>NZ_JAVHJU010000057.1:0-502085 GCF_031082405.1 Amycolatopsis sp. A133
ACCTTTCCCTGGCCCGCTGGTCATAGAACCCGCCTTACCACTCACGACCGGTCTCAGCCGTCGCGGGTCGAAAGCCTCGCGTAGGCCAGCGACAGCCCGATCACGATGTAACAAGCCGCGCGCAACGCCCCTTCGCCCAGCATCTGCGTGCCCATCGGGTCCTGCAGCACCTCCGCCGGCGCCATCGACCAGTTCTGCGTCAGCAGGAACGGGTGCAGCCAGTCCAGCGAGGTCAGGAAACCGAGGATGGTGAACACGATGTCGGCCGCCAGCACCGAGGCCACCACCAGCATCGGGTGCTCGGTCCAGCTGGAGATCGCCAGCGCCACCGCGCCGACCGCCCACAGCTGGAGCACCACCCAGCCCGCCACCAGCAGCAGCCGCGCGAGCGCGCCGCCCAGCGACAACGTCGTGCCCGACAACGTGAACAGCGAATCCGTGCCGTTGATGATCAGGCCGGTCACCACGCCCGTGACGCACATCGCCAGCACCGAGACCACCGACACCGTCGCGACGCCGAAGGCCTTCACCGCCAGCAGCCGGCCCCGCCCGACCGGCGCGATCAGCCAGCCGCGCAGCGTGCCGTGGGACGTCTCGCCCGCGATCGCGTCCGCGCCCGCCATGGCCGAGGCCAGCGGCAGCAGCAGCGCCAGCGACATCACGATCGCCGCGATGGGCAGCACGAACGCGTTGTTGACCGCGGACGCGAGCAGCGCTTCGCCGCCGTCGTCCGGGCCGCCGCCGGCGTTCGGGTTGTCGTCCACCAGCGTCAGGCCGACGCCGATGATCACCGGGATCAGCGCGAGCAGGCCCAGCACGGCGAGGGTGCGCGGCCGCCGGAAGATCCAGCGCAGTTCGGCGGCCAGCAGCCGGGGCAGTGGCACCGTGTCGTGGCCCGTGCGGACCGCCGGTGCCTCGAGAACCGCCGTCATTCCGCCCCCTCCGTCAGCCGCGCGAACAGGTCTTCCAGGCCGGTGCGGGCCCGCGTCGCCTCGTGGACCGCGACCCCCGCGCCCACCAGGACTTGCAGCACCCGGGGCGCTTCGGCCGCGGTGAGGTCGGCCCGGATGCCGTCCGGCGTGAGCCGGGCGCCGATCCGGTGCTCCCGCAGCACTTCCACCGCCTGTTCCGCGTCCGGCGTGCGGACCAGCAGGGCCGCGTTCCCGGACTCCAGCAGCTCCGCCAGCTCGCCTTGCGCGACGACGTTGCCCGTCTGCAGCACGGCGACGTGCGTGCACGTCGCCTCGACCTCGGCCAGCAGGTGTGACGACACCAGCACGGTGACGCCCTCGGCGTGCAGTTCGGCGACGATCCTGCGGATCTCCCTGGTACCCGCAGGGTCGAGGCCGTTGGTCGGCTCGTCGAGCACGACCATCTTCCGCGGCACCAGCAACGCCGAAGCGAGTCCGAGCCGCTGTTTCATGCCGAGCGAATACCCCTTGTACCGCCGTCGCGCGGCGCCGGTCAGCCCGACGCGCTCCAAAGCCGTGTCCACCGCGGTGGGGATCCCGGCCGAGGCCAGCCGCGGTTCCGCCGCGGCGAAGCGCAGCAGGTTGTCGCGCCCGGAGAGGAACGGGTGGAAGCCCGGCCCCTCGACCAGCGCGCCGACGTCCGGCAGCGCGTGCGCGGCGGCGTCCGGCATCGGACGGCCGAGCAACTCGACCTCGCCCTCGGTCGGCCGGACCAGGCCGAGCAGCATCCGGATCGTCGTCGTCTTGCCCGAGCCGTTCGGCCCGAGCATCCCCACGACCGCGCCCGCCGGGATGTCGAGGTCGACGTGGTCCACCGCGACGGTGCTGCCGTAGACCTTGCGCAGCCCCCGGGTGCGCGCGGCCAGCGGGACCGCCGGGGCGGACGCCTCCGAAGAGACGTCCGCCCCGGACTGGAGGGCCGTGCTGGTCACTTCTGACCCAGCGCTTCGTACAGGACCTGCTCCGGCACCGCGCCGGCGGCGAACCGGCCGTCGTCGGTCAGCACCGCGCTGCCCACCTTCGTGGTGACGAGGTAGCCGCTGCCCCACGTGCCGTTGACCTTCTTGGCGAAGCGCTCGAGCAGCGCCTTCGGGTCCGCGTTGCCGCCGCGGCTCTCACGACCCTGCTGCTTCGGCGCCGCGTTCAGCGCGTCCGCCGGCACCTTGCCGGTGACGACGGTGTCCCAGCCGTCACCGACGACCTCGACGTCCTGCTTCGCCTGCTCGGCGAGGTCCTTGTGCTGCTGGTCGATCGTCGGCGTCTTCTCCTGCACCTTGGCGCCCTTGGGCGGGGTGAAGGTGAAGAGGTCGGCCGGCTGCTGCGTGAACTCGATCTCGGTGAAGGCGACCTCGAGGGCCGGCGTCGCCGTGCCGTTGCTCAGCACCGACACCCGCAGCGGCATCCGCGTCTGCGAGTCGACGGCGACGCGGATCTCGCGCAGCAGCGTCCGCTCGGTCGGCTTCGGCGTCAGCACCAGCTCGTAGGCCGGGCGGCCGGCGACCGTCGCGGTGCCGTCGACCGACACCGTGCTGCTCTCGCGGACCTTCGCGAGCAGTTCGGTCGAAGCCGCCAGCGGGTCGGCCGTCTTGTCGCTGCCCGCGCCCTTCTGCTGGGCCACGTCGGCCGGGATGGTCACCTTGGTCGCGGTGTTCGACTTGGAGCTGTAGTCCCAGACGGTGGTGCCGTCGTGGACCACGGTCTCCTGGGTCGCCCCCTGCGTGACGGCCAGCCGGCTCTTGCCCGCGCCGTCGGTGAAGATGTGCGCGGAATCCATGTTCAGCGCCGAGGCGCCCGGCACCGCGTTCCCGATCGCGGGCAGGCCCAGGTCGTTGCTCACCTTCAGCGTGCCGTCGAACGCGCCCGGCTTCGCCTTGACCACCGACTGCACCAGGTCCTCGGCACTCACCTGCGGCAGCGCCGGCTTGTCGTCGGCGCTGGCCGGCATCGCGACGAACGCGAGCCCGCCGGCACCGAGCGCGGTGCCGAGGACCGCGGCGGTGATGCCCTTCGTCTTCGGTTTCATGCGTCTCTCCCTGTGGTGTTCCCGGGCTCGAGTGTGCCCGGCTCCCTGGCTCCGACGCTTCACTCTCGAGGCTGAGATACCCCTGAAGGTTCTCCCTCCCACGCTGAGATCGCGCTGAGAACCGACGCACGACCTGCGCAAACCGGCCATGATGAGTCTCGTGAAACCTCGGGTGCTGGTGGTCGACGACGAACCGGGCGTGCGGAAGGCCCTGCAACGCGGGCTGCGCGCGGAGGACATGGACGTGGTCACGGCCGCGGACGGGCCCACCGGCCTGCAGCTGGCGAGCACGGGCTCGTTCGACGTCATCCTGCTCGACATCATGCTGCCCGGCCTGTCCGGCTACCGCGTGCTGGAACGGCTGCGCAAGGACGGCGTCACCACGCCGGTGCTGCTCGTCTCGGCCAAGGACGGCGAGATCGACCAGGCCGACGGCCTCGACCTCGGTGCCGACGGCTACCTCGTCAAGCCGTTCTCGTTCGTGGTCCTGGTCGCCCAGGTCCGCGCGGTGCTGCGCCGGGCGGGGCCGGAGGCCGGCCGCGGCACGCTGCGGCTCGGCGCGCTGGCGGTCGACCGCGGGCTGCGGCAGGTGCACTGGCACGACGAAGAGGTCGGGCTGAGCCCGCGGGAGTTCGCGCTGCTGGAGGTGCTCGTCGGCCGGGCGGGCACGGTCGTCACGAAGGACGAGCTGCTGCGCGCGGTCTGGGGTGAAGAGCAGGCGGTGACCCGCAACCTCGTCGAGGTCTACGTCGGGTACGTGCGCCGCAAGCTCGACGCGGTCGGGGCCGGCGCGCTGCTGCGGACCGTGCGCGGGCACGGCTACCTCGCGTCCGACGACCGGCTCGACGAGGTCATCACCCCGTGATCTCGTGGTGGCGGGGCCGGACCCTGCAGGCCCGGATCACCGTGCTGGCCGCGACGATCACCCTGGTCTGCCTGCTCGGGCTGGCGGCGCTGGCCGCGTCGAGCCTCTCGCCGCTGCTCATCGACTCCGTGGACCGCGAGCTGACGGGCGCGCTCGGCCCCGCCGGTGCCGAGGTGAGCGCGGGCCGTCCGCTGTCCGGGGCCGCTCCGGTGACGTTGCGGGTGCTCGACATCGCGGGCACGCCGGTGGACGGGGGCACCCCGACCGGGCTCTCCGCTTCGGACGTCTCGTCGCTCAAGGCCGGGCAGCCCGTGCGCAGCGACGGCGCGCGGTACCTGGGGACGGTCGTCACGGCGCCGGACGGGGCCCAACGGCTGGTCGTGGCCGGCGCCGGCCTGGTCGGGTTCTCCGCCGCGGTGCACTACGGCGGGGTGTGGCTGGTGGTCGTCGCGTCGGTCGGTGCGCTGGTGGCGGGCTTCGCGACGTGGCTGGTGGTGCGCCTGGCGCTGCGCCCGGTCGCGCGCATGCGGGGTTCGGTGCGGTCGCTGCCGCCGGGGTCGCGGCTGGCGCTGCCGGACTCGCACGACGAGCTGCGGGCACTGGCGGAGGAGTTCAACGCGCTGCTGGAGCGGCAGGAGCAGGCCAGCGACCGGCTGCGGCGCTTCACCGGCGACGCCGCGCACGAGCTGCGCTCGCCGGTCGCGTCGATCCGGGTGCAGGCCGAGGTCGCCGTCACCAACCCCGATCCGGAGCTGGCGCAGGAGACGCTGTCGGACATCTTGACGGAGGCCGAGCGGCTGTCGTCGCTGCTGGACGGGCTGCTGTCGCTGGCCCGCTCGGACGCGGGGGAGGTGCCGCCCGCGGAGCCGGTCGAGCTGGTCAGCGAGGTCCGCGCGGCGGTGGCGCGCCTGCCGGCGGGGGCGCCGGAGACCCGGGCGAGCACGGCGGTCCCGCAGGCCTGGGCCTCCGCCGCGCACGCCGAGGTGGAGCTGGTGCTGGACAACCTGCTGCGCAACGCGTGCCGGTACGCGCGCGGGCAGATCGTGGTGTCGGTGCTGGCGACGCGGTCTTCGGTGCGGGTGGTGGTCGACGACGACGGCCCGGGCATCGCGCCGGAGCACCGGGAGAAGGTCTTCGACCGGTTTTACCGCATCGCCGACGACCGGGCCCGGACGTCCGGCGGCACGGGCCTGGGCCTGGCGATGGTGGCGGAAACAGTCCGGCGCCGCGGCGGCCGCGTCCAGGTGGGCGAGTCCCCGGACGGCGGCGCCCGCTTCGTGGTCGTCTGGCGCGCGGCCCCATCCGGCTGACAAGCGCCCCAATGTGGCGTTCGGTGCATCAGACGCACCCAATGTGGCGTTCGGTGCGTTGGACGCAACCAACGCCACATTGGGGCGCTTGAGCGGCACCGGGCCGGAGCCGGAGCGGGGCGGAGCCGGTGGGCGGCCTGCGCGGGGCTTCCGGGTAGGTTCCGGGACTGTGAACGCTGTGATCGTGGGAGCCGCCCTGGTGCGCGACGGCAAGCTGCTGGCCCAGCAACGGGCTTGGCCGCCGAAGCACGCGGGGCAGTGGGAGCTGCCCGGCGGCCGGGTCGAGGAGGGGGAGTCCGAGGCCTTCGCGCTGGCCCGCGAGTGCAGTGAGGAACTCGACGTCGTCGTCGAGGTCGGCGGCCGGGTCGGGGAGGACATCCCGCTGCCCGGCGGCCGGGTCCTCCGCATCTACGCCGCGAAGCTCGTTTCGCCGGGGGACGAGCCGCGGGCCGTCGAGCACCGAGCCGTGCGCTGGCTCGGGCCCGACGACCTCGACGACGTCGACTGGCTGCCCGCCGACCGGATCCTGCTCCCGGCCTTCCGCGCGCTGCTCGGTGACCGGTCCGGCCAAAAGTAGGCCGCCCCGCGCTCGGCACGTGACCGTTGCTACGAGGTCATGCGGCCGGACTGGTCACCCGATCGGCGCAGCGGCGCCGATCATCCGCAGGGCCGCGTCGAGCCGGTGCGAGCCGCGTTCCCTGGCCCGCTCCGCGCCCCCCTTCCGCACCCGGTCCAGCTCCGACACGTCGTCGAGCAGCGCCAGCGCCCGTGAGCGCAGCGGCCGCAGCTCCTCGATCACCGCGTCGGCGACGGCGTCCTTCACGGCTCCGTACGACGAGAACTCGTCGGCCAGCTCCGCCGGTGACCCGCCCCGGCACGCGGCGAGGATTTCCAGCAGGTTCGCCATCCCCGGCCGGGTCTCCGGGGCGTGGACCGGCACCGAACCGCCGTCGGTGACCGCGCGGCGGATCTTGCGGCGGACCTGGTCGGGCTCGTCGAGCACGAACACCACGCCCACGGCGTCCCGCGCCGACTTCGACATCTTGCGCGTCGGGTCGGCCAGGTCCTTCACCCGCGCGCCCGCCGGCGGCAGCACCGCCTGCGGGACGGTGAACACCTCGCCGTAGGTGCTGTTGAACCGCTTCGCGAGCGTCCGCGTCAGCTCGACGTGCTGCCGCTGGTCCTCGCCGACCGGCACCTCGTCCGCGCCCTGCAGCAGGATGTCCGCGGCCATCAGCGCCGGGTAGGTCAGCAGTGACAGCCGCACCCCGGCCTGGCCCTTCGACTTCTCCTTGAACTGGATCATCCGCGCGGCTTCGCCGTAGTTGCAGGTGCACTCCAGGACCCAGGTCAGCGCGCCCAGCTCGCGGGCCAGGTCGGACTGGACGAACACCCGCTCCGGATCGATGCCGGCGGCGATCAGCACGGCGAGCTGCTCCCTCGCCAGTGATCGGAGTTTCGCCGGGTTGTGCGGCGTCGTCATGCCGTGTAGGTCGGCGACGAAGTACAGGTCGTCCGCGCCGCCTTCGCGGGCCCAGCGGCGGACGGCCCCGAGGTGGTTGCCGAGGTGGACGTGACCGGACGGCGTGATCCCGGACAGCTTGCTCATGGGTGCTTCCCCTTCGAGGTGGGACCACCCCGGCAGAAGGCACAAAAAAGGCCGCCCGTCCGGGGCGGCCGCTGGTGATCAGCGCAGGACTAGACGGCCGCCGAGGGCGGCCACCAGTTGGCGGTCTGCGCGTGCATGGCGCCGACTATAACCCGATCCGTCACCACTTCGCATCGTCCGGACGCGGAAGCGCACCGGCGGAGTTACGGTCTTAACCATGTATGTCGTCCTGCTGAACTACACGGCCCCGATCGAGGAAATCGACTACGCGCTCCCGGACCACGCCGAGTGGCTGAACAAGCAGTACGAGCACGGCCACTTCCTGGCTTCCGGGCGGCGGAACCCGCGCACCGGCGGCGTGATCATCACGCGGCCGATGTCCCGCGGGAAGCTCGACGCCATCCTGGCGTCCGACCCGTTCTGCGTGAAGCACCTCGCGCAGTACGAGGTCATCGAGTTCTCGCCGACGAAGACCGCTCCCGAGCTGCGGCAGATCAACGAAGCCGTCACCCGCTAAGCGGCCAGATCCAGCTTCGCCTTCTTCAGAGCCAATACCGGGCACTTCTTGCAGCGCGGCTTGGACCGGCAGCACTTCTTCTTGACCTTGCCGGCCTTCATCAGCTTGCGCACGACTTTCCGCGGGTCTTTCGGCTTCTTGCCCACGCGCACGCACCTTCCGGATCGCCGACTGTCACCGGGTTCCCACGTTAGGTCAGCCTAACCGTGGAGGGGGCGTGGGGCCGCTCACAATGGGGTGGCAGGTATCCTGGGTGAGGTCCGCGTGTGACCAGAGCCGGTCACGGGATGCCTGACGGCTTGCGCGGCCACCCACACCTTTGAAGTTCAGGAGTTCTCGCGTGCCCGCAGCCAGCGCTACCGTCGAAACCGGCCGGCCGACCGGTAAGACCCGGCCCGACCTGCGCAACGTCGCGATCGTCGCCCACGTCGACCACGGCAAGACGACTCTTGTCGACGCGATGCTGCGCCAGTCCGGCGCCTTCGCCGAGCGGGCCGAACTCGTCGACCGCGTGATGGACTCGGGGGAGCTCGAGCGCGAAAAGGGCATCACGATCCTCGCGAAGAACACCTCGATCCACCGCCAGACGCCCGAGGGCCAGGTGACGATCAACGTCATCGACACCCCCGGCCACGCCGACTTCGGCGGCGAGGTCGAGCGCGGCCTGGCCATGGTCGACGGCGTCGTCCTGCTGGTCGACGCGTCGGAGGGCCCGCTCCCGCAGACCCGGTTCGTGCTGCGCAAGACCCTCGAGGCCGGCCTGCCGGTGATCCTGCTGGTCAACAAGACCGACCGCCCCGACGCCCGGATCGCCGAGGTCGTCGAGGAGACCCACGACCTGCTGCTCGAGCTGGCCAGCGACATCGAGGACGCCGACCACGACGCGATCCTCGACCTCCCGGTCGTCTACGCCTCCGCCCGCGCCGGCAAGGCGAGCCTGGAGCAGCCCGCCGACGGGGACATCCCCGACAGCGAGAACCTCGACCCGCTGTTCGAGACCCTGCTCCGGCACGTGCCGCCGCCCGCCGCCGACCTCGACGCGCCGCTGCAGGCGCTGGTCACCAACCTCGACGCGTCCAACTTCCTCGGCCGCATCGCGCTGATCCGCATCCACGCCGGCAAGCTGCGCAAGGGCCAGACCGTGGCCTGGATGCGCGAAGACGGCACGGTGCAGAACGTCCGCATCTCCGAGCTGCTGGTCACCGAGGCGCTCACCCGCGTCCCGGCGACCGAGGCCAGCGCCGGCGAGCTGGTCGCCATCGCGGGGATCCCGGAGATCACCATCGGCGACACCCTCGCCGACTCCGACAACCCGGTGGCGCTGCCCCGGATCACCGTCGACGAGCCCGCGATCTCGATGACCATCGGCGTCAACACCTCGCCGCTGGCCGGGCGCAACGGCGGCGACAAGGTCACCGCACGCCTGGTCAAGGCCCGCCTCGACCAGGAGCTGATCGGTAACGTCAGCATCCGCGTCCTGCCGACCGAGCGCCCCGACACCTGGGAGGTCCAGGGCCGTGGCGAGCTGGCGCTGGCCATCCTCGTCGAGCAGATGCGGCGCGAGGGCTTCGAGCTGACCGTCGGCAAGCCGCAGGTGGTCCTGCGCACGATCGACGGCAAGCTGCACGAGCCGTTCGAGCGCCTGTACATCGACTCGCCGGAGGAGCACCTCGGCGCGATCACCCAGCTCCTGGCGGCGCGCAAGGGCCGCATGGAGGACATGAGCGGCAACGGCACCGGCCGGATCAAGCTGGAGTACGTGCTCCCGTCGCGCGGCCTGATCAGCTTCCGCACCGACTTCCTCACCGAGACCCGCGGCACCGGCATCGCGAACCACGTGTTCGAGGGCTACTTCCCGTGGGCGGGCGAGATCCGCACGCGGCACAGCGGCTCCCTGGTCGCCGACCGCACCGGCCCGGTCACCGCGTACGCGATGATCCAGCTGGCCGACCGCGGCACGTTCTTCGTCGAGCCGGGCGCCGAGGTGTACGAGGGCATGGTCGTGGGCGAGAACCCGCGCTTCGAGGACCTCGACATCAACATCACCAAGGAGAAGAAGCTGACGAACATGCGTCAGTCCTCCGCCGACGTGATGGAGACGCTGGCCCGCCCGCGCAAGATGGGCCTGGAAGAGGCGCTGGAGTTCTGCTCGGTCGACGAGTGCGTCGAGGTCGCACCCGCGGTGGTCCGCGTCCGCAAGGTCACCCTGGACGTCAACACCCGCGCGAAGGAGCGTTCGCGCGCCAAGAGCCGCGACAACGCCTGACCCGGCAAAGCCTCGAAAAGACCTCCCGGTACTCGCTGCCGGGAGGTTTTTTTGTGCCTGACCCTTTACGCTGGGTGGGTGGGTGCGGACACATCGTCACGAACTGCGCTGTCCTTCTCCTTATATCTTTATAGGGGTTCCGGCGGCCTCATCGCCTGGTGCCGACCACCGGGGTGAACCCTTCCCGTGTCCGGCCCGTGTTCGTTCCGCCGTTCCGGAACGGTCCGGGAACCCGGACGGTCCGTCGCGCGTCCTTCCCCATACCGGCCACCTTGGGGCGGCGGGGGCGGCCGATCCGGGTATGGGAATCCCGGTTCCGGCGGCGAAGGCGGTCGTGGGAGCATGACTGACCCGATCGTGGAGAAACTGGGAGGAAATGGGCGTGCGGGTGAATCGCAAGGCGGTGCCGGTACTGGCACTCGCGGCCGTGCTGCTCACCGCTTGCTCGAACACCCCGCCACCCCCGGTCGTGTCGTCGTCGGTCGCGCCCGTGTCCAGCACCGGCAAGACGCCGTCGCAGATCGTCGTCGGCGTCGACGACGTGCTGGGCGGGTACAACCCGCACAACCTCGCGGACTCGTCCCAGGTCACCTCCGCGCTCTCGCAGCTGCTGCTGCCCTCGGTGTTCCGCCAGAAGGACGACGGCACCACCCAGCTCGACAAGAACCTGATGAAGTCCGCCCAGGTGGTCTCGCAGCAGCCGTTCGTGGTGGCCTACGAGATCCGGGCGGACGCCTCCTGGTCCGACGGCGCCCCCATCGCCGCCGAGGACTTCGACTACCTGCGCACCCAGATGCGCGACCAGCCCGGCGTGATCGAGCCTGCCGGCTACCGCCAGATCACCGACCTGCAGTCCCGCGAAGGCGGCAAGCGCGTCGAGGTCACCTTCGCCAAGCCGTACCCGGGCTGGCAGACGCTGTTCTCCGACCTGCTGCCCGCCCACCTGCTCAAGGACGCACCCGACGGCTGGCGCGGCGCGCTCGCCGCGAACTTCCCGGCCGTCGCCGGCCCGTTCTCGATCAAGAGCCTGGACACCGCGCGCGGCGAGGTCATCCTCGAGCGCAACGAGCGCTACTGGGAGAAGCCCGCCGCGATCGACCGGATCGTGCTCCGCCGATCGGACCAGAACACGCTGCTGGCCGCGCTGCGCAGCGGCAACGACCAGTTCGCGCTGGCGAGGACGACCGGCGACGAGCTCAAGCTGCTCGGCGAGCTCGGTTCGTCGGTGCGGCTGCACACCGTGGCCCGCCCGCTGGTGGCCGGCGTGCTGCTGCGCCCGGTCAGCGCCACGCTGCAGGACGCCCAGGTCCGCGCCGGCATCGCCGCGCTGCTCGACCGCACCAAGCTGATCACCGAAGGCGTCAACGGCGGTCCGTCGTCGGCGCTCCACGCCGACGCGCAGGTGACGGCGCCGTCGGTGAAGGGCTACGCGGCGACCATCCCGGCCGGGCCGCCCACCGCGCCCGACGTCGCCAAGGCCGAGGAGTCGCTCAAGGCGGCCGGCTACACCAAGACCGCGGGCACCTGGCGCAAGAACGGCAAGGCCCTTTCGCTGGTCATCGCCTCGCCGGGCACCCAGGAGCCGTACGCCACGATCGCGAAGGAGCTCACCAGCGAGCTCGCCGCCCAGGGCATCGAGGTCAACGCGATCACGCCGCAGCCGCGCGACCTGTTCAGCGGCCTGCTCGCGATGCCGGTCGTCGCCGGCGTCCAGCAGCCGACCGGCGACTCGGCGGGCAACGTCGGGGTCGACATCGCCGTCGTCCCGCAGGCGGTCGGCGGCGACACCGCGTCGGTGCTCGCGTCGACGTTCGGCTGCCGCCCGGAGCAGACGGCCGCGGGCGTCGACAAGACCAAGCCCGTCGTCCCGGGCAACGCGGCCGGGTTCTGCGACCCGGCGCTGCAGGCCTCGATCGACGCGGCGCTGTCCGGATCGACCCCGCTCACCGAAGCGCTCACCACTCTTGAGCCTGAACTTTGGCGCCAGAACGTGGTGATTCCGCTGTTCCAATTGGCTGACACCCTGGCGATCGGATCGGGCATCTCGGGCGTCACCCCCGGTCCCCCCATGGTGGGCCCGTTCGGGTCGGCGGTGAACTGGACTCGCGGCCCGAAGTAATCGGTTGGCTACGCATTCAGTACTACCGGGTGATCTTTACCAACGCCTTCGAGTGGGGCGCTGTGAATCCGTGAGGTAACCGTCGTATTTCTGGATGTCGACTGGAAGTCACCCTTTGGTCACGATCGACCCTGAACTGGTGACTGTCGGTACTTTTCCTTTCTAGCGTGCTCCCGCAGTGCGCCAGTTGAGTGTCGCTTGGCGTGTCGTAGGCTCCGGCCCATCCAAACCGGAGCGGTGTGGGCCCTTGTCCCGATATTCAAGGGCTCAGTGCTAGGAGGGCACACTTCATGAGGAGATCCAAAGCAGTCTCCGCTTTGTCGCTCGTTGCCGGCGCCTCGCTGTTGCTGAGCGCCTGCAGCGGCGGCGATTCGGGCTCGGGCAACACCGACCAGAACGGATCGTCGACCGACGTCAAGGCGATGGCTGTCGGCAAGGCCGAGACCGGTGACCTGTTCAAGCTCGCGTCCACGCAGCCGTACGAAGGTACCGTCACCATCGGTATCGACGACGGGTACTCGGGGTACAACAACCAGACCCCGGACACCAACAGCTCGTACAACAACTACGTGCTGACCGCGGTGCTCTCCGGCACGTTGAAGCTCGACGGCAACAACAAGGTGCTGCTGAACAGCGATGTCTTCGATTCGTGGGACATCACGCAGAAGGACCCGCAGCAGGTCACCTACAAGATCAAGCCGAACATCAAGTGGTCGGACGGTCAGGCCTACGACTGCAAGGACCTGTACCTGGCGTGGCTGTCGCAGAGCGGCCTGGCCAAGGGCCCGGACGGCAAGAACCCGTTCAACTCGGCTTCGACCACCGGTTACTCGCTGATCAAGACGGCGACCTGCAAGGACGCGCTGACCTTCGTCACCGACTACAGCGAGCCCTACCTCGACTACAAGGGCCTGTTCAACGCGCCGGCGATCATGCCCGCGCACGTCCTCGAGGCCAAGACCGGCATCGCCGACATCTCCAAGCTGGCCCCGACCGGCGACCCGGCCCAGATCAAGGCCGCCGGTGACTTCTGGTCGAACGAGTGGAAGGGCTTCAAGGCGGACATCATGCCGTCGTCGGGCCCGTACAAGATCACCGCGTTCGACGCCAACCAGAAGGCCGTCACCCTCGAGAAGAACCCGACCTGGGTCGGCGGCAAGGGTGGCCCGTCGAAGATCGTCATCAAGGCCATGGAAGACACCAAGGCCATGGCGACCGCGCTGCAGAACGGTGAGATCGACGTTGCGGCGTCGACCCAGCCGGACGCCACCGCGGCCCAGACGATGAAGGGCCTCGCGGCGCAGGGTGTGGTCTACGGTTCGGCCCCGCAGCTGACCTACGAGCACCTCGACCTGAACTTCAAGCGCATGTTCGCCGACAAGGACCTCCGCAAGGCGTTCCTCGAGTCGGTCAACCGCAAGGAGATCACGGACAAGCTGCTCAAGGAGGTCCAGGCGGACGCGGAGCCGCTGAACAGCGTCGTCTTCTTCCAGGGTGAAGAGGGTTACACCGACCTGTACAGCAGCAAGGCCGGCCTGGGTGCCGACGCGGCAGCCAAGACGCTGACCGACGCCGGCTGGGCCAAGGGCGCCGACGGCATCTTCGCCAAGGGCGGCCAGCGCGCTTCGTTCAAGATCACGCACAACCAGAACGCGCGCCGCAGCCAGACCGTCGAGATCATCATCTCGCAGGCCAAGGCGGCCGGCATCGAGGTCAAGGACGAGACCGACGCCAACTTCCTCAAGGGTGGCCGCGTCTCGACCGGTGACTACGACGTCGCGCTGTTCGGCTGGTCGGCCCAGCCGTTCAAGGCGGAGTCCCGCTCGATCTACGTCTGCCCGGACAACGGTGGTGAGCAGAACTACCAGGCTCTGTGCGACCCGAAGATCGACGAGGCGTACACCGCCGCGGTGAAGGCGACCGACGAGCAGGTCAAGCTGCAGAAGTACCAGGAGGCCGACAAGGCCATCGCCGACGACTACGCGACCCTGCCGCTGTTCCAGACGCCGAGCATGTGGGCGTTCAAGGGCATCGACCGCGTCTACATGCAGTCGTACGACGGTGTCCTGTGGAACGCCGGCGAGTGGGAGCAGAAGAAGTAGGGCTCGTCCCGACTCTTCTTTCCCCTCGCTCCAGATGACCTGGGAGGTACCGGGGTCCGGCCACGAGCCGGGCCCCGGTACCCACCGGAAGTAGCTGTTGACCGTAGGGTTACCGCCACTACGGTAGACAACCGGGTAGCGGTCCAGCGCACTTCTGACGACCAGGCCCGGATGAGGAGCAGTTCGTTGAACCTGGTGATCTACATCCTTCGCCGTCTGGCGATATCGATTCCCGTCCTCCTGGTCGGGACTTTCTTGTGTTTCGTCATGGTCGCCGGCACCGGTGACCCGCTGGGCGAGCTGCGGCAGAACCCGACCATCAGCAAGGAAGCGCTGGCCGCCACGGCCGCCAAGCTCGGTCTCGACCAGGGCATCCTGCCCCGCTACTTCACGTGGCTCGGTGACTTCCTGACCGGGAACTGGGGCATCTCCATCGCGCAGGGCAACGCCCTCGCGCCGGTCGCCCCCAAGGTGATGGCCGCGTTCGGCGTCACCCTGAAACTGGTCGTCGGCGCCGAGATCCTCGCGCTGATCATCGGCATCATCGTCGGCGTGCTGGCCGCGGTGAAGCAGTACTCGATCATCGACTACCTCGCGACCACCCTCGCCTTCCTGCTCTTTTCGATGCCGATCTTCTGCGTCGCGATCGTGCTGAAGCGCTACGCGATCGAGATCAACGGCTGGGTCCGCGACCTCGGCCTGTCCGACGTCCTCGGCAACCCGTGGCTGCGCACGACCAGCCCGGAGCAGCTGAAGACCGACGGCGTCGGCGACTTCATCACCAGCACCATCGGCGCGTACCTGCTGCCGACCCTGTCGATCATGGCGATCAGCTTCGCCGCGTACAGCCGGTTCCAGCGCGCCTCGATGCTCGAGGTGATGAACTCGGACTACGTGCGCACCGCGCGGGCCAAGGGCCTCGGCAACGGCCGGGTCATCTTCCGGCACGCGTTCCGCAACGCCCTGATCCCCGTGTCGACGCTGTTCTCGGTCAACTTCGGCTCGGTCCTCGCCGGGGCGATCATCACCGAGACGGTGTTCAACTGGCACGGTATGGGCACATTGCTGGTGGAAGCCGTCACGAAGAACGACACTCAGGTGATGATGGGTTGGCTCGTCGTGATCGCCAGCAGTGTCATCGTCGCCAACCTGATCGCCGACCTGATGTACGGCATCCTGGACCCGAGGATTCGCGTTGGCTGACTTGAACTCTCTTCTCGCGACCGAGACCGCCGCGGCCGAAGGCACGCTGCCGCCGGAAGCGCTGCCGGAACCGCGGAGCCAGGGCAAGCTGGTCCTGCGGAAGTTCCTGCACCACAAGCTGGCGATGGCGTCGACGGCCGTGCTGCTCCTGATCGTGCTGGTCAGCATCCTGATGCCGATCTTCTGGAAGCACGGCTACCAGGACAGCTCGTTCGCTTCGTTCGCCAAGCCCAGCAGCGAGTTCCCGCTCGGGACGACGCAGGTCGGCAAGGACATGGTGTCGCAGGTGCTGCGCGGCACGCAGTACTCGCTGCTGATCGCGCTCACGGTGTCGATCCTGGCGACGGTGATCGGCGTTGTGTTCGGCGCGATCGCCGGCTACCTGCGCGGGTTCTCCGACTCGGCCATCTCCCGGGTGACGGACCTGTTCCTGATCATCCCGCAGATCGCCGCGGCGGCCATCCTCGCCAAGGTGTTCGGCGGCGGCTCCTGGTACATCGTCGCGCTGGTGCTGGCGGCGTTCGGCTGGATGCAGATCGCCCGGATCACCCGGGCCGAGGCGATGTCGCTGTCCCAGCGCGAGTTCGTGGACGCGGCGCGCGCTTCGGGGGCCGGCACGTTCCGGATCATCTTCAAGCACCTGGTGCCGAACATGGTCGGCAGCATCACGGTCAACGCGACCCTCGCGGTCGCGCAGGCCGTGCTGGCGGAAGCCGCGCTGTCGTTCATCGGCCTCGGTGTCCAGCTGCCGGACACTTCGCTCGGCCGCGTCATCCTGGAGAACTACGCCCAGCTGCAGACGCGGCCGGCGCTGTTCTTCGGGCCGTTCGTCGTGCTCGTGCTGATTTCACTGACGATCAACTTCATCGGTGACGGTCTTCGCGACGCCTTCGACCCGCGCCAGCGGAGAATGAAGGCCTGAACGCGCGACGCGGGGGTGACCGGTTCCGGTCGCCCCCGCGTCCGTTTTCGCCCGAAGATCGCCGGACCTGGGGGTTTCGGATGAATCTCGTGCTCTACGTGTTCCGCCGGCTGGCCATCTCCATCCCGGTCCTGCTGGTCGGCACGTTCCTTTGCTTCGTCATGGTCTCCAACACCGGCGACCCGCTCGGTGAGCTCCGCAGCAAACCCGGGATCAGCGCGTCGGCGATCGCCGAGACCGAGCACAAGCTCGGCCTGGACCAGAGCGTCCTCGCCCGCTACTTCAGCTGGCTGGGGCACTTCCTGACCGGCGACTGGGGCATCTCGATCGCGCAGGGCAACGCGTTCACCCCGGTGCAGCCGAAGGTGATGGCCGCGTTCAAGGTGACGCTGGAGCTCGTGCTGGCGGCGTCGGTGCTGGCCCTGATCTTCGGGGTGCTGGTGGGTGTCCTCGCCGCCGTCAGGCAGTACTCGATCTGGGACTACCTCGCGACGACGCTGGCGTTCCTGATGTTCTCGATGCCGATCTTCTGCGTCGCCATCGTCCTCAAGGGCTACGCGATCCGCGCCAACATCTGGGTGCGCGACCTCGGCCTGTCCGACGTCCTCGGCGACCCGTGGCTGCGGACGACGAGCCCGGAGAGCCTCTCGGCCACCGGGGTGGGTGACGCGCTCGCGAAGTACGTCGGCGCGTTCCTGCTGCCCACGCTGTCGATCATGGCCATCACGTTCGCCGCCTACAGCCGGTTCCAGCGGGCGTCGATGCTGGAGGTCCTGGGCGCCGACTACGTCCGTACAGCGCGCGCGAAGGGCGTCTCGAACAGCCGCGTGATCTGGCGGCACGCGTTCCGCAACGCGCTGATCCCGGTGATGACGCTGTTCTCGGTCAACTTCGGCGCCACGGTGACCGGCGCGATCATCACCGAGACGGTGTTCAACTGGCACGGCATGGGCACGCTGCTGGTGGAGGCGGTCAACAAGAACGACCCGCAGGTGCTGATGGGCTGGCTGGTGGTGATCGCGGCGAGCGTCATCGTGGCGAACCTGCTCGCCGACCTCCTGTACGGCATCCTGGACCCCCGCATCCGCGTCGGCTGAGATGCCCGCCCAATCACGCGTGATGCCCCTCCAGTCACGCGTGATGCCCGCCTGATCACGCGGGCGGCCCCTCCCGGCACGCCGAAGGGCCCGCACCCCCGGGGTGCGGGCCCTTCGGCGTGGGTACGTCAGTCGGCGACCGGGGCCAGCCGGCCGGCCTCCCAGGCCGCGCGGCGCTCGGCCTGCAGGATCGGGTCCGCGACCGGCGCCGCCGACAGCAGGCGCCTGGTGTACTCCTGCTGCGGCGAGTGCAGCACCTGGTCGCGCGTCCCGACCTCGACCAGCTTGCCGTGCTGCATCACCGCGACGCGGTCGGCGAGCAGATCGACCACCGCCAGGTCGTGGCTGATGAACAGGCAGGCGAACTGCAGCGACTGCTGCAGGTCCAGGAACAGGTCCAGCACGCGGGCCTGCACCGACACGTCCAGCGCCGAGGTCGGCTCGTCCGCGATCAGCAGCGCCGGGTCGAGCGACAGCGCACGGGCGATCGCCACGCGCTGGCGCTGGCCGCCCGACAGCTCGTGCGGGTAGCGGTTCATGTAGTGGCCGCCCAGCTCGACCTTGTCGAGCAGCGAGCGCACCCGTGCCGACAGCGCCTTGCCGGAGAGCACCTTGTGCAGCACCATCGGCTCGGCGATCGACTCGCCGATCGTCATCTTCGGGTCCAGCGTCGACGCCGGGTCCTGGAACACGATCGAGAAGAACCGGCGAAGCGGGCGGATGTCCTTCGCCGACATCGTGGTGATGTCCTTGCCCGCGATCGCGATCGTGCCCTGGGTCGCGCGCAGCAGGCCGACGGCGCAGCGGCCGACCGTCGACTTGCCCGAGCCGGACTCGCCGACCAGGCCGACGATCTCGCCCTTGGCGATGGTCAGCGAGACGTCGTCGACCGCGCGGTTCTTGGCCTGACCGCGACGGCCCGGGTACTCGAGCACGAGGTTCTTGATCTCCAGGGCCGGCGCGGCCTCTTCGATCACGGCCTCGAGCTCGGCGTCGGCCAGCCGGATCTCCTCGGCGATCCTGGCCGCCTCGGTGCTGTCGGCGTCGATGCCGGTGTCGTCGAGCAGACGGCGGCCCTCGGGGCGCTGGCCGAGCACCGGCACCGCGGCGAGCAGCCGCCGGGTGTAGTCCTCCTTCGGCGACGCGAACAGCTCGCGCACCGGCGCCTCTTCGACGATCTCGCCCTGGTACATCACGATGACGCGGTCGGCCATGTCGGCGACGACGCCCATGTCGTGGGTGATCAGCACGATCGCGGTGTCGAGGGTGTCCCGCAGCTTGCGCAGCAGGCCCAGGATCTCCGCCTGGACCGTGACGTCGAGCGCCGTGGTCGGCTCGTCGGCGATGATGACCTTCGGGTCGCAGGCGATCGCCATGGCGATGACGACGCGCTGGCGCAGCCCGCCCGACAGCTGGTGCGGGTACTGCTTGAACCGCTGCTCGGGGTTCGGGATGCCGACCATGTCGAGCAGCTCGACGGCTCGCTTGTCGGCGGCGTCCTTGGCGATGTCGAGGTGCGAGCGCAGGGCCTCGCGCAGCTGCCAGCCGACCGTGTAGACCGGGTTCAGCGCGGTCATCGGCTCCTGGAAGATCATCGCGACCTGGTTGCCGCGGATCTTCTGCATGTCCTTCTCTTTGAGATCCGCCAGGTTGCGCTCGCCGAGGCGCAGCTCACCGGCGATCCGGCTGGTCTTGGGCAGCAGGCCCAGCACCGACATCGACGTGACGGACTTGCCGGACCCCGACTCCCCGACCACGGCGACGATCTCGCCCGGCTGCACGTCGAAACCGATGCCCTTGACGGCGTCCACGACGCCGTCTTCGGTCTGGAACGACACGCTGAGGTCGGAAATGGACAGGACGGATCCGGACACGCCGGCGACGTTCGCCGAAGTTGCTTCAGTGCTCACCAAGATGCCCTTCGTGGGGGTACAGACGGTCACGACGCGGCGGTCGCGACTCGCGCGAGGATAACCGAGGGTGTCCCCGACGAAGGTCGGAGCACGGGAATTACGCTCAACCCGTGATCTCCCCGGTATCGCGAAGGCTGCTGTTCGTCCACGCCCATCCCGACGACGAAAGCATCACCACCGGCGCCTCGATCGCACGATACGCCGCCGAAGGCGCCGAGGTGACCGTGGTGACCTGCACGCTGGGTGAGGAGGGCGAGGTCATGGCCGACCTCGGCGAGCTCGAGGGGCTGCGCGCCCACGCCGCGGATCAGCTGGGCGGCTACCGCGTCACCGAGCTGGCGGCCGCGTGCGCCGCGCTGGGGGTGTCACGGCATCGTTATCTGGGCGGGCTCGGCCGGTGGCGCGATTCGGGCATGGCGGGCACGCCGTCGGCGTCGCACCCGAGGGCGTTCACCGGCGGCACCGTGGCGGAGCAGGCCGCGCAGCTGGCGGAGCTCATCGACGAGGTCGGGGCCCAGGTCGTCGTCACCTACGACGCCTTCGGCGGCTACGGCCACCCCGACCACATCCGGGCCCACGAGATCACGATGGCGGCGGCGCCCCGCGCGCGCTCGGTGGAGCGGGTTTTCCACACGGTGGCGTCGCGGAGCGCGGTGCGTGCCGGGCTGGCCGCGTTGCGTGCGCACGACCCGATCTTCGACGTGCCGGCGGACGACGAGCTGCCCACGACGCCGGACGAAGAGATCACGACGGTGCTCGACGTCGCCGCGTACCTGCCCGCGAAGGTGGCGGCGCTGCGCGCGCACGCGACGCAGCTCGCGGTGCTCGACGACGAAGTGCCGTACTTCGCGCTCACGAACGAGATCGCCCAGCCGATCCTCGACCGCGACTTCTTCGTGCTCGCCCACGGCCCGGGCGAGGGTGCCGAGCACGACCTGTTCGGCGGGCTGTGACCGTGGACGAGCGGCTGACGCTCGAGCAGGGGCTGCTGCTCGCGCTGCTCACCGTGGACACGATGCTGTTCGCCCTGCTGGAGCTGTTCTTCCTGCCGCTGCGGATCGGGGTGGTCCCGGTGCCGGTGACGGTCCTCGTCGGCGCCGTCACCACGCCGTGGCTGGTGTGGACGACGGCGAAGCTGGTGCGGCCGGCGCTTTCGTGGGTACCCCTGGCGGTGTGGGTGCTCGTCGTGTTCGGGGTCGGCCTGCTGGGCCCGGGCGGTGACCTGGTGCTGATCCAGGACTGGCGGGCGTTGCTGTTGCTCGGCGCGAGCGCGCTGCCGGGCGCGATGGTGCTCGGCGGCGGGCCGCGCCGGGCGGTGGGAAGGGGACCGGGACGTGGGTGAGGCGATCTCCGACCGGCAGGTCGTGGCGGTGCTGCGGCCGTTCGTCCGCGCGTGCGGGCCGATGCTCGACGCACTGCGCGAGTCCGACCCGTTCGGCCTGCAGGCGCGCGCGGCGACCGATATGACCGGCGTCGAGTCCGGGCTGAAGGCGAAGCTGATCCACGGCGTGACGTCGGTGAAGGTGCCCGGCACGGCGGCGTGGGCGCGGATGACCGGTTACGACCGGTCGAGCTGGTGGATGAACCGCGTCGGCCGCTTCACGGCGCTGCTGACCGCGATCCCCGGCCTCGGCGGCGCACTGGCCGACCGGCTGCCGGTGCAGGACACGCTCGGCGCGGCATCGCAGGGCCTGCTGCTGTGCGCGATCGCGGGCGAGTACGGCGTCACCGACGTAGGCACGCGGGTGCGGCTCATCGCGTGGGTGCTCTTCGAGCGCGAGATCGACCCCGAGCTGGCGGCGGGCAAGCACGCGGAGCACGACGAAGCGGCCGAGGCGAACGAAGCGGCGAAGCTGACCGAGGAACTGAGAGAGTCGGAGAAGAAGCACGGCAAGGCCACGGTCAAGGCGGCGGGCCGCACCCTGTGGCGCCTCGGCCGCGGCCTCCTCGGCATCACGGGCGAACTGGAGAAGCGCCCCCGCGGCAACCTGTTCCACCGGGCGGTCGGGATGTTGCCGGTGGTGGGTGCGGCGGGTGATTACTTCGGGGAGCGGTCGGGGTTGCGGGTGGTTTGGAAGCGTGCGCACGTCTGGTTGACCGAGCACCGGAGCTGATCTTCCGCCGCGCGGAGGCCGTAACAAGGCCGGGCCCGGTGCCGACTACGGCCAAGCCCGGCGCACCGGCGCCGGATCCGGCGCCGGAAGGAACACCGTGACGATCTCCGACGGGCAACTCGTGGCCGTGCTGCGGCCGTTCGTGCGTGCGTGCGGGCCCGTGCTCGACTCCCTCCGGGACGCCGACCCCTTCGGGTTGCGGGCGCGGGCCGACACCGACCTCGCCGGCGTCGAGTCCGGCCTGAAGGCGAAGCTGCTCAACGGCGTGACGTCGGTGAAGGTGCCCGGCACCGACGCCTGGGCGCAGATGACCGGCTACGACCGGTCCAGCTGGTGGATGAACCGCGTCGGCCGCTTCACCGCACTGCTGACCGCGGTCCCCGGCCTCGGCGGCGCGCTCGCCGATCGGGTGCCCGTGCAGGACACCGTCGGTGCCGCCTCGCAGGGGCTGCTGCTGTGTGCGATCGCGGGCGAGTACGGCGTCACGGACGTCGGCACGCGGGTGCGGCTGATCGCCTCCGTGCTGTTCGGCCGGGACATCCCGCCCGGGCTCGCCGCGGGCCACGACGAAGCCGCCGAGGCCGTCGCCGCGGACCGGCTGACCGAGGACCTCGCCGCGTCGGAACGAAAGCACGGCAAGGCGACGGTCAACGCCGCCGCGGGCACGCTCTGGCGGCTCGGCCGGAGCCTGGGCGAGATCACCGGGGAACTCGGGAAGCGGCCGCGCGGGCGCATGCTGCAACGCGCGATCGGCAAGGTGCCGGTCGTCGGCGTGGCGGGGAACTACCTGAGTGAGGGGTCGGGGTTGCGCGAAGCGTGGCAGCGGGCGCACGGGTGGCTGACCGAGCACGCGCCGCCGGCCACGGCACCACGCTGATCATTCCCGCGCGGTGCCCGCGGCAAACCTCAGTTCCAGAACTGGAAGACGCTGAAGCCGATCTTCGCGCCGTCCACGTACCCGCCGAAGGCGTTGAAGATGGCGTAGGCGCCGTCCCACAGCGCGTTGTTCGCCGGGCGGAAGAACCACAGGATCGCGAACAGGACGAGCGGTGCCCACGGGCGCACGCGCGCGCCGAACTCGCGCGCCTGCGGGGGTAGGTACGGCTCGATCGCGCCCCAGCCGTCGAGACCCGGGATCGGGAGGATGTTGAGGATGAACGTCACCACCTGCAGCAGCGCCAGGTAGGACATCGCGATCACCAGGCCGCCCGCCATCGGGACGAGCGCGACCACCAGCGCCAGCGCCGCGCCGACCGCGAGGTTGCTCAGCGGGCCGGCCAGCGACACCCACGACGACGTCCCGCGCGAGCGCAGCGCCCCGCGGTTGATCCAGACCGCGCCGCCGGGCAGCGGGATGCCGCCGATGATCAGGAAGACCAGCGGCAGGACGATCGAGAGGACAGGATCGGTGTACTTCCGCACGTCCAGGGTCAGGTAACCCTTGTGGGCGACGCTGTAGTCACCGCCGCGGTAGGCGACCATCGCGTGCCCGAATTCGTGCAGCGACAGCGACGCCACCCAGCCGGCGGCGACGAAGATCACCACACCCGCGATGAGCAGCGGATCGCGGTCGCGGACAAAAACGGTGGTGATGTCACCGAACGCGGCCATGGCGCCACCGGCGGCGGTGAGCGCGAGGATGCCGAGGAAGACCGGGCTGGGGCGCACTGCTGACTTCTGCACGTGCTCCAGTCTTCCGTATGCCCGGTGTGAAGTTACCGGCGTGTCCCCTTGCGCGATCGGGCTCGAACGTCCCCCGAACTCGCTACTCCGCTTGACCTGACCGCACTACACGGGTGTAATCACAGTGATGTCATTCGCCGCCGAGAGGGGACGGCGAGTGTCGTTTCACCACCGCCAGCCTGGGGAGTGCTAGGGAGCGAGGAGGCGGACGTGCGGTTGGAAGCCGATGGGAAGGAATGGGGGCACGTCATGAGTTGGGGCGAGATCCCGGAGCAGGCTCTGGGAGATCTCACCGAGCTCATCGATGTCACCGAAGAAGAGCAGGATTGGCAGGAACGCGCCCTGTGCGCGCAGACGGACCCGGAGGCGTTCTTCCCCGAGAAGGGCGGCTCCACCCGCGAAGCCAAGCGGATTTGCCTGGGCTGCGAGGTCAAGGACGAGTGCCTTGAGTACGCGCTGGCCCACGACGAGCGCTTCGGCATCTGGGGCGGTCTGTCCGAGCGGGAGCGCCGGAAGCTGAAGAAGCGAGCCGTCTGAGGGGTCCGCGGGCCGAGTTCGTTCGCGAGCGGGTGCTCGCGGCGAAGTGTGTTCGCGGAACGCAGTCAGCTCTCCTAGTCGTCACCGTTGCGCCCACGTGGTTCCACCGCGTGGGCGCACGGCGTGGGTTCACCATCGGGTGACGGACCGGGGCCGTAGGGTGGCCGCACCGACTGCCGCCTGATCAGGAGCGTTCGTTGCCCCGCACCGCCGCGCCGCCCGTCCCGCGCACCGCGCCCGTTCTGGCCATTGTGGTCTGTCACAACGGCGAAAACTGGCTGCCGCTGGCGCTTTCTTCGTTGCGCCGCAGCACTGTGCGGCCCCGGTACGTGCTCGCCGTGGACACCGGCTCCACCGACGCCACCCCGCGGCTGCTCGCCGACGCGGCCGGCGATCCCGGCCCGGGCTCGTCTCCCGTGCTCTCCGGCGTCATAACGCTTCCGGGTGACACCGGCTTCGCCGCCGCGGTCGCCGAAGCCGTCCGGCACGCGACCGAGCGGTGGGGCGACGACCCCGGATCGTGGCTGTGGCTGCTGCACGACGACTGCGCGCCCGAGCGCGACTGCCTCGAGCAGCTGCTGGCCGTCGCCACAAAAACGCCGTCGGCCACCGTGCTCGGCCCGCTCGGCCTCGACTGGACCGACCCGCGGCTGATCGTCGAAGCCGGACTGTCCACCGACGCCTCCGGCCACCGCCAGCAGGTCGGCGCGACCGGCGAAGACCCGGTGGAGGTGCTCGCCGTGCCCAGCGCGGGCGCGCTCGTGCGCCGCGACGCCTGGGACTCCCTCGGCGGCTTCGACCCCGATTTCCCGTTGCTGCGCGAAGATCTCGACTTCGGCTGGCGGGCGAACGCCGCCGGCGGGATGGTCCTGTCCGTGCCGGTCGCCCGCGTGCGGCACGCCCGCGCCCTCACCACCGGGCGGCGGACGGCGGACGCGCTGCCCGGCCCGCTGCCCGCCGCCAACCGCGCCCACGGGCTGCGCGTGTTCCTGGTGAACTGCTCGCCGTTTTCCTTCTGGCTGGGCATGATCCGGCTCCCGCTCCTCGCGGTGCTGCGCGCACTCGCCTTCGTCCTGCTGCGCCGGACCGGGGAAGCGCGGGCCGAGCTCGCTGCCACCGCGTACCTCCTCAGTGGACGCGGCGGATTGCGCGCCGCGCGCACCCGGCGACGGCGGAATCCGCGGCCCGGCACGGTTCGCGGGCTCTTCACCGGCCGCTGGACACGGCTGCGCAACGCCGTGCGCGCCGGCGTCGTCGGCCTGGTGCGCCGCGGTGTCGAGAACGACGTCGCCCTCGGCCGGGTGCCCGAGACCGTCGAAACCGAGTCGGCGTGGGTGACGCCGGAAGCGCTCGACGCCCGCGAGAACCGTCCGGTCGGCCCCGACGCCCTGCCCGCCGGCGCGTTGCGCGGTGTCAGCGCACGCGGGTCCGGGCTGCGCCGGCCCGGCACGCTCGTCGCCGTCGCGTTGCCGGAAACCGCGGCACCGGTGGCCGAAGACACCCCGGATACCGAAGAGCCGGAAGCCGCCGCGGAACCGGAGCTCGTCTTCGTCGAGGTGAACCGCCGCAGGGTGCTCGCGGCCACGGTCTTCGCGCCGCCCGTGGTCCTGCTCGTCGTGCTGACCGCGCTCGGCCTGTTCGTCAACCGCGCCCGGCTCGGCCTCGACGTCTTCGGCGGCAAGCTGCTGCCCGTCGGCGGGCTGGGAGAGCTCTGGTCGGCGTACCTGGCGCCGTGGCACGCGATCGCGGGCGGCACCGGCGCTCCCGCGTCGGCCACCCTGCCGGTGCTCGGCACGCTCGGCGCGGTGTTCGCGCCGATCGGCGGCCCGGCCGCGCTGGTCGCCGTGCTGCTCCTCGGCGACATCCCGCTGGCCGCGTTGAGCGCGTACGCGGCGACGCGGCGGCTTCGCGTGCGCCGCTGGGTCCGCGCCGTCGTCGCCGCGACGTACGCGCTGCTGCCGGCTGCGACCGCCGGCGTGGCGCAGGGCCGGCTCGACGTCGTCGTGGTGCACCTGGTGCTGCCGCCGGTCGCGGCGGGCATCGCCGGGTTGCTGATCCGCGCGGACACGCGCTGGCTGCACGTTTCCGCGCTGTCGGCGTTCGGGGTGGCGCTGCTCGGCGCGTTTTCGCCGCTGGCGCACGGGCTCGCGCTCGCCGGGCTGCTGATCGGGTTCGTCGTGCTGCCCGCGCCGACCGGGCTGGCGCGCCGGATCGCGTCGGTCGGCATCGTGGTGCTGCTGCCGCTGGCGCTGCTGCTGCCGTGGCCGACCGTGCTGCTGAAGCACCCGGGCCTGCTCGCCCACGGGCTCGGCGGCGCGGCTCCGGGGGTCTCCGGCACCGATCTGGCCGGGCTCGACCCGGGCGGGCCGGGTGCCTGGCCCCTCGGCGTCGCGGTGATCGCGGCGGCGCTGGTGGCCGTGGTCGTCCGGCCGACGAAGCTCGCCGCCGGCGGGTTCGCGCTGGCGGCGCTGGGCGCGGGCGGGCTGGTGCTGGTCCGGCTGGTCACCGCGACGCCGTTGCCGGGCGGTGCCCCGGCGCACGGCTTCGCGGGCGTGCCGCTGCTGATCGTCGGCGCCGGGTTGCTGTGGGTCGTGCTCGGGTCGTGGCAGCGCGGTGGTTCGGCCGGGGTGCCGGCGACGTGGCTGCCGAAGGTGCTGGCCGTGGCCGGCGTGGCGGTGTTCCTGGCGCTGGCGGCCGGCGCGCTGGTGGTCGGCTCGCAGGGGCCGCTGCGCGCCGGTGACCGGCCCGCGCTGGCCCCGGAGGTCGCGGCCGAGCTGGCCGCGTCCGGCCGGTCGGTGCTCGACCTGGCGCCGGACGCGACCCGGCAGACCGGCGGCCGGTTGCCGCACTACGGCGACGACGAGCTGGCCCCGACGCCCGGCACCCCGGCCCGGCTCGCGGCGTGGCGCCGCGAACTCGGCCAAGGCGACGCCGCGTCGGTGCAGGCCGTCGTGGCGGCGGCCGCGGCCGCGGGCGTTCAGTTCGTGGTGCTGCCGCCCGGCGTCGACCCCCAGGCGTACCCGCCGCTGGCGAAGGACCTGCTCTCGGTGGCCGCGCCGACGTCCGACGGCCGGGGCGTGCTCCGCCTGCTCCCCGCGGCGGGCCAGGTGATCTTGATCTCGCCGGAACAGGCGAAGGCGGCGGTCACGGGCGGCGGTGCGCCGGGCAACGCGCCCGGCGTCGCACCGGTGCGGGCGGACCTGCCGGACGTGCGGGTGCGGGTCTCGGACGGCCCCACCGGACGCCTGCTGGTGCTGGCCGCGGAGCAGGAAGCGGGCTGGAAGGCGGCGGTGGGCGGCAAGGCGGTGCCGATCGTGCCGGCGTGGGGCCACCAGGTGGCGGTCTCGGTGCCACCGGCGTCGTCGGAGGTGACGCTGGAGTACCCGGGAACGGAACGAAACCTGCTCCTGCTGGCCCAGCTGGCGGCGGCTTTGTTCACCCTCCTGACAGCAGTCCCGTCCCGCCACCGCCCCTGAACGGAAGCGGAGCTTTCACGTGAAAGCTCCGCCTGGGCGGCTCGCGAGAGCGCCACTTTCCCTACGAAAGTGACGCCCGAAGTGCTTGAGACGCCACTTTCCCTACGAAAGTGACGCCTCGGGGGGCTTGAAGCGGCACTTTCCCTATGAAAGTGGCGGTTAGGGCTACTCGCCTTCGATTACGTCCGGCTCTACGCCCAGGTAGCCCGCCACCTGCTCGACCAGCACGTCGTGGACCAGCTCGGCCAGCTCGGACGGGTCCTTCGCCCGTGCCTCCAGCGGCCGCCGGTAGAGCACGATCCGGGCCCGCGTCGGCAGGCCCGTGCGGTCGACGCCCGCCGGGACCAGCCGGGACAGCGGGACCGCGCCGTCGTGCAGGACGCCGTCCGCCGGGGCGTGACCGTTCTCACGGACCTCGGGCACGTCGTCGACCGCCACGTCGAGCTTCGTCAGCTCGTGGCGCCAGCGGGCTTCGATCGGCTCCAGTGCGTCGAGCACCAGCGCGTCGAAGCGTTCCGCACGGCTCGCGGCGGCGGGCAGGGTCGCCGGATACAGCGTCCCGCGCAGGCCCCGGCCGTGCCGGTCCCGTCGCGAGCGCCGCCGCTGTCGGTAGTCACGAGCCGTC
This sequence comes from Amycolatopsis sp. A133, assembly GCF_031082405.1. Classification (GTDB taxonomy): domain Bacteria; phylum Actinomycetota; class Actinomycetes; order Mycobacteriales; family Pseudonocardiaceae; genus Amycolatopsis. The sequence continues at coordinate 27,353 of NZ_JAVHJU010000057.1, forward strand.
GCCACGTCCGGAAGTCTATGCGGTCGGCGCGTCTCAGCGCGTGTCGCTCCTACGACCTTGCGGCGACGCGCTATCGTTTCGTTTCGTGCGGAGCGTACGGAAGTGTTCGCGTACTGGCTGTCTCGAGCCAGCTGTGGCCACGCTGACGTATGCGTACAGCGACTCCACCGCCGTCGTCGGCCCGCTGGCCACCGCCTCCGAGCCGCACTCTTACGACCTCTGCGAAGCCCACGCGCTGCGGCTGACCGTCCCGAAGGGCTGGGAAGTCGTCCGGCACGAAGGCGCCTTCGCCGCTCCGGACCCGTCGGCCGACGAGCTGACCGCGCTGGCCGAGGCCGTGCGCGAGGCCGGCCGCCCCGGTAAGCCCACGCCGCCCGCGCCGGAGCCGGAGGGCCCGTCCGGGCGCCGCGGCCACCTGCGTGTCCTGCCCGGTCGCGCCTGAACGCGTAACCCACTCACCTCGCCGGTAGGCTTTCCGCGCGGCGCAGCGGGCGCCAGTGACGACTAATCGCGGGGAGACGGCGTGCCAGACCTTTCGGGCATCGTGAAGGCCTACGACATTCGCGGCGTGGTCGGCGAGCAGCTCGACGCGGACCTCGTCCGCGACTTCGGCGCCGCGTTCGCCCTGCTCATCAAGCCGGAGGCGCCGTCGGTGGTGATCGGCCACGACATGCGCGACTCCTCGCCGGGGCTGGCGGCCGCGTTCGCCGAGGGCGTCACCTCGCAGGGCCTCGACGTGGTCAGCATCGGGCTGGCCAGCACCGACCAGCTGTACTTCGCGTCGGGTTCGCTGAACATGCCGGGCGCGATGTTCACCGCCAGCCACAACCCGGCGAAGTACAACGGCATCAAGCTGTGCCGCGCCGGTGCCTCCCCGGTCGGCCAGGACACCGGGCTGGCCGAGATCCGCGACACGGTCGAGCAGGGCGTGCCCGAGTTCGAGGGCCAGCGCGGCTCGATCACCGAGCGGGACGTCCTCGCCGACTACGCCGCCTACCTGCGCAACCTCGTCGACCTGTCGGGCAGCCGGCCGCTGAAGATCGTGGTCGACGCCGGCAACGGCATGGGCGGGCACACCGTCCCCACCGTCTTCGACGGGCTCCCGATCGACGTCGTGCCGATGTACTTCGAGCTCGACGGCAGCTTCCCGAACCACGAGGCCAACCCGCTCGACCCGGCGAACATCGTCGACCTGCAGGCGAAGGTGCGCGAGGTCGGCGCGGACGCCGGCATCGCCTTCGACGGCGACGCCGACCGCTGCTTCATCGTCGACGAGCGCGGTGAGCCGGTTTCGCCGAGCGCGATCACCGCGCTGGTCGCCGTCCGCGAGCTGGCGAAGGACCCGGGCGGCACGGTCATCCACAACCTGATCACGTCCAAGGGCGTGCCGGAGATCGTCGCCGAGCACGGCGGCAAGCCGGTCCGCACCCGCGTCGGGCACTCGTTCATCAAGGCCGAGATGGCCCGCACCGGCGCCATCTTCGGCGGCGAGCACTCCGCGCACTACTACTTCCGCGACTTCTGGCGCGCCGACACCGGCATGCTGGCGGCGCTGCACGTGCTGGCCGCGCTCGGCGAGCAGGACGGCCCGCTGTCCGACCTGACCAGCGCGTACTCGCGCTACGCGGCGTCGGGGGAGATCAACTCCACGGTCGACGACCAGGTCGCGAAGATGATGGCCGTCAAGGACAGCTTCGGCACCCGCTCCGGCGTCGAGCTCGACGAGCTGGACGGCCTCACCGTGCAGCTGCCGGGCGGCGCCTGGTTCAACCTGCGCCCGTCGAACACCGAACCGCTGCTCCGGCTGAACGTCGAAGCCGCGAACGCGGAGGCCGTGCAGGGACTGGTGGACGAAGTACTGGCGATCATCCGCAGCTGACCCCGTCCACGGTGAAGGGCGGGCCGCGGGGCCGAACTGTGTCCTGAAGTGCCCTTCACCACACCTTCTCGCGTGGTAGGGAGGAACCATGGCCATCACGCTCGACGCCCAGCTCCTCGAGATCCTGGCGTGCCCGTCGCCGGATCACGCCCCGTTGCGCCCCGGCGCGCCGGACGACCCCGAGGCCGACGCGCTGACCTGCACGGAGTGCGGCCGGGTGTACCCGGTCCGGGACGGCATCCCGGTCCTGCTCCTGGACGAGGCGACGGTCCCCGGAGACCACGGAAGCTCCGATGCCGACAGTGCTTGACGACACGCTGCTCGACGACCCCGCGCGGCTGGCCGAGGCCGACAGCGCGGGGCTGCTCCGAGCGGCCGCGATGGCCGGCGCCCAGGTGCGGGCGACCGCCGAGCTGGCCGCGGAGCTGGAGCTGTCCGAGCGGCTCGACATGGGCCGCCCGCGTGCCGTCGTGCTCATCGACCGGCCGGGGGTGAGCCGCACGCTCACGCGGCTGCTCGCCGCCCTGCTGGCGCCGTCGTGCCCGGTCCCCGTGGTCGTCGCCGAGGTGGTGCCGAGCTGGATCGGCGCGCTCGACGTCGTCTTCGCGCACACCGACGACCCCGGTGACCGCGAGCTGGCCGCTTCGCTGGAGCGCGCTGCCCGCTACGGGGCTTCGGTGGTGCTTTCCGGGCCGTCGGAAGGCCCGGTGGCGGCCGCCGTGGCGGGCAAGGGCATCCTGCTGGCGCCGCGCATCCCGGTGCCGCCGGAGCTGGCGTTCCCGCGCGGCCTGGCCGCCGGGCTGCTCACCGCGAACGCGCTGGGCCTGCTGATCTCCGACGTCCAAGCGCTCGCCGATCAGCTGGACCTCGAAGCCGAGAAGGACTACCTGGCCCGCGATTCGTTCGCGAACCCGGCCAAGGCGCTCGCGCTGCGGGTGGCCGACCGCGTGCCGCTGCTGTGGGGCCTGGACCCGGTCGCGGTCGCCGTCGGCGAACACGCTGCGCACGCGTTCGCCGCCCACGCGGCTACGGTGTGCGACGTCGAAGACTATCGTCAGGCCCTGGCGCGCCCCGCGTTGCGGCGGGCGGCGCAATCAGGTGGCGCGGAGCGTGACATCTTCGCCGATCCGGACGATCCCTCTGGTGACATCCCCACCCGGGTGCTGCTGCTCTCGGTGCGGACCGGTCCGGCCACGGACGCGGCGCGCTACCAGGCCGAGGATCTGCTGCCGGGTGCGGACGTCATCGCGCCGGCCGAGGAGATCGAGGCCGACGAAATCGTGCGGGCCGCGGTGCTGGCACTGCGGTTCGAACTGGCGGCGGTCTATCTCGGGCTGGCGGCGGGCAGCATCGGCGGCGCGGGCCGCTTCGAGCCCGTGACGGCGTGAGACCCGCCGAGCACCGGCCCCGGCCGGCGCCGAAGGAGTGGAGTTGAGGTGACAGTGGAGCTGCTGCGCAACGCGGTGCGGCCCTACGCCTGGGGATCGCGGACGGCGATCCCCGAGCTGCTGGGCCGTCCGGTACCCGCGCCGCACCCCGAGGCCGAGCTGTGGATGGGTGCCCACCCGGGCGACCCGTCACACGTCATCGGCCCCGACGGGACCGAGCGGAGCCTGCTCGAGCTGGTGGACGCCGACCCGGTGACCCAGCTCGGCGAGCGCTGCGCGAAGCGGTGGGGCGGGCGGCTCCCGTTCCTGTTGAAGATCCTCGCGGCGGAGGAGCCGCTGTCGATGCAGGCGCACCCGTCGGCGGCCCAGGCCGCGGAGGGCCACGCCCGCGAGGAGCGGCTGGGCATCCCGCGGGACGCGTCGAACCGCAACTACCCGGATCCGACGGCGAAACCGGAGCTGGTCTGCGCGCTGACGGAGTTCCACGCGCTGGCGGGGTTCCGCACCCCGGACCGCACGGTGAAGCTGCTGAAGGCCATTGAGACGCCCGGGCTGGCGAACTACACCGGGCTGCTGGAAGCGCAGCCGGACCCGTCCGGGCTGCGGGCGCTGTTCACGACGTGGATCACGCTGCCGCAGTCGTCGCTGGACAAGCTGCTGCCGGAGGTGCTCGACGCCTGCATCCGGCACGTCCAGGAGCACGGGGAGTTCGCGGTCGAGTGCCGGACGATCCTGGAGCTGGGCGAGGCCCACCCGCGGGACGCGGGCGTGCTGGCGGCGTTGCTGCTGAACCGCCTGACGCTGCGCGCGGGCGAGGCGATCTACCTCCCGGCCGGCAACCTGCACCTGTACCTGCACGGCACGGCCGTGGAGATCCTGGCGAACTCGGACAACATCCTGCGGTGCGGCCTGACGCCGAAGCACGTCGACGTCCCGGAGCTGCTGCGGGTCGTGGACTTCGCGTGCGGCGAGATGCCGGTCCAGTGCGGTGACGAGGGCGGCCGGATGGCGGTCTACCGCACGGACGCGCCGGAGTTCGAGCTCTCGCGCGTGGAGTGGGCCGCGGGCCAGGACGACGAGATCCCGGTCGACAGCGTCGGCCCCCAGATCCTGCTGTGCACGGCGGGCGACCTGCTGGTGACGGCGGACGACGGCGAGAAGGTCGAGCTGCGCCGCGGCCAGTCGGTGTGGCTGCCGGCGGCGGACCCCCCGGTCAAGATCCGCCCCGTGGGCGGAGCCCGCGCCCAGCTGTTCCGAGCCACCGCGGGAACCTGCGAAGACTGACCCCAAGCCGTCGTGAGTGGTAAGGCGGGTTCTAACCCGCCTTACCACTCACGACCAGCCGCGGGAGACTGCTCAGTGGACGTCGTCGACCATGCGCGCCAGGCGGTCGGCGAGCCGGGCGCCGTCGGCGGGGGTCACCGTCACCCACGGCTCACCGCCCACGTCCTCCGGGGTCACCGCGTACCGGCCGGCCGCCGTGTCGAACCACGCCAGCACCGGGCTCCGGCCCGTCGGGCCGGTCGCCGCCAGCTGGCCGGCCGCGTACCGCTGCGCCGTCACCAGCGTCGCCAGCGGACGGACCGCGCGGCCGGTGATCCCGGCCGTGCTCAGCGCCCGCTCGAACGCGTCGTACCCGCTGCGCGCGTACGCGTCCATCGCCGCCGAATACGCCGCGCGCGGCAGCCGCAGCTGGTCACCCGGACCCGCGTCGAGGTCGCCCACCATCCGGGCCACCGCGGGGACCAGGTCGTCCGGGCGCACCGGCTCCAGCACCAGGTCGCGGTCGTCCAGCACCGCGAGCACCCCGGCGCCGTCCCGCGCCGCCGCGAGCAGCCGCCACGGCGCTTCACCCAGCACCACCCCGTCGACGCTCACCGTCGGCGAACCCAGCAGCACGAGCAGGTCCGCCAGCTCGGGGCCGACGTCGTCGCCGTCCGTGAATCCCGCCTCGGCGAGGCCGGCGAACACCTGGACGCCCAGGTCGTCGCGTTCGGCGTGCGTCGCGCCGTGCGACGGCACGTCGAACGGGTACGGCGGCGGCCCGCCCGGTCCCAGGTCCTCCCAGAGGAGATCGAATTCCAGATGCGACAGGATCACTCCCGCCGCCGTCGCGGTGCGCCGCGCCATGGTCCCCCTTCCCGTGCCGGGCGGCCGGCGTCCGGCACGATGGTGCCGATGGCCGAGCCGCAGTCGATGGACGTCCCCGCGAGCGGGTACCTCGTCGTCCGCGCGTCCGGGGCGGCGGCCGCGCGCGCCGCGATCCTCGGCGGCCGCCGGGACCCCGAGGACGTCCAGCTGCTGCTGCGCTGTCCCGTCCCGCGGGCGGTCGCCGAGTCCGGCGCGAAGCTGACGTTCGCCGACGCAACGCTGCACCTGCAGCCGTCCGGCGTCGTGATGCTGACCGTCGCGGCGGCGAAGCTGTCGATCTCCTTCGCCGAGCTGCGGCCGCTGATGTTCCGGCCGGTCGAGGTCGACCCGCCGCTGCGTTCGCTGTTCGCCGGCGCCGTCGCGCACGTCGTGGCGGCCGGCCCGCGGCTCGACCCGCACGGGCTGGCCCACCACCTGCTGGGGCTGGCCGAACTGGTGCTGCGGAGCGCCCTGCGTGTCGAACTCGACCGCGTCGACGCGTTCGCGGCCCGGCGGCGCGAAGCCCTGGAGTACATGCGCGCCCACCTCGGTGAGCAGTCGCTCAGCGCGGACAGGATCGCCGAAGCGCTGTACATCTCGCGTCGGCGGCTGTACCAGCTGTTCGACGACGGCCAAGGCGTGTCGGAGCGGCTCAAGGGCCTGCGGGTCGAGCGCGCGAAGGTGTTGCTGGCCGACCCGGCGAAGGCGGGGCGCGGGATCGCGGAGATCGCGCGGGACTGCGGGTTCACCAGCGCCCCGCACTTCTCGCGGACGTTCCGCCAGGCGACCGGCCGGACCCCGCGCGAGTTCCGGGAGCGGGCGCTGCGGGGGTGAGGTCGACGCCGGCGACGAGCGTCCCGGCCAGGCCGGCGACCTCCAGCCAGCCGCGGCCACCGGGGGAGTGCAGGGTGAACACGGCCGCGCGCGGCCGGTCCGGGTCGAGCACGACGGCCTGCAGCTGCGCGCCGGACAGGCCGATCCGCTCGACGATCACCACCGGGTAGCCGCGGCCGGTCTCCGCGGAGCTGACCTCGCGGATGCCGGGGGTGGTGTCCGCGATGAACCAGCCGAGGCCGGCGGCCTCGTCGATCGGGCCGTCGACCGGGACGACCCCGGCGATGAGCAGGGCGGGATCGGCGTCGCGGTGTTCGACGAGGGCCAGCAGCCCGGCCCGCTGCTCGTGGGCGATCTCCGCGCACTGGACGGCGGCGGCTTCCAGGCCGAGGTCGCGGGCGGCGTCGGGACCGCGCAGGCGGGCCATCAGCGCGTGCAGCTCGGCGGTGGTGCGCTCGACCGAGTCCAGGTTCACCGGGGTGATCCCCGGAACGGCGGGCAGTTTCACCGGCCACCCAGAGCCGCGGCGAAGGCGCTGACGGCCCCCGGCGGTGGCGTGACCGGCACGACGGGCGTCTTCGCAACGGTCACGCCGAGCTCGCGCCCGACGGCCGAGAAGGTCTCGAGGTGGGTGGTGATTTCGGCTGAGCCGGGTGCTTCCGGCAAGGGAGAGCCGTCGCCGAGGGCGCTCAGCCGCTCGGCGACACGGGCCGCTTCGGTGCGGTGGGCGCGTTCCAGGTCGCGGGCTTCGGCGAGGACGCGGTCGAGGTCGTCCCGGCGGGCCGCGAGCCGGCCGCGCGCGGCGGCGAGGTCCGGCTGGGCAGCGGGGGAGAACTGGGCTTCGGTTTCGGCTTGTTCGACGTCGTCGTGCGCGGAGGTGACGGCTCGGCGCGCGGCGATGGCGCGGCGGTCGAGGTCCTCGGCCCGGCGGTGGTTCGCGAGGAGCGCGCCGGCCCAGCCTTCGAGAACGCCGGCGGCGGCGCGCAGGGTGTCACCGGTCGCGGCCAGACCGGCGGCGGCTCGTCCGGCGCGGTCCGCGAGTGCTTGCGCGGACCGGCCGGCCCACCCGGGGACCGTGCCGGGCGAGGGGATCTCCTCGAGCCGGGTTGCGGTGGCGATGCAGCGGCGGGCGGCCTCGGCCACGGCGTCGGGGCTGCCGGGGACCGGGTCGAACCCGAGGCCGCGGAACTCAGCCATGGGCTCGGGCCAGTTGGCCGGGGGCGGGGTGGCCGGGCTGGGGTGTGGGGCGGGGGGTGGCGCTGCTCGGCTGGCCGGGGCTCGGGCGGTGGGGCTGGGTCATGGGGCGGGGGATGGCGCTGCTCGGTTGGCCGGGGGCGGGGTGGCCGGGCTGGGGTGCTGGGCGGGGGGTGGTGCTGCTCGGCTGGCCGAGGGTCGGGCGGTGGGGCTGGGTCATGGGGCGGGGGATGGCGCTGCTCGGCTGGCTGGGCTCGGGCGCTGGTGCGGCGAGGGCTCGCTCCGACTCGCCGGAGGCAGGGCGGTTCGGCTCGAGGCCGCGGAACTCAGCCATCGGCTCGGCCCAGCTCCTCGGCCGCGGCAGCGTCCGTTGCCCGGTAGGCCTTCGCGGCCGTCCGGACGCTCGCCGCCGCACTGGCGAAGTCCCTTTCCACCGCCCGTATCCTGCCGGACCACTCGCCGGTCAGCGCGGTGAGTGCCGCCGAGACCGGCGCCGGCCCGAGGTCGTCCGGTGGCTCCAGCGAGTGCGCGGCCGAGCGGTACTCGTCCGCCGTGTCCTCCAAGCGCCGCGCCAGCGCGTCGAGGGCCGACGGGTCGGCGTGGAAGCCCGTCATTCGCCGAACACCGGGGGATACGCCGGCGGGAGGTCGTCGAGCAGGTCGTAGCCCTTCGCGTACTTGTCGCGGTGCTCGGTGTCCTCCTCGCGCCGCGTGCCCTGGCCCGGCGGGTACATGCCGTACCCACCCGCCGGGGCGCGGCCGCTCGTCGCGCCCGGTCCGAAGCCCGACGTCCCGCCTCCGAACCGGCCCGCTCCGGCCCGCCCGCCTTCGCCGAGCGTCCCGGAGCCAGGCGGCCCGGAGCCCGGCGTCCCGGCTACCGGAACGCCCTCGAAGCCGGGACCGTAGCCGGAACCGGAACCGGCGGCGGCCGGCGAACCCGGTCCGGCGGCCCCGATGACCCCGTCGAGCGCGCCCGGGACCCCGGCGCCGGTGAACGTGGGCGGCAGCGCGGACGCCGTCGACGTCGAGTCGTCCGGCCCGTCGTGGGATCCGTCGTTCGGCGGCGGGGCCGGGTCGCGGGGGACCGGAGGCGCGGGCGGGGTCCGGACCACCGGCGGCCGCGGCGTCGAGCCGGAGCCGGCGGTCACCGGCGGGGCCGTGTCGAACTCCGGGGGCAGGCGGTGGCGGACGTCGTGGCTCGCGCTCTCGTACTGTTCCATCACGCGGACGGCCGCGGCCTTGGCGTCGTCGGCTTCCTTCTTCGTCGGCAGCTTGTCGTCGAGCAGCTGGTCCAGCAGGTACGTGCCCTCGGGGCCGTCGAGCCGCTTCACCGCGTACCCCTGCCGGAACCACCGCTCGGCCCAGTAGTGCACCGGCTCGGGCATCCGGTGCCGGGCTTCGCTGACGACCGACGTGTACGTGTCGAGGCCGGAGCCGACCCGCTGGGCGTTCTCACCCACCGTCGCCGCCCAGCCGGTCAGCCGGTCCACCGATTCCGCGGCCTGGTCCGCCGACGGCCCCTGCCACGACTCCCGCAGCTTCCGGACCAGCGCCGACACCTCTTCGGTCGCCGAGCTGACGCCGGCGGCGACCTCCTTCCACCAGGCCGCGTGCCGGCCGAGTTTCGCCGGGACGGCCGACTGCACCATGTCCCACAGCTCGCGGTGCTCGTAGCTGTCCCAGTTGATCCGGCCGAACGTGGCTTCGCGGTTGTTGACGGCCTTTTCCCGGCGGACCCGCCGGGCCTTGGCCCGCTGCCGGGCGGTCGGGGCGTGGTGCGTCGAGTAGAACTCAGGCATCGGCGTCCCCCGCCGGCAGGGCCGCGGCGGCCTCTTCGTCGTTGCCCTGGTGCATCGTCACGACCGTGTCGAGCGTCTGCCGCAGCGTCGCGAGCTCGGCCAGGTACGACCGCAGCGCGGCCTGGACCCCGCCGGCCTCGGCGCCGCCGCGCACCGCGAACGACCGGCGCATCCAGTGGGCGACCGGTCCCTTGCCGTCGGCCAGATCGGTGTCGAGGGCGCGGGCCGTTTCGAGGTGGCGGCTCAGCTCGTCGTAGCGCTCGTCGATGGCCCTCTTGACGTCCTCGACCCCGTCGTAGTGGAGTTCGATGTGGAGTCCGGTGCCGCCGGTGCTCGCGACGACCGGCTCGTTCGACTCGAGCTGCTGCTGCTCCGCGCGCAGCTGCCGCCGCGCGTCGGCCTCGTTGCGCACAGTCGCCATGGAGCTCCTCCCTCGCTGCCCAGGTGTCCATCCTGGCCAATGCCCGCCGTGTTGAGAAGAGCGACCCACCCGGGTGCACGGGTGGACATGAAGACTGCACGGGCGGATAGGGGTCAGCACCGGATTGCCGCTCACGACCTCCTTACGGCCCTTATCCGGCGGGCCGCGAGTTGGTTGACTTTTAGCGTGCGGATCTTGGGTGCGCTGCTCACCGTCCTGCTCGCCACCACCGGCGGCGTCGTTCCCGTCGCCCGCGCCGAGGCGGACCCGCCGTCCTGGACCGGGCCGCTCAGCACCCGCGGCCGGTACGTCGTCGACGCGCACGGCGACCGCTTCAAGCTGAAGGCCGCCAACTGGCACGGCGCGAGCGGCACGTGGACCGGCTCCGGCGACCGCAACGACCCGGCGAACCACCACGCCGGCGAGATCGCCCACCAGACCCCGCTCGGGCTCGACCGCGCGTCGATCGACACGGTCGTCGACGGGCTCGCGCAGCTCGGCCTCAACAGCGTCCGGCTGCAGTTCTCCAACGCGATGCTCCACGACACCCGGCCCGTCCCGGACCTGGCCGCCAACCCGGACCTGCGCGGCCTGACGCCGCTGCAGGTCTACGACCGCGTCGTCGAGCGGCTGACCGCGCGCGGGTTCGCCGTCGTCCTCAACAACCACACCACGACCTCGCGCTGGTGCTGCGGGCTCGACGGCAACGAACGCTGGAACACCGCGCAGACCGAGCAGCAGTGGCAGGACGACTGGCTGTTCATGGCGCGCCGCTACGCCGCGAACAAGCGCGTCGTCGGCGCCGACCTGTACAACGAGGTCCGCCGCGACACCTTCGACGACCCGAACTGGGGGTGGGGCAACAGCACCGACTGGCAGCGCGCGAGCGGGCAGGTCGCCGATCGCATCCTCACCGAGGCGAACCGAGACCTGCTGATCTTCGTCGAGGGCATCAACTGGACCGGGCTGCCGATCGACGGCTTCCCGCACGGCCGGCCGACACTGGAACCCGCCCGGACGCTGTCGCACACGCTCGTGGACTCGGGCAAGCTCGTCTATTCGGCGCACTTCTACGGCTACACCGGGCCCCACCACTCCGGTGCGACCGGTATCGGGGAAACGCACGACCCGCGCTACCGCGACCTCTCGCCCCAGGAACTGCGGGACGTCCTGTACCGGCAGGCCTTCTTCGTCTCGGCCGACACCGGCCGGCACTACACCGCGCCGCTGTGGATCAGTGAATTCGGCGAAGGCCGCAACACGACCGACCCGGCGTCGCGCGCGTTCTTCGAGAACTTCGTGAACTACCTGGCCGAGACCGACACGGACTTCGCCTACTGGCCCGCGGTCGGCTTCCAGGCCAACGGCTCCGGTGACGGCTGGGCGCTGCTCGGATACGACTCGGCGGGCCGCCGCATCGACGTGCTCGACGGCACGGACTGGCGCGGCCCCGCCTGGCGGCGGCTGGTGACCGCCCCGTCGCGAACCGGGCCGGTCCCGGACGACGTGGCGCACTGGTCGATGCTGAACCTCGACTACGCCGACTTCCCGGCGTCACGCCAGGTCCGCGCGCTGCCGGACTGGAACCCCGGCGCCCGCAAGGGCGTCTGCCCCGACGGGCAGCGGCTCGCCGGCCTGGCCCACACCGGGAACCGGGGCCTGTGCACCGGGCCGCTCGCCGCCCCGGCCGGGTACGTGACCGTGCGCGACGAGACCCACGTCGACACCGACTGGGCGGCCGGCTACACCAAGACGCAGTGCCCGCCCGACCACGCGGTCGTCGGGTACAGCGTCCAGGGTGCGGCCTTCTCGGCGGTGTTGTGCGGCCGGTCGGCGACGCCGCTGGGCCGCACGGGCCGCACGGTGTGGTTCGACCGCGGCGACAACCGGCCGTCCGGCGACCCCGGCGGCGACTTCGCGACGGGGAACACCAAGGGCCAGTGCGCGCCGGGGGAGTACGTCGTCGGCGTCGCCTACACCGGCCGGATCGGTTCGAGCCGCACGCCGGACGCGCTGCTCTGCCGGTCGTAGGCCGTGGTTCCGTCCTGACCTCGCGGTCACGGCCGCTGTTTGATCCGCGCGGCGGGCAGGCCCGACCACTTCAGCGATGCGAGCCGCGCGGAGGTCCGGGCGGCGGGTGATCGCCTCGATCCACCGGAGGTAGGCCTTGCGGTAGAACTGCGCCAGCGTGTCGAAGAACGCGGCCGCGGCGATGTCTTCGGCGAGGTCTTGGCGTTGCTGCACCGCGGGTGCCGCGCTTCGCAGCGCGGCACCCGCGTCGCCGGAGTCCCCGGCGCGGGAGGGCATCAGGAGTGCTGGGCGACCTCCGTGTCCGTCAGCGCCTTGCCGACCACGGCGACCTCGTCGACCGCGCCGGGCCAGAAGTCGACGTTGCGGCCGTCGTACTTGGCCCGCCCGACCGTGAACGCGCCGGTGCCGGCGAGCGCCGGTCCGGCCGGGGCCGTTGCGACCTTCACGCCGTCCACGTAGAGCCGGATCTCCGTGCCGGCCCGCACCCCCGTCAGCTCGTACCAGCGACCGATCTCCGGCGCGACCTCGTAGCGGGCCCGGTTGCCGCCGGGGGTGCTGAACGCGAACGCGCCCTGACCGTACTGCAGGTAGAACGGGCTCTCCCGCTCCCGGCCGTCCTGGCTCACCGCGGTCGCGTAGTTGCCGGGCAGCTCGTCGAGCCGCACCTTCGCGGACACGGTGTAGTCACCGGTCGTGTCGACGACCGGGCCGTAGGTGTCGGCGGAGCCGCCGGAGAACTGCAGCGCGCCGTCCTTGAACGTCACTCCGGTCGGGGTGAGAGTCAGCGGATTGTTGCCGCCGCTCGAGTCCCTGGCGGTCGTGCCCCCGCGCTCGTCGAGGTGCCACGCGCCCTTCCCCGCGTACGGGTAGGGCTTGCCCGCGTCGGCCCCGGCTTCGATCACGCGCCGGTTGATCTCGCGGACGGGACCCGGGTCGACCTTGAGGCGCTTGCGGTCGTAGGTCCAGAGCCCGTTGAGCTCGCCTTCCAGGTCGGTGACCTGCGTGTAGACCGAGGCCGACAGCTCGGCCCGGGCCTGTCCGAGGTAGAACGTGCGGGTATTGTCGACGTACTTCGCCGTCAGCGCCGCCTTGTCCGCCACCCCGCTGTAGATCGCGATCGGCGCACCCGGCCACTGGTGACCCGGCGTGCGCAGCGTGAAGCCGCCGTGCTCGCCGTCCATCGCGACGCGCGTGCCGTCCGAGCGGGCCGGGTCGGTGTTGTTGTAGTCGTGGTGGTCGATGACGTCACCGCGGCCCGAGTCGCCCTTGGAGGCGCAGCAGTTCACCCCGCTGTGGGCGTTGACGATCCGGCTCGGGTCGGCGGCCTTGACCTGGTCGGTGATCCGGCCGGTGGCGGTCTTGTCCCACTCGCCCCAGCCCTCGTTGAACACGATCCAGGCGTAGATGGACGGGTAGTTCTGCAGCTGGTGCATCTCCTCCAGGCCCTGGCTGAGCCAGGCTTGCTGCGCCGCGGGGTTGTTGCCGTCCTCGACGGACACGAAGTCCTGCCACACGAGCAGCCCCAGCCGGTCCGCGTGGTAGTACCAGCGGGCGGGCTCGACCTTGATGTGCTTGCGGACGGCGTTGAAGCCGAGGTCCTTCTGCGCCTTCAGGTCGAAGACGAGGGCCTCGTCGCTCGGCGCGGTGTTCAGGCCGTCCGGGTAGAAGCCCTGGTCCAGCTGCATCAGGTTGAAGATCGGCTTGCCGTTGAGCGTCAGCTTGGGCGTGCCGCCGACGTTGGTGATCCCGGTGGACCGCATGCCGAAGTAGCTCTTGACCTTGTCGCCACCCAGCTTGATCTCCAGCTGGTAGAGGTACGGGTCGTCGGGCGTCCACAGGTGCGGGTTGGGCACCGGCAGCTTCAGGTTCGCGTTCGCCGGTCCGGTGACCGCGGCGACCTGCCGGCCGCGCGCGTCCTTCGCGACCGCGGTGACGGTGGCGTTGCCCGCGGACTTGACGTTGAGGGCCAGCGAATTGGTGGTGAGGTCGGGAGTCGTCTTGATCTCGTCGATGCCCTTGTCCGCCACCGGCTCCAGCCACACCGTCTGCCAGATGCCCGACGACGGGGTGTAGAAGATGCCGCCCGGGTTGGGGGACTGCTTCCCCTTGGGCTGGTACGGGCCGGTCGTGTCGGTGACGGCGACGACGATCTCCTGCTCGCCGCCGCGCTTGAGCGCGTCGGTGATGTCGGCGCCGAACGCCGTGTAACCGCCGGTGTGCTCCGCGACGAGCTTGCCGTTCACCCACACCTTGGCCTGGTAGTCGACCGCGCCGAAGTTCAGCTTGAGGCGCTGCCCGCCGCCGATCTTCCAGTCGCGCGGGACGGTGACCGTGCGGCGGTAGAACATGTGGTCCTCGTGCCGTTCGAGCCCGGAGAGCTGCGACTCGATCGGGTAAGGCACGACCACCTTCTCGGGCAGCCGCTTGCCGAACGACGGCTGCTGGCCTTCCGTGGCCGCCGAGAACTCCCACGGGCCGTTGAGGTTGACCCACTTGTCGCGCTCGAGCTGCGGCCGCGGGTACTCCGGCAACGGGTGGCGCGTGTCGGCGTTCTCGCCCCACGGCGTCCGGAGCCGTTCCGTCGACGCGTTCGCGACCGTGCGGCCGGTCTTGCCGACCTTCGTGCCGTTCACCGCGAGAGCGCCCGCGCCGTCGTAGTAGAGGGTGACCCGCTGGCCCTTCAGGACCCTCTCGGCCAGCCGGATCGTGACCCGGCTGCCGCTCGTCGTGATGAGCGAGACCGGCATCGGCGTCGCGTCGACCTCGATCCGCAGGTGGTCCTGCAAGTCGCTCGTACCCGAGACACGGCCGTCGAAGTCGGTGGTGAGCGTGCGACCGTCCCGGGACACGTCCGCCGAGCGCGGCACGCCCCGGTAGCCGGCCGGAGGCGTGAACGCCGACAGCGGCACGATCTGCTTCGTGGTGGTCGCGCTCGACCAGCGCAGGAACATGTTGGCGCCGCCGACGTCCTGGAACATCTCCAGCTTGAAGTCGTACTGCCTGCCGGCGGTCAGCGTGACCGGCGCGCTGGTTTGTTCGTTGTCCCAGTCCCCGACCCAGTGGTCGATCACCGGAACGCCGTCGACGAACAGCCGGAACCCGTTGTCGCCGATGGCGTAGAACGTGTAATCGCCGGTCTGCGGCACGGCGAGCTGTCCGGTCCACCGAGCGGTCGTGTGCTCCGTGCGCCCGGCGACCAACCCGAAGACCGAGGTCAGGTCCGGGTGGTCGACCTCCCCGTCCAGCGCGGTGCCGGCCAGGTTCGCGAAGTCCCGCGCGCCCGGCACCGACATCGTGTAGTACTCGGCCTTCAAGCCGTGCACGGGCTCGGCGGCGCCTGCGGACGGCGTGCCGGACACCACGCCCAACGCCACCAGCAGGGCGACGAGGGCGGAAGCGGCTCTTCTCATCGGGGCGGTCCCCTTCACTTTTACAACGTTGTAAAACGATCTGAAGGGATCCAATCAGATGAATCGGACTCCTCACCACCGCCGAGGCGGTCACGATCGGGTAACGGCACTCAACCGCCATCGCGCACCGGCCGTGACGTGCTCGACCGGCACCACGGGGAACCGGGGTGCACGGGTGACACGTCGCTTGGATCAAGGAGAGTTTGCATGGTGGTTTTCGGTCGGCAGGTCGCTCGCGTGTCGATGGCCGTCGGGGGAAGTCTCTTGCTGGCGGCAACGGCGGTGAGCACGGCGGAGGCGGCCACACCGCGCAACGGCAGGTGTGAGGTCGGCGAGTTCTGCCTGTACTACGGCTCGATGGAGTCGAGTTCGGTGTCGGACTTCAACGGCTCGGTCGCCGACTACGGGAGCAGTCAGCCGGGTTGCTACGAATTCAAGGGTGAAGGCACCGGCCGGTACCAATGTGTCAAGAACAACGCCGAGCTGGCGTGGAACCGGACCACCGGGCACACGGTCGTCCTGTATTACTCCGGTGGGTCGATCACGCTCGCCGTTGATGCGGTGCGCAGCTTGAACGACAGGAACACCTCGCACAAGTTCATCAAGAACTGACCGGCTGCGTCGAGGCGGACGGACAAAGGCGGAAAGCCCCGTTCATGCGAGTAGCGGTTGTTCGCGGTCGCGATGGAGGTCGAAGCTACCGGGACAAGACCATCGGTTTCGCCGGGGAGGGTGTCATGAGGCCTGGTCTGGCTGTTCTGCTCGCGGTCGCGCTGGTCGCCACGGCGTGCGGCGGGCCGGGCGGCACCCCTTCCGGCGGCCGGGACGAAGTCGGCTACCTGACGTCGTTCGGCACCTTCGGCCGGGACGCCTACGCCTATGTGGCTCAGGAGAAAGGCTTCTTCGCCGAGGCCGGGCTCGATGTCACGATCACGCCGGGCAGTGGCACGGTGGACGTGCTCAAGCTGGTGGCCGGCGGCCGGGCGGACGTCGGCACGGCGGACTTCACCGCCACCGCGATCACCGTGGCGAAGGAAAAGCTGCCGGTCACCGCCGTCGCGGCGGTGCACCAGCGGTCCCTCGCCGCGATCGTCTCGCTCGAGGGCCACGGCATCACCAGGCCGGCGGACCTGGCCGGGAAGAAGATCGCCGATCAGGCCGGCTCGACGAACCAGGTGATGTTCCCCGTCTACGCCAAGGCCGCGGGCCTCGACCCGGCCTCGGTGCGGTTCGTGGCGGCCGCTCCGCCCGCCCTTCCGCAACTGCTGGCGAGCGGGCAGGTGGACGGTATCGGGCAATTCGTCGTCGGTCGGCCGCTCATCGAGGCGGCGGCGCGGGGCAAGAAGGCGGTCGTGCTGCCCTACGGTGACCTGGTGCCCGACCTGTACGGCAACGTGGTCGTCACGTCGAAGGAGCTCGCCGCCAGGAATCCCGCGCTGGTGCGGCGGTTCACCGCGGCGCTGCTCAAGGGGCTCGGCTACGCGATCGAGCACCCCGGCGAGCTCGGCGCGATCCTCAAGAAGTACCAGCCGGCCCAGGACGCGGGGGTGGCCGCCGCCGAGATCGGGCTGATGGCGCCCTATGTCCGGCCTGCCGGCTTCACCGGCCCGCTCGGCCAGGTCGCCGAGGGGCGGGTGCGCAAGATCATCGGCACCCTCACGGACGCCGGTGCGGTCCCGGCCGGTGTGCTCAACCCCGCCGACGTCGTCTCCTTCGGGCTGGTGCCCCGGCCGTGATCGTGCTGGACGGCGTGGCACAGGTCTTCGACGGCCGGGCCGGGCCGGT
This sequence comes from Amycolatopsis sp. A133, assembly GCF_031082405.1. Classification (GTDB taxonomy): domain Bacteria; phylum Actinomycetota; class Actinomycetes; order Mycobacteriales; family Pseudonocardiaceae; genus Amycolatopsis. The sequence continues at coordinate 44,223 of NZ_JAVHJU010000057.1, forward strand.
CCAGGCGCTCGCCGGAATCGACCTGGAGGTGGGCGAAAACGAGTTCGTCGCGGTCATCGGGCGGTCCGGGTGCGGCAAGTCGACGTTGCTGCGGCTCATCGCCGGGCTGCTGCCACCCACCAGGGGACGGATCTTCGTCGGCGGCGAGCCGGTGACGAAGCCGCGGCGCGACGTCTCGTTCATGTTCCAGCGCCCGGCGCTGCTGCCGTGGCGGTCGGTGCTGTCGAACGTCATGCTGCCGATCGAGATCTTCGGCCTGGACCGGAAGTCCTACCGGGACCGGGCGCACGAACTGCTGGAGCTGGCCGGCTTGCGCGGCTTCGAGAAGCGGTTGCCCCACGAGCTTTCCGGCGGGATGCAGCAACGGGTCTCGCTGTGCCGATCGTTGATCCACGCTCCCGCGGTCATGCTCATGGACGAACCGTTCTCCGCGTTGGACGCCTTGACCCGGACGGAGCTTTCCGGGGAACTGCAACGCATCCAGCTGGAGCTGCCCCGGACGGTCGTGTTCGTGACGCACTCCGTCGAGGAGGCGGTCGTGCTCGCCGACCGGGTGGTGGTGCTCACCCCGCGGCCCGGCCGGCTCCGCAAGATCGTCGACCTCGCCGTCGACCGCCCCCGCGTGCCCGGGCGCCCCGACGTCGATCAGGCGGCTCGCGAGCTGCGCGACCTGCTCACCGCACCGGTCGACGGGGGAGCGGCGTGAGGGGCCGCGTGCTGCCCGCCGTGGGGGTGCTGGTGCTCATCGGCCTCTGGTGGCTGGCGACGATCGTCTTCTCGATCGAGCGGTTCCTCGTCCCGAGCCCCGCCGACGTGGTCGCGTCGTTCCTCGAGCTGCCGGGATACCTGCTCGAGCAAACCCTGGTCACCCTCGTCGAAACCATCGAGGGCTTCTCACTGTCCATTGTGGTCGGTATCCCGCTCGCGATGCTGATCGTCCGGTCCCCGCTCCTGGAACGGACGTTCTACCCGATCCTGCTCGCCGTGAACGCGGTGCCCAAGATCGCCATCGCCCCGATCCTGGTGGTGTGGTTCGGCTTCGGCCAGGGGCCGAAGGTGGTCCTGGTCGTGCTGGTGTGCGTCTTCCCGGTGATCATCTCGACCGCGTCCGGGATGAAGTCCACGCCGCACGAGCTCGTCGAGCTGCTCCGCTCGTGGGATTCCTCCCGCCGCCAGGAGTTCTTCAAGCTGCGCTTCCGCCACGCCCTGCCGCAGATCTTCGTCGGGCTCAAGGTGGCGATCTCGCTCGCGGTCATCGGCGCGGTGATCGCGGAGTTCGTCGGCGCCGACGCCGGGCTCGGTTTTGTCATCGTGCAGTCCGGTGCCAGTGCCGACACGTCGCTGGCCTTCGCCGCGATGACCCTGCTGGCGATCATGAGCATCGTGTTGTTCTACGGACTGGCCCACCTCGAGCGGAAGCTGTTGCCGTGGGCCGAGGAGCACCGCTGAGCGACCCGGCCGCCGGAGCGCAGTCCGCGACCGGACTGCGACGTCGTGGGGACCACCCGCCGACACGGACGCGGAACAGTCGGCGGCATGAGCGAAGTTCAGCCGGTCCCGGCCACTCGGTTCGCCGGCCCGCGCAAGCCGCACCTGCCCGCGTTGGACGGGTTGCGCGGGGTCGCGATCCTCGGTGTGCTGTTGTTCCACACCGGTCACCTGCCCGGGGGATTTCTGGGAGTGGACCTGTTCTTCGCCCTGTCCGGGTACCTGATCACCGATCTGCTGCTGCGGGAGATCGAGACGACCGGTGCGGTGTCGCCGGCCGCCTTCTGGGGCCGCCGGGTGCGCCGGCTGCTGCCCGCGCTGGTGACCGTGCTCACCGGGGTGACCGTGCTGGTGTGGGCGGTGGGGCCGCCGGACCTGGTGCGGACGACCCTGGACGACGGCCCGTGGGTGCAGCTGAACCTGGTGAACTGGCACCTGCTCGCGGAGTCGGCGGGCTACTGGGACCGCTTCGGATCGCAGCGGGTCTTCGAACACCTGTGGAGCATCGCGGTCGAAGAACAGTTCTACCTGCTCTGGCCGCCGGTCCTGCTGGTCATCGCCCGGTACGCGCGGCGGGTGGCGGGCCGGGTCGCGGTGGTCGCGGCCACGGCCTCGATCGGTTCGCTCGCGCTGATGGTCGCGCTCGCCGGCGCCGCCGATCCGAGCCGGGTCTACACCGGCACCGATACCCGGGCGTTTTCCCTGCTGCTGGGCGCCGTCGTCGCCACCGGGCCGGTGCGGGCGGCACTGGCCCGCGCGGCCGGCCGGTGGGCGGGCGCCGTGGCGGCGTTGCTCGCGGTGGGCATCGGGATCTTGTGGTCGCTGGCCGACGGGACGACCTCGCGGTGGCTGTTCACCGGCGGGCTGTTCGCGCACTCGCTGGCCGCCGCGCTGCTGATCGGGCTGTGCGTGCAGGCGCCGCGAACGCGGGTGGCCGGAGTACTGGCCTGGCCGCCACTGCGGTGGTTCGGCCTGATCTCCTACGGCCTGTACCTGTGGCACTGGCCCGTGTTCGTGCTGCTTTCCCCGGAGCGGACCGGACTTGACGGCCTGCCCCGGACACTGGCGGTGTTCGCGGTGTCCATCGGCTTGGCCACGTTGTCGAAGTACCTGGTCGAGGACCCGATCCGGTTCCGGGCCCGGTGGGCCCGGGGCCGGATCGGGGTGCTGGCGTTCGCCGCGGTCATGGCCGGGCCGGCCGTGCTGTGGGTGGTGCTGCCCGCCCCGGCCCCGGTCGTCGTCGACATCACCGGGCTGTGATCAGCGGGCAGGTCCGCACCTCGTCCGACTCCGGGGTGGTCTGGACGAAGCGGACCTGCACCCTCGTGCTCCGGCGGCCACCGGCCTGGACGTGGGCGCCCAGGGCGGTGCACACGATCTGGTCGATGCCCAGCGGGGTCACGTCGTCGATCGTGAGCGGCACCGCCAGCTGTAGCACGTCGGTCGTCGGCGTCACGGAGACCCTCGTCACCGGCGTCGGAGCGATCTCCGTGTGCAGGTCCGCGCCGCCGGACACGCTCAGCAGCAGCGCCAGCGCGTCGGAGACCGTTCCCAGGCGGCCGGTCGGGTGCAGCTGCGGCCGCAGCTGCTCGTGCGCGTCGACGAGGTACAGCGTCATCCCCGGTGCCACGCCGGTCGGGGCCTCGCCCCCGTCGGTCACCTCGGACGGCTGGATGCCGCAGCCCGCGACCAGGAAAACCGTGGCCGCCGAGAAGATCCGCTTCACGAGTCCTCCCGGTTCCGCGGCAGGGACAGCACGAACCGCGCGCCGCCGCCGTCGGCGTTGCCCGCGGTGAGGTCGCCGCCGTGCAGGCGGGCGTTCTCCAGCGCGATCGCCAGCCCGAGCCCGCTGCCCGGGGTGCGGGTGCGCGCGGCGTCGGCTTTGTAGAAGCGGTCGAACACGTGCGGCACCACGTGCGCGGCCAGCCCCGGCCCGCGGTCGGTGACTTCGATCCGCACGTCCTCGCGGGCCGCCGAGACGGCGACGCGCACCGGCGGTGCTCCGTGGCGCAGCGCGTTGCCGACCAGGTTGGCCACGATGACGTCCAGCCGGCGCCGATCCAGCCGCAGCAGGATCCCGTCCGGGGCCACCACCTCGACCCGGTCCGGCCAGCCGCGGGCCCGGAGGCAGTTCCGCACGGCACCGGCCACGTCGACCTCCTCCACCCGCAGCTGCGCGGTGCCGGCGTCCAAGCGGGCCACCTCCATCAAGTCCTCGACGAGCCGGACCAGCCGGTGCGTCTCGACGATCGCCAGCTGCGCGGATTCCCGGGCGTCGGCCTCCATCCCGTCCGCCGTGGTCGCCAGGACCTCCACGACGGCCGTCAGCGTGCTCAGCGGGGTGCGCAGCTCGTGCGAGACGTCGGCGGCGAACCGCCGGGCGTCCGCCTGCATCCGGGCCATCGCCAGCATCGACGTCTGCACCGACTCGGCCATCTCGTTGACGGTGACGGTCAGGTCGGCCAGCTCGTCGGCGCCCTGGGGCGGCGACCGGGCGTCGAGGTCGCCACCGGCCAGCCGGCGGGCCGTGTCCCGGAGCTCGCGCACCGGGCGCAGCACGCTGCCCGCGGCCAGCAGCGCCAGCAGCACCGCCAGCGGCAGCGCGAGTGCGGCGGTGACGGTCGCGGACCGGGTGAGGCCGTCGATCTGCCGGTCGACGTCGGTCAGGTCGTGCACGGAGTACACCTCGATGCCGGACGGGGTGCGTGTGCCGTCCGGCGCGGTGATCGTGATGGGTGTGCCGACCACCAGCCACGGCCGGCTCCCGGCCGTGATCCGCTGCGCGACGAGCCGGTTCCCGCTGCGCACGGCGGCGCGCAGCGTGCCGGGGACCAGCTCGGTGCCGGTGCCGGCCGAGGACCGCAGGTCCCGGTAGGTCACCACGGTGTTCCCGCCGGCGGCCGTGCGCAGCCGGTCGAGCGCGTCCTGGTCCGGGGGATAGGTCAGCTGCGGGGTGATCGCGCCGAGCCGGCCGGTGATGCCCTCGGTGATCCGCTGCTGCGTCGAGGTGACCAGCGCGGTGCTCGCCGATCCGGCGCTCGACCAGGCCGCCGCGGCGGCGCCGAGCACGGTCACCAGCACGAACGCGACGAGCAGCCGGGCGCGCAGGCCACGCGGCCGGAGCCGTCTCGGCCGGTGCCCGGAGTCCGGCGAGCCGGTCCTCACACCGGCCCGAACCGGTAGCCGAACCCGCGCACGGTCTGCACGTACTCCGGCGTCGCGGGATCGGCCTCGATCTTCGCCCGCAGCCGCTGCACGCAGTTGTCGACCAGCCGGGAGTCGCCGAGGTAGTCGTGCTCCCACACCTCTTCCAGCAGCTGCTGCCGGCTGAACACCCGGCCGGGCGCCCGGGACAACGTCAGCAGGAGCCGCAGCTCGGTCGGCGTCAGGGCGACCGGCTCGCCGCGCGACGACACCGTCAGCGATGTGGTGTCGATGCGCAGGTCGCGGTGCACCCGCACGCCGTCCGCGGCGCTCGTGCCGCGGCGCAGCACCGCGCGGATCCGCGCGTCCAGCACGGTGGGCCGCGCCGGCTTGACGACGTAGTCGTCCGCGCCCGCCGCCAAGCCGCCGACAACGTCGAAGTCGTCGCCGCGCGCGGTCAGCATGATCACCGGTACCGAGCCGGCGGCCCGGATGCCGCGGCAGACCTCGAACCCGTCGATGCCCGGCAGCATCAGGTCGAGCACCACCAGGTCCGGCGGTGCGGAGCGGAACCGGCGCAGCCCGTCCTCGCCGGTGTCCGCCGTGCGGACGTCGTGGCCGTGCCTGCCCAGCGCGAGCTCGAGCCCGCGCCGGACCAAGGGGTCGTCTTCGATCAGCAGGATGGCCGCCACCCGTCCAGTATGGACAATCCGGGCCGGCCCGGCGGTTCTTGCGACAGGACCGGGACAAGACGGCGGAAGCGCGGGGACACGGCGGCGGCACCGTCGAGGCCATGAGCAAAACGCGAATTCCCGTCCTCGGTGTGGCCGGCCTGCTCCTGCTGACCACCGCCTGCTCCGGTGGGGCCACGACGACCGGCGCGCCCGCACCGGCGCCCACCGCCGGACCGGCCAAGGTGCTCTTCCTCGGCGACTCCGTCGCCGCGGGGGAGGCACTGCCCCTGGCCGCCGCGGTCAAGGCGAGCGGCGTCGGCTTCGAGTCGATCGCCGCCGACGGCGGCGGAAACGTCGTCGGGCCGTTTTCCGAGGAGAACTGGCGGAAGCTGCCCGGGCAGATCACCTCGGCCCACCCCGCGGTGGTCGTCTACCAGCTCACCACGTACGACTGGGGCAGCCGGGAAGAGCAGCAGGCCGCCTACGGCAAGCTGTTGACCACGGTCACCGGCGCCGGCGCAAAACTGGTCTTCGTCACCACACCCCCGATCAAGCCCGACGACTTCTACCAGCCGCACCTGGCCGACCTGAGCCGCGCTCCCGAGGCCGCCCGCGCGATCGCGCAGGCGGCCCCGGGCCAGGCGAGCGTGCTCGACGCGGGCGCGGTGTGGGGCAGCACCTACCAGCAGGTCAAAGACGGCAAGGCGGACCGCAGCGCGGACGGGATCCACACCTGCCCCCAGGGCGCCGCCCGCTTCACCAGCTGGCTGCTCGCCGAACTGGCGAAGCTGTTCCCCGGCTTCACCCCGGCGTCGGCGCAGTCCTGGGCCAACACCGGCTGGTCCGCGGACAACCACTTCAAGAACTGCTGAGCAGCGGGTCAGCCGAGGACGCCCAAGGCGGCCGGCGTGAAGGGGATCAGGTCGTCGTGGCCGTTGAGGATCTTCGCCGTCCATCCCGGGTCGGCGAGCAACGAGCGGCCCACCGCGACGACGTCGAACTCGTCGGCCTCCATGCGGTCCAGGAGGCCGTCGATCCCCGCCCGGCCCGCGGCTTGCCCCGCCAGGCTCGAGGTGAACTCCGTGTCCAGGCCGACCGAGCCCACGGTGATCGCCGGCTTCCCGGTCAGCTTCTTGGCCCAGCCGGCGAGGTTCAGCTCGGCGCCGTCGAACGCGGGTTCCCAGTAGCGGCGGGTGGAGGCGTGGAAGGCGTCGGCGCCCGCGTCGACCAGCTCCCCGAGGAGGACGCCGAACTCTTCGGGTGTGCCGGCGAGCCGGGCCGCGTAGTCGGACATCTTCCACTGGGACAACCGCACGACCACCGGGAAGCCGGGCGCCACCGCGGCACGGACGGCGCCGACGGCTTCGGCCGCGAACCGGGCCCGCGCCCGGACGTCGCCGCCGTAGCGGTCGGTGCGGTGGTTGGTCTCCGCCCACAGGAACTGGTCGATCAGGTAGCCGTGGGCGCCGTGCAGCTCGACGCCGTCGAACCCGGCGCGTTCCGCGTCGCGCGCCGCTTCGGCGAACGCCGAGAGCACGGCGTCGATGTCGGCCTGCGTCATGGCGCGCCCCGGATCCGTGCCGTCGAGCGGCCGTCCGGACGGGCCGATCGCGGGCGCTTCCGGGTGCGGCGGATCTCCGGCTTTGCGCGCCATCCCGACGTGCTGAAGCTGCGCGAAGATCCGCCCGCCGGCCTCGTGCACGGCGCTCGTGACGCGCGCCCAGCCGGCCAGTGCGTCGTCGCCGTACATGCGCGGGACCAGGTCGTGCTGGCCGGCGGAGGGGTGGCCGACGTAGGCGCCTTCGGTGATCACGAGCCCGGTCCCGCCGGCGGCTCGCCGGGCGTAGTACGCGGCGACGTCGGCGCCGGGCACCCCGCCGGGCGAGAACCCGCGCGTCATCGGGGCCATGGCGACGCGGTTGGGCAGCGTCAGCCCGCCGATGGTGATCGGACGGGAAAGCACTTGCGCGGCACGGGTTTCCACGAAATTCAGCTCCTCCTGGTCGGGGTTGACGCCCAGGTTGGAATCTGACGTGGACGTGAGGTTCAACGTCTTGTGGGGCAGCTCACGCCGGGAGGACCGCATGCGCATCGGAGAACTCGCCGAGAAGACCGGCGTCAGCGTGCGCGCGCTGCGTTACTACGAAGAAAAAGGGATGCTGGTGCCGGAACGCAGCGCCGGCGGGCACCGCTCGTACCCGGACGCCGGCGTGGGCGTGGTCTGGCTGATCCAGCAGTTCTACGCGGCGGGGCTGTCGAGCAAGTCGATCCAGGCGATCCTGCCGTCGGTCCGGGCCGGCCGGGCGGCCCCGGAAGTGCTCGAGCTGCTGGTCGCCGAACGCAACCGGATCGACAAACTCGCCCGCGAGCTGGCCGATGCCCGGGAAAGGCTGGACGCCATCATCACCTCGGCGAGTGCCGATTCCTGTTCGCACGAGGTCCCGGAGGCACCACCCCGGCGCGGCAGTGGCCCGGCGGTCTGCCCCCCGAAGTAAGGCTGACGGCCCGGACCGGCCCGGACGACGGGGAAACGAGACCGGTGCGAGGACGGACGTGCCGTCGTCGCGCCGGCCGGTCAGCCGCCGACCGCCCTCGCGACCCATGCCGGAGATGTCGACGGCGGTGACCGGAGGTTCCGCGCCGGCCGACGTGACGATCGTGGCCGTCGTGCTGCCGACCGTGACCTGACCGTCCTCGGCGGGACGCGCTGGTTCGCATCCAGGCGATCCCGGCCGGTCCGGGACACCGGCCCGGGCGGTCGCGGACGGGCTGGCACACTCAGGTCGTGATCGTCGGATACGTCCTCGCGGTGCTGGCCGCCGTCGCCTCGGGCAGCGGCTCCATCCTCGAGTCGGCCGGTGTCCGGCGGGCCGGTGCCTTCGGCGGTTCTCCGCAGGACCTGATCGCACTGCGGCGGCAGCCGCTCTACTTCCTCGGGGTGGGGGTGGACCTGCTCGGGTTCGTCTTCGCCGCCGCTGCGCTGCACCGCCTGCCGCTGTTCCTGGTCCAGTCGGTGCTCGCGTTCAGCGTCGGCGTGACCGCGACGATCTCCGCGATCCTCGGCGTCCGGCTGGCCGGCGCCGGGTGGGCCGCGCTGGGGGTCGGTGCGACCGGCCTGGTCCTGCTCGGCCTGTCCGCGGACCCGGGTCCCGCGCGGCCGCTGCCGGCCGGCTGGAAGCTGCTGCTGGTGGGCGTGGCGGTGGTGATCGCGGCGATCGCGTTCACCGCCCAGCGCCGGGACGGCCGCTGGTCGCCGATCGTGCTCGGGTTCTGCGCCGGGCTGGGGTTCAGCGTCGTCGGGATCTCGGCGCGGACGCTCGACGCGTCGGGGCCGGTCTGGCGCCTCGCCGTGGAGCCGGCGCTGTGGGCGATGATCGCCAACGGGCTCGTCGCGGCGGCGGCGTTCGCGATGGCCCTGCAACGCGGCCGGCCGACCGCGGTCACCGCCATCATGTTCACCACCAACACGGCGGTGTCGTCGCTGATCGGCGTGGTGGTGCTGGACGACCGCGTCCGCGAGGGCTTCACCGCCGTGGCCGCCGTGGGCTTCGTCCTTGCTGTCACGGGCGCGATCGGCACCGCGCACTACGCGGCCGCCCATCGGGTCGAGGCCGGTGCGTCCGCCGCCTGAGCGGATGCCGAGCCGGCTCGGTGCCCCACGTGGACGTCCCACGCTCGAGACGGGGTCAGCCGGGCTGCGCGGGACGAAGGCCGTCCATCAGGAGGTTCAGCAGGCGGCCGGCCTTGGCTTCGTGCTCGGGCCGGGGGGCCACGGTGAAGATGCCGATGAGGGCGGCGGCGATGTCTTCGGCGCCGACGTCGGAGCGGAGGTCGCCCGCCGCGCGGCCGGCGTCGAGGATCGTGGTGATGGCCGCCAGCAGCTCGGTCCGGGTCTGCGCGTGGGCGATCTCGCCCGACTCGATCATCGCGAGCAGCGTGTCGAGCATGCCGTTCTTGGTCGCGATCCAGTCCCCGAACAAGTCCATCCAGCGCCGCATCGCCGCGGCGGGGGCCACCCGGCCGAGGAGTTCGCGGGCGCCGGTGGTCAGCCGCCCGACCTGGTTCCGGTAGACGGCGTCGACCAGCGACTCGCGGGTCGGGAAGTGCCGGTAGAGCGTGGCGATGCCGACCCCGGCCTCCCGGGCGATCGCCCGCATCGACGGCTCGCCGTCAGCCGAGGCGAACACGCGGGTCGCCACCGCGAGCAGCTGGTCGCGGTTGCGGGCTGCGTCCGCCCGTGGCGCACGCTCCTCTGTCTCGGCCAAAACGGAACACGCTCCGGTTGTGTTAGGGTCCTCGGACAAACGGAGCATAGTCCGTTTTGATGCGGCCGAGGAGACGCGTACATGCAGGAACAGCGCACCCCATCGTCGACGGGCCGGAGCAGGGCGGTCCGGCTCGACGCGTTCGGCGGCCCCGAAGTCCTGGACACCCGGGAGGTCCCGGTGCCCCAGGCCGGCCCGGGCCAGGTCCGGGTGCGGGTCACCGCGGCCGGCCTGAACCCGATGGACTGGATCATGACCGCCGACGCGGACACCGCCGCCCGGTTCGGCTTGAGCCTCCCGGCCGGCTTCGGGACCGACTACGCGGGAGTGGTCGACGAGGTCGGCGCCGGGGTCACCGGCTTCGCACCCGGCGACCGGGTGTTCGGCGGCGCCCTGTCCCGCGCGGTGGCCGACTTCGTGGTGCTCGACGCGGCCGGGGAGACCGCGGCGAACGAGGCCCACCACACGCCCGACGGCGTCGACGACCGCACGGCCGCCACCCTCACGATCGCCGGCCGCACGGCATCCGCCGCCGTCGCCGCGGTCCGCCCCGGCCCGGCCGACACGGTGCTGATCGGCGGCGCAGCGGGCGGGGTCGGGGTGTTCGCCGTCCAGCTGGCCCGGATCGCCGGAGCGCGCGTGATCGGAACCGGGTCGGCGACATCGGCCGGTTACCTGCGCGATCTGGGCGCCGAGCCGGTCGGCTACGGCGACGGCCTGGCCGATCGGGTCCGCGCCCTCGCGCCCGGCGGCGTCACCGCCGCCATCGACCTGCACGGGGTGGAGACCGTGCACGTCGCCCGGGAACTCGGCGTCCCGGACAGCCGCATCTGCACCATCGCCGCGCAGGTCGACGGCGTGGCGGCCGCCAACGGAGCGAATGCCGCATCCGGCGCACTGGAGGAGATCGCCCGCCTGGTCGCGGCGGGCCGGCTGCGGGTGCCGATCGCGGCGAGCTTCCCGATCGAGCAGATCCGCCGCGCGGCCGAGCTCCAGGCCGGCCGGCACGTGCAGGGCAAGGTCGTCATCGACCTCTGAACCGAGGTCGGGCGGCCGGTCCCGCTCGGTGCGGGCGTGGACGACGTCGTCCTCAGCGGGCCGCGAGCGCCCGGCGCACCTCGTCCGCGCCCAGCACCACGGGGGAGCGCAGCGAGCCGACCTCGCCGATCTCGATCTCGACCACGTCTCCCGGCTGCAGCCCTTGCTCGAGTCCCGGCACGACGGACGTGCCCGTGGAGAGCACGGCGCCGTCGGGGAAGTCGTTGTCCCGCCACAGGTACCCGACCAGTTCGGCCGGTTCGCGGTTGAGCTGGGCGGTACTGGCTTCGCCGGCGAACACCTCCTGGCCGTCGCGCAGGATGCGCATGCGGAGCTCGAGCGACAGCGGGTCCGGCACCTCCCAGGCCGGCCGCACCCGCGCCGACATCGCGCACGAACCGGTGTAGATCTTGGCTTGCGGGAGGTACAGCGGGTTCTCGCCTTCGATGCTGCGGGAGCTGACGTCGTCGACCACCACGTACCCGGCGATTTCGCCGGTCCCGGTCAGCAGCAGGCCGAGTTCCGGCTCGGGCACGTTGTTGGCGGAATCGGCGCGGACGGCGATCGGCTCGTCGTCGGTGACCACGCGCCACGCGACCGACTTGAAGAACAGCTCCGGCCGCTGCGCGCGGTACACCCGTGCGTAGACGTCCTCGTCGGCGCTCTCCTCGCGGCGGGCCTCCTCGGACCGCAGGTAGGTCACCCCGGCGGCCCACACCTCCATGCGCCCGTCCAGCGGTGGGAGCAGGCGCGTCCCGTCCGTGGACACGGGCTCGCCGGCGGCCTCGGCCAGCTCGCGGATCTCCGCCACGGGGCGGCGCAGCAGGTCGCTCATCGACGCCACCGCGAGCGGCCGCAGCTGCTCATCGGTGAGCAGGCCGACCCGGACGTTGCCGGTTCCGTCGGCGAATCGCACCAGGTGACTCATCCCGGACCTCCTCGTTCGGTGTCGAACCTACGGAGTGCGGAGCGCGGCGGTCAACGAGTGGCGATCAACCGGGGCCGCGGCGGAGGCGGGCGGCACTGCGCGGCGCCGGCTGTCCCTCCGGGCCGTCGCGGACCGTCCTTTTCGGACCGGACGCCGCCCGGGGGACACGGGGCCGGGTCGCGGCGGGGGTGCTAGCGCGGGGCGGGATGGACGGCGCGAGCGGCCAGCAGCCCGCCGAACCCGGGGACGAGAGCGGGTAACCAGACCCGCTTCCGGCCGTCGGCCAGGAGCGCCGCCGCGATGATCGTGGCTGTGTAGGCCAAGCCGTGCACGGGGCCGAGGATGCCGGAGATCGTGCGGTGGTGGACGGTGATCAGGTTGAGCAGCAGGAGCGCCAGGGTGGTGAGTTCGACGGTGCCGAGGATGTGCAGGGCGCGGCGCGGGCTCACCGCCCGGCTCCGGTGGTCGAGCCGGGCCGGACGATCATCAGGACGACCACCGCCGCCCACAGCAGGTTGAACAGCCCGGTGGGCATCGCCAGGCGCCGGTCCGGGCGGCCGGTGCCGAGAACCCGCTGCTGCCCGGGCAGGATCAAGCCGATCAGGAGGACGGCGGCGACGGCGGTCAGCGCCATCGAGACGATCAGCCAGGCGTCGCCGAGCACGCCGAGGGCGGCCCCGGTGGCGATGCCGAAGACCGGCACGAAGATGCCGATGACCGCGTAGACGCGGGTGATCCGGTTCAGCACGCCGGGAACGGCGTTCTTGCGCGGGTCGTCCGGCATCAGGTGGGCGGCGCGCGCCGCGGGCGGGAACATGCTCGCGGCGACGGCGACCGGCCCGATGGCGAGGATCGCGGCCAGGACGTGGATCGACAGCAGGAACGCCTTCACGCGTCCACCCGCTCGCCGGTGACGGTGACGTCGTACTCGAGGTTCGGCCGCATCGGTTCGGTGATCCGCTGCCACCACGTGCCGATCGGCGTCTTCACGCGCAGGTGCCACGTTCCGGTGATGCCGGTCATCGCGCGGCTCCCGTCACGGCGGCGAGCCCGCTGTTCTTCCACGTGGTGCCCCGGCGTTCGTATTCGAAGAATTCCTCGACGGCGTGCGCGATCCGCGGCCCGAAGTCGCGTTCGAGCAGGTAGAGCCCGAGGTCGAGGCCGGAGGTGACGCCGCCGGCCGTGACCAGGTCGCCGTCGTCGACGACCCGGGCGCGCACGGCCGTGACGCCGGCCGCGGCGAGCAGATCGACGCCCAGGACGTGCGTGGTCGCCGTGCGGCCGTCCAGCAGCCCGGCCATGGCCAGCCCGAGTGACCCGCCGCAGACCGCGGTGACGGTGACGGCGGGGTTCTCCAAGCACGCGCGCAGCAGCGGGGCCGCGGCGCCGGCCGCGAACCGGGACAGCAGCACGGGAATGGTGTCGACCTCGTCCGGGTCGCCGTCGGCCGGGCCTGCGGCGCCGGGCACCACGACGTACCCGGCAGCGGCCGGATCCAGGGTGGCGGTGGCGGACAGCGTGATGCCGGGGATGCCGGAGACGACGTCCCGGGGCCCTTCGGCGGACACGAACCCGACGTCGAGCGCGCCGCCCAGGAACTCGCTCCCGGCGGACAGGACCTCGTACGGCGCGACGGCGTCGAGCGGGTCGAAGCCGTCGAAGAGCACGAACTGGGCTCGCGGGTGGGGCATCGGTGATCCTTTCGCCGGTGGTGATCACCCGCCATGCTGCGCACTCCCGGCGTCCCGCACAATTGGCTATCCGGTCAAAGACCACCTGAATCTTGCCATGGTCTCGGTGCGGTAATTTCGGGGTATGTACACGGTTGTCGTGCTCGCCCTCGACGATGTGATCGCGTTCGATCTGGCCACGCCGGTCGAGACACTGGGCCGCGTCCGGCTCCCGGACGGGCGGCCGGGCTACCGGCTGGTCGTGGCCGGCCCGGAGCCGGTGGTCGACGCCGGCCCGCTGCGCATCGGCGTCGGTGCCGGGCTGGACGAGGTCAGCCGGGCGGACCTGGTCGTCGTCCCCGGCCGCAACGATCCCGCCCGGCCGGCGCCGCCCGCGGTCGCGGCGGCTTTGCGTGCGGCGGTGGCCGCGGGCACGCGGGTGGCGTCGATCTGCGTCGGCGCGTTCACCCTCGCCGAGGCCGGCCTGCTCGACGGGCAACGGGCGACCACGCACTGGCTCGCCACCGACGAGCTCGCCCGCCGCTACCCGGCCGTCGACGTCGACGCCGACGCGCTGTTCGTGGACAACGGGCAGATCCTGACGTCGGCGGGCGCGTCGGCCGGCCTCGACATGTGCCTGCACATCGTCGAGCGCGACTACGGCGTCGCGGTCGCCGCCGATGCGGCCCGGCTGGCCGTGGCGCCCCTGCAGCGCACCGGCGGGCAGGGCCAGTACATCCTCCGCAACCGCCCGACCCACCGGACCGCGACGCTGGAAAAGGCGCTGGCCTGGATCGAGGAGAACGCCCATCGCCCACTCGCCCTGGCGGACATCGCGACGGCGGCGGGCATGAGCACCCGCACCCTCGCCCGGCGGTTCCACGCGGAAACGGGGCAGAGCCCGATCCAGTGGCTGACCGGCGTCCGCGTCCGGCACGCGCAGGAGCTCCTCGAGGTGACCGACCACACCGTCGACCGCATCGCCACGCAGATCGGGTTTCCGTCGCCGAGCAACTTCCGCACGCAGTTCACCCAGATCGTGGGGGTCAACCCGGTCACGTACCGCAAGACGTTCCGGTCGTCGTCCCGGTGAAGGGCCGCTTGCCGGAAACCCGGTTCCGGCAAGCGGCCGGCTCACTCCGAGCGCAGGGCGTCCAATCGGGTCACTTGCCGCAGCAACGGCAGCGTCAGGCCGGTCACCAGCAGGACCGCCGCCACCGTGGTGCCCGCCAGTGCGAGCAGTGCCGGGACGTCGACGGACATCGGCAGGTCCGCCAGCCGCAGCATCGGCGCGGTCAGCCCGAGTCCCGCCGCGACCGCCAGCGCCACGCCGACCACCACCGGTACCGCGGTCTGCCACAGGGCTCCGCGAGCCAGCACGCCGATCGGCACGCCGGCCGCGGACAGCGCCGCGAGCGGTCGCCGCCGTTCGCTGATCTGCTCGATCGACAGCATCAGCAGGCTCATCGCGGCCACCGCGAGCACGAACAGCGACGCGGTGATCAGCACCGAGCGGAAGCTGTCCACCAGCTGCTGGTCGCGGGCGCGGTAGTCGTCGAGGTTGTCGCCCTTGCCGACCATGGCGTTCCACGCGAGCGGCTGGACGGCCCGCGCGACGTCGTCCGTCAGCGACTGCGGGTCGCCGGTGCCCGACAGGTAGACCACGACGGGGGAGTCCGGCAGGGCGAGCCCGCCGAGCGCGCCCGGGGTGACCAGCAAGCTGTCTTCCGGTGCCGTCGTGTCGCCCGGCTGCACCACCTTGGTGCCGGCCGGCACCGTCCACTCCGGACCGTCCACCGCGCCGGTGCGGGAAAGGCCTTGCAGGCGCACCGTGCCGGCCGGGGTGGCCCCGGCCGGCGACGGCCCGACGTAGAAGGCGTCGCCGTCGGTGCAGCCGCCGATGTTCGCTTGCGCCCTGAGCGCCACGCAATCGCCGGCGAAGCCGTAGGTCCGCTGCGACCCGGACCGGAACGCCAGGCTCCTGGCCGGGTGCGCTCCGGTCACCCCGGGCACCGCCACCGCCAGCTTCGTGACCTCGGCCTCGTGCGCGGTGGTCGTCAGGACCCGCACCGGAGTCGCGGCCACACCGTCCGGCAAGGTCCGCTGCCGGGCGCCGGCGCTGAGCGACGTGATCACGCCGTGGACCAGGATCGTGCCGGCCAGCACGACGACCAGCCCGGACACCACGCGGCTGGCCGTGCCGCTGTCCAGCTGCAGCCGCCGGATCGCCAGCTGCCACGACGGCGGACCGCCGTCCAGCCGCTCCACGAGCCGCTCGACCAGCCACGGGAGCAGGGCCGCGATGCCCACCAGCAGGAACACGCTGCCCGCCGCGAGCGCCAGCCCGGCGGCCGTGTCGCCGTCCCCCCGATCGAAAGCCAGGGTCGCGGCCAGGAACAGCGCGCCGATCGCGGTGAGCGCCCAGCGCCACCACATCCGCCGCCGCACCGGTTTGCCCTGGCGGACCACGCCGAGCGGTTCCACGATCGTGCGGCGCAGCCCGAACAGTGCCGAGCCGACCGCGAGCCCGGGCACCAGCAGCACGACGACCACGGCCAGCGGCCAGGACGGCACGAAGTCCCCGGGGAAGATCCGCAGGCCGAACGGCAGGATGTCCGCGACGAAGGTGCGCAGCAGAACGAACAGCCCGACGCCGGCCACGAGCCCGATCATCGCTCCGACCAGCGACTCCGCCGCCGCGACCCGCTTGACCTGCCGCGAGTCGAGGCCGATCAGCCGCAGGGCGGCGAGCCGGCGTTCCCGCTGCGCCGCACCCATCCGCGACGCGGTGGTGACGAAGATCAGCAACGGCAGCAGCAGCACCGCCGCGATCGGCAGGATGAGGCCCAGCATCACCGCCGACAGCCCGAGCCCGGTGTAGGGCCGGCCGAACCCGTAGACCTCGGTGCCGTCGGCGCCTTCGGCCTCGATCTGCGCGGCGGGCACCCCGTAGTACGCGGTCAGGTCGCCGGCGCCGGAGACACCCTCCGGCGACAGCCGGCCGACGACGTGCCCCGGCAGGTGGGCCCTCATCGAACCGCCGTCGGGCGAGGCCAGCTTCGCGCCGAGTTCCGGCGACACGACCAGCTCGCCCGGCGCGGGCAGCCGGTCGAGGCCCGGCGGCACCGGCGAGCCCGGTCCGGTCGCCGCGACCGCGGTGATCTTCACGACGTCGCCGCCGACCGACGGGTACCAGGCGTAGGTCAGCAGCGGGGCGACACCCGCGCGCGGCTCGGTGACCGCTCCGATCGCCGCCGCCCGCTCCGCCTGCGCGCCGACGAGGTGGTGGACCGCCGCCGCGGGCAGCAGCACGGCGACCGCGAGCGCGATCCCGAGCGCGGTCATCGCGAGGCGCAGCAGCGCCGCGCCGGACATCCGGCCGCCCCCGACGGCCAGCCGGAGCCCCAGCGCCAGATCCCGCATCACGCGACCAGCTCCCGGTCGACCGTGCGCCCGTCCCGCACCGTGATTTCCCGGTCCGAATAGGCCGCGACCCGCGGTTCGTGGGTCACCAGCACGACCGCGGCGTGGGTTTCCCGGGCCGCCCGGGTGAGCAGCTGCATGACCTTTTCGCCGTTGAGCGAGTCGAGTGCGCCGGTCGGCTCGTCCGCGAAGACCACCTTCGGCCCCGTCACCAGCGCCCGCGCCACCGCGACCCGCTGCGCCTGCCCACCGGACACGTCACCGGGACGGCGCTTGGCCAGCTCGTCGACCTCCAGCCGGGCCAGCCATTCGGTCGCCTTGGCCTCGGCCGGCTTCCGCTTGTGCCCGGTCAGCCGCAGCGGGAGCGCGACGTTCTCGAGGCAGGACAGCTCGGGCACGAGCTGGCCGAACTGGAACACGAACCCGAACTCGGTGCGCCGCAACGCACTCCGTCCCTTGTCGTCCATGCCGACCAGGTCGGCGCCGCGGTAGCTGATGGTTCCCGTGTCCGGCCGGACGATGCCGGCGAGGCAGTGCAGCAGCGTCGACTTGCCCGAACCGGACGCCCCCATGATCGCGAGCACCTCGCCCGCCGAGACGGCCAGCGCCGCCCCGTCGAGCGCCCGCGTCCGGCCGAACGACTTGTGCAGCCCGCTGCCGGCGAGCAACGGTGTTCCGGGCGTGGTCATCAGCGCACCGCCTTCTCGAGTTCGCCGAGGCGCGCGGCGGTGAGTTCCAGCCACCGCAGGTCCGCCTCGAGGTGGAAGAGCGCGTGATCGCAGATCAGCTGATCGGCGAGGTCGCCCTCGTTCTTGCGTTTGGTGAGCGAGCGCATCACGTTCAGGTGTTCGCCGCGCTGGACGTCGAGCACGTCGGCGGCGCTGCGCCCGGACAGCAGCGCGAGCACCACCTTGGTGTAGAGCGTGTTCTGCAGGTACGGCTGCGGGTTCTCCGGAGTGCGCAGCCAGGTCTCGACGTCGGTGATCCCGGCGTCGGTGATCGTGTAGCGCTTCCGCTCCGGTCCCTCGCCGCTCTCGACGCCCGCCACCTCGACCATGCCGTTGCGCAGCAGGCGTGACAGCGTCGAGTAGACCTGGCCGTAAGCGAGCGGGCGGTCCTGCCCGAACTGCTCGTCGTACGCCCGTTTCAGATCGTAGCCGTGCCGCGGGCCGGACTCGAGCAACCCGAGCAAGGTGTGGGAAACCGACATTCTCCTGTCCCTCCTCGAACCCGGGAAGCCGGGCATGACGATCACTATACTGCAGGCGTATACCTCGCGTGTATACCCTCGTGGCTTAGTGTCTTTCCGCAGTTCAGAGCCGTAATGCCGTCGGCTCGTTGACAACTTATCTAAGTTAAGCCACGCTGGCCGATGTCGGGTTAACTTAGTTAAGGAGCTCCCGTGTCGATCACCGATCCGAACCCCCCGGGGACGAAGATCTTTTCGGTCCACCAGCGTCTCGCCACGTCCGGCGCTCGGAGCGCGCACGTGTTCCGCGCCGATGACCGGTTGCACCTCGTTGTGCCGCAACTGGCCGAAGACGTGCCCGGGCGGCCCGCCGACATGCAGGGCGGTAATGCCGACGTGGACGCCTTGCTCTACCGCTGGGAGGAGGGGCGATTCGCCGAGCACGACCGGCTGCCCAGCCCGAGCGCGGAGGACGCGGTGAGCTTCCGCAGCGGCGGGGAGACCTACCTGGCCTTCGCCAACCTCCGGACCGGGAAGGGGCCTTACGAAACCGACGTCGACTCGCTCATCTACCGCGAGGAAGGCGGGAAGTGGATCCTCGACGAGACGCTGCCCACCTTCGGCGCCAAGCAGTGGCACCACTTCTCGATCGGCGACCGCGAGTTCCTGGCCCTGGCCCAAGGCCTCGTGATCCCCGGCCGCACCCTCCCGCACCGGGGCCACGGGCGCTCGGTCGTCTTCGAGCGCGTCGACGGGCGGTGGCAGGAGTTCCAGGTCCTGGGCGGGCGCATGGGGTACAACTGGGCCTCTTTCCGCGTCGGCGGACACGATTTCCTGGCTTATGCCGACCAGGTTTCGCCCAGTGTGGTCTACCGCTGGGACGGCGATTCCTTCGTCCCCTACCAGACGTTCGGCGAACGGTTCGGCCGGAGTTTCCGGCACTTCTCGCACAACGGCGAGGAGTGGCTGGCGTTCGCGTGCATCACCGGCGAGTCGACGCTCCACCGGTGGAACGGCGAGCTCTTCGAGCCGCACCAGTCACTCGGCGGCCCCGGAGGCCGGGAGTTCGAACTGTTCCGGCACGGCGACGACCTGTACCTCGTCCGGGTCTGCTTCGTGGAGGGAATGCCTCCCACTCCGAAGACCGACCTGATGTCGCAGCTGTACCGGTGGAACAACGGCAAGTTCGAGGTGCTCGAAGAGTTCCCCACCTACGGGGGAACCGACGCGAGCTACTTCGAGGCCGGCGGCCGGAGCTTCCTGGTCGTCGCCAACAGCCTCACCCCGGACGTGCGGTTCCGCCAGGACAGCATCGTCTACGAACTCTCCCTCGACAACGCCTGACTCCGGACCGGTAAAGGAAAATCCGATGCGATACCAGCCCAACCCGCACTTCATGCGGCTGTTCGAACTGTTCACCTCCGCTCCGGACAGCATCGGCCGCACCCTGCAGCAGGAACTGGGCCAAGCCCACTCCGACACGCCGATGCTGGTGGCGACGGGCACCGACCTCGTGCTGTTCCCGGGCAGCGGACGCCCGCCCACGGCGGTCGACTTCCGGAAGGGCACCCGGGGGTTCTTCGAGATCACCGCGGTCTCGCACCTCGGCCTCGCGATCCCGTACCTGGCCCGGCTGCGCGAACTCGACCACCCCGGCTGCAAGAACGACGCCCGGGAGCTCATCGCGCAGTGCCGCGTCGTCCAGGACTTCAACAGCGTCTCGTACTGGCGTGACGAAGTCGCGGCCGTCGCGTGGCGCGGGCACGAGGAGAAGATCACCGATCTCGTCGGCTACACCTGCGCCACCACCGCGGACTACCTGGAACGAGCGATCGAAAACCCGAAGCTCCTCGACTTCGCGTATTTGCGGGCGAACCTGCTCGAAGGCGATGGGCCGGACGCGATCCCGGTGTCGTTCAACAACATGATGGCGGCGACCTTCGCTCTCTCGGCGCTGGACTCGATCCACCGGACCCTGAAGTGGCTCCACGAGCAGCCCATCGACTGGGCGCAGCTGATGGTGCTCGTCGTCGGCACGGCCGGACGCCCGAGCGCCGGCCTGACCTGGCAGACCAACAACGTGTGCTCGCTGCTCCACGAAGCGTCCGGCCGGAAGCTCGACCCGGCCCGGCTGATCATCGCCCCGGCGGCGCCGACCATCGACCTCGACGAGCTCGCCGACGGCGAGGCCGGCGCCCGGATCGAGTCGCGGTACCGCAGCTTCTGGTACAGCGCCCTGTCCTCGGTGGAGATGAGCCGTCTCATGTGGCCGGACTACCCGGCCTTCGAAAAGAGGATCGACCGGGCGCCCGTGGTCGACGACGACACCGAGGTGGTCACCGCCATGCCGATCGTCCGGTCGGTCGACGACAAGCGGGCGATCGTGACCCGCCTCCGCTACGTCATGGAAGACCCGGCCGCGCAGATCGCGACCGCCGGTATGCAGTTCGTGCTCGATCAGTTGAGCGCCAACGGGAACCGGCCCGAACTCGTCGAGCTGCCCGGCTTCACCGACACCACCTACCCGGCCGGTTCGCGGGGGTGAGAGCGCTGGGGTGACGTTGCGGAACACCCCGGACCGCCCGGCGAAGGCGCCGGCGACCGGTGGCCGGCCCCCGGACTCCGCGAAAGCGGCGGCAAGGTGCTGACCGGGGTGCTGGACGGCCGCGTCGGATTTCGCGGTGATCTTTGCGGCCCGGTCGCGAAACCGTGGCGGCGCCGGTTCCGGAAAATCGACTCGGCGCCGATAACTCTGACGGACCGGCAGCCCGAACGGCCTCCGCCTGAGTGAAAGGCCACCGCAGGGGGTCCGCCGGGCCGTTTCGGTGAGTACTCTCGCCATGATGGGACGGTTCGCGGGGTGGCTCAAGAACAACGCGGACGGCTTTTTTGCGCTGTTGATCGCGGCGACGGTCGGGCTACTCGGGGTGCTCGACGTGCTGGGCACCGGTGAGATCAACGCGGCCATTCTGCTCACCCTCGCGCTGCTGGCGGCGACGTTGCTGCGCGACCGGAAAACGGCTTCCAACGCGCTGGCCGACCTGTCCGCCGTGCGGCTGGTCAACGGCCCCGAAGTCGGCAGGGTGCACGCCGAAGCCCACCACGAGACCGAGCAGTGGATGTTCAAGGGCGGCACCGGCACCTACCTGCGAGCGGTGACGCTCAAGGAATGCGTCGAAAGCGCGCGCCGGGCGAAACGCCCGCTGCGCGTGCAGATCGAGATCATCGATCCGGCCAACGAATCGCTGTGCAACGAATACGCCCAGTACCGGTCGTCCTTGGCGCCGGGGCCGGACCGGACCGGCGAGACGTGGACCCTGGACCGCACCCGCAAGGAGTCCTTCGCGACGATCCTGGCCGCGTGCTGGTACCGGCAGCGGTTCGCCTTCCTCAAGATCGAGGTGGGCCTGTCCAAGGTGATGACGACGTTCCGCTGGGACATCTCCTCGGTCTGGGTGATCATGACGCAGGAGGACCCGTCGGCGCCCGCCATCCTGTTCGAGAAGGGCAGGCCGCACTACCGCGCGTACAGCAGGGAGCTGGTGGCCAGCTTCGAACAGACGCGGCACGTCGACATCGCGCGGGCCAAGGAGCTGCGGTTGTCGGACGAGCCGACGGTGGAGGAGGCGCGCAAGCTGTTCGCCCTGCTGGACCTGGACCTGCCCGGCTCGTTCACCGATCGGGACGTCACCGACCTCGTGCGCCGGGCGCTGCGGCCGAAGAACCCTTACTGGTGAGGCGAGGATGTACGAGACGATCCACCGAGCGCTCGTGAGCGGGGAGGCCGGGACCGTGGTCCCGCGCTGGATCGCCGGCGTGCTCGGTGAAGTGGTGCGGGGCCGCACCGACCTCAGGGCGGTCCGGCACCCGCTCGGTTTTGTGTGCCTGCCCGTGGAGCGCACCGGTGAGCGGGGAATCTGCCTGCACGTCTGGAGCGAAAACCTGGCGCACGCGCGCCCGACGACGTCGTCGACGCACGCGCACAGCTGGGACCTGATCAGCTACGTCCTCTACGGGACCTTGCGCAACGATCTCGTCGCGGTGACCGACGCGCCGGACGGGCCGACGCACCGGATCTGCGAGATCGGCAGCAGCGAGCACGGCGACGAGATCCGGCGGACGTCCAGGCTCGTCCGCCGCGAACGCCGTTCGAGCGAGCTGCACCGGCAGGGTGCCGTCTACACGCTCGCCGCCGGGGTGTTCCACGAGACCGTGGCGCGGGGCGAGGTCGCCACGATCGCGCTGGGGAGCGGCCGGCCGGGGGCCGTCGACCTGTCGGTCGGCGCGGTCAACACCGGCACCCACCGCACGACCCGGCAGCTCTGCGACCGCGAGGAGACGGCGCTCGTCGCCGCGATGGTCGTCGAGCGGCTCGGCCGGGTTCCCGAACCGCGTCCCCGGGAGGACCTATGCGAGCGAGGAAGGCCCTGAGCACGCCGGTGGATCTCGACCACGCCCGCGCCGTCGCGCTGCGGGCGGCGGAAGAGGCGGGCGCGCTGCTGTTCGCGGGGGCGAAGGGAGCGGTGGGGGTCCGCACCAAGAGCACGACCGGCGACGTCGTGACGGATCTCGACCTCGCCGCGGAGGCCCTGATCGTGCGGCACATCCGGGCCGCCTTCCCCCGGCACCGGATCATCGCCGAAGAGGCGGGCCTGCTCGACGCGGGCGACGACTCGTGGGCCTGGCTGGTCGATCCGCTCGACGGCACCAACAACGTCGCCATCGGCCTGAGCGACTACGTCGTCGGCATCGCCTTGTGCCAGGCCGGGACGCCGGTGTTCGGCGTCGTGCACGACCCGGTGCGGGGACAGAGCTGGTCGGCGATCCGCGGCCGGGGCACGTGGGGACCGGCGGGCGCGCTGACGCGGGCGCCCTACCGGAAGCCGGCGCACGGCCCGGTGCTGGCCTGGGCCCAGGGCTACGAAGTCGGCCGGGACGACGTCGTCGCGCGCGGGTTGCGCGTGCTGCTCGAGTCCAGCTCACGCCGGGTGCTGCGCCTGTGGGCCCCGCTGCTGGCCTGGGTGCTGCTCGCCCGCGGCGACATCGACGGGTTCGTCGGCTACCGGGCCGAAGCCGTCGACCTGCCGGCCGGCAGCTTGATCGCGCGGGAAGCGGGCCTCGTCGTGCACGGCTTCGACGGCGCCCCGTTCGACGAGCGCATCGGCCGTGCCCACGACCGCAGCTTCGTGGCCGGGCACCCGGAGGCCATTCCCGGCCTGCTCGAGCTGGTCCGGGCCGCCGGACGGGTCACGGTGACCGGTCTACCGGGTGAGCCGGAGCGCGGCGACGCTCATGACCAGAGCCAGGACGGCCAGGCCGAAACCGTTGCGCACGAAACGGCCCATCGGCACCCGAAGTTCGTGCCGGCGGCACGATTCCAGGCAGAGCAAAGTCGCCAGTGACGCCCACGGCGTGACGATCGGCCCCACGTTGGTCCCGATCAGCAGCGCCAGCAGCTGGTCGCCGTTGCCCGGTGGCACCACGGCTTCGCCCGCCGTGTACGCGGGGAGGTTGTTGACCACATTGGACAGGGCGGCACCCGCCGCGGCCGCCCGGAACTCGCCGAGCCCGCCGCCGTCCGAGCCGATGAGCCCGGTCATGAGCTCCGACAGCCCGTACCGGCTCAGGGTGGGGACGACGAGGAACAGGCCGGTCACGAACACCAGCAGCTGCCACGGGATCAGGCTCAGCCGCAGTTTCGCCCGGTCGAGCACGGCGAACGCGAGGACGACGACGGCGGCCGCGACCGCGGCGGCGTAGCCGATTTCGTCCCGGATGAACGGGATGGCCAGGATGAACAGCAGGCAGGCCGCGCCGGCGACCCGGAAGAGCACCCGGCTGCGGGCCCCGTCCAGCTCGACCGGTGGCGGTGGCAGGTACCGGTCACCACCGCGTCGGCCCCGGCGCCAGTAGCACACCCAGAGGAACACCATCGTGGCGGCGACCGAGGCCAGCTGGGGTGCCCACATGCGGGCGGCGAACGCCGGTGCGGCGAGCGCGACCCGGTCCGCCGCGAGCAGGTTCGTGAGGTTGGAGACCGGCAGCAGCAGGCTGGCGGTGTTGGCCAGCCAGAGCGTGGTCATGGCCAGCGGCAGCGCGGCGATCTTGGCCTTCGGCGCCAGCGCCAGGAAGACCGGCGTGAGCAGGACGGCGGTCGTGTCGAGGTTGAGCACCACGGTGGTCACCGTCGCGAACGCCACGCAGAGCAGGAAGAGGGCCGGGTAGTTGCCTTGGCCGATGCGGGCGAGACGGGCCGCGATCGCGTCGAAGACCTGGGCGTGCCTGGCCAGCGTCGCCAGCACGATCACGCTGCCGAGGAACAGCAGCAGCGGCGCGATCCGGCTCATGCTGGCCTTCGCCTCGGCCACCGGAAGCAGGCCGGTGAGCACGCACAGCACGCCCGCCACCAGCAGGCCGATCCGGATCCAGTCGAGTACGCCCGGTTTCGCCAGGAGAGTACGCAGCCGAGTCATGGGGCACATCCTGCCGGGTGCCCCGGCCGCCCCTGACGGGTGGTCATTTCCGGTGACCCGAATGGCGCAGCACAACTGCACCGTCAGGCGGGATAATCGGGACATGACGTGGCGAGGCGGGCGGAGGGACGAAGACTCCCCGATCGATTTCTTCCTCAGTTATTCGCCTGCCGACGAGCGCTGGGCGTCCTGGATTGCCTGGCAACTGGAAGCGGCCGGGCACCGCACCTTGATCCAGGCCTGGGATTTCGTGCCGGGAACCAATTTCATCGACTTCATGGATCGCGGAATCAGGGATGCCGCCGTGGTGGTCGCGGTGTTGTCGCGCAACTATTTGAAATCGCGTTACGGAACGATGGAATGGCAGGCGGCGCTGCGCACCGATCCCGGAAAGCTCGTCACGGTCCGGATCGAGGACTGCCCGCTCGACGGGCTGCTCGGCACGATCACCTACCTGGACCTGCTCGACATCGACGACGCCGCCGCGGCGCAGGCGGTCCTGCTCGGCCAGCTGCGCCACCTGCTCGCGGGCCGGGCGAAGCCGTCGACCGAGCCCGGCTTCCCCGCCCACCGGCCGGGTCCGGGGGAGGTGCTCCACCACCGGGAGCCCGAGCAGCAGGTGAACCGCGAGCCGGCCCGCACCCGGCGCGCGCCGGTGGCCGAGCCGGTGTACCCGCCGGCCGGCGCCGCCGCGCCGCCCCGGCACGACGGCGTTTCCGTGCTGCACGTGCCCGGTCCCCGGTTCGGCCGGGGCACCGTCGCCGCCGGCGAGCCGATCGCCGCGCGGGACCTGCAGGCCCGGATCCGCGCCAACGTCAGCAGGCTCACCGACGCCGGGGTGCCGGAGCCGGACCTGATCGTGGTGAGCGGCGACCTGACGGAGTCGGCGCGGCCCCGCCAGGTGGACGAGGCACTGAGCTTCCTGACCGGGCTGCGGGTGCTGCTGGGGCTCGAACCGCACCGGATGATCATCGTGCCGGGCGGGCGGGACGTCTCCAAGGCCGCCTGCCTGTCGTACTTCGCGCACTGCGAGTCGCGCGACCGTGTTCCCCAGGAACCGTTCTTCCCCAAGCTGGAGCACTACGCCGAGCTGTTCGCGGAGCTCTACCAGGGGCTCGACGGGCCGGTCTTCGACGTCGCCCAGCCCTGGACGCTCTTCGCCGTGCCGGAGCTGCGGGTGGCCGTCGCGGCGATGAACTCGACGATGGCGATGAGCCACCGCCCCGAGGACGACTACGGCTGGATCGGCGAAGCGCAGGCCGCGTGGTTCGCCGAACGCATGCGGCCCTTCGAGGAGTCGGGCTGGCTGCGGATGGGCGTGCTCCGGCACGACCCCACCCCCGGGGGCCGGCTGGCGGGCCCCGATCCCGTGCTGCTGCGCGACGCCGGGCAGTTCGACGGCCTGCTCGGTTCCCACCTCAACTTCGTGCTGCACGGGCCGGGCGCGGCGGGCGCGCCGGTCGACTTCCTGGACTCCGGCCTGCCCGCCGTGTCGCCCGCCGGCACCGGCCGCGACGAGATCGTCCAGGTGCGCGCGGAGGGGCTTCGGCGCTTCTCGGCCTACGACGAAAGCCCCGGCGCGGAGAACCTCGTTCCGCGCACGTGGCACGCGGTAGGCGGCGTTTTCACCCAGCGGGCCGCCGAATTTCCGGAGCTGGCCGGGGACCTTCCCGAGGCGGAGCCGCAGCGGGCGAGCGATCCGCACAGCCGCCTGCTCGACCGCGTCGCGGAGGTCTGCGCGACCCGGCACGAGGGTGCGAAGATCCGCCGCGTCGAGGCGAAGCCGCCGCACCTGCTGGTGACCCGGCAGGAGGAAGGCTTCACACCGCAGTGGCGGGTCGGCGCCTACGTCGGCGAGCTGACCCGCGAGGTCGTCGAGAACTTCCTCGCCCACGACCCCGGCCACGGGTCCGAGCTGGTCTACCAGGGCACGGCGCCGCCGCCGTCCCTGCGCGAGGAGGCCGCGCGCCGGGGCGTCCGGCTGCGCAGCTTCACCGAGTTCCAGGGCCTGCTCGACCTCGACAGCTACCTCGCGAAACAGACCGTGCGGCTGCACTCCGACCGCCGGTACCCGCCCGATCTGTACGTGCCGCAACGGTTCCGCGAGCTCGACCGCCACGAGCAGAACGTCCGGGACGACCTCGCCGAGGAGGTCGTGCACCTGGTCACCGGGGATCACGCGAGGTTCGTGCTCGTGCTCGGCGACTTCGGCCGCGGCAAGACGTTCGTGCTGCGCGAGGTGACCCGGCGGCTGACCGAGCGGGCGCCCGGCCTGATCCCGATCCTCATCGAGCTGCGCGAACTCGACAAGGCGCACTCCGTCGACGGGCTGGTCGCGGCCCACCTGGCGAACCACGGCGAAGAGCTGATCGACCTCAAGGCGTTCCACTACATGCTGCGCGAAGGCCGGATCGTGCTGCTGTTCGACGGCTTCGACGAGCTGGTCACCCGGGTCGCTTACGACCGCGCCGCCGACCACCTCGAAACGCTGCTGCACGCCGCGCAGGACAAGGCGAAGATCATCGTCGCCAGCCGGACCCAGCACTTCAAGTCCCACGCGCAGGTGTTCACCGCGCTCGGCGAGCGGGTGGGGCTGATGCCGCACCGGCGGATCCTCGGGGTCGAGGACTTCACCCCGGCCCAGATCCGGTCGTACCTCGTCAACCGCTACGCCGGCGACGAACGGAAGGCAGACGCCCGGCTGGCACTGATCAGCGGCGTCCAGGACCTGCTCGGCCTGTCGAAGAACCCGCGCATGCTGAGCTTCATCGCGGACCTGGACGAGGACCGGGTCCGGGCGGCCGTGCGCGCCCAGCACACCCTCAGCCCCGCCGCGCTGTACCGCGAAATCCTGCAGTTCTGGCTCGGCCACGAAGCCGACCGGGCCGGTGGCGGCCCGGGCGCGGCCGGCGGGCTGGGGCTCGACGACCTCTGGCTGGCGGTGACGACCCTCGCCCTGCGCCTGTGGGAGTCCGGCGAAGCCTACGTGCCGCTGGCGGAGCTCACCGAGGTCGCCGACGCGCTGGCGGGCCTGGCCGGCGGCCGCCTGTCCCGGCACCAGACCGCGCACGCGATGGGGTCCGGCAGCCTGCTCGTGCGCACCGACGAAGGCCTGTTCGGCTTCATCCACAGCTCCGTCGTGGAGTGGCTGGTCGCCAACGCGATCGCCGGGCGGTTCTACGGCGGCTCGGCGGCGCCGCCGGAGCTGGCGCAGCGCCCGCTGTCCCAGCCGGCCGTCGACTTCCTCTGCGACATCGCCGAAACGAAGGCCTGCCAGGACTGGGCCGATGCGGTGCTCCACGACGCCGACGCGGGCGACGTGGCCCGGGCCAACGCCATCAAGGTGAGCACCCGGCTGCGGACCCCCGCCACCGCGGACCTGCGTGGCGCGTCCCTGGCTGGCGAGGATCTTTCGTTCCGCGAATTCGAGGAGGTCGACCTCACCGGCGCCGACCTCACCGGCGCGCGCCTGGTCGGCACCAACCTCGGCCGTGCGGTGCTGCGCAACACGCGGCTGGTGGCGGCCCGGCTCGACGAGGCCCGGCTCGTGGGCGCCGACCTGCGCGGCGCGGACCTCAGCCGCGCGAGGCTGTCCCGCGCCGACCTCACCGGGGCGAAGCTGACCGGCAGCCGGTGGCGCCGGGCCGCGCTCATCGCCGCCACCGGCGTCCCCGACGCGCCCGAGCTGCGCGGCGCCGCGATCGCCCCCGGCCAGCCCGTCGACACGGAGCTGGCCCCCGCCTCGATCGGGGTCCGGCACGGCTTCCACGCCGAGCTCGGCCGGCTGCCCCAGGTCATCGACTACAGCCCGGACGGCGCCACGCTGGCGATCGGCAGCGACGACGGTGTGGTGCTGATCTGCGACAGCGCGACCGGTCTCCCGCTGCGCACCCTGCAGGGGCACCGCGACCGGGTGTTCGCGGTGACCTACGGCGAGGACTTCCTGGTCACCGGATCGGCCGACGGGCGGGTCCGCGTCTGGGATTCGGCGACCGGCGCACCGCTGCGGATCCTGGAGGGCCACCACGAATGGCCGTGGCCGCTGGTGATCGGGCCGGGCGGAGACGAGCTGGCGACCGGCGACGCCGACGGCGTGCTGCGGCTGTGGGACCTGGCGACCGGCGACCTCCGCCACGTCCTGCCCAGCGGCCTCGGTTTTGTGTTCAGCGTCGCCTTCCACGGGCAGCTGCTCGCGGCCGCGTACCGCGACGGCAGCGTCCGGCTGTGGGACACCGCGAGCGGCGCGTCGCTCGGCGAGCTGACCGGCGCGACGGGGTCGGTGTACCGCGTCGCCTTCAGCCCGTCCGGCGACCTGCTCGCCACCGGCGGCCAGGGCGGCGCCGTCCGGCTGTGGGACCCGGCGACCGGGCACCGGATCACCGACCTGCCCGGGCACACCGGCGGGGTCTACACGCTCGCGTTCCACCCGCACGAACGGCTGCTCGCGACCGGCGACACCGACGGCAACGTGCGGATCTGGGACCTCGCCACGCGGAAGCTGCGCTTCCCGCTGACGCAGCACCGCGCCGCGATCTACTGGGTCGAGTTCAGCCCGTCGGGCCGGCTGGTGGCCACCGGCGACAGCGCCGGTCTGGTGCTGCTCTGGGACACCGCGACCGGCGAAGTCCACCGCAAGCTGACCAAGCACACCGGCTCGGTGTGGCCGTTCACGTTCCGCCCCGACGGCGCCCAGCTCGCCGTCAGCGACGACCAGTTCACCACCCGGCTGTGGGACCCGGAAAGCGGCCTGTGCCGCTACACGCTGTCCGGGCACGGGCGGCAGATCACCAAGGTGCGCTTCGACGCCACCGGCTCGATGCTGGCGACCAGCGGCAACGACGGCGTCGCGCGCCTGTGGGACCCGGTGACCGGCAAGCAGCTGCAGCGGCTGTTCGGCTCGGAAGACCGCCTGTTCACCGTGGAGTCCGCGATCTTCAGCCCGGCCGCGGCGCGGCTGGCGACCGTGACCAACGACGGCCGGCTGAACCTGCGCAACCTCGACACCGGCCGGTACGAGCGGCACATCACGGTCGAGTCCGCGCCGATCTGGGCGGTCGCGTTCAGCCCGTCCGGCGACGAGCTGGCGACGGCGAACGACGACGACACCGTCCGGCTGTGGCACCGCACGACCGGGCGGAGGGTGCACACCCTGGCCGAGCACCGCGGGCGGGTGCGCTCGATCGCGTTCGACCGGGACGGGACGCTGATCGCAACCGGCTGCGACGACTCGAAAGTCCGGCTGTGGAGCGCGTCGACGGGCAAGCTCGTGCGGACGCTGGACGGGCACACCGGCCGGGTCTACTCGGTGTCCTTCGGCGACGGGCTGCTGATCAGCTCCTCCTGGGACTCGACGGCGCGGGTGTGGGACGTCGCGACCGGCCGGACCCGGCACGTGCTGACCCGCCACCTCGGCCGCCTGTGGGCGTCGGCTTTCTCCCCCGGGGGCGACCTGGTGGCCACCGCGGGCGACGACCTCGCGATCCGCCTGTGGGACCCGGAATCCGGGACCCACCTGCACACCCTGGTCGGGCACACGCGCGCGGTCTGGTCACTGGCGTTCAACCCGGCCGGCGACCTGCTGGCCAGCGGCGGCGACGACGGCACGGCCCGGCTCTGGTCCATCGGCGGCGAGCAGCCCGAGCCCAAGATGGCCCTGCTCGGGCTGGCCGAGGGCTGGGCCGCACTGGCCCCCGACGGCCGGTACAAGTTCGAAGGCGACGCCGGCGGTCAGTTCTGGCACGTGATCGGGATGTCCCGGTTCGAGATGGGCGAGCTGGAGCCGTACATCCGCGACGTCCGGCGGCTCGCACCGGACGTCCCGTTCTGAGCGGATGCTGTGGTGCCGGGTGTCGAAGTCCCCGCGGCCGTCGTCAGAGGTCCAGGACCACGTCCTCCTGCGGCCGGGCGCAGCAAACGAGTGCCTCACCCGCCGCCGGTGGCTCGAGCGGGTCGGGGTCGTACCGGACGCGGCCGGAAAGCAGCGGGGTCACGCAGGTGTGGCAGACGCCGGTGCGGCACGACCAGCGCGTCGGCACGTCGCACGCCTCGGCGAGCTCGAGCAGGCTCGGGTGGCCGTCGCTCCACGGGACCGTGAGCCCGCTGCGTGCGAACGTGACCGCGGGCCCCGTTCCCGCCGGACCGGCCGGGGGATGCGGGGTCTTGCGGACGACGCCGGTGAGGCCCGGGTTGATCGCGGAGACGCCACCGAAGAGTTCACTGTGGACACGAGCGGGGTCGAAACCCAGGGACACCAGGGCATCCCGCGTCGCCGCCATGAAGGCGTCCGGTCCGCACAGGTAGGCCGTGCCGTCGGTGGGAAGGTCCAAACCGGACAGTGTGTCACGCGTCAGCCGGCCGTGCGATGCGGTGTAGTGGATGTGCTCGTGGCCGTGCGGAAGGCTCGTCAGCAGCCGGTGCGCTTCGCCGGCGAACGCGTGTTCGGCCGCGGTCCGGGTGGTGTGCAGCCACCAGACCTCCCGTGAAGCCCGGCTCTCGGCGAGTGCGTGCAGCATGGCCAGGACCGGCGTCACGCCGATGCCCGCGGACACGAGGACCACGGGACCGTCGCCTTCGGTCAGGACGAAGTCGCCCCGGGGCGCTGCGACGTCCACGACCGCACCCGCCGCCAGCTGCGTGTGGAGGTAGCTGCTGACGACTCCGTCCCGCTTGACGCTGATGCGGTACTCGCGGTCCGACGGCGCCGCCGACAGCGAGTAACTGCGGACCGGCGCCGGGTCGCCGGCGTCGGGCACCCGCAGGGTGAGGTACTGGCCCGGCTCGGGCCGGGGGAGCGGTGCGCCGTCGTCGGCGGCCAGGTGGAGGGAGGCCACGGTGGTGCTCTCGGGCACCACCCGGGCGACGCGCAGCGGCCGGAACCCGCTCCAGCCGCGGGGTGCCGGTGGTTCCTCCGCGGCGAGCAGGTCCCGGAACGATCCCTGCCAGCCGGGGCTGAGCGCCGGGATGTCGAGCGCCTTGCGCAGCGCGTCCCGGTCGCGGCCCGGCAGGTAGAGGAGTGCGTCGATGTCCGCGACGCTCAGCTCGTGCCTGCCGGTCCGGGTGCGGACGATCTCGTCGCCGGCCTGGACGTGGCCTTCGGTGACAACCCGCAGGTAGAAGCCGGGCCGGTGGTGCGCCACCAGCAGGGAGGGCATCCGCGGCTCCCCGAGGCGCATCCCGACGCGGAAGCAGGTGACGCGCGGCTGGGTGACCTCGAACTCGGCCTCGCCGATGCGGTACCGGTCGCCGATGTGCACCTCGTCGTCGGGCAGGCCGTCGACGGTGAAGTTCTCGCCGAACCGGCCGTCCTCGAGGTCGTCGCGGCCGAGGAACTGCCGCCAGTGCTCGTAGGACTGGCGCTGGTAGACGAGCACCGCGCGGTTCTCGCCGCCGTGGCCGCCCAGATCGCCCTGGCCGTCGCCGTCGATGTTGAGCCGGCGGACCATGCGGCGGCCTTCGACCGGGTGCTTGAAGATTCCCGTGTGGACGGTCCGCCCCTGCCAGGGCACGTCCTGGGGCATACCGACGTTCAGTGACACCAAGCGGGCCATGGTGGTCGTCTCCTTCCGTCAGAGCCATCGAACACCATCGCGCGCGGTGGTTCAGAGGTAGCTGACGCCGGTCAGTTCCCCGGCCGCTGCCCAGAGCCGCTTGCCGATGGCCGGGTCGGCCGCGTCCGGGTTGAGCCGGGCCTCGGTGACGCGGCCGCGGATCTCGCCGAACCCGGCCGGTCCGAAGAACTGGCCGCCCTGCACGCCGGGCGCGGTCGCGGCGTACAGCTGCGGCAGCGCGCCCCGCTCCACCGGCTGGGTGGCCAGCAGGCCGATCCGCGCGATCACCCGCCCGGCTCGGCCACGGTGTTCCCAGGCGCGCGGGGTCAGGTTGGTCCGGGTGATGCCGGGGTGGGCCAGCACGCTGACGACCGGCGATCCGGCGGCACGCAGGCGGCGGTCCAGCTCGCGACCGAAGATCGTGGTGGCCAGTTTGGTCCTGCCGTAGGCGGTGGTGGCCCGGTAACCGCGTTCGAACATCAGGTCGCCGAAGTCGAGGTGCGCGTTCCGGTGGGTGATCGAGCTGAGGCTGACCACGCGGGCTTCCCGCGCCGCGGCGAGGTTGTCGAGCAGCAGGCCGGTCAGGGCGAAGTGGCCCAGCACGTTGGTCGCGAACTGCAGCTCGAGGCCGTCGGCCGAGGTGCGGCGCGGGCCGAGCAGGACGACGCCGGCGTTGTTGACCAGCAGGTCGATCGCCGGGTGGTCGACGACCAGCTTGGCGGCGAACGTGCGGACCGAGTCGAGGGAGGCCAGGTCCAGCTCGCGCACCTCGGTGTCGCCGTCGATCCGGCGGGCGGCCTGCTCGCCGGCGGCGGTGTCGCGGACGGCGAGGACGACGTGGGCGCCGTGACGGGCCAGCTCGGTGGCGGTGACCAGGCCGAGGCCCGAGTTCGCTCCGGTCACGACGGCGACGCGGCCGTGCTGGCCGGGGATGCAGTCGGCGGTCCATCCGGTCATCTGCTGCTCCTGAAGGGGGTCGGGGGACTGTGCCGACGACGTTAGGAGCTGTCCGGGCGGGCTCGGTCGGTCTCGGTTGCCTGGGTATGGGAGACCCACCCTGGGCCGCCGCGCAGGAGTCACACTGGTGGCATGAGCAGTCCTCATCCCTACGCGCGCGAGCTCGGGGAATTCCTGCGCGCCCGGCGCACCCGGTTGCGCCCGCACGACGTCGGCCTGGAGCCGGGCGGCCGGCGCAAGGTCGCCGGGCTGCGGCGCGAGGAAATGGCTCTGCTGGCCGGTGTGAGCACCGACTACTACCAGCGGATCGAGCAGGGCCGTGAGGTCCGTCCGTCCGACGACGTCCTGGCGGCGCTGGCGGGCGCGCTCGGCCTCGGCGACGAGGAACGCCGGCACCTGTTCGCCCTGGGCCACGCCGCGCGGCGGCCGGTGCCCGCTCCGGTGGACCGGGCGCCGGAGCGGGTGCCGGACAGCACCCGCCGGCTGCTGCGGGTGATCGA
The DNA here is from genome assembly GCF_031082405.1 of Amycolatopsis sp. A133. Classification (GTDB taxonomy): domain Bacteria; phylum Actinomycetota; class Actinomycetes; order Mycobacteriales; family Pseudonocardiaceae; genus Amycolatopsis. Next base: position 77,519 of record NZ_JAVHJU010000057.1, read on the forward strand.
CACCCCGGCGTTCGTCCTCGGCAGGCACCTCGACCTGCTCGACTGGAATCCGATGGCCGAGGCGCTGCTCGGCGACCCGGGCACCTACCCGCCGGACCGGCTCAACATGCTCCTGCTGCTGTTCGACGACGAGCGGACCGGCCGGAGGAGCTGCCCGGACTGGGAGCGGCAGGCGCTGGACTACATCGGCATGATGCGCACCGCCGTCGCCACCGACCCCACCCACCCCCGCGCCACCGCGATCGTCGGCGAGCTGAGCATCCGCAGCGCCGAGTTCCGGCGGTTGTGGGCCCGCCACGACGTCCGCGAGTCGGTGAGCGGAACCAAGACCTTCCGGGTGCCGGAGGTGGGTGACATCGTCCTGGACTGGGACACCTATCCGCTGCCCGGCAACCCCGGACCGGTCATGCTCGTGTTCACCGCCGAGCCGGGCGGCCCCGACGCGGAACGGCTGCGGCTCCTGGCGTTGTTGCACGCGTCCCGCTCCGCACCGGCCGACGTCGCCGGCGTCAGCCGAGGCAGGAGCGGACGGCCTCGGCGAGGTTCGCCGCCCGGGGGTCGTCGGGCCGGTAGTTCCAGAGGTTCGTGACGTAGCCGAAGCCGACGCCGGCGTCAGGGTCGGCGAAGGCGATCGATCCGCCGGAACCCGGGTGGCCGAACGAGCCGGGCCCGAGCATCGGCAGCGGGGGACAGGCGCGCCAGAACCCGAGTGACATGTTGAAGGAGCGGTCGGCGGGGATGTCCAGGCCGGCCGGCACCCCGTACATCGTCGTCCTGGCGGTCTGGACGGCGGTCATCGTCTCGACGGTCGACGGGTCGAGCAGCCGGACGCCGTCGACGTCGCTGACGGTGGCGGCGTACATCCGGGCCAGCGAGTGCGCGTCGGCGACCATGTTCGCGGCCGGGAACTCGGCTGCGCGCCAGGCGCGCGTCCGGAAGTAGCCGGTGGTGGGGTCCATCGCGCCGCCGAGCACACCCGCGTGCATCTGGATCGCGTCCGGGGTCCACATGGATTCGACCCACCTGGTGACGGTGTCCGGGTCCAGGCCGGTTGTCGCGATCATGCCGGCGAGCAGTTCCTCGACGGTGAAGGGAGCGGCGTCCTCGAACTGCGCCACCCGCGGCTCGTGTTCCTCGGGCAGCCCGATCCAGGCGCTCAGCCCGAGCGGGGCGGCCACCTCCTCGGCGAAGAACGTGCCGAGGGACTTGCCGGTGATCCGGCGCACGACCTCGCCGACCAGGTACCCGTAGGTGACGGCGTGGTAGACGTGCTGGGTGCCCGGTCGCCACAGCGGTTTCTGCGCTTCGAGGGCGTGGATGACCGGGTCCCAGGCGCACGCCTGCTCGAACGTCAGCGGCCCGTCGACGACCGGGAGGCCCGCCTGGTGCGACAGCAGCCAGCGCACCAGGACCTCCTCCTTGCCGGCGGCGCCGAACTCCGGCCAGTACCGGGTCACCGGGGCGTCGAGGTCCAGTTCGCCGCGCTGGACCAGCAGGTGGGCGCAGATCGCCGTGGCACCCTTCGTGGTGGAGGCGACCTGGGCGATGGTGTCTGCGCGCCACGGTTCGTTCGCCTCGCGGTCGGCGAGGCCGCCCCACAGGTTGACGACGGGACGGCCGCCGACGTAGACGCTGCAGGCCGCGCCGATCTCACCGGGGGTGTCGAAGTTCGCGCGGAACGCGTCGGCGACCTTCCCGAAGCCCTGTTCGACGTGGCCGCCGTGTTCGATGGTCATGCGGTGATCCTTTCCGGGATGCAAAGTTGCGATGACGATGTCCGGCCACCCTGACACCGGGCCGCCACCGCGCTGACACGGCTCAGGAGATCTTGCGGCGGGAGGCCGCGGTGGCGAGGTTGGCACGTGCGCCCGGAGCACCGCCGACCGGGCGATCGGCATCGAGTGGAACCGCTCGAAGATGCGGCTCTTCAGGTCGGTGAACAGCCGAAGTGCGGTGTAGGCGATCCCCGAGGCGAGCGTGATCGGCAGGATGCCGGGCAGGAGGTAGCTCACGTAGGAGTCCGTCCCGGTGGTGAGCGCGCCGCCGAAGACGTAGACGAACATCAGCATCATGGCGATCGGCATGATCGCGGTCGTGATGACGGTGTCCGGGCTGCGGGTGATGTGACGCAGGGACCGTCCCCACAGGACGGTGGGGTCGCCGGGGACGTGCAGGGTCATTGGTTCATGCTGCCCGGCGCCACGTCGAAGTCCACCGCGCGCAGCACGTGCAGCGACTTGTACGACTTCTCGAGACCGCGAACCCGGGTCGCTGTCATGCGGCCTCCCCTCGTCGAGCTACTCAGTAGTGATGAGTACTGGTATACAGTAGTACTGACTAGTGGCGCCAGGGCAGCTCGGAGGAGCGATGGACGACCTGACGGAGATGCTGAAGGGCACCCTTGAAGGCTGCGTGCTCGAAATCATCGGCGGCGAGGAGACCTACGGCTACGCGATCACGCGCCGGCTGAACGACCTCGGCTTCGGTGACGTCGTCGAGGGGACCGTGTACACGATCCTGTTGCGGCTGGAGAAGAACAAGCTCGTCCGAGTGACGAAACGGCCGTCCGAGAAGGGGCCGCCGCGCAAGTTCTACCGGCTCAACGATGCGGGTCGCGAAGAACTCGGGCGGTTCTGGGAGAAGTGGCGCTACGTCTCGTCGCGCATCGACAAACTGAAGGAGGGCGGGAAGTGAACTTCTGGGAGACCATCACCGGCAGCGACCTCACCCGGGAACACCAGGCGTTCGAAGCGAGGGCCGGGGCGTTGCCGGAGGACTACCGGGCGGCGTGGGGGCAGATCAAGGCGCACCTGGTCCCCTACGGGGACATCACCGGCCGGAACCTGATGCCCATCCTCGACGGGGCACTGGGGCTGCTGGAGGCGACCGCGGCGGAGGGGCAGGGCGTCCACGACGTGCTGGGCGACGACATCCCGGGCTTCTGCGCGGCGCTGGCCGGCGGAGAAGAAGCCCCGAGCTTCCGCGACAGGTGGCGGAAGCAGCTGAACCGGAATGTCGCGAAGAAGCTGGGCCGGCTGGGAGGCTGACATGGGAATCCAGGACATCATCGAAGGCAAAAAGCAGTGGCGGGCGCACCTGGCGCGGGTCAAAGCCCTCCCGCCGGATTACCGGATCGTCTACCAGGAAATGCAGAAGTACCTCTTCAAGGTCGGCCCGGTCGACTTGACCGAAGGCAACCTGCTTTCCGGGGTTGTCGATTTCTTCGAGGAGGGGGTCGCGGAGGGCAAGGGAGTTCTGGAACTCATCGGCGAGGACGTCGCGGCATTCTGTGACGACCTGGTCAAGGATTCGCGCACCTACGCCGACAGCTACCAGGAATCCATCAGCGGGGAATCCGGCACGGCCGGGAAGTGAGTACGTGGCGGGCGAACCGCCGCCAAGGGGGTTCGCCCGCCGTCACCTGGGTACCCCCTCCCCAAGGAGGCCCCCATGACAATCCGGCCGCGAGACGTGGTCGTCGTCGGCGCATCGGCCGGCGGTGTCGAAGCACTGCGAGCCATGGTCGCCCAGCTGCCCGCCGACCTGCCGGCCGCCGTACTCGTCGTGCTGCACATGCCGGCCGGGGGCACCAGCGCCCTGCCCGCGATCCTCGACCGCGCGGGACCCCTGCCGGCCGGAGCCGCGCGCCACGGCGACCGGCTGGAACACGGTCGCGTCTACGTCGCCCCGCCGGACCACCACCTGCTCGTGTCCGACGGCGCGGTCGCCCTGTCGCACGGACCCACCGAGAACGGGCACCGCCCCGCGATCGACGCCTTGTTCCGCTCGGCGGCGGTTGCGAAGGGTGCCGCGGTAACGGGGGTGCTGCTCAGCGGTGTGCTGGACGACGGGGTGGCCGGGTTGCAGGCGATCGCCGGACAGGGCGGCCGGGTGGTGGTCCAGGATCCGCAGGACGCGCTGTACCCCGGCATGCCGGAGCACGCGCTGCAGGCCCTCACCCCCGACCACGTGGTGGCGGCGGCCGGGATCGGCGAGGTGCTCGCCAAGGTCACCCTCGAGCAGGTCGAGGCGGATTCCCAGCCCGCGCCGGAGGCGCTGCGGTGGGAGAACGAGATCGCGAGCGCAGGACGCGTCGGAGAGAGAGTGAGTGCGGTGGGCGGGCCCTCCGAGTTCGCGTGTCCCGACTGTCATGGCGTGCTCGCCGACATCGACCGCGGTATCCGCTACCGCTGCCGGGTCGGGCACGCCTGGACCGCCGAAGCGCTGGTCGCCGCCCAAGGGGACGCCGTCGAGCATGCCCTGTGGACCGGCATGCGCGCCCTCGAGGAGAAGGCCTCGCTGTGCCACCGGCTCGCGAAACTGGCCCGGGAACGCCAAAGCGTCCAAATCGCCGAGCGGTACGAGACCCAGGCGCGGGAAACCTTCGAGGCCGCCGAAGTCCTGCGGCGCCAGGTGGTCGATCGCGGCTGAGGACACCGCGTCCGGCTGGTGAACGCCTCGGCGTGCCCTCGACGGACGCCCGCGTCGGGAATTCGGTGGGTCCGCTACGCGCCGGCTTCGGTTGTCGCCGAGGTGGCGCAGCGCCGATCACTGTCGCGCGGCTCGGCTGCGCGGGGGACCCGCTCCGGGGACGGGGCCGGTTCGCGGACCGGCGGTGGTCTGCGTTCCGGGCGGCGAAAGGCGGCCGGTTCGGGCCGCGCGCCTCACGGCGCCGTGCCCGGGATGTCGTCCGCGAGCCGCCGGTCGAGCTCCGCGTCGGCTCGGTGGGCCTCGGCCCGCCGGTGGTGTCCGGCCGCCCCGGGACCGCCGTGGTGCGCGGCCCGGTCGTGCTCTGCCGCCGCGCGGTCGTGGGCAAGAGCCGAGCGCAGCAGGCCGGCGCGCAAGCGCGAGAGCGCGTGCCGGCGCCGGCTCCGGGCGTCCTCCAACGCCGCCTGCGCCCTCGCCGTCCGTTCGCCGGCGGGGGCGGCCCGGGTGCTCAGGCTTCGCCGCAGCCGCTGGGCGCTTGCCGCGCGCTCTGCGGCGTGCCGGGCGGCCTCGGCCGCGGCGGCGCCGGGATCGTCCGGGACGCGCACCGGTCCACGGTCCCACGGCTCCTCGCGCCAGGCAATCCGGCCCTTCACCGAGGATGCCGCGCTGGTCGAGGTCGCGGTCGGCGGGAGTCAGTCGTCGTTGGCTTCCGGCCCGGTCGCGGCGTACCGGGCGGCGGTGGTGCGGACGGCCTCGTCGACCACCTGGGCGACGCGTTCGGCGCTCACTTCCCAGCCCGGCACCAGGAGTGCCGGCCAGAAGACGTAGTTGGAGATCATGCCCAGGAACTGGGTGGCGGCGAGGTCCACGTCCTCGATCCGCACCGTTCCGGCCTCGTGCTCGGCCAGGAGATAGCTGCGCACGGACTCGAAGTAGGGCATCTTCCCCTGCGAGAACTGCGCATGGGCCAGCTCGGGGAACCGCGGCAGCTCGGCGATGACGATCCTGAACAGGTCGGTCATCCGGGCCCGGCCCAGCAGCTCGGCGTAACGGCGACCGATGATGCCGAGTCCGGCGACGACGTTGCCCGCCGGCGGAGGATCCTGCTCGTCGGCGGTTGACCAGGACTCGGTCACGATGGCGTCGAACAGGGCAGCTTTGGTCGGGAACTGCTTGAACAAGGTGGCCCGCGAAACGCCCGAGCGCTCGGCGATCCGCGCCAGCGACGTCCGGTCGTAGCCCAGCTCGAGGAACAGTGCGGTCGCGGCCGCCACGATCAGCGCGCGCTTCTCCTGGGTGAACCGGTCGGCTCAAGGTAAGCCCGGGACCTGCGGAATTCAACCCGCCGGCGACGGCGAGACCTCCGCTGCCGCCACCGTGAGCCAGACCTCGGCTGCCGCGAGGTCGGGGTGCAGCGGCACCAGGTGGCCGAGACCCAGCGCCGAGATCGGCCGCGCCACGGCGCGCCTCGTGCTGACCACCGCGCAGGGGACGCCGTCGGTCCGGGTGTGGCTGAGGGCACCGAGCAGGACCCGGATGATCCCGGCGGAACAGAAGTCCGCCTGGGTGAGGTCCACTATCAAAGCTCGCGGGCGCAGCAGAATCTCCCGGTTCAGGCATTCGTGCAGGCGCCCGGCGACCGCGTTGTCGAGTTCACCGGCCGCGGCGACGACCGTGGATTCGCTGGTGGTGGTCACGGTCAGCACCACCGTGGCTCCGGGACGCTGTGCCGGGGGTGGCCAGGTGGGCATGGTGGTCGACCTCCTCGAACGATCACGAAGGGACGGCGCCGGTGCCGGTCACCGGGCGTGCTGCCCCGCCGGCCGGAGCCGGGCGGGCCGAAGGTGGCTGCCGGGGCGAACCACCAGGTCCGACCGTACTCTTGTGCCGGCAGCCGGTCGATGCGCGCGGGCCGCACCTTTCAGGGGAATCGAGGCTGTTCTCCGGACCGGGCGGTGGTGATTCCGCGGATGTCCTGGGAGACGCGCAGGGTGGCCCAGACGACCTTGCCGCCGGTCCAGGATCCGCTGCACCCCCAGGCCCGGGCGAACTGGGCCACGAGCTTGAGGCCGAGCCCGGGTTCGGTCGTCGTCTGCCGCTCGTGCAGCTCGGCGGGGCGGGGATCGTCGTCGGCGACGGCGATCGTGCAGATGCCCCGGCGGAGGTCGATGCGGACTTCCGGGCGGGAGCTGGTGTGGCGCAACGTGTTCTCCACGAGCTCGGTCACGATCACGAGCGCGTCGCCGACCAGTTCCGGGAACCCCCAAGCCCCGCAGACCTCGGTGACGAACTCGCGGGCGAGGGCCCCGGTCGTCTCGGCGCGCGGGAACTCGCGGACGGCTCGCCGGCGCACCGGTTCGCCGAACCCGCGTTCCGCCGCGGCCACGTCGGGGTGCACGCGCGCGTAGCGGGCGACCGGCAGCCGCCGGAGCATCTTTTCCCGGTCGGGTTGCCCGCTGACCAGCGCGAACGGAATGCCCGGCCAGTCGCTCAGCCGCATGGCCACGAGCGCGAAGACGCTGAGCTGTGCGTCGCCGGCGAAGCCGAGCTCCGAGACGTCGGCGATCAGGCCGTCCGGCGCTTCGGTGGCGGCCTTGAGCAGGCCGTCGCGCACCCTGGCGTGGGAGCGCAGGTCAAGGGTGCCGGTCAGGGCGAGCACCGTCGAGCGGGTCCGCCGGGTGAGCTCCATGCGGACTTCAGCCATGACCCTCGCCTTCCCGCGGCCGCACGACACGGCCGTAGTAGCACGCCGGGGGAGCGGCACGTCATCGTCTTGCTCACCCAGGTTAACCGTTCTGCGCCGAAGTAATCCTGGGTATCGCCGCCGCGGGGAGCTGCGGGAGCCACCCGTTGGTCGTCGACGCGGCCGGGCCGGGGCCTCGCTCAGGGAATCTGTGGCGTTTCCTCCATGAACAGCAGGGCGCCCTGGCTCTGGCCGTTCGCCGCGCGCAGGGAGCTGCACACGAGCCGGACCACCGCGGTCCGGCCCCGGCGGTTGATCGCTTTCAGGTTCAGCTCGGCGCGGAAGGCGGGTTCGGCGAGGGCGTCGCGGACGGCGGGGCGCAGCTCCGCCAGCGGGAGCCCGATGTCGAGGTTGAGCAGGTGCGCGCCTTCGGCCTCCTCGCGTCGCACGCCCCAGAGGTCCTCCGCGCCGCGGTTCCACGCCTTGATCCGCATTTCGGCGTCGACCACGACGATCCCGGCCTGGATCGAGGTCAGCACGGACTCGAGGAAGTCGTTCAGCTCGTCGAGCTCGATGCTGCGGTCACGCAGGGCGTCGTTGATGGTCTGCAGCTCGTCGTTGGTCGACTGCAGCTCTTCGTTCATCGTTTCGAGCTCTTCGTTGGTGGACTGGAGCTCTTCGTTGGTGGTCTCCAGCTCCTCGACCGTGGACTGGAGCTCCTCGTTGGTGGTCTCCAGCTCCTCGTTGGTCGATTGCAGCTCTTCGTACGCCGACTCGAGCTGGCGGTTGCTGTGCTCGAGTTCGGTGAGCAGCTGGCGCGCCCAGCTGACGTCGTGGAACACTACCGAGACGCCGAGCAGGCTCTTGTCCCGGTTCACCAGCGGGTTGACGTGCACTTCGTACCACGCGACGTCGCCGGCCCGCCGCCATTCGACGTCCTTGATCCGCAGCGAGCGCCGTTCGAGCCGGGCCTGCTCGACGTACGGGCGCAACGCGACCGGCCGGTAGGAGACGTCGAGGTCCCACAGGCTGCGGCCGACGTCCCGCTCGGAGAGCCCGAAGGCGATCTCCGCCTGCTGGTTCACCAGGGCGACCACTTCGTCGGCCGTCACGACCACCTGGGCGACCGGGCTCGCCGAGAAGGCGCTCTCCCGGAGCTCTTCCAGGCCGGACACGTCGATCGGCCGGCGGGTGGGCACGCCGGGCGTGACGAAGTGGCTGTAGCCGCTGGGCGTTCCGGCGACCTTGCGGAACACCCGCCGCTTGAGGTCGAGCGGCTCGAAGATGCGGGCGTGGCTCAGCAGCATCTCCGCCTTGCCGAGGAACAGCAGGCCGCGGCCGGCCAGCGCGAAGTGGAACCGTTCGAGGATCTTCGTCTGCGTCTCGGCGTTGAAGTACATCAGCGTGTTGCGGCAGACGAGCAGGTCGATCCGCGAAATCGGGGCGTCCTGCACCAGGTCGTTGCGGCCGAAGATGACCGACCGGCGCAGATCCTTGCGGAAGCAGTACCGGCTGCCCTGCAGCTCGAAGTACTCCTCGAGCTTCGCCTCCGGCAGGCCGTCGACCTCGGCGGGCGTGTAGGCCGCGTGCCGGGCCTGGGCCAGCGCCTCTTCGTCGACGTCGGTGGCGTAGATCTTGACGCGCTGCCGGAAGGCTTCGACGCCGATGGCGTCGGCGAACGCGATCGCGAGGCTGTAGGCCTCCTGGCCCCCGGCGCAGCCGGCGCTCCACACGCGGATCGGTTCCTCCGGGCTGCGTTCGGCGAGCAGCGCCGGGATCACGTGCTCGCGCAGGAACTCCCAGGCGTCCGGGTCGCGGAAGAACCCGGTGACGTTGATCAGGATGGTGTTGAACAGGGCGGCGAACTCGTCCGCGTTCACCTGCAGCTGGTCGATGTAGTCGACGTAGTTGTCGACGCCGGCCTGGTTCATCCGGCGCAGGACCCGCCGGCGCAGGCTGCTGCGCTTGTAGCCGGTGAAGTCGAAGCCCCGTGATTCCTTGAGGTAGGCGAGCACCGACTCGAAGTCGTCGTCTTCCAGGCCCGGATCCGTCACGCTCGGACACGCTACCCGCCGGGGCGCCACCCGGCGTGCCGGGCCAGCACCGCCCACACGACCTTTCCCCCGCCCCACGACCGGCTGCAGCCCCAGATCCGGGCGGTCCGGGCGACCAGCCGGAGCCCGAGGCCCGCGTCGAGCGCTCCGAGGCGCTCGCGCACCACGGCCGGCCGCGGGTCGTCGTCGCTCACCGCCACGCTGAACACGCCGCGGCGCAGCTCGAGCCGCAGCCGCGGGGCGGAATTCGTGTGCTGGACGGCGTTCTCGACCAGCTCCGTCGCGATCAGCGCGGCGTCTTCGACGTACCCGGGCACCGCCCATTCCGCGCAGACCTCGTCGACGAACCGCCGGGCCGCCGCGGAGGCGGACGGCGACGGGGGCAGCTGCCGCACGGCCCGCCGCCGCGGCGCCCGGTCGCGGGCTTCTTCGGCGGCGGCCACGCCGGGGTGCACGGCGACGAACCGGTCGATCGTCTGCTCCCGAAGGCCGGCCCGGTGGTCGGCACGATCGGAAACCACGGCGAAGGAGACACCCGGCCAGTCGCTGATCCGCATGGCGATCGCGGAGAACACGCTCAGCAGTTTGGCGTCCTCGACGTCGAGACCGCGGATGTCGGCGATCAGGCATCCGGGGGCGTCCGTCGCGAACTTCAGCACGCCGTCCCGCAGCAGGGGGTAGGTGGCCGGCGTCAACGCGCCGGTCGCCGTCACCACGGTCGACGTGGCCCGGAACTCCGGGACGAGCCGCACACCGGTCATGACTCCGGCTCCGCCTCGGGACCGAGCGAAAGCAGGAACCGGCGAAGCGTCTCAGCGGCGGTCCGGCACTCCCGCGCGGTATCGGTGTAGCGGCGGACGATGCGGACGTGCCCGCGGGCTTCGGCGTCCCGCTTCATCCGCTCGGCGATCTCCCCCTTTTCCTCGAGCGAGCGCAACGCCGTCCACAAGGCGCGTTCGAACTCGGTGCCGCGCGCCGCGAGCAGGGCTTCGGCCGTCCAGGCGTGGCCGACGCGGCAGCGGTAGTGCCCGGGCTCGTCCCCGGTTTCGAGAAGGGTCCCGTGGCAGTCCGGGCAGGCGTAGCCCGAGGCGGGTGCGTGCTCGGCCAGGGGACTGCGCTCGATTCCGTCCCGCGCGATCCGGTCCTCGAGGACCAGCGCGGGGGAGGGCGGCGCCACCGCGGCCGGTTCCACCCGCTGCCGCACGAGCTGGTCGAGGGCCTTGCCGAGCACCGCGGCCGGGTACACGTGCTTGGTCGCGACGCGGGTGAGCGCGCTTTCCGGCATGCCCGGATAAAGCGCGTCCGCCGGGTCCTGGACGACGGCGAGACCGCCCCGTTCGACGACCGCGCAGAGGCCGCCGGTCCCGTCGTGGAGCGTGCCCGAGAGCACCACGCCGATCACCCGCGGCCCGGCCGCGAGCGCGGCCGAGCGGAAGGTGGCGTTGACCGCCGGGCGGTGCCCGTTCTCGGTCGGGCCGCGCGTCAAGGCCAGCTTGCCGTCGTCGAGGAGCAGGTGGCGATCGGGCGGCGCCACGTGGATCACACCGGGGGTCAGGGGCGCGCCGTCCGTGGCGGGCAACGCGCGCAGCCGGCCCGCCCGGTCGAGGATCTGCGGGAGGGCGGTCGGGGCCGCCGGGGCCAGGTGCAGCACCACGAGAACGGCGGCGGGGAATCCGTCGGGCAGCTGCCCGACGACCTCGCGCAGGGTTTCCACCCCGCCCGCGGAGGCGCCGATCACGACCACGTCACGCTGGAAGGCCACGGTTCACCTCCTGGTGCTCTTTCCCACCGTAGCCGTCTCGCCCCCCTTCGGGTAATCGCTGTGGCGGTCGCTCCCTCCGTCAGCCCGAGGTGACTGCCGCTTCGCCGGAGCCGTCACCGGATCGGTGATGTCAATCGTCTTCGCCCGGGAACAGGGCGGCGTGGTTGTCGACGAGGGTGGCGGCGATGTCGGCCAGTTTGACGTTGAGGTCCTGCGAGGTGCGGCGCAGCAGGTCGAACGCCGCATCGGCGTCGATGCCCTGGCGGGCCATCAGGATGCCCTTGGCTTGCCCGATCACGTCGCGGGAAGCGATGGCACGCCGGAGGTGGGCGCGTTCGAGTTCGGCGATCTCGCCGGTGCGGAGGTGCTGAAGGGCCAGTGAGGCGTGGGTGGCGAGCAGCAGGGCTCGATGGCGGTCCGTCTCGGTGATGCCGTGGCGGTGGGCGTAGATGTTGAGGGCGCCGCTGAGCCCGGCCCGCCGGGCGGGCAGCAGCGCGGTGGACAGAACGGCGCCCAGACCGTGGGCGGTGGCGACGGCGGCGAACTGCGGCCACGCCGAGGCCCGGGCGAGGTCCTGGTCGAGGGCGTAGGCGGGGCCGTCGGGATCCGCGGCGTCGAGGCAGGGGCCGGAGCCGGTGCGGTACTGGACGTCGTCGAGGTCGGCGGCGATGTCCGGGACTTCGATCGGGGTGAAGAAGCGCCCGCCGGGATCCCGCAGGGTGATGCTGACCAGCCGGGCGTGCGGCACGGCGACCGTGGTCGCGGCGACCACCTGCCGCAGGACCTGGCTGACGGTGGTGGCGTCCAGCAGGACCCGGGTGAGCGCGGACAGTTGTTCGCCGAGGCGGCGTTCGGTCGTTCGGTCCGGCGCGAGGGCTTCGTCCAGGCTGGCGTGCAAGGGAAGAGCGCCGGCGGGCAGCCCGGTGCGCAGGATCCGGGCATTGAGGGTGCCCGGGGTGAGCAAGGCCGCCGAGCGGACGCCATCCTGCGCACGCCGCACCGCGAACTCGGCGAGCACCCGGACACCGGCGGCCGAGAGCACGGTGAGGTCGCGCAGGTCGAGCACCACGAGGCGCAGTGGCGGCAGGGTGACCGTCGCGTCGAGCAGCTTGGCCAGCGTCGCCTGTGCCGTTTCCGCCACGAGTGTCCCGCTGATCCGCAAGACGAGTGCCTGCTTGGCGTCGACCGGAACGACTTCGGCTCCCGCGCTCACGTCCCACCTCCCCATCGGTTCGCAATGGATTACCCGGTCGGCGCCGTCGTAACCCGCCTAGATCGCGGTGAGCAGGAACCGGCCGGCCCGCTACAGCAGCAAGCCGGCCAGAAAACCCAGCAGCAGGCAGAAGGCGCACAACTTGGCGGTCGAAATCGGTGTGAGGAGGAGTTTCATCTTCCGTTCTTCCGTTCGCTCGGTGGGTGGAGCACTCGCCAGCGTGGACGACGTCCGGCCGGGCCGGCACACGTCTCGAAGAACCGAACGATCCACGGCGCCGGGATAACCTGGTAGACGCCTGCGCCGGCCCGGAGGACGCGGGCTCACGCGGCGGGGAGGCGAAATGGCGGATCCAGACGATCGCGTCCGGCGCCGGTTGCGCACCTTGCAGCGCGTGGTCGGTGCTCCGAGCGATGCCGTCCTGGCGCGGCGCAGCGGGCTGTCGGCGGCCACCTTTTCCGAGGTGATGTCGGGGAAACGGAGCCCACGCGAGGAGTTCGTCGGCAAGGTGGTCGCCGGCTGTGTCGTGTCGGCCCGCGCCAACGGGCAAGCCCCGATGGACGTGCAGCGGGTGCTGCACGCGTTGCGGCTGCCGGGGCACACCGCGTCCGACAGCGGGCTCCTGGAGCGGGACGACGAACTGGACCGCTGCTCGGCGGTGCTGGAAGCGGTGCGCGACCGGGTCGGCGCGACGGTGGTGATCGAGGGGCCGGCGGGGATCGGCAAGTCGCAGCTGCTGGCGCAGGTGTGCACGGAAGCGGCGGTGCGGGGCGTCGTGCCGCTGGCCGTGCGGGGCAACCAGCGGGACCAGACGATGGCGTTCGGCGCGGCCCGCACGTTGCTGGCCCGCTGGGTCGCCGGCCACGGCGAGCGGGACCGGCGAGCGCTGTTCGCCGGTGCGGCGGATTTCGCGCGCCTTCCCCTCGGGGTTCCCCGGGCCCGCCAACGCGGCCCGGAATCGATGATCGGGCTGACAGAGGCGTTGTACTGGCTGGTCGTGAACGCGACGTCCCTGCTCCGGGTCGGCAGCGGAGCAGACGGACTGCTGCTCGCCGTCGACGACGCGCACTGGCTCGACGAAGAGTCGTTGCGGTGGCTGGAATTCCTCGCCGACCGGCTCGCCGGGCTGCCCGTCGTGGTGCTGCTGGCGCACCGGCCGCACGAGCGGCCCACGCTCACGCGCATCACGCTGCGGGCGGCGGAAGTGGTGCGGCCGCGCCCCCTCGGGCCGGCGGCCGTGCGGACGATGGTGCACCGCGGCCCGCCGGCCCACCGGACGCCGGGCGGCGAACCCGACGACCGGTTCTGCGCCGCGTTGCTCGACCGCAGCGGGGGCAACCCGTTCTACCTGCACTGGATGCTCGACATGGCCCGGGAACGCGGCCTGAAGCCCACCGCCGCCGACGCGGAGCTGGTCGGCACGCTCACTCCGCGGCACGTCGTGCAGTACCTGTCCGAGCGGCTCGCCGGTCTCGGTCCGGCCGCCCGGAGCCTGGCCCAGGCCGGCGCGGTCCTGGGCCCGGGCCACCCGCTCGGGGACACCGCGCTGCTCGCCGGGCTGGCCACGGCCGAGTCGAAGCGCGAGTACGACCGGCTGTGCGAGGCGGCGATCCTCGCCCCCGGATCGACGGTGGACTTCCGCCACCCGATCATCCACAGCGCCGTCTACGACGACATCGACCCGTCGCTCCGCAGCGACCTCCACCTGGCCGCCGCGCGGCTGCTGCACGACCGGCACGCCGCGCCCGACGCCGTCGCCGCCCACCTGCTCGACGTCCACGCCGCCGGTGACCCCTGGGTCGCCGGCCGGATGACCGCCGCCGCCGAGGACGCGCTCGGGTCGGGGCTCGCCGCCACCGCCGCCCGGTACCTGAAGCGGGCGATCGACGAACCACCGCCGATGGCCCGGCAGGGGCGGGTGCGGCTGCGGTACGGCCAGGCCCTCGCCCTGGAGGAAGTGGCGGCGGCGCTCCCCGCACTGCGCGCGGCCTACCGGCAAGCCACCGACGACGTCCTGCGCACCGACGCGGCCGTGGCGCTCGCGAAGGCCCACAGCTACGCCGACCGGCTCGGCGACGGCGTGCGCCTGCTCGACGCCGCGCTCGACCACTGCGCCGACGAACGGCAGCGGCAGCGGTTGCTCGCCGAACAGCTGCTGTGGGCCACCTGGTGGGACGACGACCCGCTGCGCGCCGACCGCATGGCCCTGCTCGACCGGATCGCGCCGCCGCTGACCGGCGGCACCGACGTCGAACGGCTGCTGATCGTGCTGCACGCGTGGAGCCTCGTCCTGCGCGGCCGGCCGCGCGCCGAAGGGTTCGCGGCGGTCGAGCGCGTCATCCGGCGCGGGGTGGTGTTCGCCGACGTGGACCAAGGGATGGAAATCGCGACCATGACCGGGTTCGTGCACCTCTACGCCGGTGCCGCGGACGTCGCCCACGGTCTGTTCGACCAAGCGGTCGACGAGTTCGAACGGCACGGCTGGCGCGGCACGCACCTCGCCTTCGCCCACGCGAACCGCGGGCACTCGGCGCTGCGGCTCGGCCGGCTGGACGACGCCGTCGCCGACACCGGCATCGCCCTCCGCCTGGCCCTCCGCAGCGGCAGCGGCACCCCCGCCGAGTGGTTCGCCACCGGCACCCTCGTCGAGACGCTGCTGGCCCGCGGGGAGGTCGACGCGGCGGTCGCGGTCTGCGCGGACCGCGGGTACCGGGAGCGCCGCCCGGACGCGGTCGTCCTGCCGGTGCCCGAGGCGGTGGCGGGCGCGCTGTCTCTCGCGCAGGGCCGTCCCGGCCGGGCCGCGGCCATTCTGCGCACGGTGGGAAACCGGCTCGATGCCGCGTCCATGACCAACCCGGCGGTGTGTGGCTGGCGCTTCGGCCTGGCCGCGGCGCTGCGCCACTCGGCACCGGAGGAGGCCCGGCAGGTCGCGTCCGAGGCGGCGCAGCTGGCCGACCGGTTCGGCGACCCGGTCACCCGCGGTCGCGCGCTCCGGACACTCGCGGCCGTCGACGCGGATCGCGCGGCGCTGCTGGAGGAGTCCGCGCGCCTGCTGCGGAGCGTGCCGGACCGGTGGCAGTACCTGCAGACCCTCGCGCAGCTCGGTGCGGAATTCGCCCGATCCGGGCACACCGAGGACGCTCGCAGAACGTTCACCGAGGCTCTCGCGCTGGCCGACGAGGGTGGCGCCCTGGCGCTTCGGAAGGACCTGGCCCGGCACCTCGGCACCATCGGCGTGACCGCCGAACCGCCGCCACGCGTCAACGCGCTGTCACCGCGGGCGCGGCGAGTCGCGCAGCTCGCCGCGGAGGGGCGTTCGGAAGCCGAGATCGCGCACAAGCTGGTGCTGGACCTCGACACCGTGCGGAAGCTCGAGCTCAGCGCCGCCGACCGGCTCGGCACCGACTCGCGCGCCGGGCTCCGCCGCGCCCTGGAACACTGACCTGGAACACTGACCTGCGCCGCGGCCGGGTACGGCCTGGAGAAACACCCGGCGGCCGTCTCCGGGTCGATGAAGTGCCCGGCCCCCGCGCGCTGACGGCGGCCGCGTGAACGGCGCTCGAGAGTGATCCACGGCTCACTGCGCACGGGTGCCACCGGCGCGAGGCGGACTCTGCTCTAACGTGGGGTCGGATCGCCGACGACGTGGTTGTCTTCGCGCCCGCGCGGCGCCCGAGCAAGTCAGGTCTTCCCCCTTTGTCTCCAGTTGCTCCTTCCCGGCCCGCGCGGCTGCGCCGGCGACCGGCGTGGCTCTCGCCGAAGGTGGCCCGCACCGAGGTCCTCGGTGGGCTGGTCGTCGCGCTGGCGTTGATCCCCGAGGCGATCTCGTTCTCGATCATCGCCGGGGTCGACCCGCGCATCGGCCTGGGCGCCTCGTTCACGATGGCCGTGGTGATCTCGATCGTCGGCGGCCGCGCCGCGATGATCTCCGCCGCCACCGGGGCCATCGCCTTGGTCGTCGCCCCGCTGGCCCGCGAACACGGCCTCGGTTACCTCATCGCCACCGTCATCCTCGGCGGGCTCTTCCAGATCGTGCTCGGTTCCCTCGGCGTCGCGAAGCTGATGCGGTTCGTGCCCCGCAGCGTGATGGTGGGGTTCGTCAACGCACTGGCGATCCTGATCTTCCTGGCCCAGGTGCCGGAACTGATCGACGTGCCGTGGCCGGTCTACCCGCTCTTCGCCGCCGGCCTCGTCGTCATGGTGCTGTTCCCGAAGCTGACGCGGGTGATCCCGGCGCCGCTGGTGGCGATCGTGGCGCTCACGGCGTTGACGATCGCCGCCGGGATCTCGGTGCCCACCGTGGGGGACAAGGGTGCGCTCCCGTCGTCGCTGCCGGTGCCGGGAGTGCCGGACGTGCCCTTCACGTTCGACACGCTGAAGCTGATCGCCCCCTTCGCGCTCGCCTTCGCCCTCGTCGGGCTGATGGAGTCGCTGATGACCGCGAAGCTGGTCGACGACATCACCGACACGCGATCGAACAAGACCCGCGAAGCGATCGGGCAGGGCGTCGCCAACGTCGTCACCGGCATCTTCGGCGGCATGGGCGGCTGCGCGATGATCGGCCAGACGATGATCAACGTCCGGACCGCGGGCGCCCGCACCCGCCTCTCGACGTTCCTGGCCGGGACCTTCCTGATGGTCCTGTGCATCGCGTTCGGCCCGCTCGTCTCCGACATCCCGATGGCCGCGCTGATCGCGGTGATGGTCCTGGTCGCGTTCGGGACCTTCGACTGGCACAGCGTCGCCCCGGCCACGCTCAAGCGGATGCCCGCCGGGGAGACCGCCGTCATGGTCGTCACCGTCGCCGTCGTCGTGGCCACCGGCAACCTCGCGATCGGCGTGGTGCTCGGCTCGATCACCGCGATGGTCATCTTCGCCCGCCGGGTCGCCCGGCTGGTCGAGGTGACCGCGGCCACCGACCCGGACGGCACCCGCGTGGTCTACGCGGTGACCGGTGAGCTGTTCTTCGCCTCCAGCAACGAACTCGCCTCCCGGTTCGACTACGCGAACGACCCGGACTCCGTCGTCGTCGACCTCACCGGCGCCCACATCTGGGACGCTTCGACCGTCGCCGCTCTCGACGCGGTCACCACCAAGTACGCCGGCCGCGGCAAGACCGTGGAGATCGTCGGGCTCAACCCCGACAGCGCCCGCCGGCACGGCAAGCTTTCCGGAGAACTCGCCGGCAGCCACTGACCGGCGAAGGAGGCCGCAGCTACCGGCTGATCGCCTCCGCCGGGACATCCTCGGCGCGCAACCAGCGCAGGAGCGTCTCGTAGACGACGTCGTCGCGGAGCAGAGCGAAGTGGTTCAGCCCGCCGAGCCAGGCGACGTCGGCGTCCTCGGTCAGGTCGCCGGCCCGGACCGGTGGCACGAGGAGGTCACCCATCAGCCGACCCCAGGTGCTTCCCTCCGTGCGGGACAGCGTCGCGGACACGAACAGGCGGCGGATCCCCGCGGGCGCCGCCGGTTCGAGGGGCCGGCCGGCGCCGGGTTCACCGGCCCATTGCCGCTGGTGCACGTAGCCGTGGGCGAGGTCTTGGATGCCGTCGCTGCGCAACGCGAGCAACCGGGCCAGCGGAGCCAGCGGCGATTTGCGGAGCAGACCCGCGAGCTGGGCGACGCGCCGTTCCAGCGGCGCACCGTTGTGCGGGGTGCCCAGGCACACGAGCCGCGTCACGCGGGGGAGCCACGCCACGCTTCGTTCTTGAGCGCGGTAGAGCGCGCTCCTCGCCACGAGGCCGCCCATGGAGTGTCCGACGAGGACGATGTCGGTGACGGGGACCGGCCAAGCGGCCACCAGCCGGGACAGCAGCCCGACGAGGTCGTCGCCGTTCTGGGACACGTGACGGCCCGAGTTGTACCGCACGTACACGGCGCTGGTCCCCAGGTCGGCGGCCAGGCGCGTGCCGAAGTCGCCCGCCGGTGCGGCCCCGCGGAACCAGCTGCGTTCGGTCTCCACGAGCCCGTGCAGGAAAACGACCACGCGGCCCGTCGCGGCCGGGAAGGCCGCGGCGAGTGATCGGTGGTCGAGCCCGATCGGCCGCCGCTCGGCCCGGACGGTCATCTCGTCACCGCTTCGCCGCCCGGCCGCGGGCAGCCGGGCGCCGAACATCCCGGCGGAGACGCCGGCGAGGTGGTGCCCGGCGGCCGACTCGAGGACCGAACCGGTCCAATAATCCCGAGCCGGCCGAGCCGGCACTCGAATGGCCGCGACCGCCGTGGCAGCCAAGCCGCTCGCCACTTCGCTCAGCCTGGGCACAGCTGTTTCCGTCATTCTGCTTCTTCCGTGGTCCTTCACCGCGGGAGCGGCTGGACGTCGGTTACCCGCCGGGGGTGTCCTTACGCGAGTCACCGGCGTGACCTCCGGCGCACGGCGACGCCGGAACGCGAGGCGCGAGCTGCGGTTAACGACAGCACGGTGGGGTATGCCGCGCTTGATCCAGTCAGCGGACCGAGCGAGGGAGGTGCGCCGAAACATGACCTCCGATCTGCCCCACGTGGATGCGTCGCCGGGTGGCGCGCGGGTGGTCGAGGAGCTGACCGCGCAGCAGCTGGCGGCGGTCTTCGCGCGAATGTCCGGCCTGCTGCTGTCGTCCGAGAAGGTGGACACGGCCCTGAAGCTGAGCACGGCGTTGGCGGTCGAGATGGTGCCGGGCACGACCGGCGCGGGCATCAGCCTGCTGGATCGCCACGGTGACCGGATGACTGCGGCCGCCACGGACGAGGTGGTCGAGCGGGCCGACGCCCTGCAGTACGAGCTCGGCCACGGCCCGTGCCTGACCGCGTGGGCGGACCGGGTGATCGTGCGGGTCGACGATCTCGCCCAGGACGAGCGGTGGCCGTCCTGGTCACGGCCGGCCGCCGAGCTGGGGCTGCGGTCGGCGTTGAGCGCGCCGATGGTGGCCGGTCCCGAGCCGCTGGGCGCGCTGAAGGTCTACGCCGTTCTGCCGCACGCCTATGGAGAGCGGGAGGAACACCTGCTGACGATGTTCGCGTCCCAGGCGGCGATGCTCGTCGCCAACATGCGCACCGCGCACGACGCGGAGCGCGTCAGCGCCCAGGTCGCGGAGGCCCTGCGTGGCCGCGAGGTCGTCAAACTGGCCAAGGGCATCATCATGGCCCGTGACCACGTGGACGAACGCGCAGCGCTCCTCACGCTGGCTCAGCTGGCCGAACGCGAGCGCACCACCCTCCGCCACGTCGCCGAGCGGCTGACCCAGTCCACGGTGCGGCGGCTGCGATGACCCACGCCGCTGAGCAGCAGCGCAGTCTGGTGCTGGCGTTCAAGCATGCCCAGCTGTCGGTCGAGGACCTGTGGCTGCGCTACTTCGGGGTGGGCGGCCAAGCCGGGTTCATCGACATCGACGCGTACGTGCACGGGCTGGCCGACCTGCCGCCGCTGGAACGCGACACCCTCGCCGTCGCGGTGAACGAACGCCTGGACGAGCTGATCTGGACGCACCGGGCCGGCTTCAGCCGCGAAATCCGGGACAGCACGCCCCGGACCGCGCCGTTCGCGGCCCTGGTGCGGCTCTTGGAGGGCACCGAGCTCGCGCCGCCCGACCGGCTGTCCGCCGCGGTGGAGACCGCCGCCGCCGCGCTCGGGGTGCGGATCGGCGTCTACCTCGTCGATTACGATCAATCGTGCCTCCAGCCCCTCCCGGACGATCCGTCCGGCCGACCGGCGTCGGGGCGTGACGCACTGGACGTCGACACCACGCTCGCGGGACGGGCGTTCCGGCAGATCCAGATCCTGCCGTCGGAGACGTCCGACGGGCCGCGCTTGTGGGTGCCGCTGCTGGACGGGGCGGAACGTCTCGGCGTCCTCGACGTCGAAGTCGACGACGCGGACGAGCTCTACGACCCCGGCCTGCGGGTGCAGTGCCGGTGGTTGTCCATGCTGCTCGGGCACATGGTGACCCTGCTGTCGCAGTACGGGGACGACCTGGACCGGCTCCGGGTGCGGACCCGGCGGACGGTCAACGCGGACCTCGTGTGGTCGCTGCTGCCGCCGTTGACCGCCGGCGTCGACAGCTTCATCGTGACCGGTGTCCTCGAACCGCGGGACGACGTCAGCGGCGACGCCTTCGACTACGCCCTGTCCGAGACCACCGCGAGCCTGATGGTGCTGGACGCGGTCGGTCACGACCTGCGCAGCGGCCTGATCGCCGCCACCGCGTTGTCCGCCTACCGCAGCGCCCGCCGCGCCGGCCACGGCCTGTTCGAACAAGCCCGCCTGATCGACGAAGCCATCAGCGGCCACTTCGGCGAGTCCGCGTTCGCGACCGCCGTGCTCGCCGAACTCGACCTCACCACCGGACGCTTGCGCTACCTCAACGCCGGTCACCCCCATCCCTTGGTCATGCGCGGCGGGAAGATCGTCAAGCCGCTGGCCGCGGGCCGCTGCCTCCCGTTCGGTCTCGGTCCGGGCGACGTCGAAGTCGGCGAGGAGACCCTGGAACCGGAGGACTGGCTGGTCCTCTACACCGACGGCGTCACCGAAGCCCGCGACGAAACCGGCGAGTTCTTCGGCGAACCCCGCCTGCGCGACTTCCTCCGCCGTGAGGCCGCCGCAGGCAACCCACCACCCGAAACCGCCCGCCGGCTCACCAAAGCCGTGCTCCGCCACCAGAACGGCGCGCTGCAGGACGACGCCACCGTCCTGCTCGCCCGCTGGGCCCGCCCGTCCCGGGTCACCCCTTGACCCACACGTTCCGGTGACGGGGTAGCCGTCGCGACCATGCCGGGCCCGTCGCGACGGCGCCGTAGTTACGAACCGGAGTGGAACGTGATGGTGAAGCCGCTGCAAGAGGCGCACTGGTACATCGTCTGGTTGCCCGGCTCCGTGTCCTGTTTGGACCACGCGTACGCCTTCGGGCAGTGGGCCTTGATCGCGTTGCTGTAACCGGTGGGGGCGTCACGGTCGGGGTTGACGCAGTTGATCAGCTGACCGCTCGGGGAGTACTTCCGGTTTTCGGCCGGGCAGTACGGCAACAGGTTCTCCGGGCAGCCCGCCGTGCCGCACGAAGCCGAACCCGGGGGGACCGTGGCGTTGACCGGCTCGATCGTGATCGGCAGCGAGAACGCGTTGACGTAGCTGACGTCGTACCACGGGGCGAGGCCGTCGGCCTGGTCGAAGTTGAACTCGGCCAGGCTGGCCGGCTGTTCGCCGGTGGCGCAGTGGTCGGCGAAAACCCCGCAGTCGCCGACCAGGCAGTGGAAGTCCCGGCCTGACGTGCCGGTGCAGCCCTGGCGCGCGAAGAACTTCCCGCGCCAGTGGCCGGGCGCCGCCGTTTCCGGCACCGTCACGGTCGCCGACTGCCCGTTCGCCAGCGTCGGCAGGCTCGCGAAGTTGACCGATCCGTCGGCGTTCACCGTGCTGCCCAGCCAGACGGTCTGGCCGGAGTGATTGACGAACGTCACGGTGTGGTTGCCCGCCGCGGTGGCCGGACTCGCCGGCGCGCCGGCGGTCAACGCCACCACGGTCGCCGCGGCGACGGCGAGGAACCGCTTGAACATCTGGGTGAACCTCCGTTCGTGGGGGAGAGGATCAGCCGGCGGCCCGGTAGGCGACGCCGCTGGTGTTCGGGGTGGTGCCCGTATACAGCCCGGTCGGGGTCGTGGACGTCGACAGCGAGAACCAGGCGTAACGCTCGACGAACGACAGCCCGTTCAGCATCGCCGTGGACCGGCTGACGAAGTCGGCCTGCTCGGCCGCGGACGGGTACCGCGGGGTGGGGCCGGAGAAGTCGGTCAGCGCGTACTCGGTGACCCAGATCGGCAGGTGGTAGCGGTTGTACACCGCCTGCAGGTAGGACTGCAGCTGCCCGGTCGCGGCGGCCGAGAAGTCCCCGCCGTACCAGTGCAGCGGGATGAAGTCGACGCGGTACCCGCGCGCCGCCGCGCCGCTCATGAACCGGTCGAGCCAGCCGCCGGGGGTGTCCCCGCCGTACGCCACCGCCGGCGCGCCCAGCCGCATGCCGGTGGCCTGCAGCTGCGGCCACAGGTCCAGCGCGGTCTCGACCGGCATGTCCGCCTGACCGGCCAGGTCCGGTTCGTTGAACGCGAGCAGCGTGCTGCCGGCCGCCTTCGCCTGCTGCAACTGGGCCGCGTTGACCGAGCCGCGGCCCCAGATCATCGGGACGAACTCCGTCCCGGCCGGTGCGGTGATGCTCTGGGGGTCCGATGCCCAGGTGTAGAACCACCGGGCGCCGACGTCGCCGAGCGCGGTGGTCACGCCGGGAAAGGCGGCCGCGCTGACGCCCTTCTTGGTGCCGGCCGCCGTCGCCGGGGCGGCCAGGCCCGCGGCGACGGCAACGGCGACGGTGACGAGGACCAGAAGCTTCCTGAACTGGTTCATACCACTTTCTCCGGTGGTCGCCGGGTCACGAGCGCACGAAGGTCCAGGTCACCGGGATGTTGCCCAATGCGGGGTCGGCCAGCTGGGCGAACGCCGGTGCGCTGAGGTCGATGTGCGCGCTGTCGCAGCTCGGGCACTTGTCGACCACCGGCACGGTGATGGTCCGGCCGTTGTACGACACCCGGATCGACACGCCCCGGCACAGCGGGTCGTTGTTCGGGTTGGCCGTGGTCCAGTACGACGCCGGCGCCGCGACGAGCATCTGCGTGGCGGCGTTGATCTGCGTGCCGCAGGCGCCGAAGCCGGCATCGTTGTAATAGGTGGCGCGCCCGTTGACCGGCTGGTCGAAAGGAATGTCGGCCCAGGCCGTACCGCTCGTCGTCAGGGGAAGCGCGGCGGCAGCGGCCAGCACGGCGAGTGACTTGATGGTCTTGCGCATTCCTTACCTTTCCCTGGTGGTGACGTGGTGCCGGGCAGAATGATACTTATCCGCGCAATAGGCCGCTATGACAAAGAATTGTCTGGAGGACATTCCTTGTCAACGTTGACAACAGGGACCGACGCGTTCAATTCGAAATCGACAGCCGGTCCGTCCGGGCATTCCGGAAAACGTGGCCTCGCGGGTCAGCGGCCGAGGACGGCGCGCAGGGCGGGCTGGAGCCGGTCGCCGTGGGCGCGGACGAGGTCGTCGCACAGCTCGAAGATCCGCTCGACCGGCAGCGCGGCCGCCGTGGCGGGGTCGATCATCGCCGCGTGCCGGATGTGGCGGGGATCGTCCTCGACGGCCGCGCGCACGACGAGGTCGTCGACGCTCAGGTACGTCCGGTTGAGCGCGGCGAGCTGCGGTGGCAGCGCGCCGATCCGGGTCGGCCGGACGCCGGTGCCGTCGACCAGGCACGGCACCTCGACCACGCCGCCGGAGGGCAGGTTCTCGATCAGGCCCCGGTTGACGACGTTGCCGTAGACGGTCCGCGGGGTGCCGGTGACCAGGCTGTGGACGATCTGCGGCGCGTATTCGCCCGTGCCTTCGACGGGCAGCGGCTCGTCGGCCGCGATCGCCCGCCGGGTCCGTTCGTACTCGGCTTCGTTCTCCGCGACGATGCCGAGGTAGTCGCCGATCGGCAGGCGGAGGCGGTCGATTTCGGTGTCGTGCTTGAGGTACCAGGGCACGTACTCGGCGGAGTGCTCGCTGGTCTCGGTCGGGTAGTAGCCGAGCCGCCGCAGCATGTCGAACCGGACGCGCCGCCGCAGCTGCCCGTCGGACTCGGCCAGCTCCCGCAGCCGCGGGTAGAGGTCGGCGCCCGCGTGCTCGAACCGCAGCACCCAGGCCTGGTGGTTGACGCCGGCCGCGACGTAGGTGACCTCGTCGAACGGCACCCCGACGAGCGCGGCGAGCCCGTGCACCGTCCAGTACACCGAGTGGCACAGCCCGACGACCCGCGTCAGCCCGGTGGCTTCGCTCAGGTACTGGACGTTCATCGCCATCGGGTTCGTGTAGTTCAGCAGCCACGCCTCCGGGCAGACCTCGGCGATGTCCTCCCCGAGTGCTTTCAGGAAGGGGAACGTCCGCAGCCCGCGGAAGATCCCGCCGATCCCGAGCGTGTCGCCGATGGTCTGGCGCACCCCGTAGCGTTCCGGGACCTCGAAGTCGGTGCGCGTGGCCGCCCCCATCCCGATCTGGACCATGTTCACCGCGACATCCGCGCCGGCCAACGCCTCCCTCCGGTCCGCGTGTGCGGTGAGCACCGGCTTGACGCCCCGCACGGCGGCGATCCGCCGGGCCGCGGCCAGCGCGGTGGCCAGCCGGTCCGGGTCGATGTCGTGCAGGGCGACGTGCACGCCGTCCAGCTCTGGGTAGGCGAACAGGTCGGCGAGCAGGCCCTGGGTGAACACGACGCTGCCCGCGCCGACGAAGGTGATCTTGGGGGTCGTCTGGAAAGTCATCAAAATCCGATCCGGTTCGGGGAAGGGAGTCAGCCCTTGAGGCCGCTGGAGGTGACCGACTGGATGAACGTCTTCTGCGCGCCGAGGAAGGCCAGCAGCACGGGCAGCACGGTGATGACGTTGCCCGCCATCACCGCGGCCCAGTTCGTGTGGTGCTGGCCCTGGAACGTCGTGAGCCCCAGCTGCAGCGTGTAGGTCGTGTCGTGGTTGACCGCGATCAGCGGCCAGGTGAGGTCGTTCCACGTGCTGAGGAACGTCAGCACGGCCACCGTGCTCAGCGCGGGCCGCGACAGCGGGAGCACGATGGTGAACAGCACGCGCAACCGCGAGCAGCCGTCGATCCACGCCGCCTCTTCGAGCTCGCGGGGCAGCGACAGGAAGAACTGGCGCAGCAGGAACACCGCGAACGGCGTCACCAGCGACGGCACGATGAGCGCGCCGAGGGTGTCGATCAGGCCGAGCCGCTTCATCACCAGGAACGTCGGGATCATGGTGAGCTGGAAGGGGATCGCCATCGTCGCGATCATCAGCGCGAGCAGCGTCCGCGAGCCGGTGAACCGCATCCGCGCGAACGCGTAGCCACCCAGCGTGCCGAACAGCAGGTTCGACACGACGGTCACCGCCGAGACGACCAGCGAGTTCGTGAACCAGCGCAGGAACAGCGCGTTCTCGAGGACGTAGCGGTACCCCGAGAAGTCCACCCGGGACGGCCACAGCGCGGGCGGGAACCGGTTGATCTCGGCGTTGCTCATCACCGAGCTGAGCAGCAGCCACACCAGGGGCGCCGCGAACAGCAGCGCCAGCGGCACGAGCAGCAGGTGCCAGGGACTGAAGGGCAGCCGGGGACGGCGCAGCACGGGCAGCACGGCGTGGGTCGCGGGCGCGTCGAGCCGGGCGGTCATCGAAGCGCCTTCCCGGGCCGGCGAAGCAGGCGTACAGCGATCACGACGACCAGCAGGGCCAGCGCGAGCACGTAGGCCGACGCCGCGCCGTAGCCGGCGGTGAAGTTCTTGAACGCCTGCTCCCAGACGAAGTAGACGATGACCGTGGTCGAGCCGAGCGGGCCGCCCTTGGTCGTGACGTAGACCAGGTCGAACACCTGCAGCGAAGTGATCAGCTGCCACAGCACGAGGAACGCCGTCACCGGGGTGACCGCGGGCAGCGTCACGTGCCGGAGCACGCGCCACGTGCCGGCGCCGTCCAGCCGCGCAGCCTCGACCAGTGACGGCGGGACGTCCTGCAGCGCGGCCAGGTACACCACGACGCAGAAGCCGGTGCCGCTCCACAGCGTGATGCCGACCAGCACCAGCAGCGCCTGCGCCGGGTCGGTCAGGAAGCCCTGCGGCGACACGCCCAGGTGGTGCAGCAGGGAGTTGGCCGCGCCGAACTGCGGGTCGAGGATGAAGGAGAACAGCACCCCCTGGGCCGTCGCCGACAGCACGAACGGGACGAACACGAGCGTCCGGTAGACGCCGACCAGGCGGATGCGCCGGTTCAGCGCCTGCGCCAGCAGGAACCCGAACAGGATGCTGAGCGGGACGTAGAGCACCGTGTACAGCACGGTGTTCCCCACGGCCTGGGCGAAGTGCGGGTCCTGGGCGAGCGCGGCGTAGTTGTCCAGGCCCACCCAACGGCTCGGCGTCACCAGGTCGTCGGCCTGGAAGGACAGCACGAGCGACCAGGCCACGGGCACCACACCGAGGCCGAGGATGATGAGCACGGCGGGCGAGACGTAGGCCCACGCGGCGGCGGACTCGCGCCGCTGGCGTTGGCTTGGGGTGACGGTGATGGGCCTCGGCAGTCCGGGCATGGCGGCTCCCTATCGCGGAATGATCAGGGCGGCGTTCGCGGCCGCGGCGCAGTCGCGCATGGCGTCGGCCGGCGTCGCCCGGCCGAGCAGCACGGCGACGATCGCGGTGCCGAGAGCCGCCGACACCTGGGGGTAGGCCGGGTGCACGGGCCGGACGCGGGCGTTCTCCAGCGCGTCGACGAACACCGGCAGGCCCGGCGTCTCGGCGCTCTTCTCCTGCCACGCGGGCAGTTGCTGCGCGCGGCGGCTCAGCGGGAGGCTGCCCGCGCCGTCGTCCCAGCGGACGTCCTGGGCCGGGTCCGCCAGCCAGGACAGGAAGGTGCGCGCCGCCTGGACGCGCTCTTCGCCGTTGTCGAACAGCGTCCACGTGTCCGGGCCGGAGATGGTGATCGGGCGGCCGCTGAAGCTGGGGAGCGGCACGACCGCGTAGTCGATCCCGGCGTCGGCGATGTCGGGCAGCTGCCACGGTCCGGTCGGGACCATGCCGATGTGGCCGGCTTCGAAGGCCTGGTACATCTGCTCGCTGCCGGTCTTCGGGTCGAGGTAGACCGACTTCGCCGCGGCGAGGTCGCGGACGACCTCGAGGGCACGCACGCCCTGGCCGGCGAACCCGATGCCGCGCCCGCCCGCGCCGATGACGTCGCCGCCGAGGTCCCACACCATCGGCCACAGCCGCCACACGGTGTCCTCGTCGCCGGTGGCCGGCCACGCGGTGCCGAAGGTGCCGTTGCCCGGATCGGTGAGTTTCGCGGCCGTGGCGACGAAGTCGGCCCACGTCCAGCCCGCGGCGGGCAGCGGGATCCCGGCGCCGGCGAACAGCTCCTTGTTGCACACCACGGCCAGGGAGTCGAGCAGCGCCGGGACCGCGCGGATCCGGCCGTTGACGGTGACCGCTTCCCGGGCCGGTTCCCAGAAGCCGGGGCCTGCGTCGACGAGGTCGGTGACGTCGACGACGCTCGGGCTGCGCGCCACGCTGGCGAGGTCCGAACCGAAGACGTAGGCGATGTCCGGGAAGGACCCCGACGCGAGCGCCGCGGTGATCTTCTGGAGCATCGCGTCGGAAAGGACCCCGCCGCCCAGGTCGATCCGGATCCCGGGGTGGGTCCGGTGGAAGTCCGCGACGAGCGCGTCGAGGACCTTCTTGCCGGTGTCGGTCTGGCCGTGCCAGATCTCGACCGTGACCGGGCCGCCGGTGGCCCGCGCCGGGCCGCAGCCGGCGAGGGCGGCACCGAGGGCCAGACCGCCGGCGCCGCGCAGGAATCCGCGGCGGTCCATCAGCGGGTCTTGCCGGGGAACGGGAAAGACATCATCGAAGACTCCGGATGATGGTGGGCACGACCCCGCCTCGGACCACCGACGGGTCCTGGCGACTCAGTCCGGGCTCGCGGGAGAACCGACATACCGGCTGGGCATACCTCTGACGTCGGTGTTCCCGACGTGGACAGCAGTAAAGCGAGCGCGATCGAACGTGTCAAGGTGCGCGTCAGCAGGTCTTGCGGACGTATCCGCTCGTCCCCTGGGGCACCACGTACAGGTCACGCCGGACGATGCTGATCTTGCTCTGCCACCCCGGGCAGGCCTTGCTCATACCCGAAGCGGTGTACTCGACGTCGACGACCCGGTTGTTGAAGGGACCGGCGTAATCGGCGCACTCCTCGTATTCACCGCATTCTTCGGTGACGGCGAAGTCCAGGCCGTTGGCGACCCGGTTGCCGGCCAGTTCCGGGGTGTTCTTCTGGGCGATGGCGAGGTTCTTGCCGTGGGCGCGGGCCGACAGGAGCTTGATGTACTCCTGCGCGTGCGTGGTGGTGAGCAGGTTCTTGGACCGGCTGTAACTGTCGTAGTTGTCCGGCTCGATCGCCTGGTACCCCTTCGAAGCGCACGTGTCGATCCAGCTGCCGACCTTGGCCGCCACCCGGGTGCGTTTGTCGGCGGTGCGCAGGTCGAGCAGGGTTTCCTTCCAGTCCGGGTCGACCACCTTGTTGCCGTTCGCATCGCGCAGCAGCAGGTCGCCCGGCCAGTCGCCGTCCTGGCCTTCCTGCGCCTGGAAAGCATTGAGGTAGCAGATGTTGTACTTGCCGCTCGCCGGGGCCGCGGAGACGTCGCGGCTGACGATCTGCACCCCCGACGGCGGGGTGTAGGCGCCGCCGATCTGGTAGTCGAACCCGGCGGCCTGCGGCGGCAGGGTGACCGCGGCCGAGGCCGGTGCGGCGACCGCGGCGAGTGTGCCGACGGCGAGCGCGCCCGCCGCCGTCAAGGAAGCGAATCGGTTGCCGTGGACGGGGAGGGAACGCTTCATCCGGACTCCAGCATCGTCGGGGCTGTTGTCGGCGAAAGGTAGGCAGCCCGGCCACCGCGGTCAATCAAACGCGCATTCGTGATGAGCGTTTCAGCGGTCCTCGGCGGAGCCGGCCTCGACGACGGTGACCCGGACCCCGGCCCGGCGGATCGCCGCGACCGGGCCGGGTGCGGCGGAGGAGTCGGTGATGACCTCGTGCACGTCCTGGATGTCACCCATGCGGGCGAGGGTGCTCCGCCCGAGCTTGCTGCCGTCGGCCAGCACGACCACCCGCTGGGCGCGGCCGAGCATGGCGCGGTTGGTCCTGGCCTCGTTCTCGTCGTGCGTGGTGATGCCCGCCGCCGCGTCGATGCCGTCCACGCCGACGAACGCCGTGCCGATGCTGATCGAGGCCAGCACGTGCTCGGCCCAGGGGCCGACCAGCTCGTAGGACTGGGGCCGGGCGACACCGCCGACGACGACCAGTTTCAGCCGGGGGTGCAGGGCCAGGTCCATCGCGATGTTCAACGCGTTCGTGACCACCGTCAGATCCGCCCGGCCCGGCAGTTCCCTGGCGAGTTCGCTCGTGGTGGAGCCGCCGGTCAGGGCGATCACGTGCTTGCCGGTCGGCAACGTGCGGATCGCCGCGTGCACGATGGCGCGTTTGGCGTCCCGCGAACGGCCTTCCCGGTAGGGCGGCGGCACCTCATTCGTGCGCCCCCGGGGCCGCGCGCCGCCGTGGGTGCGGGTCAGCAGCCGCTGTTCCTCCAATTTGGCCAGATCGCGCCGCAGCGTGGCGGAGGAGACGCCGAACCGGGCGCTGAGCTCGCCCACCTGCAGCGAGCCGGTGTCCGCGAGCACCCGCAACAGCTCCGAGAGCCGTTCGGCCCGGGTGGTGCGCCGTTTCCGCGTGGACATGGGCCGAGCCTACGACAGCCGGCGAAACGCTCACTCCGGATGCGCATTTGGCCGGTGGACCTTGCCCCTCGGGCGGGGAGCGGATGAGTCTCCGGGAGTACGTCCCGGAATCGGAGGCAGCACCTATGCACAGCAGCGGGCGGTGGTTCGGCGACAGCCGGACCGCGCGGGAGATCGAGCAGCAGCCCGCCACCTGGATCCGGGTGGCGGAGACCGTGCGGCGGGCCCGGCCGGACATCGAGCGGCTGATCGGGCCCCCCGATCGGCGGATCGTGCTCACCGGTGCGGGCACCTCGGCGTTCATCGGCCAGGTCGTGGCCCGCGATCTCGCGCGGCACCTCGGCCGGCCGGTCGAGGCGATCGCGACCACGGAGATCGTCGCCGATCCGCTCGCCGTGGTCGTGGACGACCGGCCGATCGTGCTGGTGTCCTTCGCCCGCAGTGGCAACAGCCCCGAGTCCGTCGCCGCGGCGGATCTGCTGCACCGGCTGACGCCCGGGCTGCGGCACCTGGTCATCACGTGTGACCCGGGTGGACAGCTGGCGCGGCGCTGGTCCGGCGACGGGAACGCGGTCGTGGTGACCCTCCCGGACGAGGTCAACGACCGCGGATTCGCGATGACCTCCTCGTTCACCGGGATGGCGCTGGCGGCCCTGCTCGCCTTCGGCGTGGACGTCGACGTCGAGGCGCTGGCGCGCGCCGGGACGGCTGTGCTCGACGGTGCCGCGGAGCACGCGTCGGCGATCTCCGGCGCCAAGCCGGCCCGGCTGGTTTTCCTGGGCTCCGGGCCGCTTCGCGGGCTGGCCCGGGAGGCCGCGCTCAAGTGCCTGGAACTGACCCGGGGCGAGGTGGTCGGCATCGCCGATTCCGCGCTGGGCTTCCGGCACGGACCGAAGTCGGTGCTCGACGAGCGCACCACCGCCGTGGTCTTCCTCTCCACCGACCCGCACGCGCGGCGGTACGACGTGGACATCGCGCGCGAGCTGGTGCAGTCGCTCGGCGAGGAGCGGGTGGTCGTGGTGGGCGACGCCCCCGAGTTGGCCGGCGCGCGGATTTGGCCGGTGCTCTCGCCACCCGGCGCGCCTGTGGCCGGGTACGCGTTGCTCGCCGTGATCGCGGCGCAGACCACGGCGCTCGCGTGCTCGCTCGCGCTGGGCGTCACCCCGGACAACCCGTTCCCCGAAGGGGAGGTGAACCGCGTCGTGCAGGGCGTGGTCATCCACGACTTCGTTCCCCCGGAGGTGAGCTGAAGTGTTCCTCGGTGTCGACGGCGGGGGGACGAAGACGGCGTTCTGCCTGGTCGATCTCGACGGCCGGGTCGTCGCGGAGGCCCGGACCGCGAGCGTGTACTACCTGAGCGAAGGCCTGCAGATCGTGGAACCCCTGTTGCGCCAGGGGATCGGTGAAGTCTGCGCGGCCGGGGGCGTTCAGGTCCCGGACATCAGGTACGCCTTCTTCGGCCTGCCCGCCTACGGGGAGATCAGTGCCGACGTACCGGTGCTCGACGCGATTCCCGCCCGGATCCTCGGTACGCGGAACTACCGCTGCGGCAACGACATGATCTGCGGCTGGGCCGGGTCGCTGGGGGCGGTCGACGGCATCAACGTCGTCGCCGGCACCGGCTCGATCGCCTACGGCGAACACGGCGGCAGGCAATGGCGCGGTGGTGGCTGGAGCGAGCTGTTCGGGGACGAAGGTTCCGGCTACTGGGTCGCGATCCAGGGCCTGAACGCGTTCAGCCGCATGGTCGACGGACGGCTGCCGGCCGGCCCGCTCGTCGGAGAGATGCGCCAAGCCCTCGGCCTCGCCGCCGACTTCGACGCGATCGACGTCGTGGTGAACCGGTGGCACGGCGACCGGGGCCGGATCGCGAGCCTGAGCAAGGTCGTCGTCCGGGCCGCCGACGCCGGCGACCCGGTCGCGACCGGGGTGCTCCGGGAGGCCGGGCGCGAGCTCGCGCTGCTCGTCGACGTCGGCCGCGTGGCGCTGGAATTCGATGCCGCCCAACGGGTTCCGGTGTCGTACTCCGGTGGCGTGTTCGGATCGGCGCACGTGCTGTCGTCGTTCCGCGCCGCGCTGTCCCTCGAGTACGACCTCCGTGAGCCGCTGCTGGAACCGCACATCGGTGCCGCGCTCTACGCGGCGCGCCTGCACGGACACCCGTTGCGGGCCGAGCAAGTCCACCCGGCCGCGTCCCTGCCGCACTGAGGAGCCGAGATGTCGTTCACCCGCGCGAACAGCTGGATCCCGTACGCGGGACTGCTGGTGGTCTTCTGGGGAGTTTGGGGGGCCTTTTCCAGCCTGCCCACCAAGCTCTACGCCTATCCCGATCCGATGGTGTACGTGGTGTGGGCGCTGACCATGCTCGTGCCCGCGTGGGTCTCGCTGCGGGGGAAGAAGTTCGACCGCGGCCGGATCGCCGCCGGGTACGGGCTGCTGATCGGGCTCACCGGTGCGGGTGGGCAGCTGCTGCTGTTCAAGGCCCTCACGATCGGACCGGCCTACGTGATCTTCCCGATCGTCGCGCTTTCGCCCGCGATCACGGTGCTGCTGGCGTTCGGCGCGCTGCGGGAACGGCTCGGCGGGTGGTCGTGGGCCGGTGTGCTGCTCGCGCTCGTCGCCGTCGTCCTGTTCTCCGTGTCCACCGGAGACGGCGGGGACAGCGGGTGGCTCTACCTGGTGCTGGCCGCGGGCGTCTGCGTGGCGTGGGGCGTCCAGGCGTTCTTCATGCGCAAGGCCGCGCTCGCGGGCGTGGACGACGCTTCGACGTTCGGCTGGATGACCATCAGCGGGCTGCTGCTGATCCCGGTCGCCGTGCTGATGATGGGCGGGCTCCCGCTCGGTTTCCCGTGGCAGGCGCCCGCGCTCACCGCCGGCACCCAGCTGCTCAACGCGGTCGGCGCGCTGTTCCTCGTGATGGCGATGAGCCGCGGCAAGGCGTCGATCGTGGCGCCGGTGACCAACGCCCTCGCCCCCGTGCTGACCATCGTCCTGTCGCTGCTGGTCTTCGGCGCCGCCCCCACCGGGTTCCAGATCGCGGGCATCGTGCTGGCCCTGGCCGGCTCGACCCTGATGGTGTACCGCGCGGAAAAGTCCACGGAGCTGGTCCCCGGCAGCGCGGCGTCATGACACCGCGGATCGTCACGGTCACCCTCAACCCCGCCGTCGACGTGACCTACCGGGCCGACGTGTTGCACCTCGGCGGGACCACGCGGGTCTCGGACGTCCGGTCACGGGCCGGCGGCAAGGGCGTCAACGTCGCGGCGGTGGTCCGTCAGCTGGGCGGCGAGAGCCTGGTGCTGGCGCTGACCACGACCCGGGCGCCGGACGAGTTCCGGGAGGGGCTGGACCGGCTGGGCCTCGCCCACCGGCTCGTCCCCGCGCTGCCCGCGGTGCGGCGGACCGTGGCGGTGGTGACGCCCGCCGGCGGGACCACGATGCTGCAGGAGGCCGGCTCCCCGGCTGCCACGGGCGGGGAAGCGGGCATCCTCGACGTTCTGCGCGCCGAGCTGGCGGCCGGCGCCGGCGCCGTCGTGATCTCCGGGAGCGTGCCGGCGGGGATGGGCGCCGACGTCCCCGCGAAGCTGGCCCGGCTGTGTGTCCGGCACGACGTGCCGGTCATCGCCGATGTCTCCGGCGCCGCCCTCCGCGAGGCCGCTCGCAGTGGAGCGGTGCTGATGCCGAACGAAGACGAGCTGACGGAACTGGCCGGGCCCGGTCTGGACCTCGTGGCCGCGGGAGCCCCGGCGGTGGTCGCCACCTTGGGCCCCGGAGGTGCGACGGCGGTGACTGCCCGGGGCGCCTGGCGCGCCCGTCCCGCCGAAGTCGTCACCGGCAATTCGGCCGGTGCCGGAGACGCGGGAGCCGCGGCGCTGGCGATGCACCTCGCCGGGTCCGAAGTGGACTGGCCGGTGGCGCTGGCGGACGTGGTCGCCACGTCGGCCGCCGCGGTGCTGCGGCCGGTGGCCGGCGAGATCGACGTCGCGGCCAGGGACCGGTGGATCCGTGCGGTGAAGGTGGAGGAGATGTGATGAACTGGGCCGCCCTGCTGGACGACCTGCGCGCGCAGCGGCGCGCGATCGGGGCGTTCAACGCGATCCTGATCGAGCACGCCGAAGCCGTCGTGGCCGGCGCGGAGCAAAGCGGATTCCCGGTGGTCCTGCAGATCTCGCAGAACGCCGTCCGCTACCACGGGTCGCTCGCGCCGTTCGCGCTCGCCTGCTCGCGGCTGGCCGAGACCGCGACCGTGCCCGTCCTGGTCCACCTCGATCACATCGAAGACGAGGAGCTGATCCGGGAGGGCCTCGACCTGGGCATCACGTCGGTCATGTTCGACGCCGCCGCGTTGCCCTACGCCGAGAACGTGGCCAGGACGAAAGCCGTCGTCGAACGCTGCCACGCCGCGGGCTGCCGTGTCGAGGCGGAACTCGGCGAGATCGGCGGCAAGGACGGCGCCCACGCCCCCGGCGTGCGCACGGACCCGGACGAGGCCGCCGAGTTCGTCGCCGCGACCGGTGTGGACTCCCTCGCGGTGGCGGTCGGCTCGTCGCACGCCATGGCCGACCGCAGCGCGGTGCTCGACGAGGAGCTGATCGCCGCGCTCGCCCGCCGCGTCCCCGTGCCGCTCGTGCTGCACGGGTCCTCCGGCGTGCCCGACGAGGGACTGCGCGGGGCGGTGGCGAGCGGCATCGTGAAGGTGAACATCGGAACGCGGTTGAACCAGGTGCTCACCGAAGCCGTGCGCGCGACGCTCGGGACGCACACGGCGCTCACCGACCCCCGCCGCTACCTGGCCCCCGGCCGGGACGCGGTCCGGGACGAGGTGGCCCGGCTGCTCACCTTGCTCGCGAAGTGAGGCGGCTGCGAGGGCCATCCGGGCTTAACAACGCCCGCGCGGACCTATATGTTGTCACCCGCAACATATTTACGGCGTCCCCGTGTTCTGCCGCCAGGAGGTGCTGTTCCGATGACGAAGCACGACGGAGCCGGTGGCGCCGGGAGAACGACCGGGGTGCTGAAGAGCCGGACGGCTTTTGTGCTGACCGCCGGCTGCCTGCTCCTGGGCCTGCTGGCGGCGCCGGCCTCGGCCACCTTCCCGCCGGGGCACGCCGCCGGTGGCGACGGCTGGGTGCTGAGCACGAACGACCCGGCGAAGAACTACTCCCCGACGTTCGTCGGCAACGGCTACCTCGCCGCACGGGTGCCCGCGGCGGGCCACGGGTACAGCAGCAAGCCCATCGTCACGCAGTCCCAGCTCGCCGGCTTCTACGGCGCTCCCTCGGCCGGGCAGGAGGAGCGAGCCGGGCTGCCGGCCTGGACCACGCTCGGGTTCGGCCGCGGCGGCGACGTCTACGGGCTGGGGGAGTGGTCCTGCGGGTTCGGGCAGCTGTGTCCCGCCGCGTACGGGAAGATCTCCGGCGGCGCGTTCGTCGAGAACTCCCACCCCGGTGCCACCGTCGGCGCCTACCTGGCCGGGCTGAACACCAACAACACCCCGACGGTCGGGGGCACCGACGTCATCCCCGTCCGGGACGCGCCGGCCGGTCCGGCGACGCTGGCCGTGCGGTACGGCAACGGCAGCGGCAGCCCGCAAACCGTCCACATCGGCGTGAACGGCACCGTGCAGCAGCTGTCCGTGCCCAGCCTGGCCGGCTGGGACGACTGGGCGGTGGTCACCGTGCCGGTGACCCTGACCGCCGGCGCCAACAAGCTCGAGGTCACCGTCACCGAGGGGGACACGGCGCGGGTGAACGTCGACTACCTCGCGGTGTACCCGGACGGCGCGCCGCCGCCGGCGCAGGTCGCCTCCGATGCGGTCGGCACCACCACGAACTACCGGCAGTCGTTGGACCTGCGCACCGGGGTGCTGACCACGTCGTTCGACTGGACCTCGCCCGCGGGTGACACGACCGGCTTCGTCTACGAGGTCAACGCCAACCGCGCGGACGGGCACCTGGGCACGGTGAGCGTGCGGGCCGTCCCGCACTGGAGCGGAACGGCCACGGTCGTCGACGAGTTCGACGGCCGGGGATTGGACCACGCTTCGACGTCGGACGCGCGGGTGGACGGCAGGACCGCAACGCTGTCGCAGACCGTCGTGAGCGACGGGAACCTGGTCACCGCCGGGATGACTTCGGTGCTGCGCGTCGACGAGAAGGCGGTGCCCACCCGGGCGATGGCCGACCCGGGTGCCGGGAGTGCGGGCCAGCGCGCGGACTTCCCGGTCCGCGCCGGCGTGCCGGTGCGCGTCACCAAGTACGTCGGGGTCGCCTCCAGCGTCGACACCGACCGGCCGCTCGCGGCCGCGACCCCGCGCCAAGCCGCCGCGGCGACCGCGGCACGCGCCGCCGGAGACGGCTACCGGCGCGCGCTCGCCCGCAACGAGGACGCCTGGTCGCGCCTGTGGCAGTCGAGCATCTCGGTCCCCGGCGACACCACCATGACCGCGCAGGTGCACGCGTCGATGTTCTACCTGCTCGCGAGCGTGCGCGCCGGGGTCGTCTGGAGCGCCAGCCCGGGCGGGTTGTCCTCGGACGGGTACAGCGGTCACGTGTTCTGGGACATGGAAACGTGGATGTACCCGGCACTGCTGGCCCAGTACCCCGACATCGCCGCCGACGCGAACACCTACCGGCAGCAGCGGCTGCCGGCGGCGCAGGCCGCGGCGGCGGCACTGTCCACTCCGGACCACCCGATCAAGGGCGCGAAGTTCCCGTGGCAGAGCGCGCTGACCGGCAAGGAGACGACGCCGGACTGGTCGCCCGACGGCAAGCAGGAAATCCACATCAACTCCGACATCGCCCTGGCGCAGTGGCAGTACTACGAAGCGAGCGGCGACCAGGCGTGGCTGCGGGACAAGGCCTGGCCCGTGCTGCAGGGCATCGCCGACTACTGGGCCACGCGCGCCGTGCCCGACCCGGCCGGCGGGTACGCCGTCAAGGACGTCAAGGGCGCCGACGAGTACCACGACAACGTGGACAACAGCGTGAGCACCAACGCCGGCGCGCAAGCTTCGTTGCGCATCGCGATCCGCGCCGCCGGCATCCTCGGCCGGACCGCCGATCCGGTGTGGGCCGAGGTCGCCGACGGCCTGAAGATCCCGGTGGACGCCGCCGCGAACATCCATCCCGAGTTCGACGGGTACGCCGGGCAGACCGTCAAGCAGGCCGACGTCACGCTGCTGCAGTACCCGTGGGCGGTACCGATGTCGCCGGAACTGGCCCAGAACGACCTCGACTACTACGGGCCGCGCACCGACCCCGGCGGTCCGTCGATGACGGACGCGATCGCCACGATCGCCGGTGCCGCGCTGGGGTCGCCCGGCTGCGCCGTCTACACCTCGCTGCGCAAGAGCGCGGACCCGTACCTGGCCGCGCCGTTCGACCAGTGGTACGAAACGCGCACCGGGGGAGCGTTCGACTTCACCACCGGCCAGGGCGGTTACCTGCAGGAGTTCCTCTACGGGTTCACCGGGCTGCGCTGGGGGACCGACGCGGTCACCATCGACCCCTTCCTGCCGCCGCAGCTGCCGGGGGTCGACATCACCGGGGTCAAGTGGCACGGCCGCACGTTCGACCTGTCCGTCGGACGGCAGAGCACGAAGCTGACCCTGCGCTCCGGGCCGCCCCTGCCGGTCCGGGTCGGCATCGGCCGCGGCGACGTGCGCCAGGTCAGGCCGGGTACCGCGCTGCAGGTACCGACCCGGCACCCGGGAGGCGATCCGGCGGACTGCGGTTCCTGACTGCCGCTCCCGGCCGGTTTCCCAAGTGGACGGTCAGGGTACCGGCATGCGGGTGCTGGTTCTGGAGGACGAACCGGAACTCGGTGCAGAGATCGCCGTCGGCCTGCGGTCCGCCGGGTACGCCGCGACGGCGTCCTGCTTTCCCTCGGGCCAAGGAATTCGCGGTGCTCGAACTGCCGGTGGACCCTCGAGGGCCGGCCGACGTGCACCGCAGGAGCGAGGCCGGCGACATCTGGGGCGGCTCGCCGGTATCTCGTGGAACGGTACCCACCTCGCCACTGCGCTGCCCGCGGACCGATGGCGCCGGCATCCGTGAACGACCGTCTCCACGGCCCGGCCGGCCGGAGGCGAAGTGCATGGCTGACTCCCGGTGAGTCGGCCCCTGAGCGGGTGGCGGCGCCACGCAGAGGTTCGAGGTGGAACCGGTTCCGAGGATCGCCGCGCGACCGGGATCTGTCAAGGCTTGACAGGCCGGGTGCGGTGGTATGAACCTTTCTACCGATCGTTCCCGCCGGCCCGCGAGGGCATCCGCCCGGCGCTCAGGGACGAGCCGGACCTTGCCGTTGCCTGACTGGCGGTGGGTCCGCCCGCTTCCCAGCCAGGGAGGAACCATGTTGACGAACACCCTGCCGCGGCACCGTCGCCGCGGACCCGGTCGCCGCTTGGCGACGCTGGCGGCTGCCCTCGCCGTCGCCGCGCTCGGCCTCGCCGTCCCCTCGGCGAGCGCCGCGGATGCGGTGATCTCCCAGGGGAAATCCGCCACCGCGTCGTCGGTGGAGAACGCCGGCACCCCCGCGTCCGCCGCCGTGGACGGGAACGCCGGCACCCGCTGGTCGTCGCAGTTCGCCGATCCACAGTGGATCCAGATCGACCTCGGGGGCGCGGCGACCGTCAGCCAGGTCGTGCTGCGCTGGGAGGCCGCCTACGCGACGGCCTACCAGATCCAGTTGTCGGACAACGGATCCAGCTGGTCCACTGTGTACCAGACGACCACCGGAACCGGTGGCACGCAGACGCTGAACGTGACCGGTTCGGGGCGGTACGTGCGGTTGTACGCGACCGCGCGGGCCACCGCCTACGGCGTTTCGCTGTGGGAGTTCCAGGTGCTCGGCACCGGCGGCGGGACAACGCAGCCCGGTGCCGGCGTCCCACCCGACTCGTTCTGGGGTGACACGAGCACCATCCCGGCCGCGCGGAACGTGCTCACGGTCAAGGTGCTCAACCGGACGAACGGCAAGTACCCGGACAGCCAGGTGTTCTGGAACTTCGGCGGCCAGACCCACTCGATCGCCGAGCAGCCCTACATCGACATGCCGGCCAACTCGGCCGGGCGGATGTACTTCTACCTGGGCACACCGAACGGCCAGTACGCGGACTTCATCGAGTTCACCGTCGGCCCGGACGTGTTCAACGGCAACACCACCCGGGTGGACGCGTTCGCGCTGAAGCTGGCCATGCGGCTGCACGCGCACGACGGTTACGACGTGCAGGTCGGCGACGACTACCAGACCTTCCAGGAGGACCGCTCGGCCACGTTCGCCAAGTTCCAGGCCGAGGTGCCGACCGAGTTCAAGGGCCTGGCGACGGTGAACGCGCCGTACCGGATCCCGGCGCCGGGCAGCGCGCCGGACTTCCGCGCCGGCGGCCGGTACGCGAACTACTTCACGTCCTACGCGCAGTCGGTGGGGGTCAACGAGCCCACGTCGAACATCACCGGGTGCGCCGGTTCGCTGGCCGGCAACCCCGACATGTGCGCGGCGCTGAACCGGCACACGGCGCACCTGCCGCAGTCGCAGTGGCAGGACCCGTCGCGCTACTACCAGGCGGCGCCGGCGAACTACTACGCGAAGTTCTGGCACGACCACGGCATCAACCGCCTCGCCTACGGCTTCCCGTACGACGACGTGGCCGCCCAGTCCTCGTTCGTCTCGCACGGGGACCCGCAGTGGCTGGTGGTCGCCGTCGGCTGGTGACCGGTGCGGTGGCGGCTCTGGTAACCGGAGCCGCCACCGCTGCGGCGATGACGGCCGAGCCGCCGCCACGTCGGCCGGCTTCAGGACCAGGCGATCTCCCCGGTCCGGTCGACGAAGCGGCCGGAGCCGGCGCCGGGCTGCTCGGTGGCCAGGCCGACGATGGCGTCGGTGCCCTCGGTGACGGTCTGCGGGCCGCTGTGGCCGTTGAGGTCGGTCGCCGTGTAACCGGGGTCGGCGGCGTTGATCCGGATGCCGGGGAACGCCTTCGCGTACTGCGTGGTCAGCATCGTCAGCGCCGCCTTCGAAGCGGTGTAGAGCGGTGCGACGACCTTGGACTCGGCTCGCGCCGGGTCGTGGGTGAGCGCGAGGGAGCCCATCCCGCTGCTGACGTTGATGATCACCGGGTCCGCCGACCGGCGCAGCAGCGGCAGGAACGCGGTGGTCGTCCGGACCACGCCGGCGAGGTTGACGTCGAAGACGCCCAGGACGTCGGCGCCGGTCAGGCCGGCGGGGTCACCGGCCGGGCCGTGGACGCCGGCGTTGTTGATCAGCACGTCGATCCGGCCCTCGTGCCCGGCGACGTCGGCGGCCGCGGCGGCGACGGACGCGTCGCCGGTCACGTCGATGGGCACGAACCGCGCGCCGACCGCGGCGGCGGCGCTCGCGCCCGCCTCCGGGTCGCGGGCGCCGACCAGCACGGTGTGGCCGGCCTCCACGAGACGGCGGGCGGTCTCGCGGCCGAGACCCTTGTTCGCTCCGGTGATGAAGGTGATCGTCATGGGGTCGATCTTCGGCCCGCCGGGCGCGGCCGGCCAGGGACGGCCCGACGGTAGGAACAGCGGTACCACCTTCGGGCCGGGCCCGGCGGCCGTGCCCGGGGGAAGATGGGGTCATGACCACGACACGCGGGGCCGGACTGGGCGCGATGATCCGCACCTGGCGGGATCGGCTGCCGCCCTCGGCCGCGGCGTTGCCGGTGGGCCGGAACCGCCGCACGGCCGGGCTGCGTCGCGAGGAGCTCGCCGATCTCGCCGGCTTGTCGGTCGACTACGTCGTACGCCTGGAGCAGGGCCGGGCCACCACGCCCTCGGTGCAGGTGGTCGCCTCCCTCGCGCGTGCCCTGCAGCTGTCGGCGCCCGAACGGGATCACCTGTACCGGCTCGCCGGTCTCACCCCGCCCGCCGGCGGCATGATCTCCGACCACATCCCGCCCGGGGTCCACCGCGTGCTCTCCCGGCTCGGCGACGTCGCGGTCGCGGTGTTCGCCGCCGACTGGCAGCTGCTCTGGTGGAACCGCAGCTGGGCCGCGCTGCTGGGCGACCCGTCGTCCGCGGAACCCCGCCTGCGCAACTTCGCCCGCGACCGGTTCCCGCTGGACGCCGGCCCCGCCTGCCTCGCCCAGTGGCCCGTGACCGAACTCGACGCCGACACCACGGACCTCGCCGTCGTCGCCGACCTGCGCCGCGCGACCGGACGGTTCCCGCACGATGCCCGCCTCTCCGGGCTGATCCGCGAGCTGACCACGGGCAACCGGCGGTTCGCGCAGCTGTGGGCCACCGGCTCGGTCGCCGGCCACCGCGAGGACGAGAAGACGATCGACCACCCCTCGGTGGGGCCGGTCGCGGTGAACTGCGACGTGCTGGGAGACGGCGACACCGAGCTCAAGATCGTGATCATGACCGCCGTCCCCGGCAGTGCTTCCGAAACCCGGCTCCGGCTGGCCGCGGCCACCGGCCCCGTCCACCCGCCCGGCCGGCCGAGCCGTGCGGAATCGCCGGCCCGGCCCGCCCGGAACGAGGGGTCAGCCGAGCAGCGCGATGAGCGCGTCGGCGGCCGGAGCTGACGAGGCCGGGTTCTGACCGGTGATTAGCAATCCGTCCTGCACGACGTAGGGCTGCCAGTCGCCGGCCTTGGAGTAGTGCCCACCCAGCTTGGTGAGCTCGTCCTCGACCAGGAACGGGACGACGTCGGTGAGCTGCACGCCGTCCTCCTCGGTGTTGGCGAAGCCGGTGACCTTCTTGCCGCGGACCAGCGGCGTGCCGTCTTCGCCGGTGGTGTGGCGCAGCACGCCGGGCGCGTGGCACACGAGGGTGACCGGTTTGCCCGCACGCAGGGTGTTCTCGATCAGCCGGGCGGAGTCCTCGTCTTCGGCGAGGTCCCACAGCGGTCCGTGCCCGCCGGGGTAGAAGACCGCGTCGAAGCCGTCGGCGGCGACGGAATCCAGGCGCACGGTGTTCGCCAGCGCCGTGGTCGCCTCCGGGTCGGCCTCGAAGCGGCGCGTGTCGGCGGTCTGGGCGTCCGGCTGGTTGCTCACCGGGTCGAGCGGCGGCTGCCCGCCGGCGGGCGAGGCGAGCACGATCTCCCAGCCGGCGTCCTTGAAGCGGTAGTAGGGAGCGGCCAGTTCCTCGAGCCAGAAGCCGGTCTTGCGCCCGGTGTCACCGAGTTCGTCGTGCGAGGTGAGAACCACGAGTACCTTCATTTTTCCTCCATCTAGTAGACCAGTCGTCTCCGCACGGGCGGGAGCCGATGCCGGAGACGTAGTGCGGTTATCGGCCCAGGAGCCGGCGGGTCGCCGCCATCGTCGTGTCCAGCGAGGCCCGGCTGCGGTGGATCTTGGCCAGTACGCTGGCGCCGAGCCACATCGTGTAGAGCACCTCCGCCGTGGCGTGGGGTTCCCCGTCGATGGTGAGCGAACCGTCCCGCAGGCCTTGGCCGATCGTCTGCTCGAGGCGGTCGACGATCGCGGTTGTGCCTTCCTTCAGGGCGAGGCGCATGGATTCGGACAGGTCCGCCACCTCGGCGCCCAGCTTCACCGCGAGACACCGGCCGTGGCACTCGTCCAGGCTCTGCGTCTCGTACCACTGCTGCCAGTAGTCCATCAGCCGTGCGGCGGCCGACCGGTCACCCCGCTTCAGGATGCGGTCCATGTCGGCGAGGTACTCCTGGAAGTAGCTCTTCATCATGGCCTCGCCGAAGGCGTCCTTCGACGCGAAGTAGTGGTAGAAGGAGCCCTTCGGCACGCCCGCGTCGGCGAGCACCTCGTTGATGCCGACCGCGGCGTACCCCTTGCGGGCCATGATCCGCTGGGCGGCATCGAGGATGGCCCGCCGGGTGTCCGTGGCTCCTGGTGCGGTCGGCATGGCATCGACCCTAGCAGCGGATTAGACCGGTCGTCTAGTCGGCCCGGTTTCGACCGGAAGACGGGGCGTCCCCGCCTCCTTTTCAAGGGGGCACCGAGCCGGCAGCTGGGTAATCTGAGCCGGCTCGAAAAAGTTTCGACGGACGGAGTTCCGATGCGCGGGCGATCGCGGTCCGAGCGGGCCACCCTGGCGGACGTCGCCCGGCTGGCCGGCGTGTCGCCGGCGACCGCTTCGAAGGTCCTGAATGGACGCAGCGACGTCGGGGCGAGCACCCGCGAGCTCGTCCTCGGGGCCATCAACGAACTCGGCTACAAGCCGACGACGGCCCGGCGGGACCTGCAGCGGGAGCGCACGCTCGTCACCGTGCTCGACATCGTGGAGTCGCGCTACGCGGGGACGGTGCTCCAAGGCATCCTCGTCGCCGCGAACGCCGCCCACGCCGAGCTCCTCCTGCGCCTGCCGCCCGCGGACTGGACCGGCACGAGCCGCACCGCCGCCCGGGCGTGGGTGGCGGAGCTGCAGGCGGCCGGGGTGGCCGGCGTGGTCGCACTCGCCGTCGCCGTGCCCGGCTCGGTGCTCCTCGCCGCGGAAGAGGCGAAGCTGCCGGTGGTGACCATCGACCCCATCAACACGACCGGCTCCCGGGTCGTGAGCATCGGCTCCACCAACTGGGCGGGCGGTCGCTCGGCGACCGAGCACGTCATCGGGCTCGGCCACCGCCGGGTCGGCTGGATCGGCGGTCCGCTCGGCTCCGCGCCCTCGGCGGAACGCTTCCACGGGTACCAGGCCGCGCTGCACGCGGCGGACCTCACGCTGGAGCGCGCGCTGATCCGCCACGACGCGTTCGCCGTCGAAGCCGGGCTCCGGCACGGCCGCGACCTGCTGGCGCTCGGCGAGCGGCCCACCGCGATCGTCGCGGGCAACGACGAAATCGCCGTCGGCGTGCTCGCCGCGGCCCGCGAACTCCGGATCACCGTGCCGGCGCAGCTGTCGGTCACCGGGTTCGACGACACACCGCAGGCGCAGTGGACCACGCCGCGGCTGACGTCGGTCGGGCAGCCGCTTGCCGGGATGGGCCGGATGGCCGTCGAAACCGTGCTCGCCATGGCGGGCGGCGGCCGGCCGGCCTCCCGGCACCTCGAGCTGGCGACGACCCTCAACGTCCGCGACTCCACCGGCCCCGCGACACCGGCGTGAAGGGTCAGCGGCGCTGCCGCGCCAGCCACGGCCAGAGGTGGGTGCCCCCGGTGCTCGGGTCGTTGCGGGCCACGTAGATCCACGACCAGTGACCGGGGAACCGGTACCCGTTGCGGACGACGTGGTCGTAGAGCGTCAGCTCGGAGCGGGGGATCAGCTCGTGCGCGTGGACGGTGTTGGCCTGCGGGTCCACCGTGTCGTCGTCGCGGGAGGCGACCAGCCAGGTGGGAGTGCTGATCGCGGCCAGCTCGGCGTCGGGGACCAGCGGTGGGCCGCCCTCCTCCCGGGCGGCGACGACTCCGCAGACCGGGACCGACGCGGCGAACGTCGTGGGGTAGGTCGTCGTCATCTTCAGTGTCATGTAGCCGCCGTTGCTGCAGCCGGCGACGTGGACGCGGCCGGGGTCGACCGGCCGCGTGCGCTGCACCTCCCGGATGATCT
Organism: Amycolatopsis sp. A133; assembly: GCF_031082405.1. Taxonomy (GTDB): domain Bacteria; phylum Actinomycetota; class Actinomycetes; order Mycobacteriales; family Pseudonocardiaceae; genus Amycolatopsis. The sequence goes on from NZ_JAVHJU010000057.1 coordinate 121,464, forward strand.
CGTGGATGAGCGGGGCGAAGCGGGGGCCGTCGTCCATCCAGGCGGACGTGCATTGCGGGGCCACCACGTGAGCGCCGCCGAAGATCGTTTGTGCTTCCCTGGTGGCGAAACCGAGTGCGCCGCGGTTGGCGCGCAACGGGGTTTCGTTGTCGTAGTAGCCGTCGGGCAGGGAAGCGCCTTCGCCACCGCCGTGGAGCCAGACGATCAGGGGCCGCCGGCCGCGGTGGGCCGTGGGGGAGTACAGCCGGTACTTCATCCCGGAGCGGGAGGTGTGGTGGCTGAAGGCGTCGGCTTCGGGGTTGACCAGCCGGCCCTGCGTGAACCGGGTGAAGGTGACCGGCCGGCCGTGCCGCGGACGGAGGGGGGCGGTCTGGGTGATCGTGTAGGCGAGGTCGAGCCGCACGTTGCGGCGCTTGCTGTCGAGGTAGCCGAGGGTGCCGCCGCCGGTCTGGCCCTCGCCGTGGCTCAGCTCGAGCACGATGTTCCCGCGGGCGTCGAGCCGGGCGGCCGTCACGGGCCGGTCGAGGTCGTAGCCGACGTCCTGGCCGCCGGTGTCGATCGGGCTGGTGGCCTTCGCGTGCACGCGGAAGGTGCCGGTGGTCAGGCTCGCGGGGTCGATCGGCCCGATGCGGGCGGTGCCGAGGGTGATCGCGGTGATCTGTTCCCCGCCGTCGAGCGTCTCGGCGCCGAGGGTGAAACCCACGCCGTCGCGGCCGGTGGCGCGGGCGACGTCCGGCAACGCGAGGCCCGCGGTGAGACCCGCGCCGGTGACCAGCGCGGTGCGGCGGCTGAAGACCTTGTCCATGCGCACTCCTTCGTCGTGGGTGTCGTCGTGGGGCTCACCGCCCGCTCACCACGAGCCGAACAGTTGCTGGGCAACGTTCCTGCAGACATCGGCCCCGTACCGGTGCCCGGTGCCCTGGTCCGGGTAGCGCACCAGCACCGCGAGCACCCAATGGTCCCAGATCGCCAGGCAGTTCACCGTCCACCAAGTGCCGTGCAGCGTCCAGCCGTTCTTGACGGCGATGCGTTCGCCCGCGAGGGCCGGCGCCTCCGGGATACCGAACGCGTTGCCCGGATCGACCGACTGCATGAGCTCCAGCAGCTTGGCCCGCCACTGCGCGCTCACCCCCGGCCCGCCGGCCACGCACCGGCCCAGCAGCGTCGCGTCGGTCGCGGACATCGTGGTCTTGGACCACCAATCCGGGTGGATCCGCGTCTCGTGCAACCCGCAGGTCCGGATCATCCGCTCGATCGAAGCGTCCCCGCCGAGGCGCAGGTACAGCGCCTGGGCGGCGCGATCGTCGCTGACCCGGATCATCCGGCTCAGCCGGTTGTCTTCGTCGGCCGAAAGCCGTGAGCCGCGCAAGGCGAGGAAGTCCACGGCGAGCCAGACCTTGATCACGGATTCGGTCGTGGTGCGCAAGGTTCCGTCGCCGACCACGGCACCGGAGCCGAGCTCGCGCAACGCCCAGGACCACTCGCCCCGGACGTCGAGCGCCACCTTGACTTCCTTCGGGCTCGGCACGGCCGGACGCGTGATCGAAAACTGCGGCGCGGTGTTCGGCGGCCCGGCCGAGGCCGGTCGCCCCGTCGCAGCGGTTACGTCCGCTGGACGAAGGCAGACCGCCGCGGCGACCGCACCGATGACGACGCCCAGCAGGACGACGATAACGGGAATACGCATCGGAACTCGCCTCGGCCGGAAACGCTCAGCGGTTCAGCTGCACCGAATTCAGCAATTCCAGCGCGGCCTGCTTGTTGGCGTGCGAGCTGTCGAGTTCGATCGTGTAGGCCCCGAGCGTCCGGTGCTGGTGCAGGGGGAGCGGGTCCTCGGGGGAAACGCCGTCCGAGGCCCGGCTGCTCGGTGACACGAACATGGAGAAACAGCGGCTGTCGAGCGGGGCCCGCACCGCCTCGGCGCCGGGGCAGAGGACGAGGGTGTTGGCTTCGGGCTCGCTGGTGAACGTGACGATCTGCTGCCCACCGGGAACGTGCAGCGACTTCAGCGGCGAGGCGATCGACGGCGGGGTGGTCCCGATCTTCCCCAGCAGGGCGAGCATTTCCCCGGCCGTCACCGGTTTTGTCGTCCTCGCCCAGATCCAGCGACCCGGTCCGTCCTGCCACATGACCGACTTCGGGTCGGCGATCTGGCCGGCGGTCGTGGGCTTCGCGGCCGACGCGCTCTTGGGGGCGGCGCTTTCCCGGACTTCGATTTCGAACGCGTACTTGTGGTCCTGTCCGTAGTGCAGGCCGGCGAAGTGCGGCTGGACGGCCCAATGCAGCAACTTCCAGGACCTGTCCTCGAGACTCACCGACGGCGCGGCCGGGAGCACCTTTTCGGCGGCCGGTGGCTGGTCCGGCGCGGCGGACAAGGCATTCGCGGGCGTCGCCGGCGGGGTATCCCGGTCGAGCACCCCGACGGTGCCCGCACCGAGGGCGGCCACCGCGAGGGTCACCGCGGCGACGCTCACCGTCCGGCGCCGCCGGATCCGGCGGGTGGCGACGGCGAGCACGTCGCCGGGATCGGGGGCCAGGGCCTCCTGGGCGCGCAGCACGCGGCGCAACTCGTCGAGATCGGTCATCAAACAGTCTCCTTGCCTTCGTTGAGCTGGATGCGCAGCGAGTTCAGTCCGCGCGAGATGTGGCTGCGCACCGTGCCGGTCGCGCAGCCGAGCATCGCCGCGATCTCGCCGTCGTCGCGGTCTTCGTAGAACCGCAGCACGATCGACGCCCGCTGTGCGCGGCTCAGCTGGGCGAGCATGCCGGTGAGCTGGTCGGCGTCGGCGATCCGCCGCGCCGGATCGGGCGCGGCCGGCTCCCGGAACCGGGCCACGTCCGAAGTGGGGCGCACGGACCGCTGGTACCAGTGGCGGTGCCACGAGAGGTAGCCGTTGACGACCACCTGCCGCATGTACAACTCGGGCCGGTCCGCCGCCGCGATCCGCCGCCAGCTCTTGTGCGCGCGCACGAGCGCGTCCTGCACCACGTCCTGAGCCAGGTCCCGGTCACCGGTCAGCACGGCGGCGAAGCGCAGCAGGCTGGGCAGCTGCTCTCGTGCGAACTCTTCGAAGTGCACACCTCTTAAGATGCGCCCGGCCCGCGATCTGTTGCAGTTGCGCCCGAGATCGTCCGGAACGGCTCCCGCGGCGCGGCGATTCCTTTCGCCCGCCGGCGGAGTCAGAGAGGAGCCCGGCTGACGAGCAGGAGCGTGACGTGCCGGAAAGCGAGAGGAAACCCGCCATGAGAGTGCCCTCGGTCGTGTCTGCCCAGGAGTGGGAGGCCGCCCGTCAGAAGCTGCTGGTGAAGGAGAAGGAGCAGACCCGCGCGCACGACGCGCTGGCCGCGCAGCGCCGCCGGATGCCGTGGATGGCGGTGGAGAAGGACTACCGGTTCGACGGCCCGGACGGGCCCGTGGGCCTGCTCGACCTGTTCGAGGGCCGCCGCCAGCTGATCGTCTACCGGTTCTTCTTCGAGCCGGGGGTGCACGGCTGGCCGGAGCGTGGCTGCGTCGGGTGCTCGATGATGGCCGACCAGGTCGCCCACCTCGCGCACCTGAACGCCCGTGGCACGACGTACGCGCGGGTGTCGCGGGCACCGCAGCCGGACATCCGGCGGTTGACGGCGGAGATGGGCTGGGACAGCCCCTGGTACACCCTCACCGACGACTTCGACGCCGACTTCGGGGTGGACGAATGGCACGGCACCAACGCGTTCGTGCGGGACGGCGAGCGGGTGTTCCGCACCTACTTCGTCAACCACCGCGGTGACGAAGCGCTGGGCAGCACGTGGAGCTACCTCGATCTCACCGCGTTCGGCCGGCAGGAGGACTGGGAGGACTCGCCGGAGGGACACCCGCAGACCCGGGCCTACGAGTGGTGGCGGCGGCACGACGAGTACGAAACGGGGACCGACCCGTGGGAGGGGCACCTCGACGAGAAGGTGGTCGCCGCCAAGGCGCACGCACGCACGTCGGCGGGCGAGGCGACCTGACCGCCGCACCGGCCGGCTTCCCGGCCCGCGGCCCGTTCGTCGGGTCGCGGCGCCGGGAACCGGTGCGGTGTCCAGCCGGGTGGCTCGTTCAGTAGGGGTTGCCCGGCACGTTGAGGTGCGTCTGGTACAGACCGAACCCGCCACCGGAAACCCCGGAGGTGAGGTACAGGGTCCGCCCGTCCGGCCCGCCGAACGCCGCGTTGGTGGTGTTGCGACCGGCGGAAATGGTGCCGAGCTGGGCCCCCGAAGGGGAAAAGACGTGGACGAGCCCTTCGTCGTAGGAGGCCCAGTACAGGTTGCCCGCGCAGTCGACGGTCGCGCCGTCCGGTGTCCTCATGTTCGCGAACGTCGTGCGGTTGCCGGTGCTGCCGTCGGGGAAGACGGTGTACTTCATGATCACGTTGGCGCCGGTGGCTCCCACGTAGAGCGTCTTGCCGTCCGGGGACAGGACAACGCCGTTCGGCTGCGGCAGCGAGTCGTCGACGAGGCTGACCACGCCGTCGCGGACGCGGAAGACGCCGGTCCGGCCGCCTTGCTCGTCGGCGCGGTTGCCGCGCTGGTAGTTCGGGTCGGTGAAGTAGGTGGTGCCGTCCCGGCCGGTGGTCAGGTCGTTCGGCGAGTTGAACGCGCGGCCGAGGTAGCCGGCCGCGACGGTCGTCCGGCTGCGGTCGCTCAGGTTGTAGGCGGAAACGGTGCGGTTGTCGTGGGTGGCGGCGAGCACCCGCGTGCCGTCGGCGGTGATCGCCAGTCCGTTGCTGCCGGAGGCGGCGATGAACGTCTCGAACGTGGCCGGCGGCGTGTACCGCAGCACGGCCGACGGCTGCACGCCCTGGGGACCGGTGGCGTTCTGCATGTTCGACAGCAGCAGGGTGCCCGTTCGCCGGTCCCAGGTGGGCCCTTCGAGGAAGTTGAACCCGCTCCGGATGAGCTGGGACGTCACCGCCTGGCTCGGCAACGGCGGGCCGTAGGTCCCGTCCGGTGGGCACGGTGACGCCGGGGTGGCACCGGACGCCGCGGGCGTCACCACGCCCGCGATGACGATCGCCGCCGCCGTCACCGTCCACGTGCGACGGTGCCGGGGTGTCCTGCGGTGAGCCATGACGGCTCTCCTTCCGTGAGGGGAAACGGCCGCGGGCCGGTCGTCCCGGCCCGCGGCCGGGTTCACCGTCCGAGCTCGACCTTGAAGATGCTTTCGTTGCTGTTGTTCACGATGCTGTCCTTGTCGCCGTAGTTGCTGGTGGTCAGCCACAAACCGCCGTCGGCGGACGGTTCCACGGTGCGCAGCCGCCCGTACGTGCCGGTGAGGTACTGCTGGACGTCGGTCAGGCTGTCCCCGGAAATCGCGGCCCGGTACAGCCGCGCTCCGCGCAGGCAGGCGATGTAGAGGGCGTCGCGGACCACGGCGATGCCGCTGCACGAACCTTCGGCGACGGGGTAGGTGCGCTTGGGCGCGATGAAGCCGGATTCGGCGCAGCTGCCCGTGGTGCCCTCGCAGCGGGGCCAGCCGTAGTTGCCGCCGCGGACGATCAGGTTGGTCTCGTCCATGACGTTGTTGCCGAATTCCTGTTCCCACAGCCGGCCTTGGGAGTCGAAGGCGAGCCCCTGGGGGTTGCGGTGGCCGTAGCTCCACACCGGGGTCCCGAACGGGTTGTCCGAGGGGATGCTGCCGTCGCGGTTGATGCGCAGCACCTTGCCGGCGAGGATGGTGAGGTCCTGGGCCCACTCGCTGTTCTGGCCGTCGCCGGCCGAGATGTAGAGCTTGCCGTCGGGCCCGAAGCGCAGCCGGCCGCCGTTGTGGTACTTGTTGCGCGGGATTCCGGTGAGCAGCACCTGCGGGCTGCCGGTGAGCACCCCACCGCTGTAGCGGATGCGCACCACCCGGTTGTCGGTCGAGCTGGTGTGCATGACGTACAGCCACGGGTCGGCCGCGAAGTCGGTGGCCACGGCGAGGCCGAGCACCCCGCCCTCGCCGTCGGTTCCCGCCACGTTCGGCATCCGTCCGGCCACCGTCTTCGCGCCGGTGGCGGGGTCGAGGCGGACGACTTCGAAGGCGTCGCGGCGGCCGTAGAGCACCTGCCCGTCGGGCAGCGTGGTCAGGCCCCACGGCAGGTCGGTTTCGGTGGCGACCTTGGTGACCGAGCACAGCGCCGTGGCGCAGGAGGTACCCGTGGTGACCACGACCGCCGTGCTCGCGGCCGAGCGGTTGGCCTGGGCGTCGCGCGCCCGCACCTGGTACTGGTAGCGGGTGTTCGCGGCCAGGCCGCTGTCGGTGAACGACGTCGTGGCCGCACCGCTGGTGGACCCGGCCACGGTGCCGTCGCGGAGCACCTCGTAGCCGGTGACGCCGACGTTGTCGGTGGACGGCGACCAGCGCACGGTGACCGTGGTGCCCGACGCGGTCGCCGTCACGCCGGTGGGGGTGGTGGGCGGCTCGGTGTCGGCCTGGCACTGCGGCACGGTGACGGTGACCGTGGAACTGGCCTGGGAGACGTTGCCCGCGGCGTCGCGGGCGTTGACGTACAGGCCCCAGGTGGCCCCCGGCACGGCGGTCAGCTCGGCCGAGAGCGCCGTGCCCGGCACCGAGGTCATGAACTGCCCGTCGTGGTAGATGTCGTAGAAGGCCACCCCGACGTCGTCGGACGACGCCGACCACGAGAACGTCACCCCGGTGCACGTCAGGTTCGAGGTGCGGGGGGTGCCCGGCGCGGTCGGTGGCGTGGTGTCGGCGTTCAGCTTGACCAGCTGCCACCGCTGGTTGGCGCCGTCGGAGTCGGGCCACTGGACGACCCGGGCGCCGTCGGCGGTGGAGGCGCCCAGCACGTCCACGGCCTTGCCGCTGGCCCGGTTGAGCAGGCGCACGTCGCCGCCGGCGGAATCGGCCAGCCGGAACTGCTGGCCGGCGCGGCCGGTGTCGGTGCTCTGCACCAGCCCGGCCCGGTCGGCGGTGGAGGGAAAGCTCAATACCATGGCGCTGTTCCGGGACCTGATGCGGTAGTTGCCGCCGCCGGAGTCGACGAACTGCCACCGCTGCGAGAGGCGGTCGTCGCGGGTGCGCTGGGTGATCTGCGCGCCGTCGTAGGTGGCGCTTCCGGATACGTCCAGCGCCTTGCCGCTGTTGCGGTTGACCAGCACGTACGACGCACCGGTGTCCACGGTGGCGGCCGAGGCGGCCGGGGACGGGAGCACAACACCCAGGCCCAGCAGCACCACGGTGGCCACCGCTCGCAGGCCCGAGCGGGGGACCGTGCGCTTCCTTCTCGGGATAGCTCGCATGGTGTTCCTCTCTCACGGAATGCGAGGCAACTGGCTTCGTCTTCGCTGACAGCCCGACTGGGAGCGCTCCCAGGTCACCGTAGCGCAAAGGGTTTGCCGTCGACAAGACCGGTGAGCGGGTATCCAACCACGGCCGCACCGGCAACGGCGGGACCGGACGCCGATGCGGCTGCCGTTCGTGGCCGGCCGGACCGCTGATCAGGGTTCGGTGCCCCAGCCGAGGGTTCCGGACTGGTAGGCGGTGGCCGTGGCGAGGTCGGTGAACGACGCCGCCGTGCGGTAGCTGTAGTCGTCGGACTGGGTGAAGGCGGACCAGTCGGCCTTGGCCACCCGGACCTGGACCTCGCCGGTGTTCGCGCCGGCGGCGAGGGTCCCGCCGCCGAAGCCTACTTCGACGTAGGCGTCGGCCCCCGGGCGTGGCGTGCTGAGCTTCACCACGCGCAGGGTGATGTTCCCGCAGCCGAGAACCGCGTAGTCGCACCAGATCTGGTAGCCCGGGTTGCTGCCGTCGCCGGTGAACCAGTAGCGCGCGGTGACGCTGCTCAAGGTGACGGGCGAGCTGCCTCGGTTGACGATCTGGAGGCCGGTGCGGATCTGGTTGTCGGCGGTGCCGCTGCCGGACCGCTGCTGCACGGCGAGCGAGCCGGTGCCGGGGTTGCCGCCGCCGGTCGTGGTGGTGACCGACACCGGGCTGCTGGGCGCGGACTGGTTGCCGGCGGCGTCCCGGGCGCGCACCGAGAACGTGTACGCGGTGCCGGGGGCGAGCCCGGTGACCTGGTAGCCGGTGCTCGCGGTGCTGCCGACCGTCGCACCGGCCGAGTTCAGCACGTCGTACCCGGCGACGCCGACGTCGTCGGTGGCGGCGGTCCAGCTGAGCGTGGCGCTGGTGCTGCCGGGGGTGGCGGTCAGACCCGTGGGCGCGGCAGGCGCGGTGGTGTCCGTTGTGGACTGTCCCGGTTGGTTGCCCCACAGCACCGCGGAACCCTGCGTGAGCACCAGCTGGGGATCGTCGACGGGCGCGCTCCCGCTGGGGGCGAGCCCGGTGTGCGACCAGTCGTTGCCGGGGGCCCAGGTGCCGGTGCTGCTGATCCGGAACTGGATCTCCTTGCGGTAGCGGGACTGACCGCCGGGCGCGACGCCGCCGGAGCACGGCACCTCGACGTAGTACACCGCGCCGGAGAACTGGTGCAGGGTGGGCGCGTCGCACTGGTTGTACGCGGACGTGACCGAGATCTGGCCGGGCGTGGTGGCGCCGTCGAGCGTGAAGTAGTAGCGCAGCGAACCGGTGAACGCGCGCGCCGGCCACGCCGACTTGTTGATCACATACGCCTTGACCTCGGTGAACGTCCCGCCGTCCGGCTGGTTGAGCGCGCCCTGCGCCAGGATCTCCGGGCCGTCCGGGGTTTCCGTCGGGGGGAAGCTCGTCAGCGGGGCACCGCCGTACTCGCCGTAGAGGCGGGCCAGCGCGCCGGTGAAGCCGGCGTTGTAGTCGAGGGCCACCTCGCTCATCGTGTAGTTGGTGCGGTCGTCGGTGTACGCGTCGTTGGTCGTGGTGGGGCCGCCGACGAGCGCGCCGTACAAGGTGTGCCGGCTCAGCGCCGGTTCGTTGATGTTGTCGGCCCAGGAGCCGTGCGCGGTGCGGTGGTGGGGGTTGCGGGGCGGGTTGACGCCGAAGCCGACTTCGTAGCTCGTGCCGCGCGGGTTGTCGCCCAGTGCGTAGTTGATCTGCCGGACGGCGAAGTCGTGGTAGGTGGCGGCGCGGGTGGGATCGGTGGCGCGCAACCAGTCCGAATAGGTGAGCGCCACGAACGCGGTGTTCGCCGCGTAGCGCAACGAGCCCCACTGGTCGAGCACGGCCTGGCCGCCGGGGGAGTAGGGCACGCGCTGGCCGTTGACGCCGGTGGTCCACCAGTCCAGCCAGCGGTTCGCGTCGGCGAGGTACTGGGGGTCGCCGGTGAGCTGGGCGAGCAGGACGTAGGCGCCGTAGGACTTGTCGTCCCAGGCCAGCGTCCAGCGGTAGGAACGGGTGGTGGTCTGCGGTTCGGTGGCCAGCTTCTGGTACTCGGTGCGCGCCTTGGTCAGGTAGGCGGTGTCGCCGGTGGCCTTGTAGAGCCAGATGGCGCCCCAGACCAGCTCGTCCTGGTAGCCGCTCCAGGACTTGTAGAAGTTCTTGGCGTCGGTGATGCAGTCGGAGTAGGCGCCCCGGTGGTTGTCGGCGAACGAGTACAGCTGTTTGGCGTGGGTGAGCAGGGTGGCGGCGTAGGTGGGGTCGTCCGCCCGGAACACCATCGAGCTCGCGGCCAGCTGGGCGGTGGCCTCGCCGGCGAGGTCCGAGCCGGGGCAGGAGTCGTCGACGCGGTAGGCGGGCCGCGCCATGGTCATCGTCTCGGCGGGGCCCCACCACTTGTGGTCGTCGTCGCCCTTGCCGACCTGGCCGTAGAGCACGTCGGGCTGCGGGTGCGCCTTGATCAGCCAGTCGTCACCCCAGCGCAGGTTGGAGAGCAGGTACGGCCACTGGCCGGAACTCTGGTAGGCGGCGCGGTTCTCCAGCGCACCCCAGGCGAGCATGGTCATGCTGAACTCGAACGGCAACCCGAACTTGACGTGGTCACCGGCATCGTAGAACCCCCCGGTGAGGTCCAGGCCGGCGTCCTTGCCGTCGTCGAGGGCGGACGGACCCCGCCAGGACACCCGGTTGCCGGCGGGCAGCGCACCGGAGCGCTGCGCGTCGTAGAACCAGACGGCCTTCTGCAACGCCTCACCGTAGTTGAACTTCCCGGCGGCGTGGGCGGTCGCGGACATGCCGGGGATCACCACGGTCAGGCCGAGCACGAGCAGCACCGCGATCACCTGGGCCATCGACTTCGTCGTCGAAGTGCGCACGCCGTCTCCTCTGGTCTGGGAGCGCTTCCAGAGCGGAAGCGTAAGGAGCGGGATCGGCTGTGTAAAGCGTTGGTGGGCGCGGTAGGCGGTTCGGCGGCGTTCCAGGGGGCCATCCGTCGTAGCTTGCGCATACGGAGGCCGCCGGCAAACGATGTGGTTAACAAGAATTGAGACATCCATCCTGTTGCCCCATGCGGCATTTCATGTCTCACACGGGCGGACTCAACCCACCGTCGCCCGGTGACCTGCAATGGGACACCGCGGGACGTAAATCGAGTGCGAGACTACGCCGGCGAAGTGACTCCCCATTGCGTCAACCAGAATTTCGTGTCCTCTCAGGCCCCTCGGTAGCTTCGAATTCATGGAATGGAGCTACGAAACGGCCGAAGAACTCGTCGCCGCATTGCGGGCCGGTGCGGTGACTTCGGTGGAACTGACCGACGAGGCGATCGCCCGGATCGAGCGTGACGACGAGGTGATCAACGCGATCTGCGTGCGGGACTTCGACCGGGCGCGGGCCGCCGCGCGCGAGGCCGATCGGGCACGGGCGCGTGGTGAGGACCGGCCGCTGCTCGGCGTTCCGGTGACGGTCAAGGAGTCGTACAACGTCGCCGGGCTGGCGACGACCTGGGGCATGCCGCCGCACCGGGACCACCTGCCGGCCGAGGATGCCGTTCAGGTGTCGCGCGTCAAGGCCGCGGGCGCCGTGGTGCTCGGCAAGACCAATGTGCCCCTGGGGCTGCAGGACATCCAGAGCTTCAACAACATCTACGGCACCACCACCAACCCGTGGGATCCCGCTCGCACGCCAGGCGGGTCCTCCGGTGGGTCGGCGGCGGCACTGGCGTCCGGGTTCGGCGCGCTGTCCATCGGCTCCGACATCGCCGGCTCGCTGCGCACCCCCGCGCACTTCTGCGGCGTCTACGCGCACAAGCCGACGCTCGGGCTGGCGGCCGCCCGCGGGATGGTCCCGCCGGCCGAGCCGGCCTTGCCGGTCGACCTGGACCTCGCCGTCGTCGGTCCGATGGCGCGCAGCGCCCGCGATCTCACGCTCCTGCTCGACGTCATGGCCGGCCCGGATCCGCTGACGCACGGCGTGGCCCATCGTCTGGCACTGCCGCCCGCGCGCCACGAGCGGCTCCGCGATTTCCGGGTCCTGGTCCTCGACGAGCACCCGCTCATCGCCACCGGCTCCGCCGTGCGGGCCGGCGTGAACCGGGTGGCCGACGCACTCGTCGACGGCGGCGCCCGCGTCCGACGGCACAGTTCGCTGCTGCCCGAGCTGACCGAAGCCGCGACGCTCTACATGCAACTGCTGATTTCGGGTTCCGTGGCGCGGTTCCCCACCGACTCGTACGAGCAGCTGCAGATCCGCGCCGCCGGGCTGAGCGCGGACGACCGGAGCCTCGACGCCGTGCGGCTGCGCGCCATGGTGTCCAGCCACCGCGACTGGATGGTGGCGAACAACCGCCGCGAGCTCCACCGGCACGGCTGGCGGCAGCTGTTCGCCGAGTTCGACGCCGTCGTGTGCCCGATCACGCCGACGCCCGCGTTCCCGCACGACCACCACCCCAACCCGCTGGAACGGCGCATCGACATCGACGGTGTCGAGTACCCGTACTTGGACCAGCTCGTCTGGGCCGGCCTGGCCACCATGCCCGGCCTGCCCGCCACCGCCGTTCCCGCCGGCCGGTCCCCGGAGGGCCTGCCGGTCGGGGTGCAGCTCATCGGCCCGATGTTCGAGGACCGCACCCCGCTGCGGCTGGCCGAACTGCTCGAGCGGGAGACCGGCGGCTTCACGGCACCGGCCGGTGCCGTGAACGCCCGTCCCGGCCGGTGATTCAGGTGAGCAGGTCCAGGGTGCGGCTCCGGTCGTTGAGGGGTACGACGATGAGGTCGGTCACTCCGGCGTCTTCATAGCGCTTCACGGCGTCGGTGATGGTCGTGTCGTCGCCGATGACGAGTGTGTCGGCGGGGTTGGCGAGCCCGGCGCGGTCGAGTGAGGCGCGGTAGGCGGGCATGGTGCCGACCGTGGCGAGTTGCCCGGCGAAGTCGGCGCGGGCGCGGTCGGGGTCCGGGCTCAGCAGCGTGACGGCCTGAGCCACGATGCGCGCGCCGGGGGCCGTGCGCGGGGCGATCTGCCGGGCGACCATGTCCGGGGTGACCCAGGCGGCGGCCACGCCGTCGGCGAGGTCGTGGGCCAGCTCGAGCATGCGGGGACCGAGCGCCGACAGCAGGAGGCTCGGCGCCGGAGCGGTGATGTCGAGCCGGGTGTCGACGGTGAAGAACTCGCCGTCGAACCGCACGGGCCGGCCGGTCAGCAGGGGGCGCAGCACGGTGAGGTACTCGCGGGTGTGCCGCAGGGGGGAGGTGTAGGGGAGGCCGAGCTGGTCCTGGACGTACCAGGCGTGGCTGGGGCCGACGCCGAGGGTGAGACCACCGCCGCCGGCGGCTTGGAGGGTGAGTGCTTCGGTGGCCGTGGTGACGGGGTGGCGGGGGTAGGTGGCGACGATGGCCGTGCCGACCTCGGCGGGCCGCCGGCCGAGGGAGGCCAGCAGGGTGAGCGGGTCCCAGCCGCCGGGGTTCTGGTTGGTCCAGAATGCGGCGAGGCCGCGGCCGGCGGCGTCGGCCGCGGCGGCCACCACCTCGGCCGGGGAGGGCGGGTTGATCAAACCGGTGCCGATGTGCATGCCTCCATCCCAGTCGGCGGCGCCCGGCGGAACCAGCCCCACCTAGACTGCTCAGCGATCACTTTTTGTCATCGTGCCGTCCGCAGGGAGGACCGTGGAACTGCGCGCGCTGCGGTACTTCGTGACCGTCGCCGAGGAGCTGCACTTCGGCCGGGCCGCCGAGCGGCTCAACATCGTGCAGCCCGCGGTGAGCCACCAGATCGCGCGGCTAGAACGGGATCTCGGCACCCGGCTGTTCGACCGCTCCCCGCGGTACGTCCGGCTCACACCGGCCGGCGCGCGGGTACTGGAGGCCGCCCGGGAGACGCTCGCCGCGGCCGCACGCGTGCGCGTGGTCGCCGGAGAACCCGATGCCCACCTGCGGATCGGGGTCGCCCCCGGCCTGACCGCGCGGCTGGAGCGCGCCGCGGAGCTCCTGCTCGACGGAGCCCGGCCCGCTCAGCCTTCGCTCGTCGAACTCCCGGTTCCGGCACGGCTCGCGGCCGTCCGCGGCGGTGAGCTCGATCTGGCGCTGGTCCGCGGTCCGGTGGAGGCGGACGGCGTCCGCGTGGTGCGCGCGTGGTCGGAGTCGCTGCTGGCCGTGGTGTCCGACGAGCACCCGGCGGCCGGCTCACCGCTGGTGCGGCTGGCCGACCTGGACCGCGCCGCCCTGCGCCTGCCCGCCCGCGCGGAGGACCCGGCATTGAACGACGCGGTCACGTCGGCCTTGCACCGCGCGGGCCCCGGCTCGACGGGCCGATCGGCCGGCTCGGTCCTCACGGTCCTCATCGAGGTCGGCGGTGGGCACGGAGCCTGGACGCTGCTGACCGCCGAGCAGCTGACGGAGTTCGCCGCCCGCCGGGTCCGCGCGGTGCCGCTCGACCCACCGCTGCGCATCGACGGGCACATCGTCGCTTCGCTGCAGACTCCGGAGGATTGTGTGTCCTCGTTCGTCCGGGCGTTCAGCGACACACCCACGGCTATTGAGAGCTGACGCGGCGATGGAGCTCGCCGGGCGGACGTCACCGGTCAGCCCGTCGACGCGATGGCGTCCTTGATTGCTTGCGCCTCGCTGTCAGAAGATCACTCCCCCGGTGCATCGGCGCCGACACCGCGCGGAGTTTCGGAACCACAACTGCTCGGCACTGATCCCGGATCGAGCGTACCGACCGGATGGTATGTTGGCCCGGTGATCGATGTGGCGCGGCAGACCTGGCGACTTCTCGAGCCCTACCACGGGATGATCTATTTCGCCCCGGAAGCCACTGCCGCGTATGGGGAACTCGGTCTCCGCGGCCGCGCCGGCTACTTCGCGTCGAGGTCGGCGGCGCTCGGCGTGGTTCCCGCGCCGGTCGTGGTCGCCACCTTTTACAACTTCAACCCGGTCCTCGTCGCGGAGTCGCTCGACGGCGTCTGGTCCGTGACCGACCCGGCCGCTGTCCTCGCCGCCCGCTACGCCGCGGCCGACCAGGCCTTGCGTGGCACACTGGGCGACGCGATCACCTCACCCGAGCTGCGCCGAGCCGCCACTCTCCTGCGTGCGGCCGCCGAGGCGGTCGCCGGCGACGTCGCCGGCCGCCCCCTGTTCGCGGCCCACACGGCCCTTCCGTGGCCCACCGAGCCCCATCTGGTTCTTTGGCACGCGCAGACCCTGCTTCGGGAGTACCGCGGCGACGCACACGTCGCCGCCCTGTCGACGGCCGGCTTGAGCGGCATCGAAGCCCTCGTCACCCACGCCGCGTCCGGTGCCGTTCCCGCCGAGACCCTGCGCACTTCACGGGCGTGGACCGAGGCCGACTGGAGTGCGGCCGTCAGCGGCCTCCGTGCGCGGGGCTGGCTCATCGAAGACGCCGACCTGACGTTCACACCCGACGGTGCGGCCCGCCGAGCGGAAATCGAGAAGGCGACCGACGAGCGCAGCGTGCGTCCCTACGCGCATATCGGCGAGTCCGCCTGCGTCGAACTGCAGGCCCTGGTGCGTCCGTTCAGCCGGGCGCTCACCGAGAAGCTGATGCCGTGGGCGCTCTCGAGGCAGTAGCGGCACGGGGACGTCACTGCCAGCGAGACACCACCGCGATCCCGCCGACCAGCGCCACCAGGGGAAGCCACAACAAGGCGGCCTCGGGCAGCCAGGACCTCGACGACGTCATGCCTCCAGTACGCCGGGACGGCCGCCGCGGTTGTCCGGTGCGGATCGCGCGAGCTATCCGTCCGAGTGCGGCCGGCGCAGTCCGTCCAGCACGAGGGTGATGACGTCGTCGGCTTCGGCTCGCCAACCGGGGCGGTCATGGGCCGCGCCGATGCCGTGCAGCGCCATCATGACGGCGCCGGCGTCCACGTCGTCGCGGACGGCGCCTTCCTTCACGGCTGCGGCCACCAGGTCGGTGACCGCCTGCTCAAGCGCCCGGCTGCCCTCGGCGAGGGCACTGGAGCGATCGGCCATGAGCGTGGCCAGCGTCCGGGCGAGGCCCTGATGGGCGTCCATGTGGTCGACCATGCCGCGGAGGAAGGTCGCCAACGCCTCCGCCGCGGGCAGCGTGGCCTGGAGCCGGCGGGCGCGGTCGCACAGCGTGGCGACCTCCCCGTGGTAGACCGCCTCGGCCAGCGCCTGCCGGGTGGGGAAGTGGCGGTACAGCGTGCCGGTGCCCACCCCGGCCAAGCGGGCGAAGTCATCGAAGCGCAGGTCGAAGAAGTCGCCGGCGGCGGCGACCTCCCGTGCGGTGGCGAGCAGGGCCTCGCGCTTGCGCTGGGCGTCGGCCCGCAGCGGCTTGTCGGCGGTCATGCGCTACCTCATCGTTGACAAATGGAGATGACCTCCATATTTTGAAAGTGGAGATGATCTCCAGATCGATCGTACCCCACGAGGTGCAGTGTGAAGATCCTGATGTTCGGCCGAGGCGTGATCGCCACCATCTACGGCTGGGCCCTGCAAAAGGCGGGACATGACGTCGAGTTCTACGTCCGCCCGGGCCGCGCGGCGACGTACGGGGAAGCGATCGGCCTCGACCTGTTCGATATGCGGCGGCGCGTGTGGGGGCAGCGCGTCGTCGAGCAGTGGCCGGTGCGCTACCGCGAGGCGCTGGCGCCGGACCACGACTTCGACCTGATCGTGCTCAGCGTGCCGCACCACCGCCTCGCGGAGGCGACGGCCTTCCTGGCCCCGCGGGTCGGCCAGGCCACGGTGCTGGTCTTCGGCAACATCTGGACCGAGCCGCGGGCCGCGGTCGGCGCGCTCCCGCTCGACCGGATCGCCTGGGGCTTTCCCCAGGCCGGCGGCGGTTTCGGCGCGGACGGCGTGCTCCGTGGGGGGATATTGCCGTCGGTCGTCTTCGGCACCCTCGGCCCACCCCCGACCGACCGGGAACGGGCCGTGCGTCAGGCGTTTCGCGAGGCCGGGTTCCGGCTCAAGGAGCGGCCTGACTTACGCGGCTGGCTGTGGGTCCATTTTGTGTCGGATGCCGGCCTGTTCTCGCAGGGCTTGAGGCTGGGTTCCCTGTCCGAGCTGGCCGGGTCGACGAGCGGCTTCCGCGAGGCGCTGCTGACCGGCCGCGAGCTGCTGCCGCTCCTCGAGGCGCGCGGCATCGACCTGCGACGTCACCGGGGCGGTGTGCTGCTGTTCCGGGCGCCCACCTGGCTGATGGCGCCCGTGCTTGCCTGGCTGACTGCTCATGTCACGCCGCTGCGGGTGAATTTCGAGGCGCACTCCGACCCCGACGCCGAGGAGCCGCGGGAGATCTGCCGGGACACCCTCGCCGAAGCACGACGGCTGGGTGTTGCGGTACCACGACTGGAAGCGGCGGAACCGAACTTCGCCCGTGGGGGAACGGGTCGAGTCTGAAAACCTCATCGCGGCTGAAGCGCAGATCGGTACTGTCTGCCGGTGGGGTTCACCGAGCGGGCGCGCAGGGTGCGTGATGGGCGGCTGGCGCACGGCCGGCGGGTCGCGGCGTTGTGTTCGTGTGTGGGCCTGTACCACCCGATCGGCCACCGGGCGACGTTGAGCTTCCTCGGTGAGCTGGCCGGGCGGTATCAGCACCACGAATCGGCTCTGCTGCGGGCGCTCGAGGCGTTGGAGGCCAGTCGCGCGGTGTGGCGTGAGGAGGTCGCTTCGTACGCCAACGCACGCGTGAAGCAGAAGCGACTCGGCCGGCGGGTGCCCTCGCCCGGCGATCCGCCGCCGAGCCGGATGGGCGGGCACTGGTACGCCTCGGACCCGGACGTGTCGCGTCGTGCGGCGCTGCACGCGCTGAAACTGTGGGAGCGGGACCTGCCGCCGGACTCGGTGGACCAAGAGGTGCGGTCCGTCGTGCGATGCTGCATCGCCACCGGCGGCCGGTTGACGGACGAACAGCTGGACCTCGTTTCGCGCCGGCGGTTGCCGGGCGAGGCCGAGGGGGTTCGCTGGCCGATCACACTCGTGGTGTCCGCCGGTGGTGCGGTCCGCGCGTGACTCCGCGACCGGTTCGCGTTCCGGAACGGCACCGCTGGACGCCGTCAGGGCTGGGGGGACAACTCGTCGAAGTAGGATTTCATCGCGGGGTAGTAGTCGCCGAAGTTCGGTCGGGGTGAGCCGTCACGTGCGGCTGTGAGCATGTCGAGGTAGTACTCCCAGCCGGGGCCGACCTCGCCCGCTCGGTCCTCGGTGTCGAGATGCTGTACGAGCCGCAGTTCGGTCGAACCGTTCGCCTCGGACAACAGCAGTTCCATCCGCCAGGTCCCGGACTCGTCGGTCATCGACACGGCCAGCCGCCGGAGCGGCTCACACGCGTCGATGCGCAGATCGCACCACGGTGCCTGATCCTCGAACGCCAGCTGCACTTTGATCGTCCGGCCGGGTGCGGCCTCACCTTCCCACGGACCGAACCAGCGGGCGGTGCGCTCGGGTTCGGTGAGACTGGCCCAGACGTCCTCGGCGGGTGCGCGGAACGTCCGGCTCAGGACGAGATCGCTTCCGGTGCCGGTGCGGAACAGCCGGCCGGTCGGGGGGCGGTTCATGCCGTGGTTTCCTTACGTCGGTCGTCCGCGCGGTGGGCGCGGCGGGTGCGGTAGACCTCTGTGGTCAGCGCGTCGAGGCGGTGTTCCCAGCCGGAAGGTTGCAGGAACTGGGTGAGCCACGTGGCGAGCTCGGTGAACTGCTCGGCGTCGAGTGCGTAGAACCGTTGCCTGCCCACAAGTTCGTCGCGAATCAGCCCGCTCTGCCGGAGGACGCGCAAGTGGCGGCTCACGGCGGGCCTGCTGATCACGAAGTGCTCGGCGATCTCGCCTGCGGACATCCGCCCGTCACGCAGCATCACCAGAATTTTCCGTCGCACAGGGTCCGCGATCGCGCCGGCCACCTCGTCCACCCAAGAAGCGTAACACATCGGTTACGCATCAGAAGTGCCCGGCCAGGGACGCCTGGTAGTGGAAAGCGGTCATGATGACGCCGTGGGCCCGGTCAGGCAGTGCTGGACCAGGGGACCGAACCTTTCGACCAGTTCGTCGACGGAGCAGGACGCGATCGGTTCGATCCGCATGATGTACCGCGCCACCGTGAGACCGAGGATCTGGACGTTGACCATGGCGGCCCGCAGCGCGGCG
The DNA here is from genome assembly GCF_031082405.1 of Amycolatopsis sp. A133. Lineage (GTDB taxonomy): Bacteria > Actinomycetota > Actinomycetes > Mycobacteriales > Pseudonocardiaceae > Amycolatopsis. The sequence goes on from NZ_JAVHJU010000057.1 coordinate 139,862, forward strand.
TCCGGCGTGCCGAGCAGCAAGGCCAGGCGGTCGGTGATCTCGCGGTCGATGAACTCGCGCAGCAGCTCCTGGGACTGGGCGTCGGTCGGTGCCGATCTGGTCAGCATCACCAGGGGGGTGCGGCCGGACTTGTCGAGGTTCTCCACCAGGGTCCGGACGATGCGCTCGCCGATGGTGTCGAGGCCGCCGGCGAAGATCGACTCGATGGCCGGGGGGACGTTGCCGGACATCTCGACCGCGGCGCCGAACAGGCCCTGCTTGGTGCCGAAGAAGTAGAACACCATCGCCGGATCGACCCCCGCCGCGGTGGCGATCGCGCGCACGGTCGTGGCGCCGTAACCGTGCTCGCCGAACAGTTCCCGCGCGGTCCGGAGAATCCGTTGTTTGCTCTCCGCGCCGGACCGCCAGCGTCCGGGGCGGCCGTGGGTGCCGTCTTCCGTCATGACCACCGAAGCTTAACACCCTTTCTTCATCGGTCGGTGGAGTTTTGCACGGACCCGCCGTAGCGTGTTCTTCATCAGGTGGTGAAGAAAGGGTGAGGACATGAGGGTGATCGTGATCGGCGCCGGTCTCGGTGGGCTGACGCTGGCCCACGGGCTCCGCCGGGCGGGCGTCGACGTCGCGGTGTACGAGCGGGATGGCGCGCAGGGCCGTCCGCAGGGCGTGAGCCTGCACGTCGACGACCGGGGCGCCGCGGCGCTGCGGGCGTGCCTGCCCCCGGCGCACGCCGCGATGGCGGAGGCCACCATGGGAGGGCCGCGCGAGCAGACCCTGGTGCTGTCCGAGGTGGCGGGAGAGCTGACCGTCGTGGGTACCCGGCCGTCCGGCGGTGTGGCGGGCCGGGCGCGGCCCGGCCGCCAGGCTGACCGGCCGTTGCTCCGCGCGGTGCTGCTGACGGGACTGGACGACGTGGTCCGGTTCGGAGCGGAGTTCACGCGCTTCGAACCGCGCGCGGACGGCACGGTCCGGGCCTTCTTCGCCGACGGCGGCACGGACACCGGGGACGTCCTGGTCGGCGCGGACGGGATCGGTTCGGCGGTTCGCCGCCAGTACCTGCCGGACGTGCGGGTGGCCGACACGGGACGACGCATGATCATGGGCGCGACTCCGCTGCGAGCGGTGGCCGGCACCGGGTTGCCGGGCCTGGTCGGTGACAGCCCGGCCGCCGTGCAGGGGGGCGCCGCGATGATGGTGCTGGGCGTGTTGCGGTTCACCCGGCGGCCGGTGACCGCGCGGGAGGAACTGCTGCCCGCGCTGAGCTCCCGCGCTGTCGCCGACGCCGAGGACTACGTGATGTGGGCCTTGCCCGGCCCGCGAGAGCAGTCCGGCTCAGCGGCCACGGTGTGGCGCCAGGCCCAGGACCTGGCCGCGGACCTGCACCCGACGTTGCGGCTGATCGTCGCCGAGGCCTGGCCGGACGTCACGGCCGCGCTCCGGATCGGAACGATCCCGCCGATGCCCGCCTGGCCCGCCGGTCCGGTGACGGTCATCGGCGACGCCATCCACCTGGCCCCGGGTTTCGGTGGCAACCTGGCGATGCGGGACGCGCACCGCCTCGCCGAAGCGCTGGCCGAGGCGGACCGTGGCCGGCTCGGCCTGCTCGGCGCGATCGGCGCCCATGAAGAAACCATGCGCCGCACCAGCTTCACGCCCGTCGCGGCGAAGGCAAGCGCATGAGCCTCGACGTGCTGACCCGGAAGTCCCTGTCGCTGTTCGACGCGGTGGGCGGCTGGCGCACGGTCGCCGAGGGCGTCGCGTCCCGGGTGGTGTTCCTGGTCGCCTACCTGCTGACCGGCCGGGTGTGGACCGCCGCGCTGATCGCCGTCGGCGGGGTGGCGGTGCTCGCGGTCGTGCGGGTGTGGACCGACCGGCGCTACTGGTCGGCGGCGATCGGGCTGGCCGTCGTCGGGGGCTCCGCCCTGCTGGCCGGGACCACCGGGCAGGCGATCGACTTCTACCTCCCGGCCGTGGTGATCCAGGCCGCGCAAGGGGCGGTCTTCCTGCTGTCGATGCTGGTGCGGTGGCCGGTGGTCGGGTTGGTGCTGGGGGCGGTGCGCCGCGACCGGTCCGGCTGGCGACACGACCCGGCAGCGCGACGGCGCTACCAGCTGTGCACGGCGGTGTTCGTGGTGAAGTGCACCATCGCGACGGCGGTGCAGATGCCGCTGTACGTGGCCGGGCAGACCACCGCGCTCGGCATCGCCGCCACGTTGCTGGGCGGGGCGCCCTCAGCGGGCGTCTGCCTCTACCTGTGCTGGCGGATACTCCGCGAAGGCCCACAGACCCGCTAGTGCCCACACCGCGATCACCGCAGCAGGATGTGCCGCCACCCTCGAGAGATCGGATCGTTACTCAACTCGGCAAGGGCTGGGACGTCTTGTGGATCGTGAGAATGATCCGCATCGCCGGGCTCGGCCTGGGGGCCCTGCTGCTGGCTGCCTGCAGTGGACAGAGCGAGACCGTGGGGGCCGCGCTCCCGGCCGGAACCGCCGGAGGGACGGCGACGGCGCCCGGGGTACCGGCCGCGACGGTGGCGTTCGAGGGCGGGGACCAGCTGAGCCCGAAGGACCCGATCGTCGTCAAGGCTTCGGGCGGCACGTTGCAGGCGGTCACGGTCACGAACCCGCAGACCGGCAACGGCGTCGAAGGCGAGCTCTCGCCGGACAAGACGATGTGGACCAGCAAGGATCGCCTCCGGTACGGGGCCACCTATCAAGTGGCCGCCACCGCGGTGAACCAGGCGGGCGCGGCGACCGAGCAGCGCGGGGAAGTGCACACCCTCAAGCCGTCCGGGGTCGCCACTCCCGCGCTCTTCCAGGCGGCGTCGGGCGACTTCGGCGTCGGCCTGGTCATCGGCCTGAAGTTCGACCACGACATCGCCGACAAAGCCACGGTGGAGAAGTCCTTCAAGGTGACGTCCTCGCCCGCCCAGACCGGCGGCTGGTACTGGGTGGGCAAGCGCGAAGTGCACTTCCGGCCCAAGGAGTACTGGAAGGCCGGCTCGTCCGTGAAGCTCGAGACCACGACCTTCGGCCTGCCGATCGGGGGCGGCGTGTACGGCGGCCAGGACGTCTCGGCCACCTACAAGGTGCACGACTCCTGGGTCGCCAAGGCGGACGGCAAGACGCACCAGATCAAGGCGTTCCACAACGGTCAGCTGGTGAAGACCGCGCCGATCAGCATGGGGAAGACGGTCGACACCCCGCCGCGGGGCCCGACGCCGACCTTCACCGGCACGCACACCGTGCTGGGCAAGGAGGACCACAAGATCATGGACTCCTGCAGCTACGGCGTGTGCGAGGGCGACCCCGGCTACTACAAGGCGCCGGAGAACTGGAACGTCCGGATCTCGAACGACGGCGAGTACCTGCACGAGAACCTGAAGACGGTCGGCGTGCAGGGCAGCGACAACGTGTCCAACGGCTGCCTCAACATGAACACCGAGAACGCCAAGTGGTTCTTCGACACCTTCAACGTCGGCGACGTCGTCGAGGTGACCAACTCGGGCGGCCCGCAGCTGGCCATCAACAACGGCCACGGCGACTGGGCCATCGGCTGGACCGCCTGGCAGGCCGGCAGCGCCCTGCGCGGCTGAGTTCCGGAATCGGCGACGTGGCCGGGCGCGGGCGCTGGGCCACGCGGGCATGCTCGAGGAGACAGCCGGCTGGTGGTCCGTGCGGCCGGCTACCCGGGACGCCGCGGGGCGGTTGTTCCCGCCGTGCCGCGGGTGCTATACCGGCAGCGGCCCGGTGTCGCAACGGCGCGACGCCACGAGCGAGCGGAGTCTCTGGTGGCGAACCGTGTGTTGCGCTCATCCACCGTGGTGGCGGCCCTGGCCGTGCCGGTCCTGCTGATGGGGACCGCGAGCGCGGTGGCCGCACCCGGTACTCCACCAGGGCGGCAGCCGACCATCGAGACGGTGTCGAATCCGCGGCCCGCGCTCGTCAGCGGGGGACAGGTCCTGGTCAAGGTCGTCCCGCCGCAGCGGACGCGCCGGGTCGACGTCAGCGCCAACGGCCACGACGTGACCTCGAGTTTCCGCGCCCAGCCGGACGGCAGCCTGCTGGGCCTGGTCACCGGCCTGCGCGACGGTGCCAACGACCTGAGCGCCCGGGTGAGCGGTCCCGGCGCGGACCGGCGGGCGAACCTGCGCGTCACCAACCACCCGATCACCGGGCCGGTCTTCTCCGGCTCACAGCAGCGCCCGTTCTACTGCGAGACCCAGGCGTTCGGCCTGCCCGCGGCGACGCAGCCCTTCTGCAGCGCGCCGACCCAGGTGAGCTACCAGTACCGGACCACCGCCGGGGCGTTCGCGCCGCTGGCGGACCCGGCGACCCGGCCCGCGGACCTCGCGACGGCCACCGTCGACGGGCGCGCCGTGCCGTACGTGGTCCGCGTCGAGCGCGGCACGATCGATCGCGCGGTCTACGAGATGGCGGCGCTCTACGACGGCGCACCCTCGCCCGTCTCGCCGGAGCACAGCTGGAACGGCAAGCTGGTCTACACCTTCGGCGGCGGCTGCAACGCGGGCTACCACCAGGGCAGCTCGACCGGCGGCGTCGTCAACGACCTGTTCCTGGCCCGGGGCTACGCGGTCACGTCGTCGAGCCTCAACGTGCTCGACAACAACTGCAGCCCGATCATCTCGGCCGAAGCGGCGATGATGGTCAAGGAACACTTCGTCGAGACCTACGGCCCGGTCGCCCACACCATCGGCTGGGGCGGCTCCGGCGGGGCGATCCAGCAGTACGACATCGCGGAGAACTACCCCGGCATCGTCGACGGCATCATCCCCGGCGTCTCGTTCCCGGACCCGCTGAGCACGGGCGGTCCGGTGTCGGACTGCCGGTTGCTGGAGCGGTACTTCGGCGGGCCGGGTGCCTCGTTCACCGCGGCGCAGAAGCAGGCCGTTGCGGGCTTCGCCAGCTATGACACCTGCGTCTCCTGGGACAAGACCTTCGCCAGCCGCGCCACCGCGACCGGCAGCTGCAACGCGGCCATCCCGGTCCCGGCGCGGTGGGATCCGGTCACCAACCCGCGCGGGGTGAAGTGCAACTCCAACGAGCAGCTGGCCAACCAGCTCGGCCGGGACCCGAGGACCGGGTTCGTGCGCAGCCCGCTCGACACCACCGGGGTGCAGTACGGCTTGGCCGCGCTGAAGTCCGGGACGATCACCGCGGCGCAGTTCGCGGACCTCAACGCCGGCATCGGCGGCCTCGACCACACCGGAAACCCGGTGCCGCAGCGGATCGCGGCCGATCCGAAGGCGCTCCACACGGTGTACGCCGAGGACATCGTGAATTCCGCGTCGCAGGGGTTGCGGGAAACGCCGATCATCGACCAGCGGACCGATCTCGACCTCGCCGGGTTCGGCAACGACATCCATACCACCGAGTGGTCTTACGTGCTGCGGCAACGGCTTCTGCGGGCCAACGGCACCGCGGGCAACCAGGTCATCATCGAAAACCACGCCACCGCGGCCGAAGCGGCGGCGGCCAGTGCCTACGAGCTGGACGCGATGGACCGCTGGCTGACCGCGATCGACGCCGACGGGTCGCACCGGAGCCGTCAGCAGAAGGTACTGGCGAACCGGCCGGCCGACCTCGGCGATGGTTGTTACCTGTCCGCGGCGTCGCGGATCACCGAGAAGCTGACGTACCCGGCGAGCGGCCGGTGCGGCGTGCAGTACCCGGTGGCGGCCAACACCCGGATGGTCGCGGGGGAGGGCTTGGCCATGGATGTGCTGAAGTGCCGGTTGAAGCCGTTGAACTTCGGCGACTACCCGGTGCCGTTCACCGCGGCGGACCGGGAGCGGCTGCGGGCGGCGTTCCCCGGAGGTGTGTGCGACTACAGCCGGCCGGGCGTCGGGCAGCACGCCCCGATCGGAACGTGGCTGAGCTACGGCGACGAACGGACCGGCACCACCCCGCCGCACCGCGTCACAGGCTGACGGCCGGCCCTCGACGTCGTCCCTCAGGAGCGGGCCGGCGCGGCGAGCAGGTCACCCAGCCCACCACGGGCGTCGTCGACGACGAGCGCCTCGGCGGTCGCCGAGTCGCCCGCCCGCAGCGCGCGGACCAGCGCGCGGTGGCTGCTGTAGCGGTCCAGACCGAACCGGTCGTTTCCGGCGATGCGTTCGATCAGCCGGGCCCGGCGCTCCGGCCAGGAGAACACCCGCGTCTGGCCGAGCAGGCGGACGAGGACGGGGTTGTGGGCACACGCCTCGACGACCTCGTTGAAGCGCTGCATCGTGTCGAGCAGCCGGTCGAGGTGCCGGGCCACGTCCTGCCCGGCGTGGTGCCGTTGCTTGATGACGATCAGCAGGTCGTCGGCTTCGTCGAGGACGGTGTCGAGCTGGTCCAGCTGGGCCGGGGAAGCGTGGCGGGCGGCGAAGCGGGCCACCATTCCGCGCAGCGCCACCTCGACCTCGGCGAGGTCCTGGATCGCCGCGTCGCCGACGGCCGCCACCTGCACCGTCCGCGGTCCGGTCCGTTCGAGGAGACCGTCCTGCTCGAGGCGGCGGATGGCCTCCCGCACCGGCGTCGGGCTCACCGACAGCCGTTCGGCGAGCCCGCGTTCGGTGACCTTCTGCCCGGGCCGCAGCTCGCCGGTCGTGACCGCGTCGCGGATGGCGCGGTACGCGCGATCGGCCAGGGTATCGGGCGCCAGGCCCTTCAACGTCTCGCTCGCCATGGCGTCACCCTATCTGCCATGGCTTCGATAACAAGCAACACTTGACGTTCTTGCTATAGCAAAACTACCTTGGCGGTCACCGCGCCGGCGGTGACGACAGGGAAGGTGCGGGATGACGATGACGTCAAGCACTCAGCGCACTCAGCGCACGCGAACCGGGCGGATCACCGTCCTCGTCGCCTTGGCGGTCTTCGCGCAGGAGTCGACGTGGAACCTCTACGACTCGCAGGTGCCGCCGCTGCTGCGCGAACACCTCGGCAGTGCCGCGCTGATCGGGGCGCTCATGGGGATGGACAACGTGCTCGGCATCTTCATCCAGCCGTGGATGGGCAACCGCTCGGACCGCACACGCACCTCCTGGGGCCGTCGCATGCCCTACCTCCTCGCCGGCATGCCCGTGGCGGCGCTGCTGTTCCTGGTCATCCCGCACGTCGCGGCCTCGTTGCCGCTGCTGGTCCTGGTCATGTTCGGCTACGCGCTCGTCGCGAACTCGTTCAAGCCGATCGCCGAGTCCCTGCTCCCGGACTTCGTCCCGCCCGAGCGGCGGAGCCGCGCGAACGCGGTCGTCAAGATCGCGGCCAGCCTCACGGTGATGGTCGCGGCCTTGATCAGCATCTTCCTCATCGATACGCACCCGAAGCTGTCGTTCGCGATCCCCGCGGTCCTGATGGTGGTGTCCCTCGTCGTGCTGGCCGCGAACGTGCGGGACAGCCGGTCACCGGCCTACCGGACCGCCGTCGCCGAGGAGCGCGAACACCACGGCACGCCGGCACCCGCGGCCCGGGTGCGGGACACCGTGCTCGACATCGTGCGGGACACCGACCGCAGCCGGTTGCTGCTCATCGCGGCCATCCTGCTCTTCGGCGGGGCGTGGGCCGCCTCGCGGGCGCTGATCACGCCCTACGGCATGGAGGTGCTGGGCATGTCCCGCGGCGAAGCGGGCGGCCTGACGCTGCCCAGCGGCGTGGCCTTCATCGTCGCCGCCTACCCGGTGGCGAGGCTCGCCGAACGCTTCGGCCGGCTACGGGTGATGACCGCCGGGATGACGGTCTTCGTGGCCGGCATGGTGCTCGGCACCGTGGTGCCGACGCCCGGCGGCGCCGTCACTGCCCTCTGCGTGGCCTCCGCGGGAGCGTCCGCGTTCCTGGTCAACGCGGTCGTCGTCCTGTGGAACCTCGCCCCGTCCGACCGCGTGGTCGGCACCTACACCGGGCTCTACACCGTCGGCTGGGTGAGCGGCGGCTTCCTGGGCCCGGCCGTGGTCGGCGGCCTGGTCGACCTGACGGGCTGGCCCCTGCTGCTGCTCCACGTCGCGATCGTCGCGCTGCTCGCCGTGCTGGCGGTCGCACGTGTCGGAGTTCTGCAGCGCCGGTCGTCCGCCGGGCGGGCGCTGTGAACGGCCACCACGCCGTGGCTCATGAACCGACCTCGAAGGGAAGAAGGAACATGCACAGCCAACGGGTCGACTCCGTCCGGGTCCTGTCGCCGAGCGGCATGCTCGGCGCCGGCTGGGACCACGCCACGATCGAACGGGGCATCGCGCTGGGCGCCGACGTCATCAGCGTCGACGCCGGGTCCACGGACTCCGGACCCCACTACCTCGGGTCCGCGTCGCCCAAGACGACGGCCAAGGCGGTGGCGCGCGACCTGCGCAGTCTCCTGACGGCCGCCGCCGGCGCGGGGATCCCGGTGATCGTGGGCTCTTGCGGCACGAGCGGGACCGACCGCGGTGTCGACTGGGTCGCCGGGATCGCCGCCGGCGTGCTGGCCGAAGAAGGCCTGGACCTGACGGTCGCGCGGATCTACAGCGAGCAGAACGCGGCCGACCTGAAGGAACACCTCGACGCGGGCCGGATCCACCCCCTGCCGCCGCTGGGTGAACTGACCGCCGAAACCCTGGAAAGCTGCACCCGCATCGTCGGTGCGATGGGGCACGAACCGATCGTCGCGGCGCTGCGGGCGGGTGCCCAGGTCGTGCTCGCCGGCCGCGCCACCGACACCGCCGTGGCGGCGGCCTACCCGCTCATGCGCGGGATGCCCGCCGGACCGGCGTGGCACGCCGCCAAGATCGTCGAGTGCGGTGGCCAGTGCACGAGCAACCCGCGTGCGGGCGGCGTCCTCGCCACCATCGACGCGCACGGCTTCACCATCGAGCCGCTCGACCCCACGGTGTCGTGCACGCCGATCTCGGTGGCCGCCCACATGCTCTACGAGTCCGCGAACCCGTATCAGATGCGGGAGCCCGCCGGCACGCTCGACGTCCGGGACGCCCGGTACACCGCGGTCGACGACCGGATCGTCCGCGTCGAGGGGTCGCAGTTCCACGTCGCCGACCAGTACACGATCAAGCTGGAAGGCGCCCGGGTCACCGGCTACGAGACCATGGCGTTCTCGGCGATCCGGGATCCGGTCATCCTCGCGGACATCGACGCCTGGGCCGGCCTGATGCGCACGATGATCACGCAGCGGGTCGGGCAGACGCTGGAGCTGGCGGCCGACGAATACGCCTTCGACCTGCGCCTCTACGGCCACAACGCGGTGCTCGGCGACCTGGAGCCCGAAAGCGGGCCGCCACGCGAAGTCGGCGTCATGCTGCTCGTCAACGCGCCCGACCAGGCGACCGCCACCGCGGTCGCCAAGGTCGCCAACCCACTGCTGCTGCACCTGCCGACGCCGGGGATGGACTACCTGCCGAGCCTGGCGTTCGCGTACTCGCCGGCCGAGGTCGAGCGCGGGGTGGCGTACGAGTTCGTGCTCAACCACGTCGTGGACTGCGCCGGCCCCGCCGACCTGTTTCGGACCGAGCTGGGGGAGAAAACCCATGCCTGACACCACTCTCGCGGATCTCGCCCACGAGGTCCGCTCCAAGAACGCCGGGCCGTTCTGGGTCACCATGGAGCTTTTCATGCGCGACGCCGACGGCTACCGGATCGCCGCCGACGAGACGTTCCTCAACGAGCGCGTGATCGCCGGGCTCTACCGCGTCGAGGAAAGCACCGTCCAGCTGTTCCGGATCCCGTCGCTCAACGTCGTGAAGATTTCGTTCCCCCGCCCGATCAGCCAGGGCTCGCTGCGGGATCGCGACATCCACGCCGGCCAGCACCACGTCCCGCTCGCGCGCCTGCCGATCACGCGGTTCCTTCGTCCGGCAACAGCGGCGCCGGTCGCCGACGAGCCCGGCGACCGGTGAAGGAGACCCGTGATCCGGGTCGAAGACCTGCCCGCCAGCCACCTGGCAGCGGTTCGGGAGCACGGTCGACCCGGCGTGGTCGCCCGGGTGCCGGTGCTGCTGGCCGGCGACGGGTGACCCCGGAACCGGATGGGTGATTCCTCCGTTTCGGGGTATTCGACAGGCAGGTCATCGAGGGCTGGTGGCCGCTGACGTCGACGAGAGGACCGGCCTTGGCCGAAGTGACCCGCACCTTCACCGTCGCCGCCGCCCCGCACGAGGCGCTGGACTACCTCAAAGATCTCCGCCACGCCGCCGATTGGCACCCCGGCACGCTTTCCTGCGGGCGCCTCGGCACCGGACCGGTCGAAGTGGGCGCCCGGTGGCACAACGTCGCCAAGATCGCCGGGGTGGAGCTGGAACTGACCTGCGAACTCGTCCGCCTCGAGCCCGGCCGCGTCGTCTTCACCGGCACCAATGACACCACCGCCACCCGGGACGACATCACGATCACGCCGACCGGCGCGGGCGGCAGCACCCTGACCTACCACGCCACCATCGAGTTCCGCGGCGCCGCGGACCTCGGCGCGCCCATCGCCGAGGTCGTGTTCGAGAAAGCCGGTGCCGACGCCGAAGACGCCCTCACCCGCATTCTCGGCACCCCGGCCTGGGCTTCCGGCGGGCCGTTCTGACCCGCACCGGTCCCGGCTCGCGGTGTTCCCGAGCAGGCCACGAAAGAGGCAATGAAGCCGCGGTCAGCGGCCCGCGACGCTCACACGATGGTGTTGTGAGGTGGAGGGGCAACGGGGCGTCCCCGTATTTTCTGCTCGCGCGCAGCGCCACACATCGTCGCAGCCGTCCAGTCCCAGCGTTGTGAAACCCGAGGAGTCTCCCGCATGTTGAAGAAGGTCTTTGCCGTGACCGCTGCCCTGGGCGCCGGTGCGTTCATGGCCGGTGGCGTCGCCGCCGCCGACGCTTGGGACGGTTACGGGTACCACTACGGCGATTCCGACTCCACCACCCAGTTCAGCCTGGTCAACCTGAGCGACACCGACGTGCTGCACAACGTCGACGGCACGGTCGGGTTCTGCGAGAACGACGTGAACGTCCTGATCGTCCAGGTGCCGCTCCACGACGTCGCCAACGGCGTCGGCGTCGGCGACGGCGAGTCCCCGGACAACTGCGCCGGCACCGGCTCGGCCGACGGCGGCGCCGGCCAGGGCCACTGAGCGGCTCGTCCTCGGCCGGGATCACCGAGCCGGCTCCGGCCGGCGCTTCCGGACAGAGGGGCTGCGGCCGACGGTCGCGGCCCCTTCGGTCCGCTATCCGCGGATGAGCGTCAGCACTGGGCCGGGACCGGGCCGGACTTCTCCTGATCCGGCGCCGGGAGGGTGGCGCGGTGGGCGCGGTTGACGGCGATCAGCTGGTCCAGGGAGTCGCGGGTGCGGACCAGCTCGGCGATGTGGCCGGTGAGGCGGTCGCGTTCCTGCTCCATGCGCCGCTCGGCCGCTACGGACGTTTCTTCACCCGGCGAGTCGACGCAGGGGAGCAGGTCGGCGATCGTGCGGCTGGAGAGGCCGGCGGCGAACATGCGCTGGATGAACCCGACCCGTTCGGTTTCGACGGCGGTGTAGTGCCGTTGCCCGCTGGGGCTGCGGGTGCTGCTCAGCAGGCCTTGCTGCTCGTAGTAGCGCAGGGACCGGACACTCACCCCGGTCCGGGCCGCCAGTTCGCCGATCCGCACGCGACCTCCCGTGTGACCTGTGCCACGAAGGCTTTCCTCTGACACTGATGTCAGATTTTAGCGTAGGTGGTGCGTCCGGTGCCGGGCACTTCCGCTGACGAAGGAGCCTTGCGTGACTTCCCTGTTCGACCGCTACGAAGCCGGCGACCTGATCCTGCCCAACCGCGTGGTGATGGCCCCGATGACCCGGGTCCGCGCCGCCGCGGGCGGCCTCGCGACGCCGTCGATGGCGACCTACTACGCCCAGCGCGCGACCGCCGGCCTGATCGTCAGCGAGGGGGTGCAGCCGAGCCCGGCCGGGCAGTCGAACCCGGGGACGCCGGGCCTGCACACCGACGAGCAGGTCGCCTCCTGGCGTCCGGTGACGGCCGCGGTGCACGCCAACGGCGGGCGGATCTTCGCGCAGATCATGCACGGCGGGCGGGTGTCGCACCCCGATACCACCGGTCTCCGGCCGGTCGGCCCGTCGGCGGTGCCCGCGGCCGGGGAGGTGTTCACGCCGAGCGGGCCGCAGCCGGCGCCGGTGCCGCGGGCGCTGGAGACGGCCGAGGTGCCCGAGCACGCGCGGTCCTACGCGGAAGCCGCGCGGCGGGCCGTGGACGCCGGGTTCGACGGGGTGGAACTGCACGGGGCCAACGGTTATCTGATTTCGCAGTTCCTGTCGTCGAACGCGAACCTGCGCACCGACCGCTACGGCGGCTCGGTGGCCAACCGGATCCGGTTCGCCGTCGAGGCCACCGCCGCGACGGCGGACGCCGTCGGCGGCGCCCGGACCGGCATCCGGCTCTCCCCGGGCGGCACGTTCTGGGGCGTCGAAGAGAACGACGTCCTCGAGCTCTACCCGGCACTGCTGCGCGAACTGTCCCGCCTCGAACTCGCCTACGTCCACCTCGAGGCCACTGTGGACGAAGACGTGCTGCTGGAGCTGCGCCGGCTGTGGCCGGGCACGCTCGTCGTCAACCCGACCGTCCCCATGGGACCGAAGCAGACCGGGCGAGCGGAGGCCGACCACTGGCTCGGGCTCGGCGCGGACCTCATCGGCTTCGGCCGCGCGTTCATAGCCAACCCCGACCTCGTCGAGCGGCTCCGCACCGGGCTCCCGCTGGCCCCGGTCGACGAGGCGACGTACTACCAAGGCGGCGACACCGGCTACCTGACCTACGGGGCGTACCAGCACACGGCGTAGGTGCCGCGGGTGAGAAGCGCGACGGGCGGGTACCACTGCGGCATGGGGATCAGGTCTTCGGAAGCCTTGCTGGTCAAGCCCTCGGTCCGGGGGCAGCTCCCGACGCTGGGCGTGCTGGCGGCGTTCCTGGTGTTCGAGGTGGTCGTCGCCAGGCTGGGCCTGTTGCAGACGTGGCTCGCCATTGCTTGCCCCGCGGTCTTCGCCGCGGTGCTGGTCCTGGGCGCCGTCTCGTTCGTGCGGTCCCGTGGCAAACCTTGGCAGGTGAGGCTGGGCGCGGACGGCGTCGAAGCACGGGGGTTCGACACCGTGCCGTGGTCCGCGCTGGCGGAGGTGCGGATCTCCCGGCTCCGGCCGCGGTGGTTCTTCGTCCTGCAACCGAAGCGGTACCGGGTGATCGCGTTCGTGCCCCGCGAGCCGGGCACGATCCCCGCGACCGTGGTCTACGACCCGTTCCTCGACGGCAAGCGGTCGCCGAACCGCATGACGCGGGTGCGGACCAGGCTCTACGGCGGCCCGTTCATCTTGTTGACGCAGACCCTGGACGCGACGGCGGACGAAATCGCGGACGCGATCCGGCGGCTGAGCGACGTGCCGGTGATCGGCGCCTAAGCCGCGTCCTGCGCCGGGACGTTCCCCGCGTGGTCCGGGTTCGACGCGGGTTCCGGGTTCGCGGGCGGCGCGCTCCGGCGGAGGTCCGCTTCGGTCCGGATCTGGGTGCGGTTCGGGTTGGCGACGAGGGTGGAGTTGTTGTTCACGACTCATGGTTACCCGAGCCGCGGCCCGTCGAACAGTGACCTGCCGCACGGGACGCAGGTGCCGGATGCGGGTGTACTCGGGCACCCGGGTGGACCGGGCATGGACGGCGCCGGACCGGGTACAGGTCAGCAAGACCATCCCCGAGGAGGCGGCCATGACCGAGGACCAGCACAGCCACGAGACCGCGGAGCAGCACCCGAGCCCCGAAGAGCAGCAGGGGCAGGAGCAGCAGCACCCGGGTTCGGGGGAGGCGATGGACCCGCCGCCGGATCACGGTGAGGAGTCCTACCGCGGCAGCGGGAGGTTGGAGGGGCGCCGTGCGGTGATCACCGGCGGTGACTCCGGGATCGGCCGGGCGGTCGCGATCGCGTTCGCCCGGGAAGGCGCGGACCTGGTGCTGTCCTACCTGGCGGAGGAGCAGGACGACGCCGAGCGCACGGCGGAGCTGGTGCGCGAGGCGGGCCGGCGGGTCGTGCTGGTGCCCGGCGACATCCGCGACGAGCAGCACTGCACGCAGATCATCGAGACGGCCGTGGCCGAGCTCGGGGGGATCGACGTGCTGGTGAACAACGCCGCCTATCAGATGGCGCAGGAGGAAGGCCTGCTCGGGATTTCCACCAAGCAGTTCGACCGGGTGCTCAAGACCAACCTGTACGCGATGTTCTGGTTGTGCAAGGCGGCCGTGCCGCACATGGGCAAGGGGTCGGCGATCATCAACACCTCGTCGATCCAGGCGTCCCAGCCGTCGCCGGAGCTGCTGGACTACGCGACGACCAAGGGGGGAATCGTGAACTTCACCAAGGGGCTGGCCCAGGACCTGGCGAAGAAGGGCATCCGGGTGAACTCGGTGGCGCCGGGGCCGGTGTGGACGCCGCTGATCCCGGCCACCATGCCGGAGGAGAAGGTGGACTCCTTCGGTGAGCAGACCCCGATGGGACGCGCCGGGCAGCCGGCCGAGCTCGCCCCGGCGTTCGTGTTCTTCGCTTCGCCGGAATCCAGCTACGTCACCGGCGAAGTTCTCGGCGTCACCGGCGGGCAGCCGCTGACCTGACCGGTTTCCGGGACCGCTTCCGCTCGGCGAAGGGTGGGGGAGACCTGCGAGCGGAAGCGGTGGCTGGAGAGTCGGTACGGGGGTCGCCTCTCGGCGGGTGCGCAACCCGGCTCCGGGGTGAACCGGTGTTCCGGGAGGGCGGAAGAGGTGAGGCCCGGGGACTCCGCCGTACCGACACCCTTACAACGCCCGGTGCGGCGCGGTGTTCCCCGACGCCGCCGCAGACGGGCGTGACGTGCGTCGCTCAGCCGGCGCCATTGCGGCACGCGGGTCCCCGGGCACCATCAAGCAACGGCCAGACACCCGTGGCGACAACAGCGTCGACGGTGTCTGTGACGCCACGACCGTTGCTGTCCACCCGCACACCGACCTGAGCGCGTTCCAGCGCTCGGGCCTGCGCATCCGCCCGGTCCGCGAACTGCCGCAACCGTTCAGCCGGCTGACCCAGCAGCGGATCGCCCGGCTGGGGCCAGCTGCTCCGGTCACCGCGCGGCAAGATTCGTTGCGCCAGGTCGGCTCGATTCGCGTGCAGGCGACACACGGTCAGCGCCGCAGCGGGCACCGCCCTCCGGTAAGGCAGCTGCGCGACCTCCGGGCTGATCTCGCCGGCGATCACCAATCCGTCAGCGCCCAGGTCCCGGTAGGCTCGCCAGACCGCGGCCACGTTCGCTGCCCGAAGCTGGTGGTCAACGGTGTTCTGTGCGCCGAACCCGACTTGCCGCAGGTCCAGATAACCGACCCGGTGACCCGCACGCAGCGTGCGCAGATAAACCTGGAAGCCGACCATCGATGTGCCGACGCCGGGCGCTCCGCTCACCCACAGGATCGAGCCATCGGCCGGGGCGGATCCCGGCACGGACGCCGGCGGACCGGTAGCCGTGTGCCAGCCGGCGGTGGCGGTCGTCACGGCTGCGACCACCTCGGACACCGTCAGGCCGGTGGTGTCCACGCAGAGATCCGCGATCGTGCCGGCATCCATCGCGTCGGCCACGGCCACCACACCCGGGACGGCGGCTTCGTCTCCCGAACGTCCCACGAATCGCCGCACCAGCTCCTCGCGATCTGCTCGCAGCCGGCACAACGTC
The DNA here is from genome assembly GCF_031082405.1 of Amycolatopsis sp. A133. Classification (GTDB taxonomy): domain Bacteria; phylum Actinomycetota; class Actinomycetes; order Mycobacteriales; family Pseudonocardiaceae; genus Amycolatopsis. Next base: position 155,546 of record NZ_JAVHJU010000057.1, read on the forward strand.
AGCTCCACGCCGGGCAGCACGGCCCGGTAGGAGGGATCCACGACCCCGGACACCACCACACAGGCCGCGCCGCGGGCCGCGTGATTCGCCACCACGGACGCGAGGTTCCGGGCTTTCAGCCGGTGCCGTCCAGGATCGTTCTCCCGCTCCGGGTAGCACATGCCGAGCTGGTCGATGTCGACGTAGGCCGCCGCGATTCCCCGGTCGACCAGTTCGCTGCGCATCCGCCAGGCAACAGACGTCTTACCGACACCGGGTGGGCCACACAGCCACAGAACAGCGACCACGGGCGCAGTCTCCCCGCGATCGACGGTGCTGTCGAACCAATTGACCGAAGACACGCTCCCAGCGCCGGACAGTTCCCCGGCCGGGCGGCTCGGGAAGTGTCCCTCCTACTGGCGGCGCGCGTCGTCCAGGCGGCGGGCCTCGGCGGCCTGCTCGAACGGCGTGTCGCCCGCCGGGTGGTGGTCGCCGAGCTCGGCGAACAACGCCGCCACCTTGGCCGAGTCGTGGTGGGAGGACAGCTCCGCCAGCGCGGGGTCGGTGCCGGCCAGGACCTGGCGGAACCGGAGCTCGGCGAGGGGACCCAGCCGGTCGTAGATCTGCAGGAACACCTTCTGGGCCCGGTCGCGCGCCCAGCCGGCCGGGAGCAGTTCGGCGGGCAGGTCCGGGTCGGTCTCCGGGAAGCGGCGCCAGTCCACCCGCAGCTCGGTACGCGTCCGCAGGGCCTGCGCCGGGCTGATGAGCCCGGCCTCCAGGCCGGAGAGCACCTGTTCGTAGCGGTCGACGAACTGCTCGTACTCGCGGGCGAGGGGCTCGAGGTCGAAGGCCGCGGCCGCCGCGGCCGAGCCGGGGATCTCGGTCGCGCGGAAGACCGTCGCGCTGCGGAGCTCGAGTTCGCGCAGCGCGGCGAGGGCGTCCTCGGCGAGGTCGTGCGGGCTGACCCAGACCCCGTCGTAGAGGGCGGCGAAGCGCAGGACGCGCAGGCGCGATCGCAGAGCGGTGCGCAGCCCGCGGTCCTGCTCCGGCACCGAGAAGGTGACCACGGTCCACTGCCCGTCCCAGTCGGGCGTGGTCGTGCCGAAGGTCAGCATCCGGTGCGTGCGCTCGATGATCACCGCCGACGTGCGGGCGGGGATGCCGTACGCGGTCGTCCGGCCGCTGCGCGACACGGTGAGCAGGCCGCGGGCGGCCAGCCGGCGGATCGCGGCCCGGGCGCTCGCCGGGCTGATGTCGAACTCGCCGAGCAGCTGCACCAGTGCGGCCGACGGGATGTGCTCGTCGCGCCAGTACCAGAAGTCGCCGAGCAGGGACGTGAGGAGCAGCTGCGGTTCGGCGCCCTGCTGGGAGCGGGGCAGCGGGCCCGAAGGCGTCACCGTCATCGCGCGCCTGCCTCTTCCGGGGTCGGTCCCGGCGGCCGGTCCGCCGCGGGGGTCCATGGTGGCAGTGCCGCAAGGGCGGCCGAACCGAGGGGTTGAATCACGCGACACATCATGCGACGATCGGCGCCCAGATAGCAACCAATCGTTCTCCCAGGTTTCCGCGCCATCCGCTCCCGACGGCCTCCGCAGGAAGAAAACGACATGGGTTCCTCACTTCGTCAATGGCGTCGAAGCACGCTCGCCGCGGCCGTCGCGGGTCTCGCGCTGGCCGGGTGCACGGTCGACGACGGCGCCGCGTCCGCGCCCAGCGCTGCCGCCCTCACGGCCGTCCCGGCGTTGCACGACCAGCTGCCGCAGGCGGTCAAGGACGCCGGTGTCCTCCGGTTCGCCGGCGACTCGCACCCGCCGTACCGCACGGTCGGCCCGGACGGCAAAACGGTCACCGGCATCGACCACGACTTCCAGCAGGCGCTCGGCCAGCTCCTCGGCGTGCGCACGGAAACCACCATCGTCAGCGGTCTCCCGGCCGCGTTGCAGGGCATGCTGAGCGGCCGCTACGACGCCTTCAACGGGCCGGTGAAGGCGACCGCCGAACGGGAGAAGCAGTTCGACACCGTCACGTGGATGACCACGCGCACCTCCTACGTGGTCCCCACGGGTTCCGCCGCCGGCCTCAAGCAGGCCGCCGACCTGTGCGGCAAGCGGGTCGCGGTGGTCACGGCGAGCGTCGTGGAGGACCAGCTGGCGAAGCTGTCCGCCTTCTGTGAGCGTGAACACCGCCCGGCCGTGCAGGTGGTCGGCCTCGACGACACGAACGCGACGCTGCTGGCCGCGAAATCCGGCCGGGCCGAGGCCGCCGGGATGACCCAGGCCGCCGCGATCGACGTGACCACCCAGCAGAAGGGGCAGTACGAGTACGTGACGCAGACCGAGGAACAGGGCGCCACGAAGGACAACCTGGCGCTCTACACGCCGAAGTCCGCCAAGCTCGGCCCGGTGCTGCAGAAGGCCTTCGAGGAGCTGTTCCGCAACGGCACCTACACCCGGATCATGCACCAGTGGGGCCTGGACGAGGTCACGGTGCCGCAGCCCCTGTTCGACGTGGCGTCGGCGAAATGACCGCGATGTCCACTGTGGAGGACGCGACGGCGGCGCACGACGACGTCGCCGCGTCCCGCGCCCGCTTCCGGCCGCTGCGCTGGCTGTTCGTGCTCGTGCTGGCGGTGCTGGCCGCGCAGCTGGTCGTGTTCCTCGTCGGCAACTCCCGCTTCCAGTGGGACGTCGTGGCGAAGTACCTCTTCGAGAAGAGCGTCATGGCGGGCCTGGGCACGACCGTGCTGCTGGCGGTCGCGGCGATGGTCCTCGGCTCGCTGGCCGGCGGCGTGGTCGCGGCCATGCAGCTGAGCGGGTTCGGTCCGGCCCGGTGGGTGGCGACGCTGTGGGTGGGTCTGTTCCGCGGCATCCCGCCGCTGGTGCAGCTGATCTTCTGGTTCAACCTCGCGTACCTGCTCCCGAAGCTGTCGATCGGCATCCCGTTCGGCCCGGTCTTCGGGACGTGGGACGCCAACACCGTCATCACGCCGCTGACCGCCGCGGTGCTCGGCCTGTCCCTCGTCGAGTCGGCGTACCTGGCGGAGATCTTCCGCGCCGGGGTGTCGTCGGTCGACCCCGGCCAGCGCGACGCGGCGCGCGCGATGGGCTACCCGCCGGGCCAGACGCTGGTCCGGATCGTGCTGCCGCAGGCCATGCGCGTGATCATCCCGCCCGCGGGCAGCCAGTTCATCAACGTCCTCAAGGGAACGGCGCTCGTGTCGGTCATCGCGATGTCGGACCTGCTGCACTCGGTGCAGGTGATTTACAACCGCACCTACGAGATCGTCCCGATGCTGCTGGTCGCCTGCTTCTGGTACCTGGTCGTGGTCACCGTCCTGACGGCCGGTCAGCGCCGCCTGGAGCGCCGGTTCTCGCGCGGCCACCGGAGCGCCCGATGAGCGCCCCGGTGCTGCGGATCAGCGACGTCCGCAAGGAGTTCGGCGCGGTGACCGCGTTGGCGGGGGTGAGCCTCGACGTGCACGAAGGGGAGACGGTCGTCGTGATCGGGCCGTCGGGCTCGGGCAAGTCGACGCTCGTCCGCTGCGCCCACCAGCTGGAACCGGTCGACGGCGGGGCCATGTACCTCGACGGCGAGCTGCTGGGCCACCGGCGTTCGCCGGGCGGCCTGCGCGCGCTGACCGAGCGGCGGATCGCCGCCCAGCGGCGCCGGATGAGCATGGTCTTCCAGCAGTTCAACCTGTTCCCGCAGTTCACCGTGCTGCGCAACGTGACCGACGCGGCGATCCGCGTCCACCGGCGGGATCGGTCCGCTGTGGAGCAGGAGGCCCGTGCGCTGCTCGAGCGCATCGGCCTGGCCGGCCGCGAGGACCACTACCCGCGGCAGCTGTCGGGCGGGCAGCAGCAGCGGGTCGCCATCGCGCGGGCCGTGCTGGTGCGGCCGCGGGTCATGCTGTTCGACGAGCCCACCAGCGCGCTCGACCCGGAGCTGGTCGAGGAGGTGCTGGCCGTGCTGCGGGACCTCGCCGCCGCGGGCACCACGATGGTCGTCGTGACGCACGAAATGGCGTTCGCCCGCGAGGTGGCCGACCGGTGCGTGTTCATGGAGGCGGGCCGGATCGTCGAACAAGGCCCGCCGGACGAGCTGTTCGCCCGTCCCCGGACCGACCGGCTGCGGGCCTTCCTGTCCCGTCACCGGTCCGAAAAGGAGAGTGCTTCGTGATCACTGTCGGCGCCGTCGGCGACCTCATCCTCGACGAGCCGGACCCGGAGTCGTTCCTCGCCCCGGCCGCGCCGGTGCTGCGCGGGATGGACCTGGCCATCGGGCACGTCGAAGTCCCGCACTCGACGACGACGGTCCAGCGCAGCACCGACGTCCCCGCCCCGCCGGCCGACCCGGCCGCGCTGAAAGCGGTGGCCGGCGCCGGGTTCGCGGTGGTCACCCTGGCGGGCAACCACATCTGCGACGCGGGCGACGAGGGCCTGGCCGACACGATCGCGCACGCCCGGGCGGCGGGAATGGCCACCGCCGGGGCCGGTGCGGACCTCGCCGGAGCGCGGCGCCCGGCGATCGTCGAACGCGGCGGCCTGCGGATCGGCGTGCTGTCGTACAACTGCGTCGGCCCGCGCGATTCGTGGGCGACCTCCCGCAAGCCCGGCTGCGCCTACGTCCACGTCCTCACCCACTACGAGCTCGATCACGCCAGCCCCGGCGGGCCGCCGAAGATCTACACCTTCGCCGACCCGGACAGCCTGGAGGCGATGGCCGAGGACGTACGGCGCCTGCGTGCCGAGGTCGACGTCGTGCTCGTCTCGCTGCACAAGGGGGTCGGGCACACCCCGGTCGTCGTCGCGATGTACGAAAGCCCGGTCGCGCGCGCCGCGATCGACGCCGGGGCCGACGCGGTGTTCTCCCACCACCCGCACATCATGCGCGGCATCGAAGTCCACAGAGGACGGCCGATCTTCCACGGGCTCGGCAATTTCGCTACGGTCACCCACGCCCTGACGCCGGGAGCGGGTGTCGGCGCCGACGAGCTGCGCGCGTGGGCCGAGCGGCGGACGAAGCTGTACGGCTTCGCGCCCGACCCGGACATGCCGTTCTTCCCGTTCCACCCCGAAAGCCGCAACACCGCCATCGCCTTCTGCCGCTTCGACGAGACCGGGCTGCGCGAAGCCGGGTTCGTCCCGTGCCGGATCGACGACCACGGCCGTCCGGTCCCGGTCGGCGGCACGCCGGAAGGCGAAGCCGTGACGAAGTACATCGAGGACATCACCCGGGGTGCCCGGCTCAACGGCCGGTTCACCACCCGCGGCACCGAAGTGCTCGTCGACTCCGAAGAGGGGATTTCCGCATGACCGACCAGCCACTGGCCGGCCGCACCGTCATCGACCTGACCACCGCGCTCGCCGGGCCGTACGCGACGCTGCTGCTCGCCGGGCTCGGCGCGACGGTGATCAAGGTCGAGAACCCCGCCACCGGCGGGGATTCCTCCCGCAACAACGCACCCTACGTCGGGCGCGACGGGCTGAACCTCGCCCGGCGGCACGAAGACGACCTGTCGGTGTCGATGCTGCTGCGCGGCCGCAACAAGCTGAGCGTCACCCTCGACCTGAAGAACCCGCGCTCACGAGCCGTCTTCACCGACCTCGTCCGGGACGCCGACGTGCTGGTCGAGAACTACAGCCCGGGCGTCACCGAGCGGCTCGGCATCTCCTACGAGCGGGTCCGCGAGATCAACCCGCGGCTGGTGTACACCTCGATCAGCGGGTTCGGTGCCCAGGGCGGGCCGGGTTCGGGCAAGGCGATGGACTCGATCATCCAGGCGCTGAGCGGGGTGATGATGACCGCCGGCGAGCCCGATGAGGGCCCGGTCCGGTTCGGGCTGCCGATCGGCGACCTCCTCGCGCCGCTGTTCGCGGTGGTCGGCACGGTCTCCGCGCTGCTGCAGGCCGGGCACACCGGCGAGGGCCAGCACGTGGACGTGTCGATGCTCGGCGCGCTGACGTCGCTGGTCGCGTGCGAGCCCTTCGACGCCTTCGACGCGGTCGGCCTGCCGCAGCGCACCGGGTCGATGGTGCCGCGGCTGGCGCCCTTCGGGATCCTGCCCGCGCTGGACGGTTATCTCGCCCTCTGCGCGCCGACCGACGCCTTCGCCCACGGCGTGCTGCGCGCGATAGGCCGGCCGGACCTGGCCGAGGACGACCGGTACCGCACGCGGGACCAGCGGGTCCGCGCCGCCGACGAGCTGCACGGCCTCATCCGCGAGTGGTGCCGGACGCGGCCACTGGAAGAGATCCTCGCCGCGTTCACCGCCGAAGGCGTGCCCGCGGCCGAGGTCCGCGAGCCGCGCGAGGCCATCCGCGACCCCCTGGTCCTGGCGCGCGAGGAGGTCGTGCCGCTGCGGCACCCGCGGCACGGCGAGGTGGCCGACCTGGCCGGAACCGGCGTGCCGATCCGGTTCTCCGCCGCCCGCGTCTCCCTCGACCGCCCCGCGCCGGGCTTGGGGGAGCACAACGAACACGTCTACCGCGAGCTGCTCGGCTACACCGAAGAACAGCTGGCGGAGCTCGTCTCGGAGGCGGTGATTTGACCGCCCCGGTCGTCGGGTACGTCGGCGCGGACGTCCCGGTGGAACTGATCACCGCGGCCGGGCTGTTCCCGCTGCGGCTGGCCGGGAAACCGGGTGGGGACAGCACCCTGGGCGACCGCTACCTGGGCCGCGGGGTGGACCCGGTCGCCCGGTCGATCCTGACGCGGATACTCACCGGGGACTACGGGCCGCTCGAAGCCATCGTCGTCTCCCGCGACTGCGAAGCGTCGTTGCGGCTGTTCTACGCCTTGCGCGAGCTGCACCGGGTCGAGCCGGAGCTGCGGCTGCCGCCGGTGCGGCTGGTGGACGTCCTGCACCTGCCGCACCACACGACCACCCGGTACGTCCACGCGAAGATCGCGCAGTTGCGCGAGTGGCTGGGGCAGTGGCGGCCCATCGGCGACGACGACCTCGCCGCGGCGATCACCGCCCACGACACCCTGCGGCGGTCGCTCGGCCGGGTCGCCGCCCTGCGCCGCGCGAACCGGCTGAGCGGCACCCGGTTCCTCGAAGTCGTCGCCGCGACCACGGCGTTGCCGGTCACCGACGCCATCGCGCTCGTGGACGGCGTGACTGGCGATCCGCGCGAAACCGAAGGGGTGCGGCTGTTCCTCACCGGGAGCTCGCACGACTGCCCGGACGTGTACGAAACGGTGGAAGGCAAAGGTTTCCTCGTCGTGGGCGAGGATCACGACTGGGGCGAGCTGCTCTTCGCGCGCACGTGCGCGGCGCCGACGGAACTCGCGCTCGCCGAGCGCTACCAGCACAACGGGCCGGCGGCGCCGCGCGCGTCCATCCGGCAGCGGGCCGCACACACCGCGGCCGCCGCTCGCGCCTGCGGTGCCGAGATCCTGTTTTTCTACGCGCGCGTCCACGACGACGCCCCGCCGTGGGACTTCCCGGAGCAGCGGGCCGCGGCCGGGCTACCGGCGGTCCTGGCGGAGCGCCAGCCGTACGGCGAGCTGACTCCCGGGGCGCTGGCGGCGCTGGTCCCGGCCGGAGCGGCGGCATGACGGCCCGGCTGGCGTCCGCGACCACGGCGACCGCCTACCAGCGCGAGTGGTTCGCCCGGGTGCGTGACGAGGGTGGCCCGCTGGCGCTGGTGAACGCGGACGCGCCGCAGGAAATCTTCCGCGCGATGGGGATCCCGTACGTGGTCAACCAGTGGTGGGCCTCCATCGTCGCGGCGAAACGCCAGACCCAGCGCTACCTCGGCCTGCTGCGTGACCGCGGCTACCCCGACTACGTCGAGCAGTACAGCGCCACCTCGCTGGCGTCGGCGTTCGAGGACGATCCCGCCCAAGCACCGTGGGGCGGCCTGCCGAAGCCGTCGATCGTGCTCGGCGAGACCACCGGCGACGCGTCCCGCAAGATCTTCGACGTCTGGGACGCGCAACCCGGCGTCACCTACTACCCCCTGGAAAGCGCGGCGGAGAACGCCGTGCCCGAGCGGTGGTGGGAGCTCATGCCGCACCGCTGGGAGGAGGCGATCGGCAGCGACCGCCTCGACCTGCTGACCGGCGAGCTGACCGGGCTGATCCGGTACCTCGAGCAGACGACCGGCCGGGTGTTCTCCGAGACCCGGTTCCGGGAGGTCCTCGCGCTGGTCAACGAGCAGCAGGAGTGGAACCGGCGCACCCGCGACCTCATCGCCGCCGCCCGGCCGTGCCCGATCGCCGTCACCGACGGCATCCCGAGCGTCATGGTGCCCCAGTGGCACCGCGGCACGGAATGGGCGCGCGACGCGGCCCGCGCCTTACACGACGAAGTGCGCGACCGGATCGACGCCGGCGTCTCCGCGTGCCCGGACGAGCGGCTGCGGCTGATGTGGATCGGCCGCGGCCTGTGGTTCGACCTCGAGTTCTACCAGCGGTTCCAGGAGTCGCACGGCGCGGTTTTTGTCTGGTCGATGTACCTCGCCATCGCCGCCGACGGCTACCTGCGCTACGGCGACGACCCGCTGCGCGCGCTGGCGGCTCGCTTCGCCGCGTTCAGCGACCAGCTCTACACCCCGCCGTGGTCGGCGGAGTGGTACGTCAAGGAGGCGCGCCACCACGGCGTCGACGGCGTCGTGCACCTCGTTTCGGACGACGCCCGCGGCAGCTACTTCACCACCCGGGCCCTGCGCGCCGCGGGCATCCCGGTGCTGGAACTGCACGCCGACAACGTCGACGCCCGCACCGGAGACCACCTGACCACGCGGATGACCTCTTGGCTCGGCGAACTGACCTGACCGTCCGGAAAGGACCTATGATGGCCTTGCTCAAACCCGCTCTCGCCGCCGCAGCGACGGCCCTGCTCGCGGTGACGGCGGCGGTCGTCGTCCCCGGTTCTCCCGAGGCGGAGGTCGCGGCCCCGCCCGCCCCGCCCGCGTCCTCGGTGTTCCACCCGGTGGTCCGCGAGGCCGCGGCCGGGACGGGGGACTACGCCGCCGAGTACACCGTCTACCGGCCGGCGGACCTGGGTGCCGGGCCCGGCCGCCTGCCGGTCGTGGTGTTCGGCAACGGCGCGTGCCGGCACACGAGCAACAACGAGCTGCTGACGCTCGAGACCCTGCTCGCGGCGCACGGGTTCGTCGTCGTGGCCGTTGGCGGGTTCGACGAGCCGGCGCTGACGGAGAACGGCAGCCCCGAACCGGCGGTGATCACCGACGCGATCACCTGGGCCGAACGGGAGAACGGCCGCCGGGGGAGCGCCCTGCGGAACCGGCTCGACCCCCGCCGGATCGGCGTCGCCGGCCACTCGTGCGGCGGCATCGAAGCCCTCGTCGCCGGCGCGGACCCCCGGGTGAAGTCGGTGCTGTCACTGGACAGCGGCTTCTTCGCGGACGGCACCCTCGGGTACGGCCGGGAAAATCTGCAGAAGCTGCACACGCCGGTGTTGTTCGCCGACGGCGGCCCGGACGACGTCGCCTACCCGAACAGCGGGGCGAACTACGACCTCGTCACCGTGCCGGCGGTCCGGGCGACCAACCCGGCCGCCGGGCACACCGGCTTCGTCTACGGCCAGCGCGCCGAGCTCCCCGACCCGAGTGTCCGCGAGGAAGCCGTCCGGGTCCTGACCGCCTGGTTCGACTTCACCCTCAACGGCAACCGCACCGCTCGTGGCTACTTCCTCGGCGCGGGCTGCGGTCTGTGCGCCACGCCGGGCTGGACCGTCACCAGCAAGAACTTCTGACAGGAGCGTTCCATGGGGAACAGATTCACCGTTCTGGCCGCGGCCGCGGTCCTCTTCGCGGGAGTACCGGCGACCGCCCACGCCGCGGAGGCGGGCAAGCCGTGTCCGGCCCCGGTCGCGGCCGCGCGGTGCACCGACGGGCAGCTGACCGACGGAACGCCGTACACCTTCGCCAAACCGGGCCGGTGGAACGGCGCCGTGCTGGTGGACCTCGACTTCGCCGCCGGCGGCCTCTCGAGCCCGCTCACCGCGAGCCTGCTGGAGCGCGGCTACGCGGTGGGCGGCACCACGCGCACGATCAGCAGCTGGAACATCGCGCGGGCGATCGACAACCAGGCGGCGGCGCTCGGCCGCTTCGAAACCGCGTTCGGCCGCGCCCGGTACGCGATCGCCGAGGGCCGCTCGATGGGCGGGATGGTCGCCGCCGGCGTCGCTCAGGTGTACCCCGGCCGGTTCGCCGCGGCGATCCCGATGTGCGGCGGGCTCGGCGGCTCGGTGGGGCAGTGGAACCAGAAGCTCGACACCGTCTTCACGCTGAAGACGCTGCTGTTCCGCGACTCGGCCCTGCCGGTGACCGGCATCCCGGCCGACGTCCCGGGAACGCAGCAGTTGTGGCTCGCGGCGATGGGCTCGGCCCAGTCGACCGCCACCGGAAAGGCCCGCATCGCGCTGGCGGCCGCGATCGGGCAGCTGCCGGGCTGGGGCCTGGCCCCCGACGGCACGCCGACCCCGGTACCGGACGGCCGGGACGCCGACGGCGTCGAAGAGGGGATGTTCCTGGCCCTCGCGGGCGGCCCGCTGCCGTACCTCGGGCAGGCGGTCAGCAGCAGGCGGACGATCGAGCAGCTGGCGGGCGGGAACCCGTCCTGGAACACGGGCGTGGATTACGCGCGCCAGCTCGCTTCGGCGGCACCGGAGCAGCGGAACGCGGTGCACCGGCTGTACTCCCGCGCGGGCCTCGACCTGCGCGCCGACCTCGCCCGCCTCGCCGCCGAGCCGCGGGTGGCCGCCGATCCCGCCGCGGTCGCGTACCTGGAGCGGGGCATCGTGTTCACCGGCGACCTGCGGATCCCGGTCCTGACGGTCAACGGCACCGGCGACCAGATTTCGACCGTCGCCCAGCAGCAGTCCTACGGCGCCTTGGTCCGCCAGGCGGGCCATGCGTCCCTGCTCCGGCAGACGTACGTCCGGACGGCCGGGCACTGCACGTACACGACCGGCGAACAGCAGGCCGCCGTCGACCGCATGCTGACCCGGCTGCGCACCGGCCACTGGCCGGACACGGCCCCGGCCACGCTCAACCACCTGGCGGCGGCCGCGGACGGCAGCCCGGGCCGCTACGTGAGCTACGTACCGCCGCAGTTCAACCGTCGGTACCCGGCCGTCGCCCACCCGGCCTCGGCGCCGAGGGCTTAGCCGCCGCTCACCTCACGTCCGCGCGCGACAACCCCCCGAGCTTTCACGTGAAAGCTCCGACCTGGGGCCCGAGCTTTCACGTGAAAGCTCGGGCCCGTGTCGCGGGAAGAGGACCCATGGATCTGTACCTCGGGGGGAAACGCGCGCTGGTCACCGGCGCGTCGAAAGGCATCGGCGCGGCGATCGCCGAGACGCTGGCCGGTGAAGGATGCGACCTGCACTTGGCCGCACGCAACGGCGGTGCGCTGGAATCCCACGCCCGGAAGCTGCGCGAGGAACACGGCGTGGCGGTGACCGTGCACGCCGTCGACCTCCGCGTCGCGGCGGACCTCGAGCGGCTCACCGAGGCGACCGGCGACGCCGACATCGTTGTCAACAGCGCCGGCGACATCCCGGCCGGCACCCTCGAGGACGTCGGTTCCGAGTTTTGGCGCCACGCGTGGAACCTGGAGGTCTTCGGCTACATCGACCTCGTCCGGTGCGTGTACCCGCGGTTCCGCGCCCGCGGCCACGGCGTGATCGTCAACGTCATCGGCACCGGCGGCGCGGGCAACGCGGCCTTGATGGCCTTCATCAAGGCGCTCGGCGGTGAAGGGCCGCGCCACGGAGTGCGCGTGGTCGGCGTGAACCCCGGCCCGGTGGCCACCGAGCGGGTCACCACGATGCGTGCCGCGAAACGCCGCCGTTGATGCCGGCTTCGCCGGCGTCCGAGCGCTCCGCCTACATCAGCGGAACCATCGTCACCATCGACGGGGGTATGACGGCCGCGCGCTGAGCGCGTCGCACCGGAACCCCGAAGGCGATCCCGTGGCACGGCCACCGCCCACCGAAGCCCGTTGTCCGCCGAGGACGCGGTAATCGGTGGGCGGTGACCGCTACGAACGGGGTGGGGCGCAGGTCAGGAGTACACGCACTCGCTGTCCTGTCCGTTGGGCCCCGCGCACACCGCGAACCACTTCACGGGTGCGCGCGTCGGCTCGTTGCCGCACCCGGACGAACTCCCGTTGGCGTCCCCCACGAGGTCCACGAATCCGTCGGTGAGTTCGTAGTAGGTGCGGACACCCCAGCCGTCCGCCTTCGTGTCGCACGCGTAGACGTTGTTCGTGCCGTTGTGGCCGCCGTAGCCGCGGCCCTGCGACAGGTCCAGCCGCGCGAGGACGCCGGCCTGTGCGGTGCCGGTCGTCGCCAGCAACAGGCCGGCGCTGATCGCCAGCGCAGCCGCGTTCAGCCGGCTTTTCTTTGTCATCATCGATTTCCTCCCTTGGTCGACGGCGCCGGAGTGTCAGGCAAGCAGCCGGTAGCAGGCGCCGGGTGTCGGATTCCAGGTTTCGAACGTGGGGTACGCCGCAAAAAGAAAACCCGCTCGGCGGGTTTGCGGGCCGTACCGCCCGTCGCTGGGAACGCCGAGCAAGTTCTGCACGTTCCGCAGCGCTTGCTGGGTCTTCGGGCCGAATTCGCGGTCGTCGGCGATGTTCTGGCCGTAGCAGCTGCGCATCGACACCTGCAGGACCCGGACGGCGTCGCCGATGTTTCCCCGTCCCAGCTCGCATTCGATGACGCCGCTGTCCCACCCGATCGACGGCACCCGCACATGAGCGGTTTCGCTGCCGTAGGTCGTGAAGCTGTTGCAGGACGCCGCGGCTTGGGCGATTCCCGGTGCCGCGACGGAAACGATCACGGCTGCCATCAGCAATGCCATGACGGCCGAGACGCTGCGGATCATTTCCCCCTCCTCCCTTGGATCGGTCACCGGCGCGAGGGGCTCCTCGATTCCGGAGGCGTTGTTCCGGCCGGGGCCGGCCGCCCGACGTCAGCAAAGCAGCGCGGCGGGTTGTCCAGTAGGGGTGGCGGGTACCAAACAACCGGCGCGAAGGCGGTGGTCAAGGTGATTCGGTGCGGTATCGGTTTCCGGACCGCCGGGCGGCTGCCGGATTCGCAAGAGCCGTGTCCGGCCGGCGCGGGAGTTGAGCGACACCCGCGTACCCGCCTACTATCGGTGGGTCGTAGTCGGCCCTGCACACGTTGGGGGGCACCGTGCCGCGCCCTGAACGACCGCTGGATCCGGCGGCGGGTCCGGTGCAGGAGCTGGCCGCGGGCCTGCGTGAGGTGCGGCGCCGGGCCGGCAACCCGGGATACCGCGAATTGGCCGGCCGGGCCGGTTATTCCGCGGCCACCTTGGCGAATGCGGCGGGTGGCCGTCAATTGCCGAGTCTTGCCGTCACGTTGGCCTTCGTCGACGCTTGCGGGGGTGACACGGCCGAGTGGGAACGCCGCTGGCGGCACGCCGCGACCGAAACGACACGTTCGCGCGAACGCCGGACCGCTGACCGGAACCGGTCCGCCGAGAAGGCGCCGTACCAGGGATTGACGGCTTACGGCGTCGAGGATTCCGCACTTTTCTTCGGTCGGCAGAAGGTGGTCGGACAGCTGGTTTCGAGCTGCGAGCAAAACCGTTTTGTCGCTTTGTTCGGCGTCTCGGGCAGCGGCAAGTCGTCCATCCTGCGGGCCGGCCTGATCCCGGCGCTCGGCGGCAACGGTGTTCCACCGCGGAAGCATTCTTGTTTCTTCCCGGTTTTGCTCACCCCCGGTTCCGGCCCGATGGGAAATCTGCGGCTCGCGCTCGACCGCCTGCCGCCAGGACGAGACGCTGTGCTGGTCGTCGACCAGTTCGAGGAACTGTTCACCCTCTGTGCGGATGCGGAGGAAAGAACCCGGTTCGCCGAGGCGCTCGCGGAACAGGCACGCCGGCCGGAAGCGGCGACGCGGGTCGTGATCGGCGTGCGCGCCGACTTCTACGCCCACTGCATCGGACTGCGGGCGTTGGCGCCGCTGCTGGCCGGCACCGGCCTGCCGGTCGAGACGTTGAGCGAGGACGAACTGCGTGAGGTCGTCACCGAACCGGCCCGGCGGTCCGGCCTGAGCGTCGAACGGGCACTCGTCACCAGGATCGTGGCCGAGGCGGCCGGGCAACCGGGCGCGCTTCCCCTGTTGTCGCACGCCTTGCTCGAGACGTGGCGGCAGCGACGCAGCACCGTTCTCACGGTGGACGGCTACGACGCGGCAGGCGGTGTCTCCGAGGCCATCTCGCAGACCGCCGAGGCCTGGTACCAGGATCTCACCGTCGAGCAGCGGAACACCGTCCGCGAGATCATGGTGCGGTTGGTCGCGTTGGGCGAGGAAGGGGTGAAGGACACCCGCCGCCGGGTGGACCGCGCCGAGCTGGATTTCCCCAGCAGCGACGAGGTCCTGCGCGGGCTCGCCGACGCCCGGCTGGTCGTGCTGGGTGGCACCACCGTCGAAATCGCCCACGAGGCGTTGATCGAGGCCTGGCCGCGCCTGCACCGGTGGCTGGCCGCGGACCGGGAAGCGCTGCGCCGGAACCGCCGGCTCACCGAGGACAGCAGGATCTGGTGCGCGAACGGCCGCGATCCCGACACCCTGTACCGCGGTGCGCGGCTGGCGGCGTGGGACGGGCAGCCCACCGAGCAGCTCAACTCACTCGAGAAGGAGTTCCTGACGGCCGGCCGGGACCGGCAAGCCCGGGAGACGCGGTCGCGTCAGCGACGCACGCGGCTGGCCCTGATCGGCTTGACCATCGGTACCACGGTGATGTGCCTGATCGCGGTGCTCGCCTTCCGGGAGGCGAACCGGGCCGACGACGAGCGGGAGCGGGCCCTGTCGCACCAGCTGGTGGCCAACGCGCGCGATCAGCTGCAGGTCGATCAGGAACTGGCCGTGCTGCTGGCCGGTGCGGCCCACGACACCAAACCGACCGCCGAGGCCGCCGCGGTGCTCCGCCAGGCCGTGCTCGACTCGCGGATGCGGGCGAAGGTCGTCTCGGGACAGCAGCAGGTCTTCGGCGTGGCCTACAGCGCGGATGGCCGGCGGGTGGCCGGCAGCGGCGCTGACGGCACCGTCCGGGTCTGGGCGATGGGCGACCGGGACGAGTTCGCCGGGGAACCGCGCGTGCTGCGCGGCCACACCGGCTACGCGTGGAGCCCGGTGATCAGCGCGGACGGCCGCTACCTCGCCGCCTGCGGGGTCGATGGTCTCGTGACCGTGTGGGACCTGACCACCGATGCGCTTCCGCTCGTCCTGCGCGGCCATGGCGGCGTGGTGTCGGCCGTCGCGTTCAGCCCGGACGGGCGGCTGGTCGCCGGCGCCGGCGACGACGGCACCGTCCGGGTCTGGGATCGCACGAGCGGGAACCCGGACCCGGTCCGCGCGCTCCCGCTCGGCGGAGGCGCCGCCCAGGCGGTCGCCTTCAGCCCGGACGGCGGCCACCTCGCCACCGGCGGCGACGGACCGGTCATCGTCTGGAACCTGGCCGATTCCGCGCCACCGGCGGTGTTGAGCGGCCACGAGAACACCGTCGAGAGTGTGGCTTACAGCCCCGACGGGCGCCTGCTGGCCAGCGCGGGCGCCGACCGGACGGTCCGGATCTGGCCCGTCACCGGAGGCGGGCCGCCGCTGGTCCTCCGCGCCGACGACGGAACCGTCGAAACCGTGGCCTTCAGCCCCGACGGGAAGAGGATCGCCAGCGGCCACAGCGGAAGCGACACCATCCGGGTGTGGAACACGGTCGAGGGCGACGGAGAAGACCCCCTGCTGCTCCACGGTCACCAGGGACCGGTGTGGAGCGTGGCCTTCAGCCCGGACGGCCGGCGGCTGCTCAGCGGCAGCGGTGACGGCACGCTGCGGCTCTGGGACCCGGCCTACCCCGGCAACCCCGAGGTGCTCGACGGCCACCGCGGAGCGGCGTGGAGCGTGGCGGTCAGCGCCGACGGGACCACCATCGCCAGCGGCGGCGCCGACCACGCGGTGCGCGTGTGGCGGGGAACCGCGCGTCCGGACCCGCTGGTGCTGACCGGCCACGGCGACGAGGTGCTCTCCGTGGCCTTGAGCGCGGACGGCCGCCGGGTGGCCAGTGCCTCGCGCGATCGAACCGTCCGGGTCTGGGACACCGGCAGCGGCGCCCCCGTCGCCGTGCTGCACGGCCACCCGAAGGTCGTCTGGAGCGTGGCGATCAGCCCCGACGGGCGCCGGGTGGCCAGCGGCGGTGGCGATGAGGCCGTGCGGATCTGGGACGTCGGCGGTGCGGGCGTGCCCCTCGAGCTCAAGGGGCACGAAGCGTCCATCCGGAGCATCGCGTTCAGCCCGGACGGCAGGCAGGTCGCCAGCACCAGCCAGGACACCACGGTGCGGGTCTGGAACGCCGACGGCCGCGGAGCGCCCCGCGTGCTGCGGGGCAGCCCCGGCCTGGTCTGGACCGTCGCGTATTCGCCCGACGGCCGGGAGCTGGCCACCGGCGGCGACGACGGAAACATCCGGATCTGGAGCACGAACGGAGGGGGACCGCCCCGGATCCTCCGCGGGCACCGAGGGCCGGTCTGGAGCCTGTCGTTCCACCCCGACGGCCGGCAGCTCGTGAGCGCCGGGCACGACCGCAGCGAGCGGATCTGGGACACCGCGACCGGAGAAGAACTCGTCTCCCTCCGCGGTCACGGCGCCTTCGTCGAGCAGGCGCAGTTCGGTCCCGGCGAAACCCTCGTCACGGCCAACGGCGACGGCACCGTCCGCCGGACCCGCTGCGAAGCCTGCGGGCCGATCGACCGTGTCCGGGCCCTCGCGGCCGCCCGGGCCACCCGCTCCCTCAGCGCCGACGAACGCCGCACCTACCTGCACGAATGAAGCTTTCCCGGCGGGTGCTCCGGTGGCTCAGCGGGTGAACAGCGACCAGTTCTCCGCGTGGGCGAAGCCCATCTCTCGGTACAGGGGCACCCCGAGCGGGCTGGCGTGCAGGAAAGCCGTCCGCGCGCCGTGGGCGTATCCCTCGCGGAGCACCGCAGCTGTGGCCGCCCGGCCGTAACCGCGACGGCGGAACCCGGGCGGGACGCCGATGTTGAACACCCCGATCAGGTCGTCGACCAGAACGCCGAACGACGTGGCGACCGGGACGCCTTCGAGCTCGGCGACGTAGGCGCGCATCGTGGGGTGGTCCAGCACGGAGGGCCGCGCGAAGACGGCGAACAGCTCTTCCGGACCTTCGTACCCGGCCGCCATCGTGGTCCGGTACCGGTCACTGTCCACACTGGAAGCGCGGCGCACCGTGAGCCCGTCGGTGCCGCGGCCGTCGCTCGCGTCGAGGTCCTTCAGCATGAAGGGCAGGAGCATCCGCTGCCCGAGGCCGTGCCGCGCCGCGGTGCCGGCGATGCGGTCGTCGACGGTTTCGCCGCGGACCTGGATGCTCCACGCCGCGGACGCCAGCCGCGGGGACCCGGCGAACTCGGCGATCTCCCCGTGCGCCGGCGCCCGGGCGACGCTGATGACCCCGTTGAGCAGCGGCATCGGCGCGCCGGTGAGCAGCTCGGCGGTGCCTGCCGTGCCGTCGCGGTAGAAGCCGCCCGGCTGGGTCTCGGCGAACAGGGCCATGGTGGCGAGCCAGGCCCGGGCGGCCCGGTCGGTTCGGTCGTCGGTCATGCCGTGATCCTGCCGAACGGATGTTGACGTCGTGCAGACGAACGCCATGACGTACCCGCCCAGCGTCATCCGACGCTCGCGAGCGCGGCCGCGGTGGCTCTACCTTGCGGGCATGCATCGCCAGGCCGCCTCGTGCCGGTTCACCGTCCTCGGGCCACCCGGCCTCACCTGCGATGGTGCGGAGCTGGACCTCGGTGCCCCGCAGCAGCAGGCCGTGCTGCTGGTGCTGCTGGCCAACCCCGGCCGGTTCGTGCGGGTCGGCGAGCTGATCGACGGCCTGTGGGGCGAGCGCGCGCCGGCCACCGGGGAAGCGGTCATCCGGACCTACATCTCGCGGCTCCGGCGCCTGCTTTCCGGTCCTGGCCTCGGCCGGGCGATCCGGTCCCGGTCCGGCGGTTACCTGCTCGACCCGGCGCTGCTGACGCTCGACGCCGCCGAGTTCACCCAGCTTGTCGAGGCCGCCCGGCAGGAGCGGGCGGGCGGCAACGTGCCGGCCGCCGCCAAGCACCTGGAGGAGGCGCTCGACCTCTGGACGGGCACGGCGCTGGCCGGGGTGCCGGGCGAAGCCGCCGACCGGGAACGGTCCCGGCTGGAACGGCTGAAGCTGATCGCCACCCAGGAGCTGTTCCGGCTGCGCCTCGAGCTGGGACAGCACGCCGAGGTGGCGGCCGAGGTGCCCTCGCTCCTCGAACTGAACCGGCTCGAGGAGCCGCTGTACGAGATCCACCTCCTGGCCCTGCAGGGCAGCGGCCGGCGGGCCGAGGCGCTGGAGGTCTACCGCACGGTGTACGACCTGCTCGACGAGGAGCTGGGGATCAGCCCGGGACCCCGGCTGCGCGAGATCCACCAGAGGATCTTGCGCGGCGGCCCGGCTCTTGCGCGTCGGCCGGCGGCTCCGGCGGAAGCCGTGGTTGCTGGTCCGCGGTTGGTCGGCGGCGATCCGGCTCCGGCGCGTCGCCCGGCGGCTCCCGCGGAAGCCCCGGGCGCTGGTCCGCGGTTGGTCGGCGGCGATCCGGCTTCCGCGCGTCGGCCGGCGGCGCCCGCGGAAGCCCCGGTCGATGATTCGCGGTTGGTCGGCCGCGACGCCGAGCGGGCCGCCTTCTCGGCCATTCTGGACCGCCGTCCCGGCGAAGGACCCGAGGTGCTCTTCGTGCGAGGAGCCGCCGGAATCGGCAAGTCGACTCTGCTGCGCCGGTTCGCCGGCGATGCCGCGGCCGCCGGGCGGACGGTGTGGTACCAGCCCGGCCTGCCGGTGGCGCAGCTGCGGGAGGCCCTCGACCGGTTCGCCGCGGACGCGCTCCCCGGTGATGACGCCGCCGAGCTGTTCGACTGGCTGAGGGCGCAGCCGTACGTCGAGACGCCGGGGCACGGCCTGGACATCACCGGGGTGCTGCGGGAAGCGCTCGACGCCCACCTGCGGTGGCGCGATCCGGCCGGCTACGAGCGGATGCGCCGGCGGATCCGCGGCTACGTGTGCACCACGTTGCTGCGCGACACCACCGAGCCGCGGGCGAGCGTGGCGGTCGTGCGGACCCTCGCCCACCCGCGCCGCCGGGGCGGCGTGCTGAGCCGCTACGTCTCGGCGGCCGGGGAGGAGGACGTGCGGGCGGCCGGGGTGACGCCGGACGGCCACGACGAGCTCGTCGCCCTGGCGTGGGAGACCTATGGCGAGGTCGTCGCGTCGTCCGTCCGGTTCTGGCTGGAGCGCCGGCCTGAGGCGTTCACCGTGCTGCGGTGCCGCCGCAGCAACCGGCTGCGCGCCTTCATGAGCTGGCTGACCGTCGCCGTCCCCGCACCGGGTGACCCCGTCCTCGCCGCCGCCTGGGCGGACGCGACCGGCCGGACGCCTTTGCCGCCCGGCGCCCGCATCGCCGTCGCGCGGCACCTGATCTGCCCGGCCGACGAGACGAAGCCGAACCCCCGTCACAGACGTGTTCCTGGCCCGCATGCTGCGCGGCTGGCTCCACGAGCCGGACCTCGCGGCCTCCTACGTGGTGGTCGCGAACGGGCGGCAGTGGGCCCCGTTGCTGGAGTACCTGGGCCACCACGAGCTGGCCGGCGCCGGCCCGGCCGCCGTCTTCGGGCACGACTGGGTCGCCGACCCGCCGTCGCGCTGGCAGGACCACCACCTGGACGACGAACTGTGGGCGCACCGCCTCCGGCTCTTCACCCGAACGTGAGGGCCTGCACGCCCGGGCTGACGGTCTCGCCATGGTTTTCGCGCGCCGTATACCGGCACCGGCCGCGGGCCGGTGTGACCGGTGAGGTCCCAGTGGGGGTCACCCGGAACGGTGGCCTTGGCCCTGGGCCCGTTCGTCCGCCCGCTTCCGGGGCATCCTGCGGTCGCCCGGAAACCGGCTCTACGACAGGAGTATCGCCATGCGACGACGAATCACGGCCGCGCTCGGTGCGGTGGCGTTGACGACCGGCGTTCTTTTCGGAACCGCCGCTCCCGCCACGGCCCAGGCGGAGGGCTCGCCGACGGGGAGGTGCGTGGGCAGCTCGCTCTTGATGTTCGCCACGAGCGCACTGTGCGTCGTCGACCGGAACTTCCCGGTCCTCACCGGCCCGGCCGGCTGACCCCGCGGATCGGGGCGTGGGCCGCGTCGGCGCCGTCATGGCCGCTGCCGCCGGCGCGGCCGCGCGATACCCGAGAGAATGACGACCTTCCGGACGCTGGGCCGACCGGGTGGCGTTGCGGCCGGCCGCTCAACCGGCGGTGACCCCCCGGCGTGGGCGCGGTGGACCCATCCGCTACGCCGGAAGGCAGGATCGATGAATTTTCGGACCGCAAAGCTCATGTTCGCCGCGACTCTGGCGGCTGCCGGGTTGTCCGTCTCCCTGGCCTCGCCCGCGGCCGCGGCTCCCGCTTACTGCACCGCCTCGAAGTACGGAAACGGCGCGACGGCCTACTGCTACGCGTCCGCTTCCGGCACGCAGTTCCGGGCCGTCGCCTATTGCCGGTACCTGACTCCCAGCGGCAGCTTCGACTACTCCAACTTCTACGGCGCCTGGCGGACGCAGGGCGATCCCGGCAATTCCACGGTGGCCTGCGGTGCCGGGTGGAGCTTCCTCAGCCCGAACGCCCAGACGCGGTGACGCCGATGAACGACACAACGATGGTGAAGAGCGGGACGCGAAGAGCCGCTGCGGCCGTGGCCGCTGCGGCGGCGGTGGCCGCAATGGCCGGCGCGGCCGCGCCTGCCCATGCGGCCGCCTATCCGGTCAGCACCTTCACGATCCCCTATGGGGCCAGCTACTTCAACGGCACGGTGACCTGGTACAACCGGTCGGTCGGCATTGATGGGGCGTTCAAAGCTAGCAATTGCCGCCGGGCCTACGGAGAGGCGCGGACGGCCGGCACTTCGCTCAGTGGCGGCAGCACCAGCACCTGGTGCAACAAGAGCGGGCCGGTCACCATGGGCCTCGACGCGAACGTCACCGGCGGCGCCACCGTGACCTGGGTCTACCTGACCGACGAACTCGGGAACTACCTCCACGGGCAGACCTGCTATCGCGGTGTCGGCAAGTGCGTCGACGGTCTGCATCAGGCAGCTCTCGCGTAACCTGCTGCCCGTGGTGACCGAGCTGCCGCTGGACCAGGTCAGAACGCTGCTCGCGGTGGTCGACACCGGCACGTTCGACGCCGCCGCCGCTGTGCTGCACGTGACTCCGTCGGCGGTGAGCCAGCGGGTCAAGGCGCTGGAGCAGCGCACCGGCAGCGTGTTGGTGACCCGCACAAAACCCGTGCGGGTCACCGGCTCCGGGCAGGTGGTCGTCCGGTTCGCGCGGCGGCTCGCGGCGCTGGAGCGGGACGCGCGCGCCGAATTGGGCATGAGCGGCGAGCCCGTCCGGGTGCCGATCGCGGTCAACGCCGACTCGCTGTCCACCTGGTTCCTGCCGGCGCTCGCCGGGGTGGCCGCCGATCCGCCGATCTGCTTCGAACTGCACCGCGAAGACCAGGAGCACACCACCACGCTGCTGCGGGAGGGCCGGGTGATGGCGGCGGTGACGTCGTCGGCCACTCCGGTGCAGGGCTGCTCCGTGCGCCCGCTCGGCGACCTGCGCTACCTGCCGCTGGCCGGCCCGGACTTCGCGGCGCGGTGGATGACCGGCGCACTGCGGGACGACCTGTCCACGGCGCCGGTCGTGGTGTTCGACGACCACGACGACCTGCAGGACGCCTTCGTGCGGTCGCTCGGCGGGGGCGGGGCGAGTGCGCTGCGGCACCACGTCCCGGCGTCGGAGATGGTCGTGGCCGCCGTCGAAGCGGGCCTCGGGTGGGGCATGGTGCCGGAGGTGCAGGCGGCAGCCGGGCTGCGGGCCGGCACGCTGGTGCCCCTCGTGCCGGACCGGCCGGTGGACGTGCCCCTCTACTGGCAGCAGTGGAAACTGGACCTGCCCGCACTGTCCACGGTGGCCGAAGCGGTCGCCGCCGTGGCGTCGTCTTCGTTGCGCAGCCCGGGTTCCCGAACCGCCCGGGGCCGGAACAGAGACCGCCGCGTATAACGACCTATACTCGGGCGCCGGTGGCTCACCTCACTCCGGGTCAGCCGCCCTGGGCGACCCGGACGAGGGTTTCGGTGGCCCACCGGTAATCGGGTTTGCCGGACGGGGAGCGTTCGATGCGGGGCACGACGCACGTCAGCCGGGGGAGTTTGTAGCGGGCGATCAACGGGGCCAGGTGCGCCTCCAGCTCCTCCCGGCCGACGTCGTCCGCCGTGGGGTCCAGCTGGAGGACCGCCGCGACCTTCTGGCCCCAGCGGGGATCCGGGATGCCCGCGACGACCGCGTCGGTGATCGAAGGGTGGGACTTGAGGGCCGCTTCCACCTCTTCGGGGTGGATCTTCTCGCCGCCGGAGTTGATGCAGATCGAGCCGCGGCCGAGGAAGCAGACCTTGCCGTCGGTGTCCACCGTGGCCTGGTCGCCGGTCAGGGCCCAGCGGACGCCGTCGGCTTCGACGAACGTGCGGGCCGTCTTTTCGGGGTCGCGGTGGTAGCCGAGGGCGATGTGGCCGCGCCGGGCCACCTGACCCACCACACCGCTGCCGGGCTCGACCGGCTTGAGCTCGTCGTCGAGGACGGTGGTGGTTTCGTTGACCGTGAAGTGCCGGTTTTCGTCCACGCCCGCTCCACTGTGGCCGGTTTCCGTGGATCCGAAACTGTCCACTATGAACAGTTCCGGCAGGTGCGCGCACAGCCGGTCGCGGACCTGCCGGGTGAGCAACGCGCCCGCGCTGGCGATGATCTTCAGCGTCGGCAGGGGCCGGGGGTGCGCATCGAGGGCTTCGACGAGCGGCACGGCCATGGCGTCGCCGACGATCATCATCGTCTGGCAGCGTAGCGTTCCCAGATGTTCACGACCACGGCCCACAGTGCGCCGGGATCGCCGACGATCGTGGCCCGGCCTTCCAGGGCGTGAACCGGAAAGCCTGGCCGTCCGCAAGAGGCGGGCGACGAACGCGCGGATCGCCGCCTCAGCGGCCCGGCTGGCCGGACAGCACGGCGTCGGCGGCACGACGGTCGACCGGATCGCGGCGGACGCCGAAGTCGCCCGCGCGACCTTCTTCCGGTATTACGACACCAAGGAAAGCGCGGTCGCCGAGGGCATCACGGGGCCGTGGCTGACGTTGGTGACCGAGGCGATCGCCCGGCAACCCGCCGGGCTGGGGGCGAAGGAAGCGCTGGTGGCGGCGTTCGGCGAGCTCGCGGCCGAGTTCCCGGCGCGCGCCGGGGAGATCCGGGAGCTGGCCCGGTTGACGCGGTCTTCGGCGACCTTGAACGCCTGGACCGCGCAGGCCTACCAGCGTTACGAGCGGGCCATCGCCGAGCTGCTGGCCCTGCGCTTCGAGGAGCTGGCCGAGCACGATCCGCGGCCCCGGCTGCTCGCCGCGCTGGCGATGACGGCGGTCCGCATCTCGCTCGACGACTGGGTCGACCACGGCGGTGCGCTGCCGGACCTCATCCGCCGGGCGCTCGACGCGATCTCCGTCGAACCGCGGTGACAAGGGAAACCCGCCGGACGCCGGTGGCCTCAGCGCTCGCTTCCTCCGGCACCACCGTCGCGGTGGCGGGCGGATCCGGCCGCTCGCTCCGGCGCGGCGGCGTGGGCGGCCAGCCCGGCCGCCATGGTCCGCATGAAGCGGCGGAGGTACCACTGGAACAGCCGGCGCATCCCCCGGCGCGCGGAATACGTGCCGCGCCACCGGATCCGGGTGCCGCCGCCGGGTCGGGCCGTCAGCTCGACCGCCGCCCGGTAGCCGGTCATCTGCGGGTTTTCGACGCCCTCGTAAGCGAACCGGCGGTCCGGCTCGAGTGCGGTGATCCGCTCCCGGGTGACGACCTTCCCGGTCCGGAATGCGCGCACCGCGCCGACGCCGTCCCGGCCGTCGGGGGAGAGACCGGCCGATCGTGCGGTCTCCAAGGCGTCGATCGGGGACCAGGACGGCCAGCTGCGCGGATCGAGCAGCAGCGCCCACACGGCCGCGGGCGGTGCCGCGGATTCGGCGGTGACGTCGTAGGACTGCGGGGTCATGCACGCAGGCTAGGGCCGGCGCCGGTCCCGGCCCAGGCCCGCGATTGCGGGGTGCCGGTCAGGAATTGCGGTACGCCGACGGCCGGATTCCGGTGTGCCGGACGAACGCGGCCGAAAGTGCGCCGGGGCCGGCGAAGCCGCACCGCGGGGCGATCCGTTCCAGCGGCAGGGTGGTTTCGCGCAGCAGCCGTTTCGCCTCTTCGACCCGCAAGCCGGTGAGGAACCGGTGCGGGGTCTGCCCGGTCGCGCGGCGGAACACGCGGACGAGGTGGAACACCGACAGGTGCACCTCACCCGCGAGGTCGGCCAGGGTGATCGGCTCGGCCAGCCGTTCGCGCAGGAACGCGACGGCCGCGCGCACCCGGGCGTCTTCCCGGGCCGGCGGCCGCTCGGCGGGCAGCCGCCCGTGCCGGGTGAGCAGGTGCACGGTCAGGAAAGCGGCCGCGGTCTCCGCGTACAGGTCGTCGGCGTCGCCGGGGGAGCCGAGCGCGCGGACCGCTTCTTCGAGCAGCGGGTCACCTTCGGCGACGGACGCGGCCATGGCTTCGAAGTCCGGGACGCCGCCGGTCAGCCGCGCCGCGGCCGAGTCGACGGTGTCGCGCGGGATGTGCACCTGGACGCTGCGCATTTCCGCGTCCCCGCGGTAGGAGCGGACCGTGGCCTGGTGGGGGAGACCGAGCTGGACCCGGCCGGGGAGCCACCGGGTGCGGACCGCCCGGCCGCCGTCGCGCGTCTCCAGTTCGGCGCGTCCGGAAACCGGCAGCACCAGGTGCAGGTCGGCCGCCGAGGGCAGCGCCAGGTCCTCGGCCACGGGGACGTGCTCGAACCGCTGCACGAGCAAGGACCGCCAGCCCGCCTGCTCCCAGCTGCAGAACGTCCGCCGGACGAAGCGCCCGGTCTCGAAACCGGCGTAGGGACGGAGGTCGAACCGGGCCGAGTCGAACACCATGGTCCGAGGCTACCGCGGGTTTCGCGGCGATCCGCGGTCGTCAGATCTTGCGGAACCGGCTCTCGAGGAGTGCGAACACCCCGAACACGGCGATGCCGGCGGCGAGGGTCAGGAGCAGGGCCTGCCCGTACGGCTGCACGGCGAGCGTCTTGAGCGCGGGGTCCAGGCCGCCGGCCTTGGCCGGGTCGTAGCGGTCGGCCGCCAGCACGAACATGACCCCCACCGTGCCGTACGTGATCGCCATGGCGCACCAGCCGATCTGGCCGAGCCGCTCGGTCGAGAGCCGGACCTTCGGGGACGCTCCGCGGAAATCGAGGTCGTGCACGAACTTCTTCCTGATACCCCGGTGGGCGAGGAAGGCGGCCACGACGATCACGGCGGCGCCGGCGGTGGTCACCGCCGCGGCTCCCCACGGCTCGGCCAGCACCGTGGCCACCACCGAGCCCGCTTTGCCGGAGCCACCGGCGGCGGTCTTGCCCGCGCTGTAGGCGACGAGCCCGTACAGGACGACTTCGACGCCGCTGGTGATCCGGCGCACCCGGCGGCGTCGCGGAGAGACGTGCCGGTGGCCGGTGATCGCTTCGGTGAGCTGCCACAGCGCCAGCACGCCCGTCCCGGCGGCGACCAGCCAGAGCAGCCACGCCCCGCCGCCCGAGGCGACCAGCTGCAGCGCGCCGGCCTTGTCGGCTTTCTCGTGGTCCCCGAGCGCCACCTGGGCCGCGAGCCACGCGACGATCAGGTGCACCACCGCGTAACAGGTCAGCCCGATCCGGGCGAGCAGGCTGAATCCTCTGATTTCCGGCACCGGGGGATCCTCGCCTACTTCGGCCCGGTTGACCAGGTTCCCGTGCGCTCGGTCACCGGCGCGGCTGGAAGTAGTGCTTCGTGATGTGGTTGCCGACGGCTGTGCCGAGCCCGGTGCCGTCGACGTCCGCGGAGCGGAAGTGGATGCCCGCCCAGATGCGTGCTTCGACCACTTCGGCAGTGGCCTGCGAGAAGCTGCCGAAGTGCCGCGTGGTGCCGCTGTCGACGCTGAACGCGCTGAACGGAACCCTGTCCCGGCCGAAGAACCGCGCGTACGCCGTCATCTGCGCGGCGGTGCGGCAGGTGTGCCCGGAGGGGTAGTCGGGGTTCGGCGGGGTGACCACCAGCGGAGTCCAGCCGGGGTCGGGGGTGGTGGCCGGGTTTCCGTCGGTGCCGGCGGTCCGGATGGCGGTGACCGGCCGCCAGAAGTGCCAGAACTCCTTGTCGTTCGCGCAGGCGATCGCGCCGTCGGTGCCGGTGAAGTCGGCGAGTGCGTAGAAACGCGCGGTCTCCAGCACGCTGAGCCGCTGGGTGACGGCGAGGTCGCGCTTCATCCCCCAGCTGACGGAACGCCGGTCGTGCCACCAGAGCGCCGCCTCGGTCTGGTCCGCGGTGCGGACGGTGCTCGTCTTCGAGCCGAGCCGCTTGACCTCGGCGAAATCGCGGGTGAACGCGCGGCTCGTCACCGACGGCGGGCCGGGCGTGCGGAACTCGGTCGCGTCCGGAACGGCGAACGGCTTGAGGAAGCCGACCCAGGCGCCGGTGTTTTCGAAGCCCGGCGGTGTCGGGCGGTACTGCCCCGGTTCGGTGCCGACGGTCCAGGGCCGGGGGTCGAAGGCGCCGTCGTCGCGCCGTGCCGTGATCATCGCGGCGGCCGCCTCGGCACCGACCCGGAGGCCCCCGCGCTTGGCCGGTCCGTCCGGGATGCCGGCGAGCCACTCGTCGTACTGCGTGCGCAGTCTTTCCTCCTGCGCCGGGAAAATCGCGTCCAGCACCTGGTAGGCGGCCGTGCCGACGGCGGCGTCCGCCGATTCGCGGCCGTTGGCCCGCGGTGCGCCGAGGTAGGGCCGGTAGGGCGTGCCGGCGATCGCGTTCACCGCGTCGTAGACCGCGCCGCTGACCATCGCGAACCCGCGCCCGGCGACCTGCGGCGGCGCCTGCTGCGCGACGTCCCAGATGGCGGTCTGCGCGTTGCTGTCCCAGACGACGACCGCGTTCGGCGACGCGTTCGCGTGGGCGGCCTGCGGCGCGACGGTGAGGGTCGTCGTCAGTGCGAGAGTGGCGGAAAGCGCCGCGCAGCGTGTGATGACCATCGTCAACCCCAGGGTTATCCGGAACGCATCGACACTGACACGCAACGTAGCGCACGGCGTCTGCCAGGGGCAACGTCTTCCAGGGGCACCACAGCCATCCGGCCCAGCGGTCAGCGGGTGGGGAGGTCGATTTCGGTGTGGCGGCCGGCGAGCGTCCGGGCGAGGTCGGCGAGTTTGACGTTGAGGTCCTGGGACGTCCGCCGGAGGATGTCGAACGCGGCGTCCGCGGAGACCCCTCGCCGCGCCATGATGATGCCTTTGGCCTGGCCGATGACGTCGCGGCTGTCGATCGCTTTGCGCAGGTGGGCGGCCTGCAGTTCCGCGCGGGTGACGGCGTCGGTGGCGGCCAGCGCGAGGGAGGCGTGGGTGGCCAGGAGCAGCAGGACGTCGCGGTCGGCGGCGTCGAGGCCGTGCCGGGAACGGGAGTAGACGTTGAGGGCGCCGCTGGACTCGCCGGTGGGCGGTCCGCTGATGAGGGCGGTGGAGAGGACCGAGCCCATCCCGAGCTGCGTCGCGGCCGGCGCCCATTTGGGCCAGCGCGGTTCGGCGGTGAGGTCCGGGGCGATCGCGACGGCCGGGCCGCCGGGCTCGGCGGCTTCGACGCAGGGCCCCTCCCGGAAGCGGTACTGCAGCCGGTCGAGTTCGATGGCGACCTCGTCGGTTTCCGCCGGGGTGTGGAAGTGGCCGTCGGCGTCGAGGAGGGTGAAGCTGGCGAGGTCGGCGGCGGGAACCATCACGGTCGTGGCCTCGAGCACGCGCTGCAGGACGTCTTCGACGGTGGGTGCGGTGAGCAGGGTGCGCGTCAGCTGGGCGAACTGCCGGGCCAGGGGCCCCGGAGTGATCCCGCCGGCCGCGAAGGCGGCGACGAAGGCTTCTTTGTCGCGTTGCCAGTCCTGACCACTGCTCATGCCGTTCTCCCTGAGTTGCTGCGGGAAGACGGCTGTCTGTTCAACCATCGCGACGACCAACGTAACCCGCGGGGCGGCCCGCCCGCCATGGCGGGCTCCCCGCCTGCCCCACGTGCCGGTGCCGTCCGGCTCGGCGTAACGGAACGGTATCCGCGGTCGATGGACGGGCAAGGGATTCGGGGGGATCGGGATGAGCGGTCTGCTGGAAGAACTGATGAAACGGGCCGACGCCAACGCGCGGGCCGAACTGGAAGTCTACGAAAGCGAACTACCGGAATACCGGATCCGTGCCGAGAATCCGCGCGGACGGGCGGAAATGCTGGATTATGCGGTCTGGTTCCGCCGTCATACGGTCGAGCTGGTCCGGGAAAGCCGGCCGCTTTCCGACGAGGACCTCGCGTATATCGGGGACATCGGCCGGAAACGGGCCGAAGAAGGGCTGTCCACCGGCGCGGCGCAACACGTCCTCGCCCTGCACGCCACCCTGATGCTGCGCGAGATCAACGAGGTCGCTGCCGGGGACGACCTGGCGGAACTGCTGCGCCTCACGGCCTGGTTCGGCGAGCAGGGCGCCCGGGGCAGTGGCCGGTACCTCGACGGGTACCTCGCCGCGCAGCGGCTCCGGCTTTCGGTGGGAAAGCGGTTGCACGACCTCGTCGAGCTGCTGCTGGCCGGTGACCTGTCGGCCGCCTCCCTCGCGCACGACCTCGGTGTCTGCCTGCACGACCACTACGTCGCCGTGGTGCTGCGGTTCCCCGGCCGGCCGCCCGGCCGCGACGACGACACCGACGAGCTCGTCGAGTCGGTGTTCAAGATGCACGCCGTGCCGATCGCCTGGCGGCGGCCGGACGAGCTGCTGGCGCTGCTGCCCGCGTGCGCCCCGCGGGAGACGCCGTCGGACGACGCGCTGCCCGTGGTGCGCGACATCGCCGACGCGGTGGCGGGGCCCTGCCGCGTCGGCGCCGCGACCGGCCCGGCGGCCCGGCTGCCCGAGACCGTGTCCATGGCCCGCCGGGTGGCCGAGGTCGCGCCGGTGCAGCGGATTCCGCGGGTGGTGCCCGGGATCGGGGACGTTTTTGTCGAACTCGGCGTCGTGCGGGTGCCCGAGGTGGACCAGTGGCTCCGCGACGTCGCGCGGCGGCTGGCGAACGGTCCGGACCTCGTGACGACGCTGGACGTCTACTACCGCAGCGACATGAACCGGCTCCGTGCCGCCGTCGCGCTGCACGTCCACCCCCGGACGCTCGACTACCGCCTCCGGCGGGTGCGCGAGGTGACCGGGTTCGATCCCGGCTCGACGAAGGGGATCCGCGTCCTGACCGCGGCCGTCGCCCGCCTGCTGGCCGGTGCGTGGGCCTGATTGTGCGTCGTGTCAAACCGGCGCTCGGTGGCGGATGTGGATTTGCGCGATGTGACAACGAATTTCTTGTGGCGTGCTGGTTAAACTCGCCTGCATTACCGCCCACCGAAAGGGAGTAATAGCAGATGCCGAGATTTCGATCCCGTTTCGCCGCGCTCGCGGGCATCGGTGCCACCTTTTTCCTGACGATCACCGGTGTCGCCGCGGCTGCGCCGGCCGCGCTGCCGGCCTCCGTGCTCGAGTCCTGCCCGGCGAGTTCGGTCTGCTTCTACGAGCACCAGGACTTCGGGGGCACCGTGCTGGTCATCCCCGCCGGTGCCGCCTACCCGGACCTGCGGGCTTTCCCCTGCGCGGGGTGCCGCAGCTCCAAGCACAACAACAACAACGGGACCTGGTCCGACCAGCTGAGCTCGTGGGTCAACAACACGGGCCAGGTGTACTGCTGGTACTGGCACGAGAACTACGCCGGCCGCAACGACACGGTGATGAACGCGGGCACGGCGCTCAGCTACGTCGGCAAGACCCCGAACGACCAGGCGTCGTCCATCGGTCCCTGCTGACCCGCCGGCCGTTCCCGGGCGGGGCCCCGCCCGGGAACGACGTCATCGGTAGCTGTCGAGGAGACCGGCCAGTTCCGCCGGGCGGCTCAGCGCGACGCAGTGACCGGCGGCGATCTCGTCCGGGACGACGCCGAGCCGGTCGGCCGCCAGGCCGCGGAGGAAGTCCGGCGGGAAGCAGCGGTCCTCACTGCCCACCACGAACCGGGTGGGCACATCCGGCCACGCGTCCAGCGGCCACGGCTCTTCCATCGCGGCGGCCGAGGGGTGGGCCCGCTCCCGGCTCAGCGCCTCTTCCGCCAGCGCCCGCGGTACGTCGTGGTAGAAGCCGACGTACGGGTCGGCGTGGCCGGTGCGGCCGCCGTCGCGGGCCGCCTGCGCCCGGACGGCCTCGCCGTACCCGGTGTTGCGGCCCCAGTCGCCGGGGGATTCGCCGGGCGCGGGGATCATGGCGGCCACCAGGACCAGCAGCCCGGCGCCGAGCCGCTCGGCGACCAGCGGTGCGGTGAATCCGCCGAACGAGTGGCCGACGACGACCACGTCCGTCCGGTCGCCGACGGCTTCGACGACCGCGTCGGTGTAGCCGGTGAGCGTGGCCGCCGCGTCGTCGGCGGGCAGGTCCGGGGCCACCACCTCGTGGCCGCGGCTCCGCAGCTCGGCGGCGACCAGGTGCCAGGACCAGCCGGCGTCGCCGCCACCGTGGATGAGGACGTACGTGCTCATGGGGAGCTCTCCTTCGATTCGAGGGGTCGGTCGTGCGTGGCGGTCCGGCGGCGCAGGGCCGGCCCGAGCGCCCGCTGGGCGGTGAACAGGGCGATCCCGGCGAGCGCGCACGCCGAGCCGAGTGCGCTCGCTCCGGCCAGGCCGAGCAGTGCGGTGCCGGCCAGCGGGCCGAGCACCGCGCCGACGCTCCAGGTGGCCGAGGCGAGGCCCAGGTACCCGCCACGCAGCTCGGCCGGCGCAAGCGCGGCGAAGGTGTCGCCGAACCGGACGGCGATCCCGATCTGGCCGAGCGTCCAGACCAGGACCGAGCCGGCGAAGCCCGCGGTGCCGTGGCTGACGGCGCCGAGCGCGGCCCCGGCCCCGACCAGCAGCATGGAGACCGCCGACACCGCGTGGGCGTCGCGGGCGGCGAGCAGCCGGACCGCCCACGGCTGGAGGGCCACGACGGCGATCCCGTTCAGGGCCAGCACCGCGCCGTACGTCCCGGGACCGAGACCGCCGTCCACCATCAGCAGCGGCAACGTCGTGAACGTCTGCAGGAACAGCGTGAAGTAGCCGACGTGGATCGCCAGCATCGCGAGCATCAGCCGGTCGCGCCGCACCACGGGCAGCAGCGCCCGCCGCGTCCGCACCGGCCCCGCCGGACGGGTTTCCGGGACCTGCCACCAGACGATCAGCGCCGCGGCCAGCGAGGCCCCGACGTTGATCCAGAACAGCAGCCCGTACCCGTGCTTCGCCAGGACCCCGGCCGTGACCGTGGCGACCGAGAAGCCGAGGTTGGCCGCCCAGTAGAGCAACCCGAACGCGCGGATCCGCTGCGGCGCGGGCAGGTCGGCCACGGCGGCCGCCCCGGCCGGGCGGAACAGCTCGAGCGTCAGCCCGACCCCGGCGGCGGCCACCCAGATCGCCGGCAGCGAATCCGCCGATCCGAGCGCGGCGAGCGCCACGGCGGCCCCGAGGAACCCCACCAGCATCGTGGTGCGCCGGCCGATCCGGTCGCCCAGCCAGCCACCGAGCAACTGGGAGCCGATGTCCCCGGCACCGACGGCCGCGACCACCGTGCCCGCCGTCGCGGGGGAGAGGTGCTGCGCCTGGGTCAGGTACAGCACCAGGAACGACCGCACCACCCCGCCGGCCCGGCCGACGAAGTGGGTGGCCGCCAAGGCCCAGACCAGCTGGGGCAACCGGGCCGGGGCCGCCGGGGTGAGCGTGCTCGAGATCGTCATGGCACCCACGCTAGGGCGGCCGATCCATCACGAAAAACGATGATTTCCGATCGAGTCGATCGCCAACGGCTATGTTAGGAGCCATGGCCGACTTCGAGCTGCGTCACCTGAGGACCATGGCGGCGATCGCGGGGGAAGGGACGTTCGGGCAGGCGGCCGCCCGGCTCGGCTACACCCAGTCGTCGGTGAGCCAGCAGGTCGCCGCGCTGGAGAAGGCCGTCGGCGGCCCGGTCTTCGACCGGCCCGGCGGGCCGAGGCCCGTCCGGATCACCCCGCTCGGCGAGGTGGTCCTGGCCCACGGCCGCGAGCTGCTGGCGCAGGCGCAGGTGCTGACCGACGCCGTCGACCGGTTCCGGGCGGGCCACGGCCGCATCGACATCGGCACGTTCCAGAGCGTGTCGAACCTGATCCTGCCGGTTGTCATCCGCCGGCTGCTGGACGAGCACCCCGGCTGCGACATCCGGCTGACCGACGTGGCCCCGGAGGATCCGCGCACCGGGGAGCTCGACCTGCTGTTCCACGACGGCCCGGTCGAGGGCGAGGTCGAGCAGGTGAAGCTGTTCGACGAGCCGTACCTCCTGGTCACGGGCGCCGGCGCGGTGCCGGACGGCCCGGTCCGGGCGAAGCTGCTCGACGACGTCCCGATGGTCGCGTGGCCGCTCACCCACCACCAGCGGTGGCTGGAGCGGACGCTCGCCCGCGCCGGCGCGCAGCCGCGGTTCGTGTTCCGCACGACGGGCCACGAAACGATCCTGTCGATGGTGCGCGCGGGCATCGGCTGGGCGGTGCTGCCCTGGCTGGCCCTGCACGGCCACGACGCCTGGTCCGACGACCAGCTCGCCATCCACGGGCTGAAGCCGGCGCCGACCCGTGAGGTGTCCTTGTACTGGCCCGCGGGGCGCACCGCGTCCCCGCTCGCGGTCCGGGCCCGGGAGATCGCTGTCGACGTCGCGGGGGAGCTCGCCGGGCGGATGTGACGTCAGCCCGTGGACTCGTTGTCCGCCAACGGCAGCACCAGCCGGAAACAGGCGCCTTCGCCGAAGGTGGTCTCCAGCTCCACCTCACCGCCGTGGGCGCGGGCCAGTGACCGGGCGATCGCCAGACCCAGACCCGCGTCGGCGCCCGGGGTGCGGGTCCGGGAGCGGTCGGCCCGGTAGAAGCGGTTGAACACGCGGCTCGCCTGCTCGGCCGTCATTCCCGGGCCGTCGTCGGCCACCTCGAGCACCGCGCGGCCGTCCGCCGTGCCCACGCCGATGCGGACGGGGGTGCCCGGTGGGGTGTGGGCGGCCGCGTTGCCGACGAGGTTGGTGACGACCTGACGCAGCCGGGCCTCGTCGGCGTCGACCGGGGCCGGGCCGGGCAGGCCCGAACCGCCCGGCCCGGTCAGGGAAACCGGGCGGGCCGGGTCGAGGGCCCGCAGGTCGTGGCGGGCGTCGACGGCGAGGGTGCGCAGGTCCATCGGTGCCCGGTCGAGGTGTTCCTCGGGGGCCTCGTCGAGCTGGGCGAGCAACAGCAGGTCCTCGGTCAGCGCGGTGAGCCGGGTGGCTTCGCGGTCGATGCGGCGCATCGTTTCGTCCACATCGGACTGTCCGGTCAGCGCCCCCATCCGGTAGAGCTCCGTGGAACCCTTGATGCCGAACAGCGGTGTGCGCAGTTCGTGGCTGACGTCCGAGACGAAGGTCCGCATCCGGGCCTCGGACGCGGCCCGGTCGGCGAAGGCCCCCTCCAGCTGGCCGAGCATGGTGTTGAGCGACGCCGCCAGGTGCCCGATCTCCGTCCCGGGCGACGCGAGGTCCGGGACGCGGCGGGTGAGGTCGCCGCCGGCGATCGCCGCGGCCGTGTGCTCGATCCGGCGCAACGGCCGCAAGCCGCGGCCCAGTGCGAACCAGCCGGCCGCGGTCAGCACGACGAGCAGCGCGGCGCCGGTGACCAGGCTGCTCGTCCGCAGCTGCGCGATCGTGGCGTCCGCTTCGGCGAGCGGCGCGGCCGAAACGACCGTCCCGCCCCAGCGGACGGCCGGCCGCGCGATGGCCCGCCAGCGCTGCGACCCGTCGGCGGCGTCGAGGTCGACCGCCGCCCCGCCGGCCGGGACCGTCCGCAGCGCGTCGAGCGACGGCAGCGTCGCACCGTCCACCCGCGACGAATGGAGCCCGCCCGCCGCCGCGCCGCTCGCGTCGAAGTACACGACGTACGGCGTCCCGAACAGCTCGAGCGCGGGATCGACGAGATCGGGCCGCACGGCCGGGTTCGCGGCCGGGGGCGGCCCCGCCGTGAGGGAGATGAGCTCGGTCATCGACCGCAGCTGCCCGTCGAGGCGGTCGAGCTGGAAGCGCTCCAGCCGGCCGGAAACCAGCGCGCCGATGAGGGTCAGGCCGGCGAGCAGCAGGCCCGCGGTGAGCAGCAGCAGCCGGGCCCGCAGGGAAAGCCGCGTCACCGCCGGGGCTCCCGCAGCACGTAACCGACGCCGTGCACCGTGTGGATGAGCTTCGGCTCCCCGGTGTCGATCTTGCGCCGCAGGTAGGAGATGTAGGTGTCGACGATGCCGGCGTCCCCGCCGAAGTCGTCACGCCACACGCGGTCGAGGATCTGCGCCTTCGAGACCACCCGCCCGGCGTTCTCGATCAGGTAGCGCAGCAGCCGGAACTCGGTGGCGGACAGGCGGACGACCTCTCCCTCGCGCGTGACCTGGTGGCCCTCGGCGTCGAGCGCGAGCGGGCCCACCGTGAGCACACCCGCCGGGTGACCCGCCGTCCGGCGGAGGATCGCGCGGATCCGCGCGATCAGCTCCGCCAGGTCGAAGGGCTTCGTCACGTAGTCGTCGGCGCCGAGGGAGAGGCCGGTGACCTTGTCCGACGGGCGGTCCCGCGCGGTGAGGAACAGGACGGGCACCGGCGCGCCGTGGCCCGGGCGCCGCTCGCGCAGCCGCCGGACCACCTCGAAGCCGTCCATGTCCGGCAGCATGACGTCCAGCAGGACCAGGTCGGGCGGCTCCGCGGTGGCCGCGGCGACGGCTTCCCCCGCCGTCGCCGCGGAGGTCACCCGGAAGCCCGCGAACCGCAGCGCGGCGGAGAGCAGCTCGCGCACGGTGGCCTCGTCGTCCACCACCAGCAGCCGGGACGTCATCGCTTCCATGCCCGCGAGGATACGGAGATCCCGTCGGCGAGCAGGGAGCCCGCGAAGCCGGCTACCGCTCCGCCCGCGAGCCCGGCCACCAGCGCGAGCAGCGGGTTCGCCGTCAACCGCGCGTCGAAGACGGGAAACGACATGCCGAACGCGCTCACGGCGACTTCGAGCGAAGCCCGCGACAGCAGCGTCCCGGCGGCGAGCACGGCAGCGGCCGCCGGAGCGAGCCGCGCGGCGCTCACCACGGCCCGGCGCAGCGGGTCGCCGGGCCGCCGGCTTCGGGCGGCGACGCCGCACGCGAGCAGCACCGCCGCCGTCACCCAAGACGCCAGGCCACCCGGCGGGAGGTCCGGGGCGCAGGAAGCCAGGCCCGTGGTGGTGACCGTCCACGGCACGCCGAGCCCC
The DNA here is from genome assembly GCF_031082405.1 of Amycolatopsis sp. A133. Taxonomy (GTDB): domain Bacteria; phylum Actinomycetota; class Actinomycetes; order Mycobacteriales; family Pseudonocardiaceae; genus Amycolatopsis. The sequence continues at coordinate 191,048 of NZ_JAVHJU010000057.1, forward strand.
AGCAGCAGCACCCCGAACACCAGCTGGGGCAGGACGAGCAGCACGGCCCCGGCCGCGGCCGGGCCGCCGAACGCCCAGGCGGCGGCCACGCCCAGCACCGCGCTCCCGCCCGCGAGCCACCACAAAGTGCGCCGGCCCCGACGGCGTCGTGAGTGGTAAGGCGGGTTAGAACCCGCTTTACCACTCACGACCCTGGTGAGGGCCGGGAACCGGGTGACGGCCCAGCACGCTGCGAGCACCACGAGCGTCCAGACGGCCGCGCCCACCACCGTCGGCCCGGCCGCGACGGAGAACCCGGCGTCCAGCGCGCCGGACCGGGGCAGGCGAGGCGAACCGCCGCTGCGGACACAGCCGCCGGTCGCGACGCCGTCCGGCAGCGGCAGCTTTCCCCGCGCCGGCAAAGCGAAAGCGCACAGGCCGATCGGCAAGGCGACCGCCGCCACGGCGCCGCGGACGAGGAGCCCGCTTTCCCGCCGCCGCAGCAGCAGCCACGCCAGGACCGCCGCGCCCGCCAGGGAAACCCCGAGCGGCATCACCTCGATGCCGCCCCGCACGGCGACCGGGAGCCCGGCCGCCGGCGTCGCCCCGACCTCCGCCGTGCCGCCCACGGCCAGTGCGACGGCCGCCGCGGTCAGTGCGCCGAGGTCCCCGCCGCGGCCGGCGCCCAGGAGGGCCAGCCCGGCCGCGGCGACCACGGCCATGGCGAGCAGCGCGGCGACGGCCGCCACCAGTCCCCGGCCCGCTTCCCGCATCAGACGTCCCGGCGCCGGAAGACCACGAACGCGGCGGCCAGCAAGGCGGCGACCCCGGCGCACATCCCGGCCAGGTTCAGCCACGGGTGCGGGAAGTCCGGGTCGGGCACCGTCTTCAGGACCGCGGACGCGCCGAGCGTCGGCCAGTAGAAGAAGAGCTGCTGCACCCACGAGGGGAACAGGCCCGCGAGGGCGGGGACCAGGAAGACGATCCCGACCAGCGTGGCGAGCGCACCCGCCGTGGCGCGCATGATCGTGCCGAGCCCGGCCGCGAGCAGCGCGATCGCCGCCAGGTAGAGCCCGCCGCCCGCCACGGCGGAGAGGACGCCGGGATCCCCGATCCCCGCGTGCGGCACGCCGTGGGCGGCGAGGACGGCCTGGCCGAGGAAGAAGGCGGCGCACATCAGCACCTGGCCGGCCACCACGGCGACGGCGACGGCCACGACCACCTTGGCCGCCAGCAGCCGGTGCCGGCGCGGCGTGGCGATCAGCGACGTCTGCATCAGTCCGGTCGCGTGCTCGCCGGTCACGATCAGGATGCCCAGCACGCCGATGATCAGCTGCGCGACGATGTAGGACGTCAGGCTGCGCCCGGTCGGGTCCCACGGCTCGTCGCCGGGGTACTGCTTCGCGGCGGCGTTCATGGCGAGGCCGGTGATGCCGAGCCCGACCGCGAACAGGCACGCCACGGTGTACCAGGTGGAGCGCAGGCTGCGCAGCTTGATCCACTCCGCGCGGACGGAGCGGGTGAAGGGCACGCTCATGCGGTGGCCCCCTGGTAGTCGACGCTGTCCTTGGTCAGTTCCATGAAGGCGTCTTCCAGTGAGACGCGCTGCGGGGTCAGCTCGGCGAGGACGACGCCGTGGTAGGCGGCGAGCTTGCCGATCTCCGCGCTCGTCATGCCGGAGACCACGAGCGAAGCCTCGGAGCCTTCCCGCACGGTGGCCCCGGCGGTGGCCAGCAGGCGCGCGAGGCCGGGGTCGGGGGTGCGGACGAGCACGGTGCCCTCGCCGCGCACGAGCTCGGTCACGGCGGTGTCGGCGACGAGCTTCCCCCGGCCGATGACGACCAGGTGGTCGGCGGTCTGCGCCATTTCGCTCATCAGGTGGCTGGACACCAGCACCGCCCGGCCTTCGCGGGCGAGGGACCGCATGAAGTCCCGGATCCAGCGGATCCCTTCGGGATCGAGGCCGTTCACCGGCTCGTCGAAGATCAGCACCCGCGGGTCGCCGAGCAGGGCCGCCGCGATGCCGAGGCGCTGCCGCATCCCGAGCGAGAACCCGCCGGCCCGCTTGCCCGCCACGCCTTCCAGCCCGGTCCGGGCGAGCACTTCGCCGACGCGGCGCCGGGGGAGGCCGTTGCTCACCGCGAGGGCCAGCAGGTGGTCGAAGGCCTTCCGGCCACCGTGGACGGCACCGGCGTCGAGCAGGGCGCCCACCTCGGCGAGCGGCACGGGGAGGTCGCGGTAGCGGCGCCCGCCGACGGTGACCGTGCCCCGGGTCGGCGCGGCCAGGCCCACGATCATCTTCATGGTCGTGGACTTGCCGGCGCCGTTCGGTCCGAGGAATCCGGTCACCTGTCCGGGTTCGACGGTGAACGACAGGTCGTCCACCACGGTGTCGGGCCCGTACCGCTTGGTCAGGCCGCGTATTTCGATCGTCATGCGGCGAGCGTGGCCCGCCCGCCTGGCCGGTTCCCGGGAGGTTCTGGGAGAACTCTGAGAGCCCGGCGGTCAGGGGCGGGGCCGGCCGGGGGTTTCCCCGGAAATCGAAACCGGCCGCTTCGATCTCGGGGTCTGGTGACGGGCGGGCGGGTGCGGTACAACCGGAAGCGTGGCCGAGCGCGCCGGGCGTCCCGACCCGCACGTTTCCGTCGAGCGTGACGTGCTGGTGCGGTACCTCGACGCGTGGACGGCGACCGTGCTGCGCTCGCCGCGCGGCGGCACGTACGTCGAGTGCGGCGACTTCGCGGCCGACGCCTTCGGTGTGTTCGGCGAGTTCGCCGACCGGCTGGACGGCCACCACCTGGAGGCGGTGCTCGTGGGCCGGGCTGCGCCGGGCGGGGCACCGGCGGGACTGGCCGTGCGGACGGTCGCGAGCCTCTGTGACGTCGAGGCCGCCGGGCCGATGCTGGCGCACCTGTCCGGCGCCTGGCCGGAATCCCTGGTGCGGGGCAAGGCCCACGAGGTCGTGCTCGTGGCCGAGCCGGGCACGGACCACCGGGAGCGGCTGCGGGCGGCGGGACTCGCGTGCGCGGTGGCCGTGGACCTGGTGGCCGAGGACGGGAGCGCGCGGGTGCTAATCTTCGCGACGGCGGACAGCCGGCACCTGGCGACGTTCAAGAACGAGCTGTGGGCGGTGGACGAGTTCGCCGGCATCCGGTACCGCGACCCGGGTGACGCCGAGCGCACGCTGGTCGACATCTCGCTCACCCCGCAGCTGCTGCCGTTGCGGCGGGCGCTGCAGGCGGAACTGGGCCGCCGGGGCTCCGGCACGGTCGCCGAGCTGCAGCGGTTCACGCTGCTCGAGACGATCTACCGCGCCGAGGACGCCGTCGGCGCGCTGACCGCGGCGGTCGCGGCCGGCCGGGTCAGGCGGGCGCCGGAGAAGGGCCGGTTGAGCGCCCGCACGGTCCTCTCGGCGAGCTAGCCGGAGCTAGCCGGCCGTCGGCACGCCGTCCGCGGCCGGGGCCGGGGCCAGGGTCGGGCGGAGCGCGGCGACGACGGCCGTGGCGACGACGAGGTGCATGAGCATCAGCCCGAAGACGTTGGCCGCGGTGGCGCCCGCGTTGAACAGCAGCAGGTCCGGGACCCAGGTCAAGACGAGGGCAGCGGGGACGGCCACGCGCAGCGCCTTCGGGGCGCGGCGGGCGATCACGAACCAGCCGACGGTGCCCAGCAGCAGCCCGGCGGCGGTGGCGGGCAGGTAGGAGGCGGGGGACAGGCCCATGCCGATCCCGCCGTCGTCGAGCGCGAGCGCGCCGAGCGCGATGGCGGTGTTCGCCGCGGCGGCCGCCAGCAGGGCGAAGCCGAGCCGGAGGACGGTGGCCGTGGCCGGCTTGGGGATGGTGGTCATCGCTGCTCCTTGGGTTGCGTGTTAAACCCAAACGGTAGGTTGGGTTGCGTGTTAAAGTCAAGGGCGTGAGCGAAGAGGAGCCGGTCCGCTGGCTCGGCGAAGACGAGCGGCGTGCGTGGATCAACCTCGCGAAGGTCCTGCTCACGCTGCCGGGCGCGCTGGAGAGCCAGCTGCTGCGCGACGCCGACCTGACGCTGCTGGGCTACATGATCCTGGCCCGGCTCTCGGTGGTGCCGGGGGAAAGCCTGCGGATGAGCGAGATCGCGGAGATGGCCAACGGATCACTGCCGCGGATTTCGCACGCGGTGGCGCGCCTGGAAAACCGCGGCTGGGTGCGGCGCGAGGTCTGCACCGGCCAGGGCCGCCGCTTCACGACGGCGACGCTGACCGACGCCGGCCGGGCACACCTCGCGGCCTCGGCGCCCGGGCACGTGGCCACCGTCCGCCGTCTGGTGATGGATCCGCTGGGGGAGGACTTCGTGCGGGTCGGCGACGCTGTGGAGCGGATCGTCGAGCACCTCGGGCTGCCCACGGAGCTCCTCGACGCCGAGTAAGCGCGGCTCAGCCTGGGCAAAGCCGTCTTCATCGTCTATCGTCGATGGACGATGAAAGGGGCTGCCGTGCTGGATCGGAGTACCGCCGAGACCTACGCCGGGTGGTTTCGCGCCCTGGCCGATCCGACGCGGGTGCAGATCCTCAACCTGCTCGCCGAGACCGGCGGCCCGATGACGGTGGGGGAAGTCGTGGAACGGGTCAGCGTCGGCCAGTCCACCGTCTCCGCGCACCTCAAAGTCCTCGCCGACACCGGGTTCGTGCTCGGGGAGCCGCGGGGGACCGCCCGGCTCTACCGGGTCAACGAACAGTGCGTGTCCTGCTTCCCGAGCGCCGCGGACGTCGTCATGGGCCGCGGGGTCCGGTCGTTCGCCCAAGCCGCCTCCCGGGAGGCGCGATGAACCCCGACCGGGACGCCGTCCGTGACCGGTACGCCGCCGCGGCCCGGCAAGCCCTCGCCGGCGACGGAACCGGGATGCTCACCGGCGCCGGGGACGCCGACCGGCTCGGTGCCGTCCACTACGCCGGCGCGGAGGTCCCGGCCGAGGTGACCGCGACCAGCCTCGGCTGCGGCAACCCCCTGGCCGTCGCCGAGCTGAAGCCCGGCGAGACCGTGCTCGACCTCGGCTCCGGCGGCGGGCTGGACGTCCTGCTCTCCGCCCGCCGCGTCGGGCCGGGCGGCCGGGCGATCGGCCTGGACATGACCGACGAGATGCTCACCCTGGCCCGGCGGCACGCCGAGCAGGCCGGCGTCCCGAACGCCGAATTCGTCAAGGGCACGATCGAGCGGATCCCGTTGCCGGACGCCTCGGTCGACGTCGTCATCTCCAACTGCGTCATCGCGCTGTCGGCCGACAAGCCGGCGGTGTTCGGCGAGATCGCCCGCGTGCTGCGGCCCGGCGGCCGCCTCGGGATCACCGACATCCTGGCCGACGCCACGCTGACCGACGCCGAGCGCGCGACGAGGGCGGGCGCCGTCGAATGCGTCGGCGGCGCGCTCACCGCCGAGCGGTACCGAAAGCTCCTGCGAGACGCGGGGCTCGCCGGCATCGACGTCCGCGTCACCCACGAGGTCGGGGACCGTCTCCAGTCTGCGATCATCCGCGCCGCCAAGCCGGTCGAGGTGGTGGCGATGACGGCCGGGCACGCGGACCGGGTGCTGGGCATCCACCAAGCCGGCCTCGACACCGGGCACGCGAGCTTCGAGACCGCCGCGCCCGGCTGGCCGGCCTGGGACGCCGCCCACCTGCCGGAGCACCGGCTGGTCGCCCTCGGCCGGGACGGGCGGGTCATCGGCTGGGCGGCGGTCTCCGCCCTGTCCTCGCGCTGCGTCTACGACGGGGTCGTCGAGCACAGCGTCTACGTCGATCCCGAGGCGCGGGGCCGCGGAGTCGGGCAAGCCCTGCTGGCGGCCCTGATCACCTCGACCGAAACCGCGGGGATCTGGACGATCCAGAGCGGCGTGTTCCCCGAGAACACCGCCAGCCGGGAACTGCACCGCCGAGCCGGGTTCCGGGAGGTGGGCATCCGCGAACGCGTCGGCCGGCACCGCGGCGTCTGGCGCGACGTCGTCATGGTCGAACGCCGCAGCACGCGCGTCGGCACCTAAACGGCGGGGGAGCCGGTGCGCCCCTCGATTGCGCACCGGCTCCGGCCCTCAGCCGCAGCAGCCCGCGGGCTTGGCCGCCGCGCCGGTTTCCGCGTCCGGGGTGCAGCACGTCGCCGGGGTGGCCAGTGCGGCGCTGTCGCTCCCGTACGTCGCCGAGTCGCCCTTCACCGTGTAGACCTCCCACGGCTCCTTGCCCGGCCCGTGGACCCAGACCTTGTCCTGCACCGCGTAGCAGCACGTGGTGTCGTCCTCGGTGAGCGTCTCGAGGCCTTCGCCGGTCAGCCGCTTCGTCGCCGCGTCGACCTGGTCCGTGGACTCGACTTCCACGCCCAGGTGGTCCAGCGCCGTCTCCTGGCCGGGTTCGCCCTCCAGCAGCACCAGCTTCAGCGCCGGCTCCTCGACCGCGAAGTTCGCGTAGCCGGGCCGGAGCTTGGCCGGCTCGGTGCCGAACAGCTTCGAGTAGAAGTCGATCGAGCCCGCCAGGTCGCCGACCCGCAGTGCCAGTTGCACCCTGGACATCGTCGCTGCCTCCTTGGATAGATGTTTGTCTAAGCAGAGTGCACTCAGCTTGCCCGCTATCTGGAAGTCTGTCAATATAGAGAAATGTCGAAGCAACTGCCGCTGGTCGCGATGGACGCCTGCTGTGCGCCGCTGGCGAGGGAGCCGCTGAGCCAGGAGCAGGCGGTCCAGCTCTCGCAGCTGTTCAAGGCGATGGCCGACCCGGTGCGGCTGCGGCTGCTGTCGCTGATCGCCTCCCACGCCGGCGGCGAGGCGTGCGTGTGCGACCTGACCGACGCCTTCGACCTGACCGGGCCGACCATCTCCCACCACCTGAAGGTGCTGCGCGAGTCGGGGCTGATCACGGGGGACCGCCGCGGCACCTGGATCTACTACCGCGTGCACCCCGAGGTGCTGGCGCGGCTGTCGGCGGTGCTGACCACCACGGGCGAACCGGTCACGGCGTGACCGCGGCCGGCACGCGGACGCCGGCGCCGCGGCTGTCCACCTTGGACAAGCTGCTGCCGGTGTGGATCGCCGCCGCGATGGTCGCCGGGCTGCTGGCCGGCCGTGGGGTGCCCGGCCTGAACACGGCGTTGTCCGCGGTGCAGGTGGACGGGATCTCGCTGCCGATCGCCTTCGGCCTGCTGGTGATGATGTACCCGGTGCTGGCCAAGGTCCGCTACGACCGGCTCGGCGCCGTCACCCGCGACCGACGGCTGCTCTGGCCCTCGCTGGTGCTGAACTGGCTGGCCGGTCCGGCGCTGATGTTCGTGCTGGCCTGGCTGCTGCTGCCCGACCTGCCGGAGTACCGGACCGGGCTGATCATCGTCGGCCTCGCCCGCTGCATCGCCATGGTCGTCATCTGGAACGACCTCGCCTGCGGCGACCGCGAAGCCGCCGCCGTGCTGGTCGCGCTGAACTCGGTGTTCCAGGTCGTCGCGTTCGGCCTGCTCGGCTGGTTCTACCTCGCCGTCCTGCCGGGCTGGCTCGGTCTCCCGCAAGCCGGCCTCGCGGTGTCCGGGTGGCAGATCGCCAAGAGCGTGCTCATCTTCCTCGGCATCCCCCTGGCCGCCGGCTACCTGACCCGCCGCTTCGGCGAACGCGCCAAGGGCCGTGCCTGGTACGAGGAGAACTTCCTGCCGAAGGCCGGACCCGTCGCGCTGTACGGGCTGCTGTTCACCATCGTCGTCCTCTTCGCCCTGCAGGGCGACCAGATCACCGGCCGGCCACTGGACGTCGCCCGCATCGCGGTGCCCCTGCTCGTCTACTTCGGACTGATGTGGGCCGGCTCCTACGCTCTGGGAAAAGCCGTGGGACTGAGCTACGAGCGGACCACCACACTCGCGTTCACCGCCGCGGGCAACAACTTCGAACTCGCCATCGCCGTCGCGATCGCCACTTTCGGCGCCACCAGCGGCCAAGCCCTCGCGGGGGTGGTCGGGCCGCTGATCGAAGTGCCCGTGCTCGTCGGTCTCGTCTACGTCTCCCTCGCCCTGCGCCGCCGCTTCCCCATCGACCGTGAGGATCCCCGTGTCCGGCAAGCCTGAAGTCCTGTTCGTCTGCGTCCACAACGCCGGCCGCTCCCAGATGGCCGCCGCGCTGCTCGCCCACCACGCGGGCGGCGCCGTCGAGGTCCGCTCGGCCGGCTCGGCTCCCGCCGGCAGCATCAACCCCGCCGTGCGGGAAGCGATGGCCGAGCTCGGGCTCGACCTGGCCGGCGCGGTCCCGAAGAAGCTGACGACCGGCGCCGTCGAAGCCGCCGACGTCGTGATCACCATGGGCTGCGGTGACGCCTGCCCCGTCTTCCCCGGCAAGCGGTACCTGGACTGGCAGCTCGAAGACCCCGCGGGCCAGGGCATCGAGGCCGTCCGGCCGATCCGCGACGAGATCGACCGCCGGGTGCGGGAACTGCTCAGCGAGCTCCTGCCCGCGGAGGCTCCCCGCCGGTGAACCACCGGGTGACGGCGTCGCCGAACGAACCGCGGTCCGGGACGCGGTCGCCCGCCCAGACGACGATGCCGTCCGGGCGGACCAGCACCGCGCCGAAGCCGAGGTCGTCGACGGCCGGGCCGGCCGCGTACCGGATCCGGTCGCCGTGGTGCCGCACCGCGTCGCGCAGGCGCCCGTCGGCGCTGAAGTCGAGGGCGACCCCGCGGCCGTCCTGCAGCAGGTCGCCGAGGCGGATTCCGTCCACCAGGCGGAAATCCGGCGCGTTGTGGCCGACCAGCGGGTGCTCGCTGCCGAGTTCGTAGCGCAGCGACGTACCCGAGGTGCGCTTGAAGGCGTACGTGGTGCCGTCGCGGGTCGCAAGCAGATCGCGCACCACGGCCTGGATCGCGCGGGAGTGCGGGTCCGGCCGCATGACCGCCACCTGGGCGCGCGACCAGTCGAGCACCTTCGCGCCGACCGGGTGGCGTTCGCTGGTGTAGGTGTCGAGCAGGCCCTCCGGGGCGTCCCCGCGGATCGTCGCCGCGAGCTTCCAGCCGAGGTTCACCGCGTCGCCGATGCCGAGGTTGAGCCCCTGCCCGCCCAGCGGCGAGTGGATGTGCGCGGCGTCCCCGGCGAGCAGGGTGCGGCCCCGCCGGTAGGTGCTCGTCTGCATCGCCCGGTCGGTGAAGCTGGACGCGAAGTGCAAGCCGGTCAGCGTCACGTCGGTGCCGGAAACGCGGCGCAGCACCGCTTCCAGGTGCTCGCGGGTGGGCGGCCGGGACCGGTCGTACGCGCCGCCGTCGAAGTCCAGCACGCCGAGGTGGCCGGGGCCGGACATCGTGAGGTACATGCCCGCCGGGGTCAGGGTGAAGCCCGGACTCAGCTGCCCGGGATCGGCGAGCGTGGCCAGCGCGAGGTAGCCGGTCAGCTGCGGTTCGGTGCCGAGGAAGTCGAAGCCCGCGAGCCGGCGCACCGCACTGCGCCCGCCGTCGCAGCCGACGAGCCAGCGGGCCCGGTACTCGCGCTCGCCGGCCCGGACGGCGACGGTGTTGCCGGTCTGGGTGACGGCCGTGACCGCGGCGCCGCGCCGGATCTCCACGCCGAGCTTGCCCGCCCGCTCGGCCAGCACCTCCTCGACCGCGTCGAGGCTGGTCATGATGCCGTCCATGGCGGGGCCGGGCAGCCGGTAGGGCAGGCGGGCGAGGTCGACGTCGGCCGGGTCGAGGGGTGTCCCGGCGAAATGGCCGGCCGACCGCGGGGGCGCCGGCTCGTCCGCGCCGGGCCGCTCGTCCACGCCCGACGCCGTCAGCAGCGGTTCCAGCATTCCGCGCCGGGAGAAGGCCTCGACCGACCCGGCCGAGAGGCCCCGCATGCCGAGCGGGAAGCTCCGCCACGGAGAACGCGGCTCCGGCTCCCGTTCGAGCACCAGCACCGAGCAGCCCGCGAGGCCGAGTTCGCAGGCGAGGAACAGCCCGACCGGGCCTGCCCCCACGATCACCACGTCATGCACGACGATTTCCCTTCTCGAGGTGAACCCCGAGACTGGCCGCCGTCACTCACACGCGACGCACACGGCGCTCACACTACGTGCGGGTCAGCGAGTCCGGGTCCGCTGCGGCGACGGCGGATTCCACGTCCAGCTCCCAGCCTTCCGCGTACGCCGCGGCGAACCCTTCCTCGCCCAGCGCGGCCCGGCCCCGGCGGGTCAGCTCCCGGACCCGGTGATCGGTGTGGTCGTGCGCGCCACGCAGGCGGGCGGCGATCCCGAGCAGCACGGCCGCCTCCGCCGGCCGCCCGAGCGCTTCGGCGAGCGCGGCCGTCCCGACCGTCACCAGCGCCAGGATCGGCCGGTCCCCGGCGGCCAGCGCGGCCGCGTACGCCTCGTGCAGCGCCTTGTCCGCGCCGGCCCGGTCGTCTCGCGCCAGGCAGCACGCGGCCCGGGCGGTGCCGACCAAGGCCCGCGCGTGGTCCGAAGGGAACGCGGTGGTGCCGCGCAGATGGCGTTCGGCGGCGTCGAGCAGGGCTTCGGCCCGGTCCAGGTCGCCGAGCCGCACCCGCAAGCCGGCCTCCCACGCGTCGATCAGAACCGGCATCTCCACCGAAGGCGTCCGCAACGCCCGCTCCCGGGCGGCGTGGATCATCGCCATGGCCTGGCCGGTGTCGTCGCGGCGAAGGTGGAGGTCGATCCAGCGCAGGTCGTTGTAGAACTGATCGCCCAGGCTGAGCGAACCGAACTCGCCCGCCAGCGTCCGGGCCTCGCCCAGGTCGGCCAGCGCGCCGTCGAGTTCGTCGTAGCGCCGCAGCTGGGCGCGCATCGGCAGCGTGGCGGCCTGGCCCCAGCGGTCGCCGGCCTGCCGGAAGCGGGCCAAGGCCGCCTCGACGTGGACGCGGACCCGGTCGAGTGCGCCCGCGTTCTCGGCGATCTCGGCCTGGAACCGGTGGGCCAGCCCGGAGAGCCACCCGTCGTCGCCGTCGGCCAGCTGCCGGAAGAGCGCGGCCGCGCTCTTGTCCTCCAGCAGGAACAGCAGGACCGGGCCGAACACCCGGTAGTGACCCGGCAGCTGCCGGTCGGCGAGCAGCCTGCCGGCCAGCTCCCGCATCTCCACCCGGTCGGCCGCGGCTTGCCCGGCGGTGATCCCGGACAGGATGTCCGCGCGGTTGAGCAGGTAGACGGCCCGGGCGCAGTCGCGTTCGGGCGTCGGACCGCCGCCGGGCACCGCCAGGGCCTCGCCGAGCCAGTGGTCGGCGTCGGAGTGGCGGCCGAACATCTGCCAGTACCAGGTCAGCGACAACGCCAGGGTGATCGCGCCGGCGGCGTCGTGGGTGGCGCACCGGTGGCGGAGGGCAGCGAGGGTGTTGTCGTACTCGGCGCCGATGGTTTCCATGGCACGCAGCTGGCCCGGCCCGCGCAGCTCGGGATCGTGGCGCGCCATCAGCTCGGCGAAGTGCACGGCGGCCAGGTCGCGGGCCGTCCCGAGCTCGCCGGCGGCGGTCAGGCGGTCGATGCCGTATTCGCGGATGGTTTCGAGCATGCGGTAGCGCCCGGTGCCGGGCGCGAGCTGCAGCAGGGACCGGTCGACCAGGGCGGCGAGCAGGTCGGGGATCCCGGCGGCGGGCACGGCGGTGCCGGCGCAGACGGCGGCGGCCGAGGCGGCGGTGACGCCGCCGGGCAGGACGGAGATCCGGTCCGCGACCGTGCGTTCGTGCTCGTCGAGCAGGTCCCAGCTCCAGGCGATGACCGCGCGCAGGGTGCGGTGCCGGGCCGGTGCGGTGCGGCTGCCGGTGGTGAGCAGCCGGAACCGGTCGGCGAGCCCGCCGGCCAGCTCGGGCAGGGACAGCGTCCGCAGCCGGGCGGCGGCCAGCTCCAGGGCCAGCGGCAGGCCGTCCAGGCCGCGCACCACCCGCACGATGTCCGGCAGCGTGGTTTCGCCGACGTCGAAACCGGGACGCACGGCGGCCGCCCGCTCGGTGAACAGGCGCACCGCAGCCGCCGTCCGGGCCTGCTCGACGCCGTCTTCCGGAGCGGGCAGGGCGAGCGAGGCCAGCGGCACGAGTGCCTCGCCGTCGACCGCGAGGGGTTCGCGGCTGGTGGCGAGCACCCGCAGCCCGGGGCAGCGGGGCAGCAGCGTCGCGACCAGGTGGGCCACGGCGTCGATCAGGTGCTCGCAGTTGTCGAGCAGCAGCAGGCTCTCCCGGCCGCCGAGCTCGCCGAGCAGGACGTCCAGCTCGGCACCCTCGGGCCGGCGGCGGGCGTCGAACAGCGCGCCGCTGCGCAGCCCGATCCCGGCGAGCACGGCCGTGGCGATCTTCGCCGGTTCGGTGACGGCCGCGAGGTCGACGAGCCGGACGCCGTCGCGGTAGCCGCGGCCGTGGCGGCGGGCGGCCTCCAGCGCGAGCCGGGTCTTCCCGGCGCCCCCGGGACCGACGACGGTGACCAGGCGTCCGGCGGCGAGCAGGGCGCCGATGCGGGCGAGGTCGTCGTCGCGGCCGATGAAGCTGGTCAGCGGCGCGGGCAGGGGGGACGGCCGGCTCCGGCGGGGTTCGGCGGCCGGGGTGTCCGGGACCGGCTCCGCGGGGCGAAGCAGGCGCAGGTGGCGTTCCCGCAGCGCAGTGCCCGGGTCGGCACCGAGAACGTCGGCCAAGGCCTGGCGGACCCGCTCGTAACCGGCCAGTGCCTCGGCCTGGCGTCCCTGGGCGGCGAGCGCGTCCATCAGCAACGCGGCCGCCCGCTCGTGGACCGGGTGCTCGGCCAGCAGCCCGGTCAGCCGGGCGGCGGCCGCCTCGGCCCGCCCCAGCGCCAGCTCGGCGCCGGCGAGGTCGGCGACCGCCTCGACCGACAGCCGGGCCAGCCGGGTCGCCACCGTGGGCGCGACCGCGGCGACGACCGCGGGTTCGGCGCCGGCGTGCTCACCCCACAACGCGACGGCTTCGGCGAGGGCAGCGCACGCGGCCTCCGCATCGCCCGCCCGCAGCTGTTCCCGGCCGGTCGCGGCGAGCTGTTCGAAGCGCACCGCGTCGACGTCGGCGGGCTCCACCGCCAGCCGGTAGCCGCCGGCGACCTGGACGAGAACGCCACCGGCCGCGCCGTCCGGCGTCAGGGCGCGGCGCAGCCGGGAGACCAGGGTCTGCAGGGCGGAGGCGGGTCCGGACGGCGGCTCTTCCCCCCAGACGGCGTCGACCAGCACGCCCGGCTCGACCGCGCGGCCGCCGGCGAGCGCCAGCCGGACGAGCAGGCCCTGCAGCCGGGCGCCCGGCACGGGCAGGACCGCGTCACCGCGGGTCACCCGGAACGTGCCGAGCACCGTGATGCGAAGCCGTGCCCGCCCGTCCATCCCCCGATCTTCGCGCGCCTACCCGCACGACCTCGAACCAGGGCGGCCGTGTCAGCGCCGTGTTCGTCCCGTGTGAGCGGCTCGCCGCAGCCTTCGGACGTTCGCAACGACCGATGGAGGCAGCAGATGACCGACCAGGACAACGGCTGGGTTCGCAGCTGGGGTGCGTCGCCCCAGTCCCCCCACGACGGGCTCGGCTCGCTCGACGACCACCCGCCCCTCGCCGACGTGACGCTGCGCCAGGTCGTGCGCCTCAGCGGCGGCGGGAGCCGGGTGCGCGTCCGCTTCACCAACGAGTTCGGGACCGGGCCGGTCACCATCGCAGCGGCGCGGATCGGCCTGGCGACGCCCGGCGGCGGCGTAGAAGCGGGGTGCGCGCTGACGTTCTCGGGAGCCGCGTCCGGCACCGTCCCGGCGGGCGCGCCGATGCTCAGCGACCCGGCCGACCTGCCGGTGGCGGCGCTGGCGGAGCTGTCCGTCAGCCTCTACCTGCCGGAGCGCGTGGAGACCTGCACCTGCCACGACCCCGTCCTCGACACCGGCTGGACGATCCCGGGGAACGCCGTCGCGGCTCCCGCGCTACCGGAGAACGCCGGGGTCTTGCCGGTGCGGGCGTTGATCTCCGCCGTCGAAGTGCTCCCCGACGCTCCGGCCAAGGCCGTCGTGGTGGTCGGCGACTCCCGCACCGACGGCGCCGGGTCGACCCCGGACACCCACCACAGCTGGCCGGAACTGCTGGCCGGGCGGCTCGCCGGCGGGTACGTGGTCAACCAGGGCATCAGCGGCAACCGGCTGCTCAACGACGGCATCGGTCCCTCCGCACTGGCCCGCTTCGACCGGGACGTGCTGGCGACGCCCGGCCTCGGCTGGGTGGTGCTTTCCCTGGGCGGCAACGACATCGGCATCTCCTTCGCCCCGCGTGACGACGAGGCCCTGGCCGACTTCCTGAAGGCCTTCCCCGGCGCGCCGGTGACCGTGGACGACATCATCGCCGGTTACCGCCAGCTGGCCGCGAGAGCACAGGAACGGGGAGTGCGGGTCTACGCGACCACGATCGCGCCGTTCGAGGGCGCGGACGCCTACACCCCGGAGGGCGAGCGCGCCCGCCAAGCGGTCAACGACTGGATCCGCACCGGGGACGCGTTCGACGCCGTGCTGGACTTCGACGCCGTCTGGCGCGACCCGGACCACCCCGGCCGCATGCGGGAGGACTTCCACGCCGGCGACCACCTGCACGGCAACGACGCCGGGTACCGGGCGTTGGCCGGCTCCGTCGACCTGTCGCTGTTCGGCTGAGCCGGCGACGAAGGGCAGGATCGGTGCCCGTCCGCGTCGGCTCCGCCGGATCCGGGACCCGGCCGCGATAGTGTTCGATCTCCTTCCTCCGGCGGACGGAGGCGTCCGCGGGGCAAGGGGGAGCATGCTCGACGACGTGATTTCGGCGCTCGACACGGTTTTGCCGCGGCTCGCCGCCGTCACCGGAACTCCGGGGGTCGCCGTCGCGGTGGCGACCAGCACCGAGCTCCGGGCGACGGCGACCGGGTTCGCGGACCTGGCCGCGGGGGTGCCGATGACCGCCGGGACGGTCGCGCCGGCGGGCTCGCTCACCAAGCCCGTCACCGGGCTGGCCTTCCTGCAGCTGGTCGAGGCGGGCGCGGCCGGCCTGGACACGCCGATCGACCAGGTGCTGCCCGCCGGGCTGCGCGGGCGCGACGCGCCGCCCGTCACCACGGCCATGCTGGCCGCCCACCAGGGCGGTTACTACGGCGACATCGTCACCGCCACGGCGCGCACGGCGCCGGCCGAGCCGGTGCTCGGCTACGTTCGGCGCCGCCACGAGGCCGGCCGCGCCGTCGAGTACGGCGGGGTGCTGCCGCTGGTGACGGCGCCGGGGCCGTACTCGTACTCCAGTTTCGGGGTCGGGGTGCTGGGCGGCGCCGTCGAGCACCTGAGCGGCGAACCGTACGGCGCCCGCGTCCACCGCGAGGTGTTCGCCGCGGCCGGAATGCCGGACACGACCATCGACGACGGCACGCACCGGCCGTGGGCGACCGGCTCCCGCGACCGGGCGACGGGGTACATGGCCTTCGGCGACTGGTGCCTGCCGAGCCCGCCGCTGCGCACGTCGGCCTACCCGGGCGTCGGGATGTACACCAGCGTCGCCGACTTCGGGCGGCTGCTGCAGTCGTTGCTGCGCACCGCCGGCGGCGACCGCGGGCTCGTCGGCCCCGAGTCGCTGGCGGCCATGGTGACCCCGCGGGTGCCCCGCCCGAGCCAGCACGGCGTCCGGTCGTTCTCCGGCCTGACGTTCGAGCTGGCCGACCCGGACCTGGGCGAGGACTGGTGGTGGGGCCACACCGCGGCGTTCCCGTGGGGATTCTGGTGGGAAGCCCGGGTCTGGCCCCACCGCGACGTCGCGGCGGTGGCGGTGGGCAACCGGTGGGACATGGCCCGCTTCCACAACCCGGCCACGCGCAGCGCACCCGGGCTGGCGGTGGAGTGGGCCGGCCGCTGGGCGGTGTCCGGCGCGCCGGAAAGCCTGCCGGACATGGACGGCCGCCCCCGCTGGACCGGCCCCCGGCCGACGCCGGAGAGTTCGCACTGGATGGGGGTGCTGGCCGGGGAGCGCACACACGGCCTGCTCGGCGTGGCGGAGCCACTGCCGGCGGCGGCGCTGGCGGGCGGAGCGCGGTCACTCGGGGACGGCGACGCGGCGGGCTGGGACCCGGAGGGGTTCGTGCGAGGGGTGGAGCGGGCGCGGGCGGTGGCCCCGGACCCGGCGGCGCTCGGGGTTTTGGGCCGGAGTCTCGGTCCGGCGGCGGCGCTGTGGATGCTCGAGTGCGGAGCGTCGAGCGCGGATTTGACCATGCCGGTCGGCTTCTACGCCGGCACGGGCTAGGGCGCCGGCGCGGGTCGGTGCCCTGCGGTGCCCGAGCGCCCCAGGCGCCCCAATGTGGCGTTGGTTGCGTTGGACGCACCGAACGCCGCGTTGGGTGCGTTGGGCGCACCGAACGCCGCGTTGGGTGCGTTGGGCGCACCGAACGCCGCATTGGGTGCGTTGGGCGCACCGAACGCCGCATTGGGTGCGTTGGGCGCACCGAACGCCACATTGGGGCGCTTGAGCCGTCGCCGACCCCCCGGCGTCAGCGCAACCGGACCTCCAGCGCGACCCGGTGCCGGCCCCGAGGCAACGGCACCCACTCCGGCTCGGCCACCGGCTGCACCGCCGGGAACCGGTCGAACAGGCTGCGCAGCGCGACTTCCGCTTCCACCTTCGCCAAAGCGACGCCCAGGCAGAAGTGCGGCCCCCACCCGAATCCGACGCTGCCCTCGCGGCCGCCGTGCTCGGCCTGCCAGCGCACGTCCGCCCGGTGCGGGTGCTCGAACTGCGCCGGGTCGCGGTTGGCCGCTCCGAGGACCACCTGGAGCGCGTCGCCCGCGCTGATGCGCACCCCGCCCACCTCGAGATCCGTTGCCGCGTACCGCAAGCGGGCCAGCTGGACCGGGCCGTCGGTGCGGACGAGCTCGCGCACCGCCGCCGGCCACAGCTGCGGCTCCGTGCGCAGCAGCGCACGCTGGGCGGGGTCGCGCATCAGCGCGAGCGCCGCGTTGGACAGCATGTGCGCCATCGTTTCGTGGCCGGCGAGCACCAGGAACACCACCAGGGCCACGATGTCGACGTCGGTCAGGTCCTCCTGGGCGACGACCTCGCTGAGCAGGTCCTCCCGCGGGTCCGCCCGGCGCCGGTCGACCAGGGCGTGGCAGTAGGCGAACATCTCGCCCAGCGTCGGCGTGATGCGCGCCGGGTCGCCGTCGACGAGCACCTTGCCCCAGCGCCACCAGTCCGCCCAGTCCGCTTCGGGCACCCCGACCAGTTCGCAGACCACCGCCATCGCCAGCGGGTAGGCGTACTCGTCGAGCAGGTTCACGGTCCCGGAACCGAGGCCGTCGAGCAGCTCGTCGACGATCTGCTGCACCCGCGGGCGCAGCGCGGCGACCCGCGACGCGCCGAAGGCGTGGCTGATGCTGCGGCGCAGGCGGGTGTGCTCGGCGCCGTCGAGGCTCAGCAGGCTCGCCCGCAGGTAGGGCAGGTGCTCCGGCGGCGTGCCCAGCGCCAGGAACGCCTCCTCCTGCGTCTGCGCGCCCTGGCCCGGCAGGCCGGTGGGATCGTTGCGCACGGCCGGGTCGGCGAGCACGGCGCGGACGTCCTCGCTCCGGGTGATCAACCACCCCTCCGCGCCGCCGGGCAGCCGCGCCCGGCAGACCGGCGACTCGGCCAGGATGCGGTCGTAGCCGCGCATCGGGTCGTCGAGGACGGCCGGATCGCGGACGTCCACCACGGGTTCGGACGACATGGGGCTCCTAAGAGGACGGTGGATCAGCCTTTGAGCGGGCCGCCGTTGATCGCGACGCGGTGGCCGAAGCGGGTGTGCGGGTAGTAGTCGTACGTCGCGTGGTGCTGGACGCAGCGGTTGTCCCAGAACACCAGCGTGCCCGGCTCCCAGCGCACCCGGCAGGCCAGCATCGGCCGGTTCGGCACGACCGAGAACAGCAGGTCGAGCACCGCCTGGCTTTCGTCGGCCGACAGCTGCGGGATGCGCGAGGTGTAGGCCGGGTTGACGTACAGCAGCGGCCGGTCGGTCTCCGGGTGCCGCACCACCACCGGGTGCTCGGTGACCGGGGGCTCGTAGCCCGCCGGGATCTTGTGGCCGCGGAAGGCGTGCGCGCCGTCGTGGATCGCGGTCAGCCCGGCCAGCAGCTCCTTCAGCTTCGGCGACAGCATGTCGTACGCCAGGTGCATGTTCGCGAACAGCGTATCGCCGCCGCTGCCCGGCTCGGGCATCCGCGTGATGTGCAGCATCGAGCCCAGCGACGGCTCGGCGTCGGCGGTGCCGTCGGCGTGCCAGCCGTTGCCGAACACGTTCGCCGACTCCGGAGCGGTCGCGACCTCGAGGATGTACGGGTCGCCGTGCTCGGGCGGCGGGTTCACCGGGCGCAGCTCGCCGAAGCTCGCGGCCAGCCGCTTGTGGTCCTCCACCGTGATGTCCTGGTCGCGGAACACCAGCACGTGGTGGTCCAGGAAGGCCGTCTTCAGCTCGGTCAGCTGCTCTTCGGTCAGCTCGCGCGTCAGGTCGAGGCCGGTGACCTCGGCGCCGAGCACCGGGGTCAGGCCGCGCACCGCCAGCGTCCGGTAGCCGCGCGCGGGCCGGGTCGTGATCCGCTTGACGGCGTCGAGTTCGTACTGCTCCATGGTTTCTCTTCCTCCGTGGGTCTCACCGGTTTGCGATGGCCGCGGCCACGGCGGTGACGTGTGGCGCGCGCACGATGCCGTAGTGGGTCGCGGGCAGGTCGTGCCAGCGGCTCGGCTCGGGCAGGAGGGCTCGCCAGCCGTCGCGGCCGGCCACCGGCAACCCGGGTTCCGGTTCGGTGGCGAGCCAGATGTGGCTGGGCGTCGCGGCCAGGCGGGGCAGCTCGTGCCCGGCCATGCTCCGCAGGTTGGCCCGGCACGCGCGGGCGAGCCGCCGGGCGTGCTCGCCCGCGGTACCGCCGGAGGCGCCCAGCTCGCGTTCGAACACCGTCTCCAGCTGCGCGTCGCTGTAGTCCGCGGCGCTCGCGCCGGGCGGCGGCGGGTCGATGAGGTGCAGCGCCCGCACCGGCTGCCCGGCCGCCTCGGCTTCGGCGGCCATGCCGGCGGCGACCCAGGCGCCGAACGACCACCCGGCCAGCTGCCGGGAGTGGCCGGGGAACCGCGCCCCCAGCGCCGCGTGGTAGCGCCGGGCCCGGTCCGCCACCGTCCAGCCGGGCGGTTCCGGCCGGCTCAGCGCCGGGTCCGCGATCACGCACACGCCGAGCTCCGGGGGCAGGGCCTCGACGAGCGGGCGGTAGGCGTGGACGTCCCCGCCGACCGGGTGCACGAGGCAGACGACTTCCCGGCCGTCCCCTTCGCGCCAGACCTGCACCACCACGTCACCGGTGCCAGCGGCGGTGCCCAGCTGCGCCAGCAGTTTCGCCATCGTCACCTCCGGGCCGAGCCAGGCGAGGTCGAGGTCGACGCCGAAGAGGCGTTTCACCGAGTCGACGACGTCCAGCAGCGTCAGGGAGTCGGCGCCGAGGTCGTACAGGGGCACGTCGGGATCGAGTTCGGCGACACCCAGGAGGGCGCGCACCTCCTCCGTCAAGTCCGCTTCGGCCGGTTTCGCCGCCGGCGTTGTGGTGTCGCGTTCGTGGAACGTGCGGGCGGTCTCGAGGCCGGTCGTCGTGACCAGCAGCTGGGGCAGGCCCGACCCGAGCGCGCGGGCGAAGGTGCGCCGGCCCTCGTCGTCGGTGAGGCCGACCGCCAGGTGGGCCTGGTGCCGCGCGTCGGTTTCCAGCGCCGTGACGGCCATCCCGCTGTCGCGCCAGACGTCCCAGCCGATGGAGAGCCGGGCGGTCGGGCCGTCGAGGTGGGCGAGCGCGTCGAGGAACCCGTTGGCGGCGGCGTAGTCCAGCTGACCGATCCCGCCGAACTGCGCGGACAGCGACGAGCAGTAGACGACGTAGGCGGGCCGGTGGCGTTCGACGAGCTGTTCGGTGAGGAGGGCGCCGGCGAGCTTGACTGGCTGGGTGCTTTCGCCTCGGGTGGCGATCAGGCTGCCGTCCGGGTTGCCGGCCGCGTGCACGATCCCGGCGAGGGGCGTGGTGATTTCGTCGGCGGTGACGGTGGTGAGGTCGGCGGCGAAGAGGTCGACGCGGTCCGCCCACGGCTTGAGCGCCTCGGGCAGGAAGGGGCGGCGCGCCAGCAGGAGCACGCGGCCGGTGGTGCGGGTCAGCAGTTCTTCGGCGACGGCGGTGCCGATGCCGCCGGTGCCGCCGAGGATGAGATGGATTCCCTCGTGGGGGACGGGCTCGCCGGCGCTGACCGGTGCGGTGTCCTGGACCCACCAGAACCCGGTCCGGAGGGCGACGCGCTCGGGCGGCGTCGGGCCGGTGAGCAGGTCGGCGAGGGGATCGAGGTCCGGGCCGTCGAGGTCGGCCCAGTGCCCGGGGACGCCGCTTTCCTGCGGCCCGACGGCGGTGACCCCGGCGAGCAGCCCGGCTTCGGGGCGCGTGACGGCGGTGTTCGCGGGCGCGGCACCGGCGGAGACCCACCAAGTCCTGAGTGGACGGTCGCGGGCGGCCCGCAGGAGGGCGGCCGGGGTGTCGAGGCACGCCCATTTCGCGTGGTCGACGGAGGCCTCGCTGACGGGCCCGGTGACGCCGAGGGGGAGGGTGTGGAGCCAGTCGATCCGGGTGTCCGGCAGGGAGTCCAGGATGCGGCGCAGGCTCGCGGTGTCGGCCGGGTCGGCTTCGAAGGTGTCGGGGCCGAGACGGGCGAAGCGGTCGGCGGCGTGGACGCGCACGACGCGCGGATAGGCGGCGTCGAGGGCGGGCGCGGTCAGCGGCCCCTCGCCGGAGATGACGAGGACACGGTCGGTGGGCGTGGCATTCGCTGCCCGGCGAAGGCGGACCCACGTGGGTTGGTGCAGCCACTCGCTTTCGGGCCGCCGCGTGACGGTGGCTTTCCGCGGGAAGTCGAAGTCGCGGGCGTCGAAGGCGGGCGGCGGGAAGTCCCACGGCGCGGGGGCGGCGGAATGCCCCCAGTCGACGGCACCCCCCGCCAGCCAGTCGTCGGCCAGCCCCGCACTTTCACGTGAAAGTGCGGGGTGGGGAGCGGAGCTTTCACGTGAAAGTGCGGGGCCCAGGTCGGAGCTTTCACGTGAAAGCTCGTGGGGCTCGGCCGTGCGCAGCCACTCGACTGCCGCGGGTGCGTCTTCGCACGCTGCCGCCAGGCGCCAACGGTGTGGGGGACGGCCCGACTGCAGGTGGCGGAGAACGTCCACGTAGGACGAGGGGTGCGCGGTCAGGTACTCCGCCACCCGCGCCGCCTCCAGACGCAGTGCCGGGGCGCTGCGAGCCGAAAGGACCAGGCACCGCACGGGTTCCGGCCGGGGGACCGGCACCGGCCGGACCGACTCCAAGATCACGTGGGCGTTCGTGCCGCCGATCCCGAAGCTGCTCACCCCGGCCACCCGCGGGCCCGCGGGCCACGGCTCCGCCCGCGTCGGCACCCGGAACGGGCCCAGGTCCAACGCCGGGTTGGGGGCGCGGAAATCCACCGTCGGCGGCACGACGCCGTGGTGCACCGCCAGCGCCGCCCGGATCAACCCGACCACCCCGGCCGCCGCGCCCAGGTGGCCGAGCTGGCTCTTCACCGAGGACAACGCGCACCCGGCCGACTCGGGCATCGCCTCGCGCAACGCCGACACCTCGATCGGGTCGCCGAGGCGGGTGCCCGTTCCGTGCGTCTCCACGTACCCGACGTCGGCCCCCGAGCGCCCGGCTCGACGGAGAGCGGCCCGGATCGCCGCGCGCTGCCCGGCCGGGGACGGGGCGCTGTAGCCCTGCTTCACCGCGCCGTCGTTGGTCAGCGCCGAGCCCGTGATCACCGCGTACACCGTGTCGCCGTCGCGACGAGCCGCCGAAAGCGGCTTCAGCACCACCACGCCGACACCGCTGCCGCCGACCGTGCCGTCCGCGTCGTCGCTGAACGGGCGGCAGTGCCCGTCCGGCGAAAAGATGTGCTGCGGGCGGTACCGGTAGCCCTCGGCCAAGGTGACGTCGACGAGCACCCCGCCCGCCAGCATCACTTCCGCCTCGCCGCCGCGCAGCATGGCGGCGGCCTGGTGGACGGCGACCAGCGAACTGGAGCACGCCGTCTGGGTCGTCAGCGCGGGACCGGTCAGGTCGAGGTGGTAGGCGACCTTCGTGGCGAGGAAGTCCTTCTCGTGGTGCAGGGCGAGCTGGAAGCCGTCCGGCAGCGCGGCCGGGTCGGCTTCGCGCAGCATCTGCTGGAAGTACGTGTTTTCGCCGCACCCCGCGATGAGCCCGGTCCGGCCGGGTTCCGCGAGCCCGGCGTGGGCCAGCGCCTCGACGCAGGCCATCAGCAGCTGCCGCTGCTGCGGGTCCATCAGCGCCGCGTCGCGGTGGCTGATCCCGAAGTGCTCCGGGTCGAACGCCAACGGCCGGTCCAGGAGACTGCGTGCGCCGACCAGGCCGTCGGCGGCGGGGAACTCCTCGATGCCCCGGCGCCCGGAGACGACCAGGTCCCAGAACGCGGCCAGGTCCGGTGCGCCCGGCAGCCGCACCGCCATGCCGACCACCGCCACCGCTTCGTCGGCGCCGGGCCGGGACGACGACGCAGCCGGGGCCGGGCCGCCGCTTTCGAGGTGCCGCGTCAAGTCGCGGAGCGTGACGTGCTCGAAGAGGTCGGCCGCGGTGAACCGGTAGCCGGCTTCGGCACAGCGCAGGTGGAACCGCATCAGCGAGAGGCTGGTGGCGCCCGCGGCGAAGAACGTCTCGTCCGGGCCGATCGGCGCGCCGGTCACCTCTTCGAACAGCGCCGCCAGCTCGCTCGACGGAGCCGCGGACGTCCGGTGGAGGTCCTCCCCGGCGGTGCGGGGTGCGGCGTCGCGGTCGAGCTTCCCGCTCGGCGTGCGCGGCAGGGCGGCGACGACGCGGAAGCGATCGACCCGCGCGTGCGGCGGCAGCAGCGGAACGAGGTGCTCGGCCAGCTCGGCAGCGGACGGCGTCCGGCGGCACTCCAGGAACGCGGCCAGCCGGTCGCCTTCGGGCACGACCACCGCGTTGACGACGTCGGGGTGCCGCAGCAGCGCCGCCTCGACCTGCCCCAGCTCCAGCCGGTGCCCGCTGAGCTTGACCTGCCGGTCGGCCCGGCCGTCGAAGTGCAGCAGGCCGGCGCGGTCGAAGTGGGCGAGGTCGCCGCTGCGGTAGTAGAGCTCCGGCAGCTCGGCGAACTTCCCCGGAGCCGCTTCGCCGAGGTAGCAGCGGTTCGCCGCCAGACCGCCGATGAGCAGCTCGCCGACCTGGCCCGGCGGCAGGGGCGCGCCCGTGGCGTCGGCGACCCGCAGGACGGCGCCGTGCACCGGACGGCCGATGGCGGGGCGGTCGGGCCAGCCCGCGGGATCACCGTCGAGGGTCAGCGCGCTGACGACGTGGGTCTCGGTCGGGCCGTAGTGGTTGTGCAGGCGCGCGCCGGGCAGCCCGGCGAACCAGCGGCGGATCGCCGGGGTGCACACCAGCTGCTCGCCGGCGGTGATCACGTCCCGCAGCCGCGCCGGGTAGCGGCCGAGCCGGACGCCGTGCTCGGCCAGCAGCTGCAAGGCGACGTACGGCAGGAAGATCCGTTCGATCCCGGCGGTTTCCAGCCGGTCCAGCAGCGCGGGGACGTCGTGGCGCCACTCCGGGCGGATCAGGTGCAGCCGGCCGCCGCCGCACAGGGTCGTGAAGATCTCCTGGAACGACACGTCGAACGACAGCATCGAGAACTGCTGGGTCGCCGCGGGTGGCGCGTCCTGCCACTGCAGCAGGTTGGCCAGGGTGCGGTCCGGGACGCGGACACCCTTGGGCACGCCGGTCGAGCCCGACGTGAACAGCGTGTAGAGCGGCCGTCCGGCGTGCCGCACCGGAACGTCCGGCACCGGCCCGCCGGTCAGCGTGACGAACCGCCGTTCGACGTCCGTTTCGAACGCCTCGCCGGGGGCGAGCAGCACGCAGCGCGGCCGGACCCGGTCGAGCATCTCCCGCAGCAATTCGGGTGGGTACGCGGGATCCAGGGGCACGGCGGTGATGTTCAGCCGGGCGAGCGCGAGGAGCGCGACGACGTGCTCGGCCGACGGCCGGAAGTACAGCGCGATGTCGGTGGCGTCCGCGGGCAGGGTGGCCGCGAGCCGGGCCGCGTGCGCGTCCAGCTCGGCGTAGGTCAGCGTCGTCTCGCCGGTCAGCGCCGGAGCGGCGGGGGTCCGCGCGACCTGGCGCGCGAAGCCGTCCGCCACGGTTTCCCACGTCAGCTCCGCCACGGCACCCCGGCCGTGGTCGCGGCGGTACGGCTCGGCCAGCTCGGCGGGGGTCCGCGCGCCGCCGCCGAGGGCGCGGGCGAAGACGTCGCCGAGTGCCGCCGCTTCGGCTTCGGTGAAGTGGCCTTCGCCGTACTCCCACAGGCAGTCGAAGCCGTCCGGCCGTTCCACGACCGACAGCGTGAGCGCGCATTTGGCCTCGGTCGCCTCGATCCATTGTGGACTGACCGAGCAGCCGGGCAGCTCCAGTGCGCCGAAGTCGGTGTTCTCCAGGACGAACAGGTAGTCGAAGGCCGCATACCCGGGGTCGAGGTCGGCGAACGCGACGTCCTGGTGGTCCAGCGCCGCGCCCGACACCGCCCCGAGCCGGCGGAGCTGGCTGCCGAGCTCTTCGTCCGGGTCCACCGACAGCGGCAGCCGGACGGTGTTGGCGAACATCCCGACGCTGTCCTCGAACTCCCGCACCGGCCGGTTCGCCACCGGCGCGGCGATCCGGGGCCGGGTCCGCCCGGTCACCGCGTAGAGGCTCCAGGCGAACACGCCGAGCAGCAGCTGGAAGCGGGTCAGGCCCAGTTCGCCTGCCCACTCGTCGACGCGTTCGCGCCCGATCGTGGTGGTCCGCAGCCGCCCCTTCAGCGACGCTTCACCGGCGGGCACGGAGTCGTCGTGCCGGGTGGTCAGCTGGGCCCGGTAGCCGGGGGAGGCGAACCAGCGGGACTGCCACGCGGCGAAGTCGAACGGCGTGGGCGCGCCGGGCCGCGGTGGCGCGCCCGACAGCTCGCGGAAGAGGATGTTCAGCGACCAGCCGTCGACCGCGATGTGGTGCAGGCACAGCAGGAACGTGCCGTCGGGCCGCCAGGCCGCGCGCAGCAGCCGGCCCGAGCCGAGGTCGAAAGGAGCGGTGAAGAGCTCGTCGTCCGGTTCGGTCCACGGGTCGTACGGGGCCTTCGCCACCTGCCGCAGGCCGTCGGGCGTCGCCTCGAACGCCGTGCGCAGCGCCGGGTGCCGCTCCACCAGATCGCGCACGCCCCGGCGCAGGGCGTCGACGTCGGCTTCGCCGGTGACCCGGAAAGCGAGCGGCACGTGGTAGGCGGTGGAAGCGGGATTGCGTTGCTGCAGCAGCCAAAGCCGCTGCTGCTCGCTGGTGGCCGGTGCCGCCGTCGCGGTCGTCGGCGCGGCCACCGCCGGGTACGCCGCGTGCCCCGCCGACGAGACGGCGGCGGCGAGGTCGGCGAAGGTTCCGTGCTGCACCACCGAAGGCGCCAGGTCCGCACCCCAGCGTTCGCGGATCGCGAACCGCAGCCGCAACGCCTTGAGCGAGTCGCCTCCGGATCGCAGCCACGTGTCCACTGGCCGGGCGTCCGGAATGCCCAGGACGGCCGAGACGACGTCCAGGACTTCGCGCTCCCACGCGGTCGCTTCGCCGCCGGCGTCGGGCCGCCACGGCGTGAACCCGCCCGCCAGCAGCGCGGCTTCGTCGACTTTGCCGTTCGCGTTGCGGGGCAGCTCCTCGACGCGGAACACGTGGTGCGGTCGCATGTAAGCGGGCACAGTTTCGCTCAGATGAGCGTCGAAGCTGTCGAACGAAAGCTCGTCGGCCACGACGAAGGCGAGCAGCTCGGCCGTCGCCGCCCGGCGCACGGCGACGTGCGCCTGCCGGATCGCCGGGTGGGCCAGCAGCCGCTGCTCCAGCTCACCGGGCTCGATCCGGAACCCGCGGACCTTCACCTGCCGGTCGGTCCGCCCGGCGTAGGCGTACCGCCCGCCCGGCAGCACGCGGACCAGGTCGCCGGTGCGGTAGAACCGCGCGCGGCCCTCGTCGAACCACGGCAGCCGGACGAACCGCTGCCCGGTCTCCGCGGGCAGGCCGCGGTAGCCGAGCGCGACCCCGGCCCCCGAGAGGTACAGCTCCGCCAGCTCGCCTTCGGCGGCCACGCGCTCGTCGGCCGTCACCGCGACCGCGCCGGTGCCCGGCAGCGGACGGCCGATCGGTACCACCTCGCCGTCGAAGCCGCGCGGAATGGCGTAGCTGAGCGCGAACGTCGTTGTTTCGGTCGGGCCGTAGCCGTTCTGCAGCCGCGTCGGCGCGTCCGGGTTGGCCCGGTACCAGCGGCGGATCAGCGGGGCGTTGAGCTGTTCGCCGCCGATGACGACCCGGCGCACGGTGGCGAAGCTGCCCGGCACGGTCTCGGCGACGGCGTTGAACAGCGTCGCGGTCACGAACATCGTGTCGATGCGCTCGCGGACCAGCGCGCCGGCGAACGCCTGCGGGTCCCGGACGGTCTCGTCGTCGAGGATGACGCAGGTGCCGCCGGTGAGCAGGGGCACCCACACCTCGAAGCTGATGGCGTCGAACGCGGGATTGGCCAGGCAGGCGAACTGGGTGCCGATGTCGAGCCAGCCGGGCTCGGCGAGCCGCAGGACCCCGGCGTCGCGCACCTCGACGCCCTTGGGCCGCCCGGTCGTGCCGGAGGTGTAGAAGAGGAACGACGCCGGCGCGGGGCCGGCGGGCACTCCGGCTTCGGCGGTCCCGGCGAGCAGGTCGGGGAGCTCGTCGAAGACGACGACCGCGCCCGCGTCGGCGAGGATGACGTCGCGGCGCGCCGGCGGGCTCTGGCGGTCCAGCGGCACGACCTGTGCGCCCAGGCGCAGCACGCCCAGCATCACGAGGATCAGTTCCGCCGACCGCGGCAGGCCCACGGCGACCGCGTCACCCGGGCGAACCCCCCGGCGGGACAACGATTCCGCGACCGCCGCGGCACCGGCGTTCAGCTCGGCGTAGGTGAGCTGACGCGGGCCGTCGGACACGGCGACGGCGTCCGGGTGCCGCAGCGCCCGGTCGTGGACGCGGCGTGCGATCGAGGTCATCGCGCCGCCAGCTCGGCGGTGATCAGCTTGGCGACCAGCGGCAGTGCGTCGCTTTCGAGCATGTCCCAGTGCCCGCAGTCCGCCGGGACCACCTCGAACCCGCCGCGGGCGCGGCGGCGCCAGAACTCCGCGCTGCCGGGGATCGGGTCCTCGCCGACGGCCTGCACGAACACCACCCGCGCGGCCGACTCGCCGGGGTCGTGCTCGCGCGCGGTCAGCCGGTTGTGGTTGTACGTGCGGTGGTAGCGCTCGATCTGCGCGTCCTCGATCCCGGGGTACATCCCGTTGAACCGCACCAGTTTCTCCCGGAACTCGGCCGCGGGCACCGGCTCGATCGCCGCCCGCGCGGCCGGGTCGTCGGTGGCGGCCGTGTCGAGCAGGACGACGCTGACGTGCGGGTGGTGCTCCGCCAGCCGCCGGCCCATTTCGTACGCGACCAGGCCACCGTAGGAAAGTCCACAAAGGACCAGATGCTCTCCGGGACGCGGGTCGACGAGCCGCAGGTACTCCTCGGCCATCGCCTCGACGCTCGGCAGCGGCTCCTCGCCCGGGTTGAGGCCGGGGGACTGGATGCCGACGACGCCGGTGTCCTCGGGCAGCAGGGCGCTGAGCGGCAGGTAGCAGAACGCGGTCCCGCCCGCCGGGTGCACGCAGACCACGCGGGCCCGGCCGGCGCCGCGGCGGAACTCGATCAGGCTGCCGCCGCCCGGCGGGGTGCCCGCGCGCAGCAGCGCGGCCTGCGCCTCGATGGTCGGGTGCAGGATGACGTCGGAGATCGGCAGTTCGCGGCCGAACTCCGCGCCGATCGCGTGGGCCAGCTTGATCGCCGAGATGGACGTGCCGCCGACGTCGAAGAAGCCGTCCGAGACGCCGATCGCCGGGTGCAGCAGCAGGTCCCGCCAGATCCGCAGCAGCGCCAGCTCGACGTGGTCGCGCGGGGCGGCGGTGTTGACGGCGGCGGGCGCGCCGGCCCGGGCGTGGGCCAGCACGGCGTCGCGGTCGAGCTTGCCGCTGCGGCTCAGCGGCAGCCGGTCGAACTCGGCGAACACCGACGGGATCATGTAGTCCGGCAGCCGGTCGGCCAGCGTGGCGCGCCACTCGTGCGGGGTCCGGCCGCCGCCGCCCGCGACACCGGCGACGAGCCGCGGCTCGCCCTCGCGGTCCACCAGGACGGCGGCCTCCCGGACCCCGGGCACGGCCAGCAGCGCGGCCGTCACCTCCCCCGGCTCGATGCGGAACCCGCGCAGCTTGATCTGGTCGTCGCGGCGGCCCGCGTACTCGGCTTCGCCACCGGCGAGCCACCGGGCCAGGTCGCCGGTGCGGTACATCCGCTCGCCGGGGGTGAACGGGTCCGGCACGAACCGTTCGGCGGTCAGGCCCGGGCGGTGCAGGTACCCGCGGGCCAGGCCGTCGCCGGCCAGGAAGACCTCGCCCACCACACCCGGCGGCACCGGGCGCAGCCGCTCGTCCAGCAGGTACAGCCGCGATCCGGGCAGCGGCCGGCCGATCGGGGCCGGGCGGTCCACGGGCTTCGGGTCGAAGTGGGCGGTCGCGTAGAGCGTGGCTTCGGTCGGGCCGTAGCCGAAGCAGATCCTCAGGCCGGGCCGGGCCGCGGCGAACCGTGCGAGCGAGGCTTCGGTGAGTGGTTCGACGCCGGTGAGGACCTGCCGCAGCGCGAGCTCGGCGACCCGGCCGGGGTCCTCGTCGATCCAGCGGATGTAGGCCGGCGGCAGGAACGCCTGGACGATCCGGTGCTCGCGCAGCCACACCATCAGCGCCGCGGGGTCCGGCCGGACGTCTTCGGGCACGACGTGCAGCACGGCGCCGGTGGTCAGGGGCAGCAGTAGTTCGTGCACCGAGGCGTCGAAGCCGATGCTCGACCACGCCGACGTCGCTTCGCCGGGGGTGGCGCCGAACCGGTCGAGCCACTGGTCGAACAGGGCGAGCACGCTGTGGTGGGTCACGGCGACGCCCTTCGGCCGCCCGGTCGACCCCGACGTGTAGATCACGTAGGCCGTCTCTCGTGGATCGACCGCGATGGGGGCCCGGGCCGGGTCGCCTTCGGCCTCGAGGGCGCCGATGGCGTGCGGACCGTCGCCCAGGACCAGCACCGGGCGCGCGTCCTCGATCATCGCCGCGCGGCGCGCGGCCGGCTGGGCGGGGTCGAGCGGCAGGTAGGCGGCCCCGGTCTTCAGCACGCCCAGCACGGCGGTCACCAGCTCGGCCGAACGTCCACTGTGGATGGCGACCACCCGGCCCGGCCCGGCCCGGCGGGCGCGCAGGGCGTTGGCCAGCTTCGTCGCGCGCCGGTCCAGTTCGCCGTAGCCGATGGTCTGCCCGTCGCAGACGAGCGCGGGGGCGTCCGGGGTCGCGTCGGCGTGGGCGGTGAACCGCTCGACGATCCCGCCGGGGCGGCGGCGCGGGCGCGGACCGGTGCTCCAGGCGGTGAGGATCTCGCGGCGTTCGGCCTCGGTCAGGAGCTCGTAGTCCGCGATGGCGGCGTCCGGCCGCTCGGCGAGCCGGCGGAGCAGCCGGACGAGGTAGCCGGCGTACCGCTGCGCCGTCGGGTGGTCGAAGAGGGCGACGGCGTAGTCCAGGTGCCCGGTGACGTCGCCGTTCTCGTCGGCGAGGCCGAGGGCCAGGTCGAACTTCGCCGGGGCGTGCTCGACGTCGAGGGGCTCCACGGCCACCCCCGGCAGCTCCAGCAGGTCGTGCAGGGTCGGCACCCAGGCGAACATCGTCTGGAACAGCGGCGTGTGCGCCGGGCTGCGCGGCGGGTTCACCAGCTCGACGACCCGCTCGAACGGCAGCTCGACGTGGTCGAGCGCGCCGCGCAGAGCCGCGCGCACCTGCTTGAGCAGGCCGGCGCCGGTGGGGGAGCCGGCCAGCTCGGCGCGCACGGCGAGGGTGTTGACGAAGAAGCCGAGGGTGGTGGGGTGGTCGCCGGCGGCGCCGCGGTTGGCGGCCGGCACGCCGACAACGATGTCAGTTTGTGAAGAAAGCCGGTTCAGGAGGATGAACCAGCAGGTCAGGATGGTGGAGTAGAGCGAGCCGCCGTGCTCGCGCGCGACCGCCCTCAGCTTGGCCGTGAGCTCCGGCCCGAGGGTGATCGGCACCCGGGCGCCGCGGTGGTCCTGCCGGGCCGGGCGTGGCCGGTCGGCGGGCAGCTCCAGCACCGGCGGCACACCGTCGAGCCGGTCCCGCCAGTACTCCTCGTGCGGCGACGGCCCGGCACCGGCGAGCCAGTCCTGCTGCGCCCGGGCGTATTCACGGTACGGGCGGGTGTCCGGCAGCTCCGCCGGTTCGCCGCTCAATTGAGCGGCGTAGAGGGTGCCGAGCTCGCGCAGCAGGAGGGTGCGCGACCAGCCGTCGAAGACGGTGTGGTGAACGGTGATCAGCAGGACGTGGTCCTCGGCGCCGTCGGCCAGCAGCCGCGCCCGCGCCAGCGGGGCCCGCGTCAGGTCGAACGCCTCGGCGGGTTCGGTGCGCCGCAGCCCGGCCGCTTCGTGCGGCCGTCCGGTCACGTCGGTGACGGTGAACGGAAAGCCTTGACCGGCGGGTTCGATGATTTGCGCGGGCGGGCCGCCTTCGGCGGTGATCCGGGTGCGCAGGGCTTCGTGGCGGTCGGCGAGAGCGTCGAAGGCCCGCCGCAACGCCTCGCGGTCCACCGGGCCGCGCAACGCGAACGCCATGGTCTCGTTGTAGGCCGCGCCGGCCCCGTCGAACTGCGAAAGGGTCCAAAGGCGCTGCTGACCGGACGACAGGGGGGCGGACACGCGCATTCGGGGACGGCCTTTCCGGGCGGGCGGAACGGTACGGGCGCTGTGCCGTCGCAGCCGAGGTCGGGGAAACGCTCTCTGTCTGTATGGACAGTTAACACCACACCATCGGCTGATCACGAGTCGTGGCCGAAGTCTGCCCGGAAGTGCCCTGCCCGCTGTCGCGGCGGTCAGCCCGCGACGGTGTTGTAGTTGACGATGCGCTCGACCATGAGCGCGGCCGCGCCGGCCAGCGGGCTGGCCGCGTCCCGGCGGACCACGTCGGGCAGCCGGTGTGCTTCGTCCTCGGTGACGGCCACGATGCCCCAGAGCGCGTTGAAGCCCGTGGGATCGGCCGGTTTTTCGGCGGCCGCAACGACTTTCGCGGCACCGCCCTCCTGCCGGACGGTCAGTGCGCCCATCTGCTGCAACGTGCCGGGATCCGGTTCGTCGGCGGCCACGACGACCCAGTCCGCGGACGCGGTCCCGCGGACCGCGCCGAGCAGACCGCCGGGGTCGCTGACAACGATGTCAGGCAAGACGAGGGCCACCGTTCCCCGCGTCATCGGCAGGGCGGAGCGAATGGCGTCGTCGAGGCCCGGTTGGTCCGATTTGTTCTGGTAGACGAAGACGATCTGGAGCTTTTCGGCGTAGCGCGCGAGATAGCTCACAGTGTCCAGTTTGTGCGTTCCGAAGACGACGACCAGGCGCACGTCGAGCCCGCTTTCGGCCAGGGCGACCACGGCTTCCAGGCTGCGGTCCAGGACGGTGACGCCGGGGGCCAGGCAGTGCAGTTCCTTCGAGTAGGGCGCTCCGAAGCGGGAGCCGAGCCCGGCGCAGGGGAGGATGACCGAAACGTCAGGAGTAGGCATTCAGCGGCTCTCTGGTCGTGGTGGCGAGCGGGAACCGGATCCGGTGCCACACCCACACTTTCGCATCCTCGCGGTCGAAGGCAAGGCGTGCGAAGATCACGACCGCGCCGAAACGCCGAGGACACAACGGAAGAGGACGCCGCATGCGGGTGCTGCTGGCCACCTACGGAACCCGGGGCGACGTCGAACCGCTGGTGGCCCTCGCGGTGCGGCTGCGGGACCTCGGCGTGCAAGTGCGGATGTGCGCGCCGCCGGACGAGGAGTTCGCGCGGCGGCTGGGCGATCTCGGGGTGGAGCCGGTCCCCGTCGGGCCGCCGGTGCGGGCGTTGATGAGCGCGACGGCCCCGCCGTCGGCGGCGGACCTGACCCGCTACCGGGACGAGCTGGTCGAGGCCCAGTTCGACGTCCTGCCCGCGGCGGCGCGCGGATGCGGTGCGCTGGTGGTGGCCGGGCTGGCCCAGGTCGCCGCGCGGTCGGTGGCCGAGGCCGCGGGCATCCCCTACGTGTACGTGACCTATTCGGCGGTCAACCTGCCCTCGCCGCACCACGCGCCGCCACCGCGGCCGGGCTGGCCGGAGCCGGCGGACGAGGACAACCGGGCGCGGTGGGACCGGGACGCCCGCATGGTGAACGGCCAGTTCGGCGCGTCGCTCGACCGGCACCGGGCGGCGCTCGGGCTGCCGCCGGTGGAGAACGTCCGCGACCACGTGTACTCCGGCCGTCCGTGGCTGGCGGCGGATCCCGTGCTGGGCCCGTGGAAGGAGATCCCGGGCCTGGACGTGGTCCAGACCGGTGCGTGGATTCTGCCCGACGAACGCCCGCTGCCGTCGGACCTGCAGGCGTTCCTGGACGCGGGCGCACCGCCCGTCTACGTCGGCTTCGGCAGCATCCAGCCGTCGCCGGACATCGCCCGCCGGGCGGTCGAGGTGGCCCGCGCCCGGGGGTACCGCGTCCTCGTCTCCCGCGGCTGGGCGGAGCTGGACCTGCTCGACTGCTTCGCCATCGGCGAGGTCAACCACCAGCGGTTGTTCGGCGAGGTCGCCGCGGTGGTGCACCACGGCGGCGCGGGCACGACCCACACGGCCGCCGGGGCGGGCACACCCCAGGTGGTGACGCCCATCCGGCTGGCGGACAACCCGTACTGGGGCAGCCGGGTGGCGGAGCTGGGCATCGGCGCGGTCCTCGACGGCCCGGCCGCGACGACCGAGTCGCTGACCGCGGCGTTCGAGACGGCACTGGCGCCCGGCACCCGCGCGCGGGCCGAGGCGCTGGCCCCCCGCATCCGCACCGACGGAGCGGCGGTGGCCGCGAGCCGGCTGGCCGGCCTCCTCCGGTGACCGGGCCGTGCGAGCCGCCGGCGGTCAAGGCAGACTGTCGGCATGGCCGAAACCGAGGGAATCGACGTCTCCGTGCCGCCGAGCGGCACGGGCTGCGCGGAGTGCCTGGCCGCGGACGGCTGGTGGGTGCACCTGCGCCGCTGCGCCCAGTGCGGCCACATCGGTTGCTGCGACAGCTCCCCGGCCCAGCACGCAACGGCGCACTACAAGGCGACCGGGCACCCGCTGATCCGCAGCTTCGAGCCGGGCGAGGACTGGTTCTACAGCTTCGCGACGGGTGAGGCCTACGACGGCCCGCCGTTGGCACCGCCGGAGCACCGCCCGGTCACGCAGCCGGTGCCGGGCCCGGAGGGCCGGGTACCGGGGGACTGGCAGTCACACGTGCACTAGCGATTCCCGTGCGCGGCGGCCCGGGCGGTGACCGATGTGCGCCTGGGCGAGTCGAGGGGCGGGCGTGCCGTACTCGTGGCGCAGCCCTGCCCCGCTCCGGCCGGCAGGGTGGCGGCGGAACCACCGGACCGGCGCGACCATCATCGCGAACGCGTGACTTCCCGCCGCCGCCGGATCGGGGCGGCCGGTGGTGGATGCGGTCCAGGCGCCACCGCCGGACGTAGCCGCCGACGGTCTCTTCCCGCTGCGGGAACACCGGCACCCGGTGCCGGTCTGAGGACCGATCAGGCCGGCCGGTTCGGAACCCGGACTGCCGGAGGGGACGGAACCCCGATCGGCGCGTCGGGCCGGCGCCACGGAAGGTGGTCGAGGTAGTTCTGCAGGAGTGCGATGTCGGTCAGGTCCAGGATGACGACGTCGGCGCCGGCGCGCCACAGCGCCGGCGGCGCACACCGGCCGGTCGCCACGCCGACCGCGTGCACGCCGGTGCATCTTGCGGCGCGCATGTCCTCCTCGGTGTCGCCGATGATGAACGTGCTGCTCCGGGGAACGTGCCGCCCGGTCCGCGCGCGGCAGCGGCGGCGCGCGACATCCGGCAGTTCGACCCGCCGGAGGGCGTCATCGCCGTAGGCGCCGACCGACATGTCGAACAGGGGTGAGAGGCCGAACGCCTCGATCTTGGCGCAGGCAATGGCTTTCAGGGTGCAGGTGAGCACTGCTTGGACGAAGCGGCCGTCCGCGGCGAAGTGCCGGAGTGCGGCGGTGGCTCCCGGCAGCAGCCGGCCGCCGGTCACCAGCTCTTCCCGGGACTCGACGTACTCCCTGGCCAGCCCGGCGGAAAACCGGGCCACCAGCCTGTCCGTCGGGGTGACGTCGTGGAACAGGAGTGTCCGGCGGATCTTCTCGAGCGTGCTGAACCCGGGGGCCGAGATCACCTTCTTGAACGGCAGTTCCAGTATCTCGGCGAACAGGCGCGAGTAGATCGCCCGCCGGAATTCCGCGGCCTCGATGAGGGTGCCATCGATGTCCCACAGGAGCAGAAACTGCTCGTCGCAGCCTGCATTCACCTGACCCACCTCCGGCCCGTGAAGAGCTACTGCCCGTTGCCGAGCTCGACGAGTTTGGCTTCCAGCGCCCCGAGGTTCGGCGAGTTGATCTCGCGGGCCACGGCTACTCCCGTGCGCAACGTCGCCCGGGCCCGGTCGGGTTCGCCTTGACTGGCGTACGACTCGCCGATCTCCTCCAGGAGCACCGCCTCCATGAACTTGTTGTCCAGGGAGCGGAAGATCTCGAGAGCGCGCCGCTGCGCGTCGAGGGCTTCGTCCGAGCGGTGCAAGTGGCGGTAGATCCTGGCCATCCGGCGCAATACGGTGCCCTGTCCGTAAACCTCACCGCTCTCGGCGTAGAGGCGTATTGCCGTGTTGCCGTTCTCCAGCGCCAAGTCGTGGTCGCCCAACGCCGAGCGTGCGATGCACAGAACGCTCAGGGAATGCGCTTCCCCGTAACTGTCGTCCTGCTCGCGGTACAGCGACAAGGCCCGTTCGGCGTAGCCGAGGGCGATCCGCGAATGGCCGAGGCGGATGTGCACCGCGCCAAGGGTGCGAAGCACACGAGCTTGGCCGACGCTGTCGCCGAGGCTGCGGAACAGGTCGAGGGCGACCTCGGCGTGGCTCAGGGACAACTGCGGCTGGTCCAGGTGCTCGTAGATGTTCGCCAGGATCCTCCTGGCGCGGGCCTGAGCCTGCACATCACCCAGTTCCTCGGACGCGCGCAGCGCGATGGCCTGGGTGTCCGCCCACTCCCGCCACCGGCCCCTCCGGTCGAAGTAGGTGGAGGTGGCCCACGCCAGCTGCCAAGCGTGCTGCCAGAGGGTCCGGTGGGCGGCCAGCCGGACGGCGTTGAGCAGCACCAGGCTCTCCTGGTCGAACCAGGTCATGGCCTCGTCCCGGTTGCCGGTGGCGACGACGGGCACGTCGGGCAACGGCGGAACCACTTCGATGGGATCACGGTGGGGGTGCAGGTGGTGGTCCGCTCCGATCGCGGTGCGCAGCAGGAAATCGAGGAACCGGCGGACGGCGTCGTCGATCGCCTCCGGCGTGTCCTCCTCGAGCGCCCGTTCCGCGGCGTACTCGCGCAGCAGGGTGTGCACTCGGTACCGTTCCGGCGAAACCTGTTCGAGGAGGTTCGCCTCCTCCAGTTCGGCCAGTTGTTCCCGGGTTTCCCCGAGTGACCTGGCATTGAGGGAAGCGGCGGCGGGAAGGCTCACTTCGGGTCCTGGATGCAGGCCGATCATCCGGAACAAGCGAGCGCTGTCCGGGCTCAGCGCTGCATACGACCACGAAGTCACAATACGTACACTCCTCAGGTAACGCGAAGAGAACATGTCGAGCCGGCGGCGGACGGTGGCCAGTTCGGCCACGAGAGCCGACAACTCGTATTGAGCACGCAGGCTCAGGCGTGCGGCCATGATGCACAGCGCCAGCGGAAGACCAGCGCACCACTCGGCGAGGCGCTGGGCACTGGCCGGCTCCTTCTCGACTCGATCTCTGCCGATCCTTTCCGCGATCAGGTCGATCGACTCGTCCGCCGACAGGACGTTCACCGTCATCGAGACGGCGCTGTTCTCGATGATCAGCCCCGGGAGTTTTCTCCTGCTCGTCACGATGACCAGAACCGGCGCATCGCCGGGAAGCAGGTGCCGCACCTGTTCGGCGGAAACCGCGTTGTCCAGTATGCACAGCAGCCGCTTCCGGGCCGTGATCGTCCGGAACAACGCGGCCTTCGCCTGGATGTCGGGCGGTATCCGGTGTGCCGGAATCCCGAGTGCTTCGAGAAAACCGCGGAGGACCACCTCGGTGGCCATCGGAACACCTTCCGGGCTGAACCCCAGCAAATCGACGAAGAGCTGACCGTCCGGGAAATCCGCGGCGGACTTCCGGGCCCACTGCAGGGCGAGCGTGGTCTTTCCCACGCCTGCCGGCCCGTCGACGACGACGATGACGGGCGTTTCCGCTCCGTTCCTCGTCCGATTGCCCAGCGCGGCCAATGCTGTCAGCTCGGTTTTGCGCCCGACGAATCCGGTTACCGAACTCGGGAGCTGCCGCGGCACGGAACGGCCGTCCGCCGGTGTTTGATGAAAGTGGACAGCACCGTTGATCGATCCGGCTTGGAGGATCGAACCGAACCCGGCACCCTTCGAGATCCGGTTCGAGACGTCGCGGTCCGGATACGGTGCCGGTCGCGGTACTCCGTCCTGTTCCACTGGCTCTACCCCCATTAGCCTGGTGGTTGCCGCCGGAATCGACGAGCATACCACGGGGGCGTCAACGAGCTTTCCGAGAATCGATCACCCGAATCGGCGAGCCGATCCGGGGTCACACCTCCGAAGCCGAGGAGTGCTCGGCCGCGAATCGGGTCAGTTCGGTGCGGTCGCGGACCGACGTCTTCATCAGCAAAGCCGCCACGTGCTTCTCCACCGTGCGTGGTGAGATGTGCAGGCGGGCCGCCAGTTCCTTGTTGCTGAGGCGGAACGCCAGCAGCTCGAAAACCTCGTACTCGCGCAGCGTCACGCCGATCGCGCGCAGGCTTTCCGGTACCCGCTCGGTTCCCGTGCGGCGTTGCTGCACCGACGCTCCGGCCCGGCGCAGCAACGCCCGGCACGCGCTGGCCACCGGGATCACGTCCGCGCCGTGGAAACGGCTTTCGGCTTCGCGGAGCCACTCCGCCGGTTCGCCCCAGCCGTGGTCGACGGCGGGTTCCGCCGCCAGGCGCAGCCCCAGCGGGCGGGCGATGCCGAACGGGGCCGCGGCCTGCGCCGCGCGCCGCATGGCCGAGGCGGCCGCCTCGGGGGCGCCGTCGCGGCCGTGCAGGACCGCTTCGGCCAGCAACACGAACTGGCGGTTCCAGCGCATTCCGCCGGCCGCTGCGGCGGTGGTGCGCCGGTGGTCTTCCCAGCTCGCGTCGCCGGCGATGACGTCGAGCAGCAGCTTCAGGCCGTGGGTGCCGGCCAGGTGGAACGTGCTCTGCTGCCGCGCCTGGTCGGCCGCGAGCGTTTCCAGCTCGGCGCGCGCGGTTTCGCGGTCCTCCTCCAGCAGCGAGCAGAAGACCTGGGCCAGCCCGCGCGCCAGCGGGGCCTCGGGGCCCGTGTCGCCGCCGTCGCGCCGGAAGGCGGCGAGCGCGGCCTCCATCGCCCGGCGGTCGCCGCGGTGGCCCGCCAGCACCGCCTGCGCCATCTGCACGTACCGGCTGACGGCGAACAGCTTGATCCGCGACGCCTCCGCGTAGCACGCGTCGAGCCGCTGCTCCGCCTCGCCGAACCGGCCGCACAGCACGGAATGCAGCCCCAGCACGGCTTCGGCGTTGTACGCCAGGCTGATCCCGCCGGTGCGCAGCGCCTCGGCGCGCGCGGTCTCCAGCCCGGACGGGTCCGCTTCGGACAGCCAGGTGTTGCCGCCGAGGCCGACCAGCGCGTAGTTGCGCCAGTTCGTCAGCCGGTGCTCGGCGGCGCTGTCGAGCATCCGGCGGAAGCACTCGTCGGACTCGGCCATGTCCCGCTCGCGCACGACGAACCCCACCGCGTAGAGCGCCTGGCACGCCGTCGAGGGCGAGCCGATCCGTTCGGCCCCGGCGACCGCGCGGCGGGCCAGCTCTTCGCTGCGGCGCACCCGGTCGGGAGCCGGGCCGGACATCGACAGGTAGGCGTCCACGGCGTCCACCGCCACGGATTCCTCGGCCGGCCCCGCCCCGGACAGCAACGCCCGCGCCGCGGCGACCTGCTCGAAGCCCTCCGCCCAGCGGCCGGCGACCTGCGCCGCCCACGCCAAGCGCACGTGGACGCGGATCTGGCGTGCCGGGTCACGGCCGTCGGCGGGCCGCAGGGAGCCGGCGACCTTCACCGCCCGGTCGAACTGCCCGGCTTCGGCCAGCGCGAACAGCAGCAGTTCCAGCAGGTCCCGGTACCGCCCAGACTGTTCGCCGCCGCGATCGGCGTCGTCGCCGAGCAGGTTCACGGCGTGCTCGAGGACGGCGATCGCCGACCCCGGCGCGCCCTCGGCCAGCGCGCGGCGCGCGGCCTCGCGGTACAGGTCGGCGGCGGCCCAGCGGTCCCCGGCGCCCAGCCGCAGCGACGCGGCCAGGCTGCACAGCTCACCCGGCAGATCGGGGTGCAGCTCCACCACGGCGTCGGCCGCCTTCGCCGACAGCGCCACGCGTTCGGGCGGGTTGAGCAGGGTCAGCAGCGCTTCGGCGGTGAGCGGGTGGCGGAAGGCGTACCAGTCCTCGCCGCGCTCGTCGGCGATGAGCAGCTGGGCGGCGACGGCGGACTGCAGGTGGCCGAACAGGCTGTGGTCGTCCAGTTCGCTCACCCGCTGCACCACCGACAGCGGGAACCGGCGGCCGAGCACCGCGGCGATGGCGAGCAGCTGCTTGCCGCGTTCGCCGAGGCGGTCGGCGCGGCGCGTGATGATCGTGACGAGCGTGGAGGGCACGGCGCTGCGGCTGTGCCCGGTGAACCGCCAGCCCGCCGCGCCGTTCACCAGCTCGCCCGCCGCCACCATGCTGTGCAGCAGTTCCTCGACGACCAGCGGGTTGCCCGCGCTGTCGGTGAACAGGCGCTCGGCCACGTCGGCGGGCACCTGGCCGGGCTCGGCGCCGAGCGACGAGGCCACCACTTCCCGCACCTCGGCGGGGCCGAGGCTGTCCAGCGGCATGAGGAAACCCTCGCCGCGCCGGGTGACGGCGTGGGCCGCCTCCAGCGCGGGCGAGGGTTCGGCGCGCAGGGTGGCCAGCACGACCACGGGCTGCGTTCGGACGTTGGCGGCCAGGTACTCCACCACGGCGAGGGTTTCCACGTCGGCGTCCTGCAGGTCGTCGACGACGAACAGGCAGCCGCGGCCCGCACCGGCCAGCCCGGTGAGCCGCAGCGTCGCCTCGGCGAGCACCACCAGCGAGGAGTCGCCCGCGGTGCCGGTGGCCCAGTCCGGGATCAGCCTGCCCAGCACCGACCGGTACGGCCCGAGCTGTTCGACCAGCTCGTGGCCGCCGGTGCGGGCGAGGGACAGCAGTGCTTCGGTGAGCGCGCGGAACGGCACGGCGGGCCCGGTGGTGCTGCCGCGTCCCCGCAGCACCACCAAGCCCGCGTCGAGGGCGCGGCCCACCGCTTCGGCGGCGAGCCGGGTCTTGCCGATGCCGGGTTCCCCCGTGACGAAAACGGCCGATCCCGATGAGCGGCGAGCGTCGTGCAGTGCCCGTTCGATCTCGTCGATTTCCGTGGCTCGGCCGACGAGAGCGGGGGCACGGGTGCGCATGCGCCAACCTTAGAGACCGGACTTACGGATTCGGCGGTCTTCCGGTGGAGATTCCACTGTTCGGACGGCAAGATTTCGGATATTGTCACGCTTTGTGCCGTTCCGGGCACGTCACGCGTGCGTGTGGTTGCTCACCACGGTGCTGATGTCCATCGTGACGACCGCCGCGCCGGCCACGCCCAGGGTCAGCCCGGCGAGAATGCCCGCGCGGACACCGATCTTCGGTCTGGCCGCGCCGGCCTCCGGCGTGGCGTCGCCGAGCGGGCTGTCCACCGCGGAGCCGGCGGGGGTCGCGTCGAATTCGCCGGCGGTGGTGTCCTTGCGCATCTTCACTCCCGTGATGGTGTGTTTCGCGGCAATTTCTCAGAGACGGCCCGACGGCTCCAGCAGCAGAACCGACGGCACCTGTTCGGGAAAACCGACCCGCAAGAGCCCGAAACCGATACCCCCGGTTCCGGTCAGCAGGCCGGGGCTCGTTACTCCGTGCGGAGTACCGCATTGGAGCCCGTGGCCCTCCACGGCGCCCACGAGGCGCGAGGCCGCCCTCCGCAACGCGGAGACCGACGGTTCGTGCCCCTGCCCGGCCAGCACCACGAGTGCTTCGAGGGTGCCGAGCTCGCCGTGGCAGAGCGACTGGTCGGTCGACGGCGGCCGGGCGGCCACCGCGGCCGAGAACGCGTCCGCCGTCTGCGCGGCGGTGCCGGGTCCGGGCCCGGCGGTCGAGGCGAGGACCTGGCCGGCCAGGCCCGAGCACCAGCCCAGGTCGCCGGGCACCGGCTCCGCCGCGGTCCGGCCGCCCCGGCCGAGGGCCCAGTCCACGCCCGCCGCGCCCCACAGGAAGCCGGGGGCGGCGGGACGCGGGGCACCGGCGAGGCGCCGGGTGAGCGTGGCGGCCAGCGCGGCCGCTTCGGGCAGTCCGCTTTCGGCGTGCACGGCGTGCATCGCCGCGAGGGCGCCCGCGGTGCCTTCGCCGACACCCGCGGGTGCGGCCGCGTCGGCGGCGGCGGTCGCGGAGATCGCCGCGGGCAGGCAGGCGGCGAGCGTGCTGTCCCCGAGGAGGACGGCCAGGCGGGCCAGTGCGTAGCAGATCCCGCCCAGGCCGAAGAAGCCGCCGGAACCGACTTCGCGCGCCAGTTCGGGGTGCTCGGCGAGGACCTCGACGAGCACCGGCAGCGTGCGCACGGCCTTCGCGGCCAGCTCGGAGTACCGGGCGGTGCCGGTCAGCCGGCCCAGCTGGGCCAGGAACAGCGCCGTGCCGCAGTAGCCCTCGGCGAGCCCGGCGCCCATCGGCAGCACCAGCCAGTGCCGTCCGTCCAGGAGTTCGAGGCCGACCCAGTTGGCCCGTCCCTCGTCGTGGGCGGCGCGGGCGACGAGGTCGTCGCCGATCGCGGAGGCCAGCGCCAGCAGGTGCTGGCTGTCGGGCACAACGGCGGCGACCGCGCCGGGCAGCGGCGCCCCCGAGGCGTGGCGGACCTCCGGGCGGCGGGTGGCGAGCGTGGCCTCCACGAACCACTCCTGCTCGCGCAGGTCCTCGGCGCACAGCTGCGCGATCTTCGCCCGGGCCTGGTCGAGGCCGCTCGCGGCCAGCAGGCCGGGCAGCACCGCGCCGGTGCCGGTGGTGACGTCGACCGAGTCCGCGGCCGCGGTGAACACCGGCACGTCGCCGTCGCACAGCTCGGTGACCTCGTGGGGCACGAGCACGGGCAGGTGGGCCTTCGCCTCGTCTTCGGCGAGCGAGGCGAACGCCGCGGGCCGGGCGGCGCCCACGGTCAGGTGCGCCGGGTGCGTCGCGGCGGTCAGCAGGGTCGCGTAGACCTGCGTCGGCCGCATCACCAGGCGGATTTCCTCGCCGGCGAACGCCGCCAGCGCACCACCGGGCGCGAGGAGCTCGGCGCGGCGGTCCACCAGGGACTCGTAGGCGGCGCGGAACCCGCTCAGCAGGCTCTGCCGGTACATCCCGGCGTCGATTTCCGCCCCGGCGAGCACCGGCCGGTTCGTCCCGCCCGCGTAGGGCAGGGGACCGTGGGCGAGGCGCATGTCGTCGGTCCCGGCGCCGAGCCAGTGCGGCACCTCCACCGGGCTCGGCTCGCCGTTGCCGCCGCCGAACGCCGACACGTCGAGCGCGCCGTGCTCGCCGAGCATGAGCGTCGGCAGCAGGGCGGTGCGGGCCACCGAGCGGTGCAGCGCGGCCGCGGCCGGGTCGGGCCCGTTGCGGGTCGGCGCGGTGAACGCGGGGTGGAACAGGGTCTCGACGTCGACCAGCATCGGCTGGTCGCCGCACGCGACGAGGTTCTCGCAGTGCATGTCCGTGGCGTCGAGGGCGTAGAGGAGGGCCAGCAGCGCACCCTGGCGGCGGTAGAACAGCTCGACCCCCGCCTGGTCGGCGCACGGCAGCGCGGGCACGTACTCGGCCCAGCCGTAGCCGTCGCGGGCCAGCACGCCCAGCGGGCGCGGCGCGAGCCCGGGCCGCGCTTGCGCGAACCAGCGCAGCAGGTCGCCCCAGCGGGCGAGCAGGCCGAGCGGGCGCGGCTTGTAGACGAGCCGCCGCCCGTCGGCGAAGCCGAGCACGGCCACCGCGCGGCCGCCGGAGTGCACGTCGCCCGCCCCCAGCGTCAGCTCGCTCAGCTCGGCCGCGCTGCCGGCCAGCAGGCCCCTGCGCAGGGCGGTGCGGTCCGCGGCGAGCCGGGCGAGCAGCTCCGCGACGGCGTCGGCGGTGCGCAGGCAGGTCCGGGCGAGCAGCCGGGCCAGCAGCGGGTGGCGGTCCAGCACACCGGCGAGGTGCCCGCGGCTGCCGAGCAGGCGCAGGAAGTCGACGAAGCGGTCGCGTCCGGTGGCACCGCGCAGCCGGCCGGCTTTCTTCGCCGCGTGCAGTTCCAGCACGAAGGTGCGGGTCGCGAGCGCCGTGAGCTGCCCGCAGAGCCAGGTCTCGACACCGGGCCACACGCGCTCCGCGGCGGGCTCCCGGGCCACCAGCAGGTCCCGCGTGGCGGCGGCGAAGGGGAGCACGGCGTGGCG
The DNA here is from genome assembly GCF_031082405.1 of Amycolatopsis sp. A133. Taxonomy (GTDB): domain Bacteria; phylum Actinomycetota; class Actinomycetes; order Mycobacteriales; family Pseudonocardiaceae; genus Amycolatopsis. Next base: position 233,734 of record NZ_JAVHJU010000057.1, read on the forward strand.
GAAGACGCGATCACCGTCGGCCTCGACGGGGACGGGCCAGTCACCGTCGGCGGGCAGGGAAGCCAGGACGCGGTCCGCGAGCAGCGCCCAGGCGGGCCGGTCGCCACCGGCCTCGCCCGGAAGGCGAGCGGCGGTCCACCAGGCCGGTGCCTCGCGGGGGGCCTGCTCGGGGCGCTCTACTGTCTGGCTCACGCCGAAGAGATTCGCACTGCGGGAGATGCGCGTACATGGGTACTCGCTACCCAGATTGACCGCCCCTGCTCCGCGCGGCGGCGGGGGAGGCACCGGCGGTGGCCGGGTCAGGGCCCTCCCGGGATCGTCAGGGTGTCGAGTTCGGCCAGGTCACGCCGGTGCACGGCGCGCACCGGCACGGTCGTGGCCAGCGCCGCGACGTGACCGCCGGGAACGGCCAGTGACCGCAGGTGCACCGGCTCGCGCGGCCAGCCCGATACCCCCGAACGGGCGAGCGGACCCCAGACCTCCACTCGCGATGGCGCAGCGGCCAGGCCCAGCCCGGCCAGCTTCATCGCCGCCTCCTTGCGCGTCCACGCCGTCAGCAGCCGGGTCGGCCCCTCCGCCGGGTCCGCGGTCGAAAACTCCCGGTGCTCGGCCGCCGACAGCACCACCGCCGCCAGCCCGGCGGGGTCGGCCGCCGCGGCCGGGTCCTCGATGTCGGCGCCGATGCGTCCCGCTCCCGCCACGGCGAGCAGCAGCCACTGCCCGGTGTGGGACACCGAGAACGCCGGCGCGCCGGCCAGCCGGGGCGGGCCGTGGCCCGGGTCGGCGCAGTGCTCGCACGACCGGTCGAACACCACCTCCGCCGGCGGGACGCCGAGCACGGCCGCACCCCAAAGGCGCTGCAACGCACGGGAAGCCGTGAACACGTCCCCCGCCGGGGTCGCGGCCAGCCGGGTGGCGCGGGCGCGTTCGGCGTCGTCGAGCAGCCCGAGCCACTGCGGTCTCGGGCGGACCGGCACGAGCCAGACGTCGACGTGCCCCGGCCGGCCGGTCACGGTGCCTGCGGCAGCAGCAGGGCCGCCCGCGGCACGGGCAGCTCGTCCGACGGCGAGCCCAGTTCCGCCAGCAGGTGCGCGACGGCCGCCGCGAGCTGGTCGTCCTCGCCAGGCAGGAGCCGGTCCGGGGCGGGCAGGACCGCCAGATCCGGCTCCACGCCGTGGTTCTCCAGCGACCCACCCGCGTCGCCGAAGCGGTAGCGGAATTCGGGCTGGGTGGTGACCGTGCCGTCCACCAGCCGGTGCCGCGGCCAGGTCGCGATCACCCCGCCCCAGCTGCGCCTGCCGATCAGCGGGCCCAGGCCGAGCGCGCGGAAGACGTGGGCGAAGATCTCGCCGTCGGACCCGGTGTGCTCGTTGAGCAGCGTCGCCATCGGGCCGCGCGGTGACTCCGTGGGGTACGGCGCCATCCCGCTCCAGCGGCCGTGCTCGGTGCCGGTTCGGCGCCGGGCGAGCCGGTCGAGCAGCAGCGGCGACACGTGGCCGCCGGTGTTGAACCGGACGTCCACGATCAGGCCGTCACGGTCGAGTTCGGTGAGGAAACCGCGGACGAAGTCGGCGTACCCGGCGCGCGTCATGTCGGGCACGTGCAGGTACCCCAGCCGCTCGCCCGACACCGCGCGCACGTAGGCGCGGTTGCCCTCGGCCCAGTCCAGGTACCGCGCCCGCGCCTCGCTCGCGCACGCCCGCACGACCACGCGGTGTTCGGCGCCGGCCCGCCGCACGGTCAGCTCCACCTCCCGGCCGGCCTGCCCGACCAGCAGCTCACCGGGACCCGCCGGGCCCACCCGCCGTCCGTTGACCGCGGCCACGGCGTCGCCCGCGCGGATGTCGGCGCCGAGCCGGGCGCACGGCGAGCCGGCCTTCGGGTTCCACGCGTCGCCGCGCAGGATCCGCGCGATCCGCCACTGCGAGCCGTCGGCGGGGGTGTCCCAGTCGACGCCGAGGAAGCCCTGCGCCTCGTCCGGCCCGGCGCGGTACTCGCCGCCGCGCTCGAACGCGTGCGAGGTGCCGAGCTCGCCGTGCAGCTCCCAGATCAGGTCCGACAGCTCGGCGCGGCACGACACCAGCTCCGCGAGCGGCGCGTACCGGGCGTAGACGGCGTCCCAGTCGAGACCGGACATCCGCGCGTCCCAATAGCCTTCGCGCTGCAGCCGCCACGCCTCGCGGAACATCTGCCGCCACTCCGCGGACGGGTCGAACGGGACCTTGACGCGCCCGAGGTCGACCCAGCCGGTGGCCGGGCCCGGTTCGTCGCCGTCGGGCGGGTCGCCGGCGGCGTCGGCGCGCAGCACCCGCAACCGGCTGTCGGTGCGGTGCAGCACGACGTCGCCGCGCACGTCCAGCTCGTCGACCGCGCCGAGGCAGCCGTCGGTGACCCGGCCCGTCCCCAGGTCCACCAGCGACACGGTGCCCTCGCCGCCGGAATCCGGGTGCGCCGGATCGGGCGCGGCGAGCGGCACGGACAGCAGCAGCACCCGGCCGGGCAGCGCCGCGATGTCGCTGTAGCGGCCTTCGGGCACGGGGAACGCCGCCACCCGCCGGGAAATCCCGTCGAGGTCGACCGCCACCCGGCCGTCGCCGCGCGGGGCCGGCAGCGCCTGCCCGGGCACGGCGGCCCGCGTCTCGAACGGCGACTCCTCGTCCGCCCGCAACGTGATCAGGTAGGGCCGGGAGCCGAACGGGAACCCGACGTCGAACTGCACCTGGTCCAGCTCGGGCGTGAGGTCGCGCTGGCCGAGGAAGTACAGGTACCGCCCGGACGGGTCGAACGCCGGGCGCGCGTCCCGCACCACCGGCTCGGTGACCCGGTGGGTCCGCCCGGACGCGGTGTCGGCGAGCTTGATCGACGACGTGCGCGGCGACTCCGGGAACGTGTAGGCCAGCCACCGGCCGTCGGGCGACCACGCGAGGTCCTCGATGCGCTCGTGCCTGCTCGCGTCGAGCAGCCGGGGCCGGGGGAGCACGTCGGTGGTGTCGACGAGCCACACGCGCTGGCGGCTGGTCGCGAAGGCGACGAGCCCGGACGCGGGGGAAGCGGTCAGCTCGGTGATGTGCCCGACGCCGCCGGCGACGAGCACCGGAGCGTCCTCGCCGCCCTCGGCGTCCAGGAGCACGATCCGCTCGTCCGGGCTCTCGTCGGCGGCCACGGCGACGAGCTGCCGCCCGCCGGCCAGCCAGCGCAGCAGCCGGTAGCGCACGCCGTCGGCGCTGCCGTGGCCGCGGACCGGCCCGGACCAGTGCTCGAAGGTGAACGCCTTGCCGCGGGCGGTCACCGCGAGCCGGGTGCCGTCGGGGGACAGGCGCGCGCCGTCGAGGTACTCGCCCGCGGGGGCGAACCGCCGTCCGCGCTGCGGGGCGGCGCCGCCCAGGTCCACCTCCACCGGCCGCGCGCCGAGCGCGTCGAGCAGGTGCAGCCGGGCGCCCGCGGTGTAGGCCAGCCGGGTGCCGTCGGTGGTGAGCCCGCGCGCGTAGTGGTCGTGGTGGTCGGTGTGGCGGCGCAGGTCGGTGCCGTCGGGCCGGCACGAGTAGACGTTGCCGATGCCCTCGTGGTCGCTGATGAAGTGGACGCGGCCGCCGGCCCAGCAGGGGTCGGCGACGTTGCCGGGCAGCGCCACGAGCGGCGTGAACGGCCCGGCTTCCTGCTCGGCGTACCACAGCTCGCCCGCGCCGCCGCCCCGGTACCGCTTCCAGCGGGCGGGATCGGCGGTGTTGCGGCCGACGACGACGCGGGAGCCGCCGAAGGCGATCGTGTCGGCCGGGCCGAGCCGCAGCGGCCGCGCGGGACCGCCGCCGGACGGCACCGAGAACAGGCGGGCCCCGAAGCCGGACGGCTGCTCGGCGTCGGTCGCGTAGAGCACTTCGCCCGTGTGCGGGTGCCAGCCGACGGTGACGCAGCGGCCGGCCTGGTAGGTCAGCCGTCGCGGCCGCCCGCCCGCGGCCGGCATCACGTACACCTCGGCCGGGCCGTCGTCGGTGCCGACGAACGCGATTTCCGTGCCGTCCGGGGAAATCCGCGGCCGCCGGGCTTCGCCGGGGCCCGCGGTCAGGCGGTGCGCGCGCCCGCCCTCGGCGGGCACCGACCACAGGTCGTCCTCGCACGCGAAATAGAGGGTGCCGCCGGAGATCGCGGGCGTGCGCAGGTACCCGGCCCGCCCGGTCACGACCGGGCCTCGATCCGCGCGCGGATCCGCTCGGCCAGCTCGCGCCGTCGCTGCCCGGCGGACGCCTCGTGCTTCCGGACGTCCTCATCGGACAGTGTCCAGTAGCACGCCGTGCGCCATTCGCCGACGGTGTAGGAGTCCCGTTCGCACCGGACCTGGTGCTGGGCCTCGAGCGCTTCGGCGGAGAGGAACATGGTGTTGTGGGTGAGCACCTGGTTGACGATCACCCGCATGTTGAGCTCGTCGCGCAGGTGCTTGTGCACGGCGTAGACGGCGAGCGCGCCGAGCCCGCGGTCGCGCGGCAGCACGCCGAAGGACAGTTCGCAGCGCTGCGCGCGCCAGTCGATCGAGGTGATCCACGCGAAACCCATCACACGGCCGCGGGGGCCGCACAGGGTGAACATCCGCTTGGTGCGGTGCTCCTCGGTGATGGTGCGGTGCTGACGGGCGATCAGGCCGTCGTCTCCCGCGCCGACGGCGAAGTCGGTGAGGTTGGCCGTGAACCGCGCTTCGCGCAGCAGTTCCGTGCGCAGCGGGATGTCCTCTTCGGTGAAGTGCCGGACGGTCACGATCGGCATGGCTCCTCCTTCACCAGGACCAGGACGTCGTGGAAGGCGTGGCCGGCGTAGCGGTGGCCGGGTAGCACGCCGGTGCGGGCGAACCCGGCCCCGAGGAACGCGGCGGCGCCGTCGGTGCCGTCTTCGGAGACCAGCGCGACGAACGACGTCCGGCGCTGGTAGCCGGCGAGGTGCTCGAGCAGGGCGCGCACCGGTTCCGGCCCGGCGGACGTGCTCGAGACGTAGGCCTGGCGCGGCTGCGCCCGGTTCGGCACGCAGCCGACCAGCGCGCCGCCCGCGGCGTACACCTGGGCTTCGCGGCGCGTGAGTTCGCGCACCAGCAAGGCGTCGTTCTGGGTCACCGGGTCGGTGCCGAGGAACCCGCGCGCGGCGGTCCCCGCGCGGCGCAGTCCCCGTGCGGCCTCGGCGGGCGAAAGCGGTCTCAGCTCAGTCATGGCGGATCGTCCCCCAGATTTCGCGCGCGGCGGGTGCGCCGTCGAACCAGGTGGCGGCCGGGACGACCGCTTCGCGCCGGAACCCGGCCGCGGCCAGTGCCTCGGTGCCGGGCCGGGTCGCCGGGGTGACCCAGCCGTGCAGGCGACGCAGGTTCAAACCCGTGAAGCCGTGCTGCACAGCGGCTTCGAGCAATCCGGCGGGGTCGGACAGTCCGGTGTGGACACCGATCTCGACGCGGGCCCGCCGGTGCACCCAGTCGATGCCGGTGTAGCGGACGAAGGCGCCGTCGGTGACGCACAGTTCTTCGTCGTGGCCGGCGGGCGGCGGGACCTCCGTCGGGTCGGCGAGCGCGGGCCAGCCGCCGAGCGGCAGCCCGAGCAGCTCGCCGGCGAGCCACGGCCCGCGCAGCAGGTCGCGGTCGGTGCCGCGGTATCCACGCAGTTTCATGACTCCGCCCAGACCTGGGAGAAGAAGACCGTGCCGCGGCGACGGCCTTCGTGGGTGGTCACGCCGGCGAGCGTGCCCTCTTCGGTGAGTCCGGCTTCACGCGCGAAGGCGAGACCAGCCGGGTCGAACTCGGGGAACCGGACGGACAGGCGCACGAGTTCGCGGCGCCACCGCAGGGCCCGCACGATCTCGCGGTAGGCGTCGCACCACCAGTGCGGCGGAGCGCCGGACCGCAGGCGCAGGTGCAGGAGGTAGTGGCAGCCGTGCTCGCTGCCCTCGTGTTCCAGCGCGTAGAGGCCGATGGGTTCGCCGTCGGCGCGGAGAACGCGCGTGTCGTCGCCGAGGAGCTGGAGGATCTCCCACTCCGGCCGCGTGTCGGGCCGGTCGGTCCGGAAGAAGAAACCGGGGTCGGCGAACAACACGAGCACTTCCGCCCGGTCGGCGTCCGCGTAGGCGCGGGCCGACCAGCGCGGCAGCGCACGCTCCGCCGGCGCGGTGGCGAGCGCGATCGAGGTCATGGCCCCTCCCGGGCTGGTGGGATGGCGGAGTTCGGTGCGAGCCGCGCTCCCGAGCGCGGAGCTTTCACGTGAAAGCTACGGGTCTCGGGGTTCGCGGGAACGTCACTTTCGTACTGAAAGTGGCGTGGGGGAGCCGCGGGAACGGCACTTTCACGTGAAAGTGCCGCGCCCGCGGTGGCCACAAGACGGCACTTTCACGTGAAAGTGCCGGGTTCGGCGGGACGGCGGAGCTTTCACGTGAAAGCTCCGCCGGCCCGCCGGGAGGTCAGGCCTCCTTGGACGCGACCTTCGACGCTTCCTTGGACGCCTCCTTGGAGGCCTCCTTGCTGGCGACCTTCGACGCGACCTTGCTGGCGACCTTCGAGGCTTCCTTCGACATGGGTGCTCCTCATTCCTTCGGTGGGATTTCCCCCGCAAATCCGGGACGCGGTCCCGGCGGGGCCAACCCAGATTCACCGACAAACCCGTGCGGGTCAAGGAAAACTCCGCACCGGCCGGTGTCATGTTCGTGCCACGGAGAACGTGTCACCGCCAGGGGCTAACCATTTCCGCCGCGCACCGCCCACCATCGGCGTACGACGATTCACGGTTGGAGGCCCCGGATGCCCGAGGCGAAGAGCGCGAACCTCTGCTGGGGACAGCACCACCACCTGCTGCGGTACCTGCGGGTGCCGGCGCCGTCCCGGTACGAGGCGCACATCGGCACCAGCTACCCGCTGCCCGCGGGCTGCACGGTCGCGGCCGTCCGCACGGCCCTGACCCACCTGGTGCGCCGGCACGAGGTGCTGCGCACGGTCTACGACCTCACCGGCACTGCGGCGGACGGCCGCGCCTGGCCGCGCCAGCTCGTGCAGCCGCCGGCACCGCAGCCGGTCACCGAGGCGACCACGGAGGACGCCGTGGACGTCATCGCGCGGCTCACCCGTACCCCGTTCGACCTGGCCCGCGAGTGGCCCCTACGGGCCTGCGTGGTCACCGCCGGCGGCCGGCTGGTGCGCCTGCACCTGGTCTTCAACCACCTGGCCTTCGACGACGTCGCCCTCGACCGCCTGGCCGCCGAGCTCGACGAGCTCCTGGCCGCGCGCACCGAGGGCCGCCCTGCGGTGCTGAACCCGGTCGAACACCAGCCGGTGGACCTCGCCCGTTTCGAGGAGAGCCGCACCGAGGCTGACCTCGAGCCCGCGCTGAACCACTGGCGTGAAATCGTCCGGAAACTTCCCGCGGACGTCTTTTCCACGCGCCGCAAGGCTTCGGAGGCCGCGCACAGCGCCTCCTACACCGTTCCGACACTGCTGTCGGCCGCCCGGGCGATCGCCGCGCGCGAGCACGTGTGGCCCTCGGCCGTGCACCTCGCCGCCTATGCCGTCACGCTCGCCGCGTACACCGGTGAAACGCTGGTCGCGCACCGGATGTACACCAGCCAGCGCGACGCCAGCGGCTTCGGCGGCGCGGTCACGTGCCTGTCCTACCCGACGCCGGTGCTCGCCGACCTCGACGGCGATCCGCTGTTCTCCACCGTGGTCAAGGAATCCGCCGCCCGCGTGAGCCACGCGATGGCGCACGCGCACGTGCCCTACGACCGCGTGTACGAGCTGATTGCCGAGGAGGGCGTGCGTGTGGTCGCCGAGCTGAACTTCCTCGACAACGCGCCGCGGTCGTGCCGCACCAAACGTGACCGGTACGCCGTCAACGCGGCCCCCGACGACTGGGCGCGGGCCGGCTCCGACAGCTACCTGCGCGTCTACGAATGGGCCGACGGCATCACGCTGGCCCTGCAGGCCCTGGACGCGGTGATGGACGCCGAGGCCGTCGAACGGTTCCTGCGCGGCTACGCGCGGCTCGTCGAGGCCCACCGCGACGCCGGCACCGACCTGCGCGTCAGCGAGGCCGCCGCGCTCATCGGCTTCACCCCGCCGAAGCCACAGCGGATCCGAGCCGAACCCGAGCGAACCGGAACCGCGCCCGCCGAGCGCGTGCTCACCGACGTCGTCGCGCAGGTCAACGGCCTCGGCGAGGTCGACCCGGCCCGCAGCTACACCGGGGCGGGCGGGCGCGTGCTGCGCCTGCCCCGCGTGGTGGAAGCCCTGCACGAACGCGGCTGGTCGGCCGGCCTCGTCCCGTTCACCACCGCCCGCCCCCTGTCCGCGCTCGCGCACGAGCTCGTGCCGGCCCGCGGTTGAGCCCGAGATCGGAGGAAACCATGTCCCTGCTCGAAGCACCCCGCCTGGAACGCGTGGCGTCGTTCGTGCCGGAGACGAGCCTGCCGGTCGCCGAGCTGGCCGGCCCGCTCGGCCTCGACGCGACCCAGCTGCGCTTCTTCACCCGCTTCCTCGGCCTGGACCGCGTCGCCGTCGCGGACGGCCTCGACCTGGCCGACCTGCTGGCGGGCGCCGGCGAGCGCGTGCTGGCCGGGACCGACCGCGACTCGGTCCGGTTCCTGGTCCACGCGCACACCATGCAGCACGTCGCCGTCGCCACGCCCGGTCTCCTGGAGGACGTGCGCACGCGGCTGCGGCTGCACCGCGCGACCGCGTTCAGCCTTTCGCACCTCAACTGCGTGGTCGGGATCCACGCCCTGCACGTGGCCCGGTCGCTGCTGGCGACCGCGGCCCCCGGCGACCGCGTGCTCGTGCTGACCGGCGACAAGGTGCTGATGCACGAGGCCCGCCTGATCCGCGACACCACGATCCAGGGTGACGGCGCCGCCGCGGTGCTGCTCGGTCCGGACCCGCGCGGCGACCGCGTCCTCGGGCGCGCGCTGACCGTGCTGGGCGAGTTCTACCGCGGCATCGACTGCGACGAGGCCCTGCAGCTGCAGTACAAGCACCTCTACCCGGACGCGCTCGCCCAGGTCATGCAGGACGCCCTCGACGACGCACGGGTCGCCGCCGCGGACATCGCCGCCATCCTGCCGCACAACGTCAACAAGCTGTCGTGGAAACGCATCACGGGCGCGCTCGGCGTGCCGCGGGACCGCGTGTTCCTCGACAACGTCGGGAAGTACGCCCACTGCTACAGCTCCGACCCGTTCATCAACCTGGCGGCGGCGCGCGCGGACGGGCGGGTCGATCCGGGGGACCTCGTGCTGCTGGCTTCGGCCGGCCTCGGGGCGACCTTCGCGGCGGCCGTCGTCGAGATCGGAGAAGGGAACCAGGGATGAATTTCGTGGCACGGCTGAAGAAGGACCTCACCGGCGACGCCGGGGCGCGGTTCGTCTTCGTCAACAACTTCGAGGTGGAACGCAGCTGGGCGGTGGGCGAGCCCAAACTGCCCGGCGCCGGCATCTCGTTCGCGGGGGCCACGGTCAACCGCATGGAGGAGATGGGCGCGCTGCTCGCCGGCGAGGGCGACCTGGTGGTGCTGAAGGCACCCATGGACCCCGCGTTCGCGGCCTACCTCGCGCGGATCGGCGCCGCCGACGGCTCGACGCTGATCGCCGAGCACAACGACCCGGACGCGATGGTGACCGAAGACGCGCTCGGCTCGCCGGAGCTCCTGGGCAAGCTGCGGGAGCTGGCCGACGGTTACACCTACCTCATGCCGCTGGGCATCTCGGCGTCCGAAGAGGCACTGGCCAAGGAATCCGGGCTGCCGCTGGCCGGTTCGACCGCGCAGATCTGCAAGGCGGTGAACGGCAAGGTGTTCAGCCGTCGCCTGGTCGACGCGCTCGGCCTGCGCCAAGTGCCCGGCCGGGTGGTGCACACGGTCGGCGAGCTGCGTGACGCACTCACCGCGCAGCTGGCGCCGGGCGGCCGGGTCGTGGTGAAGGAGTCGCTCGGCGTCTCCGGGCGCGGCATGGTCGTGGTCGAGGACGAGCGCGGCGCGAACCGCCTGCTGCGCCTGATCGAGCGCCGCGGGGCCGACGCGCCCGCGAACCTGGTCGTCGAGTCCTGGATCGAGCACGCCCAGGACCTCAACTACCAGTTCGTCGTCTCCCGCACCGGCGGCGTCCGGTTCGAGACGGTCAAGGCGGCCGTGCTGAAGAACGGCGTCCACCAGGGCCACCGCTTCCCGGTGGAGTTGCCGCCGGTCGCGGCCCGCGAGCTGGCCGAAGCCGTCGAGAAGATCGGCCGCGCGCTGCACGAAGAGGGCTTCTTCGGGATGGTCGGTGTCGACGCGATGCTCGCTGCCGACGGCACGCTTTACCCGTGCCTGGAGATCAACGCGCGGTTCAACATGTCGACCTACCAGAGCCGGATCGCGGAGAAGTTCATCCCCGAGGGCCGGCACGCCATCGCGGCGACCTTCTCGCTGAAACTCCAGCGGGAGCACACCTTCGCCGAGGTGGAAAGCGCACTCGGCGACCTGTTCTTCACCGGCGCCGGCGACACCGGCGTGCTCGTCAACAACTTCGCGACGCTCAACGCCGCGAACACCGGCGAGGGCTCCTTCCACGGCCGTCTCTACGCGATCTGCGTCGGGGACTCGGCCGACGAGGCCCTCGCCGTCCGGACCGAGGCCGAGCGCCGTCTCGCCGCCATGGCAGGGGAAACCGCATGACCGACATCGACTACCAAGACCTGGCCGAGCGGTTCGGCACGCCGCTGTACGTCTACGACGGCGACGTCCTGCACGCCACCATCACCGGCCTGCGCGCCGTGCTGCACCCCGCGCTGGAGGTGTTCTACTCCCTCAAGGCGAACCCGAACATCAGCGTCTTCGCCGCCCTGCACGGCGGCGGCGCGCGGGCCGAGGTCTCGTCCATCGTGGAGCTCCAGACCGTGCTCAAGGCCGGGGCGCGGCCGGAGGACATCATCTTCCTCGGCCCCGGCAAGAGCGAGCAGGAACTGCGGGCCTGCCTGGAAACCGGCGTCTACGCGATCGTCTGCGAGTCGTTCGACGAGCTCGACGACATCGACCGGCTCGGCGCCGAACTCGGGAAGCGGCAGCGGGTGCTGCTGCGGATCAACCCGACCTGCGCGATCAGCGGCTCCCGGCTGACCATGGGCGGCAAGCCCCGCCAGTTCGGCATCGACGAGGCCCAGGTCCTCGCCGCCGGGCCGCGGCTGGCGGAGTACCGCCACGCCGACGTCGCCGGCATCCAGGTCTACATGGGTACCCGCATCCTCGACGCCGAGGTCATCGGCAAGAACACCCGCTACGCCCTGGACCTGGCCGAACGGGTCGCCGCGGAGACCGGGATCCGGCTGGAAGCGGTCGACATCGGCGGCGGTCTCGGTGTGGCCTACTTCGAGGGCGAGGACGACCTCGAAGCCGCCGACGTCGCTGCCGAGATCAACCCGATGCTCGAGCAGTTCCACCGGGCGCACCCGGCGACGCGGCTGATCATGGAGTCCGGCCGGTTCCTGGCCGGGCGCGCCGGGGTCTACGTGCTCGGCGTCCGGTACGTCAAGGAGTCCATGGGGGAGCGGTTCGCCGTCGCGGACGGCGGCACCCACCACCACATGGCGGCCGTCGGCATCGGGTCGTTCGTGAAGCGCAACTTCCCGGCCGTGCTGCTCACCCCGCGCGCGGCCGGCGAAGACACCGACGACACCGTCGAACCGCGCCCGTGGACCGTCACCGGTCCGCTGTGCACGCCCAACGACACCCTGCTCAAGCAGGTGAAACTGCCCGACCTGCGCTCCGGCGACCTGGTCGGCGTCCTGAACTCCGGCGCCTACGGGCCGTCGGCCTCACCCGGGCTGTTCCTCAGCCACGGGTTCCCCGCCGAGGTGCTCGTGCGCGGGGGTGCGGCCTTCCTGGTCCGCGACCGCGACGAGCCCGCGGACCTGCTGCGCAAGCAGCACCTGCACCAGCCCGACACCACCACCAGCACGGGAAGTGAGCCGAGATGAACCGCACCGAGATCGTCGCCCACCTGGAGATCGCCCTGTCCGCCGTGCTCAACAAGGAGATCGGCGGCGTCACCCCGGAGCTGCGCCTGTTCGAGGACCTGGCGCTCGACTCCACCAGCGTCATCGAGCTGCTGATGAGCCTCGAGGACACCATCGGCCTCGAGATCGACCCGGACGAGCTGGGCCCGGAGGTCTTCCGCACGGTCGGCAGCCTGACCGACTACATCGAGTCGGCCTTCGCCAGGGCCGCCGCGGCGGTCTGAGTCATGTCCCTCCAAACGCTCGCGCCGCCGGGCCGGGCCGCGGTACCCCCGCGCCCGGCCGGGGTGCACCTGACCGGCGTGACGCACCGGGTGTTCACCGAGCGCGCCAAGCCGGTGTTCGGGATGCGCCCGGAACTGGCCCGGCTCATGGTCGAGACCTTCGGCGCCGCCGCCGACCAGGAGGACTTCCTGGCCCGCACCGGCAACGGGTTCATCGAAATGACCGAGGCCCTCCTGGAAGACGTGGGGGCTCCGCTACCGCCGCTGGACGCGGTGGTGCTCGCCTACCATTCGCCCGACCTGTACCACTCCGAAGTCGCCGGCTGCTACCTCGCCGGACGTCTGCCCGGCAACCCGGCCCCGTGCTCGGTCGCCGGGCCGGGACCGGGTGCGGCGTTCACCGCGCTGCGCCTGCTGGACGGCATGTGCCGGCTCGGCGAGGCGGCCTCGGCGGCGCTGCTGGTCTTCGACCAGAACGCGGTGCTGTGGGACAGCGGCCACCCGGCCACGCACCGGCCCGACGCCGCGGTGCTGCTGCGGGCCGGCGCCACCGGCGACGTCGCCGTGACCGAGCTGGAGGAGGTGCGGCTCGGCGGGACCGGGCCGCACACCGCCACCCTCGCCCTGGCCGACGTGCTCTACCGGCACCCGGGCGTGGCGGTGCTGGCCGGCGCGGGACTCGCCCAGCGGCTCGCGGGCACCCCGTACGCCGGCCGCGTCGAAGCGGTCCCGGACCTGTGGTGCACCGGCGTGTGGGCGGGCCTCGCCCGTCGCTGGCCGCTGGCGGAACCGGTGCTGCTGGCCGATTTCGAGCCCGCGGGCGGCACGTTCTGCAGCTGCCTGCTCGTTCCGGGGAGGGAGAACTGATGGACACGGGGCTGTCCCGGGTCGCCGTGCGGCTGCCCGGCCGCGTCGAGGCCGTCGACGACGTGCTCGTGCGGTCGGGCGCCAAACCGCTGGAGCGGCGCATGTTCGGCCGCATCTACGGCCTGCGCGACAGCCCGGTGCTCGCGCCGGGCGAGCGGATGGCGGACCACCTGGCCGAGGCCGGGCGGGGCGCACTCGGCGGCGGGACGGCGAGCCTCGTGCTCTACGGCCACACGCTGCTCATCGCCGAGCTGGACCTGTGCGGCACGTTCCCGGACCGGCTGCGCGACGCGCTCGGCCTGCCGGGAGTCCCGTTCTTCGGGGTGTCGCACGTGAACTGCACGTCGGTGCTGCGCTCGGTCGAACTGGCCCGGCGCTACCTGGCCCGGCCCGGTGCCGGGCCGGCGGACCGCGTGCTCGTCCTCGGCGGCGACCAGGGCAGCGCGAGCGACCGCGGCCGCTACATCCCGGGCACGACCATCGCGGGTGACACCGCGACGGCGCTCGTGGTGTCCCGCGGCCCGTCGCGCTACCGCTACCTCGGCGGCGCGAGCGCCCGCGACCCGCGGTTCCACCGCAGCCTGCGCATGACCAAGGAGGAGTTCGCGCTCTTCGGCAAGGTGTGCTGCGAGCAGGCGGTGGCGGTCGTGGGCGCCGCGGCCCGGGACGCCGGCCTCAGTCTGTCCGATGTGGACTGGGTGCTGCCGGACCTGTCCAACCGCATGTTCTGGCGCACCTTCAGCGGGCTCTCCGGGTTCCCGATGGACCGGATCCCCCTGGAGCTGGTCGCCGAGCGCGGGCACAACTTCGGGGTCGACTCCCTGCTCGCCCTGCAGCACGCCGACGCGGCCGGACGGCTGCGCCCCGGTGAGCGCTGCGCCCTGGTCTCCGTGGGCCAGGGCGCCTACTTCCAGTCGGTGATCGTCGAGGTCGTGGAGGAGAAGTGACCACCAGCCTGCTCGAATGCGAGCGGACCGCACGCAGTGACGGCCTCGCCGCCGGACTCGCGCGGGCCCTGCCCGCCACCCCGGCCGACCGGCTGGCCCCCGGCCGGTACGCGGCCGTGCCCGCCGGTGCCGTGCCCGAAGGCGCCGAAGTGCGCACGCACAGCCTGGCCGACCGCGAGGACATCGTTTTCCTCGCCTGCCCGGGCCGTCCACGCGAAGAGCGTGACGCCCACGAGCTGGCCGACTTCGGCCGGCACCTGGCCGCCGTTCGGCTGGGGGTGCTGCGCTCGGTGCTCGACCACGTCGTCGAGCACCTGTCGCAGCGCACCTCCGGCGACGAACCGCTGATCCGCAAGCAGCTGATCGCCGGCGCGATCGGCGACGTGATGGCCGCGGTGGAACGCCTGCGCGCCCAGGTGCGCTCGCAGCGGCACCCGGCCGCCGTCGCCGACGTGCACCGCGAGCTGGACGAACTGGGCTGGCGGGTGGCCCAGCACCTCGGGGCCTCGGGCTTCCTGGCCACCTCACCCGCGCGGTCGCTCTACGTCTCGGCACTGGTGGCCGGCACCTGGGTGGACCGGGAACCGGAAGGAGAACCGGCATGATCGAGCTGAGCGAACGGGTCCGCGCGGTCCGCGACCTGAGCCGGGAGGCGGCCGCGGACCTGCGGTCGCGGGCCCTGGCCATCGACACCGACCCGGACGCGATGGAGGAGCACTACGGCTCGCCCGTGTTCGAGATGGTGCGGCAGGCCGACACCCCGCCGCAGTACCGCGAGTCCCTGCCGTCGACGCCGCTGCTGCGGGCGATGGAGCGCGGCTCGTGCCTGGAGAACGTGGCCGGGCTGATCGAGCTGGCCCGCGGCGACGTCGGCGCGATCCTGGCCTGCCCGTCACCCGGGCTGGCCGGGGTGTTCGTCGAGCTGCTCGGCACGCCCGAGCAGCAGGAGTGGTTCTTCACCCGGATGCACGGCGGCCGCCGCTGGTCGTTCTTCGCGATGACCGAGGAGAGCCGCGGCAACGACGCGACCGCGATGGAGACCCGCTTCGACCGCGACGGCGAGGGCTGGCGGCTCAACGGCGGCAAGTGCTACGTCGGCAACGCCGCCCGCGGCAGCGTCGGCGTGGTGTTCGGCCGCACCGGCCGCGGCGCGCTGTCGATCCGCGCGGCGCTGGTCGAGGTCCCGGCACCCGGCTGGCAGGGCGAGAAGCTCGACATGATCGGGCTGCGCGGCGCCTACATCAGCCGGTTGTCCTTTTCGGACGTCACCATCCCCGCGGGTCGGATGCTGGGCGACCACCTGCCGGTGACGCGGCGGGGGATCTTCGCCGCCATCACGACGTTCAACCACATGCGGGTGCGGATCGCCGCGTCCGCCGTGGGCACCGCGCTCGCGATGGTCGAGTACGTGCTGGAGCACCGCAAGAACGCCCCCGGCGGCCAGCTCGCCCTCGCCCGCGCCGAAGCGGGGCGCGAGCTGGTGTACGAGGCCGCGGCGCGGATCGACCGCGACCCCGAGCGCGGTTACCTCTCCAGCGCCGCGAAGCTCGGCGCGGTCGGTCTGGCGGTGGCCACGGCGCACTGGGCGTCGGCCGCGCTCGGCCCGGCCGGGCTCATCGAGCACCCGCTGCTGGAGAAGTGGACGCGGGACGTGCACGCGTTCGAATTCATGGAGGGCACGAGCAACATCCACCGCCTCCACGTGGCGCGCGGGTACCAGGCGGGAGACGCCGATGCCTGACCTCGGGATCGACACGATCGCGTTCGCCGCCGCCCGCCGCGAGGAGTACGTGCCGCTCGCGGCGCTGCCCGGAGCCGCCGACCTGGTGCCGCCGGAGCGGCTGGCCGCCGCCGGCATCCCGCTGTCCCGCCTGATGGTCCGGATCCCGGAGGACGACGACGTCGACGTCGCGGCGCAGGTGCTCGCCGCACTGGGGCCGCCCGCGCTGCCGCAGCCGTTGTTCTTCGTCCGGTCGGGGCCGCTTCGCGACCCGAACGTGGCGGCGCTGGCCGGGCTGGTGCACCGCAGCGGCTGGGCGGGCGAGGACGTCGGCCTCACACACCTCGACGAGCTCGGCGGCACCGCCGTCTTCGGGCTGCTGGAGTGGGCGGTCGAAACCGAGGCGACGGCGGTCGTCTGCGACGAGCCGCTGTTCGCCGACGAGGCGGCCGGCCACCCGCGGTTCGCCGCGGTCGGCGTCCGGCTGCGGCGCGGCGCTGGTTCCCCGCTGGCGGTTTCCGGTTGCGGCGAAGGCAAACCCGCGCTGACGGGTGACCACCGGTTCACCGGCCGCGGCCCGTGCGACGCGTGGCTGGCCTTTTGCGCGGCGCTGGCCGAAGGCGTGGTCACCGACGGCGAACGCGTCCTGCTGCACACGCGCGGCCCGCTGCGCGAGGGCTGGCTGTCGCTGCTCGCGGTGGACGTCGCCGCGCTGCGGCTGGTCCCCGCGTCGGTGGCGCCCACGGCGAGTTTGCTCGGGGGGCGGAGTGGATGAGGATCGGCGTGGACCTGATGTCGATCCCGCGGTTCGCGGAGGTCGCGGCGCACCACCGGTACCGGACGCTGGTCTTCACCCCGGTGGAGCTCGAGCAAGCCGCCCGGATGGGTGCCGAACGGTCCCTGGAACGGCTGGCCGGGCGGTTTTCCGTCAAGGAGGCCACCTGCAAGATGCTGGGCCGGGGGTTCGGCCAGGGGCTGCGCTGGCGTGACATCGAGGTCACCAACGACGACTGGGGAGCGCCGCTGGTGACCCTCGGCGGCGGCGCGGCGGAAATCGCGGAGGAAGCGGGCCTGGAGGAGATCGTGGTGACGTTGAGCCACCAGGCCGACCTGGTGGTCGCGGTCGCGGCGGCGGGGTGCGCCCGCCCGCCGCGCCCGTTCCGGCGCGCGGCCTCGCCTGCGGTGTCCGTTGTCCCGGCCCGCTTCGACGAACTGGCGGCACTGGCCGCCGACCTGTTCTCGGTTCCCGCCACCGAAGTGGCCGCTGCGGCATCGTTCGCGGGCGACCTGGGGGTCACGTCGGTGGTGGTGATCGAGCTGCTCGCCCGGATCGAGCACCGGTACGGCGTCCGGATCCCGGAGGCCGGCATCTACCGGATGACCGATCTCCGGCGCACCTACGGTGTGGTCGCCGCGGCGGCCGGCTGGTAGGGCGGGCAGAGAGGAGGGGCCTTCCGGCTTCGGAAGGCCCCTCTTCGTGTACCGGGCAAAGCGCCCCAATGTGGCGTTCGGTGCGTCCAGCGCACCCAATGTGGCGTTCGGTGCGTTGGACGCAACCAACGCCACATTGGGGCGCTCGGGGCACTTGGGGCGCTCGGTGGGTCAGGCGAGGGTGAACCGGGAAGCCGCTTGGACTCCCGCCTGGAACCGCGACACCGCGTCCAGGTTCTGCAGCATCGCGGCGATGTGACGGCGGCACGTGCGCACGGACATCCCCAGCCGCCGCGCCACCACCTCGTCGGTCAGCCCCTGGGCCATCAGCCGGGCGATCGTCTGCTGCAGGTCATGGGCGATCTCGCCGCTGTAGCCCTGGTCCTCGGCCGCGAACGGCGTTGCGCCGTCCCACAGCTGGTCGAACAGGCCGAGCAGGAAGCGCACCATCCCCTGGTCGCGCACCCGGCGGGCCGAGAGCTCGGTGACGTCCACCGTCACCGCCAGGGACCGGTCGAAGACCACCGCCGCCTGCGGGACGCGGCTGAGCGTGCGGATGCGGGCTCCGCGGCCGGCGAGCTGCGTCAGGCGGGCGCGGGCCGCGTAGCCGGCGCGGCTGCGGTGCGGGCACACCACCCGGACGCCGACGCCGTCGCCCAGCACCGAGTAGCAGGCGTCCAGCAGCTCGTCGACCAGGTCGTCGGCCGCCTCGCCCGGGTGCAGGACCACCAGCTCGTCCCGGCACACCTCGGCCGCCAGCTTGACCAGGCCGCGGATCTCGGCGATGCCTTCCAGCCGGTCGAGCGCGCCCGCGTGGCCGGTGACGCCGGCCGGGGCGCGGGTGATGCCGTCGATGCGTTCGCGGAGCCGGTCGGCCATCTCGCGCCGCTCGTACATCGCGCGTTCCAGCGGGGTGACGACCAGCTCCGCGGCCGCTTCCGGTTCGCGCGGGACGAGGCCGCCGTCGGCTTCGGTGCGCAGCAGGTGCAGCTCCACCAGCCGCACCGCGGCCGCGTGCACCGTGTCGGCGGGCAGGCCGAGGTGCGCCGCGGCGGTGGCGACGGACGGGATCCGGCCGCAGCGCGCCGCGTACCGGTACAGCTCGGCTTCCGGGTCGGGCTCGGGCAGGGAGAACGCCCCGGGCGGCGGGAGAGTGGCCGTCGACATCGTGCCTCCAAGGCGGATCCGCTGGGCTGCTGCGGTTTCCACCGTCGCAGCCGCTCTTCTCGGGGCACTCTCACGCCGCTCTCGCCGGGCGGTGGCCCGATGAGAGCGCGGTGATGGCCGGGTGAGCTCGCCCGGTGGTGTCCTCGGGAGGACACGGTTGACCGCCGAAAGCGAAACAGGGTGACGAAATGCCTGACCCCACACTCCCCATCCCGCCAGGGTTCCTCCAGGTCCTGATCGCGCACCTGCCCTACGCGCTCGGGGACGGGATCGACGAGGACGACGACCTCGCCGCGCTCGGGCTCGACTCGATGGGCGTCGTGCAGCTCGTCACCGACCTGGAGGAGACCTTCGGGTTCGAGCTGCCGGACGAGCTGCTCACCGAGGACACCTTCGCCACCGCGGGGAGCCTGTGGGCCGCCGTCGCGGAGTACGTCGTGCCGGAGCCCGCCGATGTCTGAGGCGGCCGCCCCGGTGCGGCTCGACCGGCTCCTCGCCCGCGGCGCGGACGGCGACCCGGCCCTGACCTACCAGGACCGGACGCTGACCTACGCCGAGCTCGCCGACGCCGTCGCGCGGGTCGCCACCGGTCTGCACCGCCTCGGCGTGCGCCGCGGGGACCGGGTGGCGGTGTACGCGGAGAAGCGCCTCGAGACCGTGGTCGCGCTGTTCGCGGCCGCCGCCGCGGGCGCGGTCCTGGTGCCGCTGAACCCGCTGTTCAAGGCCCGGCACGTCACCCACGTGGCCGCCGACTGCGCGCCGGTGGTGGTGCTGACGACCGCCCAGCGGCTGGCGACGGTCCGCGAGGCGGTCCCGGAGCGCACCCCGGTCGTCGTGTTCGGCTCGGCCGCGTGGGACGAGCTGGCCGCGGCCGAGCCGGTCGCGGTCCCGGGTGCCGCCGAGGTGATCGACCACGACCCGGCCGCCATCATGTACACCTCCGGCAGCACCGGCGGCCCCAAGGGTGTCGTGCTCTCCCACCGCAATCTGCTCGCCGGTGCCGAGAGCGTGGCGGGCTACCTCGGCCACACGCGCGACGACGTCGTGCTCGCCGCGCTGCCGCTGAGCTTCGACGCCGGGTTCAGCCAGCTCACCACGGCGTTCGCCGCCGGTGCGCACGTGGTGCTGGTGAACTACCTGCTGCCCCGGGAGATCGTGCGGCTGTGCGCCCGCCACGGCGTCACGGGCCTGACGTGCGTGCCGCCGTTGTGGCTGCAGCTGGTGACCCAGCAGTGGCCCGCCGAGGCGACCGCCCGGCTGCGCTACTTCGCCAACACCGGCGGCCGCATGCCCGGCGCCACGCTGACGCGGCTGCGCGAGCTCTTCCCGGCGGCGCAGCCGTTCCTGATGTACGGCCTCACCGAGGCGTTCCGCTCGACCTACCTCGACCCGGCCGAGGCCGGCCGCCGTCCCGGTTCGATCGGGAAGGCCATCCCCAACGCCGAAGTCCTCGTGCTGCGCCCCGACGGCTCGCCCTGCCACCCCGGCGAGCACGGCGAGCTGGTGCACCGCGGCGCGCTCGTGGCGCTCGGCTACTGGAACGACCCCGCGCGCACGGCGGAGCGCTTCCGTCCGGTCCCGGGCCCGGACGGCCTGGTGCGCCAGGAGATCGCCGTCTGGTCGGGCGACACCGTCTACCGCGACGAAGACGGGTTCCTGTACTTCGTCGGCCGGACCGACGAGATGATCAAGACGTCGGGTTACCGCGTCAGTCCCGCCGAGGTCGAAGAGGCCGCGTACGCGACTGGCCTGGTGGGGGAGGCGGCCGCGTTCGGTGTGCCGGACCCGGTGCTGGGCCACCGGATCGTGCTGGCGGTCGCCGGCACCGGGGGACCGGAACCGACGGCCGACGCGATCACCGGCGCGCTGGAGAAGGAACTGCCGGTGTACATGCTGCCGCGCCGGATCGAGGTGCTCCCGCGGCTGCCCCGGTCGGTCAACGGCAAGTTCGACCGCGTCGCCCTGCGCGACGCGCTGAGCGCGGTGCCCGCCGGCCGCGAATGACGGCAGTTTCCTGCCACCGCGGGAGCCCACCGCTCCCGCCGTCCCCGTGCGACAGTCCGAAAGCCGTGAATCGCAAGGAGCGATCCCTATGTTGCAAGCAATAGACCTCCGGAAACGCTACGACGAAGTGCAGGCCCTCGACGGCTTCAGCCTCGAGGTCGCCGCGGGCGAGATCGTCGGGCTGGTCGGCCACAACGGCGCCGGCAAGACCACTTTCGTCGAGATGGTGTCCGGGCTGCTGCGCCCGGACAGCGGAACGGTGCTCGTCGACGGCGAGTCGCCGACGCGCGCCCGTGGCCGCATCGGCATCTCCCCGCAGCACATCGCGCTGTACCGCCCGCTGACCGTGCGCGAGCACCTGGAGCTGTACGGCCGCCTCGCCGGCCTGCGCCGGGCCGCGCTGCGCACGGCGATCGACGACCTCACGGCCGCGCTGCGGCTGGAGGGTTTCCTGAACCGCACCTGCGGTCTGCTCTCGGGTGGCCAGCAGCGGCGGGCGCAGGCCGCGACGGCGCTGGTGCACCGGCCGGCGCTGCTGCTGCTGGACGAGCCGACCGCCGGTGCCGACCCCGAGACCCGTCAGGCGCTGCTCGACGTGGTCAAGCAACGAGCAGGCGAGGGAGCCGCAGTGGTCTACACCACCCACTACCTGACCGAACTGACCGACCTGCAGGCCACGATCGCGGTGGCGGCCGAGGGCCGGGTGATCGCGCGCGGCGGCGCCGACGAGCTGCTGTCCGGCCTGCCCGGCGAGGTCCGCGTGCGCACCGCCGACGACCAGCTGACCGTCTCGACCACCGACCCGACGGGCACGCTGCTGGAGCTGCTGCCCACCGTGTCGCGACCGGTCGAATCCGTCGAGCTGCGCAACCCCAGCCTGGACGACCTCTACCACTCCCTGGCGGTGACCGATGTCGACGCGCACTGACTCCCTCTACCGGGCCGGCGCCCTCGTCCGCTACAACGCGACCCTGCGCCTGCGCGACCCCTCGCAGCTGATCAGCTACCTGATCACGCCGATGATCTTCATGGTGCTTTTCCAGCCGCTGTACGTGAAGGCGCTGGGCACCGGTGCCGTCGAAGCCGTGACCGGGCAGCTGGTCATGTTCTCCGTGTTCGCCATGGCGATCGTGGGCAACGCGATCTTCGTCGAACGCGAGTGGCGCACGTGGGACCGGCTGCGCGCCAGCCGCGCCGCCCGTGCGGAACTGCTGATCGGCAAGGCCGTCCCGGTGTTCGTCGTGCTGCTGATCCAGCAGGGCGTGCTGATCATCTACGGCTGGCTCGTGGTCGGCATGCCGTTCCCGGTGTCGCCCGGCCTCGTGTTCGGGGCGATGTGCCTGTGGGGCTTCATGCTGCTGGCCATGGGGGCCGCACTGTCCACTGTGGTCCGCAGCCGCGGTGACCTGATCGTGGCCGTCGACCTCGGCGCGATCACCATCAGCTCGCTCGGCGGCTCGCTGCTGCCGGTGTCGCTGATGCCGTCGTGGGCGCAGGCGATCGCGCCGTTCTCCCCGGGCTACTGGGGGTTGTCGCTCATCCGCGCGGCCGTGGCGGGCAACGCCGAAGCGATGCTGCGCCCGGGCCTGATCGTGCTCGGGATCGGGATCGCCACCGGCGCGTTCGCCACCTACCGCCTCGCCCACGGCTGGGGCCGCAGCCACCTGCTCTGACCTGGCGGCTCCCCGAGAAAGGACCTGCTGTGACGGAACCGGCACACGAATCGGCCGTGGCGCTCGTCGGGATGGCGGGCCGGTTCCCCGGCGCCGCCGACGTCGAGCAGCTGCGCCGCAACCTCGCGGCCGGGGTGCCCGGCCTGCGGGAGCTGACCGACGCCGAACTCGCCGACGCGGGCGTGGACCCGGGCACCCCGGGCCACGTCCGCGTCGGCGGGCCGGTGGCCGGCGGCGTCGAGACGTTCGACGCCGCCGCCTTCGGGCTGAGCGCGCGTGAGGCGGAGACCCTGGAGCCGCACCACCGGCTGCTGCTGGAATGTTCGTGGGAAGCGCTGGAGCGGGCCGGGTACCGGCCGACCGATCCCGGCGTGCCCGTCGGGTTGTTCGCCGGCTGTGCGTACCCCGACTACTTGACGCACAACCTTCCCGGCCTCGCCGCGGAACCGGGTGGCAAGCCCCTGCTTTCCGCGGGCGTGGAGCGGGATTCGCTCACGTCGCTCGTGTCGTACAAGCTGGGCCTGCGCGGCCCGGCGATCACCGTGCAGACCTACTGCTCCACCTCGCTGGTCGCGGTGCACCTGGCGTGCCAGAGCCTGCTGACCTACGAGTGCGACCTGGCCCTGGCCGGCGGTGCGGCGCTGCCGCTGCCGCAGACCGGCGGCCACGTTCACTCGGACGGCGACATCCTTTCGCCGGACGGCCGGGTGCGTGCCCTCGACGCCGCCGCGAACGGCACCGTGATGGGGTCGGGCGCCGCCGTCGTCGCGCTGAAACGCCTGGAGGACGCCCTCGCCGACGGTGACGTCGTGCACGCGGTGATCCTCGGCTCCGCGGTCAACAACGACGGCCGTGACCGCGCGGGGTACCCCGCGCCCGGGGTCGCCGGGCAGGCCGCGGTGGTCGACACCGCGCTCGCCGTGGCCGGGGTGAAACCCGAGACGGTCGGGTACGTCGAGTGCCACGCCGTCGGCACGCCGCTGGGCGACTCGATCGAGCTGGCCGCGCTGAACCGGGTCTTCGGGGCCGGCCGCGCGGCGCCGTGCGTGCTGAGCTCGGTCAAGCCCAGCATCGGGCACCTCGACCGCGCCTCCGGCGTCACCTCGCTCATCAGGGCGGCGCTGAACCTGCGCGACGGCGTCCTGCCGGGCACCGCCGGGTTCCGCACCCCCAACCCGGCGCTCGGCGACCGCTTCACCGTGCTGCCCGCCGACCGCCCGTGGCCCGCGGACGGCACGCCGCGGCGCGCCGGTGTCAGCTCGTTCGGCGTCGGCGGGACGAACGCGCACGTCGTCCTCGAACAGCCACCGTCCCGGGAACCCCGGCCTTCGAGCGGCCTTTGCTTGCTGGCTTTTTCCGCCGGTGACGCTGCCGCGCTCGACGAGGTGACCTCGCGGCTGCGCGCCCACCTGGCCTCGCATCCGGACTCGAACCTCGCCGACGTCGCTTTCACCCTTCAGGTCTCGCGCGGGCACTTCGCGCTCCGCCGGGCCGTGGTGTGCCGGGACGTTCCGGACGCCGTGGTGGCGCTGGCCGACCCCGGCCGCTGGATCGACGGCGAGACGCGCCGCCGGGACCCGCGGTTCCGCCTGGTCGCGGGCACCGGCTCGGGCTGGGCCGCGACGGCCGCTTCCGTGCACCGCCTTCTCGCCGGGGACGACGTGCCCGCGCCGGCCCCCACGCGCGCCGGTGCGCTGTCGGCCTTGACGGCCGGGCTGACCCGGCTGGGGATCCGGCTGGACGAGAGCGCCCGTGACACGATCGACGTCGAGGGCGGCTCGGCCGACGAGTGGGTCCTCGCGACTTTGGCCCGGTTGTGGCTCGCGGGCTGCGCGGTGGATTGGCCGGCCCTGCACCGCGGTGCGGGCCGCCGGGTCGAGCTGCCGCCGTACCCGTTCCAGCGCAAGCGGTTCTGGGTCGATCCGGCTTCGGCCCCGCGTTCGGCTGCGTACGTTCCTTCGTGGCGGCTCGACCCGCAGCCGGTGACCGGCCTGGAGCGGCGGGTGCGGGCGGCGGGGCCGTGGCTGGTGTTCGCCGCCGATCCGGTCGGCGAGGCGCTGGCCGAGCGGATCACGCTGGCCGGTTCCGAAGTGACCACCGTGCGGCCGGGTCCTCGATTCGCCGCGCTCGACACCGGTGACTTCGTCGTGGGCCCGGGCGACTTGCCTGCGCTGCTGCGTTCGCTGGTCGTGGTCCCGCGAACGGTGGTGCACGGCTTCGCCCTGGGCGGTTCACCCGGGGACGTCGAGGTGGCGGCCGGGTTGTGGCCGGGGATGGTCACCCTGACGTCCGGCGCGGTCGGCGTCCTCGGCCCCGACTTGACCACCCCCGAACACGCGTCGCTCACGGCGCTGACCGCACGGCACGTCGACGTCGGCGCGGCTGCGGATGTCGACCAGGTCCTCGCGGCGGTGCTGCACCGGGAGACTTCGCTGGCGGTGCGCGGCGACCAGTCGTGGCGCCTGCACCACGAGCCGTGCGAGCTGACCGGGCACGCCGAAGCCGAGGTGCACCACGACGTCCCGGACCTGGGCGGCCGGCGGGGGATCCTCGTCGTCCGGCCGGATGCCGCCGGACGCGCGCTGGCGGCCCAGGCCCGCGTGGCCCGGCTCGCGGGGCGTGGCCGGTGGACCACGGTCGTGTCCACTTCGGACCCCGGACCGGAGGTCCTCGCCGCGGTGGCCGCCGCCGACCACCTGACGGAGGTCGTGCTCTCCGGCGTTCCGCTGGTTCGGCCGATCCAGGCCGGTGAGTCGGTGCAGACGTCGGCTTCGGTCCGGCCGCGGCCGGCGCTGGGCACGCCATTCGTCGAGCCGGAGCCGGGCCTCGAGCAGGAGGTGGCGGCCCGCTGGGCCGCCGCGCTGGGCTACGACGAGATCGGCGCGGACGACAACTTCTTCGAGCTGGGCGGCCGGTCCGCCGGCGCGGTCCGCATCGCCGCCTGCTGGAACCTCCCCGCGACGGCGGTCATGGAACTCCCCACGGTCCGGCTGCTCGCTGCCGGTATCGCCGAGCTGGGCTGACTGATGCCTGACCGTCAATCAGCCGGTCCGGTGACGGGTAGTGACCTGGAGACCTGCACCAGCCAGGCCACATCCGCCGTGAGGTCGGCGTCCCGGACGCGGGGCTCGGCGTGGTTTCCGCCCGGCTCGCCGGGGGACTGGCCGGTGCGGAACCGGCGCAGCCCGGCGGCGAGCATCGCGGCTTCGGCGTGGGCCGCCCTGCGTGGCTCGGGCAGCGTCGACTCGCTCAGCGCGCGTCGGTAGTCGGCGTCCCGGCAGTAGCCGAGCAGGGCGCGCCGGGCGTCCCAGATCTGCATGACCCGCAGATGCAGCCGCAGGTCGACGTGACGGTGCAGCGGCGACCACCCGGGCCGCGACGGCGGGAGGGACAGGCGAACGTGGGGGAAGGCGCCGGTGAGCTCGGCCCACAACGGGCGCAGGCGGCGGTGCGCGTGATAGGCCCACCACCAGCCTCTGACCTGCGACAACCGCGGTCCCCAGACCGGTGCGGTCAGCCCGCACAGGGAAAGGGGCACGGCGACCGCGAGCAGCCAGCCGATGAGCGAGCCTTCCTTCGCCGCGGGCTGGTGACCGGTGACCGCGAGCGCCAGGTACCCGGCGCGGAGCAGGAAGTAGAGCACGCCGGCGAGCAATCCCGCGGTGCCCGCCAGCAGCCCGCGGCGGATCCAGCGGTCGTCGGCCCGGCGCGACCACGTCCAGGACGTCTTCGCCAGTGCACCCACGATGATCCCGGCGTAGATCGTGAACACCACCAGGTAGCCGCCGGCGAGCGAGCTTTCGCCGTAGTGCCCCAGGTGCGCGGCCGTGAAGTCGCCGGGGTCCGCGAGCACCGCCGGGAGCACCATGAGCGTGAGGGTCGCCGCGAGCACCCAGGCCTGCCGGACGGTGTGGCGCACGGCTTCCCGGTGCTCGTGGACCAGGAAGGCGTAGGCGCAGTAGCCGGAATACAGCCCCACGACGGTGCAGACGTGTTGTGTGGTTGCCGAAATCCGAGCCCAGAGGGGAAGCGGACGGGTGGCTTCCGCGCCGTATTCGAGCAGGCCGAGGTAGAGGCCGAACGCCACGAGCAGCGCGCACAGCCACGCGCAGAGCAGCGCGTCGTTGCGGGGATTGCGCAGCACGGCACGGAGGAAGAGCAACCAGGCGGCCGTCGCGCCCGTCGCGGCGAGGACGGTGCTGTCGAGGAAGATCACGAGCGGGGCCGCCGGGCGAGAAGGGCTTCCTCGAACCGCTTGTTGGCTTCGGCGACGGCGTCGGAGCGGAGCGGCCGGCCGCCCCGGCGCCGGACGGCGGCGGCTCGCGAGGACATCAGCGCCGCCGCGATCTCGGCCACCTTTTCGTCGATGGCCGAGTAGCCCTCGCGCTTGGCGAACCGCTGCGCACCGCGCACCGCTTCCGGATCCAGCTCGTCCAGTTCCTCCTGCGTCAGGTCGCCGACCGAGGTCCCGCGGTGCCCGAACAGGATGTGGGCCGCTTCGTGCATGATCACGTGCTCCCGCTGCAGGGGTGGCAGGGTCTCGTCGACCACGATCACCAGGTCCCGGGCGCGCTCGATGACCAAGCCGCCCGCCCCGTCTCGGGGCAGCGCGGTGGCCAGCAGCGCGACGCGCTTGCCGCCCCGGCCGGCGATCTGCTCCAGCAGTGCGTTCAGGTCGAACGGGGCCGGCCAGGTCAGTTCGTCCAGCACGCACTCGATCGCGCGCCGCACGGCGGACAGGCTCGCCCCCGCGTCCCGGAGGGGATCCGTCATGAGGCGGGAGCGTCCGGTTCGTCCAGTTGTTCGATGAGCCGGGCGACCGCGAGCAGGCTTTCCGGGGACAGGCTGCCGAGCCGGGCGTTGATGCCCGTGACGCCGCCACGATCGGCGGCTTCCTGCAGGCGCTGCGCGGCGGCCAGTGACTCGAGCTGCTCGTCGGCGACCGCGGCCTTGTCGTCGTCGAGGAAGTAGGTCACCTTCACGCCGAAGAACCGGGCGAGCGCTTCGAGCGTCTCGATCTTCGGGTTCCGCTCCTGGCCGGTGCGCAGCTTCCACACCGTGGTGCGCGACTTCCCGATGTGCTCGCCGATGGCCTGGTCGGTGACGGTGTGCTCGCCGTCGCGAGCCGCCTTCTTGGCGATCAGGGTGGTCAGCGCCTGGTCCAGAGTGCGCTGCGGGTGCGGTTCGGCCATCGTCCAACCTGTTCAGTAAACTTTACTTGACGCGTCTTCCGGTCGATCCCTAGTATTCCGGACATCGCTCCTCGGGTGCCGGTCCGGTGCCCTGGAGCCGAGGGGGGTCTGCGGGCGCGTGGGGGAGCGCGTCCGCTCTCGACGCGCGCTTCCCGGTTGGATTCTCCCCTGTAACCCACAGAACAGGAGTGAATTTTTGATGTCTGGGAAAAGATCGCGGATCGCTGCGGCGGTGGCACTCAGCCTGCTGACCGTGCTGTCACTCGCGCAACCGGCCTCCGCGGCCGCGCAGTCGTCCGTGCGGGTCACGGGCACCCAGTGGCACGCGTCCGCATCGAACTGCCGGACGGTGTACCTGCGCTCGAACGCGAGCTTCTATTGGGTCGCCGCGGAATTCGGGAATGACAACCGGAGGCTGCGCGCTCGGACCAATGGCGAC
Source organism: Amycolatopsis sp. A133 (assembly GCF_031082405.1). Classification (GTDB taxonomy): domain Bacteria; phylum Actinomycetota; class Actinomycetes; order Mycobacteriales; family Pseudonocardiaceae; genus Amycolatopsis. The sequence continues at coordinate 261,390 of NZ_JAVHJU010000057.1, forward strand.
AACGGGCTGGGAACCTGGGAGAGGTTCACCCTTCGCGGCGTCGGCTACGACTACACCCTCCTGTCGTCCGAAGGCAAGTACGTCTCCGCCGACACGGGAGGCGACGGGACCCTGTACGCGCGAGCCCCGTGGGTGGACTCGTGGGAGAAGTTCCACATCTACAGCTACTACGATGTCGACTCCCACAACAGCAACATCAACATCACGTCCGCGGTGAACGACCGGTACGTCTCGGCCGACATCGGCGGCGACGGCACGCTCCGCGCCCGTGCCACGGCCCCCGACCTGTGGGAGGGGTTCCGGATCTACCTGGTGGAGAACGACGCCTGGTCGTGCTGACGGGTCTCCGGCAGAGGTGATGGGCCCGTCGCCAGGGGTATTGGCGGCGGGCCCACCACGTTCAGGGGGGTCAGGTCTCAAGCGCCACATTGGGTGCGTTGAACGCAACCAACGCCACATTGGGGCGCTACGACCACGGGCGGAGGGCGGCGGCCAAGTGGGCCAGGGTCACGTCCTCCTGCTCCAGCACCGCGAAGTGCCCACCCTCCAGGACGTGGCCGCGGAACGGCCGGACCGTCTGCTCCCGCCACGCCAGCACCGACTCGACACTCGCGCGCACGTCGGCCGTGCTCGCCAGCGCCGTCACCGGAAGCTCCAACGGCGGACCACCCACATACGCGTACGTGTTCTTCACCGTCAGGTCCGCCCGGATCGGCGGCAGGATGAGCCGCAGCACCCGCGGGTCGTTCAGGAACACCTCCGGCGTCCCGCCCAGGCTGCGCAGCAGCGCCACGATCTCCGCGTCGCCCATGCCCGCGACGATCGGGTCGTCCGGGGTCAGCCACTGCGGGGCCGGGCAGCCCGACACCACCAGGTGCACCGGGAGAGAAGCGCCGCGGCGGGCGATCTCCCGCACCAGCTCGAACCCGACCAGCGCACCCAGGCTGTGGCCGTAGACCGCGTACGGCGAGTCGTCCGACAGCACAAAATCCGCCAGGTCGGCGACGAGCGCAGGCATCGACGTGTGCGGGGTGTCCTTCTGCCGCGTCTCGCGGCCGGCCGGCTGCACCGGGCACACCGTCACCCCGGGCAGCCGGCCGATCCACGAGCGGAACGCCGACGCCGAGCCGCCCGCGTGCGGCAAGCAGTACAGCCGCACGTTCCCCGCGGTCACGGGGAACGGCAGCCAGCGGCTCGCCACGGCCGTCGTCACGACTCCACCTCGAGCGTCACGTACGCCGGCGGCTCCTGGATCGCGTCCAGGTCCGCGGCCAGCACCACGTGCGCGCCGTCGCGGGAAACCTCGCGGAACCCGCTGAACGCGTACGTGATCTGCATCATCCGGTTGCGGCCGGTCTCGACGAAATCCGCGCGCAGCCCGGCGCCCGCGGCGCGGGCCAGGCGCATCACGTGGCCCAGCAGCACCGTGCCGACCCCGCGGGACATCACGCGGCACGACATCAGCATCATGTTGAGCCGCCAGTCCGGCGACCCCTTCTCCAGCAGCGCCAGGCCGATCTTGCCGTAGGAGCCGAACTTGTCGGTCAGCGACGCGACGAGCAGCACGTGCTCCGGAGACGAGCGCAACGCGTCCAGCTCGTCGTAGGAGTAGGTCCGCCCGGTCGAGTTGAGCTGGTTGGTGCGGACCGTCAGCTCCTCCGCCCGCTGCAGGTCCTCCCGCCGGGCCGGCGCGATGCTGAACCGCAGGTCCAAGCTCGCGAGGAAGTCCTCCCCAGTGCCCGCGAAATCCGCCTCGACGTCGTCGCGCGCGAGCTGGCTGAAGTACATCCCGCGCCGCTGCGCCGACTCGTCGGTGACGAACCGCGGCGCGAACTCCGGGCGCCGCAGCACCTCGTCGGCTTCGAGAACGTCCACAGTGGTCACCTGGGGCAGCGCGAACGCCACCTCGGCGCGCTCGAACTCCTGGTCGTCGACGAACGCGAACGCGTCCAGCCCGAGGTTGAGCTTCTGCGCGAGCTGGCCGATCGACACCGACTTCGCGTTCCACGAGATGCGCGGGAACAAGAAGTACTCGTCGAGGCCGAACTCGCGCAGCTTCGCCATGGCGGCTTCGTGGTCGTTCTTGCTGGCGACCGAGTGCAGCACGCCCATCGCGTCGAGCCGCTTGACGTGCTCGACCACCCAGGGCCGCAGCCGGACGTCGCCGTCCTCGAGCAAGACCCCGTCCCAGACGGTGTTGTCGAGGTCCCACACCACACACTTGATCTTGCCCTGCACCGGCTTCGTGCCGGAGACGGTAGCCGGCTCGATGAGACTGGTCACGGTACCTGCTTCCGGTAGGCCTCGGCGGCGATGGTCATCCGCTGGATCTCGGTGCTGCCCTCGATGATCTCCATGACCTTCGAGTCCCGGTAGAACCGGGCGACGGGGTAGTCCCCGCTGCAGCCGTTCGCGCCGTGCACCTGCACAGCTTCTGACGCGTGCTTCGCGGCCGCGGTGGAGGCGAAGTACTTCGCCACCCAGGTCGCCATGATCGTCGCCGAGTCGCCGCGGTCCTTGAGCCGCCCGGCCTCGGCCAGCAGCAGCCGGGCCGCGCGGACGTCGGTGACCATGTCCGACAGCTTCGCCTGGATCAGCGGCAGGTCCTTGAGCGGCGTGCCGCCGACGGTGCGGCGGGTCGTGTAGTCCGCGCACGCGTCGGCGCAGGCCTGGATGATGCCCACCGACCCGGCCGCGACGCTGTAGCGGCCGAGGTCGAGCGTGCCGGTGAGGACCATGCCGGAAGCGAACCCGCTCGGCCCGAGCAGTGCGTCGGCGCCCAGCCGGACGCCGTCGAAGCCGATGGAAGCCAGCATCGACGAGCGGGTCCCGAGGATGTCGTCGATCGGGGTGACCGTGACGCCGGGCGTGTCACGCGGCACGAGCAGCGCGACCGTGCTGGCCGGGCCCTTCGCGAAGACGAGGAACAGGTCCGCGCGCTGCCCGTTGGTGGTCCACTTCTTGAGGCCGTCGAGCCGCCAGCCGTCGCCGTCGGGGGTGGCGGTGGTGGTGATCGCGGCCGTGTCGCTGCCCGCGCCGGGCTCCGACAGGCAAAACGCGCCGAGGACGCGTCCGCTCGCCAGGTCCGGTCCCCAGCGGTGTTGCTGCGCCTCGGTGCCGAAGCGCAGCAACGCCCAGGAGAGCATGGTGTGCACGGTCAGCAGGCTGCGGACCGACGAGCAGCCGCGGCCGACCTCCTCGTGGATCTCCCCGAGCGTGACCATGTCCGTGCCGGCGCCGCCGAGCGCGGGCGGCAGGAACGGCGCCCACAGCCCGGCTTCGGCCAGCTTGTCCAGCAGGTCCTCGGGGATCCGCCCGGCCTTGTCCCACGCGTCGGCGAAGGGCACGACGTGCTCGTCCACGAAGGCCCGCGCGGACCCGCGGCCGGGCGCGCGGACCGGGGCGGTCAGTACCTCCGGCACGGCTCAGCCCACCGTCGCGGCCGGGCGCAGGCGGCCGACCAGCTCGGTCATCGCCGCCGCGGTGCGGAAGTTGTCGATCCGCAGCTCGTCGTTGGGGATGGTGACGCCGAACGTCTTCTCCAGGTGCATCACCAGCTCCATGGCGAACAGGGAGTTGATGTAGCCGAGCGAGAAGATGTCCTCGGTTTCGGTGATCGCGGCCTGCGGGAAGCGGCCGGTGATGAAGGCGAGGATGTCGCCGGTGGTCTCGGACATGGCAGGTTCTCCTTCGGTGGGTTCAGGGGTTCAGCTGTAGGTGTAGAAGCCGCGGCCGCTCTTGCGGCCGTGCAGGCCGGCGTCGGTCATCTGCTTGAGCAGCGGGCAGGGGCGGTACTTGGAGTCGGCGTAGTGCTCGTAGAGCACCTCGACGCTGTAGAGGATCGTGTCGACGCCGATCAGGTCGGCCGTCTCCAGCGGACCCATCGGGTGGCCGAAGCAGCCGCGGAAGACCTCGTCGACCGACTCCGCCGTGGCGACGCCCTCATGGACGAGGTAGGCGGCCTCGTTGACCGTCAGCATCAGCACGCGGTTGGACACGAAGCCCGACGCGTCCTTCACATCGACCCAGCGCTTGCCGATGCTGGTCAGCAGCGCGCGGGTGCGCAGGATCGTCTCCGGCGTGGTGTGGAAGCCGGGGATCAGTTCGACGACGGGCTTCTGCGGCACCGGGTTCATGAAGTGCACGCCGATGACGCGGCCCGGGTTCTTGCCGACCGACGCGATCCGGGTGATCGGGACGGCCGAGGTGTTGGCGATGATCACCGTGTCCGGGCCGCAGACCTCGTCGAGCTCGGCGTGCACGGCGGCCTTGATGGCCCAGTCCTCGGTCACGTTCTCGACGAGGATCTCGGTCTTGTCCAGCGCGGCCAGGCCGACCGCGGTGGTGATCCGGGCGAGGATCTCGTCCGCGTCGAGCGCGGGCCCGCCCATGAGCCGGCTGAGCCGGCAGTTGCGCGTGATCGCGGCCCGGGCCTCGTCGAGGATGCGCTCGCCGGTGTCGACCAGCACGACCTCGTGGCCCGCGGCGGCGAAGTCCTGGGCGACGCCGATGCCCATGACGCCGGCGCCCACCACTCCCGTGACTGCCATGATTGTTCCCTTTCTGGTGTGAGGACTTCGGGTTTCAGGCCCGGCGCCGTCGGGCGGCCGCGGCCTTGATGCCGGAGCGGCGCAGCTGTCCCTGCGCCTGGCTGTCGGGTGCGGGTTCGATGGCCGCCGGGCCGCCGGCCGCGATCTTCGCGAGCGCGGCGACGGTCGGGGCCTCGTGGATGATGTGCGGCGGCAGTTCCGCGTCCGGGAACGCCGTGCGCAGCGTCGCCAGCAGCGAAATGCCGAGCAGGGACGTGCCGCCGAGCTCGAAGAAGTTGTCCGACGCGCCGACCCGGTCCAGGCGCAGCGAGTCGCACCACGCCGCGGCCACCGCGCGTTCGGCGTCGCCTTCGGGCTCTTGGAACGGCGTGACGAGCTCCGGCCGCGGGTGCCGGTCGGCCGTCGAGCCGCCGTGCGCGGCCGAGGTGACCGCGTCGACGCTGAACCGGGCCGCTACCGCCGTCACCGCCGGGAGGTCCTGGGTGGACACCACGACGTGCGGTTCGCCCGAGGCCAGCGCGCGCAGCAGCGTGCGCCAGCCCTGCTCGAAGTCGATGCCGAACTTGGCCCGGTGCTCGCGGAAGTAGGTCTGGATGTCTTCCTCGTACCCGGAAAGCCCCTCGTCCCAGGCGTTCCAGGTCCATTCGCCCCACGAAATCGACACCGTGCGGCCGTCGTGGCAGGCGGCGTAGGCGTCGAGCCACGCGTTGCCGGCGCAGTAGTCGACCTGGCCGGGACCACCGCCGGTGACCGACGTGATCGAGGAGAACAGCGCGACGAAGTCGAGGTCCAGGTCGGCGGTGGCCGCGCTGAGCGCCCGGGAGCCGGGCAGCTTCGGGGCGAAGACCTGGTCGGCGTCGCCGGGCTCCTTGAACTGCATCAGCCCGGTGCCCGGCACGCCCGCGGTGTGCAGGATGCCGTGCAGCGCCCCGAATTCCCCGAGGGCCACGGCGACCGCGCGCCGCACGTCGGCCTCCTCGGCGACGTCACCCTCGACGACGACCACCTGCCCGCCGAGCGTCTCGACTTCCAGGACGCGGTTGACGCGGTCGCGGATCGTGCCGGGCACCTCGTCGGTGCCGTCGGCGATCCCGGCCCAGCGCTCGCGCGGCGGGAGGCCGCGGCGGCCGAACAGCACCAGTTTCGCGTGGCTGTCGCGGGCCAGCCGCTCGGCCATCGCCAGCCCGATCCCGCCGAGGCCGCCGGTGATCAGGTAGACGCCGTGCTCGCGCAGCACGTCCTTCGCCTGGTCGATCGGTTGCGGCGCCAGGACCTCGTAGCCGGGCACCCAGCGCCGGGAACCGCGCAGCGCGACCGTGCGGCCGGGGGCGGGTCGATGGAGCTCGGCGACCACCGCGGCGGCGCCGGCGGCCGCGTCGACGTCGATCAGCCGCGTCTGCACGCCCGGGTACTCCATCGGGATGACCAGGTTCGGGCCGGTGAGCGTGGCCGCGTCGGGCCGGAGCTCGCCGTCGTGCAGGACGCGCTGGGTGCCGGTGGCGGCGAGGTCGAGCGTCCAGCCGCCGAGGCCGAGCTCCCCGGCGGCGCGGGCCAGCGCGACGAGCGTGTGCAGGCCGAGCAACAGGGAGTCGTCGTCGAGGTTCCACAGGTGGACGACGCGATCCAGGCGGGTCCCGCCGCGCTTGAGGTCGCGCAGCAGGGCCAGCAGGTCGCCGACGTCGCCGGGGCGGACGGTGGCGTCCGGGCCCGGCCGGTACCCCGCGCCCGGCCGGACCACGGTCACCGGGTCGCCGGTGCGGCGGATCCCGTCGAGGACGTCCTCGGCGCGGCCGGCACGGGCGAACACCAGCCAGGACGCGGGCTGCGGCGCGGCGGGCGCGGCCGAGGTCTGGCGCCACGTGGGCAGGTTGATCCACTGCTCCTCGGGCAGCAGCGGGATCCGGTCGAACTCCTCCAGCGGGCCCTCCGCGGGCGTTTCGATCCGGGTGGCACCCGAGACGGGGGCCGCCTCGATCCAGTAGCGCTGCCGCTGGAAGGGGTAGGTCGGCAGCGGCACCCGGCCCGGGGCGGTCCCGCGGTAGACCGGTGTCGCCGTGCCGCGGCCGTGGTAGGCGGACCAGTCGAAGTCCGCGCCGAGCAGCCACAGCCGGGCGAGGCCGTCGGTGAGGACCTCGTCGGCCGGCCGCGGGTCGTCGGCGGCGGGCAGCGTGGCGGTGATCATCGGCCAGCGGCTCGCCGGGCTGAGCCCGCGCAGCAGCGCGCCGAGCGACGGGCCGGGGCCGATCTCGACGACGGCCAGGTGCTCGTCGGCCAGGAGCTCGGCGGCCGCGTCGGTGAACCGGACGGTCTCGCCCATGTGCCGGGCCCAGTAGGCGGGGTCGGTGACGAGTTCGGCGGTTGCGTGGTCGCCGGTCACGTTGGACAGGTAGGGCAGCTCGGGCGCGTTGAGCGTGACGTTCGCGGTGATCCACGCGGTCAGCTCGGCCGCGGCCGGCGCCAGCATCCGCGAGTGGAACGCGTGGCTGGTGCGCAGGGGACGGCACGGGACGTCGGCGGCTCGCAGGTCCTGCGCGAGCTGCTCGACGGCGGCGGTCTCCCCGGCCACCACGACCAGCTCGGGGCCGTTCACGGCGGCGATGTCGATGCCCGCGAGGTCGAAACGCGCCTCCAGTTCGGTGACCGACAGCGGCACGGCAGCCATCGACCCGCCCGGCAGCGCGGCGATCAGCTCCGCGCGCTTGGCGACCAGCGCCAGGGCGTCCTCGAGCGAGAGCACCCCGGCCAGGCACGCGGCGACGTACTCGCCGAGGCTGTAGCCGAGCATCGCGGCGGGCCGCAGTCCCCAGTCCATGAGCGTCCGCGCCAGGGCGTAGTCCACGGCGAACATGAGCGGTTGCGCGAGTTCGGTCTGCTGCAGCCGTCCGGCGCGCGGGTCTTCGTCACCGGCGCGGCCGAGCAGCGCGGCCAGGCCGGGGCCGCCGCCCCGGGCGCCGGTGACGAGGTCGCCGTCGGCGTCGAGGTGGACCAGGCACTCGTCGAGGTGGGCGCGGAACACCGGCTCGCGCCGGTACAGCTCGCCCACCAAGCCGGGGTACTGCTCGCCGACACCGGCGAAGAGGAACGCCACCGGCCGGTCCTGCACCGGTTCGACGCGGGCTGCGGGGGCGCCGGTCAGGGCCGCCGCCGCGCTGTCCACATCGGACGCGACGACGGTGCGCCGGTGTTCGAACGTCTTGCGCCCCTCCTGGAGCGTGAAGGCGACGTCGGCCAGCCGCGCGTCCGGGGTGCCGGCCAGGTGCTCGCCGAGGCGCCGGGCGGCCGTGTCCGCGGCCTCGGCGGTACGGGCCGACACCGGCAGCACCTGGTAGCGGCGTTCGGTGTCCGGGTCGCCTGGTACCGCGGCGGGCCGGTCGGGCGGCTGTTCGACGACGACGTGCACGTTGGTGCCTCCCATGCCCAGCGAGTTGAGCCCGGCGATCCGCGGACGGCCGCCGTCGGTGGTCCACGGCGCGAGCTCGGCGGCCACCCGGAACGGGCTGTGCGCGAAGTCGATCTCCGGGTTCGGGGCGGTGTAGTGCAGCGTCGGCGGGATGAGGCCCTCGCGGACGACCAGCGACGCCTTGATCAGCCCGGCCGTGCCCGCGGCGCGGTCGAGGTGCCCGACGTTCGGCTTCACCGAGCCCAGGGCGCAGTACTGCTTCTCGGCGGTGTCCCCGAACGCGCGGGTCAGCGCGGCGACCTCGATCGGGTCGCCCAGCTCGGTCGCCGTGCCGTGGGCCTCGACGTAGCCGACGTCTTCGGCGGCGACGCGGGCGTCGGCCATCGCGTCGGCGATGACCCGCGATTGGCCGCCCACGCTCGGCGCGGTGTAGCCGACCTTGAGGGCACCGTCGTTGTTCATCGCCGACCCGCGGATCACCGACCAGATGTGGTCGCCGTCGCGCAGGGCCGCGCCGAGCTTCTTCAGCACGACGACGGTGGCGCCGTCGCCGAACATGCTGCCGTGGGCCTGGGCGTCGAAGGTGCGCACGTGCCCGTCGGGTGACTCCTGGCCGCCGGGGGAGTGCAGGTGCCCGATGCGGTCGGGCACGCGGACCGAGACGCCGCCGGCCAGCGCCATTTCGCAGTCGCCGGCCCGGATGCTGCGCATCGCGGTGTGCACGGCGACCAGCGACGTCGAGCAGAAGGTCTGCACCGCCATGCTCGGGCCGCGCAGGTCGAACAGGTACGACACGGTCGTGGTGAGCGCGTCCTTGTCGTTGCCCATCACCAGCTCGTAGATGCTGGCGTCGGCGTCGGAGGTGAACTGCCCGGCGATGCCGAGCAGGTACGTGGAGAGGTTGCAGCCGCCGAAGACGCCGACCCGGCCGCGGTCGCCGGGCCTCGCGTACCCGGCCTGCTCCAGGGCTTCCCAGCAGACCTCGAGGAACAGCCGCTGCTGTGGGTCGGTCAACGCGGCCATGCGGGGGCTGAGGCCGAAGAACGCGGCGTCGAACCCGGTGACGTCGTCGAGCACGGGCCGCGCCGGCACGTAGGCCGGGTCGCGGACCTGCGCCGGGTCGACACCGGCGGCGATGAGCTCGTCGGGGCTGAAGAAGGTGATCGACTCGACGCCGTCGCACAGGTTGCGCCAGAACTCGTCCACGGTCCCCGCCCCGGGGAACCGCCCGGCCATGCCGACGATGGCGATGTGCCGGTCCAGCTCGTCGTCGTCCGGGTCCGCGACGACCACCGGGGCTTTGACCGGCGCGGGTGCTTGGTCGTCGAGGGTGGCGGCGAGCGCCTGGACGGTCGGCAGCTCGAACAGGGTGACGGTGGGGATGGCGACGCCGAAGCGCTCCTTGACCAGGGCGAGCATCTGCAGGGCGAGCAGCGAGTTGCCGTTGAGGTCGAAGAAGTTGTCCCGGGTGCCGACGGGTTCCACGCCCAGCACGGACGACCAGACCTCGGCGAGGCCGCGTTCGGTGGCGGTCATCGGCGGGGTGTAGGGCTGGGGCAGGTCGGGCCGCGGGAACCGGTCGGCGGTCGGCTGTGCCGCGGGTTTTGCGGTGCCGGGAAGACGCTCGTCGAGCCCCCCGGCGGCGACGATCACGGCCGGGCCGGCGTGGGCGGTGAGGTGGTCGAACGCGGTCAGGGCCTGCGCGCGGGTCATGGCGTGCTTGGCCATGGAGGCGCCGAACCTGGCGTCGAGCCGTTCGAGGGTGCCGGGCCAGGTGTCCCAAGCGGCAGCGACCCACCCGGGACGGCCGTGGGCTTCGGCCAGCAGCGCGGCGTTGGCGGCGGCGTAGCTGCCGAAGGTGACCCCGCCGAGCAGTGCCGAGGTGGACGAGAACAACAGTGTCCACTCGGGACGGTCGGCTTCCCGGAGCTCGTCGAGGGCCGCGGCCAGCACCCGGGCCCCGCCGACCTTGGCGGCGAAGTGCCGGGCGATCCCGGCCTCGTCCACTTCGGACAGCGGCGCGAAGCCGGCCGGATCGGAGTCCGCGGCGGCGTGGACGATGCCGTCGAACCTTTCGGTGAGCAAAGCCCGCACCGCGGCCGGGTCGCCGACGTCCACGCGAGGGGCGTGCACGTCGGCGCCCAGCGCGCGCAGCCGAGCCACGGCGGCATCGGTGCCCCCGCTGCGGCTGGCGAGCACAAGACGGCGGGCGCCGCGGGTGACGAGGTGCTCGGCCACGGTGAGCCCGACGCCGCCGAGCCCGCCGGTGATGAGGTAACTGCCGCCCCGGCGGATCGCCGGTGGGGCGGAGGGTGCGGCGGGACGGTAGCCGGGGACGAGCCGCTGGTCGCCGCGGTAGGCCACGAGCGGGGTGGCGGCGGAGCGGAGTTCGGCGGCGAGGAGGGCGGCGGCTTCGGCGGGGTGGTAGCTGGGGTCGAGGTCGACGGTGCCGGCGTCGAGGTTCAGGTACTCCTGGTTGGCGACGACCGGGAGCACGGCCACGGCCGCCTGGGCCGGGCGCGGCGTGGACGGGCGTGGTTCGGCTGCCGCGGGTCGGGCCGGGTCCGGCGTGGACGAGCCGGCTTCGGCGATTTCCCTTCGGCCCCCGGCTCCTGCGGCGATGCCGGATCGGCCCGGCGGGTGCCCCGAGCCGGCCTCGGCCGCCTGTCCCGCTCGGGTGGCGACCAGCACCCGGACCGAGCGTGATCCGTCGCCCGCCGCCGCGGCGAGGGTGCGCGAGACCGCGTGGACCGCGGCCACGTCGTCGTCGAGGTCGAGCACCGACAGGTCGACCACCGTGTCCGCCTCGGCCACGTCGACCACCTCGCCGAGCAGCGTGGTGAGCGCCGCGGCGACGCCGCCGGAGTCCGGCAGGATCGCGACCCGGCCCGTGGTCCCGGAGGCGGGCGCCGGTTCCGGCCGCCACGACGGCGTCAGCAGCTGCACGTGCCCGTCGGGTTCGGCGGTGAGGCGCGGGACCTCCGGGGTCACCGTGCCCGGCGCGTCGATCCAGTAGCGCGAGCGCTGGAACGGGTACCCCGGCAGGCCCACGCGCCGCGCGGCACGACCGCCGCGGACGCCGGTCCAGTCGAGGTCCACCCCGGCCAGCCACAGCCGCCCGGCTGCTTCGGCGAGCGCGGTGGTGGCCGTGGCGGGGTCGTCGGCGCCGGGGAGCGTCGGGATCACCGAGGCCCAGCGCTTCGGCGCGCACGCCCGGTGCCCGCGCACCATCGCACCCAGCGACCGGCCCGGGCCGAGCTCCAGCAGCACCGTGTCCTCGTCGGCCAGCACGGTGGCCAGCGCGTCGTCGAAGCGGACCGGGGCGCACATGTGCTCGGCCCAGTAGGCCGGCTCGGGCGCGTCGGTGACCAGCTCACCGGTCACATTGGAGACATACGGGATCGTGGGCGCGGAAAGCGTGATGTGAGCGGCCACCCACGCGGTCAGCTCGTCCCGCAGCGGGGCGAGCTGACGGGAGTGGAAAGCGTGCGTGGTGGCCAGCGGCCGGCACGGCACGCCCGAGGCGGCCAGCGACGCACCGAGCCCGGAGATCGCCTCGGCGGTACCCGACACGACGGTCAGCTGCGGCCCGTTCAGCGCCGCGATGTCGAGGCCGGTGCCCGCGATCCGGGCACGCACCTCGGCAAAAGGCAGCGGCACGGCCGCCATCGCCCCGCCGGGCAGCGCCGCGATCAGCTTCGCGCGGTGCGTCACCAACGCCAAGGCGTCCTCGAGCGAAAGCACCCCGGCCAGGCACGCGGCCACGTACTCACCGAGGCTGTAACCGACCAGCACCGACGGCTCGACGCCCCACGAACGCACGAGCTGCGCCAGCGCGTACTCGACGGCGAACAGCGCCGGGTGCAGCACCTCGGTGCGGTCGCCCGCGCGCTCGCCGCCGTCCGCTCGGCCCAGCAACGCGGCCAACCCGCCGGAGCCTTCCCGCTCGCCGAGCATTTTGTCCAAAACGGACGTGTCCAGCAGCGCGCGGCAGCGGTCCAGCTCGGCCCGGAACACCGGCGCCGTCTTGTACAGCTCCGCGGCCAGGCCCGGGTACTGCTCGCCGGTGCCCGCGATGAGGAACCCGACGCGGCGGCCGGTTCCGGCGTCGCTCGAAGCGGACACCGCTCCCGAAGCCAGCAGCCGGGCCGCCTCGGCCGCCGAACCGGCGACCAGCACCCGCCGGTGCCCGAACGTCGTCCGTCCACTCTGGAGCGTGTGAGCGACGTCGGCGAGCGCGTCGCCGGAGCTTTCCAGGTGTGCGGCCAGGTTCGCCGTGGCCGCGTCGGCGGCGGCGGCCGAGCGGGCCGACCACACCAGCAGTTCCGGCCCGGCCGGGGCCGCGGCGGGCACGGGCAGCGGCGCCTCCTCCAGCACGACGTGGGCGTTCGTGCCACCGATGCCGAACGCGCTGACCCCGGCGCGGCGAGGGGTGTCGGTGCGCGGCCACGGCGTGCGCTCGGTGACCACGGTCAGCTCGGCGCCACCCCCGGTGAGCTGCGGGTTGGGCGTGCCGAGGTTGCGCGTCGGCGGGATCTCCTCGTGGTGCAGCGCGAGGGCGGCCTTGATCAGGTTCGTCACGCCGGCGGCGCGGTCGAGGTGCCCGACGTTCGTCTTCACCGAGCCGATCCGCAGCGACTCGCCCGCGAAGACCTGCTGCAGCGCGGCGATCTCGGCGGCGTCGCCGAGGGCGGTGCCGGTGCCGTGCGCCTCGACGTACCCGATGTCCGCGGGCTCCAGCCCGGCGGCGGCGAGCGCCTCGGCGATCACCGTGGCCTGGCCCTCGACGCCGGGCGCGGTGAAGCCGACCTTGCGGCCGGCGTCGTTGTTGACCGCCCAGCCGCGCAGCACCGCGTACACGCGGTCGCCGTCGGCGAGCGCGTCTTCCAGCCGGCGCAGCGCGACCACGCCGACGCCGCCGCCGAGCGGGGCGCCCAGGCCCGCGGCGTCGAACGCGCGGCACTCGCCGTCCGGCGGCGCGATGCCGCCCTGCTGGTAGAGGTAACCGACGCGGTGCGGCACGCCGATCGACACCCCGCCCGCGAGGGCGACGTCGCATTCGAAGTTCGCCAGGCTGCTCGCCGCGACGCACACCGCGACCAGCGACGTCGAGCACGCGCTCTGCACGCTGAACGCCGGGCCGGACAGGCCGAGCGTGTGCGACACCCGGGTGGCCAGGGTGTCCTTGTCGTTGCCCAGGGCGATCGCGATTTCGCCCATTTCGCGGGCCGCGTTCGCCGGGGTGAGGTTGTGGGTCAGGTATGTGCTCCACGCGCAGCCCGCGAACACCCCGATCGCGCCGTCGAACCGCGCCGGGTCGCACGCCGCGTCCTCCAGGGCGTGCTGGCTGTGCTCCAGGAAGAGCCGGTGCTGCGGGTCGAGGATCTGGGCCTCCTTCGGGTTGATCCCGAAGAAGCCCGCGTCGAACTCCTCGACGCCGGTGACGACGGCGCCCGCCTTGACGTAGGCCGGATCGCCGAGCCGGTCGGCGGGCACGCCCGCTTTCCGGAGTTCGTCGTCGGTGAAGCGGGTGATGCCGGAGCGGCCGGCGCGGACGGTCTCCCAGAGCGCGCCGACGTCGTCGGCGCCCGGGAAACGGCCGGCCATCCCGACCACGGCGATGTCCGTGGGGGAGAACTCGCTGCTGGTGTCGGTCACGGTGTCCTCATTTCCGGGTGCCGGCCAGGCGGCGGCGGCGGCCGCGCGCGGATCCGGTGGTGGCCGCCCGCGGGGCGGGGGAGTCGGTGTCGGTCAGTGCGGCGGCGAAGGCGGCCACGGTGGGGTGGCCGAAGAGGACGGCGGGGGCGATCGGTAAGCCGAGGCGCTTCTCGAGCGCGGCCACCATGGCCATGCCGACCAGCGAGTTGCCGCCGAGGTCGAAGAACGGGTCGTGCACACCGACGGCGTCGATGCCGAGGAACTCGCCCCAGACGCCGGCGATGTCCGTCTCGAGCTCGCCGCGCGGGGCGGCGTACTCGGTGCGCAGCGGCGGCCGCGGGTACCGCGTGGCCGGCGCCGGGGCCGCTTCGAGCAGCCCGCCGAGGTCGTTGAGCGCGGCCAGCTCGCGGCGGGCCGCCGGCAGGTCCTGGCGCAGGGCCACGACGGTGCCCCGGACGCCGTGGCCGGCCAGTTTGTCGAGCAGCGCGCACCCGGCTTCCGCGGTGAAGCCGTAACGGCGGCGGTAGGCGAGGCGGGCTTCCCCGGTGGCCGCGTCGGCCCAAGCGTCGTGCTGCCAGTGCCCCCAGGCTACGGTGACCACCTGCGTGTCCGCCGTGGACAGTGCGGCGCCGTGGGCGTCGAGGACGCTGTTGGCCGCGCAGTAGTCGGCTTCGCCGATCCCCCCGACGACCGTGACGATCGAGGAGAACAGGACCAGGCGCCGGGGCCGCGCTTCCAGGAGCGGCCCGACCGCTTGGACCTTCGGGGCGAGCGTCCGGTGCATGTCCTCGGCGGTCCGGCGCTGCGCGAGCCCGCCGCCCGGCAGGCCCGCGGCGTGCACGATGGAGTCGAACTCGCCGAACTGCGCCTTGGCTTCGGCCAGCGCGGCCCGCAGCTGCTCCGGGACACCCACGTCGGCCTTGATGGTCAGCACTTCGGCGTTCTGCAGTTCCGCGAGGTCGCCCGGTGACGCGTCGCCGGTGCGGCTGACGAGGGCGAGTTTGCGGGCGCCGTGGCGGACGAGGTGCTTGGCCACGATCATGCCGAGGCCCCGGGTGCCGCCGGTGATCACGTGCGTGCCGCCCCAGTCCGGGGTGACCTCGTCGAGGGTGATCTCGGTGTACTCCTGGAGACGGCGGCGTCCGCCGCGCCGGCCCGCGAGCACCGGTGCTGTCGCGGTGTCTTCGGGCCACGGCCGGGCCAGTTCGTCCAGGAGGTGCTCGGCCGGGGTGCCGGGTTCGACGTCGACGCCACGCCACCGCAGGCCCGGGTACTCGGCGCGGACACCGCGGCCGAGGCCGTGCACCAGCGCGGCGTCCGGGTCGGTCAGGTCGCCGCCGGTGATCTCGGCCGCGCCGGTGGTGACGGTCAGCAGCCGGACGTCGTGGCCGTCCAGGGCCTGGACGGTCCGCAGGAGGTCGTCGAAGCCGCCTTCGTGCACCACGTGCACCGGCTGGGGCAGCGTCGCCGGGTCGGTGCCGACGGTCATGCCCGCTGCACCGGCCAGCGTGGCCAGCTCGGCGTTCGTCGTGATCAGCGAGCCTTGCGGGGTGGCCGCGGGCCGGGTCGGGTCGAGGCGCCACACCGGCGTGTAGATCCGGCCGGCGTCTTCGGCGTCTTCGACGGGGCCGGCTTGCGTGCGGGTGGCCGGCGGCCAGAACTTGGTGCGCTGGAAGGGGTAGCCGGGCAGGCTGACGGTCCGGCCGCCCCGTCGCAGGGCCGTGAAGTCGACGGCGACGCCGAGTTCCCACAGCCGGGCGAGGGTGTCGAGGAGCGCGGTGCGTTCG
This sequence comes from Amycolatopsis sp. A133, assembly GCF_031082405.1. Lineage (GTDB taxonomy): Bacteria > Actinomycetota > Actinomycetes > Mycobacteriales > Pseudonocardiaceae > Amycolatopsis. The sequence goes on from NZ_JAVHJU010000057.1 coordinate 276,785, forward strand.
GCGGGGCGGTTCTCGACGGGCCAAGGCGCGGGCAGCGTGCCGAGGACGGTGGGGCGGGCGTCGGCCTGGTTCTGGCGGACCAGGCCGCCGAGGGTCTGGCCCGGGCCGAGCTCGACGTAGGCGTCGACGTCTTCGCCGGCGCAGTGCCGGACGCCGTCGGCGAACCGCACCGGGCGGCAGAGGTGCCCGGCCCAGTACTGCGGGTCGATGGCTTCGGCGTCGGTGAGGACGGTGCCGGTCGCGTTCGAGACGATCGGGATCCGCGGTGCCTGCCGGGGCACGGAGGCGACCAGTTCGGCCAGCTCGTGGCGGGCGGGTTCGAGCAGTTTGGAGTGGAACGGGTGAGCCGAGCGCAGGGCACGCGCGGCGAGCCCGGCTTCTTTCAGTTGCCCGGCGGCGGTTTCGACCGCTTCGGGTGCTCCACTGAGGACGGTCATCTGCGGACCGTTGAGCGCGGCGACGTCGACGTTCGTCTCACCGAGCGCTGCGGCGACCTGGCCGGCGGAGGCGGCGACGGCGAGCATCCGCCCGGCCGGCGCACGCCCGATCAGCCGGGCCCGTCCGGTGACCACGTACAGGGCGTCGGCCAGGGTGAAGACCCCGGCAAGACAGGCGGCGACGTACTCGCCGAGGCTGTAGCCGACGAGCAGGCCGGGCTTGACACCTCGGTCGGCGAGCAGCTGCGCGAGCGCGTATTCGACGGTGAAGAGGAGGGGGTGGGCAACCTCGGCGTGGTCGAGGAGCTCATCGACGGGCCCGGCCCCGAAGAACGACGCTTCGGCGGCGAGTGGCTCCGCGAAGAAGGCGGCGCGGAGGTCGACCCCGCACCGGTCGGCGGCGATGGCGCAGCAGTCGTTGACGGCGGCGGCGAAGACGGGCTCGTCGCGGTAGAGCTGCGTGGCCAGGCCGCGGTACTGGTCCCCGACACCGGGCAGCAGGAATGCGACCTTCGGTTGGCCGGGCTTGCGGTGCACGCCGGGAACAGAGGCGACGGAGGCCAGCTGCCGGGCGGCATCTTCGACACCGGTGGCGACGACGGCCCGGCGGTGATCCAGGTGGGCGCGGCCTTCGCGCAAGGTGTGAGCGAGGTCGGCCAGGGTCGGGTTCGTGGCCGGGGCCGCCGAGGTGCCCGGACGGTCGGTTTGCGTACCCGGACGGTCGGTTTGCGGGTCTGCGGTGTCGGTTCGCGTGTCTGAACGGTCGGTTCGCGTGGCTGGAGCGGCATCACTCGTGATTGCAGGGGCATCTCGCGTGTCTGAACGGGCATCACTCGTGGCTGGAGAGGCATCACTCGTGATTGCAGGGGCATCTCGCGTGACGGGAGGGGCATCTCGCGTGATTGGCGGGGCATCACTCGTGATTGGCGGGGCATCAGCCGCGAGCTGGGCGAGGCGGGTGAGTTGCGCGCGCAGTGCGGCTGCCGAGGCGGCCGAGACCGGGATCAGCTCGGCGACCGGCTCCACACTCTCCGGCCGCGCCTGAGCCGGCCGCGCCTCAGCAGGGGGTGCGGCCTCCAGGACCAGGTGGGCGTTCGTCCCCGACCAGCCGAACGAACTCACCCCCGCCACCGCCGGACGCCCGTGGTCCGGCAGCGGGGCCAGCTCCGTCGCGGGTCGCACCGCCGAGTTCGCCAGCACCTGCTCCGCCGGGTCGGTCATGTGCAGGTTCGGCGGCAGCTCGCCGTTCTCCAGCACCAGCACCGTCTTGATCAGCCCGGCGATCCCCGCCGCGGTGTGGGTGTGGCCGATGTTGGTCTTCACCGCCCCCACGGTGAGCGGCCGGCCGGCCGGACGGCCGCCGAACACGTCGCCGAGCGCGCCCAGCTCGATCTCGTCGCCGAGCGGCGTACCCGAGCCGTGCGCCTCCAGGAAGTCCACGTCGTCCGGTGCGGCACCGGCGTCGGAAAGAGCCCGGCGGATCACCTCCACCTGGGCGCCGCGGTTGGGGGCCGTCAGCCCGTTGCTGCGGCCGTCCTGGTTGACCGCCGAGCCGCGGATCACCGCGCGGATGCGGTGGCCGTCGCGCAGGGCGTCGGACAGCCGGGCGAGCACCACCATCCCGCCGCCCTCGCCCATCATGTAACCGTCGGCGCTGCTGTCGAACGTGTGGCAGCGGTCGGTCGGCGACAGCAGTGCGTTGCGGCTGCTGTACACGTACAGGAACGGGTGCAAGGCCAGGAATCCGCCGCCCGCCAGCGCGTAGTCGCATTCGCCCGCCCGCAGCGCCCGGGCCGCCAGGTGCACCGCGACCAGCGTCGACGAACACGCCGTGTCCAGGGAGAACGCCGGGCCGCGCAGGTCGAAGTGGTAGGCCAGCCGCCCGGCGACGACGCTGGCGAGGCTGCCCTGGCCCATGTACGGGTCGGCGTACACGCCGGTGCCTTCGCGCTCCGCCTCGACCTGGCCGTACTGGAAGGCGTCGGAAAACCCGAGGAGCACGCCGGTGCGGCTGCCCGCCAGCCGCGGCGCCGGCGTGCCCGCGTCGTCCATCGCCTCCCACGCCAGCTCCATGAGCAGCCGCTGCTGCGGGTCCAGCCGCAGTGCCTCCTGCGGCGCGTAGCCGAAGAAGCCGGCGTCCCAGCCGTCCACTTCGGACAAGAAGGCGCCACGGCGGCGGGTGTCGGGCAGGTGGTCGAACCGGCCGGCGGGCACGTCGCCGACTTCGGCGGCGCGGCCCTCGCGCAGCAGCTTCCAATACGCGTCGACGTCCGGGGCGCCGGGGAACCGGCACGACATGCCGATGACGGCGATGGGCTCGCTCTCGCGGGCCTCGTACTCGGCGAGCCGCTTGCGCGCGCCCGCGAGCTCGGCCGTCGCCCGCTTCAGGTAGTCGCGAAGCTTGTCTTCGCCGGTCATAACCGAACCCCTATCCGTTCGCAAAAGGTCACTGCTTGTCGATGAAGGCGAAGAGCTCGTCGTCGGAGGCCAGGTCGAGAGCCGGCGACACGCCGAGCCCGTCGAGCGCCTCCCGCAGCACGTCCGCCAGCCGGGCGCGCTCCTCGGCGCCCGCGTCCGGCAGGACTTCGCCGAGGACCTCGCGCAGCCGCTGCGAAGGGTCCGGCGGCGGCGGGAGCAGCTCGCCGAGCAGGTGCGCGGCCAGCAGCTCGACGGTCGGGTGGTTGAACAGCAGCGACGCGGGCAGCCGCAAGCCGGTGCCGGCCGCGATGCGGTTGCGCAGCTCCACCGACGTCAGCGAGTCGATCCCCAGCTCGCTGAACGGCTTCGCGACGTCGACCGACGCCGGTGACCGGTGCCCGAGTGCCGTCGCGACCTCCATGCGGACGAAGCCGGTCACGGTCGCGGCTGCGGTTTCGCGCTCCAGCCCGGCGAGCTGTCCCGCCAACCCGGACGCCGGCCCGGCCTCGACGACGACGGGGGAGCGCCGCACCGGCACGAGACTCCGCACCACAGCGGGGATTTCGCCGGCCGCGCGCAGCGCCGCGGTGTCCCAAGCGGACGCCACCACCGTGCCGGACAGCCCGAGCGCGGCGTCGAACGCGGCCAGCCCCTGTGCCTCGGTGATCGGCCGGACGCCGGTGAGCCGCGCGCGGTCCGTGGCGGTCATCGTGGCCGTCATGCCGGTGGCGGTGTCCCACAGCCCCCACGCGATCGACACGCCCGGCAGCCCGCGCGCCGCCCGGTGCTCCGCCAGCGCGTCGAGCGAGGCGTTGGCGGCGGCGTAGTTGGCCTGGCCGCGGTTGCCGAGCACGCCGGCGATCGAAGAGAAAAGCACGAACGCGGCAAGGGGCTGCTCCGCGGTCAGCTCGTGCAGCAGCCACGCGGCCTCGCGCTTGGGGCGCACCACCGTCTCGAGCTGCGCCTTCGTGAGCCCGGTGAGGGTGGAGTCGTCGAGGACGCCGGCCGCGTGGACCACCCCGGTGAGCGTTTCGCCCGTCAGCACGGCCGCCAAGGCGGCCCGGTCGGCGACGTCGGCCGCCACCACCCGGACGCGGGCGTCCAGCCCGGCCAGCCGCGCCGGGACGTCGCCGCCGCGGCGCGACACCAGCAGCAGGTCACGGACGCCGTGCGTGGTCACCAGCCGCTCGGCGATCAGGGCGCCGAGCCCGCCCGTGCCGCCAGTCACCAGCACGGTGCCGGCCCCGAAGTCTGCTGTGGACGAGTCGGCGGCGTACCGCGCCAGCCGCGGCACGAGCACCACGCCGTCGCGCACGGCGAACTGCGGCTCACCGGCCTCGAGCGCCGCCGAAAGCGCGGCGCCGGGCCGGGCGCCCGCGAGGGCGAAGCGGCCGGGGTGCTCGGCGATCGCCGAGCGCACCAAGCCCCACACCGGCGCGCCTTCGGGCGAGCCCGGGTCCTGCAGGAACACCAGTTTCGAGCCGTCGCAGCGCGGGTCGAGCAGCCAGCGCTGGACGAGGTCCAGCACGGCGGGCAGTTCGTGCGCCGTGGTGAGCACGACGGGCGGGACGACCTCGGGCAGTTCCGTGCCGATCACGGTCCACTCCCGGTCGGTACCGTCGCCCACCGACGCCGGCGTCCATTCGACGCGGTAGAGCTCCGCGGTGGTGGCGGCCTGGGAAGCGGGCCGCAGCAGCAGCGACTCGACGCCGCCGAGCGGGGTGCCGGTGGTGTCGTAGAGGGTGACTTCGACACCGGTCGCGGCCGAGCCGGACAGCCGGGCCCGCACCGAACCCGGCAGCGGCGAGGTGATCCGCAGGCCGCCGAAGGAGAACGGCAGCAGCAGCTCGGTGCCGTCGAGGACAAGCGCGTGCAGCACGGCGTCGAGCACCGCGGGGTGGGCGGTGAACTCGCCTTCGGCGGCCAGTTCCACCTCGACGTACCGGTCGTCGCCGGCACGCCACAGCGCAGTGAGCCCCTGGAACGGCGGCCCGTACTCGTAACCGCGTTCGGCCAGTCGCGCGTACGCGCCTTCGAGGTCGACCGGCTCCGCTCCGAGGGGCGGCCAGACCGGCAGGGGAGCGACGGGAGCCTGCTCCGGGCTCATCGTGCCGGTCGCGTGCCGCGTCCACGGCCCATCGCCTAGTCGCGAGTGGACGGTCAGCGGACGGCGGCCGCGCTCGTCCGCGCCGCCGAGACCGGCCTGGACCTCGACCGCGCCCGACGCGGGCAGCACCAGCGGCGCTTCCAGCGTCAGGTCCTCGATGCTCCCGCGGCCGTCCGCCGCTTCGAGGGCCAGCTCGGCGAACCCGGTGCCGGGGAACAGGACCGTGCCGCGGACCGCGTGCCCGGCCAGCCACGGCAGCGAGGTGAGCGAGAGCCGCCCGGTGGCGACCAGGCCGTCGCCGTCGGCGACCGGGGTGGGGGTGGTGAGCAGGCCGCCGGGACGGTCGGTGAGCCAGTAGCGCCGGCGGTCGAACGCCGAGGTCGGCACGTCCGGGTGGCGGGTGACCGGCCCGAGCAGCCGCGCCCAGTCCACGGTGGCGCCCCGCACGTGGGCCGCGGCGAGGGAGAGCAAGAACCGCCGTGGCCCGCCTTCCCCGCGGCGCAGCGTGCCCACGGCGGTGCCGTCGATGGCCGCGTCGGCGAGGATCTCCTGCACCGCGCCGGCGAGGATGGGGTGCGGGCTGACCTCGACGAACAGCGGCCGCCGGTACCCGGCGAAGGCGCGCACGGCGGCGTCGAAGCGGACCGGCTCGGCCAGGTTGCGGTACCAGTAGCCCGCGGTCAGCTGCGAACCCGGCAGGAAGCCGCCGGTGCAGGAGGAGCAGATCGTGGTCGTGGTGTCGGCGGGTGCGAGCTCGCCGATCGCGGCGAGCAGGGCGTCGCGGACCGCCTCGACGTGCGGGGTGTGCGCCGCGTACGCCACCGGCGTGCGCCGGATCTGGACGTCCGCGCAGGCGGCCGCGAACTCCTCGATCGCGGCCAGTTCGCCGCCGACCACGGTGCCGGCCGGACCGTTGTCCACGGCCGCCCACAGGCGCCCGGTCCACGGCGCGAGCCGCTCCCGCACCTGCGCCACGGGCAGGCCGACGGCGAGGATCCCGCCGGTGCCGTCCAGCTCGGCGGTCAGGAGCCTGCTGCGCACGGCGATGATCCGGGCGGCGTCGGCGAGCGGCAGCGCCCCGGCGGCGACCGCCGCGGCCAGCTCGCCTTGGGAGTGGCCGACCACCGCGGCCGGTTCGACCCCGGCGGCCCGCCACAGTCCGGCGAGGGCGACCATCACGGCGAACAGCACCGGCTGCACGACCTCGGTCCCCTCCAGGTCCGGCGCGCCCGCGGCGCCGGTGAGCACGTCGAGCACCGACCAGCCCGTGTGCGGGCGCAGCGCCTCGGCGGCGTCGGTGAGCAGCCGCGCGAACTCCGCGTCCGCGGCGAGCAGCTCGGCGGCCATCCCCGGCCACTGCGCGCCCTGGCCGGGGAAGACGAACACGGGCCGGACGTCGCCCGCGGCGGTGCCCGCAACCAGTGCGGGGTGCGGCGCACCCTCGGCGAGGGCGGCGAGGGCCGCCAGCAGCTCGGCCCGGCCGTCGGCGACGACGACCGCGCGGCAGGCGCCCGGACGGCGACGGGCGAGCAAGGCCGCGGTGGCGGCAAGGTCGTTGTCGGCCGCGGTTTCGGCGTAGGCACGCATTCGGGCGGCTTGGGTGCGGAGGGCGGTGTCGGTGTGGGCGTGCAGGGGCCAGACCAGCAGCCCGGCGGCCGCCGGGGTCGGCGCTGCGGCGGGCGCGGCTTCGGTCTCGGACTGGGCGGGCACCGGCCCGGCGGGCGCCGGCGCGGTGGGGATGTCGGCGGCCTGACCTCCCAGCTCGGCGCTGGAAGGGGCTGGCGTCGGCGGCTCTTCAGCAGGCGCGGCTTCCAGCACCACGTGCGCGTTGGTCCCGCTGATGCCGAAGCTCGACACCGCAGCCCGCCGCGGACGGCCGTGGTCGGGCCAGACCTGAGCCGCCGACAGCACCTCGACCCGGCCGCTCGCCCAGTCCACGTGCCGGCTCGGCTCGTCGGCGTGCAGGGTGCGGGGGATGGTGTCGTGGCGCAGCGCCTCGACCATCTTGATCACCCCGGCGACGCCGGCCGCGGCCTGCGTGTGGCCGATGTTGGACTTGAGGGAACCGAGCCACAGCGGCGTTTCGCGGTCCTGCCCGTAGGTGGCCAGCAGCGCGTGCGCCTCGATGGGGTCGCCCAGCGCGGTCCCGGTTCCGTGCGCCTCGACGACGTCGACGTCCCGGGCAGACAGTCCGGCGACACCCAGCGCGCGGCGGATGACCTGTTGCTGCGCCTGGCCGTTCGGGGCGGTCAGGCCGTTGCTGGCACCGTCGGAGCCGGTCGCGCCGCCGCGCAGCAGCGCCAGCACCGGGTGGCCGTGGCGGCGGGCGTCGGACAGCCGCTCCAGCACGAGCATGCCCGCGCCCTCGGCGAAGGCGGTGCCGTCGGCGTTCGCGGAGAACGCCTTCGCGCGGCCGTCGGCCGAAAGGCCGTTCTGGCGGGTGAAGTCCACGAGGTTGCCGGGGGCGGCCATCACGGTGACACCGCCGGCGAGGGCGAGCGAGCAGTCGCCCCGGTGCAGCGCGTCGGCGGCCAGCTGGATCGCGACCAGCGACGACGAGCACGCGGTGTCCACCGTGAGCGCGGGCCCGCGCAGCCCGTAGGTGTAGGCGATCCGGCCCGACGCGACGCTCGGCGAGGTGCCGGTGAGGCGGTGGCCGTCGACCCGCCCGGTCGGCTCGTGCAGCCGCGGGCCGTAGTCCATGGCCATCGCGCCGACGAACACGCCGGTGTCGGTGCCGGCGAGGGCGCCCGGCTCGACCCCGGCGCGCTCGATCGCCTCCTGGGTGATTTCCAGGAGCACCCGCTGCTGCGGGTCCATGGCCAGAGCCTCACGGGGGCTCAAGCCGAAGAACGCGGGGTCGAACCGGTCGGCGTCGTGGAGGAACCCGCCGAAGCGGGTGGCGCACGAACCGGGCCCCGCGCTGTCGCCGAGGAGCGTGTCGAGGTCCCAGCCGCGGTTCGCGGGCAGCTCGGTGACGGCCTCGCCGCCGGCGGAGACCAGGTCCCACAGCTCGGCGGGGGAGGTGACGCCGCCCGGGAAACGGCAGCCCATGGCGACGATCGCGATCGGGTCGCCCGGCCGCGGCGCCGCCTCCGGCGCGGTTCCGGCGTCCTCCGACCGGCCGCGCAGGTGCGCGGCGAGGTGGCCCGGCGTCGGGAAGTCGAACAGCAGCGTGGTCGGCAGCTTGCGCCCGGTGGCGGCCTGCAGCCGGGTGCGCAGCTCGACCACGCTCACCGAGTCGAAGCCGAGGTCCTTGAACGTGCACGCGGGATCGATGCCGGCGGTGTCGGCGTGGCCGAGCACGGCCGCGGCTGTGGCGAGCACCAGGTCCGTCACCTGCGCCGGATCGACGGCGACCGGCGCGGTGGCGGCTTCTTCGCCAAGCCAGTGGCGCGTCCGCTGGAACGCGTACGTCGGCAGGTCCACCAGACGGTCGCCGGGGACCTTCCAGCGCACCCCGGCCCCGGCGACGAACGCCTCGGCGAAGCTGCGGCGCAGGCGGTCGCCCCCGCCGTCGTCGCGGCGGAGCGTGCCGACGACGGCGACGGGCCGGTCGTGCGCTTCGGCCGTCTCCTCGACGCTGCCCAGCAGCACCGGGTGCGGGCTGCACTCGATGAACCGCGCGCCGCCGGCGGCCAGCGCTCCCGCGGTCGCCTCGGCGAACCGGACCGGGCGGCGCAGGCTTTCGAACCAGTACCCGGCGTCGAGCCCCGTGGTGTCGAACGGCTTGCCGGTGAGGGCGGAGACGAACGTGACCGAAGCCGGCACCGGCCGCACCGGGGCGAGGAGCCGCAGGATCTCCTCCCGCAGCGGGTCCACCGCCGCGGAGTGCGACGCGTAGCCGACCGGCAGGATTTTCGCGCGGTACCCGTCCCCGGTGAGCGTCGTGTGCAGCTCCGCCAGCGCCCCGGCCGGGCCGGACAGCACCACGGACCGCGTCCCGTTCACCGCGGCGACCGACACCCCGGCGGGCAGCAGCGGGCGGACGGTGTCCTCGGCCGCGCCGACCGACAGCATCCCGCCGCCGCGCGGCATCCCGGCGATCGCGCGGCTGCGCAAGGCCACCACCCGGGCGCCGTCGGCCAGCGAGAGCGCGCCGATCGCGGTGGCGGCGGCGATCTCGCCCTGCGAGTGCCCGACCACGACCGAGGGCGTGAGGCCCGCGTCGCGCCAGAGCTCCGCCAGCGACACCATCACCGCCCACAGCGCGGGCTGGACGACGTCGACGCGGTCGAGGTCGGCGGTGCCGTCGCGCAGATCGCCGAGCAGGTCGTAGTCCACGAACTCGGTGAGAGCCGCCGAGCACTCCGCCAGCCGGCGGGCGAACACGGGCGAGTCGCGCAGCAGCGCGCGGGCCATTTCGGGCCACTGCGAACCCTGCCCGGGGAACACGAGGACGTCAGCGCCGTCGACGGTCCGCCCGGTCACGACGTTCTCCGACGGAGTGCCCGCGGCCAGCGACGCGAGGTCGTCGAACACGACCGCGCGGTGCTCGAAGAGCTCGCGGGTGCGCAGCAGCGACCGGGCGACGTCGCCGTGGGTGTGCTCCGCGAGGTGGCCGGCGAGCGCGCGGGCCTGCGCGGGCAAGGCAGCGGCGGAACGGGCCGACAGCACCAAGGGGACGTCCCCGGCGGCGACGTCGCCGGGCAGCGGGACCACCGGGGCTTCGGCCACCACGAGGTGGCAGTTGGTGCCGCCGACGCCGAACGAGCTGACGCCGGCGACGAGCCGGGCGTCCGGCCGCGGCCAGTCGCGGCTTTCGCGCACCACCTCGAGGTTCAGCGCTTCGAACGGGATCGCCGGGTTCGGCGTGGCGAAGTTCAGGCTCGGGCTGAGCCGGCGTTCCTTCAGGCAGGTCAGCACCTTCAGCAGCCCGGCGATGCCGGCGGCGCCTTCGAGGTGGCCGACCACGGTCTTCACCGAACCGACGGGCAGCGGCTCCGGGCGGTCCCCGGCGAACGCGGCCCCGAGTGCCTCGGCCTCGATCGGGTCGCCGACGGGCGTGCCGGTGCCGTGCAGCTCGACGTACTGGACGTCCGCCGGCGCCACCCCGGCGTCGGCGCACGCCAGGCGGATGACCTCGGTCTGCGCCTCGGCCCGCGGCACGGTGAGGCCGTCGCCGCCGCCGTCGTTGTTCACGGCCCCGCCCAGCAGGATCGCGTGGACGCGGTCGCCGTCCGCGAGCGCGGCGCTCAGCGGCTTCAGGACGACGAGGCCGCCGCCCTCGCCGCGGACGTACCCGTCGGCGCGGCTGTCGAAGGTGTGGCAGCGCCCCTGCGGGGAAAGCGCGCCGAAGCGGTCCACGGTCTCGGTGGCCGCCGCGAGCAGGTTGAGGTTCACCCCGCCGGCGAGCGCGACGGCCGCGGTGCCGCGGCGCAGCTGCTCGGCGGCCAGGTGCACGGCCACCAGCGACGACGACTGTCCGGAGTCGACGGTCAGGCTCGGGCCGCGCAGCCCGAGCACGTAGGAGACGCGGTTCGCGATGAGGCTGCGGTGGGTGCCGGTGAGCGTGTGCGGCCCGGCGCCGAGGCGGTCGTGCAGCAGCGCGTAGTCGACGGCGATCGCGCCGACCACGACCGCCGTGCTGCTGCCGCGCAACGTGCCGGGGGCGATCCGGGCGTCCTCGCACGCCTCCCACGCCAGCTCCAGCACCAGCCGCTGCTGCGGGTCCATCGCCGCGGCCTCCCGCGGGGAGACGCCGAAGAAGTGCGCGTCGAATCCGTCCACATCGGACACGAAGCCGCCCCGCCCGGCACCGTCGCCGTCCGTCCACCGGCCCGGCGGGACTTCGCCGACGGCCTCGCGGCCCTCGGCCAGCAGCCGGCGCAGCCGCGCCGGGCCGGCGGCGCCGGGCAGCCGGCAGGACATGCCGACCACCGCGATCGGCTCACCGGGAGCAGGCAGGGAAGACATAGTTCACCCATCGTCGGAAGGGATCGCGGAAATCGGGAAATGCGGGGGTGGTGACCGGATGGCGCCGGTTTGCGGGAAATTCCCGGTGGGCCGGTGGATTCCGATCGTGCGTGCCGCGCACCCCGTTCGTCAAGGGGCGTTTCGCGGAACGGCGGTGGCAGGCAGGCGACGGCAGGAAGCTGCCACCGAGCGCGCCACCCGCCTGGAGCAGCGGCGCCGCCGCACTGCGCCGAACGGTGTGGTCAATTGCTCTGACCTGCGAAAACGTTCCATCGGTCTGCTGTGGATGGTGCTGCCGGAGTGACCGTGCGGGCACAGCAGGTACACCTGGGTGCCGCGGTCCCCACGCGAGCGCCGAATCTGGGTGAGGACTACCCATGCCCGGGTGGTGGTGCGCTTGCTTCAGTGGTCCCCGGTTGCCGCGGAACTACCGCGGCGGTGTTTCCGGTATTCATTTCCCGTGCTCGAAGAAAAGGAAAGCGATGGCGAACACGACGGAAGCCGCGGCGGCGCCGTTCGGCCGGGCCGGCGGTGTGCTCACCGTGGGCGGCGTGCCCGTGGACCGGCTCGCGGCGCGGGTCGGCACCACCCCCTTCTTCGCCTACGACCGCTCGCTGGTCACCGCCCGCGTCGAGCGGGTGCGGTCCGCGCTGCCCGGTGGCGTCGAGCTGAGCTACGCGGTCAAGGCCAACCCCATGCCCGCCCTGCTGCACCACCTCGCCGGCCTCGTCGACGGGCTCGACGTCGCCTCCGCCGGTGAGCTGCGCCAGGCCCTCGACACGACCGTGCCGCCGGAGCGGATCAGCTTCGCCGGGCCCGGCAAGACCCCGGCCGAGCTGGCCCGCGCGGTCGCCGCCGGGGTCACCGTCGAGCTGGAGTCCACCACCGAACTGGCCCGGGTGCAGGAGGCGGGCGACCGCCTCGGCCTCACCCCGCGCGTGGCGCTGCGGGTGAACCCCGACTTCGCCGTGCGCGGTTCCGGCATGCGCCTGGGCGGTGGCCCGCAGCAGTTCGGCATCGACGCCGAGCGCGTGCCCGCCGTGCTCGCCGAAGTCGGGGCCGCGGGCCTGGACTTCCAAGGCTTCCACGTCTTCGCCGGCTCCCAGAACCTGCGGGCGGAAAGCCTCTGCGAAGCCCAGCGCGCGACGGTCGACCTGGTGCTCCAGCTCGCGGACGCGGCCCCCGGCCCGGTGCGGTCGGTGAACCTCGGCGGCGGCTTCGGCATCCCCTACACCGCCCGCGACACGGCACTGGACCTCGACGAGGTCGGCGAGAACCTGGCGAAACTCCTGGAAGTCTCGCTTCGGCCGGCGCTACCCGAGGCGCGCGTGGTGATCGAGCTCGGCCGCTACCTCGTCGGCGAGGCGGGGGTGTACCTCACCCGGGTGGTCGACCGGAAGGTCTCGCGCGGCACGACGTTCCTCGTCGTCGACGGCGGCCTGCACCACCAGCTGGCCGCGTCCGGCCACTTCGGCCAGGCCATCCGCCGCAACTACCCGCTCGCGCTGGCGTCCGCGCCCGGTGGTCCCGAAGAGACGGTGACGGTGGTCGGCTGCCTGTGCACCCCGCTCGACCTCCTCGGCGACCGGGTTTCGCTGCCCGGGGCGGCGATCGGCGACCTGATCGCGATCTTCCAGGCCGGCGCCTACGGCCTGACCGCCAGCCCCACCGCCTTCCTCGGGCACCCGGCGCCGCCCGAAGTCCTCGTCTGACCCCGGAGGAACACCGTGCAGACCACCTTGCCGACCCCCTTGCCGACCACCTTGCCGACCCCCTTGCCGACCTCCCAGCCGACGCCCTTGCCGGCCCCCGTGCTCCGCGCCGTCGCCGATCCCGTGCCGAGCCCCGGTTTCCGCGTGCTCGGCCTGCTGCAGGTGCACGGCCGCGAGCCGGTCGTCGTGACCGCCCGCCGCCAGCAGGTGGTGCTCGCGCTGCTGCTGCTCAACGGCAACCGGGTCGTGCCGCTGGCGGCGCTGCTCGACGCGCTGTGGGGCGCCGAGCCGCCCGCGACGGCCCGGGCCCAGGTCCAGACCTGTGTGTCGGCCCTGCGCCGGGCGCTGGCGAAAGCCGGTCTGGGGGAGCGGATTTCCGCGCGCGGCAGCGGCTACTGCCTCGACCTCGGGCCGGGGGAGCTGGACCTGCACGCGTTCGAAGCGCTGGTGGCCCGCGGGCGGGCCGCGCACCGGCCGGAAGACGCCCGCGCCGCGTTCCGCGAGGCACTGGCGCTGTGGCGCGGGGAACCGCTCACCGGCATCGACAGCGGTGTCGTGCGCGCCCACCAAGTCCGCATCGCGCAGCGGCGCGTGGAGGTGCTCGAAGACTGTCTCGACGCCGAACTGGAACTGGGCCTGCACCGCGAGATCGTCGGGGAGATCGCGGTGCTGACCGAGGAACACCCGCTGCGCGAGCGGCTCGTGCTGCAGCTGATGACCGCGCTGCACCGGTGCGGCCGCCGCGTCGAGGCCCTGGCCGCCTACCGGGCCGTGCGCCGCCGCTTCGTCGACGAGCTCGGCTTGGAGCCCGGCGCTGCCCTGCGAGAGCTGCACCAGGACATCCTCGCCGGTTCGGGCGAGGCGCCCGCGGCCGGCCGCGCGGCCCCGCGGATGCTGCCCGCGCGCCTGCCGTACTTCACCGGGCACGACCGCCTGCTGGCCGGACTGCGGCGCGGTCTCGCCGACGACGGTCCCGGGGCCGCGGTGGTCACCGTCCTCACCGGACGCGGCGGGGTCGGCAAGTCCGCGGTGGCGGTGGAGGCCGCGCACCGCGCCGCGCCCGCGTTCCCGGACGGGGTGCTCTACGCGCGGCTGGCCGAGGAAGACGCGGCCGACGTGCTGGCGCGCTTCCTGCAGGCACTCGGCGTGCCGGCGGCGGAGCTCCCCGAAGAGCTGGACGGCCGCGCCGCGCTGTACCGCAGCGTGCTCGCCGGGCGCCGGGTCCTGACCGTGCTGGAGGACGCCACGGGACTGTCGCACGTGACGCCGTTCGTCGCCGACGCCCGCAACTGCCGTCTGCTCGTCACCACCCCCGCCCACGTGGCGTCGCTGCCCGGCGTGGCGGTGTCGGAGCTCGACGTGCTGGACGGCTCCGACGGCGTCGAACTGCTGTCGGTCCTCGTCGGCGAGGACCGGGTGACCGCCGAACTGTCCGACGCGGTCGAGCTGGTCGAGCTGTGCGGCGGGCTGCCGCTGGCCGTGGTCGCCGCCGCCACGCACGTCGCGGCCCGGCCCGGCCGCACGCTGGCCCAGGCGGTGGCGCGGCTGCGGGCCGAGGGCGACCGGCTCCGCCGGCTCGGCGCGGGTGTCCGCGCCGCCATCGGGCGCGGCCTCGACGAGCTGCCCGAGCCGGTACGGGACCTCTTCGCCCGGCTGGCCCTGCTCCCCGCGGGCAGCTGGGCGGGGTGGTCGGCGACGGCGCTCGCGGACCTCGGCCCGGCCGAAGCCGCCGACGCGCTGGAAGCCCTCGTCGACGCCCGCCTGGTCGACGTCGCCGGCACCCGCTACCGGCTGCCGTCGCTCACCCGGCTGCTCGCGCTCGAACTGCTGGCGGCGCAACCACTCCCGGCCCGCGCGGCCGCGTCCCGCCGGCTCTTCGGCGCGTGGCTGCACCTGGCCGACGAAGCCCGGGGCGTCGCGGCCGCGGGCCTGCCCCGGACACCGGTTGCGGCCGGCCTCGGCGACCCGGGCGCCTGGTACGACCGCGAGCACCCCGGTCTGCTGGCCGCGGTGCGCCAAGCCGCCGGTGCCGGGGAACCGGGCTACTGCGCGGAACTCGCGCTGGCGGTGGCCGACCTGGCCGGCGAACGAGGCCGGTACGCGGAGTGGCGGGAGAGCGGCGAAACGGCCCTGCGCGCGGTGGTTTCGGCGGGCGACCGCCGGGCCGAGGCCGCGCTCGAGCGTTCCCTCGGCGAGCTCGCGGTCCGCGAAAGCCGCTTCGCCGACGCGGCCGGCCGCATCACCCGCGCGCTCACCGCGGGCGAGCAGGCCGGCGGGGTGAGCTGGGACGACCTGGTCCGCCAGGTCCTCGCCGGAGTGGATCGGGCCCGCGCGGCGGTGGCCGCGGAGCCGGTGCCGCTCGCCCCGGTGCCCCGGGCACCGGGGGCCGGCAACCAGACGGCGTCGCCGCGGATCGCTCTGGGCCGCAACCAGTTCGAGCTGGCGGCCGACCGCGCCCAGCACGACGGCGGGACCCGCTCGACGGGCCGGGCAGGGCATCGAAGGCTGCCACGCCCCCGCCCGATCTCGTGGCGGCGGGAGTCGGAGTACCCCGAGGAGGCTTGAGCCGAAAGCCGCGCGTGCGTCGGCGCTGCCGCACTCCGCACAACTCTGGACGGCGATCGATCCGGAGCACGCCGCGGGCGTTGGCGCTGCCTCACCCCGCGCAACCCTGAACCCGCGATTGATCGTGGGCAACGCCGTGGCCGTCGGCGCTGCCCCGCCCCGCACAACTGTGGACCGCGAGCGATCCGGAGCACGCCGCGGGCGTTGGCGCTGCCTCACCCCGCGCAACCCTGGACCGCCGCCGACCCGGCGCAACGCCGCGGCCACCAGCCCCGCCCCGCCTCGCGCACCCTGAACCACCCCCGACCCCGGAGGAACGCCATGACCATCGGTGCCGCCCTGCCCGCCGGCGACCTGTCCGGGTCCGCCAACAGCGTGGAGGAGCTGCTCGCCCAGACCCGTGAGGCCGCGGCCGCCGGCCTGCGCTCGGTGTGGTTCTCCCAGCTGTTCGACCACGACGCCCTCACCCTCGCCGCCCTCGCCGGGCGGGAGGTGCCCGGGCTGGCCGTCGGGACCGCCGTGGTGCCGCTCTACCCGCGGCACCCGCTGCACCTGGCCGCCCAGGCGCAGACCGCGCAGGCGGCCACCGGCGGCCGGTTCACCCTCGGGGTGGGCCTGGGCGTGCAGAGCCTGCTGGAACCGGCGTTCGGCTTCGAATACCCGCCGCCCATCACGTCGCTGCGCGAATCCCTGACCGTGCTGCGCGAGGTCTTCGACGGCGGCCGCCCGGTGTTCGACGGCGAGACCCTCACCGCCTGCCCGCCCCTGCCCACGGCCGTTCCCGGCGGCGGCGACGTCCCGATCGTCGTCGCCGCGATGGGACGGCAGGCGCTGCGCGTGGCCGGGGAGCTCGCGGACGGCACCCTCCCGTTCCTGGCCGGCCCGCGCGCGCTCGCGGAGCACGTCGTGCCCACGCTCACCAAGGCCGCCGCCGACGCCGGGCGCCCCGAACCCCGGGTGATCGCCGCGGTGCCGGCGGTGGTCACCGACGACACCGACACCGTCCGGCAGATCGCCGCGGTGCACCTGGGTTACTACGGCGACATCCCGTCCTACCGCCGCATCCTCGACGCCGAAGGCGCCACGCACGCGGCCGACCTCGCCCTGATCGGCGACGAGCGCACCGTCGAGGCGGGCCTGCGCCGCTACTTGGACGCGGGCGCCACGGAAATCGTCCTCATCCAGTCCGGTATGCGGTCCCCGCGCGAACGGCTGCGCACCTGGCGCCTCGCGGGTTCGCTGAACGCCGGGACGGCGTGACCCCTCACGCCGGGAGGCCGTTGTCGTCGGTGTCGAGGACCTGGGTCTTGAACTTCGTCAGGAACGCGGTCAGCTCGCCGGTCGTGGACTGGATGACGGTGCCGCCGTCCTGCCAGATGCCGTCGAGGCGCTGGAACTGCCCCGGCGGGTCGCCCTGGTTGTAGTGGATGTCGTGCACCCCGAGGCCGTGGGTGTAGGGCGCGCCGAAGACGTAGACCCGCAGGCAGCCGCTCAGCCGTTGTTCGAGCAGGTTCAGCGCGTTGTCCGCGGTGCTCTCGACCCAGCCGAACCGCGGTGAGCGCAGGATGGCGTTGAGCACGGTGGCCAGCGGGCTCGCGACCAGCGTCAGGCAGCCCCGGCCGTGCAGCAGCGGGGACCGGAGGTAGTCGAGCGCGCCGGAGTTCGCGTCGCGGGCCAGGCGGTGCCAGCCCGGTCCGAGGCCGGAGACGGTGGCGAAGAGCGTGGCGTCGAGGTTGCGCACTTCGCGGTACTGCACCGGAACACCGCTCGGCGCCGACACGTCCACCGCGCACTCGTACCGCCCCGCGGGTGCCTGGACGGTCAGCTTGCCGTGGTACCAGGACCCGAAGTCGGTGGGATCTTCCCGGCTGAACGAGAGCAGCGTGCCGATCAGGACGCCGTAGTCGGCCAGCGGCATGGTGTCTCCTCGGGTCGGGCCGGTCCGGCCCGGTGGGGACCCCCGGCACCCATGGGTCGCCACCCGCGCGAGAGCTGTTACGGAGCTTGCCGTCGTTCACCCGGGCGGGGCTGCGACGCCTCTGTGACTGGGTGGCCACGCACGCCCCCGCACCCTCGGAAGACCGGTTCTCCCGAGGAGGTTGTCATGCAGAAGCAGTGCGGACACGAGGGAGCCTGTGCGTGCCAGGTTTCCGACACCGCCGGCCAGGCCCAGGCCTTCGCCCCCCATCCGTTTCCCGCCCAGGGCACCCCGGGCCCGCCCGCCTGGGCCGCCGCGCCGCCCCGGCGCAAGGGCAGACGCACCCTGTTCGCCGTGCTCGGGGTGCTCGTCGTCGCCGTGGTCGTCGCGGCCACCGCCGTCGTCACCCTGCAGTTCTCCGGCGACGACGCGGCCGGTGCGGTGCCCGTCGCCGCGAACGGGGCACCCGCGCCCGCCGGGCCGCCCGCCACCCCGGCCGGGCCCGCGCCCGCGAACGCGGCCGCCGCCGGTCCCCGGTCGATCGGGGACGGGAACCTGCGGGAGGGCGCGGTCTACGTCCAGTCCAACGACGAAACGGCCAACGAGGTCGTCGCGTTCGCCCGCAAGCAGGACGGCACGCTGCGCGAGGTCGGGCGGTACCCGACCGGCGGCACCGGCACGGGCAGCTTCGAGGACAGCGCGCAGGGGATCGTCCTGGGCACCTCCGAAGCCGAGGCCTCGCCCATCCAGAACGTCGACCGCGCCGAACTGCTGTTCGTCGCGAACGCCGGCAGCGGCAGCATTTCCGTCTTCCGCGTCCAGGAAAGCGGCCTCGAGCTCGTCGGCCAGACCCCGTCCGGCGGCAAGCGCCCGGTGAGCCTGACCGTCAACCGCGGCCTGCTCTACGTGCTCAACAGCGGCGAAGAGGACCGCCGCCTCATCCTCGGCCCGACGTCGGCCCTGGAGAACTGCGGCCACGGCGACCTGCCGTCGGTGACCGGCTTCCGGGTCGGGCCGGACGGCGTGCTGCAGGCCATCGAGGACTCCACCCGGCAGCTGAGCGGCCGGGCGCGCTCCGGCTGCGCCCAGGTGTCGTTCACCCCGGACGGCCGGACGCTGGTGGTGAGCGAGCGCATCGCGTCGCTGCCCGGCCAGGCCAAGGAGGGCAAGGGCGCCTTCGACCTGTTCGACGTGCGCTACGACGGCACGCTCGGCCGCAAGCAGCAGGTCGACCCGAGCGGCGCCGGGCCGTTCGGCTTCAACTTCACCAAGGACGGCAAGCTCGTCTCCAGCGAGCAGAACGGCGGCCTGGCCAACCCGGGCGGCGGCCACGCCGCGACGTACGAGATCACCGGCGACCGGACGCTCAAGGCGGTCAACGGATCGGTCTCGAACGCGCAGACCGACAGCTGCTGGGTCGCCATCACCGACGACCAGAAGTTCGCCTTCGTGTCCAGCCCGTTCAACGGCGGGATCATCTCCTCCTACCGCCTCGGCGCGGACGGTTCGCTGACCCTGGCGCAGCCCGTCGCGACCGCGCCGGACGGGAAGGACGCCAACAACGACGTCGTCGGCGAGGGCACCACGGACATGACCCTCAGCCGGGATTCGCAGTTCCTCTACCAGCTCAACTCGTTCACCGGGTCGCTGTGGGTCTTCAAGGTCGGTGCCGAGGGCCTGCTGTCCTTCGTGGAGCAGCACCAGGTGTTCCAGCTGCAGCCCTTCGGCAAGGGCGGCGAAGCCGCGCCCTTCGGGATCGCCGCGTTCTGAGCCCGACCGTCCACAACGGAAAGTGGGAACCCATGCAGTACGGCATTCTCGGAACCGGCTCGTACCTCCCGGATTCCGTGGTGACCAACGAAGCACTCGCGCCGCGGGTCGGCGTCAGCCCCGCCTGGATCAGCGAACGGACCGGGATCGAACAGCGGCGGTTCGCCGCGTCCGGCGAGGCCACCAGCGATCTGGCCCTGGTCGCGGCCCGCCGGGCGCTCGACGCGGCCGACGTGCCCGCCGAGCTGCTCGACTTCGTCATCGTCGGCACGTCCACCCCGGACTTCCCGCAGCCGGCGACCGCCGTGGTCGTGCAGGCCGGGATCGGGGCCGGGCGCGCAGCGGCGTTCGACGTCAACTCGGTCTGCACCAGTTTCGTCTTCGCGCTGGACACCGCACGGGGCCTGCTGACCGCGGACCCCAGCGCCCGCTACGCGCTGGTGATCGGTGCGGACGTCTATTCCCGGCAGCTGGACTTCTCCGATCCGCGCTCGTCGGTGCTCTTCGGCGACGGGGCCGGCGCGGTGGTGCTGGGCCCGGTCGGCGACGGGTTCGGGGTGCTCGGCTCCCGGCTGCTTTCGGACGGCAGGCTGCAGGAGCTGGTCAAGGTCGCCGGCGGAGGCAGCCGCCACCCGCTCACCCCGACGTCGGTGCTCAGCGGCGAAGCGCTGTTCAGCATGCAGGGCCGCGCGGTGCGCGACTACGTCGAGACGGTCGTCCCCGAGCTGCTGGGGACGGTCCTCAAGGAAGCCGACCTGACCATCGACGACGTCGACCTGGTCGTGCCGCACCAGGCCAACGCCGTGCTGTTGCGGCGGACGTTCGCCGACGCCGGGGTGCCTGCCGGCAAGCTGCACCTCACCTGCCCGCGGTACGGGAACACGGCCGCGGCGTCGATCCCCGTCACGCTCGACGACGTCGTGCGCACCCGCGGCATCGACCACGGGGCGACCGTCGTGCTGCTGGGCATCGGCGGCGGCATGAGCGCGGGTGCGTCCCTGCACCGCTGGGCGGGGGTGCAATCCCGGTGAAGACGCACCTGCTCTACCCGCGGCTCGGCGAGGACTACCCGGTCGCGGTGCGCGCCGAGGGGAGCTACGTCCACGACGCCGACGGGAACGCCTACCTCGACGGCTGTTCCGGCGCGATCGTGGTGAACCTGGGCCACGGGGTCCCCGAGATCGCGGCGGCGATCCGGGCCCAGGCCGAGGAGATCACGTTCGTCACCCGGCTGCAGTTCACCAACGAACCCGCCGAGCGGCTCGCGGCGGAACTGGCGTTGCTGGCCCCCGGCGAACTCGACCACGTCTTCTTCACCAACAGCGGCTCGGAAGCGGTCGAGGCCGCGCTGCGGCTGGCCCTGCAGTACTGGCAGGAGCGCGGCCGGCCGGAGCGCACCGTCGTCGTCTCGCGGGACGGCAGCTACCACGGGGCCACGCTGGGCGCTATCGGGCTCTCCGGGCACCCGGCCCGGCGGCGCCCGGTCCGCGCGCTGCTGCCGGACTGGCCGCGGGCGGCGGCGGCGAACTGCCGCGCCTGCCCGTTCGGGCTCACGCCGTCGTCGTGCGGGCTCGAGTGCGCCCAGTCGATCGAGGACGCCATTCTAGGCGCCGGTGCCGACCGGGTGGCGGCGGTCGTCATCGAGCCGGTGGTCGGCGCGTCCGGCGGGGCGGTCCCGGCGCCGCCGGGGTACCTGCGCGAAGTCGCCCGGATCTGCCGCCGCCACGACGTCCTGCTGATCGCCGACGAGGTCATCACCGGGCTCGGCCGGACCGGGCAGTGGTTCGGCTGCGGCGAGGAGGACGTCGAACCGGACCTGCTCGTGCTCGGCAAGGGGCTCAGCGCCGGGTACGCCCCGCTCGGCGCGGTGCTGCTCACCGGGCGGATCCACGAGGCGATCCGGACCGGCAGCGGGCAGTTCGTGCTGGGGCACACCTACGCCGCCAACCCGCTCTCGGCCGCGGTCGGGCTCGCGGTCCTGCGGTACACCCGCGAGCACGACCTGCCCGCACGGGCCCGCGTGCTCGGGCCGCTGCTGGCCGGGGCCCTGGGCGAGGTGCTCCGCGACCGCGGGGTCGACGCCGAGGTGCGCGGCCGCGGGCTGCTGCTGGCCGTGGACTTCGGCCGGCCGGGGCGGGCACCGGACATCACCGCCGCCGACGTCGTGCGGGAGGCGCGCAACGCCGGCCTGCTGCTCTACCCCGCGGGGGTCACGCCCGTCCCGCAGGTCGTCGTGGTCGCGCCGCCGCTGACGATCAGCCCGGTGGACCTCGACCACCTCGTCACCCGATTCGCGACGGCGCTCGACGCCGTCCTGACCCACGGACCCGCTGTGCTGGAAGGAGCACCCTGATGAAGCTCGGATGGACCTTGGCCCAGCGGGCCATGGCCGACCACTACGAACAGCTCGCCCGCGAGCACGTGGCACCCCGCTCGGAGTGGCACTACACCCGGGAACAGCTCGACCGCCAGGCCTGGCAGGCGATGGCCGACGACGGCCTGTGGCGGATCCCGGTGCCCGAGTACCTCGGCGGGCACGGCCTCTCCTGGTGGGACTTCTGCGCCGCGCTCGAAGGGATCACGCGGGGGAGCAAGGACCTCGGCTTCTGCCTGTCGCTGATCGCCCACGCCGGGTTCCTCCGGTCGCTGGTGCTCTTCGGCGGCCGCTACCACCTCGAGGTTGCGTTGCCGAAGATGATGTCGGGTGCGGTCGGCTCGACCGCGCTCACCGAGATGAGCGGCGGATCCGACGTCGCGAAGTGCGCGCTGACCGCGTACCCCCACGGCGACGGCTACAAGCTGGTGGGCACCAAGACCCACATCACGAACGCGCCGGTGGCCGACATGTTCTGGGTGCTCGGCCGGATCAACGGGCTCCCGGCCAAGCGGGACATCTCCGTGTTCGTCGTCGAACGCCGCGACGGCGGGATCAAGACCGGCGAGCACGAGCACATGTTCGGCAACCGCACCAGCCCGACCGGGCCGATCTCGTTCTTCGGCCTGCCGATCGGGGCCGACCAGGTGCTCGGGCAGCCCGGCAACGGGCTGAGCACCACCTACGCGACCATCGCCCTCGACCGGCTCCTCTACGGCGTCATCGGCGCGGCCTACCTGGAAAGCCTCCTGGAGGACGCGATGACCTTCACCGCGCAGCGGGAGGCGTTCGGGCACCCGATCGCCGACTACCAGTACGTGCAGCGGCGCGTCACGAACGTCAAGCTCGCCATCGAGTCCACCCGCTGGGTGTCCTACGCGGCGCTGGGCAGCCTGGTGGACGGCCGCGAAGACGCGGCACTGCTGTCCTCGACGGCGAAGCTCATCGGTTCGGAAGGGCTCGCCGGGGCCGCGCTGGACGTGATGCAGATCTTCGGGCACGCCGGGTACGAGCAGAGCCGCCACAGCCGCAACGTCCAGGACGCGCTCGGCACGCTCATCGCCGGCGGCACCTCCGACATCCAGCGCAAGAACATCTTCACCCAGCTGGTGAAGCTGCGGAAGACCGTGTCCGCCGGCGTGCCCAAGGCCGCCTGATCCGTCGAACCGGAAGGAACAAGCCATGCCCAAGGTGATCGTGGCCAATGTGGACAGCGATTCGATGTGCGGCAACGACATGCCGCCGGAGATCCACGCGCTCAGCTCGATGTGCTGCTGCCGGCTGCTGGTGATGGCCGAGGACGACGACCTGGTCGTGCTGCCGCACTCGGTGTCCGGGGCCTACCTCGACTACGTCGCCCGCCTGCTCGGCCGGAACCTGTCCCGGCGCAACGTCGTCATCCCGCGCGACGGCGACGTCAAGCAGCTCATCCTCAACGACGCGTCGCTCAACGACGGCCACGTGGCCGCGCAGATCCGCGAGCGGGCGGGCTCGCTCGAAGGCTGGCGGATGGAGGCCTACTTCCTCGACCGCCCGGTGCTCGCGCTGGCCGACGAGCTCGGGGTGCCGCTGTACGGCATCGACGAGGAGACCGACCGCGTGTGCCGGGACTTCCTGCGCTGCGGTGGCGCGGAAACCTTCAACAGCAAGGTGCTCTTCCGCCAGCTCGCCGGGACGGTCAAGGCGCCCGTGCCGTCGGGCCGGGTGGCGAGCTCGGAGCACGAACTCGCCGTCGCGATCCGGACCCTGCTGCCGGACACCGGCCGGGTGATCATCAAGCAGGAGATGAACTCCGGCAGCGCGGGCAACACCGTGGTCACCGCGCACGGCGACACCGAGCTCACCGGGGCGTCGCGGGTCGTCCCGGTCCCGGACGGCGCGTGCGACTTCGGTGTGCTCGCCGCCGAGCTGTGGCCGCTGGTGTCCGTGCAACGCAACACGCGGGTCGTCGTCGAGGCCTACCACCAGGCCGCCCAGGTCTACTACAGCGAGCTGTGGGTGCCCGGCCCGGCCGGCAGCCCGAAGCTGCTGAACTTCGGCGAGATGCGGATGGAGCCGACGTTCATCGGGTTCGAGATCCCCGGCCAGCGGATGCTCGCCTCCGACCTGGGCGACATGGCCGCGCACAGCATGAACCTCGCCGCCGAGGCCGGCCGCCGCGGCTTCGTCGGGTACATGAACATCGACTCGATCACCACGGTGGACGGCGCCCTGTTCTTCAACGAGGTCAACGGCCGCATGGGCTGCTGCACGAACATCGACTACCTCGCCCGCGTGCTCGTCGGGGAGGACTACACCCGCGAACGCGTCGTGCTGACCTACAACTGGATCAGCGTCGGCGACTTCGCGGCCGCGGTCAAGGCGCTGGACGACGCCGGGCTCGGCTTCGACCGGGAGTCCCGCACCGGCGTGGTCATCGCGATCGAGGACGTCGAACGCTGCGGGGCCATCGACTACATGGTCATCGGCCGCGACCTCGCCCACGCGCACGAACTCGAGAAGCGCGCCCTCGCCGCGTTCGAAGCGGCCTGATTCCCCGGACCGAGTGCAGAAGGAGTGATAGCGATGTCGGAGACGACGGCGACCGCGGTGTTCCACCGGTACGAGTCGCAGGTCCGCAGCTACTGCCGGAGCTTCCCGGTGGTGTTCGAACGGGCCGCCGGGCACCACCTCTGGGACACCGCCGGTCGCCGCTACGTCGACCTGTTGTGCGCCGCCGGGTCATTGAACTACGGTCACAACCCGCCACCCGTGCTCGAGCGCGTCGCGGCCTACCTGACCGGTGGCGGGCCGATCCAGACCCTCGACCTGCACACCACGGCGAAAGCCGAGTTCCTGCACCGGTTCTCGACCGAGATCCTCGCCGAACGCGGGATGCGGGACCACGTCCTGCAGTTCCCCGGCCCGGCGGGCACCCTGGCGGTGGAAGCGGCCCTGAAGCTCGCCCGCAAGGCGACGGGCCGCACGAACGTCGTGGCGTTCAGCGGCGGTTTCCACGGCGCTTCGCTGGGTTCGCTCGCGGTGACGTCGTCGCGGTTGCTGCGCGGGGCCGCGGGGATCGCCTTGCCCGGCACGACGATCCTGCCCTACGACGAAGGCGACCGCTCGGCGGACGCCATCGAAGCGGCGCTGCGGCCGGGCGGCCGGATCGGGCCGCCGGCGGCCTTCGTGCTGGAAACGGTGCAGGGCGAAGGCGGCCTTTCGGTCGCGTCGCGCGCGTGGCTGGCGCGGATCCGGCAGATCGCCGACGACGTCGGCGCCCTGGTGATCGTCGACGACGTGCAAGCCGGCTGCGGGCGCACCGGCACCTTCTTCAGCTTCGAGCACGTGCCCGGGCTCGACCCCGACATCGTCTGCCTGTCCAAGTCGCTCAGCGGCCTCGGCCTGCCGATGGCGATGCTGGTGGTCCGGCGCGACCGCGACGTGCTGGGGCCCGGCGAGCACAACGGGACCTTCCGCGGGCAGAACCTGGCGTTCGTGGGCGCCACGGCGGCGCTGGACTACTGGGCCGCGGCCGGGTTCGAAGCCCACGTCGCCCGGTTGGCGGTGGCGATCCGCGAGACCGTCCGCGACGTGGTCGGGAAACTGCCGGAAGGGACCGCGGTGCCGGCCGGGCGCGGTGCGATGAGCGGCCTGCGCTTCACCGAGGCCGGTGTCGCTTCGTCGGTGCGGGACGAGCTGTTCCGCGCGGCGATCATCGCGGAGACCTCCGGGGACGGCCGGGTGCTCAAGCTCCTGCCCCCGCTGACGATGTCACTGGCCGACTGGGCCGGCGTGGCCGGCAGGCTGACCGACGTCGTCGTGGACGCCGTGCTCCGGACGCCGCTCGCCGCCGGGGTGACGGCGTGAACGCCGGTGCGCTCGCCGCGACGCCCGCGGGCCTCGCCGCCCTCCGGGACCTCACCGCGGTGACCCTCGACGCCCTCGACCGGGGACGGGCCCGGCGGGCGGGACCCGCACCCGCCGGTGGCCCCGCCCGCGTGGCCGGCGAACTCGGCCGCGCGGTGCCGGTGGTCCTGCCGGAGGAGGGCGAGGGCGCGGAGGCGGCGTTGCGCCGGGTCGTCGAAGCCGTCGCCGCCGGGGCCGCCGACCCCGCGGATCCCTTGTGCGCGGCCCACTTGCACGCGGCGCCGCTGGCCGTCGCGGCGGCCGCGGACCTCGCGGCCAGCGTGCTCAACCCGTCGCTGGACTCCTGGGACCAGGCCCCCGCGGCGGGCGAGCTGGAACGGCTCGTCACCGGCGCGGTGGCCGACCTGGTCTACCCGGGACGGCGCCGGGCCGACGCGCTGGTGACGACCGGGGCGACCGAGTCCAACCTGGTCGCCCTCCTGCTGGCGCGCGAGCAGCGCGGGCCGGGCATCCGGGTCGTCTGCTCGGCCGACGCCCACCACAGCGTCGGCCGGGCGGCCTGGCTGCTCGGGCTCGCCCCGCCGGTCGTGGTGTCCACGACGGGCGGCCGGATGGGGGTCGGCGCACTGGCCGAGGTCCTCGAGCGGACACCGGGCCCGCTCTTCGTGGTCGCCACGGCGGGCACGACGGATCGCGGGGTGATCGACCCGATCGAGCCGATCGCCGAGCTGACCCGGCGGCGGCTGAACACGCACCTGCACGTCGACGCGGCGTACGGGGGCGGCCTGCTGTTCGGCGGGCACCGGCGGTTGCTGGCCGGGCTCGACCGGGCCGACAGCGTTGCGCTGGACCTGCACAAACTCGGCTGGCAGCCGCTGCCGGCGGGATTGCTGGCGGTGCGGGAGAGCAGTGCGCTCGCCCCGCTTTCGCTGGTGGCCGACTACCTGAACGCCGACGACGACCAGGAGGCCGGGTTCCCGGACCTGCTGGGCCGGTCCATCCGCACCTCCCGCCGTCCGGACGCGCTGAAACTCGCGGTGACGTTCCGGGCGCTGGGCCGCTCGGGCATCGCCCGGCTGACCGCGCGGTGCTGCACGGCGGCGGCCGCCATCGCCGACGAGATCGAGCGGCGGCCGGAGCTGCGGCTGCTCGCCCGTCCCGAGATCAGCACCGTGCTGTTCCGCCCGGTGGCCGCCGACCGGCTGCCGCCGGCCGAAGGCAACGAGCTGGTCGCGCAGGTCCGCCGGGTGCTGCTGGCCGACGGAACCGCGGTGATCGGCCGCGCCACGATCGCCGAGGACGGTCTGGTGTGGCTCAAGTTCACCGTGCTCAACCCCGAAACCGAGAGTGTCCACTGGGGACGGTTGCTCGACCTGGTCGGGTCCGCCGTCACCCGTCTCTGCGCCGCGCCCGCCGCGGCCTGACCACTGGGAGCCGACATGAAACCCCTGCCCGACGTCGTCGCCGCCGGTTACCGCCACGAGGTGACCGAGCACGACACGGCCGACCGCTGGCAGAACGACCTGCCGGTGCTGGCGACCCCGGTCCTGCTGTGGCTGGGCGAGGTCACGGCGATGCACGCGATCGCCGAGTACCTCGACGACCACGAGATGACGGTCGGCCTCAGCCACGACTCGAGCCACCTGGCCCCGACCCCACCGGGCCGCGCGATCCAGCTCACGGCCGAGCTGCGGCACCGGGCCGGCCGCAAGCTGGTGTTCGACGTGTACGGCCACGACGGCGTGGACGAGGTCCTGCGTGGCACGCACACGCGGGCGGTGGTCGATCGGCAGAAGTTCCTGGACCGGTTGGAGGCGAAGGCGGTGTCGCCACCGGCCTGACCGGCCCGGACAAGAGCGGCCCGTCCCCGAGGGGGCGGGCCGCTTTCCGTCGTGCTTCAAGACGAAGTCAGCGGAGCGACCCCGAACCCGGTCGAGAACCGCTTGCACCAGATGACGACGCTGCGCATCGACGCGACATCGGCACCCGCGGGCACCGGATAGACCTGGTTGCCCCGGTTGCCCTTCAGCTCGCCCAGCGACGTGAAGCCCGTCGCGAACGCGCCTTCCCCGGCGGTGGCCGGGTGCGGGGAGAGGTACACGTGCAGGTCCGGGCCGTCGCTGGTGGCCAGGCCGGCGAACTGGACCACGTGTTCGCCACCCGGAAGGCGGACCAGCTGGGCGGCTCCGGTCGTTTCGTGTTCCAGGGACTGGAAACCGCCGCCGCCGAGGACCACCGGGCCGGCGGCGATCCGGCCGGCCGGTGCGGCCGGGACGCCGGTGGTGACGAGCTGCTCGGTCACCGTCGTGGAGGTGACCAGCCGCCAGGGTTCGAACAGGAGCAGGCCCGCGGTCAGGGCGGCCGCGGCGGTGAGGCCACCGGCCACCGGCAGGGGCTTGGGTAGGTGCTTCATCGTTGTCTCCTCGGGTACGAAGGAAGCCGTGCCTGCCGGGGAGGGGCGGCCCGGCAGGCACGGCGAGGGGGAGGGGCGGGCTAGTCTTTTCCGGCGAGGCTGGGCTCGGGCAGCTCCGCGACCCGGTGCCGCTTTCGCAGCAGCCCCAGCAGGGGCCCGGTCGCGGCCGTCGTGATCAGGGCCATCACCACCATCAGCGAGTACAGCCGCGTGTCGAGCACGCCCAGCTGCAGCCCGACCTGCAGGACGACGATCTCGGTGACCCCGCGCGCGTTCATCAGCGCCGCCACCGGCCCGGCTTCGGACTTGGGCAGCCCGCACACGCGGGCGCCGAGGTAGGCGCCGCCCGCCTTGCCGGCGAACGCCACCAGCAGGATCAGGACCAGCTCACCGGCCCCGGCCAGGCCCACCCCGGACAGGTCGACGTCGAGCGCGGCGACGACGAAGAAGATCGGCAGCAGGAACGTCCGGCAGAACCGGGCGATGTCGTCGACCTGCTGCCGGACGACCGGATCGTCCCGCCCGGGCAGCAACGCGCCGAAGAGGAACGCGCCGAACACGAAGTGCAGGCCCAGCCACTCCGTCGCCGCGGCCGAGACGAACAGGCCCGCCAGGATGGTGCCGAACCCGATGCCACCGGCCCGGCGGCGCAACGCCCAGTGCAGCAACGGGCGCACCACCACGAACAGCAGCAGCACGTAGGGCACCGCCAGCAGCATCTGCCACGCCGAGCTGCCGCCGCCGAGCGTCACGATCGCCGCCAGCGCGACCCAGGCCAGCACGTCGACGACCGCCGCCGCACCGATCGCCAGGCCGCCGATCGTCGTGCCCTGCAGCCCGCGGTCGGTCACGATCCTGGCCAGCACGGGCAGGGCGGTGATCGACATCGCCGCCCCGAGGAACAGCACGAAGACGACCGGGTCGGCGGGGTGATACGTCGTCGCGGCGAGCCAGGCGGCCAGCGCGGCACCCAGCGCGAACGGGACGATCGCCGACCCGAGCGCGATCCCGGCGGCGGCGCGGCCGCGCAGGTGCCGTCCGTCCCACTCGTGGCCGACGGTGAACATGAACAGCACCAGCCCGACCGTCGCGATGGCGTGCAGCGCGTTCTTGGCCGAGCCCGGCAGGACCGTCTGGGTCAGCCCGGTGCCGTGCATGACCGCCGCGAGCAGGACGCCGGCGGCGATCTCGCCGACGACGGCGGGCTGGCCGATCCGGACGGCGAGCCGTCCGGCGATCCGGGCCGCGAGCAGGATCGCGGCCACGTCGAGCAGCATCGTGAGGCTGTTCACGACACCTCCCGGCGCTCGAGCCCGGCCGACGGCGGCCCGCACGCGGTCGTCGCGTCCAAGGTGCCGGCCGCGCTGTGCAGGCTGCGCCGCAGATCGGCCGCCCAGCGGTGGGCGAGGGTGAGGTGGGCGGTGACGGTCGGCCGGTCGGCCAGCCGGAACCGCAGCACTTCGACGTGCTGGCGCAGGAGGTCGGCGACGTCGGCCAGCTCGGTCAGCTCGGTCAGGACGTCGCAGGGGTCCGGTGCCGGGACGGGGGTCAGGCGGTGGGGGTTTGCGGTGGTCATGGCGGTCTCCTCGGCCGGTCTAGGGTTTGCGGTAGCTGTCGTAGCGCAGCTGCCGTCCGCCGACCGCGACGACCATGCCGGGCCGCAAAACCGCCCGGGTGTCCCTGGCCAGCTTGGTCCAGGCCCCGGTCCCGGGGTCACGGAGGAAGGTCCCGTTGACCGAGCCGGCGTCGGTGACGGCCACGTTCCAGTCGTCGAGCGTGATCCGGGCGTGCACCCCCGAAACGGCCGGGTCCTGCAGGCGGACGGCGGTCGCGGTGCCGGCGCGGACCTCGTCGGTCTCGTGGGGCATCCGGCCGATCAGGTGGTCGCCGGTGAGCGGGAAGGCCGAACCGTCGTCGAGCACCAGCACCCCGACGGCCGGGCGTTCGCTGCGGGCCGGGGTGCGGCCCGCCTGCGTGAGCCCGAGCCCGCAGGAGCTGCAGTACCTGATGTCGGGGTCGTTGAAGTGCCCGCTGCGGCAGCGGACCCCGGCGATCGTCGGGGCGGGCGCCGCCGGGGCCTCCTCCGGTGGTTCGGTGCCGGCCGGTTCCGGCGGCGAACCGGCCGCGCCCCACCAGATCGCCTCGGCGGGCACCGTGCCGGAGCCCAGTTCGCACCAGCGCCCGGGTTCGGTGCTTTCGTCGCCGAAGGCGGCCCGCAGCGACGTCACGGCGGGCAGGACCCGGTCCACCAGCGTCACGGCGTCTTGCCCGTCGAGCACCTGGTCCGCGGACGGCGTCCGGACGGTCATCCGGGCGGCGCCGTGGACCAGGACCGAGACCCCTTCGTCCAGCGCGCCGAAGGCGCACAGCGCCGGCAGTTCGGTGCCGCCGGCCAGCAGCCGCAGGATCGCGCGGCCGAAGGCCTGGCCCGGGCGGTCGTCCGCCGCCGAGTCGGCCGCGGTGCGCAGGACGCCCGAGGTGGTCTCGTCGTCGCAGGGCCCGGTGAGCACGGCCAGACCCGGGTGGCGGACGAGGATTCCCCGTCCCGGCCGGAACTTCAGGGGTTCGTCGCGCAGCGATGTCGTCGTCACAGCAGCCTCCCACCTCGGAAACGCCAGCGGATGAACGGCACCCGGAGGGGGCCGTTGGCGACCAGCCACACGGCCAGCCACACGAGCACGAAGTGCACGGCGAACGCCGCGACCGGCACCGGCCCCGGCAGCCACGGGAGCCGGCCGGTGACCGCGAGCCAGCCGGCGAGCAGCCCTTCGGGGACGAGGGTGAGGAGCCCGAACAGCGTGGGCCAGTCCTTCTCCCAGCGCCACTGCATCAGCAGGTGGTAGAGCAGCTCCCAGCCGACGCCGAGGGCCGCGACGGCGGCCAGGACGACGAAGGTGGCCTGGTAGCGGCCGGCGAGCGGGCCGTCGGCGGGCAGCACCGGAGTCACCAGGGCCGTCACCGCCGCGCCGACGAGTGCGAGCAGGAACAGCCGGGTCTGGATCCGGCCGAGCAATGTGGGTACCACGACGAATCCTTTCTCAGATCTGCCGGCCGGTCGCCCAGCGCAGCCAGCCGGCCAGGGACGTGGCCGGGCCCATGCGGCGGCAGAAGCCGCGCCGGGCCAGGTCGTCGGTGACCTCCTGAGCCGCGATCTGCAGCCCGAGGAACGTGTCGACGCCCGGGAAGGGCCCGCCGAGGGCGGCAGCGCCGGTCACGTACATCCGGCCCATCCCGCTGTCGGCGCCCAGCACCGCGAAGTTGCGGCCGACGTCGAGCCGGCCGAGCGTGTTCAGCCGGGCGCCACCGTGGTCGAGGAGGTCGTTGAGCACCCCGTGTTCGGTGACGTCGGCGTTGAGCCCGGTGCAGTCGATGACGAAGTCGGCGTGGACGTCGAGCAGGCCCGCGGCCATCCGCAGCCGGGCGGTGACCCCGTCGCCGTGCGGTTCGAGACCGTCGAAGGTGGCCGTGACGGTCCGGTACCAGCCCTGCTCGCGGGCGGTGCGCATCTGCCGCTGCCACTCGCGCCGCCACGCGGTCGTCGTCCCGCCGATCGCCTCGTAGACCTCGTGGCGGCGGCCGTCGTCGAGCCGGCGCATCTCGGCCTTCAGCTGGCCGCCCCACACCGACTTCGGGTAGTTGAAACCCTGGTACGCGAAGCCGTCCCGGCCCTTGCGGCGGGCCCACACGTGCTTTCCGTGGCGCCCGTCGACGTAGGTGCGGAGCACGTGCACGATCTCCGTGCGCAGGCCGTTCTGGAGGCGGTCGCGGATCAGCCGCTCGAGCACGCGGGAAGCCACGATGCCGCCGCCGCGGACGAGGACCGTCGCCGGTCGGCGGCGCAGCGCCTGGTAGACGTGCTCGTGGTCCTCGTAGGCGTTGACGACGTGGTGGAAGTCGTTGCGTTCGGTGCGGAACCGCTGCAGCTCCGGGAGGAACTTCAGGCCGGTGTAGCCGACGGCGATGTGCACGTCGCGGCAGCGGATGGCGCGGTAGGCGGGCTCGTCCGCGCGGCGGTCGTCGAAGAGCACGAAGTAGCCTCCGCCGCTGCGGCGCCGGACCAGCTCGACGTCGCCGCGCTGCAGCATGTCCCAGTACCGGATCCGGTTCGCCTCGCGTTCGATCGACTCGAGGACCGTACCCAGCCGCGGGGTGTAGAAGTCGGCGAAGACCGGCTCGGCGAGGACCTGGGCCAGCGGGGCCGGGGTGCGCCGCCGGAACGCTTCGGAGAGCGCGTAGGACGGGAAGCCCCAGAGGTTGTCCGGCCGGGACGCGGAGTCCGACCGGATCCGGTTGTCCCGCGCGATCTGGGAAACGGTCGCCAGGTGCTCGTAGGTCTGCCAGGGCCGCTCCAGGTTGGACACCACACTGATGTCATCTGTGGACAGTGCGCCGGCGATGCGCAGGTAGTCGACTGTGACGAAGGAGCCGATCCCGCCGCCAACGGTGACGATCGGCTTGTCCTCGAAGGGGATGCCGGCGGCCATCAGCAGTTCGTCGGTCCACCGGTCGCTCGAGCGCAGCAGGTCCGGCAGCACGGTCGCCGCCTGCAGGTGGGGCCCGTGGTTGGCTTCGATCAACTCGGTCACGGGAATTCACCGTCCTTGTCGTGCTGGACGCCGGTCGCGGACCGGCGGAAACGGGCAGGTTCCACGATCGCCGATGCGCCGTCTCGGGTGCGTTGTGCCGCCGTGACAGGCGACTGGGCCGCGTCCGGTGGACGCGGCCCAGTAGCGGTGGAGACGGGAAACGCGGCTCAGGCGGCGTGGCTCCACAAGAGCCGGTCGAGCGCTTCCGGTGGTTCCAGGCCCAGTTCGTCCCGCAGCAATCTGCGGTAGGTGCCGAACTGCACGATGGCGTCGTTGCGGTTGCCCTGGGCGAGATAGGCGCGGATCAGCGTTTCGTGGGCCGTGTCGCGGAGCTCGTCGGCCTGCAGCACCGCGAGCGCGGCCTGCACCGCGGCACCGTGGAGCCCATTGCCGACGAAGAGGGCCGACAGCCGTTCGAGCGCGTCCAGCCGCATCCTCCGGTAGCTGAACTGGTGGTCGGCCAGCCATTCGTCGTCCCAGGCGGGCAGCAGATCCTCGGTGAACTGGGCCCAGTCCGGTCGCGACGTCCACAGTGGATCGTCCGGGTGGGCGGTCAGCAGGGAGATCGCGGTCGTCCGGATCTGCTCGATGTCGACCCCGACCGCCGGGGCGAGCCGGAGGTCGGTCTTGCTGGACAGGACCAGATCGGGCAGGACCCGCTGCAGGCGGTAGAGCGTGGTGCGCAGGTTCGCGTGCGCCCGGGAGGTGCGGTTGTCCGGCCACAGCAGCTGGGCGACCGTCGAGCGCGGCGCCTGCCTGCCGAGGCAGACGAGGACCGCCAGCAGCCGCTGCGCGTTGGGGCCGAGGGCCACCGGGTGGCCGTCGAGGTGGAGGTGGAAGCCGCCCAGCAGGGTCAAGGCGCAGGGCGGGGCCGGATCGGCCGCGGCGGGCGGGGCCGGGTCCGGAGCCACCCGGTGGTGGGCCGGGGCGACGAGGGTGAAGGCCGCGGGACGGATGAGCTGGGACGTCATTGCTTCCCCCAGAGAAGTTCGAGTGTCCGTTCGGTGGAATCGGTCCGGTGCCGGTCGGTCAGGTCGTGGTCGCCGCCTCCCGTGCCCGTGCCGGCCGTCGTGGCCCGGCACGGGCACGGCGCTCACGCCGCGCCGGCCGGGCGGGCCGCCTTCCGGGCTTCGGCGACACCGCTGACCACCGCGGCCAGCGCGGCGACCGCCACGCACACCAGCAGCGACCCGCGGATGCCGATCGGCTCCAGCAGCGCGGCCACGACGAGCCCGGCGACGCCGAACCCGACCCCGCCCGCGGCGTAGAGACCGGAGAACCCGGTGGCCCACACGCGTTCGGGCAGCAGTTCCTGCATGCCGGCGGCCCGGGCGGTCAGCGCCGGGGTGCCGGCCAGGCCGGAGAGGATCATCAACCCGATGATCGTCGCGGCGGTGGGACTGACAACGGCGGCGGCCACGACCGCCGTCACCGCGAGCACCAGCACGAAGCTCTGGCTGCGGTAGGCGCCGGGCCACTTGCGGCTGCCGTAGACGAGGCCGCCGATCAGGCCGGCCACGGCGAAGACGGCCAGCACCGGGCCGGCGATCCCGGCGTCGGTCCCGACCAGTTCCAGCAGCGACGGCAGGCCGGTGTAGGCGGCACCGACGCACAGCATGACCGCGCCCTCCTGGAACAGGGCGGGCCAGCTCAGCCGCCAGACCCGGACGTCGGCCTGCTCGCCGCCGCTCTCGTCACGGGCGACGCCGGTGTCCTTCAGCAGGACGGAGGCCAGCGCGCCGACCGCGGCGATGGCGGCGATCACCAGGATCGGCCACGCCTGGCCGGACACGAGCGCGATCAGGCCGACCACCGCGGGACCGATCGCCCACAGCAAGGTCGTCAGGGTCGCTTCGAGGCTCAACGCCGCGTGGTGCGCCGAGGAGTCGACCGTCCGCACCAGCAGCGCCCGCAGGCCCCCGTGGGCCCCCGACGCCACCCCGCCCGCGATCGCGGCCAGCGCGATCATCGCCCACGCGGGCAGCCACCCCGGCGAGACCATGGCGGCCACGCCGAGCGCGATCAGCACAACCGTCTGCACGGCCAGCACGAGCCGCAGTTCCGGCCCCGCGGGCCGGCGGTCGAACCGGCGGCCCATCACGCCCGCCGCGATCGCTTCGGCGAACGCGAACGCGCCGGCGAGCAGCGCGCCGAGCGCGTAGGACCCGGCCAGGTGGCCGAGGTAGACCAGCGCCAGTGGCGACATGGCGATCGGCAGGCGCTGGCACAGGACCACGAAGGTCCACGCGGGCATCCCCGGGGTTTTCACCACCTTCAGGTACGCCCGGGCTCCTTTCGCTTCGGCCGGCGGCTGCGACCGGGTCACGTCATCGGTGGCGGTCATGATCACCCCTCCAGGTAGGGCCGCTGCGCGCGGCAACTTTCAGACTGCGCAGTTCCAGAGGGAGCGAACCGGACATTCGTTACAGCGGGCTGCTCACTACTTTGGGTGAGCATTCCTCACTCTTCGGCCACCTCGGCGACGAGGTACCGGTCGAGCGCCGCGCGGACGCGGCTGCGGGCCCGGTGCAGGAGGACCCGCTGGTGGCCCGGTTCCAGCTCGAGCAGCTCGCAGGTCTCCTCGCTCGTCCACCCTTCGACGTCGCGGAGGGTGATGACGATGCGCTGGGCTTCGGGCAGCTGCGCGATGGCGTCCGCGACCACGCCCTTGAGCTCGTCGGACAGGAGCTTGTGCTCGGGCACGCTCGACCAGTCCGGCAGCGGGCTCGCCCAGTGACCGGCGTAGGGGCCCGACTGCAGGAAGCGGTCGGGGGCCACGGCGGGGGAGTCCTCGTGGTTGTTGGAGAAGCTCGAAAACGGCAGGCTGCGCACCTCGGCGGCGGATCGGCGGTGGGCGATGTTGACGAGGATGCGGCAGATCCAGGTGCGCAGGGCCGCCCGGCCCTCGAACCCGTCGATGCCGCGGAGCACGGCGATCCAGGTTTCCTGGACGGTTTCCTCGGCGACCGCCCGGGTGGGCGAGTAGACCATGGCCAGCCGGAGCAGAACGGGGTTGTAGGCCGTCACCAGGCTCAGAAAGGCGGTTTCGTCGCCTCGGCGCAGTGCCTGGACGTCCACGACGATCACCGGTCTCTGTCTCGTTCGGCGACCCAGGACCGGTAGATTTCGACGAGGCCGGCTTCGGCGTCCGCGTCGAGCCCGTCGCCGGGGAGGTTCCCCGCGACGCGGATCGTGGCCTTCACCTGGGCGACGTAGCTCTCGCAGCTGTCGCAGACGGCCAGATGCCGGTTCAGCCTCAGCAGGTCCTGCTCGCCGAGGACGTCCTCGAGGTACTCAGTGACCCGCTCGACCAGTTCGGCGCACACCATCTCGTCCACGCCGACAGTCTGGCAGATCGGGCGTGACACGGGACCGGAAACGGCAGTGACGAAGACGTTGCGCGCGGACAGGCGGACCCCCACGCCGACGTATCCCATCGCATCCCCCAAGAAACGTGCTGCCTCCGCGGCACGTGCTGCCCACAGCCGATCGAGGCTGTCCCGGCTCGAAGCCTACTAAAGAGTGCAGCGGCGTCCAAGGTTGATGCGCCGATCACGGCCGTGTCCCGGTCCCGCGAATTTCGAGCGTCCGATCGATTGCGGGAGACGGCGATTGTCGATTCGACGCGGAAATCGATCAAGAACCCGCGAGAATTCCCGGCCGATCCGCAATGGCCGCGCTGGGGCGCGCCTTCTTTTGAAAGGCGAACAAATGGCCCTGCCACCCGGGTGGCGACCGGGTGGCAGGGCCATGGCGGTATTTTTCAGGTGGCGATGGTGGCCACCGGCGCCACGTCGTAGGTGCGTGCGTAGCCGTTTTCCACGCCCACCAGCAAATCCACCACTTCGAAGTAGCGGTCCCAGAACGGGGTCTCGCGCAGCGCGTCGATCAGCAGCCGGTAGGCGTCGTGGTCGTCGGCCTCCCAGACCCACACGTCGGTCACCCGCGCCGAGTAGAACTCCGTGTCGTAGAAGCGGGAACGGACGCCGCGGGTCCGGGCTTCGACCACCGGGACGACTTGCGTGGTGAAGGCCTCGATGCGTTCGGCCACGGTCTTCGCCAGCCATTCGGGGGTGGTCTTGACCAGCATGAACGCGGTGACGGGCGAGGCGGTGGCGTCAGCGGGCATCAGCGGCCTCCGGTGCGGCGAGAACGGCGGGCTTGAGGGTGTGCGCGCACCACTGCGCGAACGTGGTGGCCGCGATCGCGTGCGGCGAGCGGACGGCACCCGCGTCGAGGCCTTCGTCCTTGGCGCGCTTCATGGCGACCATGCCTTCGACGAACTCTTCGTCGAGGCCGTGCGCGAGCAGGGCCGAGCGCAGCTCACCGAGCGGCTGGCGCCGGTAGCGGACCGGACGGCCCAGCTCCTCGGTCATGATGCGCGCCAGGTCGTCGGGTGACAGGTCCTGCGGGCCGAGGACGGGGACACTGCCGGTGCCGGTCCAGGAGCGGTCCAGCAGCAGCCCGGCCGCCGTGGCCGCGATGTCGGCGGCGGCCACCAGCGGGGCCGGGCGGTCCGCGGCGACGGTGTCGGTGAAGACGCCGTGCTCCCGGATCGAACCGGCCTCCTCCAGCAGGTTCTCGAAGAAGGACGGGTTGGCCAGCGCGCGGTAGGCGACGCCGGAGCCGGCGATCAGGTCGTCCACGGCCAGGGAGGCGGTGACCAGCCCGGCCCGGCCGGCCAAGGGGGTGCCGCGGCCGAGGGCCGAGACGCCGACGACGTGGCCGACCCCGTGGGCGGCGAACGCCCGCGCGGCCGGGCGGGTGAAGCCGCTGTAGGCCTCCTCGGGTGTGGTCGAGGCGTCCGGTGGCACCAGCCAGAAGACGGCGTCGGCCCCGGCGAAGGCGCGGTCGGCGGTGACGGCGTCACCGTGCGAGCCGGTGACCACCTCGACCCGTTCGCGCACGGGCCCCGGTAGCCGGGCGGGATCGCGCACCACGACGCGGAGTTCCTCTCCGTGCGCGGGTGCGGCCTCGACCAGCAGCGACAGCAGGTGCCGGCCGATGTTCCCGGTGGGTGCGGTGATGACGATCATGAAACCTCGCGGTTCTGTATCGGAGCGGAATGACCCCTCCAGCGTGCGGACCCGGGCCGCATTGCCACAATGGGAACTTCAGCATCCGATCCTTGCCCGAAACGGAATAACGCCGGTGACCAGCCCGAACCTCGACGCGAACCTCGCGCTCGCCCTCGACGCCCTGCTGGCCGAGCAGAGCGTCACCCGCGCCGCCGCCCGGCTGCGCACCTCGCCGGCGGCGATGAGCCGCACCCTGGCCCGGCTGCGCCGGGTGCTCCAGGACCCGCTGCTGGTCCGGGCGGGTCAGGCGATGGTGCCCACGCCCCGTGCCGAGGCGCTGCGGGACGAGGCCGCCGCGGTCGTGCGCCGGCTGGAGGCGCTGCTGACCCCGAGCGGCGGGATCGACCCCGCCGTGCTGCGGCGCACCTTCACCGTCCAGGCCTCGGACCTGGTCGGCGCGGCACTGGCCCCCGGGCTGCTCGGGCTGGCCGGCCGCCAGGCGCCGGGCGTGTCGCTGCGGGTGCTGGCCGAGGAGTGGGAGGCCGGTCCCGCCCTGCGCGAGGGCCGGATCGACCTGGAGATCGGCGCCATCGACCACGTCGACCCGGAGACCCGGGTGGAGGAGCTGGTGACGCTGCGGATGGCGGCCGGCGTCCGGGCGGGGCACCCGCTCACCGAAGGAACGCTGACGCCGGCCCGGCTGGCCGCGGCCGGGCACGTGACGGTCAGCCGCCGCGGCCGTTTCACCGGCCCGCTGGACGCGGCCTTGGCCGAAGAGGGGCTCGGCCGGCGGGTGAGCGCCGTCCTGCCCGGCCACCTGGCGGCGATGGCGCTGGCCGCGACGAGTGACGTGGTCTGCTTGGTACCGGCGGCGCTGCCGGGCGAGCCACCGTCCCCGCTCGGCGACGCGGCGCACGCGCTGGGGCTGTGCCTGCTGGACATCCCGCTGCCCCTGCCCCCGCTGACGATCGGCATGGCCTGGCACCCCCGCCACACCGCCGACGGCGGGCATCAATGGCTGAGGGACGCGGTGCGCCGCGTTTTGGGTGTGGCTCGCGGCGGCGGGGAAAGTGCGGCGGTTGGTTAGCCGCGGTGGAGGGGAACTGCGCCTGGTTACGCTCGCGATGGCGCGTGACCGGGTGGAGACTGCGCCGCCCGATCACGCGCGTTGATGCCGCTGGTCGGCGTGTGCCGGGGTACGCGGTCTCGCCGTGGTGGCGCGTGACCGGGTGGAGACTGCGCCGCCCGATCACGCGCGTTGATGCTGCTGGTCGGCGTGCGCGGGGTACGCGGTCTCGCCGTGGTGGCGCGTGACCGGGCCGAAACCGCGCCGCCCGATCACGCGCGTTGATGCCGCTGGTCGGCGTGCGCCAGCGCATCCCTTTCACCGGCCGGAAACCCCGCCGCCCCGTCACACCCGCTGGAGCTGGAACCGCTGGTTGGCGGCCCCCGTCACCGTCCACTGGGAAATGCGCGCGCCGTCGGCGGTCGAGGCACTCCACACGTCCATGGCCAAGCCGCTGGCCCGGTTCACCACGCTCACCACGCCGTTGCCCTGGTCGGTCACCCGCCACTGCTGGGTGGCCGCGCCGGTGTCCGGTTGCTGGGTGATGTCCGCGCCCGTGGCGGTGGACGCGACCTGGAGCACCAAGCCGCTGCTGCGGGAGCGGATGCGGTGGAAGCCGCCGTCGGCGGGGAGGAAGTCGAACTGCTGGTTGAGGCCCCCGGTGGCCTGCCACTGGACCAGTGCCGCGCCGGCGGCCGTCGAGCCGCCGCTGATGTCGGCCGGTTTGCCGCTGTGCTGGGCGACGAGCCGGTAGTTCACCCCGGGCTCCACCACCGGCGGCGGCCCGCCCGTGGAAGTCGCGCGGTACGTGTGGCCCGCCTGGCCCGCGAACCGCACCAGCTCCGCCTCGACGGGCACCGGCCGGACCTGCGCGCCGCTCGTGGTGTCGAGCACTTCGTGGTCCGCGGCGAACATCCGGCTGCGGACCACGACGTCGCCGTCGCGGTCGGGTGTGATGGTCAGCTGCGTCGCGTAGCCACCGCTCCAGGTCGCGCCGACCGTGTAGCCGCCACGGCCGCGCAAGCCCGTGACACTGCCGGACGGCCAGGCGGGCGGCAACGCGGGCAGCACGTGCAGCTCACCGTTGTGGCTGTGCAGCAGCAGTTCGGCGATGCCGGAGGTCGCGCCGAAGTTGCCGTCGATCTGGAACGGCGGGTGCAGGTCGAACATGTTGGGCGCCAGCCGGTCAGTCCGCACGAGGAGGCGGAGCAGGTCGTGCGCTTTGGCGCCCTCCTCCATGCGCGCCCAGTAGTTGATCTTCCAGGCGAGGGACCAGCCGGTGCCGTCGTCGCCGCGCAGCTCCAGCGTCCGGCGCGCCGCGGTGAACAGCTGGGGCGTCCCGCGCTTGCTGATCTGGTTGCTGGGGTACAGCCCGTACAGGTGCGAGATGTGCCGGTGGTTCCGCTCGGTCTCCACCCAGTCGTAGAGCCATTCCTGGATGTTCCCGCGCGAGCCGACCTTCATCGGCGCCAGCCGCTGCCGGGCCGCCTTGACCTGGTCGGCGAAGGCGGCGTCCACGCCCAGCACCTGGCACGCGCCGGCGCAGCCGTCGAACAGGTCGCGCAGGATCTGCATGTCCATCGTCGGTCCCGCGCACACGGACGCGTTCGTGTGGTGGTTCAGCTCGGGGGAGTTCGACGGGTTGGTGACCAGGTAGCCCAGCGAGGGTTCGGTCACCAGCGTGTCGAGGAAGAACTGGGCGGCGCCCTTCAGCAGCGGGTAGCGGGCGCGCAGGAACGCGGTGTCGCCGGTGAACCGGTAGTGGTCCCAGATCATCGTGGCCAGCCAGGCGCCGCCGCTCTGCCACATGCCGGCCTGCGCGAAGTCCACAATGGAGGATCCGCGCCAGGCGTCGGTGTTGTGGTGGGTGACCCAGCCCCGCGCGCCGTACTCGACCTGCGCGGTGCGGGCCCCGGTCACCGCGAGGTCGGCGATCATCCCGAACACGGGCTCGTAGCACTCGGCGAGGTTGGTCACGTCGGCCGGCCAGTAGTTCATCGGCAGGTTGGCGTTGAGCGTGTACTTCGACTCCCACGACGGGTTCATCTGGTCGTTCCAGATGCCCTGCAGGTTGGCCGGCTGGGTGCCGGGGCGGGACGAGGAGATCAGCAGGTAGCGGCCGAACTGGAAGAGCAGGGCCGAAAACTGGGGGTCGGTCACGCTGTTGTGCTGCGCGATCCGCACGTCGGTCGGCTGGTCGGCCGCGGTGGTGCGGCCGAGGTCGAGGGTGGTGCGCCCGAACAGCCTCTGGTAGTCGGCCACGTGACGGCTGCGGAGGGTGTCGTAGGGGACGGCCTGCGCGGAGCTCAGCCGGGCGCGGGCGATGCCCTGGTAGTCCCCGTTCACCGTCCGGTAGTCGACGTAGCTGGTGCCGACCGAGATCAGCAGCGTCACGGCGTTGGCACCGGACACCCGCAGCGTGCCACCGGAACTGCTGGTGCTCCCGCCCTCGGCGGTCGCGCTGACCAGCGCGAGGAACCGGACCGAGCCGGCGATGCCCCGGCTGTCCGCGGAAATCCCGTCCAGGGCGATCGTCGAGCCGCTGGGGCTGGACGCCGTCGCTCGCTGCGGCGTACCCAGCGACGCCGAGAACGAAATCGAGCCGGGTGTTTCCGCCGTCAAGCGCACGGCGATCACCTGGTCCGGCGCGCTGGCGAACACTTCACGCCGGTAGCGCACGTTGTTCGCGACGTAGGTGACGACCGTCGTGGCGGTGGTGAGATCGAGCCACCGCTGGTACGAAGACACTCCGCTGTTGCCCGGAAGAGCGAGGCTGAGGGTGCCGACGGGCTGGTACGGCTGCTGGGCGGCCGGGCTGCCGAGCATCTTCTGGTCGATGAGCGACTGCGCCTGCGTCCACTGGTTACCGAACACCAGCTGCCGGATCTGCGGCAGCGCGGCCGCGCCCTGGGAGTTGCTGTAGTCGTGGGGGCCGCCCGCCCAGACCGTGTCCTCGTTGAGCTGCAGGCGTTCGGTGTCGGTGTTGCCGAACACCATGGCGCCCAGCCTGCCGTTGCCGATCGGCAACGCGCGCAGCCACTCCGAACCCGACGGCCGGTCGTACCACAGCGCGAGGTCGCCGGCCGCCCGGACGTCCGCGGGTGCGGCCGACCCGGCCCGGGCGGTCGCCGTCCACCCGA
Source organism: Amycolatopsis sp. A133 (assembly GCF_031082405.1). GTDB lineage: Bacteria > Actinomycetota > Actinomycetes > Mycobacteriales > Pseudonocardiaceae > Amycolatopsis. The sequence continues at coordinate 318,074 of NZ_JAVHJU010000057.1, forward strand.
CGGGTACCAGCGCGGCTCCGACGCCCGCGGCGCCGAGCCGCATCGCCTGCCTGCGCGTCAGATCCGGCATCTTCGTCCCTCCGATCGGCAGCGGCCGCGATCAGGCGCGCTGGAGCTGGAACCGCTGGTTGGCGCCGCCCGAGGCGGCGTACTGCGAGATCCGCGCCCCGTCGGCCGTCGACGCACCCCACACGTCCATCGCCAGGCCGCTCAGCCGGTTCACCAGGGTGACCGCCCCGCCGCCGGAGTCCGTGACCCGCCACTGCTGAGCCGCCGCGTCGGCGTCCGGCTGCTGCGTGATGTCGGCACCCGCGCCGGCCCCCGCGACCTGCAGCACGAGCCCGCTGTGCCGGGCCCGGATCCGGTAGTACCCGTCGGCCGAGGCCAGGAAATCGAACTGCTGGTTCGCCGCGTTGTGCGCCGCCCACTGGATCAGCGCCGCTCCCGCCGCGGTGGCGCCGCCGCTGACGTCCGCCGATTTGCCGCTGTGCGCCGCCACCAGCGAGTAGTTCACGCCCACCTGCACCGGCGGCGTGGGCGGCACCGGGTCGCCGCCGAACTGGCTGAAGAACTTCCAGATCTCGGCCTTGTCCCAGCTCCGCGCGCCGCTTTCGCAACCGGTGCAGCCGTCGACGGGACCCTGCTGGTGGCCGCCGTCGAACGGGGCCCAGACGACCGGGTAGCCGGCCCGGCACCCCGAGTAGACGGTCCGGTAGTGGGTCTTGCTGCCCGGTGCGGGCTCGGGGGCGTTCTGCGGTGTGCAGCCGTTGTTCCGGACGAACGTGTCCCGCAGCCCGCGTCCGGCGCCGATGTTGTCCGACACCCCGTGGATGCCCATGTAGGCGATCGGCTGGGTGCCCCCGCTGCACCCGCTGATCGCGCCGGGGGCGGCGATGGCCACGACCGCGCGGAAGACCGTCGCCCGGGCGCAGGCGAGCGCGTAACTCATCGCGCCGCCGTAGCTGAACCCGATGGAGAACAGCTGCGTCGTGTCGACGCAGAGGTCGTTCTCGATCAGCCTGATCATGTCGTCGGTGAAGGTGACGTCCTCGCCGCCGGAATTGCCCCAGCCGTTGTTGAGCCCTTGCGGCGCCACGAAGATCGTGGAGTTGCCCGCCTGCGACTGCATGCCGTAGTAGGCCCAGGCGTAACCGTCGCTCCCGCCCGAGGCGACCTGCTCGGCGGTGCCGCCCAGCCAGTGGTAGCCGAAAGCCAGGCGGTGCGGGTGGCTGTTGTCGTAGGTGTCGGGGAGCTTCAGGATGAAGCTGCGGCTCTTGCCGTTGCTCTGGATCGTGCGTTTGCCGCTGGCGAGCGTGGGAGTTTTGCCGCAGCCGGCACTGGGAGCGGCCGCCGCCTCGGGCGCCGTGGAGGCACGGGCGCTGTGCGGCACGCCGACGGCGGCCAGCACCAGTAGCGCAGCGGTCACGACGGTCCGGAACGACGATCGGGGCCTCGGCATCCGCAACCTCTTCCACTGGCGGGGAAATTCTCGACGCACGGTGGGTTGTAGCACGGGATTCGAAGGCGGGTAAAGGAAAGTTTCACCTGCCGCCCGTGTCGGAAAGCGCATTCCGGCGTGCTGAAAATTACCCGCGGGCGTCAGCGGAGTTCTGCCGCGGTCAGCACCCGGATCTGCGCCGTCGTCCACGTTTCCGGAGTCCACCCCGCTGCGAATTCCCGCATGGTGGCCGCCGTGGTGCGCAGGCCGGCCGCGGTCAGCTCGTCCGCGGTCCGGCCGGCCCGGGTGCGCAGGGTCGGGGGTGCGTGCGCCAGACCCCGGTGGGCCGCCTCCGCCAGCACCGACTCCGCCGCGGCCAACGCCGTGCGCAGCGGGTCGTCCTCCGGTGGGGGCGGTGGGCCGAGGGGACCGGCGCGGTCGTCGGCGGCCAGGTCCGGAACCAGGACGCCCGCTTCCGTGCGCACAGCGAGCGGGTCGATCAGCAGTTCGCCGCCGGTGCGGCGGAGCGCGCCGCTCAGCTGGGTGGGGTTCGACGCCAGCGCCCGGTGCAGCGCGTCCAGCCGGCCCGGGCAAACGCCGCTGTGCGTGGCCGTGACCCGGGCGTGCGCGCCGCGGGCGTCCGCGATCACCGCGTCCAGGCGCTGGGCGCCCGGGTGGTAGCCCAGCTCGCGCACCTCGGCGATCGCCACCACCGCGACGTCTTCGGCCTCGACGCGCGGGCGGATGAGCTTCGGCGGCAGGTCCGCCAGCCGTTCGGCCGCGGCCGCGAAGTCGCGGACCACCGACGGCAGGTCGTCCCAGGCCGCGCCGACCGGGGTCACCGACATCGCGCCGATCCGGGACGTGCCCAGCCGCAGCGCCCGGCCGGCGCTGCGCACGGCCGTCTCCGAGACCACGTTCGACGCGGCCAGCACCGCCAGTGCCGAACCCGCGACGCGGCGGCCGCCCAGGTCGTGACCGGTCACCGGTTCGTCGCCGGTGTCCCAGCGCGAGTTCAGCACCAGAACCGAGCCGTCACCGGCGAAGTAGACCGTCGCCCGGCGCTCGCCCGGTCCGCCGGACACCCGGGCGCCCAGCGCGGTCAGCCGGATCCGGCGCAGCTTCGTTTCCGCCGGTTCGTCCGTGCCCAGCACCAGCGACGGCGGGCCGCTCGCCCGGAACCGCGCCGGCAGTTCCGCCAGCAGTTCCGCGCACCGATGGAGCCGGTGCCGGGCGCTGCGGGCGGCGTACGCGTCCAGCTGTTCGCCGAGTTCCGCCAGCGCCGCCGCGGGCCAGCGCAGCCCGGAGTCCGCCAGTTCGGCGGTGATCCGGCCGATCGAGGCGCGCAGCACCGGGCTCGCGTTCGCGACGCCGTCGCGCAGCACCCGCCCGACGATCTCCAGCGCGGGCCCGGACCCCACCCGCGCCGGGCCCGGGCCGCCGACCGCGAACCGGACTTCGACGTCGGTCAGGCCGCGCGTGTCGGCCTCCCGGAACGCCCAGACGGCCAGCGCGACCTGCTGCGCCCGGTCCGCCGCGCCGGTGTGCGCGTAGCCCGGTCCGGCCGGTACCAGGAACCGGACGGTCGCCGTGGGCAGTTCGGCCACCGCCACCGGGTCGGCGGCGGCTCGGGTCAGCCGGGGTTGCTGTCGGCGTAGTCGACGGTGATGGTCTTGAAGCCCAGCGACTGCAGCAGGCCGGTCAGCATCGCCTTGGTGTTCCGCTCGGCGTCGGCGATCAAGGAGCTCTTCGCGGCCGCGGCCTGGATTTCCTTCTGGGCCAGCTCGTAGAGCGCCTGCTGGGAGTTCGGGTTCCCGGTCAGGAACTCGTTGATCCGGGTGAACAGGCCCTGCTGCTGGGCGTACACATGGGACTCGTGCACGTCCAGGGTCGCCGGCTCCAGCTGCGCGTGGCCCAGGGTGATCTTCGCGGACAGGCGGTCGTCGGAGACCTGGACCGCATCGCCCTTCAGCCGCGAGAAGTCGACGAACGCGTTGTCCGTGCCGACGCCGATGAACAGCGTGTCGCTCCCCGCGAGGAAGCTGGGCAGGACCGAAGTGGTTTTGATGTCGACGACGACCTGGAACGAACCACTGGCCGCCTCGTAGCGCGAGAGCTCGACAATCGACTGCAGCAGTACCGGACCGGAGTGCTCCTCGGTCCGTTCGGCGAAGGGGTTGCGCAGCTGGGGTAACAGGTGCACCGCCGATCCGACGAGTACCGCGCCGGCCAGCACCACCACGGCCACCGCCACGGCGACGAGCCGCTTGCCCCATGCAGTCATACCGGGAGGTTTACCCACGTCGCCGCCGGGCCAATCAGCAGCGGGGGTACGGTGTGCTCGCTCGCGTGGTCGGACTCCGACGAGGGGAAACGTCGTGCGCAAGTCCTGGTGGCTGTGGATTCTGCTGGTCGTCCTCGCCATCCTGGTGCTCGGGCTGATCTTCGGCGGCTACCGCAAAGGCACGAAGCTCGGAGCGCCCGCGGCACCGGAGCCGGTGGCGGCCTGGAGCTCGTTCACCTGCGCCGCTTGACTTCCGCCGCGACCGGCGCGTCCCGAAACCTCAGGAGACCTTCGACGCCGAGGAGGAACGTCTCGCAGATCGGCGCCGGGTCCGAGAGGCACCCCGCGGCCATCGCGCCGTCGCGGAGCATGACGAAGTGCTGGGCCGCCGGCTCGGGTGGGGTCTCGCCGGTGGCGGCGAGCAGTTCGGTGACGGTGTCCAGGAACCACTGCCGGTGCGCGAGGACCGTGCGGTGGACCGGGTGGGCCGGGTCGGGGTATTCGGCGGCGGCGTTGAGGAACGCGCATCCCCGGAAGCCGGGGGAGCGGATGCCGTCCGCGATCGAGCCGGCGACCGCCCGGACGACGTCGGCCGGCGGCCCGCCGGCGGCCCGGGCCGCCTCGATCCCCCCGCGGATGGCCCGGTCGGCCTCGGCCAGGTAGGCGACCAGCAGGTCGTCCTTGCTGGGGAAGTGCCGGTAGAGCGTGGCGCGGGTGACGCCGGCGTCGGCGATGACCCGGTCGATGCCCACCGAGTGCAGGCCTTCGGAATAGAACAGCCGGCTCGCCGAGGCGAGCAGCCGCGCTCGTGCTTCGGACACTGGACTCCCGCCTTCCGGATTCGCTGCGGCCAGCGTAGCGGATAGAACGATCGGTCTTTGGCGACGGGAGCGGACGCCGGCCCCGGCCCGGCCGGCATCGCGCTGCGGGTGGCGTACCCGCTGTGATCGACGGACATTCGTCGAAAGCGGGCAGGCCGGTCGCGGCGCTCTACGTGAGCGTCGCGACCGGCCTGCCCGCCGGTGCCGTGCAGCTCGTCGCCGGCGTGCTCCGGCGACGCTGGGCTCAGGAGCAGTAGGTGCCGTTCAACGCCGGCTGCGCGAAGGGCGGAGTGCTGCCGCTGTAGTTCGCGTTGTAGCCGAGGGTGGCGGTCGCGCCCGTGCCCAGGCTGCCGTTCCACGCCGTGTTGTCGACCTTGACGGTGTCGCCGCTGTCGGTCCACGTCCCGTTCCAGCCCTGGCTGACGGTCACGCCGGGAGCGGAGAAGGTGAGCGTCCAATGGTCGAGAGGCGCACCGCGGTTTTCGATGACGATCTCGGCGGTGTACCCGGTCGGCCAGGTGCTGACCACCCGGTGGGTGACCTTGCAGCCGCCGGTCGGCTGCGGGGTCGTCGTGGTCGGGGGAGTGGGGCTGGTGGGCGTGGTGGACGTGGTCGGCGTGGTCGGCGTGGTCGGCGTGGTCGGCGTGGTCGTCGGGACCGGGCCGGCCGCGACGGCGAGGTCGTAGGCGCGCTGGGGCACGAACTGGCCGGCGGTGGCGATGCAGCCGTCCGCCTCGCCCGGCGGCTTGATCCACAGGAACGCGTCGATCTGGCCGTCGCCGGTCTGGTTGGTGCTCGGCGTGCCGATCGCGCGCCCCGCGGGGTCGCACCACTCGCTGCCGGCCGGGCCGTTGCCGTTGCGGCTCGTGTCGATCACCGCTTTCAGCCGCGAGTCGCCGAGCTGGCCGAGGATCGCCTTGGCGTAGGCGACTTCGTCGGCGGTGGAACGGTAGTTGGACACGTTGGTGGAGATGCCGTCGCCGCTGTTCGAGATGTCCGCGCCCCGCAGCCGCGCGGCGGCCTCGGCCGGTGAAAGCCAGGCGGAGTGCCCGATGTCGAAGTACACCTTCGCCTGGGCCGAGCCGGCCTTGAGCCGCTTGCCCGCGTACGCGATCGACGCCGAGGTCTGGCGCTGCTGGTCGCTGCTCTGGCAGTTCGTCATGAGGGCGAGCACGTCGGGCTCGAGCACGATGGCCGCGGGCCGGCCCGCCAGACCGGCGGCCACCTGGTCGATCCAGGCCCGGTAGGCGTCGTGTGACGGCGCGCCGCCGCCGCTCGCACCACCGCAGTCGCGGTTGGGGATGTCGTAGACCACCATGATCGGGATCTTCCCGGCGGCGGCCGCCGCGCTCGTGTAGGCGTCCACCTCGCTGCGCACCGTGGACGTGTTCGTGGTGGTGAACCACCGTGCCTGCGGCACCGCGGCGATGCGGTCGCGGATGACCGCGGCGCGCGAGTCGCCGGGGTTCGCCGCGACCCACTTGGCCGCGTTGGTGCCCGGGTCGACGTAGTACGCCGAGGCGGCGGCCTGCGCGCCGGCCAGGGTGGTCGTGGCGACGACGCCGGTCACGGCCAGCGCGGCGAGTCCACCGGCGGCCACTGTCCTGCTTCGCATGCACTTTCTCCTTCGAACGGCGGGGGCGCCGGAAACGTCCGATTGCTGGGAGCGCTCCCAGCAATCGGTGACTGTAACCCGGGAATGCGGGCCGGGAAAGGGGGCTCCCGCCTTGTTTTCGCTCGCCGGCCGGAAAATTACACCGGCCCGGAGATCGATAGTTGTTCGGCGGCGAGGGGGCTGTTAGCGTTAACGCAGCCCGGATTCGCCCGCGGCGGCGACGGGTTCTCCCGGGCGGATCACCGGCTGGAACAGTGCGTTTCCCCTTTCGCTGATCGACCGATTGTTTCGCCGGCAGGCCCGAGAGTTTCGCCGGGTGCCGCCCTCTGTCGGAAGTGAGGACAACCATGCTCCGGAGCGCGAGAACCGTGGCCGCGGTGTTCGCCGCGATCGTCTTGGCCGTGGCCGGCGGCGTCGTCGCCGCGACGCCGGCCCAGGCGGCCACCTCGATCACGATCAACGGGAGTTCGGGCGGCCGCACGTTCGACGGGGTCGGCGCGGTCAGCGGCGGCGGCGGGAACAGCCGCCTGCTGATCGACTACCCCGAGCCGCAGCGCGGCCAGATCCTCGACTACCTCTTCAAGCCCGGTTACGGCGCCGCCCTGCAGATCCTCAAGGTGGAAATGGGCGGGGACACCAACTCCACCAGCGGCGCGGAGCCCAGCCACGCCCACTTCCGCGGCGATCTCGACTGCAACCGCGGGTACGAGTGGTGGATCATGGAACAGGCCAAGGCGCGCAACCCCGGCATCAAGCTCGTGGGCCTGCCCTGGGGCGCGCCGGGCTGGATCGGCAACGGCACCTTCTTCTCCAGCGACCTGACGGACTACTACCTGTCGTGGCTGGGGTGCGCCAAGCAGCACGGGCTGACCATCGACTACCTCACCAGCGTCCAGAACGAGAAGCAGTGGAGCGCGGACTGGACCGTCACCCTCCGCAACGCGCTCAACGCCAACGGGTACAGCGCCGTCAAGATCATCTCCGGTGACTCGTGGCCGGGCGACTGGGGTCCCGCGAGCGCGATCTCGACCAACACGGCCTACCGCAACGCGACCGACGTGCTGAGCGCCCACTACACCTGCGGCTACCTCAGCGCGCAGACCTCCTGCAGCGTCCCGGCGAACGTCACGAACACCGGAAAGACGCTGTGGTCCAGCGAAAACGGCTCCCAGGACTACAACGACGGCGCCAAGCCGCTGGCCCGCGGGATCAACCGCGTCTACCTCGACGGCAAGATGACCGCCTACCTCAACTGGGACCTGATCGCCGCCGTCACGCCGAACATCCCGTGGCCGACCGTGGGGCTGATCCTGGCCAACCAGCCGTGGTCGGGCTACTACTCGGTCGGCAAGGACGCGTGGGCGCTGGCGCACACGACGCAGTTCACCGCGCCGGGCTGGAAGTACCTCGACTCCTCCAGCGGCTACCTCGGCGGGAACCGCAACAACGGCAGCTACGTTTCGCTGAAGTCGCCGAACAACACCGACTACAGCACGATCATCGAGACGATGGACGCCACCTCGGCGCAGACGCTGAACCTGAACGTCACCGGCGGGCTGTCCGGCGGCCAGGTGCACGTGTGGGCGACCAACCTCAACTCGAACAACGCGGGTGACCACTTCGTCCACAGCACCGACATCACGCCGTCCGGCGGCGCTTACTCCCTGACCGTCCAGCCCGGCTACCTCTACTCCATCACGACCACCACCGGGCCGGGCAAGGGCACGGCGACCAGCCCGCCTCAGGGTTCGCTGAACCTGCCCTACAGCGATGACTTCGAGTCATACGCGAAGGGCAAGGAGGCCAAGTACCTGATGGACATGGAGGGCGCCTTCGAGACTTCCGCCTGCGGGGCCGGCCGGGCGGGCACCTGTGTGCGCCAGTCCGCGACGCAGAAGACGATCCCCTGGAAGAAGTTCGTCGACCCCTACGCGCTGCTGGGCAACGTGGCTTGGAGCAACTACACGCTCAGCACGGACGTGCTGCTGGAGAAGTCCGGGTACGTCGAGCTGCTCGGCCGGGCCGGCTCGCAGGACACGGGCAACCAGGGCGCGCTGAACGCGTACTACCTGCGGGTGAGCGACAACGGCGCCTGGTCGATCCGGCGCAACAACACCAGCCAGCAGAACACGACCCTGCGCACCGGCACGACGGCCGCGCTCGGCACCGGCAGCTGGCACAAGCTGTCACTGGGCTTCTCCGGCAGCACCATCACCGCCTCCGTCGACGGCACCGTGCTCGGCACGGTCACCGACGGCACCTTCCCGGCCGGCCAGGTCGGGATCGGCACGAGCGTCGGGGAGACCGCGCAGTTCGACAACCTCGCCGTCACCGGTTCGGGTGGCGGGTCGACCTCCATCCTGCGCAACACCGGTGCCGGCCGCTGCCTCGACGTCCCGAACGTGTCCCAGACCAACGGCACCCAGGTGGCGCTGTGGGACTGCAACGGCGGCAGCAACCAGCAGTGGACCCTCACCTCCGGCAAGCAGCTGCTGGTCTACGGCAGCAAGTGCCTCGACGCCGAGGGCGCCGGCACCACCGCGGGCACCCGGGCGATCATCTGGGACTGCACGGGCGGTGCCAACCAGCAGTGGAACGCCGGCACCGACGGGACCATCACCAGTGTCCAGTCGGGACTCTGCCTGGCGCCGAACGGCACCGGGAACAGCACGCCGGTGACCCTGCAGGCCTGCACGGGCAGCAGCGCCCAGAAGTGGGGCCGGAGCTAGCGGCACTGCTTTCCGGACGCGACGCGCAGCCCGCCGGGATCCGGCGAGCTCGCGGAGGGAGAGGACCTGGCCTGCCCCACCGCTTCGACGCGGCGGGGCAGGCCAGGGTCCTGCGGGGCCGTCAGCCGAGGTCGGCGAGGTCGAGGACGAAGCGGTAGCGGACGTCGTTGCGGGCCAGGCGGTCCAGGACGTCGTTCACCCGGGCCGACGGGACGACTTCGACGTCGGCGGTGATGTCGTGGCGTCCGCAGAATTCGAGCATCGCGGCGGTCGCGGCCCGGCCGCCGCTGCCCGCGGAGGTCAGCTTCTTGCGGCCCACCAGCAGGTCCATCGCCTCCAGCGTGATCGAGCCGAGGTGACCGACCTGGCAGAGGGTGCCGTCCAGGGCGACCAGGCGCAGGTACGGGCCGAGGTCGTGGGGCACGGCGATCGTGTCGATCACCACGTCGAACCGGTCGCGGGCCGCCGTCAGCGCCTCCGGGTCCGTCGAGAGCAGCAGTTCCCGGGCTCCGAGGCGGCTCGCGTCGGCGGCCTTCCCGGCCGAACGGCTGATCACCGTCGTCTCCGCGCCGAGGGCGACCGCGAGCTTGACCGCCAGGTGCCCGAGGCCGCCGAGCCCGGCCACCGCCACCCGGGTGCCCGGCCCGGCGCCGAGCGCCCGCAGCGGCTCCCAGACCGTGATGCCCGCGCACAGCAACGGGGCGGCAGCGGCGGGGTCGAGACCCGCGGGGAGCCGGTAGGCGAACTCCTCCCGGACCACGTACTCGCGGGAGAACGCGCCCAGCGTGGGGGAGCCGTCGTGGCGGTCGGTCCCGCCGTAGGTCAGCGTCGGGAATTCGGCGCAGAAGTTCTCCTGGCCGCGGCGGCACATCGCGCACTTCCCGCAGGAGTCGACGATGTTGCCGACCGCGACCGGATCACCGGGGGCGAACCGGGTCACCGCGGGGCCGGTCTCGGTCACGACGCCGGTGAACTCGTGGCCCGGCACCAGCGACGTGTCGCGGTCGCCGCGCACCGAGTGCAGGTCGGTGTGGCAGACCCCGCAGTGGCCGATCCGGATCGCGATGTCGTCGTCGCGCAGGTCGCGCCGGTCGAGGGTGGTGCGCCTGAGCGTCGGCTCGTGCGCGCCGGCCAGCCAGCCGGTGGTGGTTCGCATCGCAGCTCCCAAGAAAACAGAACAGTCGGTTTACTTTCTCGAAGCTAGCGCGCAGGGGCGCAGAAAGCAAACCGACTGTTCTGTTGTAGGCTGGGGGCATGGCCGAGAAGTCGCTGACCTCCCGCGGAGCCGCCACGAAGCAGCGCATCGTGGACGCGGCGACCGAAGAGTTCGCCCGGTACGGCATCGCCGGCGCCCGGGTCGAGCGCATCGTCGAGGCGGCCCGGACCAACCGGGCCCAGCTGTACGGCTACTTCGGCAGCAAGGAAGGGCTGTTCGACGCGATCTTCCACGCCTCGCTGGAGCGGATCGTGAACGTGGTGCCGATCGACGGAACCGACCTCGCCGGCTGGGCGGTCCGCCTCTACGACGAGTACCTGCGCCGCCCGGACCTCATCCGGCTCGCCACGTGGACCCGCCTCGAGCGCCGTCCGGCCGGGCACCTGGTGGACAACGCCGACCGGATGGACGACCCCAAGCTGCGCGCCATCGCCGCGGCGCAGGACGCGGGGCTGGTCCGGCAGGGCGACCCGTTCGACCTGATGGCCATCGTGATCGCGATGTCGATGGCGTGGTCGCCGGTCAGCAACGTCTACGCGGCCACGGACGCGGAGCCCGCCGAGCTCCACGACCGGCGCCGGGAACTGTTGCGGGAGTGCGTGCGCGGCGCCATCACGCCGTCCGGCGTTTGAACAGCCGGCCCGTCGCCGCGACCGACAGGGCGAGGACGCCGCCGCACCACGCGAGCGCGATCCACGCGCTGGTCCCGACCGGGGTGCCGAGCAGGAATCCGCGCAGCGCCTCGATCAGTGGCGTGAACGGCTGGTTGTCCGCGAACCCGTGGATCCACGCCGGCATCGTGTCCACCGGCACGAACGCACTGCTCGGGTACGGCAGGAACATCACGAAGAACGTGAACCCGCTCGCCGCCTCCGGGGTCTTCGTCAGCAGGCCGACCGCCGCGGACGCCCACGACAGCGCCAGGATCGCGGCCAGCAGCAGCCCGGCGGCCGCCATCCAGTCCACAACGGACGCCGAGGGCCGGAAGCCGATCAGGAACGCGACACCGAGCACCAGCGCGGTCGACACGAGGTTGCGGGCGGTGCTCGCGGCGACGTGCCCGCCCAGCACCGACGCGCCACGCACGTCCATCGACCGGAACCGGTCCATGATCCCGCCGGTCATGTCGTTCGTGACGGCCACCGCGGTGAGCGAGGCACCGAACGACGCGCACAGCACGATCACGCCGGGCACCACGTACGTCACGTACGCGGTGCCGGTCTGGATCGCGCCGCCGAACATGTAGACGAAGAGCAGCATCAGCATGATCGGCAGGGCGACCGAGGTGATCAGCGCGTCGCCGTTGCGCATCGTCAACGTGGTCGCGCGGCGGACCAGCACGCCGAGGTCGCCCAGCGGCGAGGCGGGACGGGCGGCGGAGGACGGGTCAGACACCGGCTCGCTCCTTGTCGTCGGTGGTCGCGTGCCCGGTCAGCGCCAGGAACACGTCGTCGAGGGTGGTGGAGTGCACGGCGAACCGCGCCACCGCGGTGCGAGCCGGGTCGAGCGTGTCGAGCAGTGCGCGGATGTGGCCCGCGCTGCCGTCGGTCGCGACCGACAGCGACAGCCGTTCGCGGTCGGGCAGCAGCGCACGGTCGCCGAGGTGGGCGGCGAGCGCGTCGAACGCGGCCCGATCGGTGAGCGTCAGGCCGAGCCGGTGGCCCGACACCTGCTGCTTGAGCTGCGTCGCGGTGCCCTCCGCGACGATCCGGCCGCCGTCGACGAGCGCGATCCGGTCGGCCAGCTTGTCGGCCTCCTCCAGGTATTGCGTCGTCAGGAAGATCGTGACGCCGGAGCGCGCGAGATCGGAGAGCACGGTCCACATCGCCGCCCGGCTGCGCGGGTCGAGGCCGGTGGTCGGTTCGTCGAGGAAGAGGACCGCGGGCCGCACGACCAGGCTCGCGGCCAGGTCGAGGCGCCGGCGCAGGCCACCCGAGTAGGTGCTGATGCGGCGCGTGCCGACGTCGCCGAGGTCGAACTGCGCGAGCAGTTCGGCTGCCCGGGCGGCGGCCGCGCGCCGGGAAAGGCGGCACAGCCTGCCGATCATCAGCAGGTTCTCCGCGCCGGTCTGCGCTTCGTCGAGCGCGGTGTCCTGGCCGGTGAGGCTGATGCTGCGGCGCACCAGCCCACGGTCACGCACGACGTCGTGCCCCGCGACCCGGGCCGAGCCCGCGTCGGGGCTGGTCAGGGTGGTCAAGATCCGCACGGTGGTGGTCTTGCCGGCGCCGTTCGGGCCGAGGAGCGAGAACACGCTGCCCGGCGGCACGTGCAGGTCGATCCCGGCGAGCACCGGCACCGAGCCGTAGGACTTCGTGAGGCCGGTAGCCTCGATCGCTGGTTCGCCGGGCATGGTTCCCCCTGGGAGTTCGTCGACGACGGCGTACTGCGTACGCGATAAACTTTACTGCGTAGGGCTTAAACAGTGAATCGGGGTTTTTCCCTGAGACGAGGTAGGGGTGATGAGCGGCGACAACTCGGAGACCGGGCTCCCGGCCAGTTTCGAGCTGGTCTGGGGCGTGCGCGACCGGCCGACCAAGGGGCCCAAACGCGGACTGTCGCTCGAACAGATCGTCGAGGCGGCCATCGACGTCGCCGACGCCGAGGGCATCGGGGGCCTCTCCATGGGCCGCGTCGCGAAGGAGCTCGGCGCATCGGCCATGTCGCTCTACCGCTACCTCGCTTCGAAGGACGAGCTGCTCGCGCTCATGATCGACGGCGCGTTCGGCCGGCTCGACGTCGCCGAGCCCGCCGAAGGCACCTGGCGCGGGCGGCTCGAGCGGTGGGCCGAGATCGAGCTCGCCGCCTACCGCCGGTTCCCGTGGGTGCTGCGCATCCCGGTCACCGGCGCGCCGATCATGCCGAACCAGCTGCGGTTCCTGGAATGGGGACTGCGGGCGCTCGGCGGTACCGGGCTCGCCGAGCAGGACAAGCTGTCGGCCGTCTTGCTCGTCACCAGCTTCACCCGCAGCTTCGCCATGCTCAGCGGTGACATCGCGGCCGCGTTCGAGTCGGCGGACCCGACGACCGCGCGCGTCATGCCGCAGTACGGCGAGCTGATCAAGAAGCTGACCACCCGAGCGGAGTACCCCGCCCTGCACGCGGTGGTCGACGCGGGCACGTTCGACGACGCCGGGGACTTCGACGGCCTCGACCACGACTTCCGGTTCGGGCTCGAGCGCGTGCTCGACGGCATCGAGACACTCGTCGACCGCCACGCGTGACCGAGGGGACCCGCCGGCAGGCCGCAACCCGGCTGCCCGAAAATCCACGATCGCTGTCCGGGGCACGTCACCCACCTCGACGTGGAGGTGATCACCACCGGAGCGGGCGGACGAGTGGGAGGTTCTGACCTCTCGGCCGGCTGGGAGGCGCACCTAGGGTCACTCGCGACGAGAAGACTCCCGCCGACCGGAAGAGGCGTCATGGACGGGCTGATGCAGCCACGGCCGCTCACCATCGCCCACATCCTGGAGCGAGCCGAGCGGCTCTACGCGCACAAAGAGGTCGTCACGGCGGGCGCCGAGCGGCTGACGTACGCCGAGGTGGCCCGCGGCACCCGGCGCCTGGCCACCGCGCTGGACGACCTCGGCGTCCCGGCCGGGGCCCGGGTCGCGACCTTCGCGAGCAACCACCGGCGCCACCTCGAGCTCTACCTGGGCTTGCCGGCCACCAAGCGGGTGCTGCACCCGATCAACATCCGGCTGACGGCGGAGCACCTCGAGTACATCGTCGGCCACGCCGAAGACGACGTCGTGTTCGTCGACCGCGCGCTGCTCCCGCGGATCTGGCCGAGCGCCGCCCGGCTGCCCCGGGTGCGGCACTGGGTGGTGCTGCCCGACGGCAGCGACGAGCCGATCCCGGCCGACCCCCGCGTCCTGCACTACGACGACCTCGTCTCCGGGGCCGCGCCCTTCACGGGCTCGTTCGAGGACGCGTTCGCCTTCGAGGACGAGAACCTGGCGTCCGGGCTGTGCTACACCTCGGGGACGACCGGCCCGCCCAAAGGTGTGCTCTACAGCCACCGGTCGACGGTCCTGCACTGCCTGGGGACACTGGCCGCGGGCTTCGTCGGGCTCTGCGAGAGCGACGTCGTGCTGCCGATCGTGCCGATGTTCCACGCCAACGCCTGGGGCCTGCCCTACGGCGCGATGATGGCGGGCGCGTCGCTGGTCCTCCCCGGCCCGTCGGCGGACCCGGACCACCTGCTGCGGTTGATGGCGGCGGAGCGGGTCACGGTCGCCGGCGCCGTCCCGACGGTCTGGACGAGCATGGCCCCCGGCCTGCGCGCGCACGACCTGAGCGCCACGCGGTTCCTGCTCGGCGGCGGATCGGCGGTCCCGCCCGCGCTGTCGGAGGCCTACCGCGCCGCGATCGGCGTGCCCATCACGCATTCCTGGGGGATGACCGAGGTCAGCCCGGTCGGTGCCATCGGCGGCACGCGCACCCAGCACCGGGACGCGACCCCGGCGGACCGGGTGGCCGTCCGTGCCGCCCAGGGCCAGCCGCTGCCGCTGGTGAACCTGCGGATCGTCGACGTGGAGACCGGCCGCGAACTGCCCCGCGACGGCGACGCGGTCGGCGAGCTGCAGGTAGCGGGCCCCTGGGTGGCGGGCGGCTACTTCCGGCTGGACGCCGACCCGAGTTTCACGGCCGACGGCTGGCTGCGCACGGGCGACCTGGCCACCATCGACGCCGACGGCTACCTGCGGCTGGTGGACCGCATGAAGGACCTGATCAAATCCGGCGGCGAGTGGATCTCGTCGGTCGAGCTCGAGGGTGCCATCGCTTCCCACCCCGACGTCGCCGAAGCCGCGGTGATCGCCCGCCCGGACCCGCAGTGGATGGAACGCCCGGTGGCGTACGTCGTGCTGCGCGAGGGGAGCACGGCGACGGATGAGGAGGTCCTGGCGCACATCACGCCGATGGTCGCGAAGTGGTGGCTGCCCGATGAGGTCGTGTTCGTGACCAGCCTGCCGAAGACGGGGACGGGGAAGATCTCGAAGACCGCCTTGCGCGACTCGGTGCGGATCGCCTGAGGAGGTTCAGGACGGGCCGGCCGCGGTCTCCCGGAGCTGGTGCAGCCGCAACCCCAGCTGCAGCTCCAGGTCGTTCCCGTGGCGGTAGTCGAAGCCGAGGACGGTGCCGGCCCGGTCCAGGCGCTTGAGCAGCGTGTTCACGTGCAGGTGCAACGCCCTCGCCGTGGCCGCGACATTGGCCCGGTGGACGTAGTACGCGGTCAGCGTGCCGACCAGGTCGGTGCCCCGCTGCCGGTCGTACTCGAGGAGCGCGCCGATCGAGGCGGTCAGGAAGCGGTCGAGCTCGCCGGCGCGCTCGGGGTCGAACACCATGGCGTACAAGGCATACTCGCGCGTGGTCGCGCCCACGTCGGTGTGGCCGAGCGCGCGCAGCACGGCGCCGCAGCGGCCGGCCAGGGAAAACGCTCGTGACCAGTCGTGGCCGCTCGCGCGTTCCCCGACCACGACGACCGGGCCGCCCAGTTTGCGCCGCAGTCCGGTGTGGACCTCCGCGACCGTGCGCTCGGCGTCGGTGCCGGGGAGGATCATCGTGGCGCGGCCCAGGTGCTCGCCGGCCAGGCCGGCGCGGTCGCGGGCGATGTCGTGCAGGTGGCGCGAAAGGTCGGCCGGTGCCACCGCGGGGGAGTCCGCGACCACGACCAGGTCCAGGCGGTCGACGTCGATGTTGCGCGCCCGGGCGCGGGCGCGCTGGGCCGGGCCGATGCCCGGGCTGCCGACCATCAGCTCGGTCAGGAGCTCTCCGCTCAGCCGCTCGCCGGCCTCGGCCACGGCGCGCTCCCGGAGGATGAGCAACCCCAGGATGTGCGTGGCGCGTTCGAGGGTCCGCAGGTCGGTGTCGTCGACGGTGGCCGACGGCCGGCTCCACACCAGCGCGCCGAGGTAGCTGTCGCCCGCCTGGATCGCGGCCACGCTGCGGGTCGTACCGTCCGCGCCCGCCGACACCGTGCAGCGGCCGGAGCGGCGCGCGGCTTCGACGGCGTCGGCCAGGTCGGTCTCGCCCGGGCGGTCGAGGAGCGTGACGCGGCCGCCCAGCTGGTCGGCGAGGTGCTGCGCGACGTCGCCCGGTGTCCCGCCGCCCAGCACCACCCCGGTCAGGGCCTCGTGGATCGCCTGCGCCCGCTCGATCTTCCGGTACGCGACCCGCAGCTCGCGCAGGGCGGTCCGGCTCGCTTCGTAGAGCCGGGCGTTGTCGAGCGCGACCGCGGCGTGGTCGGCGAACGCGTTCAGCAGCGCGATTTCTTCGGCCTGGAAGGACCGTTCGGAGCGGTCCGCGGCGAACAGGGCCCCCACCGCTTCGCCGCGGATGACCAGCGGCACCCCGAGCAGCGCCACCAGCTCCTCGGTGACGACCAGGCGGTCGAAGTTCGGGTCGTGCTGGATGAGCGTCGAGGTGGCGTAGTCGCGCACCCAGTGCGGGCTCTTGGAGGCCAGCACCTTGCCGCCGAGCCCCACCGTGGCCGGGATGGCCGCCGCCAGGAACTCGGCGGAGATCGTGCCCTCCGACGCGCGCGCCGACAACCGGCCGTCCGCGCCGACCAGCGAGAGGTAGGTGAAGTCCGTGCCGATCAGGTCGTGGGCGTGGTGCACGATCGACTGCAGGACCTGATCGAGCTCGCCCAGGGCGGTCAGCGATTTGACGGTCGCGTACAACGACGCCAGTTCACGCTGCCGGCGCGGCTCCGCCTCACTGGTCACGGCGGCGTCCTCCTCGGCTCCGGGTGGGCGAAAGACCCACCGCTGCGGCGGGAGGAGTGGGTGGTCCACACCTCAGCTCGCAGCGTAACGGCGCCCTACCATCACCGCCATCACCTGCCGGCGCTCCTCGACGAAGGCGGCATCCATGGCCATCCCGCTCACCCAACCCGAAGGGCAGTCCGACGCCGGGTCGTCGTCCCCGCCCCGGCGCCGGGCCTTCCGCAAGCTGCTGGCGGCGGGGCTCATCGGCAGCTCCATCGAGTGGTACGACTTCTTCCTCTACGGCACCGCGGCCGCGCTGGTGTTCCCGAAGGTGTTCTTCCCGCACTCCTCGGCGCTGACCGGGACCCTCCTGGCCTTCAGCACCTTCTGGGCCGGCTTCGTGGCGCGGCCGATCGGCGGCGTGCTCGCCGGCCACCTCGGGGACAAGTACGGGCGCAAACCGGTGGTCGTCGCGTGCCTGGCGCTCATGGGCGCCGCCACGTTCCTGATCGGCTGCCTGCCCGGCGCGGGAACCGTCGGGGCACTGGCCCCGACGCTGCTGGTCATCCTGCGCTTCGTCCAGGGCCTCGCGGCCGGCGGGCAGTGGGGTGGCATCGTCCTGCTGCTGACCGAATCCGCCAGTCCCAAGCGACGCGGGTTCGCCGGGACCTTCGGGCAGACGAGCGTGCCGGTGGCCGTGATCCTGTCCAACCTGATCTTCGTGGCGGCCAGTGGCCTGATGCCGGACGCCGCGTTCCTGAGCTGGGGCTGGCGCATCCCCTTCCTGCTCAGCGTCGTGATGTTCGGGGTGGTGCTCTACATCCAGGCCAAGGTGGAGGACACCCCGGAGTTCCGGCAGCTGCAGGAATCGGTGGCGCACGACGACGGCCCGGTGGTCCGGGCGCCGCTCGCGCAGGTCCTGCGCAGCAAGTGGGGGACCATCCTGCTCGGCTGCGGGCTGCTGTCCGCCACCAACAGCCTGTTCTACGTCAGCATTTCCGGGCTGTTGAGCTACGGCACCGGCACGCTCAAGCTGGAGCGCAACGCCTTGCTCGCGGTCGTGCTGATCAGTTCCGCCGCCATGCTCGCGACCATCCCGTTGTCCGGGTACGTCTCGGACCGGGTGGGCCGCCGCCCGCTGATCCTCGTCGGCGGCCTGGGTGTCGCCGCCTGGGCGTTCCCGTACTTCTGGCTCGTCGACACCGCCACGCTGCCGCTGATCTTCGTCGCGGTGGCGGTGGGTTTTGTGTTCCAGTGCCTCACCTACGGCCCGATCGCGAGCTTCCTCGGCGAGCTGTTCGCGCCCGGCGTCCGCTACTCGGGGGCGTCGCTGTCCTACCAGCTCTCCGCGATCATCGTCAGCGGCGGCACGCCGTTCCTGATGACCGCCCTCATCGCGAAGACCGGGAGCACCCTGCCGGTCGCCGCCTACATCGCCGCGATGGGGCTGATCACCTTCGCCAGCGCGTGGTTCCTGCCCGAGACGAACCCCGCCGAAGTCCGCGCCGATCCGCACGCCGTCCCGGGTGCGCACCTCCACCAGGTGCACTGACCCGCGAGATCCAGAAAAGAGGCCGGTATGAGGAAAACACGTCGGCTCGTCGTGACGGCGGCCCTGCTGCTGGCGGCGAGTGCACCCGGACAGACCGCCGCGGCGACCCCAGCGGCGCCGGACTGCGCCGGTCTGGCCGGGCTGCGGATCCCCGCGCCGGTCATGAGCCTGCCGACCACCGGCGGCCGCGTCACGGCGGCTTCGGTGGTGTCGGGTCCCGCCACCGGCGAGTACTGCCGGGTCGACGCCGACGTCTTTCCCGTCGACCCGGCCGCGCCCGCCATCAAGCTGCGCGTCGCCCTGCCCCGCGCCTGGAACCACAAGGCGATGATGTTCGGCGGTGGCGGGTACAACGGCACCATCCCCGATCCGACGGCGAACGTGCCGTTCGGTCCCGCCGACCGGCCCGCGCCGCTGGCCCGGGGTTACGCGGTGTTCGCGAGCGACTCGGGCCACCAGCAGAACCCGGCGTCCCCGCCGTCGCTGGACGGCTCGTTCGGCGTCAACGACGAAGCGCTGCGGAACTTCTCCGCCGGCGACGCGCTCAAGAAGACGCGGGACGCGAGCCTGTTCCTCCTCCGGCACGCCTACGCGGCGATGCCCGCCGACGTCTTCTTCGCCGGAGGGTCGACCGGCGGCCGCGAAGCGCTGATCGTCGCCCAGCGGTGGCCGGCCGCGTTCGACGGCGTGATTTCCGCCTATCCCGCTTGGAACAACCTCGCCGAGGTCCTCGACCTCGGCTACCTGACGCAGGTTCTCTCGCGCCCCGGCGCGTTCCCCGGACCGGCGAAGCAGGCTCTTCTCTACAACAGCGTCGTCAACGCGTGTGACGGTCTGGACGGCGTCGTGGACAAGGTCGTCTCGAACCCGGGCGGCTGCCGCTTCGACCCGCGCGCACTGCGCTGCCCCGGCGGGACCGACACCGGCGCGACCTGCCTGTCGGACCGCCAGATCGGTGCCGTGACGGCTATGTCGTCGCCGTTCCGGTGGCCGTACCGGATCGCCAGCGGCGAAACGGAGTACCCGGGCTTCCCGTTCCTCTCGGGGGCGGACATGCGGACCCCGTTCCTCGGGTTCGGCACCACCGCGCCGGCCGACCCGATGCCGGTGACGAGCGGCTACGGGATGCAGTACTGGGACCAGTGGGTCAAGTACTTCCTGACCCGGGACCCGGGGCACAGCTCCCTCGACGTGGATCCCCGGCACCCCGGCCGGTGGCTCGACCGGATCAGCGCCCTGTCCACGATCCAGGACCGCAACAACGCGGACCTCCGTCCGTTCGCCCGCGCCGGCGGCAAGCTGATCCTGATGCACGGCGCGGCGGACGAACTGGTCTCCCCGTACTCGACGAGCGACTACTACGAGCGGGTCCGCGACGTGGCGGGCCCCCGGACGACCGACGCGTTCCTGCGGTACTACCTCGTGCCGGGGGCGAACCACGCCAACTTCGGCGCGCCGGCGTTCGCCGCGGCCTGGGACTCGCTCACGGCGCTCGAGCGGTGGGTCGACACGGGCCGGGCGCCGGCGAACCAGGTCGTCGCCGACCTGGCCCACCCGCGCACCCGGCCGCTGTGCGCCTATCCGGGCTGGCCCCGGTACCGCGCGGGGGACCCGGACACCGCGTCGAGCTTCGCCTGCGCCCGCTGACCCGCCCGGTCAGCCGATGGCGACGGTGAAGATGTGCATCGCCGCCGTGCCCATGTTCGCTCCGTCGCTGACGTCCGGCAGGGTCAGGGACTGCACGGTCTTGCCGGGCTGCAGCGGGATCGGGGCGTAGTACAGGCTCACCGGCTGGTTCAGCTGTCCGCTGCTGTTGTTGAGGTACGGGAGCGTGGTGAGGATGTCGCCGCCGGTCGCCGCGTTGGACCACCAGTCCGCGAAGCTGACGGAGTGGGACTCGGTGGTGCCGTCGGTGTAGGTCACCGTCGCGGTGCCGCTCGGGCTGCCGTAGTCGCCCGCGCCGATCAGGCCGAGGGTGTGGCCGGAGCCGGAGATCGTGATGGTCTGCCCGCCGGCCACGCCGCCGGCGACGACGTTGTCCGGGCTGCCGGGCGGGGCGTCCGGCCAGGTGAACGTCAACCCGTCGTGGGTGAACGTGGCGCCCGGCGTGAGGCTCGGCGTCGCGTTGGCCAGCGCCTGCGCGGAGAAGCTGGCGTTGCCGCCGTCGAAGTTGCCCGCGCCGGGCGTGGCGTCGTCGCTGGTGCCCACGTTGTTGTACGCCGCGGCCAGCGACGGGTACGGCGGGTGCGGCAGCAGCACCGTGGTCGCGTCCGTCGAGGCGCCCCGCCCGTTAACGGAGGTGAACGTCGCCTGCGCCGACACGTCGAACTTGCCGGGCTGCGCCGCCGCCGGCACGCCGACCTCCCAGGTCGTGCTGACGGTCTGCCCGGCGGGCACGGTGGCGAAGGTGGACGGCGAGGTGGCCTTCGCGGTCCAGCCGGCGGGCACACTGAGCGTCAGCGCCACGTCGCGCAACGGCCGGGCTCCGGCCGGGTTCGGCAGCGTGGTCGTGACGGCGTACGTCGTGCCCGCCTTCACCTGGGCCGGTGCGGTGAGCGTGAACGGCTGCTCGACCACCACCGGCGTGGTGCCGGTGACGCCGTCGACCGTGACGCTGATGGTCGCGACGCCGGGCGCCACCATGGTCACCTGGCCGGTCCGGCTGACCTGGGCCACGCGCGGATCACTGCTGCGGTAGCCGATCCGGGCGTGCGCGAGGTCGACGAACGACTGGTCGTCGTGCACCGCCTCGACGATGTGGTCGGCGGGCACGTGCCGGCCGGCCTGGGCGGTGTCGTCGGCGATCCACGGGTTCTTCGCGGTCAGGTCGAGGCGCTCGCCCGGGGCGAACACGACCTGACCCGGCTGCACGGTCACGTACTTGGTCTTGGGCTTGATCGCGCCGGTGACGGCCACCTTGGCGGTGCCGGTGAGGTGGGCGGAATCGGCGCCCACGCCGAACCGGTACTGACCGGGGTACACCACTTCGCGGCGCTTCCCCTCGTCCCAGAAGGACAGATCGCTGATCCGCACCGGGATGGCGATGTGCTGGGTCCGGCCCGGTGCCAGCACGTCGGTCTTCTTGAACCCCGCCAGGCGCTGGCGCGGCAGTTCCACGCCGGGCACGCCGAACGCCGTGGCCGCGTACAGCTGGGCGACGGTGGCACCGGGCGTGCTGCCGGTGTTGGTCACGTCCACGTGCACGGTCACCCGCCCGTTCGCGTCGACGGCCCGGGTGTCCGCGTGCACGCGGGAGTAGGCGAACTTCGTGTAGGAGAGGCCGTAGCCGAACGGGTACGCCGGCGTGCCGGTGAAGTACTGGTAGGTCCGGCCGAGCCCGCCGGTCTGCGACGGCGTCAGCCCGTAGTTCTTCATGGCGGGCAGCTGCGAGTCGTCGGCGTACCAGGTGAAGTTGAGGTGCCCGCCGGGGTTCTGCTTGCCGAACAGCACGTCGGCCAGCGCGGTGCCCTGGCTTTCGCCGTTGTACCCGCTGAACACGATGCCCGGGATGCCTTCGGCGTGGCCGAGCGAAACCGCGCCGCCCGCCTGGACGGCGAGCGCGGTCCGGGGGTTGCCGGCCGCCTTGACCTGGTCGATCAGCGAGTCGTAGTTGCCGGGCATGGCGATGGTGGTGCGGTCCCGGCCCTCGGTGGCCACGTTCCCGTCGGTTCCGGCGAACACCACGACCAGGTCGGCCGTCTTCATCGCGGCCAGGGTCGCCGCCGAGCAGCTCGCCGCCGTGGTCGTGCCGGTGGACGTGCCGCACGCGTCGAACGTGACGGTGGCACCCGGATTCGCCGCCTTGACCGCGGACGTGATGCCCTGCACCGCGTTCACCTGGAGCGCGGGTTCACCGGAGTAACCGCCGAGGGTGACCTTGCCCGCGAGGTCGCCCACGACGACGACGGTGCCGAGCTTGGCCGGATCGGCGGGCAGCAGCGGCGCGGCGGTGCCCGGGACCGGGTCGTTCTTCAGCAGGACCAGCGAGTTCGCGGCGACCTTCGCGGCCAGCGCCTGGTGCCCGGCGCTCTGGATGACGTCCTTGGTGATCTTCGTGTATGCCACCCGCTCCGGCGGGTCGAACTCGCCGGTCTGCATGCGCGTGGTGAACACGTGCACCAGGGCGTTGTCGAGCACGCCTTCGGACAGCACCCCGGCCTTGATGGCCTCCTGGATGTTGGCCACGGTGGCTTCCGTGCCGGTGCAGTTGAGCTGGGTGCCCGCGCGCAGCGCGTACGCCTGGCCGCCGGCGGCGCCGGAGACCTGCTGCCCGGTCGTGGTGTTCGTCCACCGCGTTCCGCCGTTGGAGGTGGCGGTGGTCCAGCCCGGCGGCGCCCAGTTGTGGCTGCCCGGCGCGTAGACGTCGCCGACCGCGCCGCAGTCGGACGTGGTGTAGCCGTCGAAGCCGTAGGTGCGCTGGGCGATGGCGTTCGCCGTGTAGGTGTCAGCCGGGGCGGGGGTGCCGTTGATCGCGTTGTACGACGTCATCAGGCCGGACACGTGCGCGTCCTGGATCAGGTGCCGGAACTGCCTGGTGTAGTAGTCGCGGATGTTGGCCTCGGTCGTGTCCGAGGAGTCCGCGTGCCGGTCGTTCTCGACGTTGTTGAGCGCGTAGTGCTTGGCGGTGGCCGCGACCTTGAGGTACGGCGTCGTCGGCTTACCGGACGGCGTCTGGCCCTGGTAGCCGTTGACGAACGCGCCGGCCATCTTCGCGACCAGGTACGGGTCTTCGCCGAACCCTTCGTCGGTGCGGCCCCACCGCGGGTCGCGGTCCAGGTTCACCGTCGGCGCCCAGTAGGTCAGCGACCCGTAGTTGTTCTTGTCCGGGCCGATGTTGTTCTGCGCGACGCCCCACAGCGACTTGTCCAGCATGCCGCGCGCCTCGTCGGAGATCGCGGTGGTCTCCTGGTGGATCAGGTCCGGGTCCCAGGACATCGAGCTCGCCAGGTTGGTCGGGAAGCTCGTGGCGTGCACCCCGCCGGTCGCCGTGCCGTCATCGGTGTTCGCGCCGAGCGTGTTGAGGCCGTGCTGGCCCTCGCTCCAGTAGGTGTACTGCTGCACGCCGAGCCGCGGAATGGCCGGTGCGCTGTTGGTGCGCAGCTGCAGCACCTTTTCGGGCAGCGTCATGCGCGAGACGAGGTCGGCTGCCCGCTCGGCGAAGCTGTAGTGCGTGTCGCGGTAGACGGGCACGGCGGCCGGAGCCGCCGACGCGGCGGAGGCGAGCGTGGCCGCCGTGGTGGCTGCCGTCATCGTGGTGGCGAGCAGACAAGCGGCGGCGAGCCGTACCCGTCGCCGGCCGGGGAAGCGCAAGGACATCGGAACTCCGTCACAGAGGGGCAGCTGGTGGCCGAGGCAGGGGCGGCGGGCACGCCGCCGGCCGAGGGGGACCGCCGGTCCACAGGCCGGCCGGTCACCATCGTTGGCAGGGGAGGGGGTTTCTGGCAAGCGGTCGAGGGTGGTCCCGGCGTCGCCGCTGGCGGGAGCCCGGCAGCGGCTGAAACTTTCACCTCGGCGAGCGGCGCAGGTCGGCTGCGGCGGCGTCCTTCGGGTCAGAAGCGCCAGATCAGCCAATGGCCGAGCAGCGTCGCAAGCTCCCCGAAGGACTCCCAATGAGGCCCTTGCACGATGCCCAGCGCCACCACGACGGCCATCGCCAGCCGGCGCAGGCTGGTGAAGAGGTTTCCGAAGATCGCCCATTCGGTTCGCACGAATACCGTCACCAACGCGACGGTGCTGGCGGCGAGCTTGCCCCAATCCCAGAAGCCGAGGCCTGCCTCCGCCACAACACGCGCGTAGGCCGTGGACAAGACGAACAAGGCGAAGAAGTACGCCACTCCGGCGCCACGGTAAACGGTCCCGACCACGTATCCCTGGTCGCTCGGCTCGGAGGCTTCCGTGGTGGAGTGGAAAGTCACGTCACCGTAGATGTCCCGTGCCTGTACGACATCCTCCGCGGTTCCGGAGAATTCGTTGAAGAAGTGCTCGTCTTGGTCTTCGTCCACGGCTGAACCATGCCCCTCGCCGTTTGCGAACCGTGTACGCCCCGGGTCGACGCGGTTCCACGGTAGCGCCCCGGCGGGCCGCTGGAGAGAACGGTGGGACAAGTGGTTCTTCTGGTGCCGAAGTGGTTGTGACAGATCCGTGACAGGCTCGCCCGATCGACGCCACTCCGTTGTGCACTCGGCGTCGAGCGCCACTGCGCTACCGTGGAAGCCCGGTTCGAGTCAGGGCCGCCGGTAGATGGTGATCGAGTGGCCCACCTCGTCGATCGGGGCGCTGCTGCCGATCAACGCCGCCAGGCGGCCGTCCGCTTTGGCGGCCGCCGAATCCGACACCACCAGCAGGCCGCGCACCTCCTCCGGGGGCACGGCGAACGGATCCGCCGCGGCGATCCCGTAGTACGACGGCACGCCGCTGCCCTTGTACACCAGCCAGATCCGCTCACCCGGGTACCGCTGCCGCAGCCGGTCGGCCAAGCGGCCCAGGTCCTGGCCCCAGTCGACGTTCGAGTCGTGCAGCCGGCGGTGGGTCGCCGATGGCCCGCCGAACGCCTCGTTCGCATACGGCAGGTAGTAGGGGAACGTCGCCAGCGAGCTGATCGCCGTGAAGCCGGCCAAGGCCGCCACGGCGATGTGCGCCCACCGCCGGCGGACGGCGACCACGCCGGCCGCCGCGATCGCCAGGAACATCGGGACGAAGAGCGCGTAGCGGACGCCGAGGTCGCGGCTGCCGGTCATGGCCGAGGCCAGCAGCACCGCCGCGGGGAGGAGGACGTACGGTGCCGCCGGGCGCAGCCGGGGGACCGCCACCATCGCCACCACGCCGGCCGCCCACAGCGCCAGCGTGCCCAGCGGCGTCTTCACCAGCAGCGCCGCCGGGAGGTAGTACCACAGCGAACCGACGTGGAGCCTGCCGAACAGGAACGTGCTCCACACCTGGTCCTCGAAGCCGAACTGGACGCGCATCCCGTCGAGGTACGGCTGAGGCAGCGGCAGGAGCACGGCGAGCGCGCGCACGCCGTGGACGGCCGGCATCCCCGGCGGCGGCACCCACCGCAGCCGGGGATCCACCGCGAGGTAGGACGCCCACACCACGGCGATCGCGAGCAGCGCCACGCCGGCGGCCGCCGCCAGGCCGAGCCCGAGGGGCCGGAGCGTCCTTTGTGGACCAGCGGGCCGCCGGACCGAGAGCGCGGCCAAGAGCAGCAGCACGGGGACCGCGGCGAGGGCGCTCATCTTCGTCGCCACGGCCGCACCCAGGGCGAGGCCCGCGAGGGGGAGGTAACGGCCGGGGCGGGCACGGGCCCGCCACAGCAGCCAGGCCGACGTCACCAGGAAACCGGCCACCGGCACGTCGAGGGTGGCCAGCGAACCGTGCGCGATGACGTCGGGAGAAAGCGCATACAGGGCCAGCGCCGTCACCCCGCCCGCACGGCCGGTCAGGTCGCGGGCGAACGCGAAGACGACCAGCCCGAACAGCAGCGTCAGCACCATCACCGGCAGCCGCGCGAGCAGCATCAGCCGGGCCGGGTCGCTGCCTCGCTCGTACAGCACGTGCCGGCCGAGCTGCGTCTGGTCGCCGTCGAACCCCGGGTCGGCCTGGGCGCCGGAGAAGGCCAGGCCGGTCGCGATGATCAGCTTGCCCAGCGGCGGGTGCTCGGGGTTGTACCGCAGGCTGTGCCGGTCCAGGGCGTGGACCGCCGTGCCGACGTAGACGGGCTCGTCGATGGTCGGGGTCTGCTCCACCGCCGCCGTGATCATCACGACCGCCATCTGCGCGAGCAGCGCGACCACGGCGAGCGCGAACAGCCACCGGCGGCCGGGGTGGTGTGCACCCGCCCGGAGCGCGTCGGTGCTCACGTCCTCGGGACGTCCGGCCGGTGCGGTGGTTGAGCCGGGGCCGGTCGACCGGCCGGCCGGTTTCCCCGGTGGTGGCGGGCGGCAGGTAATTTTCACCGTTCGAAAGTCTATCGAAACTTTTTGCGTGGCGTTCCGGTGGCGTGCTCTGCTGCTGGCAGTGGGGGCAACTTCATCGAAGGAGACCACGAATGGCGGGAATTTCGTCGGACCTGCGCCGCAGGCGCTGGTGGCGGTCGACGGCCACCCGGGTGCTGGCGGGCGTGGCGACCGTCGCCGCGACCGCGACGGTCCTGGTCACGGCGCCCGGCGCGGACGCCGCGGCCAGCACACTCGGGGCCGCGGCCGCGCAGTCCGGCCGGTACTTCGGGACCGCGATCGCCGGTGGGCGGCTGAGCAACTCGGCCTACACCACCATCGCGGCGCGCGAGTTCAACATGGTGACGGCCGAGAACGAGATGAAGCCGGACGCGACCGAGCCCAACCAGAACCAGTTCAACTTCTCGGCGGGCGACCAGATCTACAACTGGGCGGTCAGCCACGGCTCGCGCGTCCGCGGGCACACGCTGGCCTGGCACGCGCAGCAACCCGGCTGGATGCAGAACATGGGCGGCAGCAACCTGCGCAACGCCATGATCAACCACATCCAGAAGGTGATGGCGCACTACCAGGGCAAACTCGCCTACTGGGACGTGGTCAACGAGGCCTTCAACGAGGACGGCAGCCGCCGGTCGTCGAACCTGCAGAGCACCGGCAACGACTGGATCGAGGTCGCGTTCCGGACCGCGCGCGCGGCCGACCCGTCGACCAAGCTCTGCTACAACGACTACAACATCGACAACTGGAGCTACGGCAAGACGCAGGGTGTGTACCGCATGGTGCAGGACTTCAAGTCCCGCGGCGTGCCGATCGACTGCGTCGGCCTCCAGGCCCACTTCACCGGCGGCAGTTCGGTGCCGGGCAACTTCCAGCAGACGATCTCCAGCTTCGCGGCGCTCGGCGTCGACGTGGCGCTCACCGAGGTCGACGTCACGAACTCGAACACCTCGCAGTACTCGGCGCTGACCCAGGCGTGCATGAACGTCGCGCGCTGCGTCGGCATCACCGTGTGGGGCGTGCGGGACAGCGACTCCTGGCGGTCCAGCGAAAGCCCGCTGCTGTTCGACGGCAACGGCAACAAGAAGGCCGCTTACAACTCGGTGCTGAACGCCCTCAACGCCGGCGGCACGACGACGACACCCACGACCACCCCGACGGGTCCCACGACCCCGACGACACCCACCACCCCGACCACGCCCACGACCCCGGGCGGGGGCAGCTGCACCGCCAGCCTTTCGGCCGGGCAGTCCTGGGGTGACCGGTACAACCTGAACGTCTCGGTCAGCGGCTCGTCTTCGTGGACGGTCACGATGAACGTGCCCAGCCCGGCGCGGATCAGTTCGACCTGGAACGTCAGCGCCACCTGGCCCAGCAGCCAGGTGATGGTCGGGACCCCCAACGGCAGTGGCAACAACTTCGGTGTCACCATCATGGCCAACGGGAACTGGAACTGGCCCAGCGTCAGCTGCAGCTAGCTGGCCGGTGAAGGCCACCTTGAGGGAGCCGGACCTCCTCGAGGTGGCCTTCACGGCGTTTCCCGGGGGGCCATCAGGGCCAGGCGGCAGCACAGCTGGTGGCGGTCGTCTTCCAGCGAGGCGCCGGTGAGCTGCTCCAGCTTGCGCAACCGGTTGAGGACCGTGTTCCGGTGGCAGTACAGCAGTTCGCCGGCGCGGGTGGCGGAGCGGCCCGCGCGGAACCACGCCCGCAGCGTCTCCAGGAGCACTTGACGTTCTTCGTCGTCGAGGTCCAGGACGCGGCCCAGTACCTTCGCCGCCAGCCGCTGGGCCAGCCGCGGGCTGGCGGCCACCAGCGCCTCGGGCAGCCGGTCGTCGAGCACGGCCAGGCCCGGCGCGTCCGGCGGCTGGGTCTGCAGGGCGAGTTCGGCCAGCCGGTAGGCGATTCCGATCTCGGCCAGGCCGGCGACCTCGCCGGACATGCCCGCGCGGTGGTGCAGGTGCGGCGTCAGCAGGGCGGCCAGCCGGCCGGGGGCGACGCCGCCCAGTTCCAGCAGCCAGACGACCCGGTCCCGGTACGGCGCCACGGCCACGCGCACGCCCGCCGCCGCCAGTTCGGGCACCGGGGCCATCTCCTCGGCCGCCAGGTCGCAGACGACCAGCACCACGACGTACCGCCCGTGCACGGGCAACCCCAGGCCGGCTTCGGCGTCCGCGGCCACGGCGGGGTCGACGCCCCGGCCCTCGACGAGCACCCCGAGCAGCCGTTCCCGGCGCCGGTTCGCCCGCGTCTGCAGCTGGATCTCCCGCGACCGGTACCCCTCGACCATCGCCATCGAGACGCGGTCGGTCGCCTGCCACAGCACCATCACGCCGTCGACGAAGTCCGCCAGCTCGTCCGGTGACCGGCGGCGAGCCGCGGCGAGCAGCATGTCCCACAGCAGTTCGGTGCCCAGCCGGAACAGGTGCAGCACCGCTTCCAGGGGGACGCCCTGTTCGGCGCGGCGGCGACCGGTGGCCAGCGGGGCCGCCATCCAGTCCCGCCCTTCGTCCTCCCCGCCCATGAGCAGCAGCGCGCTGCGGGCGTTGTCCATGAAGGACTGCCGCATGTCCGACGGCGCCATCCAGTCACCGCGCCCGTAGAACGTCTTTTCCTCGACGGCACCCCGCTCGACGAGCCGGTCGGCGAAGGCCGGCAGCTCGGCGAGGACGGCGGTGGCCACCTCCCGGATGACCTTCCTGACGGCGTGCGGTTGCCCCGGCATCAGCCGACGATAGCGCTTCGGCCGGCTGGGCAGTTGCCGCGAACCGGTTGTGCGCGACGCACAGCCGGCCCCGGAACGGGCCGTGCGCGCGGTCGGCCGTCAGCTGTCGGTCAGCGCCCGTTGCCAGCCTCCCGGTATCTCCGCTCCACCCACCGTGAGAGGTAACTCGTGAGCCCTTCAGACGACATCGAGCGCACCCTGGCCCAGCTGATCGAGAAGGTGTCCGGCACCGACCCCGTGGCGATGTCCGCCGAACGCCCGCTGACCGGCCTTTCGCTGCGCGACGAGCTGGACATCGACTCGCTGGCGATGGTCGAGCTGACCGACGAGATCGAGCTCAGCTACGGCCTGACGATCCCGGAGGACGGCCTGCACCGGCTGCAGACCTTCGGCGACGTCGCCGACTACCTGCGCGCCGCGGCGTGACCACGCTGCCGCGCACCGACATCGAGGTCGTCGTCACCGGTGTCGGCGCGACCACGCCGCTGGGCGGCGACGTGCCCGCCACCTGGGCGGGGCTGCTCGCCGGCCGCGGCGGAGCGTCGGCACTGGACGACGACTGGGCCCGGGAACACCGGTTCCCGGTGCGCATCGCCGCGCGGCTGGCCGTCGAACCCGACGGGGAACTGGACCACGTCGAGCTCAGGCGGATGGACCGGGCCGAGCAGCTGGCCGTGATCGCGGCCCGGCAGGCGTGCCGGGACGCGGGCCTGGACGGCGACACGGTGGACCCCGTCCGCTGCGGCGTGGTGATCGGCACCGGGATCGGCGGCGCGACGACGCTGGTCGCCCAGCACGACGCCTTGCGGGAGCGGGGGTTGCGCGCGGTGTCGCCGCAGCTGATCCCGATGGTCATGCCCAACGGGCCGGCCGCGCTGGTCGGCCTCGCGCTCCGGGCCAGGGCCGGGGTGCACGCCCCGATGTCGGCGTGCGCGTCCGGGGCCGAGGCGATCGCGTGGGCCTGGCGGATGATCCTGGCGGGGGACGCCGACGTCGTGGTCGCGGGCGGGACCGACGCCTGCATCACCCCGGCCATCATGGCGGGCTTCACGCGGGCGCGTTCGATGAGCACCCGCAACACCAGTCCCGAGACGGCTTCCCGCCCGTTCGACGCGGGCCGGGACGGCTTCGTGCTGGGGGAGGGCGCCGGCATCCTCGTGCTGGAGCGGGCGGGCTTCGCCGCGGCGCGCGGCGCGAAGGCGTACGGCAGGCTGGCCGGTGCGGGCATGAGCAACGACGCCCACCACATCACCGCGCCGGACCCGGACGGCGCCGGGCAGGGCACCGCCATCACCACCGCCCTGCGCCGCGCGGGGCTCGGTGCCGGGGACATCGGCCACGTGAACGCGCACGCGACGGCCACCCCGCTCGGCGACCTGACCGAGAGCGCCACCATCCGGCGCGTCCTCGGCGACGGCCCGGTGGTCACCGCGCCGAAGGGCGCGCTGGGTCACCTGCTCGGCGGATCCGGCGCGGTGGAGGCGATCGCGACCGTGCTGTCGGTCCGGGACGGTCTGGTGCCGCCCACGGCCAACCTCGACGCGCTCGACGACCGGATCGGCCTCGACGTCGTGGCCGGCGACCCCCGCCGAGTCCCGCTCACGGCGGCGATCAGCAACTCGTTCGGCTTCGGCGGGCACAACGTGACGCTGGCGTTCACCGGTGTCTAGAAAGGACTTCCCCATGGGGATTGTCAAGTCACGCAGCCGCCGGGATCGGGGGTGAAGCGTGGTAGCGGGAGCCATCGCGGAGCATGGCCCACAAGACGTTGAGGCGTCGGCGGGCGAGGCAGAGCAGTGCCTGTTCGTGTCGTTTTCCCTCGGCTCGTTTGCGTTGGTAGTAGGCCTTGGAGATGGGGCAGGCCGGCAGGCTGGCCATGGCGGCGAGGTAGCAGGACCTGAGCAGGCCCCGGTGGTAGCGGCGAGGGCGTCGCAGGTTGCCGTGAACACGACCGGAGTCGCGGGGCACGGGCGCGAGCCCGGCGTAGCCGGCGAGACGGTCCGCCGAGCCAAACGCAGTCATCTCGCCACCGGCGGCGGCGAGGAACTCCGCAGCAAGAGTCGGCCCGAACCCAGGCAGGGTGAGCATCACTTCGGCGTGACGGTGCCGGCGAAACCGCTCTTCGATCATCGCGTCGATCTCCGCGATTTCGGCGTTGAGGGCGATCACCCCCTTGGCCAGCCGCTCGACCATCGCCGCGGCGAGCTGCTGCCCGGGCAACGTGGTGTGCTGCGCGTCGGCGGCTTGGATCGCCAGGTGCGCGACGGTGTCGGCGTTGCGGGCCTTGCGGTGGCGCAGCCACTGGGCCAGGCGCTGCTCGCCCAGCCCGCGGATCGCGTCGGGGGTCTGGTAGCCGGTGAGCAGCAGCAGATGTCCTTTGCGGGACAGGTCAAGGCTGCGTTCCAGCGCGGGGAAGTACTCCAGCAACTGGTGGCGGATCCGGTTGATCGCCCGGGTACGGTCGCAGACCAGGTCAGTGCGCCGGTTGGTCAGGGTCCGCAAGTCGACGGCGATCTCGTCTCCGGCCCGCAGCGGCCCGAGATCACGGCGGATCCGGGCCTGATCGGCGATGACGAACGCATCCTTGGCGTCGGTTTTGCCTTCACCCCGGTAGGTTCCGGCGGCGCGGTGGACTTTCAGCCCGGTGATGTAGACCAGCTGCTGGTCATGGTTGACCAACAACCCGATCAGCAACGCAGCACCACCACAGTTCAGATCGATCGCCCACAGCGCGTCGGCGTCGATCGCGAGAACGTCGGCCATCAGGGCCAGCAGCTCGGTCTCGTCATTGCGGACACGCCGCGACAGCAACCGCTCACCGTTGTCGTTGATCACCACGCAGTGATGGTGTTCCTTGCCGATGTCCACGCCGGCCCAGATCCGGGGCACGACCACCTCCATCGCTCGAGCTCACCACGTCACCCACAGACGACCACGCCGACACTGTCCTACACAGCGATCACATCGCATATCCCCATCAGCGGTCGTGCCGTCACGGGAACTCAGGCGGCCAAGTCCTTTCAGCCTTCACCACCGGCGTGACCATGCAAGCCATACCTGAGCTCCAGGGCCCACCGATCCTACGAATGACCAGTACAGACCCAACGAGAAAGGTAGGACAGTGCCATGCACGTGGCGATCGGCGGTGTTTCCGCCCACCTGCCCGCGGCCCTGGTCGCGGACCGGGAGATCGAGGAACGCATCGACCGCGAGAGCCCCGGCTTCACGCCCCACCCGGGTGCCATCGCCAAACTCAGCGGGATCCGGACGCGGCACCGGGCCGCCGACGGTGAGCTGGCCTCCGACCTCGCCGTGGCCGCGGCCGCGAAACTGCTGTCCGAGGCGGGCCTGGGCGCCCACGAGGTGGACCTGATCGTGTTCGCGTCGGCCTCGCAGGACCTCATCGAGCCGGCCACGGCGCACGTCGTCGCGGCCAAGCTCGGCGCGTCCTGCCCGGTGTTCGACGTCAAGAACGCCTGCAACAGCTTCCTCAACGGGATGCAGGTCGCGGAGGCGCTCATCCTCGGCGGGCAGTACCGCCGCATCCTGGTCTGCACGGGCGAAACCGGCTCCCGGGTGGTCCGGTGGTCGGTCGCGGACCGCGCGCAGTTTGTGGACTCCCTCGCCGGCTACACCCTTTCCGACGCCGGTGCGGCGATGTTGCTGGAGTCCTCGCCCGGGCCCGGCATCTTCTACCGGGACTTCTCGGCGGACTCGTCCTGCTGGGACGTCAGTTCGATCCCGGGGCACGGCGGCGCGAACTCCCGCGACCCGGTCGCCGACGGCTACATCCGGGGCGACGGCCGCACCCTGATGGAGTCCGTCGTGCGCGGCATCCGGCCGCAGCTGGACGCCGCGCTGGCCCGCACCGGGCTCGGCCGGGACGACTTCGCGCTCTACTGCGTGCACCAGGTCGGCCTGCCGCACCTGCGGGTGTTCCTCGAGTGCAGCGGAGTGCCCGAGGACCGGCTCGTCGTGACGATCGCCGACCACGGCAACGTCGCCTCGTGCAGCCTGCCGCTGCAGCTGAGCCTGGCGCTGGAATCGGGCCGGTGCGGTCCCGGCGACAAGGTCGCGTTCATCGGGCTGGCCGGCGGCGTGAGCGTCGGCACTGTGTTCGCGGAGCTGCCGTCATGACGCGGCCCGCTTTTCGGGGGTCCGGGTGGCGAAGCCCCCGGCCCGGGGCGAAGCCCCGGTTGTCGCTGTGGGTAATCATCCCCGCGTACAACGAGGAAAAGTGGATCGAGGGGCCGCTGCGGTCGCTCGCCGCTCAGCGCCACCGCGACTTCACCGTGCTGGTGGTGGACAACGCGAGCACCGACGCGACCGCCGAGGTGGTCCGCTCGTTCGCCGCCGCGCACCCCGAGATGGACGTGCGGGTGATCGGCGAACCGCAGAAGGGCACCGGAGCCGCCTGTGACACCGGCATGCGCCAGGCCATCGCGAACGGGGCCACCCACCTGGCCCGCACCGACGCCGACTGCCTCGTCGCTCCACAGTGGACGG
Source organism: Amycolatopsis sp. A133 (assembly GCF_031082405.1). Lineage (GTDB taxonomy): Bacteria > Actinomycetota > Actinomycetes > Mycobacteriales > Pseudonocardiaceae > Amycolatopsis. The sequence goes on from NZ_JAVHJU010000057.1 coordinate 351,622, forward strand.
AAGCCGTCCTGCGGGGCTTCGCCTCCGGGCTGGAACTGGTCGGGGGCCGGTTCAAGGCGCGCACCGACGACTTCGCCGTGCCGAGGGCGGAGCGGGCCGTGCTGGCGTTCCTGGTGGCGTTCGGCGGGTACGCCGCACGGTTCCGCCGCGCCAACCGGGGGCCGGCGTACCTCGGGCCGTACCTGTTGTGCGCGGGCGGGAACACCGCCATCACCGCGAGCCTGTACGAGCGGTGCGGCGGTTATCCCCGGACGTGCATCGAGGAAGACCACGAAGACCGCACCCTGGTGAACCGCGTCCGGTGTGTCACCCGCGCCTACGGGCGGCGGCGGGACATGGTCGTGTACTGGTCGCAGCGGCGGACGAAGGCGTGGGGCATCCGCAACACCTTCGCCTGGTACACCCGCCACGGCTACCGCGGTGAAACGGTGGACGTGCGATGAGGGCGGGCGCGCACGAGCTGCGGCTGCAACTGGCGGCGCACCCGCTCGCGTACCCGGTGGTCCGCGTCCTCGGCCGGCTCGGTCCCGTGGTGCGGGTACCCGGGCTCGGGGTCGTCGTGAACGAGGCGGCGGCGGCCCGGGAAGTGCTGACCGACACCGGGACGTTCCGCAGCGGCGGCGGCACCGAGGCGGACCTGTGGACCCCGGTCTTCGGCTCCTCGATGCTGGTCAACATGGACGGCCCGGACCACCGGGCGATGCGGCGCAAGCTCGCCGAGTTCTTCACGCCCGCCTACGTCCGGCGGCTGATCGAAACCGCGTGCACGGAGCCACTGGCCCGGACGGCCGAGGCCCTGCGCAGTGGCCGTCCGGTGGACGTCGTGCGCACGACGAAGATCGTGGCCGGGGCCGTGACCAGCGCGCTGGTCGGGTTCACCGTGACGGGGTCCACGGCGGAGCGGGAGGCGGCGTACCTGCGGATGACCGGGCAGGCCACCGAGATCATCGGCTTGGTCAAGCTGGGCAGGCTCAGCCTGACCGACCGGCAGATCGCCCGGGCCCGCGCGATCGTCGCGGACCTCGGCACCACCACCTCGCTCGCCTGGGAAAAGGGTGACGAGAACACCGCGGTCGGCCGGATGCGCAGCTTCGGCCTGACCGAAGCCGAGGCGCGCGGGCTCGCGTCGGCGTTCCTGATCGCGGGCACCGAGACGATCACCAGCCTGCTGCCCCGGATGGTGGCGGTGCTGCACGACCACGGGGAGCTGGCCCGCGTCGCCGAGGCCCACCGGCACGGTGACCAAGAACTCGTGGCGGCCGCGATCAACGAGACGGCCCGCCTGATCACCCCCGCGCCGATCATCCTGCGCAACGCGGTCCGGTCCGGGCGGATCGGCGGGGTCGGGGTGCGTGCCGGCGACCGGATCGTTTTGTCGACCCTCAACTGCGCCAAGGCGCACGGCGGGTTCGACCTCGGCCGCGCGCACCCGCCGGAGCTGCGGCGGCTGTGGTTCGGGGCGGGCCCGCACTTCTGCCTCGGCTACCCGCTGGCCATGGCCGAGATCCACGCCGTTCTCGGCACGCTGTTCGACAGCGCGCCGCTGCGGATCACCGCACGCCGGGCCGAACCCGGGGTGCTCTTCCCCGCCTACCGGCGACTGGAGGTCAGCCGCGCATGACCGATTTTGTGACCCGATTCCTGACCGAAGCGGCCAGGCGGCCCGGCGAGGTGGCCGTCATCGACCCGGACGGCACGACGACGACCTTCGGCGAACTGCGCCGCCGCGCGCTCGCGGTGGGCGCCGGGCTGCGGGCCGGGGGACTGAAGCCCGGGGACGGCGTGCTGTTCGCCGTCCGGAACTCGGCCACCGCCATCAGCCTGTTCCTCGGGGCGCTGCAGGCGGGCGCCGTACTCATCTCGGCGGACACAGCCGTCGGCCCGGCCCTGGTGTCGGCGCGGCTGCGGGCCTACCGCCCGCGCTGGCTGATCGCGGAGTCGCTGTTCTACACCGCCAGCGTGGTCGGGCCGGCCCGCACCTACTGCCGGCGCCGCGGCTGGCCGGTGCCGGATCTGCGGCAGCCGATCGGCGATCGGAACATCCGGCACGTCCACATCGGACGCCGGCTGCCGGGCGTGCCGCGCTCGGCGTGGTCGCTGAAGGACCTCCTCGGCCGCGCCCCGGCGGCGGGCCCGGCCCCGGACCGGGACGGGGACGCACCCGCGCTGATCGTGTTCACCTCGGGCACGACCGAGCAGCCGAAGGGCGTCGTGCACTCGCTGCGGTCGCTCACCTCGGCGGTGACGATGCTGGGGGAGCACCTGCCGTTCGCGCCCGGGGACGTGCTGCACGCCGACGGCATCATGGCCGGCCTGCCCGCCTTGCTGGGCGGGGCCCGGCTGTCGCTGCCGAAGCCGTCCGCACCGCCGGAACGCTTCGCGCAGGACCTCGTGGCTCGCCGGGTGACCCACGCCTACGGGGTGCCGGTGCACCTGGCCGAGGTGTTCGCCGTCCTCCCGCGGTGGCCCGGGCACGTCCGCCGGCTGGTGCTGGGGTCGGCGCCCGCGGCAGCCGCCGTGCTGCGGCAGGCGATGGCCGCGGTGCCCGGCGGCGAAGTGCTCTCGATCTACGCGATGACCGAGGCGATCCCGCTCGCCGTCGCCCGCGCGCAGGACAAGCTGGCGCACCTCGAGCGGGGGCTGCCAGGTGATCTGCTCGGAACGCCGTCGCCCGGGGTGACCGCCCGGATCGCCGCCGACGGCGAACTGCTGGTGTCGGCACCCAACGCCTGCCTCGGCTACCTCGGTGCGCCACCGCTGACCGAACTGGCCACCGGCGACCTGGCCCGGCTGGACGGCGACGGCCGGATCGTCATGACGGGCCGCAAGAAGGACATGCTCATCCGGGGCACCTACAACATCTACCCCGGCCTGTACGAGCCGTCGATCGCGCTGCTGGCGGGCGTCCGGGAGGCGGCGATGGTCGGGACCCCCGATCCGGTGACCGAGGACGAGACCGTGGTGCTCGCGGTCGTGCCCGAGCCGTCGGTGGACCCGGCCCGCCTCGTCCGGCGGCTGCGCCGGCAGCTGCCGGCGCTCATCGACGCCGAAGCCGTGCCCGATCGCATCGTCGTCCTGGCGGAACTGCCGCGCTCGGGCCGGTCCCGCAAGCTCGACCGGGGACGCCTGCGCGAGCTGATGACCGCGAGGAGGCCGTGAGGCTCGCGGTGACCGGCGCGACCGGGTTCGTCGGCGGCGCGGTCTGCCGGGCCGCCGCGGCGGCGGGCTGGCCGGTGACGGCCTTCGGCAGGCGCGCGGCGGCGGACGCCCGGCACGTCGGCGGGGCCGCGTACCGCGCGTGGGACATCACGGCGGCCAAGCTCGCCGACCCGCCCGACGTCGACGCGGTGGTGCACTGCGCGGCGGCCGCGACCGACACCGGCGTGGCCCGCGAGGTGTGGCGGACCAACCTGCTCGGCACCCACCACGTGCTGGCGTCGTTCCCCGGGGCCCGCATCGTCCACGTCAGCAGTGCCAGCGTGTACGACCCGTACCGGCCGACTGTGCGCGCGAAGGAGCACGAAGCCCCGGTGAGCCGCTACCTCAACGCGTACGCGGCCGCCAAGGCCGCGGCCGAACAGCTCGTGCTGGTCATCGCGCGCGAGGCGATCGTCCTGCGGCCCCACGCCGTCCACGGCGCCGGCGACCCGACCCTCCTGCCGCGGCTGCTGGAAAACGTGCGGGGGAACCGGTTGCTGGTCCCCGGCACCGGCCGGGTCCTGGTCAGCATGACCGCGGTGGACAGCCTGGCCCGTGCCTGCCTGCTCGCCGCGGCCACCGAAACGGTGCGGTCGGGGGTGTTCAACATCGCCGACCGCGCCCCGGTGACGATCGACTGGGCCGTGCGCGGCCTGCTGGCCTCGGCGGGCGTCCCGGCGCGACCGGCGTACGTGCCGGCCGGCCTGCTGTCCCCGCTCGCTCGCGTGTTCCCGCGCGGACGGCTGAACCGGTACGTCATCAGCCAGTTCGCCGTGGAACGCACCCTGGACCTCACCGCGGCGATCGACCGGCTCGGCTTCGAGCCGGTACCGACGGTGTTCCCGCCGCCGGTCCCGCCGCCGTTCCCGCCGTCGTGAGGTGTGGCAGGTGCGGCGCTGGGTTTCCGCCGCACCTGCCACGAGACCGGCGTCAGCACACGTGGATGCCGTCGGTGGTCCGGATCGGGAAGTTCACCACCGGGATGAACTCCGGCGCCCGGGACGTGTCGAGCACCTCCCAGTGCCGGGTGTCGGCGTTCCAGTTGTTGAACACGGTGGTCGCGCCGGGCGACTGGTTGTTCTTGAACGACTTGATCCGGTCGCTCCAGCCCATGGCGCCGATGTTTTCCCAGCCGCACCTGATGAACTGGAGCTTGGCCCCGTTGTAGTTGAACCCGTCCCACACGCAGAGGTAGAGGTACGGGCAGTTCGCATCCGCGCTCGCCGTGGCCGGCGCGGCGACGAACGACGCCGCCAGTAACGCCGTGGCGACGAACGGGGCAGCGATCTTGCGGGCGATCTTCACAGTCTTTCCCCCTCGCTCAGTCGATTCCCACCGCGATGTTGCCGCTGAAGTAGCCGCTGCCCGCGTAAGCCCACGAAATCCTCGGGGCGTCGACGACCGGGCCGCCGATCGTGGTGCAGCCGCGCTCGTTGCACGCGGTTCCGATCACGTGGTACCGGCCGGACTTGCAGGACACGCCGACCGACTTGCCGTCGGCGGGGCGGTACGTCGTGCATTCCGCGGCCACCGTTGCCGTCGCCGCGCCGGCGCTCACCGGCGCGACGCTCCAGCAGATCCCGCTCGCCGCCCCGGCGAGCACGAGCGCGCCCGGCAGGATGGTCTTCCATCGGTTCCCCATGGGTGTTCCCCTCCCGTTGCCGCGGGACCACCGCCGGTGCGGCGACCCCGCGAGACACCGACAGTAATGCGGGCAACCGGACCGGAACCGGCACCCGACCGGGCCGGGAGAGGCAGCGACGGGGGCGGCCCTGACCAGGAGTTTCCGTGGGGCGTGAAACGCCGGAAGCCATGATGTCAGCGGCACTTTTGCCGGTGCCGCGCCGAGACTCCCGCGGGTCGGGAGCGGTCCCGGTGGAGGGCGCGACCCCCAATGACGCGCCCGCCACCGGGTCGCCCCGGCAATCCCCCTCTTCCGCCGTGCCCCTAGGGTTCCGGAGGCCGTCCTCGTTTCGTCCTCGCGCCGGCATTCGCCGCTTCACCTGCGCGTTCCGGAGCCCGGGCGCTAGCCTTGCGGTCGAGGGGGATGCGATGAGGTTCCGGATTCTCGGAACGCTGGAGGTGCAGGCGTACGGGAGCCGGGTCCATCTGGCGAGCCCGCGCCAGCAACGGGCGCTCGCCGCCCTTCTGCTCAACCCCGGCTCGGTCGTCCCGGTGGAGCGGATGATCGACGCGCTCTGGGAGGACGAGCCGCCGGCGACGGCGGTGAAGCAGGTGCGCAACTGCGTCTCCGCGCTGCGGGGCCGGCTCGGCGAGACCGGCGGCATGATCGTCACCGACGGCCCCGGGTACCGCCTGCAGATCGACGCCGACGAGCTCGACTCCCTTCGCTTCCGGCGTCACGTCGCGGCCGCGCGAGGACTCGCCGGGCAGGCGAAACTCGTCGACGCCGTCGAAGAAATCCGCACCGCGCTCGCCCTCTGGCGCGGCCCGGCGCTCGACGGGCTGCGCACGACCACGCTGGCCGGCCGGGCCGCGCTGCTCGACGAACAGCGCGCCGACGCCGTGGAACTGTGTGCCGAATGGCGGCTCCGGCTGGGCGAAACGGCGGAGGTCGTCCGCGAGCTGACCGAGTTCTGCGGCGAGCACCCGACGCGCGAGCTGTCGCACCTGCTCCTGATGCGCGCTCTCGCCAAAGAAGGGCGCTACGCCGAGGCCTCGACGCTGTTCCACGCCCTTCGCCGTCGGCTGGCCGACGAGCTGGGCGTCGATCCGAATCCCGACCTGCGGCGGCTCCACGAGCAGATCCTGGCCGAGGCGGCGCCCACCGAGCCCACCGAGCCCACCGAGCCCACCGAGCCCACCGACCCGGACCCCGGACCGGCGCCGCACCACCGGTTCGACCGCGCCGTCACCGAACTGGCCGAAGCCGTCACGTGGCAGTGGCGCGCCGAAGCCGAGCTGCGTTCGCTGCACCGGCCGCAGCCGATCATGCTGCGCTGGTCGGCGGCCGCGCGCCCGGGAAAGCCGCGGCTGCGGGGCGACCTCGACGACATCGCGGAGGCGTTCACCGGGTTGCCCGTGCGGCAGCTGGTCGTCCTCGGCGATCCCGGCTCCGGCAAGTCGGTGCTCGCCCTGATGCTGACGCTGGAGCTGCTGCGCACCCGCGCCCCGGACACCCCGGTGCCGGTCCTGTTGTCGCTGGCCTCGTGGGACCCGCGGCGGGACCACCTCGACCGGTGGCTGGCGAGCCGGCTCGCCGAGAACCACCCGGCCCTGCTCAACGCCCGGGAGTACGGGACCGGCGCCCCCACCCGGCTCGTCCTCGGCGGCCACGTCGTGCCCGTCCTCGACGGCCTCGACGAGATGCCGGCCGACCTGCGCGTCGCGGCGCTCGACGCGCTGGACCAGACCATGTCCGCGGGCCGCTCGCTCGTGCTGACCTGCCGCTCCGCCGAATACGAGCAGGTGGTGCGCGAGTCCGGCCCGGTGCTGAACGCCGCCACCGTGGTGCGGCTGGAACCCGTGGACCGGCAGGAGGCGATCACCTACCTGACCGCGCGGGAAGCCGCCGGTGGCGACCGCTGGCGCCCGGTGGCCGACCGGCTGCGCCGGGATCCCGGCGCGGCACTGGCCCGGGTGCTGCGGACGCCGTTGATGGTCGACCTCGCACGGATCGGCTACGGCCGGGCCGGCGCCGATCCCGCCGAACTGCTCGGCGCCGAAGACGCCGGAACCCTCGAAGGGCAGCTGCTCGACTCGTTCGTCCCGAACGCCTACGCACAGGTGCCGCAGCCGCCCGGGCGGAACCCGAAGACGAGCCCGACCGGGCGGTACACCGCGGAGCAGGCCACGCGCTGGCTGGGCTTCCTGGCCCGCCACCTCGAACGGACGCGCAGCCGCGACCTGGCCTGGTGGCAGCTGTACCGCGCGGTGCCCGCCACGACCCGGTCGGGCCTGGTCGGCGTGCTGATCGCGGTGTTCTTCGTCGCGACCGGCTGGCTCGACGACGGCCCGGCGCTGGCGGCCGTCTACGGCCTGTCATTCGGGGGCGCGGCCTACCTGACCCACCGCTTCGGGCGGCCGCCGGAGCCGTTGCGCACCGAGCTGCGTTTCGCCGGGGCCGCCCGGAAGTTCGCCGGCCGCTTCGCGATCGGTGCGGTGGTGGGTGTCCTGCTCGGCCTGGGCTGGTCGCTGGCCACCGGCCTGGTCGTGTTCCTGGCGCTGGTGTTCGGCCTGGTGTTCGCGGTGCACGTGTGGCTGGCGGAACCGGTCGACGCGAGCCGCGTGTCGAGCCCGGGGACGATCCTGCGCAACGAACGCACGGGCGCGATCGCGTTGTCCGTTTCGTTCATGGTGTCAGTGGGGCTGTTCGACGGGATGGCGTTCGCGTTCACCGCCCAGACGCGCTTCCTCCCGGTACTGGGCGGCCGTTACGACGTGGCACTGGCCATCGCCGCCGGCCTGGCGGGGGCGGCGTTCGGCTTCTTCATGGCCCGCGGCGTGGCGGCGGTCTGCTACGGAGTGGCGGCCGCCATCGCGGGCGGCCAGGTGTTCCCGGCGGCGACGAGCCCGGTGCTGCCGATCGTGGTCGGCGTGTGTTTCGGCGTGGGCATCGGCCTGTCGGTCCTGGTGACCCGGGCGTGGGGCAACTACTTCGTCCACCACGTGTGGCTCGCGGCCACGGGCCGCCTGCCGTGGCGGCTGATGCACTTCCTCGACGACGCGCACCGCCGCGGAGTCCTGCGCCAGACCGGTGGCGTGTACCAGTTCCGCCACGCCCGGGTCCAGGAGCGGCTGGCCGCCCTCAGGGATGACGTGTAGGAGCGTCGTCGCGGTTCTGGCGTTCGGCCTCGGTCACGGCGCTTTCGGTCACGCCGGCGACGGCGAGGTCTTCCGGTGGTGCCCACAGCGGTGCACCGCCGGCCCGGTCCGGGTGGAGCCAGTGGCGCCGCCCGGCGGTCTCGTGGGCGATCGCCAGGAACGCCTGGACCGCTTCCGGTTCCGCCCCCTCCCGCCACGCCAGCGACCACGGGTAGACCGGCTGCAGTTCCTGCGGCCGGTGGGTCGGCACGCCGAGGTCGGCGTAGCGCCGGGCGTAGCTGTCGAACTCGAGCAGGTACGCGCTCCCGGTCGCCCGGGCCACGGCCGCGTGGCACGTGTCGAACGTGCCCGGGTTGCCCAGCCAGCGCAGGGCGAGGCCGGTGTGCTGCTCCAGCGAGCTCAAGTACCGGCCGTGCACGTTGTACAGCGCCGAGCCCGGCGCGTCCGCGAAGACCTCGAGGGGCCGCTCGTGCACCGACGCCGAGGCCCGGCGGGGGTCGCCGGGACGGCCGACCAGCCGGAACGGCTCCAGCCGCAGCAGCGCGTGCTGCCAGCCGGCCGGGTGGGCGGCCTTCAGCGCGCTCGTCACGCGGACGATCGCGACGTCGAGGTGGTCGTTCAGCAGCGCCGTCAGCTGGCGGGCGCTGTCCATCTGGCTCTGGACGAGCTGGATGCCGGGGTGGGCGGCGTGGAACGCGTCGGCCACCACCCGGCTCGTGTCGAGCTCGAAGATGTGGGCGATCCGCAAGTGGTGCGGGGCGGGTTCGCGCAGCATCTGGTCCGCGGTGGCCAGCAACTGCCGGGCCAGCTGCAGGAACCGGTCGCCGCGACGGGTCAGGGCGACGTGGCGGCTGTCGCGCACCAGCAGGGCGCCGCCGACGTCGGCCTCGAGCTTGCGGATCTGCTTGGACAACGCCGGCTGGCTGATGAACAGCTTGGCGGCCGCGCGTCCGAAGTGGAGTTCGTCGGCGACGGTGACGAAGTACCGCACCAGCCTGAGGTCGAGGTCCATGCGGGCCTTCCGCGCGAAGGGGGTGGAGGCAGTGCGCCGCCAACGATGCCACCCCGGCTATCGATCCGGGCGCAACGGGTCTTGGACGCCGTGGCCGCGGTCGGGTTGGCTTCGGGGACCAACCGGGACAACTGGAGGATCGATGGCCGACCCGGGCACCCCCGTCGTGTTCATCCACGGTCTGTGGCTGCACGCCACCTCGTGGAACCCCTGGCTCGACCACTTCCGGGCGGCCGGGTACGCGCCCGTCGCGCCCGGCTGGCCGCACGAGCCCGAGTCCGTCGAGCTGGCCCGGCAGCACCCCGAAGCCGTCGCGGACATCGGCATCGACGACGCCACCGGCCACTTCGCGTCGATCATCGAGGGCCTCGGCCGGCCGCCGGTGCTCATCGGCCACTCGTTCGGCGGCCTGATCACCGAGAAGCTGCTGGGACAGGGGATCGGCCTGGCCGGCGTCGCGATCGACCCCGCCCAGATCAAGGGTGTCCTGCCGCTGCCGCTGGCGCAGCTGCGCGCGGGCCTGCCGGCACTGGGCAACCCCGCGAACCTCCACCGGTCCGTGTCGCTGAGCGAGAAGGAGTTCCGGTTCGGCTTCGGCAACGCGCTGACCGACGAGGAGTCGGCGGAGCTGCATCGGCGCTGGACGATCCCGTCGCCGGCCCGGCCGCTGTTCCAGGCCGCGGCCGCGAACTTCGTGCTGCACTCCCAGGCCCGGGTCGACACCCACCGGGCGGACCGCGGCCCGCTCCTGCTCGTCTCCGGGACCGCGGACCACACCGTCCCGGACGTGGTCACGCGCTCGACGTTCAAGCAGTACCGGGATTCCGCCGCGGTCACCGAGCTGAAGCAGTTCGAGGGCCGCGGGCATTCGCTCACCATCGACCACGGCTGGCGCGACGTCGCCGATGCCGTGCTCGGCTGGCTGCACGAGCAGGGGATCTAGGCCGTGGAGCTCGGATTGGGCGGCGCGGTCGCCGTCGTCACCGGAGCCAGCCGGGGCATCGGCCTGGCCGTCACCGCCGCTCTCGTCGCCGAGGGCGCGCACGTCGTGGCCGGCGCGCGCGTCCCGGGACCGGACCTGGAAGCCCTCGTCCGGGCGGGGAAGGCGCACGCACTCGCCGTGGACCTCGGCACCGCCGACGGTCCGGGCCGGCTGGCGGAACTCGCCTTGGCCGAGTTCGGGCGCATCGACGTCCTGGTCAACAACGTCGGCGCCGTCACCCCGCGGCCGAACGGGTTCCTGCTGGTCACCGACGACGAGTGGACGCGCTCGGTGACGCTGAACCTGCTGAGCGCGGTCCGGGCCACGCGGGCCGTGCTGCCGACGATGGTGACCGCGGGCCGGGGCAGCATCGTCACGGTCGCCTCGGTCAACGCGGTCCTGCCCGACCCCGGCGTCATCGACTACAGCGCGGCGAAGGCGGCGCTGGTCAACTTCACGAAGTCGGTGTCGAAGGAGTTCGGCTCCCGCGGCATCCGCGCCAACACGATCAACCCCGGCCCGGTGGCGACGGACCTGTGGCTCGGCGCCGGCGGAGTGGCCGAAACCCTGGCCGCGACCACGGGCGCGAACCCGGACGCGGTCGCCGGCGAGGCGGCGGCCCACGCCGTGACCGGCCGCTTCACCCGGCCCGCGGAGGTCGCGAACCTGGTGGCGTTCCTGGCGAGCGACCGGGTGGCGGGCAACATCACCGGCGCCACCTTCGCCATCGACGGCGGCTACGCCGCGGAAACCCACTGATCGGTGCGCAGAATGTCCACAATGGACCGGTTTGTCCCGGGCGTCTCCACGGAAGGGGGCCTTGGCGAGTAGGCACCCGGCGCGCGGGGTATCTCCGTGCTGACCGTTCAGAAGGGAACCGCCATGGGAATCCTCGTTGCCCTGCTCGTCATCTGGGCCGTCCTGGTCGTGCTCGGGATCGTCGTCAAGGGGCTGTTCTGGCTGATCATCGTGGGCGCGGTGCTCTTCGTCGCGACCGGGGTGATCGGGTTCGTCAAGCGCGAAGCGCTGGGGCGACGGCACTGAGCAGGGCGCCGGTGGGGCCGCCGGCGGGCAGGGTCGCCGCCCGGACGATGTCGAGGGCCGCTTCCGCGGGGGAGCGGTCGCCGGCGTCGTCGCCGCGCTCGGGGTGGGTGGCGACCGAGCCCGGGTCGACCGCGTTGACCAGAATCCCGGTGCCGCGCAGTTCGGCGGCGAGGGTCGCGGTGAACGCGTTGAGGGCGTACTTGGCCAGCGAATAGCCCGGTGACCGGACGCCTCCGGTCAGGCCGGCCCCGGCGTCGATCTGGGCGGCGGCGCCGCTGGAGACGTTGACGATCCGGGCGGCGGGGGCGGCCCGCAGCAACGGCAGGCAGGCCCGCACGAGCGCCCAGGTGCCGAGGACGTCCACGTCGTAGGCGGTGCGGGCTTCGGTCAGGTCGGCGTCGAGCAGGGACGTCGTGGCGAAGTCGGGCATGGCGGCGGCGTTGTTCACCAGGACGTCGAGCCGGCCGGCTCTGGTGCGGAGGAATCCGGCGCAGGCCGAGACGTCGTCCGGAGCGGTGACGTCGAGGCGGACCCCGTCGGCGGAAAGACCTTCGCCGGCGAGCTGCGCGACCAGTGCGCGTGTCCGGTCGAGGTTGCGTCCGGCGAGGACGACGTGGTGGCCGCGGAGGGCGAGCTCGCGGGCGACGGCGAAGCCGAGGCCTTGCGGGCGGCTCGCGCCCGTGACGAGCGCGATGGCAGATTCTTTCATGATTCATACTGTAGGGAACGCCTACAATTGAAGCAACCCGCAGTCCGTCGCTAGGATCGCGGGCATGGCCGCTTCCCCGTCCGACCGTCCCCGGGCGCTGCTGCGCTGGCCCACCTACGTGATGGGGCAGCTGCACCGCAGCGGTGTCGGCCGGATCGACGCGGCGCTGGCCGGGCGCGGGGTCGCCCTGCGCGACTACTACGTCCTGGTCTGCATCGGCGAGTACGGACCGCTGGCCCAGCAGCGCGTCGCCGACCGGCTCGGCCTGGACCGCAGCGACCTGGTCAAGGTGCTCGACCGGCTCGAGGCCGCGGGCTGGGTGTCGCGGGAGCGCGACACCGAGGACCGCCGCCGGCACGTGCTGACCCTCACCGAGGACGGCCGCGCCACGGTCGGCACGGTCGAGGAGGTTTCGGCCGCGGTCACCGGCGAGCTGCTCGCCCGGCTGACCCCACGCGAGCAGGACACCCTGCACCGGCTGCTGCTCAAGGCCTTCGGGGAACCGTCCGCCTGACGCCGAAGCGGAGGCAGATTGCCGCTTCACCGCCCCTGTGCCCGGCCGGGCCGGCGACATCGGAGCTGGTCAGCGGCGTGAACGCGCCGTCCGGGCCCACGAGTGCCGACCCTCGAAGCCGCTGTCCGCCCGCGGCGAAGCCCGCCGGAACCACCGGCACCGGCGGCCCGGCGCTGGCAGAATCGGACAGGTGGACACCGGCAGGGGAGGCCATCCGCACACCGATCACGCCGTCCCGGCGGCGGGGTCCGAACCGTTCTCGGCGCTGCTGCGGCGGCGTCGCGCCGAGCTGGGCATCACGCAGGCCGAACTCGCGCGGCGGGCCGGCGTCAGCGTTCGGGCCGTGCGCTACCTCGAACAGGGCCGGACGCGGAACCCGCGGAAGGCTTCGCTCCGGCAGCTGGTCGCCGCGCTCGAACCGGGGCCGGGGGAGCCGGCCGAGGCCGCCACGCGGGTCGGTGTTCTCGGGCCGCTGCTCGTCGAGGCCCGTGGTGCCCAGCAGCACCCCGGGGACACCCGGTGGGCGCGGCTGCTCGGCCTGCTGGCCCTGCAGCCGAACCGGCCGGTCGCCGTGGACGACATCGTCGACGTTCTCTGGAACGGCCGGCCGCCTCGCTCGCACCTCGACCTGATCGGCAGCTCCGTGCGCCGGGTGCGCGCGCTGCTGCACCCGCACTTGCGACTGGCGGCCACCGGGCGCGGCGGCTACCGGCTCGAGGGCGGGCCCGACCAGCTCGACGTCCTCCGCTTCGACGCCCGGCTCGACGAAGCCAGCGCCGCGAAGGCGGCCGAAGACCGCGAGGGTGTCTTCCGCGCGCTGGGGGAGGCGATGGCCTGCTGGCGCGGGCCGGTGCTGGCCGGCCACGACGTCCTGCACCACCACGCCGCCGTGGCCGCGCTTTCGCGGCGGCGGCTGTCGGCCGCGCTCGCCCACGCCGACGCGGGGATCTCGCTCGGCCGGCACGAAGAGGTCGTCGCGCAGCTGGAGAGCATGCGCGAGGCCGAACCGATGCACGAAGGGCTGCACGCCCGGCTCATGGTCGCCCTGGCCGGCAGCGGCAGGCAGGCCGCCGCGCTCGCGCTGTTCGACGACCTGCACGCGCGGCTGACGACCGAACTCGGCATCGAACCCGGGCCGGAGATCCGCGCGGCCCGGCTGCACGTCCTGCGCCAGGAGGTGCCGGCCGCGGCCCGGCCGTTCGGCAGCAGCAGCAACTTCCTCCCGCGCGACGTCGAGCACTTCGTCGGCCGCGTGGGCGAGACCGTCCGGCTTATCGGGGCCGCCGGCCGGGCCGCGGTGTACGGCATCTGCGGGATGGCGGGGGTCGGCAAGACCGCGCTGGCCGTCCACCTCGGCTACCGCTTCGCCGACCGGTTCCCGGACGGGCAGCTGTTCGCCGACCTGCACGCCCACGGCCCGGACGGCCCGCTGGCGCCCGAGGCCGCGCTGGACTCGCTGCTGCGCCAGCTCGGCGTGGACGGGGCCCGGATTCCCGAGCAGCTCGACCAGCGCGCCGCGCTCTGGCGGTCCCTGCTGGTGGGCCGCAACGCGCTGGTGGTGCTCGACGACGCGGCCGACGCCGCCCAGGTCCGGCCGCTGCTGCCCGGCGGCCCGGGCTCGCTCGTGCTGATCACCAGCCGGGGCCGGCTGACCAGCATCGACGCCGTCACCACGCTGTCGCTGGACGTCCTGGCCCCGGCCGAAGCCGCGCAGCTGCTCACCCGGGTCGCCGGTGCGGAGCGCACCGGGCGGGATCCGGCGCTCGGCGAGCTCGCGCGGCTGTGCGGCTACCTGCCGCTGGCGCTGCGCATCGCCGCCGCCCGGCTGCGCGATCGTCCGATGTGGACGGTGAAGCACCTGGCCGGCCTGCTGTGCGACGAGCACCGGCGGCTGGCCGAGCTGAGCACCGGAGACCGCAGCGTCGGTGCGGCGTTCACCCTCTCCTACCGCCAGCTCACCGCACCGCAGCAGCGGCTGTTCCGGTTGCTCGGCGAATTCCCGGGCACCGACGTCGACGCCTTCGCCGCCGCGGCGATCGCCGGCCGGGACCTGCGCGAGACCGAGTCGCTGCTCGAGGAACTCGTCGACGTCCACCTGCTGGCCCAGCCCGCGCTCGGGCGCTACCGGTTCCACGACCTCATCCGCGATCACGCCCGCGCCACCGGCCTCGCCGGCCCCGCCGAGCCCCGGGAAGCGGCGGCGAACCGGATGTTCGACTACTACCTGCACGTCGCGGGGCGAGCGGCCGACGTGCTGGAGCCGACGAGGAAACGGTTCCCGCCGGCCGGATCGCCGCCGTCGTGCGGACCGCGCTTCGGCACCGAAGCCGAGGCACTCGCCTGGCTGGAGGCCGAGCGCGCGAACCTCGCCGCGGTCGCCGCGGCGGCCGCGCGGGACCGGCCGCGGCACTGCTGGCAGCTGGTCCAGACGTTGTGGCGGTTCTACTTCGTCCGCGGGCACGTGCACGACTGGATCCGGACCCACCGGCTCGCCCTGCGCGTGGTCCGGACGCTGGACGAGCCGGTCGCGGAGGCGGAGCTGCGCAAGAACCTGGGGCTCGCCCACTGGCGCAGCGGCGACTTCGCGGAGGCGGTCGGCCAGCACCACCGCGCCCTCGCGCTCGACCTCGCGAACGGCGACGGCTGGGGCCAGGCCAAGACCCACAACCACCTCGGCTTCATCCACGCCCGCGGCGGCAGCCACGGCGAAGCGCTGGCCCACCACCGCCGCGCGGTCCGGCTGTACCGCGCGGCCGGCGACCGGTGCGGCGAAGCCCGCGCGCTCGTCGGCCTCGGCGACCTGCACCACCACGCCGGCCGCCGGGCCGAGAGCGCCGCGGACTTCCGCCGGGGACTGGCCCTCGCCCGCGAGGCGGGCGACCGCTGGGGCGAGGCGCTCGCCGCCATCGGGCTCGGCTTTTCGGCCTCGCCCCGGCACGCCCGGCACCACCTCGAACACGGCCTGGCGTACGCCAGGGCCGCGGGGGACCGCTGGGGCGAAAGCATGGCGTTGACCGGCCTCGGCATCATCCGCCACGCCCACGGCGACCTGCCGGAGGCGACGAACTGCCTCCGCCAGGCCGTCGCCCTGGCCCAGGAGGCCGGCGACCGGTGGTGGGAACGCATCGCCACCACCGCGCTGGGCCGGGTGCACACCGCCCTCGGCCACCACACCGAGGCGGCGGCCCACCACGAACGAGCGGTGGAGCTGGCTCGCGGTCTGGAGGACGAGGTCGCGGAGGCCGACGCGTTGGCCGCGCTGGCGGAAACTTCGGGTGCCCGCCGGCGGGTCGACGCTCAGGTTTGAGGGTGTGGGCCGGCCCGCGGAAGCTGACGCGCCAGCGGAGACTCCGGGTGCCCGTCGGCGGGTCGTCGCTCGGGTGAGGGTGTGGGCCGGCCCGCGGGTTCCGGAACGGCCCCCCAGGCCGGGTCAGCAGGTCGTCAGTGCCCCGTCAGCGTGCGCCGCAATCCTTCTCCGGGACCGGGAACCGGTGGCGAACCCCGATGGGAGTTGATGGCGCGATGACCTCGCTGGTGGCGGTGTCGACCTACGTGCCGACGACCGTTTCGATCGAGTCGCTGCAGGAGGAGCTGGCCCTCTCGGCGACGCAGGTGCGCCGCTTCCGCCGGATGTACGGCCTGTCCGAGGTCTGCCGGTCGAGCGAGTCCGAAGCGGACATGGTGCTGGGCGCCGTCAGCAAGCTCGATTCCCTCGTCGGGCAGGAAGAGCGCGTCCGCTACGTCGTCCGCGCCAAGACCATGCCCGGCGCGAACCCCTACCCCGTCGATCCCATGGTCGACGTGCGGGAGACGCTCGGGCTCGGCCACGCGACCCTGTTCACCCTCACCGACCACGCCTGCGCCTCCGGGCTGCTCGCGGTCGACCTGTGCGGCACGCTGCTGGCCGCCGACGGTGATCCCGACGCGCTCGCGCTGATCCTCACCGGCGAAAAGGCGTTCACCCATTCCGCGCAGGTCATCCCCGACGTCGCGATCATGGGGGAGGCCACGGCGGCCGTCCTCGTCGGACCGGGCGACGAGCAGGACACCCTGCTCGGCTACGCCACCGCCACGCTCGGCGGCCCGGGCGGCGAAGTCATCCTCGACGACGAGCAGGCCGCGCAGTTCCGGCAGATCTACCCCGGTACGGTCGCGGACGTCGCGCGCGAGGCCGTCGCGGCGGCCGGGCTGACCGTCGACGACATCGACCTCGTGCTGCCGCACAACGTCAACAAGATCTCCTGGGTCCGCGCGAGCGGCGCGCTGGGCATCCCGCGCGCCAAGATCTTCCTCGACAACGTCGGGACGACCGGGCACTGCTTCTGCGCCGACCCTTTTCTCAACTACCACACCGCGAACGGTCTGGGGCTGCTGGCACCCGGGGCGTACTACCTGATGATCTCCGTCGGCCTGGGGTCGACGTTCTCCGCCATGGTCTTCCGGAAATGAGGAGCGCTGCATGAGTGTCGAATTCGAAATCCAGGGGATCGGCATCGCCGAACTCGCGGAGCGTCACGGCACCCCGCTCTTCGTCTACGACGGGAACGAGCTGGGTGACCGGCTGACCGGGCTGCGGGAGAAGTTCCACCCGCGGCTGGAGATCTTCTACTCGCTGAAGTCCAATCCGAACATCTCCGTCTGCGCGCTGCTGCACGCGCACGGCGCGCGGGCCGAGGTGTCGTCGATGGCCGAGCTGATCACCGCCCGGCGGGCCGGCGTCGCCGGCGAGGACATCATCTTCCTCGGCCCCGGCAAGAGCGCCGCGGAACTGGCCGCCTGCCTGGACGAAGGCGTCTACACCGTCGTCTGCGAGTCGTTCGGCGAGCTCCGGCTCCTCGACGACCTCGCGCGGGACCGGGGCGTCGAAGCGCGGGTCGCGCTGCGCGTGAACCCGAGCTTCGCGGTCAAGGGCTCGGGCCTCACCATGGGCGGCAAGCCGCGCCAGTTCGGCATCGACGAAGAGCAGCTGCTCGCGTCGGACGGCCTCGTGGACCGGCACCCGCACCTGCGGCTGATGGGCGTGCAGGTCTACATGGGAACGCGGATCCTCGACGAGGAGCCGATCGTCGAGAACACGCGGCGCATCTTCGAACTCGCCGAGCGCGTCTCGCGCCGGATCGGGTTCCCGCTCGAGATGGTCGACGTCGGCGGCGGCCTCGGGGTCGCCTACTTCGACGGCGAGAAGGACCTCGACGCCGACCTGCTCGCCTCGATGCTCAACCCGGTGATCGACGAGTTCGCGCAGCGGCACCCCGCGACGCGGCTCGTCATGGAACTCGGCCGGTACCTGGCCGCCACCGCCGGGACCTACGTCGTGCGCGTCCGCTACACCAAGACGTCGCTGGGGCAGAACTTCGCCGTCGCCGACGGCGGCACCAACCACCACATGGCGGCCGTCGGCATCGGGTCCTACGTCAAGCGCGACTTCCCGGTCCGGCTGCTCAACCGCATCGACGAGCCCGCCACCGAAATCTGGCAGGTGACCGGGCCGCTGTGCACGCCCAACGACGTGCTCGCCAAGAAGGCCGCCCTGCCGTCGGTCCGCGCCGGCGACCTGATCGGCGTCACGCGCTCCGGGGCCTACGGCCCGACGGCGTCGCCCGTGCTGTTCCTCAGCCACGGCTACCCGGCCGAGGTCATCGTCCACGGTGGACGCGACTACCGCGTCAGCGAGCGGGACGAGCCCGCGGACCTGCTGCGCCGCCAGCACCTGCACGAGTTCGCCCCGCCGCTGGCCGTGGGCGCGGAGCGCTGAACGATGTACCGTGCCGCCGCGATTCCCCTTGCCACCGCGCCGTTGCCGGGTCTGCAGCCGTTGCCGCTGCGCCTGGCGCTGGCCATCCGGCGTGAATTCGGCCCGGGCGACCGGGAAATCGACGTCCCCGAGCTGCACCGGTACTTCGCCGACCTCAGCCGCGGGCACGAGATCGGTTTCCGGCCTTCCCGGGTGACGCGGGCGCGCGGCAACCCGTTTCTGGCGATGGCTCGCGAGCTGCTCGCCGGGCAGCTGTCCGGCGAGCGGATCGACCTCGCGATCGTCGCCCACGCGGCGCCCGAGTTCGACCCGCGGCTGTCGGCGCCGGTGAACCTCACCGCGGTGCTGCCCGGCGGGCCGCTCGGGTTTTCCGTGTCCGGGCAGGGCGGCCTGGCCCCGTTCAGCGCACTGAAGATCGCCGGTTCCTACGTGCGGCGCCACGGTTTCCGGCGCGTGCTGGTCCTGATCACGGACCAGGGCGTCACCCCGTACGACACGCCGGAGCGCATCGGTGACGCCGCAACGGCTCTGCTGTTCGAAGCCGGCGGCGGCCGGGCGGTCAGCGTCGGTTACCTCCCCGACGTGGCACCGGACGCCGTGCCGGCCACCGTGGCCGGGTTCGGGTCACCGGACACCGTCGTCATCGGCAGCGGGCTCGCCCGCACCGGTTCCCGGCCGGGCGCGATCGTGGCCCCGGCGGGGTTCCCGTGCACAGGGCTGTGGGCACCGCTCGCGGACGGCACGGCGACCGGCGCCGTCCTGCTGGCCGACTACGACCCGCGCCACCGCGCGCTGGGCGTCTGCGTGGTCGCCGAGTCCGACTGACGCGGCCCTATGATGGTCGTCGTGGTCGGGCTCGAAGCGGGGGACGGACAAGTGCGCGTGGTCATCGGTGAAGACCAGTTCCTGCTCAGGGACGGTCTGGTGCGGCTGCTGGAGGCGCACGAATTCCAGGTTTGCGCGGCCGTGGACAACGGGCCGGACCTGCTGGAAGCGATGCTGCGCGAGCGGCCCGACATCGCGATCGTCGACATCCGGCTGCCGCCGTCGTTCACCGACGAGGGACTCCGCGCCGCGATCGAAGCCCGGCGGCAGATCCGGGGCTTCCCGGTGCTCGTCCTTTCGCAGTACGTGGAACGGCTGTACGCCGACGAACTCCTCGCCGACGGCGAAGGCTCGGTCGGCTACCTGCTCAAGGACCGCGTGTTCCACGGCGACCAGTTCGTGGACGCCGTCCGCCAGGTCGCCCTCGGCGGCACGGTGATGGACCCGGACGTCGTGACCCGCCTGCTCACGCACAACACGCGCGACGACCGGCTGGAGCGGCTGACCGCCCGGGAGCGCGAGGTCCTCAAGCTGATGGCCGAAGGCCGCTCCAACAGCAACATCGCCGGCGAGCTGGTGGTTTCGGAGAAGGCCGTTTCCAAGCACATCAACAACATCCTCGCCAAGCTGAACCTGCCGCAGTCCGAGGACGCCAACCGGCGGGTGCTCGCGGTGCTGGCCTACCTGAAGCACTGAGGCCGGGGGAACCGCTCAGGGCTCGAGGCCGCAGGGGATTTCGATGGTCACCATGGTCGGCCCGCCGAGCGGGCTGAGGATCGTGACGAAGCCGTCCAGCGGCGCGAGCCGCTTTTCGATGCCGCGCAGGCCCGTTCCGTGCTCGGTGTTCGCGCCGCCGCGGCCGTTGTCGCTGACGTTGATGACCAGGCGGCCGGACTCGTAGTGGACGTTGATCGCGCCGCTTTGCGCGCCGGAGTGCTTCATCGCGTTGTTCAGCACTTCGGACACCGAGAAGTACGCGGCGGTCTCGACCGCCAGGGACGGCCGGCCGGGCAGGTCGATCGTCGTCTCGATGCGCAGCGGGTTTTCGATCGCCAGCGTGCGGATCGCGTCCGCGATGCCGCGGTCCACCAGCACCGGCGGCTGGATGCCGCGGACCAGGTCGCGCAGCTGCTGCAACGCCCTGGCCGAGCTGTTCTTCGCCTCGTCCATCAAGGACCGCGCGGCCTCGGGGTGGGAATCGAGCACGCGCATGGCGGCGTCGAGCGTCATCCCCATCGCGACGAGGTGGGTCTGTGCGCCGTCGTGCAGGTCGCGTTCGATGCGGCGCAGCTCGGTCGCCTGGGAGCCCACGGCGTCGTCGCGGCTTTCCGACAGGTGCTGCACGCGGTTCGTCAGCCGGGTCACCTCGGTCGGCGACAGCAGGGTCGCCGCGAGCTTCGCGTGCAGGCGCAGGAGGTGCGGCGCGCTCCACAGCGCGAGCGGGAAGTGCGCCAGGCCGAGGATGGCGGCGAACCAGGCCGTCGTCGGGTCCTCCACCGGGATCACGACGTACCAGCTGCCGAGCCACTCGGCCGCGTCGGACCCGACGAGGAACGGCATCGCCAGTCCGCGCAGGCCGTGCGCGACCAGGGCGAGCGGGGTGAGGGTGAGCAGGATGCCCACGGAGCTGTCGACCAGCAGCCACAGCGCGTCGCGCCAGTTCGCCCGGTCGCCGAGCAGGTGGTGGCAGCGGCGCAGCGCCGAGCTCCCGGCCGGTTCCGGCAGGTACGGGGAATTGATCCGCACGCCCGACCACGCTTCGGCCGACGCGCGGACCTGATCGGTCAGGTACCGCATCAGCAGCACGGCCGGGGGCAGCATGAACAGGCCCACGCCCACGCCGATCAGCGAGCCGGCGGTGACCACGACGACGAACACCACGAGTTCGGTCACCGCCACCACGGCGAGCGCGCCGCCGCGCACTGTCGCCCGCCCGCCGTCGCGCAGCAGCGACCGCGTCATGGTGGCGACCGGGCTTCCGCTAGTCATGCAGCCATTATGCGCAGGCAGGCCCGTTTCCCGCGGTAGTGCTAACCCCCGCAAAGTTCCGCTCCCTAGCACCCTCGGAAACCGGGCCGCACCTCAATAACGTGGTCGCGGTAACGGATCGAAGGACGCGAAGGCACGCCAGGGGAGCCGCAGATGTACCAGCAAGACGACACGGTCGAAGTCGTGCGGCTGCTGTCCGTACGCAAGGCGTACGGCAAGGACCGAGCTCAGGTCCTGGCCCTGGACAACGTGACGGCGGGCTTCGCCGGTGGCACGTTCACCGCCGTGATGGGGCCGTCGGGTTCGGGCAAGAGCACGCTGCTGCACTGCGCGGCCGGCCTGGACAAGCCGACGTCCGGCACGGTCCTGCTGGGCGGCACGGATCTCAGCCAGATGCGTGAGGTCGAGCTGACCCGGTTGCGGCGCGACCGGATCGGGTTCGTCTTCCAGGCCTTCAACCTGCTGCCCGCGCTCGACGTCGAGCAGAACGTGACGCTGCCGCTGCGGCTGGCGGGACGGCGAGCGGAACCCGACCTCGTGCGCCGGGTCATCGAACAGGTCGGGCTCGGCCAGCGGCGCCACCACCGGCCCGCGGAGCTCTCCGGCGGGCAGCAGCAGCGCGTGGCGATCGCCCGGGCACTGGTCACCCACCCCGAGGTCATCTTCGCCGACGAGCCGACCGGGGCGCTGGACACGCGGTCGGCCCAGGAAGTCCTTTCCCTGCTGCGGGAGGCGAAGAGCGTTTCCCGGCAGACCATCGTGATGGTCACCCACGACCCGGTCGCCGCCTCCTACGCCGACCGCGTGCTGTTCCTCGCCGACGGCCGGGTCGTCGACGAGCTGCGGCAGCCTAACCCCGAAGAGGTCGCCCGGCGGATGACCAACCTCGTCGCGCGCACCGAGCAGCGGCCGCAGGAAGGCCCCTGGCTGAGCGAGTTGACGCGCTGATGCTGGCCCTCGTCCTGCGCACCCTGCGCTACCGCACCGGCGGTTTCATCGCCACCCTGGTCTCGGTGTTCGTCGGCACCGCCGTCATGCTCGCCTGCGGCGGCCTGATGGAGACCGGCATCCGGACCGTGATCCCGCCGCAGCGGCTGGCCGCCGCCCCGATCGTGGTGGCCGGCAACCAGTCCTACGACCTGCCCACCGTCGGCTCCGGCGAGGACGCCTACCACGAGACCGCGACGCTGTCCGAGCGCGTCCGGCTGGACGAAGGCCTCGCGGGCACGATCAGCGGGATTCCCGGGGTCGCCCACGTGGTCCCCGACGTCTCCTTCCACGCCGAAGTGCTCGGCGACGAAGGCGGCCCGTCCGTGCCCGGCACGCAGACCGGCCACAGCTGGGCTTCCGCGGAGCTGGCGCCCTACCGGCTGACCGAGGGCGCGGCCCCGGTGCGCGAAGGCGAAGTCGTGCTGGACTCCGCCACCGCCGCCCGGATCGGCGCGCACGCCGGCGGGAAGACCGACATCGCCGTCCGCGGGGGAGTCCGCTCCTACCAGGTCACCGGCATCGCCGACGCCGGCCGCCGGATGGCGACCGACGCGGTGTTCTTCTCACCCGCCGAGGCGGGCGGGCTGCGATCCGCCGCCGGGCAGGTCGACGCTTTCGGCGTCCAGCTCGCGCCGGGTGCCGACCTCGGCGCCGTCAACGGGCAGATCGCCGCGGCGGTGCGCAACCAGAACGCGGTGACGCTGACCGGCGACGCCCGTGGTTCCGCCGAGTTCGCCAAGGCGGCGGGCGACGGCGAGCTGCTGATCATCCTCGCGGGCGTGTTCGGCGGTCTCGCGGCGCAGGTCGCGATGTTCGTCGTCGCGAGCACCCTCACGCTTTCGGTGCAGCAGCGCCGCCGCGAGGTGGCCATGCTGCGGGCGATCGGCGCGACCCCGCGCCAGCTGAGCCGGATGATCACCGGGGAAGCGATGATCATCGGCGCGCTCGGCACCGCGCTGGCGATCTTCCCCGGCGTGCTGCTCGGCGACTGGCTCTTCGGCCGGCTGACCGGGTTCGGGGTGATCCAGCCGGTCCTGAAGTTCGAGCAGGGCTTCTACCCGATCGTCGCCGCGGCGCTCATCGGCCTGGGCTCGGCGTGGGGTGCCGCGTTCGTCGCCGCCCGGTACGCGGGCCGCACGCGCCCGGTCGAAGCGATGCGGGAGACGGCGATCCCCACGCGCTGGCTGACCCCGACGCGGCTGTGGCTGGGGGTCTCGAGCCTCATCGGCGCGGTGGCGCTGGCCTACCTGACCATCACCGTCGTCGACGGCCCGCTCGCGGCGAGCACGGCGGGCCCGGCCGTCACGCTGGTGGCGACCGCTGTCGCGCTGTTCGCCCCCGGGCTCACCAAGCTGCTGGTCGGCGTGCTGCGCCGGCCGATCCGCGCGCTCGGCGGCCTGCCCGGCTACCTGGCCTCGCTGAACGCGCGGGCCCGCTGGATGCCGATGGCCGGTGCGGTCACCCCGATCATGCTCGCCACCGGTCTCGCGATCTTCATGCTGTACTTCCAGACCACCGAGGTGGCGGTCGCGGAGAAGCAGTACTCCGACTCGCTGCTGGCCGACGCCGTGGTGACGTCCGCGACCGGCGACCTGCCGCCGAACCTGATCGCGCAGGTGCAGCAGACCCCCGGGGTCGCCGGCGCCACGGCGTTCGTGACGAGCAAGGGGTACAACGAAAAGCCCTCGGACGCGACCCAGGACGAGGACGGCGTGGACCTCACCGGCGTCACCGCGGACGGCGTGGCGACGGCGTGGGGGAGCATCGTCGAGAGCGGCAAGCTCGACGCCCTGCACGGCGACACGATCGCCCTGCCCGCGGACCTCGCGCAACGGCTGGGCGTCGGCGTGGGCGCCAAGATCGTGATGCGGCTGGGCGACGGGTCCCGGGCCACCCTGGACGTCGTCGCGACGCTGCGGACCACGGCCGCCTCCGCCTCGGCGCTGATGCCGGCCGACACGCTCGCACCGCACACGGCCGCGGGTGCGGCCGACCGGATCCTCGTCATGGCCCGACCCGGCACCGGGGAGGCCGACCTGCTCGCGTCGCTGCGCGGCCGGGTCGGGGACGTGGACGGCGTGCAGGTGGCCGGCCGGGAGGCGCTGACCAAGGCCTTCCTGGCGGAGGTGCAGGCCAACGCCTGGGTCAACTACCTCATCGTCGGGCTGCTCCTCGTGTACGCCGCGATTTCCATGGTGAACACGCTGGTGATGGCGACGGCGGACCGGCGGCGGGAGTTCGGGCTGCAGCGGCTGATCGGGTCGACCAGGGGCCAGGTGCTGCGCATGATGGCCATGGAAGCGGGGATCGTCGCCGCCATCGGGGTCTTCCTCGGCACGCTGGTCGCCGGTTCGATGCTGGTCCCGTTCAGCGCGGCCGTCTCGGACAGCCCCTTCCCGTCCGGTCCACTGTGGATATATCTTGTGATACTCGGGCTGGCCGTCGTGCTGACGGTGGTGGCCACCTGTGCGCCGACGTGGTTCACGCTGCGCACCAGGCCGTCACCTTCGACGCTCGCCCCTGAATAGGTGACCTCGGGCCGGCCGGACACCCCAGTGACGCGCTGACGGCTCTCCCCCAGATCGTCAGCGCGCGGTCAGCCCGAGGTCACCGCCCCGGCATAACGTCGCGGCGTGGACACCGAAGAGAAGGCCGCCGAGCGCTGGGACGCCATCGTCGTGGGCTCCGGGATCGGCGGGCTCGTGTGCGCCGGGTACCTGGTGGCGAGCGGGATGCGCGTGCTCGTGCTCGAACAGCACGACGTCGCCGGCGGCAACAGCCACGTGTTCCGCCGCCGCCGCGCCTACCAGTTCGACGTGGGGGTGCACTACCTCGGCGACTGCGGGCCGGACGGCCTGCTGCCGACGATCCTCTCGGGACTCGGCCTCGGCGACCGCGTCCGGTTCCACCCGATGGACCCCGACGGGTTCGACCGGATCGTGCTGCCCAGCGTCACCGTGGACGTGCCGACCGGGTGGGACCGGTACGCCGAGCGGCTCCGGGCGGCGCTGCCCGGGGAAGCCGAGGGCATCACGCGCTACACCGAGGTGTGCGCGAGCATCGGGCAGGCCTGCCGGGAATCCGTTTTCGCGGCGGAACCCGGCGGGAAGGTCCCGGCCGTGATGCTGCGCTGGAGCCGCCGGACGCTGGCGCAGCTGTTCGACCACTGTGGCCTGTCGGCCCGGGCGCGCACCGTGCTGGCGGCCCAGTCCGGGAACTACGGGTCCGCTCCGGCCGGCACGCTCGTCGTCGCGCACGCGATGATGCTCGACGACTACCTCCGCGGCGCCTACTACCCGGAGGGCGGCGGGCAGGTGATCGCGGCTTCGCTCGTGGAACTGCTGGAGTCGCACGGCGGCACGCTGCTGACCCGCGCGCGGGTCAGCCGGATCCTGATCGACCGCGGCCGGGTGACCGGCGTCGAGCTGGCGGACGGCAGCACGCACCGCGCGCCGGTCGTCGTGTCCAATGCGGACTACCGGCGCACGGTCCTGGAACTGTGCGACGGCCGGGTGAACCTGGCGGACTCGGCGGTCGCCCGGGCCGAGTCGGCGAAGATGCGCCTGCCTTCGGCCGTCTGCTACGTGGCGCTCGACCGGGAACTGGCACTGCCCAATGCGAACATCTGGTATTGGCCCGGCGAAGACGTCGACGCGGCCTACGCGCGGCTGGAGTCGGGCCGGCTGGACGAACTGCCGTTCGCGTTCCTCTCCTTCGCTTCCCTCAAGGACCCCGTGCCGGGTGCGGCCTGCCCGCCCGGGCACACGAACTTCCAGATCATGACGGCCTGCCCGCCCGGTTACGCCCACTGGGGACTCACCGACGGCCCCACGCACGGGGCCCGGTACCGGCGCGAGGCCGCCTACCTCGGGGCGAAGGAACGGCTGACCGAGCAGATGCTGGACCTGGCCGAAGCCGCGATCGGGCCGTTCCGCAAGCACCTCGTGCACGTCGAAACGTCGACGCCGCTGACCCAGGAGCGCTACACGCTTTCGACCGGGGGAACCGCGTACGGCCTGCAAGCCTGGGGCAAGCTCGGGCAACGCCCGGGCATCGTGACCGACGTCGAGGGGCTCTACCTCGCCGGCCAGAGCATCCTCAACGGCGGCGGCATCGTCGGGGTCGCCACCGCGGGCGCGCGGTGCGCGTCGGCGATCCTCGGCCGGCCGGTCCTCGCCGGGGGCCGCGCCGCCGTGCTCGGCAACCCCGATCTCCTGCCGGAACGCCCGCCCGGCTGGGACCCGCTGCGCACCTCGCGGGGGCTGCGGCGGCGTGAGGCCCGCGGCCTCGCCCTGCTCGACCGGGTCGTCGCGGGGTAGGAACGCAATTTCCGCAAAGAACTCGAGGTCCGATCCCGGGCCCGTGGCAATGGACGCTGTCTTTTTACGAAGGGAATGGTGAGTGAAGTGACGGAAACCGTGGCTGCCTCGACGGAGGTGCTGGACGACCGCGTCGTCGCGGGAATCTGTGCCGCACTCGAATCGGTGCTGGAGGCGGAGGTGACCGACATCGGCCCGGAGACCCGGCTCTCGGACGCCGGTCTCGACTCCACCGGCGTGCTGGAGCTGCTGATGCAGCTGGAAGAGGCGCTGGGCATCGAATTCGACGCGGAGAACCTCGAAATGAGCCACTTCGAGTCGGTCGGGTCGCTGGCCCGGTTCGTTTCGGCAGAAATGGCCGCCTGAGCGATGACCACGATCTCGCCGCCGCTCACGGCGACCTGGCTGCGGTGCCACGACATCGCCCGGGCGGACGGGCTGGCCCCGGCACTGGCGGTGCTGCACGCGGCCCTGCCGGCCGGGGCGCCGGTGTTCGGGGCCGGCGGTGCGGCGGTCCTGCCGGCCGGGCCCGCGGAACGCGATGGCGACGTGCTCGTGGTCCGGACGGCGGAGCTGCCGGGCGGCTCCGTGGTCCTGGTGCGGACGAACCGGCCCGCGAGCCACCCCGACCCGATCCTGGCGACCGGGTCGGTGTGGCTGCGGCTGGGCCTGTCCGGTGCCCTGCTCGACACGGGGCTGGCCTACCTGGGCGGCCGGCGCAGTGGCGACACGACGCTGCTGCGCCGTCAGATGGTCCAGGGCGCCGTCGCCGAGGCGCTGACCGGCCAGCTCGAGGTGCGGGCGTTCCTGACCGCGCACGCTTCGGCCCCGCCGCCGGACGCGCTTTCCTACCTGCACCGGCGGCTCACCGACACCGACCGCGTCCTGCTGCGCCTGCTCGGTGCCGCGGGGTTCGTCCGGGGCGGCGCGGGCGAGGTCGCGGACGTCTCCGAGCTGCTCGCCGGGGCCTACACCCCGGAGGTCGTGGCGTGACGGCGACCGTGCTGGACGAACGGCTCGTAACGCTGCGGGACGCGGCCCGCGAGTGGGGCGCGGAGTTCCGCGGCGCGGGCGCCGGCCTCGACACCGACCCCGACGCCGTCGGCGAGCACCTCGACCTGGGCGGCGTCCGCGCCCTCGCCGCCATGCTCGTGCCGGCGGAGTACGGCGGGGCGGGCCTGCGCCTCGGTGGGCACCGCTTCCACGGCATGACGGCGATCGAGCGGGCGGTGGTGCTCGAAGAGCTCGCCCGCGGCGACGCCGGCCTGATGCTCGCCAGCCCGGGCGCGTCGATGTCCGGCGTGCTCGTCGACGTGCTGGCCGACCGGGAGCAGAAGGAGTGGTTCTACGGCCGGCTCCTGGAGCGGCCCACCTGGACGTTCTTCGCGCTGACCGAGCCGGACCGGGGTTCCGACGCCACCGCGCTGGAGACGGCGCTGAAGACCTCGCCGGACGGCGGGCCGCACCGGCTCGACGGCCGCAAGAAGTACGTCGGCAACGCCGCCCGGGCCGCGCTGGGGGTCGTGTTCGCCCGCACCGGCCCCGGGCCGCTGGGCGTGACCGCGGTCCTGGTGGACACGACCGACCCGGGGTTCCACGCCGAACCGCTCGAGTCGCTGGGCCTGCGTGCCGCGCGGATCTGCGAGCTGACGCTGGACGGCGTGGCGGTGCCCCCCGAACGGGTGCTCGGCCGGGACCGGTCGCCCGCCCGGCGGGGCATGTGGGCGTGCGTGCAGACGTTCAACCGGCTGCGGCCGGGCGTCGCCGCGATCGCCGTCGGCATCGCCGCGGCCGCCCACGACTACGTGCCGGCCGGGCTCGGCGGGCTGGACAAAACCGGGCGCGACCGGCTCGACGAGCTGGGGCGCCGCATCGACGGCGTGCGCCACCTGGTGCACCTGTCCGCCATCGAGGTCGACGCCGACGGCTCCCGCGGCCACCTCGCCTCGGCGGCCAAGGCCGAAGCGTGCCGGCTGGCCGAGGAGGCCACGCTCGAGGCGTGCCGCTTCTTCGGGCCGCGGGCCCGCTGGGACCACCCGGTGCTGGACAAGCTCGTCCGCGACGCGCGCGGCGTCGAGTTCATGGAAGGCGCCGGCAACATCCAGAAGCTCACCGTCTTCCAGGGCCTGGTGGCCGGCAAGGTCGGCCGGGGCGACCCCTTTCCCGCGCACGCCGCGGGATCATCGACCGGAGGTTCGTCGTGCGGGTGATCACGAAGCCGGAGGAGTTCGACGTCACGGACCTGTACGCCGACCTCCGCCACGTCGTGGGCCGGCGGGTCCTGATGAAGTGCGAGGGCTTCAACTTCGCGCGGTCGAGCAAGCTCAAGCCCGCGCTGGAGATGGTGGCGCTGGCCGAGCGGGCGGGGGTGCTGCGCCCGGGCTCGACCATCGTCGAAACGTCGTCGGGCAACCTCGGCGTGGCGCTGAGCCTGGTCGCGGCCAGCCGCGGGTACAAGTTCGTCTGCGTGACCGACCCGCGCAGCACGCTGCTCACCCGGCAGCTGATGCAGAACCTCGGCGCGGAGGTGCTGGTCGCCCCCGACCCGGCCGCCGGGCTGCGGCTCGTCCGCCGCCTGTGCGCGGAGAACGACGGTTACACCTGGCTGGACCAGTACGTGAACGCGGGCAACTGGATGGCCCACTTCCGCTCGACCGGCCCGGACATCCTGCGCACCGTGCCGGATCTGGACGTGCTCTTCGTCGGGGTCGGCTCGGCGGGCACCCTCACCGGGTGCGCCCGCTACCTGCGCCAGGTGCGGCCGCAGGTGCGGATCGTGGCCGTCGAGTGCGTCGGCCCCGGCCCGCGGGCCGCCCGCCGCAGCTCGGCCCTGCGCACCAGCGTGCGGTTCCCGGTCATCGACATGTCCCTCGTGGACGATCTCGTGCGGGTCGACGAGGCGGCCGCGATCCGCGAGTGCCGCCGGCTCGCGCAGCGCGGCTTCCTGCTCGGGGGCGGCGCCGGCATGGTGCTGGCGGGCGCGCTCGGCTGGCTGGCGGACAACGACGCGGGCGGGCCCGAGCCCACGGCGGTGGTGGTCTCGCCCGACCTCGGTGACCGCTACCTGGACACGATCTACCAGGACCAGTGGGTCAAGGACAACTACGGCCCGGAAGCGCTGCTCGACGGTGCCGAACCCGATTCCCGTTACGCCAAAACACTCTTCGAGGTGCCCTGATGACCGCGGTCGACGCATTCCTGCCCCTGTCCACCGCACAGACCGACGTCTGGTACGACGAGCAGCTGTCCGGGGGTGGCCTCGCCTACGCGATGGCGGACTACCTGGACATCACCGGCCCGCTGGACGTCGACGTGCTCCGGGCGGCCCTGCGGGCGCTGGCCGACGAAGCCGAGTGCTTCCGGGCCCGGTTCGTCGAGGTCGAGGGCGAGCCGCGGCAGCTCATCGAGCCGCTGACCGAGCTTCCGATCCGGTACCCCGATCTGAGCGGGGAAGCCGATCCGGAGGCCGCTGCGCTCGACTGGATGCACGAAGACATGCGGCACCCCTTCTCGCTTTCGGACTTCCCGCTCTTCCGCGGCGCCCTGATCAAGGTCGGCGAGCAGCGGCACTTCTGGTACCTCACCACGCACCACCTCATCGGCGACGGGGTCAGCGCGGCGATCTGCCACCGACGGCTCGGCGAGCTCTACAACGCGCTGCTGGCGGGGGAGGACCCGGGCGGCCGCGCGCTGCCGCCGTTCCGGCTGCTGCTGGACGCCGACCTCGCCTACCAGGACTCCCCGCACCGGCTGCGGGACAAGGCGTTCTGGGGACGGCACTTCGACACCACGCCCGACCTGGTCAGCCTGTCCGGCAAGGAACCGGCGCCGGCCCGCGGTTTCCTGCGGCGCACCATGAACCTGCCCCCGGAGACGGCGAAAGCGGTGCGCGAAGCGGCCGCGGCGGCGAAGGTGACGCTGCCGACGTTCTTCATCGCCGCGATGGCGGCCTACACGCAACGGCTTTCGGGCATCAAGGACCTGCTGCTGACCGTCCCGGTCGCGGCGCGCGCGGGCGTCCGCTCGCGGGCGACCCCGGGCATGGTGGCGAACTACCTGCCGCTGCGGATGCTCGTCGAGCCGCAGATGACGATCGCCGAGCTGCTGACCCAGGCCTCGGGCGAGCTCGCCGCGACGCTGAAGCACCAGCGCTACCACGTGAACCAGATCCGCCGGGACATCGGCGTGCGCAGCGACGAGCGCCGCCCGTTCGGCGGCCCGTTCGTCAACGTGCTCCCGCCCGAGCCCGGCCTGCGGCTCGGCGACTGCCACACGCGCGTGATGAACCTGTCGACCGGGATCACCAACGACCTGTCGCTGACCGTGCTCGACGTGACCGAAGACATCATCGAAATCCACCTGAACGGCAACCCCGACCTCTACGACGCCGACGGCGTCGCCACGCACCTGGAGCGGCTCGCCGGGTTCGTCGGCCGCCTCGCCGAGGCCGACTCGTCGGCGGTGCTCGGCGCGGTCGACGTCGTGTCGGCGGACGAGCTGGGTGAACTGCTGGCGGCCGGGATCGGGGCGACCGGGCCGGTGGGGGCCGACGTGGTGTCGCGGATCTGCGACATCGCGCAGGCATCGCCGGAGGCGGCCGCGGTGGCCGACGGCGGGGAGCAGGTTTCGTACGGGTCCCTCGCCGGCCGGGCGAGCGCCCTGTCGCGCCGGCTTCCGGCCCGCGGTGTGGTGGGCGTCCTGGCCGACCCCGGCGCCGGGTTCGTCTCGGCCGTGCTGGGCGTGCTGTGGTCGGGTTCGGCGTTCGTGCCGCTGGACGCGGGGATGCCGGTGGCCCGGCTGGCCGGGCTGCTGGTGGACTCGGGTGCCTCGCGCGTGGTCGTGGGCCCCGGCTACGAGGACCGGGCGGCCGAGGTGGTGGCCGCGGCCGGCGGTGCCGCCGGGATCGTCGTGCTGGACGCCGCCGAAGACGAGGAATGGGCCCCGGTTTCCCGGGGCGACGCCGGTCTGGACCTCGGCTACGTGATCTTCACGTCGGGCTCGACCGGTCGCCCGAAGGGGGCGATGGTGCACCGCCGGGGGATGGTGAACCACCTGCTGGCGAAGGTGGAAGACCTCGACCTGGAGCCCGCGGACGTGGTGGTGCAGAACGCTCCGGTCACGTTCGACGTCTCGGTCTGGCAGATGCTGGCGCCGTTGCTGGTCGGCGCCCGGGTCCGGGTGGTGTCCCGGGCGATCGCGGCCGACCCGGACGCGTTGTTCGGGTTGATCCGGGCCGAGGGCGTTTCGGTGCTGGAGGTCGTGCCGTCGTTGCTGCGGGCGGCGCTGGACTCCTGGGACCTCGCCGGGCGGTCCGCCGATGTTTCGGGGCTGCGCTGGCTCGTGGTGACCGGGGAGGCGCTGCCGCCGGACCTGTGCGTGCGGTGGTTCGCGCGGTTCCCGGACGTGCCGCTGGTGAACGCCTACGGCCCGACGGAGTGTTCGGACGACGTGACGCACGCGGTGATCCGGTCGGGCGCCGAGGTGGTGCCGATCGGCCACGCGGTGCGGAATTCCCGGTTGTACGTGCTCGGCGACGAGCTGCGGCCGGTGCCCGCGGGGGCGATCGGTGAACTGTTCGTCGGTGGTCTGGTCGTCGGCCGTGGTTACGTGGGCGATCCGGCGCGGACGGCGGCGGTGTTCGTCGCGGATCCGTTCGGTGGAGCCGGAAAGCGGATGTACCGCACCGGCGACCGGGTCCGGATGCGCCCGGACGGTCAGCTGGAGTTCGTGGAGCGCCGCGACTTCCAGGTGAAGATCCGCGGGCACCGCATCGAGCTCGGCGAGATCGAGAGCGTCCTGCGGTCCGTGCCCGGTGTCCTGGACGCCGTCGTGCGGGTGCTCACCGACGCCGACGGCGGCAAGCGCCTCGCCGGCTACCTGATCGGCGTCGAAGGTGAAGGCCCGATCGACGCCGGTGACGTGCGCAGCACCGCCCAGCAGCTGCTGCCGGACTACATGGTCCCCTCGGCACTGGTCGTGCTCGACGAGCTGCCGCTCACCGAACACGGCAAGGTCGACCGCGCCGCGCTGCCCGCCCCGGACTTCCGGGCCGAGGTCGTCGGGCGCCGCCCCCGCAACACCGTCGAGACGGTCGTCTGCGACATCCTCGCCGAAGTGCTGTCCGTGCCGCGGGTGTACATCGACGACAACTTCTTCGCCCTCGGCGGCGACAGCATCAGCGCGATCCAGGTGGCGGGCCGGGCCCGGACGGCCGGTATCGAGCTCACCCCGCGCGACATCCTGGAGCGGCGGACGCCGGCCGCCATCGCCGAGCAGGTCGGCCTCCGCGAGCCGGGCGCCGACGTCGAAGCGGCCGCCGTCGCGGCCGGACCGCTGGTCGAACTGACCGAAGCCGAACTGCGGGAGCTGGCACCGGAGGGCGGCCGCATCGAGGACGCCCTGCCGCTGTCGGCGCTGCAGCAGGGCCTGCTGTTCCACTCCGAGTTCGACCCGGACGGCGTCGACGTCTACACCGTCCAGGCGACCGCGGACCTCGCCGGCGCGCTGGACGTCAACGCGCTGCGCGACGCGTGTGCCGCACTCCTGCGCCGCTACGCGACCCTGCGCGCCTACTTCCGGCACCGCCGGGGCGGCGAAGCCGTGCAGCTGATCGCCGCCGAGGTCGGCCTGCCCTGGACCGAGCTCGACCTGTCCACGCTGCCGGCGGCCGAGCGCGAGGAGCGGCTGGGCCGGCTGGCGGCCGAGGACCGGGAGCGCCGGTTCGACCTCGCGCACCCGCCGCTGGTCCGGTTCACGCTGATCAAGGTCGCCCCCGGGCGCCACCGCTTCCTCTGGACCGCCCACCACATCGCCACCGACGGCTGGTCGGTGCCGATCCTCATCCGCGAGCTGGCCACGTTGTACACCGAAGGCCCCGCGGCGGCGCTGCCGGAGGTGACCCCGTTCCGGAACTACCTCGCCTGGCTCGGCCGCCAGGACGAGCAGGAAGCCCGGCAGGCGTGGCGCGAGGTCCTCGACGGGCTCGCCGAGCCCACGAAGGTGGCGCCGGAGATCGACGGCCACCTGAAGGCGGTGCCGGAATCGGCCGAGGTGGTGCTGTCCCGGGACGAGACCGCCGAACTGGTGGCGTGGGCCCGGCGGCACGAGCTGACCTTGAACACCGTCGTGCAGGCCTGCTGGGCGATCATGGTCGGCAGGCTCACGGGACGGCGGGACGTCGTGTTCGGGTCGGTCACCTCCGGGCGCCCGGCGGAGCTGCCGGGCGTGGAGACGATGGTCGGCATGTTCATCAACACGGTGCCGGTGCGGGCCGACCTCGACCCGGCGAGCACCCTCGGCGAACTCCTGGTCTCCCTGCGCGATCAGCAGGCCAGGATGTCGGCCTACCAGCACGTCGGGCTCGCCGAGGTGCAGAACGACGTGCCCGGCCTCGCCGGCACGGGCGAGCTGTTCGACACCGCGATCGTGTTCGAGAACGTGCCCGCGGACGACCAGGGGACCGAGGTGGTCCTGGGCGGCGACGTGCGCGTGCTCGACGCCGTCACGGAGGACTCCCGCCACTACCCGCTGAGCCTGGTGGTGAACCCGGGCAGCGAACTGGCCTTCCGCTTCGACTACGCACCCGAGGCGTTCGACGCCGGCCGCATCGGCCTGCTCACCGGCGTGTTCCGGCACCTGCTCGACACCGCCGTCGCCGATCCGTCGGTGGTCCTGGGCGGGATCGACGTCGTGCCGGCGAGCGAGCTGGAGCGCGGTGCCGGTACCACCGGCGTGGTGGGCGCCGATGTTGTGGCCCGGGTGTGCGGCTTCGCGTTGGCGACGCCGGAAGCGGCGGCGGTGGCCGACGGCGGCGCGTGGGTTTCGTACGGGTCTCTGGCCGGTCGCGCGAGTGCGTTGTCGCGGCGGCTGGGTGGTGGCGTGGTCGGGATCCTGGCCGACCCCGGCGTCGGGTTCGTGTCGGCCGTGCTGGGCGTGCTGTGGTCCGGGTCGGCCTACCTGCCCTTGGACCCGACGTTGCCGGTGACCCGCTTGGCCGGGCTGCTGGTGGACTCGGGCGCGGGTTCGGTGGTGATCGGCGCGGGCTTCGCGGACTTGGCGGCCGAGGTGGTGGCCGCGGCCGGTGGCGGCGTCGAGGTCGTCGTCCTGGACGACGCCGAGGACCGGGAGTGGGCGCCGGTTTCCCGTGGTGATGCGGGTCTGGACCTGGGTTACGTGATTTTCACGTCCGGTTCGACGGGCCGTCCGAAGGGGGCGATGGTGCACCGCCGCGGGATGGTCAACCACCTGCTGGCGAAGGTCGAGGACCTGGGCTTGGAGCCGTCGGATGTGGTGGTGCAGAACGCCCCGGTCACCTTCGACGTCTCGGTGTGGCAGATGCTGGCGCCGTTGCTGGTCGGCGGCCGGGTCCGCGTGGTCTCGCGGGTGGTGGCCGCCGATCCGGACGCGCTGTTCGGGTTGATCCGGGCCGAGGGCGTTTCGGTGCTGGAGGTCGTGCCGTCGTTGCTGCGGGCGACGCTGGATTCCTGGGACCTGGCCGAGCAGGCGGACGTCGACGTCACGGGGCTGCGCTGGCTGGTGGTGACCGGGGAGGCGCTGCCGGCGGACCTGTGCGTGCGGTGGTTCGAGCGCTTCCCCGGCGTGCCGCTGGTGAACGCCTACGGCCCGACGGAGTGTTCGGACGACGTGACGCACGCGGTCATCCGGTCGGCGGCCGAGGTGCCGGGCGGCCGGGTCCCGATCGGCCGCGCGGTGCGCAATTCCCGCTTGTACGTGCTGAGCGACGAGCTGCGTCCGGTGCCGGCCGGCACGGTGGGCGAGCTGTTCGTCGGCGGCCTGGTGGTGGGCCGGGGTTACGTCGGTGATCCCGCCCGCACGGCGGCGGTGTTCGTCGCGGATCCCTTCGGTGGTCCGGGTATGCGGATGTACCGCACCGGCGACCGGGTCCGGGTGCGCCCGGACGGTCAGCTGGAGTTCGTGGAGCGCCGCGACTTCCAGGTGAAGATCCGCGGGCACCGCATCGAGCTCGGCGAAATCGAAGCCTGCCTCGCCGCGCACGCGGGTGTCGGGGAAGCGGTCGTCACGGTCCACGGCACGGGCAACGACCGGCGGCTCGTCGCGTACGTCTCCGGTGCCGTCACCGCCGAGGAGCTGCGCGAGCACGTGACCGCGCAGCTGCCGGCGTACATGGTCCCGGGTGCCTACCTCGTCCTCGACCGCTTCCCGCTCACCGCGCACGGCAAGATCGACCGCAAGGCGCTGCCCGCCCCGGAACAGCACACCGGCGCCGGCGTCCGCGGCCCGCGCACCCCGGTCGAGGCCGCGCTGTGCGAGATCTGGGCCGACGTGCTCGGCGTGCCGGAGGTCGGCATCGACGACGACTTCTTCGTCATCGGCGGCCATTCCCTGCTGGCGAACTCCGTCGTGAGCCGGGTCCGGTCCGCGTTGGCCGCCGAGCTGTCGATCCGCGACCTCTTCGAAGCGCGGACCGTCAGCAGGCTCGCCGGCCGGCTCGTCTCCGCGGGCCAGGCGGGTGCCGGCTTCCGGAAGCTCGAGCGGCCGGAGCGCATTCCGCTGTCCCACGCCCAGACCCGGATGTGGTTCCTGAACCGGCTCGAAAGCGCCGGGTACAACATCCCCCTGGCCGTCCGGCTCGGCGGGGAGCTCGATCCGGCGGCGCTGGCGGCCGCGCTCGGCGACGTCGTCGAGCGGCACGAGATCCTGCGCACGGTCTTCCCCGACGTCGACGGGGTGCCGTTCCAGCGGGTGCTCCCGCACGCTCCGGGCGAGCCGCTCGCGACGGCGACGGTCGCCGAGGCCGAGCTGACCGCGACGCTGGAGGCCGCGGCGAGCCGCGCCTTCGACCTCGCCGCCGACCGTCCGCTGCGTGCGGCCCTGTACCGCGTCGAGGACACGGCCGAGCACGTGCTGCTGCTGGTCCTGCACCACATCGCCGGCGACGGCTGGTCCGTGGACGTGCTGGCCCGCGACCTGGCCACCGCCTACGACGCGAGGGTGCGGGGAGCCGCGCCCGGCTGGGCGGAACTGCCCGCCCAGTACGCCGATTACGCGGTCTGGCAGCGTGAGCTGCTCGACGACCGGCAGGCCGCAGGCAGCACGGCCGACCGGCAGTGGCAGTACTGGCGCGACGCGCTCGACGGCGTGCCCGACGAGCTGCTGCTGCCCGCGGACCTGCCGCGCCGGGCCGCCACCGCCTTCCGCGGCGGCTCGGTCGGCTTCGAGGTGCCGCCGGCCGTTCACCAAGCACTGACCGCGGTGGCCCGCCGGTCCGGGGCCAGCGTCTTCATGGTGGTGCAGGCGGCGGTGGCCGCGCTGCTGACCAAGCACGGCGCCGGCACGGACATCCCGCTGGGCAGCCTCGTCGCGGGCCGGTCGGAGGAGGTCACGAACGACCTCGTCGGGTTCTTCGTGAACACCCTGGTCCTGCGCACCGACACCGGCCGCAACCCGACGTTCGCCGAGCTCGTCGCCCGGGTGCGCGACACGGACCTCGAGGCGTACGCGCACCAGGACCTGCCCTTCGAGCTGCTGCTCGAGATGGCCCGGCCCGCGCGGTCGCTGTCGCGGCAGCCGCTGTTCCAGGTGATGTTGTCGTTCTACGAGGTCCCGGATCCGCGGTTCGAGATCGGCGGCCTGCAGGTGCGGCCGGAGGTGTTGCCCGCGACCGGCGCGAAGTTCAAGTTCGACCTGACGTTCCAGCTCGGCGAGCGCCCCGGCGAGGCCGGGATGGAGGGCAGCATCGAGTACTGCGCCGACCTGTTCACCCCGGAGACGGCGGGCCTGCTGGCCGAGCGGCTGAACCGGCTGCTGTCCGCGGTCGCGGCCGACCCGGACCGCCCGCTGAGCCGGATCGAGCTGTCGGCCCCGGCCGAGCAGGGTGTGTCCGGCCCGGCGGACGCTGGGGTTCCGGCGGAGCTGCCGGCGCTGCGGGGCAGCCGCGGACCGGCGCTGGTCTGGCAAGGCGGTCACCTCAGCCACGCCCAGCTGCGCCGCCGCGTGACCGAAGCGGCCCGCGAGCTGGTTGCCGGCGGGGCGGGCCCGGAGCGGACGGTGTCGATCGGGACGGCTTCGGCGGTGGACCGGGTGGTCCACGTCCTCGCCGCTTTGCAGGCCGGAGCCGCGTACCGCTTGGTTGACCCACAGTCCGGTGTGACGATCGAGGACGGTCGCTCGGCCGGCCTGGCGGCCTCCGGGGCCGAGGCCGGTCGTTCGGAGGGCGAGCCGGTGGTTTCCCGGCGCGAGGCCGGTCGCCCGGGCGGTGAGCCGGTGACTTCCGGGCGAGCCCCCAGCCACCCCGGCACTGCGCCGGTAGCCCCCGGAAACGCCGCTGCCCACCTGCCGGACGGCACGATCCTCTCCCGCCGCGCGCTGGCGGAGTCGGTCGCCGCACTGCGGGAGTCGATTCCGGCCGGGCGGCGGGTCGTCGTCCCCGCTCGGCCCGATGCCGTTCCCGCCGTGCTCGCGGCGCTGGCCGGCGGTGGTTCCGTCCACCTCGTCGAGGCCGAGACCGGGGATGCCGCCGCGCTCGCGGAACTGCTCGAAGGCGAACTGCCCGCGGTGCTCGTCGCCACGCGGGACATGGTCGTCGCGCTGGCGGCCCGGCACGAGCACGCCCTCGCCGGGCTCCGGCTGATCGTCACCGGTGCGCCGCTCGCCGCTCCGCTCACGGACCGGCTCTACCGCGCCGGAGCGGAGGTGCACACGCACTACGGCAGCCTGCTCGGCCGGACGGAGCCCGGCGGGGCGGCCCAGCTGCCCGGCCCGGCTCGCGCGATGAGCGCGTACGTGCTCGACGAGACGCTCCAGCCGGTCCCGCCGGGGGCGCACGGCGAGCTCTGGTTCGCCGGCCCCGCGCTCGCCCGCGGTTACGCGGGGGAGCCCGGCCGCACCGCGGCCCGGTTCGTCGCGGACCCCTTCCGGCCGGGGTCGCGGATGTACCCCACCGGCGACCTGGTCCGCCGCCGGCTCGACGGCGGCCTGGAACTGGTGGCCGGAACCGTGCGGGCGCGCGGGTTCGCCGTCCGGCCGGTCGAGGTCGAGACCGCCCTGCTGCGGGGTGCCGGGGTCGCGGCGGCGGAAGTCGTGGTCCGCGACGACCGGATCGTCGCCTACGTCGTCGCCCGCGGGGACGTACCGGACCTGCGCGAGCACCTGGCGCGGGAGCTGCCGGACTTCGCGGTGCCGTCGGCGATCGTCGAGCTCGACGCCGTGCCCCTCACCGCGGCGGGCGAGCTCGACCACGCGAAGCTGCCCGCCCCGAAGGCGAAAACTCGCGCGGAAGGGCAGACGCCGGCCGAAGAGGTCCTGCGGCTGGCGTTCGCCGAGACGCTCGGCCTGGCCACGGTCGACGTGGACGCGGACTTCTTCGCCTCGGGCGGCAACAGCCTGCTCTCGGTGCGGCTGGTCGCGCTGGCCCGCAACGCGGGTCTGCGGTTCACCGTGGCGGACGTCATGACGCACGGGACCGTCGAGCGCCTGGCCGCGCTGGCCGGCGTGGGTGACGGTGACGGCGGCGACGGCGGCGACGTGCTCGACCCGTTCGCGCCGGTGCTGCCGATCCGGCCGACCGGCGACCGCGAACCGCTGTTCTGCGTGCACGCGGGACTCGGGCTGAGCCTGCCGTACCTGGGGCTCGTCCAGCACCTCGACCCGGGCCGCCCGATGTACGGGCTGCAGTCGCCCAACATCGGCGGGGACGGCGAGCTGCCGGTCAGCGTCGAGGACGTCGCCGAGGAGTACGCCGCCCGGATCCGCGCGATCCAGCCCTCGGGCCCGTACCACCTGCTCGGCTGGTCGTTCGGCGGGCTGCTGGCCCACGAGATCGCCGTGCAGCTGCAGGAAGCGGGGGAGCGGGTCGAGACCCTGTGCGTGCTGGACAGCTTCCCGGTCGAGGCGGCGGGCCAGGCCCCGCCGACCCGCCGCGAGCTGCTCGTCAGTTTCCTGGAGCACCTCGGCCACGACGCCGGCGAGTTCGCCGGTGCGGACCTGTCCGCGGCGGACGTCATCGACGTCCTGCGCCACGGCGGGTCACGCCTCGCCGGGATCGGGGAGGAGCGCATGTCCCGCGTGCTCGACGTGATGAGCAACAACGGCGAACTCGCGGTCCGGTTCGAACCCACCCGGTTCTCGGGACGGCTGCTGCTGTTCCTGGCGGCCGACGGCCTCACCGAGGACGACCTCGCCGAGCGGCCCGCGCGGTGGGCGCCGCACGTCGACGGGGCGATCGAAACACACCGCATCGACTGCGGGCACGAATTCATGATGCACGCGCAAGCCCAGGCCGAAATCGGCCGGATCGTCGCCGCCGAACTGGACGGCTCTTCCAAGGAGGACGAATGAGTGTGATTTCCGCGGCCGGGAGCCGTCGGTCCGCGGTGGGCGACACCGTGGTCGAAGTGCTGGCGCTCGCCGGGCGCCGCCTCACCCACCTGCGCAACGTGCCCGGCCGCCTGCTGGCGATCACCCTGAACCCGCTGATCACCATGCTGGCGATCGGTTACGTGTTCAAGGACGCGGTGATCGTGCCGGGTGGCGGCAGCTATCCGGAGTTCCTGTTCCCCGCGGCGCTGATGCAGGTCGGCCTGGCCGGCATCGCGCCCACCGCCATCGCCGTGGCCACCGACCTCAACGGCGGCCTGACCGACCGGTTCCGCTCGCTGCCGATCACCCGGCCCGCCGTGCTGATCGGGCACTCCCTCGGTGACCTCGTGGTCGGCCTGATCGCGCTCGTGATCACCGTGGCGTCCGGCCTGCTCGTCGGGGGCCGCGTGCACGGCGGCGTGCTGCCGCTGCTCGGGGGTTTCGCCCTGCTCGTCGTGTTCCTCTACGCGATGATCTGGGTCGGCATCCTGCTGGGGCTGTCGCTGCGGAACCCGGAGGCGATCGACGGTATCGGCGCGGTGGCCTCGCTCGGGCTTTCCTTCCTGTCCAACGCCTTCATGTCGATCGACCGCCTGCCGGCGTGGCTGCGGCCGGTCGCGGAGTGGAACCCGGTCAGCTCGGTGACCACCGCGGTGCGCCGGATGTGGGGCACCCCGGTCGAGGAGACCGGCGGGTTCCCGACCCAGCACCCGGGCGTGGTCGTGGCGATCACCCTGATCGTCACCCTGGTCGTCGCGGGCACCTTGAGCTTCCGCAAGTACCGCACCATCAAGTAGCGGGTCAGGTGGCGGTCAGCGTGCCGTCAGCCGGTCCGAACACCATGACAGCAAGCCACCAGGCCCGACAGACGGAGATGTGAAGTGACGAGTCCTTTCGACGATGAGAACGGCCGGTTCCTCGTCCTGGTCAACGACGAGGAAGAGCGCAGCATCTGGCCGGTGTTCGCCGCGGTGCCGCCGGGGTGGCAGGTCACGCTGGGGGAGAGTTCCCGCGCGGACGCGCTCGCCCACGTCGAGGCCACCTGGACCGACCTGCGCCCGAAGAGCCTGCGGGACGCCGGCTGATGGCGAGCGACGCGCTCGACCGCGAAGCGGCCATCGAGGTTTCCGGGCTGCGCAAGGGATTCGGTGACCACCAGGCCCTGGCCGGCATCGACCTGCGGGTGCCCGCGGGGTCGGTGCTGGGCCTGCTCGGCCCCAACGGCGCGGGCAAGACCACGACGGTCCGGGTCCTGGCGACGCTGCTGCGTCCCGACGGCGGCACCGCGCGGGTCGCCGGGTTCGACGTGGCCACGCAGGCGAAACAGGTGCAGCGGCGGATCGGCCTCGTCGGCCAGTACGCCGCGGTCGACGAACTGCTCACCGGGCGGCAGAACCTCCAGCTGCTCGGCACGCTGCTGCACCTCGGGCGGCGCGGGGCTCGGGAGCGGGCCACCGAGCTGCTCGAGCGCTTCGACCTGACCGCGGCCGCCGACCGGGCGGTCGGCACGTACTCGGGCGGCATGCGGCGGCGGCTCGACCTGGCGACCTGCCTGATCGGCCACCCGTCGGTGCTGTTCCTCGACGAGCCGACGACCGGCCTCGACCCGGCCAGCCGCAGCACGCTGTGGGGGATCGTGCGGGGCCTGGTCGACGAGGGCGTGACGGTCTTGCTCACCACGCAGTACCTCGAGGAGGCGGACTACCTCGCCGACCACATCGTCGTGATCGACCACGGCCGGGTGATCGCCGAGGGCACCGCCGACGAGCTGAAGCGCAAGATCGGCGCGGAGCGGCTCGAGGTCGCCGTCGCCGACCCCAAGTGGCTCGAGCCCGCGGTGTCGGCGCTGTCCGGCGTTTCGGGCTCGTCGGTGACCGTCGACGAACGCAAGCGGAGCATCGCGGTCGAGCTGCCCGAAACCGCCGGGGGCATCGCGGCCGCGGCCGCCGCCCTGCGTGACGCCGGCGTCGAGTACACCGACTTCGCGTTGCGCCGTCCGACGCTCGACGAGGTGTTCCTCGACCTCACCGGACGTCCTTCGGCCACCTGACCGGCCGCCACCAGCTGGTCCGTCCCCCGAGGACGGCCAGCCGGGGCAGCAGCAGGAACCGGACGATCGTCGTGTCGACGACGAGGATCACCGCGGTCGCCAGCGCGAACTCGCGGACGTCCCCGCCTTCGGTCAGTCCCCAGACCAGCCACATCACCACCGTCACCACCAGCGCGCCGCCGGAAGCCGACCAGGCCCGGCGGCACGCGTGTGCGACGGTGTTCCGCCGGGACATCCCGGCGAGGGTCTCGCTCCGCAGCCGGTGCAGCAGGTAGACCTGCAGGTGGTTCGCCGGCACGAGCAGGGCGATCACCAGGACCATGGGTGCCCACCGCGGCATCGGATCGACCAGGACCGCCAGCATCCCGAGCCCGGCGAGCCCGGCGAGGCCGTTCAGCAGGAACGTCGCCAGCGCCACCACCGGGCGCCGGTAGGCGACGAGCGTGGCCGCGCCCAGGACCACCAGCAGCGTTGTCACCCCGCAGCCGTCCAGGTCTTCGGCGAGGGGCCGGCAGCCCGCGCAGGCGGGGAAGAACACCCGCAGCGACCCGTAGACCGCGGCGACGCCGAGCGTGAGCACGCCGACCGCGATGGCGGCCGGCCGCACGAACCGGGGGAGGTCGCTGATCTTGAGCGCCGAGGACGGCGGTGGCAGCGGCCTCGCCGAGGCCAGCACACGATCGGTGAGCGCGGGCAGCAGGCTGAGCGCGGCGACCGTCACCACCAGCACCACCACGAGCGCGGCGGTGGCCAGCGGCGCCGCCGCGGCCGCGCCGACGACCGCGACCGCGGCCAGCGAGACGGCGAGGCTGCCGCCGGAGATCAGCGCGGCGTTGCCGGCCGTGCTCGCGACGATCTGGGCGGTCCGCGTCGCGTCGTTGCCGCTCGCCACCGCTTCCCGGCTCCGGCAGAGGGCGAACAGCATGTGCTGGACCGCCACCGTGATGACGACCAGCAGCGCCGCGGTGCCGGCGAGCGGCGACATCGGGACGGTCTCGGAAACCGTGTCCAGTATCGCCGCCGCCGCGGCCGTGACCACGCTGAGGAACA
Organism: Amycolatopsis sp. A133; assembly: GCF_031082405.1. Lineage (GTDB taxonomy): Bacteria > Actinomycetota > Actinomycetes > Mycobacteriales > Pseudonocardiaceae > Amycolatopsis. The sequence continues at coordinate 394,182 of NZ_JAVHJU010000057.1, forward strand.
GTGCGGAGACCAGCAGCAGCAACCGGGAGAACGGGGCGCTCACGAGCACCGCGATCGGCGCGGCGACCAGCGGCCACCAGTTGGCCGCCACGTCCGGGTCGGAGAGGGAGCCGTCGCCGAGCCGGTGCCCGCCGGTGAGCGCGGGCAGCTCGACCACGGCGACGAAGGCCAGCCACAGCACGATGACCGCGCTGGGGTGGCCGGCGGACCAGCAGGAGGTGCGAACGGCGAGCGAAGGCTTCACGAAAGTCCCCGTTCGACCCGATGGCGAGGCGGCGTTGGCGGTGCGTTCCTATCCGCGCATGTCGTCGAGTCTACTGGACCGTGACGGCGCGTTCACGGGGTGTGAGACCCGGATCCGCGGTGGTGCTAGGCCGTGTGTGGTGGATCACAGCGCCGGGCCCGGTCATCGGACGGGCCCGGCGAGCCGGCTCGCGGCGTCGTCTTCGAGCAGCTCTTCGCCGTAGAGGTCGGCCACCCACTGGTCGTGGTAGACGGTGTCGAGGTACCGGTCGCCGAGGTCGGGCGCGATCGCCACGGCCGGGCCGAGTGCTTCGTGGTCGTGCTCGGCCAGCCACGTCAGGGCGCCGCTCACGACGGTGCCGGTCGACCCGCCGAAGCAGAACCCCTCCCCGGTGAGGGCCCGGCAGGCGCGCACGGTGTCCGCTTCGGCCACGTGCACGACGTCGTCCACATAGGACAGATCGAGCAGCGGCGGCCGGATCCCGGTGCCCAGCCCGGGGATCATCCGGCGCGCCGGCGGTGTGCCGAAGGTGACCGAGCCGACCGTGTCGATCGCGACCACCCGGGTGCCGGGCCGGTGCTCCCGCAGGTAGCGGGCACACCCCATGAGCGTCCCGGTGGTGCCCGCGCCGATGAAGACGACGCCGGCGTCGGGAAACCCCTCGGCGATCTGCGGACCGGTCGTTTCGTAGTGGGCGCGCCAGTTCCCGGGGTTTTCGTACTGGTTGAGCCACACGTGGCCGTGCTCGGCGCACAGCCGCTTGACGAGCTCGATGCGCGCACCCAGCAAGCCGTGCTCCGGGTGCGGCTCGGTGACGATGCGGACCTCCGCCCCGAGCGTCTCCATCAGCTGCCGGGCCCCGAGCGTGCACCGCGAGTCGGTCACGCAGACGAACCGGTACCCGGAGCTGGCGGCGACGAGGCTCAGCGCCACCCCGAGGTTGCCGGAGGAGCTCTCCACGAGCGTCGAGCCGGGCCGCAGGTCGCCGCGGCGCTCGGCCGCGGCGACCATCGAGCGGGCGGCCTTGATCTTGATCGACCCGGCGAAGTTGAAGCCCTCGCACTTGAGGAAGAGCGGGCGGCCGGCGAACCGGCGGAGGTCGACGAACAGGTCGTCGGTGTTGAAGTCCTGCGGGGCGGTGATGATCGGCACGAAGTCCTCCCGTTACCGCTTGCCGTACCGGTCGAGTTCGAAGAAGAACCCGTCCACGGTCCGCAGGTCGCCGGAAGCACGCAGCTGGTCGTAGATGTGCTTGCCGACGGCGAGGTCGAGCACCCCGAGCCCGAACGGCGAGAAGACCAGCGGCCGGTCCTTCGGCAGGACGACCTTGCCGGTCATCACGTCGTGCAGGGTCCCGGACAGGAAGTCGCGGTCACCGGTCTGCTGCTCGGCCAGGTGCACCGACGTGTTCGCCTTCAGGCAGTGCTCGACGTCGTCGACGACGTTGGTCGCCGACAGGATCACCTCCGGCGCCAGGTCGCGCAGCGAGACGTGCAGGACCAGCGGGTTGTGCTCGAACCACGCCGGGTCGTGGACGTGCGGCTCGCCGGCGACCGTCGCGAACACGACCAGGTCGCTGCCGCGGATCAGGTCTTCCGCGGACTCGTGGACGGTGACCGACGGCTGTCCCGACGCGCTCAGGTAGCCGCTGAACCCCTCGGCGTGCGCCGGGTTCAGGTCGAACACGCCGACGTCGTCGAAGCTCCAGCCGGCGGCGGCCAGGTACGCGTGGACGTACCGGGCGATCAGGCCGGTGCCGACGATGCCGAGGCGGGCGGGCCGGGGCCGGTCCCGCGTCAGCCGGTCGGCGGCGAGCGCGGCCGACGCGGCGGTGCGGGTGGCGCTGATGATGGAGCTTTCCAGGCAGGCCAGCGGATACCCGGTCCGCGGGTCGTTGAGGACGAGGATCGCCGAAGCCCGCGGCAGCCCGCTCGCGACGTTCTCCGGGAAGCTCGAGATCCACTTGAGGCCGTCGACCGCGATGTCCCCGCCGACCGACGCCGGCAGGGCGATGATCCGCGAGGACGGCCGGTCGGGGAAGCGCAGGAAGTAGGACGGCGGGTTCACCGTGTCACCCTCGCCGTGCAGGCGGTAGGCCGACTCGATGAGATCGATGACGAGCTTCTCTTGCCCGTCGAGGACGTCGTGGACCTGCGCCCCGGAGATCACGGCGAACTCCGGGCCGGACGTGCTGCTGCTCATGCGGGAAGCCTCCTGAGGCGATGGGTGGGCGAAAGCGCCCCAATGTGGCGTTGGTTGCGTCCAGCGCACCCAATGTGGCGTTCGGTGCGTTGGACGCACCGAACGCCACATTGGGGCGCTTGGCCCGGGGCAGTGAGGGCTGCCCCGGCGGGTCAGTCCGCGGTGAGGGTGGCGAGGCGCTCGGAGATCTTGCGGTCCAGTTCGTCGAGCAGCTCCGCCGACGGGCCGATGAGCACGCCGTAGAGCCGGCCGGCGAACGCCTCGCCCGCGGCCGCGAGCCCGGCGCCGGCGTTGACCGTGGCGAAGTTGTTGACCAGCAGCCCGCTCCCGGAGCCGGCGAACAGCAGGTCGCCGAGCGTCTCCCGCAGCCGCGCGAACGGCAGGGGAGCGGTGAGGCGCACCGGGTAGTGCCGCGCCATCGCGACGGCGCCCTCGGGCACGAACCGTTCCTGCAGCGGCACCTGGTAGGTCGACATGTTGTTGCGGGCGTTGATCTCCAGCACCGGGAAGATCCCGCCGTCCGGTTCGACCAGCGCGTCGACGCCGACCACGCCGTAGTAGCCGTCCCCGGCCAGCCGGGCGCCCAGCGCGTCCGCCGCGTGCCGGATCACCGCGTGCTGGGCCTCGTCGAGCCGGGCGGGCATCCGGTGTCCCTTGTGGACACCGTTGTCGGTGATGGCCTCCTTGACGAAGTCGAACCGCACCGAACCGTCCCGGGCCACGGTGAACTGGTAGTTCAGGTCGGCGTGCTTGTCGACCCACGTCTCGGTGACCAGCGCGATCCGGTCGCGGCCGGCCCGCTGGGCGGAGCGCTCGATCATCCGCTGCAGGCGCAGCAGCCGCTGCTCGCTGGTGACGACGGCGATGCCCTTGCCCGACACGCCGAACGCTTCCTTCACCACCACCGTGCCGCCGTCGGCCAGCACCTTGGCCGCCTCCGGCACCGCCTCGGCCAGCTGGGCGGGCGTGTCGCAGATCCAGCCGGGCGGCTGCCGCAGCCCGAGCTCGTCGGCCAGGCGCCTGCTGTAGACCTTGCTGTTGACGGACTTGCAGAGCGCGGCGGGCGGGGTGGCCAGCGGAACGCCGGTGCGGGCCGACAGTTCTTCTTCGACGGCCGACGCGCCGTGCGGCAGCAGGTGCGCGCCGTCGGTCGCCAGCTCGGCGAGCGCCGCGACGAGCGCCGGATCGGCGAGCGCGTCCTGGCTGACGTTGCGCGCCGGGTCCGGGTCCGCCACGACGTGCACTTCCGGCAGTTCGAAGCCGAGGTCGAGCAGGTAGCGGTGGTAGCCCGGGTCGGGTGCGTGCTTCAGCACGACGTGGTCGCCCTTGCCGCCCAGCAGCAGTGCGAACTCGTCCATGCTGTTGACCACCGCGGTGCTGCCCGCGGCCGACACCCGCGGCAGGCCGAGCTCGTCGGCGGCCCACAGCTCCTCGACCTCGAAGTTGCCGAGGAAGACCAGCGGGTGCTCGGCCGAGCCGAGCGCCGCCGTCTTGAGCCGCGCGATGAAATTCGGGCTATCGGTGTCCATGGCGGACCTTCCCCTCAGACGACCAGGCCGCCGTCGATCTCGAATACGCTTCCGGTGATGTAGGCGGCCCGGTCGGAGACCAGGTAGGACACCAGGTCGGCAACCTCCTCGGCCGTGCCGAACCGGCCCAGCGGGACGGCCGCGCGCAGCTTCTCGCGGGCCTTGTCCGTCATCTGGGCGGTCATGTCGGTTTCGATCAGGCCCGGCGCGACCGAGTTGACCCGGATGCCGAACCGGCCGACTTCCTTGGCGAGTGCCTTGGTGAAGCCGATGACCCCGCTCTTGGACGCCGAGTAGTTGACCTGGGTCGGGTTCCCGTGCACCCCGGACACCGACGACAGCGCGACCACGCTGCCGCGGCGCTGCTTGAGCATGAGGAACACCGCCGGCTGGCAGACGTTGTAGACGCCGTCGAGGTTGGTCCGCAGCACGTCCGTCCAGCGGTCCTCGGTCATCGTCACGAACGCGCCGTCGCGGGTGATGCCCGCCGACGTCACCACGGCGTCCGGGACGCCGAGGTCGGCGGCCGTCCGGGCCACCCACTCACCGGCCGCTTCGCGGTCGGTGACGTCGACCTTGGTCGCGACCGCCCGCCGGCCGAGGTCGTGCACCTCCTTGGCGAGCACGTCGGCGGACTGCTCGTCCGCGCGGTAGCAGAAGGCGACGTCGTGGCCGCTTTCGGCGAGGCTCAGCACCACCGCGCGGCCGATGCCCCGGGACCCGCCGCTGACCAGCGCGACTTTCGGGGCACTCATGCGACGGGCTCGCCGAGCCGCAGCAGCGTGCACGCCACCGAACCGTCGTCGTCGCAGGTGGTGACGACCGTGTGGTCGGCGCCGGCCCGTTCGGCGGATTCGGCGACGCTGAGGACGGCGGCGAGCTGGAACATCGCGCTCGCCGAAGCCGTGTCACCGAGGAGGTCCGCCGACGGCACCCGGTCGACGGCCGCGTCGCCGAACAGCTCCCGCAGCGCCACCGCCTCGACCGGTTCGCCGCGGTGATCGGTGAACCCGCTGCCGGTCGCGGCCCAGACCTGCTCGGGAGCGACGCCGGCGGCCGACAGCAGCGCGCGCACCGCGACGGAGACCGTGCCGGCGAGGTCGTCGTCCAGGCAGACCCGGGATTCGAACCCCTCCAGGGTGCCGAGCACCCGGCGGCCGGGCGGCCGCAGGTCCGCGGGTTCGAGGAGGAACATCGCGCAGCCTTCGCCGAGGACGACCGGGTCGCCACCGCCGCGGCGGTGGTGCTCGACCCACGCCCTGGCGGGGGAGTACTCCTCGGCGGCGCCGCAGAGCACCCGGGTGGCCCGGCCGGTCCGCAGCAGCCGGCGGGCGTAGTTGAAGGCGTGCGGGCCGGTGGTCCGGCCCGCGGCGATCGTCGCGTTCGGACCCTTGAGCCCGTGCCAGATCGCGGCCTGCCCGGCGGCGCAGTTCATCACGCAGCCGGGGACCGCGGCCGGTTCGACGTGGTCGGGTTTGTCGCCGGTGAGCGAAGCGCGGGTCAGGTCCATCATGCTCTGCACGCTGCCGGTCGTGGTGCCCAGCACGAACCCGAGGTCGTCGCGCTCGGCACCCGGCTCGGCGCCGATGTCGGCGAGCAGGTGCTTCGCCGCCGCGACGGCGAGCCCGCTGACCCGGTTCATCGCCCGGGTGCCCTTCGGGCCGAGGAACTCCCGCGGCTCGAAGCCGGGCACGGTGCAGGCCGTCTCGCCCGGGCCGCGCGACCAGCGCTGCGGGTCCAAGGTGGACACCGGTGACGTCCGGGTGCGGACGCCGTCGGCGAAGGACGCCCGGTCGTGGCCGAACGGCGAGATCGCCGTCCAGGCCGAGATGACCGGCGGGTTCAGCGTGCCGGTGCTCATGCCACCGCCTCCCTGGGGCCGTCGTAGCGGCCGATCAGCACGACCGAGTTGTTGCCGCCGAAGGCCCAGCCGTTGTTCTGCACGATCCGCAGGTCCGCCTCGACCGCCACGTTGGGCACGCAGTCGACCGCGCACTCGGGGTCGGTCTCGACGTGGTTGATCGTCGGCGGGATGAACCCCTCGGTGATGGCGACCGAGCAGCCGATGGCGGCCAGTGCGCTCGCCGCGCCCATCGAGTGGCCGAGCATGGACTTCATCGACACCACGCGGGGCGTGTCGTCGCCGAAGAGCTCGCGGATCGCCGCGGCTTCGGTCTTGTCGTTGGCGTGGGTGCCGGTGCCGTGCGCGGAGATCAGGTCGACCTCGGCGGGCTTGACGCCGGCGTTCGCCAGTGCCAGCTCCATGCACCGGGCGATGCCGCCCTGGTGCGGGGCCACCGGGTGGTGGGCGTCGCAGGACAGGCCGTAACCGAGCACTTCGCCGTAGATCCGGGCGCCGCGGGCCGTCGCCGACTCGAGGCTCTCCAGCATCAGGATGCCGGCACCCTCGCCGGTCAGGATGCCCAGCCGGTTCTTGTCGAACGGGCGGCAGTAGTCCGGGGCGATGCTGCGCAGCCGGTAGAAGGAGGTGAACGTCTTGCGGCAGACGGCGTCCGCGCCACCGCACAACGCGAAGTCCGCTTCCCCCAGCCGGATGGCGTCGAACGAGTGGCCGATCGCGTAGTTGCCCGCCGAGCAGGCGGTCGCGATGCTGCCGACCTCCACATTGGACAGCCGCAGTTCGTGGGCGATGGACGTGGCGAGCCTGCCGGCCGAGGTCCGCCGGGCCAGCCGCGGGCTCATCGCTTCCGGTCCACCCGCGATCTCCCGCGAGACCATGCTGTCGAGCTCGTGCGACTCGCCGTCGGTCGTGCCGACCGACAGCAGGCAGCGCGCGTCCCGCAGCGCGTCGAGGTCGATGCCGGAGTCGGCCACCGCGAGCCGGGCGGCGGCGGTCGAGAACCGGCTGGCGCGCCCGAGCGAGTCGATGTCGACGTTGTGGATCCAGCGTTCCGGCTCGAACCCGATGACCTCGCAGCCGTTGTTGTGCTCGAAACCGGTCGTGTCGAAGACGCTGATGGGCCGGACGTTGCTGCGCCCGGCGCGGAGCGCGGCCGTGAACTCGTCGATGCCCGTGCCGAGGCTGGACACCACCCCGCAGCCGGTGATCACCACCCGTCTGCCGGGTGCGGTGGACTGTTCGCTCATCGGATTCCCTTACCAGCCTGCGGATTCCGCGACGACCTCGTAGGCGCTGTCCAGGTCGGTCATCCGGCGGAACTGCGCTTGGTCGATCGTGATGCCGAACTCCTTCTCCAGCGCCGCGAGGACGTCCATCAGCGTGAGCGAGTCGGCTTCGTGGTCCTCGATGAAGTTGCTCGTCTCGGTGAGCTCGCCGTCTTCGAGTTCGAGGTGCTCGCGGACGATCGCGCGGATCTGTTCCCTGCGCTCGGACACTGCCGCTGTCATGACCACTCCTGTACCGGTTTTCGGACGAACTTCGGCCTGGCCCGGAAACTAGCCAGCGGAGATGACCGCACTCTGACCGACCGCTGACGAAGGCGGGGCGTCGGTGAACCGTCAGCCGTTGGTCATCCCGGTGCGCCAAGATCATGCCCGGCGGTCACGGAAGGAGAGCGGATGAGCCCGGAGGGTGTCCATTGCGGAGAGGGCGGCAGACGCACCGCAGGGACGGCCGGTGGTCGCGCCGTCCCTGCGGTGGGGTGGAACTTCGGTGGAGCGGAGTGGTTCAGCGGAGCGTGGTCGCGTCCAGCATGCCGTCCTGGACCAGGATGGCCTGGTACAGCTGACGCAGCGCCCGGCCAGGGGAAAGACCGAGCTCACTGCCGAGCCACTTGCTGGTGTGGTGGAACACCGACAGCGCTTCGCTCTGCTGGCCGGTCCGGTAGAGGGCGATCATCAGCAGCTCGCTGAGCCGCTCCCGTCCCGGGTTCTCGCTGGCCAGCAGCCGCAGTTCGTGCACGATGTCGTGGTGTTCGCCCGTGGCCAGCCGCGCGGCGATCAGGTCTTCCTGGACGGCCAGCCGCCGCTCGTTCAGGTGCGTGGCCGCGGCCCGGCACCGCACCCCCTCCTGCACGTCCATCAGTGCCGGCCCCCGCCACTGCACCAAGGCCTCGCGGAGGATCCCGGTCGCTTCGTGCGGTGCCGAGGCGACCAGGGTGGTGCCGCGCCGCGCGAGCTCGAGGAACCGGTGCGAGTCGATCGCGTCGGCGGGCACCTCCAGCTGGTAACCGCTGTAGGTCGTCCGGACGATCTCCTCCCCGCTCGCGTCGGTGATCGGCTTGAAAAGCCGCCGCAGCCGTGCGATATTCGCTTGCAGTGCGTTGCGGGAGTTGGCAAGTGACCGCGGGCCCCAGAGCTCGTCCGCCAGTTGCTCGTACGACACCGGGCGGCCCGGCGACAGAGCCATCATCGCCAGTAAGGTACGCACTTTCTTCGCGCGTATCGAGTAAATTCTCCCATTCGATCTTATTTCCATGGCGCCTAGCAGTTCAATTTCCACTTCGATCGACCCCCAGATTCGGGCAGCCCGATACTTATCGGCCGGACCACCCGAAGATGTATTTTGCGCAAGATAGTGGCAGAGGGGCGGTGGCTTAGGTACCTCCGTTCGGACCAGTGAAACGCCTAACTCGTCAGTAGTATCAGCAGGTGGACGGTTTGGCTCGGCGTGTATTCGGACATCGCGAGTCATGGTGGTGTTAGCACCACCATTAATGGTGGTGTCAGCACTCCGACAGAGGGTTCTGATCTACGCTGGTAGGGTCCTCGGTGCCGGCGGCATCCGCCCCCGTACTTGTACGATCGGCAAGCAGGTCATTACGGCGCGAACCCAAGCTGAGGGCTTATCGGTAGGGGGTCCTGGACCTGCCGATCCACCGGGCCCGGAGCCCGTCGGCGACCGGCCGGGGACGGCGGCCGGACGCACCGGCGGCCGGGGTGCCGACGGCCCGGCAAACGGCGTGCTTACCCCATTCGGGGATTTCCCGGTCGGGAATGTATCTGCAGGGGTCAACGCTGGATACATCGATCGCCTGGTTTTTTCGCCTGCGTTTTTCCGCGGGCGTGAACGGGGGCCGGTTGCATTCGGCGGGGAAGCGCCACTCGGGCTACCTCGGCAAAGGCCTCGGGAACTGCTCCCGGACGCGGTCTGCGGGTGGTCGTGGGCCAGGCGGGTGCGTGGTGGGATTCGACCCGGTGCCGCTTTGGTGCCTTGTCGCCGGGGCGGGAACGGGCGATCGTGGCGGGCCGGGATCGCGACGGTTCGGTGACGGTGAGTGAGCGCGCTCTGCTGGGTGGTCGCGCCGGTGCGTTCGCGGCCGAGCCGGGTTGCGGTGGACGTACCAGCCGGTCGGTACGTGGCCGGGTCGGCGGCGTGCTTCGTTGAGAATTCACGGAGCCGGGCCGGGCCGGGCCGGCTTCGCGGGTGTGTCCTCGGAGCGGGGGAGTCGGTCGGCTGTGGCGCCGGTCGACGAGTCCGCGAATGCGCGGATCGCCCGCGACGGCGGCGGCGGCGGCCGTGTTCGCCCGGCCCGGCCGGGCCCGCCTCGCATGGCTTCGGCATCGCCCGCCTCGCATGGCCCCGTCATCGCGAGCCTCGCATCGCATGGCCCCGGCATCGCTCGCCCCGCATCGCACCGCCCCGGAGGATCCTGGCCGTCGCCCGTCGCCCGTCGCCCGTCGCCCGTCGCCCGTCGCCCGTCGCCCGTTGCCCGTCGCCCGTCGGTCGCCACCGCGCCGAACTCGCCGGCGTCGTCCGGCCACAATGGACAGTGCACCTCTCCAGCATGGACCCGGCCCGAGCCCACGTGTCCGCTTTCCGGCGGCGGTTCCCGATTCGCCGTGATATCCTGTCGGTGATCGGACCACTCGATTACCGACAAATCCCGCTCGCCGGCGCGATCTGCCCATTCGACGACCGTCTCCGATTTTGACGCCCTCGCCCATCTCCGGTGTGACGCACGAGCCGCTGTTCCACGCGAGCGTGCGCGTGGACCGATGTGAAGGGGAAAGTCCATGACTGACACAGTTCTGGCCCAGGCTGTCAACATCAACCCCGGCCTCGCCGCCATCGGTTACGGATTGGGGGCGATCGGTCCGGGAATCGGTGTCGGCCTGATCTTCGCCGCCGTCATCAATGGTACCGCCCGGCAGCCGGAAGCGCGCGGGAAACTGCAAACCCTCGGCTACTCGACCTTCGTGCTGAGCGAGGTGCTCGCGTTGATCGGTGTCGTCGTCTATTTCATCGCGTCCAACCGGTGATCCGGCGGGGTGATCGTCTTCGCGATGGGATGACGGATTTCGCTGCGGGCGAACGGATTGCGCGGCACTGAGGGGTGCCGGGGCAGGCGGCACGGCCGGTCGCCTGCCCCGGCACCGGGCTGCGCGGCCGGGCGGAACCCGGGGCGCACCAACGAATCCCGCCGCGCGACGATTGCTGATCAGGACAGTCGGCGCGCCCGGACCACCGGCTGCAGCGCCGGACCGCCCGGCCACGGTCCCCTCGATCGGCGCGCAGCCGCCCCAGCCGCAACCTGAAGCTCAGGCGCCGAAACAAACGAAGGGAATGAAGTGCTCCCCCCGGCCGGCATCGGCCAGCGCGCGGGGCGCCGGAACCCCGCGGGCCAGGGCCCGGTGGTACGCGTACATCACCTCGACCGCCGCCTGGTCGTCGACGCGGGCGACGCTGGAGACCACCGTGCGGCTCCCCGAATGCAGCAGTGCCGCGGTGAAACCCAGGAACTCGTCGCCCGGGCGCACCACCGACCGGCCGACGTCGCAGGCGGACAGCACCACGTGCCGCGGGGCCGTGGCCAGCCGGTGGACGTCGTAGGCCATCAGGGGCCCGTCCGCGAGGTCGAGGCGGGAGAACAGCACGTTCTCGGGTTCGTGGTGGCCGTGGGCCGCGAAGTGGACGATCGTCGCGTCCTCGAGCGCGCCGAGCGTGGCGTCCACCGTCGCCCGCGCGCCCGTCAACAGGGTGCCTTCCGGGTACACCGCGGAAATCCGGCTCGCTTCGGCGGGTGCGTGGTCGAGGGCCGGGCCCGCGACGACCAGGACCTTGCCGGCCGGCGCACCGGCCGCGCCGCGCCGGGCCGTGAGCCAGGCGGACGGTGACGGGCTCACCGTCACCGGACGGCCCCGCAGCGGGGGCAGCAGGCCCCAGGGCACGGTGGACAGCGGCCCGTTCGGCACGATCACGACGTCCGCGTCGCCGATCGCGGCCGCCAGCGGGGTCAGCAGCTGCTCGGTCAGCACGGCGAGCTGCCGCCGCAGGGACGCCCGCACGACCTCGTCGATCGCGTGCGGCAGCCGGCGCCCGCACCGGGTGTCGAGGTCGCTGTGCAGGCGGGCCAGCGCTTCGGCGACCGTGGCCGGGTCCCCGAGCGCGACCAGCGCCGGCCGCCTGCCGTCGAGCACCAGCGCCTTGAAGCCGGCCCGGTCGGCCAGGAAGCTGATCATGACGCCGCCCGCGCCGGCCAGCTCGGCGGCGACGTCGGTGAACGACGCGTCGGCGTGCCGGCCGGTCCCGCCGCCGGTCTGCCAGTCCCGGGCCCGGATCACCCGCTCCAGCGCCAGGCACCGGCGCCGGGCCTGGGTCGCGGGCCGCCCGGCCAGCTCGGCGGTGCGCGCCTCGTGCGCGAGGTGCCGGAGCTCGGCGACGGCGTCGAGGGTGCGCTCGTCGGTCGGGGCGCGCACGGCCGGGACCTGGAACGCCCGGGCCCGCGAACGCTCCAGCCAGCGGAAGACCACCCGGGGGTCCGCGGTGCCCAGCGCCGCGGTGAGCCCGGTCCTGGCGAGCTCGTCGCCGAGCGAACCGGCGCCGGTCTGCAGGTCGAAACTGCCGGACCGGACGCGGTGGGCGTCCAGGCGGTCCAGGCCCGCGCGCGCGTTCGCGAACGCGCCCCGGCGGTCTCCCTTGGCCATCGCCAGCTCGGCCCGCGCCAGGTTGCGCAGCAGGTGGGTGGTCAGCGGGGCGCCGGCCCCGAGCCGCCCCGACAGCTGGTCCCCGGCGCGGGCGATCTCCCGGCGGGCGATGTTCGCCCGTGCCGACAGCAGCGACGCGGCTTCGGCGTCGTTGCGCAGGCCCAGCGCTCTCAGCTGGTCGGCGAGCGCCGCCGTGGCCGCGGCGACGGCGGCCATCCGCCGCCCGGCCGCAAAATCGGCGCGCAGCACGGTGAGCGTCGCGACCGCGGCCCAGGTTTCGTTGCCCCGCCGCCGGAAGTGCTGCCGGGCCCGCGCCGCCCACTTCCGGGCCTCCGCGGGCCGGCCGGTCGCCAGCGCCGCGCGCGCCCGGGTGAGCTCCGCCTCGGCGTGTTCCTGGTCGAGCCGGGACACCGCGAACAGGCCGAGCGCCGAATCGAGTTCGATGGCGGCTTCGCTCGGCAGTCCCGCGGCGAGCAACGCCCGCGCCTTGTCGACCCCGAGCGGCCCCAGCATTTCCGCGCACAGCTCGGCGTAGACGGCGCCGGCCGCGTCGAAGTCCCGCAGGGCGCCCGGGATGTCCCCGGTGAGGACGCGGCACTGGCCCCGGCCGTGCCGCGCCTTGGCGACCAGCGCGCGTTCGGTTCCGTACCGGCCGCCGATTTCCGCGCACTGGCCGAGGTCGGCCATCGCCGGGCGCACCCGCCCGGCGATCTGGTGCAGCAGCGCCCGGTTGAGCAGCGACCTCGCCAGGACGACTTCTTCGCCGGCGCGGCGGAGCAGCGGGATGGCATCGTCGAGGTACGGCAGCGCTTCGCCCATCCGGCCGACGAGGACCAGCAGCAGGCCCCGCTGCTGCAGGAGGACGCCGCGGTCTTCCGGCGCGACCGCCGCGGCGGCGGTGTCGAGCAGGTGGAAGCCGTGCTCGCTGTGGCCGAGCACGACCTCCACGCCGGCCAGGCTGGTCAGCACCCGGGCCGCGAGCCGGTCCGGCCCGGGCGCCGGCGGCTCTTCCGGCGACGCCCAGCCGAGCCGGCGCAGCGCGGTGAGCAGCAGGCGCCGTCCGGCCAGCGGGCGTCCGTTGTTGGTCGCCTCGACCGCCCGCTGCTGCAGCGCCCGCACCTGGTCGCCGAGCTCCGGAAGCGCCTGCGCCGTCACAGGTCGATGACCGGGGTGGCCACCCGGCGGCCGTCCCCGGCGGGCCGGACCGTCAGCCGGGCCAGGCCGGCGTGCGCGGCCTTGATCACGAAGCGCCCGTCCCCGTCGCACCGCGTCGTCCGCGTGCCGGCCGTCGTCAGGAGCTCGACTTCGTGCGCGGCCGGCGGGGCGAGCCAGCCGTCCACCCGGACGGTGCCGGGTTCGCCGGTGGTCACGTTCACGAGCACGGCGAGCCCGTCCCGTTCGAACGTCAGCACCCGGGTGCCGCCGTCTCCCCGGACCGACGCGACCTCGAGCAGGACGGGCATCGACGTCAGCTCGGACTCCAGGTTCGCCAGCCGCACCGCGAAGCGGATCCGGCCGGTCAGCGACGGCGGTACGGGGTCGGCGTCCGCCCACAGCTGCCGCAGGTCGGCCAGCAGCTCGTGCTCTTCCGCGGTCGCCGGCTCCGGCATCACGCCCAGTCCCCGTCCGCCAGCAGGGACCGCAGCCGGCTCAGGCACCGGCCCCGGGTCGGGCCGATGCTGCCCTTCTTCATCCCGAGCGCGGCGCTGACCTCGTCGTAGTCGGGCCGCGGCACGAACGCGACGATGCGCAGCAACCGGCGGCACCGCTCGGGCAGCCGGTTCACCGCCTCCCACAGGCGCGCCCGGCGATCGTCGGTCAGCACGCGGTGTTCCGGGCCCGGAGTGGCGTCTTCGCGGACGGGGAACCACCGCTCGTCGACCGGCAGCTCGGCCCGGTTCTGCGCCAGCGTCCGCCACGCCTGGCGCTTGGTCACGGTGACCAGCCAGCTGGTCAGGGCCACCGGGGAGCGGATCTCCTCCAGCGAGCCGAGCAGCCGCAGCCACGCCGACTGGACGACGTCGCCGCTGCGGTCCCGGTCGAGGCCCTGGGCGCGGGCGACGTTCCACAGCAGCGGGGTGAGCAGGCCGATCAGCTCGTCGAACGCCCGGTGGTCCCCGGCGCGGGCGGCGGTGAAGACCGCGGCCACCCGGTCGTGGTCGAGGGGATTCGCCGGCGACCGGCCGGCTTCGGCAGTGCTCATGGCATCTCCGGGAGCGCCGCGCGGGCGCGTTCGACGGTGGTGTCCCGGTCCACTCGGGTCAGCGCGAGCTCGGCCCGCTCTTCCCCGACCCGCAGCAGCCGGTTCGCGATTTCGGCGGCGACCAGCGGCGTCGCGAACGACGTGCCGCTCCACACGGCGTATTCACCGGTGAACTTGTCCGGATCCAGCGAATACCGGTCCAATCCGGGCACCGCGCGTTCCGGCGTTTCCGAACCGTCGGCCGCCGGCGGGTAGGTGCTGACCACGTTGACGCCGCTGGCCCACGCCGTCACGGACCGGTTTTCGTTGGAGAAAAGGGCCTTGCTGCCATCCGGGTTCAGCGCGCCGACCCCGATGACCTGCGGGCCGCCGTCCGGGTCGCCGGGCCGGTCGGCCAGCGCCGCCGGCAGGAACGGCCGGGCGGTCGATTCGTTGCCCGCGGCGGCCACGACCACGACACCGCGTCCGATCAGCCCGTCCACCACCTCGATGAGCGCCGACGTCCCGTCCCATTCGTCGTAGTACCCCGCCGAGAACGAGACGACGTCGACCATCCGCTCCGGACGGCCGTTGTCCTGCGCGTCGATCACCTGGGCCAGAATCTCGTGCAACGCCGTCAACGCGTCGCCCGAGTAGCCGATCTTGTCGCTGTGCACCGCCCGGATCGCGAGGACGCGGGCCCGGGGCGCGGCCTGGCGGATGAGGCCGGCGATGAAGGTGCCGTGCCCGTAGGCGTCCTCGAGCGCGCCGACGAGCGGTTCGGTGGATTCCGGGGCGTCGGTGTACCCCTCGATGATCCGGGTGGCCGGGAACGCGCCGGCGGAGTGGTTCCGCGCGATCTCGTCCTGGATGTCCGGGGACACGGTGACGAACTGGTCGGCGAACGGGCTGCCCGGACCGGCTTCGTGGACGTCGAGCAGCGGGTGGGCGGCGTGGCCGCTGTCCACGACGGCGATCACCGGACGGCGGGCGGCGGGCTCCCGGTGCGGCGCCGCGCCGGGCAGGACCACCGGGAACCGGCCGCGGAACGACGACCGCAGCGAGTTCGTCGCCGGCGTGTCGCTGATCGCCCACGGCTTCAGCACCAGCGTGTCGTCGGTGGTGGCGATGAGGTGTTCCAGCGAGCACCGCAGCACGTCGGCCCGGGTGAGCGCGGCCCCCTGGCGGTCCGCGTCCGGCTCGCCGTCGACGTCCGGCGGCGGCACCGAGGCCCGCAGGTGCTGCAGCGCGCGCCAGGAATCGACGGACACGGAAATGCCGTCCTCCCGCGGCCGCAGCGCGATCCGGACGGGCGCGCGCGAGGGCAGGATTTCCGGGGTTTCCGCGCGCAGCTCGATCTGGCCGAGCACGTCGTTGATCGCGCTGTTTTTCGCCTCCCAGATTTCGGCGGGGACCAGCAGCACGCCTGGCCGGTAGACCGTGGGCCGGTACCGGCCGCCGCGCACCGGCCACCCTTCGACGACGTTCACGTCGGGGTCGAGCACCCGGCCGCCGTGCCGGTCCAGCAGTTCCGGGGAAATCGCGGGTACGAACCCCGGGGTGCCGGGACCCGGGTCCCCGGGCCGCTGCGGTTCCGGCGGATCGAATCGGACCACCATGCTTCGCTCCCTCGAGCCGGTGCGGCCGGCCTGCTGCCGGAACCGCTGCCACTGTCGGGAAGGTCGGCGCGCGACCCGGCAGATACGCCCCCCGGTCACGATGCGATAAATCCCGGCGGCCCCTCGAACCGGCTCGGCTGCCCGTCGGCGCGGCATCGAGAATAACACGGCTATCGGGTGTCGTAATCTCACTCACCCGACCGGTGTAAAAAGCGTTGAAACAGGTGATCAATAGTTGTCGAATGGGGTGGGTGTGCCAAATTTTTTCGGCGGCGAATGCGGAAAGAATCCGGTGTGGTCCGGCTAGTGCGTCTGCATCAGGATGAAGTCGCCGTGGCCGCCATAACCGAGGACGTCCTCGGCGTACTGCGTGCCGTCGAATGTCGGCATCCACCAGCGGTTGCCGATGCGGACCAGCATCGGGTGCGGGATGTTCGTGCCGTAAGGCGCGTTCAGCGTGCCGAGCTTGCGCAGCTTCAGGTCGTAGATCGGGTATTCGCGGGCGTCGCCGTCGCTGGCGAACAGGTACCAGCGGCCGCCCACCCGCTGCAGGATGGTGCCTTCGGTCTGGTCGACGGACGTGTCGGCGCCCAGCAGCGTCAAGCCGTGGTCGTAGTCGGCGCCGCGCGGCGCGGCGGCCAGCGCGGGGTGGAACACGAACGCCGGTTGCTGGGCGGGGCTTTCGACGAACGCAAGGTGCCAGCGGCCGTCGATCTTCGTCAGCGCCGGGTCCCACGAACTCACCGTCGTGGGCAGCGCCAGCTGCTCGGTCGGCAGGACGTGGACGCCCGAAAGCACGTCGGCGCGGGTGACGGTGTGGCGCACGTGGACGCCGGTGAAGGCGAAGTCGCCCCAGGAGCTCATCAGCAGGATGAACCGGTCGTGCTCGTCGTCGCGGACGATCTGGCCGGCGTGGTCGCCGAGCACGACGCCGTCGCGCGCGAAGAACAGCGTCGCCACCTGCTCCAGCCTCGTCGGGTCGGCGAGGTCGAGCGTCCACACCGCCCAGTGCGCCTGCTGGAAGAACCCGAGACCGGCGTTGGTCATGGTCAGGTAGAGCTTGCCGTGGCGGATGTAGGGCCGGCCGTCGGCGTGCTGCACCACGTGCGGGTCGCGGACGCCGGCCTGGCCGAAGTACCCGGCCCGGACCCGGCCCAGCCGCGCCGGCCCCCGGCTGCCGTAGGCGTAGCCGAGCCGGCCCAGCACCGCCGGGTCGCGCAGGTCGATGCGGGCGCGGACCTGGTCGCGCTCGGTCAGCAGCGGCTGCCAGCCGGTGCCCCGGTCGGCCAGCACCGTGACGGCGTTCTCGTTGACCACGACGGCGAAGCCGAACGGCGCCCGCAGGTCCGCCGGAGCGGTCTTGACCACGGTGGTGCCGGCCGGGGTGGTGATCTCGATGCCGGCCTGTCCCGCGGCGGCGTCGTAGGTGCCGAGCACCGAAACGCCGTCCCCGGCCAGCCCGGCGACGACGGGGGCGCGGTCGTCGCGCACCTGCACGGTCACCGTCCCGTAAGGCGCCTTCGGCCGGATGCCGGTCTTGACGAGCCGGCCCGGCCGGGCGGCGGTGTCGAGCTGGACGAACTTCGGCGCGATCAGGTCGAACGGCCGGAACTGCTCCGCGACGGAGAACTCCAGGTCCAGCGGGCTCGTGCCGGCTGCTTCGGCGGTGCCGCCGAACAGGCTCGCGGTCACCCCGGTCACCCCCAGCGCGGTGAGGGCACGCAGCACGTCGCGTCGATCGAAGTCGGTCACCTTTGACCTCCGGGGCAGGGGACGGCGGGGCTCCCAGTTTGCAACGTGGCATGCAACGTGGCAACCGCCGTCGGCCTCATTCCTCGACGAGCGACTCCAGGAGTTCGCCGGCTTGTTCCTCGGCCGGCCGCGTCCACTGGTGACGCAGGGTGCGGAACAACGCCGCGGCGCGCGTGCCCGGCCAGTCCGGCGGCAGCAGCGCGGGCGGCAGGACGGGGTCGCGGCGGATGAGCAGCAGCCATTCCGCGCCCAGCCGGATGCGCCGGGACAGCGCGTCGCCGAGCTCGTCGCCGGCGCTGCCGGACCACCGGCGGAGGAACTGCTCGTAGCCGGCCGCGATCCGGGGCAGGTCCCAGGCTTCCCGGGCGATCCGCGCGGGATCGGTCCACATGAACGGTTCGGCGCGGAACACTTCGGCGTGGTCGAGCAGGTCCAGTTCGGCCAGCGCCGGCGCGATGTCGGCGGCACTGGCCGAGACCCACAGCCCGCTGCGCAGCGGCCCGAAACCGAACCAGCCCAGCCGGGTGCGCAGGGCGTACCGGTCCGCGCGGCGGGTTTCCGGCACCGAGAACGTCAGCAGGGTCCACCGGCCGTCCCAGTGCCGTTCGACGACGTCGCCGTCGAGCTTGCGCTGCCCGTCGCGCAGCACGGCTGTGCCGTGCCCGGTGAGGGCCAGGAAGGCCTGGCGGCCCCGGCGGACGGTGCGGAGCAGGTCGCGGCGGGTCATCCGGCTCAGCGTCGCCCGCGTCGCGTGTTCGCCGACGCCGAGGCGGTCGAGCGCGGCGATGACCCCGCCGGTGGACACGGCGATCCCGCGGTCCAGCACGTGGTCGCCGAAGAGGGTGAGCAGCAGGGCTTCGGGCCGCACGCCCGGAACACCCTCGTCCTCCGCCCAGCCGGCCGCTTCGAGCATGCGCCGCCTCCTCGCCTGATCGCCGGGCTCCAACCTACCGTGGAGATTTGTTCACCGTTTCGCTAGCGATCATCATCCATTTGTCGCACTTTCTCGGGTGTTCTCGGAGTTCGAAACTATCGGTCGACGCAGATATTTGATGAATCGTTGACGGTCGTTGTCGATCTGCCTAACCTCATTCGCGAGGGGGCTTCGCCGACCGGAGGTCACCGATGAGTGGATTCAGAACGGCGTTCGTGACACTGACCAGCACCCTGCTGATCGCCGCCGCCGGAGCTGTGGCGCCGGCCCCGGCGGCGGCCGCATCGCTGGTGGAAGTGACCGGCTTCGGGAACAACCCGGGCGGGATGCGCATGCACGTCTACGTGCCCGACACCCGGCCGGCCAATCCCGCGATCGTGGTCGCCATGCACGGCTGCGGCGGTTCGGGGCCCGGCTTCTACTCCGGCAGCGAGTTCGCTTCGCTGGCCGACCGGTACGGGTTCCTCGTCATCTACCCGAGCGCCCAGCAGCAGGCCGGCTTCGGGAAGTGCTTCGACACCTGGTCCGACGCGGCGAAGCGGCGCGGCGGCGGCAGCGACCCGGTTTCGATCGCGTCGATGGTGACCTACGCCGAGCAGCGCTACGGCGGCGACCCGAACCGCGTCTTCGCCACGGGTTCGTCCTCCGGCGGCATGATGACCAACGAGATGCTCGCCCTCTACCCGGACGTGTTCAAAGCGGGTGCGGCGTTCATGGGCGTGCCCTTCGGCTGCTTCGCGAACGCCGCCGACTTCCCGCCGTGGAGCAGCAAGTGCACCGGCGGCAGCATGAACCGCACGCCCCAGCAGTGGGGTGACGCCGTCCGGCAGGCCTACCCCGGCTACACCGGCGCCCGCCCGCGGGTCCAGCTGTGGCACGGCACCGCCGACACGCTCGTGCCGTATTCGCTGCTGCAGGAGGAAATCGAGCAGTGGACCAACGTGTTCGGCCTGAGCCAGACGCCGACTTCGTCCGACACGCCCCAGGCCGGCTGGAACCGCCGCCGTTACGCCGACAGCGCCGGCACGGTCCGGGTGGAGGCCTACAGCATCCAGGGCGCCGGGCACAGCCTGCCCGCGGCCGGGATGGCCGCGGCCGCCATCACTTTCTTCGGGTTGGCCGGCTGACCGCTTCGCGGGACGCCGGAACGCGCCGGCGGGGCCGCCCCCGCCGGCGCTGCCGTGCGGAATAATCGCCGAAAGCGTCGAATACTCGGCCGGTGGTGGGAGCCGGCCGCAGAAACATTGACACGAAACAAAATCCGGGGACATAGTGCGATGTCGATCCGCTGCCGGTGTCGAGCGAGAAAGCGCTTGCAGACGCGGGTCCGCCGCTCCCGAAGGGATTTCGCGCCGTGTCCGGACTTTCCCGTCGTGGCCTGCTGAAAGCGACCGCCGCCACGTCGATGCTGCTGGGGTGGCCGTCGCTCGCCGGTGCGTCCGCGGTGGACGATCCCGCGGCGTTCTTCGTGAACCTGCGGTTCGGGATGTTCCTGCACTTCAACATGGGAACCTTCCACGACGCGGAATGGGTGGAGCCGGGCCAGGACCCGAAGACGTTCGCCCCCGCCGCGCTGGACTGCGGCCAGTGGGCGGATGCGGCGAAGGCGGCCGGGATGACCTTCGGGGTCCTCACCACCAAGCACCACGACGGCTTCTGCCTGTGGCCGTCGAAACTGACCGGCTACACGGTGGCGAACAGCTCCCACCGCCGCGACGTGGTCGCCGAGTACGTCCGCGCGTTCCGGTCCCGGGGCCTGGTCCCCGCGTTGTACTTCTCCATCTGGGACCGGACGCAGGGGGTCGCGGCCGGCTCGGTCGGCCGCGCCGACCTGGACTTCGTCAAGGGCCAGCTGACCGAGCTGCTGACCGGTTACGGGAGATCCCGGCGCTGGTGATCGACGGCTGGTCGTGGCAGATGGGGCTGCGGGAGGTGCCCTACGGGGAGATCCGCGACCACATCCGGTCGCTGCAGCCGCGGTGCGCGGTGGTCTGCCTGACCGGGATCACCGAACCGTGGGGCACCGACGTCGTGTTCTACGAGGAGCCCAAGGGCGTGTGGACGGCGCCGGACAACTCGTACGCGGCCTGCCAGGGGCAGACGATCGCCGCCAACGGCTGGTTCTGGCACCCGGACACGCCGACGACGTCGTTGCTGACCGCGGACGACATCGTGCGGGGGCACCTGGCCCAGCTCGAGCCCCGGTGGTCGACGTTCATCCTGAACTGCCCACCGGGGCCGCGGGGCCTGCTCGACGACAACATCGTCCGGCGGCTGCGCGAGGTCGGCACGATGTGGCGGCCGGACCCCGCCCGGCCACCGCTGCCGCGGCAGCGCCCGGCCCTGACCCACCCGGTGGCGCCGGTGTCCGCGACGGCCACGAGCGGTGACGCGGCCAAGGCGATCGACGGCTACAGCGACTACAACGGCGGAGCCCAGCAGACGCTCTGGGAGTCCGCCGCGCGGCTGCCGCAGTCGGTGACGCTGGACCTCGGCGCCGTCCGGCCCGGCATCGACATGCTCACCTACCTGCCCCGCCAGGACGAGGTGGCCGGCCGGTACGTCACCACCGGCAACGTCACCGGCTTCCGGGTCGAGACGAGCACCGACGGCGTCCGCTTCACCCCGGCGGCCCGGGGCGGCTGGCCGGCGGACAAGGCGCTCAAGCACACGAAGTTCAGCCCCCGCGCGGCGCGGTACGTCCGGTTCACGGCAACGGCCGCGAACGGCGCGGCCGCGGTGGCGAGCCAGCTCGACTGCGGCCGGTCCTGACCGCGGCTGCGCTTCAGGAGGACTGTTCCGGACGGGGCACCGCCGGGAACCAGATCTGCTCCCCAGATGGCGGTTCTGGTGCAGACCGGCCGGCCCCGGCCGAAGCCGTCAGGCGGTGAGCACCTTCAACGCGGCGGCGTGCACCCCGGGCGCGGCGGCGAGGTAACCCTCGCCCGCCAGGTCCCACGGCGTTCCGTCGAAGTGGGTGACGACGCCGCCGGCCTCCTGGACCAGCAGCACCCCGGCGGCGTGGGCGCGGACGTTGCCGAATTGCCAGTGCAGGTCCATCCGGCCCGCGGCGACCTGGGCGAGCTGGTGGGTCACCGGCACGGAGATCCGCACGTACAGCGCCGCCTGCGACATCGCGGCGAACGAACGGCCCATCTCCTCGAGGAAGCCGTGGCCGGGCCGGGCCTGGCCGGTGCCCGCCAGTGCGCCGTCCAGCGACGTCTTGGCGGAGACCTGCAGCCGCTCGCCGTTCAGGTACGCCCCGGCGCCTTCGGCGGCGGTGAACACCTCGCCGAGCACCGGGAAGTACAGCACCGCCAGCACCGGGCGCCCGTCGCGGACGAGGCTCACGCCGATGTTCCAGTCCGGCATGCCGTGCACGGCGTTGACGTTGCCGCCCACGGGATCGATGAGCCACCACTCGCCCGGGGGGATGGGCCCGGATCCGTGTTCGTCGTCGAGCCAGCGCGCCTGCGGCCGGATCCCGGCCAACGCCGGCCGCAGCACGTCGGCGACGGCCGAGTCGTTCTGGTGCAGGCTCGCCAGCAGCTCGGTCAGCCCGGGCTGGCGGTCGCCGGGGGAGTAGCGCTCCAGCATCCGGGCGCCGGCGGCGCGGACGGCGGCGGCGGTGTCGGCGAGCAGGTCCTGGCTCATGGGTCCTCCTGTGGTTGTCTTGCGTTCGTGCAACTCGACTTGAACTTGCTCACGGTGCTCGATGCGCTGCTCGAAGAGGGCAGCGTGATGGGCGCGGCCGAGCGGCTGCACCTGTCGTCACCCGCGGTCAGCCGCACCCTCGGCCGGCTGCGGGCGGTGACCGGCGACGACATCCTGGTCCGCACCGGCCACACGATGGTGCCGACGCCGTACGCCGTGGCGATCCGCGAGGACGTGCACCGGCTGGTCCGGCGGGCCCGCGAGGTGCTCCGGCCGGCCCGCGAGCTGAACCTCGGCGAACTGGACCGCACCTTCACGATCCAGTGCCACGACGCGCTCAGCGCGTCGGTCGTGCCGGTGCTGGCCTGCCGGATCCAGGAGCAGGCTCCCGGCGTGCAGCTGCGGGTGCTGGCCGAACACTCCGCCGACACCGACGACCTGCGCCACGGCCGCGTCGACCTCGAACTCGGCGGTGGACGGCCCCACCTGCCCGAGTTCCGGTCCGAAGTGCTGGGGCGCGACCCGCTCGTCGTGGCGATGCGCCCCGGGCACCCGTGCGCCGGCGGCCTCGACCTGCCGTCGTTCGCCGCGTACCCGCACGTGCTGGTGTCCCGCCGCGGCCGGCTCAGCGCCCCGATCGACGACGTGCTGGCGGCCGAGGGGCTGCGCCGCCGGGTGATCGCCTCCGTGGCGACCCTCGCCACGGCGCTGCAGATGGCCGCCCGCAGCGACGCGCTGGTCAGCTGCACGGCGCTCCTCGGCCGACCGCTCATCGACGCGTTCGGGCTGATCACCCGCCCGCTGCCGGCCGAATCCCCGGAGGCGGAGGTCAGCTGCACGTGGCACCAGCGCTACGACTCCGACCCCGCCCACGCCTGGCTCCGCGACCAGGTCCGGTCCGCCCTGGAAGAGATCACCACCGCCGAGCACTGACCCCGCGTCCGGCCCGGCCCGGTCCCGAGCGCCCCAATGTGGCGTTGGTTGCGTTCAACGCACCGAACGCCACATTGGGTGCGTTGAATCGGCACTGCGGCGCGGAGCGCCTCCATTGAGGGTGGTGGCGGGGGCATGGATGGAGCACCGAACGCCACATTGGGGCGCTCGGGCAACCGGGGAGCTAGCCGGCCAGCGGTACCGCGACCACTCCCGGGAAGCGGGGGTTCTCGGCCTCGTCGAGCATCGCGGCCGCGACGGTGTCCCGGCTGATCGACGTCCGGAGGTCCAACTCCGGTGCGGCGTCGAGCCCGACCGTGCGACGCTGCGGGTCTTCCGGGCCGTCGGCGAGCAGCCCGGCGTGGAACACCGTGCCCCCGGCCGCGAGGATCGTCCCGTCGGCCTCGACCTTGTCGCCGAGCCGGTCGCCCAGCAGCTTCCCGAGCATCCCGGCGGCTTCGCCCGCCGCCCCGGCGGACTCGCCCGTGCCGTACGCACCCAGCCAGATGATCCGCCGCGGCCCGGCGGCGACCACCGCCTTGGCGCCGGCCAGCAGGATGCCCGCGCGCTCCGTGCCGAGTGCGGAAAGGACGACCGAGTCCGCACCGGTGACGGCGGCGATGCTCGCCGGGTCCTCGACGTCACCCGCCACCTTGTGCAGGCCGGCCGTGTCGGGAAGGTCGATGCGGCCGGGGTCGCGGGCGATCGCGGTGACGGTGTGCCCGCGCCGCAATGCTTCCCGGGTGAGTGCGAGGCCGGTCCGGCCGGACGCCGCGAGGACGGTGAGGTTCATACCGACCACGCTAGGGACTCAGGTCGTTAACTTCAAATGCAAGTTTGGAAAGGAAAGATTTACGCAGACGCAAGGGGCGGCCGAAGCCGCCCCTTGCGTCAGCGGCGTTCGCCGGTGAGCGGCGCCGGGGTGTAGCGGAGGTAGCGCCCGGGGGCGCCGAGCGCGGCCGCGGCCGCGTTGAGGCGTTCGGGCCGCAGGTCCGGCCAGTGGCCGGTCTCGATCCGGGATTCGAGGGCGTGCAGGGCCGCCAAGGTCTCCGACGGCTGGAAGGCACAGTGCCCCGCCGCGCCGACGTAAGCCTGGCGCAGCAACGATTCCCGTCCCGCCGCGCGCACCCGGCGGGCGTAGGAGTTCTCCTGTTCGACCGGCACCAGGTGATCCGCGGTCGTGTGGATGGCGAGCTCCGGAACGCTGAGCCGGCCGGTCGCGGTCGAAGTGCGGGCGAGCGTGCGGACGGCGTGGGGGTCGGGCGTGATGTCCGCGTGGCGGGTCAGCTCGGCCAGGTCGGCGTCGAGGTCGAGCCCCGCGGCGCGGTAGAGCGCCCGGACCTGCCGGGCCAGCGGGCTGCCGGCCAGCAGGGTGCGGTAGTCGACGCCGGCGGTGAACGCGCTGTTGCCACCGGCCGCCAGTTCGATCTGGTAGCGGCCGGGCACGACGAAGCCGAGCACGAACTGGCTCAGCGCCTGCTGCTGTTGCTGTTCCTGGCCCGCGTAGTCGGCGGGGCCGGGCGGTGCGTCGCCGGTCAGCCAGGGCGGCATGTTCATCAGCGCGGCCCCGAGGGCGATCCGGGCCCGGCCGGCCGCGGTGCCCTGGGCGTCGGTGACGATCTTCGTCAGCGCCGCGCCCGCCGCGCTCGCTTCGTCGGCGCTCGCGTAGCGGACGAGCTTCACCGGCTGGGCCGGGGCGAGCAGGCGCGACAGCGCGTATTCGCCGTCGAGCTGGTAGTTGTTCAGGTTCAGCGCGCCGCCGACCAGGCCGCACGTGGTCAGCGCACCGTCGAGCCGCCGGGTGCCGGACTCGGCTTCGAGCGCGCTGACCAGCCCGCCCATCGAGGTGCCCCACGCGATGGTGCGGCGGGGCTCGCCGATCTTGCGCACGAGCTCGTCCAGCGAGGCGAACTGGTCCCGCGGGGCGGAGGCGAGCGCCCACAGCGACGGCCCGCTGTAGGACGAGCCGATCAGGGCGTAACCGCCGGCGAGCAGCGCCTGCCCGGTCGGCTCGTCCGGGGCGTTGCGCGCCACGAGCGGGCCGAAGCCGTGGCTGTAGAGGATGATGGTCCCGTTCCAGGCCGACGGCACGTCCGCCACCCAGCTCGCGCCGTCCGGCAGCACGCCGGTGTAGTGCGCGGGGGTGGCGGCCTGCGCCGTGCTTCCCGTGGTGAGGCCGAACGCGGTCAGCGTCGTCGCGACGAGGGCGCCGGCCCGGCGGAGCCACTTGCTCATCCTCGGTTCCCTTCCGGTTGGGCGGCCGCGGGGACGGACGGCTCGGGGGAGAGCTCGCGGCGGTGGGTTTCCCGCAGCGCCAGGACGCAGCCGGCGGACAGGACGCAGAACGCGGCGATGGTCCACGACACCGGGGTGGTCGAACCGCCGCCGTTGGCGCGCTGGAGCTCGGCGAAGATCAGCGGGGCGAAGCCGGCGCCGAGCCCGGCGAGCTGGTAGCCCAGCGACGCGCCGGTGTACCGGTTTTCGGTGGCGAAGAGCTCGGTGTACAGGGCGGCCAGCGGGCCGTACATCATCGGGTGGATCACGCCCTGGCCGATCACCAGCGCCAGGACGAGCAGCAGCCCGCTGCCGCTGCGGACCATCGGGAACAGCAGGAACCCGAACACCGCCATGGCGGCGACCCCCGCCAGGACGACCGGGCGGCGGCCGATCCGGTCCGACAGCGCGGACCACAGCAGGATGCCCGCCACCGCGCAGGCCGAGGACAGGGTGAGCGCGTTGAGCACCTCTTGCCGCGGGTGCCCGTGCTGGACGCCGTAAGCGAGCACGAAGGTGGTCAGCGTGGCTTGGACGACAAACGCGGCGAGCCCGACGCCGACGCTCAGCAGCAGCACGCGCGGGTGGTCCCGCAGGACGGCGACGACCGGGAGCCGCCGGCGTTCTTCCTTGCGTGCGGCCAGGAACGCGGGGGTTTCGTCGACGCGGGAGCGCACGAACAGGCCGATCGCGAGCAGGACGATGCTGAGCAGGAACGGGATCCGCCAGCCCCAGGCGAGGAAGTCCGCCTCGGAGGTGAGGGCGGCGGTGCCGGACATGGCCAGCGTCGAGACGACCATGCCGCTGGGCGCGCCGGCGTTGGTGAAGCCCGCCCACAGGCCACGGCGCGACCGCGCGTGTTCGGCGGACATCAGCACGGCGCCGCCCCACTCGCCGCCGACCGCGATGCCCTGGACGACGCGCAGCAGGACCAGGCCGAGCGGGGCGACCGGACCGATCTGGTCGTAGCCGGGCAGCAGGCCGATGAGGAAGCTCGCGACGCCCATCATGCTCATCGTGAGCACGAGCATCCGCTTGCGGCCCAGCCGGTCGCCGAAGTGGCCGAAGATCAGGCCGCCGAGCGGGCGGGCGAGATAACCGGTGGTGAAGGTGCCGAAGCTGGCGACGGTGGCCAGCGCCGGATCGAGGTCGGCGAAGAAGACCTTGCCGAAGACCACTGCGCTGGCCGTGGCGTAGAGGAGGAAGTCGTAGTACTCGATGAGGCTGCCGAGAAAGCTGGACGCGACCGCTCTGCGGAGCTGAGTGCTCATGGGGACACCCTCGTCGTCGGGGGCGGGGCACTGCGGGGGAACAGGTTCGTCCGTGGCGGACGACGGAGGAGCGGGCCCCAACGTTAGTCAGGGCCATGACGGCCGTCAATAATCTGCACAACATCAAGTGGCGGGCCGGGTTAGGCTGGCGCTCGTGACGCACTCCGCCGAGACCGGCTCCGGGCCCCGCCCGAAGTCCGTCATGCTCACGTTCCTGGGCATCCACCTGCTCGGCCGGGAGACGGCGATCTACTCGGGCAGCGTGATCGACGTGTTCGCGCGGGTCGGCGTGTCGGAGGAGGCGGTCCGCTCGACGCTGACCCGCATGGCGGGCACCGGACTGCTGACCCGGCACCGGAACGGGCGGAAGGTCTACTTCGGTCTGAGCGCGCGGCTGGCCGCGGTCCTCGAAGACGGCAGGCGGCGGATCTGGGAGACCGGCGCGGTCAACCGGTCCGAGGACGGCGGCTGGACGCTGGTCGGCTTCTCGCTGCCGGACACCCGCCGCGGCGATCGCCACGACCTGCGCCGTCAGCTGACCTGGGCGGGCTTCGGCCTGCTGCAGAACGGTTTGTGGGTCGCCCCCGGCGTCCGGGACGTCGCGGCCATCGTCGAGCAGCTCGGTCTCGACGGGCACGTGACGGTTTTCACGGCGCAGCCGGCGAAGCCGACGGAAGCGGCCGAGCTCGTCGGCAAAGCCTTCGACACGGCGACGATCGCTTCGCGCTACCACGACTTCCTCGACAAGTGGGACGCCGGGAAGCCGTCGTTCCCCGACGACCTGACGCGCCAGCTGATGCTGCACTCGGACTGGCTGCACGTCGTCCGGCGGGATCCCCACCTCCCGGCCGGGCACCTGCCCCGCGACTGGCCGGCCATCCAGGCCGAGACGCTGTTCCGCAAGCTCGACGAAGACTACCGCGACGGCGCGGCCCGGCTGGCGGACGAGACGCTCGAACTGCTGCCGGCGGATCAGCCCGGGTAGGCGTGCAGGCCCCGGCCGGTCTTGCGGCCCAGCCTGCCGGTGCCGACGAGCTCGGTCAGCAGCGGGCACGGGCGGTACATCGGATTTCCGGTGCACTCCAGCAGCACCACCAAGGTGTCCAGGATGACGTCGAGCCCGATGAGGTCGGCCGTGCGCAGCGGGCCCATCGTGTGCCCGAAGCAGTTTTCGAAGACCTGGTCGACGGTGACGGCGTCGGCGATGCCGTCCCCGACCGTCGCGATCGCCTCGTTGATCGTGGCCATCAGCACGCGGTTGGCGACGAAGCCGGGGCCGTCGGCGACCACGATCGCCCGTTTGCCGAGGCCGGCCAGCACGTCGGTGGTGGTGCGGACCGCTTCCTCGCCGGTCGCCGCCGCGCGGACCACCTCGACCGCGTCCTTGAGCGGGGCCGGGTTCATGAAGTGGGTGCCGACGACCCGCTCCGCGCGTGCGGTGGCGGCGGCGAGCCTGCCGATCGGGACGGCGGAGGTGCAGGAAGCGAGGACCGTCGCGGCGGGACAGAGGCGGTCGAGGTCCCCGAACAGCTTTTCCTTCACCGGCAGGCGTTCGGCGGCGCATTCGACGACGAACTCGCTGGCGCCCAGTTCGCCGAGCCGGCCGGTCCAGCGGATCCGGTCCGCCACCGCGGCCGGGGGACGGCGGCCGAGCAGGGCCGCCATCCGCAGGCCGTCCCGGATCCGCGCCGGACCCCGGTCCAGTGCCCGCGGGTCGGTGTCGGCGACGACGACGTCGTGCCCGGCCGCGGCGAAGCACTGCGCGACACCGGTGCCCATCACCCCGGCTCCCACGATCCCGACCTTCACCGGCTTCTCCCGTCGACGATCCGGACGTGCCCCGGCCGCGGGGGTGGCGGTCGCCGCGGGTCGAACGCCAGCACCCCGGGCCCGGCCGGTTCGAAGCCGGCGAACCGCAGCGTCACCAGCATGACCCGGTTGGCGGCGGTGGGCACAAAACGGGCGACGGGACGCCGTCCGCGCGCGAGGGCGTCCCGCACGAGGTGGCCGAGCAGCACGGTGCCGATCCCGCGGTTGAGCACCCGGCACGACGTCAGCAGCAGTTCCAGGACCGTGTCGGGGCCGTTGTGGTGGAGGACGGCGAGCCCGACCGTGCCGTGCGCGCCGAACCGGTCGGCCACGTCCGCGACCAGCACCTCGTGCTCGCGGGAAGCGCACAGCTCGCGCAGCTGCGCGGCGTCGAGGGTGCGGCCGGTGGTGTTGAGCTGGTGGGTCCGGAGGGTGAGTTCGTGCGCGCGGGCGAAGTCGTCCTCGGTGGCGGGCCGCACGGTCATCGCGAGCCCGAGCGAGGCGAGGAATTCGGGCGGCGAACCGGGGAACGCGCGTTCCGCCGCGGCCCGGTCCCGTTCGGCGAGGTACCGGTGGCGGCGGCGCCGCGACTCGCCGGTCACCACCTCCGGCCGGAACTCGGCCAGCCCGGGGAACTCGCCGACCCGCTCGGCGGGGTAGCAGCGGACCATCGGCAGCGCGGCGGCGACCTCGGCGCGCTCGGCCGGGTCGTTGTCGGCGAAGGCGATCGTGTCCAGGCCGAGGTTCAGCTCCGCGGCGATGCGGCGGATGGCCGCGGACTTCTCGCCCCAGCCGACTTCGACCGCGCAGAACAGCTCCGCCAGGCCGTGTTCGGCGAGGTGCCCGGTGGCGCGCGCGAACTCGCCCCGGCCCGCCACGGCGTGCAGGATCCCGCGCCGGTCCAGCGTGTGCAGCGCGGCCACCGCGGCGGGGAACGGCCGGGGCCGGTCGCCTTCGAGCACGACGCCGTCCCAGAGCGTGTCGTCGAGGTCCCACACCAGGCACTTGACCGGGTTCACGGCCGCCACCGCAACGCGTACCCGCCGAGCTGCTGTTCGGCGACCTCGTCGGCGCCTTCGATGATCCGCATGACCTTGGCGTCGCGGAAGAACCGGCCCACCAGGCTGTCTTCCGCGCAGCCCGCCGCCCCGAGGACCTGCCCGGCCCGGTCGGCGACCGCGGCGGCCGCACCGGCCGCGACGTACTTGGCCAGCACGGTCCCGGCCACCGCGGCCGGCTCGCCGCCGTCCCGCTGGGCCGCGGCGCGGATGCACAGCTCGCGCGCGGCGCTGGTGTCGGCCAAGCTGCGCCCGAGCAGCGCCCGCACTGCCGGGTGCTCGGCCAGCCGCACACCGCCCTGGACGCGGTCCGAAGCGTGGGCCGCGGCGGCGCGCAGACAGGCCTCCGCCATGCCGACGCAGCCCCAGGCGACGGTGAACCGCCCGTGGTCCAGCGCCGTCGCCACGACGTGGGACAGGCCGAACCCCGGCGGGGCGAGCAGGTTCCCGGCCGGCACGAGCACGCCGTCGAAGCGGACGTGGGCGAGCTGGGCCGCGCGCAGCCCCAGCTGGCCCCGCACCGGCTCGATCGCCGTGCCGGGCCGGTCGGCCTCGACCAGCACGGCGACGGGACGGCCCGCGCAGGTGGCGAGCACCAGGAAGACGTCGGCGACCTGCCCGAAGGTGACCCACAGCTTGCGGCCCCGCAGGCGCACCTGCCCGGCTTCGCGCTCGGCGGAGGTGGTCACGGCCGACAGGTCGCTCCCGGCGCCGGGTTCGGTGGCCGCGAACCCGGCCAGCACGTCCCCGCGGGCCAGCCCCGGCAACCAGCGGGCGCGCTGCTCGGGGGTGCCCCAGCGCCGGACGGCCGCGGCGACCATGCCCTGCACCGTGATCAGGGCTCGCAACGCACTGCACACACCACCGAAATCGGCGCACAGCTCGCCGAGCTCGGCCTGGGTGCGGCCGGCGCCACCGGCGGAGGCGGGCAAGTCGGCGGCGAGGAAACCCGCGTGCGCCAGGGCTTTGACGACGTCCGCCGGCACGGCGCCGCGGGCGTCCCAGTCCGCGGCGCCAAGCCGCACCTCGGCCGCGAACGCGGCGGAGTCCATTGTGGTCACGGGAGCCCGCCCGCGCGTTTCCGGAGCACGAAGCCGGTGACGCGGTTCATGGTCCGGAAATTGTCGAGGTCCAGGTCTTCGACCGCGACTTCGATGCCGAACCGGCGTTCGACGTGCGCCACCAGCTCCAGGGCCAGCAGCGAATTCACCAGTCCCAGTGCGAAGTAGTCTTCGTCGGGCCCGGGGGCGTTCCCGCCGGTCGCCGTGGCGAAGAACCCGGTCAGCTCCGCCAGGATTTCTTCGGCGGCGACGTCCGCGCCCACCGGCTGCTGGCCTGCCACGCGCCCTCCCTCGACGATTTCCCCCGCCCCGAAGCTAACACGCCCCGGGTGCGGCCGACGGCGCCGAACGGCGTAATCGCCTAATATGTCCTTAGTGGACGATCAATTTCCCTTGTGGCCGAGTGCAATTATGGACAGTGACGGCCGGTCCCTCGTTCGGCGGCTTGCCGCTGGTGCGAGGCCGCTGGAAGTATCCGGAGTTCGTCACCGCCGGGAAAAACCATTCCGGCATTGTGTCTGGGGAAATTCTGGGGATGACAGCCACGACTGAACCATCGAGCGGCATCGGCGACGTGCTCGCGGACCGGGCGTCCCGCGACCCCGCGGCGACCGCACTGGTCTGCGGCCGGGACCGCCTGAGCTACGCGGAACTGGCCGCACGCAGCGACGAAGTGGCGGCGCGCCTGGCCGCGCGGGGCGCCGGCCCGGAGAGCCGGGTCGGACTCCTCGTCGAGCGCGGGGTCGACATGGTGGTGGCGGTGTTCGGAGTGTTGCGAGCGGGGGCGGCGTACGTGCCGTTGGAGCCGGAGCACCCGCAGCGGCACCGGGCTTCGCTGCTCGCCGACGCCGGGGTGACGCTGGTGCTGACCGAGCCGGGGCTGGCGGGTGGGTTGCCGCCGGGGTGCGTACCGGTGTTCGTGACGGACAGTGGCGCGGGTGCCCCGGATGGCGGCGCTGGGATCTCGCCCGGTTGCGGGGCAGGTGGCGAGATTGGCGGGACCCAGCCTGACTGCATGCCGGCGACGGCCGCGCCGGGGCACAGCGATTCCGCTGGGATCCCGCCCGGCTCGGTGGCGAGTGGCGAGACCGGCGCAACCCGGTCCGACTGCGTGCCGCCGACGAGCTCTCCCGCCTCGGCCGCGCCCGGCGGTTCCGCTGGCACCTCACCCGACTCGGTGGCGAGCGGCGAGACCGGCGCAACCCGGCCGAACTGCGTCCCGCCGTCGAGCATTCCCGCCCCGGCTGCGCCCGGCGGTTCCGCCGGCACCCCACCCGACTCGGTGGCGAGCGGCGAGACCGGCGCAACCCGGCCGAACTGCGTCCCGCCGACGAGCACTCCCGCCCCGGTCGCGCCCGGCGGTTCCACCGGCACCCCACCCGACTCGGTGGCGAGCGGCGACACCGGCGCAACCCGGCCCGACACCACCACCCCACCCCGCCCGCGGACCCGGCCCGACAACCTCGCCTACGTGCTCTACACCTCCGGCTCGACCGGCCGCCCCCGGGGCGTGCTCGGCACCCACCGCGGGCTGCGCCGCCTCTTCGCCGCCCACCGCGTGGCCCTCTTCGAGCCCGCCGCCCGGGCCGCGGGCGGGCGGCGGCTGCGGGTTGCGCACACCGCCCCCCTCTCCTTCGACGCCTCCTGGGTTCCGCTGCTGTGGATGCTGGACGGCCACGAACTGCACGTCCTGGACCGGCGGGATCCGCGGGCCACGGTGGCCGCGCTGGCGGCCGCGCGGGTCGACGTTCTTGATGAGACCCCCTCCTACCTGCGGGTGCTGCTGCTCGCCGGGCTGCTCGACGGGCCCGGGCGGCCCCGGGTCGTCCTCGCCGGTGGGGAGCCGGTCGATCCGGAGCTGGGTGCCGCGCTCGCCGCCGCCGGGGTGACCGTCCACAACGTCTACGGCACCACCGAGACCACTGTGGACAGTCTGCTCTGCCCGGCGCGGACCGAAGGACCTCCGGTGCTCGGCAGGCCCGTCGCCGGGACGCGCGCCCAGGTGCTGGACGCCGGGCTGCGGCCGGCCGCGGAAGGAGAGCTCTGCCTGTCCGGAGACGGGCTCGCCCGCGGCTACCTCGGCCGGCCCGGGGCGACCGCGGCCGCGTTCGTGGCCGATCCGGCCGGGCCGCCCGGCTCGCGGATGTACCGCACCGGCGACCGGGTGCGCCGGCGGGACGACGGGCTGCTGGACTTCCTCGGCCGCGCCGACGGGCAGGTCAAGATCCGCGGCATCCGCGTCGACCCCGCCGAAGCCGAAGCGGCCCTGCTGAGCCACCCCGAACTGGCCGCCGCGGCGGTCGTGGCGCGGCGGGACGGCCGCGACGCCGACCACCTGGTCGCCTACGTCGTCCCGGTCACCGCTCCCGCACCGCCGCCCGCGCGGCTGCGGGCCTTCCTGCGCGGCCGCGTCCCGGAGCACCTGGTGCCCGCCCGGTTCGTCGAGCTGGCCGCCCTGCCGCTGACCGGCCGCGGCAAGCTCGACCGCCGGGCGCTGCCCGAGCCCGCCGGCCCCGCCGAAACGGTCACGGCGCCGCGGAACCCGGCGGAGGAGCTGGTCGCCGGGATCTGGCGCGAGGCACTCGGCGTACCCCACGTCGGCGTCTCGGACGACTTCGTCGAGCTGGGCGGGGACTCGATCCTCGCGATGCGGGTGGCCGGCACGCTCAACCGGCGCTGGGGGACGGCGCTGCCCGCCCAGGCCGTCTTCGAACACCGGACGGTCGCCGGGCTCGCGGCGGCGCTCCCCGCCGCGCACACCGGCCGCGCACCGGCCCGGACGACACCGGGCACCGCGCTCTCGTCCGGGCAGGAGCGGCTCTGGTTCCTCGACCAGCTCTCTCCGGGCGGGGCCGAGTACAACACCAGCGCCGGTTACCGGCTGCGCGGGCCCCTGTCGCTCGACGCGCTGTCCGCCGCGCTCACGGCCTTGGCCGAGCGCCACGAGTCGCTGCGCACCACGTTCCCCACCGTGCGCGGGCGGGGGGTCCAGGTCGTCGGGCCGCCGCGGGAGGTCCGGCCGGACGTCCGTGCCGCCGGAGACATCGAGCGGGACCTGCTCGCCGAGGTGCAGCGGCCCTTCGACCTCGCCCGCGGCCCGCTGTTCCGCGCGACGGTGTTCGAGCTCGGCGAGGACGACCACCTCCTGGTGCTGGTGCTGCACCACATCGTCACCGACGGCTGGTCCATGGGCGTCCTCGCCGTCGAGCTCGGCCGGTTGTACTCCGACGCGGCGGCCGAGCTGCCCCCGTTGCCGTTGCGGTACGCCGACTTCGCCGCCTGGCAACGCGACCGCCTCGCCGGGTCCGAGCCGGACGACCGGATCGCCTACTGGGAGCGGCAGCTGTCCGGGGTGCCCGCGCTGGAGCTGCCCACCGACCGGCCGCGGCCCGCGGTGCGCGGGACGGCGGGCGCGACCCACCGGTTCACCGTGCCCGCCGCCACCACCACGCGGCTGGCCGCACTCGGCCGGGAACGCGGCGCCACGCTCTTCATGACCCTGATCGCGGCGGCGCAAGTGCTCTTCGCCCGCTACACGGGCCAGCGCGACGTCGCGCTCGGCACGGTCACCGCCGGGCGGTCCTGGGACGAACTCGCGGGCCTCGTCGGTTTCTTCGTCAACACCGTCGTGATCCGCTCCCGCCTCGACGGCGACCCGTCCTTCGCGGACTTCCTGGCCGGCGTCCGCTCCACCGTGCTCGACGCGATGGCCCACGACGACGTCCCGTTCGGCCGCCTGGTCGAGCTGCTCGCCCCGGACCGCGACGCGAGCCGGTCGCCGCTGGTGAACGTGATGGTGGTGCTGCAGAACGCGCCGTCGGCGGTGCCGGAACTGAGCGGGCTGGTGGTCGAGGAGCTCGACCTGCCCCGGCGGTCGGCGCAGTTCGACCTCACGGTGGAGTTCGAGCCGCGGGACGGCGGCCTGCGCACCACCGTCGAGTACAGCACCGAGCTGTTCGAGCCCGGCACGATCCGGCGGCTGGCCGAAAACCTGCTCACGCTGCTCACGGGCATCGCCGACGACCCGGGGCGGCGGTTGTCCCGGCTGACGTTCCCGGCGCCCGGGCAACGGCGGGAGCTGCTGGCGGTGGGCCGTTCGACGGCGGAGGGGCCCGGGCTGACCGTGCCGGACGTCTTCGCCGAGCGCGTCCGCGAGCGCCCGGACGCGGTCGCGGTGACCTGCGCCGGCACCGCCCTGACCTACCGGGAGCTGGACACGTGCGCCGACCGGCTCGCACGCAGGCTGAGCGCGCACGGCGCCGATCCGGACGTCCGGATCGGCCTGTGCGTACCGCGGGGGATCGACGCGGTTGTGGGCATGCTGGCCGTCCTGAAGGCCGGCGGCGCCTACGTCCCGCTCGACCCCCGCTACCCGGACGAACGATTGGCGTTGCTGCTGGCGGATTCCGGGGCCGCGGTGGTGCTCACGACGCCGGAGGTGCGAGACCGGGTGCCTCGCGGGGCGCGCGTGCTGACCCTGGACGACGGGTGGGAACCCGACCGGCCCGGTGACTCCCCGGTGAGCCGGGCCCGGCCGGGGAACCTGGCCTGCGTGCTCTACACGTCCGGTTCGTCGGGCCGGCCGAAGGGCGTGCTGATCGAGCACCGTTCGGTGACCCGGCTGTGCGCCGACCCGTACGCCCGGCTCGGCCCGGACGACGTCTCGACGCAGTACGCGCCGCTGTCGTTCGATGCCTCGACGCTGGAGATCTGGGGTGCGCTGCTGTCCGGGGCGCGGCTGGCGATCGACTCCGAAGACGTGCCGTCGGTCGAGGCGCTCGGCGCGTTCGCCCGCGCCGAGGGCGTGACCGCGCTCTGGCTGACCGCGGGGATGTTCCACGAGGTCGCGGCGGCCGACCCCGGCGTGTTCGCGGGCCTGCGGCGGCTCGTTTCCGGGGGCGACGTCTTGTCGCCGCAGCAGTGCGCGACCGTCCTGCGCCGGTGGCCGGAGCTGGAGCTGGTCAACGGCTACGGGCCCACCGAGGGCACCACGTTCACCGCCTGCCACCGGGTCCGGGCCGCCGACGGGGGTCGCCCGGTGCCGATCGGGCGGCCGATCACCGGCACGCGCTGCCTGGTGCTGGACCGCAACCTCGACCCCGTGCCGGCCGGCGTGCCCGGCGAGCTGTACATCGGCGGCAGCGGCCTGGCCCGCGGCTACCTGGACCGGCCCGGGCTGACGGCCGACCGGTTCGTGGCCGACCCGTTCGGCGACGGCACCCGGCTGTACCGCACCGGCGACGTCGTCCGCTGGCGCGCCGGCGAGGAGTGGGTGCTGGACTTCCTCGGCCGGTCCGACGACCAGGTCAAGATCCGCGGCTTCCGGATCGAGGTGGGCGAGGTCGAGGCGGCGCTGCGGCGGCACCCGGACGTCGCCGAAGCCGTCGTGCTGGCCCGGGAGGACACCCCCGGCCACAAGCGGCTGGCCGGCTACGTCGTCCCGCGCCGCCCGGTCGAGGCCGGTGTGCTGCGGGAATTCCTCGGCCAGAGCCTGCCCGGCCACCTCGTCCCCGGCGCGCTGGTGTTGCTCGACCGGTTCCCGCTGACACCGCAGGGCAAGATCGACCGCCGGGCGCTGCCGGCCCCGCGGCCGGGGACCGCCCGCGCCCGCACCGCGCCCCGCGGGCCGGCCGAGGAGCTGGTGACCCGGGTGTGGGCCGAGGTGCTCGGCGTGGAGCACGTCGGGGCGGCGGACAACTTCTTCGAGCTCGGCGGCGATTCGATCCTCGGCATCCAGGTCGTGGCGCGGGCCCGGCAGCTCGGGCTGCGGCTGAGCGCCAAGGACGTCTTCCTCCGCCAGACCCCGGCCGAGCTGGCCGCGGCCGGGGTCTGGGCGGAACCGGCGGCCCGCGAGGCGCCCCGGCCGTCCGGGCCGGTGCCGCTGTCCCCGGTCCAGCACTGGTTCTTCGCGACGATCACCGAGCACCCCGGGCACTTCACGCAGTGGGTGTCGGCCGAACTCGCCGCGGACACCGACCTCACGGTACTGCGCACGGCCGTCGAGGCGCTGGTCCGCCACCACGACGCGCTCCGCCTGCGCTTCCGGCACGTCGGCGGCGAGTGGCGGCAGGAGTACGCGGAAACCGTGCCGGACACTGTGTTCCGCGTTGGTCCTGTGTCCACTATGGATTTCTTCGAGCTCGACGGCGGTGCGTTGTTCACGGCGGTGGCGGACGGCTCGCGCCTGCTCCTGGCCGCCCACCACCTCGTCGTGGACGGCGTTTCGTGGCGGATCCTGCTGGCGGACCTGCGCACGGCCTACCGGGCGGCCCGCGCCGGACGGCCGGTGGAGCTGCCCCCGCGGACGACCTCGTTCGGCGAGTGGTCCCGCCGCCTGGCGGCCCACGTGGCGGCGGGCGGCTTCGACGACCAGCTCGCGTTCTGGAACCGGGCGATCGACGGCGCCGAGGCACCGCCCGACGGCCGTCCGGGCCCGCAGCGCACGGTGACGGTCCGGCTCGACGCGGGGGAGACCGGGGCGTTGCTGCGCGACGCCCCGGCCGCCTACCGCAC
The DNA here is from genome assembly GCF_031082405.1 of Amycolatopsis sp. A133. Classification (GTDB taxonomy): domain Bacteria; phylum Actinomycetota; class Actinomycetes; order Mycobacteriales; family Pseudonocardiaceae; genus Amycolatopsis. The sequence continues at coordinate 431,065 of NZ_JAVHJU010000057.1, forward strand.
CCGCATCGACGACCTGCTGGTGAGCGCGCTCGGCCGGGTACTGGCCGGGTGGACCGGGCACGACCGGGTGGTCCTGGAGCTGGAGGGCCACGGCCGCGAGGAGATTTTCGGTGACGTGGACCTGTCACGGACGGTCGGCTGGTTCACGACGCTGTACCCGTGCCCGGTGCAGATCCCGCGGGACGGCGGCTGGGGCGCGGTGCTGAAGTCGGTGAAGGAGAGCCTGCGAGCGGCACCGGACCGCGGGCTGGGGTACGGCGCGCTGCGGTACCTGGGGGAGACACCGCTCGGAGCGCCCCGGCCGGTGGTGGCGTTCAACTACCTCGGCCGGTTCGACCTCGCCGACGGTGAAGGGTACGGGACCGCGATTATCGCCGAGGCGGGGCGGCGGGATGCCGTGGCCTCGGCCGGTGGCGGGCCGGATGGTGTTGCCGGGGCCCAGCGCCCACATGCCCTTGCCCCGGCCGGCGAGCCGGACGCTGTTCCCGGCGCCGGGCGGCCGGATACCGCCGCCCCGGCCGGCGAGCTGTTCCGTTCCGCTCCTTCGGCGATCGGCCTGAGCCGCGCACCCCACCTCACCGGCACCGCCCGGCTCGACGTCACCGCGGCCGTCACCGCCGCCGGGGAACTCGAATTCGAATGGACCTACTCCCCGGGCGCGCACGAACCGGGCACCGTCGCCCGCCTCGCCGACGGTGTCCTCGCCGCGGTGCGCGAGATCACCGCCCACTGCACCGAGCCGGGTGCCGGTGGCCGTACCCCCTCCGACTTCCCGCTCGCCGCCGCGACGCAGGCGGAACTCGACCGGCTCCTCGGCGACGGCCGCGCCGTCGAAGACGTCTACCCGCTGACCCCGATGCAGGCCGGGATGCTGTTCCACAGCCTGTCGGAACCGGGCACCTACCTCGAGCAGGTCTCCTTCACCCTGAGCGGCGCCGACGACCCGGCCGCACTGGAACGCGCCTGGCGGCGGGCCGTTGAGGAGATCCCGGCCCTGCGCACCGCCGTGCGCTGGACCGGCGTCCGCGAACCGGTCCAGGTGGTGCACCGATCCGTGACGCTGCCGGTGACCGTGCACGACTGGCGGCAGCGGAGCGACCCCGACGCCGCCTTCCGGCAGCTGCTGGCCGCCGACCGGGACGCCGGGCTGGACCCGGCCGTGGCGCCGCTGATGCGGGTCGCCCTGATCCGGCTGGCCGGCGCCCGGATCCGGCTGCTCTGGACCTTCCACCACGTGATCCTGGACGGCTGGAGCGTCTTCGAGGTGCTCACCGACGTCCTGGCCCACCTGTCCGGGCGGCCCGCCAAGCGGCGCCGTCCCTTCGCCGACCACCTCGCGTGGCTGGCCCGGCAGGACGCGGCGGCCGCCGAAACCCACTGGCGGAAGGTCCTCTCCGGCCTCACGCCGACCCGGCTGCCGTTCGACCGGCCGCCCGGTCGCGCCCACCGCACCCGCTCGACGTCCACAGTGGAACGAACACTGTCCGCTGTGGACTCCGCGCGGCTGGCCGCCTTCGCCCGGCGGCACCGCCTGACCGTCAACGCCGTGGTGCAGGGCTCGTGGGCGCGGCTGCTCGCCCGGCACGGCGGGGACCCGGACGTCTGCTTCGGTGCGGTGGTGTCCGGCCGCCCGGCCGAACTGCCCGGCGTCGACGCGATCGTCGGCATGTTCGTCAACACCGTGCCCGTCCGCGTCACCGTGGCCGAGGGCGAAGACCGGCCGGGCTGGTTCCGGCGGCTGCAGGCCGATCAGGCCGAGGCGCGCCGGTTCGGGCACGTCTCGCTCGCCGCGCTGCGCCGCTGGAGCGGGCTGCCCGCCCGCACCAGCCTCTTCGACAGCATCGTCGTGTTCGAGAACTACCCCTTCGACCGCGACAGCCTGGCCGAGCGCGGGCTGCACGTGGCGGAGCTGACCGCCGTCGAGATCACCAACTACCCGCTGGCCCTCGTCGCCCACGGCAGCGCCCGCGACGACGAACCGCTGACGCTGCAGCTCGGTTACGACCCCGCGCTCTTCGACCCGGGCACGGCCGAGGCCCTCGCCGTCGAACTCGCCGACCTGCTGCGGGAACCGGCCCGGCCGGCCGTGCTGCCGCCGCGTGACCGCCCGCCCGCACCACCCGCCCCGGCCGGGACCGACGCCGCCTACCTCGCGCCCCGCACCGCGACCGAGCGGACGCTGAGCCGGATCTGGGCCGAGGTCCTCGCCGTGGAACGGGTGGGCGTCGACGACGACTTCTTCGCCCTCGGCGGCGATTCGCTGCTGTGCCTGCGGGTCACCGCCCGCCTGCGTGCGGACTTCGGCGCGGCGCTGCCGCCGCGGGCGCTGTTCGACAACCCGACGGTCGGGGCGCTGGCCCTGATGCTGGAACACCCCACGCTCGAAGCACTGGGCCGGGCGGTGGACCGCGGCCTGAACCCGCCGAAGGACTACGAGCTCTAGGAGGTCGGAGCCGGTGCGCAACGACGACGTGGCGATCATCGGGGTGTCCGCCCTGCTCCCGGGCGCCCACGGGCTGGACGCCGTGCACGAACTGCTCGCCGAAAGCCGGGACACCGTCGGGCAACCCGATCCGGAGCGGCTGCGGGAGAACGGCTTCGCGGACGGCCCCGGCTACCTGCCGATGGGCTACCTCGACCGGATCGACCGGTTCGACCACCGGTTCTTCGGGGTGCCGCCGGCCGAGGCCACGTGGATGGACCCGCACCAGCGGCTGATCCTGCAGCTGGCCCACGAAGCCCTGGAGAACGCGTGTTACGCGCCTCAAGCGTTGCGGGGCTCGCGGACCGCCGTCGTGCTCGGCAACTCCCGCTCCGACTACGAAGACCTCTTCGACGAGGAAGACCCGCAGCAGATCTTGGGCATCCTGGGGGCCTCGCTCGCGGCGCGGATCAGCTACCGCCACGACTTCACCGGTCCCGCGCTCGTCCTCGACACCGCGTGCAGCGGCAGCCTGGTCGCGGTCGCCCACGCCGTCGCCCTGCTGCGCAGCGGGGCCGCGGAACTGGCACTGGCGGGCGGCATCAGCGTGCGGCCGGTGCCGATCCGGGAGGCCGGGCACGTCCCGGTCCGCGGGGTCGAGTCGCCCGAAGGCCGGTGCCGCCCGTTCGACGAGAAGGCCACCGGGGCGGTCGGCGGCGAAGGCGGCGGGATCGTCGTGCTCAAGCCGCTGCCGGCCGCGCTGGCCGACGGCGACCACGTGCACGCGGTGCTGAAGGGCATCGCGGTCAACCACAACGGCTACCGGATGGCCAGCATGAGCGCGCCGAGCCGGGCGGCCCAGACCGAGGTGATCACCGCGGCCTGGCGCGACGCCGGCGTCGACGCGGCCACCGTCGGGTACGTCGAGTGCCACGGCTCGGCCACCCCGCTCGGCGACGTCGTCGAGGTCGAGGCCCTGCGCCAGGCGTTCGTCGACGCCGGCGTGACGGCCCCGCACTGCGCGATCGGCTCGATCAAGGGCAACATCGGGCACCTGGACAACGCCGCCGGGGTCGCCGGGCTGGTGAAGGTACTGCTCAGCGTGCGGCGCGGCGTCCGGTACCCGACCGCGCACTTCGAGACGCCCAACCCGCTGATCGACTTCGGCGGCCCGGTGCGGGTCAACCCCGCGTTCGGGCCGTGGGACGACGCCGTGCCGCGGCGCGCGGGCCTCAGCTCGTTCGGGCTCACCGGGACCAACGTGCACGCCGTCGTGGAACAGGCCCCGCCGGCTCCGGTGCCCGCGGAACCGGACGGCACCGACCACCTGGTCACGGTGTCGGCGAAGTCGGCGGCCGCGCTCGCCCGCTACCGCGACCGGCTCGCCGCGTTCGCCGAGGACAGCGGGCACGGCGTGCTCGCCGTCGGGCACGCGATGAACCGGGGCCGCGACGACCACCCCTTCCGGCTCGCCGTCGTCGCCGACGGACCCGGCGCTCTCGCCGCGGCCCTGCGATCCGCCGCCCTCCCGGACGCCCCCGCCGCGGACGACCCGCCGGTGGTGCTGCTCTTCTCCGGCGACGGCGGGGTTGAACCCGAGCTCTGGGACCGGCTGTGCGCGGCGTGGCCGGTCCTCGGCGAGGACCCGCTGCCCGATGAGCCGGGCCCGCGGCTGGTCGCCGTCCACCACGCCCTGCACCGGCTGGCCCGGTCGCTGGGCATCCCCGACACCCACCTCGTCGGTTCCGGCGCGGGCAACCTGTCGGTGCGGATCGCGCGCGGGGAGATGTCGCTCCAGGGCGGGCTGCAGGCCGCGACGGGCCGGGCCGTCGGTCCCGGGCACGACGCCGGACGGCTGGCCGAGGCGGTCCGCGGGTTCGTCCGGGACGGCGCGGTGCTGGTCGAGCTGGGCACCGGCGGTGTGCTGTCGCGGACGATGCGCCGCCTCGCCCCCGAGCTCGGCTGCGTCGAGCTCGTCGCCGGTGCCGGACGGCGGCCGGTGCTGCGGCAGGTGGCGTCGCTCTACCGGCTCGGCGTCCGCCTCGACTGGGACCGCCACTACGACGGCGCGGCCGTGCCGAGGATCGAAGCCCCGGCGTACCCGCTCGAGAACGTCCGCTGCTGGTGCCGCCCGCCGGGTGCGCCGGCCGCCGAAACCCCGGCCCCGGCACCCCCACCCGCGGCGGTGTCCGATGTGGACACCGAGCGCCGGGTCGCCGAGGTGTGGGGGCGCGCGCTGGGCGAGGACGGGCTCGCGTCCGGATCGGACTACTTCGCCCTCGGCGGGACGTCGATCGCAGCGATCACCGCGTTGCGCACCATGGAACGCGACTTCGGCGTCGAGCTGACCTTCGCCGATCTGTACGGCTACCCGACCGTGCGGGCCTTCGCCGCCCGCATCCAGGCGGTGCGGGCCGAGCGCGGCCCGTCCGAAAACCTCCCCGCCATCACGGCGCTGCCGCGCGGCGGCCCGCTGCCGCTGTCGTCCGGCCAGGAACAGCTGTGGTACCTGGACCGGCTGAACCCCGGCAGCGCGCTCTACAACATCCCGCACGACCTGCGGCTGTCCGGCCCGCTCGACGAAACGGCGCTCACCGGCGCGGTGCACGACCTGCTCGCCCGGCACGAGGTGCTGCGCACCTGCATCCCCGACGAGGACGGCGTGCCCTTCGTGGCGCTCGCCGATCCCGGGCCCCGGCTGGTGGTGCACGACCTGAGCGGGTTACCCGAAACCGAGCGGAACGCGGCGGCGGGCGAACTGGCCGACCAAGAGGCCGTCCGCCCGTTCGACCTCGCCACGGGCCCGCTGGTGCGCGTCACGCTGCTGCGCCTGGCCGCCGACGACCACGTCCTGCTGTGGACCTACCACCACATCGTCTTCGACGGCTGGTCGCCGACGATCTTCTTCCGCGACTTCACCGAGCTGTACCACGCACGGCTGGCCGGCCGCGAGCCGGAGCTGCCCGGACTGCCGTTCCAGTTCGCCGATTTTGCGGCCTGGCAACGGGAACGCCTGTCGGGGGAGACCCTCGAGCGCGGCCTGCGGTTCTGGCGCGCCGAGCTGGCCGGGCTGCCGTCCGGGCAGCTCCCGCTGGACCGGCCGCGCCCCGCGGCCCAGCGCTTCGACGGCGGGCTCGTGGAGTTCACCGTGGCCGAACCGGCGGCCGAGGCCGCCCGCAAGTTCAGCCGCGAACACGGCGTGACGACGTTCGTCACGATGCTCGCGCTGGTCGACGCCCTGCTGCACCGCTGGGCCGGGTTCACCGACGTCGTCGTCGGCGTGGCCACCTCGGGCCGGACGCACCCGGCGACGCATGACCTCATGGGGTACTTCAACAACCTGCCGCCGTTCCGCACGCGCGTCGAGGGCTCGCTGACGTTCACCGATCTGGTCCGGCGCTGCGCGGACACCGTCGCGAAGGTCCTCGACCACGAGGAAATCCCCCTGGAGAAGATCGTCTCGGCGGTGTGCGGACCCCGCGAGCCCGGCCGGCAGCCGCTGTTCGACGTGGCCTACACCTACCAGAACGTCCCGCAGGACACCGCCGAACTGGGCGGGCTCGGCTGCTCGCGCTTCTCCGACGGCGGCACGATCGCCGGGATCGCGCCGGGCACCGCGAAGTTCGACCTCACCGTCGGCGTCATCGACCAGCAGGACGGGCCGATGGACGGCTACTTCGAGTACGCGACGGCGCTGTTCGACCGGGAGACCGCGGCGGCGCTCGCCCGCCTGCTGCCCGGCCTGCTCGACGCCGTGCTGCGCGAACCCGGCCGCCCACTCGACGCACTCCCGGCCGTCGACGGCGAGCCGGTCCCCGCCACCACCCACCGGGAGCCCGCCATGACCGCACCTTCCCCTGTGGACAGTGACACCGTCGCCCGCGCCGAACGGGTCCTCACCGCGATCTGCGCGGACCTGCTGACCGCCGGCGACCCGGTCCGCCCCAAGGACAACTTCTTCGACCTCGGCGGCGATTCGGTCCTCGGCGTCCGGGTGGCCGCCCGCGCGGCGAAGGACGGCGTCCACTTCACCCCGCAGCAGCTGCTGCAGTGCCGCACGCTCGCCGAGCTGGCGCGGGCCGCGGTCGTCGACGGCCCGGCGCCGGTACCCGGGCCCGTGTCGTCCGGGGCACCGGTTCCCGTCCCCGAAGCCCTCCGCGCGATCCCGCCGACCCCGATCATGCACAGCTTCCTGCAGCGGGTGCCGGACGAGGTCGGCGACTTCGTCGACGTGCACACGGTGGAGACCACCCCCGAGATCGGCGCGGCCGCGATCCGGACGGCCGTCGGGCACCTGCTGGCCCTGCACGAGCCGCTGCGCTACCGGCTGCGGCGCAACGCACTGGGCGCCCGGCTCGAGGTCGCGGACGTCACCGCGGCCGACGTGTTCGACACGAAGGTGCTCCCGCCGCTGAGCACCGACGAGGAACTCGGGATCGTCGCGGACGACTGCCTGGCGATGAAGGCGGAGATGGACCCCGCGCGCGGGCCGCTGTTCCGCGTCCGCCACTACGACCGCGGGCGCGCCCGCGGCGGGCTGCTCGTGTTGCTGGTCAACCACTTCGTCTTCGACAACATGTCCACTGTGGTCGTCCTCGACGACCTCGACGTCCTGCTCGCCGACCTCACGGCGGGCCGCAGCCCGGCCCCGGCGCCGCGGCCGGCGCGGTGGCGGGAGTGGGCCGAGCACCTGCGGGCGATGGCGGCCTCGGACGAGCTGTCCGGGGAACTCACCTACTGGACGGCGACCCTGCAGGCGGCCGCGGCCGCGGGGACCGTCGGCGGCTCGCCCGGCGACGGCATCACCACCCGGACGCTGGCGGATCCGGCGGTCGCCGCGCTGCTGTCCGCCGGCGGTGCCGAGGGCCGGGAGGCGGCGCTGTGCGCGGTGTCGTACGGCCTGGCCCGGTGGCAGGACGCGCCGATCGCGTTCGTGATGACCGAGGGGGAGGCGACGCCCAACCCGTTCCGGCTGGCCGGCCGCGGCCCGTCGGTCGGCTGGTTCACCACCCTGCACCCGCTGGTGCTGCCGGTCGAAGCGGGCAGCGCGGCCCGGGACGGCCTGCCGGAGATCGCCGACCGCGCGCGGTCGGTGCCGAACGACGGCGTCGGGTACGGGATCCTGCGCCACCTCTCGCCGGACTCGCCGGGCACCGCCCGGCTGCGCGCCCTGCCCGAGCCGGAGGTCCTGGTGCTGCACGGGCCGAGCGACACCTCCGCGTTCGACTCCGGCGTCCGCCTGCTGCGGACCCGCTGGGACCTGTCGGTGAACCTCAAACGCGCGGTCGCGTCGTGGTTCCCGCTGGTCGTCACGAGCGCGGTGCGCGACGGCGCACTGCGGCTGGCCGTGGCCGGCGGCGTCGGCCAGGACCGGCTGGACGCGCTCGCCGACGAGATCACGGGCGCCTTCACCGAACTGCCCGGCGCGTGATCGCCCTCGCCGCCTCGGCGTGGTACCTGCCGGAGACGTCCATCGCCGTCACCGAGCTGCCCGAGCTGGCTTCGCTGTCCGACACCGAGCGCGCGACCTGCGCCGCACTGGGCATCGACCGGGTGCCCGCCGACGACACGCTCACCGCGGCCGAGCTGGCCGCCCGCGCGGGACGGCGGGTGCTCGCCACCGCGGGCCTCGGCGCCGACGACGTCGACGTCGTCTTGACGGTGGAGCCGCGGGCCCCGCAGACGTTGGTCAGCTCGGAAGCGACCCGGCTGCAGGCGATGCTCGGCGCCGGGCGCGCGATGGCGTTTTCCGTCGGTGGCCTCGGCTGCGCGTCGCTGACCCCGGCGCTGCTCGCCGCGAGCGGGCTGCTGCGCGCCGATCCGGGCCTGGCGAACGTTCTGGTCCTGCACGGGAGCAAACCCGCCACCCCCGGGCGCTACCGCCACCCCGTCACGGTCAACGGCGACAGCGGCGGCGCGCTTCTGCTGCGCCGCCGGGGATCGCTCCGGATCCGGGACATCCTGCTGGAGACGAACGGTGCCTACGCGGACCTGTTCCGGGTCGAATACCGCGACGAGGAGTTCGCGCGGTGGCGGGAGGAGTGCACCGATCCGGCGGTCTATTCGTTCCGGCTGGCGGTGGAGACCCGCAACCGGCTGCGGGGGCTGGTCACCCGCCTCCTCGGCCGCAACGGGCTGAGCCTCGGCGACGTCCCGTGCTGCCTGACGCAGAACCTGTCCACGGCCGCGTTCCGGAACTGGTCGGAGGCGATCGGCGTCCCGATCGCAAAAGCGTGCTTCGACAACCTGGCCCGCTACGGCCACCTCGGACCCAACGACGTCTTCTTCAACCTCTCCAGCGCCCGGGAGACCGGAGAGTTCGACGGCCGCGCGGTGCTGCTCAACATCAGCCCCTCCGCGGCTTGGAGCGCGCTGCTGGTCACCACCGGCGGCACGACGGCCCACGAGCTGTGAGCCCCGGGGCGGGCGGAAGCCGCCCGCCCCGGGGAGTTCACCGGATCACCGCTTGCAGGGGTGGCCCGCCGGGTGCGCGGCGGTGCCGTGCACGTCGGCCTGGGACTCCGCGAGCACGATCTTCGCCAGCGGGGTTTCCAGCGCGACGGCCTGCTGCTTCACGACGCCGTCCGCGATCGTCTGGCCGTTCAGCTTCAGCGAGCCGACGACCAGCGCGATGGTCAGCGGCGCCGAGCCCACCGCGACCGAGACGCCGTTGATCTTCAGCGAAGCAACGCTGGAACTGCCGGTCAGCGCCGGGGCGAGCCCGCCCGGAGCCGGCTGGCAGGTCGCCGCCGCCTGGGACTGGATCACGCCCAGCTCGATGGTCAGCCCGAGCGTGCTGATCACCGTCTTGTCGATCTTGGCCGACGCCTGCGCGTGGTCACCGGCCGCCGGAGCCGCCGACTGGTTGTCCGGCGTCAGGTCGGTCGCGGAGGTCAGCGCGTGGGTCTGCACGTTGATCAGGCCGGCGTTGAGCGTCGCGTCGAGGACGGACTTGCTGTCGTCGGCGCAGGGCAGGTTCGCCGGGTTCGCCACGGCGGCGGTGATGCCGATGACGTTCGCGGCGGTGCCGGTGCAGGAGAAGACGCCGTCGCGGTCGTCGTCGACGATCGTGCCGACACCGGTGGGGTCGACCAGCCCGGCGCCGGCCGGGGCCGAGAGCGTCACGGTGAACGTCTCGTCCGGCTCGTCGACGGTGTCCGGGTTGACCAGCACGGTCACCGGCTTGGCCGTCTCGCCGGGTGCGAAGGTCACGTCACCACTCGCCGCCTGGTAGTCGGCCGGTGCGGTCGCGGTGCCGTTGGCGGTGGCGTAGTGGACCGACACCGGGTTCGGGCTCGCGCCGCCGAGCAGCGACACGGTGAAGGTGGCCGGGACCGGCGCGCCGCCGGAACCCTCGGCCACCGTGACGTCGTTGATGCTCAGGCCCAGCACGCGCACGGTCGTCGTCTCGACGAACCCGCGGGACACGCCGTCGACCAGGTAGTCGACCGTGCAGTGGTAGGTGCCGGGCGCAGCGTCGGCCGCGGCGGTGACGGTTTCGGTGAACGTCGCGACGTCCCCGCTGGGCACCTTGACGCTCGCCGGGGCGTTGGTGACCGTCAGCTGCGGGTCGCAGGTGGTGACCTTCGGCGTCACCGTCACCTCGATGGACTTGATGCCGGCGAGGATGGCCTGCGAGACCTCGTCCGAGGGCACGTTGTTCAGCAGCACGCCCCCGGTGGCCGTGGCGATCGCACTGGCCTGGCCGTCGGCGTCCAGCGCGCCGACGTTGACCGCGACCACGCGGATGTTCGCCGCCTTGAGCGCGTCGACGGTCTGGGCGAGGGTGTGCCCGCCGCTGGGGTCGTGCGACGGCGCGTCGCCGAACCAGGCGATGATGCGGGTGCCGTCCGGGCGGAAGGCGACCGCGCCGGTGGCCAGCTCGTAGAGGGCGTTGAGGTCGGCTTCGGGGAAGTCGCCGCCACCGCCCGCCGACCACTGGTTGATCCCGGCCTGGACCGCGGCGGTGTCGCCGGTGATGCCCTGGTTGACCTTGAAGGGCACGGAGTCGGTGAAGTCCTTGTACTCGGCGACGCCGAACCGCGCGGTCGGCTGCGCGGCGAGCACGTCGCTCGTGATGGCGCCGGCGTTCGTGCGGACGTCGGTGATCGCGCCGCTCATGCTGCCGGTGGTGTCGGCGAGCAGGACGAGGTCGGGGTTCGGGGGGACGGCGGAGGTGGTGACGTGCTTGGTGATGCCGGTGCTCTGCCCCGCGGCGAGCGTGAGGTCGACGGTGGCCGGATCGACCCCGGGCGGCGCCGCGGCCGCCACCGCGGCCGGGGTGAGCAAGGCACTGATCGTGATCAGCGCGACGAACGATGATCTCCGCGACATGACTTCCCTTCGAAGGCCGGATTACTGCGGGTTGCCTCGGGAAGACGGAACGGCGGGGATTTTGTTAGCGAGCCGGGAGAACGTCACCCGGAGCGCCCTGTGTCAAGGAGCTCAACGGGGCACGCCACCGGATCGGGGCCACCCGGACCACGGGCGCGCTGGGCCGGAACACTGAAGATCACGGGATGGGATTCACTCGATCCAGCGATGAAGCCGGACCGGACCGGCACGATCGGTACCGGCCGGTGGGCGGGATCTTGGCGGTTTTCGCCGTGCGTGACGTGGATTTACGCCCGGATGTCGTAACGCGCAGCGCCGTTCCGGTGCCTCGCCGCGGGTCCGGCTCGGCTGCCGGAAGGTCGCGAATGAGTCATTCGCGACGCCGGAGGTCCCCAATGAGTCATTCGCGACCCCCGGACCCGGGCCGGACCCGGGCCTGTCCCGATCAGCCGGAGCGAGGCCGGGGGCCGAGGTCGGCGAGCACCGCCCGGGCCGCTCGCGTTCCGGAAGCCAGCGCGCCCTGGAGGGAACTCGTGTCCCGGTGATCCCCGCACACGTACCGGCCCTCGCCCAGCCGGACCTCGCGCCGGAGCTCGTGCGGGGACGGCATCGCCGGGAGCCCGTGGGTGATCTCGTACCGGCCGACCAGGGGCCAGCGGGTCGCGTCCGTGCGGTACATCCGGCCCAGCGCCCGGCGCACCTCGTCCTCCGGCAGCGTGGTCAGGGCCGACGCGCTCACGAGCGCGGCTCCCGGCGGGGCGTAGGACGGGCACACCTCGCTGACCACGCTGGTGCTGGTCAGCGGCCCGCCCCGCGCGTCGATCACGATGACCGGCTCGCGCAACGGCGATCGCGGTGGCGCGAAGTACCACGTGGTCCCGCTGTTCCACCGCGGCTCGGCGACGCCGGTGAGGCGGGCGGCCGTCGAGCCGTCGGTCGCGACGACGACCGCGCGGGCCGTGCGGACCTCGCCGCCGGCCGTGCGGACCCGGCCCGGCCGGACCTCCTCGACCGGGGTGCCCGTCCGGACGGCCGCCGTCGGCAGGGAGCGGGCGAGCTGCCGCGGCAGCTCACCCATGCCCAGCGCCGGCAGCGACGGGGCCGAGCGCAGGAAACTGCGCCACACCAGCTGGAAGAAGCGGGCCGAGGTGGTCAGCCCGGCTTCCAGGAACACCCCGGAGAGGAACGGCCGGAACACGGTCTCCACGGCCCGCGCGGACACCCCGGCGCGCTGCAGCTCGCCGAGCGTCGTGCGGTCGTCGCGGTCGATGATCGCCTGGGCCGGCCCCGCGGCGACGCGGGCGGACAGTGCGCCGAGCGCGGCCAGGTCCTTCGCCGACAGGTAGCGCCGGGCCGCGATGTCGCGCAGCGCCTTGGGCGTGTCCAGGGGGTTCCCCAGCAGGGAGACGCGGTCGTCGTCGGCCACCCGGACCGCGCGCCAGAACCGGCCGAGGTCCAGGGCGCCGACGTCCACCAGGCGCCGGATCGCCGGGTAGGCCGGGTTGAGGATCTGGAACCCGCGGTCGAGCCGGAACCCGTCGACGACGTCGGTGCGCACCCGCCCGCCCACGTCGTCGGCGGCTTCCAGCACCACGCACGCCACCCCGGCCCGGTGCAGGGTCACGGCGGCGGCCAGCCCGGCGAGCCCGGCGCCGACGATGACGGCTTCGTGGTCGGCCATCCCGGTCACCCGCCGAAGTGCTTGGTCGAGGCGAGCCGGTTCAGCCAGCCGATCCGGCCGCGGTTGGGGACCGAGCGCAGCGGGTGCCCGGCGAGCCCCCAGCCGGACAGCAGTGTGTTGGCCGCGGCCCAGCCGGTGGTGGCCGCGCGTTCCATCAGGGCGACCGGGAGGTCGATCCGCACGCCGTCGCCGGCCAGGGCCAGCGCCGGGTCCGGCGTGGTCACCGTCGGGCGGCGCGCGAAGCCGCCCAGCCCGAACAGCGGGCAATCCTCGCGCCACAGGGAAATCGACGCGCTGACCGTGGCGTCGAGGGTTTCGGGGTAGATCGTGTGCAGCCGGTCGTCCACGGCCTTCACCAGCGTCTCGCGGTCGTCGGTGGTGACCGCGTACGCGTGCAGCTCGACGACCGAGCCGCCGGTGCGGGCCGCCCACCGCCGTGCCTCGCCCTCGTAGCGGTCGAGCAGGCTGATGTTGTCCAGCGGCGGCACGCTCCCGGTGCCGAGGAACGGCGGCCGGGCGCTGTCGACGGGCCGGTCGAGCCAGAGCCGGCGGACGAGGAACGGCGGTGCCGTCCGCAACCCGGTCACGGCCGCTCGCCATTCCGGAGTGCCGACGGTGGGCGACGCGCCGATGATCTGCTGCAACCCCCGGACGTCACAGGCGAGCACGACGGTGTCGAACTGCGTGGTGTCCGCCGCCGTCGTGACCGCGAACCCCTCGGCCGTGCGGTCCAGGGACGCCACCGCGGTGCCGGTGCGGATGCGCACCCGGCGATCGGTCAGGTACCCGGCCAAGGGATCCCACAGGGCCTGGGGGAACGGCTCGGTGGGCACGTCGAACACCAGGCCTTCGCTGGAGCCCAGGAAGTACAGGTGGAACATGGTCGCCAGTTCCGCCGCGGACAGCTCGCGGGGGTCGGCGAAGAAGCTGCGGGAGAACACCTCGAACGCGAGGTGCTTGGCCGCGTCGGGGAAGTTGATCGTGTCGAGGAAGCTCGCGGCGTCGGTGCCGTCGAGCCGGTGGTAGGTCTCCGGGACGCTCACCGTCGCCAGCGGCAGGGCTCCGCGGCCGTTGATCCGCACCAGGTCCCGCGGGGTGAACGTCGGGCTGCGCCAGGCGAACGCCAGCGCGTTCCACGGCGGGGTCCGGGGGAGCCCCGCGAAGGTGTCCGTGCGGCCCTGCGCGTCCAGCAGGGGGTAGTCGGCCAGCGGGGCCAGCCGGTCCAGCGCGGGATCGGTGCGCATGAGCAGGGACCGCAGGTTGTAGTACTGGCGGAAGAAGGCGTGGAAGCCCCGGCTCATGGTCACCGCGGTGCCGTCCGGCAGCCGGTCGGCCCAGCCGCCGACCCGCCCGCCGAGGTGGCCGTCGCGTTCGAAGAGCGTCACCGTGACGCCCCGCTCGGCCAGCCCGGTGGCGGCGGTGAGGCCCGCGATGCCGCCGCCGACGACCGCCGCGGTCGGGCGGCGGCCGAGCAGTCCCGCGTCGGCGAGGCCGGGTGGGGCCGGGCGCGTCTCGATCCGGCGGTCGGTGCCGAGGGGGCGGGTCACGGGTGCTCCTGCGGGTTGGTGCCGAGGACGGTGTGGACGACGCCGTGCTGCCAGCCCGGCATCGTGGCGGTGCGGACGTCGGTGAAGCCGGCGTCCGAGAGCCGGCGGGCGAGTGCGCCGATCCCGTCGAATTCCAGGACACTGCGGCGCAGGTGCCGGTAGAGGGTCGCGTCGCCGGTGGTGACCTTCCCGAGCGGGATGATCACGCCCGCGCAGACCGCGTTCCACACCCACCGGGCGCGCCGCGAGTCGTGGACGGAGTACTCGTGGACCGCGATGCGGCCACCGGGGCGCAGCAGCCCGCGCAGCCGCCGCAGCTGCCGGGTCGGCGCGGTGAGGTTGCGCAGCAGGTACGCCGCCAGGATCGCGTCGAAGGGGCCGTCGATCCCGTCGAGGTCCTCGACCGGCGTGTGGACGAAGGTGACCCCGTCCGGCCAGTCCTTGGCCCGGGCTTGCGCGAGCATCTCCCCGGAGGCGTCGAACGCGGTGATCCGCGCCCCGGGCGCGACCGACACCAGTGCGGCCGTCGACGCGCCGGTGCCGCAGCCGGCGTCCAGCAGCCGCAGGCCGGTCCCGTCCGACGGCAGCTCCAGCCGCTGCGCCGAGAGCTGGAGGTGCTCGTGGTAGCCCGGGTTGGCCCCGACCAGCCGGTCGTACCACCGGGCTTCGGTGTCGAAGGCCGACGGGACGGCGCCGCGGGGGAGACCGTCCTTCGCCATCGCGTTCATGCTCGCTCCCGACGGGGGTCGGCTCGTTCCCAGACCAGCAGCACGGCGGTCACGAGCGCGAAGCCGAAGAGGAAGTCTTCGACGGGGATGTCCCACGGTAGGCGCCAGTTCGTGATGTGCTGGGGCGCGTACCGCACGATCGGGTCGGAAAGCTTGGTCAGCCAGCCGTCCACCGGGATCTGGAAGCCGGTCACGATGGCGATCGTGATCCAGTAGGCGGGCCGGCGGAACAGCCCCGTGCGCAGCAGGAACAGCTCGGCCAGGACGACCGCGGCCACGGCGGCGACCGCCGGCACGGTGTAGCCCCACGGGATCACCGGCGGGCCTCCTGCCGGCTGCGCCGCCCGAGCACCGCGAGCGTGAGCTGGACGATTTCGTAGGTCAGCACCCCGCAGACGGGGATCACGACGAAGAACAGGATCTCCTCCAGCGGCACGCCGAAGGGCGCGCGGATGCCGGTGACGTGTTCCGGCGCGTAGTCCCAGACCCCGCCGGCGATGGCCAGCGCGTCCCAGACGAGGAACACCAGCGCGACCGGCAGCACCGCGCGCGCCAGCCGCCGCGGCTGCCGGTAGACGCGCGCGCCCGCGATCTCCAGCGGCAGGGTGACCAGGACGCACGCGGCCAGCACGACGAGGTATTCGGCCTGGCCCACCTCAGCCCACCGCCACCGGGAGCGCCGGCGCGGGGTGGCGCCGCCGGGCCCACTGCGTGCGCGCGACCGCACCGCACGCGACCGCGAGCCGCTGCCCGCGGGAGACGGCCGCGCGGCCGGCGAAAACGTCGTGGCCGGCGTCTTCGATGCGGTCGAGGATGCCTCCGTACAGCGTCGCCGCCGTGGCCACGCACGGGCGGGAAACCGGGTGCAGCATGGCGATGCCCGGTTCGGCCTCGGCGTAGACGTCGCGGGTCACGGCGATCTGGTTGCGGATCGCGGCCCGCACCGGCTGGTCGGCCTGCCCCCGAGCGGCGCACCAGGCCAGCCGTTCGCGGTCGACGCCGTGGACGGCCAGCTCGTCGGCGGGCAGGTAGACGCGCCCGCGGGCCAGGTCCTCGGCGACGTCGCGCAGGAAGTTGGTGAGCTGGAACGCTTTGCCGAGCGCGGCGGCCCTCGGCTCGGCCTCCTCGCGCGGCGCGACGAAGCCGAGCACCGGCAGCACCTGCAGCCCGATCACCTCGGCCGAGCCGTGGACGTAGGTGTCGAGCTCCTCGCGGGTGGCGTAGCCGGCGACGCTGAGGTCCATCCGCATCGAGGTGAAGAACGCCTCGAAGTACGCCTTCGCGAGGGTGTAGCGGGCCGCCGTGTCGATCACCGCGGTCAGCAGCGGGTCGTCGCTCGCGCCGGCGTCGAGGTCGGCCAGGAAGCGCTTTTCGACCTCCGCCAGGCGGGCGTCGAGCGTTTCGGGGGTGGCGTCGTCGTCCGGCTCGTCGACGATGTCGTCGAGCCAGCGGGCGAAGCCGTAGAGCGCGTGGATCGCCGGCCGCTGCGCCGGGGTCAGCATCCGCGTCGCGAGGAAGTACGTGCGGCCGTGCCGGGCGTTGAGCTCGCGGCACCACGTGTAGGCCGCGCGCAGGCCGGGGTCGGTGATGCCGGCGGCGTCGAGTTCGCGTCGGGTCATGGGGTTCCTCCGGTGATCCGGTCGGCGGCGAGCCTGCCGGAGATCAGCACGGTCGGCACGCCGACGCCGGGGACGGTGGCGCCGCCGGCCAGGACGACGTTGTCCGTGCCGCGGGGGAGGTTCCGCGGCCGGAACGGTCCGGTTTGGACGAACGAGTGCGCGTAGCTGAACGGCGTCCCGGCGACCAGGCCGCGGTCCGCCCATTCAGCCGGGCCGATGACGTGGGTGAATTCCGGTTCGAAGCCGGGCAGGAGCCGCTCACGGGCCACGTCGAGGACCTCTTCCGCATACGAGCCCGACTCGGCGGTCCAGTCCGCGGGTCCGCGGTCGAGGTTGGGCACCGGGGCGAGGATCGAGTAGAGCTCGCGGCCGGGCGGGGCGAGCCCGGGATCGGTCGCGGTCGGGCGCGTGACGAGCAGCGACGGGTCGCTCATCCGCCTGCCCTGGACGATGAGCTCGTCGAACGTCGACCGCCACCCGTGCCCGAAGGAGATCGTGTGGTGGCCGACCTCGGAACGGCCGGCGGGACCGCCGGCGTGCACGACGAGCGCCGACGGCGCGGCCCGGAGCGGGACGGGCCGTCGTGGACGTCGTCCGAGCAGCCGGTAGCTCTCGGGCAGTTCGGTGGTGAGGACGACGGCGTCGCACGGGTAGCGGGCCCCGGAAGCGGTCCGGACCGCGGTGACGCGGGCCCCGGCGCGTTCGAGCTCGCTCACGGAGTCGCCGTAGCCGAACTTCACCCCGGCATCGGCCGCGACGCGGGCCAGCGCCTGCGGCAGGGCCGCGATGCCGCCGGGCGGGAAGTACACCCCGCCGACGGTGTCCATGTAGGAGATGACCGCGTACAGGGCCAGCGCCCGCATCGGGGACTCGCCGGCGTAGAGCGCCTGGAAGGTGAACACCCGCTTCAGCCGCTCGTCGGAGAGGAACCGGCCGACCTGGCCGTCCAGCCGCCGGAACCCGCCCAGCGCCACGAGCCGGGCCAGTTCCGGCCGGACCATGCCGAGCGGGGAGTCGATGTTGGCGTTGATGAACCGGCCGAACTCGGCGCGGTAGAGCTGGGTCAGCCAGTCCCGCAGCCGGGTGTAGCCGGCGGCCTCGGCGGGCCCGGCGAACTCCCGGACGGCATCGGCCATGGCGGCGCCGTCGGTGTGCACGGGCAGCGTGCTGCCGTCGGCGAACCGCGCGACGTACGCCGGGTCGAGCCGGGTCAGGGGGAGTTCGGTGGCGAGGGCCGCGCCAACCGCCCCGAAGGTGTCGGCGAGGATCGAGGGCATGGTGAGCACGGTGGGCCCGGTGTCGAGCAGGTAGCCGTGGTGTTCGACCCGCCCGGCCCGGCCACCGGGACCGGGATCCCGTTCGAGAACGGTGACTTCCCGCCCGCGGCCGGCGAGGTGCAGGGCCGCGGCGAGGCCGGACAGGCCCGCGCCTACGACGACTACGCGGTCGGCCGGCCCGGGCACGGTCTTCATCGGACGCACTCCGTGCCTCGGGCGGCGGGTAGGTCGCGGGCCGGTCGTTGGATCACCGCGGCGGGGGCTGCGGGGGCGGCTGGCAGGTCGCGAACCGGTCGTTGGATCACCGCGGGGGCAGAGGCCGCGAGCAGATCACCTGCGTGCCGTGGGATCACCGCGGGCCTGGGGGTTGCGTGGGTTCGTCGGCGGATCGGTTCGCTCCTCATCGGTGGTGCTCCGTGGGGCGGGCTGTGTGGGCGGCGGGCAAATCACCTGCGTGCCGCGGGATCACCGCGGGCCTGGAGGTTGCGTCGATTTGTTCGCGGATCAGCTCGCTCCTCATCGGTCGCGCTCCGTGCACCTGGCCGCGAGGGCGGCGAGCAAATCGCCCGCGTGGCGCGGGACCACCGCGGGGTCGATCGCCGCCAGGGCTTTGTCCGCTCGTTCCCTGATCAGCTCGCCCAGGCGTTCGCGCGCGCCCGTGGCCACGATCAGCTCGCGCCAGCGGTGCACCGCCTCGTCGTCCACCGTGGGGAGGTCGAGCAGCTCGGCGAGCTCGGTCTGCCCGCGCCGGTCGGCCATGGCCGCGGCGAGCACCACCACGCTCGAGGCCTTGCGGTCGCGCAGGTCCTGGCCGGCCGGCTTGCCCGTCACCGCCGGCTCGCCGAACACGCCCAGCAGGTCGTCGCGCAGCTGGAACGCCTCGCCCACCAGGCCGCCGTACTCGGCCAGCCCCGCCATCAGCTCCGGGCCGCAGCCGGCCAGCGCCGCACCGAATTCCAGGGGCCGCCGCACCGTGTAGTTGCCGGACTTGCGGCGCAGGACGTCGAGCAGGGTGTCCCAGCTCGGCAACGCCCGCGCGTCGTTCACCAGGTCGGCGAGCTGGCCGACCGCCAGCTCCGCCCGCATCGCGTCGTAGTGCGCCCAGCCGCGCGCCAGCTGCGCCGCCGCCACGCCGCTTTCGCGCAGCATCTGCTCGGACCACACCAGGAAGAGGTCGCCGAACAGGATCGCCGCGGACTCGCCGAACCGGGGTGCCGAGCCCGCCCAGCCCTGCTCCTCGTGCCACCGTGCGAACCGGACGTGCAGCGCGGTGCGGCCCCGGCGCAGCGGCGAGCCGTCCATCACGTCGTCCTGGACCAGGGCGAAACAATGCAGCAGTTCCAGCGCCGCGGCCGCGCGGATCGCGGCGTCGGATTCCGGCTGCCCGCACCGCCACCCCACGTACGCAAAAAGCGGGCGGAGGCATTTCCCGCCCGCCACGAACTCCGGCAGCGCGGTTTCCGCAAGCGCTCCCTCACTGCGCCCGGAGAAGTGTTCCGCCGCCCGGGCGCTCACAAAACCGTGCGCCTCGGCGAGGCAACGACGGCCCAGTGCGTCCAGCCGCTCGGCGGGTGCGTCGCCCACGGGGGCCACCCCCGTCGTCATGGTCGCGGTCATCAGCCGCCCTCCCGCTGTCAGCCTATTCGATTCGCAACCGTTTCACATGTGGTGTAGCTTGTCCACTTGAACCCGGTGAACACCAGGCCACCACCCCGAATCCGCCCGGTACGCCGGGCTGGGTGCCACGCTCTGCGCGGCAGGGTGGATCGGACCGGGAGCGACCTCACTGTGGCCGGGACGGCGATGCCACACGCCGCCCCGGCGGGTCCGCCGGCTGCTTCGGCGGGCCCGGCGCCCGGCGACGCCCCGCCCACACCGGGGCGTCGCCGGGTGTTTGTCGGGCATTTCAAGTCCCATTTCGCACCGATTTTCCCGAAGGGGTGATGGTTTCGCGGACTGCCGCATTCACCCGTCTCCGCCCGGCCGCGCCCGCGCTGGTCGCCTGGCTCTGCGCCGCGGCGACCGTGCTCTGCCAGATCCTCTACTCGGTCACCGAGCCCGGCGGCCGCACCCCGCTGACCGTCCTCACCGTGCTCTGCTTCGCCGCCGCGTCGCTCGCCGACGCGTGGTCGCGCGCCGGGGCCCGTGCGGTGGTCACGCTGGTGGCCGTGGCGGGCGGCGGCGGGCTGCTGGCCGAGGTGGCGGGCCTGCACACCGGGTTTCCCTTCGGGCACTACGAATACACCGGACTGCTCGGCTGGCCGGTCGCCGGCGTGCCGGGCATCGTCCCGCTGGCCTGGCTGATGATGGCGTGGCCGGCGTTGCTCGCCGGGCGCGCACTGGCGGTGAAGCCGGCGGGCGTGGTCGCGGTGGCGGCGGGCGCGCTGGCGGCGTGGGACGTCTTCCTCGACCCCCAGATGGTCGACGAAGGGTACTGGGTCTGGTCTTCGCCCGAGCCTTCGTTGCCGCTGGTGCACGGCATCCCGGTGACGAACTTCGCGGGCTGGCTGCTGGTCGCCGTGCTGATCCAGGCCGCGTTGCACCGGTGGGTGCCCCGGCCGCCGGACCCGATCCCCGATCCGGTCGCCGGCCCGGCGCCCGCGTTGTACCTCTGGACGTGGTTTTCCTCGGTGTGGGCGCACTTCGCGTTCTTCGGCAGGCCGTGGGTGGCCGTCGCCGGGGGCGTCCTCATGGGCGCGGTGGCCGTGCCGTTCGCCATCCGGCTGGGAAAGGGGTGGCGATGGGCTCGCGTGTCCGCCTGATCGTGCGCGCCGCCGCACTGGCCGCAGTCGCCGCTGCGGGGCATGCGGCGTACAACGCGCGGATCGTCCGCGCGCCGCGGGAAGGGCCGGCCCGGTGCCGCGAACCGGTGTCGATCCTGCTGCCCCTGCGCGACGAGGCCGCCCGCGTCGCCCCGGCGTTGCGCTCCCTGCTGGCGCAGCGCGGCCTCGACGACGCCGAAATCCTGGTGCTGGACGACGGTTCCACCGACGGCACGGCCGACGTCGTCCGCCGGATCGCCGGGCCGGACCCGCGGGTCACGCTGCTGACCGGGGCGGAGCCGCCGCCGGGGGTGCTGGGCAAACCGCACGCGTGTCACCAGCTCGCCCGGCGGGCGCGGGGGAGTGTGCTCGTCTGCGTCGACGCGGACGTCGTCCTGGCCCCCCACGCGGTCGCCGCCGCGGTGACGCTCCTGCGCGAAGCGGACCTCGACGCGGTTTCGCCGTTTCCCCGCCAGCGCGCCGAAGGGCTCGCCGCCCGGCTGGTGCAGCCGCTGCTGCAGTGGTCGTGGCTGGTGCTGCTGCCGTTGCGGCTCGCCGAGACGTCCCCGCGGCCGTCGCTCGCCGCCGCCAACGGCCAGTTCTTCGTCATCGACGCCGCGATGCTGCGCAAGTGCGGCGGGTTCGCCGCGGTCGCCGGCGAAGTGCTGGACGACATCGCGCTGATGCGCGCGGTGAAACGCGCCGGCGGCCGCGGGGTGGTCGCCGACGGCAGCGGGGTCGCGGAGTGCCACATGTACTCGACGTGGCCGCAGCTGCGGGACGGCTACACGAAGTCGCTCTGGTCGGCCACCGGCTCGGCCCCGGCGGCGCTGGTGATCGCGGGGCTGTTCCTCGTCGTGTGGGTGCTGCCGGCCGTAGCGGCTTTGGGCGGCTCGCGGGCCGGGATGGCCGGGTACGCGGCCGGCGTGGCCGGCCGCGTCGTGGCGGCTCGGCGCACCGGGGGCCGCGTGTGGCCGGACAGCCTGGCCCACCCCGTATCGGTGCTCGCGCTGACCGGGCTGATCGGCCGGTCGTGGCGAGCCCGGGCCACGGGCCGGCTGGTGTGGAAGGGACGTCCGGTGCCGGGAGGGGGTGCTGCGTGAGGGGCGTGGTGGCCGGTGGTGGCGCGGGGTCCGTGGCACGGCGGCTCGGTGGTGACCCGGCGTCCTCGGCGGGGCCGGTCCGACGGCACCGTCCGCTGCCGGGCGGGGGATGCGCGTGAGCGAGGTCGTGGTGGTCGGCGGCGGTATGGGCGGCCTGGCGTCGGCGGCCCGGCTCGCCGCCGCCGGGCACCGGGTGACCGTGCTGGAGCGATCGGCGGACTGCGGCGGCAAGCTCGGCACCCGCACGCGCGACGGTTTCACCTTCGACACCGGTCCTTCGCTGCTGACCCTGCCCTCGGTCTACCGCGAGCTCTTCGCGGCCACCGGCGCGGACCTGGACGACCTGGTCGACATCGTCCCGGTCGATCCGGCCTGCCGCTACCGGTTCGCCGACGGCACCGAACTGGCCGTGCCCCACGAGCGCGCGGCGGTGCCCGAAGCGCTCGAAGCGGCCTTCGGCGGTGGCGCCGGCGAAGAGTGGCGCGGGCTGATGCGCGACGCGGAACGGCTTTGGGGCCTGGTCGGCGAGCCGGTGCTGCGCCGCCCGTTGAACGGCCCCCGTGACCTGCTGCGGCACGCCAGGGGAATCCGGGACCTGGCCGCGATCGCGCCGTGGCGCACGTTGCGCGGGATCGGCCGCCGCCGGCTGAGCGACCCGCGCGCCCGGATGCTGCTGGACCGCTACGCGACCTACACCGGCTCGGACCCGCGGCGGCTGCCCGCCGTGCTCAGCGTCGTCCCGTTCGTGGAGCAGGAGTTCGGTGCGTGGCACGTCCGCGGCGGCCTGCGCCGGCTGGGGGACGCACTGGTGGCCCGGCTCGTCGCGATGGGGGTCGAAGTCCGGACGGGCGCGGAGGTCGCCGCGATCGAAACCGGCCCGGCGGGCGTCCGCGGGGTGCGGCTGACCGACGGCGAACGGCTCGCCGCCCCGGTCGTCGTGGCCAACGCGGACGCGACGCACGTCTACGACGATCTGCTCGACGACGCCCGGGCGCGGCGGGCCCTGCGGCGGACGCAGCCGTCCTTGGCCGGGTTCGTCCTGCTGCTCGCGTTGCGCGGCACAACACCGGATCCCAGTCACCACAGAGTGCTCTTCCCCGCTGATTACGACGCCGAATTCGACGCGATCTTCGGCCCGGCGCCCCGGCCGGTCGACGACCCCACGGTGTACCTCTGCGCACCCGACGACCCGCAGCTGCACCCGCCGGGCTGCGAAGCCTGGTTCGTGCTGGTGAACGCCCCGCGCCACGACCCGGTGTCCGGAGTGGACTGGACCACGCCGGGACGGGCGGAGCGCTACGCGGACCGGGTGCTCGACGTCCTCGCCGCCCGCGGCCTGGACGTGCGCGAACGCCTGCTGTGGCGCGAGATCCGCACACCGGCCGACCTGGAACGCGACACGGGCGCGCCGGGCGGGTCGATCTACGGATCATCGTCCAACGGCCCGCGCGCGGCGCTCTTGCGCCCGGCGAACGCGAGCCCGGTGCCCGGGTTGTACCTCGCCGGCGGATCGGCCCACCCCGGCGGCGGGCTGCCGTTGGTGGCGATGTCGGCGGAGATCGTGGCCGGGCTCGTCGGGCCGGCCGGGCAACCGGCGCGGAGAGGGCCCGGGGGCCGATGAGCGACGGGTCGAACGGTTCCGCATGTCACCGGTCAGCCGGGCTCGCCGGGTCGTCCGGACGCGACCTCCACCGTCAGCCGCGTTGCCCGGGCAGCCCGGACCCCGCGCCGTCCCACCGTCAGCCACGCCCCCCGAGCCCCCGCGCGACCCCCACCCACAGATGGGCCAGGCCGATGACCGACAGACCGGTTCCCAGTACCGCGCAGGTCGTGCCCCACGGCCAGCCCGTCCACGGGGTGCCGCCCGGAGCCAGCGCGGCTCCGGTGACCGCGACCGCCGCCACGACCAGCCGCGTCGGGCGCTCGGCGACGGTGATCGCCCCTGCCCCTCGCAGGCCCGCGGCCTGCGCGCGGGCGCGGACGTACTCGTGCAGCAGGAGCAGCGCCGCCATCGCCGCGCACCACGCTCCGGGTGCTCCCAGGACGAACAACACCGCCACGAAGCACAGTTCGGTCAGCCGGTCGGAGGCCGCGTCGAGGACGGCGCCCAGCGGGCGGGCGCGTCCGGTGCGCAACGCGACCGCGCCGTCCAGGCCGTCGAAGATCCCCGTGGCCACGATCGCCGCGAGGGCGAGCCACAGCGCGTCGCCACCCAGTGAGGCGAGCCAGACCGCGGCCGCCGCGCTCAGCACCCCGCAGCCGGTGAGCACGTCGGGGGGCACGCCGAGCAGCGGGCGGGCCAGCAGGTGGATCGCCCGCAGCCAGCCGACGGCGAGCGCGCTGCCGGACACGTCGTGCTCGTGCACGCGGGACCACCCCGCCACGCCGTCGTCCTCCTCGCGGTCCGGGGCGACGGCGTGAGCGCCCGGGAGGTGGCCCGCCGGGCGGTCGTGGTCCTGCGGGACGCCGGCCGGGAACTCCGTGGCCGCGACCTGTCCCTGTGGGCCGCCGGCGTCACCTTCTTCGCCGTGCTGGCGGTCGTCCCGCTGGCGCTGGTCGCCCTGCGGGGCGCCGCGTTCCTCGGGTCGGCGGGGTTCGTCCGCCACGGCGTCGCGCGCTGGGTGGACGCGCTGCCCCCCGGCCACGGACCGGGACCGGCGCTCGAAGCCCTGGCCTCGGCCGCGCTCGAAACCCCGTGGACCGCGCTGATCGTCACCCTGCTGCCGGCCACCTTCTACGGCGAAGGCCTGCTGCGCGGCTTGGTCCAGGTCGCCAGACGGCCCGCCGGCGCCCTCGTCGGCTGGCGCGGGCGGCTGATGTTCGTGCCCGTCCTGATCCTCAGCCCGACCTTGGCGATCGCGCCGCTGGCCACCGCCGACACGGTGGCCGGCCTCTACACGCGTGGCGGCTGGCCGACGTTCTGGGGCATCGCGCTGTCGTTCCACATCGACTGGCTGATCATCGCGGTGGTGACCGCGATCGTGTTCGCCGGCAGCGCCCCGCGCGGTGTGCGCCGCGGGCCGCTGGTGGCGGGTGCGTTCGCCGTGGCCGCCGTGCTCGCGGGGTTCTTCCACGGGTTCCTCCTGTTCCTGGCCATCCCGCTCGACTGGAGCGTGCCGTTCGGCGGCCTCGCGCCGGTCGGTGCGGTGTCGGCGTTGGTCCTGTGGCTCTACCTGCTCCACGTGCTGCTCCTGCTCGGCTACCGGGTGACGCTCAGCGCCGAGCGCACGCGCCTCGGGGCGACCGAGCCTCCGGAAAACGATGCAGAAACGAGCCGGACGTGGGAGCATTCCCGCAGCCTCGCCTGAGTCGGCCGGCTTCGCTGGACGACCGTCACTTCCAAGCGTTGCACAAGCGCGTCGTCCGCTCTGAGCGGCCGGTCGCGCCTCGAATAAACTGTGATTCGAGTCACAAAGGTCCCCTCCTGGGGTGCTTCTCGGCCACGGGGAGTGTCGAACGGCCGTCGGATGCCGTATCCGTTAGAGCGGACACAGCCGATCGCAGGCTGTTCCGCCGGGACGTCACCGCCTGGTGGCCGCACCGGTGGACGTCCCTGGCGTGTGGGAACGTGGTGTTGATGGACGTCGACGCGGTGAGTGGCCGGGACGGGCCCCGGGCCGGGGGTTCGTGGACGCCGGGCAAGGTCGCCGAACTGCTGGGCGTCTCGCCGGTGACGCTGCGCACCTGGGCCGCGCGCTACGGGGTCGGCCCGACGCTGCGCGACGACGGCAGGCACCGGCGCTACTCCGACGCCGACGTCCGCCGCCTGCAGTACATGCAGCGGCTCATCGACCGGGGCATGCGGGCCCGCGAAGCTGCCGCGGCCGCGTTTTCCGGGGTCGAGGACGCGGTTCCGGAGGTCTCGGTCGACCGGCTCATCGAGGAGCTCGAGCGGGCCGCGGAGGGCCTCGAATTCGGCTCGCTGGCCGCGCTGCTGGACGAAACGCTGGACGCGCTCGGCCCCGCCGCGGCGTGGACCGAGGTGCTGGTCCCGGTGCTGCGCCACCTCGGCGGCCGCTGGCTGCGCGGCGACGTGTGCTTCGAGACCGAATGGGCGCTGACCGGGGAGATTTCGCTCGCCCTGCAGCGCTACAGCGCCAGGTTCGCGAACACCCCGCCCGGCCGGGCGGTGCTGCTGGCCTGCTGCCCGGAGGAGCGGCACAGCCTGCCGATGGAGGTGCTGCGGGCGGCCATGGTGGAGGTCGGCATCCCGGCGGTCTACCTGGGCCAGATGGTCCCGGCCGAGACGACGCTCGCGATCGCGGCCAAGCTCGACCCGGTCGTGCTGTTCCTGTGGTCGATGTCCGCTGACACGATCGACGACTCGCTGGTCCAGCGCCTCCGGCGGAGTGGTTTCGACATCGCCGTGGCCGGGCCGGGGTGGGGCGACCCCGCCGAGCGGGAGGTGGCTTGGGTCAACGACCTGGCCGGGGCGCTGGATCTGGCCTCGGAGCGCCTGAAGGCGTGAACCGTGTCGAGGTGGCGCGGGCCGGTGCCCTGGCGACCGCTCCCGACCTGGCCGCTGAGCCCTGAAGGCGTGAGCCGCGCCAAGGCGGAACCCTGCCACGGGCCCGGTGCCTTGGCGACCGCTCCCGACCTGGCCGCCGAACCCCTGAAGGCGTGAACCCGCACCCACCGTCCCCCCGAAAGCGTTGCGGAATCGCTCCAGATGGCCGAGGATGGCTCGCGTGCCGGTCTGCTCGGCCGGCCTTTCCAGGCGGGAGCGTGTCCGGTGGACCTCAAACGGCAGGTGATCGAGCGCTGGCCGGCGCGGTGGCCGGTGCAGCCGTTCCGGGAGCCGGCGTGGGCTCGCCAGGAACCGACCTACGCCGACTGCAGCCCCGCCCTCATCGAAGCCGCGGTCAAACGGGCGGGCGCCCGGCCGTCGGGTAACTGGTTCGTCTTCGCCGCCGGGCGTGAAGTGCGGGCCGACCGGCCGCTCGGCGTCCGCGTGGGCGGCCGGGAACTGGTCGCGTGGCGCGGGCCGGACGGTGCGCTGGTCGTCGGTCCCGGTGCGTGCCCCCACCTCGGTGCTCCGCTGGACCAGGCGCGCGTGCACTGCGGTGAGCTGGTCTGCCGGTGGCACGGCCTGCGCGTCGGTGCCGGCCGCCCCGGGTGGACGGCCCTGCCGTCCTACGACGACGGCGTCCTGGCGTGGGTCCGGCTCGACCGGGCCGGCGGCGAACCACCCACCGATCGCCCGGTCGTGCCCGTCCGCCCGGACGGCACCACGGTCGACGCGGTCGCGACGCTGGCCGGCGTCTGCGAGCCCGAAGACGTCGTCGCCAACCGCCTCGACCCGTGGCACGGCGCCTGGTTCCACCCGTACTCGTTCGCGCGGCTGCGGGTGCTTTCGGCGCCGCAGGGGGTCGACGTCGCGGAGGCCGACGACCGGTTCGTCGTCGAGGTGACGTTCCGGCTCGCGGGCAAGATCGGCGTCCCGGTGGTCGCCGAATTCACCTGTCCCGGCCCGCGCACGGTCCTGATGACCATTGTGGACGGTGAGGGCACCGGCAGTGTGGTGGAGACCCACGCGACCCCGCTCGGCCCCGGCCCCGACGGCCGCCCGCGCACGGCGGTGATCGAAGCGACGATCGCCGCGTCCGGCCGGCCGGGCTTCGCCAAGGCGGCCCGGATGGCGCCGGTGCTGCGGCCGCTCATGCGCCGCGCCGCCGCCCGGTTGTGGCGGGACGACCTCGCCTACGCCGAACGGCGTTACGCGCTGCGGGACGATCACCGCTGACCCGCCGCGCCCTTCGGCGGTCCGGACGGTAACCCCTTCGACATCTTCGACCCCTTCGACTTCTTCGACGAGTCCGGCCTTGCGCCGGGCGGGACACTGGACTTGCGCTACCGCGTCGTCGTCGCCGGCGGCGCCTGGAACCGTGCCCGGCTCGAATCCTGTGTGGAGGGACATCCGTGGTGAAGAACAAAGTACGCACTGCTGTTGTGGCTTTTTCGGTGCTGCTGAGCACGCCGCTGGTGGTGGGGGAGGGGACGGCCGCCGCGTCGCCCTGTGCGGCCGGCACGGCGGTGACGAAGACGGCGGCGGCCCCGGTCAAGGTGTGGCTGGCGGGCGACTCGACGATGGCGGACCCGAAGTCGGCCTGCCCGGTGGGCTGGGGCAGCCGCTTCGACCGGCTGTTCACCGACGACGTGACGGTCGTCAACAAGGCGGTGGCGGGGCGCAGCGTCCAGACGTGGTTGTACGAGTCGAACGTGACCGGGACGAAGGACTCGTCCGGTGAGTGCGTGGTGAACCCGAAGACGTACGCCCAGCGCTGGCTGGACATGCTCGACCCGGCGCAGGGCATGCACGCGGGCGACTACCTGGTCGTCCAGTTCGGCATCAACGACGGCGACCCGAACTGCCCCCGCCACGTCGGCCGCGCCCGCTACCAGAGCCTCCTGACGACGATGGCCAAGGCGGCCCAGGACCGAGGAGCCCACCCGATCCTGCTGACCCCGGTCGCGGCGATCACGTGCAACGGCAGCACGGCGGTCGGCAACCGCGGCTTCCTGACCGAAACCTCGGCGGCGGCCACGGCGACGGCAGCCCCGCTGATCGACCTGCACAGGCTGAGCTACACGCTGTACAACACGCTGAAGCTGTGCCCGAACGACGGCGATTACACGAAGGGAGCGGTGGGCGCGTTCTTCTGCAACGACCACACGCACTTCGAAGCCGCGGGCGCGGACAAGATCGCCGGGGTGGTGGCGAAGGCGTTGCGGGATCAGGGGATTTCGTTGGCGAGCTATCTCAGGTAGGCGGGCCGGGCGGGCCGGCGTCAGCCGGTTCCGCCCTCGCCGCGGATGGGCCGCTCGTGGCGCACGAGTGGGTCATCTCCGATTCCTGGTGGGCCGTCTCTCGATCCGTGGCGATCAGGCGTCGGACGAGCTCCGGTTCATCGATGATGACTCGCCCGAGTGTGCCCGTCCTCCTTCGGTAGGCAAAGCCTGCGAAGTCACTCAGTCGTCTGGCGCGACAGCTTGTTGCGAAGGTGACCAAATCGCCATCGCTCACCGCCGGAGGGCCCGCCTCCACGAGCCGGTGA
Organism: Amycolatopsis sp. A133; assembly: GCF_031082405.1. Taxonomy (GTDB): domain Bacteria; phylum Actinomycetota; class Actinomycetes; order Mycobacteriales; family Pseudonocardiaceae; genus Amycolatopsis. The sequence goes on from NZ_JAVHJU010000057.1 coordinate 459,593, forward strand.
CGCTCCGGCGCAGCTTCTCCGTGTCGACACTGCCCGGATCCAGCAGCCGCTGCAACGCGATCCCGCGCAGCTGCCCGACGACGGCGATCGCGACCTCGTCCGCGACGGCGCTTTCCACGATCGTGCCGTCCGCGATGCCCGCCTCGACGTCTTCGGCCAGGTCGGCGCGGAAGGCCGCGTCCCGCTCGCGGAAGATCGGGGCCAGTTCCGGCTGGGTGGCCGATTCCGCCCACAGCAGCAGGAACGCCTGGTTGAACACCGCGATCCGGCCGAGCTCGCCGAGGTAGCCGTCGATCAGCCGCAGCAGGCGGTCGAGGCCCGGCGGCTCGTTCTCGAGGCCCGGGACGAATCCGGCCTGCGTGGCGCGCGCCAGCCGTTCGACCAGTGCCTGCTTCGCGCCGAAGTGGTGGGTGACGATGCCGCGGCTGTAGCCGGCTCGCTCGCCGACGCGGGCGAGGGTCAGCGAACGGACGCCCTGCTCGACGACGAGCTCGGCGGCGGCGGTCAGCAATGCGGTTTCGGCCTGGTCGCGGCGTTCCTGCTGGGTGCGGCGCATGTCCGGAGTCTAGCAAAGTAACTTGCGTGTTGACCGACAAGTAAGTGTAGGGTGGCGGCGAGACCCAGGAGGTTCCGATGATCAAAATCGAAGACCACGCCCTCGACACGCTGCTCGCCGACGACCCGGGTGGCCCGGTCGTGATGCTCAACCTGCTGCGGTTCCGCCCGGACGGCGGGCGCGAGAGCTACCAGCGCTACGCCGAAGCTCTCCGGAAGGAGCTCAACGCCCGGTACGGCCTGGAGGTGGAATACCTCGGCCACGGCGGCCGGGCGCTCGTCGCCGAAGACGGGCAGGCCTGGGACATGGTGGCGCTGGTCCGCTACCCGGACCGGCAGGCGTTCGCCGCCATGGTCCGCAATCCCGACTACCGGGCGATCACCCACCTGCGCACCGAGGCGCTGGTGGAATCGGTCCTGCAGCCGACCACGCCGGTGGGGGCCTGATGCCCGCGGTGTTCGTCCACGGCAACCCCGAGACCCCGGCGGTCTGGGACCTGCTGCTGGCCGAGCTGACGCCGTCGCGGCCCGATCTGGTCTGCCTTTCCCCGCCCGGCTTCGGCGCGCCCTTGCCCGCCGGGTTCGCCGCCACCCCCGCCGGCTACCGGGACTGGCTGGCCGGCGAGCTCGCGGCGTTCGGCGAGCCGGTGGACCTGGTGGGCCACGACTTCGGCGGCGGGCACGTCGTGAACGTCGTGCTGAGTCACCCGCACCTGGTCCGCAGCTGGGTCAGCGACGCGCTCGGGATGTACGACCCGGGCTACGAGTGGCACGAACTCGCCCGTCGCTGGCGGACCCCGGGCATCGGCGAGGCCGACGTCGCGGCGCGGTTCGGTGGCCCGCTCGAGGAGCGCACGGCGGTCCTGGTGGAACGGGGCATGGCCCGGGCGGTCGCGGCCCGCGTCGCGGCGGGCCAGGACGAGGAGATGGGCCGTGCGGTGCTCACCCTGTACCGGTCGGCCGACGTGCCCGGCCTGGGGCTGCCGCTGGAACGCGCGGCGGCCCGCCCGGGCCTCGCCATCCTGGCCACGGCCGACCACGTCGCCGGCAGCGAAGACCAACGGCGCCGGTCGGCCGCCCGTGCGGGAGCCCGCGTCGCCGTCCTCGACGGTCTGGGCCACTGGTGGATGACCCACGAGCCGGCCCGCGCCGCCGCGGCGCTGACCGGGTTCTGGGCGACGATCGGCTGAGGAGCAGCGGGGGGTGCAGGTCAACCCGGCCGGTGGCCGGGCCGCTCCGGTGGCGACGGCGCCCCAGGTCGTCGCCGCCCCGGCGGCCACGCCGGTGACTCGAAGCGCTCCCCGCCCCCGCCGGTTTTCAACCCCCTCCTTAAGCCGGCCCGCGCGCCACGACGGTCAGCCGGTCGAGCGTGAGCCGGCCCGTGGTCAGCCGCAGGCCGATCGCGGGGGACCAGCCGGCGAGCCGCTGGGGGCCGACGGCCGCGCCCGCCGGGATCGTGCGCAGCAGCCGCCACTGCCCCTGGTGGCCCAGCCAGCTCGTCAGCGTGCCCCGGTGGTCGGCCACGACCGCGAACCGGTCGCCCGGGGTCCACGTGACGGAGGCACAGCACCCGCCGGTCGCGTCGTCGCCGTGGTCGCGCCCGTCCGCCCGCACGTCCGCGCCGGACGTGCCGAAGTGGTGGTTGTACCAGGCCAGGGCCAGGTCGTCGGGTCCCGCGGCGCGGCCGAGGAGCACGCTGTCCTCCGGGGCGCCGCCGGCGAACGCGCGGGGTTCGAGGATCACGGCGAAATCGCCGGCCGGTGCGGGCACCGGCGCCACGAGCACGGCCGAGGACTGCCGGCTCGCCGAGGCGACCAAGGCGCCGTCCGCCTGGGTGAGTTCGGGGACGGGCTCCCCGAACCGCGCGCCGATCCGGTAGGCACCCGGCCGGTCCGCGGTGAAGTCGTCGTCCCAGACCGGCGTGCCGAAGTCGGCGGGGTCGAACGCGACCTCCGCCCGCACCACGTCCGCGGTGCTGCGCACCGGGGTGCCGTGGTCGAGCGTGGTGACCAGCAGCCGCACCGGGGCCCGGGTGCCCACCGGCACGTCCGCGGGGGCCGACACGCGCCACCGCAGCGGCACCGCCCGCCCGGGGGTGAGCCGCAGGTCGCCGCCCGGGCCGATCGGCTGGGCCGTCCAGCCGCGGGGCAGCGTGAGCGCGGGCCGCACGGTCATCGCCTGCGAGCTCCGGACCGAACCGCCGATCTCGGCCGTCTGCCCGGGCCGGATCCGCGCCGGGTCGTCTTGGAGGCGGACGGCGAGCCGGTCGTCCTCGGCGCGCCACGCCTGCACCGCCGTGATGCCCACCGCCCCACCGTCCACTCTGGACGGGAGAACGCGGAGCCCGTCGGTGCGGACCGGCGGCCGGACGACGACGCGGTTCGGCCTGCCCCGCACCGGCGCGCCCGGTTCCCGTTGCTGACCGGGCACATCGGCCCACGACCCGTCCGCGGTGCGGTACTGCAGGGCGTAGCCGTCCGGGGTGCGGACACCGCCGCCGTCGTCGTAGAAGGAGAGCCGGACGTCGGAGACGTCGGTGGCCGCGCCGAGGTCGACCGCCAGCCAGTCGCTCCGGTTCGGGCTGCCGTAGCTGGTCCAGCGCGTCGACGGGACGGCGAGGGCGAAGTCTTGGCCGTCGACGGCGTTCGCCGGGCTGTCCCCGCGCCAGGTGTAGGAGGCCGAGGCCGCCGGATAGCCGGTGCGGTCGATGTTCGCGAGGTCGTCGACGACGTGGGCGGCGTCGGCGGCCCGGCCGGGGCGCACCGGCACGTCGACCGCCGTCAGGCCGGCCTGGCGGTGCACGAGCTTGCCGTCCAGCCAGACGCTCAGCCCGGCGCCCTGCCGGTAGACGTGGCCGTCACGGTCCCACGCGACCGTCAGGTTGCGTCCGTGGTAGGGCACGTTTTCGACGGCGAAGTGGTCCCAAGCAGACGGTACGAGCGGCGCGAGCCGCACGTGGTCGCCCTGCTGGGGCCGGATGCCGAGCAGCCCCGACAGCACCAGGTCGTCGAACGTCGAGTGGTTGTAGTCCTCGCTGTGCCCGGGGGAGTCGTACAGCCAGCGGTCTTCGTCCGGTGAGTGCGCTTCGGCGACGTACGGACGGCCGTTCTTCCGCTGGGTGAGGGCATACCCGCGCAGCAGGGTGTAGTAGTCCTGCGCGGAGACGTAGGGCTGCGGGGGATAGTCGACGAGCAGGTTCGCCAGCGCGGTGAGCGTCTGGCTGGTGGCGTAGGGCCAGCTGGGACCCGACCAGCGGCAGCACCCCACGAGCGCGTCGTGCATGAACCACGGGCTCCGCCGTTCCACGGTGGTGGGCCCGAAGGGGGCCGCGAACCCCGCCGGATCGGTGAGCTGCGCCCACGCGGCGGCGGCACCGGCCGGGGCCATGTGGAAGTACCAGGGCACGAACCCCATCTGCTCCCGGTCCGCGATCTTGGTGCGCTCGGGGTTGCCGTCCCGCATCACGTGCTTGTAGAACCGGTCGCCGCTGTCCCACAGGGACCGGTCCTGGTTCGCCTGCAGGCTGCGGGCCTGCTGTTCGTACCGGTCGGCGAGCTGCCGGTCGCCGGGAGCGCCGCGCCGGCGCAGGAGGTTCGCGATGGCCAGCGCGTCGCCGTACTGGTAGGCGTTGAGAGTGGGGCGGAAGCCCGCTCCGCCGTGGTAGGGGTCGGGGCTCTGGTAGGAGCTCGCGGTGTACTCCATGGCGTCCCACACGGGTACCTGCCAGTAGAGCCCGAGCTGCGGGTCGAACTGGGGCGACCAGGCGGCCCACTGCCGTTGCAGTTCGGGGATCCGGTCGACGGCGAACCCCCACCGGCCGTCGACGGCGGCCCGGGCGAGCACGGCGTCGGCGGCCCAGAACGAGTACTCGTGGGCCCAGTCGGTGGTGTTCTCGTTGAGGCCGTCGGTGGCCGGCTTGGGCCCCGCGCCGCTGCCGCGCAGCCAGTAGTCGACGTAGTCGTCGAGGTACCGGTGGTCGCGCAGCCACCGCCCCTCGTAGAGGTGGTGCCCGGCGGCGGCGTCGATCCCGCCGCCGGGGGCGGAGTAGCCGACCGGGCCGAGGAATTCCGAGACGATCCAGCCGTCCTCCGGGCCGGTGTACTTGAGGGCTTCCTTGTAGGTGCGCCACCGGTAGTAGTAGGTGTCTTCGATCGCCTGGTCCGGCAGGTCGACGAAGGGGATGTTGGCCTCGTACCAGCCGGGATCGTCGAAGCCGGCCAGTTTCCCGGCGTGGTCGAGCAGGTGCGTGCCGGGCCCGGTGTCCGGGTACACCGGCGGCGGCGGGCCGGGCTCGCCCGCCGAGGCGGGGATCACGGCGGCGGACAGGGTGACGACGGTGGTCAGAACCGTGCACAGACGTCGAAGCGAGCGCATGCCGACGCTCCTCGTGATCCGGGGACCGGTGTGGGGAGACGGTAGCCGAGCCGATACAACGTTGTAAATAGCGCTTTACAACGTTGTATCGGGGCCGGGCCGGGTTCCGGTAGCCTCACGCCGTGCATCGCAGCCGGTTGTTCGGGATCTTCGTCGACACACCTGCCGCCGAAGCCGGCGCGGCGGCGGCCTTCTGGTCCGCCACGCTGGGGGCGCCCGCTCGTCCCGTCGACGGCGAAGAACAGTTCACCGCGCTGGACGGTGCCCTTCCCGGCTTGATCCTCGACATCCAGGCGATCGACGGCGACCCCCGCTACCACGTCGACATCGAGACCGACGACGTCGCGGCGGAGGTCGCCCGCCTGATCGCGCTCGGCGCCGAACCCGTCTCCCGCTGGCTGGAGTGCCACACCCTGCGGGCCCCCGGTGGGCACCTGCTCTGCGTGGTCCCGGTCCACAGCGATCCGGAGACGTTCCACCGGCTCGCGAACACCTGGCCCTGACCGGACCTCAGGGCCGCCAAGCCGGGTCGCGCCCCAGGAAGCCCATCAGCCGGTCCTGCGCCGGAGCGCCGTCCTCGACCGGAACTGCCGCGCCGAACTGCCCGCTGTCCCGCAACACCTGCTCCATCGGCCGCATCGCGGCCAGTGCCTCGGCGCACCGCTGCTCGCCCAGGTCGGGCTCGCGGCCGAGCGCTTTCGCGAGATCCCACGAGTGCAGCCAGACGTCGCCCGTGTAGAACTGGTCGATCGCCTCCTCCACCGGCTTGTCGCCGGTGTGCGGGTTGCTGAGCACCCGCCCGGCGGGGTCCTCGAGGATGGCCTGGATGTCGGCCACGTGCTGCTTCCAGGCGCCGGCCGGGTCGGCGTCCACCGCCAGCGCCGGGAGTTCGATCCCCGCGCCGCGGAGGAAGCCGCGCGGCCACTCGACCAGGTGCCGCACGACGTCGAGCGCCGTCCACTCCGCGACCGGGGACGGCCGCGCCCAGTCGCCCGGTGCGGCCGACTCGACCAGTTCGGTGAACCGGGCGGCTTCGCCGGCGTGCTTGCGGGCCGGGCCCGTGGGCGTCGATGTCATCTCAGGACTCCTTCGCGAGCAGTTCGTCGAGTTTTGCGTACCCCTCGTCGACGCCGACTTCCATGCCGCTCGCCAGCATGCCGTCCCGCGTTTCGAAGTCCTGCACCACACTCAGCACCCGCAGCCGGGTGCGGCCGCCTTCGAGTTCTTCGAGGGTCAGCGTTTCCAGGGCGACCCCGTCGGGCTCGCCGTCGTAGGTGAACGTCCACACGATCCGCTCGTCCGGCCGCACTTCGTGGAAGCTGCCGTGGAACGCGGCGATCTCCTCGCCGCCCCGGTCGTTGGCGAACGCCCATTCGCCGCCCGTGCGCGCGTCCCACCGCAGGATCCTCGTGGTGACCGAGCGCGGCCCGACCCACTGCGCGTAGAGCCCGGGGTCGACGTGCGCGCGGAACACCTGCGCGGGAGCCGCGTCGAAGTCGCGGACGATCCGGATCGTCGGGACCGTCGTGTCCGCCTCGATCCCGGTCCCGGCTTTCGTCTGGGTCATGATGCGTCCTCACGGGGTCGGGTTTCTTCGCCGGTCATGCGGCCCAGCAGGGCGTCGAGACGCCGGTAGCGCTCTTCGGCCTGCCGCCGGTACCGCTCGATCCACTTGGTCATCAGGTCGAACACCTCCGCGTCCAGGTGGACCGGACGGCGCTGGGCGTCCTTGCTGCGGGTCACCAGCCCGGCCTCCTCGAGCACCTTCACGTGCTTGGAGACCGCCTGGAGACTCATGGCGTACGGCTCGGCCAGTTCGCCCACGGTCGCGTCCGCGCCGGCCAGCCGGGCGACCAGATCGCGCCGGGTCGGGTCGGCCAGCGCCGCGAACACCCGGTTCAGCCGCTCGGTGTTTTCGTCCACCTGTCTTCCTCAACTCTTCGGTTGCGGACGACGCTAGGGTGCCGCTCCGGCGTTGTCAACTCGATGGTTGAGAAAAGGGGGCGGGGTTCCGCGCACGGAACCCCGCCCCAGTGGATCAGAAATTGTCGGGAGTGCTGATGCGGCTCCTGACCAGTGCGCCGGACGCGGTCAAGCTGCCGGTGCCGTAGTCACCGCCCGCGCAGGTGCCGGGGCGCAGCGCGGCGCTGCTTTCGTCCGCGTCGGAGTACGTCCAGTTCGCGTAGCTGATCTGCAGCTGGTCGAGCAGGTCCAGCCAGGCCGTGGTGCTCGCCTGGTCCAGCGTGCCGCCGCCGGTGGCGGTCACCGTGCCGAACTCCGTGACGAACAGCGGCAGCTTCGCGGCCGCCCGGCTCACCGTGGAGCGGTAGTTGTCCTTGTGGCTGGCGGCGTAGAAGTGGAACGTGTACATGATGTTCGTGGCGTTGACGGGGTTGTTGACGATCTCGGTCTCGTTCGAGCCGTCGGAGACGCCGAGGGACGACCAGCCGCGGGTGCCGACGATCACGACGGCGTCCGGGTCGGCGGCGCGGATCACCGGGATGACCTGCTCGGCGTAGTTCTTGATCGCGCTCCAGCTGACGCCGTTGGGTTCGTTCGCGATCTCGTAGATCACGTTCTTCCGCGCCGCGTTGCGCGCGGCCACCGCCGCGAAGAACGTCTTGGCGCGGTCGAGGTTGTAGTTCGGGTCGCCCGGGGTGAGGGTGTGGAAGTCGATCACCGCGTACATCCCGCGTTCCTCGGCCTCGCCGACCAGGCTGTTGACCCGGTCGGTGAACCACGCCGGGTTCGTCTCGTAACCCTTTTCCTGCACGTACATCGCGATGCGCAGCAGGTCGGCGTGCCAGTCCTTCGCGAGCGCGTCCAGGGACGCGTCGTTGTAGCAGGAGTCGAACCACTGGAGGCCGTGCGTGCTCATGCCGCGCAGCTGGATCGCCCGGTTCGCCTCGTTGCACAGGTGGACACCGCAGACGTGCAGCTGCCCGTTGGCCGCCAGCGGCGTGCTGCCCGGGGACGGTGTCGTGGTGGTCGTCGGGGTGGTGGGGGTGGTGGTCGTCGTCGGGCCGGTGGTGCCGGTGCAGGTGACGCCGTTGAGGGTGAACGACGCCGGCACGGGGTTGGCGCCGGTCGTGGTGCCGGTGAAGCCGAGGTCGGTCGAGGCACCCGTGGCCAGTTGCCGGTTCCAGTCGGCGTTGGCCGCGGTCGCCGTCGCGCCGGACTGCGACCACGTGGCGTTCCAGCCTTGGGCCACCTTCTGGCCGGTGTCGGGGAAGGTGAACCGGAGCGACCAGCCGGTGATCGCGTCGCCCAGGTTGGTGACCTTCACCCCGGCCTGGAACCCGCCTTGCCACTGGTTGGTGACGGTGTAGTCGACCCGGCAGCCCGCGGTGGCGGCGGAGGCCTGGGGCAGCAGCACCAGGCAGGCGGAACCGAGAACCGTCGCGCCGGCGGCCGCCAGCGCAGCGATGGAGCGCTTCATTGAACTCCCTTTGATCCGGTGTTCGAACGTTTCGACGGGCTGGGAGCGCTCCCAGATGAGAACATCCGCCGCCGGGGAACGTCAAGGGCCGGGCGGCCGGGCGGTTACCCCAGGCGCGGCAGTTCGCCGCGCGGGCCGGTGCCGAGCGGGGACCACGCCGGAGAGCTGTCGGAACTGTTTCCGACCAGCCGTCCCGGGCCGATGCTCACTTCACCGGTCGGGCCGGACGACACCTGGTTCAGGCTGGCGGACAGGTCGGCTTCGACGCCGCCGGGCAGCTTCAGCCGCACCAGGAAGGGCAGCACAAAACCCAGCGCCACCAGGCCGACGAGGATCGGCGTCAGCGTGCTGATCATCACCGTGGTCACCTTGCCGGTGAGGAAGAAGCCGAGCCACAACGTGATCAGCAGGCCACCGGCCACCGCGATCATCATCGCGCTGCCCGCGAGGCTGTTCCGGGTGATGGCCAGGCTCTGTTCGGCCAGCGTCATCACCCGCCGCGCTTCGATGTGCTCGGGATCGTGGTGCAGGCAGCGCCGGAAGTGGTGCAGGGCGCGGCGGCGGTAGTACGGCCGCGCCTGGGCCTCCGGCCCGCTTTCCCCGGCCTTGTACGCCGCGACACCGGCGACGTAGTGCGGGTCGGGCCGTCCGGCGGCCAGCTCGATCGCCTGGCGGGCCGTGCTCAGCGCTTCCAGGTGCAGGTCGCGGCGCTGGGTTTCGTCCCCGCGCCCGATGAGCAGCCGCGCGAGCGCAACGAGCAGCTGCCACCGCGGCTGGTCGCAGTCCTGGCGCCGCAGGGCGTCCCGCAGCACGCGTTCCGCGGCCGGCAGGTCGCCGGGCGACTTGACCAGGGCCAGCGACAGCCCGATGGCCGCGGCACCGCGGGTGGGCTCGATGACCAGGGCCTGGCGGAAGTGCCGGGCCGCCCGCCGCGCGTCGGCCGGGTCGTCGGTGCCGTCGAAGTCGCGCTGGAGGTGGAGGGCACCCAGTTCGATGTGGGCCTGGCTGTCGTACCAGTTGCGCTCCAACGCCTTGAGCAGCAGGGTTTCGGCCTCTTCGAACCGGCCCATCTGGGCGAAGAGCGCACCCAGGTCGACGTAGCTCCCGCCGTAGGGATCGATTTCGATGGACCGGCGGAGGTGGTACTCGGCCTGGGGAAGGTTGCCTTGCCGGGCGTAGAGGACGCCGAGGCAGGTGTGCGCGAGGTGCCGGCGCGGCGCTTCGGCCAAGACGGCGAGGCACAGGCGTTCGGCTTCGTCCTCGCCGTTCGGTTCCCCTTCGTGCACCAGCGTCCACGCGAGGCCGACCCGTGCGTCGCGGGACTGGGGGTTCTCGGCGATCGCGGCCCGGAACCGCACGGCGGCCTGCTCGAAGTCGCGCGCGCTGAAGGCGACCCAGCCGAGGCCGTGCCGGGCGTCGGCCCGGCTCCGCTTGCCGACGGCGAGCCCGAGGGCGCGTTCGAACGCTTCGCCGGCCCGGTTGAGCTCGCCGCGGTCGCGCAGCACCCAGCCCCACTCGATCACGATGGCGGCGGTGACCGTCGGATTGACCAGCTCCGGCGCGAGCAGGCGCTCGGCCTCGCCGAAGCGGCCCAGCGAGCGCAGCGCGGCCGATTTCGACACCAGCGCCCACACGGACCGCGGCGCCAAGGCGAGGCCCCGGTCGAACCAGGTGAGTGCTTCTTCGTGCCGGTTCTGCGCGTCGCGCAGGTCACCCATCTCCAGGACGAGCGACGCGTTGCCGGGCAACAGGTCCAGGGCGGTGGTCAAGGCGGCCTCCGCGTCCTCGAGCCGTCCGGCGAGCCACAGGGCCCGAGCGTGGTACAGCCGGGCCGAGCCGTCCCGTGGATCGATTTCGAGGGCCTTCTCGTAGACGGTGATCGCCTCTTCGCGGCGTTCCATCCGCGCGTAGGTCCGGGCCAGCTCGACGCGCAGGTCCACGTAGTTCGGGCGGCGGGCGATCTCTCCGAGCAGGATGCGCACGGCCTCGTCGAACCGGCGCAGCCGCCGCAGGCAGAGGAGCTTTCCGCGCAGGCTCGCGCGGTCGGTGGGATTGAGGGCCAGGTTCGCTTCGAATTCCGCCAGCGCCTGCTCGTCCTCGCCCAGGTCGGCCCGGATGTCGCCGAGGATCCGCCGGAACCGCAGATCCCGGGGAAAGCGTTCTCTGCCCGCCACGGCGACGTCGACCGCTTGCTCGTGCTCCCGGACGTCACGCAGCAGGCCGATGCGGTAGATGAGGACGTCCGCGTGCTCCGGCAGCTGCCACAGCACCGCCCGGGCCTCGCTGTAATCCCCGGCACCGCGGAGGTACCAGCTCAGTTCCAGCGACAGCGTCAGCCGGCCGGGAAGGGCGGTGCAGGCACTGCGCAGCGATGCGGCCGCGGCGCCCGGGCCGCCGATCTTCTGCTGGATCCCCGCGGCCCAGCTTCGGAGGTAGATGATGCACGGATTGAGCTCCACGGCCTGCTGCGCGACTTGCTCCGCTTCGATCTGCCGTTCCTGATTCGACAGCAAGCGGATCCGGCCGATCCACGCCCCCGGGTACTGCGGCCAGCGGCGGTTCATCTCCGTGTAGATCTCGACCGCGTCGGCGGTGGCGCCGGTGTCTTCGAGGAGCAGGGCGCGCTGTTCCGGGATCTCGGGTGATTCGGGCAGTTGCGCGGAGGCTTCGGCAAGCAGCTCTCGGGCCTCGTCGTGCCGGTAGAGCCAGCGGACGGCCCTGCTGACGTCCGTGAGGTACCCGGGATCGAAGGGTTCCAGCTCGCTCGCCCGGCGGAACCAGTGCAGCGCCCCCTCGTCCTGATCCTGGTCGGCGTGGATCCAGCCCAGGTCGTTGTGCAGCTCCGCGTCGCCCGGACGCACCCGGATCGCCGACCGGACAGCGGCTTCGGCTTCGGCGAACCGATGGGACGTCCTCAGGACCGTGACGTGGCAGGTCAACGCGGGCCCGTCCGTCGGAGCGAGGGCTACGGCCTTCTCGGCGATGGCGACCGCCGCTTCGAGATCACCGAGGCGGTGGTGGTGCCAAGCCTGTTCGACCAGCAGGCTGACGCTGTCCGGAGAGGCGGCCAGCGCACTCCGCAAGACCTCGGCGCCGTCGGCGCCCCGGTCCATCTTGTCCAGGGTCACGGCCCGCCACCGGTGGTGGTTCGCGCGGTCGGGATCGATGCCGGCGGCGTGCTCGAACTTCGCCAGGGCCCCGGCGAAGTCCTGGATCCGGTGCAGCGCCACGCCCCAGGTGAAGTACAGGCGGCTCGCTCCGGGCAACCGCTCGACCGCCGCTTCGGCGTGAGCGAACGTCTTGTCGTAGTGGTGGGTGTTGTTCAGCGCCTGGAGCTTCCGGTAGTGCGCTTCCACGTACTCCGGCCGGATTTCCAGGGCTTGGTCGTACTTCTCGATCGCGGTGGTGAACCGGCAGGCGTAGGCCGAAGCCTCGCCCCACGCCACGTACAGTTCCGCCGCGTCCGGGTGGCACTCCAGTGCCTTTTCGGCGGCCGCCGCCGCATCGCCGGGACGGTTCAGCTTCCCCAGCGTGCGGACGCGGACCTCCAGCGCCTCCAGGTGATCGGGGGCGGCGGCGAGCACGGTTTCGAGCTCGTCGAGCAGGTACTGCTCCTCGTCGGTTTCGTCTTCGGCCACCCGGCCGCGGGCGATCCGGACCAAGTGCGCTTCGGGGTGCTGCGCCAGCACGGCGTCCGCGATGGCCCGCGCCTCGGTGTACTGCCGCTGCCTGCTCAGCCCCGCCACCCGCCACGCCTGGGCCGGCTCGTTGTGGGGGTCAAGCTCCAAAGCGCGGGCGAAGTGCCGGGAAGCGATCTCCGAACGTCCCCGCTCGAACGCGATCCGCCCGAGTTCCACGTGCGCGTCGGCGCCGTCCAGGAGCTTTTTGATGGCCTCTTCGGCCTCGGCGTACCGGCAGGCCCGGCGCAGGGAGGTGACCTGGGTTCTGGGATCCGACGCGTTCACCGGCGTAGTGGACTACACCGGCCCGGCCGGGCGCTTCGGCCGTTCGAGGGACGGGACGGTGCTGCCCGGCGGGGGATACGTGCACACCGGCGGCACGTGGGTCTACGGCGACACCGCCGTGGAACCCGCCGGTCGTGGTGGCCTTGGCGCAAGCCGGTGGAAGAAGTCGTGCCCGCGGGGCGCCGCGCGTCCGGGTCTGCTCTACGGCGGGGAGAACGCCTGATCGACGCGTTCTTCGTCCAGCCTGGCAAGGAGAACGGGCGATCCCTTACCTCGGCGAAGGCGGCAACCAGTGCACCGGCCGGAAGTCGAGGACGGGTTGCGGTCCACTGTGGATCGCCGAGTCGCCCGGCACGCGGCCGCCGGGGCCGCGTGCCGCATCGCGGAGTCAGGGTTCGCTTTGGAGGGACCGGTTGAGGTTGCGTGCTTCGTGGAGCTGGTCTTCGAGGGTGACGATGCGGCAGGCGGCGTCGACGGCGGTGCCGTGGTCGACCAGTTCCCGGACGCGGGCGGCCAGGCGCAGCTGGTGCCGGGAGTAGCGGCGGTGCCCGCCGGCGGACCGTTGCGGCGTGATCAGGCCCGCTTCGTCGAGGCTGCGCAGGAACCCTTGGGTCGTGCCCAGCATGTCCGCGGCCCGGCCCATGGTGTAGCCGGGGTAGTTCTCATCGTCGAACTTGCCGGTCTCGGCAGGTGTCGCCGGTCTGTCCTGTTCAGGAATCATTCCACCTCCGCGTCACGAGGACCCCGGGCGCCGTTGCGGCGCCCGGGGTCCTCAGGGTTGGGTATCACCATTGTCAACCGACGTGACCGCCGGCTTCCTGCACCCGCGTCCGGCGCGAAGCCGGATCCCGCGGGGATCGCTCATTCGTGACCGAGCACCACCTCCGAACTCGATGGGACTACGGCACCCGCGCGGCGCTACCGAACCGCTGCGGGCGATCCAATGATGTGCCCGTTCCCTTCTTCCGTGTTTCCACTTCCTACCGCAAAGCACACTGCTGATCGCTCCGGGCGCACGTGCTCCGCCCGGGTGTAGCTCCCGGGGCCGGTACTACCTGGTGCAACCTCTTCACAACCCGGCCCGGGTTCACTGCCACGGACACCAGCCGGAACCCCGAACCTTGATCGGCCCCGCACTGCCTGTCCGTCTTGTCTCACCTCGCGGGTAGTTGCATTCTCTCCCGCGCCTGCTGGACGTTGTCTTTCTCGGTACAAGAGAACTCTACACGCAGACGGCGCGGAATGTCTCCTGCGGTCGGCGTAGATTTTCTCCGAGGCCGCCGGGGTTCGGCTCAGTGGTCCCTGGACCGCGGGGGCCGTCCGCGTCCGCGGAGTTCGACGCCGGCTTCGAGCAGCATGCGCTTGGTGATGTCCCGGCCGAGGCCGAAGGCCTTCCCCGTCTCGATGATCGACTTGCCGCTGCGATAGGTCTCGACCAGTCCCGGGGGCGCGGGAGGTGTGATCGGTTGTGGCGGCCGGAACTTGACGCCCTGGTTCTGCAGGACGAGGCGCAGCGTCCGGTAGCTGCCGTCGAAGTCGGCCAACAGGGTGCTCAACGTGTCGCCGGCCAGGTACCGGCGTTTCAATTCGGCGGCTTCGTCGGCCGGTACCTCGGCGGGAAGCCGGTGGGCCCGCCGGTTCGGTCCGTGCTCTTCCCCGGCCTCGTTCACGAGATCATCGCCGCCCCGAACAGCTGATCCGGTATCGCCGGGGCTTGCGTCGCTGCCGTTCCCGGCGATCTGGGGTGTTCCTCCAGGCAAAACGATGGACGCGAAGGCGTACACCGCCAGACGTGTTCTACCGGTTCGCTCGTACGAGCGAGGTGTGTGTGGGCCGTGGTCACCGCGGGTTCGCCCCTCGGTTCGCGGATGTGTTCCTGGTTGCGGGTCGCCTTCTGGGCTGTGGTGGGTTCGTCGTCCGGAGGTGTGTTGATCTTGGCTGTCGCGGGAGGGGGACACCAAGGTCCCGGGTGGGTGAACGCGGCGACCGAGGCTCCCGGCCGGCGACTCGTCGCCGGCTCGTTCCAGCGCCGGTCGGGTTTGCTCAGGGTGGGGCGCCCACTTGGGCTCGGCCTGGCTCAGACCTGGCCCAGCCCAGCCCGGCCCGGCTCGGCTCGGCCCGGCTTGGCCCAGCCCGGCCCGGCCCGGCTCGGCCCAGCCCGGCTTGGCTCGGCCCGGCTCGGCCTGGCCTGGCCCGGCCCGGCCCGGCCCGGCCCGGCTTGGCTCGGCCCGGCCCGGCTTGGCCCGGCTCGGCCAGGCCCAGCCGAGCTCGGGCCCGGCCCACTCAAGCCCCTCGGCGCCGGCGTCCCGGCAGCCCCGGCTCCGCGCTCACCCGGTCAGTTCGGTCAGCTCGCCGAGCAGCTCCGAAGCCGTCACCGGGTCCAGGTTGCCGAAAACCCTTTCGCCCCGGGGTGCCCAGGCGCCGGTGGCGGTTTCGTCCAGCCAGATGTCCGTCAGTTCCTGGGCCGGGTCGTCGGCCGGGTTTCCCACCGTGATGCCCGGGTCCAGGTTCACCACCACCGCGCCGCCGGCGGGGAGGGGGCGGAGGATCCAGCCCTCCACTCCGTTGTCCAAGACCGCTCCGCGGACCCAGGTACGCTGCGTGAGGCCCAGCAGCTTGCCCACCGGGACCGTTCGGTTCTCGAACCGCTTCAACGTCGTTGCCGACCTCTCGGCTTCCTCCAGGCGCGCCGCCGGGCGGCCGAGCTGGGGGAATGGCTGGAGGATCTCGTAGTCCGCGAACACGTCCGACCAGGCCGTCAGCTCGTCGGCGAGCTCGATGGGGTGGGCTATGCCCACTTCCGCCGTTCGTGGCAGGGCGTACTCCTCGTCGTGGACGTCGGCGTACGTGCGGTCTTCGGCGCAGCGGAACGTTTCGCCCGCCGTGGTGCGCCAGACCAGCCTGCGCACCAAGTGGATCAGCAGGGGGTGGCCGGCCAGCAGCTGCTCGAACTCCGCCGCGGGCCAGCGGCGGCTCAGGACCATGGCCGACTCCAGACGCGAAATCTGCTCCGCGGCGACCGTGCGGACGTCCTTCTTCAACGCCGCGAACCGCTTGTACTCGGCGGCCGCCAAGTCGGCGCCGTCTTTTGCGCCCGGTTTCGGCAATGCCTTGCGTGGCTTGCCGTCGGTGTCGGTCACGTACGGTTTGAGCTGCTCGTCGAATCCGACGACGAACCTGCGCGGGCCGTAGTCGATCACCGCCGTTGCTGCTTCGTCGAGGCCCAGCGTGGGCACCAGGCGGTCGGCCAGCTGGTCGGCCGAGAGGCCGAGTCCCTCGGCGACGGCGGCGATCTTCTCCTGCGCCTTCAACTTCAGCGCCTTGAATTTCACCTTCTGCGCGATGGAGTTCAAGTGCAGCAACGCGAGGTCGGTGCCGATGCCGGCCAGCACGTCCAGCGCCGCGGCCGCCCGCGCGTGGCCGCCTTCGCCGGGCCACGCCCGGATCAGCGGGCTCAGCCCGCGCACGACGTCGTCGTCACCCAGCTCGGCCAGTGCGGTGAGGACCCAGCCGTCCTTGACCGGGTAGTCCGCGGCCCGCCAGCGGCGGAACACCGCCCACGCGAACCCGGCGAGCGAACCGGGGTCGCAGAATTCGCGGATGTGCGCCAGGCCCGGGTAGACCTCGCCGGGCTTCGACAGCGCGAGCACCGTGAGCACGTGCGGGATCGCCTGGCCGGGCAGCGCCTGTTCACCGTCGCGGACGCGGATCTGCGGCAGCACCGCGGGATCGGCCCACGCTCCGGGGACCGGCAGCCGCGCCGGCAGGACGTCCAGCGGGTCGGCGGCGAGCAGCTCCGCGACGGCCTCGGCCGCCTCCGCGCCGTGGTGGGCGGCCGCCTCGGACACCGCCTGCTCGTGCCCGCTCTTGGCCAGCACCCGCAGCGCGGCCTCGGCGGTGCTCCTGGCCGGGCCCGCCGGCCCCAGTGCCGGGGGCACCAGGAACTTCGTCCCGGCCGCGGGGTGCTGGCCGAACCACGCCAGCGCGACCGGCCGGGCCTTCTTCAGCCGGACCAGCCAATCCGCCATGAGCAGCGCGACTTCCGGGCTCACGTACGGCAGCAGCACCTCTCCGCGGTGCCCCGGATTGGCCGCCGCCATCGCCACCAGCGGCCGGTGGGCGAGCAACCCGTGCCGGCTCGCCAAGACGCGGCCCCAGATCTGGCCCTGCGACGCCTCGTCCGGGCGCCACGACGCCAGCCGCGCACGCACCCAGTCGTCCGGGGCCTGCACGAACAGGGTCGCCACGGCCGACCCGGACAGCTTCCCGGCGTCGTACGTCTCGGCCGCGCGCTGCCAGCCGCCGTACAAGCCGGCGCGCAACCGGGTGTGCCACTCCGCCCAGTCGCGCTGTTCACCCGGCGCCCACACCAGCTCCGGCTCGGCCGGGACGGTCAGTCCATTGAGGACGATGGGCTCCCGCGCCGGGCGCTCCGAAGCCCACGGCGGATCCACGAGCACCCGCGGCAGCGCCTCCCCGGCCACGACCGGCAGCCGTTCTTCGCCCGCCAGGGCGCGTTCGACCAGCGCGTGATCCTCCCCTTCGAGAGCGGGCAGGACGCCGGCCGCGACGTCCGGGTGCGCGGCGACGTGGCAGCGCAGCAGAAAACCCGCTTCTTCGGCGTAACCCGCTTGCGCGGTCGCGCCCCGGGCCAGCAGCCTGACCGCACGCTCCGGAGTGCGGGCCATCGCGGCGGTCAGCAGCGGCTGCACGTGCTTCTGTCCCAGCCGCTTCACGAGCAGCTCGAACGCCTCGTCACCGGGGAGGCCGGCCAGCGCGGACAGCAGGAGCTTGCGGGAGTCGCCGCCGTTCGGATCGGCGTCGGCGACGCGGGCGAACGTGGTCGCCGAAGCGGGCCCCATCGCCTCCAGCAGCGTGTAGCGGACCTCCTTGTCCTGCAGGCGCCACCGGAGCACCGTGGTGGGAACCGCTTCGAGCTGGTCCCGGGTGGACAGTGCCTGCAGCACCGATGGCCAGTCGAAGTAGTGGAAGTCGTCGACCGGCCGGACCGCGGCCGCCAGTTCGTCGGCCCAGTCTTCGCGCGTCGGCACCAGGTACGAGGCCACCACCTTGCCGGACAGGTCGGCCCGGCATGGTGCCAATGCCGCCGTCGCCGCCTCGTAATCGGCGTCGCCGGCCGCCGCGAGGAGCGTGCGCAGCCGCCGGAACAGCGGGTGTTCTCCGGGCGAGAAGTACCTCTGGTGAACCGATTGCCGCCGCTTCAGCACCGAGGTGCCTTGGTCGTAGCGGTCGATGTGGACGACCTGGGCCATCGTGGCCGCGGCCCGGACCGCGAACCCGGGCCCGCGCGCCCACCACGCGTCGGCGATTCGCCACGTCTCGTGCGGTCCGCCGGTTTTCCGCGCCAGGCCGCGGTGCAGCAGTACCGCCAGGACGGCCGCACCCAGGACGTCCTCGCCGCCCGCCCGGGCGGCGCCGACCAGCTCCGGGTCGCTCTCCGGGTGCCGCAGAGCGGCGGTCGCCAGGTCGTCCCCGGCCGGTACGGCCTGCCACCAGGCGACCGCGTCCGCCGCGGGTTCGGCTTCCGGCCGGAACCACCCGCCGCGCCGCACGTGGACGAACGGTCTCCACGACGGATCCGGTGCGAACGTCGTCTCGCTCACTGCTGCCCCCCAAGTCGGTCGATCTCGGGACGGAGGCTACGGGACGGGTCCGACAATTTCCGGTGGCCCGCGGCTCCAGCCCGGCTCGAGCTGGTGGCGGAGCTGACCGCCGGCTTGGTGGCCGAAAACCCCGTCACCGTGGGCGAAGCGGCCATCGCGACCGCACACCGCGATGATCGTCGCACGCGAAGCCGGCCGTCCCGGAGTTGCCGGGACGGCGCTCGGGGCCGCTATCCGAAAGACCTGGACGACATCGAACGGCTCGGGGTGGCGTACCAGGTCACTGGCGGCGGTTGACGGCGCTGATGTTGTCCTGCAGCCGTTCGCGGACCGTCGAGCGGGCGTCGCGCGGTGCGGGCGCCGTGGTCTGGGCCGGTTCGCCCGCCGGACCCGGCACCGGGAAGACCTGGTGCTCGCCGGGCAGCGGGACCCCGGGGCAGATCGTGGCCGCCGGCCGCGCGTTGCCGAGGAAGAAGCCGTTCACCAGATCGTCCACACAGGAGTTCCCGCTGACGGCGTACTGGCCGTGGAAGGGCGAGTCGGCCACCGAGATCATCGGGATCCCGGCCGCCCTCGCCGCCGCCTCGGCCTGCTCGTAACCGGTCTGCGGATCGAACTCGCCCTGGACGACCAGGATGTTCTTCGCGGCGCGCGCCGGGAGCTTCGGCAGCTCGTGCCGGGGCTCGTCGGACCAGTAGCCGCACGGCTCGCTGAGGCCGTACGCCCAGCCGAACAGCGGGTAGGCCGGCCCCTGCAGGTCGCTGAGCAGCTTGTACCAGCTCGCCGTCCGCGCCGGCTGGTCGCCGCACGCCACGGCCAGCCGGGTCCCGGGCACGTCGGCGTAGTCGGGCTCCGGCGGGTCCTCGGCCACGTCGGTGGCGGTCAGCCGGTCCGCCGGAAGGCCGAAGACCGCACGCGAGGCCCGGTCGAGGTCGTTCCTCAGTGCGGCGGGCGGCGGCGGGGTGGCCGCGCCGTCGAGCGCCGCCGCCCCCTTGGTCAGGACCAGGGCGCCGGTCATCCACTGCCGGGTGCTGCCGTTGCCGACGAAGACCTGGTCGAAGACGTCGGGCGGGACGCCCTTGGTCTTGAAATAGGTCCGCAGCCGCTCCCACTTGGCCCGGACCTCCGCGGCGGTCTTGCCCAGCTGGTCCGGGAACCGGCGGGCCAGCCAGGGCGCGTAGACGCGGTCGAACTGGCGCTGGTCGATCTTCGGGAACGCTTCGAACGCGGCCTGGAGGCGGCCTTCGAAGTTTACGCTGGAGTCGAGGACCATCTTGCCGGCGCGCTCGGGGAACAGCGACGCGTACTTCGCGCCGAGCCAGGTGCCGTAGGAGAAGCCGAGGTAGTTCAGCTTCTCGTCGCCCAGCAGCGTGCGGATCAGGTCCATGTCGTGCGCGGTCTGCCAGGTGGTGATGAAGGGTGCGCGCGCGTCGCTCTGGCACGCTTCGGCCAGGACCCGCGGCGTCTGCTGGTGCAGCGCGATGCTGGCCGCCGAGCGGTCGCGGGCGTCGAGGTCGTCCTCCTGGGGCAGCCGCGCCAGCGGTACCCGGCACACGTACCCCTGGTCGTCGCCGCCTTCCTGGCCGGTGCCCCGGGGATCCATGCCGACGATGTCGTAGTGCTCGTTCACCGACGGCTCCAGGCCGGCCAGCGCGCCCGCGAGCGACGTGCCGCGGCCGCCGGGCCCGCCGGGGTTCACCAGGATCGCGCCCTGCCTGGTGCCGGTGGCCGGCGCGCGGCTGATCGCGACCTGCAGGTCGGTGCCCCCGGCCGGGGCCGACCAGTCCCGGGGGACGGTGATCCGCGCGCACTGCGCCTGCCGGGGCTGGGTCCGCTGTTTGAAGGGGCAGGCGCCCCAGGTGACCTCCTGGCCCCGGTACGGCGCGAGCGGGTCGGGCGTGGTCGCGGCGGCGGGCGCCGTGGCCGCCACCAGAACCGAGACAGTCACCGCCAACCCCGCTCGGGACGTTCGCACCGCAGTATTCCTTCCTCGCGCACCGGCCGTGAAGATCCAATCACAGCCAGTGCGGATGAGGCAGCGCGAAGGCCGCGAACCGCTCGATCCGGTGAACGCGAAGCCGTGGTCAGACCCGGTACGGGCCGTGGTTGCCGAGATCCGGGCTCACGCGCGGCTGCGGGCCGTCCTGGCCGGGCACCGGGGTGACGGCGGGGCGCCACGTGGGATCCGTCGACGGCTCGACGAGCACCTCGGTGGCCGGGCGGACGTAGGTTTCGGCGCCGGGCCGTTCGCTTTCCCGGTCCTGGAAGTGCTCCTCGACGATCCGGTCCTGACGGCGGCGGGCGAGCACGGCCAGCGTGAGCACGTGCGCCACGGCCATCAGCAGGAGGAAGATGCCGAGCCGGCCGACCAGGGCGGCCGTCGACCCCGACCACTGCGGGCCGACCACCGAGAGCAGGGCGAGGACGCCGAACGAGACGAGGTGGAAGACCGTCACCACCATCCACGCCATCGAGCCGGTCCCCTCACCGCCGTCCGGCCCGCTGAGGTAGCGCCGGCCACCGCGGTAGAGGACCTGGCCGTCGGCCACCACGATGACCAGTCCGATGATCAGGAAGCTCGTGAGGTCGTTGTCGGGCATGCGTCTCCTCCTCGTTTCCGGTGGAGTACCCGGTGGGGCCGCGCGCGGACGCCGGTTCACCGGAACGAGCGACCGGCCGGCCCGCGCCGACCGGGAATCAAACCCGGCCGCCGGACGCTTGAGCAGGCGTGAAGAAGATTGGCTTCCTCTCGTTCGGCCACTGGTCGGCGAGCGCGCACTCCGAGACCCGGTCGGCCGCCGACTTCCTGCACCAGTCGATCGACCTGGCGGTCGCCGCCGAAGAGCTCGGCGTGGACGGCGCCTACTTCCGCGTGCACCACTTCGCGCGGCAGGCGGGCAGCCCGTTCCCGCTGCTGGCGGCGATCGGCGCGCGGACGTCGAAGATCGAGATCGGCACCGGCGTGATCGACATGCGCTACGAGAACCCGCTGTACATGATCGAGGACGCGGGCGCCGCCGACCTCATCTCCGGTGGACGGCTCCAGCTCGGCATCAGCCGGGGATCCCCCGAGCAGGTGATCGACGGGTGGCGCTACTTCGGGTACGCCCCCGGCGAGGGCGAGACGGACGCCGACATGGCGCGGCAGCACACCGAGGTGTTCCTCAAGCTGCTCGACGGCGAAGGCTTCGCGCAGCCGAACCCGCGCCCGATGTTCGCCAACCCGCCGGGGCTCCTGCGGCTCGAGCCGCACTCGGAAGGCCTGCGCGAGCGCATCTGGTGGGGCTCCGGCTCGAACGCGACGAGCGTCTGGGCCGCGAAGCTGGGCATGAACCTGCAGAGCTCCACGCTCAAGGACGACGAGACGGGCGAGCCGCTGCACGTCCAGCAGCGCAAGCAGATCGAGGCCTACCGCGAGGCGTGGACGGAAGCCGGCCACGAGCGGGAGCCGCGGGTTTCGGTCAGCCGGAGCATCTTCGCGCTGACCACCGACCAGGACCGGGCGTACTTCGGCCGTGACCGCCACTCGCGCGACCAGGTCGGCATGATCGACGAGAACACCCGGGCGATCTTCGGCCGGTCCTACGCCGGCGAGCCCGACGAACTCGTGCGGCAGCTCAAGGAGGACGAAGCCGTCCAGGCCGCGGACACCCTGCTGCTCACCATCCCGAACCAGCTCGGCGTCGAGTACAACGCCCATGTGCTGGAGAACATCCTCACCCACGTGGCCCCGGAACTGGGCTGGCGCTGACGCCGAAGGCGGCCCGGTGGCGGCCGGGCCGCTCGCCGCCTCAGCTGTGGGAGACGTTCAGGCCGTAGAACGCGACTCGTGCGCCCTTCGTCGTGCTGCTCGAAGAGGACTGGTTGTACGAGCCGGCCTTGAAGTACTGCTTGTAGGGCTTGAACGACGACGGGATGCTGTAGTGCGTGGTGCTCCCGTTGACCGTGAGGTCGATGGTGTTGCCGCCGGAGATGCCGATCGTGTAGGTCCACGTCTTGCCGAGCGAGACGTGGCCGACGGTGTGCGGCGTCTGCCCGCCGTCGGGGGAGTTCTCCGTGCCCAGCACGATGTCCCCGCTCGCCCGGTAGTACAGCTCCAGCAGCGGTTTCGTCGACGAGCCGCCGGTGCCGAGATGCACCTGGCCGACGCACACGTTCGACGTCACCGAGACCACGCGCAGGGTGGCGCTCAGCTTGTGCGACCCGCTCAGCGACCAGTTCGCCGCTGACCCGTCGCGGTTCATCTCGCGCAGCTCCGAGCGCGCGTAGTTCGAATTCGGCGTGGTGACGCCCTTCTCCGGCGCCCAGAAGGTCATCGCGCCGTCGCGGGTGTCGGTGTAGAAGTAGCTGTCCTGGAAGCCGTTCGGCCCCTGCAGCCGGGACGAGGAGATGGTCGTCGGCTTGCCCGGCGAGCCGACCGGCTCCTGCAGCTGCCAGATCGAGAGGTCGAAGTTGCCGCCCGGGGCCACGGACGGGTCCGCCGCCAGTGCGGGGGACGCGGTCGCCGCGGCCAGGGCCGGGATCGCCAGGAGGACGAGCAAGGCACGCACGCGCATCGTGGGTGTCCTTTCGCGGTGGGACGCACCATTCATTCACAGACGTGAAATAAATGGTCTGGACAACCCGGCGGCGTGGGACTCACGGTAGGTCGGCGATCACCCCTTGTCAAGATCGCCGCCCACGCGAACGGGCCCGGCCGATCACGAGGATCGGCCGGGCCCGTCCGGGGTTGATCAGGCGAGGTCGAAGCGGTCGAGCTCCATGACCTTCGTCCACGCCGCCACGAAGTCCGCCACGAACTTCTCGCGGGCGTCGTCACTGGCGTAGACCTCGGCGAGAGCCCGCAGCTGCGAGTTCGAGCCGAAGACGAGGTCGACCGAGGTGGCGGTCCACTTCACCTCGTCGGTCGCCACGTCGCGGATCTCGTAGACGTTCTCCTCGGACTCCGACGCCTTCCACCGGGTGCCCGGCGCGAGCAGGTTGGCGAAGAAGTCGCCTGAGAGCACGCCCGGCTTGTCGGTGAGGACACCGTGCGCGGCACCGCCGTGGTTGGTGCCGAGCGAGCGCAGGCCGCCGACCAGGACGGTCATCTCGGGTGCGGACAGGCCGAGCATGTAGGCGCGCTCGACGAGCAGCACCTCCGGCTGCAGCTTCTCGCCGGCCCGCAGGTAGTTGCGGAACCCGTCGGCGCGCAGCTCCATCGCCTTGAACGACTCGACGTCGGTCTGCTCCTGCGAGGCGTCGGTGCGGCCCGGGTGGAACGGCACGGTCGTCTCGACGCCGGCGTCGCGCGCCGCCTTCTCGACGGCGGCCGAGCCGGCCAGCACGATCAGGTCGGCCAGCGAGATCTTCGCGCCGCCGGCCTCGTTGAACTCGCGCTGGATGCCCTCGAGGACCTCCAGGACCTTGCCGAGCTGCTCGGGCTGGTTGACCTCCCAGTTGCGCTGCGGCTCCAGGCGGATCCGGGCGCCGTTCGCGCCACCGCGCTTGTCGGTGGAGCGGAAGCTCGCGGCCGACGCCCACGCCGTGGTGACGAGCTGGGCGGTGCTCAGGCCGGACTCCAGCACCTTCGCCTTGAGGGTGGCGATGTCGGCCTCGCCCACGAGGTCGCCCTCGACGGCCGGCACCGGGTCCTGCCACAGCTGCGGCTCGGCCACCCACGGGCCCAGGAAGCGGTCGACCGGGCCCATGTCGCGGTGCAGCAGCTTGTACCAGGCCTTGGCGAACGCCAGCGCGAACTCGTCCGGGTTCTCCAGGAAGCGGCGCGAGATCGGGCCGTAGACCGGGTCGAAGCGCAGCGACAGGTCCGTCGTGAGCATCGTCGGCTTGTGCTTCTTGTTCGGGTCGTACGGGTCCGGGATGATCTCCGGCGCGTCCTTGGCGACGTACTGCTTGGCGCCACCGGGGCTCGTGGTGAGCTCCCATTCGTAGCCGAACAGGATCTCGAAGAAGCGGTTGCTCCACTCGGTCGGCTTGTCGGTCCACGTCACCTCGAGGCCACTGGTGATCGTGTCCGGGCCCTTGCCGCTGCCGTGTGTGCTCAGCCAGCCGAGGCCCTGCGCCTCCAGGTTCGCGCCCTCCGGCTCCGGGCCCACGTGGTCGTCGGCGATGCCGGCGCCGTGGGTCTTGCCGAACGTGTGGCCACCGGCGATGAGGGCGACGGTCTCCTCGTCGTTCATCGCCATCCGGCCGAAGGTCTCGCGGATGAAGTGGGCCGCGGCCTCGAAGTCCGCGCTGCCGCGGGGACCCTCGGGGTTGACGTAGATGAGGCCCATCTCGGTCGCGCCCACCTCGGGCGCCATCTCCGAGTCGCTGACGTAGCGCTCGTCACCCAGCCAGTCGTCCTCCGGGCCCCAGATGATCTCCTCGGGCTCCCAGACGTCGACGCGGCCGAAGCCGAAGCCGAAGGTCTTGAAGCCCATCGACTCCAGGGCGACGTTGCCGGCGAGCACGAGCAGGTCGGCCCACGAGATCTTCTGGCCGTACTTCTGCTTGACCGGCCACAGCAGGCGGCGCGCCTTGTCGAGGTTGGCGTTGTCGGGCCAGCTGTTGAGCGGGGCGAAGCGCTGGTTGCCGTCCCCGGCGCCGCCGCGGCCGTCGTGGATGCGGTAGGTGCCCGCGGCGTGCCAGCTCATCCGGATCATCAGGCCGCCGTAGTGGCCGAAGTCGGCGGGCCACCAGTCCTGCGAGGTGGTGAGCACCTCGGTGATGTCGCGCTTGAGGGCGTCGACGTCGAGCTTGGCGAACTCCTTGGCGTAGCTGAAGTTCTCGCCGAGCGGGTTGCCCTTGGTGGAGTGGGCGTGCAGCACCGACAGGTCGAGCTGGTTGGGCCACCAGTCCTTGTTCGTGCGCGGACGTCCGCCCGTCTTCGGCTTCGGCGAGTCGATCGCCGGGTTCTCGCTCTCACTGCCGTGCGAGGTCACCGAGTCGTGTGCGACCGGGCAACCGGCCGCCGCCTTCTTGTCCACGCCCTGCGCGCTGGACGGGGTGTCCTGGGTGGAGCTCATTTACTTCCTTCCGGGAGCGGCGAATCTTTTCGGGGACGGTCGGCCGCGCAATCGGGGCAGGTGCCCCAGTAGACGACCTCCGCCTGGTCGATCACGAAACCGTGGTCGTCCGAAGCGGTGAGACAGGGGGTGTGGCCGACGGCGCAGTCGACGTCCGCTATCGCCCCGCACGAACGGCACACGACGTGGTGGTGGTTGTCACCCACCCGCGCCTCGTAGCGGGCGTTCGCGCCGGCCGGCTGGATGCGCCGGATGAGCCCGGTGTCGGTGAGCGCCCGCAATACGTCGTAGATCGTCTGGTGCGAAACCGTCGGGTGCTCGGCGCGCACCAGGTCGATCACCGTCTCGGTGTCGACGTGGGGATGGTCGCGCAGCGCGGCGAGCACGGCCAGCCGGGGCCGGGTGACCCGCAGCGAAACCGCACGCAGCTGAGCTTCGAAGTCCGACATTGCTGCCGAGCCTAGGGCGTTTTCTGGAATGAGTCAAGTTATCGGTCGGCGGGATTGGGCCATCCGGGATTCACGCTGAGTCAGCGGCATGGCTAGGCTCCCGGGCATGCCGGACACGCAGTACGAAGACCTCCTCCGCCACGTCCTCGACACGGGGGCCCGCAAGGGCGACCGTACCGGCACGGGCACGCGGTCGATCTTCGGCCACCAGCTGCGGTACCGCCTGTCCGAGGGATTTCCGCTCGTCACCACGAAGAAAGTCCACTTCCGCTCGATCGCCTACGAGCTGCTGTGGTTCCTGCGCGGCGACGCGAACGTCTCGTGGCTGCGCGAGCACGGCGTCACGATCTGGGACGAATGGGCGGCCGACGACGGTGATCTGGGGCCGGTCTACGGCGTGCAGTGGCGCTCGTGGCCGACCCCGGACGGCGGACACGTCGACCAGATCGCCGAGGTGCTGCGCACGCTGCGTGAGAACCCCGACTCGCGGCGGATCATCGTGTCCGCGTGGAACGTCGCCGACATCCCGCGCATGGCGCTGCCGCCGTGCCACGCGTTCTTCCAGTTCTACGTCGCCGGCGGCGAGCTGTCCTGCCAGCTGTACCAGCGCAGCGCGGACCTGTTCCTCGGCGTGCCGTTCAACATCGCCAGCTACGCGCTGCTGACGCACCTGATCGCCGAGCAGGTCGGGCTCGGCGTCGGCGACTTCATCTGGACCGGCGGCGACTGCCACATCTACGACAACCACGTCGAGCAGGTGCGCACGCAGCTTGCGCGGGACGCGCGGCCGTTCCCCACGCTGAGCCTGAAGCCGGCGGACAGCCTGTTCGACTACACGTACGAGCACTTCGCGCTCGACGGCTACGACCCGCACCCGGGCATCAAGGCGCCGGTGGCGGTGTGATCGGGCTCGTCTGGGCGCAGTCGGCGAACGGGGTCATCGGGCGGGACGGCGCGCTGCCGTGGTACCTGCCGGAGGATCTGCGGCACTTCCGCGCGGTGACCGCGGGAGCGGCGGTGCTGATGGGCCGCCGCACGTGGGAGTCGCTGCCGCCGCGGTTCCGGCCGCTGCCCGGGCGGCGGAATCTGGTGCTGTCCGGTACGCCGCAGGAGGGTGTGGAGACATTCGCGGACCTGCCTTCGGCGCTCGCCGCGGAGGCGGGGGACCTGTGGGTGATCGGCGGGGCGGCGGTGTACCGGGCGGCGCTGCCGTTCGCGGACCGGATCGTGGTTACCGAGATCCGCGAGTCCTTCGAGGGAGACACCTACGCGCCGGAGGTGGGGCGGGCGCCGGAATCGGCGGGGGAGTGGCTGGAGTCCTCGACCGGTCTGCACTACCGCTTCCTGACCTGGACCTGACCGGCACTTTCACGTGAAAGTGCCCACCTCGGGGCGGCACTTTCACGTGAAAGTGCCGCCGGCGGGCCGTTGCGCACCTCCGGGCGGACGCTATACGGTTGACTGAACTAGAACACGTTATAGTTCGCGTGACCGGTCGTACCGAGGAGCGAGCATGGCGAAAAGGGCGGCGCTCGGCGACGAGGCCGACTACGTCGTCGTCGGGTCGGGGAGCTCGGGAGCCGCGATTGCGGGACGGCTCGCCCAGTCCGGGGCCAGCGTGATCGTCCTGGAGGCCGGGAAGAGCGACCAGGGGCTGCTGGTCAAGAAACCCGGGCTGGTCGGTCCGATGCACGCGGTGCCGCAGCTGAAGAAACCGCTCGACTGGGGCTTCTACGGCGTCCCGCAGAAACACGTTCTCGATCGCCGGATGCCGGTGCCGCGCGGCCGGGTCGTCGGCGGCTCCAGCTCCATCAACGGCATGGTCTACGTCCGCGGCAACCGCGCCAACTTCGACTCCTGGGCCGCCGAGGGCAACACCGGCTGGGACGCCGACAGCGTCAACACCGCCTACAAGCGGATGGAGGACTTCGAGGACGGCGAGAACGCCTTCCGCGGCGCGGGCGGGCCGATCCGGGTCACCCGTGCGAAGAACCCCCAAGAGGGCTCGCTGCAGTTCGTCGACGCCACCGCCGACGCGCTCGGCTGCAAGATCCTCGACGACTACAACGCCGAGTCCCAAGAAGGCGTCAGCCGGATGCAGCAGAACGCCGCCGACGGCCTGCGCTACAGCGCCTCGCGCGGCTACCTCCACCACCTCGCGCCCCCGACGCTGCAGCTGCAGTCCGGGGTGCTGGTGACGAAGGTGCTCATCGAGAACGGCCGCGCCGTCGGCGTCGAGGTCGTCGACCGGGGCCGTCCGCGGACCGTCCGGACCGTCCGCGCCGGCAAGGAGGTCATCCTCTCCGCCGGGTTCGTCGGCTCCGCGCAGCTGCTCATGCTGTCCGGCATCGGCCACGCCGAGCACCTGAAGGAGCACGGCATCGACGTGCTCGCCGACCTGCCGGTCGGGGACAACATGCACGACCACATGTTCCACGCCCTGACGTTCCACGTGTCCACCAGCAAGAACAAGGGCACGGCGCCGTACTTCGCGCGCGGGCTGGCCCGGGAGCTGCTCCGGCCCGGCACCACCTTCCTGGCCAACTCGGTCTTCGAAGCCGTCGCGTTCCTGCGGACCTCGCAGGCCGAAGCGATCCCCGACCTGCAGCTGCACCTGCTGCCGTGGGCGTACGTGTCGCCCAACCAGGACGCGCCGATCCGCCACGACGTCGACAAGCGCCCCGCGCTCACCGTGCTGACGACGCTGATCTACCCGAAGAGCCGCGGCACGCTGCGGCTCGCCTCGGCCGATCCCGCCGCGGCACCGCTCATCGACTTCCGGTACCTGTCCGACCCGGCCGACCTCGAGCTGCTCGGCGAAGGCTCGGAGATGGTGCGCGAGATCTTCGCGTCGAAGGCGTTCAAGGGTGCGGTCAAGGAAGAGATCCACCCGGGGAAGGACCTGCGCGGCCAGCCGCTGCGTGACGCGATCCTCAACCGCGCGACCTCGGTCTACCACGGCGTCGGCACCTGCCGGATGGGTGTCGACGAGCTCGCCGTCGTCGGCTCCGACCTGCGCGTGCGCGGCGTCGAGGGCCTGCGGGTCTGCGACGCCTCGATCATGCCGTCGATCACCGGCGGCAACACCAACGCGCCCTGCATCATGATCGGGGAAATGGGCGCCCAGCTCGTCCTCGGGAGCCGGCCATGACCCTCACGCCACTCGAACTCACCCGTCCGGCGTCGGTGACGGACGCGTTCCTGGCGCAGCTCGTGGCGCGCGTGCCGGGCTCGTCCGGCGCGACCTGGAAGCTGACCGAGGTCTACACCGGCGACGTGCTCGTCGAACTACCGCAGTCGGCGCCGGAAGACATCGAGCGGGCGTTCGCCGTCGCGCGCGAGGCCCAGCTGAAATGGGCGGCCACGCCGCTCAAGGACCGGCTGGCGGTGTTCAAGCGGGCGCACGCGCTGTTCGTCGACCGCGCGCGGGCGATCGCCGACCTCATCCAGGTCGAGAGCGGCAAGAACCGGCGGATGGCGATCGAGGAGACCTGCGACCCGCCGATGGTGATGAGCCATTACCTGAAGCGGGCCGCCCGGCTGCTGGCACCCACCCGGCGCGGCGGCCCGGTGCCGCTGCTGACGACGTCGACCGAGATCCGGCAGCCCAAGGGCGTCGTCGGCATCATCGCGCCCTGGAACTTCCCGTTCGCCACCGGCGTTTCCGACGCGGTGCCGGCGCTGATGGCCGGCAACGCGGTCGTGCTGAAGCCCGACAACAAGACGGCGCTTTCGCCGCTCTACGGCGTCCGGCTGCTGGAGGAAGCGGGCCTGCCGGAAGGGCTGTTCCAGGTGGTCTGCGGCGAGGGGCCCGACGTCGGACCGACGTTGATCGACCACGCGGACTACGTGATGTTCACCGGTTCGACGGCGACCGGCCGGGTCATCGGCGAGCGGGCGGGCCGCAACCTCATCGGCTGCTGCCTCGAGCTCGGCGGCAAGAACCCGATGATCCTGCTGGAGGACGCGTCGCTCGAAGAAGCCGTCCAGGGCGCGGTCTTCGGGGCGTTCGGCAACACCGGCCAGATCTGCATGCACATCGAGCGGATCTACCTGCCGGAGTCCCGCTACGAGGAGTTCAAGACGGCGTTCGTGGCGGCGGCTTCGGCCCTCGACTTCCGCGCGGCGTACGACTTCGGGCCCGACATGGGCTCGCTGGTCTCGGTCGACCACATGCGCCGCGTCAAGTCCCATGTGGACGACGCGGTGGCCAAGGGCGCCACGGTCCTCTGCGGCGGCAAGCCCCGCCCCGACCTCGGCCCGGCCTTTTTCGAGCCGACCGTCCTCGAGGGCGTCACCACGGACATGCTCTGCGGCGTCACCGAGACGTTCGGGCCGGTGGTGGCGCTGCACAGGTACCGCACGGTCGACGAAGCGGTGGCGCTGGCCAACAACACCGACTACGGCCTGAACGCCTCGGTCTGGAGCACCGACGTCGCGGCGGCGCGCGCGGTGGCGGCCCGGATCGAGTCCGGCAACGTGAACGTGAACGACATCCTGGCGACCGCGTACGCGGCCAAGGGGACACCGTCCGGCGGGGTGAAGAACTCCGGCGTCGGCGCGCGCCACGGTGACCAGGGGCTGCTCAAGTACACCGACGTGAAGAACCTGGCCGTGCTGAAGAAGCAGGTGATGGGGCCCCGGCCGGGGCAGGGGTACGAGAAGTACGTGGAGAGCATGCTTTCCGGGCTGAAGCTGATGCGGAAGCTGCGGATCCGGTAGCCGCATCGGGCGCTCCGGTATGGTTGCCGGGATGGCGGAGATCCGCCTGGCTTCCACTGTTTCGGAGCGGATGCGCCGGCGATGATCACCTCGGCTGACGAGTTCATCAGGCTCAGGCACAGTGCCGACCCTGCCGACTATCGGCGTGCGGCCGGCGAATCGGCGCCGTTGGAGGTCTGGCTCGACGTCATCGAGCGGTATCCGGAATCTCGGGTGTGGGTGGCTCACAACAAGACCGTGCCGATCAAAGCGCTGGCCGTTCTCGCCGAGGATCCGAGCTCAAGGGTTCGGTTGGCGGTGGCCATGAAGAGGAAGCTGACCTCGGAGCTGCTGGTTCGTCTTGGTGGCGCGGCACCGGAACACTCCCGGGAGCATCTTGGCAGAGCTTGCCCGAGACGACTGGGAAATGTTGCCATCGTCGCGCTGGAGCGGCTTGGTCGCACACCCTGAGAGGAGTGCTTCCCCAGGCACACCCGCTCAGCCGTCCACGAGCAGTCCCCTCAGCGGGCCCTGCAGCCGGGCCGCGCGGCGTGAGGCCCCCGGCAGCAGCACCAGCCGGTGGGTCCGCTGCTCGCCGCGGCGTTCCCGCTCGGCCTGCTCCTCGGCCAGCGGCCGCCACAGGTTGTCCACCACGTCCGCCGGGTCCCGGTCCGCCAGCTCCTCCACCGGACGGCCCAGGTGCTCGGCCCACAGCCGCAGCCGCGCGCCCCGGGCCACCTCCGGGTCGTCGGTCGCGATGTTGACCTCCGTGTCGTTGAACAGCGAATGCTCGTTGAGGTTCGCCGAGCCCACCGTCAGCCACTCGTCGTCCACGATGCCGAGCTTGGCGTGGACGTACACCGGGGCCGCGGAGTCGCCGTCGTGGGCGCTGATCGTCGCGGCCAGCAGGCGGTGGTGGCCGTCGTCCGCGTCCAGCAGCCTGCCCAGCTGGCCGCGCGTGGTGTCCGAGCCGTTGCTCGGCTTGCGCGGCAGCAGCAGGACCACGCGGAACTGGTCGTCCGGCGGGTTGCGCAGCTTGTCGAGCAGCACCTCGGCGATCTCCGGCGACCACAGGAACTGGTTCTCCAGGTAGATCAGCCGCCGCGCCGAGCGCAGGGCCCGCAGGTAGCCGTCGAGGAGCGTGAACTCGCCTTTCGGCAGGAAGTCGTACGTGTTGTTCGGCACCGTCCGCTGCAGCTGCACGCGGCTGCCACCCACGGGTGCCGGCACCGCAGGCTGCGGCAGTTCTTCACCGGCCACCTCGGTCCACCGCCGCCGGAAGTGGTCGGCGACGTCGGCGACCACCGGGCCGTGGAGCCGCGCCATCAGGTCGTGCCACCCGATCTGCCGCGGCGGGTGGTCCGGGCTGTCGTGCCGGTCGCCCTCCAGCGCGGTGAAGTCCACCCCGCCCACGAACGCGACGGCGTCGTCGACGATCACGAGCTTCTCGTGGTGGCAGTGCAGGGTCCGCTCGCGGGAATCCAGCACGCAGCGCACATCGGTGCCCTCGGTGAACTTCCGCCGTTCGGACCGCGCCAGCTTCCGCGACGGCTGGAACGCGGGGAAGGGCGGCCCCGCCCAGAGCAGGACCCGGACCTCGACCCCCCGGCCGGCGACCTCGGCGAGCAGCTCACGCAGGGTGGGTGAGCCGGGCTCCCGCGTCAGCCGGAAGTCGGCGCTCGCGTGCCAGTTGGCGATGTGCACGTGCGATTTCGCCTGCCGGATGGCCTCGGCGACGGCCGGCAGCGACTCTTCGCCGTCGATGAGCACCTCGACGCGGTTGCCGTCGCGGACGGGCGCCCGCCCGCCGAGCCGGTCCTCCGCACCACCCGGTTCGAGCACCGAGCCCCAGCCGAGCCCGCGCAGCCGCCGCCGGTGGTGGGCGCACAGGGCGCCCTCCAAACCGTCGCCCAGCCGCTCGTCCACCTTGTCCAGGAAAGAGTGAAAGGTCTTCACCCGTCCAATATCACTACAGATCGGCGCGGCTCGCCGTGCAGTGACTCTCTGTCAGAGGTCGAGCACCAACCGCGGCGAACAAGCCCGCGAGACGCAGAGCATCATCACCTCGTTCTCCAGCCGCTCATCCGCGGTCAGCACCGAGTCGCGGTGGTCCGGCTCGCCGCCGAGCACACCGGTCTCGCAGGTCCCGCACGTCCCCTCGCGGCACGAAGACAGCACCGGGACCCCCGCCTCCTCCACCACCTCGAGGATCGACCGGTCCGCCGGCACCGGCAGCACCCGCCCCGACCCGGCCAGCTCGACCTCGAACGCCGTGCGCGGACCTTCCTCCAGCCGAGCGGTGAAGCGCTCGACGTGCAGGTCGGCCGGGGCGAGTGCCTCCACCGCGGCCAGCAGCGGTTCCGGGCCGCAGCAGTACACCGCCGTGCCCGGCTCGGCCGCGGCCAGCAACGCCGGCAGGTCCAGCAGCCCGTGCTCGTCCTGGGGGCGGAACGTCACGCGGTCGCCGTGGCGGGACAGCTCCTCCGTGAACGCCATCGACGCGCGCGTGCGGCCGCCGTAGACCAATTGCCAGTCGCGGCCGGTCGTCGTGGCCCGGGCGAGCATCGGCAGGATCGGCGTGATGCCGATGCCGCCCGCGATGAACAGGTACCGCTCGGCGTCCACCAGCGCGAAGTGGTTGCGGGGGCCGTCCACCCGGACGCGGTCCCCGGCGAGCAGCTTGTCGTGCACGTACGCCGAGCCGCCGCGGCCGCCGGGCTCCCGCAGCACCGCGACCTGGTACACCGACGTGTCTGCCGGATCTCCGCACAGCGAGTACTGCCGCACGACGCCGTCGGGCAGCAGGAGGTCGACGTGGGCGCCCGGCTCCCACGGCGGCAGCGGCCCGCCGCCCGGCGCGCGGAGGGTGAGGCGGACGACGCCGTCGGCCGCCTTTTCCTTGTGGTCCACCAGGAGATCGAGGGTCATCAGTGTCCTTCGGGGTGGGCGAGCAGCCAGTCCCACAGCTGCACGGGGTCTTCGAACTCGCGCTCGGCGCCGCAGTGGCAGACCGCGCGCAACCGGTCGGTGCCCAGCACCCAGTGGATCCGGTAGACGCGGTCGCCGGCGAGCATCGGCCGGTTCACGAGGCCGCCAGCCGCTGGAGCATGCGGCGGGCCGCGAGGCCGCCGGTGTCGATGTTGATCGACAGCTCCTGGTAGCCGTCCGGCTCGGTGGCGATCACCCGCTCGAGGACGTCCAGCGCTTCGACGTCCTGCAGCACCACCGTGCGGTTGTTCTCCGCGAGGAACGCCGAAACGCCTTCGTCGTCGAGAGCGAAGTCCCGGGCCACCGCCCAGAAGTCGTGCGTGGAGCGCTCGGTCTCGGGCGTGATCGCGTAGACGACCTCGACGTGGAAGGCGTCCGGGTCGCTGCCGTCCGGGTTCGGCACCGACCCGACCGGGGCGATCCGGCTGTGCAGCTTGTACAGGCACGGCGGCGTGTACTCGATGTCCTGCCAGCGGGTGATGCGGCCCTCCAAGCCGGTCGACTTGGCGTAGAAGGGCGGGCACGCCGCGTCCGCCATGTGCCGCGAGACGTAGACGATGCCGGCTTCTTCGTCGACTTCGGTCGTGATCGGCGTTTCGGCGACCTCCGGGGTGCCGATGTAGCCGCCGTGCAGGTAGGTCTCATGGGACAGGTCCAGCAGGTTGTCCACCAGCAGCGAGTACCGCGCCTTGAGCGGTTCCATCCCGGCGACCGTGGTGTAGCCCGGCGAGTCGAGCCAGGGCGCCCGCGGGATCGCCGAGGCGTCGGCCTTCGCGGGGTCGCCGATGAACACCCAGACGAAGGAGTCCTGCTCCACCAGCGGGTAGTGCGTCAGCCGCGCGGTCCGCGGCACCCGGGTCTGCCCGGGCACGGCCACGCACTTGCCGTCCACGCCGTAGGTGAACCCGTGGTAGCCGCACACGACCTGGTCGTCGACCAGCCGGGAAGGCGCCTGCGACAACGGGAACCGCCGGTGCACGCACCGGTCGGCCACCGCGGTGACGCTCCCGTCGCGGGTCCGCCAGAACAGGATCGGCTCGCCGCAGATCGTCCGGCCGAACAGCTCGGCGCCGATCTCGGAGCCGTAGGCGGCGACGTACCACTGGTCGCGGGGAATGGCGCTCATCGGGGTCGTCCTTTCGTGGTGGGCCGGGTCACAGCCTGGGGGAGCGGCCCGGCGCCACGAAGGGCGATTCCATAAGATGAAAAGTTCAGCCCAGTGCCCGTGAGATCGCCCGCGCGCTGGTCATGACCAGCGGGGCGAGGGCGTGCGGCGGGACGCTGCCGTACCGGACGACGAGCGACACCGCGGCGATCACCCGGCCCCGCGCGTCGTGGATCGGCGCGCCGACCGACAGCGCGTCCATGGTGACCTGGCGCTCGCTGATGGAGAACCCGTGGGTGCGCACGTCGGCCAGCAGGTGCCGCACCCGGTCCGGGTCGGTCACGGTCTCGCTGGTGTACCGCTCGATCGGACGGCCGAGGACGTCTTCCTGCACTTCGGCGGGGGCGTGGGCGAGCAGGACGAGCCCGACACCCGTCGCGGTCAGCGCGAACCGCCCGCCGACGCGGGTCAGCACGGGCACGGCCCCGGTTCCGGCGATCCGCTCGATGTACACGACTTCGGTCCCCTCGCGGACGGCGAGCTGGACGTTCTCCCGGGTGATCTGCGAGAGGTCCTCCAGGAACGGCAGGGCGCGTTCGCGCAGGCCGAGGCCCCGCGGCGCGAGCGAGCCCAGCTCCCACAGCCGCAGCCCGACCCGGTAGACGCCGGCCTCGTCGCGCTCCAGCGCGCCCCACGCGCAGAACTCCCGCAGCAGCCGGTGCGCGGTCGCGGCGGGCAGCCCGGTCCGGCGCGCGACCTCGCTCAACCGCAGCTCCGGGCGGTCCGGGGAGAACGCCTCGAGCACCCGCAGTGCGCGCCCGAGCACGGGCCCGGTGGTGCCGGGAACGCGACCTCGGTGCGGCACGGCGACCTCCGGCGGGTGCGGCTCAGAGGTCCACTATGCCCCGCGCCGCCCGGCGCGCGGCGGCCGCGTCCCGGCGTTCCTCGAAGCGGGACGCCTGCGTGTCGAGCCCCTTGACGAAGGTGGCGAGTTCCTCCCGCGCGGCTTCGCCGGCCGCGCCGAGGCCGGTCAGGTCGAAGACCTTCCAGTACCGCAGCAGCGGCTGGACGACGTCGTCGTGGTGGATGCGCAGGTCGTAGATGCCGGCCTTGGCCATCAGCGCCGCCTTGCGCTGGAAGCTCGGGATCACCGCGCCCGGCATCGCGAAGTTCAGCACCTCGTCGGTGATCGCCCGCATCATCGCGTCGGGCGAGATCTCCAGGGCCGCCTTGACGAGGTTGCGGTAGAAGACCATGTGGAGGTTCTCGTCCGTCGACACGCGGGCGAGCAGCCGCTCGGCCAGCGGGTCCTGGGTGTAGCGGCCGGTGTTGCGGTGCGAAAGCCGGGTCGCCAGCTCCTGGAAGGAGACGTACGCGCAGACGTTCAGCAGCGGCTTGTCGCCGGTGTCGTAACCCGCCTGCATCGTCTCCATCCGCATCCGCTCCAGCTCGACGGGGTCGACGGCGCGGGTGACCAGCAGGTAGTCGCGGATGCAGATGCCGTGGCGGCCCTCTTCGGCCGTCCACCGGTGCACCCAGGTGCCCCACGCGCCGTCGCGGCCGAACGCGCGCTCGATCTCGCGGTGGTAGCTGGGCAGGTTGTCCTCGGTGAGCAGGTTGACTTCCAGGGCCGTCCGCGCGATCGGGGTCACCCGCGACTGCTCCGGGTCCCACGCCTCACCGCCGAGCTCGGCGAAGTCGCGTCCCTGGCTCCAGGGGACGTATTCGTGCGGCATCCACTCCTGGGCGGCGGCGAGGTGCCGGTTGAGGTTCTCTTCGACCGTGCCTTCGAGTTCGTGGAGCAGGCGGGTGGTTTCGGGGACCGGCATGAGGGGACGTCCTTCCGTACCTACGCGACCGTAACTTACGGTGCCGTAGGATAACGACAACGGACGCGGGTGCGCGGAGGTTCCCCTCAGTGCGTGAGGTCAAACACGTAATCCTTGAGGATGGGCCCGAAGAAGCTCCTCCCGGTGACCCGCACGACGGCGCGCCCCGGCACCTCACGAGCTTGCGAGAGGACCTCGCATCTGACGGTGGGATCGGCGGGCACGACCTTGGTGATCTTCGGCGAAGCACCGGCCGGCAGCGGGATCGGAGAGGACGCGGCGCCGGCGTCGAACCCGCCGATCGTCCGGCCGCCGACCACGATCGAGATCGCGAGCGGCCCGTTCGTCGGGACGGGCCGGCCGTTGAACTCCTGCCAATAGCGCACGCAGGTGTCCCGCCAGCTGCCCGCGTCGGCCTCGTGGGCGGCCAGCTTGGCCTTCACCTCGGCGAAGCGCCGCGCGTCGACGTGGGGCTCCAGGGAGTCCCAAGCCCGGCGCATCCAGCTCACGTAGTGGACGCCCGTCTGGTAGCGGTACACCAGTTCGTCCCAGAAGATCCGGCCGCTGCGCATCCGCCGGTCCCACGGCACGTGGTGGAACCACATCAGCAGGTTCTCGGGGACGGTCTCGATGTCGCCGTACCGGGCCGCGAGCACCGGGAAGTACTGCGCGGTGAAGCCGCTCCCGGTGGGCGAGCGGTCGTAACCCAGCCCGGCCGGGTCGGCGCGGTTGTAGTACACCGGGCTCCAGTCGTCCCGCGCCAGCCGTTCGGCGGGGTTGGGGCCGTAGTGGTCGCTGGACCGGAACTGGTGCGCGACGCCGAGCGGGGTCTGGTAGCTCACCAGCGCTTCCCGGGAACCCATCATCATCGCCACGACGGTCCGGACGAGGAAGTCGCGGTTGCCCCAGGTCAGCCGGACCCAGTCCTCGGCGATGCTCCGGGAGTCCAGGGTCCAGTCCCACGCCAGCCTGCCGAAGGCGTACAGGTTCGCCTGCGCGAAGTGGTGCCCGGTCAGGTTGCCGGCGTTGCCGAAGTTGGCCACGCCGACGATCGCGCTGTCCGGGTGGCCCTGGGCCGTGCCGTCCACCACGTGGCCCACCAGGCGCCGGCGCAGCAGCTTGCCGTGCTCGTCGGTGGCGTAGGTGTCGGAGTTGAGCACCTCTTCCCACAACGGGCCGAGGTAGCACAGCATCGTGTTCTGCCCGGTGTACTCCTGGGTGACCTGCAGTTCCAGGGCCTGGTTCGTGTGTTCCATCCGGCCGAACAGCGGGTTGGCGGGCTCCCGGGCCTGGTAGTCGAGCGGCCCGTTCTTGGTCTGCAGGAAGACGTTCTCCGCGAACCGGCCCGTCGTCCCGTCGGGCTGCGGCTCCTCGTCGATGGGGCCGAACTCCAGGTAGGCGCGCTTCAGTCGGTCCTCGTCCACGTCGGCGTTGTAGACGAACGTCCGCCAGAAGATCCGCATCCCGAGCGGCGCCACCGCCGCCGCCATGCCGTTGGCGCCGTCACCGTGGTCGTAGCCCAGGTCCTGGGGACCCGGCTGGCCCTCGGAGTTGGCTTTGACGGTGAACCCCATGAAGTCGGGGATCGCGGCCTGCAGCTGCCGGGCCCGGCGGGTCCACCAGTCCCGGAACCGGTCGCTGTAGGGATCCAGCTGTTCCCGGGTGAGGGTGTCGGGCGCGAACCGGGCGTCTGTCGGGGCCGCGTAGTTGATGGACACGGCCAGCTTGATCCCGTACGGGCGCAACGCGTCCGCCAGCGCGGCTTCCTGCTCGATGGCGGCCGGGGTGAGGTAGAAGCTGTTGGCGTTGACGTTGTTGATCGTGATGCCGTTGATGCCCACGGAAGCCATCGCCCGTGCGGCCACGAGGTAGCGGTCGAGGATCACCGGCAGGTTCAGCCCGGCGGACGCGCCGGTGGCGGTGAAGTCGAAGATCGCCCCGTTTTCGCCGTTCAGCCCGCCCGTGCCCGCCGGGTTGTTCCCGGCGTAGAGGCGCTCGGTCTCCCAGTAGTTGAGGTACCGGTGGTTGATCCTGGGCACCGACGAGAGGTCCAGGTGGGTGACGGGCTGCTGGGCCTGCAGACGCCGGAGGAAGGCGAACGTCCCGTACAGGGCGGCGAGATCGGTGTTGCCCGCGATGACGATCGCCCGGTGCCCGCCCCGCGACAGCGAGCGGATGAGGTAGCCGTCGTCACCGAGCGGCTTCAGGTCGTGGGCGGGAACGTACCGGCGTACCAGGGACGAGCTGTCCGGGGTGCCCACGACCACCGCGCGGTCGGGGAACCCGTCCCGCACCGGCACGGACCGCCCCAGCAGCCCGCCGAGGCCACGGACGAGTTCGTCCCGCGCCGCTTCCAGGGTGCTCTGCACCAGGTGCTCGGTGGACCCGGGGGCCATGCTCAGGTTCGCCGTGTGGCGGTGGACCGGGCTCCGGCCGGCGTTCTCCACGACGATCGCGCCGAGCGCGGCCCGGTACCGGGCCAGCAGACCGGGATCGGCGACCGGCTCGTAGCGCAGCCACAGGTCCGAGCCGTCGTAGTCGCCCGGGAAGGCGCCCGGAGGACTCGCCTGCGCCGGAGCGGCGCTGAACATCGAGGTGGCCACGACAGCTCCGCTGCCGATCAGGAAGGAACGCCGGCGCAACCGGCTCTGCTCGTTCTCGTCGCTGGAAGACACCGCGCCCCCATCGTGTTCACGAGTATTTAGTTCGGTTCCCGCACTATTGCGGGCGTGGTCCGCGCTGTCAAGAATTGGCGATATACCAGGGAATTCTCGAAAGTTTCGGCGTGTCGGCACGCCGTGCTCCGGCCCGGATGACCGGCCGTGTCAGACTGCGCGGCGATGCTCACCCCAGCCGATCTCGCCGACCTGCTCGAGTGCGAGCACCGCAGCATCCTCGTCCAGGCGCTGGCCGCCGGCCTGCCGGGAGCACCGCGGCCCGCCCCCGGGAGCCACGGGATCGCCGGCGTCGAAGACCTCACGCTCGCCGCGAAGGCGACCGAAGAGGCATTGCGGTCCGGAGTGCCGGTGATCCACCGGGCCGTCTTCCTCGACGGCGAGTTCTCGGCGCAGGCGGACCTCCTGGTTCAGGACGGCGAAGGCCGCTACGAGGTCCACGACACGACCCCGGTCCGGCAAGCGACGCCCGCCGCGGTGGTCCGGCTGACGGCGTGCGCCGACGCGGTGAGCCGGGCGGGCTGGCCGGCCGGGCCGCACCTGCACCTCCGGCTGACCGACGGCGGCACCCGCACGCTGCGCGTCGAGGACTTCCGGCCGCTGGTGGACCGCCTGCGGGCCCGGCTGCTGGGCCGGCCGCCGCGGCTGCCGGTCCCGCTGTGGGCCGACGAACGCCCGGCCTGCGCCGGCTGCCGGTTCGACCGGCACTGCGCGTCGGCCCGGGAAGCCGACCGGGACCTCTCGCTGGTCGCCGGGATGCGCGCCGACCAGCGCCGCAAGCTGGCCGCCGCCGGGCTCGGCTCGATCGACGCGCTGGCCGCGGCCGGTCCGGACGACCGGCCGCGGGACCTGTCGGTGACGTCGTTCGCGGCCCTGCGCGCCCAGGCCGCGCTGCAGGTCCGCCAGGACGCCACCGGCGAGATCGCCTACGAAATCGTCGATCCCGACGCGCTGGCCACCCTGCCGGCCCCCGCGCCGGGTGACGTGTTCGTCGAGGTCGCCGGCGACCCGCACGCTCTCTCGGGCGAAGGGCTGGAGTACCTCTTCGGCGCGGTCACCGCGGACGGCGAGCGCCGGTTCACGCCGTTCTGGGCGCACAGCCGCACCCAGGAGCGGCGCGCGTTCGAGGAGTTCGTCGACTTCGCCGCGGCGCAGGTCGCCGAACACCCCGGCTCGCACGTCTACCACTACGCGCCCTACGAGGTCACCGCGATCAAGCGGCTCGCGGCGGTGCACGGGACCCGCGAGGAGACCGTCGACCACCTGCTGCGCAGCGGCGCGGTGGTCGACCTGCACGCGGTCGTGCGCAAGGCGCTGCGCGTGTCGCAGCGGTCGTACTCGATCCGGCACCTCGAGCCGCTCTACCAGCCCGGCGCCCGCGGGAAGACCGCCGTGTCGGACGTCGAGGCGTACGAGGAGTACCTGGCGCTCGCCCAGTCCGGGGAGCCGCAACGCGCCGAGGAAGTCCTGCGCCGCATCGGCGAGAACACCGAGGACGACTGCGTCTCCGCGCAGCGGCTGTTCGGGTTCCTGCACCGGGTCCGCGCCGAGGCGGGGATCGAAGTCCCGGAGCCGGCGGAGGAATCCGCCGAGGACGCGCTGCTGCGCGCGGCCGAGGAAGACGTCGCCGCCGAGCGCCGCGCCGAACGGGCCGCGCAGCTGGCCGCGCTGGTCGACCCCCTCCTCGAAGGGCTGCCGGACGACCCGGGCGACTTCACCGGCGAAGAGCGGGCCCGCGCGCTGCTGGCGGCGTCCGTCGGCTACCACCGCCGCGAGACGAACCCGGCGTGGTGGGAGTACTTCCGCCAGCTGGCCGCCCCGCTGGGCGACCTCGAAGTGGACACCGCGTGCGCGGTGCCGGTCTCGCTGGAGGCGGGGGAGTGGGTGCCGCCGGCCGGGCGGGCGCGCACCGCGAAGCGGACGCTGCTGCTGGCGTGCGACCCCGACCGGCCGCACCCGTTCGCCCCCGGCGACGACGTGCGGCTGCGCTACGGCGACACCGCCCGCGACGCGAAGGTCGTCGCCGCGTCGGCCGTGGAACTGACTCTGGAAGAGAGCTGCCCGCCGGACGCGACCACGAACGACCGGCCGACCGCGGTGCTGCCCGGCAGCCCGGTGCGGCCCTCGCCCAAGGACGAAGCGGTCGCCGACCTCGCGCGCCTGGTCGTCGACACGCTGCCGGAGCTGCCGCGGCACCCCGGCGTCGACCTGCTCCGGCGGACGCCACCGCGGCTGCGCGGCGGCGCGGCGCTGCCGGCACCGGGGGAGGACCTGGTCGCCACGGTGATCGAGGCGGTCGACGCGCTCGACGGCTCGACGCTCGCCGTGCAGGGGCCGCCGGGAGCGGGCAAGACCTACCTGGCCGGCAAGCTGATCGCCCGGCTCGTGCGGGCGGGGCGGACCGTCGCGGTCACCTCCACCAGCCACAAGGCGGTGGAGAACGTGCTGAGCGCGGCCATGAAGAGCGCGCCGGAGCTGCCGTGCGCCAAGCGCGCGAAGAAGACCCCGGACCCGGCCGCGCCGTGGGAGCAGCCGAAGAGCAATCCCGCGCTGGTCAAGTGGCGCGAAGAGCACGACACCGGGCACCTGGTCGGCGGGACGGCGTGGACGTTCGCCAACGCCGCGATCCGCGAAGAACCCTTCGACCTGCTGATCATCGACGAGGCAGGCCAGTTCGCCCTCGCCGACGCGCTCGCGGTGTCGATGTGCGCCAAGAACGTCCTGCTGCTGGGCGACCCGCAGCAGCTGCCCCAGGTGGTGCAGGGCACGCATCCCGCGGGCGCCGAGGCTTCGGCGCTGGGCCACCTGATCGGCGACGCCGACATCATGCCGCCTTCGCTGGGCTACTTCCTCGACGAGACCCGCCGCATGCACCCGGCCGTGTGCGAACCGGTGTCGAAGCTGTCCTACGCCGGGCAGCTGCACGCCCACCCGTCGGCCGCGGACCGCGCGATCGAGGGCGTCGACGCGGGGCTGTACCTGGCCGAGACCGACCACCGCGGCAACACGACCCGCTCGGTGGAAGAAGCGGCCGCCGTCGTGCGGATCGTGTCCGAAGTGCACGGTCGCTTGTGGACCGACCACGGACGGACGCGGCCGCTGGGCGACCACGACATCGTGGTCGTCGCGCCCTACAACCTCCAGGCGCGCACGGTGACCCGTGTCCTGGAGGAGGCCGGGTTCGCGCAGGTCCGGGTGGGCACGGTCGACCGGTTCCAGGGCCAGGAGGCCCCGGTGGTGATCACCACGATGACGTCGTCGTCGGCGGTCGACCTGCCCCGCGGCCTCGACTTCCTGCTCTCCCGCAACCGCCTCAACGTGGCGCTGTCGCGGGCGCAGGCGCTGGCGGTCCTGGTGTGCTCGCCCCGGCTCGTCGAGGCCGACATCCGGACGGTGGACCAGATGCGGCTGGTCGCGGGCATGATCGGCCTGACGGCCGCGGCGCGCCCCTGGCCGGCCGGGTAGCCGGTCAGCTGGGCGGTTCGACTTCGCCCGCGTCTTCCTCGACGTCTTCCGTGTCGGGCTTCTTCCGGTCGGCTTCGGGGATCTCGACGTCGAGGTCGAGCTCCGGGGTGCCCGGCGGCCGCGGGGCGTCGGGGGTCAGGGGCTGGTTCTCGGATTCGGTCATGGGAGGCGGTTACCCCGGGCGCCGGCTCTGCACACCGCAGGCGGCCCGGGGGAGGGATCCGGTGTCGCGAATGACTCATTCGGGACCTCCGACCCCGGACGCCGCGCCGGCCAGCGCGGCTTCCGGCTGCCACGCCAGGCTGTCCCAGTCGTGC
>NZ_JAVHJU010000057.1:502095-620863 GCF_031082405.1 Amycolatopsis sp. A133
GGAGCTTGGCAGCAGCGCGCGCGGCCCGGGAGGCCGTCCGTGCGACGACGCGACGGGGGAAGCGACCGGGTCCCGAATGAGTCATTCGCGACCCGGTGCGGTGGGGTCAAGCCGGGTTGCGGGGCGCGGCCGGGTCTTCGCCCGCGAGCTCGGCCGGGGCCAGGTCGTCCAGGGGGCTGCCAGCGGAACACCCCGGCGCCCTGGGCGTAGGCCAGGTGCCCGCCGAGCGCGCCGCCCAGGCTCGTCGCGGCCAGGCCCAATACGCCGAGCAGCCGTCCGCTGCGGCCACGGCGGCGGGCCAGGTACGACGCGGCGAAGAGGGCGGTCGCCGTCGCGTTGGCGGCCGCGTGCACCAAGCCGACCCGGCGTTGCTGCACGTCCAGCTCCGTGTAGTCGGCGAGGCCGAGCACCATCGCCGCCGGAGCGGTCAGCAGGCCGGCCGCGACCAGGCGGCGGGCCGTGTCCCGGCCGTCCGGGCGCAGGTCGAACACCGTCGAGCAGAGCCAGGCGCCGATGGGGACCGTCACCGCGAGCGGGTGCAGCGGGTGACCGAGCCCGTGGCCGCGCAGCTGCCGTGCCACGCCGCCTCCCGCGACACCGTCCAGCAACCGCTTGAGGCCGGTGGCCAGGCCGTCGAGCCCTGGGGCGTTTTCGGCTTTCCGCAGTGCCCGGTGCGCCCACGCGGGCTTCGACCGGGCGTGACCGTCGCGCGTCGGATCCATACCGCGACGGCTACCCCGCCGCGCGCCGGGCAACCCTCAGCCGGTCGTGCGATGCCGCCGTGACACCGCCGCGGTGAGCAGGTCGCCCGGCCGGGGCAGCGTGCCGAACAGCCGGGTGAAGGCGCTGCGCCGCACCACCTTGCCGGGGTGGCTGCCGTGGACCTGCCCCGGTTCGTCCACCGCGGAGTCGACGTTGTCCGTGCCGTTGTCCGGCAAGGAGCTGCGGAAGCTGCGCGAGCCGACCCGGCGCAGCGAAAGCAGCGCGTCGGTCAGGCCCGGGGAGAGCCGCTGGCCCAGGAAGAACCCGGCCGCGGCTCCGCCGACGGGGATCTCGCGGCGGGGGTGCGTCGAGGCGAACACGATCGTGTCGGCGACCGTCTCG
This sequence comes from Amycolatopsis sp. A133, assembly GCF_031082405.1. GTDB lineage: Bacteria > Actinomycetota > Actinomycetes > Mycobacteriales > Pseudonocardiaceae > Amycolatopsis. The sequence continues at coordinate 503,200 of NZ_JAVHJU010000057.1, forward strand.
GGCGCGTACACCGGCGGCGGCGGTTTCGGCAGCGCACCGAGCTTGCTGCGCGCGTGCTCGAAGAACGGCGTGTCGATGGCGCCGGGCAGGATGGTGGTGACCGCGATCGGGGCGCCCTCCTGCGCGAGCTCGATGCGGAGGCAGTCGTAGAAGCCGCGCAGCGCGAACTTGCTGGCCGTGTAGGGCGCGTGCAGCGGCACCGCCCGCACCCCCTCGACCGACGCCACGCCGATCACGGAGCCGCCGCCGGCGCGGCGCAGGGCGGGCAGCACCGCGCGGACGCCGTGGACGTGGCCCAGGAAGTTCACCCGCAGGACGCGGTCGAACTCCTCGTCGGTGATGTCCTCGACGCGGCCGAACACCGACACCCCGGCGAGGTTGACCCAGGTGTCGATCCGCCCGAACTCCGCCTCCGCCGCGCGGACCAGCGCGCGGACGGCGTCCGGATCGGCGATGTCGGTGGGCACCGCCAAGGCCGTCCCGCCCGCGCCCGTGATCTGCTCGACCAGCGTGTCGAGGGCCCGCGCGGTGCGGCCGGCACAGACGACACGCGCCCCTTGGGCGGCGAAGGCGAGCGCGGTGGCGCGCCCGATCCCGCTCGAGGCGCCCATGAGCACGACTACCTGGTCGGACACCGGTCGGGGCATGACATCTCCTCGTGGTCGCGCGGGCGGTCCCGGATCACCCGGATACCGCCTGCGCCGTCGCACAAACGCGGCGGGGATAACCGCCGCGGGCCCGGGGTACCCGGGCCGGGTGCCCCTCCCCGCCGGAATTTCCGCCTTCCTCCCCGGAACGGCGGTCGCCGCGGCCGCCGCCGTCATGTTCGCCGTCGGATCGGTGCTGCAGCACGAAGCCGCTTCGAGCAGCGCGCACGCCGACGGCCTCCGACTGCGCCTGCTGGTGACGCGTCCGAAGTGGATGGTCGGGCAGAGCGCCACCGTGCTGGGGACCGTCCTGCAGGTCGTCGCGCTGGCACTGGCCCCGGTCGCCATCGTGCAGCCGGTGCTCGCCGGGGGCCTGGTCGTCGCGCTGGCCATCCGGTCGGTGCGCGACCGGTGCCTGCCGTCCCGGCTCGACGGGATCGGAGCGGTCTGCACCTGTGGCGGCCTGGCCGTGTTCCTGGTGGCGGCCCGCCCGGCCGCCGGCACCGGCGACCACCTGCCACCCTGGTTCGCCGTCGTCGCCGCGGTGCTCGTGGCCGTGGGCGTGGTCGCCGCGGGCAGCCGGAGCGGGCGCGGGCCGTGGGGCGCGCTGGCGTGCGGGGCGGCGGCCGGGATCGCCGCGGGCGTCGCGGCGGTGCTGATCTCCGCGGCCGTGAAGACGTTCGGCGAACGCGGGCTGCTGCCCACATTGGGCGGCAGCGCGCTGTGGGCGGCCCTCGTCGTTGCCGTCGTCGCGCAGCTGGGCAGCCAGCAGGCCTACGCCCGCGGCGCGCTGTCGTGGTCGATGCCCGCATTGGTGCTGCTCGACCCCCTGGCCGCCGTGCCCGCCGCCCGGCTCCTCACCGGGGAGCGCCTCGAACCGGGTCACGCTTTCGTGTGGGTGCCCGCCGCGGTGGTGGCCGTCGTGGGCGTGGTCCTGCTGTCCCGGACCGGGGAAAGCTGCCGCCGGCCGGTGTTTCGCCGTCGCGTCAGCGGGAAGCCCGGGGAACATGAGCGAACCGGACCAGAGCTATGACCCGCCGCAGGACACCGGCCGGCCCGACGCCGTCGAAACGGACCCGGCCGCGCTCAACAGCGCCGAGGACCTCGACGAGGACCGGATCCGCGCCGACCCGCTCGAAGAGGGCATGGATCCCCCGGAGGACTGGTCGGGCGTGACGAAGTACGGCATGACCCCGTGGGAGCAGGCGCACCCGCGCGGACTGGGCGACCGGATCGGGGAAGAGAACCCGGACCCGGCCGCCGAGGTGCCACTCGGCATCGACCCACGGGCGGGCGAGGGCGAAGACCCGGACACGGGCGCGGCCCCGGAACAGCCGATGCAGCTGGAGCCGGTCGAGGGCGACGGCCCGCCGTTCGACACCGAGCCCGACCAGGTGGGCGTGGAGGCCCCGTCCGCGGTGGCCGCCGGTCCCGAACAGGCCGCGATGCACATCGAGGGAGAACGCTGAGCCGCAACGACTTCCGGGCGTCGGCCCGGGGACCGGAGGTGGTGCGGGTGCCGGGAGCGAGACCCACCGCACGTTCGGCATGGGCCGGTGTCCTCACCGGCATCGGCGTAGCGGCCTTCGTCGACGAGACCGTGTTCCACCAGTTGCTGCACTGGCACCATTTCTACGACCGCTCGACGACGGACGCCGGGCTCGTCTCCGACGGCATCTTCCACGCCTTCGGCTTCTTCGCCGTCGTGTTCGGCCTGGTGCTCGTCGCCGACCTGCGCCGAGGTGACCGCCTGTCCGGCCGCGCCCTCACCGGCGGCATCCTGACCGGGGCCGGCGCCTTCCAGCTCTACGACGGCACCATCCAGCACAAACTCCTCGGCCTGCACCAGATCCGCTACGCCGTGGACCTCACGCCGTACGACTGGACGTGGAACGTCGTCGCGGTGCTCCTGGTCGTGGCCGGCGTGGTCCTGCTGCGCCGCTCGCGGGCGGCTGCGTGAGCGCCTTGGCCCACGCCGGGCACCATGGGCCCGGGCTGTTCGCCGTGGGACCGGCCGTCGTGGTGTTCGCGGCGTACGAAGCGGGCGCGTGGCGGCTGCGGCGCCGCGGTGACCGGTGGCCGCCGGTGCGGGACGTCGTGTTCGGGGCAGGCACCGCCGCGGCCGCCGGTGCCCTGCTGCTGCCGGGCGCGTCCTCGTTCACCGGCCACATGGTGCAGCACCTGCTGCTCGGCATGCTGGCGCCCGTCCTGCTGGTGCTCGCCCGCCCGGTGACGCTGCTGCTGCGCGCGGTCCCGGCCGCGACTCGCCGCCGTCTCAAGCCGGTGCTGGCGTCGCGGCCCGCGGCGGTGCTGGTCTTCCCGCCGGTCGCGGCCGTCCTGGAAGCGGGCAGCCTTTGGCTGCTCTACCGGACCGGCCTGTACGCCGCGAGCGGCCGGGAACCGCTGCTGCACGCCTTCGTGCACCTCCACGTCTTCCTGACCGGGGTGCTGTTCACGGCGGCGGTGTGCCGGCTCGACCCGCTGCGCCACCGGGCCGGGCTCGGCGTCCGCGCGGGCGCCCTGATCGGCGCGGCCGCCGCGCACGCCGTGCTGGCCAAGACGTTGTACGCCACCGCGCCACCGGGAGCGCTGCTCGCGGTCGCGGACCGGCAGGCCGGTGCCCAGCTCATGTACTACGGCGGGGACGTCGTCGAACTGGGGCTGGCGCTGATCGTCGCGCTGCAGTGGTACGCCGCCCGGGGCCGGGCCGAACAGCGTAGCCGCCGAACGGCAGCGCCCCGGGCGGCGCGCGGGAACGCTGTCTGACCGGCGGCTCGCCGTGTCGTTTGCGTCGCGCCGGTCATCTCCCGCGGCCGGCCCCGCTCAGTCTGTTCGACGCCGGCCGCGTCGGCGAGTTGCTGCCGGGGGAGACCGGGCCGAACAGCGTAGCCGCCGAACGGGGGTGCCCCGGGCGGCTTGATCCTGATAAGCCTCTGCGCGTGACCATGGACACGATCGACCTGCACAGCATCAACCCGTGGGAGGTGTCCTTCCTGCGCGAGGAGGTGGGCGCCTACTTCGCCCACGGCGTCGAGCTCACCCCCGGTGCGACCGTCCTCGACGTCGGCGCCAACATCGGGGTTTTCTCCGCGGCCGTGTACGAACGGCTGGACGGCGACGTGCGGATCTACGCGTTCGAGCCGCTCCCGCCGCTGCACGCGACGCTGGAGCGCAACGGCCGCGACTTCTTCGGCGGCCGGCTGACCGCGTTGCCCTACGGGCTGGCGGCCGGCGAAGACGAACTCGACTTCAGCTACTTCCCGGCGGCGACCATCTTCTCGTCGTCGTGGCGGGACGAAGCGAACATCGAAGCCGAACGGCGGCGGGTCACCGCCAGCGTCGTCGAGATGATCCGCCGCGGCGGCCTGGGTGCGGCGCTGCGCCGCGTACCGGCGCCGATCCTGCGGGGGATCGTCGGGCGCAAGCTGCGGGTGATGCGCGAACTCGAAACCCACCGCGTCCGCGTCCGGCCGCTGTCGGTGGTGCTCGACGAGCAGGGCATCGAGCGCGTCGACCTGCTGAAGGTCGACGTCGAAGGCGCCGAGCTGGACGTGCTGCGCGGCCTCGACGACCGGCACTGGCCGCTGGTGCGGCAGGCCGTCGTCGAGGTCGAAGGGTGGCGGCGGAACCGCGACACCGTCCGCGAGGTCTTCGCCGCGCGCGGTTTTGCGGTCGAAGCCGTGCAGGACCCCGTCCAGGAGGCCGCCGACATCGGGATGGTGTTCGCGGTCCGCTAACGGCGGTATTCGAGCCAGTCGAGGTTGATCGCGCCGGTGTCGCCCGGCCCGTAGGAGAGCGACACCACCGGATCCCGGCCGGTGAGCGGGACGTCGGCGAACGTCGTCGTGCCCCAGGCGTCCCAGCTGTCGGAGACCTTCGGGAACCCGACCTGCCGCACGACCTGCCCGTCCACCGACAGCGTCATCGTCCGGGTGTCGCTGTTGGCGTTGGCGTACCGCACGGCGAACGTGGCGCGTTCCGGCCCCGCGTTCGCCGCGCGGTGCACGGTGAAGGACGACGACGCGCCCTGCGCCCAGAGCCCGTCGAGGAACGCACGGCCCGAGTAGCCCGTGTGGTTCACGTTCGTCTTCACGCCGCCGGTGTTGCGGGCGTCCTCGGCTTCGAGGTGCGCCGGGTCGGGGCAGCCGCCGAGGGCGGCCGGGCCCGTGGTGTCGGCGCAGCGGTCCTGGGCGTCGGCCACGCCGTCGCCGTCCCGGTCGCCGGCGGGCGCGCCGGTGAGGGTGATGTCGATCGTGTGGTCGCCGGTGAGCGTGGCCGGGAGTTCGGCGGGAGCGGCTTTGCCGTCGACGGTGAAGGAGCGGATCGTGGTGCCCGCGCCGTGCAGCGCGATGGTCAGGTTCGCCGCGCGGTAACGGAGGTTCCGCAGCGTGACGTCACCCCAGCCCGCCGGGAGGCGTGGCGCGAAGGACAGCCCGCGGTCGGTGAAGGTCAGCCCGAACAGTCCGGTGTGGACCATGTCGAGGAACGCCGTGGCCGACCAGGTCTGGTCCGGTTCGGAACCCCAGTGGAACTTCACGGTGTCGCCCAGCCGCTGCCAGCCGCCGTCGACCACGCCCGTCGTCCCGTTGTAGATCTCCCAGAAGCCGCTGTTGCTGCCGGCCAGCTTGGCCAGGCGCGCGGTTTCCGCGGCGAACGCGTTCACCTCACCCTGCCCGGCCAGCGCTTTCGCCCACAGCCCCTGGACGAGCGGCCAGACGATGGCGTTGTGCCGGCCGGGCTGCGCGTCGCTGTAGCGAGCCCAGTGCGGGAAGGTATCCGGCATGCCCCAGGGCAGCTCACGGGCGCGGGTGACGATCGACCGGGCCTGCGCCGGGTTCGCGATGCCGAAGAGCAGCGCGAACGCCAGGCCGGTGCCCTCCTGGAAGGCGCCGCGGGAGCCGTCGGCAAGGAGCTGGTAGTCGTACAGCCCGGTGCCCGGGTTCCAGAAGTGCCGGTTGATCGCCGTCCGGAGCGCGACGGCCTTGGTCCGGTACCCGGCTACCTCCTGCGCGGGGCGGCGCAGCTTCTCGGCCATGTTCGCGGCGTTGACGTAAGCGGCGTAGTAGAGCTCGTTGGTGCTCAGGTACATCCCGGTCGCGACCCCGGGCCACGGCATGCTCCCGGTGCTGACCGACTCGGTCGCGTCGGCGGGCGGCGCGGGGTAGCCGGCGATGCCGTCGTTGAAGAACGAGGCTCCGGTGAACAGGCCGTACGTCGGGTTGAAGCCCGCGGTGGTGGCGTGTTCGCGGATCGTCAGCGTGGCGGTGGCCGTGCGGTAGGCGTTGCCGAGGAAGTTCCCGTCGCCGGTGACGAGGTAGTGGTGCCAGGCAGCGGTGACCCAGACCACCTGGTCCCACTGCTGGTCGTCCTGCTGCACGACGGCGTTCTGGTCGACCACGGCCCACAGCGTGTTCTTCGCCAGCGCCGGGTCGAGGAGGCTGGTGGCGTTCCAGCTGTTGATCGACGCGTCGCGCGTCCAGGGCTGGTCGTAACCGCCGCCCGCGCGGACGAGACCGGTGCCCGGATCCAGCAACCCGCTGCGGTTGTAGCGGGCGTCATAGGCGATGGTGTTGGTGCGCAACAGGTTTTGCAGCGCGGCGGCGTAGGCGGTGCCGTACCGGGCTTGGCTGTCCGGGTTGGCGAACTCGAGTGCCGGCGGCGCCGGGCTCGCCGTCGCCGTCGCGGCACCGGCGAGCGTGCCGCCCGCCGTCACCAGGGCCAGAAGGGCGTAACCGATCCGCAGCGGCAAGCCGTTTTTCATGCGCATACCCCTTTCCGCCGCGCCATTGCACCACGGAACGGCGGTCGCTCCCCGGATACGCCCGGATCCTGTCCGTTTCTGTCCGCCCGGTCACCGGAGGTGATCTCGGCCGGCCCGCCGCCGGCCAGGTGGCAGGGTGGGGCTCCGCCGTTGCATACTGCTGGAATGGCGCGATGGAACCCGGAAACCGCACGGTGAGTCCCCGTGAAGGGCCGGCACGTCCGAAATTCGGCCGGATCGACCCGTTTTGCCTGATGGCGGTGCTTCCGGTGCTGCTCGTGGCCGGAATCCTCGGCGCGCTGGTCAACGTGGCACTGGGCATCGGCTGCGCGGTGTTCGCGGGTTTGATCCTGCTGTTCGACTCCTGGGTCAACCGGCCCCGCCCGGTCCCGCAGGCCGAGCGCCCCGCTCGCCAGGCACCCCCGCCACGACCCCGGGCCCCCGCCCGCGCACCCCGCCCCCAGGAGGGCCGCGGTCCCGCCCGCACGCCGCCGCGCGCTCCGGTCCGGCGAGCAGGACCGCCGCCGCCGAGGTAGCTCGGCGCTGACCGTGTGAGCGACCGCTGCCCGGCCCGAACCCCGGCCGCGCGCCCCGGTCCGGCGAGCAGGCCCACCGCCGCCGAGGTAGTTCGGCGCTGACCGTGTGAGTGACCGCTGCTCGGCCCGAACCCTGCCGCGCGCTCCGGTTCGGCGAGCAGGGCCGCCGCCGTCGAGGTAGTTCGGTGCTGACCGTGTGAGCGACCGCTGCCCGGCCCGAACGCCGCCGCGCGCCCCGGTCCGGCGAGCAGGACCGCCCCCGTCCGGCCGATGAGGACCGGCTGACCACCGGCGGTGAGCGCGGCTCTCGTTGCTCTCTCCGGCGCGGTCGTGGTGCGGCTGGAAAGCGCTTCCCGCGGACGTTCGCGAAGTCGTGCCTTCCCGGAGTTCGCCGGCTCGCTCCGCGCGGGCGCGGTCGTCGTCCTGCGGGCCACGCCCACCGGAGCGGCCGGCCGGCCCCCCTCAGCCGCCGACGTGGATGGCCGGGCGGCGGGCCGGGTCCTTTTCGCTGCTGCGGATGATCTCCCGGACGACCGGCGCGGTGTCGCCCCGGCCGAGGAGCAGGTAGCGGAACAGGTGACCGAGCGGATTGCCCTCGGACCACTCGAAGTAGCAGCGCGGGCGGACGCCCGTCACGTCGCGCAGGGTGAGCAGGATCGCGGCGATCGCGTTCGGCGCCGCGGGGCTGTCCGCGCGGAGGATCCGGTAGCCGTCGATCTCGACGCCCTGCACCTGGAGCACGTTGCTGAACTCCGACGGGTCCACGACGTCGATCTCGAGGAACAGGATGTCGGCGGCCCCGGGCACCGGGTTCATCCCGCGCTGTTCGGCTTCCTTCTCGGAGTACTCGGCGAGGTCGCCGCCCTGGCGCTTGTTGGCGATGATGTTCAAGGAGCCGTCGTGGGCCAGTGAGTCGGCGATGAACCGGCGAGCCTGCTCGTCGAACTCGATGCGGTCGGCACGCAGCTCCGTCGTCCGCGAAACCCGGGACACCAGCGAGACGACGATGATGCCGAGGATGAACAGGCCCGAGATGGCGATCCCGTCCGGCTTTTCGATGACGTTCTCGACGAGGGCGTACAGCAGCACGAGCGTGAGGACGACGAAGCCCACGGCGGCCCCGCGCTGCCGCCGCCGGATCGCCGAGATGCTGACCGCGACCGCGCCGGAGACCATCATCGCGAGGATCCCGGTCGCGTAGGCGCCGGCCTGGGCGTTGACGTCGGCGCCGAACGCGATGGTGATGAGGACGCTGATCGCGGTGTAGACGAGCACGACCGGCCGGACGGCGCGGCCCCACTCCGGCGCCATGCCGTAGGAGGGCAGGTACCGCGGGACGATGTTGATCAGCCCGGCCATCGCCGAGGCACCGGCGAACCACAGGATCAGCACGCTGCTGACGTCGTAGACGGTCCCGAAGATCTCGCCCAGTTCGCGGTGGGCGAGGTAGGCCATGGCGCGGCCGTTGGCCTCCCCGCCCTCTTGGAACGCCTCGGCCGGGATCAGCACGGTGGTGACGAAGCTGGTCGCGATCAGGAACACCGACATGACGAGCGCGGCGGCGGTCAGCAGCTTCCGCGTGTTGCGGATCCGGGATTCCAGCTTCTCCTCGGCGGTCTTCCCCTCGGCCGCGACCAGCGGCATCATGCTGACGCCCGTCTCGAACCCGGAGAGCCCCAGCACCAGCAGCGGGAACGCGATGACGGCCGGGCCGATGACGCCGGTGAACCCGCCGCCGCCCGCGGTCAGCGCGTCCGTCCAGTGGGAGAGGGCGGCGGAATCGCCCACCAGGTCGATCACCCCGGTGATCGTCACCACGGCGTTGAGCAGCAGGAAAACCGCGACGAGCGGGATGGCGACCCCGACGGCCTCGCTGAAGCCGAGCAGGAACACCCCGCCGAGGACCAGCAGCAGCACGACGGTGATCAGCACCGCGTGGCCGTGCAGGAAGCCGGGCAGGTAGGGGTTCTCCAGCATGTGCACGGTGGCGTCCGCCGAGGACAACGTGATCGTGATGATCCACGACGTGGCGACGAACCCGAGCAGGGTGAGGACGAACAGCTTGCCCCGCCAGAACGGCAGCAGGTTTTCCAGCATCGCCACCGAGCCCTGCCCGTGCGGGCTTTCGCGGGCCACCCTGCGGTACATCGGGAGCATCCCGAGCAGCGTCAGCGCGACGATCAGCAGGGTCGCGAGCGGGGAGAGCGCCCCGGCGGCGAGCGCGGCGATGCCGGGGAGGTAGGAGAGGGTGGAGAAGTAGTCGACGCCGGTCAGGCACATGACCTTCCACCAGGCTTGCGGCGTGCCGTGGTCCTCGCCGCCGGCGCGGCCCACCGGGGCGACCCGGTGCTCCAGCAGCCACCGGGCCACCGCCGAAGCCGGCGGCTTCGGCGACACCGGGCTCTCGACGCTCGCCGGTACGGTCAAATCGGGTGAAACACCCATTTCTGCCCTCTCGTCCCCTCGTCTCCGGAAAACACCGGTCCCCAGGATGCCCGACCCTCCGACGGGCCGCACAGGAGGCTCCGTTCGAGGGCGCGGTCCTGTTCGGACGGTGATGGGAGGGAGGGGGAGTGGGCTCGGATTGTGGAGCCCCGGGGCGCCATGCCGGGGATCGAGGTGGGTTGCCGGGCGCGGGTGCCGGCGGTGTTGCCGGATGGCGCTCGGTGAGGCGGGTGCTGGGGCAGAGACGCTGCCGGGCACGTCGGGCTCCGCGGGGGCCAGGGGCCCGCGGAGCCGTGTTGCCGGGTGCCCGCGGTCGCGTGCGAGCGTCGCGAATGAGTCATTGGGGACCTCGGACGTCCCGAATGAGTCATTCGCGACTCCAGCGGCAGCGCCTCGCTGCCATCCGTCGCGGCGCAACGCCTCGTCCCGGACCGGGCTCGGCGAGGCGGGCGCCGCGGTCGAAGCGCACCCGTACCCCGCCGTTTCACCACCCGGTTCCCCGGGTAGCCGAAGCGGCATGCCCGGACGCGAAGACTTGCCCAGCACCCTGCTGCGGTCGCCGCGCAAGGCCCAGGACACCTGGGTGGCCGCGCACGACTCCGCCCTTCGGACCTACGGACCCGGCCGGCGGGCCCAGCAGACCGCCTACGCGGCCTTGAAGCACACCTTCGAGAAGGTCGGCGACCACTGGGAGCCGAAGCCCGAACGCGGCCCGTCGGACGAGCAGGCCGCCGGTGGGGCCGGGCAGCCCGAGCGGCCGACTCACGGTGGTGTCTACGCGACCGCGAGCCGGCAGCACCTCTACGAGCGCGCCAAGCAGCTCGGCGTCCCCGGCCGGTCTCGGATGTCCAAGGACGAGCTCGTCACCGCACTGGAGAAGGAAAACCGCCGTCGCACCGACCGGGCGCGGCGCTCCGGGTGACGCCCTCGGGTCCGGTGTGGATGGTCAGAATTCGTCGGCGGCGGTGAGCTCGTGCTCGAAGGCGTCCGCGCGGGCGACGACCGCCTTCAGCGGGCGCTCGAACTCCTCCTGGATGCTGAGGTCCTCCAGCGGCACGGTGTGCTTGAGCAGCGCGACCCCGTCCACCACCGCCGCGCCGCCGACGGCCGAAGCGCCGGCCAGCTCGAGCAGCCGGCGCAGGTCGACCTTGTCGGCCCAGCCGACCGGCGAGGAGATCTCGATCCACGAGCCGCCGTCGTGCTCGGCGAGGTGGTGCACCGTCGCCTGCTGCGTGCGGTCCCGCGGACCCTCCAGCCGGAACCGCAGCCAGCCCTCCGACTCTTCGAGGACCTCGTACCGCGTCCGGACAAAGTTGATCACGTCGATCCAGCTGGTCACCCGCTGCGCCTCCCGCCTTAGGCCTGCCTGCGCGGTCGAGCATCTCACGTCCGCCCCGGGGCCGGCACCGAGGACACCCCCCGCGCCGGAAGCGCAGGCCGACCGGCTCGAGTGATTGCGGCGGCGCCGGTGGGGTGTTATCCGTTGACACATGGGGTTGACCAAGGTTTGGCTCACCACGCTCAGTGACGGCCTGCTCCGCGCCGACCAGATCGTCGGCCTGACCGCCCACGCGACACCGGCGCTGACCGGCAAGCCGCCGCGCTGGCTGCTCGACGCGACGATCCGGACCGCGGCGGGCAGCGGCAGCGGCGACGGCTGGGACGTCGGGATCCTCCACCGCACGCTGATCCAGACGCCGGCGGAACCGGTGGGGGCGCCGGAGGCGCTGGCCCGCCTCCTCGCGCGGCTGGACGGCGAGGACGCGGCCGGCCTGATCACCGCCCGGCCGGACGGCGTGGGCGGGCCCCGGCCGGCGAGCGTGGTGCGCTTCGGCTTTCACCCGTTCGAGGACGAGGCGGCCGAAGGCTCCGACGGCGGCGCGTGACGCGGGCGCCGCCGGAGCCGCGGCGCTACTTGGTCAGGGCGGCGATCCGGCCGAGGACTTCTTCCTGGCCCAGTGCCTGCGTGATCGCGTGCAGGTCGGGGCTGCGCGTCGAGCCGGTGAGGGCGATCCGGATGATCTGCGAGGCCTCGCGGATGGAGCCCGGGAAGCCCTCGGGGTTCTTCTTGAACTCCTTGGCGTTGCGGGCGAAGCCGTGCTTGGCCGCGACCGCGCGGATCTGCTCGAACCACTCCTGGCCGTCGTCGAGCTGGCGGTAGTCGGCGGCGAAGTCGCGGGCCACCGCCTGGACGACCGCGCGGTCGACGCCGAGCGCGGCGATCCGCTCGTCGTCGGGGCCGGTGACCGCCGCGTGGAGCTGGGGGAAGAAGAAGCCGTAGACGGCGCGGAACTCGCTCCACTTCTTCAGGTCCTTGCGGGGGTTCTCGGCGCCTTCGCGCTCCACGGCCAGCGCGCGCAGCGCGAGGTCGGGCTCGTCGTCGAGGACCTTGCGCAGCTCGGGGTCGAACCGGCCGGCCCAGTCGCGGACGGCCTCGAGGATCGCGGCGCCGGAGAGGGTCGCGATGTGATCCGCGGCGATGTCGTCGAGCTTGACCAGGTCCACCAGCGGGCCGGCGACACCGCACTCGTCGAGGTTGATCGGCTCGGTGAGCGCCTGGTCGAGGGGCATTTCGGCGAGCCGGCCGTTGGCGAGGCCGCGCAGGTAGTACAGGACGGCGTCGGCCGGGTAGCCGGCCTCGATGAAGAAGTCGACGGACGCTTCCGGGTCCTTGCGCTTGGACAGCTTGCGCTTGCTGCCGCCCTCCTGCTTCATCAGCGGCGCGATGTGGGCGTAGGTGATCGGCTCGAAGCCGAGCGCGTCGAACAGCTGCTGGTGCACCGGGACCGATGAGATCCACTCGTCGCCGCGGACCACCAGGTTCACCCGCATGAGGTGGTCGTCGACGGCGTGCGCGAAGTGGTAGGTCGGCAGCCGCGGGCTCTGGTCGGAGCTCTTGAGGATGACAACGTCGTTGCGGTTGGCCTCGGCTTCCAGCGGCCCCCGGATCGCGTCGGTGAACCGGGCGCGGGCGCCGGCGGCAGTGGCGTCCTCGGGGGCCCGGAACCGCACGACGTACGGCGCGCCGGCGTCGAGCTTGGCCTGGACGTCGGCCGGGTCGGCGTCGCGCCAGATCGCCCAGCTGCCGTAGTAACCGGTCGGCAGCTTGGTGGCCTGCTGCCGCTGGGTGATGGCGGCCAGCTCCTCCTTGGTGGCGAAGTCGAGGTACGCCTTGCCCCGCCGGAGGAGGTCGCGGACGTAGGTGAGGTAGATCCGCTCACGGGCCGACTGCCGGTAGGGGCCGTAGTCCCCGCCGCGGTCGATGTCTTCGTCGGCGGCGAGGCGGAAGTAGCGGAAGCCGCGTTCGAACTGCTCGAGGGCGCCCTCGACCTCGCGGGACTGGTCGGTGTCCTCGACGCGGACGAGGTAGCGGCCGCCGGAGCGGCGGGCGAGGTCCTGGTCGATGGTGGCGACGTAGATGCCGCCGACGTGCACGAACCCGGTCGGCGACGGGCCCAGGCGCGTGACCAGCGCGCCTTCGGGGAGGTCGCGGGCGGGGTACTGCTGCTCCCAGTGCTCGGGTTCGGGCAGGTCGGCAGGGAAGAGGGCGTCGATGACCGCTCGGTCCAGCATGTGGGTGTTCTCCCCGCGTCGTGGTGCGCTTGCCTCGGCGAAAGTGGTCGTTTTCGCCGACGAAGAGCCTAGCCGTGCGGCCCGCCGGCCCACCCGGGTAGGTGGTGCTGGGCGGGTGGCGGTGCTAGCTTCCGGGGAATGCGCGGTCGGTTTCCCTTCGCCAGAACGCTTTCGGCCTTGGCTGCCCTGCTGGTGCTCCCGCTGACCACCCCGGCGACCGCCTCCGCGCGCCCGGGCGGCGAGTGCGCGACCCCGTCGATCGACCGGCTGCAGCAGTGGCTGGCCAGCGGCGAGGGGACGACGGTCCCGGCCACCGGGAGCCTGCTCGTGCCCGGGAAGCACGGGTACGCGGCCAAGGTGACGTTCCTCAACGCCGAGTGGCACGTGGCCGTGGTGTGGCTGGGGAACCGGTTCGAGGCGCAGGCCGACCTTTCGCGGTCGGCGGGGTTCCTGCTGACCTACCGCGCGACCGACGACCTCTACGTCCAGCTGCGCCCGGCCTCCCACTGGAGCGGCGGCGACAAGTGGCTGACGCCGGTGCCGTCGACCGGCGGCAGGCTGGTGACGCGGTTCTTCAGCTTTTCGCCACGCCGGTGGACGTCGCTGCCGGAGCTGGGGACGCCGTCGTATTCGTTCGCCTCGGCGTTGCCGGAGGCTCGGGGCCTGGTGTTCGTCGGGAAGACGCCGAACGAGCTGGAGTTCCGCGGCCTGCGCATCGACGGCTACCGGCCGCCGTGTCTCTGAGCGTCGCCTTCGAGGCCGAGCTCTGGGAATGGGAGGCCCGGCGCGCCGACAGCTGGGTCTTCGTCAGCCTGCCCGCCGAGGCGTCGGACGACATCCGCGAGCTGACCGCCGGGCCGCGGCGTGGCTTCGGTTCGGTGCGCGTCCGGGTGACCGTCGGCGCCACCGGCTGGCGGACCTCGATCTTCCCGGACGGCTCGCGCGGGGCCTACGTCCTGCCCGTCAAGCGGGCCGTCCGCGTGGCCGAAGGCCTCGAGGTGGGGGACACCTGCACCGTGACCGTGGAGCTCCTCGACGGCTGAGCGCGTGATCCGGGGAAACGTCATCGGCCGCCGGGCGGATCTGCCATGATGCCGGGCACAGGGCCCCGAACCGCGCAAGGGAGACACGATGTCCGCCCAGATGGACGAGCTGATCGCCCAGTTCGAGAACTTCCGGAGCAAGGTGCGGCAGGCCGAGGCCCGGTTCGCCGGCGTCGGCGACATGCAGGAGCGGATCGCCCGGCTGGAGACCACCGTCACCTCGCCGGACGGGACCGTGACGGTGACCGCGGGTGCCGGGGGCACCGTCACCGACCTGCGGCTCACCGCCGGGGCCACGCGCGTCGAGGCGGGGCAGCTCGCCGCGACGATCATGGACACCATCCGCCGGGCGGTGGCCGGCGCCGCGCAGCAGCAGGCCGGCATCGTGGACGAGACCTTCGGCGACGCGTTCGGCGTCGACGTCACGGCGCAGGTGCGCGAAGCCCAGACGGAGGCGTTCGGAACCGCGGCGGCCGCTCCCGCGTCGGAGCAGCAGCCGCGGCAGCCGTCGCGGCCCGCCCGCCGGCCCGCTGCCGGGGACGACGACGACTTCGACCAGGGCCCCATCCTCCGCCGATCCTAGGGAAACCCGCGATGCCAGACGGAATCCAGACGAACATCGGGGCGATCTCCGCCTACGCCAAGCAGCTGCCGTTCTACGAGCAGGAAGCGGATAAGTTCGGCGCCAAGATCGACGCCGCCGACGTGACCGACGAAGCCTGGGGGCTCGTCGGCCTGTTCGCCAAGCAGGGCTACACCGACCGCCTCGCCGAGCTGCGCTCGCTGCTCACCGACCTCAAGGACGGCGTGGACGGGTTCACCACGAAGCTCACCAAGGCCGCGGAGATGTACCAGGGGATGGAAGACGCCGGGAAGATCGCCTTCGGCCGGCACGAGGCGGAAATCGACGCGATCGGGCAGGGCGAATGACCGAGCCGAAGAAGAGCATCGCCGACGCGCTGAACGTCGAGGCCTACGACGAGAGCACGGGCGCCAACCTCGACCGCGCGGCCGGGTTCGTGCCGGTGGCCGGCACCGCCTACAAGGCGGGCAAGAAGATCGGGGAGCACGCGCAGCAAGCCGCCGAAGCGGACGGCCCGGGCGAGCTGGCGTCCGCGGGGGCTGCGCTGGTCGGTGACGGCGCGGCGTTCGTCGGCGCCGCGGCCGGCGACATGGTCACCTTCGCCATGGACCCGATCGGCTGGCTGGTCAGCCACGGCCTCAACATGCTGCTCGAACTGGTCCAGCCGCTGCAGGACGCGCTGCACCAGGTCACCGGCGACGGCCCGGCCATCGGGCACGCCTCGGAGAACTTCGTCACGATCGCGCAGGGTTTTGTCGCGCTCGCCGAAGACTTCGAGAAGACCGGCGACACCGCGCTGGCCGAGTGGGTGGACGACGCCGGCAACGCGGCGAAGGAAGCGCTCGGCGACTTCTCCTCCGGCATCCGCGGCATCGGCTCGGCCGCCGGCTCGGTGGCCGAGGTGCTGCAGATGTGGTCGATGGTCATGGTGGTCATCGAAGAGGTGATCAAGGGGATCATCACCGAGCTGGTGTCCTGGCTGATCACGCTGTGGCTGCCGGCGCTGGCCGCGTCGGTGATCAGCTTCGGCGGCTCGGTCGCGGCCGCGATGACCGCGTCCATCGCCAAGGCGGCCAGCGTGCTGCAGAAGGTGACGCGTTACCTCGGCAAGTTCGGCAAGCTGCTCGACACGTTCATGGAGTTCCTGGTCAAGTACTCCGGGAAGCTCGAAGTGTTCACCCGCAAGCTGCGCATCGGTGTGATGCCCGGCGAGACGAAGTTCGGCTTCGGCGCGGTCGCCCAGGGCTGGCAGCCGAGCAACCGGGCGCTCACGACGATGTTCGGCACTTCGGCCGGCGTCAAGCCGTTCCTCGCCGGTGCGGGCGTGAAGGCCGGTATCGGGGCAGGGAAGGGCGCCTTCGCCGAAGGCAAAGAGGCCGTCACGCCGGAGGGGGACGAACCGTGGTTCGACAAGAGCGAGATCGGCGGGGACCGGAGCCCGGAGGAGACGCGCAGGGATCTCGACATTTGAGCGGGTTCGCCGAGAACGCCGAGCGCTGGTCGCACGAGACCCAGGTCCGGCCGGGATTCCGCGAGCGGGTCGAGGCGCTGATGCGGGACCGGTGGCACGAGCCGGTCATCGTCCTGCGCCTCGGCGACCTCGACGTGGGTTTTGCGGTCCCCGGCCGTCGCCTGGACGGCACCGTCGAGGGGAAGCGGCTCGTCCGGCGGTTCTTCGGGAACATCCTGCGCGGCATCGGCACGGCGGTGTTCTCCGTTTTCGCGCTGGCGAACGGAGGCACCCCGGGACGGCCCTTCCAGCGGGACATCCGGATCACGGGCCCGGAGAACGCGATGGTGCTCGACCTGGCCGACCGGCTCCGGTCCGTGAAGGGGCCGTGGCTGGTGTGCTCGCCGTCGTGCCTGGCGGTGGTGGACACCGGGACGACCTTCACCGACCCGGCCGACGCGCCCCCGCCGTCGATCGTCTGGGAAGCGCGCAAACCGCAGGCTCCGGCGCTGCACCTCCGCAAGAGCACGCTGACCTGGCCGGACGGGTCGAGCTTCCGGTTCCCGCTGCACGGCCGTCCCGAGGAGCAGCACCTGCGGAAGTACCTCGAGCCGCCGGACACCGTGCACTGGAACGGCCGCTAGTCCTGGCAGGCGAGGCGGGCCCAGACTATCTTCCCGTCGTCGTGGTGGCTCACGCCCCAGGCGAGGGCGAGCTCGTCGACGAGCAGCAGGCCACGGCCGCCGGAGCGGCCCGGCACCCGCAGGCGTGGTTCGCCGGTGCCGACGTCGGCGACGGCCACCGTCACCTCGCACGGGTCGCGCCCGAGGTGGATCCGCAGCTGGCTGGGGCCGGTGGCGTGCACGTAGGCGTTCTCCAGCAGTTCGCCGACCACGATCACCACGTCGACGCGGTCCGCTTCGGCGAGCGACGCCAGCTTGTCCTCGGCCCACCGGCGGGCGGCGGCCAGCCCCGCGGGGTCCGCCCCGGCTACTTCCAGCACCTGCCATCCCGGCTCGGGTGCCGTGCCCCAGTTCACTTGCACCGTGCGACGCCTCCTTCTCCAGAGGCGTACCCGGGGATCCGGCCTTTACTCGTCCGGCCGGTCACAGCACAGATGGGGGGAGGACGGCTAGGGCTGCCCGATCCGCCAGAGGAACGCGGCTCGCAACGCCGCGATGAGGGCTTCGTCGTCGACTTCGCTGGGCCGGTCGCCCATCGGCAGCCAGATCTGGTCGTCCGGGACGCCGGCGGTCATGCGCGTGAGTGTGACGCCGGGGTAGGTGAGCGTCTCGCGGCCGCCGTCGGTGTCGGACACGACGACGTGCCGGGATTCCGCCCGGACGTGCACCTGCCGCTGGTCGTTCATATCGCGCGTCTTCCCGGAACCGACTTCCTTACCGGTGTCCAGCATAGACACGCGAAGCGGCGGGCACCTTCGGGCGAACAGCGGATTCTCGTCCACCTCAGCTCAAAAACCTCTGCGGGACAACATCTCCGCTGGCGGGCACGGCGCGCTCCGAGGGGGGAGGAGAGCACGCCGTGCCCGTGCCTCGAACGGTACGCCGGGGGTGGCCTCCCGGCGCCGGAACCACTCGGACGCCGGAGCGGCGGGCCGGCCGCCGCCGTTTACTGTCCGCGAAACTGCGGGAGGGCGAATTGCCCGGTACCTATCTTTTGTCCTGTCCGACGAAAGTCGGTACCGCCCGCCCCGGCCGCGGATCACCCTCGAGCCACCGGATCACCGGTGCCGGCCCGTGGCCGGCTCACCCCACGTGGCCGGCGTGGCCACCCCTCGCGCCGGCTTCGCCCCGCGACCGCGAAAGTGAGTTACCGGCATGCGCAGAACGTCCCCGGGACGCCACCTCCTCGCCCGCTCCGCCACAACCCTGGTGGCCGCCGCCGCGGCCATCGGCTTCTTCACCCCGGTCACCGCCACCGCCACGACCATCGACGGCTACTCGGCCACGGTCCAGAGCGATGCGGTCGCTTCCCTCGCCGCCGAAGCGGGGATGAGCGAATCCGCCGCCGTCACGTGGTTGCGGACGCAGGCGGCCAGCGTCGAAACCCTGCACCAGGTCACCGCATCCCTCGGCGCCCGTGCCGCCGACGGCTACCTCGATGCGGCCGCCAAGCCCGTGGTGAACGTGCTGGACCAGGCCGCCGCCGACCAGGTCGTCGCCGCCGGTGCGCAGGCCCGGCTGGTCAAGCACTCCAGCGCTGCGCTGGCGAGCGCGCAGGAGGCCCTGCAGGCGCTGCCCGCGGTGACGCACACCTCGATCGGGCTCGACCCCAAGACCAACCAGGTCGTGCTGACCGTGGCCGACGCGGCCAAGGGCACCGAAGCCCTGCTCAAGGCGGCCGGGGCGCTGGGTGACCGGGTCCGCGTGGAGCGGGTCGCCGGCGAGATGCACACCGCGATCTACAACGGCGAAGCCATCACCGGTGGCGGCACCCGCTGCTCCGTGGGCTTCAACACCAACCGCGGCGGCCAGAACTACATCGTCGACGCCGGTCACTGCACTCGCGCGGTGTCGCAGTGGAACGTCGGACCGTCGCAGGGCTCGAGCTTCCCGACCAACGACTACGGGCTGATCCGCAACACCACCGGCAGCGCGCCCGGCGCGGTCACCCTGTGGAACGGGTCCACCCAGCGGATCAGCTCCGCCGGTACCGCGACCGTCGGGCAGCGGATCAGCAAGAGCGGCAGCACCACCCACCTCACCTCGGGCTCGGTGCAGCGGACCAACGTGACGGTGAACTACGCCGAAGGCTCGGTGTACCAGCTCATCCAGACCAACGCGCTGGTCAACCCCGGCGACTCGGGCGGCTGCCTGTTCGCCGGCAGCGTCGGCCTGGGCATCACCTCGGGCAAGGGCGGCGGGAGTTCGTACTTCCAGCCGGTCGGCGAGGCGCTGAGCGCCTACGGCGTCACCCTGAACTGAACGGACACCGGTGGGGCACCGCGAGGTGCCCCACCGGTGCTTCAGTCGCGGCGGCTGAAGATGAGGCGGTAGCCGGCCAGGATGATCAGCGCGCCCAGGACGGCCAATCCCCACGTGCGCAGGTCGAAGAACGTGCCGAGCTCGGTGTGGAACAGCGTCTTGCCCACCCAGCCACCGACGAACGCCCCGGCGATGCCGAGCAGGACCGTGATGATGCAGCCGCCCGGGTCCTTGCCCGGCATGAGGGCCTTCGCGATCAACCCGGCGATCAGACCCAGCACGATCCAGGCGATGATGCCCACGGGATGTCCTCTCGTCGCTTTCTCTTGACGGCACAGGATGGCAGTCACCCGCCCAGAGGTCGCGGCGAACCACGCGGACGTGATCCGGATCTCACCCGGGGGTCACCGGTGGGGGAACGGGCCCCACTGCTTGACGGCGAACGAGCCGCCGCGACGCTCGACCTCCAGCGCGCTGTGGCCGCCGAAGTGGGCGGGCACCGGCAGGACGGTTTCGTCGGCGGCCCAGTCCGCGGGGCATGAGGTGCGTCGCGCGGGGGAACGTCGGCACCCACGTGCCGTCGACGAGGCGCGTGTTCCAGCCGATGTGGTCGGGGTGCAGGTGGGTGTGCACGACCAGGTCGACGTCCTCCGGGCGGACCCCGGCTTCGCGCAGCCGGTCCGGGTGGTCCAGCCGGAGGTGGTCCCAGGCGGGAACGGCCGGGCGGTGCTCCCGCCACGCCCGCTCCGGCGGATCCGGGAAGAAGCCCCGGGCCGGCATGACCGGGCCGTGCTGCTCTTCGACGCGGGTGACGGTGACGTCCCCGAGTTTGATTTCGGTCATTTTTCCTTCTCTGTGGGGTTTTCCGGGCGCGTTCGAGCCGGCACCCTTCGCGGGTGCCTCGACCGGGACGGGTTTTTTCAGCCGCGCGCCGGCAATGAGGGGCGCGCGGTGGCGGTGGTGTGGGTGAGCAGGGTCATCGCGGCGTGCGACGGGGAGCCGGGTTCGGTGGTGGCGACGACGACGTGCTGGTCCTGCTCGGTGAGCAGCGCCTGGTGCGTGACCGTCATCGCGCCCACCAGGGGGTGGCGCATCTCGTAAACGGCGTCGCCGCCGGACTTGACGCGCTGGTCCGCCCACCACGCCGCGAACTGCGTGCTCCGGACGGAAAGCTCCCCGACGAGCGCGGCCGGGCGCGGGTCGTCCAGGTGCCGGCCCGACGCCATCCGCAGCGTCGCCACTACCGCGCGGGCCTTGGCCGGCCAGTCGGCGTACAGCTCGCGGGTGTGCGGATCGAGGAACACCAGCTTCGCGAGGTTCGGGCGCCTCCCGGGCCGCTCGGGCGCGTCCGGGTCCAGGTGCCCGGCGAACAGGGCGTGCCCGGCGGCGTTCCACGCGAGGACGTCACTGCACCGGCCGAGCACGACCACCGGGACGTCGCCCAGCGCGGTCAGCAGCTGCCGGACGGCCGGGGTGACCCGCGCCGGTGCCGGACGGCGGCGCGCGGCCGGCTTCCGGGCCCCGGCCGCCGGCTCGTGCAGGTGCCGTCGTTCGGTGTCGTCGAGCCGCGGGGCCCGGGCGAGCGCGTCCAGCACCTCCGGCGAGGCGTTGGCCGACTGGCCCTGTTCGAGCCTCGAGCAGTAGGGCACCCCGCCCAGCTGGGTGAGCTCTTCGCGGCGCAGCCCCGGTACCCGGCGACGGTCGCCGTAGGTGGCCAGGCCGACGTCCTCGGGCCGCAGGCGGGAGCGGCGGGTCTTGAGGAACTCGCCGAGGCGTCGGCTGGCTTCCATGAGGCCAGTATGGGCAGCGGTGCGGCGCCGCAACCACACCCTCGCGGGGTCAGGCACGGCACGCGAAAAGGGGCCCGTCCGGGAACTGTCCCGGACGGGCCCCCGCGTGCTCGGGCCGGCTCAGCCACCGCCGAAGGTGGCCTGGGTGACCGCGAAGACGTTGCGGTTGCCCGCGCCTTCCTGCAGCGACCACAGGAGGTCGGCGGCGGTGTCGTCCTCCCAGTAGGAGATGCTCTCGCCACTGCTGACCCAGGCGAAGGTCTGCGCGGCGGCCGCCGGCTTCCAGTAGTAGAGCTGCTTCTGGCCGGACGACTGGAACCACCAGCGGCCGTTGTGCGAGGCCACGCCGTTGAGCTTGTACCAGGGCAGCTGCAGCGCCTGGCTCGCCGTCGTCGTCGCGGCGAAGGTGCCGCCCGCAGCGAACGGGTAGCGGATCGCCCGCGGCGCCCGGTTCGGGTAGTCCGTGCAGCCGGAGGAGCAGGTGTACTCGGTCATCACGATCGACTTGCTGACGCGGTCGAGGGAGATCGACGACCACGCGAGGTTCGTTCCCGATGTCGTCTTCGAGGAGATCGTGCCGACCTGCGGCAGGACGTAGGCGTAGTTGTGGGCGTAGTACGTGCTGCCGCTCTGGTGGCCGATCTGGTCGGACGTGCCGCCGCTGTTCGTCTTGAGGATCTTGCGCATGTCGAACACGCGCATGCCCTTCCCGGTGTCGGCGACGTAGAGGTAGTCGCCGTACCAGGACATGCCGCCGGCGTGGACCGGGATGTCCTTGAAGTCCGGCGCCTCCGCGGTCCCGGTCGGCTCGACCAGCAGGATCTTGCGGTAGGCGTTCGGGTAGTCGGCGTCCCAGTCGACCAGGGTGATCCGGCTGCGCTCCTGGCCGCCGTCGCAGCTGTCCTTGGTGTACCAGCTGACCGCGATGAGCTGGTGCCCGTCGTAGTTGCCGCCGTTCGCCGTGCCCACGGCGTCGCGGCTGGTGGTGATGCCCTGCGGGTAGTTGGTGCAGTCGGAGTTGTCGCCGCTGTCGAACCGGAAGCCGGTCGAGAGCCCGGCGACGGAGAACGACGACGGCAACGCGGTGCGGTCGTGGTTGGCGTTGTCCATCACGGTGTGGACGGCCGCGGTGCCCAGCGTCGACACCAAAGCGCTGTTCACCGCGTCGAACTGGTTGTAGTTGGCGGTCAGGGTGTATTGGTCGGCCGGCAAGGTGGACGGCGCGGCGGCGGCCGCCGCCGCCGGCGCGGCCAACAGCCCCGCGAGCACGCCGGCGGCGAGCGCGGCCTTGGTGAGACGGTGCAATGACATGGGACCCATCGTCGGACGGGGCCGTACAAGAGCCGTACAACCGCGGGTTAATACTTTCCGCCTATCCCGTGACGTCCGAAGTTCCGATGTGCGCACCCGCCGCGACGGCGATCGTGGAGCCATCCCCCCGCGAGTCCGAAGTGGAGAGAGCTCATGTCCGTGGACCACGAAACGACGCTGTCGTGGCTCGGGATCGGCGTGGCCGGTGCGGCCGTGCTGGCCTTCGTCGTGCTGTTCCTGTCCGCGCTCGTCAGCGTCCTGCGCTCCCCGCTGACCGGGGGCATGAAGATCGTCTGGGTGCTCTTCGCCTTTTGCGCGCCGTTCCTGGGCAGCCTGCTGTGGTTCCTGGTCGGCCGGCGTGACGCCGCCGCGGCGGTCCGGCGGTGATCGTCGGCGAAGGACCAGCGAAGTCCTATCGCGACGGTTGCCGTGAAGAACTCGTGGTGCGGTCGCGGATCGTCGCTGCGCGGGCGCGGGTCGCCGCCGGGCTCGAGCTGCTCGGCGGGGTGGTGCCGACCACCCTGGCCGTGCTCGTCCGCGTGCCGGCGGCCACCGTGTTCGCCTCGACCCGCCGAGACGGCCTGACCGGCCTACCCTGATCACGATGAAGCGATGGCTGAGCTGGTGGGACGGCCGCATCGCCCTGCTGGCGCTCGACGCCGGGGTGGCCGCGGTGGTGATCGTGGTGACCCTGGCCGGCGGTGATCCGCGTGACCCGCACCCCGCCCTCTACGTCCCCGCCGTGGTCGTCTCCGGGGTCGCCCTGCTGGCGCGGCGCCGGTGGCCGTTCCTCGTGCTGCTGGTCGCGGTGGCGTGCATGCCGGCCGGGGTGACGCTGCTGCCGCTGGTGGTGGCGCAGTACTCGGTCGCCGTCCGGCACGGCGTGAGCGTCGTGACCGGGGTGGCGGTGGTCGTCGCCGGGATCGCCGGGAACGTGCTGCAGGTGCTGTGGCACCCGGCGAGCTTCACCCTCGTCGTGGTCGCGCTGGGCGCCTTTGTGCTCGGCCCGGTGCTGGCCGGCCTGTGGATGCACCAGCGCGCGGCGCTGCTGGCCGTGCTGCGCGAACGCGCGGAGGAAGCCGAGCGCACCCGGACGCTGCTGGCCGACCGGGCCGTCTTCGCCGAGCGGCGGCGGATCGCGCGCGAGATGCACGACGTCGTCGCCCACCGCGTGACCGCCGTCGCGTTGCAGGCCGGTGCGCTGTCGCTGCGGGCGCCGGACGAACGGACCGAGCAGGCCGCCGAGACGATCCGGGCCACCAGCGCCCTCGCGCTCGACGAACTGCGCGGCATCCTGCGGGTGCTGCGCGACGACGCCCCGGACGCCGCGAACCCGGGCGTGCTCGCGTCGGTGGCCGATCTCGTGGACGAAGCCGCCGCCACCGGGGCGCGGGTCGAGCTGACGCTGCCGGACCCGCTGCCCGCGGTGCCCGGCCCGGTCGGCCGGGCCGTCTACCGGGTTGTGCAGGAATCCCTGACGAACGCGGGCAAGCACGCCCCGCACGCGGCCGTCGAAGTCCGGCTGGCCGTCTCCGGCGGCCGGCTGGCGGTCGAGGTGGTCAACCGGCTGACCCCGCACGGCAGCGCCGTCCCCGGGTCCGGCTACGGTCTGGTCGGGATGCACGAACGAGTCGAACTGGCCGGCGGCGAACTGCGGACCGGGCCGACCGGCGACGGCCGGTTCCGGGTGCTGGCGCGGTTCCCGGTGGGGAAGGACCCGCGGTGACGGTCAAGGTCGTGCTGCTGGAGGACGAAGAGCTGGTCCGCAGCGGCATCCGGATGATCCTCGAGTCGGCGGGCGACGTCGAGGTGGTCGCCGAGGACACCGACGGCTCGCGCGCGGTCGAACTGACCGACCGCCACCGGCCGGACGTCGTGCTCACCGACGTCCAGATGCCCCGGCTCGGCGGGCTCGAGGTGGTCAAGCGGCTGGCCGGCCACCCGGCGGCCCCGGCGGTGGTGGTGCTGACGACCTTCGACGTCGACGAGTACGTCTACACGGCCCTGCGCCACGGCGCGGCCGGCTTCCTCCTCAAGGACACCCCGCCCCGGGAGCTGGTGACCGCGGTGCGGGTCGCGGCCCGCGGCGAGGCCATGCTGTCACCGAAGATCACCAAGCGGCTGCTGGCCGAATTCGCCGCCGGGGGCGGCACTTCGCGGGCACGGGCCCGGCTGTCGGTGCTGACCCCGCGCGAGCACGACGTGGCCGTCCACATCGGACGCGGGCTGAGCAACGCCGAGATCGCGCGGGCGCTGGTGGTCAGCGAGTCGACGGTGAAAGTCCACATCGGACACATCATGGCGAAGCTCGAGGCGGCGAACCGGACCCAGGTGGCGATCCTCGTCCACGACGCCGGCCTGAGCTGACCGCTAGCGCGCCGCCCGCCGGTCGAGGACCTTCAGCGACTGCTCGCACCACCGCCGGTTCTCCCGCTCGAACGACAGGCCCCGCATCAGCGTCAGGTAGGGGCCGATCCGCTCGGCTTCGGCGAGGTAGTCGTCTTCGAAACGGCCGTCCAGCAGCCGTGCGCGGAGCCGCTCGTAGCCGGCGATCTTGGCCTCCGCCCTGGCCATCCGCTCCGCCAGTGCGCGCCGGACCGCCGCCTCGTCGCCCGCGTCCACGGCCTGGACCTGCACCAGCAGCTCGTCGCGGATCACACCCGGGCGGGGCGGGCGCGCCGTGAAGCCGTGCAGTGCCCGGTGCCCGGCTTCGGTCAGCGAGAACAGCCGCTTGTCCGGACGCCGCTCCTGGTGGACGACCCGGGCGCGGACCAGGCCGTCGGCCGCCATCCGGTCGAGCTCCCGGTAGAGCTGCTGCGGGGTGGCCGCCCAGAAGTTCGCCACCGACGCGTCGAACCCCTTGGCCAGGTCGTAGCCCGACGCCTCGCCCTCGAGCAGCGCGGCCAGCAGCGCGTGCCGCAGTGCCATGCTCAACTAGTTGACTGCTTCGCGCTGGATCCGGTCGAACTGCGCGGTCATCGCCTCCGCCAGCGCCTGCGCCGCCGACAGCGGCCGGACCATCACGGTGAACTCGTCGATCAGGCCGTTGCCGTCGAGGTGCAGGAAGTCGCAGCCCTCGACCCGCACGTCGCCGATGCGGGCCTCGAAGACGAGGGCGTGGTCGCGGCCCTCGGCGCCGGTCAATTCGCGCACGTAACGGAAGTCCTCGAACACGCGCAGCACGCCGCGCAGGATCGCGGCCGTGATCGCCTTGCCCGGGTACGGCCGGAACGCCACCGGGCTGCGGAAGACCACGTTCTCCGCCAGCGTCGCGGCCATGGCGTCGGGATCGCGCGCCTCGACGGCTTTGCGGAAGCTGCTCATACCCTCACCTCATGTACTCAATTTGTTGACTATGTCGCCGTGAGCGTACCTCCTTTCGCCAAAGGCCGGCTGCCGTATAACGCCCTACACGTCGGCGCTGCGAGGCTCGTACCGGGCACGCAGCGCCTTCTTGTCCGGCTTGCCCAGCCCCGTCATCGGCAGCGACGCCGCCACGATCACCTGCTTGGGCACGTGCACCGGGCCCTTGCGCTCGCGGACCGCCGCCTGGATCTCGGCCGTGAGCCGCTCGATCGCGGCGTCGTCGTGGTCCGCGTCCTCCCGCAGCACCACGACCGCCGTCACCGCCTCGCCCCACTTGTCGTCCGGGGTGCCGATCACGCCGACCTGGGCGACCGCCGGGTGCTCGGCCACGACGTCCTCCACCTCGCGGGGGAACACGTTGAACCCGCCCGTGACGATCATGTCCTTGACCCGGTCGACGATGAACCAGAAGCCGTCCTCGTCCTCGCGGGCGACGTCGCCGGTGTGCAGCCAGCCGTCGCGGAACGTCTCCGCCGTCACCTCCGGCAGGTTCCAGTACCCGCCGGCGAGCAGCGGGCCCGCCACGCAGATCTCGCCCGGCTCGCCGGGCGCGACCGGGGTGCCGTCCGGGCCGAGCAGCGCCGTGCGCAGGAAGGCCGACGGACGGCCGCAGGACGCCAGGCGCGCGTCGTCGTGGTCGCCCTTGGCGAGGTAGCTGATCGCCATCGGCGCCTCGGACTGGCCGTAGTACTGGGCGAAGATCGGCCCGAACCGGTTGATGGCCTCGCGCAGGCGCACCGGGTTGATCGAGGCGGCCCCGTAGTACACCGTCTGCAGCGAAGACAGGTCGCGCGTGCGCGAGTCGGGGTGGTCCATCAGCGCGTAGAGCATGGTGGGCACGAGCATGGTCGCGGTGATCCGCTGCTCTTCGATGATCCGCAGGACCTCGGCGGGGTCGAACTTCGGCACCACGATCAGCGAGCCGCCCTTGAGCAGGGTCGGGGCGAAGAACGCCGCGCCGGCGTGCGAAAGGGGGGTGCAGATGAGGAACTTCGGCGCTTCAGGCCACTCCCACTCGGCGAGCTGGATCTGCGTCATCGTGGTCATCGCCTGCGCGGTGCCCATGACGCCCTTGGGCTTGCCGGTCGTCCCGCCGGTGTAGGTGATCGAAACGACCTGGTCCGGCGGCAGCGCGACGGGCTCCAACGGCTCTGGCCCGAACGTCGCGGCGGCCGCCGTCAGGTCCTTGCCGACGTGGGCCAGCGGCTCGGGCACCGGCCCGATGGTGAGCACCTGGGTCAGGCCGGGGACCTTTTCGAGCAGGCCGAGCGCGCGGTCGACGAAGGCGGGCACCGGGTCGATGATCAGCGTGGTGATGCCGGCGTCGGCGAGGATGTAGGCGTGGTCGTCGAGCGACCCCAGCGGGTGCAGCGCGGTGCGCCGCGAGCCCTGCAGCTGACCGGCGGCGATGATGAGCAGGACTTCCGGCCGGTTCAGCGACAGCAGCGCGACCGGCGCGCCCGTGCCGGCGCCGAGCGCCTCGAAGGCCTGGGCGTACTGGCTGACCTGCTCGGCGGTCCGGCCGCCGGTCATCGTGGTGTCGCCCAGCACCATGACCGGCTTGTCCCGGTGCCGTTTCAAGGCCGAGACGACCAGGTGGCCGAGGTGGTTCGGATACCGCATCGCCTGCTCGTCCATCCCGGTCCCTTTCACGGCGCCACGCTAGAACACGTTACTGTTCTGGACAAGATACGGCGATCGGGACGGGTTTGTCAGCTTGACGACGAAGTGGAACAGGTTTCAGTGATCCGGGGGACACGCGCCGCGCGTCCCCCGGATCCGCCTCAGCCGGGCAGCCGGCCGGTGTAACCGCGGTTGACCGCGACCGCCGACACGCTCACGTACCCGTCGAACAAGGCCTTCGTGTCACTGCCTTCTTCGAACTGCGGCGCCGGTGTCACCGGGTTGTACGAAAGCTGGTACGTCCCGTCGCCCGACGGCACGTACGTCACCCAGCCCTGCGCCACCCGGCCGACCGACGTCCAGCGCACCGGCGACGGCCCGGACCCCGGCGTGACGTCCGGCTGGTTCACGTTCACCAGCACCATGTCCCGCACGAGCGACCACACCCGGGGCGACGCGAGCAACCGGACGACGACGTCGGCCGCGGCCGCGTAGGTCTCGGTCGACGGCGGGGGTGCCACGCGGGTGCCGGCGCTGACCGCCACCGTCGGCACGCCCCGCTCGACCGCCGCGGTGGCCGCGCCGACCGTGCCCGACAGGTTGATCGAGACGTCGGTGTTGGGGCCCGCGTTGACCCCGGAAACGACCAGGTCCGGGCCGTTGGTCCAGCCGAGCCGCTGCGGCAGGACGCCGGTCAGCGCGAGCTCGACCACGTCCGCCGGGGTGATCGACGGGCTGCCGGGAACGCAGGGGACGCTGCCTTGGCAGGCGCCCAGCACCAAGCCGTGCCCCGGCGCGTTCGCGCAGTCGGCCGCGAACTCGGCGGGCACCGCCAGCGGTGTCGCCACGGCCGCCGCCGGTGACCCCGCCGTCGACCGGCTCTTCGCGCCCTGTGATGCCCACGGGCCGACGATCGCCACATCGGCTCCGGCCCGGCACAACGCCTGCCGGAGCACGTAGATGCCCCGGCCGTCCGAGCCGTCGGGCTTCGCCGCCTGCACCGAGTCGTCGTTGACCAGCAGAACCTTCTTGCCCCCCAGCGAAACCGGTTGATCGGGCCGCGGACTGGCTTGGGCGGGCACGGCCAGCGCCAGGGCAACCAGCGCTGCGACCGCGACGCGCAAACCCTTGAACCGCATCGCCACCTCCTCATCTGTTCGGAATCGGATGGCCAGGGTAGCGAGAACCGCGGTGGCGGGGAGGTGTTTCGGTGGTTTCGACGGTGAGCCCGCCCCGGTGCGGGGCGGGCTCACCACAAAAATTCCATTGTGGACGGTTACGGCACCGGGGCCGCCTGGGCCCTGGCCACGGCCTCGTCGCGGTCGGGTTGCAGCAGGTAGCCCGCCCGCAGGGCCCGGTCCGCCGCCGCGGTGAACTTGGCGACGTAGGTGGCGTGGTCCGGGTAGAGCTGCCGGATGCGCGCCGGCGTCAGCGGCGTGGTCGTGCCCAGCAGCAGGCACGCGCCCGGCACGTTGCCGCCGCTGTTGTTGGGCGAGTAGGACGCCACCGGGACGTCCAGGTCGGGCAGCCGGACGCCGCCGAGGGCGTTCTGGTCGCCGTCGCGCAGGATGATGAGGTTGAGCAGCATCGCGATCGGCGCGGCCGTGGGCGGGGCCGCGCCGCCGCGCGCCCAGCGGTCCAGGTAGCGGAACGCGGCGTTTTCCGCATAGCGGAACGTCATGCTGTTGACCGGCTTGTCGCACGTCGTCGGGGCGCCGCCGTTGATCGACTTGTCCCGGGCGTTGGCCGCGTTGTACAGGTTGAGGCCATACTGGTCGGCGTGCGCGGTGCCGGCGACCTCCCACGTGCGCACGAGCGCGGTGTCCTGCCGGACCGAAGCCGACGCGATGACGTCGGTCTCCGACTGCAGGACGAACACCGGGACGCCGAGGTCGGTGCGGATCCGGGCCGACAGCGGGCCGACGACGCCGTCGCCGATCGGGGCCGCGAGCGCGGCCCGGCCGTGGATCATGAAGCCGTCGTGGTTGCGCCGCACGGGCTGGATCGCGTTCGCGTAGGTGGTCAGCCGGAGCGCGGACTGCGAGTGCCCGGTGCCGAGGACGACCGACGGCGTCCGGCCGCCCAGCAGCTGCGGGGTCGCCCGGATCGCCTGCGCGGCCTGGGCGAAGACGTCGTAGGACAGTGCGTCGCTGCTGAGGTTCACGGCGCCGTACCGGGCGGGGTCGAGGCTCTTGAGCTTGTCGGCCCCGGCCTTCTGGGTCGTGACGCCGACGTAGGCGTAGCCCTCGCGGATGAAGTGCTCGTAGGACTGCGAGAAGTCCACCGGGATGTCGACGCCGAAGCTGACGTTGAGCCATTCGACCACGACCGTGCCGGTGAACCGCGCGGCATCGCGCGGGCGCACCACGACCAGCCGGGTGGTGTACGGGTTGCCGGTGGTGGCCACGCGCGTGGCCCAGCGGCCGTCTTCGGTCCACAGACCCACCTGGTCGAACGTGTCGGCCTGACCGGACAGAAGGTACTCCTCCTCGACGTACCCGCGGGAGGCGAGGTCGAGGACGCCTTGGGCGCCGCTGACCGGCCAGCCCCGTCCGGCGTTCGCGGGTACCGCGGCCACGGTGGGCGCCGCGGCGGACGGCGCGGCTTGGGCCGTGGTCCCGGTGAGCACCGGGACCGATAGGAGCACGGTCAGCAGCACGAGCAGGGCTCTGCGCATGGGTAAACCCTTCTGGTGGTCGACGGCGGCGAGCGGCTCCAGCCTCGCCACCGTCCACATCGGACAATGGGCGGTGACCGGTCCGGCCACCGCCTTTGTCTTCTACTCGACGGTAATGACGAGGGCAACGCCGGGCCCGCGAA
Source organism: Amycolatopsis sp. A133 (assembly GCF_031082405.1). Lineage (GTDB taxonomy): Bacteria > Actinomycetota > Actinomycetes > Mycobacteriales > Pseudonocardiaceae > Amycolatopsis. Next base: position 533,093 of record NZ_JAVHJU010000057.1, read on the forward strand.
CCGGCCGGAACCCACCCGGGAACGCTCAGGGATGTGACAAGTCCACGTGCCCGGCACTCGCCGCGCGCGAAATCCGGGAAAGTGCTTTCGGGGCCGCAACCTTGCGCAGGGGTCACTCGTTGCGCGACTATCTCGGGACGTTCTGCACGTGCATCCGCACGGCGAGGGGGTGTGGTGACCGAAGTGGCGCCGGCGGTGGCCGGGACGACGGACGTCCCGAGCGACGCGGCCTTGATCGCGGCGGTCCGCGGTGGCGACATCGCGGCGTACGGCGAGCTCTACGACCGGCACCTCGCCGCCGCCCGCCGGGTGGCGGCCGCGATCGCGGCCGACCGGGCGGAGCGGGAGGACCTGATCGCCGAAGGATTCACCCGCGTACTGCGGATTCTGCGTTCCGGCGACGGCCCGGACGAGGATTTCCGGCCGTACCTGCTGACGACCATCCGGAACACCATGATCAGCTGGCGCCGGCGCGACTCGGCCGTTTCGCTGGTGGCCGAGGTGCCGGACGTCCTGCCGGGTGCCGGCAGCGACGAGCCGGTGGGCAGCCGGATGCACGCCACGGTCGCCGCGGACGCGTTCGCGAGCCTGCCCGAGCGGTGGCGGACGGTGCTGTGGCGGACCGAGATCGACGGCGAACCGCCCGCGCGGATCGCCGAGGACCTCGGGATGACGCCGAACGGGGTGGCCGCGCTGGCCTACCGGGCCCGGGAGGGCCTGCGTCAGGCCTACCTGGACCAGCACGTTCCCGCCGCCCGGCGGCGCAACTGCCGGAACGTCACCGGCCAGCTGGCCCGGTGGGTGCGCGACGGCATCTCCGACCACAAGGCGCACCGGATCGCCGCCCACCTCGACCGCTGCCCGGACTGCCGGGAGCTGGCCGCCGGTCTCCGGCAGCTGAACGAGGAGCTGCCCGCCGCGGTGGCCCCGCTCATCCTGGGCGTCCCGATCGTCTCGCAGTGGTTGTCCACCACCGGTTCGCTGGCCACCTCCGGTGCCGCCACCGGCACGAGCGCGTCCGCGCTGTCGTGGGCCACGGCGGCGAAGGTGGCCGCCGCGGGCGCGGCCCTGGTCACGACGGTGACGATCGGAGCGAGCAGCTCCCCCGACGCTCCGCCGCCGCTCTCCGGCGGCGAAGGCACGACGACCCAGCCCGTGCGGACCGGGCCGCAGGCCGGCTCCCGCGCCGGTGTCCCGCCGGGCGGCGTCGCGCCGACGTCGGACGCCGGCGCGTCCGGGCCCGCGGTTCCGGGCGTGGAAACGACCGGAACGCAGCCGGCGGCCGGGGCCGCGGAATCCGGGTCACCGGCGGCGGCGGGCAACGGGAACGGCAACAACGGAAACGGGAACAACGGCAACGGGAACAACGGCAACGGGGTCGGGAACAACCCGGACAAGGAAGCCGCGAAGGAATCCAAGCAGGCGGCCAAGGAGTCGTCGAAGGCCGCGAAGGAATCCTCGAAAGCCTCGAAGAAGGCCGAGAAGACGAAGAACCCCGGGGAATGACCCGGCGCCACGCGGCGCCGGGTCATCCCGCTCAGCAGGGCTGCAGCAGCCAGCAGAGCCGGTAGTTCGCCTGGTAGGTGGCCGTCGCCGACGGCGCCACGATGTTCTGCGTCCGCGGCCCGCCGTGCGCCCAGCTGGTGAAGGCGTACTTCAGGTTCGACGGGGGCAGGTTCTGCGGGCTGTTCGCACTGATCGAGTTGGTCGATCCGGCGATCACCGTCCGGGAGAACGGCGTCCGCTGCTGGGTCCCGCCGACGGTGAGCATCGCCTGGCTGGGGTTCGAGGTGAAGTTCAGCGTCACCGTCTTCGGCTGGAGGTCGATCGTCTTCGTGCCGGTGCGGCCCGTCGAGTCCGTCGCGGTCAGCGTGAGCTGCAGGTACGACGGGTACTCGTGGTCCGGCGCGACGAACGTTCCCGCGGCGACGCCGGGGAAGTCCTGCACGTTGTGGGTGTGGCAGGTGCCGTTGGCCGCGCAGTGCCGGATGGCCAGCCGCCAGGACAGCGCCGAGGGCGGCAGTTCGCCGTCCTGGGCGTCGACGGCGCGGCCGGAGAAGGCCACCGTCTGCCCGACGGACCAGGTCAGCGCCGGGCTCGGGGTGTCGATGACCGGCACCGGGTCGAGCCCGGCCGGGGTCCCGACGGTCACCCGGACCGTCGTGGCCGCCGTCGCGCCGTGGGAGTCGGTCACCCGCAGCCCGGCGTCGACGACCGCCGCGGTGGTGTAGGTCCAGGTGGGCCGCGAGGCCACCGAGTCGTCGTAGGCGCCGTCCGCGTCGAGGTCCCACGCGTACGACAGCGTGTCCCCGGCGTCCGGGTCGGTGGAGCCGGTGCCGTCGAACTGCACGGCGAGCGGGGCCGCCCCGCTGGACGGCGTCGCCGTGGCCACGGCCACCGGCGGCCGGTTGGTACCGCCGGCGTAGCTCACCCGGCGTAGTTCGCCGCTGCCCAGCGCGACGTAGAAGAGGTCGCCGCCGGGGCCGGTGAGCACCTGCACGGGTGTGCTGACGCCGGTCACGAAGGGCACCAGCTTGCTCGGGCTGGGCTGGCCGCCGGCCGCCTGCATCGCCCAGATGCAGCCGCGCGAGGAATCGGCGAAGAAGAGCGCGCCGGCGTAGTCGGCCGGGTAGTTGCTGCCGGATTCGAAGGCGATCCCGCTGATCGATGAGCCGCCGGTGGGACACGGGTCGGTCGCCACGACCTTGGCGTTGTGGTTGTAGGCGTAGTACGGCGCGGTCTGCCCGCCTGCCGTGTACAGCGATTCGCAGCGGTCGAGGTTCGCGCCGTCGTAGCCGGCCTGGCGCGCGGTGCCTTCGAAGCAGGGCCAGCCGAAGTTCTCCGCGACCCCGTCGCCGGCGTTCGCGACGCGGTTGATCTCTTCCCAGGTGTTCCAGCCGACGTCACCGGCCCACAGTTCCCCGGTGCCCGGCCGGAAGCCGAACCGGAACTGGTTGCGGGCGCCGTAGGCGATGACGCGCCGGGCGTTGGCGTCGGAACTGCTCGCGAACGGGTTGCCGGGCAGGCCGTCGCCGGTGTCGGGGTCGATGCGCAGGAGTGCGCCGTTGAGCAGCACGGGCTGCCCGGCCGGGCGCCGCGGGGACTGCGAACGCAGCGCTCCGCCTTCGGCCGACGGCGGGGCGAGGTTCGTGCCGGCGGGGGAAGGCGGGTCGGCGCAGGGGTTGCCGACCTGGCCGTAGTCGGTGAAGTTGAAGCTGGCGCCGTCGCCGCCGCCCGCGTACAGGGCGCCGTCCGGGCCGAAGGCCAGCGAGCCGACCGAGTGGCTGGGGTACTGCTGGCACCAGCCGGTGACCAGGGGTTTTTCACTGACCGCCGTCCCGGCGGCGCCCATGGTCAGCTGGGAGACGCGACCGGTCACGACGCAGCCGGAGTCGGTCGCGCCCGGCGGCGTCGGGCACGTGTCGCCCCACTTCGGCGCGGTGCCGCCCGGCAGGGCGTCGAGGGTGTAGGAGACGTAGACGTACGGCCGCGCGGGGAAGGCCGGGTCGACCGCCAGCCCGAGCAGGCCGCGGTCCCAGAAGTCCTGGGTCGGGGTGCGGAGGTCGGCGAACACGGTCGCCGTCGGGTCGGCGAGGGAGTCGAACACCTTGACCAGGCCGCTCTTCTCCGCGACGAACACGCGCCCGTCGGGGGCGAACGCGGCGGCGGTCGGCGAGCTGAGCCCGCCGATCGCGACCGTGTCGGTGAACCCGGTTGGCACGGCGGCGGCCGGAGCCGCGGCGGCGACGGCCACGGCGAGGGCACCGGCGAGGGGCACAACCACCCCTGCCGCCAGCGCGCGTCTTGATCTTCGTTGGATCGTGCAACGGCGATAACCCATCACGAACTCCTCGTGCGGCGGGGACCGGACTGGCGCGAACGCCGTCCGGTATGGCGCGCGAAGCCCGAAAGTTGTTACGTCGCAGGCAAGAATGTGCACGAACAGCTCAATCCCGTTGGGCGGGAATAACTTACCGCCGCTCGCGCGGTCACCGCGGTGCGGCCATCCAGGGAGCCCGGCGCCGGGGAGCTGCGGCCCGGCTGACGAGCTCAGCCGGTGGGCGCGGGGCGGTTCTGCCACTCCGCCAGCAGGGCTCGTTCGGCCTCGGTGAGCGTCGGCGGGGCGGGCAGCGCGGCCGGAGTGCCGTCCGGGGCAGCCGCCGGCGGGCCGGTGAGGATCTGCCGCGCCACGGCCTCGAACATCGCGTCGGCGAAACCGGGATCCCGGCTCTCCGGGGGCGTGGCCAGCAGGGTGAGGACGGTGCCGGTGCCGGCGGCGTGGACCATCCCGGCCGCGCGGCTCTCGGGAACGGCCAGCCGCCCGGTCCGGGCGAGGCGGTGGATCCGGGCGCGCAGGACCGCCAGCCCGGCCTCCGCCGCGGGCGAGACGCGGCCGGGGGCGACGAGCAGGCCGAACAGCGCCGCGTTGGCCAGGCCGAAGCCGATGTGCGCGGCCCAGCCCGCCCGCAGGTCCGCCACCGGGTCGGCGCTCGCGGCGTCGAGCGACTTCTCGGCGACGTAGGTGGTGAAAACGTGCTCGGCGACGGCGTCGAGCAGCGCGTCCTTGTCCTCGAAGAAGCGGTAGAGAGCCGGTGGCTGGAGCCCGGCCGCCTGGGCGACCCCGCGGATCGTGACCGCCGCAGCGCCCCGCTCGTGGAGCAGCCGGGCCGCCGTTTCGACGATCTTCTCCCGCACTTCGGCCCGGTTCACCATGGTTCCGATGGTAACGCAATATTGCTATCGATGGTGATAACCTGGTTAGTATCAGTGTAAACGTCGAGAAGGGGTGCACCATGATCGTCATCACCGGGGCGACCGGCAAGCTCGGTTCGCAGATCGTCGACCGGCTGCTCGAGCGGGTTCCGGCCGGCGAGGTCGGCGTCAGCGTCCGTGATCCCGGCCGGGCGGCCGGGCTCGCCGCCCGGGGAGTCCGCGTGCGGCGCGGCGACTTCGCCGATCGGGGCTCGCTCGCCGAGGCGTTCGAGGGCGCGGCGCAGGTCCTCGTCGTCTCGACGGACGAGACGGGCCGAGCGGCGGTTGCGCACCACGTCGCGGCGATCGAGGCCGCGCGCGAAGCGGGGGCCAAGCGTGTCCTCTACACGAGCCACCAGGGTGCGGCCGCCGATTCGCTGTTCGCGCCCATGGCCGACCACGCCGCGACCGAGGGCCGGCTCGCGGGTGCGCCGTTCACCGCGCTGCGTAACGGTTTTTACGCCGGCACGGTGCCGTTGCTGCTGGGTGAGGCGCTGCGGACCGGCGAGCTGGCCGCCCCCGCCGACGGGCCGGTGTCCTGGACCGCACACGCCGACCTCGCCGAAGCCGCGGCGATCATCCTGGCCGGGGAGGGCCGGTTCGACGGGCCGACGCCGCCGCTGACCGCACCGGTGGCCCTCGACCTCGAGGACGTCGCCGCCCTGCTGACCGAGCTCACCGGACGGCCCATCCGGCGCGTCGTGACCGGCGACGCCGAATGGGTGGCCCGCTTGACCGGGCACGGTGTTCCGGCGGCCCAGGCGGACCTGCTGCTCGGGATGTTCCGCGCCGCCCGGCGCGGCGAGTTCGCCACGACCGGCCCCGATCTGGAGACCCTGCTGGGCCGTCCGGCGACATCGCTGCGGGCGGTTTTGGCGGCGGTCGTCGAGAAGCGGTAATCGCTATGAACCGGGTGTATAAACTCTAGCTATACACACCGTGTAGAGTGGGTGGAATGTCGATCGGCTCGCCCTGCTCGGGTGGCCCCCGAGCGCGCGCTGTTCCGCCGGGAGGCGGATTTCCGGTGGCTGGAGCCGGCGGCCGCCTGGCTCGAGCGGCCGGCGGAGGAGTTCGCGTGAGGATTGGCAGTGGCCGCCCGGCTCGACCGGCCGGCGGGGGAGACCACGTGCGCACCGGCGGTGGCCACCCGGCTCGACCGGCCGGCGGAGGAGTTCGCGTGAGGATTGGCAGTGGCCGCCCGGCTCGACCGGCTGGCGGGGGAGACCACGTGCGCACCGGCGGTGGCCACCCGGCTCGACCGGCCCGCCAAGGGCATCACGTGCGCACCGGCGACGCCCGGACGCCGCGGCCCGAGGCGACCCCGTGATCCGGCGCTGGACGGCCGACCTGCTTCTCGGCGTGCGGCTCGCGGTCGGCGGCGGTGGGGCGCGGACGGCGCTGGTGCGGCTCAGCTTGACCGCCGCCGGGGTCGGTCTCGGGGTCGTCGTCCTGCTCACCGCGACATCGCTGCCGCACATGCTCGCCGCGCGCGCCGAGCGGGCCGCCGCGCGTACGCCGCTTCCCGCGGCCGTCGCCGGTGTCGATCCCGTCCAGGCCGCCGCGCGGAGCGACGAGTTCCGCGGGCGGGGCCTGCAGGGCTACCTGGTGCAGCCGACCGGGCCGCACCCGCCCGCCGCGCCCGGGGTCGACCGGCTGCCGGGGCCCGGGGAGGTGGTGCTGTCCCCGGCGCTCGCCGCCCTGCTGCGGTCGCCGGAGGGGGAGCTGCTGCGCCCGCGGTTCCCCCAGCGGGTGCTCGGCACCATCGGGGAGGCCGGGCTGACCGGGCCGAACGAGCTGTACTTCTACCTCGGCTCCGACACCGTCGCCGGGCAGCCGCGCGCCTTTCCGGCGAGCGGTTTCGGCGGCCCGCCTCACCGCCGCGACCTCGACCCGGTCGAGCTGCTGCTGGTCGTCGTGGGCGCGACGACGTGCCTGGTACCGGTGTTCGTCTTCGTCGTCACGAGCACGCGGCTCGCCGCGGCGACCCGCGACCGGCGGCTGGCCGCGTTGCGCCTGGTCGGTGCGGACCGCGACCAGGTGCGCCGGATCGCCGCGGGCGAGGCCCTGCTCGCCTCGGTGGCCGGGCTCGTGGCCGGCGCGGGGCTGTTCCTGCTGGTGCGCGCACTCGTCCCGGCGATCACCGTGTCCGCCTTCCGCGGCGGGATCTTCGCCGCCGACGTCGTGCCCGACTGGCGCCTCGGCGTCCCGGCCCTGCTGGCCCTGCCGCTGCTGGCGTGCGCGGCGGCCGTCTTCGCGCTGCGGCGGGTGGTCATCGAACCGCTCGGGGTCGTGCGGCGCGGGACGCGGCTGCGGCGGAAACTCTGGTGGCGCCTGCTGCCCGCGGTCGCCGGCGGCGCGTCGGTGGTGAGCGGGCTGGGCACCGATGATCCCCGCAACCCCCTGGTCGTCGCCGGTGTGGTGCTGGTGCTCGCGGCCGTTCCCGTGGTGCTGCCGTGGCTGGTCGAGCGCGTCGCCGGCGTGCTCGGCGGCGGTTCGCCCGCCTGGCTGCTGGCCGTGCGCCGGCTCCAGCTCGACAGCGCGACGGCGGCCCGCCTGGTGAGCGGGATCGCGGTGGTGCTGGCCGGATCCATCACGCTGCAAGGCGTCTACGCCCGCGCCGAGAGCGACCGGCCGCCGGAACCGGACGTCCGGGTGCTGGTGACCGCCTTCGCCACGAGCCTCGCCGACGTCCAGGCCTTCACCACCGCTCTCCACGCACTGCCGGGACTGGGCGACGTCCGCGTGGAGACCGGTGGCACACTGCGGAACGCGGCCGGGGAAACGGCTTCCGTCGTCGTGGGAACGTGCGCCGCGCTCGCGATCGCGGACTGCCGGGACGGCGACGTCTACGCGGGAGGGGCGGCGGGCCCCGGCCCCGGGGAACGGCTCTGGTTCGGCACCGCACGGCCGCCCGGACCTCCACAATGGACGATCCCGGCCGAACGGTACCACCGGACCGGCGGCCAGGAACCGGGGACCCTGTTCGTCACGACGGCGGCGCTGGCCACGGCGACCGGCCTCGGGCTGAGCTCGACCGCGACGATCCCCGCCGCCGGTCCGGACCTGGTGGAACGGGTGCGCAACGTCGTGGGCTGGACCGGCAGCGTCGATTCGCTGGGCACCGGACGGGACGGCACCTACGCGCTCATCACCGGGGTGCTGTCGGTGGGCTCGGTCCTGGTGCTGCTGCTCGCCGCGGGCAGCCTGCTGATCGCCGCGTGGGAGCAGCTGAGGGAACGGCGGCGCAGCCTCGCCGCGCTCATGGCCGACGGCGCCGGGCGCGGGATGCTCGCCCGGTCCCTGCTGTGGCAGCTGACGATCCCGGTGGCGGTGGCGGTGGTCGTCGCCGTGCTCACCGGGCTCGGCCTCGACTGGCTGCTGCTCACGCTGGTGGTGCACCGCCCGATGGTGGTCGACGTGGCGGCCGTCGGCCTGCTCGCGGCGGCCGCGGCCGCGGCGGTGCTGCTCGTGACGGCGGCGACGCTGCCGGCGCTGTGGCGGAGCACGAGCCTGGAGCACCTGCGGGAGGAATGACCCGCTGGCCGGCCGCGGCAGTACAAGAGCCGTACAACACCGGTGTACGGATATTGGATGGCCGCCTGGCGTACTGCTCCCATGCGAATCCCGAAGGTCATCCTGCTCGCGCTGGCCGTGGCGGCCGGCGCACTCGCGCTGCCCGGCACGGCGAGCGCCGCCTACAGCGACCCGCTGACGACGACGGCCAAGCAGAGCCTGGTGTGGCACGCCACGCCGGCCGCCGCGCTGACCACACTGGACGGTGCGCTGCCGAACGTCAGCCTCAACACCGTCGTCAACGACACCAGCTACGACATGACCGGCTGCACCGGCGCCGAGAAGGCCGCGCTGCCCAAGGCGCCGGTGGCCACCAAGTCGATGTGCTGGGACGCCGACCGGGCCGGCACGACGACGTGGAGCCCCCAGGGCATCACGACCTCCGGCGACGCCGACGACGACGGGATGTGGGGCGCCGACAAGATCATCCTGTCCGGCTGGCACGGGACCGACGAGCTCGGCCGTTACAACGACGCCCGGATCCAGGCGATCAACTACAACGACCCGGCTTCGCCGTCGTACCGGATGTTCTACCTGGCCGTGCCGAACAGCACCGGCACCAGCTTCACCGCCGCGCAGGCCCACCTGGGCGGGATGGCCTGGTACGGCGACAAGATCTACGTGACGGCGGAAGGCAGTACCTCGACCGCCATCCGGGTGTTCAGCACCAAGCACATCCTGCAGATGACCGACACGACCTCGAACACGATCGGCAAGACCTCGGGCGGGTACGCCGCCTACACCTACAAGTACGCGATGATGCAGGTCGGCTACTACACGTACTCGGGCGGCACCTGCAGCATGGCCTCCGACACGGGCGTGCCGTGCTTCTCGTCGATGTCCCTGGACCGCAGCACCAGCCCGGCCAGCGTCGTGACGACGGAGTACTTCTCCGACCAGAGCCTGCACGGCCGCCTCTACCGCTACCCGATGGGCACGGACTACCTGCTGGCGGCCTCGTCCGGCACCGTGGTGGCGACCGAGGCGCTCCGCAGCTCGGTGGGCAACATGCAGGGCGTGCTGTCCAACGGCGGAAAGTGGTACGTCGCCCACAGCTCGGCCACGATCAATGGCCAGCTCTGGACCCAAACGACGGCGAAGAGCAGCTCCGCCACCTGCGGCACCGGCACGACGGCCTGCTGGGCGGTCCACCCGGAAGCGCTGACCTACGACTCGTCGACGGGGTTGGTGTGGTCCCAGTCCGAGTGGTCGACGGCCGACTGCACGGCGAAGAACCAGACCTGCGGGCGGTCGGTGTTCGCGGTGCCGCTGTCCTCGCTGGTTGCGTGATTCCGGGCCGTGGGGGCCTTCCGCCGGGGCAAGAGCCGGGGAAGGCCTTCACGGCTGTCCGGTGTGGACGGAGGGTCAGTTGATCGGCTCCGCGGCCCGCGGCTCCTCCGCCGCGACGACCTCGCTTCCCCGGCGCCGGTTCCACAGTTCCCGGCCCCGCCGCAGCGCCACCGGGGCCACCACGACGCACAGCGAAAGCGCCGCGACGTCGAGCAGGTACGCCGCCAGCCACACGTGCTTGGCTATCTCGAAGTACCCGTCGCCGACCACCGCCATCGCCGCGATGCCCAGCGCTCCGGTCACCGCCACGCCGGCGACGAAGCCGTATCGGGTCGTCGAGCGGCGGCGGCGTGCCAGGGCGACCACCGCGCCCGCCAGGCCGAGCAGGACCAGCAGCGCCGGCCACCACGGCACAGCCATCCCGTCGAGCCACGCGCGGAACGTGACCGGATCGCCGCCCATGTCGCCGCTGACCGGGGTGGAGCGGTCCAGGGGACGGGTCTCCGTCGTCCACGGCTCGTCCGGCAGGTACGGCACGCTCCGGCCCAGCGTCGCCTGCAGCCCGGTGCCGATCGCGCCGACCAGCGCGCCCGGGTGCTCCAGCAGGAGTTCCCATGCCCGGTGCTTCATCGCCGCGGGGTCGGCCAGCACCACGTCCGAGCCGGCGAGCGACTCCGGCCCACGGGGGTAGTACGCGTATCCCGCGCTGCCCTGCGCCGCCTCGGGCAGGCCGAGCCGGGTCGCCGAGCCCGGCACCTCGGCCAGCGCGAGGGTGTAGACGAGGTTCACCGCGTTGACGTCGGCGTAGTTGCGCTCCTGCCAGGCGAGGTTCGCGCGGACCGGGGTGATGATCTCCAGCACGAGCAGGACCGCGAGCGCCGGCCCGACGATCCGGCCGGACCACCGGCGGCCGCTGCCCGGCCGGGCAGCGGTGACCGCGCAGACGAGCACGGCCAGCACGAACAGCGGGAGGAAGCCGATCTTCGCCAGCCCGCCCACGACGCCGCCGACGGCGACGAGGACGAGGGCCGCCAGCCGCGCGAAGCCGTCACCCGCCTTGGTCGCGGCGATCACCGCGAGCCCGCACAACAGCGTGTACGCGCCGAACAGCCCGGCCGGTTCGGCGAACGTCGAGAGGAACAGCCGCGCGAAGGAGGGCTCGAGCAGGGGCACCAGCGGCGGCACCAGGAACAACAGCCCCCGCGGGCCGCGGGCCTGCACCGCCCAGGCCGCGAGCAGCGTGACCAGGAAGACCAGCAGCACGTACAACCAGCCGAGTTCGAGGAGGCTGAACGCGCCGTGCCCGTTGGCGACGGACCCGAACAGCACCGCGGCGCTGGAGGGCTGCGGGTCCGGGCAGGGCGCGACGCGCCCGAAGTCCAGCACCACGCCGCCCAGCCAGCTCGCCTTGTGGTTCGGCGTCGCCGGCGTGAGCCCGGGTCCGCAGAACAGCCGATAACCGTCCCCGTTGTCGCCGGCACCGGTCGGTGTCCCGCCCAGCAGGCCGAGGACCAGCGCCAGCGCGAGCGCGGCGACCGCCGCGGCCGCCGTGGCGATCCCCACCCTCTTCATGCCGGTCAGCGTAGGTGGTCGGCCCACCGGGTGGTTCCGGAACACCCGGTTCCGGTGCGCGCGGGGTCAGGCGCCGGGGTGCCCGCACGCGTAGACGTTCGCCGAAGCCAGCGTCACGCAGGCGGGACAGGTGTTGACCGGCCGGTCGCGGCGGCCGAAGTAGGGGTGGCGGGCACCGCACAGCGCCGTGAGGACGTCCCCGGGCCGCGGAGCCGGGTGGCACCGGGGGCAGTAGGCGTGCGCGGCGCGTTCGACGTCGGCGCTCATGTCATCCGGGTACCCCCGGCCGCGGCGTGCGAACCCGCCGCCACGCCCACACCGACCGGCCACCGGTGAAGCACCAGATCGCGATCACCGGGTCGCAGATCGCGCAGCCGAACGACGAGCCGTGGGCGAACGGCAGGATCGGCTGGCCCTTGAGGTGGTGGACGACGTCCCAGCCGGTGTGCAGGAGCCAGCCGATGCCGATGAACGTCCACGAGTCGAGCCCGCGGAACGCGACGTAGGTCAGCACCGCGCAGAACACCAGCTCCCACGGCCCGAGCGCGCCGCCGGAGAGGTAGGCCGCCCCCGCTCCGCCCACCAGCACGGCGTTGAACCGCCGCCGGTGCGGTTCGGGGAACAGCGAGCCGAGCAGGACGTAGAGGAGGCCGATGAGGATCGGCGCCAGGATCTCGAGCACGAGCTTCGACGGTAGGAACCGGCGGGCCGGGCGGCCAGTGGCTGTGCTGCCGTCCTCCGCCTGGTTCTCGCCACGTGGCCGAATTAACTCAAGCGCTTGACTTAATTCGGGGTACGCTGCGGCCATGACCACCACGGCTCCGCTCACCGCGGACACCCCGATCGGCGACTGGGTCGCGCACCCCGACGGCGGCCCGCTGATCCGCGCCCTGCTCGCCGAGGCGGGGGTCGACGAGACGGTCCTCGCACCGGTCCGTCTGCTGCCGCTGCGGCAGCTGGTGGCCCTCAGCCAGGGCCGGCTCGCCGGGGACGTCGTCGACGACCTGGTGCGCCGGGCCAACCACGGTGTCGTCCCGGCGCCCGCGGCCGGGCGGACGGGGTGGCGCGAGCGGATCGTGCCCGGCCGGTTCGAGGGCCGGACGGTCGTCGTGACCGGGGCCGCCTCCGGCATCGGCCGGGCCACCGCGTCCCGCATCGCCCGCGAAGGCGGCCGGGTCGTCGCGGTCGACGTCTCGGCGGACCGGCTGGCCGGGTTCGCCGCCGGGTTCGCCACCGAGGCCGGCTCGCCGGAGCTGGTCGCCGTGCCGGCCGACATCACCGACGAGGGCGGCGTGGCGCGGATCCTCGCCGCCGCGGGCCCGCGCATCGACGGGCTGGCCAACGTCGCGGGGGTCGTCGACGACTTCTCCCCGGCCCACGAGGTGAGCGACGAGCTGTGGCGGCGCGTCTTCGCCGTGAACGTCGACGGGACGTTCCGGCTCATCCGCGCGGTCGTCCCGGCGATGCTCGAAGCGGGGTCCGGCGCCATCGTGAACGTCGCTTCGGAGGCGGCGCTGCGCGGCTCGGCCGCCGGGATCGCCTACACCGCCTCGAAGCACGCCGTCGTCGGCATCACCCGCAGCTGCGCGTTCATGTACGGGCCGCACGGCATCCGCGTCAACGCCGTCGCGCCCGGCGGGGTCGCGACCGGCATGGGGATGCACGCCGAGCCGTCGGCGTTCGGGCAGGGCCGGGTCGGGGAGTTCCTCGGGCTCATCCCGCCGATCGCCACGGCCGAGCAGCTGGCCGCGTCGATCACCTTCCTGCTCGCCGACGACGGCGTGAACGTCAACGGCGCCCTGCTGCCGTCCGACGGCGGCTGGTCGGTGCAGTGACCACGCCGCTGTCGGCCGTCGCACCCGAACTGCGCGCCAAGGTCCGGCGGATGCCGCGCCTGCCGCTGGACCGGGCCTGGGTGCGGCGCCTGATCCGGGCGGGGACCGGCCGGATGCGGCCGCCGTCGCTGCCGGACGTCGCCGTCGAGCTGCACCCCGGCCTGCGGGTGTACCGGCCGCGGACGCCGCGGTCCGACCGCACGCTGCTGTGGATCCACGGCGGCGGTCTGGTCATCGGCGGCGCGGCCCAGGACGACCGGTTCTGCGCCGGCACGGCGCGCGAGCTCGGCATCACCGTGGTGTCGGCCGAGTACCGCCTCGCCCCCGAAGACCCCTACCCGGCGGCGCTCGACGACTGCCACGCCGCTTGGACGTGGCTGCGCGGGCACGTCGCCGCGGAGCGGGTGGTCGTCGGCGGGCAGAGCGCCGGCGGCGGGCTCGCGGCCGCCCTGGTGCAGCGCCTGCACGACGAGGGCGAGCGGCCGCGCGCGCAGTGGCTGTTCTGCCCGATGCTCGACGACCGCACCGCCGCCCGGCGCGCCCTGGACGACGTGGGCCACCGCGTCTGGGACAACCGCCTCAACCGCTTCGGCTGGCGCGCCTACCTCGGGACCGAGCCGGGCGCGCCGGTCGTGCCGCTCTACGCGGTGCCCGCCCGCCGGGACGACCTCGCCGGGCTGCCGGAGGCGTGGATCGGCGTCGGGGACATCGACCTCTTCCACGGCGAAGCCGCCGAATACGCCCGCCGGCTGCGCGCCGCGGGCGTCGCCACGACGTTCCACGTCGTGCCCGGCGGGCCGCACGGGTTCGAGGCCTGGGCACCGTCGGCCGAGTTCAGCCGCCGCTATCTGGCCGCGGCGCGGGCGTGGCTGGGCCGGCTCCGGTGAGCGGCTCCGTAAGGTGGGGGCCGGCAGAACGTCGGGGTGACCGGGTGGGTGGATGAACGTCAAGGCGGATCGCGCGAGTGCCACGCGGGAGAGCATCCTCGGCACGGCGGAGCGGTTGTTCGCCGAGCACGGGGTGCACGCGGTGTCCAACCGGCACATCAGCGAGGCGGCCGGGCAGGGCAACAACGCCGCGGTCAACTACCACTTCGGCACCAAGGTCGACCTGGTCCGCGCGATCGCCCGCAAGCACTTCGGGCGGATCGAGCGGTTGCGCGAGGAACTCGTCGACGCCATCGACGGCGACGGCGACCTGCGCGACTGGGTGGCGTGCCTGGTCCGCCCGACCACGAGCTACCTGCACGAGCTGGGTGCCCCGACGTGGTTCGCGCGGTTCAGCGCCCAGGTGATGACCGACCCGGCGCTGCGGGCGATCGTCGCGGAGGAGTCGCTGGCCTCCCCGGCGCTGGCCCGCGCGGTCGAGGGCCTGAACCGCTGCCTGGACGGCCTGCCCCCCGAGGTCCGCGCCGAGCGCGGCGACATGGCCCGCCAGCTGATGATCCACATGACGGCGGAGCGCGAGCGCGCACTGGCCGAAGGCACGGCCACCCCGAGGGCGAGCTGGAACGACGCGGGCACGGGCCTGATCGACGCGATCACCGGTCTGCTGCTGGCGCCGGTGACTCCGGCCTCGTGATCTGGCTGGGTGACCCCGGGGACGCGGGTCTGATCGACGCGGTCACCGGTCTGCTCCTGGCCCCGGTGACCCCGGCCTCCTGACCGGCCCGCGGACCCCCGCCGGACGACACGCGGCCGCCGTGTTGCCGGTCCGCGTGTCGTCCGCCCGAGTGTGAGTGTCGTCCGTGCGGGTGGGCCCGTGGTTCGTCCGCGCGGATCAACCGGGGCGCCGGAGTTCGTCGCCGCGCACGAACGGCACCGGCGGAAATGCTCCTAACGTCACCTCGATCGGCGGTGACGAGGAGGCGGCGGGTGCGGACACTCTTGCGGGGCGGCCGGGTCGTCGACCCGGGCAACGGGTTCGACGGCGTTGCCGACGTGCTCCTGGCCGGCGGCACCGTCGAAGCGGTCGGACCGGGCCTCGTGGCGCCGGATGCCACCGAAGCCGACGTCACCGGGCTCGTCGTCGGACCCGGGTTCGTCGACCTGCACAGCCACGTGCACTCGATCGCCGGGCAGCGGCTGCAGGCGATGGACGGTGTCACCACCGCGCTCGACCTCGAAGCCGGCCTGATGCCGGTCGAGCGGGCCTACGCCGAAGCCGCCGCGGCCGGGCGGCCGCTGCACTACGGCTTCTCCGCCTCCTGGGGCGCCGCCCGGGCGCAGGTCCTGGCCGGGATCGAGCCCGACGCGAACATCGACAGCGGCCTGGCCGTCCTGGGAAACCCGGCGTGGCAACGGTCTTCGTCGCCGACTGAGCTGGCTGCCTGGCTGTCCCTGCTGGACACCGAACTCGCGCACGGCGCCCTGGGGATCGGCGTCCTCATGGGATACGCGCCCCAGACCGCGCCGGCGGAGTTCCTGGCCGTCGCCCACCTCGCCGCGACGGCCGGGGTGCCGGCCTACACCCACGTGCGCGAGCTGGTCGAGGTCGATCCCGCGATCCCGGTCGACGGCTCGGCGGAGATCGCCGCCGCCGCCGGGGAGACCGGTGCCGCGATGCACCACTGCCACGTCAACAGCACCTCCGGCCACCACATCGACCGCGTCCTCGCCACCCTCGACGACGCCCGCCGCGCCGGGTCACGCGTCACCGTCGAGGCCTACCCCTACGGCGCGGGCAGCACCGCGGTCGGCGCCGCCTTCATCGAGCCGGAACGCCTGCGGCTCAAGGGGCTCCGCCCGTCGAGCGTGGTCATCCTCGAGACGGGGGAGAGAGTGCGCGACGAAGCCCGCCTGCGGCAGCTGCGCCGCGACGACCCGGCCGCGCCGTGCCTCCTGGAGTTCCTCGACGAGGAGAATCCCCGCGAACGCGCGCTGCTGCACCGGGCGCTCGCGTTCCCCGACGCCGTCGTCGCCAGCGACGCCATGCCGGTGTCCTGGCCCGACGGCCGCTCCGAGAGCACCGCGTGGCCGCTGCCGCCCGGCGGCCGGACGCACCCGCGCACCGCGGGCACCTTCGCCAAGACCCTGCGGCTGATGGTCCGCGAGACGGGCACCTGGAGCTGGCTCGAGGCGTTCCGGCGCTGCTCCTACCTCCCCTCCCGGCTGCTCGACGACGTCGCACCCGCCGCCCGCCGCAAGGGCCACCTGGGCGCCGGAGCCGACGCCGACATCGTCGTCCTCGACCCGGAACGGGTCACCGACACCGCCACCTACGTCGACCCCACCCGGCCCTCCCAGGGGGTCCGGCACCTCTACGTCGCCGGAGTCGCCGTGGTCCGCGACGGAAACCTTGACCCGGAAGCGCTCCCCGGCAAGCCGTTGCGAGGTGAGCCGCGGTGATCGACGACATCGAGACGCTCGTCCGGTGCGAGTCGCCTTCGGCCGACCACGAAGCCGTTGCGCGCAGCGCCGAGGTCGTCGCCGGGATCGGCGGCCGCCTGCTCGGCGTCGAGCCCGAACGGATCGTCACCGACGGCTGCACGCACCTGCGCTGGCGGTTCGGCGACGGCGAGCCGCGGGTCCTGCTGCTCGGCCACCACGACACCGTGTGGCCGCTGGGATCCCTGCGCACGCACCCCTTCGAAGTCCGCGACGGGATCCTGCGCGGACCCGGCTGCTTCGACATGAAGGCCGGGGTCGTGATGGCCCTGCACGCCGCCGCCGCGCTGCCCGATCGCGACGGCCTCTCGATCCTCGTCACCGGCGACGAAGAAATCGGCTCGCCGCTGTCCCGCACCTTGATCGAAGAGGAAGCCAAGAGCTGCGACGCGGTCTTCGTGCTCGAAGCCTCGGCCGACGGCGGCGCGCTGAAGACGCGCCGCAAAGGCGTTTCCCGGTACCGCGTCGAGGTCGAAGGCCGCGCCGCGCACGCCGGGCTCGAACCGGAAAAGGGCGTCAACGCGGGGATCGAAGTCGCCCACCAGATCCTCACGATCGCCGCGCTCGCCGACGCGGACCTGGGCACCACCGTCGTGCCGACCGCGCTGACGGCCGGGACCACGACGAACACCGTGCCCGCCAAGGCGAGCGTCGCCGTCGACGTGCGGGTGTGGGACGCGGCCGAACAAGAGCGCGTCGACCGCGCCATCAAAAGCCTCGCACCGGTGCACGAAGAGGCCCGGATCCACATCGCCGGCGGCATCAACCGCGCACCGCTGGACGCGGGAGCGTCTTCGGAGCTGTTCGTGCTCGCGAACGAACTCGCGGCCGGGACACTCACCGAGGCCGCGGTCGGCGGCGCGTCGGACGGCAACTTCACGGCGGGGCTGGGTATTCCGACGCTCGACGGCCTCGGCGCGGTGGGCGGGGGAGCGCACGCCGACGACGAACACGTCGTCGTCGCGGAGCTGCCCCGGCGGACTGCGCTGCTCACCGCGCTCGCCGAAACCGTCCTGTCCCGGGGAAGTTCGTCCGCGCCGACGAACGCGGGCGGCGAATCCGGTGCGGGACAACGGTGACCCGGCGCGAGCGTCCGGAAAGGATGGTGGGCGTGACAGAAGTCGTGACGAACACCGCCCCGCCGCTGCGGGACGAGGCGGCCGCCGCGGCGGCCGGTGCGGCCGGCGCCTCGGGGGTCCGGATCCGGACCCTGGCCGAAGTCGCCGACCTGGCCGCCGTGTCCCGGCTCTTCGAGTCGATCTGGCGGCCTGCCCCGGGAAACCCGCTCGTGACGGCCGAACTGCTGCGGGCGATGGTCTCGGCGGGCAACTACGTGGCCGGGGCGTTCGACGGGCCCGAACTGCTCGGCGCCTGCTTCGGGTTCTTCGGCGAGCCCGCGAAGGGAGGACTGCACAGCCACATCGCCGGGGTCGCGACTCCCGGGCACGGCCGCGGCATCGGCTTCGCGCTCAAGCTGCACCAGCGCGCCTGGGCGCTGCGCCAGGAGGTCGCGGTGATCTCGTGGACGTTCGACCCGCTGGTGCGCCGCAACGCCCACTTCAACCTCACCAAGCTCGCCGCCCGCCCGGCGCACTACCTGCCGGACTTCTACGGCCCGATGCAGGACGGCATCAACGGCACGGGCGACACCGACCGCCTCATGGTCGCTTGGGACCTGGCGAGCCCGCCGGTGCGGGCGGCGGCGGCCGGGCGGCCGGACCGGGTGGACGCGGCGGCGCTGCGGGCCGGTGGTGCCGCCGTCGCGCTGGCGGCGGGTCCGGACGGCGCACCGGTCACCGGTGCCGCGGACGCGCCGGTGGTGCTGGTCGCCGTCCCACCGGACATCGAGGCGCTCCGGCGCGCCGACCCGGAACGGGGCCGGGCGTGGCGGGTCGCGCTGCGGGACGTGCTGGGCGGCCTGCTCGCCGAGGGCGCCTCGGTCACCGGATTCGATCGTGCCGGCTGGTACGTGGTCGCGAGGGAGCAGTCGTGAAACTCACCGGTGTGGAACTCCTCCGCGTGCGGATGCCCCTGGTGGCCCCGTTCCGGACGTCGTTCGGGACGCAGTCCGCGCGCGAACTGCTGCTCTTGCGCGCGGTGACCTCCGAAGGCGAAGGCTGGGGCGAGTGCGGGGCGATGGCCGACCCGCTCTACTCGTCGGAATACGGCGACGGCGTCGAGCACGTGCTGCGCACCTACCTCGTGCCCGCTCTGCTGGCCGCCGGAGACCTCACGGCGAACAAGGTCGCGCCGCTGCTGGCGAAGTTCAAGGGCCACCGGATGGCCAAGGCCGCGCTCGAGATGGCGGTGCTCGACGCCGAGCTGCGCGCGCACGGCCTGTCCTTCGGCACCGCTCTGGGGTCCACAACGGACTCGGTGCCGTGCGGGGTGTCCGTCGGGATCATGGACTCGATCCCGCAGCTGCTCGACGTCGTCGGCGGCTACCTCGACGCCGGGTACCTCCGGATCAAGCTGAAGATCGAACCCGGCTGGGACGTCGAGCCGGTGCAGGCGGTCCGCGAGCGCTTCGGCGACGACATCCTGCTCCAGGTCGACGCGAACACGGCGTACACGCTCTCGGACGTGCCGCAGCTGCAGCGGCTCGACCCGTTCGGGCTGCTGCTGATCGAGCAGCCCCTGGAAGAAGAGGACGTGCTCGGCCACGCGGAGCTGGCGAAGCACCTTCGGACGCCGATCTGCCTGGACGAGACCGTCGTGTCGGCGCGGTCGGCCGCGGACGCCATCCGGCTCGGCGCCTGCCGGATCGTGAACATCAAGCCGAGCCGGGTCGGCGGTTACCTGGAAGCGCGACGGGTGCACGACGTCTGCGCCGCGCACGGTGTCCCCGTCTGGTGCGGCGGAATGCTCGAAACCGGGCTGGGCCGGGCCGCCAACGTCGCGCTCGCGTCGCTGCCCGGCTTCACCCTGCCCGGCGACACCTCGGCGTCGGACCGGTTCTACCGCACCGACATCACCGAGCCGTTCGTGCTCGAGGCCGGGCGGCTGCCGGTGCCGTCCGGCCCCGGCCTCGGCGTCACCCCGGTCCCCGAGCGGCTGGCCGAGGTGACCACCGCGAAATCCTGGCTCGCCTAGCGAAACGAGAGGCTCCCCATGTCGAAACTCCCCGAACTCGCCGCCTGGCTGGACCGCCGCCTCCCCGCGCTGCTGGCCGAACACCAGGTCCCCGGCGCCGCCGTCGCCGTCTACGCCGGTGGCGAGATCATCGACCACGCCGCCGGCGTGCTCAACAAGGGCACCGGCGTCGAAGCCGACGTCGATTCGCTGTTCCAGATCGGCTCCATCACGAAGGTCTGGACGGCGACGCTGGCGATGCAGCTCGTCGACGACGGCGTGCTCGACCTCGGCCAGCCGGTCCGGCGGTACCTGCCGGAGTTCGTGCTCGCCGACGACGACGCGGCCGCGCGGATCACCGTCCGGCAGCTGATGTGCCACACCGCCGGGTTCGAAGGCGACATCTTCACCGACACCGGCCGCGGCGCCGACTGCGTCGAAAAGTACGTCGCCACCCTGGGTGACGTACCCCAGCTGTTCCCGCCCGGCGAGATGTTCTCCTACAACAACGCCGCGTTCTGCGTGCTCGGCCGGCTCGTGGAAGTGCTGCGCGGCAAGGAGTTCAACGAATGCCTGCAGGACCACCTGTTCGCGCCGCTCGGCCTGACGCACGCCGCCCAGAGCCCGTACGAGGCGATCCGGTTCCGCGCGGCGCTCGGGCACCTGACCCCGTCGCCCGGCGCCGAGCCGGAACCCGCGGGCATCTGGGCGCTGACGCCGTCCAACGCCCCGGCCGGCTCGATGCTCGCGATGCGCCCGCGGGACCTGGTCAAGTTCGCCGCGATGCACCTGAACGACGGCGAAGGTCCCGACGGCACCCGCGTGCTCGGCGCGGACAGCGCCCGCGCCATGCGCGAACGCCTGGTGGAGCTGCCCGACCTCGGCATCTTCGGCGACGCGTGGGGTCTCGGCTGGTCGCTGTTCGACTCGCCCAGCGGGCAGGTCGTCGGCCACGACGGCGGCACGATCGGCCAGTCCGCGTTCCTGCGCGTGGCCCCGGAGCACGGCGTCGCGGTTGCCCTGCTGACCAACGGCGGTGACCCGATCGCCGTCTACACCGAAGTCCTCGGGCACGTCCTGCGCGAGCTGACCGGCATCGAACTCGCGGCGCCGCCGACGCCCGACCCGGCCGCCCCGCGCGTCGACGCCTCGCGGTACGTGGGGGAGTACTCGTCGTCGGTGGCGGACATCGTGGTCAGCCAGGACGACGAGGGCCGGGTCTGGGTCGAGCGCGTCCCGAAGGGGATCTTCGCGGAGCTGGCCAAGCCGGAGAAGACCGAGCTGGTCGCGATGAACGGCGACACGCTCATCCTGGCCGAGCCGATGCAGGGCATGTACGTGCCGCACGCCTTCGTCGGGGACGACGGCACCGGCCGCGCGCTGTACCTGCACACCGGCCGCGCCGATCGGCGGGTGACCGCGTGAGCGCCGTCGAGGCGGAGATCGCCGGGGTCTTCGCCGAAGCGGGTGCGCGCGGGTTCCTGCACGCGCGGGAGATCGGCGGCGGGCCGGAAGTGGCCGTGGGCGCGGACGACCCGGTGGTGCTGGCGTCGGTGTTCAAGATCCCGGTCGCCGTCGCCTACGCCCGCGAAGTGGCCGCGGGACGGCTGGACGAGACCGAGCGGACCCGCGTCGGCCGGCGCTACCGCATCGGCGGCATCGGTACCGCGGGCTGCACCGACGACGTCGAGATGAGCTGGCGCGACCTCGCGCTGTTCATGCTGACGATGAGCGACAACGCCGCCACCGACGTCGTCTTCCACCGGATCGGGCAGCAGGCCGTCGACCGGCTGCTGGCCGACCTCGGGCTGCACCGCACCCGGCTGATCGGCTGCTGCGAAGACCTCTTCGCCTCGGTGCTCGCCGACGCCGGGGCGCCCGAAGACGCCGACGTCGACGCCGTGTTCGCCGGCGCGACCCCCGAGCAGACGTGGAAGCTCGCGGTGCTGGACCCGGACCGCACGACGTCGTCCACACCTCGGGAGATCAGCGGATTGCTCGACGCGGTGTGGACCGACCGCGCCGGCGAGCCGGCGGCGTGCGAGCGCGTCCGCTCGATGATGGCGCGGCAGATCTGGCCGCACCGCCTCTCGTCCGGGTTCGGCTCCGACGTCGCCGTCGCGGCCAAGACCGGCACCCTGCCCGCGGTCCGCAACGAAGCCGGCGTCGTGTCCTTCCCGGACGGGCGCCGGTTCGCCGTCGCGGTCTTCACCCGCGCGAACTCCCTGGCCGAACGGCAACCCGCCGTCGACGCGGCGATCGGCCGGGCCGGCCGGCTCGCCGTGGATCACCTGCGGAAGGAAGCTCCATGACCGACATCCGGACAGCGGTGGTCTTGGGCGGCGCGCTCGCTCTGGCGGCCACGGCCTGCGGGGGACCGGGCGGCGCCGGCGCGGCCGGCGGCACGCTGGTGGACGGCAAGACCTTCACCCTCGGGATCGCCTCCGACCCGGGCAACCTCGACCCGCACATGTCGGTGCTGGCGGTGACCGGCCAGGTCGACCGGTTCCTCTACGACCCCCTGCTCGAGCTCACCCCGGACGGCGGGCCACTGCCCGTGCTCGCCGAAAAGTGGTCGGCCACGACGACGACGGCCTCGTTCACCCTGCGCCAAGGGATCACCTGCGCGGACGGCACCCCGCTGACCGCGAAGGACGTCGCCGCCAACATCGCGTTCGTCGGCGACCCGGCGAACAAGTCGCCGTTCGCCGGCCTGACCATCGCGCCGGGCACCAAGGCCACCGCCGACGAGGCCACCCGCACGATCACCGTGACCAGCGGGGCCCCCGACGCGTTCCTGCTCCGCAACGCCGGCGGGCTGCCGATCGTCTGCGGCAGCGGCCTGGCCGACCGGAAGCTGCTCGCGAAGGGCGGCGCCGGCACCGGCATGTTCGCCGTCTCCGAAGTCGTGCCGAACGACCACTACACGTTCACCCGCCGCAAGGACTACACGTGGGGGCCGGGGGACTGGAAAGCGCAGCAGGCCGGCCTGCCGGACAAGGTCGTCGCCCGGGTCGTCCCGAACACCTCGACGGCGGCGAACCTGCTGCTCTCCGGCGAGCTCGGCGCCAGCCAGATCAACGGGCCGGACCGCCAGCGGCTCGAAGGGCGCAAGCTCTTCCACGCGGACTTCCTCGCCCCGCTCGGGGAGATCTTCTACAACCAGGCCGCCGGGCGCCCCGGCCAGGACGAGTCCGTGCGGCGCGCGCTGACCCAGGCGCTCGACCTCGCCCAGCTCGGCAAGGTGCTGACCAACGGCACCGGCAAGCCGTCGCAGAGCCTGGTCACCGCCGAGCCGAAGGCGTGCTCGGGCGACACCGTCACCGGCCACCTGCCCACGCACGACCCGGCGGCGGCCGCGTCCGCTTTGGACAATGCGGGCTGGAAGGCGGGCCCGGACGGCGTGCGCGCCAAGGGCGGCAAGCGGCTGGCGCTCACCGTCCTCTACGGCACCCAGCTCGGCCCGACGATGGCGCCCACCGCCGAACTGGCCCAGCAGACGTGGAAGTCCCTCGGCGCCGACGTCACGCTCAAGGCCGTCGACAGTCCGGGGCTGTCCCAGGTGCTGTTCGGCACCGGCGAGTGGGAGGTGTCGCTCGGCCCGGTCGGGCTCACGCTGCCCAGCCAGCTGGTGCCGTTCGTGTCCGGCCCGGCGGCGCCGGACGGGACCAACTTCGGCCACATCGCCAACCCGGAGTACGAGCGGAGCGTGAAGCAGGCGGCCGCGATGAGCGGCGCCGCCAGCTGCCCCGCGTGGCAGGACGCGGAGACCGCGCTGGTCAAGCGGGTCGACGTGGTGCCCTACGTCGACTCCGTCGTGCCGATCTACGGGAGCGGCGCGCAGTACGCGGTCAGCCAGGGCAGCATCACCCCGTCGTCGATCCGGATGTACGCGCGATGACCACGGCGGCGGCGCCCGCGCGCCTGCGCGGCGGACCGTGGCCGTCGTTCGCCGCGCGGCGGCTGGCCCGGTTCGCCGTCTCCGTGTGGGCGCTGGTCACCGCGGCCTTCCTGATGATCCACCTGGTGCCGGGGGATCCGGTGCGCGCCGCGCTCGGCATGACCGCCCCGGCCGACCTGGTGCGGGCCCGCTGGCTGGAACTCGGCCTGGACGACCCGCTGTGGGTGCAGTACGGGCACTACCTGCGCGGCCTGTTCACCGGGGACCTCGGGACGTCGATGGCGAGCGGCCAGCCGGTCGCGCAGGTGATCGGCGACCGGCTGCCGGCCACCCTGCAGCTGGCGATCCCGGCCTTCGCGGTCGTGGTCGCCGTCGCGATCCCGGTCGGCGTGGCCTTCGCGGTGCTGACCCGGGGTGGCCGCCGCCGGGGCAGCGAGCTGGCCTTCACGTCGGTGAGCGTTTTCCTCGCCGCCATCCCGGAATTCCTGGTGGCGGTCGCGCTGGTGGCGCTGTTCGCGGTCGGCCTCGGCTGGTTCCCGGTGGCCGGCGGCGACGACGTGAGCGCGTACGTGCTGCCGGTCGCGGCCCTGGCCACCGCCCCGTCGGCGGTGCTCGCCCGGATCGTCCGGGTCGAGCTGCTTTCCGTGCTGGGCGCCGACTTCGTCCGCACCGCGCGGGCGAAGCGGCTGCCCGCGCGGCTGGTCTACGTCCGGCACGCGCTGCCGAACGCGCTGACCGCGACGCTCACGATGGGCGGGCTGATGCTGACCGGGATGGTCGCGGGCACGGTGCTGGTGGAGAACGTGTTCGCCTGGCCCGGGCTCGGCTCGGCGATCGTGCAGTCGATCCTGCAGAAGGACTACCCGCTGGTGCAGGGGATCGTGCTGGTCTACGGCGTCGGCGTGCTGCTGGTGAACCTGCTGGTCGACGTCGTGCTCGGGCTGCTCGACCCGCGCTCGGCCATTCGGGAGGCGTGAAATGGCGCGACGCGGTTCGGTCTGGGCGGCGGCCGTGCGCACGCCGATGGGCGCGTCTTCGGCGGTGCTGCTGGCCCTGGTCGTCGTCCTGGCGGCGCTGGCGCCGGTGCTGTGGGGCGACAGCGCGGCCGCGGTCGACACCGACGCCATCGGCCAAGGGCCGTCCGGGGCGCACCCCTTCGGCACCGACTCCCTCGGCCGGGACCTGCTGCTGCGCACCCTGGTGGCGACCCGGCTCTCGGTCGGGCTGGCCCTGCTCGCCACCGCGATCGGCGCCGGCACCGGTGTCGTGCTCGGGACGCTGCCGTCCGTGCTGCCCCGCCGGGCGGGCCGGCTGCTCACGACGCTCGTCGACATCGCCGTCGCGTTCCCCGGGCTGCTGCTGGCCCTGTTCCTGGCGGTGATCTTCGGCGTGGGCACCCACGGCGCGGTGCTGGCGATCGGCTTCGCGATGGCGCCGGCGTTCGCGCGGCTCGTGCAGACGCTTTCGGCGTCGGTGAACAGGCGGGACTTCGTCGCCGCGGCCCGCATCGCCGGCGTCGGCCGGATCCGGCTGCTGGCCCGGCACGTGCTGCCGAACATCGGCGAGCCGCTCGTCGTGAACGCGACCATCGGGGCCGGCTCGGCGCTGCTGGCCTTCGCCGGGCTGTCCTTCCTCGGGATCGGCGTGCAGGCGCCGGACTACGACTGGGGACGGCTGCTCCGGGAGGGCCTGGACGGCATCTACGTCACCCCCGTGGCCGCCCTCGCCCCGGCCGCGGCCGTGGTGCTCGCCGGGCTGGCGTTCAACCTGGTCGGCGAGACGGTCGCCGCGGTGGTCGGGGTCCGGACGCGCGCGGCGCGGCGCGGAGCGCCTCCTCTCCCGGCGCCGCAGCCGGCTCCTCTCGAGCAGCCCGCGGACGCGGTGCTCGTGGTGGACAACCTCCGGGTGGCGTTCCCCGGGCCGTCCGGCTGGACGGTTCCGGTGCGCGGAGTCAGCTTCAGCGTCCGCGCCGGTGAAGCGATCGGCGTGGTCGGCGAGTCCGGCTCCGGCAAGAGCCTGACCGCGCTGGCCGTGTCCCGGCTCGTCGAAGCCCCCGGCGTGGTCACCGCCGACCGGCTCGAGTTCGACGGCAAACCCCTGGCCGCCGCATCGGACCGGGACCTCGGCACGTCGCTGGCCATGGTGTTCCAGGACCCGATGACGTCGTTCAACCCGGCCCGCCGCGTCGGCGGCCAGCTGGCCGAGGTGTCCGAGCAGCACCACGGCCTGTCGCGGCGCCAGGCGTTCGCCCGCGCGGTCGACCGGCTCGCCGCGGTGCGGATCCCGGCCGCCGAGCGGCGCGCGCGGCAGTACCCGCACGAGTTCTCCGGCGGCATGCGGCAGCGGGCGATGATCGGCATGGGGCTGATGGGCCGCCCGAAGCTGATCGTGGCCGACGAGCCGACGACCGCGCTCGACGTCACCGTGCAGCGGCAGGTGCTGCGCCTGCTGGCCCGCACGCGCGAAGCCGAGGGCGCGGCGATCCTGCTGATCAGCCATGACATCGCGGTCGTCTCCCAGACGTGCGAACGGATGCTGGTGATGTACGCCGGCCGGATCGTCGAGGACCTGCCGACCGGGAGCCCGGCGCGGCACCCGTACACGCGGGCGCTGCTGGCCACGACGGTGGACCTGGAGACCGACCGCGACCGGCCGCTGGAAGTGATCCCCGGCCGCCCGCCGGACCCGGACCAGGTGCCCGCCGGCTGCGCGTTCGCCGCCCGTTGCCCGCTGGCCTCGGACCGCTGCCGCACCGAAGACCCGGTGCTCGACGTCCCGGATCACCGCGGCCACCGGGTCGCCTGCTGGCACCCGCAGGTCAGTGTCCTTTCCGGACCGTCGCACGAGGAGGGGGCCGCGTGAGTGCCCTGGAGTTCGACGCGGTGAGCGTCCGCTACGGCAAGCTGACCGCGGTCGACGGGGTCAGCCTGACCGTCCCTTCCGGACAGGTCGTCGGCCTGGTCGGCGAGTCCGGCTCCGGCAAGTCGACGCTGGCGCGGGCGGCGGCCGGGCTCGCGCCGGTCGGCGCGGGCCGGGTCCTGCTCGACGGCACCGACGTGCGGAAGCTGCCCCGGCGGCGCCCGCTGCAGATGGTGTTCCAGGACCCGTATTCGTCGCTGGACCCGCGGATGGCGATCGGCGAGTCGATCACCGAGGCGATGCCGCCGGGCACGTCCCGCGCGGCCCGGCGCGCCGAGGTCGCCCGGCTGCTCGAACTGGTCAACCTGGACCCCGAGCGGGCGGGGATGCTGCCCGGGCAGCTCTCGGGCGGGCAGCGCCAGCGCGTCGCGCTCGCCCGGGCGCTCGCCGGGCAGCCGAAGGTGCTGATCGCCGACGAAATCACCTCGGCCCTCGACGTCTCGGTGCAGGGCGCGGTGCTCAACCTGGTCCGCGACGTGCAGCGGCGGCTGGCGCTGTCGATGCTGTTCATCTCGCACAACCTCGCCGTGGTGCGGTACGTCAGCGACGTCGTTGCGGTGATGTACCTCGGCCGGATCGTCGAGGCCGGGCCCGCCGAGCAGGTCCTCACCGATCCGAAGCACCCCTACACGCGGGACCTGCTGGCGGCCGCGCCGTCGGCGCACCGCGGTCTGCTCGACGGCACCGGCGCCGACGCGCTCGCCGACACCGAGCCCGCCGATCCGCACCACCCGCCGTCCGGCTGCCGCTACCACCCGCGTTGCCCGATCGGGCCGCTCGTGCACGCCGACCGCACCGTCTGCGTCACCGCCGACCCGGCAGGCGACGCCTCGGGCCGGCCCCACTCCGCCGCGTGCCACTTCGCCGCGAGCCATCCCACGAGGAGATCCGCATGACCCGACGTCCCGGCATCGACGACCTGTACGCCTTCGCCTTCCCCGAGCAGCCGGCGATTTCGCCCGACGGCGGCCGGATCGCGTACGTGCTGCGCACCGCCGACCGCGATCAGGACACCGAGACCCGTTCGCTCTGGCTCGTCCCCACCGAAGGCGGCGAGACCCGCCGGCTCACCCGCGGCCCGGCCGATCTGGAGCCGGCGTGGTCGCCGGACGGCACGCGGATCGCGTTCCTGCGCGCCCAGGACGGCCCGCCCCAGCTGTGGCTGCTCCCCGCGGACGGCGGCGAGCCCGAGCAGGTCACCAGCCTGCCGCTCGGCGCGGGCACCCCAGTCTGGCGGCCGGACGGCGCCGAGATCGCGTTCGCCGCCCCCGTCGACCTCGCCGCGGACGAGGGCGACGACGACGCGGCGCGGGCCCGCCGTGCGGGCGCCCCGGTGGTCGCCGACCGGCTCGACTTCAAGGCCGACGGCGCCGGGCTGCTGCGGACGCTGCGCAAGCACGTCCACGTCCTCGACATCGCATCCGGCGAGGTCCGGCAGGTGACGGCGGGGGACTGGCACGCGGGCGACCCCGCGTGGTCGCCTGACGGCTCGCTCCTGGCCTTCCCCGCGGGACCGGACGCCGATTCCGACCTGACGTTCCGCTCCGGCGCGTACGTCGTCGAGCCCGGCGGGGACCCCCGGCTGATCGGCTCCGGCGAGGGCATGTGCGGCACGGTCACCTGGACCGCCGACGCCACCGCGCTGCTCGCCGTCGGCCGCCGGGACACCGCGCCCGGGCACCTGGGACTGCTGCGGATTCCTTTGGACGGAGGAGAAACGACCGACCTGGCCGCCCCGCTGAACCGGAACGTCATGCCCGGCGGCCCGGGCTACCCCGGCGCGCTCCCGCAGGTCTCCGGCTCCACTGTGCTCTTCTGCGTGCGCGACCGCGGTTACACCCACCTGTACGCGGTCGACGCCGAGGGCGGCGAGCCGCGGCTCGCCGTCGGCGGCACCGGGAACACCGTGGCCGCGATGTCCGTCGCCGGCGACACGGCGGCGATCGTGCTGGTCACGCCGACGTCGTACGGGGAGATCGCCACGGTCGGCCTGCCCGGCGGGGAGATAGAGATGCGCACCGCACACACGGTCGGCGACCTCGAGCCGTTCGTCGCCGAGGAACGGGAGTTCCCGATCTCCGACGGCACGGTCGTGGCCGGCTGGCTGCTGCGCGACCCCGCCCGGACCGGCCCGCGGCCGCTGCTGCTGGACATCCACGGCGGCCCGCACAACGCGTGGAGCGGCACCGCCGACGCCGTGCACCTCTACCACCAGGAACTCGTCGCGCGCGGCTGGGCGGTGCTGCTGCTCAACCCCCGCGGCAGCGACGGCTACGGCGAAGCGTTCTACACCGCGGCGGTCGGCGCCTGGGGCGTGGCCGACGCTCGCGACTTCCTCGAGCCACTGGACGAACTGGTCGCCGAGGGCGTGGCCGACGCGCGGCGGCTCGCCGTGGCCGGCTACAGCTACGGCGGCTTCATGACGTGCTACCTCACCAGCCGGGACGGCCGCTTCGCCGCGGCGGTCGCGGGCGGTGTCGTCAGCGACGTGGTCAGCATGGCCGGCACGTCCGACAGCGGCCACTACCTCGGCGTCGCCGAACTCGGCGCGATCCCGGCGGAGAACCGGGCGCACTACGCGGCCCTGTCCCCGCTGGCCCAGGCGGAGAAGGTGCGCACACCGACGCTCGTGGTGCACGGCGCCGACGACGAGCGCTGCCCGGCCGGGCAGGCCGAGCAGTGGTTCACCGCGCTGCGCGAGCAGGGCGTGCCGACCCGCCTGGTGCTCTACCCCGGCGCGTCGCACCTGTTCATCCTCGGCGGGAAGCCGTCGCACCGCACGGACTTCAACCGCCGCATCGTCGACTGGGTCGAGCAGTACGCGGGTGAGCCGGGCCGGCCGGCGCGGGTGCCGCTGGACGCCGCGCACTGGCGGCGGCGCCTGGCCGCGCTCGCGCGCAAGCACCGCGTTCCCGGTGCGGCGCTGGGCATCCTGCGCGGCGACGACCAGGTGCTCGCGAGCCACGGCGTGCTGAACACCGCCACCGGGGTCGAGGTCACCGACGATTCGGTGTTCCAGATCGGCTCCATCACCAAGGTCTGGACGGCCACGGTGGCCATGCAGCTGGTCGACGAGGGCCTGGTGAAGCTCGACGCGCCGATCGCCGACGTGCTGCCCGAGCTGCGGCTGGCCGATCCGGACGTGACCAAGCAGGTGACGCTGCGGCACCTGCTCACCCACACGAGCGGCATCGACGGCGACGTCTTCACCGACACCGGCCGCGGCGACGACTGCATCGAAAAGTTCGTCGGTCTGCTGGAGGAGGTCGCGCAGAACCACCCGCTCGGGGCGACGCTGTCCTACTGCAACTCCGGGTTCGTGCTGGCCGGGCGGGTGATCGAGAAGCTGACCGGCCGGACGTGGGACGAAGCGCTGCGCGAGCGGCTGTTCACCCCGCTCGGGCTGACCCGCACGGGCACGCTGCCGGAGGAGGCCCTGCTGCACCGCGCGGCGATGGGCCACGTGGCGGCCGGCGACGGCGAACCGCAGCCGGCCCCGGCCTGGGGCCTGCCGCGCTCGGCGGGCCCGGCCGGGCTGATCACGGCGTCGGCGGCGGACGTGCTGGCCTTCGCCCGGCTGCACCTGGACGGCGGCCGCGAGGTGCTCTCGCCGGCATCGGCGGCGGCGATGACCGAGTGGCAGGCGGACATGCCCGACAAGCACACACTGGGCGACTCGTGGGGCCTCGGCTGGATCCGCTTCGACTGGGACGGCCACCGCGTCATCGGCCACGACGGCAACACGATCGGGCAGTCGGCGTTCCTCCGGCTCCTGCCATCGCACGGCTTGGCCGTCACGCTGCTCACGAACGGCGGCAACACGCGGGACCTGTACGAAGAGCTGTACCGGGAGATCTTCGCCGAGCTGGCGGGGGTGGCTCTGCCCAGCCCGCTCTCGCCGCCCGCGGTGCCGCCGTCGGTCGGCTTCGCGGACTACCTCGGGGTCTACGAGCGCGCGTCGATGCGGATCGAGGTCTTCGAAGGGGAAGCGGGTCTGCGGATGCGGCAGACGATCACGGGCCCGATCGCGGCACTGGTCCCGGAGCCGACAACGGAACACGACCTGCTCCCGATCGGCGACGACCGGTTCGCGTTCCGCGAGCCGGGCGCACGGTCGTGGATCTCGGCGACGTTCTACACCCTGCCGACGGGGGAGCGGTACTTGCACAGCGGCGTCCGGGCGACCCCGAAGGTCCAGGCATGAGCCGGGTCACGTCGGGGAACACCGGCGGGCCGGGGGCGTTGTAACGGGTGTCGGTACGGCGGTGTCCCCGGGCCTCACCCCTTGCCTTCACGGAATACCGGTAATGCTGGAGCCGTGTTGTGCCTTTCGCCGCGAGGCGACCCCCGTACCGGCCTACAACTCCCGCTTCCGCTCGCAGGTCTCCCCCCAGCCTTCGCCGAGCGGAAGCGGGACTTTTTCGCAGTGTCCGCCGGCCGCCGCCGAATGCGGTAGCGCCTTCACGGGTGCTGGATGGGGACTGTCGCCGGTGCCGGAGGCGGCGGTGTCGGGCGAAGCGTTTCCCGGGCGTGTGGCCGATTCGGCCGTGAGCCCCCCGGGCCGGCCGCCGAAAGGGGACTTTCTCTCAGTGTCCGCGCGGCCGGCGCCGCCGAATGCGGTAGCGCCGGCCGGAACCGCAACTTCCCTCAGTGTGCCGAAGTGGACGGTGTGACCGCCGGGCCCCGGCGGACCAGCCAGCTGCCCGCGAAAGCGACCAGCCCGACGATCCCCGCCAAGACGAACGCGGCCCGCAGGCCCGACGCGTCCGGGCTGGCCGCCGTCGTGTCGTGGCTGCCCAGCGTCGCCACGCTGATGAACACCGCCGTGCCGAGTGCGCCGGCCACCTGCTGCAGGGTCGAAAGGATCGCGCTGCCGTGGGAGTACAGGTGTTCCGGCAGCACGCCGAGCGACTCGGTGAACAGCGGCGTCATCATCAGGCCCAGGCCGGCCATCATCAGGACGTGGATGCCGATCACCGCCACCAGCGGCGAATCCGGCCCCAGCACCGCGAACAGCCACAGCGAAGCCGCCATCGCCGCCGCGCCCGGGATGACCAGCGGGCGGCCGCCGAACTTGTCGAACAACGCGCCGACCGGACGGCCGAGCAAACCCAGCACCAGCCCGCCGGGCAGGACGGCCAGCCCGCTGACGAACGTGCTCGTGTGCAGCACCGTCTGCAGGTACAGCGGCAGCAGGATCGCCGCCGCGCCGATCAGGCAGACGAACAGCAACGCCGTCAGCACCAGCGCGACGACGAAGCTCCGGTGGGTGAACGGCCGCAAGTCGAGCAGGGCCCGGTCACGGCGCTGCAGCCGCAGCTGCCGCCAGGTGAACACCACCAGCGCGGCGACACCGACGACGATCGGCACCCACCCCGGCACCAGCGGCGCGGCCCCGGCCTGCTCCCCGCCCGACGACAAGCCGTACAACACCCCGCCGAACCCGATCGCGGACAGCAGCACCGACGGCACGTCCAGCGGCACCCGGCGGCGTTCCCCGCCCAGCCGCAGCAGCAGCGCACCGGCCACCAGCGCGGCGACCGACAGCGGCAGCACGATCCAGAACATCCAGCGCCAGCCCAGCGACGACAGCACGGCCCCGCCGATGGTCGGCCCGATCGCCGGCGCGACCGCGATGACGATCGTGATCGTGCCCATCGTCGCGCCCCGCCGCTCCGGCGGCACCAGCCGCATCACCGTCGTCATCAGCAACGGCAGCATCACCGCCGTGCCGCACGCCTGCACCACGCGCCCGGCCATCAGCACCCCGAACCCCGGCGCGAGCGCGCTCAGCAACGTGCCCAGGGAAAACGCCGACAGCGAGAACAGGAACACCTGCCGCGGCGAGAACCGCTCCAGCAGGAACCCGGTCGTGGGGATGACGACGGCCATGGTCAGCAGGAACCCGCTGGTCAGCCACTGCACCGTCGTCGTCGGCACCCGCAGGTCGACCGTCAGGTCGCGCAGCGCGACGCTGAGGATCGTCTCGTTGAGGATCATCACGAACGCGGAAAGCACCAGGACCCCGATGAGGAGTCCCGAACGCGCCGGGGCGCGGGGCACGTCGGCGGACGGGGTGGACACGGTTTCGGTCATCGGGGTGGGACTCTCCTGCTCGGCCGGGACGGCCGCGATGCACGCGGGACGTCCTTCGCAGTGTGCCCGTTTCCGGGCGCCCCTGTCAGGCGGTTTTCCGGACACCGGACCCCCTGCGCGACCGCCTCCGGCGTCCGATATGCTTCCGCCAGTACGAAGTTCCGCAGCGCGCGATTAGCTCAGCGGGAGAGCGCTTCCCTGACACGGAAGAGGTCACTGGTTCAATCCCAGTATCGCGCACCACGAGTCCACCCCCGGATATCGTGGAAGTTCGTACCGCGGGCGATTAGCTCAGGGGGAGAGCGCTTCGTTCACACCGAAGAGGTCACTGGTTCGATCCCAGTATCGCCCACTCGATGCGGGGTTTGCCCTGTTCGCGGAACGCGCGAACAGGGCCTTTCTCGTTCTGTGTCTTGTGGGGGCCGAGCCCCCACACCCCCGCCGGGGGCACGCCCCCGGACCCCCGCGTTCGGTCCCGTGCGTGGTGACGTGCGGCTGGGACTTTCGGTAAGCGTCTTTAGAGCAAGCGTCGTTGTACGACGTCCGCGATCAGCGTGTGGACCATCTTTTGCAGTTCTTTGGCTTCGGGGAGGGTTCCTCGGCGGCGGCCCGCGAACAGCAGGTGGCCTGCGCCGATCAGGGACAAGGATAGGGAATTCACCTCTGCGTCCGCGGCTATGCGGCCCTGTTCACGCTCGGCTGACAGGTAGGCCGTCAACATTTCCCGCGCTTCCGTCAAAAGTGGTAAAGCGTTGTCGTGGCGGCGTACGCGGGTGCGGAGTTCGTCGCGGAAGAACACCAAGCTCATCAGGGCCAGCGAGACCGGGTCGAACAGCTCCGTCAGTGCGTCGATCAGGTTTTCGGCCACGGTCCGCGTTCCGGCCGAGGCGTGCAAGAGGGCCGCCTGGTCGGCTGTGCGGGCGATCCGGTTGCGGACCAGTTCGGCGAGGAAGTCGTCGAAGTCGGCGAAGTGGCGGTGCAGCACGCCCTTCGCGACGTCGGCCTCGGTGGTGACCGCGCGGCTGGTCAGCGCGTTCGGGCCGTCGCGGAGCAACACCCGCTCGGCCGCCTGGAACAGCTGCTTGCGCACGTCGCGCAGGTGAACCCCGGTCGGCATGGCGCCCATTCTCCGTTACGCCCGCCGCGAACGCCCAGCCGGTTGCCCGAGTGGGCAAGTGCCCATTAGAGTGGGCGCATGCCCACTCAGCCTCACGAAGCCCGCCGCATGGCCGAATCCTTCGGCATCGACGCCGAACGCTACGACCGGGCGCGGCCCGAGTATCCCGCCGAACTGGTGCACCGGGTCGTCGCCGCGAGCCCCGGTCCCGACTTCCTCGACGTCGGCTGCGGCACCGGCATCGAAGCGCGGCAGTTCCGCGCCGCGGGCCGCCGGGTGCTCGGCGTTGATCCCGATGCGCGGATGGCCGCCTTCGCGCGCCGCGGCGGGGTCGACGTCGAGGTTGCGACGTTCGAAGACTGGGACCCGGCCGGGCGGACCTTCGACGCCGTCGTCGCCGGGCAGGCCTGGCACTGGGTCGACCCGGTCGCCGGCCCGGCCAAGGCGGCGCGGGTCCTGCGGGACCACGGGTTGCTCGCCGTGTTCGCCCACGTGTTCCAGCCGCCCGCCGAGGTCGCGGACGCCTTGGCCGCGGGCATCCGGCGCGTGCTGCCCGGTTCGCCGTTCGCGGAGGAGTCCCGGAGTGCCGCGGACCTCTACGACGTGATGTTCACCAGGTTCGCCGACGGCATCCGGGAGGCGGGCGGCTTCGGGGAGCCGGAGTGGTGGCGCTTCGCCTGGGAACGGTCCTACACGCGCGAGGAGTGGCTGGACTTCCTGCCGACGACGGGCGGCCTGACCCGGCTCGCCCCGGACGCGCTGGCGGACGTGCTCGCCGGTGTCGGTGCGGTCATTCACGGGATCGGCGGGAGCTTCGTGCTGCCGTACACAACGCTGGCGGTGGTCGCGAAGAAGGCTTGACAAAAAAAGTTGTCGGTGAGAAGTTGGTGCGGAGCAAGACGAACCGAACTTCCTTCGGCCCGAACCCGGGAGCAACCATGTCTTTTCAGGCCTACCTCGACAACGCCGAGAAGCAGACCGGCATCACCCCGCGCGGCTTCCTCGACTTGGCGGCCGAGAAGAACCTGACGAAGGCGGGCGAGATCGTCGACTGGCTGAAGGCCGAGCACGGCCTCGGCCACGGCCACGCCACGGCGATCGCCCGGCTGGTCACGAAGGGACCCGAATTCGTCGCCGAACACCACGCGGACGGCGTGCTCCACCTCGACGCCCGGGCCGCCGGCGGTCAGCGGCGGGCCGCGGCGGCGGGTTCCGGGCGCGCCGCCGTGATGCCGGGGGAGTGCCGGGGCAGGAACGCGGCGACGGCCAGCGCGATGAGCGCGGCGGCCGACCCCATGCCCAGCACGAGCCGGAAACCGTTCTGGGACGGCAGGCTGGCGGGCCCGAACGAGATCGTCAGCCGGGCCAGGATCAGGCCCGCGGTGGCGCTGGAGACCGACGTGCCGATCGAGCGCATCAGCGTGTTGAGGCTGTTGGCCGCCGCCGTCTCCGACACCGGCACGGCGCCCATGACGAGCGCGGGCATGGCGCCGTAGGCGAGCCCGATGCCGGCGCCGATGATGCTCGAGACCAGCACCAGGTGCCAGGTCGCGCTCATCAGGCCGATGCCGAGGGCGTAGCCCACGGCGACGACCACCGCGCCGAGCATCAGCGTCGTCTTCGGGCCGCGCGTCGCCGTGATTCGCGCGGACACCGGCGCCAGTGCCATCATCACCAGCCCCGAAGGTGCCATCACCAGGCCGACGGCCAGCATCGACTTCCCGAGCCCGTACCCCGTGGCCGTCGGCAGCTGCAGCAGCTGCGGCAGGACCAGCGACATCGCGAACATCGCGAAGCCGAACACCGCCGACGCGATGTTCGTGAGCAGCACCTGGCGCCGCGCGGACGTCCGCAGGTCCACCAGCGGCTGCGGCGTCCGCAGCTCCCAGCGGCCCCACAGCAGCAGGACGACGACGGCGGCCGCGATCAGGCCCAGCGTCGCCGCGCTGCCCCAGCCCCAGTCGGCGCCCTTGGAGATGGCCAGCAGCAGGCACACCAGGGCGATCGAGAGCCCGGCCGCGCCCGGGACGTCGAACCGGCCGCCGGTGCGGACCGGCGATTCGGGCACGCACGTCACGACCAGCGCGGTGACGACCACGCCGAGGCCGGCCGCGGTCCAGAACAGCGCGTGCCAGTCGGCGTTTTCGGCCAGCAGCGCCGCCGCGGGCAGGCCCAGCGCGCCGCCGACGCCGAGCGACGCGCTCATCAGTGCGGTGGCCGAACCGAGCCGCTCGGCGGGCAGCTCGTCGCGCATGATGCTGATCCCGAGCGGGATGACGCCGGCGGCGAGGCCCTGCAGGGTCCGCCCGGCCACCATCGGCACGAGGCTGTCGGAGAGCGCGCCGACGGTCGAGCCGGCGACCAGCGCGCCGAGGCTGATCAGCAGCATCCGCCGTTTCCCGTACATGTCGCCGAGCCGTCCCATGGTCGGCACCGCCACCGCGCCCGCGAGCAGGGTGGCGGTGATGGCCCAGGTCGCGTCGGCGGCGGAGGCGTGCAGCAGCCCGGGCAGCGCCGGGATCAGCGGGATGACCAGCGTCTGCATCAGCGAGACGGTGATTCCCGCGAGGGCGAGGACCGCGACGACGAGGTTCGCGCGCGGCGACGCCTCCCCGGCGGGGGCGGATGGCTGGGGCACGAGCGGTCCTCCGGGCGGTCGAGTGGCGCAGTGGAACTGAACTGGGGGATTGAACAGTCGAATTAAATCAGTCGCTTGACTTAGCGTAGCAGTCTTCGGTTGACTGATCACGAACTGACGGCCACCGCGGAGGAACGATGACGAGCACCGCCGAGATCCCCGAGTTCCCGATGCCCCGTGCGGCGGGCTGCCCGTTCGACCCGCCGCCGGCCGCCCGCGCGCTGCAAGAAGAAGCTCCGCTCGCCCGCGTCCGGCTGTGGGACGGCAGCACGCCGTGGCTGGTGACCCGCTACGCCGAGCAGCGGGCGCTGCTGGCCGATCCCCGGATCAGCGCCGACATCACCCGGCCCGGGTACCCGAGTCCCGCGCCGCTGCCGAAGGGCGGCACCGGCATCAGCTTCATCCTGATGGACAACCCCGAGCACGCGCGGCTGCGCAAGATGGTGACCGCGCCGTTCACCATCCGCCGGGTCGCCGCGATGCGCCCGGCCGTGCAGAAAATTGTCGACGACCTGATCGACGAGCTGCTGGCCGGCCCGAAGCCGGTCGACCTCGTCGAGGCGTTCGCGCTGCCGGTGCCGTCACTGGTGATCTGCGAGCTGCTCGGGGTGCCCTACGCCGACCACGGCTTCTTCCAGGAGAACAGCAAGGTCATCATCCGTCGCGACGCGAAGCCGGAAGAGCGGGCGGCCGGGCACCAGGCACTCGTGGGTTACCTCGACCGGCTGGTGGGGGCGAAGCTCGACCACCCCGCCGACGACCTGCTCTCCGGGCTCGCCGCCCGCGTCGGGGCGGGCGAGCTGACCCGGACCGAGGCGGCCCAGATGGGTGTGCTGCTGCTCATCGCCGGACACGAGACGACGGCGAACATGATCGCGCTGGGCACACTGGCCCTGCTGGAGCACCCGG
The DNA here is from genome assembly GCF_031082405.1 of Amycolatopsis sp. A133. GTDB lineage: Bacteria > Actinomycetota > Actinomycetes > Mycobacteriales > Pseudonocardiaceae > Amycolatopsis. The sequence continues at coordinate 570,153 of NZ_JAVHJU010000057.1, forward strand.
ACCAGCTGGCCCTGCTGCGCGACGGCGACGACCCGGCCCTGGCCGCGTCGGCGGTCGAAGAACTGTTGCGCTACCTGAACATCACGCACAACGGGCGCCGCCGCGTCGCGCTGGCGGACATCGAGGTCGGCGGCCGGGTGATCCGCGCGGGCGAGGGCCTGATCATGGCCAACGACATCGCCAACCGCGACCCGGAGGTCTTCCCCGGCGGCGACCGGCTGGACCTGACCCGCGACGCGCACCGGCACGTGGCCTTCGGCTTCGGCGTCCACCAGTGCCTCGGCCAGCCGCTGGCCCGGCTCGAGCTGCAGGTCGTCTACAGCACGCTGTACAAGCGGATTCCGACGCTGGCCTTGGCCACCGGCGCCGACCGGATCCCGTTCAAGCACGACGGATCCGTGTACGGCGTTTACGAGCTGCCGGTCACCTGGTGAGGCGGCTCAGACGCTGCGCAGCACCGACACGACCGCGCCGAGGATCACCGCGCGGTCGCCGTCGATGACGTCGTAGGCCGGGTTGCGGGGCTCGAGGTACACGTGCCCGTTGCGGCGGCGGTACACCTTGACCGTCGCCTCTTCGTCGATCATCGCGGCGACGATCTGGCCCGAGTGGGCTTCGGACTGCTGCTTGACCACGACGATGTCGCCGTCGCAGATGGCCGCGTCGATCATCGAGTCGCCGCGGACGCGCAGCCCGAACACCGTGCCGCGGCCGGTGAGGTCGCGCGGCAGCTTGAGGACGTCGTCGGTGTGCTCGATCGCCGAGATCGGTGTGCCGGCGGCGATGTCGCCGACGACGGGCACCGTCACCGAGTCGCCGTCACCGGCGGAACCGGAACCGGAGCCGTGCAGGAAGGCGCGCACGTCGATCGGGCGCGAGACCCCGCTGCCGCGGCGCAGGAAGCCCTTGTCTTCGAGGCTCGCCAGGTGCTTCGACACCGACGACGTCGACTGCAGGCCGACCGCTTCGCCGAGTTCCCGCGTGCTGGGGGAGTACCCGTGCTGGACCACCCAGTCCCGGATCGCGAGCAGGATCTTCTGCTGCCGTTCCGGCAGGGCCGCGGCGTCGAGGTGCTCGAACGTGTCGTCGTAGGTGGTCACCGGCGTGATCCTAGAGGCACGCGCCCCGCGCGCGACGGGCGGTCTCGCCGCCGGGGTCCCGCTGACCGGAACAAAGCGTGACAGTTGGCGCCTTACCAACATCAACCGTGACTTGGCCAGCCGTTGACCTGGGTAACGAATCGACGTATGGTCTAGACCACAATTTTCCTTCGCTCGTAACCCTTCCCGTCGCGGCGGACCTCCCGTGGAGGCCGGGGCCGCGGCCTCGCCGTGCCCGGCGGCGGGAGGCGAGCCTGTCCCCGAAGGAGCTGGTATGAACCGCAAACTGGTGGCGGCCGCGGTGGGTGCTCTCCTGGCCCCGGTGCTGGTGGTCCTCAACCCCGCCGGGATCGCGAGCGCGCACGGCTACGTCAGCTCGCCGGCCAGCCGGCAGGCGCAGTGCGCCCAGCACATCGTGCAGTGCGGGCAGGTCCAGTACGAACCCCAGAGCGTCGAAGGGCCCAAGGGCCTGCGGTCCTGCAACGGCGGCGTGGCCCAGTTCGCCGAGCTCAACGACAACAACAAGGGCTGGCGCGCCGCCTCGGTGGGCCGGACGGTGACCTTCACCTGGACGTTCACCGCCCGCCACCGCACGTCGAACTACCAGTACTTCATCGGCGGCACGAAGATCGCGGAGGTGAGCGGCAACGACCAGCAGCCGCCGGCGACGGTGGCGCACCAGGTGAACCTGGGCAGCCGCACGGGCCGCCAGACGGTGCTGGCGGTGTGGAACATCGCCGACACGGCGAACGCGTTCTACGCCTGCATCGACCTGCAGGTGAGCTGAACCCGGTGCGGGCCCGGGAGCGCGCGGCTCCCGGGCCCGCACCGTCCACTGTGGCCGGTGCGGGCCGTGTCACCCCCTCGACGACACGGTCCGCCCGGCCTTTCTCGCGGTGGCGAACCGCCTGCGCAGCTCGACCACTTCCGTCAGCGCGGCCAATGCTTCGTCCTGGCGCCCCGTGGTGCAGAGCAGCACGGCGTGGTTGCCGAGACTGCCGGCCAGCATCCTCAGCACGGCGGCGGTCGGCACCCCGGGCTGCCCCCGCTCGTCGTCGTGCGGACGGCGGAGCTGCACGGCCTCGGCACTGGCCTTGACCGCTTCTTCGCCGAACCCGAGGTCGAGCAGCTGGAGCGACTTGGTCACCAGGCATTCGGCGAGCGGCCCGGCCCGGTAGAAACCGGGGGTCTGCCGGTCGAGCTGCCGGTAGACGGCCTCCGCGTCGGTGATCGCCGACAGCGCGTCTTCCGGACGGCCCAGCTCGTTGAGCTGGTGCGCCTGCTGCACCAGCCTGGAGGCCAGTTCGAACAGCTCGACGTCCGGGTGGTGTTCGCCGAGGATGGCGGCCAGACCGGACGTCCGGTCGTGGTTCGCCGGGGACGACGCCACGAACTCGCGGAGTTCCTCCGTCAGCTCACGCAGGCCGCGATCGGGGTGCGCGGCCGCCCGCGCGGCGACCGCCCCCAGCACCAGGGGCAACCCGCGGCAGAAGCCGAGGAGCTCGTCCGCTCCGTCGGCGCTCGCCCGGCGCGGTCCGATCGCGGCGGCCAGGATCTCCCGGGCCTCGGTGTCCGGCATCGGCCCGAGGGTCAGGCTTTCCGCGCCGGAGCCGATGACCAGGCCGTTGAGCCGGTGCCGGCTGGTGACCACGACGGCGCACCCGGGACTCCGCGGCAGCAAGGGCTGCACCTGCTGGGAATCCCGGGCGTTGTCGAGCACGACGAGCAGGCGCTTCCCGGCCACGGCACCGCGGTAGAGCGCGGCCCGCGCTTCGACGTCCCCGGGCACCTCCTGGGGGGTGAACCCCAGGGCGAACAGGAATTGGCTCAGCACGTCGGCCGGCGCTTGCGCACCGGCGTTCGTGCCGAACCCCCGCAGACCGGCGTACAGCTGCCCGTCGGGGAACTGCGCGCTGTGCCCGGCGGCCCACCGGAGGACGAGGAACGTCTTGCCGACGCCGCGGGGACCGTCCACCACGACGATCCCGCGGGCCGTCCCGGCCAGTTTCGCCGTCAGCTCGCCGAGTTCCGCCGCCCGGCCGGCGAACGGTTCCGGGTCGAGCGGGAGCTGCCGCGGCGGCGCGACCGCGCGCCCGGCGCCCGGCTGCTGCTCCGCCGCCGGATCGGCGGCCATCGCCCGCAGCTGTTCGCACTCGTCGGTGGTCAAGCCGAGGGCCTGCGCCACCCGTTTCACGGACGGCCCGTGCGCCTGCGGCCGGTGACCGGTTTCCCACCGCCGGATGGTGCGGATCGAGACGCCGGCGACGTCGGCCAGGTGCTCCTGGGTGAAGCCGGCCCGGGTCCGGTACCGGCGAAGCAGTGCCCCCCATTGCTCGGTCAACCGACCTCCCCGTTCGTCCGGCAGTCCGCTGCGCTGACGCGGGTTCCATGATGCCGGGGGAGCACCGCCGGAGACCAGGTCGCCGACCGGTCACCCGTGGCCGGTCGGGGGTGACCGGATCGATGCGGGCGGTGACCGCCCGGACGGCTCAGGCCCGGCCGTGCGGGGACAGGCCCCGGTCGAGCAGCCGTCCGGCGTCGGGCAGCAGCGCCTGGTGCGCCGAGGCCAGCAGAGTGCGGGCCGCGTGCGGGCTACCGGCGGTCGCCCGGGTGACGAGCTCGTCCCAGCGTCCGGCTTCCGCCAGGAGGACCGCCAGTTCCCGATCGGCCCAATCCAGGCCGGCGCCGGCGAATTCGCCGAGCAGGGCGAACGCTTCCCGCGAACGCCGCCGGCCGACGAGGTGGCGGACCAGTTCCGCGCCTGCGTGTTCGTGGCCCATTTCGGCCAGCCGCCGCACCTGCACGAGGTTGCCGGCGGCGGCGAGGCGGTGCGCGACCCACCGCCGGGCCCACGCCGAGTCCCGGCGCGCGATCTTGAGCGCCTCGTCCCAGCAGTCCAGGTCGGCCAGCAAGTCGGCGACCGCTTCCGGGATCTCCTCCGCGGTGTAGCTGAACGAGACTGCCGCCGCCTCGCCGAGCTGCTTCAGCAAGCTGCTCAGGCGGTCACGGTGGCCGTGCGCGAGCAAGGCGGCGGCCAGCGCGCGGAGCAGCTTCGCGGACCGTGGCCCCTCCCGGGGGATACCCGTGCTGATGGCCAGTTCGTGCCGGCCGTGCTGTACGAGCAGTTCCAGCAAGCGTGGGCTCGGGTCACCGCTGCCTGCTCCGTCGACCAGCCGGAGAGCCTCCGGCACCTGGTCTGCTTCGAGGAGTTTCTCGGCGAGAATGAGGGAGACGTCGGCGTCACCGACTTCCGCGAGAGCTTCGAGCCGGTCCAGCCGTCCGTGGTCCGCGAACTTACGGGCTAACCAAGCGCAAGGCCAATCCCCAGTGCCGGTTTGCACCACGTCCAAGGCCTCGCCCCATCGGCCGGCGTCCGCCAGCAGGTCGGCCAGCCGCTCCTCGATCGCGTCCGCTGCCAGCTTCAGATGTCTTGCCGCTGTAATCGCCGGCAACCGTCCGGTGGTTACCTCGTCGGCGAGTGTGTCGACCGCTTCCCGGCCTCTCGTACGGAGGCGCTGCAGTAGCTCGATGGCTTCCTCGGTCCGCCCGGTGTCGACCAGCAGGGTGGTCAGCGTCCACCATGCCCAGCGGGTGTCCGCCGCGGAGGTGGCCAGCGTTTCGAGGAAGAGCTCGGCTTCGGCGAGCCGGCCGGACTCGATGAGCAAGGTGGTTGTGCTCTCGTGTGAATGACGGGACACCCGGAAGAGCAAACCGAGTTCGTCGGCAGCACGGAGAACTGCGGTGGCTCGCTCCACCCTTCCGTACTCGGCGAGGACATCGACCAGATGGCTCTGATAGCCGGGGTCGGCCAGCGCGAGGGTCCGCTCCACCAAGGGATCCGCGTAGCGGTACAGCAGGCGCTGGTAGGCGTTCTCGGTGAGGCGCACGAGATCCTCGGGATGCTCGGTGTGCGCGACACACGCCTCCCACAGCTCGGCGGGTGCGGGAGCCCACCGCCGGGCCGTGCGGCCGTGCTGGTCGAGGTAGTCGTGGAGCTCGTAGCCGTCGGGCGGCCCGGTGCCCGGCTGCTTCCGCCGGGCGACGAGCGCGGTCACGCCCAGCAACGCCTCGTCCGCGGCGCGCTTGAGGCCGCGGGTAAACCAGTCCCCGGGCGCGTTCACCCGGTCGCGTTCGCCGAGGTAGCCGACGGCGGCTTCGTCGAGGAGCACCCGAGGGAGCGGCTGGAGGTGGCCCAGGCGCCGGGCGTCGACGGCGGCGGTGAGGATCGCCGTGGCGTACCGGTCGTCTTCGTCGTCGGGGTGCTCGAAGCGCTCGACGAGCATCGGGCCGCCCGCCATCGTCTGGATCACCCGGCGCCCGTCACCGGAGGCCGAAGCGGCGGCCGCGAGGCGGGGGTCGACGGCGGCGGTGGCGCAGACCCGGGCCATCTCCGCCGAGCTCAGCTGTTCGGCGACCCTGATGCGGCGGGCCCGGTGCTGGAGCAGCGCCCGGGCGTTCGCGTGTTCGTCCCGTTGCCCGCTGCGCGGCTGCGCGACGAACTCGGCCCAGAACTGCGGCCAAAGCGTGCCGACGACGGCGAAGGGGCCGCCGTGGGAACCGTCCAGCAGGTCCCGCAGCGCCGCGGCGGCGAGGTCACCGGTCGGTCCGGACAGGTGGTTGTGGGTTTCGTTGAGCCACAACACCGTCCTGGCGGAAATTCCGCCGGAGTGCAGCAGCCGCAGCAGGTCGTCGGCGGTGCGCGGATAGTGCAGCGGCCAGTCGCGCAGCGTTCGGCTGGTCAGCACCGATTCGTAGAGCGCGCGGGTCTTGCCCGTCGACGATTCCCCGCTGAGCACCACCATCACGTTCGTGGACACGTCGTCGAGGAGGTCGGCCAGTTCGTCGTCGTGGGGACGGCGGAGGTAGCCGGGCAGGGCGGGCAGCCGGTCGCCGGCCGGGGCGCCGCCGACGGTGATCGCCCGGTGGACACCGAGATCGAAGGGGTTCCAGGCGGTGATCGGCCGCGCCGGGCCCGGCGCCGGCCCGTGCGGGGCCGGCGAATGCAGGTGGACATCGCCTTTGACCACCCCGGCCTGCAGAATCGGGCCGGACGAGTCGTGGACCCGGTTGCGCGCCGAAAACTGCTCGTCCAGGGTTCGCCTCCCTCGCTCGGGCTCCCACAGTAGACCGAGCCGAAGGGGCGCAAGGGTCAATGCGACGTGCCGGTGTTCTCCAGCGTGGGCGTCGACGCGGCGAAGGCGTCGGCGGCGGCCAGGTCGAACTCGCCGTGGTCACTGCCCAGCCCCCGGGCGACCAGGGCCGCGGCGGCGGAGCCGAGCACGGCGGCCTCCCGCGGGGACCGGCCGAGGCCGATGCCGCGGAGGAAACCCGCGGAGAACGCGTCGCCGCAGCCGGTGGTGTCGACGACCTCGACCGCGAACGCCGGGACGGCGATCACCTCGTCCGCCGTGATCACCAGGGCGCCGCGGGCTTCCCGGGTGACCGCGACGCAGCCGACACCACGGCCGAGCAACGCGCGGGCGCCGTCCTCGAGGGTTCCGGCGCCGGTGAGCCCGAGCACCTGCTGCTCGTTGGGCAGCAGGTAGTCCAGAAAGGACAGTGCGGGGGCGATCCAGGACAGTACCCCGGGATCGCCGGGGGCGAGCAGGTCGGCCGAGGTGACCACGCCGGCCGCCCGCGCGGGGGAGAGGATCTTCGCCGCGTTGTCCCCGCCCATCAGCTCGGGCGCCCCCAGGTGCAGGTGGGTCGCCCGGGTGAGCTCGGCTTCCGCGATGTCGCCGGGCCCGTAGCTGAGGTTGGCGCCGGGGACGTGGAAGGCGGGCCGGCTGCCGTCCGGGCGGATGGGCAGCACCGAGGCCGAGGTCTGCACGTCCTCGCGGCGGACCACCAGCGAGGTGTTGATGCCGTACCGGGTCAGCATGGCCAGCAGCAGGTCGCCGATCGGGTCGGTGCCGACCGCGCCGGCGGTGCGGACGGTCGCGCCGAGCTTGGCCAGCGTCAGCGCGGTGCCGGCCGCGGTGCCGGCGGGGCCGAACCGGATCTGCTCCACCAGGGCCGCGCCCTGCCCGGGCGGGATGGCCTCGACGGGCCGGACCTGCACGTCGAACACGTGCGCGCCGAGGGTGATCACCGTCTGCGTCATCGGCTCAGCCTAAGCCGAATGTGAATCAAAGTCACGTTCAGGTTTTGGGGCCGATCCTCGGGGTGTGATGTCCGGGGAGGTGGGTCAGCCGGTGAAGGGCGGTTGCCGCGGGTGTCGGCGCGACCGCCCCTCACCGGCTACTTCAAGGGCCCGGAAATCACGCCTGAACCAGCTCGGGCACCCGCTCCCCGGCCGGCGGCGGGCCCGGCGGGGTCCCGTCGCCGAACGGGCGGCCGCCCAGCTGCTCGCGGTGGTGCGGGGTGAGCCAGCCCGTCACGTCCGGGCCCAGCGGCACGATGCCGGTCGGGTTCACGTTCTTGTGCACCACGTAGTAGTGCTCCTTGATCTGGGCGAAGTCGATCGTGTCGCCGAACCCGGGTGTCTGGAACAGGTCGCGGGTGTAGGCCCACAGCACCGGGAGCTCGGCGAGCTTCTGGCGGTTGCACTTGAAGTGACCGTGGTACACCGCGTCGAACCGGACCAGCGTGGTGAACAGCCGGATGTCGGCTTCGGTGATCGTGTCGCCGACCAGGTAGCGCCGGTCCGCGAGCCGGTCCGACAGCCAGTCCAGGCGCGTGAACAACTTGGTGTAGGCGTGCTCGTACGCCTCCTGGGAGCGGGCGAACCCGCACTGGTACACCGCGTTGTTGACGTCGGTGAACACCTTCTGCGCGATCTCGTCGATCTCGTCGCGCAGCTTGGCCGGGTACAGCTCGGGCGCACCGTCGCGGTGCAAGGCCGTCCACTCGGTGGAGAGGTCGAGGGTCATCTGCGCGAAGTCGTTGGTGACGACCTGGCCGCTCGGGATGTCGACGAAAGCCGGCACCGTGATGCCCCGCGGATACTCCGGGTCGCGCTTGAAGAACGCCTCCTGCAGCCGCTCGATGCCGAGCACCGGGTCGCGACCGTCCGGATCGAGGTCGAAGCTCCAGCTCCGTTCGTCGTGCACCGGCCCGGCGATCCCCATTGACAGCACCGGCTCCAGGCCGAGCAGCCGGCGCACGATCACCGCGCGGTTCGCCCACGGGCACGCCCGCGCGACCACCAGCCGGTAGCGGCCGGGCTCGACCGGCCAGCCGTCCCGGCCGTCGGCGGTGATGCGGTCCGGGAGGTAGTTCAGGTCCCGGTTGTATTCGCCCTTGTCGCTCATCGGCGTCCTCAGCAGTCGTCGGTCGGGGGAGTGGCTTCCAGTGCGGCGGCCAGCCGGGCCAGCACCGGCCCGGCCGTGCGGATGTCCTCGGCGCTCAGGTGGTCGAACACCGAAGCCCGCACGCGGGCCAGGTGGCTCGGGTAGGCCGCCTCCAGTTTGGCCAATCCGGCCTCGGTCAGCACGGCGTTGGACGCGCGCCCGTCCTCGGCGCACCGGCGCTTCTCGACCAGGCCGCGGCGGGTCAGGTCGTCCACCACCCGGCTGATCCGGCTGAGCGACAGCCCGGTGGTCGCGGCCAGCGCCGAGATGCGGAGCAGGTGGTCCGGCGCTTCGGACAGCGCGACCAGCACCCCGTAGTCGGTGATCGCGAGGCCGGTTTCGGGCAGGAACTGGTCCTCGAGCGCTCGTGGCAACGCGGTCATGATGCGCATCAGCGGCCGCCAGAACGCGGATTCCTCGAGGTCGAGCGCGGACAGATCACCCATACCGGCGACTCTACCGAAAGCTTGCTTGCGCAACCAGTAAAAGTGAGTACAGTGTCGTTGAGCCCTCAATCACCTGGGGGAGCCACCACGAGGAGAGAAGAACAGCGATGACCAGCGCGACCACCTACCCCCAGCTGACCGGCGAATACACCCTCGACGCCGCCCACTCGCGGATCGGGTTCGTCGCCCGGCACGCCATGGTGACGAAGGTGCGCGGCAGCTTCAACGAGTTCACCGGCGCCGCGACCATCGACGGTGACGTGCCGGAGAAGTCGAGCGTCCAGGTGACCATCCAGGCCCACAGCATCGACACCCGCAACGCCGACCGCGACGGGCACCTGAAGAGCAACGACTTCCTGTCGATGGACGAGTACCCGCAGATCACCTTCACCTCGACCGAGGTCAAGCAGACCGGCGACACGAGCTTCGACGTCACCGGCGACCTGACCATCAAGGACGTCACCCGTTCGGTGACCATTCCGTTCGAGTTCGAGGGCGCCGCGAAGGACCCGTTCGGCAACGACCGGATCGGCTTCGAAGGCTCCACCACGATCAGCCGCAAGGACTACGGCATCACCTGGAACGCCGCGCTCGAGACCGGCGGCGTGCTGGTGAGCGACAAGGTCACGCTGGAGTTCGAGATCTCCGCGATCAAGTCCGCCTGATCCTCCGGGCGGGGGCCGGCCTCAGTGCCGGTTCCCGCTCGCCCGCAGGTTCCCGATGCCGACGTCGAGCGCCGCTTCCAGGTGGTCGATGCGGCCGGTCGACAGCATCACCACCACGCCGCCCTGGATCCCCGCCAGCAGGGCGGCCGCCGTGCGTCCGGGGTCCACGCCGGGGCCGACCTCGCCGGCCCGCTGCAGATGGCGGATGCCCGCCTCGATCTCGTCCTGCCAGCGCCGCAGCAGTTCGGTCACCACCGCCTGCGCTCCCGGGGTCGCGCGGCCCAGCTGCGAGATCAGCACGTTGAGCGGGCAGTGCCGGCCACGGCTGTCGTAGTGCGAAACGACCGTGTCGCGCCAGCGTTCCCACGCCGCCCACGACGTCAGCTCGCCCAACTGGGGCTGCTGGACCTCGATGACCTGGTCCGCTTCGAAGCGGGCCACCGCCAGCAGCAGTTCGTCCTTGCCGTCCGGGAAGTAGTGGAAGAGCTGGCTCTTGCTCGTCCCCGTCCGCGCCCGGACGTCGTCGAGCGTCGTGACGGCGACACCGTGCTCGCGGATCTGCGCCGCCGCGCCTTCGACGATCCGCTGCCGCGTCGCGGCGCCTTTCGGGGTCAGCTTTGGACTCACAGGTCCACTTTAATCCGCTGGCCGTGCCCGGGAGAATCACGGGTATGTCCACTGTCACGCCGTTCGCGATCCTGGCGCTGATCGGTGCCGTGTCCGGCTCGGTCACGGCGTGGCTGCTCCTGCGCCGCGACCGTCCGGCGGAGGTGCTCACCCCGTCGGCGCCGCCGGAGCCGATGGACGAGGAAGTGGTGCGGCAGCTGGTCGCCGACGAGCTCGACGTGCGGCTGGCCGGGCTGCACGAGTTCGCCGAGCTCGCGGACCACGATCCCTCGTTGCGCCAGAACTTCGTCGACCAGTTCTTCGTCCAGCTGGGCTACGGGTGGCGCGAGTCCGCGGCCTGGCAGGCGAAGCTCTGGCCCGTGCTGCTCACGCGCCTGCGGCGCGAGTCACCGGAGTTCTGGCCGGAGATGGACCTCCACCCGGAGTCGATGGTGCTGCACGAGGTGGATCTGCGCGGCTGCGAAGTCCGCAACGCGCGCTTCGATACCGTCCGTTTTGTCGGAGACGCCCGCTTCGACGGCGCGGTCATCACCGGGCCGTCGAGCTTCGAAGGATCTTGCTTCGCCCGCCACGCCTCCTTCGCCGGCGCGCGGTTCGAGGCGGACACCGACTTCGAGCGCACCACGTTCACCGGCACGGCGGCCTTTCCCCGGATCATCACGCACGGACAGCTGTGGTTCGACAACGCCCGGTTCTCGGCTCGCACGGACTTCACGGGCGCTGCCTTCGGCGACGACGTGACGTTCGAGGGCGCCGGTTTCGCGGGCCCCACGACGTTCCGGGACACCCGGAGCGCCGCGGACGTCCTGTTCGGCGGGGCGCGCTTCAGCGGTCACGCGGACTTCGCGGGAGCGGCGGCTTCGGAGTTCGCCCTCACCGGGGCGAGCGCCCGGACGGACGCGCACGTGCGGCGGACCTGGCCACCGGGCTGGGAGCTCGGCCCGCCCCGGCCGCGCAAGCCGGGGCACTGGGCCGACCTCACTCGCCCCTGATCGGCACGTCCGCACCGTCGCGGAGGAACACCGGGATCCGCTCGGCCGGCGCCGGCGCCTCGACCCAGTCGCCGCCGTCGTGCCGGGTGCCGGTCACCGCGTCCGTCCAGGTGGCCCCCGCCGGGAGGTACACCCGCCTCGAAGTGACCCCCGGCTCCAGCACCGGCGCCACCAGCAGAGCCGGTCCGAGCAGGAACTGGTCGTCCACGTCCCAGGCCGCGCTGTCCGCCGGGAAGTCGACGAACACCGGCCGCATCGGCGGGATGCCCTGTTCGTGGGCCACCCGCATCTGCTCCATCAGGTAGGGCCGCAGCCGTTCGCGCAGCCGCAGCGACGCCGTGATCGCCTCGTACGCGGGCTCGCCGAACGACCAGACCTCGTTGGGGCCGCCGGTCATCTCCGGCCCGAACGCCGGCCGCGGGTCGCGGAAGCCGTGCAGGCGGAACAGCGGGCAGAACACCCCGTAGGAGAACCAGCGGACCATCAGCTCGCGATATTCGGGCGACGAAGGGTCGCCGCCGTGGAAGCCGCCGATGTCCGTGGTCCACCAGGGGATGCCGGCCAGCGCCACGTTCAGCCCGGCCCGCACCTGCGCCCGCAGCGACGCCCACGTCGCCCCGACGTCACCCGACCAGAGCGCCGCCCCGAACCGCTGGCTGCCCGCCCACGCCGAGCGGCTGAGCAGCACCACCTCGTCGTCGCCCTCGCCGCGGATGCCGTCGTGGAACGTCTGCGCGTTCACCTGCGGGTAGAGGTTGAACACCTCCGCGCCCGGGCCGGCGTGGAAGCCGAGGTTGTGCGGGTGGCCCGGCTGGATCTCCGGCTCGTCGCCGTCCAGCCACCACGCGCGCACGCCCAGGTCGTAGTAGTTCTCCTTGACCTTGTTCCAGACGAACCGGCGTGCCTCCGGGTTGGTCGCGTCGTAGAACGCCACCGGCATCTCGACGCCGAACCCCTTGTCCTTCCACGGCGCGTGCGCCGGGACGCCGCTCTCGGCGGCGACCAGCAGGCCCTGCTCGTGCAGGTCGCGGTAGTTCTCCGAAAGCGGGCTGACCGACGGCCACACCGAGACCATGAGCTTGACGCCGAGGCCGTCGAGCTCGCGCACCAGCCCGGCCGGGTCGGGCCACTCGGCCGGGTCGAACTTCCAGTCGCCGAGGTGGGTCCAGTGGAAGAAGTCCGCCACGATCACCGAAAGCGGCAGCCCGCGCGAGTGGTACTCCCGCGCGACGGAAAGCAGCTCCTCCTGCGTGCGGTAGCGCAGTTTCGACTGCCAGAACCCGGCCGCCCACTCCGGCAGCATCGGCGCGTGCCCGGTCGCGTCGGCGTAGTGGCCGAGGATCTGCCGCGGGCCGTCGCCGGTGGTGATCCAGTAGTCGAGCTGGCGCGCGTCGTCGGCGACCCAGCGGGTGCCGTTGGCGGCCAGCTCGACCCGGCCGACCGCGGGGCTGTTCCACAGGAAGCCGTAGCCGCGGCTGGACAGCAGGAACGGCACCGACACCTCGGCGTTGCGCTGCACCAGGTCGAGCACGAGGCCCTTCTGGTCGAGCCGGCCGTGCGTGTGCTGCCCGAGCCCGTAGATCCGCTCGTCGTCGTAGGCGCTGAAGCGCTGTTCCAGCCGGCCGTAGCCGTTGCGCGAGGGCATGAACAGCCGCGCGCCGGGCCACCAGAAGTGCGCCCGCTGCTCGGACAGCAGCTCCTCGCCGGTGTCCGTGCGGACGAACTTGAGCTGCGCGTCGATCCCGGTGTCGGTGTCGGCGATCTCGACGATCGCGGTGAGCGCGCCGTTGACCACCCGGCCGTGGCGCCCGTCGGTCTCCGCGGTGGCGGCGGACGGCTTCGCGGGCAGCAGCGCGCCCGGGACGTCGTCGAGGATGCGGTGCCGTCCGGCGCGCACGCGGAGGCTGCCGTCGCCCCACGGCTCGATGCGCAGCACCTCGTGCCGCACGCTGACTTCGAGCGAGCGGCCGTCTTCGGTCGTGATCACGCGGTGTCTCCTTGCCAGAATTTCAGTCTTTGACGGCGCCGCTGGTCAACCCGGCGACGACGTAGCGCTGGGCGACGACGAGCAGCACGGCCGCGGGGATCGCGGCGAGGACGGCGGTGGCCATGATCCCGTTCCAGTCGGCGGACTGGTTGCCGACGAACCGGTAGATGCCCACGGTGATGGGCTCGAAGGACTGCCCCGTGGTGAGGGTGACGGCGAACAGGAAGTCCGCCCAGGCGAACAGGAACGAGAACAGCCCGGCGGTGACCAGCGCGTTGCGGCTGACCGGCAGGATGATCGAGGAGAACGTGCGCCAGTACCCCGCACCGTCCACCCGGGACGCCTCGGTGAGCTCCTTCGGCACGGAGATCATGAACGCCCGCAGCAGCAGGATGGCGAACGGGATGGTCGCGGTGGAGTCGGCGAGCACCAGCCCGAGGTAGTTGTCGATCAGGCCGAGGTTGCTGAACACGGTGTAGAGCGCGTTGGCCATCACGATGCCCGGGATCATCTGCACGATGAGCAGCACGAACACCAGTGCCGGGCCGCCGCGCACCTTGAGCTGGGCCAGCGCGTAGGACGCGGGCGCCGCCACCAGCAGCGACACGACCACCGTGCCGAGCGCGACGACGACGCTGGAGAACAGGTTCGGCCCCTGCGTCGAAACGGCCTTCCGGTAGCCGTCCAGGGTGCCGCCGACGGGGAAGAACGCCGGGTCCGGGCTCAGCAGCGCGCCGCTCGGCTGCAGCGAGGCGTTGACCATCCAGTACAGCGGGAACAGCAGCACCGCGACGATCAGCACGCCGAACACCGTCCGCGGCCAGTTCGACGTCTTCATGCCGCCGCCTCCGCCAGTGTCGCCTTCGCCGAGCGCAGGTACAGCAGCCCGAAGAGCATCGCCACCACGATGAGGACGTTGCCCACCGCGGCGCCCTGCCCGAACGCGAAGTCCTGGAAGGACAGCCGGTACGACCACGTGGTCAGGGTCTGCGTCGCGTTGGCCGGCCCGCCGCCGGTGACGACCATGATCACGTCGAACACCTTGATCGTGTAGACCAGCCCGAGCATGAGCACGATCCCGGTGACCGGGCGCAGCAGCGGCCAGGTGACGTGCCGGAACCGCTGCCACGCGCCCGCGCCGTCGAGCTCGGCGGCTTCGTAGAGCGACGCCGGGATCGCGCGCAGCCCGCCGTGCAGGATGACCAGGTTGAACGGGATGCCGATCCAGATGTTGGTCAGGATCACCGCCGGCAGCGCCCAGCTCGTGCTGCTCAGCCAGGGCACCGCGTCGAAGCCCAGGAACCGCAGGCCCGCGTTGAGCACGCCGTGGTCCTGGTCGAACATCCACCGCCAGACCGCGCCGCTGACCACCAGCGGCAGCAGCCACGGCAGCAGGAGCAGCGACCGCAGCAGCGCGCTGCCGAGGAAGCGGCCGTTGAAGAACACCGCGAGCGCCAGGCCGATGCCGAACTGGAAGACGATCGATCCGGCGGTGAACAGCACCGTGTTGAGCGCCGCCGTCGAGAACAGCGGGCTGCCCAGCACGGCGGAGTAGTTCGCGATTCCGACGAAGGGCGCTTCGCCGGTGTAGAACGACTTGACCGTGTAGTTCTGCGTGCTCATCACCAGGTTCGCGGCCAGGGGATAGCCGAAGAACACGACGACGTAGGCCAAGGCGGGCAGCAGGAACGCCCACGCGGCGAACCGGTTGTCCCGGTGGGACTTCCGGTTCGCGCGGGATGGTGCCGAGATCGTCGGGGCGGCGGCGAGCGTCACGAGCCGCTCGCCTGCTGGGCGGCCTTGAGGGCCTGGTCGACCGGGGTCTTGCCGGTCAGCGCCGCCTGGAGCGCGTCGGCGAGCGCCTGCGAGACCTTCGGGTACTTTTCGCCGAGCTCGGCGGTGCGGGAGCGAGCTGTGCCGACCTCCTCGACGAACGCCTGCATCGACGGCTGCTCCGCGGCGAACTTCTGCGCCGTGGCGGTCTTCGACGGGATGTAGGCGTGCGCCTTGCTCCACTCGAGCATGGTCGGCTCGGACAGGATGCAGGAGAGCACCTTGCCGGCGGCCTGCTGGGCGGGCCCGCTGGTCACCGGGATCGTGCCGACCTCGCCGCCGAGCGCGACCACCGGCTTGCCGCCGGCCTGCGGCACCGGGATCGGCACGACGCCGTAGTGCAGCGACTTCTGCTCGTCGAGCCGGGCGATGTTCCACGACCCGTTGATCATCATCGCCGCGCCGCCGCCGACGAACTGGTCGGCGACGTCGTTCTGGTTCCAGGTCACCACGGACTTCGACGCCGACCCGGAGTTCACCAGGTCGGTGACGTACTGCAGCGCCCGGGCCGACTGCGGGGAGTCCAATTGGGACAGTTCGGCGCCGTTGCTCCAGAAGAACGGGAGGAACTGCCAGGTGCCCTCCTCGGACGGGATCGCGGAGAAGGCGAGGCCGTACTTGCCGTCCTTGGTCAGCTTCGCCGAGGCGGCCTTCAGCTCGTCCCACGTCTTCGGCGGCTCGACGCCCGCGGCCTGCAGGAGGTCCTTGTTGTAGATCAGCGCGAGGCCGTTGACGCCGGGGGCGACCCCGTACACCTTGTCCTGGTACGTGCCGGCCTTGACGATGCTCGGGTAGAGGCCGTCGGTGGTGATGCCGTAGTCGGACAGCGGCGTCAGCGCGCCGGTGGCGGCGACCTGCTGCAGCGTCGGGTTGTCGGTGAAGAGCAGGTTCGGCAGCGTCTTCGAGCTGGCGCTCTGCAGGACCTTCGGCAGCATCTGGCTGGTCGGCACCTTCTGGCGCTCGATCTTGATCCCGGTCTGCGTGGCGCAGGTGTCGAGGATCTTCTGCCAGGCGGCCGACCCCTGCTCGTCGGCGTAGTAGTCGAGTTCGGTGATCGACGTGGCCGCCGGGGCGTCGGAGCCGGACGGCGCGGACGGCGCCGGGCTGGGGCTGCACGCGGCCAGCAGCGTGGCACTCGTGGCGCTCGCGGTCAGCAGAAGGGCGCGACGGACTACGGACATGGTGATTCTCCTTCGGCGGCGGAGCAGAACCGGCTGTGTTGATTCTTGCCAATCCGGCCACAGTCACGGCCGAATGGCTTAGTGGCAACGGTTACGTGCCGGCGTGGGGTCGGCCTGCTTTTGGCCGGATCAGTAAGGGGCGCGCGGCGAGGCGGTGCTCTCGCGCCGGGTGAGGCGGGGCCCGAGCAACCGGACCTCCGGGGTGGTGTGGCCGGCGAGCCGGCGCATGGTCATCTCGACGGCCTGGGTGCCGACCTCCTCGGCCGGGATGGCCACGTTGGTCAGCGCGACCGCGTGCTGCTCGGCCATGCTGTCCGGGCACACGGCGATGACCGAGATGTCCTCGGGCACCCGCAGGCCGCGGTGGCGCAGGTCCGACAGCAGTCCGGGCAGCACGGCTTCGTTGTGCACGACCAGGCCGGTCAGGCCGGGATCGGCGGTGAGCAGGTCGTCTAGGCAGGCGCTCACCGCTTCGTAGGAGTGCGCGCACGCCCGGGATTCCGCGCGCACGTCACGGCTTTTTGTGGCTTCGTCGAACCCGCGCAGGAACCGCGTCGCGTAGCTCGTGCCGCGCCGGTAGACGGCGGGGGACGGGCCGATCAAGGCGATCGAGCGGTGGCCGAGTTCGGCCAGGTGCGCGACGCACGCCGAGCCGGCCGCGGTGAAGTCGAGGTCGACGCAGCTCAGCCCGGCCGGGTGGTCGGGCACGCCGATGAGCACCACCGGCAGGTCCAGGGCCAGCAGCATCGGCACCCGCGGGTCGGCGGTCTCGATGTCCATCACCATCAGCGCGTCGGCGATCGCCGACGACGCCACCCGCTGCAGCGCGGCGGGCCCTTCGTCCTTGGTGAGCAGCAGCAGGTCGTGGTCGTACGCGCGGGCCGCGGTGACCGCCGAGGCGACGAACTCCATCACGACGGCGACGTTGAGGTCCGTGCGCAGCGGCACGACCAGTGCCAGCACGTTGGTCTTGCTGCTGGCCAGCGCCCGCGCCCCGGCGTGCGGGTGGTAGCCGAGCTTGCGGATGCTGTCCTCGACCAAACGCCGGGTCTTCGGCGAGATCGAACGTTTGCCGCTGATCACGTACGACACCGTGCTGGGGGCCACCCCGGCCGCGTTGGCGACGTCGTTGATCGTGACCACGGGCGGCCTCCTGGGGACGGGGAGGAGCAGGGACGGTGTCGAAGCGCATCGACGATGGCACGAAGGTAAGTGACACCCGCCCGAAACACAAGCGTCATTCGCCGTTCGCCCGCATTCGATTCGGATTCGACGACAGCCGTGTTGGTCGAAATTGTCGAAAGCGCCTGTTCTGGGTTTTTCTCGCAGCTCAAGGCGGGGGGCGGGGCTTCGCCGGCCGACCTCTGGGAGCGCTCACAGGAAGCCTTGACCTCGCGCTCACACGGCTGTAATAGTCGTCACGCTCCCCACCCTTCGACGCGAATGTTCCGCGCCGCGCCGTCGAAACGATTCGACGATTCCGGAGGCCGTCCGTGCGCTTGTCCCTGTTCCGCCGTGCCCTCGTCCCGGTGGCGGCCGCGACCCTGCTGCTGGCCCCGTCGCCGGCGCTCGCGGCCCCTCCGCCGCCGTTCCGCGATCCCGCGCTGCCGCTGGCCGCGCGGATCGACGACCTGCTGTCCCGGCTCACCGCGGACGAGAAGATCTCGCTGCTGCACCAGTACCAGCCGGCCATCCCGCGGCTCGGCATCGGGGTTTTCAAGACCGGCACCGAAGCCCTGCACGGTATGGGCTGGTCGACCGACTACGACAACAAGGGGGCCGTGGTCAAGGCCGACGGCACGGTGTTCCCGCAGGCCATCGGCCTGGCCACGACCTGGGACCCGGCACTGGTGAAGCAGGTGGGCGCGGCGGTCGGCCAGGAGGCGCGCGGCTTCAACGCCCGCAACCCGACGCTTTGGGGCCTCAACCTGTGGGCGCCGGTGGTCAACCTGCTGCGCGACCCGCGGTGGGGCCGCAACGAAGAGGGCTACTCCGAGGACCCGCACCTGACCGGCGAGGTCGCGATCGCGTACGGCCGTGGCATGCAGGGTGACGACCCCCGGTACCTGCAGGCCGCGCCGACGCTGAAGCACTTCCTCGCCTACAACAACGAGGTCAACCGCGACACCAGCAACTCGTCGGTGCCGCCGAAGATCCTGCACGACTACGACGAGCAGGCGTTCAAGATCCCGCTGCAGGCGGGCGCGGCCAACGCCGTCATGCCGTCGTACAACCTGGTCAACGGGCGGCCCAACCACGTGAGCCCGGACCTCGACGGCGCGCTGCGGAAGTGGGCGCCGCAGGACATCGCCGTCGTCAGCGACGCCGGTGCGCCGTCCAACCTGGTCAACTCGGAGAAGTACTACGCCACCAAGGCCGAGGGGGACGCGGCGGCGATCAAGGCGGGGCTGGACAGCTTCACCGACAACGACACCGACGGCTCGATCACCGTCAACGCGGTCAAGGAGGCGCTGGCCAAGGGCTTGCTGGCCATGTCCGACGTCGAGAACGCCGACCGCCACCTGCTTTCGCTGCGGTTCCGGCTCGGTGAGTTCGACCCGCCGGGCCGCAACCCCTACGCGAAGATCACCCCGGCCGTCATCGGCTCGCCCGAGCACCAGGCCCTGGCCCGCAAGGCGGCCGACGAGCAGATGGTGCTGCTGCGCAACAACGGCAACGCGCTGCCGCTGGACGCCGCGAAGAACAAGAAGGTCGCGGTCGTCGGCCCGCTCTCGAACACGCTGTACGAAGACTGGTACGCCGGCGCGATGCAGTACAAGGTCACGCCGGTGCAGGGCATCAAGGAGCGGCTCGGCTCGGCGGGCACGGTCGCGTCGTCCGAAGGCGTGGACCGGATCGCGCTGAAGGACCTCTCCACGGGCCGGTACCTGACGGCCCCCGCCACCACGGGCAAGGTGACCGCGGGCGGGACCGTCGCGGGCACCGCCGAGTCCTTCGACGTCTACGACTGGGGCGCCGGCAAGAACACGCTGCGCGCGGCCGCGAACGGCAAGTTCATCGGCTACTCCGGCGGGGCCCTGGTGAACGACGTCGACCAGCCGGCCGGCTGGTTCGTGCAGCAGCAGCTGAAGCTCGACGCCCAGCCCGACGGCAGTTACGTGCTGGAGTACGCCGGCAACGAGGTGAACGAGCCGTGGTTCGGGCCCAACAAGTTCGCCGTCGTCGGCGCCGACGGGGTGCTGACGATCTCCGCCCCGGACGCCGCGCACGCGACGAAGTTCGGCCGTGACGTGCTGACCAGCGGCGTCGCCAGCGCGGTTGCCGCGGCCGAGGACGCCGACACCGCCGTCGTCGTGGTCGGCAGCATGCCGTTCATCAACGGCCGCGAGGCCAACGACCGCACGAGCACCGAGCTCGCCCCGGCGCAGCGCGCGCTGATCGAGGCGGTGCAGAAGGCGAACCCGCACACCGTCGTCGTGGTGGAGAACAGCTACCCGACGACCGGCTGGGACACGCTGTCCGTGCCCGGCATCCTGTGGACCAGCCACGCCGGGCAGGAGACCGGGCACGCGGTCGCCGACGTGCTCTTCGGCGACAAGGACCCGGGCGGGCGGCTGACGCAGACCTGGTACGCCTCCGACGCCGGGCTGCCGAGCATCCTCGACTACGACATCGCGAAGACCGGGATGACCTACCAGTACTACCGCGGGAAGCCGTTGTTCCCCTTCGGGTACGGGCTGAGCTACACCAGCTTCCGCCACGGCAACGTGCGCACTTCCCAGCTGAACGGGAAGGTGCAGGTCAGCGTCGACGTGACGAACACCGGCGCCCGCAGCGGGTCCGACGTCGTCCAGCTCTACTCGAGCGCGCGGCAGTCCCGCGTCCAGCAGCCGGTGAAGCAGCTGCGTGACTTCTCGAAGGTGACCTTGGCGCCGAAGGAGACCCGCACCGTGCGGTTCGAGGTGCCGGTGGCGGACCTGGCCTTCTGGGACGTCACGCGGGGCAAGTCCGTGGTGGAGACCGGGGTCTACGACTTCTCGGTCGGTCGCAACGCCGCCGACGTGGCCGGCTCGCAGCCGGTGTTCGTCGTGGGGGAGCGGATCCCCGCCCGCGACCTGACCCGGTCGACGCCGGCGGAGAACTTCGACGCCTACGAGAACACGACGCTGACGGACACGGCCAAGACGGCGGGCACCTCCGTCGCGGCTTCGGCCGGGAGCTGGCTGGCGTTCAAGGACGTCGTGCTGAACGGCCCGGCGAAGTTCACGGCTTCGGTGGCCAAGGCGGAGGCGGGGACGACGAAGGTCACCGTCCGCCTCGGCTCGCCGACCGGCCGGGTGCTGGGCACGGCCGCGGTGCCGTCCACGGGGGACCACTACGCGTACGCGACGGTGTCCGCGGCACTGGCCAAGGCCAGCGGCAGGCACGACGTGTACCTGACGTTCGACGGCCCGGTGAACCTGGCCACGTTCTCCCTGCGGTGACCGGAGGTGCTGTCCGGCAAGCGGGGCTTGCCGGACAGCCTTGCCGGACAGCCTTGCCGGACAGCCTTGCCGGACAGCACTGTGCCCACGGCGGTGCCGGTGCCGCTACCGGGTGTAGTGTTCCGGGGTGAGTAATCGCCGCGCCGGTTTTCCGGGTGACCGAAGAAAAGCAGGTCCATTTCGGTGGACTGCCGCGGTCCATTCCGTGGCGCTGCACAAGAACGCCGACGAATACCGCAGTGCCCTTCGTTTCCCCTCGGCGGTTGCTCCGCACGGTTATCACTCGATCGGACGTAACTGAACCCGTGCGTGTCGCACCATTCCGGGCCAAGATGGATCGGTTGCCCCGAACCGGGGCGCGCCCTCGACCTTTGGACAGCCTGAGGTGACTGCTCCTCATCCCCGCGGCGACGCCCCGCGCGACAAGCCGTCCGCCGACCGCGCGGCACGCCGGCTCGGCACGCTCGCGCGCAAGTGGGGCTACCTGATCGGCACCACGGCCTACCTGCCGCACGCGCCCGAGGAGATCGAACGCGAGCTGGCGGCGCTGGCCGGGCGGCTGTTCGAAGCGGTCGTGAGCGACCCGCCGGACCTCGAGGCGGCCGCGGCGGCGGGCGGGCGGCTCGTCGAGCTGCGGTGCGTCGGTGCGGAGAGCCTGCGCCGCAGCCTGGAGCTGCTGGCCAAGGCGCTGCTGAGCGAACCGGAACTGCGCGGGGTCGACGGGCTCGCCGAACGGGTCGTGCTGGTGCTCGGCGCGCTCGGTGCCGGCTACGGCGAGATGCTGCGCGAAGACATCCAGAAGCGGCAGGACGGCCTGAGCCGCGCGCTGCTGAAGGTCGAGCAGGAGACGCGGCAGAAGCAGGTCATCACCCGCGCGCAGTTCGAGGAGGTGTTCGCCGGCTCGGCCAGCGGCGTCGCCCTCACCGAACTCGACGGCCGGGTGCTGCGGGCCAACCCCGCGCTCGCCAAGACGCTCAACCGCACGCCGGCGGAAATCGCCGCGATGAGCCTGTTCGACCTGATCCACCCCGAGGACGTCGAGCAGCTGCGGGCGAGCTACCGCGAACTGGCGGCCGGGCGGCTGCACCGGCTGCGCGCCGGCCGCCGCCTGATCGGCCGGGACGGCGAGCCGATGTGGGCGACGTTCGCCGCGTCGGTGATCCGCGACGCGGTCGGCGCGCCCCGGCAGCTGCTCACGATCGTCGACGACGACACCGAGGTGTCGCTGCTGCAGCGGCGGCTGAGCCACCAGGCCCTGCACGACGTGCTCACCGGGCTGCCGAACCGGCAGTTCTTCGGCACCCGCCTCGAAACCCTGCTGCGCGACGCGGACCCGGGCCGCGGGGTCACCCTGTTCCACCTCGACCTCGACGGCTTCTCGCAGATCAACGGCGGCCTCGGCCAGGAACTCGGCGACCGGGTGCTGCGCGGGGTCGCCGCGAAGCTGAAGACGGTGTTCGAAAACGAGAAGGCGCTCGTGGCGCGCCTCGGCGGCGACGAATTCGGCGTGCTGGTGCAGAACACGGCCGACACCCCGGGCGTGGTGACGCTCGTCCGCCGGATCACCCACGAGCTCGCCGAAGCGGAGTACGTCGACGGGCAGCGCGGCGTCGCGGTGTCGGCCGCCGTCGGTGTCGTCCACCGCCCGCCGCGGGACATCACGCCCGCGGAGCTGCTCCGCGCGTCGGACCTGACCCTGCGGCGCGCACAGCGGACGGGCAACCAGTGGGGCCTGTTCGACCGCGAGCAGGACCGGCGCGACCGGCACGACTTCGGCCTGGCGGCGTCGATGGCGGGCGCGTGGGAGACCGGCGAGGTCCAAGCCGGCTACCGCGCGCTGGTGTCCTCGACGGGCGGTGCGATCGAGGCCGTCGAGGCGCGGCTGCGCTGGAACCACCCGGCCGAAGGCGTGCTGACGCACGAGGCGTGCGTGCGGCTGGCCACCGAGGCCGGGCTGGCCCTGCCGCTGGGCACGTGGCTCCTGCGCACGGCGGCCGAGCGGCTGGCGGCGTCCGGGATCGGCGTGCCGCTGGTCGTCGAGCTGACGGCGCAGCAGGCCGCGGACCCCGAGCTGGTCGGCGAGATCCGCCGCGTTCTGGGAGACACGGGCCTGGCGCCGGATCGCCTCCGGCCCGGCTTCCCGGCCGCGGCCCTGGCAGCCACCGCCGACGCGGCCGACAACCTCAAGGTGCTGGCGGAAATCGGCGTCCGCGCGGAGATCCACGGCTTCGGCGACGTCACGTGCCTGACGGAGTTCGCGGCCCACACCGTCCGGATCGCGGCGAACCTGGCCGCCAAGCGGGAACACCCGCTGGTGACGGGGCCGCTGTCGGCGCTGGTCGACGCGGCCCACGCGGCCGGAGCTTCGGTCTCGGTCGCCGGGGTGCGGACCCCGGACGAGGCGGCGTGGTGGCAGGACCGGGGCGCGGACCTGCTGACGGGCCCGGCGTTCCCCGACGTCCCGGACGGCTTGCCCGCCTGCTGAGATGCTCCTCTGGATCGTCAAGCCAGGAGGGCATGACGGACTTGGCGGGCGACGTAGCGTTTGGTCGCCGCCGCGGTTGAGCCGGTGGCGGCCGGTGGTTTTGCCGCTGCTGGCGGGAAGCGGTGCCACCCCGCAGAGATTGGCGAAGGCGGGATCGCTGTGGAGCCGGTCGGAGGGCGACCCCGTCCTCCCCATTGTCACTGTCAGATCCGGACGAGGACCTCGTCCAGGGGTTTGCGCTGCAGGTCCGGTACCACGCAGTCGTCGGCCGGGTAGCCCACCGGGATCACCGCGAACGCCTTTTCGTTGCGCGGGCGGCCCAGCACCTCCCCGAGGAACCGCATCGGCGACGGCGTGTGCGTCAGCGCGGCGAGGCCGGCGACCTGCAACGCCGTGAGCAGCATGCCGACCGCGATGCCGACCGACTCGTCGACGTAGTAGTGCTTGCGGACGCCGCCGTCGTCGTCGAGGGCGAACCGTTGCTGGAACACGACGATGAGGTAGGGCGCGTCCGTCAGGTGCGGCTTGACCGCGTCCGTGCCGAGCGGCCGGAGCGCGGCGAGCCACGCGTCGCCGAGCCGGCCTTCGTAGGAAATCCGTTCCTCGGCTTCGGCGGCTTCACGGATCCTGCGGCGCACCGCCGGATCCGTGACGAGAACGAACGTCCACGGCTGCTGGTGCGCCCCGCTCGGCGCGGTGGAGGCCACCGCGATCGCGTCCAGCACCGCACGTTCGGGGACCGGGTCGGAGGAGAACATGCGCACCGAGCGCCGGGCTTCCATCCGCCGCCGCAACACCGCCGCCCGGGCGAGTGCTTCGTCGTCGGAGAGCCGCGCTGGCCGGTAGGGGACCGGGTGGTAGGTCATGCCCGGATTCTGGCGGGGAACACGGAGGCCGCAGCAGGGCCGAACGTACGATTCGCGGTGTTGAGCGTCCGATCTACGGACAGTAAGGTCATCCTTGCTTAGAAAATTGCCCTGAACAGCCCAGGGAAACTCGGCCGTCCGGTCCTGTCGCACGAAGTGATCTCCTCATTACCCTCCAGTAGCAGACAGTGGTGCCGATCACAGTCGTTCCAGGAGGCCTCATGGCGTCGCGCGTCCGGGGACCCGGCTCGGAAGAGCGGCGCGAACTGCGGATCCGGCACCTCACCGGCTGCCTTCCCTGCACGCTCAAGTGCGCGTACTGCGCGCTGCCGGTGCGGCTGGCCGGCCCGGGCGACCACCCCGGGTACGGCGTGGTCGAAGAAGTGCGCGGCGAACTCGTGCTGCTGCACCGGTTCTGCCGCAGTGCGCTCGGCCGCTGCCGGACGCGGGGGTGCGTGCTGCGGCGCGCCCACCTCGGCCGCGCGACCGAGCAGTACGAAACCGGCCGGCGGCCCGGGCGCTACCAGCGCCTCGGCGTCCGGCGGTCGCCCGACCTCGATCTGTACCGGAAACACTGGCGGGTCGCGAAGATGCGGTACGCGTGCAAGGCGTGCCGGTACTACACCGGCTCGCACTGAGCCGGTCCTTCCATCACGACGCGGAGGACTCGTGCTCGTTCGTCTCATCCTCGGCCTGCTCATGACCGTCGTCGGCCTCGCCGTCGCCGGCAAGCGCGTGGCCTTCCTGTACCGGCTGATCAAGGCGGGCCAGCCCGACGCCAAGCGGTCCGACAACCTCGGGGCCCGGGTCTTCGCGCAGGTGCGCGAGGTCTTCGGCCAGCGCAAGCTCCTGAAGTGGTCCGTGCCCGGCCTGGCGCACTTCTTCACGTTCTGGGGCTTCGTGATCCTCGCTTCGGTGTACCTCGAGGCGTACGGCGCGCTGTTCGACGAGAAGTTCGCGATCCCGTGGATCGGCCACTGGGCGGTGCTCGGGTTCCTGCAGGACTTCATCGCCGTCGCCGTGGCCGTTTCGCTCGGCGTCTTCACGATGATCCGGATCCGGAACGCCCCCGCGCGCAAGGACCGCGCGTCCCGGTTCTACGGCTCGCACACCGGCGGCGCGTGGCTGATCCTGCTGATGATCTTCAACGTCGTCTGGACGATGTTCTTCTTCCGCGGCGCCTCTTCGGCGTCCGGCAACTTCCCGTACGACTCGGGCGCGTACGTCTCGCTCGGCGTCGGGAACCTCCTGGAGCCGCTCGGGCACTCGGCGACGGAGGTGCTGGAGACGGTCGGCCTGCTGCTGCACATCGGCGTCATGCTCGTGTTCCTGTCGATCGTGCTCTACTCCAAGCACCTGCACATCTTCGTGGCACCGATCAACGTCTCGGCGAAGCGGCTGCCGGACGCGCTCGGCCCACTGCTGCCGATGGAGTCCGCCGGCAAGCCGATCGACTTCGAGGACCCGGGCGAGGACGACACGTTCGGCCGCGGCAAGATCGGCGACTTCACGTGGAAGGGCATGCTGGACTTCACCACGTGCACCGAGTGCGGCCGCTGCCAGTCGCAGTGCCCGGCGTGGAACACCGGCAAGCCGTTGTCGCCCAAGCTGGTCATCATGAACCTCCGCGACAACCTGTTCGAGGAGGCGCCCTACATCCTCGCGGGCACCGAGCACGAAGGCGCGCGCCCGCTGGTCGGGCCGGAGGACGACGGCGGCGTCATCGACCCGGACGTGCTGTGGTCCTGCACCACCTGCGGCGCGTGCGTCGAGCAGTGCCCGGTGGACATCGAGCACGTCGACCACATCGTCGACATGCGCCGCTACCAGGTGATGATCGAGTCGGCGTTCCCGACCGAGCTGGGCGGGCTGTTCAAGAACCTGGAGACCAAGGGCAACCCGTGGGGCCAGAACAACGCCGAGCGCCTCACCTGGACCAAGGACATCGGCTTCGACGTTCCGGTGTTCGACGGCGAGCTGGCCGAGGACGTCGAGTACGTGTACTGGGTCGGCTGCGCGGGCGCGTTCGACGACCAGGCGCGCAAGACGGTCCGCGCCACGGCCGAGCTCCTGCACATCGCCGGCGTGAAGTACGTGGTCCTCGGCAAGGAGGAGAGCTGCACCGGCGACCCGGCGCGCCGGGCGGGCAACGAGTTCCTGTTCCAGATGATGGCCCAGCAGACGGCCGAGACGCTCAACGCGGTGTTCGAGGGCCGCGAGCCCCGGTTGCGCAAGATCGTCACGACCTGCCCGCACTGCCTGAACACGCTGAGCCGCGAATACCCCCAGCTGGACGGCCACTACGAGGTGGTCCACCACACGCAGCTGCTCAACCGCCTGGTCCGCGGCGGCCGGCTGACCCCGGTCAAGCCGGTCGAAGACGGCCCCCGCGTCACCTACCACGACCCCTGCTACCTCGGGCGGCACAACAAGGTCTACACCCCGCCCCGCGAGCTGGTCGGCGCCACGGGCGCTTCGCTGGCGGAGATGCCCCGCCACGCGGACCGCGCCCTGTGCTGCGGCGCCGGCGGAGCCCGGATGTGGATGGAGGAGCAGATCGGCAAGCGCATCAACCTGGAGCGCGTGGACGAGGCGATCGCCACGGACGCGGAGACGATCGTAACGGGCTGCCCGTTCTGCCGCGTGATGCTGACCGACGGGCTGGTCCAGCGCCAGAGCGAGCAGAAGGCGGAGAACGTCGACGTCCGCGACGTGGCACAGCTGCTGCTGGAGCGGGTGAAGACGCCGGACCCCTCGCCGAAGGTCTAGTCAGCCGCTAGCGGCCGAAGTGCACGAAGGCGCCCCACCACAGCACGGCTAGGTCGCGGCGAGGTGCGGACCGGGAACGGTCACGTCCCCTCGTGGGTCGAGTACCAGGGAGGTGTGTGAGGCCGGCTGCGGCGCCGAAGGTCTGAACGGGTTCACCCGTTCGCTCTATATCCCCGGGCCGCCGGGCGGCTCTTCCTTGGAGGAGCACAGCGCCGTGCGGCGGGAGGAGTGCCGATGGCCGGGGCGGGCGAGGCGAGGATCGAGACGGTCGACGGTGCCGTGGCGCGCTTGGCCGTGCGGCGGGGCTCGTGGCTGGTCGGGCGGGGGCCCGATGCGCACCTGCGGCTGCACTCGGACCAGGTGTCGCTGCGGCACGCCTGGGTCCGTCGTGATGCGCGGGGCACCTGGGTGTCCGATGCCGGTTCGCGCAACGGGACCTGGGTGAACGGCCGGCGGCTGGCCGCCGGGCAGGACCACCCCCTGCGCCACGGTGACCGGCTCGAATTCGGGCCGGTCGGTGCCGTCTACTCCGACGGGGATTCCGGTGCCGCGTACACCAGGACCTGGCAGCGTTCCTCGTCCGGCGGTGTTGCCTTCGGCGATGTCTCGGCCGGGACGATCAACAACGCCGGGCGCGACGTCAACAACAGCTACGACAACCGGCAGCACCACCGGTACGAGTTCACCACGCCGGAAGGCGAGGCGCTTTCCCTCATGGCGACGGGGAAGGGGCTCGGCCGGCCGATCATGCTCCTCGGGACGCTCATGAGCCTGGTCGGGTTCGGGTTGTTCGCGTCGGTGGTCTTCCGGTTCATGAAGGCGGGCTCGGAAGCGATGTCGGCGGGTTCGTTCACCGCGCCGCCGTCGCTGCTCGGGCCGGAGGTGTTCGGCGGCGTGCCGCTGGGTGCGCTCGGCTTCGGGCTCTTCGTGCTGGGCGGCGTGGTCTCGTCGATCGGGCTGGTGATGGCCAAAGCGGCGCGCGAACGGCGGCGCCGGAGCGGGAGGCGTTAGATGGACGGCATCCACTTCCACGGCGAAGTCCGGGCGGGGACGGTCAACAACGCCGTCCGCGGCGACATCAACACCGTCCGCGGTGGCCACCAGGAGATCCGCCGCGGCCTGGACGCGCGGCAGGTCGCCGAGCTGGTCCGGGCGGTCCGCGGCGAGCTGGACGCGGCCCGGCTGCCGCCGGCCACGAAGGAAGCCGTGCACGGCGCCCTCGACGAAGTCGACCGGGACGTCGTGCACGGCGGGCCGGGTGCGGGCGCGAAGGTGCGCCGGGCCCGGGACCTGCTCCGGGACGCCGGCGGCCTCGCGACCGCCGGCGCCGGGCTGTGGACCGCGGTGCGGGCGCTCGCCGCCGCGGTGGGGGTGCCGTTCTGACTGCCGCTCATGGTGAAGCTGGTCGACAACGCGCCGGCCGGCCGCCGAAAGGCCTTGGAGCAGGCGGAGCACGACCAGCAGGACCGGGGCGAGCAGAAGCGATGTACGGGCTAGTTAGTTAACAGACAGCGGGAAACCGCGAAGAGCGCGCAGCCGCCCGGTGGTGGCGGGGGCGGTCCGGCTGACGCTGGAGCCCGCCGTGGCGAACGGGCGCCGACGGTCCCCGAACCGCAGCACGTGGCGTTCGCCTGCGCGGGCGCACCGCTGCTGGACCATCCTCGGGCCGGGGGATCGGCTGGTACCGCGGCGCCGACGCGCCGGTGCGGACGCCCGCCCCTCCCGCGCCCGGCGACATGCGGCCCCGCCGGGGAAAACACCGCCCTGATCACCATCACCGCCCCAGGAAGTCTTTCCCGGGACGGTTTTTGTCGTGGCGGGCCACGGCCGGCGCGGGGATTCCGGTTCTCCGGCGGTGAAAAACGCGCGGGACGCCTTCCTATTCGGACGACTTCCACCACGCCCTTCCGGTCGCGCGTAACCGACCGGCTACTCCCCGCATGCGTTTACAACGTTCCGGCAACCGCCTTGACAGCGCCTGTGGTACGTACCACTCTAACCCCAACATTGGTCTACACCATTTGGGGCGCCTGGCCACGGTGGCCGGGCATGGAAAGGACGGCATCGAGTGAAACGCTGGCTCAAGCTGGCGGCGGGCGCCGCCGCATTCACGCTCGCGACGGCAGGCTGCGCGGGCTCCAGCGGCTCGGACACCGCGGCCTCGTCGAGCGGCAACGCACCGCTGAGCGGGACCGTCACGGTCTGGCTGATGACCGGCTCCGCGCCGGCCACCCTGACCGACGCGCTGAACAAGGAGTTCGAGACCGCGCACCCCGGCGTCAAGGTCAAGTACGAGATCCAGCAGTGGGACGGCATCCAGCAGAAGCTGACCACGGCGCTGGCCAGTGGCGCGCCGCCGGACGTGATCGAGGTCGGCAACACCCAGACCGCGGCGTTCGCCTCGCAGGAGGGCGTGCTGACCGACCTGACCGCCGACAAGGACAGCTTCAACGGCGGGCAGTGGCTCAAGGGTCTCGCGGACTCCGGCAGCTACGACGGCAAGACCTACGGCGTCCCGTTCTACGCGGCCAACCGTGAGGTCATCTACCGCAAGGACATGTTCGAGCAGGCCGGCATCGCCAAGCCGCCGGCGTCGAACGACGAGTGGATCGACGCGATCGGCAAGCTGAAGACCAAGTTCGGCTCCGACCCCGACTTCCAGGCGCTGTACATGCCGGGCCAGAACTGGTACGCGCTGCTGTCGTTCGTCTGGGACAACGGCGGGGACATCGCCAAGGCCGACGGCAAGAACTACCAGGCCAGCCTGGACACCCCCGAGGCCAAGGCCGGCCTCGAGTTCTACAAGAAGCTCGTTGACACCTCCGGCACCAAGGCGCCGAAGGACGCCGACGAGGCCAAGCCCCAGCAGGCGACCGTCTACGGTGCCGGCAAGGTGGCCATGATGATCGGCCTCCCGTGGGAGCTGGCGACCGCGGCCAAGACCGACGCGAGCCTCACCGGCAAGACCGGCGCCTTCGCCATCCCGAGCAAGACCGCCGGCCAGAGCGCCCCGGTCTTCCTGGGCGGGTCGAACCTGGCCATCCCGGCCAACAGCAAGAACGTGGCCGCGGCGAAGGAGTACATCAAGCTGCTCTCCAGCGCGAAGTACCAGAGCCAGCTCGCCGCCGCCGGCGTCGTGCCCGGCACGTCGACCGACCTCACCGGCCTGGACAAGGACCCGCTGGGCAGCGTGATGGCGAAGGCCTCGGCCAACGGCAAGGCCGTCCCGGCCAGCCCGAAGTGGGGTGACGTCGAGTCCGGCCAGAACCCGGTCAAGGACATGCTGACCGCCTACCTCACCGGCAAGAAGACGCTCGACCAGGCGACCGCCGACGCCAACGCAGCGCTGAACAAGCTCATCGGCGGATGACCGCGACCGCGAATGTGACGATGCCGGCGGGGGCGACCCCGCCGGCATCGCCGCGCGACACGCGGGTCAAGAGGCGCAAACGCGGCCGGTTCGGCGACCGGGTGCTCCCGTACGTGCTCCTCCTGCCCGCGCTCGCCGCGATTCTCGTCCTGCTGGCCTGGCCACTGGTCCAGGTGCTCGCGATCAGCTTCCGCAAGCTCGACATCGGCCAGCTCGTCTCGGGCAAGACCATCTGGATCGGGTTCGACAACTACACGAACACCCTCTCCGACCCGGAGTTCTGGGCGATCACCCTCCGGACCCTGGTCTTCACCGCCGCCATCGTGGCCGCCACCATCGTGGGCGGCCTGCTCCTGGCGATCCTGATGCGCCACCTCGGCCCGGTCGTGCGGATCATGGTCCAGGTGACGCTGGTGCTCGCGTGGGCGACCCCGGTGATCGCCACGACGACGGTGTTCCAGTGGATCTTCGACGAGCGGTACGGCATCCTCAACAAGACCCTGGACCGGCTCGGTTTCCACAGCTTCATCGGGTTCTCGTGGTTTTCCAGCGGCGCCAGCACGCTGACCGTGATCGGGCTGCTCATCGTGTGGCAGGCCGTGCCGTTCGTGACGTTCTCGCTGTACGCGGGCATCATCGGCGTCCCGCGCGAGCAGTACGAGGCCGCCGGCATCGACGGCGCCAGCGCGTGGCAGACGTTCCGCGCGGTCACCTGGCCCGCCATCCGGCCGATCACCACGATGGTGACGTTCCTGTCGGTGCTGTGGGACTTCAACGCCTTCGCGCAGATCTGGGCGATCCGGGAAGGCGGCCCGGACGGCGGGAGCACCACGCTGGCCGTCGTGCTGTACCTCAAGGGCATCGCGGGCAACCACTTCGGCGCGGCGGGCGCGATCGCGACCCTGATGCTGATCGTGCTCGCGCTCATCACCGGGCGGTACATCCAGCTGCTGGTCCGGACCCCGGAAGGTGATCTCAAGTGAGGAAGTCGCTGCCGCAGCGCATCGCGCTCTCGGTCGTCGGCGTGGTCGTGGCGCTGCTGATCCTCTTCCCGACGTACTGGATGTTCGTCACCTCGCTGCGGACGCCCGGCGAAATCCTGTCGCCCGACTACGACCTGATCCCGACGTCGTTCTCGTTCGGCAACTTCGCCACCGCGCTGGGCAAGGACAACTTCCCGACCTACCTGATGAACAGCCTGATCGTCACGGTCGGGTCCGTGCTGTGCGCGCTGGTCGCCGGGACGCTGGCGGCGATCCCGCTGTCGCGGCTGCGGTTCACCGGCCGCAAGGGCTTCCTGGTCCTGGTCATGGTGGCGCAGCTGGCGCCGGTGTCGGCCCTGTTCATCCCGCTGTTCCTGCTCATGCGGGACGCCGGGCTGCTCAACACCCTGCCGTCGCTGCTGCTGATCTACTTCGCCACCACGCTGCCGTTCACGGTGTGGATGCTCTACGGCTTCGTCAACGGGATCCCGTACGAGCTGGAAGAGGCCGCGATGATCGACGGCTGCAGCCAGACCGGCGCCTTCCGGCGCGTCACGCTGCCGCTGCTCGGCCCGGGCCTGGTCACCACCTCGGTGTTCAGCTTCATCACCGCCTGGAACGAGTACCTGTTCGCGCTGGTCTTCATCCGGGACAAGCCGAAGGAGACCCTGCCGGTCTGGCTGGCGTCGTTCCGCACGGCGTTCGCCACCGACTGGGGCGGGGTGATGGCCGCTTCGGTCATCTACGCCGTCCCGGCGCTGATCTTCTTCCTGCTCGTGCAACGCAAGCTGGTGGCCGGCACGACCGCCGGCGCCGTGAAGGGGTAGCCGTTGTCCTCGCCCGAGAAGCTCGCCGAAGCCGTCCTCCTGCCCGGGTTCGCCGGGACGACCGCGCCCGACTGGCTGCGCCGCCGGATCGCCGGCGGCCTGGGCGGGGTGGTCCTGTTCGGCCGCAACGTCGTCGACGACGAGCAGGTCGCCGCGTTGACCGGGCAGCTGCGCGGTGAGCGCGACGGTGTTGTGGTCGGGATCGACGAGGAGGGCGGCGACGTCACCCGCCTCGACGTGAACACCGGGTCGTTCGTGCCGGGGCCCCTGGCCCTCGGCGCGGCGGACGACCCGGAGCTGACCGCGGCCGTCGCCGCCGCGCTCGGCGAACGGCTGGCCGCCTGCGGTGTCACGGTGAACCTCGCGCCCTGCGCGGACCTGACCCTGGCCGCCGAGGACCCGATCATCGGCGTCCGGGCGTTCGGCTCCGACCCCGTGAAGGCGTCGCCGCACGTCGCGGCGTACGTGACCGGGCTGCAGAAGTACGGCGTCGCGGCGTGCGCCAAGCACTTCCCGGGCCACGGCGCGGCGACCGAGGACTCCCACGTGGCGCTGCCGGTGCTGCCGCGGACCGTCGAAGAGCTGCGGGAGATCGAGCTGGTCCCGTTCGCCGCGGCGATCCGGGCCGGCGTGCGCTCGGTCATGTCGGGTCACCTGGTCGTCCGGGCCTGGGGCGACGAGCCGGCCACGCTCAACCGCACCGCGCTCACCGACGTCCTGCGCGGCGAGCTCGGCTTCACCGGCGCGGTGATCACCGACGCACTGGAGATGGGCGCGGTCTCGGGCGCGTACGGCAAGCACGACGGCCTCGGCCGCTCGGCCGTCCGGGCCCTGGCCGCGGGCGCGGACGCGCTGTGCCTGGGCGGCGCGGCCTTCGAGGCCGAGCACCTGGACGCGTGCGTGGCGGCGATCGTGGCCGCGGTCGCCGCGGGAGAACTGCCGCTGGAACGGCTCGAAGACGCGGCTTCGCGGACGGCGGCGCTGGGCACCGACCCGGCGCCGGCGAAGCTGGGCCCGGTCGACCGGCGGCTCGGCCTGGAAGCGGCCCGCAAGGCGCTGCGGGTGCGCGGCGAGCCCCGGCTGGCCGGCCCGCCGCTGGTCGTCGACGTCCAGACGGAGCCGACCATCGCGGCCGGGCCGATGCCGTGGGGCCTCGGCGCGCACTTGGCCGAGCTCGTCCCCGGCACCCGGGCGCTCACCGCTACCCCCGACGACGCCGATGCGGTGCTGGCGGCGGCACGGGGGTTCCGCAGCGTCGTCGTGGTCACGCGGGAGGCGCACCGGCACCCGCGGGTGCGTGAGCTGCTCGCGGCGCTGTCGGGACTGGACTTCATCCGCGTGGAGACCGGGGTGCCCGGTCCCGAAGGCGACGCCGGTCCCCGGATCGACACCTTCAGCGGCTCGTACGTCAGCCTGCGCGCCGCGGCCGAGCACCTGGCCTGATTTCGTCCGCTTTGCCGCATCTCCATGCGCCGCACCGGCTTTTGTACGCGGCTTGTACCGGCGGCCGCCATTCTGTCCGCACACCGCAAAACTGGAGGACGGAAGAATGAACATGGGGATCGTGAAACGGATGGCCGGGGCGGCCGGTATCGCCGCGGCGATCGTGGTCGTCGGAGCGGGTCCGGCGTTCGCGGCCACGGGCACCGTGCACACCGATTCGGGTGCGGCGCTGACCGTGCGGTCCAGCCCGAGCGCCACCGCGGGCTCGGTCGGCAGCATCGCCGACGGCGCCGCGGTGACCATCACCTGCCAGACCAACGGATCCACGGTCGACGGCAAGTACGGCACCTCGGACATCTGGGACAAGGTGGGCGACGGCTACGTCAGCGACGCCTACGTCTACACCGGCTCCGACGGCCGGGTCGCCCCGGACTGCGAGGGTTCCACGCTGTCCTGCACCACCGCGGGCACCGGCACCCCGAAGACCTGCGCGCAGGCCGTGGCGTACGCCAAGACCCGCGTCCACACCGGCAACATCGACTCGTACGACGGCTGGTGCGACCGGATCAACGCCCAGAACTACGGCTTCCCCGCCTCGGGCTCGGAGACGGCCTACATCCACTGGACCCAGATCCCGGCCTCGTTCAAGCACGCCGGTGACTACCAGGTCCCGGCAGGCGGGCTCGCCTTCTTCAAGAGCAGCGGCGCCGGCCACACGATGATCTCGATCGGCGACGGCAAGTTCCTGTCGAACGACATCAACGGCACGGGCAGCTACACCGAGACGACGATCGCGCAGATCAAGAGCAAGTGGGGCCAGACCTACCTCGGCTGGTCGCAGCCGTGGTTCAAGGTGAACCACTGATCACCTGAACGCGCGCGGCCCCTGTCCACCTCTCCCGGACAGGGGCCGGTTCGCGTGCCCCGGCGAGCAGGAGCCGAACACATAGCCGTCTTGGTCCACAACGGACGTCCGAATCGGACCGACGACGAATTCCGGGTCACACCTTCATGATCTGGTGCGCCGGATCCGCGAGGTAGCCGAGCAGGTTCCCGGGCCGGTACGGCGGCTGCATCTGCTCGTGGCGGTGCAGCGCGCAGGACCCCGCGAACTCCGTCGCCGGGTCCACCCGGCCGAGCTCGCGGTCCGCCGAGCCGAACCACCGGAAGAGCGCCTTGAGCGAATTGTGCAGCTCGCCGAGTTCGTCGCGGGCGGCCAGGTGCGCGAAGGCGTCCGGCGCGAAGGCGAGGCCGCACCGCTCGGCGCGGTCCACCATCCACCGCAGAGCGAGGTCGGACAGGGCCGGCTGGCGGTATCCGCCGCCGACGTCGGAGTGGGCGCCGGCGAACCAGACCTGTTCGCGGATCCGGCCGCCGGCCGCTTTCGCCGGGTGCCAGACGGCCGGGCTGAACGACTTCCGGTGCTCGTCCACCGCCAGCGCCTGGAAGGCCGCTTCCACGATCGAGGTCAGCTCCATGTCGTGGAACTGCCAGCGCTTGTTCAGCCGGTGGATCAGCCGGCCGCCGCTGAGGGGGATGCCCAGCGCGCCGACGGTGTCCCACACGCCGACGAACCGGATGGGCGTGCGGTCTTCGCGGGCGTACTTCGCGCGGAAGTCACGAGCCCGCGGGCTGTCCGGGCCGGAGGCGATCCGGTCGCGGTCGCGGTAGAGCCGGTAGGCCTCCTCGAGCCGCCCGGCCTCGGCGGGGCGCAGGACGCCGCAGTTGCGGATGAAGCCCACGGTGCTGCGCGCGGTGTAGGCGCCGCGGCTGAAGCCGAAGAAGAAGAGCTCGTCGCCGGGCTCGTAGTGGTCGACGACGAACCGGTAGGCGTCCTGCACGTTCGCGGAGAGCCCGACGCCGAAAGCGCCGCCGATGAGCCGGTCCCACAGCTTCCCGGTACCGACTCCTTCGCGGTAGTACACCCGCTGCTCCACCCCGGCCGGGTCGGCGGGCGCGACGGCCTTCCGGACCTGCCCCACGTTCGTCGGCGCCGGCTGGCGAAGGGTGTTCCAGGTGCCGTCGCAGCAGATCACCAGACGTTTCGCCATGCTTCCTCCCCGGTCGGACCTTCGTGAGTCGCCTCAGTCCGGTGCCGCGTTACGCCGGGGAGCCGCCCGGTCAGGCGAGTTCGTGGCGGAGGACGTCGTCGACGGTGAACGTTCCCGTCATCGGCTGGTCCACCGCGTCCATCAGGTACAGCCGTTTCACCGCGACGAGGATCCCTTCGGCCACGAGGTCGCGGAAGGCGGGGTCCTCGAGGCGGGCCCGGTCCAGGGGGTTGGACAGGTAGCCGATCTCGACGCGCAGGGCCGGGCACCGGCAGCGCGTCAGGATGTCCCACGTCCTGGGGTGGGTGCCGCAGTCCGGCAGGCCGGTCCTGGCCACCAGCTCGCGCTGGACGAACCGGGCCAGGAGCTCGCCCGCCGTCGCGGTCGTCACGTCGCCGGTGCCGAAGTAGAAGCCGGCCACCCCGCTCGCCTTCGCCGACTCGTTGCTGTCGCAGTGCAGCGACAGCAGGAGGTCGGCGTCGGCCGCGTTGGCCAGCTCGGCCCGGTTCGCGACCGGCGGGCAGTTGCGGGGGCCGCGCGAGAGCAGCGCGTCCATCCCGACCGCGACCATGTGGCCCTCGAGCCGTCTGGCCAGGTCCCACATCAGGTCCGCCTCGGTGGTGCTGCCGTGCACCGCGCCGGGGTCCGGGCCGCCGTGGCCGGGGTCGATGATGATCCGCTTGCCGCGCAGGCGGCGGCCGGAGGTCCGCAGCTTTTCCTGTTCCCGCAGCAGGACCGGGCGCCCGCCGCCGGCCGGCGCGCGGACCAGGCGGCGCAGGGCGCGCACGGTTTCGGCCCCGCACACGCCGTCCGGGTCCAGGCCCGTGTCGTGCTGGAACCGGCGCACCGCGCTCAGCGTCCGGGGACCGAAGCACGCGTCGCACCGGCCGAGGTCGTACCCGAGCCCGTTGAGCTGCCGTTGCAGGGCGAGGACGTCGTCGCCGTACAGGGGTGCGGAGAAGATGTAGGCGAGGGGGCGGCTGCCCAGGTGGAACTGGGCGCCCCGCAGCACCTGGTACGTCGCGCGGCCGACCGTGCCGTCGGCGCGGAGGCCGCGTTCCTGCTGGAAAGCGAGCACCGCGCGTTCGGTTTCGGCGGTGAATACCGCGGGACCGTCCTTTTCACCGTCCGGGCCGAGGAGCCCCAGCGCCTGCAGCAGTGCGTTGATATCGGCGACATCGGCTCCCATGTCGCCGCGGCGAAGCATCCGCATGTGTTTCCCCCTTGTTTCGGCACCGAGGCCCGATTAGTTCTAACACAAATCGGACCGACCGCACAGGCGTTCGGGTAATCGATGTCTCGGCATTGCGGGACTGTGTTCACGTTCGGTGAGAGACGACGGGGTGCAGGGGTCCGGATACGGCTGAAACGGTGAAGGAGGCTGCCTGGAGCGGTGACACAAGGTCGTAACACTACTGCGTACGGGCTATGTTGATGTCCTGGCCGAAACGTTTCGCCGGACCGGAATCGGCTTGACAGAGCGGGAATAGGCGCCGGTATCCTCGGATATCCGGGCGGCGAATCCGCCGCCGAAAAAACTTCCGAATCCCATGTTTAGCGACCCGGAAACGGGGTAGGCGTGACGGGATCACGGGGGAAGCAATCCGACTGGGAGGGCTGGGACAGCCATGGATCTGACGGGTAAGCGAATTCTTGTCGTGGGCGGGGCGGGATTCATCGGAAGCCACGTCGTCGACCGGCTGTTGAAGACGCAGGTCGCCGAAGTGGTCGTCTACGACTCACTCGTCCGCGGCTCGCTGCGGAACCTGGCGGAGGCTTCGGCCGATCCGCGGCTGACGGTGCTCGACGACCACCCGGACATCCGCGACTTCGACCGCCTCTCGGCGGCGATGACCGGGGTCGACGGCGTCTTCAACCTGGCCGCGATCGGCATCGTGGCCAGCAACGAATCGCCGGAAGACGCCTTCACGATCAACGTGACCGGCAACTGGAACGTCTTCCGCGCCGCGGCCCGCGCCGGGGTGCGCAAGATCGTGCACTCCTCGTCCGCCAGCGTCTACGGGCAGCCGCAGATCGTCCCGATGACGGAGGAACACCCGTACCACAACCGGACGCTGTACGGCGCCAACAAGATCGCCGCCGAGCACCTGCTGCTGGCGTGCGGCGAGCTGGACCCGCTGGAGTGGGCCGCGTTGCGGTACTTCAACGTGTACGGCCCCCGTCAGGACTCCAAGGGCGCCTACACCTCCGTGCTGCACAAGGTCCTCGACCGGCTGGAGGCGGGCGAGCCACCGGTGATCTTCGGTGACGGCTCGCAGATGATGGACTTCGTGCACGTCACCGACGTCGCCAAGGCGAACGTGCGGGCCATGGAGTCCGACGTGGCGAGCGGGTTCTTCAACGTCTGTTCCGGGGTGGGCACGACGATCCGCGAAGTGGTGGCCATGCTCAGCAGGCTGACGGGCATCCACATCGAGCCGGAATACCGGGAAGCCGCCATTCCCGCCAACCTCGTGACCAAGCGCATCGGCGGGCCCGACAAGTCGGCCGACCTCCTCAGCTTCTCCACCGGCGTTTCGCTCGAGGACGGGTTGCGCAGCCTCGTCGAATGGCGCGAGCGGTCCCGGGCGACGGCGTCCGCCGGCCGCTGAGCCGATGCCTGCCCCGAACCGTCCCGAGCCACCGCGCCACCGCCTGCCGGTGGGCCTGCGCCCCCTGCGCCACAGCCGGTTCCGCTGGCTGTGGGCGGTCGGCGTGGTGTCGTTCTTCGGGACGTGGATCCACAACGTCGCCGCCCGGTGGACGGTCGCGAGCCAGGACGGCTCGCCGTTCCTGGTCACCGTGGTCGACGCGCTGCAGGCCCTGCCCATCGTGCTGTTGTCGGTGACGGCCGGGAAGCTCGCGGACACCCGCGACCGCCGCAAGGTCCTGGTCGCCATCAACCTCGGCCTGATGGTCGTGTCGGGCACGCTCGGCGTCCTCGCCGCGGTGGGCCACCTGCGGATCCCGGTGCTGTTCCTGCTCACCGCCCTGCTGGGGGCCTTCGTCGCGCTCGACAACCCGGTGTGGCAGTCCACCGTGCCCCGCCAGGTGCCCGACGCCGACGTCCACGGCGCCGTCGCCTTGGTGAGCACGGGCTACAACGCGGCGCGGACACTGGGGCCGACCATCGGGGCGTGGCTGCTGGTGTCCGCCGGGGCGCCGACGGCGTTCTTCGTCGACGCGGCGAGTTTCGCCGTCATGGCGGCGCTCGTCTGGCGGCTGCTGCCGCCGTCGAAGCCGGGGACCAAGGTCGCGGAGCCGGTCAAGCCGCTGCGCCTGCCGGTGATGCGCAAGCTCTACGGCACCGCGTTCCTGTTCTCGCTCTTCGCGATGCCGGCCATGTCCCTGCTGCCGATCGCGGCACGGGACTCGCTCCACGGCGGGGCCTTGGCGTTCGGCGGCCTGCTCAGCGCGTTCGGCCTGGGCGCGATCCTGGCCGGGCCGTTCGTCGCCGGTCTCGCCGCCAAGACCGGCTACAACCGGTTCATCGCGCTGTGCAGCGTCACCGCCGCCGGGGGCATGGCGCTGCTGGCGTTCGCCCCGCACGTCGTCGTCGCGCTGGTCGCCGCGGCCTTGTGCGGGGCAGGCTGGCTGGGCGCGATCAGCATCACCAACTCCACCGTCAACACCCGTTCGACGGCGGGGACGCGGGGCCGCCTGCTCGCGGTCTACTTCATCTTCGCCTTCGCCGGCCAGTTCGGCGGTTCCCTGCTGGGCGGGCTCGCCGCGCAGGTCGCCGGGCTCACCGTGGCCTTCCTGACGTTCGCCGCCCTGCTCCTCGTGCTGGCCGCCGGCATCACGAGGACCGGCGACGTCCCGATGTCCCCCGCAGAACAGTCCCCGCCGGAACCTTCCCCGGCAGAACAGGAGGCTCCCCGGTGACGACTCCCCGGCACTCGGTCAGCGTGGCCGCGACGATCGTGCGGCCCGACGGCCGGATCCTGGTGACGCAGCGGCGCGACAACGGAGCGTGGGAACCCCCGGGCGGGGTGCTGGAACTGGCCGAGGACATCCACGCCGGCGTGCGCCGCGAGGTGCGGGAGGAGACCGGTCTCGACCTCGACGTCGAGCGGCTCACCGGCGTCTACAAGCACATGGAGGCGGCCGTGGTGGCGTTGATGTTCCGCGGACGGCCCGCGGGCGGCACCCTCACCGTGAACGACGAGGTCCGCGACTTCCGGTGGATCCGGCCGGAGGAAGTCCCGGCGCTGCTCACCGAGGTGTTCGCGGTGCGCGTCTTCGACGCGCTGGGCGGATCGGACGTGCGCGTCCGCGCCCACGACGGCCGTACGGTGCTGGGCGCGGCGCCGGATCAGAGCCCGTCGACCAGGACCAGCAGCTGGTCGTCGTGACGCTTCGGGCGGGGCCAGCGGAGCCCGTCGGGGTCCTCGAGCTCGGCGTGCCGGACGGCGGCGAGCACCGCGCCGGGCCCTTCGGCCCGCGCCAGCGCGAACGCCTCCGGCCAGTCGAACAGGCCGTATTCGTCGACGCCGCAGGACACCCCGTCCGTGGCGAGCAGCAGGCCGTCGAGCTCGCGGCGGTCCCAGCTCGCCTGCACGGCCTGGCCCGCGGCCGCCGGATCGGCTTCGGCCACCCAGAAGCCGTGCTCGCGGTTGCGGTACCGCTGGGCGGTCGTGGCCATCCCGGTGCGCAGCGCGCCGGCGAGTTCTTCCCCGTACCCCGCGCCGCTGCGCAGCAGCTGCGGATAGGTGTGCCGGGAGGCGGGCAGCCGGCTCAGCCGGTCGTCGACGAGGGGCCGGGCCTGCCCGCCGGCGAACGCGACGACCGGGCTGTCGGCCAGCACGAGCGCGTCCACCCGGTCTTGGGTCCACCGCGCGATCGCCACCGTGCTGGAGGGCGACGCGCCGGGCACCAGCTCGTGCGCCGTCGCCACTTCGCGGATCGCGTCTTCGAGCAGTGCGGCGAGATCGCGGTCCGGTGCCGCCCGCAGGCCGGCGCCGAGCTGCTCGGCGAGCCGGTCGGCGTACCAGCCGCCGCTGGGCAGCCCGGGGGTGAGGTTGGTGGCGCCGTCGAGGACGACAACGGCGTCGTCGAGCACCACGACGCGGTCTTCACTGGGACGTCCCTGACCGAGCACCCCGACACCGGAACCTTCGGCCACACGAATTTCGGGCATGCCGTGATCCTATCGGCCCGCCGGGGGAGGGGCCGCGCGTGAACGGGATCTCCCACCTCGTCTGGGATTGGAACGGGACGCTGTTCGCGGACAACCGCGCGCTGATCGAAGCGACGCTCGAAGCTTTCGCCGCCGCGGGGTTCCCGGTCACCAGAACGCTTTACCGGCAGCACCACACCAAGGCGGTGAACGTGTTCTTCGAGCGGCTGGCCGGGCGGACGCTCACCGCGGCCGAGCACGAGCGGCTGCTCGGGGACTTCCGCCGGCGGTACACCGGATACCTCGGCCGGACCGAGCTGGCTCCGGACGCCGCCGCCGCGTTGTCCCGCTGGCAGCGAACCGGACGGAGCCAGTCGCTGCTGTCGCTGTACGACCACGGGAAACTGCTGCGCCTCACGGCGGAGAAGGGCATTGCGGAGTTCTTCGTCCTGATCGACGGGGCGCGGGAACCGGGCCCCGGCCGCAAGGCGCCTCGGTTGGCGCGTCATCTCGGGCGGCTCGGGGTGGATCCGGCGGAAGTGCTGCTGATCGGCGACAGCGTCGACGACGCGGTGGCCGCGGAAGAATGCGGCGCGAGGTGTGTGCTCTACGACGCCGGAGAGGATGCGTTGCACACGAGGGAAAGCCTCGACGCCCGGTCCGTGCCGGTCGTCGCCGGACTGGGAGAGGCGGTCGAGGTCGCACTGGCCGCGGGCCGGCGGCGCACCATCCCCGGGTGCGCCGCCGGAGCCGGGGTCACGCCCGGCAGGTCCGTCCGCGGTTCACGCAGTTCACCAGGCCGTTCATGATCCGCTGCGACATCACGTTGGCGAAGTCGTCGTGGTCGGACAGCGGGTTGTGCTTCTCCTGCGGGAAAGCGTCCACTTTGTACTGCTTCTTGAGCTGGATGTCCCGCGGGATGTCGTAGGTCAGCGAGATCTGCAGCTGTGGCACCGCCTTGAACCCGTTGCCGCACCGGCCGAACCGGTCCGGGAACACGATGTGCGTGCGGTGGTTGGCGCTGTCGGTGTTCTTGCCGTCCCAGCAGCTCGGGAACGTGTGGACGCGCTTGACCTTGCTGCCCTCCGGGCAGATCGGGTACTTGTCGACCAGGCGGTTCTCGAAGCCGGTGCAGGTCCAGCTCGCCTTGGCGTTGGCGGGCCCGTTGGTCGAGACCTTCGCGTCGCCGTAGAGCACGCGCAGGAAGCGCGGCATCGCCACGACCTTCCCGACCGGGCTGCCGCGGAAGGTGAGCTGGACCCGTTGCGGCCGCAGGATCTGGCCGTCGTTGCCGGGCAGCTCGTTGTTCTCGTCCTGCCCGGGCAGCGCGCCACCGGCCGTGGTGCTCGGCGGCGGCGTCGGCGTTCCGGTGTCCTTGCCCGGCTTCGTCGCGCACGGCGCGAGGTCGCCGAGGTCACGCGGTTTTTGCGTGAACCGGCCGATCGCGGTGGCGATCCGGTCGATGATGGCGCTGCGCCGGTCCTTGAGCGGGTTCAGGATCGCGTTGCGCACGAAGTCCTGGCCGCCTTGGCCCTGCGTCGCGGCGATGCGCTGGTTGGCCTCGTCGGTCTGGGAGTCGAGCTGGTCCAGGTTGCCGTCGACCTCGGCCATGGCCTGGTCGGGGATGTCGGCCAGCTTGCTGGCGACGTCCGGGCACGCCACCTGGGCGGTCTTCGCCTCGCGGTCGGCCTGCGCCCGGTCGCCGTCGGGCACCTTGGCGGGCTCGTTCTCCTCTTCTTCGCCGGTGTCGATGCGGACCACGGGCCAGAAGTAGGCGGACTTGTCGCCGTTCCGGCAGGTGGTCCCGGCCTTCACCAGGCTCTTGTTGTTCGAGTCGGCGTTCGTCGACAGGTTGCCGACGTAGTCGTGCAGGTGCTGGGCACCGTTGCGGACGCCGGGCTGGGCGATGAAGTTGTCCGGGTTGAAGTGCTGGTTCTCGTTGCGGCCGCAGTCGACGGTGAACGTGCCCGTCGCCGCGCCGGTGACCGGGCGCGGGTCGAACTGGTTCGGCTTCACCTTCAGGATGTCGACGAAGAAGGCGGGGTTCGCTTCGTCGGCGCTGGCTTCCCCGGTGTTGCCGGTGGTCGTCGCGACGACGATGCCGCCGACCGCGATCGCGAGGGCGAGGCCGCCGGTCGCGATCTTCGTTCTGCGGGAAAGACGATGCCGTCCTTGGGTGCGGGACATGGGAAAATCCTCCGGGTGTCGGGCTGGCGGGAACGCGCGACACTGAACGGGTACGAGCCCAGGCTCGTCCCGGACAGGCGGGGTTCTAGCGAGATTACGTCGGCAAGGAACGACGTCCGGCTGGTCCACTGACCCGACATCAGTGGTCGCACGGTCACCTGCCCGTGGCCGCGCCGTCAACCGGCTGGTTATCGTTCCGTTATGGACGCTACACGGGCGTTTGACACCGGGCAAGATGTTCTTTTCGGTCGTTACGAACCGTCAGGCCGGGTTGGC
Source organism: Amycolatopsis sp. A133 (assembly GCF_031082405.1). Classification (GTDB taxonomy): domain Bacteria; phylum Actinomycetota; class Actinomycetes; order Mycobacteriales; family Pseudonocardiaceae; genus Amycolatopsis. The sequence goes on from NZ_JAVHJU010000057.1 coordinate 613,097, forward strand.
GTTTCCGTGACGAAAGGCGGCCTTGACCTGCGAGTTCTCCTGGGTCGAGAGGTTCGTCGAAAAAAGTTTGAACCGAAGTGAACCGGCGTCCGTATCCCTCGGTGAGGCCTGGTGAATGCCTGTGGGCCGGAGGCGTGCCGGGAATTGCCTCGGAATGGGAAGAATGGCGGCTTCGCGCGCCCATTCAGGCTTTCGGATCGCCGAAAGCCGCGGCGACGATCGACACCGCTTCGCCGACCGTCCGCCCCGCAGTGTCGACGACGAGCCGGTCGCGGCTCCACGGTTCGTACTCGCGGGCGACGATCTCCGCCCAGGTGGGCGGAACGAGCCCCGGGATGCCGCTATCGCGGGTTTCCGCCCGCCGCCGGTGTTCGACCGGGTCCGAGCAGACGATTTCGGTTTCCAGCACCCGGGCCCCGGCGTCGGTGCCCGTCGCCCGCCAGGCGTCCCGGGTGACGGCGAGCGGGTTGACGCACTCGGCGATCACGCTCACCCCGGTGCGGAGCACGTCGGCGGCCACCTCCCGGGCGACGACGTAGCCGGCCGGCCCCAGCGGCCGGCCGAGCTCCGTGCTGCGCAGGATCGCCTGCTCGATCGTGTCGACGCGCAGGAAGGCGAAGCCGGTGCGGCGCGCCAGTTCCGCGGCGACCGTCGTTTTCCCGGTCGCGGGCAGACCGCCGACGACGATCAGCAGCGGGGTCATCGGGGCATCGTCGCACGCGCTGCGCCGCAAGCCTCAGGAAGCCGCCTCTTTGTGGCCGGCCAGGCTGCGCCGCAAGGTCGCGAGGGCGCGGTGCTGGGCGACGCGGACCGCGCCGGCGCTGCCGAGGCCGACCGCGGCGGCCGTCTCCTCGGCCGTCATGCCGAGGATGATGCGCATAACGAGGATCTCGCGCTGGCGCGGCGGGAGCGTGTCGAGCAGCCCGGACGACCAGTCGAGCGCGGCGGACCGCTCGACCTCCTCGCTCGTCGGGTCCCCGCCGCCCGCCCGGCCGGCGGGGAGTTCGGCGACCGGGTTGGTGCGGTCGCGCGCCCGGCGGCGGTGGAAGTCGGCCACCTTGTGCGCGGCGATGCCGAAGACGAACGGCACGAAGCCGTCGGCGGTGAGGCGGTACCCCGGCAGGGCGCCGACGATCGCGAGCAGCACGTCCTGGGCGCAGTCCTCGGCGTCCGACGAACCGTCCTGCCAGGTGCGCAGCCGCCCGAGGCAGTAGCGGAACACGATCGGCCGCAGCGCGCGCAGCAGCCCGGCCACCGCGGCGCGGTTGCCCTGCACCGCGGACCGGACGAGCGCCGGGTCGAGGGAGAACGTCGCCGTGGATGCGGAACCACCGTCGGCGGAGTGCGGCGGCATCGGGCTCACCCCCTCTTTCTTTTTGCAGCAACGGACGGTCACGACGCTAGGTCACAGCGCGTGGCCGTCACACCGGCCGGGCGGCCGTCGCGAACCGGGTCTTCCGGCCCTGGCGGGCCGCGCCGGGATGTGTGTGCCGGGCCCGCGGCCCTGGCCGGGCCGAACGGCCCTATCGGCGAACCGGGCGAACCGATCACGCTGGTGACCGGGGATTTCACAGGAGAAACACAGGGACGCGATGGTGGACGACGTGGGCTTCGGGCTGCTGCTGGACCGGCAGCAGTGCCTCGCCTTGCTCCGGACGGCGAGCCTCGGACGGGTGATCTTCACCCACCGGGCCATGCCGGCCGTGCGTCCGGTGCGCTTCACCGTCGTCGACGACGCCGTGGTGTTCGCCGTGCCGGCCGGGAGCCCGCTGTACGCGGGCGCGCGTGACGCCGTCGTCGCGTTCGAGGTCGACGAATTCGCCGCCGATCTGGGCGCCGGCTGGTACGTCAGCCTGCTGGGCCGCGCCACCGAATCCGGTGCCGTCGACCTCGGCGAGCTCAGCTGCGCGTGCCCGGCGCCCAGCGGGACGGGCCGCCGCTACCTGCGCGTCCCCGCGGAGACCATCAGCGGTCACCGCATCGCCTGCCACGCCGAGTGAGCCCGCGATCGCCGTAACGGAGCGGCGCCCGCCATCGACCCACCGGATGGACGAACCGGATTGGGCCGGCACGGGCAGTGGCCTGTGGGACCCTTGACGGCCCGGGGCAGGCCCGGGATTCGGGCGGAACCAGCGGGGTCGACGGTAAGTGGCGGACGAACTCAGCATGCCGGCGATCCTCGCGGCGGTGGGCGGCATCGCCCGCGAGCTCGAGCTGCCCGCCCTGCTGGACCGCGCGGTCACGGCGACGTGCGAGCTGCTCGGGGCCCCGCGCGGCCGGCTGGACCTGGCCGGCGACGGCACCGCCGAGTACGGCCGCGGTCCGCTCGGCGACGGCGCGGTCGAGCTGCCGGTCCGCGTGGGAGACCGGACGTTCGGCACCCTCGCCGTGGCACCGGGCGACGGCGGCGGGTTCGGCCGCCGCGAACGCGAGGTGCTCGGCGCGCTCGCCGCGGCCACCGGGATGGCCGTCGAGAAGGCCCTGCTCGTCGACCGGATGCGCCGCCGCGAACGCTGGCTCGAGGCGTCCTACGACGTCACCCGCGCGCTGCTCTCGGCCCAGGACCTGCGGGCCACGCTCCGGCTCGTCGCCGAGCGCGCCCGCGTCGTCGCCGGCGGGACGGCCGGCGCGATCGCGCGGCCCGACGGACCCGGCCGGCTCGTGTTCGACGTCGTCGAGCCACCGGGCGAGGACGCCGACCGCCTCACCGGGCTGACCGTGCCGGCCGAGGGCACCGCCACCGGGATGGCGTTCACCACCCGGCGCCCGGTCGTGGTGCGCGACTACGGCGAGCACGTGCAGGAGCAGCAGCGCAACCACGCCGGGCCGATGCCGGCGATGGTCAAGGACCTGGACTCGGCGATCTCGGTGCCGCTGATCGTCGGCGAGGAGACCCTCGGCGTGCTGGTGGTGGCGAAGTTCCGCGACCGGTCGCCGTTCACCGACTCCGACGTCCAGCTGGCCGAGACGTTCGCCGGGCACGCCGCGCTCGCCGTCGAGTTCTCCCGTGCACAGGAAGCGCGCCAGCAGCTGGCGGTGTTCTCCGACCGCGACCGGATCGCCCGCGACCTGCACGACCTGGTGATCCAGCGGCTGTTCGCGACCGGGCTCGGGCTGGAGGGCGTCAGCAGGCTGATCGCCGACGCGGGCGTCGCCGCGCGCGTGTCCGGGTTCGCCCAGGACCTCGACGGCACGATCCGGGAGATCCGCAACAGCATCTTCTCGCTGCAGGCGCCCGCGCAGGCCCAGGGCAGCCTCCGCTCGGAACTGCTGCGCGTGGCCGTGGACGCCCGGGACACCCTCGGTTTCGAGCCGCGCGTCGGCTTCGACGGGCCGCTGGACGCCGCGGTGCCGGACGCGGTCCGCTCCGATCTGATCGCCTCGCTGCGCGAAGCGCTGACGAACGTCGCACGGCACGCCGGGGCGAAGTCCTCGTCGGTCGAGGTCACCGTGGACCGGTTCGGCCGGCGGCTGACCTTGGTGGTGCGCGACGACGGAGCCGGCCCGCCCGCGGAAACCGGCCGGGTCAGCGGCCTGGCCAACCTGAGCGCCCGGGCGGCCCGCTGGGGCGGCCACTGCGTGCTGGCCGCCGACGGAGACGGCGGCGCCCGGCTGGAATGGACGGCGGACCTGCCGGTGACGACCGGCGAGCAGGGGAGTGGACGATGACGATCGCGGTGTTCCTGCTGGACGACCACGAACTGGTCCGGACCGGGCTGAAGACCGTCTTCGAACCCGAGGCGGACATCGAGGTGGTCGGGGAGGCCGGGACGGCGGCCGAGGCGCTGGTGCGGATCCCGCAGGCGCGCCCGGACGTGGCCGTCCTCGACGTCCGGCTGCCCGACGGCGAGGGGGTGGCGGTGTGCCGGGAGATCCGGTCCACCGTGGAGCCGCCGCCCGCCTGCCTGATGCTGACGTCCTATTCGGACGACGAAGCGCTGTTCGGCGCGATCATGGCGGGCGCGGCCGGGTACATGCTGAAGCAGGTCTCCGGCCGGTCGCTGGTCGAGGCCGTCCGCACGGTCGCCGCCGGCGGCTCGCTGCTGGACGCCACGCTCACGGCGTCGGTGATGAACAAGCTGCGCGGCGAGAACGTCTCGGCGCCCGATCCCCGGTACGAGCAGCTGAGCCCGCAGGAGCGGCGGGTGCTCGATCTCGTGGCGGAGGGCCTGACCAACCGGCAGATCGCCGAGCGGCTGTTCCTGGCCGAGAAGACGGTGAAGAACTACGTCTCGTCGGTGCTGCACAAGCTCGGCGTCGAGCGGCGCACCTCCGCGGCGGTGTACATGTCCCAGCGCCGGGCCGAACCGGGACGATCGGGCTGAATTCACGCCTGATCGGACGAAACCGGTGGGGCGTTCGACGTATCCAGCCGCCGATGGAGTACACCTGTCGGGGTGACGCACGGGTTCGCGTGCGCGGCGGAGGGGACGGCATGGCGGGGTTGTCGGGCGGGGACTATGTCACGCGGCAGATCAGCGCACTCGCGGACGCGGTGCGCAGCGAAGGGGCCGGCGGGGTCGGCACGCGCAGCTTCCAGCTGGCGGAGCACCTGGCGGCCGAGGGAGGCATCCACCGCGGCGACATCCTGACGGCCACGGCCACGCTCCTGGCGATGACGGCGTGGTGCGACGGCGAGGCGGAGGCGGCCCGCCGGTTCGCGGAACGGGCGAGCGAGCACGACGAGGAGTCCCGCGAGCTGGTGACCCACCTGCTGCGCCTGGAGGCGGGCGCGGATCAGGGGTGGCTGCCGCAGGAGCAGGCCGAGGCGCTGCTGGAGTACGCGCACCGCTCCCGCCGGGGCGATCTGGCGACCCGGGTACGCGCGATCGCGGGTGCCCGGCGCGGCCGGCACCGGCGGGAGGAGTAGCTCGGTTCCGAGTGGACGGGCGGCTTCGGGTCGCGGGCGGGTGCCAAGCGGGGAGCGACCGACCGGTACCGGCGGGAGGAGCAGCTCGGTTCTGAGTGGACGGGCGGCTTCGGGTCGCGGGCGGGTGCCAAGCGGGGAGCGACCGGCACCGGCGGGAGGAGCAGCCCGGTCTCGAGTGGACGGGGCGGCCGCTGCCCGCGGGCCGGGCAGCGGCCGGGCCGGGGGCCAAGCGGAGCCGCCGCCAAGCCTGTCGCCGGGCGAACCGGCGCCCCGAACGCGCGGCTAGTCCGTCAACGGCCGGGCCGGGTCGGCCAGCCGGTCCGGGTCCACGGTCCGTCCACTGAGGATCAGCTCGCGGACCGCGTCGAGGCCCTCGTCCCACTTGTTCACGTGCAGCCCCGCGACCACCCGGCCGTCGGTCAGCCAGAACGCGTGGAACGCCTCGGCGTCCCCCCGGGTGACGACGCGGTCGTAGCCGGCCGGCGGGAACCAGCCGGTGAACTCCATGCCGGCGTCGTACTGGTCGGAAAAGAAGTACGGCAGGTCGTCGTGGACCACGTCGCGGCCGAGCATCGCCAGTGCCGCCGCCGGGCCGCCGTTCGTCGCCGCGGCCCAGTGCTCCACGCGCACGTGGCGTCCGTAGCGCTCCTGCCACACGCTCGCGACGTCGCCCGCCGCGAAGATGTCCGGGTCTTCCGTGCGCAGGCCCGCGTCCACGAGGACACCGTCGTCGACCGCCAGTCCCGCGTCGGCGGCCGGCTGCGTCTCGGGGCGGGCGCCGATGCCGACGACGACCACGTCGGCCGGGATCTCGCCGTCGTCCGTCAGCACCGCCGAGACCGCGGATTCGCCCGCGAAACCCGTCACCCCGGTGCCGAACCGCAGCTCCACGCCGTGGCGGCGGTGCAGGTCGGCGAAGAAGCCGCCCAGCTCCGGCCCGAGCGTGGCGTGCAGCGGGGCCGGGCCCGGCTCGACGACCGTCACCGGGCAGCCGTGGTGGCGTGCGGCTGCGGCGGTCTCCAGGCCGATCCAGCCCGCGCCGGCCACGACGACCCGGCCGCCCGAGGCCAGCGCGTCGCGCAGCCGGTCGGCGTGGGCGAGCCGGCGCAGGTAGTGGACGCCGTCCAGGTCGTGGCCGGGCACCCGCAGCCGCCGCGGCGACGCCCCGGTCGCCAGCAGCAGCTTCGTGTACCCGAGGCGTTCGCCGCCGTCCAGTTCCACCTCGTGCGCCGCCCGGTGCAGTGCCGTGACGCGCCGGCCGGTCAGCACCTCGACACCCTGGTCGGCGTACCACTCTCGTCGTGGACGAACACCGACGCGCGGTCGTCCGAGCCGAGCAGGTAGCCCTTCGACAGCGGCGGGCGCTCGTAGGGCAGGTCCGGCTCGGCGCCGACGAGGACGATGCGCCCGGAGAACCCTTCGGCCCGCAGCGTTTCCGCGGCCTTCGCGCCGGTCAGCCCGGCGCCGGCGATGACGAAGGTGTCCATCAGGCGCTCACCCCGGTCAAGGCGAAGAACTCCTGCCGCGTCTTGGGTTCCTCGCGCAGCAGGCCGTGCAGCGACGACGTCACGGTCATCGCCCCGGTCGCCCGCACGCCGCGCAGGGACATGCACAGGTGCTCGGCTTCGATGACCACGCCGACGCCCTTCGGCGCGAGGTGCTCCTGCAGCCAGTCCGCGACCTGCTTGGTCAGCCGCTCCTGCACCTGCAGGTCGCGCGCGAACATCTCGACGACACGGGCGAGCTTCGACAGGCCGAGGATCCGCTCGCCGGGCAGGTAACCGACGTGCGCAACGCCCCGGAAGGGCAACATGTGGTGCTCGCACAGCGACTGCACCGGGATGCTCTTGGCCAGCACGAGCTCGTCGTAGCCTTCGTCGTTGGGGAACGTCGTCAGCTGGAAGTCGCGCGGCTGCAGCATTTCCGCGTAGGCGTGGGCCACCCGCCGCGGCGTGTCGCCGAGGTGCACCGATGTCGGGTCCTTGCCGAGGGCGCGCAGCAGGTCGGCGACCGCGCGCTCCGCCGCGTGCAGGTCGACGGCGTCGCGGTCGTGGACGACACCGAGGTGCCGCAGCGGGACCGGTGCGCTCACGGGATCGACGGTCACGGGCGTGCCTCCTTCTAAAATCAAGATGGACCGACGTTAGAAGCTCCCGGGGGTTTTCGTCAACAGGTGTGTGTTTTAGAATGCGGTGATGCAGGAAACCCAGGCGCTGGCCGCGGTCGCGGCGCTCGACGAGCCGACCCGGCGCCGGATGTACGAGTACGTCGTCCGCCGCCCGGAGCCGGTGAGCCGGGACGACGTCGCCGCCGCGCTCGGCGTGCCCCGGGCGACGGTCGCGTTCCACCTCGACCGCCTGGTGGACGAGCAGCTGCTGGCCGTCGGCCACGAGCGCCGCACCGGCCGCAGCGGGCCGGGGGCGGGCCGCCCGGCCAAGCTGTACCGCCGCTCGGACCGGCAGGTGAGCATTTCGCTGCCCGAGCGCCAGTACGAGCTGGCGGGCCGCCTGCTGGCGGAGGCGGTGGAGGAGGCCGATCAAACCGGCGGCTCGCCGCGCGAGATCCTGACGCGCTGTGCGCGCGAGCGGGGGGCGGAGCTCGCCGCCGGCGCCCAGGACATCGTCGGCACGCTGGAGGACAACGGCTTCGAGCCCCGCGTCGAGGGCGGCGAGGTGCTGCTCGTCAACTGCCCGTTCCACCGGCTGGCCCGGACGCACACCCGGCTGGTCTGCGAAATGAACCTCGCCCTGGTCGAGGGCATGCTCGACGGCACGGGCGGCGACGGTCTGGGCGGCGACGGTCTCCGGGCGCGTCTGGACCCCCACCCGGGCTTCTGCTGCGTCCGCCTCACCCGCGACTGACCCCAGCGCCCCGATGTGGCGGGGGGGGGGGGGGTG
>NZ_JAVHJU010000075.1 GCF_031082405.1 Amycolatopsis sp. A133
GCGATACCACCCTCCATCACCACAGCCTGACCAGCACAAACCACGATGAAACAACCCCAATGTGGCGTTCGGTGCGTTGGACGCAACCAACGCCACATTGGGGCGCTTGACGCCTGGGCCATCCGAAGTGGTCAGCTTGTGTGCTGGGGCAGCACGGCGAACGCCACGCCGCCCGCTTCGTCCTCCTGGACGTCCAGGACCTTGTCCTCCAGCAGCGCCGCCGCCTGGGGCTCGAGGAACACCTTCGGGCCCTCCTCCGCTCCCAGCACGCTGTCGCCCTCGGCCGGCTCGGGGGCCACCGACAGCGCCAGCTGGGCGCTCTCGCCGTCGGCGTTCTGGACGGCCAGGCGCAACCCGGCGTCGGCTCCCTGGCTCGTCAGTGCGGTGATCGCCTCGGCGGCGGCTTCGGTCACGGTCAGCATCTTCGGCCTTCCCTTCGTCGCGGTCCGGTGCCGCCCCACGCTAGGGGCGGCCGAACGGGCGTGCAGTCTGAGCGGATCAGCCCTGCCGGGCCGCGCGAATGGCGTCCGCCACCGATTCGCCGGCGTAGTCCGTCGTCTCCCGGCGGCCCTGGTTGGAGTGGCGGCGCGGCACGGTGTCCTCCGGGACCACCGGCTCGAAGTCCGCCGGCGCGTCTTCGATCGTCTCGTCGAGCTCTACCGCCGACGTCGCCGCGAGCGGGCGCTCGGGAACCGGCTCCGGCTCCGCGTCGGGCACCTCTTCGGCCAGGCGCAGGTCCATCGGCTCGCCTTCGCGGACCTCCCGGGGCGTGGTGCCGTAGCGGTTCGCGGCACTCCAGTGCTCGGGCGGCTCGATGCCCTCCTCGAGCGAATCCACGCGCAGCTCGTCCTCGTCCAGCGCCTCGCTGGGGCTCAGGCTCTGCGATTCGGCCGAGTCACGGTCACTCACTGGCTGTCTCCTGGCGTCGGAAAGTTCGGAAAGTGTCGTCTCCGGTGACCTACCCCGGGCGACGGGGCAGCGAAACCCCGGGGTGTCGCCGGAATCACATTTCTTCAACCCGTTTAACACATTCACAAGTTTGTGAATGTCAGCTAGGTTGAGATCATGGCCACCACCAGGTGCGCACCGGAGCACCGGCTGCTCGCCGCCGATCCGGACCGCCACCACGAACTCGGCACCCACGCGGCGTGGTACGTCGTGGCCGGCGTGGTGACGACCGGCCTGCAGGCCGTCCTGTTCCTCCTGCTGCACGACCAGCTCGGCGCCCAGGTGGCGAACCTGGTCGCGATCGCCCTCACCACGGTCGGGAACACCGAGTTCCACCGCCGCGTCACCTTCGCGGGGCGACGCAGCAACGCCGGGAAGCGGCACCTGCAGGACCTGCTCACCTTCGCCTTCTACGCCGGCTACGGCTCGGCCGTGCTGGCCGTCCTCGACGCCGTCGTCGACCGGCCGACGTCGTGGGAAGAAACCGGCACGCTGCTGCTGGCCAGCCTGGTCGGCGGGTTCGTGCGGTTCGCCGTGCTGCGCTGGTGGGTCTTCGCGCACCAGACCGAAACCGGACCGGCCAGGGCCGCGCACACCGGCTAGCGTCTGCGGACGTGGCGTCGGACGACATCAAGCCCCACGCGGGCGGCACCGAACCGGACTACCGCTTCACGCTGGCCAACGAACGCACCTTCCTCGCCTGGCTCCGCACGGCACTGGGCCTGCTCGCGGGCGGCGTGGCCGTGCACCAGCTGGTGCCGTCGCCGGCCGCGGCGAGCGCGGTGCTCGCCGGGCTGTGCGTCCTGCTGGCCGCGGTCCTCGCCGCGACGGCGTACCCGCGGTGGCGGCGCGTGCAGATCGCGATGCGAGCCGGGGAGCCGCTGCCGCGGAGCTGGACGATCGTGGTGCTGACCGGCGGGCTGCTGGTGCTCATCGTCGCCGCGGCCGTGTTGCTGGCGCTCTCGTGAGTGACACCGGAGTTCAGCGGACAGTGACGGCCGGAAAAACCGCCTCGACCACGGGTCCGTCGCGGCCGGGCGGCGGATCCCACCCCCGTGGGCGACGCCTCGAGCCGCGAATACCGGCGGTTCGCGATTATCGTGTCGTCAAAATTACCGTCACACCGCTCGAGATCCGGCCGTGACCACCCCCGCCGGCGCTCAGGCCGAGCGCACGGGGCTCGCGTGGCGGCGGACCGCACTGGCGTCCGCCGCCTGCACGGTACTGCTCCTGCACTCGGCGGCCCAGCGCCATTGGGGTACCGCGCTGGTCCCCGCGGTGCTGGCCGCCGGGACATCCGCCCTGCTCGCGGCCTTCGGGATGCACCGCGAACGGGCCTTGCGGGCCGCCGAACCGCCCCCGCCCGGCCGTGCACTGCCCGCGATCGCGTCGCTGGCCGTGACGGTGACTGCCGCTTCCGTGTTCGTCTTCCACTGACGAGTGAGCTCGGCACATCCTGAAACCGATTAATCGCAATGTGCGCGGGCGGGTCGCGGGAACATCACGGTCCCTACTACTAACGGGGTATTGGTCGTTGAAATCTGGACTGACCCGCCCGGAGGTGCTTACGATTACCCTGCGTCGCACGGACCGCAGATCCGCCTCGATCAACCGGAGCATCTGCGATGGATCAGTTACGGAGTGTTGAACCCCCGGCAGCGACGGTCGAGGGTCGGCCGGGGAGACGACCATGACAGCACCGCCGAGGACCACCGAAGTAACCGCTTCCGCGCTTCGCGATTATCGCACTCCCGAGTCATTGCCCCGCCCGGGCGGACGGCTCACCAAGGAGGACCTCGACCCCCTCGTGAAGGACGCGGGCGAGGGCAACCCGGCGGCGATCCACTCGCTGCTGCAGATGATCGAGCCGGTGGTGGTCCGCTACTGCCGGGCCCGGATGGGCGGCCGCGACCTCTCCTACCTGTCGGCCGACGACGTCGCCCAGGAAGTCTGCCTCGCCGTGCTCAAGGCGCTGCCCGACTACCAGGACCGCGGCGGGTCCTTCCTGTACCTGGTGCACGCGATCGCGGCCAACAAGGTCGCCGACGCCTACCGCGCCGTCGCCCGCGACCGCTCCGAGCCCGTCCCCGAGCTGCCGGAGCGCCCGCTGGTCGCCGGCAACGAGCCCGAGTCCCACGCACTGCACCTCGACCTCGGCGCCCGCCTCGGCCGGCTGCTCGCCACCCTCCCCCGGGTGCAGCAGGAGATCCTGACCCTGCGCATCGCGGTCGGCTTCTCGGCGACCGAAACCGCCGAAGCGCTCGGGATCTCCCCGGGCAACGTCCGCGTGACGCAGCACCGCGCCCTGACCCGGCTGCGCGGCATGATCCGCGACGACGAGTTCTGACCGGCGGGCGGGGAGACCTCTTCTACCCCCGGGGAGAGGTGGCCTCGCCCGCATCCAGCCGGTAGGTCGCGCGGGCGTTGTGCTCGAAGACCGCCAGGCGTTCCGCGTCCGACAGCGAGCCGGTCAGGGCGATCGCCGCGTCCACGACCAGCTCGTAGGACGCCGCCAGTTCGCAGACCGGCCAGTCCGAGCCGAACAGCAGGCGCGCCGGGCCGAACACCTCGAGCACGTGGTCGACGTACCGGCGCAGGTGCCCGACCTCCCACCCGGACCAGTTCGCCTCGGTGACCAGCCCGGACAGCTTGCACACCACGTTCTCGCGCGCCGCCAGCGCGGCCACGCCGGACGCCCACGGCTCCCACTCCCCCGCCGCGATCGGGGGCTTCGCCGCGTGGTCGAGGACCAGGCGCAGGTGGGGCAGGCGCAACGCCACCTCGGTCGCCGCGGGCAGCTGGGCGGGACGGATCAGCAGGTCGAACGCCAAGCCCGCCGCCGCGACGGTGCTCAGCCCGGCCATCACCTCGGGACGCAGCAGCCAGTCGTCGTCCGGTTCGGTCTCCACCTGGTGCCGGATGCCCACCAACGGGCCGTCGAGCGCGGCCAGCCGGTCGGCGACGTCCGTGGCCGTGAGGTCCACCCAGCCGACCACGCCCGCGATCACCGGCTCGGCCGCAGCGGTCGCGAGGAACTCCGCCGTCTCCTCCGCCGACGAGATCGTCTGCACCAGGATCGTCGCGTGCACCCCCGCCGCCTTCGTCACCGCGCGCAGGTCGTCGACGGTGTACGGGCGGCGGATCGGGTCCAGGGCCGCTCCCGCCATCCACGGGTACTCGCGCCGGGACGGGTCCCAGAGGTGGTGGTGCGCGTCGATCATGAGTCTCCTTCGGCGATGACGACGTCGGCGCGCAGCAGTCCCGCGTCGATCAGCTCGGCCCACAGGGCGAGCGGCACGACCGCCCGCGCCCGCCGCGCGTTCACGGCGACCTGGTCCGGATCGTGCGCCCCGACGACCACCGAGACTACGGCGGGGTGCGCCATCGGCAACGCGAGCGCGGCTTCCGGCAGCTCGACGCCGTGCCGCGCGCAGATCTGCGCGATCCGCCCGGCCCGCTCGACCAGTTCCGGCGGCGCTTCGGCGTAGTCGTAGACCCGGCCCGGTTCAGCGGTCGCCAGGATGCCGCCGTTGAACGCGCCCCCGGCCACGACGCGGACGTCCCGCGAAGCGCACAGCGGGAACAGCTCGTCCAGCGCGGGCTGGTCGAGCAGCGTGTAGCGGCCGGCCACCAGCAGGACGTCCAGATCGGTGCGGCGGACGAACTCGGCCAGCATCGGCGCCTGGTTCATCCCGGCGCCGAACGCGCCGATCACGCCCTGCTCCCGCAGTTCCCGCAGCGCCGGGAAGGCGCCGCGCAGCGCGTCCTCGAAGTGGTCGTCGGGGTCGTGGACGTACACGATGTCGACGCGGTCGAGGCCCAGCCTGGTCAGGCTCTCTTCGAGCGACCGCAGGACGCCGTCTCGGCTGAAGTCCCACCGGCGCTTGTACGCGGCCGGGACGGCGAAGCCCTGGTCGTCGCGGGCGCCGGCCCCGTCCGGGTTCGGCTCCAGCACGCGGCCCACCTTGGTCGAGAGCACGTACTCCTCCCGCGGGAACGCGCGCAGCGCCGCGCCCAGCCGGGCCTCCGACAGGCCCAGGCCGTAGTGGGGCGCGGTGTCGAAGTAGCGGACGCCCTCGTCCCACGCGCGCCGGACGGTCGCTTCGGCGGTCTCGTCGCTGATCGCGTGGTAGAGGTTGCCCAGCTGCGCGCAGCCGAGCCCCAGCGGGGACAGGGAGAGTTCCAACGCCGTCACTCCTTCACCGGCAGTTCCCAGACCAGCCCGATGCCGCTGTCGTCGCCGGAGTAGTCGTCTTCGACGGCCAGCAGCCCGGCCATCCTGGCCTGCCACGGGATGTTGGCGGGGTGGTCCCGCAGCGCCGCCCGCATCGCCCGGTAGTCGTCGACTTCGAGGACGTGGAAGAGGTCGAGTCCGTTACGCCAGATCCGCCAGGAGTGGACACCGGCTTCGCGCAGCGCGGTGTCCAGTTCGGGCGGGATGACGGCGTGGACGGACTCGTACTCGGCTTCCTTGCCCGGTTTGAGCCGGGTGTGCAGAGCCACTCTTTGAGGGGTGCGTTGGTGGGTCATCACCACTCCTTCACCGGGACATGGCACGCTGGGGTGTACCACGAAACATCCGAGGTCTGTTGCAGGGAAGGGCGGACACGATGCCCGTCACCGATGTCGCGATCGACAAGATCAAGGACATGATCATCTCCGGCGAGCTGGCGCCGGGCGACCGGCTGCCGAAGGAGGCCGAGCTGGCCCAGCGGCTCGGGCTGTCGCGCAGTTCCCTGCGGGAGGCGGTCAAGGCGTTGTGCCTGATCCGGGTCCTCGACGTCCGCCAGGGCGACGGCACGTACGTCACCAGCCTCGAGCCCAACCTGCTGCTCGACGCCATGACGTTCGTGGTCGACTTCCACCGCGACGACACCGTGCTGGACTTCCTGGCCGTGCGCCGGATCCTCGAGCCCGCCGCGACCGCGCTGGCCGCGCTGCACATGAGCGACGAGGACATCGCGGAGCTGGGCACGCTGCTCAGCGAGCTGGAGGACGCCCCGACCGTCGAGGCGCTGGTCGCCAACGACCTGCAGTTCCACCGCAAGATCGCCGACGGCTCCGGCAACCCCGTGCTCTGCTCGCTGCTCGACAGCCTCTCCGGGCCGACCGCCCGCGCCCGGATCTGGCGCGGCCTCACCCAGGAGGGCGCGGTCGCGAAGACCCGCGAACAGCACACGGCGATCTACGAGGCCATCGCCGCGCGCGAGCCGGAACTGGCCCGGTCGTGGGCGACCGTGCACGTCGCGGGCGTGGAGCAGTGGCTGCGCAACGCCCTGGGCACCGCGGACGACCCGACAGTGCCCGTGCCCGACTCGGACGCCGAGCCGGCCGCGGAAGCCTCGTAGCACCACCCACCCACCTCTCCGCGGTCGTGAGTGGCAAGGCGGGTTCTAACCCGCGTTACCACTCACGACCAGCCGCGGCAGACTCGGAACGTCGGATCTTCACGGCGTGCAGGTCAGGTTTGGGGCTTTCCGCCCGCGTACCGGGCGATGATCAGCGCGACCAGGATGATGGCGCCGTAGATCGCCCCCTGCCACTCCGCGGTGACGTGCGCGTAGTTGAGCAGGCTCGACACCGACGACAGCAGCAGGACGCCGGTGAGGGCGCCGACCAGGGTGCCCTTGCCGCCGTCGAGCGAGACGCCGCCGATCACCGCCGCCGCGAAGACCTGCAGGATCATCCCGGAGCCCTGGTTCGCGCCCAGTGCACCGACGTAACCGGTGTAGGCGAGCCCGCCGATCGCGGCCAGGATCCCGGCGACGACGAACACCGCCCAGGCGATCCGGTCGACGCGCACCCCGGCCGCCCGCGCGGCTTCGCGGTTGCCGCCGATCGCGTACAGCGCGCGGCCGACGCGGTGGTAGCGCAGCACCCAGCCGGCGACCGCGAACAGCAGCGCCGCCAGCCACACCGACATCGGCAGCCCGAGGAACGTCGTCGTCGCCAGGTTGGTGAACGAGTCGGGCAGGTTGAACAGCGTCTTGCCCTTGGTCGAGCCGACCTGCACCCCGCGGAGCACGGTGAGCATGGCCAGGGTGACGATGAAGGCGTTCAGCTTCAGCTTCACGATCAGGAAGCCGTTGACGAACCCGACGAGCGCGCCGCACAGCGGGATCACCAGCAGCCCGACCGCGGCGGGCAGTTCGGCGCCGAAGCCCGCCGACGCCGCCGGGATCACGATCATCGCACCGAGCGCCGGCGCCAGGCCCATCGTGGATTCCAGCGACAGGTCGAACTTGCCGGTGATCAGCACCAGCGACTCGCCCAGCACGACCAGCGACAGCGCGGCCGACGCGGTCAGGATGCTGACGATGTTGCTCCAGCCGACGAAGGTGTCGTCGACCAGACCGCCGATGAGGAACACCACGACCAGCGCGGGCAGCAAGGCGAGTTCACGCAGCCAAACGGCTTTGCGGCGGCGCGGTGGCGCGGGGAGCTTTGTCTGCGGGGAAGTCATCACGTCGGTCACGAAAGCTCGACTCCTTCGATGTCGGCCACGAGGTCGCCGTCGGACCACCCGGCCTGGTGTTCGGCGACCACGGCCCCGGCGCGCAGCACCAGGACCCGGTCGCTCAGGCGCAGGTCGTCGAGCTCGTCGCTGACGATCAGCACCGCCTTGCCCTCGGCGCGCACCCGGTCGACGACCGCGAGCAGCGCCTCCTTCGACTTCACGTCCACCCCCGCGGTCGGGTTGATCAGCACGAGCACCCGCGGATCGCTCAGCAACGCCCGCGCCAGCACGACCTTCTGCTGGTTGCCACCGGACAGGTCCGACACCGGCTGGTCGGCACCCGCGGCCACGATGCCGTAGTCCTCGAGCGCCTGCGACGCCTTCGCGTAGCGCGTCGCCGGGGACGCGATCCCGCCGCGGCCCAGCTTGTCCAAAATGGACATCGTCGTGTTGTCGGCGATCGAGTGCGCCAGCACCAGGCCTTCGTGGTGCCGGTCGCGCGGCACGCAGCCGATGCCCGCCCGGATGGCCGCCGGGATGTCGCCGGGCCGCAGCGGCGAGCCGTCGACGTGGATCGTGCCCGCCGACGGGGTCCGCAGGCCGTAGACCGTCTCGGCGACCTGGTGCTTGCCGCTGGCGTTGCTGCCCGCGAGCCCGACCACCTCACCGCGGCGGAGGCGGAAGGAGACACCGGAGAAGCCGTCGCCGGAGAGCCCGTCGACCGCCAGGATCTCGGCGGCGGCGTCGTCGAGCGATTCCCGCGTGGCCGCGTCACGCACCGACAGGCCGCCCGGCTCGCCGGTCATCGCGTCGACCAGTTCCGCGCGGCCCACTTCGGCGACCGGTGCGGTGAGGACGTGCCTCGCGTCGCGAAGGACCGTGACGGCCTGGCAGACCTCGTACACCTCGTGCAGGTGGTGCGAGATGAACAGGAACGTCACCCCGCCCGCCTGCATCTGGCGCATCCGCTCGAAGAGCCGCTCGATGGCCTGCTTGTCCAGCTGCGCGGTCGGCTCGTCGAGGACGATGAACCGGGCGCCGTAGGACAGCGCGCGGGCGATCTCGACGAACTGCCGGTCCTCGACCGAAAGGTCCCCCGCGGGGGTGTCGACGTCGACGTGGACGTCCCACGAATCGAGCAGCTCACGGGCCTTGCGCCGCAACGACTTCCAGCCGATCGCGAAGCCGCCGCCCGCCTGCCGGTTGAGGAACAGGTTCTCGGCGACGGTGAGCTGCGGGACGACCATCGCGTGCTGGTACACGCAGGCGACGCGGGCCTTCCAGTCCTCTTGCCTGGACAAGGGCGGGGCCGGCTCGCCGGCGAACTCGACGTGCCCGGTGTCCGTGGCGGACAGGCCGGTGAGGATGGAGACGAGCGTCGACTTGCCGGCCCCGTTGCGCCCGACGAGCGCGTGCGACTCGCCGGGGTGCACGGTGAGGCTGACGTCGTGGAGCGCCACGGTCGGGCCGTAGCGCTTTCCGACACCTACGGCGCTGACCACTCCGGCGGCGGGTTCGCCGGCGGGCAGCGCGGTCACAGGTTGTTCCCCCAGAGGGCCTTGTCGTCCACGTTGTCCTTGGTGATGACGGGCGCGGGCAGCTGGTCCTCGAGGATGCCGGGGCTGATCTCCACGATGGTGCTGCCGTGGTCGGTCGGCCCGGCCTTGAACGTCTCGCCGGCCATGGCCTTCTTCAGCCAGTACAGGCCGTACTTCGCGTAGGAGTCGGCCGGCTGGGACACGGTGGCGTCGAGCTCGCCGGCGCGGATCGCGGCCAGCTCCTGCGGGATGCCGTCGTTGGAGACGAGCACGATGTGCTTCGGGTCCCCGACCGGGAAGAACAGGTTCTTGCGCTTGAGGGCCTGCTCGGTCGGGGCCAGGTAGACACCGCCGGCCTGCATGTAGACGCCCTTGATGTCCGGGTTCGCGGTCAGCATGCTGTCCAGCCCGGAGGACGCCTTGTCGGCCTTCCACTCGGCCGGGATCTCCAGCACCTGCACGCCGGGGTACTTCTGCTTCATGCAGTCGCGGAAGGCTTCCGAGCGGTCGCGGCCGTTGACCGAGGCCAGGTCGCCCATGATCTGCACGACTTTGCCCGACTTGACCTTAGCGCCGATCGCGTCGCAGGCCTTGGTGCCGTAGGCCTTGTTGTCGGCCCGCACCACCATGGCGACCTTGCCGCTTTCGGGGGCGACGTCCACGGCGACGACCGGCACGCCCTTGTTCTCCGCCTGCTTGAGCCCGGCGACGATGGCGGCCGAGTCCAGCGGCGTCACGACCAGGCCCTTGACGCCCTGGTTGAGGAAGGTGCCGATGTCGGTGATCAGCTTCGCGGGGTCGCTGTCGGCGTTGACCGTCGGGAGGACGTCGACGCCCTCTTGCTGGGCCATCTTCGGCACGTAGTTGTTGTAGGCCTGCCAGAACGGCGAGGTCAGCAGGGGCAGCGTCGCGCCGACCTTGCCGCCGGCGCCGCCACCCGCCGCGGGTGCCGCGGCATTGTCCTTGGTGGACCCGCAGGCGGCCAGGGCCAGGCCGCAGACGGCGGCCGTGGCGGCCACCTGAATCACCCTTGTACGCACAGCATCCTCCTTGATGACGGCGGGGAATCAAGTCTTCTAGTCGTGGTGCACCGGGCCGCGAGGACGCAGGCCGTACATGCCGCCGTCGACCGCGAGGGCCGTGCCGGTGGTCGAGGCGGAGAGGGGACTGGCGAGGTAGGCGATCGCGTTCGCGACCTCGCCGGCGGTGACCAGCCGGCCCATCGGCTGGCGGGCCGCGAGGGCCGCGCGTTCGGCCGCCGGGTCTTCGGCGGCGTCGAGCAGCCGGCCCACCCAGGGGGTGTCCGCCGTGCCCGGGCACACGCAGTTGACGCGGATGCGGTCGGGCAGGTGGTCGGTCGCCATGGCCAGGGTCAGCGAGAGCACCGCGCCCTTGGTGGCCGAGTAGAGCGCGCGGTTGGGCAGGCCGGCCCAGGCCGCGATGGAGCAGGTGTTCACGATCGCCGCGGACGGCGACTTCTTGAGGTGCGGCAGCGCGGCGCGCGCGAGGCGGACCATGCCGACGACGTTGACGTCGAACACGCGGTGCCACTCGTCGTCGTCGTTGGCCGTGACGTCGCCCTGCGCGCCGATCCCGGCGTTGTTGACGAGGATGTCGAGGCGTCCGAAGCGCTCCACGACGGCGTCGATCGCTTCTCGGACTTCGTCGTCGGAAGAGACGTCGCAACGGAAGCCGTCGTCCTCGGGTTTCAGGTCGAGCACGGCCACCTGCGCGCCGCGTTCGGCCAGCAAGGTCGCGACGGCCTGGCCGATGCCCGAGGCGCCTCCGGTGACGGCGGCCACCAGGCCCTCGAATTCACTCACTTGCGGTCTCCGTCCACTCGGGACCGTCCGGGAAGCGGAACCGGCGCAGCGTGGCGTCGTGCATGCGCGCGGAGAACCCGGGTGCGGTCGGGGCCAGGTACCGGCCGTGCTCGACGACGGCCGGGTCGGTGAAGTGCTCGTGCAGGTGGTCGACCCACTCGATGGACCGGTCCGCGTCGGTGCCGGACACCGCCACGAAGTCGAACATCGACAGGTGCCGGACGAGCTCGCAGAGGCCGACGCCGCCGGCGTGCGGGCACACCGGGACGCCGAACTTCGTGGCCAGCAGCAGGATCGCGAGGTTTTCGTTGAATCCGCCGACGCGGGCGGCGTCCAGCTGCAGCACCGAAATCGCGTTCGCCTGCAGCAGCTGCTTGAACACCACCCGGTTCTGGACGTGCTCGCCGGTGGCGATCTTGATCGGCGCGAGGGCCTTCGCGATCGCCGCGTGGCCGAGGATGTCGTCCGGGGAGGTCGGCTCCTCGATCCAGTACGGGTCGAACGGCGCCAGCGCGGTCATCCAGGTGACCGCGGCGGAGACGTCCCAGCGCTGGTTGGCGTCGACGGCGATCCGGATGTCGTCGCCGACGGTCTCGCGCGCCAGCTTCATCCGGCGGACGTCGTCCTCGAGGTTGCCGCCGACCTTGAGCTTGATCATCCCGAAGCCGTCGGCGACAGCCTGTTCGGCCAGCCGCACCAGCTTCGCGTCCGCGTACCCGAGCCAGCCGGGCGAGGTGCTGTAGGCGCGGTAGCCGTTCGCTTCGAGCTGCTTCGTGCGCTCCGCGCGGCCGGGTTCCGCGCGACGCAGGATGTCGAGGGCTTCGGCTTCGGTGAGGGCGTCGGAGAGGTACCGGAAGTCGACGAGGCTGACGAGCTCCTCGGGGGTCATCCGCGCCGCGAACTGCCAGACCGGCAGGCCGGCGCGGCGCGCGGCGAGGTCCCACGCGGCGTTGACCACCGCCCCGACCGCCATGTGCGCGACCCCCTTTTCCGGGCCCAGCCAGCGGAACTGCGAGTCGCCGACGAGCGTGCGGCTCAGGTCTCCGAGCCCGGCCGCGTCCTCCGGGACCTCCCGGCCGACGACGTGCGGGGCGAGCGCGCGGATCGCGGCGGCCTGGACGTCGTTGCCGCGGCCGATGGTGAACGCGAGGCCGTAGCCGTCCGGGCCGCCGTCGGCGTGCAGCACGACGTAGGCGGCGGAGTAGTCCGGGTCGGGGTTCATCGCGTCCGAGCCGTCCAGCTCCCTCGACGTCGGGAACCGGACGTCGAGGACCTCCATGCCGATGATCTTCGCCATGGTCAGGCCTGCCTCGCGGTCTGGCGCTGCCGCCCGAGACCGTCGATTTCGAGCTCGATGACATCCCCGTCGCGCAGGTACGGCTTCGGGTCGGGCTGCCCGAGCGCGACCCCTTCGGGGGTGCCGGTGTTGATCAGGTCGCCGGGCCGCAGCACCATCACCTGGCTCAGGTGGTGGACGATCTCGGCGACGCCGAAGATCATGTCCTTGGTCGACGAGTCCTGCTTCTTCTCGCCGTTGACCCACAGCCGCAGGCCGAGGTCCTGCGGGTCGGGCACCTCGCCCGCCGGGATCAGCGCGGGGCCGAGCGGGTTGAAGTTCTCGCACGACTTGCCCTTGTCCCACTGGGCGGTGCGGAACTGCAGCGCCCGCTCGGAAACGTCGTTCGAGACGACGTACCCGGCGACGTACTCCAGGGCTTCGTCGACGCTGCCGAGGTAGCGCGCGGTCTTGCCGATGACGACGCCGAGTTCGACCTCCCAGTCGGTGCTGACCGAGCCGCGCGGGATGAGGACGTCGTCGGCCGGGCCGACCACGACGTCCGGCGCCTTCATGAAGACGACGGGCTCGGTCGGCGGCGTCGCGCCGGTCTCTTCGGCGTGGCGGCGGTAGTTCATGCCGATGCAGACGACCTTGCCGGGCTGGGCGATGGGCGAACCGACGCGCAGGCCCTCGACCCCGGCCTCCGGCAGTTCCCCGGCGGCGAGCGCGGCGGCCGCGCGCGCGATCCCGTCCGCGGCGAGGAAGCCGCCGTCGACGTCGGCGGTCAGCCCGCCGAGCTCGTAGGTCGTGCCGTCGCCGGCCCGCACGAACGGACGCTCACTTCCCGGCTCCCCGAGGCGCACAAGCTGCACGGATATTCCCTTCACCCACACCGACCAGACATCCGATGTATATCGCAGTCGTGACCGCCGATCCAGAGCCGTCGCTCAATCCGTCACTGAATCGGTCGCAAAATTGGTCGGATCAGTCTCGGTTCACCACCCGGTCGACCACGGGGTGTCACCGATCACAACCGGAATAGGCCCGGCGCGTTCCCCGCTGGTCCCGTCGAGGGAACGAAAGGAAGCGGATGACCACCACGGCGGAACGTACCGCGCCGGGACGGCGGGCGCAGCTGAAGTTCGTCCTCGTCCTGGGCGGCCTGACGGCGTTCGGGCCCCTGTCGATCGACATGTACCTGCCCGCGCTGCCGCGGATGGCGGCCGACCTGCACGCGGCGGACAGCACGGTGCAGCTGACGCTCAGCGCGTTCATCGTCGGGCTCGCGCTGGGCCAGCTGGTGCTCGGCCCGCTGTCGGACGCGGTGGGCCGTCGCCGTCCGCTGCTCGCGGGGCTCGTGCTGTACATCGTGGGCTCGGTGCTGTGCGCGGTGAGCCCGGACGCGTGGCTGCTGGTCGCGGCGCGCTTCGTGCAGTCCCTCGGCGCCGCGGCGGGCATCGTGATCGCGCGCGCCACCGTGCGGGACCTGTTCTCCGGGACCGCGATGACGAAGTTCTTCTCGACGTTGATGCTGGTCAGCGGGCTGGCCCCGATCCTGGCGCCGCTCATCGGCGGCCAGCTGCTGAACTGGACGTCCTGGCGCGGGGTGTTCGTCGTGCTGACGGCGTTCGGCGCGCTGCTGCTGGCCGTGGTGGTGTTCTTCCTGCCGGAGCCCGCTGCTTCACGGTCTTCTCTGCGGCTCGGCCAGGTGATGCGGACCTACGGGCGGCTGGCGCTGGACCGTTCGTTCGCGGGGTACGCGCTGGCGTCGGGGCTGCTGTTCGCGTCCTTGTTCGCCTACATCTCGGGCTCGTCGTTCGCGCTGCAGGGGGTGTACGGGCTGAGCCCGCAGGCGTACAGCGTGGTGTTCGGGGTGAACGGCATCGGGATCGTGCTGGCGGGCCAGCTCAACGGCCGCCTGGTGGGCCGGGTGCGCGAGCGGGCGCTGCTGCGGTCCGGCCTGCTGCTCGGCGTGGCCGGCGGCGCTTCGGTGCTGGTGTCGGTGTTCTTCCGGGCTCCGCTGGCCGTGCTGCTGGTGTCGCTGTTCCTGCTGGTGTCGAGCCTCGGCCTGGTGATGCCGAACGCGAGTTCGCTGGCGCTGGCGTCGCACGCGCGCTCGGCGGGAGCGGCTTCGGCGTTGCTGGGGGTCCTGCAGTTCGTGGTCGGCGCGGTGGCGACCCCGCTGGTCGGGCTGGGCGGCCCGGGGACCGCGGTGCCGATGGCCGCGACCATGGCGGGGTTCGCGGTGCTGGCGCTGGTGGCCTACCTCGCCTTGGCGCGGGAGCCGTCGTGAGTGTCAAGGCGGGTTAGAACCCGCCTCAACACTCACGAGGGGAGGACAGGAGGCGCTCCAGCTCCTCGCCTGCCGGTTCGTGGCCGGCGTCGGCGATCCGCTGCAGCTCCAGGAGGTCGGCCGCCGCGACCGCGCGCCGGGTGAGCAGTTCGCCGGCGCGTTCGCAGCCTTCGTCCAGCAGCTCGCTCAGCTCTTCGACGTCTCCGCGGGCGTCCGCGAGGTCGGCCAGCCGGTCCAGGGCCGTTTCGTTGCCCTCGTCGGCCAGCGCGCGCAGGGTCTCGTGATCGGTCATGCGGCCAGCTTGCAACCTTGCCCCTGGGGCAAGGTCAAGTGCGAGGATGGCCGGGTGCTCACCATCGGACAGCTCGCCGGGTACGTCGGGGTGACGACCAAGACGATCCGCTTCTACCACGCGAAGGGCCTGCTGCCCGAGCCGGACCGCGACAGCTCCGGCTACCGCCGCTACCGCGCTTCCGACGCGGTCGAGCTGATCAAGATCCGCACCCTCGCCGAGGCCGGCGTCCCGCTGGCCCGCATCCGCGAACTCCGCTCCGGCGACGGGCTCGCTTCGGCGCTCCGGCAGATCGACGACGACCTCACCGCCCGGATCGCCGGGTTGCGGGCCACCCGCTCCCGGCTGCGGCGCCTGGCTTCCGGCCGGTTGTCGCCCCTGCCGGACGAGGTGGTGGCCTCCCTCGCCCGGCTGCCGGACCTCGGGTTCAGCGAACGCTGGGTGACGCTGCAGAACGACCTGTGGACCCTCGTGTTCGCCACCCACCCGGAGACGGCTCGCACCAACTTCCGCGACCAGGCGGCGATGCTCGGCACCCCGGCCCTGCTCGCCGTGGTCCTCGAGTACGACCGGATCCACGACCTCGACCCGCACGACCCCCGCGTCGACGCGCTGGCTTCGAAGCTCGTTTCGGCCACCCGGGCGCGGTACGGCGCGGAACTGCCTTCGTACGAGCGGGGTTCCGCTATCCCGGCACTGGTGCAGGGCGCGGTCAACGCGTCGTCACCCGCTTGGCGGCGGCTCGACGCCTTGCTCCGGGAACGTCTCGCGAAGGCGTCACCCGTGCGTTCCCCGCAAGCCGTCGTCGATCGATCCCAGATCGACTCGCATGGCGTTCGCCAGTGACTCGAATGCGTCCACGGTGGGATCCCACACGTCGTCGAAGTTCCTCCCCTTCAGCTGCGAGTTGGGGCGCGCCAGCCAATCCCTGCTTGCTTGGAGCCGACCACCGAAAGTACGAGCCGTCGAGGTGACTTCCTCGGAAGCGATGACGACGCATGACGTGACGAGATCCTGCAACCGGCGCAAAGCGCCGGCCAGCTCGGTAACGGTTGCCGTCTGGCCACCTGCCGGACCGGCATAAGAGGCGGAGAGAGCCGTCACGGCATCCGCGAACACCTGGGTGATCTTCAGGTAGATCTCCGACCGCAACCCGAAAAGCAGCTTTCTGCGTTCCAGTTCGCGTTGATGCTCGAGCTCCTTGACGAACCTTTCCCGCTGGAGCTCCAGCTCGTTCGCCGATCGCCGGTTCGCGCTCCTCGTCGTCAACCACGTGGTGATCGACGCCGTCAGGACGGCGACGATCGCCGTTGTCCCCGCAACTGCGATGGTCAGCCAAGCGGGCGTGTTGTTCATGCGCCGAGACTACGTCGACACTTTCGCCACCCCGGGCCGGCCGATGCCGGCGAACGCCTCAGGCCAGCGACGCCAGATCCGCCGTCTTGAGCTGCTCCGCCGTCACCTTCGCCCGGCCGTCGACGAGACGCGCGAGTGCGTCCCCGTCATCCCACTGGTTGACGTTCATCGCCGCGGCCACTTCGCCGTCGCGCAGCCAGAACGCCGTGAACTCCCGGGCCGCCAGGTCGCCGCGGACCACCAGCTCGTCCGACGCCGGGTCCGCCAAACCGCGGTACTCGCAGCCCAGGTCGTACTGGTCGGTGAAGAAGTACGGCGAGGCCAGGAAGGGCTCGTTGCCCCCCAGCAGGTTCTGCGCCACGTGCGTGCCCTGGTCCTTCGCGTTCGCCCAGTGCTCCACCCGGATCCGGCGGTCGTAGCGCGGGTGGAAGTGCGCCGCGATGTCGCCGACCGCGTACACGTCCGGGGCCGACGTGCGCAGGGCCGCGTCCACGGCCACCCCGCCGTTGTCGGAGAGCTCCAGGCCCGCCTCGTGGGCCAGCTCCACTCTCGGGGCCGCGCCGACCGCGATCAGGACCACGTCCGCCGTCAGCTCTTCGCCGCCGGCCAGGCGGACGCCGCGGACGCCGTCCGGGCCGCCCGTGATCTCCGCGACCTGCTCGCCCAGGCGGTAGTGCACGCCGTTCGAGACGTGCAGGTCCCGGAACACCCCGCCGACCGTCTCGCCGACCACGTTCGCCAGCGGCACCGGCACCGGATCGACGACCGTCACCTCCGCGTGGTGCGTCCGGGCCGCCGCGGCCGCTTCGGAGCCGATCCAGCCGGCGCCGACGATCACCACGCGCTCGGCCGCGGCGAACGCCGCACGCAGCTTGAGCGAGTCGTCGAGGGTGCGCAGCGTGTACAGCCCGGGCAGGTCGCCGCCCGGCACCGGCAGCCGGCGCGGCGTGGAGCCGGTCGCCAGCACCAGCCGG
The DNA here is from genome assembly GCF_031082405.1 of Amycolatopsis sp. A133. Lineage (GTDB taxonomy): Bacteria > Actinomycetota > Actinomycetes > Mycobacteriales > Pseudonocardiaceae > Amycolatopsis. The sequence goes on from NZ_JAVHJU010000075.1 coordinate 16,961, forward strand.
TCGTAGCCGTGTTCGCCGCCCGCGTCGTCGAGCACCAGCCGGGCGCCCAGCTCGATCCGGGTCGCCGTGACGCCGGCGCTGAAGCGGATGTCCTTTTCGGCGTAGAACTTCTCGTCGTGCACCCAGTCGGGTTCGTCGGCGTTGCCCAGCAGCACGCCCTTCGACAGCGGCGGCAGCTCGTACGGGCGGTGCGGATCCGAGCCCAGCAGCCGGATTTCGCCGGTATAACCGCGTTCTCGCACCGCCGCCGCCGCGGATGCCCCACCGAGGCCCGCACCGACGATGACGATCTTCCGCGGTTCCGGCATCCGTACCTCCCAGAGACGGCTCGTGACCCGGACGCTACTCCCGAACCGGCCGCGCCACGAGCCGTGACGTACGCCGCAAATCCGCGAAGCGCAAGAGAAAACCCGCGAGTAGGCAGATCGGGTGAACCCGCGTCATAGCACCGCCGGGACCCGCTCCCACCCTCGCACGGAGCACAACGAGGAAATCGGAAGGCGGCGACCGTGAGTCGGGGCGAATGGTCGATCGGCTGCCGGGATCTGGCCGGCAGGCGCAGGGACGTGACGGTGTTCGTCAGCCACGACAAAGTGGTGCTGGTCGCGCCACCGGGCGAAGCGGCCGTGCTCGGGCCGCTCGACGTCGGACGGCTGCGGGCCGCTCTGCGCGACGCCGTCGTGGCGACGGCGGACGACGACACCCCCGAAAGCTGACAACTACCGTTCCTACTTTCCAGTAGGTTAGAGTCGGGCCCGACGGAAGGGACCGGCCATGACGACCTACTTCGTGACGGGCGCGACGGGCTTCATCGGGAAACGCCTGGTCGCGCGGCTCCTGCGGCGGCCGGAGACGTCCGCGGTGTACGCGCTGGTGCGGGAGACCTCCCGCGAACGCCTGGCGGCACTGGCCCGGGACTGGGCGGGCGCGGACAAGCTGCACCCGGTGGTCGGCGACCTCGCCGAACCCCGCCTCGGCGCCGATCCCGCCGAGCTGCCCCACCTGGACCACGTCGTCCACCTCGGCGCGCTCTACGACCTCACCGCCGGCGAGGAGGCCAACCGGCGCGCCAACGTCGAGGGCACCCGGCACCTGCTGGCGTTCGCCGCCGCGGCGCGGGCCGGGCTGGTGCACCACGTCTCCTCGATCGCCGTCGCCGGCGACCACGCCGGGCGGTTCACCGAGGCCGACTTCGACCTCGGCCAGCGCTTCGCCTCGCCGTACCACGCGACGAAGTTCCAGGCCGAGAAGCTCGTCCGCGAGCAGTCCCTGCCCTACCGCGTCTACCGGCCCTCGGCCGTCGTCGGCGACTCGCGCACCGGCGAGATGGACAAGGTCGACGGGCCCTACTACTTCCTCCCGGCCATCTCCCGGCTGGCGGCCCTGCCCCGGCGGCTGCCGCTGGCCGCGCCCGGCCTCGGCGCGACGAACCTGGTGCCGGTCGACTACGTCGTCGAAGCGATGGATCACCTGATGCACCGGGAGGCGCCGTCGGGGACGACCTACCACCTGGCCGCCGCGCGTCCGCAGCCGCTGAACTCCGTCTACAACGCCTTCGCGCGCGCCGCGGGCGGGCCGGTGATCCGGGCCGCGCTGCCCGCCGGGCCGTCGAACGCGCTGCGTCGCGCGGGCGGCCGCCTGGCGCACGCGGCCGCGGCCGGGATCGACCGGCTGCCCGGCGGCCGGGGCGCCCGCGCGGCCGTCCTCGAGGAGCTGGGGATCCCCCTGGCGGTGCTGCCGCACCTGACCATGGACGTCGTCTTCGACACCGCCCGCACCACAACGGCGTTGATCGGCAGCGGCATCGAGCTGCCCGAGCTGCGGGACTACGCCGCGCCGCTCTACCGGTACTGGCAGGCCTGCCTCGACCCCGACCGTGCCCGCCGCGGGCGCGGGCTGGCGGGACGCACGGTGCTGATCACCGGCGCGTCGTCGGGGATCGGCCGGGCGTCGGCGCTCGCCGTGGCCGCCAAGGGCGCGAAGGTGATCCTCGTGGCCCGCCGCGCTTCGGAGCTCGAAGAGGTGCGCGAGGAGATCCTCGCGGCCGGCGGCACCGCCGCGACGTACCCGTGCGACCTCACCGACGGCGACGCCGTCGACGCGCTCGTCAAGGACGTCCTCGGCGACCACGGCGCGGTGGACGTGCTGGTGAACAACGCCGGCCGGTCGATCCGGCGCTCGGTCGCGCTGTCCACGCAGCGGTTCCACGACTTCGAGCGCACGATGGCGATCAACTACTTCGGGCCGGTGCGGCTGGTCCTCGGCTTCCTGCCGTCGATGGCCGAGCGCCGGTTCGGCCACGTCGTCAACGTGACGACCCAGGGCCTGCAGACCGACACCCCGCGCTTTTCGGCCTACCTGGCGTCGAAGGCGGCGCTGGAGGAGTTCGGGCTGACGGCCGGGCGCGAGACGCTCTCGGACGGCGTCACCTTCACGTCGGTGCGGATGCCGCTGGTCCGGACGCCGATGATCGCGCCGACCGGCTACCGCGGGATCCCGGCCAGCAGCCCGGAACGCGCCGCGGCGCTGGTGGTGAAGGCGTGCGAGGAGCGGCCGGAGGTCCTCAGCCTCCCTGAAGGCCGAGCCGCCGAGCTGGCAACGCTCGCCGCGCCGCGGCTCGCCCGCTTCGCCGCGCACCTGGCCTACCGCGCGATGCCGGAATCCGCGCCCGAAGCGCGCGACCTCCCCCGCCGGTCCGCACCGGCGTCCGTGGCGGCGGCGGTGACTCGCCTTATCTGGCGCCGTCGTGCCTAGTTCCCGCGAATTCCGCCGAAACGCTGGCACGCACGCGACGGTACTTCTACCCTCGCGCGAGTCCCGTACACCCGTACGGGCCTCTACTGGGGAGTTCGGAATGCCGGAAATCAACGCAGGGCAACGCTGCGCCGTGAGCGACCAGACGGCCGCGATCGGCACCGCGAGGCGCACCCTCGGGTGACACCGGCCGGAGCCGGGCAGGTGCCCGGCTCCGGCTTTCCGGCCCCTTCCGGCGGGTTGGCCCCGGCCGCGCTGCCGCGAATGACTCATTCGGGACCTCCCACGTCCCCAATGACTCATTCGGGACCTTCCGGCACACTCGGCGGCGGACCACCGGGCCCGGTGGTGCTCGTCATGTCCGCCTCGGTCCCGGCCGCTACCATCGCTTCCCGGGTGTGATCGGGAGCGGAAGGCGGGCGAGGCGTGGACGTGGCGAGTCCTGCGCACGTCGCCGAGACGCCCGCGCCGCGGCAGGCCACCCGGCCGCTGCTGCGGTGGAGCGTCCACGCCGGCTGGGTGCTGCTGCTCGCCCTCGCCACCGAATTCCGCGTCGGCCGCTTCGGCTTCCACCCCTCCGACCAGGGGTTCATCCTCGCCCAGGCCTGGCGCGTGCTGCACGGCGAAGTGCCGCACGCCGACATCATCTCCGCCCGGCCGCTCGGGTCCGCGGTGCTGCACGTCGCCGACTACGCGCTGCCGATGCCGCTGTTCTTCGGCTCCAGTTTCCTGTCCATGATCGAGATCATCGTGGCGACGATCGCGTTCGCCACGCTGGTCACGCGGCGCCGGGTGCTCGAGTGGGGCCCGGGGATGACGGCGATGGTCGCGGCCGCGTCGCTGATCAACCTCAACGCCTTCCCTCTGATGGCCTGGCACACCGTGGACGGCATCGCGCTCACCGCGTGCGGTGCCTGGGCGCTGGACACGGGCCTCCGCAGCGGCCGCGCGCTCGCCCGCCGCGGCGGGCTGGTGCTGCTCGGCTGCGCGGTGTTCGTCAAGCAGAGTTTTGCGCTGGCCGCGGTCATCGGGGTGCTGTGGCTGCTGCTGCACCCGGCGACGCGGGCCGGGGCGCGCCGCGCGCTGCGGCTGGTCCTCGACCTCCTCGCGCTCGGTGCGCCCGGGCTCGCGTACGTGGCCTGGGTCAGCCTCGGCGGCGGGTTCGCCGAGATGGTCGAGCAGCTCACCGGCGGCGTGCCCGCGTACGGCGAACGGCTGCTCGGGCTCTGGCTGGACGACCCGGAGGTGCTGACCCGGGCCCCCGTGCGGGAGCTGGGCTTCTTCGCCGCGATCGCCGTGGTGCTCCTGGCCGTCCGGCTGCCCGGTGACCGGCTCGGCGCGGCCGGGCGGGCGGCGTCCTGGGTGCTGGTGCTCGCCGGCGCCGCGGCGGTCGTCTGGACCGTCGTCGACGGCCGGTTCACCGGCTCCTCGCGCTGGGCCGACGTCCTGTGGTGGATCGTCGCGGTCAGTGTGCCGGTGAACGCGGCCGTGCGGCGGAAAGTGCCGTGGGCCGGGCTGCTCGTGCTCGCCACCGGGTTCATGACCAGCCTGTCCTGGGGCAACGACACGCCCACGCTGCTCACCGGCACCCTCGCGCTGACGGCGTTGCTGCTGCTGAGCCACCTGGTCCCGCCCCGGCCCCGGCTCGCGCGCCGCTGGGTCACCGCGACGGCCGGGCTGACCGCGGTGGCGGTCTGCGGCTGGGTCGTCGTCGCGCGGCACGACCAGGCGGCGTACCTGGATCTCGGGCACGACCGGCTGACGGCCGACCTCGGCGCCGTCAGCCCGGCCATGTCCGGCATCCGGACGAACCCCTCGACGTTCCGGTACGTCCGGCAGATCCGCGACTGCGTGGACCGCTTCCCGGCCCGGCGGACGGCGGTCCTGCCGGACAACGCGTTCGCCTACCCCGCGTTCGGCCTGCGCAACCCGTTCCCGCTGGAGTGGCCGCTGCCGCTGGAGATCGTCGGCGACGCCCCCGAACGGATGCTCGCGACCACCGACGCGCTCAACCGCGAAGGCGGTTACCTCGTGCTCTTCCAGACGGTGCCGACCCGGGTGCTGGCCACGGGCGGCCCGGTGCCGGCGGAGGTGCCCGCCGACACGCCGGCGTTCACCTACCTGGGGCTGGAGAAGGCGCTCCAGGCCCGGCTCACGGGCCGCGTCGTGACCTGCGGCAGCTTCGTGGGCAAGTACGCGCCCTGAGCTCGGGGAGCCTGCTCGCGGCCCGGCATCAGGTCGAACAGCTCTCGAGGAGGACCGCCTCGTCGACCGGGCGCGCGCTGCGGGTGAACACGGCGGCGCTCACGCGGCCCTCGACGTCCTGGCACGGCCGTCAGTCGGCCAGCAGGTCGTCCGGGCTGCCGCTCGCCAGCCCCGCCAGGACGTCGAGGGCCGCAGCGAGCGTTTCCACCGGCGGGGCCGAGACCGCGATCCGCACCGCGTCCGGCGCGTGGCCCGGCAGCACCGCGAACGCCGCCGCCGGGGACAGCGCGATCCCGCGCCGTGCCGCCGCCGCGACGAACGTCTCCGCCCGCCACCGCTCCGGCAGCTCCCACCAGCGGTGGTAGGACGCCGGGTCACCGCGCAGCCCCGGCAGCTTCTCCGCCACCACCGACGCCCGCACGGCGGCGTCACGGCGTTTTGCTGCCTCGATCCCGGCCAGGGTGCCCGTCACGATCCACTGCGTCGCCGCCTCGACGGCGAAGCGCGGCGCCGACCAGGCGCCCGACCGCACCGACGTCGCCAGCCGCGCGGTCCAGGACGGCGGCGACACGAGGAAGCCCGCCGTCAGCCCCGGCGCGACGCGCTTGGACAGGCTGTCGACGAACACCGTGCGCTCCGGCGCGTACGCGGCGAAGGGGCGGACGTCGTTCCGCAGGAACGTGTAGATGCCGTCCTCGATCACCGGCAGGTCCAGCCGGGCCGTCACCTCGGCGAGCGCGGCGCGCCGCTGCGGGGGCATGGTCGTGCCGAGCGGGTTGTGCAGGGTCGGCTGGACGTAGAGCGCGCGCACCGGCCCGGCCGCTTCCAGGGCCTCCGGCACCAGCCCGGATTCGTCGGTTTCGACCGGCACGAGCTCCACGCCGAGCCGCGAGGCGAGCGCCTTCACCACCGGGTACGTCAGCGATTCCACCGCGAGCCGCTCCCCCACCGGCACGAACGCGGCGATCGCCGCCGCCAGTGCCTGCCTGCCGTTGCCGGTGAACAGCACCGTCGCGGGGTCCGGCCGCCAGTCGCCGCGGGCCAGCACCCCGGCGACGGCCTCCCGGGCGACCGGGGTGCCCGCGGCGCCGATCGGGTGCAGGGCCGCGGTCAGGACGTCGTCGCGCAGCAACGGCTCCAGCGCGCGGGCCAGCCGCGCGGACTCCCCCGGCAGGACGGCGAAGTTGAGTTCCAGGTCGACACGGGCCCCGCCGGGCTCGGCGAGCGCGGGTTCGGGTGGCGGTTTTGCGGCGCGGACGAACGTGCCGCGGCCGACCTCGCCGACGGCCAGTCCGCGCCGGACGAGCTCGCCGTAGACGCGGGCGGCGGTGGAGCCGGCGATGCCGCGCTGCCGCGCGAAGCGGCGCTGGGGCGGGAGCCGGTCGCCGGGGCGGAGGCGGCCGGCCTCGATGTCGGCGGCGATGGCGTCGGCGACGACGCGGTAGTCGTCCATGGTCACCTTCCCGCCGGAAACGCCGTCGGCGAGCATGATCCCACCCGGGTTAGATTGGCGGTGGAGGTGCCATGACCGACCAGATCTGGACCGAAGTCGACGACTACCTCGCCGGCGCGTTGCTCGCCCCCGACCCGGTGCTCGACGCCGCGCTGGCCGACGCGGACGCCGCCGGGCTGCCGCACATCGCCGTCGCGCCCAACCAGGGCAAGCTGCTCCACCTGCTGGCCCGGATGGCGGGTGCGCGCACGATCCTGGAGATCGGCACGCTCGGCGGGTACAGCACCATCTGGCTCGCCCGCGCGCTGCCGGCCGGGGGCAAGCTGGTGACCTGCGAATACGAGCCCAAGCACGCCGAGGTCGCGCGGGCCAGCCTGGCGCGGGCCGGCTTCGGCGAGGACGTCGCCGACATCCGGGTCGGTGCCGCGCTCGACACGCTGAAGCAGCTGACCGGGCCGTTCGACTTCGTGTTCATCGACGCCGACAAGGTCAACCTCGCGAACTACGTGCGCGCCACGCTGGAGCTTTCCCGGCCGGGCACCACGATCGTGGTCGACAACGTCGTCCGGCAGGGCCGGGTGGCCGACCCGGGCAGCGACGACCCGGACGTCCGCGGCGCGCGCGAGCTGTTCGACCTGCTGGCGGCCGAAGACCGGATCGACGCGACCGCGGTCCAGACCGTGGGTGGCAAGGGGCACGACGGGTTCGTGCTGGCCCTGGTCCGCTGATTCACCGCTGGGGCCGCGGGCGGCCCGGCGGCGGCCGGACCGGCAGCCCTTGGTGCGCGGCCGTCATGAACGCGCGCCAGATGCCGGCCGGGACGACGTCCCCGGACAGCTTCCGGCCGCTCGCGTCCTTGAGGCGGCGCTCGTCGTCGGAGCCCACCCACACCGCCGTCACCAGCTGCGGGGTGTAGCCGACGGCCCAGGCGTCCTGGTTGTCCGGGCTGTTGCCGTGCTCGGCTTCGCCGGTGCGCAGCGCGGCCGGGCGGCCGCCGGGCAGCACCGTGTCCAGCGTGCCGGTGACGTCCTCGGCGACGCGGCGGCTCTCGTCGTCGTCGCCGAACGCCGGGCTCGCGGTGTCCGGGTGTTCCCAGACGACCGCGCCGCCTTCGTCGCGCACCTTCGCCACCAGGTGCGGGGTGGCGCGCCGGCCGTCGGCGGCGAAGGTCGCGTAGGCCCCGGCGACGTCCAGCGGGCGCAGCGGGTACCGGCCGATGGCGATGCCCGGCCCGATGAGGAAGCCGTCCTTCTCGCGCAGGGTCGGGACGCCGTCGACCGCGTCCGGGATGCCGGCCTGCCGCGCGGCCTCGCTCAGCGCGTCCGGGCCGAGCTTCTTGGCCAGCCCGATGAAGGGACCGTCGGCGTGCGTGGCCATCGCCGAGCGCAGGGTGCACTTCGGACCGCAGACGTCCGGGTACTGGAAGTTCTCGCCGAGGAACTCCAGCTTCGACGGCGACGGGACCGGCTGGTCCGGGCCGTAGCCGCGGCGCAGCGCCGCGGCCAGGGTGAACGGGTGGAACGCCGAGCCGAGCGCGTGCGGGGTGGCCGCGTAGTCGCGGACGCCCTGGTCACCGCCGTGGTAGGCGCGCACGGCACCGGTGGCCGGATCGATCGCGACGACGGCGGCGCGGAACTCCGGCGGCTGGCCGTCCAGCCTGTCCCGCAAGGCTTTCTTCGCGGCGTCCTGCCTGCCGCGGTCCAGCGTCGTCTCGACCGTCATGTTCCCCTGCTGGAGCCGCCCGAGCGGGAAGCCGTCCTGTTCCAGCTCGGCCAGCACCTGCTGCTTGATGTGGAACTCGTCGTAGGTGACGCGGCCCGCGCGGGTTTCCGACGGCGGCTGGATCTCGTGGCCGGGGTAGGCCATCTTCTCGTCGCCGTGCACGTACCCGCGGCTCACGAGCTTGTCCCGCACGTACTGCCAGCGCCGGGTGGCGTGCAGGTCGCCCGAGGCGGCCGGGTCGTGCACCGACGGCGACTGGATCATCCCGGCCAGGAAGGCGGCTTCGCTCCACGTGATCGAGTCGTCGAGCTTCCGGCCGAAGTAGGCGTTCATCGCCGCCGCGGGCCCGAACGTGCCGCGGCCGAAGGAGATGATGTTGACGTAGCTTTCGAAGATCTGTTCCTTGCCCTGCTCCTGGGTGATCTTCGTGGACAGCACGAGCTCGGCGAACTTGCGCCCGAGCGTCGCGTCTTCGTCGCCGGTGGACTTCTTGATGTACTGCTGGGTGATCCCGGAGCCGCCGCCGACGCCGGTGAGGAACGCGCGGCCGATGCCGGTCGGGTCGAAGCCCTGGTTGTCCCAGAAGGTCGGGTCCTCGGTGGCGATGATCGCGTCCCGCAGCTTCGCGGGCACCCGGGAGTAGGGGACGAACGTCCGGTCGCCGTCGGCCGGGATCACCTTGAGCAGCTCGGACCCGTCCGCGTACTGCAGGACCACGGTCTTGTCGAGCCCGGCCAGGACTTCCTGCGGGCTGCGGACGTCGAGCACGAGGTAGGCGACCCAGAAGGCGATCAGCGGGCCGCCGATCAAGACACCGGACGTCCAGCCCGCGATCCGCCGGACGCGGCGCCACCGCCGGCGGCGGGGGGTGTCCGGTTTCGCGGGGGTTTCGTCGTCTTCCTCCGTCGGCAAGGTCACGAAAGGATGACGGCCGGACGGGTGAGAAGGTTCTGCGGAGAGTTGTTCGAATCCTGTGAAGACCGGTTTCTCAGTGCCCACCGGCGACGAGCGCGCGGAACGCGGTCAGGTCGCCGATGACTTCCTCGACGCGGTCCGGCTGCCGGTACAGGCGGTGGTAGCGGGCGCCGATGGCATCCGGATCGGCCTCGCCTCCGCCGGGAACGACCCCCGAAGCGATCGTCACCGTGGCCGCGTGAATGCCTTCGGGCCGGAGTTCGGCGTGCAGCGTGTGCGCCCAGTTGCGCAGACCGGCCATGGCGGCCCCCACGTTGGCCAGGAACGGTGCGGGAACCATGGAGGACACGCCGGTGGTCAGCAGCACTGTGCCCGCACCCCGGGCGCGCATGCCCGGCAGGACCTGGCCCACGGCGGCCACCGCACCCAGCAGGTGCAGCTCGAACTGCGCGGTCACCGACTCGGCCGTGGTCTGCACCGCGGTGGTGATCGGCCCCGACGGGCTGGGGCTGTACTCCAGGACATCGACCGGCCCCAGGGCATCCGCGGCCGCCTCGATCGCCGAAGTCAGCGCAGCGCGATCAAGGATGTCCGCGGCGAACGCCGCAGCACTGATGCCCTGCCCGGCCAGGTCCGCGACCAGGGCGTCCAGCCTGCCCTGGGTGCGGGCGATCAACCCGACCCGGAACCCGCGACGCCCGAAGGCGCGGGCCACGCCCATCCCCAGCCCCGGCCCGGCACCGACGATCACCAACGTCTTGCTCATCCCACGTCTCTCCCTGCCCGCAGCTGGTTACTCTTTGTTCGTAAGAGGATGACTTGTCACCACGTGGATGATCAAGACGGCACATTCACGTCCGCTACGCACACCGAGGTAACCGATGGCAGCGCACGACGACGGCGGGGAACCGGCCGAAGAGGTCTGCCGGCAGGTCCTCCGGATCCTGGCGCTCATCGGCGACAAGTGGACCATCCTGGTCGTCGGGCAGCTCCGCGATCGCACCCTCCGCTTCGGCGAGCTCCACCGCGCTGTCACCGGCATCTCGCAGCGCATGCTCACCCGGACGCTGCGGCAGCTCGAACGCGACGGCCTGCTGACCCGCACCGTCCACCCCAGCGTTCCCCCACGCGTCGAATACACGCTCACCGAGGTCGGTGCCACGCTGCTCGGCTCCCTCACCCACCTCGCCGACTGGGCGACCACGCACCGGCGACAGATCACGGCCCACCGTCGCCGCTACGACGCGGCCCACCGGGACAACGGCTGAAGAACTTACGACAGGAAAGCGCGCAGCAGCGACGCCGTGCCCTCGATGTGCTCCGCCATCGCGAGCCGCGCGGCGGGTGCGTCGCCGGCCAGTATCGCGTCGACGATCGCCTCGTGCTGGGCGTTCGAGTGCTCGAGGTTGGGCGGGAGCAGGGGGATCCGGTCGAGCAGCTGGTTGACGCGGGTGCGGGCGTCGGCCATCGCCGTCGTCAGCGAGCCGGACGCGGTCACCTCGGCGATGGCCAGGTGCAGCCGGGAGTCCTTGCGGCGGTAGTCGTCGAGGTCGGCGTGCGCGGCCTCGGCGAGCGTGCCGGTGAGGTGCTGCCGGTCGGCCGGGCTCAGCGACCGCGCGGCGGCCATCTCCGCGGCCCCGGTCTCGAGGACGTACCGCAGGCTCAGCGCGTCTTCCAGCGAAACGGCGTCGACCTTGCCGCCGGGCTCGGGCGGGGCGGGCAGGCTGTCGTTCACGAAGGTGCCGCCGTACCGCCCCCGGCGTGACTCGACGTAACCGGCGTCGGAGAGCGCGCGGATGGCTTCGCGCAGCGTGACGCGGCTGACGCCGAGCCGCTCGGCGAGTTCCCGCTCGGACGGGAGCCGCTCCCCCGCGCCGACCACGCCCAGCCGGATCGCCTGCAGCAGCCGCTCGACGGTCTCCTCGAAGGCGTTACCGGTGCGGACCGGCCGGAACAGCGCTTCGCCGGCATTCACCACCGGGGTCGACTCCATCCCGAGAGTCTAGGCCGCGGCACCTTCGGAGTGGCCAGCCCCGGTCGCTGTCGGTGACACTGGCCGTTCGCCCGCGGAAAAACCGGTGGAAGCGGACGGCCACGGTCGGCGACGATGGAGTCACCGACACCGAACATCGACGCAGGGGGCGATCCGGTGCACTTCCTGATGGCCGAAGATCTGGTCCACGAACGAGAAGGCGAGCTGCGCCGCGGCGTGCGCAACCGCCCACCCGGCCGCGCGGCGCCGAGCCGTGCCCCGGGAACGCGCAAGCAGCAACTGGGCTGGCGCCTGGTCGAAGTGGGCCTGCGGCTGGCCGTGGAGCCGGAGGACCGCCACTCCTGACACCACCGCCGCGTCACTTTCCCTGCGAAAGCTCCGCTTCGCGGGGCGGAGCTTTCACGTGAAAGCTCCTGACGGGGGCGGCACTTTCACGTGAAAGTGCCGCCGGGGTCAGCACTCGATGACGTTCACGGCCAGGCCGCCGCGGGCGGTTTCCTTGTACTTCACGCTCATGTCCGCGCCCGTCTCGCGCATCGTCTTGATCGCCTTGTCCAGCGTCACCACGTGGCTTCCGTCGCCGCGCATCGCCATGCGGGCCGCGTGGATCGCCTTGGACGCGCCCACCGCGTTGCGTTCGATGCACGGGATCTGGACCAAGCCGCCGACCGGGTCGCACGTCAGGCCCAGGTGGTGCTCCACGCCGATCTCGGCCGCGTTCTCCACCTGCGCCGGCGAGCCGCCGAGGACTTCCGTCAGGCCCGCCGCCGCCATGGCCGACGCCGAGCCGACCTCGCCCTGGCAGCCGACCTCCGCACCCGAGATCGAGCCCGTCTGCTTCAAGATCGAGCCGATCGCGCCCGCCGTGAGCATGAACTTCACGATGCCGTCGTCCGTCGAGTGCCGGATGAAGCGCTGGTAGTAGTGCAGCACCGCCGGGATGATGCCCGCCGCGCCGTTGGTCGGCGCCGTCACCACCCGGCCGCCCGCGGCGTTCTCCTCGTTGACGGCGAGGGCGTACAGGCTCACCCAGTCCATCGCGTACAGCGGGTCGTCCGCGCCGTCCTCGGCCAGGAGCTTCTCGTGCAGCGCGCGGGCCCGCCGCGGCACCTTCAGGCCGCCCGGCAGGACACCATCGTGGGTGCAGCCGTTGCGGACGCACTCCGCCATGACCGCCCAGATCGCCAGCAGCCCGTCCCGCACTTCGTCGCGCGTGCGCCAGGACAGCTCGTTCGCCAGCATGATCTCGCTGATCGGCAGGCCGGTCGACGCGCAGTGCGCCAGGAGATCGGCCCCCGTGCGGAACGGGTACGGCACCGGCGTCGAGTCCTCGACGAACACCGCGTCCGTCTCGTACGACTCGTCGCGGACGAACCCGCCGCCCACCGAGTAGTACGTGCGTTCGCGCAGCAGCGAACCCGAAGCGTCGAACGCGCGGAAGACCATGCCGTTCGGGTGGGCGGGCAAGGACTTGCGGCGGTGCATGGTGAGGTCGGTGTCCTCGTCGAACGCGATCTCGTGCGTGCCGGCCAGGACCAGCCGCCCGGATTCGCGGATTTCGGAGACGCGGCCCGGCACGGTGCCGGTGTCGATCTCTTCGGGACGTTCACCCGACAGCCCGAGCAGGACGGCTTTGTCGCTGCCGTGGCCGAACCCGGTCGCGCCCAGGGAGCCGAACAGCTCGGCCTGGACGCGGGACACCGAGGCGAGGTCGTCGCCGAGTCCGTCCACAAAGGTCAGTGCCGCCCGCATCGGCCCGACGGTGTGGGAACTCGACGGGCCGATGCCGATGGAAAACAGGTCGAAGACGCTGATCGCCATTGATCCGCCCCTTCCTATCGGGCCAGCAGCGAGCTGGCCTCTTGCGAGGCCGGGCCCTGGTCGGCGAGGTGCAGCAGGTTCTCCGGCAGCTCTTCTCCACGGTAACGCTTGGTCTGGGCGTAGAGGCGTCCGGCGCGGTAGGACGAGCGCACCAGCGGCCCGGCCATGACCCCCGCGAAACCCATCGCCTCGGCCGCCTTGGAGTGCTCCACGAACTCCTCCGGCTTCACCCAACGATCCACCGGGTGATGCCGCGGCGACGGCCGCAGGTACTGCGTGATCGTCAAAATCTCGCACCCCGCGTCAACCAGGTCCCGCATCGCCGGCGCCACCTCATCCGGAGTCTCACCCATCCCCAGGATCAAGTTCGACTTCGTCACCAACCCGGCCTCACGCGCCGCCGTGATCACCTCCAACGACCGCGCATACCGGAACCCCGGACGAATCCGCTTGAAAATCCGCGGCACCGTCTCCACGTTGTGCGCCAACACCTCCGGCCGCGACCCAAAAACCTCCGCCAGCTGCGCCGGATCCGCATTGAAATCCGGAATCAACAACTCCACACCCGTACCCGGGTTCAAGTCATGAATCTGACGCACAGTCTCCGCGTAAAGCCACGCACCACCGTCAGGAAGGTCATCCCGGGCCACACCGGTCACCGTCGAATACCGCAACCCCATCGCCTGCACCGACTCGGCAACCTTCCGCGGCTCCGTCCGGTCCAGCTCGGCGGGCTTACCCGTATCGATCTGGCAGAAGTCACAACGGCGGGTGCACTGATCCCCACCAATCAAGAAAGTGGCCTCCCGGTCCTCCCAGCACTCATAGATGTTGGGACAACCAGCCTCCTCACACACCGTGTGGAGACCCTCGCGACGCACAAGACCCTTGAGCTCGGTGAACTCCGGCCCCATCCGCACCCGCGTCTTGATCCACGACGGCTTCTTCTCGATCGGCGTCTCACTGTTGCGAACCTCGAGACGCAGCAGCTTCCGGCCGTCGGGCTGGGCGCTCATCGGGACAGGTCCGCGTACAGCGGGTGCTTCTTGGCCAGCGTCTCGACGCGGTCGCGGAGCTTGGCCCGCACCGCGTCGTCGAAGTCCGGCTTGAGGGCTTCCGCGATGACGTCGGCGACCTCGGCGAAGTCGTCGGCGCCGAAGCCGCGGGTGGCCAGCGCCGGCGTGCCGATCCGCAGGCCGGAGGTGATCATCGGCGGGCGCGGGTCGAACGGGACGGCGTTGCGGTTGACCGTGATGCCGACCTCGTGCAGCCGGTCCTCGGCCTGCTGGCCGTCCAGCGCGGACCGGACCAGGTCGACGAGCACCAGGTGGACGTCGGTGCCGCCGGTCAGCACGCGCACGCCCGCCGCCGCGCAGTCGTCCTGTGAAAGCCGCGAAGCGAGGATCCGCGAGCCTTCGAGGGTCCGCTGCTGACGCTCCTTGAACTCCTCGCTCGCGGCGATCTTGAGCGCGACAGCCTTGGCCGCGATGACGTGTTCGAGGGGCCCGCCCTGCTGGCCGGGGAACACCGCCGAGTTGATCTTCTTCGCCAGCTCCTCGCGGCAGAGGATGAGCCCGCCGCGCGGGCCGCCGAGGGTCTTGTGCGTGGTCGTGGTGACGATGTCGGCGTGCGGCACCGGCGACGGGTGCAGCCCGGCCGCGACCAGCCCGGCGAAGTGCGCCATGTCCACCATCAGCCGCGCGCCGACCTTGTCCGCGATCCGGCGGAACTCGGCGAAGTCGAGCTGACGCGGGTAGGCCGACCAGCCGGCGATGATCAGCTTCGGCTCGTGTTCGACGGCCAGGCGCTCGATCTCGGCGAGGTCGACGATCCCGGTTTCCTTGTCGACGTGGTAGGCGACGACGTTGTACAGCTTGCCCGAGAAGTTGATCTTCATTCCGTGCGTCAGGTGACCGCCGTGCGCCAGGTCGAGGCCGAGGATCGTGTCGCCCGGCTTGAGCACGGCGAACATCGCCGCCGCGTTGGCCTGCGCGCCCGAGTGCGGCTGGACGTTGGCGTGCTCGGCGCCGAACAGGGCCTTCGCGCGGTCGATGGCGAGCTGCTCGACGACGTCGACGTGCTCGCAGCCGCCGTAGTAGCGGCGGCCCGGGTAGCCCTCGGCGTACTTGTTGGTCAGCACCGAGCCCTGCGCCTCGAGGACGCCGACCGGGGCGAAGTTCTCGGAGGCGATCATCTCCAGGGTCGACTGCTGGCGGGTCAGCTCGGCCGCGACGGCCGCGGCGACCTCGGGGTCGACTTCGGACAGGGGCGCGTCGAAGGTCGGCATCAGTTCTCCTGGGTGAGCTTGGCGTACGCGGCGGCGTCGAGCAGGTCCGGCACGTCCCCGGTCAGACGCACCTTCAGGAGCCATCCTTCGGTGTACGGGTCGGAGTTGATGACCTCGGGGGTGTCCGATGTGGTGCCGTTCACCTCGACGACCTCGCCGGAGATCGGCGCGTACAGCTCGCTGACCGACTTGGTCGACTCGACCTCGCCGAACACCTCGCCGGCGGTGATGGCCGAGCCCGCGTCGGGCAGCTGGACGAACACGATGTCACCGAGCGACTCGGCGGCGAAGGCGGTGATGCCGACGGTGGCCACGTCGTCTTCGACGGACAGCCACTCGTGTTCCTTGGTGTACTGCAGGTTTTCGGGGATGCTCACGGTTCGTTGAGTCCTTACGCGCGGGAGTAGAAGGGCAGGGCGACGACCTCGACGGGCTCGATCCTGCCCCGGATGTCGACGGAGAGCTCGGTGCCGGGCTCGGCGTACGCCCGATCGACGTACGCCATGGCAATCGGGTAACCGAGCGTCGGCGACAGCGCGCCGCTGGTGACCTCGCCGATCTCGGTGCCGTCGGCCAGCACCGCATAACCGTGCCGCGGAGCACGTCGACCGGCGCCGCGAAGGCCGACCCGCACCCGCGGGACGTCCTCCTTGGACCGTTCTTCCAAAGCCGCGCGGCCGACGAAGTCGCCCGGCTTCTCGAACTTGACGACGCGGCCGAGCCCGGCCTCGAACGGGCTCTGCTCGACCGTGAGCTCGTTGCCGTACAGCGGCATCCCGGCTTCCAGCCGCAGCGTGTCGCGGCAAGCGAGGCCCGCCGGGACCAGGCCGTGCGGCTCGCCGGCCTCGAGCAGCAAGCGCCACAGCGCCGGTGCCTCGTCCGCGTCGACGAACAGCTCGAAGCCGTCCTCGCCGGTGTAGCCGGTGCGGGCGAGCAGGACGTCGTGGCCCTTCACGGACGCCGGGACGCTGGCGTAGTACTTCAGCGCGTCCAGGTCCGCGTCGGTGACCGCGCCGAGGATCGCCGCGGCGTTCGGGCCCTGGACCGCGATCAGCGCAGTGGTCTCGGACCGGTCGTCGACGACCGCGTCGAAGCCCGCGACCCGCTCGGCCAGTGCGTCCGCGACGACCTGCGCGTTGCCCGCGTTCGCCACGACCAGGTAGTGCTCGTCGGCCAGCCGGTAGACGACCAGGTCGTCCAGGACGCCGCCCTCGGCGTTGCAGATCATCGTGTACCGCGCGCGGCCCGGCTTGACCCCGGTGAGGTTGCCGACCAGCGCGAAGTCCAGGACGTCGGCCGCCTGCTTGCCGGTGACGTGGATTTCGGCCATGTGCGAGAGGTCGAACAGCCCGGCCGCCTCGCGGACGGCCTTGTGCTCGGCCAGCTCGCTGGCGTAGCGGACCGGCATGGACCAGCCGGCGAAGTCGGTGAACAGCGCACCGAGTCCCTTGTGGACTCCGTGCAGGGAGGTCTCTTTCGATACTTCAGCGCGAGACACGGGTTCAGCCTTCGTAAGCGTTGAGGGGCGGGCAGGAGCACACGAGGTTACGGTCGCCGCGGGCGCCGTCGATGCGACGCACCGGGGGCCAGTACTTGTTCTTGCGCGAGACACCCGCCGGGTACACGGCCAGCTCGCGGTCGTAGCGCTTGTCCCACTCCCCGACCAGCGTCTCGGCGGTGTGCGGCGCCCCGCGCAGCGGCGACTCCTCCGCGCTCCACTTCCCGGAAGCCACCTCGTCGATCTCGGCGCGGATGGCGATCATCGCGGCGATGAACCGGTCGATCTCGCCCAGGTCCTCGGACTCGGTCGGCTCGACCATCAGCGTGCCCGCGACCGGGAACGACATCGTCGGCGCGTGGAAGCCGTAGTCGATGAGCCGCTTCGCGACGTCGTCGACCGTCACGCCGGTCTCCTTGGTGATCTGGCGCAGGTCCAGGATGCACTCGTGCGCGACCAGGCCGTCCTGGCCCGTGTAGAGCACCGGGTAGTGCGGTGCCAGCCGGGAGGCGACGTAGTTCGCGGCCAGCACGGCGACCTCGGTGGCCGCGGTCAGGCCGGGCGCGCCCATCATCCGGACGTAGGCCCAGGAGATCGGCAGGATCGACGCCGAGCCGTAGGGCGCGCCGCTGATCGGGCCGACGCCGGTTTCCGGGCCGGCGGCATCGAGCAGCGGGTGGTTCGGCAGGTACGGCGCGAGGTGCGCGCGCACCGCGACCGGGCCGACACCGGGGCCGCCACCGCCGTGCGGGATGCAGAAGGTCTTGTGCAGGTTCAGGTGCGAGACGTCGCCGCCGAACTCGCCCGGCTTGGCCAGGCCCAGCAGGGCGTTGAGGTTCGCGCCGTCGACGTACACCTGGCCGCCGCCGTCGTGGACGATCTTCGCCAGCTCGTCGATGCCGTGCTCGTACACGCCGTGCGTGGACGGGTAGGTGACCATGATCGCCGCGAGCGTGTCGCGGTGGGCGTCCACCTTGGACCGCAGGTCGTCGAGGTCGACGTTGCCCTCGTCGGTGCACTTGACGACGACCACGCGCATCCCGGCGAGGACCGCGGACGCGGCGTTGGTGCCGTGCGCGGACGACGGGATCAGGCAGACGTCCCGGCCCTCGTCACCGTTCGCGCGGTGGTACGCGCGGATCGCGAGGAGCCCGGCGAGCTCGCCCTGGCTGCCCGCGTTCGGCTGCAGCGACACCTTGTCGTAGCCGGTGACCTCGGCGAGCCACTCCGCGAGCTGGGCGACGAGGACGTGGTAGCCCTCGGCGTCCTCGGCCGGCGCGAACGGGTGGATGCCGGCGAACTCGCGCCAGCTGATCGGCTCCATCTCCGTGGTGGCGTTGAGCTTCATCGTGCAGGAGCCGAGCGGGATCATGCCGCGGTCGAGCGCGTAGTCCAGGTCGGACAGGCGGCGCAGGTAGCGCAGCATCGCCGTCTCGGAGCGGTGCGTGCCGAAGACCTCGTGGCCCATGAAGCCGCTCTCGCGGGCCAGGCCGTTCGGCAGCGCGACGCCGTCTTCGACGTCCGCCTCGACGCCGAACGCGCGAAGGACCTTCGCGGTGATCGCGGGGGTGCTGACCTCGTCGAAGGCGACGCGGACGTGGTCGGCGTCGACGTGACCGAGGTTGATCCCGGTCTCGCGGGCGGCGGCGTGGACCTCGGCGGCCCGGCCTGGGACGTGCGCGACGACCGTGTCGAAGAAGGACTCGTGGACGACCTCGACGCCGGTCTTGCGGAGGGCGCCGGCGAAGCCCGCGGCGAGGCCGTGGACGCGCTGGGCGATCTTCTTGAGGCCGTCGGGACCGTGGTAGACGGCGTACATCGCGGCCAGCACGGCCGGGAGGACCTGCGCGGTGCAGATGTTCGACGTCGCCTTTTCGCGGCGGATGTGCTGCTCACGGGTCTGCAGCGCGAGCCGGTAGGCCGGGTTGCCGTCGGCGTCGACCGAGACGCCGACCAGGCGCCCGGGCAGCGACCGCTCGAGCCCGGCGCGGACCGACAGGTACCCGGCGTGCGGGCCGCCGTAGCCGAGCGGGACGCCGAAGCGCTGGGTGGAGCCCGCGGCGACATCGGCGCCGAACTCGCCCGGCGCGGTGATCAGCGTCAGCGCGAGGAGGTCGGCGGCCACGGTGAACAGCGCGCCCGCGGCCCTCGCCGACTCGGAAATCGCGTGGTAGAAGCCGCGGCCGCGCAGCACACCGGACGCGCCGGGGTACTGGACGACGACGCCGAAGAAGTCGTCCGGCAGGCCGGTCAGCAGGTCGCGGACCTCGACCTCGATGCCCAGCGCCTCGACGCGGGTGCGCACGACGGCGATCGTCTGCGGCAGGCACTCGGCGTCGAGGACGACCTTGTTCGACTTGGACTTCGACGCGCGGCGCATCAGCGTGACGGCCTCGGCGACGGCGGTCGACTCGTCCAGGAGCGAGGCGTTCGCGGTGGCCAGGCCGGTCAGGTCGGCGACCATGGTCTGGAAGTTGAGGAGCGCTTCGAGGCGGCCCTGCGAGATCTCCGGCTGGTACGGCGTGTACGCGGTGTACCAGGCCGGGTTCTCGAGCACGTTGCGGCGGATCACGCCGGGGGTGACCGTGTCGGAGTAGCCCAGGCCGATCATCTGCGTCATCGGCCGGTTGCGCGCGGCGAGGGCGCGCAGCTCCGCGGTGGCTTCCTCTTCGGACGCGGCGGGCGGGAGGACGAGGTCACGGGTGGCGCGGATGGCGCTCGGGACGGCGGCGGCGGCGAGGGCGTCCAGGCTGCCGTAACCGCACTCGGCCAGCATCTTCGCGCGTTCGGCCTCGGACGGGCCGATGTGGCGGGCGTCGAACTGCGTAGACGTGATGGGGAGCTCCTCGGGCCGGGCACCGGACAGAACGGTGCGCTGGGAACTCCCCCTCTGTCATGGCACCTGAGAGTTTCACCGTGGGCGACACGGCTTTCACCTTGGGTGAGGCGCGGGTGCGCCTGCTTTCCAGAGTGGCCTCGCGCGAAGCGGTAGCAGGTACCTGAGAGATTCCGGGGAGTTTGCTCCTTCGGTGCCCCACCGACTTCGTGAGGGCTCTCCCGCCTCGGCTCTACGGCCCGATCTGCAGTTGTGGCGGTTACGGTACCCGGCGCCGCCGACCATCGTCTACATCACCCGACCAACGCCACAGTGACCCTCGACCCCGCCTCGACGAGCGCCCACGGAAGGTCCCGAATGAGTCATTCGCGACCTCCGGCGACCCGGCGGACCACCCGGCCGGCCAGCGCCGGCGGGCGGCGGACCCGGCCCGAGGGCAGGACCAGGCGTTTCAACGGGCCGCCGAGCGGCACCGGCGGGAGGCCCGCGCCCAAAAGGACCTGCTCGACGATCTGCTCGGCGTGCCACGCCACCGAGTCGTTGAGCCGGTCCAGCGACGGCCGGTCGCCGTCGAAGATGTCCTCGTCGGCGAGCGTCACCTCGAAGTACGCGCAGCACGGCGGGACCGAGATGGCCTCCTCGATCGCCCGCGCTGCGTCGAGGGGATCGGCGAAACCCGCTTCGAGCAGCGCCGACCGGTAGATCCGGGCCGCCCGTGCCCGCATCCTCGGCCCGTACCGGACCACAACCGGGAGCCGTCCGGTCAGGTCGGGCACGGCGAGGCCGTGCAGCAGCATGATCGGCGGTACCGAGTGCACCAGCCGCGGCGCGGGCTCGGCCAGCTCGCGGGCGGTGATCCCGACCCGGTCGGCCATCGTGTCGGGGAGGCCGAAGTAGCGGAAGTCGACGTTGCCGAACCCGAGCCCGTCCGCGACCAGCGACGCCAGCAGCTCGCCGTAGCCCCAGATCGGCGACAGCACGACCACCGGCGGCGCGGCGACGACCGGCGACGGCGCGGGCGGCCGCGTCGCCTCCTGCTCGGGCACCTGGATCACCAGCCGGGGCGGCTCGTGCCAGTCGTGCACCTCCGCGACCCGCCAGTACAGCCCGAGCGGCCGCCACAGCTCGCCGAGGACGTCGTGCTCGAGCACCCGCCGGACCTCGGCGTCGGAGTACGGGAAGTCCCGCGGCGGCACGATCCCGACGTAGTGGTGGTAGGTGACGCGGACCTCGTCGCCGCGAGTGGCCGACCGGATCCGCATCTCCCAGTCGATCGGCGACGCCGCGATCGCGTTCGCCACCTGCGTACCCGGCGAGGAGTAGACGAGCGCCGTGGCCTGCCGCAAGAACTGCGCGGCCTGGTCGATGCCTTCCCGCAGGGCCTTCGCCGCCTGCGCCACGTGGACCGGCGAAGCCAGCGAATCGGGCAACACCCCGGCGACGCGCAGGAGCTCGGCCTCCCCGAGCCCGGTGACCTCGGCGAGCTCGGCCCAGTGGTCGAAGACGGTCACCTTCGGCGCGTGCCGGTGCTCGATCCAGCTGCGCAGCGTCGACGTCGGAACGCCGATGCGCCGCGCGGCCTCGTCGAGGGAGAGCCCCCGCGCGCGGATGCCGGCCCGGACCGCTTCCGCCCACTCGTCGGCGCGCCAGTGCGTCACCTCACAAAACTAACGAAACCCGCTAGCTTTGCGCAGGGACAAACCGCCCACGGCGCTCCGACGCTGGTCACATGACGACCACCATCATCGCCCTGACCCTGATCGTCGGCGTGCTGACCTTCGCCGCCGGCGCCTTCCTGGCCTCCGAAATCGCCGTGCGCGTGCTGCGCCGCCGGGAAAAGCTGGTGTCCGAGGAGCGCAAGAAACTCAACGCCGCCTGGAGCTACCTGCGGGAGGTCTACGGCGTCAAGAAACCGACCAAGCGTTAGATCGGGGTGACGTACGCGCCGGAGATGCCGCCGTCGACCAGGAACTGCGACGCCGTGATGAAGCTGGCGTCGTCGCTGGCCAGGAAGGCGACCGCGCCCGCGATCTCCTCCGGCTCGGCGAACCGGCCGACCGGCACGTGCACCAGGCGCCGCGCCGCGCGTTCCGGGTCCTTCGCGAACAGCTCCTTGAGCAGCGGGGTGTTGACCGGCCCCGGGCACAGCGCGTTGACGCGGATGTTCTCCCGCGCGAACTGCACGCCGAGCTCGCGGCTCATCGCCAGCACGCCGCCCTTGGACGCGGTGTAGGAGATCTGCGAGGTCGCCGCGCCCATCACCGCCACGAACGACGCCGTGTTGATGATCGACCCCTTGCCCTGGCGCTGCATGTGCGGCAGGACGGCCTTGCAGCAGTGGTACACCGACGTCAGGTTGACCCGCTGCACGCGGTCCCACGCCTCGATGCCGGTGGTGAGGATGGAGTCGTCCTCGGGCGGCGAGATGCCGGCGTTGTTGAAGGCGACGTCGACCGAGCCGAACTGCTCCACCGTGCTGTGGAACAGGTTCTCGACCTGCTCGGCGTCGGTGACGTCGGTCTGGATGAACGCGCCGCCGATCTCGTCGGCGGCCGCCTTGCCCTCGGCGGGGGTGAGGTCCGCGATGACGACCTTCGCACCTTCGCTCGCCAGGCGGCGGGCCGAGGCGAGGCCGATGCCGCTCGCCCCGCCGGTGATGACCGCGACGCGGCCTTCGAAACGCTGGACCATTACTCCTCCGTGCTCAGAAAGACGTTCTTGGTTTCGGTGAACGCCGCCGCGGCGTCCGGGCCGAGCTCGCGGCCGAGGCCGGACTGCTTGAAGCCGCCGAACGGCGTCCAGTAGCGCACCGACGAGTGCGAGTTGACCGAGAGGTTGCCGGCTTCGACGCCGCGCGCGACCCGGAACGCGCGGCCGGCGTCGCGGGTCCAGATCGACCCGGACAGGCCGTACTCGGTCGTGTTGGCCATCCGGATCGCGTCGGCCTCCTCCGCGAACGGCACGACGGCGACGACCGGGCCGAAGACTTCCTCCGCCGCGACCGGGTGGTGCAGGTCCGGCGGGGTGAGGACGGTCGGCGGGAACCAGAAGCCGCGGCCGGTGGGCGCGGTGCCGCGGAACGCGACCGGCGCGTCGCCGGGCACGTAGGAAGCGACCTTCTCCCGGTGCGCGGCCGAAATGAGCGGACCCATCTCGGTCTTCTCGTCGGCGGGGTCGCCGACGACGACGCCGTGCACCGCGGGCTCGAGCAGCTCCATGAACCGGTCGTACGCGCTCGTCTGCACCAGGATGAGCGACCGGGCGCAGCAGTCCTGGCCGGCGTTGTCGAAGACGCCGTAGGGCGCGGTCGCCGCGGCCTTCTCCAGGTCGGAGTCGGCGAAGACGATGTTGGCGTTCTTGCCGCCGAGCTCCAGCGTCACGCGCTTCACCTGCGCCGCGCAGCCCGCCATGATCTGCTTGCCGACCTCGGTGGAGCCGGTGAACACGACCTTCCGCACGGCCGGGTGGTCGACGAACCGCTGCCCGACCACGGACCCCTTGCCGGGCAGCACCTGGAAGACGTCCTCCGGGATACCGGCTTCGCGGGCCAGTTCGGCCAGCCGGACGGCCGTCAGCGGCGTCAGCTCGGCGGGCTTGAGGACAACGGTGTTCCCGGCGGCGAGCGCGGGCGCGAACCCCCAGCCGGCGATCGGCATCGGGAAGTTCCACGGCACGATCACGCCCACCACGCCCAGGGGTTCCTGGAAGGTGACGTTGATGCCGCCCGGCACCGGGATCTGCTGGCCGATCAGGCGTTCCGGGGCCGCCGAGTAGTAGTTGAGGACGTCGCGGACGTTGCCCGCCTCCCAGCGGGCGTTGCCGATGGTGTGCCCGGAGTTCTCGACCTCCAGCCGCGCGAGGTGCTCGATGTCGGCCTCGACGGCGTCGGCGAAGCGGCGCAGCAGCCGCGCGCGGTCGCCGGGGGTGACGTCGCGCCAGGCCGGGAACGCCGCGTGGGCGCGGGCGATCGCCGCGTCGGTCTCTTCGGCGCTCGTCAGCGGGACCGTCCGCACCACCTCCTCGGTGGCCGGGTTCAGGACGTCGAAACTGGTGGTCATCGGTTCTCCTTGCTCGCTTCGACGAGAGCCTGGAACAGCCGGACGTCGTCGGTGTCCTGCTCGGGGTGCCACTGGACGCCCAGCGTGAACTCGCCGGGCACCTCCGCGGCCTCGATCGTGCCGTCGGCGGCCCACCCGACGGCCTCCAGGCCGGCGCCGAGCCGGTCGATCGCCTGGTGGTGGTAGCACAGGGTCTTGGTTTCCGAGCCCAGGATCGCCGCCGCTCTGCTGCCCTCGGCCAGGGTGACCGTGCCCCGGCCGAACGTCGCCGGCGCGGGCTGGTGCTCGGTGGTGCCCGCGCTTTCGGGCAGGTGCTGGGCCAGGGTGCCACCGAGGGCGACGCTGATCACCTGCAGGCCGCGGCACACACCGAGCACCGGTTTGCCCGCCTTGCGCGCGGCCGCGAACAGGCCGAACTCGAAGGCGTCGCGCTCCGGCCGGACGTAGGTGGCCGGGTGCGGCTCGTGGCCGTAGCGTTCCGGCTCGACGTCGGCGCCGCCGGTGAGCACCAGCCCGTCCACAGTGGACACCAGCCGGTCGTACGCAGCCGACACCGGCGGCAGCAGCACCGGGACGCCGCCCGCCGCGACGACGCAGTCGACGTAGACCCGGTGCAGCAGCACGGCTTCGGTTTCCCAGACCAGGAACTTCGCGGGTTCCAGGTAGGCGGTGAGGCCGATGACGGGCCGGTCGTCAGAGCCGTTCGAAGCCACGGACGAGCTCCCAGTCGGTGACGGCGGCGTTGTAGGCGTCGATTTCGATCTTCGCCGCGTTCAGGTAGTGGTCGACGACGTCGTCGCCGAAGGCCGCGCGGGCCAGGTCGCTGCCGGCCAGGGCCGCGGCGGCCTCGGGCAGCGTGGTCGGCACGGTGTTCCGGCCGGAGTCGTAGGCGTTGCCGGTGAAGGGCTCTTCGAGCTCCAGCTCGTTCTCGATGCCATGGAGCCCGGCGGCGATGAGCGCGGCGACGGCGAGGTACGGGTTGACGTCCCCGCCCGGCACCCGGTTCTCGACGCGCAGCGACTCGCCGTGCCCGACGACGCGCAGGGCGCAGGTGCGGTTGTCGGTGCCCCAGGCGATCGCGGTCGGCGCGAAGCTGCCGGGCACGAACCGCTTGTAGGAGTTGACGTTCGGCGCGAGGAAGTACGTCAGCTCGTGCAGCGCGGCGAGCTGGCCGGCGAGGAAGTGCTCCATCAGCTTCGAGAAGCCGTGCTCGCCGTCCCCGGCCAGCACGGCGCGGCCCTCGGCCGAGCGCAAGCTGATGTGGATGTGGCAGGAGTTGCCTTCGCGCTCGTTGTACTTCGCCATGAAGGTGAGGCTCTTGCCCTCCTGCGCGGCGATCTCCTTGGCGCCGTTCTTGTAGACGCTGTGGTTGTCGCAGGTGCTCAGCGCGTCCGTGTAGCGGAAGGCGATCTCCTGCTGGCCCGGGTTGCACTCGCCCTTGACGGACTCCGGGTAGAGCCCGGCACCGGCCATGTCGTTGCGGATGCGGCGCAGCAGCGGCTCCAGCCGCGCGGTGCCGAGCATCGAGTAGTCGACGTTGTACTGGTTGGCGGGCTTGAGGCCGTGGTAGCGCTTGTCCCAGGCGGCTTCGTAGGTGTCGTCGAAGACGATGAACTCGAGTTCGGTGCCGACGAAGGCGGCGAGCCCCCGCTCGGCGAGCCGGTCGAGCTGGCGGCGCAGGACCTGGCGCGGCGACACCGCGACCGGACCGCCCTGCACGCGCTCGACGTCGGCCAGCACCAGCGCGGTGCCCTCGTGCCAGGGGATCTCCCGCAGCGTCTCGAGGTCGGGGCGCAGCACAAAGTCGCCGTACCCGCTGTCCCACGAGGAAAGGGCGTACCCGCCGACGGTGTTCATGTCGACGTCGACGGCGAGCAGGTAGTTGCAGGCCTCCGTGGCGTGGCCGACGACCTCGTCCAGGAAGTACTCCGCCGAGCAGCGCTTGCCCTGCAGCCTGCCCTGCATGTCGGTGAGCGCGACGAGCACCGTGTCGATCGTGCCCGCGTCCACGCGCGCCCGGAGTTCGTCGAGCGTGAGCATGCCTCGCCTGCGTGCCATCGTCGCCCCAAAGGTTTGATCTGAATCCTTTGCGGGTTCTTCCTACCCGGTGACTTAGGCTGGGTCAACTCCCGAAAAGGTATTATTTTGAACCTTTGGGGTGACGGCCGGATTGTCCGGGTTGCCCGGCTGAGAAGAGTCTGTGAATCCGCTCGATCGGGAGGAAACCGGGGCACTCGCACGTTGAACCGGGCAAGAGAGGTGAGATCGATGACCACAGCATTCACGCAGCAGACCACGATCGGACAGCAGCAGGCCCGGCCCCAGCTGCCGACCCTGCCCACCGGCTGGCCGATCGGTTCGTACGAGTCCTACGAGCAGGCACAGCGGGCGGTCGACCACCTCGCGGGCGCGGACTTCCCCGTCACCGACGTCACGATCGTGGGCGTGGAGCCGCTGCTCGTCGAGCGGGTGGCGGGCCGGATGACGTGGGGCAAGGTCCTCGGCAGCGCGGCGACGTCCGGTGCGCTGTTCGGCCTGTTCCTCGGCCTCATGCTCAGCCTGCTCAACCCGGGCGCCGGCCTGGTCCCGATCGTGATCGGCCTGGTCGCCGGGCTCGGGTTCAACCTGCTGTTCGGCGCACTGGGCTACGCGGTGAACCGGAACAAGCGCGGGTTCATCTCGCAGAGCCAGCTGGTGGCCCGCCGCTACGACGTCCTGTCCCAGCCGCGCAACGCCGAAAAGGGCCGCGCGCTGCTGGCCGACCTGGCGGCGCGCAGCGCGTTCGGCCACTGACCGGCACCGGAAGATCGAAGGCCGCCCCCGGGAGTCCCGGAGGCGGCCTTCGCCGCATCGGGAGCGGCCCCGACCGCTCCCGTCCCCCTACCTGGTCGGTGTCGCCGAGGCCGGCGGCGGGGTGGTGGTCGTGGGCGACGGCGTGGCGGACGGCACCGTCACCTTGGGGATCGCGGCACTGAACGGCACGCCCGCGAGCTCGCGGCAGGCGCCGCGGTAGCCGTTGTAGCCGTTGTAGTTGCCCTGGTCGTCGACCACGCCCTCCTCGATCTTCGGCCGGGGGAACCGGTTGTCCTCGCCGATCTTCTGCCGGCTGCCGCTCGAGCGCTCGCAGCCGTAGCGGGTCATCGTGATCGGCCTGCCCTCTTCGTCGTAGAGGTAGACCTCGGTCAGCGGCTTGCCCTCGGCGTCGAAGGCGTAGACGTTTTCGACATCGCGGCCGCCGTAGGTCAGCTGGTCGTTGCCGTAGCGGTCGGCCGAAGACGGGTAGTACGAGGACGGGTTCGAGTAGGAGCTCCCGCGTGAGAAGAGGTCGACCGCGGCACCGAAGCCGCCCAGCGCGCCGCCGATGACGAACGCCGAGATCGGCACGGCCACCCACAGCAGCCGCCGGTCGGCGCGCACCCGCGGCCCCGCCCAAAGGGCCGCGACGGCCGCGAGGATCAGGAACGGCAGCAGCAGCACCGCGTCCCGGTGCCGCAGCATGAACAGCAGCCCGAACGCGACCAGCGCGACGGCGCACAGCACCCACCACGCCGGCTTGAGCGAACCGAGGTAGCGCAGGACCTTGCCGGTGTCCTCCTGCTCGCGCCCCTTGGCCATCGTGGCGCGCAGCCACGCCACTTCCGGCAGGGCCAGCACCGGCTCGACCCCGCCGCGCAGCAGCAGCACCAGGCTGACGAGGAACACCGGCGCGAACAGCAGCAGGCCGATGAGGACGTCGGGGTCGACGGTGACGGCGGCACCGAACGCGAGCAGCGCGAACCCCAGCGCGGAGAACACGAGGCCCCACAACGCGATCCGCGGTTTCACCAGGCTGGGGGCGGTGCGGGCGAGCACCTGGGTGGCGCCTTCCCCGGCCGCCGGGTACCCGCCCGACGCGCGCAGCTCGGCGGCGTAGCTCTCGGGCGAGCCGAGCCGTTCGATCAGGGCCTCGACGCGGGCACCCTGCCCCAGCTCGGCTTCCAGTTCCGCCAGGTGCGGGCGGACGTCCTCGAGGATTTCCTCGACCTCGCTCGCGGGCAGGTCGGCGAGCGCGGTGCGGACCCGCGCCAGGTACACCCGCACGGCGGTCGGCTTGTCGCTCATGCTGCCTCTCCCAAAAGCACGTTCATCGTCGATGCGAAGCTCTGCCAGGTCTTGCCCGACTCCGCGAGGCGCACCCGGCCCGGCTCGTTCAGGCTGTAGTACTTGCGGTGGGGCCCTTCTTCGCTGGGCACCACGTACGAGGTCAGCAGGCCGGCCTTGTACAGCCTGCGCAACGTCCCGTACACCGACGCGTCCCCCACCTCGTCCAGGCCGGCGGCCCGGAGTCTTCTCAGGACGTCGTACCCGTAGCCGTCCTCTTCGCGGAGCACCGCGAGGACGGCGAGGTCGAGCACGCCCTTGAGCAGCTGACTGATCTCCACTGCACCCCTCCAGTCTTACGCTTGGAAAGGTACCACGCAATGCACAGTAGTGCGCACGGCGGAGGGCCCGCCGGCCTTGCCGAGGGCGGCGTGGATCAGGTTCGGTGGTCCATGATCTCCGCAGAATTCCACAGCAGAATTCCACAGCAGGATTCGACAAGGGGTGAGAGATGGATCCGGTCAAGACGGACTTCGAGGTCCTCGACGAGCGGTTCAAGCGCGTCAACGGCGACGAGTGGATGCAGCGCCTGCACACCGGCTGCCGCTGGACGGAAGGACCGGCGTACTTCCCGGCCGGCCGCTACCTGGTGTTCAGCGACATCCCGAACGACCGCACGCTGCGCTGGGACGAGACGACCGGGCAGGTCGGTGTGTTCCGGCAGCCGTCGAACTACGCCAACGGGCACACGGTGGACCGCCGGGGACGGCTGATCAGCTGCGAGCAGGGCCTCCGCCGCGTGACGCGCACCGAGCCCGACGGGTCGATCACGGTGCTGGCGTCGGAGTACCGGGGCAAAAGGCTGAACAGCCCGAACGACGTCGTCGAGCACTCGGACGGGTCGATCTGGTTCACCGACCCGAGTTACGGCATCGACAGCGACTACGAGGGCTACCGGGCGGAGAGCGAGATCGGCGCGTGCCACGTGTACCGCGTCGCACCGGACGGCTCGGTGACGATCGCCGCCGACGACTTTTCCCGGCCGAACGGGCTGGCGTTTTCGGCGGACGAATCCCGGCTGTACATCGCCGACACGCGCCAGGACCCCAGCCACCTCCGCGTGTTCGAGGTGGGTGAGAACGGCAAGCTGACGGGCGGCGACATCTTCGCGACGAGCGACAGCGGCGGCTTCGACGGAGTCCGCGTGGACAGCGAAAACCAGGTGTGGGCGGCCGCCCACGACGGCCTGCACTGCTTCGCCACGGACGGAACGCGCATCGGCAAGCTGCGGATGCCGGAGATCTGCTCGAACTTCACGTTCGGCGGAGCACGCGGGAACGAGCTGTTCATCACGGCTTCGAGTTCGCTGTACACGCTCCGGGTGACGGTGAACGGGGCCCGCTACCCGCGCTGATCCTCAGGTCGCCGCACGCGCCCCAATGTGGCGTTGGGTGCGTTGAATCGACACTGCGGCGCGAAGCGCCTCCGTTGAGGGCGGCGGCGGGGGCATGGATGGAGCACCGAACGCCACATTCGGTGCGCTCAACGCACCGAACGCCACATTGGGTGCGTCCAACGCACCGAACGCCACATTGGGTGCGTCCAACGCACCGAACGCCACATTGGGCGCGTCCAACGCACCGAACGCCACATTGGGGCGCTTGGGGCTCAGCCGGGCGTGGCCGCCTCGACCCGCTCCGCCACTGCGTCGCGGTGGCGCCAGGCTCGGCTCACCTGGATCAGCCAGGCCGCCTCGGCCGCCACGTCCGCGTCCGCGTCCGGTTCGGGGGCGGGGTCGGGGGCCTGGTCGAAACGTCGTCCCGCGCGGCCCGCCTCGATCGCCGCCGCCAGGGTGACCGCTTCCACCGTGGCCGCCACCTCGGCTTCGCGGACTCCCGCGCGGCGGGCCGCCGCCTCGGCGCGGGCCGGGAGGTCCGGGTCGAAGTGGGCTCGCAGGGCCAAGTGGCCGTCGCGGATTTCGATGACCCGGCGGTACAACGCGAACTCGGCGCCGCCCGCCAGTTCGCGGCCCGGGTCGAGGGCGATGCCCGGCACCGCCGTGCGCAGCGCCGTCCACAGCGGCTCGATGCGGCGGTAGGCGCGGTACGCGCGGACGCGGCCGATCACCGACGACACCGCCGGCGACCACGCGCTCAACGTCGCCCCGGCCGCGACGAACCCGACCGTCGCCGCGGCCAGCACCGACGACGGCAGGTCCTCGCGGGCGCCGATCCGAGCCGTCCGCGCGAGCTGGATGACGTCGTCGACGTCCCAGAACGTCCACGCGGACGCCGAGCCCACGCCGGCGACCAGCAGCCACAGCCCGGCGCGCAGCGGGCCCGGCTCCGCGTGCCACGCGCTGCGGACGAACACCGCGAGCAGCAGGCCGAGGCTGACCAGGCTGTAGAGCAGGAACACCACCTTGTCGGCCACCGCGAACGGCAGGCCGGCAGCGGAGAACACCGTGTCGTCGCCGACGCGCCGCGGCTGCGAGAGCGCGAAGGACACCGCGAGCAGCACCATCGTCGCGCCGGTGCACCACGCGTGCGGTGCGAGCCGGGCCCCTTCGCCGCGCCACACCGACTGCGTGAAGGCGACGGCGAACCCGATCGCGCCCAGCTTCAGCTCGTCGCCGGCCAGGCTCAGGACCCACTCGGCCACCGGGCCCGGGCCGGCGAGGGCGGACATCGCCGGTGTCAGCACGATGATGCCGGCGGCGATGCAGATGCCGAACCCGGCGAGGAACCACATCGTGCGCACCGGCTGGCTGCGGCGCGCCTCGATCAGCTTGTACCCGAACCCGGCGAAGCCCGCCACGCAGAGGTAGTAGGCGAGGGTTTCGGTCACGGCGTACGACGGCGGGACCGTCCGCCGAACACGGAGTCGAAGCGCCGCACGCCCTCCGGGACGCCGGGCGCGGGTTCGCGCGGCTCCGCGGGCCGGACGACGCGCTGCGCGAGCAGGCTCGCGACGAGTTCGGCTTCGCGCTCTTCGACCTCCGAGTAGGTGGTGCGGCCGAGCACGCGCCGGACCAGCTCGGGCGAGAGGTTCGGCATGAGCTGCCGTCCCGCCGCGGCGTCGATGGCCACGCCGTCGGCGCCGGCGTCCCCGCCGACGTGGCCGCACAGCAGGTGCCCGACCTCGTGCAGCAGGATGTGCCGCCGGTGCAGGGCGGTCGTGTTGGTCGGGTAGAGGATGTAGTCGGCCCGTTCGGTGCTCATCAGCAACCCGCACGGCGCGCCTTCGGGCGCGCTGACCGGCATCAGCTCGATGGGACGGCCGCGCTCGGCGGCCAGCCGCGCGACGAAGTCTTCGGCGTCGAACGGTTCCGGCAGGCTGACGGCATCGGCGACCTCGCGGGCCCGCTTCCAGAGTGACCGGGCCGGTCGCCGCCGCAAGCATGGTCGCGCCACTGTCAGGCCTCCCTCACGACGCCGCGGCGGAACGGCTTCGGCGGGTTCAACGCGGCGGAACCGGTGAAGTTACGCGCCCGGACCGAAACCGGCGGAAACGGTGCCGCCTACGCTATCGGGCCGCCGGGATCCCCTGCGGCGAGGCCACAAGCCGATCCACCCCCGCCACCCTCAGCTCTCTTTCTTCGGGCCGCCGCGACCCGCCTCCCTCCGGGCGATCGCGTCGATCATGTCGCTGATCGTGTCCAGCCCGTCCGACGACAACGTCACCGCGCGCAACGCCAGGTCGCGGACTCCGGCGTCGCGCAGTGCGCCCAGCAGGGCCAGTTCTTCGGCGATCTTGCGGCTTTGCTCGTCGTCGAAGAAGTACGCCGGCGGAACTCCGAAGAACTGCGCCAGTGCTTCGAGGTGCCGCTTGGTCGGGTTGTCGCGGCGGCCGGTGCGCAGCTGCCACAGGTACGTCGTCGAGAAGCTTTCGCCGGTGGCCTCGCGGCACGCCTTGGCGACCTCTTCGTTGCTGTACGGCTCCCGATCGGGCCTGCGGACCACGTGGAACAGCCGGTCGATCTTGTCGGCCAGCGTCGACTTTCCGGGCTCCTTGACCACGATGCACTCCCTCAGCTACCAGGCGTATTCATCCTAGCTGAAAGGCGGCCACCCATTATCAACCCGAGTTCGCCCTCGGCCGGGGCTGGCACCGGGGACACGAGAACGACGAACGGTTCATGAACGGTTCCCGCCGGATCGCCGTGCCGCACCGGTGGCACGGCATCCCTTCCTGGCCGTACGCGTCGAGCGACCGGTCGAAGTAGCCCGACTGCCCGTTGACGTTCACGTACAGCGCGTCGAACGACGTGCCGCCCGCGCCCAGCGCCGCGTTCATCACGTCCGACGCCGCCGAGAGCAGCTCGCGGCCCTTCGCCATGGTCAGCTTGCCGGTCGGTTTCGACCAGTGCAGCCGCGCCCGCCACAACGCCTCGTCCGCGTAGATGTTGCCGATGCCCGACACCAGCGTCTGGTCGAGCAGCGCCCGCTTGACCTCGGTGCGCCGCGACCGCAGCGCGCGCACGGCCGCGTCGAGGTCGAACTCCGGGTCCATCGGGTCGCGCGCGATGTGCGCGATCGTGTCCGGGAGCAGGACCTCGCTCCCGATGTCGCTGAGGTCGTCCAGCGCCAGGCCGCCGAAGGTCCGCTGGTCGACGAAGCGCAGCTCCGGCCCGTCGTCCTCGAAGCGCAGCCGCACCCGCAGGTGCTTCTCGTCCGGCGCGCCCTCGGGCTGGACGAGCATCTGCCCGCTCATGCCGAGGTGGGCCAGCAGCGCCTCCTTGTCGGACAGCTCCAGCCACAGGTACTTGCCGCGGCGCCGCGCCGCCTCGACGCGGGTGCCGGTGAGCCGCTGGGCGAAGTCCGCCGCGCCCATGGCGTGCCGGCGGATGGCGCGCGGGTGCAGGACCTCCGCCTCGCGGATGGTCCGCCCGGCGACGTGCGCCTGCAGGCCCAGGCGGACCACTTCGACCTCGGGGAGTTCGGGCATGCCGCCATTGTGCCCGGCGGGTACGACAGTTTTCGAAAGGGCACTCAGGGCGCGGTGGGTCCGACGTCCGCCTTCGCCAGCGGAACCCGGGTGGTGCCGGAGGCGAAGTACTCGTCCGCGCCGACGTCGAAGGTGCCCGAGCGGGCCTGCAGGTCGAAGTCCTTCCCCGCGTACGGGTAGGACCCGGCACCCGTGTTGATCGCCGGGCTCGCCGAGGACAGCCGGTAGAGCCCGGCGGCGCCCTTGACCAGCCGGGGATCGACGTTCCGCGACGGGATCCCCGCCGTGCCGCCGAAGGTGATGTTGCCCTCGTACTTGACCGCCGACCCGCTGGGCAGCGTCACCAGCGTCCCCGAGGTGCCCTTGACGATGTTGTCCGCGACCACGCAGTCCTTCGGCTTGAAGTCCCCGCCGTCGCCGTCGATCACCGACGAACTGCCCAGCACCGTGTTGTACGCGACCGTCACGCGGTCGGGCCGGTCGTGCAGCTTGCTGGCCGGGCCGCTGTCGGCCTCGTCGCCGGAACCGAAGACGATCGCGCGGTCGCCGGAGTTCGCCACGTAGTTGTTCACGATCTTGTGGTCGTTGCCGTGGAACCGGATGCCCGAGCCGAAGAGCACGTTGCCCTCGACGGTGCTGCGGTTGCCGTGGCGCAGCACGATGTAGCCCAAGCTGTCGCGGATCGTGTTGTACCGCACCACGTTGTCGGACGACTTGACGGAGATCGCCTCGCTGTCGCCGTCGGCCTTCTCGAAGAGGTTGTTCTCGATCAGCGCGTGCGCGGAGTACGACTGGTGGTTGCTCAGCCCCAGCCGGATCGACTCACCGCCGTTCGAACCCGCGAACTGGTGGTTGAAGAAGTGGTTGTGGTGCACGTGGACGTGCTGCGCCATCGCACTGGCGGGCCCGAGGACCTGCAGGAACACGCCCTGGCTGGTGCGGTTCTGGAAGACGTTGCGGTCGACGACGGTGTCGTCGCCGCTGACCGTCACCCAGTTGCCGTCGCTCGTGAGCTGGAAGTCGTTGCGGGTCAGGCGGTTGCCCGACGCGCCGGCGGGGACGGTCAGCGAAGCGCCGCCCCGGAACTTGAACCCCCGCAGCACGACGTTCGAGACGCCGCTCGCGAAGGCGAACGTCTTCGAGCCGGTGATGGTGGCCTGGCCGGTGTGCTCGGCGGCGATCGTCACGGGCGCCGAGGCGGTGCCGGACCGTTTGATCAACAGCGCCGAGCCCGCGGAGTAGCTCCCGTCGGCCAGCGCGATCGTGTCGCCGGGGCTCGCCTTGTCCATGGCGGACTGCAGCGCCGCGAGCGAGGTGACGCGGATCTGCGCGGCCGAGGCCGAAGGGCCGGGCACGACGACGAGGGCGGCCGCGAGCAGGGGAACGAAGAACAGACGCATCCGCCAAACCTCTCAGTGGGACCAGCGCGGCGGATGATCATCACGCTACTGAGCGGCAGGCGGCATCGTCAACGGGGGTTCCCGCTGATCAGGACTCCGGTTCGGCGGCCTGCTTCTGGGCTTCGAGTTCGGCGGACAGCGAACGCCAGGCCGTCTCGGCGGCCTTCTGCTCGGCTTCCTTCTTCGTCGACCCGGTGCCGTGACCGAGGGGACGGCCGGCGATCAGCACCGTGGCCGTGAACTCCTTGCGGTGGTCCGGCCCGGTGTCCTCGACCTTGTACTCGGGCACGCCGAGACCGGACGACGCGGTCAGCTCCTGCAGGCTCGTCTTCCAGTCGAGCCCGGCCCCGCGCAGCGGCGCTTCGGCGAGCAGGCCGTCGAAGAGGTGGTGCACGAGCTTGCGCGCGATCTCGATGCCGTGCTCGATGTACGCGGCACCGATCACCGCCTCCAGCCCGTCGGCGAGGATGCTCGCCTTGTCCCGGCCGCCGGTGAGCTCTTCGCCCTTGCCGAGCAACAGGTGCGCCCCGAGCCCGCCGTCGCCGAGCCCGCGCGCCACCCGCGCCAGGGCGTGCATGTTGACGACGCTGGCGCGGAGCTTCGCGAGCTGACCCTCGGGCAGGTCGGGATGCGTGTTGTACAGGTGATCGGTGACGACGAGGCTGAGCACGGCATCACCGAGGAACTCCAGCCGCTCGTTCGGCGGCAGCCCCCCGTTTTCGTACGCGTACGAACGGTGGGTCAGCGACAGCCGGAGCAGCTCGGGGTCGAGAGCGACCCCGAGCGCTTCGAGCAACGGCGCCGGATCGGCTGCGGGTCCCCTGGGCGTCTTGCCCCCCATATCGGCTAGCCGATCAGGCGGGCTCGACGACCTGGCGGCCGTTGTGCTGGCCGCACGACGGGCACGCGATGTGCTGGAGCTTCGGCTGCTTGCAGGCGCGGTTGGAGCAGGGCACCAGCTGCACCGGAGCCGCCTTCCACTGGCTGCGGCGGGAGCGCGTGTTGGATCGCGACATCTTCCGCTTCGGGACGGCCACGAGTAGATCTCCTTATGACGGTCTGCTCGCGGTGCGAGCGAACTTTCTCACCGGATCGAGCTGGACGCTCGTCAGGCTTGCCCTTGTTCAGCTGGACCCTTGCGCAGGCTTTTCGCCCGCGTTCTCGTCGAATCGCTCCACGAGTGCGGCCCACCGAGGGTCTATCTTCTCATGCCCGTGTCCGGGCTCGAGATCGGCCCACTTGACGCCGCATTCGATGCAGAGCCCGGCGCAGTCTTCGGTGCACAGCGGCGCCAGCGGCAGGGCCAGCACAATGGCGTCGCGCACGGTGGGTTCGAGGTCGATCCGGTCGTCGATCAGCCGGGGGATCTCGTCCTCGTCGGTGGTCTCCTCGGTGACCGACCCCGGGTAGGCGAACAGCTCCTGGACCTCGACCTCGATCTCCTCGGTCAGCGGGTCGAGGCAGCGGGCGCAGGTGCCCTTCGCGGTGGCGTGCGCGGTCCCGCTGACGAGGACGCCTTCGACGACGGACTCGAGCAGCAGGTCGAGTTCCAGCGCGGAGCCGGCCTCGATGGTGATGACATCGGGGACGCCGAGCGGCGTCTCCACCGGCACGCTGCGCTTGATCGCGCGGCTGAGGCCGGCGTGACGGCCGAGCTCACGGGTGTCGATCACCCACGGGCTGCGGCCGTCGAGCTGGGGGGTCTTGTTCTCGGACATCCTGTCCAGGGTACGCACGCTGTGCCGGCTCTTTTGCGCTGGGACGGTGTGCGGGGCGGAGTGAGGCCCGGAGGGCGTACCAGGGCGGATGAGCGAGGCCGCAGGAGCCGCGGCGAGCGGGCCACCCGTCACCAAGCAGAGCCCGCCCTCCCTGGGGGCCACCCCGCGTCCAGCCTATCGAGGCTGCCCGACAATAAACCGCGAAGCCGCAGCTCAGGGACTCGTTGTCCACAACCCGGCCCGGCTGTGGACAGCCCGTCGATCCCCCTCCCGCGAAGGCCCGGGGTCGCCGGAAGCCGGAACCGGAGCGAGCCCGGCGAAGCGGCTCACCCAGTCGCCGAGAGACTCGTCACACCTGGTAGTCGTACAGCGTCGGCCGCCCGCCCGAGCTGGGCAGGTTCGCCGGCGAGCGCAGGTGGTTGCGGCCCGAATCGACCGTCCGCAGCGTGGTCGCCAGCAGCTCCGAGAACTCCGCCAGCTTCCCGTCCACGTAGGCGTCGCAGTCCGCACGCTGGCGGTCGGCCTCGGCGTGGGCTTCGTCGACGATGCGGGCCGACTCCGCGTGCGCCGCCTGGACCACTTCCGTCTGGGCGACCAGGCGGGCCTGCTCGGCCCGGCCGTCCTCGATGGCGCGGTCGTAGGCGTCGCGGCCGGCCTGGACCATGCGCTCGGACTCGGCCCGGGAGCGGTCGGTGAGGTTCTGGTACTCGGCCTGGCCCGCCGCCACCGTGCGATCGGCCTGGTCGTGCGCGTCGGCGAGCATCTGCTCCGCGCGGGCGCGGGCGTCGGCGAGGATGCGCTCGGCCTCGTCCGTCGCCTCGGCGATCGTGCCCTCGGCCTCGGCGTTCGCGCCGGCGACCGTGTCCCCCGCCTCCTTGCGGGCGGCGTGGATCAGGTCGTCGCGCTTGTCGAGGACGTCCTGGGCGTCGTCGATCTCCGCGGGCAGTGCGTCGCGGACGTCGTCGAGAAGTTCGAGCACGTCTCCCCGGGGCACGACGCAGCTGGCCGTCATGGGGACGCCCCGCGCCTCCTCGACGATGGTGACGAGCTCGTCGAGCGCCTCGAAAACCCGGTACACGGCAACTCCAATCCCCTGTCGCTGGGACCAGTCTGCCCTCATCCGGCGCCGAAGCGGTGAACGCCACCGGCGCCGGGCGTGTCCCCCTGGACCACGCCCGGCGCCGGCGTTCCTAGGGCAGCACGAAGGCCGGATCGGTGATCACCTTCGTGAGCTGCTCCTGGGTCAGGGGGTAGCCGGGCCCGCCGGTCACGATCACCGTCGAGCCGTCGGGGCGGTACAGGAATCCGTTGCTGCCCTCGCGCACGGGTTCGCCGGTTTGGTCCTGGTAGACGAGTTCGGAGAGCACGAGGACGCCGCCGCCGGGCTGCGGGAGCCGCACGCACTGCGGCGCCGAGCCGGCCGTGGTGCAGAGCCGGTCGGCCGGGACGACCTGGTGGGCGGCCCGCGGCCCGCGCACCGTCAGCTGGAAGTTGCCGGGCCGGCCGGTCACGTCGACGAATTCGGCCGTGACGCTCATCCGGTCCGGCCCGACGCTGTCGGCCGCCGACCGGCCCAGGACCAGGTCGTGGACACCGGGCAGCGCCCGCACGACGGCTTCGCTGAGCGCGAGGCGGACCCGGGACTGCTCGGCGACCGGCGGCGGCGTCGCGGGCGTCGCGGCGGGCCGCACCGGCTCCGGGCCCGCAACGGTGGACAGCACCACCGCGACGGCCACGGCCAGCACCGCGACGACGATCCCCGCCCCGCGTTTCCGGGCCTGCCGCGCCGCCCGGTCGGCGACCTCGTCCGTGTCGAACCCCAGCGGCGGTTCCGGGAGGTCCAGCTCGCGCAGGCGGGTTTCGAGATCGGTCATCACGCACTCCTCTCCGCGCTGTGCTCGAGCACGCCCCGGAGGGTCTCGAGCCCGCGGGCGGCCTGGCTCCGGACGGTCCCTTCCGAGCAGCGCAGCACCTCCGCGACCTCCGCGGCCGGCAGGTCGGCGCAGTAGCGGAGGACGACGGCGGCGCGCTGCTTCGGCGGGACTTCGGCGAGTGCGCGCAGGAGCGGCCCCGAAATACCGGTCACGGACTCGGGGGACGGCACGTCCGGCACAACACCGTCACGGCGTTCGCGACGCCGCCACGGCCGCCGGGACTCGTCGAGCCAGCAACGCAGCAGGACCTGCCGGGCGTAGTGGTCGACGGGCCCCCGCCGGATGATCTTCGGCCAGACCCGGTACAGCTTGACCAGTGCGTTCTGGACGAGGTCCTCGGCCAGGTGCCAGTCGCCGCACAGCAGGTACGCCGTCCGTCGCAGCACCAGTGCCCGCGCCCGGGCGAACTCCCGGAAGTCCGCGTCTTCCGCCGTCCGCATCGCGCCTCCTCGTCCGTCTTCCGGTGTACCTCACGGACGAAGGGGCGCGGCGCGTTGCACGGGATCAGGAATTCAGGTCGATCCGCTTGAAGGTGGCGTAGCGGTCGGGGGTGTAGGCCAGCTCGCCCGCCTTGCCGGAGATCACGCGGTCGTTCGTCCCGGCGGCGAAGAGCTTGTAGTAGCCGGACGCGCAGGCCGGGAGCACGCCTTCGCGGTTTTCGTAGGTGGTGCCGGTGGCCGCGCCGCTGCGGACGTTGTCCACGACGGTCTTCGCGGCCGCCGACAGCTGCGAGTAGCCGATCTTCGCCAGGCCCGACAGGTCGCCGCACGCGTGCGTCGTGCCGCCGCCGACGTCGATGACCTTGAAGGTGGCGTAGTGGTCGCCGGTGTAGAAGTACTCGCCGGCGCTGCCGGTCACGATGCGGCGCGTGCCGCGGGTGCTCGAGCCGGGCGTCGGCACCGTGTACTCGTGGTAGTAGCCCGACGCGCAGGCCGGGAGGATGCCTTCCCGGTTGTCGAAGACGACGCCGTCGTTCTTCGGGTAGGGGAACGGCCCGTTCGTCCGGATCAGGTTGTACGTCGTCGTCGCTTCGGCCGGCAGCGCCGGGAGCGTCGTGTGCGAAAAGCCCGACAGGTTCCCGCAGGCGTTCTGCGCGACGACGGCCGGGGAAGCCGCGGAAGCGGTGGTGACCCCGGCGGTCAACGTGGCCAGGAGCGCGAAGAGGACCGCGACCAGGCGTGATCGGTAGTTGGTCATTTTCGGACCGTAACCCGATCGGATGATCCTCAGGAGACGGCGACGTGAACTTCCGCACCACGGCGCCGAAGTCCCGACGAACGGACGGGGCCGGACGGCGGGAAGCGGACACCCCGGCTCCCTTGTGGAGGGTCAGCCCCCGAGCTTGGGGAACTTCTCCGAGAGCCGCTCGTAGACGATCGGCGGGACGAGGTGCTCGATGTCGCCCCCGAGCGCCGCGACCTCCTTGACCAGTGAGCTGGACACGAAGCCGTACGCGGGGTTGTTCGCCATCAGCAGCGTCTCGACGCCGGTGAGCTCGCGGTTCATCTGCGCCATCTGCAGCTCGTAGTCGAAGTCGCTGACCGAGCGCAGGCCCTTGGCGACCGCCGCGATGTCGTGCTCGCGGCAGTAGTCGACCAGCAGGCCCTCCCACGAATCGACCCGGATGTTCGGCAGCTTCGCGGTGATCTCGCGCAGCATGTCGAGCCGTTCGGAGACCTCGAAGAGGCCCTTCTTCGACCGGTTCACCCCCACCGCGACGACGACCTCGTCGAACAGCCGGCTCGCCCGTTCGATGATGTCGAGGTGCCCGTTGGTGGCCGGATCGTAGGAACCGGGACAGACCGCTCGCCGCATGTCGCGGACGCTACCGTGCCGGACCCGGTCTCCGCCGCGTGGTTCACGCCACAGCTGTGTACTCCGCCCAGAAGACGGCCGTGTCGCCGTACTTCTTGGCGCGCGTCGCCTCGAAGCCCGGCGGCCAGCCCGGCTCGCCGTCGCGGGCGGCGCGCTCGAGCACCACCAGGGCCGAGGTCCCCAGCCAGCCGCCGGCCGCCAGCGCCGCCAGCACGGACCCGAGCGCCGCCGCGTCCACGGCGTACGGCGGGTCGGCGAGCACGAGGTCGAACGCGGCGGGTGCGGGCGCCGCGACGACCGCCTCGACCTGCCCGGCCCGGACCGTGCCGCCCAGGCCCAGCGCCGCGACATTGCCCCGCAGGACCTCCACGGCCCGCCGGTCGGACTCGACGAACAGCGCGTCCGCCGCGCCGCGGGAGAGGGCTTCGAGGCCGAGCGCGCCGGACCCGGCGTAGAGGTCCAGGACGTGGGCGCCGTCCAGCTCGCCTGCCGTCTCGAGGGCGTTGAACAGGGCTTCCCGCACGCGTTCCGACGTCGGCCGGGTGCCCTTCGGCGGCACCTTCAGCCGCCGCCCGCCCGCCGTCCCGGCCACGATCCTGGTCACCCCCCGATTGTGGGGGGACGGCGCGCGGCGCGGATGACCGGGACACGGGTGTCCCCGCCCGGGCCACCGCGTAGAGTCGTTCTTCGCCCTCGGAGGCGATCCCAAAGCTGTCAAGGAGCCATGCGTGTCCGAACCTCGGGTCAGACGGGCCGAGATCGCCATCGAACAAGCCCACGTCGATCGCGTGTACACCCGTCTGGACGAACTGAAGGCCCAGGCCGAGGCGATGCGCACGAAGGGCTACGAGATCGGCCGGGGAGCGCAGCGCGAGGCGATCTTCGAGCAGGCGTCGATGCTGTTCGAGCGCGACATGATGGTCCACCACGCCAATCAGACGCTGCAGACGCTCGACGCCGAGTACGAGGGCCTCGTCTTCGGCCGGCTCGACCACCTCGACACCGAGCGCGTGTACGTCGGCAGGCTCGGCATCCGCGACGCCGAGTTCGACAACCTCGTCACCGACTGGCGCGCGCCGGCCGCGGCGGCCTTCTACCAGGCCACGGCCGAGGAACCGATGGACGTCGTGCGGCGGCGCGTGATCCGCTGCTCGGGCCAGAACGTCCTCGACGTCGACGACGACGTCCTGATGGCCGACGCCGTGCCCGAGGACATGCAGATCGTCGGCGAAGGCGCGCTGATGGCCGCGCTGGGCCGCTCGCGCGGCGAGAAGATGCGCGACATCGTCGCGACCATCCAGAAGGAGCAGGACGAGGTCATCCGGGCGCCGTGGCGCGGCGTCACCGAGATCACCGGCGGGCCGGGCACCGGCAAGACCGCGGTCGCCCTGCACCGCGCCGCCTACCTGCTGTACCGCTACCGGCGTCAGCTCGGCGGGGCCGGCGTGCTGGTGATCGGGCCGTCGGGCGTGTTCACCAGCTACATCTCGCGGGTCCTCCCCTCCATGGGTGAAACGAACGTCGAACTGCGCGCGCTCGGCGAGGTCCTCGACGGCCTGGAGGCGACGCGGCAGGACGCGGCGCCGCTGGCGGCGGTCAAGGGTTCGCTGCGGATGCGGAAGGTGCTGCTGCGGGCGCTGCGCGACACGCCGCCCGAGGCGCCGGAGGAGATGCGGATCGTCTACCGCGGCGAAGTCCTCAAGCTGAACGCGCGCGAACTCGAGAAGGTCCGCCGCAAGGCCCACACGCAGGGCGCGCCGCCGAACCGGTCGCGGATCCGGGCGGCGGAGATGCTGCTGGACGCGCTGGCGGCGAAGGCTGAGGAGCACGCGAAGGACGACGGCAGGCAGCTCGACCGGGCCGAGCTGATCACCGACCTGGGCGAGCGGATCGACTTCCACCGCTTCCTCGTCGTCTGGTGGCCGGTGCTGTACCCCGCGCAGATCCTCAAGTGGCTCGGCGAGGAGAAGCGGCTGGCTTCGGCGGCCAAGGGCGTCCTGAACCGGCACGAGATCTCGATGCTGGCCGCGGACTTCGCCGACCGGTCGCGGGGCTGGTCGATCGCGGACATGGCGCTGCTGGACGAGCTGCGCGTCCTGGTCGGGCCGGAGCCGAAGCGCAAGCGGCGCCAGGTGATCGAGGTCGAGCCGCAGCGCTCGGGCGGGGCGCCGACGCGCCCGGAGCACTACGACGAGTACTCGCACGTGGTCGTCGACGAGTCGCAGGACCTTTCGCCGATGCAGTGGCGGATGGTGGGGCGGCGCGGGAAGTACGCGAGCTGGACGGTGGTCGGCGACCCGGTGCAGAGCTCGTGGCCGGACCCGGCGGAGGCGGCTTCGGCGCGGGACCAGGCGTTCGGCGTCAAGACGGCCCGGCGCCGGTTCACGCTGCGCACCAACTACCGGAACTCGGCGGAGATCTTCGACCTGGCGGCGAAGGTCGTGGCCGGGCACGCGGAGTCCGGCGAGCTGCCGGTGGCGGTCCGCCGCACCGGGGTGGAGCCGGAGGTCCGCCCGGTCGAGGCGGCCGGCCTGGCTCCGGCGACGCAGGCAGCGGTGAAGGAACTGCTCGGCGCGGTCGAGGGCACGGTCGGCGTCATCACGGCGATGGACCGGGTGCCGGAGGTCGCGGGCTGGCTGGCGGCCCAGGCGGACGAGCGGCTGAAGGTCGTCGGCAGCCTGGATTCGAAGGGCCTGGAGTACGACGCGGTGGTGCTGGTGGAGCCGATCGAGCTGATCACCGAGTCGACGACGGGCCGCCGGGTGCTGTACGTGGCGCTGACGCGGGCGACGCAGCAGCTGATCGTGCTGGCCTCGAACCCGGACTGGATCCCGGCCGCCTGACCCGACGTCCCATGCGCCCCGATCGGGGCGCTTGAGGCCGTGCCCGGGAAACGCTGAAGGGCCCCTTCGAGGGGCGGGAGGCGGGGTTCCCGTGCCCTTGAAGGAGCCCTTCAGACCCCCGGTGAAATAAACGTCGTGGGACGAGTTCGTCCGAGGGCATGTCTAGCCGATCCGGGTTGTTCGGTGTCCGCGCGCGGCCACCGAACAACAACGCCGAACAACAACGCCGAACAACCCGTCAGGGGCAGGGCGGGCGGTAGTCCAGGTCGGGGAGGCTGTCCGCCCACTCCGCCTCGGTGATCCGGGGCGAGACCGCCGCGCAGATCCGTTCGGCCGCCCGGTCGGGGTCGGCCTCCCAGAACCGGACCGTGCCGTCCGCGCCCGCGCCCGCCAGCGTGTGGCCGTCCGGGGCGAACTGGGCGGCGTAGACGCGGTCGCGCTGCTCGGGCAGCACCGCCCACGGCGCCGCCGTCCTCACGTCCCACAGCCGGATCGTGCGGTCGTAGCTGCCGGACGCCAGCCTCCGGCCGTCGCCGCTGAACGACACCGACATGACGACGTCCGTGTGGCCGTCCAGGACCGCCGGGGGCGGCACGTGCGCCGGGTCCGCCACGTCCCAGAGGCGCACCGTGCGGTCCGCGCTCCCCGTGGCGATGTGCTTGCCGTCGGCGCTGTAGGCGATCGAAAACACCGTGTCGGTGTGTCCCGCCAGTGTTGCCAGCGGCCGCGGGGCCCGGGGCGCCGAGACGTCCCAGAGCCGCGCGGTGTGGTCCCAGCCGGCGGTCGCGAGCGTCCGGCCGTCGGGGCTGAAGGCGATGGTGTGGACGTCGTCGGCGTGGCCCTCCAGCTTCGCGATCTCGACCGGCCGGGTGCGGTCGGCGAGGTCCCAGAGCCGGGCCGTGTGGCCGTCGCCCGCCGTGGCCAGCAGCCGGCCGTCCGGGCTGAACCGGACCGCGTCGACGTCGTCGTGGAGCCGGTTGAACACCATGGGCGGGCCGGGCCGGGCCGGGTCGGTGATGTCCCGCAGCGTCATCGTGTGGTCCCAGCTGCCGGTGGCCAGTGTCCGGCCGTCCGGGCTGACGGCGACACCGCAGACCGCGTCGCCGAATCCGCCGATCGTGGCGAGCGGCCGGGGCGCGCGCGGGTCGGTGCGGTCGTGCAGCCGCACGGCCTCGTCGTAGCCGCCGGTGGCCAGCAGCCTGCCCTCCCGGCCGAAGGTGACGTCGCACGCCTGGGCGGTGTGCGCGGGGATCGCGGGGCCGGGCAGGTCCCAGAGCCGGACGGACTGGTCGTCGCTGGCCGTGGCCAGGGTGCGGCCGTCGCGGGTGAAGACCGCGGAGACGACCGCGCCGATGTGCCCGGGCAGCGACGGCAGCTCGCGCGGCTGCCGCGGATCGGCGACGTCCCACAGCCGGGCCGTGCGGTCGAAGCCGGTGGTGGCGAGCGTGTGCCCGTCGGCGGTGAACGCCACCGAGCGCACGGTCGCCTTGTGCGTGGTGAGCGAAGCCAGCGGCGCCGGGTGGGCCGGGTCGGTGACGTCCCACAGCCGCGCGGTCTGGTCCTGGCTCGCCGTGGCGAGGGTGCGCCCGCCGGGGCCGAACGCGACCGCGTGCACGACGTCGGTGTGCCCGGTCACGACGCCGAGCTCCCGCCGCGAAGCGACGTCCCAGACGCGCGCGGTCGTGTCGGCCGACGCGGAGGCGAGCAGCCGGCCGTCGCCGTCGAAGGCGAGGTTGTTGATGTAGGAGGTGTGCCCGGTCAGCTCCCCCGCCGGCCGCGGGCGGGCGGGGTCGGTCGTGTCGTACAGCCGGATCGTGCCCCGGGCGTCGGCGGTCGCCAGCAGCGGCCCGGCCGGGCTGAACGCGACGGCGTAGGACTTGCCCGCGTGCTGCTCGATCGTCGCGCCGGGACCCGGGCGGGCCGGGTCGGCGACGTCCCAGACGCGGACGGTGCCGTCGAAACCCGCGGTGGCGACGGTCCGGCCGTCGGCCGCGAAGGCGATGTTGTTGACGTTGCCGGTGTGCCCGGTGAGCACGCCCAGCGGCACCGGGTGGTGCGGGTCGTGGATGTCCCACAG
Organism: Amycolatopsis sp. A133; assembly: GCF_031082405.1. Lineage (GTDB taxonomy): Bacteria > Actinomycetota > Actinomycetes > Mycobacteriales > Pseudonocardiaceae > Amycolatopsis. The sequence continues at coordinate 61,317 of NZ_JAVHJU010000075.1, forward strand.
CCGCGCGGTGCCGTCCCAGCTGGCCGTGGCGATGACCCGCCCGTCGGGGCGGAGGGCGACGGTGTTGACCCGGCCGGTGTGCCCGGTGAGCCGCGTCGAATACGGCGTCCCGAACATGCCGAGCAGGCCGCTGCGCTCTTCGACGCCGGGATCGAGGCGGTACGCGGCCAGCGCGAGCTGCGCGGCCAGCGCCGGGTTGGTGGCGCGCATGGCCAGCGCCTGGCCGGCGACCTTCTGGGCGAGCGCGTTGTTGCGCTGCTCGGTGGCCGTGCTCTCGGCGCGCACGGCGTAGGCGGTGGCGGCCACCGCGACGACCAGCAGCACCGCGAGCAGGGCCACCAGCTGCCGCAGGCGCCGGGTGCGACGGCGGTCGCGTTCCTCTTCGGCGTGCTCGACGGCGAGGCTCGCGTCGAGGAACCGCCGTTCCCGCCGGGACAACGCCGAGTCCTGGCGCGCGGCCCACTCCCGGGCGATGGCCAGCCGGGTGCCGCGGTAGAGCCAGCCGGGGTCCTCGTCGACGGACTCCCAGGCGTCGGTCGCTTCGGTGAGCTGCCGGTGGACGCGCAGGCCTTCGCGGTCTTCGGTGAGCCACTCGCGCAGCCGGGGCCAGCCGCGGATGAGGGCTTCGTGGGCGATTTCGATGCCGGTGTCGTCGAGGGTGACCAGCCGGGCCGCGGCCAGCTCGGCGAGAACTACGGCGGCGTCGGTGTCGTCCTCGTCGTCGGTGTCGAGTTCGGCGCGGCCGATGCGGCGCTTGGTGTCTTCGGTGCCTTCGCCGAGCGCGGTCATGCGGAGGAAGATCTGCCGCGCCAGCCGCTGCTGACGCGGGGACAGCTTCGCGAAGGTGCCTTCGGACGTCTGCGCGATGGCCCGTTCGATGCCGCCGGTCGACTCGTAGGCGGCGAGGGTCAGCGTGGTGCCGCGGCGCCGCCGCCACGTCTCCAGCAGCGCGTGCGACAGCAGCGGCAGCACGCCGGGCTGGCCGGTTGCGTCCGCGACGAGCCGGGACACCAGCGCGTTCTCGACGCGGTACCCGGTGTCGACGGCGGGCCGCGAGATCGCCTGCCGGAGCTCCTCGGTCGTCATCGGGCCGACCAGGACCTGGGCGTCCTGCATGGCCTCGGCGAGCTCCGCGTGCCGTGCGCAGTGGGTGTAGAAGTCGGTGCGGATGCCGAGGACCACCCGGGTGCGGCTGCCCGGTTCGGTGGTCGCGGTGACGAGCGCGTCGAGGAACCGCGCCTGTTCCTGGTCGTCCTGGCAGAGGGTGAAGACCTCCTCGAACTGGTCGACGACCAGCACGAGGTCCTCGTCCCCGCCGTCGGCCAGCTGGCGGGCGGCGAGCCCGAGGTTGCGGGGGTTCGCGGCGAAGTCGTCGAGCAGGGCACCGGGCGCGACGCCGAGTGCGGCGGCGAACTTGACCGCGCACTCCTGCAGCGGGCGGGCGCCGGGGGTGAGCAGCACGACCGGGCCCTTCACCGAGGGCAGCAGGCCCGCCCGCAGCAGCGACGACTTCCCCGATCCGGACGCGCCGAGGACCGCGAGAAATCGTTGTCTTCCCAGCCGTTCGACGAGCTTTTCGACAAGCCGTTCGCGCCCGAAGAATCGTCCCGCGTCGGCGGGGGTGAAAGCGGCCAGCCCGACGTACGGCGGAATTTCCCCTGGTTCCGGCTCAGGCGGTGAATCGGCACCGCCCGAGCGGGACTCTTCGGCGACGGCGTGCCAGCGTTCCGCCCATTCCCCCGGCACCCCGCCGCAGGCGCGGACGTAGGCCAGAGTGACCGCCAAGCTGGGGAGTTTCCGCCCGCCGGCGGCTTCCGAGAGCGTCCCGGCCGAGTAGTGCGCGCGCCGGCCGAGCTCGCGGTAGGTGGGATTCCCGGCACTCTCGCGCAATCGCCGGAGATCGGCGGCGAATTCGGTCAGCAGATCGTCCCCGGGATCCAAGGGTCGTTCCGGACGCGGCACCCGTCCTCCTGTTTCTCTTTTTTCCGGTAAGCCCACCGTAGCCGGAGCGAGGGCCACTCAGGGGCGGTTCCGCACACGCGGCGTGAAGATCGTCACCGCCGGACGGGAAGCAATGGCGGCACCGGGGCGTTGACCCCGGTTGTGAGCTCACTGCCTGACGTGCCGCTGTCCGTGCTCGACCTGTCCCCCGTCTCGGAGGGGAACACCGTCGGCGAGACGCTGCGCAACACACTGGACCTCGCCCGCGCCGCGGAACGGCTGGGCTACCACCGCTACTGGCTCGCCGAGCACCACAACATGCCCGGCATCGCCAGCTCGGCGACCGTCGTGCTGATCGGGCACGTCGCCGACGCGACCGAGCGGATCCGCGTCGGCTCGGGCGGGATCATGCTGCCCAACCACGCGCCGCTGGTCGTCGCCGAGCAGTTCGGCACCCTGGAGGCGTTCCACCCGGGCCGGATCGACCTCGGCATCGGCCGCGCGCCCGGCACCGACCAGCGGACGGCGCTGGCGCTGCGCGGCCCCGGCGGGCTGTCCGCGGAGAACTTCCCGGAGCACCTGCAGGAACTGATCGGCTACTTCACCCACTCGGAGGCCCGCGGGGTCAACGCCGTGGTGGCCGAGGGCAACCAGCCGCCGGTGTGGCTGCTCGGGTCGAGCGGCTTCAGCGCCCAGCTCGCCGGGCGGCTCGGGCTGCCGTTCTCCTTCGCGCACCACTTCGCCGCCGAGAACACCATCCCGGCCGTGCAGCTGTACCGGGAGAACTTCCGGCCGGGGGTCCTCGACTCCCCGTACGTGATGCTCGGCGTGTCCGTGGTCGCCGCCGAAACCGACGAGCGCGCCCGGTTCCTGGCCGGCCCCAGCGGGCTGACGTTCCTCAGCCTCCGCCGCGGCCGCCCGATCGCCCTGCCGACGCCGGAAGAGGCCGCGGAGTACCCGTACACCGAGATGGACCGGGCGTTCCTGGCCGAGCGCTTCGGCTCCAGCATCGTCGGCTCGCCCGAGACCGTCCAAAAGGGACTGGAACAGCTCCTGGCCGACACCGGCGCCGACGAGCTGATGATCACCACGATGGTCCACGGCCACGCCGACCGCGTCCGCTCCTACGAGCTGCTCGCCGGCCTCAAGTCCTGACGCCGGCCGGAACGGACGGGGCACCCCGTCCGTTCCGGGTGGGGGCCGAATGCGCACCGGCGTGCAGCCGGAGCCCGGTGACGCCGCCCGGGACGGCGATTTCTTTTCCTCTGCTGACAACAAGATCGGGGCCATTTGTCAGCACTGGACAAGAAATGCGCGGTTACCAGCCCGTGACCCCGTGATCCTGCTCAAGTTCTTGTCTCCCAGCAAGGCCGTCGTTAGCGTACCGACCAGTAGGAAACGGCACGGTGCCCCCGAGACCGTGAATGGCCGATAATTGTTAACCCGTTCGGACCATTTCCCTTTAGTCATCTCGGGTGTACTCGGCGTGCCGCCGAAACCGCTGGAGGCACACGAATGGCCGAACGGACGACGACGGCGTCGTTCCCCGGAGCCGGCGCGCTGCGGCAGACCGGACGGCTCTACGGGCTCGGCCTCGACGTCGTCCGGCTGACGTTCCGCCGCCCGTTCCAGGTGCGCGAGCTGATCCAGCAGTTCTGGTTCATCGCGAGCGTGTCGATCCTGCCCACGGCACTGGTGTCGATCCCGTTCGGCGCAGTGATCGCGCTGCACATCGGCTCCCTGACCACGCAGATCGGCGCGCAGTCCTTCACCGGCGCGGCCAGCGTGCTCGCGATCATCCAGCAGGCCAGCCCGATCGTCACGGCGCTGCTCATCGCCGGTGCCGGCGGCAGCGCGATGTGCGCCGACCTCGGTTCCCGCACCATCCGCGAAGAGATCGACGCGATGGAGGTGCTCGGCGTCTCGCCGGTCCAGCGGCTCATCGTGCCGCGGGTGCTCGCCGCGATGGGCGTCGCGGTCTTCCTCAACGGCATGGTCAGCGTCGTCGGCGTGCTCGGCGGCTACTTCTTCAACGTGATCATGCAGCACGGCACCCCGGGTGCCTACCTGGCCAGCTTCTCGGCTCTGGCCCAGCTGCCGGACCTGTGGATCAGCGAGATCAAGGCCCTCATCTTCGGCTTCGTCGCCGGGGTCGTCGCCTCCTACCGCGGGCTCAACCCCAAGGGCGGCCCGAAGGGCGTCGGCGACGCGGTCAACCAGTCCGTGGTCATCACGTTCCTGCTGCTGTTCGTGCTGAACCTGATCCTCACCACCGTCTACCTGCAACTCGTGCCGCCGAAGGGGAGCTGAAGTGACGACCACGGACCTCCCGAGAACCGCGCGGGTACGCGAGGCCGTCGACCGCCGGTTCGGCTTCCTCGACACCCTCGGCGACCAGATCCTCTTCTTCATCCGCGCGATCGCCTGGACCCCGCGCGCGCTGCACCGCTACCTGCGCGAGGTCGTCCGCCTGCTGGCCGAGGTCAGCTTCGGCAGCGGCGCGCTGGCCGTCATCGGCGGCACGATCGGCGTGATGGTCGGGATGACCGTCGCCACCGGCACGGTCGTCGGCCTCCAGGGTTACTCGGCGCTGAACCAGGTCGGGACGTCGGCGTTCGCCGGGTTCGTCTCCGCCTACTTCAACACCCGCGAGATCGCGCCGCTGGTGAGCGGGCTCGCCCTGTCCGCCACGGTCGGCTGCGGCTTCACCGCGCAGCTCGGCGCGATGCGGATCTCCGAGGAAATCGACGCCCTCGAGGTCATGGGCATCCCCAGCGTCCCGTACCTGGTGACGACCCGGGTGATCGCCGGCTTCCTCGCCGTCATCCCGCTCTACGCGATCGGGCTGCTGTCGAGCTACCTCGCCTCGCGGCAGGTCACCGTGTGGTTCTTCGGCCAGTCCGCGGGCACCTACGACCACTACTTCCTGCTGTTCCTCCCACCCGGCGACGTCCTGTGGTCGTTCGGGAAGGTCCTGGTGTTCAGCATCGTGGTGGTCCTCGCCCACTGCTACTACGGCTTCCGCGCGAGCGGCGGCCCGGCCGGCGTCGGCGTCGCGGTGGGCCGCGCGGTGCGCACCGCGATCGTCGCGATCAGCGTGCTCGACTTCTTCCTGTCCCTGGCGATCTGGGGCGCGACGACGACCGTGCAGGTGGCCGGATGAGAAGGGAAACCCGCCGGAAGGCCGGGGTCCGGACCGCGGGGGTGCTGTTCCTCGTGGTGATGGGCGTGCTGGTGACGCTTTCGATCAAGGTGTACGACAAGGACTTCGTCAGCACGGTGCCGGTGACGCTCAAGGCGAGCCGGATCGGCAACCAGCTCCAAGCCGGCGGCCAGGTCAAGGCCCGTGGCGTGCTCGTCGGGGAGATCCGGGGCGTCCGGGGGACGCCACAGGGCGCCGAGATAGCGCTTGCTCTGGAACCGGACAAGGTGGACATGCTGCCGCGCAACGTTTCCGCGCTGCTCGTCCCGAAGACGCTCTTCGGCGAGCGTTACGTCCAGCTGTCCATCCCGGACGGTGCACGGGCCCCGCACCTGGCCGCGGGCGACGTCATCGAGCAGGACCGCTCGGCGAACGCGGTTGAGCTGGAACGGGTTTTCGGCAACCTCCTGCCGGTGCTGCAGGCGGTCCAGCCGCAGAAGCTGGCGACGACGCTGACCGCGGTCTCGACGGCACTGCAGGGCCGCGGCGAGCAGATCGGCCGGACCCTCGCCACCGCAGCGGACTACCTGACCGGCTTCAACCCGCAGCTGCCGCAGTTCACCAAGGACGTCCAGGACCTCGCGTCGGTCTCCCGGCTGTACGGTGACATCGCCCCCGACCTGCTGGACGCGCTCACCGACTCGGCCGTCACGCTGAACACCGTGCACGACAAGGCACCCGAACTCGCCACGGTCTACCAGCAGGTGCGCAGCTCGGCGGGCGAGGTCCAGCAGTTCCTGAACCGCAACAAGAACAACCTCATCGCCCTGGCGGCCGACAGCCGTTCGGCGCTGGAGGTCGCCGCGGAGTACTCCCCCAGCTTCCCCTGCACCCTCAAGGCGATGGACGCGCTGCGCAAGCCGGTCGACGAGGCACTCGGCAAGGGCACGAACTCCCCCGGCATGCACGCCGCCGTCACCGTCACCCAGTCACGCGGCAAGTACGTGCCCGGCAAGGACGATCCGAAGTACACGGCGACCGGCGGCCCGCGCTGCTACCCCAGCGGCGTCGCCCCGACGACCGGCACCGCCGCGGTCCCGCCCGGCGCACCCCAGCACCCGCTGCTGACCGGCACGCAGGACGACCTCGGCGTCGCTAACTCCCCGCAGGAACGGGAACTCCTGGCCACGGTGCTCGCGCCGCAGCTGGGCGTGCCGACCGGGGAGGTCGCGGACTGGAGCAGCGTGCTCGTCGGCCCGCTCTACCGCGGCACGGAGGTGACGCTGAAGTGAGGAAAATCGCCGCCCCGCTGTTCAAGAGCCTGATCTTCGTCCTGGTCACCACGGCCGCAACCGTGCTGCTGGCGGTCTCCATCGACAACACCGGCGTCGGCCGCACCGACCTCTACGGCGCCACCTTCACCGACGCGACATCGCTGAACGTCGGCGACGACGTGCGGATCTCCGGGGTCCGCGTCGGACAGGTCGAGGAACTCGAGATCGCCGACCACAGCCTGGCCCACGTCCGGTTCTCCCTCGACGCCGGACGGCAGCTGCCCGCCGACGTCGGCGCGGTCATCAAGTACCGCAACATGGTCGGGCAACGCTACATCGCGCTGGAACGCGGCGCCGGCGGCAGTGGCACGCTGCCGGTGGGAGGCGAGATCCCGCTGAACCGCACCACGCCGGCCCTGGACCTGACCGACCTGTTCAACGGCTTCAAGCCGCTGTTCCAGGCGCTCTCGCCCACCGACGTCAACCAGCTCTCCGGCGAGATCGTGCAGGTGCTGCAGGGCGAGGGCGGCACCGTCGAGGAGCTGCTCGCGCACACCGGCTCGCTGACCTCCACGCTCGCGAGCCGCGACCAGCTGATCGGCGAGGTGATCACCAACCTCAACCACGTGCTCGGCACGGTGAACAGCAAGGGAACCGCACTGACGACGTTGATTTCGACGCTGCGAGAGCTCGTTTCCGGCCTGGCCGCAGACCGCGTCGTGATCGGCGACGCCATCGGCGGCATCGGCGACCTCTCCACGGCCACCGCGGGTCTGCTCGGCGACGCGCGGACCCCACTGAAGGACACCATCACCGGCCTCGACGGCGTCACGAAGAACCTCGCGGACGAGAACACCCTCCCCGGCCTGGAGCAGACGCTGAGCACGTTGCCGGAGAAGCTGAACAGCCTCGGCCGGATCAGCTCCTACGGCTCGTGGATGAACTTCTACGTCTGCAGTTCCGTTCTCCAGACCCTGCCGCCGCGCGGAACACCCGCGACCGCGAAGAGGTGCGGCTCGTGAAGTCCTTCAAGGAACGCAATCCTCTCGCGCTCGGCGCCGCCGGGAGCGTCGTCCTCGCCGCGCTGCTGACCGTGACGTTCAACTACGACAACCTGCCGGTCGTCGGCGGCGGCTCCACCTACCGCGCCGAGTTCTCGGAAGCGGCCGGGCTGCAGCCCGACGACGAGGTCCGCGTCGCCGGCATCAAGGTCGGCGAGGTCCGCGACGTCGAACTGGCCGACGACCACGTGCTCGTCACCTTCCGCGTGAAGAACGCCTGGGTCGGCGACCGGACGTCGGTGGAGATCCGGCTCAAGACGCTGCTGGGCCGCAAGTTCCTCGCGCTCAAGCCGACCGGCGACGGCGTGCAGGACCCCGGTCAGGCGATCCCGCGCACCCGGACGGTCACCCCGTACGACGTCACCGAGGCGTTCAACGGCCTCGCGACCACCGCGGGTTCGATCGACACCCAGCAGCTCGCCGACAGCTTCACCGCGATCAGCGACACGTTCCGCAACGCCCCGGCCCACGTGCGCACCACGCTCGACGGACTGTCCGCGTTGTCGAAGACCGTCTCCTCCCGCGACGACCAGCTCGCCGGCCTGCTGGCCAACGCCAAAAAGCTCACGACGACGCTGGCGGACTCGAACCAGGACTTCGAGCAGCTGCTCTCCGACGGCAACCTGCTGCTGGGCGAGCTCGACCGGCGCCGTCAGGCCATCCACGACCTGCTGACCGGCGCGCAGGCGCTGGCCGCCCAGCTCTCCGGCCTGGTGGCGGACAACGCCGGGGCGCTCAAGCCGGCGCTGAGCCAGCTGAACACCGTGACCGACCTGCTGACCCGGCAGAACGACAACCTGGCGGAGAGCCTGGCCGCCGCCGGGCCGTACTTCCGGCTCGCCAACAACGCGCTGGGCAACGGCCGGTGGCTCGACTCCTACCTCTGCGGCCTCCTGCCCGAAAACCGTGATCCGTGTGTGCCGCCGAAGCGGACGGGAGCTCCGAAGTGAACGCCACCCGCACCTACCGGTTCCTCGCCGCCGCGGTCGTCACGGCGCTCGTCGTCGTGACCGCGCTGTGGTGGATCTTCTCCGGCACCGGCCTCGACCGCGCCACCGTGCTCTTCTCCCGCGCGGTCGGCGTCTACAGCGGCTCCGACGTCCGGTTGCTCGGCGTCCGGATCGGCCAGGTCGAATCGGTGACCCCGCGCGGCGAGCAGGTCGAGGTGACGCTGACCTACGACGGATCCGCGCCGATCGCGGCCGACACCGACGTGGTCGTCATCGCCCCCAGCGTCGTCGCCGACCGGTACGTCCAGTTCTCCAAGCCGGCGCGCGGCGGACCGCGGCTGGTGAACCACGCGACCATCGGCGTGGACCGCACTGCGACCCCGGTCGAGCTGGACGAGCTGTACGCCAGCCTCGACTCGCTCACCAAGGCGCTGGGCCCCGACGGGGCGAACAAGAACGGCGCCCTGTCGGACCTGCTCACCACCGGCGCGAAGAACCTGCGGGGCAACGGAACCGCGTTCAACGACTCCGTCAAGCAGCTCGCGGAGCTGGCCAGGACGCTGTCCGGGAACTCCGGCGACCTGTTCGCCACCGTCCGGGAGCTGCAGCAGTTCACCAGCATGCTGGCCACCAACGACGACCAGGTGCGGCAGGTCAACCAGCAGCTGGCGACGGTGTCCGGCACGCTGTCGGCCAACCGCGACGAGCTGGCCTCGGCCCTGCGCTCGCTGGGGAGCGCGCTCGGCGACATCCAGGCGTTCATCAAGGACAACCGGGCGCTCATCAAGTCCAATGTGGACAAGCTGGCGGTGACCACGCAGACGCTCGTCGACCAGCGCGCGTCGCTGGCCGAACTGCTCGAAACCGCGCCGCTGGCCGCGACCAACCTCATCCAGACGGTCGACCCCGCCACCGGCGCGCTGCAGACCCGCACCGACCTCATCGACTACCTGCCGCTGCCGGTGACCGGGGACGTCTACACGAACGAGGCGGGCGGGCGATGAGAAGCGTGACATCCGGGGCTTCGCCCCGGGCCGGGGGCTCCGCCACCCGGAACCCCCGAAATCGGCGGCGGCGCGTCACGGCCCTGGCGGCCGGCTGCTGCCTGGTGCTGACCGCCTGCTCCGGCGAGTTCAAGGGCGTCTACGACCTGCCGTTGCCCGGCGGCGCCGACGTCGGCGACCACCCGTACCACGTCACCGTCCAGTTCGCCGACGTCCTCGACCTGGTGCCGCAGGCCGCGGTGAAGGTCGGCGACGTCCCGGTCGGCCGGGTCCAGACCATCCGCCTCGGCGCGGACGGCTGGACCGCCGAAGCCGTCGTCGAAGTCAACGGCGACGTCGTACTGCCCGCCGACGCCGTCGCGCGGCTGCGCCAGTCCAGCCTGCTCGGCGAGAAGTTCGTCGAGCTCGCCGCGCCCGAAGGGGACGCCCGGCAGACCGCGCGACTGGCCGACAACGCCGTGATCCCGGTGTCGCGCACCAACCGCAACCCGGAGGTCGAGGAGGTTTTCGGCGCGCTTTCGCTGCTGCTCAACGGCGGCGGCATCGGGCAGCTGCAGACGATCAACCGCGAACTCGGCAAGGTGATGACCGGCAACGAGACGCAGATCCGCTCGTTCCTGTCCGGGGTGAAGACGCTGGCCACCGACCTCGACGCCCATCGCCAGGACATCATCACCGCCCTCGACGGCGTCAACCGGCTGGCGACCACGCTCGCCGACCGCGACAAGCAGGTGTCCGGAGCGCTCACCGACCTGACGCCGGGCCTGCGCACGCTGACCGACCAGCGCACCCAGCTCGTGACGATGCTCCAGTCGCTCGACGACCTCTCCGGCGTCGCCACCGACGTCATCCGGAAGAGCAAGGACGACCTGGTCGCCGACCTGCAAGCGCTCGCGCCGATCCTGCAGCGGCTCGCCGACGCCGGCGCGTCGCTGCCGAAGGCCCTCGAAATCCTGCCGTCCTTCCCCTACACCGACGCGGTGCTCCCGGCGATCAAGGGCGACTACCTCAACGTCTACCTGTCGGTCATCCCCGCGCCGGGCGTGCAGCTGCCGAACTACGGCGAAGGCATCCCGCCCGTCTGCGAGCCGGGCGCGACGGGCAACAACCCGCCCTGCCTGCCGACACTGCCGCCGCTTCCGCTCCCGGCCGCCGGCCAGGTCACGACGCCGGGAGGGCGCTGATGCTGACCACCAGGGTTCGGGTCCAGGTCATCGCGTTCGTGGTGATCTCGCTGGTCACGGTCGCGTTCGTCGGCGCCAACTACGCCGGGATCGGCCGGCTCTTCGGCACCGGCGGGTACACCGTCAAGCTGGAGCTCGCCGAAGGCGGCGGCATCTTCACCAACGGCGAGGTCACCTACCGCGGTGTTGCGGTCGGGCGGATCGGGGAACTGCGGCTGACGCCGTCCGGGATGGAAGCGGACCTGGTCATCGACCGCTCGGCCCCGCCCATCCCGGCGAACGCGCAGGCCGTGGTGGCCAACCGGTCCGCGGTCGGCGAGCAGTACGTCGACCTCCAGCCCCGCACGTCGGACGGCCCGTTCCTGGACGGCGGCTCGGTCATCCCGCGGGAGAAGACGACGCTGCCGATGCCGGTGCAGCACCTGCTCGGCGACCTCGACGCGCTGACCGCGTCCGTGCCCACCGGCGACCTGCGCACGGTCGTCGACGAGCTCGACGACGCGCTGCGCGGCACCGGGCCGGACCTGCAGGTGCTGCTGGACACCGCTACGTCGTTCACGAAGGACGCGTCGGCCAATCTGCCGCAGACGGCGAAGCTGATCGACGACGGCTCGACCGTGCTGCGCACCCAGCTCGACTCCTCCGCCGAGTGGCGCTCGTTCGCCGGCAACGCCAAGCTGTTCGCCGCGCAGCTGTCCGATTCGGACGGTGACCTGCGGCGGCTGATCGCGACCGCGCCGCCGGCCGCGAGTGAGCTGGGCGCCCTGCTGCGGGAGACCGACCCGGGGCTGCCGATCCTGCTGGCCAACCTGCTCACCACGGCACAGGTGGTCCAAGCCCGCACCGGCGACCTGGAGCAGCTGCTGGTGGCGACGCCGAAGATGGTCGCGGCGACGTCGACGGCCTTCGCCGGGGGTGACGGCAACCTCGCCATGGCGCTGACGTTCTACGACCCCGTTCCCTGCCGCGCCGGGTACGAGAGCACGCAGTACCGGCCCAGCACGGACACCTCGCCGCTGCCGTTCAACACCAGCGCGTCGTGCACGCTCGAAAAGGGCGACGCGACGTCGGTCCGCGGCTCGCAGAACGTGCCGCACCGGCCGGTCCCGGCCCCCGCGGTGCCCGGCTCCGGTGCTCCGCTGCCCGCGTCGCCCGGCCTGGCGGTGTCCCCGACCATCGAGGAGATGCTGTGGCTGGGAAAGTGAAGTGGCCGCTGCGGGCCGCCGTGCTCGCGGTGGTCGTCACCGCCGCCTTCGCGGGCTGGTCCGGGTTCTCCTGGTACCGCGCCGCGCACAGCGACGAGCTGACCTACGGCACCGCGCGCGACGAGGCGCTGGCTAGCGGCCGGGAGCTGGTCGCGCGGCTGTGCACCCTGGACTACCACCGGCTGAACCAGGGGCTCGCGCAGTGGCTCGACGCGTCGACCGGCCCGCTGCACGACCGGCTGGCCCACACCGACGAGGCCACGAAGAAGACCCTCACCCAGGACGCGACGGTGTCGACCGGCAAGGTGCTGGACGCGGCCCTGAGTGAGCTGGACGAGCACGCCGGCACCGCGAAGCTGCTGGCCTCGGTGGAGATCACCGCTCAGAAGGACGGCGTCGCACCGGCGACCAAGCGCAACCGGTTCGCCGCGGGCCTGGTGCGGACCGAAGGCGGCTGGAAGCTCAGCGCGCTCGACGAGCTGCCGGTGGGGGCCCGATGAGCACCGCCGACGCACTGGCCGCCACCGAAGAAGAGCCCGAAGTGACCGCTCCCGATTCCGATCCCGCCGACGAGACGGCCGGTACCGAAACCGGCACCGAGACCGCCTCGGAGGACGTCGCGCCGTCGCGACGCCGCCCGGCGCTGCTGCCGCTGCTGATCGCGGTGTCGGTGCTGCTGGCCGCGGCGGGCGTGGTGTTCACCGTGGCGGCGCGGTCGGCGGCCGACGACCCGGCCACCGCCAACCGCGCCCTCACCGACGTCGGGGCCACCGCCGACGTGACCTCGGCGGTGACACTGGCGCTGAACCGGATCTTCTCCTACTCCTACGACAAGACCGACGTCACCGGGCAGGCCGCGCAGGACGTGCTGCGCGGTGACGCCCGCACCACCTACGACCGGCTGTTCGCCCAGGTGAAGGAAAAAGCACCGGCCCAGAAACTGGTGCTGACGACGCGGGTGACGTCTTCCGCGGTTCAGGAGATTCGCGACGGCCACGCCCGGCTCCTCGTGTTCCTCGATCAGTTCGCCACCCGCGCCGACAACAATTCCAGCAGTTCCGCGGCTGCCCAGCTTTCGGTGACCGCGGAACGCGAGGGCAATACCTGGAAGATTACCGGCCTCACCCCCCGCTGACCCAGTTTTTCCACCGCTGCACAATTCGAAGGAGAGTTGGCATGCCCACTTTGTTGCGCACTCGGAAGAACGGCCGGAAATGGGCGCGCACGGCCGCGGTCGTGGCGACCGCGGGCATCGCGATGAGCGTTGCCGCCGTACCCGCCTCGGCCGACGTGATCGAGATCCCGGTCGGCTACACCGTCACCGGCAGCACCGTGGTCAAGAAGACCGGCAGTGCGATGACCCTCGGCCCGGGCAACCTCGACGGCGCCCTGATCATCGATGACCAGACCGGCTCGGTGGGCTTGCGGGCGAACCTGTCGCTGCCGCCGTCGCAGGCGAACATCTCCCTGGTGTCGGGCCTGTTCAAGATCAAGGCGAAGGTCAAGATCACCCCGACCGGCCCCGCCACCGGCACCCTCGCCGACGGCACGCTGACCACGCACGCCCAGGCGAACATGGAGATCTACGACATCTGGGCCGGCCTGCTGGTCCCGGTGATCCCGCTGCCGACGGTGCCGGGCAGCTGCAAGGCGAGCAAGCCGCTCGACCTGGACCTGAGCGCGAAGGACGTCGACATCTTCGCCCCGAAGTTCACCGTGACCGGCACCTACACCATCCCGGACTTCAAGAACTGCTTCATCGCCGACCTGGCGCTGGGCGCCCTGGTCTCCGGGCCGGGCAACACGATCTCGCTGGACCTGGCGGCCAAGACCGAAGGCTGATCCGCCGGAACGCGGAAAGAGGGGCTTCCCGGCCGGGAAGCCCCTCTTTCCGCGTTCCGGTCAGCAGGGTGCGGACGGATCCGTCTTCAGCACGACGCTGAACCGGTCGCCGGCCGAGGCGGCCAGCAGCGGACCGCAGATGCCGTTGCTCAGCGGGTCGCTCTCCAGCTGGTCGTTGGAACCCCAGCCGACGATGTCGCCGTTGCTCTTGAGCGCAAGGTTGAACGTCCAGCCCGCGTCGATGGCGACGACGTCGGACTGGACGGTGTCCGGAACCTCGGCCTGATGGTTGTCGTTGCGGCCCCAGGCGATCACCCGGCCGTCCTTGAGCGCCAGGCTGTGCTGGTGACCGGCGGAGACGGCCGTGACACCCGATTGTGCGTCGGCCGGGACATCCGACTGACCGAAGTTGTCGCTGCCCCACGCGATGACCCCCCCGTTCTTCAGGGCGAGACTGTGGTCACCACCGGCAGATACGGCGGTGACGCCGGACGTCGCCGCCGCCGGGACGTCCGTGCGCAGGCCCCAGCTGACGACGCGGCCGCCCGCCTTGAGCGCGAGGCTGTGCATGGCGCTGGTGGAGATGGCGACGACGCCGGATTTCGCCTCGCCGGGCACGTCCGTCTGGCCGTACCAGTCGTTTCCCCAGGCCAGCACGCCACCGTTCTTGAGCGCGAGCTCGTGGGCCCAGCCGGCGGCGATCGCGCTGACGCCGGACGCCGCCGCCACCGGCACCTCCGTCTGGCCGAAGTTGTTGTCACCCCACACCAGGACCTGGCCGTCCTTGAGCGCCATCGCGTCCATACTGCCCATGGACACCGCGGTCACGCCGTCGAGAGCGTCCGGCGACGGCCCCGAGATGTAGTTCGAGTAACCCCACTCCAGGACACCGCCGGTGCCCTCGGCCGAAGCGGACGCGGACGGCACGAGCGGGGCTGCGACCAGTGCCGCGGCCGCCAGCACAGCGGACCGGCGGGACGCGCTTTGGAAACGGAAGACTTCGGCCACGGTATCTTCTTTCGCTGAATCGATTCGCGCGGGTTACGGTGCAGGCGCGCACCCAGATACTAACCCGGACAATCGCCGAACGACACCCGTCGAGTTCTTTGTCAAGCACCCACCAAGAGTCCTCTGCGAATACTCCGCTGTTGACAAAAATCGTGGCCGGGAGGACCACTGCCGGTTCCGGTACGTCACACGCTTGTTGCGCAACCGACTGGCGAGTAACCTTATTTCTCACAGCCACCTCGCGAGGGTCAGGGCTGAGCCAGGGAAATCCCCGGGGGTATTCGCGGTACCGATCGGTCCGCGAGGCGCGTGGGCAGCGCCGGCCAAGACGTCAACTGGATGATCAAAGGAGATTGACAGTCATGACCCGACTCAAGAGCTTGTCCCTGAAGGCCGTCACCACCGCAGCCATCGTCAGCACGCTCGGCATGCTGACCGCGGGCGTCGCGTCGGCCGACACGACCTACAACGCCGCGGCCCTCCACCGCTGCACGTTCCCCGGCATCCCGCAGCAGGACGTGGCGATCACCGCGTTCCTGACCGGCCCGGACTCGATCCCGGTCAACGGCACCGCCGTGCCGACCAACGTCGGCGGCACCGCGACGATCTCCGCCGCGGTCCACTCGCTGCTGACCGCCGTCGGCTACGACGGCATCCGCGGCAAGGCGACCGTGCCGGTCACCGCGGCCCGCGGCTCGGTGTCCGGACCGGCGACCAACCTGAACATCCCGGAGACGATCTACCCGGCGGGCGGGCCGATCACGGTGAACATCAGCCAGGACGCGAGCTCGACGGTGCCGACCTACACCGCTCCGGCAACCAGCGGTACGGACACCCTCTCGCTCGGCTCGCCGATCACCGCCGCGCTGCAGTTCCACAAGGCGTCCAACAACACCTGGGCGAACTGGAACATGAGCTGCACCCTGAAGACCACCAGCCCGGCGCAGAACAAGGCGTTCTCGCCCGACTTCGTCATCACCCCCTGATCACCGGGTGAAGCACTACCGTAGGGATGGCCGGGGCCCCGGCCATCCCTACGGTTCGTTCCCCAGCAGCACGGACAGGAGCACGGCATGGCCCGACGGCTGACCCGGCGGACGGCGACCCGCGGCGCGATCGCACTGGCGTGCGCGGTGTCGGTCACCACCGGCGCGTTCACCGGCACCGGTTCGGCCGCGCCGGCCGAACCGGACGGCGCCGGGGCGTCCGGACGGCACGAACTGACCAAGACACTGGCCACGACGTGCCCGTTCGCCGCCCCGGTCGGGCCGCTCGAGCTCGCCGTGAAGACGACTGCGTCGCTGCCCGCCTCGATGACCGTGGGGCAGCCGGCGACCATCGACGGCCTGGTCGTGACGTTCTCCCTGCCACGGGCCGCCGCGCAGCAGCTGCTCGGCACCGGCAGCACCCTCGAAGGCGGACTGACCTTCCAGCTGCTGCTGGAGCAGGGAAAGGTCAAGGACACCCGCACCGTCCCGATGACCATCGCGGCCACCGGGTTGCCCGCCGAAGGCGATCTCTCGCTGGTGGCCACCGGAAAGCTCCCGGCGTTCTCCCCGTCCACCGCCGGCGTGCTGCGGATCCGGGTGACGGCACCGAAGCTCGCGCTCGGCCTCACCGGTGCGCCCCCGGACCAGCCCGCCGAGCAGGTGACCTGCGCCGCCGACGGCGGCCAAGACCTCTCCTTCGGCTCGGTGGCGGTACTGGCGGCCGCCCCTACCGCGGCGGGCAAGCCGGCACCGGAGAAGAAGGCCGTACCCGGTCCGCGCCCGGCCGGCCCGCAGAAGCACTCCCTGCTCGACGAAGAACCGCCGCCGGACGACACCACCACGATGGTGCTGCCGCTGCAGCCGAACCAGGTCGACAACACGAGCACGATCGCCAAGACCGGCGCAACGATCCGCAGCAAGCCGGCCGCACTGGCGAACGGGGTCTGGCTGAACATCACGGATTCGGGGGGCTTCCCCGTCCGGAGCGAGATCACCGGTGAGCTGGCCTTCGCCCCGGTGACGGTGTCCTACCTGGGCTACGGCTTCTTGCCGATCAGTGCGACCGTGGAGTTCCTTCCGGTCGACTACCGGGACAGTACGATGATTCACTCGTTCGGGACGCTGTTCGACGGGTTGCTGCGCAACCACCTCGAAGTGGTCTCGCGGCTGAGCGACGTCAAGGTGAACGGCGTCCCCCTGGACGCCGGCCCGGACTGCGTGTCGGAGACGCCGATGCCGATCGACATGATGGGCGAGTACGACCCGTTCGGCGGTGGCTTCATCCGCACCGATCCGAACAACCCCGACCCGAAGTTCCGGGGCTTCACCCTCCCCCCGTTCAAGAACTGCGGAGCGGCCGAGAAGCTCAGCTCGCTGTTCACCGGCCAGAACTCCGGTCCTGGCAACCAGGCCTCGGCGCGGCTCACGATCATCCCGCTGTGCGCGGAAGCCGACCACCGCAACTGCCCGCCGGTCACGCCGATCCCCCCGGAAGTCTTCCGCAAGAGCCGCTGAGCCGTCCGGGCTTGGGTCACTCGACCGGAGCGGCCACCCAAGCCCCGACGGCACTCATCAGGCTCCGGGCGAACGGGTCCGGGAGCCGGTTGCACCCCTGCTCGAACTCCGCGGAAGCCTTTCGCCCGGCCGCCACGGCGACGCGAAGGGCGTGCGCCGGAAGTGCCCCGGCCGTCAGGCCCGGCACGGCGAGCAGCTCGGGCAGGGCCGAGATCCGGCCGTCGAGCAGGTCGGGGAGGGTGGCGTCGAGCCGCGTCCGCTCGCCCCGCAGGGCCAAGACGTCCTCGACACGGAGGAACAGCCTGCCCAGGACCGCCCCGCAGGTCCGGAACGCCTCGGCGTCCGCGCCGCCGAGGGCCGCGCCGATGCGCAGCGGGAACTCGAACAGTGACGCGAAGACCGCTTCCGCGCCCACCCCGGTCGTCACGACGGCGGCCCGCAGCTCGGGCGTCACACTGGAGTCGTACAGCGCCCGGGGCAGGTTCCTGCGCCAGTACACCACGCAGGTGTGGGCGGCCGACTCCAGCGGCCAGCACCCGTACGACACCCCGAACGGCTACGCGGCCGACGCCTCCTGGCAGGTCGACGCCCCGTGAGGCCCGCCGTCGCCGGGGCCCGTGCGGGCCCCGGCTACGGCGACGTCCACTGTGGACGCGAACCGCCCGACCGCGGTGACGGCAGCAGGTCGCTCACCGGGTACCGCAACGGCAACGGCGCCGCACCGGCCCGCAACGCCAGTTCCATCTCGAAGCGCGCCGCCGGGTCCTTCAGGCTGTCCCCGAAAGTCGCCTGCAGCTGGCGCATGCGGTAGCGGACCGTCTGCGGGTGGACGCCGAGGCGCTCCGCGATCTCCACCACGTTGCCCTGGCTGTCCAGCCACGCCCGCAGCGTCTCCAGGAGCCGCTCCTGCTGCTTGCCCGTCATGTCGGCCAGCGGGGCGAACAGGCGGTGCCGCAGCGTGCCGACCAGGCCGGTGTCGGAGTTGACCAGCAGCGTCGCCAGGTGTTCCTCGGCGCGCAGCACCGGGCGCGGCGCCAGCACGCCGCGCTCGGCCAGCTGCAGCGCGTTGCGGGCCCACCGCAGGGAATCGGCGACCGAGGCGAGCGGGACGCACGGGCCGATCGACAGCCGGCAGTCCGGCAGCGCCACCTGCAGCGCCGCCAGCCGGGGGCCGCTCAGCTCGCCGGGGATCACCAGTTTCGGGTCGGGGGTGTCCAGTTCGGCGAGGACGTCCGCGTCCAGCCCGGCGTGCCGGCGGGCCGGGGCGACACCGCCGGCCGGGCAGACCGCCACCGGCGTCGCGTCGGACGGCACCGGCCAGCCGATCAGCTGCGCCAGCTCGGCGATCGCCTTGGGCGACGCGGGCGGCGTCTCCAGGATCAGGTGGAGCAGCTTGCGGCGCCAGGTGTCGAGCGCTCCCGCCGTGCGGGCCTTCGCCTCGAGGTAGCCGTCGAGGGCGACGGACGCGAGCTCGTCCATGAACGCCAGCATCGCGTCGGCCAGCTGCGACATCACCGCCGAGGAAAGGCCGCTGCGCCGCCCGACGCGCATGATCCGCCGCCACGACACCCGCGCGCCGACCCGGTAGGCCGATTGCAGGGTGTCGAGGCTGCGGCCCTCGCGCATTTCGTTCTGCCCCAGGCGGTGGTGCACCTCGTGGGACTGTTCCTTCGACACGGTGGGATCGGCGATCTGCGCGACGAACAGCGTGATCGCGTACTCGACGCCGGCCCGGATGGACTTGCCGTAGGGCCCGTCGAGGGGCCGGGCGTAGGCGGGGATGGTCGCGCGGATCTCGTCGACGATTTCGGCCGCGAGGCTGGCCAGCTCGGGCCGCAGGATGTCGGCGAGCTTGCGTGGCAGGGCGGCGGGTGGCGGCGCAGCGTGATCGAATCCGCGCTCCACCGACATCGCAGCTCCTTCGCTCCGCCCCGGGACTCCGGTCGCGGGCACCCCGCGACCGGGCACCCCGCGCTTGTTGCGGGGTGACAACCGACACATCGAAAAACTAACGCCAAACGTGTCACTCCCGTGAAGGAAAACCGATTTCTTGTCATCGCGGTGACAAGTTCACCGGGTCCGGCTGCGATCGGCTGACAAGTGCCCCGCCGAGTGCACAAGAACGTGCGTACGAACGGACGAGCGGCTCGCGCTGCGGTAACGCCGGGCTCTTGTATCGTGTGGTTGATACAAGACGAGGAGGAGCCGCATGCCGTGGGACAACGTGCTCGGGGTCGCGCTGATCATGGGACTGTTCGGCCTGGCGATCCTGATCGTGCTCTGGCCGGGGCCGAAGCACGGTAAGCGCTTGCTGGAGCGGTGGGGCGTGCCGGACCCGGACGCCGCGGAGGTGGCGCTCGCCGTCCGGTACCTCAAGCGGCGCCGGCTCTGGTACCCGTGGCTCTTCCTCGCGATCCCGCCGCTGCTCGACGACACGACGACGGGCTCGATCCTCGCCACGCTGCTGCTGGGCGGCCTGATCGCCGAGCTGCTGGCGCAGCGCCCGGCCCGCGGCCCGCGCCGGGAGGCCGTGCTGGCGCCGCGGACGCTGCTGGGGATCGTCCCGGTGTGGGTGCTGGTGCTCGGCGGGCTGGCGGCCGCGGCGTCGCTGCTGCACCTGGGGCTGACGGCGCAGTGGAAGCTGCTGGCGGTGGCCGCGGGCACGGCGCTGGTGAGCGCGGCCATCACGCTGCTGGCGGTCCGCCGCCCGGCGGTCGGCGACCCGCGCGCCGACCTGGCGCTGCGCTGCCGCAGCGCGCGCGTGGCGGTCGGCCTGGGCATCGGCGCGTGCACGGCGGTCGGCTGGCCGGCGGGGAACTTCGTGTCGTTCCTGGCGGTCGTGGCGGGGCTGGCGGCGTTCCTGGCGGTGACGGCCCCACCGAAGCGGCTGCCGGCCGCGGCGTGAAGATCGTCGTCGACACGGAGAACGGCCTCGCCCCTTGGCGGCAGGTGCACGACCAGGTGATCCGGGCGGTCACGACGGGCGCGCTGCCGGAGGGAACCCGGCTGCCCCCGATCCGCCAGCTGGCCCGCGACCTGGGCCTGGCCTCGGGAACGGTGGCGCGGGCGTACCGCGAGCTGGAGGCGGCGGGCTGGGTGGCCACGGCCCGCGCCCGCGGCACGGTGGTGACGGTGCCATCGGGCCGTCCGGACCCCGGAGCGCTGCTGGCCGCGGCGGCCGCGGAGTTCGCGGCCCAGGCCCGCGACCTCGGCACGGACCTCGAGGCCGCGCTCGACGCGGTCCGCGCGGCCTACCGCTCGTGAGTGGTAAAGAGGGTTAGAACCCTACTTACCACTCACGAGCAGCCGGCCTACCGCGGCGACCACCGGCTCCAGGACCTCGACCTCGCGCGGCGTCCCCACGCACTCCGTGATCCCCGCGCCCACGACCTCGAACCGGGCCAACGCGTCCAGTTCCGCCACCAGCCGCGGGATCGTCCAGCCGCCCGGCTCCGGGTAGTTCAGCCCCGCGAACTCCGCCGGATCCAGCACGTCGAGGTCCACGTGCACGTACAGCTTCTCCACACCCGCCAGTGCGTCCACGGACGTCACCACCAGCCCCCGCGAAACCACCGCCCGCTCCTCCGGGTCGAACACCCGTGTTCCGGCGAGGGCCACGTTCCCGGGTGTCAACGCCGGGTCCGCCGCGAACTCCGGATCGCCTTCGCCGAACAGCGAGCGCAGCACCATCCCGTGGAACGCGCCCGATGGGGAGGTCGCCGCCGTGTTCAGGTCCGGGTGGGCGTCGAACCACGCGACGCCCAGCCCGGGGCCGTGGCGGAAGCGGGCCACGCCGATCGGCACCAGCTCGACGCCGCAGTCTCCGCCGATCGTCAGTACCGGGCCGCCCGGGGCCTCCAGGGCCGCCAGCTGGGCCGCGCGGTTCGGGCCCGTCAGCTCCGCGCGCGACGCTATCCCGCGGTCCACCCCGGACACCGAACGCGTCTGCCGGACGTGGTGGACGGGCCGGCCGAGCACGTGCCCGGCCAGCTCCGCCAGCGCCACACAGCCGTCCGGCAGCTCCGCCGCGCGCGGCCCGGCCGCGCCCTGCCGTTGCGGTACCGCGTTGATCAGCATCCGCCGAGGGTATCGCGGGTCGTGAGTGGTAAGGCGGGTTCTAGCCCGCCTTACCACTCACGACGGGCTATTCGAGGACCAGCAGCAGGTCTCCGCCCTCGACCTGCTGGACCGAAGTGATCGCCCGCCTGCCCACCTTGCCGCCGGCCGACGCCGTGATCGACGCCTCCATCTTCATCGCCTCGATCGTCGCGACCGTCGCCCCGGCTTCGACCGTGTCGCCCTCGGCCACCTGCAGCGTCACCACGCCCGCGAACGGCGCCGCGATCTGCTTCGGGTTGCCCTTCTCGGCCTTTTCCGTCGCCGGGATGTCCGAAGCGATCGAGCGGTCGCGGATCTGGATCGGCCGCAGCTGGCCGTTCAGCGTCGACATCACCGTGCGCACGCCGCGCTCGTCGGCCTCGCCGATCGCCTCCAGCTCGATGAGCAGCCGCACGCCCGGCTCGAGGTCGACCGGGTACTCCTCGCCCGGCCGCAGCCCGTAGAAGAAGTCCTTGCTGGGCAGCACGGAGGTGTCGCCGTAGGCCTCGCGGTGCGCCTCGAACTCCTTCGTCGGCCCCGGGAACAGCAGCCGGTTGAGCGTCCGGCGCGGTCGCTCGGCCAGCGCCGCGCGGTCCTCTTCGGACAGTTCGACGACCGGCTTCGCGGCGGCCCGGCCTTCGAGGGCCTTGGTGCGGAACGGCTCCGGCCAGCCGCCCGGCGGGTCGCCGAGCTCGCCGCGCAGGAAGCCGATCACCGAGTCGGGGATGTCGAACTTGTTCGGCTCCGCCTCGAAGTCCGCCGGGGACACCCCCGCGCCGACCAGGTGCAGCGCGAGGTCGCCGACGACCTTGGACGACGGCGTCACCTTCACCAGGTGGCCGAGGATCTTGTCCGCCGCGGCGTACATCGCCTCGATGTCCTCGAACCGGTCGCCCAGGCCCAGCGCGATGGCCTGCGTGCGCAGGTTCGACAGCTGCCCGCCGGGGATCTCGTGGTGGTAGACCCGCCCGGTCGGCGACGCCAGCCCGGCCTCGAACGGCGCGTAGATCTTGCGCACGCTCTCCCAGTACGGCTCCAGGTCGCCGATCGCCTGCAGGTCGAGACCGGTGGTGCGGGCGGAGTGGTCGGTGGCCGCCACGATCGAGGACAGCGACGGCTGCGACGTCGTGCCCGCCATCGACGACACCGCGCCGTCCACGGCGTCCGCGCCCGCGTTGATCGCCGCGAGGTAGGTGGCCAGCTGACCCCCCGCGGTGTCGTGGGTGTGGATGTGCACCGGCAGGTCGAACTCCTTGCGCAGCGCGGTGACGAGCTTGGTCGCCGCGGGCGCGCGCAGCAGCCCGGCCATGTCCTTGATCGCCAGCACGTGCGCGCCGGCGCCGACGATCTGCTCGGCCAGCTTGAGGTAGTAGTCGAGCGTGTAGAGCTTCTCGCCCGGGTCCGACAGGTCCGAGGTGTAGCAGAGCGCCACCTCGGCGACGGCGGAGCCGGTCTCGCGCACGGCTTCGATGGCCGGGCGCATCTGCTCCACGTCGTTGAGCGCGTCGAAGATCCGGAAGATGTCGATGCCGGTCTTCGTGGCCTCTTGGACGAAAGCGGTCGTCACCTCGGTCGGGTACGGCGTGTACCCGACGGTGTTGCGGCCGCGCAGCAGCATCTGGAGGCAGATGTTCGGCACGGCTTCGCGCAGCGCGGCGAGGCGCTCCCACGGGTCCTCGGCGAGGAACCGCAGCGCGACGTCGTAGGTCGCGCCGCCCCAGCACTCCAGCGACAGCAGCTGCGGCAGGGTGGTCGCGACGACCGGCGCCGCGGCCAGCAGGTCCTTCGACCGGACACGCGTGGCGAGCAGCGACTGGTGCGCGTCGCGGAACGTCGTGTCGGTGACGCCGATGTGCGGCGACTTCCGCAGCCATTCCGCGAACCCGGCCGGGCCCAGCTCGACGAGCTTCTGCTTCGAGCCCGGCGCCGGCTGGGCGTCCTTCGGCAGCTTCGGCAGCTTCAGGGTGGCGTCCGGCGTCTTCGGGCGCTCGCCGTGCGGCTTGTTGACCGTCTGGTCGGCGAGGTAGGTCAGCAGCTTCGTGCCGCGGTCGGCCGAGGTCCGCGCGGTCAGCAGGTGCGGGCGCTCCTCGATGAACGACGTCGTGACGCGCCCGGCGCGGAAGTCGGGGTCGTCGAGCACGGCCTGCAGGAACGGGATGTTCGTGGCGACGCCGCGGATCCGGAACTCGGCGACGGCGCGGCGCGCGCGGCCGACGGCGGTCTTGAAGTCGCGGCCGCGGCAGGTCAGCTTGACCAGCAGCGAGTCGAAGTGGGCGCTGATCTCGGTGCCGGAGAAGGCGGTGCCGCCGTCGAGCCGGATGCCGGAGCCGCCCGGCGAGCGGTAGGCGGAGATCATGCCGGTGTCCGGGCGGAAGCCGTTGGCCGGGTCCTCGGTGGTGATGCGGCACTGCAGCGCGGCGCCGCGCAGGTAGATCTTGTCCTGGCTCAAGCCGAGGTCGTCGAGGGTCTCGCCGGAGGCGATCCGCAGCTGCGACTGCACGAGGTCGACGTCGGTGACCTCTTCGGTGACCGTGTGCTCGACCTGGATGCGCGGGTTCATCTCGATGAAGACGTGGTTGCCCTGCTTGTCGAGCAGGAACTCGACGGTGCCGGCGTTGCGGTAGCCGATCTGCCGGGCGAACTTGACGGCGTCGGCGCAGATCCGCATCCGCAGCTCCGGGTCGAGGTTCGGCGCCGGGGCGAGCTCGACGACCTTCTGGTGGCGCCGCTGCACCGAGCAGTCGCGCTCGTAGAGGTGGATGATGTTCCCCGCGCCGTCGGCGAGGATCTGCACCTCGATGTGCCGCGGCTCGACGACGGCCTTCTCGAGGAAGACGGTCGGGTCGCCGAAGGCGGACTCGGCCTCGCGCGCGGCGGCCTCGATGGACTCGCGCAGCAGGGCGGGGTCCTCGACGCGGCGCATCCCGCGCCCGCCACCGCCGGCGACGGCCTTGACGAAGACGGGGAAGCCGAGGTCTTCGGCCGCGGCGACCAGCGCGTCGACGTCGCTGGAGGGTTCGGACGACCCGAGCACCGGCACGCCGGCCTCGCGCGCGGCCTTGACCGCCCGGGCCTTGTTACCGGTGAGTTCGAGGATGTCGGCGCTCGGCCCGACGAAGGTGATCCCCGCTTCTTCGCACGCCCGCGCGAGATCGGGGTTTTCCGACAGGAAGCCGTAACCGGGGTAGACGGCGTCGGCCCCCGCCTTCTTCGCCGCGGCGACGATCTCGTCGACCGAGAGGTAGGCGCGCACGGGGTGACCGGGTTCGCCGATCTCGTACGCCTCGTCGGCCTTCAGGCGGTGCAGCGAGTTGCGGTCTTCGTGCGGAAACACGGCAACCGTCCCCGCACCGAGTTCGTAGCCGGCGCGGAATGCCCGGATCGCGATCTCCCCGCGGTTGGCCACCAGAACCTTGCGGAACATGCCCGGTCCTTCCCTCTTGGATCGGTAAGTCACCGCACGTTACCCGGTTCTTCCCGCTCTGCGGGAGTTCAGTCCCGGGTGATGGACATCATGCGCCGCCGAAGGTTGCCGGGCGAGGTGCTTGGGCAGCTTTTCAGGATCCGGGCGGCGCGTAAAGCAGCCGGTTGGCGGTGCCGGCCGGAACCCCTTGGAGCGCATCCGGCGTCGCCGCGCGGACCAGGGCTTCGTCCACTTGGGCCGGGGTGTCGCCGGGGTGCTGGGCGCGGTGGAGCGCCGCCACGCCGGCCGCGAACGCCGCCGCCATCGACGTGCCCGACTCCGGGCCCGCGCCCGTGCCGCCCGCGACCGGGGCCGGGATGTCGGCGCCCGGGGCGTACAGGTCGACGGCCTGGCCGGAGTTCGACGTCCGGTCCGGCCGGTCCTGGGTGTCGGAGGCCGCGACGGTCAGGGCCTCGGGCACCCGGCCCGGCGAGAAGCCGCTCGCGTCGGCGGTCTCGCTGCCGGCGGGGACGGCGATCGGCACGACCGTGGCCAGCCGCCTCACCGCGGCGTCGAGCTGGTCGCTCGGTGCCCCGCCGATGCCGAGGACGGCGACCGCCGGCTGCTGGGCGTTCTGCGCGACCCAGTCGATCCCGGCGATGATCCGGTCGATGGCGCCGCCGCCACCGGAGTCGAGCACCCGCACCGGCACGATCTGGGCCCCCTTCGCGACGCCGTGGTCCTTGCCCGCGGCGATGCCGGCGAGGCGGGTGCCGTGGCCGTTGGTGTCGGTGGTGTCGGTGCCGCCGTTCAGGAAGTCCCGCCCGGGCGCGACCCGGCCCTGGAAGTCGGGGTGCTTCGCGTCGACGCCGCTGTCGATCACGTAGATCGTGACGCCCGAGGCGTCGCTCGCGTAGTGGTAGGCGTGGTCGAGGCCGGTGCGCTGGTCGATCCGGTCCAGCCCCCAGCTGGGCGGATCCGGCTGCACCCCGCCGCTCGAGACCTGCCCGGCGAGCACGGCCACGGCCGCGAGAAGCATCCTCATGATCGTCGTGGTACCCCTGCGGTACCCGGACGACAACTCAGGCCTGTCGCCCATTCGGCTGATTCCGGGCCTGGACGGCCAGCACGACGGTGTCGGCCGCCAGCAGCACGAGGGCCGCCACGGCGATCGTCTGCCCGGTCAGCGACAGGGACGATTCCTCCCAGCAGGCGGTGAACGTCGGCGCCAGCACGCCCAGCAGGCCGGCGGTCCCCGTGGCCAGCACGGCGCAGCCGGCCGGGGGCGGGCGAAGCACCATGGCGACGACGGGCACGCACACGGCCAGCAGGGCGCCGAGCAGGAAGTAGACCGTCGCCCGGCCACCGTCCTCGGAGTCGTACGCGGTCAGCGCCCCGAGCTGGACGACCCAGCCGCCCGCGGCGGTCACCCCGAGCACGATCGCGGCCCACGCCGGCCGGCCGCGCACCCGCCCGGCACCCAGCGCGCTCCCGGGATTGCGGCCCAGCGCGGCCAGCGCGCACGCTCCCGCGACCACCCAGGCGAGGTGCGCGAGCAGCGCGAAGGTGAAGCCGGCTTTGAGCTCGGTGTCCCCGCGCTGGGAGAGGGCGATCGCCTCACCGAGGAAGCGCAGCAGCCCGAACACGGCGGCGAGACCGGCGCCGAACAGCAGCGCGGGCCCGGTCCGCGCCCTCGTGCGCGGGGCCAGCGTCAGGACCCCGCCGAGCAGGGCGCACGCGGCGACGACCAGGACGGCGGTCTCCATGCCGGGCCGGTACTGGCTCAGGGAGTAGTCGTAGCGGTAGTTCAGCGGCAGCCCGGCCACGGCGAGGACCACGCCCGTGACCGCGAGGATCCCGGCGAACCCGCCGACGGGATCGACGGCACCGGGTTGGTCGCCGGCGCCGGGCTCCGACGCACCCAATGTGGCGTTCGGTGCGTCCAACGCACCCAATGCGGCGTTCGGTGCGTCCAACGCACCCAACGCCACATTGGGGCGCTTCACCGGCTCCGGCTCGGCTTCCCCGGCCACCTCCGGCTCAGGCCCGGCGGCGGGCGCCTCCGACGCAGGCCCGGCCGCCGCATCCGGCTCCGGCGCGGGCTCCGGCACGGGCTCGAGCGTCGGCTCGAACGCGGTGTCCTCCACGACCGGCTCCGGCAGGGCCTCGATCTCCACCCCGATCACGGCGTCCCCGGTCGGCCCGCTCACCACGACCTTCCCGCGCCGCATCCCCGCTTCGCCGGCCGAAACCGACAGCTCCGCCCCGCCCGCGACCGGTGCCACCGCGATCCACGAGTGCGAGGCCTCGAACCGCACCTCCCGCGCCACCGGTGGCCCCAGCACCCGGACCGTCGCCGGCGCCACCGCACCCGCCGGGGCCGACAACCGCACCGACGGCACCTCGACCCGCACGACCGCGGTCGCCAGCGCGTCCGAGGCCGCCGCCGCGACGTGCTCGATGTCCGTCGACGCCATCGCCCGAAGCGCCTCGAACGCTCCCATCGCGACCGGCAGGTTGGCGCTCGACAGACGGCGGCGGAGCTCCGCCACCGCGCCCAGGCGGGTGAACGGGTTCTCCGCCCCGATCGCCGCCGCCAGATCGGGTGGGACCGGGGAGGGCTTGATGCGGCGCCGTCGGCTCTTCGCCAGGTACAGCTCGCCCTGCATCTCGATGTCGCGGCTCGGTGTCTGCTTCGGGTTGCGCTCGCGGACCCGGTCGAACAAGTACTCGTACAGCTCGCCGAGCGCGATCCAGCCGTCCTCGTCGCGGTCGGCCTCGCCCGTGCGCAGGCCCTCCACCAGCGCCGACGTGAACACCGACGGCCGGGCCGGCTCGTCCGAGGCCAGGCGCGCGCCTTCGAAGGCGTACTCGATGGAGTTCGACGCCGTGATGACCGCCCGGCCGCGGCCGCCGCGGAAGCTGTCGAGCACGTTCGCGTCGCCCGAGGCCCGGACCGCCACGCCCTGCCCGAACGCCCCGCCGTAGCAGCAGTCCAGCAACAGGACGATGCTGCGCGAACGGCTCTGCCGGATGCACTGCTGCACGAACTGCGCGGGCACCGCCGTCGACCGCAGCCGGTCGGGCCGGGTGTTGCGGGCGGCGAAGTACAGGCTGCCCGCATCGTCCTTCAGGCCGTGGCACGAAAAGTGCATCAGGAGGACGTCGTCGGGTTTGCCCTCGAGACAGAGGTCTTCGATCTCCGCCTGCACCACGTGCGCGGTCTCGTTCCGCACGACGGACACCTCGAAGTCGCTGATCGCCCGGTCGCCGAGCACCCCGGCCAGGGCGTCGGCGTCCGCCGCGGGCGAGCCCAGCCGCTGCAGCCCCGCGTTGTCGTACTCGCCGTTGGCGACGATCAACGCCCGCCTCCGCCCGGCCATACCGGTAGGAAACGCCCGTCACCCCGCTGCGGCAATCAGCCGAACGGGCACACCTACCCGGCGTCGCCCGCAAAAATCGTTTCCTGCCCCTTCAGGCAGACGACGGCGTCCCACGCGGCCGCGACGTCCACCGCCGGCGTCATGTGCGCGTGCCGGATGCCCGAGGCCGCGGGATGCGCGACCACGCACGGCGCCCGGTCCGCGAGCACCGCCTCGACGCTGCCCTCCGCGGGTTCGCCCAAGGCCTGCTCGAACATCCGGAAGCCCAACGGGAACGCCGGGTCCGGCGCCAGGCCGGTCGTCGTCCCCGAGACGGCGGTGAGCGCGAGCGCGAAGTACTTGTCCCCCAGCTCCGCGGCCAGGTGCGTGCCCGCCGACGGCGCCGTCATGCCCGGCATCGGCGAGAACGGCACGCGCTGGAGGTGTCCGTTGTGGAGCATCAGCACGATCTTCTCGCCCGGGAACCGCCGCCGCAGCAGCCGGACGGTGGCCGCCATGTACGTGTCCCGCGACGAACTCTGCGGCTCGGGCGCGCGGCCCGCCATCAGCGCGTCGAGCTCCCGCAGGTACAGGTCGACGCGCAGAGCACCCTCCGCGTGGTGCGCGGCGAGGTCACCATGACCGAGGGACTCCACATGTCCTTTCAGGACGGTCAACGCGGCCGTCGCGGCATCCCGCGCTTCGGCGCTCATGGCCGCGTACCGGCCGGGCGCGACCGCGCTGCTCACCGACGCGTACGGCTCGCACGCGGAAAGCGCGTTGTCCACAAGGGACACATTGGCCGGGTCCACGCGCAGGACCTCCTCCCGCAGCGCTTGCAGCGCGGGTACCGGCGAGCCCGCCGAGCTCGGCACGTCGAGACCGAAGAACCGGACACCGCGGCCGCGCAGCCAGGTCAGCATCTCGTGCACCTCGGCCGAGTCGCCGAGGCCGAACGTGAAGCCGTCCCGCGCGATGTCGGCGACCTCGCCCGGGCCGCCCCGCAGCCACGCGTCGACCAGGTGCCCCTCCGGGAAGCCCCCTTCGAAACCGAGCACGGTGAACCCGCGCTCGGTGACGAGGTGGCGCAGGAGGCGGTCGCGCAGCACGCCGAACTCGCGGATGTGATGGTTGTTCTCGCCGATGGCGACGACTTCGGCGTCGCCGATCAGGTCGGCGATCGAGGTGACGGCGACGGAGTCGATCTCTGGCATACTGGGCACACTAACGCAACAGGAGTAGCAGTTGGCAACCGAGATTTCCGGGACGAAGCGCCCGGGCGGCCGCACCGAGCGGACCCGCCTCGCCGCGCTCGAAGCCACCCTCGAGCTGCTCGGCGAACGCGGGTACGCGGAGCTGACCGTCGAGGCGGTCGCCGAACGCTCCGGCGTGCACAAGACGACGCTCTACCGCCGCTGGGAGTCGGCCGAAGGCCTGGTCGCGGCGGCCCTCCTGATGGGCGCCGAGCAGGAGTGGGCCGTGCCGGACACCGGTTCCCTCGAAGGCGACCTGCGCGCGATCAACCTGGAACTGGTGCGCTACTTCACCACCCCGGGCGAGCGCGAGCTGCCCACGGCGTCGATCTCGGCGGCGTTCCTCTCGCCCCGCGCGGCCGACGCCCTGCGCGAGTTCTACGTCGACCGCCACGCCCGTTCGGCGGCCGCCGTGGCCCGGGCGATCGAGCGCGGCGAAGTCCCGCCCGGCACCGATCCCGTGGAGCCGGTGCGCGTGGCCTGCGGCCCGGTCTTCTACCGCCTGTTCGTCTCCCGGGAGGGCGTGACGCCGAGGGACGCCGGAGTCGCCGCGGCCGCGGCCGCCGCGGCCGCCAAAGCCGGGGTGTTCACGGCAACGGACGCCGGAACCGCACCCCCTCCGGCGTGACGCGCCCTCAGCTCTTCTCCAGGTACTCCGCCCGCTCGACGTCGACGACGTCGGCGACCATCTGGGCCAGGCCGCGGTACTTCGTCAGCTCCGGGTCCTGCGTGACGAGCTCCTGCGCCAGGGCCCGGGACGCGGCGATGACGTCTTCGTCCCGCAGCAGCGACAGCAGCTTGAGGGTGGACCGCTTCCCGGACTGCGCGGCGCCGAGGATGTCACCTTCCCGGCGCAGTTCGAGGTCCAGCCGCGACAGCTCGAAGCCGTCGGTGGTCGACTCGACCGCGGCCAGCCGTTCGCGCGTCGCCGTGCCGTCGAGGGTCTCGGTGACCAGCAGGCACAGCCCCGGCACGCTGCCCCGGCCGACACGGCCACGCAGCTGGTGCAGCTGGCTGACGCCGAAGCGGTCGGCGTCCATGATCACCATCGCGGTCGCGTTCGGCACGTTCACGCCGACCTCGATGACGGTGGTGGCCACCAGGACGTCGAGGTTCCCCGCCGAGAAGGCCCGCATCACGGCGTCCTTGTCGTCGGGCGGCATCCGGCCGTGCAGCACGCCGATCTTCAGGCCCTGCAGCGGGCCGTGCTCCAGCTCGGGGGCGACCTCGAGGACCGCGAGCGGCGGCCGCTTGTCGCTCTTGTCCGACGGCGGCTCGTCACCGATCCGCGGGCAGACGACGTACGCCTGGTGCCCCTTGCCGACCTCCTCGCGGACGCGCTGCCAGATCCGCTCGAACCAGGCCGGTTTCTCGGCGACCGGCACGACCGTGGTGGCGATCGGCGACCGCCCCACCGGCATCTCGCGCAGCGCGGACACCTCGAGGTCGCCGTACACGGTCATCGCGACCGTGCGCGGGATCGGCGTCGCGGTCATGACGAGGACGTGCGGGCTGGTGTCGCCGGCGCCGCGGGTGCGCAGCGCGTCCCGCTGCTCGACGCCGAACCGGTGCTGCTCGTCGACGACGGCGAGGCCGAGGTCGGCGAACTCGACGTGGTCCTGGATCAGCGCGTGCGTGCCGACGACGATGCCCGCTTCGCCGCTGACGATCTCCAGCAGGGACTTCTTGCGCTCCTTCGCGCCCATCGACCCGGTGAGCAGGGTGACGCGGGTGGCGTTCTCCGCCGCGCCCAGCTCGCCCGCCTGGCCGAGGTCGCCGAGCATCTCCCGCAGCGACCGCGCGTGCTGCGCGGCGAGGACCTCGGTCGGCGCCAGCATCGCGGCCTGCCGCCCGTTGTCGACGACCTGCAGCATCGCCCGCAGCGCGACGACCGTCTTGCCCGAGCCGACCTCGCCCTGCAGCAGCCGGTTCATCGGGTGCTCCGACGCCAGGTCCGCGGCGATCTCGTCGCCGATCCCGCGCTGACCGGCGGTGAGGTCGAAGGGCAGCCGCTTGTCGAAAGCGTCCATGAGCCCGCCGCTGACGTGCGGGTTCGCCTTCGCCGGGCGGGAGATCGCCGAATGGCGCCGCTGCGCGAAGATCAGCTGGACGGCCATGGCCTCGTCCCACTTCAGCCGCTTCTTCGACGCCTCCAGGTGCGCCCAGTTCTCCGGGCGGTGGATGCCGCGCAGCGCGTTGTCGAGGTCCGCCAACCGGTGCAGCCGCCGCAGCTCGGCGGGCATCGGGTCGTCGTCGACCTCGAGGACGTCGAGGACCTGGCGCACGCACTTGGCGATCGACCACGTCGGCATGCCCTGCGCCGCCGGGTAGACCGGGATGATCGCGGCGAGGAAGTTGTCCATCGCCTCGGCTTCGTTCTCGGCGTCGAACAGCTCGTACTCGGGGTTGGTCAGCTGCAGGGTGTCGCGGAAGGCGGAAACCTTGCCGGCGAACAGGCCGGTCTTGCCGGGCACCAGGTCCTTCTCGCGCCAGGCCTGGTTGAAGAAAGCGCAGGTGAGCCGGCGTTTCCCGTCGGTGATCACCATGTCGAGGATGGTCCCGTTGCGGGCCTTCATCCGCCGCTTGCTCACCTTTTCGATGCGCGCCAGCACGGTGGCGTGCTCGCCCAGCTCGAGGCCGTGGATGTCGGTGAGCTCGCCGCGCTCGGCGTAGCGGCGCGGGTAGTGGCGCAGCAGGTCGCTGACCGTCTCGATGTCCAACGCCGTGGCGAGCGCCTTCGCCGTCTTGGCGCCCAGCAGCAACGGCAGCTTGTCGCGCAGTCCGGCCATCCGCTATTCGACTCCCATCAGCAGCACGGCGTCCGCTTGGCCGCTGGCGTAGCTGGTCAGCTCCACCTCCGGGTGCTCCACCCGCAGCTGCTCCGCGAGCTCCCCGGCGATCCCGGGCGGGGCGGCGGCCCCGCTCAGCACCGTCACCAGTTCCCCGCCGAGCGCCAGCATCCGGTTGAGCACGTTCATCGCGGCCGCGACCAGGTTCGTCTCGGACGCGGGCGCGGGCTCGATCAGCACCACTTCGCCGTCGACCAGGCCGACCACGTCACCGGACTGGGCCCGGCCCACCCAGGTTAGCGACTCCTCCTGCGCGATCCGCAGTTCGCCACGCCTGGTCGCGGCGGCCGCTTCGGCCATCGCGACGACGTCGTCGTTGGTGCGGCGCCCGGCGTCGTGCACGGCGAGGGCGGCCAGCACCTGCACCGGCGACGCGCACGGGATGACCACGACGTCCCGGCCGGCGGCCATCGCGTGCCCGGCCGCGGTGTCGGCCGCGGCGGTCAGCGCGACGCTGCCCGGCAGCACGGTCACCTGCTGCCCGGCGGCCTCGTTGAGCAGGCCGATCACGTCCTCGACGCTCGGCGTCCCGCCCTCGGGCACGGCCAGCACCGGGATGCTTTCGGCGCGCAGCAGCTCGGCCAGCGCCCCGCCGTGGACGACGGCGACGACCGTGCGGTCGATCCCGCCACCGGGTTCGATCGGCGTCGGCGTGAGCAGCGGCTCCACGCGGATCCGGCGGGGACGGCCGAGCGCGAGCCCGGCCTCGATGGCGGCGCCGATGTCGGCGCAGTGGACGTGCACGGCGTGGCTGCCCGAGCCGTCGCCGGCCACCGTGACGCTGTCGCCGAGGCCGCTCAGCTCCTTGCGCAGGGTCGGCAGGCTCTGCTCGTCGACGCCGTCGAGGAGGTACATGACCTCCCAGGCGTAGGCCTCGGGGATTTCGGTGTGGGCCTCGAGGGCGTGCTCCTGCTCGAGCGGGGCCCCGGTGAGCACGCCGACCAGCGCGTCGAGCACGGCGACGAGCCCGCGCGCCCCGGCGTCGACGACCCCCGCCTTGGCCAGCGCGGGCAGCTGCTCGGGCGTCTTCTCGAGGGCGTGCGCGGCCTCTTCGGCGGCTGCTGCGGCCACTTCGGCGAGCGTTCGCGTGTCACCGCGGACGGCGAGGGCGACGGCGTGCAGGACGGTCAGGATGGTCCCGGCGACCGGGCGGCTGACGGCGCCGGTGGCGGCCTCGTCGGCGTGCCCCAGCGCCCGGGCCAGCCACGGGCCGTCCAGCTCGCCTTCGGCCGAGTCGGCCAGCCCGCGCACGACCTGGGAGAGGATCACCCCGGAGTTGCCCTTGGCGGAGGCGACCGCTCCCCGGGCGAGGACCTTCAGCGCTTCGGCCGCGTCTTCCGGGCTCGTTCCCGCCAGTTCCGCGGCGGCGCCGGTCATCGTGAAGAGCATGTTGGAGCCGGTGTCGGAGTCGGCGACGGGGTAGACGTTGATCTCGTCGATGGCCGGCCGCAGGCTCGCCAGGCTGCGCACACAGCCCGCCGCCCAGGCCGACACCGCCGCCGCGTCCAGCACCCGCACCCGTAACCTCCCGACCGGTCATCCGGCAGCGTATCGACCCGGTGCGGAAGGCCGGGAACGCAGTAGTTACTATGGTCGAGTTGCCCAGCACATCTGGGCTCATTCTTTGACCCAGATCCAAAGGAGTTCGACGTGGCTGCCGTGTGCGACGTCTGTGGCAAGGGACCCGGCTTCGGCAAGTCGGTCTCGCACTCCCACCGCCGTACCAACCGCCGGTGGAACCCGAACATCCAGACCGTCCACGCCAAGGTGGGTGTGTCCCAGCGCAAGCGCTTGAACGTGTGCACCTCGTGCATCAAGGCGGGCAAGGTCGTTCGCGGCTGAGGCGAGAAGTTTGGAATGGCGGGTGCTCTTCGGAGCACCCGCCATTTTCATGTGGTCACCTCAAGCGCCCCAATGTGGCGTTCGGTGCGTCCAACGCACCGAACGCCACATTGGGTGCGTTGGACGCAACCAACGCCACATTGGGGCGTTGGGGACCTACTTGAGGAAGCCGGTCAGCAGGTCGCGCAGGGTTTCCGGGAACTGCAGCACCCCGTGGTCCTGCCCCTCCAGAGTCTCGTGACGGGCTCCCGGCACCGCCTCGGCCGCCGCGCGGGCACCTGACCGGAGTGCCTCGTCGCTGGCGCCGCCGCCGATCACCAAGGCCGGGACCTCGATGCGGGCCAGGTGCTCCACCCGCGGGCGGGCGCCGGGACCGCAGATCGCCAGGTCGTACGGCAGCGTGTGCGCCAGCGCCGTGAACCAGCCCCACACCGGGGCCTGCTTCATCCCCTCGATCATCTCCGCCGGCGTGCCCGCGACCTGCAGGAACGTCGCCACCGCGCCGTCGCGGTCCCCCGCCGCGAGCTGGGCGCGCACCTCGTCCAGCACGTCGGCCCGCGGGTGCTCGCCGGTCGCGTAAGGGGGCTCGTACGCCACCACGCGCTCGATCGGGAGACCCCCGGCCGCCGCCTCCAGGGCCAGGACCGCGCCCGACGAGTGGCCGAACACCGACGCCGTTCCGCCCACCTGCGCGATCAGCGCCGCGATGTCTTCGATCTCACGCGCGACGGCGTACTCGGCCGAGTCGCCGCTGTCACCGCGCCCACGGCGGTCGTAGGCGATCGTCGTGAAGTCGCCGGCCAGCGCCTCCGCCAGGCCCGCGACGGTCGTCCGGTCGTTGAACGCGCCGCCGATCAGGATCACCGGCGCGCCGGAGCCGCGCTGCTCGAAGTGGATGGTCGTGCCGTCGGCCGAAGTGACGTTCATGCTTCCTCCCGGGATTCAGTCCGTGGTCGGAGCCGTGACGCCGATCCGGACACGGACCTCAGGGGAGTTTCCAGTCGACCGGCTGCGCGCCCTGGTCGACGAGCAGCTGGTTGGCGCGGCTGAACGGGCGCGACCCGAAGAAGCCGTTGTGCGCCGAAAGCGGGCTCGGGTGCGCCGACTCGATGCACGGGACGTCACCCAGCATCGGGCGCAGGTTGCGCGCGTTGCGGCCCCACAGGATCGCCACCATCGGCTCCGACCGGGCCGCGAGGGCCTTGATCGCCTGCTCGGTGACCTCTTCCCAGCCCTTGCCCTGGTGCGAGTTTGACTTCCCCGGCTGCACGGTCAGCGCCCTGTTGAGCAGCAGCACGCCCTGCTCGGCCCACGGCGTCAGGTCGCCGTTGGAGGGCAGCGGGTGGCCGAGGTCCTCGGTGTACTCCTTGTAGATGTTGACCAGGCTCTTCGGGATCGGCCGGACGTCCGGCGCCACCGAAAAGCTCAGGCCCACCGCGTGCCCCGGCGTCGGGTACGGGTCCTGCCCGACGATCAGCACCCGCACGTCGTGGAACGGCTGCTGGAACGCCCGCAGCACGTGTTCACCCGCCGGCAGGTAGGTGCGGCCGGCGGCGATCTCCGCGCGGAGGAACTCCCCCATCGCGGCGACCTGCGGCGCCACCGGTTCGAGGGCTTTCGCCCAGCCTGCCTCGACGATGTCCTGCAGCGGTCGTGCGGTCACGGCCCGCGAGCTTACCGGGCGTGGCCGGCGTCACCCGAGCGGGTCGAGCCGCCGCAGCTCGGTCCGGAACCGCTGCGCCCGCCGGACGTACGAATCGACGACGAGCGCGATGTTCTCCGCGCTGAAGGACTTGTTCTCGCGCGTCTTCCCCGGCACGCCCAACGCGATTTCGCCGGTCTTGACGAGGGAACCGTACGACAGCACCGCACCCGCGCCGACCATGCCGCCGTCCTCGATCACCGAGCCGTTCAGCACCACCGAACCGGACGCGATCAGGCAGCCCGTGCCGATCGTCGCGCCCTCGACGTGCACCGCGTGGCCGATCGCCGACGACGGCCCGAGGATCGTCGGGTGCTGCTTCGTGCAGTGCAGGACGCAGCCGTCCTGGACGTTCGACCGCTCGCCGATCTCGATGTAGCCGTGGTCGCCGCGCAGCACCGTCTGCGGCCACACCGACGCGTGCGCGCCGATCCGGACGTCGCCGATCACGGTCGCGTCCGGGTGGACGTAGGCGTCGGGGTGGATCGTCGGCTCGAGCGAACCGAGTGCGTAGATCGGCATGCCGCCTCCGGGTGACTGCGGTTTCACTTCCCGTGCGATTGGATCACGTCATCGCCGCGACGCCGAAAACCCGTCCGAGAAGCACCGCGCTCGTGCTCCTCCTCGTCGTGCTGACCTGGCTGCTCAGCGTGCCCGTCGCCTCGCCCGCGCTCGCGAACGGCCTGGCGGGCACCCCGCCGATGGGCTGGAACAGCTGGAACCAGGTCCGCTGCTACGACCTGACCGAAGACGTCGTGCGCAAAGCCGCCGACGCGCTCGCCGACACCGGCCTGCGTGACGCGGGTTACGAGTACGTCGTCGTCGACGACTGCTGGCAGGCCCCGGCCCGCGCCGCCGACGGCTCGCTGCAGCCGGACCCGGCGCGGTTCCCGCACGGGATCGCCGAGCTCGCCGACTACGTGCACTCGCGCGGCCTGCTGTTCGGCATCTACGCCGTGCCCGGCAGCCGGACCTGCGCGATGGCGAACGACGGCTACCCGGCGGCCGGCATCGGCTCGCTCGGGCACGAACGCCAGGACGCCGAGGCGTTCGACCGCTGGGGCGTCGACTACCTCAAGTACGACTGGTGCAACGCCGACACCGTCGACGGCCTCGACCGGAAAGCCGCGTTCGAGAAGATGCGCGACGAGCTCGCGCGGCTGCCCCGCCCGATCGTCTACGCGATCTCCGAGTACGGCGTCTCGAGCCCGTGGACCTGGGCGCGGCCGGTGGCGAACCTGTGGCGCACCACCTACGACCTGGTCCCGACCTGGGACTCGGTGCTGGCGACGATCGACCGGCAGGCCGCGGTCGCCGTCCACAGCGGGTCCCCCGGCGGCTGGAACGACCCGGACATGCTGCAGGTCGGCAACGGCACGCTCACCGCCGACGAGGCCCGCGCGCACTTCAGCGTCTGGGCCGTGCTGAACGCGCCGCTGTTCGCCGGCACCGATCCGGCGAAGCTGAGCGGCACCGACCTCGCGACGCTCGCCAACCCGGAGGCGATCGCCGTCGACCAGGACTTCGCCGGTGGCCAAGGGCGGCGGCTCGACGCGGGCCCCGGCTACCAGGTGTGGGGAAAACCGTTGTCCGGCGGCGGTTTCGCGGTGGTGCTGCTCAACACCGGCAGCACCACCGCGACCGTCTCCGCTTCGGTTCCCGGCTCCTGGACCGTCCGGGACCTGTGGGCCCACCAGGACGTGGGCACCGGCCTCTCGGCGCTCCTGCGCCCGCACCAGGCGGCCCTGCTGAAGCTCACACCGAGATGAGGTCCTTGCCGTAACAGCGGCTTTCCGGCTCGTTCCGGTAGACGCCGAACTTCGGGATCTCGGCGTACCCCGACGACGTGTAGAGCGCGATCGCCTCCGGCTGCTTGGTGCCGGTTTCCAGGACCGCGCGCTTCCGCCCGCACAGCGCCGCGGTGCGCTCCAGCTCGGACAGGATCATCCGCGCGAACCCGCGGCCACGGGCCGAATCGGCGACGTACATCCGCTTGAATTCGGCGTCGCCCGGCCGGAAGTCCGGCTCGGGGCCGTCGTGGGCGCGCCACGCCCCGCAGGCGACGGCTTCGTCGCCCTGGTAACCGACGAGGAACACGCCCTGCGGCGGGTCGAAGTCCGCCGGGGTCATCGGGGTGCTGTCTTCGCTGCCGTAACGCTCGACGTACACCTGCTGCACCGCGGCCATGAGCTTGGCCGCGTCGGGATGGTCGTAGGGGACCGGAACGATTCTCACGCTTCCGGAGCCTAGATCAGCGCCAGTGCGTCCACCCGCCTTCTCGGGAGAACGGCTTGCCGTCGACGGTGATCCCCGAGTCGGCCATCGTGACGACGCCGATGGTGCGCCAGCCGTCGGGAAGCTCGGTGAACGGCGGGAAGGTGGCCGCCAGTGCGTGGTCTTCCCCGCCGGTGAGCACCCAGTCGAGGGGGTCCGCGCCCAGCGCGGCGCCGACCTCGGAGAGCCGGGCGGGGACGTCGAGGTCGGCGGTGCGGACGTCGATGCCGACCCCGGAGGCCTCGCCGATGTGGGCGAGGTCGGCGAGCAGGCCGTCGGAGACGTCGATCATCGCCGTGGCCCCGGCCAGCGCGGCGCGCGGACCGGCCTCGTAGGGCGGCTCCGGGCAGCGCTGGGCGTTGACGACGCCGACCGGGGACCGGAAGCCGCGGCCGAGGACGGCCAGGCCGGCGGCCGCCCAGCCGAGGCGGCCGTTGACGGCGACGAGGTCGCCGGGCCGGGCTCCCGAGCGCGTCACCGGTTCGCGGTCGCCGAGGTCGCCCAGCGCCGTGACGCTGATCACGAGCTGGTCGGCGCGGACCATGTCGCCGCCGGAAACGCCGACACCCGCGCGTTCGGCTTCGGCCCACATGCCGTCGGCCAGCCCCGTGACGACTTCGCGCGGGGTGTCGGACGGGCAGGCCAGGCCGACCAGGACGGTGGTCGGAGTGGCGCCCATGGCGGCGATGTCGGCCAGGTTGACCGCGACGGCCTTGCGCCCGACGTGCTCGGGCGAGGACCAGTCCAGCCGGAAGTGGACGCCCTGGACGAGCACGTCGGTGCTGGCGACCACGCGGCCGTCCGGGGCCGCGACGACGGCGGCGTCGTCACCCGGGCCGAGCAGCGTGCCCGGCGGCTGACGCCGTCCTTCGGTGACGGCGCGGATGAGCGCGAACTCCCCGGTCTCGGCGACCGTTCCGTCGTTCGGTGACACCGGTCACCTCTGCTTTCTCTACCGGGACAAAGATCGATCACCGATAGTCGGATGCCCTATGTTTTTCCGTGAGCTGGCGATACGTTGCTGATGACGTTCCTACCTTGAGCGACAAGATCCCGACGAAAGGGCGCGCCGTGGTCCACGCATACATCCTCATCCAGACCGAGGTCGGCAAGGCGGCCGCGGTGGCTGCCGAGATCTCCAGCATCCCGGGTGTGACCAGCTCGGAGGATGTCACCGGACCGTACGACGTCATCGTCCGCGCGGCCGCCGACAACGTCGACCAGCTGGGCCAGCTCGTGGTCGCGAAGGTGCAGAACGTCGAGGGCATCACGCGGACGCTGACCTGCCCGGTCGTCCACCTCTGACCAGTGGTGTAGTTAGGGAGTGCCCGACTCCGACACCGGAGCGCCGCCCAGAGTGGTGCTCGTCACCGCGGCCGCGCTCGCCGTGGCCTTGGCGGTAGCCGTCGCCGTGTTCGCCCTCACCCGGCCGTCCCCTTCGGATTCCGCGGGGCCGCTGCCTCTGGTCCCCGTGCCGGCGCCCGCGGCGGGTTCGCCGGGCTGCACAACGCTGCTGGGCGCGGTTCCGACGGAGCTGACGTCGAACGGGACGGCGCTGAAGGTGCGCGCGTTGGCGTCCCCGGCGCCGCCCGCGACGGTGGCTTGGGGTTCCGGTGATCCGGTGGTGCTGCGGTGCGGCCTCGACCGTCCGCCGGAGCTGACGCCGACGGCGCAGCTGCGGCTGGTGAACAAGGTGCAATGGCTGCAGGTGCCGGGCGAGGGCGCGTCGACGTGGTACGTGGTGGACCGCGAGGTCTACGCGGCGCTGACGGTGCCGGACAGCGCCGGGACCGGGCCGCTGCAGGCCGTTTCGGACACGGTGGCCGCGAAGCTGGCTCCGCGGCCGCTGCGTTTCGGTTAGCGGAGGCCGGTTCCGCGGGCGATCGCCGTCTCGACGAGGGTGGTCAGCAGCGTCGCGTAGTCCATGCCGGTGACCTCCCACATCTTCGGGTAGGCGGACTTCGTCGTGAAGCCGGGCATGGTGTTGACCTCGTTGATGACCAGCTCGTTGTTCCCGGTGACGAAGAAGTCGACGCGGGCCAGGCCCTGGCAGTCCAGCGCCCGGAACGCTTCCACGGCCATCGCGCGGAGCTTTTCGGTGAGGGCGTCGTCGAGCTTGGCCGGGATGTCGAGCTCGGCGTCGTCGCCCAGGTACTTGGTTTCGAAGTCGTACCAGGCGTTTTCGTCTTCGGACAGTACCCGGATCTCGGCCGGGAGCGAGGCTTCGACGCGACCGTCCGGGAACTCGAGGACCCCGCACTCGACTTCCCGCCCGGCAACGGCGGCCTCGACGAGGACCTTGGGATCGGTGGCCCGGGCGAGTTCGATGGCGGCGTCCAGCTCGTCCCAGTCCGCGACACGCGTGATGCCGACGGAGGAGCCGGCCCGGGAAGGCTTGACGAACACCGGCAGCCCGAGCTTGGCCTTGTCGCCGTCGTCCAAAGTGGACTGATCACGGCGGAGGGCGGCGTAGGTCCCGACCGGAAGCCCCTCGGCGGCGAGGAGTTTCTTGGCGGTTTCCTTGTCCATGGCGGCGGCGCTGGCCAGCACCCCCGGCCCGACGTAGGGGATGCCGGCGAGTTCGAGCAGGCCCTGGATGGTGCCGTCCTCGCCGAAGGCGCCGTGCAGGACGGGGAAGACGACATCAACGCGGGACAGCATTTCGCTTTCCCGCCCGGGTTCCACGGCGACGAGGCCCTGGGAGGAGGGATCCCCGGCGAGGACGAGCCCCTTGCCGTCCTCGACGGAGGGAAGTTCGCGGCCGCGGATGGCGAGCTGGGCGGAGTCACCGGAGCCGAGCACCCAGCGCCCTTCGCGGGTGATCCCGACGGGAACGGCCTCGAACCGTTCGGGATCGAGGTGCCCCAGGACGCTCCCGGCGGACAGGCACGAGATGGTGTGCTCGCTGCTGCGCCCACCGAACACGACGGCCACCCGGATCTTCTCGCTCATGGTGAGCCACCGTACCCGGTGACCTCGCCGAACAGCCGAGCCCGGTGGGGCGGCGGACGCCGAACGCAACCGGTGATGGGGCCGGCACGTCTGGTGAGTCGAGGGGGTTGGTGGGCCCGGCCCACACTGCCCGGCCCACACTGCCCGGCCCACACTGCCCGGCCCACACTGCCCGGCCCACACTGCCCGGC
>NZ_JAVHJU010000049.1 GCF_031082405.1 Amycolatopsis sp. A133
CGTTCGGTGCGTCCAACGCACCGAACGCCACATTGGGGCGCTCGGGTCAGCGGGTAGCCGCTGCCCAGCGGACTGCCGGGCCCATCGCCCAGCCCGCCGCCAGGAACACCGCGCCCAGCAGGAGCCAGCCCGCGAATCCCCAGCCGATGACCACCGTGCTCAGCAGCACCGGGCCCACCGCCCGGGCCACCGAGGTGCCGCTGCCGAAGAAGCCCTGGTACTCACCCTGCTTGTCGGCCGGGGCCAGGGCGAAGCCGATCTCCCACGAGCCCGCCGACTGCAGCATCTCGCCCAGCACCTGCACCAGCGCGCCCGCGACGAGCACCGCGAACGCCACCGGTGGCGACGTCCCCAGTGCCGACAGCGCGAACGCCACGCAGGACGCCATGAGCAGCACACCCGACCGGCGCACCATCCGCGCCGCCGAGCCGAGTGAGGTCAGCTTTCCCGCGACGCGGACCTGCAACGCCACCACCACGACCGTGTTCAGCACGAACAGCGCCGACACCGTCCAGCCCGGCGCCGCGGTGCGCTCGACGATCCACAGCGGGATCGCGACGCTCAGCAGCGGCATGCGCAGCAGCAGGATCGCATTGAGCAGCGTCACCAGCGCGTAAGGCCGGTCGCGCAGCACCGCGGACTTCGGCGCGCCCGTGCGCGGGGACGTCGTCCGCGGGATCGCCGGAAGCGCGTGCAGCAGCGCCGCCGTCACCGCGAACGTCGCCGCGTCGAGCACGAACACCGTCAGGTACGCCGCAGCGGTGTCGGCCGACAGGGCGAGGCCGCCCAGACCGGCGCCGACCGCGAGCCCGGCGTTGCCCGCGGACTGCAGGTGTGCCCGGATGCGCGTCCGCCGCTCCGGGTCGGCGAGCTCGGCCAGCAGCGCCTGGCGGACGGCGGCCAGCCCCGTCTGGCAGCTGCCGTAGAGGCACGCGGCCAGCACGAACGCCACCGGCGAGCGCAC
This sequence comes from Amycolatopsis sp. A133, assembly GCF_031082405.1. GTDB lineage: Bacteria > Actinomycetota > Actinomycetes > Mycobacteriales > Pseudonocardiaceae > Amycolatopsis. Next base: position 965 of record NZ_JAVHJU010000049.1, read on the forward strand.
CAGCAGGAACGCGAGGATCGACGTGCCCGTCGCCGGGGCCAGCAGCACCGCCGAGCCGCGGGCGCCGTGACGGTCGGCGAGACGCCCGAGCGGCACGCCCGCGACCGAGCCGGCCGCCCAGCCGAGCGTGAGCCCCAGCCCGACCTGCGCCGGGGTCAGCCCCACGATGCGCGTGAAGAACAGCACCGAACAGGTCAGGAACGCGCCGTCGCCGAGCGAGCCGGCCAGCTGGGCGGCGGCGAGCAGGCGGCCGGCCCGCCGGGTCTGCGGACGTTCGAGGAGCACGGTCATGGGCAGTACGTTAGAGCCGGATTTGGCCCGATCCCAGATCCAATTCCCGACTCCTGGATTGGGCCAATATAGGGTCCCCGGATGGACTTCCACGTCAGCCTGGCCGGGCGCGGCGACCTCAGCGTCCGGATCTACCGGCAGCTGCGCGACGCCGTGCTGGACGGCAGGCTGCGCGCGGGGGAGCGGCTGCCGCCGACGCGCGAACTGGCGCGGCGCCTGGCCGTCTCGCGCAACACCGTCGCGGTCGCCTACGACCGCCTCACCGCCGACGGCTTCCTCGCCGGCCGCGTCGGCGCCGGGACCTACGTCTGCGCGGAACTCCCGGCGCCGAAACCGCGCAACGCCCCTTCGGTGCGGGGGCCACAGCCGACGGCGGTGTGGCGGGCGCTGCCGCCGCCGGCCGCCGAGGTGATGGCCGCCCCGGAGTTCGACTTCCGCGTCGGCATCCCCGACGCCACCCTGTTCCCGCTCGAAACCTGGCGGCGGCTGCTCGCGCGGGAACTGCGCGACACCGCCGGGTTCGCGCACTACGCCGAGCCCGGCGGCCACCCCGGGCTGCGCGCGGCGATCGCCCGGCACGTCGGCGTCTCGCGCTCGGTCCGCGCCGGTGCCGACGACGTGCTCGTCACCCAGGGCGCGCAGCAGGCACTGGACCTGCTGTGCCGCGTCCTGCTCGAACCCGGCGATCGCGTGGCCGTCGAGGAGCCGGGCTACCGGATGGCGAAACTGCTCTTCGCCTCGCACGGTGCCGAGGTCGTCGGAGTGCCGGTGGACGGCGAAGGCCTCGACGTCGCCGCGCTGTCCGCGCGCACGAAACTGGTGTACGTCACGCCGTCGCACCAGTTCCCGCTCGGCACGCCGATGTCCCTCGCGCGGCGCACGGCTCTGCTGGCGTGGGCCGAACGCGCGGGGGCGGTCGTCGTCGAGGACGACTACGACAGCGAATTCCGGTTCTCCGACCGTCCCCTCGAACCGTTGCAGAGCCTGGACCGCGACGGCCGGGTGGCCTACGTCGGATCGTTCTCGAAGACGCTGCTTCCCATGCTGCGCCTGGGTTTTGTGATCGCCCCGGCGTCGTTGCGCGACGCGCTGCACCACGCGCGGCAGCTGTCCGGCTGGCACGGCGACCTGCCCGCGCAGGCCGCGCTGGCCCGGTTCGTCGACGAAGGCCTGTTCGCCCGCCACCTCCGCCGGGCGACGAAGGTGTACGCGGACCGCCACGAACGCATCACAACGACCTTGGAACGGGTTTTCACCGGCCGGCTGAGCCTGGTGCCCTCGGCGGCGGGCCTGCACCTGTGCGCGCTGGCGGAAGACGGCACGGAAGACGGCACGGACCTGGAACCGATCGCGGCCCGGGCGCGCGAAGCCGGGGCCGCGATCCAGACGCTTTCCGACCTGTGCGGCGGATTCCCGCGCCAGGGCGTCGTCCTCGGTTACGGCTCGATCGCCTCGGAGAGCATCGGCGCCGGGCTGGCCGTGCTGGACGCGGCCTGGGGCTCCGCGTAGTGGTCCGTCCGGCGCCGCGCGGCGATCAGCAGGCCGCCGGCGCCCGTCACCACCGCCGTGGCCAGTACCACCAGCCAGCCGCGGCGGAAGTCCGCCAGATCCGGTGTCCCGGCGAAGACCGCGACCAGCACCGCCGTGCCCAGGACCGTGCCGATCTGCCGGGCCGTGTTGACCATCGACGAGCCCGCGCCCCAGCGGGCCGCCGGGAGGACCGTCCCCACCACCCCGGACAGGCTGGGCAGGATCAGCCCGACGCCGAGGCCCGTCAGCAGCTGGCCGGGCAGCATCGACGCCGCGTAGTCGGGCACCGATCCCATGCGCAGCAACCAGATCAGCACGCCGGCCCCGAACGCGACGCCGCCGAGGGCCACCACCGGGCCCGGTCCGAAGCGGTGCACGAACCGGCCGCCGAGGATCGACACCGGAACCACCACCAGCGGTCCCGGGGCCAGCGACAGCCCGGCCACCAGGATCGAGTCGTGCCAGATCGACGTCAGGAACAGCACGTTGCCGAACAGCATCGCCGCGAACCCGGCGGCGAACACGCCGGTGGTCAGGCAGGCCAGCCACAATGTCGGGACGCGCAGGGCCCGCAGGTCCAGCACCGGCACCGCGTGCCGGGCCGAGCGCACCGGGACCCAGACCAGCGCGACCACGGCCACGGCGAACGCGAGCAGCACCGGCAGCGCACCCCAGCCGTGGTCGGAGGCTTCGACCAGCGCATAGGCCAACGCGCCGACGCCCGCCAGCAGGCCGGCCGCGCCGAGCAGATCCGGGACGCCGGTGGAGGTGTCCCGCGATTCGCGCAGCACGCGCGGCCCGGCCAGCAGCGTGACCGCGCAGATCGGCAGGTTCACCAGGAACACCCAGCGCCAGGACGCCTCGACGAGCAGACCGCCGACCGGCGGGCCGAGGGCCGCGGCCGCCGCGCCCACCGACGCCCAGACGCCGACCGCCATCGGCCGCCGGTGCGGCGGGAACGCCGTCAGCAGCAGCGCCAGTGACGTCGGCATGACGAGCGCGGCGCCGATCGCCTGCACCGCGCGGAAGGCGACCAGCGCGGGGATCGACGGCGCGGCCGCGCACGCCGCCGAAGCGAGCGTGAACACCGCGACGCCGATGAGGAACAGCCGCTTGCGGCCGTACCGGTCGGCCAGCCGCCCGGCCGGGGCGAGGCAGGCGGCGAACAGCACCGTGTAGCCGTTGAGCACCCACGACAGCGTGGCGAGGTCGTCGCCGGGGAACGCCGCCCGGATGCCGGGGAAGGCGATCGTCACGATGAACGTGTCCAGGCTCGCCAGGAACGCGGCTGTCGAAACGACCAGCAGCACGAGGCCGGGCTTGGGTGCGGTGGCGGGCATGGTCCTCCTAGGTTCGAAAAGACAACCTAGCTGGAGAACATGAGTCCTAACAAGAGACTTACCTGTTCAAAGCGACTCAGGTCACGCGGCGGCGCGCTCCTCGGCCCGGGCCTTCAGCGCCGCGAGGGTGTGCTCGATCGATCCGACGTTGTAGCCGGGCCGGTCGGCGCGGCCGGTGACGCGCGGGCCCATGAACTTCCGCACCACCCAGCTGCCGATCCGGTACCAGTTCTCGGTGACCACGCAGCCGCCCGGGTCCGGCGCCAGCACGTACTCCCACCGCGAGACCCGCGAGCCGAACGGCGTCCGCACGTCGAAGGCGAACCGGCGGCCCGGCTCGAACGCGACCACCCGGACCCGCGTCCACCACTGCAGCTCGCCGTTGCGGTTGCGGCCGCGGAACCGCGCGCCGAGGGCCGGCCCGGTGCCGTCCAGCCAGCGGCCGCCGACGTTCTCCGGGCTCAGCTCGCCCATCCGCGGCAGGTCGGTGACCCACGACCACACCGTGCCCGCGTCGGCCGGGACGGTGACACTGCGCGAAATCGTCGGTTCCACGCCCCGACGGTGACAGCGGTTCCCGAGCCGGGCAAGGCGTTCCGGCGTAGTCCGCAGCCGAGAAGAGCCGGCCCGCGGAAACCCGCGGGTTCCGGGCGGGTTGTGAACCCGCCGTTGTGGGTACTACGCGCGCGGAGGAGCCCCACGACACGGAGGGTGCGGTGGTCGGCGTGATTCCGATCGAAGTGGTGGGAATGGCCGTTCCGGTGCCCGGTGAGGCGCCCCTGATGCTGCTGCGCGAGCCGGAGGGAGCGCGCCGCTGGCTGGCGATCATGATCGGCTACGGCGAAGCCGAGGCCCTGGTGCGCGCGCGGGAACAGATCGCGCAGCCGCGCCCGGGCACGATCGAACTGCTCGGTGACGTGCTCGCGGCGTTCGGCCAGGGCCTCGCCGCGGTCGAGCTGACCGAGGTGCGGGACGGAATCTTCTACGCCGACCTCGTGCTCGCCTCGGGCACGCGCGTGTCGGCCCGCCCGAGTGACGCGGTTGCGCTCGGCCTGCGCCAGGGCGCGCCGATCCGCGTCGCCGAAGAGGTGCTGGACGTCGCGTCCGTGCAGCTCGAGGTCGAGCAGGAGACCGAAGGGCCGGCCGCCGACGTGCTGGACGCCGAGGCCGAGGTCGCCCGGTTCCGCGCCGAGCTCGACGACCTGCGGCCGGAAGACTTCGACGACCGGTAAGAAGACGACCGGTAAGAAGATGTTCTCCCGCCGGCGATGAATTCCGGCGGCGGCGCCGGTACACCCACCGCGGCCGTCCGGACGGGAGAACGATGCGGGACTTCGCGACGAGCACCGAACCACACCGGCGCGAGCTGCTGGCGCACTGCTACCGCATGCTCGGCTCGGTGCACGAGGCCGAAGACCTGGTGCAGGAGACCCTGATCCGCGCGTGGAAGGCGTGGGCGGGCTACGACCCGGCCCGCGCGTCCGTGCGCACCTGGCTCTACCGGATCGCCACCAACGCCTGCCTCACGGCGCTGGACGGCCGGGCCCGGCGGCCGCTGCCGTCCGGGCTCGGCGGACCGGGCGACGACCCGGGCGCGCCGCTGACGCCGTCGTCCGACATCCCCTGGCTGCACCCGTTCCCGGACGCCCGCCTCGACGACCCGGACCTTCGCCTGGCCCGCCGCGGCACGCTGCGGCTGGCGTTGCTGGCGGCGATGCAGACGCTGCCGCCGAAGCAGCGCGCGGTGCTGATCCTGCGGGACGTCCTGGAGTTCAGCGCGGCGGAGGTGGCCGGCTTCCTCGGCACCACGCCGGCCGCGGTCAACAGCGCCCTGCAACGCGCCCGCGCGGGCCTCGGCGGCCTGTCGGCCGAGGAGGTGCCCGAACCGGACGACACCGCGGTGGAAGCGGTCCTGGACACCTACGTCCGGGCGTTCGAACGGGCCGACGTCGCCGGCCTGGTCGCCCTGCTGACCGACGACGTCGTGCTGGAGATGCCGCCGGTGCCGCTGTGGTTCCGCGGCCGCGACGACTACGGCCGGTTCCTGGAGCGGCTGTTCGGGATGCGCGGCCCGCAGTGGCGCATGACCCGGACGGCCGCCAACGGACGGCCCGCCCTCGTGGCGTACTGCCGCGACGACGCCGGGGTGTACCGGCTGCACACCCTGCAGGTGTTCGAGGTGCGCGGGGGACGGGTGGCGCACAACGTCGTGTTCGCCGACGCGGGTGTCCTGGCGCTGTTCGACCTGCCCGCGGCTCAGCCGGCGGCGCGCGCCTCCGACGGACGGCCGTAGGCGCCGCCGTCGTTGCTGCGCTGCAGGAGGCCTTCGTCGACGAGGTAGCGGCGCAGCGTCGCGTGGTCGTCGTGGACCATCGAGAGCTTCTCGCGGACGTCCTGCTCGGTGTAGAGCCGGCCCGGTTCGAAGCGCTCGGCGAGGTACGCCAGCAGCAGCTGCCGCCGCTTGCCCGAGTGCGGGATCGAGACGAGCCTGCCGTGGCGGAAGAGCGCGTCCAGCGGATCGACCGGCGCCTTGGCGAGTGCGTCGCGGAACACCTCCGGCACGGCCCGGTACCGGCCGTCGTCCACCGCGACGAGTCCCGCGTCGAGCAGCCGCTTCGCGAGCTTGGCCGTGGCCGGCTCGGCGGGCAGCCCGCCGGGAGCGGCGCTGATGCGGGCGAACAACTGCAGCCGGTCCGGGTCCGAGAGGGCGGAGACCAGTGCTTCCGGTGAGGCCATGGTCTGCGACCGTACCCGCGCTCGCCCCGGCGGTGAACCCGGTTTGCCCGGGCCGGTAGGTTGCGCGGCGTGCCCCGTCCGACCGCGCCGGCGACCGTCCCCGAGGCGGTGCTGCGCGTGTCGATCGTGGAGCGGCTGTTCGCCCGCGCCGGCGACGAGCGCCCGCTGTTCACCCACCAGGACCACACCCGCGGCGCCGAGCACACGCTGACGTGGGCGGAGTTCGCCGCCCGGGTCCGCGTGGTGGCGGGCGAGCTGCGCCGGGTCGCCGCGCCGGGCGAGCGCGTCGCCGTGCTCGCGGGCCAGGAACTCGCTTATCCGCTCGCGTTCTTCGGCGCGCTGGCCGCGGGCCTGATCGCCGTCCCGCTGATGGCACCCGCGAACCCCGCGCAGGCCGGCCGGCTCGCCGGGGTCCTCGCCGACTGCGGCGCGCGGGTGTGGCTGACGTCGTCGGCCGCGGCGGCCGGGCTGCCCGCGCACGAGCACGTCGTGGTGGTCGACGAGCTCACCGGGCCGGGCGCCGATCCGGTGCCGGTGACCCCGGAGAGCCCGGCCTACCTGCAGTACACCTCGGGATCGACGCGCGAGCCGGCCGGCGCGGTGATCCCGCACCGCGCGATCGTCGCCGCGTGCTGGCAGGGCAGCCTCGCGTACGCCGTCGACGAGGGCACCACCTGCGCCGGCTGGATCCCGTTCTTCCACGACATGGGCCTGATCCAGCTGCTGTGCCTGCCCGTCTTCGCCGGCGCGCGGTCGGTGTTCATGGCCCCGGCCGAGTTCGTGCACCGGCCGTCGCGGTGGCTGCGGCAGCTGGCGGACCACCCGGCCGTGTTCACCGCCGCGCCGAACTTCGCCTACGACCTCGCCGCGGACGCCGGCGCCGGGGACGACCTCGACCTGTCGGACGTGCGGGTCGCGCTGAACGGCAGCGAACCGGTCCGGCCGCGCACGATCGAGCGCTTCCAGGAGGTGTTCGGGCCACGCGGGTTCCGGCCGGAGGCGCACCGGCCGTCGTACGGGCTCGCCGAAGCCACCGTGTACGTCACGAGCGCGGGCGAGGACGGGCCGCGCGGGGCGGTGTTCGACCGCGAAGCCCTGGCGCAGGGCCAGGCCGTCGAAACCGAGGGCGGGCAGGAACTCGTGTCGGTCGGCCGTCCCGTCGGGCAGCTCGTCCGGATCGTCCGGGACGGCCGGGAGCAGCCCGAAGGCGAGGCCGGCGAAATCTGGGTGCACGGCCCGAACGTCGCGGACGGCTACTGGGGCCGCGGCGACGCGACCGCGTTCGGTGCCACGCTCGACGGCCTCGGCGGCTGGCTGCGCACCGGCGACCTCGGTGTCGTGCACCGCGGCGACCTGTACGTCACCGGGCGGCTCAAGGACCTCATCGTCATCGACGGCCGCAACTTCCACCCCCAGGACATCGAGGCGGCGGCCGGGGAGGCCCACCCCGCGGTCCGCCGCGACCGCGTCGCCGCCTTCGGCGTCTCCGGCTCCGGCGGCGAGGGTGCGGTGGTGGTGGCCGAGTGGGCCCGCGGTGCCGACGCCGACGTCCGGGAGGTGACCCGGGCGGTGCTGCGCGCGGTGTCGCGCGAACACGGTCTGACGCTGCGCGCGGTACGTCTGGTCCCTTCCGGCGGCCTTCCGCGCACATCGAGCGGCAAGGTCGCCCGGTCGGCCGCCAAGGCACGTTATGGTGACGACCGTGGGTGATCACCGCGCCGAGGTCACGAAGGTCGTCTGCGACACCTTCCGGCTCGACCCGGCTCTCGTCGAGCCCGACGCGCCCCTGGAGGAGCTGGGCATCGACTCGAAGGGGCGGATCAAGCTGCTGGCGGCACTGGAGATCTACTACGGCGTGACGATCGACCTGGACCGGCTCGACCGGTTCACGGACGTGGGATCCGTGGCCGACGTGCTCGCGGAAGCCCGGGGAACCGGCGGAGCCGAGGAGAGGCGCTGAAATGAGCGGCGGGGGGTACACCGCGACGACCGAGGCGTTGTCGGCGGCGTCCAAGACCATCGGTGACCTGGCGGAGCACCTGCTCGAGGACAACCCGGACCTGCAGACACCGCAGGTGACGGCGGAGAAGTTCGGCCGGGCGCACGGCGCCCACGCGACCAAGTACACCGCGGGCGCGCAGGCGTTGTGGGCCGCGGTGTCCGGCTACAGCAGCACCCTCGGTTCCTTCGGCACGAACCTCGGCACCGCCGGGTCGAGCTACGGCGCCAACGAGGACAACCAGTCGGGCGCGATCACCAACGCCGGGGGCTCGCTCTGATGGCCGAGAACAAGAAGTGGTCCGACGTCAAGGCGCTGCTGGACGACCCGAGCGTGCCGCCGGCGCAGAAGAGCGCGCTGATCAGCAGCTGGCTGCGGGAAAATCCGCCGCCGCCGCCGTTCCTGGCCGACCAGGAACCGGACGAGATCAAGCAGAAGCGGGAAGAGGCCGGCAAGTACGCCCACGCGTACAACGCGAACCCGCTGTTCGCCGGCCAGTCCGTCGACGAGGCCTTCGACAAGGCCAAGGCGAGCGGCGACCGGAACAGCTACAACGAGGACCAGGAAAAGAAGGCCGTCGACGACGGCAAGAAGAAGCTCGAGGAAACCCAGCCGCCCGCCGCCACCGGCGACGGGGCCGGCGCCACCGGGACGAAGACGTCCGACGAGATCTTCGACGCCGCGGCGCCCGCGCTGAAGCTGTTCGAGACGTTCGGTTCGCTGCTGGCCAAGATCCCGGCCGACTGCCGCGGCAACACCCGCGCGCTCGACCTCGACAAGGACATCCGGGCGCCGTTCGACGAGCAGCGCGGGATCAGCTTCGCCGACTTCGTCGCCGATGCCGCGCACTTCAAGCGCGGCTCGGAGACGGTGGACCGGACGGTGCAGGACACCGGCTCGCAGCTGGGCACCCTCTACCGGACCTGGAGCGGCGCGGGCGCGGACGCGGCGTCCGACACCTACAACGACAAGATCCAGCCGAAGGCGGCCAAGCTGTCCCAGACGCTCGGCACCGCGAGCGAGGCGACGCTGACCACCGCCACGACGGTGTTCCAGCTGTGCAAGGGCAAGGCCGACGCGGTCATCGGCATGTACACCGACCTGGTCGGCAAGGCCGACTACACGATGGCGCAGAAGGTGGTGGCGGTCGCCAACGGCGAGCACGGCAATGAGCAGGACCTCGCCCAGATCGCCGGCTGGATGGACCTGAACTTCGGCACCAACCTGGTCAAGACGCTCAACGACCAGGGCTGCTGCGACGGCGACGAGATCAAGAAGCACGGCCAGGACCTGGCCAAGCAGTGGGTGCAGAACCAGTTCAACCCCGACATGTGGGACCGCCTGTACCAGGGGTTCGCCAAGACCTGCAAGGACACGAAGGACCTGGTCGACCAGGCGTACGACGCGCTCGACAAGGTCATGGGCGGGATCCGCAACGAGTTCGAGGGCGTTTCGCTGCCGGGTGGCCCGGGAACGGGCGGGACCGGCGGCCCCGGCGCGCCGGGTGGTTCCGGCGGCGGGTCCGGTGCGGGCGGGTCCGGCTCGGGACCGGCGGGCTCGGGTACCGGCGGGAGTGGTGGTCCGGTGCCGTCGATCCCCGACACCGGTTCTGGCTCCGGTGCGCCGGGCGATGGTCCGGGGTCCGGGGGCTCGGGTGCCGGTGGGAGTGGTGGTCCGGTGCCGTCGATTCCCGACACGGGTTCGGGGTCCGGCTCGGGGTCCGGGGGTGCGGGCTCCGGTGGGAGCGGTGGTCCGGTGCCGTCGATCCCGGACACGGGTCCGGGGACCGACCTGCCGAGCGGCGCGGGTTCCGGCGGTGGTTCGGGAGCGGGCGGCGGCGGTCCGGTGCCGTCGATCCCGGACGGGTCCACGCCGTCCGGCGGCAGCTCCGCGGGTGGTGGCTCCGGCTCGCCGTCCGGCCAGGACGACGGGGCGGCCTCGGCCGAGGCGGCCAGGCAGCAAGCGGCCGAGGCGGCGAAGCAGCAGGCAGCGGAGGCGGCCGAAGCCGCGAAGCAGAAGGCCGCGGACGCGCTGAAGGAGTTCAGCGGTCCCGGCATCGAGACGGAATCCGGCGCCGGCCTCGGCTCGGGGTCGGGTGGTGGCTCCGGTTCGGGTTCGGGTGGTGGTCCGGGTTCCGACGGCACGGCACCGTCTTCGGTGCCGCCACCGTCCGCCGACGGGCAGGACGCCGCGGCCGCGGCCGCGGAAGCGGCCAAGAAGAAGGCCGCCGACGCGCTGAAGGAGTTCAGCGGCCCGGGCATCGAGACGGAGTCCGGCGCCGGTGCCGGCGGCCTGGGCGGCGGTTCCGGCGCAGGGGCCGGGGACGACGGCAAGGCGGCGGCCGAGCAGGCCGCGGAGGCCGCGAAGCAGAAGGCCGCGGACGCGCTGAAGGAGTTCGGCGGCCCGGGCATCGAGACGGATCCCGGAGGCACCGGGGGCAAGCCCGGCGAGGACGCCGACCACGACGGCAAGCCCGACAGCCTGCTCGGCGAGGACGGCCGGGGCCGTGGCGACGACGATCCGGACGTCCTCAAGGTCAAGCAGGGCGACAAGACCTTCGAGATGACCGAGCCGGACCACGACGGCAAGATGGACATCAAGGTCGGCGACGGACCCGGTGACCCGAAGGACTACAAGCTCGACTGGGCCGACGGCGGCAAGCCCGGCGACAGTCCACAAGGGATGGACGACGGCACCTACCGCCCCGGCCCGGACGGCAAGATCCACATCCGCGACGGCGGCCTCGAGATCACCGCCGAGCGGCCCGACGGCCCGGACGGCCCGACGGTCGTCACCGTCGACGACGGCAAGGGCACCCCGACGACCTACACCCTCGGCGAAGACGACAAGCCCTCGGCCGCCCTCGGGGACACGCCGGAGAAGAAGGTCGACGACCTGCCCACGCACCGAGGCACCCTCGAGGACCTCAAGCCGCACGACGGCGGCTCCGACCCGGGCGCCCCCGGCGGCGATGGCTCGCACCACAGCGGGGGCCCGGGCTCACCCGGCGGTGACGGCTCGCACCACGGCGGCGGCCCCGGCGACCCGGCCTCATCCGGTGGCGACGGCACGCACCACGGCGGCGGGGCCGGCTCGCACCACGGTGGCGGCGGCCCGTCGGCGGCCGGGATCGGCGGGGGAGTGCCCGGCGGGTCCGGCCTGTCGGGCGCGGGCTTCGACCCGGCCGCCGCCGGCACCCCGGCCGGCCTCGGGGACACCCCCGTCTCCGGCGGGGCCCACACCGGCGCCGCCCAGCCGCAGCCCGCGTTCGCGTCGGCGAGCGGAGCGTCCGCAGGACCCGGGGCAGCCGGGGCACCCGGCTCGTCGATGTCCGGGATGCCGGGCATGGGAGCCATGGGCGGCGCCCAGGGCGGCGGGGGCGACACCGAACGCCGCTCCCCGGCGTACCGGATCGAAGGCGCCGTCTTCGACAACCTCGGCGAGCCCGGACGGCGGATCATCGGTTCCCTCAACGACGACGAAGACCCGCCGTCCGCCCGGACCTGGTAGGAGGACCCGTGACCGACATCGCCGGGATGAAGGCCGAGCTGGACGGGCTCGTCCGCGAACAGGCCGATCGCCGGGCCCTGCGCGAACAGCAGGGCGAGGAGATCAAGGCCCGGTCGCACGAGTACATGACCAAGCAGGTCCAGGCGGCCGAGCGGTACGTCCAGCACGTCCGCGAAATGGCCCAGCGCAAGACGAAGTCGGGCTGGAGCACCGACCGCTCGCACGCCGAGCCGGCTTCCGCCTTCGACACCGAGGAGTACCGCGGCCCGGGCGGGTACGCGCCCGCCCCGGCGCCGCGGCCGGTGCGGGACGAGGCGCGTCCCGCACGCCGTCCCCGCGCCGCCGAAGAGGACGAGGACTTCAACAACCCCTGGTGAACGGCCACCAGAGGTCGACGGCGATCTCGCGCAGCCGCACCGTGAACGTCGTGGCCGGCTCCAGCAGCCGCCGCAACCGCGCCTCGAACTCCCCGAGGCGGTCGCCGAACAGGTGCGGCGCCGAGCTCGACAGCGAGAAGACGCCGGCGACAACGTCGTCGACGGTGCGGGTGACCACCCGGCCCGGCACCGTGAACCGCCGCGGGCCGTGGAAGCCCGCGGCGCGGTAGACCGCCGCCTCGCCGCCCGCCGTGCCGCCCGGCAGCGAACCCCGGCCGGCGCGGCGCACCGGGCCCAGGTACTCGTGCACCAGCTCCGTGATCGCGGGGTCCACGCCCTCGTGCGTCGACGCGTGCACGTGGGCGCAGGCCCCGCCCGGAGCCAGCATGCCGCGCACCGCGGCGGCGACCCGGGGCCGGTCGAACCAGTGGAACGACTGGGCGAAGGTCACCAGCCGGAACCGGCCCAGCCCGGCGGGCAGGTCCTCCGCGCGCCGGTGCACCCACCGGCAGTTCCCGATGCCCGCGTCCGCGGCGAGCCTGCCCGCTTCGGCGAGCATGTCCCCGTCCGCGTCGAGCCCGACCGCTTCCTCGACCGACCGGGCCAGCAGCAGCGTCAGCGACCCCGGCCCGCAGCCGACGTCGAGCAGCCGTCCCGACCCGTCCAGCCCGAGCTCGGCGGCGAAGGCCGCGGCGAGCTCCGGGGGATACGCGACGCGGCCCCGCGCGTAGTACCCGGCACTGCCCGAATAGAGGGACGGATCCCATTCCCAGGCGTCGGTCACGTCCTTCAGCGTAGAGACCGGGACGGCTCGTGAGGAGTTGAACGGGCACCACCCGGAAGGGTTCGGTGGAGCGTGTGAAACCCGGCGCGGCGGGGTACCCGGTCGCGTTCGTTTCGCCGCCGAATGAGCCGGAGGTCTTCCGATGCCCGCGCGCACCGCCACCCCACCCACCGCCGACGTGGTCGGGGTGGCCCTGGAAGTCCTTGCGGCGCAAGGCCTGAGCCGCCCGGCCGCGCACGCGGCCCTGGTGTCGATGGCCAGGGAACGAGGCCTGACGGTCGCGCGGTGCGCCGCGCTGATCGTGGCCGCCGTCGACGGGAGGATGGGCTGATGGCGATCACCGGGGGGTTTTCCGGGGCGGGGAACGAGGACACCGCCTCGGTCGGCGGGGGCGTGCTGCTCGCCGTCGGGCTCGTCGTCGCCTTCTTCGGCTGGTGGTCGTGGTGGACCGTCGCGGGGCTCGCCTTGGCCGCCGCGGGCGCGCTGTGGCTCACAGTGGCGAACCGGGACGAGTAACCGGCCGGGGACGGGGAACGCCTCTTCCGACCGAGCACCGAGCGAGGAGGAGGTTCTCCATGGCGGAGAACAACGAGGACGTCATCGAGTTGCTGGAGCGCCAGCACGGGGAGATCCGCGAGCTGTTCGCCGCGCTGGAAACCGCCGGCGGCGACCGGCGCCGCGACCTGTTCCACGATCTCGTGCGGCTGCTGGCGGTGCACGAGACGGCGGAGGAACTGGTCGTGCACCCCGAGATCCGTGACCTGGAGCCCGCGGCGGAGCCCGTCGTCGAGGCCCGGCTGGGCGAGGAGCACCGGGCCAAGGAACTGCTGACCACGCTGCAGAAGATGGGCCCGGAGGCCGAGGGCTTCGACACGCTGCTCGTGCAGCTGCGGGAGGACGTGCTCGCGCACGCCGAGCACGAAGAGCGCGAGGAGTTCCCGCTGCTGCGGGCGCACCGCCCGCCGGAGCGGCTGCGGGCGATGGCCGCGACCGCCAAGCTGGCCGAAGCGGTGGGACCGACCCGGCCGCACCCCGGCGTGGAGAGCGCGAAGGCGAACCTGCTGCTGGGCGCGCCCGCCGCGATCATGGACCGGGCGCGCGACCTCATCCGCGGCGCACTGAGGGGCTGAACCCGATGACCGAGCCCGACGACGACGTCATCGATCCGGAGGAATTCGCGGAGGAAGCGGGCACCGACCCGACGCCGCAGGAGGTCGCCGAATACGAGGAGCTGGCGAAGAAGAACCCGCCCTGGTCGGCGCCGGGCTGAGTGGGTACCCCCGGGGCATGGCAGAAGCCCCGGCCCGCAAACTGCGGCGTTACCAGGAAATGCGCGACTTCGACCGGACCGCGGAGCCGGCCGGTGGGGCCGCGGCCGGTCCGGAAGGCCACCGGTTCGTCGTGCAACGCCACCGCGCGCGCCGGCTGCACTACGACTTCCGCCTCGAGCTCGGCGGGGTGCTGGTCAGCTGGGCGGTGCCCAAGGGGCCGACGCTGGACCCGAAGGCCCGCCGGCTGGCCGTGCACGTCGAAGATCACCCGATCGAGTACGCCGACTTCGAAGGCGTCATCCCGCGCGGCGAGTACGGCGGCGGGGACGTCATCGTCTGGGACCGCGGCGTGTGGCGGCCGGTCGAGGCCGATCCGGCGCGCGCGATCGAGTCCGGGACCCTGCACTTCGACCTCGAGGGCGAGAAGCTGGCCGGGCGGTTCGTCCTCGTCCGCACCCGCCGCGGCGACGGCGGGGACAAGGACCAGTGGTTCCTCCTGCACAAGCAGGACGAGCACGCCGAGGCGGGCTGGAACGCCGAGGACCACCCGCGCTCGGTCAAGAGCGGCCGCACCAACGACGAGGTCGCGGCCGCTCCCGACGCCCTCTGGCACGGCGACCGCCCCGCCGCCGAGGCGGAGGAACCGGTCGGCGGCTTCCAGGCGCCCACCGAAGAGGAACTGGCGGCTCTCGACGCCTTGGGCGCCAAGGGCCGGTGGTCGGTCGCGGGCCGTGAGCTGACCCTGACCAACCTGGACAAGGTGCTCTTCCCGGCGGCGGGTGGCGGGAAGCCCGTCACGAAGCGGGACCTCATCCGGTACTACGTCACCGCCGGGCCGGTCATGCTGCCGTACCTGGCCGGGCGCCCGCTCAACACCAACCGGTTCCCGCAGGGCGTCACCGAGCCGGGCTTCTGGCAGAAGGCGGTCCCGCAGCACGCGCCGGATTGGCTGACCACTTGGCGCAACGAACGCGCCGAGGCGGGGGAGAGCCAGCGGTACGTCGTGGCCGACAGCGTCGCGACCCTGGCGTGGCTGGCGAACTACGGCGCGCTGGAGCTGCACGCCTGGACGTCCCGCGCCGCCGACGTCGACCACCCGACGTGGGTGCTGTTCGACATCGACCCGGGCCCGGAAACCACGTTCGACCAGGTGCTGGAGCTGGCGCGGCTGCACCGCACCGCGCTCGAGCACCTCGGCCTGACCGGCCGGCCCAAGGTGACCGGGCAGCGCGGGATCCAGGTGTGGGTGCCGATCGCGCCGCACTGCACCTTCGAGCAGACCCGCACGTGGGCGGAGACGGTGTCCAAGACCATCGGGCGGGTCCTGCCCGACCTGGTCAGCTGGGCCTGGACGAAGGACAAGCGCCGCGGCCTGGCCCGGCTCGACTACACGCAGAACGTGCTCAACAAGACCCTCGTCGCGCCCTACAGCGTCCGGCCCCGGCCCGGTGCGCCGGTTTCGGTGCCGCTGGAGTGGGACGAGCTGGACGACCCGGACCTCGCGCCCGACCGGTGGACGGTCCGGGAGGTTCCGGAGCGCTTGGCTGTTCGCGGTGACCCGTTTGCGGTGCTGCTGGGGCTTGAGCAGAAGCTGCCCGGCCTTTGAGCCTCAGGCGTGGACGGTTTCCAGCCGTCGTGGTTGTAGCCGGTCGAGTTCGGCGCGGGAGAGGTGGGGGCGTCCGCCCGCGTGCCCGGACCTCGCGCCCGGCCGGTGGACGGTCCGGGAGGTTCCGGAGCGCTTGGCTGTTCGCGGTGTTGCTGGGGCTTGAGCAGAAGCTGCCCGGCCTTTGAGCCTCAGGCGTGGACGGTTTCCAGCCGCCGTGGCTGCAGCCGGTCGAGTTCGGCGCGGGACAGGTGGGGGCGCCCGCCCGCGTGCCCGGTCGTCGCCGCGGCGGCTGCGACCGCCAGGCTTGCCGCCGTCTCCAGCGGCCGGCGGCGGGTCAGCGCCGCGGTCAAGGTGGCGACGAGCGCGTCGCCGGCGCCGGTGGGGTCGACGACCTCGGTCTCGACGTGCGGTACGAACCAGGTGCCTTCCGGCCCGGCGAAGAGGTTCCCCTGCCCGGCGACCTCGAGCACGACGAGCGACGGCCCGCGCCGCCGGAGGTCCGCGGCGGCCCGGGCGGCCGCGGGCACGTCGTCCACCGGCTGCCCGGTGAGCAGCTCGGCTTCGTGGCCGTCGGCGCGCACGACGTCGGCGAGGGCGAGCAGGTCCGCCGTCAGCGCGTCGTCCTGCGGGGCCCCGTCCAGCACGACCCGGGTGCCCGCGGTGTGCGCCAGCCGCGCCGCCAGCAGCGCCACCGGGGCCGGCTGCTGCAGTTGCACGATGAGCGAGGCGGCGGCCGAAATCGGGGCGGACGCGGCGAAGACGTCGGTCTCGGTGAGCAGCGTCCCGTCCGGCACGTGTTCGAGGTACCGGCGGCGGCCGTGGTCCTCGACGACGTCGACGAGCAACGCCGTCTCGGTACCGGGCCGGCGGATCACGTGCGACGTGCCGATCCGGTCGGCGCGGGCCTGGGCGAGCAGCGCGTCCCCGGTCCGGTCCCGGCCGACGACGCCGACGAGCGACACCGACATCCCGAGCTGGCTCAGCGCCACGGCCTGGTTCGCGCCCTTCCCGCCGAGCAGCTCCTGCCGGTGCCGCACCGGCGCCGAAGAGCCCGCCCCGGGGGCATCCGGGACCTCGATCACCAGGTCGCGGGCGATTTGCCCGACGACGACGACTTCGCTGAACATCACCGGTTCCACCGGACGGTCATGGCGCCTCCTCGGATCACCGTCCGGCTACCCGGCCCGCGCCGCCGGGTAAACCGCTCGTTCGGGTCGGGTGGTTCCCGGATGACCCGGCCGCCGTGGCCACCGAAGGGCCTCATCGGGCCCCGGCTGTGGCCCTGCGCAGCCGGGTGATCCGGTTGGGCCGGACGGCCGCGCGGGTTCGCCCGTCGGCGTGGCCGGGCCCACAAACCGGCGCGCTGACGGAGGCGAGGCGCCGCGGGGTGCGGTAAATGAAGGGGACCAATACCGCTGGAGGTTCGGTGACCGAGACACTGATGAACGCGGCGGACCGCTGGAGACCCCTGGCCGAACTGCTGCAGGAGCTGCTCGAGCGGATCGGCGGCGAGCTGCCCGGGTGGCTCGGTGCGGGCCTGACCGTCAGCCACGGCGAGCGGCCGCTGCGGGTGCTGGCCACCGCCGGGGTGGCCGAGCACCTGCTGCCCGTCCAGCTGGCGCACGGCGGCCCGGTCGTCGTCGCGGACGCCACCGGTGAGCCGGTCACCACGGACTGCCTCTTCGGCGACTCCCGCTGGCCCGCGCTGACCCGCGAAACCCTCTTCGACGCCGGTCCGGCGGCCGCGGCCATCCGCGGCGCCGTCGCGTTGCCCGGCTTCTGGGATGAGGACGGGGTTTTTGTCCTGTCGGTGACGCTCGACCGGGCGCCCGGGCCCGAAACCCTCGCCGTCCTGCGGCGCTACGCGAAACTCACCGAAACGACCCTGGTGGTCGCCGAGACCGCCACCGCGGGCGACCCCGACCAGATGCTCGACCTGCTCGCCTCGCGCGCCGCCATCGAGCAGGCGAAAGGCGCGATCATGGCCCTCCGGCGGTGCTCGCCGGAGGAGGCCTGGCAGACCCTGCGCCGCGCCAGCCAGGAGTTCAACGTCAAGGTCCGCGAGCTGGCCGTCGCCCTCGTCGAGCACCTCGGGGGCCACCCGGCCGACCGGCCGGAGGGCTCCCGGGAGATCCGCCCCGGCGCCCCGGCCCGCCACGCCGCGGAACGGCTCTGGTCGGCCTTCACCGGCGTCTCGCCCTGAAGAAGAGCGTTTCCGAACGGGGTGTTTGGGTATCAAGACCCCGTCCTTGATCACGTCACTGCGTCGCCGGCCCCGCCCGGCGCGGAAGGCCAACCGAACCCGTGTCCCCCACCTTTCCGGTCCCTGCCCGGTCGGCGCCGCTCACGGCGCGCCGGACGGCGTACCGCCCCGGTTTCCTGGTGCTGACCCTCACCGGCGAAATCGATGCGCTGACCCTGCCGATCCTCGAGCGCGAGCTGCGCGCGGCGCCACCGGGGACGACCGTGGTGGACCTCACGCAGGTGGCCTTCGTCGGCCTGGCCGGCGCCCGCGCCCTCGCGGCCGCCGCCGAGCGGGCCGGTGCCGAGGGACGGCGGTTCGGGGTCGTGGCGACCAGCCGGACGCTGGCGCGGCTGTTCCGGATCACCGGGCTGGCCGCGGTCGTCCCGATGTTCGCGTCGCTGTCCGACGCCCTGCGGGAGCTGCTGGCCGCCGAAGTGCACGACACCGCCTGCTGAGGAAAACCGTCAGCGGGGGATCCAGCGGGCGATCAGCACGCCCGCGTCCTGCCGGAACTCGCCGCCGCCGTGGTCGGAAACCGCCCGGGTGAGCCGGCGGGCGATCTCCGGCGGCAGTTCCCCGGCGTCCTCGCCGAGGTGCCCGGCGATCCGGGCCCGGCCGAACGGCTCCCCGGTTCCGTCCGTGGTTTCGGCGACACCGCGGGAGTACAGGACGAGCAGGTCGCCGGCTTCGAGCCGGATCTCGGTGGCCGGCGCCGGTTCGCCGGCCGAGGCGAACCGCGCGGCGGCGGGCCCGGGCACGGGCACGGGGAGAGCCTCGCCGCCACGGACGACCAGCGGCGTGGGGTGCCCGGCGTCGAGCAGCCGCAGGACGCCGGTGCGCAGGTCCAGTTCGGCGAGCACCCCGCAGACGTCCGGGGCGTCCGGCCGGCTTTCGAGCTCGGCGCCGACCGCGGCGAACTGCTCGCCCAGGGACGCGCCGACGTGCCGGGCGGCGCGGTAGGCGGCCAGGGCGTGCACGACGGCGGTGTCCGCGCCGGGGGAGCGCGCACCGGTGTCGAACACCGCCAGCTGCGCCCGCTCCTCCGACAGGGCGTAGTCGAACACGGTGCCGCTGAGGTCGTAGGCCGGCTGGACGCTGACGCCCACGACGACGCTTTCGGTGGCCCCGGTGAGCGGCGGCAGGCTCTGCCACAGCAGCTCGGCGGGGGCGCCACGGCGCCGGTGCCGCCGTCGGCGGTCCAGGCCGTCGCCGTACTGGGTGGTGACGGTGACGAGGTGCCCGAGCAGCGCGGCCAGCCAGCGGCACTGCTCCCGCAGCACCGGGTCGGCCGGGTCGGCGTCGCCGGCCGGGACGATCTCCAGCACCCCGAGCCGTTCGACGCCGTCGACGAGGATCGTCCACAGCGTGCCGTCCGGCGTGACGGTGGTTTCGGCGCGGCGGAACACGTCGCCGCCGACGGTGCTTTCGATGTCGAGCGCCGCGGCGCCCGGCCGCAGCGGCACCAGCGTGCGCTGGTCGTAGTCGGCCAGGTAGACGCCGATGTTCAAGTCGAGCGCGCGGCCCGCCTCGGCGACGACGGCCGGCAGCCGCTCGGGCGGGGCGCGGTGGGCGCCTTCGAGCAGGTCGACCAGGGCCTTGAGGGGGCCGTGCAGCGGTTTTGCGTCGCTGACCGTGTGGCTGTAGGGCGCGCGGGCCGGCCCGGCCACCTCGTCGAGCCGCTCGTTGACGGCGTGGGCGAGCATGTCGCGGTCGACGCGCGGCAGCGTGACCAGCCCGTTGAGGTAGGCGTCCAGCTCCAGCAGGCTCAGGCTGCCGCCGAGCGCGAAGTACCGCATCCACAGCTGTTCCAGCGTCAGGTCGCTCCGGGCGAAGCAGGCGGCGATCTGCTGTCGCTGTTCCTCCTCGGGCAGGAAACGCATGCGCTCACCGTTCCCGCGGCGCGGGGCCGACGAGGTGGGCGGCGGCTTCGGCCGGGCTGGTGCCGTTCGCCCGGGCCACCGAGAGCAGGCGGTCGAACGCGGCGTCCTCGCCGAGGCCGTCCCGGCCCATGAGGAACCCCTTCGCCAGGGTGATCAGGTCGCGGTCGCGGAGGGTGTCCTTGAACTGCGCGCTGAACCGGCTGGCCCGCTCGTAGGCGCGGGCGTTGGCGACCAGGACCGCGGCCCGGTCGGCGAACGTCTCCAGCGCCCGCTCGGCCACGGGCCCGAAGGCACCGGGAGCCGTCCCGTAGATCTTGATGGCGCCGTGGCAGCCGTCTTCGGTGACCATCGGCGCGGTGAGGACCGACCGCAGCCCCGAGCCGGCCACCGCGGCGCACCACCGCGTCCACCGCCGTTCGGTGACGACATCGTCGATCCGCTGCGGCGAACGATCGGCCAGCGCGGCGATGCAGGGGCCTTCGTCGAGCTCGTACTGCAGGGCGTCGGCTTCGCGCACCAAGGGGCCCGAGGCGCTCGTCGTGACGAGCCCGCCGTCGGCGTCGACGAGGGTGACGCCGACTCCCGCCGCGGCGGCGATCGTCGTCCCCGCCAGCGAAACGATCAGCTCCAGCACCGAATCGACGGTTTCCCGCGACAGCAGCAGCCCCGACATCCGGGCGGCGACGGTGGCTAGCTCACCGTCCAGCGGCAGTTCGCCCGGCGAGGCCGGTTCCGACGACATGCCCGCTGATTACCAACTCGCTTCGACCGATAAACGTCGGCGGACATGGATTCGCGGCGAACGGGGTACCCGGGGGCACTTCGCGCCCGAGCGGGAGGAGCAGACATGGAACGGCTCGACCCCACCGCGACGGCCTCGCCGCTGTTCGACGAGGTCACCGGGGCACTGGAAGCCCTCACGGCGGTCCTGCGGGAAGAGGACGACTTCCGGATCCTGCTGCAGCACGTGTGCCGGCAGGTGCGGCACGCCGTCCCCGGGGTCGACGAGGCGTCGGTGACGCTGGTCACCGGCGAGGTGCCGCACACGGCGACCGCGACGAGCGGCGTCGTGAGCGAACTCGACGGCGAGCAGTACCGGATCGGCGACGGCCCCTGCCTCGAAGCCATCCGCAGCGGCAAGATCGTCCGCACCACGGTGTCCGACGCGGTCGAGCGCTGGCCGGACTTCGCCCGCGGGGCCCGGGAGGCGGGCTTCGGGAGCTTCCTCGCCGCGCCGCTGGTGGCCGACGAGCAGTTCTCCGGCGCGGTCAACTGTTTCGGACGGCGGGACGACGGCTTCGAGGAGGTCGAGGCCCAGCTCCTGGAGCTCTACACGGCCGCGGTGGAGGCGATCCTCCGCGTGTACTCCCGGTACCTGCGGGCCCGGGAGAGGGCCGAGCACCTCCGGACGGCGCTGACTTCGCGCGCCGTCATCGACCAGGCCAAGGGCATGCTGATGGCGATCCGCCAGGTCGGCGCCGACGACGCCTTCGCCCTCCTGGTGGACCAGTCGCAGCGGGAAAACACGAAGCTGCGCGATGTCGCGGAGCGGTTCGTCGAGCGGGTGGTCTCCGGGCGGTTCCTGCCGCGGTAACGTGGGGCCGTGGCGGGCAGCCGGATCACGGTGCGGGTCGGCGAGCGGCAGCTGACGCTGTCGAACCTCGGGAAGGTGCTCTACCCGCGGGCCGGTTTCACCAAGGGCGAGGTGCTCGACTACTACACGCGGGTCGCGCCGGTGCTGCTGCCGCACATCCGCGACCGGGCGATGACGTTCGTGCGGTTCCCCGACGGCGTCGACGGCGGCTCGTTCTTCGAAAAGGACGTCTCCCGCCACGCCCCGGGCTGGGTCCGCACGGCGCGCCTGGCCGTCGGCGGCCGGGGCACGGACCCCGAGCTCGTCTCCTACCCGCTGATCAACGACCTGCCCGAGCTCGTCTGGGCGGCCAACCTCGCCGCGCTCGAACTGCACGTCCACCAGTGGACGGTCGGCCCCGGCGACGAGCGCCGCACCCCGGACCGGCTGGTCTTCGACCTCGACCCGGGCCCCGGCGCGACGGTGGTCGACTGCTGCCGCGTCGCCGAACGGCTCCACGACGTCCTCACCGGAGCCGGGCTGTCCCCGGTGGCGAAGACCAGCGGCTCGAAGGGCATGCAGCTGTACGCGGGCGTGACGACCACCGACGGCGGTGCGCCGTCGCGGTACGCGAAAGCGCTCGCCGAGCGGCTCGCCGCGGAGACACCGGATCTCGTGGTGGCGCGGATGACGAAGACCCTGCGCCCGGGCAAGGTCTTCATCGACTGGAGCCAGAACAACCCGTTCAAGACCACCGTGGCGCCGTACTCGCTGCGCGGGCGCGACGAGCCGACCGTGTCGACGCCGGTCACCTGGGACGAGGTCCGCGCCTGCCGGCACGTCACGCACCTGAGGTTCACCGCCGGAGAGGTGCTGCGGCGCGTCGAGGACCACGGAGATCTCTTCGCGGATCTGGACCGTACCCGGGTGCCGATTCCTGCGTTCGGCTGAACTTCGGCAGCCGCCATTTCGGCGAAGATCCCGCGCGAGGTTTTCCGGAATTGCGAAAAACTGCGTCACCTGCGGATTTGATCGTCCACAATGGATCATTGCACGTGCAGACGGCCGTGTCGCTGCACGACCCGCGCGGGAGGATGTCCGGTGGTGGGCCGAATTCGGCGAAGCCGGTACGGTCTACGCACGAAGCGCGGCAGCCGTCGCGGTGGCGAAAGACAATGATGTGGCGGCCCCTGCCGGTCTTGTCGAACGTGGCGAAAGGAAACGGGTGTCCGGCCTGATCGACGCCGATCTCGAATTCTGGTTCCAGCGCGGGTTGCGCGCGTATCTGGGCGAGGTGGCGCGAGCACTCGGCTTCGGCTTCGAATCGTGCGCCGTGGACCTCGACGTCCCGGTGTCGGCCTACGTGGCGGTGGACTGGCGGCTGCGCCGGTTCCCCGAGCGCGACGTGGCGCTGCTCTGGGACGAGGTGCACGGCTGGGCGGCCGCGGTCGAGGCGGCGTGCGGGGAGGACATGATCGTGCTGTCCTACCTCGGCGGCGAGGACATCCTGCCGCCGCCGCGCGAGGTCGTGCGCTTCTTGACCGCGCTGCGGGCCGGGGCCCGGGAGCCGGCCGGGCCCGGCTCGCCCGTGCTGCGCCGGGCCGGCCGCCACCAGGAGCTCCTGCCGCTGCTGCGAGCCCGGTAGCCACCCTCCACTGTGGACATCGCGGTGCCGTGCCGGGACTTCCGGCCCCGGCACGGCACCGCGGTCGAGGTCTCCCGGGCGCGGCTCAGGTGCGGTTCGCGGCCAGCCGGTCCCGGAGGAACGCGAGGATCTCCGCCCGCGCCGTCCCGGCCTGCGGCACCAGTCCCGGCGTGCTGAGGAAGGCGTGCCCCGCACCGGGGTGCTCGGTGAGCCGCACCGGGGTGCCGGCCGCCTCGAGCCGTTCGGCGTAGCGGCGGCCGTGATCGGCCAGCGGGTCGTGGGTGGGCACCACGACGAGCGCCGGCGCCAGCCCGCCCAGGTCGTCGGCGTGCAGCGGGGAGAGCGCGCGGGCGTCGGTGCCCGGGGGAGCGGCGAGCCGCCGGAACAGGCGCAGCACCGGCACGCCGAGGGTGGGCGTCCGGGCGTGCTCGGTGACCGACGGGTGGTCGAGCATCGCGTCGGTCGTGTCGACCGCGGGGTTGACCAGCACCTGCGCCCGCAGGGGCAGGCCGGCCTCACGGGCCCGGATCGCCGCCAGCGCGCTGATCAACCCGCCGCAGCTTTCGCCGAAGACGGCGATCCGCGCCGGGTCGATGCCCCAGGCCCCGGCGTCCCGCGCGAGGTGCCGGAGCACGTCCCAGCCGTCGTCGACGGCGTGCGGCAGGGGGTGCTCCGGGTCGACGAGCCGGTGTTCGACCGAGACGACGACCGCGGGCAGCTGCGCGGCGAGGTGGCTGGTGACCCAGTCGCTCTGCACCGCCGTGCCCACGAACCCGCCGCCGTGCACGTGGACCACGAGCGGCAGTGCGGCGCCGGTCCGCGCCGGCCGGTGGACGCGGACCGGCAGCGAACGGCCGGGCAGGGCCAGCTCCCGCCACTCGATCACGGCGCCCGGGTCCGGCTCCCCGGTGACCGCCCGCGCGGCGGCGGAGGCCCGGAAGCGGTTCTCCGCCTCGCGGTAGGCGATCAGCTCCCCGGTCGTCATCGTGAGCCAGTCCGGCTCCGGGGGACGCTGCACGGTCGTTTCCTCGGACATGATCTCTCCCTGATTTCGAAACTTGAGGTATCGAAACCCAAGGTAGCGAAAACCGGTACGGTGGCGCCATGGCTTCGCCCGCCCGGCCCCCGGGCCGTCCCCGCGCCGGCGTTCACGACGTCGTGTTCGCCGCGACACTGCGCACGGTTCACGACCTCGGGTACGCGCGCGCCACCGTCGAACGCATCGCCGCGGAGGCCGGCATCGCCAAGACGACGATCTACCGGCGCTGGCCGTCCAAGGGCGAGCTGATCGTGGACTGCCTGCTGGACGCGTTCGGCCCCCTGCCGCCGTCGGACGGGAGCCCGGCCGGGATCTTGTCCGCGGCCATCCGCTGGATCGCCGCGAAGATCGGCGAACCCGGCGTGGGCGACAGCTTCGCCGGCGTGTTCAGCGACGCGGTCAGCGATCCGGCCCTGCGCGACGTCCTGTCCTCGCGGCTGCAGGACCCGTACCGGCTCGCGCTCCAGGACGCGCTCGGCGAGCCGGAGCAGCGGGTCCTGTTCTTCATCGACGTCGTGGTCGGCACGCTGCTGCACCGGATGGGCATGACCGGCCGGCCGATGGCCGGCGCCGACGTCACCGCGCTGGTCGAAATGGTCCTGGCGCACTTCGCGCGGCAGTGACCGCCGTCACAGCCCGAGCTGTCACATCGGCCCCGGCCGCGGAGTCGTGGGGGTGACGGACCCCGACCGGGGACCGCGAATCCCGCGAGGAGCTCCGATGTCCACCGCTCACCTGATCGTCACCGTCGCCGCCGCCGCTTGGGTCGGTTTCTCGGCCGTCTCGATGTTCGCCCACGCGAAGTGGGTCGTGGAGCCGATCACCGAGTACGGCGTGCCCCGGTCGTGGTGGCCGTGGCTCGGCACGGCCAAGGCGGCCGGCGCGCTCGGGCTCATCGCCGGGCTCTTCTGGCCGCCGATCGGCATCGCGGCGGCGATCGGCCTGGTGCTGTACTTCACCGGCGCGCTCGTCACCGTGGCGCGGGCGCGGTCGTACGCGCACCTGGCGTTCCCGGTGCTCTACCTGGCGCCGGTCGTCGCTTCGCTGGCCTTGGTGCCCTGATCGGCGAGCCAGGTGAGGGCGTCGCCGGCGTGGCGCAGCACGGACAGGTGCCCGTCGCCGGGCGTGGGCCGGTGGTCCGCGGCCGGGCACCGCGCGGCGAGCCACGCGCTGTGCGTGGCGGGCACCATCCGGTCCTGCTCGCCGTGCACGAGCAGGACGGGCGCGCCGATCGAAGCGGGGTCGCACCCCCACGGGGCGACGTAGGCGAGATCGTCGTCGATCAGCCCGCCGGGCCCGCCGGCGAGGGCCGCGCGCACGACGTCGTCCAGCCACGACCAGGACCCGGTGAGCGCGGCCATGTCGGCGGCGGTGAAGACGTCGGGATCGAACCGGGCGGCGGCCTCGTGCTTTTCCTTGGCCGCCCGCCCTTCGGCGGCGGCGCGCAGCGAGGCGGCGCTCGCGGCGGCCATGCCCCCGAACCAGTCGAGCCCCCCGGCGTCATAGGGCGCCACGGCGGCCAGGCTCGCCACGGCGAGCACCCGCTCCGGCAGCAGAGCGGCACAGGCCAGGGCGTGCGAGCTGCCCCCGGAGTGCCCCATCAGGGCAAACTCACCGACCCCGAGCGCATCGGCGACGGCGGTCACGCAGCCGGCGGCGTTCCCGACGGTCCGCCCGGGCACCGGAGTGGAGGCGAGGTAACCGGGCCGGTCGTAGGACACGAACCGCACCCCGAGCTCCGCGGCGAGGGGGAGCAGGGGTTCGGGCGGCGCCCCGGTGTTGGGGGTGCCGTGGTGCCAGAAGACGGTGAGCCGCGCGGGGCCGCCGGTGTCGTAGACGTGCAGGGAGCGCCCGCCGGGCAGAGCCAGTTCGGTCTCGGTGACCATCGGGCGAGCTTAACGAAGGCGGTGGCGAAAACCGGGCTGCGGTCCTCGGAAGATCACGACACACCGGCAGCGACCCCCGGCCGACCGGCGACAAGCCGGAATTCCGCGCGCGGTTCAACACCAGCCCCGGCCGGCCGGCCGGCTACCGCCCGGTGCACTTCACCGCCTCGGGCGTTTCCGCCGCAGCAGGGCAAACCGCCCCGGACGAGGTGGTGTGTCGCCGAGGTGGGGCCGCCGGTCGGTGACGTCAGCGGGCCAGCCGCTCCGCCAGCCAGGCCAGCGAAAGCGGGTACCGGTAATCGATCCCGCCGTGCCCCGCGTCGAACAGCTCGAAGTGGATGCGGTCCTCCGGCAGGCCCGCCCGGACCACCTCCGCCCGGAACGCCTCCGCGCCCAGGTCGAGGAACCACTCGTCGCTCGTGCCCGCGTCGATCCACACCGCTCGCAGCGAGCGGACCGCCTCCGCGTGGCCCGGCACCATGCGGACCGGGTCCCAGTCCAGCCAGCGCTGCCACTGTTCCGGCCGCAGCGCGCCGGTCCGGGGGTCGAACGGCAGCTCCGGCGTTCCGTCCTCCCGGGCCGAGAAGCACGCCGAAACGCCGAGCATCATCAGCAGGGTCGAATCCTCGGGCTTGGTGAACGCCGGGCGGCTGCGGAAGTCCGCCCACCACGCCTGGATGTCCTGGTCGTAGTCGCGCAGCTCGCGGACCGCCTTGCCGAAGTCCGGGACGTAGCACAGCTCGTACAGCGCATCACCCGCGTGCGTCGCCAGCGCACCGAACAGGTCCGGCCGCAGCATCGGGGTGATCATCGCGCCGAAGCCGCCCGACGACTTGCCGGTGATCGCGCGGGAGTCGCGGCCGGGGAGGGTCCGGTAGTGCTCGTCGACCCACGGCACGATCTCGTCGCACAGGTAGGAGTGGTAGCGGCCGGTGCCCGGCGAATCGACGAACTGCGAGCCGCCGTACGCGGTCCACGCGTCGACGTACACCACGATGCAGCCCGGGGCGCCGCCGGCGAAGACGGCGTCGGCCGTCTCCACGAACGGCTGCCGGAACGGTGTCCGGTTGGCCCACATCGTCAGGTGCCCGGTGTAGCCCTGGATGACGTACACCGCCGGGTACCGCTCGTCGCCGTCGTCGTAGCCGGGCGGGACGTACACCCACAGCGGCCGTTCGTGCGGGTCGTCGAGCGGGTTGCCGCGCAACAGCGCGGAGGTCACGGTGTGCCGGTCGAGCCGGCCGGCGAGTTCCCCGTCCCAGGGCAGCATGCCGCCAGTCAACCACGGTCTACGCTGGCGCGGTGGCCGAGCTGGCTCAGGTGAACGTCGCGGTGCCGCGGGCGCCGCTGGACGATCCGGTCATGGCCGGGTTCGCGAACGCCTTCGACGCCGTCGCGCGGCTGGCGGAAGCCGCACCCGGGTTCGTCTGGCGGCTGGGCGCGGGATCCGGGCACGCGATCGTTGCGGCGCACGGCGGCGTCGGCCTGGTCGTCAACGTGTCGGTGTGGCGCGACTACCGGAGCCTGCACGAATTCGTCTACCGCAGCGCGCACGGGCAGTTCTTGCTGCGCCGCCGCCGCTGGTTCGCGCGGACGCCGCAGCCGTCGACGGCCCTGTGGTGGGTGCCGGACGGCGGCCGCCCCGGCGTGGAGCCGGCACTGGCGCGGTTGCGGTACCTCCGCGACCACGGGCCGTCCCCGCAAGCGTTTTCGCTGCTGCGCCGGTTCGGGGCGGACGGGCGACCGCTGCGCCGCGGCGGGTAATCCGGTCGCCGCGGCCCGGTCGCCTCTGGCACGATCGCCCGGGTGCGCCCGGTCGAGATCGCCTGCGACGAGTCGGGCTCGGAGGGCGAGAACCTGCTCGGCGGCGAGACGGACGTCTTCGCCCACGCCGGCATCCGGATGCCCGTGCCCGAGGCGGTCGCCTGCGTGCGCGAGATCCGCGCCCGCATCGGCTCGCCCGCCGAGGAGTACAAGGCCAACCACCTGCTGCGCGCCAAGCACCGCGCGGTGCTCGAATGGCTGCTCGCTCCGGACGGCCCGCTCGACGGCCGCGGCCACGTGCACCTGACCGGCAAGACGTTCTTCGCCGTGCGCGCCGCGGTCACGCTGCTCGCCGAGCAGGGGACCGGCACGATGGCCCGCACCCTCCACCGCACGGGCCCGGCCGCCTTCGGCGCCGCCCGCTGGGAGTTCTTCCTGACCGCGTTCACCAGCGTGCTGCGGCGGAAGCCCCGTCGCGGCGTGACGACGTCGCCGGAGGAGTTCTTCGCGCTGGTCGACGAACTCGCCGCGGTCCCGGGCGAAGCCGGCGAGATCGTCGCCTCGTTCCGCGGCGGCGCCGAGCGCGTCGCCGCTTACCGGGCCCGGCCGGCGAGCGATCCGGGCCTGGACCCGCTGGTGCCCGCGGTGATCCACACCGTCCGGTACTGGAGCGGCGAGGGCACCCCGGTCGAGCTGGTCCACGACGAGCAGCTGGCCCTCACCCCCGAGCGCGTGCTGCAGCTCAAGGCCACCCTCGGCCCGCGCCTGGCGGGCGTGCGGTTCGTCGACTCCCGGTCGGACGCCCGGGTCCAGATCGCCGACTTCCTGGCCGGCGTGGCCCGCCGCATCGCCTCCGACGAGCTGAACGGCCGCGGGGACCCCGGGTTGACGACCCTGCTGGAGTCCTTTATGGACGTCTCGGTCCGGGAGGGGCTCAGCGGGTGAGCCGCCTCACCCGTCTTCGCCGGTCGCCGAAAGGAACGCCGCGAAGTCGTCGGTGAACCGCAGGAGCAGGTCGTAGAAGGTCCGGCGGTCCTCCGGCGACCACCCGGACAACGCCTCGCCGAACCAGCCGAGCAGCGTCGTGACGTACCGGTCGGCTATCCCGGCGCCGTCCGGGGTCAGCTCGACCAGCCGGGCGCGCCGGTCGTCGGGATCGGCCAGTCCGCGCACCAGCCGCCGTCGTTCGAGCACGTGCAGGTGCCGCGTGACGTGCGGTCCGGCGACCTGCATCCGGTCCGCGATCTCCCCGACGCGCAGCGCCTTCCCGGTCATGTGCAGCGAAAGGATGATCGACAGGCCGGGCCGGTCGAGGTCGGCCCCGATCGCCTTCATCGCCCGTTCGCCGAGGCCACTGCGGTTCATCAGGTTGCCCAGCTGCATGATCCGGGGCAGCACGGAGCGCAGCTCGGCCACGTCGCCGGCTTCTGTGTCGGCCATCACACCTCTTAGATAGCTAACTTAGGTATATATTCGGGTCAGGTCGGGATGTCGCTCAGGCATTGTCGCACCTCCAATCTAGATACCTAACTTAGCTATAGGAGATGTCATGACCAGTCGATCAGTCCTGATTTCGGGCGCGAGCATCGCCGGTCCCGCCCTGGCCTTCTGGCTGCGGCAGGCGGGGTTCGAGGTCACCGTTGTGGAGAAGACGCCCGAACTGCGGGTCGGCGGTTACCCCATCGACGTCCGCGGCACGGCCCTGGACGCCGTCCGGCGGATGGGGATCCTGCCCCGGCTGCGCGACCTGCACATCTCCACCCGGCGGCTGACCTTCCTCGACGCCGACGGCGGGGAAGTGGCGTCGCTGGACCCGAACGCGGTCATCGGCGGCGTCGACGGCGACGACCTCGAAATCCGCCGGGGCGACCTGATCCGCACGCTGTACGACCTGGTGCGCGACGACGCCGATTTCCGCTTCGGCGACTCCGTCGAAACCCTCACGCAGGACGCCGACGGCGTCGACGTCACCTTCCGGAGCGGCCGCCGGGGCACCTACGACCTGGTGATCGGAGCCGACGGCCTGCATTCCCGCACTCGCGGGCTGGTCTTCGGCGACGAGGCGCGGTTCCACCGCTACCTCGGCTACAGCTTCGCCGGGTTCACCATGCCCAACAACTTCGGGCTCTTCCGCGAGGGGCTCGCGTGGAGCACCCCCGGCAAGGGCGCGGCGCTGTACGCGGTCCTCGACAGCGAAGAGGTCCACGGCTTCCTGGTCTTCGCCCGGGCGGAAGCGCCGATCGAGGCGTTCCGCGACCCCGAGGCCCAGCGCGACCTGATCGCCCGCACCTTCGAGGGTGACGGCTGGGAGATTCCGCGCATGGTCGCGGCGATGCGAGAAGCCGACGACCTGTTCTTCGACGTGATCAGCCAGATCCACCTGCCGCGCTGGTCGGCCGGCCGCGTCGCGCTCGTCGGCGACGCCGCCCACGCCCCGTCCTTCCTGACCGGCCAGGGCACCAGCCTCGCGCTCGCCGGCGCGTACGTGCTCGGCCACGCCCTGGCCACCATCCCGGACCACGCCGAGGCCTTCGCGGCCTACGAGAGCCGGTTGCGGGACTTCGTCGGACGCAACCAGGCCATGGTCGGCGAAGGCCAGGCGACGCTCTTCCCCGCGACGGCGGAAGCGCTCGAGCGACGCAACGCCGCGCTCCGGCAGCTCACCACGGTGCCGCGCACGCCGCGCCCCGAGCACTCGGCGCTCACGCTGCCGGACTTCCCCGTCCGGGCGAGGTGAGGGACCCCGGTCAGATCCGGACCGCCAGCCAGATCGCCGCCGCCAGTGGCAGGACCGCCACGGCGAACGCGATCAGGAAGTGGCCCACGGCGACGGTGGTCACGGCGAGGGACCGGCCGAGGGGGAGCCGGTCCAGGGCGTCGTCGTCCTCCTCCGGGAAGAACCGCCCGCCTCGCCGCATCGCGGCGACCGCGACCACCCAGAACGCGAGGACCCCGATCGCGATGACCACCACGCGGGCCGACCCCCGGCCGCCCCCGCCGAGCAGGCCGTCCAGCGCCAGGAACTCGGCCGAAACGCCCAAGGCGATCGACACCAGCATCGCCGTGCTGAACACGACGCTCAAGGACTTGGGCGGCGGCGAACCGGGCGACGGCTCGGCCCGCTTCGGCCGGTCGGTCCGCTCCGCCAGCACGACGGCGAGCAACAGCGCGGGGATGACCTGCGCCGTGGTGGCCCAGAACTCGTTCGTGATCAGCACCGGGAAAGGATGCCCGATCCGCGCCTGCCGCGTGGTCCGCACCCGGCGCACGTACCCTGGCCTGGTGCGGACCCGCCCCACCCTGTCCTGGACGTCGGCGGACGCGCCGCTGCCGCGGACGTCCAGCCTCGACGAGCTGACGGACGTCGTCGCTCGCGGGCGTGTTGCCGTGCTCAGCGGGGCCGGGCTGTCCACCGAATCCGGGATCCCGGACTACCGCGGCGAAAGCGGCAGCCTGCGCCGGCACACGCCGATGACCTACGACGAGTTCGTCACCAGCGCCGAAGGGCGGCAGCGGTACTGGGCGCGCAGCCACCTCGGCTGGCGCACCATCGCCCGCGCCGACCCCAACGACGGTCACCGGGCCGTGACCGCCCTGCGCGAGGGCGGTTACGTCTCCGGTGTCATCACGCAGAACGTCGACGGCCTGCACCAGGCGGCGGGCACCGCGGACGCCGTCGAGCTGCACGGGAGCCTGGACCGCGTCGTCTGCCTGGGCTGTCGCCGCACCGGCCCGCGTGCGGACCTCGACCGGCGGCTGCGGGCGGCCAACCCCGGCTTCACGGGGGAAGCCACCCGGATCAACCCGGACGGCGACGCCGAACTGCCCGGCGACGTCGTGCGCCGGTTCCGGCCGGTGCCGTGCGAGGCCTGCGGGGGCATCCTCAAGCCGGACGTCGTGTTCTTCGGCGAGAACGTGCCGCGGCCGCGGGTCGAGGAGTGCTACCGGCTGGTCGACGCCGCCGCGGCGCTGCTGGTGCTCGGCTCCTCCCTGACGGTGATGTCCGGGCTGCGGTTCGTCCGCCACGCGGCGAACGCGGGCAAGCCGGTGGTGATCGTCAACCGCGGCGAAACCCGGGGCGACCGCTACGCCTCGGTGCGGGTCGACCGGCCGCTGGGGCCCGCGCTCACCGAGCTGGTGGGCCGGCTGGGCGAGGCTCGCGGCCGAACCGGGTGAGCAGCCGATCCTGGCGGGACGCGCCGGGCGCCGCGGGCGGCGGCTCGGCGAAGACCCGCGGACCGAGGGCCAGCCCGGCGAAGATCGTGTCGTGGTCGTCGTCGATCCACGCGACCAGGCCCGGGTCGAGGGTCTCGTCGGCGCCGAGCGCGCGGGCGAGGTCCCAGGTGTGCACGGTGCTGTCCGCCGTGCGCACGGCCAGCGCCCGCCGCCCGGTGAGCTCGCCGAGCGGGTAGTCGACCACGCGGTCCAGCGCGCCTTCCCCGGCGAAGGCGTCCGCGCAGGCCCGGACCGAGGCGGTGTACGCGGCGACGGGATCGTCGCCGAGGGCGTCTTCGTCCCGCCGGGCCAGGAACTCATCCCGGGTCGCGCCGCGCAGCAGGCCGATGTAGTTGAGGTTGCCGCGGGTCATGTGGTTGACCAGCGCCCGCACGTCCCACTCGCTGCACGGCGTCGGGGCGGCCCAGCCGCCGGGCGGTACCGCGCGGAGGTGGTGCTCGAAACCCCGGGAGGCGAGGAGGAAGCGGTCGAGGAGCATGGCGGCCAGTCTGGCCCGGCCCGGGGCGGCGACGCTCGCGGGTATCGGACGTCGCCCGCGAACCGGTCCGGGCGAGTGGGGGTTACCCGTCCGGACCGGCTCTGGCGACGGACCTCCACAGCCTGTCGTCGCCCGGAAGACGCGGCGGCCGCCCCGGTCGTTACACCGGCTGCAGCCCCGCCCACGACCAGCGCGGCACGGCCAGCCCGGCGGGGACCTCGCCGGGCGGGCCGGGGTAGGCGAGCACTTCGGCCACCGCCCACTCCATGTAGGACCGCAGCGCGGCGCGGAACTCCGGATCGGCGGGCAGGCCGGCGTCGTCCGCGGCCTGCACGAAGCAGGCGACGAACCGGCGGCCGAGGTCGCTGATGTCGCCGTTGCCGGCGTGCATCCGGAGCATCGCCGAATGGTCGCTGCACTCGCGGCTGAACCGCGGCGGCCCGCCCATGACCTCGGCCCAGTACCAGGCGAGCCGGTCGACGTGCTGCGGGTGCTGGTCGGGTTTCGAGAACGGGTGGTTCAGCTCCGGGTCGGCCAGGCAGCGTGCGTGGTGGGCGGCGGCCAGCGCGCGGAACGCGGGCTCGCCGCTGGCGAATTCGTACAGCGTCGGACGCATCCGCCGAGAGTGGCACGCGGGACCGCCGGACGCCAGGACTTCAGCGCGCCCCGGCGGCCGCGCGTTCCGCGGCGGGGGAGAAGCCGCCGAGCGCGTCGACCGCCCGCCGGACGTCTTCGGTGACGAGGTCGTGGTTCAGCGCCCCGGCCGCCGCCGCGCCCTGGGCCGCGGCGATGATCACGGTCGCCCGCGCGTCGACGACGTTCCCCGCGGCCCACACGCCCGGCACGCCGGTCTTGCCGGACGGGTCGACGTCGCCCTCTTCGTAGCCGAGGCCGCGCAGGAGCTCGTCGTGCGGGACGGTCCGGGTGCGGATGAACAGCGCCGTCCGCGGCACGAACCGGGCCCCGAGCTCGACGCCGGTGAGGTGGCCGTCTTCGCGCCGCACGGCGGTCACCAGGCCGTCGACCACGCGGATCCCGCGCGCGTCGAGCCGTTCACGGTCCTCTTCGGACACCGGCTCGGTGTGCGAGAAGTAGACGACGTCCGGCGACCACTGGCGGACCAGCAGCGCGTGCTCGACGCTCTCGGGCTGGGTCCCGAGCACGCCGAGGGGCTGGTCGCGCACCTCGTAGCCGTGGCAGTAGGGGCACGTCACCGCGTCGGTGCCCCAGCTTTCCCGCAGGCCGGGGACGTCCGGCAGGTCGTCGTGGACGCCGGTCGCGATCAGCACGCGCCGGGCGGTCAGCTCCCGGCCGCCCGCCAAGCGGGCGGTGAAGCCGTGGTCGAGCCGGGTCACGTGGTCTTCGAGGACCTCCACGCCGTAACCGCGGAGTTCGTCGCGGCCGATTTCCAGGAGCTGCGACGGCGGCAGGCCGTCGCGGGAGAGGAAGCCGTGCATGTGCGACGCCGGCGCGTTGCGCGGGGCGCCCCCGTCGACGACCGCGACGCGCCGCCGCGCCCGGCCCAGCATCAGGGCGGCGCTGAGTCCCGCGGCGCCACCACCCACCACCAGTACGTCGAAGCTGTTGTTTTCGCTCATGCCGCCACCTTGAACCCGGCCTGACCGATTCGACAACTAATGTTGCCGTTTCCGGGACAAGGGGGTTTCCTGGAGGCATGACGGACGCGATCACCCAGGCCCTGGCCGAGGTCGGCCCCCGGCTCAAACGGGTCCGCACGCAGCGGCGGGTCACCCTGGCCGACCTGTCCGAGGCGACCGGGATTTCGAAGAGCACGCTGTCCCGGCTCGAGTCGGGCCAGCGGAAGCCGAGCCTGGAGCTGCTGCTGCCGATCGCCCAGGCGCACCAGGTGCCCCTGGACGAGCTGGTGGGCGCGCCCGAGGTCGGCGACCCCCGGGTCCGCCTGACCGCGCGCCGCATCCCGCGGCACAACGGCGCGACGATGACGGTGCTGCCGCTGACCCGCCAGCCGGGCGCGCCGCAGGCGTTCAAGATGGTCCTGGAACCGGAGACGGGTGAACCCGAGCCCCAGGTCCACGAGGGCTACGAGTGGCTGTACGTCCTCTCGGGACGGCTGCGCCTGATCCTGGCCGACCGGGACATGACGCTCGGCCCCGGCGAGGCCGCGGAGTTCGACACCCGGCTCCCGCACTGGTTCGGCGCGGTCGGCGGACGGCCGGCGGAGATCCTCAGCCTGTTCGGGAAGCAGGGCGAGCGGCTGCACCTGCGGGCGAAGTCCCGTTAGCCCGGATCGAGCAGCCCGGTCTTCTTGTCAGTGACCGCTCCACGAACTCGTGGGTGCCGCCGGCGGCGTCGGTGCGGATGAGCACCTAGGCGAGTTCCGGGCGGCAGAAGCCGTTCAGGCGCCGGGCCATGAAGCGACAGGTCCGTCCCGACATCGCCTGCTCGATGTCGAGGTCGCCGGGCGCGCCGTCCTGTGGCGCCTGTGCCGTGGCGGCGGTCCGTGCGGGGTTCAGCGTTCCGGTCGCGTCGACCGCGTGGTCGTCCGCGAGGGACCAGACCACCGACTTCACCGGGAGGAACTTGCCGCCCACGTGCGCCCCGATGACGGCGACGAACTCCATCTCCCAGTGCGACGAGACCAGCGTCCCCTGCCGGGGATCGGTCACCTTGACCGGCATCACAAAACCCGGCGCGTCGGCCATGCGCACCGTGCCCGCACCGGGACCGGTCACCTGACCGGGGCCGCTGAAGCGTCCCCGCGACTCGGCGACGTCCTTGCACGGCAGGTCGGGCTGCATGCAGCGGCCGAAGTCGAGCAGGAACGGCCCCGCCCCCGACCGGTAGCTGCCGATCCGGCTGTCACCGCGCAGGAACTGGAGGATGCCGACCGCCATGTCCGCCGGGCCGGCCGCCACCACGTCCGCGGTGAAGACGAACGGGCGCCAGCGGAGCACGAGCAGGTTGGGGTTCGAGGTGTCGCGGCTGAAGCCGACGGGCACCGCCGCCGACAGGTTCGACGCCGACACGGTCACCCCCGCCTGCGCCGCGACCCGCTTGGCCGGGCGGAAGAGGAAGACCTCCACGCGCCGGTTCCGGGCCATGTTCTCCGAGCTGGTCTCGTCGGCGAACGGGTGCCGGCTCCCGGCCCCGCTCGTCACCACCCGGCCGGCCGCGATGCCACCCGACACCAGCGACGCCTTGACCCGGTCCGCCCGTGCGACGGACAGGGGTGTCGCGACCGCGGCACCGCCACTGGAACTGGCGCCGCCGACGACCGCGACCTGCAGCGCCTTGTCGGCCCGCAGCATGTCCGGCCACCGGCCCGCGCCCAGGACCTTGTCCTTGAGGTACGTCGTGTGCTGCGCCTGCGGTTCCGGCCGGCCGACCTGGTAGTTCCACAGCAGGAACTCGTTCGACTCGGTCGAGCCCTCACCGAAGCCGCCGCCGGTGGTGTCCCCGACCTCTTCGATCCGGCCGCCGGTCGCCGCGAACGCCTTCTCGTCGACCTTCCGCTGCACCGGGGCGCCCGTCTGGCTCAGTTGGACGTTCTCCGGCTCGGCCGTCTCCGCACAGGGACACCCGTCGTGCCGCTCGGACCCACACCGCTGCACCGCGACCGGGACCGAGACCGGCGCCGGGGCCAGAACGGCGGCCACCGCACGGTTGCCCGCCGCGCGTTGCAGCGCGAGCAGCCCGGGCAGGCCCTCCCGCCGCACCGGCGGAACGGGACGCCTGCCCTGCTCCACCTGCGGTGTCGTGAGCGACGACCTCATGGCAGGAGTATTCGCGCCCCAGGGGCTCGACGACAAGACTCACGGCGAACTGTGCCCACACGGGCAGCAGCCCTCGATCGACATCCGCCGGTGGACTTGCTCCGCCGATTCCCGCGAAAGCGGCGGGTCAGCCCAATTCCCGCTGCAGCAGCAGGGTGTCGAGCCAGCGGTCGTGCTTGAACCCGACCCGGCGCAGCACACCGGCGTCGGTGAACCCGGCCGCGCGGTGCAGGTTCCGCGACGCCGGGTTGCCGGAGTCGACGACGACCGCGATCGCCTGCCGGGCTCCGGCGGCCGCGCACCGCTTCAGCAGTTCGTCGAGCAGCCGCCGCCCGTGGCCGCGGCCGGCGGCCTCGGGGGCGAGGTAGATCGTGGTCTCCACCGAGTACCGGTACGCCGGCTTCGGCCGCCACGGTGTGGCCAGCGCGTACCCGCGGATCTCGCCATCTTCGACGAGGACGAGGAAGGGCCACGCGCTCTCGCGGATCTTCGTGCGCCACTGGGCCGCGGTGGGCGGTGTGGTTTCGAACGTGACGACCGAATCGGTGGCGTACGGCGCGAAGACGGCCGCGATGCCTTCGGCGTCGGCCTCCGTCGCTTCCGCTATAGTGGACATGACCGCTATTATAGAGGAATGATCGATCCGGTGATCCTCGGCCGCCACCTGCACGACCTCCGCGCCGGCCGCGGGCTGGCGCTGAGTGCCCTGGCGAAGGCCGCCGGGGTCAGCGTCAGCATGCTGTCGGCCATCGAGCGCGGCGAGAAGACGCCGACGGTCGTGGTGCTGTCCCGGATCGCCGACGGCCTGGGGCTGCCGGTCTCCCGGCTGCTGGCCGACCTCGAGACCGATCGGGTGATCCTCCGCCGCGCCGCCGACCAGGAACACGTCACCGAACCCGGCGGCTGGCACCGCACGGTGCTGACGCCGGTCGTCCCCGGCGTCAACTTCGAGTGGATCCGCACCACCCTGCCGCCGGGCTGCGACGCGGGCACGTTCCCCGCCTACGCCCCGGGTTCCCACGAATTCGTCGCCGTGGAGTCGGGCACGCTGAGCCTCGGTGCCGGCGAGGCCCAGTACGTCCTGGCGGCGGGCGATTCGCTCTACTTTCCCGCCGACGTCGAGCATTCCTACGCGAACCGCGGCGAGAACCCTTGTGTGTACTCCGTCGCGGCGCTGATCATGCGCCCGCGTCGGCCGCGACCCGCTTGACTCATCGGATCTTTTGCCTTTAGCGTGAGATCCGTTCCCGATCCGCCGTCGGAAGCAGGGCTTCCGCCATGGCGAGATGAGGGAGATCTTGTGGGAAGAGCGTTGAGCCGCCGTCGTGTCGTCGCCTGGGGAGCCGCGGGCGCCGCGCTGCCCTTGGCCGGATCCCAGGCGGCCGGAGCCGACGAACCGGCGGGCCCGCTGGGGCGCTTCTTCGACGTCACGAAATACGGCGCGAAGGGCGACGGGCGCACCATCGACACCGCCGCGATCAACCGCGCGATCGACGGGGCCGCGACCCGCGGCGGAACCGTGTACTTCCCCGCCGGGACCTACGCGAGCTATTCGATCCACCTCAAGAGCAACATCGCGCTGTACCTCGCCGCGAACGCGACGATCCTGGCCGCCGCCCCGGCCGGCGGCCAGGGCTACGATCCGGCCGAACCCGGCGCGGGCAACCCATACCAGGACTTCGGGCACAGCCACTGGCACAACAGCCTGATCTGGGGCGAGAACCTCGAGAACGTCACCATCGAGGGGCCCGGCAAGATCGACGGCAAGGGCCTCGTCGCCGGCGGCAGCGCGGAATCCGCGCCGCTGAACGGGAACAAGGCGATCGCGCTGAAGCTGTGCCGCAACGTCGCGATCCGCGACATCACGATCGTCAACGGCGGGCACTTCGGCATCCTCCCCACCGGCGTGGACAACTTCCGCATCGAGGGACTGGTGATCGACACCAACCGCGACGGCATCAACATCGACTGCTGCAAGAACGTGCGGATCGCCGGCACGACGGTGAATTCGCCGAACGACGACGCCATCGTGCTCAAGAGTTCGTATGCGCTGAACCAGGTGCGCGACACCGAGAACGTCACCATCGACAACTGCTTCGTCAGCGGCTACGACCTCGGCACCCTCGTCGGCGGCACGTTCAAGACCGCGGGTTACGGCCGCACCGGCCGGGTCAAGTTCGGCACCGAGTCCAACGGCGGGTTCCGCAACATCGCGATCTCCAACGTGGTCTTCGAACACTGCCGCGGCCTGGCCCTGGAAACGGTCGACGGCGGGTGGCTCGAAGACGTGACGATCAGCAACCTGACGATGCGCAACGTCCAGATGCCGCTGTTCCTCCGGCTGGGCGCGCGGATGCGCGGGCCGGCGGGGATCCCGGTCGGGTTCCTGCGCCGGGTGAGCATCAGCGACGTCACGACGTACGACGCGGACCCGCGCTACCCGTCGTGCTTCTCGGGCATTCCGGGCCACCCCGTCGAGGACGTCAAGCTGAGCAACATCCGGCACCACCTGGCGGGTGGGCTCACTCCGGGCGACGCGGTGCAGAACCCGCCGGAGCTGGAAACCGCCTACCCGGAGCCGTCGATGTTCGGCACGCTCCCGGCGTACGGCTTCTTCGTCCGCCACGCCCGGGAAATCAGCTGGGACAACGTGGACGTGCGCTTCGGCAGGCCGGACACGCGCCCGGCGTTCGTCCTGCGGGACGTAGCCGACGCCGACGTGCACCACTGCCGCGCGGACAAGGTGGCGGGCACACCGACGTTCGTGCTCGACGGCGTGGACGACTTCCGGGTGAGCGACGGCCGTCCGGTGCCCGAAGCCCGGGTGGACCACGCGGATCACCAGGAGCTGTAGGGAGTTTCCGGCCGGGCCTCGGCGCCGCCGCGGGGCCCGGCCGGTCGGTTTCGGCTCAGCGGCCGCGGAGTTTCGGGCGGGCCAAGCCGACCACGGAGAGGGCGATCAAGGCCACCGCCGCCACCGCGGCGACCACCGTCAGGGCGGGCATCCGGCCCTCAGTGCCGGTCAGGGTGACGATGCTGGTGACGAGCAGGACCGCCCCTATGCCCAGGTACAGCCAGCACAGCGTAGCCGTGGCCGGGATCAGGTGCCAACGCCGTTCGGCCATCACAACCTCCTCGATCGGGTGCATCCCGGAACTGCCCCGATCCGGAGTCGATCAAACCGGCGGGAATCCGCCATGACCCCGCCGGCCGGGCAAGCTGTCGCAAACCGGCCAGACCGCGGGGGCCGCCGCCGCTTCACTGGGGATCATGAACGCACCAGCGCCGCGGTGGCCCGCGGTTTTTGCCGTCACCGTCGGGATCTTCGCCATCGTCACCACCGAAATCCTGCCGATCGGGCTGCTGACGCCGATCGCGGCCGCGTTCGGCGTTTCGGCCGGGACCGCCGGCTGGACGATGACCGTGCCCGGTTTTGTCGCCGCGGTCGCCGCGCCGGCGGTCACCGTCGCGGCCGGCCGGCTCGACCGCCGGCTGATGCTGGGCGGTCTCCTGGTCCTGCTCGCGGCCGCCGGCTTCCTCGCCGCCGCCGCGCCCGCGTTCTGGGTGCTGCTGGTCGCCCGCTTCCTCGTCGGCGTCGTCATCGGCGGGTTCTGGTCGATCGGCGCCGGCCTGGCGCCCCGGCTCGTCGGGACGGCGGCCGCCGCGCGAGCGACCTCGGTGATCTTCGCCGCCGTGCCGCTCGGTTCGGTGCTGGGGGTGCCGCTCGGCACCCTCGTCGGGCAGCTCGCCGGCTGGCGGACGGCGTTCCTCCTGCTGGGTGTGCTGAGTCTCGGGACCGCCGCTGCCCTCGTGCTCCTCACGCCGCCGCTGCCGCCGGCGGAGGTCACCCGGCTGAGTGTCCTGAGTGGACTGCTGCGGCGTCGCGGTGTCCGAAGTGGATTGCTGGTGACCTTCCTCGTCGTGCTGGCGCACTTCGGCACCTACACCTACGTCACGCCGCTGCTGCGGGAAGTCGTCCGGCCGGAGGTGCTCAGCGGGTATCTGCTCGCCTACGGCGTCGCCGGGATCGCGGGCTCCTTCCTGGCCGGGCGGCACCGGGCCGGGTTCGCGATCGCCGCGGCGGTGCTCGCGGTGGCGGTCTTGGCGCTGCCGCACACCGGGCCGATCGGCGCGCTCTTGACCCTGGTGGCCTGGGGCGTGGCCTACGGCGGGGTGCCGGTGTGCTCCCAGGCCTGGTTCGCCCGCGAAGCGCCGGACGCGCCCGAGGCGGCCACCGTCCTGTTCACGGCGTCCTTCCAGGCCACCCTCTCCGCGGGGGCGCTGGCCGGCGGCTTCGTGGTGGACGCCGTGTCGGTTCCCGCCGTCATGACCTGCGGGGGAGTGATCGCCCTCGGGGCCGCGGCGGTGATCCAGCGCGCCCGCCGTCCGGTCCCCGCGTTCCACTGAACGGAACACCGGGCTGTTCCGACCGGCCCGCCCGGTGCGACGGTCGGGGCATGGCTCCCGTGATGGCGGCGATCGTCGGCCCCGGCAACATCGGCACCGATTTGCTGGCGAAGCTGCGGCGCAGTGAAGTGATCGAAGTCGGCTACGTGGTCGGCGTGGTCGAGTCGGACGGCCTCGAGCGCGCCCGCGCCGAGGGGATCGCGGCGTCCGCCGAAGGCGTCGACTGGCTGCTGCGCCAGGACCCGCTGCCGGACCTGGTGTTCGAGGCGACCTCGGCGAAGGCGCACGCCGCGAACGCGCCGCGCTACGAGGAAGCGGGCATCCAGGCGATCGACCTGACCCCGGCGCACCTCGGCCCGATGGTGTGCCCGCCGGTGAACCTCGGTGCGCACCTCGACGCCCCGAACGTCTCGATGATCACCTGCGGCGGCCAGGCCACGATCCCCGTGGTGCACGCCGTTTCCCGGGTGACGACGGTGCCGTACGCGGAGATCGTCGCGTCGGTCGCTTCGCGCGGGGCGGGCCCGGGGACACGGGCGAACATCGACGAGTTCACGCGCACGACGTCGCAGGCGGTGGCCGAGATCGGTGGCGCCGGGCGCGGCAAGGCGATCATCATCCTCAACCCGGTGGAACCGCCGATGATCATGCGGGACACGGTGTTCTGCGCGATTCCGCTCGACGCCGACCGCGACGCGATCACCGCGTCGATCCACGAGATGGTGGCCGAGGTGCGGAAGTACGTGCCGGGCTACACCCTCCGCGCGGATCCGCAGTTCGACGACGCGCGCGAGGAGTGGGACGGCCACGCGCGGGTGGGGATCTTCCTCGAAGTCCGCGGCAACGGCGACTACCTGCCGGAGTACGCCGGGAACCTGGACATCATGACCGCCGCGGCCGCGCGCGTGGGCGAGCTGCTGGCGCGCGCGAAGCAGGAGGTGCCCGCATGACCCGGCCGGAACTGCGCCACGACGTCCGGATCGTCGACACGACGCTGCGCGACGGCAGCCACGCGATGGCGCACCGCTTCACCGAGCAGCAGGTGCGGGACACGGTGCGCGCGCTCGACCGCGCGGGCGTCGAGGTGATCGAGGTGACCCACGGCGACGGCCTCGGCGGCTCGTCGTTCACCTACGGCTTTTCCGCCGTCGACGAACTTCGCCTCATCGCGGCGGCGCGCGAAGAGGCGAAACAGGCGAAGATCGCGGTGCTGCTGGTGCCGGGGATCGGGACGGCCGAGGACCTGCAGCGCGCCTTCGACGCGGGCGCGGAGATGGTGCGGGTGGCGACGCACTGCACCGAAGCCGACGTCTCGCCGCAGCACTTCGGGCTGGCGCGGGACCTCGGGATGGAGACGGCCGGGTTCCTGATGATGGCGCACCGGACGCCACCGGAAGACCTGGCGAAGCAGGCCCGGATCATGGTGGACGCGGGCTGCCAGGCGGCGTACGTGACGGACTCGGCGGGCGCGCTGCTGATGCACGAGGCCCGCGCCCGGTTCGAAGCGCTGGTCGCCGAGGTCGGCGACACGGCGTGGGTCGGCTACCACGGGCACCAGAACCTTTCGCTCGGCGTCGCGAACTCGGTTCTGGCGTACGAAGCGGGCGTCCGTTACATCGACGGGTCGCTGTGCGCGCTCGGCGCGGGCGCCGGCAACTCCCCGACGGAGGTGCTGGCGGCGGTGTTCGACCGCCTGGAGGTCGACACGGGCCTCGACGTCGGCGGCCTGCTCGACGCGGCCGAGGAGGTCGTCCGCCCGTACCTGCACCGGTGGCCGAAGATGGACCGCAACGCGATCGTCCAGGGCTGGGCCGGGGTGTATTCGAGCTTCCTGCTGCACGCGGAGCGCGCGGCGGAGCGCTACGGCGTCCCGGCCCAGTCGATCTTGCGCCGCTGCGGCGAGCTCGCTCTGGTGGGCGGCCAGGAGGACATGATCATCGACGTGGCGGTGCAGCTGGCCGCGGAAGGCTAGATTGGCGGGTATGGGGAGAGCCGGGCGGGCACTGACGGTGGTTTTGACGACGGCGTGCCTCGCCGCGTGCTCACCATCGCCCACGGCGCCGTTCACCACCCGGCTGGCCACGGCGTTCACCGCACCACCACCACCACCGGCGACGACCGCCTCGCCGGCGATACTGTCCGCGGCCTGTCCGTTCCTCGGCACCGCGGAGCTGCAACAGCTGTTGGGGACCAGCGAAGACATCATCGCGACCGAGCAGCCACCCGACCCGGCGTTCGCGACCGGAACCACGTTCCAGTGCCGCTACGAGGGCAAGTACGTGCACCCCTGGCTGGCCGACCTGTGGATCATCAGCGACGCCGCCACCCAGCCCGCCGAGGCGCTGGAGAAGTCCAAACAGGACTGCAGCGAACCGGCGACCGCCATCCCCGGCGCCGGCGAAGCCGCGTACTTCTGCGACCGGACGGGGCCGGGGGAGGCGGAGATGGTCGTGACGGCCAAGCGGAACCACGGCCGGACGCGCCTCGCGGTCGCCTACGTGGTCAAGCACCGCAGCGAGGTCTACGCCGGCTTGGCGAAGCTGCTCGGCGAGCGGCTCTAGCGGCTCACCGAGCAGTGTCCCGGCGGTCGCTTGCCGAGGCGGCTCGGGGCGCGCGGGAGTCCGGCGCGCCCCGAGCCGCCTGTCCGGCCGAGCCGCCGGTGTGCCCACCGCGCCGGCCGGACCGCCGGCGTCCTCGCAGCGTCGGACGCAGGAGGGCTCCCCGCGCCGTACACGACCGCCGGCGCGCCCGGTCCACCTCGTCAGGCGGGTTCGCCGAACCACCGCCGCAACGCTGCTTCGAGGCCGGCTGTCGAGCCGTCCTCGCGGGCCCAGGCGATGTGGCCGTCCGGCCGGATCAGCACGCCCGTCAGCGCCGGGGCGCTGTCGCACTTCGCGGACAGTGTCCCGACCCGTCCGGCCCAGCCGCTTGCCGTGTTGCGCAGCTCGGCGTTGTCGGCGAGGTCGAGCAGGAGCGCCTTGCCGTCGTGGAGGCGTTCGCCGAGGCGGGTGCCGTCGGCGAACGCGAAGTCGGGTGCGGCGCGACCGGTGAGGTCGTGCTCGCCTTCGATCGGGTAGCGGTGCAGGACGCCGGACAGCTTCTTCGCGAGGTACGTCGCCCCGTCGCCGGTGAGGAGCAGGTCGGTGACGACCTGGCGCAGTGCCTTGGTCCGCACGTCGCTGCGCATCAGCGCAACCTGCGCCCGCGTCCACTCGAGGACCCATTCGCCGATCGGGTGCCGCTCGTCCGTGTAGGTGTCGAGCAGGCCGGCGGGCGCCCAGCCGTGGATGGTCGCGGCGAGCTTCCAGCCCAGGTTGACGGCGTCACCGATGCCGAGGTTGAGGCCCTGGCCCCCGAAGGGGGAGTGGACGTGCGCCGCGTCCCCGGCCAGCAGCACGCGGCCCATGCGGTAGGTGGTCGCCTGGCGCGCGTTGTCGGTGAAGCGCGTCGCGCTGTGGACCTTCGTCACCCGGATGTCCGCACCGGACACCCGCCGGAAGCTGTCTTCGAGCTCCTGCGCGGTGACCGGG
This sequence comes from Amycolatopsis sp. A133, assembly GCF_031082405.1. GTDB lineage: Bacteria > Actinomycetota > Actinomycetes > Mycobacteriales > Pseudonocardiaceae > Amycolatopsis. Next base: position 44,847 of record NZ_JAVHJU010000049.1, read on the forward strand.
GCGTCGCGGTCCGCGGGCGGCCCGTCGAACTCGACGGTGAGCATCCGCCCGGGCGTCGGGCCGTGGACGTAGAGCCCGCCGGTGCCGTGCTGCCAGCCGGCGGGCAGCGTGTCGGCGCCGGTGAGTTCGACGACGGCCTGCCGCCCGGTGATGGCCGGATCGGTCCCGGGGAACTCGAATCCCGCCAGTTTCCGGACTTGGCTGCGGCCGCCGTCGCACCCGACGAGCCACCCGGCGCGCACGGTTTCCCGATCGTCGAGCTGCACGTCCACGCCGTCGTCGTGCGCGTCGAACCCGGTGACCGCCACGCCGCGTCGCACCTCGACGCCCAGCTCGGCGGCGCGCCCGGCGAGGATGGCCTCGACGGCCTGCTGCTGGATCACCACCACCCGCGCGGCGGGCCCGACGTCCCGGAAGGCGGGATCGGCGAAGTCGACGCCGCCGGAGGTGACCATGATCCCGGCGAAGTGCCCCACGGGAACGGCCTTCGGCCCGCTCCCGCCGCGTGACTCGAGGAACTTCCGGATCTGTTCGAAGTTCTGCCGCACGACCTCGTCCATGGCGGGCAGCAGCCCCCGCCGGTAGAAGGCTTCGGCGGTGGTCAAGTTGACCGACCCGGCCTTGATCGTCTGGTCCGGCTCGGGCAGCCGTTCGACGACGAGCACGTCCACGCCCGCCAGCCGCAGTTCACAGGCCAGCATCAAGCCGACCGGTCCGCCCCCGGAGATCACCACATCCCTGTTCATGGCTCCGATGATGCCCAGAAACTTGTACCGAGTCAAACTTTGAGCTCGGTCTATACTCTCGGCTCATGGCTGACCCAGGACTGCGCGAACGGAAGAAGCAGGCCACGCGCCTGCTGATCTCGAACGTGGCCACCGGCCTCTTCATCGAGCGAGGCTTCGAGGAGGTGACGGTGGCGGAGATCGCCGAAGCGGCGGGCGTCTCGAAGATGACGGTGTTCAACTACTTCCCGCGCAAGGAGGACCTGTTCCTCGACCGCCACGCGGATCGTCTGGCGGAGCTGACGGATGTGGTGCGCTCCCGGCCGTCGGGGGTGTCACCGTGTGAGGCGTTGCGCCGTCACCAGCATTCCCTCCTGGCGTCGGGCCACCCGCTGTCCGGGGCGATCGCGGGCGGCCCGGGGTTCTGGTGGGTGCTGACGTCGAGCCCGGCGTTGATGGCGCGCTGGTACGAGCAGGAGCGCGAGATCGCGGACGCGCTCGCCGAGGTGCTCGGGTCGGAAACGGGCGACGTGTTCCGGTCCCGGGTGGTGGCGGCCCTGCTGACCACGGCGATCGCGACGGTGTTCGCCCACGCAATGGGCCGGATCGTGGCGGGCGACGACGCCGAAGTGGTGCGGCGGGAGCAGGTGGAGGTCGTCGACCAAGCGTTTGACCTGGTGGAACGCGGGGTGGGCGACTTCCCGGGTGGCGGACCGACCGGCTGATCGCGGGTACCTGTCTCGCCCCGCCAAGGCAGGCCCGAACATCTGCTGTTCGGGCCTGCCTTGGCGGTTTTGTCAGCTAGAGCGCGAGGATTGCGGTCAAGCGACCCAGATCGCGATGCCGCTCATGTACCGCGCCTGTCCGACGGTGCCGACGACCTCGTTCTGGCACCGCACGTCCTGGTATTCGTAGCCTTGGCCCATCGCGGTGTAGCAGAGGCGCGTGCCGGCGCCGCGGATCTTGAGTGCCTCCAGCCGCTTGGCCAGGCCGGTGGTCCCGGCCTCCTGGAGGTTGCACGATTCGCTGGTGAACCAGCCGATGTCCTGGACGTGCGGCGTGTAGCAGACGCCGGCGCCACCGCCGTTCACGCCGATCCTGATGGCCTCGATTCGCTTGCCCAGCGCGGGAACGCCGGCCTCCTCCCCATCGCAGACGGTGTCCAGCCAGTCATAGTCGGCCACGTGCACCGCGTAGCAGACGTGCACGGCGGCCGGCGAAATCGCCGCGCGCTTCGCCAGTTCCCGGTCCAGACTTGCTTGTACTGAGGCTTCCGTGGTTCCGGCGCTTGCCGCGGCCGGGGTCGCGATCAGCGGCAGGGCCGCGAAGAGCGCGGTGAGGACAGCGGACAGCACTCGTTTGCGAAGCATGACATTCCCCCATGGTCTGTCGGTGCACCGATCTGTGGTTGAGGCTACAACAACCGCTGGGGGCGAACGACCCAGTTTTGCGGCGTCGGACAGACGGCTGGGAGGCCCCGCCGGGAGACGAGCGGTCATCAGGATCGCTAACGCTGCGTAAGAAAATTTAGCTGGAGTAATGCCGCCTGCGGCTCGTACGGTGACCCGGTGCTGCCACTCCTGCTGGCCGGATTCGGAACCGGCCTCTCCCTCATCGTCGCCATTGGCTCGCAGAACGCCTTTCTGCTGCAACAAGGCCTGCGTGGCGGGGTGGTGGCACCGCTGGTCGTCATCTGTGCCGTGTCCGATCTTGTGCTGATCGGGCTCGGGGTCAGCGGGATCGGGGCCGTGCTTGAGCAGTGGCCGACCGCGATCGGGGTTATTGCCGTCGGTGGGGGGCTTTTCCTGCTGGGCTACGGGGCGCTTGCTGCGCGGCGGGCGTTCCGGCCGTCCGTCCTGACCTTCGGGGAGGAACGTACGCCGCTGCGGAAGGCCGTTCTTGCCTGTTTTGCCTTCACCTGGCTCAATCCGCACGTCTACCTCGACACCGTCCTGCTGCTCGGCTCGGTCGCCGTGGCCCATGGGGAGGGGCGGTGGCTGTTCGGGATCGGCGCCGGGATGGGCAGCGTCGTCTGGTTCAGTGCGCTCGGCTTCGGGGCGCGGCGGCTGGCCGGGGTGTTCGCGAAGCCGATGGCTTGGCGCGTGCTGGACGTCGTGATCGCCGTGACGATGACCGGGCTCGGGGTGACCTTGCTGCTCGGCCGCGTCTGATCACCAGAGCTCGCCCCGCTCCGCTGCCGGTGGCCGCTCCAGTTCCAGCAGGAACTCCTTCCGCTTCAGGCCGCCCGCGTATCCCGTCAGCTTGCCGTTCTTGCCGACCACGCGGTGGCACGCCACCAGGATGCTCAGCGGGTTGCGGCCCACCGCCGCTCCCACCTCGTGCGGCAGGCCGGCGACCGACTGCGCCAGCTTGCCGTACGTCGCCGTTGTGCCGTACGGGATCTTCGCGATTTCGGTCCACACTGAGCGGTCGAAGCCGGGGCCGTTCGCCTGCATCGGGACGTCGAACGAGGTGCGCTGGCCGGCGAAGTACTCCTTCAGCTGCCGAACTGCTTCCGGGAACGCCGTGTCGTCACGCTCGCCGAACGCGGTGCGGTCCGGACGGGTCCAGTGGTTCGGGAAGTACAGACCCGTCACGACGCCGTCGGTGCCGACGAGGGTCAGGGGGCCGATCGGGGAATCGGTCACGAGGTGCTCCATGAGTTCTCCCAAGTAGTTCCGTCCGCATGGGCGCCACGTAAGCCGGGAAGCGAAAAGCCGGCCAAGGCCGCCGTCAACACCGTCCTGCGTGGACTCCACGACGTCGACAGCAGCAGCCGCCGCGTCATGCCCGCCCAGCCCGCCGGGGTGGCGCTGACCACCCACGCGTCCGGGTTCGGGGCCGCGAAACGGCGGGCCTGGCGCAGCCAGGACGCCGCCGTCTCGGGCCACGTCACCGTCGCCAGCACCAAGCCGCCCCACGCCTCGGCGATCCGCTCGCCGGCCGCCCGGGATGCCGGGTCCGCCGCGGTGCCGATCACGATGTGGCGGGCCGGTCCGAGGAGCCGGAGCACCGCCTCGAGCTCGGCGGCCGTCATGCCGCGTCGTGGAACACGAGGCCCAGGGTGTGCCGGTGGCCCGTGCGGACCACCGATACGCCGTGGCGGACCGGCGCCGCCGACCAGCCCCGGGCCGAGCGGACCGGGCGGTCGCGGGTGGTGAACACCAGGCCGTGGCCCTGCGGGATCAGCGTGGCCGTGCCGCGGGACTGGGCGCGTGGACGCTGCTCCACCAGGAGGAACTCGCCGCCGGTGTGGTCGGTGCCCGGGTTGTTGAGGTTGATCACCACCTGCAGCGGGAACACCTTGTCGCCGTACAGGTCGCGGTGCAGTGCGTTCCAGCCGCCCGGCTCGTAGCGCAGGAGGATCGGCGTGGGCCGCCGCTGGCCTGCCGCGTGGCAGACTTCCAGCCATTCGTCCAAAGTGGATGGCCACTCCGGCTCGCGGCCCAGCCGGGCGGCCCAGTCGCGCGCGATCGGCAGCAGCCGCGGGTAGAGCGCCTGCCGCAGCCGCTGCACCGGTTCCGGGAACGGGGCAGCGAAGTAGTGGTAGTCGCCGTTGTCCCCGAAGCGGTGCCGTCGCAGGTTCACCGTTGCCCGGAAGTGTGCCGGCTCGTCCCACAGCGCGACCAGCCGCGCGCACTCGGCGGGCGTCAGCAGCTGCGGGAGAAGTGCGCAGCCGTAGTCGTCGACCTCCGCGGCCACCGCGGCCCAGTCGGCCGCGGCGACGCGCTCTTCGAACGCGGTCATGCCGCCTCCATCGTCAGCAGGACCCGCTTGGCTTCCTCGCCGCCGGCGTACTGGCCGTACGACCCGTCGGACCGGACGACCCGGTGGCACGGCACCACCACCGGCAGCGGGTTGAGTGCACACGCCGTGCCGACCGCCCGGACCGCCTTCGGGCTGCCCGCGGCCGCCGCGACCTGCGCGTAGCTTTCGGTGTGGCCGTAGGCGATCTCGGGCAGGTGGTCCAGCACCGCCCGGCGGAACCCGCGTGCCAGCCGGAAGTCCAGCGGAACGTCGAAGGCGTGCCGCTCGCCGGTGAAGTATTCGTCGAGCTGGCGGATCACCGGGTCGAGCCGGGCCGGGGCGCGCAGGATCCGCGGGCTGATCGCCGCGGCCAGCTCGGCCAGCACCGCGTCGTGGTCCTGGCGGTCGAAGGCCACCTTCACCAGGCCCTGTTCGGTCGCCGCCAGCAGCAGCGACCCGACCGGGGTGTCGGCGGTGTGGTAGGCGACGTCCAGCAGCCCCTGGCGGGCGGCGTCGGTGACGAGCCGCTCGTGCATGGGCCCCGGGTCGAGTTCGTAGATCTCCGGAAGCGACGCGAAAAACCGGAAGTCCGTCATGAGTGCGCTCCTTCCAAGGGATAGCCGGCCCGGAGCGCCTTGACGCCGTCGGCGGCCGCCCGGCGCGCGGCGTCGGCGGTGCCTCCGGTGATCTCCGCGATCTCGCGGTAGGGCAGCCCGGCCAGGTAGTGGTAGGCGACGGCGAGGCGTTGCTTGTCCGGCAGTCTCGCCAGCGCGTCCCAGAGGTCGCCGTTCCAGGCTTCCGTGCGGCCGGGCCGGTCCGGGACCTCGCCGACCGGCACCGGGCAGCGGGCCTGGGCGCGCGTGACGTCGATGGCTTTGCGGTGCGCGATCGTGACGAGCCACGCCTGGACGTTCGCGTCCGACGGCAGCTCCGGGTACGCCTTCAACGCCGCCAGGAAGGTTTCCGACCAGGCGTCTTCGGCGTCGGCGGGGCCGAGCACGGCCCGGCAGACCCGCAGGACCATCGGCCCGTGCTCGGCCACGATCTGCTCGAACGGTTTCACGATCACACCTGGTAGACGTCCGGGAGGGCCGGAACGTGAGGTCACGTTTCCGCGGTACCGGTCACGACGGTCGCGCCCAGCTCGTCGCACTCGTGCACCCGCGGCGCCAACCCGGCCGCGGCCAGGATTTCCGCCAGCACGGGCGCCTGCCGTTCGCTCGCTTCGACCAGCACGGTTCCGCCCGGGGCGAGCCACCGTGGCGCGTCCGCGGCGACGCGGCGGGCGAGGTCGAGGCCGTCCGCGCCGCCGTCGAGCGCCACCAGCGGCTCGTGCAGGCGCGCCTCCGGCGGCATCGTCGCGACGGCGTCCGAAGGGACGTAGGGCACGTTCGCGAGGAGGACGTCGACGCGGCCGCGCAGGGACACCGGCAGCGCTTCGTAGAGATCGCCCTGGTGGACGTGGGCGTCCGGCAGGTTCAGCCGGGCGCACCCGACCGCGGCCGGCTCGACGTCGGCCGCGTGCAGCTCACGCGGCGAACGCGGCGAAAGCGCCGCGGCGAACGCAGCTCCCAGCGCACCGGAGCCGCAGCACAGGTCGAGCACCACCGGATCCGGCGGGGCGAGCGAAACGGCCACGTCGACCAGGAAGCCGGTGCGGTGCCGCGGTACGAACACCCCGGGCCGCACGGTGATCCGCAGGCCGTGGAACTCCGCCCAGCCGAGCAGGTGCTCCAGCGGCAGCCCGGCGACGCGGCGTTCGACGAGCGCGTCGAGTTCCGCGGGGGACGTGGCCGCCGCGAGGAGAAGATCGGCCTCGTCCTCGGCGAACACGCAGCCCGCGGCGCGCAGCCGGGAGACGACCGTGGAAGTGTCCAACGAGGAGTGAGCCTACAAGACCTGCACCGCGTCGCCGACGTTCAGCCCGTCGAAGAACGCCGCCGCATCGGCGCCGGTCAGGTGGACGCAGCCGTGCGACGGCGCGTCGAGCGGGCCGGCGTGGAAGGCGATCCCGCCGGCGGCGAAGAACACCGAGTTCGGCATGTCGGTGCCGTACACGCTGCTGGTGTGCTCGCGGTCCTTCCACACGACGTGGAACGAGCCCGCGGGCGTCGCCTGATCGGGCGGCCCGAACCCGGCCGGGACCGGGCCGCGCACGACCCGGCCGTCCCGCAGCAGCCAGGCCAGCTTCTGCGCCAGGCTCACGCAGGCCCCGGTCGTGACGGCGCACGGCGGCGCGGGCGGTGGCGTGGTGGTGGTGACGGGAGTGACGGGAGTGGCCGACGTGGCCGACACGGTCAGCGGCGCCGGCTCGGAGATCGGGCTCGGCGCCGTGGCGCGCGGCGCCGAGCAAGCCGCCGCGACCAACACCGAGCCCAGCAGGGTCACCACCCCGGTCCTGCGCATTCGTCGTCCCCTCGCCGAAGGTCCTCACCGGGGGGCAATACGGGTGAACGGCCCCGGAGGTTGCGCCGGCCGATGGGGCAAGATGTCCGGATGATCCTCCGTCGCGCTTTCGGGGTAGTGCTGGCCGGGCTCGTCGTGTGCGCTGGGCCGGCGTCGGCGCAGACCACCGCGCCCAGTTCGCCGTCGGCTCCGGTCACCCTCGATTCGGTCGGCATCCCCAGCTGGATCTGGGTGCTGGTCTCGATCGCCGGCCTGCTCGCGGTGATTGTCGTCGGCGTGCGGCAGCTCAGGGGCCGTCGGAAGGACTAGGCACCGTCACGACCCACCGCGCGGGCCGTCGGCGCAGGTACCCCCACCAGTACAGCGCCGCCACGACCAGGACCCCGGCGGTGATGCCGAGGTCGAGCGCGCTCTGCTCGACCAGGACGTAGGCCAGTGCCGCGACCGCGAGGGCCGGCACGAGCGGCCACGCCGGCATCCGCCACACGTGCGGCTTCCGGTGCGCTGCCCGGCGCGCGCCGAGAGCGGCGGCCGAGACGCTCAGGTAGAGCGCGACGACGGCGACTCCGGTGACCCCGCTGAGCGTGTCCACCGGCACGAAGCAGAGGACGGCTTCGGACAGCCCGGTCACGAGGGTGGCGACCCACGGCGAGCCGAACCGGGCGCCGACCACGCTCATCGCGCGGTTCACCGGCGCCGGCCACGCCTGATCGCGCGCGGAGGCGTAGAGCACCCGCGAGTTCTGGACGACCATGACGATCACCGCGTTGACGATCGCCGCGGCGATGCAGAGGCTGATCGCCACCCCGACGGCACTCGTGCTCCAGCTCGTGACGAGCGCGGTCAGGTCGACCCCGGCGAGCGCGGCGGTGTCCGGCATGGCCAGCGTGATCGCGACGACCGGCACGAGGATGACCACGGCGCTGATCCCGAGCGTCCAGAACACCGTCCGCGCGACGGTCCGGCGCGGCTCGCGCATTTCCTCGGCGAGGTAAACGGCGGTGCTGAAGCCCTGCACCACGAACAGCGCGACGGCGAGCCCGGCGACGACGGCGATCAGCCCGATCCCGCTCGGGCCGAGGGCCGGCTTCAGCAGCACGGCCGGGCTCTGCGTGGTGTGCGTGAAGCCGAGCAGCGACACGACGAAGACGGCGACGATCTCGATGACCAGGAAGATGCCGGTGATCCAGGCGTTGGACCGCAGGTTCAGCAGCCCCATCACGGTGCCCGCGAGCATGACGAGCGCACCGGCGGCCGACGGGCTGACGTCGGCCACGGCGGCGAGGTAGTCGGCGACGCCGATGGCGATGATCGGCGGCACGACGAGGATGACGACGAAGGACAGCATGAACGTCAGCCAGCCGGCGAACCGGTTCGCCACCGTCGTCACCATCGCGTATTCGCCGCCGGAGCTCGGTACCAGCGTGCCGAGTTCGGAGTAGCAGAAGGCGATCCCGACGCAGAGCAGCACCGCCAGCGCGATGGCGAGCGCGGTGCCGGTGCCGAGGTCGGCGAACAGCGGGGGCACGAGGACGAACAGTGACGACGCCGGCGTCACGCAGCTGAGCGTGAGGAGCGTGCCGCCGCCGACGCCGATGGACCGGGTGAGCGTGCGGGTGCGGGCCGGGGCGGCGGTGACGTCGGGCGGGGCGGGAGTGCGGGGCATGGCGTTCCCTCCGGCCGGGAGCAGGGTGCGACGGATGGAACAGCACCGATTTGGTGTTGTCAACGCGGCCAGGACGACTAAATCCGTTGTCTTATGCGGCTGTGGCATTCGGATTTAGTCACTCATCGTCACGGCGTGGCGGGTTTGCCTGCGCTGGCCCGCGTCGGGGATGATCCGGGCGTGAGCAGCCAGGACACGACCGGCCGGCCCGCCCCGCCGGTGCTCGACGACATCTCGCGGCAGATCATCGCGCAGCTGCAGGAGGACGGGCGGCGCGCGTACGCGACGATCGGCAAGGCGGTCGGCCTGTCGGAGGCGGCCGTCCGGCAGCGGGTGCAGCGGCTGTCCGACTCCGGTGTCATCCAGATCGTCGCGGTCTCGGATCCGTTGCAGGTCGGGCTGTTCCGGCAGGCGATGATCGCGATCACCGTCGACGGCCCGCTGGAGCCGGTCGGCGACGCACTGGCCGAAATGGACGAGATCGCCTACGTGATCCTCTGCGCCGGGCGCTACGACCTGCTCTGCGAGGCCGTCTGCGCGGACGACGAGGCGCTCCTCCAGCTGATCTCGACGCGGATCCGGGCCCTGCCCGGCGTCCGCCACGCCGAGGCGATGGTCTACCTCAAGCTGCGGAAACAGACCTACCAGTGGGGCACTCGCTGACCGTGACGACTAAATCCGAAGGTAGCCAGCCGAAGATGACCATGGATTAGTCGTCGAAGTTGGTCTGGACGACTGAAACGCTTGCCTGAGTGGGGCCGGGCGTGCGATAACCGAGGCATGACCACTACCGCCGACCTCGCCTCCGTCGACGCTTCCGGCCTCGCCCAGGCCGCTCGCAGCAACCTCTGGATGCACTTCACCCGGCACTCCGCCTACGACGAGAGCGACGTCCCGGTGATCGTGCGCGGCGAAGGCCCGTACATCTGGGACGCCCGCGGGAAGCGGTACCTGGACGGGCTCGCCGGGCTGTTCGCGGTCCAGGTCGGCCACGGCCGCGAGGAACTCGCCGAAGCCGCCGCGCGGCAGACGAAACAGCTCGCGTACTTCCCGCTGTGGGGGCACGCGCACCCGGCGGCGATCGAACTGGCTTCACGGCTGGCCGAGGCGTCGCCCGGCGACCTGAACCGCGTGTTCTTCACCGTGAGCGGCGGGGAATCGGTCGAGACGGCGTGGAAGCTCGCGAAGCAGTACTTCAAGCTCGTCGGAAAACCGGGCAAGCACAAGGTGATCAGCCGCGCGCTGGCCTACCACGGGACGTCGCAGGGCGCGCTGTCGATCACCGGCATCCCCGGCGCGAAGGCGGACTTCGAGCCGCTGGTGCCGAGCACCCTGCGGGTGCCGAACACGAACTTCTACCGCGCACCCGAGCACGCCGACGACTACGAGGCTTACGGCCGCTGGGCCGCCGACCAGATCGAGCAGGCGATCGAGTTCGAGGGCGCGGACACCGTCGCCGCGGTGTTCCTGGAGCCGGTGCAGAACACCGGTGGCTGCTTCGTGCCGCCGCCCGGCTACTTCGCGCGGGTCCGCGAGATCTGCGACAAGCACGACGTGCTGCTGGTGTCCGACGAGGTGATCTGCGCGTTCGGCCGGGTGGGGTACGACTTCGCGGCCAAGCGGTACGGCTACCAGCCGGACGTCATCACCACCGCGAAGGGGCTGACGTCGGGGTACGCCCCGCTGGGGGCGGTGCTGGCTTCGGAGCGGTTGATGGAGCCGTTCACCCGCGGCGCGACGACGTTCATGCACGGGTCCACCTACGGCGGGCACCCGGTGTCGTGCGCGGTGGCGCTGGCCAACCTCGACCTGATCGCCCGGGAGGACCTCTACGGCCACGTGCTGGACCGCGAGGCGGCCTTCCGGTCCACTTTGGACAAACTGACCGACCTGCCGATCGTCGGCGACGTCCGGGGCGCGGGGTTCTTCTACGGCATCGAGCTGGTGAAGGACAAGACGACCAAGGAGACCTTCACCGCCGGCGAATCCGAGCGCGTGCTGCGCGGGTTCCTTTCCGAGGCGCTGTTCGAGGCCGGGTTGTACTGCCGCGCCGACGACCGCGCCGAGCCCGTCGTGCAGCTGTCGCCGCCGCTGATCTGCGACCAGGCGCAGTTCGACGAGATGGAGCAGATCCTGCGCGACACCCTGACCCGCGCCTGGAAGCTGCTGTAGCCGTTGGCCTCCGGCCCCGGTTTTCCACGATACCGGGGGGGTACCGAAAATTCCGGTTCGCCGGGTCTTTCGGTCCGCCGGTCGCGCGGTTATGCGAGCCGCGGCGCTGGCCCGATCGGGCGGGAACCCGCGTTCCCCGCCCGGCGGCCGGGTCCGGTGGGTACCGTGGGGTGCGGGGGGGACCGGGGGAGCGGCCGGTGACCGGCCCGCCCGTGTCCGCGCCGATCGGCCGCGCACCCGGGGAGGAGACCCGATGACCGCCACCACGGACAGCCCGCGCCTGCCGTTCGAGCGGCCGAACGTCCTGGAGATCGCGCCGCTGTTCGAGGTGCTGCGCCGGCGGGGACCGGTGGTTCCGGTGACCACCCCGGCCGGGGACCCGGCCTGGCTGGTCACCGGGTTCGAGCAGGTCCGGGCGGTGTTCACCGACCCGCGGTTCGGCCGTTCGCACCCGGCGCCGGAAGAGGCGTCGGCGCTGTCGGACGCGGCGATCCTCAGCCGTCCGCAGGGCGACCACGAGACCGAGCACACCGAGCACGCGCGGATGCGGCGGATGCTCGTGCCCGCCTTCTCCGCCAACCGGATCCGCCGGCTCGCCGGTCACGTCCAGGAGTTCGCCGACGGCTGCTTCGACGCGATGGAGCGGGCCCGCCGCGACGGCGATCCGGTCGACCTGCACGAGCACCTTTCGTTCCCGCTGCCGGTGCTGGTGATCTGCGAGCTGCTCGGCGTCCCGTACGAAGACCGGGACACTTTCCGGGTGCTGTCCGACCGGATGGGCCGGATGGACATCGGCGACGGCGCGGACGCGGCGCTCGACGAGTTCACCGCCTACATGAGCCGGCTCGCGGCGGCCAAGCGGCGCGATCCCGGCCAGGACGTCGTCTCCGACATGGTCCGCGCGCAGGCCGGCGATCCGTCGTTCGGCGACGACGACCTCGCCCGGCTCGCCGCCGGCCTGCTGTTCGCCGGCCACGAGACAACCTCCAACCGGATCGACCTCGGCGTGCTCTACCTGCTCACCGACCTCGCCCGCCGCGACGCGCTGGCCGCCGACCCCGAGGGGCGGGTGCACGGCGTGGTGGAGGAGATCCTGCGGCTGTCCGCCCCGAGCGGCCTCGGTGTCCTGCGGTACGCGCACGACGACGTCGAGCTCGGCGGCGTCACGATCGCCCGCGGTGACGCGGTCGTGCTGTCGATCGCGGCCGCGAACCGGGACGCGTCGGTGTTCCCCGCCGCGGAGACGTTCGACCCGGACCGCAAACCGAACTCGCACGTCGCCTTCGCCCACGGCGGCTGGTTCTGCATCGGCGCGAGCCTGGCCCGCACCGAGCTGCGCGTCGTGTTCGGGTCGTTGTTCCGGCGGTTCCCGGGCTTGCGCCTGGCCGTCGGCGTTGATGAACTCCACGTCCGGACCAACCGTGTCACCGGGGGAGTGGACCGCGTGCCGGTCCTCTGGTAGACCATCGGCGGTCGTGAGTGGAGGAAAAGACGTGACCCTGTGGGACAAGCTCGGGATGGACGACAAGCTCGTCAAGGTGCTCCAGGACATCCCGCCGGGGCCCGACGCCTCGGAGTTCGGCCGGGCCTACGTCACGATCCACCAGCTGGCCGTCGAGCTGGACCAGCGGTTCCCCGAGGTGCGCAGCCAGCTCGACGTGCCGCTGGGCGGCGGCGCGACCCGGCACGCGGGGCTGGTCGAGTTGCTCGGCAAGGAGCTGGTGGACAAGATCAAGCGCTACGGCGACGTCTACCCGATCGAAGCCGCGCAGTTGTCGTCGGTGCGGTTCCGCGAACTGCGGCTGCGCGGTCCCGGCGGGCGCGACCTGGTCGGCGCGTCGAAGAAGGACCTGCCGCTGATCCGCCTGCGGCCGAAGGACTGACGGGTGCTCGCCCCGCCGGTCCGGGTTCTGGTGGCCGAGCGCGACCCGGCGGTGCGAGCCCGCCTGAGCACGATCCTCGCCGAGGCGGACGGCATCGAGCTGGTCGGCGCGGTCCCCGATCCGGCGGCGGCCCGGGCCGGCTCGCCGGACGTGCTGCTGCTGGACCTGCGCCTTAGCCGGCCGGACCCGCTGCCCCGCCGCCCGGCGGTGGTGGCGCTGGCGACGTTCGACTCGGACGCGGAAATCCTGCGCGCGCTCCGCGACGGCGCGGCGGGGTTCGTGCTGCGTTCGGCCCCGCGACGGGACCTGATCAAGGTGATCCGCCTGGCGGCGGACGGCCACCTGGTGCTGTCCCCGGACGCCTCCCGCCGCCTGGTGTCGGCGGCCACGCGGTTGTCGGGCCCCCGCGACGAGCGGCTCGCCCTGGTGGACCGGTTGTCGGCCCGGGAGACGGAGGTGCTCGCGGCGATGGGCGCGGCGCTGACGAACCCGGAGATCGCCGTGCGGCTGGGGCTGCCGGAGCCGGTGGTGCGGGATTGTGTGGCCCGGGTGGTGCGCAAACTGGAGTGCCCCCACCGGACGGCGGCGGGGTTGCTGGCTTACGAGCGCGGGCTGTGCCGGCCGGGCCTGAGCTGACCTGAACGGCTCCTTCCTGCCGACGACAACAGGAAAGAGCCGTCCGGGGTCAGAAGCCCGCCAGGCCGTTCGGTACGCCGAGGCCCGTCGGGGCGTCGTAGCCGGGGCCGGCGACGCACAGGTAGTCACCGCCGCACTTCTTGCCGGCGCCCGACGGGTCGTTGTGACCCGTGGTCACGTCGACGAACGCCGTTGCCTTGGCGTACAGGCCGGCCGGTTGGGTCGTTCCGGCTCGGCCGGACCGGCCGATCAGGCCCGCGACGAACGGGGCCGAGGCACTCGTGCCGCTCGCCGTGAGCCAGCCGCCCGCGTCCGCGTAGTGGATGGCGAGGTCCTCGGCCGCCGCCGAGACGTCCGCGACCGTGCGCTTGGCGCAGTGGGAATCCCGCTGCCACCGGGGTTTCGCGATGTACGCCGAACAGCCGCTGCCGCTGCCCGGCCACGCCGACTCCGCCCAGCCGCGCGGCGAGTCCGGGTCGCGGGCCAGCACCGTCCCGCCGACCGCGACCGCCGAGGCCAGCACCGCCGGGTAACTCGCCGCCGTGAAACCGGTGTCGCCCGAGGAGACCACCACCGTCACGCCCGGGTGCCGGTAGTGGCTCGCATACGCCAGCGACGCACCGCTTTCCCGGGCACCGTAGCTGTTCGACACCACCTTCGCGCCCAGCCGCACCGCCGTGTCCTCCGTCTCCGCGAGGTCGGCGAAGCCCGGGGAGTTTCCCTCCACGACGAGGATCCGGCACGACGGGCACGCCGCCGACACCATCGAGACGTCCAATGTGGACTCCAGGGCCCAGCCGAAGTCGGACGGCGGCAGGGGAGCCGCCGCGCCCTGCTGGTTCACCTTGCGGAAGCAGCCGTTCGCCGTGGTGCACGGCGGCAGGCCGTACTGCGCCCGGTACGCGGCCAGGTCGGCCTCCAGGTTCGGGGCGTCGTAGGCGATCGAGATGCCCACGACGGCATCCGGCCGCGCCTCGGCGGGCAGCCGGTAGGCCGACGCCAGATCGCCGGCACCCCAGCCGGCCGGAGCGCCGGCCGAGGTGCGGGCCGCGTCCGGTGTGTAGCTCGTGAGGCAGCGCAGCAGGCCCGGCCCCGGTTCGGGACACGCCGCGCGGGCGACCGGCACGGCGGCCGCGGCGGGGGCGAACGCGCTCACCGCGATCGTCGCCGCGCCCACGGCGATCAGCGCGCGGAACACTCTTCTGTGCACTGTGGACATCCCCTCAGGACGCGTAGACGTGGTAGGCGGCCGTGATCGTCTCGGTGATCGTCGCCCCGGCCGCGTCGGCCGCCGTGACCCGCAGCGAGACGTCCGTGCCGCGGAACGCCTCCGTGGTCGCGGCGAACTCCGCGTGGAAGACGCCGTCGCCGCGCGCGGTGACGGTCGTGTCCTGCCAGGTCGTGCCGTCGGTCGAGTACTGCACCGTCGCGCCCGTCACCGGCGAAGCGGCGCTCTGCTGCAGGTGCCCCACGGTGAGGTCGAGACCCTGCGGACCGGACACCGTCGACCCGTCCGGCCGGAGCCCGCCGACGGCGTAGCCCAGCGTCAGCAGCGGCTCGACCGCGCACGAGCGGTCCGGGCCGTTTTCCCCGCGGGCGCAGTACAACGCGGGCGGCAGCGTCGCACCCTCGACGTGCCGGGACTTCCACGTCCACTCGGTGTGGGTCGCGGTGCTCTGCCGGTACATCGGACCCGTGCGGCCCGCGTCGATCGTCAGCCCGAGCGTCGACGGGCCGGGCGCGACCTCCTGCTGCAGGCTCAGCGCGGTGGCCCCCACCGGGTTGCCTTCGGCCAGGGTCGTGCCGTCCTGGGTGAACCGGTAGTACCCCGTCATGGTGTCCCGGGCCTCGCCGTAGAAGCCGAAACCGGTGTGGCCGGGCTGGTTGTCGCTGAACGGCGTGAGCGCGAACCGCACCAGGTCGCCGGCCCGGGTCGCGCCCGGTTGTGTGAAGATCGCGGCGTCGGTCAGCGGCGGCTGCGCCACCGCGCCCGCCGGGTGCAGCGGGAACCGGTTCCAGTCTTCGGTGACCGGCGAACCGCCCCGGTAGGTGTGGGACGTCTCGCGCTGGCCCCCGGCCCAGCCGGGGAACGGCCCCGGGAGCACGTACTTCGAGAAGCCGCCGAACCACGTCAGGTCCGGCGCGGCCGAGACGTACTCGGTCTGCTTCCGGGGCAGCTGGATCGGGTGCGACGGCCGACCGCTGACGTCCTCGAAGGAGAACATCCCGCTGCGCTGGCGCAGGCCGAGCGAGGAGTACTCGCTGAAGTAGGTGGCGTCCACCGCGGCGACGTCCTTCGCCGTGATGACGTACCGCTGCTGCGGGATCGTGCCGGTGCTCGCCTTCTGCAGCACGTATTCGTACGGGGTGCCCGGCCCGGGCGGGGACACGAGCCTGCTGTACGGGTACGTCTGCAGCGCTCCGGTGCGCACCGGAGCGGCCGTCGGCGACACCGAGATCGGCACGCCCGGCCCGGCGTCGAAGTCGACGAGCAGGGCGGGCCCCGTCTTGGCGGCCCGGCGGAAGAGGAACCCGGTGTCGTCGAGCAGCGCCGGGCGCGGGGTCACCCAGGTCACCTTGCTGGACGCCCGTTTCGCGTCGACGCGGACGGTCGCGTCCGCCTTCACCGCGAACTCCGGCTGCGCGCTGAACCGCAGCTCGGTCGGGTTGCCGTCGGCGTCGGTCGTCCAGAACACCCCCAGCGCGCTGTAGTTGCCGTCCGGCACGCTGAACTTGGCCGAGCCCCCGAAGAAGTAGTTGAAGTTCTCGTCCGGCGCCAGTGTGTCGCCGTCGTCGGTGTTGTAGAGGAACGCGATGCCGGTGTCGGCCGGCTTGCCCGCGATGTCGGTGGCGTCGAGCGACACCGTCCGCATCACCGACCGCGGCCGGGCGGGCTGCCGCTTCGGCACCCCGGAGAGGGCGAAGCTCGCGCCGCCGGCGAACAGGCCTTGCCCGCCGAAGCGGCCCCGTGCACTGTCCTCTTTGAACTGCTCGGCCAGTGCGGCCCCGAACGTCGTGGGGTCGACCGGGGCCGGTGCGCCGGCCAGCAACGCCTTGACGTCGAACAGGTTCAGGTCGAGCCCGCGCCCGAGGTAGGGGAGCGCGGTGCCGGGGACCTCGTAGTCCCGGCCGCCGAGCCGCAGGTGCACCAGTGCCCGCGCCATGCCCGTGGCGGCGGCGGGCTGCACCTCGAACGTCTCCCGGCCGTCCGGCGCGGTCCGGACGGTGACCCGGTCGCCGGTCACGAGCGTGACGGTCGACGCCGGGACCGCGGCCGCGGCGGCGGACGCGGACGGCGGGGCGAGCCCGGCCACCCCCGCCGCACCGGCGAGCAGGACCGCGAACACCGAAAATGTTCTTCGCACTGGCACCTCCGTGTGGTGGTCGATCACCACTACCGACGAGCCGGCCGGCGAAGGGGTTGAGGCCGGGACCTCGATCTCTTCGAATTACCCCGATCGGCTCAACGACGGACGGTCAGTGCTGCGCCGCGGGCACCGGCCGCGCGACGCCGAAACCGCCGTACGGTCCGGCTTTCACGCGCTTGCGGACCTCGTCGAAGTGCCGGTGCACCGCTTCGGCGGCGGCGTCGGCGTCACCCAGCACGAGCGCGTCCACGATGGCCTGGTGCCGTTTCGCGACGGCCGTCGCGGACGTCGCCGGCCCGCCGAGCTCGGCTTCGGCGATCCGGTACACGTCCCAGAACAGCCCGGTGAGCTCGCGGGCGAGGTCGAACCCGGCCTCAGCGCAGATGAGGTCGTGGAACTCGCGATCGGCTTCCGCGGCGTCCGGGCCCTTGCGCCGCATCCGTGTCACGCACGACTGCAGCTGTTCGACCAGTTCGGGCCGGTGGTCGGCGGCGACCCGGCGGGTCAGCTCGGTCTCCAGCATTTCCCGCACCTCCAGCAGATCGCGCAGCCGCCCGACGTCGGTCGCGCCGCGTGCGCGGGTGCGGAACAACAACCACGTCTGCAGCGACGCCGAACCGGCGGACCCGACGAACGTGCCGTAGCCGTGGCGGATCTCGACGATGCCGAGGGCCTGCAGGGCCTTGATAGCCTCGCGGATGGAGTTGCGGCTGACGCCGATGTCCTCCATCAGGCTCAGCTCGGTGGGCATGGGCGCTCCCGGCGGGAGCTCCCGCTCGACGATCAGGTCGATGATGCGTTTGGTGATCTCTTCGCTGCGCTGCGGACGGGCCACTGCTGTCCTCCCCGGTGGGCCATGGGAGGACATCCTACGTCATACCTCCAGTCTTACGCCGCTCATAGGACGTCCCACGTCCTAGTCCTCGGCTCCTCCAGCGAGGGCGCCTTCCTGCCCGACGCCCAGCGCCGCTTCGTCGTCGAAACGACGGTCGACCAGGTCGCCGGCCGCGTCCCGGCGCTCGCGGGCTGTATCGACATGACGACGTTGCGGCGCCGCCGCAGATCCCGTTGAACGACGAGGAGCTGGTGCGGATCAAGGAAGAGCTCGTCGAAGCCGGGCTGCTCTGACGGCTACTTCTTCCGCGCCTTCTTGCAAGCCTCATCGACGGCTTCCAGGAACTCCTTGACCTTCGCGCGCTTCGGGTATTCGTAGCAGAACACGTTGCCGGGCAGCTTGTCGGCGAACAGCGGCACGTTCGTGACGATTTCGGTGGGTGCATCCGAGGATTCGAAGACGACCTCACCGAGGTGCCACGCCGTGGCGTCCTTGTGGCGGACGGTGAGCGTCTCGACCCGGAAGTGGTGGTCGGTGTTGTCGGGAGCGATTCCCCAGACCTTGGTCGCAATGCGGAGCGTCACGGTCCGCCCGTCGAAGCTGATCTTCCGGCGTCTGGCCGTGATGGGCTTGGGGTGCACGGTGTCTCCCGAAACTCAAAGCGTCCGGCAGGTGAGCGCCGGGCGGGCGTCGGCACTTCCGTTCTGCGTCAGGGCGATCAGGCCGAACGTCGTCGTCGCGTCCGCGTCGAGCTTCGCGTTCCAGGCGGCGTTTTCGACCGTCACCGTCGAACCATCGACCGTGAAGGTGCCGTTCCACAAGCCGCTGATGCGGTGACCGGCGGGCAGCGTCCAGCGCACGCTCCAGCCGGAGAGCCCCGCGTCGCGGTCGTTGCGCACCGTCACCTGCACCTGGTAGCCGCCGGGCCAGGAGTTCGTCACCTCGTAGCGGGCGGCGCAGCCCAGCTCGGCCGTCGTCGTGGGCGCCGGGCTCGGCGTCGACGGGGCCGGGGGAGCGGACGAGACCGGGGCGGCGACGCTGGTCGTGCCCTCCGGGACGAGCACCGTGCCGATGACGACGCCGAGAGCCAGCAGCACCGCACCGGCGACGGCCGCCAGGACGAGCCGGCGCCGCGGGCGGCGGACGCGCAGCAGCCGGGTTCCCGCCCGGGGCCGGGGGCGCGGCGGCGGCAGCGGACGGCCGCCGGTGACCGCTTCGAACAGCTCCTGGACCTCCGCCATCGCCGGGCGCGCTCCGGGATCCCGCTGCAGCATGCGGGTCAGCACCTCGGCGAGCGGCCCGCGGTGGCGCGGCGGGATGATCTCCTCCTTCGCGACGCGCAGGAGCAGGGTGATCGCGTTGTCGTCGCTGCCGAACGGCGGCGTGCCCTCCAACGCGCGGTAGAGCGTCGAGCCCAGGGAGAAGACGTCGGCGGGGAAGCCGGCTTCGCGGCCGCCGGCGACTTCGGGCGCCAGGTAGGCCGGTGTGCCCGCGATGAACCCGCCGCCGGTCACGGCGCTTTCGCCGGTGGCGCGCGAAATGCCGAAGTCGGCGATCTTGGCGATCCCGGACTCCCCGAGCAGGACGTTGCCGGGTGTGACGTCGCGGTGCACGACACCCTCGGCGTGCGCGGCGGCGAGCGCGGACGCGATCTGCGCGCCGATGCGCGCCACCTCTTCGGCGGGCAGGCTTTCCCGGTCGAGGAGGATCTCCGCCAGGCTGCGCGACGGCAGGTACTCCATCACCAGGTAGGGCTCGCCGGCCTCCTCGACGACGTCGTGCACCGTGATCGCGTGCGGGTGCCGCAGCCGCGCCGTCAGCCGCGCTTCGCGCAGGGCGCGCAGGGCCGCCTGATCACCGGCGGCCGGCCCGATGGCCGCGTCGTAGTCCAGCTGCTTGACCGCGACGACCCGGTCGAGCCGCTCGTCGCGGGCACGCCAGACGACGCCCATCGCGCCCTGGCCGATCCGTTCGGCCAGCCGGTAGCGCCCGGCGATCAGCTCTCCTGCGTCGGTCACGCGACCTCCCCGGCCTTCCCTCCGAACACACGGATGCGGGTGGCGATCGGTTCGAGCTTAACGACCTGTCCGCCGGTTCGCCGACGGACAGGTCGTGCGCTCACGCGCCGGGCCGGTGCAGCTGGTCCCACGCCGGGACGTACGGCGCGAAGCGCAGCTTCATCCCGGCCTCGGCCGGCAGCTTGTCCGCCTTGCGGGCGTTGCAGCTGCGGGCCGTGCCGCCGCACGCGGCCACCGTGTTGAGCCAGTCGGTCCGGGCGCCGCCGCGGCTCAGCGGCGTCACGTGGTCGATCGTGGTGGCGCGCTGCCCGCAGTAGGCGCAGCGGTACCCGTCCCGGACCAGCACGCCGCGCCGGGACCAGCGCGGCGGCTGCGTATATCGCCACTTCATGACGACGTAGCGCAGCAACCGCACGATCTTCGGGCGCGGGAACAGCCCGTAGGCGAGACCGTCTTCGGCCTCGTGGATCTCGGCGACGTGCCGCACGAGCATGCGGATCGCGTGCGGGACCGAAACGGTCTGCAGCGGCTCGTAACCGGCGTTCAGGACGAGCACCTTCACAGCGCACCTCTTTCGACGATGGGGACGCGGGAAGCACGGCTTCCCGCTTGGGTGAATCATCGTCGCCGAGCGGCTTGACCTGCGTCAATCTGTTTCATCGCAGGGGATGCGCGCGGAAGAACCGCCAGATGACCGGTGTTGCGTCGATGACCGCGGGCGTCGCGGAATCGTTGTTCGGCCGGGTGCTGGGCCAGACGTGCCCGGCCCCTTCGACGCGGTAGTGCTCGAGCGCGCCGCGCCGGTCGCAGCCGAGCCACTTCTGAGCGACCACCCCGGCGACCGGCGTCCACGACACCGGATCGGGCCGGCAACCGTCCCTTGTGGACCAGGCCGCCAGCCAGTCCGGGATCGCGGGCAGGCCCTTCGCCGGATTGCCGGGGTAGGGGATCGTCGTGTCGGCCGTGCCGTGGAAGTCGAGGACCGGCACCGGCCGGCTCGGCCGGCAGGCGCCGCCCTGCGGGTAGAACGCGCCGGACACCGGGGCGAACGCGGCGATCCGCCCCGCCAGCCGGCACGCCAGCACCCCGACGAACCCGCCGCCGTTGGACTTCCCGGCCGCGTAGATCCGCCCGGGGTCGACGCACAGCGAGCGCTGCAGGGCGTTCAGCAGGTCACCGGTGAACAGCACGTCGTCCGCGGCGGCCGAATAGGGCGCCCCGGTCCAGGCGGACTCGCCGTCGGTGCCGATCAGGCCCTGCGGGTAGACCGCGATCGCGTCCAGCGCCGAGAAGCCGGACAGCTCCTCCTGGTACTGCGACGTCCGCTTGTGCCCGTGGAACGACAGGACCACCGGGTACGGCCGCCACGGGCGGTACCCGGCCGGCAGGTGGACGGTGTACTCGCGGTCGAGGCCGCCCGAGGTCACGTGCCGCGTGGTCGTCACCCCGGCCGGGAACCCGGGCGGCCGCCCGCAGCCGGTGGTGGGAACGGGGTGGTCGGCGAGGCCGGCCGCGGCGGCGGGCGCGGCGAAGGCGGTGGTCAGGGCACAGGCCGCGGCGAACACGGCCACCCACCGGGGGAAGCGTCCGGGCACTCGATCCTCCTTGATCGGCAGCGGGGCGTGGCCAGCATCACACCGGGAGCGGCCGGGCGCTGCATTGCGTTCATAAAGTGCACGGTCGGAAACCGCCGGACCCCCTCGGTAGGATCGACCCCGGCCTCGGCCCTTGACCACGCGGAAAGGAATGGAAGTGACTGCCCCGATCGAGACGCTGGAGTTCCAGTCGGAAGCGCGTCAGCTGCTCCAGCTGATGATCCATTCGATCTATTCGAACAAGGACACGTTCCTGCGGGAACTCGTGTCCAACGCCTCTGACGCCCTCGACAAGCTGCGGCTGGAGTCGTACCGCGACAAGGACCTCGAGGCGGACACCGCCGACCTGCACATCGCGATCGAAACCGATCCCGAAGCGCGGACCCTGACGGTCCGGGACAACGGCATCGGGATGACCCGCGAGGAGGTCGTCGCCCTGATCGGGACGATCGCCAAGTCCGGCACCGCCGACTTCCTGACCAAGCTGAAGGAGGCGAAGGACGCCGCGGCGTCGCAGGACCTGATCGGGCAGTTCGGCGTCGGGTTCTACGCGAGCTTCATGGTCGCGGACAAGGTCACCCTCGTGACCCGCCGCGCGGGCACCGCCGAGGGCGTGCGCTGGGAGTCGACCGGCGAAGGCACCTACACGATCCAGCCGGTCGAAGACGCGCCCCAGGGCACCGCGGTCACGCTGCACCTCAAGCCCGAGGACACCGAGGACCACCTCTACGACTACACGTCCCCGGCGAAGATCCGCGAGATCGTCAAGAAGTACTCCGACTTCATCACCTGGCCCATCCGGATGAAGGGTGACGGCGAGGACGCCGAGGCCGAGACCGTCAACTCGATGAAGGCGCTGTGGGCGCGCTCGTCGAGCGAGGTCTCCGAGGACGAGTACCACGAGTTCTACAAGCACGTCAGCCACGACTGGCAGGACCCCCTGGAGACGATCCGGCTGCAGGCCGAGGGGACGTTCGAGTACCAGGCGCTGCTGTTCCTGCCCTCGCACGCGCCGATGGACCTGTTCCTGCGGGAGCGCAAGCGCGGCGTGCAGCTCTACGTCAAGCGCGTCTTCATCATGGACGACTGCGAGTCGCTCGTCCCCGAATACCTGCGGTTCGTCAAAGGTGTCGTCGACGCCCAGGACCTCTCGCTCAACGTCTCGCGGGAGATCCTGCAGCAGGACCGGCAGATCCAGCTGATCCGCCGTCGCCTGGTCAAGAAGGTCCTCTCGACGGTCAAGACGATGATGACCGCCGACGCCGAGAAGTACACGACGTTCTGGCGCGAGTTCGGCCGGGCGGTCAAGGAGGGCCTGCTCGACGACTTCGAGAACCGCGAGGCCATCCTCGAGATCTCGTCGTTCGCCTCGACGCACGACGCCGAGAAGCCGACCTCGCTGCGCGAGTACGTCGAGCGGATGAAGGACGGCCAGCAGCACATCTACTACATGACCGGCGAATCGCGGTCCGCGATCGAGAACTCGCCGCACATGGAGGCCTTCCGCGCC
The DNA here is from genome assembly GCF_031082405.1 of Amycolatopsis sp. A133. Classification (GTDB taxonomy): domain Bacteria; phylum Actinomycetota; class Actinomycetes; order Mycobacteriales; family Pseudonocardiaceae; genus Amycolatopsis. The sequence continues at coordinate 67,408 of NZ_JAVHJU010000049.1, forward strand.
AAGGGCTACGAGGTGCTGGTGCTGACCGACCCGATCGACGAGATGTGGGTCGACGCGGTGCCGGGCTTCGACGGGAAGCAGTTCCAGTCGATCGCCAAGGGCCAGGTGGACCTCGAGTCGGAGGAGGACAAGAAGGCCACCGAGGTCGCCCGCGAACAGCAGAACAAGGACTTCGAGGGCCTGCTGACCTGGATGGGGACGGCCCTGGGCGAGACCGTCAAGGAGGTCCGGCTGTCGTCGCGCCTGACGACGTCGCCCGCCTGCATCGTCGGCGACACCCACGACCTGACCCCGACGCTGGAGAAGATGTACCGCGCGATGGGGCAGGAGCTGCCGCCGATCAAGCGCATCCTCGAGCTGAACCCGGAGCACGCGCTGGTGACGGGGCTGCGCGAGGCCCACACCGCGCGGCCGGACGACGAGGGCCTGGCCGAGACGGCCGAGCTGCTCTACGGCATGGCGCTGCTGGCGGAGGGCGGCGAACTGGCCGACCCCTCGCGGTTCATCAAGCTGCTCGCCGGCCGCCTGGAGAAAACGCTCTGACGTCCCCTCGGCGCTCGTGAGTGGTAAGGCGGCTTCTAACCCGCCTTACCACTCACGACAAGCCGGGGAGATCGGTCAGGGGGCCGCGTTCATCAGGTCCAGGGCGCTCTGCTGGCGTGCGGCGTCGGACTGGTCGAACGGGCCCGCCCACATCAGCCCGTACGCGTCCGCGCTGTTGCGGTCGTTCGTGTACGCCGAATTCGCCTGGCGCTGCAGGTAGCCCGTGTACGGGTGGTCCGCCAAGGCGGTGTTCAGCACCGCCAGGTCGCGGACGTAGACGCCTTTGAACGTCGGGCCGTCGAGGCCGCCGCCCCCGGCCGTTTCACCCGGGTCGCGCAGGATCCCGCCCGGGTTCAGCGCCGTGTTCGCCGTCGACGCGTTCGCCATCGCGCGGGCCTTCGTCAGCAGGCCCGCGTCGCCGGTGGCGCGGTACAGCTCGGTCAGCGCCGCCAGGGGCACCCCCTGGTTGTACGACCAGACCGGCTGGCCGTTGTTCGCGCAGGTCGACGTGGTCAGGCCGTCGTTGACCAGGTTCGAGCCGTTGATCATGCCGCTGCCCGAGAACCACGCCCACCCTGCGCGGGCCCGCGCCAGGTAGGCCGTGTCGCCCGGGATCCGGTTGTGCAGGGCTGCGTTCAGCTGGATGTACAGGGAGTTCGGGATCGCGTTCTTGTAGGTGCGGCTGGTGCTCCACCAGACCCCGCCACCGCAGACGCCGTCCCAGTACGCGTACATGTGGTCGGCGTCCGCGCGAGCGGTGTTCAGGTACTTGCTGTCGCCGGTCAGGTCGTAGGCGTCGACCCACGCGAGGCCCCACCACCCGGTGTCGTCGAGGTAGTCGTTGCGGAAGCTGCCGCCTTGGGCCGAGAGGTTCTTCGTGTACGTCGTGTCGATCGCGTAGCGGTAGCTGCCCATGCCGCTGACCCGGATGTTGTCGATGATCGCGGTGAGGGCGTTGGCCGAGTTCCACCACCCGGTCGTGTCGAAGAGGCCGGTGCCGAGGTTGTAGCGCTCCATCAGCGCGGTGGCGGCCGCGGTGCGCCGGTTCCCGGCGTTCCACGTCGGGCGGGCCCAGCCGGTGCAGGCGACGCTCCCCGAACCCGCGGGCTGCCCGCAGGCGCGAAGCAGGCCGACGCCCTTGTTCGCCCAGTCGTCGGCGTTGTGCATCAGGGTCCGCCAGCCGGTCGCGCCCGACGGTGTCGCGGTGTCGCCGAGTTTGCTGCCCGACGCCCACGTGCGCCCGGCGTCGAACGAGCGGTCCAGCCAGACGTGGTCGCCGGCCGCACCGCCGGTGATCGCCGCCCAGCCCATGTCGTCGCCGTCGTCGAGGTGCAGCGAGATCCTCCGGCCGCCGACGCCGGCCGAAGGGCCTTCGCGGTCGCCGGGGGACAACGCCGGATCTCTGGCGTCGCAGTACTTGTTGCAGATCGTCGCGAGCGGCGCGGCGGCGGGCGCCGGCGCCGGCGTCGGAGTGGCCGCGAGGACCACGGTCAGCAGGGGGACAAGGAAGTTCATCGGCCACCTTCCACGCTGAAGGGCGATGCTTCCATTTTCGGGAACTGATTTTATTGGTCCAGTCCTTTTGGTGGACAGATCTCGGACAGGAATCGTGTGTCGGCCGGGCCCGGGCGGGTATCCCGGACCCATGACGAACCTCGACGACACCACGACCGCGAAGCTCGACGAATTCGTGCTCGCCCGGCTCGCGGAGGACGAAGAGCGCGTCCGGGCGGGTGAGCTGCCGCTGATCGACGAGGCCGAACGGCGCGGGCGGCTGCGGATCATGTACGCCGACGGCGGCGACGGGCTGCTGCTCGCCGGTGGGCCGGTCGAGGCGATGGAAGACCGGCACCCGGTCCCGTTCGCCGAGAAGGCGGAGTTCCTGCGCCGCGAGATCCGCGACGCCCACGACGACGCGTCGGTCAAGCTGATCGCCTCCGTGTACGAGGCCCACCCCGACTGGCGCGACGACTGGCGTCCGTGACCCCGGCATGTCCGAGCGGGAGGACCGTCCGCGGATCTTCGCCGACCGGGAGGACGGCGGCCGCCGGCTCGCGGGCGAACTGGGGCGCCGCTCCTGGACCGACCCGCTCGTGCTCGGCCTCGCCCGCGGCGGGGTGCCGGTGGCCGCCGTCGTCGCGCGGCGGCTCGGCGCCGACCTGGACGTCGCGGTCGCGCGCAAGATCGGCGCGCCGGGCCGCCGCGAGTACGGCGTCGGCGCGGTCACCCCGGACGGCCCGGCGATCTACGACCAGGCCGCCCTGCGCGCGCTGAAGCTGACGGCCGCGCGGATGGCGCGGGCCGAAACCCGGGAGCGGGCGGAGGCGCGCCGCCGGCTCGAGCGCTACCGCGCCGGCCGGGAGCCGGTCGTCCTCACCGGCCGTGACGTCCTCCTCGTCGACGACGGGCTGGCGACCGGCGTCACCGCGACGGCGGCGTTGCGCGACGTCCGCGCGGCGCACCCGCGGACGCTCGTCTTCGCCGCGCCGGTCGCCGCCCCGGGTGCGGCGGCGCGGGTGCGGCTGGAAGCCGACGACGTGGTCTGCGTCTCCGAACCGCCGGGTTTTCGCGCGGTCGGCCAGTGGTACGCCGATTTCCGCCAGATGGGTGACGACGACGTGCTCGACCTGCTCGTCCGGTGACCCTCGTTGTTCCACAGAGGACAGACGGTGACTCGCTGCTCCACCCGGGTGGCCCGGGTTGACCGGCTGGGTGACGGGGTATCACCCGATGGGGGCACCGACCGGAAGGGCGGCAGCGGGATGACCGAACGCGACGGGCTCGGCGCGGCGGCGCGCGGGCTGCGGCAGTACCTGCTGGCCGTCGCGGCCAACCTGGACGTACCCGCCTGGTTCTGCGAAGTGGACGTCCCCGCCGGTGCGTACTTCGCGCTGGACCGGCGGCTCACCCGCTTCCCCGGCCACGAGACCGCACTGCTGTGGGACGAACGCGACGGCTGGTCCGCGGCCGTCGAGCCGGCGGGCGGGGACGAGGTGATCGTGCTCGCCTACCTCGGGGAGGACGTCTTGCCACCGCCCGAAGCCGTCGTGACGTTCGTGGCGGCCTTGTACGGCGAGCAGTACCCGGGACGCCCGGATGCCCCGGACTTCCGGAGACCCGGCGCCGCGGACGGCTTCGACGAACGCCTGGCCGCTTACGCCGGTGACCCCGTCGGCCAAGCCTGAGCCAGCCTCCGGGTCAGCGCGGCGGCAGCACGCAGAACTCGTTGCCCTCCGGGTCGGCGAGCACCACCCACGGGTCGTCGTCCGGATCGTCGAGGACCTTGGCCCCGAGCATCACCAGGCGCTCCACCTCCGCGCGCTGGTCCCGGCCCACCGGGGCCAGGTCGAGGTGCAGCCGGTTCTTGACGGCCTTTTCCTCGGGCACCGGCTGGAACAGCAGCGCGGGCCCGTCGTCGAAGTCGACTTGGCGGTAAGTCAGGCCGTGCGAGTCCGTCCAGGTGCGGGTTTTCGCGTTGCCGAGCGCCTTCGCCCAGAACTCGGCGAGCAGGTCCGGCTGACGGCAGTCGACCGCGACGGCCAGGATGCGGGCCGTGGTCATGCCCCCGCCACGATCCGGTTGACGGCTTCGGCGACCAGTTCCGGCTCGGAGACGGTCACCGTCAGGCCCGGGTGCCGCAGCCGCCCCCACGGGTCGAGGCCCGCGACGGGCTCCCGGAACCGCAGGCACACACCCCCGCGGGTGGTGGTGCCGAACGTCAGGCCGCGGTCGGCGAGGGAAAGCCGGACGCCGAACACGCGCAAAGCGTGGTACGGGCCGGTGGCTTCGGCGCCGGCGAGGTTGCTCAGCGGCGTTTCCACCCGCCACGGCCCGAACCGGACGCGCAGACCGGCGGCGTCCAGTTCCAGGCCGCTGCGTGGACCGAGGAGCCGCCGCAGCCACGGGAACCCGACGGCGAAGTCCGCGTGGAGCCGGTGGTGCACGACGACGGTGGGCTCGCCCACCGCCGCCGCTCCGCTCGTGGTCATGCGCCGCCACCCAGCGGCGGGACGTCGGCCGGGAGCTCGGGATCTTGCTGCTCTTCGGCGGGGGACGGGTCGTTGCCCTGCGGGGTCCCGCGCGGCTCGGCCTCCAGCGCGTCGTCTTCCCGGCGCGGATGCCGGTCGCTTTCGCGGTGCATCGGAACCTCCTTCAGGCGGTGTCCTCCGGCTACCCGGTGGTCTCCGGCCGAAACGACCGGGATCACCGCGAGCGCGCGGCGGCCCGGTTGACCGCCCGCGCGGCGACGATGCCGAGCACCAGCCCGGCGACCGCGGTGAGCCCGTGCAGCCAGTTGTCCGCCCAGTTCAGGTTGATCGGGTCTTCGGGGTTGACGATCGCGGTGGCGAGGATGCCGTACGCGGTCATCCCGGTGAAGCCCACGAACAGCACCCAGCAGTAGATGATCGCCCCGGTGCGCCGGGTCGCGGCGAGCAGCCCGAGCACGCCGACCGCCGTGTGGACGAGGTTCAGCAGCGGGCTCGCGCTGAAGATCCACACCGCGCGGCTGGTCTCGTGGCCGACCGCGGCGGTTTCCGGGGTCAGGAACCCGGCGATCCCCAGTGCGAGGTAGAGCAGCCCGAGGACGGCGACGACCGGGCGGAGCCAGGACGCTCCCGTCCGGGAGCGGATTTCGGCGGACGACATAGGTGCCTCCTTTGTCCTTCGCGTCCGGATACCCGCGGTAGCGAAGGGGAAACGGGGGAGTGGAAGGGGCCGGACGGCGGGCTGGGGGGTCCGCCGTCCGGCCCACGGCCGGGACCCGCGCCGGTCCCTGCAGCCAGGACGCGGGCCCCTGGTCTCAGGGGGAGCGCCAGTCGTGACCGCGGTACGCGGTTCCGTGCTGGGCGCCCATCAGCAGCAGCCCGCCGTCGACGACGAGCGACGTGCCGGTGATGTAGCCGGCCGCCGGGGTCGCCAGGAACGCGACCGCGGCCGCCACCTCGGCGGCGTGGCCGGGGCGGCCGAGCGGGATGCCGGGCCGGTCCTGCTCGCGCGGATCGGCGTCGGCCTGTCCCGTCATCGGCGTCGAGATTTCGCCGGGGGCCACCGAGTTCACGGTGATGCCGTGCTCGGCCAGCTCCAGGGCGAGCACCTGGGTCAGCGCGCCCGCGCCCGCTTTCGCGGCGCAGTAAGGGGCGGCGCCGACCCGGGGCACGTGCTCGTGCACGCTGGTGATGGTGATGATCCGGCCACCGCGGCCCGCGTCGATCATGTGCCGGGCGGCCCGCTGCGACAGGAGGAAGACCCCGTCGAGGTCGACGTCCAGGACCTGACGCCACTTCTCGAAGCTCAGGTCCGTCACGCGCTCGCTGCTGCCCGTGCCGGAGCAGTTGACGAGGACGTCGATGCCGCCGAGGTCTCCGGCGAACGCGTCGACGACGTCGGCGGCGCCGGGCAGCTCGGTCAGGTCGAGCCGCCGGACGTGCGCGGTCACCCCGTGCGAGCGGGCCTCGGCGGCGGTTTCCTCCGCGCCGTCGGCGTCCGAGTGGTAGGTGATGCCGACGTCCAGGCCGCCGCCGGCGAGGGCGGCCACGACCGCGCGGCCGATGCCGGAATCGGCGCCGGTGACGACGGCGCGCCGCGGCGAAGCGGCTTCGGCGGGCAGGGGCGCCGGGAGCGACACGGGCAGGTCCTTTCGTCACCGGTCGGCTACCACCGCCACCGGCGGCTAAACGCCACGGCCGGGGGTATCCCGTCCCGATGAGACCGGCCGTGCTGGACATCGGGTCGAATTCCGCGCAGCTGCAGGTGGTGGACGAACCGACGCTGCTCGCCGAAGAGCTCCTGCCGCGGACGGGATGCTGAGCGAGACCGGGATCGAGCGGGTGACGGCCGCGGTGCGCCGGGCCGTGGACGCGGCGGTGCGGCTGGTCGGCCGAGCGGCTGCTGCTGATCGACATCGGCGGCGGCTCGATGGAGCTGGTGCCCGGCCGGGACGCCGAGCCGGAGCCGGCCGTCTCGCTCCCGCTCGGTGCCGGCCGGCTCACCCGCGTTGCGGGAAGGAATCCTGTTGCGGCACCTGGAACAGCTCGCCGGCCAGACGGCGTTGCCGCTGCAACCGCTGACGCGGCACCCGGACGCGACGGTGCGCCCGCTTCACCCGGCGGGGGAGCAGCCCGTGCCGTCCTGAGCGTGTGTCGGGCACCGGGCGGGGTAACCGCGCCGTTCCCCGACGGAAGGAGTGCTCCCGTGAGCAAGCCGAACCCGATCGAACTGCAGAAGTACCTGTCCGGCGTCGACTACCCGGCGCAGCGCGACGACCTGGTGCGCGCGGCCGAGAAGAACGGCGCGGACTCCGCCACCCTGGACGTCGTGCGCGGGCTGCCGGACCGGACCTACGAAGGGCCGAGCGGCGTGAGCAAGGAGATCGGCGGCTGACGTGCCCGCGGCCCGGGCGCGCCGCCCGGGCCGCGCGATCACCGGGACTGCGCCTGCTTTTCGGGGGTCCGGGTGGCGAAGCCCCCGGCCCGGGACGAAGTCCCGGATGTCACCGTCATCTCGGCGCTCTCCGGGACGACGGCGCCGGGCAGGGCGAGGGCCGTCACCGCGCGGCAGACGTCGGCGGGGTCGATCGTGTCGAGGCAGGGGTGGCCCGGAACCGGGCAGACCCGGGCGCGGCTGGCGCGGCAGGGGGCGTGCTGGTCGCCCAGCACCACCGTGGGAACGCCGTAGGGCGCCCACCGCTCCTGCGGCACCACCGGGGCGAACAACGACACCACCGGCGTGCCCGCCGCCGCGGCGAGGTGGGCGGGGCCCGTGTTGGGCGCCACCACGACCCGGGCGCCGGAGAGCACCGCCGCCAGTTCCGCCAGTGACGTCCGGCCGCCGAGGTTCACCGCCGACGTCCCGGCCACCTCCTGGGTCAGCGCCCGCTCCGAGGGCGCGCCCGTCACGAGCACCCGGTGCCCGTCGGCGGCCAGCGCCCGCACCGTCTCGCGGCTCCACGCCGCCGACGGCTGGCGAGCGGGCACCGACGCGGCCGGGTGCACCACGATGTACGCCCCGCCGCCGGTGAGCCTGCTGGTGTTCGGCAACGGGCGCCGCAGCGCCAGGGCGCCGTGGTCGTCCGGTGGCAGCGAAAACCCGGCCGCTTCGGCGAGCGACAGCATGCGGACCGGCTCCGGCGGGTCGCCGTCGACGTGGTGCCGGAGGTCGAGCAGGCTGCCCGGGTAGTCCTCGGAGATCGCGCCGATCCACGGCACCCCGGCCTGGCGCAGCAGCAGGGCCAGCGGCAACGGGGACTGGTGGAACGACGTGAGGATCAGCGCCCGGTCGAACGACTTCGAGCGGATCAGCGAGACGAACGCGCCGGTGTCCTCGGCGGTGACCGGCGGTGGGTCGGGGTCGATCCAGGGCGCGGTCCAGGTGAGCAGGTCGGCCACCCCCGGCAGCAGCTCGCCGGCGGGGCGGCCGTGCGGGCCGGTCAGCAGCGTCACTTCGGCGCCGGACGCGGCGACCGCGCGGACGCAGGGCCCGGCGAGCAGGACGTCCCCGAGGTTGTCCTGGCGGGCGACGAGCACCCGGGTCATCCGGCGACCCCGGCCACGCGCAGCGCCTCGGACAGGTCACGGGCGACGGCGGCGTGCCGGCGGGCCCGGGCGATCTCGGGTTCGAGGGTGCGGGCGGTCGGCACCAGCACCGCACGGGCCCCGGCGGCGAGCGCCGCGTCGACGTCGGCGCCGGTGTCGCCGATGACCACGCAGGACGCGGGATCGACGCCGAGCTCGCCGGCGGCCCGCAGCACCATGCCGGGTGCCGGTTTGCGGCACGCGCAGCCGTCGCCGTCGTCGTGCACGCAGACCTGCCAGGTGCCGAACGGGCCGAAGAGCTCCTTGACGCGGGCGTTGACCGCGTCGAGCTGCTCTCGCGTGATCAGTCCTTTTGCGACACCGGACTGGTTGCTCACCACGCCGACCGGGATGCCGCGCGCACGCAGGCCCCGCACCAGTTCGACGGCGCCCGGCACCGGCCGGACGCCGTCCGGGTCGTTGAGGTAGGGGACGTCGACGATCAGCGTGTCGTCCCGGTCGAACAGCACCGCGACCGGGGGCCGGGGACGGCGGGCCGCGATCTCCCCGCGCAACCGGTGGTAACACGCGGCGGGCGGGATCAGGGCACTGGTGACGACCATGCGGGCCACTTCGCCCGGGGTCCGCGGGCCGGGCGCGATCCGGCGGCCGGCGAACTCCGCCGTCAGCCCGGCCCACACGCCCGCGGCGAGCAACGCCTTTCCGCGCTGCCGCAGCAACGGCAGCGTGAGCGCGGCCAGACCGGCCATTGTGGACAGTGCGTGCAGCCCGAGCCGGCCGGGCCCGGCGCCGGTGCGCTGGCGCCAGAGCACGCCGTGCTTGGCCCGCATCAGCGCGTTGTCGGCGTTGCCCCGCTGGGCTTTCAGGCTGTAGAAGAACCCGGCGCGGCGGGCCGGGTGCGTGGTCAGCCGCTCGCCCTGGTCGATCCGGTGCCCGGCTTCGGCGACGCGCAGCGCGAGGTCGGAATCCTCGCGGAAGGCGCGCGGGAACCGCTCGTCGAAGCCGCCCGCTTCGACGAGCGCGCTGCGGCGGTAGGCCATGTCCGCGGTGATCCACCGCGCGTGCTCGAGGCCCGCGGTGGAGCGTTCGTCGTCGGCGGGCCGCCGGTCCGCGGGCAGCGGGACGGTGATCCGGCCTTGCGAGGCGGCCACTTCCGGCGGCAGCGCGGAGAGGTCCGCCTCGAGCTGCCGCGGCCAGTCGGGGGCGAGCACGACGTCGTCGTCGACGAACGCGATCCACTCGCTCTTCGCGGTGCGCCAGCCGAGGTTGCGCGCCGCGGCGGGACCGCGCCCGCCGGAGCGGAGCACGCGCACGCCGTCGGGGACGTCCAGATCGGACCCGCCGGGGCGGTCGTCGACGACGAGGATCTCCGCCGGTTGCGGGCCGGGCCCGCCGAGGAGGGTGTCCAGCAGTGGCCGAAGCGTCTCCCGGCCCGTCGTGGGGATCACCACGGTGTAGTCGAGCGAAGCAGTCACCGGAGCGGGATACCCGGGGCAGGGGTGGTCAAACGGCGTGTCGAAGTCCCCGCACCCGGGTAACCGGCGGGCGACGAGAAGGAGGTGCGGATGACCGCGGGGACGATCGAAATCCGGAACCCGGCCGACGGCAGCGTGGTGGGCACTGTGCCGGCCGCGGGCGAAGACGAAATCGACGCGGCGCTCGCGCTGGCCCGCCGCACCCGGGCGCGGTGGGCCCGGACCCCGGCCGCCGAACGCGGGGCGCTGCTGCACACCGCCGCCGAGCGGCTGCGCGCCCACGCCGACGAGCTGGCGAAGACGAACGAAGCGGAGACCGGGAAGCCGCACGGCGAAGCTCGCGAAGGCGTGCTCGCCGGTGCGGGCACTTTGGACCAGTACGCCGAGCTCGGCCCGGTCCACCGCGGCCGCAGCCTCCTCGGCGACGTGGGCGCGACGGACCTGATGGTGCCCGAACCGCACGGCGTCGTTGTGGCGCTCACGCCGTGGAACGACCCGGTCGCGGTCGCCTGCGGGCTCCTCGGCGCGGCCCTGGCCACCGGCAACACCGTGGTGCACAAGCCGAGCGAGCGCGCACCGCACACCGGGCAGCTGCTCGGCGAGGTGCTCGGCGAAGTCTTCCCGGGCGGCGTCCTGCAGACCCTCCACGGTGACGGCGGGGTCGGCGCGATCCTCGCGATGCGCGACGACGTCGACGTCATCGCCCACGTCGGCAGCACCGCGACCGGCCGGTCGATCGCCGCGAGCGCGGCCGCCACGGGCGCGAAGACGCTGCTGGAGAACGGCGGCAACGACCCGCTGGTGATCGACGAGGACGTCGACCCGGCGTGGGCGGCCGGCCAGGCGGCGCTGGGCGCGTTCGCCAACTCGGGCCAGATCTGCGTGGCGGTCGAACGGATCTACGTGTGCGCCTCGATCGCCGAGCCGTTCCTGGCGGCGCTGGTGAAGGAGGCGGAAAGCCGGACCCTGGCCCCGCTGGTGGACCGGCGCCACCGCGACCACGTGCACTCGCACGTGTCCGACGCGATTTCGCGGGGCGCGCGCCTGTTGACGGGTGGCGCGGTGCCGGACGGTCCCGGCGCCCACTACCCGGCGACGGTGCTGACCGGTTGTGCGGCCGACCTGCGGGTGATGACCGAGGAGACGTTCGGCCCGGTGGCCCCGGTCCAGGTCGTGCCGGACTTCGACGCGGGCCTGGCCGAAGCGGCGAAGGGCGAATACGGCCTGGCGGCGACGGTGCTGACGGCCTCGATGGCCCGCGCCCAGCGAGCGTGGCGCGAGCTGCCCGCGGGCACGGTGAAGGTGAACAACGTGTTCGGCGGGGCACCCGGAGGGGCCGCGCACCCGCGGGGGCGCAGCGGGAACGGGTACGGGTACGGGCCCGAGCTGCTGGACGAGCTGACCCAGACGAAGCTCGTGCACATCGCCCCGCCCGCATGACCGGACGGCAGGGGAGACCCGGGGTGTCGCGGCCGGAGACGGGTGGCGAGGACGGCGCCGGTTCTCCGGCGGACACGGATCAGGGCGACCTGCCAGGCGGTGGTGCGCCGGTGCGGCCGGGATCGCGGGGCGAAGGCGAGCCCGGTGCCCGGCCGGGCGGCGGCGGGCCGGTGCGGCCGGGATCGCCGGAGGAAGGCGAGCAGGGAAACCGGCCGGGCGGTGGTGGGCAGGCTCGCGCGGGCTCGCGGGGCGAAGGCGAGCCCGGCGACCGGCCGAGCCGTGAGCAGGCCCGGCCGGACTCGGCCGACCAAGGCGGCCGAACCCCGGTCGCCCGTTTCACGCGCCTCATCCGGCCGACCGGCGGCGGCCGACCCGCCCCGGGCTCCTCAGCGGACGAGGAACAGCACGACCGGACCCCGTTCGGCTGGTTCGCCCGCGCCCTCCGGGTCCCCGGCCGGGAACGGCGCATCCTCGTCCAAACCGCCAAAGCCACCCTCGCGGCGACCGCCGCCTGGTTGCTGGCCACCCTGGTGCTCCACCTGCCGCAACCCTTCCTCGCTCCCTACGCCGCCGTCTTCCTCGTGGAAGCGACCGTCTACCGGTCGCTGCGCGGCTGGATCCAGCAGGTCGGCTCGGTGGCCACCGGCGTCCTCCTCGCCGCCGTCGCGGGTCAGCTCATCCCCTGGCAGGCCGTTGCGCTGGCGACCGTCGTGTTCGTGGGCCTGCTCGCCGGCAGCTGGCGGCGCTTCGGCGACTCGGGGGTCTGGGTCGGTGTCACCGGCATGCTGGTGATCTCCTACGGCACCGCCCGCGAGCCCGTCCTGCTCGGCGACCGCCTGCTGGAAACGGCGCTGGGCGCCGCGATCGGCGTTGCGGTCAACACGCTGATCTTCCCGCCGCTGTACGGGGAACGGCTCGCCGCCGCGGCCGGGCGGCTCGCACGGGCGCTCGCTGGCCTGCTGGAGTCGCTCTCCGACCTGGTCCGCCGCGACGAACCGCCCGAGGACCTCGACGGCCTGCCGTCCCAGGCCCAGGACGCGCACAGCCAGGTGCTGGCGGCCGAAGAAGCCGTCGGCCTGACGCAGGAAGGGCGGATGCTGAACCTCCGCCGGGGCCGGCCCGCCGCCGGGACGCACCACGAACGTCCGCTTCGGACGCTGATCGGGCTGTGGCCCGCCGTGTCGCAGCTGATCGCCGCCGTGCAAACGACCGCGGGCCGGCGGGAACACCCCTTCGAATACCCCTGGCCGGATGCGCGGGAAGCGCTGGCGGACCTCATGCACCACCTGGCCGGTGCCGTGCAGGCGGTGGCGATGGTGGGGGAGCCGGTCGAACTGGACGAATGCCGGGCTCTGCTCGCGAAGCTCGAGAAGCGGCTCGTGACCGCCGAGGAAGACGGTGTGCCGGCCCGGCTGGGCCTGGGCACGATGATCCTGCCCGCGCGGCTGCTGCTGGAACAGCTGGAAAAGCGGTGAAGGCCGCCTCCCACGAGCGGCCTGCACCGGCTATTGGATCGCGATCGCGTCGGCCTCCGACCGGTGCCGCCGGCAGGCGGTGCACACCATCGTCTGGCCCAGCAAGGTGCCGTCACCGGACACGAGCCGCGCGACGTGCAACGTGGGCAGGCCGCACTCCTCGCACGGGATGGGCTTGCTGTCGCGGCTGATCATGACTCGGTTCGGCACGGGGCCCCCTGCTGAGGTTCGAAGGTGCCGAACGGTTACCCACGTGGTCTGCGCCACACTCGTCCGGCGCAGTGATGTCACTCGAACGGACTAGTCACTTCGCCGGGTACTGCTGCTCACGCAACAAACCGGCGAGGTGGACGGCGTTGCGGACCAGCGTCGCGTTCGTCGAGGCCACGGCCTCCGGCGTCTCGTCGAGGTCCTGGTAGTCGCCGCCCTGCATCGCTTCGCCGTTCCAGTAGGTGGCGCCCTGCGCCGGCACGGTGAAACCGACGTCGTTCAGCGCCTGGAACAGGTCCGCGATGATCTTGTGGGCGCCGTCCTCGTTGCCGACGACCGCGGCCACCGCGACCTTGCCGAACATCGCCGGACGGCCTTCGTCGTCCGTTTCGGACAATTCGGCGTCCAGGCGTTCGAGGACCCGCTGCGCGACGCTCGACATGTGGCCGACCCACGTCGGGGTGGCGATCAGCAGGACGTCGGTGTCGGCGATCTTCCGCCGGATGCCCGGCCACGCGTCGCCGTCGCCCATGTCGGCTTCGACGCCCGGGCGGACGTCGTGGTCGACCACGCGGACCAGCTCGCCCGTGGCGCCGCGTTCGGCGAAGAGGTCGAGCAGCTGACGCGCGATGAGGTCGCTGCTCGACTTCGCCGGGGACGGCTTGAGCGTGCAGGTCAGCGCAAGGACGCGCAGGGTCATGAGTGCCTCCTGGGATGGGTGCCGACGCCGATGTGGGTGAACCCCGCCTCGGCGAGGGCGTCCGGGTCGAGCAGGTTGCGGGTGTCGACCACGACCGCCCGGTCGGCCGAGGCGGCCAGCCGCGCCCAGTCGAGGTCCCGGAACTCGGGCCACTCGGTGAGCACGACGAGCGCCGCCGCGTCCTTGGCCACCAGGTACGGGTCGTCGACGACCTGGACCGCGCCGGCACCGGGCACGCACCCGACGGCCGGGTCGTGCGCGGTGAGCTCGGCGCCCGCGCGGGCGAGCTCCGCCGCCACCGCCAGCGCCGGCGAATCGCGCAGGTCGCCGGTGCCGGCCTTGAAGGCCAGGCCCAGCAGGCCGATCCGGGTGCCCGCGAGGGACCCGGCCGCCGAGCCGGTCACCGCCTGCCGCACGGCCCGCACCACCCGGGCGCGCTGCCGGGCGTTGACGCGGACGGCGTCGCGCAGGATGGCGAAGTCGACGCCCGCCGATTCGGCCGCGTGCAGCAGGGCCGAGGTGTCCTTCGGCAGGCACGAACCGCCCCAGCCGGGCCCGGGGGCGAGGAATCCGGGGCCGATCCGCGCGTCGAGGCCCATGGTGCGCGAGACCTCGCGGACGTCGGCGCCGAACCGCTCGCACAGTTCGGCGAGGACGTTCACGTAGGACAGTTTCACCGCGAGGAACGCGTTGCTCGCGTACTTCGCGAGTTCGGCGCTGGCCGAGTCGGTCGCGACGACGGGGGCGCCGGACGGCTCGTAGAGCCGCGCGACCCGTTGGGCTGCGGGCGAATCCGCCGGGTCGGCGCCGACCACCACCCGGTCCGGGTGCAGGAAGTCTTCGACGGCGTGCCCTTCGCGCAGGAACTCCGGGTTCGCGACCACCGGCAGGTCGTCGCGGCCCAGCAAGTGGGGCAGCCGGGCCGCGGTGCCGACCGGCACCGTCGACTTGGTCACGAGCACGCAGCCGGGCCGCAGCAGCCGGCCGAGCTGCGGCACGACCCGTTCGAGGACGCCGAGGTCGGGGCGCCCGTCTTCGGCCGGCGGCGTGGGCAGGCACAGGAAGACGAGGTCCGCGCCGTACAGCTCGGCCTGGGCGGTGGTGAAGCTCAGCGTCCGGTCGGCGAGGCCCTGGCCGACCAGCTCGGCCAGGCCCGGTTCGGCGATGGCCACCACGCCCCGGCCCAGTTCGTCCACTTTGGACTCGTCGGTGTCCACGCAGGTGACCCGGTGCCCGAGGCGGGCGAAGCAGGCAGCACTGGTCAAGCCGACGTAGCCCGCGCCGACGATCCCGATGTGCTCACCCATGGGGCACCCGCATTTCCAGGGCCGAGCGCGTCGCCGCCAGCACGCGCTCCTCGCCCAGCAGGAGCAACCCGCCGTCGGGCTCTTCGCCGTGCGGGTCGCCGACGTTGCCCGCCCACAGAACCACATGCTGCCGCGCCGACGGCGGCGGGCCCCACAGCCGGGGCGGGGTCGGGCCGAACAGCAACACGGACGGCGTGCCGAACGCGGTGGCGAGGTGCCCGACGCCGGTGTCCCCGCAGACGACGAGCGCCGCCCCGGCCACCAGCGCGGCCAGTTCGGCCAGGCCGGTGCGTCCGGCCAGCACGGCGTCATCGCCGAGCCCGGCCGCTTCGGCGATAGAGAGCGCCAGGTTGCGTTCGCCGGCGTTGCCGGTGAGCACGACGCGGTGCCCGGCCGCGGCGAGGTCGCGGACGACGGTGGCGAACCGCCCGGGCGGCCAGCGCCGCGCCGGGGAGGCCGCACCGGGGTGCACCACGACGGCGTCCGGGGCCGGGCTCGGGCCCGGCGGCACCGGCAGGTGCAGCGCCGAGCGGTCCGCCTCGAGGTGGGCGTACTCGACGAGCCGGCACCAGCGGTCCACTTCGTGCACGTCGTCGCGCCACTCGAGGCCGGGCACGTCCGGGAAGTCGGGGTGGCGGTGGGTCAGCAGCTCGGCGGGATCGGCGGCCAGCAGGTCGTGGAGGCTCTCCGGGCCGCTGCCGTGCAGGTTCACCGCCAGCCGCGGCGGCGGCCCCGGCCAGGCGAGCTCCCCGAGCGCGGGCGTCGGCAGCAGCTCGTCGACCGCGTCGATCAGCTCCACGAGGTCCCGCAGGCCTTCCGGCGCGGCCAGCACCAGCCGGTCGCCGGGGTGGGCCGCGCGCAGGGCGCGCAACGCGGGCACCGCCGTCAGCAGGTCGCCGACGCCGAGCGCGCGCAGCACGAGGACCGCGGCGCTCACGGCCACGATCCCTCCTCCGAAGCGCACACGACCAGTTCGCGGACTTCGGCGCCCGGCGGCTGCTGGAGCGCGAAGACCACTGTGTTCGCCACGTGCTCGGGCTGGTTGAGCTTCGCGTCCGGCGGCGGCTTGTACTGGTCGGTGCGGTCGTCGAAGAAGTGCGTCCACATCCCGCCCGGGATCAGCAGCGTGACCCCGACGCGCCCGGCCAGCTCGGCGGCGAGTGCCCGGGTGAAGCCGACGACGCCGAACTTCGAGGCGCAGTAGGCGGTCGCGTCGCTCACCGCCTTGATGCCCAGGGTGGACGCGACGGTGACGACGGTGCCGTGGGAGCGTTCCAGGTAGGGGAGCGCGGCGCGGATCACCGCGGCCGTGCCGAACAGGTTCACCTTCACCACCCGCTCCCAGGCCTCGGTGGGCACTTCACCGAGCGGCCCGCAGGCGTCGGTGCCGGCGGCGGTGAAGACGCCGTCCAGGCCGCCCGCGCGCTCGGCGAGCTCACGCACCGCGGCCTCGGTGGCGGCGGTGTCGGTCAGGTCGGCTTCGACGTATTCGGCCGGGTCTTCGGGGCGGACGCGGTCGAGGACGTACGGGGTGCCGCCCGCTTTGCGGACGGCGTCGACGGTGGCGGCGCCGAGTCCGGACGCGCCACCGGTGATCAGGACGTTGCCGAGGGGTCGCATCGCTCTCCTTCGCGGGCGAGGGGGATCAGGCAGTGGCCGCCGCGGCGACCAGCCGGGAGGTCGAGTAACCGGGCACGGTCGGGACGAGCACGACTTCACCGCCGTGCCGTTCGACCACTTCGCGTTCGGGCAGGTCCGCTTCGGCGTAGTCGCCGCCCTTCACCCAGACGTCCGGGCGCAGCTTGTCCAGGACGGCGGCGGGGGAGGTTTCGTCGAAGACCGCGACGGCGTCCACAAAGGACAAAGCCGTCAGGAGGCGCGCCCGGTCGCGGTCGCGCACCAGCGGGCGGCCCGGGCCCTTGAGGGACCGCACCGACGCGTCGGAGTTGAGGCAGACGACGAGCGCGTCGCCGAGGGCACGGGCCTGCCGCAGGAGGCTCACGTGCCCGGGGTGCAGCAGGTCGAAGCAGCCGCCGGTGGCGATCAGGCGGCCCCCGCCGGCGCGGACCCGCTCGGCGAGGCCGAACGCGTCGGTCGCCGGCTGGGGGTCGGGGACCGGGCCGTCGTTCGTGGACAACGCGGTCGCGCCACCGTCGGCGACGAACCGGGCCGCCGCCTCGACCGCCGTCACCACGGCTTCGGTCGTGTCCGCGCCGCCGAGCAGGGCCGCGGTGGCCGCGGCGGCGAACCGGTCGCCCGCGCCGCAGGTGTCGGGGGCGGCGTGGCCGGGAGTCCGGGCCGCCGCGGGAACCGGGACGTTCGTTTCGCCGAGGCCGTCGGCCAGCGCGGCACCGCGCGCACCGACGGTGACCGCGACCGCGTCGGCGTGCCAGTGGCCGCGCAGCAGCTTGGCCAGCTCGGCCGGTTCCTCGTGCCCGGCGAGCACCGCGCGCGCTTCGGCCAGGTTGGGGGTGACCAGCCGCGTGCCGGGCACGGGCTGGGCGCCGCGGGGGTGCGGGTCCCAGACCACCGGGATCCGCTCGGCCAGCTCGCGCAGGAGCCGCCGGACGTCCGCGTTGCGCGTCAGGCCGCGGCCGTAATCGGCCACGAGGATCGCGCCGGCCGCTTCCAGCGCCTCGCGCGCCGGGGCCGGCAGCGGGTCGGCGGTCGCCGTGCCGTCGCCGGAATCCAGGCGCAGCAACGACTGCCCGCCCGCGCGGATCCGGGTCTTGCACACCGTCGTGCCGCGCAGGGGCAGCGGCAGCACGGTGACGTCCGGTTCCAGCAGCCCGGTCAGCGCGTGGCCGCCTTCGTCGTCGCCGAGCGGCGTCACCAGGACGACCTCGGCCGCGGACCGCGCGGCCAGCAGCGCGGCCAGGCCGGCACCACCGGGGCGGCGGCGCCGGGCCGTCAGGTCGACCACCGGCACCGGTGCCTCCGGGCACAGCCGCTCGGCGGTGCCTTCGGCGTCGACGTCCAGCAGCGTGTCGCCCAGGACGACCAACGGCCTCACGCGGTCACCCCGAGCGCGTCGTCGAGGGCCGCGCACAGGCCGTGCACCAGTGCCAGGTGCATTTCCTGCACGGTCGCGACGGTCGGCGCCTCGACCGTCACGGCGTCGTCGCACAGGGCGGCGAGGGGATTGGGGGCGGGACCGGTCAGCGCCCACGTCGTCACCCCGAGTTCGTGCGCGGCCTTCGCGGCGGCGACGACGTTCGGGCTGGTGCCGCTGGTGGACAGGCAGACCAGCACGTCACCCGCGCGGCCGTGGGCGCGCACCTGACGGGCGAAGACCTCGTGGTCGCCGTAGTCGTTGACGATGGCCGTGGTCGCGGAGGTGTCCGCGTGCAGCGCGATCGCCGACAGCGGCCGGCGCTCGTGGCGGAACCGGCCGACCAGCTCGCCGGTGAGGTGCTGGGCCTCGGCGGCGCTGCCCCCGTTGCCGCAGGCGAGCAGCCGTCCGCCGGCCTCGAACACGCCGGCGAGGTGCCGTCCCCACGCGGTGATCCGGTGGGCGGATTCGCGGGTCCGCTCGGCGGCTTCGGCCAACGCGGCGAGATGGGCTTCCATCACGGCACCTCCTTCTCCTCCGGCGACGCCGCGCCGGTTCGAGTGGATCGGGGACGCCGGAGGACGAACGGCCCCAGCGCGAGCAGGTCGATCGGGGCCGAGCCGAAGCACTCCAGCGCGTCGCGGGGCGAGTCCACCATCGGGCGGCCCGCGGTGTTGAGGCTGGTGTTGATCACGACCGGCAGGCCGGTCCGGCGTTCGAAGCCGGCCAGCATCCGGGCCAGTACCGGGTTTTCGCGTTCTTCGACGGTCTGCACGCGGGCGGTCCCGTCGACGTGGGTGACGGCCGGGATGCGGTCCCGCCAGTCCTCGGCGACGTCGTGCACGAACAGCATGTAGGGACTGGGCAGCGGGCCGCGGGTGAAGATCCCGGCCGCCCGCTCGGCCCGCACCATCGGCGCCACCGGGCGGAACTGCTCGCGGCCCTTGACGTCGTTGAGCCGTTCCAGGTTCGCCTTGCGGCCCGGGTGGGCCAGCAGCGACCGGTGGCCCAGCGCTCGCGGGCCGAACTCGGCCCGGCCCTGGAACCAGGCGATCACTTCGTCGTTCGCCAGCGCTTCGGCGACGGTCTCGGCGATGTCGTCGGGACGCTCGTACGGCAGCTTCGCCTTGATGAGGATTTCTTCGAGCTCTTCGTCGGTCCACCCGCGACCCAAGCCGGCGTCTCCCATGGGTGTCCCGCGTTCCCCGGCTTCGGCGGCCAGCTGCAGCGCGGCGCCGAGCGCGGTCCCCGCGTCCCCCGCGGCGGGCTGTACCCAGATCCGGTCGAACGGGCCCTCGGCGTGCAGCCGGGTGTTGGCGACGCAGTTGAGCGCGATCCCGCCCGCCAGCGCGAGGTCCCGGTGACCGGTGCGTTCGTGCAGCCAGCCCGTCAGTTCGAGGAGGATGTCCTCGAGGACTTTCTGGACACTGGCGGCGAGATCGGCGTGCCGGCTGCTCAGTTCTTCGCCCGCTTCGCGGCGCGGGGCCAGCGAAGCCAGGTCGACGCCGGAGGCGTGGAAGCCGCCGTCCCCGGTGACGTGGACGTGCTCGCACAGTTCGTCGAGGAACGCCGGCTTGCCGTAGGAAGCGAGCGCCATGACCTTGTACTCGTCGCTCGAGCGCGCGAAGCCGAGGTGCTCGGTGAGGTCTTCGTAGAGCAGGCCGAGCGAGTGCGGGAGCCGCTGGGCCGCCAGTTCCTTGAACCGCCCGTCGCGGTACTCACCGGCCAGGGAGGACGTGCTTTCGCCGCGGCCGTCGGCGACGAGCACGGCACAGTCGCCGAACGGCGCGGCCAGCGCGGCCGACGCGGCGTGCGCGACGTGGTGCCGGACGAACTTGACGATGCCCGGGTCGAGGCCGGGCAGAGCGGACTTCAGGAACCGGGGCGCCCGCTGGGCGAACTCCGTCCGCAGTTCCTCACCGCTCGGGTCGTGGCCGGCCAGGCCCGGCTCGACCAGCGCGGGGTCGTAGGAGTACCCGACGGCGTCGAGGTCCTTCGCGGACAACCCCGCCTGCGCCAAGCACCAGGCGGCGGCCTGGGCCGGCTGCTCCCAGGTGGAAAACGGCACCGCCTGCTTGCCGTGCTTGCGGCGGCTGAACCGTTCCTCTTCCGCCGCGGCGACGATCTCCCCGTCGACCACCAGCGCTGCGGCCGGGTCGTGGAAGACGGCATTGATCCCGAGTATGCGCATCGACCTGCCTCTGGCGTTTCGGCGCGGACTCGTGAGGCCCGCTTTCGCCTATAGCGCTACCCGGCGAAGTCGTTGATAAACGATGGCGCGCAAAAGCCCTGGGCGTCGCTACTCAGCGCGACGGCGCCCGGCGGAACCACGCCGCTGTGCGACGGAGGCCGTCGTCGGCGTCGACCTTCGGTTCCCAGCCGAGGACGTCGCGGGCGAGGGAGATGTCAGGACAGCGCCGCTGGGGGTCGTCGACCACCGCGTCGACGTACTCGATCGGCGAACCGGACCCGGTGATGTCCTTGATCCGCTGCGCCACTTGGCGGACCGTCAGCTCGTGCGGATTGCCGATGTTCACCGGCCCCGGGTGACCGGATCGCGCCAGGGCGAGCAGGCCGCGGACGGTGTCCTCGACGTAACAGATGGACCGGGTCTGCTCGCCCGTTCCGGTGACCGTGATCGGCTCGTTCTTGAGCGCCTGGCCGAGGAACGCCGGGATCATCCGGCCGTCGTGGGCGCGCATGCCGGGGCCGTAGGTGTTGAAGATCCGCGCGATCGCCGTGTCGACGCCGAATTCGCGGCGGTAGGCCGACGTCAGCGCTTCGGCGTAGCGCTTGGCTTCGTCGTAGACGCTCCGCGGCCCGATCGGGTTGACGTTGCCCCAATACCCTTCGCGCTGCGGGTGTTCCAGGGGATCGCCGTAGACCTCGCTGGTCGAGGCCAGCACGAACCGGGCACCGTCGCGGCGGGCCAGCTCGAGCGCGTTCTCGGTGCCGTGCGAGCCCGCGCGCAGCGTTTCCAGCGGCAGGGCCAGGTAGTCGCGGGGCGAGGCGGCCGAAGCCAGGTGGAACACGACGCCGGCTTCGCAGTTCAGCGGCATCGGCCGGGTGACGTCGTGGCGCACGAACCGGAACCGCTCGTGGCGGCGCAGGTGGTCGAGGCTGTCCGCCGAGGACGTCGCGAGGTTGTCGACGGCGATGACTTCGATGTCCTCTTCGAGCAGCAGCTCGCACAGGTGCGCGCCGACGAAGCCGGCACCCCCGGTCACCACCGCGCGCTCGAACCGCCTGGTCACTCCCGGATCCGTCATGCCGTTGCGGCTACCCGGCCCCGGTCGGCGCAAACCCGTGTAAGGGGATGAGGATCGGGTACGCCCCGGCCATGCGAGTTCTGCTCACCGGTTGGGCCAGTTTCCTGCACGGCGAAGCCACGGCGGGTGACGTCCTCAGCCTGCGCGCGGCCGGAACTGCGCTGGCGCAGGCGGGGATCGACCACGACGTCGTGTGGAGTCCCGGCTTCCGGCCCGGCACCCTGCACCTGCCCGACGCGCCGCCCGGCGACTACACGCACGTGGTGTTCGCCTGCGGCCCGGTACACGGGCCGCAGGTGCGTTCGCTGCACGAGCGCTACGCCGGCTGCCGCCGGATCGCGGTCGGCGTGTCCGTGCCCGACGCCGGAGACCCGGCGGTGACGGGGTTCCACCGGGTCCTCCCGCGCGACGACGGCGTCACCGCCGAACTCGACCTTTCGCTGGGGGCACAGGTGTCGCCCACCCCGGTGCTCGGCGTGATCCTCGCTCCCCACCAGCCGGAATACGGCAGCGCGGGGCGCCACGGCGACGTCCACGAGGCACTGACCGGCTGGCTCGCCGGCCTGGACTGCGCCCGGATCCCCCTGGACACCCGGCTCGCGCACGAGGACTGGGAGCGGTGCGCGACCCCGGACCAGTTCGCCGCCGCGGTGTCCAAAATGGACGCGGTGGTGACGACCCGGCTGCACGGGCTGGTGCTCGGGCTCAAGGCCGGGGTGCCGGTGCTCGCCGTCGACCCGGTGGCCGGGGGCGGAAAGGTGACCGCGCAAGGGAAAGCGCTGGACTGGCCGGTGGTGGCCGCCGAGGACGCCGACGATCCGGCGTTGCTCGATTCCCGCCTGAAGTGGTGCCTGTCCGCGGCGGTGGCGCCGCCCGCGCACCCGGCTTCCCTGGCCGCACTGGTGGACGAGCTGGTGGGGCGGCGGTGAGCGCGCGCACGACCGTCGTCATCGCCACCCGCAACCGCGCCGCCGAACTCGGCCGCACCCTCGGCTGGCTGTCCTCTTTGGACCCACAGCCGCCGGTCGTGGTGCTGGACAACGCTTCCGAGGACGAGACACCCGAGGTCGCCGTCCGGTACGCGAACGTGCGCCTGATCCGGCTGCCGCAGAACCTGGGTGCCGCCGCGCGCACCCTCGGCGTCATCGCGGCCGACACGCCTTACGTCGCCTTCAGCGACGACGATTCGTGGTGGGCGCCGGACGCGCTGGCCGAGGCGGAGCGGATCTTCGACGAGCACCCGCGGACCGGCCTGCTGGCCGCGCGCACCCTCGTCGGCCCGGAATGCCGGGACGACCCGGTGACGCCCGAAATGGAGCGCAGCCCGCTGGGCCGGCCGCACGGCGCGCCGGGGCCGCTGGTGCTGGGCTTCCTCGCCTGCTCGGCGATCGTGCGCCGCACGGCGTACCTGCAGGTGGGCGGGTTCAGCCCGCTGCTGCACTTCGGCGCGGAGGAACAGCTGCTCGCCTACGACCTGGCCGCCCGCGGCTGGGAGGTCTGCTACGTCGGGCACCTGCGTGCCCACCACCACCCGTCCCGGTCGCGGCCGCCGTCGTCGTGGCGCCGCCGGGCCGAACTGCGCAACCGGCTGCTCATCGCCGTGCTGCGCCGCCCGCCCCGCGTCTGCCGGCGCGAGGTGGCGCGGACGCTGGTGACGGCGCCGGGCGCCGTCCTCGGCGCGGTGCCGCGGCTGCCGCGCGCGCTGAGTTCCCGGCGCGTCCTGCCCGCCCACGTCGAACACCAGGCCCGGACTCTGGAAAGGACCGCCGAATGGCGCGAATCTCGGTCGTGATCATCACCCGCAACCGGTGCGCGCAGTTGCGGGAGACGCTGGCGCACATGACGTCCTTAACGGACGCCGCGCCGATCTTCGTCGCGGACAACGGGTCTGCGGACGGCACGGCCGACATGGTCGCCCGGGAATTCCCCGGCGTTCGCCTGTTCCGCCTGGCGGAGAACCTCGGCGCGGTGGCGCGCAACGTCGCGGTCGAGGAGGTGACGACGCCGTACGTCGCCTTCTGCGACGACGACACGACGTGGCAGCCCGGCGCGCTCACCCGCGCCGCCGACATCCTGGACGCGTACCCGGGCCTCGGCTCGGTGACCGGGCGCTGCCTGGTCGAGCCCGGGCTGGCCGAGGACCCGATCACGCCGGAGCTGCGCGAGTCGCCGGTGCCCGGCCCGGACTGGCTCCCGGGCCCGGCCCTGCTCGGCATCATGGCCGGGTTGACGGCGGTGCGCGTCAGCGTGTTCCGCGAGGTGGGCGGCTTTTCGCCGCGGATGTGGCTCGGGGGCGAGGAGGAGCTGTTCGCGCTGGACGTCGCCGCCCGCGGGTGGTGGATGTGCTGGGCGGAGGACGTCGTGATCCACCACGCGCCGTCGAAGCTGCGCGACCCGCGCCACCGCCGCCGCCTCGGCATCCGCAACACGCTGTGGACGCTCCTGCTGCGCCGCCCCTGGCCCGCGGTCTTCCGCCGCGGCCGTGACGTGCTGCGGTCGGCACCACTCGACGGCGCGACGGCGGCGGCCCTGCTGGACGTGGCCCGCGGCTTGCCTTCGGTGCTGCGCGACCGGCAGGTGGTCCCGGAGCACGTCGAGCGCGGCCTGCGGCTGCTGGAGGCTCCGCAACGCGAGTCGAAGGCCCGGCGTTACGTGGGCTGACGCGCTCGTGAGTGGTAAGGCGGGTTCTAACCCGCCTTACCACTCACGACCGGTCCGGTCAGCGAGCCTCGGCCGTAGCCGTCTGCTGGGGGACCAGCTTGGCGTACGCGCGCAGCGTGTCGGCGGCGACGCGGTCCCACGAGTAGCGGGCCACCGCGCGGTCGCGGCCCGCGGTGCCGTAAGCGTGGCACAGCGCCGGGTCGTCGATCAGCCGCCGCGCCCGGGACGCGAGCTCCTTCGGCTGGTGGGGACGGACCAGCAGGCCCGTGACGCCGTCGACGACCGTGTCCGTCAGCCCGCCGACCGCGGCCGCGACCACCGGGACCCCGCAGGCCATCGCCTCCAGCGGCACGATGCCGAACGGCTCGTACCACGGCGTGCACACCACGGCGTCGGCCGAGCGCAGCAGCGCCGGCATGTCGTCGCGGGACACCTGGCCGGGCCAGCGGACGCGGTCGCCGACACCGAGGCGTGCGGCGAGCTCCCGCAGCCGCCCCGCCTCAGGGTCCTGGGACAGCCGGCCCCGCTCCGGGCCGCCCGCGATGACGAGTTCGGTGTCCGGCAGCTGGGTGAGCGCGGTGATCGCGATGTCGAACCCCTTGCGCGGGACCAGCCGGCCGACGGCGACCAGCCGGTGCGGCAGCCGGCGGCGGGCCGTCGGCCCGTCGGGGCCGAACCGGTCGAGGTCGACGCCGCAGGGGACGATGGAAATCCGCGACCGCGGCACGCCGAGGCGGGACAGCTCGAAGACCTCGTCGGAGCAGGTGGCGATCACGCGCCCGGCCTGGCGGCCGATGATCCGCTCCAGCCGGATGCGGTCGGCCGGGCTGGTGTCCTGGTCGCCCTGGTAGCGCTTCTTGACGACGCCGAGTGCGTGGAAGGTCTGCGTGACCGGGGTGCCGGTGGCGCTCGCCGCGAGCGAGGTCGCCAGGCCCGACATCCAGAAGTGCGCGTGCGCCACGTCGGGCCGCTCGAGGGCCCAGTGGTCCCGCAGGAAGCTGCCGAACTCGCCCATGTAGGGCAGGAGGTGGTCCTTCGGCTCCTTGCGGGCCGGCCCGGCCGGCACGTGCACGACGCGGTAGCCCTGCGGCGTCCGGACCTCCGGCGGCTCGTCGCGGCTCTCCCGGCGCGTGTAGACGGTCACGTCGTGCCCGGCGCGCACCATCGCGGCCGACAGCTCCGCGACGTGCACGTTCTGGCCACCGGCGTCGGCTTCGCCCAGTGCGGCGAGGGGGTTGGCGTGCTCGGACACCATCGCGATCTTCATCGGTGAGGCGTTCCCTTCACGGTTCAACGGGCCGTCTCGGCGAGGAGGTGGTCCCAAGCGGTCAGGAAGGCGTCCAGCCCGTAGTGCTTCAGGGCGTGTTCGCGGGCGTTCTTGCCGGCGAGTGCGGCGAAGTCGGGTTCGTGCAGCAGCTCCCGGAAACCCCGGGTCAGCACGGAGACGTCCGTGGAGAGCACGCCGGCGTCGTCGGGCACCGCCTCGACCGCCTCGGTGGCGGCGAAGACGACGACCGGCATCGCCAGGTGCATCGCCTCCAAAAGGGACAGTCCCAGCGACGTCCACCGGGCGGTGTGCAGGTACACGCGGCGGCGGGCGATCTCGTCGTGCAGCCGGGGCGCCGGGACGTCGCCCCGGCCCCGCAGCGGCTCGGCGAGTTCTCCGGTGCCCATGCCGAACACGTCGACGGGGCCGGCCCCGGCGAGCGTGCCGAGCAGGTCGGCGCCGGTGACGCGCCGCCGCCGCACCGGTTCGTTGATCATCGAGACCCCGGCGGCGAGCTCGCCGGTGTAGCGCGGTCCCGGATCCGGGATCCCGTGCGGCACGACGGCCACCGGCGCGCGGCCGCAGTCCCACATCGCCGCGTTGAAGTGGGTCACGTGCGCGACGGTGATGTCGGACCGGCCGGCCAGGGGGTGCTCGCTGGCCGCGGCGTACGGCCGGGGCGCGTTGTGTTCCACGTAGACGGCCGGGACGCCCAGGCGCGCGGCGAAGTCGAGCTCCTCCGGGCGCTGCAGGACGACGACGTCGGGCTCGGCCTCGGCGAGCCGGTCGAGCGGCACTTCGGTCACCGACGGCCAGTCGCGTCCCGCCTTGCCCAGACCCCAGGGGGCGCCGTCGCGGGACACCGGCAGGAAGTAGTCGTGACCGCCGCGGACGAACGCGTCGGTCCACGAGCCGTGCACGTGCCAGAGCAGTACTCTCAGGCGCCGGGATCCGGGAACGGTCATGCCTCCTGGTTTCCCGGAGATCGAACGTTAAACGTGCGGCCGCACGGGGTACCCGGCACCCCGAGGCCCGTGCGCCGACGAAGGGACATCCATGCGGTTCACCCCACGGGGCACCCGGTTCTTCGACCTGCTCACCGACGCCGCGAAGAACCTGGTGGCCGCGGCCGCGCTGCTGCGCGACCTCGTGGCCGCCGAGCCGGCCGGGCGGGAACCGATCGCGAAGCGCCTGCACGAGGTCGAGCACCAGGGCGACGAGCTGATGCACACCATCATGGTGGAGCTGAACAGCTCGTTCGTGACGCCGTTCGACCGCGAGGACATCCAGGCTCTGGCCGCCAAGATCGACGACGTGCTGGACTTCATGGACACCGCGGCCGACCTGGCCGTGCTCTACCGCATCGACGCGTTCCCGCCGGGGACCGACGACCTGGTCCGGGTGCTCTGCCGGGCGTCGGAGCTGACGGCGTCGTCGATGCCGGGCCTGGCCAAGGTGGGGGAGCTCGAGCCGTTCTGGATCGAGATCAACGAGCTGGAGAACGAGGCCGACCGGCTCTACCGCCGGATGCTGGCCCACCTGTTCGAGCCGGGCGGGGACGCCCTCGAGGTGCTGAAGACCAAGGAGGTCGTCGAGCAGTTCGAGCTGGCCGCCGACGCGTTCGAGCACCTGGCCGATGTGGTGCAGACCATCGCGGTCAAGGAGTCCTGAGTGACGGGGACCGCCGCCCTGGTCACCGTGATCGTGCTGACGCTCGTCTTCGACTACACCAACGGGTTCCACGACGCGGCCAACGCCATCGCCAGCGCGGTCTCGACCCGAGCGCTGACCCTGCGCGCGGCGCTCGTGCTGGCGGCGGTGATGAACCTGGCGGGCGCGCTGCTGTCCACCGGCATCGCCGCGACGGTGGCCAAGGGCATCATCGACGTCCCGGTCGGGCCGGACGCGCTCACCGTGGTCTTCGCCGCGCTGGCCGGGGCCATCACCTGGAACCTGATCACCTGGTACTTCGGGCTCCCGTCGTCGTCTTCGCACTCGCTGATCGGCGGGATGGTCGGCGCGGCGCTGGCCGCCGCGAGCACGGTGCACTGGGCGGGGATCGCCGAGAAGGTGCTGATCCCGATGGTGGCGTCCCCGCTGATCGGGCTGGCGCTCGGCTACCTCGCGATGGTCGGTGCGCTGTGGCTGCTGCGCCGGGCGAACCCGCACCGCAGCGGCCGCGTGTTCCGCCGGTTCCAGATCGTCTCGGCGTCGGCGCTCGCGCTCGGCCACGGCCTGCAGGACGCCCAGAAGGGCATGGGCGTGATCGTGCTGGCGCTGGTGGCGGCCGGGCAGCAGCAGACGTTCTCGGTCCCGATGTGGGTGACACTGGCGTGCGCCGCGGCCTTGTCGCTGGGCACCTATTCGGGTGGTCTGCGGATCATGCGGACGCTCGGCAGGCGCGTCTTCCCGCTCGACCCGCCGCACGGGTTCGTCGCGGAATCGGTGGCGTCGTCGGTGTTGTACGTGACGGCGTTCGCGGTGAAGGCGCCGATCTCGACGACGCACGTGATCACCGCGGCGATCATGGGCGTCGGCGCGACCCGCCGGCTGTCGGCGGTGCGGTGGGGGATCGCGCGCGACATCGTGCTCGGCTGGGTGCTGACCTTCCCGGCCGCCGCCGCGGTGGCCGCGGCCGTGTACCTGGTGGCCGACCTGCTCACCTGACCGGCGCGGGGTTTGTCCGGCGCCGCCCGCGGGAAGCCGGGGCGGATACAGCCCGCACGCGGAAAGGGAGAGCCATGAAGGCAGTGACCTGGCACGGCAAACGCGACGTCCGCGTCGACGAGGTGCCGGACCCGAAGATCGAAGAGGGGACCGACGCGGTCATCCGCGTCACCTCGACCGGGATCTGCGGCTCCGACCTGCACCTGTACGAGGTGCTGGGCGCGTTCATGACCGAGGGCGACATCCTCGGCCACGAGCCGATGGGGATCGTCGAGGAAGTCGGTCCGGCGGTGCAGAACCTCAAGCCCGGCGACCGCGTGGTCGTCCCGTTCAACATCTCCTGCGGCCACTGCTGGATGTGCGAGCGCGGCCTGCAGTCGCAGTGCGAAACGACGCAGGTCAAGGAGCACGGCAAGGGCGCATCGCTGCTCGGCTACACCAAGCTGTACGGCCAGGTCCCCGGCGGCCAGGCCGAATACCTGCGCGTGCCGCAGGCGCACTACGGCCCGATCAAGGTCCCGGACGGCCCGCCGGACGAGCGGTTCGTCTACCTCTCCGACGTCGTCCCGACTGCCTGGCAGGCCGTCGAGTACGCGGACGTCCCGAAGGACGGCACCGTCGTGGTCTTCGGCCTCGGGCCGATCGGGCAGATGTGCTGCCGCATCGCGCGGCACCGCGGCGCCGGCCAGGTGATCGGTGTCGACCTGGTGCCCGAGCGCCTCGCCCGGGCCCGCGAGCACGGCGCCACCGCGCTCGACACCCGGGACCACAAGGAGATCGGCGACGCCATCCGGCAGCTGACGAACGGCCGCGGCGCGGACTCGGTGATCGACGCCGTCGGCATGGAGGCGCACGGCGCCCCGGTCGGCAAGCTGGCGCACACCCTCGTCGGGCTGCTGCCGCAGCCGCTCGGCGAGAAGATCACCGAGAAGGCCGGGATCGACCGGCTCAGCGTGCTCTACGCCGCCATCGACAGCGTCCGCCGCGGCGGCACGATCTCGCTGTCGGGCGTCTACGGCGGGATGGTCGACCCGATGCCGATGATGGAACTGTTCGACAAGCAGATCCAGCTGCGGATGGGCCAGGCCAACGTCCGGCACTGGCTCGACGCCATCATGCCGGTGCTGACCGGCGATGGCGACCCGCTCGGCGTCGAAGGCTTCGCCACGCACAAGCTGCCGCTGGCCGAGGCGCCCCGCGCGTACGAGATCTTCCAGAAGAAGCTCGACGGCGCCCAGAAGATCCTGCTGCAGCCGTAACCTTCGGGAGGAAATCGCTTTTGTGAGCCGTCACCTCGCTGCCGTACGAAATCACCGAGGAAGGCCACGTCCGGATCACGATGTCCGACGGACCGTCCTGTCCGCCCGCATCCGGCGGCCGGTCTCGTCGGACACCGATCCGGTGCCGGCGATCCTCGAATGCATCCCGTACCGCAAGCGGGACCTCACCGCGCCCCGCGACTCGATCCACCACCCCTACCTCGCCGGGCACGGGTACGCCTGCGTGCGATCGTGATCTCGTCGTTCACCGACGACCGCTTCGCCGACGACATGCACTACATGGGCGGCTGCCTGCTGCCGGACAACGTCGCCGAGTCCGGCACGATGTTCGCCTACGCCACGCTGCCGCCCGCCCGGCCGTCGTGGGGCAGCGGTGGCGGGACATGTGGCGGGAGCGGCTGGAGAACTGCAGCCTACGGGCTGCTCAACCTGACCCACCGCGACGGCCACGACGAGCCGTCGCCGATGGAACCCGGGGAACGCTGCGCGGTCGAGCTCGAGCTGAACGCCGTCGCGCAGGCTTTCCCGGCCGGGCACCGGGTCCGGCTCTCGCTGTCGACGTCGCACTGGCCGCCGACGCCGGGGCTGCTGTCCGTCCACACCGGACACAGTGTCGTGGAGCTGCCGGTCCGCCCGGTCGGCGAACCGGACGAGCTGCCGGCCCGGCCGTTCGGCGAACCCGCTGGACATCGTGAAGAACGCGGGGACGGTCCGGTACGACGACCTCGACCTGGAGGTCACCCGGGACTTCCGCGAGCGCTACAGCTGGGTGGCCGACGACTTCTGCTCCCCGGTGGCACGCGGGTGTCCTGCACCGGCACCGAGTTCGTCATCGACGCGCAGCTCGACGGCTACGACGGGGCGCGGCGGATCGTCTCCCGGAACTGGCACCGGCGGATTCCGCGTGACCTGGTCTGAGTTTCGCCAGGACGACACCGGGTAAGCCTTTCGGGTGCGCATCGTGATCACCGGGGCGACCGGGAACGTCGGAACGGCACTGCTGGCCGCGCTCGAACCCGGCCACGACGTGGTCGGGCTGGCGCGGCGGCTGCCCGACACGACGGCCGAACCGTACCGCCGGGCGGGCTGGCGCGCCGTCGACGTCGGCCTCCCCGGCGCGGAGGAGGAGCTGGCCGGGGTGTTCGCGGGCGCGGACGCCGTCGTGCACCTGGCGTGGGCGATCTCGCCGGTGCGCGGCGACCCGCCGATGTGGCGCACCAACGACCACGGCACCCGGCACGTGCTCGCCGCGGTTGCGGCCGCCGAAGTGCCGCACGTGGTCGTCGCCTCGTCGGTGGCCGCCTACGGGCCGGCGCCGCGGTGGGAGAAGGTAGCCGAGGACTGGCCGTCCGACGGCATCGCGGGCAGTGCGTACAGCCGCGGCAAGGCCGCGCTGGAGACCCTGCTCGACCGGTTCGAGGAAAAGTACCCGCAGGTCCGGGTGGCCCGGATCCGGCCGTGCGCGATCCTGCACCGGCGCGCCGCCGGGGAGTTCGCGCGCTGGCTGCTCGGCCCGGCGGTGCCCGCCCACCTCGTCGGCGGGAAGCGGCTGCCGGTTCCGCTGTGGACGGATCTGCGCGCGCAGGTGGTGCACACCTCCGACGTCGCCGACGCGATCCGCCTGATTCTCGAGGCCGGCTTCACCGGCCCGGTCAACCTCGCCGCCCCGGAAGTGCTCGACGCGGACGCGCTGGCCGGTGTCCTCGGCGGAACCCGGCTCCCGGTGCCGAAGCCGGTGGTGCAGGTCGCGGCCCGGGCGGCCTGGCTCGGCGGCATCCTGCCGGCGCACCCCGGCTGGCTCGAACTGGCCGACCGCGCGGCGCTCGCGGACACCACGCTGGCGGAGACCGCGCTGGGCTGGCAACCTCGTTATGGCGCCGCGGCCGCGCTCGCCGACTTGGTCGCCGGGCTCCGGGCCGGCGCGGGGGCGGCGAGCCCGCCCCTGGCCCCGCCGCGCCGCGACGGGGTACTGGCCCGGCTCCGCTCGCTCACCCGGGTCGGACCGAGCCACCAGTCGCAAGCCTGACCAGCCGGGAGGCCGGAGTGAGTACGGAAGCCTTCGACGCGGTGGTGATCGGCGCCGGCCACAACGGCCTGGTCGCGGCGAACCTCCTGGCCGACGCGGGCTGGTCGGTGCTGGTCCTGGAGGCCACCGAGCACGCGGGGGGTGCGATCCGGACCGCCGAGGTGACCGAGCCGGGCTTCCGCAACGACCTCTTCAGCGCGTTCTACCCGATGAGCGCGGTGTCGCCGGTGATCCGGGGCCTGCGGCTGGAGGAGCACGGCCTGCGCTGGCGGCACGCCCCCGACGTCCTGGCGCACGTGCTGCCGGACGACCGGTGCGCGGTGCTGTCCCGGGACGTCGACCGCACGGCGGCGTCGGCCGACGAGTTCGCCCCGGGCGACGGCGACGCGTGGCGGCAGCTGTTCGAGCAGTGGCGGGAGATCCGCGAGCCGTTGCTCGGCGCGTTGTTCACGCCGTTCCCGCCGGTCCGTCCGGCGGTGAAGCTGCTGCGCCGCACGGGGACCGGCGACGCGCTGCGCCTGGCGCGCATGCTGACGCTGCCGGCGCGCCGGTTCGGCGACGAGCTGTTCGCCGGCGAGGGCGCGAAGCTGCTCGTGGCGGGGAACGCCGCCCACGCCGACCTTTCCGTGGACAACGCGGCCAGCGCGGTCTTCGGCTGGCTGCTGGCGATGATCGGCCAGGACGAGGGTTTCCCGGTGCCCGAAGGCGGCGCGGGCGAGCTGGCCGCGGCGCTGGTCCGCCGGCTGGAGTCCCGCGGCGGCGTCGTCCACTGTGGACGACCGGTTCGCGAGATCCTCATCGGTGGCGGGCGCGCGCTGGGCGTCCGGGACGCCGCCGGCGACCCGGTCCGCGCGCGCAAGGCCGTGCTCGCCGACGTCCCGGCGCCGATCCTGTACCGCGAACTGGTGGGGGAGGAGCGGCTGCCGCCGCGGCTGGTCGAGGACCTCGGCCGGTTCGAGTGGGACAGCGCGACGGTCAAGGTGGACTGGGCCCTGTCCGGCCCGATCCCGTGGACGGCCGAAGCCGCGCGCGGCGCGGGCACGATCCACCTGGGGGCGGACCTGGACGGCCTCTCGGCGTTCGGCGGCGAGCTCGCCCGGGGGCGCGTTCCGCGCCGTCCGTTCGTGCTGCTGGGTCAGATGACGACGAGCGATCCCACCCGCTCCCCGGCGGGCACGGAGTCGGCGTGGGCGTACACGCACGTCCCTCGCGGCACGACGGAGAACCGGGCCGCGCTGGAGCGGCGGGGGAAGCGCATCGAGGAGACGGTCGAGGCGCACGCGCCCGGGTTCACGGGCCTGATCAAGGCCCGCTACCTGCAGGGACCGACGGAGCTGCAGGGCCACAACCCGGGCCTGGTGGGCGGCGCGGTCAACGGCGGCACGACGGCGATCCACCAGCAGTTGTTCTTCCGCCCGGTCCCGAGCACGGGCCGCGCGGACACCCCGGTGGACCGGCTGTACCTGGCGGGATCATCGGCCCACCCGGGCGGCGCGGTCCACGGCGGCCCGGGAGCGAACGCGGCCCGCGCGGCGCTGGCCCGCGCGGGCACGTTCGGCGGCGGCTACGCGGCGGTGATCCGGGCGGCGCACCGCGCGATCTACGGCTGAGCCCGCACGCCGCCCGGCTTCCCCTCGCCCCGCAAGCGTCGCGAATGACTCATTCGGGACCTCCGAGGTCGCGAATGAGTCATTCGCGACCTTCGGGGAGCCCGCGCCGGGAGAGTAGGCCGGCGCGCGGGTCTACGGGTTCGGGTGGCCGTGCTGGGCGCGGGCGTGCTTGCCGGTCGCCAGGTCGGCCAGCCGGGCCAGAGACTCCGTGTTGCGCGGCTTGGCGATGAGCGCCTGCACCGCCTCGGGGAGCACCTTGCCGGGGCCGCGGATGATGTGCTCGGTCATCCGGACCAGCGTCTGCCCGTCGCCGTGGGGGACCAGGGTCAGGCCGACCGCGGCGGCGCCCAACGGCCAGCCGCGGGCCTCCAGGGACAGCGACAGGCCCGGCTCGACCGCGCGGACCACCGTCACGTCCTGGATGTGCACGGGCCACGGGCCCACGCTGTGGTGGATCCGCGAGCCCACGGCGGGCCAGTCCTCGTCGACGCCGCGGATGTGCGAGCTGCCGACCACCCAGCCCGCGTAGAGCCAGCCGTCGGCCAGCACGTCGAACACGGCCTGGGGCGGTACGTCGATCACGCGGCTGACTTCCGGCACGGCTTCCTCCTGCTTCCGGTGACGAAACAGGCATACCCACTCCCGGACGGGGTATGCCCGCCGGGAGCGAGCAGGAGGTGGCGATGGTGGCCAGAAGACAAAAAGCACCCGAAGGACCGGGAGAGCTGTCGAAGCAGTCGTGGGGCGCGGTGCTCAAACGGACGTTCAAGCAGTTCAACCGGGACAACCTGACCGACTGGGCCGCGGCCCTCACCTACTACGCCGTGCTGTCGCTGTTCCCGGGCATCATCGTGCTGACCGCGATCCTCGGGCTGCTCGGCCCGGACAAGATCCAGACCGTGATCGACAACATCAACCAGGTGGTGCCGGGTCAGGGCAAGGACATCCTCGTCGGCGCGATCAAGGAACTGACGGGCTCGCGCAGCCTGGCCGGCCCGCTGGCGATCATCGGCCTGCTCGGCGCGCTGTGGACGGCGTCGGGCTACATCGGCGCGTTCATGCGGGCGTCGAACTCGATCTACGGGATGCCGGAGGGCCGCCCGATCTACAAGGTCATCCCACTGCGGGTGGCGCTGACGATCGGCATCGTCGTGCTGCTGGCGCTGTGCGCGCTGGGCGTGGTCGCGACGGGCTCGGTCGCGCGCCGGCTCGGCGACCTGATCGGGCTCGGCTCGACCGGGGTGCTGGTGTGGGAAATCGCGAAGTGGCCGGTGATCGCGGTGCTGGTCAGCGTGGCGTTCGCGCTGCTGTACTGGGTGGGGCCGAACGTCCGGCAGCCGGGCTTCAAGTGGCTGACGCCGGGTGGGCTGCTGGCCGTGGTGCTGTGGGTGCTGGCATCGGGCGGATTCGCGTTGTACGTCGCGAATTTCGGTTCGTACAACAAGACCTACGGTTCGCTGGCCGGGGTGATCGTGTTCCTTGTATGGTTGTGGATCTCCAACCTCGCGATCCTGCTAGGGGCGGAGCTGGACGCGGAGCTGGCCCGCGGCCGCACGATCGAGGCGGGCCACGCGGACGACCAGGAGGAGCCGTTCCTGCCGCCGCGGGACACGAAGGCGATGGACGACGACGAGGCCGCGGCGGTGGCGGAGTCGGAACGGAAGTGAGCGGATGGCCTGCCGGATCACCGAACTGGTGCTGGACTGCCACGACCCCGACCGGCTGGCGGAGTTCTGGTGCGCGGTCCTCGGCTACGAGGTGATCGGCCACGAGCCCGACGGCTTGGCCTTGGGTCCGGCGGGCGCTCGCTCCGGCGAGGGCCCGCCGACGCTGATACTGGCCCAGACGGACCACCCCCGCGGCGGCAAGCTCCCCCTGCACATCGACGTGAGCCCGGCGGGCGCCGACCAGGAGACGGAACTGGCCAGGCTGAAGGCCCTGGGCGCCCGCCCGGCGGACGTGGGCCAGACGGGCGAGGAGTCGTGGGTGGTGCTGCAGGACCCGGAGGGCAACGAGTTCTGCCTGCTGCGCGAGGACGTTGGCCCGGCCTGAGCAGGGTCGGCGAGATGCGCCCCAATGTGGCGTTGGTTGCGTTGGATGCACCGAACGCCACTTGGGTTCTTGGGGTGGTTGCAACATCGTGTGGTTGGAGGGTGTTGTGGCTGGTCGGGTGGGT
>NZ_JAVHJU010000045.1 GCF_031082405.1 Amycolatopsis sp. A133
TCTCATGGCCGCGAACGTACCCGGGGACGCGCTCGTGAGTGGTAAGGCGGGTTCTAACCCGCCTTACCACTCACGACCAGCCGCGGCAGAGTGTCAGAAGCTGCGCAGGCTGGCCATCAGGCTGCGCAGCTCCACCGTCAGGTAGTTGCTGTGCGACAGCAGCGACATCAGCTGGCTCAGCGTGGTCCAGAGGTACCGGTCGTCGGGCTCGGGGGCGAAGTCGTCCTCGGCCTCGATCACCAGGTAGCGGTTCTGCGCGTGGTAGAACCGGCCGCCTTCCTCCGAGTGCACGACGTCCAGCCGCACGCGTCCGGTGGGGGCGGCCAGCGCGTAGTCGAGGTAAGGCGGGCGGTGCTCCGCCGGCGCGTCGGCGTAGTTGCCCGGCTGGCAGTGCACGGTCGCGGTCAGCTCCGCGATGTTGAGCGTGCCCGCGTCGCTGCGGGCCTGCACCAGCGCGTGCAACGTGCCGCCGATCCGCTTGACCAGCAACGCGAGCAAGCCGGACTGCCGGGGCGCCACCAGCGGCTGCGTCCACGCGGTGACCTCGCGGTTGCTGGCCTCCACCGACACCGCGACGACGTCGAAGTACTTGCCGTCGCGGTGGTCGATGACGTCGTGGCCGAGGCGCCAGCCGTCCTCGACGACCTCCTTGAGCGGCACCCGGCGCTGCACCAGCTCCTGGCGGGCGCGCACCTCGGTGAGCCAGCTGAGGATGTGCCCCGGGTCGTGGACGGCCCGGCCGCGGCCCGACAGCGAACGGTGGACCGCTTCGACGAACGAGCCGTCGCCGGTGGTCCGGTCGTCCACCCGCGCCAAGGCGGGCGGAACGCAGGAAAGGACGGTCCGGGAGTCCATGTTCACCATGTGGTCCAGCCGCAGCAGGCGCCGGATCTGGTCGAGGGTGAGCCAGCAGAAGTCTTCGTCCAGCGGCACGTCGTCGTCGGTCTCGACGACGATGTTGCGGTTGCGCTTGTGCAGGAACCACGAACCCTGCTCGGACTGCAGGCCGTCGAACAGCACCCGGCCGCGGGAGCCGGCCCGGAAGTACTCCATGTACTTCGTCGCCGCGCCGCCGTGGACCTTCATGTAGTTGCTGCGCGTGGCCTGCACCGTCGGCGAGATCTGGAGGCCGTTGATGTTCCCCGGCTCCATCTTCGCCTGCATCAGGCAGTGCGGGACCCCGTCGAACCGTTTGACGAGGATGCCGAGCACCCCGATCTCCGGCTGCACGATGATCGGCTGGGTCCACTCGCTCACCCAGGGCCGGTCGGTGCGGACGCGCAGGCCTTCGACCGAGAAGAACCGGCCGCTGGTGTGCACGAGGTTGCCCGTGTCCGGCTCGAACTCCCAGCCGGCGAGGTCCAGGAAGGGGATCCGCTCCACCCGGAAGCTGTTCGCGCGGGCACGCGCGTTGAACCAGGAGTGGAAGTCCGCCATGGACATGACCGCGTCGTCGGCCACGGCGTCGGAACGCCCGTCCCGTGCCGTGTCCTCGTGTATCGCGCTGTGGACCACGTCACTCCCTTCCTCGGCTGCGGCGAGCCTAAGTCGGGCGGGACGCGGCGGGCATCCCCCGACCTGATAGGAACCGGGTGGTCAGCGGAACGCGGGCATGACCTCGGCGGCGAAGAACTTCAGCAGCTTCTTCATCTCCTCGATCGGCATCTGCCGGGTCGAGCCGAAGTCGCACAACAGGTTGCCGTACCCCATGTCCTGAATGGACCGGATCTGCGAGATGACCCGCTCGGGGTCGCCGATCACTTCCAGCTCGTTCCAGGCGAAGTCTTCTTCGGCCGAGAGGTCCTTGAGGCGTTCCAAGTGGTACTCGTAGCCCTTCGCGGCCCCGCCGGTCTTCAGGTCGATCGGCGCGTTGCCCGCCAGGAAGACCCGGGTGCGGTCGAACGCCGCCTCGAACCGCGCCTGCTCCTCGCGCGCCCGCTCGTTGGACTCGGCGACGTACACCACGCGGCTGGCGACGAGTTCAGTGTCCCCGGCGTCGACCCCGTGGGCGGCGGCGGTTTCGTGCCAGGTCCGCGCGGCCTCGGCGATCCGCGCGAAGGGGGCGGCCGGGTCGGCCAGGATCGGCAGGCCGCGGGCGGCGTACTTCCGCACGGTCTCGGGGCTGATGGCGGCGACGTGCAGCGGCGGGTGCGGCCGCTGCACCGGCTTGGGCCACAGCGTCAGCGGGTGGGT
Source organism: Amycolatopsis sp. A133 (assembly GCF_031082405.1). Classification (GTDB taxonomy): domain Bacteria; phylum Actinomycetota; class Actinomycetes; order Mycobacteriales; family Pseudonocardiaceae; genus Amycolatopsis. Next base: position 2,194 of record NZ_JAVHJU010000045.1, read on the forward strand.
CGTCTGCTGGTACCGGCCCTTGTACTCGAAGTCCTCCGTGGTCAGCAGGCCGAGCAGCACGTCGAGGCACTCGTCGAACCGGTCGCGGGACTCGGCGAGGTCGAGCCCGAAGTTCTCGAACTCGATGCTCTGGTAACCGCGGCCGATGCCGAGCTCGAGCCGTCCGCCCGAGAGCAGGTCCACCATCGCGGCCTCCTCGGCCACGTGGATCGGGTTGCGCAGCGGCAGCACCACGATCCCGGTGCCGAGCCGGAGCCGTTCGGTGCGGGCCGCCAGGTGGGCGAGCATGGTGAGCGTGTTCGGCACGGTGCCGAAGTCGTGGAAGTGGTGCTCGGCCATCCACACGCCGTCGAAGCCGAGCTCCTCCAGGAGCTCGACGAGCTCGACGTGGTAGCTGTAGACCTCCGGCGCGCTCATCCCGGCGAACTGGTGGAAGAGGTGGAAGGTGGAGAACTTCATCGGGCGGTGGGCCACGGGCGTGCTCCCTTCGTCGCGGTGTCCTACTTCCCGTGCAGGAGATCGATGACCGGGGCGAGCGCTTCGAGGTTGTGCTCCAGCACGGTGAAGTAGCTGATCCCGTAACGCTCCCGGTGGGTTTCGAGCTGTTCGGCGATCTGCGCGGCCGTACCGATGAGCACGGTCGGCAGTTCGGCGAGCTGCTCCACCGTGCGCTCGGGCATCCGCCGGTGCACCGCTTCCAGCCCGGCCCGGCGATCGTCGGTGACGTCGACGCAGTGGGCGAAGACGTTCAGCTCGACCTGCGCCACCCGGGGACCGAGCGCGGCCTTGGCGAACTCGACCCGCTCGGTGAGCTCGGCGGCGTCGGCCAGCAGCATCTTGTGCGAGGCGGCGGCGCCGATGAACGCGATGATGTCCGCGTGCGCGGCGGCCAGGGTGAGCAGGCCGTTCCCGCGGCCGCCCAGCAGCAGCGGCGGACCGGACGGCTGCGCGGGCCGCGGCTGGTGACCGGGATCGGCGTAGCTCTCCTTGAGCTGCTCGATCGTCCGTTCCAGGTGACGCAGCCGCTGCCGGGGCGTCGGGAAGGGGATCCCGGCGGCGTCGAACTCCGCCTTCACGTACCCGGCGCCGAGGCCGAGTTCGAACCGGCCGTCGGTGCACTGGTCGGTGCCGGTCACTTCCCGGGCGAGCAGCACGGGGTTGTAGAAACCGGTGTTGAGGACGAAGGTCTTGAGCCGGACGCGTTCGGTGTTCTCCGCGGCCAGCACCAGCGCCGGAAACGGGGCCGGCATGCCCAGGTGATCACCCACCCCGATGACGTCGTAGCCGAGTTCCTCGGCTTTGCGGCATTTCCCGACCCAAGCGCGGCGCGGGGCGGGGGTGATCAGGTCGACCCCGAACCTGAACGGCTTGATCCCAGTGGCCATAACAGCAAAGTACCAATCATCTGATCATTTGTCCGGCGCTTTCCGGCCCGTCGATCGCTATCAGGACGGGGGATACCGGGCCGGCGGCGGCTGTCCTAGCGTGGGCGCCGAGCAATGCCGGAAACGCCGTGTCGCGAAGGAGATCCTGTGGCCCCACTGCGCATCGGGATCATGGGGTGCGCGAGCATCGCCGTCCGGAAGCTGCTTCCGGCGATGGCGGCCCTTTCCGCCACGGAAATCGCGGCGATCGCCAGCCGGAACGCCGGTAAAGCCACGGAAATCGCCCGCGGCTACGGCTGCCGCGCGGTCGAAGGTTATTCGGCGCTGCTGGACCTCGACGACGTCGAAGCCGTCTACATCCCGCTCCCGAACGCTTCGCACGCGGAGTGGATCGATCGCGCACTGGCCGCCGGCAAGCACGTGCTCGCCGAGAAACCCTTGACCACCAGCGTTTCCCGGACCCGCGAGCTGATCGCCACGGCGCGCTCGGCCGGGCTGGTGCTGGTGGAGAACGTCATGTTCCTCCACCACAGCCAGCACGCGGCGGTCCGCGACCTGGTCGCCGACGGCGCGATCGGCGAGCTGCGGGCGTTCCACGCCGCGTTCGCCGTCCCGCCACGCCCGCCCGGCGACATCCGCCACAGCGCCGAACTCGGCGGCGGCGCCCTCATGGACACCGGCGTCTACCCGGTGCGCGCGGCGATGTCCTTCCTGGGCCGGGAGGTGGACGTCGTTTCGGCGGTGCTGACCCGGCGCCACGGCCACCCCGTCGACTCCGCCGGGCACGCGCTGCTGTGCACCGGCGACGGCGTGAGCGCGTCCGCGACCTTCGGGATCGACCACGCCTACCGGTCCGGCTACGAGCTGTGGGGCAGCGAAGGCCGGATCGTCCTCGATCACGCCTTCACCCCGCCCGCCGGCCACATCCCGGTCATCCGGCTGGAACGGCGGTCCGGCGTCGGCGAAATCCCGCTGCCGCCCGACGACCAGGTCGCGAACACCCTCGCCGCGTTCGCCGCGACCGTCCGCTCGGGACGGCTCCCGGACAACGACGACGTGGCGCGGCAGGCGGTGCTCGTCGACGACATCCGCACCAAAGCGAGGCTTTACGTCGATCACGCCACCGAACCGGTGGGCTGATGCCAGGAGGAACCCGATCGTGACGTCGACCGTGCAAAAAGCGCCGTCCCAGCTGCTGGCCGCCCGGCTGCAGATCCCCCCGATCCCCTACAGCCACGCCGCCGGGTCCTGGGTGTACGCCTCCGACGGCACGCGTTACCTCGACGGGGCCAGCGGGATCGTCAACGTGAACATCGGCCACGCCCACCCCACGGTGGTCGAGGCGCTGCGCGACCAGGTCGGGATCTGCACCTACGCCAGCCCGGGCACGTTCGCGCCCGACCTCATGGAGCAGCTGGCCGCGGCCACGGCGCGGGCGGTGCACCGGCCGGACGACCGGGTCATGTTCACCCCCACCGGCACGCACGCGACGGAATCCGCCATCGCGCTGGCCCGGCTGGTGCAGCGGGCCCGCGGGGAGATGGGGCGGCACAAGATCCTGACGTCGTCGCTGGGTTACCACGGCAACAGCGCGTTCGTGCTCGCCTTGTCCGGCCACCGTTCGCGGCGGCCGCACGAGGACGACAGCTTCGGTCTCGCCCCCGCGTTCAACCCGCCCTACCCCGGCCAGCACCTCGACTGCCCCTACCCCGTCTGCCGCGTCGAGTGCGTGCGGGCGGTGCGCGACGCGATCGTCGCGGCCGGTCCGGACACCGTCGCGGCGGTGCTGATGGAACCGGTCAACGGCACGACCGGCGGCGGGTACGTGCCGCCGGCCGGATATCTGCGCGCGTTGCGCGAGGTCTGCGACGAGTTCGGCGTCCTCGTCATCCACGACGAGGTCCTCACCGGACTGGGCCGCTGTGGGCTCCCGCTGGCCTCGCACCACACGCCGGGCTCGGCGGCGGACATCGTCACGCTGTCGAAGGGCCTCGGCGCGGGGTACGTCCCGCTGGCCGCCACGATGATTTCGCCGAACCTGGCCGAGGACATCATGACGAGCGGCAAGTGGCTGCCGCTGATGGGCACGATGTCGGCGACGCCGTTGCAGGGCCGGGCCGGGCTGGCCGTGCTGTCGGTGCTGGAGGAGCTCGGCGCCCTCGACCGCGACGAGGTCCGGGGCGCGGCCCTCGGCCGGCTGGTGGCCGACGCGGTGCGTGGCCAGCCGCTGGTGACCGACGTCCGCGGCCTGGGCTACTTCTACGGCATCGAGCTGGCCCCGGGCACGATCGGCGACGTCATGCGGCTCACCCGGAGCCAGGGCCTGCTGCTGTACCCGTACGTCGGTTTCCGCCCCGACCGCACCGGCGAAGGCCTGCTGGTGGCGCCGCCGCTGAACGCGACCGACGCCGATCTGGACTTCCTCGGCGAGACGCTGCGCACGGCCCTGACCCAGCTGAACTGACCGGCGCTCCACGAGAAAGGCCCGGGACCGCGGTCCCGGGCCTTTCTGCTGCAACACGATTCAGGAAGCGGCGGCCGCCTCGGTCAGCCGCACCCGGGCGTCCCGCAACGCCAGGCACTCGTCGTACCGCGGCAGCAGGCCCTGCGCACCGGCTTCCCGCAACGTCGGTGCGGCCGCGTCGCGCTCCGAGAGAATCGGCTCCCCCGGCAGGTTGAGCGGCAGGCCGATTTCCGGATCGAGCGGCTGCACGGTGAGCACCTCGGCCGGCCGGTAGAGGTCGGACAGCAGGTACTGGACGCACGTGTCGTCTTCCAGGGCCACGAAGGCGTGGCCGAGGCCCTCTTCCACGTAGACCGCGGTCCCGCCGTACTGGTTGAGCACGATCATGTCCCACTGCCCGAACGTCGGCGAGCCGATCCGCACGTCGACGACGAAGTCGAGCAGTGAACCCCGCAGGCACGTCACGAACTTGGCCAGGCCGGGCGGGGTCGCCGCCCCGTGCACGCCGCGGACGACGTTGCGGCACGACGTCGAGACGTTGGTCTGCAGGAACCGCGGCCGGTAGCCGAGCGCCTCGGTCAGCACGTCTTCGCGGTAGACCTCGAAGAAGTCGCCGCGCTCGTCGCCGAAGGACCGGGACGAGACGAGGTGCGCGCCGTCGATGCCGAGCGGCCGTACGGTCATGCTGCGGGTGCTGACGCTGCCCATGTCCGCTTAGGACGCTTCCCGGACGAGCTGCTCGATGCGCAGCGCCACCTCGTGCGGCGACGGCTGGGCCGCGATTTCCCGGGCGAGCTCGCCCGCGGCCGCGGCGAACGACGGGTCGGCGACCAGCTCGCCGCACGTCTTCGCGATGACCTCGCTCGTGGCCTCCTCCGGGGACAGCACGACGGCGGCGCCGGTTTCGGCGAGGCGGCGGGCCATGTCGCCGGCCCGGTACAGGTTGGGGTCGGGGAGCAGCACCTGCGGCACGCCGAAGCTCAGCCCCGTCATCATGGTGCTGCCGCCGGTCTGGTGCACCAGGACGTCGCAGGTGGGCGCGACGACGTCGAGCGGGATCCAGCCCGCGCGCACGTTCTTCAGCCGCTCGCGCAGTTCCGGTGCGGCGTCCTCGGTGACGGCGACGACGACTTCTGCGTCCAGGGTCGCGACCTGCTCGACGACGCCCTGCAGGAAGTCGTACTGGTTGTAGTTCGCGACACCCGTGCCGATGGTGACGCCGATCCGGGTGCCCGCGCCCTTCCGGTACATCCACGGTTCGAGCACGGACTGCGAGTTGCCCGGGATCCACCGCATCAGCTGGCCGCCCTTGAGGTCTTCGGGCAGCAGGCTCGGCGGCGCGATCTCGATCGTCATGACGGGCTCGGGCAGGCCGTCCAGGCCCAGCTCCGTCAGCTGCTCACGCAGCTGGTCCTCCGCGCCTCGGTCCATCAGCCGCGGGCTGTGGATGTCCCAGGCGTGGCGCACGTAGGGCACCCCGAGGTGGGCGGCCAGCAGCGGGCCGGCGTAGGAGGTGACCCCGCTGACGATGACGTCCGGGCGCCAGTCCTTGCTGAACGCGAGCAGGGCGTCGAGGGTCACGTATTCCATGTGCGCGTACCAGCGGCCCGCCATGATCTCGCGTTCCTCGGGGTCTTCCGGCACGTGCGTGAGGCCGCTGTCGGCGATGACCTGCCGCGGGGTGACGCCCGGCGCCGTGGTCCGCACCGCGGACAGCCCGACGCCGGCGATCGTGCCGACCATCTCGTCGACCGACGCGGTGGTCATCACCTGGTGCCCGGCGTTGCGCAGGGCGTTCGCCAGCGGAACGTGGCTGAACACCGTCGACGGGGCAACCCCGGCAAGATTAAGAACCTTCACAAGATCGTCCTCCCAGGGGTGGCTCGTGGTCGGCTCCAGCTTGCCGATGACACCGCCGCAGGCCATCACCAACGCGGGTAGTCTCGGCCGGTTGCCCGCGGCGGCCTACCACGTTGGGGGATGCCCCGTTCTCGCAGCGCTTCTAGCGTGACTTAAGCGTTAGGTCCGCGACCGCACTGACTGCAGGGGATCGATACGACATGGTCGACTCAGCCCGATCGGACCTGCTGGCGCAGGTCCGCGACTACCACGACGCCCAGTCCACCGGGCCGGCGCCGTTCATCCCGGGGCAGACGCCGATCCTGTCGTCCGGGGCGGTGCTCGACGCCGCCGACCGCGAAGCCCTGGTGGCCGCCGCGCTCGACCTGCGCATCGCCTCCGGCACGATCGCGACGAAGTTCGAGTCGTCGTTCGCCAGGAAGCTCAAGCGGCGCAAGGCGGTGCTGACGAACTCCGGCTCGTCGGCGAACCTGCTGGCGCTGAGCACGCTGACCTCGCCGACGCTCGGCGACGAGCAGCTCAAGCCGGGCGACGAGGTGATCACGGTCGCCGCCGGCTTCCCGACCACGGTGAACCCGATCCTGCAGAACGGCATGATCCCGGTGTTCGTCGACATCGAACTCGGCACGTACAACACGACGGCCGAGCGGGTCGAAGCGGCGATCTCCCCGCGCACGCGCGCCATCATGATCGCGCACACGCTCGGAAATCCTTTTCCGGTCGCGGAAATCGCCGAACTCGCCGAGCGCCACGGCTGTCACCTCATCGAGGACAACTGCGACGCCGTCGGCTCCACCTACCAGGGCCGGCTCACCGGCACGTTCGGCCGGTTCTCCACGGTGTCGTTCTACCCGGCGCACCACCTGACCATGGGCGAGGGCGGCATGCTGCTGTCCTCGGACATCAAGCTGGCCAAGCTGGCGAAGTCGTTCCGCGACTGGGGCCGCGACTGCTGGTGCGAGCCCGGCGAGGACGACCGCTGCCTGAAGCGGTTCGACCTGCACCTCGGGACGCTGCCGGAGGCCTACGACCACAAGTACGTCTTCTCCGAGGTCGGCTACAACCTCAAGAGCACCGACATCCACGCCGCGCTCGGGCTCAGCCAGCTGGCGAAGCTGCCGGACTTCATCGAAGCCCGCAAGCGCAATTGGCGCCAGCTGCGCGAGGGTCTCGACGGCCTGCCCGGGCTGCTCCTGCCCGAGGCCACACCGGGCAGCGACCCGAGCTGGTTCGGGTTCATCATCACGGTGAAACCCGACGCGGGCTTCGACGTCCCGGAGGTCGTCGAGTACCTCGAGGCGCGCAACATCCGCACCCGGCGGCTGTTCGCCGGCAACCTCACCCGGCACCCCGCCTACATCGGCAAGCCGCAGCGCATCGCCGGCCCGTTGACCAACAGCGACATCGTCACCGAGCGGACGTTCTGGATCGGCGTCTACCCGGGGATCACCACCGAGATGGTCGAGTACGTCATCGGCACCCTCAAGGAATTCGTCGCCACGCACTGAACGAGTGCTGTCTACAGTGGACTGTTTCACCAAGAGACCGTGCGCTGCCGATTTCAACACGAAAGGAAGGGCCCATGACCACCACTGCCGAGACTTCGGCCGAACCGGTCGACCTGTTCTCACCGGAAGTGGTCGCCGACCCGTGGGGGGCGCACGCGAGGGTCCGGGAGGCGCCGACGCTGCAGATCGGCGGCTTCATGGGTGGGCCGCCGATGTACCTGGCCGCCCGCTACGAGGACGTGCGCCAGGTCCTCATGGACCAGCGGTTCCAGTGCAACCCGCTCGCCGACTCGCCCGCCGAGGACATCCGGAACGGCGTGTTCCGGCACCTGGACATGCCGGAGGAGCTGATCCCCTGGCTGAAGAACCTCATCAACGCCTCCGACGGCGAGGAGCACGCCCGGCTGCGCAAGCTGGTCTCCTACGCGCTGACCGCGCACCGGGTCGGCAAGTTCCGCCCCCGGGTCGAGGCACTGACCGCGGAGCTGCTCGACAAGCTGGAAGCGGCGGGCGGTGACGGCACGCCGATCGACCTCGTCGAGGCGTTCTGCTACCCGCTGCCGGTCACCGTGATCTGCGAGCTGGTCGGCGTCGACCACGAAGACCGTCCGCAGTGGCGCGCGTGGAGTGACGCGATGGCCACCCTGGACGGCAAGCGCCTGCCGGAAGAGGTCCGCAAGACCCTCGCCGCCGCGCGCGGGATGATCGAGCGGCGGCGCGCCGAGCCGAAGGACGACATGGTCACCGCGCTCGTCGAGGCGCAGGCCAAGAACCCGGGCATCGCCACCGACGACGAACTGGTCGGCGTCCTGTTCAGCCTGGTCACCGCCGGGCACCAGACGACGACCTACCTGATCGGCAACTCGGTGCTGGCCCTGCACGAGCACCCGGACCAGCTCGCGCGGCTGAAGGCCGACCCGACGCTGTGGCCGCAGGCCGTGCGCGAGCTCCAACGCCTCGGCCCGATCCAGTTCGGCCAGCCGCGGTTCGCGACCGAGGACATCGAGGTCGGCGGCACGGTCATCCCGCGCGGGATGCCCGTCGTGCCGCTGATCATGGCCGCCAACAGCGACCCGCGGAAGTTCCCCGAGCCGGAGAAGCTGCAGATCGACCGGCTCGCCGTCGGCAGCGAGAGCCACCTCGGCTTCGGCAAGGGCATCCACCGCTGCCTCGGCCAGCACGTCGCCTACCTGGAGGCGGAAGTGGCGCTGCGCGGGCTGTACACGCGGTTCCCGGACATGGCCCTCGCGGTGCCGCGCGAAGAGATCCCGTGGATCCTGCGGCCCGGCTTCACCCGGACCAAGGACCTCCCGGTGCGGCTCGTCCGGCCGGCGTCCTGACGTCACTTCGTCGGAGGAGATTCCCTTGACCGAGACCGTCGCCTTCCCGCAAGACCGCACGTGCCCGTACCAGCCGGCCCCGGGCTACGAGCCGCTGGCCGATCGGCGCCCGATCGCCGAAGTCGCCCTTTACGACGGCCGCAAGGCCTGGGCGGTCACCGGGCACGAACTGGCCCGCAAGCTCCTGTGCGACCCGCGCATCTCCAGTGACCGCACCAATCCCGCGTGGCCCATGGTCAGCGCGGCCGCGGCCGTCGAGTTCACCGACGAGCAGCAGAAGGTCATCAAGCTGCTCACCGCGCTGGTGGGCGTCGACGGCCCGGCCCACCGGGCGCGGCGGAAGCTGGTGCAGGCGGGGTTCACGGTCAAGCGGATCGACTCCCTGCGGCCGAGGATCCAGGCGATCGTCGACCGGCAGATCGACGAGATGATCGCCGAAGGCGCGCCCGCGGACCTGCTCAAGAAGTTCGCTTCGCCGGTGCCGCTGATGGCGTTGTGCGATCTGCTGGGCATCCCGCACGAGGACCAGGACTACTTCGAGAAGAAGGCCCACCAGATCCTCTTCGGGCCGGACGCCGGCGGGGCCTACGACGAGCTGATGGCCTACCTGACCAAGCTGATCGACAAGGCCCAGCAGAACCCGGGCGAGGAGGGTTTTCTCCAAGCCCTCCTTGCGGAGCGCGATCCCTCGAGCGACGTGGACCACGAGGAAATCCTCCAGATGTTCCTCATCGTGCTGGTGACCGGGCACGACACCACGTCGAGCTCGATCGGGCTGGGTGCGTTCACGCTGCTGCAGCACCCGGAGCGGCTGGCCGAGCTGCGGGCGGACCCGTCCCTGATGCCGGCCGCGGTGGACGAGCTGACCCGGTTCGTGGTCGTCCCCGACGGCCTGCAGCGGGTGGCCGCGGCCGACATCGAGGTCGACGCGAACACCACCATCCGCGAGGGCGACGGCGTGTTCTTCCTCTTCTCGCTCATCAACCGCGACGAGGAGGCCTACGACAACGGCGACACGCTGGACTGGCACCGCCCGACGTTCCGCGACCACCTCACGTACGGGTTCGGCACCCACCAGTGCGCGGGCATGAACCACGCGCGGGCGATCATGGAAATCGCGTTCCAGCGGCTGATCGACCGGCTGCCGGGCCTGCGCCTGGCCGTCCCGGCCGACGAAGTCCGGGTCAAGCCGGGTGACGCTTTCCAGGGATTGGCCGAGCTGCCCGTCGCTTGGTGAGTGTCCGTGCGCTTCGGCCGGCCGGTTCCCCCCGGCCGGCCGAAGCTTTTCGTTTTGCCGCAACGACTGGAGGGCACGTCGGTGGACCTGAGCATGACCGAGCGGGAACAGCAGGAGTTCCTCGCCGACAAGCACATCGGTGTTTTGGCCTTGACGCGGCGCAGCGGCCCACCGCTGGCGGTACCGATGTGGTACGGCTATTCACCCGGCGGCGACGTGCTCCTGTGGACCGACGGCGAGGACACCTTGAAGGGCCGTCTCATCAAGAAGAACGGCGAATTCACCTTGGTGGTCCAGAACGAGGACCCGCCGTACCGGTACGTCTCGGTGTCGGGCCCGGTCACCGCGTGGGAAGAAGCGACGGTCGAGGCCGCGTATTCGGTCGCCTCGCGGTACTTGCCCCAGAAGCAGGCGCGGGAGTTCGTCGAGGCGTTCAACCCGGGGCACGTGATCATCCGGATGACCCCGGACCGCTGGCGCAGCGTCGACTACGGGAAGACGTCCAACGTTCTCACCGACAACGAAGGGACGCGGCTGCAGGAACACGTGCAGACGGCCCGCCGCGGACGTGGCCGCGATTGAGCGGCCTCACAGACCGGCGACCATCCCGGTGAACAGCCAGTCGAGCCCGCGGTCGAAGTCCCGGTCGCGCTGCTCCTCCATCGACCGCTCGCCGTCGCGCTCCAGCAGGCCGCCCTGCTCCAGCGTCGCCGACATCGCCGCCATGCTGCCCGTCACCTCGGCGGCGAACTCCTCCGCCGTCCGGCCCGTCTCGGCGAGGTGCTCCAGCCACCGGCTTTCCGTGGCCGTGAAGCCGTAGACGTACTGGAAGACGACGTTCAGCGCGGCCGACCGGTCGCGCAGCGGCAGGGGCGAGCGGGCCATCACCGCCTGGGCGCACTCGGTGAACCGCAGGCTGCTCGGGCCGATGTTCAGGTACTCGCCGTAGCAGCGGATCGCCCAGGGGTGGGCGATCATCGTGCGGCGCCACGCGCGGGCGAGGGCGCGCAGGTCGTCGCGCCAGTCGTTCTCCTCGGCGATCGACGGGAGCTCGATCTCGGCCGCCACCGCGTCCAGGGCCAGCTCCAGCAGGTCGTCCTTGTTCGCGACGTACCAGTACACCGACATCGGGGTGACGTGCAGCTCCTCGGCCAGCAGCCGCATCGAGAACTTCGTGTCGCCCTCGGCGTCGAGCACGCGGACCGCACTGGCGACGATCTTCTCGCGGTCGAGTTCGGATTCCCCCGCCCGGTGCTTGCGGGCCGGCCGCGGAGCCAGCCACACGCTCTCGCGCGGCTGCGACGCCCGTTTGCCCATCGTGGCCGTCCCTTCTCACCGGCGGAGGAGTTCAACGGTAAAGGGGCAGGGTGCGCGGCGCCACGCACCCTGCCTGATCGTGGGGCCGCCTCAGGCGGCCGCGAGGGCCTCCGACCGGGCCGCGCGGCGCAGCAGCCAGCCGGCGAGCAGGCCGCCGAGGAAGACGGCCAGCGCGCCGATCAGCTGGCTCGCCCGCACCCCGCCGGCGAAGGCCTCGTGCACCTGCGTCCGCAGCTCGGGCGTCGGTGCGGCCAGCAGCGCCTGGTGCAGCGAGCCGGCCGCACCGGCGCTGAGGCCGACCGGCAGCAACGCGGCGAACCGGGAGTTGAGCACGGCGCCGAGGATGGCGACGCCGAGCCCGCTCCCGAATTCGTTCACGGTGCCCTGGACCCCGGCTCCCGACCCCGCTTTCGCCGGCGGGATCGAGCTCATGATGGCGTTGGCCATGGCGGGCATGGCCAACGCGATGCCGAGGCCCATCAGCAGCAGGCCGGCCAGCATCCATTCGTAGCCGCGGCCGGGCGTGCCCAGCAGCGCCACCGCGGCGAGGCCGCCCGCGATCAGCGTCATCCCGATGGTGATGGTCAAGGCCGTGCCGAGTTTTTCGAGCAGCTTCGCACCGAGACCGGCGACGTTCAGCCCGACGACCACCAGCGCCAGCGGGGCCGTCCGCAGCCCGGCGTCCAGCGGGCCGTAGCCGAGCACGAGCTGCAGCTGCTGCGTCAGCAGGAAGACCGAGCCACCCATCCCGAAGGCCACCAGCAGGCCGCCCGAGATGGCGCCGACGAACCGGCGGTTGCGGAAGAAAGCCATGTCCAGCATGGGGTTCGGCACGTGCAGTTCCCACCGGACGAAGGCGGCCAGCGCGGCCACACCCACCCCGGCCGCGAGCAGTACACCGGTGGAGAACCAGCCGTGCTCGGGACCGGAAATGATCGCGTAGACGACCCCGGCCATGCCGATCGTCGAAAGCACCGCCCCGACCAGGTCGGGGCGCTCACCGTCGGGGTTCTTCGACTCCGGCACCAATTTCGCCACGGCGAGGCAGCCGAGCAGCGCCACCGGGATGTTGATCAGGAAGATCGAACCCCACCAGAAGTGGGCGAGCAGCACTCCCCCGATCAGCGGGCCGCTGGCGTAGCCGAACGAGCTGACCGCGCTCCACAACCCGATCGCCTTCGGCAGTTCCTTGCCGTCGAAGACCTGCATGACAACGGCCAGCGTGGTGGTCATCAGCAGCGCACCGCCGATGCCCATGCCCGCCCTGGCCGCGATCAGCTGGCCCGAGGACTGGCTGAACGCCGCAGCCAGCGAACCGGTACCGAACAGCAGCAGCCCGATCAGCAGCGCGCGTTTGCGGCCGTACCGGTCGCTGAGGCTGCCCGCGGTGAGCAGCAGCCCGGACTGGACCAGCGCGTACGCGTTGATCATCCACTGGATGTCGGCCGTCGTGGCGCCCAGTTCCTCGGTGAGCTTGGGGATCGCGAGGTTCAGGATGGTGTTGTCCAGCAGGACGACCAATTGGGCCATGCAGATGACGGCCAGAATCAGCCAGCGCCGGGGATTCCGGGTTTCCGTGACCGCCACCGTGGCGTGCATTTCGCGCAAGAGGGCTCCCCCGGTAGCGAATGCTTACGACAAGTTCTTATACAACATATAAGGCTCGTCGTCCGGCGCGCAAGGGGCCGGGTCCCAAGCGCCCCAATGTGGCGTTCGGTGCGTCCAGCGCACCCAATGTGGCGTTCGGTGCGTTGGACGCAACCAACGCCACATTGGGGCGCTCGGGGACCTCGGAAAGCCTGGTGAGGGTGGTGCGCAAGGGGTTCAGTGGTGGGTTACGCGGCGCAGGACCGCGAGCTGTTCCTCGTGCTCCCGCCGGCTGATCGCAGCATCCACACACCGCGTCGAGCCGTGGAACGTGCCCGGGAACAAGTGCAGCTCCACGTTCACCCCCGCCGCCTGCAGCGCCACCGCGTACGCGATCCCCTCATCCCGCAACGGGTCGAACTGCTTCACCGAAACGTACGCCGGCGGCAGCCCGCTCAGCTCGGTCGCGCGGGCCGGGGCGGCGTAACACGAAACCGCCTCCGTCGCCCGGATCCCCGGCCCCAGGTAGGCGTCCCAGCTGAGCTCCGCCTGCGGCCGGTTCCACAACGGCGTGTCGACGAACTCGCGCATGCTCGGCGTGATGAGCCGGTCGTCCAGGACCGGCGCGTTCAGGAACTGGTAGGCGATGGGCGGTCCGCCGCGGTCGCGGGCCAGCAACGACAGGCCGGCGCTGAGGCAGCCGCCCGAGCTGATGCCGTACGTGACGATCCGCCTCGGGTCCACGCCCAGCTCGCCCGCGTGGCCGGCGAGCCACCGCAAGCCCGTGTAGACGTCCTCGAGCGGGCCCGGGTAGGGCGTCTCCGGGGCGAGGCGGTAGTCCACCGAGACCACCACGATCCCCAGCTCGCGGGCCAGCTCGACACACGGCACCCGGGCGACGTCGAGGTCGCCGACCACAAAACCGCCGCCGTGGACGAAGTAGAGCGCCGACGGCGCCAGCGGCCGGGCCGGGCGGTAGACGCGCAGCGCCACCTCGTGCCCGCCGGCCGGGACGCGGACGTCGTCGATCCGCAGGCCCGCGGTGTCCGGCACCGGCAGTCGGTCCTTGAGCTCGGTGACCGCCGCCCTGGCCACGGCGAGGTCACCGAGGTCGGTGACCGGCAGGTCCGGGACGACGGTGGCGAGCTCGGGGTCGAACGCATAGACCATGGTGCCTCCAAAGAGAAGGCCGCACGGCTCGGGCGGGTGCCCGTGCGGTGCGGCCCGGTGGGGGAACAGCGGCGGTTACGCCATGAGGTCCGTTTCGGTGATCCCGGGCCCCTGGCCGGCCCGGATGAACCACTCGGTGCCGAACATGGTCCGGAACGTGGCTTCCGGCAGGTCGGTGAACAGCGTGGACTGCGGGGTGATCTGGCTGGCGTGGGCGAGCAGCGCCTTGCGCTTGTACTCGGTGTACGCCGAGACGTCGACCCGGCAGGTGAGCTCCGCCTCCGGGGTGCCGAAGTCCGGGCCCGCGGGCAGCTCGACGCCGGCCTGCTCGGCGAGCACGCGCTGGTTCGCCTTGATGTGCTCGCGGTTGATCGTGGACTGGAACACCTTCGACGTGCCCGCGAGTTCCGCCGCGCGCGTACCGACGCGGTGGACCTGGATGTGGTCGGGGTCGCCGTAGGTGCCCTTCTCGTCGTACACCGTCAGCACGTCCGCGTTCTCCTCGCGCAGGATCGCGGCGAGCTTCTGCGCCGCCTCCTCGACGTCCGCGGTGCGGAACGTGCCGGCCCCGTCGGCCGCGGCCGACATCCCGGAGTCGGTGTAGCCGAGGAACTCGAGCCGGTCGACGCCGAGCACGTCGGCGGCCGCCCTGGCTTCGACCGCCCGGCGCTCCGCCAGCGTCTCGCCCTCGGCGAGGAGACCGTCCGGGTGGTAACCGAGTTCGCCGCGGGTGGCGAGCACGAGCACGACGCGGTGGCCGTCCTCGTGGGCCTTGCGCAGGACGCCGCCGCAGGTCGTGGTGTCGTCGTTGGGGTGTGCGTGGAAGGAAACCAGAGTGCCCATGGCGCCGAACCTACGCACGCGAGGCGCGCGCGGGATCCCGCAGGTGAGCAGTCACGTGCGCGGTCACGGCCCTTCCCCGGCCGCGACCAGGCCGGCGAGCGCCACCGCACCCCGCAACGACGACAGCCCGCCCAGCGCCGCCGGTTCCACCGGCAACGGGGCCTGGCCCTGGCGCGCCAGGTCGGCGAGGTACCCGGACACCGAAGGGACGATCTCGGGGATGCCCGCCGCGAACCCGCCGCCGATCAGCACCCGATCCGGGTGGACGAGCTCCTGCACGCCGGTCACCGCGGCGGCCAGCGCCCGGGTCGTCCCTTCGAGCGCGTCGAGGGCCCACGGCTGTCCGTCGCGCAACGCCCGCTGCAGGGCGTAGAAGCTCACGTCCGCTCCCCGCAGCAACCCCGCCCGGCGGAGGGTCGCCGGCCCCGAGGCGAGGGCCTGCAGGCAGCCGCGGCGGCCGCAGACGCACCGCACCCCGCCCATCTCGACGATCACGTGCCCGATCTCGAACGAACCCCGGCCGAGGCCGGGGCACGGCACGCCGCCCAGCACCAGGCCACCGCCGATGCCGGTGCCGATCCCGATGTAGAGCAGGTTTTCGCAGCCCGACGCCCGTGCTTCGGCGAGCGCGCCGAGGTCACCGTCGTCCGCCCAGGCGACCGCCGCTTCCGGGAACAGCTTGCGCAACGTCGTTTTCAGGTCCACCCCGGTCCACTCCGGGCGGCTGGGCCAGGTCGCGACCCGGCCGTCCCGGCCGACCGTGCCGGGCATCGCGACCCCGACCGCATCCAGCGGGACGCCGAGCCGCTCGCGCAGCAGGGCCACGTGGTCGGCCAGCTGCGCGAGGTCCTCCTCCGCGCTGTGCCGGGCTCCCCAGCTGAACGCGGTTTCCTCGACGAACACGCCGCCGGTCTCGACGCGGAAGGCGACCTTGGTGCCGCCGACGTCGATGCCGAGGTGGTACACGCCGATCAGCGGCCGGGCACCGACGGGCAGAGCGCGAGCAGGTCGGCCGGCTGCCGCAGCACCACGTCGGGACCGGCGGCGAGCAGCTCGCCGATGTCGTCCGGGGGCGCCCACAGCGCGGCGGCCGAGGCGACGCCGGCGCCGCGCGCGCTGGCCAGGTCGGTCGGGGCGTCACCGATCATGATGGCCCGCTCGGGCTCGACGTCCAGCAGGTCCAGCGCGTGCCGCACGATGTCGGGGGCCGGCTTCGGCCGGGCGACCTCGTCCGAGCCGATGACGTGCTCGAAGAACGGGAGCAGGCCGAGGTCGCCGAGCAGGGACCGGGCCCGCGGCCCGCTCTTGCCGGTGGCGATGGCCAGCCGCAGGCCACGCGCCCGCAGCGTCAGCAGCAGCTCGGTGACCCCGTCGAAGACCTGGACCTCGCCGGCGAGGCGGTAGCTCTCGCGGACGAAGGGTTCCTCCATCTCCAGCGGCAGGTCCATGATCCGCATGATATCGGGAAAGTACCGGCCGAGGTGGCGCCGATATTCCTCGAAGGGCGCGGGCCCGTCACCGACCACTTCGGCGTAGGCGATGGCGAAGGCCTCGCTCATCACCGCGAAGCTGTCGACGACGACCCCGTCGAGGTCGAAGATGACCGCGTGCCGCACCGGTGCCGAGGGATCGACCCCGGTGTCCGGCCGGTCGACGATCGGGAATGTCATGGACCGCTCCTTCATCACTGGTACGCCGGAACCGCACCCCGGCCGCGGGCCGAGCCCGCGGAGGCGTAGAAGTTCTCGATCATCTGGACGATCGGGCGCGCTTCGGCGACGGCCCGCCCGCGGTTGCCGGGATCGGCCAGCATCGCGGCGAGGTCGCCCACCTGGCGCGTGTATTCGACGCCGATCCGCTCGGACGGCACCGGCAGCTGCGTCGTGGTGCCCTCGCAGGTCACGGTCAGCACGGGTGCGGGCTCCCGGTTGGGGCTGAAACCGAAGGTGCACCGCAGGTCCGCGGTGCCGGCACTGCCCTCGACGTGGATCACCGAGACGTCCCGCGCCTGGTGGGAAGCCCAGCTCGCCCGCAGGGAGACCGAGACGCCGTCTTCGCGGACCAGGAAGCCGCGTGCGGTGTCCTCGACGTCGGCGCTCTCGGCACCGAGCTGGTCCTGCCGCCACGTCGCGCGCCAGGCGCCGGCGTTGACGAAGTCGTCCGACGTCACGCCGATCACCTGCGTGAAGGCGGCCGGGCCGATGAGGAACGCCAGCGTGTCGAGCAGGTGCCAGCCGAGGTCGTAGAGCGCTCCCCCGCCGGCCTTTTCGCGCTGGGTGAACCAGCCACCCGCGCGCGGCACGCCCCGGGCCCGGATCCAGCCCATGGCGACGTGCCGGATGTCGCCCAGCTGCGGCAGGACCTGCCGCAGCGCCTCGACGTCACCGCGGTACCGCGCGGCGCTGCCGGCCAGCAGCATCCCGCCGCTGCGTTCGGCCGCCGCGAGGACGTCGATCTCGGCCGAGGTCAGGCACACCGGCTTCTCCAGGAAGACGGAGATCCCGGTGGCGAGCAGCGCGCCCGCCACCTCGGTGTGCAGGTAGTTGGGCACCGCGACGACGGCGAGGTCGACTTCGCGCGCGGTGAGCGCGGAGACCGCGGCGTACGTCGGGATGCCGGTCGCCTTCGTGAACGCCTGCCGCGCCGCCGGATCGGCGTCCACGGCGGCGACCACCTGGAAGTCCGCGTGCTCGCGCAGGAGGGGCAGCCACAGCTCCCGGCCCGCCCAGCCGAGCCCGACCACCGCGGCCCGGACGTTCATGCCCGGGCCACGGCGTCGGCGATGATCTCGGCGGTCGCGTGCAGCTCCGGCTCGCCGGCCAGCAGGACCCGGTGGTGCAGCCAGACGCAGTCCTGGCTGATCGCGTCGGTGTGGGGGCAGCGCTGCGCGATCGCGTCCACGCTCTCTTCCGGGGCGCCGAGCTCCCAGAAGGCGTCGGTGCGGTAGACCGCGCGGAAGGCGGCGAACGCGGGCAGGCCGGCCTCGACGAGCCGGTCGACCAGGGCGTTGCGCTTCTCCTCGGCGAGCCCGGGGATGCGGAACATGGCCATGTAGTGGGAGTTGCGGTCGGCGCGCACGTCGCCGCCCTGCGGCACGACGCCGTCGATCTCGCCCAGCAGCCGGGACAGCAGGGCCCAGCGCTCGTCGCGCACGGCGATCTGCTCGTCGAGGCGGGCCAGCTGCGCCCGCAGCACGGACGCGGAGAACTCGTTGAGCCGCATGTTGGAGCCGGCGATCTTGTGGAAGTACCGGCGGTCGTCGCGGGGACGGCCGCAGCTGTGCCGGAGGAACGCCGTCTCGTACTTCTCGGTCTCGCCTTCGGGGAAGACGACCGCGCCGCCCTCGCCCGCCGTCATCAGCTTGCCGTTCTGGAAGCTGAAGGTGGCGATGCTGTCCAGTTCGCCGACGCGTTTGCCCTGCCAGCGCGCGCCGTGCGCGTGCGCGGCGTCCTGCAGCAGCGGCACCCCGGTGTCGGCGGAGATCTTCGCCAGCGCGTCCATGTCGGCCATCAGCCCGGCCATGTGCACGGGCATGATCACCTTGGTGCGCGGGGTGACGGCGGCCGCGACCGCCTCCGGGTCGATGTTGTAGGTGGCCGGGTCGACGTCGACCGGGACGGTGACCGCGCCGAGCCGCTGGGCCGCCTGGGACGAGGAGATGAAGGTGAAGGCGGGCACGATGACCTCGGTGCCCGGGCCGACGCCCATGACCTGCAGGGCGAGTTCCAGCGCGTGCGTCCCGTTCGTGACCGCCAGCGCGTGCGCGGCGCCGTGGTGCTCGGCGAACTCGCGCTCGAAGGAGTTCACCTCGTCCCCGCCCATGCGCCACCACTGACCCTGTTCGAGCGCGCGGACCAGGCCGTTCCGCTCGGCGTCGTCGTACTGCGGCCACGCGGGGAATTCCGGTGCCTTTCGCGCGTTCATGGTTCTCCGAATCTCCGCTGGGGTTCGAATTGAGAAATAGCCCGTGCCGTGTCCGGAATGCCTCCGATATCAGCGTCCTCACCAGGCTAGATCGACCATCGGCGGCCTCACATCCCCCGGCTTGGTAGTGGCCGGTTCGTCAACCGAGGCCGAAGAAATCCCGGTAGGAGTCCAATTGCCCGTCGAGCATGTGGATTCCGTAATGGACGCGGTGGCCGAGGGCCGCCGCTTCGCGGAGGAGCCGGGTTTCGCGGGGTTTCATGACGATGTCGGCGACCACGGTGCGCGGGGCCAGCCGGTCCGGCCGGAACGGCAGCGGGTCGCCGGGACGCAGGCCGAGCGGGGTCGCGTTGACGACGATGTCGGCCCCGTCGGTGTCCGGCTCGGCCGAAACCGACGTCCGGCCCGGCCAGTGGGCGTTCAGCCGGGCTCGAAGGGCGGCCAGTTTGGCGGTGTCCGGGTCGCACACCGCCAGCCGGTCGGCGCCGGCCGCCAGCAGGGCCGCCGCGATGGCGCTGCCCGCGCCGCCCGCGCCGACGAGGGCCACCCGCCGGGCCTTCGGGTCGTGCCCGGCCTCGACCAGCCCGGCGACGAAGCCGGTGCCGTCGAAGTTCTCGGCGTACCACCGGCCGTCGGCTTCCCGCCGCAGCGCGTTGGCGCTCCCGGTGATTTCGACCATCGGGCTGCGCCGGTCGGCGAGCCCGGCCACGGCCGCCTTGTGCGGCACGGTGACGAAGATGCCGTCGACGTTGCCGGCGCACTTCAGGCCGTCGACGATCCGCTCGAGGTGCCGCGGCTCGGCGTGCACCGGGACGAGCACCGCGTCGACGCCCAGCTCGGCGAAGAGCGGGTTCATCAGCCCCGGCGACTGCACCTGGACGACCGGATCGCCCAGCACGACGTACAGCCGGGTGGTACCGCTGATGCTCATCTCGGCCCCTCCTCCAGCGTTAGCGCAGCAGCTTTGCGATCGCGAACGCCAGTTCGACCGACTGCTCGGCGTTGAACCGCGGGTCGCAGGCGGTCAGGTACCGCTCGGGCAGGTCGGCTTCGGTGATCTCCGCGGTACCGCCGAGGCATTCCGTCACGTCGTCGCCGGTCACCTCGACGTGGATGCCGCCGGGGTGGGTGCCGAGCCGGCGGTGGACCTCGAAGAAGCCCGCGAGCTCGTTGACGACGTGGCCGAAGTGCCGGGTCTTGTACCCGTTGGCCGACGTGCGGGTGTTGCCGTGCATCGGGTCGCACTGCCAGATCACCTCGTGCCCGGAGGCGGTGACCTTCTCCACGATCGGCGGGAGGAGCTCGCGGACCTGGGCGTGCCCCATCCGGCTGACCAGCGTCAGCCGGCCCGGGGTGCGGTGCGGGTCGAGCCGCCGGACGTATTCGACGACCTCTTCCGGGGTGCAGCTCGGCCCGAGCTTCAGGCCGATCGGGTTGGACAGCAGCTCCGCGAACGCGATGTGGGCGCCGTCGAGCTGCCGGGTGCGTTCCCCGATCCACAGGAAGTGCGCCAGCCCGCTGGACAGCCGGGGTTCCGGGCCGCCGGAGTCCGCCCACAGGACGGCCCGTTCGTAGTCGAGCAGCAGCAGTTCGTGGCTGACGTAGAACTCGGTCGGGCCGGGTGCCCGGCCGCCGCCGTCGAACCGCGGTTCTCCCGGCGCATTGCGGCGGGCCCCGGCGAGCGCCACCAGGGGTTCGTCGATGCCCTCGGCGCAGAGCTTGCGGACCAGGTCCATGGCGCTGGCGGAGTGGGCGTAGGCCATCAGCATCCGGTGGGGGTCGGGGGTCCGGGCGGCGGCCGTGCGCTCCGGGGAGTTCACGATGTCGCCGCGGTAGACCGGCAGTCCCAGCGCGTCGACGGTGTTGGACCTCGGCTTGGCGAACTGCCCGGCCATCCGGGCGATCTTGACCACCGGCAGGCCGCCCGCGTCGGCCAGCACACCCGCCATCCGCGCCAGCACCCCCAGGTTCGCCCGCAGGTGCGGTTCGGTGTTGCCGGCGAACGTCTCCGCGCAGTCCCCGCCCTGCAGCAGGAACGCCTCGCCGCGGGCGACCGCCGCCAGCCGGGCGCTCAGCCGCGCCGTCTCCTCCGGCGCCACGATCGGCTCGGCGTTGTGCAGCAGCTCGATCACCGCGCCCGCCCGTTCGGCGTCCGGCCAGCACGGCTGCTGCGCGGCCGGCCGGGCCAGCGCCGCGCTCAGCCGTCCGGCCAGCACCCGGTCGACCGCGCGGCCGGGGCCCGCGCCGTCCGGCTCGGCGAGCAGGTGCGGCAGGCGCTTCATGCCGTCGCCGCTTCCGTCGCGCCGACCAGGTTGCCCAGGCTGTCGCGGGGCATCCGGTCCAGGACGTCGGTGACCACGCCCGGCGGCACGTCGCTCACCAGCTCCGCGCCCCGCGGCCCGGCCAGCACGAAGGCGAGCCCGCTGATCGCCTTCTTGTCCCGGTACATCTGCCGGACGAGCACGGCCGCATCGACGTCGTCGGGCAGGGCGGCGGGCAGGCCGTAGTGCCGGACGACGGCCAGGTGTTCGTCCACTCCGGACTGGTCGATGCGGCCCAGCGCCCCGGCCAGCCGGCCCGCGAAGACCGTGCCGATGGCGACGGCCTCGCCGTGGCGCAGAGCGAACCCGGTCGTGATCTCCAGCGCGTGCCCCAGCGTGTGGCCGTAGTTGAGCAGGTGCCGCAGCCCGGTGTCCCGCTCGTCCTGCGCCACGATGCCCGCTTTGAGGGTGACGCTGGCCGCGATCTGCTCCGGCAGCGACCGCCCCCGCAGGTCGGGTGCGCCGATGAAGTGGCAGCGGGCGATCTCGCCGAGGCCGTTCAGCACCTCCCGCCGCGGCAGGGTCGTCAGGTAGTCCGTGTCGCACAGCACCGCGCTGGGCTGCCAGTACGCGCCGACCAGGTTCTTGCCCGACGGCAGGTTCACCGCGGTCTTCCCGCCGACACTGGCGTCCACCTGCGCGAGCAGGGTCGTGGGCAGGTGGACCACGGCGACGCCGCGGTGGTACAGCGCGGCCGCCAGCCCGACGACGTCGGTGGTCGTGCCGCCGCCGCAGGAAACGACGACGTCGGACCGCGTCAGCCCGAACCGCGCGAACTCACCACACAGCTCCTCCACTGTGGACAGCCGCTTGTCCTGCTCGCCGTCGCGGGCCGGCAGCAGCAGGGTCTCGACCCCGGTGTCGGGCACCCAGTCCGCCGGCCGGGCCGACACGACCACGGCCCGCCGGGCGCCGATCCGGTCGACGACGCCGGGCAGCGCCGTCCGCACCCCGGGACCGACGACCACGTCGTAGGAACGCTCGTTCAGGCGTACCGGAATCGTCGTGGTCACGGCGACGGCTCCCGCGGCTGCGGCAGCGTCACGTACGGCAGGTCGGCGATCCTCGACACCGGCTCGCTGCCGTGGTGGAGGTACTCGCCGCCGTAGAAGAAGCCGAGGTACGGGAGGTAGTGGTGCTCGTACGCGGTCCGGCACAGGCCGGCGAACCTCGCCAGCAGACCGGTCTTTTCCGCCATGGTCTTCCCCTTCCGGTTTCACCCGGGCTCGCCGGACAGCACGCGGGCCACCAGCGTCCGGTGCTCGTCGTCGTCGGTGATCGTGCGCACCTGCTCGCGGCCGTCCCGGACCGTCAGGTACCGGCGCTGCCGCAGGAACACCTGACCGTTTTCGAGGGCGCGGCCGCACAGCGTTTCCTGGGTGTCGGTGCGGCCGGTGTCCCCCACGAGGGCCCGGAAGTTGTCCTCCAGTTCCTTCCAGTCGCTCCACTCGCGCGGTTTCGTCGTGAACGTGTAGACGTCGCTCCAGCGGGTGACCGCACCCCGGCGTTGCAGCGCATACCCGGCTTCCCGGTCCACCAGCCGGAACTGGCTGCCGTACTGGGTCTGCACCGCGGGCGAAACCGGCAGCGGCTCGACGTAGGTGGGGCCGGGGTAGCCGACGTCCACGAGCCACTCGCCGCCGTCCAGGGTGACCAGGTTGAACATGTGCTCGACGTCGGTCCCGAAGGTCTCGCGGCCTTCGGTGGTGCTGCCGGCGAGCGGCGTGACGTCGTAGCCCAGTTCGGTCAGGAGCCGGTGGAACAGCCGGTTGAGGTGGTAGCAGGCGCCGCCTTTCCCGTCGGCGATGCTGGTGGCGAAGACGTCGTCCTCGTCGAGGTCGACGACGTTCACCGCGTCACGGAGTTCGTAGGCGAGGCTGTTGTACGGGATCGCCATGAGGTGGCGCTTCTGCAGTTTCCGCAGCGTCTCGAGGTCCACGCCGGTTTCCCCGCCGCAGCCGATCCGCTGGAGGTAGGTCTCCAGGTCGAACATCGGTCATCACCTTCTTTCAGAAGAGCTCGGTCAGGTGCGCGGCGAGCAGGGCCGGCGTCGGGTGGTCGAAGACGACGCTGGGCGCGATCTTCCGGTCGGTGCGGGCGCGCAGCCGGTTGCGCAGTTCGATCGCGGTGAGGGAGTCGAAGCCGATCTCGAACAGCCCCTGGTCCTCGTCGATCTGGTCGGCGCGGTAGCCCAGCACCCCGGCCACCTGGGCGCGCACCAGGTCGAGCAGGACCTTCGCCCGCTCGTCCGGGCCGAGCCCGGCCAGCCGGCCGGCCCAGTCCTCGTCCACAGTGGACGCCACACGGGCCTGGTGCCGTGCCGCGCGAACCAGGCCACGCAGCAGGTGCGGCACTTCGGTGCCGCTGGCCGCGTCGGCGCGCAGGCCCCGCAGGTCGAGCTGGGCGGGCACCAGCTGGGCCTCCCCGGTGCCGATGGCGGCGTCGAAGAGTTCCAGGCCCTCCGCGGGTTTCATCGCCACGAGACCGCCGCGGCGGGTCATCCGGGCGCGGCCGGCCTCGTCGGTGCCGGCCGCCATGCCGCCGTCGGTCTGGTCCCACAGGCCCCACGCCAGCGATTGGCCCGGCAGGCCCGCCGCGCGCCGGTGGGCCATCAGGCCGTCCAGGTACGCGTTCGCCGCGGCGTAGCTGCCGCTGCCGGCGCCCATGAACACCGCGGAAACCGAGGAATAGACGACGAACGCGTCGAGCTCCAGCCCGCGGGTCAGCTCGTCGAGGTGCCGGGCCGCGGTGACTTTGGGCGCGAACACCTCGGCCAGCCGCTCCGGCGTCACCGTCCCGATCACGCCGGCGTCCGCCACGCCGGCCGTGTGCACGACGGCGGTCGGGCGGTGCTGTTCGAGCAGCGAAGCCACCTGGCCGCGGTCGGCGACGTCGCAGGCGGCGACCGTGACGTCCGCCCCGAGCGCGGTGAGGTCGGTGACCAGGTCCTTCGCACCCTCGGCGTCCAGGCCGCGGCGGCTGGCCAGCAGCAGCTGCCGCACGCCGTGCCGTTCGACCAGGTGCCGGGCCACCAGGCCGCCGAGCGACCCGGTGCCGCCGGTGACCAGGACCGTTCCCCGGGTCTTGAACCCGGCGGACGGCTCCGGCCGGGCGGCGCGGGCCAGGCGCGGGATGGACAGCGTCGTTCCGCGAACGGCGACCTGCGGCTCCCCGGCCGCGAGCACCGCACCCAGCACCGGCTCCACCCCGGCATCGACATCGGTGTCGGTGTCGGCGTCGGTGTCGGCATCGGTGTCCAGTAGGACGATCCGGTCCGGGTTCTCCGCCTGGGCGGCCCGGACCAGGCCCCACACCGCGGCCGCGGCCGGGTCGCGCACCACACCGTCGCCGGCGGGCACGGCACCCCGGGTCACGATCGCGAGCTTCGTCGCCTCCAGCCCGCCACCGGCCAGCCAGCACTGGACCACGTCCAGCACGCGGACGGTGAGCGCCAGCACCGGGTCCTCGTCGGCCGCGTCGGCGACGGCTTCCATGACGGCCACGGCCGGGGCGGCCGTCCCGCCGGAGAGCACGTCGTCGGCCAGCGTGGCCACCTCTTCCGCGGTGGCCACCGGCACCCACGACGGCACCGGCGTCGCCCTGTCCACCCGGGACAGCGGCGTCCAGTCCACGCGGTACAGCGAACCCGAGCCGGCCGCCGTGGCGAGCTGTTCGTTCGACACCGGGCGGCCGACCAGGGAATCCAGCGTGACGACCAGGCCGCCGGTCTCGTCCACGGCCTCCAGCGACAGGCTGTCCCGCTCGGGCTTGGCGACGCGCACCCGCAGCACCGAGGCCCCGGCGGCGTGCAGCCGCAGCCCGTTCCACGCGAACGGCAGCCGCACCTCGTCGCCGTAGGACTCGGTGTCCGCCGCGGCGCTGACCATCGTCGAGTGCAGGGCCGCGTCGAGCAGCGCGGGGTGGATGCCGAACCGGCCGGCTTCTTCGCGGTGGTCTTCGGGCAGGGCGATTTCGGCGAACGTCTCGTCGTCGCGCCGCCACACCGCGCGCACGGCCCGGAACGCCGGTCCGTACCCGTAGCCGACGGCGTCGAGCACGTCGTAGGCACCGCTGATGTCGACGGGCCGCGCGCCGGGCGGCGGCCAGGCGGCGAAGTCGAACGCGGCGGTTCCCCGCGGCCGATCCCCGGGGACGACCACGCCGGTCGCGTGCCGGGTCCACGTGTCCGCGTCTTCGCGCAGGGAGTAGACGTCCACCGTGCGCGAGCCGTCTTCGCCCGGCCCACCGAGCGCTACCTGCACCCGGACCCCGCCGCGGCGGGGCACCACGAGCGGCGCTTCGATCACCAGCTCGTCGAGCACCGGGCAGGCGGCTTCGTCGCCGGCCCGCACGGCCAGCTCGACCAGCCCGGTGCCGGGGACGATCACCACGTCCCGGACCGCGTGGTCGGCCAGCCACGGGTGCGACCGCAGGGACAGCCGCGAGGTGAAGACGAGACCGTCGGACGACGGCAGCTGCACGACCGCGCCGAGCAGCGGGTGGTCGGCGCCGGCGAGGCCCAGCGAGACGGCGTCGGTGGCGGCCGCGTCGCGGGCGCGGAGCCAGTAGTGCTGGTGGTCGAAGGCGTACGCCGGGAGGTCCACCCGCGCGGGCGGGACCAGCGTGGCCCAGTCCACCGGGACGCCGCGGACGAACAGCTCAGCCATCGAGGTCAGCAGCCGAGGCAGCCCACCTTCGTCGCGGCGGAGGGATCCCGTCACGAGCGCGGGAGTGTCGTCGGTGAGCTCCGTGATCGGCTGCACCAGCACCGGGTGGGCGCTGACCTCGACGAACACGCCGTGGCCCTGCTCGAGCAGCGCGGCCGCCGCCGGGCCGAACCCGACCCGGTTGCGCAGGTTCCGGTACCAGTACCCGCCGTCGACGACGCCGGCTTCGGTGATCCACTCACCGGTCACCGTGGAGAAGAACGGCACCAGGGGCGCCCGCGCGTCGATCCCGGCCAGCGCTTCGGCGAGGGTTTCCTCGATGTCCTCCACGTGCCGCGAGTGGGACGCGTAGTCCACCGCGATCCGCCGGACGCGGACCCCTTCGCCGGACAGGGTTTCCAGGACTTCGTCGAGCGCCTCGGCGTCGCCGGCGATCACCGTCGAGGTGGGGCCGTTGACCGCCGCCACCTCGACCCGGCCGGTCCACGGCGCCAGCCGTGCGGCCACGTTCTCTTCGCTCAGCGCCACGGAGGCCATGCCGCCGCGGCCGGACAGCTTCGCGGCGATCGCCTGGCTGCGCAACGCGACCACCTTCGCCGCGTCTTCGAGCGACAACGCACCCGACACGCAGGCCGCGGCGATCTCACCCTGGGAATGACCCAGCACCGCGTCGGGCACCACGCCGGCCGAGGACCACACCGCCGCGAGCCCGACCATCATCGCGAAACTCGCGGGCTGGAGCACGTCCACCCGGTACAGCAGCCCGGGGCCTTCACCGCGCAGCACGTCGTGCAGCGACCAGTCGGCCCACGGCTCCAGCGCGGCCGCGCACTCGTTGATGCGCTCGGCGAACACCGGCGACGACTCCAGCAGGTCCCGGCCCATGCCCGCCCACTGCGTCCCCTGGCCCGGAAACACCCACACGAGCTTGCCCGGCAGGCCGGACGCGGGCACCCGGCCGGTGACCAGGCCCGGCGCGTCCTCGCCCCGGCTCAGCGCCGCCAGACCGGCCTGCGCCTCCGGCCGCGAGCCCGCCACCACAACCGCGCGCTCGCCGAACACGGCCCGGCCGGCCAGGGCACCGGCCACGTCGGCGAGCGGCTCGGCGGACTCGTCGAGGAAGGCGGCCAGCCGGCGCGCCTGCCCCGCCAGCGAACCGCCACTGCGGGCCGACACCACGAGCGGCACCACGGCCGGTCGTGAGTGGAAAGGAGGGTTAGAACCCGCTTTTTCACTCACGACAAGCTGCGGCAGACCCGCATCCGGTGCTTCCTCGATGATCAGGTGCGCGTTCGTCCCGCTGATCCCGAAGGACGACACCCCGGCCCGGCGCGGCCGGTCTTCCCGCGGCCACTCCCGCGCCTCGGTCAGCACCTCGACCGCACCGGCCGACCAGTCGACCTGGGAGGTGGGCCGGTCCACGTGCAGGGTGGGCGGCATGACGCCGTGGCGCAGCGCCTGCACCATCTTGATCACCCCGGCGACCCCGGCCGCGGACTGCGTGTGCCCGAAGTTCGACTTCACCGAACCCAGCCGGAGCGGCTTTTCCGGGTTGCGGTCCTTGCCGTAGGTGGCCAGCAGGGCCTGGGCCTCGATGGGATCGCCCAGTGCGGTCCCGGTGCCGTGCCCCTCCACGATGTCCACATCGGACGGTTCGAGCCCGGCGCCGGCCAGGGCCCGGCGGATCACCCGCTGCTGCGACGGCCCGTTGGGGGCGGTCAAGCCGTTGGAAGCGCCGTCGGAGTTCACCGCGCTGCCGCGCAGCACGGCCAGGACCCGGTGCCCGCGCTCGCGCGCCACCGACAGCCGCTCCAGCACGACGATCCCGACGCCCTCGGCCCAGCCCGTGCCGTCCGCGCCGTCCGCGTAGGCCTTGCACCGCCCGTCCCCGGCGAGGCCGCGCTGCTTCGCGAACTCGACGAAGGTGCCGGGCGTGCCCATCACCGTGACGCCGCCGGCCAGTGCCATCGAGCACTCGCCCTGCCGCAGCGCCTGCCCGGCCAGGTGCATGGCCACCAGCGACGACGAACACGCCGTGTCGATCGTGACCGCCGGTCCCTCGAACCCGAAGACGTAGGAGACGCGGCCCGACACCACGCTGGAGGCGCCCGCGGTGCTCGCGTACCCCTCCAGTTCGGCGGCGTCCGCGCCCATCCCGTAGCCCTGGTTGGACACGCCGGCGAACACGCCGACGTCGGCGCCCTTCAGCGAAGCCGGGTCGAGACCGGCCCCTTCGAGGGCTTCCCACGACGTCTCGAGCAGCAACCGCTGCTGCGGGTCCATGGCCAGTGCTTCGCGCGGCGAAATCCCGAAGAAGCCCGCGTCGAACAGTCCGGCGCCTTCGAGGAAACCGCCCTGGGTGGTGTACGTCGTGCCGGCGGAGTCGGGGTCGTCGTCGAACAGGTTTTCCAGGTCCCAGCCCCGGTCCTCGGGGAAGGGAGACAGCCCTTCGCGGCCCTCGCGCACCAGGCGCCACAGGCCTTCGGGATCCGCGACGCCGCCGGGCAGCCGGCACGCCATGCCGACGATGGCGATCGGCTCGCCGAGATCCGCGGCGGCCGCGGTGGCGGCCGGGGTGCTCGCCACCGTGTCCCCGAGTTCGTCACGCAGGTAGCGGGCCAGCGCGACCGGCGCCGGGTAGTCGAAGACCAGCGTGGCGGGCAGCTTCAGCCCGGTCGCCTCGCGCAGCCGGTTCCGCAGTTCCACCGAGGTCAGGGAGTCGAACCCGGCGTCCTTGAACGCCGCGTCGGGGCGCACGGCTTCCGGACCGGCGTGCCCGAGCACCAGCGCGACCTGGGTGCGGACCACGTCGAGCAGCAGCGCCTCCTGCTCGGCCGGAGCCAGCCCGGCGAGCCGGCCGGCCAGCCCCTTGTCCACAGTGGACGCCGGCCGGGCCTGCTGCCTGCCGGGGCGGACCAGGCCGCGCAGCAGGTGCGGCACGTCCCCGCCGGCCCGGGTCTTGCGCAGGTCCAGCTTGACCGGGACGACGAGCGCGTGCGGCGCGGTCACCCCGGCGTCGAACAGGTCCATGCCCTCGGCGGGCGAGATGGCCAGGACGCCGCCGCGGCTCGCCCGCGCCTGGTCGGCGCCGCCGAGGTGCGCGGTCATGCCGTCGGTCTGCTCCCACAAACCCCAGGCCAGCGACGTGCCGGGCAGGCCCGCGGCCCGGCGGTTCGCCACCACGGCGTCCAGGTAGGCGTTGGCGGCGGCGTAGTTGCCCTGGCCGGCGGAGCCGAAGACCCCGGAGGCGGACGAGAACACGACGAAGGCGCCGAGGTCCAGCTCGCGGGTCAGCTCGTCGAGGTGGCGCACCGCGTCGACCTTGGGCGCGAAGACCTTGGCCAGCCGCTCCCGCGTCAACGCCTCGAAGACGCCGTCGTCCAGCACGCCCGCCGTGTGCACCACGGCGGCCGGGCGGTGTTCGGCGAGCAGCGCAGCCACCTGGTCGCGGTCGGCCAGGTCGGCCGCCACCACGGTGACGTCGGCGCCCTGCCCGCCGAGTTCGGCGGCCAGTTCGGCCAGGCCGTCGGCGGCCGGGCCCCGCCTGCTGACGAGCACCAGCCGCCGGACGCCGTGCCGGGCCACCAGGTGCCGGGCGGTCAGCACGCCCAGCGATCCGGCGCCCGAGATCAGGACCGTCCCGTCCGGGCCGAACGCGGCCGGGGTGTCCGCGGCCTCCGCGCGGGCCAGCCGCGGGGCCGTCAGGACCGTGCCCCGGACCGCGACCTGCGGTTCACCACTGGCCAGCACCGCATCCAGCGGCACTTCGCCGTCGGTGTCGAGCAGGACGATCCGGCCGGGGTTCTCCGCCTGCGCGGCCCGGATCAGGCCCCACACGGCCGCACCGGCCGGATCGGTCACGACGCCGTCGGCGGGGACCGCACCGCGGGTCACCACCACCAGACGGGCGTCGTCCGCCGCGCCGGAAAGCCACGTCTGCACGGCTTCCAGCACGCGGCCGGTCAGGGCCAGGGGCTCCTCGCCGTCGGCTTCGAGCACCTCGGCCTGCCCCGCGGGCGCGTCCTCGGGCCGGGCGATCTCGGTCCACTCCACGCGGAACAACGCGTCTCGGTTCGCCGTCGCGCCGAGCTGCTCGGCCGCCACCGGCCGGGAGACCAGCGAGTCCGCCGTCACGACGAGACCGCCGGCCTCGTCCGCGGCCTCGACCGACAGGGCGTCCGGGCCGCTCGGGGCGAGCCGGACCCGCAGCGCGGTCGCGCCGGCGGCGTGCAGCACCAGGCCGTTCCACACGAACGGCAGCACCGGCCGCCCGGGCTCTTCCGTCGTGGCGGCCCCGAGCATGCCCGCGTGCAGGGCGGCGTCCAGCAGGCCGGGGTGGATGCCGAACCGGGCCGCGTCCGCGCGCTCGTCTTCGGGCAGGACGACCTCGGCGAACACCTCGGCACCGCGCCGCCACACCGCCTGCAGGCCCCGGAAGGACGGCCCGTAGGTGTACCCGCGCTCGACGAGCTCGTCGTAGAAGTCCGCGACCTCGACGCGCTCGACCCCGGGCGGCGGCCAAGCGGTGAAGTCGAACGGTGCGTGCGCCGGCGACGTCGCCGCCAGGAAGCCGGTGGCGTGCCGGGTCCAGACCTCGGCGCCGTCGTCCTCGCGCAGGGAATACACCTCGACCGTGCGCGAACCGGTCTCCCCCGGCGCGCCCACGACGACCTGGATCCGGACCCCGCCGTGGTCGGGAACGACCAGCGGGGCCTCGATGACGAGTTCCTCGAGGACCGGGCAGCCGGCCTCGTCCCCGGCCCGGACCGCCAGCTCGACGAGCCCGGTGCCCGCGACGAGCACCACCCCGCCGATGACGTGGTCGGCCAGCCAGGGGTGCGACTTCAGCGACAGCCGGGCGGTGAAGACCAGGCCGTCCGGCTGCGGCAGCCGCACCACCGCGCCCAGCAGCGGGTGGTCGGCCGCGACCTGCCCGAGCGAGGCCGCGTCCGTGGCCTGCGCGGCGGGCTGCAGCCAGTAGTGCTGCTGGTCGAAGGCGTACTTCGGCAGGTCGACGAAGCCGGTCACCGGCGGCAGCAGGGCGGACCAGTCGACCTTTGCGCCGCGGACGAACAGCTCGGCGACCGCGGTGAGCAGCGCCGCCTCTTCCGGACGGTCGTCCCGCAGGGCGGCGACGCACGTGGCACCGTCGGCCGTCTCCTCGACGAGACCGGTCAGCGCCGCCCCCGGTCCCAGCTCGACGAACCGGGTGCCGCCGAACTCGACCGCGGCCGCGATGCCCGCGGCGAACCGCACCGGCCGTCGCACGTGCTCGGCCCAGTACTGCGGCTCGGCCAGTTCGCCCGGCTCGGCGAGCCGGCCGGTCACGTTGGACACCACCGGGATCTCCGGTTCGCGCCAGGTCACCTCGGCCAGCTCGGCGGCGAACTCGTCCAGCATCGGCTCCATCCGGGCGGAGTGGAACGCGTGGGAAACCTTGAGCTGCTTGGTCTTGTGCCCACGCTCGCGCAGGTGGGCGGCGGCCGCGAGGACCGCGTCTTCGTCGCCGGACAGGACGACCGCCGAGGGGCCGTTGACGGCGGCGAGTTCCACACCGTCGCCGAGCAGTCCGGCGACCTCCGCCTCGGAGGCGGCGACGGCGGCCATCGCCCCGCCCGGGGCCAGCGCCTGCATCAGCCGTCCCCGCGCCGCGACGATCCGCGCCGCGTCCGGCAGCGAGAACACCCCGGCGGCGTACGCGGCCGTGATCTCGCCGATCGAGTGCCCGATCACCACATCCGGCCGGACGCCCCAGGACTCCGTGAGCCGGAACAGCGCGCTCTCCACCGCGAACAACCCGGCCTGGGTGAACATCGTCTGGTCCAGCAGCCCGGTGCTCGCGGGCACCTCGCCCAGCACGACGTCCCGCACGCTGTGCCCGGCCCGGCCGTCCAGGCACGTGTCCAGCTGCGCGCAGGCCTCGTCGAACGCCGTCGCGAACACCGGGTACCGGTCGTAGAGCTCGCGGCCCATGCCGAGCCGCTGCGAACCCTGGCCCGGGAAGACGTAGACGACCTTGCCCGGCCGGCCCGAACCGGTCACCACGCCGGGCGCGGCTTCCCCGCGCGCCAGAGCGCGCAGCCCGGTCACCGCTTCCTCGTCCGAGCCAGCGACGACGACCGCGCGGTCACCCAGCAGCGCCCGGCTCGACAACAGCGCACTCGCCAGCCGCGCCCGGGACGCGTCCCCGGACTCGAGGACCTCCGCGAGCCGGCCCGCCTGGGCCGCCAGCGACGCCGGGCTGCCCGCCGACACGACCAGCGGCACCACAGCCGGTCGTGAGTGGAAAGGAGGGTTAGAACCCGCTTCTTCACTCACGACGGGCTGCGGCAGACCCGCGTCCGGTGCTTCCTCCAGGATCAGGTGCGCGTTCGTGCCGCTGATCCCGAACGCGGACACCCCGGCCCGGCGCGGCCGGTCTTCGCGCGGCCACTCGCGCGCCTCGGTCAGCAGCTCGACGGCCCCGGCCGACCAGTCGACCTCGGGGGTCGGCTCGGCCACGTGCAGGGTCGGCGGCATGGCGCCGTGCCGCAGGGCCTGGATCATCTTGATCACGCCCGCGACCCCGGCGGCCGCCTGCGTGTGCCCGAAGTTCGACTTGACCGAGCCCAGCCACAACGGCCGCTCGCGGCCCTGGCCGTAGGTCGCCAGCAGCGCCTGCGCTTCGATCGGGTCGCCCAGCGCGGTGCCCGTGCCGTGCGCCTCCACGATGTCCACATCGGACGCGACCAGCCCGGCGCCGGCCAGCGCCTTGCGGATCACCCGCTGCTGCGAAGGCCCGTTCGGGGCGGTCAGGCCGTTGGACGCACCGTCCTGGTTCACCGCGCTGCCGCGCACCACGGCCAGGATCCGGTGCCCGCGCTCCTGCGCGACCGAAAGCCGTTCGAGGACGAGCACCCCGGCGCCCTCGGCCCAGCCGGTGCCGTCCGCGGTCGAGGAGAAGGCCTTGGACCGGCCGTCGGCGGCCAGCACCCGCTGCCGCGAGAACGCGACGAAGGTGCCGGGCGTCGGCATCACCGTCGCGCCGCCGGCGAGCGCCATCGAGCACTCGCCCGCCCGCAGCGCCTGGGCGGCGAGGTGGATGGCCACCAGCGACGACGAGCACGCCGTGTCGATGGTGACCGCCGGGCCTTCGAGCCCGAAGACGTAGGACACCCGGCCCGAGGCCACGCTCGACGCCGCCCCGATGCCCGCGAAGGCCTCCAGGTCCGGCGTGATCGCCCCGGCCCCGTAGCCCTGGGTGAACACGCCGGAGAACACCCCGACGTCGCTGCCCTTCAGCGAAAGCGGGTCGACCCCGGCGTCTTCCAGTGCCTCCCACGACGTCTCCAGCAGCACCCGCTGCTGCGGGTCCATGACCAGGGCCTCCCGCGGCGAGATGCCGAACAGGCCCGCGTCGAACAGCCCGGCCCCGCGCAGGAACCCGCCCTGGCTGGTGTACGACGTCCCCGGGTGGTCGGGGTCCGGGTCGAACAGGCCGTCCAGTTCCCAGCCCCGGTCGTCGGGGAAGTCGGAGAGGGCGTCGACGCCGCCGGCCACCAGCCGCCACAGGTCTTCGGGCGAGGACACCCCACCCGGGAACCGGCAGGCCATCCCGACGACGGCGAGCGGCTCGTCGGCGTGCCGGGCACCCTGCTTGCGCAGGCTGTGCAGCTCGGCCGTGACGCGCTTGAGGTACTTGAGGAGTTTTTCGTCCGTGGCCATTCTGGGGTCCTCACAAAGGTTTTGCCGGAAAGTCGGGCTCGGGCCGAGGTCAGGTGAGACCCAGCTCCCCGTCGATGAAGTCGAGGACTTCGTCGGCGGATGCGGACTCGAGCCGGTCCGCCAGCGTGGCGTCGTCCGCCTGGTCGAGAACTCCGTTGCACCGGGCCACCAAGCCCTGCAGCCGGAGGGTGAGACCGGTCTTCGCCGATTCGTCGAGGCGCAGCCCGCCGAGCAGCGCCTCGACGTCTTCGAGCCGGGCGTTCACCAGTGACAGCGCGTCGTCGCCGGCCCCGAGCTCGTCGCGCAGGTGCCGGGCGAGGACCAGCGGTGTGGGGTAGTCGAAGGCGAGCGTCGCGGGCAGCTTCAGCCCGGTGCTCTCCCGCAGCCGGTTGCGCAGGTCCACCGAGGTGAGCGAGTCGAAGCCGGCGTCCTTGAACGCCGTGTCCGCGCGGACCGCGTCCGGCCCGGCGTGCCCGAGCACCGCCGCGACCTGGCTGCGCACCAGGTCGACGAGCAGCGCCTCCTGCTCGGGCGCGGCCAGCCCGGCCAGCCGGCCCACCAGCTGGTTGTCTGCGGTGGACGACGTCTGCGCCTGCCGCCGCCCGGTCCGGACCAGCCCGCGCAGCAGGTGCGGCACCGCACCGCCGGCCCGCACCTCCCGCAGGTCGAGCTTGACCGGCACCAGCAGCGCGTGCGGCGCACCCACGGCGGCGTCGAACAGGGCCATGCCCTCCTCGGCCGTGATCGGCCGCACCCCGCCCCGGCTCATCCGCGCCTGGTCGGCGCCGCCGAGGTGCGCGGTCAGGCCCGTGGCCTGTGCCCACAGGCCCCACGCCAGCGACAGCCCGGGCAGGCCCGCCGCCCGGCGGCTCGCCATCGCCGCGTCCAGGAACGCGTTCGCCGCCGCGTAGTTGCCCTGCCCGGGCGAACCGAAGACACCGGACCCGGACGAGAAGACGACAAAGGCGTCGAGGTCCCGGCCGCGGGTGAGCTCGTCGAGGTGGCGGACGGCGTCGACCTTGGGCGCGAACACCTTGGCCAGCCGGTCGGAGGTCAGCGTCCCGATGACGCCGTCGTCCAGCACGCCCGCCGTGTGCACCACGCTGGTCGGGCGGTGCTCGTCGAGGAGGGCGGCCACCTGGTCGCGGTCGGCCACGTCGCAGGCGACGACGGAGACGTCCGCGCCTTCGCCGGTGAGATCGGTGACGAGGTCCTTCGCGCCGTCGGCGTCCAGGCCGCGGCGGCTGGCCAGCACCAGCTTCCGGACGCCGTGATGGGTGACCAGGTGCCGCGCCACGATCTCCCCGAGCACGCCCGCTCCGGAGACGAGCACCGTCCCTTGTGGACCGAAGACCGGGGCCGGGGCCGCGTCGGCGCGGGCCAGGCGCGGGACGTACAGGGCCGTGCCGCGCACGGCGACCTGCGGCTCACCGGCGGCCAGCACCGCGCCCAGCGGGACTTCGCCGTCGGTGTCCAGCAGGACGATCCGGTCCGGGTTCTCCGCCTGCGCGGACCGGACCAGGCCCCAGACCGCCGCCGCGGCCGGGTCGCTCACCGGGAGGTCCCCGGCGGGCACCGCGCCGCGGGTCACGACGACCAGGCGTTCCGCCTCGGGCTCGGTCAGCCACGTCTGGAGCTTCTCCAGGACCCGGGAGGTCGCCGTCAGCGGGGAGTCGCCATTGGGGACCTCCAGCACCTCGGCAGTGCCGTCGGTCTCCTGGCCCGCGGGGAGTTCGATCCAGTTCACCTGGAACAGCGAGTCGTTCGTGGCGGTGCCCGGCTGTCCGACGGACACCGGCCGCAGCACCACTTCCTTCGCCGTGACGACGAGGTTGCCGGCGCCGTCGGCCGCTTCCAGGAGCCCGCCGGGCTCCAGCCGGACCCGCAGCGTCGACGCCCCCGCGGCGTGCAGCGTCACGCCTCGCCATTCCATGGGTTGGGTCAGGTCGTCTTCACCGGGCACAGCCGCGGCCAAGAGCGCGGGGTGGATGCCGAACGCACCCGGGTCTGTGTCCTCGGGCAGGGAAACTTCGGCGAAGAGCTCGTCCCGCGCACCCGCGAAGTCGAATCCGCTGGTTTCGCACGGGGTCGCCGAGAGCGTGCCGGTGGCGTGCCGGGTCCACTCGTCGGTGGCGTCTTCGGGCTGGGCGTGCACTTCCAGGGTCCGTGCGCCGTCGTCCGGCCCGCTCACCGTGACCTGGATCCGGATCGCGCCGCGTTCCGGCACGACCACGGGCGTTTCGATGACGAGTTCGTCCAGGACCGGGGTCCCGGCCTCGTCGCCGGCCCGGATGGCCAGCTCGACCAGTGCCGCGCCGGGCACGACGACCACGTCTTCCACGATGTGGCCGGCCAGCCACGGCTGGGACTTCAGCGACCACTCGGTGGTGAAGACCAGGCCACCGGTCTGCGGCAGCCGGACCACCGGGCCGATGGCGTCGGTCGCCGGGTCGAGGTACCGCAGCCAGTAGTGCTGGTGGTCGAAAGCGTAAGTCGGCAGGTCGGCCCGCGCCGGCGGCACCACCGTGGTCCAGTCCACGTCGACGCCGCGGACGAACAGCTCGGCCATCGACGTCAGCAGCCGCCGCAGGCCGCCGTCTTCGCGGCGCAGCGTCCCGGTCACCACCGCCTCGGTGACCTCGCTGATCGGCTGCATCAGCACCGGGTGGGCGCTGATCTCGACGAACACCCGGTGACCCAGGCCGATCAGCTCGGCCACCGCCGGGCCGAAGCCGACCTGGTTGCGCAGGTTGCGGTACCAGTAATCGCCGTCCACGACCCCGGCGTCACGGATCCAGTCACCGATGAGGGTCGAGTAGAACGGCACCGCCGGCGCCTGCGCCTCGATCCCGGCCAGTGCTTCGGCCAAGGGCTCCTGGATGTCCTCGACGTGCCGGGTGTGCGAGGCGTAGTCCACCGCGACCCGCCGGACGCGGATCTCTTGTCCCGTCAACGCTTCGAGGGCCTGGTCGAGGGCTTCGGCGTCCCCGGCGATCACCACGGACGACGGGCTGTTGACGGCGGCCACCTCGACCCGGTCCGCCCAGGGCTGCAACCGCGTGACGGCGTCTTCTTCGCTCAACGCGACCGACGCCATCCCGCCGCGGCCGGCGAGCTTCGCGGCGATGGCCTGGCTGCGCAACGCGACCACCTTCGCCGCGTCTTCCAGCGACAACGCACCCGACACGCACGCCGCGGCGATCTCGCCCTGCGAATGGCCGAGCACCGCATCGGGCACCACCCCGGCCGAAGACCACACCGCAGCCAAGCCCACCATCATCGCGAAACTCGCGGGCTGCACCACATCGACCCGATCCAGGTCACCCTCGCCCCGCAGGACGTCGACCAGCGACCAGTCGATCCACGGCTCCAGCGCGGCCGCGCACTCGGCGATCCGCGCGGCGAACACCGGAGACTCTTCGAGAAGTTCCCGGCCCATGCCCACCCACTGCGCGCCCTGGCCCGGGAAAACCCACACGACCTTGCCCGGCGAACCCGCTCGACCGGTGACCACCGCGGCCGCGTCTTCCCCGCGAGCCAACGCTTCCAGACCCGTCACGGCCTCGTCGCGCGTGCCCGCCACCACGACCGCCCGGTCCTCGAACCGGGAGCGGCCGGAGAGCAGCGCCCCGGCGACGTCGGAGAGGGCCGCGTCAGACTCGCCGAGGAACGTGGCCAGCCGCCCGGCCTGACCCGCCAGGGCCCCGCGGGCCGACACCACGACCGGCACCACACCGGCCGAGGGCGCTTCGGCGACGGCCGTCTCTTCCTCGGGCGCTTCCTCGAGAATCAGGTGTGCGTTGGTCCCGCTGATGCCGAACGACGACACCCCGGCCCGGCGCGGACGCCCTTCGCGCGGCCACTCCCGGGCCTCCGTCAGCAGCGAAACCGCCCCGGCCGACCAGTCGACCTCGGTGGACGGCTGGTCGATGTGCAGCGTCGGGGGCAGCACGCCGTGGCGCAGCGCCTGCACCATCTTGATCACACTGGCCACGCCCGCGGCCGCCTGCGTGTGCCCGATGTTCGACTTGATCGAACCGAGCCACAACGGCTTTTCCGGGTCTCGGCCCTTTCCGTAAGTGGCCAGCAGGGCCTGCGCCTCGATCGGGTCGCCCAGCGTCGTGCCCGTGCCGTGCCCTTCGACAGCGTCCACATCGGACGGTGACAGGCCGGCTTCGGCCAGCGCGGCCCGGATCACCCGCTGCTGCGACGGGCCGTTCGGCGCGGTCAGCCCATTCGAAGCACCGTCCTGGTTCACCGCGATGCCGCGCAGCACGGCCAGCACCCGGTGCCCGCGCTCACGGGCGACCGACAGCCGTTCCAGCGCCACGACGCCGACGCCCTCGGCCAGTCCCATACCGTCGGCGCTGTCCGCGAACGCCTTGCAGCGCCCGTCCATGGCGAGCCCGCGCTGCCGGGAAAACGAAACGAAGGAACCGGGCTGGGCCATCACCATCGCGCCGCCGGCCAGGGCCAGCGAGACCTCGCCCCGCCGCAGGGCCTGCGCGGCGAGGTGCATCGCCACCAGCGACGACGAGCACCCGGTGTCGACGGTGACCGCCGGGCCCTCGAAGCCGAGGACGTAGGACACGCGGCCGGACGCGATGCACGGGGCCGCACCGGTGCCGACAAAACCTTCCAGCTCCGGCGCGACCACCCCGCCGCCGGCGCCGTAGCCCATGCTCGCGACACCGGTGAACACGCCGACGTCGCTGCCCTTCAGGGAAAGCGGGTCGGTACCGGTCCGCTCGATGGCCTCCCAGGACGTCTCCAGCAGCAGCCGCTGCTGCGGGTCCATCGCGACGGCCTCGCGCGGCGAGATCCCGAAGAAGCCCGCGTCGAAGAGTCCCGCGTCGTGCAGGAACCCGCCCTGGTTCGTGTACGTCGTCCCGGGGCGGTCGGGGTCCGGGTCGACGAGCCCGTCGACGTCCCAGCCCCGGTCGCCGGGGAACTCGGAGACGGCGTCGGTGCCGCCGGCCACCAGGTCCCACAGGTCCTCGGGCGAGGCCACCCCGCCCGGGTACCGGCACGCCATGGCGACGATGGCGATCGGCTCCCGCGCCTGTTCCTCGGCCTCGCGCAGCCGCGTGCGGGCGTCGCGGGCGTCGGCGATGGCCCGCTTGAGGTAGTCGCGGAGTTGTCCCTCGTCAGCCACTGAACTCAACTCCCAGGAATCTCACGTGTGCTTGCTTGTCGGGGGTCCGGGTGGCGGCGCCCCGGATGTCACAGCGGTTTCAGTCGAGCCCGTCGACGAGGGCGAACAGCTCCTCGTCACTGGCCGTGTCGAGATCGCCGGACGGGTCCGGCCGGGCTTCGGCCGCTTCGGCGGCCTTCAGCAGTTCACGCAGCCGCGCGGTGATCCGGTCGCCGTCCGGGCCGCCGGCGGCCGCGATGGCCGCCTCCAGCCCGGCGAGGCCGGCCAGCACCGCGTCGGCGGGGGACGCCTCGTCGACGGCGAGCTCCTCGCGCAGGTGCCGGGCCAGTGCGAGCGGGTTCGGGTGGTCGAAGACCAGCGTCGCGGGCAGTTTCAGCCCGGTCGCCTCGCGCAGCCGGTTGCGCAGTTCCACCGACGTCAGCGAGTCGAACCCGGCGTCCTTGAACGCCGCGTCCGCGCGGACGCCGGAGCTGTCGGCGTGCCCGAGCACGACGGCGACCTGGCCGCGGACGAGGTCGAGCAGCAGCGTTTCCTGCTCGGCCACGGTGAGCCCGGCCAGCCGGCGGGTCAGGCCGCCGTTGCCGCCGTCCGCCGTCCGCGCCGTCTGCCTGCCCGCCCGGACCAGTCCGCGCAGCAGGTGCGGCACGGTGCCACCGGCGGCCGCGTCGGCCCGCACCTCGCGCAGGTCGAGCTCGATCGGCACCAGCAGCGCCTGCCCGGCCGCGAGCGCGGCGTCGAACAGGGCCATGCCCTCGGCGGACCCGAGCGC
Source organism: Amycolatopsis sp. A133 (assembly GCF_031082405.1). Lineage (GTDB taxonomy): Bacteria > Actinomycetota > Actinomycetes > Mycobacteriales > Pseudonocardiaceae > Amycolatopsis. The sequence goes on from NZ_JAVHJU010000045.1 coordinate 41,445, forward strand.
GCGGACACCGCCGCGGCCCTCCCGCCGGCTCATCCGGGCCAGGGTGAGGTCGTCGATGGTGCCCGCCATGCCGGTGAGCTGCTCCCACGGGCCCCAGGCCAGCGAGAGCCCGGGCAGGCCCGCCGCGCGGCGGGCGGCCATCAGGCCGTCGAGGAAGGCGTTGGCCGCCGCGTACCCGCCGCTGCCCGCGCCCATGAAGATCGAGGAGGCGGACGAGTAGACGATGAACGCGTCGAGGTCGAGGTCGCGGGTCAGCTCGTCGAGGTGCTGGGCGGCCGTGACCTTGGGGGCGAACACCTTGGCCAGCCGCTCCCGGGTCAGTGCCCCGGTGACACCGGCGTCGAACACGCCCGCCGTGTGCACGACGGCGGTCAGCGAGTGCTCCTTGAACAGCGCCGCCACCTGGTCCCGGTCGGAGACGTCGCAGGCCGCGACCGTCACCTCGGCACCGTGCCCGGTCAGTTCGGCGACGAGGTCTTCGACGCCCTCGGCGTCCCGGCCGCGCCGGCTGGCCAGCACCAGGCTCCGGACGCCGTGCCGGGTGACGAGGTCGCGGGCGGCGAGCGCGCCGAGCGTCCCGGCGCCGGAGACCAGGACCGTTCCGTCCGGGCGGAACGCGATGGGCGGCTCCGTCGGCTCGGTGACGCGGGCGAGCCGCGGTACCGAGAAGGTCGTGCCGCGCAGGGCGAGCTGCGGTTCACCGGTCGCCAGCACCGCACCCAGCGGCACCTCGCCGTCGGTGTCCAGCAGGACGAACCGGTCCGGGTTCTCCGACTGCGCGGCGCGGACCAGGCCCCACACCGCCGCACCGGCCGGGTCGCTCACCCCACCGTCACCGGCGGGCACCGCACCCCGGGTCACCACGACCAGCCGGGCTTCGTCGGCCGCGCCGGAAAGCCACGCCTGCATGGCTTCCAGCACCCGGCCGGCCAGTTCGAGGGGTTGGGAGCCGGAGGCTTCGAGCACCTCGGCCCGCTCCGACGGCACCGCACTGTCCACAATGGGTAGTTCGGTCCAGTCCACCCGGTACAGCGAGCTGGTGCGGGTGGTGTCCAGCTGGTCGAGGGCCACCTCGCGCAGGATCAGCGAGTCCATCGTCAGGACGGGGGCGCCGGTCTCGTCGGCGGCTTCGACGGTCAGCGCGTCCGGTCCGCCCGGCGCGACCCGGACCCGCAGTCCCGCGGCTCCCACGGCGTGCAGGGCCAGGCGGTTCCACGAGAACGGCATCACCGACTTCCCGGGCTGTCCCGACGCGGCCGCGGCGATCGTCCCGGTCTGCAGGGCCGCGTCCAGCAACGCGGGGTGGAGGCCGAACCGGGCGGCGGCGGCGCGCTGGTCGTCGGGCAGGGCGACCTCGGCGAACACCTCGTCACCGCGCTGCCACACCGCCCGGACGCCCTGGAACACCGGCCCGTACGCGTACCCGCGCTCGCCGAGATCGGCGTAGAAGTCCCCGATCTCGACCCGCTGCCCGCCCGGGGGCGGCCACGCGGTGAAGTCGAAGCCGGCGCTCCCGGCCGGCGTCGCCGAGACCACGCCGGTCGCGTTCCGCGTCCATTCGTCCTCGCGCCGGGAGAAGACCTCCACCGTGCGCGAGCCGTTCTGGTCCGGGCCGCTCACCGTGACCTGGACGTTCACCCCGCCCTGTTCGGGCACGACCAGCGGCGCTTCCGTCACGAGTTCGTCCAGCACCGGGCAGCCGGCCTCGTCACCGGCCCGCACGGCGAGCTCGACCAGCCCGGTGCCGGGGAAGAGCACCACGCCGCCGATGGCGTGGTCGGCCAGCCACGGGTGCGTCCGCAGCGACAGCCGCGAGGTGAAGAGCAGGCCGTCCGACTGCGGCAGCGGGACGACCGCGCCGAGCAGCGGGTGGTCCGCCTCGACCTGGCCGAGCGAGACGGCGTCCGCCTGCGCGGCCGGCTGGAGCCAGAAGTGCTGGTGGTCGAAGGCGTACGTCGGGAGGTCCACCCGTGCCGGCGGCACCAGCGTGGCCCAGCCGACCCGGACACCGCGGACGAACAGCTCGGCCATCGACGTCAGCAGGCGTCGCAGGCCGCCGTCGTCCCGCCGCAGCGTTCCGGTGACGACGGTGTTCGTGTCGTCGGTGAGCTCGCTGATCGGCTGGACCAGCACCGGGTGGGCACTGACCTCGACGAACACGCCATGACCCTGCTCGATCAGCGCGGCCACGGCCGGGCCGAACCCGACCTGGTTGCGCAGGTTGCGGTACCAGTAGCCGCCGTCCAGGACGCCGGCGTCGCGCACCCATTCGCCGGTGACGGTCGAGTAGAACGGCACCTCCGGCGCCTGCGCGGTGATCCCGGCGAGGTTCTCGGCGAGGGTGTCGCGGATGTCCTCGACGTGCCGGGTGTGGGAGGCGTAGTCGACCGCGACCTGCCGGACGCGGACGCCGTCCCCGGCCAGCACCTCCAGCGCTTCGTTGAGGGCCTGGGCGTCGCCCGCGATCACCACCGAGGACGGGCCGTTGACCGCGGCCACCTCGATGCGGTCGTCCCACAACGCCAGCCGCGCGTTCGCCGCGTCTTCGCTCAACGCGACCGACGCCATCCCGCCGCGGCCGGACAGCTGCGCGGCGATCGCCTGGCTGCGCAAGGCAACCACCTTCGCGGCGTCGTCGAGGGTGAGCGCGCCGGACACGCAGGCCGCGGCGATCTCGCCCTGCGAGTGGCCCACGACGGCGTCCGGGCGGACACCGACGGATTCCCAGACCGCGGCCAGCCCCACCATCACCGCAAAACAGGCGGGCTGCAGCACGTCGACGCGGTCCAAGTCGCCCTCGCCACGCAGGACATCCAGCAGCGACCAGCCGGTCCACTGGTCCAGCGCGGCCGCGCACTCCTTGATCCGCTCGGCGAACACCGGCGACGAATCGAGCAGCTCCCGGCCCATGCCCGCCCACTGCGTTCCCTGCCCCGGGAACACCCAGACGACCTTGCCCGGCTTGCCCGCGCTCCCGGTCACGACGCCGGGCGCGGCCGCACCGCGAGCCAGGGCACCGAGCCCCGTGACGGCTTCCTCGTCCGAACCGGCCACGACGACCGCGCGCTCCTCGAGCACCGCTCGCCCGGACACCAGTGCCCCGGCGAGGTTCGCCAGAGGCGCGCCCACCCGGGCCAGCCGGCCGGCCTGTCCGGCCAGGGAACCGGTGCTGCGCGCGGACACCACCAGCGGCACGACAGCCGGTCGTGAGTGGGAAAGCGGGTTAGAACCCGCTTTTTCACTCACGACAAGCTGCGGCAGACCCGCATCGGGTGCTTCCTCGATGATCAGGTGCACGTTCGTCCCGCTGACGCCGAAGGACGACACGCCGGCCCGGCGCGGACGGTCCCCGCGCGGCCATTCGCGGCCCTCGGTCAGCAGTTCCACCGCGCCCTCGGACCAGTCCACCTGAGAGCTGGGCTCGTCCACGTGCAGGGTCGGCGGCATGACGTCGTGGCGCAGCGCCTGCACCACCTTGATCACGCTCGCCACGCCCGCGGCCGCCTGCGTGTGGCCGATGTTCGACTTCAGCGAGCCGAGCCACAACGGCGTCTCCCGCTCCTGCCCGTAGGTGGCCAGCAACGCCTGCGCCTCGATGGGGTCACCCAGGCTCGTCCCGGTCCCGTGCGCCTCGACGAGGTCCACATCGGACGGTCCGATCCCGGCGTTGGCCAGCGCGGCACGGATCACGCGCTGCTGCGAAGGGCCGTTGGGGGCGGTCAGGCCGTTGGAGGCGCCGTCCTGGTTGACCGCGCTGCCGCGGAGCACGGCGAGGATCCGGTGGCCGCGTTCGCGCGCCACCGACAGCCGTTCCAGCACGACCACGCTGATGCCCTCGGCCAGCACCATGCCGTCGGCGCCGGAGGCGAACGCCTTGCACCGGCCGTCCGTGGCCAGTCCGCGCTGCCGGGAGAACACCACGAAGGAGTCGGGCCCGGACATCACCATCGCGCCGCCGGCCAGTGCCATCGAGCAGTCGCCCTGGCGCAGAGCCTGCGCGGCGAGGTGCATCGCCACCAGCGACGACGAGCACGCCGTGTCGATCGTGACCGCCGGTCCTTCGAACCCGAAGACGTACGACACGCGGCCCGAAGCCACGCTCGACGCCAGCCCGGTGCCCGCGAAGCTCTGCATTTCCGGCCCGGCCAGGCCGCCGCCGTAGCCCGAGCCGCCCACGCCGGTGAACACGCCGACGTCGGTGCCCTGCAACGAGGTCGGGTCGAGGCCGACGCCTTCCAGGGCCTCCCAGGACGCTTCCAGCAACAGCCGCTGCTGCGGGTCCATGGCCAGGGCCTCGCGCGGCGAAATCCCGAAGAAGCCGGGGTCGAACAGCGCCGCGTCGTGGAGGAAGCCGCCCCGGTCGGTGTACGACGTGCCGGGGTGGTCGGGGTCCGGGTCGAACAGGGTGTCCAAGTCCCAGCCGCGGTCGGTGGGGAAGCCCGACACGGCGTCGCCGCCCTCGGCCACCAGCCGCCAGAGGTCGTCGGGGCCGGTGACCCCACCGGGCAGCCGGCACGCCATGCCGACGATCGCGATCGGCTCGCTGGAGGCGTTGACCCGCTTCTTCAGCGTGCCGACCTCTTCGAGGGACTTCCGCAGCGCCTCGACGACCTTTTCATACGACGCACTCACCACTTGCTCCCCATCACTCGTCGCCGAAAGCCAGTTGCACGAGGTCGTCGACGCCCAGTTCGGCGATCGACCGCTCCTCGGTCGCGACGGACGCGAGCGCGTGCCGCAACCGGTCGCTGTCCCCGTTCTGCCCGTTGTGCCCGTTCCCGTTGCTCTCCGGGACCAGCCGGGCGCCCAGGAAACGCGCCACCGCCAAGGGATTCGGGTAGTCGAAGACCAGCGTCGCGGGCAGCTTGAGCCCGGTCGCCTCGCGCAGCCGGTTGCGCAGCTCCACCGACGTCAGCGAGTCGAACCCGGTGTCCTTGAACGCCGTGTCCGGCCGCACCGCCTCCGGCCCGTCGTAGCCGAGGACGACCGCGACCTGCTCGCGCACCAGGTCGACCAGCACCGCCTCCCGCTCGGCCGCGGGGAGCCCGGCGAGCCGCCCGGCCAGCCCACGGTCCACAGTGGACGCCGTCCGCGCCTGGTTCCGGCTCGGCCGGACCAGGCCGCGGAACAGGACCGGAACGGCACTCGCCCGCATGGCCGCCAGGTCGAGCTTGATCGGCACGAGCAGGGATTCGTCCAGCCGCAGCCCGAGGTCGAACAGCTCGAGGCCTTCGGCCCGGGTCAGTTCCAGGACGCCGTTGCGGCTCGCCCGGGCGTGGTCGACGTCGCTGAGGTGCGCGGCCATGCCGCTGCTGCGCTCCCAGAGACCCCACGCCAGCGACAGCCCCGGCAGGCCCGCGGCCCGGCGGTTCGCCATCGCCGCGTCCAGGAAGGCGTTCGCTGCCGCGTACGGGCCCTGTCCACCACCGCCCATCACTCCCGCGACGGACGAGAACACGACAAACGCGCCGAGGTCCCGGTCGCGGGTGAGCTCGTCGAGGTGCGTCGCGGCCGTGACCTTGGCCGCGTACACGTTCGCCAGCTGATCGGGCGTCAGCGCCTCGATGACGCCGTCCTCGAAAACGCCGGCGGTGTGCACCACCCCGGTCAAGTCCGGGAGGTCCGCGAGCAGAGCGGCCACCTGGTCGCGATCCGAGACGTCACAGGCCACGAAGGACACGTCCGCGCCGGCCAGTTCACCGATCAGGTCCCGGGCGCCGTCGGCGGCCGGGCCCTGCCGGCTCGCCAGCACCAGCTTCCGCACACCGTGCCGGGTGACCAGGTGCCGGGCCACCAGCGCGCCCAGCGATCCCGCGCCCGAGATCAGGACCGTGCCGTCCGGGTCGAACGCGGCGGGCGCGTCCGCGATCCGGGTGGCGCGGGCCAGCCGGGGCACGAGGAAGGTCGTGCCGCGCACCGCGAGCTGCGGCTCGCCGCCGGCCAGCACCGATCCCAGGACGGGCTCCACGTCGGTTTCGGTGTCCAGCAGGACGATCCGGTCCGGGTGCTCCGCCTGCGCGGACCGGACCAGGCCCCACACCGCGGCCGCGGCCGGGTCGGTCAGCGTGTGGTCGCCCCCGGCGGGCACCGCCCCGCGGGTCGTCACGACCAGCCGGGACTCCTCGAACGCGGGCGCGGCCAGCCACGCCTGCACGACCTCGAGCACCCGCGAGGTCACGGCCAAGGCGTCCGCACCCGCGGCTCCCAGCACCACCACCGGTGGCGTGTCCGCCTTCTCCGCCAGCGCCGCCACGTCGTCGGCGGTGTCGATCCGCACCCACGGCGGCAGTTCCGCGCGCGGAGCCGCGGGCAGCTCGGTCCAGTCGACGCGGAACATCGCGTCGTGGCCCGCGTCGGCCGCGGCGCCCAGCTGCTCGGCCGAAACCGGCCGGGACACCAGCGATTCCATGGTCAGGACCAGGCCGCCGGTTTCGTCGGCGGCTTCGACGGACAACGCGTCCGCGCCGCTCGGCGAGAGCCGGACCCGCAGGGCCGAAGCCCCCGCGGCGTGCAGGACCAAGCCGTTCCAGGCGAACGCGAGCACCGGCTCTCCGGGCTCACCGCCGACCGTGGCGGCTTGCAGGGCCGCGTCGAGCAACGCCGGGTGGACGCCGAACCGGCCCGCGTCCTTGCGCAGGTCCTCGGGCAGGGCGACCTCGGCGAAGACGTCGCCCTCGCGCCGCCACACCGCCCGCAGCCCCTGGAACGCCGGCCCGTACCCGTAACCGCGTGCGGCCAGGTCGGTGTAGAAGGTGTCGACGTCGATGCGCTCGGCGTCCGCGGGCGGCCAGGCGTGGAAGTCGAACTCCGCGCCTTGGCCGGGCGTCTCCGACAGCACGCCGGTGGCGTGCCGCGTCCAGCTTCCCGCGCCGCCGTCGCGCTGGGAGTACACGGCCACCGTGCGCGAGCCCGTCTCGTCCGGGCCGCTCAGCGCGACCTGGACCCGGACCCCGCCCTGGGCGGGCACGACCAGCGGCGCCTCGATGATCAGCTCGTCGAGGGCGGTGCACCCGGCTTCGTCGCCGGCCCGCACGGCCAGCTCGGCCAGGCCGGAGCCGGGCAGGAGCACCACGCCGCCGACCGCGTGGTCGGCCAGCCACGGGTGCGTCCGCACCGACAGCCGCGAGGTGAACACCAGGCCATCGGACTGCGGCAGCTCGACGACCGCGCCCAGCAGCGGGTGGTCGGCCGCCTCCTGGCCCAGCGAGGCCGCGTCGGTCGCGGACCCGGCGGGCCGGAGCCAGTAGTGCCGGTGGTCGAAGGCGTACTTGGGCAGGTCGACCCGGCCCGTCCGCGGCAGGACCGCGGTCCAGTCGAGCGGGACACCCCGCACGAACAGCTCGGCCATCGACGTCAGCAGGCGGCGGAGGCCGCCGTCGTCGCGCCGCAGTGAACCGGTCACCACCGCGTCGTCGCTGATTTCACTGAGCGGCTGGACCAGCACCGGGTGCGCGCTGACCTCGACGAACACGCCGTGGCCCTGGCGAACGAGCTCCGCCACGGCCGGGCCGAAGCCGACCTGGTTGCGCAGGTTCCGGTACCAGTAGCCGCCGTCGACGACCCCGGCGTCGGTGATCCAGCCGCCGGTGAGAGTCGAGAAGAACGGCACCGCGGGTGCCTGCGCCTCGATCCCGGCCAGGGTCTCGGCGAGGAGGTCCTCGATGGCTTCGACCTGGTTGGTGTGCGAGCCGTAGTCCACGGCCACCCGCCGGACGCGGACTTCCCGGCCGGACAACGCTTCGACGACCTCGTCGAGGGCATCGGCCGCCCCGGCGATCACCACGGAGGTCGGGCTGTTGACCGCGGCCACCTGGACCCGGTCGGCCCACGGCGCCAGCCACGCGGTCGCGTCTTCTTCGCTCAACGCGACCGAGGCCATGCCACCGCGGCCGGCCAGCCGGGTGGCGATCGCCTGGCTGCGCAACGCGACCACCTTCGCCGCGTCCGGCAGCGACAACGCACCCGACACGCACGCCGCCGCGATCTCGCCCTGCGAATGCCCGACCACCGCATCCGGCCGCACCCCCACGGACTGCCACACCGCGGCGAGGCCGACCATCACCGCAAAACTCGCGGGCTGCACGACGTCGACACGATCCAGCAGATCGGACTCCCCGCGCAGCACGTCCAGCAGCGACCAGTCGATCCACGGTTCCAGCGCGGCCGCGCACTCGGCGATCCGCGCGGCGAACACCGGAGACTCTTCGAGGAGTTCCCGGCCCATGCCGGCCCACTGCGAACCCTGGCCCGGGAACACCCACACGACCTTGCCCGGTGCCCCGGCCCGGCCGGTGACCACCGCGGCCGCGTCTTCCCCGCGCGCCAGCGCTTCCAGACCCGTCACGGCCTCTTCGCGGGAGCCCACGACCATGACCGCGCGTTCGGCCAGCGCGGCCCGGTCCGTCACCAGCGCCCTGGCTACGCCGGCCAGGGACACGTCACCCGCCACGAATCCGGCGAGGCGGCCGGCCTGGCCGGCCAGGGACGTCCCGCTCCGCGCGGACACCACGACCGGCACCACCGGAACCTCCGGCGTGGGCACCGGCTCTTCGGCGGGTGCCTCCTCCAGGATGAGGTGCGCGTTGGTCCCGCTGACCCCGAACGCGGACACCCCGGCCCGGCGCGGGCGGCCGTTGCGCGGCCACTCCCGCGCTTCCGTCAGCAGCTCGACCGCGCCGGCGGTCCAGTCGACCTCGGTGGTCGGCCGGTCGACGTGCAGCGTCGGCGGGAGCACCTCGTGCCGCAGCGCCTGCACCATCTTGATCACACCCGCGACACCAGCCGCCGCCTGCGCGTGGCCGATGTTCGACTTGAGCGACCCCAGCCACAACGGCGTCTCGCGATCCTTGCCGTAGGTGGCCAGCAGGGCCTGGGCCTCGATCGGGTCACCCAGGGTCGTCCCGGTCCCGTGCGCCTCGACGACGTCCACTTCGGACGGCGACAGCCCGGCGTTGCCCAGCGCCCGGCGGATCACCCGCTGCTGCGAAGGCCCGTTCGGGGCGGTGAGGCCGTTGGAAGCGCCGTCCTGGTTGACCGCGCTGCCGCGCAGCACGGCCAGGATCCGGTGGCCGCGTTCCCGCGCCACCGAGAGCCGCTCGAGGACGACCACGCCGACCCCTTCGGCCCAGCCGGTGCCGTCGGCGCCGTCGGCGAACGCCTTGCAGCGCCCGTCGACGGCGAGGCCGCGCTGCCGGGAGAACTCGACGAACGCGCCGGGGTTCGCCATCACCGTCGCGCCGCCGGCCAGCGCCATCGAGCACTCGCCCTGCCGCAGCGACTGCGCGGCGAGGTGCATCGCGACCAGCGAGGACGAGCACGCCGAGTCGATCGTCACGGCCGGGCCTTCGAAGCCGAACACGTACGAGACGCGGCCGGACGCCACGCTCGACGACCCGCCCGTCCCCGCGAAGCCTTCCAGCTCCGGGGTGACGACGCTGTCCCCCGGAGCGACGTAGCCCTGGCCGAACATGCCGGTGAACACCCCGACGTCGTTGCCCTTCAGCGAAAGCGGGTCGACACCGGCGTCTTCCATCGCCTCCCAGGACGTCTCCAGCAGCAACCGCTGCTGCGGGTCCATGGCGACGGCCTCGCGCGGCGAGATCCCGAAGAAGCCCGCGTCGAAGAGGCCGGCCTCGTGCAGGAACCCGCCGTGCCGGGTGTAGGTCTTGCCCGGGCGGGCCGGGTCCGGGTCGTAGATGCTCTCCAGGTCCCAGCCGCGGTCGGTGGGGAACTCCGAGACGGCGTCCCGGCCCTCGGCCACCAGCCGCCACAGGTCCTCGGGCCCGGCGACCCCGCCCGGCAGCCGGCACGCCATCCCGACGATGGCGATCGGCTCGTCCAGGTCGGCCTTCACGGCGGCCGTGGCGACCGGCGTCTCCGCCGCGCCGCCGAGTTCCTCGCGCAGGTGCCGAGCGAGGGCCTGGGGGTTCGGGTAGTCGAAGATCAGCGTCGCGGGCAGTTTCAGCCCGGTGGCGGTCCGCATCCGGTTGCGCAGCTCGACCGCGGTCAGCGAGTCGAAGCCGGCGTCCTTGAACGCCGTGTCCACGCGGACGGCGCTCGCGTCGGCGTGCCCGAGCACGGCCGCGACCTGGGCCCGGACCAGGTCCAGCAGCAGGGTCAGCTGATCGGCCGGGGCGAGCCCGGCCAGCCGGCCGGCCAGCCCGTTGTCCACAGTGGACGCCGTACGGGCCTGCTGGCGGCTCGCGCGGACCAGGCCGCGCAGCATGTGCGGCACGACCCCGCTCGCGCGGAGGTCCAGCTTCGCGGGCACCAGCAGCGACTCACTCGAGCCGAGGGCGGCGTCGAACAGGTCCATGCCCTCGGCCTGCGTCATGACCTGCAGGCCACCGCGACGGCTCATCCGGGCGCGGGTGGCCTCGTCGGTGTTGGCCGCCATGCCGGTGCTCTGGTCCCACAGGCCCCACGCCAGCGACAGGCCCGGCAGGCCCGCGGCCCGGCGGTTCGCCATCAAGCCGTCCAGGAAGGCGTTCGCCGCGGCGTAGCTGCCGCTGCCCGCGCCCATGAACACCGCGGAAACCGAGGAGTAGACGACAAACGCGTCCAGGTCCCGCTCACGGGTCAGCTCGTCCAGGTGCCGGACCGCGTCGACCTTGGGCGCGAACACCGTGGCCAGCCGGTCGCGGTTCAGCGTCCCGATCACGCCCGCGTCGATCACGCCGGCCGTGTGCACGATGGCGGTGGGCTGGTGTTCGTCGAGCAGAGCGGCCACTTGAGCGCGGTCGGAGACGTCACAAGCCACCACGGACACGTCCGCCGCCAGCTCGGCGATCAGGTCCGCCACGCCGTCGGCGTCCCGGCCACGCCGGGAGGCCAGCACCAGCTTCCGCACGCCGTGGCGTTCGACGAGACGCCGGGCCACCAGGCCGCCGAGCGCGCCGGCGCCCGAGATCAGGACCGTCCCGTCCGGGCGGAACACGGCGTCGTCCGCGCTCTGCTCCGCACGGGCGATCCGGGGCACGAAGAACTTCCCGCCGCGCACCGCGATCTCGGGCTCGTCACTGGTCAGGGCCGGGATCTCGCCGTCGGTGTCGATCAGGAAGATGCGGCCGGGGTTCTCCGCCTGCGCGGCTCGGACCAGGCCCCACACGGCCGCACCGGCGGGGTCGGTCACCTCGCGCACGGCGCCGCGGGTCACCACGACCAGCCGCGCTTCGTCGGCCGCGGTGACGAGCCAGGTCTGCACAGCCTCCAGGACCCGGCTGGTCAGTTCCAGGGGCTCTTCACCGAAGGCTTCGATGACCTCGATGTCGTCCGGCACCGCACCGTCGGCAATGGACACTTCGGTCCAGTCGACCCGGTACAGCGATCCGGCGCGGGTCTTCCCGGCCGCGAGCTCCCGGCCCACCACCGGACCGGCGGTGACGACCAGGCCACCCGTTTCGTCGGCCGCTTCGAAGGAGACGCCGGGCACGAGCCGCACCCGCAGGGCCGAAGCGCCCGCGGCGTGCAGGACCAGGCCGCGCCACTCCGCCGGCTGCTCGTCGTCCGCGAGGACCGGACGCAAAGCCGCGTCCAGCAGTACGGGATGGATGCCGAACGCGCCGGCGTCCAGCTCCTCGGGCAGGGCGACCTCGGCGAAGATCTCGGTCTTGTCGCCACTGCCGCGCCGCCAGAGGCCGTCGACCTGCTGAGCTCCGGCGGGCGGCCAGGCGGTGAAGTCGAAGGCCTCGCGCGCCGGAGCCGTCGCCGACAGGTGCCCGGTGGCGTTCCGGGTCCAGTCTTCGTCGCCTTCGCGCTGCGAATACACATCGACCGTGCGCTCGCCGCTCACCGTGACCTGCACCCGCAAGCCACCGTTTTCGGGCAGGACCAGCGGAGATTCGACGGTCAGGTCGTCGAGGACCGGGCAGCCGGCTTCGTCACCGGCCCGCACGGCCAGCTCCACCAAGGCGGCGGTCGGGACGCCGTCGGCCAGCCACGGGTGCGACCGCACCGACAGGCGCGAGGTGAGCACCAGGCCGTCGGACTGCGGCAGCGGGAGAACCGCCCCCAGCAGGGGGTGGTCGGCGCCGGCCAGGCCGAGCGCGGGCGCGTCGGCCGCGGCGGGCGGGCTGAGCCAGAAGTGCTGGTGGTCGAAGGCGTAGGTCGGCAGCTCGACGCGCGCGGGCGGCGCCATGGTGGCCCAGCCGACCGGGACACCGCGGACGAACAGCTCGGCCATCGAGGTCAGGAGCCGCCGCACCCCACCGTCGTCGCGCCGCAGTGTCCCGGTGACGACGGTGTCCGTGTCGTCGGTGAGCTCGCTGATCGGCTGCACCAGCACCGGGTGGGCGCTGACCTCGACGAACACGCCGTGGCCCTGGCCGAGCAGGTCGGCCACGGCCGGGCCGAACCCGACCTGGTTGCGCAGGTTCCGGTACCAGTACCCGCCGTCGACGACGCCGGCTTCGGTGATCCACTCGCCGGTGACCGTCGAGTAGAACGGCACGACCGGCGCCTGCGCGTCGATCCCGGCCAGCGTCTCGGCGAGGGTGTCGCGGATGTCCTCGACGTGCCGGGTGTGGGACGCGTAGTCCACCGCGACCCGCCGTCCGCCGAGGGCCTCGACGGCCTCGGTGAGTGCTTCGGCGTCGCCCGCGATCACCACCGAGGACGGGCCGTTGACGGCGGCGATCTCGACGCGGCCGTCCCACGGCGCGAGCCGGGCGGCCACCTCGTCGTGGCTCAGCTGGACCGACGCCATGCCCCCGCGGCCGGACAGCTGCGCCGCGATCGCCTGGCTGCGCAACGCAACCACCTTCGCGGCGTCCTCGAGCGACAGCGCACCCGACACGCAGGCCGCGGCGATCTCACCCTGGGAGTGGCCCAGGACGGCGTCCGGCACAACACCCACCGACGCCCAGACGGCGGCGAGACCGACCATCACGGCGAAACTCGCGGGCTGAAGCACGTCGACCCGATCCAGATCGCCCTCGCCACGGAGCACGTCGAGCAGCGACCAGTCGACCCACGGCTCCAGCGCCGCCGCACACTCCGCGATCCGCTCGGCGAACACCGGCGACGCTTCCAGCAGCTCCCGGCCCATGCCGGCCCACTGCGTCCCCTGGCCGGGGAACACCCAGACGGTCTTGCCCGGCATCCCCGCGGTGCCGGTCACCAGGCCGGTCGCGGTCTCGCCGCGGGCCAGCGCCGCCAGCCCGGTCCGGGCTTCCCCGGCCGAGCCCGCCACGACGACGGCCCGGTCGGTCAGCGTCGCTCGGGTCGACAGCAGGGCACCCGCCACGCAGGTCAGCGAGACGTCCCCGTCGAGGAACGCCGCCAGCCGTCCGGCCTGTCCCGCCAGGGAACCGGCGCTGCGCGCGGACACCACCACGGGCACCACGCCGTCGGGCACGTCCGCCTCGGGGGTGTCGTCGGCGGGCGCTTCTTCGAGGATCAGGTGCGCGTTGGTGCCGCTGATGCCGAACGACGACACGCCGGCCCGGCGCGGGTGCCCGTTGCGGGCCCACTCGCGGCCCTCGGTCAACAGCTCGACCGCGCCCGCGGACCAGTCCACCTGCTTGGTGGGCTCCTGCACGTGAAGGGTCGGCGGCAGGGCGTCGTGCCGCAGCGCCTGGACCATCTTGATGACGGCGGCGACACCCGCGGCGGCCTGCGTGTGGCCGATGTTCGACTTCAGCGACCCGAGCCACAACGGCGTCTCGCGGTCCTTCCCGTAGGTGGCCAGCAGGGCCTGGGCCTCGATGGGGTCGCCCAGCGCGGTCCCGGTGCCGTGCGCCTCCACGACGTCCACTTCGGACGGTGACAGCCCGGCACCGGCCAGTGCGCTGCGGATCACCCGCTGCTGCGACGGCCCGTTCGGGGCGGTCAGGCCGTTCGACGCGCCGTCCTGGTTGACCGCGCTGCCGCGGAGCACGGCGAGGACCCGGTGCCCGCGTTCGCGGGCCACCGAAAGCCGTTCGAGGACGACGATGCCGACACCTTCGGACAGGACGGTGCCGTCCGCGCCGTCCGCGAACGCCTTGACCCGGCCGTCCTCGGCCATGCCGCGCTGCCGCGACATGCCGATCACGCCGATCGGCGAGCCCATCACGGCGACGCCGCCGGCCAGGGCCATCGAGCACTCGCCCTGCCGCAGCGCCTGCGCCGCGAGGTGGATCGCGACCAGCGACGACGAACACGCCGTGTCGACCGTGACCGCCGGACCCTCGAACCCGAAGGTGTAGGACACGCGGCCCGAGGCCACACTGCCCGCGGTGGCCGTGGTGACGAAGCCTTCGAGTTCGGCGGGCATGTTGCTCAGGGACTCGAGGTAGTCGTGGATGGAGACGCCGGAGAAGACGCCGACGGCGTCGCCGCGGGTCTTGGTCGGGTCGATGCCCGCCCGTTCCAGCGCTTCCCAGGAGGCTTCCAGCAGCAGCCGCTGCTGCGGGTCCATGGCCAGCGCTTCGCGCGGCGAGATCCCGAAGAAGCCCGGGTCGAACAGCGCGGCCTCGTGCAGGAAGCCGCCCTGCCGGATGTACGCCGTGCCCGGGCGTTCCGGGTCCGAGTCGAAGAGGCCTTCCAGGTCCCAGCCGCGGTCCTCGGGGAAGGCCGACATGCCGTCGCGGCCCTCGGCGACCATCCGCCAGAGGTCGTCGGGGCTCATCACACCACCCGGCAGGCGGCAGGCCATGCCGACGATGGCGATCGGCTCGCCCGCGTCGGCGGGGGCCGTCGTCACCGCGGCCGGGCTGCCCGCGACCGTCTCGCCCAGTTCCTCGCGCAGGTGCCGGGCGAGCGCCACCGGTGTCGGGTAGTCGAAGACCAGCGTGGCGGGCAGTTTGACGCCGGTCGCCGCGCTCAGCCGGTTCCGCAGCTCGACCGCGGTCAGGGAGTCGAAGCCGATGTCGTTGAACCCGCGGGTGCCCTGCGCCAGTTCGGGGGCGGCGAAGCCGAGCACCGCGGCCGCCTCGGCCTGGATGATGCCGAGCAGGACGCCGTCCTGCTCCTCCGTGCCGAGCCCGGCGAGCTTGTGGACCAGGCCGCCGCCGGTCGCGGCGGCCGTCCGCGCCACGCGCCGGCTCGCGCGGACCAGGCCGCGCAGCAGGTGCGGGACCTCCCCGCCGGCCGTCGCCTGGCTGCGCAGGGTCCGCAGGTCGAGCTTGATCGGCACCAGCAGGGCCTGCTCGGCCTGCAGGCCGATGTCGAAGATGTCCAGTGCCTCGGCGGGGGTCATCGGCAGCACGCCGCCGCGGCTCATCCGGGCCTGGTCGGTCGCGCTGAGGTGGGCGGTCAGGCCGTCGGCCTGCTCCCACAGGCCCCACGCCAGTGACACACCCGGCCGGCCCGCCGCGCGGCGCCCGGCCATCAAGCCGTCCAGGAAGGCGTTGGCCGCCGCGTAGTTGCCCTGCCCGGCGGAACCCATGAGCGCGGCCGCGGACGAGAACACGACGAAGGCGTCGAGGTCGAGGTCGCGGGTCAGCTCGTCGAGGTGGCGGACCGCGTCGACCTTGGGCGCGAACACGCCGGCCAGCCGGTCCCGGTTCAGCGCCCCGATCACGCCGTCGTCCAGCAGACCGGCCAGGTGCACGATGCCGGTCGGGCGGTGCTCGGCGAGCAGCGCGGCCACCTGGTCGCGGTCGGAGACGTCGCAGGCCACCACGGACACCGCCGCGCCTTGCCCGGTCAGCTCCGTGACGAGCTCTTCGGCGGCCACACCGCGGCGGCTGGCGAGCACCAGCCGCCGGACGCCGTGGCGGGCGACCAGGTGCTGGGCGACCAAGCCGCCCAGCGAGCCGGCGCCACCGGTGAGCAGGACTGTCCCTTCCGGACCGAACACCGCGGGCGCGTCCGGCACCTGGCCGGCGGCGCGGGCCAGCCGCGGGACGGAGAACGCGTTGCCGCGCACCGCGATCTGCGGCTCACCACTGGCCAGCACGGCACCCAGCGGAACGTCACCGTCGGTGTCGACCAGGATGATCCGGCCCGGGTTCTCCGCCTGGGCGGCCCGCACCAAACCCCACACCGCGGCACCGGCGGGGTCGGTCACCTCGCGCACGGCGCCACGGGTCACCACGACCAGACGGGCTTCCTCAGCGGCGCCTTCGAGCCACGCCTGCACGGCTTCCAGCACGCGGCTGGTCAGGTCCAGGGGCTCCCCGCCGACGGCTTCGAGCACCTCGACGTGGTCGGTGGCCACCCTTTCGGTCGCGGGGACCTCGATCCAGTCGACCTGGAACAGCGAGTCGCGCTCTTCGCCCGCCGCCGTTTCCAGCTGTTCGGCCGACACCTCGCGGGACACCAGCGAGTCCATGGTGACCACCAGGCCACCGGTCTCGTCGGCGGCCTGGAAGGTCAGCGCGTCCGGACCGCCCGGCGCGACCCGCACCCGCAGCGCCGACGCGCCCACGGCGTGCAGGACCAGGCCGTTCCACGCGAACGGCAGCACGTTGCGGTCGTCGTCCGGGTTGGCGAAGGCGTTCGTGTGCAGGGCCGCGTCCAGCAGCGCCGGGTGGAGGCCGAACTTGCCGGCGTCTTCCTGGTGGTCGTCGGGCAGCGCGACCTCGGCGAAGACCTCGGTGTTGTTCCCGCTGCCGCGCCGCCAGACCGCCCGCATGCCCTGGAACGCGCCGCTGTAGGCGTACCCGCGCTCGGTCAGGTCGGTGTAGAAGTTCTCGACGTCGACCGGCTGCGCGCCGGCAGGCGGCCAGGCCGCGAAGTCGAAGCCCCGGCCCGGTTCCCGGGACGTCGACGCCCCGAGCAGACCGGTGGCGTGCCGCGTCCATTCGTCACCGTCTTCCCGCATGGAGAAGACGTCCACCGCGCGCGACCCGGTTTCGTTCGGCCCGCTCACCGCGACCTGCACGCGGACCCCGCCGCGCTCGGCCAGCACCAGCGGTGCCTCGATGACGAGCTCCTCCAGGACGCCGAAGCCGAGCTCGTCGCCGGCGCGCAGCGCGAGGTCGACGTAGACCGTGCCCGGGATGAGCACGACCCCGCCGATCGCGTGCCCGGCCAGCCACGGGTGCGACTTCAGCGAGAGCCGCGAAGTGAAGACGAGACCGTCGGACTGCGGCAGCGGCACGACCGCGCCCAGCAGCGGGTGGTCGGCACCGGCCAGGCCCAGCGACACGGCGTCGGTCGCCGACCCGCCCATCTGCAGCCAGTAGTGCTGGTGGTCGAAGGCGTACGTCGGCAGCTCGACCCGGCGGAACGGCGGCAGCACGCCGGACCAGTCCACGGTCACGCCGCGGACGAAGAGCTCGGCCGCCGAGGCCAGCAGCCGCCGGAGCCCGCCGTCCTCGCGCCGCAGCGTCCCCGTCACGACGGCTTCGGTGTCGTCGACGAGCTCGTTGATCGGCTGGACCAGCACGGGGTGCGCGCTGACCTCCACGAACACCCGGTGGCCCTGCTCGATCAGCTCGGCCACCGCGGGGCCGAACCGGACCTGACGGCGCAGGTTCCGGTACCAGTAGCCACCGTCCAGCACACCGGCTTCTTCGACCCAGCCGCCGGTCACCGTCGAGTAGAACGGCACTTCCGGGGCCTGCGCGCGGATCCCGCCGAGCATCTCGGCGAGTGCGTCGCGCGCGGCTTCGACGTGCCGGGTGTGGGAGGCGTAGTCCACCGCCACCCGACGGATCCGGACACCCTGGTCATCGAGCGCGTCCAAGGCTTCGTCCAGGGCCTCGGCGTCTCCGGCGATGACCACGGAGGTGGGCCCGTTGACCGCCGCGACCTCGACGCGGCCCGCCCACGGCTCCAGCCGCGCGGCCGCGTCCTCTTCGCTCAACGCCACCGAGGCCATGCCGCCCCGGCCGGCCAGCGAGGCGGCGATCGCCTGGCTGCGCAGGGCGACCACCTTCGCCGCGTCCTCGAGGGACAGTGCCCCCGACACGCACGCGGCCGCGATCTCACCCTGCGAGTGGCCCACCACGGCCTCGGGCTCGACACCCAGCGAAGCCCACACCGCGGCGAGCCCGACCATCACGGCAAAACTCGCGGGCTGCACCACGTCGACGCGGTCCAGCAGGTCGGCGTCCCCGCGCAGGACGTCGGTCAGCGACCAGTCGACCCACCGCCCGAGCGCGGTCTCGCACTCGGCGATCCGCGCGGCGAACACCGGCGAGGCGTCCAAGAGCTCCCGGCCCATGCCGGCCCACTGCGTGCCCTGGCCGGGGAAGACCCACACGACCTTGCCCGGGGCGCCCGAGCCGCGGCCCGCGAGCAGGCCGGGCGCGCTTTCGCCGCGGGCCAGCGCCTGCAGCCCGGTCACGGCTTCTTCGGGGGAACCGGCCACGACGACCGCACGCTCGCCGAGCATCGCGCGGCCGGACACCAGCGTCCCGGCCATATCCGCCAGCGAGAAGTCGCCGACCTCCGCCAGCCGGCCGGCCTGGGCGGCCAGCGAAGCGGCGCTCGCCGCCGACACGACCAGCGGCACCACACCCGGTCGTGAGTGGAAAGGAGGGTTAGAACCCGCTTTTTCACTCACGACGGGCTGCGGCAGATCCGCATCCGGTGCCTCTTCGAGGATCATGTGCGCGTTGGTGCCGCTGGCCCCGAACGACGAGATGCCGCCGCGGCGCGGGTGGCCGTTGCGCGGCCACTCCCGGGTTTCGGTCACCAGCTCGACGGCCCCGGCCGACCAGTCGACCTGCGGGGTGGGTGCGTCCACGTGCAGCGTGGCCGGGAGCTTCCCGTGCCGCATCGACTGCACCATCTTGATCACGCCGGCCACGCCGGACGCGCCCTGCGTGTGCCCGACGACCGACTTCACCGAGCCGAGCAGCAGCGGCTGCTGCGGGTCGCGGCCCTGGCCGTAGGTGGCCAGCAGCGCCTGCACCTCGATCGGGTCGCCGAGAACGGTACCGGTGCCGTGGCCCTCCACGGTGTCCACATCGGACGGTGACAGCCCGGCGCTGGCGAGGGCCTTGCGGATGACCCGCTGCTGCGCGGGGCCGTTGGGCGCGGTCAGGCCGTTCGACGCGCCGTCCTGGTTGACCGCGCTGCCGCGGATGACGGCCAGCACCTGGTGCCCGCGTTCGCGCGCCACCGACAGCCGCTCCAGCAGCAGCACGCCGACACCTTCGGCCCAGCCGGAGCCGTCGGCGGCCGCCGCGTAGGACTTGCAGCGCCCGTCGAAGGCCAGTGCCCGCTGCCGCGCGAAGCCGACGAACCCGCCCGGCGTCGCCATCACGGTCGAGCCGCCCGCGAGCGCCATCGAGCACTCACCGCGGCGAAGCGCCTGCGCGGCAAGGTGAATCGCGACGAGCGAGGACGAGCACATGGTGTCGACGGTCACCGCCGGGCCTTCGAGCCCGAGTGTGTAGGCGACCCGGCCGGAGGCGACGCCGCCCGCGGTTCCGAGGGCGCGCTCCAGGCTCATGAAACCCTCGAACCCGCTGAGGTCCGGGGCGTAGTCCTGGTGCACGATCCCGGCGTAGACGCCGATGTCGCTGCCCCGCACCGAATGCGGGTCGATCCCGGCGCGTTCCAGGGTCTCCCAGGAGACCTCGAGCAGCTGCCGCTGCTGCGGGTCCATGGCCAGGGCCTCACGCGGCGAGATGCCGAAGAACCCGGCGTCGAACTGGGCCGCGTCGTGCAGGAAGGCCCCTTCCCGCACGTACGTCGTCCCGGGGTTGTCCGGGTCCGGGTGGTAGAGGCCTTCGACGTCCCAGCCGCGGTCCTCGGGGAAGCCCGTGTAGACGTCGGCGCCTTCCGACACCACCCGCCAGAAGTCCTCCGGGCCGCGGATCCCGCCGGCGTAGCGGCAGGCCATGGAGACGATCGCGACGGGCTCCGCGGCGGCCGCGGTCAGGGCGGCGTTCTCCTGCTGAAGCCGGACGTTCTCCTTCAGCGAGGCGCGCAGTGCGTCAACGATCTGCTCGTTCGGCGCGGACATGTTCTTCCTCCACGATTGGTTCGCCATCGGCGGTCAGCTCGTCTGCCCGAGGGCCCGTTGCACGAGACCGGAGATGTCCAGTGCGTCGATCAGTTCTGCGTCGCCGGCGGCCGGGGCCGCTTCGGCGGCGCCGTTGCCGGTGCCGGTGCTTGCGTCCGCGTCCGCGAGGCCGAGCAGCGCGTCCAGCACGCCCGCCTCCTTGAACCGCGCGAACGGCACGGACGCGAGGACCCGGCGGAGGTCGTCTTCCCGCCCGTCCAGGCCGTCGTCGGCGTCCCGGAGGAGTTCGACGCGCAGGTAGCCGACCAGCGCCTCCGGGGTGGGGTAGTCGAAGATCAGCGTCGCCGGCAGCCGCAGCCCGGTGGCCGCGTGCAGGCTGTTGCGGAGGTTGACCGCGGCCAGGGAGTCGAAGCCGACCTCCTGGAACGCCTGGCGCGGGCCGATGCCTTCGGCCCCGCTGTGGCCGAGGACCGTCGAGGCGTGACCGCGGACCAGCTTCAGCAGGATGCGGTTCTGCTCGGCGTCCGGGACCGCGCGCAGGGAGTCCGCGAGCGACGAAGCCGTGTCGCCGTCCGCGCCGTCGTCCTGCGTGGCCTGGAGGATCGCCTTCGCCTCGGGCAGGTCCGCGAACAGCGGGCTGGGCCGGACCGAGGTGAACGCGGGGATGAAGGCCGCCCAGTCCATGTCGGCCACCGCCACGGCCTTCTCGTTGCCGGCGACCGCCTGCACCATCGCGGTGACCGCCAGCGGCGGCGCCATCGGGAGGACACCGCGGCGGCGGAGCTGGGCGAGGGCGGCCTCGTCCATGCCGATGCCGATCTCGTCCAGCGCACCCCAGGCGATCGACGTCGCCTTCAGGCCGCGGGCCCGGCGCCATTCGACCAGGGCGTCGAGGACGGCGTTCGCCGCACCGGCCGGGCCCTGCCCGCCGCCGCCCCAGATGCCGGCGATCGAGGAGAACACGACAAAGGCGTCGAGCGGGGTGTCCTCGAACAGCTGGTCCAGCCACACCGCGGTGGCCACCTTGGCGGTGAACACCTCGTCGAGGTCGGCGGGCCCGGTGTCGTCGACGGAGCTGGTCTGCGCGATGTCCGCGGCGTGCACCACAGCGGTGACCTCCGAGTCCGCCACCAGCCGCGCGAGCGCGTCCCGGTCGGTGCCGGCGCAGAACTGGACCGTGGTGCCGAAGCCGGCCAGCTCGGCCCGCAGTTCTTCGACGTCGTCGGCGCCGGTGACGATGAGCCGTTCGGCGCCGGACTGCGCGAGCCAGACCGAGGCGTGCCGGCCGAGCCCTTCGGCCCCGCCGGTCACCAGGACCGTGCCGCGCGGCTCCCACCGGCTCGCCGCGGACTCCGGCACGGGCTTGCGGACCAGCCGCCTGCGGTAGACGCCCGACCGCCGGACCGCGAGCTGGTCTTCCCCGTCGGCGCCGTTGAGCACCCCGAGCAGGGCCTTGGCCGTGCGCGCGTCGATCGCGGCGGGCAGGTCGACCAGGCCGCCCCACCGGTCGAGGCGCTCCAGCGCGACGGCGCGGCCGAGTCCCCACACACCCGCCTGGGCCGGTGCGGTGACGGCGTCCTGGATGCCGATGTTCACCGCGCCGGAAGTGAGGCACCACAGCGGCGCGGAGGTGTTGGTGTCGCCCAGGGCCTGGACCAGCGCGAGCGTCGAAGCGGTGATCTCGGTCGCGTCCGCGGGCCCGCCGTCGAGAGCGAGCAGCGACAGCACGCCGGCGAGGTCGTTCTCCGCCAGGACACCCCGCACCCGCTCGGCGAGCCGGTCCCTCGAACATTCCCCGACTTCCAGCCGGACGATGTCGAGTCCTTGGCCGGTCAGCTCCTTCAGGAGCGCGTCGGTGGTGCCGGCCGGGACGACGGCCAGCCAGCGGCCGGCCGGCACGCCGGTGGCTTCGCGCTCCAGCGGCTGCCAGGTGACCTGGTAGCGCAGCTTCTCCGCGGTCGAGCGTTCGCGGCGGCGGTCCCGCCACCCGGCCAGCACGGGTACGACGGTGCTGAGCGCCCCGCGCTGTTCGGGCACCAAGTCGAGCAGCTCGGCCAGGCTGTCCACATCGGACTGTTCGACCGCGGTCCAGAACTCGCCGTCCGCGCCTTCCGCAGCTTCGGGGATCTCGGCCTCGTGCAGCCAGAAGTGCCGGCGGTCGAAGGCGTACGTCGGCAAGTCGACCCAGGCGGACGCGGGCACGGCGGCCGTCCAGTCCACGGCCACGCCCCGGACGTACAGCTCGGCCGCCGAGGCCAGCAGGCGGCGGAGACCGCCGTCGTCCCGGCGCAGCGACCCGGTCACCACGGCGTCGTCGCTGATCTCGCTCAGGGGCTGGACCAGCACCGGGTGGGCGCTGATCTCCACGAACACCGTGTGCCCCAGCCCGGCCAGGTCCGCCACCGAGGGGCCGAACCGCACCTGCTGCCGCAGGTTCCGGTACCAGTAGCCCCCGTCGACGACGGCGTCCTCGATCCACGCGCCGAGAACGGTGGAATAGAAGGGGATCGCCGGAGCCTGCGCGGTGATCCCGTCCAGGGCCTTGTCCAGGGTTTCGGCGATGGCCTCGACGTGCCGGGTGTGCGAGGCGTAGTCCACCGCGACCCGCCGCACCCGGACGCCGTCGCCGGCCAACGCGTCCAACGCCTCGTCGAGGGCCTGCGCGTCGCCCGCGATGACGACCGAGGAGGGGCTGTTGGCCGCGGCCACCTCGACCCGGTCCGCCCAGGGCGCCAGCCGTGCGAGGGCGTCTTCTTCGCTCAGCGCGACCGAGGCCATCCCGCCGTGTCCGGCCAGTTCCGCGGCGATCGCCTGGCTGCGCAACGCGACCACCTTCGCCGCGTCGTCCAGCGACAGCGCTCCGGAGACGCACGCGGCGGCGATCTCGCCCTGGGAGTGGCCCAGCACCGCGTCCGGGACCACACCCAGGGAGGTCCACACCGCGGCGAGGCCGACCATCATCGCGAAGCTCGCGGGCTGCACCACGTCGACCCGGTCGAGCAGGTCGGCGTCGCCGCGCAGCACGTCGAGCAGCGACCAGCCGGTCCACTGCTCCAGCGCGGCGGCGCACTCCTCGATCCGCTCGGCGAACACCGGCGAGGAGTCCAGGAGTTCCCGGCCCATGCCGAGCCACTGCGAGCCCTGGCCGGGGAACACCCACACGACCTTGCCCGGTTTGCCCGCGCTGCCGGTCACGACGCCGGGTGCGTTCTCCCCGCGGGCCAGCGCCTGCAACCGGGCCTGGGCCTCATCGGCCGAGCCCGCGACGACGACCGCCCGCTCGTTCAGCGTCGCGCGGCTCGACACCAGGGCCCCGGCCACCCCCGTCAACGACTCGTTCTCGAGGAACGCGGCCAGCCGGCCGGCCTGCCCAGCCAGCGAACCGGTGCTGCGCGCGGACACCACCAGCGGCACCACAGCCGGTCGTGAGTGGGAAAGCGGGTTAGAACCCGCTTTTTCACTCACGACAAGCTGCGGCAGACCCGCATCGGGTCCTTCCTCGATGATCAGGTGTGCGTTCGTGCCGCTGGCCCCGAAGGAGGACACGCCGGCCCGGCGCGGGCGGTCGGTGCGCGGCCACTCCCGGGCCTCGGTCAGCACCTCGATCGCGCCCGCTGACCAGTCGACCTGGCTGGTGCGCTCGTCGACGTGCAGGGTGGCCGGCATGACGCCGTGGCGCATGGCCATCACCATCTTGATCACGCCCACCACCCCCGCGGCGGCCTGCGTGTGCCCGATGTTCGACTTCAGCGAGCCGAGCCACAGCGGCTGTTCGCGGTCCTGGCCGTAGGTGGCCAGCAGCGCCTGGACCTCGATCGGGTCGCCAAGCGCCGTCCCGGTGCCGTGGCCTTCCACGACGTCCACATCGGACGGTGCCAGCCCGGCGCTCGCCAGCGCACCGCGGATCACCCGCTGCTGCGAAGGACCGTTCGGGGCGGTCAAGCCGTTCGACGCGCCGTCCTGGTTCACCGCGCTGCCGCGCAGGACGGCCAGGACCCGGTGGCCACGCTCGCGGGCCACCGAAAGCCGTTCGAGGACGACCACGCCGACGCCCTCGGCCCAGCCGGTGCCGTCCGCGCCGTCCGAGTACGCCTTGCAGCGGCCGTCGGCCGACAGGCCGCGCTGGCGGGAGAACTCCAGGAAGGCGTCCGGGCTGGCCATCACGGTCGCGCCGCCGGCCAGGGCCATCGAGCATTCGCCCTGCCGCAGCGCCTGCGCCGCCAGGTGCATCGCCACCAGCGACGACGAACACGCCGTGTCCACCGTGACGGCGGGCCCCTCGAAGCCGAAGACGTAGGCCACCCGGCCGGACGCCACGCTCGAAGCCGTCCCGGTCATCGTGTAGCCCTGCACGTCTTCGGGGACTTCGCGCAGCCGCGTCACGTAGTCGTGGTGGACGATCCCGGTGAAGACGCCGACGTCGCTGCCGCGCGCGGACAGGGGGTCGACGCCCGCGCGTTCCAGTGCTTCCCACGACGTCTCCAGCAGCAGCCGCTGCTGCGGGTCCATGGCCAGGGCTTCGCGCGGCGAGATCCCGAAGAGCCCGGCGTCGAACTGGGCCGCGTCGTGCAGGAAGCCGCCGGTGCGCGTGTAGCTCGTCCCCGGGTGGGCCGGGTCCGGGTGGTAGAGGCCGTCCAGGTCCCAGCCGCGGTCGACGGGGAAGCCGGAGATCGCGTCCCGCCCTTCCGCGACGAGGTTCCACAGCTCTTCGGGGCTGTCCGCGCCGCCCGGCAGCCGGGTGCTCATGCCGACGATCGCGATCGGCTCGTCGGAGACCTCCCGCAGCACCGTCACCGGCGCGGCCGGGCGCTCGCCGCGGAGCTCGGCCCGCAGGTGATCGGCGAGGACGGCCGGGTTCGGGTAGTCGAAGATCAGCGTGCTGGGCAGTTCCACGCCGGTGAAGTCGCGCAGGCGGTTGCGCAGCTTGATCGCGCTGAGGGAGTCGAACCCGTGGTCCTTGAAGGACCGGTCGAGGTCGAACGCGTCCGCCTCCCGGTGCCCCAGCACCACCGCGGCGCTCTCCCGGACCAGCTCCAGCACGTCCTGCACCGGCTCGGCCGGCCGGGCCGGTGCAGGACGCGGGGCCACACCGACTTCGGCCAGCTCGTCGACGTCGACCCAGAACCGCTGGTGCTGGAACGCGTAGGTGGGCAGGACGGTCCCGACCGCCGTACCCGGCCGGTCGAGCACCGCGGTCCAGTCCACGGCCACGCCGCGCACGTGCAGTTCGGCGAGCGCAGTCAGGACGTCGGGGGTCTCTGCGCCGTTCTTGCGCAGCGTGGCGACGCAGCTCTGCTCCGGCCCGCCGAGGGTGCCGAGCGCCATGGCGGTGAGCGCGCCACCCGGGCCGAGCTCGAGGAACGTCGTCGCACCCTGGCCGCTCAGCGTGGTGACGGCGTCGCTGAACCGCACGGCGTTGCGGACCTGGTCGACCCAGTAGTCGGGGGTGTCGAGCGCCGCGAGTTCCCCGGTCAGCGTCGAGACGACGGGCAGCGACCCGGCCCGGTACGTCAGGCGCTCCGCGACCGCGCGGAACTCGTCGAGCATCGGCTCCATGAGCGGCGAGTGGAAGGCGTGGCTGACCGTCAGCCGCTTCGTCTTGCGGCCGCGGCCCGCCAGTTCGGCCGCGACGGCGAGCACGGCGTCTTCGGCGCCGGAGAGCACCACCGAGTCCGGGCCGTTGACCGCGGCGACGCAGACGGCGGCGCCGAGCAGGGGCACGACCTCGTCTTCGGTCGCCTGGACGGCGACCATCGCGCCGCCCGCGGGCAGGGCCTGCATCAGCCGGCCGCGCGCGGCGACCAGTTCGCCCGCCGCCGCCAGGTCCAGCACCCCGGACACGTGCGCGGCGGTGAGCTCGCCGATCGAGTGGCCGGCGAGGAGGTCCGGCCGCACGCCCCACGACTCGAAGAGCCGGAACAGCGCGGTCTCCACGGCGAACAACGCGCCTTGGGTGTACATGGTCTGGTCGAGCAGCGCACTTTCGGTGAAGACGACTTCGCGCAGCGGACGTTCACGCAGGTGCGCGTCCACGGCGTCACACGCGGCCTCGAAGGCGTCGCGGAAGACGGGGAACGTCTCGGCGAGTTCGCGGCCCATGCCGGCCCACTGGCTGCCCTGGCCGGTGAAGAGGACGGCCAGCTTGCCGTCCACCGGCGTCCCGGTCACAACGCCGGGACCGAAGGCGGCGAGGTCGCTGCGGAGCTGTTCCCGGTCGGAGGCCAGGACGACGGCCCGGTGGTCGAGCTGGGCCCGCGTGGTGGCGAGCGCGTGGGCGGTGTCGACGACCCGGACGTCGGGCCGCTCGCCGAGGAACCCGGCGAGCCGTCCGGCCTGGTCGCGCAACCCGGCCGCCGTCCGCGCGGAGAACAGCACCGGCACCAGGAAATCGGCGGGCTCCGGCTCCGGCGTCACGACCGGCTGGGGCACCTCTTCCAGGACGACGTGCGCGTTGGTGCCGCCGATGCCGAACGAGGACACGCCCGCCCGGCGCGGGTGGCCGTTGCTCGTCCAGTCCCTGGCCTCGGTCAGCAGTTCCACCGCACCGGCCGACCAGTCCACGTGGGACGACGGCCGGTCGACGTGCAGCGTCCGGGGCAGGACGCCGTGGCGCATGGCCATGACCATCTTGATCACGCCCGCGACCCCCGCCGCGGCCTGCGTGTGCCCGAGGTTCGACTTCACCGAGCCGAGCCACAGCGGCTGCTCGCGGTCCTGGCCGTAGGTCGCCAGCAGCGCCTCCGCCTCGATCGGGTCGCCGAGGGTCGTCCCGGTCCCGTGGGCCTCCACCGCGTCGACGTCCGATGTGGACAGTCCGGCGGCGGCCAGCGCCTTGCGGATCACCCGCTGCTGGGACGGGCCGTTCGGCGCCGTCAGGCCGTTCGACGCGCCGTCGGAGTTGACCGCCGACCCGCGGACCACGGCCAGGACCTGGTGGCCCCGGCGCCGGGCCTCGGACAGCCGCTCCACCAGGAGCAGCCCGACGCCTTCGGACCAGCCGGTGCCGTCCGCGCCGTCGGCGAACGCCTTGCACCGGCCGTCGGGGGCGAGCCCGCGCTGCCGCGAGAACTCGACGAAGGTCTCGACGGTGCCCATCACCATCACGCCACCCGCCAGAGCCATGGAGCACTCGCCGCGCTGCAGCGCCTGCACCGCCATGTGCAGGGCCACCAGCGAAGACGAGCACGCCGTGTCGACCGTGACGGCCGGGCCTTCGACGCCGAAGTGGTAGGCGACGCGGCCGGAAAGCACGCTGGCCGAACCGCCGGTGAGCCGGAAGCCTTCGACACCCGCGGCCCGATGCATCCGCATGCTGTAGTCGTGGCTGTTGACGCCGGCGAAGACGCCGATGTCCTGCCCGGCGAGGGTGGTCGGGTCGATCGCGGCCCGTTCGAACAGCTCCCAGGACGTCTCCAGCAGCAACCGCTGCTGCGGGTCCATGGCGAGCGCCTCGTTCGGCGAGATGCCGAAGAAGGCGGCGTCGAACCCGGCGGCGTCGTCGAGGAAGGCGCCGTGCCGCACGTACGTGGTGCCCTCGTGGTCGGGGTCTTCGTGGTAGAGCCGGTCGGTGTCCCAGCCGCGGTCGGCGGGGAACTCGGTGACGGCGTCGGCGCCGTCGGCGACCAGCCGCCACAGGTCCTCCGGGCTGTGCACGCCGCCGGGGAAGCGGCACGCCATCGCCACGATCGCGATCGGCTCTTCGGCCGCGGCCGTGCCGATCTCGGCCGGACGCGGTGCGTTTTCGCCGAAGAGCTTGGTACGCAGGTGTTCCGCGAGCGCCGGGGGCTTCGGGTAGTCGAAGATCATCGCCGGGGACAGGGTGAGCCCGGTCACGGCCGCGAGGCGGTTCCGCAGCTCCACCGCGGTCAGCGAGTCGAAGCCGGCGTCCTTGAAGGTCCGTCCTGTGTGGACGGCGCCGGCGCCGGAGTGGCCGAGTACCTCGGCGGCGTGCCGCCGGACCAGGTCGAGCAGGGCCTCGGCCTGCTCGGCCTCGCCCAGACCGGCGAGCCGCTCGGTCAGGGACGCGGTCGTGGCCGCCGAACGGCGCGGCAGCGGGGCCAGGCCGCGCAGCAGCGGCGGCACCGGGCCGCCGGCCTTCGCCGTCGCTCGCAGCGCGGGGACGTCGAAGTTGGCCGCCACGAGCGCGCCGCCGGTGCCGATGGCGGCGTCCAGCAGCGCCATGCCCTCGGCGGCGTCGAGGCCGGACATGCCGATCCGCTCATTGCGGCGCAGGTCGGCGGCGCCCAGGTGCTCGGTCATGCCGCTGACCGCCGACCAGTAACCCCAGGCGATGGACACGGCGGGCAGGCCGAGGCTGTTCCGCCGGCGGGCCAGCGCATCCAGTTCGGCGTTGGCCGCGGCGTAACCGGCCTGGCCGGGGTTGCCCAGCACGCCCGCCGCGGAGGAGAACAGCACGAAGGCGGCGAGGTCGGCGTCGCGGGTGAGCTCGTCCAGGAGCCGGGCGGCGGCCACCTTCGGCCGCCGCACGGTGTCGATCCGGGCCGGGGTCAGCTCGGTGACGACGCCGTCGTCGAGGACGCCGGCGGTGTGCACAACGGCGGTGAGCGGGTGCTCGGCCGGGATCGCCCCGAGGACGGCTTCGAGCTGCGCCCGATCCGCCACGTCGCAGGCCGCGATGGTGACGGACGCGCCGAGCGCGGTCAGCTCGTCGTGGAGCTCAGGCGCTTCACCGCGGCGGCTGACCAGCACCAGGTGCCGGACGCCGTGCGCGGTGACGAGGTGCCGGGCGGTCAGCGCGCCGAGCGTTCCGGTGCCACCGGTGATCAGGACAGTGCCTTCGGGGTTGAGCGGCCGCTCGTGCTGCTGCGGGGACACCCGGGCCAGCCGGGGCACCGACGCGACGCCGTTGCGCACCCGCACCTGCGGCTCGCCGCTCGCCACCACGGCGGGCAGCACGGAGTGGTCGTCGAGATCGGCCAGAACGATCCGGCCCGGGTGTTCCGACTGCGCCGAGCGCACCAGGCCCCAGATCGCGGCCGCGCCGGGTTCGGTGCAGTCCCCGGTGATGACGGCCAGCCGGGTTTCCGCGGGGTCCGCCAGCCAGGCCTGGAGCGCGGAGAGGGTCGCCTCGACCGACGTGGCTTCGTACGGCAGGACGTCGGTTTCGACCACGCCGGGCAGCGGGATTTCCGTCCAGCCGACGCGGAAGAGCGCGTCGGCGGTCCCCCGCTCGGGGGCGAACGGCGTGCCGCGCACGGAGTCGACGGTCAGGACGGGCTGCCCGGCCGGGTCGGTCAGCCGCAGGCCGGTCGCCGTCGGCGTCACGGTCACGGTCGTGGCCCCGGCGGCGTGCAGGGACACGCCGGTCCAGACGGACGGGAGCAGGTCGTCGCCGACGACCGTGCGGACGGCGGCGTCCAGCAGCGCGGGGTGGATCCCGTACCGGTCCGCGTCTCGCAGGCCGTCGACGGTGACGTCGGTGGCGACTCCCGCCGCTGCCGGTTCCGTCACCTCGGCAGCGGCGGGAGGGGCAAGGGTGCCGTGGGCGTGCCGCGTCCACGGTTCGTCCGCCTCGCGGGAAAAGATCTCGATCGGACGCGACCGCTGCTCGCCGGGTTCGCCGACGATCAGCTGGACGTCCCGGCCACCGCGTGGCGGTAGCAGGACAGGCACGTCGATGGTCAGTTCGGCGAGGACGGGCGTGGCGGCCAGGTCGCCGAGCCGGATAGCCGCCTCGACCAGCGCCGCGTTCGGCACCAGGCCGTCCGCCGCCCACCGGTGTGTCCGGCGTGACCACCGGGCCACGGCCGTGAGGCGGTCCGAGCCGGGCGTGCTGACGATCGTGCCCAGGACCGGGTCGCCGGCCGACGCCGGTTCGGCCGGCTCGAGCCAGTAGTGCCGGTGGTCGAAGGCGTAGGTCGGCAGGTCGACCCACCCGGACGCGGGCACCACCGCCGTCCAGTCCACGTCGATGCCGCGGACGAACAGTTCGCCCATCGAGGTCAGGAGCCGGCGCAGGCCACCGTCTTCACGCCGCAATGTCCCGACCGCGTGCCCGGTGAGCTCGCTCAAGGGCTGGACCGTCACCGGGTGCGCGCTCACCTCGACGAACACCTGGTGGCCCTGCTCGATCAGGGCCGTCGCGGCCGCCCCGAACCGGACCTGGTTGCGCAGGTTCCGGTACCAGTAGCCGCCGTCCAGGACCCCGGCTTCGCGCACCCACTCGCTCGTGACGGTGGAGTAGAAGGGCACGGTCGGCGCCTGCGCGCTGATCCCGGCCAAGGTCTCGGCCAGAGTGTCGCGGATGTCCTCGACGTGCCGGGTGTGCGAGGCGTAGTCCACCGCCACCCGCCGGACCCGGATGCCTTCGCCGGACAGGATTTCGAGGGTCGCGTCGAGGGCCTGGGCATCCCCGGCGATCACCACCGACGACGGGCCGTTGACGGCGGCGACCTCGACCCCGGCCACCAGCTTCGAGACCACGTCGCCCTCGCCCAAGGCGACCGACGCCATCCCGCCCCGCCCGGAGAGTTCCGCCGCGATGGCCTGGCTGCGCAGGGCCACGACCTTCGCCGCGTCCTCGAGGGACAACGCCCCGGACACGCACGCGGCCGCGATCTCACCCTGTGAGTGCCCGACGACGGCGTCCGGCCGGACTCCCACGGACTCCCAGACGGCAGCCAGCCCGACCATCACCGCAAAACAGGCGGGCTGCAGCACATCGACCCGATCCAGGTCGCCCTCGCCCCGCAGGACGTCGATGAGCGACCAGTCGATCCACGGCTCCAGCGCGGCCGCGCACCCGGCGATCCGCTCGGCGAACACCGGGGACGCGTCCAAGAGCTCACGGCCCATCCCGGCCCACTGCGTCCCCTGGCCGGGGAACACCCACACGAGCTTGCCCGGCGTCCCCGGACCGGCCGCGTTCAGCGCCCGCAGCCCGGTCACGGCTTCCTCGCGCGAACCGGCCACGACGACCGCGCGCTCGTCCAGCACCGCCCGCCGCGAGGCCAGCGCTCCGGCCACCTCGGTCAGCGAGACGTCCCCTTCGAGGAACGCCGCCAGCCGCTCGGCCTGCCCGGCCAGCGCAGCCGCGCTCCGCGCCGACACCACGAGCGGCACCACCGGCGGTCGTGAGTGAAAAAGCGGGTTAGAACCCTCTTTTCCACTCACGACACGCTGCGGCAGACCCGCATCCGGCGCTTCCTCCAGGATCAGGTGCGCGTTGGTCCCGCTGACGCCGAACGACGACACCCCGGCCCGGCGCGGCCGTCCGTTCCGCGGCCACGCACGAGCTTCGGTCAGCAACGAAACCGCACCCGCCGACCAGTCCACTTCAAGAGTCGGCTGGTCGACGTGCAACGTCGGCGGCAAGACCTCGTGGCGCAGCGCCTGCACCATCTTGATGACGCCCGCAACCCCCGCGGCGGCCTGCGCGTGGCCGATGTTCGACTTGAGCGAGCCGAGCCACAACGGCGTTTCCCGCTCCTGCCCGTAGGTGGCCAGCAACGCTTGCGCCTCGATCGGGTCACCGAGCGTCGTCCCGGTCCCGTGGGCCTCGACGACGTCCACATCGGACGGTGCCAGCCCAGCGGCGGCCAGTGCGCGGCGGATGACCCGCTGCTGCGACCGGCCGTTCGGTGCGGTGAGCCCGTTGGAAGCGCCGTCCTGGTTGACCGCGCTGCCGCGCAGCACGGCGAGCACCCGGTGGCCGCGCTCGCGCGCCACCGACAGCCGCTCCAGCACGACCACGCCGACACCCTCGGACCAGCCGGTCCCGTCGGCCGCCGCGGCGAACGCCTTGCACCGCCCGTCGGGCGCCAAGGCCCGCTGGCGGGAGAATTCCACGAACGACCCCGGCGTCGCCATCACGGTGACGCCGCCCGCGAGGGCCATCGAGCACTCGCCCTGCCGCAGCGCCTGCGCGGCCAGGTGCATCGCGACCAGCGACGACGAACACGCCGTGTCCACGGTGACGGCCGGGCCTTCCAGGCCCAGCACGTAGGAGACCCGGCCCGAGGCCACGCTCGACGCGACCCCGGTGGTGACAAAGCCTTCGAGTTCCGGCGCCACCGCACCGGAGCCGTACCCCTGGCCCATCAGGCCGGAGAACACGCCGGTGTCGCTGCCCTTCAACGCGATCGGGTCGACCCCGGCGTTTTCGAGAGCCTCCCACGACGTCTCCAACAAGAGCCGCTGCTGCGGGTCCATGGCGACGGCCTCGCGCGGCGAGATGCCGAAGAACCCGGCGTCGAACTGCCCGGCGTCGTGGAGGAATCCGCCCTGGCCGACGTACGACGTGCCGGTGCGTTCCCGGGCCGGGTCGATCAGGCTGTCGAGGTCCCAGCCGCGGTCGCCGGGGAACCCGGAGACGGCGTCGACGCGCTCGGCCACCAGCCGCCACAGGTCGTCCGGGGAAGCCACGCCACCCGGGAGCCGGCACGCCATGCCCACGATCGCGATCGGTTCGCCGGGGTCGGCCGCCACGACCGGCTCGGCGACGGCCTGGGTGATCCCGAGCAGCTCGTCGTGGACGCGCGCGGCGAGCGCCGCCGGCGTCGGGTGGTCGAAGACGGTGCTCGTCGGCAGCCACAGCCCGGTGTGCTCGGTCAGCCGGTTGCGCAGTTCGACGATGGCCAGCGAGGTGAAGCCGAGATCGCGGAACGCCCGCTCGGCCGGGACCGGTTGCCCCAGCACGTCGGCGGCCTGGGTGCGGACGAGGTCCGTCAGCAGTTCGCTCTGGGCGCGTCCGGCCAAACCGGACAGCCGGGCCCGCAGCGCCGCCGCCACGGCCTCGTCGGCGTGCCGGGACTGTTCCTCGTGTTCGGTCGCGGTGTACCGCAGCTGGGCGGGCTCGCCGGCCAGCAGGCCCCGCCGGATCTTGCCCGACGCGGTCCGCGGGATGTGGGCGACTTCGAGGATCCGCTCCGGCACCTTGTAGGCGGACAGCCGTTCGCGGCACTTTTTGATCAGCGCGGCGGGCTCGAACCCGGACGGGCCGGGGATGACGTACGCGACCGGCACCTCGCCGAGCGTGTCGTGCGGTGCGCCGCCGACCGCCGCGTCGGCGACGCCGTCGACCGTGCGCAGGACCGCTTCGACCTCGCCGGGGTGGATGTTCGCACCGCCCCGGATGATCAGTTCCTTGATCCGGCCGCAGATGGTGAAGTAGCCGGCCTCGTCGCGGCGGGCCAGGTCGCCGGTCCGGAACCAGCCGTCCCGCATCGCCGCGGCGGTCGCTTCCGGGCTGTTGTGGTAGCCCAGCATGACGTTCGGGCCGCTGACCCAGACCTCGCCCTCCTCGCCGGCGGGGACTTCGAGGCCGGTGCCGGGGTCGACGACGCGCACGCCGACACCCGGCACGGGCAGGCCGCAGGACCCATCGACCCGGGTTCCGTCCGGCGGGTTCACGGTGATGGCCCCGCACGTCTCGGTGCTGCCGTAGGCGTCGATCAGCGGGACGCCGAAGGTCTCTTCGAACTCGCTCCGCAGCCCGGCACCGAGGACCGCTCCCCCGGCCAGGCCGATCCGCAGGCTCGGTGCCGAGAACCCGCTCTGCCGGGCGGCCCGCACCAGGTGGTGGTAGGTGGTGGGCACCCCGGCCAGGAACGTCGAGTCCTCCGCGCGCAGCAGCCGCATGACGTCCTCGGCGGAACTGCCGTCCATGATCCGGACACTGGCGCCGACCACCGTGGCGGACAGGACGCAGGCGATGTGCGAAAGGCTGTGGAACAGCGGAAGGGGCCAGAGCACCCGGTCTTCGTCGCTCAGCCCCGGGATCGGCACGTAGCAGGACGCGACGGACCAGAGGCAGCTGCGCTGCGTCGACAGGACGCCCTTGGGCCGTCCGGTCGTGCCCGAGGTGTAGAACATCCACGCCGGTTCGTCGAGTTCGAGGTCGTCCGCGGCGGGCTCGGCCGGTTCGGTGGCGGCGAGTTCGTCGTACGAGTGGGCGCCGGCCGGGACGTCGCCCGTCACCAGCAACTCGACGTGCGGCGCGAGCCGGAGCCGGGCCGCCTGCGTGGTGTCGGTGATGACCACCGAGGCGCCGCTGTCGGCCAGCGGGTGCTCCAGCTCGGCCGTCGCCGAGCCGGGGTTGAGCGGCACGCCGACGGCGCCCGCGCGCAGGACCGCGTAGTAACTTTCCACAGTGGACACCCGGTTGCCGAGGCAGATCGCCACCCGGTCGCCGTGCCGGACGCCGAGGCCGGCCAGGTGCCCGGCCAGCCGGCGCGTCCGCGCCTCCAGGTCGCCGTAGGTGATCACCCGGTGGTCGTCGGCGAAGGCCGGCTTGCCGGCGAAACGGGTCGCGTTCTCGAGGAGTGCGACGTGAAGTGGCTTGATGAGATCGGTGCGCACTGTGCCGCAGATCCTTTCGGGTGTTCGGGGGGAAGGCCGCTCACCAGGAGACGGGGAGCTCCTTCACCGAGAAGACGGAACCCTTCAGCCGCAACGGCACCTCGTCGGCCGGGACGGCCAGGCGGAGGTCGGGGAACGCCCGCAGGAGCGCCGTGAACCCGGCGCGGAGCTCGATGCGGGCCAGGTTCTGGCCCAGGCACTGGTGGATGCCGAAGCCGAAGGCGACGTGGCCGGAGGTGTCGCGCTCGATGTCCAGCTTCGCGGGACAGGCGAACTTGGCCGGGTCGCGGTTGGCCGCGGGCAGCGACACCGTCACCGTGTCGCCCTTCTTGATCAGCTCGCCCTCCAGCTTCACGTCCTCCAGCGCGGTGCGGTAGGTGTGGTACTGGTTGACGGTCAGGTAGCGCAGGAGCTCCTCGATCGCGGCGTCGAGCTTGGCCGGCTCCGCGCGCAGCGCCGCCAGCTGGTCGGTGTGGTGCAGCAGCGCGAAGACGCCGGTGGCGAGCGCGCCCTCGGTGGTCTCGTACCCCGCGAACAGCAGCAGGGTGACGATGTTGCGCAGTTCCTCGGCGGTCAGGTCCTCGTTGACGAGCGAGCTGATCAGGTCGTCCGCCGGCTGCTTGCGCCGCCGCTCGATGACCTCGTCGAAGAACGCCCCGGCCACCTCGTAGGCGGCCGCGGCCTCGGCCGGGTCCGCTTCCGCGTCGTGCAGGAGGGTCACCGCGGGCACGTACCGCTCGCGTTCCTCGTAGGGCAGGCCGACGAGCTCGCCCAGCATCCGCAGGACGAGCGGCTTGGCGAAATCCATGATGACGTCCGCGGGTGCGCCCTTCGCCCGCATGACCTCGATCTGCTCGGCGGCCACGGCCTCGACGCGCGGGATCAGCCGGCTGGTGCGGCGGACGGTGAACTCGCCCGTCAGCAGCTTGCGGTAGCGGGTGTGCTCGGGCGGGTCCATGTGGATGAACATGCCGGGGATCAACGGGTGGGTCGGGATGACCTGACCCTGGTGCGTCACCGGGAAGTGGCCG
Source organism: Amycolatopsis sp. A133 (assembly GCF_031082405.1). Lineage (GTDB taxonomy): Bacteria > Actinomycetota > Actinomycetes > Mycobacteriales > Pseudonocardiaceae > Amycolatopsis. Next base: position 76,641 of record NZ_JAVHJU010000045.1, read on the forward strand.
ACTTCGCAGCTGTGGCTGAACCGCGGGTCGCTGAGGACCTCGCGCACCAGGTCGTAGCTGGAAACGATCCAGCCGACGTGCCCATCCGGGTAAACCATCTTCGCGAGCGGACGTTCTTCGCGCAGAGAGTCGAACACCGCGGGCGGATCGAACTTGTCGATCCGCGCCCACGGCACCTCGAAGGATATTGCGTCGGTCATGGAAACCTTTCCCGTGGGAGATCCGGCGACTTCTTTCGGGGGCTCCGGGTGGCGGAGCCCCCGGCCCGGGGCGAAGCCCCGGTGGTCACCGTTTTATTCGGCGATCTTCGTGCGGTGCGACCACCGGAAGACCGCGATCTCGCAGCCGTCGACGGCCTCGAATTCGCCGCCGTGCACGAAGTGCTCGTAACCGGCTCCGTGGCGGATCTTGAGCGTGTTCTCCAGCGCGGAAGCGTCAACACTGCGGTGCGCCAACGCCAGTTCGGCCGGTCCACCGCTCAACGCGATTTTCACCTGCGTAACACTCATCGCGGCCTCCACCTCTCGACGAACTCAGTCGACCTGTTTCGGGGATCTCCCAGCAAAGACCAGTCTTTTCATTCTCGATTCAGGCTAGGCGAGCTGCCGCAAGGCGACATCCCCCACTCTGGTAGAGCCCTTTGCGCGGCCGCTCAGGGCAGCAAAAAAGGGGCTTCCTCCTGTGGCACAGGAGAAAACCCCTTCGAGCCGGAGCCGCGTCAGGCGCCGGGTGGCAGGTCGACGGGCTGCCCGGTGTGCGCCGATTCGTAGGCCGCTTGGACGATCCGGAACGTCCGCAGAGCGGCCCGGCCGTCCGGCCCCGGCCCGGCACCCGGACCCAGGAAATCCTTGAGCATCAAGGCAAGCAGGTCTTCGCCACCCGGTTCGGCCCGCTCGCCGCCGAGCAGCCGGGGACCGGCGTCGTACTGCACGCTCGCCTTGTCCCCGATGAATGTGACGACCGGCCGGCCCGTCGCGGAACCGCTGCGGCGGCAGTCGAACGACGCGACCTTCCCGCTCCGGTACCGCACGGTGAGCACCGCCGCGCTTTCCCCGATCCGTCCACTGAGGACCATGTTGGTCTGGGCGTACACCTGCCGCGCGGGCTCACCACCGAGGACGGCATCCGCGAGGTCGAGCAGGTACGGCGCGGCGGCACCCAGCACGCCGTCCGCACTCGTGGTCAACGAGCCGAGGACGGTCGTCAGCTCACCGATACCGCCGCCGGCAATTCCGTTGCGCACCACGGCGAAGGCCTCGCCGTGGCAGGCCGGAGACGCGAAGGTGAGCCGGTCGCCGCCGGCGTCGATCATGGCTTCCAGGTCCGCTTCCTTGGCCGCGGGCGGGTATTCGCACAGCACGCGCGCACCGGCCTCGGCCGCCCGCCGGACCGGCTCGAACGCGTCCCAGCCCGCCGCGGCGACAACTTCGACGTCCGGCAGGCCGCGCAGCGCCCCGGCGTAAACCTCGGGCGCGGACGACAGGATGGCGACCTTCACGCTGCTCCCCTCACCGGCAGTTCGACGGCCCGCCCGGTCCACGCGGACTCGGCGGCGGCGTGGATGATCCGCACGGCGGCCAGCGCGTCCTTCGGGCCGATCCGCGGCTCGGGACCGCCGGCGAACGCCGCGGCGAATTCCCGCATTTCGGTGGCGAACACCGACGGCCCGCCGTAGGCAAAGTTTTCGGCGATGCCGTCGACGACCCGGACCTCCTGGGGCCACTCGGAGTCGTAGCTCACCGTGCCGCCGGTGCCCGAGACGTGGAAGGCCACCCGCACGGGTGGCCGCGGCGTGGCCGTCCACCGGCTCACGACCTGGCTGATGGCGCCACTGGCGTGGGTGAGCACGGCGGTCCCGGTCGCGACGGCCCCTTCGGGCGCCGGGGTGGCGATCTCGCCCTGGTAGCAGGCGTACACGCGAACGACGTCCCCGAAGACCCAGTGGGCGAGGTCGGCGCCGTGCAGCAGCTGGTCGGTCAGGATGCCGCCCGACCGCGCGGAGGCGGTCCCGGTCCAGGGCCGCGGGTGGTAGGCGGAGAAGGAGAACCGGCCGACCGCGCCTTCCCCCAGCCGTCCGCTCGCGACGAGCTCGTGCAGCCGCGCATAGGGCGCGGCGAACCGCACGTCGTGGGCAGCGTAGAGCCGCACCCCCGCCTTTTCGGCGGCGGCGACGATCTCTTCGGCCTCTTCGGCACTGGCGGCCAGGGGCTTCTCGCACACGACGCCCACACCGGCGTTGATGGCGGTCATGGCGATCTCGTGGTGGCTCGCCGTCGGCGTGCAGATGTCGACGGCGTCCGCGCCGTCGAGCGCCTCGGCCAGGGAGCCGGCGGCCGTCGCCCCGAACTCCCGGGCCAGTTCGGCGCCCCGGTCGTCGTCGGAGTAGACCCGCACGGCGGCCCCGGTGCCGAGCCACGCTTCCAGGTGCAGCCGGGCGATGAGCCCCGCACCGATCAAAGCCACCTCGAGCATGGATTCCCACCGATCACGGACGACGCCTGCACGGACCAAGCCCGATCAGACTCGCCCACACCGCCCGGTGGGAGCCATTACCAACGTGGGTAGTTCGAAACGCGCTACTTCGTCGGCGAGGGGGAAGCCGGCGCCGGCGCGGGTGCCTGCGACGCCGCCGGGACCTTCGGGGCGTTGTAGGTGTCCATGTCGGTGATCTTCCACTTGTCGCCCTGCAGCTGGGCGTTCAGGTGGAGCTGCGCCGTGCCCGCCGTCGTCTTCTTCGTGTCCGTGCGGGTCGAGGTCTGGTCGACGAAGACCATCACCTTCGCCAGGTCGCCGTTCAGCATGATCACCGCCGAGCGCGTCACCTTGCAGGTCACGATCATCTTCTGGGCCGGCGCGAGCCGCTTCACCTCGCCCATCAGCGAGTTGTACTTGTTCTTGACGTCGTCGTTGGCGAGCAGGTCGTTCGCCGCGTCCTCGGTCTTCTTGATGTTGTTGAAGTCGTAGGAGAACAGCGCCTCGGCCGCCTTCGAGACGGCGTCCTTGACCTGGGCCGTCTTCGCGACGTCCAGCAGCGCGGTGTTGCTCGTCGCCGAGGAGACCTTGACCTCCTCGGACTTGAACCAGAAGGCCAGCCCGCCCAGGATCAGCGCGACGAGCACCAGCGCGCCCGCGACCAGGTACGGCTTCGGCACCTTCGAGCCCGCGGGCTTCGCCGGCTCGTCTTCCGAAGCGGCGACCGGGACCTCGGATTCCTCCGTCGGCTTCGCGATCCCCGTGTCCCGCTTCTTCCGCCGCGGGGCCGGCCGCTCCGGGGCCTCCTCCTCGTCCGACGCCGGCTCACCGGTGAGCGCGTCGACCTGGGGCTCTTCCTCGGTGCCGACCGCCGCGAAGACCTGCGTGTCCTCGGCGGCCGCGGTGTCGAGCTGCCCGCTGGTCGACTCGGCCGGCTCGGGCTTGGCGACCGGCCGGGGCACCGGCACCGGGCGCGGCACCGGCCGCGGCCGCGGCTTCCGCGTCTCGGCGGGCGGGACGGCGGGCTGCTGGCCGGTCCGCTCGGCGGCGGACTCGTCCGTCGCGGGCTTGCGCGTACCGGCCACGCGGGGCCGCCGCGACGGCGACGGAGTGCTGCGAGGCGGCTGGCGGCGGGAGGGGGGCACTACGGGCTCCTTACGGGTGACGCTACTGGCCGGCCGCGACGAGCGGGACGCTGTCGATGCCGGACAGCTTCCAATCATCGCCCACCCGGGTCATCGACACTTCGAGGCGCAGCGGCTTCGCACTGCTCTTGTCCCCCTGGGTGACGGTCGTGGCGATGGCGGCGAGGAAGCTCGCCTTGCCTTCGTGGTCGTCCAGCTCCTCGACGGCGATGTCCTGGACGTCCGTGGTTACCTTCGTCTTGGCGTCGGTGAGCGCCTTGCGGAACGTCGGCGCCGACTGGTCGATCTGCTGCGACATCTTCTCGTCCGACACGGCTTTCTGCCGGGCGAAGAAGCCGTCCAGATCCGTGTAGTCGACCTCGGTGTAGGCCTTCAGCGCGTTGGTGCCCGCCTTGACGACGGCCTCGCGCGACGCCGCCAGGCTGGCGTTGTCATCGTTCTCGGCCACCCACCACTGGACGCCGAAGATGGCCGCCGCGATGAGGCCGGCCAGTGCCAGCGCCCCGGCGCCGAGCACCAGGATCCGCGAGGAGTCCTTCGACGGCGTCGCGGAGGACTCCTCCTCGACCGGCGTGGCGGCCGGCTGGTCCGTGCTCATGACACTCCAGAGTAGGTAACGGTCATCAAATCCCGGTCAGGACAGGCCGAGCAGCGAGCCCAGGCTGTTCAGGCTGACGCCGGGGCTGCCGACGATGCCCGGCACCCCCCGGGTGTTCCGCTCCTCGGCCAGCTCTTCGGCCGGCCGGTTCGCGTTGGCCGCGACGTCGCTGTCCGACGGCGCGACCGGCACCCCGCCGTACGGTGCGTTCTGCGCACCGCGGACGTTGATCGGGCTGCCCTTCGGTTCGGCACAGTACGCGTCGTCCTTCGCCGGCCGCGGCGTCAGGTCGTTGCCCGTCCGGAACTGCGAGTACGGGATGTAGCCCCTCGTGCAGGCCGGCGGGTTGAACAGGTTGAGCACCAGGCCCAGGTGGGCGGTGCCGTCGCCGGGCGCGACGCTGCTGACCGCGCCGGCCAGCGCCGGGTAGGTGACCAGGCCCTGCTCGATCCCGTCGAGGCGGGTCACGGTCAGGTTGGCCGTGGTGAGCAGGTTCGCCGTCAGCGCACCCAGCCCCGGGCCGGACTCGGCGAGCACCTCGCTGATCTGCGACGCCACCTGCGGCGTGATGCCGATGAGCTTCCGCAGGTCGCCGTCGGAGTTCTTGAGCGTGCCGGTGAGCTCGTTGAGGCTCTTGCTGAACGAGGCGAAGTTCGCCGCTTCGGCGTTCTGCGTGTCCAGCACCTGGCCGCCGGCGTCCAGGAGCTGGATCGTCTGCGGCAGGTACTCCTGCGCGGTCGTGGTGAAGCTGCGCGCGGTGTCCAGCAGCTTCTGCAGGTCGCCGCCGGTGCCGCGGAAAGCGTCGTAGGACTCGTCGACGACCGTGCGCAGCGAGTCGACCGGAACCGACGCGGCGAGCGAGTCGAGGTCGCCGATCAGCCGGTCGGTGCTGACCGGGGTGGTCGTCTTGCTCGCCGGGATCACCGAGCCGGCCGCGAGGTACGGGCCCTGGTCGGCCTTGGGCCGCAGGTCGACGTACTGCTCGCCGACGGCTGACCGGTTGGCAACGACGGCGTCGAGGTCCGCGGGCACCCGCGGGGCCGACGGGTCGATGTTCAGGTCGGCCTCGAGCCCGGTCTGGGTCAGCCGCATCTCACCGACCCGGCCGATGTTGTAACCGCGGTAGGTGACCTCCGCGTTGGTGAAGATGCCGCCCGACTCGTTGAGCTGCAGCTTCACCGTGTAGCCGTCGTTGCCGAACACGCTGCCGAGCCCGGCGAACCGGATCAGCGCGTACACGATGGCGACGACCGAGATCACCACGAAGGCGATCAGCTGGATCTTCGTCCGGCGGATCAGCATCAGCCCGCACCTCCCGACAGGAGCCCGAAGAGGTTGCCCAGGCCCGGCTTCGACTGCGAGGACTGCTGCCCGGCACCGGGGATCGGCAGCGGCGGCGGCTGGTTGGCGGGCGTGCCCTGGACCCCGCCGGTCAGCCCGGCCAGCGGCAGCTGCCCGGCCAGGGCGTTCTGCCGGCTGTTGCCCAGGTTGTCGACGATCGTCTTCAGGTTCAGGTCCACCTTCGCGTACAGGTTGAAGTAGTCGCCCTTGACGCCGTTGATCGCCTGGTCGCTGAACGGGAACGTCAACAGGAGCTGGAGCGCCTTCGGCAGGTCGTTGCCCGCCTCGCCCAGCTTCTGCAGCGTCGGGGTCAGCGCCTTCAGGTCGGCGACGAGGTCCTTCTGCGACTTGTTCACCGTGTCGGTGGCGACGCCGGAGAGGTTGTCCAGCGCCTGCAGCATGGTGACCAGCTGGCCGCGCTGCTGCTCCAGCACGCCGAGCCCGGGCCCGAGGTTGTCGACCGCGCCGACCAGCTTGTCCTTCTGGCCGTTCAGGGTCGAGGAGAGCCGGTTCAGCCCGTCGATGGCCCGGGTGATGTTCTGCGACTGCCGGTCGAGGTTCGTCACCAGCTGGTTCGCGTTGTCCAGCAGCGCCTTGATGTCCGGCTCGCGGCCGGAGGTGGCGTTGTTGAGCTCCTTGGTGATGGTGTTGAGCTGGTCGACCCCACCGCCGTTGAGCAGCAGCGACAGCGCGCCGAGCAGCTCTTCGACCTCGACGCTGCGGTTCGTGCGGGCCAGCGGGATGGTCGCGTTGTCGGCGAGCTTGCCGCGGGCCTGGTCGTCGCCGGGCGAGGCCAGCTCGACGTACTTCTCGCCGAGCAGGCTGGACTGCTTGACGTTGGCGATCGCGTTGGCCGGCAGCTTGATGCCGCCGTTGACCTTCAGCGTCACCAGCGCGTGCCAGCCGTCCTTGGTGAGCCCGACGTTTTCGACCCGGCCGACCGGTACCTCGTCGACCTTCACCCCGGCCTGCGGGGTCAGGTCGAGCACGTCCCGGAACTCGACGTTCACCGTGTACGGGTGGTCGCCGAGGTCGGCGCCGCCGGGCAGCGGCAGGTCGTAGATGCCTTTGAAGGCACAACCGGAGAGCGTCAGCGCGGATGCCGTGGCGAGCACTCCGACGGTCAGGAGCTTCTTCACTGGCCACCTCCGTAGAGCTGCCCGGCGATGGGCAGCGGCAGCGGCGGCAGCTGACCGGACTGCAGGGCCTGCACGGTCTGCGCCACGGACGGCAGCGGGATCACCTTGTCGACCACGCCGGCGATGCTCTCGCAGGCGTTGCCGAGCACGTCCGGGATGCTGTTGGTGCCGACCTGCTTGAGCAGCCGGCAGATCATCACCAGCGGCGGCTGGGTCAGCTCGTTGAGGTTCGGCCGGGCGTCGAGCGTGCCGGCCGCGCCGTTGTAGGTGTTGACCAGGTTGCTGAGGCCGACCGGGGCGACGTCGAGGATCTCCGCCAGCGAGCCGCGCTCGTCGACGAGCACCTTCGTGATGCCGGCCAGCTTGTCCACATTGGACTTGAGCCGGTCGTGGTTGGCGTCGATGAACGCCTGCACCGCCGTGAGCGTCGTGCCCAGCTGCCGCACGGTCGCGGCCAGGTTGTCCTTTTCGGACGCCAGGTAGCCGCTGACGTCGGCCAGCCGGCTCTCGAAGCTGCGGACCTGCTGGTCGGAGTCGGCCAGCGTCTGGGAGAACTTGCCGAGGTTCTCCACGGTGGAGAACAGGTCGTCCTTGTTGCCGGAGAGGGTGCCGGCCGCCTGGCCGAGCTTGGTGATCGTGTCGTGCAGCGCCTGGCCGTTGCCGTCGACGTTGGCCGCCGCGGTGTTCAGCAGGTTCGACAGCGAGCCGTTCTTGTTGGCGCCGTTCGGGCCGAGGGTCTCGCTGACCCGGGCCAGGCTGGCCGCCAGCTGGTCGACCTCCAGGGGCACCTCGGTGCGGTCGAGGCCGATGACCGCGCCGTCGGAGATCCGCGGGCCGCCGGTGTAGGCGGGGGCCAGCTGGACGTAGCGGTCCGACACCAGCGAGGGCGCCACGATGAGCGCCTTCGCGTCGGCCGGGACCGCGACCGAGCGGTCGTACTCGAACTCGACCTTCACCTGGTTGCCCATGGGCTGGATCTTGGTGACCGTGCCCATGTCGACGCCGAGCATCCGCACGCTGTTGCCCTCGTAGAGGCCGACGGCGCCGGCGAAGTACGCGGTCAGGTGGTTGCGGCCGGCGTCCTTGAGGGTCCACCAGATCCCGCCGGCGACGACGAGCGCGAGCACGATCGCGATGGTGAAGCCCCGGGTCAGGGCCGATCCGAAGCGGGTGTCACTCATTTTGTGTAGCACCCCTCTTCGTTGATCGGGCCGAACGACGGCAGCACCAGGCCGCAGATGTAGTTGTCGAACCAGCGGCCGTTGCCGATGGTGTTGGTGAAGACGCGGATGAAGGGCGCGAACTTCTCGAGGCCCTCGGCCAGCGAGTCCTGGTTGCGCTGCAGCATCGACGTCAGCTGGTCGAGCTGGGTCAGCACCGGGTCGAGCTGCTTGTCGTTGTCGTCGATCAGGCCCTGCAGCTGCGTCGCCAGCGCACGGGAACCGTTCAGCAGCGCGGTGATCGCGTCCTCGCGCTTGGCCAGCTCGGCGAGCAGGTCGTTGCCGTCGTCGAGCAGCTTCTGCACCTCGGCGTCGCGGTCGACCAGCGTCTGCGACACCTCGCGGGTGTTGGCCAGCAGGTTCGACAGCTGCTGGTCGCGCGAGGCGATCGTGTCCGAGAGCTTCGACAGCCCCGACAGCGCACCCCGCACGTCCTCCGGCGTGTTGGCGAAGGTCTGCGAGATCGTGTCGAAGCTCTGCGCCAGCTGCTTGGTGTCGATGTTGTCGACGGTCTGGGACAGTCCGCGGAAGGCGTCGAGCACGTCGTACGGCGCCATCGTCCGGTCCCGCGGGATGCCGGTGCCCGGGTTCAGCGCGTTCTCGCCCTGCGGGTCCAGCGACAGGTACTTCTGCCCGAGCAGCGTCTTGATCTTGATCGCGGCGCTGGTCCGGTCGCCCAGCCAGGCGTCCTTGACCTTGAACGACACCTTCACCGACGCACCGTCGAGCTCGATGTCGCTGACCTTGCCGACCTTGACGCCGGCGATCCGGACGTCGTTGTCCTTCTGCAGCCCGGAGGCCTCGCTGAACTCGGCGCTGTAGGTGGTGCCGCCGCCGATCACCGGCAGGTCGTCGGAGTTGAGCGCGGCGGTGAAACCGAGCGCCAGCACGACGATCCCGACCAGGGCGATCGGCACGGGGTTGCGCTTCTGGAAGGACTTCATCCCGTGCACCTCGCCCGGTTGACCGGGATCAGGGGCAGGGCGACGTCGTTGATCAGTGGCGGCAAGCTCACGCTCCCGGAGAACTCGCAGGCGTAGAAGTTGAACCAGGAGCCGTAGTCCGCGGTGCGGGTCAGCGTGCTCACCTTGGTCGGCAGGAACTGGATGAAGTGCTCCAGCTCCGGCTCGTTCTTGTTGAGCGCGCTCGTCAGGTTCCCGAGTGCGCTGATGTCGTTCTTCAGTGGCTCGCGGACTTCGCCCAGCAGCCCGGACGTCGTCTCGGCCAGGTTGCCGAGGCTCTCGATCGCGTCGCCGATCGGCTTGCGGTCGGCGGCCAGCCCGGACACCAGCTGCTGCAGCTTCACGATCAGGTCGTTGAGCTGCGGGGTGTGCGCGTTGACCGTGTCGAGCACCGAGTTGAGGTTGTCGATGACCTCGCCGATCACCTGGTCCTTGTCGGCGATCGTGGTGGCCAGCGACGCCGTGTGCGACAGCAGGCTCTCCACGGTGCCGCCCTCGCCCTGCAGGACCTGGATGACCTCGTAGGACAGCTTGTTGACGTCCTCGGGGTTGAGCGCGGTGAACAACGGCTTGAAGCCGTTGAACAGCTCGGTCAGGTCCAGCGCGGGCGTGGTGCGGTCCAGCGGGATGGTGCCGCCGGGCTGCAGCGTCTTGCCGGAGCTGTCGTCTCCCTCGCCGAGGGAGACGTAGCGCTGGCCGACCAGGTTGCGGAACTTGATCTGCGCGGTCACCCCGGCCGGCAGCGTCCGGCCGGAGTCGACCTCGAACTCGACCTCGGCCTGCCGCTTGTCGACGATGTGCACGTCCTTGACCTGCCCGACCCGGACGCCCGCGATGCGGACGTCGTCGTTGGGCAGCAGCAGCGTCGCGTCGGTGAAGCGCGCCTTGTAGGCGTTGGTGCTGGTGGTGTTGATGTTGGCGATGCTGATCCCGAGGATCGTCGTGAACAGCACCGTGACGACCACGAAGATGCCGAGCTTGATCAGCGGCGCGAGCAGGCCCCTCACTTGACCGTCACCTCCGCACCCCGGTACAGCGGGCCGACGAGCAGCGAGCTCCAGCCCGGGACGTCGGCGGCGTTCAGACCCAGCTGCGGGCCGAGCAGATCGGCCAGGAAGCCCTGCTCCGCCGTCGAGTACGCCAGATCACCGCCGCTGCCGTTGCCGCCGGTCGCGTCGCTCTTGAACTTGGCCGGGTTCAGGCCCTCACCGACGGTCTTCGGCGCGGCCTGGTGCTTCGTGCCGTCCTGGAAAGCGCCGTCCGGCGGCTCCGACGGGAACGGCTTCGGCAGGTTGTCGGCGTCGTAGCAGCGCGGCCCGCGCTTGTCGTCGAACCGCGGCTCTTCCTTGCCCGCCTGGTACGGCGCGCGCGGCACGATGATCTCGATCGTCGCGTGCAGGCCGGGCTGGTTGGTGCCCTTGCCCAGCGCCTGGTCGATCAGCGGCACGTTCTTGGCCATCTGGGAGATCACGCAGGGGTACTCCGGCGCGTACTTCGCCAGCAGCTCGGCCGTCGGCCGGGCGGTGTCGACGAGGGAGATGATGTTGTCCTTGTTGTTCTGCAGGAACGTCTGCAGGTCCACCGAGGCCTGGGTCAGGCTGCCGTAGAGGTTGGCCAGGTTCTGCCGCTCGTCGACCACGGTCCGGGTCGTCGTGCTCAGGTTGTCCAGGCTCTGCACCAGGTCCGGGGCCGCGTCCTTCAGGTGGTCGGAGAACTCCGCGAGCGCCTTGAGGTTGTGCTGCAGCTCCGGCTCGTGCGGGTTCAGCTCGCCGATGTAGCTGCCCAGCTGCGTCAGGGTCTCGCCGAGCTGGTCGCCGCGGCCCTGCAGCGCGGTCGAGATCGCGGTGAGCGTCGCCGACAGCTTCTGCGGCTGGACCGCCTGCAACACCGGCATCAGGTGGGAGAACGCCTGCTCCAGCTCGACCGCGCTCGACGTGCGGTCCTGCGGGATGACGTCCCCGCTGGACAGCGTCTTCGCCGAGGGGTCCTTCGGGATCTCCAGCGACACGAACCGTTCGCCGAAGAGCGTCTTCGGCAGGAACCGCGCCGAGACGTTCTCCGGGATGAGCTTCGCCGACTCCGGCTTGAGCGCCAGGGTCAGCTCGGCGCCGTGGTCGGTGGCGACGATGTCCTCGACCGAGCCGACGATCAGCCCGCGCACCTTGACGTCGGACTGCTCGATCAGCTGGTTGCCGATCTTGTCGGCCTGCAGCTTGACCGTGACGACCGGCGTGAACGCCTTGTCGTAGAGCGCGATGGACAGCGCCACCCCGCCGACCATCACGGCGATGAGCAGCAGGCCGAGCAGCCTGCGCCGGAGCACCCTCATCCCGCGATCCTTACCGTGACGTCGGTTCCCCAGATGGCGAACCCGATGAAGAAGTTCATGATCGACACCGTGACGATGGACAGCCGCACGGCCTTGCCGACCGCGACGCCGACGCCGGCCGGGCCACCGGTCGCCCGGTACCCGAAGTAGCAGTGCGACAGGATGATCAGGACGCTGAACAGCAGCACCTTGATGAACGAATAGAGCACGTCCTGCGGTGGCAGGAACAGGTCGAAGTAGTGGTCGTAGGTGCCGGCCGACTGGTTGTAGATGTAGATGACGACCAGTCTCGACGCGAGGTACGAGCTCAGCAGGCCGATGATGTAGAGCGGGATGACCGCGACGAACCCGGCGATGATCCGGGTCGTGACCAGGTACGGCAGGCTGGGCACGCCCATGACTTCCAGTGCGTCGATCTCCTCGGAGATCCGCATCGCGCCCAGCTGGGCGGTGAACCCGGCGCCGACCGTGGCGCTCAGGGCGAGGCCCGCGACCAGCGGCGCGATCTCGCGGGTGTTGAAGAAGGCGGTCAGGAAGCCGGTGAAGGCCGACGTCCCGATCGAGTTCAGCGCCGAGTAACCCTGGAGGCCGACGAGGACACCGGTGAACAGCGTCAGGCCGACCATCACACCGACCGTGCCGCCGATGACCGCGAGCGAGCCGGAGCCGAAGCTCACCTCGGCCAGCAGCCGGAGCACCTCTTTGGTGTAGCGGCGAAGGGTCCGCGGCGTCCACAGCAGCGCCCGGCCGTAGAACGACATCTGGTCACCGAGGGTGTCCAGCGTCTGGAGGGGTCGGTTGACGACGCGCTTGGCGCCCTGGAGGAACGTCATGGCGCTAGTCCAGCTTTCCGGGCACGATCTGCAGGTAGATCAGGGTGATCACGAAGTTCACGACGAACAGCAGCAAGAACGTGATGACCACGGACTGGTTCACCGCGTCCCCGACGCCCTTCGGGCCGCCGGAGGGGTTGAGGCCCCGGTAGGACGCGACGACGGCGGCGATGAACCCGAAGATCAGCGCCTTGAGCTCGCCGACCCAGAGGTCGGGCAGCTGCGCGAGGGCGGAGAAGCTCGCCAGGTACGCACCCGGCGTCCCGCCCTGCAGCACGACGTTGAAGAAGTAGCCACCCAGCACGCCGATGACGCTGACCATGCCGTTGAGCAGGAGCGCGACCAGCATCATGGCGAGGGTGCGCGGCACGATCAGCCGCTGGACCGCGGAGACGCCCAGCACCTCCATCGCGGCGATCTCTTCACGGATGGTCCGGGCACCGATATCAGCACAGACGGCGCTTCCTCCGGCGCCCGCCACCAGCAGCGCGGTGACCAGCGGACTGGCCTGCTGCACGGTGGCGAGCACGGAGCCCGCGCCGGTGTAGGACTGCGCGCCCAGCTGGCGGGCGAGCGATCCGAACTGCAGCGAGATGACCGCGCCGAACGGGATGGCCACCAGGGCCGTCGGCAGGATGGTCACGCTCGCGATGAACCACGACTGCTGGATGAACTCCCGCAGCTGGAACGGGCGCTGGAACAGGCCGCGGACGATGTCCAGGCCGAGAGCGAACAGGTTCCCGGTCTCGCGGAGCATGCCGATGCCGGGGATCTTCGCCTGTGTTGCGGGAGAACTCACCGGCCACCTGGCCCGTTGTTCGGTGGCAGGCGGTGCGTGCCGGTTCTCGGCGGCTGGCCGCCGGGGATCCGCGCCACCTGCTCGGCGGGCAGCTGGCCGTGGTGCTGGTTCGGGACGCCGTCACCCTGCGGGCGGGCCCCGACCTGCTGCGGCTGACCCCGGTGCGAGCGCACGCCGTAGTGGCGCTGCTCCTCCGGGCTCAGCGACTCGATGATGCTCTCCTGCGCGGCCGGCGGCAGCCGGTGCATGATCTCCATGACCCGGTCCTTCCGGCGCACGGCACCCATCCGGGTCGGCACGCCCGGCGTCGTCTGCATCTGCGGCGGCACCCCGGTGATGTCCTCGACCCCGCCCGCGTGGTGGCCGGCGTCGAACATCGCCTGCTCGGCGGCCATCTGCGCGGAGTCCTTCTCCTCGGACATGCCGATCGGGCCCTGCATCTTGCCGTTGAGGAACTGCTTGACGACCGGCTCCTCGCTGGTCAGCAGCACCTCGCGCGGGCCGAACATGACCAGTTCCTTGCGGAACAGCATGCCCAGGTTGTCCGGCACCGTGCGGGCCAGGTTGATGTTGTGGGTGACGATCAGGAACGTCGCGTCGATCTGCGCGTTGACGTCGAGGAACAGCTGCGAGATGTAGGTGGTGCGGACCGGGTCGAGGCCGGAGTCCGGCTCGTCGACCAGGATGATCTCCGGGTCCAGCACGAGGGCGCGGGCGAGGCCGGCGCGCTTGCGCATCCCGCCGGAGATCTCGCCCGGCAGCTTCTTGTCGGCGCCGTTCAGACCGGTCATGTCCAGCTTTTCGAGCACGATCCGGCGGATTTCCGTCTCGGATTTTTTCGTGTGCTCGCGCAGCGGGAAAGCGACGTTGTCGTAGAGGTTCATCGAGCCGAACAGCGCGCCGTCCTGGAAGAGGACGCCGAAGAGCTTCCGGATCTCGTACAGCTTGTGTTCGGCGCAGGTGACGATGTCGACCCCGTTGATCACGCAGCGGCCGCGGTCGGGCTTGAGCAGCCCGATCATCGACTTGAGGAACACCGACTTGCCGGTTCCGGACGGACCGAGCATCGCCGACACTTCGCCCGGGGGGAGCGTCAACGTGACGTCCCGCCAGATGGTCTGCTTACCGAAGGACTTCGTCAGACCTTCGATGACCACCTCGGCACCCATCGCACCTCCAGGAGCTGTTCCGCGTCATTGCGCCCGCTGCCACACCCTGCCACCCACGCCGGCGGCGGATGTGGGCCGGTGGCGCCCACGAACCCGCGTCAACCAGGTGCAACGAGCTGAGTGCGAACAGGTTACTCACCAGTTTTCTTTTCTGGCCAGCCCCGAACTCATCGTCACCCCGCCGTGATCGCCAATGAGCAGCACGGTAGCCCAAACGGGGCAACGGCGCAGGTGTCCGCGAGCCCGGGTCCACGATTTAGGGACCCCCGGGGAGATTCGGACACACTCCTAGGGGTGGTGGCGGCCCGCAGCTCAGGAAGTCGTAGACGCGGAAAGGGGCGGGCATCCGAGTGGATGCCCGCCCCTTTCGCGAGGTGGTGCGTAGGCGCCGGCGCGCCCGGGATCACTTGATGGTGATCTTGGCGCCCGCGGCCTCGAGCTTCTCCTTGGCGGCCTCGGCGGCCTCCTTGTCGACCTTCTCCAGGAGGGCCTTGGGAGCGGCCTCGACCAGCTCCTTGGCCTCCTTCAGGCCCAGGCCCGAGACGACCTCGCGGACGACCTTGATGACCTGGATCTTCTTGTCGCCGGCGCCCTCGAGGACGACGTCGAACTCGTCCTGCTCCTCGGGGGCCTCGGCGGCGGCACCGGCCGGGCCGGCGGCGGCGACGGCGACCGGCGCGGCGGCGGTGACGTCGAAGGTCTCCTCGAACTCCTTCACGAACTCGGACAGCTCGAGGAGGGTCAGCTCCTTGAAGGCGTCGATCAGCTCGGCGGTGCTCAGCTTCGCCATGATGGCTTCCTCTCAGAAAAACGAACTAGGCGTTCGGGGTGGGGGGTGGTTCAGCTCTCGGCGGGTGCTTCGGCTGCTTCGGTACCGGTGGCGTTGCGCTGCTTCTCCTCCAGCGCGGCAGCCAGGCGGGCGACCTGGGACGCCGGCGCCTGGAACAGCGCGGCGGCCTGGGACAGCTTCGCCTTGAACGCGCCCGCCGCCTTGGCGAGCAGGACCTCACGGCTGTCGAGATCGGCGATCCGGTTGATCTCGTCCACGGACAGCGCTTTGCCGTCCATGTAGCCGCCCTTGATCACAAGCGCGTTGTTGTCCTTCGCGAAGTCGCGAAGCGCCTTGGCGGCGTCGACGGCTTCACCCTCGACGAAGGCGATGGCGGTCGCGCCGACGAACAGGTCCTCGAGACCCTGGATGCCGGCGTCCTCGGCCGCCCGCTTGACCAGGGTGTTCTTCGCGACCCGGTACTTGGCACTGGTGCCGAGAGCGCGGCGCAGCTGAGACAGCTGTGACACGGAGAGGCCGGTGTACTGGGTAACGACGGTGGCCGAGCTGCTGCGGAAGCTCTCCGCGATCTCGGCGACGGCCGCCACCTTGTCGGGCTTCGCCATGGTCGCCTCCTCTCTTGGCTAGTGTTTCCACTGGCTTCGAGGAGCCCCGAAACGACAAAACGCCCTCGCGCAGACAGGCGCGGGGCGTCATCGGGCACCTGGGTGCCCGGCCTCGTTCCTCCTGCGCGGGCCGCCCGGCGAGTGCGGGGCCTTCGTTCCCCGCGGGGAGCGGGGAAAACCAGCGGTCTTCGGTAGAACCGTTGTGAACTATACCCGGTCGTCTGTCGAGGTTTTCCCGGGGCCCGTCCTGACCTGCGTTTTGGCCGCCTGGGGGTTCCCCGGGAGGCCTCGAAGGGCATCATGGTGACGTGGCGGAGCAGCGCGATGACGGAAAGCCGGGCTCGGACATCGAACCGGCGGGCTCGAAGGCGCCCGCCGGGGGGAACGGGCAGCCCGGGAGCGCACCGCCGGCCCAGGGCGCTCCGGCGCTTCCGCAGCCGTCCGGCACTCCGGCGCCGGCTCAGGGCACTTCCGCGCTCCCCCAGCCCTTCGGGCAGCCGGCGCTTCCCCAGCCGTCGGGGCAGCCGCCGGTGGACCCCGCGCAGCTGGAGCAGTTCCGCCAGTTCCAGCAGTTCCAGGACTACCTGCGCTTCACCCAGGCCCAGCAGGGCAACCAGCCGGCCCCTTCACCGGACGGGGGCGTCGTCCAAGCCCCGCCGTCCCAGCCGGGTGGTCAGCCTCCGCTCATCCCGCCGGGCTACCAGCTCGTCCCGGTCGAGCGCCGCCGGGCGCCGAAGTGGGTGAGCTGGCTCGGCAAGAAGGTCCTCGCCTGGGTACTGGCGTTCATCCTGCTCGCGGTCGCGGGGACATGGCTGTACAACCACTTCTTCCCCAACGACGCCGGCAAGACCTCCGCCCAGCTCGCCCAGGAGGGCGGCGGGAAGTACCACACGAACCACGTGTTCTCGACGAACCCGTACGAGGCGGTGCGGATGGTCTACCACAACGTCGCCCAGGGCCGGGTCGACGACGCCTGCGGCCGGTTCCAGAACGAGGGGCAGCGCGACATCCAGACCCGCTTCGCGCAGGACATCGCCCAGACGTTCCGCCAGAGCACCGCCCAGACCGACTGCAAGAAGGCCGTCGAGTTCCTCGCCACCCAGGTGACGAACAAGAACGACTACGCCGAATCCCTGCCGTCGAGCGTCTCGGCACCCCTGCCCGGGGACACCGTGACCATCGATTCGTGCACCTTCCCCGTCACGGGCGGTCCGGCACTGGGTGTTTTCACGGTCTCGAAGGTCGAGAAGGGGCAGTGGCTCATCACCGACCACGCGATCGGGCCGTCAAAGTGCAGCAGCGCCCCGACCGCGACGCCGACCAGCCGCTAGCGCGGGTGCGGCGCCGCCAGGAACGACACCAGGGCATCCGCGAACGCCGGTGACATCACCGCCGTCATGTGGTCCCCCGGGATCCGGACCAGCCGCGCTCCCGCGATCGCCGCCGCCAGGCGTTCCGGCTCGGCCGCCAGCTGGTCCTGCTCGCCCGCCAGCACCAGCGTCGGCACTCCTATCGCCGACAGGTCCAAATGACCGTGCCGCGAAGCCAGTGCCACCGCCGCCAGCGCCTGCCGGTCGCCGCCGACCGCGTCCGCCAGCAACCGGAACGGCACTCCTGATGGCGGCACCACCGAGGGGTCCTCCGCCAGCAACGCCGAAGCGATGTCCGCCGGCTTCACCACGCGCAGGTCGACGCCGCCGAAGTCGACGATGCCCGAACCCACGCCGCCCGTGGCCAGGCAGCGGATGCGCTTGTCCGCCGCCGTCACCGTCAGGGCGATGATCGCGCCCATCGAGTAGCCGACCATCGAAACCTCGTCGAGGGCCAGCTCGTCCAGCAGCGCCGAGACGTCCCGCGCCATGCTGTCTTCCGTGTAACGGGACTCGTCGTGCGGCTTCTCGGAGCGGCCGTGGCCGCGCGCGTCCAGGGAAATGACCGTGAAGCCCGCCGACCGCAGCGCCGCGACGACGCCGGTGGAGATCCAGTTCGCGTTCGTGTCCGCGGCGAAACCGTGCTGCAGCAGCACCGGGCGGTGGGCGCCGTCGCCGTCCCACACCGTGTAGTGCAACCGGAGCCCGTCGAACGACGCGAAAGTCGGCATGACGTCAATAAGACACGAAGAAAGGGCGCCCCCGCAGCAAGCGGGGACGCCCTTTCTGGTGATGTCCGACTCAGACAGCCGCTTCCTCGGAAAGGAGGTTGCGGGTCCGCAGCGGGTCGACCGGGATGCCCGGGCCCATCGTGGTGGTGAAGGTGACCTTCTTCAGGTAACGGCCCTTCGCCGACGACGGCTTGGCGCGGAGGATCTCGTCCAGCGCGGCGGCGTAGTTCTCGACCAGCTTCTCGGTGTCGAAGGAAGCCTTGCCGATCACCAGGTGCAGGTTGGCCTGCTTGTCGACGCGGAAGTTGATCTTACCGCCCTTGATGTCCTTCACGGCCTTCTCGACCGCGGGGGTCACCGTGCCGGTCTTCGGGTTCGGCATCAGGCCACGCGGGCCGAGGATGCGGGCGATGCGGCCCACCTTGGCCATCTGGTCCGGCGTCGCGATCGCGGCGTCGAAGTCGAGCCAGCCACCCTGGATGCGCTCGATCAGTTCGTCGGTGCCGACCGCGTCCGCGCCGGCGGCTTCGGCCTCGGCGGCCTTGTCGCCGACGGCGAAGACGATGACGCGGGCGGTCTTACCGGTGCCGTGCGGCAGGTTCACGGTGCCGCGGACCATCTGGTCGGCCTTGCGGGGGTCCACACCGAGACGCATCGCAACCTCGACGGTCGCGTCCATCTTGGTCTTGGAGGTCTCCTTCGCCAGCTTCGCGGCCTCGAGCGGCGCGTACAGGCGCGCCTTGTCGATGAGCTCCGCAGCCTGGCGGTAAGCCTTGCTGTGCTTGGTCATGCTTCTGTCCTTAACTTCGAAAACGGATCAGTGTGGTGACGAGCCAGCACGCGGCTCTCCCACGGGTAAAGCGTCAGGCGTCGACGACCGTGATGCCCATCGAACGAGCAGTGCCGGCGATGATCTTCGCGGCCTGGTCGATGTCGTGCGCGTTGAGGTCGGTCTCCTTGGTCTTGGCGATCTCGCGGACCTGGTCCCAGGTGACCTTGGCGACCTTGGTCTTGTGCGGCTCGCCGGAGCCCTTCTCCACGCCCGCGGCCTTCAGCAGCAGCTTCGCGGCCGGCGGCGTCTTCAGCTTGAAGTCGAACGACCGGTCCTCGTACACGGAGATCTCGACCGGGACGACGTCCCCGCGCTGCGACTCGGTCGCGGCGTTGTAGGCCTTGCAGAACTCCATGATGTTGACGCCGTGCTGACCCAGCGCGGGGCCGACCGGCGGCGCGGGGTTGGCCGCACCCGCCTTGATCTGCAGCTTGATGATCGCCGCAAGCTTCTTCTTCTTGGGTGGCATTTCTTTTCCTGTCCTGTACTACGTCCCCCGCGTACCTGCCGTGGACGCGGGAACTGCGGCCGAGGAGGCCGGCCGTCAGATCTTGGAGACCTGGTTGAACGACAGCTCGACCGGGGTCTCCCGGCCGAAGATCGACACCAGGACCTTCAGCTTCTGCCCGTCGATGTTGACCTCGGAGATCGTCGCCGGCAGCGTCGCGAACGGGCCGTCCATGACGGTGACCGACTCGCCGACCTCGAAGTCGACCTCCACCGTCGGACCGCCGAGCTGCGACGAAGCGGAAGAGCTCTCGCCCTTGGCCGACTTCGCCGGGGCTTCGCTCTCGACCTTCGGGGCGAGGAACTTCAGCACCTCGTCCACGGTGAGCGGCGACGGCCGGGAGGTGGCGCCGACGAACCCGGTGACACCCGGCGTGTTGCGCACCGCGCTCCACGAGGCGTCGTTCAGGTCCATCCGGACCAGGATGTAGCCGGGCAGCACCTTGCGCTGCACCTGCTTGCGCTGGCCGTTCTTGATCTCGGTGACCTCTTCGGTCGGGACCTCGATCTGGAAGATGTAGTCCTCGACGTCCAGGGTCTGGGTCCGGGTCTCGAGGTTGGTCTTCACCTTGTTCTCGTACCCGGCGTAGGAGTGCACGACGTACCACTCGCCGGGCGCGGCGAGCAGCTCGGAGCGCAGCTTGGCGACCGGGTCCTCGTCGTCCGCGACGGGCTCGGCCTCGGCTTCGCCGGCCACGGCGACGTCGTCAGCGCCGTCGCCGCCCTCGTCGACGGAAGCGTCGTCGTCGACAGAAGCGTCGTCGGCAACGGAAGCGTCGTCCTCGGAGTCCGACACGTCGACGGGCTCGAGGTGCGCGGACTCCTCGTCACCGAGTGCCGCGTGCACCTGCTCGTCGGAAAGCTCGGTCAGGTCGTGACCGGCTGATGTGCCGTTTTCGGAGGTCACGTTCCGTCCTCTCAGTTGATCATTGCGGGCCAAGGCCGGGACCTCGGCCCCATCGGCGCGCGCCCGGGGGCGCGTCAGCCGAAGATCTTGCCGATGCCCCACTTGAATGCCAGGTCGAGCACGCTCACCAGGCCCACCATGAACACCACGAACGCCAGCACGACGATGGTGTAGGTGACCATCTGCTTGCGGTTGGGCCAGATGACCTTGCGCAGCTCCGCCCAGACTTCGCGGATGAAGCGCACCAGCCGCGCGAACACGGAGGCCTTCTTCGCCTTCTGGTCCCGCTTCGGAGTCGGAGCGCCCTTCGCGTCGGCGGCGGCCTTCTCCCCCGGCTTCCCGGCCGGGCGGGCCTTGTCGTCCGCACGTGCCGCGGACTTCCCCGCCGGACGAGCGGTCGCACGGCGCTCACGCCGGGCAGCGGCTGTGACCGGACGGGACGGGCTCTCGGGCTTCTGCCCGGTGCCGCCCTGGTCCTGCTCGCCGCCGCTGGCGTCGCTGTCGCTCACGACCACTCCTCCGCTCCACCAGTTCCGTTACGCAGGGGTGACAGGACTTGAACCTGCAACCTGCGGTTTTGGAGACCGCTGCTCTGCCAATTGAGCTACACCCCTGTGGAGCCCGATCTCTCGGAGCCCCCGAGGACGCATTCCATCATCCCCACCATCCAGGCGGGGATGACCGTAGTGCGTTCCAAGTCCCGAAGTCTACGGCAAGCCTCGCGAGAGGCCGCAACCGCGCCCCCCGATCGACCACCGCACCCCGGCCGGCCTGCGGAAAACTCCCCGCCGACCACCTGATCATGCCAGGATGTGCGCCATGACGACCACCCCCCGGACGGCGGGGGCTCCGCTGCGGCTCGGGCTCGCGCTGCCCCAGTACGGCCCCCTCGCCGATCCGGCGGCCGTGGCGCGCTTCGCGACGGCCGCGGAGGACCTCGGCTTCGCGTCGCTCTGGGTGGGCGACCGGATCCTCACGCCGCTGGAGCCGTCGGACCTCTACCCGGGTGGTGGAACGCCGGAGCACCCGTACCCGAAGGAGTTCGAGACCTTCGCCGACCCGTTCACGACCCTGGCCGCCGCGGCCGCGGTGACCCGCACGGCCCGGCTGGGGATGAGCGCGCTGACCGGCCCGGTCTACTCCCCGGTGCTGCTCGCCCGCGCGCTGACCTCGCTCGATCTCGCCAGTTCGGGACGGCTGGACGTCGGCTTCGGGCTCGGCTGGCTGCGCGAGGAGTACTTCGCCGCCGGGGTGCCGTGGGAAGGCCGGGGCAACCGGCTCGAAGAGCTCCTCGACGCGCTCGACGCGCTGTGGACCGGCGATCCCGTGGCGCACGAGGGCCCGCAGTGGCGGATCGCGCCGTCGACGGTGGGTCTGCGCCCGGCCCAAGAGCCGCGCCCGCCGGTGCTGCTCGGCGGGTTTTCGCCGCCGGCGCTGGCGCGGGTGGGGCGGCGCGCGGACGGCTGGCTGGCGGGCTGGATGCCGAAGCAGTACCTGAACGGCCTCTGGTCGGTCGCGCTCGAAGCGGCGGAGAAGGCCGGACGCGACCCGGGCGCCCTGCGCCGGGTCCTGCGCATCAACCCGCGCCGGGGCACCGGCGTCGAGACGGTCGCCGACGTCCCGCCGTGCCTGGACGTCGCGCGGGAAGAGGGCATCACCGAGGTGCTCGTCGACCTGCACTACGTCGCGAAGGACGTCGACCACGCCCTGGACCTCGCCGCCGAACTGATCACGACCGCGATCTGATTCCGCCTCCCGTGTGACGCAGGTCTCGCGCACGGTCTGATAGTTCTATTATAGTTAGAACTATGCTCGTTCAAATCGATCCGAGCTCCACCGTCCCGCTCTTCGAACAGGTGGCCTCGTCGCTCCGCCGGTCCCTCGCCGACGGCCACCCGGCGCCCGGGCAGCAGCTGCCACCCGCCCGTGAACTGGCCACGGCGCTCGAGATCAACGTCCACACCGTGCTGCGGGCGTACGCGCTCCTGCGCGACGAAGGCCTCATCGACCTGCGGCGACGCCGGGGCGCCGTCGTCATCGGCGGCGCGTCCTCGCGGGCGCGGCTGGCCGAACTGGCCGAGGAACTGGTCCGCGAGGCGCGGCGCACGGGCGTCGGCCTCGACGAGCTCACCGGGGTGTTGAAGGAGAAGTACTCATGACCAAGCTGATCCGGGTCCTGATCGCCACCGCCGTGCTGCCGGGCGCCGCGCTCGCCGTCGCCGGCGCGCTCGAGAACGCGTGGACGGGCCGGTTGCCCGACCCCGTCGCCACGGACTGGAACGGCGCGCCGAACGGCTCCACCCCGCTCGGGGCGTTCACCGGCGTGTGCCTCGGGCTCGGCGCGGCCGCCGTGCTGCTCTTGGCCACGACGGCGGTCACCATGGTGCGCCGCGGGCGGCCGCTGCCGCGCGCGACCGTCGGCGTCGGCGCCGGGTTCGCCGCCCTGCCGGCCGCCGTCCTGCTTTCGGTGCTCGTGGCGAACCTCGACGTCCCGGACTGGCACGCGGCCCGCACCGGCCTGGTCGTGGTGTTCTTCATGCTGGGCGCGGCCGCCGTCGGCGTCGTGGCGGCGCTCGTCGGCGGCCTGCCGGCGCCGCCGGTCCCCGAAGAGGGGGCCGCGCACCGGCCGAGCGTCGGTCTGCGGGCCGGGCAGCGCGCGTTCTGGTCCGGCCGGGCGGCGAACCCGGCGATGCTCTGGGCGCTGGCGCTGATCCCGGTGGCGATCGCCCTCCTGCCCGCCGGGTTCCCGTGGGCGACGGCCGTGTGGATCGCGCTGGTCGGCACGGTGGTCACGGCGTTGACGTACCGGCTGTCGGCGACCGTGGACGCCAAGGGTGTGACGATCCGCTTCGGCCTCTTCGGCGTCCCGTGGCGGCACCTGGGGCTGGGCAGCATCCGCGAAGCCACCACGCGCGAGCTGTCGACGTTCGCCGACGGCGGGCTGGGCCTGCGCTTCAACCCGGTCACCGGCACGACGGCGTACAAGGTCCGCGGCGGCCCGGCGCTGGTGCTGGCCTTGGAGAACGGCCGGACGGTGCTGGTGAGCGTGGACGACCCGGAGACGGGCGCGGGGCTCGTCAACGATCTGCTCGCGCAGCGGATCACCCGGATTGACTAGGCCGGTGGCCCCCTGGGTTCGGTAGAAACGAAGAAGTGGCGAAGAAGAGCGGTGGCGGTGGCTGCCTGGTGGTCGTGCTCGTGGTCGGGCTGCTGGCCTTCGGGTACTACAAGTGGCAGCACGGCTCGTCGTCGGCGCCACCGGAAGGCGTGGACACCGGGGGCGGCTCCGGCCGGTACGTCGCGCTCGGCGACTCGTACACGTCGTCGCCGCGGACCGGGCGGCAGGCCGGCACCCCGGCGGGCTGCGACCGCTCGGACGACAACTACCCGCACCTGGTTTCGGCGAAGCTGAAGCCCGCGCAGTTCGCCGACGTCAGCTGCAGCGGCGCGACAACGGCGAACCTGAGCGGGGCGCAGAAGACGGGCAACGGCACGAACCCGCCGCAGCTGGACGCCGTCACGGCGGCGACGACGCTGGTGACGGTGGGCATCGGCGGCAACGACGTCGGCTTCTTCTCGTACGCGTCGTCCTGCGCGACGACGAACCAGAACGCCTCGCCGTGCCGGGACCGCCTGACGGCCGGCGGCCGCGACCAGCTGGCGGAGCGCATCGACGCGACGGCCCCGAAGGTCGGCGCGGTCCTCGACCGCATCCACAAGAAGGCCCCGAAGGCGAAGGTGGTGGTGGTCGGCTACCCGACGGTGCTGCCCGACGGCGCCGGCTGCTGGCCGTCACTGCCGTTCGGCGCGGGCGACATCGAGTACTTCCGCGGCGCGCTGGCCAAGCTGAACAAGATGCTCGAGGACCAGGCGGACGCCCACCGCGCGGGTTACGCGGACACGGCCACGCCGGGCAAGGGCCACGACGTGTGTTCGGCGTCCGACCAGCGCTGGGTGGAAGGCCTGCTGCCCGCCTCGCCGGCCGCCCCGCTCCACCCGAACGCCCGGGGAGAGCAGGGCATGGCCGACGCGGTGCTGGCGGTGCTGAAGCTGCCTTGACCGGTCTGCCGCGGCTGGTCGTGAGTGGTAAGGCGGGTTAGAACCCGCCGTACCACACACGACCCGC
>NZ_JAVHJU010000054.1:0-23765 GCF_031082405.1 Amycolatopsis sp. A133
GGGGGGGGGGGCCCCCCCCCCCCCCCCCCGCCACATTGGGGCGCTTGAAACTCAGCGCTTGAGGATCGCCAGCGTCTCGTCGTGGAGGCGGCCGTTCGTCGAGAGCGCGCTCCCGTTGTCGTACCGCCCGACGCCGTCCAGGTCGCTGAACCGGCCGCCCGCCTCCGTCACGATCACCTGCGCGGCCGCGACGTCCCACGGGTTGACGATGCACTCCGCCGCCACGTCGATCGCGCCTTCGGCCACCAGGACGTGGTGCCAGAAGTCGCCGAACGCGCGGGTCTCCCAGCACGCGTCCACCAGGCCGAGGTACTTCTCCCGCGAGTGGTGCTCGACCCACGAGTTCAGGTCCGTTGTGGACAGATAAGCGTCCGAAAGGGACGAAACCTTCGAAACCGACAGCTGCCGCGTCCCGGCGGCGTCCGAAGAGAACGCTCCGGCACCCGAAGCCGCCCACCAGCGACGGCCCAGCAGGGGCGCGCTGATCAGGCCCACCACCGGGTCACCGTCGGAAACCAGCGCGATCAGGGTCGCCCAGACGGGTACTCCTCGCAGGAAGTTCTTGGTCCCGTCGATCGGGTCGAGCACCCACGCCCGCCCCGTCGCCGCCGACCCGCCGCGCTCCTCGCCGAGCACCGCGTCGGCCGGGCGTTCCGAGGCCAGCAGCGCCCGGATCGCGTCCTCGACCGCGGTGTCGGCGTCGGTCACCGGGGTGCGGTCGGGCTTGCGCTCCACCGCCAGGTCCAGCGCGCGGAACCGCGCCGTCGTGATGGCGTCGGCGGCGTCGGCCAGCCGGGTGGCGAGAGCCAGATCATCTTCGTAGCCAGGCACGGTCACGATGGTTTCACGCCCGCTCGCCGTAGAGTTGGCCAGGTGAGCATGGTCCTACTTGCCGAAGACGATCCGGCCATCGCCGAACCGCTCTCCCGCGCCCTCGAACGCGAGGGATACGAGATCCACGTCGTCACCGACGGCCCTTCGGTGCTCGACGCCACCGCCGCCCAGCGCGTCGACCTGCTCGTGCTCGACCTCGGCCTGCCCGGGATGGACGGTCTGGAGGTCTGCCGCCGCCTGCGTGCCAACGGCACCGAGCTGCCCGTCCTGATGCTCACCGCCCGCACCGACGAGGTCGACTTCGTCGTCGGCCTGGACGCGGGCGCCGACGACTACGTCGCCAAGCCGTTCCGCCTCGCCGAGCTGCTGGCCCGGATCCGCGCGCTGCTGCGCCGCCGGGCGCCGGAGGTCCTGGAGGCCGGCGGCGTCCGGATGGACCTCGGTGCCCGGCTGGTCACCGTGGACAACCACGAGGTCCAGCTGGCGAACAAGGAGTTCGAGCTGCTGCGCGTGCTGATGACCCGCGCCGGTCAGGTCGTCAGCCGCGACGAGATCCTCGCCGAGGTCTGGAACGACCTCGAGTCGAAGACGTCCAAGACACTCGACATGCACATGTCCTGGCTGCGCCGGAAGCTCGCCATCGCCGCCGACGAGGCCGCCGGCCGCACCAGCAAGACCCACGACGGCGAACGGCGGATCGCGACCGTCCGCGGCGTCGGCTTCCGCTTCAACGCCGAATAAGCCGTGCGCCGCCGCATCCTGCTGGCCATCCTGCTGGCCGTCGCCGTCACCGCGGCGGTCCTCGGCATCCCGCTGGGCATCGTGGCGAGCTGGCAGATCGAGTCGAGCTACCGCGAGACGCTCGCCGAGAACGCCCGCGCGGCGGCGGCGATCCTCGACACCGAAATCGCCAACGGCGAGGAGATCGACCTCGACCAGGTGCGCGCGGCGGTCCCGGCGAACGGCCTGCTCACCGTCCGGGCCAGCGGCCAGACCGAGAAGCGCTACGGCAGCAGTCCCGGTCCCGACACCGTCACCGAGACGGCGGACCTGGCCCGCGACGGCAAGGTGGAGATCGCCGTCCCGGCCGGACCGATGCACGAACGGCAGACGACGGTGACGCTGGTCGTCGTCCTGCTCGTGCTGCTGTCGGTGGGTACCGGCGCGGTGGTGGCGATCGCGACGGCCAGACGACTCGCAAAACCGCTGCGGCACGTCGCCGAACGCGCGGCCCGGCTCGGCGGCGGCGACTTCCGGCCCGACCCGAGCCGCTACGGCGTCGGCGAGCTCGACATGGTCGCCGAAGCGCTGGACGCGTCCGGCACCGCGCTGGCCCAGCTCGTGCAGCGGGAACGCCAGCTCGTCGGGGACGTCTCGCACCAGCTGCGCAGCCGGCTGACGGCGTTGCAGCTGCGGCTGGAACCGCTCACCGTGCACCCGGACGACGAGGTGGCCGACGAGTCGAAGGCCGCCCAGGAACAGGCCGACCGGCTCGCCGAGGCGCTCGACGAGCTGCTGGCGGCGGCCCGCGCGGCCCGCGAGGTCGGGGCGGAACCGGTGGACCTGCCGACGCAGCTGCCCGAGATGGCGCAGGAGTGGCGTGAGCTGCTCCGCTCGGAGGGCCGCAACCTGCGGACGCGCGTGGCCGACGGGTTGATGGCGCGGGCCACCCCGGGACGCCTCCGCGAGGTCATCGGGGTCCTGCTCGACAACGCGCTGCGCCACGGGTCCGGCACGGTGACGCTCATCGCCCGCCGCGGCGACGCCGAGGGCACGGTGGTGATCGAGGTGAGCGACACCGGACCCGGCGTGCCCGACGAGCTCGCGCCGCACATCTTCGAGCGCGGCTTCTCCGGCGGGGGTTCGACGGGGGTGGGGCTGGCCTTGGCCCGTGCGCTGGTCGAGGCCGACGGTGGCCGCCTGGAGCTGTCGAACCGCCGTCCGGCGGTGTTCAGCCTGTTCCTCAAGGTGCCGCGGCCCAGCGACGTTCCCGAGGTGCGCTGGCCGGCCGAGCGCGTCCCGCGTTAGCAAGCGTTCGGCCGGCCGCTCAGATCAACCCTTCCCGCAGCGCATAGGCGACCGCGTGCGACCGGTTCCGCAGCTGGAACCGGTTGGTCACGTCGTGCAGGATGCTCTTCACCGTCCGCTGCGAATAGCACAGCTCGTCGGCGATCTCCTGCGTCGAGTACCCCGCCGCGACGAGCCGGAGCACCTCCGTCTCACGGTCGCTCATGCCGCCGAGACGCAGACCGCGCGGCTCGAGCACCTGGCGCTGCAAGCGCGAAACCCGGTTGAGCAGCCGTCCGAGCAGATCGGGCGGCAGCGCACCCTCCCCGGCCGCCGCGGCCTTGATCAGGCGGACGAGCACCTCCGGGCCCGCGTCGGCGCGGCGGGCGACCGCGCAGACGCCGTGCTCGACGGCGTTGAGTATCTCGTTGTCGTCGACCTCGCCCGCGATCAGCACGATGCGGGTGAAGCCCTGGTGGTGCAGCGCGGACAGCAGCTGGGTCATCGCCTCGTCGATCCGGTCGGCGACCAGCAGGGCGACCACGGCCTGCCCGGCCGGGTCGCCGTCGACCACCCGGACGTCGTCGCGCGAACGCAGCGCCATGCAGACGCCGTTGTGCAGGATCGGATCGGTGGCGCGGACCACCACCGGTGTCCGGTCGGATTCGAACATCGTTCCCCATTCCCCTCGAACGGTGCAGGCTGCCCAGCCTGCCCGCTCGCGTGTCCCGAGCGCATGGGACCGGCGTCCCGATGTTGCCCGGACGCACCGTCCTTCAAGACTTCGGTTTGGGGGTCCGGGTGGCGGAGCCCCCGGCCCGGGGCGAAGCCCCGCTTGTCACAGACCGGCCGAGGCCCGCGTCCCTGGCCCGGACGATCGCCTCGGCCCGGTCGGCGACGTGGAGCTTGGCGAAGACGTTCGAGATGTGGTTGCGCACGGTCTTGGGGCTCAGGCACAGCGTGCTCGCGATGAGGCTGTTGCTGTGCCCGGCCGCGATCAGCGCGAGCACCTCGCGTTCGCGCCCGGTCAGCTCCGGGAACACCGGCTCGCTGGCCGGCGGCGGCTGGTTGAAGAAGGCGAGCACGCGGTTCGCGATGTCCGGGCCGAAGATGGCCTCCCGCCGGGCGACCGCCTGGACGGCCCGGACGATCTCGTCCGGCTCCGCGTCCTTGAGCAGGTAGCCCCGGGCACCGGCGCGCATCGCCGCGAAGACCGACTCGCTTTCGTCGGCCATCGTCAGCATCAGCACGCCGGTCCCCGGGTTCGCGGCCACGATGTGGCGGGTCGCCTGGATCCCGGACAGGTCGGGCAGGTGCAGGTCCATCACCACGACGTCCGGGTGCAGCGCGGCGGCGGCCTCGACCGCCTCGGCGCCGCTCGCGGCCTCGCCGACGACCGCGATCCCGGGTTCGGCGGCCAGCAGCGTGCCCACGCCGATCCGGAAGAGGGGATGGTCGTCCACAACGAGGACGCGCAGGTCACCCATCCGCCTCACCTCCGCGTCGTCACTCCTGGTGATGGTACGCGGACGCGTTCTCCCGCGCCCAGGTCGCGAAGGTCAGCGGCGGACGGCCGAGCAGCCGCTCGACGGTGTCGAAGATGACGCGTTCGTGCGGGGCGGACTCGCGTTTGAGGGCGAAGAGCCCGTCGATGGCCTTCGCGGGCCAGCCGTACATCCGGATCAGGCGCTCCTTCGCGGCGCTTTCGATTTCTTCGACGTACTTCAGCGGACGGCCGATCGCCTCGGCCAGGATGGCGACCTGCTGCTCGGTGGTGAGGGCTTCCCCGCCGGTGAGCTCGTAGGTCGCGCCTTCGTGACCGGACGTCGTCAGCGCGAGGGCCGCGACCGCGGCGATGTCCCGGACGTGGATCAGCGCGGACGGCGGGTCGGTGTCGGGCACGTACACGGCGTTTTCTCCGCGGATCGAGCCCACCCAGGCGAACCGGTTGTCCATGAAGGCGCCGGGCCGCAGGATCGTCCACGCCGGCCCGGCTTCGCGGACCGCCTGCTCGGCTTCGGCGTGCGCGAGGGTGATCGGGTCCTTCTGTCCGAAGTGGACACCCGTGGTGGACAGCTTGACGAGGTGGGTGACGCCGGCTTGGGCGGCGGCTCGGGCGACGGCCGCTTCCCGGTCGGCGCTGTGGCCCTGGCTCAGCACGAACACGCGGTCCGCGCCGGCCAGCAGGGCGGGCAGGTCCGACGTGTCGAGGTCGCCGCGGACGGCTTCGGCCCGTGGGTCGATCCGGGCCTTCGCCGGGTCACGGGTCAGGGCGCGGACGGTGGCACCGGCGTCGAGCAGGGCGGGAACGAGGTGGCGGCCGACCTTGCCGGTGGCGCCGAGGACGAAGATCATCGTGGTTCTCCTATCGGGACAGCGGGACGTGGGGGAGCGCGAACGCCGTGACGAGGGCGAGCGCGAGCACGGGCAGCAGCGCGAGGAACACGCCGTGGGAGCCGGCGTGGTAGGCGAAGCCGAGCGCGACCGGGCCGAGGGCAGAGCCGAGCGCACGGGCGAGGTTGACGCCGGCGGCGACCGCGCCACGGTCCGCGGCGGGCGCGGTGTTCTGCGTGGCCATGGCGAGGACCTGCAGGTTCAGCCCGGCCGCGAAGCCGAAGACGACCAGGCAGGCAAGGGCTTGTGGCAGACCGTCCAGGGTGAGCAGGCCGAGCACCGCGACCAGGCCGAGCGCCATGCTCAGCCGCGGTGCCCAGCGGTACGCGCCGGTGCGGGTGATGACCTTGCTCGCGACGACGGAGGCGACCGACACGGCGAGCGTCATCGGCACCAGCCGCAGCCCGCCCTCGGCCGGCCCGGCGTCGGCCTGCAGGAAGACCGCGATGTAGTTGACCGAGCCGAGGAACGCGAACCCGGCGAGCACGCTGAGCAGCACGGACACGGTGAACGTCCGGTCGCGGAACAACCGCAGGGGCAGCACCGGCGCTTCGGCTCGCCGTTCGACGAACACGAAGGCCACGGCCGTGGCCGCGCCGAGGGCGATCGACCACGGCGTGAGCAGGGTGAACCCGGTGATCGCGCCGCCGAGCAAGACGACCCCGGCAAAGTCGAACGGCGCCTCCCGGCGCCGTCGCGGCAGGTCGAGCGCCTTGAGGCAGACCAGGGCGACGAGCCCGAGCGGCAGGTTGACCAGGAAGATCGACCGCCACCCGGCGAGCCCGGTGAGCAACCCGCCGACGACCGGTCCGGCGAGCGAAGCGACGGCAAAGCAGATCGAGAACCAGCCGAAGTACTTCGCGCCTTCGCGGGGCGTGAACATCTCGCCGAGCGAAGCGCCGACGGAGACGAAGAGGCCGCCGGAGCCGGCGCCCTGCAGCACCCGCCCCGCGATCAGCGCCCCGGCCGACGGCGCGAGCCCGCAGGCGAGCGAGCCGAGCAGGAACAGGGCGAGTGCGCCCAGCAGCACGCGTTTGCGGCCGAAGACGTCACCGAGCTTGCCGTACAGCGGCGCGGTGGCGCTCCCGGCGAGCAGGTAGGCGGTGGTGACCCAGGCGTAGGCGCCGGTCCCGCCGAACTCGGCGGCGATCCGGGGGAGCGCGGTGGCGACGACCTGGGCGTCGAGCATCGCGAGGAAAACGGACAGGAACAAGCCCGCGAGGGCAGGTTTCAGGGCGCGCGAAGGCGCGGTGGTGCTCAAGAGGATGTCCTTGTTTCGTCAGAAGGGACGAGAGATGCGGACGCGCGGAAACACGCGCCCCGTCGAGTCGGGAAAAGGCTCCATCGTCATCCGCGCCACGGATGCGACCTCTTCGCGCTCGGAAACCACCTCGAATCGTCCCGCTCGCCCGGCCGAACCCGGACGGCGTCCTCACGAAGGAAACACTGACGAGTATGACAGTAGACAACTACATGTCAAAAGACAAGTACTTTTGGCGGATCCCGGTCAGGGCAGGCGGGTGACCTGGTCGTTG
This sequence comes from Amycolatopsis sp. A133, assembly GCF_031082405.1. Taxonomy (GTDB): domain Bacteria; phylum Actinomycetota; class Actinomycetes; order Mycobacteriales; family Pseudonocardiaceae; genus Amycolatopsis. The sequence goes on from NZ_JAVHJU010000054.1 coordinate 6,771, forward strand.
TCCCGCCGCCGCTGGCCCAGCTCGTCCGGGAACACCCACTTCTTGAAGCCCCAGAAGCGGAAGAACATGGCCAGCAGCATGCCGATGATCGAGCCGCTCGCGAAGTCCGCGATCTCCTGCACCAGGAACGTCACGTGCGGGACCTCGAGGTCGAGCACGTAGCGCGAGACGATCAGGGGGACCAGGTTGACGCCCACCGCGATGCCGCTGATGACGAAGAACAGCGCCGCCTCGTGGTGCCGTTCGCGCCCGCCGCGGGTCCGGAAGGACCACTCGCGGTTGAGGATGTAGGACACGATGGTCGCGACGATGATCGCGATCGCCTTCGCCGTGGTCGGTTTCGGCTCCAGCACCGTGAGCTTGAGCGCGTACCAGACGCCGTTGTCGACCAGGAACGTCGTGCCGCCCACGATCGCGAACTTCAGCAGCTCCCGGTGCTTGATCAGCACCGAACGCAGTGGCTCCGGCGTGCGCTTGAGCACGGTTTCCACAACGGTCACACCACGCAGTCTAGGAGCACAGGCGTTGACCTGTGGTTCAGGCGGCCTTGCTGTCGTGAATGTCCGGATCCTCCGCGGTCACGACGGGCACCGCGCGCGAGCGGCCGTCTTCGTCCGGGAACACCCACTTCTTGAACGCCCACCAGCGGAAGAGCGTGCCCAGCAGCGTGCCGATGACGATGCCGCTGACGAAGTCGGCCACCTCGACGCCGAACGGCGACAGCCGCGGGGCCTGCAGGTCCAGCACGTACCGCGAAAACCACTGCGGAAGGGCGTTCAAGCCGAGCGCGATGCCGCTGAACAGGAAGAACAGCGTGGCCTCGTGCGCCCGTTCCCGGCCGCCGCGGGCGCGGAACGACCACTCGCGGTTGGCGACGTAGGAGAAGATCGTCGCGACGAGGACGCCGACGATCAGCGCCGTCACCGGGTGGGTTCGCAGCACGGTGAACTTGAGGCCGTAGTTCACCGACATCGTGATCACGAAGCTGATCCCGCCGACGACGGCGAAGCGGAGGAGCTCGCGATGCTTTTCCAGCAGCTCGCGCACCGAGCGGACGCTACCCGGTCAGCCAGCCGAAAATCCGTTCGGGGGTGACGGTCGGCGGCTTGGCGCCGGGTTTCCCGCCGGACCGCGGCGGTGCGCTCGTTGTGGTCGGGGAAACCGGCGGCTCGGTCGACGGCTCTTCGGTCGTCGTTTTCGCCGGTGGTTTCGACGTCGGCTTCGACGGCAGCGGCTTCGAGGGTTTTGCCGGCACCGGGACCGACGGCGTCGTCGTCGGCACCGGGTCCTTGCCGCACCAGTGGCGCCAGCAGCCGAAGTCCACGGTCACCGGTGGTGCCGACGCCCGGCCGAGCTGCGCGGCGATCGTCACCTGCCCGTTGTTCGGCCGGCCCTTCAGCCGCACCCACAGGTTGACGTGCCGGCCGGGGGCCACCGCGCTCTTCGTCGTGCAGCTCGCGCCTTGGTTCGTCGACGTGCAGGGAAAGCCGCGCAGGCTCCACCACTGCCAGAGCGGGTGGTCGAAGGTGACCGTGACCGGTTTGGCCGACTCGCCGGTGTTGCGGACCCGCACGTAGACCAGCGGGTTGTGGTTCCACGGGAACGCCGAGAGCCCGTCGCCCTTCGCCTCGAGGACCACGGCGTCCCGCGGCAGCTTGACGGTGACCTTGACGCTCACGTCGACGGAGATCTGCACGCCGGCGGTGACCGACCCGGTCACCGTGCCGCCCTCGGCGTCTTCGTCGGCCTGCAGGCGGAAGTTCAGCGTCGCGCTCTGGCCGGGCTCCAGGCCGGCGCCGGTTTTGCAGATGACCGTGCCTTCGCCGCCCGGGCAGTTCACCGAGATCGGGCCGGGGGCCTGCGCACGGGCCATCGACGCGCCGCCGCCGCCGGTGTCGACCGCGCGCACGCCGCGCGGCAGCTTCAGCGCGACCGCCACCGGATCGGACGGGCTGCCGCCGTCGTTGCGCACGGTGATCGGCAGGTTCTTCGCGGCACCCGGGCTGAGCTCGACGCCGTCCGGCGGAGTCGTCGCGGACATCGACGGTGGCGCCGGGGCGGGCGGGGCCGGCGCGGGCGGCGGTGCCGGGGCGGGCGGTGCGACCGGCGGCGGCGCGGGCTCGACCGAGGGAGCCGCGGGCGGCGCGGGGGGCGCCGGGGGCTGGGGTGCCGGGAGCTGTGGCTGCTGTGGCTGCTGTGGCTGGTCCGGCTGCTCCGGCGCGGGCGGGACCGGTGGCTGCGGCTTCGGCGCCGGCGGTTCGGCCGGCTGGGCCGACGGCGGCGCCTGGACGGCGGCCGGGATCTCCTGCGTCCCGCCGCCCGCGGTGAGCGCGATGACGATGGCCGCGATGATCGCCGTGCCCGAGGCGGCGACCCCGGCGAACTGGCGGGGTCCCGCGCCGGCGGCACTCCCGCTCGCGCCGGCCTTGCCGCCGGCCGCCGCGGCCCCGGCGGCGGCTGCGCCCGCGGTGGCCGCCGTGGCCGCGCTCGCCTTCGCGGCGCCGATCGTGGCGAGGTAGCCCAGCGCGGCGCCGCCCAGGACGATCGGGGCGATGATCGCGCGCAGCCCGCCGTTGACGTCGGCGAGTTCCGCGGCCAGCGCCCGGCACCGGTCGCATTCGTCGAGGTGGCTCTCGACCTGGGCGCGTTCCCGCTTGGACAGCCCGTCGCGGGTCCACGCGCCGAGCCGCCCGGCGCAGGCGCGGCAGCGTTCCTCGGCGTTCTCCTGCAGGTGGACCTGCAGGTACGCCTGGCGGAGCCCCTCGCGGGCGCGGTAGGCGAGCGCGGAAACGCCGTTCGCGGTCAGCCCCAGCAGCGGGGCGACCTCCGCCGGGCTCTGCTGCTCGATCTCGGTGTGCCAGAGCACCGCCTGCCAGCGTTCCGGCAGCCGCGCGAACGCCTTGGCGGCCATCGTCCGCTCGAGCCCGGCGACCGCGGTGTCGGAGAACGGCACGGTCAGCGCCTCGGCCGCGGCGCCGCCGACCTGGTTCATGTCTTCGTTGAGGTCGACCCGGCGTTCCTTGCGCGTGCGGTCGTACGCAGTGTGACGCAGGGCGGTCAGCAGGTACGCCCGGAAGGCTGTGTCCGGGCCCTTGCCGCCACGGAGCGTGTCGAGCACCTTGGCGAACGCCTCGGACACCAGATCGTCGGCTTCGGAGCTCGAGCGGGCCAGCTGACGGGCCAGATTGCGGGCCGCGCCGGTGTGCCGTTCGTAGAGCGTGCCGTACGACGCGATCTTCCCGGAGCGGACCTCCGCGATCAGCTCGGCGTCACTCTTTCCGCTGAGATCGGCGGGAACGGTGGACACGGCACTCCTCGGTCGGCTAGAGCCAGGACCTGCCATTACGGGCCGATCCGGGACGCGAGACAAGTGTGACTGACCCACCCCCGGCGGTCACGTCGTGGTCCGGGTGATGACTCCGACGGCGGAGCGAAATCACCCACCCCCGGGGCCGGCCGGGGGAAAGCTCCACGACAAAAACTGGTCAGTACGCGTCACGGCGCCCGCCGGGGTACGTCCCCACCGTGAAGCGCACCACCAAGATCGACACGAACCGGACGAAAGGGGCGGGGTGGCCAGTGGATGTTCCGGCTACGCGACCCGACTCCGGTGACTCCACTCCCGCACAGGCCGAGCGCGACGCTTCCCTGCGCACGCTGCGGGCCCGCTGGCGCACGGCCAGCCTCGCCGCCGGCTGGCGCTTCCCCAGCGACTGGGCCCTGCCCGAGGTCGACGCCGTCTGCGCGGCCGTGATGGCCAAGGGCCGCGTCGAGGCCGCCGAAACCGCGCTGGCCGGGCTGGCCAGGGCCCGCGCGGCTGCCGGCGCGGGGCTCGCGGAGACCCTCGCCGACCTCGCCGCGCTGCACGCGGTGCTCGGCCACGGCGGCGACGGGTTCGTCGCGCCCGACGTCGACGCCACCCCGGCGCGGCTCCTCCGGACCACCGCGCTGGCCTGGGCGGACGTCGCCACCGACCAGCTCGTGCACACCGAGGTCACCGACCCGCTGACCGGCCTGCCGTCGGCCGCCTACCTGCGCACCCGGCTCGCGGAGGTCTACCGCGCCGCCGGCGCGCACGAACGCCCGGCCGCCGAGGACCACGTGCTGCTGGTCGTCTCGCTCGACCTCAGCGGTATCGCCGGGTTCGCGCGGCTGACCGGGATGATCCTGGTCGCGGACGCGCTGCGGGAGGTGTTCGACAGCGGCCAGAGCGTCGCTTCGCTGGGGCCGTCCGTCGTCGCGGCACTGGTCCCGAAGGACGAGCGGGTCGCTTCGCGCGGCGTCGCGCTGCGAAGAGCGTTGCACGAGCGGCTGTCGGTGGACGCCCAGCTGGCGGACATCGGCCGGCCCCGCGTCTCGGCGGTGCGGCTGCCCGCCACCCACGAGCTCGCGTGCGACCTGCTGGCCCACCTGGCGCGCGCGTAGAACACCGGAAAAGTCCGCTTTCGTCCGGACCCTTCCGACCCCGACCGGGCCGGTCATGATTTCCTGGTGCGGTGACCCGGACCGTACCCAGCGACGTAGACGGCGAAGCAGCGGCCAGATCCCAGCACCGGCTGGCCCTGCGGAAGTCACTCGCCCGCCTGTCCGTCCGCCCGCGGTCGATCCTGATCCTGTCGGTGATTCCGCTGGTCGCGATCGGGTACGGCATCTGGGGCTCGCTGCACGACTGGGTGCTCGGCGTCGACAGCGCGGTCTACCGGGCCGGCGCGTTGACGCTGCTGCACGGCGACTCGCTCTACGACGCCAACACGCTGCCCAGCGAACCGTGGTGGGCGCTGCTGCCGTTCACCTACCCGCCGACGGCGGCGCTGATCTTCGTCCCGCTCGCGGCGTTCCCGACCCAGATCTCCTGGGGGCTGATCACGGCCGTCTCGCTGGGTGCGATGGCGCTGTCGATCCGCATCGCGATCGGCGCGCTGCCGCGCCCGGCCGCGGACGGGCCGCGCTGGTGGGCCTCGCCCGCCCGCTCGACCATCGTGTTCTTCCTGGTCCTGCTCGCCCTCGAGCCGGTGTGGCGGACGATCTTCCTCGGCCAGATCAACCTGATCCTGATGGCCATGATCCTGCTGGACATGCTGGTCATCTGCGCGCGGGGCAGTCGCTGGGGCGGGGTGCTGGTCGGCGTCGCGGCGGCGATCAAGCTGACGCCGCTGGTGTTCCTCGGGCACCTGTTCATCACCGGCCGCCGCAAGGACGCGCTGCGCGGCTTCGCGACGTTCGTCCTGCTCCAGGGCCTGATGTTCCTGATCAACGCGCACGACGCCGCCAAGTACTGGACCGTCACGCTGCCGGACACCGGCCGGATCGGGCCGGTGCACTGGGCGGGCAACCAGTCGCTGAACGCGCTGATGAACCGGGCCACCGACCTCGCGCCGTGGGCGTCGAAGGCGGCGATGGGCATCGGCTTCCTGCTGGCGATCCCGGCGCTGTGGCTGCTCATGCGGTTCCACCGCAAGGGGCAGGCGCTGGCCGCGCTGCTGGTCACGGCGTTCTGGACGCTGCTGATCTCGCCGATCTCGTGGACCCACCACTGGGTTTGGGTGATCCCGCTGATCGTGCTGTTGGTCTCGCGGCTGCCGAAGACCACCCCGAAGACGGCGTGGAAGCGCTGGGTCGGGACCGGGCTGGTGGCGTTCGTGTTCGTCAGCTGCGTGCTGCTGATCCTGCCGAACGGCCGCAACGTCGAGCTGCACTGGAAGGTGTGGCAGAACATCGTGGGGGACGCCTACATCCTGATGCCGGTCGTGCTGGCTCTCGCGCTCATCCTGCGCTGGGGGCTGCAGCGGCGGGCGCGGAAGAAGGCCGCTGCGGACGAGCATGTCGACGTCGCGACCGGCGTCTGAGGCGCGGACCGGCCGTCTGCTCGCCGGGACGCTCGCGGTTCTCGTCCTGGCTTTCGGTGTGGTCGTCTGGCTGGCCGGGTGGCACGTGGGCGCGGACAGCGCCGTCTACCGCGCAGGGGCGCTGACCCTGCTGCGCGGCGAGCCGCTCTACACGCGGGACGTGCTGACCGCGCTGCCGGACTGGGTGCGGCTGCCGTTCACCTACACGCCGGCCGCCGCGCCGCTGTTCCTGCCGCTCGCTCTGGTGCCATCCGGCCTGGTCTGGGGTGTGATCGCATTTTTGTCGGTGGTCGGTCTTATGGTCGTCATCACGGTGGTTTCGTCGTCGCCGGGGGGCTCATCGCTTCTGGGAAGAAGCCGGTGGGCGCTGCCGGCGGGAACGGCCGCCGCTCTGGCGCTGGAACCGGTGTGGAAGACGCTGTTCCTGGGCCAGATCAACTTGATACTGATGGCGTTCGTGGTGCTGGACGTCCTGGTGCTCTCCGCGCGCGGGTCGCGCTGGGCGGGCGTGCTGATCGGCGTGGCGGCGGCGATCAAGCTGACCCCGCTGATCTTCGTGCCGCACCTGTTCTTCACGGGCCGGTGGAAGGACGGGCTGCGGGCCCTGGGCACGTTCGTGGCGCTCGAAGCGGTGATGTTCGCGGTGATCCCGGTCGACGCGGCGCGGTTCTGGCGGGATTCGGCGACCGACCCGAGCCGGGTCGGGTCGGTGCACTGGATCTTCAACCAGTCGCTCAACGGTCTGGTCAACCGGGCTTCGGAGCTGGCCACCTGGTCGCTGGCGGTGGCGGTCGGGGTGGCGGCGGTGCTGGCCGTGCCCGCGGTGTGGCTGGTGGTGCGGCTGCACCGGCGCGGTGAAGACGCGGCCGCGTTGCTCGTCACGGCGTTCTACGGGCTGTTGCTGTCGCCCGTGTCGTGGTCGCACCACTGGGTCTGGTGCGTGCCCTTGCTCACGCTCCTGCTGGTGAAGGCGCGGTGGTGGGCCGCGGCGGCGGTCGCGGTGCTGTTCGTCTCGCAGATCGTGATGCTGGTGCCCAACGGCGGCGACACGGAGTTCGGCTGGGGCCTGGGCTGGTCGGTCCTGGGCAACGGCTACGTGCTCGCGGCGGCCGCGGGGATCCTCGGCCTCGCGGCGCGTGAGCTTCGCCTGGTCCGGCGGTCGCCGCAGGTGGTCACCGTTTAGGCTGATCGGCGCTATGGACAAACACACCGGTCTGCCCGTCGTGGGCATGGTGGGCGGCGGTCAGCTCGCCCGGATGACCCACCAGGCGGCGATCTCCCTCGGCCAATCCCTGCGCGTGCTCGCCGCGAGCGAGAACGAGGCCGCCGGGCTCGTCGCCGGCGACGTCACGCTCGGACACCACACCGACCTGGACGCGCTGCGGAAGTTCGCGGCCTCGGTCGACGTGCTCACCTTCGACCACGAGCACGTGCCCGGCGAGCACCTGCTGACGCTGGCGATGGAGGGCCACGTCATCCGACCGGCGGCGTCCGCGCTGGGCTTCGCGCAGAACAAGCTCGTCATGCGCGAGATGATGGCGGGCCTCGGCGTGCCGGGCCCGGCGTTCGCCGAGGTGTCCACTGTGGACGACGTGGTCGCGTTCGGTGGTGAGCACGGCTGGCCGGTGGTGCTGAAGGCGTCGACCGGCGGGTACGACGGCCGCGGCGTCTGGATGCTGGACACCGCGCAGCACGCGCGCGAGACCGTGCCGGAGCTGCTGTCCGCGGGGACGGCGCTGCTGGTCGAGGCGAAGGTGGTGATGAAGCGGGAGTTGTCCGCGCTCGTCGCCCGCTCGCCCTTCGGCCAGGGCGCGGCGTACCCGGTGGTCGAGACGGTGCAGCAGAACGGCATCAACACCGAGGTGCTGGCCCCGGCGCCGGGGCTCGACGACTCGCGGGTGCACGAGGCTCAGGACCTGGCGCTGCGGATCGCGTCGACGCTCGACGTCACCGGGCTGCTCGCGGTCGAGCTGTTCGAGACCGACACCGGGCTGCTGGTGAACGAGCTCGCGATGCGCCCGCACAACTCCGGGCACTGGACCATGGACGGCTCGCGCACGTCGCAGTTCGAGCAGCACCTGCGGGCGGTGCTCGACTACCCGCTGGGCCGGACCGACCTGATCGCGCCCGCGTGCGTGATGGCGAACGTGCTGGGGGCCGCGGAGCTGCCGAAGATGGGGCCGGACGAGCGGCTGCACCACCTGTTCGCGCGGTACCCGGAGGCGCGGGTGCACCTGTACGGCAAGCAGGAGCGGCCGGGCCGCAAGCTCGGGCACGTCAACTTCACCGGCGAACGCATGGAGAACCTGCGCAACCGCGCGCTGCTTTCGGCGCACTGGCTGTCCCACGCCGTCTGGCTCGACGGCTACGAAATCCACTGACGGGAGAGGTCGGTATGGCGCCGCAGGTGGGCGTGATCATGGGCAGCGACTCGGACTGGCCGGTGCTGGAGGCGGCCGGCGCGGCGCTGGACGAGTTCGGCGTCGAGTACGAGGTCGGCGTCTACTCGGCGCACCGGACACCGCAGCGCATGCTGGACTACGCGACGTCGGCGGCGTCGCGCGGGTTGAAGGCGATCATCGCGGGCGCGGGCGGCGCGGCCCACCTGCCGGGCATGGTGGCGTCGGCGACGGTGCTGCCGGTGATCGGTGTGCCGGTCCCGCTGAAGTACCTCGACGGCATGGACTCCCTGCTGTCGATCGTCCAGATGCCGGCGGGCGTCCCGGTGGCCACGGTCTCGGTCGGCGGCGCGCGCAACGCGGGCCTCCTGGCGGTCCGCATCCTGGCGGCGTCCGACGAAGGCCTGCGCACGAAGATGGCGCAGTTCCAGGCGGACCTGGAGAAGCTGGTGCTGGACAAGGACGCGGCGCTGCGCGAGAAGACGGGCCACTGACCGGTCAGTTCGTGGCGTTCTTCCCGGATTCCGCTTCCACGCCGTCGGGAACCCGCTAAGGTCCTGACCCGGTTTCCGGAGGCTTCGAGGGGCGGGAAATGACGGATCCGCGGTCGGACGACGGCGTCGCGGTGCCTTGGCTCGCCGGGCTCGTGCTGGCGGGTATCGGGGCCGGGCTGGCCGTGGTCGCGCTGACGTTCCCCTGGATTTCGGTCCGGACGGATCCGCGGGCCTCGTCGTTCACGTTGATGGTGACGAGCATCGAGCGCCAGGGCCCGACGTTCGCGGTGCTCCTGGTGCTCGCGGCGGTGGGCGCGGTCGTGGCGTTCGCGGCGGCGCGCAGGCGGGCGGGGATCCGCTGGCTGCTGGTGGTGGTGTGCGCGCCGCTGCCGGCGCTGGCCGCGCTGTTCGTCGGGTTGCGGGCCAATGCCGCCGACCTGGGTTCGAGCCTGCCGCCCGCCGGGCCGGGCTCGGAACAGGCGCGGCCGGACCTCCTGGTGACGCCGGCCCAGGGCTTGGTGTTCTACACGACGGGACTGTTGCTGGTCGGGCTCGGCGTGGCCATCGCGGGCGCCCCGGCGGCCGGGCGCATCCCGATCGCGACGGCTGCCGAGCCGCCGAGCCGCCGCCCACCGGTGGTGCGGCTGACGGCACTGGTGCTGGCTGTGCCGCTGGTGGTGCTGTCCCAGGCGTTGCCGTGGTTCGAGATCGACAACCCCGACAACGAGCTCCCGGCGGTGGTCACCGGCTGGCCCGGGATCTACCGAGCCGGCCTGATCGCGATCCTGGTGCTGCTGGTGGGAACGGCACTGACAGCGGGCTGGCGCCGCGAAGCCCTGCGCACAGCGGCCCTGTACGTGTGCGGCGGCCTGTACGGCGTGCTGCTGATCAACGCGTGGCTGGTGTGGGACCCGAGCGGTGTGGCGGACCGCCTCAGCGCCCAGCGCAACGAGCTGACGCTGGGCATCGCCTACTTCGCGGCACTGGCGGCGGTCCCGCTGCTGGCCCTGGTGGTGGGGCCCCGCGTGGTCGAGGCACCGGAGGAGCCGGAAGAGCCGGAAGCCGAAGCGGCCGCTGGGGTGGATGCAGCGCCGGAGCTGGAGCCCGAACCGGAGCCGCGGCAGGATGCGCGGCCGGGGCTGGAGCCGCAAGCCGCGCAGAAGGCGGCGGGAGCGGAGCCGGCCGCCGAGTCGTCGGCAGGACCGCAGTCGGCGGCCGAGCCGGGGCCGGCTGCGGAGCGGAAGCCAGCAACCGAGCCGGCGCCCGAGCCCGCGCAGCCGGATCTTCCCGCGGCGTCCGACGCCGGCCCCAACAAGGAAGGCGCCGAGGCGTGAAGCGGAAACCGGTCGTCGCCGGTCGGAGGACTGGCCTTCGGCCCGCTCCGCGGCCCAAAAGCGGGCTTGCCTGGTGGCGGGGGCTGGGGCGGGCGCCCAAGTGGCTGCTGGCCACCGTCACTCCGCTGGCGCTGGCCGTCGCCGTTCCCGGGGTTGCTCCGCTGGTCGCCGATCGCACTCGGGACCTCTTCTCCGATGAGGTCCTGACCGCGCGCGGGGAAAGTCACCCAGAGCTGGTGGCCGGGCTGTACTGGGCCACCGATGCCGTTCTCAGCGCGCCGGCGTCGGGGCAGGTGTTCGACGAAATCCGGCAGCACACCAACGCCCAGCTCGGCACCTCCGGCCACCAGGTCACGCTGGAGAGCCACCGCGCGGGCCGGATCGACATCGAGACCATCACCGCCGTCGTCGAAGAGCGGCGGCTCCCGCTGAGGGGCACCGCCTTCGTCGCCGATCCGCAGGGCAGTGAGGAGGCCGCCCTCGTCGAGTTCCGGCTCGACTCCGTCGCCGGTCGCGAAATCCCCGCCCTCGTTCCGGGGGACGCCCCCGGCGGGCGGCTTTACCTCTCCGACGGCAAGATCCGGTTCGTCGAGCAGGGCAAACCGGAGCACCTGGTGATCCGCGCGAAGACCGAACGGTGCTTCTGCCTGTGGCGCGTCCGCATCGAGTACTCCTACCGCGGCGGCAAGCGTACCCTCGTCGTGCCGCCCGCCGGTCAGCCCGCCTTCGCGACGACCGCGTGGGGTCCCCACGACGTCGAGTACAACATGCGCACCGACGGCGCCCAGCGGTACGACTGCCTGGCCCGGCCCGCGAGCTGCCGGTTCAAGCCCACCTCCTAGTCCAGCTCGCCGATCAGCTGCTGCCGCAGCTCGCGCTTCAGCACCTTGCCCGCGGCGGACACCGGGATCTGCTCGACCACGTGAATCTCCCGCAACCGCTTGTACGGCAGCACCTTCTCGTTGACCGCGGCCATCAGCTCGTCCGCGTCCAACGAGCCGCGCGGCACCACAAAAGCCACCGGGAGCTCGCCGACCTCGGTGTCCGGGCGGCCGACCACCGCGGCCGCCGCGACGCCCGGCATCGTGATGAGGAGCTCCTCCAGCTCGCGGGGGAAGACGTTGTAGCCCTTGTACAGCAGCATGTCCTTCTTGCGGTCCACTATGGACAGATAGCCGTCCGGGTCGAGGATGCCGATGTCGCCCGTGTGCAGCCAGCCGTCGACCAGTGCCGCCGCCGTTTCCTCCGGGCGGTTGCGGTAGCCGAGCATGATCTGCGGGCCGCGCAGGCAGACCTCGCCCTTCTCGCCCGCCGGCAGCGGGTCCTCGCCGCCCTCGGCCGGGACGATCTTGACCTCCGTGTCGAAGATCGGCAGGCCCACCGAGCCGACCTTGCGGGTGCCCGAGCGGTACGCCGGCGAGATCACCGCGCCCATCGTCGCCTCGGTGAGGCCGTAGCCCTCGGAGACCACCACGTCCGGGAAGCGCGTGCGCAGCGCGTTGATCATCGCGTGGTTCATCGGCGCCGCGCCCGAGCCGATCGAGCGCACCGACGAGAGGTCGGCGGTGTGGAACGACGGCGTCGCGAGCAGGGCGGCGAACAGCGCCGGCGCGCCACCGATGCCGGTGATGCGCAGCCGCTCGGCGTCGGCGACGTACGCCTCCGGGTCGAAGCGCGAGTGCAGGACGATCGTCGTCCCCGCGAGCACCGCGGCGTTCAGGCCGCCGATGATGCCCATCGCGTGGAACCACGGCGTCAGGTTGATCGCGACGCCGGTGCCCAGCCGCGTGGGCCACTCGTCCTCGCTGCCGATCTGATCGATCGTGACGTCGCCCCGCTCGTCGAGCGCCGGGACCGAGCCGGAGCCCCAGCAGGCGTGCTGGAGCGTGTTGACCACGACGTTGCGGTGCGACAGCCGCACGCCCTTGGACCGGCCGGTGGTGCCGCCCGTGTAGGCCAGGTGCGCGAGGTCCTCGTGCAGCGCGAACTCGACCTCGGGGCGCGTCTCGGGCTGCTCCGCGCCGAACGCTTCGAACTCGACGGCGCCGCCGGGCAGGTCGCCGGTGGGCTGGACGACGACGGAGAACCGCGCCGGGATCCGGTCGGCGACGCTCGCCAGCGCACCCGCGACCGGCCCGAACGTCACCACGGCCGCGGCCTCGCAGTCGGTGAGCTGGAAGGCGAGGTCGTCCGGCGGGAGCAGCGGGTTCGCCGGGCTGAAGGTGGCCCCGGCCAGCAGCGTGCCGTAGTAGGCGACCGGGAAGGCCAGGCAGTTCGGCAGGTGCAGCGCCACGACGTCGCCGCGGCCGATGCCGCGTTCGCGCAACGCGTTGGCGAACCGGCACGCGGCTCGGTAGGTCTCGGTGAAGGTGAGGCTCTGGCCGTTGTGGGCAAAGGCGGTCCGGTCGCCCCAGCGCGCGGCACCCGCCGCGAGGATGGAACCGGCCGGGACATCGGGGTAGTCGAGGGTGGCGGGCAGACCGGGCGGCGTCGTCGGCGCGGTGATCGGCATCACTCGACCATACGAATGCTGCGGCCAACGCCACAAGGACGACGTAGGTGAACGAGCGCTAACATCGACAGATCCCTCCCGACGTCGTAGAGAAGGTAACCGGAAGTGACGATGAGCCTGTACCAGCTTGCCGAGGAGCACGAGGAGCTGCGGGCCGCGGTCCGGGCTCTGGCCGAGAAGGAGATCGCGCCGTACGCGGCCGAGGTCGACGAGAACGAGCGCTACCCGATCGAGGCGTACAACGCGCTGGTCAAGTCGGGGTTCAACGCCGTCCACATCGGCGAGGAGTACGACGGCCAGGGCGCCGACGCCGTCGGTGCCTGCATCGTGATCGAAGAGGTGGCCCGGGTCGACGCTTCGGCTTCGCTGATCCCGGCCGTCAACAAGCTCGGCACGCAGCCGATCATCCTCTCCGGTTCGGAGAGCGTGAAGAAGCTGGTGCTTCCGTCGATCGCTTCGGGTGAGGCTTCGGCTTCGTACGCGCTTTCGGAGCGTGAGGCCGGCTCGGACACCGCGTCGATGCGTACGCGGGCTCGGCTCGATGGGGACCACTGGGTGCTCAACGGGACCAAGGCGTGGATCACCAACGCGGGTGAGTCGTCGTGGTACACGGTGATGGCCGTGACCGATCCCGAGGCGGAGAAGAAGGCCAACGGCATTTCGGCGTTCGTGGTGCACAAGGACGACCCGGGCTTCTCCGTGGGGCCGAAGGAGAAGAAGCTCGGCATCAAGGGCTCTCCGACGCGGGAGATCTACTTCGAGAACTGCACGATCCCGGCCGACCGCATCATCGGCGAGCCCGGCACCGGCCTCAAGACGGCGCTGCGCACGCTCGACCACACCCGTCCGACGATCGGCGCGCAGGCGCTGGGTATCGCGCAGGGCGCCCTGGACGCGGCGGTGGCGTACGTGAAGGACCGCAAGCAGTTCGGCAAGGCGATCGCGGAGTTCCAGGGTGTCCAGTTCATGCTGGCCGACATGGGCACGAAGATCGAGGCCGCCCGTCACCTGGTGTACGCCTCGGCGGCGGCGTCCGAGCGCGGCGACAAGCGGGCCGGATTCATGGCTTCCGCGGCGAAGGCCTACGCATCCGACATCGCGATGGAGGTGACCACCGACGCCGTCCAGCTCTTCGGCGGTGCCGGCTACACCCGCGACTTCCCGGTGGAGCGCATGATGCGCGACGCCAAGATCACGCAGATCTACGAAGGCACGAACCAGATCCAGAAGGTCGTCATGGCGCGGGCCCTGCTCAAGGGCTGAGCACCGGACCTCCGACGCCCCCGACACCACGCGTGTCGGGGGCGTCGGCTTTTACCAGGCGAAACGGCGCAGGAAAATCACTCACCAGGGGGAGGTCCGAACAAGTTACTCGCGCGTTAAACCTGCGGTGACGCAGGTCACCATCGGTTCACGGAGAGGTGAAGCGGATGGGCGCAACGACGCGCAGGTGGCTCACGGCGGCCGCCGCCACGGTGGCGGCACTCGTACTGGGGGCGGGGACCGGCCACGCGGCCGAACGGGAACCCACCGGGCCCGTGCAGCCCAACATCCTCACGGCGGCCCTCTACTCGCTCGGGGCGCCCACCATCGCGCCGCCCGGGGCGAACGACTGGAACTGCAGGCCCTCCGAACGGCACCCGAACCCCGTGCTGCTGTCCAACGGGACCACCGCCAACGCCTACGAGAACTGGGCCAACCTTTCCCAGAAGCTCGCCAACGCCGGTTACTGCGTCTTCGCCGGGAACTTCGGCGGGGCACCCGGTTCCTTCCTGCAGACCGTCGGCCCGATCGCCGACACCACAAAAGCGCTTGCCGCCTTCGGGGAGCGCATCCTCGCGGCCACCGGGGCGGCGAAGCTCGACGTCGTCGGGCACTCGCAGGGTGGGATGAACGTCCGGTACTGGATCAAGTACCTCGGCGGCGCGGACAAGATCAGCCGGCTCGTCGGGCTGTCGCCGTCCAACCACGGCACCGACCTCTTCGGCCTGCTCAGCACCCTCGAAATGATCCCGGGCGTGCCGGCCGCGCTCGGGACCGTCTGCCAGGCGTGCAACGAACAGGCCGTCGGCTCGGACTTCCTCGCCGACCTCAACGCCGGTGGGGAAACCGTGCCCGGCATCCAGTACACCGTCATCCAGACCCGCTACGACGACGTCGTGACGCCGTACACCAGCGCCTTCCTCGAGGCCGCGCCCAACGTCAAGAACATCCTGCTGCAGAACGTCTGCGGGCTCGACTTCACCGACCACCTCGGCATCACCTACGACCCGGTCGCCCAGGGGCTCGTGCTCAACGCGCTCGATCCCGCGCACGCCAAGACGCCGCCCTGCGTGTTCGTGCCGCCCGTCATCGGCTGAGTTTCCCCACATGAGACATAACCCACCGCCGGGGCGGATTTCCGCTCCGGCGGTGTCACTCTCGAAGCATGTACTGGCCGGTTCCGGCGTCCTGGACGCCCCACGACGAAGCCGAGCTGGTCGCCGGCTGGCGGCTGTGGCTCGAGCTGTCCGACCGCGCCTGGCCGACGGCCGCCTGGGACGGGACCCCGGCCGGTGCCGTCCGCCAGCTGCGGGACCTGCTCGCCGCGTGCGACGAGATCGAGACGGCCTACCGCGCGGCCGCCGACGAGCCGTCGCCCGGTTTCCTGAGCCTGACCCAAGGGCTCGCTGTCACCGCGGGCTCGGCCATCTCGCTGTGGTTCGACGACTTCGACCAGCTCGACGGCGAACGCGCGGCCCTGCTGCACGACGACCTCGCCCGGTTCGCCGAGCAGGCCGAGCAGGTGCTGACGCTCCTCGCGGTCAACGGCGGCTGGGCGCGCCTCGACGAGGTGCGGCGCCGCCCGGCCTAGGACCCGGCCGGCGTCCGACCACCGGGAATCGCATTCGAAGTGCGATCGGCTCGGGCACAGCAAGTGATTAGGCCGCTTGGCCCAACGGATCAGGGTCGGGCGTGGGTATTAGAGCAGGCATGAACCGGACAGAGGCCACCGCCGAAAGAGGCGAGAAGAGCAACACCGCGCAACTGCTCGGCCGGGTCGGCATGGCGTGCTACGGCGTCGTGCACCTCGTCCTTGCCTACCTCGCCCTGCAGGTCGCCTTCGGCAGCAGTGAGCAGGCGGATCAGAAGGGTGCCCTGGAGCAGATCGGCTCGACGGCGTTCGGGCAGATCCTGCTCTGGATCGTCGCCATCGGGCTGGTCCTCTTCGGGCTGTGGCAGTTCCTGATGGCTGCCACCGGCTACGACTGGGTCAGCGGCGGGAAGCGGACGCGCAAGCGCCTCGGCGCCGTCGCTCGCGGTGTTGTCGTCCTCGTGCTCGGCTTCACCGCCTTCCGGCTCGCCGCCGGCAGCAGCAGCGGCGGATCCAGCAGCCAGAAGCAGCAGGAGTTCACCGGCAAGCTGCTGTCGCTGCCGGCCGGGCCGGTCCTGGTGGTCATCGCCGCGGCGGCCGTCCTGGGCGTGGCGATCGCCGCCGGGGTCAAGGGCGTGAAGCAGAAGTTCCTCGAAGACCTCAACACTTCCGAGCTGCCGGGCCGGTCGCGCCGCTGGGTCGGCTGGCTGGGCACCACCGGCTACCTCGCCAAGGCCGTCGTGTTCACCGTGGTCGCCATCCTGCTGGCCATCGCCGGGTTCGACTCCGACGCGCACAAGGCGGGTGGCCTGGACGCCGCGCTCAAGACGCTCGCCGCCCAGCCCTTCGGCACCGTGCTGCTGACCGTGGTCGCGCTGGGGCTCGCCGCGTTCGGGGTCTACAGCTTCGCCGCCGCTTGGGCGCACAAGCGCTGAGGCGGTCCCTGTCGGTTTCCTGTCGATCACGCTCCGGAGCTTCGAGGCGGGTGCCCGGTGCCCTACTTTGGGTCGGGTCAGTTGAAATTTCACCTACCGGGGAGCTGAAACCGGATGTTCGGACGATTCAAGGACGTGGCCCTGTTGCTGGGGAGGATCGGCGTCGCGGTCGTCTTCCTCGCGCACGGGCTGCAGAAGTGGAACAACGGCATCGACGGAACGGCGAAGTTCTTCGAGATGTCGGGCATCCCGCTGCCCACGGCCGCCGCGATCTTCGCGATGACCGTCGAAATCCTCGGCTCGGTCGCGTTCATCGTCGGCTTCTTGCTGCCGCTCGTCGGCCTCGGCTACGTCGTGATCTCGATCGGCGCGCTGCTTTCGGTGCACATCGACAACGGCCTGACCGGGCAGGGCGGCTACGAGCTGGTCCTGGTGCTGGCGCTCGCCGGGCTGGCCCTCGGCTTCAACGGCGGCCGGCTCTCGCTCGACCACCTGCTGTGGGGCCGCAAGCGCGCCCGTCGCGACGCCGACGTCGGCGAGCTGCAGAACGCCTGATTCCCCAGTCTGCCGCGGTGGTCGTGAGTGGTAAGGCGGGTTCTAACCCGCTTTACCACTCACGAC
>NZ_JAVHJU010000054.1:23775-80411 GCF_031082405.1 Amycolatopsis sp. A133
GCCCACCGCCGACAGCAGGTCCTCGGCGCGCGGGTTCTAACCCGCTTTACCACTCACGCCCGGCCGCGGCAGACTGCGTTCACGCCGGAAGGTTCGCCGTGGTGCGTTCCGCGTCACGGCGGGCAGCCAGTTTCGCCGGGTCCGCGTTGCTCACGTGGACCAGGTGGGCGCCCGCGGCCAGCGGGACGAGCAGACCGTCGAGGATGCCCTCCGGTCCGCTCCAGTCCCGTGTGGACAGCACCCGGTCGTTCGCGGTGAGGCCGAGTTTCGCCGCGCGGGCCCTCGCTTCGGTCAGCACCTCGTCCACAGTGGACTCGAAGAGGGCGGCCGTGGTGCCGGGGATCGGGAAGAGCGGCCGGTACTGGTCGCCCGCCAGCCGTGCCTCGGTCAGGTAGTCGAACGCGCCGCCGCCCGGCGGCTCGGCGAGGCCGCGTCCCATCGGGTCCAGTGTCACGACGGCGGTGGCGGCCGCGCCGGTCGGTTCCGGATCGTCCGGCCCGACGAACGCCACCCGCGCGCCGGCGCCTTCGGTCACGACGCGCGCCCCGCACCACCACGCCCCGAGCAGCACGCCCGCCGTCTGCCAGTGCGCCGGGAGCTGCACCGCCACGGCGTCGCCCGGTTCGACGTCGAACTCCTCGGTCAGCCAGTTGGCCGTTTTCGCCGCCCAGTTGGCGGTCGTCGCGACGGACAGCTCGACGCGGCTGCCCAGTTGGTCGTCGTAGTGGGTGATCAACGGTTGGGCGGCCGGCAGCGGGCGCAGCAGCTCGTCGGTCAGGCTCATGTGGACAAGGCTAAAGCGCGGACCACGCGGTGCGCCGGTTGACACCGGATGGCGAACCTCAGTACGTTTGCTTTGAAAGCAAACTTATTCTGGACGCTGGGGGATACATGACGATTCTCGTCACCGGGGCCACGGGACACGTCGGGCGCGCGGTGGTCGACGCGCTCGTCGCCGCAGGTCAGGAGGTCCGTGCGTCGAGCCGCGACACTGCGAGGCTCGACGTTCCGGACGGCGTGTCGAAGGTGCGCGCGGACCTGGAGGACGCCTCGACGCTGGAGCCGGCGCTCGACGGCGTCTCCGCAGTCTTCCTGTACACGCGGCCGCAGGGGATCGACGGCTTCGTGAAGGCCGCCGAAGCGGCCGGGGTGCGGCACGTCGTGCTGCTGTCCTCGGCCGCGACGCTCGAACCGGATGCCGCGCAGAGCCGGATCGCGGGACTGCACCGCGCGGTCGAGCAGGCCCTGGCCGCGGGGTCGTTCGCTTCGACGGCGTTGAACCCGGGCGCGTTCGCGACGAACACGCTGGGCTGGCGCGCGGACGTCGCGGAGGGAGTGGTCCGCACGGCGTACCCGGACTCGCGGATCGGGGCGATCCACGAGCGGGACATCGCCGACGTAGCCGCCCGGATCCTGATCGACGGCTCGCACGACGGGGAGTCGCTCGCGCTGACGGGCCCGGAGCCCCTTTCGTTCCGGGAGCAGGCCGAGGTGCTCGCGGACGTCCTCGGCCGGCCGTTGCGGGTCGAGGAACTGACGGAGGACCAGGCGATCGAGCGCATGCTGGCGCTGGGCTGGCCGCCGGACGTGCCGAAGTCGGTCCTCGGGGCCTGGGCCCGGACGTCGCGCGAGCCGTCGCTGGTGACGGACCTGGTGCGCGAGGTGACGGGCAACCCGCCGCGCAAGTTCCACCAGTGGGCCGAGGACCACCGCACCGACTTCGCCTGACGAGGGGCCCGAGCTTTCACGTGAAAGCTCGGCTTCGAGGGCGTCACTTTCGTAGGGAAAGTGACGCTTGGAGGGGGTGGGGGCGTCACTTCGTAGGGAAAGTGGCGCCTCTGGTCAGTTGACGCAGGGGGCGTCGGGGGCGGCTTGGAGCAGGGGGGCCGAGGCGGCGGGGGCGGAGCCGCCGCCTGATGGGGGCTGGGTGGCCGGGCGGCCTGCCAACGCTGCCACGAAGTCGCGGACCGACTTCGGGTCGATCTGGACGATGCTCTGGCCGTCCTCGCTGCGGCCGTTGGCCGTTATCACCGGGATCGTGGCGAACGCCAGGTTGCCCGAGGCGATGCCCTTGGCCTGCTGGGCGAACTGCAGCAGGTCGAGGCCCGGGTCGAGGGTCAACGACCGGTGGACCGCGTCCATCAGGTCGTTGAGCGTGCCCGGGCTGGCCAGCGTGCCCGCCGACAGCACCTGGTGCAACGCCGACGACAGGAACGCCTGCTGCCGCACGATCCGGTCCAGGTCGCCGCGCGGCAGGTTCTTGCGCTGCCGGACGAACGACAGCGCCTCGCCGCCCGAGACCGTCTGCTCGCCGCGGCGGAAGTTCGCCCCCGAGTCCTTGTCCTCGGTCGCGTGGTTCAAGCACACCTTGACCCCGCCGAGCGCCTCGGTCAGCAGGTAGAAACCCAGCAGGTTGATCTCGGCGTAGTGGTCGATCCGCACCTGCGTCAGGTCCTGCAGCGCCTGCACCAGCACCCGGCGGCCCTCGGTGTCGGAATCACGCTCGATCTTCGCCTGGTCGCGCTCGCCCTGCCCGCGCAACGCCTGCGCGAAGTGCGCCTTCGCGATGCCGTACGCCGAGTTGATCTTCGCCTGGCCCCGGCCCGGGACGGCCGTCCACGTGTCGCGCGGGATCGAGACCGCCGACGGCTTGGCGCCGTTCTTCGGCACCCGCAGCAGGATCATCGTGTCGGTGTTCACCGCGCCGTTGTTGGCTTCCGTGCGCAGCTGCCGCAGCACCCGCGCCGGCAGCGCGTTGCCCTGGGCGTCCGTGCGCGCGTCGCTGCCGACGAGCAGGATGTCGTCCGCGCCGTCGTCCGCGGGCGGCGGTGCGGGCTCGCCGGCGCGCGGGGTCAGCGCGTCGGTCGTCGGGACCGTGCTCTGGAGCTGGTCCTTGGTGACGTAGGCGTAGCCGCTGGCGCCGAGCGCGAGCACGGACACCAGGCCGACCGCGACCCGGCGGGTCACCCGCCCCGCGCGGCGCACCCGCGAAGGCGCGGCCGGGGAACCCGCCGGCCGGGGGAACGGCGACGGTTTGAACTCGTCGCTCTCCGTCACCGGATCGGCGGTCTTCTCCGGTTTTTCCTGGTCCGCTGCCACGCTGGCCTTCCTCCCCCGAACACCCTGCGTACGCAGTCTAGTTGACGCAGGGGACGTCGCCCGCCGTGATCGGCGGCGCGGCGGGGGTGGAAGCCGTCGAGGGCACGGCCGGCGGCTTCGCGGCCGTCGACGTCGGCGCGCCACCGGCGCCGGCGGCGGAGTTCCGGAAGTCCTTGCCCAGCAGCACGCGCACGTGCCCGGCGGGGACGTCCCGGTCCGGCTCGGCCTGCACTCCGGCGCCCAGCGCCTGCTTGACCAGCTCGAGCGCGGTGCCGTCGGCCGGGTTGTACCGGACGACGGTGCTGTTGCGGGTGCTCAGCCGCTGGTCGGCGGCCAGCGTGAAGCCCTTGCCCTGCAGCATCGTGTGCGTCTGGCCGGCCACCGACGGCGATCCCGAGCCGTCGAACAGCTCGACCGTGACGGCCTTCGCGCCGGGCAGCTGCGCCGACGTCGGTGCCGCCGGGGTGTCCCCGTCCGAGGTCAGCCGCGCCACCTCGGCCGCCACCTGGGCCGGGTCGACGCGCAGCACGTCGGCGCCCCCGATGGTCGCGTTGCCGAGGGTCGGGATGGTGCGGAACTCGATGTTGCCGCCGCTCAGGCCGCGCATCTGCTCGGCGAACTCCGTCAGGTCCCAGCCCTGGGACACCACGACGGACTTCTTCACCGCCGAGACCAGGTCGGCGATCTTCGCCGGGCTGGTCAGCACGTCGGTCGAAATCACCTTGCGGGCCAGCCCGGACAGGAACGCCTGCTGGCGGGCGATCCGGTCGAGGTCGTAGTTGGGCAGGCCGTAGCGCTGCCGGACGAACGCGAGCGCCTGCACGCCTTCGATCGTCTGCCGCCCGCCCGGCAGGTCCACGCCGGACTTCACTTCCTTGACCGGCCCCTTGAGGCAGACTTCGACGCCGCCGATCGACTTGGTGATCTCGTAGAAGCTCGCCAGGTTGACCTCGGCGTAGCGGTCGATCATGCCCGGCTTGCCGATGAACTTCTCGAGCGTGGCGATGAGGTTCTTCCGCCCGGCGACCTTCGCCTGCGCGTCGGCTTCCTTGAGGTCGGTCATGCCCTGGCGCTGCAACGTTTTGTAAGTGTCCGTGTACGCGTAGACGAACGCGCTGTTGAGCTTGTGCTTGCCGAAGCCGCCGGTCAGCTCCACCCACGAGTCGCGGGGGAAGGAGATCGCGATCGCGTGCTTCCCGTTCTGGGGGATGTGCACGAGGATCATCGTGTCGGTGTTCAGTTCGCCGTCGGAGACGCCGGCGTGCAGCATGTCCAGCACCTCGCGGGGCAGCGGGTTGCCCTGCGCGTCGGTGCGGCTGTCCTGGCCGACCAGGAGGATGTCGATCGCGCCGTCGAGCGGCTTGGCGTGCGCCTCGGTGTCGGCGAAGACGTTCGTGGTGGTCAGGCCGGTGTTCGGGTCGCCGATGAACTGCCAGCCGTACCAGGTCAGGGCCAGGACGACCACCGACAGCAGGGAAAGCACGACCTTGCCGCCGCGGCGGGCGAAGACCGCGGCGCCGTGGCTGGTGTCCTGCCTCCGGCGTGCCGGGATGGTCGGCGCAGCCTGTTCGGTCACGCGCTTCCTCCCCTGTGAACCCCGTGCTTCCCCCAGGACACCTGTGTGTCTCCACCGCAGACTCTACTGAGGGTGTTGTGGGACCTCCGTAGGCTGGGGGCGGATTGCCCCGCCCGGGGGCGTGCGGAAAGGCGGGAAGATGCGGGTTCTGGTCACCGGTGGTGCCGGCTTCATCGGGTCGCACTACGTCCGGCAGGTGCTGACCGGCGCCTACCCGGCGTTGGACGACGCCGAGGTGGTCGTGCTGGACAAACTCACCTACGCGGGCAACGAGGCCAACCTGGCCCCGGTCGCCGCCGACCCGCGGCTCGAGTTCGTCCGCGGCGACATCTGCGACACCGCGCTGGTCGCCGACGTCGTGCGCGGGATCGACCTCGTCGTGCACTTCGCCGCCGAGTCGCATGTGGACCGCTCGATCCTCGGCGCCGCCGACTTCGTGCTGACGAACGTGCTGGGCACGCAGAACCTGCTGCAGGCCGCGCTGGAAGCGGGGGTGGGCAAGTTCGTGCACGTGTCCACCGACGAGGTGTACGGCTCGATCGAGCACGGTTCGTGGACCGAAGACCACGTGCTGGAGCCGAACTCGCCGTACTCGGCGTCGAAGGCGTCGGCCGACCTGGTGGCGCGGTCGTTCTTCCGCACCCACGGGCTGCCGGTGTGCATCACCCGGTGTTCCAACAACTACGGTCCGTACCAGTTCCCGGAAAAGGTCATCCCGCTGTTCGTCACCAACCTGCTCGACGGGCGGAAGGTGCCGCTCTACGGCGACGGGCTCAACGTCCGTGACTGGCTGCACGTGGACGACCACTGCCACGGCATCCAGCTGGTCGCCGAGTCGGGGCGGCCGGGCGAGATCTACAACATCGGCGGCGGCACCGAGCTCACCAACCGCGAGCTGACGGAGAAGCTGCTGGCCGCGGTGGGGGCGGGCTGGGACCGCGTCGAGCCGGTCGAGGACCGCAAGGGCCACGACCGCCGGTACTCGGTGGACATCACGAAGATCGGCGAAGAGCTGGGGTACGCTCCGCGCGTGTCCTTCGAGGACGGTCTGGCCGCGACAGTGGCCTGGTACACCGACAACCGCGCGTGGTGGGAACCGCTGGCCGAGCGGGCCGCGCTGAAGAAGTAGGGGTTTTCTGTGCGGCTGACGGTGCTCGTGCCCGGGGGTTCCGGGCAGCTCGGGCGGGATCTCGCCGCGCTGGCGTCCCCCGCGGTGGAGGTCGTGGCTCCGGGTTCTGCCGAACTGGACGTCACGTTGACCGGCCAGGTGCTGGCCTCGGTCGGGGCGCTGGCCGAGCGGGCGCGGGAAGCGGGTTCGGCGCCGGTCGTCGTCAACGCGGCGGCGTACACCGCGGTCGACGCGGCGGAGACGGACGAGGAACGCGCGTTCGCGGTGAACGCCGACGGGCCGCGGGTCCTGGCGGCGGCGTGCGCGGCGCGGCGGGTGCCGCTGATCCACGTGTCGACGGACTACGTGTTCCCGGGTGACGCTTCCCAGCCGTACGAGCCATCCGACGAGCTGGGTCCGCGGTCGGCGTACGGCCGGACGAAGGCGGCCGGGGAGGACGCGGTTCTCGGGTCGGGTGCGTCTTCGTGGGTGGTCCGGACCGCTTGGCTGTACGGGCGGTCCGGTTCGAACTTCGTGAAGACCATGGCGCGGCTGGAGTCCTCGCAGAAGACGCTGTCCGTTGTGGACGATCAGATCGGCGGTCCGACGTGGACGGCCGACCTGGCCGCGGGCCTGTTGGAGCTGGCTTCGCGCGTGGCGGCCGGGGACGGGCCGGAGCGGCGGATCCTGCACTGCACGAACGCGGGTGCGGTGAGCTGGTGCGGGTTCGCTCGCGCGATCTTCACGCACCTGGGGGCGGACCCGGAGCGCGTGCGGCCGTGCACGACGGCGGAGTTCCCGCGCCCGGCCGCGCGGCCGGCGTACTCGGTGCTGTCCCCGGCTTCGTGGAAAGAGGCATGGCTGACCCCGATGCGGCCGTGGGAAGAGGCACTGGACGCCTACTTCGCGGCCGAGTAGCCCCGGGGCTCCCGGCCGTTAGTACAACGCCGGCCGCGCTTCTTCCGGCCGTGACGAAAACCCTGTCCGCACAACGTTTGCTCTGGTCACCCGCGCGGATGCGCGGTTAACTTCGGAATCCCATGGGTCGTCCTCTTCCCGTTGATCCGAAAGGCAAGCCATGTTGCGACAACCGCTGTGGCGCACCGGC
The DNA here is from genome assembly GCF_031082405.1 of Amycolatopsis sp. A133. Classification (GTDB taxonomy): domain Bacteria; phylum Actinomycetota; class Actinomycetes; order Mycobacteriales; family Pseudonocardiaceae; genus Amycolatopsis. The sequence continues at coordinate 30,667 of NZ_JAVHJU010000054.1, forward strand.
GTGCTCATCGCGGCTTCCGCGGCCCTCCTGGCGACGGCCGCGGTGCCCGCCGAAGCCCTGGAACCGGCCGACGTGCCCGCGATCGGCGTTGACATCGGCCGCTTCCACCTGCCCATCAGCTGCGCGATCTCGCTGCCGGACCTCGGCGGCGCCAAGGTCTTCGACCTCGGGACCAGCGTCGACGTCCAGGGTGTCGTCGCCACCAGCCTGGGCCCCGGCCAGCAATTCTACCTGTCCCAGGGGTCCGGGGCCATCACGTTCCCGACCTGGCTGACCGGGCTCGCCGGCACGGTCGGCATCGACCGCGCCGACGCGACCGTGTCGCAGCTGTCGATCGGGGCCACCAACGCGACCCCGCCGAGCATCAACGTCACCGAAGCCCCGCAGACCATCAAGGACATCGTCATCAAACCCGGCGAGCCGCTGTCCGTCGGCCTGCCGCTGCAGGGCACGTTCGACGTCGGCCCGTACACCGCACCGCAGAGCGGGACCGTCACGCTCAAGTTCGAGCAGGCGGTCGCGCACGTGACCCTCAAGGCGTCGTGGGGGTTCCAGCTCAAGGTCGACGCCACGTGCAAACCGACCGGCGGCAACGCGTTGCTGACGATCGCCGTCGGCGGTCCGCCCGGTCAGCCGGTTTCGCTCATCCACGGCGCGCCGCTCAACTTCCCCGCGGTGGCACCGGGTTACCTGAACGGCATCATCAACGCGCCCTACCGGTGCTCCTTCGGCGGCGAACAGCTCGACGCGGGCATCGCGGTCGGCGGCACCATCCCGCTCACCGTGCCCCGGTCCGGCTCGATGTCGTTCACCGGCGCCTCCGGTGCGCTGACCATCCCGAAGGCCACCGTGAACAAGCTGCTGGACAAGGGGTTCTCCGGCAGCTTCGCGGGCCGGGTCACCGAGCTGAACCTAGTCGTGCGCGGCGGCACACCGGCGGTGCAGAACGTCGCGGCGAACCTGGGGATCCCGCCGACGCCGCTGGTCCGGGACAAGGACATCGTCCTCCCGCTGCCGTCGACCGGAACGCTGTCCGCCGGCCCGTTCCGGCCCGACGCCGGCGCGAGCAGCGTGGCCGTCTCGCTGGGCTCGGCAGCGGCGACGATCACCTTCAACGGCAACGCGGGCGAGCTGCCGATCACCTGCGGTGCGCCGTCGCCGGAGGTCTACCTGGTGGAGAACCCGGTGACGTGACCGACCTCGCGGCCCGGGCGACGCCCGGGCCGCGGTGGTCTCGGAGCGGGTCAGTGCCGCCCGGAGGCCAGGCGGTACGCGCCGACCGTGAGCTCCGCGCACGTCCGCCAGGTGAAGTTCGCCGCGTGCGCGCGCCGGGACGCCGAGGTCGCCACCGCGTGCGGGTCCGTCACGGCCGTGCGCAAGGCTTCGGCCAGGCCGTCCACGTCCCCGTACGGGACCAGGCTCGCGCACTCGCCCGCCACTTCGCGCAGGGCCGGGAGGTCCGTGCAGACCACCGGGACGTCCGACGCCATCGCCTCCAGGACCGGCAGCCCGAACCCCTCGTCGCGCGAGGGGAGCACCAGCGCCGATGCCCCGGCCACCACGGTGCGCAGATCCACATCGGACAGATAGCCGGTCTGGGAGCGCCGGGGACCCCGGGGGAACGGGCCCGGGCCCGCGAACACCAGGTCCGGCAGGTCCGGTGCCGCGTCGTGGGTCCGGGTCAGCCAGTCCAGGCCCTTCCGCGGACCCGCGGCCCCGGCGAACAGCAGGTAGCGAGCCGGCAGTCCCAGGCGCGCGCGCCGCTCGTCGTCCGGGGGACGCGCGGTGAACCACGCCGGGTTGACCCCCAGCGGCGTCACCACGATCTTGTCGCGGGAGACGTCGAGGCGCTCCGCCACCGCGTCCGCCACCGCCGCCGTCGGGGTGCAGATGACGTTGGCCCGGCGGGCGCCGCGGCGGACCAGGACCGGGAGGTCGCGGTCGCTCGGGGCGAGCTCCGCGGGATGGTCCAAAAAGGCCAGATCGTGGATCGTCACCACGCCGGCCGCGCGGAAACGGCCCGGCAGCACGAAGTTCGTGCCGTGCACGACGTCGGTCGGCCCGGCGAACAGCTCCACCGGCGGGAAGTCCGAGCGCAGCCACGCCAGCCGCAGCAGCCGCGCCGCCACCGGCATCCCGCGGGCCCGTGCCCCGTAGGGGAGCACGTGCCGCAGCCGCCGCCAGCCGCGCAGCGTGAACGCCACCGCGCGCGTGTCGACCTCCGGGATCGACACCAGCTCTTCGATCAGCGCGGACGTGTACCGGCCGATGCCGGTGCGCGCGCCGAGGAGCGGAGTGCCGTCCAGGAGGACGCTCAGTGACCTAGCCACGGCGGAGCCGTTGCTTCGCGACTTTCAACGCACGACCGCCGACGCGGCGAGCCAGCTCGGCGGGCCCGCCCGCGTCGAGGTACTCGCGGATCAGGTCCACGTCCCGCCGCAGCATCGCCCGGCCGCGCACCGCCGGCGTGCGCACCAGGTCCGCGGATCCGGGCAGCCGGTCGGCCGCCGGCCGCGGGTCGCGGCAGAACTCCACCAGCGGCTTCAGCGCCTCGGGCCACGCGAACCGCTGCGCGACGACGGCGAGCCGCTCGACGCAGCCCGCGGCGAACTCCTCGTCGTACAACGCCTTCTCGAGCGCGTCGGCCAACGCGGCGTCGTCTTCGGCCGGGACGACGACACCGAGCTTTTCCGCGCGGACGAGGTCGGCGAACGAGTCGCCGTCGGTGGTGACGATCGGCAGGCCGGCCCAGAGGTAGTCGAGGACGCGGGTGCGGAACGCGAACGTCGTCTCGACGTGCTCGTAGTGCGTGGTGACGCCGCAGTTCGCGTCGAGCAGCCAGTTCTGGCGCTCGTGGTAGGGCACCCACTGCTCGTTGAAGTAGACGTGCTTGCCGGTCAGCCCCAGCGAATCCGCCAGCCGGATCGTCCGCGCGCCGATGTCCATCTCGGCGACCTCGGGGTTCGGGTGCTTCATGCCGAGGAACACCAGCCGGACGTCGCTTCGGCGGCGCCGCAGCTTCTCGATCGCGCGGACCAGCGTCAGCGGGTCGAACCAGCTGTACACCCCGCCCGCCCACAGCACGACGTGGTCGGTGCCGCCGATGCCCAGTGACGAGCGCAGCCCCGGTCCGGTGCGCACCGGCGGCTCCGGCGGCAGGCCGAAGGGGACGACCGCGAGCAGCGACTGCGTCGTCGGGTCCGCGTCGTAGAGGCGCGGCGAAAGCCGGCCCATCGCGGCGAGGTGCCCGAGCCAGAAGTGCCGCTGCCGCTCCGACGCGCAGAGGAAGAAGTCGCCGCGTTCGAGCTGGGCGTCGAGGACCTTCGTGACGCCGGCGAGGTCGGCCGCGCGCTGGTCGTCCGGGACGCCCTTCCCCTGCTCCAGCAGCTCGAGGTGCATCGGGTCGTACAGGTCGGCGACGACGATCTTGCCGCTGTGCTGCTTCTTCAGCGACGGCGCCAGTTCCAGCACGTGTCCCTGCAGGACGACGACGTCGGCCCAGGCGATCGGCGCGTCCAGCTCGCGGTGCTTGCCCGCGCTGACCCGGAACGGCGCGGGCGGCGGCGTCGCGAGGGGGTTGGTGGTGACGAGGTGGACGTCGTGCTCGGCGGCGAGCGCGAGGGCGATGTTCCAGGCGCGGATCGCCGGGCCCGCCATCCGCTCGGTGAGCGCGTCGCCGGTGAGCACGAGGATCTTCCGGCGCTGCCCGAAGGCCTTCTCGATGCCGAACGCCTCGACCAGGATGTCGTGCGCGGCCAGGTAGCGCGGCAGCGGGTAAGCCGGCTCCAACGCCTTGCGCAGCAACGGGAGCAGGTCGGCGTCGGTGCGGACGCGGGCGGCCTGTTCGACCGCGCGCGACTCGGCCAGCGAGGGGAGCTGCTCGACGAACTGGTCGATGGCCAGCAGCCCGGCGAGCGTGGTGCGGGGGATGGCGACGTCGCCGGATTCGATCGGGCCGACGCCGTGTTCGAGGTCGAGCTGGGTCGCGTCCAGCTCGCCGCGGGCGGTCGCGCGGCGCACGGCCAGGGCGAGCGCCGCGGGCAGCGCGCGGGCCAGGGTCTCGTCGGAGAGGTTCTTGTACAGCGCGGCCAGCGCGTTGCGCTCCAGCAGGAACGTCTCGCGGCCGGTTTCGGGGGCGTCGACCGAGGCCATCGTGCCGTGGTGGCGGTGGAACGCCTGCGACTCCGGGACGTACCGGACGCGCCAGCCGCGCAGGTTGAGCCGCCAGCCGAGGTCGACGTCCTCGTAGAACATGAAGAACCGCTCGTCGAAGCCGCCGAGCTCGGCGAACACGCCCGCCCGGACGAACATCGCGGAGCCGGTGCCGAACAGGACGTCTTTGGCGACCTCGTGCTCGGCGGCCGGGACGTCGGCCAGCGGCGAGCCGGCGTGGCGCTTGTAGCCCATGCCGAACCAGGTCAGCCCGCCGTCGACGAAGTCGGTGCCGGTGCCGTCCCAGTCGAGGACCTTGCTGGCCACCGCGGCGACGCGGGGCTGCGCGCGCAGCTCGGCGACGGCGGCGGCGACCCAGCCGGGCGCCGGGCGGGCGTCGTTGTTGAGGAAGCCGAGGACGGTGCCCTTCGCGTGCTTCGCACCGAGGTTGCAGCCGCCCGCGAAGCCGGTGTTGCGCCCGGCTTCGACGACCTGGGCCTGGGGAACGGCCTCGCGGATGCGCGCGGCTTCGTCGGAGTTGTCGACGCAGATCAGCTCGAGCTCGGGGTAGTCGTGCTCGGCGAGCGCGCGCAGGCAGGTGATCGTGTCGTCGGCGCCGCGGTAGTTGACCACGATCACCGAGACCAGCGGTTGCGGATCCCCCTGCACCAAAGCCGGCTCCTGTCGTCGGAATGCCAGCAAGCTTAAAGGCCTGCCCATGCCTCCCAAACCGCGCCTCGGCCGAGCGCCGCGCGACGGCTGATCCGGCGCCGGGCGAGCAACGTCGCCGGTAGCCGCGCGGCCACCTCGGCGAGCACCCGGCAGCGCAGGCCGAAGCGGAAGTTCGCCGCCTTCGGCCGCCCGGGACGCAGCGGCAGCACCGCCGTCAACACGGCGAATCGGACCAGCTGGTTCACCGCGACGCCCCGGGGTGCGCAGCGCAGCAGCATGAGCAGCCGGTTGCGCTCGTTCCAGCGGTGGAACAGGGGCGAGCCCAGCTCGCTGCTGACACCGTGGGCGTGCCGGACGCGGGCGTCCGGCGCCGCGACGACGTCCCACCCGGCCAGCCGCAGCCGCCACGCCGTGTCCGTGTCCTCGTAATAACAGAAGAATCCGGCCGGGACGCCGTGCACGCTCTTCAGCGCGTCGGTGCGGAGCAGGGCCGCGCCGCCGCAGAAGCCGAACACCTCGCCGGTCGGCTCGGTGACGTCGGCACCGTGGCCGTCGGGGGTCAGCCGGACGCCGGCGGACTGCGTGGTGCCGTCGGGGCGCACGAGCCGGGACGTCGCGGCGGCGGCCAGCGGCGCCTTCTCGAGGGTGTCCTCCAGCGTCGCGAGCCAGTCCGGTGCGGGTTCGGCGTCGTCGTTCAGCCACGCCATGAGCGGGGTCTGGACCTTTTCGAGAGCGACGGCGAGCGCGCCCGCGTAGCCGGTGTTGCGCGGCAGCCGGATTACTTCCGGATGCGAAGGATGGGCCGCGAGCAGGGCGGCGGTGCCGTCGCCGGAGGCGTTGTCGACCACGAGCGTCCGATGTGGACGCTGCTGCGCGGCCAGCGCGTCGAGGCACGCCGTGATGTGCCCGGCACCCCGCCAGGTCACGACTACCACCGTGGTGGCGGGATTCGCGGTCACGTCCCGCACAATAGCCGCGTGCCCGAACTGGTCGTGCTCGCCGAGCAGCTCCTCGCGCCCGTGCCCGGTGGCACCGGGCGCTACACGGCCGAGCTGCTCCCCGCGCTCGCGAAGACCGCGCCGCCGGGCTGGACGGTGTCCAGCGTCGTCGCGCGGCACGCCGACGTGGCCGCGGCGCGGCTGGCGGGTGTCGAGGGCCCACGGGTGCTGCGGATCCCGCCGCGGGCGCTGGTCGCCGCGTGGCAGCTGGGCCTGCGCTGGTGGCCGGGCGGGGACGCGGTGCACGCGCCGACGCCGTTCGCGCCACCGCGCGCCCCGGCCGGGAAGACGCTGAGCGTGACCGTGCACGACACCGTGCCGTGGACCCACCCCGAGACGCTCACCGCGCGCGGGGTCAGCTGGCACCGGTCGATGATCGCGCGGGCCGCGCGGCGGGCGTCCGGGCTGGTCGTGCCGACGCGGGCGGTCGCCGACGAGCTGGCGGTGCTCATCGACGTCGACGTCCCGGTGCGGGTGGTGCCGCACGGCGTGCGCGTGCCGTCCGGGGACGCTTCGCTGGAGCTGCCGGCGCAGTACGTGCTCGCGGTCGGCACGATCGAGCCGCGCAAGGGGATCGACGTGCTGGTCGACGCGGTCGCGGCGCTCGACGGCACGGCGCTCGTGCTGGCCGGGCAGCCGGGCTGGGGCGGCGTCGACCCGGTGGCCCTGGCGGCCGAGCGCGGCCTGCCGGCGGACCGGCTGCGGGTGCTGGGGAAGGTGACGGACGCGGAGCTGGCGACCGCGTTGCGCCACGCGAGCGTGCTGGCCGTGCCGAGCCTCGCGGAAGGGTTCGGGCTGGGCCTGCTGGAGGCGATGGCGGCCGGGGTCCCGGTGGTGCACACCGACGTCCCGGCGCTGGCCGAGGTGGCGGGCGGCGCCGGCGTCGTGGTGCCCCGCGGTGACGCGGCCGCGCTGGCGGCCGCCCTGCGTGCGGTCCTCGGTTCGCCGCCGAGGGCGGCGGAGCTGGTCAAGGCGGGACGGGAGCGGGCCCGGGCCTTCACCTGGCGCCGCGCGGCGGAAGCCGTCTGGGCGATCCACCGGCGGGCGCACGACTGAGGCTCCCACCTGCCCGGTTTGCCAGTTCCCCACCATGGCGCGGGGGTCCCGCCGTACGCTGCACGGGTGAGCGATGACCCCCGGGTGCTGATCGACGCGACCGCGGTTCCCGCGGACCGCGGCGGGGTCGGCCGGTACGTGGATTCGCTCGTCGCCGCCCTCGACGCGGACGGGGCGCGGATCACCGTCGTCTGCCAGCCCCGCGACCTGCAGCTTTACGATCGGCTGGCGCCGCGTTCGCGCGTCGTGCCCGCTTCGCCCGCGACGACCACCCGCACCGCCCGGCTGACCTGGGAACAGGCGACCCTGCCGCGGCTGACGCGCCGCCTCGGCGCGGACGTCGTCCACTCGCCGCACTACACGATGCCGCTCGCGACGTCGGCCGCGTCGGTGGTCACGCTGCACGACGCGACGTTCTTCACCGACGCGGTGCTGCACTCGTCGGTCAAGGCCCGCTTCTTCCGCGCGTGGACCGCGACGGCGCTCCGGCGCGCGACGCTGTGCGTGGTGCCCTCGGCGGCGACGGCCACGGAGCTGGCCCGCGTCGGCCCGGTCCGGCACGCTGCTTTGGAAGTCATTCACCACGGCGTCGACACCGAGCGCTTCCACCCGCCGTCCCCGGCGGAGATCGCGGCGGCTCGCGCGGCCGTCGGCCTGGGGCGGACGCCGTACGTGGCGTTCCTGGGTGCCCTGGAGCCGCGCAAGAACGTGCCCGCGCTGATCCGCGGGTTCGCCCGGGCGGTCGCCGGCCGCCCGGACGCGCCGGCGCTGGTCCTGGCCGGCCAGCCGGGCTGGGACACGCAGGTGGAGCGCGCCCTGGACGCGGTCCCGCACCGGCTGCGCGTCATCCGCGCGGGCTACCTGCCGTTCGGCACGCTGGCGGGCTTCCTCGGCGGCGCTTCGCTCGTCGCCTACCCGTCATTGGGCGAGGGGTTCGGCCTCCCGGTCCTGGAGGCGATGGCGTGCGGCGCGTGCGTGCTGACCACGCGCCGGCTGTCCTTGCCGGAGGTGGGCGGCGACGCGGTGGCGTACTGCGGCGTGGGCGCGGGCGACGTCGCGGCGGCTCTCGGCGAGCTGCTGGACGACCCCGGCCGGCGCGCCGAGCTGGCGACGGCGGCGCAGCAGCGCGCGAAGGAGTTCTCGTGGGCTACGACGGCGGAACGGCACCGGGAGGCCTACGCGAAGGCCTGGTCCCGTCATCTCCGCTCCCGCTGAGCCGACCCGCTGTGTACGGCTCCCGGGGTGGCCGGGTTGCGCTGGGTGACGAGTGGACAATGGCCGGGTGACTGAGCCATCCCGCTACGGCGACGAACTCGGCGTCGTGACCGTGACGTACTTCTCCGGCGACACCCTCGAGCGCTTCCTCGACACCCTGGAGAAGGCCACCGAGCGCCAGGTCCAGGTGGTCGTGGCCGACACCGTCTCCACCGACGGGGCCCCCGAGAAGGCCGCGAAGCGCGCGAACGTGCACCTGCTCAGCATCGGCGAGAACGTCGGGTACGGGACCGGCTGCAACCGCGGGGTCGCCGAACTCGACGATCGGTACGGCTGGATCGTCATCGCCAACCCCGACCTCGAATGGGAGCCCGGCTCGCTCGATGCCCTGCTCGACGCCGCCGGGCGGTGGCCGCGCGGGGGTGCCTTCGGGCCGCTGATCCACGAACTCGACGGGACCGTCTACCCCTCCGCGCGGCTGCTGCCCTCCTTCGGCCGCGGCATCGGCCACGCCGCGCTGGGCAAGGTCTGGCCCGGCAACCCGTGGACGCGGCAGTACCGGCAGGAGACCGGCACGCCCGTCGAACGCGTCGCGGAGTGGCTGTCCGGCTCGTGCCTGCTGCTGCGCCGGGAGGCGTTCGAGTCGGTCGGGGGCTTCGACTCGCGGTACTTCATGTACTTCGAGGACGTCGACCTCGGCGACCGGCTGGGCAAGGCCGGCTGGCTGAACGTCTACGTGCCCTCCGCCGGGGTCATGCACCTGGGCGGGCACTCGACGTCGCAGGCGTCGAAGAAGATGCTCGCGGCCCACCACGCCAGCGCCTACCGCTACCTCGCCGACCGCCACCAGGGGCTCGCCTGGAAGCCGGTGCTGGCCGCCGTGAAGCTCGGCCTCGCGCTGCGGCTGAAGCTGGAAACCCGCTAGATCCCGTCGAGCCGGCGCGAAAGGTCGGACTTGCCGATGTTCTGCGTCACCGTCGGCACCAGGCCGGTGTCCTCCGGGCCGGGCTCCTTCAGCGGGCTCGTGATGGGCTCGGCCTGGGGACGGCGGGACAGCGGGGTCGGCATCGGCGTCGTCGGTGACGGCGTCTTCAACGGCGTGGTCGGCGTCGGCGTCTTCAGCGGCGTGGTCTGCTGCGGGCGGCGGCCGCCCTGGACCTCCATCCGCCGCGTCGGCGCCGAGCCGGCCAGCGGGTGGTCGTTCTCCTCGATCAGCGACGCCGGCAGCTGCGTCGTCGTGTCGGGGTCCTGGCTGCGGTCGAGCCCGTCGATCTGCGCGCGCGGGATCTGCTGGGTGTTCGACGAGTCCATCGGTGACGTCGCGCTGTCGGGTGTCACGACGAACACACCGCGCGCCTGGGCTCGTGCGAGCAGGGCGTCCGCCCGATCGCGGGGGTCCATCCCCTCGGCCTCCCGACTGACCCGGGGCCCTCTGGGGAAAGGCCCGCCTGTTTCCTGTCTAGGGTAGGCCCTCCGGGCGACCTCCGTGAGGGTTTCCCGCGGCTTGTCGCTCAGCGGTGCGTGATAAAAGAGGAGATTTCCGTGACGTCCGAGGTCCGAAGCGACGCTGTCGACGCCGTCGTGCTGGTCGGGGGCAAGGGCACCCGCCTCCGTCCATTGACGCTGTCGGCGCCGAAGCCGATGCTCCCGACAGCCGGGACGCCGTTCCTGAGTCACCTGTTCTCCCGCATCCGCGAGGCCGGCATCCGGCACGTCGTGCTGGGCACGAGCTACCGGGCGGAGGTGTTCGAGGAGTACTTCGGCGACGGCAAGGCGTTCGGCCTGGACCTGGAGTACGTCGTCGAGGAGGAGCCGCTCGACACCGCGGGCGCCATCCGGAACGTCCACGACAAGCTGCGCGCCGAGCAGGTGATCGTCTTCAACGGCGACATCCTCTCCGGCGCGGACCTCGGCGAGCAGCTGCGGGTGCACCGCGAGTCCGGGGCCGACGTCACGCTGCACCTGCAGCGGGTGCCGGACCCGAGCCGCTTCGGGTCGGTGCCCACCGACGAAACCGGCCGCGTCCAGGCGTTCCTCGAGAAGTCGCCGAACCCGCCGACCGACCAGATCAACGCCGGCTGCTACATCTTCCGCCGTCCGGTGATCGAGGCCATCCCGGCCGGGCGGCGGGTGTCGGTGGAGCGGGAGACGTTCCCGCAGCTGCTGGAGCAGGGCGCGCACATCCAGGGGTTCGTCGACAGTTCTTACTGGCTGGACGTCGGCACGCCGGAAGCGTTCGTGCGCGGCTCGGCCGACCTCGTGCGCGGCGCGGCGCCGACGTCGGCGCTGCCCGGCCGTCCCGGCGAATTCCTGGTGCTCGACGGCGCGTCGGTGGCCGAGGACGCCCAGCTGAGCGGCGGTTCGACGGTCGGCGTCGCCGCCGTGGTCGGCTCGGGCGCGAAGATCGACGGCTCGGTCCTGTTCGACGGCGCGGCCGTCTCCGAGGGCGCGGTGGTCGAGCGCTCGGTGCTCGGGCACGGCGCCCGGGTCGGCGCCGGCGCGGTGCTGCGCGGCGTGGTCCTGGGCGACGGCGTGTCCGTCGGGGCCGGCTGCGAGCTGCTGGACGGCGCCCGCGTCTGGCCGGACGTCGTCCTGCCCGACGGATCCGTCCGCTTCTCGAGCGACGCGTAGCCGATGTTCTGGCGCCCCGCGTACGAGGTCGACCTGGGCCGGGTCCTGGGTCCGCTGAAGCGCGGCCGCGGGTCGCTCAACATCCTCACCGACGAGCGCGGCATCACGTGGCTCGCGTCGAACACCCCCGACGGCCCGGGAACGCTGGCGCTGCGCCGCCTGTCCGACGGCCGCATCGAGGCCGCGGCCTGGGGCGAGGCCAAGGACCGCTTGCTCAGCGGCGTGCCCGCGTTGCTGGGCGCGAACGACGACGACTCCGGGTTCACCGCCCACCACGACGTCGTCGCGCGGGCCCGGCGGGCGAATCCCGGCCTGCGGCTCGGCGCGACCGGAGTGGTGTGGGACTGGCTTGTCCTCGCGGTGCTGGAGCAGAAGGTGACGGGCAAGGAGGCGATCCGGTCCTGGGCCGAGCTGTGCCGCCGGTTCGGCTCCCGCCCGCCCGGGCCGGCGCCCGAGCGGTTGCGGGTGCCGCCGACCCCGGAGGCGTTGCGGGCGTTGCCGGACTGGCACTGGCACCGCGCGGGCGTCGACATCAAGCGCCGGACGGCCCTGGTGAACGCGGCCCGCGTCGCGCACCACTTGGAGCGCGCGGTCGAGCTGGGCGGGCTCGAGGGGCGGCACTGGCTGCGCCAGGTCCCGGGCATCGGCGTGTGGACGGCGGCGGAGATCGCCCAGCGCGCTTGGGGCGACCCGGACGCGGTGAGCTTCGGGGACTACAACATCCCGTCGATGGTCGGGCACGCGCTGACGGGCACGAAGCTGGACGACGCGGGGATGGCCGAGGTGCTGGCGCCGTACGCACCCCAGCGGCAGCGGGCGGTGCGGTACCTGGAGGCGGCGGGACACACGCGGCCCCGGTTCGGGCCGCGGATCGAGCTGCGCGACTACCGCGCGATGTAAGGATCGCCGCAGTCCACGGCAGCCACGGGGTGCGGCGGGTGGCCGCTGCGGAAGCGCTTGCGCCCGGCACCTGCACGCGTGCCCGCGAACACGGCGGGTCGAGCCGTGCGACTACTGGCCCCTGAAAACGCCGAAGGCCACCACCAGGTGTCCAGTGCCCTGCCGATGGCCTCCGAAGGCGTCGGCCTACTGCTGCGGGGGATAACCGCCCGGCGGGGCGGGTACGGCGGCTGCTGGCCGGGGTAGCCCTGCTGCGGGTAACCCGGCGGCTGCGTCCCCGGAAAGCCCTGCCCCGGAAAGCCCTGTCCCGGAAAGCCCTGTCCCGGAAAACCCTGCTGCGGCGGGTGACCCTGCTGCGGATAGCCCGGGTACTGCGGCGGGTACGGCGGCTGCTTCGGCTTGTTCGCGTTGACGATGAGCAGCACCACCCCGGCGATGCCGGCGATCACCACCACGATGATCAGCAGCATCAGCACGCTCACCATCAGCTCTCCCCCTCGTCGAGTGCGGCGCGGACGATCGACAGCGCCTCGGCGTCGTCGAGGCCGAGCTTACGGGTGGTCTTCGCGTACTCGGCCGCGGCCTGCTGGGCGCGGCGGCGGCTCTGGTCGCCGGATGCCGCGACGAAGCTGCCCGCTCGGCCGCGGGTCTCGATCAGGCCCGCTTCCTCGAGCTCGCGGTACGCCCGCGCCACCGTGTTCGGGGCGATGCCGAGATCGGCCGCCAGCTGCCGGACCGTGGGCAGCTTCGTGCCCACGGCCAGGCTGCGGTCGTTGATCCGCGTCGCCAGCCCGCTCCGGACCTGCTCGAACGGCGGGACCGGCGAACTGCTGTCGAAGGGGACGATCACCAGCTCTGCGGACCCGCTCCCGGGCCCGGCAGCTGCTGCTGCGGGAACGACGGACCCTGCGGCGCGTACTGCTGCGGCGCGGGCGGGTACCCGGGCTGCTGCGGGAAACCCTGCTGCGGCGAAGGCGGGTACCCCGGCTGCTGCGGCGGGAAGTGCTGCTGCGGCTGCGCGAACCCCTGCGACGGCGGCGAACCCTGCTGCGCCGGCGCGAACCCCTGTTGCGGCGGGAATCCCTGCGGCGGCGGAAATCCTTGCGGCGGCGGTGCGAACCCCTGCTGCGCCGTCGCAAAACCCTGCTGCTGCGGCGGGAAGCCCGGGAACTGCCCGGCGTTCTTCATCGCCTCTTCGCGGCGCATCTTCGACACCCGCACGATCACCGCGATGACGAACACGATGATGCCCAGGACGATCAACCCGAGCACGATGTACCCGAACACGCCGGTGTCGCCGCCACCGCCGGAGTGGTAGTGCACCCGCTCCGGGAACTGTGTAGCCATGTGGTCCCTCCCTGTCCGCGAACCAGGTTATCGTCCGGCACCGACAGGAACGGCCGCTTTCACCAGATCGGCGAGATCTTCCGAACCGGCGGGCAGCGCGTCCGCCGGCCACCACCGCAGGTCGTCGGACTCGTCGCTGCGCACCGGCTCCGCACCCGGCGGCGCGTGCACCGCGAACCGGACGTCGAAGTGCCGCGTCGGCACGCCCAGCGAGCACGTGATCGGGTGGACGTCCAGGTGCACCGGCTCCGGCGCAAGCCGCAGCCCGGGCATCCCCGACTCCTCGGTGGCCTCCCGCAGCGCCGCCCCGGACAGGGAGGTGTCCGACGGCTCGCAGTGCCCGCCGAGCTGCAGCCACCGGCCGACCCGCGGATGCAACGTCAGCAGTACCTGGGTGCCCGTGTGGTCCAGCACCACCGCCGACGCCGTCAGGTGCCCGGCCGCGCAGGACCGCTGGCAGCTGTCCTCCCGCGCGGCCAGGAAACCGAGGAAAGCCTGGCGCAGCGACTCCTGAGAAGCGAGAGCGGGCCGCCACGCCGCCAGCGTCGCGACGGCGTCCGCGTGCAGGCTCACAGCTCCAGCAGCCCTTCCCCGGCCAGTGCCGGTCCACGCGGCTCCGGCTCGGTGAGCGGCACCCCGATGGCGACCGAGCCCAGCGGCTGCCAGCTGTCGTCCAGGCCGAGGACGTCGCGGACGACGTCGGCGGCGAAGATCGTCGACCCGATCCAGCACGAACCGAGCCCTTCGGCGGCCAGCGCGACCAGCAGGCCCTGCACCGCGGCGCCGCCGGCCACGGTGAACATGGTCTTCTCGCAGTCGTTGCGGCGGTCGTCGCGGTAGGTGTGCGCGCCGTCCGGGACGAGGAACGGGATCACCACTTCCGGCGCCCGGTACAGGATGTCGCCGCGGCTGAGCCGCTTCGCGATCTGCTCCGGCGTGAACTCGTCCCCGGACAGGTCGGCCCGCCACGACTCGCGCATCGCGTCCAGGAGCTTCTGCCGCAGACCCGGATCGCGCAGCCAGACGAACCGCACCGGGTGCGTGTGGTGCGGCGCGGGCGCGGTCAGCGCGGAGCCCACCGCCCGCCGGATCGAGGTGGGCGAGACCGGCTCGTCCGCGAACTGCCGCACCGAACGCCGGGCCGGGACGGCCTCGCGCCGTCCCTGGGCGACGGCTTCGTTCGCGCCCAGCCGGAAGAGGTCCTCCTCCAGCGGGCGGATCAGGTCGCGCGCGGTCGAGCCGTCGTCTTCGGGGAAGAACCCGCGCACCACCGCGACCGGCGTGCCGCCCAGCTTGCCCTTGACCAGGTCGGCGGCCGCGGCGAGCTCGTCGGCGACGGCGACCTCGGTGACGGCGAGCTCGTTGCCCTGCCGGTCGACCTGCCCGCGGTAGGCGTGCAGCACGCGCAGCCCGGACGAGCCGATGGCGGCGTCGGTCTGCCCGACCCGCCAGGCGCGGCCCATGGTGTCGGTGACGACGACGGCGACCTCGACGCCGAGCCGCTCCCGCAGCCCGTTGCGCAGCGCGAGCGCCGAAGCGTCCGGGTCGGCGGGCAGCAGCGCGACCTCGTCACCGGCCACATTGGACGCGTCGATCCCGGAGGCGGCCTGCACGATGCCGAGCGGGTTCTGGGTGATCACCGTGCGCGCGATCCGCGCGACCACCCGCACGGCCTCCTGCTCGACGAGCTTCCGGCGCGCGGCGTCGCGGGCTTCGGGGTCGCTGGGCACGCGGACGAGCCTGCCCTCGGCCTTGGACACGATCTTGCTGGTCACGACCAGCACGTCACCGGAGCGCAGCCACGGCGCGGCGGCCACGATCGCGCCGGTCAGGTCGTCGCCCGGGCGGAACTCCGGCAGCCCGGTGACGGGCAGGATTTCCAGCTTGGGTGCGGCGTGGTCGGCGGTGTCAGTCAACAGGGGCTCCAGCCAGTTCCAGGGCGGCGCGGGCCATCGCCGCGGTCGCGTCCACATCGGACATCAGCAGCGGGACGTCGCGGACGGTCACGCCCGGCACGTCGGCCGTCTCGCCCTCGGCGATCAGCCAGCCGTCGAGCACGCCGCCGTCCTTGCGGGAGCCGTAGTGCCGGCCCACCGCTTCCGCGGACGTCTCGACGCCGATCGCGGTCAGGCACGCGTCGGCCATCCCGCGCAGCGCCTTGCCGCCGATGATCGGCGACACCCCGACGACGCCGGCCGAGGTCTTGCGCAGCGCGTCCCGGACCCCCGGCACACCCAGCACGGTCCCGACGGAGACGACCGGATTCGACGGCGCGAACAGCACTGCGTCCGCCCCGGAGACGGCCTCCAGCACGCCCGGCGCCGGTTTGGCCTCGTCGGCCCCCACCGCGACGATCGAGTGCGCCTTCGGTTCGGCGCGGTAGCGCACCCACCACTCCTGGAAGTGGACGGCCTTCTGCTGGCCGTCCTGCTCCGGGTCGTCGATCACGACGTGCGTCTCGACGCGGTCGTCGGACATCGGCAGCAGCCGGACGCCGGGCTGCCAGCGGTCGCACAGGGCTTCGGTCACCGCCGAGAGCGGATAGCCCGCGCGCAGCATCCGCGACCGGATCAGGTGGGTGGCGATGTCCTTGTCGCCGAGACCGAACCAGGTCGGCTCGGCGCCGTAGGCCGCCAGCTCCTCCTTGACGACCCAGGTCTCGCCCGAGTGCCCCCAGCCGCGTTCGGAGTCGATCCCGCCGCCCAGGGTGTACATGCAGGTGTCCAGGTCCGGGCAGATCCGCAGGCCGTGCATCCAGACGTCGTCGCCGGTGTTGACCAGCGCCGTCACCTCGTGCGGCGACTCCGTCGCACCTTCGGCGGACATGCCCAAAGCAGCCTTGACACCCAGCAGGAAGCGGGCCCCGCCCACTCCACCGACCACTACCACGATCTTCACGACGTCGAATCCTCGCACGAGCCGGGTGCGGGCACCCAGTACCGGTATCTGTGGTGCGGGGCGTAGCCGAGCCCCGCGTAGAGCGCGAGCGCGCCCGAGTTCCCCTCCGCCACCTGCAACACCGCGTGGTCGGCCCCGTGTTCCGCACCCCAGGCCTGCACGGCGTCCATCAGCGCCGACGCCAGCCCGCGGCGGCGGAAGGCGGGGGCGACCTCGAGCCGTCCGACGTGCAGCCAGTCGTCGACCAGCGCCCCGCGAACGACACCGGCGACGCCGTCCCCGGTGCTCGCGACGCCGTAACCGACCTTCCCGCCGGCCAGGACCTGCCGGGCGGCGGGGAAGTCCTCGCCGGGGCGCAGCGCGAGCTCCCACCACCCGAGCCCCGGCTCATCCGCCACTGCCACGTCGAAGCTCCCACCCCGAGCTTTCACGTGAAAGCTCCGACCTGGGGCCCGAGCTTTCACGTGAAAGCTCGGGGTGGTGAGGACGACGACCTCGTGGCCGGCGCCGTGGCCGGTGGCCGGGACCCAGCCGGCCGCGGCGATCGCGCGTTCGTTGGGGCTGTCGCGGACCACCTGGACCATGGGGGTGATCCCCCTATCGTGGGCGAAGTCACACACCGCGCGCAGGGCGTCGCCGACCGGGCGGCGGGCGTCCCCGACCGCGAGTGCGCTGTTCGCGCGGCCGGTGAACCCGTCCGCCCAGCGCAGAGACCACTCACCTAGGGGTTCCTCGACCAGTGGTGGCCATGCTCTGCTGCAGGTGAGTTCGAGCCTTTCGGGGGTGTTCACCGCTAGATTGTGACGGAGGCGGTGAAAGTCGCGGGAGCGGATTTCTTCTGGAGGTGGCGGTGGGCGTCCAGCGCAAGGACGAGCGGCACAGCGAGAAGCTCGTCGACGAGATCTCCGAGGGGTTCAACCGGGCTGTGGGGGAGAAGAAGGCCGAAAGTGACACAGACGAAGCACCGAAGCCGCGCTTCGTCATCACCGGCGACGCCCGGGCCACCCCGCCCCCGCGCCGCCGGCCGAAGTGAGCCCCATACCCGGGGTATGGCTAAGGCTTGCCTCACCGACCGAACGGGTGGCCGAACCGCGTAGTGTCGGCCACGACTGGCTGTTTGCAGAGAAAAGCAGGAGTACGCAGTGACCTACGTGATCGCCGAGCCCTGCGTCGACGTGCTCGACAAGGCGTGTATCGACGAGTGCCCCGTGGACTGCATCTACGAGGGCGAGCGGATGCTGTACATCCACCCGGACGAGTGTGTCGACTGCGGCGCCTGCGAACCGGTCTGCCCGGTCGAGGCGATCTACTACGAGGACGACGTCCCGGACAACTGGTCGGACTACACCAAGGCGAACGTCGACTTCTTCGACGAGCTGGGCTCGCCCGGCGGTGCGTCCAAGGTGGGCAAGACCGCCCACGACCCGGCCTTCATCAAGGCGCTGCCCCCGCAGGGCGAATGAGCCCGGTCGCGCTGCCCGACTTCCCCTGGGATTCGCTCGCCGAGGTCAAGGCCACGGCGCAGGCGCATCCCGGCGGGGTCGTCGACCTCTCCATCGGCACGCCGGTCGACCCGGTCCCGGCCGGCATCCGCGAGGCGCTCGCGTCGGTCTCGGAGATCCCCGGGTACCCGACCACGCACGGCATCCCGGCCCTCCGGGAAGCCGCGCGGGGAGCGCTCTCGCGGCGTCACGGCGTCGACGGCATCGAGCCGGACGCCGTGCTGCCGACGATCGGGTCCAAGGAGGCCGTGGCCTGGCTGCCGCGGCTGCTCGGCTTCGGTCCCGGCGACGTCGTCGTCATCCCGGAGCTGGCCTACCCGACGTACGAGGTCGGCGCGCTCCTGGCGGGCGCGTCCATCCTGCGGGCCGACGGCCTGACCGCGCTCGGCCCGCAGAAGCCGGCGATGATCTGGCTGAACTCGCCGTCGAACCCGACCGGCAAGGTGCTGCCGGTCGAGCACCTGCGCAAGGTCGTCGAGTGGGCGCGCGAGCGTGACGTCGTCGTGGTCTCCGACGAGTGCTACCTGGCGCTCGGCTGGGAGACCGACCCGCTGTCGGTGCTGCACCCGGACGTCTGCGACGGCCGGACCGACGGGCTGATCGCGGTGCACTCGCTGTCGAAGTCGGCGAACCTGGCCAGCTACCGCGCCGGGTTCCTGACCGGTGACCCCCGCCTGATCGCGCGGCTGCTGGAGGTCCGCAAGCACGCGGGCATGATCGTGCCGCGGCCGGTCCAGGAGGCGATGGTCGCCGCACTGACCGACGACGAGGCCCTGCGCGCGCAACGCGAGCGTTACGCCCGCCGCCGGCTCGTGCTGCGGAAGGCGTTGCTGGACAACGGCTTCCGCGTCGACCACTCCGAAGCGGGTCTCTACCTCTGGGCCACCAGGGACGAGGACGCCCAGACGACGCTCGGCTGGCTGGCCGAGCGCGGGATCCTGGTCGCGCCCGGGACGTTCTACGGCCCGAAGGGCGGCAAGCACGTCCGGGTCGCGCTGACGGCGACCGACGAGCGTGTCGACGCCGCCGTGGAGCGCCTGACTCAGTAATCGCGGCCGGTGAGGCCCCGGTAGACGAATTGCGTGAGCATCTCGACGGCTTCCTCGTCGGCCGGCGGATCCCCGTCTGGGGTCGGACCGTGCAGCCACCTCGCCGCGAACGAGTCCACGAGGTGGTAGATCAGCATGCCGCAGCGACCGGGGTCCGCCGGCAGCCGCATCCCGGCGCGGGTGATGTACACGAGGTGGTCGTCGAGGTCGGCGGCCTGGGACGCGCCGAACTGCGCCACCGTGCGCGCGAACGAGTCGCTGACCATCGCCGCCTGGCGCAGGGCGAGCATGGTCGCCGCGTTGTCCCGGTAGAAGTCCCAGTACTGCTTGACGTGCCAGCGCACGGCCGCGGGGTCGCTGAAGTCGGCCGAGTGGTTCTCGCTGTCGGCGCTCTCGTCGCCTGACGCCGCGATGTCGGCCAGGAGCGCTTCGAGCAGCTCTTCCTTGCTCGCGAAGTGGTTGTAGAACGACCCCGCGGCGCGGCCCGCTTCGGCGGTGATGTCCGTGATCTTCGTGTTCAGGTAGCCCTTCCGGGCGAAGACGCGCTTGGCCGCGGCCTTGAGCGCGCTCTCGGTCTCCGTGGCCTTCTCCTTGCGGCTCGTCGCCGTCATCGCCACCTCCCTTGACAGCAGAAGCTAGCAGCGTCATTCTGAATCCAGATTCACTGAATTTCAATTCACCGGGAGGGTGACATGGACACATGGGTGCTGATCGCGGGGGCGGGGCCGACCGGGCTGACGCTGGCCATCGAGCTGGCGCGGCGCGACGTCGCCGTGCGGATCATCGACAAGGCCGAGACGTTCTTCGCCGGTTCGCGCGGCGACGGGCTCCAGCCCCGCACGCTGGAGGTGTTCGAGGACCTCGGTGTGCTCGACGCGGTGCTGGCGGCGGGGGCCGCGCCGGTGCCCACGCGGGTCTACGTCGGCGGCCGCCAGGTCGACGAGCGGCTGATGTTCGAGCCGGTCGAGCCGTCGCCGACCGTGCCGTACCCCGGGGCGTGGTGCCTCGGCCAGTCGCAGACCGAGGGCATCCTGCGCGACCGGCTGGCCGAGTTCGGCGTCCGCGTCGAGCCGGCGACGGCCCTGACCGGCTTCGAGCAGGACGCGGCCGGGGTCACCGCCACGCTGAGCACGGGCGAGACCGTCCGGGCCGGGTACCTGGTCGGCGCCGACGGCGGCAAGAGCTTCGTGCGCAAGGCGCTGGGGATCGCGTTCGAGGGCACCACCGACGACTCGATCCGGATGCTGCTCGGCGACGTCCACGCCGAGGGCCTGGACCGCGGCTTCGGGCACTGGTTCGGCGCGGCGGACGACCCGATGCGCGGCATGATGTTCAGCCCGCTGCCGGGCACGCCGTGGTTCCAGTTCGTCTCCCCGCTCGGCGACGGCGAGCTCGAGGCCGAGACGGCGCTGCCGGCGATCCAGTCCCGGCTCGACGCGCTCTCCGGCGGCGGGATCACGCTGTCGGACCTGGCCTGGTCGACGGTGTGGCGGCCGAACGTCCGGCTCGCGGCGAAGTTCCGCGAGGGCCGGGTCTTCCTGGCCGGCGACGCGGCGCACGTCCACCCGCCGACCGGCGGCCAGGGGCTGAACACCGGCGTCCAGGACGGCTACAACCTGGGCTGGAAGCTCGCGGACGGCGCGCCCGAGCTGCTCGACAGCTACGAGGCCGAGCGGCGGACCAACGCGGCCCGGGTGCTCGGGGTCTCGACCGCGCTGATGCAGAAGTACGTCGACGGCGACGAGGACGCGCACCAGCGCGGCGAGGACACCCAGCAGCTGGACATCAGCTACCGCGGCGGCCCGCTGTCCCCGGCGGGCACCGGCGCCGTGCGCCCCGGCGACCGCGCCCCCGACTCGCCGCTGCTCGACGCGCACGGCAAGCGCGTCCGGCTGTTCGAGCTGTTCCGCGGACCGCACGCGACGCGGCTGGTCTTCGGCGACGGCCCGGTGGGCGAGAACGGCTACCGGATCCTGCCGGCGGACAGCGTCGCGACGGGCCCGGATCTGGTCGACGAAGGCGGCCACGCGTACGCGGCGTACGAGGCCGACGGCGGGCGGCAGGTGCTGGTCCGCCCGGACGGCTACGTCTGGTCGATGTCCTGACGGGCCGCCAGAGGTCGCGAATGACTCATTCGGGACGTGGGAGGTCCCGAATGAGTCATTCGGGACCTTCTTTGGGGGCGGGCGGGCTCAGGCGTGGAGGGCTCGGGCGGCGGTGTCGACCGCCGCCCAGGAGGCGCGCCAGGTCGCGCGGGCCTCGGCGCGGCGGGCCAGCTCGCGCTCGGCGATGCGGCCGGCCACGAACCCCATCGGGCCGTCCGCCGATTCCAGGATCGTGCGCATCCGCTCGGCCGCGATCACCGCGTCCTGGTGATCGCCCAGCACCGTCTGAAAGTCCTTCGTCGCCTTCAGCAGCTTCTTCAGCTTCGCCGCCTGCTTCTTCTTCGCCGACGTCTGGGCCAGCTCGGCCGCGTACCGCAGCTTCTTGCCGTGGATGCGCAGCGCGTGCAGGGCGTCGTCCGGTGGGTCCGCGGGCAGCGCGCGGACCGCCTTGGCCAGCTTGCGGTGGGGCTTCGCCAGCCCGGCGATCAGGTCGTGCGGCTCGGCGGGCACCTCGGCCGGCGACCGGGTCAGCAGGCTCACCTCGTGCAGCAGCGTCGAGTACCGCGCGCTGGACAACGCACGGGTCAGCCGCCGCTTCGCCGCCGCGCGCCGGGTCACGAACCGGGACACCAGGCGGCGCCCGGCCGGCTGGTCGCGGACCTCGAAGCCGGCGATGACCTCGCGCAGGTGCCCGATCAGCACGTCGTGGTCGCGCACCTCGCCGAGGGACTGGCCGAGCCAGCCCAGCTCCGCGCGCACCGGCTCGGCGCCGTCGCCGACCAGCTTGCCGGACAGCTTCAGCACGCTGCGCATCCGCCGGAGGGCGACGCGCATCTGGTGCAGGTCCTCCGCGGCGCCGGAGCGCGTGCCCGGCTCGCGCGCCAGCAGCGCGCGGATCTCCCGGTCGAGCTTGGCCCGCACGTGGTGGCCCGCCGGATCCGCCGGGCCCACCTCGATCGGGAGCTCCGGCAGACCCAGTTCCCCCGGCGTGCGGGGCGGCGATTCGGTGGTCACCCCCTGAATGGTAGGTGAACGATCGCGCTCAGTCGTTGGCGTGCAGCGCCGCGTTCAGCTCGACGCCGGAGCCGGTCCGCGGCACGACCTCGACCGCGCCCGTCGCCGAGTTCCGGCGGAACACCGCGCCGGAAATGCCGTTGAGCTCGCGGGCCTTGACGACCTTGCCCTCGACGACGACCTTCGTGCCCGCCGTCACGTACAGGCCCGCCTCGACGACCGTGTCGTCGCCCAGCGAGATCCCGACACCGCCGTTCGCGCCGATCAGGCAGCGCTCGCCCAGCGAGATCGTCTCCTTGCCGCCGCCGGAGAGGGTGCCCATGATCGACGCGCCGCCGCCGACGTCCGAGCCGTCGCCGACGACCACGCCGGCCGAGATGCGGCCCTCGACCATCGACGCGCCGAGCGTGCCGGCGTTGAAGTTGACGAAGCCTTCGTGCATGACGGTCGTGCCGGTCGCCAGGTGCGCGCCGAGCCGGACGCGGTCCGCGTCGCCGATCCGGACCCCGGACGGCAGGACGTAGTCGACCATCCGCGGGAACTTGTCGACGCTGTAGACGGTCACCGCGCCGCGCGCCCGCAGCCGCAGCCGGGTCGTCTCGAAGCCCTCGACCGGGCACGGGCCGTGGTTGGTCCACACGACGTTCGCCAGCAGGCCGAAGAGGCCGTCGAGGTTCTGGCCGTGCGGGCGGACCAGGCGGTGCGAGAGCAGGTGCAGCCGCAGGTAGATGTCGTGCGTGCCGGCCGGGGCCTCGGCGAGGCTGCCGATCGTGGTGCGGACGGCGACGACCTCGACCCCGCGGTCGGTGTCCGGCCCGAGCAGCGCCGCGGCGGCTTCGCCGAGCAGCTCCTCGGCCTCGGCCGCGCTCAGGCGCTCGGTGCCGGCGGTGCCGCTGTCGGTCAGCTTGGGGTGCGGGTACCAGGTGTCGAGGACCGTCCCGTCGGTCGTGACGGTGGCCAGCCCGACGCCGCTGGCGCCGGTCGTTTCGGGGTTCGGGCTCTGCTCGCTCACGGCCTTCACCGTAGTGGAGTGACGCGGATCAACCACTCGTGGGCCGCGCGTCTACCTGCTTCTTCAGGCCCGCGAGGGCGCCGGCGATGTCGACGAGCGCCTGCGAGCAGGGACCGCCCGCGGCGGGGACGGTCGTGCAGCCCGCGCTCCGGAACGCCCCGACGGCCTGCTCCAGCTTCCCGGCTTCGGCGACCAGCTGCGGGTCTCGGTCGGCCGCGCGCTTGCGGGCCGCACCCGGCACGTTGGCGACCTCCGTGACGTACTTCTCGCAGCCCTTCGGCAGCTGGGTGCGCGGGCTCGCGTAGCACTGGTCCACGGTCAGCGCGGCCAGCTTCGTCGGGAGTGCGTCCGGGCCGGGCTCGCCGGCCTGCGGTCTGGGCGCCGGGCCGGCCTCGTTCCCGCAGCCGGACAGGACCAGGACCAGCAACGCGCCGCTCACGGCGACCGGCAACCTACGCACACCCCCACGGTAGCGTGCGGAGCATGAGCCTCGACCTGCACGCCGACCCCGTGGACCTGACCGCAGCGCTGGTGGACACGTTCAGCGTGTCCGGCGCCGAGGCCGAGCTCGCGACCGCGGTGCAGGAAGCGCTGCGCACGCAGGCGCCGCACCTCGAGGTCGTCCGCAACGGCGACGCCGTCCTCGCCCGGACGAACCTCGGCCGCGGGTCGCGGGTCGTGCTCGCCGGGCACCTGGACACGGTGCCGGAGAACGGCAACTTCCCCTCGCGCCGCGAAGGCACCGCTGACGACGAGATCCTGCACGGCCTCGGAACGGTCGACATGAAGGGCGGGGACGCGGTCTTCCTGCACTTGGCGGCGACGCTGCCGTCGCCCAAGCACGACGTCACGTTCGTCTTCTACGACAACGAAGAGGTCGAAGCGGTCAAGAACGGCCTGGGCCGGATCGAGCGCGAGCTGCCGGAGTGGCTGGCCGGCGACCTGGCGATCGTCGGCGAGCCGTCGAACGGCGTCATCGAGGCCGGCTGCCAGGGCACCATGCGCGTCGAGCTGCGGCTTTCCGGGACCCGCGCGCACACGGCGCGGGCGTGGATGGGGGAGAACGCGATCCACGCGCTGGCCGAGCCGCTGCGGCGGCTGGCGGAGTACACACCGCGGATCGTCGACATCGACGGGCTGACCTACCGCGAGGGCCTCCAGGCGACTTCGATCAGCGGCGGCGTCGCGGGCAACGTCGTCCCGGACGCGGCGGTGCTGACGGTGAACCACCGGTTCGCCCCGGACCGCGACGCGGCGGCGGCCGAGCAGCACTTGCGCGAGGTGTTCGACGGTTTCGACCTGTCCGTTGTGGACCTGTCACCGGGAGCGCTGCCGGGCCTGTCCGCCCCGGCGGCGGCCGAACTGGTGGCGGCGGCGGGCGGCCGCGCGGCGGCCAAGCTGGGCTGGACCGACGTCGCCCGCTTCGCGGCGCGCGGCATGCCGGCGGTGAACTTCGGCCCCGGTAACCCGACTTTGGCGCACACGAAGCAGGAAAACGTCCGGGCCGCGGAGATCCGCCAGGTGACGGAAGTCCTCCGCAAGTTCCTCGGCTGAGTCCGCTGTGGCGGTAGTCACATCTAGGCCCCTGAGCTGCGGTGACGCTCCGCCACCGCAGGTCACCGCAACTTTTCCCGGCCGCGGCCCGTATGTCCTTCTGAAGCCGCGCACCCGGGAGGACCCATGCCGAAAACCGCGAGACGAGCCGCGGCCGTGGCCGTGCTCGCCCTGGCGGTGGGCGGGTGCGGCGGGGAAAGACAGCCCGTGGCCGCGCCCGCGGCCGGGCCGGTCCTCACCGCGATCGGGGAGGCGACCTCCGTCCCGCCGCCGCCGGCCGAGCGGGAGCCCGTGACGCAGAGCGCGCCCGTCGAGGTCGCCATCAGCTTCCCGCGGACCGGGTCCGGGCAGTGGATGTTCACCCCCGGCAGCGACGAAGTGGCCGGCAGCCGCGGACGGCTGATGCGCTACCGGATCGCCATCGAGACCGACATCGACGGCGTCGGGCCCGCCGGGTTCGCCAAGGACATCCGCGGCATCCTCGGCGACCCGCGCGGCTGGACCGCCGGCGGCCAGTGGCGGCTGCAGCAGGTCGGGCCGGCCGACATGGCCGACTTCACCGTCTACCTCGCGACGCCGGCCAGCCGCGACAAGCTGTGCGGCGGCACGGCGGACGGCTACACCTCCTGCCGCAACGGCAGCAACGTCGTGCTCAACGTCGCCCGCTGGGCCAACGCCGTCCCGGACTACGGCGCACCGCTCGAGGTCTACCGGCAGTACATGGTGACCCACGAAACCGGGCACCGGCTCGGGCAGGGCCACGAGCTGTGCCCCGGCCCGGGAAAGCCGGCGCCGGTGATGGAGCAGCAGACGCTCGGGCTGCACGGCTGCGTCCCGAACCCCTGGCCGTTCCCGGACGGCGGCGGCCGCGAATACGCCGGCCCGCCGGGCGAGTACGACGACCCGATCCCGGCGGGCGACTCGTGAGTGGTAACGCGGGCTAGAACCCGCCTTACCACTCACGACCGCGTCAGCGGCCCTGCAGGGCCTTGACGTTGTTGCCGAACGTCCAGCCCTTCGAGCCGTCCCAGTTGATCGACCAGTCCATCAGGCCCTTCAGGCCGGGAACCGAGCGCCACGCTTGGGAAACCAGGCTCGGCGACATGTACCCGCCGCCCGCGCCGGGCTGGGCGGGCAGGCCGGGGACCTGCTTGTCGTAGGGGACGCGGATCGTCGTGCCCTGCACGACCAGGCCCTGGTTCAGGCAGTTCGTCTGCACGGTGAAGCCCTGCACGGTCCCGGCCTGGTAGGAATCGCCGGAACAGCCGTACATGGACCCGTTGTAGTACTGCATGTTCAGCCACCACAGGCGGCCGTTGTCCGCGTACTTCTTGATGATCGGCAGGTACGCGCCCCAGATCGAGCCGTAGGCGACGCTGCCGCCGGTCACGTACGCGGTCTCGGGTGCCATCGTGAGCCCGAAGTTCGACGGCATCTGCGCGAGCACGCCGTCGATGATGCGGATCAGGTTGCTCTGCGACGCCGAAAGCGTCTTGATGTTCCCGCTGTTCGTCAGCCCGGTCTCGATGTCGATGTCGATGCCGTCGAAGTTGTACTGCTTGAGGATCGGCACGACCGTGGCGACGAACCGGTCGGCGACCGCGGAAGACGACAGGTCGATCCCGGCGGCGGCACCGCCGATGGACAGCAAGAGCGTTGCGCCCGCGGCCTTCGCCGCGCACATCTCGGCCGGTGTGGACACCTTCACGCCGGCGTCCATCCCGTTCTCCCAAAGCACTGTCCCGTCGGAGCGGATGACGGGGAAGGCGGCGTTGATGACGTTGTAGCCGTGCTGGGCCATGCGGCTGTCGGTGATCGGGACCCAGCCCATTCCGGGGTGGACGCCGTTCGCGGCGCCGTCCCAGTTTTCCCAGTAGCCCTGCAGGACTTTGCCCGCGGGCCGCGACTTCACCGCGCACGTGTCGGCCTGCACCGCCCCCTGCGCGGGGGCCGACACGAACAGCGGAACGGCCAGCACCGTGGCCAGCAGGGTTGCGAACAAGCGACCGGACATACCGGCTCCCATCGTCGTTGAAGGGCGAACGCGGCGTGTCCGCCCACGATATGGGCCGGGGGAAAGCACTGACTACCTACGAACGGGTGGTCTAGACAACCCGGCGAGGGCGGAGCTTTCACGTGAAAGCTCCGCCCCCAGGTGGGAGCTTTCACGTGAAAGCTCCCGGTGGTGCGTTAGACGGTCAAGGTCCAGGAAGAGAGGTAGCCGGTGTCGGCGGGGCCGACGTCGCGGATCTGGAGCTTCCAGGCGCCGTTCGCGGCCTCCGAGGAGGCGTTGACCGTGTAGGTGGTGTCGAGGTTCGGCGTCGAGTCGCTGCTGGAGTTCTTCAGCCGGTACGCCGTGCCGTCCGGGGCCACGAGGTCGATGACCAGGTCACCGCGGTAGGTGTGGGTGATGTGCACCTCGGCCTTGGTGGTGCCGGACGCGTTGCGCGCGCAGCCCGCCACGTTCGCCGTGCTGCTCACCGCGGCACCCGGGTAGTCCGGGATGTTCAGCCGCGTCGAGTTGCTCACCGGCGCGCACGACGAACTGCCGACCCCGAGCGAGAACGACGCCGTGTGGTCGGCGTTCGTGCCGTCCGCGGTCACCGTGATCGGGAAGGTGCCGGTCGGCGTCGACGCGGAAGTCGTGATGGTGAGTGTCGAGGAACCGCCCGACTGCACGGTGGCCGGGCTGAACGTCGCCGTCGCGCCCGCGGGCAGACCCGAAGCGGACAGCGAGATCGACTGCGCCGAGCCGGACGTCGTCGCGGTGCTCACCGCGACCTGCAGCGACTGTCCCGGTTGGACGGTCCCGGACGCCGGGTTCAGCGAGACGGAGAAGTCGTTGCCCTGCGTGGTCGCGACGGCCAGCTTCCAGAGCGCGTAGGCGATGGCGTCGCTGTTCTTCTCCAGCGGCGCGTCCGGGATGTTGGAGATCGTGTCGCAGGCGCGGTGGTAGCAGTTGTCGAACGGCGAACCCGCGGTGCCGCCCCACTTCTGCGCCTGCGCGGAGCTCTTGATGTCGCCGGCGCCGGTGGCCAGGCCGCCGACCGGGATGCCCGCGCTCTTGAAGGACGCGTGGTCGGACCGGCCGTCGCCTTCGCTGTCGCCCTCGGTCTGGATGCCGATGGAGGCGAAGTACTCGTCGAAGACCGCCTTGATCGAAGCGACGTCGTCGTAGACGAAGTAGCCCCAGTTCTTCGAGCCGATCATGTCGAAGTTGAGGTAGGTCTTGATCTTCGTGCGCTCGGTGCTCGGCAGGTTGTTGACGTAGTACTTCGACCCGACCAGGCCGGACTCCTCGTCGGCCCACCAGCCGAACCGGACGCGCTTGGCCATCGCGGGGTTGGTGCGGGCGAGCGTCAGCGCGGTCTCGAGGATCGACGCGCTGCCCGAGCCGTTGTCGTTGATGCCGGGGCCCGCGCTCACGCTGTCGAGGTGCGCGCCGAGCATGATGACCTGGCTCGCGTCGCCCTGCGGCCACTCGGCGATCAGGTTCTGCGACTGCCCGATGCAGCTGGTGCAGGTCTGCCGGGTCGTGGTGTAGCCGGCGTTCTTCAGCAGATTTTCCACGTAGGAGACCGAGGCCGCGTACCCGGAGCCGCGCGGCGAACGCGTGCCGCCGTTGTTGTTCGCGATGGTCTGCAGCTGGTTGAGGTGGGCCTTGACGTTGGCCAGGGAGATGTCCGGGGCGGCGAGCGCGGTGGCGGGCGCGGCGGTGGCTGTAGCGCCACCGGGGGCGCTGACGACACCCAGCACGGCCGCCAGGGCGGTGACCCCGGCGCCGAGTCGTGTCTTCCACTTCATGGCGGTGAATTCCTTCGGTGGGGGTTGGGGAGAACTCCGGAGGCGGAGCTTTCACGTGAAAGCTCCGCCCCCAGGTGGGAGCTTTCACGTGAAAGCTCCCAGTGCGTGCGTTAGACGGTCAGGGTCCAGGTGGTGAGGTAGCCGGTGTCGGCCGGGCCGACGTCGCGGATCTGGAGCTTCCAGGCGCCGTTTGCGGCTTCCGAGGAGGCGTTGACGGTGTAGGTGGTGTTGATGTTCGGCGTCGAGCTGCTGCTGGAGTTCTTCATGCGGTAGCTGGTGCCGTCCGGCGCGATCAGGTCGAGGACCAGGTCACCGCTGTAGGTGTGGGTGATGTGCACCTCGACCTTGGTGGTGCCCGACGCGTTGCGCGCGCAGCCCGCCACGGTGCTGGTGCTGCTGACCGCGGCACCCGGGTAGTCCGGGATGTCCAGTCGCGTCGAGTTGGTCACCGGGGCGCACGACGAGGTCGTCCCGACGGTCAGGGCGTACGTCGCGGTGTGGTCGGTGCTGGCCCCGTCGGCGGTGATGGTGATCGGGAAGCTGCCGGTCGGGGTCGACGACGTCGTCGCGATGGTCAGCGTCGAGGAACCGCCCGAGGAGATGGTCGCCGGGCTGAACGTCGCGGTCGCGCCGGCGGGCAGGCCCGAAGCGGACAGCGTGATCGACTGCGCCGCGCCGGAAGTGATCGCGGTGCTGATCGTGGTGGTCGCCGAGGCGCCCGGCTGCACGGAACCCGAGGCCGGGTTCAGCGCGACCGAGAAGTCCGCTCCACCACCGCTGCAGGAGGTCGGCTCACCGCTGACGGTGGGGACCGAAACGGCGTCCCACGCGGCCTTGGTGGCGTTGTACTCGGTGCAGCTGCCCGGGAAGAGCGCGATCGCGGCTTCGAGGGTCGCCTTGCGGGCGGCCTTGTGGTTCCACGACGAGGTCTTCTTCAGCAGGCCGTTGTAGAAGATCTTGCCGGCCTTCTGGATGCCGACGCCGGTGACGCTCGAGCTGTTGCAGGTCGGGCTGGCGGGCTTGCCGCCACCCGGGTTCGAGCCCTCGGCGAGCAGGTAGAACCAGTGGTTCTGCGGGCCGGCCGCCGCGTGCACCTCGGTGCTCGGGATCGACGACGAGTAGCAGTTCGGGTCGCCCACCTTCGACGGCTGGTACATGTAGCGGATCGGGCCCTGGCCGACCAGGTTGACGCCCTCGCCGACCTCGTAGTCCGGCGTGTCCTTGGCGTTGTTCGCGTACGCCTCGGTGAGCGCGCCGAAGATGTCGCCGGTCGACTCGTTCAGGCCGCCGTTTTCGTTGCCGGAGCCGGCGCCGCCCGGGGTGAACTGGAAGATGCCGTGCCCGAACTCGTGGCCGACGACGTCCATCGAGGTGGCCTGGCGCTTGTTGTCCTGCGAGTGGCCGAAGTGCGTGGACGAGCCGTTCCAGTAGGCGTTGACGTCGGACAAGCCGACCGAAGCCGGGTAGCCGGTCCCGCTGCCGTTGATGCCGTTGCGGCCGAGCCAGTCGGCGAGCATCTTCCACTCGGTCTGGACGCCGTAGAGCGTGTCGACGCAGGCGGTTTCGAGGTCGGTGCCGGAGCCGTTGCCCCAGTTGTCGTCCGGTCCACTGTAGACCGAGCCGCCCTCGCGGCCGCAGCTGATGCCGGGGCGGCC
The DNA here is from genome assembly GCF_031082405.1 of Amycolatopsis sp. A133. Taxonomy (GTDB): domain Bacteria; phylum Actinomycetota; class Actinomycetes; order Mycobacteriales; family Pseudonocardiaceae; genus Amycolatopsis. The sequence goes on from NZ_JAVHJU010000054.1 coordinate 60,231, forward strand.
CGGGTCACGCATGGTGTACGTGCTGCCGGACTGGGTCGTGTCGATGGAAACGTTGCCGACGTAGAAGCTGTTGCCGGCGCCGAAGAGGTCCGCGGTGCCGGGCCGGGTCTGTCGCTGCGCCCCGGAAGCGAACGTCTTGACGTCGTCCCGCTGGTCGAGCACCGCACCGGTCGCCGCGTCGACGAACACGTGCAGGTTGCTCGGCGCGGTGGCGGTGCGCCCCGCGACGACGACCTCGTAGGCCAGCTTCGGGCTCGTCCCGCCCAGCACCACCTTCTCCGGCGTGCTCACACTGTCCACAGTGGGCAGTTGAGCGCGGGCGGTGGCGGCGGCCTTGGCCGCGTCGACCAGCGCCTGGGTCCCGACGGAGATCGCCGCGGTCTCGGCCGCGCTGGTGCCGCGGACGCGCCCGGCGCCGTCGGCGACGACGACCGCGTCCCCGCCCACGACCCGCAGGCCCTGGTAGGTGCGCTGGTAGGCGCCGTAGAAGAGGCCACCGCCGCCGGCGGTCAGGCCGATGCGCCGGAACGATTCGGCCGGGCCGCGGCGAAGGGCGTCAAGGCCGCTGGCGGCGGCCTGGTCGGCCGCGCGGGCGGCCGCCGCTTCGGGAGCGGCGGGCTGTGCTGGGGACGCTGCGCTTGCCGGGGTCACCGGTAGCGCGAGTGTCATGGCGAGCCCGGCGGCAGCCGCCAAGCCCGTGCTGAACCCACGATGGGTCATCGAGGTCTTCCTTCCATGAAGGCAGAATCGAGGTCCGTGAAGGGGAGGGGGGAGACGTGTCCGGGGTGCTAACTCGAGGTATGCGTCCGGACGCATCCGAGTAAAGGATCAGCGGAACAGGCCGTCAATGCGCCGAACGGACCAACGGCGCGTTCCGGATTATCGAATCAATTCGTACAAACCCCGCCGCAGCAGGGGATTCTCGCCGCGTTCCGCGGCGGAACGACTTTCGTAGGGATTGTCGGTGACACCATCCGAACGCCGGACGATCTCGATCAACGGGATTCGTTAGTACCGCTCAGAATCGCTTCAGTCCGCTTCGGCGCCGAGCGCGATCAGCCCGTTCCGCAGCACGTCCGCCGCCTCGGCCGGTTTCCCGGTCTCGCCGAGCAGCTCGCTCAACGGCCGCAACGCGCGCACCAGGACGCCGTGGGCGCCGAGGCCGGTGGCGAGCTCGACGGCGGCCCGCAGGTCTTCGGCCGCGCGCCGGGCGTCGCCGCGCGCCCGGGCCAGCGATCCCAGCTGCAGCTTCAGCTCCGCGGCCAGCGCCGTGCCCGCCACCACCGCCGGCCGGACCTGGTCGAGCAGCGCGGCCGCCGTCTCCAGCCGCCCCGCCGCGAGGTACTCCCCGGCGAGCTCGACGGTGATCGCCGGGACGTCGTCCGGCCACGCCGTCTCCCGCGCCGCCGCGAGGTCGGCCAGCGCGCCCTCGGTGTCGCCCGACCGGCCGCGGACCCGGGCCCTGGCCAGCAGGCAGTACGCCATCGCCGGGTGCAGGGCCCGTTCCTGCATCAGGTCGTAGGCCGCGGCGACCGACGCGGCGGCGTCGGCGAACCGGTCCGCCGCCAGGTGGCTGCGGCACACCTCGACGTGGCTGCGGGTCAGTTCCGCGAGCACCGCCGGGCTGCCGCGGGTGAGCCGCAACGCCGCATCGGCGTACTCCGCGGCCCGCTCCAGGTCGCCTTGGCGCAGGTGCCGCTCGGCCAGGCAGGCCCGCAGCGTCAGCAGCATCGACGGCTGCGGGTAGCCGTCGCGCAGCAGCTCGGCGTGGCAGGTTTCCAGCAGGTGCACCGAATACTGCACCTCGCCCCAGCCGGTCAGCACCGCCGCGCGCAGCGGCACGACCATCGCCCGCACCGGCGGCGGCTCGCCCGACAGGGCCGTTTCGGCGTCCGAGACGTACTTCGTGCGGACGTCGCCGGTCGAATACCCGGCCAGCCACAGCAGCGCGATGCCGGCCTGCCGCGGCCGGTCCAGACGTTCGGCCCGGCGCCGGATCCGCTGCATCCGCGGGGTCGCGCGGCGGGCGTCGCCGGCCAGGAACCGGTCCGCCGTCTCGATCAGCTCGAGGTCGAGCTCGATCAGCTCGCGCGGCGACCGGCCGCCGAGCAGTTCGTCGGGATCGACGCCCAGCTGCTGGGCGAAGAACCGCAGCGCGTCCCCCGACGGCGTCCGCGCGCCGGTCTCGACCGACGACACGTACGCCGCGGAGTACTGCGGCCCGGCGAGTGCGCGCTGCGTGAGGCCGCGTTCGGTGCGCAGCTCACGCAGGCGTTCGCCGACGCTCTCGCTCACACAGGTGCCTTTCCGCCGTGGACGTCCAGGGTAAGCCGCGCGGTGGCGTCGTCCGCCACCGCGCGGCCGGGATCAGCAGGCGCCGCTGTCGCTCCACACCGCCCAGGAGGTGGGTGCGCCGGGCTCCGCGCCGGTCGAGTACCACAGCGACGTCCACTTGTGACCGTTGTGGCCCACGACATCGTCGGGCGCGTACGCCCGGGCGGCGTCCCACTCGGCGAGCCCGTCGCAGCCGGTCGGCGGGGTGCCGGTGCCGACGGTGAGCGAGAACTGCGCGGTGTGGTCGGCCTCGGTGCCGTCACCGGTGACCGTCACCTGGCTGGTGCCCTGCGGTGTGGTCGCCGAGGTGGTGATGGTCAGCGTCGCCGTGCCGCCCGAGGAGATGCTCGACGGGCTGAAGGTCGCCTTCGCGCCCTCGGGCAGGCCGGTGGCCAGCAGCTGCACGGTCTGGGCGGTGCCCGAGGTGATCCGGGTGGTCACCGTGGTGGTCGCGGACTGTCCGGGCTGGACGGACGCCGACGTCGGCGACAGCGTCAGCGAGTAGTCGTTGCCGGCGGGCGGCTGCCCGCTGCAGGTCGGCTCCCCGCTGACGGCCGGGACGCTCACCGCGTCCCACGCGGCCTTGGTGGCGGCGAACTCGGCGCAGCTGCCCGGGAAGAGCGCGACCGCGGCTTCGAGCGTGGCCTTGCGGGCCGCGCGGTGGTTCCACGACGAGGTCTTCTTCAGCAGGCCGTTGTAGAAGATCTTGCCCGCCTTCTGGATGCCGATGCCGCTGACGGTCGAGTTGTTGCACGTCGGGCTGGCGCCGCTGCCCTGGGACAGGAGGTAGAACCAGTGGTTCTGCGGGCCGGCCGCGGCGTGCACCTCGGTGCTCGGGATCGACGCCGAGTAGCAGTTCGGGTCGCCGACCTTCGACGGGTTGTCCATGTACCGGATCGGGCCCTGGCCGACGAGGTTGACGCCTTCGCCGACGCTGAAGTCGGGCGTGTCCTTCGGGTTGTTGGCGTAGTACTCGGTCAGCGCGCCGAAGATGTCGCCGGTGGACTCGTTGAGGCCGCCGTTCTCGTTGCCCGAGCCGGCCCCGCCCGGCGTGGTCTGGAAGATGGCGTGGCCGTACTCGTGGCCGACGACGTCCATCGGCGTCGCCTGGCGGCGGTTGTCCTGCGAGTGCCCGAAGTGCGTCGAGGAGCCGTCCCAGTACGCGTTGACGTCGTTGAGGCCGACGCTCGCCCGGAAGCCGCCGCCCGCCCCGTCGATGCCGTTGCGGCCGAGCCACTCGGCGAGCATCTTCCACTCGGTCTGGACGCTGTAGAGCGCGTCGACGCAGGCGGTTTCGAGGTCGGTGCCGGAGCCGTTGCCCCAGGTGTTGGTGCTCTTCGTGAAGATCGAGCCGCCTTCGCGGCCGCAGGCGATGCCGCGGCGGCCGGGGTCGGTCATGGAGTACGAGCTGCCGGAGCCGGACGTGTCGATCGAGACGGTTCCGGCGTAGTAGGAGTTGCCGGTGCCCGCCTCGCGGACGTCGTCACGCGTGTCGAGGACGGCGCCGGTCACGCTGTCGACGAAGACGTGCAGGTGGGTGGGTTTGCCGTGATCACGGCCGCTGACGACGACCTCGTAGGCGAGTTTCGGGGCGTCCCCGGCCAGCACGACCAGCTTCGGGGTATCCGTGCGGTCCACCGTGGACACCCGCGCGGCGGCGATCTTCGTCGCTTGCTCGGCTTTCAGGCCGGCCTGCGTGCCGACGGTGATCGGCGCGGTGCGTGCGGCTTCGGTGCCGCGGACGCGCCCGGCGCCGTCGGCGACGACGACCGCGTCCCCGCCGACGACCGGCAGGCCGTGGTAGGTGCGCTGGTAGGAGGCGTAGTAGAGCCCGCCGCCACCCGGGGTGACTCCGGTGCGGACGAAGGCCTCCCCCGTGCCCTTCGCGAGCCGGTCGGCGCCGCTGAGGGCGGCCTGGTCGGCGGCGCGGGCGGCGAGCGCCTCGGGCGGGGTGGCGGCGGGAGGTGCGGGAGCGGCGGCGGCCGGGATCGCCGGCACCGCGAGGGTCAGGGCCAGGCCGGCGATCGCCGCCAGCCCACGTGGGGATCTCATGGGGAACCTTTCCGGGGGGACCGGGGGAGCAGTGTGCCCGGAGGAATAACTGCTGTTATTGCGCCGGACGCGTCCGAGTAAAGGTTCCGCCCGCGGACGGGTCAATGGGCCGAACGGAGCAGTGCGGCCCGGGAGTGATCGTTCGGTTCGGGGTGAAAGCGCAGGCCGGCGGGGTAGCCCGGACTGGTCTGAACCAATTCACAGACTTTCGTAGGAAAGTTGCTTTGGTCCGGACCACCGAGCCCGGTGGTCCGCCGCTCAGTGGTCGGTGCCCGCTGCCGAGTCGAGCCCGCGGCGGTAGGCCGCGATGGCTTCGGCGAGATGACCACGTTGTCGGAGCGTGTCGCCGAGCCGCAGGGCCGTCGAAACCGCGGCGCCGTGCAGCGACGCCCGCGTCTGGACGTCGAGGGCTTCGCGCAGCAGGCGAGCCGCCGTCTCCGGATCCCCTTGGGCTCGGGCGATCTGGCCCAGCAGGCTCGTCGCTTCCCCGAGGGATTCGACGTCGCGGGACAGCAGGTCCCGGACGCCGGCGACGAGCGACGCCGCCTCGGCGGCCGCCCCCTGCCGGAGCCGGACCTCGGCCAGCTCGAGCGTCGCCCCGGCGACGCCTTCCTCCGCACCGATCGCGGCGAGCTGGTCGCGCGCCGCGGTCAGCTCCGCGCGGGCCTCGTCCAGGCGGCCCAGCCGTCGCAGCAGGTACCCGCGGGCCCAGCGGCAGCGGGCCGCGTCGCGGTCGAACCCCACCGACGCGAACAGCCGGCACGCCTCGGTCAGGTCCTCGTCGGCCCGGTCCGCGCGGCCGATCGCCTGCCACACCTGCGACGCCTGCCGGTGGAACCGCGCGACGAAGTCCGGCCGCGACGCCGCCCGCGCCAGCCGCCGCCCGTCGTCGGCCGCGCGGCGGGCCCGGTGCAGGCCGCCCATCTCCATCAGCGGGTGGATCAATGCCGTGAGCAGGCACAACTGGGCGTCCGGGTCGGACGGCCGCGTCGCCAGCTCGTCCTCGACCCGCGCGATCGCCGTGCCGGCGTCGCCGCTGAGGTACCGGCAGCCCGACCACCGGTGCACGATCATCGCCCGCAGCCACGGCGGCGCCGCGCCGGCCAGCTCCCCGGCGTGCTCCAGCGCCTTCTGTGCTCCCGAAACGTCGAAGAGCTGCCACTTCACCTCGGCCTGGCAGAACCGCGCGTAGCACTCGACGTCGTCGAGGTGGTAGCCCGCCGCCTGCTTCGCCACGGACGCGAACCGCGTCTCCGCGTCGGCGATCCGGCCCTGTTCCAGGTCGCGGTACCCCTCGTCCAGCGCCGCCCGCAGCTCGTCGGCGACGCCGGGGGGACGGCCGAACCGCAGCTCGTCGACGGTCAGCCCGAAACGCTCGGCCAGGTAGGCCAGCATCTCCTCCGACGGCGGGCGGCTGCCGGTCTCGACCTTCGCCAGGAACCCCCGGTCGTAGCCGGGCTCGGCCAGCTCGCGCTGGGTCCAGCCGCGGTCGGTGCGCAACCGCCGGATCCGCGCGCCGAGCGGTTCGGTCATCTCCCCACGGTAGGTCATCACGCCCGCCGTCGCGGAAACGGACATATTGACGGGCCGCCGCGCACCGGGATAGCGTTCTCGCGCTAAATAGGAAACTTTCCTAACAAAGTGGAGGCCGATCATGCGCCCGCTTCCCCTCCTGACGGCGGCGGTGCTCGCCGTGCCCCTCGCCGCGGCCCCGGCCGAGGCCGCCACCGCACCGGCCGCCGTGCGGGTCGACCAGGTCGGCTACGCGCTGGGCGAGGCGAAGCACGCATACCTGCTCGGTGGCGCGCCGGGGAAGTTCGCCGTCGTCGACGAACGGGGGCGCACGGTCCGCGAGGGCCGCACCGGGGCGAGTCTCGGCGCCTGGAACGACCGCTATCCGGCGGTGTTCGACCTCGAACTGTCCACTTTGGAGAGACCGGGCACCTACCGGATCACGGCGGCCGGTGCGACGTCGCCGCCGTTCCGGATCGACACCGCCCGGCGTCTGTTCCGCCCGCTCGTGCGCGCCACCACCGAGTTCTTCCAGGCCCAGCGAGACGGCCACGACGTCATCCCGGGGCGCCTCGACCGCAAGCCGTCGCACCTCGCCGACCGGACGGCGACCGTCTACGCGGAACCGAAGTTCGAGGGCGAGGGCGGCGACGAGATCGTCGAACCGCTGAAGCCGCAGGGTGGCCCGGTCGACGTCGAAGGCGGCTGGGTCGACGCCGGCGACTTCGTCAAGTTCACGTCCAACACCGCGTATTCGCTGGCCGAGCTGGGTTTTGTGCTGCGCGAGGACCCCGATCCGGTGCTGGCGAAGGAGGTCCGCTTCGGCCTCGGCTGGCTCGACAAGGTGTGGGACGGCCGCACCAAGACCCTCTACGCCCAGGTCGGCATCGGCACCGGCAGCGAGGAATTCGGCTTCCTCGGCGACCACGACGTCTGGCGCAACCCGCAGGACGACGACGCGCTCGACGTCAAGCCGGGCGATCCCGCCTACTTCGTCAAGCACCGGCCGGTGTTCCCCGCGGCCCCGGCGGGCGCGCCGCTGTCCCCGAACCTCGCCGGCCGCGTCGCGGCGGCGTTCGCGCTCGGCGCCCAGGTGCAGGCCCACCGCGACCCGCGGCTCGCCCGGCACTACCTCGCCGAAGCGGCGGCCGTGTTCGCGCAGGCCAGGACGGCGGACGTCGGCGAGCTCGTCACCGCGTTCCCGCACGCCTACTACCCGGAGTCCAGCTGGGCGGACGACCTGGAACTGGGCGCGACGCAGCTTGCGCTGGCGGCGCGGGCGCTCCACGACCCGCGCGCCGACGGCTGGGCCCGCGACGCGGCGAAGTGGGCGAAGGTCTACATCGGCAGCGGCGACACGAGCACGTTGAACCTCTACGACACCAGCGCGCTCGCCCACGCCGACCTCGCCGTGCTGCTGCGCACCGGCGTCCCGGGTGCGGCGCTCGGCGTCCGTGAACTGGCCGCCGACCTGCGGCGCCAGCTGGACTCCGGCGTCGCGTCGGCGAAGGCCAGTCCATTCCGGACGGCGGTCGACGTGACCGGCTTCGACGCCGCCAGCAAGAGCTTCGGCTTCGCCGCGACGGCTCGTCTTTACCAGCGCGTCACCGGCGACACCCGCTACGCCGCGTTCGGCGCGCAGCAACGGAACTTCACCCTCGGGGCCAACGCCTGGGGCGTGTCCCTCGTGGTCGGCGCCGGGACGACGTTCCCGCAGTGCCCGCACCACCAGGCCGCGAACCTCGCCGGGCCGTCGAAAGTGCTCCACGGCGCGGTGGTGAACGGGCCGAACGGCGCGGACAACTTCGCCGACCTGCCGTTCCCGGCGGGCGCCAAGGAATGCACCCGTCCGTATGAATCCTTCGACGGCCGGGGAAGCCGCTACGCCGACGACCTGAGTTCATGGCCCAGCAACGAGCCCGCCATCGACTTCACCGCTACCGCGCTTCTCGCATTTTCGCTGGCGGGCAGGCCGTAGCATGGCGTAGTGAGCGAACAGTCTGAATTTCCCGACGGCCAGTACCCCGAACGTCCGGTCGAGCGCCAGAAGGGCCCGGTCGTGCTGCGCGGCGACCGCCGTGACCAGGGCAGCACGACCGACCAGCGGCTGCTCGACTCGCGGGGGCCGACCGACTGGGTGCACACCGACCCGTGGCGCGTCCTGCGGATCCAGGCCGAGTTCGTCGAGGGCTTCGGCGCGCTCGCCGAGGTCCCGCGCGCGGTCACGGTGTTCGGCTCGGCGCGCACCAAGCGCGACCACCCGGAGTACGAGCTCGGCCGCAAGATCGGTGGCGCGCTGGCCAACGCCGGGTTCGCCGTGATGACCGGCGGCGGACCGGGCGCGATGGAGGCCGTCAACCGCGGCGCGGCCGAGGCCGGCGGCTTCTCCGTCGGGCTGGGCATCGAGCTGCCGTTCGAGCAGGGCCTGAACCCGTGGGTCGATCTCGGTGTCAACTTCCGCTACTTCTTCGCCCGCAAGACGATGTTCATCAAGTATTCGCAGGCCTTCATCTGCCTGCCCGGCGGCTTCGGCACGCTCGACGAGCTGTTCGAGGCGCTGACGCTGGTGCAGACCAAGAAGGTCACGAAGTTCCCGGTGGTGCTGTTCGGCAGCGACTACTGGGGCGGCCTCTACGACTGGATCGCCAAGACCGTCCAGGCCGAGGGCAAGGTGAGCCCGCACGACCTGGACCTGCTGCACGTCACCGACGACATCGACGACGCCGTCCGCGTGGTGCAGGAGTCCTACCAGGCGTGGGAGGACACGCACTGATGCGGCGGATCTGTGTCTTCTGCGGGTCGTCGATGGGTTTCTCGCCGCGCTACGCCGAGCAGGCGGCCGCGCTCGGCAAGCTGCTGGCCCAGCGCGGCATCGGCCTGGTCTACGGCGGCGCGAGCGTCGGCACGATGGGCGTGGTCGCCGACGCCGCACTGGCCGCCGGCGGCGAGGTGATCGGCGTGATCCCGCAGGCCCTGTCGTCGGTCGAGATCGCGCACGCCGGGCTGACCGAACTGCACGTGGTCGCGGACATGCACGAGCGCAAGGCCAAGATGGCGGCGCTGTCCGACGGCTTCCTCGCGCTGCCCGGCGGCGCGGGCACGCTGGAGGAGCTGTTCGAGGTCTGGACGTGGGCCCAGCTCGGCCTGCACGGCAAGCCGATCGGCCTGGTCGACGTCGACGGGTACTACGCACCGCTGATGGCCTTCGCCGACCACATGGTGACCGAAGGGTTCGTCAAAGCGGACTACCGCAACCTGCTGCTCACCGACGCCGACCCGGCGGCGCTGCTGGACGAGTTCGAGAGGTACGAGCCGCCCGCGCCGCCGAAGTGGGCGAAGGAAGCGCCGGGGATCTAGGCCGCCGCTCGTTATCTTGTTCGCCTGATCTTGTGCGCCCCGCTCCCGGCGCGGCACGCTCGCTCCACCACCCGGTCCCCGAGGAACAGCCGACGATCTCCTCCCGCAGCTTCCGTTGCCGCGGGGCTCGTCGCGACAGCCCGCGATGGTCGCGTCCGCTGTCGAGAGGAGGTCGCCGAAGTGGTCGTTCCCCCGAACCGGACGGCCCGGTCGAAGCTGCGCCGGGTCGCGAAGTGGTGTCACGGCCGGGCCCGCCCGGCCTGGCGGGCGGTGCGCGTGGTCCTCGTGGTCGTGGAGGTCGTCGTGGCGCCGCTGAGAAAGGACGAGGCCCTCGCCGTTGCGGCGAGGGCGCTCGTCTTGGTGGGTGACACGATCGTCGACGCCGGCAAGCACGGGCGATCGTGACACCGGTCCGGCCGTCGCGAGGCGGCCGGGCCTTCCCCCACCAGGGAACAGCACCGGCGGACGCGCGCCAAGCGCCGATATCCTGGGGGCGGCACAAAAGTGGTTTTGTTGCGGCGGATCGGGGAGGGGGCCACCCGATGACGACCTCCTGCACCGTCTGCGGCGAGCCGCTGCCCGAGGTGACCGACACGGGGCGCCCGCGGAAGTTCTGCTCCGACAAGTGCCGGTCGAAGGCCCACCGCGTCCGCGCCCGCGAAGCCGGGCGGGCCCAGGCCCGGCTGGCCCGCCGGTGCGAGATCGAGGTGGCCGGGAGCCGGTGCGCGCGGGGCGCGGTGTTCGTGCTGGCGGTGGACGGGCGCGAGCTGAAGGTCTGCCCGGCCTGCCGCGAGCTGGCGCTGTCGTTCCTGGTCGGCCAGGGCGCGGCCGCGACGGCCGTCGAGACGCGGCGCATCGCCACCCCGGACCGCGACCCCGCGCCGCGGCCCACCGAGTGCGGGACCGTGCTGCTCATCGAGGACGACGAGCCCGTGGCCGCGGCCCTCGGCGCCGTTCTGCGGAGCAGGGGCTACGAAGTCCGGCGGGCCGCCGACGGCGCCACCGGGTTGCGCGAAGCGCTCGAACGGCGCCCCGACCTGGTGCTGCTGGACCTCGGCCTGCCCGACACCGACGGCCTGGTGGTGTTGCGCAAGCTCCGCGACGTCAGCGACCTGCCGGTGATCATCACGACCGCGCGCGGGGCGGACAACGACAAGATCCGCGGGCTCGACTGCGGCGCCGACGACTACCTCGTCAAGCCCTTCCACGTCGAGGAGCTCTTCGCCCGCATGCGCAGCGTCCTGCGGCACCGCGCGCCCCGGCCGGACGACGTCTACGACGACGGGGTGCTCCGGGTGGACTTCGCGCTGCGCCGGATCCAGGCCGCCGGGAGCGAGCTGCCGCTGTCGCCGCGGGAGTACCGGTTGCTGGAGTTCCTGGTCAGGGAGGCGGGTACCGCCCGGCCCGCCGAGGCGATCATCGCGCACGTGGGCGGCGGATCCGGGACTTCGTCGAAGCGCTACCTGGCGGTCCTGGTGAACCGCGTGCGCGGGAAGCTCAACGCCGAAGGCCTCAGCCCCGGCGTGATCGTCGCCGCGAACGGGATCGGCTACTACTACCGGCCGCCGGGCCGGCCATCGCGCACGATCGGCTACGGCCACGCGGAGCACCTCGTGAACTAGGCCACGCCTTCGCTCGGCCGCTTGTGGTAGGTGTCCACGTACTCCTGGCCCGAGAGCTCCAGGATCGCGTACATGACCTCGTCGGTGACCGACCGGCGGATCGCCGGCGCGTAGTCCTGGCCCTCGTAGCGCGAGAAGTCCAGGGGCTTGCCGAACGTGATGCCGATCTTCGCCGGGCGCGGGATCTTCTTACCCGGCGGCTGGAGGTGCTCGGTGCCGGTCAGCGCGACCGGCACCACCTTCGCGCCGGTCGCCAGGGCCAGCGCCCCGACGCCGGTGTGGCCGCGGTGCAGCCGGCCGTCCAGCGAGCGGGTGCCTTCGGGGTAGATCGCGAAGACACCGCCCGCGTCGAGCACCTTGCGGGCCGCCTCGAGCGCGGCCAGCCCGGCCTGGGCGTTGCCGCGCTCGACCGGGACGTACCCGAGGCCGCCGAGGAACCCGGCGAGCGCCTTGCCCTTGAGGCCCTTGCCGGCGAAGTACTCCGCCTTGCCGAGGAACTTGACCTGCCGCGGGGTCGCGAACGTGATCACGCCGGTGTCGAGGGCGGCGCGGTGGTTGGCCGCCAGGAGCACCGGGCCGGTGAGCGGCACGTTCTCCACCCCGCGCACTTCGGGCCGGTACACCGCCCTGGCCAGCGGGCCCAGCACGAACCGGACAAGCAGCGCGATCAAGTGGTCCTCCTCCTCGGTGACGGTGCCACCAGCATGGCACGATCGTTACTCGTGAGTTGGTTCGAGCGGCGTACGTGGCAGGAGCCCGGGTGGACGCCCGAAGACATCCTGGCCGCGAAGGGTGACCGGACGGTTTCGGTCGTGCTACCGGCCCTGGACGAAGAGCGGACCGTGGGTGACGTCGTCGCGTCGGTGCGTCCCCTGGTCGGCTCGGTCGTCGACGAGCTCGTCGTCATGGATTCGGGTTCCACGGACGCCACGGTGCCGACCGCCGAAGCCGCGGGGGCGCGGGTGGTCCGCCGCGAGGACGTCCTGCCGGACCTGCCGCCGGTGCCCGGCAAGGGCGAGGTGCTGTGGCGCTCGCTGGCCGCGACCAGCGGCGATTTTGTCGTCTTCCTCGACTCCGACCTGGTCGACCCGGATCCGGCGTTCGTGCCGTCGCTGCTCGGTCCGCTGGTCTCCGAACCGGGCGTCCACCTGGTCAAGGGCTTCTACCGCCGTCCGCTGCGGCTGGAGAGCAGCGGCGGCGGGCGCGTCACCGAGCTGCTCGCCCGGCCGGTGCTCGCGGCGCTGCGCCCGGCGCTCGGCGGGCTGATCCAGCCCCTCGGCGGCGAGTACGCGGGCACGCGTGAGTTCCTCGGCTCGGTGCCGTTCGCCGCCGGGTACGGCGTCGAGATCGGGCTGCTGCTCGACGCCGAGGCTCGCTACGGCCTCGACGGGCTCGCGCAGGTCAACCTCGGCGTCCGCAAGCACCGGAACCGGTCGCTGCCACAGCTGGGTGTGATGTCCCGGCAGATCCTCGGCACGGCGCTGGCCCGCTGCGGCGTCCCGGCCGCCGACGCGCCGTTCACGCAGTTCGTGCAGGTGGACGAGGAGTGGCTGCCGGACGTCACGAACGTCCGCGTCGCCGATCGGCCGCCGATGCGGGAAGTGCTCGCCCGTCCTCGAGGGTGACGACCTCGTCGAAGCCGTCGAGGTGCGCGGGGCGGTGGGTGACGAGGACGACACTGCCCTTCGCCTGCCCCAGCACCCGCTTGAGGACGGCGTCGCCGTGGTCCGGGTCGAGACCTTCGACGGGCTCGTCGAGCACCAGCACCGGCGGTGCCGCCAGTACCGCACGGGCGAGGACCAGCCGCTGCCGCTGACCACCGGACAGCGCTTCGCCGTCCGGGCCGGTGCCGCGGTCGAGGTCCAGGTCGAACCCGGCGGTCGCGCAGGCTTCCCGCAGCTCTTCGTCGCTCGCCCCGGGCTTCGCGAGCAGGAGGTTCTCGCGGACGGTCGTGTGGAAGACGTGGGCGTCGGCTTCGGCGCCCGAGATGATTTCCGGCAGGTCGGCGTACTCGGCGAGCGGGTGGCCGTCGAGGGTCACCTCGCCGTCCGTGGGGGTTTCGCGGCCGAGCAGGAGGCGGAGCAGCGTCGTCTTGCCGGCCCCGCTGGGGCCGAGGATGCCGACGCGCTTGCCGGGCGGGAGGTCGAGGTCGATGCCCTTCAGCGCCGGCGGACGGCCCGGGTGGCGGACGCCGGCCTTGCCGAGCCGGAAGTGGCCGTCCCGCGCGGTGCGGGTGCCTTCCGCAACGGCGGGCTCGGCGAGCACGGCCCGCACGCGCGCGGCGGACGCGCGGATCTCCGGCACGCGCCGGGCGGCGCCGATCAGCGGGAGGACGACCTCGAACGCCGTCACGGCGGCCAGGGTCAGTGCCGCGGTCCACGGCACGGAGGCGTGGCAGAGCAGGCTGACGGCGACGGCCGTGACCAGCTGGACGAGCACGCCGGCGGCGGTGAGCAGGGCGGTCCGGCCGGCGGTCGCCCGCTCGCGGGCGGCGATCCGGTCGACCAGGTGCGTCGCCCGGTCCCGGTGTTCGCCGAATACGCCCGCGGCGACGAGCTCCCGGTGCCCGGTGACGAGCTCGACCGCGCGTTCGGCCAGTTCGGCGCGCTGCGGGGCGCCGTCCCGGGCGGCCGCGCGGGTGGTGCGGACGACCAGCCACGGCAGGAGCCCGCCGGCGGTGAGCAGCCCGGCGGCGAGCACGGCGGCCGCCGGAGCCGACGCGGTGGCGGTGACGCCGACGGCGGTCACCCCGACGAGCGCGGCCACCCCGGCGGGCAGCAGCCACCGCAGGACGGCGTCCTGCAGAGCGTCCACATCGGACACGAGCCGGGTGACGAGGTCCCCGCCGGAGTACCGCGTACCGGGCACGAGGGCCTGGTAGACGCGGGTGCGCAGGGTGCCGAGCCAGCGCAGGACGACTTCGTGCCCGGCGAGCCGTTCGGCGTACCGGAGGCCGCCGCGCAGGAGGGCGAGGGTGCGGACGGCCACGATGGCAACGGTGAGCGCGCCGAGCGGAGGTCGTTCGGCGGCGCGCAGGAGCAGCCAGGCGGCCGTGGCCATGAGCGCGAGGGCGGCGAGTTCGGCGCCGGCGCCGAGGAGGGCGGCGCGGAAGAGGCGGCGGAGGTCCTTGGCGGACACGGCCCAGAGGTTCACGCGGCCACCTCCGGGCAGAGGCGGCCGCCGCGGAGCTCGAGCACCCGGTCGGCCAGCGAAACCATCGCGGGGCGGTGGGCCACCAGCAGTGCCGTCCGCCCGGGCAGCAGCCGCCGGGTGGCCGACAGCACCGCTTCCTCCGTCTTGGTGTCCAGCCGGGCGGTCGGTTCGTCGAACAGCAGCAGCCCCGCCGAAGTCCGGGCCAGCGCCCGCGCGAGGCCCACTCGCTGCCGCTGCCCGGCCGACAGGACCGCACCCAGCTCGCCCACCGGTGTGGCGTACCCCGCAGGCAACCCCGCGGCCACGGCGTCCAACGCCGCCGCCCGGGCCGCCGACGGCACGTCGGCCGAGGGAACGCCGAGAGAGATGTTCGACGCCAGCGATCCGCGGAACAGCGTCGGCCGCTGGGGCACCCAGGCCACGTCGGCGAGCCAGCCGGAGGGCGACAGCGAACGCAGGTCGACGCCGTCGACGAGCACGCGTCCCGACGACGGCGTCACGAACCCCAGCAGCACCGCCAGCACCGTGCTCTTCCCCGCCCCGCTGGGTCCGGTCAGCGCCACGCGGGCACCGGCAGGCACACAGAAGTCCACTTCGGACAATGCGGGCACCCCGTCGTAGGACACCGAGACCCGTTCGAAGACCACGGAAGGCGCGCCCCGCCGCCGGCACCGCGCCCCGGACGGCACCGGAACCACCGGCACGGCGAGCGCCTCCCGCACCGCGGCCAGCCCTTCCGCCGCCGCGTGGAACTTCGCGCCGGCCGCCCGCAGGGGCAGGTAGGCCTCCGGCGTCAACAGCAGGACCAGCAGCGCCGTCCGCGCGTCCAGCCCGCCCGAGAGCAACCGGAACCCGATCGGCACCGCGACCAGCGCCACCGACATCGTCGCCACCAGTTCCAGCACCAGCGCCGACAGGAACGCCACCCGCAGCGTCTTCATGGTCGCGTCGGCGTGCGCCCGGGCCATCGCCTGGACCGTCGACGCCTGCGCGGCCGCCCGGCCGAACACCTTCAGCGTCCCGAGCCCGCGCACGACGTCGAGGAAGTGGCCGCCGAGCTTCGTCAGCAGCTGCCACTGGACGGAGGCCTTCGTGTGCTTCCCGACCAGGACCGCGAACACCGGGATCAGCGGCAAGGTGGCCACCACGACGAGCGCCGAGGCCAGGTCCGTGGTGCCCAGCCGTACGAGCACCGCCGCGGGCACGACCACCGACACGACCAGCGACGGCAGGTACCCCGTCAAGTAGCTGTCGGTGGCGTCGACCCCGCGCGTCACCTGCGTCGCGACGACGCCCGCGCGGTCCGAAGCCGAGCCGAGCAGCCGACGGCGCAAGGCACCGCGCACCGATGCCGCGAACCGTCCACTGAGGACGCCGTGGCCCCACGAAAGCGCCACCCGCGCCGCGATGGCCACGGCCAGGAACAGCGAAACACCGCCACCGGTGAGCAGGGTGGCGAGCCCTTCGGCCTGGAGGAGCACCGAAACCGCGGTCAGCACCGCGAGCAGGGCCAAAGCGAAGAGGTACCGCCGGAGTCCGGGCAGCGCAGGCACGGCGTCCCCCTAGAAGTGCAGCAGCGAGCGCTGGTCGACGGGACGGCGGTGCGCGCGCCAGGTCAGCCACTGCACCACCAGCAGCACCAGCACCGCGGGCGGGGCGAACCAGGCCAGCACCGCGAACGTTCCCGGCGCCGTCGCCGCCTGGTCGACGGTCAGCGCGTAGTGCGGCGACACCAGCACCTGCGGGAACCGCAGCGTGCCGGCGAGCAGGGCCGGGCAGGCGGACAGCACCATCGAACCGGCGAGCGCGACCCGGTACCGCCGCACCGCCAGCCCGGCCCGCGTGACGGCGAAAGCCAAGAAGGCCAGCCCGGCCACCACCCCGCCGAGCACGGAACCGCCGTCGAGCGCGAAGAACCCCCAGGCCGTCGCGACCACCAGGAAAGCGAACGCCGGCGCCGAGAACGCGCGGGCCAGCCGCACCGCGCGGCCGGTCAGCTCCGCCGGCGCCCGCACGGCCAGGAACACCGCACCCTGGAGGCAGAACAGCGCGACGAACCCCAGCCCCCACAGCACCGGGTACGGACCGAACAACGCGAGCACGTCCCCCGAAGGCGAGCCGTCGGGCGACAGGGGCAGCCCGAGCACCAGGTTGCCGAGGAACAGGCCCCACGACAGCGCCGTCACCAGCGCGCCGCCGACGATGCCCGCCGTCCAGGCCCCGCGCCGCGCGTCCGGGCGGCGGCTGCGCAGCTGCATCGACGCGGTGAACGTCACCAGGCCGAGCAGCAGCGTGACGACCAGGACGTACGCCCCGGCGAACACCTTGCCCTCCAGGTGCGGGAACGCGCCGAAGAGCAGGCCGACGGCGGCCACCAGCCACACCTCGTTGGCCAGGAAGAACGGCCCGAGCGCGCCGAGGGTCTGCCGTCGCCGCCGCTCGCCGGCCTCGAAACCGGGCAGGAGCATGCCGACGCCGTAGTCGTAGCCGGCGAGGGCGAAGTACCCGCAGGTCAGCAGGCCCAGCACGCACCACCAGAAGGTCACCACGGTCAGACTCCGCTCAGGACGGGCAGCTCGGCGGGCTCGTCGGCCGGGTCCGGGCCGCGCTTGGCGACCCGCGCCATGAGCACCCAGTCGGCCACCGCGAGCGCGGCGAACAGCAGCGAGAAAGCGATGAAGGAGAACAGGATCTGGCCGGCGGGGACGTCCGCGATCGCGTCGGCGGTGCGCAGCTCGCCCCAGACGAGCCACGGCTGGCGGCCGAGCTCGCGCACCAGCCAGCCGAGGATCGCGGCCACGAACGGCAGCGGGATCGCCGCGACCATCAGGTGGTGCAGGAACCGCGCCTTGGTGACCCGGTTCCGGATCAGCAGCAGCGCGCCCAGCAGGGCGCAGAGGAGCATGACGAACCCGAGCACGATCATCAGGCCGAGCGGCAGGCCGACCGCGCTGTCCTTGAGCTTGTCGGGCTGGTACTTCCGCAGCTCACCGAACTGCGCGAAGCCCTGGTTGACGACGAAGATCGCGCCGAGCAGCGCCGCCACCACGCCGACGCGCATCGACCGGCGGAAGAACTCGACCTCGGGCGTGCGCTTGAGGAAGTGCCAGGCGCTGACGCCGACCACGAAGAACCCGCCGGTCAGGACGGCCGCGCCGACGATGTGCGGCAGCGAAGCCGCCAGTGCCGGGTTGCCGAACAGCGCGCCGAAGTCGTCGAGGCGCAGCGTGCCGCCCTCGGCGTGGCTGCCGACGGGGTTCTGCAGGAACGAGTTGGCCAGCATGATGAACAGCGCCGACGCGTACGCGGTCAGCGTGACCAGCCACAGCAGCGTCAGGTGCAGCCACTTGTTCATCCGCCCGAAGCCGAAGATCCACAGACCGAGGAACGTCGACTCCAGGAAGAACGCGACCAGCGCCTCGATGGCCAGCGGCGCACCGAAGACGTCGCCTGCGAAGGCGGAGAGCCCGGTCCAGGTCAGCCCGAACTGGAACTCCATCACGATGCCCGTGGCGATCCCCAGCGCGTAGTTGATCACGTACAGGCGGCCCCAGAACCGCGTCATCCGCAGGAGCTCGGGTTTGCCGCCGAGCGTCCAGCGCGTCTGCATCACGGCCACCAGCGTGACCAGCCCCAGCGTGAGCAGCACGAACAGGAAGTGCAGCGATGTCGTCGTCGCGAACTGGAGTCTCGCGATCGGAAGAGCGTTCATGTAGGCAGGCTACACATAGACTGGCTACATGTAGCAAGGCGACGTGTAGACTGCTTACCCATGAAGGCGGACACCCTGCGCGGACACCTCGACGCGCTGCTGCTGGCCGTGCTCGACGGCCGGAAACTGCACGGCTACGCGATCATCGAGGCGCTCCAGCTGCGCAGCGACGGCGCGCTCGACCTGCCGACCGGCACCGTCTACCCGGCGCTGCGCCGCCTCGAGCGGGCCGGCTGGCTGTCCAGCGAATGGGACGTCGTGTCCGGCCGCAAGCGCCGCACCTACCGGCTCACCCGCTCCGGCGAGCAGGCACTGGCCGCCGAACGCACGGAATGGCGGGAGTTCACCGCGGTCATCGGGGGAGTGCTGGAAGCATGATCGACGCGTACCTGGGGGACCTCGACCGGCGGCTGCACGGCTGCGGCCGGTTCAAGGCCGACCTGCTGGCCGAGGCCCGCGACGGGCTGCACGACGCCGCCGACGCGTACCGCGCGGGCGGGTGGACCGACGAGGAAGCCGAGCGTCGCGCCGTCGCCGACTTCGGCCCGGCGGCGGTCGTCGCCCGCGACTACCAGGCCGAACTGGGCATGCTCAGCGGCGTCCGCACGCTGTGGAAGCTGGTGCTGGGCGTCCCGGCGATGCAGACCGCGTGGGACTACGCGAGGATCCTCACCTTCGGCGAGTGGACGCGGCTCTCGACGCCGACGCCGGAGTGGTACAAGGTCGTCACCCACGCCGCCCACGGCGCGGTGTTCGTCGTGCCGGTCATCGGGTTGCTCGCGCTGCTCGGCATCCGCTGGCTGAGCCGGCGGCTGGACGGCACCGGGCTGGCCCGGTTCTGCGGGGTGCTGATCGCCGTGGCCGTCGGCGTCAACCTCGCCTCGGTCGGGCTGCTGATCTCGGCGACCGGGTTCGTCGACGTCTCGCGGCTGTTCCTGAGCGTCCCGTGCGCCTTGCTGATGGTCGCCTGGGTGCTGCTTTCCCTCCGGCTCGTCGTGCTCGCGAGACGTTCCTGGGGTGGGTATGCCACGATCGTCGCGTGACGACCGCGCTGATCTACCTCGTAGTCATGCTGCTGGTGGCGGCCGTGGTGTTCCTGCTCGCCGCCGTGGTCTTCGGCCGGGGTGAGGAGCTCGCCCCGCTGCCGCCGGGCAGCTCGCCCACGCGGCTGCCCGCCGAGGACATCACCGGCGAGGATCTGGCCGACGTCCGCTTCCAGCTGGTGCTGCGCGGCTACAAGATGTCCGAAGTGGACTGGGTGATGCGGCGGCTCGGCGTCGAGCTGGACGAGCTGCGCGCCCGTGTCGCCGAGCTGGAGCAGCGGGAGCGCGAGCGGGAGAGCTCGCCCGAGGCTTCCCCGTGACGGACCTGATCCTCTCGGTCGAGGTCCGCGCCCCGGCCGGGACGACCTGGCTCGCGCTGACGGACTGGGCGCGCCAGGGCGAGTGGATGCTCGGCACCGAGGTCGCGGTGGTCGAGGGCAACGGCCGCAGCGTCGGGTCGCGGCTGTCGGCGTTCACCGGCGTGGCCGGCCTCGGGTTCACCGACACCATGGAGATCACCAGCTGGGAGCCGCCGCTGCGGTGCGGCGTCCGGCACCTCGGCAGTTTTGTGCAGGGCACCGGCGTGTTCCAAGTGGTCCCGAAGGGCGCGACGCGCTCGACGTTCGTCTGGGCCGAGCACCTGCGGCTGCCGTTCGGGCCGCTGGGCCGGCTCGGCTGGCCGGTCGTGCGGCCGGCGTTCGCGCTGGGGGTGCGCCAGTCGCTGCGGCGGTTCGCGCGGTTCGCGGAGAACTATTCGGTGGGTGGGGATGAGTGAGCTGATCGGCGCCGACGGCGTCGCGCGGTGCAGCTGGGGCAATTCGGCCCCGGACTACGCCGACTACCACGACAAGGAGTGGGGCACGCCGCTGCACGGGCAGGACGAGCTGTACGAGCGGCTCTGCCTCGAGTCGTTCCAGTCGGGGCTGTCGTGGATCACGATCCTGCGCAAGCGCGAGGGCTTCCGGAAGGCGTTCAAGCAGTTCAAGCCGGCGAAGGTGGCGAAGTTCGGCGACGCCGACGTCGAGCGGCTCATGCAGGACGCGTCGATCGTGCGGAACCGGGCGAAGATCCTGGCCGCGATCAAGAACGCGCAGGCCATCGCGGTCTTGGACCGGCCGCTGGACGACCTGCTCTGGTCGTTCGCGCCCGCTGCGCACCGGCGTCCCGCGACGATGGCCGACGTCCCGGCCATCACCGACGAGTCCAAGGCGATGGCGAAGGAGCTGAAGAAGCGCGGCTTCGTCTTCCTCGGCCCGACGACGTGCTACGCGCTGATGCAGGCCACCGGCATGGTCGACGACCACGTCGCGGGCTGCTTCCGGGCCACCTGACGTTCCGGGTCTGCCGCAGCTGTCGTGAGTGGTAAAGCGGGTTCTAACCCGCTTTACCACTCACG
>NZ_JAVHJU010000011.1 GCF_031082405.1 Amycolatopsis sp. A133
AAACCCGAACCAACTACTACGCTCAAGCCCCAGCTGCCTGAAAACCCCGTGTCCGCCCCGCCGGGGCAACTCCACACGCGTGATGCCTCTCTGATCACGCGTGATGCCCGCTCAGTCACGCGAGACGCCCGGGCCGGGGCTTTTCGTTCACCTGACCGACCGTTCGGCCGCCCCAAAGGGCTTGTGCCGCAACGCAAACCGTGGGTGAGCGGGCGATGACCAACTGTCCGCGCTAGGCCGCCCGGAGTATCCGGATTCCTACGTTGGTTGTGCTCCAACCAGGTGGTCCTGACGACCGTCACACATTTGCAACACCGCAGTCCTGTGATCGGCTTCACCGCCCCCGATAGCGTGCGTCTCACCTTTCGGGCAGACGGAGATGGAGGGATCATGCGTCGTTCGCGCAGGCTCTGGGGACCCACGGTGGTGATGACCTCGCTGGCGCTCGCGCTCGCTGCGTGCGGCGGTGGCTCGGGCAGCTCCACGGGGTCCGGCGAGGCAGACCCGGACGGCACGGTCAGCGTCTACGGCACCGAACCGCAGAACGCGCTGGTCCCGACCAACATCAACGACCTGGGCGGCACCAAGGCGGTCCAGCCGATGTTCGCCACGCTGGTCGGGTTCAAGGGCGCGGACGCGAAGCCCTACAACCTGATGGCGGACTCGATCACCACGACCGACTCCAAGGTCTACGACATCAAGATCAAGCAGGGCTGGAAGTTCCACGACGGCACCGAGGTGAAGGCGCACAACTTCATCGACGCCTGGAACTACGGCGCCTACGCGCCGAACGGCCAGCTCAACACCGACTTCTTCTCCAACATCCAGGGCTACGCCGAGGTCCACCCCGAGGACGAGAACGCCAAGCCGGCCACCGACAAGATGTCCGGCCTGGTCGCCAAGGGCGACTACGAGTTCCAGGTGACGCTGAACGCGCCGTTCTCGGTCTTCGACATCAAGGTCGGCTACCACGCCTTCGCGCCGCTGCCCGACTCGTTCTTCAAGGACCCCAAGGCCTTCGAGCAGCACCCGATCGGCAACGGCCCGCTGAAGTTCGTCTCGCGGACGCCCAACCAGGACATCAAGCTCACCCGCAACGACGACTACAAGGGTGACGACAAGGTCAAGTTCAAGAACCTCGACGTCAAGATCTACGCCAGCCAGGAGACCGCCTACCAGGACCTGCTGAGCGGACGGCTCGACTTCATGGAGGCGCTGCCGCCGTCGGCGGTCGCGGGCGGCAAGTACAAGAACGACCTCGGCGACCGGCTGGTGACCGGCCACCTGCTCGGGATCAGCACCATCAACATCCCGTACTACGTGCCCGGCTACAACAACCTGGACCTGCGCAAGGCCATCTCGATGGCGATCGACCGCGTGCAGATCACCAAGACGGTCATGAACGAAACCTACGTGCCGGCGGACGGCTACATCTCGCAGGGCATCCCGGGTGCGCGTCCCGGCGTCTGCCAGTTCTGCAAGTACGACCCGGCGGCGGCCAAGGAAGCCTTCGCGAAGTCCGGCTTCAAGGGCAAGCTGACCATCGCGTCCAACGCGGACGGTGGCCGCAAGGAACCGCTGGTCGCGGCGTGCAACAGCATCAAGAACACCCTCGGTGTCGAGTGCGACTTCGTGCCCGCGACCGACTTCGGCCAGTGGCGCAGCATCGTGACCGGCCACAAGCTCACCGGCATGGGCCGCTCGGACTGGTCGGCGGACTACCCGTCCATCGAGGACTTCCTGAACCCGATCTTCAAGACCGGCGGGTCCTCGAACGACTCGACGTACTCCAACCCGAAGGTCGACGCGCTCCTCGGCCAGGCGGACGCCACCGCGGACAAGGACGCCGCGGTCAAGCTGTACCAGCAGGCCGAGGACCTGGTCGCGCAGGACCTGCCGACGATCCCGGTGTGGGACGAGAAGGGCGTGGCGGCGAAGTCGAAGAACCTCAAGTCCGCGGCCCTGGACTTCCGCCGCATGCCGGACTACCCGTCCATCGAGGTCCTGAAGAAGTAGCTGCGGCTCCCACCACCACGCCGTCGTGAGTGGTAAGGCGGGTTAGAACCCGCCTTACCACTCACGACGGCGGGGAGACGGAGTCAGTGCACGGGGTTCCACCCGTCGCTGCCCGCGAGGTACTTCTGCGCGGTGTAGTTCCCGGCCTGCGCGGCGGGCAGCTGCGGCCGGTCGGTCCCGGTCCCCGCACCCGGGCCGGTGTTGCGGTATTCGAAGAACCGCGCGTCCTTCCACGAGAAGCCGGACATGTCCGTCCACGGGGCCGGCTTGATCGCGGCCGGCAGGGACGTCTCGCGGATCAGGACCTGGGCGATGGCGTCGACGTCACCACCCGGGTGCCACGGACGGCCCAGGTGGAAGCTCGCCTTGGCCGCCGAGCTGACCACCTTGCTGCCGGTGATCAGGAAGCCGTACGGGTTCGACCGCCGGGTGCTGGCCGCGGTCAGGTAGCCGTTGTTGCTGCTCGAACCGCGGTCGAGCAGGGTGATCGTCGCCCGGTCGAACACCGCCGTCGCGCGGCCGAAGATGAAGTCGACGTCACCGCTGATCGCGCAGTTGCGGTAGTACTGGCGGCCGATCGTGCCGACGGCCGCGGTGTCGGCGTAGAGGGTGTCCTGGTGCCCGAGGAAGGTGACGTTGTCGAAGACCATCCGGTCGCCGGTGGTCTTGACCGCGACCGCCTGGGTGTCGGTGATCTCCGGGTGGGCCTTGCGGTCGAAGGAGTTGCGGAAGGTCAGCGCGGACGCGGTGAAGCCGTTCGCGGCGATCGTCGCGGTCGCGCTGCCCGAGGTGCCGTAGGTCGAGCCGTCGGGTTTCTTCGTCCCGCTGGCGTTGTCGTAGTCGATCACGACGTCGGCAGCGGTGCCGGTGGTCCCGCGCAGGGTGATCCCGGTCTTGCCGGCGGGCACGGTGACGACTTCGCGGTAGGTGCCGGGCTTGATCGAAATCGTGCCGCCCGCCGACACCGCGTTGATCCCGGCCTGGACGGTCGGGTAGTTCCCCGAGCCGTCCTTGGCCACGACGACGTTGGCCGCCGCGGCCCCGGACGGTGGCGCGCACAGCACCGCTCCGGCGAGCGCCGAAGCGACGAGCAAGGTCTTGAGCATGACACCTCCGCGGTGGAACACGCCGGGAGTACCGGACGGCGGCCGGCACTCCCGGCGTGGATCGGTTACTTGTAGGTGATGTTGGCCGAGGTGTAGAGGCAGTTCGTCGAATCCGGGCCGCTGCCGATCTTCGTCGGCTCGCCGCTGGTGACGCCCTTGTACTTCGTGCAGGGCTCGAGCTTGCGGCTGGAGTCGCCGACGATGGTGATCCTCGTCAGCTTGGCGGTGTCGCCGTAGTTGGTGTTGATGCCGACGAGCGCCTTGCCGGGCACGGTGGCGGTGACGTTGTCGACGACGACGTTGCGCTTGTACTGCGTCCCGCAGTTGCCGCAGGAGCGGTAGAGCTTGCCGAAGTCGTTGACCTGGAAGTTCCGGATGTACATCGTGCCGGGGCCGTTGTGCTGGAAGACCTTGTCCGAGGCCTTGCGCGCGCCGCCGCCGTCGATGGTCATCGACTGCGAGGCGGAGGTGCCCTTGAAGGTCGCGGCGTCCTCGCCGACGTCCTCCCACCAGACGTTGAGCAGCGTGCAGGTGCCGAGGCAGTGCACCCCGTCGGCGGCCGGGCTGCCCAGGACGACGTTCTTCAGGGTGGTGCCGTTGGCCAGCTGGAAGAGCGGGCTCTGGCCCTCGTCCTGGCCACCGCTGCCGAGGTCGCCGGTGCCGTAGAACCGCTTGAGCCCGCCGTCGTAGGTGCCGCTGGTGACCTTGATCGTCGCGCCCACCGGCACGCTGCTGCTCGGGGTCGGCCACGAGGCGGCCGACGCGGTGGCGCCGGTGCCGACCGCCGCTGAAACGACGAGCGCGGCGACGGCCGCCACCCGGGCGATCCGGGACGTTGCTGGGGAAATCATTGGCCACTCCCTGGTCTCGTGCTTCAATCGGCGCTGATGGAAAACGTCCGACCGGGTTGTGAAAGCGCTTTCTCGTACCGAAGTTTCGGGTTGCGGCCTCGTGGTGTCAATGTCGGTCGCCGCAGCGCCGGACATGTCGCCCGGATGGTCGCCGACGGCGGGGGTTTTCTGAAAACGCCGAAATTGTCGAAGGTTTCAGCGACCGGTGCCGGCCCCGGCGAGCACGAGCGCCGGGACCGCCCAGGCGGGGTCGAGGCGTTCGACGAGGGTGGGTGTCCAGCCGACGTCCGCCCCGAGATCCGGGTCGTTGGCCGCGTTGTACTCGGCCAGCAGGTCGACCGCACGCGGCCATTGGTTGCCCTGGGACACCAGCGTGCCGGTCGCGTGCAGCACCGTTCCCTTCCAGTAGTGCACGAGCTGGCCCAGCGGCAGGCCGGCCGGAATGCGGAAGAAGTTGTTCTCCGCGTAGATCCGGGACTCGACGCCGACGCCGAGCGAATACGTGTAGGCGGCCGGGTCCTGCACCACGTACAGGTTGTCGTAGACGTGCACCTGGCCGTAGCGCACCCGCGGTGCCCGTTGGCCGATCTCGGAGAAGAGGTTGTGGTGCAGGGTCACCCGGAGCTTGCCGACGTCGTAGGTGGGCTTGTCGGTGTTGCCGATCAGCATGGTCTTGTCGTGGTCGTGCAGCCGGTTGTAGGACACCGTGACCAGGTCCGAGCCGTTGACGATGTCGAGCAGCCCGTCGTGGACCTCGTACTTGCGGCCGAAGTACGAGGGCTGCCGGTCGTTCCCGCCGTCGCTGAACTCGTTGTGGTCCACCCAGACGTGCGTCGCGCCGACCAGGTCGAGGTTGTCGTACTCGGAGTTCCAGTTGCCGTCGGCGGTGTCGAGGGGGTCCCACTGCGGGAAGCAGTCGTGGGCGTCGGAGAAGTGCAGGTTCTCGAGGATCACGTTGTCGCCGGTGACGCGCAGGGTCAGCCCGTGCAGCGTCGCGCGGCCGCCGAGCCCGACGATCGTCGTGTTCGGGCCGACGTCGACCACGACCTGCTTCGCCTGGTTGGCCTGCGACCGCTCGCGGGCCTCTTCCAGCGGTCCCGACGGCGGCACTCTCCCCCACGTCGCCGGGTCGTAGGCGGCCAGGTACGCCGGCAGGCTGTAGGCCGGGTCCGCGAACCCTTCGCAGCTCACCGGCCGGTCGGCGGCGTCCACGTTGCCCTCGATCGTGCCCCGGACGTAGACGATCTTCGGTGCGCCCGGGTGCGCGGCCAGTGCGGCCACGAGCTCGGAGCGCTTGGTCACCGTGTGGACGTCGCCGGGGGCGGCGGCCGCCCCGCCGGTGGTCCCGGTGGTCGCGGCGGCCCAGCCGTCGTGCGCGCCCAGCACGACCCGGCCGGGGTCGCGGCCGTGCGCTTGGGCGGGTGCTGCGGTGAGCGTCAGTCCGAGCAGGGTGAGGCACCCCGCGAAAGCCTTCCAGCGCATGTCGGCTCCTCTAGTCGGTGTCCGGTCCCGTGAGCACCCGCGCCGCGAGCCGGGCGAGCCCGGCGGCGTCCGGGGCGCCGTCGATGACGACGACGTGGTGGGTCAAGGTCAGCTCGGCGCCCGGTTCGAGCAGCCACGGCCGGTGGTAGGTCGCGGCGAAGCTGACCACGGGGAACGGCTCGGCGCGGACGTACCAGGCCGTCGGGTGCGCCGCGTTCGCCGGGCTGTCGGCGAACAGCAGCGTCGAGGTCCGCAGGCTTTCGTCGTGCTGCCCGGTGAAGGCGAGCCACGGCGCCCGGTGGCCCATCGCGTCGGCCGCGGACTTCCCGTCCGACGTCCGGACCGTGCCGCCGACGAACGAGCGCGGCCCGCGCCAGAACAGCCCGCCGTAGCCGGCGGTGTCCCGGCCTTCGGTCACCGGGCTCCCCCAGCGCAGCTCGTGGCCGCTGGTGTTGCGCAGCCGGCTGGACCAGGTGAGCGTCCAGTGCCCGCCGGCGGACGAGACGTCGCCGAAGCGGAGCGTGCGGTGCTCGGTGAGCCAGCGCCGTCCGGCCGCCGTCCGCCAGGCCAGCTCGTGGCGCAGTTCGCAGTGCCCGTCCGCGCCGCCGATGCTCTCCCAGCGGACGTGGCCGATGGTGCCGTTGTTGTCGAGCGGGGTGTAACCGCGGCCGCGCACGTAGGTGCGGCCGCCCCAGAAGTTCTCGCCCGAAAGGTGGGCCATGGTGAACTGCAGGCCGTTGTGCCAGGTGTGGTCGTGCGGCCGGACCGCGGTCACGATCTCCCCCGCGGTGGTGCGCAACGGGTGCAGGTAGGGCTTCGGCGAGTCCCCGGCCGGTGTCGGCGGCTCGACGACGTACTCGGCCAGGACGACGTCGCCGAGGCGCACGCGCACCCGGCCGTCGTCCTCATCGGCGATCGCCAGCGTCCCGTCCCCCACCGCCGCCCGGCTCACGCCGGTTCCCCGATCTCCCCCAGCAGCTCTTCGACGGAGACCGGCCGGCCGGTTTCCAGGGACCGGTTCGCGGCGAGCCCGGTGAGCAGGGCCTGCAGTCCGGCGTCGTGGTCGGCCGCGCAGCCGAGCGCGTCCGGTTCGGCGTCGCCGAGCAGCTCGGCGAGCATCCGCTCGTCGCCGCCGCCGTGCCCGTCCCCGAGCAGCCCGTCGAACACGGCTTCCGGCGGCTCCCAGTGCCGTTGCACGGTCAGCCGGGCACGCCCCGGCTCCGGCACCGGCTCGGCACCGGAGGCGTACTCGTTCTCCCGGACGTCCAGTTCCAGCCGCCCTTCGCTGCCGGAGAACGCGACGCGGTAGCCCTCCCGCGGCGAATACGCGTGCAGGTGGTAGTTCAGCACCGCCCCGCCGCGGTGGCGCACGAGCACCGACAAGTCGTCTTCGATGGTGACGCCGGGCGCGAACACGTCCTGGTTCCGGACATAACCGTCTTCCCGCTCGGCGTCGCGGTAGAGCGCGCGCAGCCTGGGTGAGGCTTCGAGGTCCAGCGCGAACCGGTCGCCGGCCGTGCGGTGGCCGGTTTTGTCGCCGTAGAAGAACAGCTTGCCCAGCGCGAACACCGTCTCGGGGCCGCTGCCGAGCCACCAGTTGACGAGGTCGAAGTGGTGGCCGGACTTGTGCACGAGCAGGCCGCCGGAGTTCGCCTTGTCCCGGTGCCAGCGGCGGAAGTAGTCGGCGCCGTGCGCGGTGTCGAGCAGCCAGCTGAACTCGACCGAGCCGATCTCCCCGATCGCGCCGCCGGCGAGCAGCTCCCGCACCCGGCGGTGCACCGGGTTGTACCGGTAGTTGAAGGCGACCCGCACCGAGCGGCCGGTCTCGCGCCGGGCCGCCAGGATCCGCCGCGCACCCCCGACGTCGGTCGTCATCGGCTTTTCCGTGACGACGTCGCAGCCGGCCTCGAGCGCGGCGACGACGTAGTCCGCGTGCGTGTGGTCCGGCGTGCACACCACGACGACGTCGATGCGTTCCTTCGTGAGCATGGCGGTGAAGTCCGCCGGCCGGTAGCCGGGGACCTGCGTGCCGAGCCACTCGTTGTGCACCCGCATGCGGGTGACGTTCCGGTCGCAGAAGGCCGCGAGTTCCGCTCGCGGGGAGGAGGCCAGGGCCCGGGCGAAGAGCTGGGCCCGGGAGCCCAGGCCGACGATCGCGTGGCGTCGCACCGCCATCACCTCTCTCGTTCCGGTGAAGTCGCGCCGGTCCAGGGCAGGGCGAGTTCGGAAAAGAGCGCGAGCCGTTCGGCCGCGGTGTCGACGTCGCGGTCGATGCCCGGGACGACGAAGTGCCGTTCGGGCCCGGAGTCCACGGCCTGGACCCATGCGGTGGGCAGCGGCAGCGGTTCGGGCGCGTCGCGGACCGCCTCCACCAGCGCGGTGAAGGCGCGGGTGGCGGCCAGCGGAGCCAGCAGCGGCTCGCCGCCGCGGACGTGCGCGACGAGGTTGGCCAGCAGGTCCCGGGGCGGCCCGACCTCACGCTGTTCGCCGTCGATGGTGACCAGGTCGGTCTTGTAGTGCCAGCGGATCCGGCCTTGGGTGCCGTGGACCAGCACGTACGGGTCGTGGTCGGCTTCGGCGTCGAGCGTGGCCGCGACGACGACGTCCGGCGCCCCGGCGAAGCTCAACCGCGCGCAGGCGGTGTCGTCGGACTCGATGTCCCGCGCCCGGTACAGCTCGACGGCGGTCCGCTCCGGCAGGACCTCGGCGGTCCCGTTGACCAGCAGGGCGGTCGCGACGGCGTGGGCGAACGGGTTGGTCAGCGCCCCGTCGACGACCGGCTGCCCGCCGACGCGGCGGCGGCCCGCCCACTCGGCGCGGGCGAAGTACCGGTCCCGCCGGATCCACGCCCCGGCGGCGGCGATCCCGGTGACCGCGCCGATCGCGCCGGTTCCGATCGCGGCCCGCACCACCGGGACGGCGGCCGAGCCGAAGCTCTGGAACCCGGTCTGGCAGGCGCGGCCGCGGGTCAGTTCGGTGAGTTCGCCGAAGGCCGCGAGGTCGAGCACGGGTGGTTTTTCGACGAGCAGGTGGCAGCCGGCGGCGAGCGCGAGTTTCGCCAGGGGCAGGTGGGTGTGCGGCGGGGTCGCCACGACGGCGATGTCCGGGGTCGTGCGGGCGAGCAGCTCCGCCGCGTCCCGGGTGGTCACCGCGCCTTCGGGCAGCAGTGCGCGAGCCTCTTGCGGTGGCTCGCGGATGTCGCAGGCACCGGCGAGGACGAGCTCGCCGCGGTCGTGCAGCGCGCGGGCCCGGCGCAGGTGCTGGCCCGCGTAACCGGCCGTGCCGAAGACGACCACCTTCGGCGTCATCGGCGGCCGCCGGTCGCGACCGCGGCCAGGGCGAGGGGCCCGGCCACCACGAGGGCGAGGATGGGCAGCATCCAGACGAGCAGGACGGCCAGGCCAACAGCAGCGGCGAGGAGGAGGCTGCGGCCCGGCGACCCGGCGGTTTCCCGCGCCGCCGCGACGAATGCCGGGCGCCACGCGGGACCCACCACGGCGGCTTCCCGCGCTGCGGTCCCGGCGGCCCGGCGCCAAGCGGGACCGCCCGCGGCGGCTTCCCGCGCTGCGGCCCCGAACTCCCGACGCCACGCGGGACCCACCACGGCGGCTTCCCGCGCTGCGGCCCCGAACTCCCGACGCCAAGCAGGACCCACCACGGCGGCTTCCCGCGCTGCCGCCCCGGCGGCCCGGCGCCAAGCCGGGCTGCCCGTGGCCATGACCTCGCACGTCCGCACGGCGACCACCACACCCGCCACCACCAGCACCCACAACGCCGGCTTCAGCACGCCGGCCGCCGGCATCGAAGCCACCACTTCCAGGTCCACCGCGAACACCACCACCGCCGCGAGGCACCCCAGCCCGAAGAGCACCCCGCCCCGCGCGGCCTCGCGGAAGTCGGCCCAGAACGTCGTCCACAGTGGAGCTCCGACGTCGTGCCGGGCCCGGTCCAGGATCCGGCAGCCCGCCGTCAACGCCGGGGCCGCCGTCACCACCGGCACCGACGCGAGCGCGACGAGCAACCCCGCCAGCAGGCAGTCCGAAAAGTCACCGAGCCCGGCTCGCCACCCTGTAGATCGCTTCAGCGTTCGCATCCCTCACCCCTTCAGGCCGCTGGTGCTGACGCCTTCCACCAGCAGGCGCTGGAAGGCCAGGAAGAACAGCACGATCGGGACCAGCGCGAGCGCGGACATCGCGAACATCGCGCCGAAGTTCGACTCGCTGCTGGTGTCCACGAACAGCCGCAGGCCCAGCGGCACGGTGAACTTCTCCGTGTCGTTCAGGTACACCATCTGCGTGAAGAAGTCGTTCCACGTCCAGATGAACGTGAAGATCGACGTCGTGACCAGCGCCGGTTTCGACAGCGGGAGCACCACGTGCCAGAACGTGCGGTACACCGAACAGCCGTCGATGATCGCCGCCTCGTCGAGCTCGCGCGGGATCCCCCGCATGAACTGGACGATCAGGAACACGAAGAACGCCTCGGTGGCCAGCAGCTTCGGCAGGATGAGCGGAACGAACGTGTTGACCAGCCCGGCCTGCTGGAAGATCACGTACTGCGGGATCAGCGTCACGTGGTAGGGCAGCATCAGCGTGGTGATCATGAACGCGAACAGCGCGCCGCGGAACCGGAAGTTCAACCGGGCGAAGGCGAACGCGGCCAGCGAACACGACAGCACGTTCGCCGCCACCGACAGGCCGGCCACGAGGAACGAGTTGAGGAAGAAGCGGCCGAACCCGACGCCCGCCGCTCCCTCCCAGCCCTTCGTGTAGCCGTCGAAGACGAACCGGGTCGGCAGCAGCGCCAGCCGCGAGAGGATCTCGTCCGGCGGCTTGACCGACGCGAACGCCAGCCACACCAGCGGGTACAGCACCACGGCGACGATGACCAGGCACAGCACGTGCCAGCCGAACGACCGCGCCGTGCGCGGCAGCACCGTCATTTCCGGTCCTCCGCATCGTCGTAGAACACCCAGAGCTTCGCCGTGCGGAAGACGATGGCCGTCACGATCGCGATGACCGCCAGCAGCACCCACGCCATCGCGGACGCGTAGCCCATCCGGAAGTCCTGGAAGCCGACCTCGAACAGGTAGAGCGTGTAGAACAGGTCCGCGTCGGCCGGGCCGCCGCGGCCGCCGCCGATGACGAACGCCGGGGTGAACGCCTGGAAGGCGTGGATCGCCTCCATCACCAGGTTGAAGAAGATCACCGGCGACAGCATGGGCAGCGTGATGTGCCGGAACCGGCGGAACGCGCCCGCGCCGTCGATCGCGGCCGCCTCGTGCAGCTCCGCCGGGATCTGCTTGAGCCCGGCCAGGAAGATCACCATCGGCGCGCCGAACTGCCACACGCCCAGCAGCACGATCGATGCGAGGCTGAACTGCGGGTCGTCCACCCAGCTCGGGGTGTGCCAGCCGAAGAACGCGAGCACCTCGTTCACCGGGCCGCCGCCCATGAACAGCGCCCGCCACACCAGCGCCGCCGCGACGCTCGCGCCCAGCAGTGAAGGCGCGTAGAACGCCGCGCGGTAGAAGCCACCTGCGCCGCGGCGGGTGTTGAGCAGCATCGCCACCAGCAGCGACACCGCCAGCTTCAGCGGCACCGACACCAGCACGTAGATCAGCGTGACCTTCACCGACTGCAGGTAACGGTCGTCGCCGGCGAACATGTGCGCGAAGTTGCCGAACCCGACCCACTTCGGCGCGGTGAACAGGTCGTAGTCGGTGAACGACAGGTAGAGCGAGACCACCATCGGGCCGACGGTCAGCGCCACCGCGCCGAGCAGCCAGGGGGTGAGGAAGGCGAACGCCTCCGGCTGGCTCTTGCGACGGCGCCCGGCCGGGGAGTCCCGGCGCCGGGCGCGCACCGGGCGGTCCCCGGGCGCGACCGGCGGGTCCGGTGTGCGCAGGGTCGTCATCGGCTAGGACAGTCCCTTCTGGGCTTCGGTCATGAACCGGTTGACCGCGTCGTCGATGTTCATCCGGCCGAACGCGACCTCCTCGTACGTGCGCTGGAGCAGCTTCTGGATCGCGCCGGCGCCCTTCGGCGGCACCGGTGGCGCGGCCCCGAGCTTCGGTTCGAGCGCGGCTTCGTAGTCGTAGAGGGTCTTGTCGTTGCCGGACGCGCCGGCCGCCAGCTGCGCGCGGACCTTGAGGTTCGGGGCGAGGCCGCGGTCGGTGCCGACGATCTTGCCGACCTCGGGGTCGTTGACCAGGAAGTCGACGAGCTTCGCCGCCGCCTCCTGCTGCTGGCTGCGCGCCGAGACGGCCAGGAACATCGACGGCCGCCGGTACTGCCCGGTGTCGCCGTTCGCGCCGCTCGGGTACGGCGCCACGTTCAGCGGCTTGCCGTTCGCCTTCTGGTACGCCGGCAGCAGGTTGTCGTAGGCGAACTCGGAGCTGGTCAGCTTCTTGCCGAGCGGGGCCTGCTCGGGCGAGGTGTTGTAGGACGCCGTGACGTCCGCGGGCGAGGCGGCCTTCGTGTCGCGGAACTTGCTCGCCAGCTGCCAGTAGCGGCGCAGGTCGTCGGCGGCGAAGCCGAGCTTGCCCTCCGGGGTGTAGAACTGCTTGCCCTGCTGGCGCAGCCAGATCTCCAGCGTGGTGTCGAGGATGCCGAAGTCGGTCACCCCGCGTGCCGAGCCCGCCGCGCTGACCTTCTGGGCCGTCTCGGCGTACTGGTCCCAGGTCATGCCCTTGGCCGGGTCCGCGCCCGCCGCCGTGAAGGCCGCGGGGTCGTAGATCATCGCCGGCGTGTTCTGCGCCCACGGCACGGCGAACCGCTTGCCCTGGTACACCCCGGTGGCCGCCAGCTCGGGGTTGACGTCGGCGAGCGAGATCGCCTTGCCCGCGCCGGAGTTCAGGTCGGCCAGCACGTTGCGGCCGCCGTATTCGGCCAGGTAGCGGCTGTCGACGTTGAGCACGTCCGGCGGCTTGCCCCCGGCCGTCTGCGTCGCCAGCTTCTCCCAGTAGGCCGCGTACGCCGAGAAGGACGTCTGCACCTTGATGTTCGGGTTCTTCTGCTGGAACAGCTCGACGGCCTTCTTCGTCAGGTTCGCCCGCCCTTCGCTGCCCCACCAGACGAAGTTGATGGTCACGTCACCGCCGCCACCGGAGTCCGAGCCGCAGGCGGCCACCCCCGTCAGCAGCAACGGCACCACCACGGCCAGCGCGGCGACACCCCGCCCTCTGGTCCTACGCTCAGTTGTCCGCCCCATCGAACTCTCCGTCCTCAGCCGGTCAGCACTTTTCTGAAAACGCTGTCAGCGCGCTCACGGTAGGCAGTGCGCCGCACCGGTGTCAACGGGCAAATGGCGGTAATAGCCCTTGCGCACCAACGTTTCCGCAGCTCAGCGGACATGCCGAGAAAGCGCTTACAGCAACGGCGTCGAAAACCGGGCTGCCAGCGCTGGTGCGCACCGGCCCGCGTTATCCGGTGCGTTCGGCCGTCTCCGCGCCCGGGCCGCCGCCCGGCCGTCGCGAAGCACTCGCCCACGGGACGCCGATCTCGGAGAACAGCGCCAGCCGGTCCGCGGCGACGGCGACCTCTTCGCCGATCCCCCGCACCACCGGGTGCCGGCTCGCCCCTTCGCCGACGGTGCGGATCCAGCCCGCCGGGATCCGCGACGGCGACGGCGCGTCCCGCACCGCTTCGACCACCGAAGCGAACGCCCGGGTCCCGGACAGCGGCGCGAGCAGCGGCACCCCGTCCGGGTCGAGGTGGTGGGCGATGAGGTTGCGCAGCAGGTCGGCCGGTTCGCCGAGGTGGATCCGCTCGTCGTCGATCTCGAGGCGGTGGCTCTTGTACCAGAACTTCGCGCGCGCCCGCTCGCCGTGCACCACGACGTAGGGCTCGTGGTCCTGTTCGGCGCACAGCGACGCGGCGACGACGATCTCCGGCCCGTCGCCGAACCGGATGCGCAGGCACGCGGTGTCGTCGGCTTCGATGTCGCGGGTGCCGTAGAGCTCGAGGGCGATCTCCGCCGGGTCGCGCCCGGCGACCCCGCCGACCAGCAGCGCGGTGGCCACGGCGTGGGAGAACGGGTTGGTCAGCGCGCCGTCGACGACGGCCTCGCCGTCGAGCCACCGGCGGCCGGCCCACGGGTTGCGGCGGTAGTAGGCGTCGGTGCGGATCCACGCCCCGGCCGCACCGACCCCGGCGACCCTCCCGAGCTTCCCGGCCGCGATGGCCGCGCGGAGGACGGGCAGCACCGGGGAGCCGAAGCTCTGGAACCCGGTTTGGCAGGCCGATCCGGTCTCCGCGGCCAGCCGGGACAGCGTGGTGAAGCCGTCGAGGTCGAGCACCGGCGGGGTCTCCAGCAGCAGGTCGCTGCCCGCGCGCAGCACCGCGGCCCCGGCCTGGACGTGGGCGTGCGGCGGGGTCGCGACCACGGTGATGTCGGGTCGGCAGCGGCGGAGCAGGTCCTCGACGCCGGTGTGCGCGGTGCCGCCCGGGGGCAGCAAGGCGATCGCGGCCGCCGACGGGGGACGGATGTCGGCCATGCCCGCGAACCGGACCAGGCCCTCGTCGTGCAGGATCCGCGCGCGGTGCAGGTAGCTGAACGCGTAGCCGGACGTGCCGACGACCGCCAGCCTCGGCGGGTCCGCGACGATGCGGCTCCGGCTCCCCGACATGGATCTCCGATCGGCGGGACCCGGTGCGGGCCGCGCGGAACTGACGAATGGGTCAGGAGTTCGGGAGAAACTTCCGGTCGTCACCGTAGGGCGTGCGCGACAAACGTGTCAACACACGGGACAGCTCCGTCGAATTCGTCGAAACGCCGGTACGCCGAACGGCGGGCGGGCTTTCGAGATAGCGCTTACTGGAATAGACCACTTCCGCTTGCAAGGTTTGCAGGATTTGTTGACAACGCACTCAGGGTGTTTCCATGATGTTGCCCGGAGCCTGCCGAGGAGTTGCCGTGACCGTGACCATTCACGACGTCGCCCGCCGGGCCAACGTGTCGATCTCGACCGTGTCGCGGGCGTTCACGTCCCCCGGCCTGGTCCGCCAGCAGACCCGCACCCGGGTGCTGGCCGCGGCGCACGAACTGGGCTACCACGCGGCCGGCGCGCCGCAGCCCGGGCCCGCCGTCCGCACCGGGCACATCGGGATCGTGGTCTCCGACCTCGGCAACCCGTTCTTCACCGGGGTGCTCAACGGCGTCCAGGCCCGGGCGCGGCAGGACGACATCGCGGTGCTGTTCGCCAACAGCGACGAGGACCCGGCGACCGAGCAGAACCTCGTCCGCCGGATGGCCAAGCAGGTCGACGGGGTCGTGCTGTGCAGCCCGAGCATGACCGACGACCAGCTGCGCGCGCTCGCCGGGCAGACGACCCTGGTGCTGCTCAACCGCGAGGTGCCCGGGATCCCGTCGATCGTGATGGACGCCGCCGACGGGATGCGGCAGGCGATCGAGCACCTGGCCGCGCTGGGCCACCGCCGGTGCGCCTACCTGGGCGGTCCCCGCACGTCGTGGGCGAACCGCGCCCGCAAGCAGGGCCTGGCGGAGACGGCGCAGCGGTACGGCACGGACGTCGTCGAGTTCGGCCCGTTCCCCCCGGTGTTCGAAGGCGGCCTGCAGGGCGCGGACCTGGCACTGGCGGCGGACGTGACGGCGATCGTGGCCTACAACGACCTCGTCGCCTTCGGCGCACTGGCGCGGCTGAACGCCCGCGGGGTCCCGGTGCCGGACGAGATCAGCCTGGTCGGCTTCGACGACCTGGTGTTCGCGGCGATCTCCGCACCCCCGCTGACGACGATCGCGATGCCGACGGAGGCAGCGGGCCGCGCGGCCGTGACGATCCTGCTGGGCCGGCTCGACGGCGAGGCCGACGAGCACACGACGCAGATGCTGGACACCCACCTCATCGTCCGCGCCACCACGGCCCCGCCCTCGGGCTAGCCGGCTGTTGCGGCTCATGACGTCGGTGACGCGGCGAGCGGAGACCCTAGCCGCCGAAGACGTGGCGCTCCAGGAACGGGTTGCGGAACTTCCCCTGCGGATCCAGGCCCGCCACCAGCGCCCGGAAGTCGGCCAGCCGCGGGTAGTGCTCCGGCACGGCGTCGAAGAGCTTGCCCCAGTGCGGGCGCGCGCCGAACGGGGCCAGGCGCTCCTCGAGCACCGGCAGCACCGCCTCGACCTCGGGCTGGCGCGGCTGCCACGTGAAGTGCAGGGCCACCCGGTCGCCGCCGTGGCAGGGGCTCAGCCACAGGTCGTCGCCCGCTATCGCGCGGATCTCCGAGACCAGCAGCAGCGGCGCCACCAGGTCGCCGATCTCGCGGACCGCCCGCACCGCCGCCACCGCGTCGCGGTAGGGCACGAAGTACTCCGACTGCAGCTCGTCGCCCACGCTCGGGGTGAACGCCAGCGCGAAGTGCGGGAGCCGGTCGTGCCACGGGCCCGGCACCCCTTGCTGCGGCGTGCAGTTGTCCGCCGGGATGCCGGCGGCGTGGGCCGGGTGGCGCGGTCCGTCCGCGGGGACCGCGCCGAAGAGCTCCGGCCGCTCGGTGAAGGCGTCCACGCGGCTCTTGACCCACACCTGGTCGACCGCGTCGTTCACCCAGTTCGTGAACATGCTGACGCTGTAGCCGGCGTCTTCGATCTCGTCGAAGTGCCGGTACGCGGCGTCCCACGGCAATCCGTCGAAGACGTCCTGCCGGACGTCGAAGGCGGGGACGACGTCGAGGGTGAGCCGGGTGACCACCCCGGCCGCGCCGAGCCCGACGACCAGGCCGGGGAACGCGGCGTCGGCGCGGGTGAACGTCCGCAGCCCGCCGTCCGCGGTGACCAGCTCCACCGCCGAGACGGCCGCCGCGAGCCCCGGCTGCCGCCGCCCGGAGCCGTGGGTGCCGGTGGCGACGCTGCCCGCCACCGTGATGTGCGGCAGCGACGCGAGGTTCGGCAGCGCGTACCCGGCGGCGTGCAGCTGCTGCGCGAAGTCGCCGTACCGGGCCGACCCGCCGACGGTCACGGTGCCGTCGCCGATTTCGACGCCGGTGTCGAGGGCGCGCAGGTCCAGCAGGACCCCGCCCGGGGAGTCGGCGATGTCGTTGAAGCAGTGCCGGCTGCCGAGGGCTTTGACGTGGGTCGCCGCCGCGACCGCCGCCCGCACCTCGTCGACCGTCCGCGGGGTCGTCACCGCGTCCGCGCCGTAGGTGTGGTTCCCGGCCCAGTTCGACTCGCCCACCCGCTGTGTCCTTCCCGTGCCCGATCTTCGTCCCCGACCCTACGCGGCCGCCGCGCGCCAGAAGCCGCGCATCCAGTCCGGTGGCACGGGGTTGGGCATGACGTGCGCGGTGGCGGCGATGTCCACCGCCCCGCCCATCCCCCAGCCCCGGCCTTCGAGGAACAGTGCGCCGATCCCGCGGTGCGCCGGGGCGGGTTGGCCGGTGGTCGTCAGCCGGACGGATTCCGGTGTGAGCCCCGCGGTCCCGGTCCACGACCGCCACCGCGCCGGGCAGCCGCCGCGGGCTCATGATCCTCCCCCGGGCCGGTCCGGCCGACGATAGTTCAGCGGGCCGGGATGATCGCCTGGTGGGGGCCGCCGAGGCCGTGCGGGCTGAGCAGCCGGCCCATCCGCTTCGGCATCCGCAGGGTGATCGCGCGGTCGAGGACCCGCGCGCCGGGCGCGGCTTCGGCCAGCCGCGTCTCGTAGGCCGTGCAGTCCGACGGCACCCGCAGCCAAGCCGACACCACCAGGTTGCCCTCGCCCACCACCGCGGCCGAGAGCCGGGTCTCCGGCAGCTGCGCGATCGCCGCGCCGGCGCGCTCGAGCTCCGCCGCGCCGACGTCGAGGCGGTAGCCGGCGATCACCGGCCAGCCCGCCGGGACGTGCGCGAGGTCGCACCGGAAGTCGAGTTCGTGGTTGCGCAGCATCCGCGCCAGCGTGCGCCGCACCGCCGACTCGCTCATCCCGCAGTCGCGGGCCAGCACGGCGTAACTGCGCCGCCCGTCCTCGCCGAGGGACTCGACCAGCGCGCGCAGGCCCTGGTCGTTCCACTGCTGCGGCACGACCAGCCGGGCCTGCACCGCGGTGTCGTCCAGCACGGCCCGCTGCTCCGGGGCGAGCGCGTCCACCAGCCACCCGCTGCCTTCCCGGTAGACGCGGGTGGCGACGGCGAAGCGGACCTCCCGCACTCCGGGCAGGGTGCCGATGCGGCCGGTGACCAGCGCGTCCAGCGCGTCGAGGTCGCGCGCCGCCAGTCCGAGGAACAGCGCGAACCGGCTGGTCGTGCGCTCGACGCTGAACACGGGCGGCCAGCCGGACAGCTCGCGGGTCAGCCCGCTCAGCGCGTCCGGGCGGCAGGCCAGGTCGACGTAGCCGACCGTGGTCGTCGGCGGGGTCGAGTAGGCGGTGAGCCAAGCCAGCCCGGCGGCCTGCAGCCGCTCCCAGCGGCGCGCCGCCGTCGTCGCGTCGGTGCCCACGGCGGCGGCGATGCGCGTCCACGGCGCCCGAGGATCGCGCTGCAGGGCCTCCACCAGCGCGAGGTCGGACGCGTTCAGTCCCGGGCGCGCCGTGTCCGGCTGCACACCGGGGGAAACGGGCATGGCGAATTGTGGCCTGGTCATGATCGGCTGCCAAGGGACCGGCGGCGTCCGCCGGCCCCTCGCCGTCCTACCGCCGCCGCAGCCGCGGCACCGCGGCCGCGCCCGCCACCAGCACGAGGACACCGCCGATCACGAAGGGCAGCGCCGGCACGTCGCCGGGGTCCGCGGCCGGGACGGCGCGTTCCCGCCCGCCGTAACCGCCGCCCGCACCGTCGCGGTCGTAGGCCGAGCCCGGCAGCTTGTCCGAGTACCGCTCGTGCAGGGCCGCGCGGTAGTCCCGCAGGGACAGCTGCGTGCCCGCGGCGAGCCCGGTGACCGAGCCGTCCAGGACGGTGACGGTGTCGCCGTGCACCGCGTACCAGGCGTTGACCTGCGGTTCGTGCAGGAGGTAGCCGCCGGCCGCGGCCTGCGCGTACTGCCGCTCGTAGTCGCCGGACGCGACGTTGACGACGGTCCAGGCCGGGCCCTGGCGCTCCGCCCACACGGTCGCGGTGGCGCCGTCGCCGGTCCGCGCCGGGACCGCGACGTAGGCGAGCGCGGCCGGGACGTCCGACTTCCCGGCGACGAACGCCGCCGTCGGCTCGTAGACCGGGACCTGCGTGCGCGGGTCGGCCGCCTGCTGCGCCGCCGCGGCCGCCCGTGCGCCGGGGAACTTCGTGGTCGCGAGCCGGCCGAGCGTCGCGGGGCCGCCGGTGACCTGCCCGATGGCGGCGGTGTCGGCGGCGGTCGGGGCGTCCGCGGGCCCGTTCGCCGCGCCCGCCGCGCCGGTCGTGGTGAACATCGCGGCGCCGGCCAGCACGGCCACGCCCATCGCTTTCCGCAGCATGCTCATCCCTCGATCCCGTACAGCGTGTGGGTCCACTGGAACTGGGTGTTCGAACGGTAGGTGTCGTAGTTCATCGAGTTGTAGCGGCTGTTGTTCGGCCACGGGTCGCCGTATTCGACCCGGGTGGCCCCGCTCGCATTGTCGTAACCGTAGAGCACGTGCATGTGGCCGCCACCGGACCGCCAGCCGATGCGGGTGCCGACCGGCTTTCCCGCGTCGATCTGCGTTTTGACGCCGGTGAAGGAAAGCGTCTGGCCGCCCGAGTTGTACGTCCCGGCGGTGGTGAACCCGAGGTAGCGGAACACGCGCTGCTGGTCGGACAGGTAGCCCTGGTTGTTGGCGCAATCGCTGCCGGATTCGTTGTGCGCGATCTGGCAGAACCGGGTCTGGGTCAGCGAATAGCCCCAGTAGTCGGCGATCGTGTTGCCGCTGGCGTCCCAGCACCACTGGTCCTTCTGCTGGGCCTGCATGGTGATGCCGAGATCGGTGCGCGCCGCGGCCGCGGCGGCCGGTGCCTGCAGCGCGACGACCGCAGCCGTGACGGCCCAAAGCGCGGCGAGTCCACGTAGGACTCCTGATGTGTTTTCACGAAGTGCTCCTCCAGCCGGTGACGATTCGACGTGGTGGCAGGGAATACTCCGCGCCGGCACGGGGATCCGGTACCTACCAAGGGAGGATTGCTTCGGCGGGAAAAGGATTCCGGCGGATCCCGGCATGCGCAGGGTGCCGGATTCCGGCATCGGCTCGGGGCCGCCGGACGGATTCCGGCGGCCCCGACCGGTCGCCCGGGGTCAGGAAACGGTCGTCGTGCCGAGGGTGACGTCCTGGCCCGGCGGGTCGAGCGTCAGCGCGACGTCGAACTCGCCGAGGCCGCTGTCGGTGATCACGTGCGTGGTCGCGGCGGCGTCGACGCCGCTGGTCGCCTCGCCGGCCGGGGTGCCGGCCGGGACGGTGAAGTCGACCTGGCCGAGCGCGGTGAACTTCAGGCTGCCTTCGGCGGGCACGGGCGTCTCGGGGATCGGCAGCTCGACCGGGATGGCCACGGACTGGTCGCCGATCGCGACGTTGACCTGCGATTTGATCGTGCCGGAGAGCTTGGTGGCACCGACGAGGCGCAGGCCGTCGCCCGCGGTTTGACCGGCGTCGACGTCGAGGCTGAAGGGCACCGAAACCGTGCTGCCCGCGGTGGCGGTCGCCGGGATGTCGGCCTTGACCACGACGGTGACCTGCTGGTCGCCGATCAGCGGGAACCCGCCCCGGTAGGTGAGCGTTTTCTCCGCCGCCGCGGCCGGTGCCGCGGAAACGACGGCGATCGCGCCCGCCAGCAGCGCGGCGACCCCGATTCCCCGGAATCGACGGGTGGTTTTCCGCATGAGGGTTTCCGTCATGTCTGGTCCTTTCCTCGTTGAACGGCCTTTCGGATACTAGGTGGAAAACTTCCCAACCGGCCATTCCCTTTTTCCGTTGCCCGGGAATTTGTCACGCCGCTCGGTCCACACCGCCGCGGTTTTTGTCACGTGCCCGCGAGAGCGGCCGTGTAGTGGCGGTGTAGCGGCCGCGCGCAGGGTGGTTCCCGTCGACGCCGGGACCCCTGCCCCGGCCTACTGAGGGAGACACCATGCGAACCATCTGCCAGGCGGCCGCGCTCTCGGCCGCCCTGCTCTTCGGCGGCGCGACCGTCGCTTCGGCCGCCACGCCGGAGGTGTATTCGGAAGTCACCGCTGCCGACATCGCCGAGCCGGGCGCGGTCATCACCGACTCCGCCGCGGACCTGGCGGCGGCCCGGACGGCGAGCCAGGCGATCGCCTGGTTCTCCAGCCGCAACGGCAGCACGGCCTACCAGGGCTACTGCGAGCGGGCGGTGCGCCTGGCGTGGGACCGCGTGACGCACCACGCGAGCGCGATCGAGCACTGGCGCTCCTCCGACGGCGCCCGCCACACGACGGGCACCCCGCCGCGCGGCGCGTTCGTGTTCTGGAACATCTCGGCGTACGGCCACGTCGGCATCGCCGACGGCAGCGGCGGAGTCTGGGCCACGAGCGTCAACGGCGCGATCGGCCACGCACGCCAGGGCTACTTCGCCAACTACCTCGGCTGGAAGCCGGGCAACAGCAACTGACCGGGCGGGGCCGCCGGCACTCCGCGCCGGCGGCCCCCAATCCCGAGTGATGCCCCGCCGAATCACGCGAGATGCCCGCCGAATCACGCGAGATGCCCCTCCAATCACGCGAGATGCCCCCCGAATCACGCGAAATGCCCCTCCAGTCACGTGAGATGCCCGCCGAATCACGCGAGATCCGGCTTCAAGCACGCGAGTTCCGGGCCCAATC
This sequence comes from Amycolatopsis sp. A133, assembly GCF_031082405.1. GTDB lineage: Bacteria > Actinomycetota > Actinomycetes > Mycobacteriales > Pseudonocardiaceae > Amycolatopsis. Next base: position 21,158 of record NZ_JAVHJU010000011.1, read on the forward strand.
ACGCGAGTTCCGGCTTCGATCACGCGAGATCCGGCCCCGATCACGCGAGATCCGGCTTCAATCACGCCGATCCCGGCCGAAAGCACAAGTTTGTGAGCTTCGCGCTTGCGACGTGCCCGCGTCGTTGAACTTGCAGTCCAGGCAGGCGAAGACACGGATGAGTCAGGTGCGAACCGCGGCCGGGCTCCGGCGGCGCTGGGCCTGCTCCAGCAACGCCAGCCCCGTCGTCTCGCCCTGGTGGTTCCCCGTCTCGCGGAACACCCGCAACGCCCGGTCGCACACCCCGCGGGCCTGCACCGGCTCGCCCGCCGCCAGGAGCGTCTGCCCTATTCCCAGCAACGCGTACGCGCTGCACCTCTCGTCGTCGAGGCCCTCCAGGATGCTCAACGCCAGCCTCAGACACGTCAACGACTCCGGCAGCCTGTCCGTGTCGCGGTGCAGCGTGCCCAATTCCGTCAGGACCTTCGCCTCCCGGTGCGGGTCCTCGATCTCGCGCGCCAGCTCGCGGGCCCGGCGCAGCCACGTCTCCGCCTCCGCGTACGAGCCCAGCAACGCATACGTCGAGCCGATCGAATTGCGCATCTGGGCGACGCCGCTGCGGTCGTCCGCCCGCTCCAGGCCCGCCAACGCCCGGCGGTAGAACCCGAGCGCGTCGCGGGGGCGGTCGCGGACGCGGGCCACCGTGCCGAGGCCCGCCACCGCCAGTGCTTCGCCGCGGACGTCGCCCAGTTCGGCGAACAGCTCCGCCGAACGCCGCATGTCGCGGGTCGCTTCCGCGTATTCGTCGTGGTACAGCCGGACCTGGCCGAGGCCGCGGCACAGGACCGCCGCTCCCCGGCGATTGCCCGCCGCCTCGGCTGCCGCCAGCGCCGTCGCGTGGCTGCGCCGCCAGTCGTCGTACGCGCCTCGCAGGTCGTAGAACGGGACCGCCGCCGCGGTCAGCTGCCAGGCCAGCTCGTCGAGACCCGCGTCCGCCGCCAGCTGGACCGCCGCCGCCAGCAGCTTGCGCTCCGCGGTGAACCAGGCGAGCGGGTCGGCCGGCAACCGGCCGGGCACCGCACGAACGTCCAGCGCGGGACCGGTCATCGCGCCGAACGCCGGCGGCAGACCGGCCGCCGCCGTTTTCGCCAGCGCCAGCAGGACCGACAGCACCCGGGCCAGCGTCTCCCGCCGCTGCGCGAAGGGCTCCTGCGCGAGCAGTTCCGTCGCGTAGCACCGCAGCAGGTCGTGCAGCCGGTACCGCGGGTGCCCACTGGAATCCTGCCCCACCAGGGAAACCAGGTTCGCGTCGACGAGCACGTCGAGGACGTCGTGGGTGCCGTCGCGGTCCAGCAGCGCGTCGATCACCCAGCTCGGGAAGTCCTGCGCGCCCAGGACCGCCGACCGGCCGAACGCCGTCCGCGCGGACGGCGGCAGCTGACGCAGGCTGAGCTCGAAGCTCGGCCGGACGCCGAGGTCGCCGACGCGCAGCTCGCTCAGCCGGCTCGATTCGTCGGCCAGCCGGTCGTGCAGCGTGCGCAGGCTCCACGCCTGCCGCCCGGCCAGCCGCGCGCCCGCGATGCGGATCGCCAGCGGCAGGTACCCGCAGCACCGGACGATCGCCGCGGCTTCGGCCGGTTCGCCCTCGACGCGGTCCGCTCCCGCCAGCTCCGCCAGCAGCTGCGCAGCTTCCCGTTCCCCGAACACCGTCAGCTCGACGTGCTTCGCGCCTGCCAGCTCCGGCAGCCGCCCGCGGGTCGTCACCAGCACGGCGCACCCGGCGTCGGCGGGCAGCAGCGGGCGGACCTGCGCGGCGGTCGCGGTGTCGTCGAGCACCAGCAGCATCCGGCGCCCGGCCAGGCGCGAGCGGAACAGCGCGGCCCGCTGGCCGAGCCCGGCGGGGACGGTGTTGCCCGTGACGCCCAGTGCGTGCAGGAAGTCGGCGAGCACCTCCGCCGGGTCACGCGGCGCGCCGGTGCCGGCGAGGTCGACGTAGAGCTGGCCGTCCGGGAACCGGTCCGCGAGGCCGTGGGCGACGTGCATGGCCAGCGCCGTCTTGCCGGTGCCGGGCGCGCCGGTCAGCACGACCGGCGCCGGCCCCGCCCCGAGCAGCCCGGCCAGCTCGCGGACGTACTCCTCGCGCCCGGTGAAGTCGGGCAGGTCCGCCGGGAGCTGCCGCAACGGCGACGGGCCGGCCGGGGCGGACGCGGGCCCGGGCAGCGGCTCGCCGGTGAGGATCGCCGCCTGCAGGGCCCGCAGTTCCGGCCCCGGTTCGACGCCGAGTTCGGTGACCAGCCGCTCGCGGGCGGTCGTGTACGCCCGCAGCGCCTCGGCCCGGCGGCCCGCGCCGGCGAGCGCGAGCAGGTACTGCTGCCAGAGCCGTTCGCGGTAGGGGTGTTCGGCCAGCAGCACGGTGAGCTCCGCGATCGCGGGGTCGTGCCGGCCCAGCCGCACCTGCAACGCCAGCCGTTCCTCGACGGCGGCCAGCCGGTTTTCGACGAGCCGGCCGAGCTCGGCGTCCCAGGCCGGTGCGGTCGGCAGGTCTTCCAGCGGGTCGCCGCGCCACAGCGCTTCGGCCTCGGCCAGCAGCGTCAGCGCCGACTCGGGCGAGCCGTCCTTGGCCACGCGGGCGGCGTCGGCGACCAGCCGGGTGAACCGGTGGGCGTCGACGTCGCCGGGGTCGGCGACCAGCGAGTAACCCGGGCCGTGGGTGCGCAGGACGGCGCCTTCGGGCAGCAGCCGGCGCAGGCGCCACACGTACGTCTGGAGGTTGGCGGTGGCGGACGTCGGTGGTTCGCCCGCCCAGAGGATGTCGATCAGCTGCCCGGGCGAGACCATCCGGTTTGCGTTGAGCAGCAGGTGGGCGAGCAGGACCCGCTGCTTCGCCCCGCCGAGGGCCAGCGCCCGGCCGCTGACCGTCACGGTCAGCGGTCCGAGCAGGTAAAACCGCACTTCAGGCCCCATCGCGTCGCCCCCGTTCCCCCGGCCGCCCCCAGGCGGAACCAGCAGCCGGACTGTAACCGGACGACGGCGCGGCCCGTGGGGAAATCGCGGACATCCGGGACAGCGGGACAGTGGATGTCACTCGTTTGCCGGGCCGCCGGACCGCCCGGTTGACCGCCGAGCGAGAGTGAGTGTACAGTCACTCACATGACCAGACGCGGGGCCACGCTCTCCACCTCCGACGCCCGGCGGGACGCCGTCGTCGACGCCGCCATCGCCGAATTCGCCCGCGGCGGCTACCACAGCACGCCGATCAGCGCGGTCGCCGCCCGGGCGGACATCTCCCCCGCCTACGTCTTCAAGTTGTTCCCCGGCAAGGTTTCCCTGTTCGTCGCCGCACTCGACCGGTGCTACGAACTCGTCGTCCACGCCCTTTCGAACGGGGCCGCGCGCGCCGGGGACGCCGATCCGGAGAAGATCCTCCACGAGATGGGCGGCGCGTACGCCGAGCTGATCGCCGACCGGAACCTGCTGATGCTGCAGGTGCACGCCCAGTCCGCCACCGACACCCCGGAAATCGCCGACGCCGTGCGCCGCGGGCTGGCCAAGGTCACCGAGTTCGCCCGCTCGCGCTCCGGAGCGGCCGACGGCGAGGTGCAGCGGTTCGTCGCCTACGGCCAGCTCTGCCACCTGATCGCCACCCTCGACCTCGACGGCCGGTCCGGTGACTGGGCCGCCGTGCTCTCCGCCGGCATCCGCCACCCCGGCCGGTAACCGAACCGGCCCTCCCCGGCCCTTTTTCTCGCCCGTCGAGTGATTGACCAGTCACTCACAACCGTTAGGAAGCACCATGACCGCCACCGAAATCGTCCTCCCCGGCCTCGTCGAGCCGGACGGCCTGCGCGTCGAACACCGCGCCGTGCCCCGGCCCGGCGCCGGCGAGGCCCTCGTCCGCGTCGAGGCGAGCGGAATCTCCTTCGCCGAACAGCAGATGCGTCGCGGCAAGTACTACGACCAGCCGCCGTTCCCGTTCGTGCCCGGCTACGACGTGGTCGGCACGGTGCTCGAAGCCACCGATCCTGCGCTGGCCGGCCGTCGCGTGGCCGCGCTGACGAAGACCGGCGGCTGGAGCAGCCACCTCGTCCTGCCGGAAGCCGACCTCGTCCCGGTGCCGGACGGCTTGGACGCGGCGGAAGCCGAGACGTTCGTCGTCAACGGCATCACGGCGTGGCAGATGCTCCACCGGATCGCCCGCGTGCGGGCCGGGGCGACGATCCTGGTGCACGGCGCGAGCGGCGGCGTCGGCACCACGCTGGTGCAGCTGGCCCGCGCGGCCGGGATCGAGGTGATCGGCACCGCCTCGGCTCGCAACCAGGACGTCGTGACCGCGCTCGGCGCGACCGCCGTCGACTACCGCGGCGACGTGCCTGCCGAGGTCCGCAAGCTGGCGCCGGGCGGGGTCGACGCGGTGTTCGACCACGTCGGCGGGCCCGGCATCACCGCCTCGTTCCGGCTGCTCGCGCCGGGCGGGACGCTGGTCGCCTACGGCAGCGCGTCGACCAGGGACACCGGCGGCAACCCCCGCGTGCCGGTGCTGAAGCTGTTCGCCCGGCTGCTGTGGTGGAACGCGCTGCCGAACCGGCGCCGCACGCACTTCTACAACGTGTGGGGCGGCAAGCGGAACCTCACCCGGTTCCGCGCGCGCCTGGCCGAAGACCTGACCGCCGTGTTCGACCTGGCGGCGGGAGGCCGGCTCACAGCGCAGGTGGCCGCGCGGATCCCGCTGGCCGAAGCCGGCCGGGCGCTGGCGCTGGCGGAATCCGGCACGGTCACCGGCAAGGTCGTGCTCGTCCCCTGAACGCACCGAAGGCCACCACGGCGGACGTGGTGGCCTTCGGGCGTTGCGGATCAGTCCGTGCCGAACTCCATCGCGGCGTTGTCGAGCAGCTCGACGTCGTCGGTCTTGCCGCGCGAGGCAATCACCTCGGCGCCGCCCTCGGGCATCGCGCCGATCAGGCCGGTCGACGCGGCCTGGGCGGCGCCGATCAGCTTCGGGTTCGAGCCGCCGACCATGCCGAGGCTCGCGTACTGCTCCAGCTTCGCCCGCGAGTCGGCGATGTCGAGGTTGCGCATGGTCAGCTGGCCGATCCGGTCGACCGGGCCGAACGCCGAGTCCTCGGTCCGCTCCATCGACAGCTTGTCCGGGTGGTAGCTGAAGGCCGGGCCGGTCGTGTCGAGGATGGAGTAGTCCTCGCCGCGGCGCAGCCGCAGCGTCACCTCGCCGGTGACCGCGGTACCGACCCAGCGCTGCAGCGACTCGCGCAGCATCATCGCCTGCGGGTCCAGCCAGCGGCCCTCGTACATCAGGCGGCCGAGCTGCCGCCCGTGGTTGTGGTAGCTGGCGAGGGTGTCCTCGTTGTGGATGGCGTTGACGAGCCGCTCGTAGGCGGCGTGCAGCAGCGCCATGCCGGGCGCCTCGTAGATGCCGCGGCTCTTGGCCTCGATGATCCGGTTCTCGATCTGGTCGGACATGCCGAGGCCGTGCCGGCCGCCGACGGCGTTGGCCTCGAGGACCAGGTCGACGGCGGTGGCGAACTCCTTGCCGTTGATCGTCACCGGCCGGCCCTGCTCGAAGCCGATCGTGACGTCCTCGGCCGGGATCTCGACCTCGGGGTCCCAGAACGCCACACCCATGATCGGCTTGACGATCTCGATGCCGGTGTCCAGGTGCTCCAGCGACTTGGCCTCGTGCGTGGCGCCCCAGATGTTGGCGTCGGTCGAGTAGGCCTTCTCGGTGCTGTCGCGGTAGGGCAGGTCGTGCGCGAGCAGCCACTCGGACATCTCCTTGCGGCCGCCGAGCTCGGTGACGAAGTCCGCGTCGAGCCAGGGCTTGTAGATGCGCAGGGAGGGGTTGGCCAGCAGGCCGTAGCGGTAGAACCGCTCGATGTCGTTGCCCTTGTAGGTGGAGCCGTCGCCCCAGATCTGCACGTCGTCCTCGAGCATGGCGCGCACCAGCAGCGTGCCGGTGACCGCGCGGCCGAGCGGGGTGGTGTTGAAGTAGCTGCGGCCGCCGGTGCGGATGTGGAACGCGCCGCACGTCAGCGCGGCGAGCCCCTCTTCGACCAGCGCTTCCCGGCAGTCGACCAGCCGCGCGATCTCGGCGCCGTACTGGCCGGCGCGCCCGGGCACCGAATCGATGTCGGGCTCGTCGTACTGGCCGATGTCGGCGGTGTAGGTGCAGGGGACCGCGCCTTTGTCGCGCATCCACGCGACCGCTACGGAAGTGTCGAGGCCACCGGAGAAGGCGATACCGACACGCTCGCCGACGGGCAGGGAAGTGAGCACCTTGGACATGCGAATGATTATGCACGGCTATGCATCGTCGTGCAATCCGGGGTGCCTGTGGCACGGAAACCCGGTTGACGTGCGTGGTTGCGTGAGCGCATGGGCCGCATGCACGCCGACGAGCACCCGATCGACGCCGGGCTGGTCCGGCGGCTGGTGCACGGGCAGTTCCCGCACTGGACGGGCCTGCCGGTCACTCCCCTAGCCTCCGGCGGCACGGTCAACGCCGTGTACCGGCTCGGCTCCGGCCACACGGTCCGGCTTCCCCTGACCGGCGGTGGTGCCGGTGACATCACGAAGGAAGCCCGCGTCCTCACCTCGCTCGAAGGGCTGCCGGTGGCCGTCCCGGCCGTCGTCGCGCTGGGCGAGCCCGCCGAGGGCTACCCGTGGCCGTGGGCGGTGCACGGCTGGCTCGACGGCGAACCGGCGCTCGAAGGCCGGGACGCACCGGCCCGCGAACTCGCCGGCTTCGTCCTCGCGCTGCGGGCGAACCGGGCGGACGGTCCCCCGGCGTTCCGCGGGAAGCCGCTGTTTACCGTGGACACGGCCACCCGCCGGGCGATCGAGGAGCTGAGCCGTACCGACGAGCCGTTCGACGCGGCCACCGCGCTGGCGGTCTGGACCGAGGCGCTCGACGCTCCACCCTGGACCGGGCCGCCGTGCTGGGTGCATGCGGACCTGATGCCGAGCAACCTGCTGCTGCGCGACGGCCACCTGAGCGGCGTCCTCGACTGGGCGACCGCGGGCCTGGGCGACCCGGCGTGCGACCTGATCCCCGCGTGGAACCTGCTGCCCGCGGCCGCGCGCCCGGTCTTCCGCGACGTCGTCGGCGCCGACGACGCGACCTGGGCCCGCGGCCGCGGCCGGGCGTTGTCGATGGCGGTGATCCAGCTGCCGTACTACCGGCACACCAACCCGGTCATCTCGGCCAACGCCCGGTACGTGCTCAGTGAGCTGAGCTGCCGGTCGGTTCCGACAGCTTCCACAGCACCGCGTGCGCGTTCCGGCCGGGCAGGGAACACGACCCCGTGACCGCCCAGTGGTTCAGGCCGGAAGCGCGGCAGAAGGCGTTCTCGGCCGGCAGCGGCAGCGGGGTGACGGCGCCGCCGGGACCCCAGACGAAGTATCCGCCCGGGCTGGTCTCCACCAGCGCGCTGCCGGTGTCGTTCGCGGCCGTGAACCAGCTCCGGGCGCCGTCCGGGACCGGGAACACCGTGAGCCGCCCGGCCGGGTCCCACCGGGCCGGGCGGACCGTGCCGTCCCCCGCTCCCACTTCCCCGTAGATCGTCCCGTCTTCGCCGATCTTCTTCGCCTCGCTGAACTTCCAGGTGGTGTCGAGCACCGTGAGCCGGCCGGTCGAGTCCCACTTCGCGGCGTGGAGGCCGTACGTGCCGACGACCGTCCCCGCCTCGTCGAGGTCCTCCACTCCGCCGCCGCCCTCCAGCTCGACGAGGTTGCCCGCGGGGTCCCAGTAGCGCAGCCCGTCCTGCAACGAGGCGATCAGCGCGCCCGCGTCGTTGATCAGGTAGGCGTGGCCCAGGCCGAGGGAAGTGACCGTGCCCCGGGCGGTGTCCCACTTCACCGCCGTGTCCGGGCCCGGCGCCCCGTAGGCGTACCCGACGGCGATGCCGTGGCTGTTGATCGCGGCCACGCTGGACGACGCGTAGTTCGGGAAGCCGGGCACCGGCGGCAGGTCCACCGGGACGCCCGACGCGCCCCACAGCGTGGCCCGCCCGGCGAGCGGATTGGCGATCGAGTTCCCGACCGCCACCCCGCCCTCCGTGATCGCGACGGGGAGAACCGACCCGTAGCCCGGCAGCGGCGGCAGCTCGGTGATCCGACCGGCCGCGTCCCACCGCGCCCCGTGCTCGTGGTACGCCTTGTCGTACGCCGTGCCGAACACCGTCCCGTGGTTCGTCACCGCCAGCCCGTAGCTGCTCAGCCCGCCGGGCAGCGTACCCAGGTCGATCGGCCCTTGGATCTCGTCCGCGCTCGCCGGGACCGCGACGAGCACCGTCATCGCCGCCGCCAGCGCGAAAACCCCTCTGAACATCCCCTGCTCCTCCCCTGTCAGGTCGATTCGGGGTGTTCACGCGCGACGGCGGCGATCGGTTGAGTCAGCCCGGCAGGAGCGCCGGCGCCGCGAGACGGGTGGCGTTGGCGGCCGCGTCGTCCGGGGCCTCCTGCGCCGAGCGTTCCGCCTCGACCCGAGCCAGGTAGTTGGCCACTTCGCGGCCGGTCCGGTGCGAATCCCAGCCCAGCAGCGGGGCCATCAGCCCGGCGACCACCGGGGCCGCCGCCACACCGCGGTCACGCTCCTCGATCGAGATGCGCGTCCGCCGGGTCAGCACGTCCTCCAAGTGCAAGGCACCCTCGTGGGAAACCGCGTAAACGGCCTCTACGCGGAGGTACTCCGAGGTCTCCGTGATCGGCTCCCCGAGCGAAGGCTGCTCCTCGATCAGCTCGACGAGGTTCCAGATGCGCGTCCCGTACCGGCCCAGCAGGTGCTCGACCGCCGGCACCGGCAGGCCCGTCTTCGACGCCACGGAGTACCGGTCGTCCCAGAGCTCGTGGTAGCCCTCGGCGCCGGCGATCGGGAGCCGGTCGGTCCACGACGGCGGCGCCGGACGACCGAGCTCCTCGACCACGACGTCGACCGCGTCCGCGGCCATCACCCGGTACGTCGTGTACTTCCCGCCGGCCACGATGACCAGGCCCGGCACCGGGTGCGCCACCGCGTGCTCCCGCGACAGCTTCGTCGTCGCGGCCGCCTTCGCCGCCAGCAGCGGGCGAAGACCGGCGTACACACCCTCGATGTCGTCGTGCGTCACGGGGGTGCGCAGGACGGCGTTGAGGTGGTCGAGCACGTAGTCGACGTCCGCGCGGCTCGCCGCCGGGTGCTCGCGGTCGAGGTCCCACTCGGTGTCGGTGGTGCCGACGATCCAGTGCCGTCCCCACGGGATGACGAACAACACGCTCTTCTCGGTGCGCAGGATCAGCCCGGTGTCCAGGTCGATCTTCTCCCGCGGCACGACCAGGTGGATGCCCTTCGACGCGCGCACGGTGAACGGCGCGGGGATCCCGGCCGCCTCCGCCATGTCGTCGGTCCACACGCCGGTCGCGGCCACGACCGTGCGCGCGCGGACCTCGAACTCGACCCCGCTCTCGCGGTCCACGACCTTCGCCCCGACGACGCGCTCGCCGTCGCGAAGCAGCGAAGTGACGCGAGTCCGCGTCAGCACCGAAGCGCCCTGCTCCGCGGCCGTCCGCGCGATCGTCATCGTGTGGCGGGCGTCGTCGACCTGGGCGTCGTAGTACTGGATCGCCCCGATCAGGGCGTCGTCCGCGAGGGCCGGGGCCACCTTGACCGCGCCGCGCTTGGACAGGTGCCGGTGCCGCGGCAGCGCACGGGCGCCGCCGAGGGTGTCGTACAGCGTGACGCCGGCGCCGATGTAGCCGCGCTCCCACACCCGGTGCTGCAGCGGGACCAGGAACTTGACCGGCCGCACCAGGTGCGGGGCCAGCTTCTGCAGCAGCAGCCCGCGCTCCTTGAGCGCTTCGCGCACCAGCTTGAAGTCCAGCTGCTCCAGGTAGCGCAGGCCGCCGTGGATCAGCTTCGACGACCGGCTGGACGTGCCGGCGGCGAAGTCGCGGGCTTCGACCAACGCGGTCGACAGCCCGCGCGAAGCGGCGTCGAGCGCGATGCCGGCGCCGGTCACGCCCCCGCCGACGACGAGCACGTCGACCTCTTCACTCACCAGCTTCCGCAGGGTTTCCGCCCGGTACTGCGGGGAAAGCGGTGTCACGGTGCTCCTCCTCAAGTTCACTGCACGTCGACCCAGTCGAGGGTGCGGCCGACGGCCTTCTGCCAGCCCGCGTAGCCTTCGGCGCGCTGCTCCTCGCTCCACGACGGCGTCCAGCGCTTGTCCTCGTTCCAGTTCTGCTCGAGCTCGTCGGGCGAGGACCAGAACCCGACGGCCAGCCCGGCCGCGTAGGCGGCGCCGAGCGCGGTGGTCTCGGCGACGACCGGCTTCGACACCGGCACGCCGAGGATGTCCGCCTGCAGCTGCATGCACAGCTCGTTGGCGGTGACGCCGCCGTCCACGCGCAGCACGTCGAGGGTGACCCCGGAGTCGTTCTGCATCGCCTCCACGACGTCGCGGGTCTGGTAGCAGATCGCTTCCAGCGTCGCGCGGGCCAGATGGGCGTTGGTCGTGGCGCGAGTGAGGCCGACGATCGCGCCGCGGGCGTCCGAGCGCCAGTACGGCGCGAACAGGCCGGAGAACGCCGGGACGAAGTAGACGCCACCGTTGTCCTCGACCTGGCGGGCCAGGCTCTCGCTCTGGGACGCACCGCTGATGATGCCCAGCTGGTCGCGCAGCCACTGCACCGCCGAGCCGGTGACCGCGATCGAGCCTTCGAGCGCGTAGACCGGCTTGTCGTCGCCGAACTGGTAGCACAGCGTCGTCAGCAGGCCGTGCTTCGAGCGGACCAGTTCGTGGCCGGTGTTGAGCAGCAGGAAGTTGCCGGTGCCGTAGGTGTTCTTGGCTTCACCGGGCCGGAAGCAGACCTGCCCGACGGTGGCCGCCTGCTGGTCGCCGAGGACACCGGTGATGGCGACCTCGCCGCCGAGCGGGCCGTCGGCGCGGGTGGTGCCGAACAAGCCCGGGTTCGACGACGGCCGGATCGCCGGGAGCATCTGCCGCGGGACGCCGAAGAACGACAGCAGCTCGTCGTCCCAGTCGAGGGTCTCGAGGTCCATCAGCATGGTGCGGGAGGCGTTGGTCGGGTCGGTGACGTGGACGCCGCCGTCCGGGCCGCCGGTGAGGTTCCAGATGAGCCACGAGTCGGTGGTGCCGAAGATCGCGTCGCCCTTCTCGGCGTCCTCGCGCACGCCCTGGACGTTCTCGAGGATCCACTGCAGCTTGCCGCCGGAGAAGTAGGTGGCGGGCGGCAGGCCGGCCTTGCGGCGGATGACGTCGCCCTTGCCCTCGCGCTCCAGTGCGGAGGCGATCCGGTCGGTGCGGGTGTCCTGCCAGACGATCGCGTTGCCGTAGGGGCGGCCGGTGCGGCGGTTCCACACGACGGTGGTCTCGCGCTGGTTGGTGATGCCGAGGGCGGCCAGGTCCTTGACGGTCAGGCCGGCCTTGTTGAGCGCGGTCGCGATGACCGAGCGGGTGCGTTCCCAGATCTCGGTGGCGTCGTGCTCGACCCAGCCGGGCTTCGGCAGGATCTGCTCGTGTTCGAGCTGGTGGCGGGCGATCTCGTTGCCGCCGTGGTCGAAGATCATGAAGCGGGTGCTGGTCGTGCCCTGGTCCACGGCACCGACGAAGTCCGGCATGGTCGTGCTCCTACTCAGTTGGCGGGCTCGAGGTCCTTGGCGGGCATGGCGTCCAGCGGGTCCCCCGTGGGGAGGAAGCGCTCGATCAGGAACTTGTAGATCGCGCCGCCGACGAGGGCGCCGATGACCGGAGCCACGACCGGGATCCACCAGTAGGGGAAGCCGTACTGGTCCGACCACGCGGTGTCGTAACCGGTCAGCCAGGACGCGAGGCGGGGGCCGAAGTCACGGGCGGGGTTGATCGCGTAGCCGGCGTTCGTGCCCCAGGCCATGCCGATGGCGACGACGAGGAAGCCGACGACGACCGGGGCCAGGTTCGCGCCCGGCGAGGTGTTGCGGAGGTCGGTGATGGCGAAGAGGACGATCAGCAGGATCGCCGTGCCGATGATCTGGTCGCGGAAGGCGCCCCAGTCACCCACCGGGAGCGTGCCGTTACCCGGGAGGGTGGAGAACACACCCTGGGTCTTGATGGTGAGGCCGGGGTCCTTGGCGTTGAGCACCTCGGTGTAGTTCCAGCGCACGAGCAGGGCGGCGACGAAGGCCCCGGCCGTCTGCGCCAGGGCGTAGGGGGCGACCTTGCGCCACTCGAAGCCCTTGAACACCGCGAGCGCGATGGTCACGGCCGGGTTCAGGTGCGCGCCGCTGATCCGCGAAGCGACGTAGACACCGAGCGTGACACCGAGGCCCCAGGCCCAGGCGATGCTGTCGTGGTCCCCGATGCCCGCGGCGACGACCTGCGCCACCACGCCACACCCGAACAGGATGAGGATCATCGTCCCCACGAACTCGGCGGCCATCTCGCCGCCGAGCCCACGGGCCTTGAGGTTTCGCACCATTGCTTCCTCCACAAAGGACCTTGTCCCCCTATTGGTGGATGAAAGTTAAGTTCGCTGGTCGAGGGGGTCAACGGACGGCGGTCGGCATTGTCGAACGACCGAAGTGGATGTTCGACATTGTCGAATCAGGGCCGGTCAGGTTAGGGTCGCGCCGTGCCGGGTCCGATCCAGTCCATCGAGCGCGCCGCCGCGATCCTGCGGTTGCTGGCGCGCGGCTCGGGGCGGCTGGGCGTCGGCGAGATCGCCGAGTCCCTCGAACTGGCCAAGGGCACCGCGCACGGGATCCTGCGCACGCTGCAGGGCGTCGGGTTCGTCGAGCAGGACCGCGACACGGGCAAGTACCAGCTCGGTGCGGCACTGCTGCACCTGGGCACGAGCTACCTCGACGTCAACGAGCTGCGGTCCCGGGCGATCAACTGGGCGGACGCGCTGGCCGCGCGCAGCGGCGAGGCGGTCCGGATCGGGGCGCCGCTGGAGGGCCGGGTGCTGGTCGTGCACCACGTGTTCCGGCCGGACGACAGCCTGCAGACCCTCGACGTCGGCACGCTGCTGCCGCTGCACGCGACCGCGCTCGGCAAAGTGCTGCTGGCCTACGACACGACGCTGAAGGCGGACCCGGAGCCGTACACGCGCCGCACGCTGGTCACCCAGACCGCGATCAAACGAGCGTGTGCGAAGGTACGGGAGGCGGGGTGGGCGGTGGAGAACGGCGAGATGATCTCGGGCGAGGCCGGGATCGCCGCCCCGATCCGCGGCCACGGCGGCATCGTGGTGGGCGCGATCGGGGTGTCCGGGGCGGTGGAGCGCATCTGCGAGCCGGACGGCAGCCCGAGCGTCCGGCTGCTGGGCCACATCCGCGATGCGGCGCGGGCGGTCTCGCGGGACCTGGGAGCGTCCCGGTGGTGAGGCAGGTGCGCGTGACGGCCCTCGGCCCGGCCGGCCCGGCTTCGGCGTCGCGAATGACTCATTCGCGACCTCCGGCGCCCCGAATGAGTCATTCGCGATCTCCGGGCCGGCCGCCGGGGGCGGGCGGTTTCGCGGGACCTGAGAGCGTCCCGATGGTGAAGGGAGGGGCATGGTCCAGCGGTACGTGATGTCCATCGACCAGGGCACCACCTCCACCCGGTGCATCCTGTTCGACGCCCGCGGCCGGCTCGTCTCCGTGGTGCAGCGCGAACACCAGCAGCACTTCCCGCGGCCCGGCTGGGTCGAGCACGACGCCACCGAGATCTGGCGGAACGTGTCCCGGATCGTGCCGCAGGCGCTGGCCGACGCCGGGGCCACCGCCGAGCAGGTCGTCGGGCTCGGGATCGCCAACCAGCGGGAGACCACCGTCCTGTGGGACCGGCGCACCGGTAACCCGGTCGGGCGGGCGATCGTCTGGCAGGACACCCGGACCGACGCCATGCTCGAGCAGCTCGCCCGCGAACCCGGCGCCGACCGCGTGCGGCAGCTCTGCGGCCTGCCGCTGGCGACCTACTTCTCCGCGCCCCGGGTCCGCTGGCTGCTCGAACGCACGCCCGGCCTGCGCGAACGCGCCGAACGCGGGGACGTCCTCTTCGGCACCATCGAGAGCTGGCTGATCTGGAACCTCACCGGCGGTGCCGAAGGCGGCGTGCACGTCACCGACGTCACCAACGCCTCGCGCACCATGCTGATGAACCTGCGCACCCTGAGCTGGGACGACGAGCTGCTCGACTTCTTCGACGTCCCGCGCGCGATGCTGCCGGAGATCCGGTCCTCCACCGAGGTCTACGGCACCACTTCGCGCGTTGTGCCGGGCATCCGGATCGCGGCGGCGCTGGGCGACCAGCAGGCGGCGTTGTTCGGCCAGACCTGCTTCGCGCCGGGCGAGGCGAAGTGCACGTACGGCACCGGGAGCTTCCTGCTGCTCAACACCGGCCCGACGCCGGTGCTGTCGACCCACGGCATGCTCACCACGGTCGGCTTCAAGATCGGCGACGAGCCCGCGGTGTACGCCCTCGAAGGCTCGATCGCGGTCACCGGGTCGCTGGTGCAGTGGTTCCGGGACGGCCTCGAGCTGATCGGCAGCGCGCCCGAGATCGAGACGCTCGCCCGCACGGTCGAAGACAACGGCGGCTGCTACATCGTGCCCGCGTTCTCCGGGCTGTTCGCGCCCCACTGGCACAGCGAAGCGCGCGGGGTGATCGCCGGGCTGACGTCGTACATCACGAAGGGCCACCTGGCGCGGGCGGTGCTGGAGGCGACCGGCTGGCAGACCCGCGAGGTCGTCGACGCGATGAACGCCGACTCCGGGCTGGCGCTTTCGACGTTGAAGGTCGACGGCGGCATGACGGCCGACAACCTGCTGATGCAGTTCGTCGCCGACGTCCTCGACGTGCCGGTGGTGCGCCCGATGGTGGCGGAAACCGTGTCGCTCGGCGCGGCCTACGCGGCGGGGCTGTCCGTGGGGTACTGGCCGGACCTGGAGGGGCTGCGGCGCAACTGGCACCGCGCCGGCCAGTGGCTGCCGGCGATGGACCCGGCCCGCCGCGACTCCGAGTACGCTCACTGGCGCCAGGCGGTGGAGCTGACGTTCGGCTGGATGCGCCCCGCCCCGGCCGCCGCGGCGCCGGGCTCGGACCTGGTCGAGGTGCTGCTGGCCGACCACCGCCGGTTCGAGCAGCTGCTGCGCGACCTGCGCAACGCCGAAGCCGACCGCCCGGCTCTGGTGGCGGAGCTGGCGGCCCTGCTGGTCGCCCACGCGACGGCGACCGAGCGGATCGTCCGCCCGGCCTCGCCGGGCGACCCGTTCGCCGACGACCTCCTGGCCGTCCTGGAGGGCGACGACTTCGAGAAGGCGTTGCTGCGCCTGGAGAACGTCGTGGACGCCCACGTCCGCGGCGAAGAACGCGGGCTGCTCAACGAACTGCGCCGCACGACGTCCACTTCGGACCGGACGGGGCTGGGCCGGGCGTTCGTCGCGGAGCGGCGCCGCCAGCTGGATCTCGATTGCGGCGCGGCGGGCCACGTCCGCGACCTCGGCGACCGGCTGAAGCTCTAGCCGGCCCGCGCTCCGCGGGTTGTTCCGGCGTCGGCAACACGCCGGCTTTCGAGGCGATGATCGCTTCGGAACGCCAAGACGCACGTCATGATGGGGCGGTGAGCGATACCGCCTCCGGGCCACCGCCGGTCCTGCGCCCCGCCGATCGGCCGAAGCAGATCGTGACCCCGCTGTCCGGCCGGGCCGTGCTGGCCACCGCGGTGGGAACTGCGCTCGTGGTGGCCGCGGTGGTGACCGCCTTGTGGGTCGGCCTCACCACGGACGGCACCGACCCGAGCCGGGTGACGGCGCGGCTGGAGGTGCTCCGGATCGGGTTGAGCCTCGGTTTGGGGGGCGGCGGGCTGTTCGCCCTGTACCTGGCGTGGCGCCGGCAGCGGTCCACGGACCTCGCCCTGCTCCAGAAGGAGCGTGACCAGGCCGACGTCGCCCGCGCTTACGCCCTCCAAGAGCGCGTCGCCGCGGAAAACCGGGCGCACCAGGAGCGGGTCGCGCTCGCCACCGAAACCGACGCGACGGCCCGCCGGATCACGGAGCTGTTAGGCAAGGCGGTCGAGCACCTCGGGGCCGGCGAGGCCCCGGTTCGCCTGGGCGGGCTCTACGCGCTGGAACGACTGGCCCAGGACAACTCCGAGCAACGGCAGACGATCGTCAACGTCATCTGCGCCTATCTGCGGATGCCGGTCGACCCGGCGCGCGAGCCGGGCGAAGACCCGGACGCGGACCGGCAGCGGCAGCGGGAACACGAAGTCCGGCTCACTGCGCAACGGATCCTGACCGGCCACCTGCGCCCGGGACCCGAACCCGGGAATCCGGCGGCGACGTTCTGGCCCGGTCTGGAACTCGACCTGACCGGCGCGGTCCTGCTCGAAGCCGACTTCAGTGGTTGCCACCTGCACGTTCTCAAGCTGAACAGCGTCACCTTCCTCGGCGCTGCCCGCTTCGCCGGGACGACCTTCGCCGAGGACGCGGCCTTCGAACACGCCGCCTTCACCGGCGAGGCGCAGTTCGGCCACGCCACTTTCGCCGGACGCGCTCAGTTTCGCGGCATGACCTTCCCCGCGAGTGTGGACTTCGCCGGGACGAAGTTCCTGCGAGGCGCTCGATTCGAGGACGCTTCGTTCACCGCCGACGCCGGGTTCACCGGAGCGAAGTTCGCCCGCCGCGCCTGGTTCGCCAGAACCGTCTTCGCGCGCGGCGCCGAGTTCGGTTCCGCTCGCTTCGCCACCGACGCCGAGTTTCGCGGCGCGGTTTTCACCGGCAACACGAGGTTCGTCGCCACCACCTTCGCCGGCAACGCCAACTTCCACGGCGTCGCGTTCCGGCGCGACGTCAGCTTCCGCGAAGCCGTCTTCGCTCGCGACGTGAGCTTCCGAGGCGGGGTCTTCGACGGCGCCATCGGACTGCGCGACGCGACGTTCCGCAAGCACACCGAGTTCCGCGGCACGCGCTTCGCCCAGGCGCCTCGCGTCACCGCCGGCCAGTTTCCGGGTGGCGTGCCGCCGGAATTGCCCGGCCCGGCGACCGCTTGACACTCTGATCCGCTCACCCCCGGCCATCCGGGTGAAGCCGCGGTCCTCCCCTGCCACGGCACGGGATCCGGGGAGAAGACTGCGGGCACCGTTTCGCCACTGGAGGGAGCACTGGTGTCCGCAGCTGCCGATGAAGCCCTGCTGTCCCTGTCCACCCCGGCCGGGATCGCCGATCCGTACCCGGTCTACGCGAAGTTCCGCGAAGAGTCACCGGTCTTCCGCAGCGAGGTCTTCGGCGGCTGGGTGCTCAGCCGGTTCGCCGACTGCCAGCGGGTGCTCGCCGACGGGGAGGCGTTCCGGGTGCTGGACGCGCAGTGGCGCGATCGGCACCGGCCCGGCTGGCGCGACAACCCCGCGATGGCGCTGCTGACCGCGCTGCTGCCGTGGAAGAACCCACCGGAACACACGCGCGAGCGCCGTCTTCTCATGCGGGACTTCACCGTCCGGCGCGTTCAGGAGCTGGAACCCGCGGTCCGCCGGGCGGTCGACCAGGTGCTGGACGGCTTCGCCGACGCCACGGCGGACGGAACCCCGGCGGAGTTCTCCGGCACAGTCCTCTACCCGCTCGGGATGGCCGTCATCGGCGACCTGGTCGGCGTGCCCGGAGCCGACCGCGACCGGCTCCGCCGCGTCACCGGCCTGATCGGCCTGCAGGTCGACCCGGCGATGCCGCCGGAGCTGCGCGCCGAGGTCGACGCGGCCGCCGTCGAATTCCGGGCCTACTTCACCGACCTGATCGCGCGGCGGCGGGCGGAACCGGGTGCCGACCTGACGTCCGCGCTGCTGGCCCGGCCCGCCGAGGACGCCGACCTGATGGCCGAGGACGAGGTGCTCAATTCGCTGCTGGTGTTGTTCGGCGGCGGCTACGAGACCACAGCCGGCGCGCTGGGCAACGGGATCCACGCTCTGCTGACCCACCCCGACCAGTTCGCCCTGCTCGCCGGCGATCCGGGCTTGGCGGCCGGCGCGGCCGAGGAGATGCTGCGGTGGGACGGGGCCGCTCAGCTGAGCCAGCGCGCGGCCGTCCGGCCGGTGGTGCTCGGCAACCAGGAGATTCCGGCGGACGACATGGTCGTGGTCCTCGTCGGAGCGGCGAACCGGGACCCCGCGCGGTTCGCGGACCCGGACCGCTTCGACATCACCCGCGACGACGGCCGCGGCCTGTTCTTCGGGCACGGCCTGCACCTGTGCCTCGGCGCGGCACTGGCGCGGCTCGAGATGACCGTGCTGCTGGAACAGCTGGGAAAGCGGTTCCCGTCGCTGCGGATCGAGGGCGAGGTGGAGCGCCGCCCGAACCCCGCACTGCGCGGGATGACGGCTCTGCCGCTCACCCGGTAGCCGGTGGCGTCCGGAGAGCACCCGGCGGTGTCACCCCGCTCGAAGGCAGCGGCTGCTCTCCCGCACCACCAATTCGGCCTCGACCGCTCCCGCCGCCGGGGCCGCCACGCCGTCGATCCGGGCCGCGAGGACCGCCAGGGTGTGGCGGCCCGCCGCCAGGTGGTCCTGGCGGACCGTGGTCAGCGGAGGCGCGAAGTACGCGGCCTCCGGGACGTCGTCGAAGCCGACGACGTGCGCGTCGCGCGGGACGCGCATTCCCGCCTCCGTGAACGCCGCCAGCAGGCCGAGGGCCATGTGGTCGTTCGCCGAAAACACCGCGCCGACGCCGGGTTCGACCGCCAGGGACTGGCCGGCGCGGAAGCCGGAGCGGGCGGACCAGTCGCCGCGGACCACCGGGGGGACCTCCGCTCCGTGACGTTCCAGGGTTTCGCGCCAGCCGCGCTCGCGGGCCCGTGCCACCGGTCCTTCTTCCGGGCCGCCGAGGTGCCAGACCGTCGGGTGGCCGAGCTCCAGGAGGTGCTCGGTCGCCCGGCGCGCGCCGGCGTACTGGTCGGTGGACGCCGCCGGGACGAGGGGGATCCCGGCGGCCGGCGCCAGCTCGGCCAGGAGGTACCCGTCGAGCACGACGATCCCGGCGACGCCCTGCAGCTGCAGGCCGGCCACCGCGGCCGGCACCCCCGCGCCGCCGGTCCCCGGCACGCTGAAGACGCTCAGCGAGTACTCCTGCTCGCGGGCGGCCGCGCGGAGGCCGTGCAGGACCGGTCCCGACGCGGACGAGCCGGTCGCGATCACGCCGAGCGTGCCCTGCCGCCGGGTGGCCCGCGCGCGGAGAGGGCCGTCGGGACCTGCGTCGTCCACGGACATGGGTCGATGTTAGCGATCACACCGTGGGACGTGAACTTTGTTCACCTTCCATAAATAACGAACCGGTAACGGCGGAACCGCCGCTTGAACCGGTCCCCGTTCGCGGCCGTTCCCCCCAATGCCGGAACCAGTGACACCGGGCGGGTTCCCCCGATACCCGCGCCCCGGTGCCGCTCCCCGGGTTCCGCGCATCTGAAGCCCGGACACGCAGCTGTCTTCGGCGTGCCCGGAAAACCGAACGAGGTGAACATGGCCCGGAATACTTCCCGCACCCCCGCCACGGGCAGACATCGCATCACCCGCCGCACGAAGATCGCGACCGGTGGCTTGGCGCTCGCGCTGGCCGTCGGCGGCATCGTCGTCGCGACCACCGCCGGCCGCACCGGCGAGGCCAGCGCGGACGAGGCCGACCCGTCGTTCTTCATCGACATCGCGAAGGTCCCCTCCGGCATCAACGTGAACAAGGCGCTGCAGCAGAAGGGCGCCCGCGGCACGTTCTCGGTGGACTGCGGCCGCAACGAAAACCAGCACTTCAACCCGGACAACTTCATCGCCCAGCCGGGGATCAAGAACGGTGCCCAGCACCTGCACGACTACGTCGGCAACCTCTCCACCAACGCCGACTCGAACAACAAGAGCCTCGCGAAGGCCGGCACCACCTGCAAGAACGGCGACAAGTCCGCCTACTTCTGGCCCGTCGTCCGCATCGACACCGGTGACGCCGAGAAGAACCCGCCCGCCACGCAGCCCGACCGGGCCGGCAGCGCCAAGGACAAGGCGAGCGCCCAGGTCGACTGCCCCGACGTCGCCAGCAAGCTGCCCGACGTCCCGGACCAGGCCATGGCCGAGGTCGACCGCAACCTCGACCTGCTCGACAAGCAGATCGACGAAGCCAACAAGCGGATCGCGAACGGCGACCTGAAGACGCCGCAGGACATCCAGAACGCCGTCGTCGGCCCGCTCAAGGACAAGCGGGCCTCGACCATCGACCGGATCGCCATCGCGATCGGCCGCCGGGCCGCGAAGCCGGCGAACCTCGGTGGCCTCGCTCAGTGCGCGCTCAAGCAGAACGGCCAGGGCGGCCTCGACAACGGCGGCCAGAACAGCGGTGGCCAGGCGGGCGAACTGCCGGGCGTCAACGACAAGAACGAGGTCGGCGACAACGACGGCGAGATCCAGCGCGTCCAGTCGGCGACGATCACGTTCACCAGCGGCGGCGCTAGCAAGGTCGTCGCGATGCCGCAGTTCCTCCGCATCCTCTACGGCGACGCCAAGCAGAGCACCAACGGCCCGGCCAACGCCCGGCCCAGCTGGACCTGCACCGGCTTCGAGGACCGGCTCACCGACCACTACCCGATCTGCCCGCAGAACAGCAAGGTGGAGCGCATCCATGCCTTCCCGAACTGCTGGGACGGCAAGAACATCGACAGCGCGAACCACCGCACGCACATCGTGTTCGCCGACCAGCAGGGCAAGTGCCCGCAGGGCTTCAAGAACGTCCCGCAGCTGGTGATCAAGCTCGTCTACAACATCCCGCGGGACATCCAGGTCAAGGGCCAGTACAAGGTGGACGCCTTCGAGCAGGAGAGCCACAACCCCCGCTCGGACCACGACGACTTCGCCAACGTCATGGGCCAGCGCCTGATGAACCAGGTCGTCAACTGCATCAACACCGGCAAGCGCTGCAAGCAGTGACCGCGGGGTGGCCGCGCCGGAAAGCCCCCGGCGCGGCCACCTCGTGATGCCCCTCCAATCACGGGTGATGCCCCTCCAATCACGCGTGATGCCCGCTCGATCACGTGTGATGCCCTTCCGCGCACGAGCGAAGCCGCCGCCGGCGTGATCGAGCACGTGACTCGCGTGATCGGACGCGGATCTCGCGTGATTGGGCGCGGATCTCGTGTGATCGGAAGGGCATCTCGTGTGATCGGAAGGGCATCTCGCGTGATTGGAGGGGCATCTCGCGTGGTGGGCGGGTGACACGGGGTATCGCAGACAGACGAAAGGGGCTTTCCGCGGTGACCGCGGAAAGCCCCTTTTGCGTACCGGGTCAGGAAGCCGCGCGGCGTTTCGTCCAGATGTCGTAGGCCACCGCGGCCAGCAGGACCACGCCCTTGACCAGCATCACCCGCTCGCTCGGTGCGCCGATCAGGGACATGCCGTTGTTGATCACCGCCATGATCAGGCCACCGGTGATCGCGCCGACGACCTTGCCGACGCCGCCCTGGACCGCCGCGCCGCCGATGAACGCCGCCGCGATCGCGTCGAGTTCGAAGTTGACACCCGCGGTCGGGCCCGCCTGGTTGAGCCGGCCGGCGAAGATGATGCCCGCCAGCGCGGCCAGCACGCCCATGTTGACGAAGATCCAGAACGTCACCGACTTGACCTTGACCCCGGAGAGGGTCGCGGCCTGCAGGTTGCCGCCCACGGCGTAGATGTGCCGGCCGAACACCGACTTGCCGGCGACCAGCGAGTAGCCGAGCACCAGGACCGCGAGCAGGATGAGCACCCACGGCAGGTTCTTGAACCGGGCCAGCTGCACGACCAGCGCGAGCACCAGCACCGCGATCCCGGCGAGCTTCAGCACGAAGACGCCGAACGGGTCGACGTCCTGGCCGTAGCCCATGCGCCCGGCCCGCTTGCGCCACTGCGTGAACACGATCCCGGCCACCGCGGCGACGCCGGCGAGCAGCGACACCAGGTCGGCGCCACCGAGCGGGCCGAGGCCGATGTTGCCCAGGTAGCCGTCGGTGAAGCCGTTGGACAGCGTGCGGATCGCGTCCGGGAACGGCCCGATGCCCTGGTTGCCCAGGACGGTCAGGGTCAGCGCCCGGAACGCCAGCATGCCGGCCAGCGTCACGATGAACGCCGGGATGCCGAAGTAGGCGACCCAGTAGCCCTGCCACGCGCCGATCGCCGCGCCGACGACGAGGGTGATCAGCACCGCCCAGAACCACGGGACGTGCGAGTTCACCATCAGCACCGCGGACACCGCGCCGGTCATCGCGACGACCGACCCGGCGGACAGGTCGATGTGCCCGGAGATGATCACCAGGATCATCCCGATCGCGAGGATCAGCACGTAGCTGTTCTGCACGATGATGTTGGAGATGTTCTGCGGTTCCAGCAGCGCGCCACCGGTGAGCACCTCGAACAGCACCACGATCAGCGCGAACGCGACGTAGATGCCGCTCTGGCGCGGGTTGATCGAGATCCTCCGCTTGGAGCGCTCAACCGGGGGCACGGCGGGCCGCGCTTCGGTCGTGGTCATTCCCGTTCCTTAGTCATGTACTGCATCAGCAGTTCCTGAGTGGCTTCTTCGCGCTTGGCCTCGCCGGTGATCCGCCCCGCCGACAGCGCGTAGATCCGGTCGCAGAGCCCGAGCAGCTCCGGCAGCTCGGAGGAGATGACCAGGACGGCCTTCCCCTGGGCGGCCAGCTCGTTGATGATCGTGTAGATCTCGAACTTCGCGCCCACGTCGATGCCGCGGGTCGGTTCGTCCAGGATCAGCACGTCCGGATCGGTGAAGATCCACTTGGCCAGCACGACCTTCTGCTGGTTGCCGCCGGAGAGCTTCCCGGTCACGCTCTGCACGCTGGGCGCCTTGATCCGCAGGTCGCGGCGATACCGGTTGGCGGTGTCGTGCTCGGCGTGCTCGTTGACCCAGCCGCGCTTGGCCAGCTTGCCCAGCCCGGCCGCGGACACGTTGCGCTGGATGTCCTCGATCAGGTTGAGCCCGTAGCGCTTCCGGTCCTCGGTGGCGTAGGCGATGCCGTGGCGGACGGCCTCCTGCACCGACCGGACCTCGATCTCCTTGCCGTGCTTGAGGATCCGGCCGGAGATGTCCTTGCCGTAGGACCGGCCGAACACGCTCATCGCGAGTTCGGTGCGGCCCGCGCCCATCAGCCCGGCCAAGCCGACGATCTCCCCGCGCCGCAGCGAAAGCGACGCGTGGTCGACGACGACCCGACCGGCCTGAGTGGGGCTGTGCACGGTCCAGTCCTCGATCCGCAGCACCTCTTCGCCGATCTCCGGCTCCCGCGGCGGGAACCGGTGCTCGAGGTCGCGCCCGACCATCCCGGTGATGATGCGCTCTTCCGTCAGCTCCGCCGCGTCGAGCGTTTCGATCGTCCGGCCGTCACGCAGGATGGTGACGGTGTCGGCGATCTCCGTCACCTCACCGAGCTTGTGCGAGATGATCACGCACGTGACGCCCTCGTCCCGCAGCCCGCGCAGCAGCTCGAGCAGGTGGGCCGAGTCGTCGTCGTTTAGCGCCGCGGTGGGCTCGTCGAGGATCAGCAGCTCGACCTCTTTGGACAGTGCCTTGGCGATCTCGACGAGCTGCTGCTTGCCGACACCGAGTTCCTGCACCGCCCGCGTGGGGTTTTCGGCGAGGCCGACGCGCTTGAGCAGCGCGTCGGCCTCGTGGTTGGTGCGGTTCCAGTCGATCCAGCCCCGCTTCTGCTGTTCGTTGCCGAGGAAGATGTTCTCCGCGATCGACAACTGGCCGCACAGCGCGAGTTCCTGGTGGATGATCACGATCCCGCGCCGTTCGCTGTCGCGCACCGACCCGAACTCGCACCGCTGCCCGTCGAAGGTGATCTCGCCGTCGTAGCTCCCGTGGGGGTAGACGCCCGAGAGCACCTTCATCAGGGTGGACTTCCCGGCGCCGTTCTCCCCGCAGATCGCGTGGATTTCCCCGCGGCGCACGGAAAGGTTGACGTCCGACAGCGCCTTGACCCCGGGGAAGGTCTTGGTGATCCCGCGCATGCCGAGCAGTTCGGTCATTTCAGCTGACCTGCCGTGTAGTAGCCGGAGTCGACGAGTTCCTTCTGGTAGTTGGCCTTGTCCACGGTGACCGGCTGCAGCAGGTAGGACGGGACGACCTTCTTGCCGTTGTCGTAGTCCTTCGTGTTGTTGACCTCGGGCTTGCCGCCCTTGAGCACCGCGTCGGCCATCTTGACGGTGGTGTCGGCGAGCTTGCGGGTGTCCTTGAAGATCGTCGAGTACTGCTCACCGGCGATGATGGACTTGACCGAGGCGACCTCGGCGTCCTGCCCGGTGACGATCGGGTACGCCTGGCCGCCGGTGCCGTAGCCGTTGCTCTTCAGCGCCGACAGGATGCCGATCGACAGGCCGTCGTACGGCGAGAGCACACCCTGGACCTTCGCGCCACCGGTGTAGGTCTTGGTGAGCAGGTCCTCCATGCGCCGCTGCGCGGTGGCCGGGTCCCAGCGGAGGATGGCCGCGCGGGCGAAGTCGGTCTGGCCGCTCTTGACGACCAGCTTGCCGCTGTCCATCAGGGGCTTGAGGACGGACATCGCGCCGTTGAAGAAGAAGGTGGCGTTGTTGTCGTCCGGGGAGCCGGCGAACAGCTCGATGTTGAACGGGCCCGCGCCGTCACCCAGGCCCTTGACCAGCGAGTTCGCCTGCTCGACGCCGACCTTGAAGTTGTCGAAGGTGGCGTAGTAGTCGACGTTCGGTGAATTGCGGATCAGCCGGTCGTAGGCGATGACCGGGATCTTCTTGTCGGCCGCCTCCTGCAGCTGGGTGGTGATGGCGGTGCCGTCGATCGAAGCGATGACCAGGAGCTTGGCGCCCTTGGTGATCTGGTTTTCGATCTGGTTCACCTGGGTGGGGATGTCGTTCTCGGCGTACTGCAGGTCGACCTTGTACCCGAGCTTCTCCAGCGCCGACTTGATGTTGTCGCCGTCGTGGATCCAGCGCTCCGAGGACTTGGTCGGCATGGTGACGCCGACCAGGCTGCCCTCCGCGCTCGCGCCGGGCGCAGCCGTCTGGTCCGCGGTCTTCTGGCTCGAACCGCACGCCGACAGCGTGAGCGCGAGACCCGCCGCGGCGACCGCCGCGATTGTTCTGCTGAACTTCATTGTTCCTTCTTCCTTTCTCGACGACCCGGAGCTTTCACGTGAAAGCTCGGGTCAGAAACCCTGGGCGAGGCGGTGGTAGGCCTGGTTCCAGCGGATGCGGTCGGCGAAGTCGTGCGGAGTCGTGCCCTGGTCGATGACCAGCAGTTCTACTCCGAGCAGATTCGCGAAGTCGCGCAGGGTCTCGGTGCCCACGGCCTGGGTGAGCACGGTGTGGTGCGGACCGCCCGCGGTGATCCACGACTCCGCGGACGTCGCCAGGGACGGCGCCGGCTCCCAGACCGCGCGTGCGACGGGCAGGTTCGGCAGCGGCTCGTCCGGCGCGACGACGTCGATCTCGTTGGCCACCAGCCGGAACCGGTCGCCGAGGTCGACCAGGCCGAGCACGACGCCGGGCCCGGGTGCGGCGTCGAACACCAGCCGGACCGGGTCCTCGCGGCCGCCGATGCCCAGCGCGTGGATCTCGCAGGACGGCTTGGCGGCGGCGATGCTCGGGCAGACCTCGAGCATGTGCGCGCCGAGGATCTTCGGCTTGCCGGGTCCGAAGTGGTAGGTGTAGTCCTCCATGAACGAGGTGCCGGCGGTCTTGCCGACGCCCATCGCCTTGACCGCGGCGAGCAGCGCCGAGGTCTTCCAGTCGCCCTCGCCGCCGAAGCCGTAGCCGTCGGCCATCAGCCGCTGCACCGCCAGGCCGGGCAGCTGCCGCAGCCCGCCGAGGTCCTCGAAGTTCGTGGTGAACGCGCCGAACCCGCCGTCGGTGAGGAACTTCCGCATCCCGGCTTCGATCCGGGCCGCGTAGCGCAGCGATTCGTGCCGCGCTCCCCCGGCCGCCAGGTCCGGGACCACGTCGTAGTCCGCGGCGTAGGCGGCCACCAGCTCGTCCACCGTGTCCTTTTCGGACACGGCGTCCACCAGCTCGACCAGGTCGTTGACGCCGTAGGTGTTGACCGAGACGCCGAACCGCAGCTCGGCCTCGACCTTGTCGCCTTCGGTGACGGCGACGTCGCGCATGTTGTCGCCGAACCGGGCCAGCCGCAGGTTGCGCAGGTGGTCGGCGCCGATCGCCGCGCGCGCCCACGCGTCGATCCGCGCGACGACCGCCGGGTCGGACACGTGGCCGGCCACGGTCTTGCGCGGCACGCCGAGACGGGTCTGGATGAACCCGAATTCCCGGTCGCCGTGCGCGGCCTGGTTGAGGTTCATGAAGTCCATGTCGATCGTGGACCACGGGAGCGCCTCGTTGAGCTGCGTGTGCAGGTGCAGCAGCGGCTTGCGCAGGGCGTCGAGGCCGGTGATCCACATCTTCGCGGGCGAGAAGGTGTGCATCCACGCGATCACGCCGACGCACGAGGCATCGGCGTTGGCCTCCTGCAGGACGCGGCGGATCGACGAGGCCTCGGTCAGCACCGGCTTGCCGACGATCTCGGCCGGGAGGCTGCCGGACGCGGCCAGCAGCTGCTGGATCCGCAGGGACTGGCCGGCGACCTGCTCGAGGGTCTCCTCGCCGTAGAGGGACTGGCTGCCGGTGAGGAACCAGAGCTGGGGTTTCGACGCGCGGGTCATCGTTCTCCTCGAACGTTTCAGTGCTGGCCGTAGACGTTCTGGTACCGGGCGTAGAGCCGGTCGACGTCCTCGGGCGGGAGGGGTTCGGGCGTGCCGAGCTCGAAGGCCTTGTGGACGGTGCGGGCGACGTCCTCGACCATCACCGCGGCCTTGACCGCGTCACGCGCGGTGCGGCCGACGGTGAAGGGGCCGTGGTTGCGCATCAGCACCGCGGGCGAGCGGCTCGAGCGAAGCGTTTCGACGATGCCGCGGCCGATGGAGTCGTCGCCGATCAGGGCGAACGGCCCGATCGGGATCTCCCCGCCGAACTCGTCGGCGATCATCGTCAGCACGCACGGGATGGGCTCGCCGCGGGCCGCCCACGCCGTGGCGTAGGTCGAATGGGTGTGCACGACACCGCCGATCTCCGGCATGTGCCGGTAGACGTAGGCGTGCGCGGCCGTGTCGGACGACGGCGCGAGGTCGCCCTCGACGAGCTCGCCGTGCAGGTCGGTGACGACCATGGTGTCCGCGGACAGGTTGTCGTAGGAGACGCCCGAGGGCTTGATGACCAGCAGGTCCCGGCCCGGGACCCGCGCCGAGACGTTGCCCGCGGTCCAGATGACCAGCTCGTTGCGGGTCAGTTCGCCGTGCAGCTTCGCCACCGTCTCGCGCAGTTGCGCGACGGTGTCGAGCACTTCACCGGTCAGCGACATCAGGACTGTCCTTTCGCGACGGCGCGCTTGCGGGCGGCCAGCCGGTGCATGACATCGTTGCCGCCGCGGCCGAAGTAGTCGTGCAGCTCGGTGTATTCGGCGTACAGCTCGTCGTAGGCGACGACGTGGGCGGGCACCGGCCGGTACACCGCGCGCTCGACCGAGCCCATCGCGGCGGCGGCGACGCGGACGTCCGGATAGGCCCCGGCGGCGACGGCCGCGTGGATGGCCGACCCGAGCGCGGGTCCCTGCGCCGAACCGATCACCGACAGCGGGAGGTTGGTGACGTCGGCGTAGATCTGCATGAGCAGCGCGTTCTTCACCAGCCCGCCCGCGATGATGAGCTCGGTGACCGGGACGCCGGCGGCGTTGAACGTCTCGACGATCTTCCGGGTGCCGAAGGCGGTGGCCTCCAGCAACGCGCGGTAGACGTCCTCGGCGCGGGTGGCGAGCGTCTGGCCGACGAGCACGCCGGACAGCTCGTGGTCGACCAGCACCGACCGGTTGCCGCTGTGCCAGTCCAGCGCGATCAGGCCGTGTTCGCCGATCTCCTGCTGGGCAGCGAGGCGGGTGAGGTGCTCGTGCCCCTCGTAGGCCGCCGGCACGCTGTGCTCGACGAACCAGCCGAAGATGTCGCCGACGCCGCTCTGGCCGGCCTCGTACCCCCACAGCCCGGGGACGATCCCGCCTTCGACGACGCCGCACATGCCGGGGACCTCGCGCAGTTCGGCGCCGTTCATCACGTGGCAGGTCGAGGTGCCCATGATCGCCACCATCTGCCCGGGCTCGACGGCCTGGGCGGCGGGGGCGGTGACGTGCGCGTCGACGTTGCCGACGGCGACCGCGATGCCCTCGGGCAGCCCGGTCCAGGCCGCGGCCTCGGCGGTCAGCGAACCCGCGCGCGAGCCCAGCTGGCCCAGCGGGTGTTCGAGCTTGTCGGCCACGAAGGTCTCGAAGCCGGGGGCGAGCTCGCGGAGGAAGTCGCGGCTCGGGTACTGGCCGTCCTGCAGGATGCCCTTGTAGCCGGCGGTGCAGGCGTTGCGGACGTAGGACCCGGTGAGCTGCCAGACGATCCAGTCGGCCGCCTCCACCCAGTGCCGCATCGCGGCGTAGACCTCGGGCGCCTCTTCGAAGACCTCGAGGGCCTTCGCGAACTCCCACTCCGACGAGATCAGCCCGCCGTAGCGCGGGAGCCACTTCTCGCCGCGGGTGCGGGCCAGCTCGTTGATCCGCACGGCCTGCGGCTGGGCCGAGTGGTGCTTCCAGAGCTTCACGTACGCGTGCGGCTCGGCCTCGAACTCGGGCAGCTCGCACAGCGGCGTCCCGTCCGCGGTCGTCGGCACCATCGTGCACGCGGTGAAGTCGGTGGCGATGCCGATGACGTCGCCCGCGTCCACGCCGGCGTCCCGCAGCGCCGCCGGTACGGCGTTGCGGAGCACTCCGACGTAGTCCGCGGGCACCTGCAGCGCCCATTCCGGCGGCAGTGCGCGGCCCGTGGCGGGCAGCGTCTCGTCGAGCACCCCGTGCGGGTACTCGAAGACGGCGGAGCCCAGTTCGGCCCCGTCCGCCACGCGCACGACCACCGCGCGGCCCGACAGCGTGCCGAAGTCGACGCCGACGGTGAGTGGTTCTCCCACGGTGTCCTCCCTCCTGGTTGGTACCGGGACGCGGCGCGGGCGGTGTGTGACCGCGCCGCGTCCCGGGGTTCTAGCGGCCGGTGAGGACCAGCGTCGTCACGGAGTTGGCGGGCAACGTCAGCTTCGACGTCGCGGCCAGCCCGGTGATCTCCCTGGTCTGCGGCACGATGGCGGTCGGCGCGGCCAGGCTGTTGCGCCCCGCCGGGTCGCCGGTGAGCGTGGTGAGCGTGCCGGTGCCGTCGACGGCGGTGACGCCGGTGAGCGCCAGCCGTGCGGTCTGCACCTGCGGAGTCGGGTTGACGAGTTTGACCGTGAAGGTCTTCCTTCCGCTCTTCGTGGTCACGTTGACCACCTGCCGCAGGGGGCTGCCCTGGTTGAGGCGGCTGGTCACGATCTGCTTGCCGAGGGTGCTGGAGAACATCTGCTGCACCCAGTACGACGGCGAACCGTAGCTGCTGCCGGCGTCGAGCCCGATCAGGTTGACCGGCCAGTTGGACTGGTTTTCGTGCACCAGCACCGGCGCGTACATCGAGCCGATGACGATGTCGCTGTTGCGTTCCAGCCCGGTGAGGAAAGCGGCCTCGCCGATCGCCGCGGCCAGGGTGCCGGTGGGCCGGCCGTCCTGGGCGCCGTACTCGCCGACGAGGATCTCCGGGCCGGATCGGTCCGCGGTGTCGTAGCGGGTCGAGTTGTCGGTGAACCACTGCGGCGACTGGTAGTAGTGGTCGTCCGCGGCGTCCGGGCGCACCCCGGTCGACGTGCTCGACGCGGCGCCGCCCTGCAGGCCGCCGGTCGTCGCGATGACCGTCAGCTGCGGGTACTTCGCCTTGATGGCGTTGAACATGTCGGTGAAGCGCCAGGCGTAGCTGCCCGAGGTGTCGAACCAGTCCTCGTTGCCGACCTCGACGTAGCGCAGGTCGAACGGCGCCGGGTGCCCGTCGGCGGCCCGCTTCGCGCCCCACGTCGTCGAGGCGTCGCCGATGGCGTACTCGATCTCGTCGAGGGCTTCCTCGATGTACTGCGGGTAGTCGGCTTGGTCGACGTGCCGGCCGTTGAGGGTGTAGCCGGCGAACAGCCCGAGCAGCGGCTGGGCGCCGATGTCCTCGGCGAGCTTCAGGTAGTCGAGGATGCCGAAGCCGTCGGTGGACCAGTAGCCCCACGCGGTGTTCTGGTGGCCGGGCCGCTGCTCCAGCGCGCCGACCGTCTTCTTCCATTCGAAGCGCGTGTCGAGGGTGTTGCCCTCGAGGTAGTTGCCGCCCGGGACGCGGAACAGGCCGAGCTTCATCGCGGCGAGCTTCTGCCCGAGGTCCGCGCGGACGCCGTTGGGCCGGTTCTTGAAGGTCGGCGGGAACAGCGACACCTGCTGGAACCAGGCGTCCCCGCTCAGCGCGGTCTTGCCCTTGTTGAGCAGGGACACCACGATCCGGTTGTCGGTCGACGCGGTGATCGTCGACGGTGTGGTGAAGCTGAACGTCTGCTGCGCCCACGCGGCACCGACCGGCTGGAGGTCCTTGCTCGCCAGCACCGTGCCGTCGGGCTTCTCCAGGCTGACCCGGACCGCGCCCGGCCAGGTGCCCTTGGCGAAGAAGCTGCCGGTGTACTTGGTCGACGGCTTCGCGGCGACGCCGTAGAAGCCGACGTTCGCGGCGGCCACCCGGCCGGCGGCGGGGACCGCGTCGGCGTGCAGCTTCAGCGAGCGGTCGAGCGCGGTGTTCAGCGGGTTCGCGGTGTCGATCGTGTAGGTGCCGGTGGCGCCGGCCGAAGTCAGCAGCGACCAGTACGGGACCGGCGTGTTGCCCGCGCCGCTGCCCGGCTGGTAGCCCTCCTTGAAGGTGCGGTTGCGGACGAGTTCGGCGTAGAGGCCGCCTTCGACCGAGTGGCTGATGTCTTCGAGGATCGAGCCGTAGGTGGTCGGCCGCGTGTTCGCGCGGACGACGTTGGCGTCGACGGCGAGCTGGTTGGCCCCGGCGAGGGTGCCGACCTGCGCGGCGGTCAGCGGGAAGCGGCGCAGCTCCACCTCGTCGACAGCGCCGGTGAAGCCGGAGCCGACCGTGAACGGCGCCGCGGCCGTGCCCGAGGCCGGGCAGGCGGAGACGTCGAGGGTCGTGCCGGTGGGTGTGCCGCAGGTGCTGGTGACCGCGGACGCGTCACCGTCGGCGTAGACGGTGAGCCGCTGCGAAGCCCGGTCGAGGACGAGGGCGGCGTGGTGCCAGTTGCCGTCGGCGAGGCCGCCGCCGGTGGTGGTCACCTGGACGGCACCGACTCGGGCGGTGAGCTTGCCGCCGGTGACGCCGAGCGCGTACCCGTCGCCGTGGTCCACCAGGGTGCCCGCCGCGGTGGTGCGGAACCAGGCGGCCAGGGACAGCGAGCCGGTGCCGGTGTCGAACGCGGGCGAGGTGCCTATGTCCACAGTGGACTTGCCGTCGAGCTGGCCGGCCTTGCCGGCCGCACCGGCGGTCCAGGTGGCGCCCTTGAGCGTCCCGTCGGCGGCGTTCGCGCTCGAGTCGCGGGCGATCGTGCCGGTGCCCTCGTCGAAGTGCCACGAGCCGCTCGCGGCCAGCGCGGCGACGGCGGACGCGGTCAGCGGCGTCGGGTAGGCGCGGACGTCGTCGATGCCGCCGGCGAACCAGTCGGCGGGGTTGCCGGCCCACTTGCCGCGGCCGATCTCCAGGTGCCCGCCCGCGGTCCACGGCGTGGTGAACGGGACGCTCTGCTGCAGGGTTCCGTTGACGTACAGGGAAAGCGTGCCGGCGGCCCGGTTGTAGACCCCCGCGACGTGCTGCCACTGGTCGGCCTGCGCGGGCAGCGTCGAGAGGGCCGAAGAAGACGCCGAGTCGCCGTCGCTCGCGCGGCGGGTGAAGGCGAAGCGGCCGTCCGCGGTGCGCTGGAGGTAGAAGCCGCTGATCGCCGAGCCGTCGACGCTCACGGCGGTCCGGAAGCCGGTGGCCGCGGCCGGTTTGACCCACGCGGACACCGAGAAGCTCTGCGCGGTGTCGACGACCGGGGCCGGGACGTCGACCGCGGCGTCGGTCCCGTTGAACGCGCCGCCGTGCGGGCCGACGACGCCGTCGCCCCAGGCCGCGCCGCCGGTCAAGGTCGCGGTGCGGGTGTCGAGGGAGTCGTCCGCGGTCGTGGTGCCGGTGCCTTCGTCGAGGCCCCAGTGCCCGGCGATGGCCAGGCGGGCGGCGTCGGCGGCGGTCAGCGCACCGGTGTAGGCGCGGACGTCGTCGATCGTGCCGTCGACGAAGTCCACCGGGTTGCCGCCGTACTTGCCGCGGCCGATCACCAGGTGGCCGCTGCCCGCCCAGGCGGTGGGCGCGGCGGCGGCGGCCTGGCGGGTGCCGTCGACGTACAGCGACAGCGTCGACGCGGCGGCGTCGTACACGCCGGTGAGCTGGTACCACTGCCCGGCGACGGGGTCGAAGTTCGCCGACGCGACGACACCGTCGGTCGGGGCGTCCCCGGCCAGGCGGGTGAAGGCGAACCGGCGGGAGTCGTCGCGGAACTGCAGGAAGAAGTTGCTCACCTGGGTGCCGTCGATGCTGACGAACGTCTGGTACCCGGAGGTTTTGTCCAGCTTGACCCAGCTGCTCACGGAGAAGCTCTTGGTCGTGTCGAGCACGGGCGCGCCGGCGTCGGCGAAACCATTCGTCCCGTCGGTCGTCAACGCCCCGCCGCGGAGGCCCGAGCCCCAGCCCGCGCCGCCGGTCAGCGTCGCCGGGTGGGCACCCGCGGTGTCGGCGGCGGTCGTCCCGCTGCCGTCGTCGAACGTCCAATGCCCGGCCAGGCCCGGCTCGGGGGCGGCCGCGGCGGTGGTCACGGGCAGGGCGGAGAACAGGGTCAGGGCCGCGAGCACGGCCAGGGGCCGCCGCAGTCTGCGGAGCATGACTCTCCTTCGAAGGGGGTGCCGAAGCCGAGCTTTCACGTGAAAGCTCGGCGTTGGCGCTAGCGGGGGCGGCGGGTGACGAGGCGTTGCAGGACGATGAAGACGAACAGGAGGGCCCCGGTGATGATCGAGGTCCACCAGGAGTTGAGGGTGCCGTCGAAGGTGATCAGGGTCTGGATGATGCCCAGCACCATGATCCCGAGCACGGTGCCCAGCACGTAGCCGGAGCCGCCGGTCAGAATGGTGCCGCCGATGACGACCGCGGCGATCGCCGTCAGCTCGAGGCCGACGCCGTTGAGCGGGTCGCCCGAGGACTTGTAGAGGACCAGCAGCAGCCCGCCGAGCGCCGAGCAGAACCCGCTGATCGTGTACACCGCGATCTTGGTGCGGCCGGTCTTGAGCCCCATCAGCATCGCGGACTGCGCGTTGCCGCCGATCGAGTACACCGTGCGCCCGAACCGCGTGAAGGCCAGGACGTAGGCCGCGACGGCGACCACCACCAGGGCGGCGACCACGCTGATCGAGATGTGCAGCTCGCCGCCGAGCGGGAGCTGCGTCTGGGCCAGGGTGGCGATCGTCGTGTTGTCGATCGAGTACGCCTCCGTGGTGATCGTGTAGCAGAGACCGCGGGCGAAGAACATCCCGATCAGCGTCGCGATGAACGGCTGGATCTCGAAGAAGTGGATCAGCGCGCCCATCCCGGCGCCCAGCAGCGCGCCGACGACCAGCACCACGGCGATCGCCGCGTACGCCGGCCAGCCGTGCTTCTGCAGCAGGTCGCCGGAGATCACCGTGGACAGCGCCACCACCGACCCGACGGACAGGTCGATGCCGCCGGTGAGGATCACGAACGTCATGCCGACGGCGACGACGAGCAGGAAGGCGTTGTTGATGAACAGGTCGAGGACGACCTGTCCCGAGCCGAACGCCTCGTAACTCGACGCGCCGAAGATGTACGCCCCGATCAGCAGCGCCATCGTCGCCAGGATCGGCAGGTGCCGCTGCTGCGGCCGGTAGCCCTTGACGCGGGCGAGCGTGGTCATGCCGTGACCTCCACCTTCTCCGGAGCGGGCGTGGCTGCCGCCGTCCCGGCCTGCGGCGTCCGGCGGCGCCGGAGCTTCCGGCGGAACGCGGGCGACTGCAGCAGGCACACGGCCAGCACGACCAGGGCCTTGAACAGCATGATCGCCTCGGGCGGGATGCCGAGGGCGTAGACGGTGGTGGTGAGCGTCTGGATGAGCAGCGCGCCGATCACCGAGCCGCCGAGGGAGAACCGGCCGCCGGTCAGCTGGGTGCCGCCGACGACGACGGCGAGGATCGCGTCGAGTTCGATGAACAACCCGGCGTGGTTGCCGTCGGCGCTGTGCACGTTCGCGCTGATCATCAGCCCGGCGATGCCCGCGCACAGGGCGCAGAAGACGTAGACGAGCCAGGTCAGCCGCGCCGAGCGGAGGCCGGCCAGCCGGCTGGCCTCCGGGTTGCCGCCGACGGCCTCGACCAGCAGCCCGAGCGCGGACCGGCGGACGAGCACCGAAGCCAGCACGAACACCGCCAGCGCGATGAGGATGGCGCTGGGCAGCGTGAACAGGAACCCGCTGCCGATCCACTCGAACGAGTGGGAGTTGACGGTGATGACCTGCCCGTCGGTGATCAGCTGCGCGATGCCCCGGCCGGCGACCATGAGGATCAGCGTGGCGATGATCGGCTGGATGCCCAGCGCCGCGACGAGCCAGCCGTTCCACACCCCGAGCACCAGGGACAGTCCCAGCGCCAGCCCGAACGCGATCAGCGTGGTGCCGGCGCCGTCGGAGTTGCCGCTGACCCAGAGGCACGCGAGCGCGCCGCTGATCGCCACGACCGAGCCGACCGAAAGGTCGATGCCGCGGGTGGCGATGACCAGCGTCATGCCGATCGCGATGAGGATCAGCGGGGCGCCGTTCTTGAGGATGTCGACGAGGTTCCCGTAGAGGTGCCCGTCGCGCATCTCGACCTTGAAGAACGACGGGCTCGCGATCAGGTCGCCCAGCAGCAGCACCAGCAACGCCACCACGGGCCAGAACAGCCGGTGTTTCGTCAAGCCTTTCACGCCTGCACCCCCTCGGCCATCGTGGCCATGATGTCGTCCGCGGTGAGGGCCTGGTTGTCCCGGACCGCCACCACCTTCCGGTCGCGCAGCACGACGACCCGGTGGCTCAGCCGCAGGACCTCTTCCAGTTCGGCGGAGATGTACACGACGGCCATCCCCTCGCCCGAGAGCTGGGTGACCAGTTTCTGGATCTCCGTCTTCGCGCCGATGTCGATGCCGCGGGTGGGCTCGTCGAGGATCAGCAGCCGCGGCTCGGTGATGAGCCAGCGGGCCAGCAGCACCTTCTGCTGGTTGCCGCCGGACAGGTTGCCCACCAGCGCTTCCGGGTTGGCGGGCCGGATGTCGAGCGCCTTGACGTACTTCTCGGCGATCTCGTCCTGACGGCGGCGGGACAGCGGCCGCGCCCAGCCGCGGGAGGCCTGCAGCGCCAGCACGATGTTCTCCCGCACGGTGAGCTCTTCGACCAGCCCCTCGGCCTTGCGGTTCTCCGAGAGGAACGCGATCTTGTGGTCGAGCCCGGCGCGCGGGGTGCGCAGCGAGGTGGGGTCGCCGTCGACCCGCACCGAGCCGCTGTCGGCGTGGTCGGCGCCGAACAGCAGGCGGGCCAGCTCGGTGCGCCCGGAACCGAGCAGACCGGCCAGCCCGATGACCTCCCCGGCGTGGATGTCGAGGCTGAACGGCGCGACACCGCCCTTGCGGCCGAGGTCCTCGGCGGCCAGCAGCACCGGCGCTCCGGCGACCTCGGCCCGGCTGGGCCCGGAGTCCTCCAGGTCCTCGAGGACTTCGAGTTCCTTGCCGATCATCTTGGTGACCAGGTCGACCGGCGTGATGTCCGCGGTGCGGTACTCGCCGATCAGTTTTCCGTTGCGCAGCACGGTCATCCGGTCGGCGATGGCGAAGACCTGGTCGATGAAGTGGGAGACGAACAGGATCGCCAGACCGCTTTCGCGCAGGGACCGCACGACCTTCAGCAGCTGCTCGACCTCACCGGTGTCCAAACTGGACGTCGGTTCGTCGAGGACGAGCACCCGCGCGTCGACGTCGAGCGCGCGGGCGATCGCGACCAGCTGCTGCACCGCGATGGAGCAGGTGCTCAGTTCGGCCGAGACGTCCACGTGGACGTCCAGCCGGGCCAGGAGTT
This sequence comes from Amycolatopsis sp. A133, assembly GCF_031082405.1. GTDB lineage: Bacteria > Actinomycetota > Actinomycetes > Mycobacteriales > Pseudonocardiaceae > Amycolatopsis. Next base: position 57,251 of record NZ_JAVHJU010000011.1, read on the forward strand.
CCTCGGCCCGCCGCCGCATCGCGCCCCACTGGATGCGGCCGAAGCGGCGGGGTTCGCGGCCGAGGCAGACGTTCTCGGCCACGGACAGGTTCGGGCAGAGGTTGACTTCCTGGTAGACCGTGCTGATGCCGGCCTGCTGCGCCTCGCCGGGCCCGCTGAAGGCGACCTGGTCGCCGTTCAGCCCGATCGTGCCCGCGTCCACCCCGTACACGCCGGTCAGCACCTTGATGAGGGTGGACTTGCCGGCGCCGTTCTCGCCCATCAGGGCGTGGACTTCGCCGGGGAACATCCGGAAGTCGATCCCGTCCAGGGCGAGGACGCCGGGGAACTCCTTGCGGATACCGCTCATCCGCACCATGGGCTGCGGTTCAGGCATTTGGTGTGCTCCGGGGTGGCCGCGGGGGTCGTGAGTGGTAAGGCGGGTTAGAACGCGCCTTACCACTCACGACCCGCAGGTGAGGTGTCAGTACTGGCGCTGCGGCAGCGCGGTCTTGGCCGCCGCCTGGTCGAACTCGGTCTCCTGGGTCTCGATGCGGGCGGGCACCTGCTCGCCGGCGGCGACCTTCTTCACCAGGTCCATCAGCTGCGGGCCGAGCAGCGGGTTGCACTCGACGATGTGGTTGATCTTGCCGTCGGCCAGCGCCTGCATCCCGTCCTTCACGGCGTCCACCGAGACGATCTTGATGTCCTTGCCCGGGACCTTGCCCGCGGCTTCGATGGCCTCGATGGCGCCGAGGGCCATGTCGTCGTTGTGCGCGTAGAGCACGTCGATCTTGGGCTGGGACTTCAGGAAGGCCTCCATGACCTCCTTGCCCTTGGCGCGGGTGAACTCACCGGTCTGCGAAGCGACGATCTTGTACTTCGGGTCCGCCGCGATGACGTCCGCGAAGCCCTTCTTGCGGTCGTTCGCCGGGGCCGAACCGGTCGTGCCCTGCAGCTCGACGATGTTGACCTGGCCGGTGGCGCTGCCGAACTCCTTGGTCAGCCACTCCCCCGCCTTCTTGCCCTCGGCGACGAAGTCCGAGCCCAGGAAGGTCTTGTAGAGCGACTTGTCCGGGGAGTCGATCGCCCGGTCGGTGAGGATGACCGGGATGTTGGCCGTCTTGGCCTCCTTGAGCACGGTGTCCCAGCCGGACTCGACCACCGGCGAGAAGGCGATGACCTTGACCTTCTGCTGGATGTACGAGCGGATCGCGGAGATCTGGTTCTCCTGCTTCTGCTGCGCGTCGGAGAACTTCAGCTCGATCCCGGCGGTCTTCGCCGATTCCTGGATCGACTTGGTGTTCGCCGTCCGCCAGCCGCTCTCGGCGCCCACCTGGGCGAAGCCGAGCGTGACCGCCCCGCCGGACGAGCCGGACGAACCGCCGCTCCCGCAGGCGGTGAGCAGCACGAGTCCGGCCGCCGCGGCCGCCGCCGCGGCCCATCGCTTCTTCAGCACGTTCACTCCTCGATCGACGATGATCTGTGGGAAAACCTGGGTGGGGACTATTTTCGGGGTCAAACCGGTCGTTGCGTGTTAGCGCTAACAATCCCTCGGGGACCACCGGGCCCCCGCCGGCCGCCGCGCTAGCGCGGACCGGTGCTCTCGCGCACGATCAACTCGGGGACGACCAGGGCGCGCGCGTGCCGGTCGCCTCCGTCCATCCGCCCGGCCAGCAGGCCGAACGTACGCCGTCCGACTTCGATGAAGTCCTGGCGCACCGTCGTCAGCGGCGGCGTGAAGTACGCCGCCTCGGGGACGTCGTCGAAGCCCGCCACGCGCACGTCCCGCGGCACCGAGATGCCCGCTTCGGCGAACGCGCGCAGCAGACCCAGTGCCATCTGGTCGTTGCCGGCGAAGACGGCGTCCAGATCCTTGTCCTTGGCGAGGGATCGCCCCGCCTCGTAGCCCGACCGCGAACTCCAGTCGCCGCGGATCACCTGCGGGACCCCGGCGCCGTGGCGTTCCAGGGTTTCCCGCCAGCCGAGCTCGCGGTCGCGGGCCTCCAGCCAGTCTTCCGGCCCGGCGATGTGCCACACCGTGCGGTGGCCCAGCGCCAGGAGGTGTTCGGTGGCGCGGCGGGCGCCGTCGCGCTGGTCGACGGAGATGACCGGCACCGGGGCCGCCTCCCCGCCGCCGACCGCGACGACCGGGAAGTCCGCGGGCGCGGCTTCCAGCGCCCGGCCCGCACTGACGTGCGGGGCGATCACGATGACCCCCTCGACCGCTTGGCGGCGCAGGCTTTCCACCGCGTCGGCGATCGACGACCGCCCCGGCCGGCTGACGCTGGAAATCGTGATCGCGTACCCGGCTTCCCGGGCGGCGTTCTCGATGCCGTAGAGCGTGCTGGCCGGACCGTACAGATTGGACTCGAGGGCGACGACGCCGAGCGTGCCGGTCCGCCCGGTGACCAGCGCGCGGGCCGCGGAGTTGGGGCGGTAGCCCAGCTCCTCGATCGCCGCGAGCACCCGGGCCCGGGTCTCGGGGCGCACCGGGCCGGTCCCGTTGATCACCCGGGACACGGTCATGTGGGACACCCCCGCCACGCCTGCGACGTCGGTCAGGCTGGGCTGGCGCGTCCCGGCCGCGGTCACCTTCACGGGTCCGCCGGAGCGGGGTCGTTCGGCCACCGGCGTCCCCTTCCGTCCGCTCCGACATGGTCTGCGTCACCCGTTCCGGTGACGACGAGGAGTTAGTGTTAGCGATAACACCCACGGGGTCAACCCCGGGTCGCGTAACGGTCTAATCACGTGCTTCCGAGGGCACCCTTCGCCGCGTTCGACGCCTCGACCTGCGGGGGAACTCGTTTGTAATTCACCGGCAGCCCCGTCACCACGGTGTTCAAGTGCATGTTCGCCCCTCCGGAACGGCCGGCACGCGCCCGTACCCGGGCCCGATCCGGGTCGTCCGTCCAGGTACGCGAACCGACCGTCCAGGGACGCGAACCAACCGGTTCAGAACGCCACGGTGGCGGCGACGGGCCGGTGATCGCTGCCGGTCGCGGGCAGCGTCCAGGCCGCCAGCGGCCGCACCCCGGAGACGAAGACCTGGTCGATCCGGGCCAGGGGCAGCGCGGCGGGCCAGCTGAAGCCGAAGCCGTCGCCCGCCTCGTCCTGCGCGGACTGCAGCCGGGTCGTGATCGGCGCGAGCGCGCGGTCGTCGGCGGTGCCGTTGAAGTCGCCCACCAGCACGGTCCGCGGTGCGGCTTCCGCGGCGACGGCGTCGGCCAGCAGGCCGACCGCCTCGTCGCGGCCGTTCGCGGTGAACCCCGCGTCGAGGCGCACCCGCACCGAAGGCAGGTGCGCCACGAAGACCGCCACCGGCCCCTTCGGAGTGTCCACTGTGGTCTGCAGCGCGCGGGTCCACGGCATGATCGCCACCGGCCGCGTGCCGCCCAGCGGGAAGGTGCTCCACACCCCGACGGTGCCCTGCACGGAGTGGTACGGGTAGCCCGCGGCGAGGGCGTCCTCGTACTTCGGCACCTCGGACTTCTTCAGCTCCTCGAGCGCGATCACCTGGGCGCCCGCGGCCGCCAGAGCCCGCGCGGTGCCCGCCGGGTCCGCGTTCTCGTCGTTGACGTTGTGCGACACGATCGTGAGGTCCCCGCCGCGTTCCCGCTTGTCGAAGAGCCTGCCGCCGAAGAACCCGCCCCAGACCAGCGCGGGCAGCAGGAGTGACACGAGCGCGAGCGCCGAGCGCCGGACGACGGCCGCGACCAGCAGCGGCACGACGAGCAGGCCGGTCCAGGGCAGGAACGTCTCCAGCAGGCTGCCGGCGTTGCCCACCCAGTTCGGCACGAGCGGGTGCGCGAGCAGCAGCAAGGCGGTCAGGACGGCGAAGGCGGCGATGACCCGGCCGCGCCGCCAGGTCCCGGCCCGGCGGCGGGGTGCGGCCGGCCGTTCGGTCGTCGCGGTCACCGGGTGGCCGCCGGCAATTCCCGCTGGATGGCGGCGATCAGCTTCTCGCTGTTGTCCAGCGCGGCCCGCAGCCCGGCCGCCGGGGTCCCGCCCGGGTTCTGGTGGAGGACCACGCCGAGGATCAGCGCGCCGCTGCGGGCCCGCGCCGCCCACATCAGGGCGCCCCCGGCGGCGGTCGACGAGCCGGTCTTCAGCCCGATCACGCCCTCGCGGCCGAGGAGGGTGTTCGTGTTGACGACCGAGCCCGGCACGCCGTCGACCCGCAGGCTCGGCGTGGCGGCGATCGCGCGGATCACCGGGTTCTTCATCGCTTCGCGGGCGAGCCGGAGCTGGTCGGTGGCGGTGCTGGTGGTCGAATCCTCGACGCCGCTGGCGCCGGTGTAGGTGGTGCTGGTCATGCCGAGCGCCGCGGCCTCGCGGTTCATCTTCGCGACGAACGCTTCCTGGCTCCCGGCGTCCCAGCGGGCGAGCAGGCGGGCGACGTTGTTGCCGGACGGGACGAGCATGAGGGCCAGCAGGTCCCGTTCGCCGAACCGGCGGCCCGCGCGGACGGGCACGCTCGACTCCTCGGCCGAGAACGACTCGGCCTCGGCCTGCTCGTCGACGGTGATCTCCGGGCCGGTCTCATCGGGCCCGAGCGGGTGGTCCTTGAGCACGACGTAGGCGGTCATCACCTTCGTCACGCTGGCGATCGGCACCGGCCGCTGCTCACCGCGGCTGCCGAGCGAGCCGAGGTCCTGGACCTCGGCGCTCGCCTGCCCCTCGGCGGGCCACGGCAGCGGCAGGTCGACGTCCGGCCGCGCGGCGAGCGCCCGCCCGGCGGTCTCGGGCGGGAAAACGACCCAGCCGGCGGCGGCGAGCGCGACCGCCACCGCGGCGGCCACCCCCGCGGCGACGGGCGGGATGCGGGTGCGGGCCATCGATCTCCTCCGGGTGCCGGGTGCGCTCGGGGAAGCGCACTCCGGTCACTTTGGCCGGGGAAGATCACCGGGCCGTCGGAGTTGTTCGACAGGAGTGATGCAGAACTGTCCCGATTCTGTCCCAAGGGTTCCTCGCCGAACCCCGACGTTCACATCCATGATCAATGTTCACCCTGTTGACCGGTGCCGGGGCGGTGACCTATAAAGGGAAGTCCGGGTGTCCGCCGCAACACCTCCGTTGTCCCGCTTTCCGGAGGCCGTCGGTGTTCCCTCGAAGCTCGTCCCCTCGCGCCGTTTTCCCCGTCGCTGCGGCTCTTTGCGCCGCGGTGACCCTGTCCGCAGCCGCCGCACAGGCGGCCGCTCCCCCACCCGCGGGCGAAACCGTCGACGTCGCCACGGCCGACCAGCTGCGGGCGGCCCTGGCGAACGCGGCGCCGGGGCAGGCGATCCGGCTCGCGGCGGGCACCTACCGCGGCTCGTTCGTCACGACGAAAGCCGGCACCGCGGCCCAGCCGATCACGCTGTCCGGCCCCGCGAACGCCGTCCTGATCAACGACGGCCCCTCGGGTGAGGCCCCCGGCTGCCCGGCACCGACCGCGGGCTGGGACTCCGGCTACGGGCTCTGGCTCGCCGGCGCGCCGTACTGGACGTTGCGCGGGTTCACCGTGCAGGAGTCCAAAAAGGGCATCGTCGCGGACGGCTCCCCGCACACCACCATCGACGGCGTCACGGTCCACCACGTCGACGAGGAGGCGGTGCACTTCCGCCGCTCGTCGGCCGACAGCGTGCTGAAGAACTCCACGATCAGCTACACCGGCCTGGTCCAGCCCGGCTACGGCGAAGGCGTCTACCTCGGCTCGGCCGGCTCGAACTGGGGCTGCCACGGCAACTCCGGCGGCGTCGACCGCGGCGACCGGATCCAGGTGCTGGACAACCACATCGGCCCCTTCGTCGCCGCCGAACCCATCGACGTCAAGGAAGGCACCTTCGACGGCGTCATCCGCGGCAACACCTTCGACGGCCGCGGGATCACCGGCCAGAACTCCGCGGACTCCTGGATCGACGTCAAGGGCATCGGCTACACGATCGAGGGCAACACGGGCACGTTCGCCCCGCCCGGCACGTTCGCCAACGGTTACGAGAACCACAACCCGAGCACGAGCCCGTCGTTCGCCAACGGCTGCGGAAACGTCTGGCGCGGCAACAAGTCCGACCTCGGCGGTGTGGGCGCCTACGCGATCAGGATCAGCTCGGTGTCGAAGTGCGCGGCGAACCCGAACGTGGTCCACGCGTCGAACACCGTCACGAACGCCCGCTCGGGGCTCACGAACATCCCCGTCACCCCGTGAGGCTCCGGGATCTCACGGCACGATCGCGTCGACGTACCCGCCGTCCACCCGCACCGCCGCGCCCGTGGTCGCCGAAGCGAACGGGGAACTCAGGTACACCACCAGGTGCGCGATCTCCGCCGGCTCGATCAGCCGCTGCAGCAGCGACTGCGGGCGGTGCTGCTTCATGAATTCGCGCTGGGCCTCCTCCCACGGGAGGTCCTTGTCGACCAGCTCGTAGACGAAGTCCTCGACACCACCCGTGTGCGTCGGGCCGGCGATCACCGCGTTGACCGTCACCCCGGTGCCGGCCGCGTGCTTGGCGAATCCCCTGGACACGCCCAGCAACGCCGTCTTCGACACGCCATAGTGGATCATCTCGGCCGGGATGACGATCGCGGAATCGCTGGCGATGTACTGGATCCGGCCCCAGCCGCGGTCGGTCATGCCCGGCAGGTAGGCGCGGGTGAGCCGCACCGCGGCCAGGACGTTGACCTCGAAGTAGTGCCGCCAGTCGGCGTCGGTGATCTCCAGGGGATCCTGGGCGCCGAAGATGCCGAGGTTGTTGACGAGGATGTCGGCGTCCGGCACCTCCTCGACGACCTGGGCCGCGCCGGCCTCTTCGGAGACGTCGCCGGGGGCCGGCAGGAAGTCCGCGTCCGGCACCTCTTCGCGCAGCCGCGCGATGGCCTTGTGGACGCCGGTCTCGCTCCGGCCGTTGATCGCGACCCGCGCGCCCGCCGCCGCGAGGCCCGTCGCGATGGCCGCGCCGATCCCCTGGGTGGATCCGGTGACCAGTGCCGTCTTCCCGCTCAGGTCGACCCGCATCGCCGAAAGCCCTCTCTCGCGCCCTGCCTGCTTCCGGGGCGATTCAAGCACAGCTCGCCGGAGCCCACCGGCTGGAAATCCGGTTGCCCTCCCCCACCCGCCGCCGCCACGATCGGCGCATGACCACGTACCGCACCCCGCTCCTGCCGACCGTCGCCGCGACCACCGCGCCGGTCCAGCAGCAGCCGTGCCCTCCGCGGGGGTCGATCACTCCAGCGCCGTGAGCGGCGCGCTGCTCGCCGGCCTGCTCGCCGGCTACGGCATCGCGATCCCGGTCGGCGCCGTGGGGACGTACCTGGTGGCGCTCACCGCCCGCACGTCGCTCCGGACCGGCCTCGCCGCCGCGATGGGCGTCGCGACGGCGGACGGGGTGTACGCGCTGGTCGCCGTGCTCGGCGGTGCCGCGATCGCGGGCGTCATCGCCCCTTTCGCCGGGCCGCTGCGGCTGGTTTCGGCGGCGGTCCTCGTCGTGCTCGCGGCCTACGGAGCCCTGCGCGCGGTCCGCTCCCACCGCGCTCCCGCCACCCGGCCGGTGACGCCGCTGGCACCGGGACGGGCGTACGTCAGCCTGCTGGGCATCACCCTCGTCAACCCGGCCACGGTCGTCTACTTCACCGCGCTGGTGGTCGGCGACCGCGCCGGCGCGGCGGTACCGGTGCTCGACCAGGCGGTGTTCGTGCTCGCCGCGTTCGCCGCCTCGGCGAGCTGGCAAGCCGCGCTGGCCGGTGGCGGGGCGCTGCTCGGGCGGGTCCTGACCGGCGCGCGGGGCCGCCTGGTGACGGCGCTCGTGTCGAGTGCGGTGATCACCGCACTCGCCGTCCGGCTTGTCCTCTCCTGAGCCGGAAACCGTTGCTGTGTAACGGTTTGTCCGGTTCCCGGGCGCACTCCGGAAGACGTTCGGCGGCCCGGTCCCCGGTTAGCGTCGGGGAAACGAACGCGGGAGGCGGCCATGGTGATGCCGATGCCGATGCCGATGCCGGGGTGGGACACCGCGGGCGCGGTGCTGCTGGTGCTCTGGGCCCTGGTGATGTGGACGGCGGTCGGCGTACTGGCCTGCGCGAACCGCGGGCCGGTGCGGCCCTGGGTCTACCGCGGCTCGCTGGCGGTGATCGGCTCCGGCGTGCTCGGGCAGCTCGGGCACGTCCAGGAGCACGTCGCCCAGGCCGGGTACTGGCTCGGCCACCCGAACGGCCCGGCCTGGATGACGCCGTGGGGCACCGGCCTGGCGAACGGCCTGCAGCAGGTCCTGCCCGGCCGGCCCGCGTTCGGGATGGAGCTGCTGCACTTGACCGGCAACTTCCTCTTCCTGGCCGGCCTGGCGGGCGTCATGGTGATCACCCGCCGGGCCACGGGCACCCGCACTCGCCGCTGGGCGAAGACGGGCGTCTGGATGCAGGGCCTGCACGGGCTGGAACACCTGGTCCTCACCCTGTCGGTCGCGTCCGGTGCGCCCCGGGCGATCGGGCTGTCCACGTTCTTCGGTCTTGTGGACCCGGGCCCGGGGCTGACCACCTACCGCGTCTGGTGGCACTTCACCGCGAACGTGCTGGGCTCGATCATCTTCGGGCTCGCGCTGTACCACCTGTGGCGCGAGCGCCGGGAGGTCCGCGCCGGCTTCGTGCTCCGGCCGCTGCCGTCGGTCACCGGGCGGGCGGCGTGACGCAGGTCAGCGTCGGCACCGCCCAGTCGGCGTGGTCCTGCCCGTTGCCGTCGCCGCCGTCGGCGACCACCAGGTCGAGCACCTGGGCCCCGGTGACGTCGACGTCGACCGGCACCCCCGGCTGCCCGCCCCGGACCACCGGGGTCGTGACGCGGGTGACGCCGTCCACCACGACGCTGAAGCTCACGCTGCCGCCGGTGCCGGTTTCGCCGTCGACGCCCGCCGAAGCCGTCAGGCGGGTGCACGCCCCGGCCAGGTAGAGCTGGACGTCGCTCGCCGCGTGGACGCCGAGGCCCGTGGCGTAGGCGACGCCGCCGATGGTCATCGGCTTGCCGTCGCCCGCGCTCGCCTCGCCGTTGCTCGTGTCGCGCTCGACCGGGCCCCAGCCGTTCGTGGCGGTGAGGAACGACAGCGAACCCACCGCGACCTGCCCGGCGGGTGGCGCCGGGGGCACCGCCCCCACGATCCGTTCGCCGGTGACCGAGCCCGCGCGTCCCGCCTGCCGGTAGGCCACCGCGACCTTCAGCGCGGCCGTGTCCACAGTGGAGGGAGGGGTCACGGTCCAGGTGAACGTGGCCGGGTTCCCGCCGTCGATCCGCGGGACCGACGGCGGCGACGCGGCGCTCACCGTCCACCCGGCCGGGGCGGTGAGCACCGGCTTGACGTCGAAGGCGGGAGGTGCGCCCGCGGGCACCCGCACCGTCGCCGACGCGGTGAACGGCTGCCCGCCCGAGGCCGTGTCCGGCGCGGTGAGCGACACCCCGGCCGTGGGCGACGGCGGCATCGCGTACCGCACGGGGTCGTAGCCCGGCGACGCGTTCTGCCGGACGGTCAGCGGCGAACGGTAGCTGCCGTAGTTCGTCCAGGCGATCTTGCCGAGGCCGCCGGTGCTGCCGTCGAGGTTCCACACCGCGACGGCGATGGTGTTGCGGCCTCCTCCGTTCAGGATGCCGTTGGGGATCGGGAAGCTGTGCTGTGGCCCGAGGTAGTTGACGTACTGGCCGAGCTGCCAGCCGTTGACGAAGAGCAGCGCGCGGTACTGCCGCGCCGGGTCGTCGGTGATGGTCAGGCCGAGCGAAGTGTCCTGGCCGCGTGGCAGATCCAGATCCGCGGTGGTCCGGTACCAGGAGACGCCGGGGGTCGTGTCCTGCGCCGGGAGCGAGGCCGGAGCCCAGCCGCGGTCCGGGAAGCCGGGCAGCGACCAGCCCGCGCGCTCGCCGTAGAGACCGCCCGTGTTGAGCGGCCCGCGGACCGGGTCCAGCCCGGTCTCGCCGCCGCGGACACCCTGCAGCCGCCAGGTCACCGACGTCAGCGGCGTTCCGGTGAGCCGGGCCGCGGTGAGCCCGCGCGCGGCCTTGTTCCCGTTGGCGGCGCCGTAGTCCTCCTCGTGACCCATGTTGACGGTCAGCACGGAGAGCTCGTTGTCGCCCGGCTTCAGCGCACCGGCCGGGAAGCCGAAGGTGTGCTGCGGGCTGGTCGAGCTGCCGAGGAAGACGCCGTTGAGCCACGCCGAGAACGCGCCCGCCGGGCCGCCGCTCTGGCTTGAAAGGGCGATCCCGGTCTGCTTCCCGTCGCCGGTGAAGTGGCCGCGGTACCAGGTGTTGCCGGTGTGGAAGCCGTAGTCGTCGGCGAAGAGCACCGGTTTTGCTCCCAGCGCCGTCGAGCTGTTGGTGGTTTCCTTGTCCGCCACCGGCCAAGCCGAGTCGTCGAAGCCCGGCCGGCTCTCCGGGGACTCCTCCTGGTGCTTCCAGCCGGTCAACGCGGGCAGCGTCACGGCTTTCGCAACCGGGGCGGTCCCGGTGAGGCTGCCGCTGGGCGTCGGCTTCACCGGCACCCGGGATCCGTTCCACAGCACCGCCTTCGCCGTGCCGAAGACCTCGAACGCGCCGTCGGTGCCGGTGTCGCCGGTCAGCGAGAGCAGCCCGTACCGGTCGGTCGCGGTCCGCACCAGGTGGGTGCCGCGGACCAGCACCGGGCCGGCCGCGGTGTCCTGGCGCCAGAACGTGGCCGCCGTCGCCTTGTCCGCGAGCAGCAGGAGCAGCGGCCGCGCGCCGGGGGCGGTGACGAGGACCCGGGTCAGGCCGTGGTGGGTGTAGTTCAGCCGCAGGTCGCCGCGCGCGGCGTCCCACGTGCTCGTCGCGGCGCCGTCGAGGACCTGCACGGACGGCTGCTGCGCGAACCGCAGGACGGTCTCCCCCGGCCCGCCCTGGTCGCCGTAGAGCACGGCGACGTCACGGTGGCCGATGGCCGCGGTCGTCATGATCTCCGACGTCGAGTACTGCATCCGCGTCGCGCCGAGGTCGTAACCGGCGACGAGGATCTTCGACTGGCGGCCGTTCAGCGTGATGCCGGTGCCGGGCTGCTGCGGCACGACCGGGTAGTAGTCGGAGCTGCCGGACAGCAGGTCGACGGCGTCCACCACGACGAACGCCCCGGTGGCCTTCGCGTTCTTCTGCCCGGTGACGGCGATCTTCAGCGTGTGCGGCCCGGCGGGCAGGCCGCGCACCTCGTAACCGGCGGTCTGGTTCTGCTTGCCGGCCGCGTAGAGGTCGACCGAGGTCACCTTCACGTCGTCGAGGTAGACGTCGGCGATGCCGTGGCTCGGGTCCTTCGACGTCACCCACCGGATCCCGGTCCCGGTGAACGGGACGTTCACGCTGTCGCCGGTGACGTCCGAGAACGACTCGGTGTGCTGGTAGTCGCCGCCGGTGTAGTTCACCTCGGGGCCGACGTGGCTCCAGGTGCCGGTGTAGCCGACCTCGGCCGCGCGGTCGTCGTAGGTGTAACCGGCGTGCGCGGCGAGGTCGAGCGCGACACTCGTGGTGTTCGTGGCGGTGGACGTCGAGTCGCTGTGGCGCAGGGTGTGGAACTGGGTGCGGGTGTCGGGGTTGATCCGGGCGGTGTCGGTGAGCGCCGGATCGGTCAGCGGCGCGCCCGCGAGCCCGTCGGTCTTCGTCAGCGGGGCGACGGACTGGGTGAAGTAGCCGATCAGCTTGTCTTCGGCGTACTTCGGGTCGAACTGGCGGCCCTCGGTGATCGCCGCGCCGTAGTCGTAGGAGGTGTAGTTCTGCGGGATCGCGCTCCAGCCCCAGGAAGTGCCGCCGTGGAGCATGTAGAAGCTCTGACCGGTGGCGCCGACCGCGATGTTCTGCTTGTAGAAGACGTTCGCGAACTGGTCGTTGATCAGCTGGGCGCACTTCTCGTAGCCCGGCCCACCCCACGGGTCGAAGGCGCCGCCCTGGAACTCCGCGGTGATCAGCGGCTTGCCGGGGACGTGGTCGTAGCTGATGTCCGGCACGCCGTTCCACTTCGCCGGGTTCGAGCAGTCGAAGCCCTGCGGGTAGGAGTCCGCGGCGTCGACGTCGAGCGCGGCGTCCCCGGCGTTGAAGGTGCCGTTGTTGTTGCCGACCAGCGGGACGGTGATGCCGTCGGCGCGCGCCTTGTCCTCCAGGTGCCGCAGGTAGGCGCGGCCGTCGGCGTTGCCGTTGTAGTACTCGTTTTCGACCTGGTAGGCCAGCACGCTGCCGGTGCCGTTCGTGAGCTGGTGGCGGGCGATGATGCGGTCGATCTGCGTCTGCCACTCGTCGGAGTACCGCAGGTAGACCGGGTCGGCGCTGCGGGTGTGGCCGGGTGTGGTGGACAGCCAGGTCGGGAAGCCGCCGCCGTCGACCTCGGCGTTGATGTACGGCCCGGGCCGCGCGATGACGTAGAGCCCGGCCTGCTGCGCCAGGTCGAGGAGCTTGTCGAGGTCCCGGATGCCGGTGAAGTCGTAGACGCCCTGCTTCGGCGAGTGGTAGCCCCAGTCGAAGTAGAGCGACGTCGTGTTGAAGCCGGCCGCCTTCATCTTCTGGAAGATGTCGAGCCACAGGTCGGGGCTCGGCAGCCGGTAGGAGTGGAACTCCCCTGACCACAGGTAGGTCCGGTTCCCGTCGACCAGGAACGAATAGCCGTCGTAGGTGACGCTGTGCGCCGCCGGTGCCGCGGGTGCGGCCGCCGCGGCCTGCGGGACGGCGATCCCGGCGAAGGCGAACAGGACGGAAAGCAGGACGGTGAACCACGTCCGGGAACGGCGGGCGGCGCGCATGCGGGGGCCTCCTGGAGCGGCGGGGACCACAATCGAACACGAACCTTTGCCGACCGCACAGAAGCGGTCAAGATACAACACCAGGATGGATCAGTGCGGTCGTTCTGTTAACGCTAACACCATTCCGGCGAAAGGGATTCAACGTGGGAAACCACCCCGCGGCGGAGCGTGCCGCAGTGTCGCGAATGACTCATTGGGGACCTCCCAGGTCCCGAATGAGTCATTCGCGACGCTCGCGGGCGCTCGAAAGCGGTTCGCTTCAGCGGGGTCCAGTGCTCTCCCGCACGACGAGTTCGGCAGCCACGAGGTGCCGGGCGCCGGCGTCGCCGCCCGCCATCCGGTCTTCGAGGAGCCCGAAGGTGCGGCGGCCGACCTCGATGAAGTCCTGCCGCACGGTCGTCAGCGGCGGTGTGAAGAACGCGGCTTCGGGCACGTCGTCGAACCCGGCGACGTGGACGTCCTCCGGCACCCGGATGCCGGCCTCGGTGAACGCCCGCAGCAGGCCCAGCGCCATCTGGTCGTTGGCCGAGAAGACCGCCTTGAGCCCGCGCTTGCCGACCAGCGTCCGGCCGGCCTCGTAGCCCGAGCGCGGGCTCCAGTCGCCCCGCACCACCGCCGGCACGCGCAGGCCGCGGCCCTCCAGGGTCTCGCGCCAGGCGCGTTCCCGGTCGCGGGCCTCCAGCCAGTCCTCCGGCCCGGCCAGGTGCCAGACCGTCCGGTGCCCCAGGGACAGCAGGTGCTCGGTGACCCGGCGCGCGCCGTCGTACTGGTCGACCGAGATCACCGGCACCGGCGCCGACTCCCCGCCGCCGACGGCCACCAGCGGGATGTCCGCCGGCGCTCCCGCGAGCGCGCGCCCGGCCGTGACGTGCGGGGCGATCACGACAATCCCCTCGACCGCCTGGCGCCGCAGGCTCTCCACCGCGTCCCCGATCGACGTCCGGCCCGGCCGGGTCACGCTGCAGATCGCGACGCCGTACCCGGCTTCGCGGGCCGCGTTCTCGATGCCGTACAGGGTGCTCGCCGGCCCGTAGAGGTTGGACTCGAGCGCGACCACGCCGAGCGTGCCCGACCGGCCGGTCACCAGCGCCCGCGCGGCGGTGTTGGGCCGGTACCCGAGCTTCTGCACCGCGGCGAGGACCCGCTCGCGGGTTTCCGGGCGCACCGGTCCGCTCTCGTTGACCACGCGCGAGACGGTCATGTGCGAAACGCCCGCCATGCCGGCGACGTCGGCCAGGCTCGGCTGCCGCGGCCCCGGCGGAGACGTCCTCGTCTGCTCCCCCGGCTTCGCCCGGTCCACCACCCTGGCCCCCTTCGTCTCACGCCCTGTCCCCACGGACGAGACGGTACCGCCGAACCGGGGCTTTCCGGACGCCCCGCGCCGCGTCAGGACCACCCGAGCGGACCAGAGAGCGCTTTCACGACCGTGGTGACGCACTGGGTGGCGCTCGGCCGGCTCGCGACGGCCGGCTGGGCGGTGAGCACGACGTACCGGCGGCCGACCACCCCGCCGGTGGGCACGGTGCGGTCCGGGTCGCGGCAGGACCGGCCCTGTTCCACCGGCCGGCCGGTGGCCGCTGACACCCGTGCCGGGCCTCCCCATCGGCGGCGCCTCGCGGACCTCGTGCCCGGGAAGCTCAGCGAGATGGTGCACGACCGCGAGGCCGGCCGGACGCCACCTACCCGGCCGCGTCGCTGGTCAAGCTGCTCATCGCGCTCGAAGCGCTGTGGCAGGACGAGCCGGCGGGGGTCGTCGCGGAGATGCTCCCGGACAGCGGCGACGGGGGTGCCGTCGTCGCCGTGGTGGCCACGCTCGTCGTCAAGGACAGCGGGGCCGGGGGCAGCGGCCCGGCCCCGGCGGGCCCCGGCGGCCGTACCGCCGCGGCCGCCGCCAGCACCGCCGCCACCGCACCGGCACACGTCCCGGCGAGCAGCTTGGCGTTCCTTCTGCGCATACCGGCTGTTGTCCGCAGGGCGCCCGGCCGTTCCCGCGATGTGGTGTGCGTCTCAACCGGACGGGTGGACGGGGACGCGGGTGGCGGCCCGCGACAACCAGTACCGTGACCAGAATCGTCGAACGGCTGGACCGGCCCGACCTCGCCGCGCGGGATCCGCAAGAGATCTTCGCGCGGCTCTTCGACGAGTACGCCCCTCCCCTGCGCGGTTACCTCGCGGGCCGGGTGGGCGTGCACGTCGCCGACGACCTCGTGGCGGAGACGTTCGTCGTCGCGCTGCGAAGACGGGCGAGCTACGACCCGCAGAAGGCGCCGGTCCGCGGCTGGCTGTACGGGATCGCCACCAACTTGCTGCGCAACCACGTGCGCCAGGAGGTGCGCGGGCTCCAGCTGACCGCGAAGGCGGGTGCCGGGGACCGCCCGGCCGAAAACCACGACACGACGGTCGCCGGCCGGGTCGACGCGGCGGCGCGGCTGCGCGTGCTCGCCGCCGAACTCGCCGCACTGTCCGAACAGGACCGCGACGTCCTGCTGCTCACGTCCTGGGCCGGTCTCGAACCGGCCGAAGTCGCCGAGGCGCTCGGCGTGCCCGCGAGCACCGTGCGCTCGCGCCTGCACCGCGTGCGCCACCGGCTCCAGGCCCTGCTCGTCCCCACCGAGGAGAACCACTGATGAACGAGCTCGACGAGAGCCTCGAGCTGCTCCACCGCGAAGCCCGCACCGCGCCGGCCGACCTGTCGGCCGCCCGCGCGAAGCTGCTGGCCGAACTCGACGCCGAGCCGGCGGTCGTCCCGCTGCGCCCGAAGCGCCTGCGCCGGTTCGCCCTGCCGGTCGCGGCGGCGGTGGCCGGGGTGGTCGCGGTGACCGCCGTCGTCGTCCAGCAGCGCCCCGCGCGCCCGGTCGCAACGCCGCCGGCGGGGACCACCACGCCGGTCCCGACGGCCGCCGCCCCCGACGTCCGGCTGATGTCGGCGGTCCAGGTGCTGACCCGGGCCGCGGACCTCACCGTCGGCGCCGCCGACCAGCCCGTCGGGCCGGGGCAGTTCCGGTACGTCGCCGAGCACACGTGGGTGCAGCGCGGCGTCCAGACCGGCGACGGCACCGGCTACACGTACCTGTGGGAGCAAGAGGTCGACCGCTGGATCCCGGCGGACGAGCACGACGTCTGGCAGGAGACCCGCAAGATCCTGAGCACCGGGAAGTTCCTCGGCGGGTCGGTGCCGCAGGCACAGGCGCCCGAGCCGGAGATCACGAAGACGGACCAAGGTCAGTGGCAGGGCCGCTGCGGCGACTTCTTCCCGAAGTCCAAGCCGGCGAAGAAGTGCGGCGACGCGAGCGACTGGGACAGCCCGGCGTTCTACGCGGCGCTGCCCCACGACCCGGCGGCGCTGTACGCGAAGCTGCAGCAGCTGACGAAGGGCCGCGGCTCGACGCCGTCGGTGATGTTCCACTTCGGCATCGAGATCCTCCGGGCGGGCCGGATGCCGGCGCCGCTGCGGGCGCAGTGGTACCGGGCCCTGGCGAAGATCCCGGGCATCACGGTCCTGGCGGCGGAGGCGAACCTCGACGGCCGCACCGGCGTCGCCCTCGGTCTCGACGACCGCCACGAGATCCGCCAGCTGATCATCGACCCGGTGACGGGCGGGTTCATCGGCGAGCGCACGATCGCGGGGGCGGAGCCCGAGAACCCGTGGATCAAGCCGGGCACGGAACTCGGCGCGAGCGCGATCACCACCACGGTGGTCGCCCGGCTCGGCGAAGTCCCGCCGAAGTAGCGCCACCGGTCCCGAGCGCCCCAATGTGGCGTTGGTTGCTCCATCCATGCCCCCACCACCACCCTCAACGGAGGCGCTCCGCGCCGCAGTGCCGATTGAACGCACCCGATGTGGCGTTCGGTGCGTCCAACGCACCGAACGCCACATTGGGCTTTTTTCATCCTGGTTTGTGCTGGTCGGGGTGGTTGGTGGGGTGTGTTAACGGTCAGGTTCTGGTGGTGGGGGCGGTATCGCGGACGCTTTGCTCGTGTTGGGTTAGGACGAGCAAGGCCCGCAGCAGGGTGGTGGCGTGGCGGGGGTGGCAGCGGAGTTTGGTGATGATCCGCCAGGCTTTGAGGGCGGCGAAGCCGCCCTCGACCGCGCACCGCATCGCGCTGAAGGCCGCGTTGGCTTGCTTCTGCGCCTTGGTCAGCGGCCGTTTCGTCTCGGCCTTGTAGGGGGTCAGCACGACCTGCTCACAAGGGCCGCCGCAGCCTGGGCAGTCCCGGGTTTGGCGGAGGTCTTTGTGCCAGCCGTGGAAGCCTTTGTCTGCGGCTGGGGTCAGCTGATGCTGGTGGAGCCGCTCCCGCAGCCCCAGCCGGCGGGCAGCGGTGATATCGGCGGTTTTACCGGGCAACGCCGCCGAGACCCACAGCAGCCGGCCGTCCTCACCGGTGAGGGCCAGCACGACCAAGCCGTGTTGTTTGTGTTTGCCGCTGTAGTGGGCCCGGTTGGCCTTGCCGGTGCGGCGGCGGGTCCGGATCAACGTCCCGTCCACCAGCACCACCGCCGCGCCGCGTGCGGCCAGCCGCCGCAGGACCCGGCCCAGCCGGGATGCGCGGGCGGCGAGCAACGCGATGACCTCCAGTACCCAACGCCGCACTGTGCTGGCCGAGACCCCGTTGCCGCCACCGATGTCGGCCAGCCGCTGGTCGTGGCGCAGCACCGCCAGCACGACCAGTGCCTGCTCGGCGGGACTGGCTTTGCGCCACCGGGACCGCAGTCGTGCGCGGTGGGCCCGGATCAGGTCGGCGACCATCTGCAGGGTCCGGCGCGACAGAGGGAGGGTGACCTGGTAAGAAATGGCTTCGAAGCCCTCGGTGGGTTGTTGACTCACATCTCGATCTTGCCGAGGGCTTCACTCATGCCCGAGGACGCCACACCGTCCCACCAACACACTTCTTGTCAGACCAGCCAAACAGCCCCACCCCACCACCGTGACCAGCACAAACCACGATGAAACAACCCCAATGGGGCGCTTGAAGCGCAGCTCAGCTCAGCCAGCCGGGATGGTCGCCTCTCCGCAGCCGCCGCCACTCCCCCGCGAACGTCTCGCGCAGCTTCTCCGCCCGTCCGGCGTCCCGGGCGTGGAGCATCCCGAACGTGAAGGTGTTCTGCCCCTCGCCGTGGCCGGCGATGGTGAGGTGGCGCAGGACGTCCCGGCCGACCACGGTGTCCTGGTGCTCGCCGAGGGTGTTCTGGACGGCCTTGACGTTCTTGCGCCACGTCCGCAGCTTCTTCCCGTACACCGGCTTCACGGTGTCGGCGGCGTAACGGGCCCGCTTCGCCTTCTTGCGGACGTCGTGCAACGCCGTGCCGAGCTCTTCGCCCGCCAAGCCGTGCGCGGCCGCCTCCGCGCGGCTCAGCTTCCTGGCGGCCTTCCGCAGCGGCTTGCGCAGGCCGGTCTTCGCGGGCTTTCGCGCCTGCGCGGTCAGGGGCGGGTCCTCCAGGAGGGTGTCCAACGCGCGCAGCAGCTGCAGGTACCGCTTGCCGGTCAGGGCCGCGATCGCGCGGCTCCGCCCTTCCTCGGCTTCGCGGGCGAAGTAGCGGGTGAGGAACTGGCGCAGGGGCCCGAACACGAGCTCCGACGGCACCTCGTCCAGCTGCTCGCGCAGCCGCGCCTCGGTGACTTCGGTGTCCCTGGCCGGGGAGAGCCGGCGGCCGAGCCACTGCAGCTCGGCCGCGACGGATCCGGTCTTCTTCTCGTCGATGATGGACCCGAAGGTGCGAAGGGTGCTCCGCAGCTTCCGGATCGAGACGCGCATCTGGTGCACGGAGTCTTCGACGTCGAGCCGCACCCCGACGTCCGCGCGGCGCAACCGGGCGTAGTGCTCTCGCAGCGAGGCCAGCACGACTTCGCCCGCCGTGGGCTTCTTGCGGCTGCGGGGCGGTCCCGGGACGCGGTCGCCGATCAGGCGGCGCAGCTTCGACGGCCACGGCGCCGCCGAGGCGCCGGCCTCGGTCAGGGCGCGGTGGAACTCTTCGAGCCGCCCGGGCTCGGTCTCGGGGTCGAGTTCCAGTTCAAGCTCGCGCCACTCGTCGAGGTGCGCGGTCTCGCCGCCGGCCTCGCCGGTGACGTGGTCGTCGGTGAGGGTCGCGATGGTGCGGCCGCGAGCGTCGGCGAGGCGGTGGGCGAACCGGTCGGTGCGCAGGTGCGCGACCGGCACCAGCTTCTCCCCGAGGGTGTAGGCCCGCACCAGGCGCCGGAGCGTGCCGGGCACCTTGTGGGCGTCGCCGCCCAGCGGGAGCTGGAACTCCTGCCGTTCGTCCGCCGACACCGGCAGCTTCAGGTGCCAGCCGGCGTCGGGGCCGCCGACGCGCCGCCGGAGCGTGATGCCGCTGCGGGCCAGCCGGAACGTCTCGGTGTCGTAGTAGGACGCGTCGAGGATGTGCTCGACCGGGTCGTCCTGGGCCACGACGCCGCCGACGCCGATCAGGCGGGGGACGCCGCTGCCCGCGACGATCTCGTACTTGCGTTCGCGCTCGGTCACCGGCGACGGCGCTGCCATGGTTCGTCCTCCCTGGGGCCGGATTTGCCTGATGGGTACCCGGCGGACCCGCGGCCGACACGGGATTCGGCGCCGGAGCAGCGGGTACCCGATTGTCCCATCCCGAGCCCGGACCAGGAGAGTGCATGAACGGCAACCGACCGGACACCGACCTGACGACCGTCCTCGACGGCGACCACCGCGAACTCGACCGGCTCTGCACCGAGCTCGAACTCGGCCAGGGCAGCCCGGAGAACCGCAAGGACCTCGCCGATCACCTGATCGCGGCGCTGGTGCGGCACGCCGTCGCCGAAGAGCCCTACCTCGACGGCGACAGCGCCCTCGCCGAGGCGGACGGCCTGATGCGCCGGCTCGAGGGCGCGGGCCCGCAGGAGATCCGGTTCGAGCGCCTGCTGGGCGGGCTGATCCGGGCCGTACGGCGGCACGTCCGCGAGGAGGGGCCCGCCGCCGTGCGCGAGATCCGGCGCACCTGCTCCCCCGACCGGCAGGCGGAACTGGGACGGGAAGTCCTCGAGGTCCGGGACGCCGCGGCGACGCTCCCCCACCCGGACCTCGCCGACCGGGTGCCGCAGGCCGACCAGCTGTGGCCCGGACCGGGCTTCGTCGACCGGGCCCGTGCCGCCCTGCGCAGCCCGGCATCGGGTTGAATGGGAGGTTCGTATCCGTTCCTGAAGACAGTGAGGCTCCATGAGCGTCGGCGAAGAGGAGTGGGCCCGCGAGCGGGCCTGGTTCGGGCGGGACGGTGAATCCGCGCCGGGCCCGCTGGCGCGGCAGTTCGCCGACCTCACGCGGACCCTGCTCGACGTGACGCCGACCGTGAACGGGGTGCTCAAGCTCGTCGTGGGGGCGGCGACCGCGCTCGTCCCGGACGCCGACCTGGTCAGCGTCACCCTGCGGGACGTCGACGGCACGTTCCACACGCCGGTCGAAACGGGCCCGGTCGCTTCGCGGCTCGACCAGGTGCAGTACGACCACGGCGAAGGCCCGTGCGTGGAGTCGGCCCGCCCGGACGGCCCGGCCGTGGGCTGGTCCCAGGACCTGGGGAGCGACCCGCGCTGGCCTGCGTTCGGTCCGGCCGCCGCCCGCCACGGCTACCACTCGGTGCTGGCCACCGCCCTGCTCCCGGACGCCCGCCCGCCCCGGCTCTCCGGGGCGCTCAACATCTACTCGCACGCCCGGGGCGCGTTCGACGCCCGGGCGATCGACGTCGCGCTGCTGCTGGCCACCCACGCGTCCCTCGCGCTGGCCCACACCGAAGCCGTGGCCTCGGCCGAGCTGGAGGCGGCGCACCTGCGCCGGGCGGTCGACAGCCGTGACGTCATCGGCCAGGCGAAGGGCATCTTGATGCAGCGCCGCGGCATCACCGCCGACGAGGCCTTCGACGTGCTGCGCCGCGCGTCGCAGGACCTCAACGTCAAGCTCGCCGATCTCGCGAAGGCCCTCGCCTCGCGGCACACCGAGGTGGAGCTGCCGGCTGCGGAGGCCTGACCGCGAACAGGCCGGTGGCGGCACTCTCCCGGGAGAGTACTCGTTTTCGACCTGGTAGGCCAGCACGCTGCCGGTGCCGTTCGTGAGCTGGTGGCGGGCGATGATGCGGTCG
>NZ_JAVHJU010000042.1 GCF_031082405.1 Amycolatopsis sp. A133
CCAGGTCGCGCGGACCGACCAGAACTTCGTCCACTCCGAAGCCACCGCGCCCGGCGGTTTGCCGCGACGAGCCGCGGCAGACACGGAACCGGCCGCCACGCGGGTGCGTGACGGCCGGTCCGGAACACGTGCGGGTCAGTCGTGCGACGGGCCCGTGTGGTACTCGAACACCAACCCGCCGATGGTGATCAGCAGCGCGACCAGCGCGATCACCAGCAGCCAGATGTGGAAGAACGCCAGCGCCACGGCAGCGAGCGCCGCGGTGGCCGCCATGCCGATCGGCCAGTAGCTGCCCGGGCTGAAGAAGCCCAGCTCACCCGCGCCGTCGCTGATCTCGGCGTCCTCGCGGTCTTCCGGGCGCGGCTCGATGCGGCGGGCGACGAACTGCATGTAGCTGCCGGCCAGGAACGCGAGTCCACCGGTGAGGAAGAGCGCGACGATGCCGACGGGCTCGGCGCCGTGGGTCGCGGCCAGCGCGGTCCACACCCAGTAGACCGCCGCCATGAACACGGCGAAGATCGCCACGATGAAGAAGATGCGGGCTTCGACCTTCATGGGTCTTTCCTACTCCTTGTGTGACGGCAGCGTCAGTTGGACGCGGTCCGCGCCGTGCGGTCGGTGTTGAACGGCTGGGTGGTCACCGCGTGCGGGGTGCACAGCTCGCCGCAGTTCATCTTCGCCAGCGCTTCGGACGCGGTGAACGTCTGGCCCGTCGCCGGGTTCACCTGCTTGCGGAGCGCGATGTACTGGTCGTACTTGTCCGCCGACAGCGCACGGACCTCGAAGTTCATCACCGAGTGGTAGGTGCCGCACAGCTCCGCGCACCGGCCGACGAAGGAGCCTTCGCGGTCGATCTTGTTCTGGAAGGAGCTGTCCTGGTTGTTCTTCTCCGGGTTCGGCATGACGTCCCGCTTGAAGTGGAACTCCGGCACCCAGAACGAGTGGATGACGTCGGTGGAGACCAGGTCGTACTGGATCACCTTGCCGACCGGGAGCACCAGCAGCGGGATCTCGCCGGACGAGCCGACCGTGCTGACCTGGCCGCTGCCGTCGGGCTTCGCCGCGTTGGCGTCCTCGTACTTGAACTCCCAGTTCCACTGGAAGGCGACGACCTGGACCTTGACGTCCGGGTTGGGCACCTTGTCCAGGACCTTCGACTCCGTCGTCGCGGTGAAGAAGAACAGGACGCAGACCATGATCGTCGGAACGACGACCGTGAACAGCTCGAGCGGGATGTTGTACTGGAACTGCCGGGGCAGCTCCTCCGGCTCGCCGTCGACCGTCTTCTTCTTGCGGTGGAACGTCGCGGTCCAGAAGATCAGGGCCCACACGATCGCCCCGACGACCAGCGCCGCGACCACGGTCCAGGTCCAGAGGTTCCGCATCTCGGTGGCCTGCTGCGTGACGCCGACCGGCCAGCCGAACCGCAGGATCTCGTCGCCGGAGCAGCCCGTCGCGGTCAGCGCGACCAGCACGGCCAGCGCGGTTACGCGCAAGGTCCGCTTCCCCAGGGTGCGCTCGGGTTGTCCCACTGCGCCTCGCCCTTTCACCCAGAGCCTCCTACGACAGATCTTTGTGACAGGTGCGGAGCCTAGCCGAGTTGGCGGGGTCCGCTGACCAAGGGGTAACCCACGACGCGCGTGGTACTCGCCACGGGGTCCCGGCATACTGGGGCCTTCCCCCAGCCCGGTGAAGACCCCGAAGGTGTGTGAGTACCCGTGTGCGGCCTGCTTGGACTGATCTGCGCGACCGAGACCGGCGCGGCGAACGCGCGTGACGCCGTCGGCGCGGCCATGCGCTGCCAGCGCCACCGCGGCCCCGACGAGCAGGACACCTGGGCCGAAGCCGAGGTCGTCTACGGCTTCAACCGGCTCGCCTTCATCGACGTCGAGCACGCGCACCAGCCGCTGGTGTGGGGGCCGCCGGAGGCGCCGGGCCGGTACACGATGAACTTCAACGGCGAGATCTACAACTACCAGGAGCTGCGGGCGGAGCTCGCCGAGCAGCACGGCGCGAAGTTCGAGACCGAGGGTGACGGCGAGGCCATCGTCGCCGGCTTCCACTACCTCGGCGCGGACTGGGTGAAGCGCCTGCGCGGCATGTTCGCCTTCATGATCTGGGACTCCCAGGAGAAGCGGGTCTTCGGCGCGCGCGACCCGTTCGGCATCAAGCCGCTCTTCTATTCGGCCGGGCCCGGCGGGGTGGCGTTCTCCAGCGAGAAGAAGAGCCTGCTGGAGCTGTCGGACGTCCTCGGCGTCGCGCAGGAGCTGGACCGGAAGGCGCTGCAGCACTACCTGGTGCTGCAGTACGTGCCCGAGCCCGAGTCGCTGCACACGGCGATCCGGCGCGTGGAGTCCGGCACCTCGTTCGAGGTGGTCCCCGGCGGTGAGGTGAAGTTCACCCGGTACTTCCACCCGCAGTTCTCCGCGAAGCCGGTCAACGGGCCCGCCGAGGCCGAGCGGCTGTACGAGCGCATCGCCGATGTGATGCGCGACTCGGTCGGCAAGCACATGATCTCCGACCCGGACGTCACCGTCGGCGCGTTCCTCTCGGGCGGCATCGACTCCACGGCCACCGCCACGCTGGCCAAGGAGCACAACCCGAACCTGATCGCGTTCACCACCGGGTTCGAGCGCGAGGGCTACTCCGAGGTCGACGTCGCCGCCGAGTCGGCCGCCGCGATCGGCGTGAAGCACGTGGTCCGCACGGTGTCGGCGGACGAGATGATGGAGGTGCTGCCGCTCATCGTCTGGTACCTCGACGACCCGGTGGCCGACCCGGCGCTGGTCCCGCTGTGGTTCATCGCGCGCGAGGCCCGCAAGCACGTCAAGGCGGTGCTGTCCGGCGAAGGCGCGGACGAGCTGTTCGGCGGCTACACGATCTACAACGAGCCGATTTCGCTGGCGCCGTTCGAGAAGATCCCCGGCGGCATGCGGAAGCTGATCGGCAAGGTGTCGACGAAGATCCCCGAGGGCACCCGCGGCAAGGACCTGCTGCGCCGCGGCGCGCTGCCGCTGGAGGACCGCTACTACGGCAACGCCCGCAACTTCCGCGACGACCAGCTGCGCAACGTCCTGCGCACGTACCAGGAAGGCGTGGGCTTCAAGGACGTCACGGCGCCCTGGTACGACGTCTCGCGCGGCTGGGACCCGGTCGCCCGCATGCAGCACGTCGACCTGTACACGTGGCTGCGCGGCGACATCCTGGTCAAGGCCGACAAGGTGACGATGGCGAACTCGCTGGAGCTGCGGGTGCCGTTCCTGGACGCCGAGGTGTTCAAGGTCGCGGCGTCGATCCCGCTGGACCAGAAGCTCGCGCACGGCACGACGAAGTACGCGCTGCGCCAGGCACTGGCGAAGATCATCCCGGCGCACGTGCTGAACCGGCGCAAGCTCGGCTTCCCGGTCCCGATCCGGCTGTGGCTGCGCAACGAGATGTACGACTGGGCGAAGGGGATCATCAGCGACTCGAAGACCGAGGAGCTGCTGGACAAGAAGGCGATCCTGGCGCTGCTGGAGGAGCACAAGGCGGGCCAGCTGGACCGCAGCCGCCAGCTGTGGGCGCTGATCGTGTTCATGCTCTGGCACGGCATCTTCGTCGAGCACCGGATCAAGCCCGAGATCCCGGAGCCGGTGTACCCGGTCAAGCTCTGAGCGAACTGCCCCGTCGAGGCCACCCCGCGTCCGCAGGGTGGCCTCGACGCTTTTCGGGGGTGGTCGGCGTGGACGTCGTGCTGGTGCACGGGACGACGCAGGGCCCGGACGGCTGGGCACTGCCGGAGCGGGAGCCGGCGGGGCACCGGACGCATCCGGCCGACCTGCTCGCCGGTGCGGGGCCGGACTTCCCCGCGCTGGTGCGCAGCCAGGTGCCGGAGCTGCGGCACCGGCGGGTTCGGCGCCGTCGATGCCGTCGACGGTCGGGGTGCCGACCGCCGACCGCACGCTCCGGCCGGAGTGGCTGGTCCGGGCCGCACGGGACCGGCCGGAGTGGAGCCGGTCCGGATCGACGCCGGGCACTGCCCGCACGTGTCCCGCCCGGCCGAGCTCGCCGCCGTGGTCGTGAGTGGTAAGGCGGGTTCGAACCCGCCTTACCACTCACGACCCGGTGCGGCAGGGCACTCAGCCGCGGAACGCCGTCCGGTACGACGACGGGCTCGTCCCCCGCAAGCGGCTGAACTGGTGCCGCAGCGCCGCCGCCGACGCGTACCCGCACGCCGTCGCGATGTCCTCCACCGACAGCCCGCCCTCCTCCAGCAGGGCCTGGGCCCGGTCCAGCCGCCGTTCGGTCAGCCAGCGGTGCGGTGTCGTCCCGGTCGCGGCCGAGAAGCGGCGCAGGAACGTCCGCTCGCCCAGGCCGCTGCGGCGGGCCAGCTCCGCCACCGTGAACGGCTGGTCCAGCCGCCGCTCCACCCACTCCAGGGCCTCCGCGACCACGGCGTCGTCGCCCGCCGCCGTGGCCGGGACGGGGGCCTGGACGAACTGGGCCTGCCCGCCCGCGCGGTGCGGGGCCGCCACCATCCGCCGGGCCAGCGTCGTGGCCGCCGCGACCCCGCGCAGCCGGCGGACCAGGTGCAGGCACAGGTCGACCGCCGCGACGGTGCCCGCGCTGGTCAGGACGCCGCCGTCGTCGGCGTAGAGCGCCTGCGGATCCACCTCGGCGGTGGGGAACCGCCGCCGGAACTCCGCTTCGTACACCCAGTGGACCGTGCAGCGGCGGCCGTCGAGCAGGCCCGCATAACCGAGGGTGAACACGCCCGCGCACAACCCCGCCACCCACGCGCCGCGCCCGGCGGCGTCGCGCAGGACGTCCAGCACCGGCGACGGCGGTGGCGCGGTCCGCGGTGCGCACGTCGGGACGATGAGCAGGTCCGCCGTCGCCGCGAAGTCCAGGTCCCGCAGCCCGGACAGGCCGAACCCGGACCAGCTCTCGACCGCGGCCCCGGCCGGGGAACAGACGGCGAAGTCCCAGCCCGCGATGCCGTCGGCGCTGCGGTCGGTGCCGAACACCTCGCACGCCACGCCCAGCTCGAACGGCGAAACGCGGTCGGCGAGCACCACCGCGACCCGGTTGACGTCCATGGCGGCCAGTGTGTCACAAGTTTTGCGGCCGTTGTCATCTCTGACACTGGTCGGCCGGCGTCCGGGCGACGAACCTGGTCGGCATGACGAACTCCGAAACCCGCCCGCTGCTCCAGTGGTCCGCGGCGATGGCGATGTCCGGCACGATCGGCGCGGTCGTCCTCGAGAGCGGCGCCGCCGCCCCGGCTGTCGCCTTCGCCCGCTGCTTGGTCGGCGGCGCGCTGCTGGTGCTGTGGTGCGTTTCCCGCGGCTGGCTGCAGTCCTGGCGGCCGTCGCGGCGCGACCTCGGGCTGGCCGTGCTGGGCGGGCTGTTCCTGGTCGGCAACTGGGTGCTGCTGTTCGCGTCGTACGCGCTGTCGTCGATTTCGGTGAGCACGGTCGTCTACCACACCCAGCCGCTGATCCTGGTCGGCCTGGCGGCGGCGTTCCTCGGGGAGAAGTTCGCCAAGAGCCACCTGATCCGGGCCGGCATCGCGTTCGGCGGTGTGGCCTTGATCTCGCTGTCCGCCCACGGCGAGGACGGCAAACCGGTGCAGCCGGCGGGCATCGCCTTGGCGCTCGGGGCGGCGGTGTTGTACGCGGGTGCGTCTTTTGTCGCGAAGCAGCTGAAGCACATCCGGCCGCACCTGCTGGCCGCCGTGCAGACGACGGTGGGTGCGCTGGTGCTGGCGCCGCTGCTGCTGGTGACCCCGCTGCCGTCGACGACGTCGGGACTGCTCTGGCTGGTCCTGCTGGGGACGGTCCACACGGCACTGATGTACGTGCTGATGTACGCGAGCATCGGCAAGCTGCCGACCACGACGGTCGCGCTGCTGTCGTACCTGTACCCGGTGGTGGCGGTGCTGGTGGACATCGCGTTCTACGGCCACCGCCCGACCTGGCCGGAGGCGCTGGGCATGCTCGCGGTCCTGGCGGCGGCCTTGGCCCCGCAACGCCGTCGCCCGGCCCCGGAACACCGCCCGGCCCCGGAAACCCACGGGGCGGCCTGCCGGTCGTGATCAGACCCGGAACTCGCGTGATCGGAAACGTAACCCGCGTGATCGAAGCCGGAACTCGCGAGTTCCGGCCCCAATCACGCGAGTTCCGGCCCCAATCACGCGAGTTCCGGCTTGGATCACGCGAGTTCCGGGTTGGCTCACGCGGGACGGGGTCAGGTGAAGGCGATCCAGCGGTCCAGGAGGGTTGCCGCGGCGCCCGAATCGATCGCCTGGGCCGCGCGGACCAGGCCGGCTCGCAGATCGTCTTCCAGGGACTCCGAGAAGCCCGTGAACGCCGTCAACGCGGCCGCCGCGTTGATCAGGACCGCGTCGCGGACCGGGCCCGGCTTGCCACCCACCAGGTCGCGGACCACCTCCGCGTTCGCCGCCGCGTCGCCGCCGCGCAGATCCTCGGCCGTGGCGCGGGCGATGCCGACCGAAGCCGGGTCGAGGGTGCGCTCGGTGACCGTGCCGTCCGAGACCACCCAGACGGTCGACGTCGTCGTCGTGGTGATCTCGTCGAGGCCGTCGTCGCCGCGGACCACCAGGGCGCGCGTGCCGCGGCGGGCGAACGTCTCCGCCAGCACCCGCGTCTTGTCGGCGTACGCGCAGCCGATCAGCGCGGCGCCCGGCTGGGCCGGGTTGGTCAGCGGGCCGAGCAGGTTGAACGTCGTCGGGATGCCGAGCTCGCTGCGCACCGGGCCGGCGTGCCGCAGCGCCGGGTGGAACGCCGACGCCAGGAAGAACCCGATGCCGACCTCGCCGAGGCTGCGCTGGACGTCCTCCGGCGGCAGGCTGATCCGGACGCCGAGCGCTTCGAGGACGTCGGCCGCGCCGGACTTCGAGGACGCGCTGCGGTTGCCGTGCTTGGCCACCGGCGCACCCGCCGCCGCCGTGACGATCGTGGCCATCGTCGAGATGTTCACCGAGTTCGAGCCGTCGCCGCCGGTGCCGACGATGTCGACCGCCGGGCGGTCGAGTTCGACCCGCTTCGCGTGCGCCAGCATCGTGGCCGCCATGCCGGCGATCTCCTCGGGCGTCTCGCCCTTGGCGCGCAGCGCCACCGCGAACCCGGCGATCCGGGCCGGGCTCGCCGCGCCGCTCATGATCTGGTCCATCGCCCACGCCGTGTCCTCCGCGGAGAGGTCGACGCCCGCGATGAGCTGCTTGAGCAGGGGTGGCCAGGTGCGGGGGACCGGGGTGGTCACCGGGCTCAGCCGTTCACGACGGGGACCCGTCGCGTGCGCAGCACGTCGGCGACGGTCTCCGCGGCGGTCAGCGGGTCCAGCGGGTGCACCAGCACGGCGTCCGCCTGCGACCACGTCGCCAGCCACCGGTCGTCCTTGCGCCGGACGGCGACCACGATCGGGGGGCAGTCGGTGATTTCACTCTTCAGCTGCCGGCAGAGGCCGATGCCGCCGGTCGGCTGCGCCTCGCCGTCGAGGATCGCCAGGTCGACGTTCCCCGCGTCCACCTCGGACAGCACGTCGGCGATGCCGGCCGCCTCGACGTAGTCCACGCGCGCGAGGTCGGCGGCGGGCCGCCGGCCGACCGCGTTCACGATCGCCTCGCGCACCTCCGCCTTGTGGCTGAACACCAGGACCCGCATCGACCGCTC
The DNA here is from genome assembly GCF_031082405.1 of Amycolatopsis sp. A133. GTDB lineage: Bacteria > Actinomycetota > Actinomycetes > Mycobacteriales > Pseudonocardiaceae > Amycolatopsis. Next base: position 7,674 of record NZ_JAVHJU010000042.1, read on the forward strand.
GCCCATGTTGGACACGCCTCCATCTCGTCACGCACGTCTGGAGGCGATCGTATCGGCCGAGACCGACATCACGCGGTCGGCTCCGGCTGGAGCGCGTCCCAGCCCAGCGCGTCACCGCCCAGGCGCTGCGCGAGACCCGCCATCCGGGACCGTTCCTGGGCGCAGTGCAGGGCGTCGAGCACCTGGACGCGCACCGCGTGGACCCGCGTCAACTCCCCGGAAGGGGACTGTTCCCGCAGGTCATAGCCGTCCTGGGCGAGGATCGACGCGGCCTCGGCGAGCCGGTCCGGCGGCAGCAGGAGGTGGTGCCGCAGCACGGCCGGTGCCGTGCTGACCCAGGCGGGTGAACCGGCCAGGACGGCGGAGTCCGCGACGACCGGGTCGAAGGCCTCGACGACGATCACCAGCCCCGGTGTCTCAAGCGTCAGACCGGGCGTTTCCCGCTTCTTGACCAGGTCAAGCAGGCGGTCGAGTAAACCCATGAGTAGCTCTCACCTTCCCGGGCATCCGGTGTGATCGGTTACGCAGACGGCTCGCCGTGGACCCACCCGGCGGAGCGGTGGTGCGAGAGGACATAATGCGACGCGTGACAACGGCAGCTCCCACCATCAGTCAGCGGGTCCACTCGCTGAACCGGCCGAACATGGTCAGTGTCGGCACCATCGTGTGGCTTTCCAGCGAGCTGATGTTCTTCGCCGGACTGTTCGCGATGTTCTTCACCGTCAAGGCGCAGAACGCGACCGGCCAGTGGCCGCCGCCGCTGCACGGCGAGAAGTTCGAACTCAACGTGCTCTACGCGGTCCCGTTCACGATCATCCTCGTGCTGTCCTCGCTGACCTGCCAGTTCGGCGTGTTCGCGGCCGAGCGCGGCGACGTCTACGGGCTGCGCCGCTGGTACATCATCACGTTGATCATGGGCGCGATCTTCGTCGGCGGCCAGGCCAACGAGTACCACAACCTGGTGGAAGAGGGGATGACGATCCCGTCCGGCCCGTTCGGCACGGTCTTCTACCTCGCCACGGGGTTCCACGGCCTGCACGTCATCGGCGGGCTCGTCGCCTTCGTGTACCTGCTCATCCGCACGAAACTGAGCAAGTTCACGCCCGCCCAGGCCACGTCGGCGATCGTCGTGTCCTACTACTGGCACTTCGTCGACATCGTGTGGGTCGGCCTGTTCGGTGTGATCTACCTCCTGCCGTGAGGGGCTCACCCCCAGCCGCCACCACCTTCACCATCGGCCTGAACTGACAGCAAGGGTTGCCGCAAGATGACCACCAGCACGAAAACGTCGGAGCGCCGCTACCGCGCGCGGTCGAAGCTGCGGAGGCGGTTCGCCGGCCTGCTCGCGCTCGGTATCGCGCTGGTGGGCGCCGGCGCGCTGTACGCCGTGTTCGCCCCGGAGCCGCAGACCGCGCAGGCCCAGGGCACGCCGGCGCAGCTGCGCCTCGGCGAGCAGGTCTACAACAACACCTGCATCGCCTGCCACGGCGCGAACCTCGAGGGCGTGCAGGACCGCGGCCCGAGCCTGATCGGCATCGGCGACGCCGCGGTGTACTTCCAGACTTCTTCCGGCCGCATGCCCGCCGCGCGCCAGGAGGCGCAGATCGAGCGGAAGCCGCCGAAGCTGACCGAGGCCGAGATCGACGCGGTCGGCGCCTACATCCAGGCGCACGGCGGCGGCGTCCAGCGCCCCGCCGAGAAGGGCGAGGCCCTGCGCGGCGACGACCCGGCCCGCGGTGGCGAGCTGTTCCGCCTCAACTGCGCGTCGTGCCACAACTTCACCGGCCGCGGTGGCGCGCTGTCCGCCGGCAAGTACGCGCCGAACCTGGACCCGGCGAGCGAAGAGCAGATCTACACGGCCATGCTCACCGGCCCGCAGAACATGCCGAAGTTCTCCGACCGGCAGCTGTCGCCGGAGGAGAAGAAGGACATCGTCGCCTACGTGAAGTCGGTGTCGGACGGCAACAATGACCCGGGTGGTAACGGCCTCGGCGGGGTCGGCCCCGCTTCGGAGGGCGTCATCGCCTTCATCGTCGGGATCGCCGCGCTGATCGGCGTGACGTTGTGGATTGGATCGAAGGCATGAGTGCCGAGGGGCCGAAGCCGCCGACGGAGGCGGAGCTGGCTGAGATGGACCGGGACCAGCTGGTCAAGCTGGGTGGGCAGCTCGACGGGGTCGAGCTCGTCGAGTACCCCACGCCGTGGCCCGTGGAGGGCACCCGCGCGGAGAAGCGGGCCGAGCGCCTGGTCGCGTTCTGGTTCGCGCTGTCCGCGCTGGCCGGGATCGGGTTCGTCGTCGCGCTCATCTGGTGGCCGTGGCAGTACGAGGCGCCGGACAACGAGAGCGGCCACTTCTGGTACAGCCTCTACACCCCGATGCTCGGCCTCACGCTCGGCCTGGCCATCCTCGGCCTGGGCATCGGCGTGATCCTGTACACGAAGAAGTTCGTGCCCGCCGAGGTCGCGGTGCAGCAGCGGAGCGACTCCAGCGGCGCCGGGTCGCCCGAGGTCGACCGCGCGACGATCCTCGCGCACCTGGCCGACGCCGGGAGCCGCAGCACCATCGCCCGCCGCTCGCTGATCAAGCGCTCGGCGATCGCCGGTGCGGGTGCGCTCGGCCTCGCGGCCGCGGCGCTGCCCATCGCGTCCTTCATCAAGAACCCGTGGAAGGACACCGAGACCCGCGATTCGCTGTGGCACACCGGCTGGCAGCCGAACTTCCCCGGCGAGAAGGTCTACCTGCGCCGCAACACCGGCAAGCCGGTCGAGGTGGAGCACGGCAAGGAGACCGAGATTTCGCTGGTCAAGGCCGAAGACCTCGACGCGGGCGCGATGGAGACGGTGTTCCCGTTCCGCGAGTCCGAGCGGAACAACGCGGAGGCCCTCGCCGCGGCGCTGACCCGGGTCGACAACCCGGTCATGCTGATCCGCCTGCGCCCGACCGACGCCGCCAAGGTGGTCAAGCGGGCCGGCCAGGAGGACTACAACTTCGGCGACTACTACGCGTACACGAAGATCTGCAGCCACGTCGGCTGCCCGACCTCCCTGTACGAGCAGCGGACCAACCGCATCCTGTGCCCGTGCCACCAGTCGCAGTTCGACGCGCTCCACTACGCCAAGCCGATCTTCGGCCCGGCGACCCGTCCGCTGGCCCAGCTACCGATCACGGTGGACGAAGAGGGATACTTGATCGCGCGAGGCGATTTCAACGAGGCCATCGGTCCGGCCTTTTGGGAGCGTAAGTCATGAGTTCACTCACCACGCCGACCAAGGGCTCGAGCGCTGTCGAGCGGCACCTGGGCGAGGCCGCGAACAACGCTGACCAGCGGTACCACCTGGCCAAGGGCCTGCGGCACCAGATGAACAAGGTGTTCCCGACCCACTGGTCGTTCCTGCTGGGCGAGATCGCGCTCTACAGCTTCATCATCCTGCTGCTCACCGGGGTGTACCTGACGCTGTTCTTCGACCCCTCCATGCAGGAGGTCGTCTACCACGGCAGCTTCAAGAACATGCAGGGCCTGGAGATGTCGCAGGCCTTCCGCACGACGCTGGACATCTCGTTCGACGTCCGCGGCGGCCTGTTCATGCGGCAGCTGCACCACTGGGCCGCGCTGATCTTCGTCGCGTCCATGGCCGTGCACATGCTGCGCATCTTCTTCACCGGCGCGTTCCGGCGCCCGCGTGAGGCCAACTGGGTGATCGGTGGCCTGCTGCTGGTCCTGGGTTGCTTCGAAGGCTTCTTCGGCTACTCGCTGCCGGACGACCTGCTCTCGGGCACCGGTATCCGCGCGACGCTGTCGGGCATCGTGCTCTCGGTGCCGGTGGCCGGCACGTGGATCCACTGGGCGCTGTTCGGCGGGGAGTTCCCCGGCGACCAGATCATCCCGCGCCTGTACACGCTGCACATCCTGCTGCTGCCGGGCATCATGCTCGCGCTGGTCGGGGTGCACCTGGCCCTGGTCTGGTACCAGAAGCACACGCAGTTCCCCGGCGTGCGCCGCAAGGAGACCAACGTCGTCGGCGTCCGGATCATGCCGTACTTCGCGCTCAAGGGCGGGGCGTTCTTCACGCTGGTCATCGGCGTGCTGGCGCTGATGTCGGGCCTGTTCCAGATCAACCCGGTGTGGAACTTCGGCCCGTACAACCCGGCGCAGGTGTCGGCGGGCTCGCAGCCCGACTGGTACATGGCCTGGGCCGACGGCATGCTCCGGATCTGGCCGGCGTGGGAGGTCTACCTCGGGAACTACACGATCCCGGCGGTGTTCTTCCCCGGCGCGGTCGGCATGCCGATCCTGATCGGGCTGCTGCTGGCCTACCCGTTCCTCGAGCGGAGGCTGTCCAAGGACACCGCGCACCACAACCTGCTCCAGCGGCCCCGGGACGCCCCGGTCCGCACGGCGCTGGGCGCGATGGCGCTGGGCTTCTTCATGGTCATCGAGCTGTCGGGCTTCAACGACATCATCGCCGACAGCTTCGACATCTCGCTGAACGCGACGACGTGGGCGGGCCGCATCGGCGTGCTGATCGTGCCGCCGCTGGCCTACTACTTCACCTACCGCATCTGCCTGGGCCTGCAGCGGGCGGACCGCGAGGTGCTGGAGCACGGCGTCGAGACGGGCATCATCAAGCGGCTGCCGCACGGTGAGTTCATCGAAATCCACCAGCCGCTGGCCGGCCTCGACAGCCACGGCCACGCGATCCCGCTCGAGTACCAGGGCGCGTCGGTGCCGAAGAAGATGAACAAGCTGGGTTCGGCCGGGCACGCCGTGCCGGGCACGTTCTGGACCCCGGACCCGGCCGAGGAGACCGCCGCGCTGGAGCGGGCCAACGGCAACGGTCACTCCGGCGGCGAGAACGGCCAGCACGGCCAGCACGGTGAGTTCGACTCCGCGGAAACGGCGTCGGCCGCCAAGCAGGCGGACCACTAGCTCCAGGCGCTCAACGTCGAAGGCCACCTCTTCCGGGAGGTGGCCTTCGGCGTTTCTGCGGGTCTGGCCGGGCGGTCAGTCCTCCACGCCGATCGAGAAGGCCGATTCCGTGTCGGCGCGGGAGTACGACCGGAACGCGATGTGCGTGACGGTGTTCAGCACGCCCGCCACCTTCCCGATCTTGCCGGGGATCAGGTCGGCCAGGCCTTCGTGCGTGGACACCTGCACCGTGGCGATGAGGTCGACGTCCCCGGCGCACGAGTAGACCTCGCCGACACCCTCGATGTCGGCGATCGCCTGCGCGGCGTCCGGGATCGCGTCCGCCTCTACCTGGATCAACACGATCGCGGTGATCACCTGGGTCCTCCAAGACTCGTCTGCGGGGTTCGCCCGCGATCCTAGTGAGCCTCAAGCCGCGGTGTGTGCCAGCCAGTGGGCGGCGAGCGCGGGGTCGCCGGTGGTGGTGACGCGGTCCGCGGGCAGGCGCCGGGTCAGCACGAGCAGGAGGTCCTGCACGGGGCCGGTCAGCGTGACGTCCGCGGGTTCCGTTGCGCGGGTCCACCGGACGCCGCCGCGGGTGCGGGTGATCAGCCAGCCCGGGCCGTCGTCCGGTTTCAGCTGCAGGGTCTGGCCGGTGCCGCGCAGCTCGGCGAAGCCCGGTTTGAGGCTCGCCGTGACCGGGTCGGCGAGCAGTTCCAGCCACTCGCTGATCGCGTCGGCCGCGAGGTCCGGTGCCACGGTGAACGCCGTGCCGGTGGTCAGGGCCGCGTCGGCGTGGTGGACGGTGGTGTCGTGGAGCATCCGGCGCAGCCAGAACGTCGCCGGCTGCGGGCCGAAGAACGTCCAGACCGGGGTGTCGCCGGCGGTTTTCACGGCGTCTTCGAGGTCCGCGGCGCCTTCGAGGAGCCAGCCGGACCACTTTCCGGGGGAGCCGGGGTCGGCGTCGAACGGCTCCGGGACCGGCGACGGTCCCGACCGGACGATGCCCGCGGCCCAGCGGTGGGCCTGGCCGAGGTGGCCCACGAGCACCCGCAGCGGCCACTCCGGGCAGGTGGGGACCGGGGTTTCCGGGTCGGCGCCGTCCACCGCGGCGGCGAACCCGGCGGTGTGGTCGTGGAGTCCTTCGGCGAGTCTTGCGTTGTCCATGGCCGTACCGTAGGAACTCCACCCGGCTGGAGGTTCGACCGAAGGTGACCGGAGACACACTCGGCATCGGCGAGCTGGCGCACCGGACCGGCGTGCCGGTCCGCACGATCCGGTTCTACTGCGACGAGGGCGTCCTGGAGCCCGTGCGCAGCGCAGGCGGGCACCGGCGGTTCGACCGCGCGGCGATCGACCGGCTGAACCTGGTGCGCCGGCTGCGCGGGCTCGGGCTGGGCCTGCGGCCGATCACCGACGTCCTCGCCGGCCGCTGTTCCCTCGACGACGCCGTCGCGGCCGAGCGGGCCGCCCTCGACCGCGAGCTGGCCACGCTGGCCTGGCGGCGTTCGATGCTCCGCGCCGTCTCGGAGGCGGCGCCGGCCGACCGCGCGGACCGCCTCGAACTGCTGTCCGCGGTCCAGGACGGGTATTCGGCGCACGAAACGCTGGTCCGCCTCTGGCACCCGATGACGACGGGCCCGATCCCACCGGACACGGCCCGCATGTTCCTCGGCATCAGCGCGCCCGAGCCTCCGGACCGGCCGACGGCGGCCCAGGTGGTGGCGTACGCCGAGCTGGTGCTGCTCGCCGCGGACTCCCGGCTGGCGTTCGACGTGAAGGCGAGCACGCTGGCCGGCCACGACCGCATCGCCGACCTCGGTGTGCTCCACGCGGAGGTGGGGGAGGCGTGCGCACTGGCGGCCCCGCGGGTGGCGGCGGGGGAGCGGCCGTCCCCGGGACGGGCACTGGACCGTTTTGTGGCGGCCCACGCGGCGGCGCTGGGCCGGTCCGACAGCCTGCCGTTCCGCCGGGCGCTGAACCACCGGACGGCCCCGGACCGCCGGCCCCACCTCCGGCGCTACTGGCACCTGGCGGGCGAGATCACGGGCGAGGCGGCTCCCATGGGCGTCGCCCACACCTGGCTCCTGGACGCCTTGAACACTTCACTCACCTGAGCCCCAGCTCCCCCGCGCCCAGACCAGCCGCCCCTCCGGCTCACGTGAGCCGAGAGCGGCACTTTCCCTACGAAAGTGACGCCTCGAGGCCCGCGACACGTCACTTTCCCTACGAAAGTGACGTCTTAGCCGATGTGTTCGAGGGAGTGGGCGTCCGCTACCAGGCTCAGCCAGCCCTGCCAGCCCGCCACTGCCGCCGGCTCGGCCCAGGGGCGCGTGGTGCGGACCAGGCGGACTCCGGGGCGGGTCAGCCAGCGCAGCAGCACCCCCACCTCCTCCGGGGGTGCTCCGTGGAGCGGGCCCGGCTCCGGGAGCACCGTCTCCGCCGACGCCACCAGCGCCTCCACCACCGGCATCGGCGGCACCCCGCGGCGGGCCACGCCCGCCGACGCCAGCCTGCCGTAGCGGATCACCGCCAGCTCCCAGCCGCCCGCGCCGTCCGGGCCGGCCGCGATCAGCTCGCCGATCGACGCCAGGGACGCCTGGCGGTGCGCCCGGCCCAGTGCGCGGATCAGCCCCGCCAGCTCGTCGCGGTGGCGGGCCGCCTGCTCGTAGTGCCGTCCCTCCGCGAGCCGCTCCACGTGCGCCGCCGCCGTGTGCAGGGGACGGCCGTCCAGGCCCGCGATCAGGCCCGACACCGACTCGACCGCCGGGCTGTAGGCCTCCACGCTCTGCCGTCCCGCGCACGGCGCCCCGCAGCGTCCCAGCTCCGCCAGCACGCACGGGGTCCCGTTCGCCGAGCGCGGCGAGATCCGCTGGGTGCACGTCCGCAGCCCCGACGCCCCGGCCAGGGTGTCCGCCGTCGTGCGCGCGTCCGCCTGGTTGCGGAACGGGCCCAGCACCCCCGGCCGCGGCAGCCGGACCACCGACAACCGCGGGAACGCCTCGTCCGTCAAACCGATCCACCAGCCCTGGTGCCGGTTCTTCGACCGCCGGTTGTACGCGGGCCGGTGCGCCGCGATCAGCCGCAGCTCCCGCACCTCCGCCTCCAGCGCGTGCGCGCACACCACGTGGTCGACGCGCTCGGCGAGCGCCACCATTTCCCGGATCCGGCTCCGCCCCTCCGAACCCGTGAAGTACGTCCGCACGCGCCGGCGCAGGTCCTTCGCCGTGCCGACGTACAGCACCTCGTCCTTCGGACCCTTGAACAGGTAGACGCCCGGGGCCGACGGCAGGTCCGCCGCCAGGTGCCGCTTCGCCCGCTGGGCGACGGTCACCTCCGGCAGGTACCCCATCAGCTCCTCGAGCGAGTGCACGCCCAGGTTCCCGACCCGCTCGAGCAGGCCGTGCAGGACGTCCACCGTCGCCCGCGCGTCGTCGAGCGCCCGGTGCGTCGGGCGCGTCCTCGCCCCGAACAGCAACGCCAGCGCCGTCAGGTTGTACCGCCCGACCTCGTCCCGCGGCACCACCCGCCGGGCCAGCCGGACCGTGCACACCACGGCCGGCTTCGGCCACACGTACCCGTGCCCCTCGCACGCCGCCCGCATGTGCGACGTGTCGAAGCCCGAATTGTGCGCCACCAGCACCGAGCCGCCGATGAACTCGAGGAACGCCGGCAGCACCTCCTGGATCGGCGGCGCGTCGTAGACCATCGCCTGCGTGATCCCCGTCAGCGAGACGATCTGCGGCGGGATCACCATCCCCGGGTTGATCAGCGTCGCGAACTCGCCCAGCACCTCGCCCGCGCGCACCTTCACCGCGCCGATCTCGGTGATCCCCGACGGCCCCGGCGGTGCCCCGGTGGTCTCGAGGTCGAAGACGACGAAGGTGGTGTCCCGCAACGGGGTTCCGAGCTCGTCGAAGGCGAGCTGAGCCTGGACCGGACGCATGGGCGGAACTGTAGGGGTGACCACCGACAGTTTCCGCGCGCCGCCGGTCCGTGTGGTGCGCGGGGCGGGATGCGGGGGCGGGGCCTACCCTGGACCAATGCACCCGCAGCCGCTCGTGCCGGAGCCGCCCGGGGACCCCGTCGGTCCCTCGGGTGTCGCGTCGCGCTCCGAGCCGGCCGAGGAGGCCGCTGACCAGGCCGGACATCCCGAACCGGCCACCTGGCCGACCCTCCCCGAACCGGTCCGCGACCGCATCGCCGAGCTCGCCGCGGCGGCCGTCGCCAAGCTGCCCGCCACCGACGTGCCGCGCCAGCTGCGGCCCGTCGCCAAGTTCGCCCCGGCCAAGCGGGCCAAGCTGGGCGGCGGTGCCCTGCTCGCGGCCCTCGGCGACTCCTCCCAGTTCCGGACCGCCGTCATCGAATGGCTCCGCGAACACCGCACCGACGCCCTCGACCCCAACGCCACCGACTCCGTCGCCGCGGCCGCGGCCGCCGTCCTCCTCGGCGAGTCCGGGGCCATCGGGCGCGTCCGGCTGGTGGCCAGGAACGCCGAGGAAAACGCCCTGCGCGCCGAACGCGACGCCGCGCTCGCCCGCACCCAGCGGCTCGAAGCCGAGCTCGCCCAGGTCCGCGCCGAACTCGCGGAGGCGAAACAAGCCGCCGAGAACGCACGAGGCGAGCGCGAAGGCGAAGTCGAGAAGCTCCTGAAGCGGCTTCGCGAACAAGGTGTCCAGCTGCGCCAGGCCCGGGACGCGGCCGAAGCGGCGTCCGCCGAAGCCGAACGCGGTTCCGCCGCGCGCCACGACGAGATCGCCGCCCTCACCACCCAGCTCGAGCGCGAGCGCCAGCGGGTCGCCGGTGAACGCGCCCGCGCCGAACGCGCCGCCGCCGACGCCGAGATCGCCCGCCAGTCCGCCCGCGAAGCCCGGCAGGCCGACGAGGTGCGGCTCGCCCTGCTCATCGACACCATCGACGGCGCCGTCACCGGCCTGCGCCGCGAGCTCGCCCTCGGCGCGCGCGGCGCCCGCCCGGCGGACATGGTCCGCGGCGCCAGCTCCGGCACCGGCCAAGGCGGCAAGATCGCCGACGTGTCCGCCTTGGACCGCTACCTGGCGCTGCCCAACGTGCACCTGATCGTCGACGGCTACAACGTCACCAAGACCGGCTACCCCGAACTCGCCCTCGCCGACCAGCGCGACCGGCTGGTCCACCAGCTGTCCGCGCTGGCCGCCCGGACCTCCGCCGAGGTCACGGTCGTGTTCGACGGCGCCGGCGTGCTCTCCGTCCCGGCGTCGGTGCCCCGCGGGGTGCGGGTGCTGTTCTCCGACCGCGGGGTGCTGGCCGACGACGTGATCCGCAACCTCGTCGCGGCCGAGCCCGCGGGGCGGCCCATGGTCGTCGCGACCTCCGACCGCGCGGTCGCGGACTCCGTGCGGCGCGGTGGCGCCCACCCGGCTCCGTCATCGGTGCTGGTCAGCCGCCTGTCGAGGGTCTGACCGCCGAAAATTGTCGGTGGTGGCGCCTACCGTCCTCCTCAGTCAGTCCCGACGTGAGGAGGACTACGTGACCGGCACCCCCGAGCTGTCCGAAGTGGACGTCTCGCACATCGCCGTTTCCGACATCGAGAACGTGGTGGTCGATTGCGACCGCTGCGTGGTCCGCGGCATCTCGTGCCACGACTGCGTGGTGAGCGTGCTGCTCGGCGCGCCACCCGCCGTGGTGTGGGACGCCGACGAGCGCCGCGCGGTGGACGCGCTGGCCGAAGCCGGAATGGTGCCGCGGCTCCGCTTGGTCGAAGAACCGATCCGGCGGACCGCCTGAACTCGCCCGTTTCGTGGCGGCGCGCCGAATGGTCGATTGGATCGGTGAACGGTCAGTAGCCGAAAAGCCCTCCGGAGAATCGCCAGCGTGTAACGCCCATCACATGTTTTCTCCGGTGCTGGTCCGATGGTGTGCAACGGCGTCACGCACAGTTTTTGGCCGACGGGTGGTGGACGTCGTGGCGCTCTTTTCGTAACCTGTCCGAGATCTCGTGGCCCCCGGCCGTCGATGAAGGCGGCGACGCGAGATCGCCGCCGGACGCAGCTTTGTCGGGAAGCTGGGAACCGGAACCACCACCGCGGGCAATCCCTGTTGCGGCTCCTGTTGTCCAAGAGCAGCACGCGCGCGGGTGGGGGACAACGGCGAAGAGGACTCCCCGGCCTCTTCGCGCTCCGGTCCCCGACGGCGGCCGAGACGCAAAGGAGACCCGCGCGACCGTGCAGTCGCATCCAGTCAGACGCGTGGTGTCAGGCGCCCTCGCAGCGGTCTCGGTGATCACCCTCGTCACCTTGGCCCAGCCGACGGCCATCGCCGCCCCCGTCCCCGTTCTCCAGACCCCGCCCACCGGCTCCGACGCCCTCGCCAAGTACCGCGACCTCGCGGCCCAGGCCGAGAAGCTCAACGAAGACCTGCTTTCGGCCAAGGACGACCTGAAGAAGAAGCAGGGTGAGCTCGACAAGGCCACCGGCGACGTCAACGCGGCCAAGGAACAGGCCACCACGGCGTCCGAGAGCCAGAAGAAGTACCAGACCGAGGTCGACAAGTTCGCCGGTGCGTCCTTCACCAGCGGTGTCCAGCTGAACAAGCTGTCGGCGCTGCTGGCGGGCACGTCCACCCAGGACTTCCTCGACCGGTCCTCGGCGCTCGAGGTCATCGCGACCGGCAAGAACGCCGCGATGGGCAACCTCACCGGCGCCGTCCAGCAGGCCACCGACGCGGCCGCCAAGGCCAGCGACGCCGCGAAGCGCGCGCAAGACGCGCGGGACGCCGCGGCCAAGCTGGCCGAGGACATCCAGGCCAAGCAGAAGACGCTGCAGGACCAGATCGACCAGCTCGAGGCGGCCAACAAGAACCTCAGCACGTCGGACAAGGCCGCTCAGAAGGACCGTGGCGGGTCCGCGCCCACCAACATCAAGGCTCCGACCGGGTCCGCGCAGGCGGCGGTCAACGCCGCGCTGAGCAAGCTCGGCAGCGCGTACGTGTACGGCGCCACCGGCCCGACCAACTTCGACTGCTCGGGCCTGACGTCGTGGGCGTACAAGCAGGCCGGGATCACCCTGCCGCGGACCAGCCGCGAGCAGTCGACCTTCGGCACCGCGGTGCCGCGGGACCAGCTCCAGCCGGGTGATCTCGTGTTCTTCTACTCGCCCGTTTCGCACGTCGGCATGTACATCGGCGACGGCAAGATGGTGCACGCGCCCGACACCGGTGACGTCGTGAAGATCTCGCCGCTGCAGAGCCAGTACTCGGGAGCGCGCCGCCCGACGGCGTGACCCGGCCGCACTTCGGCCGGCGAAGGGGCGGTACCGCACACGCGGTGCCGCCCCTTCGCTGTGTCATCCGAGGCTCCGCCTCGGGCCGGGGGCTTCGCCACCCGGACCCCCGAACGAACAGGTGGGGCCCCCGCTAGCCTCTGGGGCGTGCTCAAGACCCTGCTCGTGACCAACGACTTCCCGCCGCGGCCCGGGGGGATCCAGAACTATCTGAACTCCCTGGCCACCCGGCTGCCGTCCGACGACCTGGTCGTCTACGCGCCGTCGTGGGAGTCGCGGACGGGGTCGCACGAGGAGTTCGACGCCGAGGCGCCGTTCGAGGTCGTCCGGCACCCCACGTCGCTGATGCTGCCGACGCCGGACGTGCTCCGCCGGGCGAAGCAGATCATGCGGGCGCGGGAGTGCGAAGCCGTCTGGTTCGGGGCGGCGGCGCCGCTCGCGCTGCTGGGGCACCCCCTGCGCCGGGCCGGGGCGCGCCGCGTCGTGGCGTCGACGCACGGCCACGAGGTCGGCTGGTCCATGCTGCCGGCGTCCCGGCAGGCGCTGCGGCGGATCGGCGACACCGTCGACGTCGTCACCTACGTCAGCCGGTACACGCGCGGCCGCTTCGCCGCCGCCTTCGGCCCGATGGCCGGGCTGGAGCTGCTGCCCTCCGGGGTCGACACCGAGGTGTTCCGGCCGGATCCGGCCGCGCGCGCGGAGATCCGCGCCCGGCACGGCCTCGGTGACCGGCCGACCGTCGTCTGCGTGTCCCGGCTGGTCCCGCGCAAGGGCCAGGACCAGCTGATCCGCGCGCTGCCGTCGATCCGCGAGCGCGTGCCGGACGCGGCGCTGCTGATCGTCGGCGGCGGCCCGTACCGCAAGAAGCTCACCGGGCTGGTCGCCGAGCTCGGCCTGGAACGCGACGTCGTGCTCACCGGGTCGGTCCCGTGGGCCGAGCTGCCGGCGCACTACGCCGCTGGCGACGTCTTCGCGATGCCCGCGCGCACCCGGGGCAAGGGCCTCGACGTCGAAGGGCTCGGCATCGTCTACCTGGAGGCCTCGGCGACCGGGCTGCCGGTGGTCGCCGGCAACTCCGGCGGGGCGCCCGAAGCGGTGCTCGACGAGGTCACCGGGCACGTCGTCGACGGCCGGGACGTCGTCCAGCTGGGGGAGACCCTGGCCGCGCTGCTCGCGGACCCGGTGCGCGCGCGCCGGATGGGCGAGGCCGGGCGGGCGTGGGTGACCGAGCACTGGCGCTGGGACGGCCTGGCGCGGCGGCTGTCCGGCCTGCTGGACGGCGATCCGGTGGCCGTCGTCCGCTAAGGCAGGTAGAGCGCCGGGTGCCGGGGATCGTCGACGCGCACGACGACGTCGGCCAGCGTGCCCGGGTCCACCTCTTCTTCGTACCGCTCGTAGGCCGGGACCGCCCAGGCGTCCGGCACGCGGCGCCGCAGGGCCGCGGGAGAGAGCCACAGGTGCACGGCCAGATCGAAGGCCAGCCCGGCGCCGAGCAGCAGTTCGCCGTCGACGAGCACGACCCCGCCCTCGGGCAGCGGCACGCGCGCGGCACGGGTCGCGCGATCGCGCTCGGCGTCCCACAGCGACGGCAGCACCTCGCCGGAACCCTTCAGCGGTTCCAGGACTTCGCGGCGGAGGGCGCCGAGGTCGAGCCAGTCGGTGTAGCGGACGTCGGGGTTGGTGCGGCCGTGCTCGAAGCGCAGCGACGCGGGCCGCAGGAAGTCGCGCGCGGACACGCGCAGGGTCGCGCGGCCGCGCAGCCGCAGGGGATCGACCAGGGCGTCCGCGAGTTCCGCGGTTTCCGTCGCGCCCGCGGCGCCGTCGACGGCCACCGCGATCCGCCGCGTGGTGAGCGCGTCGACGCGATCGGCCAGTTCTTCGGCCAGGACGGCGGGGGAGATCGGGCGGTAGCGCACGGGTTCCCATCCTCCACCCGGGCTGTCCGGCGTTTTTGTCGTACCCCGCTGCGAGGATGCGGACATGACTTCTTCAGTGGGGAAGACGGCCGATGCGGGCTGGAACATCGGGGTTTCGCGCACCTTGCCGTACCCGGCGGCGGTGGTGTGGGACTTCCTGGTCAGCCGCGAGGGCGTCGCGATCTGGCTCGGTCCGGGCGTCGAGCTGCCCAGGGAAGCGGGCGCGGAGTACAAAACGGCCAACGGCACGGTGGGCGAGATCCGCAGCTTCGCCGACGGCGACCGGGTGCGGCTCACGTGGCGGCCGAGCGGCTGGGACCACGACTCGACGGTGCAGGTGCGGTTGAGCGGCTCGGGGACCAAGACGACCCTGAGGTTTCACCAGGAATGGCTTGCGGGCGCGGAAGAGCGCGAACAACAGCGGGCATACTGGCAGGACGTGACCGAGCGCGTCGTGGCGGCACTCGCCGGACGCTGACGCGGGAAGTGTGGGGGCTGGCATGACGACCGGCGAAATCGTCGAGGCGGCGGAAGACTTCGCCCAGGACGCGCACCTGTTTTCCGAGATGCTGCGCGGGGGCGGCCCGGTGCGGCGGGTGCGGCTGCCACCGCGCGGGCTGCCGTGTTACGTGGTGACGGGGTTCGCGGAGGCGCGGTCGCTGCTGGCCGATCCGCGGCTGCGGAAGAACAGCCAGGGCATCCGCGAAGTGTTCGAAGCGAAGCTGCCGCCGGAGGCCCTGCAGAACGGTCTGGGCCAGGACCTGAGCTGGCACATGCTCAACTCGGACCCGCCGGACCACACGCGGCTGCGGAAGCTGGTGAACAAGGCCTTCACCGGGCGGACGGTGGCCCGGTTGCGGCCGCGGGTCGAGGAGATCACCGCGGAGCTGCTCGACGCGCTGGCCGGGCGGGAGCGGGCCGACCTGGTGGCATCGTTCGCCGCTCCGCTGCCGATCACGGTGATCTGCGAGCTGCTCGGGGTGCGCGAGGAGGACCGCACGGACTTTTCGGGCTGGTCCCGGACGTTGCTGAGCGCGGCGGTGCGGCCGGAGGAGGTCCAGGCCGCGGCGGCGAGCATGTTCGCCTACCTGACCGGCCTGATCGCCCAGAAGCGCGCCGAGCCGGCCGAAGACCTGCTGTCGGACCTGGTGCACGCGACCGACGACGGGGACTCGCTGTCCGAGCCCGAGCTGGTGTCGATGGCGTTCCTGCTGCTGGTCGCCGGCCACGAGACCACGGTCAACCTGATCGCCAACGGCGTGCTGGCGCTGCTGCGCGAGCCGGAGCAGCTGGCCCGCCTGCGCGCGGAGCCGGAACTGATGCCGGGCGCGGTCGAGGAGTTCCTGCGCTTCGACGGCCCGATCCACCTGGCCACGCTGCGGTTCACGGCCGAGCCGGTGGAGGTGGCGGGCGTGACGATCCCGGAGGGCGAGTTCGTGCTGGTGTCGCTGCTGGGCGCCAACCGCGACGCGGAGCGGTACCCGGAGCCGGACCGCTTGGACATCACGCGGGCGGCCGGGGGTCACCTGGCGTTCGGGCACGGGATCCACTACTGCGTGGGGGCCCCGCTGGCGCGGCTGGAGGCGGAGATCGCGCTCGGGGGCTTGCTGGCGCGGTTCCCGGACATCGTGTTGGACGCCAAGCCGGATGAGCTGGTGTACCGGACGAGCTCGCTGGTGCACGGGTTGGAGGTGCTGCCGGTCCGGTTGTGAGGGGTGCGGCTCGGCCGGGCGGCGGAGGCTCGGCACCCGGCCCGAGCTCGTGTCGTAGGGTCGGCGGATGGACTCCGCCGACCTGCTCGCCTTGGACGCCCAGCACGTCTGGCATCCCTACGCGCCCATGCCCGCGAAGGTGCCTTCGTTGCTGGTCACCGAGGCGAGCGGCGTCCGGCTGAAGCTGGCCGACGGGCGGGAGCTCGTCGACGGCATGTCCTCGTGGTGGTCGGCCATCCACGGCTACCGGCACCCCGTGCTTGACGCCGCCCTCGCCGCTCAGGCCGGGCGGATGAGCCACGTCATGTTCGGCGGCCTCACCCACGAACCCGCCATCACCCTCGCCAAGACCCTGGCCGACCTCAGCCCCGACGGCCTCGAGCACGTCTTCCTCTGCGACTCCGGCTCGGTCTCGGTCGAAGTCGCCGTCAAGATGTGCCTGCAGTACCAGCGATCTCGCGGGCGGACCGGCAAACGGCGGCTGCTCACCTGGCGCGGCGGCTACCACGGGGACACCTTCACGCCGATGAGCGTCTGCGACCCCGAGGGCGGCATGCACTCGCTGTGGCGCGGCGTGCTCCCCGAGCAGGTCTTCGTGCCCGCCCCGCCGTCCGGTTTCGACACCCCGCCCGATCAGTCCTATCTGGACACGTTGGCCGCGGGAATCGAGCAGCACCAAGACGAACTGGCCGCGGTGATCGTCGAACCGGTGGTGCAGGGCGCCGGCGGGATGCGGTTCCACCACCCCGGCTACCTGCGCGCCCTGCGGGAGCTGACCGAGGCGCACGACGTCCTGCTGATCTTCGACGAGATCGCCACCGGCTTCGGCCGCACCGGTGCGCTGTTCGCCGCCGGGCACGCCGGTGTCACGCCCGACGTCATGTGCGTCGGCAAGGCGCTGACCGGTGGCTACCTCAGCATGGCGGCCACGCTGTGCACGCCGGAAGTCGCCGATGGCATCGCGCGCGGCGAGCTCCCGGTGCTCGCGCACGGCCCGACCTTCATGGGCAATCCGCTCGCCTCCGCCGTCGCCAACGCCTCCCTCGGCCTGCTCGCCGGCGGCAGCTGGCGAGGTGACGTCGCCCGCGTCGAAAAAGCCCTGCTCGACGGCCTGGCCCCGGCGCGCGACCTGCCCGCGGTCACCGACGTGCGGGTGCTGGGCGGGATCGGCGTGCTGCAGCTCGACCACCCCGTCGACATGGCCGTGGCGACGGACGTCGTCACCGCGCACGGCGCTTGGCTGCGGCCGTTCCGGGACCTCGTTTACGCCATGCCGCCGTACGTTTCGACTGACGCCGACCTCGCCGTGATCACCCGCGCGATGCTTGCGGTCGCCGGAAAGGCCTGAATTCAGCACATCGGGTGTGACCACGGGCACACCGAGACCCGAAGGTCCCTCACCGTCGCGCAGCGTGCAAGAGCAAGATCGAAACCACGCGAACGGCGGAGGGGGTAAGTGTGAAAAGCCCGCTCCGCCCGGTCCATCCTGTACCCGGACGAACGCGAGAAATCCTTGCGTAGCAGACATTTTGCGCGGTTTCGGCGATCCTGCCCCCATGATCGAGATCGTTCGTGGCGAACACGACACCGGACCCCCGAAGCACTCCGAGCACCTCAAGGACCTCAAGCACGACTTCCTCGCGTCGATCGTCGTTTTCCTCGTCGCCGTCCCCCTGTCC
The DNA here is from genome assembly GCF_031082405.1 of Amycolatopsis sp. A133. GTDB lineage: Bacteria > Actinomycetota > Actinomycetes > Mycobacteriales > Pseudonocardiaceae > Amycolatopsis. The sequence goes on from NZ_JAVHJU010000042.1 coordinate 25,147, forward strand.
CTCGGCGTGGCTTTCGCCGCCGGGGCGCCGCTGCTCTCCGGCCTGATCTCCGCCGTCGTCGGCGGGCTGGTCGCGAGCCTCTTCGGCGGATCACCGCTGCAGGTCAGCGGTCCGTCCGCCGCCCTCACCGTGGTGCTGGCCGACACGATCGCCACCCACGGCTGGCCCGTCACGTGCGCGATCACCGTCGCCGCGGGCCTGCTCCAGATCTTCTTCGGCCTCACCAGGGCCGCCCGCGCCGCGCTCGCCGTGTCGCCGGCGATCGTGCACGGCCTGCTCGCCGGCATCGGCGTCACGCTCGTGCTCGGCCAGCTGCACGTCGTCCTCGGCGGCTCGGCGCAGGGTTCCGCGCTCGCCAACGTCCTGGCGCTGCCGGGGCAGGTCGCCGGGCACCACGACAAAGCCGTGCTGATCGGCGTTGTCACCCTCGGCGTCCTGCTGGCCTGGCCGCGGCTCCCGGCCGCCGTCCGCCGCGTGCCCGCGCCGCTGGCCGCCGTCGCGCTGGCCACCGGCCTGTCCGTCGTGACCGGCATGACCCTGGCGCGCGTCGACCTCCCGGCCGGGCTGCCCCCGCTGCACATCGTGCCGCGGCTGCCGGACGGCGGCTGGGGGAGCTTCGCCGTCGCCGCGGTGACCATCGCGCTCATCGCCGGCCTCGAGAGCCTGCTGTCCGCGGTCTCGGTGGACAAGCTCCGCGGCGGCCGGCGCACCGACCTCGACCGCGAACTCATCGGGCAGGGCGCGGCGAACGTCGCCGCCGGCGCGCTCGGCGGGTTCCCCGTCACCGGCGTCATCGTGCGCAGCATGACCAACTACGAGGCCGGCGCGCGCACCCGGGCGTCGGCGGTCCTGCACTGCGGGTGGATCCTCGCCGCCTGCCTGCTGTTCACCGGCGTGCTGCGGCTGATCCCGCTGGCGGCGCTGGCCGCGCTGCTGGTGTACGTCGGCACGAAACTGGTGAACCTCAACGGGCTCAAGGAGGTCCGACGCCACGGCGACCTGCCGGTGTACGTGGTCACCCTGGCCGGCGCCGTGGCCGTCAACCTGCTCACCGGCGTCGCGGCGGGGGTGCTGTTCGCGCTCGCGCTGATGCTGCGGCGGATGATCTTCTCCGGCATCCACGTCGAACGGGACGGCGAGCGCCACCGCGTCGTCATCGAAGGCGCGCTGACGTTCCTGTCCGTGCCGCGGCTGACGCGGGTGCTCGCCGAAGTGCCGCTGCACGCCGAGGTCACCCTCGAGCTGCACGTCGACTTCCTCGACCACGCCGCGTTCGACTGCTTGCGCGGCTGGCAGCAGGCGCACGCCGGGTGCGTCACGGTCGACGAGATCGGGCACCCGTGGTTCGGCCGCGGCCGCTCGGGCAAGCCGACCGTGCGCCGCAGCGTCGCCGCGCGCGTCGTGCCGCGGTGGCTCGCGCCGTGGTCGCAATGGCAGGCCGAGCACGTCGTGCTGCCCGCCCAGCGCACCGCCAGCTCGCTGCTGTGCCGCGGTGCTTCGGAGTTCCAGCGCCGCACCGCGCCACTGCTGCGCGACACGTGGAGCGGGCTGGCGCACGGCCAGCAGCCGCACACGCTGTTCATCACCTGCGGCGACGCGCGGATCGTGCCGAACCTGATCACCACCAGCGGCCCGGGCGACCTGTTCACCGTGCGGAACATCGGCAACCTCGTGCCGCCGGCCGGCGGCACCGACTCGTCGGTCGGCGCGGCGATCGAGTACGCCGTCGGCGTGCTGGAAGTCGCCGAGATCGTCGTGTGCGGGCACTCCGGCTGCGGCGCGATGAAGGCGCTGCTCGGCCGGGCCCCGGCCGGGCTCGACCAGCTCGGCAGCTGGCTGCGCCACGGCGACGCGACGCTCCGGCGCCGCAGCCGCGAGGCACCGCTGCTGCTCGGCGGCGAGCGTCCGGCCGCGGAGGCCGACCAGCTCGCGCTGCAGAACGTGGTGCAGCAGCTGGAGACCCTGCGCGGCTACCCCGTGGTCGCCGCGGCCCTGGACCGCGGCGCGCTGCGGCTCACCGGGATGTACTTCGACGTCGGCGCCGCGCAAGTGTCCCTTTTGGACGCTGCCGCGCGCGGGTTCGTCCCCGCGGGTGCACTGGAGCACTGACCCGGAAGCGCCTCAAGGTGGCCTTCGGTGCGTTGGACGCACCGAAGGCCACCTCGGAGCGCTCGGGGAACGCGTCGGAAACCCTTATATAGCCCCGGATTTATCTGTCGGGTGACAGAAATTCTTGTGTTACTGGCGTGTTAACTCGATGTCCGATTTGTGACAAAAGGGTGAAATATGGCCAGTTGTTCACTCGAATGGGTGGCTCATAGCGGACATTTCACCCGATTTCCGGTTGCATGGTGATCATGAGACCCCTCGCCGTGCTCCGCCACGACCTGCCGGCCTCACTGGTCGTCTTCCTCGTAGCCGTCCCCCTGTCCCTCGGCATCGCCCTCGCTTCGGGCGCCCCGGTCGCCGCCGGGCTCGTCGCCGCCGTCGTCGGCGGCGTCGTCGCCGGCGCGCTCGGCGGCTCCGCGCTGCAAGTCAGCGGGCCCGCCGCGGGCCTGACCGTGGTCATGTACGAAACCATCCAGACCTTCGGGTGGGCCGTCACCTGCGCGATCACCGTCCTCGCCGGTGCGTGCCAGATCCTGCTGGGGCTGAGCCGCATCGCCCGCGCCGCGCTGGCCATCTCGCCGGCCATCGTGCACGGCATGCTGGCCGGCATCGGTGTCACGATCGTGCTCGGCCAGCTGCACGTCATCCTCGGCGGCAAGGCCCAGAGCTCGGCCGTGGAGAACGTCGCCGAGCTGCCCGCCCAGATCGTCGCCCACCACGACTCCGCCACCATCGTCGGCCTGATCACCATCGCGCTCCTGCTGCTCTGGCCGAGACTGCCGCAGGCCGTCCGCAAGGTGCCGGGGCCGCTCGCCGCGATCGCGCTGGCCACGGTGGTGTCGGTCGTGTCCGGGATGACGCTGCCGCGCGTCGAACTGCCCGGTGACCTGCTGAACATCCACCTCGTCCCGCAGCTGCCGGACGGCGGCTGGGGCGGGTTCGCGCTCGCCGTCGTCACGATCGCGCTGATCGCCAGCGTGGAGAGCCTGCTCTCGGCGGTCGCGGTCGACCGCATGCACACCGGGCCGCGCGCCAACCTCGACCGCGAGCTGGTCGGGCAGGGCACGGCCAACATGCTCTCCGGAGCGCTGGGCGGCCTGCCCGTCACCGGCGTCATCGTCCGCAGCTCCACCAACGTCACCGCCGGGGCGAAGTCCCGCGTGTCGGCGGTGCTGCACGGCGTCTGGGTGCTGCTGTTCGTCGTCCTGCTCGCCGGGCTGATCCAGAGCATCCCCCTGGCGGCGCTGGCCGGTCTGCTGGTGCACGTCGGCGCGAAACTGGTCAACCCCGGGCACATGAAGACCGTGCTCGCCCACGGCGACCTGCCCGTGTACCTGCTCACCCTGACCGGGGTCGTCGTGTTCGACCTGCTCACCGGCGTGCTCGCCGGCATCGGGCTGGCGGTGGTGCTGATGCTGCGCCGCACGGCTTGGTCGGGCATCCACATCGAAAGGGAGGGTGACGACTGGCGCGTCGTCGTCGAAGGCGTCCTGACGTTCCTGTCGGTGCCGCGGCTGTCGAAGGTGCTCGGGACCGTCCCGGACGGGGCCACGGTGCGGCTGGAACTGGTCGTCGACTACCTCGACCACGCCGCGTTCGAAAGCCTGCACACGTGGCAGCAGGCGCACGAACGCGCCGGCGGCACGGTGGAGGTCGACGAGGTCGGGCACCCCTGGTTCGGCGAAGGCAAGGCGGGCCGCCCGACGCGGTCCCGGATTGCCGCGAGCCAGGCGGTCCCGCGCTGGCTCGCGCCGTGGTCGGAGTGGCAGGCGGCCGAAGCGGTCGACATCCCGGCCCAGCAGACCCGCCGCGGCGCCACCGAGTTCCACCGCCGGGCCGCACCGCTGCTGCGCGACACGCTGTCCGGCCTGGCCGACGGCCAGCGCCCGCGCACGCTGTTCATCACCTGCGGCGACTCCCGGATCGTGCCGAACCTGATCACCACCAGCGGCCCGGGCGACCTGTTCACCATCCGCAACATCGGCAACCTGGTCCCGCCCGGCCAGGCCGACCCGTCGATGAACGCGTCCGTCGAGTACGCGGTGGGCGTCCTCGGGGTCGAGGAGATCGTGGTGTGCGGCCACTCGAGCTGCGGCGCGATGGCGGCCCTCGCCGACGGCCCACCCCCGGGCCCGCTGTCGACGTGGCTCCGCCACGCGGAGCCGAGCGCCCACCGCCTGGGCTCGGCCACGCTGGACGGCGCGGTCCCGGCCCGCGAAGGCGACCGGCTCGCGCTGCACAACGTGCTCCAGCAACTGGACCACCTGCGCGAGTACCCCGCGGTGGCGGCAGCGGAATCGGCGGGCAAGCTGCAGCTGACGGGCATGTACTTCCACGTCGGCGACGCCCAGGTGTACATGTTCGACGCCGCGGAGCGCACGTTCCGCCCGGCCGGGGCCCCGGTGGTGGTGCCGGGCACCTGACCCGCCGGGCCGCGGTGATCCGGCCCGCTCGGTGGGTGGCTCGTGAGTGGTAACGCGGGTTAGAACCCGCGTTACCACTCACGACCGGCTGCGGCAGCCTCGGCCCGGCAGGGGTCCCCGCCTGGCCCGGGCCGTGAGGCAGCGCTGGGGACGGCCCGCCGGCGTGTTGGCCCGGCCGGGGGTGCCACAGCTGCGCGAGAGTGCCCGGTGAGCGTCCTCCCACGTGCTCTGATCACGGCCCGCGTGCACGGCCGGGCCCGGAGTCACTATGTTGATGGCCCGTGACCATGCTGGTGATGACGGGGACCGGGACCGGGGTCGGCAAGACGATCACCACGGCGGCGATCGCGGCCCTGGCGGTGGCCGGGGGACAGCGGGTGGCCGTGCTCAAACCGGCCCAGACCGGGGTGCGGCCCGATGAGCCCGGTGACCTCCAAGACGTCGTCCGCCTGGCCGGGCCGGACGTCACGACGCGCGAGCTGCGGCGCTACCCGGATCCGCTGTCGCCGGAGGCCGCCGCCCGCCGCAGTGGCCTGCCGACGCTGGATCCCGGGGAGATCGCGCAGGCCGCGTCGGACCTCGACACCGCGCACGACCTCACCCTCGTCGAGGGCGCGGGCGGGCTGCTGGTGCGCTTCGACGCCGCCGGCGCGAGCCTCGCCGACGTCGCCTGGTCGCTCGGCTCGCTCGTCATCATCGTCGCCGAGGCCGGCCTCGGGACGCTGAACGCGACCGCGCTCACCGCCGAGGTCGCCGGCAAGCGCGGGCTGACCGTCGCCGGCGTCATCATCGGTGCCTGGCCGGCCGAACCGGACCTCGCCGCGCTGTCCAACCTCGAAGACCTGCCGGTCGCGGCCGGTGCGCCCCTGCTCGGTGTGCTCCCGGCCGGGATCGGCCAGGCCTCCCGCGAGGAGTTCCTGGCCGCGGCGCGGGCCGGGCTCTCGCCGTGGTTCGGCGGCGAATTCGACCCGGAACTTTTTGCGGGGTGCGCTTCCGCCGGGAAGTGACCTGCATCGCTGTCCCCTCGAGGCGCCTTCGTGCACGATGAGGGACGCTTTCCGCACCACCTCGATCAAGGAGCCGCCGTGACCGCAGTCCCGGACACCGATGTCAGTGACAGCCGGGACTCCGTCCCGGGCCGGGGGCTCCGCCACCCGGAGCCCCCGGAAAGCGTCCTGGCCCTCGCGCGCGAGGGCGTCCTCGAAAACGGCGTCGGCCTGGGCGAACAGCAGGTCCTCGACGTGCTCCGGCTGCCCGACGACCGGCTGCCCGACCTCCTCGCACTGGCGCACGAGGTGCGGATGCGCTGGTGCGGCCCCGAGGTCGAGGTCGAGGGCATCATCAGCCTCAAGACCGGCGGCTGCCCCGAGGACTGCCACTTCTGCTCCCAGTCCGGCCGCTTCCCGACGCCGGTGCGCTCGGCGTGGCTCGACATCCCGAACCTGGTCAAGGCCGCCCGGCAGACCGCCGAAACCGGCGCGACGGAGTTCTGCATCGTCGCCGCCGTCCGCGGCCCGGACAAGCGGCTGCTCTCGCAGGTCCGCGAAGGCGTGAAGGCGATCCGCGAGGACGGCAACGACATCCAGATCGCCTGCTCGCTGGGCATGCTGACGCAGGAGCAGGTCGACGAGCTCGTCGACATGGGCGTCCACCGCTACAACCACAACCTCGAGACGGCGCGGTCGCACTTCCCATCGGTGGTCACCACGCACACCTGGAAAGAGCGCTGGGACACGCTGCGGATGGTCGCCGACGCGGGCATGGAGGTCTGCTGCGGCGGCATCATCGGCATGGGGGAGACGGTCGAGCAGCGCGCGGAGTTCGCCGTGCAGCTGGCCGAGCTGAACCCGCACGAGGTGCCGATGAACTTCCTCATCCCGCAGCCGGGCACGCCGTACGAGCACTACGAGATCGTCGAGGGCCGCGACGCGCTGCGGACGGTCGCGGCGTTCCGGCTCGCGATGCCGCGCACGATGCTGCGCTTCGCCGGCGGCCGCGAGCTGACGCTCGGCGACCTCGGTGCGGAGCAGGGCATGCTCGGCGGGATCAACGCGATCATCGTCGGCAACTACCTGACCAACCTGGGCCGGCCGGCTTCGGCGGACCTGGAGATGCTCGACGAGCTCAAGATGCCCATCAAGGCCCTCAGTGACAGCCTCTGACGCACCGGGCTTTTGTGTCCACTGTGGACAGCCGTCGCCGGGTGGGGTGGACCACCCGGCGTGCCACAACCCGCGGACGACGCTGGAGCCCCCGCGGTACTGCACGTTCTGCGCGCGGCGGCTGGTGGTCCAGGTGAGCCCGCTCGGCTGGACGGCCCGCTGCAGCCGCCACGGCGAGACGGCCGGTGGCTGACGGCGAGTAGGTCGGCGCCGCCACCGTGCGTTCGCGTGCGGGCAGCGTGGCCGTGGATGTCACACTCATCAAGCGCAGAGCCCCGATGAAGTTGATCTTTGGTCGGACCACTTTCTTACCGGGGCTCTGCGTGTTTTGCCCGCGCCTCAACACCTTCGGCGTATCACGGCCACGGTCAAACACCGTCACAGACCGGTACGCGGAATGCTCACCGGGATGAACTCGGCGTGCCTGCGCTGGAGGTCGGAAATCCCCTAGGTCCGGAATCGGTGCTGGCTCAAAACGGGGATCGTCGATACGCTCGGTGTTGTCCGGTCCCGACTTCGTCTGGGGGATTCGTGAACTCTCTGTATGTCGATCTCGCCACGTCGTTCGGTGTCGATCCTGATCGGGTCGCCGGTATCCCGACGGATCTGGAGATCTATCCCCTCGACGGTCTGCTCACACCGACCGCTGAGGTGTCCATCCGGTGGTGCGTCGGCGACGGCAACGGCCATCCGTGTTTCCGTTCTGAGGACTGATCGTCGCCCAAAACCCGGGCGATCTGCGCATCGGATTCAAGCAGCACCTGCGGGCAGCGGTGGTCCCGGGTGACGCGGTCTATGTGCATGGGCGTGCTCGCCGCCTCGCCGACGCCGGGCTCATCACGCTGCGGGCCGATTACCTCGCCAACGGGCTGGCCGGTGCGTTGCACCACAACATTTCGGCGTGTCATCACCGCAACCATCCGACCTCAGCGGCGAACGTCACCCACAGTCGCAGAAGCTCGCGCCGACCGCGAAGGTATAACTAACCGGATCGTTCACCACGGCCCGCCCGGGCGACACGGCGAGCGGCTCACCGCGGCCCCGCACCGACCGGTTACCCTCGGTGGCAACGCGCAGCAGGAGGGAGTCCGGGTGAGTGAGTCGTCGGGGCCCGCACACCGGCCGTCGGCCGTGGCCGGCCCGTGGTCGGTGCCCGTGCTGTTCCGGGAGCGGCGGCCCCGCGTCGTCGTCAAGGCCGACCTGCTGCCCGCCATCAGCGTGCTCGGCACCCTCAGCCTGCTGAGCTTCCCGCTCGCCTTCGCGTGGTCGCGGCTCGCGCCCCCGGAGCGCGTGCGCATCGTCTCCGCCGACGGCACCCAAGGCGCCCTGGAGCTGGAGAGCTGGCACCGCTTCGACGACCTGGCCGTCTTCGGGTTCCTCACCCTGGGGCTGGGGATCGTCGTCGGCGTGGTCGTCTGGCTGCTGCGCGAACGCCGCGGGCCGGTGGTGTTCCTCGCCGCGGTGCTCGGCGTCGCGCTCGCCGGTGCGCTCGCCATGCTGCTCGGCGTCGGCTGGGCGAACAGCCACTACGCCATCTCCAGCCCGCCCGCGCTCGGCACGGTGATCGAGCTGGCGCCGCGCCTGGAGTCGTGGTGGGTGCTGCTGACCGGCCCGCTCGGCGTGTCGGTGGCCTACAGCCTGCTCGTCACCTGGAACGGCCGCGACGACCTGGGCCGCCGCCTCGGCTGAGCGGTTCCCCCTACGCTGGTGACCTCGACTACAGGGGGGTTCCAGCAGTGACCGAGGACATCGAGGTTTCGCGGCACAACGCCGTCCGCTTTCCCGGCATCAGCCCGCGCGCGTACGAGCACCCGGTGGACCGCGGCGCGCTCGCCACGCTGCGCGCGGTGCCCGGCTTCGCCCAGGTCGTCAAGGCCGTATCGGGCTTCTACAACGAACGCGGCGAGCGGCTGATGGCGCTGGCGTCGTCGATCCGCGTCGGCCCGAAGCAGTACCCGGAGCTCGACCGGCTGCGCCACGAATGCGCCGAGACGCTGGACCTGCCGTCGGTGCCGAACCTGTTCGTCTTCCAGAACGCGCAGATCCAGGCGCAGACGGTCGGCATGGACGAGCCGTTCATCGCGATCAGCACCGGGCTCGTCGAGCTGATGAACCACGAATCCCTGCGGTTCGTGCTCGGGCACGAGATGGCGCACGTGCTGTCCGGGCACGCGGTGTACCGCACGATCATGGTGCGCCTGATCGGCCTGCAGCTGTCGATGTCGTGGACGCCGGTCAGCGCGCTCGGCATCCGGGCGATCATCGCGGCGCTGCGCGAGTGGTTCCGCAAGGCCGAGCTGTCGTGCGACCGGGCCGGGCTGCTGTGCAGCCAGGACCCGACGGCGGCGCTGCGCGCCCAGATCCAGGTCGCGGGCGGCATCGACCCGGCACGCATCGACGTCCCGTCCTTCCTGCAGCAGGCCGCCGAGTACGAGTCGGTCGAGGACGTCCGCGACAGCTTCCTCAAGCTCAAGTCCGTCGAAACGGAGTCGCACCCGTTCGCGGTGGTCCGCGCGGCGCAGCTGCAGAAGTGGGCGGCGTCGGCGGAGTACCGCGCGATCCTGGCGGGCGACTACCCGCGCCGCGACGGGGACCGGCCGTCGGCGGACTGGAAGGACGACCTGAAGTCGGCGGCCCAGTCGTACAAGGACTCGTGGAGCGCGTCCGCGGACCCGCTGACGAAGGTGTTCAGCGACGTCGGCGAACGGTCTCCGGCGCGGCGGGCAAGGTGTGGAACAAGTTCGGCAACGGCAACGGCAACGGCGCCGCGGACTGAGTCAGTTCATGCTGGAGGGCCGGCTCAGGTCGGTCAGCTCGCCCGGCGGCAGCGGCACCGCGCCCAGCGTGTTCAGGAAGCCGGCTTCGCGCGTCAGCAGGCGGCAGGCGATGCGGAGCCGGCGCAGGGGGTGGCGTTCCTCCAGGAGCCGCTGGCGGTCTTCGAGCGGGAGGAGGCAGTCCGCGGCCAGCGCGTAGGCCAGCTCGGCGACCGTCGTGTCCGGCTCCGGGGCTTGCCAGTCGTCGCTGCGCCACGCCGTTTCGCAGTACCGCTGGTGCGCCGCGCGGGCGACCGTGGCCAGGCGCTCGGCCATGCCGCCGGCCGGGGCCACCGGGTCGTCGTCGACCCACTCCACCGACGCGATGAGGTACGGCGCCGAAACGCAGTCCAGCTCACGCAGGCGGAAGCGGCGCTTGGCCTGCGACACGACGTCGAAGCGGCCGTCCGGCAGGCGCTTCGCCTCCCGCAGCACCGTGCTGCAGCCGATCTCGTACAACTGGTCCAGACCACGAACCTCGCGGGTCAGCGACGACCGCAGCGCGACCACGCCGAACTCGCGGCCCGGCACCGTGCCGCTCACCAGGTCCGCCGTCAGCTGCCGGTACCGCGGCTCGAAGATGTGCAGCGGGAGCTTGGTGCCGGGCAGCAGCACGGTCTGAAGCGGGAACAACGGCAGGATCGTCGTCGTCGCGTCACTTTCCGAATCCGGCTCGGTCACGCGTCCACCGTAAGGGGAGAACGCAGCGCCCGCAGGATGGTCACCGGTTCGGCGGCTTGAACACGGCGAACGGATCGGTGATCTGCATGCCCTTGCCGGCGAACGAGAACAGCGCCGCGGGGCGGCCGCCCGCCCGGCCCGGCGCCGCGGTGTGGCCGGTGGGGACCAGCAGGCCGCGCCGCGAAAGCACGCGCTGCAGGTTGGTCGCCGAGACGCGGTAGCCGAGCGCCGCCGAATACAGGCCGCGCAGCGCGGAAATCGTGAACTCGTCGGGTGCCAGCGCGAACCCGAGGTTGGTGTAGGAGAGCTTCGAGCGCAGCCGGTCGCGGGCGCGCAGCACGATCGCCTCGTGGTCGAACGCCGTGCGCGGCAGCTTCGCGACGTCGTGCCACTCGGTGTCCTCGGGGACCTCGGGGTCGACATCGGACGGGACCAGGCCGAGGAACGCCGTCGCCACCACGCGCGGCCCCGGGACGCGGTCCGGGTCGCTGAACACCGCGAGCTGCTCGACGTGCTTGAGCTGGCGGACGTCGACCTTCTCGGCGAGCTGGCGCCGGATCGACGTCTCGACGTCCTCGTCGGCCCGCAGCCGCCCGCCCGGCAGCGACCAGCGGCCGAGGTGCGGGTCGAGGGCGCGCCGCCACAGCAGCACCCGCAGTGTGTCCGAGCGCACTTGCAGGACCGCTCCCAAAACCTCGTGGACCAAGGGGGTCTGGGTGTTAAGATGACTTCGCACGGTTTTCGATTATAAGGCGAAAACCGGAGACAGGTCCAGGAGGGCCCGATGACCAGCACGTTGGTTCCGGAAGGTCTCACCCCGTTCGGCGGGGTCGAGGCGAACGCGGCCTGGGCCGAGGAGGTGCGGCGCCTGGCGAAGCAGCGTGACGCGGTCCTGCTCGCGCACAACTACCAGGTCCCGGAGATCCAGGACATCGCCGACCACACCGGCGACTCCCTCGCGCTCAGCCGCATCGCGGCCGCCAGCGACGCGTCCACCATCGTCTTCTGCGGTGTGCACTTCATGGCCGAGACGGCGAAGATCCTCTCCCCGGAGAAGACGGTCCTGATCCCCGACGCGCGGGCCGGCTGCTCGCTCGCCGACTCCATCACCGGCGAGCAGCTGCGCGCCTGGAAGGCCGAGCACCCGGGTGCGGTGGTCGTCTCCTACGTCAACACCACGGCCGAGGTGAAGGCCGAGACCGACATCTGCTGCACGTCGTCCAACGCGGTCGACGTCGTGGCGTCCATCCCCGCTGACCAGGAGGTTCTCTTCCTGCCCGACCAGTTCCTCGGTGCGCACGTCAAGCGCGTGACCGGCCGGGAGAACATGCACGTCTGGGCCGGCGAGTGCCACGTCCACGCCGGCATCAACGGCGCCGAGCTGGCTGAGCGCGCGGCCGAGGACCCGGACGCCGACCTGTTCATCCACCCGGAGTGCGGCTGCGCGACCTCGGCGCTCTACCTGGCCGGGGAGGGCGCCGTGGCGCCGGAGCGGGTCAAGATCCTTTCGACCGGCGACATGGTCCACGAGGCCCGCGACACCAAGGCCAAGACCGTCCTGGTGGCCACCGAGATCGGCATGATCCACCAGCTGCGCAAGGCCGCGCCGGGCATCGACTTCCGCGCGGTGAACGACCGTGCGTCCTGCCGGTACATGAAGATGATCACGCCCGCCGCCCTGCTGCGCTGCCTGCGTGACGGCCTCGACGAGGTCCACGTCGACGTCGAAACGGCCGCCCGCGCGCGGACCTCGGTGCAGCGGATGATCAAAATCGGGCAGCCCGGCGGTGGCGAATGACGCCGCCGGTTAGTGACCCACGGGCGAAAACCCCGGTCTGGGAAGCCCGCGCCGACCTGGTCGTGATCGGCAGCGGCGTCGCGGGGCTGACCGCGGCGCTGCGCGCACAGGCCCTCGGGCTGCACGTCCTGGTGGTCACCAAGGCCGCCGTCGCGGACGGCAACACGCGGTGGGCCCAGGGCGGCGTCGCCGTGGTCCTGGAAAACGAGCACGACCTCGACGACTCGGTCGCCAAGCACGCGGAGGACACCTTCACCGCGGGCGCCGGGCTCTGCGACGAGCCGGCGGTGCGCTCGATCCTCGACGGCGGGCCGGCCGCGGTCGCCCGGCTGCGGGCGGACGGCGCGCGGTTCGACTCCTCCGGCAACGGCCTGCTGGCGCGGGCCCGCGAGGGCGGGCACAGCGCGTTCCGCGTGATCCACGCGGGCGGTGACGCGACGGGCGCCGAGGTGGAACGCGCCCTGGTCGCGCAGGCCGGGCAGACGGGGGTGCCGGTGCTGGAGCACCACATCGCCGTCGACGCGCTGCGCACGCCGGGCGGGCGGGTGACCGGCGTGACGGTGCTGGACCGCCACGGGGTGCCCGGCGTCGTCCGCGCCTCGGCCGTGCTGGTGGCCAGCGGCGGCATCGGGCAGCTCTACCAGGCGACGTCGAACCCGGAGATCGCCACCGGTGACGGGCTCGCGCTCGCGCTGCGGGCCGGCGCGACCGTGGCGGACGTCGAGTTCGTCCAGTTCCACCCCACCGTGCTCTACACCCCGGGCGCGCGCGGCCGCTGCCCGCTGGTCACCGAAGCGGTGCGCGGCGAGGGCGCGACGCTGGTCGACGGTGCGGGGCTGCCGGTGATGCGGGGCGTCCACCCGCTCGGTGACCTGGCGCCGCGCGACGTCGTCTCGGCGGCGATCACGCGGCGGATGGCGGAGGCGCCGGGCGGCGTCGACGACCACGTCTTCCTCGACGCGACCGGGATCGCGGGCTTCGCGCAGCGGTTCCCGACCGTGTTCGCGGCGTGCGCGGCGCTGGGCCTCGACCCCGCTGTCGACGCGATCCCGGTGACGCCGGCGGCGCACTTCTCGTGCGGCGGCGTGGTGACCACCGTGGACGGACGCTCGTCGGTGGCCGGGCTCTACGCGGCCGGCGAGGTCGCCCGGACCGGGCTGCACGGTGCAAACCGCCTGGCCTCCAACAGCTTGCTCGAAGGCCTGGTCGTCGGGCAGCGCGTCGCGGAGGCCGTCGCGGCGGACCTCGCGGCCGGGCTGCTGGCCGATCCTTCGCGGGGCCGCCTGCCGTCGTGGACCACCGCCCCGGCGGCGGACCGCGATTCCCTGCAGCGCGTGATGAGCCGGTACGCGGCCATCGGCCGGGACGCCGACGGGCTGGCGGCGGCCGGTTCGGTGCTGGACCTGTCGATTTCGGACAGTCCGCTGTGGACGCACGCGGCGGTCGAAGACGCGGCGCTGACCGTGGTCGCGCAGGCGTTGCTCGCCGCGGCCGTCCGGCGCACCGAGTCGCGCGGCTGCCACGTGCGGACCGACTTCCCGTCGCGCGACGACGGCTGGCGGCGCAGCCAGCACATCCGGCTCAGCCCGTCCGGCCAGCCGGTGCTGGCCGACCCGATCCCCCTGGAGGGCGTGGCATGACGTTCCCGATCTCCGAACCGGTCCGGCGCCTGATCGCGGCGGCCGGCCTCGACGTCGACGACGTCACGCGCGTGGTCACCACGGCGCTCGGCGAAGACCTGCGGTACGGGCCGGACGCGACGACGGCGTCGACCGTGCCCGCTTCGGCGGTCGCGGTCGCCGAGCTGACCCCGCGCGTCGACGGCGTGGTCGCCGGCCTGCCCGTGGCGCTCGCGGTGTTCGACATGGTCCTGGGTGACGGCTACGAGGTGCTGGCCCGGCGCGAAGACGGCGACCGGCTGGTCGCGGGGGAGCCGGCGCTGGTGCTGGCCGGCCCGGTTCGCGGGCTGCTCACCGCCGAGCGCACGGCGCTGAACCTGCTGTGCCACCTCTCCGGCGTCGCCACCGCGACCGCCGCGTGGGTGTCCGAAGTAGACGGTACCGGGTGCGCGATCCGGGACTCCCGCAAAACGTTGCCGGGGCTGCGGCTGCTGCAGAAGTACGCCGTCCGCTGCGGTGGCGGCGTCAACCACCGGCTGGGTCTCGGCGACGCGGTGCTGATCAAGGACAACCACGTCGTCGCCGCGGGGTCGGTGACCGCGGCGCTGGCCGCGGCCCGGGCGCACGCGCCGGAACTGCCGTGCGAGGTCGAGGTCGACTCGCTGGCACAGCTGGAGGAAGCGCTGGCGGCGTCCGCGGACGAGGTGCTGCTGGACAACTTCACGCCGGAGGAGTGCCGGCGGGCCGTCCTCCGCCGCGACGAGGTTTCCCCGAAGACGCGGCTGGAATCCTCTGGTGGGCTCACCCTCGACCGTGGTAAGGCCTACGCAGAGTCCGGTGTGGACTATCTGTCGGTGGGCGGGCTGACCCATTCTTCACCGGCGTTGGATCTCGGCATGGACCTTCGCTGAGTGGCCGATCCGGGCTAGACTGGCGGTGGCGGAAGTTCTTTTCCGCCACCGTCTTTCGTCTTCGGGGGTGCGGGTGCGGTTACCGGCGGTGCTGGCGGTCGCGGGTCTTGTGGCGGCCTCGGGTGTCTCGGGCGTGTTCGGCGTTCCGGCCGCTTCGGCGCAGGGGTGCGCGAACCCGTCCGGCACCTACGCCGGCGAAGTCCCGTGGGGCCAGCGCCTGGTGGATCCCGCCCGGCTGTGGCCGCTGACGCGCGGCGAAGGCCAGCTGGTGGCCGTGCTCGGCACCGGCGTCGACGGGCAGAACGCGCAGTTCGCGCCCGGTCAGCTCGAAGGCGGCGCGGGCACCGAGCGGACGGACTGCGACGGCCGCGGCACGATCGCGGCCGGGATCGTCGGCGCGCAGCCGGATCCGTCGACGACGTTCGCCGGCATCGCGCCCGGCGCGCACCTGCTGCCGATCCGGTACACCTCGTCCGACGGTGGTGATCCGGGCGCGCTGGCCGAGGCGATCGGCACGGCCGTGGACCGGCGTGCGGGCGTCATCCTGGTGGCCGTCCCCGTGGCGTTCGACAGCCCGGCGTTGTCGTCGGCGGTGGCACGGGCGCGTTCGGAAGGCGCGGTGGTCGTCTCGGCGGCGTCGGCGACCCAGCAGGGCGCGCGGACGTACCCGACGGCGACGTCCGGGGTCCTCGCCGTCGGCTCGGTGAACCCCGCGGGCGAGCCGGTGCAGCCGGAAGCGGGGGACCACGTCGGCATCGCGGCGCCCGGCGCGGAGCTGGTCAGCACGTCGGCCGGGGCGGGCGGCGCGGTCGCGCACCGCTGGCCGGTGACCGACCCGGGCCTCGCGGCGGCGTACGTCGCCGGCGTCGCGGCGCTGGTGCGGGCGTACCACCCGTCGCTGTCCGGGGACCAGGTCGTCACGCGCTTGACGCTGACGGCCCACCGCCCGCCGTCCGGTGCCCACGACCCGCGTCTCGGCTGGGGAGTCCTGGACGCCTACGCGGCGGTGTCCTCGACCCTGCCGGCCGACGTCCCCGCTCCCGGCTCGGTTGCCCCCGCGCCTCCGGCACCGGCGGTGCTCCCGGCCGCGGCACCCGCACCCCGCCCGCCGGACGTCACAGCCGGCACGATCGCGCTGGCCGGAGTCGCCTTGGCCGCGGCCGCCGGGCTGACGGCGGCGTCGGTCCGCCGCGCCCGCCGCCGAGGCTGGCGCCCCACCCGCTTCACCCCTTAGCTGGTGTCGCCCCTCTCACGTGATGCCCCTCCAATCACGCGAGATGCCCGCCCAATCACGCGAGATGCCCCTTCCAGCACATGAGATCCGCCTCCAATCACGCGAGTTCCGGGCTCAATCACGCGAGTTCGGTCTACCGGACCGGCGAACTCGCGTACCCGGCCGGTCGGTTCGCGTGATTCGGGCCGGAACTCGTGTGATTGGAGGGGCATCACGTGTGATTGGAGGGGCATCACGTGTGATTGGAGGGGCATCACGTGTGATTGGAGGGGCTTCAGGCGGGGACGGGGCGGGTTGAGCCGATGATCGTCACTGCCCAGGCGACGTGGACCGTGAAGTCCGCGCCTTCGCGGGTGAAGCGGGTGATCAGCTCGCGCGGGGTGCTCCGGTCCTGGGACTGCCAGCCGGCTCGGTGCAACGCCGGGAGGAGCGCCGCCAGACGGCGTTCCGGCTCGGCCGGGTGCTCCAGGCGGACCCCGTACTGCCAGCACAGCAGCTGTCCCGGCCGGGTGGGGTCGCAGTCCAGTTCGCCCTCGACCGTCGGGTCCGCCGGGACGCCGAAGGCCGCCGCGACGTCGTTGATCACCGTGGTCAGCTCGCCCGCCAAGCGGGTCAGTTCCGGGGTCACGGCCGCACGCTCCCGTCGCCGGTGAGGACGCGGTACATGTTCGTCCACGAATCCGAACCCGGCTTCAGCACGTCATTGTGCGACGAAACGCCCCACAACGCCGAACCGGCGGCGTCGTTCCCGGTCGCCAGCTCCGTGACACCGGGGAAGACGTCCGGGTCCGCGCCGTGCCCGATGCCGGTCCACTCCAGGCCCCACGCGTTGCCCTGCGCGAGCACGATCGGGTCCAGCGGGGCCGTCATCGAGAACCGCTGGACGCCCGCCTGGCTCGGCGGCAGGTCGGCCGGCGACCACACGCCGTGGCCCATGCCGGCCGACTCGACGTGCAGGACGCGGTCGACGTCGAGGCCGTGCGCCTCGGCCAGCCCGACCGTCGCCCCGCCGTAGCTGTGCCCGATCGCCGTCAGCGTGACGTCGGAGCCCGCGTGGCTCGCGATCTCGCCGCGCAGGTCGTCGGCGAAGTGCTTGAGGTCCGGCGCCATCACCTGCGCGTAGCCCGCGTCCGGCCCCTGCGCCACCGGGCCCTGCGGGAACACCCCGTCGGCCCAGACGACGACCGCCGTGCGCCCGGCCGGGTCCGCGGCCACCAGGCTGCGCCCGAGGCCGGCGTAGGCGTCGAAGTTCGACATCTGCGTGTTGACGCCGGGGACGAACAACCCGACGTTCCGCGTCCCCGGCTCGATGTGCCCGACGAGCTCGGCGATCCGGCCGTGGCCCGAGGGGTCGAACCGGAGGATCTGCCGGTCGTTCGCCAGGATGTCCTCGTACAGCTTGATCCGCGCCTGCGCCCGCGCGATCTCGCCGGTGTCGGTCAACGCGGCCAGCCGCGAACGCTCGGCCGTCAACGCGTCGGCGACCTTCACGCGGTTGCCCGCGATCGCGTGCGCCCACGCACCGGTGTCGGCCGAGCCGCCGATGCCGGCGGGATTTCCCGCGCGGGGCAACGGATCCTCGGGCAGCAGCGCCCGGTACATCGCCGCGACCTGGGCGTCCGCCCGCCGGTACCCGGCGGCCGACGCAGTGAGTCCATTTTGGATCGTCCGCAGCCGGGTCACGTGCGAGCCGAGCTTCCCGCCCAGCTCCGTCATGGTCTTCTCGAACGTCTTCGCCGCGGCGGCGGACTCGCTCACCTGCCCGAACGCGGCGGCGGGCACCTTCTCGCCCGCCACCGCGGACTGCGCCGTGGCCAGAGCCCCGGCCCGGGAGCCGGACTCGCCGGCCACCGCGTCGAGGCGGGCCGGGGCCACGCGATAGCCGGCTGCGGTCACCGGGTCACCCCTCTCAGGAGCCGTCTTCGCCGATGACCGGCGGCGCGACCGGGGCCGACTGGCCCCAGACGTTCTCCGTCTCCACCAGCCACGCCGGGATCCGCCGTCCGGACCCCATGTCGCCGCCCCCGCCCATGCCCATCGGCATCATGGGCATCATCGGCATCGCGCCCTTGGCCGCCGCCGCGCCCGCCGCTCCGGCCGCGCCGCCGGCGAGCCCGCTGAGCGCGTTGCCCGCGCCGCCGTCGCCGGCCAGCCCGGAATGCGCCGCCGGGATTTCGCCGGGCCCGGTCAGCCCGCCGCCGACCGGGACACCCCCGCCGCCACCCAGCGACGGCGCGTCACCCCCGCCGATCGGGATGCCGCCCCCGGACCCGCCCTCGACACCGGCGCCACCGCCGCCGAGTTTCGTCCCCGGCGCTTCGTCCTTCTTGTCCTTGGGATCCTTGCCCGTCGCCCACGACGGCACCTTCGGCATGATCGAGCCGAAGCGGCCGAACGCGGCGGCCGAGGCCGCGGCGAGCCCGGCGGTGAACATGTCGCCGAACAGCGGGTTCGACGTCGGCACGGTCGTCCCCGGCTGCGGCGTCGTCCCGCCACCGGGCAGCGGGTGCCCGTCGGTGGGGGTGACGACGACGCCGGGGCCGCTCACGCCGTTGCCGACCAGCCCGGGCGAACCGGCGCTGCCCGCACCCCCGCCCGGCGGCGGGGTGGGCGGCGTCTGAACCGCGTTCGGCGAGGCGGGGATCGACTCTTCGGCGGCGGTGTACTCCCCGGCGAGCTGCGTCATGACGACGATCGCGCGGCCGTGCGCGGACCCGGCGGCGTTCGCGGCGGCCTGCTGCGCTTCGACGTTCGCGATGGCCTGCTGCCGCTGCTGCGCCGCGGCCTGCACGACGGCGGGCGAGGCGTCCGGCGGCAGCAGCGGTGGGTTCACCGCGAGTGCGACGTCGGCGGGGGCGACGTCCGGCACCGCGACCGGCGGCGGCATCTCCTTCTTGGCCTTCACCAGCGCGTCGGCGGCGTCGCCGAGCATCACGTTCATCGCCTCCGCGGTCTGCGCCACCTTCGAGATGCCGTTCGCGAGGTCGATGATCATCCGCTGGTACTGCTCGGCCGCGCCACCGGTCCACTGGTCCTTGAATTCGGTGAGCTCGGAGTCGAGGTTGTGGGCCTGCTCGTGCAGGTGCAGCGCGGCGGACTTCCACTTGTCGGCGGCGTGCCGCGCGCTGTTCGGGTCGCCGGCCTGCAGCATCGCGTACAGCTGCTGGTGGCTGTACGCGGCGAAGTTCGTGTGCGCGGTGTTCGTCATCCCTTGCGGCTCCCGTCCGTGTTCCCGCCGCCCAGCAGCCCCAGCACCGGGTCGAGCAGGCCGGTGACGGCCCCCGAAGCGTGCAGGTCCCCGGCCACCGACTGGTCGGCGCTGGAGTAGCCGTCGGCGACCGTGGTGGTGACGTCCTGGGCGAACCCGATCGCGCTGCGGACCTGGTCGAGCAGGCCCTGCATTTCCGAGACGGCGGCGCGGTGGGCGTCGGCCAGCGACCCGGCCTCGCCGAACTCGCCGAACAGCAGCGGCTCTTCGCCCAGGGTCAGCAGGAAGTCGTTCGGTTTGGCCATCGCGTGGATCTGGGTCTCCAGCTCCCGCACGAAGTCCTTCAGCGATTCCAGGTGGACGTAGTACGACTGGTCGTGCATCGGGTCCCGGCTCTCTTGTCGCACGGACGCGGAAGGGGAAAGCCGGTCGGCCGGTGCGAGCGGGGGGTTTCCCGCACCGGCCGACCGACGTCTGGGGGGCGGGTCAGCCCGCGAACAGTCCCTGGTTGCGGTTCTCCAGCGACTGCTGGAGGTCGTGCGCCTCGCCGACCTTGCCGCCGAACTGCGCGATGATCGCGACGATGTCCGCGGTGGCCTGGCGCAGGCGCGTCTCGGCCTGGCGGGCGGCGTCACCGGCGGAGCTGCCGGAGGCGTACCAGGTCGCGGTGATCGGCTGCAGGTTCTGGTGCAGCTGCTCCAGCTGCGAGGTGAGCGCCTTGGCCTTGGCGGCCAGGGATGCGGAGCTGTGCTGGAGCGCGGCGAAGTTGATTTCGACGACGTCGGCCATGGTGGGCGTCCTCTCGGGTCAGGGGTTGAGGCGGGGGAGCACGCCCGAGCCCTCGAGGGTGTTGCCGACCCCCTGGAAGCTCTGGTGGACGTCGGCGTCGCCGCGGCCGTAGTTCGCGTGGCTGGTGTGCACGAGCTGCGACATCGTGTCGAGCTCCTTCACCGCCGCGGTCATCTTCTCCTGCAGCCGCCGCTGGAGGTCCCAGAAGGCCACGGCCTGGTCACCCTTGTAGTTGCGCAGGGCCTCGGTCAGCTCGGACTCCAAGCTGGCCATCGTGGACTTGGCGTTCGTGGCGGTTTCCTCGAAACCCTGGACGGCGCGCGTCATAGCAGCGGAATCTGCCTGGAATCCCGGACTGGACATCGACGGGCCACCTCCTTCCTGAAGCGAATTCCCCTGGCGCGGGTGGTCCGCGCGGTGTGAAAGTCACGCTAGGAAAGAGGCCAGTGTGGTCAAACGGCACAACTGCCGGTCGCACTGACGGCACTATTACCCACGCCGGTGGCGGTAGGGCGCACCCCACCCCGGGACGGCGGCGCGCTCCAGTGACCCCGCCCGGCCGCCACGCCAGGCTTCAAAGCATGGCAGACAAGGGAAATCCGCTGGTCACGGTCCGCACGTGGCACCGTCCACTGGTGGTGCTCGCCGGGGCGATGGGGGTGCTGTGCGCGGTCTCGCTGCTCGGGCTCCTCACCGATGATCGCACGCTGGTCAACGCGCCGATCTGGCTCAAGCCGTTCAAGTTCTCGGTTTCGTTCGGGATGTACGCGCTGACGCTGGCGTGGCTGCTGACGCACGTGCGCCGCGGCCGGCGCGCCGGCTGGTGGTTCGGCACGGCCTTCGCCGCGGGGATCGGGATGGACTTCGCCCTGCTCCTGTGGCAGCTGATCGTGCGCGGCCGCACCCTGCACTTCAACCAAGCGACCCCGGCCGACGACACGATCAACAACCTGGTCGCCGGCGGGGCGTACACGGCGTGGCTGACGACCGCCGCCGTCGTCGTCCTGCTGCTGTTCCAGCGCCTGCCGGACCGCGCCCTGAACTCGGCGCTGCGCTGGGGCGGCGCCCTGGCGGTCGCCGGGATGTACGTCGCGACGATGATGTTCTCGCCGTCGCCCGCTCAGCAGGCGGTCCTGGACTCCGGCGGCAAGCTCTCGACGTTCGGCGCGCACTCCGTCGGCGTCGAGGACGGCGGCCCCGGGCTGCCGGTGGTCGGCTGGAGCACGGTCGGCGGGGACCTGCGGATCCCGCACTTCGTGGGCATCCACGGCTTGCAGGCGTTGCCGCTGGTGGCGTTCGGGCTGCTCCTGCTGGCCCGCCGGTACCCGCTGCTCGGGTCCGACGTCGTCCGCCGCCGGCTGGTCCGGACCGCGGGCGCCGGTTACGCGGGGCTCATCGCGCTGCTGACCTGGCAGGCCGAACGCGGTCAGTCCATCGTGCACCCGGACTTCTGGACCCTCTTCGCCGCCGCCGGGCTGGCCGCCGCGGTCGCCGTCGCCGCCACGCTGTCACTGCGGTCGCTCCGGTCGCTGCCCCGGGAGCGGGTCGTTTCTGCCGAAATTCTGAGATCCGCCCGGTAGACCGGGACGTCCCGGGCGAAAGGTGCGTCGAAATGGTCCACCCGCAGGCACTGCTGGACGAGCTGGAGCGCACGCCGGAGGTCCCCGCCTTCGAACACGGCTCGCGGGTCACCACCCGCGGCGAGCTGCGGGACCTGATCGGCCGGTGCACCGCCGGCCTGCGGGCGGCCGGGCTGGGACCGGGCGACGGCGTCGGGCTCGCCACCGCCGTCACGCCGGAGGGGTTCGCCGCGCTGATCGCGGTGCACGTGCTCGGCGCCCGCGCGGTCGCGGTGCGGCCCGGGCTGCCGGACGCCCAGCTGCGGCACATCCTCGGCGACGTCGCGGCGCTGATCGCCGACGAGCCGGGGGAATCCCCGGTGCCGGTGCTCCCGGTGGAGCGGCTGCTGTCGGCGCCGTACGCCGAGCCGGTGCCGCAGGGAAGCCTCGACGACATCGCGACGGTCGTGTTCACCAGCGGCAGCACCGGCGTCCCGAAGGGCGTGGCCTACAGCTACCGCGGGCTGACCGAAGGCCGGGTGTGGCGGCCGCCGGTGCCGGGCTCGGCCCACGAGCGGCTGGGCGCGGGCTTCGGGCGGTACCTGCTGTTCGGGACGCTGGCCAGCGCGGTGATGGTCGAGCAGCTGGGTGTGTGCCTGTTCGCGGGCGGCACGGCGGTGATCCCCGAGGAGCCGCCGGACTTCCCGGGGGTGCTGCCGCGGCTCGGGATCACGGCGGCGCTGACGACGGTTCCGCGGCTGCACCGGATGCTGGACGTCCTGCGCGGCTCGGACGTCGACCTGAGCTCGTTGCGGAGGCTGATCGTGGCCGGGTCGCCGGTGCCGCCGCACACGCTCGCCGAGGCGGCCGAGCGGATCGGGCCGGCGATGCATCACGCGTACGGCCAGACCGAGACGGGGATGCTGACGATCTGCCGGGCCGGCGAAGGCGCCGGCTCGGTCGGAAAGGCGTGCGACACGGTGGAAATTTCGGTGCGGCACGGCGAGGTCTGGGTGCGCACGCCGTCGGCGTTCGCGGGCTACTGGCGTGATCCCGCCGCGTCCGCCGAGGTGCTGCACGACGGCTGGGTGCGCACGCAGGACCTCGGTTCCGTGGACGCCGAAGGCTACCTGCACCTGTCCGGCCGCGCCCGCGACGTGGTGATCGTGAACGCCATCATCCACTACACCGGCCCGATCGAGCGGGCGATCGCCTCGTGCCCGGACGTCGACCAGGCGTACGTCGTGGCGGTGCCCGACGAGCGAACCGGCGAGGCGGCGCACGCGTTCGTGGTTCCGGTACCGGGACGGTCGCCGGACCTCGACGAGGTGCGCAAGGCGGTGGCGGCCGAGCTGGGGGAGGCGGCGGTGCCGGCGCGGTTCAGCCTCGTCTCGTCGGTCCCGGTCGCCTCCTCGGGAAAGCCGGACAAGGCGGCGCTGCGGGCGTCTGTTGTGGACTAGCTACTTCCCGGCGCGGAGGTCGGTGATCACCTTGGCGACGCGCCGTTGCCGCGTCTCCGCGGTTTTCGCCTGGCCGATCGGCAGCACGAACCGCTGCTTCGCGCTGTAGGAAAGCGTCTCGAACCGCGCCCGGGCGGTGTCGTCGGCGGCCAGCGCTTCCGCGAGGTCGGCGGGGATCTCGAGTTCGCGGGGCGCGGTGTCGAGAGCGATCCCGACCTCGACGTCGTCGCCGGCGGCGACCCCGGCCCGCGCCCGGTTCTCCGCGCTGAGCGGGACCAGGAACTGCCCGCCGCGGCTCGCGACCGTCGTGCGGTAGGTGTGGCCGCCGAGCGTCACGGTGACCGCCGGCTTCTTGCCGGCGCCGAGCGCCTCGACGACGTCGGCGGGCACCGGCAGGCCGGTCGCGGTCTTGCCGCCGAGCAGGACCCGGGTGCGGAACTCCATGCCGCGAGTATGCCGCGTGCCGGCTCCCCGCGCAGGGAAGCCGGCACGCGGCACACGACCGCTCAGACGCCGGCGGTGGTGCGGATCCAGCTGCGGCTCGAAGCGATGCTCGCGTAGTTCTGCGTGCCCTGCGGGTTCGAACCGGAGTTGCTGCCCGTGGAGCACACCCCGACCTGGGCGCCGTTGTAGAGCTGCGGGCCGCCCGAGTCGCCGTGCCACGCCGAGCCGTTGATGCCCTGGCTGGCGATCGCCGTGCCGCCGTAGGCGTCCGAGCTCAGGCCGGTCACGCGCACGTTGGCGGTCTTGAGGGTGCTCGACGGCGGGCTGCTGCCCTGCGTGCGGCCCCAGCCGTAGATCTGGTTGGTCGACCCGGTCGGCGGGTTGCCCGTGCCGAGCTTCATGTACGTCGTGGTGACCGCGGTCGTCAGGTGCAGCAGCGCGATGTCCCCGTTCGGGGACGCCTTCTGCTGGTCGACGTTCGCGTTCGTGCCCTGCTGGAGCGTCACGTTGCCGACCTTGACGTGCATGCCCGGCGAGTTCAGGCAGTGCCGGGCGGTGAGCACCCACTGCGGGGCGATGATCGTCCCCGAGCACTCGAAACCGCCGTACGTCGTCACGTTGTTCCAGTAGATCTGGGCGCCCCACGGCGCGGAGGAGACCGTGCTCCCGCCGATGATGTCCTGCTGGGCGTCCGCAACCCCCGCTGAGACCAGACTCAGCGCCGCGGCGGCAGCTCCCACCGCGGCTACAGCCCTCGACATTCGCATGAAAATGCCCTTCGGCCCAGGTGATCCGGATATCCGTCCCGAACGGGACGACCAGCTCAACGTAAGAGCCGTGAAGGATTTTCGGAACCTACCGAAGTCGGTAACGTCGTCGAGGCGAAATCGCCCACCTCGGTGCCGCGGCGTCGTTGAGGTCATCGTCGACGACAGGGTTGATGTGGTGGTGGTGATCTTGCAATGAGTGAGTTCGACGACGATGCAGAGAAGTCATCGGTGACCATCGGGTCGAAGACGGGTGACCGGGTAACTGGCTGTTCAGCCCGCTCGAGGTCGCGGCGGGCGGGTTCACCGCCCGGGTGCCCGCCGGCTTGCGGGCCGAGGAACTGCGCGCCTTCCGGGAGGAGCTGGCGAAGGCCCACGACGAGTTCGGTGGCGTCGCGCGGCTGAACTCCATGGAGGACTGGCTCGACCTGATCGTCACGGTGACCGGATCCGGGGAGGTGAAAGTCGATGGCCTGACCATTGACGGGCACGGGGCGGGGAACAAGCTGTCCTTCCGCGTCGGTGACTTCGACCAATCCGACCTGCCCGAAATCCTCGACGCCCTGTCCGCGATCGAGGCGGAATACCCCGTGGTCGGCCGACCGAGGACGGTCACGTGACCGGGTGGGAACCGAACTTCGTTCGTGAGCACCCGGAGCCGTGGCCGCGGGCCGAGTGGTACAACGACGGTGCTCCTGCCCCCCTCGAATGATGTGGACATGTCGCCGACTGATCAACTCCCCATGGCCTTCGACCGGAAGTTCCGGCCGTGGCGATACCAGCTGAGTCATTCGGAGCTCAGCCTCCGCAGCTTCGGTCCCGCCTCGGCCGACGATTTCATCCAGATCACCTTCTACGGAGTGCTGGGGCTGAAGCTGAAGACGGTGTACCCGCGGTTGGAGATCGCCCATGCGTACGGCGACCAGGTGCGGGAGATCCTCGAGGTGGCGGGGCTCGACGTGGAACGCGCACCGGAGATCGTCGCGTTGGTGCTCAGGTCGAGCGGATCAGATGGGCTGGTGGGTTGTATGAGCTACACCGTCCGGTCGCACCCACGGGCCTTGTCGGACGACGCGTACGTCACTTCAGAGCAGGAGTGGACTGTCCTCGCCCGAGGGTGAGGCGAGTGAACCGGCCGGGTCCCGTGCCCGTCGGCCGAGCATTTCGCCGGAAAGGGTTCCCCACCGACCTGCTCATGCCGGCTGCCCTACGTGAATGCCGAGAGGACCTCTGTGGACATCGAAGCCCTGATGACCAGGCTCGCGCGAGCTGGTGTCACGACGCTCGTCAAAGCCGATGACGAACGGATGGCCGAACAGGGTGAGACCTGGACCGTGCTCCTGTCCGGCGTGGGACTGGGCGATCAGGGCGGAATCCGTGCCGAGTTGGCTGACTTGGGTTCGGGTCTGACGGAGGTCCTCGAACGGCTGGCGGCACGGCCCGGGGACTGGTCCTGGCTCGGTGAATTCCGGGCCTAGGCGTTCTGCGCGAGCGGGTGCGGATACCTGCTGGCACGGGGGTCGAATGAGGTGTTCTTCCTCCTCGAGGACGGTCGACCAGTTCCTGGAGATCGTGAACAAGGGTGTGCTCTGGTGACGGATCGAGTCGTGCCGGGCACCGCCGGCGAGCTGTCCGCCGTCCTGCTCGACGGGATCGTGGTTTCTCTCGCCTCGCCCGCACACTCGCCGCGGTGCTCCGCGTCGGTGCCGACGCGGTCGATGTGAGGATGGCGGTGGGCCACCTGGCGAGAGGTGGATTTCGCAGTGGCGCTGCCGGACTTCTCGGCGGCGCTGCTGGTCACGACCGACGGCTATGCGCAGCTCGGCGGCTCCCCGGCTTTCGTCCGGGGAGCGGTCAACGGCGGTGTCGACGATGCCCGGACCCGTTTCGGGCGCTACGCGAAGAAGGTCGGCGGTGTGCCCCTGACGATCGCGGCCCGGTACCCGCCGCTGCCGTAGACGGCCGAGGTGTCCGCGAGTTCTTGGGTGAGCTTCGGAGAACTGCGCGTCCTGGGCTTACGACTCCGCCGGTTTCGTCCACGCCACCTGGACCAGCCCAGTCCCATGCCGCCGCGACACCAGCGTTCCCCGGCCCGGCGGTTGCTGTGACGGCTTCACGTCCGCCAGCAACGCCCCTTCGTCCTTCGTCCCCGACATGATCAACCCCGGCGAGCCCAGCTCCCGCAGCCGCTGCAGGACCGGCTCGAACAACGCCCGGCCGGCGCCTCCGGAGCCGCGGACGATGATCACGTGGAGGCCGATGTCCCGGGCCTGCGGGAGGAACTCCAGCAACGGCTGCAACGGGTTGCGTCCCACCGTTGCCACCAGCTCGTAGTCGTCCACCAGGACGAACAGCTCCGGACCGCGCCACCACGACCGGTTGCGCAGCTGCTCCGGCGTCACCGATGGGCCCGGCAGGCGGTTGCGCATCGCCTGCGCGCACTCCGCGATCAAGTCCGTGAGCTTGCCCTCGGCGCCCGCGTACCCCAGCAAGTGCGGCTCCGGGACCGCGCCGAGCAGACCGCGCCGGTAGTCCGCCACGATGATCGCTGCTTCCTCCGGGGTGTAAGCCGACGTGATGCCCGAAGCGATGGCCCGCAGCAGCGAACTCTTGCCCGACTCCACATCGCCGAAGGCCACGAAGTGCGGGTCCGCCGCGAAGTCCAGGTACACCGGGCGCAACGTCGATTCCGCGATGCCCAACGTGACTTGCCGCGAGGGAGCAGCAGGCAGCGTGTCCAGCGGTACCTCCGGCGGCAGGAGGCGGACCTGCGGGGCGCGCGGGCCCTTCCACGCCTCCGAAATGCGGCGCACCAGGTCGACGCCGCCCGTTCCCACCGTTTCCGGGCGCTGGTCGCTGTCGATGCGGGGGAGCGCCGCCAGGAAGTGGAGTTTCTCCGCCGTGATGCCGCGGCCCGGGCGGTCGGCCGGGACGTTGGCCGCCACCTTGCGGTCGATCGACGAGTCCATCGGGTCGCCCAGGCGGAGCTCGAAACGCGTGCCGATCGCGTCGCGCAGCTGGGCGCGGACGCCGATCCACTGGTTGAGGGAGACGATCACGTGGATGCCGAAACCGAGGCCGCGCGCCGCCAGGCCGGTGATCTGCTCCTCCAGCTGCTCGTACTCCTGGCGGATGGTCGTCCAGTTGTCCACCAGGAGGAACACGTCGCCGAATTCGCGGTCGTCCGTGCTTTCGGTGAACTCCGCGCGGCGGGCGCGGAACGCCGCCATCGACTCGATCCCCTGCGCGGCGAAGAACTCCTCGCGCTGCTCCAGCAACGTCGTCAGCTCGGCGACGACCCGGCGGCAGCGCTGCGCGTCACGCCGGGTCGCATACCCCGACACGTGCGGCAGCCCGGCGATCGGTGCCAGCGCGCCACCGCCCATGTCCAGCACGAACAGCTGGACCTCGGCCGGCGTGTGGGTCAGCGCCAGCATGCCCGCGATGTCCTTCATGAGCGTCGACTTCCCGCTCTGCGGCGCGCCGACGATCAGCGCGTGCCCGGCCGCGCCGGAGAAGTCGGCCCACAGCAGGTCGCGGCGCTGCTCGAACGGCTTGTCCACCAGCGCCACCGGGATCGTGAGCTTCCCGTTGCCACCCCAGCCGAGCGGGCACAGGCCGCGGGCCGCGTCCTCGCCGAGCGGCGGCAGCAGCTGGTCCAGGGTCGGCGGTTCGGTCAGCGGCGGCAGCCAGATCTGGTGCGCGGCCGGCCCGCGGCCCTCCAGGCGCGCCAGCATCGCCCCGATGATCGTCTCGCCGGTACCCTCCTCCGACGACGCCGGCGAGACCTCCGTCGTCACCGGGATTTCCACCGGGGCCAGGGAAAACGGCAGTACGCCCAGTTCCTGGCCGTCCTCGCGCACGACGGTGCTCCGCGGCGGAAGCTCTCCGGAGACGTAGGCGGCCTTGAGCCGGATCAGGGTCTCGGTGTCGGACTTCAGGTACGCCGAGCCCGGCACCGGCGGCAGGTGGTAGGCGTCGGCGACCCCCAGCACCGCGCGGCTTTCCGCCGCGGAGAACGTCCGCAGCCCGATCCGGTACGACAGGTGCGAGTCGAGGCCGCGCAGCCGGCCCTCTTCCAGCCGCTGCGAGGCCAGCAGCAAATGAATACCCAGCGAGCGCCCGAGCCTGCCGATCGCGACGAACAGGTCGATGAACTCCGGGCGGGAGGACAGCAGCTCGCTGAACTCGTCGATGATCACCAGCAGCGACGGCAGCGGGTCCAGCGGCGCGCCGTCCGCGCGGGCCTTCTCGTAGTCCCGCACCGACGCGTAGTTCCCGGCCGCGTGCAGCAGTTCCTGCCGCCGCAGCAGTTCGCCGTTGAGCGCGTCGGCCATGCGGTCGACCAGCGCGAGGTCGTCGGAGAGGTTGGTGATGACGGCGCACGTGTGCGGCAGCCCGGTCATCCCGGCGAAGGTCGCGCCGCCCTTGAAGTCGATGAGCGCCAGGTTGAGCGTCTCCGAGCTGTGCATCACGGCCAGCGCCGTCACCAGCGTCCGCAGCAGTTCGCTCTTACCGGACCCGGTCGCACCGATGACGAGGCCGTGCGGGCCCATCCCGCCTTCGGCCGACTCCTTGAGGTCCAGCTCGACCGGACGGCCTTCGGGGTTGACGCCCAGCGGGATCCGCAGCCGGTCGCGCGCCGCCCGCGGGGCCCAGGTGACGGCGGTGTCGGTGTCGCGCGGGTCGCCGATGCCGAGCAGCCCGGCCAGCCCGAACGTCGTGGACATCGGTTTCTCGCCGACGACCGCGGCCGGCGTGTGCAGCGGCGTCAGCATCCTGGCCAGCGCCTCCGCGGCGCCGCGGTCGAGGACGTCCGGGCGGCCGAGGAAGCCGAGCCGCTGCTCGCCGCCTTCGCCGACGACCATGCCGAGTGACCCCGGTGCGGTGTGCAGGCTCAGCAGCTTCTCGGTCGAGGACGCCCGCGGGTGCTCCTGCCCCACCTCGAGCACCGTGACGCCGAGCCTGCCGTCCTCGCCGATCAGCCGGGGCTCGCCCTGCGCGGTGCCGCCGTCGACGACGACCACGAGGTGGGGCAGGTCGAGCCCGGCGGCCGCGCCCCGGCTGAACGCGGGACGTTCGCCCAGGTCGGCGCCCAGGAGCCCGGCCAGCCCGGCCGCGGTGTCGGCGGCCAGGCGCCGGGAGCCGACGGCGTCGGCCGCGCCGGCCGCCGTCGCGTGCGGCAGCCACTTCGCCCATTCCCAGTCGTGCTGCCGGTCCGGCGAGACGCAGACCGCGACCCGCAGCTCCGCGGGGGAGTGGAAGGTGACGAGCTGGCACACCAGCGCCCGCACCAGGCCGAGCACGTCGGGCCGCCGCCCGGCCACGGTGACCGCGGCGAACGACCGCAGCGACAGCGCGACCGGCAGGCCGTCCACCGTCGAGTAGGTGCGGATGAAGTGCTTGAGGCTGGTGGAGGACACCGGGTCCAGGTCTTCCAGCGGCACGGTCTGCGGTGCCTTCAACGGCGTCGCGAGCCGCTGCGGCCCGGTGCCCGCGCGCACCTGCGCGAACTGGGGGTCGCCGCGCCGCCGGTCCCACAGCTTCCCGGTTTCGACGTAGGCCCACAGGTCGGCCGGGTCGGGCTGGACGGCGATCATGGCCGCGCGCTGGCCGTCGGCGATGTCGCGGACCTGGGCGCGCAGCCCGGAGAGGTAGCGCTGGTAGTCCCGGCGCTCGTCGTTGATCTGCGCCTTCTTCGCCATTCCGCCGCGGCCCAGCGACATCACGACCATGCCGCCCATGGCGCAGACGAACAACGCACCGAAGATCCAGGTCATCACGCCGCCGTCGCGTCCGATGTAGACGAACGACATCGCGCCCATGCCGAGCATCATCGGCAGGAACATCATCAGCTGCACCATGCCGCCGGACGAGCTCTTCGGGAGCATCGGCGGGGACTGCAGCACGATTTCGCTCGGTCGGTCGGGCGGCAGGCTCATCTGAACAGGTTGCTCCAGTCCGGGGGCGGTCTGACCGGTATTTTGGCCACTCGCCGCCCCGTCGCGGTGGGTACTTTTGCCGTCCGCCCGCTTCCGGGGCCGAACTTACGCTCAGCCGAGCAAGCCACCCGGAAGGAGACCCATGGCCGGCGAGTACCGGGCTGAGCCCGAGGCGATGCGCTCCGCCGTGGGCAACGTCGGGGGCATCATCGCCCACGGCATCAACGCCGTGGCCGACCTCGAGCGGCTCGTCGTGCAGCCGATGTCGTTCGCGACGTTCGGCAGCGCGGTCGCCGCCGCGAACGCGGCCCTGCACTCCGGCCAGATCACCGCCGTCCGCACCCTGCTGCAGCTGCTGCAGCAGGTCAACGGGCTCGTCAAGGCCAGCGCCGACGCCTACCAGGCGGCCGACCAGGACGTCGCCTCCGGCTACGGCGGCGGGCACGCGCCGGCGGGCGGCGCGTCCTCGATCTGGGGCAGTTCCCACGCTTCCGAGCTCGCGACCCTGGCCATCAACGACAGCGCGGGCGCCCACGGCGAGCCGTCGTCGGTCGGGAACGTGCTGCGCTACCTGGGGGACGCGCGGCTCGGCCGGCTCGGCGACCACCCGATCACCGACACGCGCTTCCACGGTGTCGCCGACTTCAACGACTGGCTGGCCGGCGACGCCGACAACCAGGCGCGGGTCGGGCTGATCGAGGTCTACGCGGGCACCGCGCGCACGTTCTCCGACGTGCCCGGCGGGGTGCACAGCGGCGATGTCGTGGTCGTGGAGCCGCTGCTGTTCTCCGACCGCCATCCGGTCATCGGCGTCGCCGGCGACGGCGGCCGCCTCTACAACCACGGGCTGCTCGACGCCCGCACCGGTGGGCTGGCCAGGGTCAGCGTCTACCGGCCCGCCTCCGTCGTCTGATCGTCCGCCCCTCGAACTTGATGTGAGGATCGATGCTGACTTTCCCGAACTCCAGCGCGATGGACGCGACCGCGTCTTCGGGCGGGCCGATCACCATCCTGCCGCAGATCGTCACCGGTCAGCCCGAGCAGATCGCGAAGCACGTGGTGGACCTGGTCCGCAAGGCCGAGCAGTTCCTCAGCATGTACAACGAGCTGACCAAGGCCGCCGACCAGCTCGGCAAGATCTGGTCGGGGGCGGCGAGCGAGTCGGCGCTGAAGAAGATCAACGACTCCCTCGGCCAGCTGACGAAGATCATCGACGTCGTCCAGAAGGGTGCCGAGCTCCTCGGTGTCTCCGGCACCCTGATCAAGACCGCGCAGGAGGCCTACCGCGCGGTCGTCTCCGCGGTGAACCCCACGGTCGCCGCGCTGATGTCGAACTGGTGGACCTACGGGGCCGCGGTCGCTTTGTCGACCGCGACGAGCGCGTCGCTGCGGGCGTTCATCACCGCGATCGGCGCGCTGCTCAAGGCGCTCGGCGCGGTGGACCTCGCCCAGCAGGTCACCACGCTCGCACAGGTCATCGGCGAGATCGAGAAGCTCTTCCACCACGGTTCCGGCAGTTCGGGCGCGACGACGCCGTCGATCGGGAGCACCCCGGTCACGGCGCCGCAGACCCCGCCGCCGGTGGCGAGCCCGTCGGGGCAGCAGGCGGTGGCGGGCGGGAGCGGCGGGGGGATCCCGCAGCAGCCTTCGTTCACCGACTACACCCCGCCCGCGCTCGCCACCGGCGGCGGTTCCAGCGGCACGGCAGCGACCGGGACGGCGAACCCGGCGAACAGCTGGATCCCCGTCGACCACCCGGTGACGCCGCCTTCGGTGCCCGCACCCGCACCCGCGCCTTCGGTGCCCGCCCCGGCGGCCGGGCACGCCGACGAGGTCGTCATCCACACCAACCTCACCACCGGTGAGTCCACTGTGGAGGCTCCGGGCGGCCGGGACTTCGACCTCGACATCGATCTGGACTACAACGGCAAGCACTTCAGCCAGCACGTCGGCTTCGACGCGGCCGGGAACTAGCCGATGGCGGGCTCGGGGGTCGTCGACGCGTCGGGGGTGGTCAGCTCCGTGCTGGCCGGGTACCGGCGCGTGCTCGTCGAATGCCGCCGGCGCGTCACCGGGGATCCCGGGGCGCTGAGCGCCGCCTCGCAGCGCGTCGCCGTCCGGGCGTCGGCGGTTTCGGGCCGGGCGCGCGAAATCGACGAGTCCGCGAAGACCCTGCACGCGGACTGGGACGGCGACGCCTACACCGCGTTCGCGACGGCCGCGGGCGAACTCGGCCGGGAACTCGCCGAGACCGCCGCGAAGCTCGACGACCAAGCGAACCGGCTCGCCACCGCGGCGAGGCTCGTGCAGTCCGCGGAGGCCGCCGTCGCCTCGGTGCTCGCGCAGTTCGACTCCTACGCCGCGCAGCTGACCGCCCAGGCCCGTGCGGTGAACTCCGCGTCGGTCGGCGCGTTCATCCAGGCCGCGCGGCAGCTCGGCGAGCAGAGCGTCGAAGCGGCCCGCCAGGTCGTCGACGAGTTTTCCGACGCCCTCGCCGAGCTGTTCCCGCCCGAAGGTGTCGGACGGCTCGAGCACGAGCTGGGCAAGTGGGCGCGCGGGCCGCTGCACTGGCTCAACGGCGAACCGCTGGACGGCCGGAAGCGGCCGCGGACCGTGCCGTCGTGGTTCGGCAACTCCGGCTGGAAGAAGCTGACCTGGGACGGCCTCGAAGGCACCCGCGCGCCGAAGAAGGCCGACACGCCGTTCGGGCAGCCGGAAGCGTCGGGTCTGAAGGAGAAGATCGGCCGCAACACCGAGATCACCTACTACAAGTTCCAGCACGAGCAGGACGGCTTTTCCCCCGGCTACGACGGGAAGATCACGTCGAAGGGCTGGGACGCCTCCGCGTCCGGGCACGCGGAACTCGCGGCGCTGCACGGCGAGGCCGAAGCCAAGAAGGCGTGGGGCGTCGCCGAAGCCCACGCCAAGGGCACGGTGTTCGCCGGCGGCGAGGTGAGCGCGTCCGGCACGATCGGCGCGCACGGCGTCGGCGCGCACGCCAACGCCTTCGTCGGCGGGAAGGTCGAGGGCGAGGTCGCCGCGGACGTCGCGGGCATCGGCGTCGGCGCGAACGGCACGCTGCAGTACGGCCTCGGCGCGCAGCTCGACGCCCAGGCCGTGTACGACGCGGGGCACCTCAAGGTGAACTTCAAGGCGGGCGCGGCGCTCGGCCTGGGCCTCGGGGTCGGCGCGAAGATCGACATCGACCTGCCGAAGCTCGGCCACACGATCGGCGAATACGGCGGCGCGGCGGCCGACGCCGTCAGCCACGCGGCCGGCGACGCGGCCGACGCCGTCGGTGCCGCTTGGGACGACGCCGTCGCGTACGTGGGGCTGTGATGAAGCTTCCCCTCGACTTCGTCATCCCGGACGGCTGGACCGCCGTCGACCCGGGCGACTCGGGCGCGGTGTTCGTCGCCGTGCACCCGGTGGCGGGCGAGGAGTTCACGCCGAACATCACGGTGAGCGTGCAGCAGCGGCCCGACGACACCCCGATGGCCGCGATCGCCGCCGAAGCCGTCGAACGCCTCGCCCGCACGCTGGCCGGGCTCGACGTGCTCAGCCGCCGCGACGTCGGCGACCCGGCCGTCCCCGGCGTCATGCAGCTCCTGTGCCTGCGCACCGGCGAAGGCACCGAGCTGATCCAGACCCAGGTGCACCTGACGGTCCCCGGCCCCGCCCCGGAAGACCGCCTGGTGCTCGAGCTCGCCTGCACGGCCGCACCCGCGACCGCCCGGCGGCTCTCACCCGGTTTCCAGCGGTTCGTGGCCGGCGTCCACGTCCGCCAGCACGAAGGGACACCACAGTGACCGATCCGTACGCGGTGCCGGACATGGACGAGCTGCTCGCGCAGGTGCGCAAGCAGACCGAAGAGGTCCAGCGGGTCCAGCGCACGGTCGAGGCGATGGAGGTCAAGGCGCACTCGCGGCAGAACGAGGTCACCGTCACCCTCCGCGGCGACGGCCGGTTCACCTCGATCGACATCGACCCCCGCGCGATCCGCGAGTACGACGCCCGCAACCTCTCGGAGATCGTCCTCGAAGCGGTGAACGCCGGGCTGCAGAAACTCGCCGAGGCGTCGAGCGCCAAGTTCGCGCCGGTGATCGCGGCCGCGAAGAACGTCTGATGACCGCCGACGTACTTTTTCCCGCGGAGGCGGCATGAGCACGGCGTCTTTGACGGGCACCACCCGGCGGGTCACCGTGGTGACGCCACGGGCCCGCGTCGACGTCGCCCTGCCGCAGCAGTCGACGTTCGCCGAGCTGGTGCCACAGCTGGTCCGGCTGGCCGGAGCAGCCGGGCAGGCGTCGGCCGAGCACCCGGGCTGGGTCCTCTCGAGGCTGGGCGGCGCACCGCTCGCCCTGGGCCTCAGCGTCGCGGCGGCGCAGATCCGCGACGGCGAAGTGCTGCACCTGACCCCGCGGGAGCGCCCGCGGGGTCCGCTGCTGTTCGACGACGTCGTCGACTCGATCGCGAGTGTCGCCGACGCCGACGGCGGCTGGGGCCCGTCGGTGGCGCGGCGGTC
This sequence comes from Amycolatopsis sp. A133, assembly GCF_031082405.1. GTDB lineage: Bacteria > Actinomycetota > Actinomycetes > Mycobacteriales > Pseudonocardiaceae > Amycolatopsis. The sequence continues at coordinate 59,591 of NZ_JAVHJU010000042.1, forward strand.
CGGCCTGGTCGCGGCGGTGGTCCTGCTGCTGGCGGGCGGTCTGCTGGTGCAGGCGGCGGCGTCGGGGAGCGTCCTGGCGCCGATCGGGACCGGGCTCTTGGCGCTGGTGCTGCTGCTCGGCGGCGGGGCGTTGAGCCGCGCTTACGGCGACGCCGAGGCGGGCGCGGCGGGGTCGCTGGCCGGCGTCGGGGTGGCCATGCTGGCGGGGATGTCGGTGCTGCCACCGCATCCGCTGTTCTCCCTGTCGGCGGGCCCGCTGGCGGCGGGTTTCGCGGCCGTGACGGTGTACGGCGTGCTGGCGGCGGTCTCGGTGGCCGATCGCCTGCCGTGGTTCGTGGCGATCACGGGCGCGGCGGCCTTCGGCGCGGTGACGTCCGGGATCGTGCTCCTGGCGGGCGTGTCCCCGCTGTCGGCGGCGGCGGTGGTCGCGGTGCTGAGCACGGCGCTGGCGGCGGTGGCCCCGATGCTGGCGTTGCGCTTGGCCCGGTTGCCGCTGCCGCGCGTGCCGGACGACATGGAGGCGTTCCGCGCGGACGAGCAGCCGTCGCTGGGGACGGAGATGATCGGCCGGACGTCCCACGCGCAGGCGGTGCTGACGGGGTTGCTGGTGGCCCTGGGTCTGGTGGTGCTGGCGGCGTCCGTCGTGCTTTCCTCGGGCGGGTCGTGGGAGGCGGGGCTGGCCGTTTTGCTGGGGCTGGCTTGGATCCTGCGGTCACGGTCGTACGCGGGCCGGGCGCAGCGGTTGGTGCTGATCGGCTTCGGCGTGCCGGCGCTGGTGTGCGCGGGGGCGTGGCTGGTGGCTTCGGGCGACCGGACGGCGGTGTTCGCGGCCGGGTGCGCGGTGGTGCTGGCGGCGGTGGTGTGCCTCGTGTACGCGACCCGGGTGGCGCGCGGGCTGCGTTCGCCGTACTGGTCGCGGCTTTTGGACGTGTCGGAGTTCCTGGTGCTGCTGTCGCTGGTGCCGGTGGTGGGGATGATCGCGGGGGTGTACGAAGCCGTCCGCGGCTGAGTTGTTCCGGTACGTGAATGGCTCATCGTGAAACTCCGTGAAATATCGGCAGTCGATTCATTCGATCACCGGTTGCCTTGACCGTGCCGCACGGACGCTGTTAATAATGTTTTTGGGAGCGCTCCCAGGTTGTTCGCCTCCACCCCCGCAGTCGACACCAGGGAGATGCCATGACACCACGTCCAGACCAGTCCGAGAGCGCGGGTTCGCCGCTCCTGAGCCGGCGGACCGTGCTGGCGGCGAGCGCCGCGCTGCCGGTGCTGGCGGTGGGAACACCGGCTGCGGCAGCCACCGCCGTGGTCGTCGAGCCGTCCAACGTGCAGCAGACGATCCTCGGCTTCGGCGGGATGAACCACACCGTCTGGATCAGCGATCTCACCGCCGCCCAGCGCGAAACGGCCTTCGGCAACGGGACGGGGCAGCTGGGGTTCACCGTGCTGCGCATCCCCGTCCACGAGGACCGCGCCAACTGGAGCCGCGAGGTTGCCACGGCCAGGCGCGCGAGTGAGCTCGGGGCCAAGGTCATCGCCTCGCCGTGGAACCCGCCCGCGTCGATGACCGAAAGTTTCTCCGGCGGCAAGCGGCTGCGGTACAACGCCTACGGTGCCTATGCGCAGCACCTGAACGACTTCACCGCGTTCATGGCGAACAACGGCGTGAACCTGTACGGGATTTCGGTCCAGAACGAGCCGGACTACGCCCAGGAATGGACGGCGTGGACCGCGAGCGAGATCGTCAAGTTCCTGCGCGAGAACGCGGGCGCGATCAGCACCCGGGTCATCGCGCCCGAGTCGTTCCAGTACCGCAAGACCATGTCCGACCCCATCCTCAACGATCCCGCCGCCTTGGCGAACGTCGACATCATCGGCACGCACCTCTACGGCACCCGGTTCGCTGACCTGCCCTATCCGCTCTTCCAGCAGAAGGGTGGCGGTAAAGAGCTGTGGATGACGGAGGTCTACTACCCGAACAGCACCGACTCGGCCGACCTGTGGCCGCAGGCGCTCGACGTGGGTGAGCACGTCCACCGGGCGTTGGTCGATGGGCGGTTCCAGACCTACGTGTGGTGGTACATCCGCCGCTCGTACGGTCCGATGCGCGAGGACGGGCAGATCAGCAAGCGGGGTGCTTGTATGGCGCACTTCGCGAAGTGGGTGCGTCCTGGGTTCTCGCGGATCACCGCGACCGCGAACCCGCAGTCGAACGTTTACGTCTCGGCGTTCAAGAGCGGATCCCGGATTGTCGTTGTCACGATCAACAAGAACACCGCGGCGGTCGATCTCGCGTTCACTGTGCGGGATATCGGGTCCGGGACCGCTCAGACCTGGCTGACGAGCGCGAGTGCAAATCTTGCGCGGTACAACGACGTCACCATTTCGAATGGGGCGTTCAATGCTCAGCTGCCTGCCCGCAGCATCCGGACGTTCGTGGTGAACTGAGTTCGTCAGGAGTCCAGGGCGAGCGGCAGCGTCTTCCGCACCCCGGCACCGTGCCGCCCGTGCAGCGGGACCACCGAGGGCGGCGCGGGAACCGGCGCACCCGGCCGGGCCCCCACCCGGATCGTCACTTCCGCTTTCTCCTTGCCGCCCGCCGTCCGCGTCAGCGTGTACGACGTGGCCGTGAAGGCCGCCCCGGGGACCGCTGTGTCCAGGACCCGCGGTGACCGCGTGGTGAAGCATCTCTGCGTCGAATCGCCCCACACCCAGGACTGCCACCGGTCGGGCGGCCCGGCAGCCGGCCCCTGGACGCCCAGTGCCACCCGCAGTTCCTTCGCCAGCTCTCCGGCTTCCAGCACCGTGCTCTGGTAGCCGGCCTCCGCCAGCACGCCCATCAAGCTCAACGCCGCCGACGCCGTGCTCCGCAGCGCCCCGAGGTCGCCGCCGCCGCGGGCCAGCGCCGCGATCGGGGCGAGGTCCGGCCGGTAGCGCACCGCCAGCCAGCGCACCCGCAGCACCTGGTCACCCCGGGGAACCGCCCACGTCAGCAGCTGCGCCGACGCCAGGGGGATGTCCGCGCGCCGGTACGCCGAGCGCAGGGCTTCGACCAGCGGCTCCGGCGCTCCCGGGCCGGGCGTCAGGCGGATCAGCGCGCTCCAGCCGCCGTCGATCTCCGCGACGCCGAAGCGGTTGCCCGCGCGGTCGACGTGCTGGCGCACCCGCACCGGCCCGGCCACGCGCAGCAGCGGATCCGGGCCTTCGCGGCGGGTGTCGTGGCGGCGCAACCGGAACGCCGTCCACGTCAGCGCCCAGCCCGCCAGGTGCCGCCCGGCGAAGCGCACCGACGTCAGCAGCACGGCCAAGCCCGCTCCGACGCCGACGCCGAGCCGGACCGGCTGCGTGACGCCGTCGACGAGCCACGCGAGCAGCACGGCGATCGCGGCGAGCTCCCACAGCGCCGCCTGCAGCGGCCGGATCGGCAGCAGCCACGGCAGCGGCGTGGACGCGGGCCGCGACGGTGCCGGGCGGACGGCGGTATCGACGGACACGGGCTCCCCTTTCCCCGGCCTCCGACGCTACTGCCTCGCCAGATGGGGCGTGGGCGTAAAAATTACCCTCGCCGCTCCCTGATCCGGTGCCTAGCATCGGCCACTCGGAGGGTCGACGCACACAGCCGGGGGCACAGCAGCGTGTGGACGCAGCGGGACCAGATCCAGGCGTACCAGTTCCTCCGCCGCAGGCTCGTCTCCGCGCTCGTCGCCGCCGACGCCAACCACCCCGTCTCGCCCAGCCGCCGGCTCGTGCTGGGCACGGTGCTGGGCGTCGTGGCCGCCCTGCTGGTCACCGCCGTCTTCGGCATCATCGGCCTGCTGAACCCCTCCGGCGGCAAGGACTGGCTGGCCGGCGGCAAGGTGATCGTCGAGGAGGGCACCGGCGCGCGGTTCGTGCTCGGCGCCGACGGCGTGCTGCACCCGGTGCTCAACTACGCGTCCGCGCGGCTGCTGGCCGGCGGCAACGGCGACGCGACCGTGTCCGTGTCGCCGGAGAACCTCGGCAAGGCGGGCCGCGGCGACCAGATCGGCATCCCCGGCGCGCCCGACTCGCTGCCGACGGCGAACGCCCTCGTGACCGGTGCCTGGACGAGCTGCAGCCGGACCACGCAGGACGCGCCCGCGTCGGCCGAACCGCGCACCGCCGTGCTGCTGGCCCCGCCCGCGTCCGGCGTCGAACTGCCGCGGGACCAGGGCGTGATCGTGCGGCTGCCGCAGGGCGAGCGGTTCCTGCTCGCCGGCGGACGGCGCTACAAACTGAGCGACGAGGCCGCGACCGCGCTGCAGTTCGACAGCTACCCGACGATCGCGGTGGCGTCGCGGTGGCTCGACACCGTCCCGGCCGGCCGGGACCTCACCGCGCTGCCGGTCGGCGGCGCCGGCGACCCGGGGCCCGCCGTGGGCGGCCGCCCCACCCGCGTCGGCGAAGTCCTCGCCGTCGTCGACGCGATGGCCGCGCCCGGCACCGCCACGTCGTACTACCTGGTCCGCTCGGGCGGCCTCGAGCCGGTCGGGCAGACCGAGGCGAGCCTGCTGGTGACGACGGGGGCCAACGCCGCCGCCTACCCCGGCCCGCCCGCCCCGGTGGAGGTCCGCGCGGCCGACGTCGCCGCGGTCGCGAAGGTCGCCGCGCCGCGCACCGGCGGCGCCGACCCGGCCGCGTACCCGGACCGCATTCCCGGCAAGGCGCCGATCACCGGGAACGCCGTGGCGCTGTGCGTTCAGGGCAGCCGGTTGCTCGTTTCGGCCGAATTCCCGCTTCCCGCTGGCGCCAAGGCCATCCAGGTCGCCACCCGGACCGAAGCAAGGGTGGCGGACGAGGTGTTCGTTCCCCCGTCGGGGGGAGCCGTCGTCGTCGAAGCCGGTTCGGTCACCACCTACCTGGTGACCGACACGGGCCGGAAGTACCCGGTGGTGAACGCGCAAGCTTTGGCCTCGCTCGGCTACGGAGGCGTCGCCAAGCCGCCGATCGCAGGTAGTTTGCTGGCATTGGTGCCGACGGGCCCCGCGCTGGACCCGGCCTCGGCCGGACGGCCGGCTCCGTCGGGTGGAACGGGGTGAAAGTCGTGCACATGACAGAAGAGCGTCCGACCGAGGGTGAGCTGGACCAGGGGCGGGTCCGGGTCGCGGTCGTCGAAGACCACCCGCTGTACCGCGTCTCCGTCGAACGCGTGCTGGCCGAGGCCGACTTCGTCGAGCTCGGCGCGGTCGTCGATTCGGTCGCCCGGTTCCACGTGCACCGGCAGCCGCCGGGCAGCGTGGTCCTGCTCGACCTGGGCCTCCCGGGCGTCGCGGGTGCGGCGGCCGTGCTGGAGGTCTGCGAGCTCGGGCACCACGTGCTCGTGGTTTCCGCGCAGGCCGAGCCGGAAGTGGTGCTCGGCGCGATCGCGGCCGGGGCCCGCGGGTTCCTGTCGAAGGACGTCGACGCGGACGAGCTGCTGATCGCGATCAAGACGGTCGCCGGCGGCGGTGCGTACGTCTCGGCGGTGGTCGCCGGGATGATCATGAAGGACAACGCCGACCGGCCCGCCGTGTCGGCCGAAGCCGAGCTGTCCCCGCGTGAGGAACAGGTGCTGCGGCTGGTGGCGGCGGGGGAGCGGGACGTCGACATCGCGCTGATCCTCGGCATCGGCGTCCGCACGGTGCGCGGCTACCTCGACCGGATCCGCGACAAGACGGGCGAACGGCGGCGGCCGGGCCTGGTCAAGGAGGCCATCCGGCGCGGCCTGATCGGCGAGGCCGGCCCCCGGCGCGGCGGCCGCAAATGAGCGAGTCGGCGCGGCGCATCTCCGTGGGCGTGATCGAGGACCACCCGCTTTACCGGTACGCGCTGACCCGCGTGCTGACCGAAGCCCCGGACATCGAGCTCGGCGCGGTCGCCGACTCGGTGGCCCGGTTCGCCGTCCAGGACCAGCCGGCGGGCAGCGTCGTCGTCCTCGACCTCAAGCTGCGCGGGGTCCAGGACGCGGCCGCGGTCCTGGAAGTGGGGCAGATGGGGCACAAGGTGCTGGTGGTCTCGGCGCACGCGGAACAGCCGGAGGTGCTCGGGGCGATGCAGGCGGGCGCCAAGGGCTTCCTGTCCAAGGACGTCGACGGCGACGAGCTGCTGCGCGCGATCCGCACGATCGCCGACGACAACGCGTACGTGTCGCCGACGCTGGCCGGGATGATCATCCAGGACAGCGAAGAGCGGCACGCGGGCCCGAAGATCGTGCTGTCGGAGCGCGAAAAGCAGGTGCTGCGCCTGGTGGCGGCGGGGGAGCGGGACGTGGACGTGGCGGAGATCCTCAACATCAGCGTCCGCACGGTCCGCTCCTACCTGGACCGCATCCGCGACAAGACGGGCGAAAGGCGTCGCGCGGGCTTCGTCCGGGTGGCGATCCGCGAAGGCCTCCTCCGCTAGCCCGACCCGACCCGACCCCGCACTTTCACGTGAAAGTGCGGCTTTGTGGTTCAAAGGCGGCGGTTGGCGAGGGCGCCGGTGGCGGCGCGGGCCTGAGCCGAGATCGCCGGGTCCACGTCGACCAGCAGGGTTGCGGGAGCGGCGCCCGCCTGGGCGACGATCCGGCCGAAGCCGTCGGCCACCAGCGAGTACCCGATCCCCGTCGGCGCCTTCGGGTTCACCGTGACGCCCGTCGCCGCGGGGTCGGCCTGCCCGCACCCCAGCACCCAGCAGCCCGAATCCAGCGCCCGCGCCCGCACCAGGACCTCCCACTGGTCCCGCTTGCCCGCGCCGGCGCCCCACGACGTCGGCAGCAGCACGACGTCGGCGCCGTCGTCGGCCAGGGCGCGGAACAGCTCCGGGAACCGGACGTCGTAGCAGGTCGCCACGCCGTAGACGACGCCGTCCAGTTCGAAGGTCACCGGCGAAGCGCCGGGCGCCACCGTGTCCGACTCGGCGAACCCGAAGGCGTCGTAGAGGTGGATCTTGTCGTAGCCGCGGTGGTGCCCGCCGCCGGTGATCAGGAGCGTGTTGCGGACGCGCCCGTCGTCCGCCGGGGTGAACATCCCGGCGACGACGACCACGTCGTGTTCGGCGGCCACCGAGGCCACGGCCGACGCCCAGGGACCGTCGAGCGGCTCCGCGACCGGCTCCAGCGGCCGTCCGAAGCGGGCCATGGTCGCCTCGGGGAACACGACGATCCGCGCGCCGCCGGCCACCGCGGCCTCCACGCCGGAGCGAAGCAGTTTCAGGTTCGCCTCCGGATCGTCGCCCGAGTTGACCTGGCACAACGCGATTCGCGCCACCGCTGCCTCCTGCATGCTGGGATCGGTCGTCACCGGGGAGTATCGCCGAAAACCCCTTGGGCGTGACCTCGTACCCTGGTGGGCATGCTGAACCGCACCGACCTGCGCGGGCAGGTCCCGACCGCCACCGAACTGCGCGCCACGCTCCCGCGCGCCGAATACGACGTGGACGCGGCGCTGCATCACGTGCGCCCGGTGGTCGAGGCGGTCCGTGACCGCGGTGTCGAAGCCGTCCTCGAGTACACCGAGAAGTTCGACAAGGTCCGCCCGGACGCCGTGCGCGTGCCGCGGGCCGAGCTGACGCGGGCGCTGGAGCAGCTGGACCCGGCCGTGCGCGCCGCGCTGGAGGAGTCGATCACCCGCGCCCGGAAGGTGCACGCCGAGCAGCGCCGCACCGACGTCACGACCACCGTCGTCGAGGGCGGCACGGTCACCGAGAAGTGGGTGCCGGTCGAGCGCGTGGGGCTGTACGCCCCGGGTGGCCTGGCCGTGTACCCCTCGACCGTGGTGATGAACGTCGTCCCGGCGCAGATCGCCGGCGTCGGCTCGCTGGTCGTCTGCTCGCCGCCGCAGGCCGCGTTCGGCGGGCGGCCGCACCCGACGATCCTCGCCGCGGCCGAGCTGCTCGGCGTCGACGAGGTGTGGGCGGCCGGCGGCGCGCAGGCCGTCGCACTGCTGGCCTACGGCGGCACGGACACCAACGGCGCCGAGCTCGCCCCGGTCGACATCGTCACCGGGCCGGGCAACATCTACCTCACCGCGGCCAAGCGGCTCCTGCGCGGCCTGATCGGCATCGACGCCGAGGCCGGGCCCACCGAGATCGCCATCCTCGCCGACGAGACGGCCGACCCGGTCCACGTCGCCGCCGACCTGATCAGCCAGGCCGAACACGACCCCCTCGCCGCGAGCGTGCTGGTGACGACGTCGGCGGAGCTGGCCGACGCCGTCGACAAGGAACTGGTGAACCGCGTCGCCGCGACGAAGCACGCCGAGCGCGTCGCCGAAGCACTGGCCGGCAAGCAGTCGGGCATCATCCTGGTGTCCACGGTGGACGACGGCTTGCGGGTCGTCGACGCCTACGCCGCCGAGCACCTGGAGATCCAGACGGCGGACGCGCGCGCGGTCGCCGCCCGGGTCCGCAACGCGGGCGCGATCTTCGTCGGCGCGTACGCCCCGGTCTCGCTCGGCGACTACTGCGCCGGGTCCAACCACGTGCTGCCCACCGGCGGGTTCGCCCGCCACTCCTCGGGCCTGTCCGTGCAGAGCTTCCTCAAGGGCATCCACGTCGTGGACTACACCGAGGAGGCGCTGCGCGACGTCGCCGGCCGCGTCGTCGCGCTGGCCGACGCCGAGGACCTGCCCGCGCACGGCGAGGCCGTCGCCGCGCGCTTCGGAGGTTCGGTCCGATGACCATCGGCGAAGACGTCACCCTGGACCAGCTGCCGCTGCGGGAGGACTTGCGCGGCAAGTCGCCCTACGGCGCGCCGCAGCTGGACGTCCCGGTCCGGCTCAACACGAACGAGAACCCGTACCCGCCGCCGCCTTCGCTGGTCGCGGACATCGCGGAGGCGGTCCGTCTCGAGGCCGCCGAGCTGCACCGCTATCCGGATCGGGACGCGGTGGCGCTGCGGCAGGACCTGGCCGACTACCTGAGCGTGTCGACGCGGGTGGTGCTGTCGGAGGCGAACGTCTGGGCCGCCAACGGGTCCAACGAGGTGCTGCAGCAGATCCTGCAGGCGTTCGGCGGTCCCGGGCGCAGCGCGCTCGGCTTCGAGCCGTCGTACTCGATGCACCCGATCATCGCGTCGGGCACCCGCACCGAGTGGGTGCCGTCGCCGCGTCGCGACGACTTCACGCTCGACACGGCCGCGGCGGCGTCGATCATCTCGGAACGGCGTCCGGACGTCGTGTTCGTCACCAGCCCGAACAACCCGACCGGCGGCTCGATCCCGCTCGCCGAGCTGCGCGCGCTGCTCGACGCGGCCACCGGGATCGTCGTCGTCGACGAGGCGTACGTGGAGTTTTCTTCGCAGCCGAGCGCGGTCGAGCTGCTGGCGGACTACCCTTCGCGGCTGATCGTCTCCCGCACGATGAGCAAGGCGTTCGCGTTCGCGGGCGGCCGGCTCGGTTACCTGGCGGCGGCGCCGGCGGTGGTCGACGCGTTGCAGCTGGTGCGCCTGCCGTACCACCTTTCGCGCCTGACGCAGGCGGCGGCGCGGGCGGCCCTGCGGCACGCGGACGCCACTTTGGACAGTGTGCACAAGCTGGCCGCGGAACGCGACCGGGTCGTGGAGGCGTTGGCGGGCCTGGGTTACGACCCGGTACCGAGCGACTCGAACTTCGTCCTCTTCGGACGGTTTGCGTCGCCGTCGGCGGCCTGGAAGTCCTATTTGGAGGCCGGAGTGCTGATCCGCGACCCGGGCATCCCCGGTCACCTGCGCGTGAGCATCGGCACCCCGGAAGAGAACGACGCCTTCCTCGAGGCGAGTAAGGAAGTCTCGCGATGACCCGCATCGGCAAGGTCGAACGGACCACCAAGGAGTCCTCGATCTCCGTCCAGCTGGACCTCGACGGCACGGGCGAGGTCGAGATTTCGACCGGCGTGCCGTTCTACGACCACATGCTGACGGCGTTCGGCGTCCACGGTTCGCTGGACCTCAAGGTCGAGGCCACCGGCGACGTCCACATCGACGCCCACCACACGGTGGAGGACACGGCGATCGTGCTGGGCCAGGCGATCCGCCAGGCCCTGGGCGACAAGAGCGGAATCCGCCGCTTCGGCGACGCGTGGATCCCGATGGACGAAACCCTGGCCCACGCGGCGATCGACGTCTCGGGCCGGCCGTACTGCGTGCACGTGGGCGAGCCGGAGCAGTTCAACACGTTCACGATCGGCGGCAATTACCCGTTCGTGCTGACGCGGCACGTGTTCGACTCGCTGGCGTTCCACGCCCAGATCGCGTTGCACGTGAGGGTGATCCACGGCCGCGACCCGCACCACATAGCGGAGGCGGAGTACAAGGCGGTGGCACGGGCGTTGAGGGCGGCGACCGAGCCGGACCCGCGTGCGGGCGGCATCCCGTCGACGAAGGGCGTGCTGTGAGCAACGGAGTCGTCGGAGTTCTGCTGCTCGCCCTCGGTGGGTTCCTGGTGGGCGGCGTGTATTCGACGTGGAAGACGGCGAAGGTCTTCGCCGTGGTGCTGGGCGTCGCGGCCCTGCTCGCCATCGGCGGCGCGATCTTCTGGTTCATGGGCTAGCGCGGAGCGCACCCGCGGTACGATGACCGACCGTGGGCAGGGCCGGACTTTTTGTGATCATGCTGGGTGTTGCCGCGCTGCTGGCGCACCTGGTCGTCACCGTTCCGCCGCAGAGCGCGGGCGTGGTCGCGGGTGCTTCGTGGTTCGCGATCGGCACGGGCACCGTGCTGCTGCTGACTGCGCTCGCCCAGGAGGGCTACGGCTACGGGATCTTCGTACTGGCCATCGGGATCGGGGCGGTGGTCGCCCAGAAGGTGACGCACTTCGACGACCGGATACACGCTCCCCAGCCGCTGTTCGGCATCGTGGTGGCGTCACTGGTCGGCGTCGGGGCGACTGCCGTCTCGTTCACCAACGACGGGGACGACGCGATCGTGAGGTTGCCGTTCTTCGCCGTGGCTTCGCTGGTCGCCGACATCTTTGTCGACTTCGGTTCCGGCTGGGACGACCTGATGAACGTGAGCACGGCGTTCTTCGCCGCCGCTTCCGTCGGCACCGTGGCAGTGATCTTCTCGGCTGAGGGGTTCCCGGACGTGGAGTCCCTGGCGGATCACTACGGGAGCCGGTTGTTGCTGACGGCGGGCGTCGGGGCCGGCGTGGCCGCGGTGCTGATCACCATCGTGGCGTCGTTCGACCTGCCATCGTTCGTCGAGGTCCTGCTGATTTCGACGGCAGTGCTCGGCGGGTACCTGATCGTCCCGTTTCTCTCGTTCCTGCTGCTCTACTCGCTAGTGGGCCGTGAGACGTGGGAAGCTGTGTCCGGAGCGGTGCTCGTCGAGGCGATCGGCAGCAAGCCGGGGCTCTCGGCGATCGGCGCGCTCGTTGCCGGCCTTGCTGTCGTGGCTTCGCTGGTCATGGCGTTCTTCGGGGGACTGACGGGCTGGCTGGCGATCGTTCTCCAAGCCGGAGCGCTCGGAGCGGCCGTGGTCGCGGTCCGCTGGGGGATGCGGGCGCTCACCGAACTGGTCTTCGTGATCAGGTCGGGGGCTCGGCCGGGCCGGATCGCCCGGGTGCTGGACGAACTGCGCCGGTCCGATCCGGTGTTCCGGCTGCTGCCTGGCGCAGGAAAGTCTTGACCTCGGCGATCAGCGCGGGGACGGCCCGCCGGTCGCGCAGCATGCCGCGCGCGATCAGCTCCGCCTCGTCGGGGTGGCCGAGGTCGGCGAGCTCCCGGATCGCCTGGATGCGCACCGGCGTGGGCAGCTCGGCGGCGGCGAGCAGCATCGCCATGGCGACGCCCCAAAGCTGCCGGGCCGCGACGTCCGTCACCTCCGCGCCGTCCGGAGCCAGTTCGCCGATGTCCCACTCGGCGGTCACCCACGCTCGGCCACTGTGCAGGTTCCGGTGCAGACGCTTGACGGAGGCGAACGCCCGCGCCGCATCGGGCACCTGGAACTCTCGCAAGGCTTGTTCGGCGAAGAACTTCTGGCCCGCGTGCGCCAGCTCCGAGACGAACCGCAGCCGCGCGAGCACGGGCCAGGCCGGATGCATCGCCGCGGTGGCGAGCTCGGTGTTCGTGGTGCCGCCCCGGGGAAAGCCGCTCACGAGCGCGTCGGCGTCGGCGACGGTGTGCACGAGCAACCGGCTGGGCCGGGACGGCGGCGGCAGCGGAGCCGCGGCTCGCGGAGGCGCGTCCGCCGCCGGACGGTGGGACTGGTTGCGGACCAGGGCGAACTCGCTGACCGAGTCGCTGTGCACGATCTTCGGCTCGGGGTGCTCGCGTTTCCGCATCCGGCGGCGGAGCTCCCGGTAGACCGCGAACAGCGAGAGCAGGGACCCCTCTTCGGGCAGCCCTTCCCGCAGCACCGTGATCAGCTCGCCCGAGAACACCGTGTGCCGCTCGCCCTCGACGAACAGGGAAGCGAGGTGACGGGGCGCCGAGGCGAGGCCGCACGTGCCCGTCGTCTCGATCTGGTCGAGCACTCCGGAGGCCTCGTTCGCCATGGTCTGGCCGAAGGCACGGCCTGAGTAGCAGCAGTCCACGATGAAGATCTTGATCTTGGCGTCGCTCTGGTTGACGGCCCGGCGCAGCATCTCGACGCGCAGCGAGCGGTATTCCTTCTCGGCCTCGATCGTGTCGCTCGTGGCGAGCAGCAGCTCGCCGTTGATGTCGACCAGTCCGTGGCCGGTGTAGTACACGACCAAGGTGTCCGTGGCGGTGCGGCACCAGCGCGCGATTTGCAGCCCCGCGTCTTCCTTGTGCCGGGGGTTGACCATCGTTCGGACGTTGCCCGGCAGGAACCCGCCGAGCTCAGGGTCGGCGAGGATGGCGGCGAGGTCCTCGACGTTGGCTTTCGCCTGGGCGATCTCGGCCAACTCCGGATCGTCGTACTGGGCGGCGCCGATCAGGATCGCTTTGGACTTCTCGGGGTCGGCCAGGCGCATTCATTCCTCGCCCAGCTGCTTGGCCAAGGCGACCGCGGTGTCGTTGAGGTCCTTGACGGCGGTCCGGGTAATGCGTTCCCCCTTCAGGGAAACGGTTTTGTCGCCCGCCGTGACCGTGATGTCGACCTTCATGCCGCGCGTCTTGAGGTACGCGACGAGTGAGGTGGTCATCGCGGTGAAACCGCTGGTGAGCACCAATGCCACGGTGTCGAGTGCCGGGCCCATCATGCCTTCGCCGGCGGAATGGTTGGCGAGGCGCACCTTTCCGCGGAAGTCTTCCTCGAGCCAGCGCAGCAGGCCGAGCGCGTCGTCTTCGCCCTCGACCGTGATCAAAAATGTAGTCCCCGTCACACAACGCACTGTAGTGGGTCTCCGGCGGAGAAGCGGAAAAGCCCGGCCGTGAAGTGGATTGTCCACATCACGGCCGGGCTGGGGACAACTCCGCTCAGCGGCTCGCGCCGACCAGTTCGCGCTCCCCGGGCTCGTCCAGCTGCTTCGTGAGCTTCTCGCCCTCCACGTCGACGTCCGGCAGGATGCGGTCCAGCCACTTCGGCAGCCACCACGCGCCGCGGCCGAGCAGCGACATCACCGCCGGGACCAGCGTCATGCGGACCACGAACGCGTCCACCAGCACGCCGAACGCCAGCGCGAAGCCGATCGACTGGATCAGGGACGACTCCGCCAGCACGAACCCGGCGAACACGCTGATCATGATCAGCGCCGCCGCGACCACCACGCGTGCCCCGTGGCGGAAGCCGGTGACCATCGCTTCCTGCGGCTCCGCGCCGTGGACGTGCTCCTCGCGCATCCGCGTCACCAGGAACACCTGGTAGTCCATCGCCAGCCCGAACAGCACGCCGATCAGCAGGATCGGCAGCATGCTCATGATCGGCCCGGTCGACTCGACGCCGAGCACGTCCGTCAGCCAGCCCCACTGGAACACCGCGACCACCGCGCCGAACGTCGCCGCGACCGAGCCGAGGAAGCCGATCGTCGCCTTCAGCGGCACCACCACCGAGCGGAACACCAGCATCAACAGCACGAACGCCAGCCCGACGATCAGCGCCAGGTACGGCAGCATCGCGTCCGACAGCTTCTCGGAGACGTCGATGTTCGCCGCCGTCTGCCCGGTGACGGCCAGCTTCGCGCCCGTCGCGTTCTCCAACGCGCCGGATTCCGTGCGGATCGCGGCGACGAGGTCTTCGGTCTGCGTGCTGCTCGGGCCGCTCTTCGGGATCACCGTGAGCAACGCCGTGTCACCGACCTGGTTGACGCGCGGCGGAGTGACGGCAGCGACGTCGGGCAGCTTCTGGATGTCGGCCGCGGCCCGGCCCAGGGCCGCCTGGCGGTTGGTGCTCGCGGCGACGTCGACGACGACCAGCAGCGGGCCGTTGGAGCCCTCGCCGAAGCTGCGGCTGGCGATCTCGTACGCCTTGCGCTGCGTCGACTCCGGCGCCGCGGTGCTGTCGTTGGGCAGGCCGAGCTGCATGCCCAGCGCCGGCAGCGCGACGACGGCCATCCCGGCCAGCGCGACCAGCAGCACCGGGATCCGGTGCCGGGCGACGAACCGCGCCCAACGCTCGCCGTGCGTCGTTTCGACCGGCTTGCGGCGCAGGCGGATGCGGTTCGCGGCGACCCGGGCCCCGGCGAAGCCGAGGATCGCGGGCAGCAGCGTCAGGGCGATGAGCACGGAGATCGCGACGGTGACCGCGGCGGCGACGCCCATCTGGCCCAGGAACGGGATGCCGACCACGGTGAGGCCGGCCAGCGCGATGATGACGGTGAGCCCGGCGAACACCACGGCGGATCCGGCGGTGCCCGCGGCGCGTCCGGCGGCTTCTTCGGGCTCGCGGCCGATGCTCAGTTCGTGCCGGTAGCGCGACACGATGAACAGCGCGTAGTCGATGCCGACGGCCAGGCCGATCATCAGCGCCAGGATCGGCGTGTTCGAGTTCAGCTCCAGGAAGCCCGACGCGAGCAGGATGCCCGCCATCCCGATGCCGACCCCGATCAGCGCGGTGAGCAGCGGGATGCCGGCCGCGAGCAGCGAGCCGAACGTGATGACCAGCACGACGGCGGCGACCGCGACGCCCAGGCCTTCGGTGGCGCCGGTCGCGGGCACGCCCTGCACGGCGTCACCGCCGAACTCGACGGTGAACCCGGTGGCGCGGACGGCGTTCGCGGTGTCCAGCAGCGCCTGGCGGTCCTCGTCGGTCAGCTCGTACGCCTTCGCTCCGTAACTGACCTGGGCGAGCGCGACGCGCTGATCGGGTGAGATGGACTGCGCCTGGAACGGGTCGACGACGGCGGCGACCTTCGGCGCCGTCTTCAGCTGCCCGACCAGTGCTTCGACGGCGGCCTTGCCCTTCGCGTCGGTCACCGTGGTCCCGGCCGGGGCCTCGATGACCACCCGCGCGGTGGCGCCACCCGCGTTGGCCTGCGGAAACTTCTCGGTCAGCTGGTCGATCGCCCGCTGCGACTCGGTGCCGGGGATCGTCACCGAGTTCGACAGCTGCCCCGACAGCGTCAGCGCGCCGAGCCCGAGCGCGACGAGGATCGCCGCCCAGACGGCCGCGACCAGCGCCCGGCGCCGGAAGGAGAACCGGCCGAGCCGGTACAGGAAGGTCGCCACGAGTCAGCTCCGTTTCGCCCGAACGGGGTGAAGTCACTCCATCAAGTGAGTTCCACGCTAGCCGATCGGCAAGGGTGACTCCAAGCCGATCGGCAAGTATGTGACTTGCCGAACAGCTAGGTTTATCCCTAGCCGTTCGGCTAGTAAGGCGGTTTGCCGATCGACAAGGCGTGACGTAGGCTCCGACGGCTGCTGAGGAGGAAGAATGACCGCCGGCCCGGCCGAGGACACCCGGACCCGTCTGCTGCAGACCGCGCTGCGCCTGTTCACCGAACACGGGGTCGAGGGCACGTCGCTGCAGATGATCGCGGACGCGCTGGGCATCACCAAGGCGGCCGTGTACTACCACTTCAAGACGAAGGCGGAGATCACCGAGGCGGTCGCCGAGCCGGGCGTCCGCGACCTGGACGACCTCGTCCGCCGCGCGGCAGCGCAGAAGCGCCGGGGCGCGCAGGTGGACCTGCTGCTGGAGGGGTTCGTCGACCTGGTGATCCGCCACCGGGCGCTGGTGGCGCTGTTTTCGAGCGACCCGGGGATCGCCCGTGCGATCGAGAAGTCGGCCCACGGCGGCATGGAGGGCTTCGGCCGCGCGCTGCTCGGCATCCTGTCGGGCCCCGACCCGGCCACGGCGGACCGGGTCAACGCCCTGGTGACGCTGACGGGCATCGCGATGGCGGGCGGCTCCCCGGACCTGGCCGGCCTGGGCGACGAAGAGCTGCGCACGGAACTCCTCGACGTGGGTCGCCGCCTCCTGGGCCGTCCCCGCCGCCGGGTGGTAAGTCCCGTCCCCAGCCTCTGACCCGCGAGATGCCCCGCGAATCACGCGAGATTCCCCGCCAGTCACGCGAAATGCCCCGCGAATCACGCGAAATGCCTCTCCAGTCACGGATGACTCGCGTTCCGGGCGGGACTGTCCCAAGATCGGTGTTTCCGGCCCGACACGCCGGGCTGAGGTCCGGCGGGATGGGCACGGTGAGTGATGACATCGGACCTTGTGAGTCCACGTAAGCGTGAGTCGAAGCCGGCGCGGGAGCTGTCGCCGGAGCAGGCCGCGGCAGCGGCGATGGTGGCCGAGGCGAAGGCCCGCGGGCTGGCATTGACCGGCCCGGACGGCCTGCTGAAGCTGTTCACCAAGAACGTGCTGGAAACCGCCCTCAACGAGGAAATGACCGAGCACCTCGGCCATGAGAAGAACCAGGCCGACCCGGATCGTGAGTCGACGAATGTCCGCAACGGCACCCGGCCGAAAACGGTGCTCTCGGACGCCGCCGGTGAAATTCGGATCGAGGTTCCGCGGGACCGGGAGAGCACGTTCGAGCCGCATATCGTGAAGAAGCGGCAACGCCGGCTGACTGACGTGGACGAGATCGTGCTGTCGCTGTACGCGAAAGGGATGACCACCGGCGAGATTTCCGCGCATTTCGCCGAAATCTATGGAGCCTCGGTCAGCAAGGAGACAATCTCACGGATCACCGACAAGGTCGTCGCCGAAATGAACGACTGGACCAACCGCCCCCTCGACGGGATTTACGTGGCGGTGTTCATCGACGCGATCCATGTCAAGGTCCGTGACGGGCAGGTCGCCAACCGGCCCGTCTACGCCGCCATTGGGGTCACCGTGGACGGCTGCAAGGATGTCCTGGGCCTGTGGATGGGCACCGGTGGCGAGGGCGCGAAGTTCTGGATGAGTGTGCTGATCGATCTGAAGAACCGCGGCGTCCGGGATGTGTTCTTCCTTGTCTGCGACGGCCTCAAAGGGCTCCCCGATGCCGTGGCGAACGTGTGGCCGCAAACGATTGTCCAAACCTGCATTGTCCACTTGATCCGGAACACCTTCCGGTTGGTTCCCAGTCAGGACCGGGACGCGGTGAAACGGGATATCAAACCCATCTACACCGCGCCCAGTCCGGACGCCGCGGCTATCGCGATGGACGAGCTCGAAGAGAAATGGAAGAGGAAGTACGGGGCGATGATTCGGCTCTGGCGCAACGCCTGGGAAGAGTTCATTCCGTTCCTCGATTACGACGTCGAGATCCGGACGATGATCTGCTCCACGAACGCGATCGAGTCATTGAATGCTCGTTATCGGCGAGCGATCCGCGCACGGGGGCATTTCCCGACCGAGCAGGCTGCTTAGGTTCAAGGAGTCAGCGCAACACCTCGTCATGACGAGGTGTTTGGGTTGGGGCGTCCTGCGATATCGGTCGAGATTCAGCGCTCGTTCTGGGAGTGGATCCGTCGAGGTGAGGTCATCGAGGTCGCTGCCGCGACGGTCGGCGTGTCGAAGACCGTCGCCTGGCGGTGGTTCCGCGAGGCTGGTGGGGTGATGCCACCACAGCGACGTAAATCTACGAGTCGCCCGGCCCGTCTGTCGTTCGCCGACCGGGAAGAGATCGCCTTTCGCCGAGCGGCCGGCGAGGGTATTCGAGCCATCGCGAGGGCGATCGGCCGGTCGCCCTCGACCGTCAGCCGCGAAC
>NZ_JAVHJU010000006.1 GCF_031082405.1 Amycolatopsis sp. A133
CCCGACCCACCCGACCAGCCACAACACCCTCCAACCACACGATGTTGCAACCACCCCAAGAACCCAAGCCACATTGGGTGCGTCCAACGCAACCAACGCCACATTGGGGCGTTCGGGAGCGGGCCTCAGAGCGGGTTGAAGACGCCCAGGGGAGCGGTGCAGAACGGGCCGCCGACGTACTCGGCCGCGGGGCCCGTCGGTGCGGGCTTCGAAGCCAGCTGGTCCGCGTACACCTCCGCGTCGTCCAGGGACTTGTAGCCCAGCGCCTCCGCCTCGGCCAGCGAGTAGATCCGGCGCGTGTTGTCCGAGACCCCCCAGATCAGCCGGTACCCCGGCGACGGCGCCGAAAGGCACGCCTCGAACAGCCGCGCGCCGTCGTCGGGGGAGAGCCACGTCGACAGGCCGCGCGGGCCCAGCGGCAACGGCGTCTCGAAGCACGATCCGATCCGGATCACGATGACGTCCATGCCGAAGCGCGAGTGGTACAGGCTTCCGAGGGCCTCGATCGCCGCCTTGGAGACGCCGTAGTACGTGTCCGGCCGCGGTGACGAGTCCGCCGGGAGGTCGGAATCCACCCGGCGGAAGCCCACCGCGTGGTTGCTCGACGCCAGGATCACCCGCTGGATCCCCGCGACCCGGGCCGCCTCCAGGACCGTCTGCGTCCCGTTGATGTTGACGTCGAGCGTCGCTTCCCACGAGTTCTCGCGGCTGTGCCCGCCCAGGTGGATCAGCGCGTCGACGCCTTCGCACGCCGCCGCCATCGCCGAAGCGTCGGTCACCGACCCCGTCACGACCTCTTCGGAGTCGTCCGAAGCCGTCTGCGGGGCCAGGTCGAGCAGGCGCAGCACCCGGCCGGGGCGCCGCAGGCGGGGGCGCATCAGGGTGCCGACGACACCCGCCGACCCGGTGATGAGCACACGCTGGTCCGTCATGGGGTTCCTCTCACACAGAAGGGTTAACGGATGCCGGCCCGGCGCAGCTGCTGCCCGAGCTCGGCGGTGGTCTCGGCGAGCAGCTCGCCGACGCGGCGGGCGTCGTCGTCGGTCACCTGGGCGATCGGCATCGAGCAGCTGATCGCGTCGGTGCCCGGGATGCGGTACGGGATCACCGCGGCGACACACCGGACGCCCAGCGTGCCTTCCTCGACCTCGGCGGCGTACCCGCGTTCGCGGGTGGCGGCGAACTCGGCGTGCAGGCCTTCGAGCGTGGTGATGGTGTTCGGGGTCAGCGCGGTCAGTGCCGAGGGCATCAGCGCCTCGATCTCGTCGTGCGTCAGCTCGGCCAGCAGCGCCTTGCCCAGCGCGGTCGCGTGCGCGGGCAGCGTGCGCCCGACGCGGGAGACGAGGTGCGTGGAGCGCTGCGACTCGCGCGTCTCCAGGTAGACGACCTCGGTGCCGTTGCGGCGCGCGAAGTGCGCGGTGAAGCCGGTCTTCTCCCGGATCCGCTCCAGCGCTTCGGTGGCGAACGGGACCACGGCGTCGCGGTCCAGGTACGCCGTGCCGCAGATCAGCGCGCGGACGCCGAGGCGGTAGCGGGCGGTGTTGGCGTCCGCCTCGAGCCAGCCGGCCTCCAGGAGCGTCCGCAGCAGGCCGTGCAGCGACGAGCGCGGGAAGCCGGTGCGCGCGTGCAGGTCCGACAGCGACAGCCAGACGTCGTTCGCCGCGAAGGTCTCGATGAGGTCGACGGCCCGGCGCGCGGACTTGACGCCCGAGGACTCGGCGGGGGCGCCGTCGGCCGTCGCGGGGTTGTCCACCTTTTGCGGCATTTGCGTGCCTCCGTCCGGCCGTTGACTTGTGACTCCGGCCATATTAGCGTCCCGAACAACGTTCTTATGGATGAACATAATCACTATAACAGACTCCGTTCATAGATGTGAACAGTGACACCACATCGACGTGGACGCGGAAGGGAGCCTGCGGTGCACGCACTCGACTGGACGATGATCTGCGCGTACTTCGCGCTGATGATCGTGATCGGCTGGTGGTCGCACAAGAGGGTCAGCGACGTCAAGGACTTCTTCACGGCCGGCGGCAAGATGCCGTGGTGGCTGGCCGGCATCTCACACCACATGTCCGGCTACAGCGCCGTGCTCTTCGTCGCGTACGCGGGCGTCGCGTACACGTCGGGCATCACCGTGTACTTCTGGGGCTTCGCCAGCATCGGCATCGGCGTGGGCATCGGCAGCTGGCTGTTCGCCGCCCGCTGGAACCGGTTGCGCTCGAAGCTCGGCGTCGCCTCGCCGCTGGAGTACCTGGCCAAGCGGTACAACGTGCCGACGCAGCAGGCGCTCGCCTGGAGCGGCAGCCTGCTGAAGATCTTCGACATCGCGGCCAAGTGGTTCGCCGTCGCGACGCTGCTGCACGTCTTCGCCGGGCTGGACTACAACCTCGGCATCCTCATCACCGGCGCGGTCACCCTGGTCTACTGCACCATCGGCGGCCTGTGGGCCGACGCGCTCACCGACTTCGGCCAGTTCGTCATCCAGGCCATCGCCGCGATCGTGATGATCGTCGTGGTGCTGGGCAAGCTGGGTGGGATCTCCGCGCTCTGGACGATGTGGGACAAGCTGCCCGCGGGCCACGTCGACCCGGTGACGTCCAAGTACACCACCATCTTCCTGCTCATCTACGTGCTGGTGAAGACGCTGGAGTACAACGGAGGCATGTGGAACCTGGCGCAGCGGTACATGGCCGCGCCGACCACGAGCGCGGCCAAGCGCGGCGCGCGGCTGTCGTCCGCGCTGTACCTGCTGTGGCCGCTGGTGCTGATGTTCCCGATGTTCGCGGCGCCGCTGCTCATCCCGGGCGTCAAGGACCCGACGCAGTCGTACGCGATCATGACCACCACGTTCCTGCCGCCGGGCCTGATCGGCCTGGTGCTGGCCGGCATCTTCTCGCACACCATGGCGATGGTCTCCTCCGACGCCAACGCGATCTCCGCGGTGATCACCCGGGACATGATCCCGGCGATGTTCCGCCGCACCCGGCAGTGGACCGACGTCCAGGGCCTGAAGGCCGCGCGGATCACCACGGTGATCTTCGTCGCGCTGACCATGCTCGTGGCCACGCAGGCGCAGAACCTCGGCGGCGTGCTGCAGATCGTCGTCAACTGGGTCGCGGCGCTGATGGGCCCGATCTCGATCCCGCTGCTGCTGGGCATGCTGCCGTGGTTCCGCAAGTGCGGCCCGCGCGCCGCGCTGATCTCCTGGGCGGGCGGCCTGATCGACTACGCGCTGGTGTACTACGTGTTCAAGGCGAACCAGACCGTGCTCGTCGCGACGCCGATCCTGGTTTCGCTCGTGCTCTACATCGGTCTCGGCCTGCTGGCGCCCGAGCGCAGCGCGGTGGCCGATGAGATCGTCGACACCGTGAACGCCGCCGACGACGACGTCGACCGGAAGAAGGAAGGCACGACCGTGCCCGCCTGACGTTGGCCCCACCCGGCCGAACCCGAAAAAGGACGAGAGAGCAGAAAACAGATGGCACAGAACGAGATCGAGCTGGACGGCCTGCTGGCGTTCCCCCTCACCCCGTTCACCGAGGACCTCGAGGTCAACCTCGACGCGCTCGCGGAGAACGTGGAGAGCCACATCGCGGCGGGCGCCGGTGCGCTGTTCGTCGCGTGCGGCACCGGCGAGTTCAGCTCGCTCTCGCCCGCCGAGCACGCCTCGGTGCTCACCCGGACCCGGGAGGTGGCCGCCGGCCGCGTCCCGGTCTGGGTGGGCGCCGGTGGCGGCGCGGCGTCGGCGCGGGCCGGTATCGCGGCGGCCCAGTCCGGCGGCGCGGACGGCGTCCTGCTGCTGCCGCCGTACCTCGTCACCGGGCCGCAGGCGGGGCTGGTCGACTTCGTCCGCTACGCCGTCGGCGACTCGTCCGTGCCGGTCATCGTCTACCACCGCGGCACCGGCGTGTTCAGCGCGCCGGCCGCGGCTTCGCTGCTGGACATCCCCTCGGTCGCCGGCCTCAAGGACGGCTACGGCGACGTCGAGACGATGACCCGGATCGTCACCACCATCCGCGCGCTGGACACCGAGCGGGCGCGGAACTTCCTGTTCTTCAACGGGCTGCCGACCGCGGAGGTCTCCGCCAAGGCGTACGCGGCGATCGGCGTCGCCCGGTACTCCTCGGCGGTGCACTGCTTCGCGCCGGAGATCGCGCACCGCTTCCACCGCGCGCTCGGCGAAGGCGACACGCGCGTGATGGACGCCCTGCTGACGGGCTTCTACCTGCCGCTGGTGGCGTTGCGGGACGAGACGCCCGGCTTCGCCGTGTCCCTGGTGAAGGCCGCCGCCCGGTTGCGCGGTGACAAGGTCGGCCCGGTCCGGCCGCCGCTGGTCGAGCCGACACCGGAGCAGATCCACCGGCTCGAAAAGGTCGTGGAGGACGGCTTCGTCACGCTGAAGGGGCTCGGCTGATGCAGATCCTCGACGTGGTGCTGACCCCGGTCGCGTTCGCGGACCCGCCGCTGCTCAACGTCATGGGCGTGCACGAGCCGTTCGCGCTGCGCAGCGTCGTCCAGGTCAAGTGCGAGGACGGCGTCGTCGGGCTCGGCGAGTCCTACGGCGACGAAGCCTTCCTCGGCGAGGTGCGCAAGGTGCTGCCGCGGCTGCGCGGCCACGACGTGTTCGACCTGCCCGGCCTGCAGCGGCTGGTCGCCGAAGCGCTGTCGGACACGGTGCTGACCGACGCGCACGGCCTGATCGGCGGGTTCTCCATCCGCAAGACCATCGCGAGCGTGTACTCGCTGTTCGAGGTGGCCTGCCTGGACGCGCAGGGGCACTACCTGGGCCGTCCGGTGACCGACCTGCTCGGCGGCCAGGTCCGTGCCGCCGTCGAGTTCTCCGCCTACCTGTTCTACAAGTACGGCAAGCACGTCGACGGCCGCGAGGACTCCTGGGGCGAGATCACCACCCCGGAGACCCTCGTCGGGTCGGCGAAGCGGATGGCCGACGAGTACGGGTTCAAGTCGATCAAGCTCAAGGGCGGGGTCTTCGAGCCGGCCCAGGAGATCGACGGGATCCGTGCGCTGGCCGAGGCCTTCCCCGGGCACCCGCTCCGGATCGACCCGAACGGCGCTTGGACGGTCGAGACGAGCATCCGCGTCGCGTCCGAGCTCGACGGGGTCCTCGAGTACCTCGAAGACCCGACGCCGGGCATCGAGGGCATGGCCCAGGTGGCCGCCGAGGCGTCCATGCCGCTGGCCACCAACATGTGTGTGGTCAACTTCGGCGACATCGAGCCGGGCTTCCGGGCGCGGGCGATCGGCGTGCTGCTGTCGGACCACCACTTCTGGGGCGGTCTGCGCGCGACGCAGTCGCTGTCGGTGACCTGCGAGAGCTTCGGCGTCGGCCTGTCGATGCACTCCAACAGCCACCTCGGGATCAGCCTGGCGGCGATGGTGCAGGTCGCCGCGGCGACGCCGCACCTGACCTACGCCTGCGACACGCACTGGCCGTGGAAGGTCGAGGACGTGATCGAGCCGGGCGTGCTGGAGTTCACCGACGGCGCCGTCGCGGTGCCCACGACGCCGGGCCTCGGGATCACCCTCGACGAGGACGCGCTGGCCAAGCTGCACGAGAACTACGTCCGATGTGGACTGACGAAGCGGGACGACGTGACGTACATGCGGAACTTCGTCGACGGTTTCGAGCCCAACACGGCGCGGTGGTGAGCCGGTGAAGGTGACGGGATACGCTTACCCCTGGGACGTCCTGGAGGACGGGTTCGCCGCGCGCGCCCGCGCTCTCGGCGTCGACGAGGTGGCTGTGGCGCTTTCGTACCACAGCGCTCGCGCCGCGACGCCGTGGTCGCCGTCGCGGACGGCCGTCGTGGCGCGGCACGCGGCGTTCTACCGGCCGGTGCGTCCGGACGGGTGGGGTGCGCTGCGACCGTCCACTCCGGACTGGGTCGTTTCCGGCGACTCCGGGGGCGACGCCGTCCGCCTGCTCAACGAGGCCGCGATCCCGGCTGCCGCCTGGATCGTCCTGACCCACAACTCCCAGCTCGGTTACGAGCACCCGGACGTCGTGGTGCGCAACTGCTTCGGCGAGGCCTACCCGTGGGCGCTGTGCCCTTCGCGGCCCGAGGTGCGCGAGTACGCCGCTGCGGTGGTCGCGAATTCCGTAGCCGGGCTGGAGCTGTCTTCGGTGATCCTCGAGGCCTGCGGGCCGCTCGGGGCGATCCACCAGCACCAGCACGAGAAGACCGACGGCGTGTGGGCGCCCGCCGTGGCCCGGCTGCTGTCGATCTGCTGCTGCGACGCCTGCGCTGCCGCGTGGGACGTCGATGCGGACACCGTCCGGGCCCAGCTCGTCGAGGAGGTCCGGCGGCTGGTCGCGACCGGCGACCTGGGGATCACCGGCGACCGGCTGCCGCCGGAGCTGACCCGGATGCTGCTGCGGGTCCGGCAGCGGGCGACCGACGAGCTGCGGGCCGCGGTTTTGGCCACGCTGCCGCCGGGCATCCGGATCGTGCTGCACGGCGCGCTCGACCCGTGGGTCACCGGCGCGTTGCCCGGGCTGACGCCGTCCGCGCCCGACGACGTCGACGCGGTCGTATTGTTCGGGTGGGCCCCCGCCACCGGCGCCGAGGCCGTCGCGGCGGCCCGGGAAGCCCTGCCCGAACGGGTCGCGATCGCCAGCTACATCACGGCGGTAGCCGCCGCGCCGGTGCCGGACATCGCCGCCTACGTCGGCGAGCTGGCCAAGGCGGGAGCCGCCGAGCTGCACCTGTACCACCTCGGGCTGGCCGGTCCGGGTCGCTGGCCCGACCTGGAAACGGCCACCGCCGCCGCCCATGAGAACTGAGGAGCTGTTCCACCCATGAGCCAGGCCACTGACGCCGCCACGCTCGAGAAGATCCTGGCGGGAGCCGCCGAGGCCGCCCGTCCCGCCGCCGAGGCGACCCCGGCCGAACGCGCCGGCTGGCTGACCGCCGTCGCCGACGCCCTCGACGCCGCCGCGGGCGAACTGGTCCCGCTGGCCCACGCCGAGACCCACCTGCCCGAGTCGCCGCGGCTGGCCGGCGAGCTGAAGCGCACAACGTTCCAGCTGCGTCTCTTCGCCGAGGTCCTCACCGACGGCGAGTACCTCGGCGCCACCGTCGACCACGCCGACCCGGACTGGCCGATGGGCCCGCGCCCGGACATCCGCCGCGTCAAGACCGCGATCGGGCCGGTGCTGGTGTTCGCGGCCAGCAACTTCCCGTTCGCGTTCAGCGTCGCCGGGGGTGACACCGCGTCCGCGCTGGCCGCGGGCTGCCCGGTGATCCTCAAGGCCCACCCCGGGCACCCGGAGCTGTCCGCGCAGACCGGTTCGGTCGTGCGGGAGGCCCTGATCAAGGCGGGCGCCCCCGCGGCCCTGTTCAACGTGATCTTCGGCCAGGACGAGGGCGTCACGGCCCTGAAGGACCCGCGGATCGCGGCGGCGTCGTTCACCGGCTCGATCCCCGGCGGGCGGGCGCTGTTCGACATCGCGAACGCCCGGCCGCGGCCGATCCCGTTCTACGGCGAGCTGGGCAGCGTCAACCCGGTCGTGGTCACCGAGGCCGCGATCGCCGCCCGCGGGGAAGCCGTCGCCAAGGGGTACGCCGGGTCGTTCACGCTGGGCGCCGGCCAGTTCTGCACCAAGCCGGGCCTGCTGTTCCTGCCCGAGGACCACGGCCTCACCGACACGCTGCGCTCGGCGCTGGACGGCGCCGCGGCCCAGCCGATGCTCAACGACCGGATCGCTTCCGGGTACGCTTCCCAGCTCTCCTCGCTTATGGAGGTCTCCGGCGTCGAGGTCGTGTCTTCGTCGGATTCTTCCTCGCCGTCGTTCACCCCGACCCTGCTGGCGACCACCGGCAAGCAGTTCCTCGAGGGCGGCGCCACGGTGCACGAAGAGTGCTTCGGGCCGGCGTCGCTGATCGTCACCTACGCCGACCAGGCCGAACTGCTGAGCCTGCTCGACGTCATCGAACCGGGGCTCACCGCCACGATCCACGGCGAGGAGTCCGATGCGGACTGGATCCGGCCGGTGCTGCCGGCGCTGACCCGCATCGCCGGCCGGCTGCTGTGGAACGACTGGCCCACCGGCGTGACGGTGAGCTGGGCCCAGCAGCACGGCGGCCCGTACCCGGCCACGACGGCCCCGACGACGACGTCCGTCGGCACGGCGGCGATCGAGCGGTTCCTGCGCCCGGTCGCCTGGCAGGGCTTCCCGGACGCGCTGCTGCCCGAACCCCTGCAGGAGGCCAACCCCTGGCAGCTCCCCCGCCGCACCAACGGCACCCGCTGACCCCAAGACGCCACTTTCCCTACGAAAGTGACGCTTCGACCCCCCTGAGACGTCACTTTCCCTACGAAAGTGACGCCTCCGGACCGGAGCTTTCACGTGAAAGCTCCCACCTGGGCCCCGCACTTTCACGTGAAAGTGCGGGGTGTTGCCCCACTACGCCGCCGCATAGCTGAAGTTCGTTCCCGTAAGCCGAGGATGTCTTCCTGGGAGGCGTTGTCATGCCCGTTAACCGGAGAAATGCCCTGCGCGGTGGTGCCCTGGCGGCCGCTTCCACTGTGCTCCTGACCCGCCCGGCCTTCGCCGCGCCTGTGGCGAAGGCGGCGAGCGGCGTGCCTGCGGCGACCTCGGCGATCGTTGCCGCCTATCGGCAGCTGCAGACCGGGATCAACCGGCCGTCGCCGGAACGCGCCGAGGCGCTGGCCAACCTCGGCCGGGTCGCCAAGGCCTACAACGGGAGCCTGTCCGTCGCCGGCGGTGGTGCTCCACTGTGGACGGATCTGCCGCTCGGCCCGGGCAGTGACTACACGACGTCGATGTACGCCCGGTTGCGGGCGATCGCCGTCGACTGGGGTACGCCCGGCGGGGCCCTGTCCGGCGACCCCGTGGTGCTCGACCGCATCAAGGCGGCGCTGGAGCTGATCTACGCCAGCCAGTACAACGAGAACGTCGGCGAAATCGGCAACTGGTACACCTACGAGATCGGCATCCCGTACTACCTGCTGCACACGCTGTCGGTGGTCGCCGACCAGCTCACCGCCGAGCAGCTGGCCCGCTACCTGGCTCCGGTCAAGCGGTTCGTCGGCAACCCGAACCTGCGCGCGAACAACGCGTCGGTCATCGAAACCGGCGCGAACCGCGCGGACAAGGCGCTCATCTCGATCGTCGCGGGCGCGATGCTCGGCGACACGGCGTGGATCAGAACCGGCATCGACGCGCTCACCGACGTCGCGGGCGGCGGCGCGGCGAGCGTCGTCGCGAAGCTCGACCGCGCGGCCGGCGACGGCTTCCACGTCGACGGCTCGTTCATCCAGCACGACACCATCCCGTACCCCGGGCACTACGGCATCGTGCTGCTGACCGCGCTCGCCGGCGCCATCCACGTCACGCAGGGCACCGCGTACGCGCTCCCGCAGCCGTTGAAGGACAAAATCTACGCACTGGTCGCCGACAGCTTCGCGCCGTTCGTCTACGCGGGCGCGCTGATGGAGCCGGTGCGCGGGCGGATGCTCTCGCGCCAGGGCGAGACCGGCCACGACATCGGCCACCAGCTCACGGTGGCCACCCTCGTGCTGGCCCGGACGGCGACCGGCAAGACGAAGACCGACCTGAACGCGCTGGCCGCCAAGTGGATCAAGGAAGGCGAGTACGCGCCGTTCCTCAAGATCCCCGACCCCGAGCGGTTCGCGCCCGGCCCCGACCTCGTGGCGACGCCGGGCATCGAGTTCGCGCAGGACATGCTCGCCTCGGGAGCGCGCCCGGCGCGGGTGGTGGCGACGCACCGGATCTTCGGCCAGCAGGACCGGCTGGTGCACGTCACCGACGATTGGTCGGCCTCCCTGGGCGTCAGCTCCACGCGGATCTCGCGCTACGAAGCCATCAACGGCCAGAACCTCAAGGGCTACCACGTCGGCGACGGCGTGCTGTACACGTTCCTGCCGAACGCCAAGGGCCACTACACCGACGCCTACTGGCCGACGGTGGACCCGCTGCTGCTGCCGGGCACGACCGAGCACGACGGCCCGGTCGACCCCAAGTTCGGCGGCGTGCCGGTGGGCCCGAACACCCACACGGGCGGCGTCCGCTGGGACGCCCGGCACGGCGCCTACGCGTTCGACTTCACCAACTGGGACGGGTCGCTGGTCGCGAAGAAGTCGTGGTTCTTCACCCCGGCCGGGATCGTCTGCCTCGGCGCCGGGATCACCGGCACGTCGTCCTACGCGGTGCGCACGACGATCGAGAACCGCAACCTCGGCGAGGGCGGCCGCGGCGCACTGCTGGCCGACGGCCGGCGAGTGGCCACCGGCCTCGGCCGGGCGACGGCGCTGCGTCGTCCGCGCTGGGTGCACCTGGAGGACGTCGGCGGGTACGTGCTCCTCGACGACGCCTCGGTGACGGCGGTCCGCGAAGACCGGACGGGCGCGTGGCGCGACATCGACACCGGCGCCAACACCAAAGGCACAACGACGCCGAACACGCGCCGGTACCAGAAGCTGGTCCTGGAGCACGGCGTGAAGCCGGCCGACGCGAAGTACGCGTACGCGGTGCTGCCGGGCGCTTCGATGATCGGCACGCTGACGGCGTCCTGGGCGTGGCGGGTGCAGGCGAACACGCCGGTGGTGCAGGCGGTCCGGGTGGCCGACGGCACCCTGCTGGCGAACTTCTTCGCCGCGGGTTCGGTGGGTGACGTCAGCGTGTCCGGGCCGGCGTCGGTGGCGATCGGGCGGTGCGGGGCCCGGACCCAGCTCGCGGTGTCGGATCCGACGCAGCTGCAGGACAGCGTCACGGTGACCGTGCGCGGCCGGTCCGTGGTGGTGCCGCTGAAGGGCACGTTCGGCGCGACGAAGGTGGTCCCGTTGTAGGCAGGCCGCCCCGCCGGACCGGTGCCCCGACCCGGTCCGGCGGGGTCCTCAGCTCGGCCGCGCGGGCCGAAGGTCTCAGCCTTCGTGTTCGCGCAGCAGCCGGCGGACTGCGTTCCGGTCGCCTTCGATCGTCACCCGGCCGTCGTTGATGGCCTTCTCGAGGTGCGCAGGCTGTTCGAGCAGGGCGTTCAGCGTCGAAGGATCGGTCCGGATCGTCGCGTCCGGGGCGTCGGGTTCGCCCGGCTCGACCGTCAGCCGGCCCGGCTCGGTGCGGACCGTCCACACGCGAGCGTCCAGTTCGACGCGGTAGCACGCGGTGCCGCGCGGGCGGGCGGACCCGCGGAGGAACAGCAGCATCGAGGTGACGCCGAGTGACGCGGGCCGGGGGAGCGGGACTCGCGCACCCCACGCGCCGAGCGCCAGCACGACCGGCTCCAGTTCGCGGCCCCAGCCGGT
Organism: Amycolatopsis sp. A133; assembly: GCF_031082405.1. GTDB lineage: Bacteria > Actinomycetota > Actinomycetes > Mycobacteriales > Pseudonocardiaceae > Amycolatopsis. Next base: position 11,311 of record NZ_JAVHJU010000006.1, read on the forward strand.
GAGCTCGTAGACCGTCGAGGCGGCCGGGGGTGGCAGCTGCCGGCGCGTCACAACGCCGTGGCCCTCGAGCTCGCGGAGCCGGTCGGTGACCAGGTTCGAGCTGGCGCCGGGGAGCGCGCGGCGGATGTCGGAGAACCGCTGCGGCCCGAGCAGCAGCTCGCGCACCACGAGCAGGGCCCAGCGCTCCCCGACGACGTCCAGCGCGCGGGCGATCGTGCAGGCGTCCCCGTAGCTGCGGCTCGTCGGCATGACTCAAATGTACAACTCGGTGGTTGTTTTTAACAACTGGTTGAGCGTACGGTCGGCCAGGTCCGGACGTCGACGGAAGGAACGGTCATGGGCCGGCCAGTCGTGCACTTCGAAATCATCGGCACCGATCCGGCGCGGCTGCGCGGGTACTACGGCGAGCTGTTCGGCTGGGCGTTCGACACGTCCGCGCCCGTGTCGGACCAGGTGTCGGAACCGGGTGGCTACGGGTTCGTGGAGATGGACGGCATCCCGGGCGGCATCGGCGGCGGGGCGGCTTATGAGAGTCACGTGGTGTTCTACGTGGGCGTCCCGGACGTCGCGGCGGCGTTGGCGGAGGCCGAACGCCTCGGCGGCACCCGCCGGATGGGCCCCGACCGCGCCCCCGGGCGGGACCTCGTGGTCGCCCACTTCACCGATCCGGAGGGCAATCTCGTCGGCCTCGCGGGCCCTGCCTGACGCGGCGATCCCGCACGCCGTCCCGCGCCTCGGACAGCACGGCCGAGCGTGCGCCGAGGGGCATCACGCGTGATCCGAGGGGCATCACGCGTGATTGGAGGGGAATCACGCGTGATTGAAGGGGCATCGGCCTGATGCCTGCTCAATCACGGTTGATGCCCGCTCAATCACGGGTGATGCCTGCTCAATCACGGGTGATGCCTGCTCAATCACGGGTGATGCCCGCTCAATCACGGGTGATGCCCGGCTGGTCACGTGAGATGCCCGGCCGGGCACGCCTGCGTCAGCCTTGGCGGGCCTTCGAGCGCGGGTTGTCCTTGTTGATCACCAGCACCTTCGACCCCCGGCGGATGACCTGAGCGCCCGGCTGGCGGGCGAGCGAACGGATCGAGCTGCGGACCTTCATGGTGAGCCGTCCTTCCTGCGGGAGCTGTCCCACACCCTGCTCAACCACGCCGGGGTCGGTTTGATTCCACAACTCAGCTGCTCTCCCGGGCCACCCAGCTCTGCAGGTCGTCGCCGCGGATGGCGGCGGCCATCAGTTCGGGGAACTGGTCCGGGGTGCACGCGAAGGCCGGGATGCCCAGCTCGGCCAAGGCCGCCGCGTTCTCGTGGTCGTACGACGGCGCGCCCGAGTCCGACAGCGCCAGCAGCGTCACCACCTGGACACCCGCGCCCGCCAGCTCGGCGATCCGGTGCAGCAGCTCGTCTTCGTCGCCACCCTCGTAGAGGTCGCTGATCAGCACCAGCAGCGTCCGCTCGGGCCGTTCAACCAGGCCCTGGCAGTACGCGATCGCCCGGTTGATGTCCGTGCCCCCGCCCAGCTGGGTGCCGAACAGGACGTCGACCGGGTCGGCGAGGTGCTCGGTGAGGTCCGCGACCTCCGTGTCGAACGCGACGAACGACGTCTTCAACGCCCGCATCGACGCCAGGACCGCGCCGAACAGCCCGGAGTACACCACCGACTCCGCCATCGAGCCCGACTGGTCGACGGCCAGGATCACGTCCCGCTGCACCGCCTGCTGCCGCCGTCCGAAGCCGATCAGCTTCTCCGGCACGATCGTGCGCAGGTCGGGGGAGTAGTGCTTGAGGTTCGCGTGGATCGTGCGCGCCCAGTCGACGTCGCCGGGGCGCGGCCGGTGCGTGCGCGACGCCTTGTCCAGCGCGCCGCGGATCGCCGCGCGGGTGCGTTCGGCGAGCCGCTCCTCCAGCTCCGTGACGACTTTGCGGACGACCTCGCGCGCGGTTTCCTTGGTTTCCTCCGGCAGCACGCCGTTCAGCGAAAGCAGCGTGCCGACCAGGTGCACGTCCGGCTCGACGGCCGAGAGCAGCTCCTTCTCCAGCAGCATCCGGGTGAGCCCGAGCCGGTCGACCGCGTCGCGCTGCATGACCTGCACGACGGTGCTGGGGAAGTAGCGCCGGATGTCGCCCAGCCAGCGCGCGACCCGCGGCGCCGACGCGCCCAGGTTCGCGCTGCGCGGCCCGCCGGCGGTATCCTCGTCGGGCTTGTCGTAGAGGGCCGCCAGCACCGCATCGACCCCACTGTCCTCTTCGGACAGCTGGGCGTCGGCCAGCCCGAATCCGGGTCCGGCCCCATCTCCGCCCAGCACCAGCCGCCAGCGCCGCACCCGGTCCGTGGCAGTGTTCATCGCCGCCTCCGCGGGAAGGAGTCCGTCGGCGGTGTTCATCGCCGCCTCCGCGGGAGGGAGTCCGTCGGCGGTGGTCATGCCCCCACCCCCAAGAGCGTCGCCAGGACCGGCAGCACGCGCTCGGCCCGGTCCTCGTCCAGTTCGTCGGCCACGGCCACCGCGCGAGCGGTGCCGGTGAGCCCGGCCGCGCGTTGCCCGATCGCCCGCTTTTCGGGCCCGCTGAAGGCGCCGAAAGTGCGGCGCAGCAACGGAAGCACCTCGGTGAAGACGTCGGCGTGGATGGCCGCCAGCCAGGCGTCGATCACCCGCAGCAGGCCTTCGTCGTGCACCAGCAGCAGCGCCCCGCCGTCGAAGAAGCCCTCGACGTACGCCGCGCCCGCCGACGGCGTGACACCCGGCGTGAGCGCGCGGCCCAGCCGCAGTTCGATGTCGAGCGCGTCGAACAGCCCGGCGTCGTGCAGGATCCGGGTGAGCCGGCCCGCGAGCAGCGGCGGCAGCGACGGCCGTTCCGCCAGCCGGGCCAGTGCCGCCAGCCAGCGTTCCTTCGGCTCGTCGCCCAGCAGCGAGGTCGCGTCGTGCACGCCGTCGACCAGCTTGGCCAGCCGGGCCGCGGCGTCGTCGTCGATGCCGTGGGCCGCCGGCGGGAGCCCGGCGCAGATCCGGTCCAGCATCCGGTCGGCGACCGCGCGCAGCGCGCCGGTGTCGGTGCCGCGGACGTTGCCGTACCGGGTCGCCCTGGCCAGCGCGGGCAGCGCCGACATCAGCCGGGCGACGTCCGCGTCCGCCGCCGCCCGGGCGTCGAGCGCCGCGAGCGCTTCGGGCAGCGCCTCCGGCAGATCGGCGAGCAGGCAGTTTTCGACGGCGGTGGTGACCTCGTCCAGCGGTGGCGTGCCTTCGACGGTGCCGCGGACCGCGGCGGTGGCCGCCGACGGCACGGTGGTGCCGTACACGGCGGCCGCAACCAGGTCGACCTCGAACGACGGTTCCCAGCACAGCGCCCACGTTTCGCGGAACGTGCCCTTGTTCCGCCGCGCCGACGCCTCCCGGCTGCCCCACTCGATGCCGAGGATCCGCAGCCGGTGCAGCAGCTTCGAGCGGTCGAGCCCGCCCGGCGTCCGCAGGTCGAGGTCGAGTTCCTTGACGACCGGGTCCTTCTTGAGCCGCAGGCGTTTTGCGGTCGCGGTCAGGTCCGCGGCCAGCGGTGGCTGCGGGACGCGGTCGGGCACCTCGCCGAGCCGTTCGCCGACGACCAGCCGCCGCGTGACCAGCTCGACCTGCACCTCGTCCCCGCCGCACAGCACGGAGCGGGTGGCTTCGGTGACCTCGGCGAGCCCGGCGGACGACCGGCCCCGCAGCGTCGCGAGGGTTTCGGCGAGCCGGACCGCCTCGATGACGTGCGCGGTCGAGACCGGCAGGTCCTCTTCCCGCAGCACCGCGGCGACGCCGGTCAGCCAGCGCGTGGTGACGTCTTCGGGCGTGGTGAACAGGTGGTGGTACCAGCCCGGCGACCGCACGCCCGCGCCGTAGCCGCTGGCCGTGGCGAGGCGCCCGTGCGTCCACGGCACCCAGGTGCACGCGACCTTCCGCTTCGGGAGTCCTTTGAGGACGGCCTGGTCGTGCGCCGCCGTCGGCAGCGGATCGGCCAGCGCGGGCACGTGCCAGGCCCCGCAGACGACGGCGATGTTCTCGAAGCCGTCCTTGCGGGTGCGGCGCAGCACCGAGCGCATGTAGGCCTCGCGGCGGGCTTCGTTGCCCTGCGGCGGTTCCTCGTCCTCCCGCACCGCGGTCATCGCCTCGGCGATCACATCGAACGGGTTTTCGGTGTCGCGCCGCGACTCGACGACGTCGTCCCACCAGCGTTCCGGGTCGTCGTAACCGCCGGCCGCGGCCAGCAGGGCCAGCGGATCGACCGGCGGCCCGGCGTGCTCGTCCGGCCCCGCGGCGAACGTGTGCGCGGCCGGGAGGTCGCAGAACCGCACCGGGATCCCGGCCTCGCGCGCGTAGGTGAGCGCCTGCCATTCGGGGCTGAACACGGCGAACGGCCAGAACGCGGCGCGCGAGACGTCGTCGGTCGCGTAGGCCAGGAGGGCCACCGGTGGCGCCATGGCCGGGTCTTCGGTGAGCTCGACCAGCGCGTCGGCCTCGGGCGGCCCCTCGATGAGGACGACGTCGGGTTCGAGTTCGGCGAGCCGCGCCGCCACGGCCCGGGCGGACCCCGGGCCGTGGTGGCGGATGCCGAGCAGGTGGGTGGCGGTCAAGAGATCTCCTGACCGGCCCGGTAGAAGTCGGCCCAGCCGTCGCGTTCGCGGACCACGGTTTCCAGGTATTCGATCCAGATCGCGCGGTCGGCCACCGGGTCCTTGACCACCGCGCCGTGGATGCCCGCCGCGATGTCGTGCGGGCGCAGCACGCCGTCGCCGAAGTGGGCCGCCAGGGCCAGACCGCCGGTGAGCACGCTGATCGCCTCCGCGGTCGACAGCGTGCCGGACGGTGACTTCACCGCCGTGCGGCCGTCTTCGGTGCGGCCCGAGCGCAGCTCGCGGAACACCGTGACCACGCGGCGGATCTCGGCCAGCTCGGCGGCTTCCACGGGCAGCTGCAGCGACGTGCCGAGCTCGGCGACCCGCCTGCTGACGATCTCGACCTCCGCCTCGGCGCTGTCCGGCAGCGGCAGCACCACCGTGTTGAACCGCCGGCGCAGCGCGCTGGACAGCTCGTTGACGCCCTTGTCGCGGTTGTTCGCCGTCGCGATCAGGTTGAAGCCCGGCCGCGCCTGCGCCTCGGTGCCCAGCTCCGGGATCGGCAGCGTCTTCTCGGACAGGATCGTGATCAGCGAGTCCTGGACGTCGGCGGGGATGCGGGTCAGCTCCTCGAGCCGGGCCAGTTTGCCGTCCCGCATCGCGCGCAGCACCGGGCTTTCGACGAGCGCGGCGGCGCTCGGGCCTTCGGCGATCAGCCGGGCGTAGTTCCAGCCGTAGCGGATCGACTCCTCGGACGTGCCCGCGGTGCCCTGCACCAGCAGCGTCGAATCCCCGCTGATGGCGGCGGAAAGGTGCTCCGACACCCACGTCTTCGCCGTGCCGGGCACGCCGAGCAGCAGCAGCGCGCGGTCGGTGGCCAGGGTCGCGACGGCGACCTCGATCAGCCGCCGCGGGCCGACGTACTTCGGGGTGATGACGGTGCCGTCCGGCAGGGTGCCGCCGAGCAGGTACTCGACGACGGCCCAGGGGGAGAGGTTCCAGTTGGGCGGCTTGGCCCGGTCGTCGGCGGCGGCCAGCGCGGCCAGCTCGGCGGCGTGGTCCTGTTCGGCGTGCGGCCGGAGGACGGTGGCGGCGGTCATGCGAGCTCCTCGTACATTTCGCGGCGGAAGTTCAGCGTTTCGGTGAGCGCCCGGCGCCACGGACCCGCGTCCATGGTCAGGCGGGTGGTGGCCAGCGGGTGGCGCAGGCACTCCGGCGGGACCGCGCGGGCGATCACGACGGCGGCGTGCGAGACCAGGCGGTGGTCGTCCTGGCGGGCGATCCAGTCCAGCAGGGCGGTGCCGAGTTCCTTCGTCCACGGCCGCGGCAGCTCGTGCACCAGCCGCGCGAACGATTCGACGGGCAGCCGGCCGATCAGGTGCCCGACGGTGGCGGCCTGGCTCCCCGGGCTCAGCACGCCGAGCAGCGGCGGGGTGGTGCGCCCGCCCGGGTCGGCGCCGATCAGCGCCTGCGCCCAGGTTTCGTCACGCTGGCGCAGGGCGGCGGCGGCCCAGGAGTCGCGCAGCACACTGGCCGGGCAGCCTTCGACGGTCATCCGCACGACCTCGGCCGGCGGGCCGAACTCGGCCCAGAAGGACAGCGGTGCGGCCGCGACGAGGGTGCGCAGCCGGACGGTGCCGTCGCCGCGTTCGCCTTCGGGCAGGGCGACGGTGAGCACCCGGTTGCGGCGGTGGACCAGCGGACGCAGCCGTTCGGCCATGCCCCGCCCGTAGCGCGTGCCCGGCAACCGGCCGAGCAGATCGGCGGCCTGCTCGCGGACGGCGGCCGCCCGGTCGGTGAGCGCGGTCTCGAGGAAATCTTCGTCCTCGCTGCGCACGTGCCCGGCGAGCACGCCGAGGAAGTCCGCCCGGACGTCGGCGGGTTCGCTCTTCCACGAGGCGGTGAGGGCTTCCCGGGCGGCGTCCGGGTCGTCGGCGAGTTTGGCGGCGAGCCAGCGGCGGCGCTGGGCGAGGCTGCCGTACTGCCAGACGTCCCCGGATTCTTCGGCGGGGGCGGAGAGGAACGCCCAGTCGGGATTCCGCTGCCCCAGCCACGCCCCGACCGGCCCGGCCACGGCGACCAGCGGACCGCGCAGGGCGGCTTTGGTGCGGGCGGCCTCGGCCAGCAGCGGCAGGGTCTCGGGTGGGACGCGGTAATCGGTGCCCGCGACGATGCCGAGCCATTCCAGCAGCAGGTCGGGATGACTGGCGGCGAGCAGCCGGCTCAGCCGTTCCCGCGCGAGCGGCGGCACGAAAGGCCGTTCATCGGCGGCGGCGAGGGGAAGGGGCCGGACATCGCGCAGCGGTGGCCGCCCGGCCCGCCGGTAGGTGGTGAGCACGGCCGCGGCGGAGAGCAGCTGTTCGGCCGGGTCGGCGCGGTCGGCGACGAGGGCTTGGACGGCCGGTGGCTGGGCGGTGGGGTCGAGGGTGCGCCGCCGGGTGCCGAGGAGGGCGGTGCCGACGAGGTCTTCCCAGGCTTTCATCGGGACACCTCGGGTTTGTCGTTGCGGGGGACGGGGTTCGTGGCCGCGCGCTTCGGCTTCGGGGCGAGTACGCGTGGGGATGATGTTTCGCTCCGGCGGGCGGGGTTGCGCGTTGGAGCGGTGCTGGGCCGGGTGGCTGGGTTGGGTTTGTGGTGCGCCGGTGCCGTACCGGGCGGGTGGGGTGTGGCTGGGTTCGGTTTGCCGTGTGCCGGAGCCACGTCAAGCCGTGCCGGTGTGGTGCTGGGCTGGGTGGCTGGGTTGGGTTTGTGGTGCGCCGGTGCCGCACCAAGCCGGGCGCGTGTGGCTGGGGGCGGCTTGCCGTGTGCCGGAGCCACGCCAAGCCGCGCCGGTGCTGCTTCGCCGTTCACAGCCGTACCGCCCGGTTCTCGTGCCAGCAGGTCAACGGACGCAGGCCGGCCGGGCTCCACTCGGCTGCCACCGTCAGCGGGTGGCCCGCCGACAGGGCCAGCAACGACCACGGGAACGCGGTCGGCACCAGGGGCAACGCCGTTCCGTCCTTTTCGGACAGGCACCAGCCGCCCGCGTGCTCGGCCGGGGTGACCTCCGACAGCAGGACCGGCCAGCGCTCCAGCCACGGGTCCGCCGCCATCGCCTGGGCGTACGCCGCCAAGGCCTCGCCGATCGAACCGCCCTCGGCCGCTGGTGCCGGGGCGGGGATTCCGCGGTCCGCCACCAGCGCCCGCAGCGGGGCCGCGCCCGGGTAGAACGCCAGCTCCGCCGTCAGCAGGTGGCCCGGCGGCAACGACGCGTCGAGCGGACGGCCCGGCGGCGCGAACGACAGCACCAGCGCGTCCCGGCCGGTGCGGCGGCCGCGCAGCCACGTGCGCCGCGTCAGCAGACGGTCGGTCTCCTCGTCCGCCGCGCCCGTGATCAGCCATTCGTCCGCGACGCGCTCGCCGCTCTCCACGACCCGGGCCGTTTCCACCGAAAACCCGAGCCGCGTGCGGACCGTCTCCGCCAACGCGGGTGGCAGCGAATCCAGCCGGGTCGCCGCGTCGGCCAGCAGGTACAGCTGCGACAGCTCGGCCAGGAGCGCCTCCGGCCAGTCGCGGCGGCCGACGATCCCCGCCGCCCGGCGCAGGCCGCCCGCGAGGCCGGACGCCTGGGCGTCGACCATCCGCGCCGCGACCGTGCGCAGCTCTTCGCCGCCGTTGCGCTCGAAGCCCGCGAACCCGGCGCCGATCCGGTCGGTGAGCCAGACCTTCAGCTCCGCGACACCCCCTTCGACGCGTGCCGCCCGCTCGGAAGCCCGCCGGGCGGCCGCCTCCTCGTCCTTCGGCCCCGCCGCCTCGGCGCGTTTCTCCGCCCGGCGCGCGCGGTCGGCGCGTTCGGCCAGCCACGCGTGCACCCAGTCCGGCGCCGGTGCCGTGTCGAGCCGGTGCGCCGCCCAGAGCAGCAGCAGGCCCAGTGCGTGCTTGCACGGGAACTTCCGGCTGGGACAGGAACACCGGAACGCGGGCTCGGCGAGCTCGACGCACGTCTGGTACGGCTTCTTGCCGCTGCCTTGGCAGAAGCCCCACACGGCGTCTTCGGACGCACCCGCGCCCGACCACTTCGCCGGCGTGGCCAGTGCCCGGCCCGCCTTCTCCGAAGCAGGATCCGGCGCGAGCCCGGCCACGCGTTCCGCGGTCCACGGCACCGCCGTCACCACCTGTCCCCCCACTGTTCTCCCTCGCTTTTCCGGTACTCGCTGAAGCATGCCAGCACCCACCGACAATTTCCGGAAGGCGACTATTCTAGTGCTAGGATACGAGCGTGCTGACCGATGCGGAACTGACGGTGCTCGGCCTGGTGGTCGAGCGGCCGCGGCACGGCTACGAGCTGGACGAGGTCGTCTCGGAACGCGGCATGCGCGACTGGACGGCACTCGGTTTCAGCTCGATCTACTACGTGCTGGGCAAACTCCGCGAGCGTGGCCTGGTCGCCGAGGTCGAGGGGGAACGCGCGCACCCCAAGGCGAAGAAGACGTTCACGGCCACCGAAGCGGGCCGGAAGGCGTGCGCGGCCGCCGCCGAAGCCGCCGTCGCGGAGCTGCGCCCGGTGCACCCGCCGGTGCTCGTCGGCCTGGCGAACAGCCCGGCCGTCCCGCCCGAACGGCTCGCCGCGGCGCTGGCGCGGCGGGCCGAAGCGGTCGGGGAACGGCTGGCCGAGGTGCGCCGCGCCGCCGCGGCCCAGGAAAACGCGCCGCCGTTCGTCCGGGCGATCTTCGACTACTCCATCGCGCAACTCGAGGCGGAAGCCCGCTGGCTGGAAGGAATGGCCTGATGCCCTACGACGTCAAGAAGGACCTCAAGCAGCTCTACGCGCCCAAGAACACCGGCTGGACCCTGGTGGACGTCCCCGAGCAGCAGTTCCTCGCGATCGACGGCCGGGGCAACCCGAACACGGCGGAGAGCTACAAGAAGGCCGTCGAAGCGCTCTACGCCTTCGCGTACACCATCAAGATGACGGCGAAGCAGCGTGACGAGGACTTCGTCGTCGGGCCGCTGGAAGGCCTGTGGTGGGCGGACGACTACGCCGCTTTCACCGTGCGTGCCAAGGATTCCTGGCGGTGGACGATGCTCGTCACGATGCCGCCGTGGATCGGTGAAGACGCCGTCGAGGCAGCGCGGGAAGCGGTGCGGCGCAAGAAGAAGATCGACGCGCCGGTCCGGTTGGAGAAGCTGCACGAGGGCCGGTGCGCGCAGGTGCTGCACGTCGGCTCGTACGACGACGAGGGCCCGGTGCTGGCCCGCCTGCACGACGATTTTCTCGCGGAGCAAGGGCTCAAGCCGGCCGGGCTGCACCACGAGGTGTACCTCGGCGACCCGAGACGCGTCGAGCCCGCGAAGCTCCGGACGGTGCTGCGTCAGCCGGTCGGCTGAGTTCAGTACTCGCTGGTGGCCGGCCAGGTGTCGTCGTGCAGGAGGCGCTTGAGGATCTTGCCCGTGGCGTTGCGAGGCAGGTCCGGTACGAAATACACGTCCCGCGGCACCGCGAACCGGGCCAGGCGGTGGTGGATGTACTGGCGGATGTCCTCCGCGTGCAGCGACGCGCCCCGCCGCGGGACGACGTACGCCGCCAGGCGCTGGCCCCACTCCGCGTCCGCCACGCCGACCACCGCCGCGTCGTGGACGCCCGGGAGCGCCACCAGGGCCTCCTCGACCGGGCGCGGGAACACGTTTTCGCCGCCCGAGACGATCATCTCGTCGGCGCGGCCGGTGACGAACAGCCGGCCCGCCGCGTCGAGGTAGCCGACGTCGCCGCTGGCCATCATGTCCGCCGAACGGGCCGGGTCGATGCCGTTCGTGTAGCCCTCGAACAGCATGTCGTTGCCGACGAAGATCTGGCCTTCGCCGCCCGGCGGTACCGGCTTGCGGTCCTCGTCGAGGATCGCCAGCCGGGTGCCGAGCGGGCAGCGGCCGGCCGTGGTCGGCGCGGCGCGCAGGTCGGCCGGGTCGGCGATGCTCGCCCAGGACACCTCGGTCGAGCCGTAGAAGTTGTAGAGGACGTCGCCGAAGGTGTCCATGAACGACGTCACGAACGACCCCGACATCGCCGAGCCGCTGCTCGCCACGATCCGCAGCGACGACAGGTCGTAGCGCGCGCGGACCCGCTCGGGCAGGTCCATGATCCGCTGCAGCATGATCGGCACGGCGAACAGCGCGTCGCACTTCTGCTCGGCGATCGTCCGCAGCGTCTCTTCGGCGTCGAACTTGCGGATCAGCGCGAGCGACGACCGCAGCGCCATGCCGATCTGCATCGCGGCGAGGCCCCAGGTGTGGAACAGCGGCGCCGCCACGAGCAGCCGGTCGCCGGCGCGCAGCGGGATCCGGTCGAGGATCCCCGCGGCGGTGCCCAGGCCCTTCGGCGTGGGGCGGCGCGCGCCCTTCGGCGTCCCGGTGGTGCCGGAGGTGAGCACGATCAGCCGTCCCGGCCGGTCGACCGGCTTCGGGCGGTCGGCGGGCGCGGCCTGGATCAGCTCGTCGACGGTCGGGTAGCCGGCGTCGGAGTCCGGCCAGGTGCTGATCCGGGCGAAGTCGCCCGGCACGTTCGCGATGGTCTGCGCGAACTCGTCGTCGGCCAGCACGGCGGACGGCCGGTGTTCGGCGAGCACGTCCTTGACCGAGGCCGCGGACAGCCCGGTGTTCAGCAGGATGACGTCGGCGCCGAGCTTGCTGGCGGCGACGAACGACTCGATCATCGCGGCGTGGTTGCGGCACATCAGCGCGATCCGGTCGCGTTCGACGACGCCGAGTTCGCTCAGCGCGTTGGCGAGCCGGTCGCTGCGCTCCTGCACCTGGCGGAAGGTGCGGACGCTGCGCTCGTCGTGCAGGGCGGGCTCGTCCGGGACGCGGGCCGCGGCGGCCTGGTAGCCGCCCGCGACCGTGGCGCCCCACTGGGCGAGGGAGTTCAGCTGGCGCGCGAGCTTGTCCGGCCGCCCGGCGCTCAGCACGCCGGCGCGCAGCAGGATGCCCGTGGTGCGCAGCTTGGTGGCCTTGTTGGTCTCGCCGTCGCCTTCGGGGTCGTACTCACCGGCCAGGTGCAGGTCCAAGCGCCGGGCGAGGGCACGGACGTCCTTCTTGATCGACGACACCAGGTCCAGGTGCGACGGCGGCAGCATCATCCGCACGAACAGCTCGGTCTTGCCACCGGCCAGCGGTCTCAGCTCGAGGGAAACCCACGTGCCTTCGTCGGGCACGCCGCACCACACGACGTGCTCGCCCGGCCGGTACACGACGGCCTGCATCTGCGTCTCGAGCATCGGCCCCCGTGCGGGGACGATCCGGATCACGCCCTTCGGGCCGCGTCCGCGCCCGGCCGGTTCCTGGATCTCGCACCAGCTGATCTCCGGCACGAAGCGCGAGTACCACTCGGGCGATCCGACGATCTGCCACACCACGTCCGGCGTGTGCCCGACAACGGCACTCGCCTCGACCACATCGTCACGCATTGTCTGCCCTCACCGAAGTGTCACCGAACACACGTTCAGGTCACGGAGGCGTCACATTAGCAGCAAACGGGTGATCAGGGATACTCCGAACGGCCAGATACCGGCGGGTAACGGACACTTGGAGTGGGTCCTCCGCATGTCCATTGTAGACCGATTAACAGCGTTCACCGAGCATAGTGGCGACGGGGGTCACTTGGGCGAGCGTCCAGGGGTCATCTGGACGCGCGAAGTGGCTGAAGAGGACGTATGCGACATCAGGTGCCATAGCGGGCGACCAACTCCGCGCCGAGCCGGGCCAGTTCGGCCTTCACGGACTCCGGGCCTTCCACCTCCACCAGCGCACCCCAGCCCGCCAGCTCCTGCGCGATCATGACCGGCTCCGTTGCGGCGACCCGCGCGCGGACCCGGTCGCCCGGCAGCTCGGCGACCAGCTCGCAGTGCCGCCCGAACCGTCCCCGGAACACCCCGAAGTGCCGTCGGTCGAGCACGACGTCCGCGCTCAGCAGGGAACGGCGCTGCTCCACTTCTTCGACGACCTCCCGCCACACCTCGGCCAGCTCCAGGTCCGACGGGCGGTCCGCCGGATCGCCGGTCGGGGTGGCCGAGACGATCCGGTCGACGCGGAAGGTGCGGCGGCCCTTCGCGGTGCCCGCGACCAGGTACCAGACGTCGTCCTTGTCGACCAGGCCCCACGGGTCCACCAGCCGCTCCGACTTCTCGCGCCCGGCGTAGGTCAGCAGGACCTGACGGCGGGCGATGACCGCGTCGCGCAGCCGCTCGACCATCGGCGGCCGTTCCTTCGGGCGCTCGCCCCACCCCGCCTGGTCGACGACTATCGCGTCCGCCGCCGCCTCGGCGTCCGCCCGGAACGTGCCGGGCAGGGCACCCATCAGCTTCCGCAGCGCCGACTTGACCTCCGGGGCCCCGGCGGCGGCCGGGCCGGCCAGGAGGAAGAGGGCTTGGGCCTCGCGCGCGCTCAGGCCGGACAAGTCGGTGCGCGCGCCGCCGACGAGCTGCCACCCGCCGCCGCGGCCCGGCTGCGGGTAGACGGGCACGCCCGCGGCCGAGAGCGCTTCGAGGTCGCGGCGGGCGGTCGCGACGGAGATCTCCAGCTCCGCGGCCAGCTCGGCGGCCGTGACGCGGCCGCGCGTCTGCATCAGCAGGAGGGTGGCCACGAGGCGGTCGGCGCGCATGGGGAAAGTGTCGCAGGAAAAGTGGTCACTCGATGAGCACTTTTCCTCCGCATGATGGCTCCGAACCGCTTGAGAGGAGCAAGACATGCTGCGAGGAATGGCCACCGTGACGTACTACGCCGAGGACCACGAAGCCGCGAAGGCCTGGTATACGGAGTTCCTGGGCGTCGAGCCGTACTTCAACGTCCCCGGGTACTCGGAGTTCCGGATCGGCGACTACCAGCACGAACTCGGCATCATCGACCGCGAGTACGCACCCTTCACGCACACCGAACCGGGCGGCGAGGTCGTCCGCTGGCACGTCGACAACCTCGAAGCGACGTTCGCCCGCCTGCTGGAGCTGGGCGCGAAGGAGTACGAGCCGATCATCGAACGCGGGCCCGGGTTCGTGACGGCGTCGGTCGTCGACCCGTTCGGCAACGTCCTCGGGATCATGACGAACGTGCACTATCTCGCGGTGCTGGCGGAGCGCTCATGAGCCGGTACGCCTCCTTGACGCACTTTTCGCACCGCTCGTGCCGCGCGGTCTTGCCCGCCGGATCGGTGCCGTAGAAGGGGAAGCAGCCCGCGCCGCAGCTGGCGAAGTAGATCAGGCCGAGCCGCACTTCGCCGCGGCCGACGTAGTGGGCGAGCCGTCGCCGCGGATCCGGGCCGCACTCCGGGATCCAGCCGTGGGAAGGCAGCCGGGCGGCGGCGATCTCGTCGAGGACGCCCGCGCGGCCGATGAGATCGGCGCCGAGGCAGCTGAGGCGCTCGCCGAGATCGCGCAGGCCGTCCGCGCGCAGGGGCGGTCCGGTCAGCCAGGCGAGGTCGCCGGGCAGCGTTTCGGCGAGGTCGCGAAGACGGGTCAGAAGTGCGTGGTCCGGGTCCATGACCTGCAGCGAACCTGACGCGGATCCGCGACACCAGCCGACGGGCAGCGGCGGGAAATGTCGGACTCCGATGACAGAATGCGGTCATGGCGACACCCTTCGCGACACCCCGGGCGAGAGCACTGGGGTTCGGGCTGCGCACCTGCCGGGAAGCACGGAACCTGGGCGTGCGGCAGCTGGCGCGGATCATCGGCGTGCATGCGCAGGAACTGTCCAACTGGGAGTACGGGAAGCGGATTCCCAAGGTGGAGCAGGTGGCGCTGCTCATGGGGGCGCTGGTCGTGGAGCCGGGGGAGCGGGCGAGGTTGCTGGAGCTGGCTCGGACTGCGACCGAGCCGGGCTGGCTGGAGAAGATGGTGCCCGGCGTGGCGCCGAGTGTTTCGAGCTATGCCGAGCACGAGCGGGCGGCGACCGCGATCTTCGACTGGGAGCCCACGGTGATCCCCGGGCTCCTGCAGACCCCGGCCTATGTTCGGGCGCTCATGGGCGGCCGCGGTCTCTCGCCGGAGCGGATCGAGAAGGTGGTGCAATCGCGGCTCGCGCGGCGCGAGGCGCTGACGAGGTACGACCCGCTGGATTACCACGTGCTGGTGGGGGAGGTGGCCGTGCGGGCGGATGTCGGCGATGCGCAGGTGATGGCCGAACAGCTGCGGCACATGCTCAAGGTCGCCGTGCGCCGGAACATCCGGCTCCAGGTGATGCCGCTGCAGCTCAAGCCGGCCGATGGTCCGTTCCACAACTTCGCGGTGCTCGACTACATCGCCTTGCCGTCGATCGTCTTCGTCGAGCTCCACCACGCGAGCGCCTACCTCTACGATGACGATCAGGTGGCCAGCTACCGCGCGGCAGCGAAAAACATGGCGGCCTCGGCGATGGGCGAGGGCGAGAGTGCCCGGTTCATCGAAGAGGTGATCGCCGAACTCGGAGGCTCCGATGGGTGAGTGGCGGACTTCCCGCTATTCAGAGCGAGAGAACTGCGTCGAAGTGGCGCTCGGACCTGCGGCAAAAATCCGCGACACCAAGGACCGCTCCGGCGGCACCCTCGAAATCTCCACCCGATCGTGGGACGCCTTACTCTCCGCACTGTGTCGCCCGACACCACTGGATCTTCCGAAGGTGTAGCTCCTCCGCACATAGCTAGCGACGGGGGTCACGCTTACCGTTCCCGTCCATGACCAGCGATCTGGACGGACGCACCGCCCTCGTCACCGGCGGTGCCGGCGGTATCGGCCTCGCCTGCGTCCGCGCTCTCGCCGCGGCCGGGGCGAAGGTGCACGTCGTCGACATCGACGCTCGGCGCACCGAAGCTGCCGCCTTCGAGGTGGGCGGCTGGGCGCACGTCGCCGACCTCACCGACCCCGCTTCGATCGACGCTCTGCCCGCCGAGGTCGACGTCCTGGTCAACAACGCCGGGATCCAGCACGTCTCGCCCCTCGAAGACTTCCCGCCGGAGGTCTTCACGCGGATCCAGACCCTGATGGTCACCGCTCCCTTCCTGCTCATCCGGCACACCCTCCCCGCGATGTACGCCCGGGGGTGGGGCCGGATCGTCAACATGTCGAGCGTCCACGGGCTGCGCGCCTCCGCCTTCAAAGCCGCCTACGTCGCCGCCAAGCACGGGCTCGAAGGCCTCTCCAAGGTCGCCGCCCTCGAAGGTGCCGAACACGGCGTCACGAGCAATTGCGTGAACCCCGGGTACGTCCGCACCCCGCTCGTCGACGGACAGATCGACGCGCAGGCCGCCGAGCACGACATCCCGCGTGAGGACGTCGTCGCCGAGGTCCTCCTCAAACGCGCCGCGATCAAGAAGCTGATCGAACCCGAAGACGTCGCTTCCCTGGTGGTCTGGCTGTGCTCGCCGCACGCCGGCCACATCACCGGGGCCTCCGTCCCGCTCGACGGCGGCTGGACCGCCGCGTAAACCCGTCCGCCGCAACGAACCCCACAAGGAAGTGGAGCCCGCAGTGAGCCAACCCCACCGGTCGGCGATCGCCAAGATCGTCGGCGCGAGCCTGATCGGCACCACCATCGAGTGGTACGACTTCTTCCTCTACACCTCGGCCGCCGCCCTCGTCTTCAACAAACTCTTCTTCCCGACGGCGAACCCGCTCACCGGCACGCTGCTGGCGTTCCTGACCTACGCCGTCGGGTTCCTCGCCCGCCCGGTCGGCGGCCTGGTCTTCGGTCACTTCGGCGACCGGCTCGGCCGGAAGAAACTGCTGGTCGTCAGCCTGGTCCTGATGGGCGGCTCGACCTGCCTGATGGGCGTCCTGCCGACGTACGCCACGGCGGGCGTCCTGGCACCGCTGCTGCTCACGCTGCTTCGGCTCGTCCAGGGGTTCGCGCTCGGCGGCGAGTGGGGCGGTGCCGTCCTGATCGTCTCCGAACACGGTGACGACCGCCGCCGCGGTTTCTGGGCGAGCTGGCCGCAGTGCGGTGCGCCCGGCGGCAACCTGCTGGCCACCGCGGTGCTGGCGATCCTCTCGGCCACCCAGTCCGATGCGGCGTTCATGTCGTGGGGCTGGCGCGTCCCGTTCCTGCTCTCGGGCGTGCTGCTGCTGATCGGCCTGTGGATCCGGCTGGCCGTCGCCGAGTCGCCGGTGTTCCTCGCCGCCCAGCGCCAGGCCGAAGCGCGCGCCGAAAAGCACGTGCCGGTCGTCGACGTCTTCCGCAACAGCTGGCGGCAGGTGCTCGTCACCATCGGCGCCCGGATGGCCGAGAACGTCTCGTACTACGTGATCACCGCGTTCATCCTGGTGTACGTCACGACGGGGCTGCACCTGCCGAAGGGTGTGGGCCTGACCGCGGTGCTCATCGGCTCGGCCGTGCACTTCGTGACGATCCCGCTGTGGGGCGCGCTGTCCGACCGCGTCGGGCGCCGTCCGGTCTACCTGTTCGGCGCGATCGGGATGGCCTTGTGGAGCTTCGCGTTCTTCGCTTTGCTGGACACGAAGTCGTCGGCGGTGATCGTGCTGGCCACGACCGTCGGGCTGGTGCTGCACGGCGCGATGTACGGCCCGCAGGCCGCGTTCTTCGCCGAGCAGTTCCCGACCCGGGTGCGCTACACCGGCCTTTCGGTCGGCGGGCAGCTGTCGTCGATCGCCGCCGGGGCCGTCGCGCCGCTGATCGCCGTGGCGCTGTTCTCCAGCTGGGGCAGCACCGTGCCGGTGTCGCTGTACGTCACCGCGATGTGCCTGATCACGGTGATCGCGCTGCTGTCCGCCCGCGAAACGCGCGGCGAATCGCTGCACGACGACGTCGAGGCGGAGAAGGCAGCCGTTTCGCCCTAGCATGACCGCCGTGACCGCACCCTCGGACGCGCTGCGCCGGCTGCTCGACCTGCTCGCCTCCGGGGCGAGCACCGAGCAGCTGGCGCACGTCGTCGTGGCCGCCCGCGCGCAGGGCGCCCTCGACGCGGCCGACCTGGCCGCGCTGGCCAGCGCGGGCGAGCTGGCCCTGCGGATCCGCGAGACCCTGGCCGAGCACCGGCGGCGCGAGGCCCAGCTCACCGCGCTGTTCGAAACCGCGAGCGAGCTCGCCGCGCTGTCCGATCCGGACACCGTGCTGCGCTCGATCGTCCGGAGGGCGCGGGCATTGCTCGGCGTCGACGTCTCCTACCTCAGCCTGAACAACGAGGCCGAGGGCAAGACCTACGTCCGGGTCAGCGACGGCTCGGTGTCGGCGGAGTTCCAGCAGATCGTGCTCGGCATGGGCGAGGGTCTCGGCGGGCTGGTCGCGCAGACCGCGCGGCCGTACGCGACTTCGGACTACTTCAACGACGACCGGTTCAAGCACACCCGGCACATCGATTCCGGCGTGCAGGACGAGGGCCTGACCGCGATCCTCGGCGTGCCCCTGGCCATCGGCCCGAAGGTGCTCGGCGTGCTCTTCGCGTCCGACCGCACCTCCCGCGAGTTCTCCGCGGACGAGGTGGCGCTGCTGTCGTCGCTCGCCGACCACGCGGCGATCGCCCTGGACAGCGCGAACCTCCTCGACCAGACCCGCCGCGCGGTCGCGGAACTCAACGAGGCCAACGCGACGATGGAACGCGCCGAGGACGCCCACGACCGGCTGACCGACCTGGTGCTGCGCGGGGGCGACCTGCCGGACGTCGCCGACGCGGTCGCCGACGTGCTGCACGGAGACCTCACGGTCTACGACGCCGACGGCACGCTCCTGGCCAGCTCGGCGGATCCGGTGGCGCTCGACCCGGACGCACTGGCCGCGGCCCGCACCACCGGCCGGGCGGTGTCTACAAGGGACAACTGGGTGTGCGCGGTGCAGGCGGGCCCCGAACTGCTCGGCAGCCTGGTGCTGGCCGGGCGCGCCGGGCTCGGCGACCCCGACCGGCGGCTGTTCGAACGCGCCGGCGTCGTGACGGCGCTGCTGCTGATGCTGCGCCGGTCGGTGGTGCGCGCCGAGGACGAGGTCCGCGGCGAGCTGCTGACCGACCTGCTGACGGCGCCCGGCCGCAATCCCCGTGCGCTGCTGGCCCGCGGCCGCCGGCTGGGGATCGATCTGTCGGCCCCGCACGCGGTGCTGGTCGCGCACGCGGACGGCGGCTCGCGGCGGCGCGTGGCGAGCGCGGCCGCCCGGCACGCGACGTTGGTCGGGGTGCACGCCGAGGAGGTCGTGCTGCTCGCCGCGGGCGACCCCGACGAGCTCGCCCGCCGCGTGGCGGCCGACCTCGGCTCGGCGACGGGCCGTCCGGTCACGGTGGGCGCGGCGGGGCCGGCGGGCGGCCCGTCGGCGATCGCGGACGCCCACGCCGAAGCCGCGCGCTGCGTCCGGGCGCTGCTGGCGCTCGGCCGGACGGGCGAAGGCGCGGCGATGACCGGGCTGGGGTTCCTCGGCCAGCTCCTCGGCGACCGCGCGGACCTGGACGCGTTCGTCCGCCGGACACTGGGGCCGGTCCTGGACTACGACGAGCGCCGCGGCACCGAACTGGTCGCCACGCTGCGGGCCTACTTCGCGAACGGGTCGCAGCTGGCGCGGACGAAGGATGTGCTGCACGTCCACGTGAACACGGTGGTGCAGCGGCTGGAGCGGGTGGCGTCGTTGCTGGGGGAGGACTGGCAGGCGCCGGACCGGGCGCTGGAGATCCAGCTGGCGCTGCGGCTGCACCGGCTCGGCGCACCGCGGTGAACCGGAGCGGGCAGTACCCGTTGAGCCGCTCGGCAGCCCGGACGGCCGCCGCCCGGCCCTAGCGGAGCACGGCGGCACAGGGCACGGTGGAAGAAGACGGGTACCACCATGGAGGGGGTCTCATGAAGGAATTCGAAAGCGCACTCGCGGCAGCGTTCGGGGTCGGCGCGGCCGACGTTCCCGCACTGGCGATCGACCGGCTCGACGGCCGGGCGGGCACCGGGGCCGGTCCGGTGCCGATTTGTTACACCTGGTCGGCGGACCCGGTTCGCCCCTCGGTCAGCCCCTGCCGGGCCGCCGAGCCGGTGCGGGCGACCGTCTGCCGGGCGGAGCACACCGAGCCGGTGCGGCCGAGCGTTTGCCGGGCCGAGGTGCCGGTGGCCGCGGCCGCCGGGTGACCGAACCGTCCTCGCCGGTCGTCGGGTTCAAGCGGCACCTGAGCACCGCCGTGGTGCCCGGCGACGCGGTGTACGTGCTGTCCGAAGACGGTGCGACGGCGCTGAGCGGCCCGCACGTGGAGTCCCTGGTCCCGTTGCTGGACGGCACCAGGGATTTTGCGGCCCTGCGCCGGGACCTGCCCGCCGACGTCCCCGCCGAAGAGGCGTCCGGGGTGCTGACCCGGCTCGCCGAAGCCGGGCTGATCGCCCTGCGCCCGGCGGCGGCCACGCCCGAGCTCGCCTACTGGGACGCCGTGGGTGCCGACCCCGTGAGCGTGCGCGGCCGGGTCGCGCTGATCGGCGGGGATCGCGCGGCAGCGGAGGCCCTGCGCTCGGCCGGGCTCACCGTGGTCGAAGACGAAAACGAAGCCGGCCTGTCCGTCGTGCTGTGCCACGACTACCTCGACCCGCAGCTGTCCGAAGTGGACGCCCGGCACCGTGCGGCCGGACGGCCTTGGCTGCCCGCCAAACCGATCGGCGCGCGGGTGTGGATCGGCCCGTTCTTCACCCCCGGCGACGGCCCGTGCCGGCACTGCCTGGCCGCGCGGCTGTGGGGCAACCGCCCCGCCGAAGCCCACGTCCGGGACGCGCTCGGCCGGTCCGGGCCCCTGCCGCGGCCGGAGGTCACGCTCGCCCCGCTGACCGCCGTCGCGCTCAACCTGATCGCCCTCGAAGCCGTCAAGTGGCTGGCCGGGCAGCGGTACCCGGGGCAGCGGGCCCTGTGGACGTTCGACAGCCGCGACCTGACCGGCGAGCGGCACGAGATCCGCGCCCGGCCGCAGTGCCCGTCCTGCGGGAACCCGGACCTCGTGCGCGAGCGGACGCGCCGGCCCGTGACGTTCGAGTCGCGTCCCAAAGCCCACACGGACGGCGGCGGGCACCGCGCGTTGCCGCCGGAGCAGGTGCTCGACACCTACCGGCACCTGGTCAGCCCGCTGACCGGGGTCGTCAAGGAGCTGCGCCGCGACCCGCGCGGCCCGGCCCTGTTCAGCTCGTTCCGGTCGGGACCGAACATCGCGCTGGGCCGGCGCGGCGCCGACCGGCTGCGCACGGCGCTGCGCAGCCAGAACGGCGGCAAGGGTGTCACCCCGCTCCAGGCCGAGGTGGGCGCGCTGTGCGAGGCCCTCGAACGGCACAGCGGCCACTACGACGGCGACGAAGAACGGGTGCGCGCGAGCTTTCACGAGCTGGCAGACAAGGCGGTGCACCCCGACACGTGCCAGCTGTTCCACGAGCGCCAGTTCGCCGACCGGGCGCGCAGCAACGCGAGCCACGGGTCGTTCCAGTTCGTCTGCGACCCGTTCGACGAGGACGCCGTGCTGGACTGGACGCCGGTGTGGTCGCTCACCCGCGGCGAACACCGGCTGTTCCCGACCTCCCTGCTGTACTTCGGCACGTCCGGGCCGCCGTCCCTGCTCGCCGACTCCAACGGCAACGCCGCGGGCGGCACCCTGGAGGACGCGGCGCTGCAGGGGATGCTCGAACTCGTGGAACGCGACGCCGTCGCGCTGTGGTGGTACAACCGCACGCGGCACCCGGCGGTCGACCTGGACGCGTCCGGCGACCCCTGGATCGCCGAGCTGCGCGCGGTGTACGCGGGCCTGGGCCGCGAGGTCTGGGTCCTCGACGTGACCTCCGACCTCGGGGTGCCCGTGCTGGCCGCGCTGTCCCGGCAGACCGGCGGGCCCCGCGAGGCGATCATGCTGGGGTTCGGCGCGCACCTCGACCCGGCCGTCGCCCTGCGGCGCGCGCTGACCGAGCTGAACCAGATGATGCCCGCGGTCCTCGACGGGTGGGACGGCGGCGACGACCCGGACGCCGCGCGGTGGCTGCGGGACGCGACCGTGGCCACCGAGCCGTACCTCCTCCCGGATCCGGCCGCCGGCCCGGCCCGCTTCGCGGACGCCTCCGCACCCGACCTGCTGACGGACGTCAAGCTGGTGCAGGCCAGGCTCGAAGCCGCCGGGCTCGAGGTGTTCCTGCTCGACCAGACGCGGCCCGACATCGGCCTGCCCGTGGTCAAGGTGATCGCGCCGGGGCTGCGGGGGTTCTGGGCGCGGTTCGCGCCCGGGCGCCTCTACGACGTGCCGGTGCGGCTCGGCCGCCTGGCCGAGCCGACCGCGTACGAAGACCTCAACCCGATGCCGATCTTCCTCTAGCACTGCCCGTCGGCGAGGATCCAATACCCCGGGGACGTCTCCTTGAGCGCGTGGATCGTGAACGTGTTCCACAACCCCATCGCCTGGTTGGAACCGTTCGCGTAGGTCTGCCCGGCGCTCTGGTGCGCGCGGCCCGCCTGGGTGTGGGCGTAGTTGCTGGCGCTCACGCAGGTGCCCGACGGCGGCGTGGTGCTGGTGGTGGTGGTGGTCGTCGGCGGCGTGGCTGTCGTCGTGGTCCCGGATCCCTTGTCCAGCCCGAAGAACAGGCCGGTGTAGTAGCTGGAGCAGATACCGGCGAGGAAGTACGCGCCGGTGCTGCCGCACTGCGTGGTGCCGGTGCCGGGGTCGACCGCGGTGCCGTGGCCCATGCCCGCGATCGAATACAGCTGCACCTTGCCGGCGTAGTTCGTCAGCGTCGTGCCGCCGGGCAGGGACTGCGTGCTCGTCGGCGCCTGGGCGACGCCGTGCACCGCGGTCCACTGGTCGCGCAGCTCGGTGCCGTTGACCGGGTAGACGGTGTAGTCGGCGGTGCCTTGCCAGATCGCCACGCGCGGCCACGGGCCGCCGTAACCGGGGTACTGCGCCTTGACCTTCGACGCCCACTGCGCCGGCGTCAGGTGCTGGTCGTTCTGCTGGCAGTTCGTCGCCTCGACGACGCTCGTGGCGCACTGCGCGGGCAGCCCGGCGTTGATGCCGCCACCGGCGAAGACGTCCGGGTACGCGGCGAGCAGGTCGGCGGTCATCCCGCCGCCGGCCGACAAGCCGGTGACGAACACCCGGGATCGATCCGAGCCGTGGTCGGCGATCGCCTTGTCCACCATGGACTTGACCGACGCGGCTTCGCCGTTGCCGCGGGTGTCGTCGGCGGTGGAGAACCAGTTGAAGCACTTGAGCGAGTTGTTCGCGGTCGACTGCTGCGGAAACACGACCTCGAACCGCCAGCGGTCGGCCAGCGCGGGCCAGCCGGAATGGGCGTAGTAGTCCGCGGCGCTCTGCGTGCAGCCGTGCAGCGCGACGACCACCGGGCGGCCGGCTTCGAGCCCGGCGGGGGTGTAGGTGTACATCGCCAGTGCGCCGGGATTGGCGCCGAAGTTCGTGACCGGCACGAGGGACGACGGCGGCGGGT
Organism: Amycolatopsis sp. A133; assembly: GCF_031082405.1. Taxonomy (GTDB): domain Bacteria; phylum Actinomycetota; class Actinomycetes; order Mycobacteriales; family Pseudonocardiaceae; genus Amycolatopsis. The sequence continues at coordinate 34,273 of NZ_JAVHJU010000006.1, forward strand.
CGGCGGCGGCCACCCCGACGGTGGTGAGCACGGCGGCGGTGATCGCGGCGAGTCCCGCGAAGGCGAGCTTGCGCATGGTGAGTTCCTTCTCGTCGTTGAGAGGGGCGCCAGCGACGCTAAGACGGCTCCGGGGTTTCAGACCATGTGGCCGTCCACCACATCGGCGCGGCGATTCATGGTGGCCGGCGGGGTGGCTCTCCGGCGCCGCACGCGCTTGGGTTCGGTCATCGGAAAACCGGAGGTGAACCGTGCGGGGTTGGCTGGCTTGGGTTCTGGCGGGTGCGCTCACGGCGGGGTTGCCCGCGACGGCGTCGGCTTCGGCCGGGCACTGCCGGGTGGACGTGCCCGGCGCGCAGATGTCCGTGGCCGCGTGCCTGGACGACCTGACCACGACCGGCACCGTCGTGTCGGGGCACACCGTCGAGGCCGACTGGGCCGGGCTGACGTCGGCGGGGCTGCCCGTTCCGGGCCGCGTCTCCGGGGTCCAGGTCGACGGGTACTTCCCGGACACGTCGACGGCGAACACCAACCACGGCTGGAACCACGACGCGCAGTTCGTGCTGCGCCTGCCGGACCGGTGGAACGGCGGCCTGGTCGTCGCCGGCTCACCCGGCGTCCGGCGCCAGTACGCGAACGACCGCGCGATCGGCGACCAGGCACTGGCGGAGGGCTACGCGTTCGCGGCAACCGACAAGGGCAACACCGGCGCGGCGTTCTTCACCGACGGCGTCCGGCCGGGCGACGCGCTCGCGGAGTGGAACTCCCGCGTCACGCAGCTGACGCTCGCCGCCCGTTCCGCGGCGGCCCGGCACTACGGCCGTCCGGTCACGAAGACCCTCGCGGCCGGGCTGTCCAACGGCGGGTACCTCGTGCGGTGGCAGCTGGAGAACCGGCCGTGGCTCTACGACGGGGGCGTCGACTGGGAGGGGACGCTGTGGCGGGCCGGCGGGCCGAACCTGCTCACGTTCCTGCCCCCGGCCCTGCGCGCGTACCCGGCTTATGCCGCCGGGTCGCCGTCGGCGCACCAGTCCATTTTGGACGCCGGGTTCGCGCCGGGGTCGGAGTTCCTGTGGGACTACCACTACCGCGTCTACTGGGACCTGACCCAGCGGATCTACCGCGAGGAGGTCGACCCGTCGTTCGACGGCCCGGTTGCTGCAGGGACGCCCTTCTGCGCTTCGGGAACGCCGGCTTGTGACGCGGACTACGCGTATTCCTCCCGGCCCGCCTCGGTGACGCGGGCGGTGGAGCGGATCTCGTTGACGGGCCGGATCGGCAAGCCGCTGCTGACGCTCCACGGCACGCTCGACACGCTGCTGCCGATCACCCGCGACTCCGACGTCTACCACCGGATGATCACGGCCGCGGGCCGCGGCGCCCTGCACCGGTACTACCGCGTGGAAGGCGGCAACCACGTCGACGGGCTCGTCGACGCCTACCCGGACCGGCTGCGCCCGCTGGGCCCGTGCTTCCGGACGGCGTTCGACGCCCTCGGTGAGTGGCTGCACGGAGTCCGGCCGCCGGCCTCGGCGACGATCGCCCGCCCCGCCGGGGCGACCCCGGCGGAGCTGGCCCGCACCTGCTCGCTGGGCTGAGCGCTCTGCGTTGGGTCAGTCGCCCTTGATGAGGTGGTTGGCCAGCAGCGGGCTGAACGTGCCCGCCGGGATGCCCGAGCCGTGACCGCAGCTGCCGTCGGAGTCGCCGGGGACCTTGATCCACAGCTGCATCTCCGGGCCGCCGCCGAGCTGGGACGTTGCCCCCAGCTTGCGCTTCGGGGGGTTGCACCACTCGGTGTCCGTGCCGTGGCCGTTGCCATTGCGGCTCGTGTCGACCACGAACGGGGCCGCGTAGCCCAGAGCCGAGCCGACGGCCTTGCCGTAAGTCGTCGACTCGGCCGTCGTGGAGAAGTTGGACACGTTCAGCACGAACCCGTGGACGGACTGCACGCCCACCGACTTCAGCCGCGAAGCCATCGTCGCGGCCGGGATCCAGGTGGCGTTGCCGCCGTCCAGGTACGCCCAGGTGTTCGGGGCCTTCTGGGCGAACTGCGTCGCGGCGAACTTCAGCAGGTCCACGCGGGTCTGGCGGGCGGTGGCAGGCAAGCAGTCGAGCTGGGCGAGCGCGTCCGGCTCGATGATCACGATCGCCGGCTTGCCGCCGATGCCGTCGGCGAACGCGGAGATCCAGTCGCGGTAGGCCTGCGGGCTGCCGGCGCCGCCGGTCGACTCGCCGCCGCAGTCGCGGCCCGGGATGTTGTAGGCGACCAGGACGGGCAGCTTGTCGGCGACGTCGGCGGCGTAGGTGAACTCGTCGACCGCCGCGCGGACGTCGCCGCTCCAGTTGCCGAACCAGCGGGCGCCGGGTTTGGTCGCGATCGACGTCCGGATCGGGCCGGCGAGGCTGTCGTCCGGGTGGTCGCGGACCCACGCCGCCGGGTTCGAGTCCGGGTCGACGTAGAAGCCGGTGGTCTTCTCGAGCGGGTTGCCGTCCGCGGCGAGGGCCGGGGACGCGGGGGCGAGCCCGGTGAGCGCCAGCGCGGCGGCCACGAGCGAGGTCGAAATGCGCATTTCCCGAGTGTGCCGCCGCCGGGTACACGAATCGTACAAAAATGCGGGTGAACCGGATCGAACCAGTGTCCGTATTACTGGGTGAAGGGCTCGGTCTACCCGCCGCGAAACCCGCCCTGAGCTGGAGTTGAGCGTCCGGACGGACGACCCCGTTCGGCCGCTTGCGAGAGTGCCGGCCGTCATTCATGATGGCTTCGGGGTCCGTGAAAATTCGTTAAACCCGAATATCCAGGTGTCGGCCATGCTGCGGAAGAACCGTACGTCCGGAAGTGAACGTCATGCTGCTACCCGTGCCAGGGGCCACCTGATGGCCGCGGACCTGCTGGGCCTCGCGATCGTCGCCGGGCTGCTCGTGCCGGCCTTCGCTGCCGCGGCCTGGGCGATCAGCCTGGAACGGCGTCCGCGCCGGCTCCCGGCCGTGCCCGACCCCGAGCCGGACTTCACCGTGGCCGGCATCCAGTCGCGCCTCCGCCGGGAGCGCGTCACGCGGCAGCTCGCCGAAGCGGGCACGGTCGCGCTCCCGACGTTGCCGATCCCCGCCCAGACCCGCCGCGAACCCGCACTGACCCGGCTGCCGTTGCGCGTGGTCGGCACCCTCCCGCCCCCGCGCCCGGCGACCGCCGGGGCCCCGGCCCCGCGGTTCGCCTTCGCACCCCCGGACACGGACCTGATGCGGCGCATCCTCGACGGCTTGCGCCAACTCGACTGACCGCCGGGCCGGATCCCCAGCGCCCCAATGTGGCGTTCGGTGCGTTGGACGCACCGAACGCCACATTGGGGCGCTGGCGACCGGACAACGACGGGAGCCGCTTTCAGTGCACCAAGGCGGCGAGCGCTGACGGCGCGACCGCCGTGCGACCCGTGGTGTACTGGTAGCCGCGCACGATGTCGCGGCACCGGGACCGGCGGCCCACCCGGCGCTCGGCCTGCAACAGCGGGTTGCGCCGCGGCGGCGGGTAGGCGGAGGCGAGCCGGGCGAGCAGGTCCCGTCGGTCCACGCCGGCGGTGCGCACCACCCAGTCGGCCCCGGGATCGAGCGCGACGAGCGCCAGGGCGACGTGCTCGACGCGGTGCCGGCGTTCCCGGCGGGCGAGGGCGAGCCGCAGGGACGCGGCGTACGCCGCTTGGACGTCCAGGCCGATCGGCGGTCGCGCCCGGGCGCAGCGGCGCCGCGCTTTCCCCGCTCCCAACGGGAACAGGGGCGCCTTGGCCGGTGGCCGGTCCGCCAGTTCGGCCGGCAGCGGGCCGAGGTCGATGCCCAGCACCGTCAGCGCCTCGCGGTCGGCGGCCACGCCGGCGCCGTCCGGGGCCGCCCGCCGGACCGCCTCCTCGATCCCGGTGAGCCCGGTCAAAGGTCCCTCCGTCAGCGCCAGCAGCAGGTGTTCGCTGCCGACCCGGGCGTGCCCGAACTCCCGCGCCAGCTCACCGGCGCGGCGGAACGCCTGGCCGACCGCCGGATGATCTCCCTGGAACATCAGCCCTCCCGGCCGCGGTGCTTGCGGTGCACGGTCTGCTTGGTGACGCCGAGCCGGTCGGCGATGTCCTGCCACGACCAGCCGGCTCGCCGGGCCGCCGCCACCTGCTCGGTTTCCAGCTGCTCGGCCAGGCGCCGCAACCGTGCGACCGCCCGCAACGCGATGTCCGGGTCGGAACTGCGCACGGTGTGCTCAAAATCGGTCAACAGACTCACGACTGTCAGCATATGCTGACAGTCGACGCGCGTCAACATGTGCTGACGATACGTCCTTGGGTACTAGTACCTTCGCGGCTTCCCCGCCCTCCGCCAGACAGCCAAGGTGGCGCCATGATCTTGAAATCCCGTCGCGCGCGGAAGTGGACGATCGTCGTGGCGAGCCTGCTCGTCGTCGTGGTCGGCGGCGCCTTCACGCTGCTGCAGGTCGCGGACTCGCGGACCTTCCAGTTCTTCGGCACCCTCGTGAACCGCGTCGAGACCGGCGAGAAGATCGTCGCCCTCACCTTCGACGACGGGCCCGATCCCGCGGGCACCCAAGCGATCCTGGACACCCTGCGCGGCCGTGCGGTGCCCGCCACCTTCTTCCTCATCGGCCGGGACATCGCGGCGCACCCGGACCTCGCCCGGGACATCGCCGCGGCGGGGCACGAAATCGGCAACCACAGCTTCTCCCACGACCGGATGATCGGCGTGACGCCGTCCTGGGTCGCCGACGAGGTCGAAGCCACCGACGCGCTCATCCGCACGACCGGCTACACCGGTGAAATCCACTTCCGCCCGCCGAACGGCAAGAAGCTCTTCGCCCTGCCGCACTACCTCGCGTCGCACCACCGCACGACGATCACCTGGGACGTCGAGCCGGACTCCGCCGGCACCCCCGACGCCGCCACCATCGAGCGGACCACCGTCGACCGGGTGCGGCCCGGCTCGATCATCCTGCTGCACGGCATGTACCCGGCGCGCGAGCAGACCCGGCAGGCGATCGGGCCGGTCGTCGACCGGCTCAAGCAGCGCGGCTACCGGTTCGTGACCGTGTCGCAGCTGCTGGCAGCTCGAGGCTGACGACCCACTCGCCGTCGCGCGGGCCGTGGGTCAACGCTCCCCCGGCCGCCGAGGCCTGCTCCGCGAGCCCGGCCAGCCCGTAGCCGTCGCCGAGGCGCGAAGTTCCCTTGAGCGGGTTCCGCGCCGTGATGGTCACCCGCGCACCGGCTTGGACGTCGAGCCGGAGCCGGACGCCGGGACCGTTGTGCCGCAGTGCGTTCACCGCCGTTTCCGCGACGAACCGCTCGGCCAGCTCCCGCACCGGGCGCGGCAGCGCGGGCAGCACGGGATCCCGGTCGAGGACCAGGCCCGCGGTGCGGAGCCGGGCCAGCACCTCGGCGAGGTCCGGGGCCCGGTCGGTGTCCTCGTGCAGGTCGTCCAGCGTGCGGCGGACGAGCGTCAGCGCGCCGCGCCCGGCGGCCAGCAGGGTGTCCAGCCGCGCGCGGTCGGCGTCGGTCAGGTCGCCGACCGCGCGCAGCGTCTCGGCTTGGACGAGCATGACGGCCGTGGTCTGGGCGAGCGTGTCGTGCAGGCGCCGGGCCGCGCGCTCGGCCCGGTCGGCGAGCGCGCGGCGGCGTTCGGCGCCGAGCAGCCAGGCGACCGCGCTGATCGTGACGACGAGGAGCGTGCCGTCGACCGGCCCCTTCGCCGGGTACACCGCCGCACCGGTGGCGAGCGCCGCCGCGACGGCGAGCCACCGCCGGGGCGTGCTGTACAGGGCGAGCAGCACCGGCACGTACATCGTGTTGCGCGGCTGGTCGAGCAGCAGGTGCCCGGCCGTCGCGAGGGTCACCACCACGAGCACGAGGGCCGGTGCGCGCCGGGTCCACAGCAGCGGGACGAGCTGGGCCGCGCTGAGCCCGGCCGCGAACCACCCCTGGTGCGGTGTCCAGGCCCCGCTGGCGAAGAACACCGCGGCCACCGCCGCCGTCGTGGCGAGAGACTGACGCATGGTCCGACAGTAGAGTGCCCGCATGATCCGGGTGCAGATCGTCGACGACCACGCGCTGGTGCGCGAGGGGATCGCGCTGATCCTGGCGGCGCAGCCGGACCTCGACGTCGTCGCGCAGCACGCGAGCGGGCCGGAGCTGCTCGGGTCGTCCGTCGAAGCCGACGTCGTGCTGCTCGACCTGTACCTGCCCGGGATGGACGGCCTCGAAGTGCTGCGCAGGCTCGGGCCCGCGGCACCGCGGGTGCTGATGCTGACCACGGTCGGCCGGCCCCGCGAAATCCGCGAAGCGCTCGGCGCGGGTGCGGCCGGCTTCGTGCTGAAGGACGCTTCCGGTGCCGAGCTCGCGGCCGCCGTCCGCGCGGCCCACCAAGGCGTGACAGCACTGAGCCCGGCGGCGGCGTCCGCACTGAGCGGCGGCGGCGCGTTGACGCCGCGCGAACGGGATGTGCTGGAGCTGCTCGGCGAAGGACTGTCCAATCGCGACATAGCGGCTCGGCTCCGGCTGGCCGAGCGGACGGTGAAGGTGCACGTCGGCAACGTCCTGGCCAAGCTCGGCGTCACCAGCCGCACCCAGGCGGCGCTCGCGGCGAGGAACCGCTGAGTGGACTGGCTCCCGTCCTGGTGCACCGACCACCTGGGGGCGGCGCCGGCCCGCGTGCTGTTCGAACGGCGCTCCCTGTCGGACGTGGTCGGCCTGCGGCTGGCCGACGGGCGGGACGTCGTGGTGAAGGCGCGGGAGGACGACGGCCGGGCCGCGGTTTGTGTCGAAGCACAGGCCCGGTTGGCGGAGCGGGGGTTCCCGTGTCCGCGGCCGCTCACCCCCGTGCTCGGCGTCGGCGCACTGGCCGTCCACGCCGAGGAATTCCGGCCCGGCGGGGAAGTGCTGCCCGGCGACACCCCGGAGGTCGCGGTCCGGTACGCGGCGGTGTTCGCCCGGCTGATGGCCGAGCTGACCGGGGTCGATGTCCCGCCGCCGCTGCCGAACCCGCGGTGGGCGCGGTGGGACCACGCGGATCCCGGGCTGTGGCCGTCGATCGGCTTCCTCGACGAACGGGACCAGAGCGCCGTGCCCGCGTACGTCGCCGAGACGGCGGTGCGGGCGCGCAAGCGGTTGCTGGCCGCGGATCTGCCGTGCGTGCTCGGCCACGCCGACTTCGAAGCCCAGAACCTCCGCTGGCGCACCGGCGGCATCCACGCCGTGCACGACTGGGACAGCCTGGCGTGGCAGCCGGAAGCCGCGCTGGCCGGCGCGGCGTCCGGGACGTTCGCCAGCGTGTCGCCACCGACGCTGGCTCCGGTCGGCAGCTCGGCAGCGTTCCTGGCCGCTTACCAGGAGTTCCGGGGACGGCGGTTTTCGGCGGAGGAGAAGGAGATCGCGTGGGCCGCGAGCCTCTGGCCGGCCGCGCACAACGCCCGGTGGGAAGCACTGCACGGAGAACGCCCGGTGTGCGGGGACGCGGTCCGCGGCCAAGCGGCCGAACGCCTCCGCCGCGCGGGCGCATGATCGGCTAACCTCGGTGCAGGGGGGTGCCACCATGGGCTACTACGTCATCCCGGACGGCTCGGCCGTCCCGGCCGCGGTGGTCGAGGTGTACCGCGAGTCGGCGAAAGCGTTCACCCACGATCTGGAGTGGGTGCCGTTCGACCTGCCGCGCGGGAGCGTCGAAGAGTGCAGCCACGACGACTTCAAGCAGCACCTGTACACGATCGCCCGGCACGTCCGGGAGGAACGTCAGCGCACGCTGTGGCAAGGCGAATACGAGTACTTCGTGCACCTCGAATCCCACACTTTCGCCGACACGCTGAAGCGCCCCGAAGCCCTCGTACGCCGTCGTGAGGGTGTCCGTGAGCTGCTCGGCCCCGACGGGACCTGGCGGGTGACGGGCGATGATCCCGAGGGCACCGCCTCCCTCCCGATCACCGAGGCGGAACACGACCGGATCCGCTGGGAGGTCGCCCGTCCGCAGTGGTTCGTGGCCCGGGACGAGCTGTCCTACCCCGTCGCCGTGGTCCGGCGCATCCCGGCCGTCGCCGAGGCCTACACGCGGAACCTCCGGTGGGAGCCCGTTCCGCCGGGACTGGAGCTCGAAGCGGTCGACGGCGAGTACCAGGCGGACGACCTGCTGTTCGCGCTCGCGACCGGCGCCCGACTCGCTCGCCGGACGGACGGCCCCGAGTACGTCGGGTTCCTGAGCGGGCCACTCCCCCGGGTCGACGTCGAGCAGGTGTTCACCGTGGTCCGGCGCCACAACGACGTCGAAGAGGTGTACATCCGCGACGGGGTGTGGGTCCCGTCGAAACGGCTGCGCGACATCGACCGAGGTGCGGAATCCTTCGACCGGCACCTGCCGCTCAGCGCCGAAGAGGTCGAGCGGATCACCGCGCGGCTCCCCCGCTCACGCTGCTTCCTCATCGATGACGGGCGGGACGTCCCGCGCGCGGTGGTGCACCTCGACGGCGAAACCGAGCGGGTGTTCGGGCGCGACCTCGAGTGGCGGACGGCCGACCTGCGGCAAGAGGTGGCGGGCCACCCCGGCCGGACGGTCAAAGAGGTCACCCCGGGGCAAGAAGTCATCGAGGCCTACCACCTGGCCCGGCGGGTTCGCCAATTCAAGCAGCGCCACGAATGGGGTGCCGGAGTCTGGTACTTCGGGATCTACAAGTCCGCCGGGGAGGCGCTCGACGTCGACGCCACCCGCATCCTCGTCTGCACCCAGCCGGGCGGTGGCTGGGGTGGGGAGCGCTACGTCGGACGGGGCAGGTGGGAACCCACCCGCCTGCTGGACGACATCTGGCGCGGCCACAGCTACGACGACGAGCTCGCCCTCAGCCCGGCCGAAGCGGAAGCGATCATGAAGCGGCTCGGCTGAACTCGTACGGCCCCCTCGCCGGATGGCCTGACCGCGTGGGGCGCCTATCAGGTCACCCCTTGACGTACCTGGTCAGCATCGCGACCATCTCCGTCTCCAGCTTCCGCTTGTCCACCGGCTCGTGCTCGGCCGCGAGCTGGTGGACGACCAGCTCGATGGTCGTGAAGATCAGCCGGGCGGCCGTCTCGGTGTCGGTCAGCCGGACTTCGGGGTGCCCGTCGAGGACGTTTCGCACGTAGCTGCACCAGGACCGTTTGAGCTGCTCGACCTTCTCCAGCAGCTCAGCCGACCGCGGCGCCTGTTCCATGAGCAGCCGCAGCAGCTGCGGGTCGTCGAGGTGGGATTCGATCGCGCTCCGGACGAAGAGGCGGAGGATGTCCTCGATCGGGCCGGGCAGTGCGCCGGCCAGCGCCTTCGCCGCGGTCGCCGAGCCGTTGTCGAGGTGCCGGGTCAGCAGCTCGGCGAGGATCGAATCCTTGTTCGGGAAGTACTGGTAGAGCGAGCCGATCGAGATCCCGGCCCGCTCGGCGATGCGGTTGGTGGTGCCGGCGGCGTAACCGTGGTCGGTGAAAACGTGAGCAGCCGCGGTCAGGATCCGGTGCCGGGTCAGCTCGGCGCGGACCTGCCGCGGCTGTTTACGTGGCTGGATGCGGCGCTGGTCCGGCGTCATGGCCCCCTCCGGGAAAGCGAGTAGTCAAGATCTGAATGTTTGCTCATAATTATGGCATGACCAGCACAAATACGCTGCGCCGCGTGGCCATGGCCGAGGTACGGACCCGGCTGGGCGAGCCGGAGGCGATGATCGAGGCCAAGATCGGCGACCGCATCGACCGGCACGCCCACCGCTTCATCGCGCACTCGCCGTTCCTGACGCTGGCCACCGCGGACGCGGCGGGCCGCGCCGACTGCTCGCCCCGCGGCGACTACCCCGGCTTCGTCAAGGTGCTCGACGAGCGCACGCTCGCGCTGCCCGACCGGCCCGGCAACAAGATCGCCGACTCCTTCCGCAACATCGCCGAGAACGACGGCGTCGGCCTGCTGTTCTTCATCCCCGGCATGCGGGAGACGTTGCGCGTCAACGGAAGCGCGTACATCACCGACGAACCGGACGTGCTCGCCCGGATGCGCACCGAGGCGAAGGCGCCCATGCTGGCGATCATCGTCGACGTCGCCGAGGTGTACTTCCACTGCGGCCGCGCGCTGATCCGGTCGCGCCTGTGGGACCCCGCGAGCCAGGCGCTGGCGGCGGAACTGCCGTCGGCCGGCGAGATCGCCGCCGAGAAGATGAACATCGACCCGGCGCTGCTCGACCAGCTCCTCGAAGACGGCTACCGGAAGTTGTACTGACATGCAGAAAACGATCCTCGAGCGCGTCGAGCACGTCACCGGCGACGTCGTCTCCCTGCTCCTGCGTGGCGACGAAGGCCCGTTGGCCCCGTGGGAGCCGGGCGCCCACATCGACCTGGAGCTGCCGAACTGGCTGACGCGGCAGTACTCGCTGTGCGGCGACCCCGGCGATCTCTCGGCCTACCGGATCGCCGTCCGCCACGACCCGCTGAGCCGGGGTGGCTCCGAGTACGTCCACCTGTTCCTGCGGCCGGGCCGGACGCTTTCGGTGTCGTTGCCCCGCAACCACTTCCCGCTCCGGCCCGCCCCGGAGTACCTGTTCCTGGCGGGCGGCATCGGCATCACGCCCATCATGCCGATGGTCCGGGCGGCCGTCGAGTCCGGGGCCGCGGTGACGTTGGTGTACACGGGCCGGTCCCTGCCGTTCGCGGCGGAACTGGTGGCCACGTACGGAGATCGCGTACGGCTGGGTCGTCCGGATCTCGCGGCCCTCGCGGCGGAGTTCCCGGCGGTGGAGGTCTACTGCTGCGGGCCGGAGCCGATGCTCGCCGCGGCCGAGGCGGTGTTCCCGGGCGTGCACACCGAACGCTTCCAGCCCGTGCGCCGGACGTTCGGGCCCGACACGCCGTTCGAGGTCGTGTGCGCCCGCTCCGGGCAGACCATCCAGGTCCCGGCGGACGAATCGCTGCTGGACGCGCTGAACCACGCCGGGCGGCCGGTGCCGTCCGCGTGCCGGGAAGGCGTGTGCGGCAGTTGCGAAGTACCGGTGCTGGCGGGCGAACCCGAGCACCGCGACGACATCGGCGCGGCCGCGGGCCGCATGTACCCGTGCGTTTCGCGCGCGTCGTCGCCGCGGCTCGTGCTGGACGTCTGAGCGATCAGCGCCGGAACTCGATCTTCGCCAGCCTGTCCGGGTAGAGGCTGTAGCGGCCGATGTCGCTCTCCGCGAAGAAGTCGCAGCCTGACGTGATCGTGCCCGAGATGTCTTTTCCGCTGGTCAGATGCACCTTGACCGTGGCCTTGCCCCCGGCGGACAACGCGGGATCGGAGCGGGTGACCTCGAGCCCGGACATCTTCTCGAAGGCGACGTCCAGGCTGTCGTTCAGGTTGATCCCCATCCCGGCGCCGATGCAGAAGCGGACCGTCGAGGCCGGCGCCTCGACGGGATCGCCGTCTTTCGGCGTGATCACCGCGGTGGCCTCGGTCCACGGCTTCCCGCCCTGGCCCGCCGTGCCGGCGGACGATGGGGACGTGGCCGGCGAAGAGGACACGGCCGGCGACGAAGCCACCCCGGAGGCCGCGGGCGGCGGTTTGTCCTCGCTGCCGAGGACGCCGACCTGGAACAGGATGGCCAGCAGGCCCCCGACCGCCGTGATCACGCCCGCCACGGCGGTCAGCACGCCCGGCGCCGTTTTCCAGAAGCTGCCCTCGGCCATCCCGACCTCCGGTGAACCGTCCGTCCACGTCGACTCACGAGTCGTGACGATCACCGGCCGCGTTACGCCCGACCGGCCGAACCGCCTGCTCGGGTCAGCAGAGCGGCCACAACCCCGCCGCGCCCTGGCGTCACTTTCCCTACGAAAGTGACGCGAACCCGGCCCGGCGGGACCGTGGCCGTACCTCCGGGGGCGGGTAGCATCGCGATCGGCCTCGAACTACGAGTTCAACGCGCACGGTGTCGAGCTGGATCAGCGGTACGTCTCCGGCGCGGTGCTGCCCGACGGCGTCCCGCCGGTTCCCGACCGCGATCCCGAGCTCTTCCACCGGCCGAGCATTTGCGGACGGTCCGCATCGGCGACCCGGGAGCCCGCGACGCCTACGGCGACTGGTCCCGCCTGAGCGCCATCAACGAGGCCGGTTGCCTCCTGATCCGCCCCGACGGCTACATCGCCTACCGCCACCCCACGCTGTCCCCCACCCCCGCAAAGACCCTCACCAAGGCCCTCCGCCACCTCCTCGACCGTGATTGAAGGGGCATCACCCGTGTCTGGAAGGGCATCACCCGTGCTTGGCGGGGCATCACGTCCGATGCCCCGCCAATCACGGGTGATGCCCGCTCAATCACGCATGATGCCTCTTGCCGCACGGTCAAGAAGTGACGTGGGTGAGGGTGACGGGGATGCGGGGTGGGCCGCTGCCGTCGCCGGGGCCCGGCTTGGCCGGGTCGATTCCGCCGCGGGCGACGCGGTCCAAAACTGCCAGGCCGGGGTCGTCGATGCTGCCGAAGACCGTGTACTCCGGCGGGATGGTCGCGGCGCCGAAGACCAGGAAGAACTGGGAACCGCCGGAGTCCGGGGCCGTCGTCGTCGCCATGGCGAGGACACCGCGGCCGTACGTCAGCTCGGGGAACACCTCGTCGCGGATCGTGTAGCCCGGGCCGCCGGTGCCGTCGCCGACGGGGTCGCCGCACTGCAGCATCTGCAGCCCGGTGCTGACCGACAGCCGGTGGCACGACGTGCCGTCGTAGAAGCCCTGCTTCGCCAGGCTCAGGAAGTTCACCACGGTGCACGGCGCCAGCGCGCGGTCCAGGGTGAGCCCGATGTCGCCCGCGCTCGTCGCCAGCCGCACCCCGGCCGTCCCGGTCGACGGCGCCGGGCCGTCGGGCGGCAGCGCGACCTTCTTCGGTGCCGGTGAGCCGGGATCGGGGTTGAACGCGCACGTCACGGGGTCGGCCAGCGGCTTCGCCCGCTTCGGCAGCGCGGCCCGGCCGCCGGGGATCGTCGCCGGCGTGCCGGGCGCGGACACCGGCACGGAGGTCGGCGAAGACGGCGTCGTGGTCCAGAACGCGCCACCGGCTCGATCGTCCGGCTTGCGCAGGAACCCGGGGTAGCCCCAGGCCAGGAACGCCAGCGCCATCACCACGACGACCACGATCGACCCGGTGACCAGCACGATCGCCGTCGTCGACGACGGCTTCGGCGGCACGGGCGGCGGCCACGGCGCGTACTGGTACGGCGGCTGCCCGGGACCGGGTCTGCCGTCCGGCTCGCTCATCCACGCTCCCCTTCGTCGGAGAGCACCATTCTGCCGCGCGAGCCGGCTTCCCGGGCGCGAACCCGCGAACCCGGGAAACCGGGAAACCGGGAAACCGGCTCAGGTCACGGCAGGCCCCAGGGCGCGACCGGCCCGCCCGGCGCGACCGGCCGGACCCCGAAGTCCGGCCGATCCCCCTGCCGGTACACGAACGCCTCCTCACCGCACCCGAGTTCGATCCGGACGTCCCCGTTGGCCAGCCGTTGCCAGCGACGAGCCCGGCCCCGCGCGTCGGTCACCGCGAGCTCTCCGTCGATGCCCGGCCGCAGCACGCACGGCGCCCCGGCCTCGCTGTGCACCTTCAGCCAGCGCGTCTTCCCGCCGGTGCGGGACGCGCTGAGCAGGAACGCCCCCTCGGTGCGGAAGTCCCGCAGGGCGACGTCGCCCCAGGCCGCGGGCACCGCCGGGAACAGCCGGACCACCCCGCCCCAGCTCTGCACCAGCATGTCCTGCAGGGACTTCGCCGCCGAAAGCGGCGTCTCGATGACCGGCCCGGACTCCTGGTACATCGTGTTCGGCTGGATGTACCGCCGTTGCAGCTCGCCGAGGTAGAACGCGGCCTGCTCGCCGCGCAGCATCTGCGCCGAGATCGACGCGGCCCCGGTGAACGTGTAGCCCTGCAGCGCGCCTTCGAAGCCGACCCAGTGGTCGAGTGACGTCTTGATGATCGCCCGGTGCTCCGGCTGCTCCCAGGTGACGTCGTAGAGCGGGTAGATCTGCAGCAGGTGCGAATAGTGCCGGTGCGACTTCGCGAACGGCACCCCGGCCCCGATCATGTAGCCGTTGCCGTCGGCCGGGTAGTCCACCAGGTCCGCCAGGACGTTCCGCCACTTCGGCGCCAGCGGATCGCCGGGCGCGGTTTGCAGCAGCGTCTTGCACCCCCAGCGGATCAGCGCGAGGTCGTAGTTGCAGTCCGGGGCGTTGACGCCGTACTCGGGCGAGAACGTCGGCGGCAGGTGCAGCTTCCCGTCCGGTCCGGGTGCGAGGAAGTGCAGGTAGTAGTTGATCGCCCGGCGCAGCAACGGGACCAGCGTGTCCCGGAGCAGCGAACGGTCCAGTGTGTGCCGGTAGGACAGCCACACGTTGTGCAGCGCCCAGGTCAGGTTGCCGACCTCCGGCGTCGGCGTGTCCTGCCCCGGGATCCCGACCGGGAACCCGCTGGTGGCGTTCGAGACGCCGTTGAGCAGCGTCATGTCGGTCGTCCGCGGGATACCCGCCGAGTCGGCCTGGTACGGCTGCGCGACCTGGCTGACGAGGTTGCCCCGGTACTTGCCGAGGGCGTAGCTCACCGCGTCGAGCTCCAGGTGGTTGGAGCCGTGGATCAGCCAGTACTCGAGCTGGACGTTGAGGTTCCACCACGTCGCCGGCCACGGCGTGTTCTCCAGCCACGGCCCGGAGGTCGCCATCACCGGCGCCTCGCGCCGGGCCGCCGAGGCGACCTTGTACAGCTGGATCCAGTAGAAGCTCTGCAGGCGCGTGTCCGGAATGGACAGGAAGCTCTGCCGGTAGTAGCCGTGCCACCAGCGCCGGTGGTCCTGGGTGAGCGCGGCGAACGCCGGCGCCCGGCGGACGGTGCCCAGCGCCCGCGCCGCCGACGTCTTGCCGGGGTGAGACCACGCCACCGACGTGTACAACGTCCGCGCGCCGCCGCGCGTGACCTCCCGCCACGCCGTTACGTGCTCACCGCCGGCCAGCAGCGGCTGAACGGCCAGCTGCGTGTCACCGCTCGCCGACAGCTGTACGGGCGGGTTCGCGGTGTACCCCGCGGGCGGCGGCTTGTTCCACACCGGATCGGCGCGCGGGCTGACCGCGACCGCCGGGTGGAACACCCACTTGAACCCGCGTTCCCCCTCGGACGGCCGGATCTCGACGGCGAGCAGCGGCTGTCCCGTGTGGACAATGGCACGCAGGCTCAGGCTGCCCGCCGCGGTCGTGATCGTGCCGGTCAGCTCGGCGTTCCACAGGTCCATCCGCCAGTCGATCGCGGTGATCGCGCCGGCCGGTTCGAGCGTGAAGTACCCGATCGGCAGCCGGGCCAGGCCGAACAGCGAGCCGAACTCCGGGCGGTGGTCCTGGACCTGGCTGTGCTGGACGTTGAACCGGATCGCGTTCCGGCCGGGTTCGGCGTAGCTGCCGGAGCCGAGGAACCCGTTGCCCAGGAACGGGCCCTCGTACCAGGTCTTCGGCAGCCGCCGCCAGTACAGGTCCGCCGTGCCGAGGAACCCGGCCCAGCCGAAGTCGTCGCTCCCGGGTGACGCGGCGGCTTCGGCGAACGCCGGCGCCACCCCGGCCGCGACCCCGGCGAGCGCCCCGCCGAGCACGGTTCTGCGGGTGATCTCCATTCCGACCTCCTCGTCGAAAGCGGATTCAGCTCGGCAGGCCCCACGACGGCGCCGGGCCGATGGCGGGGACGTCCCGGGGCGCGAAGTCCGGCCGCCCGCCGCGCGGGGTGACGACGGCGGTGCCGCCACGCCGCAGCCCGATCGCGATCCGCCCGGGCCCGGCCGCGCGCCACGGCAGCCGCCGGCCGTGCTCGTCGCGGACGTCGACGTCCCCGGCGATGCCGTGCTGGAGGACCAGGGGCTCGCCGGCTTCGCTGTGCACGCGGACGAATTCCGTCTTGCCGTCGCGGCGGGAGGCGTCGACCAGGAAGGCACCTTCCGCGCGCAGCCCGGCGATCGAAGCGTCGCGCCAGGTCGCCGACACCGACGGGAAGACCTTGAGCACGCCCCCGGATCCCTGCATCACCATGTCCACCACGGACTGCGCGGCGGTGATCGGGCTCTCGATGGCGAAGTTGGACCCCTCGCGGTACATCGTGTTCGCCGTCAGCTCGGTGTCGGCCACGACGTTCCGGTCGAGGAAGAACTTCAGGTACCGCAACGCTTCTTCCGGTGCGTCCATCACCGAGCTCATCGACGACGCGGCCGCGTAGCTGTAGCCGTGCCACGCCGTCTGGTCGGCGGCCCAGTGGGCGAAGGTGCGCGTCATGAGGTCGCGGTCGCCCGGGGAGTCCCAGACCTTCTCCCGCAGCGGGTACAGCCACAGCAGGTGCGAGAAGTGGCGGTGCGAGGCGGCCAGGGGGACGCCGTCGCCGATCAGCACACCGTTCGCGGGATCTTCTTGGTACGGCACGAGTTTCGCGCTGATCTCCCGCCAGAGCGGCACGCGCGGCTCGTCGAGGCAGAGGATCCGGGCGGAGTCGACGAGCGTGCGGGCCGCCCACCGGATGAGCGAGAGGTCGTAGGTGCAGTCCGGCGCGTCGGCGTACTCCGGCGACCGGGTCAGCGGCAGGTGCAGGCACCCGTCCGGGCCGGTGAACAGGAAGTGGCGGTAGAAGTTCAGGGCCTTCGCCAGCGTCGGGTACAGAACGTCGCGAAGCACACGCTTGTCCAGGTGGTGCCGGTAAGCCAGCCACACGTTGTGCAGGCCCCACAACAGGTTCCCGGTCTGGTCGGTCTTGGACGTCGTCCCGGGGACGCCGACCGAGCGCGTGCCGCCGGGCCGCAGGCGCCAGTCGCCGGGGTGCGAGAGGGCGTAGGTGTCGCCGTCGCGGTACGCCGGCGGGACGGACACCTCGAGGTTCGCGTGGTCGCGCCGGAAGGTCTCGGTGACGGCGTCGAGTTCGGGGTGGTTGGTGCTGTTGACGATCGGGTAGGTGACCTGGACGTTGAGGTTCCACCACACGGCGGTCCAGCTGTTGCCGACCTCGGGGAACCACGGTCCCCATTCGGAAACCACCGGCCCGCCCGCGCGGGTGGCGGCCGCGATCTTGTACAGCTGGATCCAGTAGAACCGCTGCACCTGCTTGTCGGGCACCGAAACGAAGCTGCGCCGGTGGTAGTCGTTCCACCAGCGGCGGTGGCGGGCGAGCAGCGCGTCCGGGTGGGCGGCAAGCGCTTTCCGGACGGCGTTCCGCGCGTCCGCGGTGTGCGTGGTGCCGGGGAAGCTGTAGGCGACGGTGGCGGCGAGCAGCCGTTTTGTGCCGATCGCGCGCTCCTGCCACGCCGTGGTGTACCCGCCACCGGCGAGCATCGGCTGCGCGCAAAAGCCGTCACCCAGCTCGGGTGCCGGGTTGGCGACGTACTCGGGCGGCTTGCGCACCGTCCGGGTGGTCGCCGACTCCAGCGGCTGGAACGCCCAGCCGGCGCTCGTTTCGCCCGCGCTCGGCGTCAGCGAAACAAGCAGCACCCCGAGGTCGTTGTGGACGACGGCGGAAAAGGCGACCGTGCCCTGCATGGTGGTGATGGTGCCGCCGAGTTCGGCGTTGTAGAGGTCGAGCGTCCAGTCGACGGCGGTGATCGCGCCGGCCAGGGTGAGGGTGAGGTAACCGATCGGCAGGCGGGACAGCCCGATGCCGGCTTCCCACCGGATGCGCTGGTCCTGGACCTGGGTGTGGCTGAGCATCACCTTGAGGACCTGCGGTGTCTTCCCGGCGTAGACCTGGGCGCCGAGGTAGCCGTTGGCGAGGAACGGGCCTTCCTGCCAGTTCTTCGGCAGCCGCCGCCAGACCATCCGCGCATCGGCGGCGACGTCGGCGTGCGGGCTGGTCCCGGCGAGCACCGGCGGGGCCGCGCGGGCCCACAAACCCCCGAAGGCGGCGGCCCCGGCAAGGACCGAGGCAGAGCGGAGCACCGTCCGCCGGGACACTGCGTCCATGAAGCATCCTCCGAATTCATACTACGTTTCGGCGAGATCATGCGGCGGCGTCCGGCCATACTTGCAGAGGGGTGGCCAAAAGACCAGAGGAGTTCACCCGGAAAGCGGAAGAGACATCCGACGAATCAGGGCAGTGGCGGCAGTGGCGGCAGCGTCGGCGTCTCCAGCCAGCGCGTGAAGAACCCGCGCAGCGAACGCCCCGCGTGTACCTCGGCCGCAGCTACGAACAGCTCGGTCGTGACCAGCCCGTGCCGGTACTGCTCCGCCCACGACCTCAACAACCCGAAGAACGCGGGGTCCCCGATCTCCACCCGCAGCGCGTGCAGCGTCAGGCCGCCGCGCTTGTAGACCCGCTCGTCGAACATGCGGGACACCCCGGGGTCGGCGATGCGGACGTCGGCCGGTTTGGCCTTGATGCGGGCGTGCCAGTCGCGGGCCAGTGCGGCCGCGGATGGGCCGCCCGACTCCTCCGACCACAGCCACTCCGCGTACGTCGCGAAGCCCTCGTTCAGCCAGATGTGGCGCCAGTCGGCTACCGTCAGGCTGTTGCCGAACCACTGGTGGGACAGCTCGTGCAGCACCAGCCGTTCGTGGGTGCGGCGGCCGTCGACGTGGTTGGCGCCGAAGATCGCCATGCCCTGGGCCTCGATCGGGTCGTCGAGGTCGTCGTCGGTGACCACGATGACGTACTCGCCGAACGGGTACGCGCCGAACAGCCGCTGCAGGAACTCCATCATCCGGCCCTGCCGCCCGAAGTCGCGGTCGAACGCGCGGCGCAGCCGCGGCGGCACGGCGGCCCGCTGCGGCACCGTTTCGAAGACCGCCTCCACCTGCCCGCTCGCGCGGCCGATGCCGAGGCTCAGCCGGCGCAGCCCCACGCCCGTGTGCGGGAACCAGCCGCGGCCGGTCAGCTCGACCTCGTCGTAGCGGCCGATCTGCACGCTCATCAGGTACGTCGCCGTCGGCTCGCGTCGTTCGTACACCCACTTCGTGGTGCTGGCCGACGTCGTCCGCTCGATCAAGGTGCCGGTGACCGCGACCAGGTACGGCGACGCCGTCGTCACGCTCACCCGGTAGGCGGCCTTGTCCGACGGGTGATCGTTGCACGGGAACCACGACGGCGCGCCGACCGGCTGGCTCGCCACCAGGGCGCCGTCGGTCAGCTCGTCCCAGCCGACGTCACCCCAGCGGCTCCCCACCGGGCGCGGGTTGCCGACGTAGTGGACTTCGACGGTGAACGCGGCCCCGGCCGGGATCGACCTCGCCGGCTTGACGTGCAGCTTGGCGCCGCGCTTGAGGTACTTCGCGGGCTTGCCGTCGACCAGCACGCGGTTGACCCGGAACTCGCCGAAGTCGAGGCTGACGCGGGAAAGCGCCTGCGTCGCCTCCGCGGTGATCACCGCCGACGCCGAGAGCCGGTTCGGCGCGACCTTGTAGTCGAGGTTCAGGTCGTAGTGCCGGGTCCGGTACCCGCCGTTGCCGTGGGCGGGCAGGTAGGGGTCGCCGGAGGTGTCCGCGCCGGGAGCGGGAGCCTTCGAAATCACCCGTGGCGAACCTTTCGTCGTGCGTGCTGGACCCAGGCTCGCACGGACGGGTGAGTCCGGCGCGCCTGGCCCTGCTTTTGTTACTTGCCCGGCCACGCGGAGATCGGGTTGCCCAGCCAGCGGGTGTCGGCAGGCACCTCGTCGCCGCGGGTCACCAGCGAACCCGGGCCGACCGTCGTGCGCGCGCCTATGCCGGCGCCGGGCAGCACGATGCCGTGCGGGCCGAGCGTCGCGCCCTCGCCGAGGACGACCCGGGACATGCTCATGATCCGGTCGTGGAACAGGTGCGTCTGCACGACGCAGCCGCGGTTGATCGTCGCGCCGTCACCGAGCTCGACGAGGTCGGCCTCCGGCAGCCAGTACGTCTCCAGCCAGACGCCGCGGCCGATCTTGACGCCCATCGTGCGCAGCCACACCGGCAGCAGCGGGGTGCCGCCGAGCGAGCCGATCAGCCACGGCACCGCGAGGGCCTCGACGAAGGTGTCGGCCAGCTCGTTGCGCCAGACGAAGGAGCTCCACAGCGGGTGATCGATCTCGCGGAACTTCCCGACCAGCAGCCACTTCATCAGCGTCGCCGTCAGCGCCGCGACGATTCCGGCGGCCAGCAGGGCGGGCCCGGCCAGCAGCGCGGCGACGCCGAATCCGAACGCCGACGCCGTCCACAGCAGCCCGAAGGCGACCACGACGGTCAGCGCGACGCCGCACATGACCGGGACGATCCGGCACAGCTCGACCAGCGCCCGCGCCGCCTTGAGGTGCAGCGCCGGGGTGTAGGTGCGGCTCGTGTCGGCGTCGCCGACCGCGCGGCGGACCGGCAGCGGCGGCATCCCGAGGTACGACGACCCCTTCTTCGCCTTCAGCGGCGTCGAGGACAGGACGCCGACCAGGCCGCGCTTCGGCACCGAACGGCCGGGCGCGGTCATCCCCGAGTTGCCGAGGAAGGCCTGCTTGCCGATCCGGGCCGGGGCGACGTGCAGCCAGCCGTGGCCGAGCTCGTAGGTGGCGACCATCGTGTCGTCGGCGAGGAAGGCGCCGCTGTCGACCTGGGTCATCTTGGGCAGGGCCAGGACGGTCGACGCCTCGACGTTGCGCCCCACCTTCGCGCCGAGCAGCCGCAGCCACACCGGCGTGAACAGGCTGGCGTACAGCGGGAAGAGGCCTTCGCGGGCCATGCTCATCAGCCGCTCGGTCGCCCAGACCTGCCACGCGACGCGGCCGTGCACCGGGTGGTAACCCTCGACCATGCCGATGCTCAGCGACCGGACGCCGACGAGCACGAGCAGCAGGTACGTCAGGAAGTAGGCGGCGGTGGCGACCGGCACGAAGACCAGTGCCTGCGTGAAGGCGGCCAGGAGGGTCGAGGCGCCCGCGATCGCGTAGCCGAGCACGGCGGCACCCGCCAGCGCGGCGACGCCGGGGAGGAAGCCGAGCGCCAGGGACGTCACGCCGTAGACGGCGGCCCAGAAGTGCGACCGCGGCGGACGGCTCGACGGCCACTTCAGCGCGTCGCGCTCGTCCTTGCCGACGCGCGAGGCGGGTGAGCCGGCCCAGCGCTGCCCGGCCGGGACGGCACCGCGGACGGTCGACCCGGCCGCGATTTCGGCGCCCTTGCCGACCCGGACGCCGGGGAAGAGCGTGCTGCGGGCGCCGACGCGGGCCTCCGCGCCGACGCGGACCTTGCCGATGTGCACGACGTCGCCGTCGACCCAGTGGCCGGTCAGGTCGACCTCGGGCTCGATCGCCGCACCGCGGCCCAGCTTGAGGAAGCCGGTGACCGGCGGCGGCGAGTGCAGGTCGACGTCCTTGCCGATCCGCGCGCCGAGCGCCTTCGCGTACGTCGTCATCCAGGACGCGCCGGCGATGCTGTCCGCGCCGGAGAACTCCGCGAGCTTCTCGGCCGTCCACAGTCGCAAGTGGACACTCCCGCCACGCGGGTAGGTGCCGGGACGCACGCCCGAAAGCAGCACGCGCGCGCCGCCCGCGGCGATGGCGATCCGGCCCGCCGGGCTGAACAGCACGACCCACGCCAGGCCGATCCACGCCCAGCTCAGCGTCGGCGCCCAGGCGAACCCGAGCAGGGACAGGACGTTCGACAGCGCGGCGGCCAGCGTCGCCCAGCGCAGGCCGACCAGGCCCATCAGCGGGACCATCAGCAATGTCTGGATGACGCCGGCGCGGCGCTTGGTCGGCGCGATCTCCCGGCGTTCGGTGGCCTGGCTGCTGAGCGCGTCCAGCATTGCCGCCAGCGCGCCCAGCTTGGGGAAGGCGTAGATGTCGGCCACCGACACCTGCGGGTGCCGGGTGCGGATGCGGGCCACCACCTGCGCGGCGGTCAGGCTGCCGCCGCCGTGGGTGAAGAAGTCCGCCTTCGGGCTGTCGACCGACACACCGAGGATCTCGGCCCAGCCTTCGGCGAGCCACGTCTCGGTCGGGGTCAGCCCGGAAGCCTCCACTGTGGACAATGGCCACGGGAGGGCGTTGCGGTCGACCTTGCCGGAGGTGCGCGTCGGCAGGTCGTCGACGACGGCGAGCAGCGGCACCAGCGCGGCGGGCAGGTGCTCACGCAGCCGCGTGGCGGCCTGGTCGTGGTCGAACTCCTCGCCGCCGGGCACGACGTACCCGACGAGGACCTGGTTGCCGGCCTTGGTGCGGCGGATCGCGGCGGCCGCGCCCTGCACACCCGGCAGGGCCTGCAGTGCGGCGTCGACCTCGCCCAGCTCGATGCGGCGGCCGCCGAGCTTGACCTGCTCGTCGAGGCGGCCGAGGAACAGCAGGCCTGCCTCTTCGGCGCGGACCATGTCACCGGAGCGGTAGGCGCGCTCCCAGCCGAGCGACGGCAGCGGCGCGAACTTCTCGGCGTCCTTCGCCGCGTCGAGGTAGCGGGCCAGGCCGACGCCGCCGATGACGAGCTCGCCGGTCTCGCCCATGGCGACCGGCTCGCCCTCTTCGTTGACCACGGCGAGCTGCCAGCCGTCGAGGGGCAGGCCGATGCGGACCGGGCCGTCGCCGGTCAGCTGCGCGGCGCACGCGACGACGGTGGCCTCGGTCGGGCCGTAGGTGTTCCAGACTTCGCGGCCTTCGACGGCGACGCGCTCGGCCAGCTCGGGCGGGCACGCTTCGCCGCCGAAGATCAGCAGGCGGACGTCTTCGAGCGCGTCGGCGGGCCACAGCGCGGCCAGCGTCGGCACGGTCGAGACGACGGTGATGCGCTGCGCGACCAGCCACGGGCCGAGGTCGACGCCGGTGCGGACCAGCGCGCGCGGCGCCGGGACCAGGCAGGCGCCGTGGCGCCAGGCCAGCCACATCTCTTCGCAGGAGGCGTCGAAGGCCACGCTCAGCCCGGCCAGGACGCGGTCGCCGGGGCCGATGGGCTCGTCGGTGAGGAACAGCTCGGCCTCGGCGTCGACGAAGGCGGCGGCACTCGCGTGGGTGACCGCGACACCCTTGGGCTTGCCGGTGGAGCCGGAGGTGAAGATGATCCACGCGTCTTCGGCCGGGCCGGGGGTGCCTTCGCGGCCGCCCGGGGTGCCGTGGACGTGGATCTCCCCGCGGAAACCTCCGGGGCTTCGCCCCGGGCCGGGGGCTTCGCCACCCGGAGCCCCCGAAAAGACGTCGGTGGCGACCGCGGCGACCTGGGCTTCTTCGAAAACCAGCTCGGCGCGCTCGTCGGGGTCGTCGGCGTCGACCGGGACGTAGGCGGCGCCGACGGAGAGCGTGGCGAGGATGGCGATGTACAGCTCGGCGGTGCCGGAGGAGATCCGGATGCCGACGCGGTCGCCGAGGCCGACGCCGTACCCGCGCAGGCGGCGGCCGTAGGCGTCGATCTCCTCCAGCAGCCGCCGGTAGGTCAGGGTGGTGGTGCCGTCGTCGATCGCGGCGGCGTTCGGGTGCCGCTCGGCGGTGGCGTTGAGGATGTCGAGGAGGGTGCGCTCGCCGGCGCCGGGACCGGACCAGAACAGGGCCCGATCGGCGACCGGGCCAAGGGGCACCTCGGCGGTGGATCCGGTGGATCCGGTGGGTTCGATGGTGACGGTCATCGGCCACTCACCCCGGCCGGGACGAAGACGTGCAGGGACGAACCATGGGCGCGCAAGCCCACCACTCACCTTTCGGGAGCCTCAACCGGGCTTGCTCTCCGATTGAGGCGCCCGCAACGACCTTTCACTGTACCTGCGGATCACCAAAAGATATCCCCAGGGTCACGCCGACGTGTCAGACCTCACGATCACCGGGGCATCACACGTGATCAGAGAGGTATCACGCGTGATTGGAGGGGCATCGAGAGTGATGCCCCTCCAATCACGAGTGATGCCCCTCCAATCACACGTGATGCCCGTAACGTCACCGGGTTTTGGCGGCTTTTCCGCCGACCTTCGGCCTCTGCTTCTTTTCGCGGACCCGGATATTCACCCGGACGGGGCTGCCGGTGAAGCCGAACTGCTCGCGGAACCGGCGTTCGATGAACCGGCGGTAGCCGGCCTCGAGGAAGCCGGTGGTGAACAGCACCAGCGTCGGCGGGCGGATGCCGGCCTGGGTCGCGAACAGCACCTTCGGCTGCTTGCCGGAGCGGACCGGCGGCGGGGTGGCCGCGACCAGGTCGGACAGCCACGCGTTGAGCTGGCCGGTCGGCACCCGCTGGTCCCACGACTTCAGCGCGGTCCGCAACGCCGGCGCGAGCTTGCGCACCGAACGGCCGGTCAGCGCCGAGATGTTGACCTTCTCCGCCCACGGCACGCGGACCAGGCCGCGGTCCAGCTCGCGGACCATCGCGTGGCGGCGGTCCTCGTCGACCAGGTCCCACTTGTTGAACGCCAGCACGCAGGCGCGACCGGCCTCGACGACCATGGTCAGCACCCGCAGGTCCTGCTCGGACAGCGGCTCGGCCGCGTCCAGCAGCACGATCGCGACCTCGGCCGCGTCGATCGCGGTCTTGGTGCGCAGCGAGGCGTAGTACTCCGCGCCCGCGGCGAAATTGACGCGCTTGCGCAGGCCGGCCGTGTCGACGAACCGCCAGGTCTCGCCGTCCAGCTCGACCAGCGAGTCGACCGGGTCGACGGTGGTGCCCGCGACCGAGTCGACGACCGAGCGCTCCTCGCCGGAGAGCTTGTTCAGCAGGCTCGACTTGCCGACGTTCGGCTTGCCGACCAGCGCGACGCGCCGTGGGCCCGACGTGACGGCACCGCCCTCGCGCGGCGACTCGGGCAGGGCCTTGAGGATCGCGTCGAGCAGGTCACCGGAGCTGCGGCCGTGCAGCGCGCTGACCGGGTGCGGCTCGCCGAGGCCGAGCGACCACAGCGACGCGGTGTCCGCGAGCAGCCGGTCGTCGTCGACCTTGTTGGCGGCCAGCAGGACCGGCTTCTTCGAGCGCCGCAGCACCTTGGAGACGGCTTCGTCGGTGGCCGTGGCGCCGACCGAGGCGTCGATCACCAGCAGCACCGCGTCCGCGGTCTGCATGGCCAGCTCGGCCTGGGCGGCGACGGAGGCCTGCAGGCCGGTCGCGTCCGGCTCCCAGCCGCCCGTGTCGACCAGGGTGAACTTGCGGCCACCCCAGTAGGCGTCGTAGGCGACGCGGTCGCGGGTCACGCCCGGCACGTCCTGCACGACGGCTTCGCGCCGGCCGAGGATGCGGTTGACCAGCGTCGACTTGCCCACGTTCGGGCGGCCGACGACGGCGAGCACCGGCTGCGCGAGCGCGGCCTCCTCGGCCGCTTCCGCCGCCTCGATCTGCGCGTCGAGCGCGGCGAACTCGGTCTCTTCCGACCAGGTGCCGTCGACTTCGCCGACGCTGTCCAACTCTTCCATCACTGACCCAATTTCCCTTATACCGCGCCGAATCCGTGTTCGGCACGCCAGTCGTCCAAAGTCTTGACGAGCGCCGCGAGCTCACCGCGCAGCTCTTCGGTGCCCTGGTCGAGCCCGGTTTTCCCGGGTCCGACCTTCGGCGAAAACGGCTCGCCCACGAGGATGTCCACCCGCGGCCGGAACCGTCGTTTGCCGTCGGCCGGCTTGAGCGTGCCCCGCGTCGCGACCGGGAGCACGGTCGCGCCGGAGGCCCGGACCAGCCAGGCCGCGCCGCGTTCGGCCGCGCCGACGTCCCCGGTACCGCGGGTGCCTTCGGGGAAGATCCCGACG
This sequence comes from Amycolatopsis sp. A133, assembly GCF_031082405.1. Taxonomy (GTDB): domain Bacteria; phylum Actinomycetota; class Actinomycetes; order Mycobacteriales; family Pseudonocardiaceae; genus Amycolatopsis. The sequence goes on from NZ_JAVHJU010000006.1 coordinate 59,892, forward strand.
ACGCCGCCGTCCTTGAGCACGCCGACCGCGGTCAGCAGCGGTTTGCGGTCGATCTCGCCGCGCTTGAGCGGGATCTGCCCGATCGCCAGCATGAACTTGCCGACGATCCCGCCGAACATCTCGGCCTTGACCAGGAACGCCGAACGCCGCGGAAGCATTCCGAAGATCAGCTGCGGCTCGATCATGGAGCTGTGGTTGGCGATCACCAGCACCGGCCCGGTGGCGGGCATGCGCTCGCGGCCGTGCACCCGGATGCGGAAGGCCGAGCGCAGATAGTACCGGGCGAAGACCCGCCCGGCGTCGTGGAGCCTGCCGACGGATCCCTCGGGGAGTCCGTCAGCTTTCATCGAGCTACCTCGGCGTTGCACCCCGCCAGCAGTCCGCGGTGGCTGGCGAGCTCGCTGAGGGCGACGATCACCTGGTCGATCGACAGCTCAGAGGTGTCGACGTGCACGGCGTCGTCGGCCGCGCGCAGCGGCGAGGCGGCCCGGGTCGAGTCGAGTCGATCGCGACGTTCGACCGAAGCCAGGGCGTCGGCGACCGACGACTGCCGCCCGGCCGCGGTGTCCTGGGTGCTGCGGCGCGACGCGCGGACGTCGGCCGACGCGGTCAGGAAGACCTTGAGCGGCGAGTCCGGCACGACGACGGTGCCGATGTCCCGGCCCTCGACGACGATCCCGCCGCGGTGTTCCACGACGTCCTCGATGATCTGCCGCTGCCGCGCGACCAGCAGCTCGCGCACGTGCGGCACGGCCGAGACGGGCGAAACGGCCTTGGTGACCTCGGGCCCGCGGATGTCGGCGGCGACGTCCTCGCCGGCCAGGCGGATCTCGGGCCGCTCGGGGCTGGTGCCGATGCCGAACTCGGCGCGGTCGGCGACCGCGGCGACGGCGCTCGCATCGGCCGGATCGACACCCGCGCGCAGCACGGCGAGGGTGACCATCCGGTACATCGCCCCGGTGTCGAGGTAGCCGGCCCCGAGCCGCTGGGCGAGCTTGCGGGCGACGGTGGTCTTCCCGGTCCCCGACGGGCCGTCCAGCGCGACCACACCACGTAGGGCTCCCGTCACCGGCACTCTCCTCGCGTTCTCGTCTCGGTCGGCTTCGTCCCCCATTCTGCCGGTCGGGGTGCGGACGAGATCAGTCGCCCCAAGCCTCACTTTCACGTGAAAGTGATCCGGAGCGCGCACTCCAGATCACTTTCACGTGAAAGTGCCGAAGCGGGCGACCACCAGGGCGAGGCGCTCGTCACGGTGGCCGGGGGACAGCCGGCGGCCCCGATCCAGGGTGACCAGGCCGTGCAGGGTGCTCCAGAACACCTCGGTCAAGGCGCCCGCGTCCTGCTCCCGCGCCGCCGGCTCGACGACCGCGAGGAGCTGCGCGAAGCACGCCTTCATCACCTCCGGGGTGTCGTCCTCGGCGAACCGCAGTTCCGAGGCGAGCGTGAACATCGCGTCGTAGAGGCCCGGTTTCGCCTCGGCGAAGGCCAGATAGGCCGCCGCCACCCCGCCGAGGCCGCCGGGGCGGGCCGCCACCAGCGTCGCGGCGAGTTCGGCGAAGCCCTCCAGCGCGGCCGCCGCCATGATTGCGTCCTTGCCGCCCGGGAAGTGGCTGTAGAGCACCGGCTGGCTGTACTCGATCAGCGCCGCCAGCCGGCGGGTGGTGACCGCGTCCCAGCCCTCCGCCTCGGCCAGTTCCCGGGCCGCGGTGACGATCCGCTGTCCGCGCTCGGTCCGGTCGCGCACGCGCCGTTGCCGCTGGGTCATGGGTCACATGCTAGCACTGCTAGACAATCTAGCGTTGCTAGGTTAGCGTTGCTAGCAATCCTAGCGATGCTAGAAAACTGGAGGGAACACCATGCTCGTCACCGGCTACGTCCTCGTCGCGATCGTCTCGCTCGGGATCATCTACGTCGGCCTCAACTACCTGTTCGCGCCGAGGAAGATCGCCGCGGGCTTCGGCTTCACCGAAGTTCCCGAGAACGCCGACACCTTCTTGAACGTCAAAGGCGGCCGCGACATCGGGGCCGGCCTGGTCCCGCTGGCCCTGCTGATCTACGGCGACCCGCACGCGCTGGGCTGGGTCATCCTCACCGCGGCCGTCTGGCCCTTCTTCGACATGCTGATCGTCCTGCGCCACCGGGGAAAGAAGGCCGTTGCCTTCGGAGTCCACGGCCTGACCGCCCTCGTGATGGTCGTCGCGGGCCTGCTCCTGCTGCTCGGCTGAACGCCGCGAATCGGACAGCTGGGTTACGATGGACTGGTGAACGTCGAAGTAACCCCCCTGCCCGGCATCGGGGTCCGCAAGGACTTCGCCACCCGTACCGGTCGCCGCATCGGCGTCGTCACCCAGCGGGACGGCCACATCGAGCTGATCGTGTCCAAATCGGACGATCCCGATGCCTGCGCCGCCTCGATCCCGCTCACCGCGGACGAGGCCGGCGCGCTGGCCAACCTGCTCGGCGCACCGCAGCTGGTCGCGCAGCTCACCGAAGAGCACCGGGACCTGCCCGGGATCAGCACGCGGCAGCTGCCGATCAAGCCGTCCGGCCCCTTCGACGGCCGGACGCTCGGCGACACCGCGATGCGCACCCGCACCGGCGTCTCGGTGGTCGCGGTGGCGCGGGCCGGCCAGGTGCACCCGTCGCCGGTGCCGGACTTCACGCTCACCGGGGGCGACCTGCTCGTCGCGGTCGGCACGGGCGAGGGCCTCGAGGCCGCCGCCAAGATCCTCAAGTACGGCTGAGCGGCCGATGGACCACACCGCGCTGTCCCTGATCGAACTGGGGGCGGTCTTCTTCGTGCTGGGCGCACTCGGGCGCTTGGCCGGCAAGATCGGCCTCTCCCCCATCCCGCTCTACCTGCTCGGCGGCCTCTGCTTCGGCTCCGGCGGCCTGATCCCGCTGACCGACATCGGCGGCTTCACGCACCTGGCCAGCGAAATCGGCGTCGTGCTCCTGCTCCTGCTGCTCGGCCTCGAGTACTCCGCGGCCGAGCTGTTCACCGGGCTGCGCCGGTCCTGGACGGCGGGCCTGCTCGACATCGTCCTCAACGCCGTTCCCGGCGCGGCCGTCGCGCTGCTGCTGGGCTGGGGCCCGGTCGGGGCCATGGTGATGGCGGGCGTCACGTACATCTCGTCGTCCGGGATCGTCGCGAAGGTGCTCGGCGACCTCGGCCGCCTCGGCAACCGCGAGACGCCGGTGGTGCTGTCGATCCTCGTGTTCGAGGACCTGGTGATGGCGCTCTACCTGCCGATCCTCACCGCGGTGCTGGGCGGGGTCTCGCTGCTGGGCGGCATGGAGGCCGTCGGGATCTCGCTGCTGGTGATCACCGTGGTGCTCGTGATCGCGCTGAAGTTCGGCCGGTACGTCTCGGCCGCGGTGGACAGCCCCGACCGCGAGGTGTTCCTGCTCAAGGTGCTCGGCGCGGCGCTGCTGGTGGCCGGGCTGGCGTCGGCGATGCAGGTGTCGGCCGCGGTCGGCGCGTTCCTGCTGGGCATCGCGATCTCGGGGTCGACGGCGGAGAACGCGACGCACCTGCTCGAACCCCTGCGGGACCTGTTCGCCGCGGTGTTCTTCGTGGTCTTCGGGCTCAACACGAACCCGGCGTCGATCCCGCCGGTGCTCGGCTGGGCCGTGGTGCTGGCCGTGATCACGACGCTGACGAAGGTCGGCACCGGCTGGTGGGCGGCCCGCCGGCAGGGCATCGGGAAGATGGGCCGGGCTCGCGCCGGCGCGGCGCTGGTCGCGAGGGGCGAGTTCTCGATCGTCATCGCCGGGCTGGCGGTGACGGCGGGCGCGGTCTCCGGTGAACTGGCGGCACTGGCGACGGCGTACGTCCTGCTGATGGCCATCCTCGGCCCGACGGCGGCACGCGTCGTCGAGCCGGTCGTCCGCGCCCTGCAACGCAAGTCGGCGCCGAAGACAGCCCCGGTCGAGGCGAGCTAGCCCAGGTCCGCCCGGCCCGCCGACGGCACGTGCTCGCCGCCGGCCGGGGCCGGGTGGGTTGTGGCCGCGGGCAGCACACCCGCCAGCGGGACCGAGGCCGACGTCCGCGCCAGGTCCAGCGTCACCCGGCCCGGCTGCGCCGGTCCGCGGATGAAGCTGCCGTCCGTGCCGCCGATGATCAGCGCCAGCGCGTGGCCGCGGGGCACGATGTGGTCGGTCGACGCCAGGCGGAACGTCATCGTGTACGCCGTGCCGGGGAGCAACACCCGTTCCTGGGAAAGGGAAGCGTAGTTCGCCAGGTCGGCCCAGCCGCGGCTGAGGATCGTGTAGTTCACCTTCTTCACGTCCGCCGACGCCACGCGGTAACACGCGTCGTCGCCGGACGTCGACGAGCCCCAGCACGTCTCCGCCGTTCCCGTCTTGATCCCCTCGCCGCTCCCGGCGAAGTTGCGGATCGTCGCCGGGCCGAGGTCCACGAGCAGCGCCGAGACCCGCGCCGACGGTGTGCTCGGCGTGGCCGTCACCGTCACCGAAGCTGTCCCGGACACCTGCAGGTCGGCCGCCAGCGCGCCGGTCGAGTAGGCCAGCGCGGCACTGCCCGGGTTCGTCACCCAGGTGTCTTCGCCGACGCTCGGGTTGTCGGTGAAGGACGCGGTGCCGGACGACGGCGAGGTGCCCAGCGTGCCGGACACCCCCGGCCGCAGCGTCGTCGCGACCGCGTTCGCCGCCGGGTACGCGGACTGGTCCACCCACCGGTCCGGCTGCCGCTCGACGCTGGCCACCGGGCCGTTCTGGACGCCGTTGTCGATGCCCAGCAGGTAGTGGTCGAACCACCGGTGCAGCAGGTCGACCCAGTCCGCCCGCCGGTAGTCGAACGGGTCGACGTGCCCGGTCTGCGCGAGCCAGATCTTCTTCTCGACGTTCAGCGCGGCCCACCACTGTCCGAAGTGGATGGTCTTGACGTTGAGGTCGTTGACACCGTGGGACAGCAGCACGCTGGCCCGCACGTTGCTCGCCCGCCTGACGTAGTCCCGGTCCGCCCAGAGCGGCCCGTAGTCGCCGTTCGCGGTGGCGCCGGTCGTCAGGACCTGGTTCTGCGCCGAGCAGTTCTGACCGGAGTTGCGGGCTTCGACCGTCTGCGCGAGGCCCGCCGGGTTGAAGCCGAAGGTGGCGCCGTCGGAGCGGTAGTAGTCGTACCAGGAGCTGATCGCCGCGATCGGGACGATGGTCTTCAGCCCGGCGACGCCGGTCGCCGCGACGCCGTTGGCGATCGTGCCGTCGTAGGACTTGCCGATCATCCCGACGTTCCCGGTGCTCCAGCCGGCGGTCACCGCGCTGCCGCCGGTCTTCGCGCTGTAGCCGGTGGCGCGGCCGTTGAGCCAGTCGACGACCTTGCGCGCCGAATCGACGTCCGAGGCGCCGCCGACGTCCGCGCAGCCCGCCGAGCGGTTGGTCCCGGCCAGGTCGACCAGCACCACCGCGTAGCCGCGCGGCACGAAGTAGTTGTCGTAGAACAGCGGGAACTTCACCGGTCTCCCGGCGCTGTCGTACGACTTGAGCTCGCTCTCGTTGCCGCGCCCGCAGCACGAGTAGTACGGGCTGGCGTCCATGATCACGGGCACGCGCGAAGTCGCTTCGCCCGGGCGCACGATGTCGGCGGCAACCCGGTCGGGGCGGCCGTCGCCGTCGCCGTCGCGGCCGATGTCGACCCAGACCGTCTCCCGGATCGCCGACGCGTAGTCGTAAACTGGTTCGCTGGCCCGGGGCGCCGCGTGCGCCGCCCCGGGCGTGACCGTCGAGAAGAGGATGAACGCGAGCAGTACCAGACCGGATCGCATGCGCTCACGCTGGCAGGCGCGGGCGCTCCCGCACTACGGCGGAAAGTCGGGACTGTGACAACCCGGGGCTTCGCCACCCGGAACCCCGAAAAGCAGGGTCAGAGCTCGACGTTCCGGTAAAGCGCGCCCACCTCGGTCTTCGTCAGCCGCCGGATCGAGCCGACGCGCTGGTTGCCGAGCTGGACGTCGCCGACCGCGGTGCGGACCAGCTTGAGCACCGGGTGCCCGGTGTCCTTGAGCAGGCGGCGCACGATGTGCTTCTTGCCCTCGTGGATCACCAGCTCGACCAGCGACTTGCCGGAGTGCATGTCCTTGACCCGGAACTGGTCGACCTTGACGATGCCGTCCGGCAGCTCCCAGCCCTTGCGCAGCTCCTTGCCGAGCCCGCGCGGGACCAGCCCGTCGACCTCGGCGAGGTAGGTCTTGAGCACCCGGTAGGACGGGTGCATCAGCCGGTGGCCGAGGTCGCCGTCGTTGGTCAGCAGCAGCAGGCCTTCGGTGTTCTCGTCGAGCCGTCCGACGTGCACGACGCCGGGCGTCTCCTCGTAGCGGCCGCGCAGGTAATCGCCGACGCACGGGCGCCCGCGGTCGTCCGACATCGTCGAGTGCACGCCCTTGGGCTTGTTCAGGGCGAGGTAGATCAGGTCGTCGCGCAGGTTCACGCGGGTGCCGTCGACGTGGATGATCGCGGCGTCCGGGTCGACGCGGCGGCCCAGCTCGGTGACGACCTCGCCGTCCACCGCGACCCGGCCGGCGACGATCAGGTCTTCCGCCGCGCGCCGGGAGGCGACCCCGGCTTGCGACAGCACCTTCTGCAGCCGGACGCCGTCGGGGTGTTCACTGGATGTCATCGATGGTGTCCACTTCGGGTAGCAACGGAGCGATGGCGGGCAGGTCGTTCAGTGACGACAGCCCCAGTCGCTCCAGGAACAGCTCGGTCGTCACGTACAGCGTGCCGGTCGTCTCGGGATCGGTCCCCATCTCTTCGATGAGGCCGCGCGCGAGCAGCGTCCGGATCACGCCGTCCACGTTCACGCCGCGCACCGCGGCAACCCTGGCCCGGGTCACCGGCTGCCGGTACGCGATCACGGCGAGGCTCTCCAGCGCGGCCCGGGTCAGCTTCGACCGCTGGCCGTCCAGCAGGAGCTTCTCCACGAACGGGGCATAGACGTCCCTAGTGTAGAACCGCCACCCTTCGCCGACGCGCCGCAGGTCGATCCCGGACGCCCGGTCGGTGAACTTCTGCGCCATGGTCCGCAGCGCGACGACGATCCGCGACTTGGGCTGGCCGAGGGTGTCGGCGAGGAGTTCTTCGCTCGCGGGCGAGTCGACGATGAGGAGAAGGGCCTCGAGCGCGGCTTCGAGGGTCTCGTCGGAGGTGACGTCGGGCACGGAGTCGGCATCCCCGGCGGCGACCAGATCCGACTCGGCGCCCCCACCCTCCGCCTCCGCCTCCGCACTTTCACGTGAAAGTGCGGCCTCGGGAACGGAGCTTTCACGTGAAAGCTCCGCGTCCGAAGCGGCACTTTCACGTGAAAGTGCCGGGGCCTCCTCGGTCAGGGGAGTGACCGGCTCGCCGTCCTCGGTCACCGGCTCGCCCGACAGGGCCTCGTCCAGGGCCAGCTCCGCCGCGGCCTCCTCCGGCTCGCCGACCGGCGGCTCGGGTGGCTGGGCCACTTCGTTGTTCTCGGGGCTCACCCGTACTCCTCTTCGTCTCCGGCGGTGCGGTCCAGCTCGGCCGCCGCGGAGGCTTCTTCCGTCGAGCCGCCCGTCCAGCGGACGTGCAGCTCGGCCAGTGCTTCGCTCTGCTCGAACTGGACCGTCGCCTCGCGGTAGAGCTCCAGCAGGGCCAGGAAGCGCGCCACGATCTCCACCGTGTGCTCGCAGTCGTCGACCAGCTCGCCGAACGTCGCCTGGCCGCGTTCGGCCAGCATCACCCGCAGTATCGCCGCGTGCTCGCGCACCGAAATGCGGCCCATGTGGATGTGGGCGATCGAGACCGTCGGCGGCGGCTTCGGGCGGAACACCGCCACCGCGATGTCGGCGAACTTCGCCGGCGTCACGCCCAGCATCACCTCGGGCAGCAGCCCGATGAACCGGTCCTCCAGCGCCACCGACCGCGGGTAGCGCCGCAGCGCGTTCTGCTCCAGCTCACCGAACAGCGCCGCCACCTGCTTGTACGCGCGGTACTGCAGGATCCGCGCGAACAGCAGGTCGCGGGCTTCGAGCAGCGCGAGATCGTCTTCGCTCTCCACCTCGGCCGAGGGCAGCAGCCGCGCCGCCTTGAGGTCCAGCAGCGTGGCCGCGATGACCAGGAACTCCGTCGTCTCGTCGAGGTTCCAGTCGGTGCCCAGCGCGCGCGTGTACGCGATGAAGTCGTCGGTGACCCGGTGCAACGCCACTTCGGTGACGTCGAGCTGGTGCTGCGAGATCAGCTGCAGCAGCAGGTCGAACGGCCCTTCGAAGTTGGCCAGCCGCACCTTGAACTTCGACGTGCTCAGTTCTTCGGTGTTGACGCCTTCGGGGATCATCCCGCCGTGCACCGTCTGGTGCGGTTCGGGTACCTGTTCCTCCGGAGCCGGTGCCGGCTCGTCCATCAGCCCTCGGTTTCGCCGCCGTCTGAGCCGACCACCCGCAGCCGCTGGACCAGCACCGATTCCTCGCCGTTCTGGTCGAAGTCGGCCAGCAGCACCGCGACGGCCTCGCGGACCAGCCGGCCCCGGTCGACGACCAGGTCGTGCTTCGCGCGCAGCGTCAGCCGGGCCTGCTCCATGGCGACGAGCTCGTCGCCGGAGACGTACACGGTGATCTTGGCGTCGTGCTTGGTCCGGCCGGACCCGTGCGGGGCCGCACTGCGGGCGAGCTGCTCGGTGCGGCCGTTGCCCGCGGGCTTGGCCTTTTCGGCGGGCTCGGGGGGTGCCTGCGGCGGCTGGGGAGGGAGATCGAGAGCGGGACTGGAGGTGATGCGGAACAGTTCCGACGCTCCGGGCAGGGAGGCGCGCCTGCTCACCGAGCGATCACCTCGCGGGCCAGCTGGCGGTACGCCGCCGCGCCGGCCGACTTGGGCGCCCAGGTCGTGATCGGCTCACCCGCGACCGTCGTCTCGGGGAACCGCACCGTGCGGTTGATGACCGTGTCGAACACGGTCTCGCCGAATGCCTCCACCACGCGAGCCATGACCTCCTTCGAATGCAGGGTTCTCGGGTCGTACATGGTGGCGAGAATCCCGACTATGTCCAGTTTGGGGTTGAGGCGTTCCTGGACCTTCTCGATGGTGTCGATCAGGAGGGCGACGCCTCGCAGACTGAAGAACTCGCACTCCAGCGGGATGATCACGCCGTCCGCGGCGGTCAGCGCGTTCACCGTGAGCAAGCCGAGCGAGGGCTGGCAGTCGACAAGAACATAGTCGTAGTCGTTCATGACCGGACGCAGGACCCGTAACAACGTGTGTTCGCGCCCTACCTCGGCGACGAGCTGGACCTCCGCGGCGGACAGGTCGATGTTGCTCGGCAGCAGGTCAACGCCCTCGACGCGGGTTTTCATCAGCACGTCGGTGGCACTGACCGAGCGCTCCATGATGGCGTTGTAGACCGTCTGGTCCAGCTCGTGCGGCTGGATGCCGAGGCCGACGGCGAGCGCGCCCTGCGGGTCGAAGTCGACGAGCAGCACCTTGCGGCCGTACTCGGCGAGGGCGGCGCCCAGGTTGATGGTCGACGTCGTCTTGCCGACGCCGCCCTTCTGGTTGCACATCGCCATGATCTTGGCCGGGCCGTGCTTGTCCAGCGGCGCCGGATCGGGGTGCTCGCGGATCGGGCGGCCGGTCGGTCCGATGCCCTCGAGCTTCACCTTCTTGCCGTTGCGCTCCGGCTGCTCGTCGCCGTCGTGGTCGGCGGGTGTCGCGATGGTGACCTGGCTGAGGTTCGCCGCCGCCGACCCGGCGGACTCGGCCGATACGGCCGGCTGGTTCGGTGTCGACATGGCGCGAAAGCTCCTTGTTCGTCAGCGTCCGCCGCAGCCTATGTCCGGAGTCGGAGCCCCGGCAAAGCAACGCGCCGGACCCGAGGGGGCAATGTCACTCGACCGTCGGTGCAGGCTACGAAGGCCCTTGACGCTTTCTAGGGCCGTCTAGCCCAAGGCCCGCGGGTGCGCCGTCGCGTACACCTCGCGCAAGGTGTTGACCGTGACCAGCGTGTACACCTGGGTCGTCGTCACCGAGGCGTGGCCGAGCAGTTCCTGGACCACGCGGACGTCGGCGCCGCCTTCGAGCAGGTGCGTGGCGAAGGAGTGGCGGAGCGTGTGCGGCGAGACGACGGCGGTGATGCCCGCCCGGCCGGCGGTGTCCTTGAGGACCTGCCACGCGCTCTGGCGCGACAGCCTGCTGCCGCGGGCGTTGAGGAACAGGGCCGGCGTGCCGCGGCCGCGGGCGGCGAGCGCCGGCCGGGCGCGGACGGTGTAGGCGTGCAGCGCGGCGAGCGCGGGGCGCCCGATCGGGACCAGCCGCTGCTTGCCGCCCTTGCCGTCGAGCAGCACGGTCCGCTCGGCGTCGTCGACGTCGTCGACGTCCAGGCCGACCGCCTCGGAGATGCGGGCGCCGGTGGAGTAGAGCAGTTCCAGCAGGGCCCGGTCGCGCAGCGCGCGCTCACCGTCGGAGGGCGGGGTCTCCAGCAGCCGCAGCACGTCGTCGACCGGCAGCGCCTTGGGCAGCCGCTTCGCCGGCGTCGGCGGCCGGACTTCGCGGGCCGGGTTGTGCTCGGTGAGGCCCTCGGCGTGCGCGAACCTGTGCAGGCCCCGCACGGCGACCAGGGCACGGGCGGCCGACGACGCGGCGAGCGGCTGGTGCTCGTCGTCGCCCTCGCGCAAGGCGGCGCCGAAGGCGGTGACGTGCGCGGACGTCACGTCGGCGATCTTCGCGATGCCCAGGCCGTCCAGGTGCGCGGCGTACCGGCGCAGGTCGCGGGCGTAGCTGTCCAGGGTGTTGCGCGCGGTCCCGCGTTCGACGACCAGGTGGTCGAGGTACGCGGCGATCACGTCGGCCGTGCTGTGCGGGCTGGAGGCCACGCCGTCACCTTAGGCCGCCCGAGGCTCGTGACCCGGCAGAAACCCCGTTCGGTCCCGGACGCGGTTACCTTGGAGCCATGGGGTCCGACGAGCTTCGCATCGGGACGGCCGAGCGCGAGGAAGCGGCGAGACTGCTCGCCGATCACTTCGGCATGGGCCGGATCACGCCGGACGAGTACGAGACCCGGGTGACGGACGCCTACGCGGCGGCGACGCTCGGCGACCTGCGGCCGCTGTTCCGCGACCTGCCGCCGCCGCACCCGGGGTTCTTCGGGTCGCCGACGATGCCCACACCGATGCCGATGCCGATGCACGTGTACGCGCCGCCCCCGGTGCCCGCGCCGGTGCCGTACGCGCCGGCGATGCCCGTGCCGTACTCGCACCGGTCGAAGACGGTGGCCGGGGTGCTCCAGATCGTGCTGCCGTTCGGCGTCGGCCGGTTCTACACCGGCCAGATCGGCCTCGCCCTGCTGCAGCTGTTCGTCTGCATGATCACCTTCGGCTTCGGCGCGATCTGGCCGATCATCGACGGCATCGTGCTCCTGGCCAACGGCGGCATGGACGCCGAAGGCCGCCCCCTGCGCCCCTAGCCCCAAGCGCCCCAATGTGGCGTTGGTTGCGTCCAACGCACCCAATGTGGCGTTCGGTGCGTTGGACGCACCGAACGCCACA
>NZ_JAVHJU010000056.1 GCF_031082405.1 Amycolatopsis sp. A133
ACCCGGAAGCTAAGCCTGACAGCGCCGATGGTACTGCAACCGAAGGGTTGTGGGAGAGTAGGACACCGCCGAACTTACCTTCCGTACGGCCCGTTAGGATAGCCAGTTGGCTGCCCTGACGGGCCGTACGCGTATGTCCAGAACAAGATTTTTTTCATGGCAGGAGGCCAGGTGTCCGAGTTCGGTCGACGAGACTCAAGCGATGATGGGTCCGGCCGGTCGGCACGCCGGGACGAAGGCTCCCGGGGCCGGTCGGACGGATCCGGGGGAGACCGGCGCGGCGCGCGGCAGGACCGCGGCGGGCGCGACAACACCCACCAGGGACGGCCGCGCCGTGACGACCACGGTGTCCGCGGGGGCGGCAAGCCCTTCCGCGGCGGCGATGGTCCCCGCGACCAGCGCGGCGGGTACGCCGGCCAGAGCCGCAGCGGCAGCGGGAGCGGCGGCCGCAGCTTCGGCGACCGCGACGACCGCAAGGGCGGGTACGGCAGCCGCGACTCCGGCGGCCGGCCGGGCAGCAGCCGCGACTCCGGCGGTCCGAGCCGCTCCGGCGGCGGCCGCTACGAAGATCGGGGCAACAGCCGCTCCGGTACCCGCAACGACAACCCGGGCCGCAGCCACGACGACCGTGGCGGCCGGCCCCAGGGCAAGTCGTCCTACGGCGACCGCAAGCCCCGCTGGGAAGACCGCAGCGGCTCGCCCCGCCGCGACGACGACCGCGGCACCCGCCCGGGCGGCTACCGGTCGGACGACCGCGGCGGCCGCGGTGGTTACCCGCGCCGTGACGACGACCGTGGTCCCCGTACGGGTGGTTTCCGGTCCGACGACCGCAGCCGTGGCGGGAGCGACCGCCGTGACGACGACCGTGGTCCCCGTACCGGCGGTTTCCGGTCGGACGACCGTGGCCGTGGCGGGAACGACCGTCGTGACGATTCGCGCGGTGACCGCGGTGGTTACCAGCGCCGTGACGATGACCGCGGTCCCCGCACCGGTGGCTTCCGCTCCGACGACCGCAGCCGCGGCGGCAGCGACCGTCGTGACGATTCGCGCGGCAGCTACCAGCGTCGTGATGACGACCGTGGTCCCCGTACGGGTGGTTTCCGGTCCGACGACCGCAACCGTGGCGGGAACGACTCGCGCGGTGACCGCGGCGGTTACCAGCGCCGGGATGATTCGCGCGGCGAGCGCGGTGGCTATCAGCGCCGTGACGATGACCGTGGTCCCCGGACGGGTGCTTCCCGTCCGGATGACCGTGGCCGAGGCGGAAGCGATTCCCGCGGCAGCTACCAGCGCCGCGATGACGACCGTGGTCCCCGTACGGGCGGTTTCCGGTCCGACGACCGCAACCGTGGCGGGAATGACTCACGCGGTGACCGCGGCAGCTACCAGCGTCGCGATGACGACCGAGGCCCTCGCACCGGCGGCTTCCGGTCCGATGATTCCCGCAGCGACAGCCGCACCGGCGGTTCCCGCGACTCGGGCAAGCGCTACGACAGCAGCACCCGCGACAGCAGCACCCGTGACAGCAACACCCGCGACAGCAGCACCCGCGACAGCAGCAGCCGTGACAGCAGCAGCCGCGACCAGGGCGACCGCAAGGACCGCCGCGACGACCGGCCGCGCCGGGACCCGCGGCCCAAGGTCGGTGCCCCGCTCGACGACGAGGCCCTCGCGAGGGAGCTCCTCGAGGCCCCGGAACTGCCCGAGGACGTCGAGTTCTCCGACCTCGACGAGGAGGCCCGCCGCGAGCTGCGGACCCTGCCGAAGGGCCTGGCCGAGACCGTCGGGAAGCACCTCGTCGCCGCCGGCGGCCTGATCGACAGCGATCCCGAGGCCGCCCTCGAGCACGCCAAGTACGCCAAGGCCAAGGCCTCGCGCGTCCCGATCGTCCGGGAAGCCCTCGGCCTGGTCGCCTACCAGGTCGGCCACTGGTCGGAGGCCCTCTCCGAGCTGCGGGCCGTCCGGCGGATGACCCGCACCGACGACCACATCGCGGTCATCGCCGACGCCGAGCGCGCACTCGGCCGGCCCGAGCGGGCCCTCGACCTCGCGAAGGAGGTCGACACGTCGAAGCTCGCGAAGGCCACGCAGGTTGAGCTCGCCATCGTCGCGGCCGGGGCGCGCCGGGATCTCGGGCAGGTCGACGCCGCCGTCGTCTCGCTGCAGAGCGAGGACCTCAAGGCCGAGAAGCGCGACCCGTGGAGCGCGCGGCTCTTCTACGCCTACGCCGACAACCTCGTGGCCGCCGGGCGCAAGGACGAGGCCGTCCGCTGGTTCCTCAACGCGGCCGAAGCCGACGCGGAAGACGAGACCGACGCCGCCGAGCGCGCCGCGGACCTGTCCAACGAAAACCGGGACGCCGAAGACAAGGCCGCTGAAGACAAGGACGCCGAAACCACTGATGAGTGACGCCCTCCTCGCGGCCTACGACGCGGTCCTCTTCGACCTCGACGGCACCGTCTACCACGGCACCCGGGTCATCCCGGGTGCCCCGGAGACGGTCCGGGCCGCGCGGGAGCACGGCACACCCGTCCGGTTCGTCACGAACAACGCCTCCAAGGCACCCGGCGAGGTCGTCGCGCACCTCACCGATCTCGGCATGCCCGCCGAGGTCGGTGAGGTCCACACCAGCGCCCAGGCCGGGGTGCAATTGCTGAAGGAGCGGCTCGAACCGGGCGCCGAGGTGCTCGTCGTCGGCACCGATTCGCTCGCCGGCGAGGTGACCGGGGCCGGGCTGAAGCCGGTGCGGGAAAACGGTGACGGCGTCCGGGCCGTCGTGCAGGGGCACTCGCCCGACAACACCTGGGCGGCGCTGGCCGAGGCGTGCCTGGCCATCCGCGCCGGTGCGCTGTGGGTGGCCTGCAACGTCGACGCGACGCTGCCCAGCGAGCGCGGCCTGCTGCCCGGCAACGGCTCGATGGTCGCCGCGCTGCGCACCGCCACCGACGTCGAACCGCTGGTCGCCGGAAAGCCGCAGCCGCTGCTGTTCGAAACCGCCGCGCGTTCGGCGGGTGCCGAAAAGCCCCTGGTCGTCGGCGACCGGCTCGACACCGACATCGCCGGCGCGGTCGCCGCGGGCCTCGACTCCCTGGTCGTCCTGTCCGGCGTCGCGACGCCGAAGCAGCTGATCGAGGCGATCCCCGCCGAGCGCGGCACCTACCTCGCCCGCGACCTCACGGCGCTCACCGAAGCGGCCGAGGACCTCAAGATCGGTCCCCGGCCGGGCTGGACCACCAGCACCGAGGGCGGCGTCCTCACCGCGACGGGTGACGGCGACGACCTGGACCTGCTTCGCGCCCTCTGCCACACGGCCTGGGAGACCGGCGTCACGGAGCTCGGCGGCGACGCCGAGGCGCGGCTGGGCAACCGCTGACTGATACCGTTCGCACTGTGCAGGACCATCCCTACCCCGTCCCGGGCCCGCCGCCCGGTTCGTTCTCGCCGCAGACCGACCCGCGCGCCGGCATCGACGAAGCCGTCGCGGGGCTGGACGACCTCGACGCGCTGCCGCTCGCGGAGCACGTCGACCGCTTCGACGCCGTGCACACCGAGCTGACGGTCGCCCTGTCCAGCATCGACAAGGTCTGATCGGCGTGCCCAAGCGGGCCCGCCTCGACGCGGAACTCGTCCGGCGCGGCCTCGCCCGGTCGCGTGAACAGGCCTCGGCCCTCATCGCCGGCGGCAAGGTCACCGTGCGCGGCATGGTCGCGACCAAACCCGCCACCGGCGTGGAATCCGGCGCGCCCATCGTGGTCAAGGACGAAGACGACCCCGGCTGGGCCTCCCGCGGCGCGTACAAGCTGCTCGGCGCCCTGGAGGCCTTCACCGGCCTGAGCGTCGAGGGCAAGCGCTGCCTCGACGCCGGCGCGTCCACCGGCGGCTTCACCGACGTCCTGCTGCGCAGCGGCGCCGCGACCGTGCTCGCCGCCGACGTCGGCCGCGGGCTGCTCGACTGGCGGATCCGCACCGACGAACGTGTAGTGGTCATGGATCGCACGAACGTCCGCAACCTCACGCCCGACGACCTGGGCGGGCAAGTCGACCTCGTCGTCGGCGACCTTTCGTTCATCTCGCTGAAGCTCGTGCTGCCGGCGCTCGCGGCCTGCGCGCGCGAGGGCGCCGATCTGGTGCCGATGGTGAAACCGCAGTTCGAGGTGGGCAAGGACCGCCTCGGCAGCGGCGGCGTGGTCCGGGATCCGCAGCTGCGTGCCGAATCGGTGCTCACCGTCATCGACGAGGCCGCGAAACTCGGGCTCGCGCTGCGCGGCGTGACCGCCAGCCCGCTGCCCGGGCCGTCCGGGAACGTCGAGTACTTCGTGTGGCTGGAGAAAGAACAGGTGGCCGGGTCCACAGTGGACGCGGTAGACAGGTCTGAGGCCGAGCGGCTCGTCCGGACCGCCGTCGAGGAAGGGCCCGCATGACCACCGAACGTGAAGTGCTCCTCATGGTGCACCCTGATCGTGACGCGACGGCCGAAGCCGCGCGCGAGGTTTCGGCGCGCTTCGCCAAGGCAGGCATCCGGATCCGGGTGATCGAGGAGGACGTTTGCGCGCTCATCAACCCGGACCGGCACGGTGTCGGGTCGAGGTGCACCGTCGTCGCCGCGGAGGACAACCCCGCCGACGGCGTCGAGCTGGTCTTCGTCCTCGGCGGTGACGGCACCCTGCTGCGCGCGGCCGAGGTGGCCCGCCCCGCCGGGGTGCCGGTGCTCGGCGTCAACCTGGGCCGCGTCGGGTTCCTCGCCGAGGCCGACTCGGACGCGCTGGCCGACACCGTCCAGCGGGTCGTCGACGGCGACTACCAGGTCGAAGAGCGGATGACCATCGACGTCACGGTCAGCGACGGCGGCACCGAGCTCGCCCGCACCTGGGCGCTCAACGAAGCCAGCGTGGAGAAGAGCACCCGGGAACGGGTCCTGGACGCGCTGATCGAGGTCGACGGCCGTCCGGTGTCCGCCTTCGGCTGCGACGGTGTGCTGTGCGCCACACCGACCGGTTCGACCGCGTACGCGTTCTCGGCGGGCGGCCCGATCATCTGGCCGGACGTCCAGGCGCTGCTGGTCGTGCCGAGCAACGCGCACGCGATGTTCGCGCGGCCGCTGGTCGTGTCCCGGGATTCGGTGATCACCGTCGGAATCGACCCCGACGGCTCGCCCGCGGTGCTGACCTGCGACGGGACCCGCCCCATCGACCTGCCGCCCGGCGCGCGGGTGCGGGTCACGTGCGGCATGACGCCGGTGCGGCTGGTCCGCCTGTGGGACGGGCCGTTCACCGACCGGCTGGTGCAGAAGTTTTCGCTGCCGGTGAAGAGCTGGCGGGAGCGGCACGCGCGACCGGTCGAATGACTCCGCTCGGCGCGGAATTCGAACACATCGGCGACTCGCCGGGGTAGCGGGCGCGCAGAGTGTCGGTGGTGGCCGCTACGGTAGGCGGCGTGCTGGCCGAGATGCGCATCCAGGGCCTCGGAGTCATCGAGGACGCCCTGCTGGAACTGCACGCGGGCTTCACCGTCGTGACGGGTGAGACGGGTGCGGGCAAGACCATGGTCGTCACCGGGCTGCACCTGCTGTCCGGGGGCCGCGCCGAGGTGTCCAAGGTCCGGACGGGGATGCTGAAGGCGTTCGTCGAGGGACGGTTCACCTACGCCGGCGTCGAAGGCGCCGAGCGGATCGTCGCCGATTCGGGCGCGGACGTGGACGAGGACGGCAGCGTGATCGCGCTGCGCGCGGTCGCCGTCGACGGGCGGTCCCGCGCCCACCTGGGCGGCCGGTCCGTGCCGGTCGGCGTGCTCGCGGAGCTGTCCGAGCAGCTGATCGCGGTGCACGGGCAGAACGACCAGCTGCGGCTGCTGCGCCCGGCCGAGCAGCGCGCCGTGATCGACCGGTTCGCCGGCGACACGGTGGCGAAACCGCTGCACACCTACCAGGAGATCCGGTCCGAGTGGCTGGCGGTGATCGCCGAGCTGACCGAGCGGTCGACGCGGTCGCGGGAGATGGCCCAGCAGGCCGACCTGCTCAAGCACGGGCTGACCGAGATCGACGCCGTCGCGCCGGAACCGGGTGAGGACGTCGAGCTCACCGAGCAGATCAAGCGGCTCGCGGCGGTCGACGAGCTGCGCGCGACCGCAACCGAGGCGCACGCCGCGGTGTCCGGCTCCGCGGACGGCGACCCGGACGCGCCGGGTGCGGCCGGCCTGGTGTCGGAGGCGCTGCGGCGGCTCTCGACGTCGGAGGACGCCGTGCTGCGCGAGCTGGCGCCGCGGCTGGAGGAGGCGTCGGTGCTGCTCGCCGACGTCGGGGCCGAACTGGGCAACTACGTCGAAACGCTGGACGCGGACCCGGCGCTGCTGGAGAAGGTCCTGGCCCGTCAGGCCGATCTCAAGCGGCTGACCCGCAAGTACGCCGCGGACGTCGACGGCGTGCTCGCCTGGGCCGACGACGCCCGGCGCCGGCTGGAAACCATGGACACGTCGGAGGAGGCGCTCGCCGAGCTGGCGCTGCGGCGCGATCAGCTCGCGATCCAGCTGGCCGCGCACGCGGCCGAGGTGTCGGCGGCGCGCACTGATGCAGCGGCTGCGCTGGCGGCCGAGATCACCCGCGAGCTGTCCGGGCTGGCGATGGGCCAGGCCGCGATCGAGGTGACGGTCGAGCAGCGCCCCGCCGAGCACGGCGACACGCACGCGCTGACCATCGACGGCCGCGCGGTGCACGCGGGCCCGGACGGCGTCGACGACGTCGAACTGCTGCTGCGCGCGCACGACGGTGCGCCGCCGCTGCCGGTGCACAAGGCCGCCTCGGGCGGTGAGCTGTCGCGGGTGATGCTGGCGATCGAGGTGGTCCTGGCGCACGCGGACACGGTCCAGACGCTGGTGTTCGACGAGGTCGACGCGGGTGTCGGCGGCCGCGCGGCGGTCGAGATCGGCCGCCGGCTGGCCCGGCTGGCCCGGACCCACCAGGTCCTGGTGGTGACCCACCTGCCGCAGGTCGCGGCGTTCGCGGACCAGCACCTGGTGGTGGACAAGGGGCACACCGGCGGGGTCACGCGAAGCGGTGTGAAGAACCTGAGCCAGACCGAGCGGGTCAGCGAGCTCGCCCGCATGCTCGCCGGCATGGACAACGAGACGGGCCGCGCGCACGCGGAGGAACTGCTGGCGACGGCGGAGAAGGACAAGACGGAGTTCGAGCCGAAGAAGAAGCGCGCGGCGAAGAAGAAGTAGCGGCCGTCAGTCCTCGAGGTCCGCGCTGATGCCGCGGAACACCTCCGCCAGCACGCGCGCCTGTTCGCCGGTCATCCGGTCGGCGAAGTGCCGCTGCACTCCGCGCACGTGCGTGGGCCAGGCCGCCTCCAGCGCCGCCAGGCCCTCGTCGGTCAGCACCACCAGCGTGGCCCTGCGGTTCGCCGGGTCCGGCTCGCGGCGCGCGTAACCCGCAGACTCGAGGCCGTCCACGATCCGCGTCAGGCCACTCGGGCTGTGCACCAAGGCGCCGGCCAGGTCCTTCATGTGCAGCCGCCGCTCCGGGGCCTCCGACAGCTGCACCAGCGCGTCGTACGTCCGGTGGGTCATGCCGTGTTCGGCCCGCAGTTCCGCGTCGAGGACCCGCAGCAACAGTGCCGATGACCGCAGGAAACCCCGCCAGGCGGCGTCGTGGTCGAGGGACAGGCTCACCCCGGGAATACTACTCGCACGGACAGTTGTTGTGCGAACTGTTCGCTTGCGAAGGAAGGACCCAGGATGCGCGCGGTGGTACTCCGGGAACCCGGTCCCGTCGAAAACCTCGAACTCACCGATCTCCCGCTGCCCGAACCGGAACCCGGCTGGGTCCGGATCGCGGTCAAGGCGTTCGGCCTGAACCGGTCGGAGCTGCACACGCGGCTCGGGCTCGCCGAAGGCGTCACGTTCCCGCGCGTGCCCGGCATCGAGGCCGTCGGGGTCGTCGACGCGGACCCCGGCGGGGAATTCGCCGAAGGGCAGCAGGTCGCCACCATGATGGGCGGCATGGGCCGCACCTTCGACGGCGGCTACGCCGAATACACCGTCGTGCCGAAGAACCAGGTCATCCCCTTCCGCAGCGAGCTGCCGTGGGAGGTCATCGGCCAGGTCCCGGAGACGCTGCAGACCGCGTACGGCTCGCTCACCACCGGTCTGGACCTCCAGGCGGGCCAGGCGCTGCTGATCCGCGGCGGCACGTCCGCGCTCGGCTTCGCCGCCGCGACCCTGGCGAAAGACCTCGGCGCCACCGTCTTGGCGACGACCCGGCAGCCCGGAAGGATCAAAATCCTGCGTGCACACGGCGTCGACCACCCGCTGCTGGACGACGGGAACGTCGCGGAGCAGGTCCGCAAGCTCGTGCCCGGAGGCGTCGACGCCGCCCTCGAACTGGTCGGCACCCCGACCCTGCCGGACACCCTCGACGCCACCCGCGTGCACGGCACCGTCTGCTTCGCCGGCATGTTGTCCAACCAGTGGACGATCTCGAACTTCTATCCGATCGGCTACCTTCCCGCCGGGGTGCGGTTGACCGCTTATGGTGGGGAGGCGGACGACCTGCCCGCCTCCGTCCTCCAGCGCCACCTCGACCGGATCGCCGACGGCGAAGCGAGCCTCGGCCCGGCCAAGGTCTACCCGATGGCGGAAATCCGGCAGGCGCACGACGACCTGGAGCACAACCGGACGGCGGGCAAGCTCGTCGTGCTGACCGGCCGAGCGGAGGGAGCCGCCCCGTGATCCTGCCGCCGCCCGCCGATGTCGAAGCCCAGCTCGCCGCCGCGCGGCGGGAGGGCGACCTCGACCGCTACCTCGGCCTGCTCGCCGTCGAGGAGCTGTTCGTGCCGATCCGGCGGGTGGACGCCCGCAGCATTCTCGACGAGCGGGCGGAAACCTTCCCCAACGTCTACTTCGAGACCGGCGGCGACGAGTTCCTGCAGGTCTTTACCCGCGGCGCGTTGCCCGGCTTCGGCCCGGACGTCGTCGCCATGAGCGGCGCGCTCGACTGGGCGGTCGACGGGGTCGGGCGGCACGAGCGCGTGGTGTTCAACCGCGGCACCCGCGGCGAGTGGCGGCTGCCGGGCGCGACGCTGCAGCCGTGGCTCGACGCGCACGCCGACGACGTCACGCCGCTGGAAGAGCAGGTCGAGCGGCTGATCACCGCGCCGTACGGGCACCTCGAAGGACCCATCGCGCACGCACTGGCCTGCGGCGCGCACCTGGCCGTGCTCAACGCGGCGCCGTGGAACCTGCTCGACGGCCGCTACCACGACTACGTCGCCGAGGTGCGGGGCCTGCGGGACTGGTGGGGCGTGCCCGATCCGCCCGGCTGGCGCGCGACCATGACCGAGCTGATCGGCGACGGCTACGCGCTCACGCCCGGCAACCTCGTCCTCATGCTGCGCCTGCGGTTCGCCGCCGAGTACGGGCTGCCGGGCGCCGAGTTCGATCCGCTGACCTGGGCGCAGCTGGTGGACCGGTGGTGCGCGGAGAACGACGCCGCGGACCAGGCCGGCGAGCTGCGGGACACCGTCCGCCGGGTGTCCCGGTACGAGCGGCGGCTGCGCGCCGACGGGCTCGTCGACGCGGACGGGTGCGTCACGACGGCGCTGTCCTGGGACGTCGGCCGCGCGGTCGCCATCGCCCGCGGGGGATTGGCCGCCGGGTACTGCGACGCGCTGACCGCCGAGCTGATGGTGCTCGAAGCCGGTTCCCTCGCCCGCCGCTACCACCAGTCATGGGCGGACCTGTCGGCGGGGTACGTCATGGGCCGGCTGCTGCACGCCGGTGAAGACGAGTTCGGCGAGTGGTACCCGGCGGCCGTGCGGGTCCACCACCAGCTCCTTCAGGATCCGGCGAGCCCCTGGCTCAACCTCGATTTCGGTTCCCTGTCGGAGGAGTCGGAGGCCTGACCCGCACGGGGGAGGGCGGCGGGGCTCACCACAACGAGTCACGGCGGCTACGGCGTGGCGAGCCTCGTCCCACGAGCAAATTTGTCACCATCGGCCACATGAAGCTCACGGGTCTGCTCACGCGGAATCAGGAACCCCTCCCGGGGATCACCGGGGTCGCCCGGGTCGACCGCCGCACCCGGGAGCTCCTGCGCCGGATCAGTCCCGGCGACATCGTCGTGCTCGACCAGCTGGACCTCGACCGCGCGACGGCCGACGCCCTGGTCGAGGCCGAGGTCGCCGGCGTGGTCAACGCGTCGCCGTCGATCTCCGGCCGGTTCCCCAACATGGGACCCGAGATCCTGGTCGCGGCCGGCATCCCGCTCGTCGACTCGGTCGGCGGCGAGCTGCTGCGCTCGATCAAGGACGGCACGAAGCTGCGGCTGCTCGACGGCGTCGTGTACGTCGGCGAGCGGCAGGTCGCCTCCGGCATCGCCCAGACCGCCGAGAGCGTCGCCGACCAGATGATCGAGGCCAAGGCCGGGATGTCGACCCAGCTGGAGGCGTTCTCGGCGAACACCATCGAGTTCCTGCGCCGCGAGCGCACCCTGATCCTCGACGGCGTCGGCGTGCCCGAGCTGAAGGTGCCGCTGCGCGACCGGCACGTCCTGGTCGTCGCGGGCGGCAACGGGCACGCCGACGACCTCAAGAAGCTCAAGAAGTACATCGTCGAGCACCGCCCGGTGCTCATCGGCGTCGACGCCGGGGCCGACACGCTGCGCGTGCAGGGCTACCGGCCGGACGTCATCGTCGGCGATCCCACCGGTATCGGCACCGCGACCCTGCGCGGGGGCGGCGAGGTCGTCGTGCCCGCCCAGCCCGACGGGCACGCCCCCGGGGTCGAGCGGATCCAGGACCTCGGCATCGGCGCGGTGACGTTCCCGGCGTCGGGCAACGCCGAAGACCTCGCGCTGCTGCTGGCCGACGCGCACGGCGCCAGCCTCGTCGTCACCGTCGGCTTCCAGGCCACCCTGCGCGAGTTCCTCGACCACGGCCGGTCCGGCTCGAACCCGTCGACGTTCCTGACGCGGCTGAAGCTCGGCACGAAGCTCGTCGACGGCAAGGCGGTGGCGACGCTGCACCGCAACCGGGTGTCGATCGGCGCGGTCGTCCTGCTCGTGCTCGCCGCGGTCGTGGTGGTCCTCGCGGCGCTGCTGGTGTCCGAAGTGGGCGCGGTCTACCTGGACTGGCTGAAGGACACCTGGAATACGTTCACCGCCTGGGTCAAGGGGCTCTTCACGTGATTTCGCTGCGGTACCACGTCGTTTCCATCGCTGCCTGCTTCCTCGCGCTGGCCGTCGGCGTCGTGCTCGGCTCGACCGCGCTCAACGGCACGCTGCTGTCGGGGCTCGCGGGGGAGAAGAAGGACCTCGGCAGCCAGGTCGCCGACCTGGAGGCGCAGCGCAACGCGCTCAACGCCCGGCTGACCGACGCCGACGCCTTCGCCGGCTCGATGGGCCCGAAGGTCGTCGCCGGCACGCTCGACAAGCGGTCGGTGGTCCTCGTGACCACCGAGGACGCGCGCCCGGCCGACCGGGACGCGCTCAAGCAGCTGATCGGCCAGGCGGGTGCTTCGGTGACCGGCGAGGTGCAGCTGACGTCGGCGTTCGCCGACCCGGAAAAGGCCGACCAGCTCCGTGACGTCGTCACGCGGCTGCAGCCGGCCGGCTCGAAGTTCCCGACGGCGGGGGACTCCGGCACGCTCGCCGGCGCGCTGCTCGGTTCGGTGCTGCTGCTGGACAAGACCACGGCGAAACCGCAGTCCGCGGGCGAGGAACTGGCGGCGGCGCTGAGCGGGCTCACCGACGGCGGGTTCGCGAAGGCGGGCCAGGAGGTCAAGCCCGCGCAGCTGGCGGTCGTGCTCACCGGCGCCCAGGCGAGCGGCGACGGCGCGGGCGACCGCGCGGCGACGATCGCCCGGTTCGCGACGCAGCTCGACCGCAGCGGGGCCGGAGCGGTGCTCGCCGGCGACGCCGGTTCGGCCGACGGCACCGGCGCGCTGGGCGTGGTCCGGGCGGACACCTCGGCGACGTCCATCCTGTCCACAGTGGACAACGCGGACACCTCGGCGGGCCGGGTGAGCGCGGTGCTGGCCCTGAAGGAACAGCTCGACGGCGGCGCGGGCCGCTACGGGGTGGCGGGCAACGCCCAGGCCCCGGCCCCGGGCGTCGCCGCACCGGCCGGGAACTGATCCGGTCTGCCGCGGCTCGTCGTGAGTGGTAAGGCGGGTTAGAACCCGCCTTACCACTCACGACCGGCCGCGGGAGAGCTCGCAGCCACCCGCGGTGATCCTCCGCCTGGCGGGTCAGTGACCTTCGCGCACCGAGAGCGAGTCCATCCGCCAGGCGATCTCCTTCTCCCCGCCGGTCGGCCAGCTCGACGACAGCCGCCGCCGGACGCTGCCCAGCGCGCCCAGCTCGGCGAGGTCGACCCGGGGGCCCTGCGCGGCGAGCGACGACACCTCGGCGGTGGTGAGCGGGACGAAGTCGAAGTACTGCGCGTCTTCGCCGCCGGACCGGTCGACGAACTCGGTGAAGATCGCGGCGAACGACTGGCCGCACTCCGGGCACCGGCGCAGCGAGATGCTGAAGTGCGACCGCTCGACCAGGCGATGGGTCTTGTTCAGCCGGGTCGTGCAGAACGCCAGCGCGGTCAGGGCGTCATCGCCGGAGCAGCGGGCGCAGCCGAACTCGGTCATCGGCCGATCATCGCACGCCGTGAATCCGCACCCGGCTGCCGGGCCATCGGGAAACCCGCTGACCCCACCGTTTTGCTCTGGTCCGCACTGGTCTGGACCTGTTAGCCTCGGCACGTCCGCCGTCCGGCCGATGAGGGGAATCCCGTGCTCCGCATGAGAAAACGCATCGCCGTCGCCGCACTCGCGCTCGCCGGTGCCTCCGTCGCCGCGCCGCCCGCGGACGCCGGTCAGGCCCCGGGCAAGGTGATGGCCTACTTCGCCGACTGGGACGTCTACGCCCGCGGCTACCACGTCAAGAACATCGAAACGTCCGGTTCGGCCGCGAAGCTGACCCACATCAACTACGCGTTCGGCAACGTGACGGGCGGCGGGTGCGCGGTCGGCGACCCGTGGGCCGACCACGACATGCCCTACGACGCCGCCACGAGCGTCAGCGGCCAGGCGGACAGCACCGAACCCGGCGCGCTGCACGGCAGCTTCAACCAGCTCTTGCAGCTCAAGAAGCTGCACCCGAAGCTCAAGGTCCTGTGGTCCTTCGGCGGCTGGACCTGGTCGGCCGGCTTCACCGAGGCGGCGAAGAACCCGGCCGCGTTCGCCGAATCCTGCTACAACCTGGTCAACGACCCGCGCTGGGCGGGCGTCTTCGACGGCATCGACGTCGACTGGGAGTACCCGAACGCCTGCGGCGCCACCTGCGACACCAGCGGGCCGAAGGCGTTCACGGAGCTGGTCAAGGCCTTGCGCGCGAAGTTCGGGCGCCAGCTGGTGACCGCGGCGATCACCGCCGACGGCTCGCGGGGCGGCAAGATCGACGCCACCGAGTACGGCGCCGCGAGCCGGTACCTCGACTGGTACAACGTGATGACCTACGACTACTTCGTCGCCGGGGCCAGTCCGAACGGGCCGACCGCGCCGCACTCGCCGCTGCGTGCCTACCCGGGCATCCCGAGTGCCGGCTACTACGCCGACGCGGCCGTCCAGAAGCTGCGCCACCAGGGTGTTCCGTCGTCGAAGATGCTGCTGGGCCTCGGGTTCTACGGCCGCGGCTGGGACGGCGTGACGCAGAAGCAGCCGGGCGGCACGGCGACCGGCCCGGCGCCCGGCACCTACGAAGCGGGCGTTGAGGACTACAAGATCCTCAAGACCAAGTGCCCCGCCAACGGCAAGATCGCCGGTACGGCGTACGCGAAGTGCGGCTCGCAGTGGTGGAGCTACGACACGCCCGAGACGGCGTCGGCCAAGGCCGGCTACGCGAAGTCGCAGGGACTCGGCGGCGTGTTCGCCTGGGAGCTGTCCGGCGACACGGCGGACGCGGAGCTGCTGCGGGCCATCGCGGGCCGCTGCTGAACCAGAGCTGGAGGGCCCGGCCGTGAGCGCGGCCGGGCCCTTCGTCCACTTAGGACGTCGCGGGAAAGCCGTGCTGCCGGGCGCCGAGCACCACGGCGAGCACCGGCAGCAGGAGCACCAGCAGGGTCCAGGGGAAGGACGCGGGCCCGGCGGCGTCGAGCAGGACCCCGCCGGCCACCCCGCCCGCGGCCATCGCGGCGTTCCACAGCGTGACGAGCATGGCCTGCGCGTTGTCCGCCGCTTCGCCGCCGGCGTTCCCGGCCGCGGTCTGCAGCAGCGTCGGGACACCGCCCCAGCCGAGTCCCCAGAGCGCCACGGCGGCGTAGACCAGCGCCGGGCTGCCCGCGAAGACCGCCAGGAGGGTCGCGGCCACCGCGACCAGAAGGGTGCTGAGCACCGTCAACGTCCGCAGCGCGCGGTCGATCCGGGCGCCGACGACGCCGATGCCCGCCATCGACGCGATGCCGAACACCAGCAGGACGAGGTCCACCGCGTCGCCCATCCCGGCGTGGCCGAGGAAGGCGGCGACGTAGGTGTAGAGCACGGTGTGCGCCAGCACGAACACGAGCGTCACGGCGAGCACGGGCACGACGCCGGGGACGGAGAGCGTCCGCAGGACCGGCGACCGGCCGCTCGTCTGCCCCGGCTGGTCCGGGACGGCCACGGCGATCCACGCGAGCAGCACGACCGCGATCGCCGACATGACGCCGAACGCCGAGCGCCAGCCGAGCAGGCCGCCGAGGAACGTCCCGGCGGGGATGCCCAGCGACAGGGCCAGCGGGATGCCCGCCATCACGATCGCGATGGCTTTGCCCTGGCGGTCCGGCACGAGCCGGCGCGCGTACCCGGCGAGAAGAGCCCAGACGACACCCGCGGCCACCCCGGCGACAAAACGCGCCACCATGGTGAGCGTGTAGTCCGCCGACAGCGTCGTCACGGTGTTGGCGACGGCGAACCCGGCCACCCCGGTGAGCAGCAAGCGTTTGCGGGACCAGGCCGCGGTGGCGGCGGACAGGGGGATGGCGGTGAGCGCGGTGCCGAGCGCGTAGATCGTCACGGCTTGGCCGGCCGCGGATTCGCCGACCCCGAGACCGGCGCTCATCCCGGGCAGCACGCCGGCGGGCAGCGCCTCGGTGAGCACGGTGACGAACGCGGCGGTGGTCAGGGCGAGCAGGGCGGTCAGGGGAAGCGTGCGGGTGCTGAGGTTCGTCATGCCGCTATGCTCGAACCCTCCCATTGATGTGAAGGTCTACTCCCGGGAACGTGAGGTGGCGCACATGCGGATCGGCGAGCTCGCGGAGCGCACGGGCACGTCCCGCCGGCTGCTCCGGTACTACGAGGAGCAGGGCCTGATCATCGCGAGCCGCGGCCCGAACGGCTACCGCGACTACGACGAGCCGACGGTCGACCGGGTGATCCAGGTCCGCGGCCTGCTCGACGCCGGGCTGCCGACCCGGATCATCAAGCAGATCCTCCCGTGCCTCGACAAGCCCAGGACGATCTACTTCCCCGACGCCACCCCGGAGATGATCGCCACCCTGGAGGCCGAGCGCGACCGCATGACCCGCCGGGCGGAGTGCCTGCTGCGCAACCGTGACGCGATCGCGGAGTACCTCGACGCGGTGCGTGAGTACGGCGGGGTGGCGACGGCGTGACATCGAGCTGCGGCGGGGTTTCCGATTACTACGGAAGAACTCCGGGAACTGAGCAGCCATCGAGCGCGAGAAGCGCCGTTTCGACTTCCTTGGTGTGGGAGTCTTCCGGGCTCGACCGGTAGAAGTCGAGGGCTTGGTGGAGGGCCCGCCGGGCGTCGTCCGGCCGGCCGGCGGCCCGGTAGCAGTCGCCGAGTGCGACGAGGAAGAACGCTCCGCGCCGGATGTTGCCGATCCCGCGCAGGACTCCGACGCACCGCTCCAGCAGGTTGATGGCCGTAGCCCATTCGCCGTCGCGAAGGGCCACGAAGCCGAGGTTGCCGAGGGCGTGCGCTTCACCGGCGATGTCGTGGTGCTCCCCGGCCACGGTGGCCGCCCGGCTCAGCCATTTCCGGGCGCCCGGCCGGTCGTCCCACTGGAAGTGGCAGAACCCGATCATGTCCAGCGTCTTCACGTAGAGCCGCGGGTCGTCGGCCGGTTCGATCAGGCCGAGGATGCGTTCGCACTGGTCGCGCTCGGCCTGGTAGTCCGCGGAGTGGTACTCCCACGCGC
Organism: Amycolatopsis sp. A133; assembly: GCF_031082405.1. GTDB lineage: Bacteria > Actinomycetota > Actinomycetes > Mycobacteriales > Pseudonocardiaceae > Amycolatopsis. The sequence continues at coordinate 16,185 of NZ_JAVHJU010000056.1, forward strand.
CGGCGAGCACGTAACGCAGGTGGGCTTCCTGCAGCCGGTCGCCGGAGCGCTCGGCCAGCGCCAGCGCCGCGGGCAGGGTTTCGAGCGCGGCTTCCGGGTGCCCCGCGAAGATGCGGGCACTGGCGAAGATCCGGTGCGCGATGAGCTGGGCCGGGACGTCACCGAGCCGCTCGGCCGCGGCGAGGGCGAGCCGGGCGCCGGCCTCCCGTTCGAACAGCAGGCCCTGCCGGGCGCGGAACTCGTTGAGCAGCCAGACCTGCTGCCAGACCTCGGTGTGCCGGCCCCGCTCGGCCGCGAGCTCGGAGGCGGCGGTCAGGCAGGCGTGCTCTTCGGTGAACCACCGCAGCGCGTCGGCGTGGCCGGCGAACCGCTGTGGTTCGACCCCGGCCCGCGGCGGGGCGATCCGGATCGGCTGGGCGAGCGGCTCGAGGACGTGGTCGGCGTGCCAGGACGTCTGGAGGTAGAAGTCCGTCACCCGGCGCAACGCGTCCTGCCGGGCGCTTTCCGGCAGCGTCCGTTCGGCCTCTTCGGACGCGTAGAGCCGGACCAGATCGTGCATCCGGTACCGGCCGCTCGCCGTCCGCGTCACCAGGTGCGCGTTTTCCAGCGCCCGCAGGACCTTCCGTGCTTCTCCGGACGGAACGCCGGCGAGTGCCGCCGCGGCGGGCAGGCCGATGTCCGGGCCCGGGGCCGGGGCCAGCAGACCGAACAACGCCGAAGCGCCGGGCGTGAGGTGGCGCAGGGACCACGAAAACACCGTGCGCAGGCTCAGCCCGGCCTCGCCGGTGTCGAGCCCGTCCAGCCGGGCGGCGTGGTCCCGCAGTTCCTCGGCCAGCAGCCGCAGTGGCAGTTCGGGCGAGGTGACCGCGCGGGCCGCGACGATCCCCAGCGCCAGCGGGAGCCCGGCGCAGAGGCGGACCAGTTCGTCGACGGTCGCGGCTTCGGCGGTCAGCCGGTCCTCGCCCAGGTGCCGTCCGAGCAGTTCCCGCGCCTCCCCGGCGGACAGCACGTCCAGGGAGATCGGCCGCGCCCCGTGCGTCGCGACGAGCCCGCCGAGCCGGTGGCGGCTGGTCACGAGCACCCGGCAGGCCGGGCTGCCCGGCAGCAGCGGGGCGACCTGGCCGGTGTCCGCGGCGTTGTCGAGCACGACCAGCACGCGCTTTCCGGCGAGCAGGCTGCGGTAGAGCGCGAGCTGCGCGTCGGGCTCGGCCGGCACCGCGGCGCCGTCCACGCCCAGCGCGTGCAGGAATCCGCGCACCGCCACCGAAACCGGGAGCGACTCGGCGGCGGGGTCGAAGCCGCGCAGGTTGACGTACAGCTGCCCGTCGGGGAATTCGGCGAGCTTCCCGGCCGCCCAGTGCAACGCCAGCGACGTCTTCCCGATCCCGCCCGGGCCGCTGATGGCCACCGGGCCCGCCGCTGCCCCGGCGTGGTCGAGCGCCGCCAGCAGCTCGGCGCGGCCGACGAAGGATGCCGGCGCCGCCGGGAGCTGCTGCGGCACCGGCCTCGCCGCGGCCGGGTCCCGGCCCGGATCGCCGTGGAGGATCCGCTCGTGCACCTGCCGGAGCGCCGAACCGGGATCGGTGCCGAGTTCCTCGGCGAGCAGGCGGCGGACCCGGTCGAACTCCCGCAGGGCGTCGCCCGGACGGCCGGCACGGGCCAGCGCGAGCATCAGCTGGCCGCGGAGCCGTTCGTCGAGCGGGTGCGCCTCGGCCAGCGCGGCCAGTTCGGGAATCAGCTCGCCGGCGCGGTCGCCGCGGAGCCGGAGGTCGGCGAGGTCGAGCTGCGCGCCCAGGCGCCGGTTCTCGAGCGCTCCGCGCAGGTTGGCGAACCACGGCGTGTCGAGGCCGGCGAACGGCTCGCCCGCCCACAGGGCGAGCGCCCGGTCCAGCAGGCGAGCCTTCTCGCGGTCGTCGCCGGTGGCCGCGGCTTCACCGAGGAGCCGCAGGAAGACGTGGAGGTCGACGGCTTCGGCGTCCGCCGCCAGCAGGTAGCCGCCCGAGCGCTGGGTGACCGTCGCCTCGCCGAGGGCCGTCCGCAGCCGGGAAACGTAGCTGTACAAGGCATTGCGGGGGTTGACGGGCAGCTGCTCGCCCCAGATCCGCTCGGCGAGGACGTCCGCGGGCACGACCTTGTTCACGTCCGTCAGCAACGCGGAGAGCAAGCCCCGCTGGCGAGGACGGCGGATCTCCACGGGACGGCCGCCGACGTGGGCTTCGAGCTCGCCCAGCAGCCTGAACCGCACCGACACCCGCCCTCCGTCTCCGGTGTGTCCGCTCGGCCGCCCACTGTAACCGATCGCCGGAAAGGGCCGGGAAAGTTCCGCGCAAGGCCGGCCGGGCACGGTGGGTCCCGTCGGTGGTACCGCCACGAATCGCCGAGGGGGCGGTTCGTGGCCGGTGCCGCGGACCGTGGGCCGGATCGCCTTCCCTGCCGTGGCCGCCGCCCCGAGGCGGCCTCCCCGGCGATCCGGCGGGTGGCGGGCGGGTCCGGTGTCCTCGAACGCCGGGCCGGCCCGTCACCTCACCAGCGGCGGGAGGGGTCGATCACGTGGACGGCCGCTTCCTCCGCCGAGGCCGCGCCGCCGTCGATGCCGGCGTCCGAGGCGTACAGCTCTTCGTCGGAGTCTTCGCCGAAGCCCTCGTCCGAGGCGACCAGGCGGCCCGCGCGGACGTCGCCGACCTCGTCGTCGACCAGTTCGCCGTCGGTGTCCTCGGTGTCACCCAGCCCGTCGTCGTCGAGTTCGTCGGCCAGGTCGGGGACCTCGCGGGCCAGCCGGCCCGCCCAGCTCTCGCCCTTCGCCGTCTCGTGTGCGGTGGTGCCCCAGCCTTCGGTCGCCTGCGCGCGTTCCGGCGGTGAATAACCCTCCGCCAGTTCGTCGCGGTCGTCCAAAGTGTCCTCGGGGTCGAGGATGCCGTTGTCCGCGTTGTCTTCGATGTCGTCGTCCACGGCCACCATCTTCGCGCAACTCGTTGGCCGCGCCCAGCCCGGGTGATAAGACCATGTCATGCCGGGGCTCCGCCCCGGGCCGCCGGATCGGCGGTGCTGCCGGTGAAAGGTGATCCCTCATGCCGATGAGACGCAGGGTGCTGGCCGCGGGGCTGGCCGGGGTGTTCGGCGCCGCGCTGTCCGGGCGGACGGCGCAGGCCGCGCCGGTGGCCCCGCCGGTGCGGCTCGACCAGCTGAACCTGGTCAACCTGTCGCACGTCAACGACCCCGCCACGACCAACGTCTTCCCCGGCGACCCGGCGTTCGAGCTGGAGACCATCGCCACCATCCCCGACGACGGCTACTACCTGCAGTTCGTCCGCGAAGGCGAGCACACCGGGACGCACTGGGGCGCGCCCGGGCACTTCAACACGGGGGAACCACTCGCCGACGACATGGACCCGGCCGACCTGTTCCGGCCCGCCGTCAAGATCGACATCCGGGCCAAGGCCGCGGCGAACCCGGACTACGCCGTCACCGTCGAGGACCTCAAGGCGTGGGAGAAGCGCCACGGCCGGATCCCGGCCGAGTCCGTCGTCGTGCTGTGGACCGGCTGGGACGCCAAGTGGGGCACGCCCGCCTTCCCGAACACCGGCGCGGACGGCGTGCTGCACCAGCCGGGGTTCTCGATCCCCGCGGTGCAGTGGCTGATCGACACCGGACGGCTGGGCCGCCGCGGCGGCACCGGCACCGACACGTTCAGCCCCGACGTCGGCACCGACGAGACCTACACGGTGTCCAAGCTGGTCTACCGGCGGCACCGGATCAGCCTGGAGATCCTGGCCAACCTCAAGGCCCTGCCCACGACCGGCGCCTGGGTGCTCGCCGGTGGCCCGATCAACCGCAACGGCGCGGGGTCGACCGCGACGATCTTCGGCGTGCTGCCCCCGGGCGTGCAGGCGGCTGAGCCCTCGTGAGTGGTAAGGCGGGTTAGAACCCTACTTACCACTCACGACCGGCCGCGGCAGACTGCTCAGCCGCAGGGAGGAGAGGGGGGCCGGGTGGCCGAACCGGTAGCCCTGGGCGATCGTGCAGCCCGCGCGGGTGACCAGTTCGGCCTGCTCGGCCGTCTCGATGCCCTCGGCGACCACGCCCACGTCGAGGTCGGCGCACAGCCCGACCAGCGACCGGCACAGGGCGGCGTCGCGGTCCGGCCGGACGCCCGTCGTCAGCGCGCGGTCCAGCTTGATCAGGTCCACCGGCAGCGCGTGCAGGACGGTCAGCGAGCTGTACCCCGCGCCGAAGTCGTCCAGCGCCACCCGGACGCCCAGGTCCTGCAGGCGGCGGATCGCGGCGGCACCCGCCGCCAGGTCCGGCACCGGCACCGTCTCGGTGATCTCGACGATCAGGCGCTCCGCCGGCAGGCCGTACCGGTCCAGCGCGGACCCCACGCTCTGCTCCAGCGCGGCGGCGCCCAGCCGGCTCGCGCACACGTTGACGTGCACCGTGAGGTCGATCCCGGCCGCGGTGATCTCACGGCAGGCCAGGTCCAGCACCAGCGCGTCCAGCTCCGCGCCGAGGCCCGCGCCTTCGGCGGCGCGGACGAACGTCTCGGGCGACACCGCGGTGCCGTCACGCGTGGTCCACCGGGCCAGCGCTTCCACCGCCACCGGCGTCTCGTCGGCCAGCCGGACGATCGGCTGGAACACCAGGGTGAAGCCGTCCGGCAGGCCGCCGCCCGCGCGGCGCAGCGCCGACGGGAAGTCGGGCGGGCCGTCCGGCGACGGGTGGTACACCACGGTCGTGTCCTTGCCGAGCCGCTTGCCCGCGTACATCGACGTGTCCGCGCGGCCCAGCAGCACGTCGGCGGTGATCGACGGCTCGGCCGGGTCCGGCACGACCAGCCCCATGCTCGCGCGGACCGGGACCAGCGTGCCGTGCACCGCGAACGGCCGCCGCAGCGCGCTCTGGATCCGGTCGGCGACGGCCTGCGGGGTGTCGAGCTCGCCCTCCAGCAGGATCGCGAACTCGTCGCCGCCCAGACGCGCCACGGTGTCGCCCGCGCGCACGCAGCTCTGCAGCCGCTGGGCGACCGCGTGCAGCAGGACGTCCCCGCCCGCGTGCCCGAACCGGTCGTTGACCTCCTTGAAGTCGTCCAGGTCGACGAAGATCAGCACGAGCGGCCGGTGCCCGCCGTCCGCGGCCTGCTCGACGGCCCGGTCCAGCCGGTCGGCGAACAGCGCGCGGTTGGCCAGCCCGGTCAGCGGGTCGTGGTAGGCCTGGTGGGTCAGCTGCTGCTGGCCCTCGTACACCCGGCGCAGCAGCAACCTGTTGTCCAGCAAGGAAAGCAGCTGCCGGGCGAGGACCAGGAACACGACCAGCACGCCGACGGACACCTCGACGCCGTCCGGCCCGGCCCCGGCCAGTACCTGCACGGTGATCAGCAGCGCGACGGCGGTGACCGGCACGTACGGCAGCGCCGGCTGCCACCAGTCGACGCCGAGCGGCTGGCCCGCGTCCTCGCGCCGCCGCGTGCCCGGGGTGGTCAGCAGGGCGAAGGCGATGAACAGCGGGCCGAGCACGAACCCCGCGTCCGCCCACGGCTTCATGCTCTGCGCGCCGATGCTGACCAGGTAGGCGAACACGCTGTCGGAGCAGGCCAGCGCGACGATCCCGACGGCCGCGAGCAGCAGGTTCGCGCGGTAGGGGCGGTCCACCCGGTCGAACACGACCAGCAGCACCGCGACGACCACGACCACCAGGTCCGACAGCGGGTAGGCGATGGCCACGGCCCAGGTCAGCGCGTCCGGGCCGGTGGCGCGGACCACCTGCCCGAGCGCCGCGGTCCAGGTGAGGATGAACAGCGAGCCGGTGACGACCAGCCCGTCGAGCACCACCGCGACGCCGAAGTGTGCGGTCCACTGCGCGGGTTGCCAGCGTTCGCGGTCCGGCCGGGCCCGCGCGTGGGCGAGGACGAACAGCGCGGCGAGCGCGAACAGCGGGAAGCTGAGGTACCCGACGTCGGCCAGCGACGGCGACGGCAGCCCGCGGCCGTCGATCAGCTGGTACCAGGACCAGACGCACTGGCCGAGCGACCAGCCGGTCATGCCGAGCGCGACCAGCACCCGCCACCAGCGCTGGTGGCCGCGGACCCGCCGGGCGACGACAACGCCGCAGACGACCCCGGTGATCCCGGCGCTGAGCTGCATGGCGTCGTCGACCCAGAGGGCGAAGGTGTCGCCCCAGAACGCGAAGCCGTTGACCACGATCAGGGCCGCCGTGACGAAGACGAGCAGGATCGCCACTGGGTACCGCCGCACTGTCATGGCACCTCACGCGGTCACGCACGCCGGTCGGACCGGCAAACACTACACCGGGCGTGATCGACTGCGGACGCACCGGCACCGGCGCCGGTCACGCGATGTCGCGGCGGTGCAGCAGCCAGCCGCCGAGCACGCCGAACGCGATCAGGTACCCGGCCAGCACGGCCGTCGCCTGCCCGGCGCCGACGACCTGCTCGACGCCCGGCGCGCTCGCCCCGAACGCGGCGGCCAGCGCCCCGGCGTTCGGCCCGGGCAGCGCCTTCTGCAGCTGCGCGACCCAGTCCAGCAGCGGCGCGGCGACCGACGCGAGGAGGTTCTGCACCGCGAGCAGCCACACCAGGCCCAGCCCGATCGGCAGCGCCACCGAGCGCAGGCCGATCGCCAGCAGCACCCCGAGCGCGCCCCACATCGTCGCGACCAGCCAGCCGGCGCCGAGGCCGAGCAGGACGTCGGGGACGGCAGGCCAGCCGATCGCCCGGCCTTCGAGGTTCGCGACGAGCACGCTCGCCCCCGCCGTCGTCGCGAACAACGTGAGCACGGCGGCGAGGGCGGCCACCGCGACGGTGACGAGCTTCGCGCCGTACACCGCGACGCGCGAGGGGTGCTGCACGAGCACGGTTTTCCAGGTGCCGTAACCGTATTCGCTCCCCGCGACCAGGACGCCGAAGATCAGCGCGAGGGCGCCGACGAAGATCGGCAGCCCGCCCAGCGCGCTGCCGACGAAGGCGTCCGGCAGCATCGCGGCCAGCCCGCGGCCGCTGCCCGGCGGCCCGGACGTCGCCCCGCTCAAGCCCGCGTACGGGACGGCGTAGCCGAAGGTCAGCGTCAGGACGACGGCGACGGCCAGCAGCAGCCAGGTCGCGGGACGGCGGGCCTGCTTGGTCAGCTCGGCCCGGATGTCAAGCAGCATCGGGAGCACCTCCGGTCAGGGCGAAGAAGGTCTGTTCCAGGTCGGGTTCACGCCAGCGCAGTTCGGTGACGACGAACCCGGCGCCGACCAGCTCGGCGTTGACCCGCCCGGCCTGCTCCGGGGCGACGTCGAGTTCGAGGGCGGTGTCGCCGGCCCGGACGCGATCCGGGCCGAAAAGGCGTCCGAGGTGCTCCCGGGCTTGCTGGAGCGGATCGGCGACGACGCGCAGCGCGCCCCCCGCACGCAGGTCCTCGACCGTGGTCTCGATGACGAGCCTGCCGTGGTCGAGGACGCCGACGCGGTCGCAGATCTGCTCGACCTCGGCCAGCAGGTGGCTGGACAGCAGCACGGTGCAGCCGCCGGCGGCCAGCTTGCGGAGGGTGACCCGCATGTCGGCCATGCCCGCCGGGTCGAGGCCGTTGGTCGGCTCGTCGAGCACGATCAGCTCGGGGTCCTTCAGCAGCGCCGCGGCCAGACCGAGCCGCTGCTTCATGCCGAGCGAGTAGGTCCCGTACCGGTCCTTGGCGCGATCGGCGAGGCTGACGACGTCGAGCACGGCGCCGACGCGGGTCCGGCGCACCCCGGCGTGGTCGGCGAGGATCCGCAGGTTGGCCGCGCCCGACAGGTAGGGGTAGAAGGCGGGGCCTTCGATCAGGGCGCCGACGCGGGCGAGGCTGCCGGGCCCCGGTTCGGCGCCGAGCAGCCGGACGCGCCCGGAGGTCGGCCGGATCAGGCCGAGCAGCATCCGCAGCGTCGTCGTCTTGCCGGCGCCGTTGGGGCCGAGGAAGCCGTAGACCTCACCGGCGGGCACCGACAGGTGCAGGTCCTCGACGGCGGCGATCTCGCCGTAGCGCTTGGTCAGCGCGGTCGTTTCCACGGGTGGGATCACGGTGGCCTCCTTGTTCGCCGTGTCCCATGGTCGTGATCGCCGCCGCCGCGGTCGTCCGCCGTGGTACGGCACTTGCGCCTACGCCGGGCGGCGTACGCGGCTACGGTCGGCGGGGTGATCACGCGCATCCGGGGGTACGCGCTGCGCGGCGCCGAGCACCTCGACCTCTACGCCGACGGGGACCGCTGGACGACCGACCCGGTGCCCGGCGCGACCCTGGTGGGCGAGGGCTGGCTGGTCCCCGGCCTGGTCGACGCGCACACCCACCCCGGTGCGGCCGAACCCGGGCAGCCGATGGACGAAGAGCTGCTCCGGGAGCAGCTGCACCAGCACGTCGACGCCGGGGTCACGCTGATCCGGTCACCCGGGCTGCCGGGCGAGCCGCCGCCGTGGTTCGGCGAGGACCCCGACGTGCCGCGGGCCCGGCACGCGGGTCCCTGGCTGGCGCAGCACGGCCAGTTCTTCGACGGCTGGGGCCGTCGCGCCGAGCACCGCGAACTGCCCGGGCTGGCGGCCGCGCAGGCCGCGCGGACCGGCTGGGCGAAGATCATCGCGGACTGGCGGGTCGGCGATTCCGCGGTGCCGGTGGACGTGTTGCGGGCCGTCGTGCGCGAGGTGCACGCGGCCGGCGGCCGGGTCGCGGTGCACAGCCAGCACCCCGAGGGCGGCGCGGCCGCGGTGGCGGCGGGCGTCGACTCCCTCGAGCACGGCATGTGCCTCGACCCGGGTCTCCTGGCGCGGATGGCCGCCCAGGGCACGGCGTTGACCCCGACGCTGTCGGTGATCACGGCCGGCTTGCGGCGGCGGGAAGAAGAACCGGACAGCCCGGCGCGGAGGTGGTACCTCCGCGGGGCGGGGAACCACGCCTCGCTGACGGCGGCCGCGGCGGAAGCCGGGGTGCGGGTGCTGGCGGGGACGGATTCCCTGCCGCACGGCGGAATCGTCGCGGAGATCCGGGCGCTGGTGGCCGCGGGGGTCCGGCCGCACGAAGCCCTGGCGGCGGCGTCGTGGAGCGCGCGCGAATACCTCGGCCTGGGCGGTCTGGAACCGGGTGCGCCCGCGGACGCGGTGGTCTACGACCGGGATCCGCGGGAAGACCCCGGTCAGCTCGCCGACCCGGCGGCCGTGGTGCTGCGGGGCCGGTGCGTGCGGCGCCGTGGATGACGACGACGCCGCGCCGGCGCAGGGAACCACGTCGCTGAGGAACCCGGAGGCGTCACTTTCGTAGGGAAAGTGGCGTCTCGAGGGCTCCAGACGTCACTTTCGTAGGGAAAGTGACGTCACGGGCCGCCGGGTGATCAATTTGCCGGTGTCACAGATCGGCGTCCGGGGTCGTCGGAATGGGGTGACTGATCCCTTGTGCGAGCGGCGGCAGCTGCTCGGCCTCGCCTACCGGCTGCTGGGCTCCTTGAGCGACGCCGAAGACGTCGTCCAGGAGGCGTACGGCCGGTGGTACGCCCTGACCGGACCGCAGCGGGACTCGATCGAATCGCCCGGTGCCTGGCTGACGACCGTGGCGAGCCGCATCTGTCTCGACCAGCTCGGCTCGGCGCGGGTGCGGCGGGAGCGGTACGTCGGCGAGTGGCTCCCCGAGCCGCTGCCGGGACAGGCCGGGTCGCTCGCCGATCCGGCCGACCACGTCACGCTGGACGAGTCCGTCACCATGGCCTTCCTCGTTGTGCTGGAGTCGATGACGCCGGCCGAGCGCGTGGCCTTCGTCCTGCACGACGTCTTCGGCTACCCGTTCGCCGAGGTGGCGACGGTCCTCGGCCGGACGCCGGCCGCGTGCCGCCAGCTGGCCGCTTCGGCGCGGCGGCGCGTCCGCGCGGCCCGTGCGCCGGTGCCCGCCCGGGGCAGCGCCGGCGTCGTCCGGGCCTTCAAGCTGGCCTGGGCGGCGCGGGACGTCGAACGGCTGGTCGGGCTGCTCGACCCGGAGGCCACCGTCGTCGCGGACGGTGGTGGGCTGGCCAGTGCGGTGCGCCGCCCGGTCGAGGGACGCGAGCGGGTCGCGCGCTACGCCGTGGACCTCGCCGGCCGGATCCCGGCGCTGGCGCTCGTGGAGACCACGGTCAACGGGCGGCCGGGCCTCGCCGCGTGGCGGGACGGCGCCGTCGTGGCCGTCATGGCGTTCGAGGTGGCGGGCGAGTCGGTCCGGCGGATCTGGGCGGTGCGGAACCTGGAGAAGCTCCGCCGGTGGCAGGGGGCGTAGGGGACGCCGTCAGCCGGAACCGCCGGTGTCCTCGTGCCGGCTCCGCGGCGCCGGCACGAGGAACGCGATCGCCGTCGCGGCCACGCCGGCGAGCACGGACAGGTGCGCGGCGGCCGGTACGGCGCTGATCAGGAACAGCCGCAGCGACCCCGAGATCAGCAGGCGCCACATCCTGGGGCTCATGATCAACAAGTACCCGCGCGCCGCCTCCGCCAACCGGTGCCGGGACGGCGGCGGGGTGACGTTCACCCGGCGGAGTGGGGTGCCGGCCGGGCCGGAAAGGGCGAACCCGCGTTCGTCCGTTCGACGCGTTCGACAGCCGGGTCGCGTGGCTTTCCGCCGGGAAATCGTCGTGGCGCAATGCGGCTGTTGTTAACACAACGCCAAGGAGTTTCGGCGTTTCCGCTCGCGGCGAAACGGAAACCGCGGGATAACGATCCGTTTGCCGGACCGTGATCGACTGGACATGGGCGGGGGTGCTGGCGAACATTGACTCCCGTGCGAGGAAGGGGAGGGGAAACGGTGAGCCCCAGTGCGGCGGACGTGGTCGGCGAACTCAAGGCCCTGCGCAAAGGGAGGGCAATTTTCACCACACCGCTCGCGGCCCGCGTCGGCCCCGCATTGCGCTCGGCTTGCGGCATTGTGGAAGATGACGGAACCGTGGAGATGCGGCGCAAGCTGTCCGATCGATTGCGGCCGCTGGTCGAGTCGTTGCCGGACGATCTGAAGATCGCCCTGCTCGCCGCATTCGCGCTCGACGACCGCGCGCGGAAACCGTTCTACCAGGAACGGGTGCACTGGGCGGCGATCACCCTCGACCGCGACGACCGGACGGTCCGGCGGCGGATCGACGAGGGGATCGAGCAGGTCGCCGCACTGGCCGTCGCGGCGGCCGAGCCGGCGTCCCGGCGCTATCCGAGCCGCAGCTGGCACACCGAAGAACTGCGCGTCACGCTGGCCGTCGACCAGCCGGTGCCGGAGGCGTTCGAATTCCGGCGGGTGATCGCCGACGCCGACGAAATCGCCGTGCTCGACCTCGCGTTGACCCTGCCGGTCCCCGGCGAATCCGGCGATTCGGTGCGCGAGCCCGATCTCGGCGTCGACGTGTTCCACGGCGGTGTGCTCGACGGCCGGGTGCGGGAATCGAGTGACCGGATCGGGCTGGCGTTGCGGCTGCCGGAGCCGCTGCGGCGCGGCGTGCGGCACGAGGTCGGCCTCCGTTTCCGGGCGAACCTGCGAGAACCGCGTTACGTGTGCGTGCCGCGGCACCCCTGCGATCTTTTTGATCTGCACGTCCGGTTCGGTGATCGGGTGCCGAAGCGGATCCTGCGGGTGGAAAAGGTTTTCCCGCGCGGCGCGGGCGACTGGGCGCGAACCGGCACCGTGCTGGCGGCCGACGACGCGGGCGAGGTGCACGTCCGGTTCCGGAATCTCGCTCCCGGCTTCGCTTACGGAATCCGCTGGGCGTGATCTGTCCACTATTTGTCCCGTGTCCCGCCGAGGTCCGGCGGCCGTTCCGGCCGAGCCGTGAATGGTTAACGGACAATATCTGGACAACCACCAGCACCCTGCAACGTTGCTGGTCAGCGCCTCGATTACTCCGTATGTCGGACCGGGACCGTCCAGGCAGCAAAATGTCCGTTGTGGACGGATGAGGCCCGGCGGCGGACAGAGGAGGGCCCGTGGAGACCAGGATTTCCCAGGCGGCGCCGGTGGTGGCGGCGGCCGTCGACGGTTACACCGTGCTGGAGGATTCGCCGAGGCCGGAGGGCGCTCTGGCGAAGGAGCGGCTCGACCCGATGGTGGCGGCGGCGCGCGGCGGCGACCCGGACGCGGTCCAGGCGCTGCTGCGGCTGATCAAGCCGACGGTCGTGCGTTACTGCCGGGCGCGGATCGGCGGCCGCGACCTGTCCTACCTCTCGGCCGACGACGTCGCCCAGGAGGTGTGCCTGGCGGTGCTGAAGGTGCTGCCGAACTACCAGGACCGCGGCGGCTCGTTCCTGTACCTCGTGCGCGCGATCGCGGCGAACAAGGTCGCCGACGCGTTCCGCTCGGTGGCCAGGGACCGGTCGAAGCCGGTGCCGGAGCTGCCGGACCGGCCCCTGGGCGGCAACGAGCCGGAGAACCACGTCCTCGAGCTGGACCTCGGTGCCCGGCTGGGCCGGCTGATGGCGTCGCTGCCGCCGCTGCACCAGGACATCCTGTCCCTGCGGATCGTCGCCGGCCTGTCGGCGAACGAGACGGCGGAGGCGCTGGGCATCTCCGCCGGCAACGTCCGCATCACCCAGTTCCGCGCGCTGACCAAGCTGCGCGGCATGATCGGTGACGGCGGCCTCTGAAGGTCACTCCAGCCATTCGGTGATGAAGTGGTCGCTCTCGTGGATGTGCACGGCCTCGTAGACGCCGGGGCCGAGGACGGCGAACTTGTGCGGCGTGCCGGCCGGGACGACGAGCACGTCCCCGGCGCCGCCGTCGCGCTGCTCGTCGCCGACGGTGAACCGCGCCCGCCCGCGGATGATGACGAACGTCTCGGTGTAGGGGTGCCGGTGCAGCCGCGGCCCGGAGCCGGCGATGTCCGTGCTTTCGCGGATGACCGAGACTCCGGACCCGACGTCGCGCCCTTCGAAATTCTCGCTGTCGCTCACGTGGCCAGCGTAGCTGCGCGAGGTGCCGTCAGGGGCTCGTCACGACCTTGCGCAGCTGGCCGAGCGCCCGGTGCTGGGCCACGCGAACCGCTCCCGGCGTGGAACCCACGGCCGCCGCCGTCTCCTCCGCCGACAGGCCGACCACCACCCGCAGCACCACGATCTCCCGCTGCTTGCGCGGCAGCACCCGCAGCAGGTTCGCCATCCGCTCACCAAGCTCGCGCCGCAGCGCCTGGGGCTCGGGACCCGGTGAGGAGTCGGCCTCGTCGGGCAGCTCGGCCACCGGCTCGTCCTGCTGCCGGGCGGCGGCCTTGCGTGCCGCGGCGACCTGGTGGCGGGCGATGTCCCACACGAAGTCCGGGAACGGCCGCTCCGGCCGCCGCCGCGGGAGGGCCTTGAGCAGCGCCACGTAGACGTCCTGGGCGACGTCGTCCGCCGAGTCCGGGCCGAGGCGGGCGCGGCAGTAGCGCACCACCAGCGGCCGCGCCGCGGCCAGCAGCAGGTCCGGGGTCGTGCTGGTCCTCGCCATGGCACCTCCGGGCCGGGAACTACCCGTTTTCCGCCCCGCCCCACCCGCTCCGCGCGGATTCCCGGGTATGTCCGGGCCGGCCGCCGAACGGACGGCGATCCCTTGGTCCACAGGGGAATTGACCTAGGCCTGCGCGGTGGGCCGGACGACGATCTCGTTGACGTCGACGTCCGCGGGCTGCTCGATGGCGAACGCGATGGCGCGGGCGATCGCCTCCGGGGGGATGGCGACGGCGTCGCGGGTCTCGCCGAGCTGGGCTCGGACCTCCTGCTCCGGGATCCCGTCGATGAAGTCGGTCGCGATGAACCCCGGGGACACGAGCGAGACGCGCAGGTTCGGGCCCGCCTCCTGGCGCAGGCCTTCGGAGATCGTGCGGACGGCCGTCTTCGTGGCCGCGTACACCGCCATCGTCGGCACCGTGCGGTACGCCGCCGTCGACGCCGTGTGCACGAACTGGCCGGAGCCCTGCTCGCGGAACACCGGCAGGGCCGCCGCGATGCCGTGCAGCACGCCCTTGACGTTGACGTCGATCATCGCGTCCCAGTCGTCGACGCGCAGGGAGTCGAGCGGCGAGATCGGCCCGACGCCCGCGTTGCCGACGAGGACGTCGAGCCTGCCGTGCGTCTCCCGGGCCACCCGGACCAGCGCGGCGACGTCTCCGGCGCGCCGGACGTCCGTCGGCAGGCTGATCGCGCCCAGCCGCTGCGCGAGCGCGTCCAGCCGGTCCTTGCGCCGGGCGCCCAGTACGACCTTCGCGCCGCGTTCGGCCAGCAGTTCCGCGGTCGCCGCCCCGATCCCGCTGCTCGCTCCGGTGATCACGACGACCTTGTTCTTGATCATGATTCTCCTCGAGTTAAGTGGACATCTGTCCGTTTCGACGGTAGCGGACAGCTGTCCGGTTGGCTAGGGTGACGGAGTGACGCCGATGCGAGCCGACGCCGAGCAGAACCGCGAGCGGATCCTGGAGGTGGCGCGGACGGCGCTCAAGGCGTCCAGCGCCGCCTCACTGCAGTCGATCGCGAAGGCGGCCGGGGTGGGGCAGGGCACGCTCTACCGGCACTTCCCCAGCCGGGAAGCGCTGCTGATCGCGGTGTACCGCCACGACCTCGACGAGCTCGTCGACGCGGCCCCGGTGCTGCTCGGCGAACACGGGCCGGCGGAGGCGCTCCGGCAGTGGTTCGAGCGCCTGGCGGCGTACGGCCGCATCAAGCACGGAGTGGCCCAAGCCGTCGAGGCGGCCACGCGCGCCGACCTGTCCGGGGAGTACTACCAACCGGTGTGCGACGCCATCACGCTGCTGCTGGACGCGGGCCAGGCGGCGGGCACGCTGCGCGAAGACGTCGACGCCGAGGACGTCCTGCAGCTGGTCGGGTTCCTCTGGCGCAACGACTTCGGCGCCGAGCGGGAGGCGCGGACGCGGCACCTGCTGTCGGTGGTGCTGGACGGCCTGAAGGCCCGTTCCTAGGGCTCCTGCCCGGTCCGGAACGCGTCGAGCACGCGACGCTCCCTTTTGGTCGGCCGGCCCGCGCCGCGGTCGCGGCGGGCGACCGGGATCGCCGTTTCCGGGGGCGGCTTCGGTGTCCGGTCCACGTAACACGTCACGGCGTCCGGTGCGCCCACGCGCTTCTGGATCACGCGGACCACGTCGAAGATCCGGGTTGTCCCGCCGATGCGCAGGCGCACTTCGTCGCCCGGTACGACGGTCGTCGCCGGCTTCGCCGGCTTGTCGTTGACGCGCACGTGGCCGCCGCGGCAGGCCGCCGCGGCGTCCGGGCGGGTCTTCATCAGCCGGACCGCCCAGAGCCAGCGGTCCACTCGGGTGGACTCCACAGTCGTCCATCATGGCCCATTCAGCGGCACGCCCCCACCACCCCGGCAGGTTACTCGTGGGTATATGTCGACTTGTCTGCAGCACCCGACTATAACTTGTTCTAAAATACCTCAACGGTGAGGAACAACACATGAGTGACGAACCCGTGTGGAGAACAACTTCCGGCTCCGTTTCCCGGCGCCTCTTCATCGCTGGAACCGGTTCTATATTGGCGGGCGCCGCGCTGGCCGGCCGGGCCGCGGCCGCACCGCCACAGCCGGCGGCCGCGGCCGCCGTTCCCGACGGTGCCCGCGTGTCCGCGCTGGTGATCGGGTCCGGCTACGGCGGCTCGGTCGCCGCCCTGCGGCTCGCCGAGGCCGGCGTCGACGTGCACATGGTCGAAATGGGCATGGCCTGGGACACCCCGGGCTCCGACGGCAAGATCTTCGCCAACACGACCACGCCCGACCAGCGCTCGTTCTGGTTGCGCACCAGGACGAAGCAGCCGCTGTCCAACTTCCTCGGGTTCCCGATCGACAAGGACATCCCGCGCTACACGGGCATCCTCGACGCCGAGGAGTTCAGCGGGATCACCGTGTACCAGGGCCGCGGGGTCGGCGGCGGCTCGCTCGTCAACGGCGGCATGGCCGTCACGCCGAAGCGGGAGAACTTCGGCGCGATCCTGCCGACGGTGAACGCGGACGAGATGTACAACGTCTACTACCCGCGCGCCAACGCCGGGCTCGGCGTCGCCACCGTGCGCCCGGCCTGGTTCGACACCACCGACTGCTACCAGTACGCCCGCGTGGGCCGCAAACAGGCCCAGCGGTCCGGGTTCCCGTTCGTGTTCGTCCCGGACGTCTACGACTGGGACTACATGGAGAAGGAAGCCGCGGGCACGGTGCCGAAGTCGGCGCTGGCCGGGGAAATCCTGTACGGCAACAACTACGGCAAGAAATCCCTGCAGAAGACCTACCTCCCGCGGATCGCCGCGACCGGCCGGGTCACCATCTCGCCCCTGCACCGCGTGACGCAGGTCGTGCCCGCCTCGGGCGGCGGCTACACGGTGACGATCGAGCAGCTCACCACCGCGGGCGCGGTGTCCACGATCAAGACCGTCACGGCGGGCAAGGTGTTCTTCGCCGCGGGCAGCGTCGGGACGAGCAAGCTGCTGGTGAAGCTCAAGGCGACCGGGGCGCTGCCGAACCTGAACGGCGAGGTCGGCAAAGGCTGGGGCGACAACGGGAACGTGATGTGCGGGCGCGCCAACCACATCTGGGACCCGACCGGGGCGCTCCAGTCGTCCATCCCGTGCGGTGGCATCGACAACTGGAACGCGGGCGGCGCGTTCGCCGAAGTGGCGCCGCTGCCGACCGGGATCGAGACGTGGGCGTCGTTCTACCTGTCGATCACCAAGAACCCGAACCGCGCGCAGTTCACCTGGAACCCGGCCACGCGGGCGGCCGAGCTGAACTGGCAGACGGCGTGGAAGCAGCCGTCAATCGACATGGCGAAGACCATCTTCGACAAGATCAACGCGACGGAGGGCACGATCTACCGCACCGACCTCTTCGGCGTGTACAAGATCTGGGGTGACCACCTCACCTACCACCCGCTCGGCGGCGCGGTGCTCGGCAAGGCGACCGACAACTACGGCAGGCTCGCCGGTTACCCGGGCCTGTACGCGATCGACGGTTCGCTGATCCCGGGCAACACCAGCGTCAACCCGTTCGTCACCATCACGGCCCTGGCCGAACGGAACATCGAGAAGATCATCGCAACGGACTTCTGACCCCTGCCGCACCCGGTCGTGAGTGGTAAAGCGGGTTAGAACCCGCTTTACCACTCACGACCGGTGGGACGGGAGGACGCAGGCGGTGTCGAGGCCGAGGACGTGGTTCAGCCGCCCGAACGCGAGCCACGCGCCGAGGCTCATGCTCAGCTCGACGACCTCCTGCTGCGTGTAGTGCTCGGCCATCCGCTTCCAGAACTCGTCGTCGAGGTGGTGGTGGTCGGTCGCGTACCGCTCGGCGTACTCCGCCGCGAGCCGCGTCCGGTCGTCGAAGCGGTCGGTGGTGCGCCACTCGAGGACCGCGTCGGCGAACTCCTCTTCGACCTTCTGCCCGTCGCGTTCGGTGCGCCAGTCGAGGCAGAAGACGCAGCCGTTGATCTGCGCGATCCGCAGCCGCGCGGCCTCGAACTCCCGCAGGCCCAGCGTCGTGTGCTCGTACACCGCGAGTGAGAACTTCGACGCGGCGATCCCGATGCCGGGCACCATCTCGCCCCAGACGTACCCGATCGGGTCCTTGCCCGCGGGGATGTCGATGTTCACGGACGCCTCCTTCCGAGCTTGCCGGCTGCCGGGCGCAGCGGGACGTCGAGTGCGTCGTAGAGGCCGGGTTCCGCCGCGGCCAGCCAGTCGATGGCGCCGACCAGGCGGCCGACGGCGGTGGCGTTCCCGCCCGCCGACCGGTTTTCGCCTTCGTCGGTGGCCTCGACGGTGACTTCGATGCGCGGCCGGCCTTCGATGATCACGCGGTGCGCGCCGTCGCCGCTGGGCGGTGCCGGCCAGTCGGGCGCGCACGCCGGGTGGATGCGGGTGACGTGCTCGATGACGATCCGCGGTTCGCCGTCGACGATGCCCTGCACCTCGAACCGCACCGCGCCCTGCGTGCCCTTTTCGAACTCGCCCATGGTCCGCGTGGTGACGGTTTTGTCCAGGGGCCGCCGATCCAGGGTCTCGCGCAGCTCGGTCACCTCGACGCCGAGGCCGCGCGCGATCAGCCGGACCTGCCCGCCCCACACCATCGACGGCACACCGGTCATCAGCATCGGCGGGTCGTAGTCCATCGGCTGGCCCATCCCGACCAGGTACCGGACGGAGTCGGGCTGCTCGTAGGTCGAGTAGTCGAAGATCTCCTGGCAGCGGACGACGTCGACGTCCGTGCCGAGCCCGCTGATCAGCAGCGGCAGCACGTCGTTGCCCCAGCCGGGGTCGACGCCGGAGACGAACAGCGAGCCACCGCCGTCGGCGATCGCGGCGAGCACGGGATCCCGCAGCTCCGGGGGTGCGTTCCGCTGGTCGTAGAGGGGGTAGAGCGCCGGCGTCACGACGACCGCGCCCGCCCGGACCGCGCGCACGATGTCGGCGAGCGCGTCGTCGAACCGGACGTCGCCCGAAGCGGCGTAGACGATGGCGCGCGGACTCGTGGCCAGGACGGCGTCGATGTCGTCCGTCGCGGCGACACCCAGCGCACCGGCTCCGGCCAGCTCGCCGGCGTCCTTGCCGACCTTCGCTCTGTCGTGGACGAGCACCGCGGTCAGCTTCAGCGCCGGGTGGGCGTCGACGGCCCGGATGGCGGCCCGGCCGACGTTGCCCGTGCCCCACACGACTGTGGCAATCATGCTGCCGATGTTTTCGCCCGCTCGCGCGGGCGCGGTAGGACTTCGTTCCACCCAGCGGACCGCGCGTCCGTTGGTAACATGACCAGCGCCCGAACGTCGTATCGGAGGCCCGCGATGACGATCGACCCGAAGCCCCGCAGCCGCACGGTGACCGACGGGATCGAGGCCGCGCCCGCCAGAGGCATGCTGCGCGCCGTCGGGATGGGGGACGGCGACTGGCGCAAGCCGATCATCGGCGTCGCCAGCTCGTGGAACGAGATCACGCCGTGCAACCTGTCGCTGGACCGGCTGGCCCAGGCGGCCAAGGAGGGCGTGCACGCGGGCGGCGGCTACCCGCTGCAGTTCGGCACCATCTCGGTGTCCGACGGCATCTCCATGGGCCACGACGGCATGCACTTCTCGCTGGTCTCCCGCGAGGTCATCGCCGACTCGGTCGAGACGGTGATGCAGGCCGAGCGGCTCGACGGCTCGATCCTGCTGGCCGGCTGCGACAAGTCGCTGCCGGGCATGCTGATGGCCGCCGCGCGCCTCGACCTGGCGTCGGTGTTCCTCTACGCGGGCACGATCGCCCCCGGCTGGGTGAAGCTCACCGACGGCTCCGAGAAGGACGTCACGCTCATCGACGCCTTCGAGGCGGTCGGCGCGTGCCGGGCGGGGCGGCTCGGGACCGACGACCTAGACCGCATCGAACGCGCCATCTGCCCCGGTGAGGGCGCCTGCGGCGGGATGTACACCGCGAACACGATGGCGTCGGCGGCCGAAGCGATGGGGATGAGCATGCCGGGGTCGGCCGCGCCGCCATCCGCGGACCGCCGCCGCGACCACTACGCCCACCTTTCCGGCGAGGCCGTGGTCGGCCTGCTCGAACGCGGCATCACCGCGCGCGACATCTTGACGCGCGAGGCGTTCGAGAACGCCATCACCGTCGTCATGGCCCTCGGCGGTTCGACCAACGCGGTGCTGCACCTGCTGGCCATCGCGCACGAAGCAAAGGTCGAGCTGACCCTGGACGACTTCAACCAGGTGGGCGACCGCGTCCCGCACCTGGGCGACCTGAAGCCGTTCGGCAAGTACGTCATGAACGACATCGACCGCCACGGCGGCATCCCGGTGCTGATGAAGGCGCTGCTGGACGAGGGCCTGCTCCACGGCGACGCGCTGACCGTCACCGGCCGCACGGTGGCCGAGAACCTCGCCGAGCTCGACCCGGACCCGATCGACGGCGAGGTCCTGCGCCGGCTGGACAACCCGCTGCACCCGACCGGCGGCATCACCATCCTGCGCGGCTCGCTCGCGCCCGACGGCGCGGTCGTGAAGTCCGCCGGCTTCGACACCGCCGGCTTCGAGGGCCCGGCGCGCGTGTTCGAGCGCGAGCAGGAGGCGATGGCGGCGCTGAACGAGGGCCGGATCCAGGCCGGGGACGTCGTGATCATCCGGTACGAAGGCCCCAAGGGCGGGCCGGGCATGCGCGAGATGCTCGCGATCACCGCGGCGATCAAGGGCGCCGGGCTGGGCAAGGACGTGCTGCTGCTGACCGACGGGCGGTTCTCCGGCGGCACCACCGGCCTGTGCATCGGCCACGTCGCGCCGGAGGCGGTCGACGGCGGGCCGATCGCCTTCGTCCGCACCGGCGACCGGATCGCCGTCGACATCAAGGCGCGCAGCATCGACCTGCTGGTCGACGCCGCCGAGCTGGCCCGGCGCCGCGAAGGCTGGGAGCCGCTGCCGAACAAGTTCCCGGAAGGCGTGCTCGGCAAGTACGCGAAGCTCGTGCGGTCGTCGTCCTACGGGGCCGTCACGAGCTGAACGAGGGCGCGTTTGTCCACCTTGCCCACGTCGGTGAGCGGCAGCGCGTCGACGAAGTCCACGGCCGCCGGGACGTAGTGCTCCTGGCCGAAGGCGGCCCGGGCGTGGGCTTTCAGGTCGTCTCCGGTCACCGCACCGGCCGCGACCACGACGGCGTGCAGCTGCCGGCCTTCGCCGGTGGCGAGGCCGAAGACGGCCGCGCTCCGGACCGCCGGGTGGGTCTCCAGAGCGTGTTCGACGACGGTCGTGGGCACCTTCGTGCCGTGCTCGCCGACCACGACGACGTCGTCGGCGCGGTCGAGCAGGTAGAGGTAGCCCTCGTCGTCGAAGCGGCCGAGGTCACCGGTGCGCAGCCAG
Organism: Amycolatopsis sp. A133; assembly: GCF_031082405.1. Classification (GTDB taxonomy): domain Bacteria; phylum Actinomycetota; class Actinomycetes; order Mycobacteriales; family Pseudonocardiaceae; genus Amycolatopsis. The sequence goes on from NZ_JAVHJU010000056.1 coordinate 36,996, forward strand.
CCCGCGCCGACGTCCGGGCCGCCGAGGTAACCGTCCATCATGGACAGCCCGCGGACCTCCACCTCGCCGTCGGTGATGCGCGCCTCCATCCCCGGCACGATCCGGCCGACCGAGCCCAGCCGCTCCGGCCGGTCGATCAGCTCGGCGGCGGAGACGCTCGCGATCATCGGGGCTTCGGTGAGGCCGTAGCCCTGGCCGACGACCGGGCCGAAGACGTCGAGGGCCTGGGCGAGCCGGTGCGGCGGCAGCGGCGCGGCACCGAGGGAGAGCGACCGCACGCTGGTGAGGTCGGTTTCCGGGCGCTTCGGGTGGTCCAGGACCGCGGCCAGCCGCGGCGGCGTCAGCGACAGCGTGTCGATCCGGTGCGTCTGGATCGCTTCAAGGACGGCTGCTGCGTCGAAGCCGTCGTGCACCACCACGGTGTCGAGCCGCAGCAGGGCGCCGAGCACGGTGGCGTTGCCGGTCATGTGGGTCATCGGCGCGACGAGCAGCGTGCGGCCTGGGCCGTCCGGCGACGGCGTGAAGATGGCCGCCATGCCGTCGTAGATGCCGCTGTGGCGGATGAGCTTCGGGGTGCCGGTGGTGCCGCCGGTGGGGAAGAGCAGGCGGACCGTGTCCGGCGGGTTCAGCGGCTCGGGAGCGCCGTCGAGGTCGTCCAGGGTGCGGACGTCGCCGGCGGGCCAGTCGTGCGGGCGGTCGGTGACGACGGTGGCGCCGCTCGCCGCGGCGAGCCGGTCCCGCGTCGGCGCCGAGGCCGGGACCAGCAGCGCGGTCGCGCCGCGCAGGAGGGCCGCGAGCTGGACGAGCACCGTCTCGGGCCGGTTGCGGAGGTCGACGGCGACGGTGGCTTCAGTGCCGCCGAGGCCGCCGAGGCCGCCGTGCAGGCGGCGCAGCCGGTCGCGGGCCTGGTGGTAGGTGGTGACGCCGTCCTGGACGAACAGGGGGCGAGCACCGCCCTCGTCGAGAGCGGCGAGGACCTTGGCCAGGAAGAAGCTCACCCGGCGACGGTACTCAGTCCTGGTAGGAGAGCTTCGCCAGTTCCTCGTCGAAGTCGAACCAGTCGGTCTCGCTGCCGGCCGGGATGACGTCGTAGGTCCGGTCGAGGAAGGCCGCGATCTCCTTCGCGGGCGCTTCGAGCACGGCGGCGCCGTCGGGGGAGCTCAGCTCCACGACGATCAGCGCGGGGTCGCCGGCCGGGCCGATGCGCACGTCGCCGTCGCCGCAGCGGCCGAGCAGGCCGTCGGCGAGCAGGTCGCGGCCGAAGAGCCACCGGACGGCGCTCGGGCCGGCGTGCAGCACCACGGCGACCGCGTACGGGTCAAGGGTGTCGTACTCCAGCTCGGCCGGCACCGGTCGCGGCCCGGCCCCGAAGGTGCGCAGGGCGAAGTTGATGCTGGCGCTGGTCACGGTGTTCGGGTCGGCCATGGTGGCCCCTTTGCTACTGGTCGGTTAACTTCGTCTGGTTCCAGGGATAACCCATAGTCAGTTCAACGCCCAGCGATCCGAAAAACTTTCACACGCGAGGGTGATCAAGAAGTGGCCGAGGTCACCTTCCGCGTGGCCGAAAGGGCAGCTTCCTCACTGATCGTGAGCGTTCGTGACTGACCCTTCGGAGCCGCGTCACCGCCGGATGGGTCCGGGCACCGCAGTTGCGCCTTCCGGGTGGGATGGGTCACCCCGCACCAGTCCGAGCCGCCGTCCGGCCGCGAACCCTTCGTGGGAAGCGGAATGACGTGGAGGGTGCCGGGCATGGGTGAGCGTGGGCGGTTGCGGCTGCAACCGGACGAGGCGCCGGCACCCGTGCCGAGCGCCGAAGAGCTGCTCGGGCGGGTCGCGGCGGGGGACGAGACGGCGTTCGCGTCGCTCTACGACCTCGTCGCCGGCCCGGTGCTCGGCCTGGCGACGCGCGTGCTGCGCAGCCACGCCCAGGCCGAGGAGGTGGCGCAGGAAGTGCTGGTGGAGGTGTGGCGCAAGGCCACGAGGTACGAGCCGGGGCGCGGCAGCGCGCTGTCGTGGGTGCTGACCATCGCGCACCGCCGGGCCGTGGACCGCGTGCGCTCGCACCAGGCCGGCGTCGACCGGGAGGAGCGGGCCGGCCTGATGGACGTGCGGCGGCCGTTCGACGAGGTCACCGAGTCCACTTTGGCCGGTCTGGAGCAGCAGCGGGTGCGGCAGTGCCTGGCCGCGCTGACCGACCTGCAACGCGAGTCGATCGTGCTGGCCTACTACAACGGCTACACCTACCCCGAGGTCGCGGAGGTCCTGAAGGTCGCGCCGGGCACCGTGAAGACCCGCATCCGCGACGGCCTGATCCGGCTGCGCGACTGCCTGGGGGTGGACCGATGACCGCCGAGCTGCACATGCTGACCGGGGCGTACGCACTGGACGCGGTGTCCGGTGCGGAGCGTTCGGAGTTCGAACGCCACCTCGGGGAGTGCGCCGCCTGCCGCCAGGAGGTGGCCGAACTGCAGTCGACCGGCGCGCGGCTGGCCGTGGCCGCCGCGGTGGACCCGCCCCCGGAGCTGAAGCTCGTGGTCCTCGCCGGCGTGGCCCGCACCCGGCAGCTGCCGCCGAGGGTGCCGGTGGTCCGGCGCTTGAGCCGGGCCAAGACGTGGCAGGTGCGCTTCGCGCTCTTCGGCGCCGCTGCGGCGGCCGTGGTGGCGGTGGCGGTCGGCTTGCAGTCCACCGCACCCGCGCCCGTCGACTCGGTGTTGTCCGCGCCGGACGCCGCCGCGATCCAGGGTGTCGGCGAGGGGCACGCGACTCTTGTCGTCTCGCGCAGCCGGAACCAGGCCGTGCTGCTCGCGTCGGACCTGCCCGCGCTCGACGCCGGCCACGTCTACCAGGTGTGGCTGATCGGCAAGGGCGGCGCGCACTCGGCCGGGCTCATGACGTCGGAGGCGTCGCAGCGGATGCTCGTGGCCCAGCTCCCACCGGACGTGGACCGGATCGGCATCACCGTCGAGCCCGCGGGCGGCTCGGCCGGCCCGACGACACCGGCGGTCACTCGCATTTCCCTCGTTTAAACGTGTTCGGCTGCGAATTGTAGGCCAAGAAGGCATCGATCAACACAATCGCGCATCGCCTTCACAGTGCCGGTGACCCGGATCACCCGAATGGGGGCAATCCGGTTTTCCGGTAGTTCCGAATCCAGGGCAAGAAGCAATTATTCAGCCGCTTATGGGAGTGATTTTTGTGACCAAGCTCCGTGTCGCCGGCATCGGCGTCACCGCCGTTGCCGCCCTTTCGCTGACCGCGTGCAGCGGTAGCGACACCGCTTCGTCGGGCAGTTCCAGCAGCTCGATGGCACCGTCGTCGTCGATGGCCGCGCCGTCGTCCAGCATGGCTTCCGGTGCCGCCGACGGCATGACCACCAACGCCGACGTGTTCGGCCCGGCCTGTTCGCAGCTGCCGCAGGGCTCCGCGCCGGGGTCGCTGGACTCGATGGGGCCGCAGCCGGTCGCCTCGGCCGCGTCGACGAACCCGCTGCTGACCAAGCTGGTGGCGGCGGTCAAGGCCACGAACCTGGTCGACACGCTCAACAGCCAGGAGGCCATCACGGTCTTCGCGCCGGCCGACCCCGCGTTCGCCGCGCTGGGCGACGCGAAGTTCAACGAGCTGGCCGGCAAGCCCGCCGAGCTGTCGCCGATCCTGCAGTACCACGTCGTCGGCAAGCGCTACGACGGCAAGGGGCTCGCCACCGCGGGCTCGGTCGACACCCTGAACACCGCCGGCGGGCCGGTGAAGATCGAGGGCTCGGGCGACAACATGACGATCAACGGCGCGAAGATCCTGTGCGGCAACATCCCCACCAAGAACGCCACCGTCTTCGTGATCGACAAGGTGCTCACGCCGGGCACCAACAAGTAAGTCAGGTTAGCCGGCCGAGTGCCGGGCCGAGCCGTTCCGCGATGTCGGTGAGGATCTGCACGTAATCTTCGTGTTCGAAGGTGAACGGCAGGGCGAAAGCCACCTCGTCGACCTCGCGGAACGCGGCGTGTCCGTGCAGCCGCTCGGCGATTTCGGCGGACGTGCCGACGAAGTCGGGGGAGAACAGCATGCGCGCGGGGCCCTGGGGCTCTGCGGTGCGGGGAAGCCGTTTTGCGGCGTATTCCTCGTATTTCGCCCGCTGTTCCGGCGTCGCGCTGTCGGTCGGGATGACGACCAGGCCCTGCGAGATGCGTCCGGCGGGGTGGTGCTCGCGGAACGTCCGGATGTGCGAGAGCTGGATCTCGGCGAAGTCGGTGCTCTCGCCTTCGGCCTTGACCACGCTGCTGGTCAGGAAGTTCATCCGGTGCTCGCCGGCCCACTCGGCCGAGCGCAGGCTCGCACCGCCGTACCAGAGGCGGTCGCCGAGGCCCGGCGACTGCGGCTGCACCCGGTCGGAGAACACCTCGAAACCGGCGGTGCCGCTGAACTCCGTCGCCGGCTCGCCGCGCACGAAGCCCAGCAGCCGTCGCACGCGGTCGTAGGAGAAGTCTTCGACGTCCGCCGTGCCGGGGTAGAGGGCGTGCTTGACCTCGTCCCAGCGCATCGGCGGCCCGACGCTGATCCCGGGGTTGAGCCGCCCGCCGGAGAGCAGGTCGACGGTGGCGAGGTCTTCGGCCAGCCGCAGCGGGTTCTCCCAGCCCAGCGGGATGACGGCGGTCCCGAGCTCGATCCGCGTGGTCCGCTGCGACGCGGCGGCGAGCACCGCGACCGGCGAGGAGATGCCGTACTGCAGGTGCCGGTGCCGCACCCAGGCGCTGTCGAACCCGAGCCGTTCGCCCAGTTCGATGATCTCCAGCGTCGCCTCGTGCCCCCGGCGCGGGTCGGCCGCGTCGAACAGGCCGATGGTCAGGAAGCCGAGCTTCCGCAGTGGTCGTGACACGCTCCCGATTCTGCCCCCGGGGAGCAGGGCGTCTCAGTCCCCGGACTCTCGCAGCCGGTCCAGGCCGTCGAGGATCAGGTCCAAGCCGAACTCGAACTCCGCCTGGTCGTCGCACCAGCCCAGCGTCGACTCCGGGTCGTCGTGGGCGATTTCGCCCAGCATCGCCACCAGGTTCGGCAGCCGGCCGGCCAGTTCCGCCGGTACCTCCGCCGACGCGCCCGCGTTCGGGTCGAACAGCTCCTGGCTGAACCCCAGCGCGCGGCTGCCCAGTGCGTGCAGCGCGTGGTGGATCCGGTCGTGGGAAAACCCGCCCTCGCGCATCAGGGCGACCAGGCCGTCGTAGTACTTCAGCACCGCCGTGCTCGTCGACGAACGCGTGCCGAACAGCTCCGGCGCCCAGCGGTGGCGGAGGAACACCTGCCGCGCCGCGAGGATGCGCCGGCGGGCCGTCTGCTTCCAGTCCGGGCCGCGGTCCGCGCGGGCCGCCGCGGCGTTGACCTCCTCGGCCACGACCTCGACGATCCCGTCGAGCACGTCTTCCTTCTTGGCCACGTGGTAGTAGAGCGACATCGCCTCGGCGCCGAGCTCTTCGGCGAGCCGTCGCATCGTCACCGCGCGCAGGCCGTGCTCGTCGGCGAGTTCGACGGCCGCCCGCAGCACGCGCTCCCGGCTCAGCGGGGCGCGGGCTTCGGCGGTCACGGCTCAGATCGTACAACGTAAGGCCCCCTTGACCACGGATACGTTGCGAAGCTACCTTACGACGTAAGACTTACAACGTAAGGGAGATGTCGTGAAGGCGTTCATGCAGCGTGCGTACGGTCCTCCGGACAGCCTGACCTTCGAAGACGTGCCCGATCCCGTGCCCGCCGAAGGCGAGGTGCTGGTCCGGGTGCACGCCACGTCGGTCAACCCGTACGACTGGCACTTCCTCAGAGGCGAGCCGTACGTGGCCCGCCTGATGACCGGCGGCTTCGGCCTGCGCCGTCCGCCGGCCGGCGTCCTCGGCTGTGACCTGGCCGGCCGCGTCGTGACCGCCGGGACCCGGTTCGCACCCGGCGACGACGTCTACGCGCTCCTGCCGCGGGGCGCCCACGCCGAGTACGTCTGCGTGCCCGAAGACCTGCTCGCGCCGATGCCCGCGAACCTGTCCCACGACCAGGCGGCGGCGATGCCGATGGCGGCCGTCACCGCGCTGCTCGCGCTGCGGGGTGTCGAGGCCGGCCGGCGGGTGCTGGTCAACGGGGCTTCCGGCGGTGTCGGCACCTTCGCCGTCCAGCTGGCCAAGGCGCTCGGCGCCCACGTCGACGCCGTGTGCAGCGCCGCGAACGCCGATCTCGCCCGTTCGCTCGGCGCCGGGGAGGTCTTCGACTACCGGGCGGACGACTTCACGCGCAGCGGCCGCCGCTACGACGTCGTGCTGGACGTCGCCGGCCGCCGCTCGGTGTTCGCTTGCCGCCGGGTTTTGGAGCGTGACGGCACCTTCGTCGCCGTCGGGGGTCCGGCCGGGCGCTGGGTGCAGCCCGCCGGGCACGTCTTCCTCGCCGCGGCCGGCGGGCCGTTGGCGCGGCGGCGGGTGGTGCTCGCGGACGCCGTGGCCTGCCGGGACAAGGCGGCGGTCCTCGGTGAGCTGGCTCGCTGGGCCGAGCGTGGTGCGGTCACGCCGGTCGTCGACCGGACCTACCCGTTCGACGACCTGCGTGCCGCGTTCGCCTACTCCGAAGCCGGGCACGCCAAGGGCAAGGTGGTCGTCACCCTGGGCGTGCCCGGCCGGTCGGCCTAGCCGTTGTGCGGGCAGTTGCCGCGGTAGTCCGAAATGGACAGGCTGGTGCTGGGGATCGGGCAGAGGAACTGTTCGTAGCGGGTGTCGTTGTCGATGAAGCGCTTGAGCCAGGACAGCGTGTACTTCGCGATCGTCGTGTTCGACGTGTTCGGGGCGAAGTGGCTGGCCCCGCGCAGTTCGAGGTACGCGCGGTCCAGAGTGGACGGAAGGCTCGTGTAGAACGGGATCGAGTGCGACGCCACCGGGGCGACGGTGTCCGACTGCGCCCCGACGACGAGCGTGGGCACCCGCAGCGTCGACCAGTTCTTCGTCAGGTTCCAGCCGGTCAGCGGGATCGCGGCCTGCAGCGACGGCCGGGAGCGCGCCGCTTCGAGGGTGCCGCCGCCACCCATGGAGTGCCCGACGACGCCGAGTCTGCTGCTGTCGATGCGCGAGCGCACCGAGCTCTGCTGCGTCAGGTAGTCCAGCGAGGCCAGCAGCTGCCGGCCCCGGCTGTCGGGCTGGTCGGAGGTGGTGATGGTGTCGATGGTGAACACCACGAAGCCCTGCGACGCCAGGCGCGGGCCCAGCCAGGCGATGCTCGACTGGGTCGCGGTGAAGCCGGGCGCGATCGAGATGGCGCCGAACGTGCCGGCCGTCGTGGTCGTCGGGTAGTAGATGGTGCCGCCGCCGAAGCCGGAGGCGGACAGCCGCGACACCGTGGTGGTGCTGGTCGCGAACGAGCCGCGCGTGGCTTCGATGCTGGAGTTGGTGGGGTCGGGGCCCCGCTCGTAGGGGTTCGCGGCGGCGGGTGCCGGTGCGGCGACGCCGGTGGTCAGCGCCAGTGCGGCCAGCACTACGCCGGCGGTCTTGGCACGCCACCCACGGCGGCGGGAAATTTTCCCACCTGGGCCAGGCGACGTCGGCGGGCTGGTGAGTGCGGACATGGATCGCTCTCTTTCCCCGGGCAGGCGAAAGCACGCCCGGACACAGACGGGCGGATCGTGGATCTGGTGCACGGCAATGGAAGGGGGTGCCGCGGGCGGGGGCGGGGTAACCGCTTTCCCGTCGCCTATGAAACACCTTGGCGAAATGTTCCACATCCTCCGAATGGGGGAGTGGTCTGACGAACTGTGCGGTCGCTCAGTGAACCCGGACCGGCTCCAGTGCCCCGCGCACGAGCGTGTCGATCAGCGTCGTCGCGACGGTCAGGTCCACCGACCGGGCGGCCAGGACGTCGGAGTAGAGGAACGACTCGCCAAGCCGGACGACCGCGAACGCCAGGTCCGGCAGCCCGACCAGCGGCGTCAAGCCGGCCGTTTCGGTGTCGGCGTGGAACAGCTCCACGTGCGCGTCGACCAGCCCGGGCTGGACCGCGCCGCGCGGGTCGGTCAGCACGCGGAGGGCGACCGCCGACTCCGCTTCGATCAGCTTGCGCATGCCGTCGCTGCCGGCGACCTCGCGGCGGTACTCCTCCATGACCCACAGGCAGCGCAGCCGGCCGTCCGGGGTGCGGACCGCGTCGCCGTGCCGGGCGCGCCACCCGTCGAGGGCGCGCTGCCAGGTGCGGCCGGACAGCATCCGCAGCCCGGCGCCCATCAGGTCGTCGCGGTTGCCGACGCGCCGGAAGAAGGTCGTGCGCGAGATCCCCAGGTCGGTCGCCATCCGGCCGAGGTCGAGGCGGGTGCCGGCCATCAGCAGCCGTGCCGCGTGCCGGACGATGTCGTCGGTCGAGACGGTCACTGCGCCACCCTAGTCCGCAGGTTGGCGCCGGTTACCTTGAAGTGCGCGGGACCTCTTCGGTTAGCGTGGATTTTGTGCGCGTAGACATCTGGTCCGATCTGGTCTGTCCCTGGTGCTATCTCGGCAAACGCCGCTTCGAGCGGGCGGTGGCCGAACTCGGCGCCGACGTCGAGGTGGTGCACCACTCGTTCCAGCTCGATCCGTCGTTCCCGCGCGGGTCTTCGCGCCCGACGCGCGAGGTGCTGGCCGAGAAGTACGGCCGGACCCTGGAAGAAGCCGACGCGATGGAAGCGCAGATGGAAGAGCGCGCCGCCGCCGACGGCCTCGAGTACCACCTCGACGGCGTCCACCTGGGCAACACCGTCGACGGCCACCGCCTCGTCCACTTCGCCGCCGAGCGCGGGCTGGCCGACGCCGTCGTCGACCGGTTCTACCGAGCGCACTTCACCGAACGGCGCTCGCTGTTCGACCGCGGCTCGCTGGTGGAGCTGGCCGCCGAAGCCGGGCTCGACGCCGAGGAGGCGCGAGCCGTGCTCGAGTCCGACGCGTATGAAGCCGAAGTGGCGGCGGACGGCGAGCAGGCCCGCGCGCTCGGCGCGACCGGGGTGCCGTTCTTCGTGATCGATCAGCGGTTCGGCGTCGCAGGAGCCCAGTCGTCGGAGGTGTTCACGCAGGTGTTGCGACGCGCGGCGGAGGTCAGCGACGCCGCCGCCGGGTGAACCGCGACCGGTCGGTGGCGACGCCGGCCAGGTGCAGGGCGACGCAGAGCAGCCCGGCGGTGGTGAGCGTCCCGGTGGTGATCACCGGGCCGAGCCCGAACCCGGCCAGCTCCATCAGCAGGGCGAGCCCGAAGAGCACGGCGGCGAGAATGGCGAGCATGACGGCCTCGTTTCCGTGGGGTGGGGCCGAATGGTCCACACCACTGCGACGTTCGCGGTACCGGGGATCCCGGCTTGGTGGCCGGTAATTCCCCCGGGTCCGGACGCTGAAACGAACTTCTCGTACTCAGCCGGACACTCACGAACGAACGACTCGCGTGATCGAAGGGGCATCACCCGTGCTTGGAGGGGCATCACCCGTGCCTGGAGGGGCATCACGCGTGATCCGGAGGGGCATCACTCGTGATTGGCGGGGCATCGCGCTGATGCCCGCTCAATCACACGTGATGCCCTCCGGATCACGCGTGATTCCTTCCTGGACACGCGTGATGCCCCTCCGGACACGGGTTCTCGGCCGGGCCGCGGGGGCGCCCCCGTTTTCCGCGTTACCGGTGGGCGGTTTCGGGTGGGGCGGTGCTGGAGCGGATCACCAGTTCCGTCGGGAGGAGGACCGGCTCGCCGGCTTCGGTGCCCGTTTCGATTTCGGCCAGCAGGGCCTCCACCGCGTGGCGGCCGACCGCCTCGAACGACTGGCGGATCGTCGTCAGCGGGGGCCAGAAGTGGGCCGACTCCTCCATGTCGTCGAACCCGACCACGCTCACCTCGCCCGGCACGGCGCGGCCCGTCTCGTGCAACGCGCGCAGCAGGCCCAGTGCCATCTGGTCGTTCGCCGCGAACACCGCTGTCACCGCCGGGTCCGCCGCCAGCCGCAGGCCGGCCCGGTAGCCGGACTCCGGTGACCAGTCGCCCGCCAGCACCGGCGGTACCGTGCGGCCCGCCCGCTCCAAAGTGGCCTGCCACGACTTCCGGCGGCGCTCGGCCGAGTACGACTGCGGCGGACCCGCGATGTGCCAAACCGTCGAGTGCCCCAGTGAAAGCAGGTGGCCGGTCGCCCGGGCCGCGCCGTCGGCCTGGTCGTTGTCGACGACGGGGTAGTCGTAGCGGGCACTGGAGTCGATCACCACCACCGGCAGCCCGTGCGGCAGTTCGATTTCGCTCTGGTCGAGCTGGTGCTGCTCGATGAGGATGATGACGCCGTCGACGGCCTGCTCGTTCAGCGTGCTGAACGCGCCCGTCACCTCGCCCTGCGTCGGGCGGGCCACCGGCATCAGGATGATCGAGAACCCTTCCGGGACGACCGCCGCCGCGATGGCGTCGAGGGTGCGGCTGTTGCCGAACGTCGGCAGCGCCGAGATGATCACGCCGATGCTGCGGAACCGGCCGTTGCGCAGCGCGCGGGCCGCGCTGTTCGGCCGGTAGCCGACCCGGCGCATCGCGGCGAGGACGCGTTCGCGCGTGGCGTCGTCGACGTTCGTCTTGCCGTTGGCGACCCGGGACACGGTCTGGCCCGAGACGCCCGCCTCGCGGGCCACGTCCGCCATCGACGGTCCCCGCCGGGCGGCGCGGCCGGATGCGGACGAGGTCGCTGTCTGGCGCGGCACGGTCACTCCTTGGTGTCCTGGACATGTTTACGTCAACAAGTTACTCTGCGGCCGTCCATGTTGACGTAAACATCACGCCGGGTCCAGCACCCGGCCGCATGACCACTCGGAGAGACGATGACGTCCACAGCGGCTCCGCCCGCCCCGGTGCCGGCCCGCCGGGCGCCCGCGGCCCGCCGTCCGCGGCGGAAATGGCGGGGCTGGCTCTTCGTCGCCCCGTTCATGCTGGTGTTCGCGCTGACCTTCATCGCGCCCGTCGGGTACGCGTTCGTGCTCAGCCTCTTCCGCGACCAGGCCTTCTTCGGCGGCACGGTGTTCGTCGGCGCCGACAACTACGTGCAGGTGTTCGGCGACCCGAAGTTCTGGGAAGCCTTCCGGCGCGTCCTGGTGTTCCTCGCCGTGCAGGTGCCGATCATGCTGGTGCTCGCGCTGATCGCGGCGCTGGCGATCGACAGCGCCCGGCTGCACGCCGCCGGTTTCTTCCGGGTCGTGATCTTCCTGCCGTACGCGGTCCCCGCCGTGGTCGCCGCGCTGATGTGGGGCTTCATCTACGGCGACCACTTCGGGCTCGCGGCGGACCTGAACCACCTGCTGGGCACCGAGGTGCAGCCGCTGTCGGCGAACTGGCTGCTCACGTCGATCGGGAACATCGTCACGTGGGAGTTCGTGGGCTACAACATGCTCATCTTCTACTCCGCGCTGAAGGTGATCCCGAAGGAGCTGTTCGAGGCGGCCTCGATCGACGGCGCCGGCACGTTCCGCACCATCGTGTCCGTGAAGCTCCCGGCGATCCGGGGTGCCATCGTGGTCGCCACGATCTTCTCGATCATCGGCAGCTTCCAGCTGTTCAACGAGCCGAACATCATGCGCAACCTCGTGCCCAACGTGATCGGCACCTTCTACACGCCGAACATGTACGCCTACAACCTTTCCTTCAACGGGCAGCAGTACAACTACTCCGCCACCGTCGCGATCGTGATGGGCGTGATCACCGCGGTCATCGCCTACGTCGTGCAGCTGCGCGGCTCCCGGAAGGAGATGTGACGTGGCGACGTCTTCGATGACCCGGTTCTCGGTGACCAAACCCCGCAAGTCGCGTGTCCTCACCGGCTTCATGGCGCTCTACCTGCTCTACACCCTGGTTCCCCTGGTGTGGCTGATCATCAACGCGACGAAGACCCAGCCCGCCCTGTTCTCGACGTCGGGACTGTCCTTCGGCGACTCGTTCGCCCTCTTCGACAACATCGGGCAGACGTTCACCTACAACGGCGGGATCTTCTTCCGCTGGCTCGGGAACACCCTGCTCTACGTCGTGGTCGGGGCCGGCGGCGCGACGGTCCTCGCCACGGCGGCGGGCTACGGGCTGGCCAAGTACCGCTTCCCCGGCCGCCGCGCGGTGTTCGCCGTCGTCCTCGGGGCCGTGGCCGTGCCGCCGACGGCGCTGGCCGTGCCGACGTTCCTGATGTTCAGCAAGATGGGGCTGACCAACACGCCGCTGGCGGTTCTCATCCCGTCGCTGATCAGCCCGTTCGGCCTCTACCTGATCTGGGTCTACGCCGCCGACGCCATTCCCGACGAACTGCTCGAAGCGGCGCGGATCGACGGCGCGGGCGAGGTCCGCATCTTCCTCACCGTGACGCTGCGCCAGCTGGTGCCCGGGATCATCACGGTCGCGCTGTTCACGATGGTGCAGACGTGGAACAACTACTTCCTGCCGCTGATCATGCTCAGCGAGCCGAAGTGGTACCCGCTGACCGTCGGGCTCAACCAGTGGAGCGCCCAGGCCAACGGCGCCGGCGCCCAGCCGATCTTCAACCTGGTCCTCACCGGGTCGTTGCTCACCATCATTCCCCTCGTCGTCGCTTTCCTGCTCATGCAACGGTTCTGGCAGTCCGGGCTGAGCGCCGGAAGCGTTAAGCAGTAACACCCGCCGTCACACCGCCGTGAAGGGACACTCGATGTCAAGATTCCGCACCCGCGCCAAGGCGGCCGCCGCCCTCGCGCTGGCCGCCGCGCTGGCGGTCGGCTGCTCGTCCGGGGGCACGCCGTCCGCGCCCGCCGCCGCCACCGGCAACCAGGACTCCGTGGACGCCGCGCTGAAGGCCGGCGGGGAGATCACGTACTGGAGCTGGACCCCGTCGGCCAAGGACCAGGTGGCCGCGTTCCAGAAGGAATACCCGAACGTCAAGGTCAACTACGTCAACGCGGGGACCAACAAGGAGGAGTACACCAAGCTCCAGAACGCGATCAAGGCCGGCTCGGGTGCCCCCGACGTCGCCCAGATCGAGTACTACGCCCTCCCGCAGTTCGCGCTGACCGATTCACTGGCCGACCTGAACCAGTTCGGCTTCGGGTCGTTCGAAAAGGACTACAGCGCCTCGACGTGGGCGCAGGTGAAGAACGGCAACGGGGTCTACGGCCTGCCGCAGGACTCCGGCCCGATGGCCCTGTTCTACAACAAGGAAGTCTTCGACTCCAGCGGCATCGCCGTGCCGAAGACCTGGGCCGAGTACATCGACGCGGCGAAGAAGCTGCACACCGCCGACCCCACCAAGTACATCACCTCGGACACCGGTGACCCCGGGTTCGCGCTGAGCATGATCTGGCAGGCCGGCGGGCACCCGTTCGCCGTCGACGGCCGGAACGTGAAGGTCAACCTGGCCGACGCGGGCACCAAGAAGTGGACCGCGATGTGGGACCAGCTGATCCAGGGCAAGCTGCTCGCCCCGGTCAAGGAGTGGTCCGACGACTGGTTCCGTGCTCTCGGCGACGGCACCATCTCCTCCCTGGTCACCGGCGCCTGGATGCCGGGCAACTTCATCTCCTCGGTGCCCGGTGGCGCCGGGAAGTGGGCGGTCGCGCCGATGCCGACCTACGACGGCCAGGCGGTCACCGCGGAGAACGGCGGCAGCGCGCAGTCCGTGGTCAAGCAGAGCAAGAACCCGGCGCTGGCCGCGGCGTTCGTGCGCTGGCTCAACCACGCCGGCGGCGTTCAGCCGTTCATCAAGAGCGGTGGTTTCCCGTCCACCACGGCCGATCTGACCTCGCCCGCGTTCGTCGACCAGGCCGTGCCGTACTTCGGCGGCCAGAAGATCAACCAGGTGCTGACCCAGGCGTCGAAGGACGTCGCGAAGGGCTGGACCTACCTGCCGTACCAGACCTACGCCAACAGCGTCTTCAGCGACACCGCCGGCAAGGCCTACCTGAACGCCACCCCGCTCGACGCCGGGCTGGCGGCCTGGCAGCAGGCCATCGTCGACTACGGCAACCAGCAGGGCTTCACGGTCAGCGCGGGATGACCGTCCACATCGAAGGCGACGCGGGCCAGGTCATCGGCCCGGTCCCGCGTCGCCTCTTCGGCTCGTTCGTCGAGCACATGGGCCGGGCCGTCTACACCGGGCTCTACGAGCCGGACCACTCCACATCGGACGAACGCGGCTTCCGCGGTGACGTCCTGGAGCTGGTGCGGGAGCTCGGCCCGACCGTCGTGCGCTACCCCGGCGGCAACTTCGTTTCCGGCTACCGCTGGGAAGACGGCGTCGGGCCCGAGCGGCCCGTCCGGCTCGACCCGGCGTGGCACAGCGTGGAATCCAACCGCTTCGGCCTGCACGAATTCGTCGCGTGGGCCGAAGCCGCGGGTACCGAGGTGATGTACGCCGTCAACCTCGGTACCCGCGGCATCCAAGAGGCCGCCGACGTCCTCGAGTACTGCAACCACCTCGGCGGCACGGAACTGAGCGAGCGGCGGCGCGCGAACGGCGCCGACCGCCCGTTCGGCTTCAAGCTGTGGTGCCTCGGCAACGAGATGGACGGCCCGTGGCAGATCGGCCACAAGACGGCCGAGGAGTACGGCCGCCTGGCCGCGGAGACCGCGCGTCTCATGCGGATGATCGACTCGAGCGTCGAACTGGTCGTCGCCGGCAGCTCGCACGCCGACATGCCGACGTTCGGCTCGTGGGAACGCACGGTGCTGCGCCACACCGCGGAGCTGGTCGACCACATCTCGCTGCACGCCTACTACCAGGAGCTGCACGGCGACACCGACAGCTACCTGGCCAGCGGGGCGGCGCTGGACCGCTACATCGCCACGACGGCCGGGGTCATCGACGAAACCCTGGCCGAGCTGGGGCTCGGCAAGAAGATCGGGATCAGCGTCGACGAGTGGAACGTCTGGGACCTGCGCCGCTGGAACGAGGTCGACCAGGCGCGGCTCGCCGGGGGCGGCTGGCGGCAGCACCCGCGGATCATCGAAGACACCTACACCGTCACCGACGCGGTCGTCGTCGGCTCGCTGCTGAGTTCCCTGCTGCGCAACGTGGACCGCGTCACCATGGCGAACCAGGCGCAGCTGGTGAACGTCATCGCGCCGATCCGCTCCGAGCCGGGCGGCCCGGCCTGGCGGCAGACGACGTTCCACCCGTTCCAGCGGGTGGCCGCGCTGGCCGGCGGGGCGAGCCTGCGCCTGACCGTCGAAGGGGAGAAGCTGCGCACCGCGCAGCACGGCGAAGTCGACCTCGTCGACGTCGCCGCGACGGTCGAGGAGTCCGGGCGCGGGGCGGTGTTCCTGACCAACCGCGCGACGGCGTCGCCGACCGAGGTGCGGATCCGGCTGCGCGGTGCGCGGTTCGGCGTGTACGCCGCCGAAACCCTGACCACACCGGACGGCGAGACGCGCCACGCCGTCAACACCGCCGACTCACAACCGGTCCGGCCGGTGCCGTTGCCCGGCACCGCCGTGACGGCCGATCCCGGGGGGACCACCATCACCGTGACACTGCCACCGCTGTCCTGGAGCGTGCTCCAGCTGAGCCCCGAAGCGGGCCCCCATGCCTGAGTTCGCCATCGGGGAAACCGACTTCCTGCTCGACGGGCAGCCGTTCCGCATCCTGTCCGGGGCCCTGCACTACTTCCGGGTGCACCCGGACCTGTGGGCCGACCGGATCGACAAGGCGCGGCGGATGGGGCTCAACACCATCGAGACGTACGTGGCGTGGAACGCGCACGCCCCCGAGCCCGGCGAGTTCGACCTCTCCGGCGGCCTCGACCTCGACCGCTTCCTGCGGCTCGTCGCCGACGCCGGGATGTACGCGATCGTGCGGCCCGGCCCGTACATCTGCGCCGAATGGGACAACGGCGGGTTGCCGGCGTGGCTGTTCCGCGACCCTTCGGTCGGGGTCCGCCGGTACGAGCCGAAGTACCTGGACGCCGTCCGGGAGTACCTGACGAAGGTGTACGAGGTCGTCGTCCCGCACCAGATCGACCGCGGGGGACCGGTGCTGCTGGTCCAGGTGGAAAACGAATACGGCGCGTTCGGCGACGACAAGCGCTACCTGAAAGCGCTTGCCGAGCACACGCGCGAAGCGGGCATCACCGTGCCACTGACCACAGTGGACCAGCCGACACCGGAGATGCTGGAAGCGGGCAGCCTCGACGGGCTGCACCGCACCGCGTCGTTCGGCTCCGGTGCCGAGGCGCGCTTGGCGATCCTGCGCGCCCACCAGCCGACCGGGCCGCTGATGTGCAGTGAGTTCTGGAACGGCTGGTTCGACCACTGGGGTGCGCACCACCACACCACCTCGGCCGCGGACTCGGCGGCGGAGCTCGACGCGCTGCTGGCCGCGGGCGCGTCGGTCAACCTCTACATGTTCCACGGCGGCACCAACTTCGGGCTCACCAGCGGCGCCAACGACAAGGGCGTCTACCAGCCGCTGGTCACCTCCTACGACTACGACGCCCCGCTGGACGAAGCCGGCGACCCGACGCCGAAGTACCACGCCTTCCGCGACGTGATCGCCCGTTACCACAAGGTGCCCGACACGGTCCCGCCACCGGCGCGGCCCGCGCCCACACCGGGTTCGGTGCTGCGCGACCCGGTCCGGCTGCTCGACGCGCCGGAACGCTGGGGCGCGTGGGAGTTCCACGAGGAGCTGCCCCCGTTCGACGCGCTCACGCCGATGCCGCAGCTCGCGTTGCTGCGCACCGCGGTCGACGGCGACCGGCCCGGTGTGCTGACCTTCGGCGAGGTCCGCGACCGCGCGACGGTGTTCTTCGACGGCGACCTCGTGGGCACGCTCTCCCGGGAGCACCACGACCGCGCGATCCCGTTGCCCCGCGCCCGCGGCGAGCTGCTGGTGCTGGTCGAGGACCAGGGCCGCGTCGACTACGGCCCCCGCATCGGCGAGGCGAAGGGCATCATCGGCGGGGCGTCGCTGCACGGCGAGCCCCTGACCGGCTGGGACGTGCTGCCGCTCGACCTGGCCGCGGTGCCCGCGCTGCGGCCGGCCGCGCCGGCGTCCGTGGCGGGCCCGGTGGCCGGGCCGGTGGTGCTGCGCGCCGAGGTCGTCGTCGACGAGCCCGCCGACCTCTTCCTCGACACCGGGGAGTGGGGCAAGGGCGTCGCGTGGCTCAACGGGTTCGCGCTCGGCCGGTACTGGCGGCGAGGCCCGCAACGGACGTTGTACGTACCGCGCCCGGTGGTCCGGGCGGGTGCCAACGAACTCGTCGTGCTGGAAGTCGGCACGATGCTCGACCCCGCGGCCCGGTTCGTGCCGCGGCCGCTGCTGGGCCACACCGAGGCCTGAGGAAGTCCCCACCGAAGCGAAGGGCAGTTCGACGATGAACTTGCGGCGTTTGCTCACCGTCCTTTGTGTACCTCTGATAGGCGGCGCGGTCGTTGCCGCGCCGGCGGAAGCGGCGGCCGCCGTGACGGTGAAGCCGGATCCGACGTACCGGCAGCAGCCGTTCGACGGCTGGGGTGCCAGCCTGGCGTGGATGGCCGAGGCGACCGGCGGTTACCCCGACGCCATCCGGAACAAGCTGGCCGACCTGGTCTTCGGTCCCGACGGGCTGAACCTGAACATCGCCCGGTTCAACGTCGGCGGCGGCAACGCCCCCGACGTCCCGCCGTACCTGCGCGCGGGTGCCGCGGTCCCGGGCTGGTGGAAGGCGCCGGCCGGCACCACCCGCGCCGACAAGGACTGGTGGACGCCCGGCAACGCCGCCGAGTTCGACCCGAAGGCCGACCCGAACCAGCGCTGGTGGGTCGACAAGATCAAGAACCGCGTCACGAAGTGGGAGGCGTTCAGCAACTCGCCGCCGTACTTCCAGACCGTGTCGGGGTACGTCTCGGGCGGCTTCACCGCCACCGACGAGCAGCTGCGGCCCGACAAGATCGGCGATTTCACGGCCTACATGACGCAGGTCGTGCGGACCCTCGAACGCGCGCACGGCATCAAGTTCGCCTCCGTGAACCCGCTGAACGAGCCGAACACGAACTACTGGAAGACCACGCTCGGCGCCGACGGCAACCCGACCGGCGGGCGGCAGGAAGGCGCGCACATCGGGCCGTCGGTCCAGTCGCAGCTGATCCCGGCGATGGCCGGGGCGCTGAAGGCGGCCGGCTCGCGGGCGATCGTCTCCGCGCCCGACGAGACCAACCCGGACATCTTCGCCGCGGACTGGGCCGGCTGGTCGGCCGACGCGCGCGCGGCGGCGGGCCGGCTCAACGTGCACACCTACGGCACCGGCAACCGGCCGGTCCCGCGCGACCTGGCCAAGGGCGCGGCCAAGCCGTTGTGGATGAGCGAGGTCGGCGGCAGCTGGCTGGACCGGCAGGACTTCACGGACATGGACCCCGGTCTCGGGATGGCCAAGCAGATCACCGACGACCTGCGCCTGCTCGAGCCGAGCGCGTGGGTCAGCTGGCAGCCGATCGAGGACTACAACAACATGAAGCCCGGCGGCGAGTCCGCGGCCGGGATGAACTGGGGCGAGATCCAGGTCCCGTTCGACTGCCCGGCTTCCGCAACCTTGGCGACCTGCCAGATCAAGACGAACACGAAGTACCACACGATGCGCAACTTCACCCACTACATCCGGCCGGGTGACCGGCTGGTGGGGGTGAACGACACCGCGTCGACGGCCGCGATGCGCGGCGAGGACCTGGTGACGGTCGTGCACACCAACGCGGGCACCGACGCCCAGGACGTCACGCTGGACCTGTCGGGCTTCCGGAGCGTCCGTCCCAGCGCTTCGGTGACACCGGTCGTCACCGACGTCGACGGCGCGCTGCAGCGGGGCAAGCCGGTGCGGGTGGTCGCGGGCAAGGCGACGCTGCGGGTGCCGGCGCGTTCGGTGACGAGCTTCCTCGTCAACGGCGTCTCCTCGACGGCGGCCGGCACGGGCCTCGGCTCGGGCAAGCCGGTCACGTTCACCGGTGTGCAGAGCGGCAAGTCCCTGGCGGCGGAAAACGGCACGCTGGTCCAGCGCACGACGGACGCGGCGGCGCCGGCGCAGCGCTGGACGCTCACCGACCGCACGGGCCGCTACGGCAACCGCGACCGGTTCACCATCACCAACGCGGGCACGGGTCAGGTGCTCAGCACGTCCGGCGGAGCGGTGACACTGGCCGCGGCGGGCACGTGCGACGCGGCGGCGCAGTGGACGTTGTCCACGACTGGTGACGGGACGTGGACGTTCGTGAACGCGGCGAGCGGCCAGCTGCTCGACGTGCCGGGCGAGTCCCGTGAGGACGGCGCCCGGATCGGCCTGTACAAGCCGACGAACGGCCCCAACCAGCGCTGGCAGGCCATCACCGGCTGACGCCTGACGCCTGACCCAAGCGCCCCAATGTGGCGTTGGTTGCGCCCAACGCACCGAACGCCACATTGGGGCGCTCTGGTCAAGGCGGCCGGAGCGGGTTGTGGCCGTCTCGACAGGCGGATTGGCCATCCGCCCCGGCCACCCGGCGCGGCCGACGGCAATCCGGAGCGTGCGGCCGGTAGAGTTCACCCGGACCGTTGAAACGCCAGCGGTGGTCTCTGTTGACGCTGCTGGCGAGCTCATCCCCGTGCTCGCCGCTTGACGCATGGGAGGGGTGGGCCTTGCCGACCACTGGCGACGGCATGGCGGAGCGGGTCGACGAGCTGAACGTCGTGCTGGCCGATCTCGTCGGGGTCCTCGAATCGATGTCCGACACACCGGGCCTGCTCGACGCGGTCTGCGGCGAGGCGGTCCGGGTGGTCCCGGACGCGGACCTGGCCAGCATCATGGTGGTCCGCGACGGCGTGACGCAGACCGCGGCCTTCACCGACGAACGCGCCCGGCGCATCGACGAGGTCCAGTACGCGGCAGGCGACGGTCCGGGCCTGCTCGCGGCGCTGACCGGCGAAGTCGTGCGGGTGGCGGTCGCCGAAACGGGCGATCAGTGGCCCGAGTTCGTCGCGGCGGCCAAGGAACTGGGTGTCGGCAGCTACCTCGCGGTACCGCTGCGGGTGGACGACACGCTGGTCGGTGCGATCACGTTGTTCGGGTTCGAGACCCACGGCTACCACGAGTTCGACACGAAGGTGTTGCGCCTGTTCACGCTGTGCGTGGAGACGGTGCTGCGGCTGACCCGCCGCTACCGCGAGGCCCGCAGGCTGGCCGACGAGCTCCGCAACGCGATGGAGACGCGCGCGGTGATCGAGCAGGCCAAGGGCATGCTGATGCTGATCCACCGGGTGAACGAGGACGCGGCGATGCACCGGCTGATCGTCGAGTCCCAGCACACGAACATCAAGCTCCGCGACGTCGCGGCGCGGTTCACCAAGAGGATGAGCTCAGCCGACGGCGGGGCGCCGCCCCGGCACTGACCGGTCCGGTCACGGGCGCGGCCGGGGTCCGGCCGTGCCCGTGGCTACCCGGACTTCGCCGACGGCCGCCGGTGCAGGAGGTCGAACCGCGACCACATCGCCTCGGCCGCCTCGATCGAAGCGCTCGTGCGGGCCGGGTCGACCGCCGCGAGCTGGGCGACGATGGCCTGGACCAGGGCCATGCC
This sequence comes from Amycolatopsis sp. A133, assembly GCF_031082405.1. Taxonomy (GTDB): domain Bacteria; phylum Actinomycetota; class Actinomycetes; order Mycobacteriales; family Pseudonocardiaceae; genus Amycolatopsis. Next base: position 57,505 of record NZ_JAVHJU010000056.1, read on the forward strand.
CGCGGTCAACGACGGGAAGAACGTCACGCCCTCCGCCGGCACCATCAGCACGTGCTCCGCCGCGCCGGCCAGTGCAGGGCTGGCCGCGTCCGTGATCGCGAACACCCGCGCGCCGCGCGCCTTCGCCTCGTTCGCCGCCAGGACCGTGCTCTCGTACAAGCGCCAGAAGCTGATCGCCACCAGGACGTCGTCGGCGGTCAGCTTGGCCGTCTGGTTGGCCAGTTCCGCGTCGCCGGCCGTCACCGCGTGGACGTCGTAGCCCGCCAAGCGCGCGTTGTGGGCCATGGCGATCCCGACCGCCGCGTAGCTCCCGTCGGCGATCACCAGCGTCCGGTGGGCCGCCGCGATCGCCCGGGCCACGACCCGCAGCACCTCCTCGTCGAAGCGGCGGTTCAGCAGCGCGAGGCCGTCGAGGTCACGGCGCAGGGACGCCGACCCGGGTGAGTCGACCCCGCGGTGCTCCTCGGCGACCTGGGGCGCGCTCAGCGACGACATGTACCGCGCCCGCAGCTCCTGCTGCAGCGCCGGCCAGCCGGCGAAGCCCAGCGCCTGCGCCGTGCGCGTCACGGTCGCGACGTTGACACCGGCGAGCTGGGCCAGCTCGGCCGTCGAACCGAACGAGGCCCGCCGGGGCTGGGAAACCAGCACCTCCAGCACCGCGGCCGACTTCGGCCGCAGTCCGCGCTCGGGTAGCCGGTCTCGCAGCCACGCTTCGAAACCGTCGTCGGTCTCCGCCACCTTGGCGCCTCCCCTCGGGTCGCGTGCACCGTAACGCAACAACTTTTGCAACGATCATTGCAGTTCGGCTGAAATGCAGAGTACGTTGTCGGCACTCCCCGGACGGAAGGCGTTCCCCATGACGCTGCTGGCACGACTGGACCGGCTCCCGCTGAGCCGGCCCCACTACAAACTGCTGGTCATCGGCGGGCTCGGCTACACCTTCGACGGCATGGACTCGGCGGTCGTCGCCTTCCTCCTGCCCAGCGCGAAGGCGGTGTGGGGCCTCGACAACGGCCAGCTCGGCCTGATCGGCTCCGCGACGCCGTTCGGCTTCCTCTTCGGCGCGATCGCGGCCGGCCTGCTCGGCGACCGCATCGGCCGCAAGAAGGTCATGATGTACGCGCTGGCCTTCTACGCGGTGTTCTCCGTCGTCGCGTCGTTTTCGCCGAACTACGAGGTGTTCCTCGGCGCCCGGGTGCTGGCCGGGGCGGGCGCCGGCGCCGAAAGCGCGATCATCGCGCCGTTCCTGTCCGAGTTCGTCCCGGCCAAGCGGCGCGGCTGGTTCGTCGGCGCGCTCGCCGGGTTCTTTTCGTTCGGTTTCGTCGCGGCCGCGCTGATCGGGCGGTTCGTCGTCCCCTCGTTCGACGAGGGCTGGCGGGTCGCGCAGCTAATCACCGCGCTGCCGATCGTCATGCTGCTGTGGTGGCGCCGGTCCCTGCCCGAATCGCCCCGGTTCCTGCTCGCCCACGGCCGGGCCGCCGAGGCCGAAGACGTCGTCGCCCGGATCGAGCGGGACGTCGAAAAGGCGACCGACACGGCCCTCCCGCCGGTGCCGCCGTCGGACGCGCAGCCCGCGACGGAAACGCCGAAGGTGAACCTCTTCAGCGCGCTGCGGTTCCTGTGGAGCCCGGCGATGCGGCGCCGGACGGCGGTGATCTGGACCGTCTGGTTCGTGATCACGTTCTCCTACTACGGCTTCTTCTCGTGGATCCCGACGCTGCTGGTGGAACGCGGCATCACGGTGACGAAGAGCTTCGAGTTCTCGATCATCATCTACCTGGCCCAGGTGCCCGGGTACTTCTCGGCGGCGTGGCTGTCCGAACGGCTCGACCGCAAGCACACGATCGCGCTGTACCTGGCCGGTTCGGCCGTGAGCGCGTTCTGGCTGAGCCAGACGAGCACGCCGTGGTCGATCACCCTCGCCGGCGCGGTGCTGTCGTTCTTCCTCAACGGCACCTACGCCGGGGTGTACTCCTACACGCCCGAGGTGTTCCCGACCTGGATCCGCGCCAGCGGCACCGGCCTGTCCAGCGCGTTCGGCCGGGTGGGCAGCATCCTCGCGCCGACGATCATCGGCCTGTCCGCGGCGAGCCTCGGGTTCGCCGGCGTCTTCGGCCTGACGACGGCGGTCCTGGCGGCCGGGGTGCTCTGCGTGCTCGTGTTCGGGCTGTCGACCGCGGGCCGCTCGCTGGAGGAACTGACCGAACACGGCGCCCCGGTGGCCGTGGCGAAGGAGATGACGAAGTGAGTTTGTCCATTGTGGAGGAGCGGGTGCGTTCCGAGCTCGGTGTGCGGTTGTTCACGGTGCTCGCCTGGATTCCGGAACGCCGGGCGCTGCGCCGCGTGCACAGCAGCCACCCGGCGGAGTACCCGGTCGGCGGGGAGAAGACCGTCGAGGTCGCGGCGGGCTGGCTGGAGCGCTGCATCACCGCGCAGGAGTCCTACTTCGGCCCGGATCGCGCCGCGGTGCGGGAGATCTTCGCCGACCACGAGCTGATCGAATCGCTCGGCTGCGGCTCGATCATCAACGTGCCCGTGGTCGCGCACGGCCGGACCCTCGGCGTGCTCAACATCCTCGACGCGGAAGGCGCGTACGACGATTCTTCCGTACGAACGGCCGAATCGCTTGCGCCGCTCGCCGTGCCGTCGCTCGAGGAGGAACTGTGACCGGATCCCTGCTGCTGCGCAACGCCCGCCTGCTTGACCCGCTGTCCGGCGAATACACCGAGGGCGACCTGCGGTGCGCCGACGGCCGCATCGCCGAGGCGGGGCCCGGCCTGGCCGCGGCCGACGTGCCCACGCTCGACCTCCGGGGCGCGGTCGTGCTGCCCGGGCTGATCGACGCGCACGTGCACGTGACCGCGTCGACGGCGGACCTCGGCTCGCTGCCGTCGGCGTCGCCGTCCTACGTGGCCGCGCACGCCGCCCGCACGATGAGCCGGATGCTCGACCGCGGGTTCACCACGGTCCGCGACGCCTCGGGCGCCGACTTCGGCCTCGCCGAAGCCCAGGCGGAAGGGCTGTTCCGCGGCCCGCGCCTGCTGTTCTGCGGCCGGGCGCTGAGCCAGACCGGCGGTCACGGCGACAGCCGCACCCGCGGCACCCACGTGCGCGACGACCACCCGTGCTGCGCGGGACTCGGCCGGGTGGCCGACGGCGAGGACGCCGTCCGCGCGGCGGCCCGCGACGAGCTGCGCAAGGGCGCGCACCACATCAAGGTGATGGCGTCCGGCGGTGTGGCGTCCCCGACCGACCGCATCGACTCGACGCAGTATTCGGCCGGGGAACTGCGCGCGATCGTCGAGGAGGCCGAAGCGGCCAACCGGTACGTGGCGGCGCACGCGTACACCGCCCGCGCGGTCAACCGAGCCCTGGAACTGGGCGTCCGGTCGATCGAGCACGGCAACCTCCTCGACGACCGCAGTGTTTCGCTGTTCCTCGAGCAAGACGCGTTCCTGGTGCCGACGCTGGTGACGTACTGGGCCCTGAAGGAGGAGGGCCGCGAGCACGGCCTCCCGGAATCGAGCTGGCGCAAGGTCGACGAGGTCCTCGGCGCGGGCTTGGCGGCCCTGGACCGCGCGGCCCGCGGCGGCGTCAAGCTGGTCTACGGCACGGACCTCCTCGGCGGCATGCACCGCCACCAGAACCACGAATTCCGCCTGCGCGCCGAGGTCCAGTCCCCGCTGGAGGTCCTCCGTTCGGCAACGTCGACGGCGGCGGAGCTGCTGAACCTCACCGGCGAGATCGGCACGTTGGCACCGGGCGCGCACGCGGACCTGCTGGTGGTGGACGGCGACCCGCTGGCGGACATCGGGGTACTGGCCGAGCCGAAGCACTTCCACCACATCATCCAGGGCGGCGAGGTGGTGTCCGGCTGACTACCAGTTCCGCACCGGCGGCGCGTACCCCGCCGGCTTGTCGCCGATCTTCAGGTCCGGGCTGACGATCCAGTTCTGGTACGCCGGGGTGAACATGCGGTACACCGACGCCGGCGGGACCGCGCTCGCCTCGTCGAGCAGGGTGCGCAGCTCGGGCGGGATCTCGAAGTCGAGCGCGGCCATGCTCTTGCCGAGCTGGTCCGCGCTGCTCGCGCCGACGATCGCCGAGGCGATGCCCGGCTGGGTGGCCACCCAGTTGATCGCCACCTGGGCCATGGTCACGCCCAGCTTGTTCGCGACCTGCTCGAGGGGTTCGAGCACCTGCGGGGTGCGCTCGGTCCAGGTGGGCCCGTCGCTGAGCCGTCCGGTGCCGCCGTCGCGGTACTTGCCCGTGAGGAGGCCGCCGGCCAGGGGGCTCCACGCCGTGACGCCGAAGCCGAGGTGCTGGGCCATCGGGACGTGCTCGGTCTCGATCTCGCGCTCGACCAGCGAATACGGCAGCTGCAGGTTGACCATCGGCGCCAGCGAGTGCGCCTCCGTGAGGCTCTGCGCCCGCGCCGCGTACCAGCTCGGGACGTCGGACAGGCCCGGGTAGCGGATCTTGCCCGCGCGGACAAGGTCGTCGAACGTGCGCACCACCTCTTCCACCGGGGTGAGCCGGTCCCAGGTGTGCAGCAGGAAGAGGTCGACGTAGTCGGTGCCCAGCCGGCGCAGCGACGCCTCGAGGGCGCGGATCAGGTGCTTGCGGCCGTTGCCGCCGGCGTTGGGGTCGGCCGGGTCGACGGTGTTGGTGAACTTGGTGGTGAGCACCACCCGGTCGCGCGCCTTCGCCTCGGTGATGAGCTTGCCGAGGATCGTTTCGCTTTCGCCCGCGGTGTAGAAGTCCGCCGTGTCGACGAAGTTGCCGCCCTCGTCGAGGTACCGGCGGAAGATCGGGCGGACCTCGTCTTCGGTCTTGCCGTAGGCGGCGTGGAACCCGCTGGTGCCGAAGTTCATCGTGCCGAGGGCGAGCCTGCTGACGCGCAGCCCGGAACGCCCGAGGAGGTAGTACTGATCGAGTGACATGAGTTCAGCGTGCCGAGGCATTTTTGGACCCGCAAGTCCAGTCCGCGACCCCCGGCCCAAGCGCCCCAATGTGGCGTTGGGGCGCTTGGGAGCCGGGGCTCAGCGGCAGCGGTAGCTCGACGCCGTCGCCGGGTCGCCGCCGGTGTAACGCGAAACCCGCGGGTACGGGCACAGGTTGCGCGTCTTGCCGTCCGCGGACGCCGCCGCCAGGGTGGCCGGCGCCTTGCCGTGCTCGACCCAGTCGACCAGCGCGCCCAGCGCGTTCGTCGGCTCCGGGCCGCCGCCGCCGAAGCAGTGCTCGACCCCCGGCGCCAGGAACAGCCGGTAGAAGTCGTTCACCCGCTGCGGGCCGCCCATCGTGCGTTCCACCTGCGTGCGGTAGGACAGCGTGCCGCCCGGCGGGATCAGCTGGTCGTTCGCGCCGACGAACGTGATCAGCTTGCCGCCGGCCCGGCGGAACGCCGACAGGTCGGGGTCGGACGTGCCGATGACGTCGTCGTACTCACGCACCGACTGGCGGAACAGGTCCGTGAACTGCGCATACGTGAGCTTCGACGTGTCGAAGCCCGGCTGCTTCTCCAGGAACGACTGCACCCACTTGACGGCCACCGGGAAGCCGGGGGCGGTCAGCGTGCCGTCGGGGCCCGGCTGGGTGCCGGCCAGCCACGTGAAGTCCGCGCCCTTCGGCAGCCCGGCCCACAGCTTGCGGCCGCGCTCGTCGGTCGGGCCGGCCCAGATCTTGCGCATGACCTCGGCGTCCGCGGCCGTGACGGTGAACTCGTGGCCGTCGCAGACCACCTTCGTCCCGACGAGGCTGCGCGGGTCGTAGCTGCACTCGTCCGGCCGGTCGACGATGCCGTTGGTCACGCCGTCCCGCGCGTCGCACGCCTGGACCGCGGCCGTGCGGAACGCCGAAAGCACGCAGGTGCTCGGGAAGTCGTGGCTGGAGTTCATCACGATCTGCGGCCAGAGCGTCGCGACCGCGAACTGCGTCCAGTCGACGGCGGGGGCGTTCGCCAGGATGCCGTCGAAGTCGTGGGCGTAGTTCTGGGCCTCGGAGTAGCCCTGACGACCGCCGGTCGAGCAGCCGGTCCAATAGGAGTACGAGATCGGCCGCTGGTAGTACCGCTCGGTGACGGCCTTGCCGATGACAGCTTCTTCGTGCACCGATCGGGTGGCGAAGTTGGTCAGGAGCGTCTGGTCGACCCGGCCGTCTTTCAGCGCCCAGGACGTGTCGAGGCCGTCCAGCGAGACGCCCGCGTCGGTCGTCACGGCGGTGTAGCCGTCCTTGACCGCTTGGGGGAGCGCGTCGAAGTTGCCGGCGGCGTAGGCGCTGCCGCCGAGGGCCTGGAGCCGGCCGTTCCACCCGGTGTCCGGCAGGGCCACGGCGACCTTGACGTGGTCCGCGCCGGAGTGGGTGAGCGTGACGGTGATCCGGCAGTACGACGGCTGGTGCTCGGCCTGCACCGATTCGATCTTCGCGCCGGGCGGGGCGGGCACCGTGACGGCGGCGCAGGGGGCCGGGGTTGCTGCCGAGGCGGCCGGCTGCGTGACGGTGGTCAGCAGCAGCGGCACGGCGGCAGCGAGAAGGAGGCGTTTCATCGGTCTCTCCGGTCGCTTTCGTCCGATGTGGACATTGCGCTGGAACGGTAGGCGCGGTGCTTCGGGCCTCGCGCCCGTCGGATGACGCTGCCGCCGTACGTCACCCGGCCGTGAGCTGCGGAAACGTGCTTTGGGTAAGGTCGTTTCCATGGCGCTGAGCGGACGGGAAACCCAGCTGAAGGAGCTGGGCGAGCTCGTCGACGGCCCGGAAGACCGCAGTGGTGTCCTCATCCGCGGCGAAGCGGGCATCGGGAAGTCCGCGCTGGTGGCTTCGACGGCTGCGGCGGCATCGGTGGCCGGGTTGCGGGTGCTGCGGACGACCGGGGCCGAGGCGGAGCAGAACCTCGCCTACGCCGGGCTGCACCAGCTGCTGTATCCCCTCCGGGCGGGGGTGGCCGAGCTCCCCGAGCCCCAGCGGGACGCCCTGCGGACGGCGCTGGGGCTCGCTTCGGGGGCCGAGCCGAGCGCCTACCTGGTCGGGCTCGCCGCGTTGACGCTGCTGGCCGAGGAGGCGGCGGCCAAGCCGTTGCTGCTGGTCGCGGAGGACGTGCACTGGCTCGACCGAGCGAGCTCGGACGTACTGGCGTTCGTGGCGCGGCGGATCGAGACCGAGCCGATCGTCCTGGTGGCGACCCTGCGCGACGGCGCGGAGTCCCCGCTGCTCGACGCGGGCCTGGGGGCGATGGTGCTCGACCGCCTCCCGCCGGACGAGGCGGCCGAGCTGCTGGACGCGGTCGCGCCCCGGCTGGCCCCGGCGGTCCGCACGCGGCTGCTGGCGGAGGCGGCGGGGCTGCCGCTGGCGCTGACGGAGCTGCCCTTGGCGGTGGCGGACCTCGACGGGCTCGACCCGGTGCTGCCGCTGACGGAACGCTTGGAGCGCACGTTCACGGCGAGGGTGGCGGCCCTGCCGGCGGCGACACGCACGGCGCTGCTGGTGGCGGCGCTGAACGAGACGACCTCGCTGGCGGAGACACTGGAGGCCACGGGCGCGCTGCTCTGCGCGGGCGCCGCGGCGGCCGGAGCGGAGGTTCGCGCGGGCGGGCCGGCCCCCGGCGAGGGGGCCGCGAAGGTTCCCCCGACCGGAGCCGGCGGGCATGCGGCGGCCCTGCACCCGGACCGGCCCGGCGCGCCCGAGGCAGGTGCTGCGGCACCTTGCCCTCGCGCCGATCCCGGAATCCTCGCGCCCGCCGTCGAAGCCCGGCTGATCGAGCTCTCCGCCGGGACCGTCACCTTCCGGCACCCCCTCATGCGGTCCGCCATCCCCGCCGCGGCCGGTCCGCTCGACCGCCGGAACGTCCACCTCGCCCTCCGCGAAGCCCTGCGCGACCAGCCCGATCGCCGGGCCTGGCACCAGGCCGCCGCCACCTCCGGGCCCGATGAAACCGTGGCCGGGGAACTCGAACGGACCGCCCAGCGCGCCCGCTTCCGGGGCGGGGCCGCCGCCGCGATCGCCGCTCTGGAGGAGGCCGCGCGGCTGAGCGATCGGCCGGAGCGCCGCACCGATCGGTTGCTGCTGGCCGCCGAACTGGCCGTCGAGTCCGGGCGGCGGGAGACCGCCGAACGGCTCGTGCGTGCCGCCGAGCCCGGCGACACCCGGCGCCGGGCCACCGCCGGCCGGCTGCTCAGCGAGTTCGAAGACGGCGTCCGCGAAGATCCCGCCCGCGTCGCGGAACTGGCCAGGACCGCCGCGTCCGTCGCCGCCGACGGGCACCACGACGCCGCCATGCGGATCCTCTGGAGCGCCGCCATGCGCTGCTTCTGGACCGAACCCGGCGCAGCCGCGAGAGAAGACCTGCTGGAAGTCGCCGACCGGCTGCCCGTCCCGGCCGGCGACCCGCGGATCGTGGCGGTCACCGCGTACGTCGCGCCCTTCGAACGCGGCGAAGCCGTCCTGCACCACCTGCGGGAGCTGGTCGCGAAGACCGGCGCCGATCCCGAAGTCGACCGGTACCTGGGCAGCGCCGCGCTGCAGGTCGGTGCGTTCGACCTGGCCGCCCGGTTCTCCGCCGCCGCCGCGCCCGGCCTGCGGGCCCAGGGCCGGCTCGGGTTGCTGCCGCGGGCGCTGGCCGTCCAGGCGTGGAGCCGGGTGCGGCTCGGCGACCTGGCCGGGGCGGTGCCGGCCGCGGCGGAGGCGGCCCGGTTCGCCAGGGAGACCGGCCAGCCGTTCATGTACGGCCTGGCCACGGCCGTCCAAGCCGAGATCGCCGCCCTGCGCGGCGAGCACAAACCGGCGAAGACGCTCGCCGACGAGGCCGAACGCGCCGGGCTCGCGGCCGGCGCCCGGCCGGTGCTGGCCACCGTGCAGCTCACCCGCGGCCTGACGAACCTGAGCGAAGGCCGGTTCGAGGACGCCTTCGCCGATCTGCGCCGGCTGCTCGACCCGGCCGATCCCGCCTACCAGCTCGCGTTGCGCGCGTACTGCCTCGCGGAACTCACCGAAGCCGCCGTGCGGGCCGGGCAGACGGACGCCCTGCGGGACGTGCTCGCCGAGCTGGAGCCGCTCGCGGCGCAAACGCCGTCACCCGCCCTGCACATCGGCCTCCGGTACGCGCGAGCCGTGCTCGACCCCAGCGACGAGCGGTTCGCCGAAGCCCTGCGGGCCGACCTGACCGGCTGGCCCGCCGAACGCGGCCGCGTCCACCTGGCCTTCGGCGAGTGGCTGCGGCGGCAGCGGCGGGTCGTCGAATCGCGGACGCACCTGCGCACCGCCCGCAAGACGTTCGACGCGCTCGGCATGGCGGCCTGGGCCGACCGGGCCCGCCGCGAACTGCGCAGCGCCGGCGAGTCGAGCCCGAACCGCGGCCCGGACGCGCGGGACAAGCTGACCCCGCACGAGCTGAGCATCGCGCAGCTGGCCGCGGAGGGGCTGACGAACCGGGAAATCGGGCAGCGGCTGTACCTTTCGCACCGGACCGTCGGCACCCACCTGCACCGGATCTTCCCCAAACTCGGCGTGAGCTCCCGCGCCGACCTCGCCGGGAAGCTGAAGACCCTCGAAGGGTGACGTACACCGGCTGCGTCACCTGACGGGCGCGAAGTTCACCGGGCTGTTCCTAACCTCGTGAAAGTCCCACGGTCTTTCGCACAGGAGCAGCAGATGATCAGCAGGAGAAGGTTCGGGCAGGCGTTCGCGGCCGGGCTCGCGGCGACGTCCTTGGCGGCCTGCTCGTCGGGCGCTCCCGCCGTCGCCCCCGCTTCGGCGCCCGACCTGCGGGCCGGATCGGGCGAGCACACCTCGCTCGGTGCGCTCAAGCAGGCCGACGCCGGGGTGCTCACCATGGCCTACCACGAGTCCGGGCCGGCCACCGGGCAGCCGGTGGTGCTGCTGCACGGCTGGCCGTACGACCCGTACAGCTACGTCGACGTCGCCCCGATCCTGGCCGCCGCCGGCTACCGCGTGATCGTCCCCTACCTGCGCGGCTACGGCCCGACGGTGTTCAAGTCCGCCGGCACGGTCCGCAACGGCCAGCAGACGGCCGTGGCGCTCGACGTCATCGCCCTGATGGACGCGCTCAAGATCGACCAGGCCGTCCTCGGCGGTTACGACTGGGGCGGCCGGACCGTCGACATCATCGCCGCGCTGTGGCCCGAGCGCTGCAAGGCGATCGTCGCGGTCAGCGGGTACATCGTCACGAACCTCAAGGCGAACCAGCAGCCGCTGGCCCCGGCCGCCGAGCTCGGCTGGTGGTACCAGTACTACTTCGCGACCGAGCGCGGCCGCGCCGGCTACGCGGCGAACCGCCACGACTTCAACAAGCTGATCTGGAAGAACGCGTCCCCGGCGTGGCACTTCGACGACGCGACGTACAACCGCAGCGCGGCGGCGTTCGACAACCCCGACCACGTCGACATCGTCATCCACAACTACCGCTGGCGGCTGAGCCTCGCCCCGGGCGAGCCGCAATACGAGCCGTACGAACAGAAACTGGCCGCCGGCGCGACCATCGGCGTCCCGTCGATCACGATCGGCAGCGACTTCGACGGCGCGGCCAAGGACGGCAAGCCCTACCGCGCCAAGTTCACCGGCAAGTACGAGCACCGCATCTTCGACGGCATCGGCCACAACGTGCCGCAGGAGGCACCCCGGCCGTTCGCCCAGGCGATCGTGGACGCCGGCCGCCTGTGAGCGTCGTGAGTGGTAAGGCGGGTTCTAACCCGCCTTACCACTCACGACAAGCCGCGGCAGGCTGCTCAGCCGGGCGTCACCGCAGCCGGCCGTCCTCGAGCCGCAGCCACCGGTCGATCCCGATCTCCCCGAGGAAGCGTTCGTCGTGGCTGACGACGACGAACGCGCCGCGGTACGCCGTCAGCGCGCTCTCCAGCTGCCCGGTGCTGACCAGGTCGAGGTTGTTCGTCGGCTCGTCCAGCAACAGCAGCTGCGGAGCCGGTTCGGCGAACAGGACGCAGGCGAGCGTGGCGCGCAGCCGTTCGCCGCCGGAGAGGACGCCGACCGGCAGGTGCACCCGGGAACCGCGGAACAGGAAGCGCGCCAGCAGGTTCATCCGCCGGTCCGCGGGCAGGGCCGGCGCGGCCGCCGCCAGGTTCCCGGCGACGCTGCGGTCGTCGTCCAGCAGGTCGAGGCGCTGGGAGAGGAACGCGATCCGGCCTTCGGCGCGGGTGAGCGTGCCGGCGTCCGGCTCGAGGTCGCCCTGGACGAGCCGCAGCAGTGTCGACTTCCCGGCGCCGTTGGGGCCGGTGAGCGCGATCCGCTCGGGACCGCGGATCGCGAGGTCGGCGCCGTCGCCGAAGAGGTCCCGCACCCGCAGGCCCTCGCCGAGGAAGAGCGTCCGGCCCGCCGGGACCGCCGTCTGCGGCAGCTCCAAGCTGATCTTCTGCTCGCTGCGCAGCTCGCGCTCGGCCTGGTCGAGCTTGGCCTTGGCCGCGCCGACGCGCGCGGCGTGCGTGCCGTCCGCCTTCGCCGCCGAGTCCTGGGCGTTGCGCTTCATCGTGCCGGCGAAGATCTTGGGCAGCCCGGCGTTGCCGAGGTTGCGCGACGCGGTGCTCGCCCGCCGGGCGGCGCGCTCGCGGGCCTGCTGCATCTCCCGCTTCTCGCGCTTGACCTCCTGCTCGGCGTTGCGGATGTTCTTCTCGGCGACTTCGCGCGCGGAGCGGACGGCTTCTTCGTAGGCGGTGAAGTTGCCGCCGTGGAACCGGATCTCGCCGCCGTGGAGCTCGGCGATCCGGTCCATCCGGTCGAGCAGCGCGCGGTCGTGGCTGACCACGAGCAGGCAGCCGGACCAGTCGTCGAGCACGGCGTAGAGCTGGTGGCGCGCTTCGGCGTCGAGGTTGTTGGTGGGTTCGTCGAGCAGCAGCACGTCCGGCCGCTTGAGCAGCTGCGCGGCTAGGCCCAGCGACACGACCTGGCCGCCGCTGAGGGTGCTCAGCGTGCGGTCGAGCCCGACGTCGGCGAGGCCGAGCCGGTCGAGCTGGGCGCGGGTGCGTTCCTCGACGTCCCAGTCGGTGCCGATGGTGGTGAAGTGCTCCTCGGCGGCGTCCCCGGATTCGACGGCGGCGAGCGCGCGCAGCACCGGCGCGACGCCGAGGATCTCGGCGACGGACGGTTCCCCGCTCAGCGGCAGGTCCTGCGGGAGGTAACCGAGCACGCCGTCGGCGCCGACGCTGCCCGCCGACGGCTGCAGCACGTCGGCGACGAGCTTGAGCAGGGTCGTCTTGCCGGAGCCGTTGGGGGCGACGAGGCCGGTGCGGCCGCCCGGGAACGTGGCGGACAGGCGGTCGAAGACGGGGGTGTCGTCCGGCCAGGAGAAGGACAGGCCGGACAGCACGATTTCGGACATGGCGAAGACCTCGATGGGGTGAAAGCGGAAAGGGGGACGTCGAAAGCGGCCCGCACCGGCACTGCCGGGGGCCTGCACACTCCGGAGCTACCCGGAGATGTCGACGTCACCTGCCACGACTGGACTCCTCTGAACGGATCTTCCCCTCGAAGATAGCAGGGTTGTTCCCCCGGGCCCCGGGTAACCGGACCGGATGCGCATCGTGGTGACCGGAGCGACGGGCAACATCGGGACCGGGGTCGTGCGCGCGTTGAGCGCCGACCCGCAGGTCGAAACGGTCGTCGGGCTGGCCAGGCGCCCGGCGGAGGGCGTCGTCACGGCCGACGTCGAACGCGACGACCTCGTGCCGCACTTCCGCGGCGCCGACGCCGTTGTGCACCTGGCGTGGCTGTTCCAGCCCACCCGCCGTCCCGAACGCACCTGGCGCGCGAACGTCCTCGGCTCGATGCGGGTGTTCGACGCGGTGGCCGCGGCGGGCGTACCGAAGCTCGTCTACACGTCGTCGATCGGGGCGTACTCGCCGCGCGAGGACGACGAGCCGGTGACCGAGGACTGGCCGACGCACGGCTGGCCCGGGGCCGCTTACACGCGGGAGAAGGCTTATCTGGAGCGGTACCTCGACGCGTTCGAGGTCCGCCACCCGAAGCTCGACGTCGTCCGGATGCGGCCGGGATTCGTCTTCCAGCGCAGCGCCGCGACCGAACAGCGGCGCCTGTTCGCCGGGCCGTTCGTCCCGGGTTCGCTGGTGCGGCCGGGGCTGATCCCGGTGGTGCCGGACATCCCCGGGCTGCGGGTCCAGGTGGTGCACACCGACGACCTGGCCGACGCGGTCCGCCGGGTGGTGACGCGCCCGGTGCGCGGGCCGTTCAACATCGCGACCGGCCCGGTCGTGGACCCGCGCTTCGCGGCGGACCTGCTGGGCGCGCGCACGATCCCGGTGCCGGCGGGTGTGGTCCGCGCCGCGGTGGACGCGGCTTGGCGCCTGCACGCGGTCCCGGCGACGGCGGGCCTCTTCGACGCGGTCATGCGGCTGCCGGTGATGGACACGAGCCGCGCGCAGTCCGAATTGGACTGGCAGCCGAGTCGTGACGCAGGGGCCACGTTGAAGGAGTTCCTCGCGGGACTGCGGGAGGGCGCCGGTGGCGGTACGGCACCGCTGGCGCCGGACCGCCACCGGCTGCACGAGATCGCCACGGGCATCGGCCGGAAGCCCTGACCGGGTCGGTCGCCAGAGCGCCCCAATGTGGCGTTCGGTGCGTTGGGCGCACCGAACGCCACAGTGGGGGGGGTGGGGGCACCCCACGCCCCCATGGGGGCG
>NZ_JAVHJU010000024.1 GCF_031082405.1 Amycolatopsis sp. A133
ATCAGCCCTGCAAAGAAGCTCACAATGTTACTGTCCTAAATAGAGCATGTTGCGACGACCGCATGAATCCGCCTGGCCTTCGGTGCGTTCAACGCACCGAAGGCCACATTGGGACGCTTGAGTTGAGCGAAGGCAGACGCGGGTGAGCAGGCGGTCGTGGGCCGTCAACGCCTTGTAGTCGCGGTAGGCGTCTTCCGCCGGCGCCGCCGGGCACGTCGCCGGCTCCGCCTCCAGCAGCGCCACGTTTTCGTCCGACATCGCGGCCGCCGCCAGCGCCGCGGACGGCGGCTCCAGCAGCAGCCGCAGCGCGTAAACGGTCCCCTCTCGGTTCGTGCCCCCAGGCTATTGCTCGAACAGCGCTCCGAAGGCGTCGAGCACCGCACGCAGGTCGTCGGCGCCCCCGGCTTCGTGGCCGCTGTAGTCCCAGACCGCGATCTCCTTCGGCCCGCGATAGGCGTGGTAGGCGCCAAAGACGGTCGACGGGGGCACGATGCCGTCCGTCAGCCCCACGGAGAACCAGGCCGGCGCCTCCGCGCGGCTCGCGAACCCGACACCGTCGAAATAGGACAGGACGGCGAAGACGCGCTCCGCCCGGGTCCGGTGTTCGGCCAGGTAACCGGTTAGTTCCGTGTACGGCCGCTCTCCCGCGACGAGGCTGGCGCGCCGGAAGTCGCAGAGGAACGGCGCTTGGGCGTGCAGGGCCGAGACGTCCGGGACCAGCGCCGCCGCGGCGAGCGCGATGCCGCCACCCTGGCTGTACCCCACGACGGCCACGCGGGCGGGGTCGACGGGCCCGATCGCCCGCGCCGCGTCGACCGCGCGGGCCGCGTCGGTGAAGATCCGCCGGTAGACGTAGGTCTCGCGGCTGTCGATCCCGCGCGTGAGGTGCCCGGGGTACGCCGGGCCGCTCCCGGCCGGGTCGGGCGTCACGCCGCCCTGGCCCCGCACGTCGACCTGCAGGTGCGCGTAGCCCGCGGCCGCCCAGTGCAGCTGCTCGAGCTCGCTGCCGCGGCTGCCGCCGTAGCCGTGGAACTGGACGATCGCCGGCAGCGGCCCCCCGGCGTGCCGGGGCAGCTTCAGCCAGGCGCGGATCGGGTGGCCGCCGAACCCGGCGAACGTGACGTCGAAGACGTCGATCGCCCGCAAGGGCGACTCGACCGGGGTGAGCCGCACGCCGATGTCGTGCGTCCGCGCTTCGGCCAGCGTCGAAGCCCAGAAGGCGTCGAAGTCGGCCGGAGCCGCGTAACCACTGCGGTACTCCCACAGCGCCTCGCGGTCGAGGTCGGTCAGCATCACAGTCCTTTCAGGACGGTCGAATCGCCCACCGCCGGTCCGCGTCAGCCGGACGACGTCCGGTTCGCCGTCGCGCCGGCCGAGGTCGACGGTAACGCCCCCGTGGCAGCGCAGGCCCCGGACCTCCCCGTCCGGCCAGGCCGCGGGCAGCGCCGGGAGCAGCACGATCGTGCCGGAATGACTCTGCACCAGCAATTCGGCGATCGCGGCCGGGAAACCGGTTGCCGTCGAGCTGGACCGGCGGGTGCGTGCTGAACAGGTTGGGCAGCAGCCCGCCCCACTCCGAGCCGTCGACCGGGGCGTCGCCCAGCCCCACGGGTCGGTGTTGTGGTGGGTGACCCACCCGCGGGCGCCGTACAGCTCGCGCGCCACATCGGCGCCGGTGACCGCGAGCTTGGCGAGCAGGTCGAACAGCGGAAGGTGGCACTCGCCGAGCCCGGTCGTCTCGGCGGCCCAGTAGTTCATCTGGGTGTTGATGTTGACCGTGTAGTTCGACGACCAGGCCGGGCGCAGGTCGTCGTTCCAGATGCCCTGCAGGTTCGCCGGCGGCGTGCCGGGCCGGGGACGCGCTCGCGAGGAGGTAGCGGCCGTACTGGAAGAGCACAGCGGCTAGGTTCGGGGGCATGCTCACCACGCTGGCCGTCGGGAACTACCGCTCGCTGCGCGACCTGGTCCTGCCGCTGTCCGGGCTGACCGTCGTCACCGGACCGAACGGAAGCGGCAAGTCGAGCCTGTACCGGGCGCTGCGGCTGCTGGCGGACGCGTCGCGCAACGGCGCCGTGGCGGCGCTGGCGCGGGAAGGCGGGCTGCCGTCGACGCTGTGGGCCGGGCCGGAAACGGTCGGGCGCGCGGTCCGCGAAGGACGTTCGCCGGTGCAGGGCACGGTCCGCACCAAGGCCGTCGGGCTGCGGCTCGGCTTCGCGGGCGACGAGTTCGGCTACGCGCTCGACCTGGGACTGCCGGTGCCGGGCCGGAAGACGATGTTCAACCTCGACCCGGAGTTCAAGCGGGAAGCGGTCTGGTCGGGACCGGTCCTGCGGCCGTCCGCGTTGCTCGCGGACCGGGCGGGGCCGTCGGTGCGCACGCGCGTTTCCTCGGGGGCCTGGGGTGAAGACCGGTTCAAGATCCGGCTGACCGACAGCATGCTGAGCGAGTTCGCGGACCCGCGGGCGTGCCCGGAACTGCTGGTGCTGCGGGAACGCATCCGGTCGTGGCGCTTTTACGACCACTTCCGCACGGACGCCGCGGCCCCGGCCCGCCAGTCCCGCATCGGCACGCGCACGCCGGTGTTGTCCCACGACGGCGCCGACCTGGCGGCGGCCCTGCAGACGATCATCGAGGTGGGCCACGCTTCGGAGCTCGCGGCCGTGGTCGACGCGGCGTTCCCGGGCTCGACGCTGGAGGTGGCCACCCAGGACAGCCTGCTGTCGGTCCGCTTCCACCAGCACGGTCTCCTGCGCCCGCTTTCGGCCGCCGAGCTGTCGGACGGAACGCTGCGGTTCCTGCTGTGGGTGGCGGCCCTGCTGACCCCGCGCCCGCCGGAGCTGCTGGTGCTGAACGAACCGGAGACGAGCCTCCACCCGGACCTCCTCCCGGCCCTGGCGGCCCTCATCGCGACGGCGGCGAAGGAGACCCAGCTGGTGGTGGTGTCCCACGCCCAGCCCCTGATCCGCGCACTCGCGGAGATCGCCGAGGTGGGCACTTTGGAACTGGAGAAGGAGTACGGCGAGACCAAACTGGCCGGCCAGGGCCGCCTGGACCGCCCCTCCTGGCACTGGCCCTCCCGCTGACCAGAGCGCCCCAATGTGGCGTTGGTTGCGTCCAACGCACCCAACGCCACATTGGGGCGCTTGGGCGTCAGCGGCTGCGGGTGCTTTCGCGGATCTCCAAGGCGAACGGGGTCTGGATGTCCTGCGGTGGTGACGTGTTGTCCCCCGTGATGCGCCGGTGCACGAGGTCCACCGCCGCCTCGGCGAGCGCCGTCTTGTCCGGGGCGATCGTCGTCAACGACGGCAGGGAGAATGCGCTCTCTTCGTTGTTGTCGAACCCCACGATGGCCACGTCCCCGGGCACCCGCAGCCCCAGCTCGGCCACCGCGCGCAACGCGCCGATGGCCAGCAGGTCGTTGAAGCAGAACACCGCGTCCGGCGGCGAAGGCAACGCCAGCAGCGACTTCATCGCCGCCGCCCCCACCGAGCGGTGCCACTTGTCCGCCGGTGCCACCAAAGCGTCCGAATAGGACAAGCCGGCGTCGGCCAGCGCCGAACGGTAGCCGGCCAGCCGCTGGGACGACGTCCCGCGGGCCGGGTTGCGCCCGATCGCCGCGATGCGCTTCCGGCCGAGCGACGCCAGGTGCGACACCGCCGTGCGCGCCGCCAGGACGTTGTCGATGGCCACGTGGTCGATCGGCACGTCCACCGCGTGCTCGCCCAGCATGACCAGCGGGATCCCGCCCGGATCGGCCGGGAAGTCCGCCGCCTCCATGGCTTCCGGGTGCACCAGGGCCCCGTCGACCAGGTGCGGCCCCAAGGACGACAGCGTCTCCCGCTCCCGCGACCGCGTCCCCTGCGTCTGTTCGATCAGGACGCTCCACCCGCGCTTCTGGGCCGCCGTGATGACCAGGCCGGCCAGCTCGCCGAAGTACGGGATCGACAGCTCCGGCACCATCAACGCCAGGAACCCGGTGCGGCCGCGACGGAGGTTGCGGGCCCCGACGTTCGGCCGGTAGCCGGTCACCGCCAGTGCTTCCTCGACGCGCCGCCGGTTCTCCGGCTTGACGAAGGCGTAGCCGTTCACGACGTTCGACACCGTCTTCACCGACACTCCGGCGAGCGTGGCGACGTCCTTGAGCGTCACGGTCACGGGCGGTCCCTTCAGTGAGTGAGCACGAAGTGTAGCGAGCCACTGCCGGTTTACAACGTTGTTCCAACGATGTAAAAAGTACCTCAAGCTCCCCGCGGTGACCCCGATCACCCCGGCGAGCGGGTCACCGACGATGCTGCCCGAGGAGTCACCGTGCTGTTGTCCTCCCGCCCCCGACTGGTCCTGGTGACCGCGGCCGCCGCCGCGCTCACCCTCACCTCCTGCACCAGCCGGGAGGAAACCCCCGCGGCCCCGTCGAGCGGCGGCGGACCGGCCGCGAGCGCCCAGTCCGCCGCACCGTCCGCCGACGGCTGCACCCTGCAGAAAACCGGTTACCCCAAGGTCGACCTCAAGACCGCGGTCGTCGGTTTCTCACAGTCCGAAAAGGAGGCCAACCCGTTCCGGATCGCCGAGACGCAGTCCATCCGGGACGAAGCCGCCAAGCTCGGCATCGCGAGTGACAAGCTGCTCGTCACCAACGCCCAGAGCGACCTGAACCGGCAGATCAGCGACATCAAGTCGATGCTCGACCGCGGCGCCCAGCTGCTGATCGTCGCGCCGCTGAACTCCGACGGCCTCCAGCCCGCCCTCGACGCGGCGAAGGCCAAGAAGGTCCCGGTCGTCACCGTCGACCGCAAGGTGACGTCCCAGCCGTGCACCGACTACCTGACCTTCATCGGCTCCGACTTCGTCGAGCAGGGCAAGCGCGCCGCCCAGGAGACCGCGCGGGTCACCGGCGGCACCGGCAAGGTCGCCATCCTGCTCGGCTCGTCCGGCAACAACGTCACGACCGACCGCACCAAGGGCTTCAAGGACGAGCTCGCGAAGACGCCCGGCCTGTCCGTGGTCGCCGAGCAGACCGGCGAGTTCGACCGGTCCAAGGGCCAGTCCGTGATGGAGCAGCTCATCCAGAGCCACCCCGACATCACCGCGGTCTACGCCGAGAACGACGAAATGGGCGTCGGCGCGGTCAACGCGCTCAAGACGGCGGGCAAGACGCCCGGCAAGGACGTCAAGATCATCTCCATCGACGGCACCCGCAACGCCGTGCAGCTCATCGTCGACGGCAGCTACAACGCCGTCATCGAATCCAACCCGCGCTTCGGCCCGCTGGCCTTCCAGACGCTGCAGAAGTTCGAGAACGGCGAGCCGATCCCGGCGAGCATCGTCATCACCGACGACCAGTACGACGAGACCAACGCGGCCCAGAAGGTCGGGAACTCCTACAAATGACGTCAGCCACCGAAGAGGACGTCGCCATGACGACCGCACCGGTGCTCGAGGTGACCGGGGTGACCAAGCGGTTCCCCGGCACCCTCGCGCTCGACGACGTCAGCTTCGCACTGGCGCCGGGTGAGGTGCACGCGCTGGTCGGCGAGAACGGCGCCGGCAAGTCCACCCTGATCAAGGTGCTCACCGGCGTCTACCAGCCCGACGAGGGCGAGGTGCGCCACCTCGGCGAGCCGGTGGTGTTCAAGCGGCCGATCGACGCGCAGCGCGCCGGGATCTCCACGATCTACCAGGAGGTCAACCTCGTCCCGCTGATGAGCATCGCCGGCAACGTCTTCCTCGGGCGCGAGCCGCGCACGAGGGCCGGTCTCGTCGACTGGGCCAAGATGCACGCCGACGCCCGCGAGCTGCTCAAGGGCTACGGCATCAACGACGACGTCAAGCGCCCGCTGCACACCCTCGGTGTCGGCGCGCAGCAGATGGTCGCCCTCGCCCGCGCGGTCTCGACCGACGCCAAGGTCGTCATCATGGACGAGCCGACGTCGTCGCTCGAGCCGCGCGAGGTCGAGACGCTCTTCGAAGTGTTGAACAGACTGCACGCCGAGGGCATCGCGATCGTCTACGTCAGCCACCGGATGGACGAGCTGTACCGGGTGTGTGACAGCGTCACCGTCCTGCGCGACGGCCGGGTCGTCCACAGCGGACCGTTGAAGGGCCTGCCACGCATCGAGCTCGTGTCGAAGATGCTCGGCCGGGAGATCAAGCAGATCCGCGAGGAAGGCGTCACGGCGTTCGGCGAGGAGCACGACGTCGAGCGCGAGCCGCTGCTCAAGGCCGAAAACCTGAGCGGGATGCGGAGGCTGCACGACGTCTCGGTGAGCATCCGGCCCGGCGAGGTCGTCGGGCTGGCCGGCCTGCTCGGCTCCGGCCGCAGCGAGACGGCGCGGGCCATCGTCGGCGCGTTCCCCCTCGACGGCGGGAGTGTGCTGCTCGCCGGGAAACCGCTGAAGAAGGGCAAGATCGCCCGGGCCATGCGCGCCGGGATCGCGCTGCTGGCCGAAGACCGCAAGACCGACGGCATCATCCCCAACCTGTCGGTGCGCGAGAACATCGTGCTCGCCGCGCTGCCGGGACTTTCGCCGTTCGGGCTGGTCAGCAAGGCCAAACAGGACAAGATCGTCAAGATCTTCATGGAGCGGCTGCGGATCAAGGCCGCCAGCCCCGAGCAGAAGGTGTCGGAGCTGTCCGGCGGCAACCAGCAAAAGGTGCTGCTCGCCCGCTGGCTGGCGACCGGCCCGAAGATCCTGCTGCTCGACGAACCCACCCGCGGCATCGACGTCGGCGCCAAGGCCGAGGTCCAGGCCCTGATCGACGAACTCGCGCAGGAGGGGCTCGGCGTGCTGCTCATCTCGTCCGAACTGGAAGAGCTGATCGACGGCTCCGACCGCGTGGTCGTGCTGCGCGACGGCTCGGTCGTCGGCGAGCTCACCGGCGAAGGCATCACCGAGGAGAACGTCCTGACGGCCATCGCAGCGGAGGGTGACAACGATGTCCACCGCCACCCTTGAGCGGGCGAAGGTCACCGCGTGGCTGCAGAACTACGGCGTCTACCTGGCCGTCGTGGTGCTGCTGCTGTTCAACATCGGGTTCACCGAGAACTTCCTGTCCGCGGCCAACTTCCGCACCCAGCTGGTGCAGGCGGCGCCGGTCTGCATCGTCGCGCTCGGCATGGCGCTGGTGATCGGCACCGAGGGCATCGACCTCTCCGTCGGCTCGGTGATGTCGATCGCCGCCGCGCTCATCCCGCTCTACCTCGGCGCAGGCCCGATGATGGCGATCATCGTCGCCGTCATCGCCGGGATCGTGTCCGGCCTGTTCAGCGGCTACCTGGTGGCCTACCTGGGCATCCAGCCCATCATCGCGACACTGGCGCTGCTCGTCGGCGGCCGCGGGCTCGCGCTGGTCATCGCGCACGGCCAGCTCGTCCAGCTGCACAACCAGGACTTCCTGGAGCTGGGCACCGGCGACTTCCTCGGCGTGCCGATCATGGTCGTCGTCGCGGGTGTGCTCGCGGTGCTGGCCGGCTTGGTCGTGCAGCGCACGACGTTCGGGCGCCACCTGGTCGCGGTCGGCGGCAACCGGGCCGCGAGCACCCTGGCCGGGCTGCCGGTGAAGCGCGTGCTCGTCAGCGTTTACGTGATCTCCGGGGCACTGGCCGCGATCGCCGGTGTGCTGGCGACCTCGCGGCTGGCGGCCAGCGACCCGAGCGACGTCGGCCTGCTCATGGAGCTGTCCGCGATCACCGCGGTCGTCGTCGGCGGCACGCCGCTGACCGGCGGCCGGGTCCGGGTGCTCGGCACCGTGTTCGGCGCGCTGCTCATGCAGCTCGTCCAAGCCACCTTGATCAAGCACAACCTGCCGGACTCCACCGCCCAGATGGTCCAGGCGGCGATCATCGTCGTCGCCGTCTACGTCGCCCGTGAGCGGAGCAGCAAATGACCGCGACCCAGACCCAGGTCCGCAACGCGGCCTTCGCCGGGGTTCTGCAACGCCAGGGCGCGGCCGTCGTGCTCGTGCTCGGCATCGCCGCCGCGTGGTTCGCGTTCCCGCACTTCGGCACCGCGGACAACCTGCGCAGCCTCGTGCTGCAGGGCTCCTTCCTGGCGGTGATCGCGCTCGGCATGACGTTCGTGATCATCTCCGGCGGCATCGACCTCTCGGTCGGCTCGAACTACGCGCTCGGCGGCGTCCTCGCCGCCTACGGCGCGCAGTACGGCCTGGTCGTCGCGATCCTGTTGCCGCTGGCCGTGTGTTCGCTGATCGGGTTCGTCAACGGCCTGCTCATCGCCCGCACCGGGATGGCGCCGTTCATCGTCACGCTGGCGTCGCTGCTCTTCGCCAGGGGACTCCTGCTGGCCCTGACGTCCGAAGGCGCGACAACGTACAAAGTGGACCCGGGCTCGGCGTTCCTTTGGCTCGGGCAGGGCACGATCTTCGGCATCGGCGTCCCGGTCTACTTGACGCTGATCCTGTTCGCCCTCGGCGGGCTCCTCCTGCGCCGCACGCGGTTCGGCCAGTCGGTGTTCGCCATCGGCGGCGCCGAGCAGTCCGCGCTGCTGATGGGCCTGCCGGTGGCCCGCACGAAGATCAGCCTCTACACGCTGAGCGGCGCACTGGCCGGGTTCGCCGGCGTCCTCACCGCCGCGTACCTGCAGTCCGGCGTCACGGTGATCGGCGTCGGCACCGAACTCGACGCGATCTCCGTGGTCGTCATCGGCGGCACCCTGCTCACCGGCGGCGCCGGGACGATCATCGGCACGCTAGTCGGCGTGCTGCTGCGCACGCTGATCCAGAACGTCATCAACCAGATCGGCACCCTCGACTCCAACTACCAGACGGTGGTGAGCGGGGCTTTCCTGCTCGTCGTCGTGGTGATCCAGCGCCTGCTGGCGCGTTCCCGAACCCGGTGAAAGTTCCACGCTGAGTCCCCGTCCCCCCACCAGGAGGTCTCAACGATGTTCCGCCCGGCCCGAAAAACCCGGAGATGGCTGACCGCCGCCGCGGCGTTCGCCGTCGCGATCGCCGGCCTCGGCACCGCGCCGGCGGCGAGCGCCGCCGACGCGCCCCAGTGGCAGCGGCTCACCCCGCCGCTGTCCACGCCGTGGACGAAGGACGTCTCCCCCGCCAACGCCCTCCCCGACTACCCCCGGCCCCAGCTGACGCGCGACAAGTGGCAGAACCTCAACGGCGTCTGGGAATTCGCCAAGGCGACCCCGGGTGAGGCCGCGCCGGTCGGCAAGACGCTCGGCGAGCGCATCCTCGTGCCGTACCCGGTCGAGTCCGCGCTGTCCGGGATCATGCGCCACGAGACGAACATGTGGTACCGCCGCACGTTCGAGGTCCCGAAGAATTGGCAGGTCGGCAAGGGCCAGCGGCTGCTGCTGCACTTCCAGGCCGTCGACTACGACGCCACGGTCATCGTCAACGGCAAGACCGCCGGCCGCCACACCGGCGGCTACGACGCCTGGTCCGTGGACGTCACCGACGCGCTGACCACGAAGAAGACCCAGGAGATCGTCGTCGGCGTCGCCGACCCGAACGACCAGGGCGGGCAGCCGATCGGCAAGCAGCGCCAGCCCGGTGACGGCATCTTCTACACGCCGTCGTCCGGCATCTGGCAGACCGTCTGGATGGAGCCGGTGGCGTCCGCGCGCATCGACCGCCTGGACGTGACGCCGGACGTCGCTTCGGGTTCGGTCACGGTCA
Organism: Amycolatopsis sp. A133; assembly: GCF_031082405.1. Taxonomy (GTDB): domain Bacteria; phylum Actinomycetota; class Actinomycetes; order Mycobacteriales; family Pseudonocardiaceae; genus Amycolatopsis. The sequence continues at coordinate 9,652 of NZ_JAVHJU010000024.1, forward strand.
ACGCCGTGGTCGGCGGACCCGTGAAGCAGCGCGTGGAAGCGGTCGCCTACGACCACGGCCGCCCGGTCGGGCGCGTGAGCGGTGACGCGAACAAGCCGTTGAAGCTCAAGGTGGACCGGCCGCACCTGTGGTCGCCGGACGACCCGTTCCTCTACGACCTGCGCGTGCGGCTCGTCCCCTCCGGCGACGAGGTCGGCTCGTACTTCGGCATCCGGTCGATCGGCCTCGGCAAGACCGCCGACGGCAAGCAGCGGATGCTGCTCAACGGCAAGTTCGTGATGCAGGTCGGCCCGCTCGACCAGGGCTTCTGGCCGGACGGCATCTACACCGCCCCGACCGACGCGGCCCTGAAGTTCGACCTGGAGCAGGAGAAGGCGCTCGGCTTCAACATGGTGCGCAAGCACATCAAGGTGGAGCCGGACCGCTGGTACTACTACGCCGACAAGCTCGGGCTCCTGGTGTGGCAGGACATGCCGGCGATGAAGGACGACGTCGAGCCGTCGGCCGCGGCGCGCGTCAACTACGAGTCCGAGCTGAAGCGGATGATCGACCAGCACCGCAGCTTCCCGTCGATCGTCAGCTGGGTGCCGTTCAACGAGGGCTGGGGCGACTACGAGGTCGGCCGCATCGCCGACGAGGTCAAGGCCTGGGACCCGACGCGGCTGGTGAACGCCGAATCCGGCGTCAACTGCTGCCGGTCCGAACCGGACAGCGGCAAGGGCGACATCTACGACGACCACACCTACACCGGGCCGGGCACGCCGGTGCAGACCGGCACGCGCGCGGCCGTCGACGGCGAGTACGGCGGCCTCGGCCTCAAGGTCGCCGGGCACGAGTTCGACCCGGCGGGCAGCTTCGCCTACGAAATGGAGCCCGACAGCGCAACGCTGACCCGGCGCTACGGCGAGCTCCAGCAGCGCCTGCTGCTGGTCGCCCAGCGGTGCGGGGTGTCCGCGGGGGTCTACACGCAGACCACCGACGTCGAAAAGGAGGTCAACGGCTTCTTCACCTACGACCGGCAGGTGAAGAAGATGGACTTCGCGGCGGTCCGCGCGGCGAACCTCGCGGTGATCAAGGGCGCCACGGGTGCTCCGGTCTCCGGTCCTTCGGTGCCCGCGGGCACGCCGGGCATCGACGGCATCGCGGCCTACCCGTTCGACGAGAACGCGGGCACGGTGGCGGCGGACGTCGTCGGTGACCACGACGCGACGCTCGCCGGCGGCGCGTCCTGGACGGCCGGGAAGAGCGGATCGGCGTTGGCCACAAACGGTTCCGGCCAGTACGCCGACACCGGCGCCGCCCTGGTGAACACCGAAGGCAGCTACAGCGCGGCCGCGTGGGTGAAGTTCAACGCGGTGGGTGACGGCTTCCAGACCGTGGTGAGCCAGGACGGCGACAGCAACAGCGCGTTCTTCCTGCAGTACTCGGGCGCGGACCACCGGCTGGCGATGAGCTTCGTGGGCACGCGGGCCTTGGCGCCCACCGCGCCGGAGGCCAACCGCTGGTACCACGTCGTCGGCGTGCGGGACGCGGCGTCGGGCACGCTGAAGCTCTACGTGGACGGCCGGCTGGCCGCGACGAAGAGCGTGTGCCTCGGCGAAGCGTCGACGGGCCACACGGTGATCGGCCGCGGCAAGTACGGCGGCGGCCCGGTCGACTACCTCAACGGGGCCGTCGACCAGGTCCACGTTTACGACCGGGCGCTGTCCGACGCGGACGTGAGTGCGTTGTACAGCAGCGGTAAATAGCCGTTTGTCCGGAATGGCCGCATCGGGGTTCCCGGTGCGGCCATTCCGCTTTCCGGCGGGTAACGATCCCGAAAGGACCTTCGATACGGGACTGAACCGACACTTCACGGGGGAGGCCCGATGGGCTCGAAGGTCAGGGCGGCCGGGGTTTTCGCCGTCTCCACACTGTTGACCGCGGTGGTCGCCGCGGCACCCGCGGCCGCTTCGACGATCACCGAGGTCGCGGCCGGCTCGTGGGCGTACATCGACTCCGCGGCGCCGGGCACGAGCTTCACGAACCCGGCGGGCGACGTCCCGGTGGGCGCGCACACCTACGCCAACGGCGTCGACCACGTCTCGAAGGCGTACCTCACGTTCGACATCTCGGCGCTGCGCGGCCACCGGCTGGAGCGGGCCGGCGTGGCCGTCGACGAAACCGCCGTCGCCGACTGCACCGCGACCAGGGCCACCGAGCTGTGGCTGACCGACCCGGCGAAGAAGCCGACGTGGCACAGCCAGCCCGCCGAACTGGTCAAGGCCGGCGGTCCCATCCTCGACACGTCCTGCCCGGCCCGCGGGGTGTTCTGGAACGCCACCACGGCGCTGCAGAACGCGCTCGACGCCGGCCGCAAGACGGTGACCTTCGCCCTGCGGCTGCCGGCCGACCGGCAGGACGACCCGAAGGCCGGGCGCTCCTACAACCCGCACGCGACGCTCAGCATCGGCTACAACCGCGCGCCGCTGAAGCCGGCGCAGCTCACGGTGAACACGCACCCGTGCGCGGCGAAGCCCGTCGTCGTCGGCAACGGCTCGACCACCCTCGGCGCCGCGCTCACCGATCCGGACGGCGACTTCGGCCAGGCCGAGTGGGCGCTGTGGCCGGTCGACCACCCCGAGCAGCGGATCACGCTGCAGAACTCCTTCTACGGCGACGGCGTCTCGATGAACGTCCAGGGCCGGCTCGCCGACGCGACGACGTACGCGTGGCAGGTGCGCGGGTCCGACCGCACCGACACCGGGCCGTGGAGCGCGGTCTGCAAGCTGACCACCGACTTCGCGGGGCCGGACAAGCCGCCGGTGGTCACCTCGCCGGACTACTCCGACGTCGGCCTCGGCACCGGCGGCACCGGTGTTCCCGGTTCGTTCACGTTCACGGCCAACGGTGTCCCGGACGTCGTCGGCTACTACTACGGCCTCTTCGACACCCCCGGCTCCTACGTCCCGGCCACGCGCAAGGGCGGCCCGGCGACGGTCACCATCGTGCCGAAGCAGGGTGGCCCGCAGTACCTGTCGGTGTGGAGCGTCGACCCGGCCGGCACCCGATCCGACCGCACGGACTACCGGTTCTGGGTCGCCGACAACGGCCCGTCGATGACCTGCGCCGACCACGCCTACCTGGGTGAGACCCAGCAGTGCACCTTCGCCCCGCACGGCACCGACGGCGCGAGCGAGTACGTCTACACCATCGACGGCGGTCCGGAGACCACCGTCCCCGCGGGAGCGGACGGCACCGCCACGATCGACGTCACGCCCACCGATGCCACGCAGGCCTACTACCTGCTCGTCCGGGCGCGGATGGCCAACGGCAACCTGTCGGGCTCCGGCGGAGGGCAGCTCCCGGTCGACCGCGGCCTGCCCGTGGTCGACGTGCCCACGGACACCATGGTCGGCAAGCCGGTGGTCTTCACCCTGCACGCCACGCTGCCCGGTTCGGTGTCCTTCACCTACGACTGGGACTACGGCGAGCCGGTGACCGTCCCGGCCGGACCGGACGGCACGGCGCAGATCACGATCGTGCCCGACTCGGCGTACGGCCACTACCTGCACGTCAGCAGCACGACCGGTGCCGGGATCGGTTCGGGGACCCAGGAGGTCGACGTCCAGATCGGCTCGAACGAACCGACGGTGACGAGCGCGGAGTACCCGGCCGGGCGCCAGGGTGCCTACGTCACGACGCCGGGCACGTTCGCGTTCGCCCCGGCGCTGCCCGGCGTGGTGAGCTACTCGTACCGGTACCTCGGCGGCGCGCCGGTCACGGTGGCGGCGGGCCCGGACGGCACGGCGAGCACCGTCCTGACACCGCTCACGGCGAACACGCAGTACCTGGAGGTCCGCAGCACGTTCGCCGACGGCACGGTGTCCGAGGCGGCGTACTACTCGTTCTTCCCGCGCTCGGCCGCCCCGCCGCTCACGTGCGACGCGGCCGCGGGCCTGCACCCGGACCAGGTCGTCCACTGCACGCTGGCGCCGGTGCAGCCGGGCCTCGCGGCCTACGGCTACCGCATCGGCAACGGCACGGAGGTGCCGGTGCCCGCAGCGGCCGACGGCACCGGCGCGTTCGAGTTCACCGTGCCCGCGGGAGACGGCCGGTACTACCTTTCGCTGACCGCTTGGAGCGTCAACGCGGCCGGGCTGCGCACGGACACCTCGTACACCGGCTACGTGGTGGACGCGACCTCGGCAGCACAGGTCACCAAGGCGGTCTGACCCGCCTCGCCGGCCGCCTCACGTCGTGGGGCGGCCGGCGAGCCGCTGCCGTGCGACGAGGCCGGCCAGCAGGTTCGTCAGCCCTTCGGCCGGCACGAACACCGGCCGATCCGCCGGCTCCGCGGCCGCCGCTGGCTCGGCGGCCGCCGCCGGCTCGGCCGCGGGCCACGATCCCGACACCAGGACCACCCCTCCGCGGGCGAAGTGCCGCGCCCCTTCGGGCGGCAGCTCCGGCACCCGGACCCGGACCAGCTCGCCGAGTCGTTCGAGGCTACCGGTCAGTCGCGGGCCGAAGCCTTCGTTCCGGTTTCCCGGCGCGACTTGACCCGGCGGTAGCTCCAGCCGAGCAACGCGAACAGGATCACCGACGACAGGATCAGGCTCGACCCGGTGCTCCAGCCGCTGAACGGCAGCGATTTCACCGTGCCCCAGACGATGCCCGCCGCCAGCAGCGCCAGCCCGGCCAGCACCGAGCCGGCGATCCGCAGCGGCGACGACACGCTGTCCTCGGCCGCCTTCATCGCCCGGTCGCGGACCGGGTCGACGTACCGCTCCAGCGCCGGGAACTCCGAGGCCAGCAGCAGCAGCCCCGCGAGCACCAGCAACAGCCCCGGGCCGGGCAGGACGAGCAGCAGCACCCCGACGATCAGGAGGATCGCGCCCGCCACCACCTTCGAGACCCGCTTCATCCGCTTTCCGAGCCCCACGCGACCACTCCCGTCGTTTCGACCGATTCTTCCCGGCGCGGCCGCTGTCTGCCACTCACCAGAGCCCGTACCCGCGCAACGACCACCACTAACGCGCAGAGCGCGGCGGATCCGAGCCAGCCGACGAGACCGGGCCAGACGTACAGGATCTGCCCGAACGTGCCCTGCCGCCCGGCGAACACGACGCTCATCAGGTCCGGCAGCAGCAGGAGGGCCAGGCCGGGCACCGGGTACGGCAGCAACCGCAGCCCCGCCCGCCACGGGCTCGTCCGGCGCGCGGCCCACCGTCGCGCGTGGACGACGCCGAGCGCCGCGAGCAGCACCGAAAGCAGGATCAGCGCGGCGAGCACCCGGTCCGCGACCACCCCGGCTGGCAGCGCGAGCTCCGGCGAGCCGCCCTGGACCAGGGTGGCCAGGCCCTGCGCCAGCGTCTCCGCGTCGTTGTCGATGGCCATTCCGGTGGTGGCGAGCACGGCGATGCCGTAGCCGTCCGGGAGCAGGATCTGCGCGGCGGTGTGGCTGAACCACTCGCCGGTGTGGGCCAGCTGTCCCGGGCGGTAGGCGGCCCAGCCCAGCGCGTACTGGCGGCCGGGCGCGGGGGTGTGCGCGAGCGCCACCGAGGACGGCGACAGGACGCCCCCGCCGTCACGCTGCGCGACCAGCCACCGCGCGAGGTCCTCCGCGGTGCTCTGCACGCCGTGGCTGCCGCCGGTGAACCACCGCGGTTCGGCCACCGGGACCTCGAACCCGAACGCCCGGACGTACCCCGGCGAGAGGTCCGCGGGCGGCTCGTCCACGGTCGTGCTGGCCGTCATCCCGAGCGGCCGGAACAGCCGCGTCCGCAGGTAGCCGTCGAACGGCTGCCCGGCCACGACCTCGACGATCCGGGCGGCGACCTCGTAGTTCGGGTTGTGGTAGTGGTACCGGGCGCCCGGCTCGCCGGCGAGTTCCGCGTCCTTCAGCCGGGTGACGGCCTCGGCGAGGGTGTGCGGTTGCGGCAGCTTCAGGTCGGGGAACGCCGAATCGGCCATCCCGGACGTCTGGTCCAGCAGCATCCGGACGGTGATCCGGGCGCCCCGGGGGTCGGCGAGCCGGAAGCCCGGCAGGTAGCGCGTGACGGGCTCGTCGAGCCCCACCCGGCCCGCTTCGGCCAGTTGCAGCACGGCGAACGCCGTCATGGACTTGCTCAGCGACGCGATCGGCAGCCGGCTCGACGCCGTCAGGGGGGTTCCCGCCGCGTCGTGGCCGTAGCCGGCTACGCGGACGATGTTGTTGTCGTGGGTGACGGCGACGGCCGCGCCGGGCAGGCCGGTGTGGTCGAGGTAGGCGCGGACGTAACTGTCGATGTCCGGCGGCGGCGCGGCGGCTGCCGGGGGTGCGGTGGTGAGCAGGAGGGCCGCCAGCACGAGGAAAACCCTGGTCATGGGCAGGAAGATAGGCAGCGAGGGGTGGCCGTGGCTCCTGCCGGACGGCGGGCGGCACCCCCTACTTTCGGCAGCTTCTTGACGCGTCCGGGTGACCGTCTTATCTTCAACTTATCGGTTGATAAACGGATTGGTTGATAACGATGCCCGGAGTGGTCGCGAGCTTCTGCATGTCACTGGACGGTTTTGTGGCCCGGCCCGACGACAGCGTCGGACCGCTTTTCGACTGGTACCAGGCCGGGGACGTCGAGGTGCCGATGGTCGGCTACCCCATGACGTTCCGGGTCGCGGCGGCCAGCGCGGAGTACCTGAGCGCATTCCTCGATTCGGTACGCCACAGCGCCTTCGTCTGCGGCCGCCGGGTGTTCGAGCACACCCGCGGCTGGGGCGGCCGGCCGCCGGGCGGCGGCGCGGCGTTCGTCGTGACCCACCGCCCGCCACCCGCGGACTGGCCCGCGGACCACCTGGCGCCCTTCACGTTCTGCCCGGACGTCGGGAGCGCGATCGAGCGGGCGAAGGCGGCCGGCGACGGGACCGTGGGCGTTTCCGGGCCGTCGATCGCCCAGCAGTGCCTGAACCTCGGGCTGCTCGACGAGGTGCGGATCGACCTGGTGCCGGTGTTCCTCGGCGAAGGGGTGCGGTACTTCGAGAACCTCGGCTCCGGCAAGGCCGAATTCGAACGGGTGGAAGTTGTTGCGGGGCAAGGGGTGACGCATCTGCGGTACCGGGTTCACCACCCCTGAGCCCGCTCCCGCCCTACTCCGCCAGCAGCTGTTCGAAGGGAACAAAACCCGGCCCCGCGCTCACCGCGGGCCGGCCGGCCGCTGCCGAAGCCAGTTCTCCGCCGGCCTTCTCGATCCGCCGCTGCAGCGCCCCCGCCGCCTCACCGCTGCCCCAGTCGGACGAAGCCGCGTACACGCCCGTAGCGACCGGATCCGCTTTCAGGTAACCGAACAACGGCCGCAGCTGGTAGTCGAGCACCAGCGAGTGGCGTTCCGTCCCGCCCGTGGCCGCGAGCAGAACCGGCTTGCCCACCAGCGAATCCGCGTCCAGGACGTCGAAGAACGACTTGAACAACCCGCTGTACCCCGCGGTGAACACCGGCGTCACCACGATCAGGGCGTCCGCGCCGGTCACCGTTTCGATCGCCGTGCGCAGCGCCGGGCCCGGGAAGCCCGTCAACAGGTTTTTCGTGATTTCCAAAGCGATGTCCCGCAGCTCCACCACCGACACCGAGACCGGCGGGCCGGCCGCGGCGACGGTCGCCGCGGCCAGCCGGTCGGCCAGCAATCTGGTCGACGAAGGGACCGACAGGCCCGCCGTCACCACTGCGAGTTTCATACCGAAGCCTCCACGGAAGCGTCCTTCAGCGAAGCGGCCTTGAGCGAAGCGTGCGTCGGCGCTTCCGGGACGTGGGCGGGACGCAGCGCGTCCAGTTCCTTGCGCAGCACCGGGACGACGTGCTCGCCGAGCAGGTCGAGCTGCTCCAGCACCGTCTTCAGCGGCAAGCCCGCGTGGTCCATCAGGAACAGCTGGCGCTGGTAGTCGCCGAAGTGCTCGCGGAAGGTCAGCGTCTTGTCGATGACCTCCTGCGGGCTGCCGACCGTCAGCGGCGTCTGGTCGGTGAACTCCTCCAGCGACGGGCCGTGGCCGTACACCGGCGCGTTGTCGAAGTACGGCCGGAACTCCTTCCGCGCGTCCTGGGACTTCGGGCGGATGAACGCCTGCCCGCCCAGGCCGACGATCGCCTGGTCGGCGGTCCCGTGGCCGTAGTGCTCGAAGCGCTGGCGGTAGAACGAGATCAGCTGCTGGAAGTGCTCCTTGGGCCAGAAGATGTGGTTGGCGAAGAAGCCGTCGCCGTAGTACGCGGCCTGCTCGGCGATCTCCGGGCTGCGGATGGAACCGTGCCAGACGAACGGCGGGACGTCGTCGAGGGGACGCGGCGTCGACGTGAAGCCCTGCAGCGGGGTGCGGAACTTGCCGGACCAGTCGACGACGTCCTCGCGCCACAACCGCCGCAGCAGCGCGTAGTTCTCGATCGCCAGCGGGATGCCCTGGCGGATGTCCTGGCCGAACCAGGGGTAGACCGGGCCCGTGTTGCCGCGGCCCATCATGAGGTCGACGCGGCCGTCGGCGAGGTGCTGCAGCATCGCGAAGTCCTCGGCGATCTTCACCGGGTCGTTCGTGGTGATCAGCGTCGTCGACGTCGACAGGATGATCTTGGACGTCTGCGCCGCGATGTAGCCGAGCATCGTCGTGGGCGACGACGGCACGAACGGCGGGTTGTGGTGCTCGCCGGTCGCGAAGACGTCGAGGCCGACCTCCTCCGCCTTGAGCGCGATCCGGACCATCGCCTTGATCCGGTCGTGCTCCGACGGCGTGGTGCCGTCGGTGGGATCGGTCGTGACGTCGCCCACCGTGAAGATTCCGAACTGCATGACCTGCTCCCTTCGCGAGCACCATCTTACATGCACGCTCAACTACTTCCAAGCAAGAGATATTCCGGCCGTCAACCGCTTTGGGGGCACCGGCTAAGGTCGGGGCATGGACGCGGAGCTCGCTCGGCTGGGTTTGGCAGAACGTTCGGTACGACTACTCGCCGGTCGCGACATCTGGGCCTCGATCACCCCCTTGCTCGCCCCGCGCCGGAACCTGGTGGCCGCCTTCGGCCACGTCGGTCCCGGCGCGGCGGCCCTGTTGCCGTTGCAACCCGGCGACACGCTGATCACGGACGCGAGCCTGGACACCGTGCTGTCGGGGGCGACGAGCCCGCACGCGCTGCTGCACTGGGTCAAGGCGGGCGTGATCGTGCACTCGCTGCGGGGGCTGAACGCCAAGCTGGTGATCGCCGAGGACGACCCGTCCTTCGTCGTGGTCGGCTCGGCCGACGTCACCGCCGCCGGCCCGCGGCAGCTGTTCGAGGCGGTCACCCTCTCCCACGAGCGGCAGACCGTCGAGGAGGCCCAGGAGGCCTGGCTCGAGTGGTGCGACCTCGCGGGCCCCTCGCTGACCGCCGGCGACCTGGAGCCGCTGCTGGAGCAGTACGCCGCCGGCAAGCCGGTCACGGCCCGCCCGGCGGCCTCCCGGCCCACCGCGGCCGCCCGGCCGGTGGTGACCAGCCGCCCCGCGACGCCGGTCCGCCCCGCGGCCGTGACGCCGCCGCCCTCGCCGGTCCGGCCCGCGCCTCCCGCGCCTTCGCCGGTCCGCCCCGCACCTCCCGCACCCTCGCCGGTCCGCCCGGCGACGCCCGACGCGCCCGCGGCTGCCCTCGCCTCCCCGGCCCAGCCGGGAACGGGCCCGCAGCCCACCGGCCCGGGTGGCCCGGAAGGCACCGCGGCCGCCCAGCCGGACAGCGCGCCGCCCGCCACCGCGGAGCCGGCCGAGGCCGCCGCGACCGCGGAACCGGTGGCGGCCGAGCCGGAAGCCGCCGACGTGCCCCGGCCGTCCTGGCCGCGTCCGGCCGAGCTGTACCTGGTCAGCCTCGTCGAAGGCGGCGAACCGAACGCCGAGGCCGCGTACCGGCTCGAAGAGCTGCAGCGCGAATACACCCACCCCGGCGACAACGGCGAATCACCGTTCCGCGTCGAGCTGCTCTGGGCCGACGACGCCCAGGGCCAGGACCCGCCGCGCACGCTTCGCGCGGGCGTGCACGTGATCCCCGTCTACAGCCAGAAGCAGGGCCGGCCCCTCGTCGGGTCGCGGATCGAGGCCCCCGGTCTCGTCCTGCAGGCTTACATCGACGAGTTCGCCTACCCCCGCCGCACGTACTGCTACGTCCTGACCCGGCAGTCGGCCGCCAAACCGGCCTTCGGCGACCTCCGCAAGGCCCTCGCCGCGATCGGCGAAAAGCCGAACTTCCGGAACAGCTTCCAGGTCCCCCGGAAGATCGAAGCGCTGCTGGGCCTGTGGCCCGACCTGGGCTTCGACCCCCGCTAGGGAGCGGCGCACGCCACTCCGGGAACGGGAGCGCGCGGAAGTTGTCGGGGGTGGCGGATATCCTGCACTACGGTGCAGGCGAGTCCGCACCACCACCAGCACTTTCGCGAGCCACGATCCGGGAGAACGACCCTGTGACTGCCGAGACCTTGTACGGGGCCGACGACCTGACGCATCTCGAGGGTCTCGAAGCCGTCCGCAAACGACCCGGGATGTACATCGGCTCCACCGACAGCCGGGGCATCAACCACCTCTTCTCCGAGGTGGTGGACAACTCGACGGACGAGGGTGTCGCCGGCTACGCGACGAAGATCGTCGTCACGCTGCACGCCGACGGGAGCGTCCAGGTGGACGACGACGGCCGCGGCATCCCCACCGGCACCCACGCGAAGTCCGGTTTGTCCGGCGTCGAGCTGGTGCTGACGCGGCTGCACGCCGGCGGCAAGTTCGGCGGCTCCGGCTACAAGACCTCCGGCGGCCTGCACGGCGTCGGTGCTTCGGCGGTCAACGCCCTGTCGCACCGCTTCGACGTCACGGTGAAGCAGGACGGCAAGGTCCACCAGATGTCGTTCAAGCACGGCATCCCCGGCACCTTCGACGCGCCCGGCCCGAAGGCGAAGTTCACCCGCCGGTCCGGGCTGAACGTCACCGGCAAGATGAAGCGCGGCGAGCGCAGCGGCACGTCGATCCGCTACTGGTACGACGCGCGCTACTTCGAGTCCGGCGCGGCGCTCGACGTCGAGGGCGTGCGGGCGAAGATGCGCAACACCGCCTTCCTCGTCCCGGGCGTCACGTACGTGCTGCGCACCGCGATCGAAGACACGATCAACGAGGAGACCTTCCACTTCCCGCACGGCCTGGTCGACATGGTCGACTTCCTCAGCCCGTCGGGCGAAAAGCCGGTCTGCGGCACGCTGCTGATCACCGGCGAAGGCACGTACAAGGAGAACGCGGCGGACGCGGCGGGCGTCATGCAGTCCAATGTGGAGCGGCACGCCGAGGTCGAGGTGGCGCTGCGCTGGGGCACCGGCTACGAGCGCACGGTCGAGTGCTTCACCAACACGATCCGCAACGTCCACGGCGGCACCCACCGGCGCGGCTTCGACCGCGCGGTGACGAAGGCGTTGCAGGAGGCCATCTCCAAGACCCGCGGGCTGCTCAAGCCCAAGGAGGACATGCCGACGATCGAGGACGTCCTCGAGGGCATGACGGCCGTGGTGCACGTCCGGCTGCCGGAGCCGCAGTTCACCTCGCAGACCAAGGACGAGCTGTCCACGGCCGGGATCACCCGCGTCCTGCAGGGCATCGTCGACAAGCACGTCAAGGCGTGGACCGAGGACCGCAAGACCAAGTCCGAGGCCAAGGTCGTGCTGCAGAAGGTGGTCGACGCCTCCCGCGTGCGGCTCACCCAGAAGCAGCAGAAGGACGCCGCCCGGCGCAAGACCGCCCTCGAGGGCGCGGCGATGCCGCCGAAGCTGGTCGACTGCCGCACCACCGGCGTCTCCCGCAGCGAGCTGTTCCTCGTCGAGGGTGACAGCGCGCTGGGGTCGGCGCGGATGGCGCGCGTGTCGGAGTACCAGGCGCTGCTGCCGCTGCGCGGCAAGATCCTGAACGTCCAGAAGGCGTCGCTGGGCGACACGCTGAAGAACGCCGAGATCGCGTCGATCGTGCAGGTACTGGGCGCCGGCACCGGCCGCACGTTCGACCTGACGACGATGCGCTACGGCCGGGTCATCCTGATGGCCGACGCCGACGTCGACGGCTCGCACATCCGCACGCTGCTGATCACGCTGTTCGCGAAGTACATGCGCCCGGTGATCGAGGACGGCCGGCTGTACGCGGCGATGCCGCCGCTGCACAAGCTCGTCACGAAGGGCCGCAACCCGGAGACGCACTTCACCTTCACCCAGCGGGAGATGGAGCAGAAGTTCGCCGAGCTGGAGAAGGCGGGCAAGAGCATCGTCACGCCGGTGCCGCGGTTCAAGGGCCTCGGCGAGATGGACGCCGACGAGCTGTGGGAGACCACGATGAACCCGGCCACCCGCTCGGTCCGCCGGATCACCATGGACGACGCCGAAGCCGCCGAAGGCGCGCTGGAGCTGCTGATGGGTGAGAAGGTCGAGCCCCGGCGGAACTGGCTGGTCGCCTCCTCCGACCGGGTCGACCGCGAAGCCATCGACGCCTGATCTTTTCGTAGCTACCAAGGAGTTCTGCCGTGGCACGCCGCAAGGGCACCACCACCAAGGTCGATCCGAGCGCGTTCGACGCCGCCGGGGCGCAGGTCTTCGAGAACCCGCTGAAGACCGAGATCGAAGACTCCTACCTGGAGTACGCGTACTCGGTCATCCACTCGCGCGCCCTGCCGGACGCGCGGGACGGGCTCAAGCCGGTGCACCGCCGGATCCTGTACTCGATGAACGAGAACGGTTACCGGCCGACGCACGCGTACGTGAAGTCGTCGCGCGTGGTCGGCGACTGCTTCGTCCGCGGCGCTCTGGTTTCCACCCCGGACGGATTGCGCCCGATCGAAGAGATCGGGATCGGCGACCAGGTGCTCGACCGTGGCGGCGCCTCCGTGCCGGTCACCGAGGTCTACGAGAACCCGGCCTCCGAACTGGTTCGCGTCACCTGGGCCAACGGGCACACGATGCTCGTGACGCCGGGCCAACGGTTCCGGACCGTAGCGGAAGACTCGAGTCTGACGTGGACGGACGCCCGTGACCTCACCGGGCGACGCACCGTCGCCTACGGGAACGCACGCCGCGAAAACCGGCCCACGGGCGGAGACCGCTACGCCTACCTCCTCGGCCTGATCACGGCCGAAGGATTCGCGGTCGACCGCAACCGCGACGCGGACGGCCGGGTCCGGATCCACATGTGCGACGTGGAGCCGCTCGACGCGGTGTACGAATGGGCAACGGCCAACGGACTGGGCGTGTCCAGGGGGACCCGCCCCGCGGCGAAGCCGGGATGGCGCGACCAGCACATCCTCACCTTTGCCCGGCACGAAGGCCTCCTCGCGGCGGGAAACCCGCTCAGCGACGCGAAGACTGTCCCGGCGGAGGTTCTCACGAACCGTTCGCACTGGGCACCGTTCCTCGCGGGCATCTTCGACGGCGACGGCTACATCCGCAAGAACCGCCGCGAGATCGTCTACGTGAGCACAAGCGAGGTGCTGGTCCGGCAGGTTTACGCGATGCTCGCCGACCTCGGGATCCACGGTCACCACTGGACCGATCCGAAGCCGGGTGGTCACAAGACCTTGCTCGGTCTCTCGGTGAGCGGATCCGACGCGGCGGCACTGGCCGGCATCCTGACGCCGTGGATCACGATCGGCTACAAGAAGAGCGATCTGGAAAAGCTCACGGAGATCACCTACGGGTACGGCGGCAAACAGGGCAACGACCGGTTGCCCGCCAAGGGCGTCATGGCCGAGTTCTCGGCCGCCCATGTCGGTGGCGGTTGGTTCCGCGACAGCGAGGGAACTGCTTTCCGCGCCTCGCTGTCCGTGGTCAGCGGGGCGAAGGTCCGCTACGGCAAGGATCGGCACGGTACCGCACTGGCCGACCGCTCATTCCCGCTTGAGCGGGCGCACCAGGACGGCTGGATCGAAAAGCTGCGGCGAATCGGCTCTCCGCTCGCCGACCGGCTCGACGCGCTGAAGGGTTTCTCGTTCCTCGAAGTGGTGTCGGTCGAGCGCGTCGAGCCGGACGTCACCTACGACATCCAGGTCGGCACCGAAGCGCACGAATTCGTGGTCGAGGGGTTCGCCGTCCACAACTGCATGGGTAAGTACCACCCGCACGGCGACACCGCGATCTACGACGCGATGGTGCGGCTGGCGCAGGACTTCTCGCTCAACGTCCCGCTGATCGACGGCCACGGCAACTTCGGTAGCCCCGACGACGGCCCGGCTGCCTCGCGGTACACCGAAGCCCGCATGTCGCCCGAGGCGATGCAGCTGGTCGGCGAGCTCGGCGAGGACACCGTCGACTTCCGGCCGAACTACGACGGTTCGCTCGAAGAGCCGTCCGTGCTGCCCGCCGCGTTCCCTAACCTGCTGGTCAACGGCACGTCCGGGATCGCGGTCGGGATGGCGACCAACATGATCCCGCACAACCTCGGCGAGGTCATCGCCGCGGCGCGGTGGCTGATCACGCACCCGACCGCGACGCTCGACAAGCTGATGGAGTTCGTGCCCGGCCCCGACCTGCCGACCGGCGGCAAGCTGCTGGGCCTCGACGAGGTGCGCCGCGCCTACGAGACGGGCCGCGGCGTGGTGCGGATGCGCGCGAGCGTCGAGACCGGGCCCCTGGAGGGCAGCCGCGGGCGGCAGGCGATCACCGTCACCGAGCTGCCCTACGGCGTCGGCCCGGAGAAGGTGATCGAGAAGATCACCGACGAGGTCAACAAGTCCAAGCGGCTCACCGGCATCGCCGACGTGAAGGACCTCACCGACCGCGAGAACGGCACGCGGCTGGTCATCGAGTGCAAGGTCGGCGTCAACCCGCAGGCCCTGCTGGCCGACCTCTACCGGCTCACGCCGCTGGAGCAGTCGTTCGGCATCAACAACCTGGTCCTCGTCGACGGCCAGCCGCAGACGCTGGGCCTGAAGGAGCTGCTGGAGGTCTTCCTCCGCCACCGCTACGACGTCGTCACGCGGCGGACGAAGTACCGGCGCCGCAAGCGCGAAGAGCGCCTGCACCTGGTCGACGGCCTGCTGATCGCGCTGCTGAACATCGACAAGGTGATCAAGCTCATCCGCGAAAGCGAGAACGCGCAGGCCGCGAAGGACGGCCTGATGACGCGCTTCAAGCTGTCGGAGATCCAGGCGACGTACATCCTGGACACGCCGCTGCGCCGGCTGACGAAGTACGACCGGCTCGAACTCGAGTCGGAGCAGGAGCGGCTGCGCGAGGAGATCGCGGAACTGACCAAGATCCTCGACGACGAGTCGGTGCTGAAGAAGCTCGTCTCGTCGGAGCTGGCGAAGGTCGCGAAGGACTTCACGACCGAGCGCCGCACCTCGCTGATCGACGGCGACCTGAAGGAGGTCCTGGCCGCGTCGAAGCCGTCCGGGCCCCTGGAGGTCACGGACGACCCGTGCCAGGTGATCCTGTCGGCGACCGGGCTGGTGGCCCGCACCGCGGCCGAGTCCGAGGAAGCGACGGAGACGCGTCGCCGCAACGGCCGCGTGAAGCACGACGCCGTGGCGGCGCTGGTCCACACGACCGCGCGCGGGCAGGTGCTGCTGGTGACCAGCCGCGGCCGGGCGTTCAAGACGGACGTGCTGCCGCTGCCGGTGCTGCCCGAGCAGGCCGGCACGGTGTCGCTGCGCGGCGGCATGGCGGCGAAGGAACTGGTGCCGCTGGAGAAGGGCGAGACGGTCGTCGGGATCGCCCCGCTGGGCGAGCAGGCGGCGGGCTCCCCGGGCCTGGCGCTCGGTACCCGCGCCGGCGTGGTGAAGATCTGTTCGCCGGAGTGGCCGGTCCGCTCGGACGAGTTCGAAGTGATCTCGTTGAAGGACGGCGACGAGGTCGTCGGCGCAACGTGGCTGACGGACGGCTCGGAGACGCTCGCGTTCGTCTCGTCGGAGGCGTCGCTGCTGAAGTACGCGGCCTCGCTGGTCCGCCCGCAGGGCCTCAAGGGCGGCGGCATGGCGGGCATGAACCTGCCCGCGGGCGCGTCGGCGGTGTTCTTCGGCGCGGTCCGCACGGACGACGACGAGCACGGTGAGCCGATGGTGATCACGGCAACGGGCCAGAGCGTGAAGGTGACCCCGTTCAGCGAGTACCCGGCGAAGGGCCGCGCCACGGGCGGCGTCCGGGCCCAGCGGTTCCTCAAGGGCGAGACGGAACTGCGAGTGGCGTGGATCGGCCCCCGCCCAGCGGGAGCGGCCCGCAACGGCGACCCGGTGGAGCTCCCGGAGATCGACGTCCGCCGCGACGGCTCGGGCCACGCCCACCCCGGCCCGGACGTGGTGGGTCACCTCATCGAACGCGGCTGACGCCTCGTGAGTGGTAAGGCGGGTTCTAACCCGCCTTACCACTCACGACCGGCTAGGCGACCTTGAACGACTGAGCGGCGCTGCCGTTGCAGGCCGCCTGGACGAGCTGGACGCTGTCCGCCGTGGACGACCCCGGCACCGTCAGGCACTTCCCGCTGTGCCGGGTGACGAAGTGGTAGTACCCGCCGCCTTCGGACACCGGCTGCCACTGCTGGTTGCCGCCGCCGCTGTAGGACCACAGCTGCAACCCGGCGTTGTCGGCCGTCGACACCCCGGTCACGTCGATGACCTGGGCCGCGTTCGTCCGGTTGTTGATGCGGTCGTAACCGCCGCCGGTCGGGGCGAACTGGTACTGCTGGGCCGCGGTGCCGTTGCACGTGTACTGCTGGATCACCGTGCCGTTGGCGCTGGCGGCACTACGGGCGTCGATGCACTTGCCGGACGCCTTGTTCGTCACGGCGTACCACGCCGCGGGGTCGATCGTGCCCGGGTCCGGCGGGGTCGTGGTCCCGCCGCCGCCGAGCCACTTCAGGCCGTCGAGCACGAACCGGTTCTGGTCGGCGCTCTCGAACGTCGACGACAGCGCCGTGTTCGTCTCGTAGTTCATCGCGTTGTGGCCGAAGTTCGCGTAGAGCATCTTGTAGCTCTTGTTCGTCCACGCGATCGGGTAGTAGCCGCTGTACCAGGTCTGGTTCGGGTCGGTGCCGATCGGGAAGGTGCCCTGGTCCATCGACGCCAGAATCGCAATGTTCGGATTCTGCCGCAGGTCGTTCTGCCAGGCGTACCACTCCGAGGTGGACGACCGGATGGTCGCCGGCAGGTTCACCGTCGACGGGTGCGTGCGGTTCTCGATCCGCAGCGTCTCCGGGGTCGGGCCCCACGTGTTCGACGTGAACCGGCCGGTGCCGAGGAAGTCGTTGTGGAACCAGTTCGCGTACGACGGCGTGGAGCTGTCGTTGTAAGCCGTGACGTGGAAGCCGAAGAACCCGCCGCCGGCCTGCATGTACCGCTGGAAGCCCTGGAACTGCGCCTGCGACTGCGGCTGGTCGTCGAGGAACAACACCACCTGGTACTGGTCCGGGGTGAGGGTTGTGAGCTGGTTCCAGTTGGTCGTCGCCGTGTAGGTGAACCCGTTGGCCGCCGCCTGCTGCGGGAACCAGACGTTGGCTTCCTTCTCGAAGCTGATGTGCGCGGCGTCGTACGAGCCGCTGTAGAAGGCCAGGACCTTGAACGGCGTGGCGGCCTGCACCGCCGGAGCGCCCAGCGAGAGTCCTAGGCAGGCGGCGAAGAAGGCGAGAATTCTGAGCAGGGGACGGCGGGGCATGCGTGTTCCTTCCGGTGGGGGACGGTGGCTCACCAGTGGCGCGAGTAGCGCAGGCCGAAGCCGAAGGGGAACAGCGCGGGCTTGCCGTCACCGACGTTGATCGGCTGCTGGTCGGCGCTGCGCATCCAGGTCACCGGCAGCTTGCCGGTCGGGTTGTAGTCGCCGAAGAGGACGTCGGCGACGCCTTGCCCTTCGCTGCCCGGCAGCCACGATGCGACGAGCCCCGCCCAGTCCGGCAGCTGCGCGGTGATGTCGAGCGGGCGCCCGGACACCAGCACGACCACCGTCGGCACCCCGGAGTCCTTCAGCTTCTGCAGCGTGGCGAGGTCGGTGGCGTCCAGCGCCATCCCCTGGGGACGGTCGCCCTTGCCTTCGGCGTACGGCGTCTCCCCGACGACCGCGACGGCGACGTCGTAGCTCTGGTCGATTCCCGTGCCGTCCTTGGCGAAGGTGACGGACGACGACTTCTGCCGCAGGCCCTGCAGGATGGTCGTGCCGGGGATGACCGGCCCGCTCGTGCCCTGCCAGCCGACCGTCCAGCCGCCCGACTGGTTGCCGAGGTCGTCGGCGTTCTTGCCGGCCACGAAGATCTTGCTGCCGCGCTTGGCCAGCGGGAGGACGTGGTTCTCGTTCTTCAGCAGCACCTGGGATTCCCGCACGGCCTGGCGTGCGAGGTCGCGGTGCGGCTTGCTGCCGATGGTGTTCAGGAACCGCCGGTCGGTCAGCGGGTGCTCGAACAGGCCGAGCTCGAACTTCTTGGTGAGGATGCGGCGGTTGGCGTCGTCGATCCGGGACATCGGCACCCGGCCCTGCTCCACCAGCGACCGCAGCGTGTCGATGAACTTCTGCCACTCGTAGGGCACCATCACCATGTCGATGCCGGCGTTGATCGACGCCTCGACCTCTTCCGGGGTGAACCCGGTCTTGCCGTCGATCTTGTCGACGCCGTTGTAGTCCGAAACGACGATCCCGGTGAAGCCGAGTTCCTTCTTGAGGACGTCGTTGATCAGGTAGGACCCGGCGTGCATCTTGACGCCGTTCCAGCTGCTGTAGGAGATCATCACCGAGCCGACCCCGCGCTGGATCGCGGCCTTGAACGGCGGGAGGTGGATGGCGCGCAGTTCCTGCTCGCCGATCTCGGTGTTGCCTTCGTTGACACCGCCGGTGGTGCCGCCGTCGCCCACGTAGTGCTTGGCGGTCGCCAGCACCGAGCCCGGCCGGTCGAGCCTTTTGCCTTGCAGCCCGGTGATGATCGACGTCATCTGGGTGGCCAGCTGCGGGACCTCGCCGAAGGACTCGTAGGTGCGGCCCCAGCGGTCGTTGCGGGCGACGCACAGGCAGGGCGCGAAGTCCCAGTCGATGCCGGTGCCGGAGACCTCTTCGGCGGTGGCGCGGCCGATCTTCTCGACCAGCCGCGGGTCGCGCGTGGCGCCGAGGCCGATGTTGTGCGGGAAGACCGTGGCGCCGTAGAGGCCGTTGTGGCCGTGGACGGCGTCGACGCCGTAGATCAGCGGGATCCCCAGCGGCGTGGCGAGCGCGGCCTTCTGGAAGCCGTCGTACATGTCGGCCCAGGTGACGGGCGTGTTCGGGGTCGGCTGCGAGCTGCCGCCGGAGAGCAGCGAACCGAGCCGCCCGGTCGTGACGTCGTCCGGGCTTTTGACCCCGAGGCGTTCGGCCTGCATCATCTGGCCGAGCTTGTCGTCGAGGGTCATCCGGCCCAGCAGGTCGGTCACCCGGACCTTGACCGGGCGCCAGGAATCCTTGTAGACGGGGCCGTTTCCGGCGAGCGCGGGCGTTTCCGGCGCCAGCAGCAACCCCACGGCCAGTGCGCCGATGCCCAGCCTGCGTCCGAGCCGCATCCGGGTCCTCCTCGTCGAGAGACCAAAATTCACGCCTTGAATTAATGCATAGTCCTCGACGGTTGGTCCAGACCTCTGAGCGAACTCGGGTGCCGGTCAGCGGGATTGTGCGTTCCGGCCGGGAACTGACCTAATTCGGTCCTACGGTGACGCCATGACCCGCGAACACGACGACCTCCTCGAGCTCCTGGCCGAAGTCCGGAAGCGCTTGCTGATCCCGGCCCGCGGCGTTTCGGACGCCGACGCGGCCAAGCGCACGACGGTCAGCGAGCTGACCCTCGGCGGCTTGATCCGCCACCTGGCCACGGGCGAGCGCCTGTGGCTGCAGATCCTGCGGACCGCCGACGGATCCCTGCCGGACGGCATGCTGGACACGGACCAGTACTCGATGAGCGAGACGCTGTCCCACTGGCTCACGGCTTACGAAGCCGCCGCTGCCGAGACCGACGCGTACGTGGCTTCACTGCCTTCGCTGGACGTCGAGGTCCAGCTGCCGACGACACCGTGGTCACCACCGGAGCCGCAGTTCTGGTCGGCCCGGCGGATAGTCCTGCACTTGATCCACGAGACGGCCCAGCACGCGGGCCACGCGGACATCATCCGGGAGTCGTTGGACGGCGCGAATTCCACGGCTCAGCTGGCTTGAGGGTCGTGGACAGAACCGGCCCAGCCCGACCGGAACTGTCGGTGCCCTGCCGTAGCGTGGAAACGGGGGCTGCTCAGCGGTCCGAGCGCAGCGAAGCCGGGTCGAAGGAGTCCCAGTACGCGTCCTCGTCCTCGACACTTGTCACCGGTTCGGGTGATTCCGCCGGCGCCGAACCGAGCCGCTCGGCCCGCTGCCGCTGGAACTCCTCGACCGTCATGCCCGGGTCGTCGTCCTGCGCACGGGCCGGCGCCGGGACTCCCGTCATCTGCTCGATCATGTACGTCATGTCTTCGCCGAGCAGCAGGGCCACCTTGTTGTAACCGTCCTGGGTCGCCTCGCGCATGGCCGCCTGGGCGATCTCCACCACCAGCGGGCCCAGCTGCTCGCCCAGGTTCACCGCCGACGGCGCCAGCCACAGCCGCAGGAGCTTGCCGCGGGCGTCGACGGTGATCTCGACCTGCCCGTCGAGGTCGTGGGCCGTGCCGGACGCCGACGCGAGCAGCTCCTCCACCCGGGCCATCGCCTCTTCGCGGGCGCGGGCCTGGGCGATCAGCTGGCGGGTTGTGATCACCTCGATCCCCCTCCGTACGAATAGGTCTCGGCGTCCGGGTCGTCGTCCGGGATCGGTTCGTAGCCCAGGGTTTCCAGCTGCGCGGCGTCCACCACGGGGGCCAGCGCGTGGTACATCTTGTCGCCCGCGCGGCGGGTCGCGCGCTGGGCCAGCTCGAAGATCCGGTCGGCGAGCACCGCCGACCCGTGCCGCAGCGCCGACCGGTGGATCGTCACGCCGGTCAGCAGCCCGCCGGGCGCCACCTGGACCTCGATCCCGCCGGCGTCCGCCTTGCCCACCACCGGACCCGAGCGGGCGAGGCGCGCCGAAGCCTCCGCGCCCGCCCGCGTTGCCTGCTCGGCGATCCGCGCGGAAGCCAGGTCGATGTCGAATTCAGCCACAGCTCACCCCGTAGGCCGGTAGAAGCCGATGAACGACTGCCCCGCGTTCGTGGTGCGGATCTTGCTGATCTGCACCGGGTCGCCGGCCTCGACCATCTGGCCGTCGCCGATCACCATGGCCACGTGCCCGGACCACACGACGAGGTCGCCGGGCAGCAGCTGGTCGATCGAGGGCACCTCGGCCCCGACCGTCTGCTGCGCCGCCGTCCGCGGCAGCTGCAGGCCCGCGTCCTGGTACGACGTCATGGTCAGCCCGCTGCAGTCGAGGCCGACACCGCGGGCGGTGCCGCCCCAGACGTAAGGCACGCCGAGCTGCGAAAGCGCGTTGCGCACGGCCTTGGCCGCGGTCTCGTTCGGCGCCATGACCTGCTTGCCGCCGGGCAGGTTGATCGCGACGCCGCTGCCGGGCTGCGGCGGGATCGCGACCGGCAGCCGCGGCTTGTGCACGGCGCCACCGCCACCGCCGCCGCCTCCCCCACCGCCGCCGCCCCCGCCGTCCGAACCGCCGGAGGAGCCGCTGTTGCTGTTGAACGACGACCCGACCTTCGTCGAGGCGGACGACGCCGACGTCGACTGCTCTTCGCCGCCGAGCCGGGTGCCGATGGCGGTGAGGTCGTTGATCGTCTGTTCGCTGAACGTCGCGGCCTGGCCGGTGAGCTGGCTGATCTTGGTCTGCAGCTTCATCAGGATGTCGCGCGAAGCGGCGCCGCGGCTCTCCGGCGGCTGGATGGTCTTGACCGCTTCCAGCGCCTTCATCGACGCCGAGATCTCCTTGATGATCTGGTCGCGGACCTGGTCGTTCTTGATCTCGCCGACGTGCAGCGTCTCGGCCGCCTCGGCGACGGCCTTCTCGATCTCGGCGCTCTCGTCGAGGAGGTCCTGGACCTCCTTCTCCAGGCTCTGCGACGTCGCCGTGGCCCGGTCGGTCGTCGAACCCGAGCTGGCGGAAACGAGGTTGACGCGCTGGGCGGAGGCGTGGTCGCGGGTCGTGCCGACCGACGTCTGCAGGGCGAGGTGCGCGTCCCGGGCGCCGCCGATGGCGGCCGGGTCGTGGCGCAGCTTCTGCGCGAACTGGTTGGTCGTGTCCAGGCCGTGCCGGACGAGCTGGTCGGCGTGCTCGGTCACGCGTCCCGCCCGAGGTCGCCGCCGAGCCGCCGGACGAAGTCGCCGTGCTCGGCCTCGACCGCCGCGTAGTTGCGGTCGGTCTGCCGGGCGGCTTCGCCGACCTGCCGCCAGCCGCCGCCGACGCGGTGCATCTTTTCCTGCAGCGCGCGCATCCGGCCGCTGTAGGCGCCGGAGAAGCCGGACTCGCCGCCCATCTCCGAAAAACCATCGCCGCCGAGCGTCACGTGCGGACCGACGTGCCGCTCCGCAGCACCCTTGACGTCTTCACCGAGCGGGTCGACTTCGCGCGCGTACCGCGTGTACGCGCCGTCGTCGACGTGAAACCCCGAATGCGAACCGTCCACTGGCCCTCCCTGTCACCGGGGGTGCGACGTGCGTGCGGCACCCCCGGTTCCCTGTGCCATCCGGGCTTCGCCCGGGCCGGGGGCTCCGCCACCCGGACCCCCGAAGAGATGTCGTGCGGGAATCAGCCTAGTCCACGGCCCATACCCGGGTGGGCGAATTGCCCGGAGTCAGCCGATGACCTTCTTGAGCCAATCCGGGTCCTGCCAGGAGACGATCGAGCCGTTCGCGGTGACCGTCGGCGTGCCGAACCCGCGCTGGCCGCCGCCGAAGTCCTGCGCCAGCTTCGGGTCGGTCTCGATCTGCTGGAACGCGGTGTTCAGCTGCTGGTCGTAGGTGCCCGCGTTGACCGTCTGGGCGAACGCCGGATCGGTGATGCCGACGTTCTTGCCGAGCTCGATCAGCTGCGCCTTGTCGTAGCCGCGCTTGCCCTCTTCGGGCTGGTTGGCGAACAGCGCGTCGTGGAACTGGAGGAACTTGCCGGCGTCGGCCGCGGCGAGTGCCGCGTTCGCCGAGTCCAGCGAGTAGCCGGGCGGGCTCGACTTCCCGGTGAGCAGCGGCACCATGTGGTAGCGGACCTGCAGCTTGCCGTCGTTGATCGCCTGCTCGACGTCGCTCTTGTACCGCTTCTCGAACTCGCCGCAGATCGGGCAGAGGAAGTCGGCGTAGACGTCGATCGAGGCCTTGGCGCCGGTCTTGCCGACGGTGACGACCACGCCGTCACGCTTCTGGCCGACATCACCCGCCAGCGCGCTCGTCGGCTCGCCGGGGTTGATGACCTGGCCCTCGGTCTTGTTCCGGTCCGAAATCGTCCAGATCACGCCGCCGATCACGAGCGCGGCCACGACGACCACGGCCCCGATCCCGATGATCCACTTCCGCTTGTCCCCGGACGCGCCCCTGGCCTGGGCCACCGCCCTCGCTCCCCCGGCCTGTGCGGCCTGACGACGCTTCCGAGCGGTCCGCTCAGCTCCACCCACTGTGTATCAATTCCCTTCCGCGATACCCGAGTAGTCGTGCCCGGGTCCGGTGGAGTTCCCGCGACCTCGCGCGAGCCAGCCGTCGAGTGACAGCCAGGTGCGCGGGCGCGCCAGCAGCCAGGCGGCGAGCAGCGCGAACCCCGAGTCGCGGAGGATCTCCTGCGGGTACTCCGTCTGCCCCGCCGCCACGTGGCCGCCGCCCCCGAAGCACCCGCAGTCGATGCTCAGGCCGCGCGCCCACGACTGGGCGATCCCGGCGATGAGCACGAGCAGCAGGCCCAGCGAAGCCGCGGCGGCCCACCGGGTCACGAGGCCCGCGAGCAGCAGCAGCCCGAGCACGAGTTCCACGAGCGGCAGCGCGATGGCCGCCACGTCTTCGAGCGCGTCCGGCAGCACCTCGTACGCCTGCACGGCGATCAGCGTCTGGCCGGGATCCGCCAGCTTCAGGGCACCGGAAACGAGCCAGACGGCCGCGAGCCCGAGCCGGGCGAGGGTGCCGACGGTGTTCAGCACGGGTTGGGACGGTCGCACCACGCACTTAGGCTAACGGGAGGACCTGAGAACCACGTGAGGCAGGACCGCGGCGGAGGGAGCGGCTGGATGCGGTGGCGCACGCTCCTCGGCTCGGCGTTGCTCCTGGTCACGGCGGCGGCGTGCGGACCGGCCACGGTTTCGCCGACCGACTCGCTCGTCACCCGGGCGAGTGCCACGGATCACCTGACCATCGGCATCCGGTTCGACGCGCCGGGGCTTTCGGAGCACACCGTCGACGGCCGGTTCGTCGGGTTCGACGTCGATGTCGCGACTTTCGTCGCGAGTGAGCTCGGCGTCTCCGCGAAGGACATCACCTGGCGCGAGACGACGCCGGCGTCGCGGGAAACGGACCTCACCTCCGGCGCGGTCGACCTGGTCGTGGCGACCTACTCGATCACCGACAAGCGCAAGCAGCAGGTGTCGTTCGCCGGCCCGTACTTCACCACCGGCCAGGACCTGCTGGTGCGGCGGACGTCGGCCGACATCGCCGGGCCGGAGGCGCTCAACGGGCGGCGGCTGTGCTCGGTCAGCGGCTCGACACCGGCGCAGCAGGTGAAGGACAAGTACGCCCAGGCCGTCCAGCTGGTCGAGTACCCGCGGTACTCCGACTGCGTGACCGCGCTGCTCGCCGGGCAGATCGACGCGGTCACCACGGACGCGGTGATCCTGGCCGGCTACGTGGCGCGCGACCCGGAACTGCTGAAGATCGTCGGGAAGCCGTTCTCGAAGGAGAACTACGGCATCGGCTTGCGCAAGGACGACACCCAGGGGGTGGCCGCGGTCGACGACGCGATCCGGAAAATGATCTCCTCCGGCGAATGGCTGCGCTCGCTCAACGCGAACATCGGCCCGTCCGGTCCCCAGCTGCCCCCACCCCCCGAGGTCACGCCGAAGTGAAGCTCCCCGACCTGCCCGTCAGGTCCGTGCTGCCCGACGTCGTCGCCGCGCTGGACGCGCACGGCACCGCGGTGCTCGTGGCCCCGCCCGGCACGGGCAAGACGACGCTGGTGCCGTTGGCGCTGGCTTCGGCCGGCGCGGGCCGGGTGGTGGTCGCCGAGCCGCGGCGGCTGGCGGCGCGGGCCGCGGCGGCGCGGATGGCGGCGCTGCTGGGTGAACCGGTCGGCGAGACGGTGGGCTACGCCGTGCGCGGCGACCGGAAGGTGTCCGCGCGGACCCGCATCGAGGTCGTGACGTCGGGGCTGCTGGTGCGGCGCGTGCAGGGCGACCCGGAGCTGCCCGGCGTCTCGACGGTCCTGCTCGACGAGTGCCACGAGCGGCACCTGGACGCGGACCTGCTGCTGGCGCTGCTCCTGGACGTCCGCGCGGGCCTGCGCGACGACCTGCGGCTGCTGGCGACGTCGGCGACGGTCGCGGCGGGGCGGCTGGCTTCGCTGCTCGGCGACGCCCCGGTGGTGACGGCCACCGCGCGGACCTACCCGGTGGAGTTCTCCTACGTTCCGCCCGCTCGCGGCGAGCGCGTGGAGGCCTGCGTCGCGCGGGCGGTGCGGACGGCGTTGGCGGCGGGAGACGGCGACGTGCTCGCGTTCCTGCCGGGGGCCGGGGAAATCGCGCGGACGTCGGGACTGCTGTCTTTGTCCGAATCGGACACTGTGGACGTTCTCCCGCTGCACGGCCGGTTGCCGGCGGCGCACCAGGACGACGCGCTGCGGCCGCGTGACCGGCGCCGGGTGGTGCTGGCGACGGCGGTGGCGGAGTCGAGCCTGACGGTGCCGGGCGTACGCGCGGTGGTGGACTCGGGTTTGGCGCGCGTGCCGCGCGTCGACCACCGGCGCGGGCTGCCGGGCCTGGCCACGGTCCGGGTGTCGGCGGCGGTGGCCACGCAGCGGTCCGGCCGCGCGGGGCGCGAGGCGCCGGGACGGGCTTACCGTTGCTGGGCGGAGCACGAGCAGGCGACGCTGCCGCCGTACCCGGAGCCGGAGATCCGCACGGCCGAGCTGGCCCGGCTGGCCTTGGAGCTGGCGTGCTGGTCGACCCCCGACGGCAGCGGGCTGGCCTGGTGGGACCCACCGGGCGAGGGCGCACTGGCGGCGGGCCGCGCCCTGCTGGTGACGCTGGGCGCAACGGACGCATCGGGAGCGGTGACACCGCGCGGACGGCGGATGGCGGACCTGGGCTTGCACCCCCGGCTGGCCCGCGCGCTGCTGGACGGATCGTCCGAGGTGGGCGCCCGCAACGCGGCAGAGGTGGTGGCCCTGCTGGACGCGGGCGCAACCTTGACGGACGTGAACGCGGAGCTGAGGCGCCTGCGCTCGGCCGGCGACGAAGGAGCACGACGCTGGAAGCGCGAGGTGCGGCGGCTCGAGGGCTTGGTTTCGGGCCACCGAGCCGATTCACGACCGGCCGATCGCTTCGGTACGGCCCCGGCCGGCGGCGGCAGCGGCGAACCGGCCGGCCGTTCGGCCCGGACCGGCGGCCACCGGCCCGATCCCGCGCTGGTCGTCGCGCTCGCCCACCCCGAGCGGCTCGCCCGGCGCCGTCCGGGCGGTGCCCCCGTCTACCTCATGGCCGGCGGTACCGCCGCCGAGCTCCCGGCCGGCAGCGGCCTCGACTCCGAATGGCTGGCCATCGCCGAAGCCACCCGGGACCCCGGCCGCGTCCACGGCACCATCCGCCTCGCCGCGGCCGCCGACGAATCCCTCGCCGTCCGTGTCGGCCCGGTGACCGAAGCCGACGAAGTCACCTGGGACGGCGATGTTGTCGCCCGGCGGGTCCGCAAGCTCGGCGCCATCACCCTGTCCGAGAAACCGCTCAAGAACGCCGACGTCCACGACGCCCTCCTGACCGGCCTCCGCGAAACCGGCCTCGGCCTCCTCAAGTGGAGCCAGGACGCGACCCGGCTGCGCGAACGCCTGGCCTTCCTGCACCGCGTCCTCGGCCCGCCGTGGCCCGCGGTCGACGACGCCGCCCTCCTGTCCGATGTGGACAGCTGGCTCAACCTGGGCAGCGCCCGTCGCAAGGCGGACCTCGCGAACATCGACGCGGGCGCCGCCCTCAAAGCCCTCCTCCCCTGGCCGGAAGCCGCGAAGCTGGACGACCTCGCCCCCGACCGCCTCGAAGTGCCGTCGGGGTCACGGATCCGCGTCGACTACACCGGCGACCGGCCCGTCCTGGCCGTGAAGCTGCAGGAAACCTTCGGCTGGACCGACACGCCCGTGCTCGCCGGCGTCCCGGTGGTGCTGCACCTGCTCTCCCCCGCCGGCCGCCCCGCGGCGATCACCGCCGACCTCGCGGGCTTCTGGACGTCCGGTTACCCGGCCGTGCGCGCCGACCTGCGCGGCCGCTACCCGAAGCACCCCTGGCCGGAAGACCCGGCCGGTGCCGTCCCGACCCGGCACACCCGCCGCCGCGGCTGATCCCTGCCGAAAGTCGGGGGTCACCCGCGACCGTCGTCCGATGTCCCCGGTACCCCGGGAACCGCAAACTCCCGGTACAGGCGAAAACCGGGAGGAAAGATGATCACGCTTCGAGGACTCACGAAGCGCTACGGGGAGAAAACGGTGGTCGACGCGCTCACGTGCGACGTCGCCCCGGGCCAGGTGACCGGGTTCCTCGGCCCCAACGGCGCCGGGAAGTCGACGACCATGCGGATGACCGTCGGGCTCGACCACCCGCAGGCGGGCGAGGTCCTGGTCGGCGGGCAGCGCTACGCCGAGCTGCGGCACCCGCTGCGGGAGGTCGGCGCGCTGCTCGACGCCAAGGCCCTGCACCCCGGCCGCAGCGCCGGCAAGCACCTCCTGTCCATGGCGCGCAGCAACGGCATCGCGGCGAGCCGTGTCGAAGAGGTGCTGGCGACCGTCGGGCTTTCCGACGTCGCCGGCAAGCGGGCCGGGCAGTTCTCGCTCGGCATGGGCCAGCGGCTGGGCATCGCGGGCGCGCTGCTCGGCGACCCGGGTGTCCTGCTGTTCGACGAGCCGGTCAACGGCCTCGACCCCGACGGCGTCCGCTGGGTGCGGCAGCTGATGCGGTCGCTGGCGGCCGAGGGGCGGACGGTGTTCGTCTCGAGCCACCTGATGAGCGAGATGCAGCTGACCGCCGACCACCTGGTGGTGATCGGCAAGGGCAAGCTGCTGGCCGACGCGCCGGTCGCGGAGTTCATCGCGGGCAATTCCCGCACAACGGTGTCGGTCCGCGTCCCGGCCGACGCCGAACGCTCCACTTTGGACGCCCGATTGCGCGCGGAGGGCGGGCTGACGCACCCGGGCGAGCCGGGCGAACTGGTGGTGGACGGCCTCGACGTCACCCGCGTCGGCGACCTCGTGCACGAACTCGGGATCCGCGTGCACGGGCTCGCCGAGCGGACGGCGTCGCTCGAGCAGGCCTACATGGAACTGACCGCTTCTTCGGTGGAATACGGGGTGTCGGCATGACTGCACCGGTCGAGGTCCGCGGCGGCGGTTTGCCGGGCGCGGTGGCTTCGGAGTGGACGAAGTTCTGGTCGGTCCGCGCGACCTGGTGGTGCCTGGTGGGCGGCACGGCGCTGCTGTTGTTCTACAGCACGCTGTCGGCGATCGCCCAGAACGTCGGCGACGAGCCGCAGGGTGCCCACACGATCGCGTTGGGCGGCGGTTTCTACCTGGCCCAGTTCGCGGTGATCGCACTGGCGACGCTGTTCGTGACGAGCGAGTACGCCGGCGGCGGCATCCGGTCGACGCTGCTGTGGACCCCGGTCCGCTCCCGGGTGGTCCTGGCGAAGGCGGCGGTGCTGGCACCGGTCCTGTTCGCCTACGGCGTGCTGCTGTCGTGCGCCGGAATGGCACTGGCAAGCGTGGTGATGAACGGCCACGGCCTGCCGACGTCGTTCGCAGCGGGCTTCACGGTGGCGTCGGGCATGGGCGGCTACTTCGCCCTGACCGGCTTGCTGTGCACGGGCATCGGCTGGGCACTGCGCAGCGCGGCCGGGACGCTGGTTTCGGTGATCGTGCTGCTGGTTCCGTTGCCGCTGATCGTGGCGTCGCTGGGCTTGCCGGAGGCGATCCCGTATTTCCCGGGCATCGCCGGGGTGAACGCCATGGTCGAAGAGGGCCGGCCGAACCCGATCACGATGACGGCGGCACCGTACGCGCCTTGGGTGGGGCTGGTGATCTGCGCGGTTTGGGCAGCGGCGGCGTTACTGGCGGGGGCGGCGGTGTTGCGCCGTCGGGACGCTTGACTCGGATCAGCTACCGGCTGGGCCCCGGCGGTCTTCCTGGCTGCCGGGGCTTCGGCCGCGAGCCCGATGTCGCACCGCCACAACGCCCGATCACGTCAGGGCTGTGGACAACCGGCCCGAGTCACCCCACCACGATCCCCGCCAGGATCTCCCGGGCGCTCGCCAGCAGCTCCTCCAAGCCAGGCGGCGCAAGCGATCCCGTCCCCGCCAGCGCCCCGAAGATCGTCCCCTCCATCCAGTCCACCACCACCCTCGCGTGCCGCTCCGGCTCCGGTGAACCCGCCGCCTCCAGCACCGAAGCCGCGCGGTGGCGGATCTGCAGACCGCCCTCGTCGTACACCGCTCGCAACTCCGGGCGCCGCGTGGCCTCCAACGCGAACTCGTAGCGCGCCAGCATGCGCGTCCGGCCCGCAGTAATCGCCTCGAATGCGTATTCCGCAACGAATTCCGCCAACCCGCCGCCACCTCCGCCGGCAAGCGGAACCTGGTCCAGGACGACGATCCGCGTGATCGTCAGCTCCAGCAGCGCCGCCCGCGTGCGCGCGTAGTAGGACGTCGACCCCACCGGCAGTCCCGCGGCGCGGTCCACCGCGCGGTGGGTCAACCCGCGCATCCCCTCCGCCGCGATCACCGAGATCGCCGCGTCGGCAATCACATCCACCCGTTCCACGAAAACGCACTCTACAGGTGTAGAGTCCTCTACACCTGTAGAGGAGGCGTTATGCACGCGATAGTGGTCGGTGGCGGCATCGGCGGCCTGGCCGCGGCCGCAGGGCTGCACCGGGTCGGCTGGACGGTCACCGTCCTGGAGAAAGCACCGGAGTTCGGCGACGTCGGCGCCGGGATCTCGCTCTGGCCGAACGCCCTGCGCTGCCTCGACGAACTCGGCGTCGACCTCGGGCCACACCTGGCCGCGCAGCAGACCGGCGGCTTCCGCGACCACCGCGGCCGCCGGATCACCCGCTTCGACGCCGCCGGATTCGAACGGCGGCACGGGAGGCCGCTCGGCGCGATCCACCGGCGCGACCTCATCGCCGCCCTTCGTGACGCCGTCCCGGCCGAAAGCCTCAAGACCGGCGCCGAAGTCACCGAAGTCCGCGAAGACGGCCTGGTCCGCTACAACGACAGCGAACTGCGCGCCGACCTCGTCGTCGCGGCCGACGGCATCCACAGCCGGATCCGCGCAGCGCTCTTCCCGCACCACCCGGCCCCGGCCTACTCGGGCAGCACGGCGTTCCGCGGCGTCGCGCACCTCCCCGGCACCGGGCTCAGCACGAGCTTCGGCCGCGGCACCGAAGTCGGCATCCTCCCGCTGACCGGCGGCGACGTCTACTGGTGGATCTCGCGCGTCGCCGAACCGGGCGAACGAACCGTCGACCTCAAGCACGCCTTCAAGGACTGGCACGAACCGATCCCCGCCCTCCTCGACGCCACTGCGCCCGAAGCCGTGCTGCACCACGACCTCTACTACCTCGCCACCCCGCTCCCGACCTACACCCGCGGCCGGATCGCGCTGCTCGGCGACGCCGCCCACGCGATGCCGCCGTTCCTCGGCCAGGGCGGCTGCCAGGCCATCGAAGACGCCGTCGTGCTCGCCCACGCCGTGTCCACACAGGACTTGAGCACCGCTCTCGAGCACTACGACCAGCAGCGACGGCCCCGCAGCCAGAAGGTCGTCCGCGAGTCCGTCCGGATGGGCAAACTCGGTCCGCAGCTGACCAACCCCGTCGCGGCAGGCCTGCGCACCGCCCTGCTGAAGTGCCTCCCGGCGAAGGCGACGGCCCGCGTGGGCGCGGGGATCACGGGCTGGCGGCCGCCGCGTCTCCCCCGACCAGTCCCGCCTCGTACGCCGTGATCGCCGCCTGTACCCGGTTCTTCGCGCCGAGCCGGGTCAGGATCGTGCTCACGTGCGCCTTCACCGTGCCCTCCACGACGAACATCTTCGCCGCGATGTCTGCATTGGACAGTCCGGACCCGAGCAGTGTCAGCACTTCCCGCTCGCGCGGGGTCAGCGCCGCGATCCGCTCGCGGGCCGCGGCGGCGCGCGCCAGCTGCCCGCCGGAGAGCCGGGCGATCACCCGCTGCGCCACCTTCGGCGAGAGGAACGCGGCCCCGCCGGCGACGGCGTGGATGCCGGAGAGGAGCTCGCGCGGGTCGCCCGACTTCAGCAGGAACCCGCCCGCGCCGAGGCCGAGCGCGCGCTCGATGTAGTCGTCCTCGCCGAACGTCGTCAGCATGATCACGCCGGTGGCCGGCAGCAGCCGCCGGATCTCGGCGGCCGCGCCGAGGCCGTCCAGCACCGGCATCCGGATGTCCAGCAGGACGACGTCCGGGTGCGTGGCCAGCACCTGGGAAACCGCTTCCCGGCCGTCGGCGGCTTCGGCGACGACCTCGATCCCGGGATCCGCGCCGAGGATCGCCGCCACCCCCGCCCGCATCATCGCTTCGTCGTCGGCCAGCACGACCCTGATCACGGTGCCCCCTCGGCGAACCTGTCCTTGGCGACCAGTCTCCCACCGGCGAAACACAGCCGGTAGGCGGCGTAATCGTTGTTCAGCCACGACCTGCCGGTGCCGTAGTACTCGCAGGCGGCGCCCGGTACCGGCGGCAGCGGCGGCTCGCCCCGCACCGGACGGGCGACGCGCTCACGCTCGGGCAGCTCCGGCACGATCTCGGCGCGCGGCTGCCCGATCCGCAGCCGCTCGTAGACCCCGGCGGGCAGCTCCGAGGAATTCCACTGGTAGAGGAACGCGATGCCGGCGATCGCGACGACCATCGCGAACAGGCCGAGCGGGACGACGACCGCCTGGACCAGGCTCCGCCGCACGTCCCGCCGGGCCAGCTCGAGAGCCCGGGCCGACGTCGACTGCCCGGCCTCGTCGTCGGTGGCGGTATCGGCATCGGTGGACGGCTCGGCCGGCGCGGCCCCGTGCGGCAGCGTCGCGGTCACGGCGAACCCGCCGTCGCGGGGGCCGGCCCGCAGCGTGCCACCGACGAGCCGGACGCGTTCGCGCAGGCCGATCAGCCCGACGTGCCCGGACGCGGCCCCCGGCAACGGCCCGGCGGGCGGCGGGGCGTTGACCACGCTGACGTCGGTTCGCGCGCCGGCACTGGTCACCCGGACCGCCACGGCGGCGCCCGGCGCGTGCTTGGCCACGTTCGTCAGCGCTTCCTGCACCACGCGGTAGGCGGCCCGGGCGACCATCGGCGGCGCTCCCGCAGCGTCCACTGTGGACTCGATGAGGAGACCGGAGGCCCGCGCGCGGGAGAGCAGCTCGCCGAGGTCGCCCTGCACCGGCTCGACCGGCGCGGCGTCCTCGCGCAGCACGCCGATGATTTCGCGCAGCCGCTCGGTCGCGGTCGCGGCGCTCGTCCGCAGCTGGGCCGCGGCGTCGCGCTGGGCGTCGTCGAGCCCGCCGGCGACCTCCAGCGCGGCGGCGCGGACGGCGATCAGGCTCAGCTCGTGGCCCAGCGAGTCGTGCATGTCGCTGGCGATCCGCGCGCGCTCGCGCAGCCGGGCCTGCGCGGCGACCAGCCGCTGCCTGCTCTCCATCTCCTCGGCCCGGCGCCAGCCCGTGCGGGCGAGCTCGCCGCGGACCCGGACGTACCGGCCGAGCAGCCACGGCGACAACCCGGCGAACACGAGGATCGCGACCATCGCCGCCCAGTCGCCCAGCCCGTCCTGGCCGAAGACGAGCGCGATCGGCAGCCCCAGGACGGCGCAGGCCACCCCGGTCAGGATCCCCGGCCGGGCGCGCGGCATCCGCAGCCCGGCCTGGTAGCTCATCGCGACCAGCACGAAGATCACCCACACCGGCACGTGGTCGCCGTACGGGAACGGCACGGCCAGCGCCCCGGCCAGCGCGATGCCGAGCGAGACGACCGGGTACCGCCGGGCCGTCGCCACCGAGCCGGCCACGACGGCGAGGCCGGCGGCCAGCTCCACGTACGACCGGGTTTCCAGCGTCCCCACGACGACGGTGAAGGCGAGGAACGCCCCGAGGGCGACGTCGAGCAGCAGCCGCCACCTACGCTTCGTCACCTCCCGCACGGGTTCGAAGCTACAAGGCGTGACAACGGCCGACCACTGCCAAAAGTCAACCTTTCAGCGTGAGCGGTGCTCTCGAAGCTGAGCGCCGCTCGCAATGGCGAGTGAGCAGTGCTCTTGCTCGGAAGCGCCGCTCCAGCCTGCGCGCCGACACGGACCGTGGACGTCTTGGTGCGCATATCCGCGCGGTAGCGCCCGCGGTGTTGCATGATGATCCACCATGGCCGAGCGCACACTCTCCGACCAGCTGGGCGGCTACCTTCCCGTAGGCATCGAAGCCCTCGAGGAGCACGAGCGGCAGGACCTCGCCGACGCCCTGCGCGACGCGCGCCGTCGGCAGGCCAAAGCGCTCGCCGAAGCGGGCGAAGAAGGCCTTCGGTACGTCCCCGCGCTGCTGCGCGGAGCGGTCCGGAAGGCGGTCGGCCTGTGACCCAGGAGAACTACGGGGCCGAGGCGGAGATCCTCAAGCTGGCCCGCGTCCTCGGCGTCGAGCCCGCGCGCCTGGAGTACCTCGCCCGCGTCGACGCCGACGACCTGCAAGCGTTCCGGGAGCAGGTCACCGACACGCTGTTCGACGCCAACGCCGCCGCGCTGCAGCGGATGGCGCTGGCCGCGCGGGTCGTGCCCGTCGGTGTGCTCGCCAAGATCGCCGAGAAGGTGTTCGGCCCGTTGCTCTGCGCCCGGATCGCCGGGCTGGTCGACGTCTCGCGCGGAGTCGACGTCGCCAAGCGGCTCAGCCCCCGGTTCCTCGCCGACGTGGCCGCGGAGCTCGACCCGCGGCGGGCGAGCGCGATCATCAGCCGCATCCCCCTGGACACCGTCCTCGCCGTCGCCACCGAGCTGGCGCGCAAGGAGGACTGGATCACCCTCGGCCGGTTCGTCGGGCACCTGCCCGACCTCACCGTGCGGCGGGCGTTGGAGCAGATCGACGACCCGTCGCTGCTGCGGATCGCGTTCGTGCTCGACGACAAACGCCGCATCGACCACGTCGTCGGCCTGCTCCCGGCCCACCGGCTCGGCCGGCTGGTCACCGCGGCGAGCGCCGACGAAGACCTCTGGCCGCCGGCCCTCGACCTGCTGAACCACCTGGGCGAAGCGCGACGCGCCACACTGAAACCGATGGTCGGCGGGCTGCCCGAGGGGTTCCGCGACCGCGTTCAGGCGACGATCAAGTAGATCCCGTAGCCGATGATCGCCGCGCAGGCGGCGAAGCAGACGACCGCGCCGGCCAGCGGCCCGGTGCCCGAGGCCCCCGACTCGCGGGCCGCGTCGCGGTGGGAGAGCCCCACCACGCCGAAGGAGAAGAGGCTCGTCAGTACCACGACCGACGCCAGCGCGACGGCGAAGACGAGACCGAGGGAACCCCAATCGATGTGCACGGCGCTCCTCAGGCGTTGGCCGGCTGCGGAACGCCGGGTTCGGGCTGGGTGACGGAGTGGGCACTGACCGGGTTCCGCTTCGACGCGAGGTAGATGCCCAGCGCGACGACGACCCCGGCCAGGCCCACCAGCACGGTGCCCCAGGTCCCGAGGGTCGAGACCTCGGCGGCGAGCGCGCCGACGATGGCGGCGGCGGGCAGCGTCAGCGCCCAGGCGAGCACCATCTTGCCCGCGACGCCCCAGCGGACTTCGGCGAGCTTGCGGCCCAGCCCGGAGCCGATGATGCCGCCCGAGCAGACGTGCGTGGTCGACAGCGCGAACCCGAGGTGCGCCGAGGTGAGGATGACCGCCGCGGCACTCGTTTCGGCCGCGAAGCCCTGCGGCGTCTGGATTTCCGTGAGCTTCTTGCCCATCGTCTGGATGATCCGCCAGCCGCCGAGGTAGGTGCCGAGCGCGATCGCGGTGCCGGCGGTCAGGACCACCCACAGCGGCGGGCCCGAGTTCGGCGCGAGCGAGCCGGAGGCGATCAGCGTCAGCGTGATGACGCCCATGGTCTTCTGCGCGTCGTTCGTGCCGTGCGCGAGCGACACCAGTGAGGCGGAGGCGATCTGGCCGGCCTTGAAGGTCCGGCCCACCGTGTCCTGCTTCGCGCGGGCGGTGATCCGGTAGACGAGGAAGGTGCCCAGCGTCGCGACGATCCCGGCTACGACCGGCGAGGCGAGCGCCGGGATCAGGACCTTTTCGACGACCTTCCCGAAGTGGACGGCGTCCGAGCCCGAGGCGATCCAGGTGGCGCCGATCAGCCCGCCGAACAGGGCGTGCGAGGAGCTCGACGGCAGCCCGATCAGCCAGGTCAGCAGGTTCCACACGATGGCGCCGACCAGGCCGGCGAAGATGATCACCGGCGTCACCTTCGTGTCGTCGACGATCCCGCCGGAGATCGTCTTCGCGACCTCGACCGAGAGGAACGCGCCGACGAGGTTCAGCACGGCCGAGACGCCGACCGCGACCTTCGGCTTGAGCGCCCCGGTGGCGATGGAAGTGGCCATCGCGTTGGCGGTGTCGTGGAAGCCGTTGGTGAAGTCGAAGGCCAGCGCGGCGACGATCACCACCAGCACGATCAGCGAGAAGTCCATGGTGGCCCACTTTCGTTGCCGTCGCCCGCAACGCTACTGATCGGCAAGAGCCGCTCCGATCCCTGTCGCGTGACGGATTACTGAACTCTGCGTGAACCGGGGTGAGGAAAACCCCACCAAGACCGGGGTGGTTCAGCCCAGTGTGCGGACGCCCATCGCCTGGAACCCTCGGATCCGGGCGAAAGGGGCACCGATGAAAGCGATCCTGGCGACAGTGGCGTCGGCTCTGTTGTTCTTCTTCGGCACGGGGCTGGACCCGCTGCCGGAGCTCGCGTGGCTGGCACCGCTACCGGTTCTCCTCCTCGCGCCGCGCGTTTCCGGCGTGGCCGCGTTCGCCTGCGCGTTCGCCGCCTACCTGGCAGGCAGTGCCGGCAGCTGGAGCTACTTCTGGCATTCCCTGTCGATCCCGCGGCCCGCCGCGCTCGGGATCCTCGGTGGGAGCGCGGTGCTGTTCGCGGCATCGACCCTGCTTTTCCGGCTGCTGGTCCGCCGCGGCCACGGCTTCCTGGCCGCGCTCGCCGCACCGGCGTTGTGGACCGTCGCGCTCTACGTCGTCTCGCTGGTCAACCCGACCGGCCTCGTGGGCACCTTGATGACGACCCAGGCCGACCGGCCGTCGATCGTGCGGATCGCCGCCGTCACCGGGGGCTGGGGCGTGGAGTTCCTCGTGCTGTTCGTCCCGGCCGCCGTCGCCGCCGCGCTCGCCCCGGGTGTCCGCGCCCGGTCACGAACGATCGGGCTGGTCGCCGTCGCCGCCGTCCTGGGTGCGGTCGCGTTCGCGAGCGTCCCGTCACTGACCGGGCCGTCGACGCGCATAGCGCTGATCGCCCCCGCGCAGAGCCGCTGGGCCGTCGACGTCGCCACCCCGGACGGCCAGGCGCTCGTTCGGTCCTATGTGGACCAGATCGGCCGCCTGCCGGACGGCGTGAAAGCCGTCGTGCTCCCCGAAGCGGCCTTCGCCGTGGACCAGGTCAGCCGTCCCCGGCTCATCGAGGCCTTCACCGAAGTCGCTCGCACGCGGAACCTCGACGTCGTCACCGGCGTCCTGGACACGACCCCGGACGGCCGGTTCAACGCCGCGCTCGCCGTCCCACCGTCCGGCACGCCGGTGGAATACCGCAAGTGGCACAACGGGGACTCGCCGAACATCACCTCCGGCACCGAACTCGCCCGCTTCGCCGGGATCGGGCTCATGGTGTGCATGGACGTCAACTTCGCCGACCCCGGCCGCGAATACGGCGAAGCCGGCACGGGCCTGGTCCTGATCCCGGCGTCCGACGAAGACGTCGACGGCTGGGCCCACAGCCGCACGGCACTGATCCGCGGCGTCGAGAACGGCTTCTCGGTGGCGTGGAGCGCCGCCCGCGGCACGCCGATGCTGGCCGACGCCCAGGGACACGTGCTGGCCGACACCCGCACCGGCGACCGCCCGGTCTCCGTGGTGGTCGCCGACGTCCCGCTCGGACCCGGAAAGACCCCGTACGCCCGCTTCGGCGACTGGTTCGCCTGGCTCTGCGGCCTGGTCGCCCTGGCCGGGATCGCCACGGCCGTCCGCAAGCCGTCGTTGTCACCCATCACAACGAACACCAGCCAACTCTGAGCGTTTTCCCAGGTCGTCTCCAGCCATATGTGACCGAGCATGATCTGCGTAACGTACTGACGAGTAACTGGAGGCAAGGGGATGCGGGTCACCAACGGCGGTGCCAAGCGGGTCCTGACCACGCTGGTCGCGGCGCTCACCCTCGGCGTCGCGGCTCCGGCCGTGGCCGAAGCCGCCCCGAGCGGCGGCTGGAACGACTGGGGCTGCCGTCCTTCGGCCGCGCACCCGCAGCCCGTCGTGCTCGTCCACGGCCTGGGCGCGAACGACACCGTCAACTGGTTCTTCCACGCGCCGAAGATCGCCGCCCAGGGCTACTGCGTCTTCTCGCTGACCTACGGCACGGGACTCCTGGGCCCCGGCGTCGGCGGGCTCGCGTCGATGCGCGACAGCGCCGCGCAGCTGGGCCGGTTCGTCGACCGCGTCCGGTCCACCACCGGAGCGGCGAAGGTCGACATCGTCGGGCACTCCGAGGGCAGCACGATGCCCGCGTACTACCTGAAGTACGGCGGCGGCGCGGCCAAGGTCGCCCACTTCGCCGGCTTCGGCGCGAACTACCGCGGCACCACGCTGGGCGGCCTCGACGCGCTCGCCAAGGCCCTGCTCACGTCCGTGCCCGGGCTGGGCGCGATCCTGCGCACAGCGTGCGGCGCGTGCACCGAGTACCTGGCCCCGTCGGCCTTCCTCGACGACCTCGCCCGCGGCGGTGTGCACGTGGCCGGCCCGTCGTACACGAGCATCGTGAGCAGGTACGACGAGGTGGTGACGCCGTACACCAGCGGAATCCTCGGCGAGCCGGGCACGACGGACATCGTGCTGCAGGACTTCTGCCCGTCCGACGCGTCCGGCCACCTGAGCCAGGCGATCGACCCGAACGTCACCGGATTGATCTTGCACGCCCTGGACTCCTCCTACGCGCCGACGTGCACGCCGTTCACCCTGCCGCTGTGAGCGGGTTCTGCCCGAGGTACCGGCGACCGTTCTCAGCGGATTCCCGCACGGCCGCGAAGCCGTAGCCCACCATCGCGGCCTCGTAGGTACCCACGGCTTCGAGAAGCGGAGCTCCGGCCAGCGCGGACGCCAGCGCCGCACCATCGCGCAACGCGGTGTTGGCGCCCGCGCCGCCGGCCGGGCTCATCGCGTGGATCGCGTCGCCGGCGAGCGTCACCCGGGACGCCTCCCACGGCCCGATCGGGATGCTCGTGCGGATCGGCTGCGGGAACGTCGACGGCACGTCCCAGCCCTCGACCATCGCGGGGGCCAGCGGATGCCAGCCGTCGACCAGGCGGAGCGCAACCTTCTGCAGGTCGTCCGGGGCCATCGCGGCGAGCTCGGCCTCGGGGTGGCCGACGACCTCCCAGCGCGCACCGACCGAGCAGGTCATGTACGGCCGGTCGTCGCGCAACCGCAGGTCCGGCACCAGCCGTGCGCACGCGTCGGCGACCGGTTCGGGGTAGTCGACGGGCGCGAAGCCGGCCATCGTCCGGTCCGGCCCGAGCATCATGGAGAACACCGCGAACATCTCCGGCTCGAACAGCGCGCGCGTTTCCGGCGTCAGCGGGATCCGGCCGTAGAGGTGCACCAGCCCGGCGTCGACGACCTGAGCGTGCGGGAGGTACTGCTGCCGCACGGCGGAGTTGATGCCGTCGGCCCCGACGAGCAGATCGCCCCTCGCCGACGTCCCGTCGGCGAAGTGCGCGGTCACGCCACCGGTGTCGGTCTCGTAGTGCGTGAACTGCTTGCCGTACGCCACTTCCTGGCCGTACAGCAGGATTTGCCGCAGGGTGAAGCGGTTGATGTTCAGGTGGGTTCCCTCGTCCGCCAATCGCGTGCGCAACCGCAACTGGTGGTCATAGACGTTCGTGTGCGGCAACGCGCGGCCGGCGGTGGCGCGGAAGAGTGCGTGCAGCTCCGGCCGCAGCACTTCGCGCAACGCCGCGTCGCCGACGCCGCTGATGTGCAGCCGGTACCCCTGCTTGCGCGCGCCCGCCGACTCGTCGCGTTCGTAGACGCGGCACGGGATTCCGGCACGGCGCAGGCCGTGCGCGAGGCTCAAGCCACCCAGGCCGGCACCGATGATGATCACAGACACAGCTGTCCCTTCGTCACGGATGAGGAAGGGACGCACAGGTAAGCCTGCGTGAGCGGCCCGGACTAACCCATACCGGACTGTGTCTTCGCGCGTCCTCGCGTCCGACGTTAGCGCACGCGCTCCCCGGCGCGCCACACCATGTTCGTCAGCGGCACGCCCGGCCGGTAAGCCAGGTGCGTCACCGAAGGCGCGTCGAGCACGTGGACGTCCGCCCGCGCGCCGGGCCGCAGCACGCCGACATCGGCACGCCGCAGCGCCTTCGCCCCACCGGCCGTCGCGGCCCAGACCGCCTCCTCGACGGTCATGCGCATCTGCAGCACCGCCGTCGCGACGCAGAACGCCATCGACGTCGTGTACGAGCTGCCCGGGTTGGCGTTGCTGGCCAGCGCCACGGTCGCGCCCGCGTCGAGCAGCCGGCGCGCCGGGGCCAGGGGCTGGCGGGTCGACAAGTCGCACGCGGGCAGCAAAGTCGCGACCGTCTCGGAGGCGGCCAGCGCTTCGACGTCGGCGTCCGCAAGGTAGGTGCAATGGTCGACGCTCGCCGCGCCGAGCTCGACGGCCAGCCGCACGCCGGGGCCTTCGCCGAGCTGGTTGCCGTGCACGCGCAGGCCGAGACCACGCCCGGCGGCGGCCTTCAGCACCCGCGCCGACTGGGCCTCGTCGAAGGCGCCGGTCTCGCAGAAGACGTCGGCCCAGCGCACGCTGCCCGCGACGGCGTCGAGCATTTCGCCGCACACAAGGTCCACATAGGACTCGGCGTCGGCGCCGGGCGGCACGAGGTGCGCGCCGAGGAACGTGACCTCGTCGGCCACCTCCCCGGCGATCCGGGCGCTCCGGGCTTCGTCGGCCACCGTGAGCCCGTAGCCGGTTTTGGTCTCCAGGCAGGTCGTCCCCTGCCGGGCCGCCTCGTCGACGTGCCGGCGCAGGTTCGCCGCCAGCTGCTCGTCGGACGCCTCCCGCGTCGCCCCGACAGTGATCGCGATACCGCCTGCCGTGTACGGCTTTCCGGCCATCCGCGCCTCGAACTCGGCGGTGCGATCGCCGGCGAAGACGAGGTGCGTGTGGCTGTCGACCCAGCCCGGCAGCACCGCGCGGCCCTCGACGTCGACGCGCTCGTCGGCGTCCGGCGCTTGGGCCGCGGCGCCCACCCAGGCGACGCGCGAGCCGTCCAGCACCAAAGCCGCGTCGGTCAGCCGGCCCAGCCCGGGGTCGTTGGTGGTGAGTTCGCCGATACCCGTGATCAGGACCGCCACAGTGCCTCGATCTCCTTTGCCAGCAGGGTTTCCGGTCGGTCGATGAGCAGGTGCACGCCGTCCCGCACGACCTCGCGGCCGGCGACGACAACGTGCCGGACGTCCGCGCCGGACGCCGCGAACAGGACCCCCGAGGGCTCGATCCCGGCCGTCCGCACCGAATCCAGGGTCACGGTGACGAGGTCCGCGCCCGCCCCCACGGCGAGCGCGCCGACCTCGTCCCACCCGATCGCCGCGTGATCGGTGCCCGCTTCGAGGAGCTCCTCGGCGCTGAACCGGCCCCGTTCCTCGCTGGCCAGCCGGTCGTCCAGCTCCAGCGCGCGGGTCTCTTCGAACGCGTCGACGACGGCGTTGCTGTCACTGCCGATGCTCAGCCGCACCCCGGCGTCACGCAGCGCACGAGCCGGGCCGATGCCGTCGCCGAGGTCGCGTTCGGTCGTCGGGCAGAAGCACGCCCGCGCTCCGCTCAGCCGGTCGATGTCCGACGCCGTCAAGTGCGTGGCGTGCACGGCGACCAGGCGCTCGGTCAGCACCCCGCGGTCGGCCAGCAGCTCGGTGGGGGTACGGCCGTAGGCGGCCAGGCACTGCTCGTTCTCCGCGCGCTGCTCGGAAAGGTGGACGTGCACGACCCGCTTGCTGTCCACAAGGGACAACTCGGCCGCCGGGACCGCCCGCACCGAATGGATCGCGGCGCCGACCCGGAACAGCTCGCCTTCCGCCAGCCCGGCCACCCGCGTCGCCCACGCCGACGCCGAGCCGTCGGAGAACCGCCGCTGGACCTCGTCGGGCTCGACGCCGATCCCGCCCGCCAGGTAGCACGTGTCGAGCAGCGTCAGCCGGATCCCGGCGTCGGCCGCGGCCTGCCGCAGTGCCGCGCCCATCGCGTTCGGGTCGGCGTAGGCCTTCCCGCCGGACGCGTGGTGCAGGTAGTGGAACTCCCCGACGCTGGTGTAGCCGCCCAGGACCATCTCGGCGTACACGCCGCGGGCCAGCCGGTAGTACGAATCGGGATCGAGCCGGGACGCCAGCGCGTACATCCGCTCGCGCCACGTCCAGAACGTGCCGCGTTCGTGGTGCGTCCGTCCCCGCAGCGCCCGGTGGAAGGCGTGCGAATGCCCGTTCGCGAAGCCCGGCAGAGTCAGGCCGCCGAGCACGACGCCGGTTCGCGGCGAGCCAGGTGTCACGGCGGTGATCCGCCCGTCCGCGACATCGATGCGCACCGAAGACGCGATCCCATCGGGCAGCCAGGCCTGTTGGCACCAGAAAACTGTCGGTGCCGAGCGATAGGCTGGAAACGGGGGGCGCCCCCGCGGGCCGAAAGTCATCGCGCCAGCCGCTCCAGCACCGTGGCCAGCGCCGATGCGCCGGCTTCGACGTCTTCGGCCTCGGCGAACTCCTCCGGCGAGTGGCTGATCCCGGTCGGGTTGCGCACGTACAGCATCCCGGCCGGGACGAACCCGGCGAGGATCGCCGCGTCGTGACCGGCGCCCGTCGGCAGCTCCGGCGGACCGCCGAGCCAGCCGCCCAGCTCGCGGCGCAGGACGTCGTCGAACACGACGTCGTCCGAATAGGACTCCCGCGTCACGGTCACCCGGCAGCCCTCCTCCTGCGCCGCCTCCGAGGCGGCCCGGCTGATCTCGGCGACCAGTCCCGGTGTGCCGGCGCCGGGCACCCGCGCGTCCAGCCAGAGGTCCACAGTGGATGCGATGACGTTGGTCCCGCCGGGGGTCGGCACGAGCCGTCCGACGGTCGCCCGCGCGTCCGGGACCTTCGCGGCCAGCCGCCGGACGGCCGTGACCGTCGCGGCGGCGGGCAGCATCGGGTCCGCGCGGTCGGCGAGCAGCGTCGCCCCGGCGTGGTTCCCCTGGCCCGCGAAGGAAAACCGCCACCGGCCGTGGGCGATCACCGTGCTGCCGACGGCCACCGGTGCACCGAGGTCGATCAGCCCGCGGCCCTGCTCGACGTGCAGTTCGAGGAACTGCCCGATCCGGCCGAGCCGCTCGGCGTCCGGCCCCATCCGCGCCGGGTCGACACCCGCCTTCCCGGCCGCTTCGGCGAACGTCACGCCGTCGGCGTCCCGCAGGCCCCGCGCCTTGTCGGGGTCGATGGTGCCGGTGAGCAGCCGCGAGCCCAGGCAGGGAACGCCGAAGCGGCCGCCCTCCTCCTCGGCGAATACGACAACGGCGAGCGGACGGCGTGGCCGGAATCCCTTGGCCTGCAGTGCTTCGACGGCGGCCAGCGCGCTCACCACTCCCAGCGGGCCGTCGAACGCGCCGCCGCCCGGCACCGAGTCGAGGTGGCTGCCGGTGACCACGGCGTTGCGGCCCGGCGGCCCCCACCACGCCCAGACGTTGCCGTTGCGGTCGGTCTCGACGTCGAGCCCGAGCCCCAGCGCGCGCTCGACGAACCACTCGCGCAGGTCGTGCTCGGGCGCGTCGAAGGCGTGCCGCGAATAGCCGCCGCGCTTCGGGTCGCGCCCGACGTCGTCGATCTCGGCCAAGAGCCCCGAGGCGCTCACTCGGCCTCCCGCATCGGCACCCGCACGCCACGCTCGCCGGCGACGTCGGCCGCACGGTCGTAGCCCGCGTCGACGTGC
The DNA here is from genome assembly GCF_031082405.1 of Amycolatopsis sp. A133. Lineage (GTDB taxonomy): Bacteria > Actinomycetota > Actinomycetes > Mycobacteriales > Pseudonocardiaceae > Amycolatopsis. Next base: position 52,972 of record NZ_JAVHJU010000024.1, read on the forward strand.
CGGATGACGCCCATGCCCGGATCGTTGGTGAGCACCCGCTCCAGCTTCTGCGCGGCCAGCAGCGTCCCGTCGGCCACGCTGACCTGACCCGCGTGGATGGACCGGCCCATGCCGACGCCGCCGCCGTGGTGGATGGACACCCAGCTGGCGCCCGAGGACGTGTTGACCAGGGCGTTGAGCAGCGGCCAGTCGGCGATCGCGTCGGAGCCGTCGGCCATGCCTTCGGTTTCGCGGTACGGCGAGGCCACGCTGCCGGAGTCGAGGTGGTCACGGCCGATGACGACCGGCGCCTTCAGCTCGCCGCTGGCCACCATCTCGTTGAACCGCAGACCTGCGAGGTGCCGCTCGCCGTAGCCGAGCCAGCAGATCCGGGCCGGCAGACCTTGGAAGGCCACCCGCTCCCCGGCCAGCTTGATCCAGCGGGCGAGGGATTCGTTCTCCGGGAACAAGTCCAGCATCGCGCGGTCGGTGGCCGCGATGTCCTCGGGGTCACCCGAGAGCGCGGCCCAGCGGAACGGGCCGTTGCCCTCGCAGAACAGCGGGCGGATGTAGGCGGGCACGAAGCCCGGGAAGTCGAACGCGCGCTCGCAGCCGCCGAGCTTGGCCTCGCCGCGCAGGGAGTTGCCGTAGTCGAAGACCTCCGCTCCGCGGTCCAGGAAACCCAGCATGGCGTCGACGTGGTCGGCCATCGACTCGCGCGAGCGGTCGGTGAACTCGTCGGGTTTCTTGGCCGCGTAGTCGTGCCAGTCGTCGACGCTGACGCCCTTCGGGAGGTAGGAGAGCGGGTCGTGCGCGGACGTCTGGTCGGTGACGATGTCGACCTCGACGCCGCGGCGCAGCAGCTCCGGCAGCACCTCGGCGGCGTTGCCGACGACGCCCACGGACAGCGGCCGCTTCTCCTGCTTCGCCTTCGAGACGCGGGCGATGGCGTCGTCGAGGTCGTCGGCCACCTCGTCGAGGTAGCGGGTCTCGACGCGGCGGTGCGCGCGCTGCGGGTCGCACTCGATGACGAGCGCGACGCCGTCGTTCATGGTGACGGCGAGGGGTTGCGCTCCGCCCATGCCGCCGAGCCCGGCGGTGACGGTGAGCGTGCCTTTCAGTGAACCGCCGAACTTCTTCTTCGCGACGGCGGCGAACGTCTCGTAGGTGCCCTGGAGGATGCCCTGGGTGCCGATGTAGATCCACGAACCCGCGGTCATCTGGCCGTACATGGTCAGACCCTGCTGTTCCAGGCGGCGGAACTCCGGCCAGGTCGCCCAGTCGCCGACCAGGTTCGAGTTCGCGATGAGCACGCGAGGCGCCCACTCGTGCGTGCGAAACACGCCGACCGGCTTGCCCGACTGCACCAGCAGCGTCTCGTCGATGTCCAAAGTGGTCAGTTCACGGGTGATCGCGTCGAAGCTGGCCCAGTTGCGGGCCGCCTTGCCGGTGCCGCCGTAGACGACCAGGTCGTCGGGCCGCTCGGCGACGTCGGGGTCGAGGTTGTTGTGGAACATCCGCAGCGCGGCCTCGGTCTGCCACGACTTCGCGGTGAGCTGGGTGCCGCGGGCGGCACGGACTACGCGGGACATTCTCAGACCTCCAGACGGGCGGCGTCGAGGACGGCGCCGGAGCGGACGAGTTCTTCGGCAGCAGCGATTTCGGGTGCCAGGTGCCGGTCCGGGCCGGGACCCGCGACCTTCGTGCGGAGCAGGTCCCGGACCCGGCCGGTGACCGGCGACGGCTCCAGCGGCGCCCGGAAGTCCAGCGCACGGGCCGCCGTCAGCAGCTCGATCGCGAGGACCGTGGTCAGGCCGTCGACGGCCTTGCGCAGCTTCCGCGCGGCCGACCAGCCCATCGAGACGTGGTCCTCCTGCATGGCGCTGCTCGGAATCGAGTCGACCGACGCCGGCACGGCGAGCCGCTTGAGCTCGCTGACCACGGCGGCCTGCGTGTACTGGGCGATCATGTGGCCGGAGTCGACGCCGGGGTCGTCGGCGAGGAACGGCGGCAGGCCGTGTGAGCGGGTCTTGTCGAGCATCCGGTCGGTGCGGCGCTCGGCGATGCTGGCGACGTCGGCGACCGGGATGGCCAGGAAGTCCAGCACGTAGGCGACGGGCGCGCCGTGGAAGTTGCCGTTGGACTCGACGCGGCCGTCGGCGAGGACGACGGGGTTGTCCACAGCGGACATCAGCTCGCGCTCGCCGACGAGTTCGGCGTGCGCGAGGCTGTCGCGCGCGGCGCCGTGGACCTGCGGGGCGCAGCGCAGCGAATAGGCGTCCTGGACGCGGTTGCAGTCCGGGCCGCGGTGGCTTTCGACGATCTTCGAGCCCTGCAGCGCCTGCCACATCCGCGCCGCCGACGTCGCCTGCCCGGGGTGCGGGCGCAGGGCCTGGAGGTCGGCGGCGAACGCGCGGTCCGTGCCGAGCAGGGCTTCGACGCTCATCGCGGCGGTGAGGTCCGCGATGTCGAAGAGCCGGTGCAGGTCGGCGGCGGCGAGCAGGAGCATGCCGAGCATGCCGTCGGTGCCGTTGGTGAGGGCGAGCCCCTCCTTCTCGGCGAGGACGACCGGCTCGATCCCGGTCTGCCGCAACGCCTCCGCGGCGGGCTTCAGGTGACCGGCGTGGAGCACTTCGCCTTCGCCCATGAGCGCCAGCGCGACGGCGGCCAAGGGGGCGAGGTCGCCGGAGCAGCCGAGCGAGCCGTACTCGTGGACGATCGGCGTGATGTCGGCGTTGAGCAGGGCCGCAAGCGTTTGCGCGGTACCCGGCCGGACGCCGGTGTAGCCGCTGGCGAGGGTCCGCAGCCGCAGCAGCATCAGCGCGCGGACGACCTCGGGCTCGACGGCGGGCCCGGCGCCGGCGGCGTGCGAGCGGATCAGGCTGCGCTGCAGCGCGGTCCGGCTCTCGACCGGGATGTGACGGGTGGCGAGCGCGCCGAAGCCGGTCGAGACGCCGTACGTCGGCGTGACGGCGTGGGCGAGGTTTTCGATGTGCTGACGGGTCGCGGCGAGGTTCTTCTCGGCGGCGTCCGTGAGCGCGACGGGCGCGTGGCCGCGGACGACGTCGACGACCTGGGCGGCGGTCAGCGGTTCCGGGCCCAGGAGCACTTTTTCCGGCATGGCCTCATTGGACAACGTCCTTCCCGCTGGTGGGCTGCCTCAACGAGTGGTTCCGTCTGGTATCCCAGACGTTAGGCTCGGGCCATGGGCGACAGCAGCGAGGTTCCGGCGCTGCGCCGCGGCCTGGCGGTGCTGCGGCTGCTGGCGACGCGCCCGGGGCCGGTGACCGCGGCGGCGATCGCGCGCGAGGCGAACCTCCCCCGCTCGACCGCCTACCACCTGCTCAACGAGCTCGAGGCGGCCGGTTTTGTCGTCCACCTGCCCGCGGAACGCCGCTACGGCCTGGGCATCGCGGCGTTCGAACTGGGCTCGGCCTACCTGCGCCACGACCCCCTGGAGCGCCTGGCCGGGCCGTTGCTGCGCAAGCTCGTCGACCGCGTCGGGCACACCGCCCACCTGGGCGTCCTGCACGGCAACGAGTCGCTGTACCTGATCAAGGAACGCCCGGCCCGCCCCGAGACGCTGGTGACGGAGGTCGGTGTCCGGCTGCCGGCCCAGCTGACGGCGTCCGGCCGGGCGATCCTGCGGCACCTGCCGTCCCCGCACGTCCGCGCGCTCTTCCCCACGGCGACGGCGTTCGTGCTCCGCACCGGCCGCGGCCCGCGCACGCTGGCCGAGCTGCGCCGCACCCTCACCGCGGAACGCCGGCTCGGCTGGTCGGTCGAGGACGGCCACGTCACGGACGGCTTCGCGTCGGTGGCCTGCCCGGTCTTCGACCACGGCGCCCGCCCGCTGGCCGCGATCAGCGTCACCCTTCGCCACCACTGCGCCGCGGAGCCGTGCGCGCAGACGTGGCCGGATCTCGCCGCGGAAGCCGCGGCGACGGCGGCCGAGCTGACCACCCGGATCGGCGGCCACCCGGGCTGACGGCCGTCGCGGGCCGTCCGGGCGCCGGGGCTGGTGCGAACGGGGCAACTGTCACCGAACGGCTCGATTCCGCTCCACTCGGTTATTACCGTTGCTGAACAGCGGTATCGAGGGGCGCCAGCGATGGACGACGCACGCGTGACGAGGGTGGGTTTCGGCGCGGTGCTCGCCGTCGCCGAGTTCCGGGCGATGTGGGCCGCGGAGCTGCTGTCCATCTGCGGCGACCAGCTCGCCAGGGTCGCGCTCGCCGTGCTCGTCTTCCAGCGCACGTCCTCGGCCGCGTTGACCGGCCTGACCTACGCCTTGACGTACGTGCCTTCCCTGCTCGGCGGCATCCTGCTGGCCGGTGCAGGCGATCGGTGGCCGCGCCGGGACGTGATGGTCGCGGCCGACCTGGCCCGGGCCGCGCTGGTCGCGGTCATCGCGATCCCCGGCGTCCCGCTGTGGGTGCTGTGCGTGCTGGTCGCGGTGATGACGGCGCTCGGCGGGCCGTTCAAGGCGGCGCAGCAGGCGCTGCTGCCGACGGTCCTGGAAGGCGAGCAGTACCTCGTCGGGATGGCCCTGCGGAACGTGACGATCCAGGCCGCGCAGCTGGCCGGGTTCGCCGGGGGCGGCGCGCTGATCGCCGCGCTCGCGCCGTCGGCGGCTCTGGCCCTGGACGCGGCGACGTTCCTGCTCTCGGCGTTGTTCCTGGTCACCGGCGTCCGGCGGCGCGCGGCGATCGCGCAGGCGGTCCGGCCCGCCTGGCTGTCGACGACCGGCGCGGGCATCCGGCTGATCTGGCGCGACCCGGCGCTGCGGACGCTGGTCGCCCTCAACTGGTTGGCCGGGTTCTACGTGGTGCCGGAGGCGCTGGCCGCGCCGTACGCGGCCGGGATCGGCGCGGGCGCGACGCTGGTGGGGCTGCTCATGGCGGCCGACCCGGCGGGCAGCGTGCTCGGCGGGTTCGTGTTCGGCAAGGCGGTCCCGGAACGCGTCCAGCTGCGGGTGCTCGGGCTGCTCGGGATCGCGGCGGGACTGCCGCTGGTGCTGTTCCTGTTCCGGCCGGGGCTGGTGGTGTCGGTGGTGCTGCTGGCGGCGTCCGGGCTGCTGGCCACCGGCTACAACATCCAGGGCACGGTGTCGTTCATGCGGCGGGTGCCGGACGAGCACCGCGCGCAGTGCGCCGGGGTGAACTCGGCGGGCCTGATCACCGTGCAGGGGGTCGGCGCGGCCGCGGCGGGTGTGCTGGCCGACGTACTGAGCCCGGCGCACACCATCGCGGCGGCCGGGGCGGCGGGTGCCGTGGTGGCCGTGCCGATCGCGAGGGCGTGGCGCCGGGTCGGGCTGGAGGATCGATGACCTCAGTTGTCGCGTCCACACATGGTGCGCCTCCCTTCACCACGCCGGGCCGGACCGGCTCCGTCACCGGCCGGACACCATGAGTATGCGGACCGGGAGCGGGATCCCGCGCACTGTGCCGCGTTTTCGTGACGTCCTCGTGGCACCGCGGCGCTGGGCGCTGTGGCGGCAGGGGCCGCGGGTGATCGTCTACTGCCTGCTGAGCGAGGTGGTGGCGGTGGTGCTGACGCTGCGCCCGTCCCCGATCGCCGTGGACCGCCGCACGGTCGGGATCCTCGTGGTGCTGCTGGTCCTCGGGGTGGCGCAGTCGGAAACGGGACGGCGCGTGGAGCGGATCCGCCGTCGCGTGTCGGGTACGCCGCACATCAACATGACGTCGGTCTGGACGTTCGCCGGGGTCCTGCTGCTGCCCCCGCTGCTGCTGGCGGTGCTGGTCGGCGGCCTGTACGCGCACTTGGCGGTCCGCAGCTGGTACCGCTTGCAGCGGGTGCCGGCGTCCCGCACGGTCAGCAACGCGGCGATCATCGTGCTCTCGTGTTTCGCGGCCCAGTCGGTGCTGCGGGTTTCGGGCGTCTCCGACGTCCGTTCGGCGATGACCCACGGCTGGGGCGGGACGTGCGCGATCGCGGCGGCGGGAGTGACGTTCTTCGCGGTGAACGCCCTGCTGGTGCTGCCGGCGCGCCGGGAAATCGGCCGGACGCCGGAGGCCTTGTTCGGTACGTGGTCGGACAACGGCCTGGAGGTGGCGACGCTCTGCCTGGGGGCGTTGAACGCGCTGGCCCTGGCGATTTTGCCGGGTCTGGTGGTGCTGGTGTTCCCGCCGTTGCTGCTGTTGCACCGGACGGTGCTGGTGAAGCAGCTGGAGGTGGCGGCTCACCGCGACGAGAAGACGGGGCTGTACAACACGAGCGGCTGGCACGTGCTGGCGGAGCGGACGCTGGCGGCCGCGGCGCGTCAGCGGGGCACGTTCGGGTTGCTGATGCTGGACCTGGACCACTTCAAGCAGGTGAACGACACGTACGGGCACCTGGCGGGCGACGCCGTGCTGAGGGCGGTGGCCCAGTCGATCATCTCGGCGGTCCGCGGCCGGGGCGACGCGGTGGGCCGCTTCGGCGGCGAAGAGTTCGTCGTCCTGCTGCCGGGTATCACGCAGCCGGACATCGGCGCCGTGGCGGAGCGCATCCGCCGGGCGATCAGCTCGTTGCAGGTCCCGGCGGGCCAGTTGTCGATCACCGGCCTGTCGGTCTCGATCGGTATCGCCGTGTACCCGGCAGCGGGCACGTCGTTACAGCGCCTGCTGGACGCGGCGGACACGGCGCTCTACCACGCGAAAGCGACAGGCCGGAACAAAGTGGTCCACGTAGCGGACCTGGTGTGAGGGGTCAGGCGGTCCGCTGCCGCCGCCCGGCGTCGAGGCCGAGCATCGCGAGCAGTTCGGTGCAGTCGCGGACGTCCGAGGAGTGCCCGGCAACGGTGAGGACGGCGCGATCGTTCTGTTCGCCCAGCCGCACCGCCTCTTCAGCCCGGATAACGCCCATCCGGCTGTCTTCATCGTTGGCAAGCGAGCTGCCACTACGTCGGGCCCAGGTCATCTGGCCACCTACTTCCGACCCCACGGGTGCGGAGCCATGGTCGGACCCCAATCATGACATTGACACGAATTTCACCCACAAGTGGCCCCCACCACAACAAGATCAAAAACCTCCAACCCCAGGCCAGAGCCCTAACCCGGACTAAGAGGTGACCCACACAGAGCAACGGAGAGCTCGGGCCGGCAGGTGACCTACACAGGACGAACCCAAGCTGGGAGGTGACCCACACAGGAGGCGAACCCGGGCTGGGAGGTGGGCCACACGGGAGGCGAGCTTGGGCTGGGAGGCGACCCACACAGGGCGAACCCGGACTGGGAGGTGACCCACACGGGAGGCGACCTCGGGCTGGGAGGCGACCCACACAGGGGGGGTCCAGGGGGGCGAAGCCCCCTTGGCGGGGGCTTGGGGGTCCGACCCCCAAAAAGCACCCGAGAACGAAGAGAAGGCCCAGCCCCGAAGGGGCGTGGGCCTTCTCGAAGTGGAGGTGCCGGGAATTGAACCCGGGTCCTCTGGCGTCTCGACAGGGCTTCTCCGTGCGCAGTCCGCTACGTCTCTACTTGGCTCCCTCAATCACGCGAACAAGCTGAGGTGACGAGCCCAGCCACTGTTTGCTTCGCGGCTGTTCCCCGTGGCCGGGACAGCCGCTGAGCCTCCTAGCTGATGCCGGTACCCGGGTCGGAGGCGAACCCGGGCCGACAGAGTCGCACTCGCTCAGGCGGCGAGGGCGAACTCGCGCTGACTGGAGTCGGCGCTTATTGGTTTGCGATGACGCTTACGGTGGTCTCTCGCCTGCACCGGCACGCTTCCCCTGAATCAACGTCCAAAGTCGAAACCGTTCACCCCCTTGTCGGGATCACAACCTGTTCATCATAACGCCCTCCGCCACTCCTTTGCTCCGGGTGGGGTGGGGTCAGCCCTACCGCCGGGATGCCCGCTCGCACCATGTCGGCCGCGGCTTGCAGGCGCGATGCTGGTGTCCGATGAAGGGAGCGCGGTCATGGTGAGCGAGAGGCGGGATCCGCCGTTCGGTGGTTCGGTGGTGTTCTTGCTGATGAACCTGCCGCTGGGGGTGCTGGCGTTCGGGTTCTTGACGGCGTTCGTCTCGGCCGGGGTGGGGACCGCGGTGGTGTGGGTGGGGGTGGGTTTGCTCGCGCTGGTGGTGCTGGCCGTGCGGGGGGCGGCGCGGGTGGAGCGGGCGCGGGTCTACGCGCTGCTGGACCGGTACATCGATCTTCCGTACCTGCCGCTGCCGGCGGGCAAGCAGGTAACGCGGTGGAAGGCGCGGCTGAAGGACCCGTCGACCTGGCGGGACCTGGCCTACTTCGCGCTCCTGTTCCCGGTGGGGCTGGTCGAGTTCGTGCTGGTGACGACGTTCTGGGCGACGAGCCTGGCGCTCGTGGGGCTGCCGGTCTACTTCCGGTGGCTGCCGGGCGGCGAGTACCACTTCCCGGCTTGGGAGGTGCCGTGGCTGACCGTGGACTCGACGGTGGAAGCGCTACCGTGGGCGGCGCTGGGGGTGTTGTTCGTCGCGTTGTCGGTGGCGCTGACCAAGGCACTGGCGGGCACGCACGCCCGGCTGGCCGGCGCGCTGCTGGGGCCGACGGTGGCGCAGCGCCGCCGGATGGAGCGCTGGTGGGAAGACGCGGAAGAAAAGAACCTGGTGGCGGGATGAGCGACGCGCAACAGCTGGAACACCCGCGGCCGCACCCGGCTCGCACGATCGTGTACATGATCGTCAGCTTCGTTATCCGGCTCCTGCAGTTCGTGCTGATCGTGGTCGGCATCGCGGTGGGGGTGTCCACGGCGGTGATCTGGGTCGGGTTCCCGATCCTGCTGGCGACGACGAGCTTCGTCCGCTGGTCGGGCGACGTCGAGCGCAGCTGGGCGGGCAGGATGCTGAGCGTGCCGCTGCCGCCGGTGCAGCGCCGCCCGCTCGAGGGGCTGACGCTGCTGCGGCGGTGGGTCACCCGGCTGAGCGACCCGACGACGTGGCGGGACCTGGCCTACCTGATGGCGGCGTTCCCGCTGGCGTGCGCGGAGCTCGTGATCGCGCTGGCGTCGATCGTGCTGCTGCCCATGGCGATCTGGGTGACGCCGTGGCTGGGCTACCTGCACGGCGAACTGGCGCTGGCGCTGCTCGGTCAGGACCGCACGAAGCGGCTGGAGCAGAAGGCCGAGCGGCTGCAGGCGTCCCGGGCCCGCGGGGTCGACGCGGCCGAAGCCGAACGCCGTCGCATCGAGCGTGACCTGCACGACGGCGCGCAGCAGCGGCTGGTGGCCGTCGCGATGAGCCTCGGGCGCGCGAAGTCGAAGTTCGACCAGGATCCGCAGGCGGTGCGCGAGCTGATCGACGAGGCGCATTCGGACGCGAAGCTGGCGGTGTCGGAGCTGCGGGACCTGGCGCGCGGCATCTACCCGGCCGTGCTCGGCGACCGGGGGCTGGACGCGGCGCTGTCGGCGCAGGCGGCGAAGTCGCCGATTCCGGTGGACGTCTCGGTGGACGTCGACCCGCGGCCGCCGGCGGCGGTGGAGACGACGGCGTACTTCATCGTCGGCGAGACGCTGACGAACATCGCGAAGCACTCCGGAGCGACCGAAGCGGGCGTGAAGGTGTGGCGGACCGACGACCACGTGGTCGTCGAGATCATCGACAACGGTCACGGCGGCGCGGAAGTGCGCCCGGGCGGTGGGCTGGCCGGCCTGGCCGACCGGGCCGCGACGATCGACGGCGTGATCACCGTGGTCAGCCCCGTGGGCGGGCCGACCGTGATCCGGGCGGACCTCCCCTGCCAGTGGTGAATAGGCTGGACCCCGTTCATCCACGAGCTTGGGGGCCGGATGCGGGTAGTCATCGCCGAAGACGCCGTGCTGCTGCGGGCCGGGATGACCCGCCTGCTGGCCGACGAGGGCATCGAGACGGCCGCGGCCGTCGACAACGGCGACGACCTCCTCGGCGCGGTCCAGGAACATCGCCCTGACCTGGCGATCGTCGACGTCCGCATGCCGCCGACGTTCACCGACGAGGGCCTGCGCGCGGCGCTGGCGGCGCGCAAGGAGGTCCCGGGGTTGCCGGTGCTGGTGCTGTCGCAGTACGTCGAGGAGTCCTACGCGGTGGAGCTGCTCTCGGGCGGCGCCGGCGGAGTCGGCTACCTGCTGAAGGAGCGCGTGGCCGACGTCGCGGACTTCCTGGACGCGGTCCGCCGGGTAGCGGCGGGCGGCACGGCGATCGACCCGGACGTGATCGCCCAGCTGATGGCCCGCGGCCGCCGCAACCCCTTGGACGCGCTGACGGCCCGAGAGTCCGAAGTCCTGGGGTTGATGGCCCAGGGCCTGTCGAACACGGCGATCGCGAACTCGCTGGTGGTTTCGCACGGCGCGGTGGAGAAGCACATCGGCAACATCTTCTCGAAGCTCGGCCTCGAGGCGAGCGCGGAGGAACACCGCCGCGTCCGCGCGGTGCTGACCTATCTGGGCCGCTGAGCAACGGACAGTGACCAGAAGTCCCGTAGGGTGGACAACGGGTCACCCGTTCCGCGGGCGGCACCCCCGTGATCGCTCACCTACCATGAGCGGACCCGCCGAGAGGAGCGCGCAGATGTCCGACGAGACCCGCTGCGTCCGCTTCTTCGGCGGCCCGCTCGACGGCCGCGTCCAGGAGCTCGGGGATGCCGAGCCCGTGCCCGGCACCGTCATCCGGCACATCCACCTGCACGGTGGCCCGAAGATCGAGACCCGCTACGAACTCGGCCTCACCGAGCACGGCTGGGAGTACCGCCTCGCCGCCACGCAGCACGAACCCGAACCGGACGGCCTGCGGTAGTAGGGAGAACCCCCGTATCCACCGGGGGTGAACAGCACCTCGAACAGGCCGGTCAGCACCGCTGTCATCCCAGGTCGAAACGGCCAGGCTGAGCTCCATGCAGACAGCGGGCCGGGACAGGTTCCTCGACGTCGTCCGGGCGGGGGCCATCCTCGCCATCATCGCCCAGCACTGGATCATGCCGGTGCTGTCCTACTCCGACGGGCACCTCGCGACCGGCAACGCCCTCGCGACGCCCGGCTGGTGGGTCGTGACCTGGGCGTCGCAAGTGATGCCCTTGGTCTTCTTCGCCGGCGGCGCGGCCAACCTGATCTCCTTCCGCCGCGCCGGGTCGACGCAGCAGTGGCTCGCCGGGCGCATCAAGCGCCTGATGGTGCCGGTGCTGCCGCTGCTGGCGGTCTGGCTGGTCGCGCCCGACTTCCTGCGCGGCCTGGGTGTCCCGCCGCAGCCGTTGCAGGTCGGCAGCGCCGTCGCCGCGCAGCTGCTGTGGTTCCTCGCGGTGTACGTCCTGGTCGTGCTCCTGACGCCCCTGATGGTCGCCGCGCACCGCCGCTGGGGCCTGAAGGTGCCGCTGGTCATGGGCGCCGCGGGCCTCCTCGTCGACGTCGCCCGCTTCAACGACTTCGGCCACATCGGGTACGCCAACGCGATCTTCGTCTGGGTCGCGGTGCACCAGCTCGGCTTCCACTACGTCGAAGGCCGCCTCGGTGCGCTGACGCGCCGCGGGGCGCTGGCGCTGTCGGCGGGCGGCTTCGGCGTCACCGCGCTGATGGTCGCGTTCGGGCCGTACCCGGCCAGCATGATCGGCATGCCGGGCGCGCCGGTGTCGAACATGAGCCCGCCGACCGTGCTGCTCGCCTTCCTCGCCGTCGGTCAGGTCGGCCTGCTGCTCGCCTTCCGCCCGCAGCTCAACGCGCTCGCGGCCCGTCCCGGCGTCGGCGCCGCCCTCGGCTGGCTCGGTGCCCGGTTCATGAGCGTCTACCTCTGGCACATGCCGGCGCTGATCGTCGTGGCGGGGGTGACCGTCTACGGCCTCGGCTACGAGACGCCGGCCCCGGGCACGGTGTTCTGGCTGGTCATGGCGCCCGCGTGGTTCGCGGCGTGCGGGATGGTGCTGCTCGGCCTGCTGCGGCTGTTCGCCCACTTCGAGATGCAGCGCGACACCGCGGTGGTGACGGCGAAGGTGCCGCAGCTGGTCGCCGCCGGGCTGCTGGTCTCGGGTGGCCTGCTCGGCTTGGCGGCGCACGGGTTCGCGCCGCTGTCGGACGGCATCGCGGGCGGCCCGGTGCCGTGGGTGGTCCTGGCGACGGCCGGGTTCCTCCTGGCCGGCAAGCAGATCCCGGTGGTCGGCCTGCTGGGCCGCGCGGTCGACGTGAGCGAACGAGCCGCACTCAAGCGCTGACCGGGTCGTGAGTGGTAAGGCGGGTTAGAACCCGCCTTACCACTCACGAGGCGGGGGGCAG
>NZ_JAVHJU010000064.1 GCF_031082405.1 Amycolatopsis sp. A133
ACCCGGAAGCTAAGCCTGACAGCGCCGATGGTACTGCAACCGAAGGGTTGTGGGAGAGTAGGACACCGCCGAACTTAACCAAACGAAAGGCCCCGGTCGAGAACCCCCAGGTTCTCCCGGGGCCTTTCGCATACCCAAAACCCGCCACGCGAGTTCCGTCCCCAATCACGCCAGTCCCGGCTCCAGTCACGCGACTTCCGGCTCTGATCACGCGAGATGCCTCCCGGATCACGCGAGAAGCCCCGCCAATCACACGTGATGCCCTCCGGCACACACCGTCAGCGGGATCGCCGGCGGAACTCGCGTGATCAGACCCGTATCTCACGTGACTGAAGACGGAACTCGCGTGATTGGAGGCGGAACTCGCGTGACTGGGGAGGCATCACTCGTGATTGGGGAGGCATCTTGCGTGATTGGCGGGGCATCACGTGGACCTGGAGGGGTCGAGTTGGGTGCCCAGGGGGTTTGGGTGCGTGTCTGGAGGGTTGGTGGGGACGAAGACGGGGGTCAGGAGCGGAGCTCCTGACCCCCGTCTTCGGGTGGTGAGGTGAAGCGGGTGGTGAGGTGGCGGACAGGTGTGAGCGCGTGATGGGGGAGGGTTACTTGAGGGCGGAGCCGGCTTGCCAGTCGGGCCAGGACTTGGACCAGTCGCCGTAGAGGTCCCAGACCGGGAGCTGCGGGCCCCCTGAGTTGGTGACCTCTACGACGTCGCCCAGGCCCATGTTCTGGAAGAACCACTGGGCGTTCGCGTCGTTCAGGTTGATGCACCCGTGGGACACGTTCGAACTGCCCTGCTGGCCGACGCTGTTCGGGTTCTCGTGGACGAACTCGCCGTCGTTGGAAATGCGCTCCGACCACTTCTCGTTCGAGCGGTACGCCTTCGGGTCCGGCGGGCAGACGCCGTACGTGCACGAATCCATCGTGTAATTCGCCTGTTTGTCCGAAATGACGTGCGCGCCCAGGTGGGTCGGCGTGGCGTCCTTGCCCATCGAAATCGGCATCGACTTGACCATCGCGCCGTTGTGGAAGATCTGCATCTGCTCGGTGGTCCCGTCCGCCTTCGCGATCCAGGAATCGTGCACCTTGTACGTCTCCGTGCGGTCCTCCGCGCCGAACACCCCGCCGCCGAAGTCGACGCCGTAGATCTTCGCCGTCACCTTCAGCGTCGTGCCGGCCTTCCAGTACTCCTTCGGGCGGTAGTGGACGTTCGAGTCGTCGATCCAGTACCAGCCGCCCTCCTGCTGCGGGGTCGACTCCACCGTCAGGGCCTTCTCGACCGCCGCCTTGTTCTTGACGGCGATCTTGCCGAAGCTGAACACGATCGGCTGGCCGACGCCCACCCCCGTGCTCGCCACCGCGGACGGGGCCGGGATCAGGTTCGCGTTCGCCTGCTTCTTCGGCGACAGCGTCGTGATCTGGTTGTCCTGCTCGACCGGCTTCCCGTTGGCGCCCTGGGCGTGCGCGACGATCTTGTACGTCGCGCCGTAGCCGAGGGGCTCGCTGGACGTCCAGCTCGACCCGTCGGCCGCCAGCTTGCCGGCGACCGGCTTCCCCTTGGCCGCGTTGGTCACCGTGACGTCGAGGAGCTTCCCGTTGGCCGCCTTGACGACGATCGGCGTCGCCGGGTTCACCGCCGCGCCGCCCGCGGGTTCGAACGTCACCGCGACCGGTGTGTCGGACGCCGAAGCGGACCCCGACGCCAGTGCCCCACCGGCGGGCGAACCGCCGTCGTCACCGGACGAGCAGGCGGAAAGCAGCAGTGCTCCGGCGAGGATTCCGGCCACCGAAAGTAAAATCTTCTTGGGGAGCATATTGTCTCTTTTTGGGAATTGGGATCGGCGGGCATTCGTCATCAAAACTACGCGATAGCGATGACGTTCTTGCCGGCGGATCGGTGCATCGGCGTGACGTGGATCACGTGATGACGAGTCCCGGTGCGCCGTAAAGACCCGGTCCGCGCACCGAAAGCGCGCCGAGGTACTCGCGTGCCGCCGTGTACGCCTCTTCCGCCAGTGCTTCCGTGTGCCCGAAATCGAGCGGGTTCACCCGCACCGGCGCGGGCCCCGGCAGGTACAGCACCGGCACCTGCGCGGCGGCCAGCGGCGCCTCCAGCACGGCCTGGTTCCGCATGCTGATCATCGCGGTGAACATCATCACCTCGGCGAACGTCCGCGGCGCGCCCGGCAGCTTCCCGGGGAACGCGCAGTCGAGCACCACCAGGGACTTCGCGCCCATGGCGAGCGCCTGCCGCATCGGCACGTTCGCGACGAGCCCGCCGTCGTACAGCAGGTGCCCGTCGTGCTCGACCGGCGGGAAGATGCCGGGGATCGCGCAGCTCGCCAGGAGGGGCTCGAGCAGCCGCCCGGAGCGGATCAGCAGCGGCTCGGCCGTCTCGACCTGGGTCGTGACGACGCCGAGCGGCAGCGCCAGGTCCTCGAAACAGGTTTCGGCGCCGAGGTGGTCGGCGATGATCGCCGTCAGGCCGCTGTTGGGGAAGAGGTGCGTCTTGCTCTGCGTCAGCATCCGCACGCGGCTCAGCACGCCGCCGGGAAACGCCTCGTCGCGCGTCATGCGGGCCCAGATGCCGTGCAGCCGGGCGAGCGCGTCGCCGCCGGACCGGGCCAGGACGGCCGCGTTGAGCGAACCGACCGACGTGCCCGTCACGAGGTCCGGTGTGAGCCCGGCTTCGGTCAGGGCGCGCAGCATGCCCACCTGCATTGCGCCGAGGCTGCCGCCACCGCCGAGCACAAAGCCGACCGGGCGGGGGAGATCCGCGAGACTCATACCGCCGAATGTAGTAAAGCCGCAGGTAGAGCGGGCGGTCAGGGCACGTGTTCGGGCTCGCGCTCCGGCTCCGCGAGGACCTTGCGCTTCTTGAGCCGCAGCAGGAAGAACACCGCCGCCGCGGCGAGCACGCCGACCACGATCAGGCCGCCGGTGTTCAGGGCGCCTTCGATGCGCTTGGCGGCCTCGCCCAGCGCCGCGCCGATGCTGATGTGGACCAGCGACCAGCAGAACGCGCCCGCCGCGGCGGCCGGCAGGAACTTGCGGAACGCCAGCCCGGACGTCCCGGCCGCCGCCGGGGTCAGCGTCCGGATCACCGGCAGGAACCGGGCGAAGAACACCGCCCAGGCGCCCCGGCGTTCGAGGACCGCGGTGGCCTTGTCCCAGCCTTCCAGGCCGTACTTGCGGATCAGCTTCGTCTCGCGCAGCCGCGGCCCGAAGCGGCGGCCGATGCCGTAGCCGAGGGCGTCGCCCGCCGTCGCGCAGAGGGTGACGACCAGCCACAGGACCAGGAACCGCGGCGCGGTGTTCGCCGTCGTCGCGGCGACGAGCAGGCCGGATTCGCCGGGGGCCAGGAACCCCAGCCCGATCGTGCACTCGGCGAACACCAGGCCGCCGGTCGCGGCGACGAGCCCCGGTTCCGGGAGTCCTTGCAACCAGCTGAGGAGGTCCGAAACCAGGGCCATGCCGCCACTTTACCGATCCTTTAAGGATGGTGGGGTGACGTGGGTCACCGCGCCAGGAGCGACGCGGCTTCCTGAGCTGCGGGTCCTTCGGTCGCCAGGTGCTGCAGGTTTTCCGGCAGGACCTCGCCGCGGTGGGCCTTGGTCTGGGCGTAGAGGCGTCCGGCGCGGTAGGACGAGCGCACCAGCGGCCCGGCCATGACCCCCGCGAAACCCATCGCCTCGGCAGCCTTCGAGTGCTCCACGAACTCCTCCGGCTTCACCCAACGATCCACCGGGTGATGCCGCGCCGACGGCCGCAGATACTGCGTGATCGTCAAAATCTCACACCCCGCATCGACCAAGTCCTGCATCGCCGGCCCCACCTCATCCGGCGTCTCACCCATCCCCAGAATCAGATTCGACTTCGTCACCAACCCGGCCTCACGCGCCGCCGTGATCACCTCCAACGACCGCGCATACCGGAACCCCGGACGAATCCGCTTGAAAATCCGCGGCACCGTCTCCACGTTGTGCGCCAACACCTCCGGCCGCGACCCAAAAACCTCCGCCAACTGCGCCGGATCCGCATTGAAATCCGGAATCAACAACTCCACACCCGTACCCGGGTTCAAGTCATGGATCTGACGCACAGTCTCCGCGTAAAGCCACGCACCACCGTCAGGAAGGTCATCCCGGGCCACGCCGGTGACCGTCGAGTACCGCAACCCCATCGCCTGCACCGACTCGGCAACCTTCCGCGGCTCCGAAGTGTCCAAAGCCGCAGGCTTGCCCGTATCGATCTGACAGAAGTCACAACGGCGGGTGCACTGATCCCCACCAATAAGGAACGTGGCCTCCCGGTCTTCCCAGCATTCGTAGATGTTGGGACAACCAGCTTCTTCGCAGACCGTGTGGAGACCTTCGCGGCGCACAAGACCCTTGAGCTCGGTGAACTCCGGCCCCATCCGCACCCGCGTCTTGATCCACGACGGCTTCTTCTCGATCGGCGTCTCACTGTTGCGAACCTCGAGACGCAGCAGCTTCCGGCCTTCAGGTGCAGCACTCACGGCTTCAACCGTACGCCCGTCCGGGCTACGCGGGATCGGGGGTGACGCCGGTCAGCTTCGCCGTGACGTCCCACAACGCGGCGCCCAGCGACTCGCTGCGCGCGGCGGGCAGGGGCCGGGCCTTGACCGGGTGGCCGCGCAGCCCGCCGAGGCTGCCGGGGGCGATGTAGTCGCCGCCCGCGACGCCGTCCGCCGTCGCCGCGTACAGCTGCGGCAGGGCGCCCTGGCGGACGTTCTGCGCGAACAGGATCTCGCCGATCCGGTGACCGCCGGCGATGACCGAGCGGACGACGGGGTTGGTGTACGACCGCGCCATTCCGCTGCCCAGGCCGGTCGCGGTGTAGCCGGGGTGGGCGGCGACGCTGAGGACGTCGTCGCCGGCCGCGCGCAGCCGCCGGTCGAGTTCCAGGGCGAACACCTGGTTGGCGAGCTTCGACTGCCCGTAGGCCGTCGCCGGGTTGTAGCGGCGGTGCTCGCCGTTGGGGTCTTCGAGGTCGATCCGGGCGCCGGTGGCGGCGATGCTCGACAGCACGACGACCCTGGCGTGGTGTCCACCGCGCAGGGCGGGCAGCAGCAGCCAGGTCAGCGCCGCGTGCCCGAGGTGGTTGGTGCCGAACTGGAGCTCGAACCCGTCGGCCGTGCGGCCGCGGGCGGTCGCCATCACGCCGGCGTTGTTGACCAGCACGTCCAGCGCGTCGCCGGTGCGTTCCCGCACCGCGACGGCGGCCGCGCGCACCGAGGCGAGCTCGCTCAGGTCCAGTGGGACGAGCTCGGGTTCGGCGCCCGCGGCCGCCGCGCGGACCTGGTCCAGTGCCTTCGCGCCGCGTTCGGCGGAGCGGCAGGCGATCAGCACGCGGGCCCCCTTGCCCGCGAGCACCTCGGCGGTGCGCAGCCCCAGACCGGAGTTCGCCCCCGTGACGAGGACGGTCCGGCCGCTTTGGTCGGCGATGTCGGCTTCGCTCCAACGCGTCATGCGCTTACTTAACTCTTGTTACGCACTAGGCGCGAGCAGACGCCTCAAGTGTCCCATCACCGGACGGCGGCGAACGGATTCCTGGCGGTTCGCGCGCAGCAGCGCCTCGAGCGCGTGGCCCACCTTGACGATCTCCTCGGCCGGTTCGCGCGGGTCGGCCAGCCCGGCCGTGACGGCGAGCATCCGCAGTTCGCCTTCGTGCATCCGGCGCAGGGACGCGTGGCGGTCGTAGGCGCCGTCGAGGACCGCGCGCAGGCCGGCGTGCTCGTCGACGGCGGCGCGCCACGCGCGGGTGACGGCGTCGACGTGGTCGCCGAGGCCGTCGGCGTCGTCCGGGTCGATGACCTCGGCGCGCAGGCGGCCGCTCAGCGTCCGCGTCCACTGGTACTGCAGAGCGGTGAGGATGTTTTCTTCGGTGCCGAAGTGCTCTTCGGCACCGGGTACCTCTTCGAGCGGCAGCGGCTCGCCCGGGTTCCGGGCGGCCAGGCGGACGGCCGCTTCGAGGATTTCCTGACGCCGGTAGAAGTCGGTCCAGCTCATCGTGTGGCTCCCCTTCCGTGGCCCGGGTCATACCGCGGGTCTGCGGCATACTCCCGGTACGGACCTGACGCGCCGAACATACCATGAGTATGGAGAGCGGTTCCGGGCGTAAAGTTGTGAAGGTGGCGACAATGAGGTCCAGACGACTCGACTACTCCGAGTCGACGCGGTCCGCGCTGGTCGACAGCGCGGTCGAACTGTTCACCAAACGCGGTTACGCGGGGACCTCGCTCGACGAGATCGCCAAACGCGCCCGGGTGACCAAGGGCGCGCTGTACCACCACTTCAGCGGTAAGCAGGCCCTGTTCGAAGCCGCGTTCGAGCAGGTCGAGAGTTTCGTCTACGACCGGCTGGACAAGATCGTCAACGGCGAAGGGTCGCCGTGGGAACGGGCGCTCGGCGGGCTCAACGCGTTCATCCGCAGCTGCCTCGACCCCGCCTACCAGCGGATCGCCATCCACGAGGCGCCGGTCGTGATGGGCTGGGAACGCTGGCGCGAAGCCGAGGAGCGGTGCAGCTTCGGGCTGGTCCGCTCGGGCCTGCAGTCGCTGATCGACGCGGGCGAGGTGGAGCCGGTGCCGGTCGACGTCACCGCGCGGCTGCTGTTCGGCGCCCTGTCGAGCGCGGCGACCGAGATCGCCGGTTCGGCTGATCCGAAGAAGGTCGGCGCCGAGATCGAGGACGTCATCGTCCGCATGCTGGTACGGCTGAGGCGCACGGAGCCCGACGTCTCTATAGGCTGACTTTTGTGGACTTGAGGATCTTCACCGAGCCCCAGCAGGGGGCCAGCTACGACGACCTGCTGCGCGTGGCCAAGGCGACCGAAGCCGCCGGCTACGACGCCTTCTTCCGCAGCGACCACTACCTGAGGATGGGCTCGGCCGACGGCCTGCCCGGCCCGACCGACGCGTGGATCACCCTCGCCGGCCTGGCCAGGGAGACCAGCCGCATCCGGCTCGGCACGCTCGTCACGGCGGCGACGTTCCGGCACCCCGGGCCGCTGGCCATCTCCGTGGCGCAGGTCGACCACATGTCGGGGGGCCGCGTCGAATTCGGCCTGGGTTCCGGCTGGTACGACGCCGAGCACGAAGCGTACGGCCTGACGCTGCCGCCGCTGAAGGAGCGTTTCGACCGCTACGCCGAGCAGCTCGAGATCATCACCGGGCTGTGGAAGACGCCGGTGGGCTCGACGTACTCGTTCGACGGCCGGTACTACACGCTCAAGGATTCGCCGGGCCTGCCCAAACCGGCGCAGTCCCCGGCACCGCCGGTGATCATCGGCGGCGGGGGCAAGAAGCGCACCCCGGCACTGGCCGCGCGCTTCGCCGACGAGTTCAACCTCCCGTTCGTGGACGCCGAAACGGCGGCGGCGCAGTTCGCCCGCGTCGACGCGGCGGCGGCGGAGATCGGCCGCGACCCGAAGGAGATCCTGCGCTCGGTGGCCCTGGTCATCGGCGTGGGCCGGTCCGAGGAAGAGGTCGCACGGCGGGCCGGGGTGATCGGGCGGGACGTCGGCGAGCTGCGGGCCAACGGCCTGGCCGGCACGCCCGCCGAGGTCGTCGACCGGATCGGGCAGTGGCGGGAGAAGACCGGGATCACCCGGGTCTACCTGCAGCTGCTCGACCTTTCGGACCTGGACCAGATCGAGCTGATCGCCGCCGAGGTTGCCCCGCAGCTGGACTGAGCAGCCCCCGTTTTCCACGCTAGCGGAACGGTCCGACAGTTCCGGGGCGTCGAGACCGTGAAGGCCACCTGCTGTCCACAGGTGGCCTTCACGGTCTTCAGTTCTGCAGGGCGAATGTGACGCCGGGGGCCTTCGGGGCCTCCGGGCGCGGCAGCCAGCGGTCCTCGCTCACCGGCAGCTCGCCCTCCAACGCCGCGAGCACCGCGTCGCGGGCCAGGGGCAGCACCGCTTCCACCGTCACGTCCCGCTGGAGCTCGTACGACAGCGACGTCACGCCCGCGTCGCGGATGCCGCACGGGACGATCGTGTCGAAGGCCGCCAGGTCGGCGTTGCAGTTCAGCTCGAAGCCGTGCATCGTCACGCCTCGCTGGACGCGGATGCCGATCGCCGCGATCTTGCGCTCGATCCCGCGGTCGTCGGCCGGGATCCACACGCCGCTGCGGCCTTCCACGCGGCCGCTGGTCACGCCCAGCCGGTCGCACACGTGGATCAGGGCCTCCTCCAGGCGCCGCACGTAGTGGACGACGTCGATCGGGTCGCCGAGCTGCACGATCGGGTAGCCCACCAGCTGGCCCGGGCCGTGCCAGGTGATCTTGCCGCCGCGGTCGACGTCGATCACCGGGGTGCCGTCCGTGGGGCGGTCGGCCGGCTCGGTGCGCTTGCCCGCCGTGTACACCGACGGGTGCTGCAGCAGGAGCATCGTGTCCGGCGCCGTGCCGTCCGCGCGGGCCGTCAAAAAGCCGCGCTGGAGCTCCCAGGCTTCGGTGTAGTCGATCGTGCCCAGTTCGCGGACGTCGACGGGCTCGGTGCTGGCGCGGCAGGAAGTGCGGGAAGAACTCACCCGTCGAGGCTACGCCCGTCACCCGGGGGAAGCAGCCGCAAGGCGCACGCCGAGAGCAGCCCGACACCGGTCACCGCCAGCACTGCGCCGATCGTGTCGGTGACCCAGTGCACGCCGAGCACGACGCGGCAGGCCGCCGACAGCACCACCGCGGCCGCGACGGCCACCGCAACGCGCCGCACCAGCCGCGGCCACAGCCACGCGCACAGCAGCACCAGGACGAAGCCGGTGCTCGCCACCGACACCACGTGCCCGCTCGGATAACTCAGGTCCGGGTAGTCGCGCGGGCGTTCCCGCAGGAAGACCGGCTTGGCCGTCAGGCTGGTCAGCCGGCACAGCACCAGCACGACGGCGAGCCGCACGCACAGCCCCGCGTGCTGCCGGTGCCGCAGCGCCAGCGCGAGCAGCGCCATGCCGAGCACGAACGGCAGCACCGGGCCGAGAATGTCGCTGCCGATCTCCGCCACCCGCCCGAGCGGCTGCGTGTAGACGCCGTGGAGGGCGTTCGCCACCTGGGCGTCGAGGGTCAGCGGGTGCCGGGCGACGCCGAGCCCGAGCGCCACGAACGCCGCCGTCAGCGCAAAACCGACAACGAGCCAGCGCTTGAGCTGGACTGTCATGCCGCGGCGAGCGCGCTGTCCAGGGTCCGGTGCCGGAACTCGTACCCGGACCGTTCCAGCACGGCCGGGACGGCCCGCTGCCCGAACAGCGCCATCTCCTCACCGGCCTGGCCGAGCACGGCCTTGAGCGCGATCCCCGGCACCCACCACGGCGCGGGCCGGTGCAGCACGCGGCCGACGGCGCGGGTGAACTCGGCGTTGGTCACCGGGGCCGGGCCGGTCAGGTTCACCGGCCCGGACACCTCGTCGTGCGTCAGGACGTGGACGATCGCGCCGACTTCGTCCTCCAGCGCGATCCACGGCATGTACTGGCGGCCGTCGCCGAGCCGCCCGCCCAGGCCCAGGGCGAAGAGGGGGCGCAGCGTGCCGTACAACCCGCCCTTCGCCGACAGCACCAGCCCGGTCCGGATCTTGACGACCCGCGCGTCCCCGGCACCCGCTGTGGCGGCTTCCCAGGCTTCGCAGAGCTCGGCGAGGAAACCCGCGCCGCGCGGCGCCGTCTCGTCCACAGTGGACTCGTGCGGGTGGCCGTAGTACCCGACGGCGGAGGCGTTGACGAGCACCCCGACGCCGTGTTCGGCGACGGCTTCGGCGAGCACCTCGGTCGGCTCGACCCGGCTGTCGGTGAGCTGCTGCTTGCGCATCGCGCTCCACCGGCCGGGGAACAGCCGCTGCCCGCCCAGGTTCACGACGGCGTCCACACCCTCGAAGGCGCCGCTCGCGATGGTGCCCGACGGGGGGTCCCAGCGGAATTCGCCGCCTTCGCGCGCTTCACGCCGCACCAGACGGCGGACCTCGTGGCCCTCGCGCCGCAGGCGGTCGCCCAGCGCCGACCCGATCAAGCCGCTCGCTCCGGCGATCAGTACTCGCATGGTTCGATCGTGGCCCATCAGGGGTGCGTCCGCACGCCCAGGTCCCGCGCGAAAGCGTCGAGGTGGGACAGGATCGCCAGGCCCAGCGCGGGGAGCGGCACCTCGGGGAAGTCCGTGCCGGTGAACAGCACCGCGACGGTGCCGCCGCCGGTGGACAGGCCGAAGCCGCGGGTGCGGGGCAGGCTCCCGCCCTTGTACAGCGTGTCGCCGCCGAGCTTGCGGCGCGCGAGCGCGGCGGCGGGGGAGTCCGCCGTGGCGAGGTGGCGGTGGAAGGCGAACAGTTCCGCGGCGGTACCCCGGGCGGTCCCCTGCGTCCACGCCCACTCCGCTTCGGCGGAGATCGGCTCGCCGCGGACGCGGTCGAGGACTTCCCGCCGGAACTCCGGATCGGCGGTGAAGCGCGCGGTCAGGTCCGGGTGGCCGGGGAAGAACGAGCGGAGGGTTTCGCCGCAGAACCAGCGGAGGTCCGCGTCCGGCCAGCCGCCGTCCGCCGCCGCCGCCCGCAGCGCCTCGTCGCCGAGCCGGGCCCGGAGGTAGTCGGGGGCGGCGTTGTCGCTCAGGGAGATCATCGCCGTGGCGATCGCGTCGAGCGGGACGAGCCGCTCCGGGTCGCGGGCGACGCCGTACTCGTCGCAGGCGATGCCCAGGGAGGTCAGGGCCCGGTGGTGCGCACCGGCGCCGAGCGGGCCGTCGCCGTCGAAGGGGTGGAACGCGTCCCAGTCGCCGACCCGGACCGGCTGGTCCGGGTCGAGCCCGCCGGCCACCGCGGTCGTGTAGGCGAGCAGCGGGACGACCTTGATCGTCGAGGCCAGGACGCGCGGCACGTCCGGGAGGTGGCTCAGGCGGAGCCCGGCGCCGTCCCCGGCGACCACCGAAACATCGCCGCGGTGGCCGGCGAGCCAGGCCCCGAACGCCGCGAAGGGCTCCCCACCGGCTGGTGCGGAGCCCTTCGCGGTCATGCGGTCAGAGGCCGAGTTCGCTCTCGAAGTTGCCCTCTTCCAGGCGCTGCTTGATCGTCGTCAGGAAGCGGCCCGCGTCGGCCCCGTCCACCAGGCGGTGGTCGTAGGTCAGCGGCAGGTACGCCATCGACCGGACGGCGATCGTGTCGTTGCCGTCGGCGTCCGCGATCACGACCGGGCGCTTGACGACCGCGCCCGTGCCGAGGATGCCCGACTGCGGCTGCACGATGATCGGCGTGTCGAACAGCGCGCCGACGCTGCCGATGTTCGTGATCGAGAACGTGCCGCCCGACAGCTCGTCCGGCTTGATCTGGCCCGACCGCGCGCGGCCCGCCAGGTCGGCGATCCGGTGCGCGAGACCGGCCAGGCTCAGCTCGCCCGCGTCGTGGATCACGACCGAGAGCAGGCCGCGCTCGGTGTCCACCGCGATGCCCAGGTGCACGGCGCCGTGGTAGGTGATCTCCTTCGTGTCCTCGTTGTAGGACGCGTTGACGTTCGGGTGCTGCTTGAGCGCCTCGACCGTGGCCTTCGCGAAGAACGGCAGGAACGTCAGGTTGACGCCCTCGCGCTCCTTGAAGGCCGCCTTCGCCCGCTGCCGCAGCTTGGCGATCTTGGTGACGTCGACCTCCTGGACCTGCGTGAGCTGCGCGGCGATCTGCAGCGACTCGCGGGTCTTGGTGGCCGTGATCTGGCGGATCCGGCTGGCCTTCTGCACGGTGCCGCGCAGCGCCGCGAGCTCCGGCGACACCGCGGCCGCGGGACGCGCGGCGGGCGCCGACGGGGCAGCGGCGGCCGGAGCGGCGGCAGCGGCCGGAGCCGGTGCGGCGGCGGCCTTCTGCTTCTCCTCGGCCGCGGCCAGGACGTCCTGCTTCCGGATCCGGCCGCCGACGCCGCTGCCGGTCAGCGACGCGAGGTCGATGCCGTGCTCGGACGCGAGCTTGCGGACCAGCGGCGTGACGTACGGGCCGTCCGCCGAGCTGTCCTTCGCCGAGGCGGCCGGGGCCGCCTCGGCCGCCTTCGCCGCGGGGGCGGCCTGCGGCTCGGGCTTCGGTTCCGGCTTGGGCTCGGGCTTCGACTCCTGAACCGGCTCGGGCTTCGGCTCCGGCTTGGGTTCCGGCTTCGGCTCGGGCTTGGGTTCCGGCTTGGACTCGGCCTTCGGCGCCGCGTTCGCGTCACCGATCACGGCCAGGACGCCGCCGACCTCGACGGTCTCGTCCTCGCCCGCGCGGATCTCCAGCACCGTGCCGGCCACCGGCGACGGCACCTCGGTGTCGACCTTGTCGGTGGAGATCTCGAGCAGCGGCTCGTCGACCTCGACCGAGTCGCCGACCGCCTTCAGCCAGCGCGTGACGGTGCCCTCGGTGACGCTTTCGCCCAGCTCGGGCAGCTTCACCTCGGTGCCTTCGCCGCCCGCGGCCGGCGCGGTGTCCGGCTTGCTCGGCGCGCTGTCCTGGGCCTGCGGCTCGGACTCCGGCTCGGGCTCGGAGGCGGCGGGCTCTTCCTGCGCCGGGGCGGAGGAACCGGAGGACTCCGGCACGCCGCCGGTGCCGTCGTCGATCACGGCGAGCTCGCCGCCGACCTCGACGGTCTCGTCCTCCTGGGCGCTGATCTTCACGACCGTGCCCGCCACCGGGGAGGGCACCTCGGTGTCGACCTTGTCGGTCGAGATCTCGAGCAACGGCTCGTCGACCTCGACGGTGTCGCCCTCCTGCTTAAGCCACCGGGTGACGGTGCCTTCGGTGACGCTCTCCCCGAGCTCCGGCAGTGTGACGGAGTAGGCCATCGTTCGCTGACTCCTCTTCCAAGTTTCGCGTGGGTCTGGGTTCTGCTGGTGGGACGTCAGCTGTGCACGTGCAGCGGCTTCCCCGCGAGGGCGAGGAACGCTTCACCGAGGGCCTCGGTCTGGGTGGGGTGCGCGTGGATGAGCGGCGCGACGTCTTCGGGGAAAGCCTCCCAGCTGTAGATCAGCTGCGCTTCGCCGATCAGCTCGCCGACGCGGTCGCCGACCATGTGGACGCCCACGACCGGGCCGTCCGGGGCCTTGACCAGCTTGACCCCGCCGGAGGTCTTGAGGATCTGGCTCTTGCCGTTGCCGCCGAGGTCGTAGGTGAACGTCGTGACGTCCGAGCCGTACTTGTCCTTGGCCTGCGACTCGGTCAGCCCGACCGACGCGACCTCCGGGTGCGAGTAGGTGACCCGCGGGATGCCGCTCTCGTCGATCACGCGCGGGTTCTGCCCGGCGATCTCCTCGGCGACGAAGATGCCCTGCTGGAAGCCGCGGTGCGCGAGCTGCAGGCCGGGGACGATGTCGCCGACGGCGTAGACGTTCGGCAGGTTCGTGCGCAGCCGCTCGTCGGTGATGACGAAGCCGCGCTCGATCTTGACGCCGGCCTCCTCGTAGCCGTGGCCGGCCGAGTTCGGCCCGCGGCCGACGGCGACCAGCAGCAGGTCGGCCTCGATGGTCTCGCCGGACTCCAGCGAAACGCTCACGCCGTTGTCGTCCTGCTTCGCGCCGGTGAACTTCACGCCGGTCTTGAAGGCGATCTTGCGGCGGCGGAAAGCGCGCTCGAGCTGCTTGGACGCGAACTCGTCCTCGTTCGGGACCAGCCGCGGCAGGGCCTCGACGATGGTGACGTCGACGCCGAAGGAGGCCCAGACACTGGCGAACTCGACGCCGATGACGCCGCCGCCGAGGACCACGACCTTCTTGGGGACGTAGTCGAGGGACAGGGCCTGCTCGCTGGCGATGATGCGGCCGCCGAGCTCCAGGCCGGGCAGCGTGCGCGAGTAGGAGCCGGTGGCGAGGATGACGTTCTTGCCGGTGTAGCGGGTGCCGTCCACCTCGACGGTCGTGCCGCCGACGAACGTGCCGCTGCCCTCGACGAGGTTCACCTTGTGCGCCTTGGCCAGGCCCTGCAGGCCCTTGTACAGACGGGCGACGATCCCGTCCTTGTACTTGTTGACCCCGGCGATGTCGATGCCCTCGAAGACGGCCTTGACGCCGACCGCCTCGGCTTCACGGGTCTCGTCGGCGACCTCGGCGGCGTGCAGCAGGGCCTTGGTCGGGATGCAGCCCCGGTGGAGGCACGTCCCGCCCAGCTTGTCCTTCTCGATCAACGTGACGGAAAGGCCCAGCTCGGCCGCGCGGAACGCCGCGGCGTAGCCGCCCGATCCGCCTCCCAGGATCACGAGGTCGGCGGAGGTGTCGGTCACTTCATTAACTCCTCGGCAAGCAGTGGGGTGGTGCTCTGGTGCCGCCCGTGGCCGGTATAACCGCGCGCGCGACACCCGCCATCTTGTCACTACGCCGGACGGGGCTGCGAGCTAGCCGGGTGTGCGACGCCGACCACACGCGGAGTCCGGGATAATGAGTGGCGGAAGTCTCGTGAGGGAGGGTGGTCGAGGTGGGTCTCTTCGACTCGCTGCGCAGGCGGGCCAAGGGTGGTCAACGGGCCGGCACGCTGCGGAAAGCCAGCTCAGAGGACACCCGCCACCTCGAGGAGTGGGCGGCCACCCGGCGGGGTGTGGAGGCCTTCGTGGAGCCGAAGACCAACGTCACGGAGACCACTGTGGTGTTGATCGCCCACGACGGCGAATGGACCCGGCGGCGCATCGGCAGCCTGGAAGCCGCCCAGCAGTTCGGCCACCGCCGGTCGATCCCCGTCTACGAGGTCGCCCGCGTCGGTTACCCGAAGCGGATGCGCGAGTACACCGAGCGGAAGAAGCGCGGGCAGGTCTAAAGCTCGATCCGGCCGACGATCTCGCCGTGGTGGGTCTGCCCGGTGGGACGGAAGCCCAGCTTGAGGTAGAACTCCTCCGGACCGCCCTCGGCCGGGATCCACAGCACCGTCGCGGCCTTGTGACCGCGTCGCCGGGCCTCTTCCAGGACCGTTTCGACGGCGAACCGGCCGTAACCGCGGCCCTGGACGCCCGCGCCGACGTTGAGCCGCCAGATCCCGCAGCGGAAGAAGTCGAACTCGGCGGCCGGGTTGAAGCCGCCCATCACGAACGCGGCGGGTTCGCCGTCGGCGAGGATCAGGCGTGGCCAGGCGATCTCCGGCTGCGTGTACGCCTCGGCGAGCGAGACGGCGACAGGCGCGACGAAGGCCTTCTGATGGGGTTCGACGGCCAGCTGGCATGCCGCGGCGACGTTCCCGGGGGTGATCTTCTCCGCGGTGAGGGTGGTCACCGGGTCCAAGCTAGCCGGATTGGGCGAGCAACGTGGCGTGCCGGCCCAGCGCCGCCCGGAAGGACCGGTGGACCGTCGTGCCCAGGACCGGGTCGACCTCGACCACGTGCCCGGCCGAAAGCAGCAGCACCGGCGGCTCCGACAGGACCACGACGCCGTCCTCGGCACGCAGGTCCGCCGTACCGAGCAGGCGCGGGAACACCACGTCCGCGGGCAGGCCGTCGCAGGTGCGCAGGAACTCGCGGTGATCGGGAGGCAGCGAGACGCCCAGCCGCAGCTCCGCCGAACGGATCGCCGCCTCCGACGCCGGGGGCGGGGCCGCCGAGCCGCCGCGCAGGCGCAGGATCTCCGCGATCAGCTCGGGCCAGGTGCCCAGCTCCGGCGGGTACCGCTCGTGCAGCGCCGCGATCAGCGCGCCCGCGCACGCCGGCGCCCAGTCGTGCAGGCCGAGCGGGTCCGCACCCGCCACCAGCGCCGGGGCCAGCGCGCGGGTCGCCGCGAGCGTGGCGACGTCCGGCCGCGGCCCGGCCGGCGAGGCCCAGCGGCCGAGGTCACCGTCGGCCAGCGCCGTGCGGACGCGGTCCGGGCGCGACGGCGCCACCTGCTTCACCACCTCCGCCACCGGGCCCGGCGGGAGGACACCCTCCAGGTCCGAGACCGGACGGCGCAGGGCAGCCGAGTGCGCGCGCTCCTCGGCGTCGAGGTCCAGCGGCGGCAGGCCCTCGGCCCAGCCCGGCCGCGCCCCCCGGGCTTCGAAGAGCATCGCCCACGCGCGCGCCCGCACCGGATCGGCCGCGAGGGCGGCCACCGGCCGGTCCGTGCGGGCCTGCCAGTGCGTGACCAGCCGGTCGGCCTCGCCGGGCGCGCCGGCGACCGCGAGCAGCAGGGCGGCGTACCCCACCTGGTCGTCGACGCGCGGCTCGGGCGCGGTCAGGACGTCGCGGACCGCCGCCTCGAGGTAGTCACCGGCGTCCACACCGTGGACCCTAGCCGAGCGCCTGCTTGGCCCCCGGGTGCAGCGGCACCGGGTCGGTCTGCGTCGCCAGCTGCCGCGAGATCTCCTTCGCCGCCGGGTGCACCTTCGCCAGCTCCGCCTGCTTGTCGAAGATCAGCTTCGTGATCGCGCACGCGTTGCCCGCCGGGAAGTCTTCGCGCACCAGCAGCAGGTTGGGCACCACCACCGTCGGCACGTCCGCGGGCTGCCCGTAGGCGGCCTTCGGGATCACGGCCTGGTCGTAGACCGGGTTGACCTGCTTCAGCGCGGGCAGCAACGGCGTGATGTCGAGGAACTTCACCTTGTCCTTCAGGGACGTGGTGATGTCGGTGATCTGCGCGGTCGGCAGCCCGCCCGACCAGACGAGCCCGTCGAGGGTGCCCGCCTTCATGCCGTCCGCGGTCTTGGCCAGGTCCAGCCGCTGCGCCTGGACGTCGGCGTCGGGCTTGAGCCCGGCCGCCTGCAGGAGGCGGTTCGCGATCACTTCGGTGCCGGACTTCGGCGAGCCCGTCGAGATCCGCTTGCCCTTCATGTCCGCGACGCTGTTGATCCCCGAATCCGTGCGCACGAGCACCTGCGTCGAGTTGGGGTAGATCCGGGAGAGGGCCTGGATCTTCTGCGGCTTCCCGGCGAAGGACCCCTTGCCGTTCACCGCGTCCGCCGCGGTGTCGGCCAGCGAGAACGCGACGTCGTAGTTGCCGGCCACCAGCTGCTGGATGTTCTGCACCGAAGCCCCGGTTTCCGCGGCCGTCGCGCGCAGCTTGGTGTTGTTGCTGACCAGCTGGGCGAGCCCGCCGCCCAGCACGTAGTACACCCCGCCGCTGTTGCCGGTGGCGATGGTGATCCGGCCTTCGGCGGTTTCGCAGGACTGCGTCCCGCCGGGAGCGGCCTGGTCGGTCTGCTGCTTCCCGCCGCAGCCGGTGACGGCCAAGGCGAGCACCGCGGCGGCGGCGACTGCGCGTTTCATGCTGTCCTCCTCTTGATCACGGCATGGGTGAGCAAGGCGGCGGCACCGCACACGGCGCCGATCGCCATCGGCACCGGCTCCAGGTAGAGCAGGCACAGGGCGGCGGGGACGAACAGCAGCCGCACCGGCGTGGCGACCGGCCCGAAGAGCCAGCCGCCGGTCACCACCGCCAGCGCGGCGACGGCCAGCGCGGACACCGCCGTCACCCACAGCACGGTGAAAACGTCGGACTCCAGCAGCAGCGCGGCGCCGTTGTCGGTCAGCACGAAGGCGATCGGCACCAGGAACGCCGGGAGCGTGTACTTCCAGCACTGCCACATGGTGCCGAGCACCGAGCCGCCGGTGATCGCCGCCGAAGCCACCGCGGCGAGCGCGGTCGGCGGCGTGACCTCCGACAGCACGGCGTAGTAGAAGATGAACATCGCGCGCTCGGCGTCGGCGACCCCGAGCGTCTCCAGCGCCGGGCCGATCACCACCCAGGCGATGATGAAGCTCGCGGTGACCGGCACGGCCAGGCCCAGCACGCCGACGGCGATCGCGGAGAGCAGCACGGTCAGGATGAGGACCACCGTGCCGTTGTCGGTCAGCACGCCGGCCAATTCCACCAGCGCGTCGGCGAGTTCGAGGCCGAGCCCGGTCTTGGTGATGGTCGAGGTGATCACGCCGGCCGCCGCGCACACCGCGATCACCGGCAGCGCACCCCGGACGCCCGCCGAGAGCGCGTCGACCATGTCCTTCGCCCAGCCTTTGACATCCCGGCGCCGGGCGATCAACGCGAAGAGCGCGGCGACGCCGGTGGCGTAGACGACCGCGGCGAACGGCGGGATGTCCAGGGCGAGGAACACGACGATGACGGCCAGCGACAGGAAGTGGTAACCGCCGCGCAGCAACAGCTTCCACGGATTTTCGTGCGGCACGTCGACGGCTTCGGCCTGGAAGCGCCGGGCGTCGGCCTCCATCGCGAACACGATGCCGAGGTAGTAGAGCAGCGTCGGCACGGTCGCCCAGATCAGGACCTTCAGGTACGACGTCTGCAGGTACTCGGCGATGATGAACGCCGCGGCGCCCAGCGTCGGCGGCGAGAGGATGGCCCCGATGCCGGACGCGGCGAGCAGCCCGCCCGCGTTTTCCTTCGGGTAACGGGCTTTCTGCAGGATCGGCCAGGTGATCGAGCCGAGGCTGACCGCGGTGGCCGTGCCCGAACCCGACACCGTGCCGAGCAGGAAGCCCGACAGGACGGTGGTGCGGCCCGGCGCGGTCCGCGACCGGCGGAACGCGGCGAAGGAGATGTCCACGAAGAACTTCCCGGCGCCGGAGGCGTTGAGCACCGCGCCGTAGAGGGTGAACAGGACGATGTAGCTCGCCGCG
Organism: Amycolatopsis sp. A133; assembly: GCF_031082405.1. Lineage (GTDB taxonomy): Bacteria > Actinomycetota > Actinomycetes > Mycobacteriales > Pseudonocardiaceae > Amycolatopsis. Next base: position 18,524 of record NZ_JAVHJU010000064.1, read on the forward strand.
ACGTCCAGCGGGGTGCCGTAGAACCCGCTGGCGTCGTTGAAGAGCGCGTTGACGATCTGGCTGAAGTCGAGGCCGGCGTGGGCGATGCCCCAGTTCTGCGGGAGGAAGCCGCCGTAGTAGGCGTAGGCCAGGAAGAGCAGGCAGACGATCGGCAGCACCGGCCCGGTGGTGCGACGGGTGGCTTCGAGGACCAGGAGCAGCAGCAGCGCGCCCGCGACGATGTCCAGCGGCGACAGGATGCCCTGGCGGTCGAGGAAGTCGTCGTAGCCGACGAGCACGGGGTAGAGACCGACGGCGAGGGCGGCCACCGCCAGTGCCCAGTCGGTCCAGCCCGGGTCGTCACGGCCGCGCAGCCGCGGGCGGTAGCAGAGGAAGACCAGCGGCAGCGTCACGCCGAGGAAGAGCACGAGGTAGAACTGGTTGCCCTTGGCGAAGGGGAAGAACACCTGCTTGAGCACCAGGACCGCGACGGCGAGGGCGACGAAGTAGACGACGCGGTCGGGAACGCGGGACAGGGTCCGCGCCGGGCGCTCCTCGTCGTGCTCGGCGGCGATTTCGGCGGGGGAGTCGCGTTCCACCGGCTCGGTCGTCACCCGGCCACGGTACGGTGTCGCGGATCACACCGAAAGCGGCAATTCGATCACTCCGCCCACAGCGGTCGTGAGTGGTAAGGCGGGTTCTAACCCGCCTTACCACTCACGACCGGCCGCGGCAGACCCCGTTACTCGGCGCGCTCCAGCAGCGTCCGGACCGCGGTGAGGACGAGCCGGACGATGTCGTCGGGGTCGGCGCCGGCCATCGGCTGCTTGCCGGTGAGCTCGCGGACCACCCCGATGCCCATCAGCCAGGCCAGCGCGAGGTCGGCGCGCAGCTCGGCGTCCGGTGCGTCGGTCAGCGTGGCCAGGATCCGGGCGTACTCGTCGCCGATCTCCTCGCGCAGCACGGCCCCGACGTCGCCGCTGCCCGACGAGCGCAAGTAGGTCTCCAGCGTCCGGTTCCGGTCGCCCCCGGGGGCGAGCATGCTGCGCAGCGACGCGCTGAGCAGCAGCTCCGGCGGGTGGGTTTCGAGGTGCTCGCGCCCGCTGCGGGCGATGACCTCCTCGAACAGCGCTTCCTTGCTGCCGAAGTAGCGGAAGAGCAGCGACTGGTTGACCCCGGCCTCCTCGGCGATGTCCCGCACGGTCGTCCGGTCGAACCCGCGCGCGGCGAACAGCTTCGCGCCGGCGTCGAGCAGCGCCTGCCGCGTCGCGGCCGCGTCCCGTCTGCGGCCAGGCTGCGCACTCATCGGAGCAGGCTAACCGGCAAACCGGACGCGGGCGCGACGGCCCTACGCGCCGGAAAGGCGGATCGCGGCGGCCGGGCAGGTCAGTTCGGCCTGCCGGACCGCCTCCTCCGCACCGGCGGGCGGCTCGGCCGCGAGCAGGACGACCGTGCCGTCGTCTTCGTTCTGGTCGAACGCTTCCGGGGCCAGCAGCACGCACTGGCCGGACGAGACGCAGCTCCCCGTGTCGACGGTGATCTTCACGCTCACCACTCCACGGGAACGCGCTCGACCCCGCCGGCGACGCGGTTGGTGCGCACCGGGATCTCGTCGAGCCCGACGGCCAGCCGCAGGCCGGGGAAGCGGCGGAACAGCTTCGGGAACACCGTCCGCAGCTCGGTGCGGGCGAGGTTGGCGCCGATGCAGACGTGGGCGCCGGTGCCGAAAGCGAGGTGCACGTTCGGCGTCCGGTCCGGGTCGAACCCGTCCGGATCGGCGAACACCGACGCGTCCCGGTTGGCCGCGTCGCTGGAGATCAGCACGGCGTCGCCGCGCATGATCCGCGTGCCGGCGATCTCGACGTTCTCGTGCGCGTACCGCAGCAGGCCGGTGCCGCTGGTGGCGGTCAGCCGCAGGATCTCCTCGACGGTCTGGTTCACCTCACCGTCGGGGTCGGCGGCGAAGCGGTCGCGGCGGGCGGTGTCGGTGAGCAGGAACAGCGTGCCCATCGCGATGCGCGTCGACGTCGTCTCGTGGCCGGCGAACAGCAGCCCGGCGCCCATCCGGGCGAGGTCTTCGTCGGTGAAGGTGGGGTCCTCGGCCTGCACCTCGACCATGTCGGTGATGACGTCGGGCTGCGGGTTCGCGCGCTTGGCGTCGGCCAGCACCGTCATGTAGGCCATGAACTCCGCCATCGCCGCCTGGGCGTCCTCGCCGCCGTCCATCACCGCGATCCGCTCGGACAGCCCGCGGAAGTGCTCCCGGTCGGCGTACGGCACGCCGAGCAGCTCGCAGATCACCAGAACCGGCAAGGGGAACGCGAGGAAGTCGGTCAGGTCGACCGGTTCGCCGGGGTTTGCGTCCCGCGCGGCTTGCATGTCGTCGAGGCAGCGGTCGGTCAGCTCCGCGATGCGGTCGCCGAGGGCGCGCATGCGGGGCGCGGAGAACGCGGGCGCCAGCATCCGGCGCATCCGCTTGTGCTCCCGCTCTTCGTTCTCGAAGTCCCCGCTCGGGCCGTCCTGCAGCGCGGCGTGGGAAATCCGCGACGCCTGTTCCGGCGCCGGGTGTGAGCGGCCGAAGCGGCGGTCGCGGAAGACTTCCTTGGCCTCTTCGTAGGACGTCACCAGCCAGGCCGGGTCGCCGGCCGGGGTGAGCACCCGGCTCACCGGCGCCTGACGGCGGAGCACTTCGTAGTCCGGGGCGATCGCGAGCGCGTCGGCGCGGGCGAAGGGGAGGCGAGGCGTCTCTTCGGTGGTGGTCATGCGTCTTCCCTCGGATCGGTTTCGAGATCGGCGAGCCAGCGCAGTTCGGCGTCGAACTTCCCGAGCACGTGGTGCAGCGCGGCGCGGCTCCACGGATCGGCCTGCCCGGCGGCGAGCCCGGTGAGCCGGGCGCGCTCCGCGGTCAGCGCGCTCTTGCGGGTGTCGAGCACCCGCGTTCGTTCCCCCGGCCGCAGCCAGGCGAAGTTCCCCACGCGGGCCAGGAACTCCGGCTCGTTGAGCGCCAGGTCGGCCGGGAAGTCGGCGAGCATGTCGTGCAGCAGCTCCCGCCCGACTTCGGTGATCGTGTAGACGTGCCGCGGCGGTTTGGCTTCCTGTTCCTCGGCGCTGCGGCTCACCGCGCCGGCGTCGACGAACCGCCGCAGCGTCGGGTAGAGCGAGTTGTTCGACAGGGTGTGGCCCGTCGACGCCTCCACGGCTTTGCGCAGTTCATAACCGTGCATCGGCTCGACGGCCAGCTTCGACAGCAGCAGGATTTCGATCCACACCTAGGTCACCGTAACCTAGTGTTCGGTGACTGGGCAATGGCGGATCGTGACAGGTGGAGAGAAACTGTGTAGCTTTGTAAGCAGCCGCTTACAAACTCACGGGGGTTCCGCATGACCGCCACCCACACCGAACCGCTCGCCTACCCCTTCAACGAGGAGGCCGGGCTCGACCTGAACGAGGCGTACGCGGCCGCCCGGGACGCCGACGGCCTGGTCCGGGTGAAGATGACCTACGGGGAGCCGGCGTGGCTGGCCACCCGCTACGCCGACGCCCGGCTGGTGCTGGGCGACCGCCGGTTCTCGCGGGCGATGGAGAAGGAGAAGGACGCTCCGCGCCGTTCACCCGTGGTCCGGGAGGGCGGCATCCTGCAGATGGACCCGCCCGACCACACGCGGCTGCGGACGCTGGTCGCGAAGGCGTTCACCATGCGCCGCGTCGAGCTGCTCCGGCCGCGCGTCGCCGCACTGGCGACCGAGCTCATCGCGGACATGAAGGCGGCCGGTCCGCCCGCCGACCTCGTCGACGCCTACGCGTTGCCGATCCCGGTCGCGGTGATCTGCGAGCTGCTCGGCGTCCCGGTCGCCGACCGGCCGAAGTTCCGCGTGTGGAGCGACGCGGCGCTGTCGACGAGCGGGCTGACGCCCGAGGAGTTCGAGCGCAATCGCGAAGAGCTGCGCGACTACATGCGCGGTCTGATCGCCGAGCACCGTGAGCGGCCCCAGGACGACCTGATGACGGCGCTGATCGAGGCTCGCGACACCCGCGACCGGCTGACCGAGCTGGAGCTGGTCGACCTGTGCGTCGGCATCCTCGTCGCCGGGCACGAGACCACCGCGAGCCAGATCCCGAACTTCGTCTACGCGCTGCTGGACCAGCGCGGGCGGTGGGAGCGGTTGTGCGCCGACCCGGACCTGATCCCGGCCGCGGTCGAGGAACTGCTGCGGTTCGTGCCGCTGGGTGCCGGCGCGGGGTTCGCGCGGTACGCCACCGAAGACGTCGAGGTCGGCGGTGTGCTGGTCCGGGCGGGCGAGCCGGTGCTGGTGGCGATCGGCGCGGCCAACCGGGACGGGCTCCAGTTCGGCGACGCGGACGAGTTGCGCTTCGACCGCGAGGAAAACCACCACTTGGGCTTCGGCCACGGCGTCCACCACTGCCTCGGCGCGCCCCTGGCCCGGCTGGAGCTGCAGGAGGCGCTGCGCGCGTTGGTCACCGAGCTGCCGGGGTTGCACCTCGCCGGCGATATCGTGTGGAAGACGCAAATGCTCGTCCGCGGACCGCGGTCGATGCCGATCGGATGGTGACATGAGCTGGCACGTGGAAGTCGACGAACACACCTGCATCGGATCGGGGATGTGCGCGGCACTGATGCCCGAGGCGTTCACCCTCGACGGCGCGGTGGCCCGCCCGGTGACGCCGTCGGTCGAAGCGGACGAGACCGTGCTCGACGTGGCGGACTCCTGCCCGGCGATGGCGATCACGGTGACCGACGGCGGGCGGGAGATCGGCCCGCGACCCTGAGGTCCTGGCTAAGGGGTCAAGCGGCCGTGCTCGGTGACCACGGCCGTGACGAGGTCGTACGGGGTGACGTCGAACGCGGGGTTGAAGACGTCCGCGTCCGGCGGCGTGATCGGCACCCCGGCGTAATGGGTGAGCTCGCGGGCGTCGCGTTCTTCGATGGCGATGCCCGCGCCGTCCCCGAGCTTGCTATCCACTGTGGACGAAGGCGCGACGACGACGAACGGCACCCCGTGGTACCGGGCGGCGATGGCCAGGCCGTAGGTGCCGATCTTGTTGGCGACATCGCCGTTCGCGGCGATCCGGTCGGCGCCGACGAGCACGCAGTCGACCAGCCCGCGCGCCATCGCGGCGGCGGCCGCGGAGTCGGGCTGGACGCGGTAGGGGACGGCGGCCTGGGCGAGCTCCCACGCCGTCAGCCGGGCGCCTTGGAGCAGCGGGCGCGTCTCGTCGACGAGGACTTCTTCGACGAGCCCGCGTTCGTGCAGGTGCCACACGACCCCGAGCGCGGTGCCCCACCCGACGGTCGCCAGCCGCCCGGCGTTGCAGTGGCTCAGCAGCCGCAGAGGCCGTCGCGGGCACTCGGCGAGCACGATCTCAGCGGCGTGCCTGGAGGCGGTCTTGTTGAGCCGTTCGTCCTCGTCGAGCAGGGCCAGCGCTTCGGCGAGCACGGCGTCGGCGCCTTCGCCGAGCTTTCCGAGCGCCCGCTGGACGCCCCAGGCCAGGTTGACGGCGGTCGGCCGGGCGGTGGCGATGACCTCGGCGGCTTGCTCGACATCGCCGCCCCGCCGGGCGGCCAGCGCCACCCCGAGCGCCCCGGCTGCCCCGAGCGCGGGCGCCCCGCGGACGGCGAGCCGTTTGACGGCGTCGACCAGCTCGTCGACGGTCCGCAGTTCGAGCAGCCGGTATTCGCCGGGCAGCGCGGTCTGGTCGATGATGACGACGGCGCCGTCCGCCCAGTCGATGGTCCTGCGCACGCGTCCTCCCGAGAAATCCGGTTGCCGCGGTGGTGAAGATGCGGTGGTGACCATTGAACGGCAGAACCCGCCCGGTCTGCACACCCCACCGGGCTACCACCACGTGACGGTGACCTCGGCCCGCCGGACGGTGTACCTGGCGGGCCAGTGCCCGCTCACCGAAGACGGCACGGTCGTCGCCGGTGGTGTCCTGGCCCAGACCGATCAGGTGGTGGCGAACACGGCGGCCGCACTGGCCTTCGCGGGAGCTTCGCCGTTCGACGTGGTGCGCACGGTGATCTACGTGGTGACCACCGACCGTTCGACGCTGTCGTCGGTGTGGGACCGGCTGGCGGCATCGGAAATCGGCCCGGCGTTCGCCTCGGCGAGCACGCTGCTGGGGGTGGCCCAGCTGGGGTTCCCGGACCAGCTGGTCGAGCTGGAGGTGACCGCCGCGCTCGAGTAACCCGCCCAGCCAACGTGATGCCCGTCCAGTCACGCGTGATGCCCGCCCAATCACGTGAGATGCCCCTCCAGTCACGCGAGTCCGGATCTGGTCACCGTGTGCGGTGTACCGGAACGGCGAACTCGCGTGATCGGAGGGGCATCTCGCGTGACTGGAGAGGCATCTCGCGCCCCTCAACCCGCCCCTGGCCGGCCAACCGCCCCCGGCTCAGAGACCGGCCATCAGGTCCGTCTCCGTGATTCCCGGTCCTTGCCCGGCCCGGATGAACCACTCGGTCCCGAAAGCGAACGTGAACGCGTCGTCCGGCATCGCCAGCATGAACATGTCCTCGCTGATCTGGCTCGGGTGGGCCCGCATCGCCGCCCGCTTCACCGGTGCGTACTTCGACACGTCGACCGCCGCGGTGATCTCGGCTTCCGGCTTGCCGAACTCCACGTCCGGCGGTGGTGTCGGCGCCGCCTCCGGCGGCATCAGCCCTTCCTCCACCGCCGCTTCGAAGCCGCGCTGCATGAACTCGCGGTTGAACGTCGCCTGGAACACGCGGGCCGTGCCGGCCAGCTCGGCGGCCCGGATGCCGACGCGGTGGACCTGGATGTGGTCCGGGTGGCCGTAGTCGCCGTTGTCGTCGTAGACCGTCAGCACGTCGGCCGACTCTTCGCGCAGGATCGCCGCCAGCTGCTCGGCCGCTTTTTCGACGTCGGCGCGCCAAAAGCACGCCGGGTCGTCGTTCGTCGGCTCGCCCATCATCCCCGAGTCGCGGTAGCCCAGGAATTCGACGCGCTCGACGCCGAGGATCTCCGCGGCCGCGTACGCCTCCTGGACGCGCCGGTCCTCCAGTTTTTCGCCCTCGGCGAGGAATCCTTCGGGTACTTCGCCGACCTCGCCCTTGGTGGCGACGACGAGCACGACCCGGTGCCCCTCTTCGACGGCCTTGCGCATCACGCCCGCGGTGCGGAGGCACTCGTCGTCCGGGTGGGCGTGGAAGGTGACCAGTGTTGCCATGTCCGCGACGGTACCGGCTGCCACCGACAAAAACCGCCCGCGAGGATGCGCTCCCGCCCGCCGGAGCCCGGGACCGTGGCCGCCGGCGGCCACGCCGGGCCGGGGACCGACGACGGCCGGCGCCCGCGCTACCCGGCTTGTTCCTTCGAGCACCACCAGGTCGACCGGCCGCCGACCGTGCCGTGGTGCATCTCCGCGCCGCAGCGGGGGCAGTGGCCGCCCGGACGGCGGTGGCCGATGATCTCGCCGGTGTGCACGCCGCCGTGGCGGATCGCCGCGCGCAACGCCTTCCGCAGCGCCTTGTGCAGGTCCGCGAGGTCGTCGCCGTCCAATTCGTGCACCGGCCGGGCCGGGTCGAGCGCCGCTTGCCAGAGGGTTTCGTCGGCCAGCAGGTTGCCGATCCCGGCCACCACCGACTGGTCCAGCAGCCGCGCCTTCAGCGGCGCCCGCCCGCGGCCGACGCGCTCCCCGAAGTCGCGGCGCGAGATCTCGCCGGCGTCCGGGCCGAGCGCGTCGAGGTCCGGATCGAGCCGCACCCGGCTGAGCCGCCGTGTGTCGAACAGCCGCAGTTGTTCGCCGTCGGCGAAAGTGATCCCGAACCGGAACCACTCGGGTTTCTCCTCGCGGCTGCGGAACCGTTGCGGGCCGGGCGGTCCGCTTTCGCCCGCGAACCGCAGCTGCCCGGCCATCCCCAGGTGCAGACCGAGGTGGGGGCCGGGCTGCCCGTCGCCGTTTTCCGTTTCGCACCAGAGGGTCTTGCCCCGCCGGTGGGCTTCGGTGAGCCGCCCGCCGCGCAACGCGGTGGCGATGTCCCCCGGAGCGTGCGGGCGGCAGACCCAGTCGTCGTGGTCGTCGACCGCGCGGATCGCCCGGCCGAGCGCACCGGCGAGGACCTGGCGGGCGAGTTCCACTTCGGGGAGTTCGGGCACGCGACCCAGTCTCCGTCACGGACGCCGGTCACGCCGCGCCAGCAGCAGCGCGGGCAGGATCACCACGGCGGTGATGGCGAAGGTCATCGGGTACCCGGCCGAGCTGATGATCAGCCCGGCGCCCAGCGCGCCGGCCGCCATGCCGAGGTCGTAGGCCGCGTTCCAGATCGCGCTCACCGCGCTCTCGCCGCCGGCGGGCACCCGGGCGTACATCAGCGTCAGCGTCGCGTTCTGCAGCGCACCGAACCCGGCGCCGAACACGAGCGCCCCGCCGATCACCGCGGCCGGGGTGCCGGTGAAGGCGATGGCCGCCATCCCGGCCGCGGACAGCACCAGCCCCGGCACGAGCAGCCACGCCGGGCCGTGGCGGTCGCCGATCCGCCCGGCGACCCAACGCGCCGCGGTGGCCGCCGCGGGCTGGGCGAGCAACGCGCTCGCGGCGACCCAGGCGGGCTGGTCCGACGCGGCGAGCGGCAGGAAGGTGACGAGGACGCCGACCGCGGCGGCCGACACCGCGAAGAGCGTCGCGGGACGGGTCAGCACCGGGTTGCGCAGGCCGGCCAGCACGCCGTGCCCGCCGTCCTCCTTCGCCGTCACGGAGTGACGCGGCAGACCGGGCACCGACAGCAGGGCGAGCAGGGTGGCCACCGTCGTCACCACGAACACCGGCGTGTAACCCCAGTGCGCCGCCGCCCACACGCCGGCCGGCAACGCGAGCAGCCCCGGGATCCCGCCGACGATCCCGACCAGCGCGAGGCCCTCGCCCCGCCGGTCCGCCGGGATCAGCAGCGCGGTGACGGCGCCGCCGGCCACCACGGCGATGGCGAACCCGATTCCGCGCACCACGCTGACCGCGACGATCACACCGATGTCGTTGCTGAAGGTGAGGACGAGCGTCGGCGCGCCGAGCAGGACCAGCCCGATGGCCAGCGCCCACCGGTAGCCGACGCGGACGACCAGCCGCGGGGTCACCAGCTCGGCGGCCACGGTGGCCAGCAGCAACGCCACCGTCGCCAGCCCCGCGCCGGCTTCCGACCCGGCCTGCTTCGCGAACAGCGGCACCACGGAGAGCGGCAGGTAGAAGCCGATCGCCGAGCCGATGATCGAGACGAACCGCACCAGCAGGGCGCGGGACACGAGGCTGGAGCGGGCCGGTGGGGTGAGCAGCGCAGTCGTCATGAAAAGAACGTTAAGCGGCAACCGGGTCACCGGTAAGGTCCAGTTTCATGGCTGTGGAGTGGGCCGGTTCGGGTCCGGAGCTGTTGTTCACCATCGACCGGGACAGCGGTGCGGGGTTGCGCACCCAGCTGGAGGAGCAGTTCCGCGACGCGATCCGCGGCGGACGCCTCGCGGGCGGGGAGAAGCTGCCCTCGTCCCGCGAGCTCGCCGGTGCCCTCGGCCTGTCCCGCGGTCTTGTCCAGGACTGCTACGCCCAGCTCCAGGCCGAGGGCTACCTGACCAGCCGTCCTGGATCGGCGACGCGCGTGGCGGCGGCCGCCGGTCTCCCGCGGCCCACGCCACCGCCGCCCAGCCCGCCGACCCGGCCCCGGCCCGCGATCGCCGACTTCCGCCACGGCGTCCCCGATCTCCGCCTGGCTCCCCGCGAGGATTGGGCGTGGGCGATCCGCGAGGTCTGCCGCACCGCGCCGAACACCGCGTTCGACTACGGCGACCCGATCGGCGACCAGCACCTGCGGGAGGTGCTCGCGGCGTACCTGCGGCGGGTGCGGGCGGTCGCGGCCACGGCCGGGCAGGTCGTCGTCTGCACCGGGATGGCGCAGGCGTTCGGGCTGGTGCTGCGGGCGCTCGCTGCCGGGGGAGTGGACACGCTCGCCTTCGAGGACCCCGGCACCGCCGGGTCGACGACCGGCCAGGCGAACGCCGCCGGCCTGGCCGCGGTGCCCGTTCCGGTCGACGAAGCCGGCCTGGACGTCGAGGCGCTGGACCGCAGCGGAGCGCGGGCCGTGCTGGTGACGCCCGCGCACCAGTGGCCGACGGGGGTGGTGCTCGCCGGGCACCGCCGTCAGGAGCTGCTCGCGTGGGCGCGACGGCGCGACGGCGTCGTGATCGAGGACGACTACGACGCGGAATTCCGGTACGACCGCGACCCGGTCGGCTCGCTGCAGGGCCTCGACCCCGACCGCGTCGTCTCGCTCGGCACGGTCAGCAAGTCGCTCGCGCCGGCCCTGCGCCTGGGCTGGCTGGTCGCCCCCGAACGGCTGGTGCCCGCGCTGGCCCGGGACAAGCTCGTCACCGACCGCGGGAGTCCCGGCCTCGACCAGCTGGCGCTGGCGCTGCTCATCGAATCCGGGCGCTACGACCGGCACCTGCGCCGCGCCCGCACCGAGTACGCCGCCCGGCGCCGGACGCTCGTCGACGCGCTGGCCGCGCACGCCCCCGGCCTCCGCGTCACCGGGCTCGCCGCCGGGTTCCACGCGATCCTGCACCTGCCGCCGGGGGCCGTCGAACAGGAGGTGATCGACCAGGCCCGGCAGCGGGGCGTCGGCCTGTACGGGCTGGCCCGGATGCACCAGGTGCCGGGGCCGCACCCGCCACGGCTGATCCTCGGCTTCGGCGACACCCCGGAGCACACGATCGCCCCCGGCATCGTCGCCGTCGCCGACCTGCTGCGCGGCTGATCAGGAGAGGTTCGCGGCGGCGGTGGTCTCCCAGGCGAACCCGTCCGGGTCGGTGAACGGCTCGGCCGCGCCGCCGAGGGCGATCCGGTGCGAGCCGCTGCCCTCGGCGGCGACCCCGGCGTCCTTCGCGAGCGCCTTGCGCCGGTACAGCGCCAGCTTGACGGGGCTCTCCCCGGCCTCGAACTCGACGTACACCCGGCCGAAGCTCTTGCCGGCGGTCAGGCCGCGGTCGAGGTAGAACTTCTTGCTCGCGGCCACGTCGGCGACGCCCAGCAGCAGCACGACGGCGTTGATCTTGCGGGTGGCCGGGCCGGTGTTCTTCTTGGCGGAGGTCGCGAGCTTCCAGATGGTGCCGTCCGGGGCCCGGACGGTGCCGCCGTAGCCCCACATGGACTTCGTGGCCGGCTTGATGGTCGTGGCCCCGGCCGCGAGAGCGGTCTCGACGAGGGAGTCGACGTCGGCGGGCTGCGGCACGGTGAGGGAGAGGGTGAACCCGCGGAAGCCGTCGGCCGGCGCGTCCGAGACCCGGAAACGCAGCTGCGTGGTGAGCCCGAAGGCGTCGGCGTAGAAGCGCTCGGCGGCGGCGGTGTCGGCGACTTCGAGGGTGATGGTTTTGATGTTCGTCATGCCGGTAACGCTAGGTCCGGGCCGCTGACCGGCGCTTCTCGATTCCTGATCGGTCCGCGCCGGAAAAAGGGGTGGGCGGGGCGCGCGGCGGTCTGATAGCTTGCCGCAGTCCGTGACCCGGCTTCAGGAGGTGAGACCCGTGAACGCTGCAACGCTGTGGGTGCTCCCCCTCGTCGTCACGGGCGGGCCGGCCTAGCTGTCGCCGGGAGCGCCTGGATCAGGTCCTCCCGAAAGGCGACACCATGAACTTCCTGCACCACCGGCCGGTGATCACCCGCGTCGCACCGCGGCACTGGCACGCACTCGACGACGACCGGGTGGTCGGCCGCGGCGAAGCAACCCCACGGCCCGACGGCCGGCTCTTCCTCAGCATCGACACGTGGCACGACGCGGACTTCGCGCCCCTGGCCGCCGCGATGCTGCCCGAGCTGCCGAGGCCGCTGTACACAGTGGTCGACGAAGCGGACACGGATCTCAAGTGCCGCTGGGAATCCGCCGGCTTCACGACGCGACGCCGCGAGTGGGAGTACGCCGTCCCCACGGCCCCGGGATCCCCGCCACCGGGGGTGACGATCATGCCCGCGTCGGACCAGGCCGCGCTGCGCGCGCTGGACGAGCTGATCCGCGCCGAAGTCGAGGCGACGATCGGCTGGGCGGAGATGCCCGCGGAGGTACTGACCCGCCCGGACGACGCCATGGACCTCACGAAGTACGTGGTGGCAGCGGAACCGGACGGTTACGTCGGCCTGGCGCGGGTGGTGGCGGTGACCCGGCAGCCGCGGATCGGCCTGCTCGCGGTCCGCGCGGACCACCGGCGCCGCGGAATCGCCGGCGCGTTGCTCACTCATGTGTTGTCTTCCCTGTACGACAGGGGAATCGAGACGGCCACGGCGGAAGTGAACGAGGCGAACCCGGCGGCATCGGCGTTGTTCGAGGGTGTCGGAGCCCGCCGGGTGAGCAGCAACCTCGAGCTGGTGCTGCGCTGATGGCGGGCAATACCGGCGGCATCGAAGTGGAGGGCACGGTCGTCGAGTGCCTCCGGAACGCGACGTTCCGGGTGGAGCTGGAGAACGGGCACAAGGTCCTCGCGCACATCAGCGGCAAGATCCGGAAGAACTTCATCAAGATCCTGCCGTTCGACCGGGTCCTGGTGGAGCTGAGTCCTTATGACTTGAGCAGGGGGCGGATTTTGTTCCGTTACCGGACGTAGTTGCTTGTCGGCCGTCGCCGGGTCTCCGGACCTGGCGACGGCGTAACGGCGGGGCCGGCGTAAGCGACTGGATCGGACGCGAGCCGCGTCTGCCAACCACGAGGAGCTGCGCCGAATGTCGAACATCGCCCGGGCGACGAGGACCGCGAGCCACCGGACGGTCCGGTTCGTCGTCGACTTCCGGTGGACGCTTCTGGGCTTGGCCGTGGTGACCGTCGGCATCGTCTCGATGTTCGCCACGATTTCGCAGTGGGTCCTCGTCGTGGAGGCGGTCTTTTCGGTGGTTCTGCTGGCGCTGGAGGTCCGGAAGAACCTCCGGGAGTCGCGGCGGACCACTTTCCTGCAACGGCCGAACGAACGCTTCGAAGATGTCGTGGAACGCCTGGCGGGTGCCGAGAACGTGCGCGTGCTGGAGATGAGATCCGGCGTCTTCGTCCGCGACCGGCTCGTCAGCGACCGGATGCGGTCGCCGGAGCAGTTCGTGCGATTGTCCAAGCAGCCGTACGTCGTCCCCGAGCAACTGCGTCCGCAGGCCAGGCGCTTCCTCAAGTATGTACTGGCGAACCATCCGGGCCGGTTCAACGGACCCTGCATCGGCTGGAACACCGACTTCTCGGATCCGAACTGGGGTGCGGGAGACGTCGAGGCGGTCGTCGGCGACCACTTCCGGTTCGTGCAGTCGGACGAACTGGCGATGTGGGACGTGGAGCTGGATGGGCGCGTGCTCCCTGAATTCGGCCGCTCGCTGTTCGTCCGGCGCGGTGGTGACGTCCGGAACTTCCGGGACAGCTGGTTGTTCAACCTCATCGGCGCCTCGACCGTCGCCATCACCACGGACGGCCGGCTGGTGGTCACGCAGCAGTCCGCGGCGAACATGGCGAGTCGGAACATGCTGGCGCCGAGTGGTTCCGGCAGCGCGGAACCGAAGGACTTCCGCGGGGCGGATCGCCTGGTGTTGGCGCAGTTGGCCATCAACACGGCAACCCGGGAGCTGACCGAGGAGACCGGCATCGCGGCCGGCGAGGTGGAATGGTCCTCCTTGCTGGGTTTCGGGCGGTGGCTCGACAAGGCGGCGCGCGGCGAGCTCCTCTGTGTGACGTTCCTGAACATCGACTCGCACACCGTTGAGCGCAAGCGGATCCACCGCGCCGAGCGGATCTACACCACGCGCTCGAGAGCTGTCCGTTTTGCGCAACGCGTCGGCGAGTGGAGCCCCGCAAGGCCGGAAAAGCTGCTGCCCGAGGAGTACCGGTCACGCATGTCGGTACCACTCGGCGCAGCCCTCAGCCTCCTTGCCGAGGAGGCCGGTCTTCCGGACTCGCCGGTGCGGGAACGTATCACCCGGCTGCCGATCGGCCCGTAACCACGCCACCCGGCTGGATTTGCGATCACCGCGATCACGTCATTCTTTTCGAGCATTTTGTCGCGTATCTGACGTCGATTTGTCCTATGGTGAACGGCCGTTTCATGAATGAAGCGACCCGGTTGTATGCTCGATGCTTGGGCCTAACACGCGAGGTGGCGTATGAACGTCGTCCAGGTTCGACTCGATCAAGCCGGAACGGTTGCGGTGCGCGGAGCGGCGGAAAAACTGGTGCGCCAGGTCGATCGGTTGGACACCGTTGCCGCGCTCGAAAAAGCAGTCACGCTGACGCGTCTGCTGCCGGTGGCCTTGTGCGATGCGGTCGCGCGTTTGCGCGCACGGGACGACGAAACCATTGCGGTGGTCGTCTCCGGTGTCGATTTGGGACTCATGGCGCAGAAGCGGACACCCGGGTCGTTCGGCGAGTACGAAGGTGAACCGTGGAGCCGGCTGGCCGACGGTGCGCTCTTCTTGATCGGCGCAGCCCTCGGCGTGCCGTACTGCTTCGCTTCCCAGCAGCGCGGCCGGCTCGTTCTCGACGTGTTCCCGTTGCCGAGTCACGAGGAAGACCAGCTGGGCTGCAGTTCGACCGTCGCTCTCGAATGGCACAACGAAGACGCCTTCCACCCGCTTCGGGCGGCTTACACGATGTTGCTCTGCGTGCGTAACGAGCAGCGCGCGGCGACGCGGTTCGTGGCGGCGCGCGAATTGGAGCTGAGCAGCGAGGTGCTCGACGAGCTGCGCAAACCGCAGTTCACGATCGTTCCGGACCTGTCGCACAGCATCGGGTACAACCTGACCACCTCCGGAGTCGCCGCCGGGAGTGATCCGGCGTTCGCGCGGATCGCGGAGCTGGGCGACGAACTGGTCGCGGCCCCGGTGCTCGAAGGAGACGCCCAAGATCCGCAGATCCGCGTCGACTTCGCCTACATGCCAACGGATTCGCACAGCGAATCGGCCAACGCCGCACTGCTGGAACTGTGGACCGAGGTCGAACGGACGAGCAGATCGGTCGTGCTCGGGGCCGGTGACGTCCTGGTGCTCGACAACCGCCGTTGCATCCACGGGAGGGACAGCTTCGAGCCGCGTTACGACGGGACCGACCGGTGGCTTCGGCGGCTCAACGTCCACCGGCACCTGACCGACGTGACGGAGCACCAGCTGGAGCCGGGCGTGCTGAGCATCGTCTAGGAGCAGCCACCGGACCCGGCCGGTGGACACCGGCCGGGTCCCGGCCACGACCTCCGGTGTCAGTCCTGAGCCGTCGTGGACTGGCCGGGCTCCGCGTCCGAGCCGGCGAGCAGCGCGGCGAACGCCCGCTGCCGGACAAAACCGATCCGGTGGTAGATCGCGCCCGCCCGGTTCAGGAAGTCGCGTGCCGATTCGGTTTCGCCGCGCAGCCGGGAACATTGGCTCAGACCTTCGAGCGCCCGCGCCTCCTCGAGCGGGCTGTGGACGTCACGAGCGCGGTCGAGCGCGATGCGGTAGCGCGCCGCCGCGTCGTCGATTTCGTTCCGGTCGAGGAGCAGCGCCCCGTAGTGGTTGGCGGCTTCGGATTCGCCGCGCCGGTGCTCCAGCTCGCCGTAGATCTCCAAGGCCTGCGTCAGTGCTTCCTCCGCGCCGGGGTAGTCGGCTTCGAGGCGCAGGAGGTTGCCGAAGTTGGCCAGCACGTTCGCCTGGCCGAAGCGATCCCCGAGTTCGCGGCAGATTTCGAGGGCCTGCGCCAACGCCTCACGTGACGGGCCGCGATCTGCCTCGTCTTCGTTCACGGAGCCGAGAGTGCCGAGGTACCTGAGGGCATCGGCCTCGCCGAGCCGGCTGCCGATATCCCGGTAGATGCGCAACGCTTCGGTGGAGGCGGCCCGCGCCGCGTCGTAGTCCCCCGTGAGCTGCTTGACCAGCCCTAGTTCGTTGAGCGCGTACGCCTCCGCGAACCGGTCGCCGAGATCGCGGGAGATGTCCCGGGCCGCGGCCAGCGATTCGGCGGCCCCGGAATAGTCGCCGACGAAGTGCCGCATGGTCCCCAGCTCGTTGAGCGCGTACGCCTCGGCGAGACGGTCGTCGAGGGTGCGGGCGATCTCGAGCGCACTCGCGAGCGCGTCGCCGGCACCGGGGTAGTCGCCGATCATCGGCCTGACCGCGCCCAGCTCGGTCAAGGCATAAACCTGACCCGGGCGGTCGTCGAATTCGCGGTAGATCTCCAACGCGCGGGTCTGCGCTTCGATGGCGTCGCGGTAGTCCCCGGTGAGGCGCTGGAACGTGCCGAGATCGGTGAGCGACCGGGCCTGGCCGGCCCGGTCGCCGAGGGTCTGGTAGAGGGAAAGGGATCCGGAGAGCGCTTCCCTCGCCCGGCTGTAGTCCCCGCGCAGGAAGGAAATGACGCCGAGGTTCAGCAACGCGCCCGCCTGCCCGGGCCGGTCGCCGCTCGAGACCGCCGCCGTCACGGCCAGCTCGTGCGCCCGCACCGCTCCGTCCCACGGACCGACGTGACGCAGCAACGGCGCTATCGCCGAAGCGAGCCGGACGACCCGCACGTGCTCTTGTTCTTGAGCGGCGAAGTCGATGCAGGCCAGCAATGAGGTCCGCTCCGCCCCGAACCAGTCGATGGCGGTCTCTTGGTGGGCGATCTCGGGAACCGCGGTTCGCGGGGGCGCAATGGCTGCGTCGGGCCGTTCGGCGGCTCGAGCCACGTGCGCTCCGGCCACGGCCGCCACGTACTGGTAGTAGTCGAGCAGGCGTTTCACCGCATCGTCGAGATCGCTCGGATCGGTGCCCCTGGCGAGCGAGCCCGCGTATTCCCGGACGAGGTCGTGCATCTGGAAACGGCCGCGGACCGGCTCGTCGAGCAGGTGATCGACGTAGAGGGCGTCGAGACCCCTGCGGGCGCCGGAGAGGGAGAGGTCGCCGAGTGCTGCGGCACCGTAGGCGTCGAATTCGACGCCCGGGTGGAGGCTGAGGCGCTGGAACAGTTGTTTCTGCCCGGCGTCCAGTTCTTGGTAGGACGTTTCGAACGCCCCGGCCACCGCAACGTCCTCGGCGTGCATCTGCGGCAACCGCTCCTGGACGGATCTGAGGTCGGCAGCCAGGTCGGCAACGGTCCACGAAGAGTGGTGACGGAGTTTTGCGGCGAGGAGCCCGATCGCGAGCGGGAGGTAGCCGCAGAGGCGGACTATCTCCAAGGTGTCGCCGTGCTCCGCGGCAGCGTTGGCTCGGCCGGACAGGTGAGCGAACAGTTCGACGGCGGCTTCCGGCCGGAGGACGTCGAGCGGGACCGTGACGGCGTCGTCGAGCGCGGTCAGGCGTCGACGGCTGGTGATCATCACGAGACACTCTTTGGTGCCGGGCAACAGCGGCTCCACCTGGTGGTGGCCCGAAGCGTCGTCCAGGATGAGCAGAACGCGCTTGCCCGCAACGCGATCCCGCCACATCGCGGCCTTGGCGTCGAGATCGGCGGGTATCTCCTGCGGCGACAGGCCCTGGACGGTCAGCAAGGACGTCAGCGCGTCCGCCGGCTCCACCGGCGTCTTCCCGGGGGTGTTCCCGTGCAGCCGGAGGAAGTGCTGGCCGTCCGGGAAGCGGGTCGCCAGGAGGTGCCCCGCGTGAATGGCGAGCGCGGTTTTGCCGATCCCGGCCATGCCGTCGATCGCGTGGATGGCGATCACGCTTCGCGCCACACTGGCCTGGACCACCGAGTTGACCAAGGCGTCGAGCTCGGTGCTGCGGCCGATGAACGCGGTGATGTCGCGGGGGAGCGTGTGCATTACGGCCGCCAATGCCCTGATGTTCGTCTCGTGAATGTGTACGTCCCTCGCTGCCTGGTACACCCGTGCGCTGTCGTAGGCACGGCCGCGCAACTCCGTGGCAGGACGAGGTGCTTCCGCCTCGGAGCTGTCGGCGTTCCGATGAAGATGTGGCGCTACCGGTTCTTCGGTCATGTCAGCGCCGACCGGTGGCGGATGGCATCTTAAGGGACCTGATTTTCCGAGACATCTGCGGCTCCTCCCAGCTCCGCTCTCGTCAGGGCTGCTGCGTTTCGGGCGCGAGTCCTGAGCAGGCTCAGCCAAAGATGGTAGCCCGATCGCGTTGACGAGGTTCCGCCGAATGGAGAAGGAGTTTTTTGTCCAGTTATTGTCAAGAATTCACCGGCGAGCGGCCAGTGCCGCAGCCAAGCCCTCTTGCAGGTCCTCGACGAAATAACCGGGTACCTCCAGCGACGGGAAATGCCCTCCGGTTTCGGGCGTCCGCCACCGGACGATCTGCCGGAATCGCTGTTGTGCCCAGGCGCGCGGGCACTTCTCGATGTCGCGGGGATACACCGTGAGGGCCGACGGGACGTCGACGCGGAGTTCGGGGTCGAGCGAGTTGTGGCTTTCGTGGTAGATGCGGGCGGCCGATGCTCCGGTGCGCGTCAGCCAGTACAGGGTGACGTCGTCGAGGATGCGGTCTCGGGGAATCGTCTCGAACGGGCTGTCTTCGGTGTCGGTCCACTCGGCGAACTTGTCGAGGATCCAGGCGAGGAGCCCGGCCGGTGAGTCGACGAGCGAGTAGCCGATGGTTTGCGGCCGGGTTGCCTGCTGCTTCGCGTACGCCGCGCGGTTGCGCCAGAAATCGCGGGTTTCCTCGGTCCAGGTGCGCTCGGCCGCGGTCAGCCCGTCCGTCGAGAGCCCGGGCGGTGCCTGCGGGGTCGTGGTGTGGATGCCGAGGACGTGTTCCGGGAACCGGCCGCCGAGGATCGTGGTGATCACGCCTCCCCAGTCGCCGCCGTGGGCGGCGAATTCGCGGTAGCCGAGCCGATCCATCAGCTCGACCCAAGCGGCCGCGATCTTTTCCGTTCCCCACCCGGTGGTGGCCGGCTTGTCGCTGTAACCGAAGCCCGGCAACGACGGGGCCACTACGTGGAACGCCGGCGCGGCCGCGTCTTCCGGGTCGGCGAGCCCGTCCAGCACGTCGGTGAACTCGGCGATGCTGCCCGGCCAGCCGTGCGTCAGGAGCAACGGCGTGGCATCGGCGCGCGCGGATCGGCGGTGCAGGAAGTGGATGCCCAGGCCATCGATGGTCGTGTGGAACTGGCCGAGCCGGTCGAGGCGCGCTTCGAACGACCGCCAGTCGTACCCGGTGCGCCAGTGGTCCACGAGCTCGACGAGGTCGGCGAGCGGAACGCCCTGATCCCAGCGGGGCGGGCCGTGGACCGTCTCGGCTTCCGGCGGCCGCACCGCGGCCAGCCGCGCGCGCAGATCGTCGAGGTCGGCTTCGCTTGCGTGGGCTTCGAATGCTTGCACGTCGCTGGTGGGGTGATCCATGAGACCTCCTGGTCCGCGGAGAACCGGCTAAGACGGTTCTAACACGGCCCGAGGCCGACGAGCAACCTGCTAAGGTGGTTCCATGCCTGCTGGGTTCCCGGACTTCCGGCTGGGCAATGTGCTGGCGACCAGCTTCACGGGGACGCTGTCGGAGCGTCGTGGCGACGCGGTGGAGCGCATTCCCACGCCGCAACGGCTCGTCGACTGGCTGGGGGTGAACGGCCTCGCCGTGGCGTCCTGCACGGGCGCCCAGCTCGAACTCGCCCGGGAGCTGCGGGAATCGATCCACGCCGCCGCGACAGCGGCCGCGATCCAAGACCCGCTTCCGGCGTCGGCGATCCGGGTCATCAATGCCCGCAGCGCTCAGGGTCGCGCCGCGGCGGTCCTGACACCCGATGGGCAACGGCGATGGCAGCTCAGTTCGGCGTCGTGCGTAGAAGACGCCCTGGGCGTGATCGCCGCGGACGCGATCAGCATCATCTCGGGCGAACGCGACGGAAAACTGGCTTTGTGCGCGTCACCCACGTGCCAAGCCGCTTTCTTCGACACCAGCCAGAGCCGCACCCGCCGGTGGTGTGACATGAACACGTGCGGGAATCGCCAGAAGAAGGCACGCTTCAACGCCAGCCACCGCAAAGCCGCGACCTAGCGGGCAGGGCGGCGGTGCCGGCTCAGGCCGGGAGGTTCCGCCGCAGGAACGCCATCGTCAGTTCCCAAGCCCGCGCCGCGGCCTGCGGGTGGTGGAACATCGGGGCCACGTTGTTGTGGAACGCGTGCCCGGCTTCCTCCTGCACGTGGATCTCCGCCCCCGGGTGCGAAGCGACGGCAGACTCCACCACGGCCACGTCCGACCGCGGGATGAACGGGTCCTGCCCGCCGAAGTGGAACTGGATCGGGCACTCGATCCGGGAAAGGTTCCCGATCTGCTCCGCGACCGTCGAGCCGTAGAACGACACCGCCACGTCGGGGTCGCCTTCGGCCGCCGCCGCGAACGCCAGGGATCCGCCCAGGCAGAAACCCAGAACGCCGACACCGCCCGTCACCGACGGCAGGGCGCGGAGGTGGGCCACCGTGGCCAGGACGTCCGAAAGCCCCAGCGCCGGGTCGAACGAGGCCGCCACCTCCATCGAGGCCGCGACCCCCGCTTCGTCGTGCGTCGACGACCAGCCCGGGGCCGTGCGCCGGAACAGCTCCGGGATCGCCACCACGTAGCCCGCCGCCGCCAGGTCCGCGGCGACCGAGCGCAGGTAGTCGTCCAGGCCGAAGATCTCCTGGATCAGCACCAGGCCCGGCCCGCGGCCGGACGGTGGGAGCCACGTCGGGAGGTCGGCCGGCATCGCGTTCGTCACCCGATCACCGTACTGGTTCCGGGGCCGGGTGCGGCCTAAGTTGGGGTGCCGACCAAGGAGGCGTGATGGCTGAGCAGACCAAATACGTCCTGGACGAAGCCGATCTCCCCACCCAGTGGTACAACGTCATCCCCGACCTGCCCGAGCCGCCGCCACCGCCGCTGCACCCCGGCACCCGCGAGCCGGTCGGCCCGGACGACCTCGCTCCGCTGTTCCCGCAGGCGCTCATCGCCCAGGAAGTGACGACGGATCGCTATGTCGACATCCCGGAGGAGGTCCGGGAGGTCTACCGGCTCTGGCGCCCGTCGCCGCTGTTCCGCGCGCGACGGCTGGAGAAGGCGCTGGGCACCCCGGCGCGGATCTACTACAAATACGAGGGCGTCAGCCCGGTCGGTTCCCACAAGCCGAACACCGCCGTGCCGCAGGCGTTCTACAACGCGGCGGAAGGCGTCACGCGGCTGACCACCGAGACCGGCGCCGGCCAGTGGGGCAGCGCGCTCGCCTTCGCGTGCGCCCAGTACGGCCTCGAGTGCGAGGTCTGGCAGGTGCGGGCGTCCTACGACCAGAAGCCCTACCGCAAGCTGATGATGGAGACGTTCGGCGCGACCGTCCACCCGAGCCCATCCGAGCTGACCGAGTCCGGCCGGGCGATCCTCAAGCAGCACCCCGACTCCACCGGCAGCCTCGGCATCGCGATCAGCGAGGCCGTCGAGCAGGCCGCGCAGGACCCGGATGCGCGGTACGCGCTGGGCAGCGTGCTCAACCACGTGCTGCTGCACCAGACGGTCATCGGCGAGGAGGCGCTGAAGCAATTCGAATTGGCCGGCGACACCCCGGACGTCCTGGTCGGCTGCACCGGCGGCGGTTCGAACTTCGGCGGGCTCGCCTTCCCGTTCCTGCGGGAGAAGCTGGCTGGCCGGATGGACCCGGTGATCCGCGCGGTCGAGCCGGCGGCGTGCCCGTCGCTGACGCGCGGCAAGTACGCCTACGACTTCGGCGACACGGCGGGGCTGACCCCGCTGCTGAAGATGCACACGCTCGGCCACGAGTTCATCCCGGACCCGATCCACGCGGGCGGCCTGCGCTACCACGGGATGTCGCCGCTCATCTCGCACATCTACGAACTCGGCCTGATCGAGGCGATCGCCATCGGGCAGCAGGAGTGCTTCTCGGCGGGCGTGCGGTTCGCGCGGTCCGAAGGCATCATCCCGGCCCCGGAGCCGACGCACGCGCTCGCGGCGTGCATCCAGGAAGCGTTGCGGTGCAAGGAAAGTGGGGAGGAAAAGGTGATCCTCACGGCGTTGTGCGGCCACGCCCACCTCGACCTGCCCGCGTACGGCGCCTACCTGGCCGGGGACATGGTGGACAACGAACTGTCCGCGGCCACCCTCGAGGAGTCCTTGGCGACCTTGCCCTGACCTGAGCGTTCCAAGGTGGCCTTGGGTGCGTTGAGTCAGCACTGCGGCGCGCAGCGTCTCCGTTGAGGGTGGTGGCGGGGGCATGGATGGAGCAACCAAGGCCACCTTGGGGCGGTCAGGTTTGCCCTGAGTTCCTGAACTTCGGCAGTGTCGCCTCCGTCCCAGAAGCCGCCCTGGAGGCCATACAAGTAATTGCAGATTCCGCTGTCGTCAAATCCCGATCTTCAGCGAGAGGCTCAAGAGCTCCCCGGACTCCCCAGACATCCTGGCACTGCCGGATTTCAGATTTTCGACTATCTCATCGTGCGTAAGCTCTTTTGGCCCGTAGACATAGACGAAGCCGATCTTTTCCAATGCCGTTTCACGTGCGTGCATCGCTGCTGACAACGCTTGGTCGAGACCGGCGAGGAAGTCCCCGAAGGCAGCCAGCTTGCGCTCGCGCCAATCGAGCTGGAACTCGTGTCTCCTCTGGTCATCGAGTCGGTTTCGCTCGCGCTGCCACCGAACTTCCTCGCGATCACGTTCTCGGTCCCAACGCCGGTCTTCACGACGTGAGGCGATCAGTTGCCCGCCCCAACTGCCTGCCAACGCACCGACAAAGCCCAAGACTGCGGCCCACCATGTCATGACGGCAAGCCTACGAGGTGATTCCTTCGCCGGCACAACGCTCAAATCACCGCGCTGGAGCTGAAGCCGGTCAGAGCACGTCCGGGATCTCCGGGCGGATCAGCTCCGAGCGGGCGGTCGCCAGGATCACGCGGTCGCGGCCGCCGGCCTTGGCTTCGAACACCGCGTCGTCCGCTGCCTGCAGGAGGATTGTGTACTCCGTGGCCGTTTCCGGGTACACCGCTGCGCCGATCGAGGCCGTCAGTCCGCGGATCACCTCGGGCTTGCCCGGGCGGATCACCGGGACCGGCACCTCGAGCCGGGCGATCGCCGTCCGGATGCGGTCCGCGACCGAAACGATCTCCGTGGTGGTCGTGCCCGGGAGCAGGACCACGAACTCGTCGCCGCCGAAGCGGCCGACGTAGTCGCCGCCGCGGACCGATTGCTGGATCGCCGCCGCGACCGCGCGCAGCACCTCGTCGCCCGCCAGGTGACCGTTGCCGTCGTCGATGGCCTTGAAGTGGTCGATGTCGATCATGAGCACGCCCGCCGTCGAGGACAGCTCGGCCGCGCGAGCGAGTTCGTTGTGGGCCAGCTGGACCCAGAACTCCGGGGCGAGCAGCGCGGTCTTGGAATCCGTGCGCGCGGCCGCCTGGAACTGGGGGAGCAGCAGGCCGATGTGGAGCGCCACCGGCGTCACCATGAGCACCGGCAGCAGCCACGGCCGGACCGTCATCACCAGTGCGATGCCGCAGCCGACGCCGACCGCGGCCAGCACGATCAGCACGTCGGACGGGTTGCCGAACGCCTGCCGCGGCGGCTTGCCCGGGTTGCTCATCAGGATCGCGAAGATCACGAGCACGTAGTTCAGGCCGAAGTAGACGATCCCGGACACGAGCAGCGCGCTCATCCCGCCGAAACCGTCCAGGTAGGGCACGTACGGCGCCACGTGCCCGGTGCCCACCGAAAGCACGGCGCCCGCGGCGGCACAGGCGAGGATCACCGTGGCGCCGGAGAACACTTTCCGGTGAATCACACCGCGTCGTTTGTAGACGCGGACCCACGAATGGGCGTAGCTGACAACGATGACCACGGCGGCCAGGGGCGGCGGCAGGAGAAGGAGCCCGGCGAAGATCCAGATCGACTGCAGGTGCATGTGCGGGCGGCCGTCGGCAGCCAGCTCGCGGATCCGCTCGATGCGTTGCGCCGCTTCGAGGTGCACGACTTCGCCGGCCAGGATCAGCCCGCACCACAACAGCGACTGGGCCGTGACCGGCACCAGTGCGGCCGTGGCGGCGACCACGGTCAGCGCCAGCGCGTCGACGACGAGGACGTAGCCGAGCACCGGAGTGCCCAGCTTCCACATCGCCCACGTTCGGATACCTGATCGTGGACGTTCTGAGCTGGGCTTTCGCCCTTGGGACCCGGACAATCCCACGAAACGCCCTTCTGCTCAGGATGGATACCCTGCGCGGAAATCGTCACTGTAATCGAATGAACGCGGTGTGTCACTAGGCCGGTCAGGCTACGGTTCGGTCACGCACCGTGCATCACCCCTCACAAAACAGGAGAGATCATGTCGCACTTCCTGCCCAACAGCAACATCGTCCCGTCCCGCCGCCGCCGCGCGCAGCGGCCGACCGACTGGACCCGGCAGCTCCCCACCGACTGGACCCGCGCGATCCCGACCGACTGGACCCCGCGGCAGCTGCCGACGGACTGGACCGCCCGCGAACTGCCCACCGACTGGACCGTGCGCGAGCTGCCGACCGATTGGGCCCGCTCCGGCGTCGCCGCACCACTGCCCGAGTGCCCGACCGACTGGACCCCGCGGGAGCTGCCCACCGACTGGACCCCGCGCGAACTGCCGACCGACTGGACCCCGCGCCGGCTCCCCACCGACTGGACGCGGTCCTGACCAGTGCCCGGTGACCGGCCACGCGCCGGTCACCGGGGGTCCGGTTGGGCCCGCCGCCACAGCCGGGCCGCGCCGAGCGCCGCCACCACGCCGATCGCCCCCGCGCCGGCGACCACGGTGTGCGGGGCCGCCCGTTCGGCGGCCAGTCCGGCCAGCACCACCCCCAGGCCCTGCGACACCCGCAGCGCCGTCAGCGCGAAGCCGAACGCCTGGGCGCGCTGGGCGTCCGGCGTCAGCTGCACGAACGTCGTGTTCGCGATCAAGTTGTACGAACTGGCCACCCCGGACAGCGTGAACAGCGCCAAAGTGGCCGCCAGGTCCGGTTGCAGGGCGCAGCCCAGCAGCGCCGCGCACGCCAGCACCGCGAGCGGCCCCAGCAACCGGCCCCGCCGCGCGGGCGGGATCCGCGACAGCACCGCCATGCCGAGCACGCTCCCCAGCGCGTACGCCCCGAGCAGCAGGCCGACCACCACCGCGCCCCCGCCGAGCTCGGCGGCGTACGGCGCGGCGATGGCTTCGCCCGCGATGTAGATCCCGGAGACGCAGCCGAGCGCGACCAGTGCCAGCCGGCGCCGGTCGCCGACGACCACCGTCCAGCCCGCCCGCACGTGCCGCCACCACCGGACCCCCGGCTCGGCCCGCGGTGGCCGCGACCGCACGCCGGCGACCAGGAACACCGCCGACACCGCGAAGCTCGCCGCGTCGGCGAGCAGGGCGCCGGCGGTGCCGAGGGCCGCCACGAGCAGCCCGCCGAGCGCGAAGCCGGCGACCTGGCCCGCCTGCACGAGCATCATCAGCAGGCCCATCCCCGGCACGAACGTCTCGCCGGGCAGCACCTGCGGCAGCAGGGCCGCCCGCGCGGAGTTCCACACGGGGTTGAACAGCTGGACCCCGACCAGCAGGGCCGCCACCACCGGCAGCGGCAGGCCGGGCGCGGCCATCGCGGTCACCGCGACCGCGCGCAGGACGTCGGCGGCGATCATCACCGTCCGCGGCGGGTGCCGGTCGGCCAGCCCGGACAGCAATGGCCCGCCGACGAGGTCGGGCAGGAACGTCAGCGCGTAGGTCAGCGCGGCCCAGCCCGGCGAGTTCGTGCGGTCGTAAACCAGGATCGACAGCGCGACCCGGGCCAGCTGGTCACCGGTGACCGAGACCAGCTGGGCGGAGAACAGCGCCCGGAACTCGGTCACGCCGAGAACGTCCCGGAACCCCGCCGGTCGTGCCGTCATGGGCGCTCAGGGTACCGCCGCGAACGCCCAGCGTGAACGGCCGTTAGGAGGTCACTGGCCTTCGCCGCAGACGATTTTCGGCTGCGGGTTGTAGTGGACGGTCCGGGTCGACCGGCTGACCTCGCGCCCGGTGGCGACGTCCTTGAGCACGCGGGTGTTGCTGGTGGTGAACCCCTGGGCGCCGTTCGAGGCGTGGCAGTTCTCCGCCGGGCCCGGCTTGGTCGGCGGGTCGCTCTGGTTGGTCTGGGCGCCTTCGATCGACTCGACGGTGTAGCGCTTGGTGCCCCACAGCTTCACGGTGATCGACGACGGCGTCCAGATCGTCTGGATCGCGATGCCGGTCGGCGAGTCGTTGGTGAACTTGAGGTCGATGACGCTGGAGCCGTTGGGGTTCTGGAACACCGTCGCTTCGCGCGCGGCGGGGTAGCGGCTGATGTAGTAGCTGTGCTCCTTGTGCCCCGCGTCCTTCAGGCCCGCGAAGTACGCCGCGTTGTAGAGCGTGGTCGCGAACTGCGAGATGCCGCCGCCGACCTCGCGCCCGGGAGCGCCGTCCTTGATCACGCCCGCCTCGACGTAGCCCTGGGCCGTGCCGCGCGGACCGGTGAAGCCGTTGAGGCTGAAGGTTTCCCCGGGCTTGACGATGGCGCCGTTCACCTTCTGGGCGACGACGCGGATGTTCACCCCGGAGTCGGCCGCGAACTTCTGGGTCGTGAACTCGCCGACGACCTCCTTGACGCCCAGCTGGTTCGCCTGCTCGGTGGTGATCTTCGCCGGGCTGTCCTTGTAGATCGCCGGGACCTCGCGGCCCTCGGTCTTCTTCAGCACGTCGGGCAGTGGCTTGAGGCTGGGGCCCCAGTCGATGGTCCGGCCGTCGGTGGAGGGGTCGACCGCGGGCTTGCCGCCCTCGAAGACGACGGTCGCGTCCTTGCCCTCCTTTTCGGTGGACTTCAGCTGCGGCCCGGCGGCTTCGGCGATCTTCTTGTTGTCGATCTTCGGCGTCAGCCCGCCGCCGTCGGCCGGTTCGAAGCTGATCGCCGCGGCGATCGCCTCCGGCTTCACGGTGGCGTCCTTGCCCTCGCCCTTGACCACCAGCGGGCCGGAGACGGCGGGGCGCGCGAACTGGTCGAGCGCGGCCTGGACGCCTTCGGGGGTGGTGCGGACCGGCGTGCCGGTCACCGGCAGCGCCAGGGTTCCCCCGCTCGCCCACTTCTCGACGACGGCGGCGGTCGCGCCCGCCACGTCGAGCTTCTGCCCGGCCTTCGGCGGCACGGCGACCGGCTCGGCGCCGTCGAACTTCACGGTGCCTTCGACCGGGTCGCGGTCGACCTTGCCGCGCAGCGCCTCGAGCGCGGCGGTGAGCTTGGCGTCGTCGGCGTGGCTGACGACGCCGACCTCGCGGCTGGAGAACAGCGACGACAGGCGCGTGAAGGGGTTCAGCGGCTGCTCGCCGGCCTGGTCGAGGGTCTGCGGCCAGTCGAGCCTCAGCCCGGCGAGCGTCGGCGACAGCGTGCTCTGGACGTCGCCCGCGGTGACGGCGAGCGGGCGCGTGAGCCGCGGCTCGATCTGCCCGCGCAGTTCCTGCTCGGCGGCCTCGCGGCCCATCCCGCCGACGTCGACGCCGGCCACGGTCACCCCGCGCGGGACGCTGCCCTGGCTGATCAGCAGGTCGACGCCGTAGACCGCGACGAGCAGCCCGAACACCCCGCCCGCGATGAAGCCGGCTTTGCGGAAGGAGCGTTTCGGACGGGCGGCGTCCGGGTGCGGCTCGGGCCGGACGGCCGGCAGGACGTCGGTCTGCTCACCGTGTGAGTCGGGCCAGCGCGGTTCGTACGGCAACTCTCCACCCCTTCAACGCGGCACCGGGTCGCGCCGGTGACGGGAACAAGCGTACGGGGCACCTGGACAAGCCGTACGACTCGCCCTAACGGGGGATGAACCGGTCACGGATCGGTGAATGGAGGCAACCTCAGCGCGCGTCGGGTTCCGGATTCTGCCCGGCGCGGGCCAGAAAGTCGAAGTCACAGCCTTCGTCGGCCTGCGTGATGTGTTCGCTGTAGAGCGCGCCGTAACCGCGTTCGAAGCGGGGTGCCGGCGCCGTCCACCCGGCACGCCGGCGCGCCAGTTCCTCATCGGACACCTCGAGCCGCAGGACCCGCGAAGGGACGTCCAAAGTGATCAGGTCGCCGTCGCGGACCAGGGCGAGCGGGCCGCCGACGTGCGACTCCGGGGCCACGTGCAGGACGCAGGCGCCGTAGCTGGTCCCGCTCATCCGCGCGTCGGAGATCCGGACCATGTCCCGGACCCCCTGTTCGAGCAGGTGCGCCGGGATCGGCAGCATCCCGTATTCCGGCATGCCGGGGCCGCCGAGCGGGCCGGACCCGCGCAGCACCAGCACCGAGTCCGCGGTGATCGACGGGTCGTCGATCCGCTTCTTGAGATCGGGGTAGTTCTCGAACACCACGGCCGGGCCGGTGTGCGTCAGCAGGTGCTCCTCGGCCGCGATGTGCTTGATGACCGCCCCCGACGGCGCCAGGTTCCCGTGCAGCACGGCGACCCCGCCCTCGGCGGCGACCGGGTTGTCCCGCGGCCGGATGACGTCGTTGTTGTGCACGCTCGCCTGCGCGAGGTTCTCACCGAGGGTGCGGCCGGTGACGGTGAGGCGGTCGGGGTGCAGCAGGTCGGTCAGCCGCGACAGCAGGCCGGGCAGGCCGCCGGCGTAGTAGAAGTCCTCCATCAGCCAGTCGCCGCCGGGCCGGACGTTAGCCAGCACGGGCACTCGGCGCGCAATGGCGTCGAAGTCGGCCAGCGAAAGCGGGATCCCGCTGCGGCCGGCCATCGCGATCAGGTGGATCACGGCGTTGGTCGAGCCGCCGAGCGCGAGCACGGTGGTGATCGCGTCGGCGTAGGCGCGTTTGTCGAGGACCTGCGTGATGGTGAGGTCTTCCCAGACCATGCCGACGATCCGCGCGCCGCTGGCCGCGGCCATCCGGTGGTGCGCCGAGTCGACGGCGGGGATCGACGCGGCGCCCGGCAGGGTCACGCCGAGCACCTCGGCGGCCGAGGTCATGGTCGACGCCGTCCCCATCGTCATGCAGTGCCCCGGGGAGCGGGCGAGCCCGCGCTCCAGTTCGGACATTTCGGCGTCGCCGATCAGCCCGGCGCGCTTGTCGTCCCAGTACTTCCACATGTCGGTGCCGCTGCCGAGGACCTCGTTGCGCCAGTGCCCGCGCAGCATCGGGCCGGCCGGGACGAAGATGGCGGGCAGACCGGCGCTGGCCGCGCCCATCAGCAGCGCCGGCGTCGTCTTGTCGCAACCGCCCATGAGGACGGCGCCGTCGATCGGGTAGGACCGGAGGATCTCCTCGGTCTCCATGGCCAGCAGGTTGCGGTAGAGCATGGGGGTCGGCTTCTGGTAGGTCTCCGACAGCGTGGCGACGGGGAACTCCAGCGGGAAGCCGCCGGCCTGCCAGACGCCCCGCTTGACCTGCTCGGCGCGTTCGCGCAGGTGCATGTGGCAGGGGTTGATGTCCGACCAGGTGTTGAGGATGCCGATGACCGGCTTGCCGAGGTGCTCTTCCGGGTTGTAGCCGAGCTGACGGCTGCGGGCGCGGTGGCTGAAGTTGCGCAGTTCGTCGCCGCCGAACCACCGGTGGCTGCGGAGTTCCTCGGGTGCTTTCATGCGGCTCAGTATGGCATCTGATATATGATCTGCCGGGCCTGGTTGAATGGGGCTCACCGAGCGAGGAGCGCACGATGACCGGGACCTTCAGCCTGCCCGCCTCCCGGACCGAAGTGGTCCTGGAGGAGATCCGCCGCGGCATCCTGACCCGGGAACTGGTCCCCGGTCAACCGCTGGTCGAGGCCGAGCTGGCCGCGCGGCTCGGGGTGTCGAAGACGCCGGTGCGCGAAGCGCTGAAGGTGCTGTCCAACTCCGGTCTGGTCACGTTCAGCCCGTACAAGGGCGCTTCCGTCGTCAAGGTCGACGCCGAGCTCGCGAAGTCCGTCTACGACGTGCGGATGGTGCTCGAGCCCGAAGCCGTCCGGCGGACCGTCGGGCAGCGCGACCCCGAGCTGCTGGAAGACGCGGCCGAGGCGCTGAAGGAGGCGTCGACGGCCATCGCGGACAAGGACCAGGCCGCGCTGAGCCTGCTGAACCGCCGGTTCCACCGCGCCCTCTACCGCGGCTGCGGCAACCCGCTGCTGGTCAGCATCCTCGACGACCTGAAGGACCGCGCGGCGCTGATCAGCGTCGTCGGCTGGGAGGCCAACCCCAGCTGGAAGAAGGAGTGGACCGAGCACCGGGCGGTGCTGGCCGCGGCGAAGAAGGGGGACGCCGAAGGCGCGGCCGCGCTGCTGCGCGACCACATCGGCGGGTTCCTGGAACGGGTCCTCAAGGCCATCGGATGAGGCTGCTGCTGATTTCGGACACCCACCTGCCGGCCCGTGCCCGCGTGCTGCCGCCGCAGGTGTGGGACGAGGTCGCGGCCGCGGACGTCGTCGTGCACGCGGGGGACTGGATCGACGTCGCCCTGCTGGACGAGCTGGAAGAGCGCAGCAAGCGGCTCATCGGCGTGTACGGCAACAACGACGGGCCGGTGCTGCGGGCCCGGCTGCCGGAGATCGCGCGGGCGGAGCTCGGCGGCGTGCGCCTGGCCGTGATCCACGAGACGGGCGCCAAGCAGGGCCGCGAGCAGCGGTGCGACGCGCGGTTCCCGGACACCGACGTGCTGGTCTTCGGGCACAGCCACATCCCGTGGGAAACGGTGACCCCGGCCGGGATGCGGCTGCTCAACCCGGGTTCGCCGACCGATCGCCGCCGTCAGCCGTACTGCACCTACCAGACCTGCCGCATCGAAGGCGGTGCCCTGGTGGACGTCGAGCTGCACCAACTGCCCCGGAGGGGGTAGACAGGTCCCATGGATCCGGCATGGGCGTTGCGGGAGATCGCGTTCCAGCTCGAACGCGCGGGGGAACCGACCTACCGCGTGCGGGCGTTCCGCAACGCGGCCGCGACCGTCGACAAGACCGGCGCCGAGCAGCTGGCCAAGATGGCGGAGAACGGCACGCTGACGTCGTTGCCCGGGATCGGGAAGGCCACCGCCGGCGTCATCGAGGACGCGCTGGCCGGCCGCGATCCGGCGTACCGGTCGAAGATCGTCGAGAAGGAGCTGCCGGACGGTGAGCCGCTGCGTTCGGCGCTGCGGGGCGACTGCCACACGCACTCGGACTGGTCGGACGGCGGCAGCTCGATCGGGGAGATGGCCGTCGCGGGCCGCGACCTCGGTCACGAGTGGATGGTGCTGACCGACCACTCGCCGCGGCTGACCGTCGCGAACGGGTTGTCCCCGGACCGGCTCCGGACGCAGATGCAGATCGTGGCGAAGGCCAACGAACTGATGGCGCCGTTCCGCCTGCTGCAGGGGATCGAGGTCGACATCCTCGACGACGGTTCCCTCGACCAGGAAGAGGAACTGCTGGGGCAGCTGGACTTCGTGGTGGCGAGCGTGCACTCGAAGCTGCGGATGCCGTCCCGCGACATGACGCGCCGGATGGTGGCGGCGGTGCGCAACCCGCACGTGCGGGTGCTGGGCCACTGCACCGGACGGCTGGTGGTCGGCCGGGGCCGGCCGGAGTCGGAGTTCGACGCGGAAGCGGTGTTCACGGCGTGCCGCGAGAACGGCGTCGCGGTGGAGATCAATTCCCGCCCGGAGCGGCTCGACCCGCCGATGCGGCTGCTGCGGCTGGCGGCGGAAATCGGCTGCGACTTCGCCATCGACAGCGACGCGCACGCACCGGGTCAGCTGGACTGGCAGGGGTTCGGCTGCGAGCGGGCGATCAAAGCGGGGATCGGGCCGGAGCGCATCCTCAACACCCGCACGGCGGATGCGCTCCTGACCCGTTAGCCCGGCTCAGTTGATCGTGTACGAGTCCCCGTAGACCTTCCACTTCAGCGGGGTGTGCAGGTCGAAGTTGCCTTCGTTGAGGAACTTCAGCTGCGCGGTGTCCACGCGCGAAGTGTCGGAGTGCGCGTCCTCCTGCTTCATGATCACCTTGCGGGCGTCGAGGAACGCCTTCAGGTACGTCGTCTCGTTGCCGCCCTGGGCCGGGGTTTTCGCCTTCTTCATCGCCGTTTTGCGGATGCCGCCGAAGCTGTCGGAGCTCTCGCCGGGGCCGTGCATCACGATCGCGTCGTAGTAGATGAACTGGCCGAGCGTGCTCAGGCCGTCCGACTTACCCTGGTTCACCGACGGGTTGAAGTAGACGCGGTCGCGCTCGTTGTTCTGCGCCGTCTGGAACGCCGTGGTGGCCGCGGCCTGCTTCCACGCGCTTTCGAACGCCGAGCCGAGGCCGGCGTGGGAGTCCGTGCCGTTCACCTTGCGCAGCGCCGGGAGGTACTTCGCCAGCGGGTTGCCCGGCACGGCATCCGTGTACGCCTCGACCAGTTCGAGCATGTCGCCGGTGCCGGAGCAGAAGCCGATGATGCCCGCGGTGTAGCCGCGGCCGTCGCCGATGTCCTCGATGTACTTGTACTGCGCCTTCCAGTCCAGCGAGGAGTTCTCCGCGCTGGAGACCAGCTTCATCGCGATTTCCTTCTTGGCCGGCGCCGAAAGGTCGCCGGCGGCGAGGACCGACGCGCCGGCCACCGGCGCCGGGGCGGCCGCGGAGAACGCGGGCGTGGTGATCACGAGGGCCGCGACGGAGGCGGCGCCGAGCGTGCCGATGAGAACCGGCCGCAACTTCTTGCTCATGGGGAGGGGACCCTTTCCGCGGGATGCGCCGTCGGAGCACGGCGGCTACGGGTGATGCGGGTGGAGCTGCGGCGTAGCGACACGGTAGCGAAGAGTCAGCGAGCTCCACAAGAGGCGGATTTTGTTCATGTTCGTGAACGGTCCAGACCACTGCGCGCTGTCCGTAAAGGACGGTCACCGGCCCCCGGCGAAGAGGCGGATGACGTCGGGCAGCACGCTCACCGGGATCGTCGGGTCGATCGCGCGCTGGACACCGAGCCCGATGCCCAGGCTGAGCAGCGCCGTCGCGGCGTCGTCGGCCGACATCGGGAGCGTGATCCCGAACCGCTCCGCATAGGCGCCGAGCAGGCCGGCGATGGTGTCGCGGATGGCCTTGTCCCGCGCCGCCAGCTCGGCACGCACGTGCGGGTCGCGCCGGGCGTTCGTGGCGAACTCGACCTCCAGTGCCGTCCACGCCTCGTCGCCGATGCTGCGCTCGGCCCAGGTCTGGAACGCCGCCAGCAGCCCCTCCACCCCCTCGGCGCCGGCCAGCGCCTCGGCGACCAGGGCGACCTGCTCGTCGTGGATCCGGTCGAGCACCGTGAGGCAGAGCTCGTCCTTGCTGCGGAAGTTCGAGTACACCGCGCCCTTCGAGTACCCGGCCTCGTCGGCGACCTTCTCCAGCGACGTCACCGAGTAGCCGTCGCGGAGGAAGAGCAGCTTGGCGGTCTCGATCAGCTGCTCGCGGGTGCGCGCCTGGCTTTCCGCGCGGGTGAGTCGGGCCATGCGGGCACTCTAGCGAGCCACGGAATCGGGGTACCGGTGGTTTTTGGATACTGCTAGTCTCCGAAAATGGAACAACGTCACTTCGCGGTCCTCGTCGTCGGTGCCGGGGCGTCCGGGCTGGGCGCCGCCATCCGCCTTTCCCGAGCCGGGGCCGGCGATCTCGCCGTGCTGGAGAAGGCCGACGCGCTCGGCGGGACCTGGCGCGACAACACCTATCCCGGCTGCGCCTGCGACGTCCCGTCCGCGCTGTACTCGTACTCGTTCGCCCCCAATCCGGAGTGGACGCGCGCCTTCGCCGGCCAGGCCGAGATCCGGGCGTACCTGCGGGACACGGCCGCGCGGTTCGGTGTCACCGGGAAGATCCGGTACGGCGTCGAGGTGACGCGCGCCCAGTGGAACGACCGCGACGCGCGTTGGGAGCTGGAGACGTCCCGGGGGCCCTACAGCGCGCGGATCCTGGTCGCCGGCACCGGCCCCTGGCACGAACCGCTGATCCCGGACCTGCCGGGGCTCGACGGTTTCCCCGGCGAGGTGTTCCACTCCGCGCGCTGGAACCACGGCTACGACCTGACGGGCAAACGCGTCGCGGTGATCGGCACCGGCGCGTCCGCGGTCCAGTTCGTCCCGGAGATCGTGCCCCGCGTGGAGCGGCTGCACCTGTTCCAGCGCACCGCGCAGTGGGTCCTGCCGAAGCCGGATCACCCGGTGCCGGCGGTCGAACGCTTACTCCTGCGCCGGTTCCCGGTGCTGCAGCGGGCCCTGCGCGCCGCCGAATACGGCTTGCTGGAGACGCTCGGGTTCGGCTTCCGGCACCCTTGGCTGCTGCGGCAGGTGCAGAAGATCGGGCTCGCCCACCTCCGCCGGTCCGTGCGGGATCCCGTGCTGCGCAGGAAGCTCACCCCGGACTACACACTCGGGTGCAAGCGCCTGCTCATGTCAAACACCTACTACCGCGCCCTGACGGAGTCCACTGTGGACGTCCACGGTACGGCGGTGCGGGCGGTGGCGGGCTCGCGCGTGCTGGGCGCGGACGGCTCGGCCGCCGAGGTCGACGCGATCATCTTCGGCACCGGCTTCCACATCCTCGACATGCCGGTGTCGGCGCGGGTGTTCGACGCCGGTGGCCGCAGCCTCGACGACCACTGGAAGGGCAGCCCCCAGGCGTACGCCGGGACGACCGTGGCCGGGTTCCCGAACCTCTACCTGCTGCTCGGCCCCAGCCTCGGCACCGGGCACTCGTCGGCGTTCACGATCGTCGAGGCGCAGCTGCGGCACACGGTGGCGGCGGTGACCCGGACGCTGCGCTCGGAGCGGACGTCGCTGGCGGTCCGCCCGGAAGCGCAAGCGGCGTTCAACGCCGACGTCCAAGCGGCGCTGCCGGGCACGGTCTACCAGTCCGGCGGCTGCTCCAGCTACTACACCGACGTCAACGGCCGCAACAGCTTCAGCTGGCCGTTCTCCACCGGACGGCTCCGGGCGCAGGTGGGCGAGTTCCGCGAAGCCGACTACGAGGTCACAACGTCCTGAAGCCGATCCCCGCCTTGGTGAGCCGGTCCACGAGCGCGCCGCCCATCGCGGTCGCCGTGGTCACCTGGCCCGCCGTTTCCGGGAGCTCGTCGGTGGCCAGGCACAACGCCGACTCCGCGAGCATCTTGGCCGTCTCGTCGTAGCCCGGGTCGCCGCCGGACACCTCCGTCACCACCCGTGAGCCGCCGCCCTCGCCGACGAACCGCACCGAGAACCACGACCTCGCGCGCCGCTGGGGGCTCGGTCCGCTGCCCGGTGCGAGCAGCCGGGACAGCGCCCGCCGGGCCGGCGGGACCTGGGCCGCGGCGAACAGGGCACCGGCCCCGGCCACCCCGCCGGCCAGCACCGGCAGGTGTTTCACGGCGGCGAAGTGCCGGTAGGTGAAGTCCGGCCCGTATCGCTCGGACGCGGCCGCCGAGCGGCGGACGACCTGCGCGTCGATCGTCGGCAGCGGCACCGCCCACCAGCCCGGGCCGGCGAGCCGGTGCGGGCGGCCGAGCGGGGCGTGCGTGGAGCGGCCGGCGGGCCGGGGCTCGGCGGCCGCCCGCTCGCGGGCCACCCGGGCCCCGGCCGGCAGCCGGGACATGATGGTCAGCGCGCTCAGGAACGTGCCGCCCGAGGGCATCCCGCCGGCCCGCACGTAGCCGTCGACCTTCAGCGGCACGCCTTCGGGCAGCTGCTGCACGGTGAACCAGGCGCCGAGGTCGTGCGGGATCGAGTCGAACCCGCACGCGTGGACCAGCCGCGCCCCGGTCTCGCGGGCGCGCCGGTCGTGCGCCAGGTACATCCGGTCGACGAACTCGGGTTCGCCGGTCAGGTCGACGTAGTCGGTGCCCGCGGCCGCGCACGCGGCCACCAGCGGCTCGCCGTGCGCCAGGTACGGGCCGACGGTCGTGATCACCACCTTGGCGGCCTCCGCGACGGCCCGCAGCGACGCCGGATCGCCGGAGTCGGCGACGAGCAGGTCGAGCGAGCCGAACCGGTCGTCGATCTCCGCCAGCCGCGCCCGGACGGCCTCGAGCTTGCCGCGGTTGCGCCCGGCCAGCGCCCAGCGCAGGCCGGAGGGTGCGTGGCGGGCCAGGTACCCGGCGGTCAGGCCGCCGGTGAACCCGGTGGCGCCGAACAGGACCACGTCGTAGGCGCGCATGTCTTCTCCTCCGGGAGGTCGGCGGGCTCAGGTTACCCGGCGGTCACTTCCCGGTGCCGGGTGAAAGTACCGGCGGGTACAGTGCCCCCTCGAACGCGAGGAGGCAACCGTGACCGAACGCTTCGGCAGCTACCAGAACGAGATCTACCTGCAGGGACTCGGTGGTCAGCTGCCCCCGTGCTCGACCGACGCGACGAAGCTCGAGGCGTCGGCCCGCGAGGTCATGGCACCCGGGCCGTTCTCCTACGTCGCGGGCGCGGCGGGCTCGGGTGCGACCGCGCGTGCGAACCGCGAGGCGTTCGACCGCTGGCGCGTCGTGCCGCGGATGCTGACCGGCGCCACCGACCGCGACCTGGCCACGACGGTGCTCGGCACCCGGCTGTCCGCCCCGGTCGCCGTCGCGCCGGTCGGCGTCCAGTCGATCGTCCACCCGGACGCCGAGTCCGCGACGGCCCGCGCCGCCGCCTCGGTCGGGCTGCCGTTCATCCTGTCCACGGCGTCGTCGACGGGCATCGAGGACGTCGCCGCGGCCAACGGCGACGGCCCGCGCTGGTTCCAGCTGTACTGGCCCGGTGACAACGACGTCTGCGCGAGCCTGCTGACGCGGGCGAAGCAGGCCGGCTACACGGCGCTGGTCGTCACGCTCGACACGTGGACGCTGGCCTGGCGACCGTCCGATCTGGACCAGGCGTACCTGCCGTTCCTGAAGGGCGAGGGGTGCGCGGTCCCGTTCACCGACCCGGTGTTCCGCGGGCTGCTGGAGAAGACCCCGGAAGAGGACCTGAACATGGCGATCCTGCGCTGGATCGGCATGCTCACCGGCACCGACCGGACGTGGGACCAGCTGCCGTTCCTGCGCGAGCACTGGGACGGCCCGATCGTGCTCAAGGGCATCCAGCACGTCGCCGACGCGCGCCGCGCGGCCGAGGCGGGGATGGACGGCATCGTGGTGTCGAACCACGGCGGCCGCCAGGTCGACGGCGCGATCGGCGCGCTGGAGGCCCTCCCGGGCATCGTCGCGGCGGTCGGCGACCGCGTGGAGGTGCTGTTCGACTCGGGCATCCGCACCGGCGCGGACGTGCTCAAGGCGATCGCACTGGGCGCGCGGGCGGTCCTGGTCGGCCGCCCCTGGGTGTACGGACTGGCCCACGCGGGCGAGGACGGCGTCCGGCACGTCCTGCGCAGCCTGCTGGCGGACTTCGACCTGACCATGGGCCTGTCCGGCCACCGCACGCTCGCCGACCTGGGCCCGGATTCGCTCCAGCGCACGTAACGGCCCGCCCAAGCGCCCCAATGTGGCGGGGGGGGGGGGAGCAGCCCCG
>NZ_JAVHJU010000067.1:0-374029 GCF_031082405.1 Amycolatopsis sp. A133
TTGACCGCCGAGCCCCGGAGCACCGCCAGCACGCGATGTCCGTGGCGACGGGCGTCGGACAACCGCTCCAGCACCACAATCCCCGCACCTTCACCCCATGCGGTCCCGTCCGCGGCCGCCGCGAACGGTTTGCACCGCCCGTCCGGGGCCAGCCCACGCTGCCGGCTGAACTCCACGAACAGGTTCGGCGTGGACATGACCGTCACACCACCGGCCAACGCCAGCGAACATTCCCCGCTCCGCAGCGCCTGCGCCGCCAGATGCATGGCCACCAAAGCCGACGAGCACGCCGTGTCCACGGTGAGCACCGGCCCTTCGAACCCGAAGGTGTAGGCCAGCCGGCCGGACGCCACACTGCCGGCGTTGGCCACCGACGACTGCCCGACGAGGTCGTCCGGGAGATCGGCCAGCGGGAGCGCGTAGTCGCTGCCCATCAGGCCGACGAAGACACCGGTTCTGCTGCCCCGCACCTTCTCCGGGTCGATGCCCGCCGACTCCAGCGCATGCCAGGCGACTTCCAGCAGCACCCGCTGCTGCGGGTCCATGGCCAGCGCCTCACGGGGTGAGATCCCGAAGAACCCGGCGTCGAAATCGGTGGCCCCGGACAGGAACCCACCCTCCCGGACGTAGCTGCGGCCGGCCCGGTCGGGATCGGGGTCGTAGAGGGCGTCCACGTCCCAGCCGCGGTCGGCGGGGAACTCGGTGACCGCGTCCCGGCCGGCCGCCAGCAGCTCCCACAACGCCTCCGGCGAATCGGCCCCACCCGGGTACCGGCAGCCCATACCCACCACCACGACCGGGTCCTCGTCCCCGGCGATCGCCGGGACGGCGGCGGACCGGTCGACCGAACCCCATACCCGGCCGCTCAGGAAGCCGGCCAGCGCGACCGGGGTGGGATGGTCGAAGATGAGCGTGGGCGACAGCCGCAGGCCGGTGGCCGTGCTCAGCCGGTTGCGCAGCTCCAGGCCGGTGAGCGAGTCGAAGCCCAGCTGCCGGAAGGCCACGCCGGGGTCCACCGGGTCCGCTGTGGAGTGACCGAGCACGGTGGCCACCGTGACGAGCACGAGGTCCCGCATCGCGCGGTCGTCGCGGGTGACCGGCAGCCCGGCGGCCCGTGGCGTGGTGGCCCCGCCGTCCTGCGCGGTCCGACGCACGGGGCCGAGCAGCGCGGCGAACAGAGGGGCGGGCCGGGCACCGACGGCGCGGAGCCCGGCGAGGTCCAGCCGGGCCGGGACGACGAGGGCGGCGTCCAGCCGTAGCGCCGTGTCGAACGCGGCCAGCCCTTGGTCCTGCTCAAGCGGCACCAGGCCGCCCCTCGCCATCCGGGCCCGGTCGACCGTGCCCAGGTGCCCGGTCATGCCGGTGCCGGTCGCCCACAGGCCCCACGCCATCGCGGTCGCGGGCAGCCCGCAGGCCCGGCGGTGGTGGGCGAGCGCGTCGAGGAACGTGTTCGCGGCGGCGTAGTTGCCCTGGCCCGGGTGGCCGATGATCCCGGCGACCGAGGAGAACAGGATGAACGCGGACAGCTCGGCGCCCTGGGTGAGCGTGTGCAGGTGCCATGCCCCGTCGACCTTCGGACGCAGTGCGGCATCCACTTTGGACTCGTCGAGCGCGGCGATCGTCCCGTCGTCGAGCACGCCGGCCGCGTGGACGACGGCGGTGAGCGGGTGCTCGGCAGGAACACCGGTGAGCACCGCGGCGAGCTGGTCACGATCGCTCACGTCGCACGCGGCGATCCGGACCTGGGCGCCGAGCGCGGTCAGCTCGGCGGCCAGCTCTCCGGCGCCGGCGGTGTCCCGGCCGCGGCGGCCGGTCAGCAGCAGGTGCCGCACGCCGTACTCGGTGACCAGGTGCCGGGCCAGCAGGCCACCGAGCGTCCCGGCGCCGCCGGTGATCAGCACCGTGCCGTCGGAGTCCAGCGTGACCGGCTCGTTCCCGGGCGGGGGCACGCGGACCAGCCGGGCGGCGAGCAGCCGGCCGTCGCGCACCGCGAGCTGCGGCTCGGCCGCCGCGGCTGCCGCGCGCAGC
Organism: Amycolatopsis sp. A133; assembly: GCF_031082405.1. Lineage (GTDB taxonomy): Bacteria > Actinomycetota > Actinomycetes > Mycobacteriales > Pseudonocardiaceae > Amycolatopsis. The sequence continues at coordinate 2,029 of NZ_JAVHJU010000067.1, forward strand.
AAGCCGGGCGCGTCCGTGTCGAGGTCGATGATCAGGAAGCGATCCGGGTTCTCCGACTGTGCCGACCGCACCAGGCCCCACACCGGCGCCGCGGACAGGTGGGGGACGTCCTCGTCGGGACGGGTGGCGATCGCTTGGTGGGTGACCACGACCAGCCGGACACCGGCGAGCGCGTCGTCTGCCAGCCAGTCGCGGACAACGTCGAGCACGCCGACTGTGGTCTCCCGCGGGTCGAGGTCCGATGGGACGGGCACGGCGACGGCTCGGGGCCGCGCCCCGGCAGCCCGCAGCGCGGCCAGGTTCGGGTACACCGGGGCGCCGAGGCCGAGGCCGGTCTCGCCGAGCACGGCCCAGTCCGTCTCGGTGGCCGCAGGCGTCGGCACCGGCACCCAGTCGACTCGGAACAGGCAGCGTCGCCCCGCGCGGCCGGCCGCGCCGAGCCGGTCCGCCCGGACGTCCCGCAACGTCAAGGACTCGACGCTCCCCACCGGCTCGCCGGCGCCGTCGGCCATGGTGATGGCGTAGGCGTCCGCCCCGGTGGGCGACAACCGCACCCGCAGAGTGGTCGCGCCGGTCGCGTGCAGGGACACCCCGGTCCACGAGAACGGCAGCCGCACCGGTCCGGCGTGGCCGACCAGCACGGGGTGCAGCACGGCGTCGAGCAATGCAGGGTGGATGCCGAACCGCGCCGCGGCCTCACGCACCTCCGCCGGCAGGACGATCTCCGCGTAGAGGAAGTCACCCCGCCGCCAGAGCGAACGCAGTCCCTGGAACGCCGTGCCGTACTCGTACCCGGTGTCGGCGAACCGTTCGTAGATGCCGTCGAGGTCGACGGCGTCGGCGTCCGGGGGCCACTGGTCGAGGTGTTCGGCCCGGGCGCCGCCCGCACCCAGCGTGCCGCTCGCGTGACGAATCCAGTCCTCGGTGGGCTCGCCGGCCGGGCGGGAGTGGATGGCGACGGACCGCCGGCCGGACTCGTCCGGGCCGCCGACCGTGACCTGGACCACGACCGCGCCCTCGTCCGGCAGCGGCAGCGGGGCTTCCAGCGCAAGATCGTCCACGACCCCGCAACCGACCTGCTCGCCGGCGTGCAGGGCCAGCTCGACGAAGGCGGCGCCCGGCAGCAAGGGCAGCCCGTGCACGGCGTGGCCGGCCAGCCACGGGTGCGTCCCGAGCCCGATCCGGCCGGTGAGCACCAAGCCGTCCCCGCTCGCGAGCGGGACCGCCGCGGCGGCGAGCGGATGGTCCGAAGTGGACAGGCCGAGGGCCGCGGAGCCGGCCCGCTCGGTCGGCAGCATCCAGAACCTCTCCGGCTGAAACGCGTAGGCCGGGAGGTCGACCTGTGCGGTGCCGGCGAACACGGTGTCCCACTGGACGTCCGCGCCGTGCACGTGCGCCTCGGCGAGGGACCGCAGGAAACGGTCCGCGCCGCCCTCGTCGCGGCGAAGCGTGCCCAGCGCGGCGCCGTCCCCGCTCGCGCCGTCCAGGACCTGTTGAACGCCGACGGTCAGCACCGGGTGCGGGCTGACCTCGACGAACAGCCGCTCGCCGCGGGTGACCAGGTCGGCGACCACCGCGTGGAACTCGACCGGGTGACGCAGGTTGCGGTACCAGTACCCGGCGTCCAGCAGGGCGGTGTCGACCGGCCCGCCGGTCAGCGTGGAGCGAAACGGGATCTCGCTGGTGCGCGGCGTGATCGGGGTCAACTCCCGAAGCAGCGTCTCGCGTAGCTGGGTCACCTGCGTGGAGTGCGACGCGTAGTCCACCGGCAGCCGGCGCACCCGCACGCCGTCGGCCGCGAGCGCGGCAGCCAACTCGTCGAGGGCCGGTGAATCGCCGGAAACCACCGTGGCCTCCGGTCCGTTGACCACGGCGATGGACAGCCGCTCGCCCCACGGTTCGATCCGGCGGCCGGCCCTTCCGCGCGTGAGCGCCACCGACAGCAGCCCGCCCCGGCCCGACAACTCGCGGAGTGCCCGGCTGCGCAACGCCACGACCCGTGCACCGTCCTCGATGGACAGCGCACCGGCGGCGGTGGCCGCGGCGATCTCGCCCTGCGAGTGGCCGACCACGGCGGCCGGCTCGACGCCGTGCGCCCGCCACGTGGCGGCGAGCGACACCATGATCGCCCACAGCGCCGGCTGCACCACGTCCACCCGATCCAGTGCGGCCTGGTCGGACAGCACGTCGGTGAGCGACCAGTCCACGAACTCGTCCAGCGCACGCTCGCACGTCGCCATGCGCTCGGCGAACACCGGGCTGCCGGCAAGCAACGGCACGGCCATACCCGTCCACTGCGTACCCTGACCGGGGAAGACGAAGACCGGACGGGCTGCCCGGCCGGCCCGCCCCGAGATCGTGCCGGCCGACGGGACACCTGCGGCCAGCGCGCGCAGGCCTGCGACCAGCTCCGCCCGGTCCTGGCCGACCGCTGCGGCCCGGTGCTCGAACCGGGCTCGCCGGGCGAGCGTGCCGCCCACATCCGCGAGGTCGAGCCCGCTGTTGCCGTCGAGGTGCCCGGCCAGCCTCGACGCGTTGTCCCGGAGCGCCTGCTCGGTCCTGGCGGACAGCAGCAAGGGCACGACCGGTCCCGCCACCACACCCGCGGCGTCCTCGGTGTCCGGGACCTGCTCGATCCTCGCGGACAGCAGCAAGGGCACGACCGGTCCCGCCACCACACCCGCGGCGTCCTCGGTGTCCGGGACCTGCTCGATCACCACGTGAGCGTTCGTGCCGCTGATGCCGAACGAGGACACCGCCGCCCGGCGGGGCCGGCCGGTGTCCGGCCAGGCGGCGTTCTCGGCGAGCGGTTCGACGTGCCCGCCGGCCCAGTCCACGTGCTCGGTCGGCCGGTCCAGGTGCAGCAGCTTCGGCAGTTGCCCGTGGCGGATGGCCTGCACCACCTTGATGACGCCACCGACCCCGGCGGCCGCCTGCGCGTGGCCGATGTTGGCCTTGAGGGAGCCCAGCAGCAGCGGCCGCCGCGCCGGCCGGTCCTTGCCGTAGGTGGCGAGCAGCGCGTTGGCCTCGATCGGGTCGCCGAGCGTGGTCCCGGTGCCGTGCGCCTCCACCGCGTCCACATCGGACGGCCCGAGCCCGGCATCCGCCAGCGCGTCGCGGATCACCTGCTCCTGCGCCCGGCCGCTCGGCGCGGACAGCCCGTTGGACGCGCCGTCGGAGTTGATCGCGCTGCCGCGGACCACGGCCAGCACCCGGTGCCCGTGACGCAGCGCGTCGGACAGCCGCTCCAGCACCAGCACCCCGGCACCCTCCGCCCACGCGGTGCCGTCCGCACCGGCCGCGAACGACTTGCACCGGCCATCCGGCGCCAGCCCGCGCAGCCGGGAGAACTCCACGAACATCTCCGGCGTGGCCATCACGCACACACCGCCGGCCAGCGCCAGCGAGTTTTCGCCGCGGCGCAGCGACTGGACGGCCAGGTGCAACGCGACCAGTGAGGACGAGCAGGCGGTGTCCACCGTGACGGCCGGGCCGCGCAGGCCGAATACGTAGGCCAGCCGGCCGGAGACCACGCTCGCCTGGTTCCCGGTGATCAGGTGCCCTTCCAGGCCGGCCGGCACGGTGCCCACGCGGGGGGCGTAGTGGTGGTACATCGCGCCCGCGTACACCCCGGTGCGGGTACCGCGGACCGACTCCGGGTCGATGCCGGCGTGTTCGAACGCCTCCCACGCGGTGGTGAGCAGCAGCCTCTGCTGCGGATCGGTCGTGAGCGCCTCGCGCGGCGCGATGCCGAAGAAGCCGGCGTCGAAGCCGGCGGCGTCGTAGAGGAAACCGCCGTGCCGTGTGTAGGACGTGCCCGGCCGCTCGGGGTCCGGGTCGTAGAGCGCATCCAGGTCCCAGCCGCGATCGGTGGGGAACTCGCCGATCGCGTCCGTCCCGGACACCGCCAGCCGCCACAACTCGTCCGGGGTGCGCACGCCGCCCGGGTAGCGGCAGGCCATGCCGACGATCGCGATCGGCTCACCCGCGCCCGCCGTGGCGGTGTCCACCGCCGTGTCCACCGCCGTGTCCGCAGCGGGTGCCGCCGCCAGGTACTCGGTCAGCGCGGCCGGCGTCGGGTGGTCGAACAGCAGCGTGCTCGGCAGCGGCGAGGTCACTTCCGCCGCGAGGCGCTCCTCGAGCTCGATGGCCATCAGCGAGTCGAACCCCAGGTCGGTGAACGTCCGCTCGCGGTCCACCGCATCGGAATCGGCGTGCCCCAGCACGGCGGCGGTGTGCGCCGCCACCAACTCCCCCACGTCCCCCGGCGGGTCCGGCTCGCGGGGGCCGGCCGCCACGACGGTGTCCAGCCAGTGCCGGGTGCGCTGGAACGCGTAGGTCGGCAGGGAGACCCGGGTGCCGCGGCCGGGCTCCGGGACGGCCACGGGGATGCCCTCGCCGCTGGTCAACCCCGCAGCCGGGTGCCCGGTGCTCAGCGCGTCCAGCCCGGCGAGCAGCTCGTCCCGGCCGGACGCGGTGAGCCGCGCGCGGTGCTCGAACACGGTGCGGGTGGTGGCCAGCGAGTGCGCCACGTCGCCCAGCGTGACGTCCGGGTGCTCCTCGAGGTGGGCCCGCAGCCTCGCGGCCTGCGCCTGCAGCGCCGCCGCGGTCCTTCCGGAAATGACGTACGTGGTCTCGCCGGCCGATGGCGTCGCGGGTGGGCGCGGCGTGGGCGGGGGTGCGCCGAGCACCAGGTGGCAGTTGGTCCCGCCCATGCCGAACGCGCTCACCCCCGCTCGCCGCGGCTCCGGCCAGCCGATCAGGTCCGTGACCACCCGCAATCCCAGCGACGCCAGGGGGATCCCGGGGTTCGGCGTGGCGAAGTTCAGGCTCGGCGGCAGCTCACCGTGCCGGATCGCCAGCGCCGCCTTGATCAGCCCGGCGACGCCGGCGGCCGCCTCCAGGTGCCCCAGGTTGGTCTTCACCGAGCCGACCAGCAGTGGCCGGCCGAGCTCCCGGCCGGCACCCAGCACCGCGCCGAGAGCGGCCGCCTCGATCGGGTCGCCCACCGGCGTGCCGGTGCCGTGCAGCTCGACGTAGCCGACCTCTACCGGGTCGTGGCCGCCGTGCCGGTGGGCCTGCCGCAGCACCTCTTGCTGAGCGGCTTGATCGGGCACGGTCAGCCCGGCACCACCCCCGTCGTTGTTGACGGCGCCGCCGTCGATCACGCAGTAGATCCGATCGCCGTCGCGGACCGCCGCGTCCACCGGCTTGAGCACCACGATCCCGCCGCCCTCGCCACGCACGAAACCGTTCGCCCGCGCGTCGAACACATAGCAGCGGCCGTCCGGCGAGAGGCCGCCGAAGCGCTCCGCCTCCTGTGCGCTCATCGCCGCGAGGTTCAGATTGACCCCACCGGCCAGCGCGAGCTCGGACTCACCGGCCAGCACGCTCCGGCAAGCGAGCTGGACCGCAACCAGCGACGAGGACTGCCCGGTGTCCACGACCAGGCTCGGCCCGCGCACCCCGCAGAAGTAGGAGACGCGGTTGGCGATCACCCCACGTTGCAACCCGGCGAACGTGTGCCGGCTACTGGCCGGCGCGGCCGCACGCCGCGAAAGATCAGCGTAGTCGTCGCGCATGGCACCCACGAACACGCCGGTCCGCCCGCCGCGCAACGTCCCCGGAACGATGCCGGCGTCCTCCAGCGCCTCCCAGGCCAACTCCAGTGCGAGCCGCTGCTGCGGGTCCATGACCGCGGCCTCCCGCGGGGAAATGCCGAAGAAGTCGGCGTCGAACCCGGCCACATCCGCCAGGAACGACCCCCACCGCGCCCCGGCCTGCGACCGGGCATCCCAGCGGCTGTCCGGCACCTCGCCGACAACCTGCCGGCCGGCCCGCAGCAGCCGCCAGAACTCGACCGGCCCGGAGGTACCGGCAAACCGGCACGCAATCCCGACGACCGCAACCGCGCCGGACAAGCCGTCCATCGGACTCACGCCGCCCCCACCCCACCCGCCGCCACGCCGAAGAACCCGGCCGGTCCACGCATTCGGTGCCCCCGTTCCGTGCACCGCACACTGATGTCGGGGCACCACCGACACCGGGCCCGCGACGACGGGATCCATTCGCCGAGCGTCGGCATCGACGAAGTTCGTACGCCTCTTCGAGCGCGCACGCCAGCCAAGCCGGTCGCACAGTCGAACGCGACGGTTGCGAGCAAGTGGCCAGGGTCGGCGACCTCCCAGGCTTGGTACTTGTTGGCCGATCCCCAGTAACTACTGCGCGAGAGGGTCGTGAGGGCGCAGGGCTTTTCGCTGGCCCGTGGCGGCGGACCGTGCGATCGCGTCGAGGAGCCGGTGGCGCTTGACGGCGTGGGTGAAGTCCGGGGCGAGGACCGTCCCGTGGACGAGGTCGTCCCGAACGGCGGCGTAGGCGTGCGCCAGTGTGTGGATCGCTGTTCCGGCCAGGGCGGGGTAGTCGTCGTAGCCGCTGGGCAGCGTGAGTTGCGCGAGCGGACCACCGCTGCGTGTGCCATACACCGTGACCGGACCGATGTGCGGAAATTCGGCGCCGGTGATCTCGAGTCTTCCCGCGGTGCCGTCGATGATCAGGGAGAACCCGGCCCCCGAGGCCGCGCCTCCACGGTGGTGAACGGACAGGATCGCCCCTCCCGCCACGGTGCCCGAGATCGCGATCTGGTCCTCGGCGGTCATCGGAACGACCCGCCCGGTGCGCCCGAGCGGAACCTGGGGGCGCCGGGTCGCAGTCGTGGCAACCACTTCCCGGAGCTCGCCGACGACCATCGTCACCAGGTCGATCGCGTGTCCGAACGGGATGGTCAGCATCGTGGCGCCGAGTTTGCGGTCGAGGGTGTAGACCATGTTCGGAGACACCGGGGTGCCCCATTCGGTCGAAGACGCCACGACGGTGGCGGAGAGCACTTCCCCCACGAACCCTTCCGCCACCAGGTCGGCCAGCCAGCGGAAGGCGGGCGAGGAGCGGCCCTGAAGACCCACGAAGGTGCGCGTCGTCCCGGCGGCCCGCTCCATCTCCTCGGCCTCGCGCAGGTCGACGGCGAGCGGCCACTCGGAGAGCACCGGCACTTCCGCCTCCAGCACGGGCAACACCAGTTCGCGATGCCGAGGCACTTTGACGGCGACCACGACAAGGTCGACGTTCTCGTCGCCGGCGAGCTGCTCGACCGACGTGTACGCGGGTACGCCATACGCCGCTCCGGCCGCCTGGGCCGAGGCTTCGGAGCTCGCCGCCAGCGCGCGAAGCTCGATCCCGTCGACGGCACTCAGCGCGGGCAGGTGAGCCCCGGCCGCCCAGCCTCCCCTGGCGCTCAAGCCGACGATGCCGACGCCGATCGGCTCACGGAGGTCAGGCACCGAGCTGCCGCCTGAGCGTCTCGGCGTCGTGCAGGGCCGTCATGTGCACGAACCGCCCGTCACGAACCTGGTAGACGGCGTACTCGACGATCTCGAACGAGGCGCCGGTGGGCGTCACGCCGAGCCGCTCCTTGACGGGCGTGCCCGTGTTGGTCAGACGAGCGGCCAGGCGATCCCCGTCGACCGCGATCTCCCGGGGCTCCCAGTGGAAGTCCGGAACCGCGTCGATGTCGCCGTTCAGCACGGCGATGACCTGGTCCCTCGTGCCAGGCTCGCCGTTCAGGGTGGTCTCGTCGTTGATGAACTCGTCCATGCGGTAGATCTCGTGGGCGTTGAGCGCCCCGATGTAGCGCAGATAGAACTCGCGCAGGTCGGTGTCGGACATGATCACCCTTCTTCGGCCGTGGGAGCGGGGTCCTGCTCGAATTCTGTTCCGAACGGCGGCAATCTCCAGCCGTCAGCGCAGGAACTTGAGCAGCAGCGCGGTGAGCTCTTGCGGTCGTTCTTCGGTGAGCCAGTGGCCGGTGTGGGCCATTACCCGGGTCTCGACGTTCGAAGCGTAGCCCTTCCACTGGGTACCGACGGCACTGCTCAGCGCCTGTTCGCCACCAATGGCCAGGATCGGCATCTTCAGCAGCCCCGCCCCACGGAACTTTTTGTTCTGGGCGATGTCGGTGTGAAGCGCTTGGTACATGTCCATCCACGCCTTGAACCGGCCGGGTTCGCGAAGGTACCGGGCGTAGAACTCGTAGTCGCCGGCGTCAAACGCACCGTCCACTGCCAAGTACTGCTCGATGAACCCCTTGACCAGATCACGCTCGTGCCCACGGACCAGATCTTGAGCGAAGTCCTTTTGGAAGAATCCGAGGTGCCACGTCGAAAGCTCACCTTCAGGCGAGAAGGCCGGGAACGTGTAGAGGGAGTGGTCGGGGATGGGCCCCTCCATCACCACCATCCTGCTGACCTCGGTGGGCCACATGGCGGCGTAAGGGTAGGCAATCCATGCGCCGATGTCGTGGGCCACGATCTGGATGCCCTTGTCGAGGTTGAGGTGGGCGAGCAGCGTGTGCACGTCGTCAGCCAGCTGCGTCGTGTCGTAACCGGTCTTCGGAACCGAGGAGTCACCGGTTCCACGAAGGTCGACAGCGATCACGGTGTGGTTCTTGGCGAGTGCCTGGAGTTGCGGCTCCCACTCCGCGGACGTCTGCGGAAAGCCGTGCAGGAGAACGACCGGTGAGCCACTGCCTCCGCGGAGGTAGTGCATCCGGAAACCGTTCACCCACGCGTAGTCCGACCGGTAGCCGATCGGCGATTCATCGGTCCGGGTAGCGGCGCTCTGCACGGCAGCCGGCTCCGGCCTTGAGGTCGCGACGGCGTCGGCGGAGACCAGGCCGGTCCCCACGACAGCGGTGGCCGCGGTGATGGCGGCGACGAATGCCCTGGACAGGACCGTCATTCTCGTTTTCATGGATTCCCCTGGAGTGTGCTCGGCCTGGTGCCGATCGTTGTGGATGCAGCCGTCTGTTCGCTGTCGCTCAGCGGTCGACGGCGGCCATGTTGGCTTCGTCGTAGCGGTCACCGGCGGCCGGCTCCAGGTTGTTCAGCCGGGCGATGTGAGCGTCGGTGAGTCCGATGTGGTCGGCGGCGATGTTTTCTTCCAGCCGGTCGATGCGTGTGGTGCCGGGGATGGGGGCGATGTCGTCGCCTTGGGCGAGCAGCCAGGCGAGGGCGACCTGTGCCGGTGTGGCCTCGACTTCGGCGGCGACGACGTTGACCTCGTCGACGATGCGCAGGTTGAGTTCGAGGTTGCCGCCGGTGAATCGCGGGTTGGTGCGGCGCCAATCGTCGGCGTCGAGGCCGTCCAGCGAGCGGATGCTGCCGGTGAGGAACCCGTGGCCGAGCGGCGAGTACGGGACGAGGCCCACGCCGAGCTCTCGCAGGGCCGGCAGAACCTCCGTTTCGGGGTCGCGGGTCCACAGCGAGTACTCGGATTGCACCGCGGCGATCGGGTGTACGGCGTGCGCGCGCCGGATCGTCGTGGAGCTTGCCTCGGACAGGCCGATGTGGCGGACCTTGCCCTCGGCGACCAGGTCGGCCAAGACTCCGACGGTGTCCTCGATCGGGGTGTCCTGATCGACGCGGTGCTGGTAGTAGAGGTCGATGTGGTCGGTGCCCAGGCGCCGTAGCGATCCCTCGACGGCGATCCGGATGCCGGCCGGGGTGCTGTCCGGGCCGGGGCGCCCGGTGTGCGAAACGAGGCCGAACTTGGTGGCCAGTACGACTTCGTCCCTGCGCCCCTTGACGGCGCGGCCGACCAGCTCTTCGTTGACGAAGGGGCCGTAGACCTCCGCGGTGTCGATGTGGGTGACGCCGAGATCCAGGGCGTGCCGGATCGTGCGGATCGACTGATCGTTCAGCCGGCCGGCTCCGGTGTAGAAGTCTGACATTCCCATCGCACCGAGACCGATGCGGGAGATCTCCAGCCCTCCGAGTGAGGTGGTCTTCATTTTGATGCCCTCTTCCGATGTGAGGTCGGCTGCTTTAAGTACCGCTCGGTACAGAACCGTAGCACATTGGGACCGTTCGGTACTAAAGTCTGTTGTGACGAGAGTGACAGCGTCCGCGCCATGGGGCCGGCCGCGTCGGCTCCGGAGCGAGGAAGATGCCGCTATGAGTGGTTCGCGGAGTACAGCGTTCGGACGGCCCCGGGAGTTCGACATCGACGAGGCGCTGGAGCGCGCCATGCAGGTGTTCTGGGCTCGGGGATACGACGGCACGAGCCTGACGGACCTGACCGGCGCCATGGGAATCACCAAGTCGAGCATGTATGCCGCTTTCGGCAACAAGGAGCAGCTCTTCCGCAAGGCAGTAGAGCGCTACGCCGAGGGGCCGGCCTCCTACGCGACGCGCGCTCTGCGCGAGCCCACGGCACGAGGGGTGGCCGAGGCGTTCCTCCGCGGAGCCGTCCGGACCACGACATCGCCCGGCGCCCCCGCCGGCTGCCTGTCCGTTCAGGGCGCACTGGCGCTGAGCGAGCAGGGCCGCCCGGCGCACGATGTGCTCGTCGCCTGGCGCAACGACGCGGGCGTACGGCTCGAGGAGCGCTTCCGGCGCGCCGTCGACGAGGGCGACCTCGGGCCGGACGCCGATCCGAGGCGTCTCGCCCGGTTCATCATGACGATGGGATTCGGCATTGCCGTCCAAGCCGCGAACGGCCTGGGCACCGTCGAACTCGACGAGATCGTCGCCACGGCGCTGCTCGCCTGGCCGGACTAGTAGCTGCTCGGCAGCACCCCGGACATCATGTCGGTCGCCAGGTGCACTTCCAGGAAGGAACTCAAAGCGCCGCCATCGCGCTGAGGTAGCGCGTCAGCGCCGCCGGCGTGGGATGGGTCCAGAGCGGGCGCAAGGCGGCCAGGTCCCAGTCCGCGAGGTCGGCACCGTCGGGCCGGATCCGGCCCGACGACGGTCCGTGGAACCGTTCGGGCAATGCGAACAACGTGGACTTCCCGGCGCCGGAGGCCCCGACGAACGCCGTCATGCCCCGGGCGGGAACCTCGAGGTCGCCGCCGCGCAGGATTTCCGGCGAGTCCGGGCCGTACCGGAAGCGGACGTCCTCGAACACCAGCCCGGCCGCGCCCCCGCCGCCGGCGGTGCTCCCGGCCGGAGCCGGTTCGGCCGCCATCTGCTCCACTTCGGACAGCCGGCGCACGGCCGCCAGCCCGTACACGACGCTGCTAGTGCGCGGCGTCGGAACAGTCGGAACAACAGGCAGTGGCAGCCTTCGCCGAGCTGTTTGCGGACCAGCCGGTGCGCCTGTGGGACGGCCGCCGTCAGGAAGAGCCGGGAAGACCAGCGGCTTGATCACGGTGCCGGTCATGAAGACCGCCGCCACCGAAGGCGGCGCAACCGAGAAGACGTTATCTCCCGTGTCTGGGCAGCCCGCGCCGACGGCCAACCGGCCTGAGCGCCGCTTTAACAGTCGTTTCAGGTTCGCTCGGTATGAAGTTGGCATCGCCGGGTGACGCGGGTCCCGGCCTTGCCCGGACGGTGGCTGGACCGTCTACGCGCCCCTGAAAGGCAGCCGTTCATGATCTCGGTGCTCGTGGTGGACACCCAGCCGATGCAGCGCTTCGGGTTTCGCATGCTGCTGGAGTGCACCCCCGACACCGAGATCGTCGGCGAGGCCGAGAACAGCGCCGAGGCCGTTCGGTGGACCACCGAACTGCATCCCGACGTGGTGCTGATGGGCATCCGCATGCCGGGCGTCGACGGGATCGAGGCCACTCGGCGCATCGTCGCCGCCGGTGGGCGTTCGCGGATCCTGGTGATGACGACGCTCGACGTGGACCGGTACGCGCTCGCCGCTCTGCGGGCCGGGGCGAGCGGTTTCCTGCTGAAGGACACCCGCCCGGAGGAGCTGCTCGCCGGCATCCGGGCCGTCGCCGCCGGGGACGCGGTGATCGCGCCGGCGCTGACCCGGCGGCTGCTCGACGCGTTCGCCGACCGGCTCGGCGATGACCTCTGCGGGCCCGGGCGGGAGGATCCCCGGTTGGACTCCCTGACCGGCCGCGAGCGCGAGATCTTCGTCGCCATCGGCCACGGCCTCACCAACGGCGAGATCGCGCAAAGGTTCACGCTGTCGGAGTCGACGGTGAAGTCCCACGTCGGGCGGGTCCTCGCCAAGATCGGCGCACGGGACCGGATCCAGGCCGTCATCCTCGCCTACGACCTGAGACTCACCCGGCCGGTTTAGCACCACCACCACGATCGGGCCCGGTCATGCTGTGACGACCTGCCCGTCGACGACTCGCACCGGCACGTTGGTCAGGGGTTTTGTCGCCGGCCCGCCGGTGGCTTGGCCGTTGCCGTCGAAAGTGGAGCCGTGGCACGGGCAGCGGAAGCCGGAGCCGGCGGGCGTGATGGGGCAGCCCTGGTGTGTGCAGGTGGCGAGGAACGCCATGAAGGTGTCGGTCGAGGGGCGCACCAGATATGCGGCGGAACCGTTCGGTGTGGTGAAGCTCGTCGACGAACCGACGGCGACGGCAGAGACCGCAGCGATCACCGTCTGGGAGTTCGTTCCCGGGTCTGTCGGCCGGCTTGGTTCGGGGTCGGTGGTGGTGCGACGGGTAAGGGCGATGACGCCGCCGCTGACTGCAGCGGTCGTCGCGGTGATCAGGCCGCCCCAGATCAGAATGCGTCGCTCGACGTCGTCCGGGGTGGCGTTCGGCCGGCGACGACGGCGTATCGCGGCGCGCAAGCGGGCCGTCGTGGAGAACAGGCCTGCGTCGCCGGCAACCAGCAGCGGGGTCCAAGCGGCCGCGAAGACGATGTCGGCGCCGAAATAGTACGGGCGGGTCGTCCAGCTCACGGTGAGGAAGAAGCTCAGCGCAAGGAGAAACCCGCCGAGTGCGGCGATGCGGGTGAACAGCCCGAGCAGAGTACCCAGCCCGACAGCGACCTCGCCGAAAGCGATGACCAGGCCGATGACGGTCGGGTGTTCGGCCGCGAATGACACCACCGGGCCGATCGGGGAGGTGGTCGCGGCGTGCAGCATCTGAGCGTGGACGCCGAGGGGTGAGGTGTGGTCCAGGTAGTGGGTGTCGAGGATTTTGGAGAGGCCTGCGTAGAGGAATGTGCCGCCGAGGAAGACGCGTAGCGGCAGGAGTGCCCAGATCGGTGTCCGTAGTGGCGCATCGGCCGGTAGAGTTGTTTCGCCGGGGGAAGGCGTGTGGGGCAATAGAAGTCGCCTTTCATTTCATTTCGCAAGTATGGATCCCGGTGCTTCGTCAGGACTTGCGAGGGGAGACTGTCATGATGCCCGCGCACATTTCGTCGCTGGTGCCGTCGCCCCACACCACGTAGCGGGGCGGCAGCTTGCTCAGCTGCGGCAGCCGTTTGCGCAGCCCCGCGTCGTGCGTACACGTCACCCGCAGCGTGTCCCCCGGACCGATCTCCACCGGCGACGGCAGCTTCACCAGCCGCTGGTTGTCGAAGTCGAACTGCGGCACGTCCAGCACGACCTCGGCATTCGCTTTGCCGGGGTTGAGTTCGACCTTGATGGCCCGCCCGAGCAGGTGCATGTGGCCGAAACCGGCGAACAGCGTCATCGGCGCCTCCACCTTGTGGTCGCACGTCTGGCGGTCACCGGGCTTCGGCGCGCTCTGGCCGCACTCCTCCAGCTGCTCGTCCGCGGTGCCGCCGACCTCCGGCCCGAACCGCTTCGTCACGTCCGCGATCGAGGCCGCCCGGTCACAGAGCGGACCCGACTCGCCGGCGGCGCAGGGCAGGTCGGTCGGCGCGTCGAGCGGCAACGTGTCGAATTCCCTGGTCTGCGGCGTGCCGTCCGTCAGCCGCAGCCGCAACGCCGTGCGGTCCGACCCACCCGGCTTGCCGTCGGTCGCGAGCAGGTTGTAGTGCATCTGGAGGATGACCAGGCTGCCCGGCTCCAGCTTGAAGCCCACGTCCTGGGTGAACAGCGTCTCCGTGGCGCCCGGCGCCCAGGTGTCCGCCCACGTCGCCTCCCCCTCTTCTACTTCGGCGCCCTTCACGCCGGTCCCGCCGAAACACTGCCAGCCGGGGCCGGGGGTCTTCGCGTCCTGCTCGCGCACCGCGGCAGCGCCGCCCGGCGGCACCGTGTACACGATGGCGTGGTGCGCGAGGGCGACGTTCTCCGGCATGACTTGGGTCCCGGTCAGGAACGCCGTCTTGGTCAGGCCCGGATCGACCACCTGGCACCGGTACTCGTCCGTGCCGCCGCCCTCCGGCGGCGCGGGCGTGTAGGCCTCGGCCATCTTCAGGTCGACGAACCGCTCGCCGGCGCGCAGCGGCTGCGGTGCAGCCGGCGGCCGGCCCGCGTGCCCGTTGTGTGAGCCGGCCGCGGGGGGCGCCGCACTGGTGCCGGCGTTCGACCCGCAGGCGGCGACGGCGAACGCCGTCGCCAGCGCCATGGTGGCCGCCCCGAACCTCCACAGTGGACTATCAAGTTTCGTCATAGCTTGAACGCTAGGCCGAATTCCGTCCCGTTGCATCGTACTGCGGTCGTCATTCTCGGGAGGACGGCGGTACGACCGTACTACCGAGCCCGAAATCGCGCCCATTTTAACGGTCGTTTCAGATTCGCCCGGTACGAAGTAGACGTCAGACAAGCGATGTAACACGTATGTAGGGGGCCAGTGAATGGCAGTCAACGCAGCGCAGTCCGGGGAAGCGCCGACCAGTCGGTTGGCAAGCCGGTGGGTGCCGTGGTTGGTGCTCGGCTTGTGGGTGGTGCTGGCGGTGGTCATGGTGCCCCTGAGCGGAAAGCTGAGTTCGGTCACCACCGACAGCGCCGCGGTCACCCTGCCGGCCGGCGCCGAGTCCACGAAGGTCGCGGTGCTGGAGGACAGTCTCCCCGGCGGGGAAGACAACACGTTCGTCTTCGTGTACCACCGCACCGGCGGCATGACCGACGCCGACCGCGCGACGGTCGAGCGCCACTACGACACCCTGGCCAAGCGGTACCCGCCGAAGGTGGCGGCCCCGGCCGGCGAGGGCGACGAGGGCCCGCCGACGAGGCCCTCCACCGACGGCAAGGCGATGATGTTCACCCTCGATGTGAGCACGGCCTACGGCGCACCGGAGGCCATCGTCGGCCCGTTGCGTGACGCCGTGAAGGACCGCCCCGCCGGCCTGGAACTCGACGTGACCGGCCCCGCCGCGATCGACGGCGACATGGAATCCGTCTTCGACGGCATCGACCTGCAGGTCTTGCTCATCACCGTCATCGTCGTCACGCTCCTGCTCATCATCACCTACCGCAGCCCGGTGTTGTGGTTCATCCCGCTCGTGGCCGTGGGCGCGGCCGCACTGACCGCGATGGCGACCGTCTACCTGCTCGTCAAGGGCTTCGGCATCGTGGTCAACGACCAGAACTCGGCGCTGCTGACGATCCTGGTGTTCGGCGTCGGCACGGACTACGCGCTGTTGCTCATCGCTCGATATCGGGAGGCACTGCACCACCACGAGAACGTCCGGGTCGCGATGGTCCACGCGCTGCGCAGCGCGGCGCCGGCCATCGTCGCGTCCGCGGCCACCGTGGTCGCCGGCCTGCTCTGCCTGCTTTTTGCGGACCTGAACAGCACCAGCGGGCTGGGCCCGATCGGTGCGGCCGGCATCCTGTGCGCGCTGGTGGCCATGCTGACGCTGTTCCCGGCGCTGCTCGTGGTGCTCGGCAGGCGGATCTTCTGGCCGGCCATCCCGCGGTTCGGCACGGCCGTGGCGGAGAAGCCGGGGCTGTGGGGACGGCTTGGCACCGCCATCAGCCGCCGCCGGTGGGTGGCGGCGCTCGGCTCGCTCGGAGTCCTCGGCGTGCTCGCCATCGGGCTGTCGGGCAACACCGGCGCCCTGCGTCAGCAGGACCAGTTCCCGGACGCGCCGGAGTCGGTCACCGGCTTCACCGTTCTCCGCCAGCACTTCCCGGAGCTCGGCGGCCAGCCGATGACGATCTTCACGCGGCCGGCGTACCAGGAGCGGGTGCTCGACATCGTCAAGGGCACTCCCGGCGTGGCCGTGGCCATCCCGGGCCAGACCAGCGGTGGCTGGGCCGACATCTCCGTGTTCCCGACGGACGCGCCGGACACCGTCGCGGAGTACGAGACGATCAAGCGGGTGCGCACCGCGGTGCACGCGGTGAGCGGGGCGGAGGCGATCGTCGGCGGGCCGAGTGCGGAGCACCTCGACACCGAGGTGACCACCAGCCGCGACGAGTTGCTGGTGATCCCGTTGGTGCTCGCCGTCGTCCTGTTCGTCCTCGGGCTGCTGCTGCGCGCGATCGCGGCCCCGCTGATCCTGATGGCGACCGTGGTCGTCTCCTTCGCCGCGGCCTTCGGCGGCAGCGTGTTCGTCTTCGACACGATCCTCGGGTTCAAGGGTATTGACTCGTCGGTGCCGCTGCTGGCGTTCCTGTTCCTGGTGGCGCTCGGCGTCGACTACAACATCTTCCTGGCCAGCCGGGCCCGTGAGGAGACCATGCGTCTCGGCACCAGAGAAGGCATGCTCAAAGCCCTGTCCGCCACCGGTGGCGTCATCACCTCGGCTGGCCTGGTTCTGGCGGCCACGTTCGCGGTCCTCACCACGCTTCCGCTGGTGATGCTGGTTGAGGTCGGGTTCCTGGTCGCCTTCGGCGTGCTGCTCGACGCCTTGCTGGTGCGGTCGGTCCTGGTGCCCGCCCTCACCCTGCTGATCGGCCGGCGGATGTGGTGGCCGAGCCGGCTGTCCCGGCCGGTGGAGCTGCCGGCCGGTCAACGGCCGCTCGTGGACGACGAGGAGCCTGCGCTGCAACGGTGAGCGCGGCGGCGCGGACGAGATCCGGGACGGGGCCCAGGCCCCACCCCGCACTTTCACGTGAAAGTGCGGGGTCGGGGGCCGCACTTTCACGTGAAAGTGCGGAGTCGGGGCCGCGGCGGCCGGGGACGCCGTGAGACTTTTCACGAGCCCGACAACCGCCCTTTGGTCCTGCGCCGTGCGGCCAGGGCCGGGATCGGCGCACCGCGGTGTCCCGCCCCGAAGATGAGCCGCGGGGGGCCATGCCCGAGGCCGCCGCCCTTTGGTCCTGCG
Organism: Amycolatopsis sp. A133; assembly: GCF_031082405.1. Lineage (GTDB taxonomy): Bacteria > Actinomycetota > Actinomycetes > Mycobacteriales > Pseudonocardiaceae > Amycolatopsis. The sequence goes on from NZ_JAVHJU010000067.1 coordinate 18,960, forward strand.
CCGCGCCGGCGGGGCGGGTCAGCGCACCGCGGTGTCCTCCCCGGCAGTGAGCCGCGGGATCGGGCCGGTCGCGGCCGGGAGGGCGACCCGAAGCAGCGCGCCACCGCGTGCGGAGCGGGCGACGGTGGCCCGGCCGCCGTGGGCGTCGACGACCCGCTGCACGATCGAGAGCCCCAGACCGGATCCCGGCAACGCCCGGGCGCTGTCGGCACGGTAGAACCGGTCGAACACCCGCGGTGCGTCGGCGGCGTCGATGCCCGGCCCGGCGTCGTCGACCTCGAGCACCGCCGACGCGCACTCGGCCCGGAGCCGGACCTGGACCGGCTGGTCCGCGGGAGACCATTTGCCGGCGTTGTCGATGAGGTTGAGCACCGCCCGTTGGAGCGCAGCGGGACGCCCGCTCACCCACACGGAGGTCACGTCGAGCGCGATCTCGATGTCGGGCACCCGGGAACGCGCCCGGGCCGCGGCGGCCACCACCACGTCGGCGAGGTCGAGCAGCTCGGTGCTCTCGTCGGTGACGTCACCGCGCGCCAGGTCGGTCAGCTCGGCGGCCAGGGTGCTCAACTCGGCCACCTGGGCGCCCAGATCGTTGAGCAGCCGGGTCCGGCTCTCCGCCGGCAGTGCGCTGTCCAGGGTGCCGCGCCGATCGAGCCGGATCAGCAGCTCGGCGTTGAGGCGCAGGCTGGTGAGCGGGGTCTTGAGCTCGTGGGCGGCGTCCTCGGCGAGCAGCCGCTGGGCCCGCCGGGAGTCCCGGAGCGCGGCGAGCATGTCGTTGATCGACTGGATCAGCCGCCGGATCTCCCCGCCGCCCTCATCCGGGATGTCGGCGTCGAGATCCCGGGTGTGCGCGACACGGACCGCGGCGGCGCTCAGCCGGTCGATCGGGGCCAGCCCGGCCCGCGCCACGGTCCGCCCGACCAGGGCGCCGCCGGCCACGCAGAGCAGCCCGATCAGCAGCATGCCCCACCCGAACCGGTTGTTCGTGCTGCCGTCGGCGACGCGGACCGCCTGGACCGCGCCGTCGCCCGCCCGCAGCGTGTAGATGAGGTAGCCGTCGTCGTCGCTGTCGTCCGACTCCATCAGGTCGGCGGACGCGCCCTGCGCCACGCGCCCGGCGCCCTCGCTGACGGGGGGCAGCGCGGGTTGGCCGGGCGGCGTCCGGGTCGAGCCGTCGGGCAGGATGACCCGCACCAGCCCACCGGATCCGGGATACGGCGGTAGCTGGACCTGCGCCAGACCGGCGCGCTCCGCGTTCGTCGCCAGGACGCGGGAGTCGGCGCGTAGCTGATTTTGGGCGGTGTCCTGCAGCTCCCGGTCCAGTAGCTCAATGGCCACTTGGAAGGCCACGAACACGCTGACCGCGATGGCCGTCGCCGCGATCACCGTCAGCCTGGTCCGCAGGGACCGCCGGCGCCACCATCGGGTCAGCCGGCGCGGTTCCCGGCCGGCGGGCCTGCTCACGGAGGAGTCTCCCGCAACGTGTACCCCAGGCCGCGCCGCGTGTAGATCAAGCGTGGCTCACCCCCGGCCTCCATCTTGCGGCGCAGGTAGCTCACGTACACCTGGAGGTTGTTGGCGGTGGTGCTCATGTCGAAGCCCCAGATCGCCTCGAACAGCGCGTCGCGGGTCAAGACCCGGGTCGCGTTGCGGACGAGGACCTCCAGCAGGGAAAACTCGGTCCGGGTCAGGCGCAGCGGCCGCTCGCCCCGCCACGCCTCGAACCGGTCAGGATCGAGGCGGACGTCGGCGAACGACAGGATCTGCGACTCATCGTCGGTCGGCGTCCGCCGGCGCAGCAGGGCCCGCACCCGGGCCAGCAACTCCTCGGTGGCGAACGGTTTGGGCAGGTAGTCGTCGGCACCCGCGTCCAGCCCCGCAACCCGATCGGAAACCTGGTCACGGGCGGTCAGCATCAGCACCGGCAGATCCCGGCCCGCACCCCGTAACCGCCGGCAAGTCTCCAACCCGCCGAGGCGGGGCATCATGACGTCGAGGATCAGCAGATCCAGCGTGTCACCGCCGGCCCCACCGACCCCGTCGAGCACGGCGAGACCGTTGGCGGCGGTGCTGGTGTCATAACCCTCGACCTGGAGCACCCGCTCCAGCGACTCACGGATGGCCGCGTCATCATCTGCGATCATGATCCGCACGCCGGCCCGCCCCTTCCAGTCGATGCTTTGCCGCTCATCCTCCCCGATCAACCTGAAGCCAGGATTAAAGCGTCGCCGCTGTGGTGCCCGCGGGCCGTGCTCGTACGGAATGGCCGATGAGCTGGTCGCGGGCCACGGCCAGGTCGTCGCCGCCTACTCCGACGCCGGCACCTCACGCCGCGTCTCATGGCGCCGCGAGCGCAGGCCGCCGGGGTGGCCAGGTCGATGGTGGTGGTGAAGCGCAGCCGCCCGCCCAGTGGCCGCCCGAGCCGGCGCTGCCAGGGCACGCCGGGCGCTTCCCACCTGCGTCGGGTCCACGCCCGTGTCGGCGATCTCTGCCAACGCGGCGCCCAGCGCACGGTCCTGCTGCTCCAGGCGGTCCGGTGCCGTGAGCCAGGTCCGCAGGATGCGCTCGCCTCGGTCGATCCGGTCGGCGACGGCCGCGACGTCGACGCGGGCTGAGGCCACCAAGCGACGGAACTCGCCGTCGGAGTAGCCGGGCAGGCTGCGGTGTTCAATACCGCGGGCGACCTGCCACGCTCCATGACCAGCTGCGCGAGCACGGCATCCCCGTCCTCTCCGCGCGCAATACCGCACGGCTCGCGCTCGCAGCTGTCGGCGAGTTCGGTGACCGACACGGACTCCTTCCCGGCCAGCCGGTGCCCGGCGGGCACCATCACGACGCGGGGTTCGGTGAACAGCGGCCGCACGGTCAGGCCGCGCTGGTCGACCGGCAGCCGGACGATGCTGAGGTCCACGCGGCCGTCGTGGACGACCTCCACCTGATCGTGCCAGCTGGTGCGCAGCAGCCGGACGCTGACGTCCGGCCGCCGCCGGGCCAGCACTCGTACCGCCGGGGTGACCACGATGCCCGGCATGAACCCGACCGTGAGCACCGGTTTCGCCTCGGCCGCGGCCGTGACTCTCCGGTGGACGGCTTCGGCGGCCGCCAGCAGGTCCCGGGCGTCCGCCAGGAGTTGTTCGCCCGCCGCGGTGAGGACCGTAGTCCTGCGGTCGCGGACGAACAGGGCGGTCTTCAGCTCGTCCTCGAGAGCGCGGATCTGGCGCGACAACGCCGGCTGGGCGATGTGCAGCCGCGCGGCGGCCCGCGGGCCGCGACCTCGATGCGCACAGGAGGTCAGTGCGCGGCCGTCAACCCGCCGTCCTTGGTGACGATCATTCCGCTGTCGAAGTTGGCCAGCATCTCCCGATGCGCCTGCTCGGCTCTCGACGCCCCTGAACGCCGGCTGGCCGGCTCTACTCTGCCGAATGGGTCAACGGCGACGGCTGTTCTTGTGACCACGAGCCGCGAGCGGTCACACTGGGAAATCCGGGCGGGTTTTCCGAAGAAACGGGGGCGCCCATGCCGACGGTGGCCCAGGAGCCCGCACACGAGCCACAACGCCCGGCGAAAAACCTCGTCCACCCGAATCGATCCGCCGGCGGCCGGCCACCCACGAACGTGGCCGCTTTGCGCGAACTCCAGGCTTCGGCGGGCAACCGCGCCGTGTCGCAGATGCTGGCATCGCGTGCGGGGCCGGTGCACCAACGAACGTTGGCCGTGGAGTCCGACGAATACTCGGCGTTCGTCCGCGAGCAGGAGCAGAAGCAGCACGCCGTTCTCGAGGGCCAAGAGCGCGAGCCGTTCACCACCGTCGGTTTCGAACACGAGTTCTGTGGGCACGAGGGCCCGCTCCAGGGCGTCTCCCACCTCACCGTGGCGACCGCCGACCAGCCGCTGCCGTACACCAATCTGTCCTTCGCCGTGGAAACGGACGCGGCCAACGTGTTCGAGCTCGTCACACCACCGTTCCTGCTTCCGGTCAAGGACGCCGCCACGCCCGTGCCCAAGGCCGACCAGGTCGAAAAAGTCGTCGGCCTGGCCCACCAAGCACTGGGCCAGGCCGCCGGAACCCACCTGAAACTTCCCGATTTGCTGATCAACCTGCGCAAATTCGTCGGTCCTGATTTCACGCTCGCAGACGGCGCCCTGATCACCGCCGAGAACCTCTCGCACCATAGCAAACTCAAACCGGGACGACTCCAGGCCGACGAGCTGAGTTCGATCGACATCGTGCCCATGACAAAGCACCACGGAAGCATTGCGACGCAGGTCAATTTCGCGACCAACTTCGCGGTGTTCAACAAACTCGTCGAACAGAGACGCGAACTGGTCGGGCCGGACAAAGTACACCGTCGCGACGTCTACCGGGAGATCGAGGAGCGGCTCTCTGCGAGCATCGACCCGGCCAAGACCAAACAGACGATTCTGGACGAGTGCGAACGGCTGATGATCATCACCATCGCCGGTCAGCTGGCCACCTTCATGCAGCAGCTGCTCACCGGCTATCTGCGAGATCGCGGGCGCCCGGCGTCGGACCTCTTCAGAGCCACCCTGGAGCAGCTGGTCGACGAGGACCTCGACCCGGTGCGCAGGGCAAGGTTCGCCGACGCCCTCTTCAAGGGCAAAATCACCAAGAAAGCGATCGCGATCAACCTCGGCAAGAATGGAAAGAGAGTCAAGGAAGACGACCCGCTCGTCGAGCAGATCTTCTACCAATACCAGCTGCGCGTGCCCACCGACCAGGCACTGAGCACAGCCGGCCTGTTGAGCAGTCACGTGAAGGACGTGTACGGTGTCTGGCCGAAGGACACCTGGGAGAACGTCATCTCAGGCGGCCTGCTCGGCCCCTGGCGGGCGCTGGCCCTGAAATTGGGTATCGGTGAGCGGAAAGTGGCCGAGTACCTGCACACCGCCATGATCGGGAAACTCATCGGCCGGCTGGAACGAAATATCCGGCCCGCCGTCGAAAAGATCGATCTGACCGATCTCCTGAAAGACCTGCCGTGGCCGGCGGGTCTGCTCGCCCAAGATGTCAAGGCCCAGATGCGGTCCGCCGTCAACACCATGTCCGCGCTGCTCGCCCACGATTTCCTCAACGTGCTCGCGGCGCGAGGGCAACTGCCGCACAGCGGCGACGTGGCCGAGCTGATGCGGCCCTGGTTCGGCGAGGACCCGCGGCGGAATTTCGGGGAACCGCCGCAGACCGCGCAACCCGGCCTGTACGGGCATGACCCCGCCCGGGTGAGTGCTCGGCAGGACACCCACCTCGATCCGGCGCAGGTCCAGAAACCCGCGCAAGACCAGCTCGGCTTCGGCCACCTGTTCGTAGTCGAATCCCGCGGCGACGTCGATACGTTCATCAAGGTGCTTGGCGAGCTCTGAGCAGGAGCCGGCGCGTCGAACCCGGTTCGGCGTCAGGCGGGCCTCCCGACGCTCTGGGCCACACGCTGCCGCCGGTGCGCGGCCATCCGGACCGGCGAGTTCGCCGCACCGTCTCCGGCGTAGCCGCCGATCCGTTGCACCCGACTCGAAGAAGACGCGGCCGCCCAGTACCACCGTGAAGAAGTGCAGCAGTTCGCCGTGCTCGTCGCGGTCGTAGAGCACCGACTGCTGCCGCAACGCCGTCAGCAGTTCGAGGTCCGGGGCCAGCCGCGCGTCGAGGTCGCATCCGGCGCGCGGACGATCAGGCGCCGGGTGGGAAAAGAGCGCCGGAATCGCGGTTCCCGATCACGGACTCGGCGCAGCAGCGCCATCCGATCGGCCTCGAGAGGGTCCGGGCTCGGCGCCCATCCCCAAGTCGCCTAACCGATGAACAGCACGCTGCTTCCGGGTCTGTTCGGGTCGACGTTGACGATCTCGGCCAACAGGCGTCGCGCGTACGGCTCAGGCACAGGTGAGCTGGTCGTCGATCCGGGCACGATGCTCCTCTCGAGGCGCTGCGAGGCGAAGGCGGGGCAGTTCGGGCGTCCAGCACGTCGACCCGCTACCACGAGCCGCCTGCCGGAACCGATCCCGGCGTTCCGACCCTCGCGAACTTCCGTCGCGCGAGCGAACCGGTTTACCGCGAGCGCGTCAGCCGCCGATGCGATCGCGGGTTGGCCCGTTGGCCGGGAGCGGCGTGTCGGCGGAGGGTGCCGACGGTGAACAGGCCCGTTCGCCGGTGAAATGGTGGAGTGCGTCGAGTTGCTGTCGCACGCGCTGGACGTCCAGGTTGCGGTGTTGGCCCTGGTAGAGCTGGAGTGCTTGCTGCCATGCGGCGCGGGCGTGGTCGTACTGGCCGAGGGCGGTGTGGGGGTGTCCGAGGTTGTCGAAGGTGTTGGCGATTTCGTAGCTGTGGTCAAGACCGCGGAACAGGGTGAGGGCTCGCTGGTAGTGCTCGATGGCTTGCCGGTGGTGGCCGGTGTGGTGCGCGATGTACCCGAGGCGATCGTGGGCGACGCCCTCGAGCTCGGGATGGACGTTCTCGATCAAGCGCAGGGCGTGCCGGCAATGCGTGCGGGCGGTGTCGTAGTCCTCAAGGAGGAGGTGGCACCAGCAGGCGACGATGTGGGCGCTGGCTTCCAGCAGCGGCGGTCCGATGGTGCGGAAGAGCGCCAGTGCCCGAGTGGCGTGCTCCAGTCCGCGTCGGCTGTCTCCCCAGCCGTTCCACTCCCGGCTCAGCTGCAGGTGGACGTGGCCTTGGTCGGTGAGGTTGCCGTGTTCCTCGGCCAGGTCGAGTGCGACGTGGAAGTGATGAACGGCCTCGTCGTGACCTCGCATCTGGTTGTAGACCCGTCCGAGGTGCCAGTGCACGCCGGAGCGCACAGCCGGATCGCCCAGCTGGTCGGCCGCGTCCAGCGCCGCCCGCCACGCTGCGAGTTCATGCTGGTGGTCCCCCGACCGGAGGTGGAAGGTACTCAAGGCGGCGGCCAAGGCCCACACCGTGTGGTGCCGGCCCAGGATGGCGGCGGTGTGCTGGGCGGCCATGAGGGTGCGATGTTCGACGTTCAGCCAGTCCATCGCCGCGGCCGCATCCGACAGCTTCCAGACCTCGACCGCGGTAGTGGGTAGGCCGCGCCGCAGAAGCGGGACGTCCGGCTCCAGCAACCGCCCGGCGGCATGGGCGGTGTGGAGGTAGAAGTCGAGCACGCGCCGCACAGCGGCTTCCCGGGCCTCCTGCGGGATCTCGCGCTCGGCGGTTGCGGCGGCGTAGCTGCGAACGAGGTCGTGCAGCAGGTAGCGGTCGCGGGCGCGGCGGGTGAGCAGCGACGCGTCTTCCAACTGACGCAGGATCTTCCGGGCCCGCGCTCGGGACAGGTCGACAAGGTGCGCGACGGCGGGCAGGGCAATGTCCGCGCCGGGGGCGATACCGAGTAGCGCGAACACTCTGCGCTGCTCGACGGTCAAGGAGTGCAGCGACCAGGAAAGGACGTCGGGAAGGCTGACTGTGGGGTCAGCGTCGTCCAACGCGTCCAGGCCGACCTCCCGGAGTTCGGCGACGAATTCGCCGATGGGGATGTCGGAGCTGATCTGTGCGCGGCTGGCCACGACCGACAACGCCAGCGGGTAGTTCCCGCACGAACGGATCAGCGCGGTGGTTGCCTCGGGTTCGGCTGTCAGCCGTTCCCGGCCCAGCCGGTGGGCGAGCAGCGTGCGGGCGTCGTCCTCGGCCAAGACACCCAGACGCACGTGACGGGCGCCGTAGCGGTGCAGCAACGCGCTCAGGATCCGCCTGCTGGTGATCAGCACCGTGCACGCGGCCGTCCCCGGCAGCAGCGGCGCCACCTGGTCGGCGGTGGCCGCGTTGTCCAGCACGATCAGCATTCGCCTGCCCGCGACCCGGCTGCGATACAGCGCGGCCAGCTCGTCCGGGCCACCGATCAGCTCCGCCGGATCCACCCCGAGCGCGGTGAGGCGCACCACGGCCGGCGGGTCCACCGGGTCACCATTGGGACTGAACCCCCGCAGATCGACGAACAGCTGCCCGTCCGGAAACCGGTCCAGGTGATCGTGTGCCCACCGTAGCGCCAGCCACGTCTTGCCGATACCGCCGGCGCCGCCGATCACGGTGATCAGGGCGCCGCGTCCAGAGTCGACCACGGTTTCCGCGGGCTCTTCCAAGGCCGCCAGTTCGCCGGCCCGTCCGGCGAACCCGCGTGGCACGGCAGGCAACTGCCGGGGAACCGGCGGCGCGGCCGCCGGCGGCGTCGCCGCACTCAGCACCACCAGCAAGTCGTCACGATCGCCCGGCGAAAGCTCGAGCGCATCCGCCAGCTGGACCAACGAAGCAAGCTGGGGATTACGCCGCGTTCCGGTTTCGATCCCCCGGATGGTCCGCACCGACACGCCGGACCGCTCCGCCAGGCCCTCCTGCGTCAACCCGGCTCGCAATCGCAGTCGCCGCACCGCCAACCCAGTCTCGTCCTGCACCCTCATCCCCCTCGAAAGATCCGGGATCTTCCTCGCGCTCGACGGTAGCGCACGACCGGCCATCGGTGGCCGGTCCGTGACCTGGCCTCAGCAAGCGACCGAACAGCATCATGAGGACTCAATCCCGCGAGACGACGCAGGAACAAGGGAGATGGGCGGTTATCGATGCCCAGAACATCCGCGTGACCACCGCCGTCGGACCAGTGCTGTGCAGGTTCGCCGCGGGGAGCAAAGGCACGTACGCCCGGCCACCGCTCACCCGAGCGCGGCCCGGGTGTGTTCCGTATTCACCACAGTTCCGACGGCCGATGTGCCCGCGCCGACGCAAACACCCTCGGCGGCAGCGGATGGGCACGCCGTGAACCCCGCGGCATACCCAGCGAGCCCGGCCTGAAGGAGCGGCGGTCATGAACTCGAGTTGAAGAAGAGTCCTGACGATCAACTGTGAACGTGATGAAGTCGCGACCCGGGTTGGCCGCCTGTTCGAGGCCATCCACGACAAGAAGGGGAATCTTATGAGGATCAGGACTTTGATCGGAGCGGCCGCAGCCGCTGTCGCGGCCACCGCGGGACTCGTCGCGCCGGCATCCGCGACCAGATTCGAGAACCCGTACATCGGGTTGCAGGCCTGTCTCGACCGCCACGACTTCACGGAATTCTTCAGGAACAACAGCTCTGGGGACAAGTACTGTTTTTCAGCGAACAACCCGAACGTGGTCATCGATCCCACGCTCATCCCGCTGAACCACATCACATGGTTCCACGCCGGGGTGAACCACGGCTGGTTCAGGTTCGTGGACGGGGCCGACGGCCGGGTGAAGACTTACTATTTCGGCGCCGGCGACAACAGCGGATGCACCGACTGCACCATCCTGCTCGTCAACGTCGAGTACTAGGTTTCGGACGACGGGCGGCGGATCGCAGGACAAGCGCGGCTCGCGCGAGCACCGTGCTGAAAGCGCCCGCTCACCGCTGCAGATACTGCGAGCAGGATTGATTGATTGGTCTCGGCAAAATCCGCGATCGTCAAGCGCATCAGCGCGCCAGGAGCGTCACACGCAGCGCAGTGGACGCCGAGCCGATCGGTGTCCACTACGCGGTGAGCGGCTGACCGGTGTCGTTATGGCCGCGGTCTCGGTGAGGTTTGTCGTGCTGTCGGGAATGCCGTCCGGTTCGTCTGGGCGTAGGTGGACCACGCGTTGGCAGTGGTGGTGCCTATGCCGAACAGGTCGCTGAGCACGATCGGCGAGAGCGTGGTGGCCGCTTCGAGCATGGCGGTGTTCCGGGCCGATGCGACAGGCAGATGGCGTCTGCGCAGGAGGTGGCAAACGCTGCGTGGCAGGTGGGGCGGGTGGCCGGGAAACAGGTACTGGGTGCCGGATTCGGTGGATCCCTGCAGCACGAAGTATCGGCGTGGCCGGGCGATCTGCTCACGTAGCCAGCACCCGCTATCACGCTGCGTAGCAGATCTGCAGCGCGCTCTGTCCCAGAGGCACGTTGTGAGCAGATGGAGCGGGTGCACGGCATCGGCCAGCCGAGTGTTGACGAGCAGTCGGCATCGCCCCGTGGGCGATCCTGAGCTGCACTTTCAGTCCGATGACGGCCGAGGTGGGTCGAAGTTGATTAGAGGACGACCTATCGATTAGAGTACCGTTGTGGTCGGTTACGGAACGTTGCCGCAAACAGGCGGTTGCGGAGCGCCGACGGCGGAACTCAGACGATGAGTGATGTGTCAGGTGCCGGGGCAGGCAAGCAGTGCCCTCTTCGCTTCCGCGGCCAGCCAGCGCTCGGCGTCGTCGAAGCTCCACCTGCGGTGACTCACGAGGCTGAACCAGGCGTCCTGTCCGACGTAGAACCAGAGCACGTCCGCCACCGTGTCCTCGGCCACCCCCGGTCGAAGCGCGTTCAGTTCGATCAGCCTGGCGGCAATCGTCGCGAGCGCGGCGGCATATTGGGCGTTCCCAGCTTCGAGGACAGCTGCCGCAATAGGCTCGGTGCGGCATTCGGGAACGAGCGCTTCGAGCATCTCCCAGTGCGCTTCGTGGGCCAGGCGGGTTCCGCGGGCGGTGAGGTCGATGACCTCACCGGGGTCGTCGCTCTGGGCTACCGCACTGAGCGTTCGTCCGGCGTTGGGGTCGTGAACAGCAGGTACGAGCAGTTCCCGGAGGATCTCGGCCTTCCCGCCGGTACTGCTGTAGACGGTCTGCGGTGCGACGCCGGCGGCGGAGGCGATCTGGGCGACCGTGACGTTGACGTAGCCTCGCTCGATGTAGAGGTCGCGGGCGCTGTCCAGGATCGCGGCGCGGGTGGCGGCGGCCGCGCTGAGCCTGCGGGGCGAGTGGTATCTCCCCTTGGCCACTACGTACCTCGCGCTCTGACGATCACCCCACCGACCAGGCGGACTTTAGCACCGTGCACAGGTTGCTCATCCCACCTCTTGCCAAGATCGAGTCGCCGCGTTCCCCGGCGCTTCACCCTCAGGCCTGCCCGGCAGCCGGGGGTGAGCCGCGGTGATCGGCCGAACGACTGAGCTGGACGAGCTCGCGCGGGTTGCCCGGAGCGTGACGGCCGACGGGGCGGCGGTAGTGATCGCGGGCGAGGCCGGTATCGGCAAGACCCGGGTCGTGGAGGAGTTCAGCGAACTCGCTCGCGCGGACGGATTCCGGCAGCTGCGTTGCACGGGCCTGGAGAGCGAAGGTCATGCCGGGTTCGCCGGACTTCATGAGCTGCTCCATCCGGTGCTGGACGAAGCCGAAGGGTTGCCGGAGCGGCAGCGCCAGGCCTTGTTCACCGCTTTCGGGATGGCCGACGGACCGGCCCCGGAAGGGCTGCTGATCGGTCTTGCCGTGCTGGGCCTGCTCGAAGAGGTGGCGGCGCGGCAGCGGCTGTTGCTGGTCGTGGAGGACGTGCAGTGGCTCGATCCTTCGACCGCCGAGGTGATCAGGTTCCTCGCGCGACGCCTGAGTGCGGCACCGATCCTTCTGCTGGCGACCGTTCGCGCGGCAGCCGGGGACGCCGAGCCGGCGAAGTCCTTGCCCGGCACTCATCTGACTCTCGGTCCCTTGTCCGAGGCGGACTCGGCGCTGCTGCTCGACAGCGTCGCCTCGGACCTCACACCGGCCCGCCGGGCCCGCATTCTGCAGGAGGCGGGTGGAAACCCGCTGGCGCTGCGGGAGATTCCCGTCGCGTTGCGCGAACGTGGACCGGCGCCCGACTCACCACTTCCTCCGCTGCTGCCCACCACTCGCCGGCTGGAACAGGCTTTCCTGGCCCAGACCGCGGCCCTGCCCGCGGCGAGCCGGCGGCTCCTGTTGCTCGCCGCGGCGGGCGGCGAGCCGACGCTGAGCGATCTCGTCGCGGCGGCCCGGCAGGTCGGCCTCGGTCCCGAAGGCCTCGATCCCCTGGAACGCAGCGGGCTGGTGGAGGTGTGGCAGGGCCGCGTGCGGTTCAGCCACGGGCTGCTTCGTTCGGCCGTCTACGGAGCGGCGTCGTCGATCGAGCGCGCCGACGCGCACCACGTCCTTGCCGCGGTCGCGCAGGATCCGATGCGGGCGGCGTGGCACCGCGCTGCGGCGGCCGGCGCTCGTGACGAGAACATCGCGGCCGAGTTGGAGGCCGCGGGGATGGGGGCCGCGCAGCGGGGTGCTCTGGCGGAGGCGGTGAACGCGCTCGAGCGTGCGGCGGCGCTGTCGCCCGAAGCGGCACCGCGGGCCCGGCGGTTGGCCGCGGTCGCCGAGCTGGCGCGTCAAGCGGGCAGGACGAACGACGCGCTGGGGGCGGTCCAGCAGGCCAGGCCGCTGGCCACCCAGCCGGCCGTGCTCGTGGAGCTGGCCGGAACCGAGATCGTGAACAACCTGATGTCCGGGCTGCCGTCGCCGAGTGAACGGGGCCTGGTGGCTCTGGCCCGGCGGCTGGCCGGCCCGGCCGGGGACGACCACCGCGCCGAGCGGATCCGGCTGCTGTGGGCCACGGCCGTCCAGCTCGCCCTCCGTCCCGGCGGACAGCACAACGCCGCCGAAGTCATGGCCGAGCTGACGAAGGCCGGCCCGAATCTGCGAGACCCGCTGCAGCTGATCGGGCTGGCCCTGCTGGATCCACTCGGCTACGCCTCCCAGGCGCGGCCGCGGCTGGAGACGTTGCTGCCGCCGGTGCTGACCGAACCTCGGGTCCTGCTGAGCCTGGGTTTGGCGGCCGAGACCGTGCAGGACCTGCCCACCGCGCTAGCGGCGTTCGCCGCCGGCCGGACCCACCTGCAGCGCAGCGACGCTTTGGGTGATGAGAGCCATCTGCTGGCGTGGCTGGCGTGCCAGCGGGTGCTCGCGGGCTCGCTGTACGAGGGTGTCGCGGACGCGGCGATGGCCGAGCGGGTCGCGACCGAGCTCGGGCTGCCCGCGGTCGCCGCAGCCGCAGCCGCCTCCGGCGCACTCGGGCTCGCCTGGCGAGGGGAACGCACCGAAGCCGTCGCCGCGCTCGCCCGCATCGGCGAACAGTCACCGGATGCACTGTGGACGTCGACGACGGCGCGCGCGGCCTGGGCCTCCGGGCACCTTGCGCTCCAGCAACGCAGCTATCGCGACGCGTGGCTCGAGCTGCGGAAGGTGAGCGCGGACCGGACAACTGCCTTGTGGGCGCTCGGGGACTTCACCGAGGCGGCCGTTCGGTCGGGCAAGGCCGAATCGGCGCGGCGTGTGCTGGATGGCGCCGAGCGCGACGCTGCCTGGCTGAAGTCGCCGGATCTGGACATGCTCGTGCAGCGGTGCCGCGGGCTGCTCGCTGCCGACATCAAGGCCGGCGCTCACTTCGAGGCGGCACTCGAGCACGGGCGCGGGGGCCGGGCGGTGCTGGAACGGGCACGGACCCAGCTCTCCTACGGCCGGTGGCTGCGCCGGGAGCGGCGGGCGCCCGACGCACGAGACCACCTTTCCGCGGCGCTGTACGCCTTCGAGGAGCACGGGGCCGAAGAGTGGGCGAACCAGGCAGCCGCCGAGCTGCGCGCGGCCGGGGTGCCCACGGGCCGCCGTCCGCGCGCCGGTCGTCCGGGTGCCGGGGTGCTGACCCCGCAGGAGCTGCAGATCGCGCGCCTGGCGGCGGACGGGCTGACGAACAAGGAGATCGCCGACCGGATCTACCTGTCGCACCGGACCGTCGGCGCGCACCTGTACAAGATCTTCCCGAAGCTCGGCATCACGAACCGCGCACAGCTGAGGGAAGTCATGGCGGCCCTCGGAGTGCCCGAAGGCCGAGCGTGACCGTCGTTCCGGCCGGCCTCGGCGAGCGTGGGCGGGCGGTCACGGGCGCGCAGCGGTTCCGGCTGGTGCGCGCCCGTGACCGGCGGAGGTCAGGCCGTGCCGAGCACGCCGGACAGGAAGCCGATGCCCTGCGTGATGGCCGCTTGCGCGGCGCGGGTGCCGCGCAGCGGGTTGAGGCCGACGAAGTCGTGGACGATGCCCTGGTAGCGCACCGCGGTGACCGGCACGCCGGCCGCGCGCAGCTTGGCCGCGTACGCCTCACCCTCGTCGCGCAGCACGTCGGCCTCACCGACGATGACGAGCGCCTCGGGAAGCCCGGCCAGATCCTCGAGGCTCGCCCGCAGCGGCGACGCGGTGATCTCGGCGCGCTGGGCGGGGTCGGTGGTGTACTGGTCCCAGAACCACTGCATGCCCTCGCGGGCGAGGAAGTAGCCGGTTTCGAACTGGCGGTAGGAGCCGGTGTCGAAGCTGGCGTCGGTCACCGGGTAGAACAGCAGCTGGCCGGTGAAGGAGATGCCGTCGCGCTGCTTGGCCAGGATCGTGGTGACCGCGGCCATGTTCCCGCCGACCGAGTCACCCGCGACGGCGACCCGGCTGGTGTCGAGGCTCTGCTCGGCCCCGTGGGTGCGGATCCAGTCCGCCACCGCGTAGATCTGCTCGATCGCCGTCGGGTACTTCGCCTCGGGCGAGAGGCTGTAGTCCGGGAACACGACGGCCGCACCGGTGCCGACCGCGAGTTCGCGGATCAGCCGGTCGTGGGTCTGCGGTCCGCCGAAGACCCAGCCGAGACCGTGGACGTAGAGGATGACGGGCAGGTCACCGGTCGCGCCGACCGGGCGGACGATCCGGATCGGCACGGTGCCGGTCGGGCCGCCGGTGATGGTCAGGTCGGCGATGTCGGCGTCGGGCACCTGCCCGGGGTTCGCCTGCACGCTGTCGACGATCTTGCGTCCCTCTTCGGGGGACATCTGGTAGAGGAACGGCGGCGTCGAGTTGGCGTCGGCGAAGGCCTGGGCGTCCGGTTCGAGGACGGGCTTGGAGTCGGTCATCGGTGTTCTTTCTCTCGTGGCGGCGAAACCCGCGGCGGGCGTGATGCCGACGGTTCCAGGCCCGCCACGGCGAGGCATCTGTCACGCGACTGGTGTTGGCTTTGGCCTCCGGCCGAACCCGGCGGGCCGACCTATGCTCGTGCGGGACAGCCCGGCAGGAAGGACCACGCCTCGTGATCGGCCGCACGTCGGAACTGTCGGTCCTGACTCGTCTGATCGACACGATGACGACGGCGGGACACGCCGTCGTCATCGCCGGTGAGGCGGGGATCGGCAAGACGACCCTGGCCGAGGCCGTCGCGGAGCACGCCCGGGCGGCGGGATTCCGCGAGCTGCGCTGTACCGGCTACCAGAGCGAGGCCACCCCGGGCTTCGCCGGCCTGCACGAGCTGCTGTACCCGGTGTGGGACGAAGGTTCGTCGTTGCCCGACCGGCAGCGCGCGGCCCTGCAGGCCGCGTTCGGCCTCGCCGACGACGCCGGGGTGCAGGACCTCCTCGTCGCGCTCGCCGCTCTCGGGATCCTCGAGGACGCCGCGTCCGAGCAGCCGGTGCTGCTGTACGTCGAGGACCTCCAGTGGCTGGACGCCTCGAGCGCCGCCGTGATCAAGTTCCTCGCACGCAGGCTGACCAACGCCCCGATCCTGCTCCTGGTGACCGTCCGCGCGGAGGACCCGGAGATCGAGATTCCCTGGGCGCCGGCCGAAGCCGTCCTGCCGTTGGCGCCGCTGACCCGCGCCGAGTCGGACGAGGTGCTGGAACACGCCGGCGTCGCGCTGAGTGAGGGCGAACGGAAGCGGATCCTCGACGAAGCCGGCGGCAACCCCCTCGCGTTGCGGGAGCTGCCCGTCGCCGTGCGCGAGCACGGCGACGCCGTCGGGCTCCTGCCGGGCGTGCTGCCGACCAGCCGCAGGCTGGAGTCGGCGTTCCTGGGGCAGGCGGCGCACCTGCCCGACGGCAGCCGGCGCCTGCTGGTGGTGGCGGCCTGCGGGGAGGACATGCCGCTGCCCGAGCTCGTCGCCGCCGCCCGGGAACTGGGGCTGACGCGGGAGGACCTCGATCCCCTCGAGAAGTCCGGGCTGCTCACGCTGTCGGGTGACCGGCTGCGGTTCCGGCATCCCCTGGTGCGGTCGGCAGTGTACGGCGCGGCGTCGTCCCGCGAACGCACCGCCGCCCATCTCGCGCTGGCGGCCGCCGCCCACGATCCGGGCCGCGCGGCCTGGCACCGCGCCGCCGGCTCCTACGGCCGCGACGAGGCGCTGGCCGCGGAGCTGGAAGCCGCCGGTCAGACCGCGGCCCGGCACGGAGCCCGCTCCGAGGCCGCCGCCGCGCTGCACAAGGCGGCCGAAGTCTCCCCGCGCGTCGACGACCGGGTCCGGCGGCTGTCGGAAGCAGCCGAGCTGGCCCGCCGGGCCGGCGAGCCGGACGCGGTCTGGGCGATGCTGCGCGAAGCGGTGCCGGTGGCGACCGAGCCCGACACGATCGTCCAGCTGGCCAGCACCGAGGTGGGCACGTCGCTGGCTTCCGGTGTGCCGGCTCGCAGCATCCGTGAACTGCTCGTGCTGGTCCGCCGGCTGGCCGGTCCGGACGGATCCGGCCACCCGGAGGCTCGGGTGCGGCTGTTGTGGGCGATGGCCCTGGAGTGCGTGGACCGTGCCCGTAGCGCTGAGGAGACCGCCGCGGTCGCCCGGGAATTGGCGGCGATCGATCTGGGCCGCTGGGATCCGGTTCAGGAGATCGCCCGGGCGCTGGTCGATCCCGCCGGGCGGGTGGACGTCCTCAAGCCCAAGCTGCGTTCGCTGGTGCCACTCGTCGGACAGGACATGCGGGTCCTGCTCTCGCTCGGTCACGCCGCTTTTGTGCTGCACGACCTGCCTGCCGCTCGGCTGGCCTGGGCGGCCGGCTGCGACTACCTGCCCTCGCTGGGCTCCTCGGTGGACGAGGCGCAACTCCTGGCCACGCGCGCGAGCACGGAGCTTCTGCTGGGCAGGCTGCAGGAGGCACAGCAACGGGCCGAGCTCGGGCTGCGGATCGCCGGCCACGCCGGATTGCCGGCCGTGGCCGCGGCGGCCGAGGCGGCGTCCGCGTACGCCTTCGCGTGGCGGAGTGAGATGGCCGAGGCCGCGGCCGCCGTCCGGCGCAGCCGGCGGCTGTCGACGGAGGCACCGCGGGGACACGAGACAGCCCTGGCCGCGTGGGCGGCCGGGCTGGTGGCCTTTCACGCTCAGCGCTACGAGGAAGCCTGGACCGAGCTGATGCAGGTCCAGGTGTTCCCCCCGCTGGCCCGGATGAGCGTGGCCGACCTGACGGAAGTGGCCCTGCGCAGCGGGAAAGCCGGCGACGCCGAGGCGTTCGTGGCCCGCGTCGAGGCCGACGCCCGGGTCTTCGACTCACCGCACCTGCGGACGGTGGTGCACCGCAGCCGCGCGTTGTTGCTGGACGGGCCGGAAGCCGCCGGGCACTACGAGCTGGCGTTGGAGCACGGACGGCGGAGCGAGGCGCGCATGGAGGTCGCCCGCACGCAGCTGGCCTACGGCGAGTGGCTGCGGCGGAGGCGGCGGATCGCCCAGGCCCGCGAGCACCTCACCGCGGCGAGCAAGGCCTTCGAGGACGCCGGGGCGCGGGGGTGGGCGGCGCGGGCGGCGGCCGAGCTCACCGCCGCCGGCGGCACGCCCGCCACCGCCGCCTCCAGAGCCGGAGCCCAGGGCGGGCTCACCCCGCAGGAGCTGCAGATCGCCTTGCTGGCCGCCGAAGGGCTGACCAACAAGGAGATCGCCGACCGGCTCTACCTGTCGCACCGCACGGTCGGCGCCCACCTGCACAAGGTGTTCCCCAAGCTGGGTATCACGGCGCGCACCCAGCTTCGGGACGTGCTGGAAACACCTTCCGACACCTGATCACGCGTGCATCCGGGCCAGGCCGGCCTCGGTGTCCCGTTCGCCGGCCACTCCGGTTTCGGTCACCGCGCGCCGGAGGGCGGCAAGGTCGTCGCCGGTCAGCACCAGGTCGACGGCCGCGGCGTTCTCGTCGAGCCGCGAGCGGTGCCGGGTGCCGGGGATCGCGACCGCGCCCTGGGCCTGCACCCAGGCGAGCGCGACCTGGGCGGGCGTGGCGTCCTTGGCCTCCGCGATCCGCCGTACCTGCTCGACGAGCCGCAGGTTCGCCGCGATGGCCGCCGGCTGGAACCGGGGCAGCGTGCGGCGGGCGTCGCCGGGTTCGAGGTCGTCCACCGTGGTGATTTCCCCGGTGAGGAAACCGCGGCCGAGCGGGGAGAACGCGACCAGGCCGATGTCCAGCTGCCGGAGGGTGTCCAGCACGCCGTTGCCGAGCACGTCCCGGGAGAACAGGGAAAACTCCGACTGGACGGCGGCGAGCGGGTGCACCGCGTGCGCCCGGCGGATGGTGGCCGCCGAGACCTCCGAGAGCCCGATGTGGCGGACGAGCCCGTCGCGGACGAGTTCGGCCATGCCGCCGACGGTTTCCTCGATCGGCACGGCGGGGTCGACCCGGTGCAGGTAGAACAGGTCGATCACGTCCGTGCCGAGGTGGCGCAGCGAACGCTCCGCCGCGCGGCGCGCGTACTCCGGGCGGCCGTTGAGGCCGTGCGGACGGCCCTCGTCGTCGAATTCGGTGGCGAACTTCGTCGCCAGCACCGCCTCGTCCCGCCGGTCACCGAGCGCGCGGGCGATCAGCTTCTCGTTCTCGAACGGCCCGTACGCCTCGGCCGTGTCGATCAGGGTGACGCCGATGTCGAGGGCGTGCCGCAGGGTCGCGATCGCCTCGGTTTCGTCGGTGGTGCCGTAGAAGGCGCTCATACCCATCGCGCCGAGTCCCTGCGCCGGGACGGTCAGACCGTCGCCCAGCGTCGTCTGCTTCACGCGTTCTCCTTGTCGTTCTGTTCACGGCGCTCGTCGAGCACCTCGAGAAGGCGGTGCATCTGCACCGGCATGTCCCCCGGTTTGCGGGCGGTGATGAACTGCCCGTCCTCCACCGTCGGCTCGTCGACGTAGGTGGCACCGGCGGCGCGCACCTCGGGGGCGACGTCCCGCCAGGACGTCATGCGGCGGCCTTCGGCCAGCCCGGCGCTGATGAGCACCTGGGGTCCGTGGCACAGCGCAGCCACCGGCCGGCCGGTTGTCGCGAATGCACGGACGAAGTCCAGCGCCGCCTCGTTCTTGCGCAACTCGCCGGGGGCGAGGCCGCCCGGGACGAACAGGGCGTCGTAGTCCTGCGCTTGGGCGCCCTCGATCGGGCGGGTGCCGGTCTTGAGCGGGAGGCCCTTGTAGCCGGTGAAGCCCGCGCCGGTCGGGGTCAGGACGTCGACCTGGTAGCCCGCTTCCCAGAAGCGGTAGTAGGGGTAGAAGAACTCGGTGTCTTCGACCTGGTCCGCGGTCAGGATGGCGACTCGTCCCTTCGACTCGACGTCGGGTGCGATCGCGGCGCGGTTGTCCTCGGCGGACGGCGTAATAGTTTGACTCACGTCCAACAGTGTGCGCTACAGTTGGATACATGTCAAACAGTCAGTGGGGTGAGCGGTCGCCGGCCTTCCCGGAACCCGAGCGGGACCGGATCGACTTCGTCTCCGTGCTCAAGGCGCTGGCCGATCCGGTGCGGCTGCGGATCCTGCGCACCCTGGCCGACGACCGCTACCACCCCTGTTCGGTGCGGGAGTACGACCTGGACATCCACAAGTCCACGCTGTCGCACCACTTCAAGACCTTGCGCGAAGCAGGGGTCACCTCGACGCGGGTGCGAGGCCGGGAGCACGCCGTCCAGCTGCGGCGAGACGACCTCGATGCCCGCTTCCCGGGCTTGCTCGGCAGCGTGCTCGCGGCGGCCGCGGACGTCGACGCCTGACCGGTCACCGGTGCAGGTGCTCGGCCCAGTCGCCGGGCACCCGCGCCGCCGGGCCCGGCACGCCCTGGCTCAGCGGACGGTGCTCGGGTGCGGCGAGCGCGGGGCCGCTTTCGTACATGACCTGCTCGCCGTAGTCCCAGAACCACTTCTCACCCGGCTCGAAGCTGCGCACGAACCGGTGACCGGTGGCGGCGGCGTGCGCACTGGCGTGCTGGTTGGGCGAGGAATCGCAGCAGCCGATACGCCCGCACCCGGCGCACCGCCGCAGGTGGAACCACCAGCCGGGCGGGTTCATGGCTTCGCAGTCGGCGCAGCCCGTGCCGCTCGGCGGCACCACGGGATCGATTCCCTCCATGGGACTCCTTCACTCGGGACTCCGGCGCGCGGGCAGATCGCGGCCGGAGTGGTCAACGCAGCTCAGGCGGACGCGCAGGGGCAGCTCACTGCCGGGTCTGCCGCTCCGCCGGGGTCAGCCGCAGGAGGTCCTGACCGAGCAGCGGTCCGGAGGGCACCTGGTGCAACCGGCCACCGTCGGCCAGGCCGCCCAGGTCGATCGGCGCGAACCCGAGATCGGTCAGCAGGCCGGTGAACGCCTTCTTGGCTTCCTCGTCGTCACCGGACACGAACAGCACCCGGTTGCCCTCCGGCCGCCGCGGGTCCGCGGCCAGCGTCGCGGCGAACAGGTGGTTGAACGCCTTGAGCACGCGCGCGCCCGGGGCCCGGCGGGCGACCACCTCGCTGGAGGTCTCCCCCTCCGGACCGGACGGCGGTCCGGTGTAGTCGTTCGTGGCGTCCACCAGCACGCGGCCGCTCCACTCGGGCAGCCCCGCGAGCGCCTCGGCGGTCCTCGCCGGGTACGGCGAGGACGACGAGCTCGGCCTGCGCCGCCTCCTCGCGGGTGCCGGCCGACACGCCGGAGCCCAGATCCCGGACCACGCCGGCCAGGGTGTCCGGGCCGCGGCTGTTGCTCAGGACGACCTGGTGGCCGCCCGCGGCCAGGCGGGTGGCCACCGCGGTGCCGATCGCTCCCGCCCCCAAAATGCCGATCTTCATCGTTTCCCTTCCGTGGCTTCGGTGTCGGCTCCCATCGTGACCGGCGACAGGACACCGCCACATCGGTCACGTGACTTATCCGGCCGGGTCGTCCGCGCACCGCTACCACCGCGGCGAACGGTGCCGGCCGGCCGCCGCCGACGTCCGCGGACGCCATCCGCAGTCACGTGACGGATGCCGCCGGCCGGCCGGGACGGCCAGCCTGGGCGGGACCAAACGTCTGCGAGCGGGAAGGCTCATCGGTGCCTCAACCAACAACCGCCGTCGGCACGCTGCCGGCCTGTCTCGGTCCACGGGAGCCCGCGGCCGCCGGGGGACGTGCGGGGTGGATCGCCGTCGGTTCCGTGGCGGCAGCGTCGTTCACGCTGGTCCTGTCCGAGTTCATCGTCATCGCCGTGCTGCCCGACATCGTGCGGCAGTTCGGTGTCTCGGCCGGCACTGCCGGGCTGACCCTCGTCCTGCCGGGATTGCTGGCCGCGGTCGCGGCGCCCGTTCTCACCTTGGCTTTCGGTTCGCTGGACCGGCGCGTGGTGCTCTGGGGCCTCACGGGCGTCGTGGCGCTGTCGGACTTGCTGGCCGCGCTCGCCCCCAGCTTCGCGCTGGTGATGACGGCCCGGTTGCTGCTCGGGGCGGCGATCGGAGCGTTCTGGACGATCGGCGCCGGGGTGGGTCCGCGGCTCGTTCCGGCAGCCCGCGTGACGCGGGCCACCTCGCTGATCATGGCCGGCATCTCCGCGGGCACGGTGGTCAGCCTGCCGGTCGGCCACCTCGTCGCCCAGCACTGGGGCTGGCGCTCGGCTCTGTTCGGCGTGGGCGCGCTGAGTGTGCTGGTCCTGCTCCTGCAGCTGCGCGTGCTCCCGCGGATGCCCGCCGGCAAGGCGTTGCACGCCGGGGATGTTCTCGGGCTGCTGCGCCGCCCACGGGCGCGTGTCGGGCTGGTGCTCTCGGCGCTGTTGTTCTTCGGGCACTTCGGCGCCTACACGTTCGTCTCGTCGTATCTCGGTGACCGGGCGGGCTTTTCGGCCTCGACGGTGGCCGTGTTGCTGCTGCTCTACGGAATCGCCGGATTCGTCGGCAACTTCACCGCCGGGGCGACGCTGAACCGCAGCCTGCCCGCCACGCTGGGCACCGCCGCGGCCGTGCTCGCCCTGTCGTTGCTCGCACTCGGGCAGTGGCACGCGCAGCCCCTGGTGATCGTCGCTCTGTGCGCGTGGGGAATCGGCTTCGGCGCCGTGCCCATTTCGCTGCAGACCAACATGATGCGAGGCGAGACGGCCGAAGGTGCGCTCGCGCTCTTCGTGACCGTCAGCCAAGTGTCGTTGGCGGCCGGGTCGTTCGTCGGCGGCCTGGTCGTGGACCACGCCGGAGTGGCGACCGACTATTTCGTCTTCGCGCTGCCCGCGATGGCCGCGGTGCCGGTCACCGCGACCGTGCTGCGCCGCCTGCGGTAGCCGGACCAAGCACAGGAAGTGAGTTCAAGGTGGACACCACACCACACACCGAAGTCGGCCTGCGCATCAACGGCGCTGATCAGACCGCCACGGTCGACAACCGCGTCACGCTGCTCGACCTGCTGCGCGAGCACCTCGGCCTCACCGGGACCAAGAAAGGCTGCGACCACGGGCAGTGCGGCGCGTGCACGGTCCTGCTGAACGGGCAGCGGGTCAACAGCTGCCTGAAGCTGGCCGTCTCGGCCTCGGGCGGCACGGTCGTCACCATCGAAGGCGTCCAGGACCTCGCCGACGGCGACGGTCTGCACCCGCTGC
This sequence comes from Amycolatopsis sp. A133, assembly GCF_031082405.1. Lineage (GTDB taxonomy): Bacteria > Actinomycetota > Actinomycetes > Mycobacteriales > Pseudonocardiaceae > Amycolatopsis. The sequence goes on from NZ_JAVHJU010000067.1 coordinate 41,337, forward strand.
AGGAAGCTTTCGTGGCCAACGACGCATTGCAGTGCGGCTACTGCACACCGGGGCAGATCTGCTCGGCTCTGGGCGCGCTCGCCGAAGCCGACGCGGGCTGGCCCAGCCACGTCACTCCCGACGTGGCCGACGGCGTCGAGTCGGCGGCCGCGCTCACCGCGGACGAGATCCGCGAGCGCATGAGCGGCAATCTGTGCCGTTGCGGCGCCCACCGCGGCATCCTGTCCGCCATTACCCAGGTCGCGGCGGTGACGACCCGATGAAACCGTTCGCGTACCAGCGCGCCGGCGGTGTCGCCGAAGCCGTCACGGCCGTCGCGGCGAACCCGGACACCGCCTTCCTCGCCGGCGGCACGAACCTGGTGGACCTGATGAAGCTCGGGGTCGCCCGGCCCAGCACCCTCGTCGACATCTCCGGGCTGCCGCTCGGCGGGCTCAGCCACCGCCCCGACGGCGGAACCGTCATCGGCGCGACGGTGACCAACGCGGCCCTGGCCGGTGACCCGACCGTGCGCCGGCGATTCCCCGTGTTGTCCGAGGCCGTTCTCGCCGGCGCGTCCGGGCAGCTGCGCAACGCCGCGACGGTGGCCGGGAACCTGCTGCAGCGCACCCGGTGCGCGTACTTCCAGGACGTGCGCAAGCCCTGCAACAAGCGGGAGCCGGGCTCGGGCTGCCCGGCCCGCGCGGGCGCGCACCGCGACCTGGGCATTCTCGGCGTCTCGTCCGCCTGCATCGCGACCCAGCCCTCGGACATGGCCGTCGGCCTGGCGGTGCTGGACGCGGCGGTCACCATCCACGGGCCCGACGGGCCGCGCTCGGTGGCGTTGCGGGACTTCCACACCTTGCCCGGCGACACCCCGCAGCGGGAGACGGTCCTGCGGCACGGGGACCTGATCACCGGGATCGTGCTGCCCCCGGCACCGGCGGGGGCGGTGATGCACTACCGGAAGGTCCGTGACCGGTGGTCCTACGCCTTCGCGGTGATCAGCGTCGCGGCCCTGCTGACCCTGCGCGCCGACGGACGGATCGACCAGGTGCGCATCGCCTGGGGCGGGGTCGCGCCGCGCCCGTGGCGGGCCACCGTCGCCGAAGACCTCTTGCGGGGACAGGAACCGACCGCGGAGTCCTTCGCCCGCGCGGCGCGCGCGGAACTGCGCCAGGCCACGCCGCTGCCGCAGAACGAGTTCAAAGTGGACCTCACCGCGGACGTGACCGCCGCCGTCCTCACCGACCTTGCCGACCGCGCCCGCAATCCGGAGGTGACACGATGACGTCGATCGGAACTCCCCTCGAACGTCAGGACGCCACGGCAAAAGTCACCGGGGCGGCCACCTACGCCTACGAACACCACGTCGACGGTGTGCTGTACGCGTGGCCGGTGACTTCGGCCGTCGTCAAGGGCCGGGTCGCCGGCATCGACGAGGCATCGGCGACGACAGTGCCCGGCGTCGTAGCGGTCCTGCACACGGGCAACGCCGCCAAGCTGCACACCGGCTTCGATCTCGGGCCGGTGCAGCAGGTGTCGGTGCCGGAACTGCTCCTGCTGCAGACCGACGAGATCTCCTACCGGGGACAAGTCGTCGCCGCGGTCATCGCGACCTCCTCCGAAGCGGCCCGGGAAGGCGCCGAGACGCTGATCGTGCGCTACGAGGAACAACCCCACGACGTGGTGTTCCGGCCGGACGACCCGCGGGCCTACGTCCCGGACATGGTCGGCGACCTCGGGCCCGGCCATGTGGCCCGCGGTGACGCGGACGCCGAGCTGGACCGGGCCGAGGTCCGCGTCGACGTCGTGTACACCACTCCCCCTCAGCACGCGCACCCCATGGAGCCGCACTCGACCATTGCGGCCTGGACGGACGGGCGGCTGACCCTCCACAGCTCCGAACAGGGGCCGTCGAACACCAGCCAGACCTTCGCGTACCTGTTCGGCCTGGACCCCGCGGACGTCGAGGTGATCTGCGACCACGTCGGCGGCGGCTTCGGCGCCAAGGCCTCGCCCCGGCCTCCGGCGATGGTCGCCGCTCTCGCCGCCCGGCTCGTCGACCGGCCGGTCAAGGTCGCGTGGAACCGGCCGTTGATGTCCGCGCACGAGACCTACCGGTCGCCGACCATCCAGCGGATCGCGCTCGGCGCCGACCGTCAGGGCCGGCTGCGCGCCATCGTCCACGAGGCCCAGCACCTGGCCTCCACGCTGTCGGGCTACGTCGACCAGACCGCCAGCTCGGCGCGCATGATGTACGCCGCCGAGCACGCCCGCACCACCGCCACCGCGGTCCGGCTGGACGTGCCCTCCCCCGGCTGGATGCGGGGACCCGGCGAGGTCCCGGGGATGTTCGGGCTCGAGTGCGCGATGGACGAACTGGCCGGCGAGCTGGGCCTTGACCCGATCGAGCTGCGGATCCGCAACGAACCGTCCGTGGACCCCGCCGACGGAACGCCGTTCAGCAGCCGGAACCTGCTGGCCTGCTTACGGACCGGCGCCCAACGGTTCGGCTGGGCGGACCGCGATCCGCGGCCCGGCCTCCGCCCCGACGGACGCTGGTTGCGCGGAACCGGCGTAGCCGCCTCCCGCTACCCGGTGTTCACCGTGCCCTCCACCGCCCGGGCCACCGCCGAGACGGACGGGACGTTCACCTTCGCCATCGGCGCGGTCGACATCGGCACCGGAGCGCGCACGGTGCTCGCCCAGGTCGCCGCGGACGCCCTGGCCGTCCCCGTCGAGCGGATCCGGCTCGTGCTCGGCCGCGCATCGCTGAGCGTCGCCGCGTTCGCCGGCGCCTCCCTCGGCACCGCGTCGTGGAGCTGGGCGATCGACAAGGCCGGCCGGATGTTGCGGGAGCAGGGCGCGAGGCCGGGGCTGACGGTGCACGCCGACACCACCGACGAGGTGGCCGCGATGCGCCAGGTCAGCCGCAACGCCTACGGAGCCCAGTTCGCCGAAGTCGCCGTCGACACCGTCACCGGTCAGGTGCGCGTCGAACGGATGCTCGGCGTGTTCGCCGGCGGCCGCATCCTCAACCCGCGCACCGCCCGCTCCCAGCTGATCGGCGGCATGATCATGGGCGTCGGCGGCGCCCTGATGGAGGCCGCCGAGCTGGACCCGGTGTTCGGCGACTTCGTCAACCACGACCTCGCCGGCTACCACTTCCCGGCCCACGCCGATGTCCGCGACATCGACGTGATCATGCTGCCCGAGCAGGACCGGGAGCTGAACCCGCTGGGCGGCAAGGGAATTGGCGAGATCGGCGTGGTCGGTGCGGCGGCCGCCATCGCGAACGCGGTCTTCCACGCGACGGGCACCCGCATCCGCGACCTGCCCATCAGGCTCGAGAACCTGCGCCCGCCGGGTTCCCGTGCCGTCCAGCAGCAACTGTGAGGAGCAAATCGATGAAGGTTCTCGTGACCGGCGCGTCCGGCACGGTCGGCGGGCTGGTGACACGTCACCTGGCCGGGAAAGAGATCGCCGTGCGCGGTGTCGTGCACCGGCCCGAAAGCGCCACCGCCCTGCACCGGGAACTGCCGGCCGTGGAAGCGGTCGCAGCCGATCTCGCCGACGAGGCCCGCGTTCCCGAACTGCTGGCCGATGTGGACACGGTGTTCCTGGTGACGGCCAACGTGCCCACCCAGCTCGCCCAGGAGCAGACGGTGATCCGCGCCGCGGCCAAGGCCGGGGCGCGGTGGGTGGTCAAGATCAGTGTCGGCGGGGTGTCCCCGGACGCGCCGCTGGCCCTCGCCCGCGTCCACTACGCGGCCGAGCAAGAGCTGACGGCCGGCGGAATCCCCCACACGATCCTGCGGCCCGCGTTCTTCATGGACAACCTGCTGCAGTACATCCCCTGGATCGACCCCGCCGGCCGGCTGGAGCTCCCGCTCGGCGACGGCGCCATGGCCATGATCGACGCCCGGGACATCGCCGACGTCGCCGTCGCCGAACTACTGGCCCCGACCGGCGGCGACCGTGACCTCGTGCTCACCGGCCCGGAAGACCTCACCGCGGCCCAAGCGCTGGCCCGGATCGCCGACGTCGTCGGCAGGCCCCTGAGCCACGTCGACGGGACGCGGGAGAGCTTCCTGCGCCGGTACCTCGCCGACGGCAACCGGGCCGGCTACGCCGAGGACATGGCCACCCTCTACGACGGCGTCCTGCGCCACGGCTACGGCGCCGGGACCACCGCCACCGTCGAAGAGGTGACGGGTCACCCCCCGCGCACCATCGACGACTTCGCCCGGCAGCACGCCGCGAAGTTCAGCCGGTGAGGCGCACCGCGCGCACATGAACCGCGTACAGGCGAGCGCCGGCGATCCGCCAGATCAGGCGGGCCGGCGCCGGCATCTCGTGCAGGAACCAGCGGCGCTCCCCCGGCGTGGCGTCTTCGAGCACGACCCCCGCCAGCAGCATCCGGGACCGGAAGCCGCCGGGCAGATTGCGCATGGCCGCCTTCTGCGGCTCCTTCCACTCCGCCACCGACAGCCGTTCGCGGATCAGCGGAAGCACCCGCTGCTCTTCGAGGTCCAAGTGCTCCCGCAGAGCTGCGGCCAGCTCCCGGAAACGGGCGGCCAGGTGATCGCGCAGCTGCGCGGTTGCCGTGGCCGCCCAGCCGGGCAGATCCGGTTCGATCGACGCGATGGTCTTCGCCAGCGCCTCGTGCTGCTCTTCCATGGTGTTGATGAGGCTGTCGTCCAGGGTGAGCCGCTCGTGCAGCAACGGCCACAGGTACCGGTCCTCGCTCTCGTGGTGCTCGTGCAGCATGGTGAGCATCAGGCCGGCGTGCTTCGCGATCGTCGCCGCGGCGGCCCGCTCGCCCGCGGGCACGGCGGCGATCGCCGGCCCCAGCAAGTCCATCTCGCGGCGAAGGGCTTTGTGGATCACCTTCATCTCTTCGGTATCCGGCCTGCCCGCGGGGCTGTGCTGATCGATGCGCATGGTTCGTCTCCTCGGTGGAAGCCGGATTCTTCCGGCACGGCCCGTCCTGCCTCGGCGCGCGCCGAGGCAGGACGGGGTCTTTCATTCGGCGGCGAGCGCCCGCGGCACGTCCTGGCGCAGGGCGAGCAGGGCGGGAATCACCGTCGCGGGCACGATGAGCAGGGCCCCGCCCGCGGTCAGCGCGGCGACTGCCGCCACGGTCGCGGAAGAGACTGCGAGACCCTGGCCGGTGCCCCAGGCGCCGGCCAGCAACGTCGTCGCCACGGCGGCCAGCCCGAGCAGGCAGGCGGTCCCGACGTAGATCACCGCCTCGGCCGCCGCGGCGGCGGTCACCGTTCCCGGGCTGCCGCCACCGGCCACGACCAGGGCGACTTCACGCTCACGGCTGCGGCTCGACATGAAGATGGTGGCGGTCGCGCCCAGCAGCGACAGCAGGACCGGACCCCCGAGCAGCAGCACGACCGCTCCGACAGGCAGCGGACCGGCGTCGCCGGTGGTCCCGTGCGTCGCGTCGCCGGCGGCGTACAAGCCTCCGGCCAGCGCGATGGCCACCAGCAGCGGATTGATCACCGCGGTGCTCCGGCCGAGGTGGCTCACGCTCGCGTTGCGCGCCAGGTACCAGGCACTGGACCGGGAGTCCGGGACCAAAGCGGTCCAGCCCCGCACCAGCCGCGCCGTGAACAGCGGGCCCAGCGCCGTGAAGATCCCGGCCACGAGCGGACCGACCAGCATCAGCGGTGTGTCCATCCGGCCGGGGTCCGTGCCGGGCAGCGTGCTGACGAGCCACGCCAGGGCCGCCGCCATGGCTGCGGCGGCCACCCACCGTTTCCGGCTCATGGTCACCGGCGGAGCGTCCGCCTCGCGCAGGGTCCGGATGACCGGCGTGTGCGCGGCCCGGCGGGCGCCGCGCGCACTGGCGGCCACGGCCAGCAGGACGACGAACACCACCACCGCGGCCGCCGAGACGAACCCGAAGCTCGGCCGCACCGACGAAAACTCCGGGCTCGTCGCGAAGCTGAAGCGGAACAACGGCCGCAGCACCGGCACCGCCAGGAAACACCCGGCGATGCCGCCGACGAGGGCGAGTGTGGCCAGCTGGGCGTGGACGACCGTGCGCACGTGCGCGGGGCGCAGGCCGACCAGTTGCCACAACGCGTAGGCGCGCTGGTGCAGCGCTACGGCCAAGGCGGTGACCGAGCCGAGGACGACAAGTGCGGCCGCCACGCTGAAGACGATCATCGTGCCGCTGATGCCGTAGAGCGCCAGGGCGACGTTTCCGCCGGTGACCAGCCCGGTCTCGACGTCGCAGGCCACGACGGCGGTGACGACGGCAGTGGCCGCCGTGACCAGCAGCACTCCCAGCCACACCCGGAAGTTGTCGAGCAGGTCGGAGAAGATGAGGCGCAGCATGTCAGGCCACCACCGCACGGGCGTGGGTGAGCGCGTCGAGCACGTCCGCGGCGCTGGGCCGCAGCAACGTGCGGTGGATCGTCCCGTCGCGCAGCACGAGCACCCGGTCCGCCATGGCCGCCGCCTGCAGGTCGTGGGTCACCATGACGACGGACCGGCCGCCGTCGCTGACCGCCCGCAGCAGGCCGAGCACCTGGGTGCCCGCGTCGGTGTCCAGCGCGCCGGTGGGTTCGTCGGCGAAGACGATGTCCGGGCGCATGGCCAGCACCCGGGCGATGGCGACCCGCTGCTGCTGGCCACCCGAAAGCGCGGCCGGCTTGTAGGAGGCACGGTCGGCCAGCCCCACCTGGTGCAGTGCGCGGCTCACGTCCTCCGCACTGACTTTCCGTTGGGCCAGCCGGGCCGGCAGCGCCACGTTCTCCCAGGCCGTCAAGGAGCGGATGAGGTTGTAGGACTGGAAGACGAAGCCGATGTGCTCGCGGCGGACCGCTGCCTGCGCTCGCCGGCCGAGACCGCTCAAGGACCGGCCCATCACCGTGACGTCCCCGGACGTCACCGGCTCCAGCCCGGACAGGCAGTACAGCAGCGTCGACTTGCCCGACCCGCTCGGGCCGACGATGGCCACGAACTCCCCGGGGAAGACCCCGAGGGAGATGCCGCGCAACACCGGCGTGGGTGTTCCGCCGCGGCCGTCGAGGAACTCCTTGGTGATGGAGTCCGCCTGCAGAAGGTGATCGCTCATTCCGGTTCCCTGCTTCGTTCGTCCTTGACGGCTGAATGCTGCCCGGCCGGCAGCGGCTCGCGCGTCTGTCCCGAGGACGACCGGAGGTCTGTCCTGCGGCATACCCGGCCGTGCGTTCGCCGCGCGCTACCGCGTCTGTCCGGGGCGGCTTCGTGATCTCCCGGCTCGGCCCCGACCGCAGCACCACGCTGCGGCGCCGGACCCTCGACGCCGTCATCACGGTCTTGGTGTTCGTGACCGGCGCGGCGCAGCTGCACCCGTGGCAATTCCGGCCCGACCTCGGCTATCTCGCGGCGCTGACGCTGACCGCCGGTGCGCTGTCCATGCCCTGGCGCCGCCGGCTGCCCTCGAGCGTATTGGCCCTCGCTGTCGCGGGGAGCACGCTGCAGCTGCTCACCGCCGGTCCCAAGGACAGCTCCGTCGACATCGGACTGGTCTTCGCCGGCTACGCGATCGCCGCGTACGGGAGCGGGCCGACGCGCGTGCTGCTGCCCGCAGCCGGTGTCCTCCCCACGGCCTGGGCGGCGGCGGACTGGCTTGGCGACTCCGCCGGCCGCTACACCGCTCCCGCGGCGGTCGCGGTAGCCGTCCTGCCGATCTGGATCCCGTGGCTCATCGGCGCGAACGTCGAAGCGCGGCGCCGGGCGCTGGCCGGTCTCACCGAGCGTGCCGCCCGGCTGGAAGCCGAGCGGGAACTGGAGACCGTCCGGGCCGTGCTGGCGGAACGCGGACGCATCGCACGGGAGCTGCACGACATCGTCGCCCACCACGTGAGCGTGATGGGCGTGCAAGCCGGAGCCGCCCGCGTGGCGATGCGGGCCGCCCCCGAGCGGGCGGAGGCCGCGCTGCGCGGGGTCGAGGGTTCGGCCCGGCAAGCGGTCGCCGAGATGCGCAGCATGCTGGGCGCACTCAAAGCACCCGCCCCGGCCGCGCCACCCGAAAGACGCCGATCCGCCGGGTCCGCCGCCTTGAGCCCGCAGCCGGGCCTGGCCGATCTGCCGCGGCTGGCCGGGGAATTCGCCAACGTGGGCCTGAACATCGAGATGTCCCTTGACTGGCGTCTCGGCTCCGGCAACCCCGCGCCCGGCGAGGCGCTCCAGTTATCGGCCTATCGCATCGTGGAGCAGTCGCTGACGAACGTGCTCGAGCACGCGGGTACGGCACCGACCTCGGTGGCCGTGCGGGTGACGCCCACCGCGGTCGAAGTGACGGTGACCAACGGGCCGGCCGATGACGCGAAGAACTTCACCGGATCCGACCGGGGTACGCGCGGACACGGAACCGCGGGAATGAGAGACAGGGTGAGCATGTTCGACGGCACACTCAATGCGGGAGCCCTGCCCGACGGCGGTTACCGGGTCCACGCTCGGCTACCGAGGGAAGGCGGCCGATGATCCGCGTCGTGGTCGCCGATGACCAGCCCCTCATGCGGAACGCCCTGCGTACCGTGATCGACCTCCAGGCCGACCTGACCCTCGTCGGCGAAGCGGCTGACGGCGACGAAGCCGTGACTTACGTGCGCCGAGAACGTCCGGACGTCGCTGTCCTCGACATCCGCATGCCCCGGCTCGACGGCATCGCCGCCACTCGCGAAGTCACCCGCAGCACGGACACCCGCGTCCTGATCCTGACAACTTTCGAGGACGACGACTACGTCCACGCCGCCCTGAAAGCCGGCGCTTCGGGATTCTTGTTGAAGAACTCGCCACCCGAGGACATCCTGAACGCCATCCGCGTCATCTCCTCCGGGAACGGGCTACTCGCTCCATCGGTGACGATGAAACTCATCAAGCAGGTCGCCGCAGCGGCCCCCACCCACGACCCTGCCCTCGCCGAAACGCTCGACACGCTGACTGCCCGCGAAACCGACGTCCTGCGGGGCATAGCCCAAGGAATGTCCAACGCCGAGATCGGCCGGCACCTCTACATCGGTGAAGGCACCGTCAAAACCCACGTCTCGCGCATCCTCCTCAAGCTCGGCGCACGCGACCGGGTGCAAGCGGTCGTCTTCGCCTACGAAAGCGGCCTCATCGCGCCGGGAAAGCCGAGGTGAACGCCGACCGCAGCGAGAGCGAGGTTTCCGGGCAATATTCAGCCGCAGGCAGTTCGTCGCCGGAGCCGTCGCCGCCACGGTACGGGGTCCGGCGGCGGAGGTCGTGTTGTTGGGTGATCAGCGCCCCGGCGGCGATGATCCGTTACTGGTTCCTGCAACTTCGTCGAATGGCGATGCAGGCCTCACGGCGGAGCCATCACCCTCCCGGGAGCGACGACGGACAGCCCGTGCCGCTGGTTGGCTGCGGCACATCTCGAACAACGCTATAACAGGCCGAGCGGCGTTGCCGAACTCAGGTGAGCCATCCGGTCCGTCGTGGCCGGATACGAGTTTCGCAACGGCGGCAGTGGCGCTGTTCGGCGGTCGGGAGAATGCGGATCCGGCCGCGTTGCAGCAGCAGCTCGGTGCCGCGCACCAGTAGGTCCGGGAGCGCCGGCCGACGAGATCCGGTACGTCGGCCGGCGTTCCACGAGATCCGAGTCCCGCGCGAACCCGGCATCGCACCGAGCCGGGCGGCGGCCGGGATCAGAGGGTGACGACCAGTTTCTGCGCGGAGACTCCCTGGCGCAGGCGTTCCAGGGCGGCGGGGATCTGCTCGAGTCCGTCGCCGGCGATCACGGCCTCGGGCGCAGCCCGGTAGGTCCCGGTGGCCAGCGCGGCCGGAAGGAACCGGGTGAACACAGCCGGCCCGACGGAGGTGTCTTTCAGGGCCGGTCCCCGGATCAGGCCTACGCTGATGTTGTTGCGGCGGGCCAAGGCCGAGCGCACGTAGCTGACCGGGTCGGGGGCCGCACCGGAAATCCGTCGCCGTCCCGGCAGCACCGAGGCGAGCTTCAGTGCCGGGCCCAGTGAGCCATCGCCAATGGCCAGGGTCCCGGCCAGAGGGCTGCTGCCCACCGCGTCGATCAGGTCTTCGACCGCGTTCTTGCTGCGATAGTCGACCACCTCCTCAGCCCCGAGGCCCCGCACATAGTCGGCGTTGCGTGGTGATGCGGTGGTCACGACGCGGTAGCCGGCACCCCGGGCGAGCTGGATGGCGTTGCTGCCGACGGTGGTGGAACCGCCCCAGACGAGCACGCTTTCGGGTCGCTGCGGCGCATCGGGTCCCGGCAGTTCGAGAGCGAGCTGACCGGCCTCGAAAAGGCCGGTCGCGGCGATGGCGACTCCCATGGGCAGCACCGCTGCCTGCTCGAAGGAAAGGTGCTCGGGGATCGGTACGAGCATGTGCTGTTTCAGCACCACGTATTTCTGGAAGGCGCCCTCGGCGGCACGGTTGTGCGTGCGTTCGAGCGCCAGGGCGATCCCGGCCACGCGGGATCCGGGCGCCGTCCCGGTGACCGAAGGGCCGGTCTGGACCACCTCCCCGGCGACGTCCCAGCCGATGATCGCCGGGTAGGTGAGCCCGCGGTGGACCAGGCGGTACAGCGGGCCCGGCAGGTTGTCGACCGGGTTCAGGGCGATGGCCCGCACTCGCACGACGACCTCGCCGGCTCCCGGCGGCGTGTAGGGGGCGGGCCCCACGGCAAGAGCTGCGCCGGGGCGTCGCATCCAGAGGGCTTCGTTGTTCTCGTTCATGGATCAGGCCGTTTCTCAGGGGGTGTCAACGGCGTTGATCAGGCGCGCGTTCAGGTCGTCGCGCCGTGAGCCGCCGTGCACGATCGCGGTGGTAAGCAGGCTCGCCGTGATTTCGGCGCAGGCCTGGGCGCCCGCGGTCCCGCGCGGGATCGCCATGGCCTCGTACGCGCGCACGGCTTCGTCGAGGTCGTCGTGTTCGGCGATCGCCGTGGCCAGGTCGGTGCCGTCCAGCAAGGCCAGATTGGCCCCGATGCCGTACGGCGGCATCAGGTGAGCGGCGTCCCCGAGCAGGGTGATGCCCGGGACGTGGGACCACGAGTGCCCGACCGGAAGAACGAACAACGGCCAGCTGGTGTAGTGGGCGTCGCTCTCGCGGATCAGGTCGAGCAGCCGGGCATCCCAGCCCTCGACGGCCTTCAGCAGGTAAGCCCGGACGGCACCGGTGTCCTCGATGCTCGGACCGGTCTTGTCGGCCCAGTCCAGCGGGATGTCCAGGGAGACGAAGACCTGGATCTGGCCGGCACTGTTGCGCAGGGCCACCAGCGCCGTGGATCCGGACCTGGCCGACAGAGTTCCGCCGCCCACCAGCTCGGCCAGGGCGGGGTGGCGGTTGTCGGCGTCCTCGAGGACGTTTCCGACGAAGGTGGTTCCCAGGTAGGACGGTTCGATCCCCGACAGCGCCTGGCGGGTGCGTGACCAGGCCCCGTCGGCCCCGATGACCAGATCGAAGGTCTCGATCGAGCCGTCTCCGAAGCGGATGCTCGCCCGGCCGTCGGCAGCCGGGGTCACCGTGTCGGTCTGCCTGCCCCACAGCACGGTGCCCGGCGCGAGGGATTCCAGGAGAAGGGCTCGCAGCCGGCCGCGGTCGATTTCCGGGGCTTCGACGGTGCCGGCCTCGGGCTTTTCGTGCAGCAGCAGCGCACCCGTGAGGTGCTCGTACTCGCGCACTTCCTGCCCTTCCGGGCGAGCCAGTTCGGTGAACCGCTCGTACAGGCCGGCCACGCGGAGGGCGGCCTGGCCGGTGGGCACGTGCAGGTCGAGGGTGCCGCCCTGCCAACGGGCGTCCACCGAGGTCTCCCTCTCGTACACGGAAACGTCGAAACCGTGAAGCTGAAGGACACGGGCGCAGGCGAGGCCGCCGAGGCCGCCTCCAGAGATCGCGATACGTGCGGTGCGGGGGGTGCTCATGGCTCATGGACCTCTCGTCGGGGCAGCTGCCCTTCACGAGTGAACCACTAGCACACCAAAATTGCAACGCTCCAATAATGGAGTGCTCCAAGTTTTTAGCCTCGAGCGGCCACCCACCCGTGGTCCAGCAGGGCGAACACCGCACCGATGGCCTCAGCCGGCTGTGGGTGCGCGTAGGCCAGGTCGAACGCCTCCAGGGAGAAACGCGCCAGAGCCCGGCACAGGACATCCCCGGTCGCGGCCCCGACCGCCTCTTCCAGAGCTTTGGTCAACGCGTCTTCGTGCTGCAGCCAGACCCGCCGCCCGTACGCGCTCAGGGCCGGGGTCCGGTCGATCATCCCGGTGAACTCCGCGGCATGCGGATACGAGGCGACCTCGCCGGCCCACTTCACGATGAACGTGCGCAGGGCACCGACGACCTCCTGCGGCGCGCAATCCCGCACCGTCGCGACCAGAGCCGAGCCGATGGCCTCGCTTTCGTCGAAAGCCAGCGACTCCTTCGTGGGGTAGTAGTTGAACAACGTGCTGAGAGAGACGTCCGCAGCATCGGCGATCTCCCGCACACTCACCTGGTCGTAACCGCGCTCCAGAAACAACCGCAGCGCGGCATCCCCGATCGCCTTGCGGGTCTGGGCCTTCTTCCGCGCACGCCGACCGCTCTCACTCATCCGCAGATCCTAGGCCGCCCAGTTCACCGGCTGCGGTCGTTGCACCGGAAGAAGCCCAGCAGGACCTAGACCGGGGTACGAGGCGTCTTCCCCGCCACCGGGCCCGAGCCACCGTTGCGGCGGACGACCGTTCCCCGCACGGCCAAGCCGAGGCACAGCAGGGCCAGTCCCGCGACGAGCAGCAGGGCTCGGTGGTGCCCGAACGCGGCGGCGGCCGGCGCGAGCGGGACCGCGGCGACGGGCCACGGCCAGATCGCCCGCCACGACCGGCTGCTGCCGCCGAGGACGAGGGCGGTTCCGATCAGGAAGAGGGCGACGCCGGCGGCCAAGGCCCAGCCGCCCGCCGACGGCAGCGCTGCCCCGGGGTGCAGCACGAGCTCTTCGACGCCGACACCGGCCATGACGACGCCCAGGGCGAGCGGTAGGTGGCCGTAGACGAACAGGTCGTGCCGTTCGTCGGCGGGCGTGCCGTCGTCCCGGGACTCGTCGTCGCGCCGGCGCAACGCGGCGGCCCCCACGGCGGCGGCGGTGTCGAAGTAGATCCACCACATCGCGGCGGCGATGACGAACCCGGCGACTCCGACCGCCACTGCGGACGGGCCCCACGCCGCGTCGTGCACGCCGATGGCCGCGCCGCCCACGGCTTCCCCGAGCACCAGGATCACGAAGAGCCCGAACCGTTCCGGGAGGTGTTCCATGTGCAGCGGGAGGTGGTTGTCGCGCCAGGTGGCGATGACCGGGCCGACGGCGTCGACGACGACTGCCGCGCCCCACAGCCAGTACCGCGCCGGTCCCCCGAAAGCCAGCGACACGGCCCACAGGGCCGAGCTCGCCGCGATGGTGGCGAGGTAGACGTCGATGGTGCCCCGCGCGTCGGGGACGTGCCGCCATGCCCGCGCGTAGAGCCCCAGCAGGATCACCCGGCCGGCGAGGAAGCACACCGCGAACGGCGTGGAGAACGACGAGGTCGCGGTCGCGGCGCTCGCCGCGCACCCGGCGATGGACAGGGTCGCGGCGAGCTTGGCGATGCGGAACAGGACGTCGTCGGTGTCGAACCGGTTGGCGTAGAGGGTGTACCCCACCCAGGACGTCCAGATGGCGATGAACAGGGCCACGAACGTGCCGACCCCGGACCACGTCAGGTGCTTGAGGAAGGCGACGGCGAGCTCGTTCACGACCAGGACGTAGGCGAGGTCGAAGAACAGTTCGAGGTTGCTCGCCGATGCTTCCTGCCCGGTGCGCAGCGCGGGCGGGCGGACCATCGGCTCGCGTTCGGTACCCACGCTCACGAGCGTCTCCTGTCCCCGGCCCCTGCGTCGGGTACCGGCTGTCCGGGGGCCGCCCATTCCGGCACGATCGTCGGAGTGGTCAGGTCAGGACCCGGCGGCCTCGGTCCACCGGGCGGTGAGCCGCACGAGCCCGCTCCGGCATCGCCGCCCGGCGGAAGCCTGGCCGGTGCGGATGGGGTAGGCATGGCGTTCTCCGTTCGCTGCCGGAGTGCGGGACTACCCAGGGGCGGGCCGCAGGAAACGGCGAAGCGGCCGCGCTCACGTTGCCGTGCCGATGTTTGAGGGAGCGGGTCGAGGGCATTCGCCCCGGACCCCGTGTCCGACGGCGAGTGCCACCCGCAGGTCCGGTATTGCCTTCGCGAGCACGCCCGCGAAGGCAACACCGGAGGTTCCCATCTCCCGCTCGGCTCGGGTCCCCGCACTCGGAGCCGCTGACCTGCCGTCATCCGCCGACCGGCCGATCGGTCCACCTGGCCGGCCACCGGACCACCGAAGGAGCCACGCAATGCCCACCGAACGCCAAGGCGACGACCCCCGCGGCCGCGGATCTGCGGACCCCACCAGCCAGGACTCCCCGCGACGGGAGCCGTCGGTGCGAAACCGGCTGACCGGCCGCGCGGATCCCGGGCAGCACCCGGACGACGCCCGGACCGACCTCGATCACCACGACCGGCTCGAGGCGGACGCCGGCACCGGGCCTTCCCGCGGGGATGTCCTCCACCGGCAGAAGGACCGCTTCGGGGGCATCAAGTGGGGCTCGGCGTTCTTCGGCTGGCTGACCGCGATCGGCACCGCCGTCCTGCTCTTCGCCCTGCTCACCGCCATCGGTGGCCTGATCGGCCTGTCCCTCACCGACGACAGCGGGCAAGCGGCCGGGCAGGCCGCGCAGAATCCCGACGTGACGCGGACCGCGGGGGTCGTCAGCGCCATCGTCGCCGCAGCCGTCCTGCTGGTCGCGTACTACTGCGGCGGCTACGTCGCCGGACGCATGGCCCGGTTCAACGGCGTGAAGCAGGGCATCGCCGTGTGGGTCTGGACGATCGTCATCACCGTCGTCGTCGCGATCCTCGCCGCCATCGCCGGTGACCGGTTCGACGTCGTGAGCCGGATCGGCGGGCTGCCGAAACTGCCGGTCAGCGACGACGCCGCGACCATCACGACGATCATCGGCGTGGCCGTGGCCCTCGTCGTCGCCCTGGTCGGAGCGATCCTCGGCGGTCTGGCCGGGATGCGGTTCCACCGCAAGGTGGACCGCGCCGACCTCGGCACCGACCGACCGTGAAGATCGCGATGGGGCTGGAGCACGCCTAGCCGCCGGCCGCCGCCTGGGAAGGCCCCGCCGGCAGCCGGTGCACCCCCGTCGGAGAACTGGCCTCGGCGATGACCAGGTTCGGCCACGAGGTGACGGTCCACGCCCGGGGCGCGCCGGGAAACTTGTGCCGGGCAAGGGGTTCGCCGTCGTGATCGCCGCGCTGCGGCCCAACGAAGACACTCCCGCGCCTTGCACGCAGCGGTTTCAGCTCAGTGTGTGGCGGGCCAGCAGTGCCGCCTGCGCGCGGCTCTGGCAGCCGGTCTTGGTGAGCATGCGGCTGACGTGCGTCTTGACCGGGTGCAGGCTGACCACGAGCCGGTCGGCGATTTCCGCGTTGCTCAGGCCTTCGCCCACCAGGCGCAGTACGTCGCGTTCTCGCGGGGTGAGGTCGGACAAGCGGGCCAGCTCGGCGGGGTCGGTCGACAGCGCGGCCAGGTGGACGACCGCGTAGAAGCCGGCAACGTGCGAAGCGGTGACGTCCCGCAGATCGACGGCGTGCCCGGCCGGGTCGGCGGGGGCGGGCCCGAGCAGGCAGTCCTCGAACAGCCCGGAGTCCAGGCGGGGGACTTCGTGCCCGGCGACGGCGGTGGCCCGATGAGCTGTCTGGAAGCGGAGGACCACGCCGGAATCTCCGTCCCGCACGCCTTTCCGGAGCAGGTCGTGGAGCTCGGCGAAACCCGGATGAACTACGCGTCGCGGGCGACCTCGGGAACCCGGCGATGCTGCTCATCCCGGCGCAGACGGAGTCGTGGTGGGGCTACGAGGCCGCCATGGGGATATCGGTGCACGATCACCCGCGCCCGGCACCGCCTCACTCGGCCGCGCCCTTTCGCCACAAAAGCGGCGGTCGAACGCGGCACCGTTCTCGGAGTTGTAGACGGCTTCCGCGCCGTGGTCGTCGTGCGGCCGGTGGATCAGGCCGGCCCCCGGTCCCGGAACCGTCAAGCACCGGTCGCGCCGGCTGAGCATCGCCGGGATCGTGGGCCGCACCGTGCTCGTCGATCCCCGGTCCGCGACGCCCAGCAGGGATACCCAGGCCCCTGGTCGCCTGCTTGGCTCAGCAGACGCTGTCGGCGGGCTGGGGGTTGGCCAGGCCGAACAGGGGGCGGAGCCGGATCCCGATCCACGTTCCCCCGAGCGCGAACAGTCCCCACAGCCAGCCGTGCAGGCTGCCGGTGGAGATGCCGGCGAGGTAGGCGCCGATGTTGCAGCCACCGGCAAGCCGGGCACCGATGCCCATGAGGACGCCGCCCAGCACGGCCGCGACGAAAGTCCGCCACGGGATCTCCGCGCGGATCTTCCAGGTCCCGGCGGCCGCGGCCGCGACGGCGGCGCCGAGGATGATCCCGATGTCGGTGAGGCTCGTCTTGTCCGTCCAGATCGGGCCGGCGAGGGCCTTGGCGTTGGTCGCGCTCCGCCAGAATTCCCAGGTTTCCGGGTGCAGGCCGACCAGTTGCAGCAGTTTCGCACCCCACAGGGCGAACGCGAACGTGACGCCCCAGGGACTGCCGGACACGAGGACCACTACCGCGGCGAGTACACCCAGCACGACCGCGCCGGCCAGCAGCGGCCAGGAGCCCCGAAACACCCGCGCGAAGCCCCGCGCGGTCGGGACCGCGTCGACGGGTGGCGGCGTGCGGCGGGCCTGGACCACGCGCGTCACCACGACGACGAGCGCCAGCGCAGCGACGGTGATCGCCCAGGAACCCCACCAGCCCACGTGGTCGGCGAGCAGGAAGCCGGACACCTGCGGCCAGCCCGTGAAGATCGGGTAGGCCCACGTGAAGAGCACCGAGCCGGCGATGAAGCCGCCCAGCGTCGGCACGATCGTGGCCTGGCCGGCGCCGACCGCGAACAGCGTCCCCGAGGCGCAGGCGCCACCCAGCTGCATCCCGATCGCGAACAGCGCCGCCCCGGCGAACAGGGCGAGCCCCACCGGTCCGGCGGTGAGCTTCGGCGTCACGCCGAACAGCCCCGCGCCGGTGCCCGCGATCAGGGCGATCAACGTGGCCGCGGTGCCGAGCAGCAGGGTGTGCGCGCGCAGCCCGGTACCGTTGCCGACCGCGATCAGCTGCCGCCACGCGGAGGTGAAGCCGAACCGCGAATGGAACAGGGCCAGGCCGAGCAGCAGCCCGACGACCAGCAGCGCGCCGGACTTGGCGCCGTAGGACGCCCAGACGTACCAGCTCAGGCCGGCGGCGAGCGCCGCGCTGACGACCAGCGGTACCACCCGGACGGGTTCTTCCGGCGCCGGCCGCGGCGCGGCGCACGAAGTGGGCGAGCTCAGCAGGAAGTTCCCTGCCGGGGTGCGTTCGGTGGAGGTGGACATCGATACTCCTATGAGGACACGCGGATCGAGGAGAAACGAGTTCCCGGGGCGGCCGGTGGCGGTCCTCGCCGGGGCGGGCGAGGACCGCCGGCAGGTCAGGACCAGGAGGGCAGCAGCTTGCCCGGAACGCCGTTGACCGACTGGATCAGGCCGAGCACCGGGACGCCAAGTGGGGCGAACGTCCAAATGTTGTTCAGGCCGCTGGTGTCCGGCTCGTCGACCACGACGACGCCCGGGGCGTCGGCCGCCAGTGCCGGTCCGGCCGCGCCGAAGAGGGCCGCACCGGCGAGGACCGCGGCACCGGCCGCGCGGATGAGGTTCTTCTTCATTTTGTGCACCTTTCAGGAAACGGCGGTGATGAGGCCGAAGACGGGGGCGAGCAGCCCGACGGGCTGGCCGAGCGGACCCAGCACGCTGCCGAGGTCGACGCCGGGCACGAGCCAGACGGAGCCGTCGGTCGGGTCGGCACTGGCGACACCGGCGGCCAGGCCGGTGAACGCAGTCGCCGCGACGAGCGGCAGCAGCACGCGGGCAGCGAGACGCTTCATGCGTTTTCCTTTCTTCGCAGGGGTTTTCAGCGGAGAACCGCCGTGATCGGCACGATGGTTCCGTCGGGGACCCACTGGCCCGCGTAGTCGCGGTCCATCACCATTCCGGTGGCGTGGGGTTCGGTGGGGTACATCGGCATGGCGTTGACCTGGGCGGCGGCGAAAATCTGCACGTCCGCCGCCGGCCGGCCGGCGCCCAGCCAGTTCCGGAAGCCGCCGAGCGTCGGGCTTTCGCCGCCGAAGCGGTTGCCGACCGCGACGGCGTACCCGACCGCGGCCGACTCCCGCGGGTCGAAGCGCAGCGGCAGCGACGCGCTCGCGACGGCGTTGACGATCGGCCCGTTCAGCAGCCACGGCGCCAGGTAGAGCCCGTACTGGTGGGTGGGTTCGAGGCGCTGCAGCTCCGCGGCCCGCGTCATCGCCGTGTACCCGGCGGCCCAGCCGGAGACGACGACGAGCGCGGTGTCCGGCCCGGCGTCCGGGCGCACGGCCAGTCCGGCGCGCGCGGCGGTGTCCCGCACCAGCTTCGCGGCGGCGATCCCACGCGGGGAGTCGTCTTCGACCAGTGTGAGCGCGGCCGGCTTCCGCCCGGCGAGGAACTCGACGAGCTTGACGAGCGCCCCGCTGTCCTCCGGCGTCAGCGCGTCGGACGGGCACGCGGTCAGCACGTCGGTGCGGCCGGCGACCAGGCCGCCGAGGGCCGCGGACGCGCATTCCGGCGCGTCGGCGTCGATGATCGACGGGCCGGGCGCGCTGCCCGCGTCGACCTCGACGACCGAAGTCGTGTCGCCGCGGCGGATCTCCAGGCCGCTGCGCCCGGGCGGCAGATCGACATCTGCCCACGTGCCTTCGGCCCCGGGCCGCGCGACGGCCTTCGTGATGATCCCGCCGCGGACGCCGGCGGCGAGGTCGCCGCCCGCACTGGGCGGGAAGTGGACGAGGTTGTGCCCCGGCCGCTGCGGGCTGACCAGCACCGGGAACCCCGGCTCGTCGGCCAGCAGCGGCACGCCCGGCACGGGCAGCGGCGGTGGCGCCGGGATCGCACCGAGCGCACTCCACGCGAGGAACCCGAGGGCGACACCGGCCGCACCGAAGCGGTAGGCACGCCCGCGCAGCACCACCGCGAGCCCGCTCACCACCACGGGGACGACCACGACGGCGAGGACCGCGAGCCCGAAGAGCGTCGTGTAGAGCCGCCGGTCGAACCCGAGGCCGGACAGCCCGAACCGCACCGCGCCGGCGAGGACCAGGAGCCCGCCGAGGGTGAGGGCCAGCGGGCCGGGCCGGATCGCGGACGTCGAGACCGGCCCGTGCAGCGCGAAGCCGAACCACACGGCCGCCCCGGCGACGAACACCGTGTCGATCGCGAACTCGATGCCGGTGCCGCCGAGCGACGTCTCCAGCACGACGAGCACCAGCAGCGCGGCCGACGTCCAGCGGGTGGCCCGCGGGAAGACCGGCACCGCCACCGCGAGCACGACGTGGATCGCCAGCGCGACCACGGTGACGTCGACGGCGAAGGCCGACACCACGGCGAGCAGCGCCGACGACCCCCCGAGGACGTACAGCACGAGCTTCCGCGTGCGCGGCAGGTCCCCCACCGGCGGGCGCAGGACCCCGCCGCCCGCGAGGAACGCCGTGGCCAGCAACAGGGCCAGCCGCAGCACCAGCGCCAGCACGTCCACAGTGGACGAACCGGTCGGCGCGGAGTGGTCGTGTTCCATCAAAACTCCCAGCTCGGGGGTCGTGAGTGGTAAGGCGGGTTCTAACCCGCCTTACCACTCACGACGGGTGGGTCACTTCAGGCCGGTGGCTTCCGCGGCGGCGGGGTCGGAGTCGGCGAGGAACGTCCGGCAGCGCTCGTACTCCTCGGCCTCGCCGATCTTGCCGGCGGCCTTGCCGAGCACCGCGAGGGCGCGGAGGAACCCCTGGTTGGGGCGGTGCGCCCACGGCACCGGGCCGAAGCCCTTCCAGCCGGCGCGGCGCAGCTGGTCGAGACCCCGGTGGTAGCCGGTGCGGGCGTACGCGTACGCGGCGACGGTCTCGCCCGCGTCCAGCGCCTTCTCGGCGAGCGAAGCCCAGGCCTCGCTGTAGTCGGGGTGTTCGGCCGCGACGGTGGCCGGGTCGTTCCCGGCGTCGAGCGCGGCCTGGGCGGCGGTGTGCTCGGGCAGCATCGTCGGCTCGGGGCCGAGCAGGTTGTGCGTCATGCCGCCCATTCTGCCTCTAGAGGAAGAGGCTCCCGAGCACCCCGGCTCCGGCCAGCACCAAGGCGGCGACCAGCACGCCCGCGACAACTCGTTTCGGCATCATGGCGCGACACCATGCCAACCCGGGCGGTCCGGAAGCAAGTCCGCCACCCTTAGGGGTGAACCCCCGATTTTCGCGTTCTTTGCCACGGTCTTGGCCCACTCGTGACCATGACCGGCCATGATGTCCGGCATGGCCAAGGCAGTCGACGTCCCGGTGGACGTGATCCCGCGCAGTCCGATCGGCAAGACGCGGCTGTTCTTCTCCCGGCACTGGCACCGCGGCGCCCCCGGGCAGCCGACCCCGGACTGGGTGCTGCGCTTCTGTTACGGGATGTGGCTGGCGGCGTTCGGGTTCAAGCTGCTGGGCTCGTCGTGGGACATGTCGTGGCACTTCATGTGGCTGCGCGACGACCTGGCGCCACCGCACCTGATCAACACGGTCGGCACGGTGATCATCGTGGTGCTGGTGTCGATCCACAGCTATACGGGCCTCGGCTGCGATCGGAGCTCCCTGCGCCTGATGCAGATCGGCCTGCTGACGTTCCTGGTGGCGGCGCCGCTGGACGTCATCAACCACCGCGTCAACGGCCTCGACCTGACGGCGTGGAGCCCGTCCCACATGATGCTGTACCTGGGCACGGGCATCATGCAGGCGGGCGTCCTCCTGGGCTGGCTCCGGTCCGCACCGCCGGGCCGGTTCCGCACGGGCGTGCTGCTGGCGCTGTGGGCGTTCTTCCTGGAGAACACGTTCTTCCCGAACGGCCAGCAGGAGTACGGCATCCTCGGCC
The DNA here is from genome assembly GCF_031082405.1 of Amycolatopsis sp. A133. Lineage (GTDB taxonomy): Bacteria > Actinomycetota > Actinomycetes > Mycobacteriales > Pseudonocardiaceae > Amycolatopsis. Next base: position 62,414 of record NZ_JAVHJU010000067.1, read on the forward strand.
TGCGAGCGTGGGAGCGCGGTACCCCGGAGGCCGAGCCGTCGCTGCTGGACTTCGCGGCCGCCCAGATCGGGCACCCGGTCGACCGGACGGCGGTGCTGCACTTCACGATGCCGATCCCGGAGTGGGTGTACCCGCTGTGGGGCATCGGGGTGATGGCGTTGATCCTGGTTTTGGCTCGGAAGACGCTGGGGTTCCGTTGGGCGGCGACCGCGGTGGCTCTCGCGTACGTCGCTTACCGATCGGTGATGTGGCCGCTGCTGCTGGGGCTGGGGTTCCCGGTGTCGACGGTGCCGTTCTACCTGCTTTTTGTGGGTCTCGCGGTGGACTTGGCGTTCGCGATCGGGACGGGCGTGTTGCGGGCGGGCGCGGGGGCGTTGCTGGTGACGGCGTTCGGGTACGGGGCGTTTTGGCTGCAGTCGCAGTTCCGGCCGTGGGTCCTGGGTGACGCGCACACGGAGTCGGCCCCACCGGCGGCGTACTGGACGGCTTTGGTGGTGCTGGGCGGGGTGTTCGCCCTGTGGGCGGCGGCCGGTCCGGCTTCGCGACGTTGGGCGGCTCGGCGTTCGGTCACCGCATCGGTCTGAACACGATGAAGGGCGGCACTCCACGTGGAAGTGCCGCCCTTCGCGCGTAGAAGACTTACTTCAGCTTCGTCCCCGCCGAGCCCAGTGCCTGGCAGGCCTCGACGACCCGGGCCGCCATGCCGGCCTCCGCGGCCTTCAAGTACGACCGCGGGTCGTACACCTTCTTGTTGCCGACCTCGCCGTCGATCTTCAGGACCCCGTCGTAGTTCTTGAAGAAGTGGTCCACGATCGGGCGCGTGAACGCGTACTGCGTGTCCGTGTCCACGTTCATCTTCACCACGCCGTACGACACCGCCTCGCGGATCTCCTCCGGCAGCGAGCCCGAACCGCCGTGGAAGACCAGCTCGAACGGCTTCGAGCCCGCGTCGAGGCCCAGCTTCTTCGCCGCCGCTTCCTGGCCGCCCTTCAGGACGTCCGGGCGGAGCTTCACGTTGCCCGGCTTGTACACGCCGTGGACGTTGCCGAACGTCGCCGCCAGCAGGTAGCGGCCGCGGTCGCCGGAGCCCAGCGCGTCGATCGTCTTCAGGAAGTCGCCCTCGGCGGTGTACAGCTTCTCGTTGATCTCCGCCTCGACGCCGTCCTCCTCGCCGCCGACCACGCCGATCTCGACCTCGAGGATGATCTTGGCGGCCGCCGTCTTGGCGAGCAGCTCCGCGGCGATCTCGAGGTTCTCGTCGAGGTCGATCGCCGAGCCGTCCCACATGTGGGACTGGAACAGCGGGTTCTGGCCGTTCTTGACGCGCTCGGCCGAGATCTCGATCAGCGGGCGGACGAAGCCGTCCAGCTTGTCCTTCGGGCAGTGGTCGGTGTGCAGCGCGACGTTCACGTTGTACTTCGCCGCCACGACCTGGGCGAACTCCGCCAGCGCCGTCGCGCCGGTCACCATGTCCTTGACCTTCTGGCCGGACGCGAACTCCGCACCGCCGGTGGAGAACTGGATGATGCCGTCGCTCTCCGCCTCGGCGAAGCCGCGGATGGCGGCGTTCACGGTCTCGGACGAGGTCACGTTGATGGCCGGGTAGGCGAACTCGTTCGCCTTGGCCCGGTCGAGCATCTCCGCGTAGACCTCGGGGGTGGCGATGGGCATCGTTACTCCTCCTTGGCACAGGGTGGGTCCCGACCGCATCGTACGAGGTCGGCCGCCGCCGCACACCGGTCCCCGGCGAGAAACTTTTCCGCACGTGGAATCGGTTCAGAAGGGGCGTGTCCGGCCGCCGGGCGAACCGGCGGCCGGACGGGGATCACCGCAGCTCGGAAGCCAGCGCGCGGTAGGCGGGCCACGGGTCTTCGTTCAGCACCTGGACGTTCACGTGGTCGGCCCCCGCCTCGAGGTGGGCCGACAGGCCGCGAGCGATCGTCGCCGCGTCGCCCTGCAGCACCAGCGCGTCGATCAGGCGGTCGCTGCCCTCGCCCTCGAGGTCCTCGTCCGTGAAGCCGAGTTTCCGCAGGTTGGCGACGTAGTTCGACAGGCCGAGGTAGAACTTCACCGTCTTGCGGCCGATCGCGCGGGTCTCGGCGGCGTCGGTGCCGAGGACCACCTTGTGCTCCGGGGCGAGCAGCTTCCCCTCGCCCAGGATCTCGCGCGCCCCGCGGGTGTGCTCCGGCGTGGTCAGGTACGGGTGCGCGCCCGCGGTGCGGTCGCCGGCCAGCTCGACGACCTTCGGGCCGAGCGCCGCCAGCGCGCGTCCCGAAGCCGGGACGCCCGCCGCGTCCAGCCCGTCGAGGTAGTCGACCAGCGCCGCGTACGGCTTCTTGTACTCCTTGGTCGCCTCGCGGTGGCCCGCGCCGACGCCGAGCAGGAAGCGGTCCGGGTACTTGCCCGCGATCCGCTCGTACACGCGGGCGATGTCCGCGGGCTCGTCCTGCCAGATGTTCACGATGCCGGTGGCGATGACCAGGCGATCCGTCGCCGCGAGCAGGTCGTCCACGTAGGCGAGGTCGCCGCTCGGGGACGCCCCCAGCCAGATCGCGCCGTAGCCGAGCTTCTCCGCCTCCGCCGCGAACTGCGCGTCGACGCCCGAGTAGTGCCGCCAGATACCGAGCTTGCCGAGTTCGATTGCCATGGAACACTCCAACGCGCGGGACGGCGATTTTCCTCCCGGGTCCGGCGAATTAATGTCGACGGCATGACCAAGCTGGGCAACACCGACCTCGACGTCTACGGCCTCAACCTCGGCGGCAACGTCTTCGGCTGGACGGCCGACGAGCCGCAGTCCTTCGCCGTCCTCGACGCCTACACCGCGGCGGGCGGCAACTTCGTGGACACCGCCGACCTCTACGGCGGCGGGGGCGGCTCCGAGGAGATCCTCGGCAACTGGCTGACCGCCCGCGGCCGGCGCGACGACGTCGTCGTCGCGACCAAGGTCGGCATGTGGGAGGGCCGGCCGGGCCTGTCGGCGAAGAACATCCAGGCCGCGGCGGAGGACTCGCTGCGCCGCCTGAAGACCGACCACATCGACCTCTACTACGCCCACCGCGACGACCCGGACACGCCGCTCGAGGAGACGCTGGGAGCGTTCGACGCGCTGGTCCGCGCGGGCAAGGTCCGCTACCTCGGCGCGTCCAACTACACCGCCGAGCGGCTCGCCGAAGCACTGTCCACTTCGGACCAGAACGGCTTCGCGCGGTACGCGGTGCTGCAGCCGCACTACAACCTCGTCGAGCGGGACTACGAGCGCGACCTGGCCCCGCTCGTCGAACGGGAAGGCCTGGCGACGCTGCCGTACTTCGCCCTGGCCAAGGGGTTCCTCACCGGCAAGTACCGCACGAAGGGCGACGTGACGAACAGCCCGCGCGCCGCCCGCGCGGAGTCCTATTTGGACGGCGACGGCGAGCGCATCCTGGCCAAGCTCGACGCGGTGGCGGCCGCCCACAACGTCTCGGTCGCCACGGTGTCGCTCGCCTGGCTCCGGCAGCAGCCAACAGTCGCCGCCCCGATCGCAAGCGCCCGCACCCCCGAGCAGCTAACCGACCTGATCGCCTCCGTCTCCCTCAACCTGACTACAGAAGAAGTAGCGGAGCTTTCACGTGAAAGCTAACTTACTACGGGGTAGCTTACTGTGGGTAAGTTGGGGTACGGTGCCGTTCGGAAAGCGACGTTCGACGTCCAGGAGGGCACCGTGGCCAACCCGTTTTCGCTGCTGAGCGGCACCAAGAAGGTCGACGGCAAGGTCGTGCTGATCACCGGCGCCGCCCGCGGCATCGGCGCCGGGCTCGCCGAGCGGCTGGCCGCTCGCGGCGCGAAGGTCGCCCTCGTCGGCCTCGAAGCCGACGAGCAGAAGAAGGTCGCCGACCGGATCGGGCCGAACGCAAAAGCCTGGGAAGCCGACGTCACCAGCTGGGACGCCCTGGAAAGGGCCACGAAGAGCGTCGTCGAGCACTTCGGCGGGATCGACATCGTCATCGCGAACGCCGGCATCGCGACCGCGGGCTTCGTCCGCTCGGTCGACCGGGCCGCGTTCGAGAAGGTGATCGAGGTCGACCTGCTCGGCGTCTGGCGGACGTTCCGCGTCACGCTCCCGCACGTCATCGAGCGCAAGGGCTACCTGCTGGCCATCTCGAGCCTCGCCGCGATCACGCACGCGCCGGGCATGGCCAACTACTCCGCCGCCAAGGCCGGCGTCGAGGCGTTCTCGAACAGCCTCCGCGCCGAGGTCGCCCACCTGGGCGTCAAGGTCGGCGTCGCCCACCCGACGTGGATCCGCACCGACCTCGTCGAGAGCGCCGACGCGCACCCGGTGTTCGGCAAGCTCCGCGCGTCGATGCCCGGCCTGATCGGCAAGACCTACCCGCTGGACGTGGCACTGGACGACCTCGAGGCGGGCATCCTCAAGCGCGCCCGGACCATCCACGTGCCGCGCTGGGTCGGCGCGCTCAAGCTGTTCCGCGCCTTCCTGCCGCCGGTCGTCGAGATCGGCTCGCGCAGCCGGGTACCTTCGGCGGACAAGGCCGCGCTGGCCGACATCGAGGCCCGCGGCGCGTTCGAGTCGGCGGTCACCGGCCACGGCGGGCGAGCCGCCACCAAGGGGTGACGATGTCCCGTCGCGATCAGATCAGGATGACCGAGGCCGAGGTCCGGGCGTACCTCGACGGCCAGAAGGTCATCAACGTCGCCAGCGTCGGCCCGAACGGCCGCCCGCACCTCGCCCCCCTCTGGTACTTCCCGCACGAAGACGGCGTCGCGACCTGGACGTACGGCACCTCGCAGAAGGCGAAGAACTTCCGGCGGCTGCCGGAAGCGACCGTGCTGGTCGAGGACGGCGACAGCTACGAGAAGCTGCGCGGCGTCTCGTTCGAGGCCGACGTCGAGCTCGTCGAAGACACCGACAAGGTCACCCGGATGGGGACCGCGCTCATGCAGCGCTACTCCGGCGCCAAACCGGGTGACCCCGCGACCGACGAGCTCAAGGCCTTCATCGCAGGTCAGGCCGCCAAGCGCGTCGGACTGGTCTTCCGCCCGACCAAGGTCGTCAGCTGGGACCACAGCAAGCTCGGCGGAACGTACTAACCGGTAGGGAGTACTTCCAGGTAACTGTTACTTGAGGTAACGTCATCTGGGCAGCATCCCCGAAGCAGCGGAGGCCGACAGATGACCGAGCGGTTCAAGGTCGTGATCGTGGGCACCGGGTTCTCCGGTCTCGGCCAGGCGATCCAGCTCGAAAAGGCCGGCATCCGGGACTACGTGATCCTGGAGAAGGCCGACGAGGTGGGCGGGACCTGGCGCGACAACTCCTACCCCGGGTGCGCGTGCGACGTGCAGTCGCACATGTACTCGTTCTCGTACGAGCAGAACCCGGACTGGTCACGGTCGTTCTCGCCGCAGCCGGAGATCTTCGGCTACCTCAAGGGCGTCGCGGACAAGTACCGGCTGCGCGAGAAGATCCGCTTCGGCGTCGAGCTCACCGGCGCCCACTGGGACGAGCGGGACCGCCGCTGGACGGCGACGACCAAGGACGGCCGCGAGTTCGTCGCCCAGTTCCTCGTCTCCGGCGTCGGCGGCCTGCACATCCCGCAGATCCCCGAGCTGCCCGGGATCGGAAACTTCCAGGGGCGGACCTGGCACTCCGCGCGCTGGGACCACGGCTACGACCTGCGCGGCAAGAAGGTCGCCGTGGTCGGCACGGGCGCCAGCGCCGTCCAGTTCGTCCCGAAGATCGCCCCCGACGTCGCCGAACTGACGCTGTTCCAGCGGACGCCGCCGTGGATCATGCCCAAGCCCGACCACGCGATGCCGTCGTGGGCGCAGACGCTGTTCAAGCGCCTCCCCGGCACCCAGCGCCTCTACCGCAACGCGCTGTACTGGCTCCTCGAGGCGCGGGCCATCGGCTTCAACGGCCACCCGGTGGTCATGAAGGCCGGCGAGCTGATCGCGAAGCGGAACATCGCGAAGGGCATCAAGGACCCCGCGCTGCGCAAGAAGGTCACCCCGGACTACACGATGGGCTGCAAGCGCGTCCTGATCTCCAACGACTACTACCCGGCGCTGAGCCGGCCGAACGTCGAGGTGAACACGGCCGGCATCAGGGAGGTCAAGGCGCATTCGATCGTCGACTCCGCCGGGGTGGAGCACGAGGTCGACGCCATCGTCTACGGCACCGGCTTCAAGGTGACCGACGCGCTGGAGTACCTCGACATCACCGGCGTCGACGGCCGCAACCTCGCCAAGGAGTGGGCGAGCGAGGGCATGCGGACCCACAAGGGCATCACCGTGTCCGGCTACCCGAACCTGTTCTTCCTGCTGGGCCCGAACACCGCGCTCGGCCACAACTCGGTGGTGTTCATGATCGAGTCGCAGGCGCGGTACGTCGTCGACGCCATCAAGCTCGCCGACTCCCGCGGCGCCGCGGCGCTCGACGTGCGGCCGGGCGTGCAGGACGAGTTCCAGCGGGAGATCCAGGACAAGCTGGTCAAGGGCGTCTGGACGCAGGGCGGCTGCAAGAGCTGGTACCTCGACGCCCAGGGCGTGAACCGGACGATCTGGCCCGGCTTCACCTGGCGCTACTGGCTGGAGACCCGGAAGGTCGACCCGGCGGACTACGAGCTGAGCGGCCGCTCCTGATCCGCGGAGCGTGGTGCCCGACGTTTCGCCGAGCGGCGAAACGTCGGGGCGCGCAGCCTAGGACGGCAGCCAGGCGCCGATCACCGGCTTGAACTCGCGGATGCTCCGCTCGGCGATGGCGCCTTCCAGGAAGTACGGGTCCCGGTCGATCGTCTCCTTCAGGTGCGCCTCGTCGTCGGCCTGGTACAGCGTGACGCCGCCGGTGCCGTCGCCGAGCGGCCCGGCGACCGCGACGCGGCCCTCCTCGGCGAGCTTGGCCAGGAACTCGCGGTGGCGCGGCCGGACGTCCGGCATCTTCTCCTGGACGTAGGTGATTTCGACGAGGAACCAGGCCATGTGGATCTCCGGGGTCGGGCGGGCGGGACGGATCCGACGCTACCCGTGTCACGGTTCTGTACCAGCATCCGATCTGTGGCACCGGCAGTCGAACCCGATAGGCTGGGCACGCGTCAGTACCTGTGTGAGCGCTGTGAATACCGTGAACCTGCTGACGCGGCACACCGTGCAAACCGGGGTCGAGAACAGGCAGGGGTTCATGCTCGAGGGCAATGCGGAACGCAGTGTCGAGGCGACCCTCGGCCACCTGCGGGTCATGGACGGTCCGGCCCCGGCGCAGACGCCCGCGCCGCTGACCCTCGAAGACCTCTACCGCCAGCACCGCATGCGGCTGGTCCGGCTGGCGATTCTGCTGGTCGACGAGCCCGCGACGGCGGAAGACGTCGTCCAGGAGGCCTTCACCGGCCTGCACCGCAACTGGGGCAGGCTCCGGGACGCCGCGGCCGCGGTCGGCTACCTGCGCACGGCCGTGGTCAACGGGTCGCGCAGCGTGCTGCGCCGCCGCAAGACGGCCCGCGAGTACGTGCCGCCGCACGCGGTGAACGCGCGGTCCGCGGAGAGCCTCGCGATGCTCTCCAGCGAGCACCAGGCCGTCGTCAGCGCGCTGTCGAAACTGCCGCCCCGCCAGCGCGAAGTGCTGGTGCTGCGGTACTACGGCGGGCTGAGCGAGGCCGAGATCTCTGAGGCCGCAGGCATCTCCAAGGGTACCGTGAAATCGACCGCCAGCCGGGCGCTCGAGGCACTCCAGAAGGCCATGCAAGCCCCACAGTGACCCGGGTGGACCACTCCGATCACTGAGTCGTATCACCATGCTTGGTCCAGACCAATATATGCTGGGGGGCGTGAGAGGCGCCGGAGATTTCGTGATCATGGGCGGCCGGGTGGCAACCCCGGACCGTTTACTCGACGACGGCTGGGTGGCCGTCACCGACGGGCGGATCGCCGGCGTGGGTTCCGGGACCCCGCCGTCGGGCGAACACGTCGACGTCGGTGGGGCACTCGTCGTGCCCGGGTTCATCGACACCCACTGCCACGGCGGGGGAGGTGCTTCGTTCACCTCCCTCGATCCCGAAGAACTCCTGACGGCGGTGCGAGCGCACCGCCGTCACGGCACCACGACCATGCTCGCCAGCCTGGTCTCCGACCCGGTGGACATCCTGCGCGAGCAGGTCGCCGCGCTGCGTGAGCTCGTCCAGGACGGCGAGGTCACGGGCATCCACCTGGAAGGGCCGTTCATCTCCAAGGCCCGCTGCGGCGCGCACGACCCGGAGACGCTGCTCGAACCGGACACGGGCACGGTCGAGAAGCTCCTGCGCGCGGGCCAGGGCGCGATCCGGATGGTCACCATCGCCCCCGAGCTGCACGGCGGCGTCAAGGCCGTCCGGCAGCTGGCCGAGTCCGGCGTGATCGCCGCCATCGGGCACACCGACGGCGTCGAGGAGCAGCTGCTGCCCGCGATCGACGCGGGCGCGACGGTCGCGACCCACCTGTTCAACGGCATGCGGCCGCTGCACCACCGCGAGCCCGGCCCGATCGGGGCGCTGCTGGACGACGAGCGCATCACGATCGAGCTCATCTGCGACCTGGTGCACCTGCACCCCACCGTGGTCCGGCTGGCGGCGAAGCACGCGGGCCGGAACCGGACCGTGCTCATCACGGACGCGATGTCGGCCACCGACGCCGCGGACGGCCGCTACACGCTGGGCCGCCTCGAGGTCGACGTGCACGACGGCGTCGCCACCCTCGCCGACAACGGCTCGCTGGCCGGCAGCACCCTGACGATGGACACCGCCTTCCGCAATCTGGTCCGGGGTGCGAAACTCGGCATCCTCGACGCGGTGCACGCGACGTCGCAGCGGCCCGCTGAACTGCTCGGCATCGCCGACCGGACCGGGATGCTGTGTTCGGGCTACCAGGCCGACATCGTGGTCCTCGACCAGGACCTGCGGCCCGCGAAGGTGCTGCGGCGGGGAGAATGGGTCGCCGAGGTGGGTACGGCTACCTTGAGCACCTAGTTCCTACGACCGGACGGGCGGAGATGAGCGAGCCGAAGGACCCCGAGCAGCTGCTGGCGGACGCCCTTCGCGCGCAAGCCGTCTTCGCCCCGCAGGCGGCACCCCCGGCCCGCGACACCGAGCCGGCCACCGACGCCGTCCCGACGAGCGACCTGCCGTCGGCGTACGGGCTGCTTTCGGGGGCCAGCGCGGACTCGCTGGAGCGCGAGCGCGCGGCCCTGGACGCGGCCTCCGAGGCACCGACGGCGTTCGCCCCGCGCCCGCCGGAGCCGGCACCGGTCCGGACGTCGGCGCAGCTGCCGGCGTACTGGATCCTGTTGCTGGCGGTGCTGCTGGGGCTCGCCGCGGGGTCCGTGGTCGGCCTGCTGACGCTGGTCTGACCGGGTCTCAGTAACGACTCAGGGTGACCCTGTACCGTTTTCCAGGTGATTCTCGCCCAGAGCACGGTCAACACGATGTCGCTGCTGCCGTCATGGCTGGACCCGCAGCACCTGCTGAGCGGTCTGACGACACCGGTCATCGCGGTGCTGTGCCTGATCATCTTCATCGAGAGCAGCATCTTCCCGGTGCTGCCCGGTGACTCACTGCTGTTCACGGCGGGCCTGTTCATCGCGAACGGCACCCTCGACGCGCCGTTGTGGCTGGTCTGCGTGCTGGTGACGGTCGCGGCGCTGCTCGGCAACGTCACCGGCTACTACATCGGCTACTTCGCCGGGCCCAAGCTGTTCAACCGGCCGGACTCGAAGTTCTTCAAGCGGGAGTACGTCGACAAGACGCACGAGTTCCTGGAGAAGCACGGCCCGAAGGCGGTGGTCCTGGCCCGGTTCGTCCCGTTCGTCCGGACGTTCATCACCTGGATCGCGGGCATCGGCCGCATGGACCCGAAGCGCTACTTCACGTACACGGTGATCGGCGGCATCCTGTGGGCCGCGGGCATCACGATCCTCGGCTCGCTGCTGGGCAACATCGGCTTCATCAGGGACAACGTCGACGCGATCTTCGTGCTGATCGTGCTGATCTCGGTGGTGCCGATCGTGCTGGAGTACCTGAAGGCGCGCCGGGAGAAGAAGGCCGTCGTGGAGACCGATCCCGAGGTCACGCAGCGGATTCCGCGCATCAAGGACTGAGGTTCCGGTCTGCCCGGCGGTCACCTCGCCGATGCCGTCCAAGCGTCACTTTCCCTACGAAAGTGACGCTTCGGGCGCCTCGCCGATGTCGCGAATGACTCATTCGCGGCGTCCGTGGTCCCGAATGAGTCATTCGCGGCATCCCGCGTCCCGACCTCTGCCGGTGCGGCTCAGGTCATCGAGAACATCGAGCCCGGGTTGAACAGGTTCTCCGGGTCGAGCGCCTGCTTGATCTGCCGGTGCACCCGCAGCCCCACCGGGCCGATCTCCCGCGCCAGCCACTCGCGCTTGATCTTGCCGATCCCGTGCTCCCCGGTCACCGTCCCGCCGAGCGACAGCCCCACCTCGAGGATCTCGTCGAACGCGCGCTGCGCCCGGGCGAACTCGTCCGGGTCGTCCGGCTGGTACACGATCGTCGGGTGCATGTTGCCGTCGCCCGCGTGGCCGACGACGGCGATCCGCAAGCCCACCTCGGCGCTGATCTTTTCGCAGCCGCGGATCAGCTCCGCGATGCGCGTGCGCGGCACGCACACGTCGTCGGTGAGCCAGAGGCCGTACGTCTCCAACGCCGTCAGCACCACCCGGCGGGCGTGCAGGAGCATCCGGCCTTCTTCGAGGTCTTCGGTCGTGTACGCCAGGTCCGCGCCGCAGTCGAGGCAGATCTGCTCCAGGGCCGCCAGCTCGCGGCGGGCCACCTCGCCGCCCGCGTCGGACTGGCCGAGCAGGAGGGCCTGGCAGTCCGAGCCCGCGCCGAGGTCGGTCTTGAGGTACGCCTCGGCCGCCTTGATCGACGACGCGTCCATGATCTCCAGCAGTGACGGCACCAGCCCTTCGCGGACGACCCGCGCCACCGCTTCCCCGGCCGCTTCGGTGGTGCTGAAGCCCGCGACGAGCGTCGCCGGTGCCTGCGGGAGGGGCTTGAGCTGGACCGTCGCCTGCGTGATCACGCCGAGCGTGCCCTCGCTGCCCACGAACAGCCGCGCCAAGTCGTAACCGGCGACCCCCTTCACCGTCCGCCGTCCGGTCTTCAGCAGCGAGCCGTCGGCCAGGACGACCTCCAGGCCGAGCACCGAGTCGGTCGTCACGCCGTACTTCACGCAGCAGAGGCCGCCGGCGTTGGTCGAAAGGTTGCCGCCGATCGTGCACCAGTCGTAGCTCGACGGGTCCGGCGGGTAGAACAGCCCGTGCTTCTCCACGGCGTTGCGGAAGTCCAGGTTGACGACCCCGGGCTGCACGACGGCGAGCCGGTTGCCCGGGTCGATTTCGACGATTTCGTTCAGCTTGGTCAGCGACAGCGTGACGCAGCCGTCGATGGCGTTCGCCGCGCCGGAGAGGCCGCTGCCCGCCCCGCGCGGCACGATCGGCACCTTGGCCTCGGCACACGCCTTGACCACCGCCTGCACCTGCTCGGTGTTCGCGGGCAGGACCACGGCGAGCGGCCGGCCCGACGGCGCCAGCGGCATCATGTCGCGGGCGTAGGAGTCGGTGACGTCGGAGTCGGTGAGCACGGCGCTCTTGCCGAGCAGGTCGCGGAGCCGGGTGACCAAAGCTTCGTCGCTCATGGCCTCATGGTAAGCCCGGAGAGTCCGCACTGCGGAAATCTTCTTTCGAAATCCGCCGAACGCCCCAGCGACGTCAGCGGACCAGGCCCAGCAGCTTCTCGACGTGGACGGTCAGCAGCACCCGCTGGTCGGTGACCATGGCCTGGCGGTACTCGTCCCAGTCGGGGTGTTCGCCCGCCGCGCGCCGGTAGTAGCCGACCAGCGCTTCCACTGTGTCGTCGCCGGGTGCGGCGGCCGGCGCCGTGAGCGAAGCGCGTCCCTCGGCGACGACGTAGCTCCAGCCGTCCTCGCTGCTCACGTGGAACGTCACCCGCGGGTCCCGGCGCATGTTCTTCGTCTTCGCCCTGGTCTCGGTGATCGACGCGATGAGCGTCGCCGCTGCCGGGTCGTACCGGTAGGTGATCGTGGACAGCTGCGGGCGGCCGTCGCGGCGGATCGTGGCGAGGACGCCGTGGCTGCGGGCGGCGAGGAAGTCCTTCAGCGCTGTGTCGTCGGTCATACCCCTTTCCAACCGGCGGCGGCCGCCGTTGTTCCGGGAGCAGCCCGGAGGAAATGTGCTTGCATACGACAACTAAAGTGTGTTCCACCACATCGCGAGGTACTCCGCTTGCACAACCGCTGATGAAGGCACATCCTTGCCTGAGGCAACTAGTTGCAGCCGCCAACCAACGCCTTGAAGGATCACCATGGCACCGAACACCACCCGGCCCACGGCCGAGCTCGACCTCGCCGACCAGCTCGGTCACGAGCTCGTGCGCCTGGTCCGGCTGGTCAACAAGGCGAAGTCGCAAGTCTCCAAACAGGGGCCGGACGGCATCGAGCGGGCGGCGTACGCGATTCTCTTCACCCTCATCCACGAGGGGCCGCAGCGCACCAGCAAGCTGGCCGATTCGCTCCACTCCGAGATCTCCACGATCAGCAGGCAGTCGAGCTCGCTCGTCCAGCACGGCCTGGTCGAGCGTCAGGCCGACCCGGAAGACGGGCGGGCCTGCCTGCTCGCGCCGACGGCCGAAGGCATGCGGGTGTTCGAAGAGAACCGCAAGCAGCGCAACAAGTGGCTGGCCGAAGTGCTCGGGGACTGGACTGACGGGGACATCCAGACCCTGAACCGCCTGTTCGGCCGGCTCAACACAGGTATCGAGAACCACTCTCCACAGCTGGCCGACGCGCAAGCGTCCGCCGGTGCACCGGCCAAGGGGGCCAACGCATGAGCACCACCACTGTCGAACAACCCGTGGCGAAGGAACCACCACGGCTGAGCCACCGCCAGATCGTCACGATCCTGAGCGGCCTGATGTGCGGCATGTTCCTGGCCGCGCTCGACCAGACGATCGTCGGCACGTCGATCGTCAAGATCGCCAACGACCTGCACGGCTTCGACCTGCAGGCCTGGGCGACCACGGCGTACCTGATCACCTCGACGATCGTCACGCCGATCTACGGCAAGCTGTCCGACATCTACGGCCGCAAGCCGTTCTACCTGGCCGCGATCACCATCTTCGTCGCCGGTTCGCTGGCCTCGACGTTCTCGCAGTCGATGTACGAGCTGGCCGCGTTCCGCGCGGTGCAGGGCCTCGGCGCCGGCGGTCTGATGTCGCTGGCCATGACCATCATCGGCGACGTCGTCCCGCCGCGGGAACGCCCGCGCTACCAGGGTTACATCCTGGCCGTCTTCGGTCTGTCCACCGTGCTCGGTCCGGTGCTGGGCGGCTTCTTCGCCGGCTTCGACACCTTGGGCGGCATCGCCGGCTGGCGCTGGGTGTTCCTGATCAACGTCCCGATCGGCGTCGTCGCGCTGTTCGTCGTGGCGAAGGTGCTGAACGTCCCGCACGAGCGCCACGACCAGAAGATCGACTGGTGGGGCGCGCTGTCGCTGGTCGTCGCGGTCGTGCCGTTCCTGATCGTCGCCGAGCAGGGCCAGAAGTGGGGCTGGGGCGATGGCAAGGCGATCCTCTGCTACGTCGTCGGTGGTGTCGGTGTCATCGCGTTCATCCTGATCGAACGGGTGATGAAGGACGCCGCGCTGATCCCGTTGCGGCTGTTCAAGAACTCGACGTTCACCGTGGCGATCATCGGCGGTGTCATCGTCGGTGTGGCGATGTTCGGCGCGATCACGATGATCCCGCAGTTCATGCAGGTCGTGCAGGGCTACACGCCGACCGAGTCCGGGTTGCTGATGCTGCCGTTGATGGCGGGCATCATGACCAGCTCGATCGTCTCCGGCCGGATCACGTCGAAGACCGGGCACTACAAGATCTTCCCGATCCTCGGCACCCTGCTGATCGCCATCGGCGCGTTCTTCTTCGCGCAGGTCGAGTACAACTCGGCGCTGTGGCACCCGCTGGTCGCCGCGGCCATCATCGGCCTCGGTCTCGGCCAGTGCATGCAGACGCTGGTCATCGCGGTCCAGAACGCCGGCCCGCGCAGCGACATGGGCGCCTCGACCGCGTCCGCGACGTTCTTCCGCCAGATCGGTGGTACCGCCGGTGTCGCGATCTTCCTGACGATCCTGTTCAACACGCTGCTGCCCAACATCACCAAGGCGTTCGGCGGCCGGCTGCCGGCCGGCGCGGGTGCCGGGATCGGCAACCTGTCCGAGAACACCAGCGGCATCCAGAACCTGCCCGAGGCGCTCAAGACCCCGGTGCTGATCGGCTTCACCGAGTCGATCACGACGGTGTTCTACGTCGCCGGCGCGGTGGCTCTGCTGGCCACGATCGTGCTGATGTTCATGAAGGAGATCCCGCTGGCCGGGATGAACCCCGCCGCGGCGGCGGTCGAGGGCGGCGAAGCGCTGCTCGACGCCGACGACCACGACCACGCCTACGCGGACGCCGACGCGCCGACCGAGATCGTCGAGCCGGTGCGCCCGGCCGACCGCGAACCCGCACTCGTCGGTGGGGGCAAGCACGCGCTGAGCAACGGGCACGGCGATTACCAGGCCGTGTCGGGTGCCCTGCCCATCACGAACTCCGTCGCGCAGTCCGAGCCGGACGTCCCCGTCGGCGCGGGCGGCGTGCCGGTGATCGGGCACATCCGGCGCCAGGACGGCACCCACGTGGCGGGCGCCGCGCTGACCCTGATCGACCAGCGCGGCCGCCAGGTCGCGCGGGCCACCGGTGCGGCCGACGGCAGCTACTCGGTGCCCAGCCAGGGCCCGGGCGCGTACGTGCTCATCGTGTCCGCGCACGGCCACCAGCCGCAGGCCTCCAGCGTCGTGATCAGCAACGGGCCGGCAACGGTCGACGTCACGCTCACCGGGTCCGGCGAGCTGACCGGCACCGTGCGGGCGGCCGCGACCGGCCAGCCGCTGCCGAACGTGACGGTGACGCTGACCGACGGCCGGGGCGAGGTGAACGGCGCGTTCATCACGACCGCGGACGGCACCTACGCCTTCGTCGGGGTCGGCGCCGGGGCCTACACCCTGGTCGCCAGCGGCGCGGGCTACCGGCCCGTCGCGCTGACGCTCACCGTGCCCGACAGCGGCGTGCTGCGCCACGACGTCGAGCTCGCCAGCTCGGTGCTGCTCACCGGCACCGCGCGGACCGAGGGCGACCGGATCGTGCCGGACGCGCGGATCACCGTGCTCGACGCCGAAGGCAACGTCGCGGCCGTGGCCCGGACCGACGGCGAAGGCCGGTACGTGGTCAGCGACCTGCCCGCGGGGGCCTACACCGTGGTCGCCAGCGGCTACCCGCCGGCGACCAGCCAGGTGGAGCTCACCGGCGGCGAGGCGGACCACGACGTCCGGCTGAGCTACGACCAGGCCCTCGACGAGCTGGTCGACCGGTCATGACCGGCTTGCGCGCGACCCTCCGCACGGCCGAGGGCTGGGCGGTGGAGCACGCGGTGCTCACCGTCACCGACCCGGCCGGGCGGCAGGTCGCCCGGCAGGCGGCGGACGTCCGCGGGGACGTCGTCACGGACGCGCTCGTGCCGGGCGTCTACACGGCCGTCGTCACCGCGGCCGGGTACACCCCGGTCGCGCGGACGGCGCAGATCGCCTCGGACGGCAGCGGCTCGCTCGGCGACGTCGTGCTGGCCCCGGTCGCCGAGGCGGTCGAGCTGCCGCCCGCCGGCCCGTGGGTGATCGACCCGATGCACACGTCGGTGGTCGCGACCGCTCGGCACCTGGGCATCGCGAGCATCAAGGCGCGGTTCCCGGACGTGTCCGGCCGGATCGAGATCGGCCGCCCGGCCGAGCGGTCGTCGGTGCACGCCGAGATCAAGGCGGCGAGCATCGACACGGGCATCCGGATGCGGGACGACCACCTGCGCTCGCCGGACTTCCTCGACGTCGACGTGCACCCGGTGATCACGTTCACCAGCACCGGAATGCGCCAGCGCGGCGCGGACTCGTGGACCCTGCTGGGCGAGCTCACGCTGCACGGCGAGCGCCGCGAGGTCGAGCTCGAGCTGACCTACGGCGGCTGGGGCCCGGACCCGTGGGGCGGCGTGCGCGTCGCGTTCCACGCCGAGACGACGCTGCACCGCAACGACTTCGCGATCAACTACAGCGCGATGGTCCGCGCCGGCGTCGCGGCGGTCGGCACGACGGTGAAGATCGAGCTGGACGTCGAAGCGGTCCAGGGCGAGACCCTGCCGCAGTTCTGAGCCCGGCCGGTCCGGAGGCCCTCTCACCGCTGGTGAGGGGGCCTTCACCGTTGGTGAAACGCGCGCTCGATTCGACCGTTAGCCGCGGCACGTTCACCTGAGCCACGTAGGCTCCGGGGGTGAACGTCGTGAGCATCGAGGCCGCGGGCGTCGGCGTGAGCTGGCTGGACACCGCCGGCCCGCTGCTCGTCTGGGTGATCGTGCTGAGCTTCGTGCTGGTCGAATGCGCGCTGATCATCGGGCTGTTCCTGCCCGGTGACTCGCTCCTGTTCGGGGCGGGCGTGGTGCTGGCGCAGCACGGTTCGGACGCCAACGCGTGGTTCCTGTCGGGAGCCGCGCTGATCGTCGCCGTGCTCGGCAACCAGATCGGCTACTACATCGGCCGCAAGAGCGGCACGAGCCTGATCGCGCGGCGCGAAGGGAAGGTGCTGAACCGGCACAACCTCGAGCGCGCGCAACGGTTCCTGGACCGCAAGGGCTTCTTCGCGATCGTGGCGGCCCGCTGGATCCCGTGGATCCGCACGCTCGCCCCGCTGATCGCCGGCGCCGCCCGCATGGACCGGCGCCGGTTCCTGGTGGCCACGGCCTTCGGCGGCCTGCTGTGGGTCCCGACGCTGGTGCTGCTCGGCTACTACGGCGCCGGCCTGCTGGACACCCTGCCGTGGCTGAAGACGGCGGCGCTGTGGATCAGCATCGCGTTCTTCGTGTTCGGCACCGGGTACGGCGTGCTGCGCTACCGCCAGGAGATGCGCCGCCCGGTCGACGCACCGGACGACAGCAACGCCCGCGCCTGAGCTCAGAGCTGCGGGTCGGTCCAGATCTCGAGCTGGATGCCGTCGGGGTCGCGGAACACGATCACGCGTGACCCTTCGAACGTGCGTGACGGCGCGGCCGGAGTGTAGGAGACGCCGAACTCCTCGAGCCGGCTCTCCCATTCGGCCAGCTCGGCGGCCGAATGCACGCGGAACGCGACGTGGTCCAGGCCGGTCCGGCGTTCGTCGAACCCGCGGCGTCCGGTGTCCGCGTGCTGCACCAGGACCACCGAGAACTCGTCGCCGGCGGAACGCAGCACGACCTTGCGCAGTCCCGTGTCCGGCTCTTCGCGCCGGGTGACCTCCTCGAGGTCGAGGACGCGCACGTACCACGGCACGCTGCGGTCCACGTCGGTCACGGTGAGCGCGAGGTGGTGCACGGACATGAGTTTGGCCATGGCTTCCGAAGCCGTCCTTTCGCGTGGCGGCTTCCCAGAGTTGCACAGCGTTCGACCACCGAAACCGAGGTGACCAATTCCCCGGCCAATCGTGATCTCGCCGTCTCCGGCCGTCCCACCAGGCGGACGTCACCTACCGCCGGTCACCCGCCTCTCACGGATGGCGACCGGCGGTGACGAGGTGGTTTCAGCCCGCTGCCAGGCTCCGCGCGCGGAGGCGATCGAGCCTGCTCAGGAGCCCGTCGCGGATGATGCACTGCGTTGTCACCCGCTCGGGGTAGCACCGGGTGAACATGTTCGTGAAGTGCGTCCCGTAGTGGATGGACTCGTCGCCGCCGGCCAGCGGGCGGACGGTGGTGACGAACGACGGCTCGTGGAAGTACGCCAGCGTGTACCGCTCCCGCGTCGCCAGGCGGACCTTGTGCGGCGTCGACAGCAGCCGGCCGCCGGTGAGGAACTGGAGGATGTCGCCGGGGAAGACGGTGAACACCGCCGGCTCGGGTTCGACGAAGTGCCACGGCTCGTCGTCCTGGTACATCCCGGCCGTGCTCTCGTGCGGCAGCCAGTTGCGGTTGCGGTGCTCCCCGGGCACCGGCGGCCGGACGAACAGGCCGCCGACGTCGTCCTGCGCGGCGATCACGAGCAGGCCGTAGTCGGTGTGCGCGCCGATCCCGCGTTCGGTCGTCGCGGACCGGGCGGGGAACCGCAGCGCGCGCAGGTGGTGCCAGCCCTCGCGGGTGAGCCGGGTCAACCGGTCGATCTCCAGCCCCAGCCCGAGTGCGACCAGCGCCAGCAGCCGCTCGCCGATGGCCCCGGCCTCGCGCAGGTGCGTCTCCATCGCCGTCCGGTAGCCCTCGTCCGGCCACGGCACCGGTCCGTGGCACGGCCAGCCGTCCGCGACGCGGGTGTCGTCGAGCGGGACGTCCGGGCAGACGGTGAAGATTTCGGAATAGTCGGCTTCGCCCGCGGTCACTTCCTCCCCGGAGGCGATGTACCCGCTGTAGGTCAGGTCGCTGACGAACTTCGCCTTTTCCGGCAACGACCTTGCGAAGAACCGGCGGCTCGCGGCCAGCGCTTCCCGGGTGGTGCGGTCCTGCTCGGCCGTGGCCGCGACCTGGAAAATTCCGTCGGTCTCCCAGGTGCGGACCAGCTGACGGCCCAGGATCCGATCGGCTGTCGTCCCGCCCACTGAACCGGGCAGCTCGAACGTACGCATTGTTGTTCACCTTTCGCGCGGTTTCGGGGAACGCTCACCACACGAAAGGCGCGAAATGCCGGTTCACAAGGATCAGCGGCCGCCACCGACGTCGAGCACGGCACCCGTCGTGAACGACGACGCTTCCGACAGCAGGAACAACACGGCTTCGGCGATTTCCGCGGGCTGCCCGGCCCGGCCCAGCGGGATCTGCGGCGCGTACTTCGCCATCCGGTCCGGCAGGCCCGCGGCCGCGTGCAGACCCGTGTGGATCATGCCGGGCCGGACCGCGTTGACCCGGATCCCTTCGCCGGCGACCTCCTGCGCGAGCCCGAGGGTCAGCGTGTCCACGGCGGCCTTCGACGCGGCGTAGTGCACCCACTCCCCGGCCGAGCCGGTGCGCGCGGCCGTCGAGGAGATGTTGACGATGGCGCCGCCGTCACCACCGTGGCGGGCCGACATCCGGCGGACCGCCTCGCGGCAGCACAGGAACACACCCGTGACGTTGACGTCGAGGGTGCGCCGGACGACGTCGACCTCGTAGTCCTCGAGCCGGCCCGGCGTGTTGCCGACGATCGCCGCGTTGTTGACCAGGCCGGTCACCGGCCCCAGCTCGGCCGCCGCGTCGAACAGCGCGCGGACGTCGTCCTCGTCGGAGACGTCCGCGCGGAAGGCCAGCGCCTGCCGTCCGGAAGAACGCACCTGCTCGGCGACGGCCTCGGCCGGCGCGGGATCGCCGGAGTAGTTGACGACGACGTCGTACCCGCGCGAAGCGGCCAGCGCGCAGATCGCCGCGCCGATCCCCCGGCTACCGCCCGTGACGATGAGCGGCATCAGATCGCGAAGTTCGCCAGCGGCAGGTTCTCCAGCACCAGATCGGCCCGGTCGCGCGTCTGCGAGATGAGGTCGGCGTTGCGCTGGTCCGAGCCGAGCGCGCGCTGCCGCGCCTCGACCAGGGAACGGCCGTAGCGGCGGTGGCGCGACACGAGCCGTTCGATCCGCTCCGGCTCGTCCGGCGCGAGGAACCAGGCCTCGGTGAGCAGCGGCCGGATCGCGCTCCACGGGTCGTCCGGCAGCAGCAGGTAGTTGCCCTCGGTGATGACCAGCTGGACCTCCGGCGGCACCGCGACGGCCCCGGCGATCGGTTCCTCGATCTCGCGGCGGAACTCCGGCGCGTACACCGTCTCGCGGCCTTCGGCCAGCCGTCGGATCAGGTGGTAGTAGCCCGCCGCGTCGAACGTGTCCGGAGCGCCCTTGCGCTCGGTGCGGCCCAGCCGGCGCAGCTCGACCTGCGCGAGGTGGAAGCCGTCCATGCCGACCACCGCGGCGCGCGAGCCGAGCGCGCTGGCCAGCGCCCAGGCGAGCGTGGTCTTGCCCGACGCGGGCGCGCCGATGATGCCGAGCACGTTGCGCTGCCCGCGCACGGTCAGGCCCTCGGCCCGGGCGAGCAGGTCGTCGAACGCCGTCATGTCCTGTTCCTTCCTGCGATCGCGGTCGTCCACGACCGCGGTCCCACATGCCGCACCCGTTCGGCGGCCACCTCGTTGGCGAAGCGAATCCGGTCCGTCACCGTCGGTTCGCGCGTCACGGCCACGGCGAGCGCGCCGTGCCAGACGTCGCCCGCACCTAGTGTGTCTCGCGCTCGCACCGCGGGCACAGGCACCTCACCCGAGCCGCCGTCCGCAGTGGACCAGCGCACCGGGTGCGGCCCCGCGGTCGTGATCACGGTCGGCACCCCCCGCTCGTGCAGACCGGGCCCCGGCGCACGGAAGTGCGCGGAGCAGGCGGCCACGTCGACCAGCGGCAACAGCTCGTCGAGCACGGGTTTCCAGCTCCCGGCATCAAGCACGACCGGCGCTTTCGCTGCCCGCGCAACCGCCAGCGCAATCTCCGGATAGTGCCCATCAACCAAAACCACATCAGCCCCACCAGTCCCAAAAACCGGAGCTTTCACGTGAAAGCTCCGCTCGGCGGCGTTGCGGGAGACGACTGTGCGCTCGCCGTCGTGGTCGCGGACTGCTACCGCGCTGACCGGGGGTGGGTCGGGTAGTGAAGGGGAAAGGTCGATGAGCCGGACGCCGTGGGCTTCGAGGTCGGCGCGGGCGAGCGCCGCCAGCGGGTGTGCCCCGAGGACGGTCAGCAGGGTCGCCTCCGCACCGAGCGCGGCCGCCGTCACCGCGGCGTTCGTCGCGGGCCCGCCGGCCGCGACGTCCACCTGCAGCGACTGCACCTTCTCGCCCGGCGCCGGAAGCTCCTCGACCCGCTGGACCACGTCCACGGTGCACAAGCCCGCCAGCAGCACCCTCATTTCAACCCGGCGACGTGGGTCGCGGCGGCGGCTTCTTCAATTTCGCCGTTCTCGGTGAGCCGCAGCGCCCCGGTGAGCAGGCCGACGACCTGGTTCATCGAGTGGGTCTTCGGCGAGACGACCGCGACGCGCTTACCGAGGCGGTGCACGTGGATGCGGTCGGCGATGTCGAAGACGTGCGGCATGTTGTGGCTGATCAGCACCACCGGCAGGCCGCGGTCGCGGATCCGGCCGATCAGGTCGAGCACCTTGCCGGACTCGGCGACGCCGAGTGCGGCGGTGGGCTCGTCCATGATCACGGCCTTCGTGCCGAACGCGGCCGCGCGGGCCACCGCGACACCCTGGCGCTGACCACCGGAGAGCGTCTCGACGGGCTGGCTGATCGACTTGATGTTGATGCCCAGCTCGTCGAGGATCCGCTGCGCCTCCGACCGCATGGTCGCGGTGTCGAGCTTGCGGAACAGTCCCAGCGGACCCTTGAGCCGCTTTTCCCGGCCCAGGAACATGTTCGACGCGATGTCGAGCGCCGGCGCGACCGCGAGGTCCTGGTACACCGTCTCGATCCCGTAGTGCCGGGCGTCCAAAGGGGACTTGAAGTGGACGGTCTTGCCGTCCACTTTGATCTCCCCCTCGTCCGGGATCACCGCCCCGGAAAGGGTTTTGATCAGCGACGACTTCCCGGCGCCGTTGTCGCCGACCACGGCGAGCACTTCGCCGGGGAGCAGGTCGAAGTCGGCGCCGTCGATGGCGGTGACGCGGCCGTAGCGCTTGACCAGTCCGCGAGCCTGGAGGATGGGTTCACTCATGACTGCTGCTGCCTCCTCGCGATGCGGTCCACCACAACGGCGGCGATCAGCAAGGCGCCGGTGGCGAGGTCCTGGTAGTTGCCGTCGACGTTCATCTGCGTCAGCCCGGACCGCAGCACCGCCACAACCAGCGCGCCCATCAGCGTGCCGAGCACTGAGCCACGCCCGCCGAACAGGCTCGTCCCGCCGAGGACGACGGCGGTGATCGAGTCGAGGTTGCCGAGCTGGAACTGGTTCGGGTCGGCGTTCGGCGTCCGGCCGAGCGCCTGCCAAGCGGCGATGCCGAAGGTCAGCCCGGCCACGATGTAGACCGACAGCACCGTGCGGTTGACCTTGATGCCGGACAGCCGCGCGGACTCCGGCGCGTTGCCGACGGCGTAGACGTGCTTGCCCCACGCGGTTTTCGTGAGCGCGTACCAGACGCCGAGGTACATCAGCAGCGCCAGCGTCATGCCGTAGGTGATCGGGATGCCGCCGAAGAGGTAGCGCTTGGTGCCGAGCCACTGCAGCAGCCCGTCGGTCACCGGCACGGCCTGGCCGCCGGCGATCAGCTTCGACACGGCGGTGAGCATGGTGAACGTGCCGAGCGTGATGATGAACGCCGGCAGCTTGATCCGCGTCGCGAGCCCGCCGATGAAGATGCCGACGATGATCGTCAGCACGACGCCGGCGAGCAGCGCGACGAACCCGTTCGTCCCGGCCGCGGCGAGCTTCGCCATGATCAGCGTCGCGACCACCATCGACGCGGCGTTGGAGAGGTCGATGCCCGCGATGAGGATGACGAGCGTCTGGCCCAGCGCCAGCGTCCCGACGACCAGCGACTGCTGGACCACCGTGGACAGGTTGTCGAGGTCGAAGAACGTGTCCGTGGCCAGCGAGAACACCACGATCGCGACGACCAGCGCGAGCGCCGGGCCGACCGCGGGGGCGCGGAGGAGGAAGTCGCCGAGCGACTCACGCTCCCTTGTGGACACTGCGGTCGCTGTCGTCACTTCGTGCCTCCCCAGCAGTTCTGCAGGCCCCAGGCCGAGTCGTGGCTCTCGATGCCGGGCAGGGGCTTGTCGGTGATCACGGCGGACCCGGTGTTCACGAAGCCGGACGGCTTCTTCCCGGTCTTGGCGTACTCGACGGCGGCGAGCACACCCTGCTCGGCCATCTTCTTCGGGAACTGCATGACGGTGGCGGCGAACTGGCCGTCCTTGACGTTCTGGACGCCTTCGCAGCCGCCGTCGATCGAGCCCATGACGATCTGCCCGGTGAGGCCGCGGGCCTTCAGCGCCGCGTACGCGCCGCGGCCCATCGGCTCGTTCATCGAGTAGACGGCGTTGATGTCGGTGCTGCGCTGCAGCAGGTTTTCCATGCCCTGCTGGGCGAGGCTCTGGTCGCCGTTGGCCGCGGTGTGGCCCTTGATCTCCGGCGAGCCGTCGGTCAGCCCGATGCCCTTGAGGAACCCGGTGTGCCGCTGGGTGTCGACCGTGCTGCCCGCCGTGCCGTCGACCATCAGCAGCTTGGGCGGGACGCCCTTGAGCGCGGCCTTGACGTAGGCGCCCTGCTGCTCGCCGGCCGCGAAGTTGTCGGTGGCGAAGGTGGCGTCGACGGCGTCGGCCGGCTCGGTGGCGGTGTCGAGGGCGATGACCAGGACCCCGGCGTCGCGGGCGTCCTTGATCGCCTTGAGCACGCCGGTGGACGAGCTCGGTGTGATCAGGATGGTGTTCGCGCCCTGCTGGCGGAGGTTTTCGATGGCGCGGACCTGGCCGTCGTTGTCGCCGTCGAACTGGCCGGCGAGGGCGCTGAAGTCGGCGCCGTTGGCCTGTGCGGTCGCTCTCGCGGCGTTGCGGAGTTCCACGAAGTAGGGGTTGGTGTCGGTCTTGGTCACCAGGCCGACCTTCGCCTTGCCGTTCCCGCCCGTGTTGGTGTTGCCACCCCAGTGGCGCTCGACCGTGCACCCGGTCGTCGCGGCGAGGACGACGGCCAGCGTGAGCGCGGTGAGACTTCGCTGTCTCATGGATTCCCAGCCTTTGTTCGTGTCGAGGCTTGCCGATGGACGGGAAGGTAGACAGACTGCTCCTTGCGCGCAAGCGTTTGCGCAAACGCTTGCCGGAAAGGATGGGTATGCCCCAG
Organism: Amycolatopsis sp. A133; assembly: GCF_031082405.1. Taxonomy (GTDB): domain Bacteria; phylum Actinomycetota; class Actinomycetes; order Mycobacteriales; family Pseudonocardiaceae; genus Amycolatopsis. The sequence continues at coordinate 86,350 of NZ_JAVHJU010000067.1, forward strand.
TCGAGGTCTTCGCGGCCGACCCAGCGGGACATCGCCGAGCTCGCGGGCGTATCGATCACGACCGTCTCGCACGTGGTGAACGGGACGCGCGCGGTCGCCGAGGACACCAAGGCGGCGGTGCTGCGGGCCATCGAGACGACCGGCTACACCGGCGACGCGATCGCGCGCTCGCTGGTCACCGGCGGGACGCGGTCCATCGGGATGGCGATCTCCCTGGTGGCCAACCCGTACTTCGCGACGCTGATGCAGGCGATCGAGCGGGAGGCGTCGGCGCACGGGTACACCGTCCTGCTGGCCGACACGCACGACGCCGCGGACACGGAGCGTGACACCGTGCGGGCGCTGCGCTCCCGTCGCGTCGACGGCCTGCTGATCACCCCGGCGCCCGGCGACGGCCCGGTGATCAGCGAGCTGGTGTCCCTCGACGTGCCGACCGTGCTGATCGACCGGCTGGCCACCCGCACCGACGTCGACCAGGTCGGCTCGGAGAACATCCAGGCGACGTCGGCGCTGACCGCGCACCTGGCCACGCTCGGGCACCGGCGGATCGGGATGATCAGCGGCGTGCCCGGGCTGTCGACGAGCGAGGAGCGCGTGCTCGGTTACCGGCTGGGGCTAGGCCGGTCCGGGCTCACCTGGTCGTCGGAGCTCGTGGCCTGCGGAAACTCTTCACGCGAGGGCGGCGCGCTGGCGTTGAGCACGTTGCTGGCGCTGCCCGAGCCGCCGACCGCGCTGGTCGTCGGGAACGACAGCATGATGGTCGGGGTGCTGCACGAGGCCCGGCGGCGCGGGCTGCGGATCGGGCGCGACCTGCCGGTGGTGGTGTACGACGAAGTCGAGTGGGCGGACCTGGTCGACCCGCCGCTGACGACGATGGCGCAGCCGATCGAGGAGATCGGCCGGCAGGCGGTCCGGCTGCTGCTGGCCCGGATCAACGATCCGGCGCGCAAGGCCGAAACCGTCCGGCTGGCACCCACTCTGCGTCACCGCGAGTCGTGCGGCTGTCCACCGGTTCACTCACTTCAGTGAATCTGGGTTCCTGACATCTCCGCACGGCCGTTCAGCCGATAGGTTTCCGCTGAGCGTCTGCGAGGGCTTATGACCGCACTTTCGCCGGAGCTCCGGTTGTGGGACCCCCCGGTCACCTACCGGATCGGCGTCGCGATGGGTGTGCACGCGCACCCGTACTCCGGCGAGCTGCTGCGCGCGATCAGGGCGGCCGCGGCGCAGGCCGGGTGTGACGTCGTGCTGGCGGACACCGAGGACACCGCGGGTGAAGAAGCCGAGGTGGTGCGCGCGTTGCGGGCCGACCTGGTGGACGGCGTGCTGCTGGTTCCCTCGGCCGGCGACGAAGCGGTGATCAACGGCCTGGTGCGGATGGGCGTGCCGACGGTGCTGGTGGACCGGGTAGCCGCGCGCAACGACGTCGACCAGGTGGGCACGGAGAACGTGCACGCTCTGGCGTCGCTGGTCCGCCACCTGACCGACCGGCGGCACCGCAAGATCGGCTTGATCTCGGGCGACGACGGCCTGGAGGTCAGCCGCGAGCGCGTCCGCGGCTACCGGCTGGGCCTGGAGCAGGCGGGCTTGCGCTTCAACCGCGAGCTGGTGGAGTGCGGCTTCTCGAACTCGGGCGGCGCCACGCGCGCGACGGCGAAGCTCCTGGACGGCTGGCCCTCTCCGACGGCCCTGGTCGTGGCGGACGAGTCGATGCTGGTGGGCGTCCAGTACGAGGCCCACCGCCGCGGCATCCGGATCGGCGACGAGTTGGCGGTGGTCGGCTACGGGGACATGGACTGGGCCCGCCGCGTGAGCCCGGCGGTGACGACGCTGGTCCAGCCCGTCGCGGACCTGGGCCGCCGGGCGGTGCAGCTGCTGATGTCCCGCATGGCGGACCCGGACCGCCCGCCGGAATCGGTGTGGCTGACCCCGAAATTCCTCCACGGCGCTTCCTGCGGCTGCTGAGGGTCGTGAGTGGCAAAGAGGGTTCTAACCCTCCTTTCCACTCACGACAGCGTCGCCGCGGCCTCCAGCAGCATCCAGCCGCCCACCTGGACCGACATGTCCCGCTCCGGCGCGTCTTCCGGCAGCGGCCAGGGTGCCGGGCGGTCCCAGTACGCGCTGAACAACGGCCCGTCAGGGGTCTCCGCAGCACCCGACCAGCAGGCGTCCGCCGACGTCAGCACCAGCGACCGGGCCGTCGAAGCCTCCGGGCCCGGCAGGGAGCGAGCCGCCAAGGCCAGGTACCGCGCCAGGATCGCCGCGAACAACCCGCCGTCGCCGCCGCCTTGGCCGCGGAGCACGCCTCCTGGCGCGAGGTGCTCCGCCACCGCACGGACCGTCCGCGCCGTTTCGTCCATTAAGGACAATTCCAGGCATGCACCCAGGTACACCCCTTGGCAGTACGTGTAAATGTGCTTCACCAGCTCGCCGGTGTCCGCTCTGATCCCGTCCCAGACCAAACCGGACGACGGATCGACCAAAGTGGACGTCAGCCAGTCCGTCATCGCGCGCGCACGGGAGAGATTTCCGGACCGGGCGTGGAAGATCGCCGCCGGGCCGTTGGCCGGGGCGTTCTTGAAGTCGTCGCCGCGGCGCCACCAGATCCCGCCGCCCGCCGCCGACGTCCAGCCCGACAGCAGCTGCGCGTCGATGGCCGCCAAGGCCGGGCCGACGTCGATGCCCAGCGACGAGACCCGTTGCAGCGCAAGGCCGAGCCACGCGATGTCGTCGTAGTAGTCGTTGGTCCACTTGCCGAAGTTGCGCAACCGGACCGAACGCACGAAGGAGCGGATCAAGGCGAGCCGGGCCGGTGAAGGCGCGCGCAGCTGGGCGTCGACCAGCGTGTCCAGCAGGTGGGCCTGCCACCAGTAGTTCCAGTGCCAGTGCAGCCGCTGGTCGAGCGCCGCCGGCCAGCGGCTGCGGCCCAGCACCGTCGTGGGCAGCGCCCAGACGCGGCTCAGGTGCCGCGAAGTCACCGCGCGTTCCGCGGCCGAGACGTCCATGTCGCAATCGTGCCTTGCCGATCGACATACCGCTCGGTATGTTCGGTGGTCATGACGACGGCCCACGTCACCTGCCCGCTGTGCGAAGCCACCTGCGGACTCGAAGTGACGCTCGACGCGAACCGGCGGGTCACCCGCGTCACCGGTGACGACAAGGACGTCTTCTCGCGGGGCTACATCTGCCCCAAGGGCGCGTCGCTCGGCGCGCTGCACCACGACCCCGACCGGCTGACCACCCCGCTGCTCAAGCGCGACGGCGAGTTCGTCGAGGTCAGCTGGCAGGAGGCCTACGACGAGATCGCCCGGCGCCTCCCGCCGATCATCGAAGCGCACGGCCGGGACGCCGTCGCGGTGTACGCGGGCAACCCCGGCGTGCACAACATCGCGCTGACGCTCTACGGCCGGGTGCTCTACAAAGCGTTGGGCACCAAGAACTTCTACAGCGCAACGTCGGTCGACCAGATGCCGAAGCACTACTCCGCCGGCACGATGTTCGGCGACCCGCTCGCCATCCCGGTGCCCGACCTCGACCGGACGCGGCACCTGCTGGTCCTCGGCGCCAACCCGCTCGTCTCGAACGGCAGCCTGATGACCGCGCCGGACATCCGCGGGCGGCTGCGCGGGATCCGCGAGCGCGGCGGCAAGATCGTTGTTGTCGACCCGCGCCGCACGCGCACCGCCCGGTTCGCCGACGAGCACCACGCCATCCGCCCCGGCACCGACGCCCTGCTGCTGTTCGCGCTGGTCAACGTCCTGTTCACGGAGAACCGGGTCCGGCCCGGCCGGCTCGCGGAACACCTCAACGGCCTCGACGACGTCCGCGCGCTGGCCGAGCCGTTCACCCCGGAGGCCGTCGCGCCGCGCACCGGCATCGGCGCCGCCGAAACCCGCCGGATGGCGCTGGAGCTGGCCGACGCGGAAAACGCCGTGGTCTACGGCCGGATCGGCACCACGACGCAGACGTTCGGCACCCTCGCGAGCTGGCTGGTCGACGTCCTCAACGTGCTCACCGGCCACCTCGACGAGCCGGGCGGCGCCATGTTCCCGCTGGCCGCGTGCCAGCCCACCGGGAACCGGCGGCCGTTCGCCGTCGGGCGCTGGCGCAGCCGCGTGCGCGGGTACCCCGAGGTCGTCGGCGAGCTGCCGGTCGCAACGCTCGCCGACGAGATCGAAACCCCGGGTGAGGGCCAGGTCCGCGCGCTGATCACGGTCAGCGGCAACCCCGGCCTGAGCACGCCGAACGCCGGACGGCTCGCCGCGGCCCTGGACAGCCTCGACTTCATGATCTCCGTCGACGTCTACCTCAACGAGACGTCCCGCCAGGCCGACGTCATCCTGCCCGGTCCGTCACCGCTCGAACGGCCGCACTTCGACCTGGCCTTCTACCAGCTGTCGATCCGCAACGTCGCCAACTGGACCCCCGCGACGCTGTCCTCGGCGCTCCCGCAGGAGTGGGAGACCATGCTGCGGCTCACCGGCATCGTCGCCGGCCAGGGGCCGGAGGCCGACGTCTCGGCGCTCGACGACTTCGTCGCCGCCGACGTCGCTCGCCGCGCGGGCCTGGAAGTCACGCACGACCGGACCGGGCCCGCCCGCCTGGTCGACCTGATGCTGCGCGCGGGGCCGTACGACGTCACGCTGGCCGACCTCGAAGCCGCGCCGCACGGGATGGACTTCGGGCCGCTGAAGCCGCGGATCCCGGAGGTGCTGTGCACCGCGTCCGGCCGGATCGAACTCGCGCCGGAGCCGGTCGTCGCCGACGTTCCGCGGCTGCGCGAGGAGCTCGCGAAGCCCGCGGACGACGGCCTCGTCTTGATCGGGCGACGGCACCTGAGCTCGAACAACTCGTGGATGCACAACCTGGCCCCCCTGATCCGCGGCGGCAACCGCTGCACGGTCCTGGTGCACCCCGACGACGCCGCCCGGCTGGGCCTCGCCGACGGCGCCCTCGCGTCGGTGACGTCCCGCGCGGGCAAGCTCGAAATCCCCGTCGAGGTCACCGACGAAATCCGGCCGGGCGTCGTCAGCATCCCGCACGGCTGGGGCCACGACGCCGACGGCTCGCGGACGCGGGTCGCGCGCGCCAACCCCGGCGTCAACTCGAACCTGGTCGCCGACGAGACGCTGCTGGACGTTCCGTCCGGAACGTCCGTGCTCAACGGCATCCCGGTCGAGGTCGCCCCCGTTTGACGCTTGACACCCAGCGCCGTCCGAGCGCATCCTCGGCTCCCATGTTCACGTCAACATCGGAGCTCCCATGACCCGTTGTCTGCGTGCTGCCCTGGTCGCGTTCCTCGCCGCGGCCCTCCTCGCGGTTCCGCCGAGCGCCTCCGCCGCCACCAACGGTTTCCGCGGCGTCAACTGGGCGGACGCCCGCGACAACTACGTGGACGGCTGGGTGATCCCGACCGGCCTCACCGCCGGGGACAGCTACGCGAGCGTCCGCAGCAAGGCGGACGGCATCATCACCGGCTTCCAGCAGAAGCTGGGCGCGAACACCGTGCGGCTGCCGATCAACCCGCAGAGCGTCAACTCGGACTGGTGGGCGCGGTACAAGGGCACCGCCGATTCGGCCCTGTCCCACGGCATGAAGGTCATCTTCGGCTATTGGGAAGCGAACAAGGACGGCTTCGTCGACGACACGAACGCCTGGAACACCATGTGGGACAAGGTGACCGCCGACTACGGCGGCAACGGCAACGTGTACTTCGAGCCGATGAACGAGCCGTTCGGCTACAGCTTGAACGCCTGGGTGTCGCTCTGCTCGTCCTGGCTGTCCCGGCACTCGAACGTCCCGCGTGGCCGGGTGGTGATCAGCGGAACCGGCTACAACGACAACGTCACCGGCGTCGGTGCGGCGAGCGCGTTGACCGGGACGCTGCTTTCGCTGCACTTCTACGGCTTCTGGGCCTCCGACACCACGCGCTCGGCATGGACCACGAACCTCAGCAACCGGCTGGGGTCGTACTCCTCGCGCACCATCATCGACGAGGCGGGCGCCCCGATGACGACGGGCTTGGACTACTCGGCCGGGCACCAGGACGGCAACAACTTCACGGCGTACTTCGCCGCCACCACCGACCTGGCGCGGTCCCGGCAGATGGGCGTCGTCTACTGGCCCGGCCTGCGGTCCGGGGACACCTACTCGATCACCCGGCAGAGCGGCAGCGGCCTGGAGGTCAACAACACGACGGGCGTGGCGCAGCTGCGCTGGGGCTGGGGCCTGTAGGCCTCACCAGGCGCGGCCGAGGTCGGCGTGCTGCCGGATCCAGGCGTGCATGACGATCCCGGCCGCGACCCCGGCGTTGATCGAGCGGGTCGTGCCGAACTGGGCGATCGACACGACCAGCGACGCGGCTTCCTGCGCCTGCGGGGACAGCCCGGGCCCTTCCTGGCCGAACAGCAGCACGCACTCGCGCGGGATCTCGGCCGTCTCGACCGGCTGGGACCCGGGCGTGTTGTCCACCGCGACGACGGCGAGACCGTGCTCGGCCGCGAAGGCGACCAGGCCGCCGACGTCGTCGTGGTGGCGGAGGTGCTGGTAGCGGTCGGTCACCATGGCCCCGCGCCGGTTCCAGCGCCGCCGTCCGACGATGTGCACCTCGGCCGCGGCGAACGCGTTGGCCGTGCGGACCACGGTGCCGATGTTGTGGTCGTGCTGGAAGTTCTCGATCGCGACGTGGAACGGGTGCCGCCGGCTGTCCACATCGGACACGATGGCTTCGCGGCGCCAGTAGCGGTAGGCGTCGACGACGTTGCGGCGGTCGCCGTCCCGCAGCAGTTCGGGGTCGTACCGCTCGTCCGCGGGCCACTCACCCGGCCACGGGCCGACGCCGACCTCTTCGCGGCTCACCCACTCGGTGGGTCCGGGGATCGTGTTCACCCGGCGATTGTCGCTTAGCCGAGGTGGACGGGACGCACGTGGGCTTCCTCGGCGTCGTCGTGGCGGTGCCGCCAGCGGTGGTAAACGCCGACGTAGGAGTAGGCGACCACCGCGATCGCGCCGATGCCGATCGCCGGCAGCCACGACTGCGGGAACACCGTGCCGTACAGGTAGTAGGCGTTGAACCCGCCGGGCAGGTCGCCGAGGCCCTGCTGGTGCCGGAAGTAGTTCTCCAGCGCGGTGAACGGGCACGGCACCGGCGCCACGTTGACCAGGATGCCCCAGGCCAGCCCGAGCAGGTGGATGAAGATCAGCTTCGGCCAGCGCCAAGCCACGAATCCGCCGAAACCGATGAGCAGCAGCGCCAGAATGTGCACCACGACGGTCACGTCGGCCAGGAACTTCGCCATCGCACCCCCTCCACCGATCCCCCTACCAGCGACTTTACTCCGCCGGTCGACAGCGTCCGCTCTTATGGGTACCCGGTGGGGTGATGTTCAACCCAGCAGCGCAACAGTTCACCTGCGCGGTGACGGAGGCGTTACACCCGGTGGGAATTCCGGCGGCCGCTTTGCGGGGTACTGCGTCGGCTCCTCGTGCGGGTACTGGTCCGGCGCGCCGTCCGGTTTCTTCCGGTTCGGGTCGGCTGGGCGCTGCGGTTCCGGCGGCTCGCCGGGCGTCGACGGCTCGTCCATGCGCTCGACGGTACGCCCGGGCCCCGCCGGCGCCCTCCGGATTTCGCCGTCAGCCGAACGCCGCGCCGTCGAGGTCGGTGACCACCAAGCGCAGCCGCGCGTTCGCCCACTCCGTGCCGGCCAGCACCGGACGCACCACGCCGGCGGCCTGCTCCAGCAGCGGCGGGATCGGCAGCCGCGTGGCGATCAGCCGGATCTCGATGCACTCCGCCGACAAGTCGACCGCCGTACCCGCCGGCAGCCACGCGGGCTCCGGGGTCGCCGGCCGGAGGCCGTCCACCCGGCCGAGAGCGCCGACGATCCGCTCGACGGCTTCGTCCGCGGTCACCGGGCCGCCGGCTCGATGTCCATGATGGACACCGACACCTCGTCGACGACCAGGCCGGTCTGCTCGGCGACGAACCGGGTCACCGAGCGCTGGACCGCCCGGCCGACCGCCGCCGCCTGGTCGGCGCCGGCCGTGACCAGGTCGATCTGGACCGTCACCCGGCCGTCGGTGGTGCGAACGCGGACGCCGTCCGCCGGCGCCGGGTCGAGGCCCTTCCAGCGCTGCCGGGCCGCGCGCGTCCACGCCGTCACCAGGCCGAGCAGGCCCGGCTCGAGCCGCACGACGCCCGGCGTCGTGAGCGCCGCCCGGGCCGCGACCCCGGCGATCACCGGGTCGGCGATGACGTACTCCGCGCTCATTCCGGCTCCCCGTAAACGTCGTCCACCAGCAGGTCGAGCTGCGCCAGCGTCAGGCCGACCCGGGCCGCGGCCGCCGCGGTCACCCGCTCCCGCACCATCGACAAAGCTTCGCCGCCCGTGGCGTTGCCCAGGCTCACCGCGAGGGTGAGTTCCACTTCGACGACTCCGGCCGCGGTGGTCCGCACCCGGCAGCGCCGCGCCCGGACGCCGTCGACGGTGTCCGCCGCGTACCGCAGCACCGCCGCCACCGCCTGCTCGCTGACCTCGACGAACCCGGGTTCCGGGGTCGGCAGGCGCACCATCGAGCCGCGCCGCACCTCGGCGCGCACCGCCGACATGATCCGCCCGAACAGGTCCGGCGACGGCGCGTCCTCGTCGGCCGCCAGCTCCGCCGTGGCCTCGCGCAGCGCCAGCAGGCTTTCGCGCGCGGCGCGGCAGTGCGGGCAGGTCAGCTCGTGTTCGTCGGCCCGCCCGGCGCCGACCGCGTCGAGCCGTTCCCACACCTGCTCGACATCGCGTTCGCAGGGCAGCTCGTAGTCCGTCATCGCCACGGCTTCATCACCTCCGCCAGCTGGGCCCGGGCGCGCGCGATCCGGCCGCGGACCGCGGTCGCGTTCACGCCGACCACTTCGCCGATCTCTTCGTAGGACCGGCCGTGCACTTCGCGCAGCAGCCAGCACGCTTTCTGCTCCGGAGTCAGCTGCGCCAGCGCGGCGGTCAACGCCGCGAGCTGGCCGCTGACCTGGGCGGCCCGCTCCGGCTGGAGGTCGGTCCGCGGCGACTCGGCGAGGTCGAGGTCGACGTCGGCCTGGGGCCGCCGCGCTCGGATCGTGTTGAGGCACCGGTTCGTGGTGGCCCGGTAGAGCCAGCCGACGAACGCGGCGTCCGCGCTGAGCTGGCCCAGCTTGCGCCAGGCGGTGAGGAAGACCTCCTGCACGACGTCCTCGGCGTCGCCGCGGTGGGCGAGCATCCGCACCGCGAGCCGGAACATCGGCCCCTGGTACCGCAGCACGAGCTGCTCGTACGCCCGGACGTCGCCGTCGCGCGCGCGGGCCACGAGGGTCGCGTCGTCGAGCGGCGTTGCGGGCTCCGCGCTGGTCGTCACGGCACCTCCTCGGAAGGAAGACACCGGCGCACGGGAAACGTCACGCACCAATTGTGGGTGACGGCCGTCACCGGGGCGAATCCGCGGATCCGCCCCGGGTGCGTCAGTCCAGGCCGAGGTCGTCCTTGCCGAGGACGTACCGGTACTCCAGGCCTTCCTTCTCGATGGCCTCGCGCGCGCCGGTGTCGCGGTCGACCACCGTCACCACGCCGACGACGTTCGCGCCCGCTTCGCGCAGCGCCTTCACCGCCGTCAGCACGCTGCCGCCGGTCGTGGACGTGTCCTCGACGGCCAGCACGCGCTGCCCGCGGACCTCCATGCCCTCGATGCGCCGCTGCATGCCGTGTTCCTTGACCGACTTGCGGACGACGAACGCGTCCAGCACGACCCCGTCGGTCGCCGCGGAGTGCAGCATCGCCAGCGCGACCGGGTCGGCGCCGAGCGTCAGGCCGCCGGCGGCGACGTAGTCCCAGTCCGCCGTGAGCTGCCGCAGCAGCTTGCCGATCAGCGGCGCGGCCGCGTGGTGCAGCGTCGCCCGCCGGAGGTCGATGTAGTAGTCGGCTTCCTTACCGGACGCCAGGGTCACCTTTCCGTGCACCACGGAAAGATCGGTGACCAGCCTGGCCAGTTCGAGTTTCGCCGCTTGATCCAAACCGGGGTTCGCCACGGCCGTGAGTCTTACACACGACCGGGTTCACTCACCGATGGATGTGGCATCGACCGCACGCCCGCGCGTCGCGGCCCAGGCCGGCACCAGGATCGCCACGAGCGAGAGCACCACGGCGATCGCGAGCACCGCCAGGTAGATCGTCACCGGGCCCGACGGCAGCGGCGACCCGGTCACCACGAGGCAGAACGGCACGATCGCGCCGGCCGCGACGAGGGTCCCGAGCAGCACCGCGATGGTCGCGATGAGGCCGCCTTCGACGCCGGCCATGCGCAGCACCTGGCCGCGGGTGAAGCCGCTCAGCCGCTGCACCCCGAACTCGCGGCGCCGCCTCGCGGTGGCCGTCACCAGCGTGTTCACCACGGCGATGACGGTGTACGCGATGATCATCCCGACGAGCAGGTAGTTGACCCAGGCCCCGACCTCGTTGCCCTTCGCGTGCGCCGCGATCAGCGTGCCGCGATCGCCGACGAACACCGGCAACCCCGCTGTGGCCTCGCGAAGGCGCGAAGCCAGCGTTGCCGGGTCGACGCCGGGGGCGGCGCGGACCAGCAGCTGCGGGGCCAGCCCGGCGGTCGTGTGCGGGGCCAGCAGCCCGGCGGGCAGCACGAGCTTCTCGAACCCGGGGCGCTGGCTCACGACGGCGGTCACCCGCACGTCCACCGGCGTGCCGTCGCCGAGCCGCAGCGACAGCGTGTCGCCGACGCGGTGGCCGAGCGTCGAGGGCACCTCGACGGCGTTCCCGGTCAGCTCGCTGACCCCCAGCGCGGGCCGGCCGTCGTCGTTCTGGCCCGAGTCGAACGGCTTCTCGACGAACACCGTGCTCGTGACGTACTCCGAAGCACTCGCCACCCCGGGGGTGGCGCGCACCCGCCCCAGCACGGACGGGTCGAGCCCGCTCGGGCCGGCCACAACGGCGTCCGCTTGCAGGTCCTCGGTAAAGGCCTGGTTCGAAACGGCTTCCTGGGTGGTCTGCAGGTAGATGTTGGCGGTCGCGATGCCGACCGCGAGCATGATCGGGGTGACCGCACCGGCCGCCCGCACCGCGCCGACGCGGGTGTTGCGCAGCGCGACCCGGCCGTTGACGCCGGTGAGCGCCTCCACCGGCCAGCGCAGCAGCATCGCCATCAGCTTCGTCACGCCGGGGCTGATCGCCGCGAGCCCGAACGCCCACAGCATCACCGCGGGGCCGGCCGTGCTGGCCGCGACCGGGCCGGTCATCACCGCGACGGTGACGATGCCGAGCGCCGTCCCGCCCGCGAAGCACAGGATCGCGGTGATCAGCCGGATCGGCGTCAGCCAGCGCCGCTCCACGGCCGCTTCGGCGAGCGCCTCGGTCGGGCGGACCCGCGAGGCACGCCGTCCCGCCACGAAGGAAGCACCGAAGACGGCGAGCAGCGACGCGCCCGCGGCGACCACGGCCGGGAGCCAGCCCTGCTCGAACCGCAGCACGTCGGGGACGACGTGGTGGTCGGCGAGCTCGCCGAACAGCCACCTCCCGAGCACCGGGCCGAGCACCACCGCGGCACCGACCGCGAGCAGCCCGACGACGAGCGCCTCGCCGAGCACCATCCGCCGCAGCTGGCGCGGGGTCGTGCCGACCGCGCGCAGGAGGGCGAGTTCGCGCTGGCGCTGCTGCGTCGAGAGCGTCAGCGTGCCTGCCACGACGAACACCATGACCAGCGCCGACAGCCCGCCGGACACGGCGGCCAGCACGATCAGGTTCTCGCCGCTCTTGCCCGTCTCGGGGAACTCGAAGGCACCGCGGTCGACGCCGGTCGCCACGACACCGGCGTCCCCGACGGCCGCGGTCACGGCGGCGACGTCACCACCGAAGACGCCGATGGTGTCGAAGCGGCCCGGGTGCCCGGACAGCTTTTCCGCGTCCGAAGCAGCGAAGAAGACGGCAGAGTCCCGCATGGCCTGCGGTGCTTCGGCCAGCCCGGAGACCCGGTACTGGCCGACGCGGCCGTGCGCGGCAACCGGCACGGTGTCCCCGACGGCGAGCCCGCGGCCGGCGTCGACGACTACCTCGCCCGGCTTCGGCGCGTCGCCCTTCAGCGCGTACGGGGTCAGCACGGCGGAGTTCCAGGCGTGCCCCAGTGCGCTCGCGGACCCGATCTGCGCGGGAAAGGTGACCTCGCCGACGACGTCCGTGACACCGGGAACCGCGCGCAGCCGGTCGGCCAGCCCCGCGTTCAGCCGGACGCGCTCGGGCAGGGTCGCGTTCTCGAACTTGTGCTTGTCCTCGGGATCGAGGGTCGCCGGGTCCTCCTCCGGCAGCCGCAGCGTCTGCTGCCCGCCGACGACGATCGGGGCCGCGGCCAGCCGCTGCACCGGCGTCTCGGACCGGATGCCGGTCTCCATCAGGCCACCGCAGGCCGAGACGACCAGCGCGCCGAAGAACACGGCGACGAACGTCGCCAGGAAGCCGCCTTTGCGCAGGCGGAGGGTTCGCAGTGCGAGCTTGAACATCAGACCGCCACCTGGCCCCAGGCACCCAGGTGCGTCATCCGCTCGGCGACGGCTTCCGCGGTCGGCCGGGCCAGCCGCCCGGCGATCCGGCCGTCGGCCAGGAACACGACGTCGTCGGCGTAGGACGCGGCGACCGGGTCGTGCGTCACCATGATCACCGTCTGGCCCGACGACCGGACGGAGTCGCGCAGCAGGCCGAGCACCTCGGACGCAGTCCGGGTGTCGAGCGCGCCGGTCGGCTCGTCGGCGAACAGCACGGCGGGGGCGGTGACCAGGGCGCGCGCGATCGCGACGCGCTGCTGCTGGCCCCCGGACAGCTGCCCGGGCAGGTGCTTGCGGCGCCCGTCGAGCCCGACGTGCGTGAGGATCCGGGCGACGAGCCGCTTGTCCGGGCGCTTGCCGGCCAGCTGCAGGGGCAGCACGACGTTCTGCTCGACCGTCAGCGCCGGGAGCAGGTTGAACGACTGGAAGACGAAGCCGACGCGGTCGCGCCGCAGCTTCGTCAGGTAGGTCTCGTTCTTGCCGTCGAGGTCCTGGCCGTCGAGCACGACCCGGCCGGACGTCGGCCGGTCGAGGCCGGCGGCGCAGTGCAGGAACGTGCTCTTGCCCGAGCCGGACGGGCCCATCACCGCGGTGAACCCACCGCGCGGGAACGCGATCGAGACCCCGTCCAGCGCGACCACGCCGTCGCCGTACTCCTTGCGCACGGCCTCCAGCCGGACCGCGTCGGCTGCCTCGTGCCACCCAGTTGTCATGGGGAAAACGCTATTGAGCCGGCCCCCGATCCACCCTGGTGCGCACGCGCGTCTCCCCGGTAGGGCCAGCCCTACCGCGGAGCTTTCACGTGAAAGCTCGGGGTCGGAGCTTTCACGTGAAAGCTCAGGTTCGGCCCCGGCCGCCGCTGATGCGGCGCAGCACCGCGCGGGGCAGCAGGCCGCCGATCGCGACGACGGCCTTGTACTGCAGGCTCGGCACCGAGATCACCTTGCCGCGGCGCAGGTCCGCGAGCGCCTCGCCGACCACCTGTTCGACACCCAGCCAGGCGATTTTCGGGCCGGGTTTGCCGATGCCGGCCCGTTCGTGGAACTCCGTCGCCGTGAAACCGGGGCAGAGCGCCATCATCCGCACGCCCTTCGGCAGCGACACGGCGATGCCTTCGGTGAAGGCCGTGACCCAGTTCTTGCTGGCCGTGTAGGTCGAGCCGCGGCCGCTGAAGAAGCCCGCGACGCTGCTGACCTGGATGATTTCGCCGTGGCCGCGCTCGATCATGCCCGGCAGCACGGCCCGGGTGAGCCGCAGGACCGCGGTGACGTTGACGTCGAGCTGGCGCTGCAGCGCGTCCGGCGGGATGGTCCAGAAGTCGCCGTTCAGCCCGAACCCGGCGTTGTTGACCAGGAGGTCGACCGGCCCGGCGGCGAGCCGCTCCTCGACCACCGCTCGTCCGTCCACTTCGGACAGATCCGCCGGGAGCACCTCGACCGCGACGCCGTGCTTTTTGCGCAGCTCAGCGGCGTGTGCCTGCAGGCGCGCGGTGTCACGGGCGACGAGCACCAAGTCGTATTTCTCGGCGGCGAGCGTGCGCGCGAACTGCGCGCCGATGCCCGCGGTGGCTCCGGTTATGAGAGCGGTGGTGGTCATGTGGGTGAACCATACCCGCTGGTCAGGGCCGGGCGTGCGAGCCGAATCGACGGGAAGTATCGTCCGGCGCATGGGTAAGCACAGCAGGCGCAAAAGCGGCTATCTGCCCAAGGTCGCCGCCGGCGCGGCGCCGGTCGCGCTGCTCTTCGCGGCCCCCGCCACGGCCCTGGCGACCCAGACCGACATCACGCTGCCGCTCGACCGGATCACGCTCCCGGTCGACCACCGGCACGACGGCACGCTCGACCGCGACATTTCGACGGCGACCGAGAACGAGACGTCGGCCGCGTGCGAGGCCGTGACCGCCACCCGGCACGACTTCGTCGCCAAGGAGTTCGCCGGCGCCCTGCTCATCAACGACGTCACGGAGTCCGCGTCCATCCGCCGCGAGGGCCGGCAGACCCCGAACACGACTTCGGAGCGCGAGTTCGAATCGGTGACCCGGACCGGTCAGCACGCCCTCCGGCTCGGCACCATCGCGGCGGCCACGGCGAACGACCAGCGAATCGGCCAGGGGGCCGGGCGGGACTTGACGCTCTCACCCGGCCTGGCGGGCACCACCGACCGCCGCATCGCCGCCGGAGAAGGCACCAGCCACGGAATCTGGCTGGCCGACGGCGTGGACGTGCTGAGCCAGAACGCCGAGCAGGCCGACACGGGCTTCCGCGGCACCATCATGGGAGACCTCCGTGGCGCGCTGTCGGCCCAGAGGTCATCCGGCCAGGCGATCGACATCGGCCGCCTGGGCGCGCTCGGCATGACGTCCGAGCAGTACGCGAGGGGCCAGTTCGCCGGCGTCCTCGACCTGGGCCAGAAGCACGAACTGGGCGGCCAGCTGGGCCCGGCGTGGGGCCTGGCGCAGACGAGCCAGTCCATCGGCCCCGCCGGCCCAGCGAGCTCAATCCGCGGCGACCTGGGCGCAGACCACGTGATCTACGCGGAAGGCGACACGACAACGTCGGTCCGCGGCACGCTGGACCAGCACCGGTCGGCGTCGGTGGAGGTGCTCGACCAGCCGGTGGTTTCGCTCCCGCCGCGCTGACTGCGGCCCGAATTCCAGAAGCATTTATCCACTGCCCCGCTGATCCACTAACCTGGTCGGGCAATGCGGCCCGACGGGCACCGAGGAATCTCGTTGCTGCCCCCACCCGCGCATCGATGACGCGTGCCTTGGTGGGGGAGAATGTCGCTGCGCAACAGTGCCGGAGAAATGCTCGCCGAACTGCGAGCCGACGGCTTGGACGACCTGATCGCACAACTCGGCGTGGACCACTCCGGCGAGGCCACCGCCGATCGCTGGACGGACCTGCTGCCGAAGTTCCTCGCCGACCTGGAGACGGCCGGGCTGGGTCATGTCGACGTCATCCTGCACCACCGGTTGCCACACAGCCCGAAATACATCGACCTCGTGCTGTCCGGGCTCGACCCGCACACCAAGGAGTCGAGCCACATGCTGGTCAGCCTGGCTTCCGTGGGTGACGCCCAGGCGACCGCCGACGAGTTGTTCGTCCGCGACGGTGCTTATGTCCTCCCCCCGGGGAAACAGGTCCGCCAATACCTCGACTACCTCGCCGCGGCAACTCCGGAGCTGGCCAAACGACCGCGTTCTCTCCACGGCATGGCTTATGTCGGGGAACAGCCGTCGAACCCGGCTTTCGCCGACCACGAATCGCCCGGATCCACGCGGGTCTTCACCACCGCGGCCGGCCCTGAGCTGCACTACCACCTCCGAGCCCGGCTCGACGCTTCGTCCTCGACGGCGGAGACCCGCCGGGCCGGAGACCAGTTCCTCGCCTTCCGCCAAGAGCGGTCCTTCCTCTTCAAGACCGAAGAGGACAAGGCAGGCAAGGTACACCGGCTTCTGCGCGACAGTTTTGTGCTGCTGGACGAACAGGAAGTGGCGTACGAACGGGTCAAGACCGCCGTGCACAACGCTCGTGCCGGCGGAAAGCCGACGGCCGTGATCATCATCGGTGGCCCCGGCTCGGGGAAGAGCGCCGTGGCCCTCAACCTCAAGCGGGACCTCGACGCCGAAGGGTGCCGGGTGGAACACGCCACCGGCTCGAGGTCGTTCACCAGCACGTTGCGCACCTTCACCGGAAGCCGCTCGGAGCGCCCGCAAGGCGGGTTCCGCTACTTCAACAACTACGTCGACGCCGCTCCCGCGGAACTCGACGCGTTGATCTGCGACGAAGCGCATCGAATCCGCGAGAAGAGCCTCACGAGGTTCGCTCCCAAAGAGGTGCGGGACCGGGCCGGACGGCAGATCGACGAACTGCTCGCGGCGGCGAAGGTGCCCGTTTTCCTCCTCGACGATCAGCAACGGGTCCGCCCGGACGAGCTCGGCTCACGCGACGCGATCGCGGCCGCGGCTCGGGCGAAGGGCTTCGCGGTCGAAGTCATCAGGCTCGCCGGACAGTTCCGGTGCGGCGGATCGGATGCGTTCGACGCCTGGGTCGCGCGGCTGGTCGGGCTGAGCCCCTTGCCTCCGGTGAAGTGGAGCAGCATCGCCGGCCCCGACGACGAATTCGTCGTCGTCGACGCGCCGGACCCGGCCCGGATGGAGGCGTGGTTGCTCGAGCAGCAGCGGCAGCACGACGGCACCACCGCGCGGATCGCCGCCGGGTTCTGCTGGCCGTGGAGCGACCCGGCGGGTGCCAAGGCGGACCGCCACTTGGTGGACGACGTGACGATCGACGGCTGGAAACGTCCGTGGAACGCCAAGCCCGACGGCAAGGTCTCCCTGCCGCGGGGGATACCCGCCTCCCACTACTGGGCGACCGACCCTCGGGGCTTCGGCCAGGTCGGCTGCATCTACACCGCGCAGGGGTTCGAATACGACTGGGCGGGCGTGATCTTCGGGCCGGACTTCGTCCGGCGGGGTGACGAGTGGGTCGCCGACAAGAAGGGGTCCGCGGACACCACGGTCCGGAAGGCTCCCGACGAGCAGTTCCGCGTCCTGACGGCGCAGGCCTACAAGGTGCTGCTGACCCGGGGAATGCGCGGCGCCTGCGTATTTTCCGTGGATCCGGAAACACAGCGCTTCCTGGAAGAGATGACTGCATAGAGCCCGCGGTCAGAGGGTTCCCGGCTCCGCAACGCGAGGAGACACATGGCCGACTCGGCGCAACTGCTCAGGACCTGCATGGAGGTGATCCGCGATTCCGGCGGTCCCCTTCCCCCGGAGAAGGTCTACGCCGGCGTCACCGCCAAGCTGAGCAGCGCGCCGGGCGATGCCACGGCCGAGGCCGACAACCCGGAGCACCGGCGTGCGCAGCTCGACCGGTTCACCGCGGAAGCTGCCTCGATCGGCTGGCTGGACAGGATCAACGGGTGGTCCCTGACCGTTCCCGGCGAGCGCGCGTTGGACGCTTTCCCGGGCGACCAGCTGTTCGAGGAGTTCAAGCTGCGGACGAGTGAGTTCCGCAGGCAACGCGAGCTGGCTCTTTCCCACCTCTCCGGCACCGAAATGATGATCGCGCGCCTGGTGGACGTCGTGACTCCCGGTTGCTGGACCTCGTTCGAAGCCATCGATCGGATCGTCGGCACCTCTGTCGAAGACGTCACCAGCTATCTCGTCCGAGTCGGCCCGGCGGGCGCCCACCGCATCCTCCGCGCCGACGGATCGATCCCCGGCCCGAACCAGCTCCATGCCCGTTTCCACGACGTCGACCTGCAGCGCAAACTGGCAGTGGAAGGAGTCGAGTTCGACGCGGCCGGCCGCGCATCACAGCGCCAGCGTCTCGCGGTTTCGGCCCTTCGTGAACGCCTGCGAAGGGATCAGGAGGCAACGGATTCGGCGCCTCGCCGGGCCTGGTTGATCCGCGCCGCGACGACGACCAAGGCGGATCTCGTCACCCGCTGGATCGCCGAGGGCTTCGTTTCGATACCGGCCGACCGGCTGCGCTCACTGACCCTGCCGATCTCGCCCGACCTCCTGCGGGAAGTGGTCGACGAAGACTTCCGGCACGAGTCGTACAACGCCAGGGACGTCCGGTTCGAGGAGCTGAACGGCTTCCTCAACAGGATGAGGACCGGTGACTACGTCCTCACGTTGAGCGGCAGTTCCGCCTATTTCGGCCGGATCGCCTCCAGCCCCAGTTTCCTGGTGGACGACCGGCTGGCTCCGCTCCGGCGGTTCGCCCAGTGGGAGCGGCTGACCCCGACACCCGCACTCGACCAGCTGCCACGCTCACTCCAGGCCAAACTCCGCAGCACGTCGTCGGTGGTGGACCTGACCGAGAACCTCGGCGAAGTCGAGCAGGTGCTTCGCGACTTCAACGCCGGTACGGCCGAACTCTCGACCGAGCCCGGGCGTGCGCTCGCCTTTCCCGAGATCTCCGAAGAAGCGGCCCGGGATCTGCTGATCGACCACGACTGGCTTCTCCTGCAGGCGGACTTGCTCTGGGAGTACAAGCAGCTGATCTTCCACGGGCCGCCGGGGACCGGGAAGACCTACCTGGCGCAGAAGCTGGCCCGGCTCCTGGCCGACGTGAACGCGGTCAAGCTGGTGCAGTTCCACCCCTCGTACACCTACGAAGACTTCTTCGAGGGGTTCCGTCCCATCCAGAACAAGGACGGCAAGGTCGAGTTCGGCCTGCATCCCGGCCCCTTCCGGAGCCTGGTCGACGCCGCGCGCAAGAAACCCGGCGAGCCGCACATCCTGATCATCGACGAAATCAACCGCGCGAACCTGGCCAAGGTCTTCGGCGAGCTGTACTTCCTGCTCGAGTACCGCGACGAGCCGATCAACCTCCTGTACTCGGCCGACGCGGCCTTCACGCTGCCGGAGAACATCTTCGTCATCGGCACGATGAACACGACCGACCGCTCGATCGCCACGGTCGACGCGGCGATCAGACGGCGTTTCGTGTTCACCGAACTCCACCCGGCGGTGCCGCCGACAGCCGGGCTGCTGAAGCTGTGGCTGGACCGGCTCGTTGCGGCCGAGCCCGGCTCGACGTTCAACAACGACGCGCCCGAGGTGCTGGAAGCGCTCAACGAGCAGGTCGGTCGTCGCGACCTGGCGCTGGGGCCGTCGTTCCTCATGCAGCCGTCCATCTACCGGCGTCCGGACGGGCTGGAACGGGCGTGGGCGGCCTCGATCCTGCCGTTGCTCGCGGAACACCACTACGCCTCCGGTCCCGAAGCGCTCGAGGAATACCGGCTCGACGTGCTCAGGCGGGGCATCGCCGGGCGCCGGACATGACGGAGCCGCTCGAGCTGACGGAAACCGGCAGGTGCACCAGCCCGCTGACCTCCGGTCAGTTGCGTGCGCTCAAGGCCTGCAAGTTCGTCACCCTGACGCCGCCGCAGCCGGGCAGCGACGACTGGACGATCGCGGGCAACCGCGGGTGGGTCGGGGTCTTCTGGGCCGCGGATCGGCAGGTCCGCCTGGTCCCCAAGCTCGGCATCGCCCGTCTGCTGTTCCTCGCCGGCCATGGTGTCCGGTCCTCGGACCAGTGGTTCGACGAGCCGGGCGGGATGCGGACCGACGAGGGAGTCGTCCCGGCCGTGGCCAACATGCTCTGGCGGCAGGCGCGGCGGGCCATCGACACCAACCTGCTGTCGGGCTACGTCCCGACGACGGAGACCTCCACGACGATCCGCGGGAAGGTCCGGCTGGCCGATCAGCTCCGCCGGCACTACGACCGGGAGTTCCCGTTCGAGATCGGCTACGACGACTTCGGTGTCGACATCCCGGAGAACCAGATCCTGCTGGCCGCGACCACGCTGCTCTTGGATACCCGCGGGCTCGACGCCGTTTCGGCAGATCGGCTCAACGCCATCCGGCGGACTCTGAACGGCGTGTCACCCCTGCGTCGGAACGCGCCGTTGCCGTCGTGGCACCCCACCCCGCAGAACGCGCACTACCACTCCGTCCTCCGGCTCTGCGAGCTGCTGCTCGACGCGTCTTCACCCGAGCACGGCCAAGGTGGCTTCGCGACCAACGGGTTCGTCTTCAACGTAGAGAAGGTCTTCGAAAGCTTCGTGACCGAGGCCGTCAACACGGCGTTGAAGGAGCGGATCCCCGGCCGGGGCTTCCCGCAGTACGAGTGGCACCTCGACGAGGGGCGCAAGCTGAAGATGAACCCGGATCTCGTCTGGCAGATCGACGGCCGTCCGGCAGTCGTCGTCGACGCCAAGTACAAGCGGAAGCAGCCGGCCGACGACTTCTACCAGCTGCTGGCCTACTGCGCGGCGCTCGGCGTCGGCCACGGCCACCTCGTCTACGCGAGCGGCGAGCCGGGCGAGGTGCGGCACAAAGCCCGAGGTGGGGGTTACCAGCTCTTCGCACACACGCTGGACCTCATGCGCCCGCGAGCCGAACTACTGACCCAGATCGACCGGATCGCGGATCGGATCGCCGAACTCACGAACACGAAGTGAGGCTCGGTTACGGCCCGCCGCGCTGACCCGTCAGTCCTGCGGCTTGGGCTCCGGCTTCGGTTCCGCGGCCGGCTGCGGAACCGGGGTCCCCCCGGCCGGAGCAGGCGGGGCGGCCGCAGCCGGGGCCGTGGCCTCGGACGGGACCGGGGCGCTCGCCTGGTGGCGGCCCGCGTCGTAGTCCTCGTCGAACGGGTCGACGATGTCCGCGATCTCGCCGAGGTCGCGCAGCAGGCGCTCCAGGCGGGACGGGCCCGCCGTCGGGACCACGCTGGCCAGGACCCACTCGTTCTCCAGCCAGGCCACGCCGACGTCGCCGCCGAGCTGGTCGGCCGCGTCGACGAGCTCCTGGGTGATCACCATGCGGGCGCCGTCGGCGTCGTCCGCGAAGGCGTAGCGGGCGCCGATCGGGCCGAGCATCTCGGGCATGTCCGCGCGCTGGAACGGGACGCTGGACAGCCACATCTCGATGGGGATCCGGTGCTTCTTGTTGCAGCGCACGGCGACCACCACCGCGGGGATCTGCCCCTCGGTTTCGATGTCGAAGATGAACACCGGGCGGCGGCCGTCGGAGGTGAAGGTCGAGCCTGCGACGACGTTGACGGCCGCGTCCGCGCCGAAGTAGCCGATGGCGCCGTTCGACCACTGCTGCGGCAGCCGCTCGTCCTCCTCGACGAACTGCCAGCCGCGCAACTGTGCCCAGCGCATTCGCTCGCGGTTGCGCGAGCCCTCCTTCGCCCGGTCGGCCGCGAGCAGCCCCAGCCCCGCCACCAGCGCGACGGCGGCGATGACGAACCAGATCCACGCCGGAATACCCACGACCGCAGGGTATCGCCTGTTACGCCGGAGGGATGATCGCCGGCACCCGTGTCGCCGGGCTCATTCGGAGCATCTTCCAGCGCAACCAGGTCGACAAATCGGCACGAACACTGTGGACGCCCACCGTCGTGAGTGGCAAGGCGGGTTAGAACCCGCCTTACCACTCACGACAGGTCAGACCCGCGTGACGGTCAGCGCGTCTCCGGCTTCCAGCTCCGGGCCGTCGACGCGCACGGTGTCGCCGTCCCGGATCTCGCCCGACAGCAGTTCCTTCGCCAGCTTGTCGCCGATCGCCGACTGGACCAGCCGCCGCAGCGGGCGGGCGCCGTAGATCGGGTCGAAGCCGTTGAGGGCGAGCCACTCGCGGGCGCCGTCGGTGACGTCCAGGTGCAGCCGCCGCTGGGCCAGCCGCTTCGCCAGCCGGGCGATCTGGATGTCCACAATGGACGTCAGCTGCTCGGTGCCGAGCGAGTGGAACACGACGATGTCGTCGAGCCGGTTGAGGAACTCCGGCTTGAACTGCCGCTGCACCACCTCGAGCACCGCGTCCCGCCGCTGCCGCTCGTCGAGCGACGGGTCGGCGATGGCGTGCGACCCGAGGTTCGAGGTCAGGATCAGGATGGTGTTGCGGAAGTCCACCGTCCGGCCCTGTCCGTCGGTCAGCCGCCCGTCGTCGAGGACCTGCAGCAGCACGTCGAAGACGTCCGGGTGGGCCTTCTCCACCTCGTCGAGCAGCACCACCGAGTACGGGCGGCGCCGCACGGCCTCGGTCAGCTGCCCGCCCTGGTCGTAGCCGACGTACCCGGGCGGGGCTCCGACCAGGCGCGCCACCGAGTGCTTCTCGGCGTACTCGCTCATGTCGATGCGCTGCATCGCGCGCTCGTCGTCGAACAGGAACTCGGCGAGCGCCTTGGCCAGCTCGGTCTTGCCGACGCCGGTGGGGCCGAGGAACAGGAACGAGCCGGTCGGCCGGTCGGGGTCGGCGACGCCGGCCCGGGCGCGGCGGACCGCGTCCGCGACGACCTGCACGGCCTCGGCCTGCCCGATGACCCGCCGGGTCAGCTCCTCCTCCATCCGGAGCAGCTTGCCGGTCTCGCCCTCCAGCAGCCGGCCCGCCGGGATGCCGGTCCACGCGCTGACCACGTCCGCGACGTCGTCCGCGCCGACCTCCTCCTTGAGCATGACGTTCTGCTGGCTGGCCTCGTTCGCCGCGGTGGCCGCTTCGAACTCCTTCTCCAGCGCCGGGATCCGGCCGTAGCGCAGCTCGGCGGCCTTGCCGAGGTCGCCGTCGCGCTCGGCGCGCTCCGACTCGCCGCGCAGCTGTTCGAGCTGCTCCTTGAGCTCGCGGACGCGCTCGATGGAGCCCTTCTCGTTCTGCCAGCGCGCGGTCAGCGCGGTCAGCGTCTCGCGCTTCTCCGCCAGCTCCGCACGCAACGTCGCCAGCCGATCACGAGAAGCGGCGTCGCTCTCCTTGGCGAGCGCCATCTCCTCGATCTCCAGCCGACGGACGGCGCGCTCGACCTCGTCGATCTCCACCGGGCGGGAGTCGATCTCCATGCGGAGCTTGGATGCGGCCTCGTCGACCAGGTCGATCGCCTTGTCCGGCAGGAAGCGCGCGGTGATGTAGCGGTCGGACAGCGTCGCGGCCGCGACCAGGGCGGCGTCCGTGATCCGGACACCGTGGTGCACCTCGTAGCGCTCCTTCAGCCCGCGCAGGATGGCGATGGTGTCCTCCGGCGACGGCTCGCCGACGAGCACCTGCTGGAAGCGCCGCTCCAGGGCGGCGTCCTTCTCGATGTGCTGGCGGTACTCGTCGAGCGTGGTCGCGCCGACCATCCGCAGCTCGCCGCGGGCCAGCATCGGCTTGATCATGTTGCCGGCGTCCATCGCGCCCTCGCCGGTCGCGCCGGCGCCGACGATGGTGTGCAGCTCGTCGATGAAGGTGACGACCTCGCCCGCGGAGTCGGTGATCTCCTTGAGCACGGCCTTCAGCCGCTCCTCGAACTCGCCACGGTACTTCGCGCCGGCCACCATCGACCCGAGGTCGAGTGCGACGACGCGCTTGCCGCGCAGCGACTCCGGCACGTCCCCGGCGATGATGCGCTGGGCCAGCCCTTCGACGATGGCCGTCTTGCCGACGCCCGGCTCGCCGATCAGGACCGGGTTGTTCTTCGTGCGCCGCGACAGCACCTGCACAACGCGGCGGATCTCGGTGTCGCGGCCGATGACCGGGTCGAGCTCGCCGGCGCGGGCGCGCGCGGTGAGGTCGACGCCGTACTTTTCGAGCGCCTTGAACGTGCTCTCGGGGTCCGCGCTGGTGATCCGGGCCGAGCCGCGGACCTTGGCGAACGCCTCCTGCAGCGCGTCCGGCGTCGCCCCGTGGCGCTTGAGCAGGTCGGCGACCTGGCCGCCTTCGGTCGCGAGCCCGACGAGCAGGTGCTCGGTCGAGACGTACTCGTCGCCCAGTTCGGTGGCGAGCTTCTGGGCCCGTGTGAGCGACTTGACGGCGAAGGTGTCGAACTGCGGGCTCGACACGGTCGCGCCGGTCGCCGACGGCAGCGCCGCGATGAGCGGCTCGAGCTCCTTGTGCACCACCTCCGGGTCCGCCCCGACCGCGGTCAGCAGCGGTGCGGTGAGCCCCTCACCCTGCGCCAGCAGGGCGCCCAGCAGATGGGGGGCGGAAACGTGCGGGTTCCCCGCCATCGTCGCCGCCTGCGCCGCCGACGAGATCGCCTGCTGGGTCTTCGTGGTCGGGTTGAAAGCGTCCATCCCTCACCTCATGCTCGGTACTGCGTGAAAGTCCAGGTGACGGGCCTGACCGTGACCCGTCATCATCTCTAACGCACGAAAACTTGAGTCTGTTCCGCTCAACTCTGTCCGGGGGCGACCGCATGGGCCGGCAGCCGGGAGCCGAGCGTCCCGAGCCCGGCCACGGCCAGACCGGCGCACGTTCCCACCAGCACCCAGGGTAACCAGTCGGCCACCGAGAACAACGCGACCACGGCGGGGGCGATCACCTGCGCCACGGTGAACGCGTACTGGTACGCAGCGAGATAACGACCGCGGGCGACCGCGGGTGCCGCGGCCTCGGCGAGCGCTCCCGATCTCGGCCCGAAAACCAGGTCGCCGGCGGCGAACACCAGCGTCGACCCCAGCAGGTACAGCACCTGCCAGCCGTCCGGCACGAGCAGCACACCCAGGCTGACCAGGCACCACGCCGAGAACAACGCCGAGCCGACGCGCATCGCGGCGATGCGCGTCAGCTTGGCCGTGAGCCGCAGCGCCAGCGTGCCGCCGACGCTGGTCAGCACGGTCAGCAGCGCGAGAATCGCGCCCGGCAGCCAGGCCGGGCCGTGCAGCCGGTCGAGCACGAACACCGGCGTGCCGATCAGGAAGAAGTCCAGCGACAGCCCGAACAGCCCGCTGAACAGGATCAGCCCGAGGTACGGCCGGTCGCGCAGCACCCGGGCCGAGCTTTCGCGGTCCTGCCGGTGCGGCCGCACGAGCCGGACGAAGAAGACGAGGATCGACGCGGCCAGGAAGAACGTCAGCGCGTCCACGGCGAGCGCGATGCGGTAGCCGGCGTTCCCGAGCCACGTCAGCAGCGCACCCGCCGCCAGCCCGCCGAGGCCGAAGCAGGCGGCCCGCACCATCCCCACCTGGGCGAACGGCCGGTCCTTGGGGCCGTCGCCCGCGACGTCGGCGATGAGCACGAACAGGGAGCTGTAGAACAGCTGCTGCCCGGCGGTCAGCAGGACGGCGGCGACCACCACCGCGCCCGCGTTGTCGGCGATGAGGTACGCACCCGTACCGGCGGCCTGAAGCAGCTGGGCGCCGATCACCACGACGCGTGGCCCGACGTGGTCCACGAGCCGCCCGGCGAGCGGCGGCACCACGAGCCCGCCGAGGGCACCGAGCGTGACGGCGGTGCCGGCCACGGCCAGCGGCACCCCGACCACCTGCGTCACGTAGACCAGCCCCAACGGGAGGAACAGACCTGAGCCGAAGTTGTCGATCCCCAGCGCGCACAGCAGTGCGACCCGGTCACGCGTCACCTACCGACGTTAACCCTGACGATCGCCCCTAAGTCAGGACCGAACGGACACTTTCCACGGGGGCAAAAGACACTTCCGGTGGGCCTTTTCGCCGCGGTGTCACTTGTTCGTGTCAGCCAGCACGGCGTCGGCGCCGAGGGCGCGGCGAAGATCGGCGTTCATCTCCGCCAGCCGCACGGTGAGGTCGGTGACGCGCTCGTCGTCCCAGCCGCCGAGCGCCTTCTCCATGAACTCGACGTAGCTGGCGCGCCAGCGGGCGAGCTCGGCCCGGCCCTTCTCCGAGACGCTGACCAGCGACGCCCGGCCGTCCTCGGGTGCGGGACGGCGGTCGACCAGCCCGGCCGCGGAGAGCTGGGTGATCTGCCTGCTCACGACGGAGAGGTCGACGAACCGGCGCTTGGCCAGTTCGGACGGCCGCGCCTCGCCGTTCTTCGCCAGGTCGGACAGCAGCATCGCCGCCGCCGGGTGCAGGCCGGGCTCGCTCTGCCAGCTCTGCATGATCCAGGCGTGCTGGAGCTGGGAAGCGGTTTTCAGCTCACGCATGAGCTCGACCCGGACGTCGTCGTCGGTGTCGTCGAAGCCCATCGGAACCTCCCTTGGTTGCGCCATACAAGTTTATTGCCGGACGCTTGCCCCGGACAACCATCGGACCGGTGAGGTCCCCCACGCGGCACCGCGGCGAATACACCCGGTCGGAGCAACAATGCGGGCAAAAGGCTGCCCGGCGGCTACCCTGCGGACGGACCGCGCGCGCGGTACCGGACGAGTGACAGAGGTGGATGCAGTGGCGATGGACCCAGGAGGCGGCCGTGAGCAGCGGCATCCGCGTGCCCGGGCCGGCGGTGCATGATCGGGTGCCGCCGCTCAACCGTCCCCGGCCCGTGAACGATCACCCATGACAGCCGACTCGGTCAGCCCGCTCCCCAGGTCGTCGGCCCCGCGTGAAGCCCCCGCGGCCGTCACCGCGATGGTCCGGCTCATCCGGGACAGCTGGGCCAGGTCGGAGCCGTACATCGCGGACATCTCGCAGTTCTTCTACGGGATGCTGTTCACCCTCGCCCCGACCACGCGCGACTTCTTCCCGATCAACATGGAGATCCAGCGCGGCAGGCTGGTGCGCGCGCTGGTGCACATCGTGCAGATGGTCGACCGGCCCGACGACCTCGCGCCGTTCCTGCGCCAGCTGGGCCGCGACCACCGCAAGTTCGGCGTGGTGCCCCGGCACTACGAAGCGGTCGGCACCGCGCTGCTGGCGTCGCTGAAGAACCACCTCGGCCCGGAGTGGACCCCCGAGGTCGAACGGGCGTGGGCCGAGGCGTTCACGATCGCCGCGCGGGCCATGCAGGACGCGGCCGCGGCCGACACGAACCCGCCGTCGTGGTCGGCCACCGTCGTCGAGCACCGGCGGCTGACCTGGGACCTCGCCCTGGTGCGGCTGGTGCCCGATCAGCCCGTGCCGTACCACCCGGGGCAGTACGTGAGCGTCGAAGTGCCCCAGCGGCCACGGCTGTGGCGGTACCTCTCGCCGGCGAACGCGCCGCGCGAGGACGGCGGCATCGAGTTCCACGTCCGCGCGATCGACGGCGGCTGGGTCTCCCGCGCCATCGTCAGCCACACCCAGCCGGGGGACGTCTGGCGGCTCGGGCCGCCGCTGGGCCGGATGACGGTCGACCGGGAGGTGTCGCGGGCCGTGCTGATGGTCGCCGGCGGCACGGGTGTCGCGCCGCTGCGGGCCATCCTCGACCACCTCGCGCTGTGGGGCGAGAACCCGAAGACCCACCTCTTCTACGGCGGGCCGGCTCGCGAGGACCTCTACGACCTCGAAGAGCTCCGCGCGCTGGCGGCCACCAACCCCTGGCTGACCGTCACGCCGGTCGTGGAGCGCGGCGGCGACGTCCCGGGGTTCGAGCAGGGCACCCTGGCCGAGGCCGTCACGCGCTACGGCTCCTGGCCCGGCCACAACATCCTCGTGTCCGGCTCACCGGCGATGATCCGCGCGACGGTGTCGCGCATGCTGGTCGCGGGCAGCGCGCTGCACCAGATCCAGTACGACCCGTTCACGATCGACTGACCACCGGCAATCCGCCGTCCGGTGCACAATTTCGTTACGCTCCGGAAATCAGCCACCAGTAACGGATGAATCCGCGGCGTGATCAATTTTACGCTGCGACAGGCGGGGTTGACCGGGCGTACCTGAATTGCTCCGTTCGAGCGGGAACGCGCGGAATCACGCGCATCTGCACGGGAATTCGCCTACAGTCGGGAACCCTCGGGGGCGGTACCGCCACAGCGACGCCGCACGCACGGCGCGAAAACCTTTGTACGACTGGAGATTGCCGTTCCCGATGAACGCTGAATCCGTGAAGATCTCCGCACCGCCCGAGCCGCTTCCCGTTTCGGCAGTGCAAGGTCGAGAGATGGCCCGGTTGATTCGTGAGAGTTTTGCGGAGATCGAACCGAAAGCCGACGAACTGGCGCAGTACTTCTACGGCGCGTTGTTCGTGGTCGCCCCCGATTGCCGTGCCCTGTTCCCGGTCACCATGACGACCCAGCGGAGCAGGTTGCTGCGCGCCCTGGTGTACGTGGTGCAGATGGTCGACCGGCCCGACGAACTGGTCACCTTCCTGGGACAGCTGGGCCGCGACCACCGCAAGTTCGGCGTCGTCACCCGCCACTACGACGCCGTCGGGGTGGCGCTGATCTCCGCGCTGAAACGGTTCCTCAAGGAGAAGTGGACCACCGAGGTGGAATCCGCGTGGACCTCGGCCTACGGGCTCATCGCCAAGTCGATGCGCGAGGCCGCCCAGGCGGAGACGGGGCCGGCGACGTGGGCGGCGACCGTGCTGGAGCACCGGCGGCTCACCCGCGACGTCGCGCTGGTCAAGGTGCGCACCGAAGGCCTCCTGCCGTACCGCGCCGGCGGGTACGTCAGCGTGGAAGTACCGCAGCGGCCCCGGTTCTGGCGGTACCTCTCGCCGGCGAACGCGCCCCGCGGCGACGGCGAGCTGACCTTCCACGTGCGCGCGGTGCCCGGCGGCTGGGTCAGCGGGAGCATCGTCAACCACACCCGGCCGGGCGACGTCTGGCGCCTCGGGCCCTCGATGGGCGTGCTGAACGTGCGCCCGACCTCCACGAAACGACGGCTGCTGATGATCGGCGGCGGCACCGGCATCACGCCGTTGCTGGCGATCCTCGACGACCTTTCGCGCTGGAAGCGCAACCCGCCCGTGCACCTGTTCTTCGGCGGCCGGAGACCGGAGGACCTGTACGCGCTGGAAAACCTGCGCCGGCTGGCCGCGACGTCGAAGTGGCTGACGGTCACCCCGGTCACCGAGGAGGGCGCACTGGCCGGCGGCGACCGCGGAACACTCGCCCACGCGGTGACCCAGCGCGGCGCGTGGCAGAACCACGACGTCCTCGTTTCCGGTTCGCCGCCGATGATCCAGGCGACCGTCGCGAAGCTGCTGGCCAGGGGGATCGATCTGGCACGAATCTCCTACGACCCGTTCACCCTGGACTGAGGTTTGCCCGGAATGCGCTGAGGAACTCTCAGCGTCCGGCGCGGAACCGGCGGGGGCTCGCTATCTTCGCCGATATGGAGATGACTATCCCGGTTGCGGACGGCACCATCGGCGGCTACCTGGCGAAGCCCGGCGGCGCGGGCCCCCACCCGGGCGTAGTGCTCATCCACGACGCGTTCGGGCTGAGCCAGGACACAAAAAACATCACCGACCGCTTCGCCCGCGAGGGATATCTCGCGCTCAGTCCGGACCTGTATTCACGGGGCGGGATGTTCCGCTGCGTGCGGCGGGTGTTCTCGGACATGTTCGCGAACCGGGGCCGGGCGTTCGACGACATCGAGGCGTCCCGCGCGCTCCTGGCCGGTCTCCCGGACTGCTCGGGCCGGATCGGCATCGCCGGGTTCTGCCTGGGCGGTGGCTTCGCGCTCGTTGCGGCGTCGCGCGGGTTCGAAGCGTCCGCGCCGTACTACGGGCAGCTGCCGAAGAACCTGTCGGTGCTGGACGACGCCTGCCCCGTCGTCGCCAGTTTCGGCAAGAAGGACTTCGGGCTGCGCGGCGCCGCGGCGAAGCTCGAGACGGCGCTCACCGAGCGTGGCGTCCCGCACGACGTCAAGGAGTACCCGGACGCCAGCCACGGGTTCGCCAACAAGATCGACACCGTGGCGCCGGTGAACCTGCTGCTCAAGGTCGTCGGCTTCACCTACCACCACGAATCGGCCGAAGACGCGTGGCGCCGGGTGACGTCTTTCTTCGGCGAACACCTGCAGCAGCCGCCCCGACCTTCGCATTGAACCAATCAGAGCAGCGATTCTGGCGAACGGCGGTAGTTCGTTGACCGTTGTGCCCGAATCGTCTTATGGTCTAGACCACATCTTCCCCGGATGTGCTCGCTCGTCCTCCCCTCCGGAACGACGCTGTTCCCCTTCGAGGAGCCGAAATGACCTGGAAACGAAAGCTCTTCGCGGCCGCTGCCGGAGCCTTGCTCGCGCCGGTGCTGGTCGTTGTCCTCCCCGCCGCCTCGGCGAGCGCCCACGGTTACGTGTCCGATCCGCCCAGCCGGCAGGCCAACTGCGCGGCCGGGAAGGTCTCCGGCTGCGGCCAGATCGTCTACGAACCGCAGAGCGTCGAGGGCCCGAAGGGCCTGCGCAGCTGCAACGCCGGCCTGGGCCAGTTCGCCGAGCTGACCGACGAGTCGAAGCCGTGGCCCGCCAAGTCGGTCGGCACCACGGTGACGTTCAACTGGGTGTTCACCGCCCGGCACTCGACGTCGAACTACGAGTACTACGTCGGCAACACCCGCGTCGCGGTGTTCAACGGCAACAACCAGCAACCGCCGTCGACGTTGTCGCACACGGTGAACCTGGCCGGCTATTCAGGCCGGGTGAAGGTGCTGGCGATCTGGAACATCTCGGACACGTCCAACGCGTTCTACAGCTGCGTCGACCTCCAGATCGGCGGGGGCGGCACCCCGCCGCCCACCACCACGCCGCCGCCGACGACGACCCGGCCGCCCACCACGACCCCGCCCCCGACGACGACCCCGCCGTCGAGTGGCACGTGGTCGGCGGGCACGGCGTACAAGGCGGGCGACGTCGTGACGTACGGCGGCGCGAGCTACCGCTGCGTCCAGCCGCACACGGCGATCGCGGGCTGGGAGCCGCCGAACACCCCGGCGCTCTGGCAGCGCCAGTGAGAGTGGTCCTGGCCGTCGTCGCGCTGCTGCTGACCGGATGCGGCAGCGGCGCGACGGCGGCCCCGCCGCAGTACAACGCGGCCGACGTGATGTTCCTGCAGATGCTGATCCCCCAGAACCAGCAGGGCATCGAGATCGTCCGGCTGGCCCCGGCCCGCCCGCTACCGGCGGGGGTGAAGGAGCTGTCGGCGGCGATCGAGGTGACGCAGCAGACGGAGATCGAGGACATGCGGCGCTGGCTCCGCGAGTGGAACCAGCCCGAGGCGATGGACGCGAACCCGCAGGCCCACGCCGGCCACGGCGGCATGAAGATGGCAGCGCCGGACCTGGTGGGCGCGCTTCGATCGGCTCCGGACGGCGAGTTCAGCCGCCGGTTCCTGGACGTGCTGACGGGTCAGCAGCAGGGAGCGGTCGAGCTGGCCCAGACGGAAAACGGGACCGGCGGCGGGATCAACGCCCAGGCGCGGGACTTGGCCCGCCGGGTGATCGAGTCCCGGACGGCGGAGGTCAAGCAGCTGCTGAACACCCAGACGTAACCCCGCGGCGCCGGGCCGCGGGCAGCCGGGAGGGACTGCTCGCGGCCCCCACTCACGCACGAAGGCCTCCCCGGTCGCCCGGGGAGGCCTTCGTCGCGTTGGTCGTCAGCGGCGCTTGGGGCGCCAGACCACCAAAGCCGTCTGCTGGTTGAGCGGCACCAGGTCCCGGCGGTAGGACGCGTGCGCCGCCGCCGCGGCCTGTTCCGCGGCCACGTACGCCGCGGTCAGTTCCTCGGTCAGCTCGGTGATCCGGGCCCGGAGCGCGTCGACCTGGTTCTCCAGCTCGATGATGCGCTTGATGCCGGCCAGGTTGACGCCGTCCTCCTGTGACAGGCGCTGGACCTCGCGCAGCAACGCGATGTCCCGCATCGAGTAGCGCCGCCCGCCGCCGGGGGTGCGGCCCGGTGACACCAGGCCCTGCCGGTCGTACGTGCGCAACGTCTGCGCGTGCATCCCGGCGAGCTGGGCCGCCACCGAGATGACGAACACCGGGGTTTCCTCGTCGCCTTCCTGCGGTATCCCGCCGAACACCACACTCACCTACCTTGCAGCAGCTCGGTGATCTCGGGCCGGGGGTCGTGCCCGGCCATCGCCTCGGCGTACGCCTGCAGTGCGTCGCGCGCCTTGTCGTCCAGTTTGGCGGGAATCGCCGCCTGGAGGGTGACGAGCAGGTCACCTTGCGCACCGTCGCGCTTGGCGATGCCCTTGCCGCGCACGCGCAGCACCCGTCCGCTCGCGGTGCCCGGCGGCACCTTGAGCGAGACCTTGGCCTCGAGCGTCGGCACCGTGATCGTGGTGCCGAGCGTCAGTTCCGTGAAGTCCACCGGCACGGTGATCGTCAGGTCGAGCCCTTTGCGCCCGAACAGCGCGTGCGGGGCCACGTGCACCCGGACGTACAGGTCACCGGCCTGCGCACCGCCCCGGCCCGGCTCGCCCTGGCCGGCCAGCCGGATGCGCTGGTCGTCGTCGACGCCCGGCGGGATCCGGACGGTCAGCGTCCGCGTCCGCGTGCTGATGCCTTCGCCGCCGCACTCCGGGCACGGGTCGTCGATGATCGTGCCGCGGCCGCGGCAGTCGCGGCACGGCTCCGAGAACGCGAACGCGCCCTGGCTGCGGCTGACCAGCCCCGAACCGGAACAGGTCGGGCAGGTCCGCGGCGACGTGCCCGGCCGCGCACCGTTGCCGCTGCACGTCGCACAGGTCGCCGGGCTCGACAGCCGCAGCGGCAGGGTCGCGCCCTTGACCGCCTCGGTGAAGTCGATCCGGACGTCGGTCTCGACGTCGGCGCCGCGCTGCGGCCGGTTGGCCGTCGCGCCCGCCGACGCCCGGCCGCGGCCGAAGATCCCGCCCAGGATGTCCCCGAGCCCGCCGAAGCCGCCCTGCTGACCGGCGCCGGCCTGGCCGAAGATGTCGCCCATGTCGAAGCTGCCGCCACCGCCGCTTCCACTTCCCGGGAAGTTGAAGCCGCCCCCGCCGCCGAACAGCCGCCGTGCCTCGTCGTACTCCTTGCGCTTGCTCGCGTCGGAGAGCACGCCGTAGGCCTCGGAAACCGCCTTGAACTTCTGCTCCGCCTGCGCGTTGCCGGCGTTCGCGTCCGGGTGGTTCTCCTTGGCCAGCTTCCGGTAGGCCTTCTTGATTTCGTCCGCGGTGGCGTCGGAGGAGACGCCCAGTTCACGGTAGAAGTCCTTACCGATCCACTCCCGTGCACTCATCGGACGCCTCCTCCTCCCACTTGAACCGGATAGTGCTTACTGCTGCTGCTCATCGACTCCGCCGCCGAGTGGCAGCTCGCCACCGACGGACGGGTCCACCGGGGCCGCGCCGGGCTCGTGGTCGGTCACGCCGACCAGCGCCGCCCGCAGTACGCGGTCCCCGAAGCGGTACCCGCGGCGCATGACCACGGTGACCGTCGGGCCCGCCACGTCCGGCGAGGTGTTGTGCTGCACGGCCTCGTGCACGCTCGGGTCGAAGGGCTCGCCCTCGGAGCCGAACGACTCCAGGCCCGCCCGCTGCAAGCCGCTGATCAGCTTGTCGCCGACCGCCTTGAACGCGCCGGTGAGGTCACCGTGCTGCTCGGCCCGCTCGAGGTCGTCGAGCAGCGGCAGCAAGTCGTTCACCACGGTCGCCTTCGCGCCGATCACGACCGCCTCGCGGTCACGCTCGACGCGCTTGCGGTAGTTGGCGTACTCGGCCTGCAGGCGCTGGAGGTCGGCGGTGCGCTCGGACAGTTCCTTTTCCACGTCGGAGACCACCGACACCGAGTCGCCCATGATGGTCTCGCCGAGCGAGGGGCCCGCGTGCTCCACGGGCGCCTCGTCTTCCGGCTCCGGCGCGGCGTGGGCCGGACCGGGCGGGCGGACCTGCCCGGTCTGGGGGGCCACCCGGCGCCGATCCCGCACGACCACCGGCTCCTCGGGGCCGCGGCCCTGGTTCTCGGATTCGTCGTAGCTGTGGGTCACTTCTTCTCGTCCTCTTCGACGATCTCGGCGTCCACCACGTCATCGGCCTTGGCCTGGCCGCCGGCCGCACCGGCGTCCCCGGCCGCACCCGCACCCGCGGCGCCCGCGGCACCGGCCGCGGCGTCGGCCGCGGCGTCGGCGTTCGCGTTGGCGTACAGGGCGGTGCCCAGTTCCTGCGAAGCGGCGTTCAGCTTCTCGATCGACTCGCGGATCTTGGTCGAGTCGGTGCCCTTCAGCGCTTCGTTGGCCTCGTCGATCGCGGACTTGACCTTGCCCTTGAGGTCCTCGGGCAGCTTGTCGTCGTTGTCCTTGACGAACTTCTCGGTCTGGTAGACCAGCGTCTCCGCCTGGTTGCGGGTCTCCGCTTCCTCGCGGCGCTTCTTGTCTTCCTCGGCGTGGGCCTCGGCGTCCTTGACCATGCGCTCGATGTCGTCCTTCGGCAGCGCGGAGCCACCGGTGATCGTCATCGACTGTTCCTTGTTCGTGCCCAGGTCCTTCGCGGTCACGTGCACGATGCCGTTGGCGTCGATGTCGAAGGTGACCTCGATCTGCGGCACGCCACGCGGGGCGGGCGGGAGACCGGTCAGCTCGAACATGCCGAGCTTCTTGTTGTGCGCGGCGATCTCGCGCTCACCCTGGAACACCTGGATCTGCACCGACGGCTGGTTGTCGTCCGCGGTGGAGAAGATCTCCGAGCGCTTGGTCGGGATCGTGGTGTTGCGCTCGATGAGCTTGGTGAACACGCCACCCTTGGTCTCGATGCCGAGCGACAGCGGCGTGACGTCCAGCAGCAGGACGTCCTT
Organism: Amycolatopsis sp. A133; assembly: GCF_031082405.1. Classification (GTDB taxonomy): domain Bacteria; phylum Actinomycetota; class Actinomycetes; order Mycobacteriales; family Pseudonocardiaceae; genus Amycolatopsis. The sequence goes on from NZ_JAVHJU010000067.1 coordinate 120,778, forward strand.
GACCTCGCCCTTCAGGACACCGGCCTGCAGCGCTGCGCCGACCGCGACGACCTCGTCCGGGTTCACGCCCTTGTTCGGCTCGCGGCCGCCGGTCAGCTCCTTGACCAGGTCCGACACGGCCGGCATGCGGGTGGAACCACCCACGAGCACGACGTGGTCGATGTCGCCGACGGCGATGCCCGCGTCCCGGATGACGTTGTTGAACGGGTTGCGGGTGCGCTCGAGCAGGTCCGCGGTGATCTTCTGGAACTCGGCGCGCGAGAGCGTCTCGTCGAGGAACAGCGGGTTCTTGTCCGAGTCCACGGTGATGTACGGCAGGTTGATGCTGGCCGAGTTCGAGCTGGACAGCTCGATCTTCGCCTTCTCCGCCGCCTCGCGGATGCGCTGCAGCGCCATCTTGTCCTTGGTCAGGTCGATGCCGTTCGTGGCCTTGAACTTGTCGACCAGCCACTTGACGATGCGCTCGTCCCAGTCGTCACCACCGAGGTGGTTGTCACCGGAGGTCGCGCGGACCTCGACGACGCCCTCGCCGATTTCCAGCAGCGAGACGTCGAAGGTGCCACCACCGAGGTCGAAGACCAGGATGGTCTGTTCCTTTTCGCCCTTGTCCAGGCCGTACGCCAGCGCGGCGGCGGTCGGCTCGTTGACGATCCGGAGCACGTTCAGGCCGGCGATCTGGCCGGCCTCCTTGGTGGCCTGCCGCTGCGCGTCTTCGAAGTACGCGGGGACGGTGATCACGGCGTCGGTGATCGTCTCGCCCAGGTACGCCTCGGCGTCGCGCTTCAGCTTCATCAGCACGCGCGCGCTGATCTCCTGGGAGGTGTAGTTCTTACCATCGATCTCGGTCTTCCAGTCGGTGCCGATGTGCCGCTTCACGGACCGGATCGTCCGGTCGACGTTCGTCACGGCCTGGTTCTTCGCCGGCTGACCGGTCAGCACTTCACCGTTCTTGGCGAAGGCGACGATCGAGGGGGTGGTCCGGGAGCCTTCCGAGTTGGCGATGACCGTCGGCTCGCCGCCCTCAAGGACGGCGACGACCGAGTTGGTCGTGCCGAGGTCGATGCCGACCGCTCGCGCCATGGTGCTTCCTCCTGTGTAAGACTGCTGTGTTCGTGACCTGCAGGTTTGTGCTCGCCTTGAGCGAGGCCCTGTCAAGTTTTATCGGGCCTTCGCGCACCTCGTCAAGCCGGACTTGAGTCGACTGCGCTCAACCTCTGTACCCAGCCTAACGAGGGGGTGGGGGTTCTTGTTCCCGGGTCCGGTGAGCGAGTGTGCCCGGATGGGCTGTGACGCCGCTCACCCGGCAAATCGGCTCACCAGCTCGGCGGGCCGGGGCCAAGCCTGAGCGGACCCGGGGCGCGGCCGGACGCGGACACCCGCTGACCTTCGGTGTGCTTCTTTCCCAACAGCGGCCACCGGCAGTTCAGGAGCGGCGGCCGGCCCAGGAGGAGAAGAAGAAATCCGGGTTTCCCTGCTGCACAACGACTTCAGCCGGAGTGCCGATCCAAGAAGTCACTCGGTAGTGGTAATCCGCGGTGACCGGCACGCCCTGCGCCGGGGTTTCCGCCGGCCCGCCCCGCGCGAAGCCCACGACACCGAACATCGCGACTGCCCCCAGCAGCGCGGCCACCAGCACGCGCCGTTCGATCCTGCCCATCGGAAATGCCCCCGTAGTAAGAGAAAAGTCAGGCCGCGCGGACCGTGACGCTGCCGCTCTCGGTGGTCAGGTCCAGCAGGTGCGGACCCGAACCGTCGGTCGGGACGTCGATCTCGCGGTGCCCGCTGTCGCTGTTGCCCTGGACGCGGTACGGCCCGCCCGGCACGGCCAGCTCGATGCTGCCGCTGTCGGCGTGCACCTTCACGTCGTTCGCCTGGGCCAGCGTGAATTCGACGCTGCCGCTGGAGGACGTCACGTCGACCCGGCCGCGCACGTCGCGGCCGGTGATGCTGCCGGAATCGCTGCGCAGCTGGACTTCGCCGACGTTCCGCAGGTCGATCGAGCCGCTGTCCAGCTGCAGCTTCACCGCGCCGGAAACGTCCTCGACGCGGGCCTGCCCGGAATCGGCGTGAACGTCCACACTCGACACCCCGGCGATGTCCAGCTCCCCGGAGTCGACGCTCCCCGTGACGGGCACGCCGGGCGGCACGACGACCTCGAAGTCGACCGAGCAGTTCGTGCCGCAATCGCCGAGCACCAGCTGGTCGCCGTCGACGCGGTAGAAGGGGCCCGCCGGCTTGCTCCGCCAGTGGTAGCTGACTTCTTCCTGCACCTTCGACGGCCCCGAGCCGGTGCGGATCTTCACCGATCCCGAGTCGCCTTCCAGCTTCACGCTGCGGATGGCCTGCGAAACGGTGCCGGTGTTCCGGAAGTCCGAACCCCAGCCCCACCCGAGCGCGGTCGCCAGGCCGACGCCGATCAGGACGATGCCACCCAGTGCGAGAAGCGGGCGCGCCATGGTCGTTGGTCCCCTCAGTGTTGTTTCCCCTGCGTGAGAAACGTTAGGACGGGGTGAGCGGGCCGTACATGGGGGTAACCCCCCGAAAGACCCTGAGATCCCTCCCTGACACGCGGGGAAGGGGCCCGGGGCCTAACCTGGCGCACGTCTCCAGTTCCGTGATCAGGAGGATCCATGCCGCAAGCACCCGGCCCGTACGAGTCCCTGCCCGACGTGCCGTCGTTCACCCTGCGCAGCAACGATGTCGCCGACGGCGAAACCCTGGCCACGCCCCATTTGTCCGGCATCTTCGGCGCCGGCGGCGAGGACCGTTCGCCGCACCTGGCGTGGGAAGGCTTCCCGGCGGAGACGAAGAGCTTCGCGATCACCTGCTACGACCCGGACGCCCCGACCGGCAGCGGGTTCTGGCACTGGGCGGTGTTCAACGTCCCGGCTTCGGTGACGGAGCTGGCGTCCGGCGCGGGAGACGGCTCCGGCCTCCCCGAAGGCGCGGTGACGCTGAAGGGCGACGGCGGGGTCAAGCAGTTCCTCGGCGCGGCGCCCCCGCCCGGGCACGGCCCGCACCGCTACTACTTCGCGGTGCACGCGCTGGACGTCGACCGGCTGGACGTGCCGGAGGACGCGACGCCGGCGTTCCTCGGCTTCAACATGTTCGGGCACACGCTCGCCCGCGCGGTGATCACGCCGGTGTACGAGAACAAGGGCTGAGGTTCCCGGGCCCGGCGCTGTTGCCGATCGGCAACGGAGCCGGGCCCGTTTTTGTCGGACCCCGCTGACACACTGCGGTCATGCCACCACCGATAGCGACACCCCGGTCGAGAGCGCTGGGGTTCGGGCTGAGGAAAGCGCGGAAGGCGCGCGGGTACGGGCTGCGCGAGCTGGCCCGTGCCACCGGCGTGCACGCGGCCGAGCTGTCCAATTGGGAGCTGGGGTTGCGGGTGCCCCGGATCGAGGAGGTCGCGCTCCTGCTCGGGCAGCTGCGGGTGCTCGGCGCGGAGCGCGACCGGCTGTTCGAGCTGGCCCGCACCGCCCGTGAGCCGAACTGGGCCGAGAAGGAGATGCCGGACGCGCCCGCGATCCTCACGACGCTGGCCGAGTACGAGCGCACCGCGGCCGCGATCTTCAGCTGGCAGCCGATGCTGGTGCACGGCCTGCTGCAGACGCCCGATTACGCCCGGGCGATCCTGGCGTACGGCGGTTCCCCCGCGCAGCTGGTCGAGCAGCGGTTGCGGGTGCGCATGGTCCGGCAGGCGGCCCTGCGCGAGCACCGCGCGCCGGAATGCTCGTTCCTGCTCGGCGAAACCGCGCTCCGGCAGCGGGTGGGCGGTACGGAGGCCTTGACCGACCAGCTTCGCCACCTCCTCGGTCTCCCGAGGCGGCTGGCGGTCCGGGTGGTGCCGTCCGGCGGCGATTTCCACCCCGGCCTCAACGGTTCCTTCGCCGTATTCGAGTACTCGGACCTGCCCTCCATCGTCTTCTTGGACCAGCATCGCGGGAGCGCCTACCTCTACGATGAGGATCAGGTGGCGGACTACAAGTCGGCCGCGAAGACCGTGACATCCCTCGCCTTGGACGTGGACGAATCCCGCGCGTTCATCGAGGGGGTGATCGCCGAACTGGAGGCCTGACGTGACCTGGCGGAAGTCGACCTACAGCGGCCAAGAGGCCGATTGCGTGGAAGTGGCGCTCGCCCCGGTGGTGCGGATCCGCGACACGAAGGACCGCCCGGGCGGAACGCTCGAAATCACCACCCGATCGTGGGACGCCCTCCTCACCGATCTGCGTTAGCGACGAAGTTCCCCGCGTTGGGCCCTTCACGCTCGAGGTAGTGGCCCTTGATGTGCTCGGCGAAGCCGAACTGCCGGTACAGCCCGTGCGCGTCGGCGGTGTGGAGCATCCAGCGGAACCGGTCGCCGGGGCCGTTGTCGATCATCTCGCGCACGATCTCCTTGCCGAGGCCGGTGCCGCGGGCGGAGTCGACGACGAAGACGTCGGCCAGGTAGGCGGACGAAACGCCGTCCGAGAACGCCCGCGCGAAGCCGACCAGCTCGCCGCCGCGGTAGGCGCCGACGACCCGCCACGAGCCGTCGATGGCGGCTTCGACCTGCGCACGCGTGCGCCAGCGGCCCCAGTAGGCCTCGGTGGAGAGGAACTTCCACACCACGTCGAGGTCCAGCCGCGTCCGGTCGTCGTCGAGTTCGTAGTCGCCGAAGGTGCGCATGATCCGAAAATAATCGACCGGTCAACGCGGTTTCAGCAGGTAGTCGACCACCGGGCGCAGCTCGTCCGCCGACGGCGGCTCGTCGTCGATCAGGCCCTGGATCAGCAGCCCGTCGATGCCGGCGAGGAACACCCGGAAGGCCACCTCGTCGTCGTGGCGGACCATCGACGTCAGGACGTCCAGCCAGCGCCGCGCCGCCGGACGAAGCTCCGGCTTCCGCGCGGCCAGCAGGTACAGCTCGTACTCCGCCATCGTGCGCCCGCGCCGCGGCCCCAGCGCCTCGGCGAGCAGGCCGGCGACCTCCTCGGCACCGCGCGACCCGCGGGAGCGGGCCCGGTCGATCATCCAGTAAACCTCGGTCGCCATGTCGCGGGCGCAGGAGATGAGCGTCGCGATCAGGAGGTCGTCCAGCGACGAGAAGTGGTAGGTCGTGGACGTCGTCGGCACCCCGGCCTCGGCCGCGACCGTCCGGTGGGTGACACCGGCGACGCCGTCGCGCTCGATGATCCGCAGCGTGGCCGCGATGAGCTCGGTGCGCCGCTTGTCGCCGCGCGCCTTCCGGCCGTCGACTTGCAGTTTCACGTAGACGCACTCCCGAGTTCGATCAGCACGACACCGCCGATGACCAGCGCCAGCCCGGCGATCATCGTCGCGTTGATCGACTCCTTGAGGAACAGGACGCCGATGATCGCGACCAGCGCGACGCCGGCCGCGGCCCAGATCGCGTACACGACGCCGACCGGCAGGCCCATCTTCAACACGTACGACAACGCCGCGAACGCCACGGCGTACCCGGCCACCACGACGACCGACGGCCCCAGCTTGGAGAAGCCTTCGGAGAGCTTCAACGAGACCGTCGCGGAGACCTCGGCGGCGATCGCCAGCGCGAGGAGAAGGTACGCACCCATAGGGTGAAAACTACCTGAACGATCGTCCCGAAACAAAGAGCGACGTACACCACATCGGTGGGACTTAGGGCCACTCAACGGGTTACTCATCAGTAAGGACGGTTAGTCTCCCGGCACCACCACAGTTTTCCCGGACGAAAGGCACCCGAACGATGGGCGCTCTGCAACTGACGCTCGGCGGGATTTCCGTCGTGCTCGGCCTCGTCGCCTGGGGCATGTTCGCCGCGACCATCGCCCGTTTCGTACGGGTGATCCGCCTCGGCCAGCCCGACTCGACGCGCAACGGACCGTTCATGCCGCGCATGAAGACGCTGATCAAGGAGTTCGCGGCCCACACGCGGATGAACCGGAAGCGCAGCGTCGGACCGGCCCACTGGCTGGTGATGTGGGGCTTCCTGCTCGGCTCGCTGGCGCTGTTCGAGGCCTACGGCGAGGTCTTCGTCCCGACGTGGGGCTGGCCGTACCTCGACGACTTCCCGCCGTTCCAGCTGCTCATGGAGCTGCTCGGGCTCGGCACGATCGTCGGCATCCTGGTGCTGATGGCGATCCGGCAGCGCAACCACCCGCGCCGCGCCGACCGCCAGTCGCGCTTCGCCGGGTCGAGCTTCAAGTGGGCGTACTTCGTCGAGGCCGTCGTGCTCATCGAGGGCATCGGCATCATCGGCGTCCGCGCCGCGAAGTCCGCGCTGAACACCCACGAAGGCCCGATGTGGGCCTCCTTCGTCTCGAACCCGATCGGCCAGCTGCTGCCGGCCAGCCCGAACCTGGTGACGATCTTCGCGTTCGTCAAGCTGATGAGCGCCACGGTCTGGCTGATCGTCGTCGCGCGCACCATGACCATGGGCATCGCGTGGCACCGGTTCAGCGCGTTCTTCAACATCTACTTCAAGCGCGAGGACGACGGCGGCGTCGCGCTCGGCGCGCTCAAGCCGATGATGAGCGGCGGCAAGGTCCTCGACCTCGAGGAAGCCGACCCCGACGAGGACACCTTCGGCGTCGGCAAGATCGAGGACTTCAGCTGGAAGGGCTGGCTGGACTTCTCGACGTGCACCGAGTGCGGCCGCTGCCAGGAGCAGTGCCCCGCGTGGAACACCGGCAAGCCGCTGTCGCCGAAGCTGGTCATCACGCAGCTGCGTGACCACGCCTACGCGAAGGCCCCGTACCTGCTGGCCGGCGGCAAGCGCGACATGGCGGGCGACGAAATCGGCCTGTCCGGGGACAACATGTACGCGGGGATCGACGTCCTCGCGATCGCCGAGTCGCAGAAGGCCCTGATCGGCGATGACGGCGGCGTCATCGACCCCGACGTTCTGTGGTCCTGCACGAGCTGCGGCGCCTGCGTCGAGCAGTGCCCGGTCGACATCGAGCACGTCGACCACATCGTCGACATGCGCCGCTACCAGGTGATGATCGAGTCGTCGTTCCCCAGCGAGCTGAACGGCATGTTCAAGAACCTGGAGAACAAGGGCAACCCGTGGGGCCAGAACGCCAAGGACCGGCTGGCCTGGACCGAGGACCTCGACTTCGAGGTCCCGGTGTTCGACGGCGACCTCGGCGACACCGAATACCTGTTCTGGGTCGGCTGCGCCGGCGCGTTCGAAGACCGCGCGAAGAAGACGACGCGCGCGGTCGCGGAGCTGCTGCACATGGCGGGCGTCAAGTACACCGTGCTCGGCTCGGAGGAGTCCTGCACCGGTGACCCGGCCCGCCGCGCCGGCAACGAGTTCCTCTTCCAGATGCTGGCCCAGCAGAACGTCGAGGTGCTGAACTCGGTGTTCGAGGGCCGCGAGCGCAAGGCCCGCAAGGTCGTCGTGACCTGTGCGCACTGCTTCAACACCCTCGCCAACGAGTACCCGGAGCTGGGCGGCCAGTTCGACGTCGTGCACCACACGCAGCTGCTGAACCGCCTGGTGCGGGAGAAGCAGCTGGTGCCGGTGGCGCCGGTCGCCGAGGACGTCACCTACCACGACCCGTGTTACCTCGGCCGCCACAACAAGGTCTACGAAGCCCCGCGTGAGCTGGTCGGCGCGACCGGCGCGCGGCTGCGGGAGATGCCGCGCCACGGCGACAAGTCCATGTGCTGCGGCGCGGGCGGCGCGCGGATGTGGATGGAAGAGAAGATCGGCAAGCGGATCAACGTCGAGCGCGTCGACGAGGCGCTCGGCACCGCGCCGTCGAAGATCGCCACCGGCTGCCCGTTCTGCAAGGTGATGCTGAACGACGGTCTCACGGCCCGGCAGAGCGACGGCAGCGCGAGCGAGAAGGTCGAGATCGTCGACGTCGCGCAGATGCTGCTGGAGGCGGTCAAGCGCAAGCCGGAACCGAAGCCGATCGCGCTCGGAGCGCCGTCACTCGCGGAGGAGTGACACAGTTCCCCGGAACGCACGGCCCCGGTCAGATCATCTGACCGGGGCCGTTTTTCCTGGTCGGAAAGTTTCGGGAATCGAGGATTTCGTAGCCATTCCACTACCCGTTGTCACTGAGTTTGCCCTTGACTTCAGGGCCGCTAGCTGGGAGTTCGTCACAGTAATCGTTTTCCCGAAAAATGTTCATGATAATCACCGAAATGGCCCATCGGGTGAAGGACAAACGATCGCCTGAACTATGGACAAGCGGCGTATCCTGGCCTTTCCTCGCCGCCGCCGATGCCAGCGAGGGCACCTTTGACGATCACGAAAACCTAGGGAGCGGCGAGGATGATGGGCGAGGACCGGCGGACCACCACGACCGGCCGACACGCTCTCCACCCCCTCCCGGACGACGCCCGGCCGAACTCGGACTACGTGCCCTTCCAGCGCACCCTCGTCCGCCCGTACGTCCTCACGCGCGGGCGGACGCAGTCCCGGCGGCACCTCGCGATCGAAGCGATGGTCTCGACCCGGGCCGGCGCGCACTGGGACGGCGCCCGGGTGGCCGGTGAGTTCCGCTCCGTGCACTCGCTGTGCCTGCACCCGCGTTCGGTCGCCGAGGTCGCGGCCACGCTGAGCGTGCCGCTCGGCGTCGCTCGCGTGCTGCTGGACGACATGGCCGAACAGGGCCTGGTCACCATCCACGACAGCCGGACCGGCGCCGACGGCCGTCCGGCGATGGCGCTCATGGAACGCGTTCTGAACGGCCTGCAGCGCCTCTGAGCACTACGCTCACCAACGTGAGCGAGGAATCCGGGAACTCCGGCGGCGAAAGCACCCTGACCGTCCTGCTCGCCGGCGGGGTGAACTTGGCGATCGCCATCATGAAGCTGGTCGCCGGCATCATCACCGGCTCGGGCGCGATGCTGTCCGAAGCGGCGCACTCGGTGGCCGACACGATCACCGAGGGCCTGCTGCTGACCGCGCTGAAGCGCTCGGAGCGCCCGGCCGACCGCGTGCACCCCTTCGGCTACGGCAAGGAGCGCTACTTCTGGTCGCTGCTCGCGGCCGTCTCGATCTTCGCCTCGGGCGCGATGTTCGCGCTCTACGAGGGCATCTCGACGCTGTTCGGGCACGGCGAAGCGCAAAGCACGTCGCTGCTCAGCTACATCGTCCTCGCCGTGGCGTTCGTGCTGGAAGGCACGTCGTGGCTGCAGGCGGTGCGCCAGGTCGTCCGGGAGTCGAAGGCCGCGGACCGCTCGCTGTGGACCTACCTGCGGCTCATCGACGACCCGACGCCGAAGACCGTCCTGTTCGAGGACTCGGCCGCGCTGATCGGCCTGCTGATCGCGTTCGGCGGCATCGGGCTGCACCAGCTCACCGGCTCCGAAGTCTGGGACGGCATCGCGTCGATCGCCATCGGCCTGCTGCTCGCCTGCGTCGCCTACCTGCTCGGCCGCACCAACCGCGGCCTGCTCGTCGGGCGTCAGGCCGACCCGACGCTGGTCCGCGGCGTCCGCGACCACCTGAACGCGGCGCCGGAGATCGAGGCCGTCGTCGACCTGCAGACCATGCTGATGGGCACCGACCAGGTACTGGTCTGCGCCCGCGTGGACTTCGACGACTCGCTCGGCGCCGGGGACCTCGAACGCGCGTGCGTCCGGCTCGCGTCGGAGCTGACCGAGTCGTTCAACGACGTCACCGAGGTGTTCATCGAGCCGGTGCCGCGGTCGGACCCGGAGCTGCGGGCGACGGTGCTGGCGCGCTACGGCGACATCGCCGAGCGGTGGGGCAAGTAGCTTTTCGCCTCAGTAGCCGAAGTCCTGGACCCAGTACCAGCCCGCGGTGGTGACGCCGACGCCGATCTTCTTGAGCGTGCAGTTCAGGATGTTCGCGCGGTGGCCCGGGGAGTTCATCCAGGAGTCCATGACCTGCGCCGCGGACGTCTGCCCCCGCGCGATGTTTTCCGCGCCCGGCTTCGAATAGCCGGCGTTCTTGATGCGCTGGTCGAACGTCGTGCCGTCGGGGCTGGTGTGGGAGAAGAAGTTTTCGGCCGACATCAGGTCGCTGTAGTCCTGCGCGGCCTTCGTCACGTGCGATTCCTCGGTCAGCGGGGCACAGCCCGCCTTCGCCCGCTCGTCGTTGACCAGCGCGACGACCTGGGCGGTGGTCGAGGGGGCGACGCGCGCCGCGGGCTTGGTGCTCGGCGGCGGCGCTTCGGACGTCGTCGGCTGGGGCGCCGAGGACGTCTCGCTCGGCGTGGGTGCCTCGCTGGACGTCGCCGGGGCGGGGGCCGAGGCGGTGGGCGCGGCAGGCTGACCGGGGGTGGTGGTCTGGACCTGACCGCCGGCGAGCTCGGTTCCGCTGCTGCCGCCGGCGCCGGCGGGCGCGTTCGGCAGGACCAGCGCCGCGGCGCCGAGCTCGGCGGTGTTTCCTTCCGCGGTGGCCATCCAGGTGCCGGCCGCGGCGGAAAAAACGCCGAGCAGCACACTGAGTGACACCATCACCACGTGAGCACGTTGACCAATGGGGGACACGGCGCAGGAACGTATCACGGGACGATTACGGCGAGAACCCCGCGAACGCACTGGTCACATTCTTAGGGCGCCTTATCGATGACAGGCGTGAATTCCCCGGCAAACGGATGCTTCCACATTACTCCATTCAGTCTATTAGCTGGACTCGGTCAGCTTCTCCGTCGATTCATGGGTTATCGCGGTGGCCGCCTGGACGAACCCGATCACCGTCCGGAGCTCGTCGTCGGTGTAGCGGTCGCAGAGCTCGTACATGCCCTTGACCAGGTGGTCCCACAGGTGCCTGCCGCTGGCGATGGACTGCAGGTCCAGGGCGATGAGGATCTTGCGCCGGTCGTCCGGGTGCCGCTCGCGGTTGACGATGCCCTTGCGCTCCAGCCGGTCGATCATCGCCGTCACCGACGCGGGCGCGAGCCCGGAGAGCCGCGCGAGGTCCTTCGGCGTCTGCGGCCCGAACCGCGCGAGGTAGTCGAGGACCTTGCTCTCCACCGCCGACAGCCCCCGCGTCTCGGAGATCGCGGTGTGGAACATGACCGTCTCCGTCGACAGCTCCCGCGACCTGAGCAGGACCTCTTCGACGAGTTCTGTTCGCTCGCTTGACACGGCGACCAGCCTAGCCCACTCTTTAGTTCGACAGAACGAATTACTTTCTAAGACATTTGAGGGATCGAACGACATGACACGGGCACTGATCATCGGGGGCGGCGTCGCGGGCACGATCACGGCCATCGCGCTGCACGAAGCCGGGCACGAGCCGCTGCTGTTCGAAAGGTACGACCGCAGCGCCGAGGGCGTCGGCGCGTTCCTGACGCTGGCGGTCAACGGCTTGGACGCGCTGCTCCCGCTGGGGCTCAAGGACGTGGTCCGCAGCGCGGGCTTCGACTCGCCGCGGATGTCGATCGGGCTCGGCAACGGCACCCGGCTCACCGAATTCCCCCTCGGCGGCACCCTCCCGGACGGCACGGTGAGCCAGACCGTCCTGCGCTCCGACCTCTACATCGCGTTGCGCGACGAGGCTGCCCGGCGCGGCATCCACGTCGGGTACGGCAACCGCCTGATCGGCGCGAGCCAGACGAACACGCACGTCAGAGCGGACTTCGCGGACGGCTCGCACGCCGAAGGCGACCTGCTGATCGGCGCCGACGGCCTCCGGTCCCGGGTCCGCACGATCATCGACCCGGACGCGCCGTCACCGCGGTACGTTCCCCTGCTGAACACCGGCGGTTTCGCCGAAGGCCTGGACCTGCCCGACGAGCCCGGCGTGCTGAACATGGTGTTCGGCAAGCGCGTGTTCTTCTGCCACGTCGTCAGCACGGACGGCCGCGTCTGGTGGTTCGCGAACCCGGCCCGCAAGACCGAGCCGACCGCGGCCGAGCTGGCCGGGCTCGCCGGGGAGAAGCTGCGCGCCGAGCTCCTGCACCTGGTGGCCCGCGACCGGACGCCGGCCACCGAGATCATCCGCGCGACGCGCGAGATCTACCCGGCGTGGCCGACGTACGACTTCCCCACGGTCCCGGTCTGGCACCGCGGCCGCATGGTGATCATCGGCGACGCGGCGCACGCGACGTCACCGGCGGCGGGCCAGGGCGCCTCGATGGCCATCGAAGACGCCGTCACGCTGGGCAAGTGCCTCCGCGACGTGCCCGACGTCGAGCGCGCGCTGACCACGTACGAGAGCTTGCGACGCGAGCGCGTCGAAGCGGTGGTCGCGGCCGGGAAGCGCAACGGCGACACCAAGGTCATCGGCCCGGTCGGGCGCGTCGTCCGCGACTTCTTCATCAAGCGGGCGTTCTCGAAGCCGTTCGACGAGGACCCGAACGCGTTCATGTGGAACCACCACATCGACTGGGACGAGAAGGTGGCTGCTTAGCGCCAGGTGTCGATGCGGTGGAAGTTCTTGTACGCCCGGCTCGGGGTCGGGCCGCGCTGCCCCTGGTAGCGGGACCCGGCTTCGCTGGAGCCGTACGGGTGCTCGGCCGAGCTCGAAAGCCGGAAGATGCACAGCTGGCCGATCTTCATGCCGGGCCAGAGCGTGATCGGCAGGTTCGCGACGTTCGACAGCTCCAGGGTGATGTGCCCGGAGAAGCCGGGGTCGATGAACCCGGCGGTGGAGTGCGTGAGCAGCCCGAGGCGGCCGAGGGAGGACTTGCCCTCGAGGCGGCCGGCCAGGTCATCGGCCAGGGTGACGAGCTCGAACGTCGAGCCGAGCACGAACTCGCCGGGGTGCAGCACGAAGGGCTCGTCGCCCTCCTTCTCGACCAGCGACGTCAGCTCGTCCTGCTGCAGCTGCGGGTCGATGTGGGTGTACTTGCTGTTGTCGAAGACGCGGAAGTACCGGTCGAGCCGGACATCGATGCTGGACGGCTGGACCATGCCGGCATCGAAGGGGTCGATGCCGAGCCGGCCGGCGTCGAGCTCTTTGCGGAGGTCACGGTCACTGAGCAGCACGGCCCGAAGCCTATCCGGTGGGCTGTGACATCCGGGGCTCCGCCCCGGGCCGGGGGCTCCGCCACCCGGACCCCCGAAAAGCTGGTCAGGCGGCCCGCATGTGCTGCGCGTAGGTCGTATCGGGCGCGAAGATCTTCTCGAGCCGCTTCACGTACCCGCGGCGCCCGGCCTCACCGATCCGTTCCTGCAGCGCGGTGGCTCCGGGGATGAACCGCCGCACGGTCTCGGCGGCGAAGTTGACCCCCGCGACGGCGACGATCGCGGCCTGCGCAACCGGGTCGTTCGGCAGACCGAGGAAGTCGGCGTTGGTCTTCCCCAGCACGAGCCGGCTGATCGACGAGTGCACGGCGACGGAGACGTGCGAGAGCACCTTCCCGACGGCCCCGCGTCCCTCGCCGACAGCGGCGTTGGCCTCGATCAGGGCCTTGGCGAGCCGCTTGGAGTCGTCGTCGGGGATAAATTCGGTTGCCGCGAGCAGCCACAGCAGCCGCCAGGCGTCCTCTTCACCGGTGGGCAGCAGTTCGTCGTCGACGCCCATCAGCCAGCCGATGTAGCGCCAGAGGTGCAGGATGTCGCCGCGTTCGCGGGCGGAGTAGCGGAGGCCGAGCAGCTGCGTCCCGAAGACGTAGACGAGCGAGAAGAGCAGCAGCGTGCCGGCGGTCTGCACCTGGTTGACGGGCCGATCCCAGGCGGCGTAGTCCCAGTCGTCCCGCCGGTTCATGGCGGCGCGCACGTGGGCGTGCACGAGCCGGATCCGCAGCGCGGAGGCGCACCCCTGCGCACCGTGCTTGAGGGCACCGGGCGTGGTGACGTCGATCCACCAGGCGGCGGTCTCGACGAGCCTCCTGGTGGCCTTGTACTCGATCTCGCCGGTCCCGACCAGCGCTTTCGTGGCGCGCGAGGCGAGGTAGCCGCCCATCAGCGACATGTCCCCGAGCGGGAAGAGCCCCAGAAGACCGGCCCGGGTGATGGCTTTCGCACCCCGCTCGATCCGCTCGTCATCGACCCAGTAGGGCTTGGCGTCGACCTGGTCGAAGAAGTCCTTGAGCGGCCCGGGCGTCTTGGGACCGCCCTTGAGCGCCTCCTCGAAGAGCCGCCGCCCGTGGCCTTTGGGCTGCTGCGCCATCCAGGCGACAACGTCGTCCGCCAGCCGGTCCTGCACCTGGGCGAACTCCCGGATGCGGGCGACCTGGCGTTCGTCGCCCCGGATGTCACCTTCGATGAACAGCCGCTGGGCCAGCCGGAACCCGCCTTGCCGGAACAGCTCGGGCTCGTCCATGACAGCTCACCTCCGCGAGTCGACAACAAGTGTTGTCACTTGACGGGCAAGAGTCAAGGAGGAGGGTCCTGGACAAGGGGATCACGGCGCCGTGTATGCTGGCGACGCACTGCGGATGTAGTTCAATGGTAGAACATCAGCTTCCCAAGCTGAATACGCGGGTTCGATTCCCGTCATCCGCTCTCATCGAGAAGCCCCAGGTCACATGGTGTCTACTGTGGACCTGGGGCTTTCTCTATCTCCGCTGTTCACTTCTCGCGTGCCATTGATGTGCCATTAGCCGACTGGCACCGGTTGGCCGTCCTGATCTTCGTCGTCGTCCGGTGTGGTGCCCTTGCGGTGCCGGTCGACGAGCTTGGACAGCCGGTCCGCGATCTGCTTGTCCGCGTCGCTGGTCGCGCGCTGGTAGATCAGGGCTGCCCGCATGTCGTCGTGGCCCATCCGCGCCATCAGGTCCTTGGTCGACGTCCCCGCCTTCGACGCCCAGATGTTCCCGGCGTGCCGGAGGTCATGGAAGTGCAGGCCCTTGAGCCCCATCTTCTCCACGACCTCCGTCCACCGGGTCCGCTGGCTGAAGTTCGGCCGGCGGACCGCGTGCCCAGCGCGCTCACCCGTGAAGAGCAGCGCGTCCTGCTGAGGCTTGACCCAGGTGTCCAGGTGCCGCAGCAGGTCACGGCGGACCGCCGTCGGAATGATCAGCGTCCGGACACCCGCCCGCGACTTGGGCGGACCGACGACGAGCCCACGGCCGCTTGTAGTCGGCAAAGGGGTCAGTCACTTGGTTACCTCTTTCGGGTTGTTGTATTTCGGGGTCTTTCCGGTTCGCTGCCATCTGTCGAGCGACGCCATCGACATGCTCAGCCGCAAGCTCCCAGATCGGTAGACCCACCACCCCGAAGCCGGATCATGACAACGGCCGGTAGCACCGGGTCAAGGCGAGAAAGCGTGCCTTGACCCGGCACCACCGGCCGCGTGCTGACTTCGTATCGGGGTGACGGACTAGTCTGGGCGACGTCACCGCCGTGCCACGATCCACACAATCGGCGTCACTGATCCGTTTGGATCTGGGCTCGATACTCAGGTTTGACCCTGAAAATCGTCCGCTTCTCAATACCCAGATCTGACCGCATGACGTCCACCAGTTCAAACAGTGCAGCGTGAACCTCAAGACACATCTGTTCGTGATCACCCCACACCTCGTTTGAGCCTTCGGGCTCATAGGCTTGGCGCACAACTTGTCGCAAACTGTCAAGGACCGAGAGCAGATAGGAACTGTAGGCCACGACATCGCGGCCAGCGAGCATGTCGAGTTCCGCCACCGCAAGCTCGATCGTGTCCATCTGTTCGCAGAATTGCTTCGTCAGGTCCCTGACTTCACCGCGAGCTCGTTCCCTAGTTTCGCCGGATACTCCCAACATGATCACTCGGCCACAAGCTATCGCTTGCCATGTGTCAACGACAGCGTGAACTGTCGCTATGACGCGAGCACCCAGCTCTCCAACCTGCTGCCTGCGCCACTTCTGTAGCTCGACGTTGCTCGTGCTGCGCTTGGTCATCATGACGTTGAAGATCGCAGCGGCAGCGGCGATCACAGCCGCGGCCAGTGTAAACCAACTACTTACCACAATCGCTCTCAATCTCACGGTCGTCTAAACGACATATCATTAACGCGAGCGTCCGAGTGGGAGCCAAAATCCATCCTTGACACAACAGTTTCCCGGAGGGGCGACCGGCAAGGCTGACATTTTATTATCTTCTCCCGTCGCGGTTTAGCGGTCGCTGTCCGATCAGCGGCTTTAAAGAGCATCTCGCCGCCCTCGTCCGCCCCAACCACGACGCCGCAGGCCTGCCGAGATCGGGCAGCGTCGCAAGGGGATCACCTCGATCGTGCATGTGGTGTGTCACTACGTCGGGCCATTGGCGGCAATTAGGGGTGGTCAACCAGGGTCAGCGGCGGCGCCAAGAGCAAGCTCTGTCCGACGACGGGATAGCCGTTGCTCCTCGCTCGTGCGGTGATGCTACTAGGCCTACGTCAGGTGACGAGGCATAGTGTTGGCTGGCTCGGTGGAGTTGACCGCGGATCAGCGGTCCGAGTTGCAAGCCCTGCCGCACCACGACATGTAGCGACGGTCACGGCTAGGGCCTAGGTAGTGACCATGAGGCGCCTGACAGACAACGGAGAAGGATCTCCCCACGTTAGCCGGAGGGTCACGGCGGGCTGTTAACTTGTCGCTTGACTGCTACGCCCCGGACGTTTAGGGCTGTCGTGCCGCCTGAGCCGTGAGGTGTGTACGGGCCGCTGGCCATGCCATTAGCGTGCCATTCAGGCGGGTCAACCAAGGTCAACAGCGGGTACCGCGAGACAGTCCCGTTCGCAGGTCAGGGCCACTTCCGAGCATGAACACCCTGGTTCCCAAGCTGAATACGCGGGTTCGATTCCCGTCATCCGCTCTCATTTGAAGTTGGGCAGACCACAAGGGATGTTTCCCGATTCGGGAGACATCCCTTTCTCATTGCCCGGCCGAGCTCGCCGTGGCCCGTCCGCGCGGTGTCGCCGCCGCCATCGTCAACGCGACCGTCAACCCGACGGTCGGTGCCACCGTGGCGCCCAGCACCGCACGGAACAGGATTCCGCCGGGCGACAGCAGCAACACCAGCAAACTCAACCCGGCCACGACTGCCCACACGGTGACGACCCTGCCGGTCTGCTTGCGCGCGACCAGCACAGCCACGGTCAGCATCGTGGCCGCCAGGGCTATTCCCGACCACCCGAGGCCGGCCATCGTCCACGCTGACACGGCGAACTTGTCCCGGTACAGCAAGTGGAACACCCACGGCCCCGCCACGTACGCCACCGCTGCCACGAGCAACCCGACGACCAGCGTTCCCCCCGCGCCCACCGCGGCGAACCGCCGCAGCCGGCGCGGGCCGTCCGGCTGGTTTAGCACCCGCACGACAGTCGGGACCGCCAACGTCTGGATCGGAGCCAGCACCAGCAGCAGCGGGGACCGCAGCAGCGACACCGCCAGGAACAACCCGCCCAGCGCATCTTCGCTCCCGCGCGGCGCGACGAGCTTCACCACGGCCGGGTAGCCGGTCAGCACGCTCGCGGTCAACGCCGCGCTGACGGTCAGACCCAGCATCCGCCGCCACAGCGCACCCCACGGCTCGCTCGACGGACTCGGTTCGACCAAACCGCGCGCACGGAAAGCGAACGGCAGCCAAGCGCACGAGCCGGCCGCCACCGCAACCGCCAACCAGATCAGCCCGCTGACCCCGGCAACAACGAATCCCACGAACAGCACCAGCCGGACCCCGGCCTCGGCCAGCAATATCGCCGAGTAGCGCCCGTTCTGCCCGGCGCCGATGAACAACCCGCGCATCGCGTACAACGAAGGGAACGCCACAATTCCGCAACCGGCCACCCACGCCAACTCGCGGTGCTGGTCGAACAGCTGCGCATTCACCGTTGGCACCGCGAGTACCGCGGCCACCACGATCGCGACGGTCTGCGTCACCGCGAACGTCCGCGCAGCGCTCAAATCCGGCTTGCGTCCCTGCGCCGCGGCCACAGCCGTCTGGCGCGACAACTCCTGCTCCACCGGCGACAGAGCACTGCCCACACCCATCAGCAATCCCCAGAAACCCAGGAAAACTGCGTTCTCGACGGAGCTGAGATGCTTGCCGGCCAGCAGGAGCAGCACATAGCCCATCGCCGATGTCGCGAGAACCGTCGCGCCGAGCCCACCGACAGCTCCCACGCGCGACCGGCGGCCGGCTCCTGGTGAGACGTCTCCGCTATAGCTTTCACTGCGCACAAACCCCAAGATCATACGGCAGTGGCAGCGATCCTCACGCTGCGGTCTTCAGCGTTTTTCCTATCACAAAAGAAAACAGTTGAGCGTGAGCAGTCGATTATTTCGAAAACCCGATCCGGGCTCGCAAATGCGCGACATGCGCGGCGGGCAAACCGGTTTCCTCCGCGCGCTCCAGCGCCTCAAAAGCCGACGCCGAACCCAGCCGGTGCAACAACTCCGCCCTCGACGCGTGCCACCACGGATAGCCGTCCAAGCCCGGCAATGCATCCACCAGCGCCAAAGCCGTCGAAGGGCCGTCCCGTTCCGCGACCGCTGCCGCGCGGTTCAACCGGACCACCGGTGTGTCCTGCACCGACAACAGCACGTCGTACCAGGAAATCACCGCGTTCCAGTCCGTTCCGGCCCACGATGGTGCGAGGTCGTGGCAAGCCGCGATGGCCGCCTGGACCACATACGCGTTCGGCACCGCCGGAGTCCGGCGCAAGCCGCGGCCGACCAGCTCGACGCCTTCCTTGATCAGCGCTGCGTCCCACGACGCACGGTTCTGCGCGGCGAGCAACACCGGCGAACCGTCCGGGAGGAACCGCGCGGGACGGCGGGCGTCCTGCAGCAACACCAACGCCAGCAGCCCCAACGCTGTCGGCTCGTCCGGCATCAGCGACACCAGCAAGCGCGCCAGGCGGACTCCCTCGACGAGGAGCGGCTCGCGGCCCGTGTAGCCCTCGTTGAAGATCAGGTACACCGTCGAGGCGACGCCGGCCAGCCGCGACGGCAGCTCCTCCGCCGACGGCACCCGGTACGGAATCCGCGCTTGGGCGATCTTCTGCTTCGCGCGCGTCAGCCGCTTCGCCATCGTCGCTTCGGGGAGCAGCAACGCCCGGGCGACCTCCGCGGTCGACAAACCGCCCAACGTCCGAAGCGCCAAAGCGACCTGGGCGTCCAACGACAACGCCGGATGACAGCACGTGAAGACCAGCCGCAGGAGGTCGTCGCGGACCGAGAGCGGGTCCGGGTACGGGTCGACCGCGGGCATCGCGTCGGCCTCCTTCCCGAGCCGCTTCGCTTCGCGGCGGACCACGTCCACCGCGCGGCGGCGGGCCGCGACCAGCAGCCAGCCGCGGGGATTGCCGGGGACGCCGTCGCGCGGCCACGTCTCCAGCGCGCGCACGACGGCGTCCTGGACCGCGTCTTCGGCCAGGTCGACGCTGCCGGTGACGCGGACCAGCGTGGCCAGTACCCGGGTGCCCTCGTCCCGGACCAGCCGCGCGACCGCGTCCCCGGCGCCGGTCACTTGCCGAAGTCGACGACCGGCCGGACCTCGATCGCGCCGTCCCAGGCGCCCGGGATCCGGGCCGCGACCTTGACGGCTTCGTCGAGGTCGGCGCACTCGATCAGGTAGAACCCGGTGAGGGCTTCCTTCGTCTCCGCGTACGGGCCGTCGCTGGTGACGATGTCGCCGCCCTTGCCGCCGGTGACGCGGACCGTCGTCGCGGTCGCCGTCGGGTAGAGCGCCGCGCCGCCGCGGATCACCGCTTGCGCTCCCGCGCCGAACTCGTCGTAGTCCTTCATCATGTCCGTGGCCTCGGGCGCGGTCGGGTCGATGTCGGTGGCGTAGATGATCGCGGCGTACTTGGGCATGAGGTGCTCCTCGCAGGTCCTGACCGGCGCCGATCGCCGGCTCTCACTGTAAGGACGAACGGGGGAAGCCGCGCCGGGACACTTGTCGGAAAGAAAGTCCGGCGGGCAGGGTGAGGACCATGGGAGAGCCCGCGCTGTTCGGTCCGGACTTCGATCGCGACCCCTCACCCGCTTACGCCTGGCTGCGCGAACGGCCACCGCGCCGGCTCCGCTTCCCGACCGGCACCTGGGCGTGGCTGATCACGCGGTACGACGACGCCGTGACGGCGCTCAACCACCCCGCCCTGGTCAAGAGCCCCTTCGCCGGCCACGAGGAGTGGCAGCGTTCGGGCATGGGCCTGCCGCTCGACCACCGGCCGTCGCTCGGTTCGCACATGATCAACGCCGATCCACCCGAGCACGCCCGGCTGCGCCGCGCCTGCGCCGGCGCGTTCGGGCCGCGGCGGATGCAGAGCCTGCGCGAGCGCGCCCAGCAGGTGACCGACGAGCTGATCGACGCCGTTGAAGCACGCGGGCGCGGCGACCTCGTCACCGACCTCGCCTACCCGCTGCCGATCGCGATCATCTGCGACCTGCTCGGGGTGCCCGGGCGGTACCGCGAAGACGTGCACGAGTGGTCGCTCGTCATCGATTCGGCCGACGACACCGACGGCTCCAAGGTCCGCGAAGCCACCGACGTGCTGGAACGGCTGGTCACCGAGGTCGTCGAGGCCAAGCGCGCGACGCGGGGCACCGATCTGATCAGCGACCTCGTCGCGCAGGAGGCCGTGGGAACGCTCTCCGCGGACGAGGTGACCTCGACGGCCTTCCTGATCTTGATCGGCGGCCACGAGACGACCGTCGGGTTGATCTCGACCGGCGCGCTCGCCCTGCTGAACCATCCCGAAGAAGCCGCGAAGGCACGGCTGGACCCGCAGCACCGCGCCGCCGTCATCGAGGAAACGCTCCGGCTGCACGCGCCGCTGCAGAACGCGACCTGGCGGTTTCCCACCGAGGACGTCGAGATCGGCGGCCGGGTCATGCGGCCCGGCGACCCGATCCTCGTCTCGGTGCTGGCCGCCAACCGCGACCCCGCGGCCTTCGAAGACGCCGACGCGTTCCGGCCGGGACAGCGGTCGGCGAAACGGCGGCACATCGCGTTCGGCGCCGGGCCGCACCTGTGCATCGGCGCGGCCCTGGCCCGGCTGCAGGCCGACGTCGCCTTCGAAAGCCTGCTCCGGCGCCTCCCGGCCGCACGGCTCGCCGTCGCCGAAGACGACCTGATGTGGTGGCCGAGCCCGATCACCCGCGGGCTCTTCCACCTACCTATCGAGCTCTAACCCTCGACGAGCTCCCAATCGCTGTCCGGCGTCGCTCGGTCGTACACTTGGCCCGGCGCCGCCTTCAGCACCGTGCGCACGTCCGGGTACAGGTTCGCCACGTGCTCCAGCTCCAAGCCCTCGACCTCGAAGTCCTCCGCCTCGGGGACCTCGAAGCCGACGAACAGCCACGTGCCGTCCTGCTCGCGGACGACCTGGCGGACCGCGCGCACCGGCTGCTGGGGGCCGGTCGGGATCTCGGTGAGGCCGGTGCTGATCTGGGCCTCGTCGTCCGGGGAGCCCTCGTACTTCCACGCCGCGCGGCGCTGGGCGAGCAGCCGGATGTCCTCGTCCTCGTCGTCGGAGCCGGTCACCGACGAGAGCAGCCACGTGCGGCGCTCCGGGTCCCAGTCGGCGGCCATCCCCGTCGGGAGGCCCGCCAGCGCGCCCAGCTGGGGCAGCAGTTCGACGGCTTCGCGCAGCGACATCTTGCCGAAGCTCTCGCGGTTGACCAGCACGTCGTCGGACAGCTCGGTGCCGTCGCTGATGAACCAGTCGTCCTCGTCGTCCAGGACGACGAAGCCCAGCGCGTCGGGGTCGTTCACCAGGGCCAGCGCGATGATGACCGGCCCTTCCGGGTCCTGGCGCAGCGGCCATGCGGTCGACATGCGCCATATCCCACCATCGGAGCCCGCCGCTCGGGGAGCCGGGGTCACCCGATCGGTTAATTCATCGGTCGTTGATTTATCCGGCGAGCAGGATCATCATGAGCGCATGGTGCTCTCCAAACGGGTCGCCCGGTTCAACCGCGTCGCGACCAACCAGGTTCTCAAGCACGTCGCCGGCTGGGCGCCCGGGTTCGCCATGGTCGTCCACAAGGGACGGAAGTCCGGACGCGAGTTCCGCACGCCGGTCAACGTCTTCCGCACGAAGGACGGTTTCGTGGTCGCGTTGACCTACGGCCCCGGCGCGGACTGGGTGAAGAACGTGCTCGCCGCCGGCGGCTGCACGCTGGTCTTCCGGCGGAAAAACATCACCGTGCACGGCGCCGAGCTCGTGCATGATGAATCACGGCAGGCCGTGCCGGTCCCGATCCGGCAGGTCCTCGGCTTGCTGGAGGTCAACGACTTTCTGCTGTTGAAAAGGGAGTAAAGATGCTCGAGGGGGAGCTCGTCCGGCTGCGCGCGCTGGAGCCGGAGGACGCCGAACGGCTGCACCCGTGGACCGCCGACCCCGAGGTCGGCCGGTGGATGGTCAACGAACACCCGTTGTCGCTGGCCCAGGTGCGCAAGCGCTGCGAAGAACGCCCGCTCAACACGTACGAGAAGGTCGTCCTCGGCATCGAAGCCAGGGCCGAGCGCAAGCTCATCGGCGTCATCGACCTGCGGGACGCCGAGCCCGAACTCGGCGAGGCCACGCTCGACGTCTACATCGGCGATGCCGAGTACCGCGGCGGCGGCTACGGCACCGAAGCCCTGCGCCTGCTGTGCCGCTACGGCTTCACCGCGATGCGGCTGCACCAGATCACGCTGTGGGTGGTCGCCGAGAACGAGGCCGCCCGGCACGTCTACCGCAAGATCGGGTTCGTCGAAGAGGGCCGCCACCGCGAATCGTTCATCGACGCCGACGGCGAGCGGCACGACATGATCCTGATGAGCATGCTCAAGGGCGAGCTCAAGTGAGCAGCCGGCGTGGCGCCTTCCGCCGCCACGCCTCTTCGAGCAGCTCACGCAGCTGATCGACGTCCACGCGGTCCAGGTCGACGATGATCGAGCCGTGGCCGTCGTAGTGCGGGGTCGTGAAGAAGGCCGCGTCGCCGGAATCCAGCAACGCGGCCTTCTCGTCGTGCCCGCACCACAGGACCAAGCCGCCTTCGGCCTCGGTGCGCAGCCGCGCGAACCCCTTGCCCGCCACCTTCAGCGCGGGCGTGCGATACCACGTCGAGGCCTCGACCTCCGGTAGCCCGGAGGCGAGGCGCACGACGTCTTCCCAGGTCGTCATGGGTTCATTGTCGACCCGGTGTCTTGGAGAAAGCGGACCTACGGCAGGCGGGTGATCCGGTCCGCCGCGGGCGGGGCCAGGTTCGGGTGGGCCCCCAGGTACTCGATCAGCGCGTCGAGGTCCACCGGGCCACCGGACAGGTTCGTGCCCTTCGTGAACTCGGTGAAGCCGTCCCCGCCGGCGGCGAGGAAGTTGTTCACCGACACGCGGTACGACGCCGCCGGGTCGACCGGCGTGCCGTTGATCGTGATCGCCGAGATCCGCGAGCCCTGCGGCGCGGACGCCGAGTAGCTGTAGTGCAGCGAGCTCGAGAGCTGCAGGAAACGGGTGACCGTGCCCTGCCACTGCTGCTCCAGCACGTTCTTCAGGTTCGCGCCGGTCAGCGTGATCGTCTGCATGATGTTCGCGAACGGCTGGACGGTGAACGCCTCGCCGTAGGTCACCACACCGTCGCCCTCGCCGTTCGGCGACGACTTGTACGTCAGGTCGGCGCGGATGCCGCCCGGGTTGGTCATCGCGACGACCGCGTTGTTCGACTGCGTGCCCGCGAGCTGCGCGTCGGCGATGACGTCGCCGAGCGACGACTCACCGGCCGCGTTGGCCGCCGCCGGCAGGTCCGCGGTGATGGTGCCGACCTGCCGGTTCGCGATCGGCGCGGCCTTCGTCTTGGCGTCGGCGACCAGCGCGGCCACGGCCGGGTCCGGCGTGACCGTGCGGGTGACGATCTCGTTGAACGCCTTGGTCTGCGAGCGCACGACGTCGCGCGTCTTGCGGCTGATCTTCAGGTCCACCACCGACAGCAGCCTGCCGAACGACGAACCCTGGATGACCGGCCGCGGCTGGCCCGCCGGGTCGTTGATGACGCAGTTGTACTGCTGGTGGCTGTGCCCGGTGAAGAGCGCGTCGACCTTCGGCGTCACCGCGGCCGCGATCGCGGCGGCCGGGCCGGGGCGCAGCTTGCAGTCGTTCGGGCCCTCGACCTCGGTGCTGTCACCCTGGTGCAGGAGCACGACCTGGGCCTTGACGCCGAGGAAGTCGAGCAGGTTCGCGGTCCGGTTGATCGCTTCGACCTCGTCGCCGAACTTCAGGCCCTTGATGGCCTCCGGCGTGACGACGGTCGGCAGGTCCTCCAGCGTGGCGCCGATGACGCCGATCGGGACACCGCCTTCGAACTTGACGGTGAACGGCAACAGCGCGGGCAGGCCGTTGGTGAAGTACACATTGGACCCGATGAACGGGAAGTTCGCACCCTTGAAGGTCTTCTCGAACTGGCAACCGTCGGTCGGGTGGCAGCCCCCGAACTGCATGCGCTGCAGCTCCTTGTAGCCCTCGTCGAACTCGTGGTTCCCGACGACGGACGTGCTGACGCCGAGGGTGTTCAGGAAGTCGATGGTCGGCTCGTCGTGGAACAGCGCCGAGATCACCGGCGACGCACCGATGTTGTCACCGGCGGACACGACGAACGAGTTGGCCACCTGCGCCCGCAGCTGCTTCACGTGCGTGGCCAGGTAGGCGGCCCCGCCGGCGTCCACAGTGGTCCCGTCCGACTGCACCACGCGGCCGCTGGAGCCGGACGGCGGCTCCAGGTTGCCGTGCAGGTCGTTGAACCCGATGATCCGGACGTCGGTCGTGGGGTCCGGGCGCTGGCCCGCGGACGCGGGTGCGGTGGTCACCGCCGTGGTCGCCAGCGCGGCCGCGGCGAACACCGCGAGCCGGGTCGAAAGCCTCATGAGTGTTTCTTCCTCCGATTCGCGCCCAGGGTCCCCGAACGGGCGCACGGCGGAGGATTCTGCCTCCCGGAGGAGGCCGTTGCCAGGGGCAAAAGACGGACGTAAAGCGAATGTCACCTAACGGCTTCCGTCGAGCAGCACCCGCGCGACGAGTTCCGGGTCGTCGTTCATCGGCACGTGCCCGCAGCCCGGCAGCAGCCGGAAGATCCCGTGCGGTGCGACTTTCCGCAGGTCGGCGACGCGCGGGCGGGCCAGGATCCGGTCGCGCTCCGCCCAGGCGACGGTCACCGGGACGTCGGTGACCGGGCCCGTGAAGCGGAAGTCACCGCGGGACTGCGCGGCGGTCGGCTCGAAGCCCGGTGCGGTGGCGAGCGCGCGGGCGTCCTCGACGACGTCGTCGGGCGTCAGCCGCTCGGGCCGTCCGACGATCATCCCGGTCAGGGCGCGCCGCCCGGACGCCGTCGCGGCGATGCGGCGCACCACGTGCGGCGGCGTGCGCTGGGCGAGCGCGCGGTGGGCCCGGAGCGTGGCGATCGCGTAGGCCTTCTGGGTCCGGGTCCACAGCCCGGCCGGCGACAACGCCGTGACGCTGCGGACCAGCCCGGCCTGCCCGAGGGCCAGCGACAGCAGACCGCCGAGCGAGTTGCCGGCGACGTGCGGCCGGCCGAGTCCGAGGTCGGTGAAGAGCTCCTTGAACATCACCAGCGCGGGCTCGATGCCGTACCCGCCGGACGGCTCGGGCGACTCGCCGAAGCCGGGCAGATCAACGGCGATGACGTCACGATGGGCGGTGAGCAGCGGCAACACCGGCGCCCACGCCTGGCGGCGGTGCCCGATGCCGTGGATCAGCACCAGCGGTTCGCCCGTGCCCGCGCGGTCGTAGACAACGTCGTCCATGGCCCGAGCGTAAGGGGCGAACGGCAGAACCTACAACCGTCGGTAACAGTTACTCTGCGTCCGGACGGACCCGGCTGCCGCTGTCGGCCGAGCGCTGGACGGCGTCGAGCACCCGGTGCACGCGCAGGGCGTGCGCGAAGTCGGGCAGGTCACCCTTGAGGTGCCGGGCGTACGCGTGCGCAACGTTGTAGGACGGCTCGGCACTGCGCCCGGCCAGCTGCGGCAGCTCGTACCGCGCCGGCACGGTGAGCTTTTCCAGCGTGCCGGTCCGGCTGCCGCGCAGCGTCAGCTTCGCGATCCAGAACAGCGGGTCCGCGGCCTCGACGACCAGCGTGCCCTCGGTGCCGTTGATCTCCCAGTGGAAGTTCGTCGCCGGCGACGTCCCGCCGCGCACGTGCAGCGACGCGACGGCACCCCCGGTCAGCACCCCGGTGACGGCGATCTGGTCCGGCGCGGTCATCTCGACGGAGTCGCCGGTGACCTCGTCGCGCACCCGCGGCCGGACGGTCGCCATCGTCGCCGAGAACTCCGCGAAGCCGCCGAGGACCATGGCCAGGGTGTCGACGGTGTGCGCGAACGGGATGGTCAGCATGGTCGCGCCGCCCTCGGGCCGCAGCTGGTAGTCCCGGCCGGCCCGCACGCTCGGCCCCCAGTTCCCGCCGGACGCGATGAGCGACGTCGACAGCACGCGGCCGACGTAGCCGTCCTTGATGAGGTCGCGCAGGTAGCGCAACGCCGGCGCCGACCGGCCCTGCAGGCCCACCGCGGTCGCCTTTTCCCGGGCCGCTTCGGCCAGCGCTTCGGTTTCGGCCAGGCTCACGCCCAGCGGCCACTCGCTCAGCACCTGCTTGCCGGCGGCCAGCGCGGGCTCGATCAGCGCCCGGTGCTCGGGCACCTTCACGGCGACCACCACGAGGTCGACCTCCGGGTGCCGGGCGAGCTCACCGGCGTCGCCGAAGGTCAGCGGCACGCCGTACTTCTCGCCGGCGACCCGCGCCGACTCGGCGCTGCTCCCGGCGAGCGCGCGGAGTTCGTAGCCGTCCACCGCGGCCAGCGCGGGCACGTGCGCGGTGGCGGCCCAGCCGCCGTTCGCGCTGAGCCCGACGATGCCCACCCGGACCGGTGCCATGAGCGTTCCCTTCGTTGCCTGCACAACACCCCGACGTGCCGAGCGTCGTGCTCATTCCCGTATCGGCGCAAGCCGCATCCGGTTACGTCCGCATGACTTCGATCACCAATCGGCCGTCCCCGGATCGGTCAAGTGGCCGATGCGGGCCCCGGACCGCCGGACTCTTCGACCGAAGCGG
Source organism: Amycolatopsis sp. A133 (assembly GCF_031082405.1). Lineage (GTDB taxonomy): Bacteria > Actinomycetota > Actinomycetes > Mycobacteriales > Pseudonocardiaceae > Amycolatopsis. The sequence goes on from NZ_JAVHJU010000067.1 coordinate 147,661, forward strand.
CCCCGGGGCCAAGATCCATAACGTCGACGGCATGACGAACGCACAGCTCACGGCCCTGCAGGACGGTTTCACCGGGTTTCTCGCGCTGTGGGTCGTGGTGCTCGTCCCGCAGCTGATCACCCAGCTCGCCCGGCACGGCGGCCTGCGGCTGCGCGGCCTCGCCACCACCGCGGCGGTGCTGCTCTACGGCTGCATGACCCTCGCGGTCGTCTTCCTGCCGCTGCCGGGCCCCGGCACCCGCCGGCTCAGCCAGACCGTGCAGCTGCACCCGTTCCAGTGGATCGCCGACATCCACACCGAGCTGCTCAAGCACGGCGGGTCCTGGTTCATGACGCAGACGTTCCAGCAGGCGTGCTTGAACGTCCTGCTGTTCGTCCCGCTCGGGGTGTTCGCGCGGATCCTGTGGTGCCGGGGCCTGACCGGCACGGCGCTGATCGGCTTCACGGCGTCACTGCTCATCGAGATCACGCAGCTCACCGCGAACTTCGGCACGGCGCCGTACGTCTACCGCATCTTCGACGTCGACGACCTCATGAACAACACGTTCGGCGCCGGCGTCGGCTGGGTGTTCGGCGCCCTGCTGCTGACCCTGCTCCGCAGCCGTCCTTCAACGGTCGGCGTGCAGCCGGCCCGGCGCGAGCGGGTCCACTTCGCCGAGACGCGCTAACCGGGCTTTCCGCTGCAGCGCCGCCCGCTTGGCGGCCCGCCTGTCCTCGAGGACGACGACGAGCACGGCGACGGCCAAGACCAGCGCAACCAGCCCGAGGACGATCGGAAGCTGCACAAAATCCTCCTCGGTACGGCGCTGTGCGGGAGATCACACAGGTTACGCAGGTCCGTGCCGGATTCGCTACCCCCGGCTACCGGGCGCCGGTCCGGGGTTGACCGGAAACTGGACGGGTGAGCACCCGACCCACGAAGGACCAGCTGGCCGCGGCCCAAAACGCCACCATCCCCGACGTCATCGCGCCCGGTCTCGACGTCCTCTTCTGCGGCATCAACCCCGGCCTCTACTCCGGCGCGCTCGGTCAGCACTTCGCCCGCCCCGGCAACCGCTTCTGGCCCGCGCTCCACAACGGCGGCTTCACCCCGCGGCGGTACTCGCCCAGCGAGCAGGACAAGCTGCTCGACCTCAAGCTCGGCGTCACGAACGTCGTCGCCCGAACCACCGCCCGCGCCGACGAACTGACCGGCGACGAGCTGCGCGAAGGCGGGAAACTGCTGGTCGCGAAGGTGCTCAAGTACCGGCCGCGGTGGCTCGCCGTCGTCGGCATCACGGCGTACCGGACCGCGTTCGGGTTCCCGAAGGCGCGCGTCGGGCGGCAGGACCACCGGATCGGGGACACCCGCGTGTGGGTGCTGCCGAACCCGAGCGGGCTCAACGCGCACTGGACGCCGGCCGGGCTGGCGGTCGAGTTCGCCGAGCTGCGGACCGCATCCGGCGACTGTCGAAATCGTTGAACGAGCTGCGGGCCACCCTCAGTAGCGCCAACTGCCCCATCGGGCCCCTTCCCGCCCCGACGAGCCATCTCGTCAAGATCCACTTCTACCGAAAGTTTGCTGTGACCGGCGGATTGGGCCATGAGGGGGAGTTGCCGTCATGAGCTGCGCAATCGCGACTCGTACCAAGCAGGAGAAGTCGCTTCCGGCCGGACCCGGCAGGGGGACCGGACGGTGCCGGAGACGTCCGGCACCCCAGGAGCGACGGCGCAGAGACGGAGGCCCGCGATGCACGGCATCGAGCCCACCCGCAGGCCCACTGGGCCGGCCGGCCCCGGTGGGCGCAGCCTGGGCGTGGCGGTCGTCGACCCCGTCCCGATCTTCCGCGACGGCCTCGCGGCGCTCGTCCACCGCAACCAGGGGCTGCACTGGGCCGGGCAGGCGGCCAGCCACCACGCCGCCCTGCAGCTGTGCGAGCAGGTCAAGCCGGACGTCGTCGTCCTCGACTCGGCGCTCGACCCGAACTGTCACCTGACGAAGCTGCTCAACGCCGGCGACCCGGCGCTGATCCTGGTCACCCTGATCCGTGACGCGAATCGCACCCAGCAGTACCTGGCGGCCGCGATCGCCGCGGGCGCGCACGCCATCGTGCCGCGATCGATCGATTCACGACGACTTGCCGAAGCGATCCGGCGGGCCCACACCGAACGCCGGTACATCGACCCGGCACTGGCCGCCCTGACCGCCCGGCCGAAGCGCGCGAGCGCGCCGAAGGGCGACCTCGCGCACGACAGCCCGCCGGCGCCACGCGGCGCGATGCCGCTGTCCAGGCGCGAATACCAGGTGCTCCAGCTGGTCGCCGAAGGGCTCGAAAACTCGGCGATCGCGAAACTGCTGTTCCTGTCCGTCGAGACGGTCCGGACCCACGTCAAGAGCATCCTGCGCAAGCTCTCCGCCCGGGACCGGACACACGCCGTGACGATCGCCTTCCGCGGCGGGATCCTCGTCGCCCGGCCCGAAGACGGGTACGTCCCGGTGACGGCGGACACAACGGCGATCCCGGAGCACCGCTGACCTCCGTTCCCCAGGAAGAACCCCACAATCGGGGGGATTTCCGATACTCGGAAGTGCGGATCTGCTTGCTCCAGTTACCCGCAGGTAATATCCTGAAGTTACCGGCGAGTAAGGCGAACGTGTGCCCGGCCGGGGAGCCGAACACATTGGAGTGACGACATGGGCCACTACAAGAGCAACGTCCGAGACCTGGAGTTCAACCTCTTCGAGGTACTCGGCGTGCAGGAGCGCCTGGGCAAGGGTGTGCTCGCCGAATCCGACGAAGAGACCGCGCGCGGGGTGCTGTCCGAGCTGAACAAGCTCGCGACCGGGCCGCTCGCCGAGTCCTTCGCCGACGCCGACCGCAACCCGCCCGTGTACGACCCGAAGACGTTCAGCGTCAAGATCCCCGAGTCGTTCAAGAAGAGCTACAAGCAGCTCCTCGACGGCGAGTGGTGGCGCCTCGGCCTGACCAACGACCTCGGCGGCTTCGGTCTCCCGCCGACCGTGCAGTGGGCGGCGTCCGAGCTCATCCTCGGCGCGAACGCCCCGCTGTTCATGTACCTGGCGGGCCCGAACTTCGCGATGATCGTGAACAAGAACGGCACCGAAGAGCAGAAGCACTGGGCCCAGCTCATGATCGACCGGGCCTGGGGCGCCACGATGGTGCTGACCGAGCCGGACGCCGGCTCCGACGTCGGCGCGGGCCGCACCAAGGCCACCAAGCAGGAGGACGGCTCCTGGCACATCGACGGCGTGAAGCGGTTCATCACCTCGGCCGAGCACGACATGAGCGAAAACATCATGCACCTGGTGCTCGCCCGTCCCGAGGGCCCCGGCATCGAGACCCGGCCGGGCACCAAGGGCCTGTCGCTGTTCCTCGTGCCGAAGTTCCACTTCGACTCACAAACCGGTGAGCTGGGCGAGCGCAACGGCGCCTTCGTCACCAACGTCGAGCACAAGATGGGCATCAAGGCCTCGACGACGTGCGAGCTGACCTTCGGCCAGCACGGCACCCCGGCCAAGGGCTGGCTGCTCGGCGAGGTGCACGACGGCATCGCGCAGATGTTCCAGGTCATCGAGTACGCCCGGATGATGGTCGGCACGAAGGCCATCGCGACGCTGTCGACGGGTTACCTCAACGCGCTCGAGTACGCCAAGGAGCGCGTCCAGGGCGCCGACCTGCCGAACATGCTGAACAAGGCCGCCCCGCGCGTCACCATCACGCACCACCCGGACGTCCGCCGCTCGCTGATGCTCCAGAAGGCGTACGCCGAGGGCCTCCGCGCGGTGTACCTCTACACGGCGTCCTTCCAGGACCAGCTGTGGACCGGCGAGGGCGACCTCAAGCTCGCGCACGGCGTCAACGACCTGCTGCTGCCGATCGTCAAGGGGGTCGGCTCCGAGCGCGCCACCGAGCAGCTCGTGCAGTCGCTGCAGACGCTGGGCGGGTCCGGCTTCCTGCAGGACTACCCGATCGAGCAGTACATCCGCGACGCCAAGATCGACTCGCTGTACGAGGGCACCACGGCGATCCAGTCGCTGGACTTCTTCTTCCGGAAGATCGTCCGCGACAAGGGCCAGTCGCTGGCCTTCGTCGCCGGGGAGATCACCAAGTTCATCGAGTCCGAGGCGGGCAACGGCCGGCTCAAGAACGAGCGCGCGCTGCTCAAGCAGGCCCTCGAGGACACCCAGGGCATGCTCGGCTCGCTGATCGGCTACCTGACCGCGTCCCAGGAGGACCCGCAGAGCATCAACAAGGTCGGCCAGCACACGGTCCGCCTGCTGATGTCGGTCGGCGACCTGCTCATCGGCTGGCAGCTGCTCAAGCACGCCGAGGTCGCCATCGGCAAGCTCGACGCGGGCGCGTCCGCCAAGGACGTCCCGTTCTACGAGGGCAAGATCGCCTCGGCCTCGTTCTTCGCGAAGCAGGTGCTGCCGGAGCTGACCGCCCGCCGCGCCATCGTGGAGGCCGCCGACAACGCGCTCATGGAGCTGGACGAAGCCGCGTTCTGATCAATGTGTTCGGCCGAAGGACCCCTTCCTGACAGGGAAGGGGTCCTTCGGCGTTTCGGCCCGCGATCGCCGGGGAATTCCGTCTTCGAGTTCGCGGGATCCGAGTGGCCGGACCCGCACCGAGAGGAGAAGCGATGACTGTCGCCGGCATCATCAGTGCCATCATCGTCGGGTTGATCATCGGCGTTTTGGGCCGGCTGGTCGCTCCCGGCAAGCAGAACATCCCGATCTGGCTGACCATCCTGATCGGTATCATCGCCGCGTTCATCGGCACGGCCATCGCGCGGGGTCTGGGCTACGCCGACACGAACGGTATCGACTGGCTGGAGATCCTCACCCAGGTCGTGCTCGCCGCGCTCGGCGTCAGCATCGCCGCGGCGGCCTACGGTCGTCGCGGGGTAACCAGGTAACGCTTTCGGCTGACGGCCCGGCCGGTTCACCCTCGGGTGAACCGGCCGGGCTTTTCCGTGCCTACCGCCGGGCCGACGCGCGCGCCAGCGCGACGGCGAACCCGACGCCCACCACCAGCAACGCCGCCGCGCAGATCATCGTCGTGGTGATGGCGTGCGCGGACGAACCGACGGCGAGGGTCAGGAAGAGGCTCCCGAACGTCGCCACGCCCACGACCTGCCCCAGCTGCAACGTCGTCGTGAGCAGGCCGCTGGCGTCCGCCGCGCTTTCGAGCGGGACGTGGGTCAGCGCGTGCGCCATCAGGGAACCGAACGCCAGGCCCATGGAGAGGCCGAAGAGCAACAGCGCGGCGAAGAAGAGCACGCCGCCGGTTCCGCCGTCCTTCAGGCTCAGGCCGAGCAACGTGTACGCGACCGCCGACCCCGCGTAGCCGCACGGTGTCAGTGCCGCGTGGACGCGTTCGGGCAGCTTGTGCCAGAAGAACCCGCACACGCCGAAAACCACCCCGCCCGGCGCCATGGTGAGCCCGGCGGCCAGCGCCGTCTCGCCGAGGCCCCCCTGCAGGTGCAACGCCACGCAGAACAGGAAACCGCCGTAGGAAGCGACCCCGGTGGCCAGCGCGGCGAGTCCCGGTGCGACACCGCGGATCTTGAGCACGCCGAGGTTGACGAGCGGGTCGCGCACCCGGCGTTCCACGACCACGAACAGCGCCGCCAGCAGCGCACCCGCCGCGAGCGAGCCGAACGTCCACACCGGCCAGCCGGTCTCGTGCCCGAGGACGAGCGGCAGCACGACGAGCACCACCGCGGGCACGGCGAGCGCGAGGCCGGCGACGTCGAGACGGCGGCCCGCTTTCGCCGCGCCGCCGGGCACCAGCCGCAGTGCTAGCGCGGCGACGAGCACCCCGATCGGCACGTTCACCAGGAAGATCGGCCGCCAGCCCGCGCCGAAGAGGTCCGCGCCGACGAGCACCCCGCCGAGCACCTGGCCGGAGACGAACGCGACGGAGATCACCGCGGTGTACGCGCTGAGCGCCTTGGCCCGCGCGGGCCCGCTGAACTGCGCCTGGATGACGCTGATGACCTGCGGCATCATCAACGCCGCCCCGGCGCCCTGGGCGATCCGCGCGACGATCAGCACACCGGCGCCGGGCGCCAGCCCGCACAGCAGCGAACAGACGGTGAAGGCGACGACGCCGGTCACGAACAGCCGTCGCCGCCCGAACAGCTCGCCGAGCCGGGCGCCGGTGATCAGCAACATCGCGTAGCCCACGGTGTAGCCGGAAACGACGAGCTGCAGCGCGGCGCCGGACGCGTGCAGGTCGGTGCGGATGTCGGTCATGGCGACGTTCACGACGGTGACGTCGAGCAGCGCCATGAACTGGCCGAGCAGCAGGACGGCCAGCATGAACCACGGCCGCCGGTCCGGCCGGGCGGCCCGGTCCGGGGTGGCCGTGGCAGAGGTGGTCAGTGTCATGCCTCTGACCTTGGGACTCTTCGGTTCCGGGCGGAGAGAGCCTGGGGATGCTGGTACCGGGAGCACCCGTTTCCCCGAAATTGTCGTACCCCTCCGGCACCATGTCGGCATGACGTCAACGCAGGTCCACACGAGCCGCCGGGAGGAACTCGGCCAGTTCCTCAAGGCGTGCCGGGCGCGGATCGGCCCCGAAGAGGTCGGGCTGCCGCCCGGCGTGCGCCGTCGCACGAGCGGGTTGCGGCGGGAGGAGGTCGCGCTGCTCGCCGGCGTCGGCGTCACCTGGTACACGTGGCTGGAGCAGGGTCGGCCGATCAACGCGAGTGCGCAGGTGCTCGATGCGGTGGCGCGCACGCTGCGGATGGACCACACCGAGCGGGAGCACCTGTACCGGCTGGCGGAGCTGACGCCATCCCGGCTGCCGTCGTCGGTCGAAGTGGTGCCGGACGCGGTGCGCGAGGTGCTGCGCGCGCTTGATCCGCTGCCCGCCACGGTCGTCAACGGCCGGTTCGACGTGCTGGAGTCGAACGCGGCGCAGAACGAGCTGTTCTGGGAGTGGCACAGCCTGCCGTGCCTGCACAAGAACCTGCTGTGGTGCTGTGTCACCGAGCCGAACGCGCGGGAGTTCCTGCTGAACTACGACGACGAGGTGCCGCACATGGTCGCGCGGATGCGCGCCGAGTACGGCAGGCACGTCGGCGACCCGGCCTGGGAAGAGGACATCCGGCGTCTGTCGGCGTTGTGCCCGGAGTTCGCCGAGCTGTGGGCGCGGCAGGAGGTGGCGGAGCCGCGGCCGCGGGTGCGGGAGTTCCAGCACCCGCGGGCCGGGCGGCTGAACTTCCGGCTGACCGAACTGGCGGTCTCGGAGGCGCCGGGCCTGCGGATCCAGGTGTCCACTCCGGACGACCCGTCGACGTGGGCGTTGCTGCCCCGGACTCGCCTGGAGGGGCCATGACGTCACTCGATCTGAGCGATCGAGGGCTGACGTCGGTGCCTTCGCTGCCGGACGGCGTCACGCGGCTCGACCTGTACAAGAACTCGATCTCGGAGGTGCCCGGGGCGCTGTGGTCGTCGACCGGGCTGCAGGTGCTTAACCTCGCAGCGAACCGGATTTCTTCGCTGCCGCCGGGCATCTCGGCGCTGACGTCGCTGCACACGCTCGACCTGGCGCACAACCGGTTCGACTCACTGCCGGACGAGCTGGGCGAGCTGTCCGGGCTCACCGAGTACCTGTACATCAGCGACAACCGGCTGACGAAGTTCCCGGCTGCCTGGTGCCGGCTGGGCAAGCTGCGTTATCTGGGGTGCACGGACAACCGGCTCGCTTCGCTGCCGTCGGACCTCTCGGGGTTCGCGGCGCTGCGCGAACTCCGGCTCTACCGCAACGAGCTGACGGCGCTGCCCGAGTCGATCGGCGCTCTGAGTGCGTTGCGGGAGCTGCACCTGCGCGGCAACCGGCTCACCGCGCTGCCGTCGTCGATCGGCTCGCTGAGTGAGCTGCGTCAGCTGGACCTGCGGGAGAACTCGTTGACGACGTTGCCCGCGTCGCTCGCCCGCCTGTCCAAATTGGACAAGCTGGATCTGCGGTGGAACAAGCAGCTCCGGGAGCCGGCGTGGCTGCGCGACTTCGAGGAGGCGGGGTGCATGGTCCTTCGCTGACAACTCAACAGAGAACGGTCGGACGCGGACCGTAGGTCGCCGTGTGCGACGTCCGCCGGAGCTCGGTGCCGCTCGCGAGGTCGTAGAGCACGCGCGTGTCGGTGACGCTGAAGCCGGACGAACCGATCGAGGGACGGCACGAGCCGGCCCCGCCGGAGCCGAACTGGATCGGCGGCGGGTCGCCGGGCGTCTGCGCCCCGGTCTGGCCCTCGACGCGGAAGTGCCGGGTGCCCCAGATCCGGACCGTCACCGCGTCGCCGAAGACCGTGGCCTGGATGGCGATGCCGGTCGCCGCGTCGTTGGTCAGCTTGAGCTCGACCGGGCTGCCGTCGGGGTTGACGGCCTTGGCGTCGCGGCCGACGGGGTAGCGGTCGAGGTAGTGGTCGTGCTCCAGGTGACCGGCGTCGGCCAGGCCGGCGAGGTAGGCGGCGTTGTACAAAGTGGACGCCAGCTGGGAGACACCGCCGCCGACCACTTCGGCGCCGGTGCCGTCCTCGTTGACCGGGGCGGGCACGTAGCCGGCGTCCGCGGTGCGGGGGCCGGAGCGGCCACCGAGGCTGAACGTCTCGCCGGGCTTGACGATCGCGCCGGACACACGGGCGGCGAGCGTCTGGTTGTTCGTCGAGGCCGGGCCGGTCAGGCCGTCGGTGGTGAACTCGCCGATGACCTCCTTGATGCCGAGCGCGTTGGCGGCGTCGGTGGTCACGCTGGGTGCCGACGCGGTGTAGACGACGGGGAGATCCCGCCCGTCGGTCTTCTTCAGCACGTCGATCAGGGGGAGGAAGGTCTTCTCCCAATCGACCTTGCGGGCGTCTTCGGAGGGTTCGACCACCGGCTGTTCGCTGGTGAAGACGATCTGCGCGTCCTTGCCGTCGGTCTCGGTGCTCAGGAGCTCGTCCTTGAGGGCGGCCTGCAGCTTGCCCTGGTCGATGCGGACCTCGACGGCCCCGCCCTCGACGGCCGCGAACTGGAACGAGCCCGCGATCGCCACGGGCTTGAGCGGAACGACCTTGCCCTCACCGTGCACGACGACCGGCTTCGCCACGGCGGGCACGACGATCTGCCGGTAAGCGGCCTGCACCCCGGCGGCGGTCGCCCGCACCGGCGTGATCACCATGGCCAGCTTGACCCCGCCGGGATCGAGCCAGTGGTCGGTGACGGTGTGCGCGGCGCCGGCCGGATCGGTCAGCTGCTGGCCCTGCCGCGGCAGGATCGGGTAGGCGGTGACCCCGCCGTCGCTGCCCGGGACGGGCGTGAACCCGACCGAGCCTTCGATGGCGGGGTGGTTCAGCTTGCCCGCGGCGAGCTCCTGCACGGCCTGGACGATCCGGTTCTGGTCGGTGCGCGTAGCGACCCCGACCTCGCGGCTGGTGAAGAAGGACATGATCCGCGTGATCGGACTGAGCGGCTGGTGCCCGGCGAGCCCCAAGGTGTTCGGCCAGTCGAGGCCGAGCCCGGACTGGGAGGGAAGGAGTTCGGCCTGCACATCCCCACCGTGCACAACAACGGGCCGAATCAGCCGCGGCTCGAGTTCCCGCCGCAGCTTGGCTTCGGCCTCGGCATGGCTGAGCCCCCCGACATCGATACCGGCCACGGTCACCCCCCGCGGCACATCACCGGCGCTGACGAGCAGGTCGACGGCGTAGAGGATGACGAAGAGCCCGAGAGCGAGCCCAACGGCCATCATGGTCCGGGCGACACCCTTGCGCAGCTTCCGGGCAGGCGTCTCCGGCGCCGGGGGCGGGGCGGGGGTTTCGAGGAGCTCGCCGAGAAGGTCATCGGAGAAGAGATCGGTGGTGGCGGTGGCACCATCAGGGGGCGGGACGACGGGGGGCCAGGCGGGCACGACTTCGGTCGCGGCCTCAGGCGACTCGGCTGTGGCGGTCGGCACCTCGGCGGCCGTGGGCCACTCGGGCACCGCAGCGTTGATCGGCTCCTCGAGCGACCCGGCGATCGGCGACTCCGGCACGGCGCTCGCGGGTTCGGCGAGCAGCGCAGGCGCCCGGGCGGCGGCAGGCCGTTCGGCCACCGCAGCGTTGATCGGTTCGGCAGGCGGCTCAGGCGCCCCGCCCACAGCGGCCGGCACCTCGGCGACTGAAGACCACTCGGGCACCGCAGCGTTGATCGGCTGGGCAGGCGGCTCAGGCGCCCCGGCCGCACCGCCATCGGCCCCAGCGAGCGGCTCGGCCGCGGACGAATCGGCGACAGCGGCAGGCGTCTCCCCACTCGCGGGCCGCTCGGCAGCCACCGCGGTGCGCTCGGTCGCCGTCTCGAGTTCGAGTTCGCGCACGTCGGCGCCCTCGCGTACCTCTTCGTCTGCCACGCGCCTGCCTTTCGCGGGACCCGACCTACAGGTAGAGCCCCGTCCCGTGCTCGGTCCGCTCGGTCGCCACCGCGTGGATGTCGCGTTCGCGCATCACCAGGTGCCCCTCGCCCTGGATCTCGACCTCGAGCTGATCTTCCGGGTTGAAGAGCACGCGATCGCCCGTCTTGACGTTTCGCACACTATTGCCTACGCCCAGTACATCACCCCAGGCGAGGCGGCGCGCGACCTGCGCCGTTGCGGGGATCACGATGCCGCCGCTGCTGCGGCGCTCGCCCTCTTCCGGCGACAGCCGCACGAGGACCCGGTCGTGCAGCATCTGGATTTCGAGTTTCGGACCGTCGGACACGGCCTGCATGTTACCCGCCGGTCCGGGGCGCACCGGCCATGACCAGGCTCAATTCGCGCACCCCGCCGTCCTCGATGCGCACCGGGACGCCCCAGTCCTGCCGGGTGATCCGGCACGCCGGGTGCTCGCCGCCGTCATCGCAGCTCGCGGCCTGCGCGACGACCTGCAGCACGCCCTCGGTGACACCCGGCGCGAGGCGGATCTTTCGATTCAAATCCGTACCCGTCCCGCCGCCTTCGGCCAGCAGCGACGGCGGCGACGCGCTGATCTCGAGCCGGGTCGACGGGCCGAAGCGGTCGTCCAGCTTCTCGCCGGGCGGTGCGGTGAACACCACCGAAAAGTCGATCTCGCCTGGTGCGAGCACTGTCGGCGGCCTGCGTACAGCGTGCGCATCGCCGGTGACGACCGTCGGCTCGGCCGCGGGCAGCGAGCCGATCCGGTTGCCCGCCGACTCGACGACCACCAGCTCGCCGTCGTGCAGCAGCAGGCCCTGGGGTTCGGCGAGCCCGGTCGCGATCGTCGTCACCTGGCGGGTGAAGATGTCGAAGCGGCGGACCGCGCCGTTGTAGGTGTCGGCGATCGCGATCTTGTTGCCCGGCAGCACGGCGAGGCCCAGCGGGTGCTGGAGCAGCGCCTGGTCGGCCGGGCCGTCGGTGTGGCCGAAGGAAAAGAGGTCGATGCCGATCGCGGTGTGCGCGGTGAACGACTCGCCGTCGGGCTCGATCCAGCGCAGCGCCGACGTCTCCGCGTCGACGAGCCACAGCTTGTCGCCGTCCACGGCCAAGCCGGACGTCTGCGCGAAGAACGCTTCGCCGACATCGCCGTCGCGAAGGCCTTCGACGGTCGTCCCGGCGAACCGGCGGATCGTGCCGCCGACCGGGTCGAACACGCTCAGCGTGTGGTTGCCCGCCATGGCGACGACGACCCCGCCGGCCGGCCCCCACCAGGCGACGTCCCACGGGCTCGTGAGGTCGACGTCGACGCCCTTGCCGGAGTCCGGCCCGCTGCGCCACTGCGCGCCGGTGCCGGCGACCGTCGTCACCTCGCCGGTGATCAGGTCGAGGCCGCGCAGCCGGTGCCCGGCGGTGTCGGCGACGACGGCGTGGTAGCCGACGCTCTCGGCGATGTCGTACGGCAGGAGCGCGATGCCCGACGGCTCGGTGAAGGTCGCGACGTCGAACGGCCCGTCCTGACCGCCGCGGGCACCGCTGCCGAAGCGGCGGATGACGGTCTCACCGTCCGAAGCGAACTCGACGATCGCGTGATGCCCGGTGTCAGCGACCAGGACACGTCCCTCGGCGGTGGCGACGGCCTTGCTCGGGAAGCGCAGCTCGCCGGGCTGCTCCTCGACCGGCACGTACGGACTGCCGCCGCGGCGGAGCGTCCCCTTCGCTTCGTGCTTCGTCACCAGGTCCGCGATAACGCGGCGAAGCGCCTCTTCGTGTCCTTCGCCCGCCGCAACGTGCACGACGTACCCCTCGGGGTCGACGACCACCAGCGTCGGCCAGGCGCGGACCGCGTACTGCGACCACAGCTCCATCTTGGGGTCGTTGACCACCGGGTGGTGCACGTCGTAGCGCCGGACCGCGGCTTCGATCGAGGCGCGCTCGCCCTCGTGCAGGAACTTCGGCGAGTGAACACCGACCGTGACCAGCACGTCCGCGAACTCGGCCTCCAGCGGGCGTAGCTCGTCGAGCACGTGGAGGCAGTTGATGCAGCCGCTGGTCCAGAAGTCCAGCAGCACGACGCGGCCACGCAGCTCGGCGAGGGTGAGCGGGCGGCCGCCGGTGTTCAGCCAGACGTCGCCGCGCAGCTCGGGGGCGCGCACGCGGCTCTGCGGTCGTGGAGAAGTCACGGGATGAGTGAACTACAGGCGTTCACGCTCTGTTCCGCGGTCCGCCCGATGAGAGAACAAACTCACCCGGTAGTGGGTCCCCAGGTCAGCGCGAAAAAGGACGCGCGGGCGGGTGAGCCGCCGCTTAGGCTCGGGTCATGACCCCCGTCCAGCCGGCCGGCGCCCTCACTCCGGAGGAGGCGCGGCACCTGCAGGAGAACCTCCGGGAACCCGTGCGTCCCGGGCTGAGCGAAACCGAACTCGACGACGTCGAGCGCCGGTTCGGCTTCCGCTTCGCCGCGGACCACCGGACGTTCCTGTCCGCCGGCGTCCCGATCGGCGACCGCTGGCCCGACTGGCGCTGCGGCAACGCGGAGCAGCTGCGCAAACGTTTGGCCTGGCCGGTCGACGGCGTGCTGTACGACGTCGAGCACAACGGCTTCTGGCTCCCCGACTGGGGCACCCGCCCGGTCGGCCCGGAGGACGCGGTCCGCGAAGCCCGGCGGCGCCTGGCCGACGTGCCGCAGCTGGTGCCGGTGTGCGGGCACCGGTACCTGCCCGGCCTGCCGGGCACGATGGGTTACCCGGTGCTGTCGGTGTACCAGACGGACATCATCGTTTACGGCTCCGACCTGCGTGATTACCTGCACCGCGAGTTCGCGACGGGCGGGATCAGCACAGCCCCACCGGACGGCCCGCGCTACATCCCGTTCTGGTCCCGCTTCATCGATTAGCCTCGGCCGCCCGCTTCAGCCGGGCCAGCGTGGCGGCGATGTTGGCGGTGTTGGCCTGTTCCCGGTCCCAGACGCCGGTGACGGTCAAGGAGGCCACCTTGAACCAGGCGGGCCGCCGCTCCCACATGCTTTCGACGACGACGCAGCCATCACTGGCGGGTTCGAAGTCGTACTGCCAGCGCGCAACGGGCAGCCCGGCCACCGAGGTGACTTCGAAGCCGAACCGCCGCCCGGGCTCGGCGTCGGTGATGGTGGACAGGGTGCTCCACCGCCGGAACCCCCGCCGGTTGCGACCGCGGAACTTGGCGCCGACGGCGGGCCCGGAGGCACGGCCGACCCACCGGTGCCCGGCGTACTCCTCGGCGAGGGAAGCAAGCAGGCCGGGGTCGCTGACCAGGGCGTACACGGTTTCGGGAGCCGCATCGATCTCGATCCGGCCGGTGGCGCTGGGTGCGTTCAAGAGAACCTCCACGCTGAGGGGCATACCGAGGGTATGCCAGCGACCGCCGGTTGGGAACCGGTCCTGTGGGTGCCGGACGAGAGATGTGGACAGCTCCGGCCGGAAACGCTGTTTCGGCCGGGCTTGTCGGACCCGCCGACAGACTGGACTGGGAGTCGCGTTCGTCATCACCGACGCCGCCCGCTCGCTGCCCCACACTCTGCGTCCGATCGGCGTCGGTGACAAAGCCTCGGCGAGCTGGAGGTTCGATGACGTCCTGGCCGGCGAGGCCAATCGGACTCGTAGCCTGCCGACCCGGGGTTGGTCCTGGTCTCGAGCGACGAGCGGGTGCGGTCGCCCGGCGGTGCAGGAAATTCTGTTCCGTTGCGACTTGTGGATGCCGGACGAGTGATGTGGACAGCTCCGGCCGGAAACGCTGTTTCGGCCGGGCTTGTCGGACCCCGCCGATAGACTGGACCTGGGGACGCCCCCCGGAGAGGGTGGGGGCTGGTTGGGGTCCTTCGGGCCGGCCCCGGGCTCAGTTGTCCCGGCGCAACATGCGGCTCACACCAGCAGCCACGGTGGTCGCCAAGATCCAGCCCGACGCCGTGAAACCCGCCGCTACCCAGTTGTCCGGGCCGTGCATGTACCACCGTGACTTGTTGCCGAAGTCCACGATCGGCACCAACAGATCCGCCGTGTAGATCACCGGGTTCCACTGCAGGCCCGTGTCCTGCTGGTTCACCACACAGCGCGGGCCGCTCGCCACCAAGCGGCCGGACTTGTCGTTGATGCAGTCGTCGGAACCCAGGCCGAACCACAGGCTGCCCAGCACCAGCAGCGTGAGCAGCCAGCCGAGTGCGCGGACCGGGCGGTAGCCGTAGCCCACCATCGATCTCTGCAGCCAGCTCCACAGCCGCACCCCGGGGCCGAAGAACTTGAAGCCGCGGGCCAGTGCCTCGTACCTGAACTGCTGCTTGCGCAACGCCACCGTCGAGGCGTGCTCTTCGTTCCCCGCCGCGCGGAGCATGTGCGCGAGCTGGTCGTACGGGCCCGGGCGGTAGCCGCGCATGGCCTTGCGGAGCAGCTCGATGCGGTGGTCGAGGGTCTTGTCGTCGGCGAGGGGGATGCCGTTTTTGAGCGCGTCGTAGCGGAAGTCCTCCAGCTCGATGCCCGCGGAAGCCGCCCAGAACTCCTCGTTGTCGCTCAGCGTTCCGCAGTGCGCCCGGCGCAGCACGATGCGGCCCACCGGGGCGACGCTCGGGGTCAGGATGAACTCGTCCGAGGCGACGTCACCCGCGTCGAGGGCCACCGCGAACGGGGGGAGCGAGCCGAGCTGGGAACCGCGCAGGTCGACGCGGCGGGCGACCTGGGCGCCGTCGAGGTTGACGCCTCCTTCGGCCACGAACGGGCGGCCGTTGTTGTCGCGCAGCGTCAGGTCGCGGCCGACCCGGCCGGTGCGGACGTCCAGCGAGTAACTGCTGGTCGCGCGGCGGCCCGGGTCGGTCAGGCGGGTGCCCGCCAGGTTGATGCTGCCGCCGACGTCCACCCCCTGCAGGCGCAGCGTGCCGTGGATCGTGGCGTCGGTGAGCTGGAAGTTGCCCGCGATCTTCGAACGGCGCGCGGAAAACACGTCCCGGCCCGGGTGGCGGAACATCGAATTCCAGGCCAGGAAGTTGCCGCCCACCGTGACGTCGGCCAGGCGCAGCTGGCCGGCCGGCACGCGCAGGCTCGTCGCCTCGATGTCGCCGCCGATCTCGGTGCCGTCCAGGTGCAGTGCGCGGTCGTAGTACGGCTGCGACTTGCCGCGCTCGACCCGGATCTCGGCGCCGGCCAGGCGCAGCGAGCCGCCGATGCGGGCGTTGACCATGCGCAGCGTGCCCAGCGCCTGCAGGCCGTCCGACAGCTCGACGTTGCCGTCGACGCGCAGCCGGTCGGCGACCAGCGCCGGCCGCGGGTCGATGTACGGGTCGTTGGACTTCCACGCGTCGATCGCGATCGGACCGTGCTGGGACACCGTCAGCTTGGCTTCGCGCAGCGAGATGTCGCTGTCCACCGTCGCGCTCGGCAGGTACATGATCCCGGTGGCGGAGAACCGCTTGCGCTGGCTGGCCGGCCCGTAGTTGTCGACCTCGCACAGCAGGCTGCCGCCGATGTGCAGGCCGTTGCCGTTGAGCGCGAAGCCGTCCGGGTTGTTCAGCGTGGCGCCCGAAAAGTTGACGTTACCGCCGGTCCGCAGGCCGGGGAGCCGGACTTCGCCGTTCGCGACCATCCGGTAGGCCAGCAACGCGCCGTTCAGGACCAGCCGGTCCGCCTGGATCGCCTTGCCGTGCGGGTGCGAGATGACGGTGCGGGTCAGCACCATCGAGCCCTCGATCACCGCGTCGGTCAGGTTGACCGCGGCGTTCGGCATCCCGCGTTCGCGGTCGTCGCCGCGCTGGACGGTCGTCTCTTCGATCTCCCGCCGGTCCCCGTCGACCTGCACGACGCTGCGGATCAGCCGGACGTCGTTGCGGCTGCGCATGTTGCGGGCCTTGAGCCCGGGCAGCCAGCACTTGCGGAACACGAGCCCGAGCAGGTTCGCCTCGCGCACGTCCGGCGGCTGCTCGAACCGGCACCGCTCGAACCGGAACAGGTACTTCAGGTCCGCCGCCCGCAGGTCCAGCGTCCCGGTGATGTAGGCGTCCTCGACGTAGACGATCGGGGCGTTCGTGGCCTGACGCCGCCAGCGCATCAGGCCCGCGTTGCCGGGTTTCAGCAGTTCGGAGGCCTTGACCTCGTAGCGGCGGTCCGGGATGCCCGCGAAGGGGTCCAACGGTGGCAGCGCACTTTCGGTCGACATGCGGGCCTCCCCATCCCTCACCCGCCATCAAGGTAGCGAAGAAACGGCGGAAACGGTGCCGAACACCGTTTCCGCCGCAAGATCCTCAGGCGTTGGGGTTGAGCACCCGGGCAAGGAAGGACTTCGTCCGCTCTTCGCGCGGGTTCCCGATGATCTGTTCGGGCGGCCCCTCTTCGACGACGACGCCGCCGTCCATGAACAGGACCTTGTCCGCCACCTCGCGCGCGAACTGCATCTCGTGCGTGACGACGACCATGGTCATGCCGTCCTTGGCGAGCTGCTTCATCACGCCGAGGACGTCGCCGACGAGCTCCGGGTCCAGCGCGGACGTCGGCTCGTCGAACAGCATCAGCTTCGGCTGCATCGCCAGCGCCCGGGCGATCGCGACGCGCTGCTGCTGCCCGCCGGACAGCTGAGCCGGGTAGTTCTTCGCCTTGTCCGCGAGGCCGACGCGCTCCAGCAGCTCCAGCGCGCGCTGCCGCACCTGGGCCTTCGGCTCGCGCCGGACCTGGATCGGCGCCTCCATGATGTTTTCGAGCGCCGTCATGTGCGGGAAGAGGTTGAAGCGCTGGAACACCATGCCGATGTCCTTGCGCTGGAACGCGACCTCCTTCTCGCGCAGCTCGTGCAGCTTGTCGCCGCGCTGCCGGTAGCCGACGAGCACGCCGTCGACGTAGAGCCGGCCGGCGTCGATCTTCTCGAGGTGGTTGATGCAGCGCAGCAGCGTCGACTTGCCCGAGCCGGACGGCCCGATCAGGCAGAGCACCTCCCGCTCGCGCACCTCGAGGTCGATGCCCTTGAGGACGTCGACGCTGCCGAAGCTCTTGTGGATCTTCTGCGCGGAAACCACGGGGGTCATGTGACGTTCCCTCCGCCCCGGCCGAACACCCTCGACCGCCAGCCGGTCCGCTGGACGACGTCTCGCGAGGTGCCGCGCGCGAAGCGCTTCTCGATCTGGATCTGGATCAGCGTCAGCACCGACGTCATGAACAGGTACCAGGCGGCCGCCGTGATCAGCAGCGGGACCGTCTTGTAGTTCTGCGAGTAGATGGTCTGGACCGCGACCATCAGCTCGAAGTACCCGATGGCCACGACCAGCGACGTCGTCTTCAGCATGGAGATGGTCTCGTTGCCGGTCGGCGGGATGATCACCCGCATCGCCTGGGGCAGCACGATCCGCCGGAGGGTCCTCGTCCGGCTCATGCCGAGCGCGCTCGCCGCTTCCAGCTGGCCCGAATCGACCGACTGGATGCCACCGCGCACGATCTCCGCCATGTATGCGGCTTCGTTGAGCCCGAGGCCGAGCAGCGACGCGGTGAACTGCGTGATCAGCTGGTTGGTGTCCCAGCTGACGAACTCCGGCCCGAACGGGATGCCCAGGCCGAGGCGCGGGTAGGCCAGCGCCAGGAAGTTCCAGATCACCAGCTGCGTGATCAGCGGCGTGCCGCGGAACAGCCAGATGTAGATGCCGGCCGCCCCGGAGGTCAGCGGGTTGGGCGACAGGCGCATCACGGCCAGCAGGATCCCGCCGAAGATCCCGATCAGCATCGAGATCACGGTCAGGATCAGGGTGTTCTGCAGGCCGCGCAGCACCCGGTCGTCGAAGAGGTAGTCCCCGACGACCGGCCACTGCAGAGCGTCGTTCGTGATCACGCTGCGCGCGACGATGAACGCGACGAACAGGATGATCACGCCGGCCACCCAGCGCCCGTAGTGGCGCACCGGGACGGCCTTGATGGACTCGGCGTCGATCGGCGCCTCGGCCGGAGGCGCTTCGGAGGAACTCACGAACTCGTCCTAACTCGACAGACTCAGGAGGCCGGGTTGATCTCCGACTTGGTGACCGCGCCGGCCGCGTTGAGACCCCACTTGTCCAGGATCTTCTTGTACGCGCCGCTGTCGATCAGCTTCTGGATCGCCCCCTGGACGGCCTTGCCGAAGTCACCGCTGTTCTTCGGCAGCACGATGCCGTACGGCGCCGTGTCGTATGGCGCGCCGACCGACTCGAGCTGGCCGCTGGTCTGCTTGACCGCGTAGTCGATGACCGGGGAGTCGGCCAGCTCGCCCTGCACGCGCTTGGCGGTGAGGGCGAGGTTGACGTCGGTCTGGGCCTGCAGCTGCGTGATCTCGATGGCGGGCTTGCCCGCGCCGGTGCAGGCGGCGTTCTTCTTGTCGAGGTCCTCGACCTGGGTGGTGCCCTTCTGCACAGCGACCTTCTTGCCGCACAGGTCGTCGACCTTCAGGCCGTCGGGGTTGCCCTTCAGCACGGCCAGCGAGGTGCCCGCGCTGTAGTAGGAGATCATGTCGACCGACTGCAGCCGCTCGGCGTTGATGCTGAACGACGACATCGCCAGCTCGTACTTCTTGGCGCCGATGCCGGGGATGATGCCGTCGAACGCGGCGTTCTGGAAGTCCATCTGCACGCCGAGCACCTGGCCGATGGCCGTGCCGAGGTCGACGTCGAAGCCGGCGGGCTTGCCGTTGTCGACGAACTCGTTCGGCGGGTAGCTCTGGTCCTGCCCGACCGCGATCTTGCCGTCGGCCTTGACGTCGGCGGGCACCATGGCGGCCAGCGCGTCGTCCTTGGCAACCGTGCCCGCGTCACCCGATCCGGTGCCCGGTGCGGGAGCAGAGCTGCTGGGGCCCACGTCGCCCGCGCCGCTCCCTCCCGCTCCGCACGCCACGGTCAAGCCGACCAGGGCGAACGCAGGCAGCAGGGCGATCGCCTTGAGCTGGGTTCCTCGGGCCACGTCGTCACTCCTCGTAGTTCTCAGGTTCTGAGAGCACGCATATTGCCACTCATCCATACCAAAGCACAGCACCGTGAAGTTACAGCGCGGTTTAGAGCGGTGCGCGAGTGTCTCGGTCCGCCTGACCGGCCGGCCTAGAGCACGAAGGTCCCACCCGCCGCTTCGGCGACGTCCGCGCCGAGGGCCGATGCCGGGGTGTGCGCGCCCGGCTTGCCCTCGCCGCGGGCCAGCCGCGCCGCGACCTCGGCCACCACCGCCGTCGTGAAGTCCATGCCCTCGCCGGCGCGGAGCCAGCCTTCCCGCGTCGTTCCGTCGGGCCAGGTGACGACGGCGTGGCCCCAGGAGTGCGCGCGGGGGCGGGGTGCGGCCTTCGTCGTCACCCGGGCCAGCTGCCGGACCGCGAACCGGCGCACGAGCGGAATCGACACCACCCTGCCGAGCAGGGGCAGGAGCGCGCGGACCGCGGGTGACGTCGGCGCGAGCCCGGACATGACGGTGACCGACGGCGCGCCACTCGCCCGCTGAGCGGCCACCAGCTCACCCGAGGGCACGCCCGCCGACTTCGCGGTCTCGCCGTCCGGGAGGGTGTGCGTCTGCGGTTCGGCCCCGAGGCGGGCCGGGGTCAGGCGGCCGTCCTCGTAGCGGCGGCCGCCGGTGGTCAGGACGTCGACGATGCTGGCGGCCAGTGCGACCCCCACGGCACCTGCTTCGACGGCGACCGACGCCAGCGCGTCGACGCGCACCCGGCTCGGCGTCTCGCGTCCTTCACAGAGCTTCGCGACGACGGCCTCCGTGGCCAGGACGCCGAACCCGGCGCCGGTCACGAAGGTGCTGCCGCCGGCGAGGGCTTCTTCGTGCAGGTCGAGCAGCCGCGGGACGGCAACCAGGTCCGCGGCCAGGTCCACGTAGTGGCCACCGGGCAGGCACGCCCGCGCGATCGTCGCGGCCGTGGCGGCGTACTCGCCGATGGTGTTGACGACGACCGCCGGCCGCTGCCGCCGGATCTCGGCCGCCATGGCCTCGACGCCGTCGGCGACGACGAACTTCGCGCCGGTCGCCTCCAGGCGTTCTCGGTGGCGCCCGACCAGCACGACCGGCAGCCCCTTCGCCGTCAGCTCGGCGGTGATGCCCCGGCCGGTGCGGCCAAGCGCTCCGAGGACCCAGATCTCCATGTCGGCCTCCAGTGATGTCTCAGTGTGTCGTCACCGAGGCTAGCACGTGATGACACACTGAGACGTCAGCTAGGGTGGGGCGTGGCCAGATGGGATCCCGGGACCGCGGACCGGCTGCGGAAAGCCGCGCTGGAGCTGTTCGCCGAGCACGGGTACGACGCCGTGACGATCACGCAGATCGCCGAGCGCGCCGGGATCACGCGCCGCTCGTACTTCCGCTACTTCCCCGACAAGCGCGAAGTCCTCTTCGCCGGCGCGGAGCAGCTGCCGCCCGCGGTCGCCGAAGCCGTCCTCGCCGCCGAAGAGGCGGAGTCGCCGCTTCGCACGGCCCTCGCCGCGCTCGTCGAGGTCGGCACGCAGGTCACGCGGCTCGTCGACCCGTCACCGGAACGCCGGGCCGTGATCGCTTCGAGCGACGAGCTCCGCGAACGCGAGCGGAGCAAGGGCGCGGCGATCACGGCCGCGATCCAGGACGCCCTGGAACACCGGGGAACACCGCCCGAGCTGGCGAAACCGGCAGCGCAGGTCGCGGCGATCATCCTCGGCGACGCGTTCGACCGGTGGATCGACTCGGCCGGAAAGCGGGACTTCCCGGCGTGCCTGGAGATGGCCGCCGCGACCTTCCGCGAAGCCTGCGCCTAGCCCCAAGCGTCACTTTCCCTACGAAAGTGACGGCTCAGGCTGCCCAGAGCGTCACTTTCGTAGGGAAAGTGGCGGGCTAGCCGCGGGCGTGGGCGTCCAGGATGTGCGCGACGGCCTCGGTGACCTGCTGCGCGTACTCCAGGTGCAGCCACTCGTCCGGCACGTGGATGTTCGAGTCGGCGCCGCACGCGCCCGTCACCAGGAACTGCGCCTCCGGGTACTTCCGGGAGAGCAGCCCCATGAACGGGATCGAGCCGCCCATGCCGGTCGCGCGGTGCGGGCGGCCGAACACCTCGTCGCCGACCGTGCGCAGGGCCGTCGTCAGCCACGGCGATTCGGCCGGCGCGTTCCAGCCGCTCTCCGCCTGAGGCGCACCGAGCGTGACCTTCGCGCCGTACGGGACGTCGGTGGTCAGGACGCGCTTCACGGCTTCGAGCGCCTTCTCGGCGTCGGCCGTCGGCGGGAGGCGGAAGCTCAGCGTCAACGTCGTGCTCTCGCGCAGGACGTTGCCGGCGTCGGCGGGCTTCGGGAAGCCGTCGGCGCCGATCACCGACAGCGTCGGGCGCCACGCGTTGTTGAGCATCAGCTCCAGCGCGTCCTCCGTGATCACGCGGCCGCCTTCGACCAGCGGGAACGCCTTCGCCATCGCCTCGGGGAACTCCTGCGAGACGGCCTCGAGCTCCGAGAGCCGGTTCGCCGGGACGTCGACCTTGAGCTCGTCCAGCAGCAGTTCACCGGTCGCGCTGTCCTCGAGGCGTTCGATCAGGTGCCGCAGGATGCGGAACGAGCTCGCGACGACCCCGCTCGCGATGCCGGAGTGCTGCGCCGCGCCCAGCAGCTGCACCGTGACGTCGAGGTGCAGCATCCCGCGCAGGCTCGTGACCAGCCACAACCGCTCGTAGTCGCTGCCGCCGGCGTCGAGGCAGACCACCAGCGAGACGTGGCCGATGCGGTCGGCCAGGTGCTCGACGTAGGCGGGCAGGTCCGGGCTGCCGGACTCCTCGCCGGTCTCCAGGAGCAGCACGATGCGGGCGTGCTCACCGCCGGCCGCGTGCACGGCTTCGATCGCCGTCGTCGCCGCGTAGCCGGAGTAGCCGTCGTCGACGGACCCGCGGCCGTACAGCCGGCCGTCGCGGATCACCGGGGTCCACGGGCCGAGGCCTTCGGACCAGCCGCCGACCGGGGGCTGCTTGTCGAGGTGGCCGTACATCAGGACGGTGCCCTTGTCCGCCGCGCCCGGGGTCGCCGGGACGTCGACGAGCAACAGCGGGGTCCGGTCTTCGAGCTGCACGACCTCCAGCTTCGCGCCGGGCAGGTCACGCCCGGCGATCCACTCGCGGACGTGCTCGACGGCGGCGGCGAGGTGGCCGCTCTGGGCCCATTCGGCGTCGAAGGCCGGGGACAAGGCAGGGATCGCCACCAGCCCGGACAAACTGGGGATGACGTCGTCGGTCCACGACGTCACAACGGATTCACGCACGGATTTTTGCTCCACGTGGCCCATCGTGCCACGCACGTCCGAGCGTGCGGCACATCACAACCTCGCCTCACGCCTCGTGAGTGGTAAGGCGGGTTAGAACCCGCTTTACCACTCACGACCCTGGTGAGCGCTGGGGCCGGTTCCCTACTCTCGTAGGTCCGATGCTCGGGCTTCCTAACGTTTGCCCTGTTCAGGGGCCCTTTCTCAGCAACAAATCAGCATCCGTGACTCACCAAAGCGTGGACCTTCGTGCCAGGATGTCGGCGTGAACCGTCAACGCCGACGGTGACCGAGCGCTTCGGACCCGATGCGCTGGTCCCCGCCGGTGCAGTCGCTGTGGTCGCCACAAGCGGCCGCCAGAGGCACCGACACCAAGGAGTACAGCGCATGCCGTCCGAACAGTGGACGCACCCGGAGCCTGGAGACGGCCCCGCCGCGGTCGCGGCCCAGCCCTCTCCCGAACAGGTGATCGCCGGATTGCGAGCGACCAGCGAAGGGGGCGCTGAGCTCACCCAGCTGCTCACCCCCGAAGGCGAACGGGTGCCCTCGCCCCAGTTCGACAAGTACGTCGAGGACGTCGACGCCGAAGCACTTTGCGGCCTCTACCGCGACATGGTGCTGGTCCGGCGGGCCGACCGCGAAGCGAACGCCATGCAGCGCCAGGGCCAGCTCGGCATCTGGGTCCCGCTGCTCGGCCAGGAGGCCGCGCAGATCGGCTCCGGCCGCGCCCTCAAGGCGAACGACATGGCGTTCCCCAGCTACCGCGAGCACGGCGTCGCGTACGCGCGCGGGGTCGACATGAAGGACCTGCTGGGCATCTTCCGGTGCACCGACCACAGCGGCTGGGACTACCGGCAGCACGGTTTCCACCCGTACACCATCGTGATCGGCAACCAGGTGCTCAACGCCGCCGGCTACGCGATGGGGCAGAAGTTCGAGGGCAAGGTCGGCGACGACGACGGCGAAGCGACCATCTGCTACTTCGGTGACGGCGCCACTTCGCAGGGCGATGTCCACGAAGGATTCGTCTGGGCCGCGGTCTACGACGCGCCGCTGGTCTTCTTCTGTCAGAACAACCAGTGGGCGATCTCCGAGCCGACCGAGCGCCAGTCGCGCCTGCCGCTGTACCAGCGCGCCCGCGGCTACGGCTTCCCCGGCATCCGCGTCGACGGCAACGACGTCCTCGCCTGCCTCGCGGTGTCGCGCTGGGCGCTCGACGAGTGCCGGCACGGCAACGGCCCGGTGCTGATCGAGGCGTTCACCTACCGGATGGACGCGCACACGACGACCGACGACCCCAGCCGCTACCGCCTCTCCGACGAGCTGGAGGAGTGGAAGCTCAAGGACCCGATCGAGCGCGTCCGCGCGTACCTCGCTCGCAACGGCTACGCCGACCACGACTTCTTCGACAGCGTCCAGGCCGACGCCGACGCCTTCGCCGCCGACCTGCGCGAGTACACGTTCAACATGCCGGAGCCACCGCCGGAGCGGATCTTCAGCAACGTCTACGCCGAGGGCAACCCGGTGCTGGACGCGCAGCGCGAAGAGTTCCTGTCCTACCTCGACGGCTTCGTATCGGCGGGTGAGCACTGATGTCCGACCTCCAGAAACTCACCATCGGCAAGGCGCTCAACCTCGGCCTGCGCCGCGCGATGGAAGAAGACCCCAAGGTCCTGATCATGGGTGAGGACGTCGGCAAGCTCGGCGGCGTCTTCCGGATCACCGACGGCCTGCAGAAGGACTTCGGCGAGCAGCGCGTGCTGGACACGCCGCTCGCGGAGTCGGGCATCATCGGCACCGCGGTCGGCCTGGCCGTGCGCGGCTTCCGGCCGGTGTGCGAAATCCAGTTCGAGGGCTTCATCTTCCCGGGCTTCGACCAGATTTCCTCGCAGCTGGCGAAGCTGCACTACCGGACGCAGGGCAAGATCAAGATGCCCGTCGTGATCCGGGTGCCGTTCGGCGGCGGGATCGGCGCGGTCGAGCACCACTCGGAGTCGCCGGAGTCGCTGTTCGCGCACATCCCGGGCCTGAAGGTCGTGTCGATCTCGAACGCCGCCGACGCCTACTGGGGCATCCAGCAGGCGATCAAGTCGGACGACCCGGTCCTGTTCTTCGAGCCGAAGCGGCTGTACCACTCGGGTGCGCTGCGCGCGGAGATCGACGTGGCCGGGACGCCGTCGCCGGTGTTCTCCTCGCAGGTCGTCCGCGAAGGCACGACGGCGACGGTCGTCGCGTACGGCCCATCGGTGAAGGTCGCCCTCGACGCAGCCGCCGCGGCCGCGGATGAAGGCAAGTCCCTCGAGGTCATCGACCTGCGCACCCTCTCGCCGCTGGACCTCGGGCCGGTGTTCGAGTCGGTGCGCAAGACCGGGCGGCTGATCGCGCTGTCGGAAGCGCCGTCGGAGTCGTCGCTGACGTCGGAAATCGCCGCGCGCGTCCAGCAGGAGTGCTTCTACTCGCTGGAAGCGCCCGTCCTCCGGGTGACCGGGTTCGACACGCCGTACCCGCCGGCCAAGCTCGAGGAGCACTACCTCCCCGACCTGGACCGGGTGCTGCACGCCGTCGACCGCTCACTCGCCTGGTAAGGGGGATTTCCGCGTTATGCCCACGTACAAACAATTTCCCCTGGCCGACACGGCGGAGGGGCTGACCGAAGCCGACATCCTGTCCTGGCACGTGAAGCCGGGCGACGCCGTGACGGTGAACCAGATCGTGGTCGAGATCGAGACCGCGAAGGCCGCCGTCGAGCTGCCGATCCCGTGGGCCGGGGTCGTCACGGAACTGCACGTCGAGCCGGGGCAGACGGTGGAGGTCGGCACGCCGATCCTCACGATCGACGTCGATCCCGGCGGCGCCGCGGCTCCGGCTGCCGCTCCCGCTGCTCCTGCCCCGGCGCCGGCCGAGGAAGAGGAGATGAAGCCGCTGGTCGGCTACGGCTCCAAGGCCGTCGTCACGCAGCGGCGGGCGCGGAGGGGCGCTGAACCCGCTCCGGTGGCTGCTGTTGCTGCCCCTGTCGCTCCTGCTCCGGTGGCTCCGCGCGGTGGGTACGTCCCGCTCGCGAAGCCGCCGGTGCGGAAGCTCGCGAAGGAGCTCGGCGTCGACCTGCACACGCTGACCGGCACCGCGGACGGCGGCGTCATCACGCGTGAAGACGTCGAGCGCGCCGCCAACGGGACTCCGGTCGTCGCGTCCACTGTGGACAGCGGAACCCGCGAGCGGCGCGTGCCGATCAAGGGTGTCCGGAAGATGACCGCGGCGGCGATGGTGCAGAGCGCGTACACCGCTCCGCACGTCACGGAGTTCCTGACCATCGACGTCACGCCGATGATGGAGTTCCGCGAGAAGCTCAAGAAGTCGCGGGAGTTCGCCGGGGTCAAGGTCACGCCGCTGACGTTCGCCGCGAAGGCCGTGTGCCTGGCGGCGAAGCGGACCCCGGACATCAACGCGGTCTGGGACGAGCAGGCGCAGGAGATCGTCTACAAGGACTACGTGCACCTCGGGATCGCCGCGGCCACGCCGCGCGGGCTGATCGTGCCCAAGGTCCGCGACGCCGACTCGCTGTCGCTCAAGGAGCTGGCGCAGGCGCTGACGACGCTGACCGAGGTCGCCCGCGAGGGCAAGACGTCGCCGGCGGACATGGCGAACGGCACGATCACCATCACGAACGTGGGCGTGTTCGGCGTCGACACCGGCACGCCGATCATCAACCCGGGCGAATCCGCGATCCTGTGCCTCGGCGCGATCAAGGACCAGCCGTGGGTGGTGGACGGCGAGATCAAGGTCCGCAAGGTCCTCCAGCTGTCGCTGAGCTTCGACCACCGCGTGGTCGACGGCCAGCAGGGCTCGGAGTTCCTAGCCGACGTCGGCGCCCTTCTGGCCGACCCGGCGATGGCGATGACGTACTGACGCACTGACATAGGGCGTTTCGGTATTCCAATACCGAAACGCCCTATGTCACGCTTTAGACTCCTTACGGGCGCAATTCAGCCGCGAGTCGAAATCTGGACGGCAACAATAAGTTACACATTGACAGTTCAGGTTACCAGACTGGCAAGAGGTCACTCAACGTAACAGCGACCTTCACTCTCGCGACAGTCCGAAGCAATGCCGGACTTCAAACGAGAGGTTGCCCCCATGAGCGTGGAACTGAATGTCGACAGTCTTCTCGAGGGCAACCAGCCCGACAAGGAGCAGGTACAACGCATCGCCAAGGCGTATTCCACAGCACTGGCACTCTCCATGATCAACGGCGAAGATCGTCCCTTTGCCCGAGTGTCCGAAAATGTGGAAATCGATCACGGCGAGTGCCGAAGACAACTGGCGATCGACTGGCACTTGCCGACCCTCATACAAGCACTGCCGGGTAACACCTTGATGAGCGACCCGAAGTTCATTAGTGCGTTCAACGAGATGAATCCAATACTCGTGGTACCGATCTTCATAGTCCGAAAAGGGCGCTTGATGAACAACTTCTGCGTCGAAGACTCCTCCGGCGGGAAGCTGTACCTGTGCGGCACCGATGAGTGGCAGAAGCGCACCCGTCTTATGCTCCGCTTCTTCTGGGGACTCGTCGACCTCGTGCCGGTCGAGAAAGGCTCTTACACCGAAGGCCGGCTGGCCGAACTCAAGCGGCGGTACCTGGAACTCCCGACCATGGATGCAGGTGCCGCCACCGAGCGGGTAGAGGCGGTCGTGGGTGAACTGGGGACGGTCGGAGTGCCGTTTTATCCGGGCGTGTTGGGGCGGTTGAGGTACGTCGGCAACTACGTGGCCAAGAGGCACCTGATCTGGCTACACCTGACCAGCAGACCCGGGCAGGCCGTGCGCCTCAACGTCTCGTACCGCACCAGGTTCTCGGCTGACTACCTGCCGAAACCCAAGAACGGCCACCATCAGCCCCGAAGCCCCTACCGCAGAGTGGACGAGTGGGTCAGGCGAGCCGTCGGGCAGGAGCCCTATGAATTCAGGATTCCACTTGCCATGCACAGCGTGTGCACGAGCTACCACTTCACCCAAACTGCACCGCCCGGAACCTTCTTCCTGGAACAGCGCTTCGCCCACGAGCGCACCTTGGCGATGCCGAAGGACCAACAGATCGACACGTTCGACGCTGCGATCAGCAAGCTCGACAACGTGGATGTCCAAGGCAAGAACGAAGCCGGCGGTCCCGTGGCCCATCTCTACGTCCGCAACTTGCCTAGCACAGTCGGTGACCAGATCTACGCCTACACGCTGCTACGAGAGCGACCGCCCGGCACCACGGCGCTGGTCATGTGGTTGACCTTGTTCGCCAGCATCTTCTTCTGGTTTTACTGGCTCATCTGGGACCGGCTCGTGATCGATGACACCAAGGGCATCGACGTGGCTGCACTGTTCGTCGCACTCCCAGGGTTGGCTTCTATCTGGTTTTCCCGGGCATTCAAGGACGACATCCGGCCGCGTATCCCGCTCGTGAGCCGAATCGGGTTGCTCGCGGTCGGCATGTCAGCCTTTTACTCACTGCTCGGCGTAGTCGTGCAAAGAGGGGTTTGCAACCCTGAGGCCGCTCCGTGCTCACCCATCCTCACGTCGATCTTTTCCCATCAGGTGCTGCTCGTACTCGCTGCACTACTCACCGCACTCACTGTGTGGCTGATCGGGCGAAGGTTCCGCTTCCAAAAGAGTTATCGAGTACTCCAGAAGAACATCATCGAGCGCTACTCGCGCTAATATCTCGGAAAGGTGTCTACGATGGCCGGAGAGAGCATCATGGACTTCATGCGACCCCAAGTCGAAGAGATCTTGGACTTGGCCGTCAAGGCTGGCCCGGACACGTTCAGCGATGAAGCACAACGCGTGCTGTTGAGCGACGACGACGGCGACAAGGCCATCTTCTCTGCGGCGGCCCGGCAGCCGTTCATCGTCGCGTCCGACGCCGCATCCGCCGCGCGGCTCCCCAACCTGGTGCCGGAGTCGTGGCGCCCACACTTCACGGAGTTGGTTCTTCGCGCCGTCGACGACGAGTGACTGAATCAAGGACGCATTGAGGGCCGCCTCGTTCGAGATGGCCCTCAGCGTTTCCGGAAGACGATCTTCCCCACGTAGAGGTCGAGGTGGGTTCATCGAGGTCGGCGCGGGTTCGCGGCGGCGTGTCGCCGGCTTGGTCTTCGACCAGCCTGAGTTGGACCTGGCGTTGCTCCAGTATGTGCTGCCTGATGTCAACGAGCAGCGCGTCGATCTCCTCGGTGACGACACTCGTCGCTATGCGAGGGGCGTCGCCGCACCGGCGCCACGGCAAGAACCGCCAGTCCTGAGCTCCGACACGGCGAGCCTTTACCCATTTGACGGAGTGAGCACTCACTCCGCATACTGGACGTCATGACACCAGCACCCGAAACCCGGCGGAGAGCGCCGGGCATGAGCGTCGAAGCCCGGCGCACCATGATCGTGCACGCGGTGCTGCCGCTCCTGATGGAGCACGGCACCGGCGTCACGACCAGCCAGATCGCCCGCGCCGCCGGCATCGGCGAGGGCACCATCTTCCGCGCGTTCAAGGACAAGGACGAGCTCTTCGACGCCTGCACCGCCGAGGCGCTGCGGCCCGACCACGTCCTCGACGCGATCGCCGACATCCCCCTGGACCAGCCCCTCGAAGAGCGGCTCGTCGAGGCCGCCGAGGCACTCGGCGCCCACCTCGAACGGATGGGCGTGCTGATGGGCGCCCTGCACGCGTCCGGACGGCACAAGCTGCGCGATCCCGAGCAGCGCCTCAAAGACCGGCGCAGCTCGTGGAAGGGCGGCCGCCGCGAGTCGATGGCCGCCATGCGCGGGGCGATGGTCGACCTGTTCACCCCCGAGAAGGACCGGCTGCGGCTGCCGCCCGAGCAGCTCGCCTCCCTGTTCCTGGCCCTGCTCTTCGGCGGCCGCCCGATGGCGGCGGACAGCGACGCACCCACCACGCGCCAGGTGGTCGACGTCTTCCTGCGCGGCGCCGTGGAGGCTCAGTGATCCCGGGCGGTGGGGGCGGCATGGAGTTCGTGCTGGCTCGGCGCGGCCGGCGCCGGCACGCCGTGACGGTGCCGGAAAGCGGGCTCACCGGGCCCGTCGACATTCCCGAACCGAAGCAGGACGACCAGCCGAAGGACCTGCGCTCGCGGCTGAAGCGCGCGAAGACGTCCGTGGCGGGCACGGTCCGCGGGCTGCCGAAGGTCGTGAAGCTGACGTGGCAGGCCAGCCCCGTCCTGACGATCCTCCTGGCGCTGATCACGCTGTTGTCGGGGCTCCTGCCGACTGCGACCGCGTACATCGCGAAGCTGCTGCTCGACTCGGTCGTCGCGGCGATCCAGGGCAAGGGGACCACGGCCGACATCGTGCACGTCGCGCTCTTCCAGTTCGCGGTGCTCGCCGCGACCGCGATCAGCAGCGCGCTGACGTCGATCGCGCAGACGCTGCTGCAGGAACGCATGACGCTGACCATCCGCCACCAGGTGATGGCCCACGCCAGCGAGCTGCACCTGGCGTACTTCGAGGGGTCCGCGTCCTACGACATGCTGCGCCAAGCCGCGCAGGAAGCGCCGACGCGGCCGCTGTCGATGATGAACTCCGCGCTGGGGCTCGTGCGGACGCTGATCACGTTCGGCAGCATGATCGCGCTGCTCGTCGCGATCAGCCCGCTGCTGGCCCTGGTCGCGCTGGTGGCGCCGATCCCGGCGTTCATCTCGCAGTCAAAGTACGGCTCGCGCGCGTTCTGGCTGACGTTCCTGATGTCACCGATCAAGCGGCGGATGGATTACCTGTCTTCGCTGGTCACCACGGACACGTACGCGAAGGAGACGAAGCTGTTCGGGCTCGGCCCGTACTTCGTCGACCGCTTCCGCCGGCTGGGGGTCGTCTCGTACGAACGGCAGCGGAAACTGACGATCAACCGCAACATCAGTTCGACGTCTTGGGGGCTGCTGAGCACGCTCGCGGGCTCGGCGATCGCGCTGTACATCGCCCTGGAGGCGGTCGGCGGCCGGCTCACGCTCGGCGACCTGGCGTTGTACACGGCCGCGGCGACGTCCGTGCAGACGTCGGTGTCCGGGCTGTTCACGGCGTTTTCGGGGATGTACGAGAACAACCTGTACCTCGACACGCTGTACCGGTTCCTGGACACAAAACCCGAGATCACGGCACCTCCCTCGCCACGTCCATTTCCGTCCCGGGTGGACGGTCACATCGAGTTCGACTCGGTCACGTTCGCGTACCCGGGATCGGATGAGCCGGCCCTGGAGGACGTCAGCTTCGAGATCCGCCCGGGCGAAACGGTGGCGGTGGTGGGCCGCAACGGCGCGGGCAAGTCGACGCTGTTCAAGCTGCTCTGCCGGCTGTACGACCCCACGGACGGGCGCATCCTGCTGGACGGCGTCGACGTCCGCGAGTACGACCCGGACGAGCTGCGCCAGAGGATCAGCGCGATGTTCCAGGACTACGTGACGTACCAGGGAACGGCGGCGGAGAACATCGGCTTGGGCGACCTTTCGCGGCTGGAAGACCGTCCCCACATCGAGGATTCGGCCCGCCGAGCGGGCGCGGACGAGCGCATCGAGCGGCTGCCTTCCGGCTACGACAGCCCGCTCGGACGCTGGTTCGACCAGGGCGTCAGCCTGTCCGGCGGCGAGTGGCAGAAGATCGCGCTGGCCAGGGCGTTCCAGCGGGAGGCACCGATTTTGATCCTCGACGAGCCGACGTCGGCGCTGGACGCGCAGGCCGAGCACGACCTGTTCGCACGCCTGCGCGAGCTGTCCGAGGGGCGGACGACGCTGTACATCTCGCACCGGTTCTCGACGGTGCGGCAGGCGGAGCGGATCCTGTTGCTGGACCAGGGGAAGGTCGCGGAGTACGGGACGCACGAGGAGCTGATGGCGGCGAAGGCGGGGTATGCCGAGCTGTTCACACTGCAGGCACAGGCGTACCTGGACGAGGTGCCGAGCTAGAACAGGGAGTTGCGGTGGTACTGCGGTGGTAGCGCAGTACCACCGCGAAGCTCGAGATTGTGCACGGCCAGCCGCTGCGGACCGGCGTCTTCCGAGGTGTCGACAGAGATCGCGACGGTGTCGAGCACCGAGTTCTGGATGGTGATCACCCGGTGGCGATCACCCAACCAGCTCAGGTCCAGGCGGCACCGCACCATTCGCACGTCCGAGACGGCCACTCTCGACCACCCTCCGCCGCCACCGGACCATTCGTAGCTCCGGCCCGAGAGATTGATTTCGAGATCGGCGAAATCACACTTTTCGAATCGCAGGGTACCGGCGGAGATCGAGAAATCATCGAAGTTCACCCGCTGGACCCGGAAGCGGCAAGCGTAGAAGCCGACGGTCCGCCCGGTCAGCTCGCCGTCGGCGAAGTCCAGCACCTCGCCGACGAACTCCGCCCCCACGAAGTGGACGGCCGCACGTTCGAACACGACGTTGGTGAAAACGGTCTCCTTGGCGGCGAACCGGGTGTCCAGGCAGCTCAGGCGGCCGCGGAACGTCGTCCGGGCGAAGGACGTCAGGCCGCCCCGGAACTCGGCGTTGTCGAAGACGACCGCGCCTTCGAAGCTCAGCCCGGCGAAGTCCGCGTTGTCGAAGACGAGGCCGGTGAAGTCGAAGTCGAGGGCCCGCCAGGAGGGTTCCGCGGTCTCCACAACTCGGTCGCGGATGGCGCGCAGCACAGCCTTCCGCACTTCGCTCTCGCCGGGTTTGTCCGAGTTGCGGGCCAGCCGGAGGTAGCCGCACAGCACGTCGACGCAGACCTGGCGCTTGTCCGCCCAGTCATCCGCCAAGCCGGCCAGGGCGTACACGCCGGTGAGCCGGACCGCCGGGCTGTCGTGCGCGAGTTGTTCGGCGGCGGACGAGAGCCGCTCGTTGAACCGCTGTTCGACCTCCCGCTGAGCGCGGTCGACGTCGAGATCGTGCTCGTCTTCGGCGACCCGCTGCTTCCGGTAGTTGACCGCGAGCAGCACGACACCGCCGAAGCCGGCGACGACCGATAGGGCAATCTTCAGCAGGTCCAGCATCTGCGGCACGTCGAAGGAGCCGGCCTTCGGGAACCGCGGCCACCCGAGGAACCACAGGAGCCCGGCCGCGGCGGTGGTCACGACCGCCATCGCCAGGAGGAGCCACCCCAGCACCGACGCGGCCATCCGCCGCCGCCGGGTCACAGCAGCTCCCGCGGCTTCGGCCTCGATGTCGTTCTCGCGAGCGGATGGGCTGCGGTTGCGCTTCAGGCTCCGTCCGTGGACGAGGAGGACCACCGCGAAAAGCAGCAGGACCGCGACCAGGAGGTAGCGCAGCCAGTCGGACACGAGGGGTGACCCTAGCCGCCGGCCGGGGTGGCCGGGAGCAAAACGGACAGGTCGTTCGTTGTACGGGTATGGCTGTCGCGTTCCTGCTTTACGTCTTCGCCGAGATCGCCGCGATCTGGGCGGTGGGCTCGGCCGTCGGCGTGCTCGGCACGCTGGGCCTCCTGCTGGCCGGCGCCTTCCTGGGGTCGTGGCTGGCCCGCCGCGAGGGCGGCAAGGCCATGAGAGCGTTCACTTCGGCGGCCCGCTCGGGACGGCCGGCGGAGAAGGAACTGACCGACGGGATGCTGGTCGGGCTGGGTGGGGTGCTGATCCTGGTGCCCGGGTTCGTCAGCGACGTGCTGGGGCTGCTGTTGATCCTGCCGCCTTCGCGCGCGGTGGCGCGTCGGCTGTGGTTGAAGCGGATGGAGAAGCGGGCGGTGCGGTTCGCGAACCGTCGGCGGGGGCCGGTGATGGTGGTGGACAGCGAGGTCGTCGACTCAGAGCAGCCACGACGGGACCAGCCCACGGTGATCGAGGGTCGGATCGTGGAGAACTGATCACGAGTGGACGCCGCGGTGGTACTCGAGGAACTCGCGTCCGAGGTTGTGCGATTCCTCCACGGTCAACATCCCCGCCGGCTGCCCGTGGCGAACGATCGTTAGGTCCGGGGCGATGAAAATCGCCCCGCGGTCGAATTGCACGTGGCAGTTGGGGCAAAGGCAGAGCACGTTGGGCGCGAGGTCCGGGCCGTGGTGGAGACCACCCAGTGCCTTGATGTGCGCGCCTTCTGAGTACCCCGCGCCGTCGCCGACCACCAGGCGGGTACCGCAGATCTGACAGGTGTGGTCGTACATCTTCTTCACGTACTCGACAACGTCGGTCGAGCGGACAGTCCGTTGCGTCACGACCTGCTTGCGTTCGGGCTGTGCGTTGCCGAGCGGGGCCACAGCGTGGTGCTGTTCACCTGGCAACAAGACGTCTTGCCGGGCGAAGGTGACGTCCACACCCACGCTCATCTTCACCATGCGGAACCGACAGATCTGGTGGCCGCCCTGGCCGGACACCATTGCCGCGTCGTCAACGCGAAACAGACCGTCGTAGCGGTAACCCGAATCGGGCGCGTGCGGCGACTTCCGATCCGCGCCGCGCACCACCCGAACTGGAGCACCGGTCAACCAGCTCGTTCGCAAGGCAGCGTTTCCCGGGGCTTCGAAGGTCTGATCCTCGACCTGCCGACCACGGCTATCCCGACCTCCGTGGCCCGTGTACAACAACTCGTGTCCGTGATCATCGTCGTCCTCGTAACCACCTGACGACACGATCGACTCCGCCCCCGTTTTGCCGGTCCCGACGATGCCCGCTTGGAGCGCGCGGTGGACCCCGCTCGCCGCTACTTCAGCTCGGCTGGCGAACACCGCACCTTCCGGGTAACCGGGAATCTCACCAATGCCCTGCGCAGCGCCAGCGGCGGACATGATGTTGAGGTCTCGGAAGTCAAAGCCCAAGGCAGTCAACCGCGCTACGACCGTTTGCAACCCGCCGCTGAACTCTGCCGCCGTGAGCGCTCGGCCTGTCGCGTACCCGTGCGACGCGCCTAGAAGTGCCTTCGAGTCGTATTGCTTGCCCTCGTAGAGCACGACATACCGACGCGACTGACCGAAGCCGTACTTGCCGAGGAACGCTTCACGACCGAGGTCGTCGAACTCGGCGATGGCTTTGAGGACGTGCTCTTGGTCCACGTCGGCGAGGCTCATGGATCCACCCTAAAGGTGGACACCGACAGTTTGGTGTCACCAAGCTGCGACAGCTAGTCCACGGATGGCTTGGGGATGTCGAAGTAGCTGGAGAACCGTACCGCCGGTGCGTACTCGCCCTTCACCTTCACTCTCCCCGTCACGAACATCGCCGCTACCGCTGCGTTGCCCGTGGCCATCCGGATGAAGTCGTCCACCGACAGCGTGATCGTCGTGTCCGGAGTTCGGGACAGGTCCGGCGAAGACACGCACACCCCGTCCTCGATCACCGTCTGGAAACGGTCGTATCCGTCCTCGCCTGAACCCTCCGAAAAGCGCCAGGAAATCACACAATCCACGTGGCGTGCTCGGTCCGGTGAGAAGTGCTCCGACATTCTGCGAAATATCTCGTCCAAAAACACCGGACGCAGCTGCGGGTGGTCCGCGATCGCCTTCAGCTGCTCACGCGAAGCTCGGCGGACCACGTCCACCAGTACGTCCGTCGACAACGAGCTCAGCTCGATGCCCGCGCCGGCTTCGCCCAGCATGTGCACGGTTTCCAGGACCTGGGTGAACTGCGCGGGGGTCAGGTTGGCGATGACCAGCTTCTCCGCGAACGCGTTCACCACGTGGCCGCCGCGGGTACGATGGGGGCGGGGGAGGCGCCATTTTGCGTTTCGGGGCACGGGGCCGGACTATACGGGGTGCGGCAGGTCGAAGAAACCGATCAAGCCGGCCGCGAACGCCAAGTCGCCTTTGACTTTGATTCTTCCCGTGACGAACAACACCGCCGGTGTTGCCTGGTGGGTGACGAGGCGGAAGAAGTCGGCCGGGGCGATTGTGATCGTCACCCGGGGGCGCCCTTTCAGCTCGCGGCTCACCGTGCACGCTCCGTGCGCGATTGCCGTCTCGTAGCGGTCGAAGCCGCCTTCGCCGGTTCCGCCCGACAGGCGCCAGTGGACCACCGCGTGCAGGTCGCGGGCTCGGTCGGGGCGGATGTGCGCGCCCATGCGGGCGAAGATCTCGTCCAGCACTCGCTCGCGCAACGACCTGTCCGCGACGACGCTCTCCAGCTGCGCGCGCGACGCCGATGCCACCAGGGACGCGAAGCGGGCCGGCTCGACCTTGCTCAGGTCGAACGCCGGGGCGCGCTCCGCCAGCCTCAGGAGCGCCTTCAACAGGCGGCGGAAGTCGTCCTTGCGGAGGTCGCCGGGGTCGAGATCGAGCTCGTTGACGTCGAGGGCGTGGGCCTCGGGGCTCAGCGGGTCGAGCCGCTCGAGTGCGTCGAGCAGCGCCGCCCCACGGAGGTCCGCGATCCGATCGGCGCTGGTCATCCCGGCGTTTTCGGCCATGCTCACCCCTCTCAGGTTACTCGAGGGTAATACTACTTGCCAGTAGGTAGGCGGGCAAGCGTGCCGAAATCACCCTCCCGGGTCGTCTCCCGGTACCGTCTCCGGGCAGCAACAAGGAGGTCGAGCGTGTCAGAGGAAGATCAGCGTCCGCCCGAACGGGCCAGGCGGCTGCCGCGTGCGGTGCGCGAGCGGCAGATCCTGGACGCGGCCGTCCAGGTCTTCTCGCGCCACGGCTACCACGCCGCGTCGATGGACGAGATCTCCGACGTCGCCGGGGTCTCGAAGCCGATGATCTACACCTACCTCGGCTCCAAAGAGGACCTCTTCGGCGCGTGCATCCGCCGCGAGGCGACGCGCCTGCTCGAGGCCATCCAGGCCGGTGTGCAGCCCGACTTGCCACCCGACATGCAGCTCTGGCACGGCCTGCGGTCCTTCTACCGCTTCGTCGCCGAGTACCGCGAGTCGTGGACGGTCCTGCACCGCCAGGCCCTCACCGTCGGCGGGGCCTTCGCCGCGGAGATCACCGACATGCGGGCGCGCGCGATCCAGCTCGTCGCCGCGCTCGTGGTGTCCGCCGGCACCCGCAAGGGCGTCGGCGAGCAGGCCGAGTTCTCCGGCGAAGGCCTGGCCGCGTCCCTGGTCGGGGGAGCCGAGTCCCTGGCCGACTGGGCGCTCGACCACCCCGACATCTCCGACGGCGTCCTGGCCTCCTGGATGATGAACCTCGTCTGGCTGGGCTTCAACGACCTCATCGAGGGCGCCGTCTGGAAGCCGTCAGAGTGAGCTGATCGTCCCCTCGATGTGCGGCTTCGACTTGCTCCACAGCTCGAAGGCCCAGCCGTCGTCCACCGACCACGACGTGAAGCCCACCTTCGCCGGCAGCAGCACCGGCTGCTTGAAGCGGACGTCCACCGTGAACGCCTCCGGCAGCCGGCCCTCGAACGCGGCCAGCGCGTGGGCCTTCGTCCACATGCCGTGGGCGATCGCCGCCGGGAAGCCGAACAGCCGCGCCGTCAGCGCGTGCAGGTGGATCGGGTTGCGGTCGCCCGAGACCTCCGCGTAGCGCCGCCCGATGTCGCCCGGGATCCGCCAGATCGCGTCCGGGGTCGGCGGCGCCAGCTGCTCTCGCCGCGAAGAGCCCGAGCCCGAGCCGCGTCGCAGGTACGTGCTGACGTCGGCCCAGACGAGGTGATCGCCGGCCCAAGCTTCGCTGATGACGTCGAACTGACGTCCCTTCTCGTGCGGACGCAGGTTCTCCGCCCGCACGCGCACGGTCAGCGGCTCGCCGACGCGCAGCGCGCGGTGCTGGGTGATCCGGTTCGCCACGTGGACCATGCCGAGCAGCGGGAACGGGAAGCCCGGCTCGGTCATCAGCGCCATCTGCAGCGGGAAGGCCAGCATGTGCGGGTACGTCGCCGGCAGCTCGTCGCTCAGCCGGAAGCCGCACACCGTGTTGTACGCCGCCAGGTGGGCCGGGTCGACGACGACACCCGTGCGCACCAGCTCGGTGTCCGGCAGCGAAGAGCCGGACGGCTTCCGGATCACCCCGCCGAGCAGCGCCTTCGGGTACAGCGTCGCCAGGCTCGGCGTGCTGTCGAGTTCGCGGATCGCCACGTCACGCCCCCAGCAGGGCCTGGCCGCAGACGCGGACCACGTTGCCGTTCACCGCGGCCGACGCCGGGTTCGCGTACCAGGCGATCGTCTCGGCGACGTCGACCGGCAGGCCGCCTTGGCCGAGGCTGGACAGCCGCCGCCCGGCTTCGCGGATGAACAGCGGCACCGCGGCCGTCATCTTGGTCTCGATGAACCCGGGTGCGACGGCGTTGATCGTGCCGCCGTACGCCGCCAGCTGCGGGGCGCCGACGTTCACCATGCCGATCACGCCCGCCTTCGACGTCGCGTAGTTCGTCTGGCCGACGTTGCCGGCAATGCCCGCGATCGACGAGACGCCGATGATGCGGCCGTTCTCGTTGAGCACCTTGTCGGCGAGGAGCTTGTCGTTCACCGCGAGCTGCGAGGCGAGGTTGACGGCGATCACCGAGTCCCACGCGCTCTCGCTCATGTTCCCGAGCGTCTTGTCGCGGGTGATGCCTGCGTTGTGCACGACGATGTCGACGCCGCCGTGGCGCTCCTTCAGGTACTCCGCGAGCTTCGCGGGCGCGCTCGGCGAAGTGATGTCGAGCTGCAGCGACGACCCGCCGACCTTGTTCGCCACCTTCGAGAGGTCACCGCCCTGGGCGGGGATGTCGAGCGCGACGACGTGCGCGCCGTCGCGGGCCAGCACCTCGGCGATCGCCGCGCCGATGCCGCGGGACGCGCCGGTGACCAGCGCGACCTTGCCGTCGAGGGGCTTCTCCCAGCTCGCGGGCGGAGAAGCCGTCTTGCCCTCGGTGCCGATCCGGATCACCTGCGCGTCGACGAACGCCGACTTCGCCGACAGCAGGAAGCGCAGCGTCGAGTCCGTGGCCTCTTCGGCGCCGTCGGCGACGTACACGAGCTGAGCGGTCGCGCCGCGCTTCAGCTCCTTGCCGACGGAACGGATGAAGCCCTCGAGGGCGCGCTGCGCGATCCGCTCGCGGCCCTCGACCTGCTCCGGCGGGGTGCCGAGCACGACGACCCGGCCGGACGGGCCGACGCTGCGGATCACCGGGTGGAAGAAGTCGTAGACCTCGCGCAGGCGCGCGGGGTCGGTGACGCCGGTGGCGTCGAACACCAGTGCCGCGTGCCGGTCGGCGGCCGTGGTGAGCACCTCGATGCCCGCGTCGGCGAGCTGGTCGCGCAGGGTCTTCTCCAGCCGTCCGCCGGGCGCGGCGCCGAGAAGTGCGGGACCCTCGAGGGCGGATTGGCCGGGCTGGTACCGGCGCAGCGTCGCGGGATTGGGCAAGCCGAGCTTCGGCACCACGAACTTCCCCACCGGGCTTTTCGTGAACTGCTGGTACCTGTCAGCCATCGGATGCCTCCCGTGCAGTCTGCGTCACGTCGCAGTCTAACCTACTCGCTAGTAGGTTACAGTGTGAGAGACACGACCAGAGAGGTGGAATGTCATGCCGCCGAAGCTGCGACATTCAAAGCAGGCGCCAGCTGTACGCAAGGTCGCGATCATCGGGGGCAACCGGATCCCGTTCGCGCGGTCCAACGGTCCATACGCGAAGGCGTCGAACCAGGACATGTTCACCGCCGCGCTCGACGGCCTGGTCAGCCGCTTCTCACTGCAGGGCGAAGTGATCGGCGAGGTCGCCGCCGGCGCCGTGCTCAAGCACTCCAAGGACTTCAACCTGGCCCGCGAGAGCGTGCTGGGCAGCAAGCTTTCGCCGGCCACGCCCGCGTCCGACGTCCAGATGGCGTGCGGCACCGGCCTGCAGGCGATCGTCAACGTCGCCAACAAGATCGCGCTCGGCCAGCTCGACTCGGCGATCGCCGGCGGCGTCGACACCACCAGCGACGCCCCGCTCGCCGTCAACGAGGACCTGCGCCAGATCCTCATCCAGCTCAACGCCGCCAAAACGCTCGGCGACCGGCTCAAGCTCGTCGCGAAGATCCGGCCCGGGCACATCGTCCCGGCGATCCCGCGCAACGAGGAGCCGCGCACCGGCCTGTCGATGGGCGAGCACGCGGCGCTGACGGCGAAGGTCTGGGAGATCACCCGCGAGGCCCAGGACGAGCTGGCCGCGAGCAGCCACCAGAAGCTCGCCGCCGCCTACGACCGCGGGTTCTTCGACGACCTCGTGACGCCGTTCCTCAAGCTCGCGCGCGACCAGAATTTGCGCCCGGACTCGACCGCGGAGAAGCTCGCCAAGCTCAAGCCGGCCTTCGGCGGCCCGGACGGGACGATGACGGCGGGCAACTCGACGCCGCTGACCGACGGCGCGTCGACGGTCCTGCTGGCCACCGACGAGTGGGCGAAGGCGCACAAGCTGCCGGTGCTGGCCTACCTGACGTTCTCGCAGACCGCGGCCGTCGACTACGTCCACGGCGACGAGGGCCTGCTGATGGCGCCGGCCTACGCCGTGCCGCGGATGCTCGCGCGCGCCGGGCTTTCGCTCCAGGACTTCGACTTCTACGAGATCCACGAGGCGTTCGCGTCGCAGGTGCTGGCCACGCTCAAGGCGTGGGAGGACCCGGCGTTCGCCAAGGAGAAGCTGGAGCTGGACGCCCCGCTCGGGTCGATCGACCGGGCGAAGCTCAACGTCAACGGCTCGTCGCTGGCGGCCGGGCACCCGTTCGCCGCGACCGGCGGCCGGATCGTCGCGACGCTGGCGAAGCTGCTGCACGAGAAGGGGTCCGGCCGCGGCCTGATCTCGATCTGCGCGGCCGGCGGCCAGGGTGTCACCGCGATCCTGGAGAAGTAACTTTCGTACCGAAAGTGCCGCCCTCGGGGTTCCGGGGCGGCACTTTCGGTACGAAAGTGGCGGTTAGTTCGGGAGGGCCTTCTGGGCTCGCTTGGCGAGCTTGTTGGCGCGCTTCTGGCCCTTGCGGCTCAGCTTCTCGGCGCTGTGGCCGACGTCCTTCGCCGCGCGACGCGCCCGCCAGCCGACCGACGGCTTCCCGGCCGTGTCGGCGACCGCGAGCAGCAGGCCACCGGCCAGGCTCGCGTTCTTGAAGAACTGGATCTGCTGCTGCTGACGCTCGCCCGGGTCCTTGAGGGTCCAGAAGCTGTGCGTCGCGAGCGTGGTGGGCACCAGGCTGCCCAGGAGGAGCCCCGCCGCGAGCCGCGGCGCCTTGCCCGACGCGAGCGCGAGACCGGCCCCGATCTTAACCGCGGCGTCGACCCGGACGAGCGTCACCGGGTCCCGCGGGACCTGCTCCGGCACGACGTCGCCGAGCTTGTCGAACGCGTTGTTGAGGAACGGTTCCGCCGCCTTGGCGTGGCCCTCGGCCTGCCTCAGCGCATTGATCCCGCCCGTCACGAAGATCGTGGCGAGCAGGGGACGTGCCACTCGACGGAGTATCACGGTCATAGCCTTCCTCGTACGGGCCGCTGCCTGGTCGAACCTACTCCGTGGATGCCCGCTCGGCCTCCGCTCGAATCCTCATCGGGCTTTCTCCACGAATATCGCCGCAACCCTAGATAGGGCTATAAAGCATTAGCGGTTGACCTTGACGCAGCGTCAACTTCTATCGTCGAAGTCATGGAGTGGTCGATCCAGGACATCGCCCGCTCGGCGGGGACCACGAGCCGGACGCTGCGCCACTACGGCGCGGTCGGCCTGCTCGAGCCCAGCCGGATCGGCGGCAACGGCTACCGCTACTACGACGAGCAGGCGCTCGTCCGGCTGCAGCGGATCCTGCTGCTGCGCGAGCTCGGTCTCGGGCTGCCGGCGATCGCCGAGGTGCTCGACGGGCAGCGGGACAGCGCCGCGGCGCTGGAAACCCACCTGGAGCTGCTCGAACGGGAGCAGCGGCGGATCGGACGGCAGATCGAGTCGGTCCGCACGACACTCCGGAAACTGAAGGGAGGTGAACGACTGATGGCAGAAGAAGTCTTCGACGGCTTCGACCACACGCAGTACGAGAAGGAGGTGACCCAGCGCTGGGGCGCCGACGCGTACCGGCACGGTGACCAGTGGTGGAGCTCGCTGACGGCCGAAGAGAAGCAGGCCCACCAGCAGGAGCAGCTCGACATCGCGACGGCGTTCGGCGCGGCGCGGGCTTCCGGGCTCGCGCCGGACGCGGACGAGGTCCAGGCGATCACCCGACGGCTGCACGAGTGGCTGCGGCCGGCGGTCTCGTCGGTGTCGGCGGGGTACTTCGCGGGCCTGGGACAGCTGTACGTCGACGACCCGCGCTACGGGCTCGAAGGCGAGACGGCGGAATTCGTCCGGGACGCGATGAAGATCTACGCCGAGCGGAACCTGAACGCCTAGCGGCACGTCGTAGTGCGCGCTGGGGGTAGGGACGAGCAGGGCTGCAGACCTGTTCGTCTCTATGTACGGCCATCCGGTCGAACCTGGGCGACACGCGCTAGGTGTCTATGGCGGAATATCGGGCTCCCGCTAGATACGCCGATAACTTGGCAGAGTGGACCCCATCCGCAATCCCTTCGCACCGGGCGCCGGGCAACGGCCGCCCGAGCTGGCTGGGCGCGAGCGTGAGCTCAAGGCGTTCGAAGTGGTGCTGGAGCGGGTTGCGCGGGGGAGACCCGAACGCAGTCTTGTCCTCACCGGGCTGCGGGGTGTCGGCAAGACCGTGCTCCTGGGGGAGCTGCGGGCGATGGCCGTGCGGCACAAGTGGGGGGCGGGCAAGATCGAAGCCCGGCCGGACGCCGAGCTGCGGCGGCCGCTGTCGGCCGCGCTGCACCGGGCCATCCGGGACCTCGCCGTGCGCCACCGCGCGCCGGACCGGGTCGAAGAGGTGCTCGGCGTGTTGAAAGCGTTTGCGCTGCGGGCCAACAAGGCCGACGCGAAGCTGCGTGACCGCTGGCAGCCGGGGATCGACGTGCCCGCCGCGCAGGGGCGGGCCGACTCCGGGGACATCGAGATCGATCTCGTCGAGCTGTTCACCGACGTCGCCGAACTCGCCGCGGACGTCGGCACCGGCGTCGCGGTGCTCATCGACGAAATTCAGGACCTTCAGCCGGACGACGTTTCGGCGTTGTGCGCGGCCTGCCACGAGCTGTCGCAGTCCGGCGCGCCGCTCGTGGTCGTCGGCGCCGGGCTGCCGCACGTTCCCGCGGTGCTCTCGGCGTCGAAGTCCTACTCCGAGCGGCTCTTCCGGTACGCGCGCATCGACCGGCTCAACCGCGAGGACGCCGACTTCGCCGTGATGGCGCCGATCGAGCGCGAGGACGCCGGCATCGAGCCGGAAGCCCTCGACGCGCTCTTCGACGCGTCCGGCGGTTACCCCTACTTCATCCAGGCCTACGGCAAGGCGGCCTGGGACGCGGCGCCGTCCGACCCGATCACGGTGAAGGACGTCCAGGTCGCGGCGCCCGAAGCGGAGTCGGAGCTGGCGGTCGGCTTCTTCGGATCGCGCTACGAGCGCGCGACGCCGGCCGAGCGGGAGTACCTGCAGGCGATGGCCGAGCTGACCCAGGGACGCGACGAGCCCGCCGGCACCGCCGACGTCGCCGTGTTCCTCGGGCGGAAGCCGTCGTCGCTGTCGCCGGCGCGCGACAGCCTGATGAAGAAGGGCCTCGTGTACTCCGCCGAGCGGGGACAGATCGCCTTCACCGTCCCGCACTTCGGCCACTACCTGCTCAGCCGCGACTGACCTGGGCTTTTCCGGTTATCTCGCGGTCTATGAGGCTCTCTAACTTTGTATTGTCTTTTTGCTATAAAGCCTTAGGAAGCTATAGCCGGTTGCTTCGTCGTGATGGCCGCCACCCCCGATCTCTCCGGTCGATACCCAAGTTTGCCGATGATTCATCGGCTAGTGCGCCACATCACCGGATATTCATTGGCCTCCTTGTGAAAAAAGGTGCATACTAGAAGCACAGCCACCAAGACCCTCGAAGGGGATGCAGAAACCGATGAACAACATCGCCGCCAAGCTCCGTGCCCGTCGCGCCGAGGTTCGCACTCGCCGGGCACTGAACCGGGCGATCGACACCGCCGCCACCGCGACGGTCCGTCAGGAACTCATCGCGATCGCCCAGGCTCGCTCGAACTACATGCGCTGATTTCTTCACCCTGTGGCGGTCGCCCATTCGAGTGACCCATGCCACAAACCGGTGAAGGTGTAACGCCACCCGAACAGGTGTCGATACCCCCTACGACCCCGTGATGCTGGCGGACCCCCGACCTGGCAGCATCGCGGGGTTTCCCATGTCCGAAACCACTTGCCGGCCTGGCTCCTTCGGGTAATCTTTGACTTCGTCAACGAACTTGTTGAGGTGGTCAATGAATGACGCTCGGCTGGCCGACCGCGTGGCCGCGGTCCGCTCCTTCAACCGGCTCTACACCGCGGTCATCGGCGTGCTCGACGAAGGCCCGGCGGACGCCGAGTACTCACTGCCGGAAGCGCGGGTGCTCTTCGAGCTCGCCCACCAGGACCCGCTTCCCGTGACCGACCTGCGGAAACGTCTGGACCTCGACGCCGGCTACGCCAGCAGGCTGCTCGCGCGCCTCGAGTCGCGCGGGCTGATCGTGCGCGAACGGTCCGACGAGGACGCCCGCCGTCAGCTCGTGCGCCCGACCGCGGCGGGCCGGGACGCCTTCGCGGTGCTGAACCGGCGATCGACGGACCAGATCGGCGGGCTGCTGCGCCGCTTCGCCGACGAAGACCAGCAACGCCTGCTGAGCGCGATGCGCACGATCGGCGACCTGGTCGGCGACCGCCGCCGCGACCCGTCCCTCGTGCTCCGCCCCCCACGACCGGGGGACCTCGGTTGGGTGGTGGAACGCCACGGAGCGCTCTACGCCCGCGAGTACGGTTTCAACGCGCGGTTCGAGGCGCTCGTCGCCCGGATCGTCGCGGACTTCGCCGACACCCACGACGATCAGCGGCAGGCGTTCTGGATCGCGGAGCTGGACGGCGAACGGGTCGGCAGCATCGCGTGCACCCGCGGGCCGGACGCGGACACCGCCAAGCTCCGGCTGCTGCTGCTCGAACCGTCGGCGCGAGGCCACGGCGTGGGCAAGCGGCTGGTCACCGAGTGCGTTTCGTTCGCCCGCGCGCACGGGTACCGGGCGATGGAGCTGTCGACGGTGTCGGCGCTCGACGCCGCGCGTGCGATCTACCGGGCGGCCGGGTTCGAGCTGGTCGCCGAGGAGGACTTCGACACCTGGGGGCCGAAGCTGACCGACG
Source organism: Amycolatopsis sp. A133 (assembly GCF_031082405.1). Taxonomy (GTDB): domain Bacteria; phylum Actinomycetota; class Actinomycetes; order Mycobacteriales; family Pseudonocardiaceae; genus Amycolatopsis. The sequence goes on from NZ_JAVHJU010000067.1 coordinate 192,396, forward strand.
AGACCTGGCGCCTGGAGCTCTAGCGGGGCTGCCGGCCGAGCAGGTAGAACTCCGGGTTCGGGCGGAGGGCGGTGAGGTGGGCGAGGCGGTTCGACATCGCGAACAGCGCCGTGATCGCGCCGATGTCCCAGATTTCGTCGTCGGTCAGCCCGGCGTTGCGTGCGGCTTCGAGATCGCCCTCGCCGAACAGGGCCGAGTCCTGGGCGAGCGCAAGAGCCAGGTCGACGATCGCGCGGCCGCGTTCGTCCAGCTCCACCTGCCACGGGTTGCTCGACACGCGGTCGGCCAGCTCCGGGTCCTTCGCGCGAATGCGCAGGATCGCACCGTGGGCGACCACGCAGTAGGTGCAGTGGTTGGCGCCGGACGTGGCGACGACGACCAGCTCGCGCTCGGCCTTGCCGAGTCCGTCGGTGCGTTCCATCAGCGCGTCGTGGTAGTCGAGGAACGCGCGCAGCTCGGCGGGGCGGTGGCCGAGCGCGCGGAAGATGTTCGGCACGAACCCGGACTTTTCCGCGATCGTGCCGACGCGCTCGCGCAGGTCTTCGGGCAGGTCTTCGAGTTCCGTCACCGGGAACCGGCTCACCGCGTCGCTCATGGGCTTCACGCTAGCCGTGGTTGGGTGTGCTCGTGACGGACTACGTCGACGGGTACTGCGAACGTGTCGGGCCCGGGCTCTGGGGTGAGCCGCTCAACAGTCTCGGCAACGTCTCCCTCCTCGTTGCCGCCGTGCTCGTGTGGCGGCTGGCCAAGGGGGATCGGGCCGGGCGGGTGCTGGCCGGGCTCATCGGGGTCGTCTTCGTCGCGAGCGCCGTCTTTCACCTCCTCGCGACGCGGTGGGCCGCCGTGGCGGACTCGGTGGCGATCCTCGGGTTCGTGCTCGTGTACGCCGTGTTGTTCGCGCGCGAGTTCTGGAGCCGGCGACACGCCTGGGTCGCCGCGCCCGTATACCTCGCGCTCACCGTCGGCACCGCGTTGCTGGGCGGCGGGCTGTACCTGTCGATGTTGATCGCGCTCGGGGTCTTCGCCGCCGTCCTCGCCTTCGCGCGTGACGCGTACTGGACGCACTTCGCCGTCGCGGGAGCGATCTTCGCGCTCTCGTTGAGCCTGCGCGCGGTCGACCGGGACGTGTGCGACTACGTCCCGGCCGGCACGCACTTCCTCTGGCACCTGCTCAACGGCGTGGTGCTCTACCTCGTCTCACGGACGCTCGTCCTGCGAAACCGTCCTTAGTGGACGCCGATCGGGCGCAGGTTCTTGTCGTGCTCGTCGGTGTGGTAGTCCTCGGGCTCCGTGTCGTCGGTGCCGTTGAACACCTTCATCTGGCGGGCGATCACCGTGACGATCGCCGCGATCACCAGGTTGCCGATCAGGGCCACGAAGCCGACGTAGATCTGGACCTGGGAACCCGCGAACGGGTGCCAGCCGAACAGGGACAGGTTGCCGAGCGGGAGCGCCGAGCCGCCGAAGTGGAGCTTTCCGTTGGCGGGGTTGGGGATTCCGTACAGCATGATCAAGCCCCAGCCGATGCCGACCACCCAGCCCGCGATCAGGCCCCAGCGGTGGAACCAGCGCGTGTACAGCGCCAACGCCACGGCCGGCAGCGTCTGGAGGATCAGCACGCCGCCGATGAGCTGCAGGTCGATCGAGAACTGCGGGTCGATCAGGATGATCACCGCCACCGCGCCGAGCTTCACGACCAGCGACGCGAGCTTCGCCTGCTTCGCCTCTTCCTGCGGGGTCGCGTTCTTGCGGATGTACTCCTTATAGATGTTCCTGGTCCACAGGTTGGCCGCGGCGATCGACATGATCGCCGCCGGGACCAGGGCACCGATGCCGATCGCGGCGAAGGCGATGCCCGCGAACCACGACGCGAACGTGCTGTCGAACAGCACCGGGACGATCGTGTTGCCGTCCGGCTTGCCGGTCGCCGCGTTCGTCAGGGGCTTGATGCCCGCCGTGATCGCCACGTAGCCGAGCAGCGCCAGCAGGCCGAGCACCAGCGAGTACGCCGGCAGGGCGACCATGTTCCGCTTGATCACGCTGCGGCCGCGGGACGCGAGCACGCTGGTCAGCGAGTGCGGGTACAGGAACAGCGCGAGCGCCGAACCCAGCGCGAGCGTCGCGTACTGCAGCTGGTTGTTGGCGTTCAGCAGGATGCCGTCGGCCTTCGACGGGGTCTTGTCGAACTTGGCCACCGCCGTGTCGAAGATGTGCGACCAGCCGCCGAGCTTCGAGGGCAGGTAGATGATCGCCACCAGGATCACGATGTAGATCAGGATGTCCTTGACGAACGCGATCAGCGCGGGCGCCCGCAGGCCGGACTGGTAGGTGTAGAAGGCCAGGATCACGAAGGCGACCAGCAGCGGCAGGTGCCCGACGATGCCCGAGCCGTTGATGCCCATCGTCCGCAGCACGGCTTCGAGGCCGACCAGCTGCAGCGCGATGTACGGCATCGTCGCGACGATGCCGGTGATCGCCACCAGCAGCGCGAGGATCGGCGAGCCGAAGCGGCCGCGCACGAAGTCGGCCGGGGTGACGTAGCCGCGCACCCGCGAGACCGACCACATCCGCAGCGCCGGGAGCAGGACGATCGGGTAGACGACGATCGTGTACGGCAGCGCGTAGAGGCCGAGCGCGCCGGCGCTGAAGACCAGGGCAGGCACCGCGACGAACGTGTACGCCGTGTAGAGGTCACCGCCGAGCAGGAACCAGGTGATCCACGAGCCGAACTTGCGGCCGCCGAGGCCCCATTCGTCCAGGTGGTCCAGCGTGCTGCCCCGTTGCCAGCGCGACGCCAGGAAGCCGAGCACGGTGACCAGGGCGAACAGGATCGTGAAGATGATCAGCTCGGGCCACTGCAGGTTGCTCATCGAGCGTTCCCCTCGTCCAGATCTTCGACGCTCAGCGCATCCGGGGCGTCAACGGTCGGCTTGTCCCGGGTCATCAGGTAGACGATCCAGGTGCTCAGCACCCCGACCGCGACCATGAGGAACTGGAACCAGTAGAAGAACGGCATCCCGAACAACCGCGGACCGTCCAAGTTGAACAACGGCGTGACCAGGACAATCAGCGGAACGATCAGGAGCAGGTTCCACGGGCTGAACTGAAACCCGCGCACCTTTCCGTCGTGCTTCACAGTCGACATCGGACCTCACCTAACACTCCCGTAACCGACCGCCTGACCTTAAGACCTGGGTGACAGCGAGTCACGTCTGTCCGATATCGATTTGATCGCCCCGGTCGCCGATGCCGACCAACGTCGCTTGCCCCGCCCTCGCGAGCCCGATATCAATAGCCCGACTCCGCACGCGCAAACCCAAAAGGGGCAACCGTATGACACGACTCCGCTACGCGGTGGTGATCCCGGCGATCGCCGGCACCCTGCTGGCCGGGTTCACTCCTGCGTTCGCAGGTCCGGAGGTCGCGGCCGGTAAGCAGCCGCTGAACTCCACGAACATCCCGGCGCAGTACGCGAACCAGAAGCTCGACTGGCACAAGTGCGCAGTCCCCTCCGAGCTGCCGACGGCCCCGCCCGCCGGCGCCGAGGACATGGAGTGCGCGACCTACAAGACCCCGCGCAACTGGTACCAGGCGAACGCCCAGATCGACCTGACCATCGCGGTCAGCCGCCTGAAGGCGACCAAGGACGCGACCGCCAGCGTCGTCACCAACCCCGGCGGCCCGGGCGCCCCCGGCCGCAACTTCCCGGCCCGCCTGCGCAACCAGGTCAAGCTGCGCGAGCACCAGGAGATCGTCGGGTTCGACCCGCGCGGCACCGGCAAGAGCACCAACATCACCTGCGGTGGCGCCATCGGCACCGGTTCGGACCTGGACCCGCGTGACCGGGACCGCGGCAACCTGAACCTGATCCTGCAGGCGACGAAGTACGCGGCGCTGTCCTGCCAGCAGAAGTCCGGCGAGCTGGGTCCGCTGATCAACACCGACCAGACGGTCAAGGACATCGACCTGCTGCGCGTGCTGCTCGGCCGGGACAAGATCAACTGGGTCGGCTACTCGGCGGGCACCTGGATGGGCGCGCACTACGCCCAGGCCTACCCGACGCGCACCGGCCGGTTCGTGCTCGACTCGGCCACCGAGTTCACCACGACCTGGCAGAAGTCGTTCGACTGGCAGCCGCTCGGCTTCGAGCGCCGCTGGCGGCAGGACTTCCTCCCGTGGATGGCGAAGTACGACAAGCTCTACCACTTCGGCACCACCGGCGAGGCGGCCCGCCAGACCTACGAGCAGGTCCGCTACGCCCTGACCCAGGGCGCGGTCACCCTGCCCGACGGTTCGACCGTGTCGGCCAACGGCCTCGACTCGTTCATCGCGTCGCAGATCTACTCCAAGCGCGCCTTCCCCGGCCTGGCCGACTACCTGGTCAGCGTCCGCACGCTGACCCAGGGCACCGCTTCGGCGCAGGCCAAGTCCGCGGCCGCGCAGAAGGTCAAGGCCGGAGACAAGAGCACCGTCACCTACGGCCCGCAGCCGCTGATGGTCCCGGCCGACGGCGACTCCTACGACGCCAGCTTCTGGACGATCCCCTGCAACGAGGGTCCGTGGACCGGCTCGCCCAACAGCGCCATCAAGGACTCGCAGAAGCTGATCGACAAGCAGCTGCCGCTCCTGGGGGCCGGCTGGTTCATCCAGCCGTGCCTGTTCTGGAAGAAGCCGCCGGCCCCGCTCCCGGTGCTGGACGGCAAGGGTGTCCCCCCGGTGCTGATCGTCGAGTCGGAGCACGACCCGGCGACGCCGCTCGAGGGCGCGAAGCGCGCGCACAAGGCGTTCGCGGGTTCGCGGATGCTGACGATCACCGGCGAGGGTGACCACGGCATCTACGCCGGCGGCAACGCGGGTGTGGACAAGGTCGTGGAGGCCTACCTGATCGACGGCGTCGTGCCGAACGACCAGAGCCTGCCCGGCATGCCACTTCCGGTGCCCGCGGGCGCCTGACACCACAAGGGCTAGTGGCGGCCCCGCCGAACTCCGGTTCGGCGGGGCTTTTCCACACCTGTGCACAGAGTTGTCCACAGGCGGTGGATAACTCATCTGGTATTAGAATCACGCCCATGGTGCGGGTACCGCTGACGGATGAAGAACGCGAACGGGGCGAACGCCTCGGCCAGGCGCTGCGGGCGGCGCGGGCCGGCCGGAGCATGGTCGACGTCGCCGCCGAGGCGGGGATCTCGGTCGAGACGCTCCGGAAGATCGAAACCGGCCGCATCCCGACGCCGGCGTTCTTCACGGTCGCGGCCATCGCCGACGCCGTCGGCCTGCCGCTGGAGGAGCTGCGCGCGGCCGTCACCCCCGCCGCGTCACCACCGCTTTCCCAGGCCAGTTAGGCCGGACGCAGCTGCTTGAGGATGTGCTCGCGGTCGTTGAGGAACGCGCAGCCCGGCACCGGCAGGTCGTAGCTGTTGAGCAGCTTCTCGAAGTCGGAGAACTCGTCCGCGGAGAAGCCGAAGCCGACCCGGACGGCGTGCGCGGCCAGCACGTCGGCCAGCTCTTCCCACTCGCCGGCCCACAGCAGCGTGCGGTAGTGGGTGTAGTCCTCCGGGGAGAGCCGGTTGCCGAGCGTGGTCAGCACGCTGTCGGCGAAGAAGCTGATCCGGTTGCCCTTGAGGTCGGCGACCGTCGGGTTCGCCGGGTCCCGCGCGGTGTCGGGGTTGCGGACGACGCCCGGTCCGGCCACCGGGTAGGCGGTGTGCACGTGCCCGTCGTCCTCGACCAGGACGATCAGGTGCACGTTGAACCGCTCGCCGGCACAGCGCCAGCGGCCGTTGCGCTGCTGCCGCCGGGCCTCGCTGGGGTCGTTGGCGACGTCCTTGACCACCGAGATGATGTGCTCGTCGGTCCAGCCGGCCGGGAACTCGCTGGTCGCCCTGCGCCCGACGCCCGGTGCGTGCCCGCCGCCCACTGGCTGCTCCCTTCGTCGCACCGAGGGTAGGTCAAACGGCGGCGGCGAGCAGCACGATGCCGACCACCTGCAGGTCGAGTCCGCGGAAGAGCTGCCGGACGAGGTTGGCGGGCATCGGGCCCATCGGCGTGTCCACGAACGCGGGATTGCCGTAGTCAACGGCGGTCCGGGTGACCGTGCGCAGGATCGAAAGCACCGACAGCGGCACGGCGAGCCACGCGGTCGCGGCGAACGACGTCCCACCCGCGAGGGTGACCACGAACAGCACCGCCGCCCAGAGCAGGCCCACGCCGGTGAGGACCAGACCGTGGGCCAGGACCAGCTCGCGGTCCGCCGACCCCAGCCAGCGCCGCCGTCCCGGGTTGCGCCAGAGCTCGCCGAGCCCGCCGCCGAACGGCGTCAGCGCGACGTACGCGCCGATGCCGATCAGGACCGCGCCCGGCACCGTCGGCACCGCGATGTGCGCGACGACGACGGCGAGGCCGATCAGCAGCGCCGCGCCCGCGTACCGGGAGCGGCCGAGCGTGCCCGCCCAGGCCAGCCGCAACGGCGTCGGGCGGCGCAGCGAGAGCCCGCCGGCCGGCGCGGACGGCGGGAGCAGCATCATCGGGTCGAGGAAGGTGACGGCGACCGAGCGCAGCACCCGGCCGTCCCACCCGGCGAGCAGCGTCGCCCGGCCGGCGCGCGAGACCGGGGCACCGCCGAACGCCAGCGGCAGCGCGGCGGCCAGCACCCCCGCCGCGACGAACTGGACGGTCGCCGGGCCGAGGCCGAGCGCGGCGATCCCCAGGCCGAGGACCGCGAGCACCAGCGGACCGAGTGCGTCGAAGCGCAGCGACGTCCGCCGCGCCGAAGCGAACGCCGCCACCCCGGTCGCGACGACGATCGCGACCGCCGCGCGCCACTGCTCCAGCCCGGCGCCGCCGACGGCGAGCAGCAGCGCGGCCAGGTAGCCGGTCACCGCGACCACGCCGGTCCACGCGCCGAGCAGCCGCAGCGTGACGACGCGGCCGCGGTCCACCGGGGCGAAGTCGAGCCAGGTCAGCTCCGCCGGTTCGACCCACGCGAAGCCGCGGCGCAGCAGGCCACGCCAGCCGACCGCGCAGCAGAGCGTCAGCAGGCCCAGCACCGCGGGAAAATCCACAGTGGACGATCCGTAGAGCGCCGGGCGCCAGCCGTCGACGTGGAAGAACGCGGTGAACAGGAACCCGAAGCCGAACAGGAAGACGAAGGTGGCGGTGTCGCCGCTGAAGACCCCGCCGAACCGCTTGCGACCCGGGATCCGCATCCGCCTCGGCGTCTGCGTCACCACAGTTCGAGCACGCTGTCCGCAGCCTCCAGCAGCGGCGGGTGGTGGGTGGCCACCACGACCGCCGCGCCGGCCGCCGTCGACCGGGCGATCACCTCGACCAGCCATTCCTTGCCCGCGGTATCCAGCGCGCGTTCCGGCTCGTCCAGCAGGAGCACCCGGTGCGGCCGGGCGGTGACGCCGAGCAGCAGCAGGCGACGACGCTGGCCCGCGGAAAAGTGCCCCGACGTCACGCGCATGCGTTCACCCAGGCCCGCGTCGCGCAGCAGTTCCTCGTGGTCGCCGAGGTCGGTGCCGAACGAGCCGGCCAGGAGCTCGAGGTGCTGCAGCGGCGTCAGCTCGGCGAAGAAGTCGGAGTCGTCGAACAGCACCGACACCTTGCGCCGGAATTCGACGTCCCGCTCGTCCGGCGTCCGGCCGTCCACCAGCACGCGGCCGCGCTGCGGCTTCTGCATCCCGTAGAAGCAGCGCATCAACGTCGACTTGCCGACCCCGTTGGGCCCGACGATCGCGGCGCACTCGCCGGGGTCGACGGTGAAGTCGAGGTCGTCGAACAGCCACAGCTCGCCGGCCCGGACGCCGAGCGCTTTCGCGTCGATCATCGGAGGTGTTCGAGGACCGGCGCGAACTCCTCCAGGAACGGTTCCAGGATGGTGAAGTAACCGAAGCCGAACCGCTCCCGGTGCCCGCGGATCTGGTCGGCGATCTGCGCGGGGGTGCCGACGAAGGCGACCGGCAGCTCGCCGGCCGCCTCGGCGGTCAACCGGCCGCCGACGAGCTTTTCGACCTCGGCGAGGCCGGCCGCGCGGTCGTTCGTCACCTTCACGTACTGGCAGAGCAGGTTGAACTCGACTTCGGACGCGCGCTCGCCGAGCTTCGCCCGGACGAACGCCACCCGCTCGTCGACCTCCTCGGGAGCGGCCGCCGCCAGTGGCGCGCCGTCGGGGGTCTTGGTGGTGCCGGTGAAGCCGATGATGTCGGCGTGCTCGGCGGCCAGCGTCAGCACCCGGTCGCCGCGGCCCCCGAGCAGCAGCGGCGGCCCGGCCGGGCGCACCGGCGCCGGCTTGTGCTCCGGGTCGGCGTACAGCCGCTTGAGCTCGGTGATCGTCCGCTCGAGGTGGTCGACGCGCTCACGGGCCGAGGGGAACGGCATCCCGGCGGCCTCGAACTCCGCCTTGACGTACCCGGCGCCGAGCCCCAGCTCCAGCCGTCCGCCGGTGAACTGGTCGGTGCCCGTGACGTCCCGGGCCAGCAGCACCGGGTTGTAGAACGGCGTGTTCAGCACGAAGGTGTTCAGCTTGACACGCGAAGTGACCTCGCCGGCGAGCACGAGCGCCGGGAAGGGCGGCGCCATGCCGAGGTGGTCGGCCGCCGACAGGACGTCGTAGCCGAGGTCCTCGGCCTTGCGGCACTTCTCGACCCAGGCGGCGCGGCTGTCCGGCACGACCATGTTGACGCCGAAGCGGAAATCCCCAGTCATACGGACAAGGTACTCAACGGAGCTTTTGGATCACCGGGGCAAGCCTGGTCAGGTCGTCTTCGAGCACCGTGAAGTAGCTGGCGCCCAGGGTTTCGCGGGTGTGCAGCAGCTGTTCGGCCACTGCTTCCGCCGAGCCGACGAGGACCGTGGCCAGCGCGCCGAGTTCCTCGACGTCGAGGTGCGGCACGAGCTGGTGCGCCGTTTCCAGTGCCGCCCGCCGGTCATCGGTGATCCGGACGAAGTGGACCATCAGGTTCACCTCGGTGTCCCGGCCGTCGAGCACCCGCCGCACGAAGCCGGCGCGCTCGGCCAGCGCGGCGGAACCGGCCAGGGCCAGCCGCCCCTCGGCCGCGCCGGGTGCCGTGCCGGTGAGGGCGATCGTCTCGGCGTGCGCAGCGGCGAAGGTCAGCATCCGGTCGCCGCGGCCGCCGAGCAGCAGGGGCGGCCGCGGGCGGCCGGCGAACTCGCGCTCGAGCGCGGTGACCACGTCGACGAGCCGGCGGAACCGGCGGCCGGGCGTGCCCCAGTCGATCCCGGCGGCTTCGAACTCCGCGCGGACGTACCCGGCGCCGATCCCGATCTCCACCCGGCCGCCGGTGAATTCGTCGAGCGCGGCGAGGTCGCGGGCCAGGACCACCGGGTTGTGGAAGCTCGCGTTGAGGACGTAGGTGTTCAGCCGGATCCGCTCGGTGGCCTCGGCGGCGAGGAGCAGGGCGGGCACCGGCGCGACCCGGCCGAGGTGGTCGACCACGCCGACGACGTCGTAGCCGAGGTCCTCGGCCTGGCGGCACTTCGCCACCCACTCGGCCCGTGAGCCGGGCACGTACAACGCCACCCCGAAGCGGAACGGTCTCATGGCCGCGAACGTACCCGGGGACGCGCTCGTGAGTGGTAAGGCGGGTTCTAACCCGCCTTACCACTCACGACAAGCCGCGGCAGACTGCTCAGGCGAGGCGCTGGGCCAGCGCGTCGAGCTCGTCACGCAGCGCGGTCGGGACCTTGTCGCCGATCTTCTCGAACCACTCCTCGATCAGCGGCAGCTCCGCGCGCCACTCCTCGGGCTTGACGTCCAGGGCGGCCTGGATGTCTTCGAGCGGCTCGGTCAGGCCCTCGGTGTCGAGGTCCTCGGCGCGCGGCACGAACCCGACCGGCGTCTCGACGGCGTTGCCCTTGCCCTCGACGCGCTCGACGACCCACTTGAGGATCCGCGAGTTCTCGCCGAAGCCCGGCCACAGGAACCGGCCGTCGTCGCCGCGGCGGAACCAGTTGACGTAGAAGATCTTCGGCAGCTTGGTCGCGTCGGCGTTCTTGCCGAGGTTCAGCCAGTGCTTGAAGTAGTCACCGGCGTGGTAGCCGAGGAACGGCAGCATCGCCATCGGGTCGCGGCGGACGTTGCCGACCGCGCCGGCGGCCGCGGCGGTGGTTTCCGACGACATGGTGGCGCCCATGAACACGCCGTGCTGCCAGTCGCGGGCCTCGTTCACCAGCGGCACGGTGGTCTTGCGGCGGCCGCCGAAAAGGATCGCCGAGATCGGCACGCCCTTCGGGTCGTCCCACTCCGGCGCGAGGGTCGGGCACTGCGACATCGGCGTGCAGTAGCGCGAGTTCGGGTGGGCGGCCTTCTCGCCGGAGTCCGGCGTCCAGTCCTGGCCCTTCCACGAGGTGGCGTGGGCCGGCTGGTTTTCCATGCCCTCCCACCAGATGTCGCCGTCGTCGGTCAGTGCGACGTTCGTGAAGACCGTGTTGCCCTTCTCGATGGTGCGCATCGCGTTCGGGTTGGTGTGCCAGTCGGTGCCCGGCGCGACGCCGAAGAAGCCGAACTCCGGGTTGACCGCGTACAGCCGGCCGTCCTCGCCGAAGCGCATCCAGGCGATGTCGTCACCCAGGGTCTCGGCGCGCCAGCCCGGGATGGTCGGCTGCAGCATGGCGAGGTTGGTCTTGCCGCAGGCGCTCGGGAACGCCGCCGCGACGTAGTGGACCTTGTCCTCGGGCGAGATCAGCTTGAGGATCAGCATGTGCTCGGCGAGCCAGCCCTCGTCGCGGGCCATCACCGACGCGATGCGCAGCGAGTAGCACTTCTTGCCCAGCAGGGAGTTGCCGCCGTAACCCGAGCCGTAGCTCCAGATCGCGCGCTCCTCCGGGAAGTGCGAAATGTACTTCGTTTCGTTGCAGGGCCAGGAAACGTCCTTCTCGCCCGGCTCGAGCGGCTTGCCGACCGAGTGCAGCGCGGGCACGAATTCGCGCTCGCTGCCGTCCGGCGCGACGAACTTCTCGAGTGCGGCCTTGCCCGCGCGGGTCATCACGCGCATCGAGGCGACGACGTAGGCGAAATCGGTGATTTCGATACCCAGCTTGGGATTCTCGTCGCCGAGCGGGCCCATGCAGAACGGGATGACGTACATCGTGCGGCCACGCATCGAGCCGCGGAACAGCTCGGTCATGGTGGCCTTCATCTCGGCCGGGTCCATCCAGTTGTTGGTCGGACCGGCGTCATCGGGACGCTCCGAACAGATGAAGGTCCGGTCTTCGACGCGGGCGACGTCGTCCGGGTCGGAAGTGGCCCAGAAGGAGTTCGGCTTCGACTTGAGCTGCACGAACGTGCCCGTCTCGACCAGCTCCTGGTTGATCCGGGCGGCTTCTTCGTCAGACCCGTCGACCCACACCACGCGGTCCGGGTTGGTCAGCTCGGCGACCTCCCGGACGAAGGACAGCACGCCGGTGTGCGTCGTCGGCGCGGTGTCCAGTCCGGGGATGGCGACTGCGGTCATCTCTACTCCTGACTTCCGACGACAAATGCGCCCGCACCGGAACGACGTTGTCCCGGTGCGGGCGTCATTGCCGGCGACCGAATGGCTTCGCACACCGGCTGGCGAACCGGTGTGCGGATTCTGGGATTCTTCGAGAGTAACCGCATGACCGGCAGGTAACAGAGAGCTGACGTGTACGTTCTCTCACAGGACCGATAAGGGGATCGATTCAGAAGCCGCTTTTCTTTTCATTGACGACATGAAAAAAGCCCGAGGCCGAAGCCCCGGGCTTTGAAACTATGACGTGGGTCACCTCAGTTCGGCGAGATCCACTGCCCCGTGCCGGAGTCGATGCGCGCGACACCCTCCAGCGTCTGCGTGCCGGCCGCGCCCCACGCGGCGTCGTCGGCCGGGTCGCTTTCGGTCCCGGCGTCCATCAGTCCACTGGAGACCTCGGTCCACTGGCCGGGGCCGGAGTGCTCGAACGTCGTGGTCGTGCCGTCGGCGTCGGTCTGCACCGCGATGTCCGCTTCGCCGTCGCCGTCCTTGTCGGTGAACGCGATGGTGCCGCCGCTCTTCGTCTCGACGATGGCGGTGTCGTTGTGCCCGTCGTGGTCGGTGTCGATGGTCGCGACCCCCGCGTCCACCTCGCCGTCCGGCAGGTCGGCGTGGATGTGGCCGCCGGAGCTGTCGTCGCGGCCGCCGGTGTCCGAGTCGTCGCCCCCGCTGCCGGGGGCCTCGACCCACTGGCCGCTGGCCTCGTCGTAGACGGCCTGCTCGACGACGTGCCCGGTCTCGTCCAGCACGGCGTACTGGTCGGCCTCACCGTCGTGGTTCGTGTCGATGAAGGCCTGCGACGTGCCGTCATCGTGCTCGATGATGGCGGTGTCGTTGACGCCGTCCTCGTTCAGGTCGTAGTTGACCTCGGCCTGGTACTCCTGGCCGTCGACGTGGACGGTCATCGCGTCCGGGCTGCTCGCGTCGGTTTCGCTGCCGCCACTCTCGTCGACCCACATGGGACTTCCCCCTTTGAACCGGGTAACGCCGATCTCTGACCTGCTGTCTGAGGGTATGACTCACCGTAGGCCCGTTCGGTTCCGCTTCACAACCGGACCCGGGTCAGGCCGTCTTGTCCCGCAGCGCCCGGATCCGGGTCAGGAAGGCTTCGGCGCGCTCGCGGCCGTCGCTGACCTCTTTGAGCCGCTTCGACACGACGGCGATCTTCTTGGCGCGTTCCTGCGCCCCCATCTTGATCGTCTTGTCGACTTCCTTCAGCTCGGCCTCGATCGCGTCGATGCGGCGGCCCAGCGCCTCGTCCAGTGCCATCGAAAGCTGCTGCTCGGCCTCGATGAGCTGCTCGGCGACGAGCTGGTCGAGCGTCGAACGGGCGTCCGCGATGGCCTCGACCAGCCACTGCTTCAGGTGCTGCTTGTCGGCCGCGTGCTTGCGCGTGCGGGCCATCCACCAGCCGGCGCCGAGGCCGATGATGATCGTCGCGGGCAGTACCACCGGGTTGAGGATCGCGACGCCGGCCAGCGGCAGCGCGGCGACCTTCCCGGCGCCGACGCCGCCGGAGATGCCCATGAACACGAGCAGCTTGTCCTCGGCCGTCGGCGGCTTCTTGTCCGGCGGGCGCAGGATCACCGGCGGGCCGCCCGCCCTGGCGAACTGCGCGCGGATGACGTCGAGCTCCTCGGGCGAGAACAGCTCCGAAAGCGAGACGTTCGTGACCTGGTTCAGCCGCTGCGAGAGCAGCATCGAGATCCGCTGCGACGTCGTCTGGAGCGCGATGTCGACCTGCTGCGGCAGCGCGGCGAGTTCGTCGCGCTTCGCCCCGTCGATCAGCTGGCGGAAATGGGTCTGCGCGTCCCGCATCTGCCTGCCGGACTCGTGCGTGACCTCGACGCGCGTGCGCTGCACCTCGCCGCGCAGCTTCAGCTGCCAGCCGCGGGTGGAGGTCCGGCGTTCGGCCTGGAGCTGGTCGCGGCGTTCGCGCAGCTGCTCCGCCTCGGCCTCACCCGCGGACAGCGCCCGGCTCTCGGCCTGCAGTTTCGCCTTGAGTTCACCCAGCGCGCTGGACAGGGCGCGCAGCGTGTTGGCCTCGCCGAGCATCGCCGAGCGGCCGACGAGCAGCTCCTGCAACGCCATCTGGATCGCGGCGACGCCGGACTTCTCCCGCAGCATCGCGGCCATCTGCTCGTTGGGTGCTTTCGCCGCCGTCTCGAACATCCGCGCCGACACCGGGTGGAACACCGCGTCGGCGAAGCGGGGCGCGTGGTCGCGCAGCAGCTGCCGGTCGGCCTCCATGATCTCGCGCCAGCCGCGGAACATGTCCACCTTGGTCAATGCGAACACCACGGTCTCGACGCGCTCGCCGACGTCGCGCAGGAACTGCAGCTCGGTGGTGGTGAACGGCGCCGACGCATCGACGACGAACAGCAGCGCGGTCGCCCCCGCGGCGGCTTCCTTGGCGAGTTCGCCGTGCATCGAGTCGAGCCCGCCGACTCCCGGGGTGTCGACCAGCGAAAGCCGTTCCAGCAGCGGCACCGGCCCGGTGACCTCGACGTACCGCGGCGGGAGCTGGCCCGGCGGCAGCTCGTGCGCGGCCGACACCCAGTGGATCAGCTGGCCGAGGTCGATCGGCACCGGCGCGAGCTGGCCGGGGTAGCAGGCCTGCGCGCCCCAGGTGTCCGCGTGGTCGAACACCAGGTAGGTCGCGGTGGCGACGTCGGCGTCGACCGGAGACAGCCCCGGTCGGGCCAGCAGCGCGTTGACCAGCGAGCTCTTCCCGCGGTTCGTCTCGCCGACGACCACGACGGCCGGCTTCTTCGGCCGGGCCTTCCGGATGTCGTCGACCCACTTGGCGGCCGCCGGATCGGCGTCGCGGACGAGGGTCAGCAGCTGGTCTCGGGTCGCGGTGACCTGCGCGGGCAGGCTCGGCGCGGTCGGTGCGCTCACAGGTTCTTCTTCGCGTAGACGGTGACGATGGGGGCGCGCAGCAGCCGGTCGTGGTCGGCGAAGCCGGTGACCTCGGTTTCCGCCACGATCCCGTCGAGCGCCGGGTCTTCGGTGGGGATCGCGCCGCCTGCCTCGTGCCGGGCCGGGTCGAACCGCTCGCCGTCGGGGCGCAGGGCCTGGACGCCGATCGCGGCGAGCCCTTCTTCGAGCCGTTCGACGACGCCGCCGCTGCGGGCGCGGTCCAGCGCGTAGAGGCACATCTGGATCAACGCCTGGCGATCCGCAAGAGCGCGCTCAAGATCGCTTACTTGCTGCTGCAAGGGGTGCACATCGGTGTCCGACGCGGCGGAACCGCGGTCGGTTCCGTCCTTGCGAAACCACGCCATGCCCACAGTTTGGCGGACTCAGGCGCCGTCCGGGGGCGAAACCGGGCGAAGGAACCGGATCAGGATCGTCCGGAGGATCGCCTGTTCGGCGGGCAGATCGAGGTCCGGGTCGAGACTGGCCCGCGAAATCATGGCGTCGATCAGCCCCGCGACCCACCCGGCGGCCGCCCGCGGGGAGACGCCGGGATCGATCAGCCCGGCGTCGACGGCCCGCCCGACCAGGACCGCCAACCCGTCGCGCAGTGCGCTGTCGTTGCGGTGGATCAGCTGGGCGAACTCGTCGTCGCGGGCGGCCTGCGCGGCGGCTTCCAGCACGATCCGGACGACCCCCGGCTGCGCGATCTGCCCGGCCAGCTCCTCGACGACGTCGAGCAGCGCGGCCACCGGGTCGCCGGCCTTCGCCGCGGTCTCGAGGCGCTCGGCCGTCTCGGCGGCGTCGTCGGTGAAGATCGCCGTGAACACCGCGCGCTTGCTGGGGAAGTAGTGGAAGAGGCTGCCGGAGCTGATGCCCGCGGCCCGGCAGATGTCCGCCGTCGTCGTCCGTTCGAACCCCTTCTCGGCGAAGCAGCCGGCCGCGGCGCCGACGATCGCGGCCCGCTTGGCCGCGTGCTTGGCCGGATCGACGGTCCTCATCGCTCGACCGGTGGCTCGTCCCGCCAGGGGTAGCCGTGCTCGGCGAAGGCGGGCGCCAGCTCGCGGCCCGGAAGGTCGGTCTTCTCCCGCGCGATCTCCCGGCCGTCGGTGGTGCGCAGGACGAGGTCTTTGCCGTCGAGGTAGACGGCTTCGAGCTCGGCCTCGATGCGCCGGGTCTTGTCGCCGCGGACCAGCGTGACCCGGGTCGGCGACACCGTGACGACCAGCCGCTCGTGCGCCCAGATCGCGGCGAACACCAGGCCGAGCACGAGCCCGCCGGCGACCGCGGCCAGCGCCGCCCACGGCTGGGGCAGCTTGGTGAGCACCTTGAACACGCCCTGGAACGGGAAGGCGGGCAGGTCACCGACCCAGGCGGCGACGGCCCAGACGCCCACGCCGAGCGCACCGCCGGTGAGGGGGCAGCCGATCCAGGACCCGGTGCGCAGCCACGACGGCTCGTCGACGGTCGTCTCCATGCCGCCTATTATTAGACCGCGTACTCGGTTTATGAAAGCCGGGGGTCAGACCAGCTCGCCGATCACCTCTCGCAGGACCGCCTCCAGGCCCGGGCCGTCCTCGGCGAGGCGGGACGAGACGAGCAGCTGGTCCTCGGCCGTGCGCAGCCAGATCGAGCCGGCGACCGAGATCTCGATGACGTTGAGCCGGAACGGGTACGCGCGCCGGCCCTGCTTCACCTCGGCTTCGCGGACCAGCTGGCCGAGCCGCTCGCCGGCCACGATCTGGCGGCGGTAGAAGCCGGGCGCCCACGGGGTGCCGCCCGACGGCTCGCCCGAGCCGCGCAGGGCGGGGCCGCGGGCGTTGGCGAAGTGGCGGGCCGCGGCCGGGCCGAAGAAGTCGACCGCCTCCCGCATCGCCGAGCCGGGGGCGAGCGCCGGCCTGCCGTACCGGGTGCGGGTGCTGCGCGGATCGGGGTCCTCGCGGTTGCGCAGGAAGGCCAGCAGGTCGACCCACCAGTCGGCCCACTGCTCCTGGACGGCCGCCCGGTCGACCCCGGGTGGGACGTGCACCGGAACCTGCGGCTCCACCGGCGGCAGCACCTGTCCTTCGGAAACGGACAGGGCCAGGGCGTCACGGATGTACAGCGCGACGTCGACCTCGGTCTCGCTGCTCCAGCCCGCTCGCCAGGATGTCGTGTTTTCTAGGCGCACGTCCTCACAGTACGCGGGAAACGCTTCGGCTCAGCCGAAGTCGGCAAGCAGAAACAAACTCACGCTTCCCGGATCTGTTGCCAGATCAAGAAGTAGGCCCGGTGGACGACGTGCGCGACGCGGCTCTGCGCCGGCGTCGCACCGAAGGAGGCGAAGGAGCGCCACCAGCCCGCGCGTTCGAGCGCGTGCGCGGCCAGCTCCGGCCGCGGGGCACCGGGCTTGCCGAGCTGGGCGCCGACGTCGGCGTTGCTGCCGACCCGCAGCACCTCTTCGGAGAGGTCCTCCGGCATGTCGACCGCGCCGGAGGCGACCAGCGTCAGCGCTTCGAGCAACCGCAGCTGGTGGGCCTCGGGCTTGGCGAGCAGCACCTCGATGGCGTCGTGGACGCGCTGGCGCTCGGCCGGGTCGGCCGACGCGTGCGCGAGCGCGGTCACCGAGGCCAGCGCCGCGGCCGCCTTGATGCCGTCGGCGCGGGCCGCGAACACCACCGCCAGCCGCTGCCGGACGGCTTCGAGGCCGGACGCGTCGAGCAGCGCCCGCCGCAACGCGCCCGCCGTGATCTCCGGTTCCTTGCGGATGGCCTCGACGGCGTGCGAGATGCCGAACAGGTCGAGCTTCTCCAGCAGCCGCAGCCGGGTGCCCGCCGGCACGTCGCACTCCCAGCTCGTGAAGATGTCAGCCGAGATCAACATGGTCTGCAGGACGTCGTCGTCGAGGTCGGCGAGCTGCCGCAGGGCCTCGGCGTCGGCCGAGGTGAACCCGCCGGACTCGGCGGACTCGGCGATCAGCCCGATCACCGGCAGCACGTCGGCGACCCGCGGCTTCAGCGTCGACGCCTGCTTCTCGGCGAGCAGCGTCGCGGCCTTCCAGACGTCGCCGCCGGCGCCTTCGACCGACTCGGGCGCGATGGTATCGGCCTTGTTGAGGACGGCGATCGCGTTGACCGGACCGGCCTCACGGCTCGCCGTGGCCGCGGTGAAGGCGGCGAGGGCCTGCTGGTCGTCCGCGCGGACCCCCTGGGTGACGACGTACAGGACGGCCTCCGCGCCGGCGACGGCGTTGCGCGAGGTGTCGTCGAGCTCGTCGGAGCCCTCTTCGTCGTCTTCTTTGCGGTGCTTCGCCGCGCCCAGGAGCTGCTCGGTGCGGGACACCGAAGCGGCGTCGAGCGAGCCGAGGCCCGGGGTGTCGATCACCGTCATGCCCTGGAGCACGGCGTTGGTCAGGTACGCCTCGATGTGCGACACCTGCTCGATGTCGACGCCCAGCTCGGCGGGGATCATGCCGTCGGAAGCGAAGGGCAGCACCTGCTTGCGGCCGTCGGTGAAGACGATCTCGACCCGGTCCACCGTGCCGTACTGGAAGCGGGTCACCAGCCGCGTGCACTCGCCGATGTCGGTCGGCGCGACCCGGCGCCCGATCAGCGCGTTGACCAGCGTGGACTTGCCCGACTTGATCCGGCCGGCCACGGCCACCTGCAGGGGCGCCCCGAGCCGGCGCAGCACCTCGGCGAACCCGGCGGCGGTGCGCGCGGAGACCTGCGGCTGCAGGCGGTGACACAGGTTGGCCACCGACATCGACAGCGGACCCGCGAGCCGGCCCTGCTCCGGTGACGTCACGGCCCCCAGCCCTCCCCCGTCTCACGGACAGCCCCTGTACGGACCACCCCTGAATCGTGCCATGCTCCTCATCCGCAGGTCGCACCGAAGGTGGTACCGGCGACCGACGCGCGAGCTCCGCCGCCCGACCTAGTGTTGTGTGGTGCGACGGCTGAGTCTCTGGATGCGTGCCCACCCCATGGCGGGCGACACGGTGCTCGCCGTCCTGCTCGGCCTGTTCGACCTGCTGCTGTTCGCCGCCGACGGCTTCGACGAAATCGCCGAGCTGCCGCCCTGGTACGTCGCGGTGCCGCTGGACATCGCGATGGTGGTGCCGCTGGTGTTCCGGCGGAGGTCACCGCTGTGGTCGGCCTACACCGTGCTGGTGCTGAGCGTCGTGCACGGGTCGCTCCAGCTCGGCACCGCCGGCGCCGCCGGGCTGGCGATGAGCATCTACTCGGTCGTCGTCTACGTGGGGCGGCGGCAGGGTCTGGTCTTCGTCGGCGCCGTGGTCCTCTCCTCGGCCGTGCAGCTGGCGCTGGAGCAGACGGACGAGCTCGTCATCTCGGTGCTGTTCCTGGCGTTCGGGATCGCCCTGTGCTGGACCCTCGGCGAGTTCGTCGGGGCCCGGCGCGCCTACGACGTGGAAGTGGAGGCCAGGTTGCACCTGCTCGAGACCGAACGGGACCAGGCCACCCGGATTGCGGTGGCCGAAGAACGCGGACGGATCGCCCGCGAGCTGCACGACGTCGTCGCGCACGCGGTGAGCGTGATGGTCGTGCAGGCCGACGGCGCGTCCTACGCGATGCAGAGCAACCCCGAACTCGCCCAGCGGGCCCTGCACACGATTTCCGAGACGGGCCGCGGCGCGCTGGGCGAACTGCGGCGGCTGCTGGACGTGCTCCGCAGCGACGACGCCGACGGCGAGCCGCGGGTGCCGCAGCCGGACGTGCACGCCCTCGCCGAGCTGGCCGACCGGATGCGCGCCGCCGGGGTGCCGGTGGAGCTGGAAGCCGGCGAGCTCGGCGACCTGCCCGCCGGCGTCTCGCTGGGGATCTACCGGATCGTGCAGGAGTCGCTGACCAACACGCTCAAGCACGCCGGCCGCGGCGCAACGGCGTCGGTGCGGGTGCACCGCACCGGCGACCTGGTGGAGGTGCTGGTGTCCGACGACGGCGCCGGCGCTGTCCCGCAGCTGGTCCCCGCCGGCCGGCGCGACCCCCGGCTGCCGGGCGGCAACGGCCTGATCGGCATGCGCGAGCGCGCGCACGTGTACGGCGGGACATTGGACGTGGGCCCGGCTCCGGGCGGAGGGTGGCAGGTCCGCGCGGCCCTGCCGGTTAGGTTGGACAAGTGATCCGGGTGGTGGTCGTCGACGACCAGGAACTGATGCGCGTCGGGTTCCGCATGGTGCTGGGTGCGCAAGCCGACATCGACGTCGTCGGCGAGGCGGGCGACGGCGCGCAGGCGATCAAGCTGGCCGAGGAGCTGCGCCCCGACGTCGTGCTGATGGACGTCCGGATGCCGGTGCTCGACGGCGTCGAGGCGACGAAGCGGATCGTCGCCGACGGCACCGCGCGCGTGCTCGTGATGACGACGTTCGACCTCGACGAGTACGTCTACGCGGCGCTGCAAGGCGGGGCGAGCGGGTTCCTCCTCAAGGACACCCAGCCCGACCACCTGGTGTCGGCGCTGCGCGCGGTCGCTTCGGGCGACGCGGTGGTGTCGCCGTCGGTGACCCGCCGCCTCCTGGACCGCTTCGTCGGCACCGGCGGCTCCCCGATGCGGGACACCGCCGAACTGGACGTGCTCACCGACCGCGAACGCGAGGTGCTCGTGCTGATCGCCAAGGGCATGTCGAACCTGGAGATCGCCGACACGCTGTTCCTCTCCGAGGCGACGGTGAAGACGCACGTCGGACGGATCC
Source organism: Amycolatopsis sp. A133 (assembly GCF_031082405.1). GTDB lineage: Bacteria > Actinomycetota > Actinomycetes > Mycobacteriales > Pseudonocardiaceae > Amycolatopsis. The sequence goes on from NZ_JAVHJU010000067.1 coordinate 212,517, forward strand.
TGGCGAAGCTGGAGCTGCGAGACCGGGTCCAGGCCGTGGTCCTCGCCTACGAAACCGGCCTCGCCCGCCCCGGCATCTCCTGACCCCTCACGCGGCACTTTCACGTGAAAGCTCCGCGCGGACCGCCGCGACCACAGCCTTCGGCGCTCCGTACAGCTCAGCCTTGGTGACGATCACGAAGCGCCAGCCCAACGCGCGAATCGCCGCTCGGCGTGCCTCGTCTCGCTGCGGCTGGGCACCATCTCGGTGCCAGTCGCCGTCGTACTCCACTGCGAGCTTCCGGTCGGGAAAGGCCAGGTCCAACCGGCCCACGAACGCGCCTTGTTCGTCGAAGACCTGAACCTGGAGGTCGGGGGCGAGGCCGGCTACGGTTAGCCAGACCCGCAACTCGGACTCGGGAATGCTCTCCGAACGCGGATCGGCGAGCTGGAGGGCTCTTCGCGCGCGGACGATCCCGTTCTCCCGGCGGCCTTTCAGGTAGGCCGCCAGCGCCGTCGCGTCGACCTCACCGACTCGGAGCAATGCGTCGAGGTAGCCGACGACCCTCGGAAGCGAGCGGTGCAGCTTCGTGTCGGTCAGGATGTCGAAGACGAGGCGTGCTGACGACGCCAACCGGATTTCCCGCCAAGGCTCGCTGTCGATCCGCCCCCGGCTGGTCCGCCGGATGTGCACGCCGTCCTGCACGGCGAACAACACACTTTCCGGCAGGACGAACTCGACGGGGTCGTGCACTCCGGCCAGTTCCACGCCGCGGACGGTCGAGGCCGAGCAGCCGGTGAGAACCGCGCACGGCGGCGCCAGGAGCGCAGCGGCTCGGCAACGCAGCACATGCGTGATCGGGGTCGCCGAAGCCACGTAGACGTTGCGGAAGAGCTTCGTGAACAGCGGTGATCGCAGGGCCTGTTCGGTCACGGCCCCCGCGGCGATGGCATTGCTGCCCAGGAAAGGCTCGGCGAACTCGAACTCGGCGGAGGCGTACAACACGAGCCGAGAATGCCGCACCCCCGGCCGCAAACCGCCGCTTCAAGATCAACTAACCCGAGTTGTCCACACCCCATTCAAGTTGTGGACAACCCCAGCTTTCACGTGAAAGCTCCCACCTGGGTCCCGAGCTTTCACGTGAAAGTGCGGGGTTAGCGGAAGGCGTCGGGTGGGGTGGTTGCGGGGTCTTTGCCTGCGTTGCGGACTTCGGTGAGCCAACGGCCGAAGTCCGGGCGGTCGCCGTCGATGTCCGTGTAGCCGTACTCCTTCATCAACGTCCAGGACGCCAGCGTCCGGCCCGCGAAGCGGGAGACCTCGGGGTCTTGGGCGAGGGCTGCGACGCCTCGGGCCAGCAAGTACGGCGTCTCGGAGATCTTGAAGTCGACCGGGGCGAGCTTGCCGATCGCGTCGCGCCAGTTTTCCTCCGTCACCTCGAAGTGGTCGAGCATCGACTCCGAGCGCAGGAACCCCGGCGTCACCGCGAGGCCGACGCAGCCGTCGTTCTTCAGCTCGGCTCCGAGGGCGCGGCCGAGCGCGCGGATGCCGCACTTGGCCAGGTAGTAGGGGAGACCGGCGCCGACGTAGTCGTCGTTGTCGCCGTCGGTCACCTCCAGGACGAGCCCGCGGCGGGCGATCACCAGCGGCAGGAGCTTGTGCAGCGCGATGAGGTGCGTGTCGAGCGCGTTGTGCGTCAGGGTGAGCGCGTCCTCCAGCGGCGTCTCCCAGAAGGGCGCGTCGAAGTGGAAGTACATGTCGCCGCCCCAGACGTCGTCGACCAGGATGTCGATTCCGTCCACTTCGGACTCGACGCGGGCCTTCAACGCGTCCACATCGGACACCGACGTGAAGTCGCAGCGGACCACCACCGCGCGCCCGCCGGCCGCCTCGACCAGTTCGCCCGTCTCTTCGATCGTCTCCGGTCGCTTCATCGGTGACGTCTTTTCGCGCGTCGTGCGGCCGGTGACGTACACCGTCGCGCCCGCGCGGCCCAGCTCCACCGCGATCGCCCGGCCACAACCACGGGTCGCCCCGGTGACCACCGCGACCTTGCCCTGCAAACTCATGCGTCCTCCCGTCCCCGCCACGCGGCCAGCACCGCGTCGACGTCCTCCGCCAGCCGGTCGGCCAGCCGCCCGTGCGGCCGGATCGACCAGTCGATCGACACCCCATTGAGCACGCCGAGCACCGCACGGGCCGCCCGCGGCACGCTCGGCGCGTACGGCAAGGCAGGAGCCGCCGCCCGCACCAGCCGCCGCAGTTCTTCCTCGACTGCCGTGAAGTGCTCGCCCAGCAGCGACCGCAGCACCGGGTCGCCGATGTCCACACCGAACTGACCCAGGTGGTTCGCCGCCTCTTCGGCGTCACCGAGCACCGCGTAGACCGACACCGCCGCGGCGCGCAGGCCCTCGACCGGGTCGCCGGCCCGCTCGGCGCACTCCCGCATCTGCGCGACCGCCCGCCGCGTGGCCCGACGGCTCATCGCCTGCAGCAGACCGCTCTTCGAGCCGAACCGCTGCGCGACCGTGCCGACCGAAACCCCGGCTTCCGAAGCCACCTGCGCGAGCGTGAAACCGGGGCCGCAGCGGCCGATCACGGTCTCCGCCGCACCCAGCAGCCGCTCGTCGGTGATGCTCCTCGGCCGGGCCACCCAGTTATTGAACCACAGTTCATTAATAGGTGCGAATCAGGGTTGCCTCAGGGTCATCACGGATCGCGCATCGGCCGAAGAGCCAGCAAGGTACTACTCAGGTAGGGGGAGCGGTTCGGCCTACAGGGTGACGCGCGAACCATCCCCGACCCGCGACGATGAACGCGTCGTAAGCGAGGGGCGGAAGAGGAGCAGTCATGATCGAGGCAACGGGCCTCACCAAACGGTACGGAAAAACGCTGGCGGTGAACAACCTGTCGTTCTCCGTGGCCGCGGGTCAGGTCACCGGCTTCCTCGGTCCGAACGGGGCGGGCAAGTCCACCACCATGCGGATGATCCTGGGCTTGGACAACCCGACCGGTGGCCAGGTCACCATCGGGGGCAAGAAGTACCACGAGCTCAAGGAGCCGCTGCGCACCGTCGGCGCGTTGCTCGACGCGAAGTGGGTGCACCCCAACCGTTCGGCGCGCGCCCACCTGCAGTGGATGGCGAAGTCCAACCGCATTCCCGCCGCCCGCGTCGAGGAGGTCCTCGACACGGTCGGCCTGACGAGTGTGGCGGGCAAGCGCGCCGGCGGGTTCTCGCTCGGCATGTCGCAGCGGCTCGGCATCGCGGCCGCCCTGCTCGGCGACCCCGAGGTGCTGCTGTTCGACGAGCCGGTGAACGGCCTCGACCCCGAGGGCATCCTCTGGATCCGGAAGTTCATGCACCGCTTGGCCGAGGAAGGCCGCACTGTTTTTGTGTCGAGCCACCTGCTTTCGGAGATGGCGCTGACCGCGAGCAACCTCGTGGTGATCGGCCGGGGACAGCTGATTTCGCAGTCGTCCACCGAAGACTTCGTCGCTCGCGCAGCGGAAAACACGGTGAAGGTGCGTTCTCCGCAGCTGGCCGAGCTCCGGGACGCCCTGCAGCGCGCCAGCGCCGGCGTCACCGAGGAGGCGAACGCGCTCGTGGTGTCCGGGATGGACAGCGACAAGATCGGGGAGATCGCGGCCGCCAACCGGATCGTGCTGCACGAGCTGAGCCCGCAGACCGGCTCGCTCGAGCAGGCCTTCATGCAGATCACCGGCGACTCCGTCGAGTACCACACCGGTCTCGACGCCGAGGCGCAGCACGTGCTCGAGTCCGCCAAGTAACCGGGGAAACCAAGATCATGAATCTGCTCGCGGTCGAACGCATCAAGCTGTTCAGCACCCGCTCACCGTGGTGGTGCGCGCTCATCACCCTGGCCCTGACCATCGGCTTCGCGGCCATCATCGCCGGCGCGACGCCGTCCGACGCCCAGCTCTCGCTGTCGGCCACCCAGTTCGGCGGCTCCCAGTTCGGCATCGCCGTCGTCATGGTGCTCGCCGCGCTCTCGGTGACCACCGAATACCGCTTCAACACCATCCGCACCACGTTCCAGGCGGTGCCGCACCGCTCGCCGGCGCTGATCGCCAAGGCGATCCTCGTCGCGCTGGTGGCGCTGGTCATCGGCGAGATCGCCGCCTTCGGCGCGCTGGGCCTGGGCATGCTCATGCGGCCGAACGACGGCCTCGGCCTGCACACCTCGCAGGACTGGATGAACGTCGCCGGGCTCGGGCCGGTGTTCGCCATCAGCGCGGTGCTCGCGGTGGCGCTCGGAATTCTGATCCGGCACAGCGCGGGCGCCATCGCGCTGCTGCTCATCTACTACTTGGCCGTCGAAGAGCTGGTGCAGCTGATCCCGAAGATCGGGAACCACATCCACGAGTGGCTGCCGTTCAACGTGGCGAACAAGTTCCTGCGCGGCTCGGCGGAGGTCGACGGCCCGGCGCCGTCGGACTCGCCGCTGAGCCCCGGCTGGGCGCTGGCGTACTTCGCCGGCATCGCCATCGTGTTCCTGCTCGTCGCGCTCGGGGTCGCGAAGAAGCGGGACGCCTGAGGGGAAACAGGGGAAATAGGGGGAACACCGGATCCGGGTCGCGCTGTCGGGGGGCGACCCGGATCCGGTGTTTCGCAGTAGGCTCTGCTGGACGGACGGGGGAGCCATGATCGAGGCGACAGCACTGACCAAGCGGTACGGCGCCACCACCGCGGTCAATGAACTGACGTTCACCGCGCGGTCGGGGCGCGTCACCGGGTTCCTCGGCCCGAACGGCGCCGGCAAGTCCACGACGATGCGGCTGATCCTCGGCCTCGACAGCCCCGACGCGGGCACCGTCCTCGTCGACGGCGAGCCGTACCGGCAGCTGAAAGATCCACTGAGGACGGTCGGCGCGATGCTGGACGCCACCTGGCGCCACCCCGGCCGCAGCGGGCGCGACCACCTGCGCTGGCTGGCCGCGACCAACGGCATCCCGGACAAGCGCGTCGAAGAGGTGCTCGCGCTGGTCGGGCTCACCAGCGTCGGCAAGACGCGCGTCCTGCAGTATTCGCTGGGCATGCAGCAGCGGCTGGGGATCGCCGCGGCGATGCTCGGCGACCCGCGCGTGCTGCTGTTCGACGAACCGGTGAACGGCCTCGACCCCGAGGGCATGGCCTGGATCCGGCAGCTGCTGCACGCGCTGGCCGCCGAGGGCCGGACCGTGTTCGTCTCCAGCCACCTGCTGCCCGAGATGGCGCAAACCGCGCAGGACCTGGTGGTGATCGGCCGCGGCAGGCTGATCTACCAGGGCACGATGGACGAGTTCATCGCGCAGACGAGTGAACACGGCGTCCGCGTGCGCACCCCGCACGCCGACGAGCTGCGGACGGCGCTGACCGGGCAGGCCGAGTTCACCGAAGCCGACGGCGCTTTTGTGGTCTCCGGGCTGGACAGCGACCGGATCGGGCAGCTCGCCTTCGACGCCGGCGCGACACTGCACGAGCTGAGCCCGGTCACCGGCTCGCTCGAGCAGGCGTACCTCGACCTCACCCGGGACGCCGTCGAATTCCCCGCGGTGACTTCCCCGGAGGCTTCGCGATGATCACCAACCTGCTCCGCGCCGAGCGCATCAAGCTCTTCAGCACCCGCGCGCCGTGGTGGTGCCTGGCCATCGCGCTCGTCGCGCCGCTCGCCTTCACCGCGCTGTTCTTCGCGCTGGCCGGCCCGGAGATCCCGCCGACCGTCGGCAACACCCAGCTCGCGAGCGGCAACGGCCGGACCGTGCTGCTCGTCCTCGCGGTGCTCGCGACCGCGTCGGAGTTCAACTGGGGCACCATGCGGCTGACGTTCCAGGCGGTGCCGAGCCGGGTGCCCGCGCTGCTGGCCAAGCTGGCGGTCGTCAGCGCGGTCGGCGCGGTGCTCGGCCTGGTCGTCGGCTTCGGTTCGTGGGGGCTGGCGTCGCTGGTGCAGCCCGACGCCGACCTCTCGCTGAACACGGCCGAGGAGTGGCGCTCGGTGCTCGGCCAGAGCCTGGTCTTCCTGTTCACCGCGGTGGCCGGGGTCGGCGTTGCGCTCCTGCTGCGCAGCGTCGCCTTCGCGCTGACGGTGGTCCTCGTGTGGACGCAGGTGCTGGAAGCCGTGCTCGTCATCATCCCGGGCGTCGGCAAGCAGATCTACCAGTGGATGCCGTTCCACGCCGCCGACGAGTTCGTCGGGGCGGGTGGGTTCGCCGCGGGACCGCTGGGGCTGCCGGCCGCGCCGCTCGGCCCGTGGGGCTACCTCGGTTACTTCGCGGCGATCACCGTTGCCCTGTTCGTGGCCGGCGTGCTCGTCACGGCACGGCGCGACGCCTGAGCGTGACGGCGGTCTCAATACCGCAGAAAACCTTGTTAACAAAAGGTGAAACAACTGTGGCTTCTCTCACAGGCACCGGACATACTGCTACGACCAGGCAAGATTCATAAGGGAAGGCACCGGACCCGTCTGAACTCCCCCTGGAGGTGATCCTTGACGGTGGACACCGGGCAAGAATTGGGCAGCACGATTCCCCGAGCCCGCGTCGAAGACGACGCTCCCCGGCTCGAACCGATGTTGGACCTCGAATGGTCGCGGGCGATCGAACTCCCGCAGGCCGCCATGACGGCGGCGACGCCCGCCGAACTCCGCCGGGCTTGGGTGCACCGCGCGCCCGAAGATCGTGTCCTGGCCCTGTTCCGCGCTTCGGCCGGGATGGCGGGACCGATGCCCGCGCCGTGGTGGCTGCGCGCGATGGCGGACGGCAAGCTCGATTCGCGGGAACAGGGTTTCCGCGTCGAGGACCGGATCGCGCAACTGCTCGGCAGGCGCCCGGGCTGGGAATTCGTCCCGTGGGCCGCGGACGGCGAATCCGGCTACTGGGAGTTCATGCCGTCCGAACGCGGGCAATCGGGACACGCGATTCCCACGACTGTGATGAACACCGACCGGCACCCGGGCTGGATCGACGTCCTGCCGGCGCACACCGGCCGGACACCGGACCCGATCCCGGTCGCCGGATTGGCCGGGCTGCGCTCTCGTCTCGGGGTGTTCGAAGCCGTTCGTTAATCCATCCATGCCCCCGCCACCACCCTCAACGGAGGCGCTGCGCGCCCAGCTACATTCCAGTCGTGGAAAACGAAGACGGACGTCGGCTGCGCAGCGTGGTCAGTTACGTCAAGCGCGGTGGCCGGATGACCGTCGGGCAGCAGCGGGCGTGGGACGAACACTGGCCGCGGCTGGGCCGCACGGTGAGCGAGCTGCCCGAGGGGCCGCTCGACTTCACCGCGTGGTTCGGCCGCGAAGCGCCGGTGATGCTGGAAATCGGCTCCGGCATGGGCGAGACGACGTCGCAGCTGGCCGCCGCGGCACCGGAGCTGAACTACGTCGCGGCCGAGGTCTACGACCCGGGCCTCGGCCAGCTGATGCTGCGCGCCGAAAACCTCGGTGTCAAAAACCTGCGGCTCCTGCACGGCGACGCCGTCGTGCTGCTCACCGAGCACGTCGAGCCGGAGACGCTGCACGGGGTGCGGTTGTTCTTCCCCGACCCGTGGCCGAAGAAGAAGCACCACAAGCGGCGGATCGTGCAGCCGTCGTTCGCGGCGCTCGTCGCGTCGCGGCTCGCGCCCGGCGGCACCTTCCACCTGGCGACCGACTGGGAGAACTACGCCGAGCAGATGCTGGCGGTCTGCTCCGGCGAACCCGCGCTGCGCAACCGGTACGACGGCTGGGCACCGCGACCGGACTGGCGGCCGGTGACGAAGTTCGAGCAGCGCGCCGACGTCGAAGGCCGCGTCTCGCACGACCTCATCTTCGAAAAGCGCTAGCGCACTTTCACGTGAAAGTGACGCTCCCTGGTCGTCACTTTCACGTGAAAGTGCGCGGTTCGCCCCTCCCCCGACAGAGGGGCGAACACTATTCGTCGGCCAGCGGCTCGGCCTGGACCCGCTTGAGCGCGGGGGTGCAGACCGACGCGCCGAGCAGGGCCACCCCGACGCCGAGCACGACCGGCGCCAGCAGCCACGGGCTGAGCACGATGCCCCGTGGGTCCACCATGCTGTAGAGCCCAACGCCGACGAGTACCCCGACGATTCCCGCGCCGATGGTGGCGACCAGAGCCGGCAGCGCGGCTTCCATCCGCAACGCCCTCGCCAGCACCCGCACCGGGGTGCCCGCGGCCATCAGCGCCCCGAAGGTGCGGCGGCGGTCCATCACCGAGCCCGCGGTCGCGACCGCGGCACTGCAGCCGGCCAGGACACCCGCCGCGATCAGCCCGATCACCGTGACCCGGCGCAGGTCGCCGAGCTCGGTCTCCTGGTTGAACAGGTACTGGTCGCGGCTGCCGACCTCCGCACCGGCCGCCGGTCCGCCCAGGGCCGTCCGGACGGTCTCGCGGTTCGCGTCGGTGGTCGCCGCGACGACGGTGTAGTCCTTCGGCGTGAAGCCGTCCGGCAGCGTGGCCGGGTCGACGACGAACGAGCCGGACAGGTCGGCATCGGGGTAGTGGACGGCTTCCACCCGCGTCCCCGACTTCGCGGCCGTCGCCGGGCTGTCCCAGTTCGCGGCGAACTTGTACTGCGCCAGGTCGATCGCCGAGTCGCCGAAGACGGCCGGCCCGCCCGTGCAGTTCTCCGGCGAGAGCCCGAAGCGGGTCAGCTTGACGGCGTCGGCGCAGGTCATCACCAGCGCACGGTGGCCGTAGCGGTTGTCGCCACTACCCCGGACGAGGTAGACCTCGCCGACCGCGACCGCCTTCTCGTTCTGGCCGTACTTCTGCAGGGACGCGTTGGCCTCGTCGACGATCTTGCCCGCGTGCCCGCCGTCGGTGTCGACGTAGAGCACGGAGTCGGCGAAGGACCGCCCGCCGCCGGCCATCGATTCGAACGTCGGCAGCAGCGTCAGCGCCATCGACCCGGCGAACACCGCCAGCACGATCCCGGCGGACGCGCGGTAGGCGCCCTTCGGGTCGTCGCGCAGGCGACGGCCGGCGAGCAGCGCGGACGGGCGCCGCCAGGCCCGGACGAACGTGCCGCCGACCGCCGACGTCACCCACGGCCCCACGATCGCGGCCGAGCCGACCAGCAGGAACAGGCCCGCCATGACCAGCCCGATGCCGCCGGATTCCTCGACCGTCGTCACCGCGATGAGGAAGAAGGCCCCGGCCGCGGGCAGCGCCAGCAGCCGCCACCAGTGCAACGGCTTCTTCGAGTGGCCGCCGGTGGCGAACAGCGGGTTCTTGAGCACACGACGCAGGCCGAGGACGCCGGCCAGCACCACGAGCACCGGGATGGCCAAGACGATGAACACCGTCAGGCCGACCGGCAGCGCGAAGTCGGCCGCCAGCCAGGTGCCGCCGCCCCACGGCACGAACGACGCGAGGCCGTGCAGCGCCGGGCTGATCAGCAGACCGAGCAGCGCCCCGATCCCGGCCGACAACGTCGTCTCGGCCGCCACCATGTTCGTGACCTGCCCCGGGGTCGCGCCGGCCAGCCGGATCGCGGCGAGCCGCCGTTCCCGCCGGGCCGCGGTGAGCCGGGCCGATGACGCGACCAGCACCAGGCTCGGCACCAGCAGCACGATGATCCCGACCCAGGACAGCAGCATGAGCAGGGCGTCCGGGCTGGCTTTCCCGCTCGGGAAGCCCGCCACCTGGGACGAGTTCTCCGGCATCGCGTCCGGGGTGTGCCCGGTGAGGGCGACGAGCTGCTCCGGGAAGCGGAGGCCGTCTTCGGTGAGCGCGCCGACGGGTTTGCCGAACCGGTCGCCGAGCTGCCCGGCCGGATTGGCCTGCAGGAGCCGGCCGAGCGCGGGCGACACGACCGTCTCGCCCGGTCCCGGCAGCTGCGGCACGCCCGGCGGCAGCGGGATCTCGGCCGCGGCGGCCCCGGGGGCGAGCGCGACGTCGACGCGGATGATCTGCTTGCCTTCGAAGTAGTCCTTCGACTCGTTGAAGACCATCTTGGCCGGGGCGTCGGAGCCGCGGCTGTAGAACTGCTCGCCCTGCCAAAGAGCGCGCTGCTCGCGGTTCTGCGTGGCGAACGGCAACGTCGCCAGCAGCAGCACCAGCCCGGTCGCGACGGCCACCCCGATCGCGGTGAGGATCGCCGACGTCCGGGTCCGCCGGTCCACCCTCAGCACCCGCAGGGCGATCTGGAGCGAGTTCATGCCGCGAGCCTCGTCGCGATCAGGCCGTCTCGGATGGAGACGGTCTTGGGCATCGACTCGGCCAGCTCGCGGTCGTGCGTCACCACGATCACCGCGGCCCCGGTCTCGTGGGCCGCGCCGAGGAGGGCGTCCATCGTCTCGCGGCCGGTGCGCGTGTCGAGCGCGCCGGTCGGCTCGTCGGCGAAGATGACCTTCGGCCGGTGGGTCAGCGCCCGCGCGATCGCGACGCGCTGGGCCTCGCCGCCGGACAGCTCGCCGGGACGGCGGCGTTCCTTGCCGGCCAAGCCGAGGCGCGCGAGCCACTGGCGGCCGGCGTCGATGGCCTCCTTGCGGCCGAGCCCGGCCAGCAGCGACGGCAGCGCGACGTTCTCTTCGGCCGACAGCTCCGCGACCAGCATCCCCGACTGGAACACGAACCCGAACTCGGTGCGGCGCAGTTCGCTGCGCTTCTTCTCGCCGAGGTGGTCGATCCGCTGCCCCGCCAGGAAGATCTGCCCGTCGTCGGCGCGGAGGATGCCGGCCAGGACGTGCAGCAGCGACGTCTTGCCCGAGCCCGACGGCCCGACGATGGCGACGGCGTCCCGCGGCTGGATGTCGATGTCGATGCCGGCCAGTGCGTACTGGGTGCCGTAGCGCTTCACCAGCCCGCGGCCGGACAGCACCGGGCCGTTCGTCGCATGTGGAGTGTTCGGGTCCACGAAAGTTCTCCCTGCGGTTCATCGGTTCGGATCTTGCTGCCGATGAGCTTCGCCGAGATCGGGGCGCGTCCACTTCGGGCAGACGGCCAGTCACACCCCGGGGCGCCTCGGCCGATCGGCCGAGGGAGGGCGGGCCACTCGGCCAAGGTGCGGGTACCGGGGAATCACGTAACGTCACGTTGTGCCCGCCGCGCCTGTCCCGAAAACGCTCTCCACCCGCGCCACCGCCCTGGTGCGGCGCATCGGCGTGCCCTCGGCCGTCCTGTTCGCCGCGCTGCTGTTCGACCTCATCTACACGACGCAGGCGGCGCTCGACGACCACGGCCCGCGCTTCGTCGACTTCGGTTTGCTTCCCGGCATCTTCGCGATGGTGGCCTGCGGGCTCTGGGCCCAGCGGCGCGCCGCCGTCGCCGGGGTGGCCGGCGGCGGGGTGCTGGTGCTCTCCACCCTCTTCATCCACGCGTTCGGCATCCCGCCGTACTCCAGCGTGCTGCCGAAGGTGACCATCACCGAGGTCGTGGCCGGGGTGCTGATGGTCTACTACGTGGCCCGCCGGGCGCGGGCGGGCGTGGCGTTCTGCGTGGCCGGCTTCCTGGTCTTCGCCGGCCTCGTCGCCGTCTTCGGCCGGTACGCGGGCGTCGGCGAAATCGACAGCGGCACGGGCACCCAGGCGCTGCTGTTCGGCCTGCTGCTGCTCATCGGCCCGCTGGTGCCCGCGATCGCGGGCCGTGACCGCGGCCCGCGCGCCGACCCGCGGACCCGGCGGCTGCGTCGGGTGAACGAACTGGCGATGGGGCAGTGGCCGCTGATGGGGCTGCTCGCCTTCGCGCTGCTGTTCGAGTTCGGCTACACGTACTCGAACACCGCCCGCGGGTTCCCGATCCTGTTCTGCTCGATCATCGCGGCCGTGATCGCGGTGCTGTCCCCGCGGCGGCCCGCGGACGCGCTGCTCGGCCTCGCCGGGATCATGCTGCTGTCCGCGGTCATCACGCCGTTCCTGCAGCTGCGCTCGTTCGACTACCCGGTGCCGGGCGGGGTGCCCGCCACGCAGATCGTCGCCGGCATGGGCGTGGTGGTGAACCTGACCCGGGCCCGCGGGCTGAGCCAGTCCTGGGCGCGGGTCGCCGTGCTCTCGAGCGTCGTCGCGCTCGCGGCGATCCTCAACTCCGACGCGCGCGACGGCCTGCAGACCGACCCCCAGACCCTGTCGATCCTCGCCTTCGCCGCGACACTGATGCTGGGCATCTCGATCGCCGTCGGCCTGATGCTGCGGTCGCGGGACGCCGAGCGCACCACGGCCGTCCAGTCGGCGGTGAGCGACGCGCAGACCGCCGAGCGGATGGCACTGGCCCGCGAACTCCACGACGTCGTCGCCCACCACGTCACCGGGATCGTCGTGCAGGCGCAGGCCGCCAGGATGATGGCCGAGAAGAACCCGCAGATCGCGGTGGAAGCGATGGGCCGGATCGAGAACGCCGGTGTCGAGGCGCTGGCGGCGATGCGGCGGCTGGTCCGCTCGATGCGCGGCGACGCGCCGGCGGGGTCGAGCGAGTTCAGCGAGCAGGCGACCACCGACCTCGGCGCCGACCTGCGGAAGCTGGTCGAGAGCGCCAACCACGGCGTGCCGACGTCGATGCACCTCGACCTGCCGCCGGACCTGCCGCACGAGGTCGGCCGCTCGGCCCTGCGGCTGGTGCAGGAGTCGCTGACGAACGTCGGCAAGCACGCCGCCGACGCGACCGAGGCGTTCGTCGTCGCCGAAGTGGGGGGCGGCGAACTGCACCTGCGGGTGACCGACAACGGGCGCGCGACGGCGCACCGGCCGGCCGGCGGATCGGGCGGCTACGGTCTGGTCGGCATGCGCGAACGCGTCGCGCTGCTCAAGGGCCGGCTGTCGGCCGGGCGGGGCCCGGACGGCGGCTGGCGCGTCGAAGCTTGGCTGCCGCTGGCCGCTACGGAAGGGGACGAGTGATCCGGGTACTGATCGCCGACGACCAGGAAATGGTGCGGATGGGGTTCCGCATGATCCTGGACGCCCAGGACGACATCGAGGTCGTCGCCGACGTCGCGGACGGCGTCTCGGCGGTCTCGAAGGCCCGCGAGCTGCGTCCGGACGTCTGCCTGCTCGACATCCGCATGCCCGGCCTCGACGGTCTGGAAGTCGCCCGGCAGCTGGCCGGGCCGGACGTGACCGACCCGCTGAAGGTCGTCGTCGTCACGACGTTCGACCTCGACGAGTACGTCCACACGGCGCTGCGCAACGGCGCGTCCGGCTTCCTGCTGAAGGACGCGGGCCCGGCGCTGCTGATCGAGGCGGTCCGCGCGGCCGACCGCGGCGACGCGCTCGTCTCGCCGCAGATCACCGTGCGGCTGCTCAAGCACTTCAACGGCGGCGCGGTGAAGCCGCGGGCCGAGTCGCCGTCCGAGCCGCTGACCCCACGGGAATTGGACGTGCTGAAGGCGGTCGCGCGCGGGCTGACGAACACCGAGATCGGGGCGGAGCTGTTCATGTCGCTGTCGACGGTGAAGACGCACCTGGCGTCGGTGCAGTCCAAGATCGGCGCGCGGAACCGGGTGGAGAGCGCCGCGTGGGCGTGGCGGAGCGGAGTCGTTTCGTAATTCCGGGTGCGTAGTATCCAGAGATGCAACGCCGTTTCCACGCCCCTGTCGTTCTCCCCGCCGACCCGTCCTGTTCGCTCCTGCGTGACGCGGTCGTCGACGTCGACGCCGATGGGCGCATCTTGCACTGCGGACCGGCGGCCACCGCCCCCGAATCCGCCGCACCGGTCACCACCCTGACCGGCATCCTGCTGCCCGGCTTGGTCAACACGCACGCGCACAGCCCGATGACGCTGCTGCGCGGCATGGGCGGCGACCTGCCGCTGCTGCCGTGGCTCAACGAGATCATCTGGCCGGCCGAGGCGAAGCTGCGCCCGGAGGACGTGCGCACCGGCATGCTGCTCGGCTCGGTCGAGATGCTCCGCCACGGCGTCACGACCAGCGCCGAGATGTACTTCGAAGGCGAGCAGCTGGTCGACGCGGTGCTCACCACGGGTGGGCGCGTGCTGGTCGCGCCGCCGGTGATGGAGCTGCCCGGCCTCGACTGGCGGGCCCAGCTGGCCGGCATCGAGCGCTGGATCGACACCGACGGCCTGCGCTTCGGCCACGGCGACCGCATCGAGCTCGGCTACGGCCCGCACTCGGCGTACATGCTGTCCGAGGAAGCGCTGCGGGCGACGGCGGAGTCGGCTGCTTCACGCGGTGCGCTGGTGCAGATCCACGTCGCCGAGGCGGCGGCGGAGGATCTTGCCGTGCGTGAGGCGCACGGTTCGGTGCCGGCGCTGCTTCGTGAGCTGGGCATGCTGGACGGCCGGATGCTGGCGGCGCACGCGATCCACCTGTCTGATTCGGACATCGCGCTGTTCGCCGCGCACGGGGTCGGCATGGCGCACTGCCCGGGGTCGAACGCGAAGCTCGCTTCGGGGATCGCGCGGATCGCGGATCTGCGGGCGGCGGGGGTCGCGGTCGGGCTGGGCACGGACGGCCCGGCGTCCAACGACGACCTCGACCTGTGGGAAGAACTGCAGCTCGCGGCGATGTTCGCCCGCCTGGCCACGGGCGAATCGACGGTACTGACGGCGGCCGACGTCCTCCTGCTGGCGACTCGCGGCGGAGCGTCGGCGCTGGGCCGGTCCGACATCGGGGCCCTGGAGCCGGGCCGGTGGGCCGACCTGGTGCACATCGACCTGGACGACCCGGCGTTCGCGTGCGGCCTGGACGTCCCCGACGTGCAGCTGCTGTCCAACCTCGTGTGGGCGGCCGGCTCCCGGCGGGTCCGGGACGTGTGGGTCGCGGGCGAGCAGGTGGTGGCCGACGGCGAGTCCCTGAAGGTGGACCGGGCGAAGATCCAGGCCGGAGTGGCCGAGACCGCCGCCCGCCTGCGGGCCTGATCCACAGGGGCGCGCGGTTGTGGACAAGTCGGGGCCGCCGACGTCGATCGGGCGGGTTTGTCGGTGAGGGCCGATAGACTGGACCTGGGGACGCCCCCCTGGGAGCGGCGGGGGCTGCTGTTCGTGGCCCCCGGGCCCAGCAGGCTCAGCGGGGGCGCAGGGTGATCTCCGTGGGGTGGGCGTCCGGGGTGGCTGATACCGCCGTTACCACCGCGGTGGCCACCGAGTCCGGCTTCAGCAAGCGGGACGTGTCGTACTCGCGGCCTTCGCCCGCGAAGATCTCCTGCTGCATCTCCGTGTCCGTGCGGCCCGGGTAGACCGATGTCACGCGGATCGTCGGCTCCTCCTCGCGGAGGGCGTCGGCGAACGCGCGGACCGCGAACTTGCTCGCCGCGTACGGGGACCAGCCCGGGCGGGCGCTCAGGCCCGCTCCCGAGTTGATCACCACCACGTGGCCGTGGGCCGCGCGCAACGCCGGGAGCAGCAGGCGGGTCAGCTCGACCACCGCCAGGGTGTTGATCTCGAAGTTGGCGCGCCACGCCTCCGCGGACGCGTCCTCGATGCGGCCCAGGCGCGCGACGCCCGCCGAGTGGACCAGGACGGCCAAGGACGAAATGTTCGTGACCGCCGATGCGAGCGAAGCGGGGTCCGTCAGCTCCACCGGCCACGGCTCCGCGCCCGGAAGTTCCTTGGCCAGCGCGGCCAGTGCGTCGGCGTCGCGGCCGCCGAGGAGGAGGCGGTGGGTCGGGGCCAGCTGGTGGGCGACCGCCGCGCCGATCCCGCGGGACGCGCCCGTCACCAGGGCCAGGGGAAGATCCGTCATGACCTCACCGTAGCGGCGAAGCCGGCGTCCACCGTGCGGTCTTCGCGCTGGCCGGGGCCGAGCGTCCGCGGGTCCGCGCAGCCGGACGCCGGGTCCGCGTCGGAATCGCGGGGGTCGTCGCCGGTGTCCTTGACCGTCGGGTGCCGGCCCTCCGCGGTGAAGCACACCTGGTACGTGCCGTCCTCCAGGCCGTTGAAGCCGTAGGTCCCGTCGGGGCCGGTGACCACGCTCGCCAGTTCCTTGCCGCTCGCGTCCTTCAGCACCGCCTTGACGCCGGCGAGGCCCGGTTCGCCCGCGTCCTGCAGGCCGTTGCCGTCCGAGTCGGCCCAGGCGAAGTCGCCGATCCGGTTCGGCGGGGAGACCAGCCCGAGGTCCGCCGCGAAGTCTTCGTGGGACGGCCCGCCCACGGTGCGCGGTGCGGTGCAGCCGTCCGGGTCGGCGTCGGAGTCGGAGTCTTCGCTGCCGACGTCCCTGCGGGTCACCGTGAAGTCCGCCGGGACGGCGAAGCAGACCTGGTAGGTGCCGTCCTTCAGCTTCTCGAAGCCGTACTTGCCCTTGTCGTCGGTCGTCGCGGTGCCGACCGTGCCGCCCGCGCCATCCTTCAGCGTCACCTTCACGCCCGCGACGCCGGGCTCGTCCGGGTCCTGCAGCCCGTCGCGGTTGCGGTCGGCCCAGACGAAGTCGCCGATCTTCGCGATCGGCGGCGGCGGGAGGACGGTGATCGTCGCCGACGCCGTTTTGTCGCCGAGCGTGCCGTCCGCGTACCGCACGCCGGTGACCTGCACCGTGTTGACGTGCCCGGTGTCGGCCACTGTGAGACCCGGGTGGTCGCAGGTCAGCTCCCGGTTCGCGCCCGCGGCCAGCGCGAACGGCTCGAACGACCCGGCGCACCACGGGTCCTGCACCGTGATCCCGGTGAGGTCCTGCGTGCCCTCGTTGGTCACGGTGATGCGGTAGTGCGCGGTCTGGCCCGCGGTCACCGTCGCGAACGAGGCCCACGCGCCGGTCGCCGGGTTCTGCACTTCCTTCTTCACCGAGTACGCCGCGAGCTCGAGGTCGACGCAGTCCCAGTGCAGCCGGTCGAGGGTGGTCGTGGCGAAGAACTTCACCGCGGCCGCCTTGGCCGGCGCCGTCACCGCCGCCAAGCGCTGCCGGACGAGGCTGCCGTCGCCGGAGTAGTGGTCGGCGACCAGTTTGTGCTCCTGGATCTGCGTGCCGGTGGCGTCGAAGAACCGCAGGCCGGTGCCGGGTTCGTACCGCGGCGCGCGCGAAGCGGTCCAGACGCTGAGGGTGTAGACGCCGCCGGGCACGAACCGCTCGGTCTGGTAGGCGGTGCTGGTCTTGCCGTCCGGCGTCTGGATGACCGCGGCCCGCTGCCCGTCGACGGCGTACTCCCGCTCGGTCAGCAGCTTCGGCGCCTTCGTGGCCGGTGTTCCGGGCGGGACCGGGGCGGCCGGGGCGAACAGGTACCCGTCCGGGGCGCCGTTGCGCGCCGCGAGTTCGACGCTCGGGTTCGCCGCGAGCCCGCCGCACGACGGCGCGGCGTCCGCGGCCGTGGACGCGGAGGCGGGCACCACCGCCGCCGCGATCGCCACCACCGCCACCGCCACCGCGCGCCCCGAGAAGATCACCCCTCGACTATGGCGCGCGGCGGGGGCCCGCACCGCCCGAGAACCGTTCACTTAAGAGTGAACCTCGGCCGGTGCGGGCCCGCTCGCGTCAGCGTTCGCCGATGCGCCCGGGCAGCCCGAAGCGGCCCTTCTTCCACACCGAAACGAGCGACGGCCGCGGCTGCGAGGTGCCGCCGTCGGGCCAGTGCGACGTCGGGTTCGCCGAGCTCGCCGCGTTCTCGCCCGGGTGCTGGACCGCGACGAGCACCAGGTGGTCCGTCACGACCGGGCCGCACGTTTCGGCGCCGACCGGCACCGAGAGGAACTGCTTGACGTGGCCGCGCTCGGCTCCGGTCACCGGCACCGAGAACAGGCCGTCGTTCCAGCCCAGCGCGTTGCCGTCGGTGGCGACCCACAGGTTGCCGTGCCGGTCGAAGGTCACGTTGTCCGGGCAGGAGATCGGGCTGACCTGGTCCTTCGGGAAGCCGCCGTAGTAGGTGTCGGCCGCCTTCGGGTCGCCGCAGACCAGCAGCAGCCGCCAGGAGAACCGGGTCGACGCCGCGTCGCCGCGGGCCTCCTCCCACTCCAGGACCTGGCCGTTCTTGTTGGCCACCCGCGGGTTCACCTCGTCGACGCCCGCCTTGCCGGCCGCGCCGCGGTCGCTGTTGTTGGTCAGCGCCGCGTAGACCCGGCCGTTGACCGGGTTCGGCTCGATGTCCTCCGGGCGGTCCATCTTCGTGGCGGCGACCTTGTCGGCCGCCTGCCGGGTGAAGACGTAGACCTCTTCGGCGGTCATGCCGTCCACAAAGGACTTGTTGCCGCTCACCAGCGGGATCCACTCGCCGGCGCCGTCGAACTCGCCGTCGGCCGGGAGCTTGCCGGTGCCGTCGATCTCACCCGGGCTGTCGCCGGTGAAGCGGGCGACGTACAGGGTGCCGTCGTCGAGCAGGGCCGAGTTGTGCCGCCGCGCGTGCGCGCTCTTGCCGGGCTTGTACTTGCCGTTCGAGACGAACTTGTAGATGTATTCGAACCGCTCGTCGTCACCGGTGTAGGCGGCGACGCGGCCGTCGGCGGTGATCTTGATGTTCGCGCCCTCGTGCTTGAGGCGGCCCAGCGCGGTGTGCTTGATCGGCGTCGAGGTGGGGTCGTTCGGGTCGATCTCGACGACCCAGCCGAACCGGTTCGGCTCGTTGGGCTCCTGCGCGACGTCCCAGCGCTTGTCGAACCGCTCCCACTTGCGGGTGCTGGTGCCGGTGCCGATCGCGTACCGCTTCAGCCGCGCGGCCGCGACCGGGTCGGTGACCTTGTCGGAGTTGGCGAAGTACTGGTGGATGTTCTCCTCGCCGGAGAGCACGGTGCCCCACGGGGTCACGCCGCCGGAGCAGTTGTTCTGCGTGCCGCGGACCTTGCGGCCGGTCGGATCGGCCGACGTCTTGAGGTACTTCGAACCGGCGGCCGGGCCGCGGACCTCGAAGATCGTGTCGAGCGTGATCCGGCGGCCGAACCGGCTGGGCACGACCTCCAGGCCCCCGCGGACCGGGTCGCGGCGGGTCAGCAGCACCGACAGCCCGTGCGCCGCCCAGGCGATCTTGACCTGCTCCTCGGTCGGGTTCGCCGGGTCGTACTGGTCGGCCGGGAACATGTGGACCTCGGTGCTGTACTCGTGGTTGACCACGAGCAGGTTGGTCAGGCCCAGCGGGTCCTGCGGGATCAGGCCGACGAAGTCGTTGTTGTAGCCGAACTGCTTGGCCTGCGCGGCCGCGGTCTGCTTGGTGAAGTCGAACTTCGGCGCGCCCGCGACGACCGGGTCGCCCCAGCGGATGACGACGCGCTGGGCGTAGCCGTCGGGGATGCTGACCGCGTCGAGCTTGTTCGGCGGGACCGGCGTGAAGTCCGTGCCGGGCACCGGGCGCGGCTTCGGCCCGTGACCGTTCGCGGTCGCGGCGCCGTCGGCGGCGGCCGCGGTGCCGGACAGCGCGGCGAGGCCGCCCGCGGCGGCGGCGAGCACGGCGCCGGCCTTGAAGACCCGGCGGCGGGACATGTCCTTGACGAGGTCGCCGAAGTACTCGTTCCCGGACTCGTTCGGCTCCGGGTGGGCACAGGCGTTGCCGCAGCGGTACTCGCAGGTGATCGGGGAACGTCCACCCGCGTGCGCGGGGAACAGCGGGAGCAGACGGTCGGGCACAGCGCCTCCATGGTGGGAGTTCGGGAACGAAGCGACCGTATGCGCCGAAAACCAGCCGATCCAGACTTCTGGGTGAACAACGGGTGTATTGCTCGCAATGCCCACCGGCGGACACCCCGAACGGCCGACGGCCCCCGGACACTTGGTCCAGGGGCCGTCGCTCAGCGTGAGCTCAGAACTCTTCGCCGACGAGCACCGCCTCCTTCGGCACGGTGTGCGGGTCCGCTTGCTTCTCCCGCAGCGAGAGCAACACGCCCGCGACGACGCACAGCACGGCCGAGGCGACGAACGGCGCCTGCGGCGAGCCGAACCACTCGGCGACGTGCCCGACCAGCGTCGCGGCGACCGCGCCACCGAGCCAGCGGCAGAAGTTGTAACCCGCGCTGGCGACCGGGCGCGGCGCGTCGCTGATCGACATCGCGGTGCCGGTGAACAGCGTGTTCAGCAGACCGGACACCAGCCCGGAAACGACGATCCCGGCGACCAGCACCGGCTTGCTCGGCACGGCCAGCACCACCATCAGCACGGCGTAGCCGAAAACGGCGGCCGCGGCGGCGTGCCGCTCGCCGAGCTTCGCGGCCAGCCGCGGGGCCAGCGCGACGCCGGCCACGGCGACGCAGAGGCCCCAGCCGCAGAACACCAGGCCGACGGCGATGGCGCTCCAGCCGAGGACGAACGGCGACCAGGCGAGCACCGCGAAGAACGCGGCGGTGTACAGCGCGGAGGCGACGGACGTGCGCAGCAGGCCGGGGTGCTTCAGCGCGCGCAGCGGGTCGAGCAGCTTGACCGGCGTGCGCTGCTCGTCCTTGTCGCTCTTGAGGAACACCGCGCACAGCACGAGCGCGCCGGCCATCAGGATCGCGGTGCCGAGGAACGGGCCGCGCCACGAGATGCTGCCGAGCAGCGCGCCCAGCAGCGGGCCGATCGACAGGCCGACGCCGAGCGCGGCCTCGTAGAGCAGGATCGCGCCGGACTGGCCGCCGGTCGCGGCCCCGACGATTACCGAAAGCGCCGTCGCGATGAAGAACGCGTTGCCGAGGCCCCAGACCGCGCGCAGCCCGACGAGCTGCTCGATCGACCCGGCGGCCGCGCAGAGGGCGGTGGCGGCGACGATCAGCGTCAGCCCGACCAGCACGGTGCGCTTCGCGCCGAAGCGGGCGCTCGCCGCGCCGGTGACCAGCATCGCGACGACCTGGACGCCGAGGTAGGACGAGAAGAGCAGGGTGACCTGGGACGGCGTCGCGTCCAGGCCCTTGGCGATGGACAGCAGGATCGGGTCGACCAGGCCGATCCCCATGAAGGCGATGACCGCGGCGAACGCGGTGATCCACACCTGCTTGGGCTGGCCCTTGACCGCGTCCAGCAGGCTCGAGTGGTGTTCAGCGCTCATCGCTGATCAGTTCCTCCTTCTTGGTGTCGACGAGCAATTTGGCGAGAGCGGGCAAGGCGGCCTCGATCGCTGCGCGGTCGGTGTCGTCCATCGCGATGAGCCGCTCGCGGAGGAACTCCTCGCGAGCCGTCACCAGTTCGGCGTAAAAACGCAGGCCCTCGCCGGTGACTTCGACCAGCACCGCACGGCCGTCGGCGGGGTCCGGACGGCGGGTCGCGAGCCCGAGCCGCTCCAGCCGGCCGACGACGTCGGTCATCGACGGCAGCTTCACCCGTTCGAGCTCGGCGAGCGCGCTCATCCGGCGCGGACCGCCGTTGACCAGCTCACTCAGCACCGAACCCTGGGTGAGGGTCAGCGTCAGCTGCGGGGTCTGGCGGCGCACCTGGTGGTACAGCCGGAAGACCAGCGGCCGCAGCCGGTGGGCGAGATCGGTGATCGCGGAAGTCACTTAGCTAGGCTAACAAAAATTAGTAAGCGTAGCTAAGTAAGTCGGCTCACAGGCTAGGCTCGGGGTATGGAAGCGGTGATCTTCGACCTCGACGGCGTCCTGGTGGACTCGGAGCGCATCTGGGACGAAGTGCGGCGCGCGGTGGTCGCCGAGCACGGCGGCACCTGGCGCGAGGAAGCGACCCGGGCGCAGCAGGGGATGAGCACGCCGGAGTGGGCGCGGTACCTGGTCGAGGAGCTGGGCGCGCGGTTGTCGCCGCCGGAGATCGCGACGCTGGTGGTCAAGCGGATGGCGGCGCGGTACGCCGCGGAGCCGCCGCTGATCCCGGGGGCCGTGGACGTCGTGCGGCAGGTGTCGAAGCGCTGGCCGGTGGCGATCGCGAGCTCGTCGCCGGTGATCTTGATCAAGGGGTTCTTGGATGTGACGGGGTTGCCGGTGGGGGCGGCGGTGTCGTCGGAGCAGGTCGGGGCGGGGAAGCCGGCGCCGGATGTGTACTTGCGGGCCGCTGAGCTGCTGGGGGTGGCGCCGTCGGATTGCGCGGCCGTGGAGGACACGACGAACGGGCTGCGGTCCGCGCTGGCTGCGGGGATGGCCGTGTACGCGGTGCCGAACCCGCATTTTCCGCCGGATGAGGCGGTGCTGGAGGAGGCGACGGCGGTGGTGGAGAAGATCACCGACCTGCCGGGGGCGCTGGGGCTCAGCTGACTTCGAAGCGCACCGGCGGCGAGCCGGGATTCACGTCGGCGAGGAACACCTGACCCAGGTCCACCGCGGCGACCGCCCTGGCTTGGCTCAGGTCACCCGCGGCGTCGTAGAGACGCAGCGTGTGCACCGTCCGGTCGACGAGGAAGACCGCCTTGCCCGCGGGCAGCGGCCCACCGTTCTTGCCGACGTACCCGGCGCTCACGGGATATCCCGACACAGGAACGCACGACGGTGACTCGGTGCCGAAGTTCGAGTCCGTCCCGCCGTGGATCGCCCCCTTGGGCAGTGCCTCGATGCAGAACACGGGCCGGCCCGTGTTGTCGAGGGACTGGGAGGCGTACGAGGTCCAGGTGTTCGTTTGCCCCGCGAAGTCGATGAGCGCCTTCGGCTCGCCCGAGAAGCTCAAGGGCAGCGAGATCTCGGGCTTCGTGAGCACCAGCTCCTGTCCCGCCTGCGTCGCGGGCTGCGGAGGCGGAGGCTGGGCCGTGTTCAGCTCGGTGGCCAGCAACACGCTGGTCAGCACGACCAGCACCGCGGCCAGCGGGGCAACCCACACCGCGGCCCGCCTGCGGCGCGACGGCCGCCGCTGCCTGCGCTGCTGCTCCGCCCAGGCCGCGTCGAGGTCGGGCGTGACCTCCCCGGCCTGTCCGCGCAGTGCTTCGGCCAGCTTGCGTTCGAGGTCGGTCATCGCTCACCTCCCAGGTCGTCCCCCAGATGCTTGCGCAGATTCTCCATCGCGTGGTGGGTGGTCGCCTTGACCGTGCCCGGGGAGATACCCAGGATCTCCGCGATGCCCGCCGTGCTGAGGTCCAGCCAATACCTCAGCACCAGCACCTCGCGCTGTCGCCTGGACAGTTTCACCAGCACCGCGCGCAGCCGCTGGTGCTCCCAGTTCGCCACCGCCCTGACCTCGGCCGACAGCTCGTCCGGCGGCCGCTCCTGCGGGGTCCTCCGGACGACGCGCAGGTGCCGGGTGCGTGACCGGGACATGTTCACCACGGTCGTGCGGAGGTAGCCGGCCACGCGCGTGTGGTCGGTCAGGGTGTCCCAGCGCTGGTGGAGCTTGACGAACGCCTCCTGCGCGACGTTCTCCGCGTCGTCCGCGCCGAGCAGGTGCGCCAGCCGGGTCATCTGGCCGAAGTACTCACGGAACAGGTCGTGGAAGGTCGGCGCGCCCAGGTCCCCCGGCGCGCTCTCGCCCACGCTCGCACTCACACCCCGCCAACGCCCACCCCGCCCCACCGGTTTAGTCCATCACGCGAAGAAGGCCGCCACCAGCGGTGACGGCCTTCGACGGGGACAGCTCTACCGCTCGACCTCGCCGCGGATGAACTTGTCGACGGCGTCGCGCGCGGTCGAGTCGTCGTACTGCTCCGGCGGCGACTTCATGAAGTACGACGAGGCCGACAGGATCGGGCCGCCGATGCCGCGGTCGAGGGCGATCTTCGCCGCACGCACCGCGTCGATGATGATGCCCGCCGAGTTCGGGGAGTCCCACACCTCGAGCTTGTACTCCAGGTTCAGCGGCACGTCGCCGAACGCGCGGCCCTCGAGCCGGACGTAGGCCCACTTGCGGTCGTCGAGCCACTGCACGTAGTCCGACGGTCCGATGTGGACGTTGCCCTTGCCGAGGTCGCGGTCGACCTGCGAGGTGACGGACTGGGTCTTCGAGATCTTCTTCGACTCGAGGCGCTCCAGCTCCTTCATGTTCAGGAAGTCCATGTTCCCGCCCACGTTGAGCTGCATCGTCCGGTCGAGCTGGACGCCGCGGTCCTCGAACAGCTTCGCCAGCACGCGGTGCGTGATGGTGGCCCCGACCTGGGACTTGATGTCGTCACCGACGATCGGGACACCGGCGTCTTCGAACTTCTTGGCCCACTCGGGGTCGGAGGCGATGAACACCGGCAGCGCGTTGACGAACGCCACGCCGGCGTCGATCGCGGCCTGGGCGTAGAACTTGTCGGCCACCTCGGAGCCCACCGGCAGGTACGACACGAGCACGTCGGCCTCGGCCTCGCGCAGCGCGGCGACGATGTCGACCGGGGTCTCGTCGGACTCCTCGATCGTCTCGCGGTAGAACCGGCCGAGCCCGTCGTGGGTGTGGCCGCGCTGGACGGTGACGCCGAGCGGCGGCACGTCGGCGATCTTGATGGTGTTGTTCTCGGAGGCGAAGATCGCCTCGGACAGGTCGCGGCTGACCTTCTTGGCGTCCACGTCGAACGCGGCGACGAACTCGATGTCGCGGACGTGGTACCCGCCGAAGTCGACGTGCATCAGACCGGGGACGCGGGTGGCCGGGTCCGCGTCGCGGTAGTACTGGACACCCTGGACCAGCGACGCCGCGCAGTTGCCGACGCCCACGATGGCCACCCGTACGCGGCGGTTGTCGCCCATGGGGGTTTCTCCTTCAATCTGTGTCTGTTCAGTAGGTCTGTGCCGCGACGCTGCGGCCGGGCCGGGCGGCTCAGGTCTCCGGACCCTGCCGTTCGGCTTGTTCGTGCGCGATCAGCTCGTTGAGCCACCGCACCTCCCGCTCGCTGGTCTCCAGCCCCAGCCGGTGCAGCTCGCGGGTGTAGCGATCGATCTTCTCCTCGGCCCTGGCCAGCGCCGCCCGCATGCCCTCGCGGCGTTCCTCGACGCGACGGCGGCGGCCCTCGAGGATCCGCAACCGCACGTCGGCCGGGGTCCGCGAGAAGAAGGCCAGGTGGACACCGAAGCCCTCGTCGTCCCAGGTCTGCGGCCCGGCGTCGCCGAGCAGCTCGCCGAAGCGCTCCTTGCCCTCCGCGGTGAGCTTGTAGACCCGCCGCCCGCGCCGCGACCAGGCGCGGTCGTCGGCCTCGTCCAGCTCTTCGACCAGGTACCCGGCCCGCAGCAGCTTCCGCAGGGTCGGGTACAGCGAGCCGTACGAGAACGTCCGGAACGTGCCGAGCGTCTCGTGCAGCCGCTTGCGCAGCACGTACCCGTGCATGGGCGCTTCGTGCAGAAGACCGAGGATCGCGAACTCCAGCACACGCACCCCCTTCCGGGAACAAACCGAGACCACCCGCGTTGCTCCGAACGAGCGCCTCGATCCAACCTACTCAGCCACTATATCGCGCCGATACATCGAAGTGGCGAAGCTAACCCCGCCCAACCACCCATTGCGGGCGAAATTCACCGGAGAGTTATCGAGGCCCCGGCGTGTCCACGCCGGTCCGGGGCTTGACCGCGCTAGGGGGCGTGGACGCCACAGGAAGAGCCCGTACTCTGTTCTCGTGATTAACCAGCGGCAGGTCGTGGACTACGCGTTGCAGCGCCGTGCGCTGCTCGCCGAAGTCCGCTCCGGGCGCGTCGGCAGCCACGAAGCCTGCGACGCGAGCCCGTACCTGCTGCGGGCGGCGAAGTTCCACGGCCGGGACGGTGATCTGCCCTGCCCGATCTGCCGCCAGGAGCCGCTGACCCTGGTGTCCTGGGTCTACGGCGACGAACTCAAGCACGTCGCGGGCTCGGCGAGGACCCCCGAAGAGCTGGCCAGGATGGCGGGCTCGTTCGCCGAGTTCACCGTGTACGACGTCGAAGTGTGCCGGGCGTGCCACTGGAACCACCTGGTCCGGTCATACGTCCTGGGCACAGGGGAACCGGCCGGTCCGCGAAGGACCGCAGGCCGGTGAGCCACCGTACGACCATCGCAACACGCAGGTCAGTGCCCCTGCGGGTACTGATCCGGGAGGCCCATCCGTGACCGACGACAACCGCTCCTGGCCGAACCAGGAGCCAGATGCACCTCGCCGCGCCCAGTGGCCGGGTGAAGAGGCGGGACCGGCGTGGCCGGGTGAGCCCGCTCGGCGCCCCGACCCGGCTCGCGGTGGACCTCGGCAGCCCGGCCCGGCCTGGCCCGCCGGTGACGAAGGTGGCCAGCAACGGCCCGATGACCAGCCCCGACGGCCGCAGGCCCCCCGCGGTCAGGCCGGCGCGCCCGGCAGGCGCCAGCCGCCTCCGCCCGGCCGCCGCCCCGGCGGACCGCCCGGCTCGCCGCCGCAGGGTTTCCGGCAGCCGCCGCCCGGCGGGCGGCGGCCCGAACCGGCGCCCGAGCGTGAGCCGGATCTCATCACCCACCACGCGCACAACGGCACCGAAGACGGCTTCGACTCGTACGACGACGACCGCTTCGACGAGTTCGCCGACGACGTCGAGCCCCAAGCGGAGCTCGACGAGAAGGGCCGCAAGGTCCTCACGCCGGCGCAGCGGAAGAAGCGGCGCTGGAGGATCATCCGGCGGGTCGCCTACGCGTTCGTCGGTCTCTTCTTCGTCGTGCCGGCGATCGCGTTCGTGATCACGTACTTCCTGGTCGACGTGCCGACGCCGGAGAGCGTCGCGGCGCTGCAGAGCCAGCCGGTCACGTACTACTACTCCGACGGCAGCGTCATGGGCAAGTCGCTGCCCAAGGGCGGCGACCGCCAGCTGCTCAAGCCGGGCGAGATCCCCGAAATCGTCAAGCGCGCCGTGTACTCGGCCGAGGACTCGACGTTCGAGACCAACTCCGGCTTCGACGTCAGCGGCATCCTCCGCGCCGTCTACAACCAGGCCACCGGTGGCCAGGGTGGTGGGTCGACCATCTCCCAGCAGTACATCAAGAAGGCCACCGAGAACGACGCCCCGAGCCTCAGCCGGAAGTGGACCGAGCTGGCCAAGTCGTTCAAGATGAACAACCAGCAGTCCAAAGAAGAGATCATCACCGGCTACCTGAACATCATCTACTTCGGCCGCGGCGCGAGCGGCATCCAGGCGGCCGCGAAGGCCTACTTCGGCAAGGACGTCAAGGAGCTCAGCGCGTCCGAAGCCTCCCTGCTGGCCGGCCTGATCCAGGGGCCGAGCCGCTCGGAGAACCAGGAGTACGCCCAGCGGCGCTGGAACTACGTGATGGACCAGATGGTGGCCAACAAGTGGCTGCCGGCCGCCGAACGCACGAGCGCGCAGTTCCCGACGCCGATCCCGAAGGCGTCGAAGGACTCCGGCCAGACGTTGCCGTACCACATCGCGCAGCGGATCGACGACGAGCTGGCCGCCGAGGGCTACGACAGCGCCCGGCTGCACTCGACCGGCGCGAAGGTCTACACCACGATCGATCCCAAGGCCCAGAAAGCGGCCGAGGACGCGGTCACGAACAAGCTGAAGGGCCAGAGCGACGACCGGCTCCTGGGCGCGCTGGTCGCGGTGAGCCCGAAGACCGGCGGCGTCCTCGCGTACTACGGCGGCCCGGACACCGTGAAGGACGAGAACGGCAAGGACAAGGTCGGCCAGGACTGGGCCAGCGTGCCGCAGAACCCGGGCTCGTCGTTCAAGGCGTTCGACCTCACCGCGTACCTCAAGATGGGCAAGGGCCTCGGCGACACCTTCGACGGGTCGAACAACCGGAAGTTCCCCGGCCGCGCGACCCCCCTGCGCAACGCGGGTGACAGCGCCAGCTGTGGTCCCCAGTGCACCGTGGCCGAGGCGATGGAGATCTCCGCGAACACCGTGTTCTACGACATGGTGCTCAACGTGACGAAGCCGGCGCGCGTGGCCGAGGCCGCCAACGAGGCGGGCGTGCCGACGTCGCCGCAGATGAGCGGGGACATCAACATCGCGCTCGGCGGTGGCGCCACCGTGGCGACGCCGGAAACCATGGCCGCGGGGTACGCCACCTTCGCCGGCGGCGGCATGCGGCGTGACGCCCACTTCGTCGCCAAGCTGACCAACGCCCAGGACGAAGTCGAGTTCGACGAGAGCAAGTACCAGCCCAAGCCCGCGTTCAGCGACGACGCGCAGAAGACCGCGCAGATCGCGGGCAACGTGACCACGGCACTCGGCCCGGTCATCACCCACTCGAAGCTGAAGTGCCCGACCGGTCACCAGTGCGCCGGCAAGACCGGTACGCAGCAGTACGACCTGCGGGACGGCGACCCGAAGAACTACGCGGAACGCAACGCGCAGACGTGGATGGTCGGCTACACGCCGTCGGTCGCCGCCGCGGCCTGGGTCGGCGGCGACGGCAACGTCCCGCTGCACGACAACCAGAACAAGCCGATCTTCGGTAGCACCTACCCCGGGCCCATCTGGGAACAGTTCATGAAGAACTACCTCGACGGGACCCCGGGCGAGAAGTTCGACAAGGTCGAACCGATCGGCAAGGACGCCAACGACGTGACCACGACGCAGGCGAAGCCGTCGGACACGCCGACGCCGTCGGAGACGCCGAGTTCGACGCCGACGCCGTCGACCTCGGAGACGCCGACCGAGACCGAGTCGTCGTCATCGTCCAAGCCGACGAAGACGCCGCGGCCGGGCCCGGGCGGGCCGACACCCCCGCTGCCCGGTGGTGACGGGTTCGCCCGGCCACCGGGTTCCGGCGACGAATGACCGAGGGGCCCCGCACTGCGAAGTGCGGGGCCCCTCTTTCGCCGGTCCCCGGTTCAGCAGTTGCGGATGGTCCAGACCGGGCCCCAGTAGTACTCGTCGTCGAAGCTGTCGGGCGCCGGCGTCGTGAAGAGCAGGTTCCCGGACTGGCCGTAGAACCGAGCGCGCGTGCCCGGCGTCTGCTGGTTGATCCAGGAACCGGTACCGGTCCAGTTCGGCAGCGAATAGCCGGCGCAGTTGTACATCTCGATGGCGTCACCCATGTACCAGTGCTCGCTGTAGGCGCAGAAGTACCCGTCCTTGGCGTGCTGTTCGCCGTAGAAGCACGGGTCCCAGTCGGCCGCGGTGTTCGCCGTCTTCAGCTCCCGCACCTTGGCCTCACCGGGCACGGTCAGCAGGACGGTCGCGGTGCCGTTGACATCGATCTTGTTCGGCGCGATCTGCTTCCCGCCGGTCGTGGCGAGGTAGCGATCCGCTTTCGCCTGCAGCGCCGTGGCTTGGTCGGCGGTCAAGCCCGCCGCCACCGCCTCCGCGCGGAAATCCGGGTGCGCCTGCGCCGCCCCCGCCGACACCGCGCCGCCGAGCAACGACAGCGCCGTCGCGGCGAGCACCGCGGCGAGACGTCTTCCAGACATTGTGTCCCCTTCCGAGAAAAGCAAGACAGCGAAACCCCAACGGTTCGCAGCGTGCCCGACGGGAGCCGGGGTGATCAAGAAAGAAAAATGAATTGCTTCCAATGGAGCAAGGCGCCGGCACCGGCTACCGCACCGGACGCAAAAAGGAAGTGAGACTCCAGAGACCAGCGGGGTTTTTGTCCGTTAATCCACCCGAATGGCGGCTGGCGCCGGCTGAACCGGGAGAGCTTTGATGATCGTGTGAGCTGGGACGTTTGCCCTGGCCACGACCGCTGGTGCACGGGGAGGCGCCGGCGTCGCAGCAGTACCCGGGGGAGAATCGTGGTCACAGTCCTGCCTTCGCCGCCCTGGTGCGCCGATCCGCGTCGAGCCTTCACCGCCTCCGCTGGATAGCGCTTTTTCCTTTCACCATTCCGCGCATTTCAAGGATTTCGCATGCCGGTTTCCCCGGCGACCGTGAATTCGGCGCGCCCGGCGTGCGAGAGAGGGACGAAATGAGACGAAGCTGGCCCAAAGCCGCGGTCGCGGCACTGGCCTTCCTCACGTTGACGCCGATGGTGACCGCCGCGGCCGACCCCGATGCGGTCCCCACGCTGCCCCCGGGGGCGGTGCAGGCCAACAGCACCCCGGCACCGCCGGCCGACCCGCCCGCCGTCGACCCCGGCAAGCGCGACGAACTGCTCGGGCAGGGCTGGCAGCGCTCCGGCGACCGGCTCTGGACCACCAGCAGCGACGCCTCCGGGTTCCACGTCCTCGTGGCCGAGGCCAAGACCGGCTACACCTGGCGCACCGCGGCCACGCTCGGCAAGCCGAACGCGGACGTCGACCAGTGGATCGGCAACGCCTGCGTCACCGGCTCCGGCCAGCGGGCGGTCGTCGTCTACGCGCCGCGCCGGTTCACCAACAAGGAGGCCCTGACCGGCCGCGGCGGTCTCACCGCGGTCGTGGACCTCACCACCGGCGCGGTCACCAACCTGCCGGTGCGCACTTCGCTCGCGTACTACAACCCGGGGTGCGGCGCCGGGGAAACCGCCGCGCTGACCCAGGAAGCCGACGAGGACCTCGGCAAGACCGGCGTGCTCGTCGTCGACGCCGCGACCGGGAAGCTGAGCCCCCGCACCGAACTGGCCGGCCAGGTCACCTCGGCGACGCCCACCGCCGGCGGTTTTGTGGTGGCGGACCGGCTGGGCCTGCTGAAGGTCGCCGACGGCGGCGCCCGGACCCGGCTGGTCAAGGACACCGGCGGCGTGCCGTTCGGCGTCCGCGCCGACTCGGCGGACGGCGTTGTGTTCATGGACCGCGACCAGGACAAGGCCCGCGTCTTCCGCGTGGCCCCCGGCGCCGGCGGCAAATCCGCCGTCACCGCCCTGGCCAGCGGGAAGTTCGGCGCGCTCGACGTCGCGAGCGGGGCGGGCGGCCGCGTCTTCATCACCGGTCAGGCCGACAAGCTCGGCGCGCTGCCCGCGCCGGTGCGGAAGCTGGACACACCCGCCACCACCGAGGTCTCGACCCTCGGCGAGGCGGCCGTCACCCGCACGCAGACGAAGATCACCAACCCGGACCCGTCGGTGCCGGAGCAGGTGCACATCGAAAGCCGGAGCACGAAGACGGGCAAGGCGCTCGGCTTCAGCTTCGACCCCGGTTCGACGCCGAAACCGCGCTGGAGCGACACCACCGACCCGGCGCGGACGTGTTCGGTGCCGCGCAACAACACCGGCGTGCAGGTGTACCAGCCCAAGCCGAAGCAGGTGGAGTGGGCGGCCGACATGGCGGTCAAGGGCCACCTCTTCAACTCGCGCCCGGCGAACTGGAACAACAACGGCATCAGCGCCTACACCCCGCAGGGCATGTTCCCGCCGGTCGCGCTGTCGACCGGTGGCCAGGTGCCCGCGCAGATCATGCTCGGCATCCTCGGCCAGGAGTCGAACCTGTGGCAGGCCAGCCGGTACGCGCTGCCCGGGGAGACCGGCAACGCGCTGATCGGCAACTACTACGGCCTCGACATCTACGACGACAACGCGAGCAACGACTGGGACATCCACTGGGACGACGCCGACTGCGGTTACGGCGTCTCGCAGATCACCGACGGCATGCGGCTGGCGGGCCACGCCAAGCCGGGTGAGACGCTGCTGCCGGCGAACCAGCAGATCGCGGCGGGCACCGACTACGCCGCGAACGTCGCCGCCGGGCTGCGGATCCTCGTCTCGAAGTGGAACCAGATGCAGAGCGCCGGGATGCGCGTCAACAACAACGACCCGGCGAAGATCGAGAACTGGTTCTACGCGACCTGGGCGTACAACTCGGGCTACCACAACGCCGGCGAGGCGGGCAGCAACGGCGCGTACGGGCTCGGCTGGCTGAACAACCCGGCCAACCCGCGCTACAACCCGAGCCGCCACCCGTTCGGCAGCGACCCGCACGACTTCGCGCACCCGCAGCTGTGGCCGTACGAGGAGAAGGTGCTCGGCTTCGCCACCTACCCGCCGAGCGGGTTCGAGGCGCCGGGTGCCGAGGTGCCGTTCTTCCGCGCGGCCTGGTGGAACACCGAGGGCTACCGGGCGCAGGCCGTCCCGGCGCCGCAGCTGTTCTGCACCGGGGACAACGCGTGCGACTGGGGTTCTTCGCACACGCCGAACGCCCCCGAGGTCGCCGGTGAACCCGCCGGTCCGTGCGCGCACACGAACAGCGCGGGACAGTACGACCTCAAGTGCTGGGTGCACAGCGCGCTCAACTACAAGGCGAACTGCGACAACGAATGCGGCCACGAGTTCATCCGCTACGACTACCCGGACTTCGCGGCGGAACCGGCTAACGGGACCAGCTACCCGCCCGCCTGCAACACCTTGGGGCTGGCCGGTGACGCCCTGACCGTCGACGACGTGCCGGACGCGACCAAGCCGATCCAGAACCCGAACTGCAACGGGATCGGCAAGAACTTCGGCAGCTTCGACTTCACCTTCGCCAAGGACACAGGTGGGTTCGAGTCGTCGAAGGTCGACCTGCACCAGCTCGGCGGCGGCTACGGCTCGCACTTCTGGTTCAGCCACACCCGCGCCGACGGCGTCGAGGGCCGCAAGACCCAGATCACCGGCACCTGGACGTTCACCGAGATCGACGGCCTGGCCAGGGTCAAGGTGCACATCCCGGCGCACATGAGCGACGGCGGCACGGTGACCTACACGATCGACACGGCCAACGGACCGGTCGCGGTCCGCGCGGCCCAGTCGACCAGCACCAACGGCTGGATGAACCTCGGCGTGTTCCCGTTCAAGGGTGTGCCGAAGGTCCACCTCGGCACGATCGACCAGACCGGCGACGGCACGGAGAAGGTCGCTTGGGACGCGGCCGCGATCGAACCGGCGTACGGCACGGACGAGCAGGGTGACTACAACCCGAGCTTCCACAACGACGGCTCACAGATGTGCCTGATGCTGCGGGGCAACACCACCGCCAACGGCGCGGTCGTCGAGCAGCGGGCGTGCAACGCCTTCACCGCGAACTACTGGCACCTCAACGACCTGCGCACCGAAGGCACCGGTATCGACCTGGTGCACATCACGCAGGTCGTCGACCGGGGCAGCCACCTGTGCCTCGCGGTCGCCGGCGGCAGCACGGCCAGCGGGGCGGGGATCGTCGAGGCGGCCTGCGACGTGAACGACCCGGCCCAGCAGTGGAGTTTCGGCTCGCTGACGAACACCGCGGCGAGCACGTCCGAGGGCCTGCACAACGTGAAGAGCGGTCTCTACGTCGGGCCCAAGGACTCGGCGAAGACGGCAGGCGCGCCGATGACCCAGCGGGCGCTCGACCTCGACGGTGACCACGTGCTCGACGACACCCAGTGGTGGGGGAAGTACATGAGCGAGGCGCCCTGACCGGCACCGGCTCGACCGGGCCCGGCAGGCACCCCGCCTGCCGGGCCCGTTCTTTTGTGCACCACCGGCGTGAACCACCGCCGCCCGCGGTCCGTGTGGAGTGTCGAGGGGTCTGCGCCCGCAGCCCACTTGCGTACCGAGGACGGCCCGTGTACACCGACCGAAATCGCTCGAGGTCCGGCCGGAGGCCGGTTGCGCGTGGTCGTTACCAGCCACGCCGGCCTCTCCCGCGGCCGGCCGAACCGGCCGAGCCCACCGCCGACGTCCCGCCGCGCCCGGCTCCGGACCTGCGCAGACGTCGCTGGAAGACGGTCCGCAGAGTGCTGTACGTGCTGTCCGGCCTGTCCATTTCGGTGCCGGCGGTCGCGTTCGTGATCACGTACTTCGCCGTCGACGTGCCGTCGCCGGACACGGTCGCGCAGTCGCAGGGCCAGGCGGTCACCTACCTCTACGCCGACGGCACGGAGATGGGCAAGGACGTGCCCACCGGCGGGAACCGGCAGATCCTCGACCCGGCCCAGATCCCGGACGTCGTCAAGAAGGCCGTGATCGCCACCGAGGACGCGTCCTTCGAGACCAACTCCGGCTTCGACGTCTCCGGCATCCTGCGGGCCGCCTACAACCAGGTCACCGGCGGGTCCGGCGGCGGGTCGACGATTTCGCAGCAGTACATCAAGAACGCCTCCGGCGACGACGCACCGACGTTGACGCGCAAGTGGGTCGAGCTCGCGAAGTCGTTCAAGATGAACCAGACCTACGAGAAGGCGGACATCATCACCGCCTACCTCAACATCATCTACTTCGGCCGCGGCGCGTACGGCATCCAGGCGGCGGCGCAGGCGTACTTCGGCAAGGACGCGGCCCAGCTGAACTACTCCGAAGCCGCGTTGCTCGCCGGGCTGGTCCAGCAGCCGGGCCGGTCGGAGAACGCGACGGTGGCCCGCGACCGCTGGAACACCGCCCTGGACCGCATGCAGCGCAACGGTTACCTGACCCCCACCGACCGGAAGGCGGCGAAGTTCCCGACGCCGATCCCGCTCGTCGAATCGCGGCAGGGCAACACGGTCAACCCGTTCGTCAAGAAGCAGGTGAAGGCCGAGCTGGCCGCGGCGGGGATCTCCGAGGAGAAGTACTACTCGGGCGGGTTCCAGGTGTTCACGACCATCGACGCGAAAGCGCAGGACGCCGCCGAGAAGGCCATCGCCCAGGGCATGGCCGGGCAGACCGACGACCGCATCCTCGACGCGCTGGTCGCCGTCGACCCCAAGTCCGGCGGCGTGCTCGCCTACTACGGCGGCGAGCCGGTCGTGAAGGGCCCGAACGGCGAGGACCAGGCCGGGCGCGACTGGGCGGACGAACCGCACAACCCCGGGTCGTCGATGAAACCGTTCGACCTCACCGCGTTCCTCAAGGGCGGCCGCGGCCTGAACGCGGTCTTCGACGGCCGCTCGCCGCGGTCGTTCCCCGACGTGCCGCTGCCGGTGCGCAACGCCGGGACCAGCAGCAGCTGCTCCGAACAGTGCACGGTGGCCGAGGCGATGCAGCGGTCCACCAACACCGTCTTCTACGACATGGTGCTCAACGTGACCAAGCCGTCGGGGGTCGCCGAGGCCGCGCAGGAAGCGGGCATCCGCACGAAGGACAACGGCGGCCGCAGCGAGCTGTTCACCGGGGACAACAACATCTCCATCGGCGGCGGCCAGACCGCGGTCACGCCGGCGGACATGGCCGCCGCGTACGCGACCTTCGCCTCCGGCGGTATCCAGCACAGCCGCCACTTCGTGCAGAAGGTGACGAATTCCCAGGGCGAGACCGCCCACGAGGCCGACGCGCGCGCGACGGACGCGTTCGCGGACAACAACCGCGACCGGAGCCGGCAGATCGCCGGGAACGTCACCGCCGCGCTGGCACCGGTGATCCCGTTCTCCCGGCTCTCCTGCCCGGCCGGGCACGAGTGCGCGGGCAAGACCGGCACCCAGCAGCACACCCCCGGCGACGACGAACCCGCGTCCGCGGCGAACGCGAACTCCCAGACGTGGATGGTGGGCTACACGCCGTCGGTCTCCGCCGCGGTGTGGGTGGGCAGCGACGGCGACAAGGCGCTGCGCGGCCCGACCGGCGCGCCGCTGACCCCGTCGGTCGTGGCCGCTCCGGTGTGGCAGCGGTTCATGCAGCTCTACCTGGCCGGCAAACCGGCCGAGCGCTTCGACCGGGTCCAGGCGATCACCTCACCGCAGGACGACCAGCTGCAGTTCCAGCAGCAACAGCTGCAACAGCAACAGCAGCAGCAGCAGCAGGACGATCGCTTCACCATCGGCCGCGGCGGCGACAACGGCGACAACGGGGACCGGCAGCAACAGCAGCAGGACCGCGTTCGCGGCAACGACCGCCGCGACGGCCGGGGTCCCGGGCGCGGCAACGGGAACGACACCGGCCAAGCGGATTTCGGCCCGTGACCACCGTGGTCTGACAGGATGATCGCGGGACACCCGTCCCGCGATTGTCCGTCGGGAAGGCCATGCGGAAACTCGCTCCCCTCACGCTCGTCGCCCTGCTCCCCCTGCTCGCCCTGACGACGACCGCGGACGCCGCGGGTCCGTACTGGGCCGATCAGCTCGGCCTGTCCCGGGCGTGGGCGCTGTCCGAAGGCGCCGGCGTGCGGGTCGGCCTGGTCGACACCGGGGTCGCCGCGGAACCCGACCTCGACGGCGCGGTGCGGCCCGGCGCGGACTTCCCCGACCTCGGTGCTCCCGCCGGCGACACGATCGGGCACGGGACGACCATGGCTCTGCTCATCGCCGGGCGCGGCACCGCGGGCACCCGCGGAGTCGCTCCGAAGGCGGAAATCCTGCCGGCCCGGCTGACCGGTGGCCCCGCGGACGCGGTCGCCGCCGTCCGCTGGGCTGTGGACCAGGGCGCGAAGGTCGTCAACCTTTCGCTCGGCAGCGGCGGGCGGACCACCGGCTACGACGAAGCCGTGACCTACGCGCGCGACCACGACGTGGTCGTCGTCGCGGCGGCGGGCAACGCGGGGGAGGACCGCGAGGTGACCAGCCCGGCGGACCGGCCGGGGGTGCTGGCGGTGTCCGCGGTCGACCGGGCCGGGAAGTTCCGCGACGACGTCAGCGTGTCCGGCCCGGAGGTGGCTTTTGCGGCTCCCGGTGTCGACATCTCGACGTCCCGGCCCGGTGAGAAGGCGCCGACTTCGGGCACGAGCCAGGCCGCCGCGATCGTGTCCGGCGTGGTGGCGCTCGTGCGGTCGCGGTACCCGGAGCTGACCGCGGCGCAGGTCACCGACCAGCTGGCCCGGACGGCGAAGGACCTCGGCCCGCCCGGGCGGGACGACGAATACGGTTACGGGCTGATCGACCCGGTGGCCGCGTTGTCCACCGAGCCCGCGGTCGACGGGGGTACGCCGTGGTGGGTCATCACGTTGGGCACCGCCGGTGGCGTGGCCGTGCTCGCCGCGGCCTTCCTGCTCTTCCGGCGAAGGAGGCCGTGACCTCGGAGCTGGGGGTCACCGAGGTCACGGCCGGTCAGGGGGTCAGAGCTCGACCACGGTGCCTTCGACGCCGGAGCGGTGGGCGGCCTCGATCACGCGCAGGGCCGCGACCGACGACGCCGGGTCGACCGGGAACTCCCCTTCGCCGCGCAGCGCGTCGCGCACCTGGACGTAGAACTGCTCGTAGCGGCCGGTCTCGGTGGGCACCGTCTTGACGTCGGTGCCGACGCCGATCCGGCCCGCGTCCGCCGCCGGTTCCACGCCCCAGCCCTCGTCGCCGGGGCGCATGCCCGCCTTGATCTGCGGTTCCTGCACGTCCAGGCCGTACTTGGTGAACGTCGCCTGCTCGCCGAGGACCCGGAACCGCGGGTTGAGGGTGCCCGCGAGCGCGGACGCCCACAGGTGCGACCGGACGCCGTTGGCGTGGTGCAGCGCGACGAAGACGTCGTCGTCGACCTGGACACCGGCCCGGCGCCGGTCGACCTCCGCGTAGACCCGCGTGACCGGGCCGAACAGCTGCAGGGCCTGGTCGACGATGTGCGCGCCGAGGTCGTAGAGCAGGCCGCCGGCCTCGGCGGGGTCGCCGAACTCGCGCCAGTTGTCCTTGGGCTTCGGCACCCAGCGGTCGTAGCGGGACTCGAAGCGGAACACCTCGCCGAGCCGTCCGGACTCGAGGACCTTCCGCACGGTGAGGAAGTCGGAGTCGAGCCGCCGGTTCTGGAAGACCGTCAGGCCGACCCCCGCCGCCTCGGCCGCGGCGACGACCCGCTCGGCTTCGGCCGCGGTCGGTGCGAACGGCTTGTCGACGACCACCGGGAGGCCGGCTTCGATCGCCCGCAGGGCGAGCGGCACGTGCGTGCGGTTGGGCGTGCTGACCACAACGAGGTCCAGGTCGCCCGCCCGCTCGAACAACGCGTCGGCGCCGGGGACGATCTCCGCGCCCGGGTGGTCGGTGCGCGCCTGCGAGGCGTTGCTCGTTGTCGTGATCACCGCCGGGGTGAGCCCGGGCGTCGCCGCCACCAGCGGCGCGTGGAAGACGCGGCCGCCGATGCCGTACCCGAGGATGCCCACGCGCAAGTCGTCCGCCATGGCGTCATTAAACAACAGCGTTGCCTAATTGACCAGCCGTGCGAAGATCCTGTCCATGGCGGAAGGGGTGAACCTGCGCGACGTGCGCGAGCACAACCGTGCCCTGCTGCTCACGCACATCCTGCGTGCCGGCGGCCTCAGCCGGGTGGAGCTCGCCGAACGGACCGGGCTCACCCAGCAGGCCGTCTCCAAGATCGTGCCCGAACTGCTGAGCACCGGCCTGCTGGACGAGCAGCGCCGTCAGCCCAGCGGAGCGGTCGGCAAACCCCGCACCCGGTTGCGCATCCGGGCCGGCGCCAAGCACGCGCTCGGTGCCCGGCTCGACCGCGACGAGTTCCGCGTGCTGCGCACCAACCTCGTCGGCGAGGTCGAAGAGACGGCGGGCGGCCCGCTGCCGCCCGGTTTCACGCCCGCGCAGGCCGTCGACGCCATCGGGGCCACCGCGCTGGAGCTCGCCGACGGCTTCGACGTGCTCGGCCTCGGCCTCGGCGCGGTCGGGCCGCTGGACCACCGCGCCGGCCTGGTCCGCGCCGCGACGAACATGCCCGGCTGGCACGACGTCCCCCTGCGCGGCCTGCTGGAGCAGCGCACCGGGCTGCCGGTGACGCTCGACAAGAACACCAACGCCGCCGCGTTCGCCCGGCTCTGGCCGCACGGGGAGCCGACGGCGACCGCGGTGGTGCTCGTCGGCACCGGCATCGGCGTCGGCCTGCTGATCGACGGGCGGCTCTACCGCGGCCCGCGGACCAACGCGGGTGAGTTCGGGCACACCACGATCTCCTACGACGGACCGCGCTGCGCCTGCGGGCGGCGCGGCTGCGTCGAGATCATGGCCAAGCGCGCCCCCGACACCCGGACCGCCGCCGGCTTCCTCGGCATCGGGCTGGCCGACCTGGTGCAGGTGCTCGACCTGGAGCGGATCGTGCTGGCCGGACGGGCGGTCCGGGACGAGCCGGACGTCCACCGCGAAGCCGTTTCGGACCGGCTCGAGGAACTGCTGCCGCTGCCGCACTGGCAGCGCATCGAGGTCGTCGAAGACGCCTCCGGCGAGGAGATCGTCACCCGCGGCGCCGCCGCGGAAGTGCTGGCCTCGTACTACGCGAATCCGGCATGATCACCGGCTTCACCGCCGCGCGCGTCGATCACCGATACGATCCGCCTCGTGCCAGAGGAGACCACGCGGGAGCCGGAACCGGGCCCCGTGACGCTGACCCGGGCGGAACGGGTCGTCCCGAGCTGGAACGAGCCGCTCGCGGCGGCGGTCACCAGACCCCTCGGCGGCCCGCTCGGTGACCACGCGGCGGTCGGCAGGCACTGGTTCTGGTCGCCCCAGCGCGTCGGGCTGCTGCTGGCCACCCTGGCGCTGATGCTCTGCTGGTTCGGCAAGGGCTCCTGCATCCAGCAGTACCAGGACTCCAGCGGGGCCACCCAGCTCGACTGGCGCGCGGGCCGCCCGTTCGTCGCCATGTGCTACTCCGACATCGTGCCGCTCTACAGCTCCGAGCGGCTCGACCGGCCGGGCACCTTCCCGTACTTCACGTCGTGGAAGGAAAGCTCGCAGACCGCCGAGAACAACACCCGCTACATGGAGTACCCGGTGCTCACCGGCCTCTTCCAGTGGGCGAACGCGGTACTCGCGACGGGCTGGTACCGCGTCGCCGAAGCCGGCTGGCTGCCCGGCGCGCTGCCCGTGGCCATCTACTTCAACCTCACCGCGCTCTTCCTGTCGGCCGCGTGGCTGGTCACCGTGTGGGCGACCGGCCGGACGGTGAGACGCCGTCCGTGGGACATGGTCCTGGTGGCGATCTCCCCGCTGGTGCTGGTGCACGCCTTCACGAACTTCGACACGATCGCGACCGCGTTCACCGCGACCGGCCTGCTCGCCTGGGCGCGCAAGCGTCCGCTGCTCGCCGGGCTCCTGCTCGGCCTCGGCGCGACGGCGAAGCTCTACCCGCTCTTCCTGCTCGGCGTGCTGTTCGCGCTGTGCCTGCGCGCGGGGAAGCTGACCCCGTTCTGGAAGACCGCGGGTGCCGTCGTCGTGACGTGGCTGGCGGTGAACGCGCCGTTCATCCTCACCGCGACCCGCGGCTGGTGGGAGTTCTTCCGGATGAGCGCCCTGCGGCCGATGGACCCGGACTCGCTGTACAACGTCTTCTCGTACACCACCGGCTGGCCCGGGTTCGACGGCGTGCTGCAGAAGAACCAGACGCCGACGTACCTGAACCTCACCGTGGCCGTGCTGTTCCTCGCCTGCTGCGCCGGGATCGCCTACCTCGCGCTCGCGGCGCCGCGACGGCCGCGCGTCGGCCAGCTCGCGTTCCTCGTCGTGGCCGCGTTCCTGCTGACGAACAAGGTGTGGAGCCCGCAGTACTCGCTGTGGCTCGTGCCGCTGGCGGTACTGGCCATCCCGCGCTGGCGGCTGCTGCTCGGCTGGATGCTGATCGACGCCCTCGTCTGGGTGCCGCGGATGTTCTACTACCTCGGCGTCGACCACAAGGGCCTGCCCGAGGGCTGGTTCCTCGGCACGGTCGTGGTCCGCGACCTCGCCGTCATCGGGTTGTGCGTGCTGGTGGTCCGGGAGATCTACCGGCCGGGCACCGACCTGGTCCGGATGGCCGGCGACGACGACCCCGCCGGCGGCTTCCTCGACGGCGCCCGTGACGTGATCATCCCGAACGCCACCCGGCGCCGCCGGAAGGCCGTAGGCGTTTGAACCCAGCCGGCTAACCCAGCTGTTCGCGCAGGTAGGCGATGTCGGCGGCCTGGCCGTCCGCCGGCGTCTCGACGACGACCGGGGCGCCCGCCTCGCGGGCCACGGCGACCAGCACCTCGGGGTCGATCGTCCCTTCGCCCTGCACGACGTTGGCGTGCCGGTCGCGGGTCGAGCCGAACTCGTCGCGCGAGTTGTTGAGGTGCACCAGGTCGATCCGGCCGGTGATGGCCCTGACCTTTTCGACGGCGGTGGCCAGGTCCCAGCCCGCGGCGAACGCGTGGCAGGTGTCCAGGCAGAACCCGGCGCCGAACTCGCCGACCTTGTCCCACAGCCGGGCGATGACCTCGAGGTCGCGGGTCATCGCGTTCTCGCCGCCGGCGGTGTTCTCGATCAGGATCGGCACCTTGAAGCCGCCCTTTTCCTGCTCGCGCTCGAAGAGCTTGCGCCAGTTGTCCAGGCCGGCCTCGACGTCGTCGTTCGCGCCGACGTGCCCGCCGTGCACGATCAGGCCCTTCGCGCCGATCGCGGCGGCGCCGTCCGCGTGCTGCGTGACGTTCTTCCGCGACGGGATCCGGATCCGGTTGTTCAGCGAAGCCACGTTGATCAGGTACGGCGAGTGGATGAACACCTCGACCGGGTCGGCCTGGATGGCCTCGCCGTGGGGGTGCGGCTTCGGG
Organism: Amycolatopsis sp. A133; assembly: GCF_031082405.1. GTDB lineage: Bacteria > Actinomycetota > Actinomycetes > Mycobacteriales > Pseudonocardiaceae > Amycolatopsis. The sequence continues at coordinate 253,322 of NZ_JAVHJU010000067.1, forward strand.
GCCTTCCAGCCCTGCGGGTCGGAGAGGAAGAACTGGACGACGTCGGCTTTGCGCTCGGCGACCGCGGTCAACGGGTCGTCGTCACGGACATGGGCGCCAATCAGCATGCCGAGCACGCTACTCCGGGCCCCGTTTTCGGCCGTCAAGACCGGTTGGTGACGCAAGTGGAGTACCGTGAGCGCGTTCCGTGATCCAGATTGGTCCGACTGCCGGAGGGCATGATGGGGAAGCACGTCGCCCGGGTCACCGCGCTGGGGTTCACGCTCGCCGCTTCGGCCGCGCTGGCCGCACCGGGGCCGGCCAGCGCGGCCACCAGCCCGACCCTGGGCGGGGACTGCCAGGCCACGCTGCAGAACGGCGGCTCGACCGGCCTCCTGCTGGACGCCGGGGCCCCGCTGAACGCCCCGAACCAGCTCACCGTCGGCCTCGACTCGGGTTCGCGGAACACGAACGGCACGGCCCCCCTGCTCACGCTGCCGCTGGGCGACACGGTCAAGGCGCTCGGCATCGGCCGGCTGCCGCTGGTCGGCGACCTGACGGCCCAGGGCGTCTGCCCGGTCGCGCAGCACACGGTCAACGCGGTCGGCGGCCTGACGCAGGGCTTGGCCGCCGAACTGCCGCCGCCGCTGCCCCTCCCGCCGGGCCCGAACCCGCCCGAGCCCGCGCCGCCCGGTCCGAACCCGCCCGGTCCGAACCCGCCGAGCCCGAACCCGCCGAGCCCGGGTCCGAACCCGCCCGGCTCGAGCATCGGCCCGGTGCTCACGGGCCAGGGCAGCGCCGGTCTGCCTGGTGACGCGATCTCGGGCATCTTCACCAACGCCGCACTGCTGCCGGGCAACCTGGTGCAGGTCCCGGTGATCGCGCAAATCATCCCCGGCCAGCAGATCCCGCCGCCGACCGTGGACGCCCAGAAGTCCGGCACCGCGGAAGCCCTGCCGGGGGTCACCCCACCAGCGAAGCTGCCGATGCTGCTCGCGGTCCTGGCGCTGGCCGTCGTCGCGGCGGCGCTCGTCCGGGCCTGGATCCGCCGCAGCCCCGCCTGACGCACGGTGACGCCGGCTTCCACCCGAATGCCGGACATTTCTGAACGAGCGGGCGTCACCCTGCTGGCTTAGCGTCGTTGTCCTGGGCAAAGGCGACGAAACCAGGGGCGGCGAGCATGCACGAACGGACACGGAGGGCTACAGCGGTCGGTGCGGCGGCGGTCGTTCTTGCGGGTTCGGCCGTGCTCGGCATGCCCGGCACCGCCTCGGCGGACACGAAGACCGTGCCCTGCGGCAGCACCGTGGAGGCCGCACCCGGCGACCACGTCCAAGGCTCGCTGCTCGGGCTGCCCCTCATCGACCTGGGCATCGTCACCCAGGCGACCACCTTGCTGACCACCACCGTCGGCGGGCTGCTCAAGACCGTCTGCTCGGTCACCGTGAAGGTGGTGAACACCGTCGTCTCGCCGGTCCCCGTCGTGGGCGGGCCCGCGGCGAGTGCGATCAACCAGGGTGTCCAGGGCCTGAACAGCGGCGCCCAGCAGGGCCTGAGCGCGGTGAGCGGCGGCGGCAAGCAGCAGTCGCCGCAGCCCGGCACGGGCGGCAACCCGCAGCAGCCGCCGGCCCAGGGCGGGACCGGGGGTGCGCCGCAGCAGGGCGGCACCCCGGCGGGCACCACGCCGATCCCCGAGGCGAACAGCCCGCTCCTGCCCGGCTTCGCGAGCACCCCGGTGTTCGGCGGCTTCCCCTTCACCCTCGGCACGGGCTACGCCCCGATGCGCGACTACAGCGGCATCCCGTTCGCGACGGCCGGGCTGTTCACGCCGTCGCCGGCCATCCGGTACGGCAGCCAGATCCCGGGTTACGCCCCGCAGTACGGCCTCACCGGTCCGGACGGCTCGCCGGACGGAAATCCCGGTGTTCAGACCGCGGGCCAGGCCGAAGCGCTACCGTCCGCATCGGACGGTTTCACGAACGGGTCGAACCTGCCGCTGCTGATTGCGGTACTGGCGCTCTCCGGAGTCAGCGCGGGTCTGGTCCGGACCTGGGTGCTCCGCCGGATGGCCGCTGCGAATTGATCCAACTGCCGAGTATCTTTCACGTATCTCCCTCGTTCATCCTGTTGTCCAGGACGACGTCCCGATAACCCCGGAGGAAGTGCTCGTGCGGAAGATCCCCACCTGGCCGACGACCCGCCGAGCACTGACCCTCACCGCAGTCGCCGCCTTCGTGACCGGCGGCGCGTTCCTTTCTTCGGGCACGGCCTCCGCCGCGACGACCCTCGTCAGCAACAGCTGCACGGGCTCGATCACCGGGCAGATGGGTGACCAGGTCGCGATCGACGGAGCCTCGGTCAAGACCCTGGTCACGAACGGCGCCAACAACGCCGGGACGCTCGCCGTCGGCAGCTGGGCGGGCGATTCCATCGCCAAGAACCACTCGATCCCGGTGGGCCAGGTGCCGAACTCCGCGGGCGGTGAGGCGAGCGGTGCCGCGATCGGCAAGGCGGTGCGCACCGCGCTGGCCAACTCCGGCACGTGGGGGCTCGGGCTCGACTGGGACAAGACGCTGAACAGCGTCGAGAGCACGGTCGCCAAGGGCTGCGGCCTCACGCTCATCGCCGGCAACTACGTGGCGCCGAGCACCTCGGGCCAGCCGGGCGCGGGTGGCCCGGGTGCGACCCAGGGCGGCACCGGCACCACCCCCGGCGGCGCGTCGGGCAACCTTTCGAACCTGAACCCGGGCACCGCCGGCGGCACAGGCGGCAGCGCGCCGATGCGCGACTACAGCGGCCTCCCCACCGCGACGGCCGGCACGGCCGTCGCCCCGGGCGTGCGCTACCCGGCGAACGGCACCCTGCCCGGCGATGCCTCGGCCCCGCAGGCGGGCGACCAGAACGGCCAGGGCGCGGACATCCGCGATGCCGGCAACGCGCAGTCGCTGGCCTCGAACAGCGCGTCGAACGACGTGCAGCTGCCCATGCTGCTCGCGGTGATCGTGCTCGCCGGGGTGACCGCCGGACTGGTCCGCACCTGGGTCCTGCGCCGGGCCGCCTGACCCCCGGAGAAGACCCCGCTGTCCGGTCTCCTCGATGCCCCCAGGTAGCCTTACCTGGACAAACCCTCCTGTCACGGACAGTCCGTGACCGCGAGCCCATAGGAGGTGAGTGGTTGTGTCACGCCATTACGAGGTAATGGTCATCCTGGACCCCACGCTCGACGAGCGCACGGTCGCTCCGACGCTGGACACCTTCCTCAACGTCATCCGCACTTCGGGCGGAAGCGTCGAGAAGGTCGACGTCTGGGGCCGTCGCCGGCTCTCGTACGAGATCAAGAAGCACGCCGAGGGCATCTACGCCCTGCTGGACCTGAACTCGTCCTCGGACGCGGTGAAGGAGCTGGACCGCCAGCTGTCGCTGCAGGAAACCGTGCTCCGCACCAAGGTCATGCGTCGCGAGGTCAAGCGCGCCGCGGCCAAGCCCGCTGCCGCCAAGGCCTGAGCCCGAGGGGAACCCCGATGGCTGGAGACACCGTCATCACGGTGGTCGGCAACCTGACGTCCGACCCGGAACTGCGCTTCACCCCGTCCGGTGCGGCGGTCGCGAACTTCACCGTCGCGTCCACCCCGCGCACGCTCGACAAGCAGTCGGGTGAGTGGAAGGACGGCGAGGCGCTGTTCCTGCGCTGCAACATCTGGCGGCAGGCGGCGGAGAACGTCGCCGAGTCCCTGACCCGCGGCGCCCGCGTCGTCGTGCAGGGCCGCCTGAAGCAGCGGTCGTTCGAGACGAAGGAAGGCGAGAAGCGGACCGTCGTCGAGCTCGAGGTCGACGAGATCGGCCCCTCGCTGCGCTACGCCACGGCCAAGGTCAACAAGGTCAGCCGCGGTGGCGGCGGTGACTTCGGCGGCGGCGGTGGCGGCGGGAACCGTGGCGGTGGTGGCGGCGGCGGTATGCCCGCCGACGACCCGTGGGGTTCCGCGCCTGCCGCGAGCAGCGGTGGCGGCGGCGGCTTCTCCGACGAGCCTCCCTTCTGATCTCGTACACATCCACAGATTTGAATTTCCAGGAGTAGACAGTGGCCAAGCCACCCATCCGCAAGCCCAAGAAGAAGGTCTGCGTGTTCTGCAAGGCCGAGAAGAAGGGCCGCCCGGAACTGATCGACTACAAGGACACCAACCTGCTGCGGAAGTACATCTCCGACCGCGGCAAGATCCGTGCCCGTCGCGTCACCGGCAACTGCAGCCAGCACCAGCGTGACATCGCCATCGCGGTCAAGAACTCCCGCGAGATGGCGCTGCTGCCCTACACCTCGACCGCGCGCTAAGGGAGGGCACTGACAATGGCGAAGATCATCCTCACCACGGACGTGGCCAACCTGGGCGGCCCCGGCGACATCGTCGAGGTCAAGGACGGCTACGCGCGCAACTACCTGCTCCCGCGGGGCTACGCGATCGCGGCCTCCAAGGGCGCGGAGAAGAACGTGCGCACCATCCAGCGCGCGCAGGAGAGCCGTCGCATCCGCGACCTCGACCACGCCAAGGAGATCAAGGCGACGCTGGAGGGCCTCGGCGCCATCGAGCTCACCGGCAAGGCGGCCGAGGGCTCCAAGAAGCTCTTCGGCTCGATCACCGCGGCCGAGATCGTCGACGCGATCAAGAAGGCCGGTGGCCCGCTGCTCGACAAGCGCGTCATCGAGCTGCGCGACCACATCAAGACCGTGGGCAAGCACTCGGTCGGCGCCCGGCTGCACCCGGACGTGAAGGTCGACGTGCGGCTCGAGATCAAGGCCGTCGCGCCGTAAGCAAGGCACTACGTCGTGAAAAGGCGGGTCACCCCTGGTGGGTGGCCCGCCTTCACGCTTTTCGGGGAACCTCGGACACCGTGGCGGCGTCGGAGGAGAATGGGCGCGGACGCGAAGGGGATGGATCGGGATGGGTAACGAGGTCAACATGTCCGCGCCGGCCGGCGGTGGCGGCTTCACGTTCGACGCCGACAAGATCGACGGTGTCATCAAGAAGTGGCAGGACCTGCAGGCCGACCTGAAGCGCGACTACGACGACGCCAACCTGATGGCGAACGTGAAGGCGCCCGGCAAGGAGTTCGCGAGCGGCGACTGGGAGAAGCTCGCGAACCCGTCCGGCAAGGCGTTCCTCGAGCAGAACCAGAAGATGCAGGACTACGTCAAGAACTACATCGACGCGCTCACCGCGGCGAAGCAGAAGATCACCACCAAGGAGTCGGACACCCACGCCGACCTTTCCAAGACGGGGAACCAGGCCACGTGAACCGACGACTCACCGCCGTCCCGGCGCTGGTCCTCGCCGTGCTCGCCCTCGCCGGCTGCGCCGGCAAGACCCGCGGCACCGCCAACCCGGCGCCGTCCACGGCCGCGTCGAGCAGCGAGACCGCCGGTGGCGGCTCCGCGCCGAAGGTGCCGAGCCCGCTGAACACCGCGTCGATCACCTCGGACGCCTGCGCGACGCTGTCGTCGTCCGCGCGCTCATCCCTCAGCCTCGGCGAAGGTTCCTCGCGCACCACGAGCAACGGCCCGAGCTGCACGTTCCAGGAAGCCGCCGACCCGGGCAACCAGATCGACGTGACGACGGTGACGGCGAACAAGAACGGCCTCAGCGACGTCTACGACACGAAGGCCAACGACGCTTACTGGGAAGAGACGCAGGTCGGCGGCTACCCGGCGGTCTACGCCGCCGCGGTGGACGGCCGGAAGAACGGCAAGTGCGGCCTGTTCGTCGGGGTCACCGACGAGCTGGCGGTCAACATCCTGGTGCAGTACGACCACGGCGCCGGCGCGTCGGACCCCTGCCCGGTGGCGCAGAAGTTCGGCGAGGCGATGGTCCAGACCCTGATGGGAGGCTGACATGCTCGAACTGGTGCTTCTCGGTGGCTTTGCCGCGTACAACATGGCCACCACGCATTCGGACGACCACACGTCGGTGCAGGGCGACCGGAAGATCGACTGCTACGACATCTGGGAGAAGATCACCACCGGCCCCGGGCCGGGCTCGATCGAAAACGGCCAGTCGGCGGCGAGCCGGCTGAAGGGCGCTTACCAGGAACGCCTCGGCACGATCGACGCGCTGGCCAAGGAGATGGACGCGGCCTGGACCGGCGGCGGGGCCGAGGCGGCGCAGAACGCCGGCGCCCACCCGCTGCGGGTGTGGATGGAGGACTCCGGCACCAAGCTCACCGACTCCGACAAGTACCTCGGCGAGCAGCACAGCGCCTTCACCACGGTGCACGCGCAGGTGCAGCCGGTGCCGAAGGACCCGCCGAAGAACAACCTGCTCAACGCGGTGACGCCGTGGACGACCGACACCGACCGGGCGATCCGCGACTACAACACCAAGGGCCAGGCCAACGTCGACGCCTTCAACACCTATTACAAGGCGAGCAACGACAACGGCCAGAAGATGCCGACGTACTCCGCGCTCCAGGGCCAGCAGGAGAACGTCAACGTCGACGGCGGCAAGGACGGCAAGAAGAAGCCGGGCGGCAAGGACGGCAACGGTTCGGGGGACGGCAACGGCACCGGCAACGGAACCGGAACCGGCTCGGTGCCCGGGGTGAACATGCCGGGTCCGGGCGGCGTCCCGTCCTTCCCCGGCCAGCCGAACACCCCCGGTGGCAGCTTCGACCCGGGCAAGGTGCCGGGCTTCGACCCGTCGAAGCCGCCGAACTTCGACCCCTCGAAGATCCCCGGCGGGAACTACGACCCGTCCAAGATCCCCGGCGCGGGCAATTACACCCCGCCGAACTTCAGCGACGGCACCCACTCGTCGGGGTTCGTCCCGCCGAAGATCCCCGGGGCCGGCGGTGGCTTCGGTCCCGGTGGCGGGGGCGGCGCGGGTGACTTCGCCATCCCCGGCGGCGGCTTCGGCCCCGGCGGCTCGGGCGGGATCGGCGATCCGGCGGCGGGCTTCGGGCCCGGCGGCGTGGGCTTCGGCCCCGGCGGCTCGACCGGTGCGGCCATGCCCGGCGGTGGCGACGCGGCCGGCGCCGGCCGGGGCGGCGCGGGTGCCGGCGGGGCGATGGGCGGCGCCGCGGGCGGCCGCGCCGGTGCCTCCGGCATGGGTGGCATGGGCGGCATGCACCCCGGCGGCGCCAAGGGCCAGGGCGGCGGCGACGAGGAACGCACGTCGAAGTACCTGCTCGGCGACGACCCGAACGACATCTTCGGGACCGACGAGCTGACCGCACCGCCGGTCATCGGCGAGTAGCGCACGCGAGACCGCCGGGCGCGTGCCAAGATGGGCGCCCCCGGCGTTTTCCGCGATCACCGGGATCACCGAGTTCAATTTCCAATGGGGGCAAGAGCGGTGCTGGACAGGCAGGTCACCATCACGACCGGCACCCTGATCAACCTGATCCGGCGCCGGGGCGGCGAGCCGCACACCGTGCTGTCGGAGACGCCGACCTGGTACAGCGACGAGGCCCAGCGCGCCGAGGACGAGCAGACCAACGCCGAGCTCGCGAAGGCCGGGCTGTTCGGCCCGCGCGGCATGCACCCCGGGTTCGTCGCGACGATCGAAGCGATCGCCCGGCCGCAGCTGGAGTACTACGGCTGGGTCGACGGCGGGTTCCAGGGCAAGCCGGTGAGCTACCGGCTGCTCGCCGGCAGCGCCGGGGGCGAAGCGTTCGTGCTGGCCAAGCACGAGGAGCTGGACGTCGTCGTGCTGGAGTCGACGCAGCCGCACGAGCTGCTCGACGACTTCCTCGGCCAGATCCCGAAGCTGGCGCCGGGCCGCGGGACCCCGCTCGCGGTGCCGAAGAGCCAGCTCGAAGGGACCGCCCGCGACGACGACGGCGCCGGGTTCGCGGTGCTCCGCAGCGACCGCCCCGCCGAGGGTTCGCAGGAGGCGGACGAACTCCGCCGGATCCTCGCGTTGCGCCGGATGGGGAGCGGCAGCCTCTACGTCGCGGTCCGCAACCGCACCGGCGCGCGGCACCGGATCGAACGCCCGGTGAACTACATCGATACCTCGGAAGGCCGGTGGCTGACCGAGGAGATTCCGGGGCGGGGCGAAAACCGGATCGCCTTCACCCCGGCCGACCAGCGCGTTCTCGCCGACCGGTTACGCAGCGCAGTGGGCCGGCTCACCGCGGCCTGACGAGACGCCGCCGTTCAGCCCACCGGGTGAGTGTCTACCCTCTGTGATATTCATCCACAGGCCGCGCGGTCCAATGGGTTCGACCTGGTCCACGACACGCCGAAGAACGGACTTACCGCGACACGCCGGACGAGTTTTCCGCAAGTTCTCCACACCTTGTTCACAGGGCTTGACCTGCACGTTTCCCAAAGCCGAGCCCGCTTGTCCCCAACTTGTCCACAGCTCTCGCGGCACCTGTGATTGGTTACCCCCATTCATCCACAGGTTGTCCACAGAAGGGTCCCCACCCTGAATTGCCATCGGCCTTCCGGGGGATCTAGCGTGCCCGCTCGGGCCTGTACTCACGGTGGCGCTCCGCGTGTCTGCGGCAGCCGGCCGGCGTTGTCGCCGATCATCGGGGGACGAGGTCCGGTGGACGACCGGTGGACCAAAAGCAGGGGCTCCAGCCCCGTGCTTCGAGAGCGAAGATCCGGCATAATCGAACGGGTGTTCGACACAATGAGGAGGTGTCCGGGGCGGTGGCGCTGACCGACGACCGCAGTCCGATGTACGCGGAGTCCGACCCGGGCCCGAGCGATCCCGGTTCCGGCGGTGGCGGTGGTGGGTTCGACCGCCAGCCGCCGCAGGACATCGCGGCCGAGCAGTCCGTGCTCGGCGGCATGCTGCTGTCCAAGGACGCGGTCGCCGACGTCATCGAAGCGCTCGGCCCCGACGACTTCTACCGTCCCGCGCACCAGGCGATCTACGACTGCATCCTCGACCTCTACGGCCGCGGCGAGCCCGCCGACCCGATCACCGTGTCGGCCGAGCTGGAGCGCCGCGGTGAGCTGGGCCGCGTCGGCGGCGCGCCCTACCTGCACACGCTGATCGCGACGGTGCCGACGGCGGCGAACGCCGGGTACTACGCGGAGATCGTCTCCGAGAAGGCGGTGCTGCGCCGGCTCGTCGAGGCGGGCACCCGGATCGTGCAGTACGGCTACGGCGCGGCGGCGGGTGACGGCGCGAGCATCGACGAGGTCGTCGACCGCGCGCAGGCCGCGATCTACGACGTCACCGAGCGGCGGACCAGCGAGGACTACGTCGCGCTGGAAGAGCTGCTGCAGCCGACGATGGACGAGATCGACGCGATCGCGTCGCGGGGCGGCCAGTCCCAGGGCATCCCGACCGGGTTCACCGACTTCGACGAGCTGACCAACGGCCTGCACCCCGGGCAGATGATCATCGTCGCGGCCCGTCCCGGTGTCGGCAAGTCGACCCTCGGCCTGGACTTCGCGCGTTCGGCGTCGATCCGGCACGGCCTGACCAGCGTCATCTTCTCGCTGGAAATGAGCCGCACCGAGATCGTCATGCGCATGCTCTCGGCGGAGGCGAAGATCCGCCTCGCCGACATGCGCGGTGGCAAGATGTCCGACGACGACTGGACGCGCCTGGCCCGCCGGATGAGCGAGGTGTCCGAGGCGCCGCTGTTCGTCGACGACTCGCCGAACATGACGATGATGGAGATCCGCGCGAAGGCGCGCCGGTTGAAGCAGCGCCACGACCTCAAGCTCGTCGTCCTCGACTACCTCCAGCTGATGACGTCGGGCAAGCGCGTCGAGTCGCGGCAGCAGGAAGTCTCGGAGTTCTCCCGGCAGATGAAGCTGCTGGCGAAGGAGATCGAGGTCCCGGTGATCGCGATCAGCCAGCTGAACCGTGGTCCGGAACAGCGCACGGACAAGCGCCCGATGCTGTCCGACCTGCGTGAGTCCGGCTCACTGGAGCAGGACGCCGACCTCGTCATCCTGGTCAACCGCCCCGACGCCTGGGAGCGGGACGACCCGCGCGCGGGCGAGGCGGACCTGATCATCGCGAAGCACCGCGCCGGCCCGACGGCGACGATCACCGTCGCGCACCAGCTGCACTACAGCCGCTTTGTGGACCTCTCGCACGACTAGCCGAGGGCCGACTAACCGAGAGCACTGTACCCGCGGACGAACGCCGTGAGGAGCCGGCCGAAGTTCTCTCGGTCCTCCTCCGGCCAGTCCGCCATGACCTCCGCGAACACCCCGCGGCGGAAGGCGTGCATCTCGTCGAGGTGCGCCCGGCCGGCCTCGGTCGGCACGAGCACCGCACGCCGTCCGTCGCGCTGATCGGCTTCGCGGCGCAGCAGGCCCTGCTCGACCGCGCGCGCCACGAGCCGGCTGGCGCGCGGCTGGTCGACGCCCATCGCCGCGCTCAGGGCCGTCACCGTGCCGGCCTCCCCGCGTTCGGCGAGCTCTTCGACGACGTCGAGCAGCTCGAACACCGGGTCGTGCGCACCGCGGCCCCGGGCCTTGCCGATCCGGCTGAGGGCTCGCCGCTGCTGGCTGCGGCGGATCGCGATCATGGCGCGCTCGACGTCGGCCACCGCGTCCGTCATGGTTGCTCCACCTCCAAACTACATGTACTTTTACATGCAGTTGCTCATTGACATAACGGAGTACTCATGAAACCCCTCGGCTGGTGGCTCCGCCACCTCCACGAGCTCCTCGAATCCTCCATGACCCAGGCCCTCGACGCGGAATCGCTGACCCGCCGGCACTGGCAGGTACTCAACACGATCGCCCTCGGCGCCCGCACCCCGGAGCAGGTCGACACGGCGATGGCGCCGTTCGTCGCCGGCGAGGGCTCGATGGTCCCGAAGGTGGCCGACCTGCGCGCCCGGGGCTGGGTCACCGAGGACGGCAGCCTGACCGCCGACGGCCGCGAAGCCCACGCACGCGTCGAAGAGCACATCAAGGCGTTCCGCGCGGAGGCCATCGAGGGCATCAGCGAAGACGACTACCGCACCACGCTGCGGACACTGGAACGGTGCGCCGCCAACCTCGAAGCCGCCTGAGGAATATCCCGGGACGCGACGACGTCGGGTACTCTAGTAGTTGAACTTTCAAGCACTGGAGCGCTCGATGACCCGCACCCCGGTTCTCTACCTCAGCCACGGCGCCCCGCCGCTCGCCGACGACACCACGTGGACCCGCCAGCTCGCCGGCTGGTCCGCCGACCTGCCGCAGCCCCGCGCGATCCTGGTCGTGTCGGCGCACTGGGAGGAAGCCCCGCTGACCATCGGGGCGACGACGACCGTGCCGCTCGTCTACGACTTCTGGGGTTTCCCCGAGCGCTACTACCAGGTGAAGTACGCGGCGCCCGGCGCACCGGAGCTGGCCGGGAAGGTCCGCAAGCTGCTCCGCTCGACGACTGCGCCCATTCAAGGCAAGCCGGTGCACGACGCGCCGGAGCGCGGCCTCGACCACGGCGCCTACGTGCCGCTGGTCGAGATGTACCCGGACGCCGACATCCCGGTGCTGCAGGTTTCGATGCCTTCGCTGGACCCGCAGGAGCTGTTCGACCTCGGCCGCAAGCTCGCACCGTTGCGGGACGAAGGCGTGCTGATCATCGGCAGCGGCTTCTTCACCCACAACCTGAGCGGCCTGGCCCGCGCCACCGACGGGACACCGCCGTCGTGGTCGGCCGAGTTCGACCACTGGGGTGCGGAGGTCCTGCGCAGCGGCGACGTCGACACGCTGCTCGACTTCCGGCACAAGGCCCCGGCGGCGACGCTGGCGCACCCGCGGATCGAGCACTTCGCGCCCCTGTTCGTCTCCCTCGGCGCCACCTCGGACGAAGGATCCGGCCGCACGGTGATCGACGGCTTCTGGCACGGCCTGGCGAAACGCTCCCTGCAGTTCTCCTGACCTTCCCGCGAACGCGAGCGAGCCCCAGGAGCCGGTGCGGCTCCTGGGGCTCGTCGTCTCCAGGGAAGGAGAGCTATCCGGTGTTCGCGGGTGGACCCGCAGCCGCGGTCGCGTCGCCGGGCACTCCGTGCGAGGTCGCCCTCGCGGCGCGGTGGAGTGCCTGCCGCCGTGACAGCGGGGTTCGTGGGCCGGCGGGTTCCCCGGTTGCGGAGAACCCGCCGGCTTCACCGCACTACTTGCGCTTGATCAGGCCCAGCAGCTTCGCGAGGAAGCCGGTGGAGTCCAGGCCCGACATCGCCGGCACCTGAGTGGCCGGGACGCTGTTCAGCACCGGCAGCTTGGCGCTGACCGGCAGCTGGGACGGATCGGCCGGGCTGGCCGGCAGGACCGAGGTGGCCGGCAGCGTCGGCACGGCCGAATCGGTCGGCAGGGCCGGCACCGCGACGGGCAGGGCACCGGTCGGCAGGTCCGCACGCTGGGCGTGGCCCGGCAGGACACCACCCAGGGCGGGCAGCGCCGGCATCGCGACCGGCAGGGCACCGGTCGGCAGGTCCGCACGCGGGGTCTGACCCGGCAGGACACCACCCACGGCCGGCAGCGCCGGCATCGCCACGGGCAGACCCGCGGCCGGCAGGCCCGCACGCGGGGTCTGACCCGGCACGACACCACCGACGGCCGGCAGGGCCGGCATCGCGACGGGCAGGCCCGCGGTCGGCAGGTCCGCACGCTTGACCTGGGCCGGCAGCACGCCACCCACGGCCGGCAGCGCCGGCTTCGGCAGCGCCGGGACGCCGGAGAGGCCGCCCACGGCCGGCAGCTTCGCCGACTTCGTCAGCTGGGCCAGCGACTTGCCCGCCGACGGGAGGTCAGCGCGCTTGATGCCGACCGGAACCGTGGTGGGCACGGCGGGGAGGCCATCGGCGGTCACCTCGGCGTCCGGCAGCTTCTTGGCCAGCTTGGACACGGCGGGCAGACTGCGGACCGGCAGACCCGCGGTCGGCAGGTTGCCGGCCAGTCCCGCCACCGTGGGCACAGCGAGCGGCAGCTTGCCGGTCAGCCGGTCCAGCGACGGCAGCCCACCGGTGAGCCCGGCGAGCGGCAGGCCGCCCAGCGAGGGCAGCCCCTTGACCGGCAGGTGGGCGGCCGGCAGGCCGCTGCGGAACGCGGCCAGCGACGGCAGTTCGCCCGCCGCCAGCTCCGAGCCCTGGGTCGGGAAGAGGGTGTCTTCGTCCTCGTTGATGCTCGTCAGGTTCGCCGCTTCCGCCCGGGCGACCCCGAGCAGCTCGAACGGCACCCCGAAGATCTGCACGGGAGCCGCGAACGCCCCGTACAGGTTGTTGCCCGACAGGCTGGAGTGGTCGCCCGCGGTGACGGACTTGCCGCCGTTCTCCGTCTCCAGCGTGTTGCCGCCGATGGCGTGCGTCACGCCGCCCACGGTCGCCGCGTCGCCGAACATCTGCGCGATCGCGGTCACCGGCAGGTCGAGGATGTTGCCCGAGAGCGCGCCTTCGACACCGGAGGTGCTGTCGTCGCCCGCGTTCTCGACCTCGGTCATGTTGATGCCGGTGCCCTTGGCGCCACCCAGCACGCTGGCGGCGTCCCCGAACACCTGCGCCACCGGCAGCGCGTCCGCGCCGACGATGTTGCCGGCCACGCTGCCGCGGTCGCCGTTGGTGGTGGCGTCGCCGCCCGCCTCCGACTCGACGTCGTTGGTGCCGGCGCCGCGGCCCAGCGCGGCGGCGGCGAGCCCGTCACCGAAGACCGTGCCGGCGCCCGCGACCGGGGCCTTCACGATGTTGCCGGTCAGCGCACCGTCCCGGCCGTCGGTCAGCGCGTCGCCGCCCGCCGAGGAGTCGGTGATGTTGTCGTTCTCGCCGGTGCCGATGCCCGCGAGGGCGCCACCGACGCCCATCGCCTGCAGGGGCAGCGAAACCGGGGCCTCGACGATGTTGCCGGCGCCGGCACCCGCCGGGCCGGTGGCCTTCACGTCGCCGCCCGCGTTGGACGTCGTGTCGGTCGAGCCCTTGCCGTGACCCTGGCCGACGAGGGCGCCACCGATGTTGGCGGCCTGCACCGGCAGGGACGCGGGCACCGTGCCCAGGTTGGAGCTCAGGAAGCCGTTGTCGTCCTGGGTGCTGCCACCGCCGCCGCCGGAGACGACCTTGGTCTCGTCGGCCGCGCCGGAGCCCTGGCCGACGAACGAGCCACCGATGCCGAAGACCTCGGCGGGGACACCGAGCGGCACCTGGACGAGGTTGCCCGAGCCGGCCGAGTCGTTGCCCTGGGTGCCGTCGTACGCCCCGGAGGTGACCGTCTTGTCCTCGGTCGCCGTGCCGGACGCGTTGCCGATGTGGCTGCCGCCGACACCGAAGACCTCGGGCGCGCCCGCGGCCTGGGTGTTGACGATGTTGCCGCCGAGGACGGCGCCGTTGCCCTTGGTGTAGCTGCCGTTGCCGGCGTTGGCGTCGGTCGTGTTGTCGTGCGCGGCGATCGCCTGGCCGATGTAGGTGCCACCGATGCCGAAGGCCTCGACCGGCAGCGCGAGCGACGGGTTCAGGACGTTGCCCGACCCGGTCGAGTCGTCACCGGTCGTCTTGACGAAGCCACCCGAGTCGACAGTGCTGGAGGAGCTGCCGACGTTGGGGACACCCGACGAGGCGTTGCCGATCCACGAGCCCGCGACACCCGCGACGTTCGCGATCGGGGACAGCGAGGCCGCCCCGCCGTTGCCGGAGAGGAACGAGTCGTCGCCGCTGGTCTCGAGGTAGGTCGGGATGCCGAGGCTGCCCTTGCGGGTGGCGCCGGCCGTGGCGTCGGCGGCGGTGTCGCAGCCGTCCGAGTTCGCCAGCGAGCCCCACGCCGCACCGGAGTTGCAGTTGAACTTGGCCGGCAGGGCGATCGGCGCGCCGACCACGTTGCCCGACCCGGAGGCCTTGTCGCCGGAGCTCAGCAGCGAGCCGCCGGACGCCGCGACGGTGTCGGCCGAGTAACCGTGGCTCTGCCCGTTGCCGAGCAGGTAGGAAGCGGCGTTGCCGGTCACCTGCACCGGGGTGGCGAACTGGCCCGCCACCACGTTGCCGGAGAGGGCCGAGCCGTCGCCGTCGGTGTCGACCTCGCCGGTCTCGGTCGTGCTCTGGCTGGCCGAACCACCGGTCACGCGGCCGGTGCCGCCGGCGACGCCGCCGCCGTTCCCGGCGATCTGGACGGGCAGCGCCCAGTCGAGGATGACGGCGTTGCCCGCGATGCTCGAGTCTTCGCCGGTCGTCTTGACGTCGCGGTCGTGGCCCCAGCTCTGCTGGTGCCGGGTGCCGTTGACGTGCGCGTCGCCGACCACGCCGATGGCGTTGTCCACGATCTGGATCGGGACGACGACGTCGCCGCTGATCTTGTTGCCCTTGAGGTTCTTGTGGCCCGGGGTGAAGCCGCCCGCACCGTCGGTCCCCGACGCACCACCGAGGGTGGTGTCGTTGATCGGGCTGGAGTAGTCGAGGTGCTCAGAGGCCTGGTTGACGGCCTTGCTGATCGGCTTGGTGCTCAGCTCCGTCTGCCCGGCGGGCAGGTCCAGCTGGCCGAAGGGGGTGCCGACCGCGTTGTTGGCTTCCTGGATCGGAGCCGTGACGTTCAGGTCGAGCGGTGAGGCAGGGGTGTCAGGGCTGACGTTCTCGTCAGCCGAGGCGATGCCGGTGCCCAGCATCAGCAACCCACCCGTGACAAATGCGGTCTGGAGTCCGCGCTTTGCCCACGTCTGCATGGGGTTTTTCTCCTTCATTTCGGGTTCCCTTGCGGGTTCATGGGGGTGCGCTCGTCGAAAAGGGAATGTGTCCGAGCCGCACCGAGGGGGTGGAACTTCGTGCGGGCGCGAGAAAGCGCACCGCCGTGTCACGGGGATGGAGCGGACGCGAAGCCGTCAGTGAACGACGGACGTGGACGCGTCAGCGACCCGTGAAGGGAGGTGTTCAGTCAGGAGTGACGCCGGGCTGTTCGCCCGGGGTGCGCAGCGAGTGGCGCAGGCCGGCGCGGCTCATCGCCGCGACGGCGGTGTCGACGGCTTCGGTCGTCCAGAACGGAACGCCGAAGTTGAAGCCGTCGAGGTGTCCACCGGGGGCCGTGGTGCTGCCCGGGGCGGTGGGGACGGCCGGCGCAACCGGGAGCTGCGCCGGGGTCAGCGGCGACGGCAGGTCACGGTGCCGGTCGCGGGAGTGGCCCGCGGCACCGGTGACGTCGTCATGGGGCAAGCCCGCCGACGCGAGCGCGGCGCGCAACGCGGCGGGGAGTTCGACGGTCGAGACGGCGGGAACGCCTGCCGTCTGGCCGGCACCGGAGGTCACCGGCTCCGTCCCGGCCGGGGCGAGCCCCGGGACGCCGGGGAGTGGGACCAGGTTGCCGTGCCCGGCCGGGTCGAGCAGCTGCCACACCTGGCGGCCGAAGTCCTTGGCCGGCGCGGGGGCGATGGTCTCCTCGATGACCTGGCGGGTGTCCTCGGGCTTGCGCACGATGTGCTCGAACGCGCCGAGGGTGCGCTGGGCCGGGCTCAGCACGGCGTCGTCGGTGAGGTCCGACACCGAGCCGCTGACGCGCTCGGAGGCCTCGCGGCCGACGGTGCCGGCGTCGGTGGCGTCGCACGGACGCGGGGCCTGCGGCTCGCTCCACGTCGTCGCTTCCTGGTGGCACGCCGCTTCGGCGACACCACCGGCGACGTCGCCGGAGAAGTGCCCGACACCGTGGTTCACGTCGCCGATCCCGCCCGCCGTGGCGTCGGTGACCGGGGTGACGGAAGCGGTGCCGACCTCGACGGTGTCCGCGGACGCGGCCGCACCGGAGACGAGCCACGCGGCGGCAGTGCCCGCCACCGCGCCACCGAGCACGAGCAGCGCACGCGACACGAGACGGCCGACGCGCTTGGCGCCCTGCCCCTCGTTCGCCGCGGTGTTCGCCACTCGATGTCTCCTCAATGCTTTCGGGGGTTCCGGGTGGCGGAGCCCCCGGCCGGTTGTTGCAGCGCCTGCTTCGTGATCCAGCCGTTGCGGAAGCGACCTAACCAAACCCGCGCCGCGCCGCGCACCCTTGACACGGCTTGATGCCCCCATCGTGTGAAAGACACACGGTGCAGCCCGATTTGACGGTCGGTGATCAGGCCTGGCCGCCGCGTGTGTCGGACGCGGCCGCGGTAAAGCGGCCGAATCGGGCGGTCCAGCCGCTACGGTGAGCCGGTGACCCACGCGCGACGCGAAGACCCGTTCCTGCCGAAGCACGAGGACGTCACCGGGCTGATCCCCCGGGGCCTGCGCATCAGCGCGGCCCTGGCGTGGCGGTTCATCGTGGTGATCGCGGCGCTCTACGCCGTGGTCTGGGTGATCGGCTACCTGTCCGTCGTCATCATCCCGCTGTCCATCGCCCTGCTGCTGTCGGCGCTGCTCGCGCCGGCGGTGCAGAAACTGGTGGCGGTGCGGTTCCCGCGCGGGCTGGCGACGGCGATCGTGCTGATCGCCGGGCTGGCGGTGCTGGGCGGGCTGCTGACGTTCGTCATCACCCAGTTCTCCTCGGGCCTGCCCCAGCTGCAGAAGCAGCTGAACGACAGCCTCAACCAGATCAAGGACTGGCTGCTCAACGGTCCGCCGCACCTGCGCCAGGAGCAGATCCAGGACTTCATCAACCAGGCGATCGGGTTCCTCCAGAACAACCAGGCGTCCATCACGACGACCGCGCTGACGACGGCGAGCACCGTCGGCGAGATCCTGACCGGCTTCCTGCTGACGCTGTTCGTCACGATCTTCTTCCTCAGCGGCGGCGAAGGCATCTGGACGTTCCTGGTCCGGGCCGTGCCCTCGCGGGTGCGCAACCGCGTCGACGTCGCCGGGCGCCGCGGGTTCGCGTCGCTGGTCAGCTACGTGCGGGCGACGGCCGCGGTCGCCGTGGTCGACGCCGTCGGCATCGGCGTCGGCCTGTGGATCGTGGGTGTGCCGCTGGTGATCCCGCTGGCGACGCTGGTCTTCATCGGCGCGTTCATCCCGATCATCGGCGCCGTCATCGCCGGCGGCGTCGCGGTGTTGATCGCCCTGGTGACGAACGGGGTCATCGGCGCCGTGATCGTGCTGGCCATCGTGATCGGCGTCATGCAGCTGGAGAGCCACATCCTGCAGCCGCTGCTGCTCGGGCGGGCGGTGAAGCTGCACCCCTTGGCCGTGGTCCTGGCCATCACCGCCGGCCTGGTCGCGGGCGGGATCGCCGGCGCGCTGCTGGCCGTGCCGCTGCTGGCGGTGCTGAACGCCGGCGTCCGGTCGCTGCTGCACGAGACCAACCCCGACCCGGCCGAGGTGAACGTCCTCAAGGACCAGGCCGCGCAGCCGAACGACGCCGAGCCCGGCACCCCGAAGGCGACGGTGCCGACCGTCGGCGAAGACGACGACAAGAAGTGACCGTCCGGAGGACGCCCGACCCGGTCACCCCCATGTGGCGGGGCGTGCTCGCGTTCCGGGTGCTCACCTGGGCGTTCGCCTGCGGCACGGTGATCGTCCAGAGCGGCGAGTACCGGCGCGAGTGGCTGGCGTGGGCGATCCTCGGCGTGATGGCCCTCTGGTCGGTCGTCAGCAGCTTCCTCTACCTGCGCGAGCGGACGCGGCCACCGGCGCTGGTCGTCTTCGACCTCGTGCTGACCACGGGGCTGCTGCTGACCTCGCCGTGGGTGCTCAGCGACGCGCAGTTCGCGTTGAACGTCCCGCTCATCACCACGGTGTGGGCGGCCGTGGCGCCGGTCGCCGCGGGCGCGCGGTTCGGCGCGGTCGGCGGGGTGCTCGCCGGGCTGGTGGTCGGGGTGGCGACCGGGCTGGCGCGGGAGAAGTTCGACCTCGACATCGCCCGCGACGGCGTCCTGCTCGCCGCCGCCGGCCTGCTGGTCGGCATGGCCGCGACGATGGCCCGCCGCTCGGCCGCGCGGCTGGAGCAGGCGCTGCGGAAGGAAGCGGCGACGGCCGAGCGGGAGCGGCTGGCCCGGTCGATCCACGACAGCGTGCTGCAGGTGCTCGCGCGGGTCCGCAAGCGCGGCAACGAGGTCGGCGGTGAAGCGGCGGAGCTGGCCCGGCTGGCCGGTGAGCAGGAGATCGCGCTGCGGGCGCTGGTGACGACCGAGCCGGTGAAACCGAACGACAGCGGCACGATGAGCCTGCGCTCCGCGTTGCAGCTGCTCGCGACGTCGTCGGTGCAGGTCTCGGCCCCGGCGGACGACGTCGAGCTGCCGGCGCACGTCACCGGCGAACTGGTCGCCGTGACCCGCGAAGCACTGGCGAACGTCGAAAAGCACGCGGGCCCGGACGCGCACGCGTGGGTGCTGCTCGAGGACCTCGGCAACGAGGTGGTGGTGAGCATCCGCGACGACGGACCGGGCATACCGGACGGCGTTCTCGAGCAAGCGGCCGCGGCGGGGCACCTCGGCGTGGTGGAATCCATCCGGGGGCGGGTGCGCGACCTCGGGGGGAGCGCGACCCTCGACACCGGGCCCGGCCGGGGCACGGAGTGGGAGGTCAGAGTGCCGAACGCGAGGGGTGCGAGATGAGTGACGAGCCGCGGATCTCCGTGATGGTGGTCGACGACCACCCGATCTGGCGCGACGGGGTGGCCCGCGACCTGACCGAAAACGGTTTCGACGTGAAGGCGACCGCGCCGGACGCCGACGCGGCGCTGCGGATCGCGCGCACCGTGCAGCCGGACGTCGTCCTGATGGACCTCAACCTCGGCAGCACGTCGGGTGTGGACGCCACCCGCGAGATCACCGCGGCGCTGCCGTCGACGAAGGTGCTGGTGCTCTCGGCGAGCGGCGAGCACAAGGACGTCCTGGAGGCGGTGAAGGCCGGCGCGTCCGGCTACCTGGTCAAGTCGGCGTCCGCGGTGGAGCTGGTCGACGCCGTCCACCGCACCGCCGCGGGCGACCCGGTGTTCACCGCCGGCCTGGCCGGGCTGGTGCTCGGGGAGTACCGGCGGATGGCCGATGCGTCGATCCAGGACACCGCGGGCGCGGAGCCGCCCCGGCTGACCGAGCGCGAAACCGACGTCCTGCGCCTGGTCGCGAAGGGGCTGACCGCGCGGCAGATCGCCGAGCGGCTCGTGCTGTCGCACCGCACGGTGGAGAACCACGTGCAGTCGACGCTGCGGAAGCTGCAGCTGCACAACCGCGTCGAGCTGGCCCGGTACGCGATCGAGCACGGCCTCGACGAGGAATAACCGTCAAGGGAGGACCGCGAAGCCGGTCCACTCCCCCTTCGGCAGCGCGGCCGTGCTCAGCCGCCACTGCGGTTCACCGGGGTGCCAGGCGGCGAGGACGTCGTCGGCGAGCACCAGGTCACCGGCGGCCGACCAGTCGAAACCGCCGCCGCGTTTGAGGTGCTCGGTGGTGAACGGCATGCCCGGTGCGTGCTCCCAGGTCGGCCCGTCCGGGCGGAGCAGCCAGATGTCCCTGGTCTGCGTGCTGGTGTTCCGGTAGGCGGGGTCGGCGAAGTCGGCGGCCCACACGGTGCCTTCGCGTGACGGCACCACCGTGGGTGTCCGGCCGATCGTGGGCCTGCTGAGCTGCCTGCTGCTGTTGGCGCGCAGGTCAACCAAGGTCAGGTCGGTCAGGCCGTCGAGCAGCATCCAGTCGCCGGCGGCACCGAGGATGCGCGGGGCCTGGCGGACCGTGCGGCCGGTCGCCGGGTCGATCAGGGCGTCGGTCGATTCGGCGGCGCCGGAGTTGATGGTGATCAGCAGGCCGTGCGCGGTCTCGGTCCGCACCTGGGTGCGGCAGCTGGCGGTCTGGCCGCGGCCGAGCTCACCGTCGGCGAACGAGACGTGCTGGAGGCGGCAGTTGTCCGGGCTGTCCTGCCGGATCAGCCAGACGCCGTCGCCGCCGGCGTCCGGGGCGACCGACCAGGCGCGGCCGAGGGAGCGGGGCGGGCTCGACGGCCCGGTGTACTCGAGGAGCTCGAAGGGCCCGGGGCTCTGGGTGTAAGGCGGGTAGACCGTCAGGACGGCGTGCTCGCCGACCCGGGCGACGCTCAGCCCGATGTCACCACCGGGGTAGCCGGGCGGCGTGGCCGTGGGCCCGTGGTCGGCGTCGAACAGGGTGGGGCCGACCGTCGGGAGCAGCGCGGTGATCCCGATCCCGCCGGTCGCCCGCACGCCGGTGAGCCCCGTCGGCGGGGCCGGCGCGGCAGACGGCGGTGTCGTCGTGGCGCTCGGCGGCGGCGCCGGAGTTTCGCCGGTGCACGCGGACAGCAGGACTGCGGCCGCGGCGGCAGCGGCTGCGCGGACTACGGGTCCGTTCAGGGTTTTCCCCCGATCTCCCTGGTGGAATCCGGTTCTACCATCGAGGGCATGGGCGAGGAAGAGACCGCGGCAGCGGAACCGGTGACCGAAACCAAGCCGTTGAACGAGCGCGATCTCCGGGTGTCCGACGACGAGCGCGAGCACGTCGTCGGGGTGCTCCAGAAAGCGATCGGCCGCGGCATGATCGACCTCGACGAGTTCACCGAGCGCACCGATCGCGCGCTCGCGTCGAAGACCCGCGGCGAGCTGAACGCCGTGCTGGCCGACCTCGCCGGGCTCTACCACCCGGCCGCGGCCCTCGCCGCTGCTCCGGCGTACGCGGCCCCGGCGGCTTACGGAGGTTACTCGCCGGGGCGGCGCATCGAGCTCAACGCGAAGTACTCGTCGCTGCACCGCGGCGGGCCGTGGGTGGTGCCGTCCGAGCTGGTGGTGCGCAACAAGTACGGCTCGACAAAACTGGACTTCACCGAGGCCCAGGTGCAGTCGCCGGTGGTGCACATCGAGCTGGACGCCAAGTGGGGCTCGGTCGAGATCATCATCCCGGAGCACGCGGCGGTGGACCTGAACGCGATCGGTGACGTCAAGTTCGGCTCGATGGAGGACAAGACGCGCAGCAACGGGCGGATGGGCAACCCGCGGTACGTGCTGAGCGGCCGGGTCCACGGCGGATCGCTGCTCGTCCGGCACCCGCGGCGCGGGCTCTTCGGCTAGCCGGGGCCCCTCTGCCCCCGGCGACGAGAAGGCCTCCCCACCCAGGCATCGGGTGGGGAGGCCTTCGCTCGTCAGGCGGCCAGCGGCCGGATCGAGCGCAGGTGCCGGGCGACGAACCAGACCAGGGCGGCGAACGCGACGGCGGCGAGCCCGGCGACGACGTGCAGGCCGTCGGGGAGGCCGTGGGAGCGGGCGACGGCGTCGCCCAGCGTGCCGACCGTCGCGAGGCCGAAGGCGTAGCCGAACTCGTTGACGGTCTGAGCCAGCGAAGCGGCGGCGCCGGCCTTGCGCGGCGGAACCGAGCCGACGACGAGGTCCGTGCCCAGCGCGACCATCGGCCCGACCCCCAGCGACGTCACGGCGAACCCGAGCGACACCCACACCGGCCCGGCGGCGGGATCGACGAAGACGAGGACGGCCATGCCGGCGGCGGCGAGGGCCACCCCGCCGGCGATCAGCCTGCCGGGCCGCACGCGACGGGCGAGCACGGGCGCGGCGAGGAAGCTGACGGTCGAGGCGGCCATCCCCGGCAGCAGGCCCAGCGCGGCCCCGACCGGGGAGAGGTGCTGCGCGAGCTGGAAGAACTGCGCGACGAACAGCATGGTCGTGCCGCCGAGCATGCTGAACAGCAGCATCCCGCCGAGGGTGGTGCGGAAGGCCTTCGCGGCGAACAGGCTGAAGTCGACGAGCGGATCCGCGAGGGTGCGCTGCCGCTTGACGAAGACGTATCCGATGAGGATGCCGGCGGCCAAGGCGAGCACGGGAACGGTCCGGACGCCGTCACGGGCGAGTTCCTTGACGCCGTAGACGAGGGGCAGGATCGCGCCGAGCGAGAGCGCAACGCTCGGCAGGTCGAGGCGGCCGGCGGTCTCGTCGCGGTACTCCGGCAGCAGCTTCGGGCCGATGACCAGCAGCAGGACCATGGCGGGCACGCCGAGCAGGAAGACCGAGCCCCACCAGAAGTGTTCGAGCATGAAGCCGCCGACGACCGGCCCGATGATCGCGCCGACGGTGAAGCAGCCCGCCCAGATCCCGATAGCTTCGGCGCGCTGCCGCGGGTTCTCGAACATGGTCCCGATGAGCGAGAGGGTGGAGGGAGCGAGCGTGGCCCCGGCGATCCCCAGCGCGGCCCGCGCGACGATCAGCATGCCGGCACTGGTGGAGAAGGCGGCGACGATGGAGGCGGCCCCGAAGGCGGCGGCCCCGGTGAGCAGCAGCTTCCGCCGCCCGATCCGGTCGCCGAGGGTTCCCATGGTGACCATGAACCCGGCGACCATGAAGCCGTAGGTGTCCATGATCCAGAGTTGCTGGGTCCCATCGGCGTGCAGGCTGACGGCGAGTTTCGGCAGGGCGAGCACGAGCACGAAGACGTCCAGCGAGACGAGCAGGGTGGGCAGAGCCAGCACGGCCAGCCCAATCCACTCCCGACGCCCGGCCCGACGCCCGCCGGCAACGGCTTCGGCCGCGACGGGGATGGTGGCGGTCATGGTGAGGGTCCTCTCGACTCGGGTGCTTCGCTTCTCACCTGTTCGTCGAGCGGGCGGGGGCGGGATCGACACCGGCCCGGATCTTTTTTCGGCCGGAACGCAGTGAAGGCCATCCTGGAGAATCTCGAGACGGCCTTCACGGGAGTTTGGGGCGGGTTGTCCACACCCCTCGATCGTTGTGGACAACCACGCTGCTCCAGGTTCGCACAGGGCGGCACTGTCGGTGATGACCGATAGACTGAAAGTGGGGGGGCGCCCCTGCGAGGTGGGATGATTCGCGCTGGGGCGAATGGTGGGGCTGGGACCGGAAGCCACACCGCCGCGCAGGCCGGGGAGAGCGGCGGGCCGCGCGAGCGGGCAGGAGTGCTCCACGAGGCGCATCGGGGCCGGGCTCGGCTCGGCTCGGCTCGGCTCGGCTCGGCTCGGCTCGGCTCGGCTCGGCTCGGCTCGGCTCGGCTCGGCTCGGAGAGCGTCGACCTGCTGCTCGATTCGCCGAGGCGCGCAGCCGCAACCAGCGCTACCGGACTCCGGCGCGCAGGCCGTGCCCGCCGGGCGCGGCCCGTTCAGCGAGGGCCCGACGGCGGCCGATCACTCGGCCGGCGTTGGTGCTCCGGCTCCTCAGGGGCGGGCCGCCGCGCGGGCGGCCGCCGGGTTCGATGTGGCCAATGTTGCTTCCGCCAGGGCTTGGCACTCCGCCAGCGTCGTGGCCGCCAAGGCGGCGCCCACCGTGCGGACGGCCGGGGCGTTCATCGACAGGCTCGTCAGGCCCAACCCCGCCAGGACCAGCGCCAACCGGGGGTCCGCGGCCGCTTCGCCGCAGACGCCCGCCGGTTTGCCCGTGGCCTCGGCCGCGTCGCCGATCAGCTTGAGCAGGCGCAGGAGCGCCGGCTGCCAGGGGTCGTTGAGCTTTGCCACCGCGCCCAGCTGGCGATCCGCCGCGAACGTGTACTGCGCCAGGTCGTTCGTGCCGACCGAGACGAAGTCGACGACCTCCAGGATCTCGCGGGCGCTCAGCGCCGCCGCCGGGATCTCGATCATCACGCCCGCCCGGGTGATGCCCGCCGCGCGGACGCGCTCGGCGAACCAGGCCGCTTCCTCGACCGTGGCGACCATCGGGGCCATCACCGAGACCTCGGCGCCGGAGTCCGCCGCCGCACCCGCGATCGCCTCGAGCTGGCGGTCCAGCACCTCCGGGCGGTCGAACGCCACGCGCAGCCCGCGGACGCCGAGCGCGGGGTTCGGTTCGGCCTCCGGGGACAGGAAGGCCAGGGGCTTGTCGGCGCCCGCGTCCAAGGTCCGCACGATCACCGGCTTTCCGCGGAACGGCGCCAGCACGGCCGTGTACGCGGCGCGCTGGTCGGCCACCGACGGCTCGTCCGAGGCGTCCAGGTAGCAGAACTCGGTGCGGAACAGCCCGACACCTTCGGCGCCCGCGTCGGCCGCGGCCTGCGCGTCGGCCGGGGAGCCGACGTTGCCGTACACCTTCACGCGGTGACCGTCGGCCGTCGCGCCCGTGCCGTTCCACTCGGCGACCTGGGCCACCGTCGCCGTGACGACCGGGGCCGACGGGTCCGCGACCTCGACCGTGCCCGCGTCGCCGTCGACCGCAAGCGCTTGCGCGTCCAGTGCCAGCACGCCGCGGACCGCGACGACGGCCGGGATGCCGAGTGCGCGCGCCAGGATCGCGGTGTGGCTGGTCGGGCCACCCTCCTCGGTGACCAGGGCGAGCACCTTGGCCGGGTCGAGGCCCGCGGTGTCGGCCGGGGCGAGGTCGCGGGCGACCAGCACGCTCGGCGACGCCAGCTCGGGCACCCCCGGCGGCGCGATGCCGAGCAGCTCGGCGATCAGCCGGTCGCGCACGTCGCGGACGTCCCGGACGCGCTCGGCCATGTACCCGCCGGCCGCGGCCAGTGCTTCGGCGAAGCCCTCGGCGGCCTGGTAGACAGCACGCGCGGCGGGCAGTCCCTGCGTCTTGACCAGCGTTTCCGCCTGCGACGTCAGTGCCGGGTCGGCCGCCATCGCCGCGGTTGTGATGAGGATCGTCGCGGCCTCACCGGTGGCGGTCTCGGCCTGCTTCTCCAGCCGGCCGGCGACGATCGCCGCCGCGGGCGCGATCCGGGCGGCCTCGGCGGCCGGATCGGCCGGGGCGGGGGTGGCGGCGGGCTCGCCGAGCGGCTCCGCGACGCGGACGACGGGACCACTCGCGCGGCCGGGGCTGACGGCGACCCCGGCCAGCGACCCCGCCGACGCACCCGGCCCCGCGGAGGCGGCATCAAACTCAGACATGGTCTAGACCATAACGCAGATAGGCCTCGATATCTCGTGGTGGCGGGCACAAGCCGCGGCGCCGCACCTGTTCGAGCACCGGCCGGACCTCCTCGTGCCACCAGGAGCCGGCCAATTCGTCGCGGCTGCGCACGGGCCGTCCGGCCAGCATACGGCGAAATCCCCAGGCCTCGGCCGAATCGGCGAGCCGGAACCAGTCGGCCGGGTCGTCGAGCCACAGCCCGAGGCGGACGTCATCGGGCAGCGGCACGCGCTCCAGGAACATCCGCTCGGCGGTCTTCGACGGCAGGTCGGCGAGCGTCAGGCAGCGCAGCGCGCAGGCGACCGTGCTGATCCAGCGGACGCGCGCGCGGACGGTCCGGGCGCCGCGAGCCCGCGCGATGCCGACGCGGTGGTGGCCGTCCTCGACGAAGAACATGTCGGAGAGCCGCACGAGCCGCACCGGCGGGAGGTCGGCCGACGTCCGCGCCAGCTGGTCCCAGCGTTCGCGCAGTGCCCGGTTGCGCGGCCGGAACTCGCGGTCGAAGTCCCCAGCGCGGGCGACCGTGCCGACGATGCCCTCCAGCGGCACGTCGTAGACGCCTTCGTCGAGCTCGGTCTGCTTGCCGAGCGCCTTGAGGGTTTCGCCGAGCGGCATGATCGCGAGCCGGTCGGGGCGGCGCGCGTCCGCGATCGCCCGCAGCTGAGCTGCGTAACCGCGCCACCAGGCCGAGTCGAACGAGTCGCCCATGTGACCTGCAACACGGCAGCCCGGATGATCATTCCCCCAGGTCGGCGGCGGTGGGGTAGGACGGCTGGGCTCCGTGCCGCGTCACGCTGAACGCCGCGACGCGCACTGCTCGCTTCGCCGCGGAGACCAGGTCGGTGCCGTCGGCGAGCGACGCGGCGAGCGCGCCGGCGAAGGCGTCCCCGGCCCCGGTGGTGTCCACGGCGTCGACCGCCGGCGACTCGACCCGGCTCACCGAACCGGCTTCGACGACGACGGCGCCCGCCGCCCCGAGCGTGACGACAGCCGACCGCGGCCCGACGTCGAGCAGCTTCCGGAAGTCCGCGCCGGGCCCGGTGAGCCAGGCGGCCTCGTGCTCGTTGACCAGCAGGACGTCGAGCTTGGCCAGCGTCTCCGGGGAGAGCTTCGCCGCGGGCGAGAGGTTCAGGAGCACCTTCACGCCCTTTTCGGCGGCCCGCGCGACGGCGTGCTCGACGGTCGGCAGCGGCACCTCGAGCGAGACGACCATGACCCGGACCCCGTCGAAGACGGCGTCGACGTCGGCGGGCTCCAGGCTGGAGTTGGCGCCGGGGGAGACGAGGATCGAGTTCTCGCCGTCCGGGGTGACGGTGATGTAGGCGATGCCGGTCGGCCGGTCGCTGGTCCGGACCAGCCCGGTGTCGACGCCGGCGGCGCGGAGCGAGTCGAGCAGCAGCCTGCCGTACGCATCGTCGCCGACGGCGCCGAGCAGGGCGACGTCCGCCCCGAGCCGGCCCGCCGCGACCGCCGTGTTGGCTCCCTTGCCCCCCGGCGAGAGCACGGTGTCGCCGCCCAGTACCGTCTCCCCGCCGGCCGGCCGCCGATCCACCGCGACGACGAGGTCGGCGTTGGCCGATCCCACCACGAGCACGTCAGAGTTCATGCTCGCACTGTGTCACGAAGACGGCCGCGAAAGTGTCCGGACCAGGTCAGGGCGGGCAAGGGCGGGAAAGTGAAGGTTTTTGTAACTTATCCGGGGCCGAGTGCGACAATCATGCGAGCAGCGGTTGCCCGTCACTCGATCGGGGGATGTCCGTCCCCCGGCCGTCACTTCGTGGCCCCGGTCCCGCTCTCCTGGTGCGTCATCGCGGAGACGTGATGACGTTGCCCCAACCGGCGCGAGCCGGGCAGGGCATCGGGTCGCCGGCGCCGATCACGTAGCCCCCCGAGTGATCGGCGTCGGCGGCGCCCCCTGCACCAGCCGCAGCACGTTCCTTGCCGCACCAGGGGAAACTTTCGCGGCCAACGGCCGATCGTCACCACGTCGGAGAATCGCGCGAAGCGCGACGTAGTGGCGAGTGGCCTTCTTCCCCGAAGCTTCGACCGTCAGCCGGGCCAGGTCGGCCCGCCGTACCCGCACCGGGTCACCGTCATCCGGCCGCCAGGTGATCGCGTCGGCCGTCAGGGCGAACTCGCCGGCTTCGCCGCGGTAGCGCGTCAGGTAGAGCAGCACCCAGATCGCCACGGCCACCGGCAGCGGGATCCCCGGCGGGATGTCGTAAACGGCCGGAGCCACGAAGTCGGCGATGACGGCGAGCCAAGCCGTCCACAGGACGGCCAACCGGCCGGCGGAAGCCTGCTCGGCGCGGACGAGGGTGCGCGGCGGGTGGGCGCTCCAGCGTTTGACCAGGCGCTTCACCGGGTCCGGCACGCCGAAGCCGCCGCGCCGGACGTTCTTGGAGGTCCATCGCCCGAGGCCGGGACGGTACCGCTCGATCGCCGCCGACGCCTTCTCGGCTTCCTCCCGGGCCATCGCCGACGAGAGGATGAAGCCGTCCGGCGACCGGTGCCGGCAGTCGGGGTTCAGGTTCCGGATCGCGTCCTCGTCCACCAGCGAAACGGCGAACGCGACCCGATCGCCGGGCTCGCCGCCGCGGAAGTCGAACCGGTGGATGTCGCTCCACGGCAGGACGAGCGTCGTCTTGTCCTCGAGCGGCTGCCGGAATCCGTCGGGACCGAACTCGACCCGCGCCGTCGACAGCGAACCGTGGCGGCGGATGTACCGCCGCATGAGCGGCCCGCTGCAGAAGCACAGCACCGCCAGCACGCCGAGCGCGGGTGCCACCAAGCGCGCGACCGGGTCGTAGCTGCGCGCCCACACCAGCAGGCCGGCCGCGACGGCGGGCGCGAGGCCGAGGAACGCCACGCACCCCGCCGTCGTCCGCAGCACGGACTGCGGATGGTGGAGTGGCAGCCGGACCTGCACCACGGCCGTCTCCGGCCCGCCGGGAGTCGTCGACACCACGGCGGCTAGATCGACCCGGAGATGCGCCGGCCGCCCTGCTGCTGGAAAACCGGCTCGGGCTTCTTCTCGTTGTAGTGGTTCTCGCGGTACTCCTTATCGGCTTCGTCGTAGGCACCCGCGGTCTTCTTGCCCGCTTCCTTGCCGGCTTCCTCGCCGAACGCCTTGGGCAGTTCCTTGAGGCCGTCCTTGAAGACGCCCGGAGCCGCGCGCGCCGTGTCCTGCAGCGCCGCGAGCAGCTTCTGGCCGACCGTGCGGAACAGCCCGCTGAGGTGGTTGAACTGGCTGATGCCCTTACGGAAGGCCCGCACGAGCTTCTGCAGCCACTCCGACATCCGCCGGCCGCACTTGACGATCTCGGCCGTGCCCTCGCCGGCCAGGCCGGCGGGCGCGGCGGGGCCCGGGTACCGCATCAGAATGCTGATCAGCTTGCCGATGCATTCCGTGAGCAGGTCCCGCAGCACGCTGCGCACGACGTTCAGGATGCTCTTGCAGACGTCGATCAGCACGGAGACGGCCTTCGCGCCGCCCGCGACCCCGGCGTACATGTCACCGAGCTCGGCGGTGAACGCGCGATAAGCGTCCGCACCCTGGCCCTGCCACTCCGCGCTGTCCGCCTTGACCGTGTCCAGGAGGTCCTTGGCGACCGCGTCGACCTCGTCGCTGATCTTGCTCCAGGTCTCCTGCATGACGTCGAGCTGTTCCTGGTTCCCGGTCACCCAGTCGAGCGGGGCACGCAGGAACTCGACGTGCTCGATCAGCCAGCCGAGCCCCATGCTCGCCAGGCCGGCGATCGGGTCCTGGAGGAACTCCAGCACACCGGCAGCACCGAAGCCGAGGTTGAGCAGGCCTTCGGTCCAGTCGCCGTCGGCTGCCTTCGTTGCCGCGTCCCAGAAGTCCTGGGCCATCCCGGCGCCTTCGAGCGCCGAGGATCCTTCCTCGACCGTCTTCCTGGCTTCCGTCACCAACGCGTTCTCAGTCAAGGTGGATGCCCTCCAGGCTCGCCTTGACGTCCTGCTCGCGCCAGTCGACGTGCCGGGACCAGGTGCGCACGCGGTCGATCTGCTCCTGGGCCACGTTCTTCGCGTGGCCGATGGAGTCGCTTCCCAGGGTCTGGGCGACGCCGCACAGCGCGCCGAGGCCGCAGGACTGGCCGATGAGCCCGAACGCCATCGGGTCGACGACCTGGGCCGCCGCGTCCAGCGTCTTCGCGAACCGGTCGACGAACGGTTCGAGCTTCTTCGCGTGGGCCATCAACTGCTCCGGCTCGATCCGGATGTCCGGCTGCGGGTTGTTCACGGTCTTCCCTCCCTCGTTGCCCCGGTCAGCGCAGGTAGTCGCCGTCGCCGAAGTAGTCGTCGTCGGTGCCGGCCTCGGGCGCGGGGCGCGGCGGCGCCGGTTTCGGCTTCGGCGGCGAGGGCGGCGTCTCTTCCTCGGCGATGAAGCGCGCCCCGTCGCTCGCGGGCGCCGCGTCGCCGCCGTCGACGAAACCTTGCGGCTCCGGCTCCGGGAATTCGTGGTGGAGCTGCTGGACCAGCTCGTTCATGGTCTCGGTGCCCGCGATCGACGGCACCCCGGTCTGCACGGCCTCGGCCAGCTTGCTCTGCGCGCGCTGGACGGTCCGCAGGATCTCGCCGGCGAGGTTCGCCTTCTCCCGCACCGCGGGCCCGATCTCCAGCCCGACGAGGTTGCCGAGGTGGTTGACCTCGACCGCGATCTGGCCGTCCGGGCTGCGCTCGGCCACGGAGACCGCCGCCATCTCGGCCTGCATGCGCTCGCCCCGCTGCTTGGCCTCGACGAGCTTGGCGTCGAAGCTCGCCAGCAGCTGCTCAGGGTTCGACACGCGAACCTCCCCTGTTCACGTCAGTAACCGTACGGCGACCGAGTGTGGCACACCGGTCCGACAGTTTCGGCAAGGTTCCGGTTTTCCGATTCACCTCGCCTAGCCGATTTTTCGCACAGCCGGTAACCGCTGGGGTATCGTCCGTGACGCAAGAGGGGAGATCGAACGCGAGGGGAGCGCGGTTCGGTGGGGTTGTTCGGCGACATGCTCGACGCTGCCAAGCACGTCGGGTCGGAGATCGCGCACGCCGTCCAGTCGGGTGGTGAGCGGCTCGGCAACGTCTTGACCGGCGCGGGCGTCGGCCTGCTCGCAGGTGGGCTGCCCGGCGCGGTCGCGGGGGCGTACGTCGGCTCGCAGACCGGCACCGGGGCGGCGAACCCGCAGGCTTCCGGGCTGTCACCCGGTCAGCTGGTCCAGGCCGTGCTGACCGGTCCCGGCACCGAGTCGCTGCAGAAGGTGCACCGGGCGGGCGTCGACCAGTCGGCTTACCAGCGCCGGCTCGAGCAGGGCACGCGCGAGCTGACTTCCGGCCTTGAATCCGCGTGGACGGGCGGCGCCTCGGACGCGGCCCGCGAGCGGCTCCAGCCGCTGACGGCGTCGGCGACCTCGGCGTCCACGACCCTGGACCGCAACTCGACGCTGGCCCAGGCGCAGATCGACCAGTTCCACCGGATGAAGAACTCGCTGCACCCGGACGTCACCGACCAGCCGCCTACGCGCAGCGCCTGGGACGTCGCGACACCGTGGGACACCGACACCGAAGACAAGATCAACCAGTACAACCGGAAGGCCCAGGAGAACGTCGAGCGGTACACCGCGTATTCGCAGCAGTCCAGCGCGAACACCGCGGCCCGGACGATCGACTACGGCCAGCTCCGTGAGTACACCGGCGGCGACTTCACGCTGCAGGACCCGAAGAAGCCCGTCGAACCGCCACCTCGGAAGCGAACGCCGGCCGGTGGCGACGACGACCGGTCGATCGGGGCCCAGGTGCAGCCGCCGCCGGCGGTCCACCCGCCGCCCGGACAGGTCACGCCTCCCGGACACAGCACGCCGCCAGGGCAGGTGACGCCGCCGGGATCACCGCCCTCCGGCGTGGACGACAGCGTTCGCGCGCAGGGTTACGCGCCGCCGTCGGCGCAGTACCCGCCGGGCTATCAGCCACCAGGCACGGGACCAGGCGGGTTCGGGCCCGGCTCGGGTCCCGGAGGTGGGTTCGGACCCGGCTTCGGCCCTGGTGGTGGCGGCTTCGGGCCGGGCTCGTCGTCCGGTGCGAGCGGCGGCACCGGCGCGGGTGCCCGCGGTCCGGGCGCGGCGACCGGCGCCGGCGTCCCGGGCGAAGGACGTCCCGGCGCGGCCGGCGGGGTCCGCGGCGGCGCGGCGGGCAAGCCGGGCTCACCGGGGATGGGCGGCGTGGGCCAGGGCACCAAGGGCGGCCAAGGCGAGGAGGATGCGGAACACCAGCGCGCGTCGTACCTGGTGGAGCCGGATCCGGAGAGCATCTTCGGCGGCTCCGACGAGCGGACCGTGCCCCCGGTGATCGGACTGTGATCTTCCTGCCCAGAACGGCCCTGCTCACCGCGTGGGAGTGGGAACGGCACGGTCCGCCGCCCGCGGTCCTCGGTGACGGCAACCTCTGGCTCGGCGACGAGACCCGCAAGCGGCTCGACGAACAGGTCCTCGAGGTCTTGGCCTCGCTCAGGCTCGCGGCGGGCGGCACGCTGACGCGGGACTTCCGCGACGTCCTGCGCGTCCTCGCGAAGGGCGCCCACCAGTTCACCGGCTGGCTGGGCGACATCGAAGCGGACGAGTCGGGCGCGGTGCTCGTGTCCGCCTCCGGGCCGGACGCGCTCCGGCTCATCCGGAAGGACGACACGGTCCGGATCGACGTCGTGGAGCCGTCGCGGGTGGCGGAGTCGCTGGTGGATGTGCTGCCGCCGGTGCCACCGGCGCGGATTTCGGCGGTGTCGATTCCGGAGGCGCGGTTCTCGGGCCGCGCACTGGAGGAGTCGTACGACCTCGATGACCCGACCGTCGACCGGGGCCGGGACCCGTTGCCGTGGGCGCGCCGGCTGATGGCGGCGCGGCGGACTGGGTTGCACCAGTGCTACGCCGTCCACCGGGGGTCTCGCAGTGCGCCGATCACCGCGGTGGATGTCGCCGGGACCGGGCGGGTGCTGACGTACGTGTATCCGGGGCGCGAGCGGATGGTCAGCCTTCAGCCGGGGACCCGGGCTGCGCTGACCGAAGTCCTGTACGCGACCCTGAACGGGTTGGGGGAACGACGATGACGGGCTCGTTTTTCAGCGGGATCGACTTCTGGGCGACGGACACGCCGAGCGGGGCGGCGGCGCGGCCGGGTGGTGGGCAGGGGTTCGCGATGAGCTCGGCCGAGATGCGGGCGATGCTCAAGAAGGCCGTGGACCAACGCGAAACCCTCGTTCAGCAGATACGAGCAGCCGATCACTTGTTCCAGGCGACGCCGCCGGCGGAGGAGCCGGTCAGCCAAGCCGCGGTGAACGGGCCGAACGGAATCAATGAGTCCGGCGCGTACTACAAGGGACACCTGCAGTACCAGTTCAGCTACCTCACGGAGTTGATCCGGAGGTTGCAGCAAGCCCTTGGCATCACCGAGGCGGCGGACCAGCAGGCTGCAGACTCGACCAAGACGATCAAGGGGTCCCTCGAATGAGTCATCGGATTCTCACCACCCTCGCGCTGGTCACGGCCGGAGTGACGGTGCTGACCGCCTGCACCGGCAAGGACAACGTGGCCGGCACGCCGACGCCCGCACCGACGAGCAGCTCGAACCTGCCGAACAGCGGTGCTCCCACGGTGGACAACCCGCTACCCGCCAAGGTGCTGGACGGCAATCCGTGCGATTCGGCACTCACCGCCGAACAGGTCCAGGGCTATCTCGGGCAGACCAACCCACCCGAATCGAAGGACACGGAACTGGGTGCGACCTGCGACTGGGCCAGCGCATCGGGATCAGCCGCCGGGATCCTGGTCGGCTACGACACCAAGTCCGAACAAGGACTCAGCCTTCCCTACAAGAACGTGAAGCCGAAGGCGAAACGTTGGGTGGACGACCTGGATCCGGTGCAGGGCTACCCGACCGTGGGTTATGTCGGCGTCGGAACCACCGACGACCGGACCTGTGTGGTTGTCGTCGGTGTCGCGGACGACCTCGCCTACTCGGTCTCGCTGAGCCTCGGTGACTCGGCGGTCCAGGCCGGCAAGGACGCCTGCCGGCTCGGGCGCGGTGTCGCCGACACGGTGCTCACCAACCTCAAGGCGCGCGCCTGAGCTGCACCTTTCGTTACGGCGCAGATCGGGTTGACCCAAAATCCGTCGTACCAACCACCTAGACTGTTCGGATGAGCCACCCCACGCGAAGGGGTCGCGCGCGTGCGGCTACCGAACAGGACATCCGGCGGACCGCCCGGAAACTGCTCGTCGAGCAGGGGCCGGAGGCGGTCACCCTGCGTGCCATCGCGCGGGAGCTGGGCATCACCGCGCCGGCGCTCTACCGCTACTACGAGTCTCGTGACGACCTCGTCGAGAACCTGCGGCTGGACGTCTGCGCCGACCTGGCCGACGACCTCGCCGGGGAAATCGCCGAGCTGCCCGATGACGGCGTGCTGCAGTTGTTCGCCATCTGCAAGGGTTTCCGGCGGTGGGCACTCACCCACACGAAGGAATTCACGCTGGTCTTCGCGTCGCCGACCGGCGGGGTCGGGTCGACGTCGGGGAGTGCGCTGAGCCGGGTCGACGAGCCGTTCGGGCGGATCTTCCTCGCCGCCGCGGGGCGGGTGCTCGCCCGGCACGACATCGTGCTGCCGTCGGCCAGCGGGGTGCCCGACGAGCTGCGGGACGATCTGAAGACCTTCCAGGAATCACTGGTCGCCGTGCTCGTCGAGTCCGATCAGAACGTGCCGGTGGAGAAGATCGACCTCGGCGTGACGTACCTGATGATCCAGTTCTGGGCCCGGCTCTACGGGCACGTCACGCTCGAGGTCTTCGGCAACTACCCGATCCCGATGTCCAAACCGGACGTCCTGTTCGAGGCGATGCTCATCGACCTCGCCCGGGAGATCGGGCTCTACTCCGGCTGACGCTAGGCCGCGTGGCCGCCGTCCACGGACAGCACAGCCGCCGTCACGTAGGCGCTGGCCGGTGCAGCCAGGTAGGACACCGCCGACGCCACCTCCGCAGGTGAGCCGTAGCGGTCGAAGGCCGTCAGCGCGCGCTGGTCGGCCGCGTACGGGCCGTCGGCCGGGTTCATGTCCGTGTCCGTCGGGCCCGGGTGGACCAGGTTGACCGTGATGCCGCGCGGGCCCAGCTCGCGGGCCAGCGCCTTGGTCAGGCCGACCATCGCCGCCTTGCTCGTCGCGTAGAGCGCCATGCCCGGGCCGGGCACGCGGTCGGTGACGCAGCTGCCGATCGTGATCACCCGGCCGTCGTCGCTCAGCACCTCGGCCGCGGCCTTCGTCACCGCGAACACACCACGGACGTTCACCGCGAGCACGCGGTCGACGTCCTCGATCGCGGTGTCGGACAGCGGGCCGACGAAGCCGACGCCCGCGTTGTTCACCAGGACGTCGAGCCGGCCGAACTCGGCGACGGTGGCCGAAACGGCCGCCGACACCGCCGCCGCGTCCGCCGAATCCGCCTGGATGGCCAGCGCGCGGCGGCCGAGGTCCTTGATCTGCTCGACCACCTCGGCCGCCCGCGCGGCGTTGTTCTGGTACGTCAGCGCGACGTCCGCGCCGTCCTCGGCGAGCCGCAGTGCCGTGGCCGCGCCGATGCCGCGGCTGCCGCCCGTCACCAGTGCCACCTTGCCGTCGAGGGTCATCCCCGGTTCTCCTTCGATCGAACGGTTTTCCTTGACCGTTCAATCAAATCGGGGATGACCGCCGACCGCTGGCGTCTTTCCGCCCTCGCGTCAGAGGACGATGTTGACCAGCCGGCCCGGCACCACGATCACTTTGCGCGGCGAGCCGTCGCCGACCATCGCCGCGACCTTCTCGTCCGCCAGGGCCGCCGCCTGGACCTCGTCCGACGAAGCGGAAGCCGGGACCGTGACGCGGGAGCGGACCTTGCCGTTGACCTGGATCGGGTACTCGACCGAGTCCTCCACCAGGTACTTCTCGTCCACCACCGGGAACGGGCCCTGCACCAGCGAATCCGCGTGCCCCAGCCGGTGCCACAGCTCCTCCGCCAGGTGCGGGGCCAGCGGCGCCAGCATCAGCACCAGCGGCTCGGCCAGCTCGCGCGGCGTCGACGCAGCTCCGCCGTACACCTTGGTGACGTGGTTGTTCAGCTCGATCAGCTTCGCGCCGGCCGTGTTGAACCGCATCTCCGCGTAGTCCTCGCGGACGCCCGCGATGGTCTTGTGCAGCACCTTGCGGTCCGCCTCGGAAGCGTCCTCAGCGGACACCCGCAGCTCGCCGGTGGTCTCGTCGACGACCAGGCGCCACAGCCGTTGCAGGAACCGGTGCGCACCCACGACGTCCTTGGTCGCCCACGGGCGCGACATCGCCAGCGGGCCCATCGCCATCTCGTAGAACCGGAACGTGTCGGCGCCGTAGTTCTCGGCCATCTCGTCCGGCGTGACGACGTTCTTCAGGCTCTTGCCCATCTTGCCGTACTCCTGGGTGACCTCTTCGTCGTTGAAGAAGTACTTCCCGTCGCGCTCCTCGACCTGCTCGGCCGGGACGTAGACACCGCGCGCGTCCGTGTACGCGTACGCCTCGATGTAGCCCTGGTTGAACAGCTTCCGGTACGGCTCCTTGGACGTCACGTGGCCCAGGTCGAACAGCACCTTGTGCCAGAAGCGCGAGTACAGCAGGTGCAGCACCGCGTGCTCGACGCCGCCGACGTACAGGTCGACGCCGCCGGTGTCGTCCGCGCCGTGCTCGCCCACGCGCGGGCCCATCCAGTACTCCTCGTTCTCCGGCGCGCAGAACGTCTCGGAGTTCGTCGGGTCCAGGTAGCGCAGCTGGTACCAGCAGGAACCCGCCCAGTTCGGCATCGTGTTGATGTCGCGGCGGTAGGTCTTGGGGCCGTCGCCCAGGTCCAGCTCGACCTCGACCCAGTCGGTCGCGCGGGCCAGCGGGGACGACGGCATCGAGTCGCGGTCCTCCGGGTCGAACGTCACCGGCGAGTAGTCGGCGACCTCGGGCAGCTCGATCGGCAGCATCGACTCCGGAACGGCGTGCACCTCGCCGTCGGAGTCGTAGACGACCGGGAACGGCTCGCCCCAGTAGCGCTGGCGCGAGAACAGCCAGTCGCGCAGCTTGAACTGCACGGTGCCGACGCCGGCACCCTTCTCGGTCAGCCAGTCGATGATCGTCTTCTTGGCTTCGGCGACGTCCATGCCGTCCAAGAAGCCAGAGTTGATCGCCGGCCCGTCACCCGTGAACGCCTTGCCGTCGAAGCCGTCGGACG
Organism: Amycolatopsis sp. A133; assembly: GCF_031082405.1. GTDB lineage: Bacteria > Actinomycetota > Actinomycetes > Mycobacteriales > Pseudonocardiaceae > Amycolatopsis. The sequence goes on from NZ_JAVHJU010000067.1 coordinate 290,204, forward strand.
GCTGCACGGTCCGGATGATCTCCAGCCCGAACTTCTCGGCGAACTCCCAGTCCCGGACGTCCTGGCCGGGGACGGCCATGATCGCGCCGGTGCCGTAGCCCATCAGCACGTAGTCGGCGACGAAGATCGGGATCTGCTTGTTGTTGACCGGGTTCGTCGCGTACGCGCCGGTGAAGACGCCGGTCTTCTCCTTGTTCTCCTGCCGGTCCAGCTCGGACTTGCGCGACGCGGCGACGCGGTACTCCTTGATCGCCTCGGCGGGCGTCGCGGCGCCACCGGTCCAGCGCTCGTCGACGTCCGCGGGCCACTCCGCCGTGACCAGCTTGTCGACCAGCGGGTGTTCCGGCGCCAGCACCATGTACGTGGCGCCGAACAGGGTGTCCGGCCGGGTCGTGAAGACCTCGATGGCGTCGTCGCCGGAGGAGAACGTGACGCGGGCGCCGTGCGAGCGGCCGATCCAGTTCCGCTGCATGGACTTGACCTTCTCCGGCCAGTCCAGCAGGTCCAGGTCGTCGACCAGGCGGTCGGCGTACGCGGTGATCCGCATCATCCACTGCCGCAGGTTGCGGCGGAAGACGGGGAAGTTGCCGCGCTCGCTGCGGCCGTCGGCGGTGACCTCTTCGTTCGACAGCACGGTGCCCAGGCCCGGGCACCAGTTGACCGGCGCTTCGGAGATGTAGACCAGGCGGTGGTCGTCGATGACCGTCTTGCGCTCGGCGGCGCTCAGCGACGCCCAGTCCTTGTTCCCCGGCACCGGGCGCGAGCCGTCGGCGAACGCGGCCTCCAGCTCGGCGATCGGGCGTGCCTTGCCCGCGTCGGTGTCGTACCAGGAGTTGAAGATCTGCAGGAAGATCCACTGCGTCCAGCGGTAGTACTCGGGGTCGATCGTGGAGATGCGACGGCGTTCGTCGTGGCCCAGGCCCAGGCGCCGGATCTGGCGCAGGTAGGTCCGGATGTTCTCCTCGGTCGTCTTGCGCGGGTGCTGCCCGGTCTGGACCGCGTACTGCTCGGCCGGCAGGCCGAACGCGTCGAAGCCCATCGTGTGCAGCACGTTGCGCCCGATCATCCGGTGGTACCGGGCGAAGACGTCGGTGCTGATGAAGCCCAGCGGGTGCCCGACGTGCAGGCCGGAGCCCGACGGGTACGGGAACATGTCCTGGACGAACAGCTTGTCGCTGGGCACCGGCTGCCCCTCGACGGCGAGCGGCCCGACGGGGTTGGGCGCGTGGAAGGTGCCCTGGTCGGCCCAGTGGTCCTGCCAGCGCTGCTCGATCTGACCCGCCAGCGCGGCTGTGTAGCGGTGCGCCGGGACGTCAGTCCCTGTCGTCTCGGTCATGCCGTCTTCCTCCGTGGGAGCTACTCCAGAAACAACTCGACCCCTCAGCCACCAGGGCATGAGGGGTCGCCGCGCCGGCCGGGCCGGGCCCGGTCAGCGCGGCAAGCTAAGGAGCAGCCGAGCCGTGTTCACACTGTCATCGTAACTTGCTGGTCAAAGCCGTTCCGAGGGGACCGCCAGTGCGACGAACTGGGTGACTTGGGTCGCTGAGAAGTTGTTGTCGCTGACCAAGATCAAACTGCGCTCGCCGTTCGGCAGCTTCGGCCCCCACGTCATGCCCTCGAGGTTGTCTACTGTGGACAAGCCGAGGTCGGCCGCGTCGAAGAGGAACCGCTTCTTCACCGGCTTGACGTGCTTCGCCTCGGCCAGGGACTTGACGTTCAGGACGTTCGTCGCGCCCTTCGTGTCGATCTCGTAGACGCGGACCTTGTTGCCGACGCCGGTGCTGAACGAGCGCTCCATCATGAGGAACTTCGTCGGGTCGGCCTGGTCGACGGCCAGCATCGAGGAGACACCGGTGGTGGCGAACGCCGTCGACGGCACCGGCGCGGCGAACAGCGGCTCCTGCGGGTAGGCGTACTGGGCCAGGACCGGCCCGAACCGCGACTGCAGGGTGATCCGCGACAGCGCGCCGCTGGTCGTCGTCGCCTCCGGGCCGTCCTGCAGCAGCGGGCCCTCGACCTCGCTGGCCAGCAGCGAGCCGAAGCCGGCGAAGGTGATGCCCTCGAGGACGAGGTTCTGCCGCGGCCCGGCCGTCGGCGTCATCTTCTCGTTCGCGGGGATCGGCAGGTCACGGACGTATTTTCCGTCGCGGCGGGCTTCCCGGATCGACGGGTCGATCAACGTCGTCGCCGTCCGCTCGCCCTCCTGCGACCAGTAGTAGCCGCCGGTCCACGGGTCGACGCGCAGCTCTTCGGGGTCGATCGTCTGCTCGTTCTGCGGTTTCGCCGGGTCGTTCTGCGCGAGCGGCGGGTACGGCGTGCCGTCCGGGCGCAGCAGCGGCTTCGTGCCGGTGAACGTGACCGGGCCGACGCCGTCCGCCGTCACCGGGAAGGTCGCGGTGTAGAAGCGGGCGGGGTTGATCGCCGACCGGTCGTCGCAGATCAGCGCGTAACCGCCGGTGCGCGGGTCGAAGTCGATGCTGGACAGGCCGCCGACCGTCGTGCCCTGGAACGGCAGGGCGTTCGGGACGATCTGCTCGCCGAGCAGCCGGATCGGCCGCTGGTGACTCTCGGTGGCGCTCGCCGGCGTCGCGGCGAGGATTCCCCCGATCAGGGCAGCGGTCAGGACGGTGGGCAGTACACGCGGTGACATGGCCTGTAGCACAGTCGATCAGGGTATCCGGCAGGTTGCCGGGACGTCACGCTTATCCTTGACCTCGTGTTCGCTATCGCGCTGGTTCCGGTCGTGCTGGGTCTGCTCGTCGGCTTTGGTGGGTTCCTCGGTTTCCGTGAGCGCTTGACGCGCGAAGGCGGCACCGGAGTGCGCACCCAGGCGGCATTGCGCAGCGAAGAAGCGTTCAAGCTGGCCAACCGCGTCGCGGGCCTGCCGACCATGGCCGGGGGCGCGATCTCCGTGCTCACCGGGTTGGCCGGGCTCGCCATGCCGACGACCGGTGGCCTGATCGCCGCCGCGTTCGCGGGCGTGCTCGCCATGCTGCTGCTGGTCATGGGCGGTGGCGTGCTCGGCAACCGGGCCGCGCTGACCGTGCCCGCGCCGGCTCCGGCGGCGCCCGCCGGCTGCAGCGGCTGCGCTTGTGGCGCCGGCGGTTGCGGCGTCTTCAAGAAGGAAGACGCCTAATTCCGCTGGAGGTCGCCCGGATGGGTGGCCAGCAGCGCGAGCGGGATGCCCTGGCGGCGCAGGACCTGGCTCCACAGGTCGCCGTCCGGTGAGGCCAGGATGTCGCTCGGCAACGCCGGCACGATGACCCAGTCCTCGCGCTCGATCTCGCCGGCCAGCTGCCCCGAGTCCCAGCCCGCGTAACCGGCGAACACGCGCACGCCGCGGACCTTCGGCACCAGCACCTCGGGGTCGGTGTCCAGGTCGACCAGCGCAACCGGGCCGCGGACCGCGATCACCCCCGGCACGCTCGCCGCCGTCTCGCCGGTGCGCAGCGCGGCCAGGCACAACGCCGTCTTCTTCTCGACCGGCCCGCCGACGAACACCGCCTGCGGCTCGGCGACGTGCCCGCCCCAGCTGGGCAGCACGTCGTGCACGGCGACGTCGCTCGGCCGGTTCAGGACCACGCCGAGCGTGCCCTCCTCGCGGTGATCGATGACGAACACCACGGTCCGGCGGAAGTTGGGATCGACCATCGTGGGGGCGGCGACCAGGAGCGTTCCCGGTTCAACCTCGGCGTCCGCTGGCACGCGACCCATGATCCCACTCTCGGCCCGGCGAATTACTTCGGCTCGGGAACAATCGCCCCACGAGCCTCGTTTGAAACAGTGGTCGGCGCACTCCGTGTCCCCCGGGCTCACTGAAGAACCGCCTTTGTGGAATACCGTCCGGCTGGAGCCACACTGCGCATAGCCGCCGAGAGGCGACCCTAGTGCGTCGGCCACCCAACTCCCTTGACCCGCGCCCTACGACCGGGCCTTACGCTGACTCCGTGACGATCAGCGCCCGGACGGCGACAGAACGAAGAGGGCCGCGGGCACTGCTCAAGGACCCGGCCTTCCGCCGTCTCCTCTTCACCCGCTTCGCCGCCAGCTGGGGCGACGGCGTCTTCCGCGCCGGCCTCGCCGGAGCGGTGCTGTTCAACCCCGAGCGCGCCGCCGACCCGCTGGCCATCGCCGGCGGGTTCGCCGCACTGCTGCTGCCGTACTCGGTCGTCGGGCCGTTCGCCGGAGCCCTGCTGGACCGCTGGGACCGCCGTCGCGTGCTGATCTTCGCGAACCTCCTGCGCGGGCTCGCGATCGCCGCCGCGTCCGCCGCCGTGGGGCTCGGGTTCGGCGGCCTCGGGCTGTTTTCGCTGGCACTGGCCGCGGAGGGGATCTCGCGCTTCATCGGCTCCGGGCTCTCGGCGTCGCTGCCGCACGTCGTGGAAGAAGAGAGCGTCGTGACGGCGAACGCGTTCGCCACGACGCTCGGTTCGGTGGTCGCCGTGGTCGGCGGTGGCTGCGCGATCGGCCTGCGGGCGCTCTTCGGCAGCGGCAACGTCGGCTCGGCGTACACCACGGTGTTCGCCGTCCTCGGCACCCTGGTTTCGGCGTTCATCGCGCGCGGCTTCGTGCGGGGCGTGCTCGGGCCGTCGGTGGTCGACGAGCCGCCGAACCCCGTGCTGGCCGTCGCGCGCGGGCTGGCCGACGGCGCGAAGCACGCGTGGCGCGCGCCGAGCGTCACGGCCGGGTTCGTCGCGCTGTTCGCGCACCGGGCGTCGTTCGGGGTGTCGCTGCTGGTCACCGTCCTGCTGATGCGCAACTACTTCACCGACCACGGCGTCTTCCGCGCCGGGCTGCCCGGCCTCGGGCAGATGGCCGCGCTCGGCGGCGCCGGCCTGCTGCTGGCCGGGCTGCTGACCGCCCGGCTGATCCGCGTTTTCGGGCGGCTGCGGGCGGTGCTCGGCGCGCTGCTGCTCGCCGCGGTGGCCCAGGCCGCGCTGGGGCTGCCGATGGTGCTGCCCCTGGCGCTGTTCGCGGCGTTCGTCATCACCGGGGCCGGTCAGGTGCTCAAGCTGTGCGTCGATTCGTCGATCCAGCTCGACGTCGCCGACGAAGCCCGCGGCCGCGTGTTCGCGCTGTACGACACGCTGTTCAACATCACCCAGGTGGCGGCGGTTTCGCTGGGCGCGCTGTTCGTGCCGGACGACGGCCGCTCGCCGGGCCTGCTCATCGCCGCGACGGTCTGCTACCTGGTCGGCGGAGCGGGATACGTGGTCGCCCGGCGGCGCGTGGTTCGCTGACGCAAACACCCGAACCGGTCACGGTGACTGCTCCATTGGCATTAGGGTGACGGGCAGTCATTAGTAGGTTCGAGGGACACCGGGGGCACCTGTGACCACCGCGGGCGACGACCGTGCACGGCTCGAAGCACGCAATGCCGCGATGAAGGACCAGATGGACACCCTCCTGGAGAACTTCGAGCGGCAGACCGCGCAGCTGCGCGACGCCCAGGCCGCGGCCGCCGAAACCACCGCTCAGGTGAGTTCCCCCGACGGGCTGGTCCGCGCCACCATCGACGCCGGCGGCAGCCTCGCGAAACTCGAATTCGCCCCGAACACCTTCGAGCGCACGACGCCCGCGCAGCTCGCGAACACCGTCCAGTCGCTGGTGCGTCAGGGATCACTGCAGGTCAAGCAGAAGATCGCGGACCTGATGGCGCCGATCACCGAAGGCCTGCCCGACCTCGCCGACCTGGTCGAGGGCGCGCCGTCGCTGGCCGGGCTGGTGCCGCCGATCCCGGACTTCGTCGAGGAAGAGGCTCCGGCGCCGCGGCCCTCGTACGAAGAAGGTGGCTCGATCCTGCGCAACGACGCCGTGCCGCCACCCGTGCCCGCTCCGAAGCCCACCCCCAAGCGCGTCCGCCCGCCGCGTGACGAGGACGAAGAGCCACCGTCGTCCTGGATGACGAGGGGCGACTGATGCCGGACGGGGGTTCCGGGTTCACCGCGGAGCCGGACGCGGTCCTGCGCGCGTCGAACGGCCTGGTGACAGCGGCCGACGGGCTCGACAACGCGGCGAAGGCGCTGCAGGCGGCCCTCGCCGCGCAGGGCGAGTGCTGGGGCGGCGACGACTCCGGCAAGGAGTTCGCCAAGGACTACGTGCCCGGCGCGCAGGGCGCTGTCGACGGTTTCACCAACCTCGTGCAGGGGTTGCGGGGGATGCAGCAGAACGTCGCCAAGTCGATGAAGGCCCTTTCGGGCGCCGACGAAGACGTGACGTCCCAGCTCGGCAAGGGGCAATGACGCTTGGGAATGGAGATGCCCGACGCGGTCAAGTGGCTGCTGCCGATCGTCGTCGGGGAGAGCTGGCCCGAGGGCGACGAGACCAAGCTGCGCGCGCTGCGGGACGCGTGGCACGCGGCGTCTTCGGCGATCGGACCGGTTTCGGAGACGGGCAACCAAGCGGCGTCGGGGATCCGCGACAACTGGACGGGTGACGGCGCCGACGCGTTCGCGGAGCAGTGGAAGAAGTTCGTCGAGGGCGACGAGGCGTACTTCAAGCAGCTGGCCGACGCGACGAAGGCGCTCGGGGATTCGTGCGACCAGACGGCACTGGACGTCGAGTACACGAAGTACATGATCATCATCTCCCTGATCGTGCTGGCGGCCCAGATCGCGGCGATGATCGCGGCGGCGGCGGTGACGTTCGGCGGTTCGACGGCGGGCATCGCGCCGGCCCAGATCGCGACCCGGATGACCGTCCAGATGCTGTTCCGGCAGCTGCTCGAGAAGCTGGCGCAGCAGGGGTTCAAGCAGGTCGCGAAGGAGCTGCTTGAGAAGCTGCTCAAGCAGGGTCTCAAAAAGATCGGCATGGAGGTCCTCAAAAACGAGGCCATCAACCTCGGCATGGACGCGGGCATCCAGGGTCTGCAGATGGCCAAGGGAGATCGTAAGGATTGGGACTGGTCGAAGACGTCGGACGCCGCGATTTCGGGCGCGGTCGGTGGGGTCGTGGGGGCGGCTTCGGGGTCGATCGGACGCGGGGCGACGGAGGGGCTGTCGCACAGTGCCGGTGGCCAGATCGCGGACGCGGCGCTGCGGGCGGGGACGCGGGGGGCCGTTGAGGGGGTGGCCCAGACCGTCGGGCAGGCGGCCGTCACCGGGGATTTGGGGTCGCTGACGCCGGAGCAGCTGCTGATGGGCGCGTCGAGCGGAGCCGTGGGGGGTGCGGTCGGGGGCGCGAAGGAGCAGATGCACTCCGTTCACGAGGCGAATATCCCGGGGGATGCGGGTTCTTCGTCTTCTTCGTCGGAGTCTGGGCGGGAGTCGTCGGGGGAGTCGTCGCGGGAGCCGTCGGCGGAGCCCGAGTCGCGGGCGTCGACTTCGGAGGCTGAGTCGCGGGGTGAATCTTCGTCCGAGGGCGAGGCGCGGGGTGAGTCGTCTTCCGAGGGCGAGTCGCGGAGTGCGGCGTCGTCTGAAGGCGAGTCGCGCGGCGAAGAGCCGCGGCGGGACTCCTCCGCGCCTGAGTCGCGCGGCGAAGAGCCGCGGCAGTCCTCCGAGCCTGAGTCACGCGGTGAAGAGCCGCGGCGCGAGGCGCCCTCCGAACCCGGGTCGCGGCGAGAGCCGTCGTCAGAACCGCGGCACGAAGCATCGTCAGCTCCTGAGTCGCGGAGTGAGGCGTCAGCCCGGCCGGAGCCGCGCGGCGAGGCGCCGTCTCAACCGGAGACGCGGGCGGCCGCCGAACCGCAGCGTGCGGACAGCGCGCCACGGCCGGAACCGCAGTCCGCCGGGCCGCAGCCCGAGCACCGCGCACCCGAGGCGCCGCGGGCGAGCGCCGAGCACACCCAGCAACCGGAACCACCTCGTGCGGCGGCATCGGCGCCGAGCCAGCCGACGGGCGGGCCGGCCCCGTCGCAGGGCGGCTACGGCATGGCCCCACCGCCGGGACCGGGCCCAGAGCCGGGCCGCCAGAGCGGCGGACGCCCCCAGGACAACGTCGGAGCGGCCGGATTCACCGGCGGCCCGAGCCAGCCGTTCGCGGCGGAGGGGGGTGCGGCGCCGTTCCAGAACGGTCCGTCGCCGCAGCAGGCACCGCCCGCGGGCGGATTCCCACCACCGCCGGGCGCAATGCCGAACGCCGGCGGCGGTCCGGGACGCCCCGGTGGCCCGGCCCCCCGCCCGGCCGGCCCGCCCCCGCCGCAGATGCCACCCCGCGGCGGCCAGCCCCCGCACGAGCAGCCGCGACGGGTCCCGCCACCGGACCCCCGCCGCATGCTGCAGGGCGGCCAACCGCCCATGCCGCAGGGTGGGTTGCCGCCGGTACGGCCCGGCCAGCCGCACGCCCCCGGAGCCCCGATCCAGCACGGCGGACAGCCCCACCAGAGCGGACCACCGCCGGTTCACCCGGCTGGGCAACCCCACCAAGCCGGACAGCCCGGTGGACAACCGCACCCGAACGGGCAGTCACCTGTTCAGGCCGGCGGACAGCCACGCCAAGGCGGGCAGCCGCCGGGCACACCAACACACCAGGGCGGCCCAGCACCCGTCCAGCCGGGCGGGCAGCTACCTGTTCAGCCCGGTGGACAACCGCACCCGAACGGGCAGTCACCCGTTCAGGCTGGCGGACAGCCACGTCAAGGTGCGCAGCCGCCGATTCAGCCGGGGTCGCAACAGGGTGGATGGCCTGCTGGCCAGCCACCGGTTCCGCCCGGTGGGCAGGCCCACCAGAACAGGCAGCCCGGTGGGCAGCCGCCGCAGGGTGGGGCGCCGTTTTCGCGCGGGCCGCAACCGCCTGGTCAGCCGCACATGGGCCAGCCGCCGCAGGGTGGGTTGCCGCCGCAAGGTGGATTGCCGCCGCAAAGTGGATTGCCGCCGCAAAGTGGATTGCCGCCGCAAAGTGGATTGCCACCGCAGGGTGGGCAGCCGCCGCAAGGTGGGTTGCCGCCGCAGGATTCGCGGCGGATGCCTCCTCCGGGGCCTCCGCAGGGTGGGCCGCGGCCGCCGGTGGGGGGTGGGCAGCGTCCTGCCGGGTATCCGAACCAGCCTCGTGGGCCGCAGGGACCTGGGCCTCACCCGGGCGGTCGGCCGCCGATGCCGCCGCCTCCGGGTGGTCGGCCGCCGCATGATCCGCGGTTGGGGCCGCCGCGGACGGTGGGGCCCGGTCAGGTTCCGCCGCCGCGGTTCTCGCCTCCGCAGGAGCACCTTCCGCGTGGTCCCGTCGACCAGCCGCGGCCGGTGGATCCGCGGGTTCAGCGTCCCTTCGAGCAACCGGCCCAGGAGCGGCCGGCGCCTGCCGCCGAACAGGGATCCGCTCCGGCACGCCCGGCAGAGCCCGCCGAGCCGGTGGCTGCCCAGCCGACCGGCCAGACGGCACGCACCGAACAGCCGGCACCCGCCGGCGAACCGACAGCCGGGCACGAACGCCCAGCCGAACACGCAACGGGCGAGCCGCCCACGCCTGCCGCTGAATCGGTGGCACGTGAGCAGACACCCGCGACCGAGTCACCCGCGCCCGTCGGCGAGCACGCACCTGCGCCGGAACACCCGGCACCCGAACAGACCGTGCCGGAGCAGCCGGTCGGGGCCGAGCCGCCCACGCCCGCCGGCGAGCACGGGCCTGCCCAAGACCACGCGGCGGCCGAACACGCCGAAGCCTCCACGGGCGAACACGTTCCTGCCCACGACCAGTCTGAGCACGCCGCCCACTCTCATGAAGAGCCCTACCTCTCCGATCCCAGCTTCCACACCGATGATCCCGCCGGCACCCGGCGGATCGAGGACACCTTCATGGACTCCGGGCGGCACAGCCCCGAGTCCGGCGAGTGGCGGCACGAACAAGTCCGGCGCGAAGCGCTCGCCAAGCGCGACGAGTTCCACCCCGGCGTCTCCGATGCCGGCGCGCTCGCCGTGCACGCCTACACCCGGTACGAAATGGTCGGTCCGCTCAACCACGCGCTTCGGATGGGCGGGCCCGAACTGCTCGACCTCGGGCCGCAGGCCGGGGCGCTCGTCTCCGGGCTGAACGAACTTCCGCCGCACGTCGGGACCGTTTCGCGGCGGATCGACTTCCACGGGGATCCTTCGCGGCTGCAAGCCTTCCTCCGGCGGTTCCACGAGGGCGCGCACATCACCGAACCGTCGTTCCTCAGCTCGTCGAAGGTCGACGCGGATCATCCGCGCAGCGCCTTCCCCGGCGAGGTCGAGATGCGGATCCAGTCCAAGACCGGCCGGGACGTCGAAGCGCTCGCCAGCATCGGGCACGAGCGCGAGGTCCTCTTCAAGGCCGGGACGCAGTTCGAGATCACCAGCATCGAGAAGGGCCCCGGGCACCCGGACAACCCGAACCGGCGGCCGGGTGAGCCGCAGTGGATCGTGCACGCCGAGGAGGTTGCTCCCGGGGATCCGCGGCACCTCGGCGAGGCCGATGCCCGGAACGCCATCGAACAGCGGCGGGCCGAGGAGCGCGCCGACGAGGCGCGGTTCCAGCGGGAAGCCGACGCCGAACTCGAGCAGTTCTACGCCGAGCACCCGGAGCTGAGGCCGACCGGCGACCTGTCGAAGCTGACCGCCTTCGACGATCCGGATGCGCCGCCCCCGCCCGTGCGGCGGCCGCCGGCCACCGGGGAGCCCGATGGGGGGTGGGCGCAGCTCGCCGAGCCGCTTCGGCCGGGGGGTGCGCCCGTGCTGCACGCCGGGTCCGTCGAGACGCCGCAGCAGCACGCTCGCCTCGTCCGCGATGCCGTTCCCGAGCTCGGCGCGGTCAACACCCGCAACCACTACAGCGCGGACGCCCTCGAGAACGGCTTCCGGACCAACGCCGCCGAATCGCTGGTCGCCTTCGAACGGCGGATGAACGGCGAAGACGTCGTCGCCGGACCGGCGCGGCAGCAGAGCCTCGCGGACGTCGGCGAGCAGCTCGGCGGGCAGTGGAGCAGCCGGGAGACCTTCGACGGTGTCGCCCGTGACCTCGGTGAACGCCCGGTCGGCGCGCGGACCGCTGTCGCCTTCGAGACGCCCGGTGGGGAGTCTCGGCTGCTTGCCGCCGTGCACACCGAGCACGGGGTCCTGTTCGCCGATCCGGTCACCGGGCGGCTCGCCGAGCTGCCGCACGACGCCATTGGCATCCACACCATGCCGCTCGGCGGCGGCGACGCGCCCCAGCACCACGAAACGCCACAGCACCACGAAACGCCTCAGCCGGCCATCGCCGACCGGCTCAACCCGGTGCCCGAGCGCATCCCGCACGACGAGGGCTACCTCTTCGACGGCGAGCACCGCGGCACCCCGGCCGACCACGAAAGCATCCGCCGCGCGGTCGGCGACGAGGACATCTACCAGCAGATCCACGACCGCGCGCTCGCCCGCCGGGACGCCGCCGGGATGCCGCTGACCGACGAAGGCGCCGTCGCGATCCACGGCTACACCCGCGGCGAGTACGCCTACGACGTCAACGAGGCTCTCCGGCGCGGCCCCGGTCACCCCGGCTTCGACCTCGCGCAGCAGAACGCCCGCGCCATCGTGGACGGCCTCAACCAGGTCGCGCGCGAGTCCGGCGAGAGCGTCCGCGCCTTCGATGTCGGCGGCGACCCGCGGCTGGCCGACCTGGTCGCCCGGCCGTACGAGCCGGGCTCGGTGGTCGTGGAGCCCGCGTTCTCCAGCGCGTCCATCAAGACCGGCGAGTTCTCGACGTCGAAGTTCGGCGACGACGTCGAGCTGCACGTCCGCTCGGACAACCTCCGCGACATCTCGAAGCTCGCCGAGAACCCGGGTGAGCGCGAAACCCTCTCGCCGCCCGGCACGCAGCTGCTGATCCACGAGAAGCGGCTGGAGATCTCGCCCGACGGCCGCCGCAAGTGGGTCATCGTGGCCGAGGAGATCGGTCCCGGTCACCCGCGCTACCTCGAGCCCGAGGCCGCCCAGCAGAAGATGGCCGAGCGCCGTACCGAGAACGACCACAACGCGGCCGAGTTCGAACGGCGCAAGCAGGCCGCGATCACGGAGCGGCTCGGCGGCCTCGGCGGGCCGGAGCACGTGGCCCCGCAGCCGGAACCGCCGTCGGTCCACGACGTGCACGAAGGCCCGGCGGAAACTCCGCCGCCGGTCCCGGACCCGGTGCACGACTACTCGCGGCTGGCCCGGGCGACGAACCCGCCGTCCGAACCCGCCATCCACGCCGGCGGGACGACGCCGTCCGAGCGCGCGGCCTACGTCCAGGACCGGCACCCGCACCTGCGCGACGTCAACCCGGGCTTCCGTGAGCCGGGCGCCTTCGAAAACGGCTACGTGACGAACTGCACGCGCGGCCCCGAGGCCTACCTGGACCGGCAGCGCGGCGGCGACATGACGGCCGAGCCGATCCTGCCGCACGAGATGGGCACCCGCGGCACGCTCGACCACCTCGAGGGCCGGTTCGGGGAGACGTTCTCCGAGCGCGGCAGCTACGACGACGTCATCCGCGAGATGCGGGACAAGCCGCTGGACCACCACGCCGTGGTCGCGGTGAAGTACGAGGGCCCGAACGGGGTCGAGTACGGGCACGTCGCGATGGTCGTGCACACCCGCGAAGGCGTCGCGTTCATCGACCCGCAGTCCGGCGACCTCATGCACCTGCCGCAGCCGCCGACGAGCATCAAGCTGATGCACGTCGGCACGCCGGACGAGGTGCACCTCGGCACCGACCACGGCACCGGCGAGCACGGCGGGTACGGGACAGCGGCGCCGCACGACGCCTTCCTGGCCCGCGACGACGTCGCCGCGGCGCTCGAGGGGCACGCGGACGCCGACTACATCCGCGCCCACCTGCCGGAACACCCCGGCCTGGTGCGGGTGCTGGCCGACCCGGCCAACGACTACCTGACGCGCTCGCTGCTGGACAACCCGAAGACGCTGGCCAGCCTGCTCAAGCATCCCGAGGCGATCCCGATCCTCGAGGACGCGGTCCACGAAGTGAACGAGCGCGGGTACAGCGTGATCGACGACGTGGAGCACCAGGGGGTCGGGCCGTTCGACCCGACGCCGGAACAGGCGGAGGTGTCCGACGGAGTAGCGGCGATCGTCGACGAGACCGAGAGCGCCCTGCGGCTGCACGCGAGTTTCGACCTGAGCCGGGCCGGCGATCCGGAGTACTGCCGGCAATGGGTGGCGGAAGAGCGCGAACGCTGGCCCGAGACCCAGGGCACGCTGAACCGCATCACCGAGCGGATCGCCGGTGAGACCGACGGCCACCCCGGATTCCGGCCGGAGCCGAAGGACGACGTCCGGGCGCTGGCGAAGATCGCGAAGTACGGCTGGGACGGTTCGCGGCTGACCGACCTGGTCGGCGCGAAGATCCAGTTCGAGCGGGTGGCGGACATGTACCGGGCGCTCGACGCGGTTCGCGGCGACCCCGAACTCACGGTCGTCAAGTTCTCGGATCGGCTCGCCGACCCGCAGGACAGCGGTTACCGGGATCTGCAGCTCAACGTCCGGCTGCCGAACGGGCACGTCGCCGAACTGCGGCTGCACCTGACGCACATCGACGAGGTCGCGTCCTACGAGCACGCGCTTTACGAGGTGCGCCGGGATTTCGAGACCTTCAGCAAGAAGGAAGGCCGTGAGGGCTTCCTTTCCCCGGAGGAGGCCGCTCTCGACGCGGCGTTGACCGAGCAGGTCCGAGGCCGTTTCGAGGAAGCGTTCCGGCGGGGACTGACAGCCGAGGAGAGCAGCTGATGGCCGTTCGGACACCCAGGTTCTACAAGTACTACGCCCAGACCTACCGGATCGATTCGACGCCCGGCGGCGGCTTGGCGGGCACCCTCCTCGATCTGCGGACCGGGTTCTTCGTGCCGGACAGCAGCCACATCCGCGAGGTCATGCGAGCCACCACCGACTCGAACATCGACGGTCCCTTCAGCGAAGAGAAGTTCATCCACGAGACCGAGATCGAGCGGAACCACTTCCTCTCCGGCGACGGCCCGATCTTCGCGCTCTACGAGACGATCAACGGCATCGACGACGTCGCCGTCCGCGAAAATCGGCGGCGGACGAAGCAGGAAACCGCGTTGGTCCACGCGCTGCAGAAGCGCACCTTCAAGATGTGGGAAGACGAGGCTGCCCGTCGAGCCGCCGGTGAGCCGCCGTCCTTCACGGTGACGAGCCGGTTCAACGCGGGGCAATGATTCACGTGGAACATCGACTTTCGCCCGATGAGCAGCGCACCCTCCTGGTGCGGCTGGGAAAGCTCGTGCGCGAGCACCGGGCCGACGCCGCCGCGCCCGCCGTCGTCGACTTCCGGCAGGTCGGCAAGCACGCCGAGCTCGCAGGCCACAACACGGCGACGCCGGACGAGCTGACCGACCTCTTCACCGAGCTGCGGGCCGGCATGTACGCCGAAGATCGTGGCACCTGGCTGCAGGCGCGGTTCACGCTGAACCCCGACGGCAGTTTCGACTTCGACTTCGCGCTCGACGACGATCCGGTGTGGACCGAAGCCCCGGAGCCGGCCGCCTACCCGGAGGAACTCGCCACGTTCCCGCGCGCCGACGAGCACATCCCGGACTGGTGGCGGCTGCGCGCGCAGCTGCCGCTGGGCGTGGTGTTCCGGCACGCCGAGGTCGGCGGCCCGGACGTCGAACGGCCGCCGCTGACCGACACCGAGGTGCCGCTCGTGCTGCAGTACCTCGAGCGGGAAGCCGTCGTGCACGAGGAAGACGACGAGCGCTTCCACAGCGACGGCACGTGGATCTGGTCCGAAGCGGTCCCGCTCCTGCTCGCGGAGCACGGCGTGCCGCCGGAGCCGGACCTGGTCGCGCACATCCGCCGCCACCACTTCCAGCCGCCGTACGTCGAGCCGCTGGTCCGCCGGACCGCCGAGGCGGACCTGCTGGGCAAACCGCGGCCGAAGCCGGGCCGCGGCGACGTGAAGAAGACCGCCGGGGACGTCCTCGCCGAGCTGGAGACCACGCCGGATCCGAAGCTGGCCGACGAAGAGCTGCTGATCGTGCTGGTGCAGCGGCTCGGCGAGCACGGGGTGTGGCCGGAGGCGTACCGGGTCGGCGAGCGCGCGGACGGCGCGTGGTGCCTCAACTACACCCCCGACGGCTGGGAAGTCGCCGCGTACGCCGGCGGAAAACCTCGCGAGCCGAAGTACCTCACCCGGCTCGAAGACGCCGCCCAGCAGCTGCTGGGCGCGTTGCTGCTGCACCCCGCCCGGATGACCGCCGGGCACGAAACACCGCTGGAAACCGCGAAAGAGCTCGACGACTGGCCGGTGCACCCGGCGCCGGGTGAGCCTCCCCTCACCCTGCTCCGCAACAAGCGCATCACCAGGCTGGTGGCGGGTACGGTCGTTCTGCGCTTCGGCGAGGAACCCGGCAACCTCGTGCACCACGGGGAGGTACGGTTCGCCACGACGTCGCTGCCGCTCGAACGCGAGCGGGTGCGGCGGAGCTACCGGCTCAGACGCCCTCTGCACGTGATCACCGGCATCACGGTTCCGTGGGCGAACCTGCCGGGTGGCGCGGTGGCCTTCGTGCTGCCGAAGACGATCGCCGAGCACGAGTCCGACGGAAGCCTGGAGAGGATCGAGTAGGTGGAAGCGGCGGAAGCGATTGCCAAGGTCGGCCAGTGGCTGCGCGCGGTGCACGGCCCGGACGTCTCCGGTCCCGCCGGGCTCCGGGTCGACACCGAGAAGGTGCTGCGCATCCCCGAGGGCTGGTCGGTGCCCTACAACACCATCGCGTTCCTCGACGAGGGACGGCCGGAGAAGGAGATCTTCCCGCCGCCGTCGGTCGTCGTCCGCGAGCCGGACGGCGAGCTGCGCCAGGCGCACCCGCACCCCGGTGGGCTGTCGGTGCCGGTGGCGTTCCCCGGCCAGGAGAACTGGCGCGAGGTCGTCGACCCCGAATACGTGAAGGCCGGGCTCGGTGAGCTGGGCGTGCCGCTGCAGGCCGTCGCGGGCTGGGTGAAGGTCGACGCCGAGGGCAACCAGACCGGCGAAGAGCGCGAAAACCCCGAGTACAAGGCCGGCCCGATCCGCCGCGGTTACCCGAAGCCGGAGAACACGCTGGAGACGCTGCTGTCCTTCGGCAGCGTCGGCTGGCTGACCCGGGAGCTGCTGCTCATCGGGCTGATCCGGTGCGAGGTGTACGTCCCGCTCGACCTGGAGACCGGCAAGACCGACCGGTTCTACTTCGCCGAGGAACGCAACGAGCTCAAGGTGTTCAGCTCGACCCGGCACCTGCCCTCGCGCGAGCACGGCTGGTGGAAGGTCGACGTGGCGACGCTGGCCGAGTTCGAGCACCCGCCGAACCTGGTGATCAACGGCGGCCCGACGACCATCGAGGACGTCTCCAGCGGCGAGCTCGCGGAGATCGTCAAGCGGTTCCCGCGGCACGAGCCGCGCATCGACGTGCACGGCCGCTGCCCGGAGGCGGAGGAGGACCTGATCCGGGTCGCCGCCGAAACCGCGGCCCGGATGGGTCTGCCGGACCCGGTGAAGCCGCCGCTCGCGGCGGCCGAGAAGGCCCGGCGGCGGGGTTTCGAGCTGACGGCCGAGGAGTGCGCGAAGACCGTGCTCGGCGAGTCGTGGCTGAAGCGGCTGCAAATGCCGGAGCCGCCGCGCAGCAAGCCCAACGACCTGCGCGCGAACGGGCTGGCCCCGGCGTACGACAACACCGGCCGCACGGTCCCGCGGCTCGACACGTTCGGCAAGTACTTCGAGCAGGACCTCGACGGCTTCCGCTACGGCTGGCAGCGCGTCACGGGCGCGTACGTCGGCTTCGCGCTCGGCGAGGCCCTCGGCGCGGCCGTCGACCGGATGATGCTGCACGACATCCACGCGAAGTTCGGCATCGAGGGCGTCACCGATCTGGTCCCGGCGTTCGACCAGCCCGGCCGGATCGGTTCGCTGACGCAGCGGCTGCTCTTCTACACCGAGGCCGTGATCCGCAGCCCGCACCGCGAGCAGCCGGAATCCCGCGAGGCCGAGCAGCTCTTCCCCGACGTCGTCCGCGGGGCGCTGCAGCGCTGGCTGCGGACCCAGGGCGCCCCGATGGACGCGCCGGACGGCTGGCTCGTGCAGGTCCCGGACCTGCACGCCCGGCGCGACGCCGACGACGCCGAGCTCAACGCCTACCACCAGCTCGCCACCGGGGTCTCCGGCGCGCCGCCGATGATCGGCCCGGCCGCGCTGATCCCGGCGTTGCCGGCCGCGCTGACCATGGCCGGGCCCGGCAGCGGGTTCAGCGGCGGTGCGCGGCAGGCGGTGCGCGAGCTGGCCGGCGTCACGCACCCCGACGAGTCCGACCTGGCCGCCGCGACCTACCTGACCTGGCTGTACGAGCACGCGCTGACCAAGGACCCGTTCAGCTTCCCGATCTGGAACACCAGCCGTGAGGTGCTCAACCCGGACAACCAGTTCCAGCAGGGCCCGGAGTGGACGGCGATCGCGGAAACGGTCGCCGAGTCGGTGCCGTTCTTCGGCGAGCACGGGCTGCCCGACCTGCGGATGCCGGAACTGATCGGCGACGGCAAGACGACGCTGTCGGTGCTCGGACGCGCCTTCGCCGCGTTGTCGGGCTTCGAGAACTACCCGGAGCAGGCGCTGCTTCGCGCCGTCAACCACTCCGGCCGCAGTGCGCTCACCGGGGCGATCGCCGGTGCCTTGCTCGGCGCGCGCACCGGGATCCCCGGGCTGCCGCAGAAGTGGGTCGACCAGCTGGAACTGCGGTACCTGGTCGAGAACGTCGCTTCGGACGCCTACTGGCACTTCGACCGGCATTCGGCGCTGAGCGCGCTCGGCGACGCGTGGATCGAGCGGTACCCGCGGCATTAGCGCGAGGATGGGGAGAATGGAAGAACAGGAAGCCGTCGCGCGCGTGCGGGAGTGGTTGCGCACGCGTCCCGGCGGCGACCGGCTGCGGATCCGGCCGGAGTTCACCGCGCGTCGCCCGGACGGCTGGAGCTTCTCGGTCAACGCGGCCGGTTACCTGGACGGCACGGACGTCGGCGCGGGGTTGTTCCCCGGCCCGGTGGTGGTCGTGCCCGACGACGGCGGCGAAATCACGCTCGACCAGGCGGCGATGGCGGGCCGGCCCGCCGTGGACGAGTGGCGGCCGGACGTCGACCCCGAGTTCGACGAGAAGGCGTTCCCCGAGCTGGACCTGCCGGTGCGGGCCGTCCGCGGCTGGACCCGGGCGGACGGCGAGTACCGGGTCAACGAGCAGTACACCCCCGGCCCGGTCTGGCGCGGGTTCCCGGTGCCCACGACCGACACCGAGAAGCTGCTGAACTACCTGAGCGTGAACTGGATCAGCCGCGCCGAGTTCGTCCGGGCGCTGCTGGACTGCGAGGTGCTGGTGCCGCTGCTGGACGGCGAGCCGCTGCTGCGGCCGGTCCCCGGCACGGGCGGACGCGAGGTCATCGCGTACAGCTCGTCGGCGAAGGTGCCCGGGCGGTACCCCCGCCGCCGGCGCGTGCGGGTCCGGGACCTGCCGCCGTCCGGGCTGACCCTCGACCCCGGCACCGGGCTGGTCCGCAGCCTCACGGCCGCCGAATCGGGCACGACCGGCGAAGGCCGGCCCGTCGTGGAAGAGCCGGCGCCGGAAGCCGGGCCCGAGGTCGCGGCGGCACTGCCCGCGCTGGTCGCGGAGTTCGGCGTCGAGCCGCCCGACCTGCTGGAACGGCACTTGCGGTACGCGCTGGACCACGCTCGCGACCACCACTTCGAGCTGACGCCCGACGAGTGCCTCCGGTACTTGCGCGGGTTCGCCCGGCAGTACCGCAACGGCGTCCGCCGCCGGGCCGGCCAGGAGCCGGAATGGCCCGCCGACCTGGCCGCGAACGGCTTGATCGCGCACGTCGGCGAAGACGCGCGCCCGCGGCCGGTGCCGTGGACGTTCGGGAAGTTCTCCGCCTTCGGGACGCCGGCCGACCGCTTCGCGTGGCACCGGATCGTCGGCGCGTACGTCGGTTTTGCGATCGGTGACGCGCTGGGTGGCGGCGCCGACCCGGCGGGCCCGCTGCCGATGGGCGGCCTGACGCGGCACCTGCTGTTCCACACCGACATCGTGCTGCGCGGCCTGCCGCCGGTGCCGACCGGCGAAGTCCCGGCGACCCTGCCCGAGCCGGACCCGGTGGGCTGGCTCGCCGTCGCGACCCGGCACGCGGGCCCCGCGCCCGCCGAGTTCTCCGCGCTGCTGGCCACGGCTTTGGCCGCAACGCCGGCCGGCGCGGTGGCGCTGGCGGACGTCGACGGCGAGCAGTACGCGAAGGACGTCGCCCGCGAGCTGACCGGCAGCGCGGCCGGAGCCGAGGTCACCGAGGGCGTCGAGCTGCTGATTTCCCTGTTCCAGGCCCTGCTGACGCGGGAGGCGTTCGCGCTGCCGGTGCACATCCGCCTGCACGAGGTGGGTGGCGACCTGGCGGCGTCGACGCTGGCGCTGCGGGCGGACCGCGACGCCGACGACGTCACCCAGCTGGAGAGCATCGGCGACGGCCGGAGCGTCCGGTCGGTGCTCGGGCGCGCGTTGTTCGCCGCGGCCAAGCGCGGCTACGACCCGGAAGCCGCGATCAGGCTCGCCGCCCGGTCCGGGCCGGTGGCGGGCGCGATCGCCGGCGCGCTGGTCGGTGCCCGGGTCGGTGTGCCCGGGCTGCCGTGGGTGGCGTCGCTGCCCGACCTCGGCCTGCTCGACGACGTCGCGAGCGACGTCTTCTGGTACTTCAACCGCAACGGCCTCCAGACGGAGACCGCCGAACACGCACGCTGGGAGCGCCGGTACCCGAGCGGCCGGTTCACCCCGGAACCGAAGGGACCCGGCTTGCGATCACGACTGCGCGGCAGCCTGCTCGCCGGCGCGATCGGCGACGCGCTGGGCGCGAAGACCGAGTTCGACTCGATCGACCGGATCCGCGAGATCGCCGGGCCGGACGGCATCACCGACTTCATCCCCGCGTACGGCGGCGCCGGCCGGATCACCGACGACACGCAGATGACGCTCTTCACGCTCGAAGCGCTGATCCGGGCGCACGCCCAGCAGCGGAAGACGGGGTCCGCGGACGTCGTCCACTCGCTGCAGATGGCCTACCAGCGCTGGCTGCACACCCAGGGCGTCACGTGGGACCGGGCGCGTGGACCGCAGTCGGCCGTCGAAGCGGCCGACGGCTGGCTGATCAGCCACCAAGAGCTGTTCAGCCGCCGCGCGCCGGGGCTGACCTGCTTCGGCGAGCTGGAGGCGTACGGCCGCTCGGGCGTCCGGGGCACCGTCGACCGGCCGGTGAACAACTCGAAGGGCTGCGGCGGCGTGATGCGCGCGGCGCCGATCGCGCTGTGGTCGGACGACCTCGCCGAGGTGTTCCGGCTCGGGGCCGAGAGCGCGGCGCTGACCCACGGTCACCCGAGCGGGTACTTGTCGTCGGGCTGCTTCGCGGTGATCGTGCACGAGCTGCTGCACGGAAAGCCGCTGCCCGCCGCGGTCGCGACCGCGCGGGCCGAGCTCGTGAAGCACCCCGCGCACGAAGAACAGAGCGCGGCGCTCGACGCGGCTCTGGCGCTGGCGGAGCAGGGGCCGCCGACGCCGGAGAAGCTGGAGTCGCTGGGGCAGGGCAACGTCGGGGAGACCGCGTTGTCGATGTCGGTGTACGTCGCACTGGCCACCACGGACGCCGACTCGGCGTTGCTCGCGGCGGTCAACCACAGCGGCGACAGCGACTCGACCGGTTCGGTCTGCGGCAACCTCGTCGGCGCGATGTACGGCGAGGAAGCGCTGCGGAAAAGCTGGCTGGACCGGCTGGAACTCCGCGAAGTCATCGCCGGCCTGGCGGACGACGCGCTCACCGAGTTCGGCCCGGGTGCGCCGGACGACGACCGGTGGTTCGCTCGGTACCCGGTCGACTAGGTTTCTTGGGGTTACTGGGGACGGGGAGGACAAACGTGCGTTACCGGGTTGAGGTGGCCGAACGCCCGGACGGCCTGTACGCGACGTGGGGTGAGGGGACCTTCCGCGCGCAACGGTCGACCACGGACGGCACCGTGCTGCTTTCGGTGCTGCCGGAGGAAGAGGCGCCGGAGGGCTTCGACAAGGAGTTCGAC
Source organism: Amycolatopsis sp. A133 (assembly GCF_031082405.1). GTDB lineage: Bacteria > Actinomycetota > Actinomycetes > Mycobacteriales > Pseudonocardiaceae > Amycolatopsis. The sequence goes on from NZ_JAVHJU010000067.1 coordinate 311,210, forward strand.
GGCCGCCCGGCGCGGGTGGTGCCGTCGAGCGAGGTGCCGTCGACGTTCACGCTGCGGACCTTCGCCGAATACGACGGCGAGGTCTTCGAGGTCGCGCCGGGCGCGCGGCCGGAACTGACGCTGCGCTGGGTCCACGACGACGCCGCCCGCGCGGCGCAGCTGGGCCTGACCGACTTCTCGGTCACCGTGCCGGCCAAGCAGGTCACGGCGCTGTGGCAGACGCGGCTGGACTTCACCGAGACGCCCGAAGCGCGGCCGCAGCCGGGCACCGGCGACCAGAACGCGCTGCTGCGCGCCATCGGCCGGACGCTGCTGCACACCGTGCCCGGCGGCTGGGCACGGGTCGGCGCGCAGTTCCGGCAGGTCGGCGACTACGCCGAGATCGAGGTTCGCGCGGTCGGCGACGAGGACGGCCCGGTGTCGGTGTCGCTGCCCGCGGTGCCCCGGCTCGGCGGGCTCTTCGCGCGGTTGCGGGCGGCGATGTACCAGGCCGAGGCCGGGACGTGGTTCCAGGGCACGTTCACCCTCGACGCGCAGTCGCAGTTCGACTTCGACTTCGACGCCGACCGCGAGCCGGACTGGCGGGTGCCGCCCAACGACGGCGGCCGCCCAACGACCGCCGCCTACGAGCTGGAGCTGGCGACCTACCCGCGGACGCCGAAGCACCTGCCGTCGTGGCTGACGGCGAAGGCGGGGCTGCCGCTGGACGTCGTGTTCCGGCACGCGCGAGTCACCGATTCGCACGTCGAGGGCGAGCGCCCGGTGGTCAACCGGCCGCCGGTGCCGCCGGACCAGGTCCGCGGCCTGCTCGACTACCTGTTCCGGGCGCCGGTGGCCCTGCACCGGCCCGCGCCGCTGCCGGACATCTTCGGCGCGCCGGGGGCGAAGCCGGACGTGCCGAACGCGTTCCACACCGACGGCACCTGGATCTGGCCCGCCGCCGTCCCGCACTACCTGCGCAAGTACGGGGTGCCGCCGGAGCCGGAGCTGGTCGAGCACGCGCGCGCAGCGGGATTTCGCCCGCCGTTCGTCGGTGAGCTCGTCCGCGCGACAGCGGAGGCGGAGGTCGTCGGGCAGCCGCGGCCGCCGCAGACGACCGCCGATCTGCCGGACGAGCGCGCGCTCACCCGCGTCGCCCGCGGCGAGCAGGTGCGGGACCTGCGCGGCGCCGAGACGCTGGAGCTGCTCCAGCAGCGGCTCGCCGAGCACGGCGTGCCGGCGGCGGCCTACCGGATCGGCGCCAACGAGGTGCCGACCGAAGGCGTCTGGACGCTGCGCCGCGCCGAGAACGGCTGGGAGGTTTTGCGCCCGCCGTCCGACGAGCCGGTGGCGTTCGGCTCGCTCGGCGACGCGGCCCGGTTCCTGCTCGGCGTGCTGCTGATGCTGCCGCCGCGGCCGGCGGAGGAGTCCGACCAGCCCGCCGACTGGCCGATCCTGCCGATGCGCGGCGAACCGCCGTTGAACTTCTACCGCGGCAAGCGCCTGATCACGCTCGCGCCGGGAACGACGGTCGTCCGGTTCGGCAACGAGACCGGCAACCTGGTGCACGCCGGTGGCTCCCGGTTCGTCGAGACGGCGCTGGCGTTCGAACGCGAACGCGAGAAGCGGCTGTACCGGGTGCAGCGCGCGGTGCGGGTACTGACCGGCGTGGCGGCGCCGTGGGGCGGGCTGCCGGGCGGCGCGGTCGCCTACCTGCTGCCCCGGCCGCTCGCCCAGCACCTCGAGACGGGCTCGCTCAGCAGGCAGTGATCAGGACGGCGGGCGACCACCAGTAGTCGGCGAGCGGTTCGACGGCGACCTCGGTGAAGCCCGCCGTCTTCAGCTGCTCGGCCCAGACCGACGCCGGGTGCTCCCAGTTCGTCCGCTGCTGCCCGGAGACGATCCCGAGCAGCACCGGCAGCAGGAAGCCCTGCGCGACCAGCGAGGCGTCTTCGCCGTATTCGGCCACGCCACGCTCGTAGCGCTCCACGAGCGAGCGAAGGTGCTCCGGCGAACCTTCGTCGAACTCCGGGACGTCGAACTCGGCGAGCACCAGCGTCCGGGTGCGCGGCTGCAGCGCGCGCAGCACCTCCGCGCGCTGCTCCGGCTCGATGGACTGCAGCGCGAACGTCGACTGGACGAAGTCCCAGCCGAGGTCGTCGCGGGCCAGGAAGTCCTGGGCGGTCGACTGCCAGCACTGGGCCGACGGCACCCGCTCGTGGACGCCTTCGAGCAGCGCGGCCGACGGTTCGACCAGGTCGATCCGCGGCGGGAGGTGCGCCGCCTGCTCGAGCGCGGGCACCACGGCGAGGCCGTCACCACAGCCCAGGTCGAGGAGTGATTCCGGCTTGCCGGCGTCGTACCGGGCAGCCAGCTCGGCGCTCAGCGCCCGGTACAGCTCGACGTTGCCGCCGCCGCGGATGAACGCCGTGAACGCGCTCGGCTGGTCGTACACCGGCGCCGAGCCGTCGCCGGCCAGGTAGGCCCGCAGTTCGTCCGCCAGCGTGGAGCCGGCGAGCCCGGCCTGGGCGGTGAGTTCGGCGGCCTGGTCGCGGTCACCGGAGCGGTAGGCGGCGAGAGCGTCGGCGAGCAGCTCGATCGAGGTCATGGTCAGGGCATATCAGAACGGGACCCACAACGTCACTCGCGTGCCGCCCCCGGCGAGTCCCGACTCGACCAGCGACGTCCCGCCGACCTCGGCCAGCCGCGCGGTGATCGACTCGCTGATGCCGAACCCGGCGGGCCGCTCGGCCTGGTCGAAACCGCTGCCGTGGTCGCGGGTGATCACCGCGATCCCGCCGTCGCGCTCCTCGACGCGGACCACGACCCGGTCGGTGCCGGAGTGCTTCATCGTGTTCCGCATGGCCTCGCGGACGGCGTCGCGGATGGCGATCTGCCGGACCTCCGACAGCGTGTCGTCGTCCAGCTCGGCCACCACGAGCTGGGCGCGCAGCCCGTCGCGGGCCATTTCGGCGGCGAGCGCGGCGAGTTTCTCGCCCAGCGGCCGCGCGCCGGCCTCGGCCCGGTCGGAGGCCGCCGACTCGATCGTGTGCCGGATCTCCATCGCCTGCGCCCGCGCCAGCCGCTGGATCTCCACCAGGCGTTCCTCGGCGTTCGCGGTGCCGGACAGCGCCATCGCCTCCAGCGTCTGCAGCACGGTGTCGTGCAGCATCCGGTGCTGCTGGGCGCGCTCGGCGAGCCGTCCGTTGCGGGTGCCGTAGGCCAGGGCCAGGCGGGTGCCGAGCCCGGTCAGCACCAGCGCGGCGGTGGCCAGGAACAGCTCCGCGAGCAGCGCGGAGTACGTCGAGAAAGCGGCCGGGACCTGGAACCGGCCGCTGTTCAGCCAGTTCGCCAGCATCCGCAGCGGGAAGCTGAGCAGCCCGAACACCACGCCGCTCGGGAGGCCCAGCGCGAGCGTCAGCAGCCCGGCCTCACCGAACAGGTGGATGCTGCTGACCGCCAGCGCGTCGAAATACGCCGGTGCAGGCACCGTCAGCGCCAGGACCAGCGGCGAAAGCACCGTGAAGGCCAGGTCGACGGCCAGCAGCTTCCCGGCGTTGCGGCCGCGGAACGGCGCCGAGCGGAACATCCAGCGGAGGCCGGCGACGTTCAGCGCGACCGACAGCAGGGTGAACACCCCGACCGGCAGCAGCCCGGTCGCGCCGTGCTGCAGGACGTACACGCCGAACTGGCCCGGCACCGCGAGCAGCCGGTAGGCCAGCGGGATGAGCACGACGTACCGGGTCGCGCGCAGCAGCAGGCCGTCGCGCTCGGTCGGGTCGATCGGGCCCGACATCCGCGAGATGCGCCGCAGCGCGTGCATCGGCGCCGGGTCGGCGATCTCGTCGGGCAGCTCACTCGTGGCGGTGGCGATCGCGGGGGCGCCGCGCCGCAGCAGCGCGACCAGGAAGCTGCCCCCGCCCGCCACGGCTCAGTCGTCCCCGACGCCGTTTTCCGCGGCCCACTTCTTCAGCTCGGCGACGGCTTCGTCGTGCTCCAGCGGGCCGCGGTCCAGGCGCAGCTCCTTGAGGAACTTCCACGCCTTGCCGACGTCCGGACCCGGCTTCAGGCCGAGCAGCTCCATGATCTGCTCGCCGTTGAGGTCCGGCCGCACGCGGTCGAGGTCCTCCTTGGCCTTCAGCGCGGCGATCCGGGCCTCGAGGTCGTCGTAGGTCGCCTGCAGGGCAGCCGCCTTCCGGCGGTTGCGCGTGGTGCAGTCGGCGCGGACCAGCTTGTGCAGCCGGGTCAGCAGGGGGCCGGCGTCGGTGACGTACCGGCGGACCGCCGAGTCCGTCCACTCACCCTTGCCGTAGCCGTGGAACCGCAGGTGGAGGAATACGAGCTGGGAGACGTCGTCGACAATCTCCTTCGAGAACTTCAGCGCCCGCAAACGTTTGCGGGCCATCCGCGCGCCGACCACCTCGTGGTGGTGGAAGCTGACGCCGCCGCCCTCCTGGAACTCCCGGGTCGCCGGCTTCCCGACGTCGTGCAGCAGCGCCGCCAGCCGGAGGATCAGATCGGGCCCGGACGTGGGCTCGTGCGAGGTCTCCAGGTCGATCGCCTGGGCCAGCACGGTCAAGGAGTGCTGGTAGACGTCCTTGTGCTGGTGGTGCTCGTCGATCGCCAGCCGCATCCCGGGCACCTCGGGCACCACCCGGTCGGCCAGCCCGCTGTCGACCAGCAGCTCCAGCCCCGGCTGGGGGTCGGGCGCCAGCAGCAGCTTCGACAGCTCGGCCTGCACCCGCTCGGCGGTGATCCGGTCGATCTCCGCCGCCATCGACGTCATCGCGTCGATCACCCGCGGCGCCGCGGTGAAGCCCAGCTGCGCGGCGAAGCGGGCGGCGCGCAGCATCCGCAGCGGGTCGTCGGCGAACGACTCCTGCGGCGTCGCCGGCGTGTCCAGGACCTTCTCCCGGAGCGCGCTCAGCCCGTCGTGCGGGTCGATGAACGTCTTGGACGCCAGCTCCACGGCCATCGCGTTGACCGTGAAGTCGCGGCGCAGCAGGTCACCCTCGATGCTGTCGCCGAAGGTGACCTCGGGGTTGCGGCCGACGCGGTCGTAGCTGTCGGCGCGGAACGTCGTGATCTCGAGCTGCATGCCCTTCTTCGTCACCCCGACCGTGCCGAAGGCGATCCCGACGTCCCAGACCGCGTCGCCCCAGCCGCTGACGATCTTCAGCACCCGGTCGGGCCGCGCGTCGGTGGTGAAGTCGAGGTCGCCGGATTGCCGCCCGAGCAGCGCGTCGCGCACGCTGCCGCCCACGAGGTACAGGCGGTGACCCGCACTGGCGAACCTTTCCGCCAGCTCCTCCGCCAGGGGAGAGACCTCCATCAGCCCCACCACCTGCTTGTCGACCACGTCGTTCACAAAAATCCCACTACGTTCCAGGTGCGATTGCTCCAGGCACCGCCGGACACGGACACGGAGAGCCAGCCTACCGGGGCAACCGTTTGCTCTAGCATCGCAGCATGTCTGGATCAGCCGGCCGCCCCGGCGCCTCGAAGCCGCGCAGGCGGCGCAGGCGTCAGCGTGGCAGGCGCCTGACCACGGTCGACGAGACGTCGGCCGGCGGCCTCGTGGTGGACGCCGAGCGCGAACAGGCGGTGCTGATCGGCCGGCTCGACCGGCACGGCAGACTGCTGTGGTCGCTGCCCAAGGGCCACATCGAGGACGGTGAGACGGTGGAACAGACGGCCGTGCGCGAGGTGCGGGAGGAAACCGGCATCTCCGCGCAGGTGCTGCGGCCGCTGGGCACCATCGACTACTGGTTCGTGGCCGAGAAGCGGCGCATCCACAAGACCGTGCACCACTTCCTGCTCGAAGCGCTCGGCGGTGAGCTGTCCGACGAAGACGTCGAGGTCACCGAGGTGGCCTGGGTCCCGCTGGCCGAGCTGGAGTCCAAACTCGCCTACTCCGACGAGCGCAAGCTCGTCCGGAAGGCCAGTCAGATGCTCAAGGAACTTTTTGCGCGCCCGGACGTCCACGGACGAGACGAGCACGCCCCTGAGGGAGCCCCCGAGTGAAGCGGTTCGCCGCAGCCTTCCTTTCCGTCCTCTTCCTGGCCGTCCCCGCCCTCTCCGGAGCCACGGTGGCCCAGGCAGCGGAGGGCGCCCGCCTGCGCGTCGACCTGGCCGAGTTCGGCCCGCGCGTGATCACGACCTCGACGACGACGCTGACCGTCGCCGGCACGGTGACCAACACCGGCGACCGCAAGGTCACCCGGCCGCAGGTGCGGCTGCAGGTCGGTGACCGGGCGACGAGCGAACGCGGGATCGGCGACGTGCTGTCCGGCGCGGTCATCAAGGACAGCCCGCTGACCGACTTCACGTCGGTCGCCGACGTGCTGGAGCCGGGGCAGAGCGCCCCGCTGAACATCACCGTGAGCCTGACCGGCCCGCGCGCGGAGCGGTTCAGCCGCCCGGGCGTCTACCCGCTGCTGGTCAACGTCAACGGCACGCCGGAGTTCGGCGGGCCCGCGCGGCTCGGCGCGGTCAGCATGCTGATGCCGGTGCTGGCGGGCCCGGGCAAGCAGGCGACCACCAGCCGGTCCGGTGCGCCCAGCATGACCCTGCTCTGGCCGCTGACCGGCAACGTCCCGCACGTCTACGCGGCGCCCTACGGCAGCCCGCTGGTGCTGGCCGACGACCGGATGGCCGCGGAGATCAGCTCCGACGGACGGCTGAACGCGCTGGTCACCGCGGCCGCGTCGGCCGCGCAGAGCGACTCGGACCTCGCGAAGTCGATGTGCTTCGCGCTCGACCCGGACTTGCTCGCCACCGTCGACGCGATGAGCCGCGGCTACCTCGTCCACACGGACTCGGGCAACGTCGACGGCAAGGGCGTCGAGGCCGCGAAGACGTGGTTGTCGGCCGTCCGCTCGCTGGTCGCCAGCCGCTGCGTGGTGGCGCTGCCGTTCGCCGACGCCGACCTCGACGCGCTCACCCGCATCCGGCCGGGCGACCACGGCCTGGTCAACCGGGCGGCCACCGGCGCCGCGACCATCCAGCAGCTGACCGGCGTCACCCCGCAGACCGGCGTGCTCTGGCCGGACGGCACGCCCAGCGCACCGGTACTCGCGGCGCTCACCGAGGCCGGCGTGCGCACCGTGCTCACCGACGCGGGCAAGCTCGCGCCCGCGTCGGCCGGCGGCGGTGTCACCGTGCAGGGCAGCGCCGTCCGCCTGCAGCCGACCGACTCGCTGATCTCGGCCGCGATGACGGGCGTCCCGACCGTGCCGGACTCGGTCACGGTGCCCGCCACGACCGAGCGGGCCGTCGCGAGCCAGAACGGCCTCGGCGCGCTGGCCTTCCGCGCCGGGCTGGGCCTGCCCGCCGGGCAGCAGCGGCCGGACCACCTGCTGGTCGCGCCGCCGCGGCGCTGGGACGCCTCGGCCGAGGAGTTCACCACGTACCTGCGGCAGGTCGGCGACTTCCTGGACGCCGGCCTGGTCAACGCGACCGGCCTCTCGACGCTGCTGGCTGCCGACCCGGCGGCCACCGGCGCGGTCGGCGACGGCGGGGCCCCGGCCGCCGCCATCGACGCCGGGGTCGTCTCGACGCTGTCGGAGCTCGACGGCCAGGCCACCGGGCTGGCGTCCGCGATGCAGCTCGACACGGCCAAACGGGTGAAACCGGACGACGTCGTCGAGCCGGTCCGGCTGGCCGAGCTGCGCGGTGCCTCCACAGCGTGGCGGGGGCTGCCCGCGGCCGCGGCGACCACGAACGCCCAGGCCGAGCTCGCGTCGATCAGCGGGCGGGTGACCGTCTCGCAGCCGAAGCAGACGATCGCGCTGGCGTCGGGCAACTCGCCGCTGCCGGTATACGTCAGCAACGACCTGCCGGTCGGGATCAACGCCCGGTTCATCCTCAGCAACAACACCGGGCTGCGCCCGGAGGACGCCAAGGACTGGTTCTTCCCGGCCAGCGGGGGCAAGAACTACTTCCTCCCCGTCGAGGCACTGCGGGCCGGCCGGTTCAGCGTCGATGTGTCGTTGCGCACGCCGGCCGATACCCCGCTCGGGTCATCCGCGCGGTTCGAGCTGACGTCCACCGAGTACGGCGCGATCACCATCATCGCGACCGTCGCCGCAGGTGTGGCCCTGCTTCTGCTCGCCTCGAGGCGGATCTACCGGCGGGTGAAGGACGCCCGCTCTGGCCGCGACGTCGTGGACTGATCCGTCGGCCTTTGAGTGTTCCGGACCGTTCCCGATTACCCTTGGTCCGCACGTGCGCGGCACCGGGCCGCGGCACCGGGGACGAGCACCGAGGATTGGGCACGCGTTGGAGAGAGAGCCGGGCTTACCACCCGAGCGTGCGGGTCGTCCTCGGCGCGAAGGGTCCCCGCCCCCGCAACGGGGCGACGGGCCCCCGAAGGCATCACAGCCGTCGCAGCCGGTCCGCCGCCAGCCCCCGCCGCAGACACCGCCGCAGCAGCCGCCGGCGCCACCGGAGCGCGGCCGCCGCCAGCCGCCCCGCAACGGCCACACGCGCCAGATGCCGCCCCCCGAGGACGCCACGGTCCGCGACCAGCGCCCGATCCGCGAAGGCCGCCCGGCCCGCGACGGCCGCCCCCGCCGCGGCGACCGCCCGGCCCGGGAGGAGCAGGCTCCCAGGGGCGGCAGGGCGCCCCGCGACGAGCAACCGCGGCGCGGCGACCGCCGGGTGCGCGACGATCGTGCCCCCGGTGACGAGCAGCTCCCGCGCGGCGACCGCCCGGCGCGCGACGACCTGCCGCCCCACAGCGACCGCCCGGCACGGGACGACCGCCCACCCGGCGACGAGCGGGCCCGCCGAGGCGACCGCCCGGCCCGGGACGGCTCGCCCCGAGGCGACCGCCCGGCCCGCGACGAGCAGCTCCGGCGCGACCGTCCGGCCCGCGACGACCTCCCGCCCCACGGCGACCGGCCGCGCGACGACTGGCCCCCGGACGACCGAGCCCTCCGCGAGGAGCGGCCGCCGCGCCGGGTTCCGCCGCCGCCGCAGTCTCCGCCGCCGCAAGCGCCGCCGCGGGGTGGGCAGCCGCCGCGCAACGCCGGTGGTCCGGCGCCGACCCGGGTTCAGCCCGTGCCGCCGCCGCAGCAAAGCGGTCCGCAGCCGGTGCCGCCCGCAGGCAGCCCGCCACCCGGTCCGCCGCTGCCGCCGGGCCCGCCGCCGGGACCGGCCCCGCACCAGGGGCGGCTCCCGCAGCCCAGCCCGCCGGTGACCCCACCGCCCGGCATCCCGACCTCCGGCATCCCGACCTCCGGCATCCCGGCCTCCGGCGTCCCGGCTCCGGGCACGCCGGCACCGGGCGTCCCGGCCACCGGTACACCGCCACCCGGGATCCCGGCGGCGCCCGGGACGCCGCCGCCCGGCATCCCGGTGCCGCCCCGCGGCCGTGGGGCGCGGCGGCCGGCGCCGGTCCGGCCGTGGCAGGAAGAGGCCCAGCGGCCGCCCGACCCGGAGGCGACGCGGTTCATCCCGCGCACCGCCGGCGTCCCGATGAACTCGCGCTGGCCGGTCGCCGACCCCGACGTCATGCGGCCCTACGACGCGCTGGCCACCCAGGTCATGCCGGCGCTCAAGGGGCCGCTGGTCAAGCCGCGGCCGGACGGGGAAGCGCCGGAGGCGCCGGCCAAGGCGCCGTCGCTGGCGAAGGCGTCCGGGCGGATGGCCATCGCGTCGCTGATCAGCCGGATCACCGGCTTCCTGTGGAAGCTGCTGCTGGTCGGCGCGATCGGCCAGGGCATCGCGAACGACTCGTTCAACGTCGCCAACACAATGCCGAACATCATCTTCGAGCTGCTGATGGGTGGCGTCCTCGCCAGCGTGGTGGTGCCGCTGCTGGTGCGCGCGCAGGACGAGCCCGACGGCGGGACGGCCTACACCCAGCGGCTCATCACGGTGGCGTTCTCGCTGCTGCTGGTCGGCACGGTGGTCGCGGTGATCGCCGCCCCGGCGTTCACAAGTCTCTATGTCGACTCGTCGGGCGAGGCGAGCTCCGCGCTGACCACGGCGTTCGCCTACCTGCTGCTGCCGGAGATCTTCTTCTACGGCGTGTTCGCGCTGCTCTCGGCCGTGCTGAACGCCAAGCAGATCTTCGGGCCGACGGCGTGGGCACCGGTGATCAACAACCTGGTCGTCATCTTCACGATCCTGGTCGTCTGGATCATGCCGGGCGACATCGACACCGGCCACGCCTCGATCACCGACCCCAAGGTGCTGACGCTGGGCATCGGCGTCACCGGCGGCATCGTCGCCCAGGCCCTGCTGCTGATCCCGCCGCTGTTGCGGTCGGGCTTCCGGTTCAAGTGGCGCTGGGGCATCGACAAGCAGATGAAGGAGTTCGGCGGCCTCGCGCTCTGGATCCTGGGCTACGTCGCGGTGAGCCAGGTCGGCTACACGATCAACACCCGGGTGCTGACCAGCGGCTCGGCCGGTGGCGTGACGGCCTACAGCAACGCCTGGCTGCTCTTCCAGCTGCCGTACGGCGTCATCGGCGTCTCGCTGCTGACGGCGATCATGCCGCGGATGAGCCGCGCGGCCGCCGACGGCGACCACAAGAAGCTGATCGGCGACCTGTCGTACGCGTCCCGGATCTCGACGGTGATGCTCGTCCCGATCTCCGCGGTGATGACCGTGGTCGGCGGCTCGATCGGCATCGCGCTGTTCACCTTCGGCCGGGGCACGGTCGAGACGGCCGAACGGCTCGGCGACGCGCTCGCGATCTCGGCGTTCGCCCTGCTGCCGTACGCGCTGGTCATGCTGCAGATGCGCGTCTTCTACGCGATGAAGGACGCCCGCACGCCGACGCTGATCATGATCGTGATGACGCTGGTCAAGGTGCCGCTGCTGTACCTGTGCCCGGTGCTGCTGTCGCCGGACAACGTCGTGCTCGGCGTGATGATGGTCAACGCCCTGACGTTCGTCGTCGGGGCGATCCTCGGCCAGGTTTGGCTGTGGGTGACCCTGGGCAACTTGCGCAGCAAGCGGGTGATCGGCGTGATTCTCTTCACGGTCGTCGCGAGTGCCCTGGGTGTCGCCGCCGCGTGGGTCGCGGGCAAGCTCGTGCCGGACTCTTTCGGGCCTACTTTCGGCGCCTGGGTGAAGCTGTTGCTGCAGAGCATCGTGGGCATCGTCGTCTCGTTCGGCGTGCTGGTGGCGCTGAAGGTCGAAGAGCTGAAACCGGCCACTTCGAGGTTCACCCGGTTGATCAAGCGCGGGTAACGATTGGGGTACGGAAAGCGACGACTCCCGCGTCGTATTCTGGGTAACCTTGGTGCGGGGAGCTAGCGGGAGAGTGCGGGTGGACACGAGGCGGAGCGAACAGGCGGGGGGTGCGAACCACGTGGGCAAGGCCCAGGTCGGATCGCTCGCCCCCGGGCGTGTGGTCGGCGACGGCCGCTACCGCCTCCTCGCGCAGTTCGGCGTGGACGAGCGGGGCGACGCACACCTTTGGCGCGCCCGTGACGGGCAGCTGAAGCGGGACGTGGCGCTGACCCTGCTGGTCGGCGACCCGGCGGACCCGGAAGCCGCCCGGCTGGCCCGGCGGACGCTCGAACGCGCGACGCACGCGTCGAAGTTCGGCCACGGCGGAGTCGCCCGCGTGCTGGACGTGCTCGCCCTCGGCAGCGGCATCACGTCGAGCGAAGGCCTGCTCGGCGTCGTCGTCGCCGAATGGACCAAGGGCAGCGACCTGGTCGACCTCGTCGCGCAGCGGCCGGTGGCGCCCGCCGCGGCCGCGCGGATGGTGCAGGCACTGGCCGAAGCCGTCGAGCAGGCGCACCAGAACGGGCTCGTCCTCGGCCTCGACCACCCCCAGCGCCTGCGGCTGACCCCGAACGGCGCCCTCAAGCTCGCGTTCCCCGGCCCGCTGCCGGAGGCGACGCTGCGCGACGACGTCAAGGCGCTCGGCGCGGTCCTGTACCTGCTGTTGACCGGCCGCTGGGCGCTGCCCGGCGGCCCGCCCGCGATCCCCGCGGCGCCGATGACGCCGCAGAACCGGATCGTCCCGCCGCGCCAGCTGGTGCCGACGGTCCCGGCGGACCTGTCGTCGCTGGCCGTGCGCACGATCGAAGACGGTGGCAACGGCGGCATCCGCACCAGCGCTGCCATCCTCCGCGTCCTCGACCAGGTCGCCGAGGAAGAAGAGCGCACCCAGCTGATCAAGGCCGTCGGCGGGGACGTCGCCGAGCCCGACGGCACGATCTGGACGACGAAGAAGCCGGTCAAGGACGTCGCCCGGCGGCGCAAGCTCGCCCTCGGCGTCACCGTGCTGGTCGTCGCCACCGTCGTCATCCTCGCCTGGGGCGGCCTGATGTTGATCAACGTCTTCCAGGGCGATTCGAAGGCGAGCGGGCCGTCGATCAACGTGGCCGCGCCGCCGGCGTCGAGTCAGCAGGGCGCGCCGCCGCCGGCATCGTCGTCCGCGCCGGCCCCGCCGCCGTCGCCGACCGTGGGCGCCGCGGTGCCCCCGCAGTCGGTGGCCGTCTACAACCCGGAGGGCCGCGGCGACAACACCAGCCGGGCGAAGTACGCGATCGACGGCAAAGCCGAGACCGAGTGGCGCACCGAGAAGTACAAGCAGCAGTTCCCCACCATCAAGCCGGGTGTCGGCCTGGTCGTCTCCTTCGCCGACCCGATCAACCTCAGCCAGGTGAAGGTCACCGGGGGCACCCCGGGCACGAAGGTCGAGATCCGCTCGGCGACCGAGAAGAACCCGGACCTGGCCGACACGAAGGTGGTCGGCAACGGCGACCTGAAGGACGGCGAGACGGTGATCCCGCTGGCCCAGCCGACGCAGGGCGAGTACTTCATCGTGTGGATCACCCAGCTGGGCGACGCGGACGGGCAGTTCATGACCGAAATAGGCGACCTGTCCTTCCTGCCTGCGGGGTGACGCACCCGACAGGGTCAGTAGGCTCTGCCGGGTGACAGCTGCAGCTCCCACGGATGCGGATCTGATAGCGGCTCACGCCGCGGGGGACCCCCATGCGTTCAGCGAACTCGTCCAGCGACATCGCGACCGCATGTGGGCGGTGGCCCTGCGCACGGTCCGCGACCCGGAAGAGGCCGCCGACGCGTTGCAGGACGCCTTCATCTCGGCGTTCCGCGCGGCGGGGAACTTCCGAGCGGAGTCGCAGGTCACGACCTGGCTGCACCGGATCGTGGTGAACGCCTGCCTCGACCGGATCCGCCGCCGCCAGGCGCGCCCGACCGTGCCGCTGCCGGAAACCGGCTTCAACGAGCCCGCCACGCCCCGCGACTCGATGGCCGAGCGGGAGACCAGCCTGCTCGTGCGCGAGGCCCTCGACCAGCTGCCCGAAGACCAGCGTGCCCCGATCGTGTTGGTCGACGTCGAGGGATACTCCGTCGCCGAGACGGCCAAGATGCTCGGCATCGCCGAAGGCACGGTGAAGAGCCGGTGCGCGCGGGGCCGCGGGAAACTCGCGAAGGTTCTCGGGCACCTGCGGAACCCCGATGCGATTGCGAACGTCCCAACTCACGAAAGCAAACGGGCCGGGCGTCAGCCGGGTAACGGGGAGGGACGATGACGGACGAAAGCCGGGGGATCGGGGGGACCATCGGTCCGCCCTGGTCTGTCGACGTGCTCGCCGACCTCCACGCCGGTGTCCTCGACGACACCGACGCGGCCGAGCTGTGGCCGCTGGTCAACGCCGACCCGGAGGCCCGGGCGATCCTGGACGCGCTGGACGCCACGCGGGCCGATCTGGCCTCGCTTGCCGACGCACCCGCCCCGCGGATGCCCGCGGAGTTCGCCGCCCGGCTGGACGCGGCGCTGGCCGCCGAAGCAGCGGCCGCCTTTCCCCGCGCCCAGGGCGCTGCGCAGGCACCGCAGCAGGCCGGGCCCGGGGACGCCCCGGTGGTGGACCTCGCGGCGGCCCGGCGCCGCCGGAACAAGCGGCTCGGCTGGGCCGCCGGCGTCCTGACCGCGGCGGCCGCCGCGGTTGTCGCCGTCACCGTCGCCATCCCGAACACGGCCCAGCAGCCCGGCACCCCGAACGTGGCGGCCCCGACCGGCCCGTCGGTCGGTAACGACGGCGCCGGCGCGCAGGCCCTGGTCGGCAAGGCGATCGGCGTCCGCGACTTCGGCCCGCTGCAGAACGAGGACCGCCTCGACGCCTGCATCGCGGCCGCGGGGCTGGACCCGAAGGTGCGCCCGGAGGGCATCCGTCCGGTCAACGTCGGCGGCAAGGCCGGCGTGATGATCATCCTGACCACCGGCAAGCTCGCGCAGTTCCGGCTCGTGGCCTTCGGCGCGGACTGCGGACCAGGTAATCCGGCTGTGCTGTTCGACAAGGTCGTCGGGGAGAAGTAGCGGCTGTCACCGCTGGGAACATGGCCACCTACGATCGTGTTGAGCCTGGTACACGGGTCACTACGAGCGGAGGTCACGGGTGGCTGCCGAGGAAATCAGGAACCTGATCATCGTCGGGTCGGGTCCTGCCGGATACACCGCTGCCGTTTATGCGGCACGGGCCCAGCTGGAACCGCTGGTGTTCGAGGGCACGCAGTTCGGCGGCGCGCTGATGACGACGACCGAGGTCGAGAACTTCCCCGGGTTCCGCGACGGCATCATGGGTCCGGACCTGATGGAGGAGATGCGCAAGCAGGCCGAGCGCTTCGGCGCCGAGCTGCGTGCGGAGGACGTCGAGTCGCTGGAGCTGACCGGGGACGTCAAGTACGTCCACGCGAACGGCAAGCGCTACGCCGCCCGCGCGGTCATCCTCGCCATGGGCGCGGCGGCGCGGTACCTGAACGTGCCGGGCGAGCAGGAACTGCTCGGCCGCGGTGTGTCGGCCTGTGCGACCTGTGACGGCTTCTTCTTCCGCGACCACGACATCGTGGTCGCCGGCGGTGGCGACTCGGCGATGGAGGAGGCGACCTTCCTGACGAAGTTCGCGAAGTCCGTCACGATCGTCCACCGGCGCGAAGAGTTCCGTGCGTCCAAGATCATGATCGAGCGCGCCCGCGCGAACGAGAAGATCAAGTGGAAGCTGAACTCGCAGATCACCGGCGTCCTGGGCGACGGCAAGGTCGAAGCCCTGCAGCTGAAGGACACCAAGGACGGCTCCGAGTCGACGCTCGACGTGTCGGGCTTCTTCGTCGCGATCGGCCACGACCCCCGCAGCCAGCTCGTGCGCGGGCAGGTCGACCTGGACGAGGACGGTTACGTGCTCACCCAGGGGCGCACTTCGTTCACGAACCTCGACGGCGTCTTCGCGGCCGGCGACCTGGTGGACCGCACCTACCGGCAGGCGATCACCGCCGCGGGCTCCGGGTGCAGCGCCGCGATCGACGCGGAACGCTGGCTGGCGGAGCACGGCGAGTCGGACGCCCACGAGGCGGCCGAGCTGGTCGGCGGCGGCTACGGCCCCGGCACGAACTGACTTTCCGGCGTTCAACCACTCGAAGGAGAAACCATGTCCAACACCGTGAAGGTGACCGACGCGACGTTCGTCGACGAGGTCCTGACCAGCGAGAAGCCGGTCCTCGTGGACTTCTGGGCCACCTGGTGCGGCCCGTGCAAGATGGTCGCCCCGGTGCTCGAGGAGATCGCGGCCGAGAACGGCGAGAAGCTGACCATCGCCAAGATCGACATCGACGAGAACCCGAACACGCCGCGTGACTACCAGGTGATGTCCATCCCGACACTGATCCTGTTCCAGGGCGGCAAGCCGGTGAAGCAGATCGTGGGCGCGAAGCCGAAGGCCGCGCTGCTGTCGGACCTCGCCGACGTCCTCTGAACCGAACAAGCCCGGCGGACCCGGGGCCTGCAGGAACCCTCCTGTGGACCCCGGGTCCGTCGTCGTTCGGGGGAATCTGGCCCGTGTGGGTGAATCGAGCGTGACGGCGGTCAACGCGGGTACTCCACGAACGGGTCCTTGACGGTCCTACCGGGCCTGCGCTGTCACCCAGAGTTGGCAAGGCACAATAGAGCACCTGGGCTCGTCCCAGCGAAGGTTTTCCCGAAGTCCTGCCACGCACCGAGCCCCCGAATCGGTGCCTGAGGAAGAGCGAGGAGTGCATGCGGGTACTCCGCCGCGGTGACGCCGGTCCGGACGTCGCCGAGATCAGGTCCATCCTGGCCGGGATGGACCTGCTCCCGCCGGTCACCGGTACCGACGACTACGACACGTTCGACGGCGCCGTCGAAGGCGCCGTCCGTGCCTTCCAGCAGCGTCGTGGGCTGATGACCGACGGCATCGTGGGTACGGCGACGTTCCAGGCGCTCAAGGGCGCCAGCTACCACCTGGGCAGCCGCCCGCTGTCGTACATGATCGCGTCGCCGGTGCACGGCGACGACGTCTTCACGCTGCAGGAGCGGCTCACCGAGCTCGGCTTCGACGCCGGCCGCCCCGACGGCTACTTCGGTCCCCAGACCGAGCGCGCGCTCAAGACGTTCCAGCGCGACATGCGCCTGACGCCGGACGGCATGTGCGGTCCCGCGACCATCCGCGAGCTGCACCGCCTGTCCTCGCCGCGGGCCCGGGGCGGGCGTCCCGTGTTCCTGCGCGAGCAGGAGCAGGTGCGCCAGGCCGGGCCGCGGCTGCGCGGCAAGCGCATCGTGATCGACCCCGGCCACGGCGGCGACGACCTCGGCGTGGTCTCCGGCGGGCTGCGCGAAGCCGACATCGCGTGGGACCTGGCGCGCCGCCTGGAGGGCCGGATGAAGGCCACGGGCATGGAGGCGCTGATCTCCCGCGGCCCGAACCACAGCCCGACCGAGCTGGAGCGCGCCCGCTTCGCGAACGACTCGGGTGCCGACCTGTTCCTGTCCCTGCACAGCGACGGCAACCGGTCGCCGCGCGCCCAGGGCATCGCGAGCTTCCACTTCGGCACCGGCAACGGTACGACGTCGACGGTCGGCGAGTTGCTGGCCGGCTTCATCCAGCGCGAGGTCGCGGCCCGCACGGGCATGCTGGACTGCCGCACGCACTACAAGACTTGGGAGATCTTCACCCGCACCCGCTGCCCGGCGGTCCGGGTCGAGATCGGCTACCTGACGAACCCGGACGACGCCCGCAAGCTCGGTGACCCGGCGTTCCGCGACATCGTCGCGGAGGGCATCCTCATCGCCGTGAAGCGCCTGTACCTCCTCGGCGAGGGCGACCAGCCGACGGGAACGTTCACGTTCGCCGACGTCCTGGCGCACGAGCTCGCCAAGGCCGAATAGGGCCGACCACAACCCCTAGCGGCTCTCCTTCACCTGCCCCACCACCCCTGGGGACGCGACGCACGCGTCCCCAGGTTTCGGGGCAGTCATCCACAGCTTTTCCACCGCTCCTAGCAGCGCTCTGTGGATAACTCGGCACTTCTTCCACAGTTGTGCACACCGTGTTCCGGGCACGCCGAAGCACAGGCGCAAACGTTTGCGGATCAGGAATCAGGCGCGGCCGAGGCTCGGCTCGGCGGTGGTGATCGTCACCTGGCCGAGCAGCTTTTCCAGCGCCGCCTCGACGTCTTCCTTCCAGGTGATCGCCGAACGGAGCTCGAGCCGCAGGCGCGGCCACTTCTGGTGCGGGCGAACCGTCTTAAAGCCGACGCTCTGCAGGAAGGCCGCCGGCAGGACGCAGCTGTGGCCGCCGTCCGGGTCGGCTTCGTCGGGACGAGCGTCGCCGAACGCCTCGATCGCGCGGACCCCGCGCTTGGTCAGGTCCTTGGCGACCGCCTGGACCAGCATCCGGCCGAGACCGCCGCCGCGGAACTCCGGCAGCACCTGGAACGCCGTCAGCAGGACGGCGTCCGCGCTCGGCGGCGACGTCGGGAAGGCCAGTGCGCGCGGGACGGCGTTCGGCGGTGCGTACAGCACGAACCCGACCGGCAGCGTGTCGCTGTAGACGATGCGGCCGCAGGACCCCCACTCGAGCAGCACGCTCGAGACCCAGGCTTCCTTCTCGACCTCGGTGGCGCCGAACTCCTCGGCCTGGTGCTTGAGGTGGGGGGCGAGTTCCCAGTAGACGCACCGGCGGCAGCTCTTCGGCAGGTGCTCGAGGTTGTCCAGTGTGACGCCCACGACGCGACGCGACACCTGCGACCTCCCCTGCCCAGCGCTCCGACCGGCTGCCCGGTCGTCGAACCGCGCGAAAACCACGGCACGAACACGGGAGCCACGGTCGAGGATAGGCCGATGTGACGAGCACCGGAAGGCCAGGGGGTCCTGATGGGTGCCCGGTTACACTCGATGGATCTACCAGCTCCCGCGGGAGTGACCGTGTCCGCCTAGCCCCGGGTGAACGTCGATGACCGAGAACCGCCCCAGCAAGCCGCACAGTGGCCGACCAAACCCCAGTGGCCGACAAAGCCCCAGCGGCCGCCAGAACCTCGACCCGCACCTGGAGCGGTACGCCGCCCGCACCGCGGGGATGACCGCCTCCGAGATCCGGGCGCTGTTCGCGGTGGCCAGCCGGCCCGAGGTGGTTTCGCTGGCCGGCGGCATGCCGAACCTGGCCGCGCTCCCGCTCGACACGCTGTCGGCGCAGGTGGCGGAGATCATCGCCGAAGACGGTCTGGTCGCGCTGCAGTACGGCTCGGCGCACGGCGTCCCGGTGCTGCGTGAGCAGATCTGCGAAATCATGGCCCTGGAGGGCATCAAGGCGCACCCGGACGACGTCGTGGTGACCGTCGGCTCCCAGATGGGCCTGGACATGGTCACCCGGCTGTTCTGCGACCCCGGTGACGTCGTGATCGCCGAAGGTCCTTCGTACGTCGGCGCGCTGGGGTCGTTCGCCGCGTACCAGGCGCAGGTCGTGCACGTGGCGATGGACGAAAACGGCCTGGTGCCGTCGCTGCTCCGCGAAGCGCTCGACCGGACCGAGAAGGCCGGCCGCCGGGTCAAGTTCCTGTACACGATCCCGAACTTCCACAACCCCGCCGGCGTCACGCTGGCCGTCGAGCGCCGCGCGGAGATCCTGGAGATCTGCCGCGACCACGGCGTCCTGGTTGTCGAAGACAACCCGTACGGGTTGCTCGGCTTCGACGGCCAGACGTACCCGGCGCTGCGGTCGACCGATCCCGACAACGTCGTGTACCTCGGCTCGTTCTCCAAGACGTTCGCCTCCGGCCTGCGCGTCGGCTGGGTGCTCGCGCCGCACGCGGTGCGCGAGAAGCTCGTGCTCGCCGCGGAGTCGGCGACGCTGTGCCCGCCGACGTTCAACCAGATGATCGTCTCGCGCTACCTGGCCACGCACGACTGGAAGGGCCAGATCAAGAAGTTCCGCGAGAACTACCGCGAGCGGCGCGACGCGATCCTGTCCGCGCTCGACCAGTACCTGCCCCCGGGCTGCTCGTGGACCAAGCCGGACGGCGGCTTCTACGTCTGGGTGACGGTGCCGGAAGGCGTCGACACGAAGGCGATGCTGCCGCGCGCGGTGACCGCCCGGGTGGCGTACGCGTCCGGCACCGGTTTCTACGCCGACGGCTTCGGCAGCCGCCAGATGCGGCTGTCCTACTGCTACCCGACGCCGGAGCGGATCCGCGAGGGCGTGCGGCGGCTGGCCGCCGTGCTGGAGTCCGAAATGGACCTCGCTCGCACCTTCGGTAACGTGAGCGCGCGCCAGATCCAGGGACCGCCGAACCCGTCCCCGGACACGGTTTGATTCTTTTGCAGCTAAGGAGTTCCTACGGTGGTTGACCGTACCGTTGCCGTGCTCGCCGGCGGGCTCTCGCACGAACGAGACGTCTCGCTGAGGTCCGGGCGACGGCTCTCCGCGGCGTTGAAGTCCGAGAGTTTCGGCATCGAAGAGTGGGACACCGACGCGGGACTGCTGGAGCGGCTGCGCACGCAGCGCCCGGACGCGGTGGTCGTGGCGCTGCACGGCGGCGAGGGTGAGAACGGCTCGGTGCAGACGGTGCTGGAGATGCTGGAGGTGCCGTTCGTCGGCACCGGCTCCCAGGGCTGCCGCCGCGCGTGGGACAAGCCGACCGCGAAGGCGCTGCTGCAGAACGCCGGGTTCGTGACGCCGGGGTGGGTGGTGCTGCCGCACAGCACGTTCCGCGAGCTGGGCGCCCAGGCGGTGCTCGACGCGATGGTCGAGCGCCTCGGCCTGCCGCTGATCCTCAAGCCCGATCAGGGTGGCTCCGCGCTCGGCACGCAGGTGGTGCGCGAGGCGGCCGAACTGCCGGCGGCGATGGTCGGTTGCTTCGCCTACGGCGACACGGTCCTCGCGGAGCGGTTCGTGGACGGCGTCGAGGTGGCCGTGACGGTCATCGAGGGCGAGGACGGGCCCGAGGCCCTCCCCGCGGTCGAGATCGTCCCGGAGAACGGCGTGTACGACTACACGGCCCGCTACACGGCCGGCCTGACCGACTTCTTCACCCCGGCCCGGCTCGACGACGCCGCGGCCAAGGCGGTGGCCGAACTCGCGGTCGCCGCGCACCGCGTCCTCGGGCTGCGAGACATCTCCCGCACCGACGCGATCGTCGCCCCGGATGGCACGGTTCACTTCCTCGAAGTGAACCCGTCGCCGGGTCTCACCGAGACGTCCACGGTCCCGATGGCCATCGACGCGGCGGGCAAGTCGCTCGGCACGGTGTTCGCCGAACTGATCGCGCGGGCCGTCTCCCGCTGACCCCCCGCACGCGAAAGGCCACTACCGAGGTTCGGTGGTGGCCTTTTTCGTGTCGCGAGTGGTGATCACCAGCTGTGTCCGTCACGGCTCCGATGAGCAATCATCACCGTGACGAAACACCCCGGGGTGATCCCTAATCGGATTTCGGTGTCCGATTTGCCTCATTCGCGTCGATGATCGAGACGATCCGCTCGAGGTCGTCGACCGAACCGAATTCGAGCACGATCCGGCCTTTGCGCCGGCCGAGGTCGACCTTCACGCGGGTGTCGAAGCGGTCCGAAAGCCGGTTCGCGAGTTCCTGCAACCCCGGCGCCTGGATCGGCTTGCGGGGTGCGGCCTTCGGCTTGGCCGGCTTCTCGCTCTTCTTGAGCGTGACGGCTTCCTCGGTCGCCCGGACCGACATGCCCTCCGCGACGATCCGCGCGGCGAGCTCCTCCTGGCTTTCGGCGTCCTCCAGCGACAGCAACGCGCGCGCGTGCCCGGCCGAGAGGACACCCGCGGCCACCCGGCGCTGCACCGGGAGGGGGAGCTTGAGGAGGCGGATCGTGTTGGTGATGACCGGGCGGCTGCGGCCGATCCGGCTCGCCAGTTCCTCGTGGGTGACCGCGAACTCGTCGAGCAGCTGCTGGTACGCCGCCGCCTCTTCGAGCGGGTTCAGCTGGACGCGGTGGATGTTCTCCAGGAGCGCGTCGCGCAGCATCGACTCGTCGGCGGTCTGCCGGACGATCGCCGGGATCGCTTCGAGCTCCGCCTGCTGCGAAGCGCGTAGCCGCCGCTCGCCCATGACGAGCTCGTACTCGTCGTTCCCGAGTTCGCGGACGACGATGGGCTGCATGAGCCCGAACTCGCGGATCGAGTGCTCGAGTTCGGCGAGCGCGTCTTCGTCGAAGACCTGCCGCGGCTGCTTCGGGTTCGGCTTGATCGAACCGACGGGGATCTCGCGGTAGACGGCGCCGGCGACCTCCCCGCTGTGCTGCTTCGCCTGGCCGTTCGCCGCGAACCAGCCCTTGTCCTCGGCCGCCTTCTTTTCGGCCGCCGCCGCGTCGCCGGGCGCGGGCAGGGGACCCCCACCGGTGGGTCCGGTCGGGATCAGGGCGGCGAGGCCGCGCCCCAGCCCTCCTCGACGCTCGGTCATGTCGAACTACCCTTCTCCATCAGTGCGCCGCGCTCGGCGATCTCCTTGGCCGCGTCGACGTAGCTCAGCGCCCCGCGCGAACCAGGATCGTAGGCGAGCACGGTTTGGCCGTACCCGGGCGCCTCGGACACCTTCACGCTGCGGGGGATGACGGTCTTCAGCACGGTGTCGCCGAAGTGGTTCCGCACCTCGTTCGTCACCTGGTCGGCCAGCTTGGTCCGGCCGTCGTACATGGTGAGGAGGATCGTCGAGACGCGGAGTTCGCGGTTGAGGTGCTGCTGCACGAGCTCGATGTTGCTCAGCAGCTGCCCGAGCCCTTCGAGCGCGTAGTACTCGCACTGGATCGGGATGAGCACCTCCTGCGCGGCGACCATCGCGTTGACCGTCAGCAGACCCAGCGACGGCGGGCAGTCGATGAGGACGTAGTCGACGCCGATCTCGTCGAGGATCTCCGAGGAGATGGCCTCCTTGAGCCGGGACTCGCGGGACGCCATCGAGACGAGCTCGATCTCGGCGCCGGCGAGGTCGATCGTCGCGGGGACGCAGAAGAGGTTGGGGGACTGCTCGGTCGGCTGGGCCGCCTCCGCGAGCGTCACCTCGCCGATGAGCACCTCGTAGATGGAGGGCGTCCCGGACCGGTGGTCGACGTCGAGCGCGGTGCTCGCGTTGCCCTGCGGGTCGAGGTCGACGACGAGCGTCTTGAGCCCGTGGACGGCGAGCGCGGCAGCCAGGTTGACCGTGCTGGTGGTCTTGCCGACGCCGCCCTTCTGGTTGGCAACGGTCAGCACGCGCCGACGCCCGGGGCGGGGGAGCGTCCGCTCCGGGTGCAGCAGACGCGCGGCGCGGGCGGCTTCTTCGGCGATCGGCGTCCAGCCCACGTCGTGGCTGGTCTCCGTGGAGTCGGACGGCGGGGGATTCACCGGTCTCGACACCTCCTCCATCTAGACGTCTGGTCGGTGGTCGAGTCGCGTCGTTTCACGTGGAACATCGCGGCCCGTTAACGCTTCCTGCTCCGCGCCTTCGGCTTGCTTCCCGCTGGGAGGCGACGGATCTTCACGACCGTGCTGGGCACCTCGAGCACCGCCGCACCACACTCGACGATCAGGGGATCGGCTCCGCCGGCCTTGCGGATGGCGGCGCCGTCCCGCTCGATTTCGTCCGCCGCGCTGGCGCCCTTGAGGGCGACCAGGAAGCCATCGGGTCGGACCAGCGGCAGGCACCAGTCCGCGAGACGAGCGAGCGGGGCGACCGCGCGAGCGGTGACGATGTCGGCGCCACCGAGCTGCTCACGCACAGGCCGCTCCTCCGCGCGTCCACGGACGATGGTGATCGGGAGTTCCAGCTTCTCGGCCACCTCGGCCAGCCAGTCCACCCGGCGGGCCATCGGTTCGAGCAAGACGATATCGAGGTCCGGTCGCGCGATCGCCAGCGGTACACCCGGAAGCCCGGCTCCCGACCCGACGTCGACCACTCGGGCACCTTCGGGCATCTGCTCGCCGATCACCGCCGAGTTCAAGACGTGCCGTTCCCACAGCCGCTCGACTTCCCGGGGACCGATCAGCCCCCGCTCAACGCCGTGGCGCTCCAGGAGTTCGACGTACCCGGCCGCTTGGTCGAGGTGCTCACCGAACACTCGCTCCGCCGCGGCCCGCACCGCCCCCGCGGCTTGCTCCAAGCTCACTCCGTCTACTCCTCGTCCGCCGGTTTCACGTGAAACCGCGCTCGTCCGATTGTCCCCGATGAACCCGAGAAGACGAGCCGACAGTCCGAAGATGTGGACAACTCCACTCAGGCGGCGGCCGCCGTGGACCGTTCCACGTGAAACATCACGCGTGTAATTCGGTGACGCGAGCCAGCGCACGCGGGCCAGCAGACAAAGAAGCGGCCCCATCCGAACCAGTCGGATGGGGCCGCCTCGAGGACCGAAGGTCACTCCTCCGGGAAAATCACCACGCGCCGCTTGGGGTCCTCGCCCTCGCTCTCGCTCGTGACGCCCGAGACCGTCGCCACCGCGTCGTGGACGACCTTGCGCTCGAACGGGCTCATCGGCTGCAGCCGCACGCGCTCGCCGCTCTTCAGGACCGACTCCGCCGTCGACCGGCCGAGCTCCTTGAGTTCCTCGCGGCGGTCCGCGCGCCAGCCCGCGATGTCCAGCATCAGGCGGCTGCGGGAGCCCGTCTCCTGCTGGACCGCCAGGCGGGTCAGCTCCTGCAGCGCCTCGAGCACCGTGCCGCGCGGGCCGACGAGCTTCTCGAGGTCCTCGCCGCCGTCGATGCTGACGATCGCGCGGCCGGCTTCCACGTCGAGGTCGATGTCACCGTCGTAGTCGAGCAGGTCCAGCAGGCGCTCGAGGTAGTCGCCGGCGATGTCGCCCTCCTGGACGAGGATGTCGTCACCGCCCGACTTCTGCTCGCCCCCTGCGTCCGCCGAAGCGGCCTCCTCCGGGGTCACGTCGTCCTTCTCGGCGTCGATCGTGTCGATCGTCTCCGACATCATTCGTCTCCTCTCCGAACCGGTCGCGCCTCAGCGGCGCTTCCGGCCCGACTTCCTGGTCGAGTCTTTGAGAAGGCCCGGCACGCCCGTGCCGTTGTCCTTCGAGCCGTTGGTGTCGGCGGCCGGAGCCGGGTCCGCCACGGTCGCGCCGTCCGCCTTGGCGGCGGCGGCAGCGGCGGCGGCCGCCTCCGCGGGCGTGGTCTGCGCGAAGCCATGAGCCGAACCGGCCTTGGTGACCTTCTTCTGGGAGCCGCCCTGCGCAGGCTGGTTCTTCTTCTGCTGGACCGGCTTCTGACCGACCTTCGGCGCGGTCGGCTTCTGGCCCGGCTTCGGCCCGAGCGTCGCGCGCTTCTCAGCGGCCTCCGCCTTGAGGGCCGCCTCTTCCTTGTCGATCTTCGTGTAGACGAGGCGCTGCTGCATCAGGGTCCAGCCGTTGTTCGCCAGCCAGTAGAAGAGGAGGCCGAGCGGGAACAGCGCACCGAAGACGAGGACACCGAGCGGGAAGATGTACATCGTCAGCTTGTTCATCATCGCGGTCTGCGGGGTGGCCGACGCGGCGTTCTGCCGGGCCACCGAGTGGCGCGCGGTGAGGTGCGTGGCGATCGACGCGACGATCATCAGCGGCAGCGCCACCGGGAGCACGCTCCAGTGCCAGCCGATGTTCGTCGCGCCTCCGCTGACGACACCGACACCGTTGTAGACGGCCTCACCGAGGTTGACGCCGAACAGCTTCGCGTTGACGTAGGACTCGACGTCGTGCTGCGTGAAGAAGTAGTTCTCGGTCTTCGGACCGCCACCGGGCGGCGGCATCGTGAACGCGCGGAGGACGTGGTTCAGGCCGATGAACACCGGGATCTGAAGCAGCATCGGCAGGCAGCTGCCGAGCGGGTTGACGCCGTGCTCCTTCTGGAGCTTCTGCATCTCCGCGGCTTGGCGCTGCCGGTCGCTCGCGTACTTCTTCTGGATCTTCTTCATCTCCGGCGCGAAGTCCTGCATCTTCTTCATCGACCGGACCTGGTTCACGAACGGCTTGAACATGATGCCGCGGACCGTGAACGTCAGGAAGATGATGCCGAGGATCCAGGAGATCGCCGCGGCTTCCCCGAAGACGAACCCGAAGACCTTGTGCCAACACCAGAGGATGAAGGACACGGGGTAGTAGATGAAATCGAGCACTGCTGCTACTCCTCGATCGGTGTTTCAGGTCGTCGGTGGCGCCACGAGAACGTCTCGGGCACGGGGTCGCGGCCGGGTGGCGTCCAGGGGCCGCAGCGCAGCAGCCGGCGCAGCGCGAGGTAGGAGCCGCGGCCGGCACCGTGCCGGGTGAGGGCTTCGACTGCATACGCGCTGCAGCTCGGGTAGAACCGGCAAGCCGGGGGGAGGAAGGGCGAGATCGCCTTGCGGTAGAGCTTGATGGGGAGCAGCAGGACCCAGGCGACGGGGCCGGGCCTCGGGGGCTCGGGCTGGACGTCGTGGTCGTGCTCGTGCTCGGGGGTGGCTCGCATGCCGGTCACACCGCTGATCCGTGGTCGGGGGCCGCGTCCGCGGGACGCGTCGGGCGGGGGACATCCCCGGCCGGACGGCGCGACGACAGAAGCCCCAGCCGACGCAACGCGGCGTCGAGATCGGACTCGAGCTCGGCGCTGGAAGCGGTCGACGACGGCGGCAATGCCCGTACGACCAACGCAGTGCCGGCGGGCAGTGTTCCGAGCCTGGCCGAAACGAGATGACGCAACCGGCGGCTGACGCGGTGGCGGACCACCGAATTGCCGACGGCCTTGCTCACCACAAAACCCGCCCTGGCCGCCGACTGCGCAGTGCTGAACTGCACAGCGTCGGCGGCCGCGGACGGGTCCGTGGTCAGCGCGTGGACGACGAGGCGGCGCCTGCCTGCCCGGGACCCGCGACGGAGAACCACGCGGAAATCCTCACTCCGCCGCAGGCGTGCGGCAGCCGGCAGCACGGCGCGCCTCGATCGGTGCGATCAGGCGGACAGCTCAGCGCGGCCCTTGCGACGGCGGGCCGCCAGGATGCCCCGGCCGGCGCGGGTCCGCATGCGCAGGCGGAACCCGTGGGTCTTCGCGCGGCGGCGGTTGTTCGGCTGGAAGGTGCGCTTACCCTTGCTCACTGCTTCTCCTGTGTGTCGCGTCGGGCGGGAACAATTCCTTCCCCCCGCCTGGCGTGTCGTGCGGGTGCACGGCAGTCTCTGGTGTCTCCTACCAACGTGTGTCCTCGTCACGACGAGCAACGACCACCTGGGCACGCGAAACGCACCCCGTCGCATACGGGAGACCTTACGAGGGTACGCACCCCCGTCGGGCGGCCGGTAAGCACCCCCTCGGCCACGGTACGCGACCGGGTGGCGGGCTCCGGAACGTCGACGCCGCGGCACCGAATGGCAACGGGCGGTGCACCGTGAAATGCTGGCCGCCCAGGATGCCTTGTGGCCACGAGCGGGGCTTGTTAGCGTGCCTCTCTCGGGTCACCGGTCGAGGTGCACGAGTATCCGGGTGGTGGAGTGCCCACCGGCGTACGACGAGCCCGCAGGTGGCGGCACCGCGGGTCGCCGTACATTAGTGCACAGCTGTGGACAACTATGTGGATATTCGCTGTGCCGGTGGGCGGACAGGTTCTCCTGTGATCGCCGGGTGGAGTGACCGGGGGATTTCCGGGGCCGGCTCGGCCGTCCACGCCGACGAGGGGAGGGGAGCCAGACAGGTGTCGGATCACCAGCACAATCTGGGTGTCATCTGGGAACAGGTGGTACGCGAACTGTCCGACGGGACCCTCTCCCCCCAGCAGCGCGCCTGGATGCGCGTGACCCGGCCGATCGGCCTGCTCGACGGCACGGCGCTCCTCGCGGCGCCCAGCGACTTCGCCAAGGAAGCGATCGAACGCGGGCTGCGCGGCGCGATCACCGACGCCCTCTCCCGCCGGCTCGGCCGGGTGATCTCCCTCGCGGTGAAGGTCGACAACACCGAACCCGTCGCTCCGGCGCCCGCGGCCCACTACGCGCCGTCACCCGGCCGAGTGGAAAACGGCGTGAGCCCCGAGCCCGCCCCGCCGAGGGCCGCCAACGGCGGGCCGATGATGCCGCCCCCGCGGCCCGTCGAACCGGCGCCGCCGAGGCCGATGCCGGCGCACCAGGCCGTCGCGTCGAAGCCGGACGACGGCGACGACACCGACGAGGAAGTGGACGAAGAGGGCGAGGCGCTCGCCGCGGTCCACGAGATCTGGCCGACGTTCTCCGGCCAGCCGATCGCCGGCCAGCCGTACACCGCGCCGGCGCAGCCGCAGACGTCTAAGACGAAGCTGAACGAGAAGTACACCTTCGACACGTTCGTCATCGGCGCGTCCAACCGCTTCGCGCACGCGGCCGCGGTCGCCGTCGCCGAAGCGCCCGCCCGCGCCTACAACCCCCTGTTCATCTGGGGCGAGTCCGGGCTCGGCAAGACGCACCTCCTGCACGCGGTCGGCCACTACGCGCAACGGCTCTTCCCCGGCATGCGCGTCCGGTACGTCTCGACCGAAGAGTTCACGAACGACTTCATCAACTCGCTGCGCGACGACCGCAAGGTCGCCTTCCAGCGGCGCTACCGCGACATCGACATCCTGCTCGTCGACGACATCCAGTTCCTGGAGGGCAAGGAAGGGACGCAGGAAGAGTTCTTCCACACCTTCAACACCCTCCACAACGCGAACAAGCAGATCGTCGTCAGCTCCGACCGCCCGCCGAAGCGCCTCGAAACGCTGGAAGACCGGCTGCGGACGCGGTTCGAGTGGGGCCTCATCACCGACATCCAGCCGCCCGAGCTCGAAACGCGCATCGCGATCCTCCGCAAGAAGGCGGCGCAGGACCGGCTCGCCGTGCCGGGTGACGTCCTGGAGTTCATCGCCTCCCGGGTCGAGGCGAACATCCGGGAACTGGAAGGCGCGCTGATCCGCGTCACCGCGTTCGCGTCGCTGAACCAGCAGCCGGTCGACAGCGCGCTCGCCGAGATCGTGCTGCGCGACCTCATCCCCGACTCCCACGCCCCGGAGATCACCGCGCCGACCATCATGGGCGTCATCTCCGAGTTCTTCGACGTGACACTGGACGACCTGTGCGGCCCCGGCAAGACGAAGGCGCTCGCCACGGCCCGCCAGATCGCGATGTACCTCTGCCGCGAGCTGACCGACATGTCGCTGCCGAAGATCGGGCAGACGTTCGGCGGCCGCGACCACACGACGGTCATGCACGCGGACAAGAAGATCCGCAAGGAGATGGCCGAGCGCCGGCGGATCTACGACCAGGTGCAGGAGCTGACGTCGCGCATCAAGCAGCGCGCCCGCCAGTAGCACATCCCTTACCTCCCAACGACTTCGGGGCGTCCGCACACAGTGGACGCCCCTTAGTCGTCTTTGGAGTACCCGAAGCACGCGTACGCCCGCGAAGCAGCGAAGCCGTGTACGCGCGCTTCGCAAACTCGCCAAATTTGTTTGTACACAAGGGGTTTTCCCCACCGTGTGGGCAGATTGCCCACAGTGCCACCAGATCTCCCACCAGCGCTGACACGAATTCCCTCCACACCCCGCCCACAGGTCGTCCACAGGGAATCCACACCCTTGTCCACCCTGATTCCACAGGTTGCCCACATGCTGTACACAGGAGGGGCCGATCACTCGGAAGGGCGATTCGGCCCCCTCCGCGCACCCCCAGACCCTGGGTACAAATCGCCGCACACCTGGGGACAACCATGGGGACAACTGGGCCCGTCTGTGGACGAATCCGGGGTCGGCCGAAACCATCCACCGACGCCCCGATCTACCCACA
Organism: Amycolatopsis sp. A133; assembly: GCF_031082405.1. Lineage (GTDB taxonomy): Bacteria > Actinomycetota > Actinomycetes > Mycobacteriales > Pseudonocardiaceae > Amycolatopsis. The sequence continues at coordinate 340,200 of NZ_JAVHJU010000067.1, forward strand.
GGTCTGCCACCACGGTTCTCCACATGCCCGCAAGCCGTCCGACCTGCGCAAACGAGCTCAATCCACACAATCCACAACGCCTATTACTGCTACTGCTCTTAGATCTTCTAAGAGAAAGAACAAAACAAAAACAGGCGATGGACGAAGTTGGGGACAGCTGCGAGATCGAGTCGTCAAGTCGACAAAGTCAAGGGGAGGCCGAGGTGACGGCAGCGTCCGCGACGGCCTAACGTGGATGCCTGCACCTGGTCCGTGCTCCGGCCGCTCACGCGGAGGGCGGACCGGCCGGAGGGGGCCGCCGGTCCCCGTCCCGCGAGAACGAGGCCTGGCCCGAGCCCGCAGTGGGCTCGATCGTCGAAAGGATGCGCGCATGAAGATCCGCGTCGAGCGTGACGGGCTCGCCGACGCCGTTGCGTGGGTGGCCAGAAGCCTCCCGTCCCGGCCTCCGGTGCCGGTGCTGGGCGGTGTCCTGCTCGACGCCGGTTCGGACGGCGACACCGACGCGCTGACGGTCTCCGGCTTCGACTACGAGGTTTCCGCCACGGTCGGGGTCCCGGCGACGATCGCCGACGGCGGCCGCCTGCTCGTGTCCGGGCGCCTGCTCGCCGACATCACCAAGGCGCTGCCCGCGCAGCCGGTCGAGATCTCCGTCGACGGCTCGCGCGCCACCATCACGTGCGGCAGCGCGCGGTTCTCCCTGCCGACCATGCCGGTCGAGGACTACCCGCAGCTGCCGTCCCAGCCCGCCTTCGCCGGCGAGCTCGCCGGCGACGCGTTCGGCCAGGCCGTCACCCAGGTCGTCGTCGCCGCGGGCAAGGACGACACGCTGCCGATGCTCACCGGCATGCGGCTCGAGATCTCCGGCAGCGCGCTGACGCTGGTCGCGACCGACCGGTTCCGGCTCGCGATGCGCGAGTTCACCTGGCAGCCCGCCGAGGGACTGGCCGACGCCGCGGTGCTCGTCCCGGCGCGCACCCTCGCCGAAGCCGCCAAGACGCTCGGCGCGAGCGGGGCCACGATCCGCCTCGCCCTCGCCAGCGGCGAAGGCCTGCTCGGCCTGTCCGGTTCCGGGCGCTACACGACGACCCGCCTGCTCGACGCGGAATTCCCGCCGTACCGGCAGCTGCTTCCGGCGTCGCACACCTCCCGCGCGGTCATCGAAGTGTCGGCTCTCACCGAGTCCATCAAGCGCGTTTCGCTGGTGGCGGAGCGGGGGACTCAGGTACGACTGGAGTTCGGGGACAACACGCTGCGGTTGTCCGCGGGCGGCGATGACGAGGGCAGCGCCGAAGAGGAGCTGCAAGTCGAGTACGAAGGCGAGCCGGTGACCATCGCGTTCAACCCGGGTTACCTCGTCGACGGCCTCGGCGCGCTCCACAGCGACCGGGCGGAGCTGACGTTCACCACGCCGAACCGCCCCGCGCTCATCAAGCCCGCCGACTCCGAGGGCAACGTCGTCCCCGGTTACCTCTACCTCCTGATGCCGGTCCGCCTCCCGGGCTGACCCGCTTTTTCCTGAGTACGTAAGGGGATCTCGATGGTTCAGCTCGGTCTGATCGGCCTGGGCAAGATGGGCTTCAACATGCGTGAGCGGCTGCGTGCGGCCGGTCACGAAGTGGTCGGCTACGACCGCAACCCGGACGTCAGCGACACGACCTCGCTCGAAGACCTCGTGTCCAAACTGGACGCCCCGCGGATCGTGTGGATCATGGTGCCCGCCGGCGACCCGACCCGGGCGACCGTCACCGAGCTGGGCAACCTGCTCGCCGAGGGCGACATGGTGATCGACGGCGGCAACTCCAAGTACACCGACGACAAGCTGAACGCCGATCTGCTGGCGGCGAAGAACATCGGCTACCTGGACTGCGGCGTGTCCGGTGGCGTGTGGGGCAAGGAGAACGGCTACGGCCTGATGGTCGGCGGCGCGGCCGCCGACGTCGAGCGGGCGATGCCGATCTTCGACGCGCTGCGCCCGGACGGCCCGCGCGAAGAGGGCTTCTCGCACGCCGGCGACGTCGGCGCGGGGCACTACGCGAAGATGATCCACAACGGCATCGAGTACGGCATGATGCAGGCCTTCGCGGAGGGCTTCGAGCTGCTCGAAGCGGCCAAGGTCGTCAACGACGTGCCCGCGGTCATCAAGGGCTGGCAGCGCGGCACGGTCGTCCGGTCCTGGCTGCTCGACCTGCTGGTGCGCGCGCTCGACGAGGACCCGGAGCTGGACGACCTCGAGGGCTACGTCGAAGACTCGGGCGAAGGCCGCTGGACGCTGGAAGAGGCGATCAACAACGCCGTCCCGGCGCCGGTCATCTCGGCCGCACTGTTCGCGCGGTTCGCTTCGCGGCAGGAACACTCGGCCGCGATGCGCGCGGTCGCCGCGCTGCGCAACCAGTTCGGTGGGCACGCCGTGAAGAAGATCGGCGGGTAAGGGCGGCCGCCGAAAGTAGACACCGTGTATCTGCGGCACCTGCAGGTCACCGACTTCCGCTCCTGGCCACAGGCCGATCTCGCCCTCGAACCGGGGCCGGCCGTGCTGGTCGGCCAGAACGGCCGCGGCAAGACCAACCTGCTGGAGGCGATCGGGTACGTCGCGACGCTGGGCTCGCACCGCGTCGCGACGGACGCGCCGCTGATCCGGCACGGCTGCGAGCGCGCGCTGGTGCGGGTCGCGGTGGTCAACGACGACCGCGAGCTGACCGTCGAGCTCGAGATCACCGCCGGCCGGGCGAACCGCGCCCGGGTCAACCGCGGTGCGGTCGGCCGTCCGCGTGACGTGCTGGGGATCCTGCGCACGGTGCTGTTCTCCCCGGAGGACCTCGCGCTCGTGCGGGGCGACCCGGGTGAGCGGCGCCGGTTCCTCGACGAGCTGCTGGTGCTGCGCGCGCCGCGGTACGCCGGGGTCCGCGCGGACTACGAGAAGGTGCTGAAGCAGCGAAACGCCCTGCTCAAGACGGCGGGGAAACGACGTACGGGCCGCGAAGACCCGTATGCGCTGTCGACGCTCGAGGTCTGGGACGACCACCTCGCGGTGGCGGGTGCGGAACTGCTGGCCGCGCGGCTGAACCTCGTCGCCGACCTCGCGCCGCACTCGGCTGCGGCGTACCTGGGGGTCGCGCCCGACTCCCGGCCGGCGAAGATCGCCTACCGGTCGTCGCTGGGTGCGGCCCTGCCGGAGACGTACGGCGTACCGGACGGCGAACGGGCGCAACCCGCGGTCCTCAAGGACGTCTTGCTGACAGCGCTCGGCGAGGCCAGGAAGGCCGAGCTCGAGCGCGGTATCAGCCTGGTCGGTCCCCACCGGGACGAGCTGGAGCTGATCCTGGGCGAGGCGCCGGCCAAGGGCTACGCGAGCCACGGCGAGTCGTGGTCGTTCGCGCTGGCGCTGCGGCTCGGCAGTTACGAGCTGCTGCGCGAGGAGGCGGGCGAACCGGTGCTGCTGCTCGACGACGTGTTCGCCGAGCTGGACCGCAAGCGCCGGGCCCGGCTGGCCGAGGTGGCCGCGAGCGCCGAACAGGTGCTGGTGACCGCCGCGGTCGACGAAGACGTGCCGAGCGAGCTGGCCGGCAGCCGGTTCGTGGTGGCGGATGGTGAGATCACGCGTGGCTGAGCAAGGCGATCGGACACCCGGTGTGACGGGCCGCACAAACCGCACCCGATCTGGGGACAAACCTGTGGACAGTGTGGATAACACGGTGAATGAGTTATCGCTGCCCGTGACTGTGCGGCCAAATGGGTGGCGCAAGGGGCCCTCTGACAACTCTAAGTCCGCTGCTGACACGCAGGGTGACAGCGGTGCTGGGCCGAACGAGGGTGCGCCATCCGGTCGCGACCTCGCCCACGCGGCGCTCGAGGCGGCCAAGGCGAAGGCCAAGGAACGGGGCACCCCGCCGGGGTACCGGCGCCGCGCCGTCGGCGGTGGCGGGCAGAACCCCCGGCGTCGCCGCTGGTCGGGGCCCGGTGCGGACGCGCGCGACCCGCAGCCGCTCGGCCGGCTCGTCTCCCGGCTGGTCAGCGACCGCGGCTGGAACGAGAGCGTCACGACCGCCCGCGTCTTCGCGCAGTGGGGACGCCTGGTCGGCGAAGACGTCGCCGAACACGCGCAGCCGGTCGCGCTCAAGGACGGCGAGCTCACCGTGCGCGCCAGCTCGACGGCGTGGGCCACCCAGCTGCGGTTGCTGCAGGGAAAACTGCTGGCCAAGATCGCGGCCGGGGTCGGCAACGGCGTCGTCAAGCGGATGCGGATCCAGGGTCCGACCGCTCCGAGCTGGCGGAAAGGGCCCCGGCACGTACCGGGCCGCGGCCCCCGTGACACGTACGGCTGACCCAGGTTGCGCGATGCTCGGTTGAATGCCCCGAGAACGCATCCAGACCTCCCGAGATACGTCAAGACTCGGCCCGAACCGATTTCGTTCGTCTGTGACGCGTTCAGGGGTGTCCTTGCCGCATGTCAGCGGACGCGGCCAAGTACACTGGACGAGAGCGAGCGTCCGCTCGGGCGAGACGAGGAGAAACAACGCCGGTGACCGAGAACAAGCACGAGTACAACGCGTCGTCGATCACGGTGCTCGAAGGCCTCGAAGCGGTCCGCAAGCGCCCCGGCATGTACATCGGCTCCACCGGTGAACGCGGCCTGCACCACCTCGTCCAGGAGGTCGTCGACAACTCCGTCGACGAGGCGATGGCCGGGCACGCCACCAAGGTCGAGGTTACCCTCCTCGCCGACGGCGGGGTGCGCGTCGTCGACGACGGCCGCGGCATCCCCGTCGACATGCACCCCAAGGAGAAGAAGCCGACCCTCGAGGTCGTGCTCACCGTGCTCCACGCGGGCGGCAAGTTCGACAGCGACTCCTACGCGGTGTCCGGCGGCCTGCACGGCGTCGGCGTCTCCGTGGTGAACGCGCTGTCGACGAGGCTGCTCGCCGAGGTCAAGTACGGCGGCCGCAGCTGGCGCCAGCTGTACACCGACCAGATCCCCGGCGAGCTGGAGGACCTGGGCCCGGCGTCGGAGACCGGCACCACGATCACCTTCTGGGCCGATAGCAACATCTTCGAGACGACGACGTACAACTTCGAGACCATCTCGCGCCGGCTCCAGGAGATGGCGTTCCTCAACAAGGGGCTGACGCTGTCCCTGCGCGACGAGCGCGTCGCCGATGAGGAGACCGAGGCGGACGTCGAGGGCAAGGTCGCGCGGATCAAGGAGAAGACCTACTGCTACCCGGGCGGGCTCGAGGACTTCGTCAAGCACATCAACGGCAGCAAGGACCCGATCCACTCCAGCGTGATCTCCTTCGAAGCGAAGGGCACCGGCCTCGAGGTCGAGGTCGCGATGCAGTGGAACAACGGCTTCACGCCGTCGGTCTACACGTTCGCCAACACGATCAACACCCATGAAGGCGGTACCCACGAAGAGGGCTTCCGCGCCGCGCTGACCCGCGTCGTCAACACGTACGCGCGCGACAAGAAGCTGCTCAAGGAAAAGGACACCAACCTGACCGGCGACGACGTGCGCGAGGGCCTCGCCGCGATCGTCTCGATCAAGCTGTCCGAGCCGCAGTTCGAGGGCCAGACGAAGACCAAGCTGGGCAACAGCGAGGCCAAGACGTTCGTGCAGCAGACGTCGAACGAGTGGCTGGCGGACTGGTTCGAGCGCAACCCCACCGAGGCGAAGACGATCATCAACAAGTCGATCTCCTCGGCGCAGGCCCGGATGGCCGCCCGCAAGGCGCGTGACCTGGTCCGCCGCAAGGGCGCGCTGGAGATCGGTGGCCTGCCCGGCAAGCTCAAGGACTGCCGCTCGACCAACCCGGCGGAGTGCGAGCTCTACATCGTCGAGGGCGACTCGGCCGGCGGCTCGGCCAAGGAAGGCCGCGACTCGATGTACCAGGCGATCCTGCCGATCCGCGGCAAGATCATCAACGTCGAAAAGGCCCGCATCGACCGCGTCCTCAAGAACACCGAGGTCCAGTCGCTGATCACCGCGCTCGGCACCGGCATCCACGACGAGTTCGACCTGGCGAAGCTGCGCTACCACAAGATCGTGCTGATGGCCGACGCCGACGTCGACGGCCAGCACATCACCACGCTGCTGCTCACCCTGCTGTTCCGGTTCATGACGCCGCTGATCGAGCACGGCCACGTCTTCCTCTCGCGGCCGCCGCTGTACAAGATCAAGTGGCCGCGGGCCGAGCCGGAGTACGCCTACTCCGACCGCGAGCGCGACGCCGTCATCCAGGCGGGCGTCGAGGCCGGCAAGAGGCTGCCGAAGGACGACGCGATCCAGCGCTACAAGGGTCTCGGCGAGATGAACGCCGAAGAGCTGTGGGAGACCACGATGGACCCGGCCAACCGGCTGCTGGGCCAGGTCACCCTCGACGACGCCGCCCAGGCCGACGAGCTGTTCTCGGTCCTGATGGGCGAGGACGTCGAGGCCCGCCGCTCGTTCATCACGCGCAACGCCAAGGACGTGCGCTTCTTGGACGTGTAGGCGTCTCCCTCGTTCTTCGTCCCGCTAGGCCCCCGCACCCGAGAAGGACCTCATGACGGAAACTCTGCCGCCGGCTCCGGACCACGACCGGATCGAACCGGTCGACATCCAGCAGGAGATGCAGCGCTCCTACATCGACTACGCGATGAGCGTCATCGTGTCGCGCGCGCTGCCGGACGTCCGTGACGGGCTCAAGCCGGTGCACCGGCGGGTCCTGTACTCGATGTTCGACTCCGGCTTCCGGCCGGACCGCGGGTACAACAAGTGCTCGCGCGTCGTCGGCGACGTCATGGGCAACTACCACCCGCACGGTGACTCGGCGATCTACGACGCGCTGGTGCGGCTCGCCCAGCCGTGGTCGATGCGGTACCCGCTGATCGACGGGCAGGGCAACTTCGGCTCGCCGGGCAACGACCCGGCGGCCGCCATGCGGTACACCGAGTCCCGGCTCGCGCCGCTGGCCATGCAGATGCTGGCCGACATCGAAGAAGACACCGTCGACTTCTCGGACAACTACGACGGCCGCACCCAGGAGCCCGACGTCCTGCCGGCGCGGTTCCCGAACCTGCTGGTCAACGGCGGTTCCGGGATCGCGGTCGGGATGGCGACGAACATCCCGCCGCACAACCTGCGCGAGGTCTCCGAAGGTGTCGTCTGGGCGCTGGAGAACCCCGAGGCGACCGACGACGAGCTGCTGGCCGCGCTGCTGGTGCGGATCAAGGGCCCGGACTTCCCGACCAAGGCGATGATCCTCGGCACGTCCGGCATCGAAGACGCCTACCGCACCGGCCGCGGCTCGGTCCGGATGCGCGCGGTCGTCGAGGTCGAGGAGGACGCGAAGGGCCGCACGATCCTGGTCGTGTCCGAGCTGCCGTACCAGGTCAACCCGGACAACCTGGTCGAGAACATCGCGAACCTGGTCCGCGACGGCAAGCTCACCGGCATCTCCGACATCGCCGACGAGTCCAACAGCCGCTCCGGCATGCGGATCGTCGTCACGATCAAGCGGGACGCCGTCGCGAAGGTCGTGCTGAACAACCTGTTCAAGCACACCCAGCTGCAGCAGAACTTCGGCGTCAACATGCTGGCGCTGGTCGACGGCGTGCCGCGCACGCTGCGGCTCGACCAGATCATCCGCCACTACGTGAAGCACCAGGTCGAGGTCATCGTCCGGCGGACCAAGTTCCGCCTGAGGAAGGCCGAAGAGCGGGCCCACATCCTGCGCGGGTACGTCAAGGCGCTCGACATGCTCGACGAGGTCATCGCCCTCATCCGGCGGTCGCCCTCGGCGGACGAGGCCCGGCCGGCCCTGATGGAGCTGCTGGACGTCGACGAGATCCAGGCCACCGCGATCCTCGACATGCAGCTGCGGCGCCTCGCCGCCCTGGAGCGCCAGCGGATCATCGACCAGCTGGCCGAGATCGAGCTCGAAATCGCCGACCTCAAGGACGTCCTCGAGAAGCCCGAGCGGCAGCGCGCCATCATCCGCGACGAGCTGATGGCGATCGTCGAGAAGTACGGCGACGACCGGCGCACGAAGATCATCGGCTTCAGCGGCGACGTCACCGACGAGGAGCTCATCGCCGTCGAGGACGTTGTCGTCACCATCACCCGCACGGGGTACGCCAAGCGGACGAAAACGGATCTGTACCGCTCGCAGAAGCGCGGCGGCAAGGGCGTGCAGGGCGCGACGCTGAAGCAGGACGACATCGTCCAGCACTTCTTCGTCTGCTCCACCCACGATTGGATCCTGTTCTTCACGAACAAGGGCCGCGTCTACCGGACCAAGGCGTACGACCTGCCCGAGGCCAACCGCAACGCGCGCGGCCAGCACGTGGCCAACCTGATGGCGTTCCAGCCGGACGAGCAGATCGCCCAGGTCATCGAGATCAAGAACTACGAGGTCGCGCCGTACCTGGTGCTCGCCACCAAGCGCGGCCTGGTGAAGAAGACCAAGCTCACCGACTTCGACTCCAACCGCTCCGGCGGCCTCATCGCGATCAACCTGCGCGAAGGCGACGAACTGGTCGGCGCGGTCCTGGCGGCGGCCGAGGACGACCTGCTGCTCGTGTCGGCCGAGGGCCAGTCCATCCGCTTCCACGCGACCGACGAGGCGCTGCGGCCGATGGGCCGCCCGACGTCCGGCGTGATGGGCATGCGCTTCAACGACGGCGACGAGCTGCTCGGCATCAGCGTGGTCAAGGAGGGCAAGTTCCTGCTGGTCGCGACCGACGGCGGCTACTCGAAGCGCACGGCGATCGAGGACTACCCGGTCCAGGGCCGCGGCGGCAAGGGTGTGCTCACCATTCAGCACGACCGCAAACGTGGCAGGCTGGTGGGTGCGCTCATCGTCGACGCCGAGGACGAGTTGTACGCCATCACCTCGAGCGGCGGCGTGATCCGCACGCCGGCGGGCGACGTGCGCAAGGCGGGGCGGCAGACGAAGGGGGTCAGGCTGATGAATCTCGGCGAAGGCACCACTCTTCTGGCCGTCGCACGCAACGCGGACGAGCCCTCGGACGTCGCCAATGGTGACACTCCCGAGGAGGACGCTCCGGCTCCGGAAGCACCTGAAACGGGTGAAGGAACGACGGCGCAGTAAGTTCGGCGACGAACAGCGCCCCACGGCACGGGTAAGGACTGACTCTTCGTGACACCATCCGAGAATCCCGAGGCAGCGGGTTCGAACGGCACGCCGGCGAGCCCGCCCTGGCAGCGGGTCGACAAGGAAGGCGACGCCGAAGCGACGGTCAAACTGGCCACGGACGAGGCACTGCCCCCGGCCACCGCAACGCAGCCCGTCACCCCCGAACGCCCGGTGGTGACGGGAAGCGCGGCCCCCCGCCTCTTCGGCGACACCCCACCGAGCGGCGAGGCGGTGTCCGCGGCATCGCCCCAGCGTGCCCGCCCGAGCGCGTTGCGTCGTCCGGGCCGAGGCCCGCGCCGCGCATCACTGCAGGTGAAGCGCTTCGACCCGTGGTCGGTCCTCAAGCTGTCGCTGGTACTGGGCGTCGCGATGTTCTTCGTGTGGCTGGTGGCAGTCGGCGTGCTGTACACGGTCCTCGACGGCATGGGCGTCTGGGACAAGCTGAACGGAACGTACTCGTCCCTGGTGGGCGGCGAAGGCGCCAACGCGTCATCGGAACCCTTGATCAGCGCGGGCCGGGTGTTCGGCATCGCAGCCATCCTGGGCGCGATCAACATCGTGCTGGTGTCGGCACTGGCAACGGTGAGCGCGTTCATCTACAACGTGTCGGCAGACTTGGCGGGCGGCCTCGAGGTCACCCTGTCCGAACGGGAGTGACCCGGTTGCAGGGCCCCTTCGGGGGTCCTGTAAAGTTCTCCTCGTTCGAGGGCCTATAGCTCAGGCGGTTAGAGCGCTTCGCTGATAACGAAGAGGTCCCAGGTTCAAGTCCTGGTAGGCCCACCCGGTTGGCCCGGTCATGTGCGGTGGAAAGCCCGCACTTGACCGGGTGTTTTTTGTCTCTGGGGGCCGAGCCCCCAGACCCCCACGGTGCGGTTCGTCCCGACCCAGCGTGGTCACCTGGCGGCGGGTTGCTGTCTGATGTGCGGCGACAGGTTCTGTTCGCACGAGCAAATAGCTCCGTGTCGTTTCGGCCGGTTCGGGCTTAGCTTCGAGCAATGGCGAACGAACTGACCATTCCGCTCCTGCCCTGTCCTTCCATCGACGAGATCGCGTCGTTCTACGAGATGCTCGGCTTCGAGATCACCTATCGGCAGACGCGGCCGAACCCGCACGTTGCGTTGCGGCGGGAAGACATCAACCTGCACTTCTTCGGGATGGACGACTACGACCCGGCGCAGTCGTACAGCACCTGCCTGATCATCGTGGCGGATACCAGTGCGCTGTTCGAGGCCTTTGCGGCGGGCATGCGGTCCGTGCACGGGAAACTGCTCGTCTCCGGCATTCCGCGCATGACCCGGCCGCGGCTGCGCAACGACCGGTACACCGGGTTCACCGTCGTTGATCCGGGTGGCAACTGGATCCGGATCCACATGGCCGCCACGGAACCCGAGGCGCAGACCAAGCTCGCCAAAGCTCTGGAGAACGCCGCGCGGCAGGCGGATGCGCGCGGCGACGAACGCCAGGGGCTGAAGATCCTGGAAGGCGCGTTGAAGCGGGCGACCGGCGACGAACCGGAGTTTCCGGCCGTGCAGGAGTACCGCGACGAGCTCATCGCACGGATCAACGGGGTCTGAGCGCTGCCTGCCTATCCGCCGGGCGGTGGTGCCATCGGGCAGACCCCGGCGGCCAGCCACTTCTCCCGCAGGTCCGAGGGAATGGTCAAGGCGGTGGACTGCCCGTCGGTCAGCGTGCGCACGCTTCCGCCCAACAGGAGGCTGCCAGCCTTGTCGAGCACCGCCGTCGCCGCCCGGCTGCGGTCTTCCGAGCGCTCGAGCAGCCGCATCACGCGGGTGCCTGCACCTACCGTGCGGACCCACGCGCGTGAGTGCGGTACCTCGAGCCAGTCGGCGACCTGCGGGGTGACGACCTGGCGGACCATCGCCGCGACCACGCCGTCGAACGCCTTGCCGGGCACCAGGTTCTCGTAGAGGCGCAGCAGGTTGCGGGTGAGCTCGATCCCTTCGGCGGACGGGCCGTAACTCGTCTCGACGAGCTGCGCGTTCAGCGCCTGGGCCTCCGCGAGGGTCTCGGGCATGGCGTCGGCCGGGATGCCGAGGAGGGCGCCGGTCACCCGCCACACATAGTAGTAGTCCTCGGCTTCGCGGTCGGTGACGGCTATGCCGATCCGGCGCATTCCGTCGATGACCTGCACGGAAAAGATGAGCAACGCGCCCAGCATGTCCTGCTGGCACAACGGCACGCCGTCCGCCTCGACGTCCCATTCGCCGGATCGGGTGATGAAGTGCCGCACGGCGGCGTGGATCAGGCGGGTCTTCTGGATCGTCGGCACAAAGGCGCCGCCGGAGCCGAACGGGGCGGGGCCCATCATGTTCAGCACGAACTGAGACGTCTCGGACAGCCGGCGATGGGGCTGGTTGAGCCGGTGCGTGAGCGACAGCACGCGTGACGGTCGCGGCTGGGCGTAGCAGTTGACCATCGCGCCGAAGGACAGCACCGACGCGACGTGCACCCCGTCGTCCACGAAGAACTCGTACGCGGCCGCGATCCGCTCGAGATCGGCCCAATCCGGCGGGGCGTCCGTGGCCACGAGATAACGGCGCACTGGCTCGGGCAGATCCTCGGGAACGGGCTGGTCGTTGTCCCGGAACCGGGCCAGCACCTCATTGACCGCGCCGGTCGTTCCCCCGGCCACCAAGTCGGCGATCACCGCGTCGGCCAGTGGATCACCTTGGTACTTCAGCGCTGCGACGGCGGACAGTGCGGTCGCCTTCGTGTTCTGCATTTCTGGCACGCACCCAGCCTCAGCCGGTTCACCTGCCCGGCGCTAGCGCTGTTCGGGCACGGCAGCGCCCCTACCGACTGATCCACTCGATCACCGGCAGTGACTGCGAGATACAGGTCAGCCCTGCCGGGAAGAGAAGGCCGGCAGGGCTGAGCGGTCACGGTCGGCGCGCCGCACGGCCGCCTCTCGGCGAGTGGCGCAACGCGGCTCCAGCCGGACGGAACTCCGCGAAGGCGATGGGTGAGGCCCGGGGGACACGGTGGGCACACCGACCAGTGGGTACAACAGGCCAGCCCGGCGTGGTATTTCCTGGTCGGTGTGACGTGCGTTACCAGTGGTTCCACGTGGAACCACGAGTGCCCGACACCGTCGCCGCGGCGGTGCAGTAACATCACGGGGTAACGGAAGCAAGCTGAGAAGGGGGCTTCGGTGAAGAAGCTGCTGGCACTCGCCGTCATCGCGGGCGGCGTCCTGTTCGTCGTCAAGCGCAACAAGGCGGCCAAGGCCGAGGCCGACCTCTGGCGCGAGGCGACCGCGCCGGTGCCCTCCACCAACGGCACCACCCCGGCCAAGCCGGCGGGCGCTTCCCACAACTGATCCTCTTCGCGGGCGGTCCGCCGCCCGCGTCCGGGGCTGTAGCTCAATTGGTAGAGCACCGCCTTTGCAAGGCGGGGGTCAGGGGTTCGATTCCCCTCAGCTCCACACCTCGAACGGCCCGCACCAGCGTGCGGGCCGTTTTCCTACCCGTGTCAGGGCCGGATCAGGTCCGTGTCAGGCCGTCCGCCGACAGTGGTTCCCATGACAGACCTGGCGATCACGGCCTCCGGACTGCGGAAGGCCTACCAAGGCAAAACCGTTCTCGACGGTGTTGATCTCGACGTCGAAGCCGGCACGATCTTCGCGCTGCTCGGCCCGAACGGGGCCGGCAAGACCACCACCGTCAACATCCTGACCACACTGGCGAAGGCCGACGGTGGCACCGCCCGCGTCGCCGGGCACGACCTCGCCACCGACGCCAAGGCCGTGCGGGCCGCGATCGGCGTCACCGGGCAGTTCGCCGCCGTTGACGAACTGCTGACCGGGCGGGAAAACCTGCAGCTGATGGTCGACCTGAACCGGGGCGGCGGGGGCAAGAAGACCGTTGCCGAGCTGCTGGAGCGCTTCGACCTCGCCGAGGCGGCGCAGAAGCCCGCGTCGACCTACTCCGGGGGGATGCGCCGGAAACTCGATCTCGCGATGACCCTCGTCGGGCGCCCGCGGATCATCTTCCTCGACGAGCCGACGACCGGCCTCGACCCGCGCAGCCGCCGGACGATGTGGACCATCATCCGGGACCTCGTCGCCGACGGCGTCACCATCTTCCTCACCACCCAGTACCTCGAGGAAGCCGACCAGCTCGCCGGCCGGATCGCGGTGCTCGACCAGGGCCGCCTGGTCGCGCAGGGCACCGCCGACGAACTGAAGCGCCGCATTCCCGGCACCCACGTCCGGCTCCGGTTCACCACCGCCGCCGAACTCGATGCCGCCGCGCGGGTGCTCACCGACGCCACCCGGGACGACGAGGCACTGGTCCTGCGCGTGCCCAGCGACGGCGGCACAAAATCGCTGCGGTCCCTTTTGGACAGACTCGACGAGTACGCGCTCAGTGCCGACGAACTCTCCGTCCACACCCCTGATCTCGATGACGTCTTCCTCGCCCTGACGGGCCACGCCACGGAGGTTCTCGCAAAATGAAGTCCCACTCGATCGTGATGCTGCGCCGCAACTTCAAGCACATCGCCCGGAATCCGATGTCGGTGTTCAACGCGATCCTGATGCCGGTCGTGGTCATGCTGATGTTCGTCTACATGTTCGGGGACGCCTTCAGCGTCGGCGTGAACTACGTCGACTACGCGACGCCGGGGCTGATGCTGCTCGCCGTCTGCTACGGGCTGGGCGCCACCGCCACCGCGGTCAACTCCGACATGACCAAGGGCATCATCAACCGGTTCAAGGTCATGGACGTCTCCCGCGGCGCGGTGCTGACCGGGCACGTCGTCGCCAGCGTGCTGACCAACCTCGTCGCCATCGCGGCGCTGCTCGGCGTGGCCTTCCTGCTGGGGTTCCGCCCGGCGGCGGGCTTCCTCGACTGGCTCGGCGCGTTCGGCGTCGTCGTGCTGCTCGGGTTCGCGACCGGCTGGCTCACGATCGCGCTGGGACTGGCGGCGAAATCCCCGGAAACGGCGGGGCTGGCTTCGGTGCCGCTGGTCATGCTGCCGTTCTTCAGCAGCGCGATCGTGCCGGCCGACAAGATGGGTCCCGGTCTCAAGCAGTTCGCGGAGTACCAGCCCTTCACGCCGGTCATCGAAACCCTGCGCGGGCTGCTCAACGGGACGCCGGCCACCGGCACGCTGGTCGCAGCCCTCGCCTGGTGCGCCGGGATCGCCGTTGTCGGCTACCTGTGGGCGTCGTCCACCTTCAAGAAGCGAGCGTGACCGCGGCCAGCTCCGGCCAGCTCGCCGCCGCCCCCTCCTGCGTCGCCTCGGTGAACCGCGTGTCACCGAGGCGACGTCGTGCGGTTTCCTCGATCCGGGCCACGTCCGGTTGTGAACGGTCCGGCAGACCACGGACACCCGCGCTCGCTCCGAGCAACCGGGCGGCCTGAGCGTCCTGTCCGGTGCGCAGGGCCAGATCCGCGATCCCGACGAGGACGCGCGCGATCGTGAGGGGATGCCCGGTCTCGGCCGCCGCGTCGAGCGCCGCCGCGTGGTGATCGCGGGCTTCGCCGAGGTCTTCGGCGAGGTAACCGAGCAGGTCCTCGGCCACCGCGCGGATGTTCGCGTGCTGGGCGTCCTCACCCAGCATCGCCGTCGCGACGTCGAGCTGACGGCGTGCCTGCCCGGCATCGCCGCTCCAGCGCGCGAGTTCCGCCTTGGTCAGCGCCAGCTCGGCCAAGGCGTTCGGCCAGGCCACGCGCTCCGCGGCCAGCTGGGCTTCGGCCAGAGCGGCCGCACCGGCCTTCTCGTCGCCCACGAGCCAGTGCAGCTGGGCCTGCCGCGACCGCATCCGGACGACGTCCTCGATGGCGCCGACCTCGGTGACGACTTCGATGGCTTGCTCGTAGTACTCGCACGCTTCGGCGAACCGGCCGCGCACGGCGATGCGGTCCGCCAGCTCCGTCAGGGCGAACGAGGTGCCCCACCGTTCACCGAGCGCGCGGAACTCGGCGACCGCCGCTTCGAGGAACGCGTCCGCGGCCTGGTCGCCGTGGCCGAACTGGATGCGCATCTTGCCCAGCTGCAACCGGGCCACCGCGCGCACCCACGGGTCTTCGTCGGCGAGCAGCGGTTCGAACGCCGACAGCGCCGCGTCCGGGCCGTGCAGCAGGCGCTCCAGCGGGCCGGCGAACCGCAACGCCAGCCGGGGGCTTTCGACCCGCAGGCTGATCTCGTGCGCTTTGCGGATCCACTCCTCCGCCCGGAACTCATCTCCCTGCTGCCCGGCCGCGACGAATTGGACGACGAAGGTGTAGAGCACGCCCCGGATTTCGTCCGGCACGTCGCCGGGCACGGCCGTGGCCGCCATGACCAGCTCGTTGCCCTCCGCCCGGTGCCCGCCGAGCCACCAGTACCAGCCGGCGGTCGCCGCGAGCCGCATCGCCTCGGGCGCTTCGCCGGCCGCGAGCGCACCACGCATCGCCGCGGTGATGTTGTCGTGCTCCGCCTCCAGCACGGCGAGCCACTCCAGCTGCCCGGCGCGGCGCAGGTGCGGCTCGGCGGTTTCGGCGAGTTCGGTGAAGTACGCGAGGTGGGCGCGGCGGGCGACGTCCGCCTCGCCCGCCTCCGCGAGACGCTGCTCCGCGTACTCCTTGATCGTGCCGAGCATCCGGTAGCGCGGTGCGTCTTCGCCGACGACGACCACCAGCGATTTCTCGGTCAACGCGGTCAGCAGGTCGAGCACCTCGTCGTCGCCGCAGACCCGCTCGGCCGCTTCGAGGCTCGCTCCACCGGTGAACACGGAAAGCCGGCGCAGCACAACGCGTTCGGCGTCGGAGAGCAGCTCCCAGCTCCAGTCGATCACCGCGCGCAGCGTGCGGTGACGCGGCAAGGCGGTCCGGCTGCCGCCGGTCAGCAGGCGGAACCGGTCGTCGAGCCGGTGCGCGAGCTGGTCGAGGGACATCGTGCGCAGGCGGGCCGCGGCGAGTTCGATGGCCAGCGGCATCCCGTCCAGCGCGCGGCAGACGCGCGCCAGGGTGCGGGGGTCCGTCGAGAGGTCCTTGCGCACCGCGCCGGCCCGGTCGCGCAGCAGCCGGACGGCCGGAGCGGCCTCGATCTCGGCGGGATCCGCGTTCTCCGCGGGCAGGACCAGGGGCGCGACCTGCCACAGCGCCTCCCCGGTGATGCCGAGCGGTTCGCGGCTCGTCGCGAGGATCCGCAGGCGGCGGCACTCGCCGAGCACCCGGTGCGCAAACGCGGCCGCGGACTCGATGACGTGCTCGCAGTTGTCCAGGACCAGCAGCATCGACCGCTCGCGCAGCGCGGCGACGACCCGGTCCACCGGCTCGGCGTCCGGCGCCTCGCCGACGAGCGAGTCCCGCAGTTTGAGCGCGCTGAGCGTCGCCTGGGCCACGTCGTCGCCGGCCCCGATCGCCGCCAGCTCGACCAGCCACGCGCCGTCCGGCAGGTCGCCGAGCAGCGTGCGCGCGGTTTCCGTGGCCTGCCGGGTTTTCCCCGAGCCGCCCGGCCCGATCAGGGTGGTGAGCCGGTGTTCGGCGATGAGCTCGCGGACCGCGGCCACGTCGGCGTCCTTGCCGACGAAGCTGGTCAGCTCGGCCCGCAGGTTGGTCTTCCGGCTTTCCTCCCGCCGTCCCAGCTCGCCGCGCAGCAGCGCCACGTGCACTTCGGACAGCTCCGGTGACGGATCGACGCCCAGCGTGTCGGCCAGGGTCTCCCGCGTGCGCTCGTACACGAGCAGCGCCTCGGTGTCCCGGCCGCTCGCGACGAGGGCCCGCATCAGCGCGGCCACCAGCCGTTCCCGCATCGGGTGCGCGGTGACCAGGTCGGTCAGTTCGGTGACCAGGTCCGCGCCCTGGCCGAGCCGGACCTCCGCGTCGAACCGGTCCTCCAAGGCGGCCAGGCGCAGCCCCTCGAGCCGGGTGACCGCGGCGTCGAACGCCGCACTTTCCGGCAGCTCGACGTCCTGCCCGGCCGAACCGCGCCACAGGTCGAGTGCCTCGCGCAGCCGTCGCGGATCGTCTTCCTTGCGGGCCAGGCCGACGAGGCGTTCGAACCGCACGGCGTCGACGTCGTCGGGTGCCACCACCAGCCGGTAGCCGGTCGGCTGGCCGTCGACCGACCCGTCGGGCAGCGCCTTCCGCAGCCGGGAGACCAGGCGCTGCAAGGCGTTCGCCGCTTCGGCGGGTGGGTGTTCACCCCAGATCCAGTCGACGAGCGTTCCCTTCGGGACCACCTGACCCGGTTCAAGCGCGAGGGCGACCAGCAGTCCGCGCAAGCGGGCGCCCGGCACATCGGCGAGCGCGCCGTCGTCCGTGCGCACTTCGAAGGGCCCCAGGATCCCGATCTGCACCCGGCCGATCTTGCCACGGACGGCGGTGTCCGAGGCGTGTCAGGCCCGTGTCAGCCCCCTCGGCGATCGTCATCGAGCACCCGACGAAAGGAAATCCGATGAGCCAGCCGGTCGACGTCCCGCACGGCCTCCCCATGAACCGCGACGCGGGCCCCTTCGACCCGCCGCGCGAGATCACCCGGCTGCGCGACGCTCGCCCGGTCAGCCCGCTGGTCTTCCCCGACGGGCACGAGGGCTGGCTCGTGACCGGCTACGAAGAGGTCCGGCAGATGATGGCCGACACGCGGTTCAGCTCCCGGCTGGACCTCGACGTCATCCACGTGCCGTACGAGACCGGGATGCCCGCCGCGACCGAGCCGTCCCCGCAGATGCCGGGGATGTTCGTCGCCATGGACCCGCCGGACCACAGCCGCCTGCGCCGCAAGCTCACCGGCGCCTTCACGGTCAAGCGGATGAAGCAGCTCGAAGAGCACATCGCCGGCATCGTCGAGCGGCAGCTGGACCACCTGGCGCAGCTGACGCCGCCGGTCGACCTGGTCAAGGAGTTCGCGCTCCCGGTGCCGTCGCTGGTGATCTGCGAACTGCTCGGCGTGCCCTACGCGGACCGGGACACCTTCCAGGCCAACTCCGCGCAGTTCATGCTCCGCGAGCAGACGCTCGAGGAGAAGATGGGTGCGTACATCGCGCTCAACACGTACCTCTCCGAACTGGTCACGAGCAAGCGCGCCGAGCCCGGCGAGGACATCCTGTCCGACCTGGCCCGCCACGATGACCTGACCGTCGAGGAACTGGCCGGCGCGGCGTTCCTGCTGCTGCTCGCGGGCCACGAGACGACGGCGAACATGCTGTCCCTGGGCACGTTCGCGCTGCTCGAGCACCCCGAGCAGCGCACCGAGCTGAGCGCCGACCCGGAACTGCTGCCCGGCGCCGTGGAAGAGCTGCTGCGCTACCTGTCCGTGGCCGACATCTTCTTCCGCTACGCCACCGAGGACCTCGAACTCGGCGGCGAAACGATCACGAAGGGCTCGACGGTCGTCGTCTCACTGCTGGCCGCCAACCACGACCCCCGGCGCTTCGAAAACCCCGGCACGCTGGACATCCGCCGCAACGCCCGCGGCCTGCTGTCGTTCGGCCACGGCGTGCACCAGTGCCTCGGCCAGCAGCTGGCCCGCATCGAGATGCGCGCCGGGTTCGAAGGCCTGCTGCGCCGCTTCCCGACCTTGGCGCTCGCGGTGCCGGCCGAGGAGGTGAAGCTGCGGACGGACATGAACATCTACGGCGTTCACGAGCTGCCGGTCACGTGGTCCCCAGAAATCTGATCACCGCGTCCCGGCCCGCGTGGCCACGTTCGCGGTTCTGGATCGAGTGCGACTCGCCGGGGACGATCACCAGCTCGCCACGCGGGGCCTTCGCCGCCTCCTCGCGCGCCCACTCCAGCGGCGTCGACAGGTCTCGGTCGCCGTTGAGCAGCAGCACCGGCACGTTCGGCAACGACCCCGGCGGGTTCGAAGCCGGGCGTTCCGCCGGCCACGGCAGGCAGCTCTGGATGAATCCCTGCTGCGTCGCCACCCCCGTTGTGTACGGCCAGGTCGCCGACTCCGGCAGCGCGTGGGAAACCAGCGACAGCAACGGACGGCGCAGCGCCACCGGGGTGGCCGACGAGCCCCAGGGGAAACGCCCGTCCGCGCACAACGTTGCCGCGTGGAGGCCGGCGCTGAACGACGCCGGGTCGTCTCCGCCGGACTTGTACGCCTCCAGCAGCCCGTCCAGGCGGGCCGGGTGGCCGCCGCGGGCTTCGTGCAGGGCGCCGATGATGTCGCCCGCGGCCGGGGCTCGGTAGGTGGGGTCCAGGAATTCGTACGACACCACCGTGTCGAAGATCCGGACCCCGTCCGCCGTGCTGCGGTGGCGGACCACCCACGCCAGGTCCTCGGCCGGGTCGTAACCGCAGGCCGGGGCCACCGCGCAGGCCGCGCGCAGCACGCGGGCCTCCGCCGTCAAGCCCGTCAGGTACAGCGAAGCCGACGCCGTTGTGTGGTGGGGCAGCACCGAATCGAGGACGACCTTGCTGACGTTGTGCGGGTGCGCGATCGCGTACCGCGCCGCCGTGAAGGAGCCGTACGAGACGCCGTCGACCACCAGCTTCGGGACGCCCAGTGCCTGGCGGAGCTGGTCGAAGTCCGCCACCGTCTGGTCGGTCGAATACAGCGGTGCCGTGTCGCCGAGGATGCGCGCGCACTCCTTCACCGCGCCGGCCGACGGGGTCGCGATGTCCGAACTGCCCATCTCCGCCTGCAGGCCGGGGCACCGCAACGCCCCCGACGGCCCGGTGCCGCGCTGGTCGAGCATGACGATCCGGTAGTCCTGCGCGACTTCCGGCAGCCGCTGCTTCGCGATCCGCGTGATCGTGCCGACGCCGCCCTGGCCGGGGCCGCCGGTGAGGAACAGCAGCACGCCCTTGGGCGCGGTCACGTTGTCCGCGGTCGCCACGGGCAGGTCGAGCGTGCCCGGCACCCGGCCGGTGTGGTCGAGCGGCACGGTCAGGGTCGAGCACGTGAAGCCCGGTTGTCCCGGGCACGGGTGCGGATCCGCCAGCTCCGGTCGTCCCCCAGGACGCGCGTCGGCCGCGGCCACACCCCCGAGTGCGGCGGTCAGCGCCAGGACCAGCCCGGCGGTCAGCATCTTCGAGCGCATGGGTGCATCATGCGCACACCGCCGCGGAACCCGCATACCCCCGATCAGGGCTCGACGCAGGAAACCTTCGCCCGCACCGCGCCCGCGGGAGCGGCTTCGCCCGCGGTGTTCGGGGCGTTGTCGCGGCGGTTGCCGTCGGACTGCGTGACGCACAGGCGGCCGTCCGGCAGCAGCACCGGGCTGGTCGGGAACTCCAGCGGCCCGCCGTTGCGCAGCTTCGACGTCGCATCGGCGGGGTTGCGGAAGTACTCCACCACGCGGCCGTCGCGGCGGGCCACGACGATGGCGTTGCGTTCGTTCACCGCCGTCCAGACGCCGCCCGCGCGGTCGAGGACGATCCCGTCGGCGCCTTCGAGGTACGGGTGCTGCACTTCGAGGTTGTCCAGGCACAACGTGTCCGGCGGGAAGGCGACGTCGCAGCCGGTCGTGGCGCGCGGCCGGCCCGCGCGGTCCATCGGCACGTGCCAGAGCGCGCCCCGGGCCGTGTCGGCGACCAGCAGCGTGCCGTCCGCGGTGAAGGCCAGGCCGTTCGCCACGATGTGCTGCGAACCCGCGGTGTCCGCTGCCGTGCGGCCGTTCGGCGTGATCGTGACCGTTCCCGGCGGCAGGCCGCGCACGTCCCGGCCGAGCCCACCGGGGATCACTTCGCTGACCAGCGGCTGCACCCGGAACTGCGCCAGGGCGACGCCGTCCGCGCCCGCGCGCCACACCCGGCCCTGACCGGTGACCCCGTCGGAGACCCAGAGCGCGCCCGAGCGGTCGAAGGCCAGGCCGTTCGCGCCCGGGACGCCGCTCGTGAACACCGTCGCCGACGGCGGGTTCGCCGCGTCCGGCACGAACGAGACCACGGTGTCGGCGTTCGCCACGTACAGCCGGCCACGGCGGTCGAACACGAGCCCGGCGGGGTTGCACGGCCCCGGGATCGTGCCGACGACGGCCGCGGGACCGCCGGTGGCCGCGACCCGGTAGACCGGACACGGATCGGCGCCGCGCGCCGGTGTGTAGAGGTTGCCCCGTCCGTCGGTGGTCAGCCCTTCGAGCCCGAGCGGCGACGCGAACACCGTCTCGAAGACGGCGGGGTGCCGCGGTGGGGCCGTTTCGCCGGCGGAAGCGCCGGACAGCAACCCGGCGGACAGTGCGGCGGTGGCGGCGAGGACGACGATCCGGCGCATCAGGGCCTCCGTTTTGTCGGATTTCCCTGCCTACGCCGCCGCGTCCGGCCCGTCAAGGCCAGAGGCGCTCGCGGACCCAGCCGCCGCCGGACTTCCGGTACCGCAGCCGCACGTGCCGCCGGTCGTGGCTCGCCTGCCAGAACTCGGCTTCGTCCGGGTCCACGAAGTACCGCGTCCACGTTTCCGGGGCCACGTCCGGGTTCTCCTCGACCCAGCGCTGGGCCTGCGCGGCCGCCGCGTCGAGCTCCGCCGGGTCGGACAGCACCTGGGACTGGTGCCCGATGAACGCCTCGACGCGGGACGCCGGCGGCCGGGCGAGGAAGTCCGCCGCGGACACCTCGGGTGCGGCGGGGGAGACCGGGCCGCGCAGCCGGACCTGGCGGCCGCGGCCGGGCCAGAAGAACGTCAACGCGGCGCGCGGATCCTTGCTCAGCTGCACGCCCTTCGGGCTTTCCGAGCTGGTCGCGACCGCCCAGCCGGCCGGGCCGACGTCCTTGAGGATCACCACGCGCGCGTCCGGCGCGCCATCGGCATCCACTGTGGACAGCGTGACGGCGTGCGGGGCCAGCACGTGCTCGCCGGCGTCGGCCAGCCACTCCAGGAACAGCGCCTGCGGGTCCGGCGGCGCCGTTTCCGGCGTGAACACGGGGAGTTCTTCGGGGAACGACGGCCAGCCGCGCAACTGCACCATGTCAGTAACCGTACGGACCCCGCTGGGGCGCGGGCCCCGGCGGTGGGTAGACCGGCGGCTGCGGACCGGCCGGGCCGGCGTACGGCGGCGGCGGCACCTGCGGCGCCGGCGCGGCCATCGGCGGCTGCTGACCGGGGTACTGCTGCTGGGCCTGCTGCCACTGCACCTGCTGGTAGACCTCCGCGGGCTGCGGGAAGCAGTACGTCAGCTTGGCGTTGACCGAACCCTGGACCGCGGCGCCCCAGAACTTGCCGCCGACGAACGCGTACAGCTGCCCCGCCGAGAGGTCCACCGCGACCATCCGCGTCTCGCCGCCGAACTGGTTGCCCGACTTCGCCGCCGCGGCCTGCGCGGCGTCGGGGTGCACGCGCGCGCCGACGAGGCCGGCGATGACGACGGACGCCGCCGTCCAGCCCATGGTCCCGGTCAGGTTCGCGCGGGCGTGCTGCGTGGCGCGGCCGGTGAAGTCGTACAACGCGGCCGCGCTGACCTCGGGAACGGCGGCGGCGATCACGCAGTAGTTCATCGTCGAGAGCAGGACCGACTCGGTGAACAGGCCGACGACGGCCGTGGCGGGTCCGATCGGCACGGTGTTCAGCCGGCCACCGGCCCGCTGGATGCGCTCGGCCATCGCGCCGAGGTACTGCTCGGGGGTGAGCACGGGGTCATCGTCGCACGGCCCCTCGTCACGCCGGCGTCAGCCAGCGGTTTCCACACATGCTTCGTGGTTGACTGTCCGCGCTATGCGACGACTCGTACTTCTCGCGCCCGCCGTGGCCCTGCTGGCCGGCTGCGGCCCCGCCATCGTGACCGGTACCGCCGCCCCCAGCCCGCCGTCCGCGTCCACCGCCGCGGGCGACGGCCTGCCGCCCGATCCCCAGCCGGGAGCGACCGAGGACTGCCCCTACCTCGGCAGCGAACTCGTGGCCGAGTCGAACGGCCAGCACGTGTCGAAGGTGCGCGTGTCCGCCGACCAGCCGCACCCCGCCTGCTTCTTCTACCGCCCGGACGGGAAGGTGCAGCTCACGGTCCGGGTGTACGTCGGGGACGCGAAGACGGCGACGGCGCTGGTCAACAAGGCGGCGCCGGTCGACTCGTCCAATCCGGCGTCGGACCCGGCGGGCTGGAAGGGCGGCTACCTTTCCAGCGACGACGGCGCCGTTTACGCGGTCGCGAAAGGGGCATCAGCCGTCGTGGTGACCACCAACCAGAAGCAGAGCGTCAAGGCACGCACAGTGGCGAAGAAGGCTATCGCTGCCCTGAAGCTCTAGGTAGCGGGCTCCACACGGGTGAGTGATGTTGATCTTGTATTACCCTGTGGGTCACGCGCAGGCTTCGTGGACTCGCGCACCGCAGCCACCGGGGAATCCCCACCCCGGGGCGGGGCACCAACTCTGCAAACGACAAAGGACAAGATTCGTGGCTGACACCCTCAAGGACATCCTGCTCGACTCCAGCCGTCGCCCGGCTGTCGTGTCCGACTTCGAGACCCTCGTCGACGCCGAGGTCTCGGACAAGGGCGGCGTTTCGGGTGCCGTCGTGAAGACCGGCTTCGCCGCGGTCAAGAAGATCAAGCCGGGCATCATCCCCTCGGCCGTCGACACGCTGCTGCCGGACTTCGCCACCGCGCTCGAGCCGTTCTACGGCGACTACCGCGCCAAGGGCGGCAACGACTTCGGCGCCTACCTGTCCAGCCGCTCGGACGAGGCTTCCGACGCGCTGCTGAGCGTCACCGACTCGCGCGCCGAGAAGAGCAGCCGCGACAGCATCAAGAAGGTCTACGGCAAGCTGCGCCCGAACGGCAAGAAGAACGTCGAGGAGGCGCTGCCGCGTCTCGGCCAGCTGATCGACAAGCACGCCGCTGCCGTCTGATCGGTTCCAGGCACGACTGAAGCAGTTCCAGACTGAAGAGGCCCCCGGCTGCACCCCCGGGGGCCTCTTCGCGTCTGGTTCAGTTCTTCTTGTCGGCGGGCGCCGGCGAAGGCGCCTTGCCGTTGGCCTGCGGGGTCGGCTTCGCCGCTTCGGCGGGCTTCGGCGCGGGCGGGGTGGCCTTCGGCGGCGCAGGCGCGACCGGCGGCTCCTGCTTCGAACGGAGGGCGTAGGCGGCACCGGCGCCGGCCACGACCAAGCCGAGCAGCCACGGCCACTTGCGACGGCTGCGGGTGCCCTTGGCGGCCGACTTGGCCTCGGACAGCGCGGCGTAGAAGTCCTTCTTCGCCGCCTTGAAGTCCTTCTTGCCACGGCGCTTCGAGTCGCCGGCCGCCTTCGCGGCCTTGATGGCGGCCTTCTTCGCCTTGCGACCCGGCTTGCGCAGCTCGGACAGGCGCGCGAGCGCCTCCTGGCGAGCGGCCTTCGAGCTCTTCTTGAGCTCCTTGCGGGTCAGATCCGTCTTCTTCGCGAGCTTCTGCTGCGCGCGCCGCCCCTGCTTGACACCCTCGGTGACGAGTTTGTCGGCGGTCTCGACGGCCTGGGCTGTCGCCCGGGACATGGGCTTCACCTCATCATTCGTTTTGACACTGCTCTGTTACCCGTAACCTATCGTGCCCCTTTTCCGCGCCGCCCGCCCGCAGATGGCACGATGAGGTACGTGAAAGCTACGCTGCACACCAACCAGGGTGACATCCACCTGAACCTGTTCCCGGACCACGCGCCGAAGACGGTGGCGAACTTCGTGGGGCTCGCGGAGGGCACCAAGGAGTACTCCCAGCCGAACGCGGCGGGCACGAACTCCGGCCCGTTCTACGACGGTTCGATCTTCCACCGGGTCATCGACGGCTTCATGCTGCAGGGCGGCGACCCGACCGGCACCGGTCGCGGCGGCCCCGGCTACAAGTTCGGCGACGAGTTCCACCCGGAGCTGCAGTTCAGCAAGCCGTACCTGCTGGCCATGGCCAACGCCGGGCCCGGCACCAACGGCTCGCAGTTCTTCATCACCGTGGCGCCGACCACCCACCTGAACTTCAAGCACACGATCTTCGGCGAGGTGGCCGACCAGGAGTCGCGCACCGTCGTCGACGCGATCGGCCGAACGTCGACCGGCCCGGCGGACCGCCCGCTGACCGACATCGTGATCGAAAAGGTCACCATCGAGCACTGACGGCTTCTCGGCGACGGTTCGGTAGGTTGGTCTCATCGTGAACCAACCGCCGAACCCCGCCGCCGAACAAGCCGCGCTCCCCGGGTGCTGGTGGCACCCGAACCGCCCGACCGGACTGAGCTGTTCCCGGTGCGGGCGTCCGGCGTGCCCGGATTGCCTCCGCGAAGCACCCGTCGGCTTCCAGTGCACCGACTGCGTGCACGCCGGTAGCCAGCAGCAGCGCCGTCAGCACCGCGGCTACCAGGAAGCCGGCCTCGACGAGCGGACGGTCTTCGGGGCGCGCCTCTCCCAGTCGGTGCTCGTCACCCAGGTCATCCTCGCGGTGAACGTCCTGGTTTACCTCTTCACGGTCTTCCAGGCCCAGAGCCTCGGCGACAACGACTTCTCGACCGCCTTCCAGCGCGGCAGCCTCTACGTCGCCGCGACCCTGGGCGACGACGAGTGGTGGCGGGTCCTGACCAACGGGTTCCTGCACTACGGGCCGATCCACGTCGCGGTCAACATGTTCTCGCTCTGGATGATGGGCCGGGCCCTGGAGCAGATCTGCGGCCGCGGCCGCTACCTCGCGCTCTACTTCATGTCGATGCTCGGCGCCTCCGCCGCGGTCCTGCTCTTCGACGAGCCCGGTTCCCGGACGGCGGGCGCGTCCGGGGCGCTGTTCGGCCTGATGGGCGCCTACGCGGTGATCGTGCTGAAGCTGCGGCTGAACCCGACCGGGCTGATCATCACCCTCGCCCTCAACGCGTTCATCACCTTCGGCATCCAGGGCATTTCGATCTACGCGCACCTCGGCGGGCTGGTGACCGGCGCGCTGGTCACGGTCGCCCTGCTCTACGCGCCGGAGGTCAACCAGGCGCGCTGGCAGGCCGTGGGACTCGCGATCATCACGCTCGCCATCATCGGCCTGCTGGCCTACCAGGGGAGCCGGTTCGGCGCGGCGACCTGCGGCTTCGTGCCGTACCGCGGCGTCCCGACCTACTTCTGCGTCTAGCTGCGCGCCCGAAGCGTGCTGAGGACGTCCAGGACGTCCCGCGGGTCTTCGCCGAGGTCCAGCCACCCGAAGACGTACAGCTGCTCGTCGTGCTCGATCTCGAGCGTGACGCCGTCGCGGCCCATCCGCCGGGTGGTGCGGAGCCGGGTGCGCGTCTGCGCCCACGGCAGCCGCTGCGTGCCGCTCAGCGTCCGGGCGACCAGGCCGTCGGCGTCGGCGGCCAGCCTCGGCCGGACGACGGTGGCGTGCCCGGCGAACGCGCCGACGGCCGCGGCCGCCAGCGCGAACAGCACCAGCCCGCCGCGGTCGCCGCTCAGCGCGGCGGCCACCACGCCGGCCAGCAGCAAGGCGGTGACCGCCCAGGCCGATACCACAACGGCCGGACGGGGCGCCCAAGAGGTGGGGTAGTTATCCACAGGGGTTATCCACACTGGGGATGAGTCACACCGCTGTAATTCGACGTCAAGCCGCCAATTGGAGTAATAATCAGCGCCAACGCATAGTCATGAGCAGACCCGCGATCATCAGCGCGAACCCGCCGGCGAAGTTCCAGTTGCCCAGGTCGGCCATCCAGGAGATCTTGTCCCCGGCGATGTAGTTGACCAGCAGCCACACCAGGCCGAGCAGCATCAACCCGAACATCGGGATCTTCCAGGCGAGGCCGGTCGGGCCTGCGGCCCGCACCTTCACCGGCGTGCGCCGGTCGGCAGGCGGGGTGTAAGCGGTCTTCTTGCGGACCTTGGACTTGGGCATCGTGTGTTCCTCGCGGTGCTCTTCGGGCTCGTCTGGTGGCGACGTCCCGCTGAGGGTGCGCAACCGGCGCCACGTGCACACGTTAACGTAAACGACCGCAGGAAAGCAGCGGCCAGGAGTGGTCGGATTTCCCGGACCGTGACAACGGGGTCACCCAGGGTTCGACGCGGCTTGAGAGGAGCTTGCGTGGCTACGCGCGAAGGACCGGAAGACGACCGGCGCAGATACCCCGGGCACGGTCAGCCCACGCCGCAACGCCGTCCCCTCACGCCCCCGCACGGCCAGGTGCCGCCCCGCCAGCCCCAGCGCGGCCCCCAGGGCCAGCCGCCGCGGCGTCCGCCGGGCCCGCCGCCCCGCCGCTACACGACCCCGCCCCCGCCACCCGGCGCGAGCGAGGAGACCGTCATCATCGCCCCGGTCGGGAAGGGCGGCGCGGCGACCAAGGAGAAGCCCGCCCCGGCCCCGCTCGGCAAGGGCGGCGTCGCGATCCGGACCGCCGGCGAAGTCCTCATCACGCTAGGCCTGGTCGTGCTGCTGTTCATGGTCTACGAGCTCTACGTGACCGACCTGTTCTCGGCGGGCAAGCAGTCCGAGGCGAGCGACCAGCTCGACGGCGAATGGGCGCACGACCGCACGCTGCACCCCGAGCTGATCGACGGCAAGGCGTTCGCCCGCATCCACATCCCCAGCTTCGGCGTCGACTACAACTTCACCATCCAGGAGGGCACCGACGACACCGCCCTGGAAGTCGGCCCCGGCCACTACAAGGGCACGGCGCTGCCCGGCGAGCCCGGCAACTTCGCGGTGGCCGGCCACCGCGTCGGCAAGGGTGCCCCGTTCAACGACCTGGACAACCTCTCGTCTTGTGACCAGATCGTGATCGAAACCTCGACCGACTTCTACATCTACAAGGTCCTGCCCTACGACGACGAGGTCCAGGACTGGGCCGGCGGCAAGGGCGCCGACCCGAAGTGCAAAGGCGTGTCGACCCTGCGCGACGGAGGGCCCGAGGACGGCGGTGCGTACAGCGAGACGTTCGGCCGCAAGGTCGTGCTGCCCAGCCAGGGCACCGCGGTGAACCCGGTCCCGTACAAGGGCGCCGACGTGCTGCCGAAGGCCCAGCAGGCCGCGCTGCTCACGCTCACCACGTGCCACCCCCAGTTCTCCGCCAAGGAGCGGCTCATCATCACCTCGGTGCTGACCCAGCAGGTACCGAAGAACCAGGTCAAGGACTACGGCGACCTGCTTTCGAAGATCGGGGAGGCCTGATGTACGCCTGGATCTGGGGAAAGCTGCCCGGTCCGTTCGCGGCGAAGCTGACGATCTCGGTCGTGCTGGTGCTCGGCGTGATCGCGCTGCTGATGTTCGTTGTGTTCCCCTGGCTGGAGCCGCGGCTGTGGTTCAACGAGGTCGCGGTCAACTGAGGTTCGGCGTCTTCCTGGTCAGCGGCCGGTTCCCCGGCCAGGCGGACGGCGACGTCCTCCGCCGGTCGGTGCGGGCCGCCGAGCTGGCCGAAGCGGCCGGCTTCGACGACGTCTGGTTCGCCGAGCACCACTTCATGCCCTACGGCGTCTGCCCCTCCGCGCTCACCCTCGCCGCGCACGTGCTCGGGCGGACGTCGCGGATCGGCGTCGGCACGGCGGTCAGCGTCCTGTCGACGACGCACCCGGTCGCGCTGGCCGAGCAGTGGGCGATGCTCGACGCCGTCTCCGGGGGACGGCTGCGGCTCGGCGTCGGCCGGGGTGGCCCCTGGCAGGACCTCGAGGTCTTCGGGACGGGCCTGGACCGCTACGAGACCGGTTTCGAGGAGACCCTCGACGTCTTCCTGCGCGCCACCACCGGCCGCGTCGAAGCCCGAGGGAGGCACTTCGCCTTCCGCGAGGTGCCCGTGGTGCCGGCGCCGGAACGGCGGCCGGACGTCGTCGTCGCGTGCGGTGGGCCGAAGTCGGCCGCCGTTCGCCAAGCCGCGGACCGGGATTTGCCGCTGCTGCTCGGTCTGCACGCCGACGACGAGGAAAAAGCCAAGACCGTCGCCGCCTACGGGAAACCGGCGGACCACGTCTCGACCGTGCTTTGCCAAGTGGGCGACGCCGAAGTGGTGCAGAAAGCCCTGCCCGGGTGGCTGGAGGACGGGCTCGGCGCGCACGTCACGGTCGACGGGCGGCCCGGCCCCGGCCGGGATCCGGTCGAATACACCGAACGGCTCTGCG
The DNA here is from genome assembly GCF_031082405.1 of Amycolatopsis sp. A133. Taxonomy (GTDB): domain Bacteria; phylum Actinomycetota; class Actinomycetes; order Mycobacteriales; family Pseudonocardiaceae; genus Amycolatopsis. The sequence continues at coordinate 369,250 of NZ_JAVHJU010000067.1, forward strand.
CGATTCACCCGGTCGGCGACGCGGCCCACTGCGTCCGGACGCTGGAAACGAGCCTCCGGCGCACCGGCGTCTCCCACGTGCTGATGCTCGTGGAAGCGTCGGGTACGCCGGAGGGCACGTTCGCGAACATCGCGCGGATCGGCACCGAGGTGCTGCCCGCGCTGCGGGCTAGCAGTCCCGCAGTTCCGGGCTCTGGTTGAGCAGCTGGCCGCGCGGGGAGACGAACGCGCGGTAGCGGTCACCCGCCACTTCCGACTGGCGGAACACCGCGACCCGGTGGCAGTTCTGGAACGCCAGCTTGACGCCGAAGTGCCGCTCGAGGCCGCCGCGGATCGCGTCCGAGGCCAGCGCCCGCAGCAGCTGCCCGCGGGCGGCCTCGCTCGGCGGCGGCGTCTCGTTGTCGGCGAAGCCGTCCGCCGCGCCCTCGGCGTCGGCGATGACGCCGGTGATGACCTCCCAGGCGTACGGCAGGGATTCCTTGACGCAGGTGACGAACTCGGCGTCGGTGACCTCTCCGCGCTCGGCCTTCTCCAGCAACGCGGGTGACACGTCCAGGGACATCGAACCTCCAGTTTGAGCAGGGCCACCCTCTTGGCTACCGGCCGGGTGGCCCGGCCACAAGAGAAAACGATGATCATCACCACTTTGGCGCAAGGCCCGGTCACTCCCAGCGGAAGAGCTTCGCCGCCAGCACCGTTCCGAGCACCGCGAAGGCGGCGAGCGCGGCCAGCTGCAGCGGCTGTACGCCGGTCCCGACCCAGGCGTCTTGCAGGGCCTGCGAGCCCGGCGGCACGTAGTCGCCGACCCGGCGGAGGACCTCCGGCAGCAGCGGCCTCGGCAGGTAGACGCCGCCGAAGAACATGATCGGCACGAACGACACCATCGCGAGCCCGCCCGCGCTCTTGGCCGTGCGGGCGATCGAGGCGGTGACCAGGCCGAGCGCGAACATCGAGACGACCCCGAGCACCAGCGTCAGGAGGAAGACCAGCGGGTGCTTGGGCATCGGCACGTCGTAGACCGCGTCGGCCAGGCCGAGGACGAGCCCGATGCCGGCCAGTGCGACGACCACGTGGATCAGCAGCTGCGCGCCCAGCAGGTTCGCCGGGTGCGCCGGGGTCGTGGCCAGCCGCCGCAGCACGCCCTGCTCGCGATAGGTGGCCACGGCGCCCGGGATCGACTGCAGCGCGAGCGCGGCGAGGGTGACGACGATCAGCGACGGCACCCAGGCATCGATGAACCGGTACCCGCCGGCCGCCTCGCTGGGTTCTGTCATGCCCGGGATGGCGCCGATGCCCAGCAGCAGGGCGGCCGGCAGCAGGATGCCCACCACCGCCATCAGCGGCGAGCGGAGGAACAGCTTGGTCTCGGTGGTGGTGATCTTGGCGAAGGTGTTCACCGGGCACTCCTCGTGAGCGAGACGAACGCGTCGTCCAAAGTGGATGCTCCGGCCGCGGCGCGGAGCTCGGCCGGGGTGCCGGTGGCGACCACGCGCCCGGCGTCGAAGATCGCGACGCGGTCGCAAAGCCGTTCGGCCTCGTCCATGAAGTGCGTGACGAGCAAGACGGTGACGCCGGTGGCGCGGACGCCTTCGACGAGCCGCCAGGTTTCGCGGCGGGCGTGCGGGTCGAGCCCGGTGGTCAGCTCGTCGAGGATCGCCAGCTCGGGGCGCCCCACCAGCGCCAGCGCGATCGACACGCGCTGTTTCTGGCCGCCGGAGAGCTTCCCGAAGTAGCTGCGGGCGTGCTCGCGCAGGTCGAGCTGGTCGAGCAGGACGTCGACGTCGGCCGGCGACGGGTAGAAGGAGGCGAACAGTTCCAGCGCTTCGCGCACCCGCAGCTTCGCGGGCAGCTGGCTTTCCTGCAGCTGGACGCCGACACGGCGGGTCAGCGCCGCGCGTTCGGTCTCCGGGTTCAGGCCGAGCACGGAGATCGTGCCGCCGTCGGCCCGGCGGAGTCCTTGGAGGCATTCGACGGTGGTGGTCTTCCCGGCGCCGTTCGTGCCGAGGATGCCGAAGATTTCGCCGCGCTCGACGGTGAACGAAACGCCGTCGACCGCGACCCGGGTGCCGTAGCACTTGCGGAGGCCGGTGACTTCGATGAGGGGCATGGCTACGAAGCTACGAACCCGCGGCCGCGTCCGGAATGACGCTGAAACCCCAGCTCAGGTAGCGTTTTGCTGAAGCGGGGGTGGGGCTGGGCCCACCCCGTTCGGGGGGCTGCGGGCAGTGCGCGATCCGGCGTCGGTCGGCGAGGATCCTCGGGGGAAGGGAGGTGCCGGATGGGGTACCTGCGTGCGGTCGGCCGGGCGTTCGCGCTGGCCGCGTTCTCGTTGCTCAGCTGGCTCGACGTGCTGATCCAGCTGATCACCTTCGCGCTGCTCTGCGTCGGGATCGTCTTCTTCTTCGGTCCCACGGTCGAATGGGCCCGCGGGAGGTCGGCGACCATGCGCGCGCTGGCCGGGCGCTGGTGCGGGGCCGAGATCCCGGCGCCGTACCGGCCCGAGCCGCCGGAGCCGGTGCGCGAGCGCGACGGCTGGTACCGCGACGGCAACCAGCTCTACAAACGGGCGTTCTGGATCCGCTGGCAGCACCGCCTCACGTGGGCGATGGAAGACCCGGCCTCGATGCGTGAATTCGCCTGGCAGCTGGCGAACCCGCTGTGCACGCTGCTGCTGCCGGTCGCCGTCCTGCTCGGCGGCCCGGTGGTGCTGCGCGGCTACGGCCGGTGGACGCGTTGGTGGCTCGGTCTCCGCCCGCCCGCCGAACCCCGCCCGAAGTGGCTGCACCGGCACCTCGAACAGCTGGGGCAGCAGGCCGGGCTGCTGGCGCTCTCCGTGGTGCAGCTGGTGTTTTCCGTGGTGCAGCTGGTCCTCATGATCGGCTTCCTGCCGCGGGCGATCCCCGTCGTGTTGTGGACCCGGGAGATCACCAACACGCTGCGCCGCGAGGCCGGGAACTGGACGGGTGTGCACATCGCGCGCCCGTACCTGCCGCCACCGGGGTTGCCGGTGCCCCGGCCCGACGGGCTCTACCAGGTCGGCCAGCAGTTGTACGAGGAGCCGTTCTGGGCGATCCAGCGCGCGCGGATGCGGTGGATCCTGCGTGACCGGGCCACTTGGCGCGACTTGGCCGGTGGGGTGCTCGTGCCCGTCGTTTCGCTGGCGCTGGTCCTGCCGACGGTCGTGTTGGTCGGCCGGGGCACCGTCGGGCTGGCGGCGTTGTGGATCTGGCGGCCGTTCGTGTCCGCTCGCGTCGATTGGTTCCCGTTGCCGGTGGTGTCGACGCACCTCGGGGCCCTGGCGCAGACCCCGGTCCTGCTGGCGATGGCCGCCGGCGGCTTGGTGCTGACGCCGTGGCTCGCGCGCCTGCAGGCCCGGTTCGCGCGGCTGTGGTTCGGGCCGACCGAGTCGTCCCGGCTCGCCCAGCGCGTCGAACGGCTGAAGCAGACGCGTTCCGACGTCACGGTCACGCAGGCCGCGGAGCTGCGCCGGATCGAGCGCGACCTGCACGACGGCATCCAGTCGAGGCTGGTCGCGATGGGGATGAAGCTCGGCGCGGTCGAGGCGCTGGTGGACACCGACCCGGCGGCGGCGAAACGGCTCGCGGCCGAGCTGCGCGCGGCGTCGGCGGAAGCGCTCACCGAGCTGCGGGTGCTGATCCGCGGCATCCACCCGCCGGTGCTCTCCGAACGCGGGCTGCTGGACGCCGTGCGGGCGCTGGCGCTGGACAGCCCGTTGAAGGCCGAGGTCACCGGCTCGCTGCCGGGACGGCTGGAGGAGCCGGTGGAGGCGTGCGTGTACTTCGCGGTGTCGGAATTGCTGGGCAACGCGGCGAAGCACGGCGCCAAGCGGGTCGCGATCGAGGTCGCGTTCGCGGACGACCTGCTGACGGTGGTGGTGACCGACGAAGGCCCGGGCGGCGCGAACCCGGCGCTCGGTTCGGGACTCCGCGGGATCGAACGCAGGCTGGGCGGGTTCGACGGTAGGTTGACGCTGACCAGCCCGATCGGCGGCCCGACGAAGGCGATACTGGAGATCCCGTGTCAGCTCGACCAAAAACCCTCGTCGCGGAAGACCAGTACCTTCTCCGAGACGGCCTGACGCACCTCCTGACCGCACACGGCTTCGACGTCGTCGCGGCGGTCGGCAGCGGCCCGGAACTCGTGGCCGCCTTGCGCGAACACCACCCCGATGTGTCCATTGTGGACGTACGGATGCCGCCGACGAACACCGACGAGGGACTGCAGGCCGCGCTGGCGGCCCGCCGCGAGATTCCCGGGCTGCCGATCCTCGTGCTGTCCCAGCACGTCGAGCAGCTGTACGCGCGCGAACTGCTCGCCGACGGCACCGGCGCGATCGGCTACCTGCTGAAGGACCGGGTGTTCAACGCGGAGCAGTTCATCGACGCCGTCCGCCGGGTCGCGGCGGGCGGCACGGTGATGGACCCCGAGGTGATCGCGAAACTGGTCGCGGGCAACGCGTCCGACCCGCTGGCGGCGCTGACCACGCGCGAGCGCGAGGTCCTGTCGCTGATGGCGGAAGGCTGCTCCAACGCGGCGATCGCGTCCCGGCTGCACTTCAGCGAAGGAGCGGTCGGCAAGCACACGGCGAACATCTTCGCGAAGCTGGACATCACGGCTTCGGACGACACGAACCGCCGCGTGCTGGCCGTGCTCACCTACCTCGGCATGTCGTGAGTGGTAAGGCGGGTTACAGTCGTGGCCGGTCGCGGAGATCAGCGACTGCATCACCAGCGGGGTCGTGCCGCCGAAGAGCGACACCG
>NZ_JAVHJU010000067.1:374039-512561 GCF_031082405.1 Amycolatopsis sp. A133
CCTCGGCATGTCGTGAGTGGTAAGGCGGGTTCTAACCCGCCTTACCACTCACGACAAGCCGCGGCAGACTGCTTAGCCGCGCGAGACCCGGGTCATCTCCTCGCGCTCCACCACCTTGATCCGCGCCCGGCCCGCCGCCGAACCCAGCGCCTTCTCGTGTGCGTCGAGCCGGCCCCAGCCCTCCCAGTTCGTGACCGGGATGCCGCGCGTCGCCAGGAAGTCCAGGATCGCGTCCGGCGACGCGTACTTCGGTGCCGCCAGGGTGTCCGCGTCCGCCAGGAGGCTCGCGATCGTCTCCGCCGCGTCGCCCTTCGTGTGGCCGATCAGGCCGACCGGGCCACGCTTGATCCAGCCCGTCACGTACACGCCCGGCAGCTGGTTCTCGTCCAGGTCGAGCACGCGGCCCGCCTGGTTCGGCACCACGCCGGCCGCGTGGTCGAACGGCAGCTCCGGCAGGTGCGAGGACAGGTAGCCGACCGCGCGGTACACCGCCTGGACGTCCCAGTCGTGAAGTGCAGGTGCAGCCGCCGCTGCCGGGTGCCCGGCTCGCGGATCGCCCACTCCTGCAGCGTCTTCACCACCATGTCGACCTGCTTTGACGCGCGCAGCGCCGCGATGCTGCCGTCGTCGAACTCGATGTCCTCGGGGTACACGATGACCTCGACGTTCGGCGAGTGGTCCAGCTCCCGCAGCTCCAGCGGCGTGAACTTCGCTTGCGCCGGCCCGCGGCGGCCGAACACGTGCACGTCGGTCACCGGGCTGGCCTTGAGCCCCTGGTGGACGTTGTCCGGGATGTCCGTGGTCAGCAGCTCGTCGGCCGTCTTCGCCAGGATCCGCGCGACGTCCAGTGCGACGTTCCCCACGCCCAGCACCGCGACCGAAGACGCGGTCAGCGGCCAGGTGCGCGGCACGTCCGGGTGGCCGTCGTACCAGGACACGAAGTCGGCGGCGCCGTAGCTGCCGTCGAGGTCGATGCCCGGGATGTCGAGCGCGCGGTCGGCGGACGCGCCGGTGGAGAAGATCACCGCGTCGTAGAACTCGCGCAGCTCGTCGAGCTTGATGTCGGTGCCGTAGTCGATGTTGCCCAGCAGCCGGATGTTCGGCTTCGAGAGCACCTTCTCCAGCGCCGTCACGATGCCCTTGATGCGCGGGTGGTCGGGCGCGACGCCGTACCGGATCAGGCCGAAGGGCGCCGGCATCCGCTCGAACAGGTCGATGGAGACGTCGGCGTCGGACTTGTCCAGGATGTCGGCGGCGTAGATCCCGGCGGGACCGGCGCCCACCACGGCTACACGAAGAGATCGGCTCACCCGACCCACGGTAAGTTAGGATCACCTAACCTAAAATGTGATTTGGCGTACGGTCCACCAGGTGGGAGCCGGTAAGCTCGGCGCCATGCGCGTTCTCGTCGTCGACAACTACGACAGCTTCGTCTACAACCTGGTCCAGTACCTGGCCCAGCTCGGCGCCGACTGCACGGTCTGGCGCAACGACGTCGTGGACCTCGACCGCGTGCCGGAGTTCGACGCCGTGCTCGTTTCTCCCGGCCCCGGCACCCCCGAACGCGCCGGTCAGAGCATGGACGTCATCCGCAAGTGCGCCGAGACGCGCACGCCGATGCTCGGCGTCTGCCTCGGCCACCAGGCGCTCGGCGTCGTCTACGGCGCGACCGTCGACCGCGCCCCCGAACTGCTCCACGGCAAGACGAGCCAGGTGCGCCACACCGGCGCCGGCATCCTCCAGGACCTGCCCGGGGAGTTCACGGCCACGCGGTACCACTCCCTGACCGTGGTGCCCGACACGATCTCCGACACCGTCTTCGAGATCACCGGGCGCACCGAGTCCGGCATCGTGATGGGCATGCGCCACCGCGAGCTGCCGCTGGAGGGCGTCCAGTTCCACCCGGAGTCCGTGCTCACCGAAGGCGGCCACCGGATGCTCGCGAACTGGCTGGCCGCCGCGGGCCACCCCGTCGACCCGGTGCGGGTCGACGAACTCGAGCGGGCGACCAAGGCGCTCCAGAAGGCCGCTGTTGCGTGATCCGGCTCGAGGGGGTCGGCAAGCGGTACGGGCGCGGTGACTTCGTCCTCCACGACGTCGACCTGACCGTCGAGCCCGGGCACGTCGTCGGCATCCTCGGCAGCAACGGCTCCGGGAAGTCGACGCTGCTGCGGATCATGGCCGGCGTCTCACACGCGACCACCGGCACCGTCGGCGGCACCCCGCGGATCGGCTACCTGCCGGACCGGTTCCCGGCCGGCCAGCGCATGGGCGCCCGCGCCTACCTGCGGCACATGGCCCGCATCCACGGCCTCGCCGACCTCTCGGTGATCGACCCGCTGCTCGAACGCCTCGCCCTCGTCGGCGGTCCGGCGGCCCCGCTGCGCACCCTGTCCAAGGGCAACGCGCAGAAGGTGGGGCTCGCACAGGCCGTCATGGTCCGGCCCGACCTGCTGATCCTCGACGAGCCGTGGTCCGGGCTGGACGTCGGGACGCACGCGATCCTCGGCGAGCTCGTCGCCGAGACGCGGGCGCGCGGCGCGAGCGTCGTGTTCACCGACCACCGGCCCCAGGTGGTGCACGACCACGCCGACGTCGTCCACCGGATGGACGGCGGACGGCTCACGACAGAAAGCGCGGAGCCGACCACGCGGATCGTGCTGCGCGGCGGCGGCACCGGCTGGACGGACGAGCCCGGCGTCCGCCACGCCGTCACCGAGGGCCCCCACGTGGTGCTCACGGTCGAGGTCGGCCGCGTCGACGCGGTGCTGCTGCGGGCGCTCGAAGACGGCTGGTCGGTGCGGGAGGTGGCGCCGTGCTCGCCCTGACGCGGTACTACCTCGCGCTGCTCGGCCATTCACAGCGGTACCTGCCGGCTCTGCTGGCCTACCTCGCGCTGTGCGTGATCCTCTACGCCGACCCGCACTCGCCGCCGCTGCCGCTGTTCGGCGTCAGCGCCGGCGGGTTGCTGGTCGTCTCGTGCTGGCTGACGATCGCGCTGCTCGACATCGAAGACCCGGTGCAGCGCCTGGTCACCTTGAGCCACGCACGCCAATGGCGCCGGATGATCACCGGCGCGATCCTCACCGTGCTGGCGTGCTCGCTGGTCCTCACCGCGATCACCGAGGGGTGGTCGGCGCTGAAGTCGTTGCGGATCCAGCCGTCGGCGCTCGGCATCGGGTTCCTCGCCCACCTCGCGTGCGCGGTGCTGGGCATCGCGATCGCGCTCCCGTGCTCCCGGCTGCTGGTCCACCGCATCGGCTGGACGGTCCTCGCGGCGGTGATCACCCTGGTCGTGGTGTTGCTTGCGAAGATCCCGCTGGTCCACCCCCTGCTCCACGCCCTGACCGACGAGGAACCCGTCGGCGGCCCGCTGGTCGTGGCGCTCGTGACGGCGGTGGCGATGCTGGCCGCGAGCTTCTTCGTCGTTTCGGAACTCGTGCGCCGGCGCTCCTGACTGCAAATTGCAGAATTCAATTTCCCTCACGGGCTTCCAGCGGGAGCACGCGGCCGACTAAGGTTCGGGGCCTCTCCGGTTCTGGGTGGAAGGAGATCGGGTGACGGCTGGGATCGTCGCGATCACCGTGCCAAACTCCGACGGCGAGCTTCCGGAGCTCGCCGCCTGGCTGCGCGGCGAAGATGAACTCCGTGGCCGCGTCCAGGTCTTCGATGCCGTTGTGGTCGGGGTTTCGAGCAACTCCGCCGGCGTCTTCTGCCGCTCGCTCTTCGCCTGGCTGACGCGGGGCCGCGAAGCCCGCGTCTCGCTGAAGGTCAAACGCTCCGGTGCCGCCGAAGAACTCGAGCTCGACTTCGGGGCCGCCAGCGACGCCGAGCAGGTTCTCGGGGCCGTCCGGGAATTCCTCGACCAGTCCTGACCCGCAAAAAAAGGCCCGCACGGCGAACCGTGCGGGCCTTCGTCGTGTGCAGCGGGATCAGGGGCTGCCGCCGCCGGAGGTCTTCGTTGTTGTCGGGAACAAGCTTTCCGCAACGGTGACGGTGACCTGCTGGTCCTTGTCGATCTGGCTGCCCGCCTTGGGGTTCTGGCCGGTGACCGTGCCGTCCGGCTGCCCGCTGGTCCGGTCCGGTCGCTGGCTCAGGTTCCCGGACCAGCCCATGCTCTGCAGCTTCTGCTGCGCCTCTTCGAAGGTCATGCCGACCAGGCTCGGCATCTGGATCTGGGTCGGCTGAGTCTGGTCGGGGCCGGTCGACACGGTGAGCGTGATCGTCTCGCCGATCCCCAGCTGACCACCGTTCGGGTTCTGGGTGACGACCGAATCCTTCGGCACCGTCTCCGACGCCACCTCGGCCTTCTTCGTCTTCCAGCCCGCGCCCTCCAGCGCCGCCTTGGCCTGGGAGTACGGCTTGCCGGTGAAGTCGGGGACCGTCTTGAGCTGCTTGGACTTGCCCACCGTGATCTTCACGCTGCTGCCCTGGGAAGCCTCGGACCCCGGGGAGGGGGTCTGGTTCTGCACCAGGCCGGCCTGGTTCGGGTCGGTGACCTCGGTCTCGTCGACGGCCGGGTCCAGGGTCAGCTTCGCCTCGGTCAGCGCCTGCTCGGCCTGATCACGCGTCTTGCCCTTGAGGTCCGGCACGCTGGCCTTGCCCGGGGCGACGCCGACGTACAGCGCGATCTTCGTGTTGGTCGCGACGGAGACGCCGACCGACGGGTCGATCTTGATGACCTTGTTGATGTCGTCCTGGCCGCACTCCGGGTTGCCGTCGGTCGGCTGCACCCCGCAGGTGACCTGCTTCGTCTCGATCGTGCCGTCGAAACCCTTGCTCTTCAACGTCTCCCGGGCCTGGGGCACCGTCTGGTGCAGCACGTCCGGGATCGCCACCGTGGTCGCGTCGTTGCTCTTGAACGAGCCCGACAGCCACATGATCAGCAGCACCGCGCCCAGCACGAACAACGCGGCGACCGCGGCCAGGATCGTGCGGCGACGGCGCTTGGCCTTCGGGTCTTCGTCGTCCGGCTCGCTGTACTCGTCGTAGCGCTGCGGCTGCCGCCGGTCGGCGTTCATCACCTGCGTGCGCTCGTCTTCGGACATCACCATCGGCGCCACCGGGCGCTGGCCCGAGAGGGTGCGCACCAGGTCCGAGCGCATCTCCGCCGCCGACTGGTAGCGGTTCGCCGGGCCCTTGGCCAGCGCCTTCAGTACGACCGCGTCCAGTTCCGGCGCCACCGCCGGGTTCACCGACGACGGCGGGTTCGGGTCCTCGCGGACGTGCTGGTAGGCCACCGCGACCGGGGAGTCGCCGGTGAACGGCGGCTCGCCGGTGATCAGTTCGTACAGCACGCAACCGGCGGCGTAGACGTCGGAACGCGCGTCGACCGACTCGCCGCGGGCCTGCTCCGGCGAGAGGTACTGCGCCGTGCCGATCACGGCGGCCGTCTGGGTCATGGCGGACTGGCCGTCGTGCATCGCGCGCGCGATGCCGAAGTCCATCACCTTGACCGCGCCGTTCTTCGTGATCATCACGTTGGCCGGCTTGACGTCGCGGTGCACGATGCCGTGGCGGTGCGAGAAGTCCAGGGCCGCGCAGACGTCGGCCATGACCTCCATCGCCCGCTTCTGCGACATCGGACCCTCGGTCTTGACGATGTCGCGCAGCGTCCGGCCTTCGACGTACTCCATGACGATGTACGGCAGCGGACCGAACTCGGTGTTCGCCTCACCGGTGTCGTAGACCGCGACGATCGCCGGGTGGTTCAGCGCGGCGGCGTTCTGCGCCTCGCGGCGGAAGCGCTCCTGGAACTGCGGGTCCCTGGCGAGGTCGGCACGGAGGATCTTGATCGCGACTTCCCGGCCGAGACGCACGTCGTGGCCGTGATGGACCTCGGACATGCCTCCGTAGCCGAGCGTATCGCCCAGCTCGTACCGGTTGGAGAGCAGTCTGGGTGTGCTCATCTCTGGGTGCCGTTCCATTCCGTCCAGGGTGTGGTCATGATGCCTTGCCGGCCATCGTCGGTCGTGCCCGGAGTGCTCGCCGCACCGGCGCCCGTGGCCGTCGGTTCCGCCGGTCTGCCCGGGAACACCTGGCTCTGCGTCTGGCCCGGGTGCGATGGCGAGCCGTTGCCGCCCAGCATTTTCGCCACCAGCACGATGCCCGCGACCAGGACAACGAGCAGGATCGCCGCGAGAAGTGCCCACCAGCCCCACTGCGTCTTCCGCCGGGGGGCCGGCAGCATGACCTGCCGCATGGCGGGCCGCGACGGCGGCCCGATGACGGGCATCGGGTTCATCGCGGGGGACGGCGGGCCGACCGGCATCGGCTGCTGCGGCGGGGGGAACTGCTGCTGCGGCACCGGCATCGAGGGCGGTGGCTGCTGCTGTTGCGGTTGCTGGGGTTGCTGCCCCGTCGCGTACGCGGCGTTGACCAGCCCGGACGGCGTCGGCAGCGGCTGCCCGGCGCGGACCGCGGCGACGGCGGCCGCGAACTCGCCACCGTTGTTGTAGCGCTGCCGCGGATCCTTGATCAGGGTCGCCTCGATCACCGCGCGCGCCGCGGGCGGCACGTCCGGTGGCAGCGGCGGCGGGACGTCGCGGATGTGCATCATCGCGACCGTCACGGCGTTCTCGGACAGGAACGGCCGGTGCCCGGCGAGGCATTCGTAACCGCACACCGCCAGCGAGTAGACGTCGGACGCCGGCTCCGCCGGTTGCCCGAGCGCCTGCTCCGGCGCGATGTAGTGCGCTGTGCCCATGACCATCCCGGACCGGGTGACCGGGGCCGCGTCGGCCGCCTTCGCCACGCCGAAGTCGGTGATCTTCACCTGGCCCGCCGACGTCACCAGGATGTTGCCCGGCTTGACGTCGCGGTGGACCAGGCCGTGGGAGTGCGCGGCCTGCAGCGCGTTGCCCGCCTGCTCGAGCATGTCGAGCGTGAACTCCGCCGACAGCCGCCCGTGCTTGGCCAGCAACCCGGCCAGCGGGTCGCCGTCGACGAGCTCCATCACCAGGTACGCGATCGGCAGATCACCGTCGAAGATGGTCTCGCCGTAGTCGTGCACCGCGGCGATGCCGGGGTGGTTCAGGGACGCCGTCATCCGCGCTTCGGTGCGGAAGCGGTGGAGGAACTCGGCGTCGCCGGAGAGTTCGGCCTTGAGGATCTTGACGGCCACGGTCCGGTCGAGCCGGGTGTCGCTGGCCTGCCAGACCTCGCCCATCCCGCCGACGGCGATCCGGCTCGTCAGCTTGTAGCGGTCGGCCAGCAGCTGACCGGAGGACAGCATGCGCTATCCACCCCCGAGCTTCGCGTTGATGGCCGCACGGCCGATTTCCGCCGCGACCGAGCCGCCGGTGGCCGCGAGCCCCCGGTTGCCGCCGTCCTCGACGATCACGGCGACCGCGATCTGCGGGTTGTCGGCGGGGGCGAAGGCGGTGTACCAGGCGTGCGGGGCGGTGTTCTTGGAGTCCGTGCCGTGCTCGGCGGTGCCGGTCTTCGACGCGATCTGGATGTCCGCGCGCTTGCCGCCGCCCTTGGTGAAGCCCTCGGAAGCGATCATCATGTCCTTGAGGATCGCGGCGTTCGACGACGACAGCGCCGCGGTGCCGGTGAGCTCGCTGGGGCTGTAGTCCTCGATCGTCGACAGGTCGGGTGCCAGCACCGACTGCACCAGCTGCGGCTTCATCGCCATCCCGCCGTTGGCCACGGTGGCCGCGAGGAGGCAGTCCTGCAGCGGCGTCAGCCGGACGTCGCGCTGGCCGATGCCGCTCTGGAAGAGCGCCCCCTGCGAGTCGAGCGGGCCGACCGTCGACGGGGCGACCTTCATCGGCACGGTCAGGTCGGTCTGCCCGATGCCGAAGTTCGCCGCCGTCTTCTTCATCTTGTCGGCGCCCAGCTGGCCGGCGAACTGCGCGAACGGCACGTTGCAGGAGTGCGCGAGCGCGTCCTTGAACGTGGTGCCGGGACAGCCCTGGCCCGCGTAGTTCTCCAGCGTGACGCTCGTGCCGGGGAGCTTGGTGTTCGGTGCCGGGTCGATCGGCGTGTCCGGGCCCTTGCCGTCTTCGAGCGCGGCCGCCGCGGTGACCAGCTTGAACGTCGACCCCGGCGGGTAGGTCTCCGAGATCGCCCGGTTCAGCATGGGCTTCTTCGGGTCCTTGTTGTTCGCGTTCCAGGCGTCCGTCTGCGCCTTCGACGTGTGCGAAGCGAGCTGGTTCGGGTCGTACGACGGCGTCGAGACCATCGCCAGGATCCGCCCGGTGCTCGGCTCCATCGCGACGACGGCGCCGGTGTAGCCCTTCTGCGTCATCAGGTCGTACGCGGCCTTCTGCACGGCCGGGTCGATGGTCAGCCGGACGTTGCCGCCGCTGGGGTCCCGGCCGGTGACCATGTCCGACAGCCGCCGCACGAACAGCCGCGGGTCGGAGCCGTTGAGGACGTCGTCCTCGGCGCGCTCCAGGCCGCCCGCGCCGTAGTTGATCGAGTAGTAGCCGGTGACCGGCGCGTACATCGGGCCGTCGGCGTAGGTCCGGATGTACTTGTACTTGTCGTTCGACGGGTTGATGCTGGCCAGCACCTCGCCGTTGGCCTGCGACACGATCTTGCCGCGCTGGCGGGCGAACTCCTCGTAGAGCACGCGGGCGTTGCGCGAGTCGGTGCGGTAGTCGTCGGCCTTCACCACCTGGATGTAGGTGGCGTTGCCGAGCAGCAGGACGATCATCACGAGCATCGCCATGCCGACCTTGCGGAGCGGGGTGTTCACGCCTGCGCACCCCCGTCCGCCGGCGGGCGCTGCACGAGCACGGTGTGCGCTTCCGCGATCGGGGCCTGCGGCTGCTGCTGCGGCTTCGGGCGGGAGGCGGGCTTGCGGGCCGCGTCGGAGATGCGGAGCAGCAGCGCGACCAGGATGTAGTTCGCGAGCAGCGACGAACCACCCTTGGACAGGAACGGGGCGGTGATACCGGTCTCCGGGATGAGTTTCGTGACCCCGCCGACGACGACGAAGATCTGCATGACCATGGTGAACGCGAGCCCGCCGCCCAGCAGTTTGCCGAACGTGTCGCGCACGGCCAGCGCGCTGCGCATGCCGCGCATGGCGACCAGCAAGTACAGCATCAGCACCGCGGCCAGCCCGATGAAACCGAGCTCTTCGCCGATCGACGCGGTGATGAAGTCGGTGTTGGCCTCGGGCACCATGTCCGGCCGCCCGGCGCCGAGCCCGGTGCCGCCGACGCCACCGGTGCCGAGCCCGAACAGGCCCTGCGCGAGCTGGTAACCGCCGCCGGCCTGGTCGTAGGTGGCCAGCGGGTCCAGCCAGTTCGCCACGCGCTGCTGGACGTGCGTGAAGAGGTTGTAGGCGATGACGCAGCCGACGGCGAAGAAGCTGAGGCCCAGGACGACCCAGATGACCCGCTCGGTCGCGACGTACAGCATCACCAGGATGACGCTGAAGAACAGCAGTGACGTGCCGAGGTCCTTCTCGAACACCAGGATGCCGATGCAGACGAACGCGGCGATGAGGATCGGGCCGAGGTCGCGGGCGCGCGGGAGCTCCACGCCGACGAGCTTCTTGCCCGCCACCATGAACAGGTCCCGTTTCGACACCAGGAACGAGGCGAAGAAGATCATCAGCAGGATCTTCGCGAACTCGCCCGGCTGGATCGAGAAGAACGGCAGCTTCAGCCACACCTTGGCGCCGTTGACCTCGGACAGGCTCGACGGCAGCAGCGCGGGCAGCGCCAGTGCGACGATCCCGACCAGGCCCGCGGTGTAGCCGTAGCGGGTCAGCGTGCGGTGGTCGTTGACCACGACGAGCACGACGACGAAGAACACCAGCGAGATGACGGTGAACAGCACCTGCGCGGTGACCGCGGGTGTGTAGTCCTTGCCCTGCTGCGTGGCCCGCTCGGCCAGGGCCAGGTCGATCCGGTGGATCATCACCAGCCCGATGCCGTTCAGCAGCGCGACGCAGGGGAGCAGCACGGGATCGGCGTACGGCGCCCACTTGCGGACGGCCAGGTGCGCGCCGGTCAGCACGCCGAGGTAGGCCAGGCCGAGCCAGATGATCGACGTGGTGAGTTCCTGCTCCTGGTTCGCTTCCACCAGGACCAGCGCGATGGTGACGATGAACGCCGCGAACCCCAGCAGCACCAGCTCGGTGTTGCGGCGGGTCGGGACCTCGCGCGGCGGGTTCGTCTGGAACTGCGCGGCGAGCGGTTCGGCGGCGCGCGCCGCGGCGGGCTGGCTCATCAGTTACCGCCTCCGTTCGTCGGTGCCGTCGAACTCGGCGTCGAGCAGTCCCTCCCCGCTGGCTGGTTCACCGACGACGGAGCAGTGGAGCCGGCCGGAGCCGACGGAGTCGTCGTCGGCGTGACCGGAGGGGTCGGCGTCGGGGACGGCTGACCGCCCGTCGGCGCGCAGTTGTTCAGGCGCTTGCGCAGCTGCAGGAAGTCGTCGATGTACTTCCGGGCTTCGTCGAGGTTGTCCTTCTTGACGCCGTTCTGCACCGCCAGCCGCGCGTCCTCCTGGAGCTGGGTGACGCGCAGCTTGTCCGTGCACACCTGGCTGGGCGGGCAGGAACCCTGCTCGTAGGAGTGCAGGTCGATGCCGAGAATGCTGCCGGGGACGCCGCGGTAGATCACGACCTCCCCGTCCGCTCCCTCGCCGACATAGTACTGACTCAGCACGAAGTAGCGGGTGGCGATGGCGGCCGCGGCGAGCACCACGAGGACCACCAGCGCGCCGGCCAGCCAGCGGAACCGCTTCCGGCGCCGGGCTTTCGGGTCTTCCTGGGGCTGCGGCAGTTCCGTGCGCGGCGGCGGGGGCGGCTGGGTGAGCGCCCTGGCCCGCGCCGCGGGCGAGTCGCCCTGGTGCCGTTCGTCGCTGCCGTCCCCGGCGGCGCCGCCCACGATGGGCGCGTCCTCGCCGAAGTCGACGTCGACCACGTCGGCGATGATCACCGTGACGTTGTCGGTGCCGCCGCCCTTGAGCGCCAGCTCGATCATCCGGTCCGCGCACTGCTGCGGGTCCGGGATCTGCACGGCCTCGGCCAGCGTCTCGTCGCTGACCATGCCGGAGAGGCCGTCCGAGCAGATCAGGTAGCGGTCGCCGGCGCGGGCTTCGCGCACGGTCAGGCTCGGCTCGACCTCGTGCCCGGTCAGCGCCTTCAGCAGCAGCGACCGCTGCGGGTGCACCGCCGCCTCTTCGGGCGTGATCCGGCCCTGTTCGAGGAGTTCGTTGACGAAGCTGTCGTCCCGGGTGATCTGCGCGAACTGGCCGCTGCGCAGCAGGTAGGCCCGCGAGTCGCCGACGTGCACCAGCCCCAGCCGGGTGCCGGCGAACAGGACGGCGGTGAGCGTGGTGCCCATGCCGTCCAGGTCCGGGTCCTGCGAGACGAGCTCGGCGATCGCGGCGTTGCCGTTGGCCACCGCCTCGCGCAGCTGGGCGAGCAGGTCGTCACCCGGCTCGTCGTCGTCGAGCGGGGCGAGGGACGCGATGACGACCTTGCTGGCGACTTCGCCTGCCGCGTGCCCACCCATGCCGTCGGCGAGCGCGAGCAGGCGAGGGCCGGCGTACACGGAGTCCTGGTTGCTCGAACGCACCAGGCCCCGGTCGCTGCGGGCTGCGTAGCGGAGGACGAGAGTCATGGGCGAAGCTCGATCACCGTCTTGCCGATCCGGATGGGGACTCCGAGCGGGACCCGGAGGGGTGCAGTGACCTTAGCCCGGTCGAGGTAGGTCCCGTTCGTCGAGCCCAGATCTTCCACGTACCAGTCCTCACCGCGCTGGGCGATCCGCGCGTGCCGGGTCGATGCGTAGTCGTCGTCGAGCACCAGCGTCGAGTCGTCGGCGCGGCCGATCAGGATCGGCCTGCCGTCCAGCGCGATGCGCGTCCCGGCGAGCGCGCCGTGGGTCACCAGCAGCTGCTGCGGCGACTTGCTGTTGCGCGGCTTCTTCTCTTTCTTGCGCCCGAAGGTCGGCACCTGGACGCGCATGCCCGAAGCCGCGTAGAGGTCCGAGCGCACGACTCGGAGCGCAGCGAACACGAAGAGCCAGAGCAGCACGAGGAAGCCCACCCTGGTGAGTTGTACGACCAGCTCTGGCACTTGGTGTGTCCGCTCCCGACTCTTCCGCGCAGCCGCGACGCGGGTACGCCGCGGTCCCCCCGCACGTCAATTCTGCGGGAACAGTATTCCGGGTCCCGAGTCAGCCCTGTGTACGGAACACGAGGGACGAATGACCCACCCGGATGACGTCGCCGTCGGCGAGCTGCCAGGTCTGGACCGGGGTGCCGTTCACGGTCGTGCCGTTGGTCGAGCCGATGTCGGCGAGCGTCGCGCTCTGGCCGTCCCAGGTGATCTCCAGGTGGCGGCGCGAAACCCCGGTGTCCGGCAGGCGGAAGTCGGCGTCCTGGCCGCGCCCCACGACGTTCCCGCCCTGCTTCAGCGAGTACGTCCGGTTCGAGCCGTCGTCCAGCTGCAGGCTCGCCGCGAGCTGGCGGCCCGCCGCCGGGGGCTGGCCGTAGCCGCCCTGCTGGCCGTACGGGTCCGCGGCCGGCTGGCCGTACGCCTGCTGCTGGCCGTACTGGTCGTAGCCGGCCTGCTGCTGGCCGCCGTACTGGTCGTACCCCGGCTGCTGGTAGCCCTGGTCGTAGCCGCCCTGGGGCTGGGCGTAGCCGCCTTGGTCGTAGCCGCCGCCTTGAGGCTGGGCGTAGCCGCCTTGGTCGTAGCCGCCGCCCTGGGGCTGGGCGTAGCCCTGGTCGTAGCCGCCGCCCTGCGGGGGTGGCTGCTGGTAGCCGCCCTGTTCGTACCCGCCGCCCTGCGGCTGGCCGTACTGGTCGTAACCACCACCCGGCTGCTGGGCGCCGTACTGGTCGTATCCACCCTGCTGGCCGTAACCCTGGTCGTACCCGGGCTGCTGGCCACCCTGCTGTCCGTAGCCGTACTGGCCCTGCTGGCCGTACGGGTCACCCTGGTCGTATTGGCCGTAGCCGGGGGGCTGGCTCATTGCTGGGTCTCCTGCGTTGCTGGGTCGTGCCGACCGCGGTGAACCGGCGCCTGAGGGGCGGGCGTCGGGATCGACGGACGAACGGGTCTTGAACTGTCCAGTATGCAGCGCCTCGTTGCGCTCGAGTGATACGACGACGTCACCATAGGTGTCCAGGCCTTCGGCGGCGAGGTGTTCCGCCACCGCCTCGGCCAGCACCTGGGTGACGCGTTGTTCGTCACCGGCCATGCGCTCGTGGTCAGCTGCCCCCAGGGACACGATGTAGTGATTCGGGGCGAGCTGCCGACCGCCTGCCAGCTCACGAACGTTCTCCTCACTCTCCCGCTCCAGGGCGATCGCCACTTCCTGCGTGACGACATTGCCACCGAACATGCGCGCGAAAGTGTTCCCCACCAGGTTCTCGAGTCGCCTGTCGAATCGTTCGGCGCGGCCCACCGGGGAAAACCTCCTCACACGTGTGCTTCCGCACCGATCCTATCCGGGTGAGCCAGCCTCTACACGGCCCCCGGTGAAAGCTGTTCAAAGCACCTGCTAGTCTTCTCTTCGCTGCTTGAGACAAGCGCTCGGGCGAGTGGCGGAATGGCAGACGCGCACGGTTCAGGTCCGTGTGTCCGAAAGGACGTGAGGGTTCAACTCCCTCCTCGCCCACCCGAGAAAGGCCCCGGCTATCAGCCGGGGCCTTTCTTCGTTGTCCGGACCAGGCCCGTGGGGTACGTCACGAGCCTGTTCGCCCACGGCGAAGTTACGCCGTGTGGGTGGTGATCCAGTCCGCGATCACGTCCGCCCGGCTCGTCGTCTCGACGCCCGCGTGGGGGCAGCCCGGTCCCGTTGCCTCCAGGGAGACCAGCTGGTTGCCCGTGAAGTACGGGGCTCCCGAGTCGTACGTGCACGCGCTCGTCGTGATCTCCGGGGCCGAGCCGCGGACGCCGAGGGTGGTCGGGTCCACCTTCGCCACGGCCACCGTGCCCTGCTGGAGGCGGGTGGCCGGCTTGGGGTCCTGGCCCGTCAGGCTGCCCCAGCCCGCCAGGGTCAGCTGCTGGCCGACCTTCGGGGTGGTGCGGTTCACGGCCAACGGGGTCACCCCCGTGACCGGGGAGTCGAGGCGGACCAGGGCCACGTCGTTCTCCTTGGCCTGGAGGACCTCGGTGGCTCGGCGGGCGATGCCCGACTCCGTGGCTTCGTCGACCAGGCCCAGTGTCACCGTCGTCGGGTAGGGGACCTTGCCCGAGACGCGGTCGCGGTGGGCGTCGTGGAAGCAGTGGCCGGTCGTCAGCACCCAGGCGGGCGCGACGAGCGCGCCGGTGCAGTAGCTGCTGTACGTCGAGCCGTCCGGTCGCGGGATCTTCGTCATCGCGAGCTTCGCGACGAACCCGAGCTGTCCCGGTGGAACGTCGGAACCGTGGGCGACGGCCCCCGCGGCGGGGGCGGTCGTGATGGTCAAAACGGCGGCGGCGAGCAGGGCGCGCAGGCGCATTCTTCCCCTTCGTCGAGTCGGTGGTCGACGTTCGACGTTAGGGCCGCTGCCGCGGAGGGGGAATTCCCTGGCCGGGCGTCACCCGGTGGACCATCGGGTGACGCCCGGCCCACGGGTCAGTTCACGCCGACCAGGTCGACGACGAAGATGAGCGTTTCGCCGGGCTTGATCGCGCCGGGGGCACCGCGGTCGCCGTAGGCCAGGTGCGGCGGGATCACCAGCTTGCGGCGGCCGCCGATCTTCATCCCCGCGACACCCTGGTCCCAGCCGGAGATGACCTGGCCGGCACCGAGGCCGAAGCGCAGCGGCTCGCCGCGGTTCCAGGACGCGTCGAACTCTTCGCCGGTCGAGTGCGCGACGCCGACGTAGTGCACGGTGACGGTCTTGCCCGCCGTGGCCTCCGCGCCGTCACCGACGGTGATGTCGGTGATCTCGAGGTCGGCCGGCGCAGGTCCGTCCGGGGGGTCGATGAGGGGCTTTTCCAAGGTCATGGGCCTCACCGTACCGACGCCCCGAATGCTGCGCCGATCGGACTACGCCCAAGGAGGGGAAAAACGCGAAAAGTCTTCACACTTCCCCTACTGCTGGGTAGCGTGCGCTTCGTCACTTTTCTGGACTGAGGGGAGCCCGGCATGCGACGTCGCATCCGCGCCCTGACCGTAACGGCACTGGGGGCCCTCGTGGCCGGGCTCACCCAGGTCGCCGTCACCGCGCCGGCCGCGCAGGCGGCCGTGTCGCCCGACGACTACTGCGGCGGGCAGTGCAGCGACATTCTCCCACCCGGCGAGCAGGGCAGTGCCACCCTCGCGGAGATACTGGCGCACAAGCTGCTCGGCACCCGCCCGGCGCACTCGGCCGACCAGCTCGGGAAGTACTCCTCGCTGGCCAACGGCTACAAGACGCTGACCACCGGTGCGATCAACCAGTACTTCAACGACTCCTCGTTCGGCGTCCCGGCCGACCAGGTGGCGAGCACGACAAAACCGCGTGCGGACGTCACCATCGTGCGCGACAAGGCCCTCGGCGTCCCGCACATCACCGGGACCACCCGCGCCGGCACCGAGTTCGGCGCCGGGTACGCGGCCGCGCAGGACCGGCTGTGGCTGATGGACGTCCTGCGCCACGCCGCTCGCGGCCAGGTCACCTCGTTCGCCGGCGGCGCCGAAGCCAACCGCGAGCTCGAGCAGCAGTTCTTCGCGAACGCGCCGTACACCGAAACCGAGCTGCAGCAGCAGATCGACCGCACCGCCGCCAGCGGCCCGCGTGGCGCGCAGGGCCTCGCCGACGCGCAGGCCTACGTCGACGGCATCAACAAGTACATCACCGACTCCCACAGCGGCCGGTACTTCCCGGGCGAGTACGTGCTGACCGGGCACGTCGACTCGATCACCAACGCCGGCACGATCGACCCGTTCAAGCTGACCGACCTGGTCGCGCTCGCCTCGCTGGTCGGCGCCGAGTTCGGCGCGGGCGGCGGCGGCGAGGTGCAGAACGCCATCGCGAAGCTCGCGCTGCAGGAGAAGTACGGCGTCGTGCAGGGCGAGAAGGTGTGGCAGAGCCTGCGGGCGGAGGACGACCCCGAGGCGGTCAAGACGCTGCACGACGGCCAGACCTTCCCGTACGGCAAGACGCCGGCCAACGCGGTCGGGCAGGCCATGCCGGACAAGAACTCGGTGACCCCGCAGCAGCTGGTGTTCGACAAGACCGGCTCGGCCGCGACCGCGACGCCGTCCACTGTGGACGTCGCCGCGCCCGCCGAGCAGGAGCCCGCCCGCGGGATGTTCGAGAATGGCGTGCTGCCGGCCAACATGCTGAGCGAGAAGCACGGCATGTCCAACGCGCTGCTCGTCTCCGGCGCGAAGACCGCCAGCGGCCACCCGGTCGCGGTGTTCGGCCCGCAGACCGGTTACTTCGCGCCGCAGCTGCTGCTCCTGCAGGAGCTGCAGGGCCCGGGCATCAGCGCCCGCGGCGCCGCCTTCGCCGGGCTGAGCATGTACGTGCTCCTCGGCCGCGGCCAGGACTACTCGTGGAGCGCGACGACGTCGGCGCAGGACATCATCGACACCTACGCGCTGCAGCTGTGCGACCCGAGCGGCAACGCGCCGACGAAGGACTCGAACCACTACACCTACCAGGGCAAGTGCGTCCCGATGGAGACCGTGGAGGTCAAGAACGCCTGGAAGCCGACGGTGGCCGACGGCACGGCGGCGGGCTCGTACACGCTGCGCAGCTACCGGACCAGGTACGGGCCGGTGCAGAGCCGGGCGACCGTCGGCGGCAAGCCGGTGGCGTACGCGGCCCTGCGGTCGTCCTACTTCCACGAGGTCGACTCGCTGATCGGGTTCCAGGAGCTGAACGACCCGACCTTCGTCAAGTCCGCGGCGGACTTCCAGCGGGCCGCGGCCGACATCAACTTCACCTTCAACTGGTTCTACGCCGACTCCAGGGACATCGCCTACTACAACTCGGGCGCCAACCCCGCTCGGCAGTCCAATGTGGACCCGAACATGCCGGTGTGGGGCGACCAGGGCCACGACTGGACGGGCTGGAACCCGGCGGGCAACGTCGCGAACTACACGCCGTCGTCGCAGCACCCGCAGTCGGTCAACCAGGACTACTACGTCAGCTGGAACAACGCCCAGGCCAACGGCTACGCGGCGGCCGGCGCGGACAAGTCCGCCGTGCACCGCGTCGACCTGCTCGACTCGCGGGTGAAGAAGCTGATCACCAGCGGCACCAAGGTCACCCGGGTCAACCTGACCCAGGCGATGTCGGAGGCCGCACTCGCCGACCTGCGGGCCGAGCGCGTGCTGCCGCTGCTGCTGCAGGTGCTCGACAAGGCGCCGGCCACCGGCGCGGCGGCGGACGCCGAGGCGAAGCTCAAGACCTGGCTCTCCCACGGCCAGCTGCGCACGGAGACTTCGCCGGGCAGCAAGGCGTACGCGGACGCCGACGCGATCCGCATCTTCGACGCCTGGTGGCCGCTGCTGGTCCAGGCCGAGTTCAAGCCGGGCCTGGGCGACAACGCCTACAACGCGATGACCGGCGTGCTCGGCATCAACGAAAGCCCGTCCGGGTGGCAGAACGGCAACGGGCAGCACGCCGGGCAGCCGCACAAGGGCTCGTCGTTCCAGTACGGCTGGTGGGGTTACGTCAGCAAGGACATCCGGCAGGTGCTCGGCCAGCCGGTGGCGGGCCCGCTCGCGCAGACGTTCTGCGGCGGCGGCGACGTCACCGCGTGCCGCCAGGCGCTCGTCGACTCGCTGACCACCGCCGCCGGCCAGCCCGCGAACACCGTCTACCCCGGTGACGCGAACTGCTCGGCCGGCGACCAGTGGTGCGCCGACTCGATCGTGCACAACCCGCTCGGCGGCATCACGCAGGACAAGATCAGCTGGCAGAACCGCCCGACGTTCCAGCAGGTCGTCGAGTACGCCGCGCACCGCGGGGACAACATCGCGAACCTGGCGGCGGCGAAGACGGTCAGCGCCACGAGCGCCGAGTCCGGTTTCTTCAACTCGCCGGCGTCGAACGCGATCGACGGGAACGGCTCGACCCGCTGGGCCAGCGACTGGAGCGACGACCAGGCGATCACCGTCGACCTCGGTTCGGTCCAGCAGGTTTCGCGGGTGCTGCTCAGCTGGGAGTCCGCGTACGGCAAGAGCTACCGGATCCAGCTCTCGTCCGACGCGGCGCACTGGACGGACGCGGCCGCGGTGACCGACGGGGACGGCGGGCAGGACAACGTCTCGTTCGCCGCGACCCCGGCCCGGTTCGTGAAGCTGCAGGGCGTCCAGCGCGGCACCAAGTACGGCTACTCGCTCTACGAGTTCGAGGTGTACGCCCACTGAGAAGTCTGCCGCGGCTGTCGTGAGTGGTAAGGCGGGTTCTAACCCGCCTTACCACTCACGACGGGTTAGAACCCGCCTTACCACTCACGACGGGTTGGTGACCGGCGGCGACCAATCCACCGGGCCGGGGAGCGCGAATCCCGCACATGCCGAACACCACCGCGCACCGCCTCGCCTCGTTCGCCGGGAAGCTCCTCGGCGGGTCACTCCCCGTCGGCCTGCGGACCTGGGACGGAACCCGCGCCGGCCCGGCGGACGCGCCGACCGTGGTGCTGCGCAACCGCCGCGCCCTGCGCCGCCTGCTCTTCGCGCCCGGGGAGCTGGGGCTCGCCCGCGCCTACGTCACCGGCGACCTCGACGTCGAAGGAGACCTGGCGGACGGCTTCCGCCGGATCTGGGCCCTCACCCGCACGGGCGAGCTCACCCGGGTCAAGCCGGGGCCGCGCGAGTGGGCAGCGGCGGCCGGGCTGGCCGTCCGGCTCGGCGTCGCCGGGCTGCCGCCGAAACCGCCCGCGGAAGAGGCCCGGCTGTCCGGGAAGCTGCACAGCCTGCTGCGCGACCGCTCCGCCATCGCCCACCACTACGACCTGGGCAACGCCTTCTACCAGCTGCTGCTGGACGAGTCGATGGCTTATTCGTGCGCCTAC
The DNA here is from genome assembly GCF_031082405.1 of Amycolatopsis sp. A133. Lineage (GTDB taxonomy): Bacteria > Actinomycetota > Actinomycetes > Mycobacteriales > Pseudonocardiaceae > Amycolatopsis. The sequence continues at coordinate 392,962 of NZ_JAVHJU010000067.1, forward strand.
TTCACGTCCGGCTCGTCGAGCCTCGAGCAGGCGCAGCACGACAAGCTGGAGCTGATCTGCCGGAAGCTCGGGTTGCGGCCGGGGATGCGGCTGCTGGACATCGGCTGCGGCTGGGGTTCGCTGCTCGTGCACGCGGCGAAGCACCACGGCGTCGAGGCCGTCGGCATCACGTTGTCGGCCGAGCAGCTGCAGCACGTCCGCGGCCGGCTCGCGCAGCACGATCTGGCGGACCGCGTCGAGGTGCGCCGCCAGGACTACCGGGAGCTGCCGGACGCGCCGTTCGACGCGGTCGCGTCGATCGAGATGGGCGAGCACGTCGGCGAGCTCAACTACCCGGCGTACGCGGCGACGCTGCACCGCATGGTCAAGCCGGGCGGCCGGGTGCTGCTGCAGCAGATGTCCCGCGGGAACGTCGCCCCCGGCGGCGGCGCGTTCATCGAGCGCTACATCGCCCCGGACATGACCATGCGGCCGGTCGGCCGGACCATCGGGCACCTGGAGACGGCCGGGCTCGAGGTCCGGGACGTGCACGCGCTGCGCGAGCACTACGTGTGGACGGTCCGGGCCTGGGCCGACACCCTGGAGGAGAACTGGGCCGACGTCGTCGCGCTCATCGGCGAGACGGGCGCGCGGGTCTGGCGGCTGTACCTGGTGGGCGGGGCGCTGGCGTTCGAGGAGAACCGGATGGGCGTGGACCAGATCCTGGCCGTGCGGCCCGACCGGCACGGCGGCAGCGGCCTGCCCGCGACGCGGGAGTGGTCCTGATGCCGCAGCTGCTCGTCACGGCCGCCGTCACGCTCGTGGCGGTGGTCGTGACGTTCGGGATCGCCCGGGCACGCAAGCGGTACGACACGATCGACACGTTCTGGGGCCTCGGTTTTGCCCTCGTCGCTGTGGTGGCCTTCCCGTTCGGGGACGGCCCGCTGCCGCTGCGGCTCGTGGTCACCGCGCTGACAGTCGTGTGGGGCGTGCGGTTGTCGGTGCACCTGCACCTGCGCAACCACAAGCTGCCGGAGGACCCGCGGTACGCCGGGATGGGTCCGGGACCGCTGCGGATGTTCGTCCGGGTGTACCTGCTCCAGGCCGTGGTCCTCTACTTCGTGTCGCTGCCGGTGCAGTTCGCGGTGGACGGCACGGGGATCGGCGTGCTCGGCTGGACCGGGGTGGTGGTGTGGCTGATCGGTTTTGCGTTCGAGACGATCGGCGACGAGCAGCTGCGCCGGTTCAAGGCCGACCCGGCCAACCGCGGCCGCGTGCTGGACACCGGGCTGTGGCGCTACACGCGGCACCCGAACTACTTCGGCGACGCGTGCGTGTGGTGGGGGCTCTACCTCCTGGCGTGCTCGACGTGGCCGGGTGCGGCGACGATCCTCTCCCCCGTGGCGATGACCTTCACCCTGGTCCGCGGGACCGGTAAACCGTTGCTGGAGAAGGGAATGGCGCGCACCCGCCCGGCGTACGCGCACTACGCTGAGCGCACCAGCGGCTTCTTCCCGTGGCCACCCAGGTGAGTCACTCCCCGGTGAGGCCGTCGGTCAGCTCGCGCAGCACGTCGAGGTGGCCGACGTGCCGGGCGGTCTCTTCGATCATGTGCGTGAGGACCCAGCGGACGTTGAAGGTTTCGGCTTTGTGCGTCACTTCGTCGTCCAAGCCGTGTTTCGCGACGATCTCGCGGCTGCGGGCGCATTGCTCCTCGTAGCCGGCGAGCAGTTCGGCCACCGAGGTCCCGGGCGGGATGCGGAACTCCGCGTCCGGGTCGTCCTTCAGGCGTTCCTCCCACGTGTCCTCTTCGCCGCCGACGACGACGGCGAACCAGAACCATTCGTCGAGGGTGAGGTGGGCGAGCAGGCCGGCGATGGTCGTCAGCTCGCTCGGCAGGTGCACGCGGCGCGCCTGCTCTTCGGTCAGCCCGCCGGACTTCCAGGCGACCGTGGCCCGGTGGTAGTCGAGCAGGCTGGTCAGGATTTCGCGCTCGCCGCCGGTGAGCGGGACAGCCGGGCGCTGCGGTCGTTCGGTCATGGCCGGAGTCTGGCACCCACCACCGACAGTTCTGGCGAATACCTTGCGCACGATGTAATCGTGGGCTAGGTTTACGGACGTGCCGGACGAGTTCCTCCTGGATGAGCAAACCTGCTTCGCGCTCTACGCGGCGTCGCGCGCGGTGACGGACACGTACCGTCCCCTGCTCGGCGAACTCGGCCTCACCTACCCGCAGTACCTGGTGCTGCTGGTGCTGTGGGAGTCCGACGACCGGCCGGTCAAGGAGATCGGCGAGGCGCTGCACCTGGACTACGGCACGCTTTCCCCGCTGCTCAAGCGGCTCGAGGCCAACGGGCTCGTCACGCGGACACGGCTGCCCGCGGACGAACGCACGGTGGTGATCAGCCTGACCGACGAGGGCCGGGCGGTGCGCACGCGCGCCGCGGGCGTCCCGTCGGCGATCGGCTGCGCACTGGGCCTCGGGGACGCCGAGCGGCGGCAGCTCATCGCCACCCTGCGGCGGCTGACGGCGTCGGCCGCCGCGTACTCACCCGATCATTGAGGAGGCTCCTATGCCCAGCCGTGACGCCACCACCCACTGGGTCGGCGGACTGAACAGCGGAAAGGGCGAGGTCACGCTGGACTCGTCCAACGCGGGCTCGTTCGCCGTGTCGTTCCCGACCCGGGCGGGCAACCCGGACGGCCAGACGAGCCCCGAGGAGCTCATCGCGGCGGCGCACTCGTCCTGCCTGGCGATGAACCTGTCGGGCGTGCTGGAGTCGCACCAGCTCACGGCGGACTCGATCGACGTGACCGCCGAGGTGACGCTGGGCCCGGCCAAGGGCGGCGGCTTCGAGATCAGCGGCATCGCGATCACCCTGCGGGCGTCGATCCCGGGCGTGACGGCGGAGCAGTTCGCCGAGTACGCGGAGACAGCGGAGAAGACGTGCCCGGTGTCGAAGGCCCTGGCCGGCACGACGATCACCATGGACGCGGCCCTCGCCTGATTTTTCGGCCACGGACGGCCCTCCCGCTGCCGGCGGGAGGGCCGTTCTACGTCGTGGCCGCCTTGGCCCGGTAAGCCGACTTCTTCGCCTGGTTCCCGCAAACGCCCATCGAGCACCACCGCCGCGTCCCCGGGCGGGACGTGTCCAGGAACAACGCCCCGCACCGCGGTCCCGCACACCGCCGGACCCGGGCGAACTCCGGCGACGTCACCAGGTCCAGCGCGTCCCGGGCCAGCAACGCCAGCATCGCCGACGCGGGATCCGAAGCCTGCCAACGCAGTTCGCCCGACGGCGTCAACGAAGGTGCCGGCACCGGCGGCGCCGCGAACCGGTTCAGCCGCTGCCGCGTCGACGGCCGCACCGGGCCGGTCAGCAGCTCGTGGATCGCCTCGCGCAAGGCCTGCGCGTCGCTCACCGAAGCCGGGTGCACCGGGGCCGGGAACGGGCCCAGCTGGTCGATCCACGCCCCCCACGCCGGCGCGTCCGGGAGTTCCTCCGTCTCCGAAGGCGTCCCCCGGTACCGCAGCGTCCGGAGGAAGTCGAGGCACAGGCGGCCCGCTCCCGCCCGGAATCTGTCCGTCATGCGGGTCACAGTACGCCGGAACCGGTTTGACTGGTACCGTCGGGAACCGATCAAACCGGTTCCGAGATCCTGGGGGCGCCCGCATGACCGAGACCGAGCAGAAGGCCCCGCCGGGCTGGCTCGTGCTGCTGCTGGCCGTCTCCTGTGGACTGACCGTCGCCAACCTGTACTACGCCCAGCCGCTGCTCGCCGAGCTGCAGAAGGCCTTCGGCGTCGGGGAAGCCGCCGCCGGCGGGGTCGTCACCGCCACCCAGATCGGGTACGCCGCCGGGATGCTGCTGCTCGTGCCGCTCGGCGACCGGCTCGAGAACCGCGGCCTCGTCGCGACGCTGCTCGCGCTCGCCTGCGCCGGGCTGGTCGTCACCGGGATCGCGCCCGGGTTCGCCGTGCTGCTGATCGCCTCGCTGGCCGTCGGGGCGGCGTCGGTCGTCGTGCAGATCCTCATCCCGTTCGCCGCCGACATCTCCCCCGACGCCATCCGCGGCCGGATCGTCGGGCGGGTCGTCAGCGGGCTGCTCTTCGGCATCCTGCTTTCCCGGGTGGTCGCGAGCCTGCTCGCCGAAGTGACCAGCTGGCGCGTCGTGTTCCTGATCTCGGCGGGGGCGATGGCGGCGCTCGCCGTGGTGCTGCGGTTCATCCTGCCGCGTCGCGCACCCAAGACCGACGTCCGTTACGGGCAGCTGATCCGGTCGACCCTGGCCATGGCGCGGAAACACCCGCCCCTGCGCCACCGCGCCCTCTACCAGTCGGCGATGTTCGGGTCGTTCAGCGCGTTCTGGACGACCATCGCGTTCGTCTTGACCGCACCGCCCTTCAACTACTCCCAGCTGGGCGTGGGGCTCTTCGCACTGGCGGGCGCGGCCGGCGCGGCGGTGGCCCCGCTGGCCGGCCGGTGGTCGGACCACGGCCACGGCCGTCGGCTCACCGCGGGCGCCTTCGTGCTGTGCGCCGCGGCGTTCGCGCTGGCCGGCTTCGGCGCGCACAGCGTGATCCTGCTGGCGATCGCCGCGATCGCCGTGGACATGGCCGTCCAGACGACGCTGGTGGTCGGCCAGCACACGATCTACCAGCTCGACCCCTCGGCCCGCGCCCGGATCAACAGCGTCTACCTGGGCACGTTCTTCATCGGCGGCGCCATCGGTTCGCAGGCGGGTTCGATCGCGTACCACCTCGGCGGCTGGACGGCGGTCGTCGTGTTCGCCGGCGTGCTCCCGCTGCTCGGTCTGGCCGGGATGACCCGCACCCGCGCCTAACGAGCCAGCAGCCCGAGAACCAGCGCCAACGGCGGCCACGCCTCCCGCCCACGCCGGGTGCACGCAAAAGCCCGCTGCCGCACCTCCGGCCCGGCCAGCGGCACCAGCGCCACGCCCGGCTTCGTCACCCGCCCCGACGGCAGCAGGCCGACGGCGGGGGCCGGGCCCTTCGCGATCAGGTCCTCGACCAGGTCCAGGCTGTCCGCGCGGTGCTTCACGGCCGGGGTGAAGCCCGCCATCGAGGCCAGCCTGCGGACCACGTCCTCGTCGGCGCTGTTGCGGGAGTTGACGATCCAGCCGTGGCCGCGGAACGCCTCGAAGACCGCCACCGTCGCGCCCCCGCTCGCGCGGGCCGCGTCGGGGGCCGGCACACCCAGTGCCCAGCGGGCTGTCCACAGTGGACCAACAGTGATCGCGGGGTCCACGCTGGCCGGGGCGAGGTCGTAGTCGTAGATGAGGGCCAGGTCGATGTCGTCGGCCAGCAGCGCGGCGACCGCCTCCTGCGGTTCGTACTCGCTGATCCGCAGCTCGACCTGCGGGTGGTTCGCGGCGAGCGCGGTGGCCGCCGGGAGCACCGCGCGCCGCACGGCCGTGGCGAACCCGGCGACCCGCACCGTGCCGGCCGGCTCGGCGTGGGGGTCGAGGTCGGCGTGGGCGGCCTCCACGGCGGCGAGGATCGTCACCGCGTGCTCGGCCAGGCGCCGTCCCGCGGGGGTGAGCCGCACGCGCCGGCCGTCCGGCTCGAGCAGGGGCACGCCGGTCTCGCGCGCCAGGACCGCGATCTGCTGAGAGACCGTCGACGTCGTCGTCCCGAGCACGTCCGCCACGGCGCGCATCGAGCCGTGGCGGGACAGCTCGAGCAGATACGGGAGCCGGCGGGTGTCCACGCGGTCATTGTCCCGGATTCCCGGACGATATGTCCACGATCGGCACGTGGACATGGACGGTCCCCGTCGGCTTTGCTGGTCCCGTGCCCACCTCGTCCCGCACCGGAGCGACCCTCGCCGTCGCCGCCATGCTCTGCGTCCAGCTCGGCCTCGCCGCGTCGGTCGGCCTGTTCGACCGCATCGGTCCCGAAGGCGCCGCTTGGCTGCGGCTGACCTGGGCCGGGGTGCTGCTGCTCGTCGTGGTGCGGCCGCGGCCGTCGTCGTTCCGGCCGGGCACCTTCGCGGCCTGTTGCGGGCTGGGCGTGGTCACGGCGGGGATGACCATGTTCTTCATGCAAGCGGCCGCCCGGTTGCCGCTCGGGACGGCGAGTGCGCTGGAGTTCCTCGGACCGCTGACCGTCGCCGTCACGCGCGGCCGCGGCGGCAACCGGGTGTGGGCCGTCCTCGCCGCGCTCGGCGTGGTGCTGCTGACCGAACCGTGGCGGGGCGGCGCGGACCCGGCGGGCGTCGGCTACGCGCTCGCGGCCGCGGCCTGCTGGGCCGGCTACATCCTGCTGACGCAGCGGGTCGGCGACGAGGTGGCCGGCGTGCGCGGGCTCGCGGTGTCGATGCCGGTGGCGGGCATCGTGGCGACGCTCGCCTACGGACCGTCGGTGGTGGCGCACCTGACCTGGCCGCTGCTGTTCATCGGGCTCGGGCTCGCGGTGCTGCTGCCGGTGGTGCCGTTCGCGCTCGAGATGCTCGCGCTGCGGCGGCTGACCGCCCCCGCGTTCGGGACGCTGATGAGCCTGGAACCGGCCCTCGCCTTGACCATCGGGCTCGTCGTGCTCCACCAGGTCCCGAGCGCCGGTGCGGCCGCGGGGGTGGTGCTGGTCGTGGCGGCCGGCATCGGCGCGGAGCGGACCGGGACGCGGGAGCCGGTCGAGCAGCCGGCCTAGGCGAAGACCTCTCGCCGCGCGGCCACCCACTCCGCGTAGGTGGTCCCCGGCCGGCCGAGCAGGTCCTCGACGACACCGGTCGGCACCTGCGGGTGCCGCAGCGTCTCTTCGAAGCCTTCGAGCAGCCAGCCGACGGCCTCCTCCGGGACGCCGTACCCGATCCACAACGCGCGCTGCTGCGCCGGAGTCAGCTCACGAAAGCGGATTTCCCGGCCCAGCACCGCGGCCAGGGTCTCGACCTGCCCGCGCAGGCTGATCGCCTCCGGTCCGCTGAGGACGTAGGTGGCGCCGACGTGCCCCGCCGAACCCAGCACCCGGGCGGCCACCGCCGCGATGTCGCCGAGGTCGATGGGCGTCTGCGTCGCGTCGCCGTAAGCCATCGCGACCTCGCCGGCCCGCACCATGGGCGCCCAATCGAGCGTGTTGTTCATGAACACCCCGGGCCGCAGGAAGGTCCAGGCGAACCCGGCCGCCCGGACGGCGGCCTCGACGGCGGCGTACTCGTGGCCGCTGGAGCCTTCGTGGTCGTCGCCGACGCTGCTGCCCGACAACGCGACGACGGTTTCGACGCCGGCGTCGGAAGCCAGCTCGCAGAACCGCCGGACGGTCCGCGCCATCGGCGCGAGGTACACCGCCGAGACGCCCTTGAGCGCCACCGGCAACGTCGACGGCTTCGCCAGCGACCCGACGACCACTTCGGCCTCCGGGGGCAGCTTGGCGCGTCCGGGGTCGACGGTCAGCGCCCGTACGGGGATTCCCGCCGCGAGCAGTTCGTCGACCACGAGCCGGCCGACGCTGCCGGTTGCACCCGTCACCAGGATCGTCATGTGCACCCTCCTCATTCTCGTATGCCGTACGAGATCGTACGGCATACGAGAACACCGGTGCACATAAAAGGGATTTCAGGGGGTGATGGTCGGCAGTTCCGGCGCGGCGACGTCGTAGACCTTGCCGTCCTGGGTGAGCAGCGCCGCCAGGACCTTGGCCTTCCGGTCCGTCTGCTCCGCCGTTCCCCAGCGGACGATCTTGCCGTTGGCCAGCGTGAACTCCACGCTCGCCGGCGTCTTCGCCGACGCCGTCGTCACCTGCTTGATCAGCTGCTCCGGGAGCACTCCGAGCACCGCCGTCACCGCGCGGGTCACCGGGTCGTCCGCCGACACCTTCGGCAGCTTCAGCTCCGGCAGGCCCGGAGGCCGCGCCGAGACCGTCTTGAACACCACGCCGCCCCCGTCGACCAGGTGGACCCCGTCGCCGCCCGGGCCGCTGTCGAAGAACGCGATCGCCGTCCGCTCGGTCACCGTGATCTCGACCGTGTTCGGCCACGAACGCGACACCTCGACCGTCGCGATGCCCGGCATCGCCGCCACGCGGTCGCGGATCTCGCCGGTGCTCAGCCGCAGCATCGGCTGGCCCGCCGGGACCGCCGCCGCCGTGCGGATCTGGTCGGCGGACACCGTGCGGGAACCGCTGACCGAGACGTCCTGCGCGCCGAGCGTGGAACTGAAGAACAGCAGGTAGACCAGGGCCACCACGGTGAGCACGGACAGCAGCGCGACCCACCGGCGGCGGATCTCCACCTGCCGGTTGGGCCGGTTCGCCCGGGTGCGCGGGCTCGGTTTGGGCCGCGCCGCGCGGGTCCGGCGGCGCTCCTCTTCGGAGCGCCGCCCCCGCCGTTCCCTGGCCAGGGCCGCGCGCTCCCGTGCGTCCTGATCGGACGGACGGCGGCGTTCCCTGGTCGGACTCATGGCCTCAGCGCTTGTCCAGCTCGGCGAGGATCTCCGGCCCGAGCTGCGTCACGTCGCCGGCGCCCATGGTCACCACCAGGTCGCCGGGCTTCGCCAGCCCGGCCACCAGCGGCGCGGCGACGTCGAACGCCGGCTCGTAGTGCACCGACGCGGTCACCCGGTCCGCGATCAGCGCGCCGGTGATCCCCGGTTCGGGCTCTTCGCGGGCGCCGTAGACGTCCAGCACGACGACCTCGTCGGCCAGTGACAACGCGGCAGCGAACTCCACCGAGAACGTCTTCGTCCGCGAGTACAGGTGCGGCTGGAACACCACGATGACCCGGCCGGACCCGGCCGCCGTGCGCACCGCGCGCAGCTGCGCGGCCACCTCGGTCGGGTGGTGGGCGTAGTCGTCGTAGACGCGGACGTCGCCGGCCCGGCCCTTGAACTCGAACCGCCGCCGCACCCCGCCGAACGCCCCGAGCCCTTCCACCAGGCCGGGAACCGGCGCACCCAGCTCGATCCCGGCCAGCAGGGCCGCGACCGCGTTCAGCGCCATGTGCTCACCCGGCACCGCGACGCGCACCGACACCTCGGCACCGTCCAGCGCGAGCCGCACGACACCGCCGTCCGGCGCCGGGACGTAGTCCAGGACCCGCGCGTCGCCTTCGCCGGTCACCGTGCGGCCGTAGCGGCGCACCCGGACGCCGAGGTCCGACGCCTGGGTGCCCAGTTCGTCCGCCGCGGGGTCGTCGCCGCAGACGATGAGCAGCCCGCCCGGCACGATCCGGCTCACGAACTCGGTGAACACCTTCGTGTAGGCCTCGGCCGTGCCGTGGTGGTCCAGGTGGTCCGGCTCGACGTTCGTCACCACCGCGACCGACGGCGAGTAGGTCAGGAACGAGCCGTCGCTCTCGTCGGCCTCGGCGACGAAGACGCCACCCTCGCCGTGGTGGGCGTTGGCGCCGGACTCGTTGAGGTCGCCGCCGATGGCGAACGACGGGTCGAGCCGGCAGTGCTGCAGCGCCACGGTGAGCATCGACGTCGTCGACGTCTTGCCGTGCGTGCCCGCGATGCAGGCGACGCGGTGGCCTGCCATCAGCCCGGCCAGCGCCTGGGCTCGGTGCAGCACCGGGATGCCCGCCGCGCGCGCCGCGGCCAGCTCGGGGTTGGTCTCCTTGATCGCCGTCGAGACGACCACGGCCGACGGCGGTTCGGCCAGTTCGGCCAGGTTGGCCGCACGCTGGCCGACGAACAGCTCCGCGCCCTGCGCGCGCAGGGACAGCAGCGCACGCGACTCCTTGGCGTCCGAGCCGGACACCTTCGCGCCGCGGGCCAGCAGGATCCGTGCGATGCCGGACATGCCGGCCCCGCCGATCCCGATCAGGTGGGCCCGGTGCAGTTCTTCGGGCAGTTCGGGCTGGGTCGGCTCAGCCACCGGCGGCCTCCAAGACGATGCGGGCGAGGGTCTCGTCGGCCTCGCGGTGGCCCATGCCGACCGCCGCCGCGCCCATCTTGGCGACGCGGTCGGCGTCGGTGACCAGCGGGACGACCAGGTCGGCGACCTTGGCCGCGGTGAGGTCGGCGTCGGCGACCATCAGCGCGGCCCCGGCGTCGACGGCGGGCCGGGCGTTGGTGGCCTGCTCGCCGTTGCCGTGCGGCAGCGGGACGAACACCGCGGGCAGCCCGACCGCGGTCACCTCGGCGACGGTCATCGCCCCGGACCGGCACACGGCGACGTCGGCCGCCGCGTAGGCCAGGTCCATCCGCTCCAGGTACGGCACCGGCACGTACGCCGGTCTGCCCGGGAACTCCTGCACGACCAGCGTGTTCTTCGGTCCGTGCGCGTGCAGGACGCCGACACCGGCGTCCGCGAGGTCCTTCGCCGCGCCCGACAGCGCGGCGTTGATCGACTGCGCGCCCTGCGAACCGCCGAACACCAGCAGCGTCGGCGCGTCCGGGTCCAGGCCGAAGTGCGCGCGGGCCTCGGCCCGCAGCGCGGCCCGGTCCAGCGAAGTGATCGAGCGCCGCAGCGGGATCCCGACGACCTCGGCCTTCGCCAGCGGCGTTCCCGGGACGGCGACCGCCACCCGGCGGGCGAACCGCGCGCCGACCCTGTTCGCGAGGCCCGGCGACTGGTTGGCTTCGTGCACGACGATCGGGACCCGGCCGCGCGCGGCCAGGTAGGCGGGCAGGGCGACGTAGCCGCCGAAGCCGACGACGACGTCCGCGCCGACCCGGTCGAGGACCTCGCGGGTCTTGCGCACCGAGTCGCGGACCTTCAACGGCAGCTTGACCAGCTCGGCCGACGGCTTGCGCGGCAGCGGCACCGGCGGGATCAGCTCGAGGGGGTAGCCGCGGGCCGGGACGAGTTTGTTCTCCAGGCCGCGCTCGGTGCCGAGCGCGACGACCTTCGCGTCCGGGCGCAGCCGCATGACGGCGTCGGCCAGGGCGAGGGCGGGTTCGATGTGTCCTGCGGTGCCACCTCCGGCGACCACGACCACGGGCCCCTGGCCCGCGGCGGCTCGCTCGGTTCCCTTGACGGGCTTACTCACCTATGACCTCTCCGGTTCGCGGTACTCCGGGTACCACGGCTCGCTGTTGTCCGCGCGGCCCCGCCGCGAGACGTGCTCGTGCGGGCCGTGCTCGTCCGTGCCGTGCTGCGGCGCACCGGTTCGCGGACCGACCTGCGTCGTTCCTGAGCCGGGGCGGGCCGGGCCGCACGGGGCGCCGGCCTGGCCGCCTTCGCCCCACTCCGTCCCGCCGCCTTGCGCGTGGCGGGCGGGCGGTACGGGTCGGGCGCGGGCAGCCGCAGCAGACGTCCGAATTTACCCGGCCCCTGTGTGCGCAGTGCGGCCACCGCCTCCGGTTCGTGCCGGGCGGCGTTCGCGAGCACCCCCATGATGAGCATGGTGATCACCAGGGAGGTGCCGCCGTAGGAGATGAGCGGCAGCGTGACGCCGGTGACCGGCAGCAGGCCGACGACGTAGCCGATGTTGATGCCGGCCTGCGCGACCAGGAAGACGGTCAGCGTGCCGGAGACGATCCGGATCCACGGGTCGATGTTGCGGGTGGCGATCCGCAGGCCGACGACGGCGACCCCGGCGAAGAGGCTCAGCACCACGGTGCAGCCGACGAAGCCGAGCTCCTCGCCGATCAGGGCGAAGATGAAGTCGTTCTGGACGTTCGGCAGGTAGCTCCAGCTGGCCGCGCCCTGGCCGAGGCCCTTGCCGAGCACCCCGCCGTCGGCCAGCGCCAGCTTGGCCTGGTTCGCCTGGAAGCCCTCGGCGCTGGTGTCGGCGTCCGGCGACAGGAACGACATGACGCGGTCGAGCCGGTAGGGCGCGGTGATGGCGAGCACGAGCACACCGGCCAGGCCGCCGGCGAGGATCACGCCGAACAGCCGCTTCGGGGCGCCGGCGAACCACAGCAGCGCCAGCAGCACCACGGCCAGGGTGACCGTGCCGCCGAGGTCCGGCTGCAGCATGACCAGGGCGAACATCAGCAGCGCGATCGGCACCACCGGCACCAGCAGGTGCCGCCACTGGTGGATCACGTTGTACTTGATCACCAGGATGTGGGCGCCCCAGAAGGCCAGCGCGACCTTCGCCGCCTCGACCGGCTGGAACGTGAAGTCGCCGATCCGGAACCAGCCCTGCGAGCCGTTGACCGTGGAGCCGAGCGGGGTGAGCACGAGCACGAGCAGGCCGAGGCAGATCACCGTCGCGGTGGCCGACATGCGGCGGATCCGCTCGAGCTTCACCCGCAGGCCCAGCCAGAACACCACGGAACCGAGGGCGACGAACACGAGGTGCTTGACGAACAGCGAGTACACCCCGCTGCCGGTCTTCGGGTTGTAGGACTCGACCGACGACGCCGAGAGCACCATGACGATGCCGATGACGGTGAGCACCCCGGTCAGGGCGAGCACGAGGTGGAACGACGCCAGCGGCCGCGAGAGCCACGCGGTCAGCGCGGTCCGGACGGCGACGAAGCCGCTCTCCTTGCGCTCGCGGCGCGGCCGCTTCGGCGGCGGTACGGGCTTGGTTTCAGCTGTCGTCACTCGGCTCCCCCGCTGCGTCGTCGCGGAGGACACGCACGGCCGCGGCGAACGCGTCGCCGCGCTCGCCGTAGCTCGAGAACATGTCCAACGACGCCGCGGCGGGTGCCAGGAGCACCACGTCACCGGGCCGGGCCATCGCGCTGGCCGCACTCACCGCCGCAGTCATGGGTTCATCGTCACCCGGACGGAGGCTGTTCACCGGGACATCCGGCGCGTGTCGCGCAACCGCGGCGGCGATCACGGGTGAATCGACGCCGAGCAGCACGACCCCGCGGAGACGGCCGGCGATGCTGCTCACCAGCTCGTCGACCGAGGCGCCCTTGAGCTGGCCCCCGGCGATCCACACGATGCTTTCGTGGGCGCGCAGGGACCCGGCGGCCGCGTGCGGGTTGGTGGCCTTCGAGTCGTTGACGTACCGCACCCCGGCCACCTCGGCGACCTCCGCGGCCCGGTGCGGGGCCGGCTGGTACTCGCGCAGGCCCTTCGGCACGGCCTCCGGCGAGACGCCGTGGGCGCGGGCCAGCGCGGCCGCGGCGAGGGCGTTCGCGACGTTGTGCGGGCCCGCCGGGCGGACGTCCGACAGCGTCGCGAGTGCCTCGGCGCTGTTCGCCGGGTCCGCCACGAAGGCGCGGTCGACCAGCAGGTCCTCGACGACGCCCAGTTCCCCGGCGCGCGGGGTGTCGAGCTGGAAACCGACGCGGCGGGCGTTCTCCGGGGCGTGCTCGGCGGCGATCCGGGTGGACCAGTCGTCGTCGGCGTTGTGCACGGCGACCTTGGCGCGGGTGTACACCCGGCCCTTCGCGGCCGCGTACTCGTCCATCGAGCCGTGCCAGTCGATGTGGTCCTCGGCCAGGTTCAGCACCACGGCCGCGTCCGGGGCCAGCGTCGACGACCAGTGCAGCTGGAAGCTCGACAGCTCGACAGCCAGCACGTCGTAGCCCGCACGGACCGCGTCGAGCGCCGCGTACCCGATGTTCCCGCAGGCCACGGCGTTGCTGCCGGCCGCTTTGAGGATCGACTCCAGCATGCCCGCGGTGGTCGTCTTGCCGTTGGTGCCGGTGATCACCAGCCAGCACGGCGGGTGTTCGCGCAGCCGGCCGACGCGCCAGGCCAGCTCGACGTCGCCGATGACCTCGACACCCGCCTCGGCGGCGGCCACGAGCAGCGGCGACGTCGGCCGCCAGCCCGGGCTGGTGACGACGAGGACGACGTCGGCAGGCGGCTCGGTCAGACCGGGCACCAGCTCGGCGCCGAGACCCTCGAGCTCGGCCAGGCGTTCGGCGTTGCCGTCGGTGACGGTGACGCGCGCACCCAGCTCGACCAGCACCGGGACCACCGACTTGCCGGTGACCCCGGCTCCGGCGACCAGAACGTGACGACCAGCGACGTCCAACGTCAGCCTCCGAGACCCAGCTGCTCGCTGTAGAACAGGCCGAGCCCGAACATGCAGCAGATCGCGGAAAGCAGCCAGAACCGGATGATCACCGTGGTTTCGGCCCAGCCCGCGAGCTCGAAGTGGTGGTGGAACGGCGCCATCCGGAACAACCTTCGCCGGGTCGTCCGGAACACCGCGATCTGCGCGACCACCGAGATCATCTCGACCATGAAGAGGCCGCCGATGACGATGGCGAGCAGCTCGGTGCGGGTGGTCATGGACAGGCCGGCGACCAGGCCGCCGAGGGCCAGCGAACCGGTGTCGCCCATGAAGATTTTCGCCGGGGCCGCGTTCCACCAGAGGAACCCGACGCAGGCGCCGGTCGCCGCGGCGGCGACCACGGCCAGGTCCAGCGGGTCGCGGACGTCGTAGCAGGCCGGGGCCGGCGCGTTGGCGCAGGAGAGCCGCTCCTGCCAGAACGAGATGACCACGTAGGTGGCCAGCACCATCGCCGCCGCACCGCCGGCCAGGCCGTCGAGGCCGTCGGTGAAGTTCACCGCGTTCGACCAGCCGGAGATCACGATGTAGCAGAAGATCACGAAGATCACCGACGGGAAGGTGATCAGCGCGAGGTCGCGGACGTAGGAGAGGCTCTCCGACGCCGGCGTGATGCCGTGCTCGTTCGGGAAGTTCAGCACCAGCACCGCGAACGCGATGGTGACGACGAGCTGCCCGACCAGTTTCGCGGTCTTGTTCAGCCCCAGGTTGCGCTGCTTGCGGATCTTGATGAAGTCGTCGAGGAACCCGACGATCCCCAGCCCCACCGCCAGCATCAGCACGAGCAGCCCGGAAGCCGTCGGCGCGCCGCTGCGGGAGTTGAACATCCAGTTGATCAGGTGCGCGGCGAAGTACCCGACGACCATCGCGGTGATGATCGCGACACCGCCCATGGTCGGGGTACCGCGCTTGGACTTGTGTCCCTGGGGGCCTTCCTCGCGGATCTCCTGGCCGAAGCCCTGCCGGGAGAAGACCCGGATCAGGTAGGGCGTCAGCATGATGGAGACCAGCAGGCCCGCCGCGGCCGCGATCAGGATGCTGATCACGCGTCACCACCGTTCGAGCGATTCTCGGAGTTGTCGGTTTCCCGGGGGTCGAGCAGGGCTTCGGCGACCCGCCAGAGGCCGGCCGCCTTGGAGGCCTTCACCAGCACCACGTCCCCGGGGCGGAGCTGATCATGCAGCAGGGCGACGGCGGCCTCGACGTCGGGTACCAGAGTGGATTCCTCGCCCCAGGAGCCTTCCTGGTGCGCCCCCTGGTGCATGGCCGCCGCCTCGGGACCGATCACGACGAGCTTGGCGATGTTCAGCCGGACGACCAGCCTGCCGATTTCGTCGTGGGCGTTGACCGCGTCCGCGCCGAGCTCGCCCATCACGCCGAGCACGGCCCAGGACCGGCGGCCGGTTTCCCGCGTCATCGCCGCGAGGGCCTTCAGGCCGGCCCGCATCGACTCGGGGTTGGCGTTGAAGGAGTCGTTGAGGATCGTCACGCCGTCGGGCCGGGTGACGACCTCCATGCGCCGCGCCGACCGCCGTTCGAGGCCGGAGAGCCGCGCCGCGATGTCCGCCGGGGTGCTGCCCAGCTCCAGCGCGACCGCCGCCGCGGACAGCGCGTTGCCGACGTGGTGCTCGCCGTGCAGCGGCAGCTCGACGTCGGCCTCGCCGGCCGGGGTGATCAGCCGGAAGGACGGGCGGGCCTCGTCGTCGAGGGTGATGTTCTCCGCGCGGACCTGGGCGGAGGGGCTTTCGCCGACGAACACCACCCGGGCCTTCGTGCGGCTCGCCATGGCCGCGACCAGCGGGTCGTCGAGGTTCAGCACCGCGACGCCGTCCGCGGGCAGCGCCTCGACCAGCTCGCCCTTGGTCTTCGCGATGCCTTCGCGCGAACCGAACTCGCCGACGTGCGCGCTGCCGACGTTGAGCACGACGCCGATCTTCGGCGGCGCGATCTCCGCGAGGTGGGCGATGTGCCCAGGGCCGCGCGCGGACAGCTCCAGCACGAGGTGCTTCGTCCCGGCGTCGGCGCGCAGGGCCGTCCAAGGGTGACCGAGCTCGTTGTTGAACGACCCGGGCGGCGCCACCGTCGGGCCGAGCGGCTCGAGCAGCTGCGCGATGACGTCCTTGGTCGAGGTCTTGCCGGAGGAGCCGGTGACGCCGACGACGGTCAAGGTGCCCTCGGCCAGGCGCTGGACGACGAACCGGGCGAGCTTGGCCAGCGCGGCCAGCACGGCGGCGCCGGAGCCGTCCTTGTCGCCGGTCAGCGCGACCGACCGCTCGTGGGCCTCGCCCGCGGGCAGCGGCGGCACGACGATCGCGGGCGCGTCGACCTCGCGGGCGGCCAGCACGGCCACGGCGCCGGCCGCGACGGCCTGCGCGGCGAAGTCGTGGCCGTCGACCTTCTCCCCCGGCAGCGCGACGAACAGGCCGCCGGGCGTGAGCTTCCGGGTGTCGAACTCCACGGTGCCGGTCACCTGCGCGCCCGGGTCGGCGCGGTGCAGCCGGCCGCCGACGACGTCGGCGATCTCGGCCAGGCTGAGCACGATCACACACTCACCTCGAGTTTGTTGCGGATGGCCGCGGCCAGCTCGTCGCGGTCGGAGAACGGGTGCACGACGCCGCCGGCCTCCTGGCCGGACTCGTGTCCCTTGCCGGCGAGGAAGACGATGTCGCCCGGCCCGGCGAGCGAGACGGCGTGCGCGATGGCCTCGCGGCGGTCGCCGATCTCGACGACCTCGCCGCTCTCGGCGGGCCCGACCGAGCGGGCGCCGGCGAGCATGGCGGCGCGGATGGCCGCCGGGTCTTCGGAGCGCGGGTTGTCGTCGGTGACGATCAGGACCTCACTGCGGCGGGCCGCGGCCTCGCCCATCATCGGGCGCTTGGCGGTGTCGCGGTCGCCGCCGCAGCCGAGGACGGTGATGATCCGCCCCTCGGTGCGGGCCCGCAGCGCGTCCAGGCCCTGGGCGACCGCGGCCGGCTTGTGGGCGTAGTCGACGACGGCGGTGAACTCCTGGCCGACGTGGACGCGCTCCATCCGGCCCGGCACCTGCACCTGGGCCAGCCCGGCGACGATGTGCTCCAGCGACACCCCGGCGGTGCTCAGGATCGCGGCGGCGAGCACGGCGTTGGCGACGTTGAACTCGCCGGGCAGCGGGATCCGGGCGGCGGCGCGGGCGCCGTCCGGGCCGTGCAGGGTGAACGTCTGCTCGCCGTGCGGGGTGGCCTCGATGCCGGTGGCCTTCCAGGCCGCGCCGGTGGCCGGATCGGTCGTCACGGTGATCGTCTGCGGGGTGAGCAGGGCCCGGCCCCACGCGCTGTCGACCACGACGACCTCGTGCGTCGAACGGCCGTCGAACAGCAGGGACTTCGCGGCGAAGTACTCCTGCATGTCCTTGTGGAAGTCCAGGTGGTCCTGGGAGAGGTTGGTGAAGGCGCCGACGGCGAACCGGGTGCCGTTGACGCGGCCCAGCGCGAGCGCGTGGCTGGAGACCTCCATCGGCACGTGCGTGACGCCGCGCTCGAGCATCACCGCGAGCAGCGCCTGCAGGTCCGGCGCCTCGGGCGTGGTGAAGCCGCTGACCAGGCGTTCGCCGGCGATCCGGGTCTCGACCGTGCCGATCAGGCCGGTGGTCAGGCCGGCGGCCCGCAGACCGGCGTCGACCAGGTAGGACGTCGTGGTCTTGCCGGACGTGCCGGTGACGCCGAGGACGGCCAGCCGCAGCGAGGGCTCGCCGTAGATCCAGGCGGCGATCTCGCCGAGGGCCGCGCGCGGGTCCGGGTGCACGAGGACGGGGACGCCGGCGTCGCGCAGGGCGGGCCGCCCGGCGCCTTCGGCGTCGGTCAGCACCGCCACGGCGCCGGCGGCGACGGCCTGGTCGCTGAAGTCGGCGCCGTGGGCGCGGGCGCCCGGCAAGGCGGCGAAGAGGTCACCGGGCAGCACGTGCTGCGCGCGCAGCGTGGTGCCGGTGACGGTGAGCTCGGCCGCGTCGGGCGAGCCGGCGATGAGGCGGGCGTCCGCCCTGGCGAGCAGCGTCGCCAGCGGGACCGGGTCGATGCGCGCCGGGCGGGGCGGCGCGGGGACCGCTTTCACCGGGCTTTCCGGCACCTGGGAACTGGACGAGGACACGGACACGGCCAAGAGGCTACCGGCGGGCGGTTCGGGCACCCGCACGCGGTACGGCGATTGCGTGCGAGCCGGGCACATGTGCTAAACGGCGGTCTCGACGTCGTTGTCCCGCAACGGTTTCCCCGTCGGAGCAGGCCGATGTGGACGCTCACGCGTCAAAGCCCGCTCACCCGCGTGAGGGGGCTTTAACGGACAGTGCTTACGGGGCGATGATGAGCGGAACCTCCGGCGAGGGACCGTCGGACAACGGAATCTGGAACCGCTGCGTCACGTACGAGGCGATGGTGTGGAACAGCGGCGCGGCC
This sequence comes from Amycolatopsis sp. A133, assembly GCF_031082405.1. Classification (GTDB taxonomy): domain Bacteria; phylum Actinomycetota; class Actinomycetes; order Mycobacteriales; family Pseudonocardiaceae; genus Amycolatopsis. Next base: position 411,256 of record NZ_JAVHJU010000067.1, read on the forward strand.
GAGTGCCCCACCGGCAGCGTCGTGTCGGGCGCGTCGAGCCGGATCCCCACGACGAACCGCGGGTGGTCGGCGGGCAGGATGCCGGCGAAGGTGATGTTGTACAGGTGGTCGCTGTAGGCCTTCGTCCGCGGGTCGACCTGCTGGCCGGTGCCCGTTTTCCCGGAGATCTGGTAACCCTCGACCGCCGCCGAGGGCGCGGTGCCCTTCTGGAGGCCCTTGCCGTTCTGGGCGACCGCGCGCATCATGTCGCGCACCGTCTTGGCCGTCTGGGGGCCGACCACCTGGACCGCCTTGGGGGCCGGCTCGGGCACGGTCGTGCCGTCCGGGTTGACCTTCGCCTTGACGATGCGGGGTTCGACGCGCAGGCCGTCGTTGGCGATCGCCTGGTACATGCCGGCCATCTGCAGGACGGTCATCGACAGGCCCTGCCCGATGGGCAGGTTGCCGAAGGTGGTCGCCGACCACTGGCTGCGCGCGGGCACCACGCCCGAGCTCTCACCGGGGAGACCGACGCCGGTGCGCTGGCCGAGGCCGAACGACTTGAGCAGGTTGGCGTAGCGCTCCTCGCCGATCTTCTGCGCCAGCAGCAGGGTGCCGATGTTGGACGACTTGGCGAAGATGCCGGTGGTGGTGAACGTCTGGGTCCCGTGGGTCCAGGCGTCGTGCACCGTCTTGTCGGCCACCTGCAGCGCGCCGGGCACCTCGATCGTCGACTCCGGTGTGGCGACGCCGTATTCGATCGCCCCGGTGGCGGTGACGAGCTTGTTGACCGACCCGGGCTCGAACGGCGTGGTGACCGCGGGGTTGGCCAGGTCGTCGGTGGTCCAGTTGCTCTGGTCGTTGGGGTCGAACGTCTTGTCGTTGGCCAGCGCGTAGACCTCGCCGGTCTTGGCGTCCATGACGACGGCCTGCCCGCCCTTGGCGTGCGACTGCTGGACGTAGTCGGTCAGCTGGCGCTGGACCTCGTACTGCAGGTCGGAGTCGATGGTCAGCTCGAGGTCCGAGCCGGGGACGGCGGCCTGCAGGTCGCGCTCGGTGCCCGGGATGACGACGTTGTCGCTGCCGTTCTTGGTGTTGACCAGCATCCGGCCCGGCGTACCGGCCAGGTCGTTGTCGCGCAGCAGCTCGAGGCCGACGAGCCCGTGCAGGTTGTGCTTCGACACGTCCGGGTCTTCGGAGCGCCAGTTCGCGGCGCCGACGATGTTCGAGGCCAGGTTCCCACCCGGGTATTCGCGCAGCGCGCGCTTCTCGACGCCGATCCACGCGAAGTGCTTGACGATGTCGGCGGCGATGGAGGGCTCGACGTTGTTCACCAGGTAGGTGAAGGACGCCTGCTTGTGGAACAGGTCGAGCAGCTGCTGCTCGCTGAGCACGTTCGGCAGCTTGCCCGCGATGTACTTGGCGGCCGCGGCGGTCTCGGAGTCGAACGTCTTCGACGTGCCGGGGTTCTTCGCCGCGTAGTCGTCCATGCTCTTGTGCAGCGCCTTGAGGTTCACCGAGAGCGTGCGCACCTCGACGCTGAACGCCAGCTTCGCGCCGTTGCGGTCCACAATGGACCCGCGCTGGGCGGGGATGTCGATGGTCTGGGTGCGCTGCCGCTCGGCCGCGGCGGAGAGCGCCGCGGCGTCGAACCACTGCACCTGCACCAGTTTCACGCCGGCCACGAGCAGCACGGCGACCAGCAGCAGGCGCACGGCGGAGAACCGGCTGCGGTGCCCGCCGTTGCCGCGGCGCGCGGCCGCGCTGCGGGTGCCGGCGGCGTAGGTGCGCCGCGCGCTGCCCGCGGCGCGGGCGCGGACCTGGCTGCGGCCCGAAGCCATCACTGGCCGCCTCCCGGCTGCGCCGGCGGCTGCTCCTCGGCGGGCACGGCGGGCTGGTCACCCTCGATCGGCGCACCCTGCTGCGACTGCGTGCCGGCGGCGGGCGCGGCGGGCGGCGCGGCCGGCACGACCGGGGCGTCCGCCTTGGCCTCCTTGGGCTCGCCGACGAGCGAGGTCTTGCCGTCCGGGCCGACGACGATCCGCGCCGGGTCGCCGCCGGGCACCATGCCCAGCTGCTGGGCCGCGGGGGCCAGCGAAGCGGGCGATTCGGCCTTCGCGACGTCGCGCTGCAGCTGTTCCTTCTGCTCGGCCAGGTTCGCGTTGGTGGTGCGCAGCTGCTCGAGCCGGTAGGAGTCGGCGATGGCCTGCGTGGTCAGCCACAGCGTGGTCGCCACCCCGGCGGCCAGCAGCGCCATCATGATCAGCACGAACGACGCCCGCGACTTCGGCAGCAGCGACTTCAGCTTGAGCTTCGGCAGCTCCGGCGGCTCGGCGGGCCGCGCCTTCGGTTCCGGCCGCGCCTCCCGCTCCTTCAGCAGGTCGGCGCGCTGGGCGCGGCGGGCGTAGGCGCGTTCGGCGGCGGAAGTGCGGCCGCGCGACCCGCGCCGGGGCGCGGCCTTGCCCGGCTGCGGCGCCTGCGGGTCCGGCTCGACGGTGGTCGAGGTGCGGGCGGCGTCGCTGCGGCCCCGCGTCGCCGGCGCGGCCCGGCGGCGGGACTTCGCGGGAGCGGTCATCGCGGCTCTCCGATCCTCTCTGCGGCCCGCAGCCGCACCGAAGCGGCACGCGGGTTTCGTTCGATCTCCTCTTCGCCGGCCTTCTCGGCGCCGCGCGTCAGGAGCTTCAGCTCCGGTCCGTGCCCCGGCAGTTCCACCGGGAGCCCTTCCGGGGTGCGGGACTTCGCGAGCTCGGCCAGCGCCTGCTTGACCAGCCGGTCCTCCAGGGACTGGTACGACTCGACGACGATCCGCCCGCCGGTCCGCAGTGCGCCCAGCGCCGCCGGCATGGCGCGGCGCAGCACCTCCAGTTCGCCGTTGACCTCGATCCGCAGCGCCTGGAACGTGCGCTTGGCCGGGTGCCCGCCGGTGCGGCGGGTCGCCGCCGGGACGGCGTCGTAGAGCAGCTCGACCAGGCGCCCGCTGTTGGTGAACGGCTCCTTCTCGCGCGCGGCCACGACCGCCTTGACGATCCGCTGGGCGAAGCGCTCCTCGCCGTAGTCCCGCAGGATCCGGATGAGTTCGCCCGGCGCGTAGGTGTTGAGGACGTCGGCGGCGGTGAACCCGGTGGTGGGGTCCATCCGCATGTCCAGCGGCGAGTCCTTGGAGTAGGCGAAGCCGCGCTCGGCGCGGTCCAGCTGCATCGACGAGACGCCGAGGTCGAACAGGATGCCGTCGGCTTTCTCGAGGCCCACGCTTTCGAGGGCCTCCGGCAGCCCGTCGTAGACCGTGTGGACGAAGTCGACGCGGTCGCCGTGGCGGGCCAGGCGTTCCGCCGACTTCTCCAGCGCGGCGGGATCGCGGTCCAGCGCGACGAGCCGCAGCCGCGGGAACGTCTCCAGCAGGGCGTCGGAATGCCCGCCGAGGCCGACCGTCGCGTCCACGAGGACGCCGTCGCGGTCGGCGAACACGGGAGTGAACAGCTCGACTATCCGGCTCAGCAGTACCGGGACGTGCTCGGGTGCCGTCATGGTGTTCCCTCCCCCTCTCTCGCCTGGGCGGCCCGGGGGGAAATATGGCGGATGCCGTCAGGTCCCTGTCCGCCCGCTGCTGACCTGGTACCGGGGAAGGTGCACCAGGGCCATTGAGCGGACAGAGGCCTCACGGCATCCGGGTGGGCTTCCCCTACATCGCGCGGGCGGCGAACCTCTCGTCCCCCGACGACGAAGGTGCACCGCGACCGCACGCCTAGAAGACGCCCGGCAGTACTTCCTCTCGAGCCTTCGCGTAGCTGTCTTCGTGCTCCTCCAGGTACGCCTGCCACGCTTGGGCGTCCCAGATCTCCAGCCTGGTGATCGCCCCGATCACCACGCACTCCTTGCTGAGCCCCGCGTAGCGGCGGAGCTCGGGCGCGATGGTGATGCGCCCTTGACCGTCCGGACGTTGCTCGTCCGTGCCGGCGAACAGGTAGCGCTGGTAGGCCCGAACCGCCTCGTTCGTGAACGGGGCGTCGGCGACCTTGCGCGCCATCTGCTCGAACTCGGCGCGGGGGAAGACGAAGAGGCAGTGGTCCTGCCCCTTGGTAAGCATCAGCCCACCCGCCAAGGCGTCACGGAACTTCGCGGGCAGCGCGAGCCGCCCTTTGTCGTCCAGTTTCGGGGTGTGGGTGCCGAGGAACACGGCCTCCACCTCCCTACCGTCCACGGTGGCGAACCACCCCGGATGGCGACGGGGCTTCCCTTCCGCCCCACTGGCCACCACCGTACCCCACTTTTCACCACAGTCAACGCGACAAAAGCGCGAACCACTCCGTCGAGTGTTCCGTTTGCGCAGGTCAGCAGGGTGGGGCCTGGTGGGGGCGGTGGTGGGGGACGGTGGCCAAGATCCCCCACGCCGGGGTCCGGAGCAACCTCAGCTGCTGCCCATGCGTCCGCATAACGGCCGCGAAAGAACCCTCCCGCCCCCAAGTGGGGCCCCGTGGGGCCCGCTTGGCCCCGCAGTGGGGACCGGTGGGGCCGCCCGTGGGTCAAGGTGGGGACCCCAGCGTGACCCGCGGGGCATCACGCGTGATCCAGGAGGCATCACGCGTGCTTGAGCGGGCATCACCCGCCGAGACGTGTCGGCCTTCCCACCACGCGAGATGCCCCTCCAATCACGCGTGATGCCCCGCTGATCACACGTGATGCCCCTGCAATCACACGTGATGCCTCTTGGCGCTCAGTCTTGCGGGGTCAGGAGAGCGGCGACGCGGGTGGCCAAGCGGGGGCTGTCGACCGGGCTCACCGTCACCCACTCCTGGCCGCCGCGGCCTGCGGTCTTCGTCGCGCAATACGCGCCGACGTCGGTGTCGAACCACGTCAAGCCACCCACCCGCTCCACCCGGCCCGACGCCGAGCGGCGGCTGACGCTGAACTGCCCCGCCGCGTACACCGGCCGGGCCTGGATCGCCCGGACCTCCTCGAGTTGCGCCGACGTCGCCCCCGAAACGGCGTCCGGTGCCCCCGAGAGCGTCGACGCCGGGAGGCTGATGCCGTAGCCGGGGCCGGCCGACAGCTCCGGGAGGACGTCCACGATCGCCGTGCAGAGCTCGCCCTCGCCGATCGAATCGAGGCTGATCGTCTGCTCCGGCTGGGTCGCCAGCACGGCGCGGCGGCCCCGGGACGCCGTCACCGCGCGGAACGGCGCCGGTGCCGTCATGTCCGCCAGCGCCTCGCACGCGACGAACACGTCGGCGTCCGCGAGCAGGTTCAGGCGCGACGCCAGTGCGGGCTCCAGCCGGGAACCGTCGTAGAGGCCGCGCTCGGCGAGGTTGCCGTAGACCGCCTTCCGCACCTCGGCGCGTTCCTCGTCGGTCGCGCCGACGCTGCGGACGCTCAGCGGTTCCGGCGGGCGGTCGTGGCCGAGGTCGGTCCAGAGGATGTCGAACGCCGACGCCGAAACGCGGATCAAGCCCGCCCCAGCGCCGGCGGGGCGGGGAACGTCTCGGCGGGCACGTGGCCGCGCAGGGCGGTGTCCCGCGTCCGCAGGACGTCGATCGCCTTCTGCCGCGCGGCCTCCGCTTCGGCACGGCGGGCCGCCATCTCCCCGGCGAGCCCGGCCAGGACCAGCACGTTCCCGGAGGACGCCGCGTCGCGGATCATCGACGCCGGGTCGTAGGTCACCGGCGGCGGCATGTCGGCCCGGGCCCGCGCGGCCACCTCGGCCTGCGCGCCGACGGCCTGGCCGACCGACGCCGAGACGGCGGCGGAGTGCAAAAGCCACCGCGCGGCCCGGCCCAGTGCCGCCCGCGCCGCGTCCCCCGCCTGGCCGCGCCAGTGCTCGTCCGTGGCGGCGACCAGCGCGGCGACGTCGGCGGTGGACTCCTGCAGCCGTTTCGCCAGCCCGTCCCAGCGCGCGCCCGCCTCCCCCGCGGCGACCGGGTCGTTGCCGCGGGCGACCTCCGCGGCCATCGCCTCGTGGCTGTAGGCCTCGTACCGCGCGGTGGGAACGGGGGGTTCGGGCACGGCGCACCTCTCTCAGGGCAGCTTCGGTTCGACCAGCCCGGCCACCGTGCCCGCGCGCCGGCACGCGAGCGGGGTGTCCGAGAAGCCGGTGTTGCTGACGTCGATCTGGACACTGGCGCCGTCGCCGACCCCGAGCAGCACGGCGCAGGTGCCGTCGGCGGCCCGCTTGTCGGCGACCTTCAGCGCCGGGTGGGTGCCGACCGTCGTCTTCGTGGCGTTCTTCTTGGCGACGTCGAGGTCGGCCAGGCCGTTCTTCTCGTCGAAGGTGACGGTGACGCCGAAGGTGCCGGGCACGGTCCAGTCGCAGGCCCGGGCACCGGCGATGTCCTTGGGCTTGCCGAGCACGCTCACCCCGGCGGCCGACCGGTCCTGCGGGGAGAGCAGCGTGCAAGGGTCGAGCGCGGCGAGGCCGGTGGCCGAAGCGGAGGGCGGCGGCACGGCGGGGGCCTGCGCGGAGGTGTGCCCCGCGGCGGCCGGCGGAGCGGTCTGCTGCCCGCACGCGGCGAGGGAGAAAAGAAGGAGAGGGACGAGACGGAGCCCGCGCCTGCCCGGGCGGGTCCCACGGCTCGGGACACCCACCGGCTCACCCGGCCCGCGCGCCGGCCCGTCGCTACCCCGCGCGGCCGTCCGCTCCTCGCGCACCGGCTCAGCCACCCGTGCAGTCCACGCCTTCGGCGGCCTGCTCGTCGGCGTGCTGGTACTTCGCCAGCGCCTGGCCGATCCGGTGCTTGAGCGTCTCGAGTTCCTTGCCGAACGCCGTCAGCTGCTGCACCGCCGAGCCTTGGCCGCCGATGCCGTATTCGGCCATGAACTCGCCGATCTCCCCCGCGTACCCGCCGCCGAGGGGGACGCTGCGGCCGAGCACCTTGGCTTCGCGGACCATCTCGCCCACGACGTCCTGCAGCTCGCCGAGCTTCGCGTAGGCGTCCGTGGCCAGTTCGGGCGCGACCGCGAAGCCACGGACGTCGAAGGGCGGCTGCGTTCGCACCTCGCTCATAAGCGGTTACGCCTCTCCGTAGCCGGGCGACCTCGCAACGCAGCATACGACAGGACGGGGTGTCAGCGGGAGCACCCAGAATCGGGTGAAGGGACACCCGATCGGGGTATCGTCCGTGCTTGCGCAGTGTCATCGCGGGGTTCCGCCCCCCGGTTCGCCCGGGTTTGACACACTGGGTGGAAGGCTGGTCGCTGCGCGCGGACAGCAGCGGGGGCCGTTCGGCCCGGCGGTGCGCACAACGCGCGCGGCCATGCGCCACCAGGAGGTCGAGTGACGTCGAGAATCCAGTCTGCGGCGCCCGGATCGGGCGAGCAGGCATCCGGGCGGCCGCCTTATCCGGCGGAGCCCTCGGGCAACGGCCGGGCCCACGGCCACCCCGGCAGAGTGGCGCTGGACGAACTGCACGACACCGCGCGGCGGATCGCCGCCAACGTGGAGCGCGTGCTGGTCGGCAAGCCCGAGGTCATCCGGATCGCGCTGGTCACGCTGCTCGCCGAAGGCCACCTCCTGGTCGAGGACGTACCCGGCGTCGGGAAGACGTCGCTGGCCAAGGCGCTCGCCCGGTCGATCGACTGCACGGTGAGCCGCATCCAGTTCACGCCCGACCTGCTGCCGAGCGACGTCACCGGCGTGTCCATCTACAACCGCCAGACCGGCGATTTCGAATTCCGGCCCGGCCCGGTGTTCGCGAACATCGTGGTGGGCGACGAGATCAACCGCGCCTCGCCGAAGACGCAGTCGGCGCTGCTGGAGTGCATGGAAGAGCACCAGGTCACCGTCGACACCTCGACCTACCACCTCGACGAGCCGTTCATGGTGATCGCCACCCAGAACCCGATCGAGATGGAAGGCACCTACGCGCTGCCCGAAGCCCAGCGCGACCGGTTCACCGCGCGCGTCTCCATCGGCTACCCCGACCAGCAGGCCGAGCTGGCCATGGTCGACGAGCACGCCGGCCACAACCCGATGGACGACCTGCAGCCGGTTTCCGACGGCGAAACCGTGCACCGGCTGATCGAGACGGTCCGCGGCGTGCACATCGCGCCGGAGGTCCGCCGGTACGCCGTCGACGTCGTCTCGGCCACCCGGGGCGTCCCGGAGATCCGGCTCGGCGCGTCCCCGCGGGCCACGCTGCACCTCGTCCGCGCGGCGCGGGCCCAGGCCGCGCTGTCGGGCCGCGACTACGTCGTGCCGGACGACCTGCACACGGTCGCGGTCCCGGTACTGGCGCACCGGCTGGTGCTGACCACCGAGGCCCACGCGGCCCGCCGGTCGGCGACCGACGTCGTGCGCGCGGTGCTGCACCGGGTGCCGGTGCCGCAGGGCGCCCGGCCCTAGCTTTTCACCGCCGAAGGGGAAGAGAACGGCATGCTGCGTGCCCTGTCCGGCCTGACCACCCGCGGCCGCTGCCTCCTGGCCGCGGGGATCGCCGCCGCGGTGTGCTCGTTCGTGCTTAACGAACGCGACCTGCTGCGGGTCGCGATGTTCGTGGTGGCGCTGCCGCTGCTGGTCGCCGCGTTCATCTCGGCGACCCGGCTGCGCATCGGCGCCACCCGCTCGCTGCGCCCGCAACGGGTCGCGGTCGGCGAGAACGGCGAGGTGCAGCTGGAGCTGTGGCGCAGCGGACGGCTGCCCGCCGGCGAAATCCTCCTCGAAGACGGCGTGCCGTACGCGCTGGGCTCGCGGCCGCGGTTCGTCGTCGAACGGCTCCCGCACGACCGGCGGGTCGCGCTGCGCTACCCGCTCCAGCCGGTGCTGCGCGGGATCCAGCAGGTCGGGCCGCTGCGCGCGACCATCACCGACCCGTTCGGGCTGTGCGAGTTCGAGCGCGAGCTGATCGGGCACTCGCGGCTGGTGGTCGTGCCGCGCGTGGTCTCGCTGTGGGGCCTGCCGAGCGGCGCGGGCATCGGCGTCGGCGACGACGGGACGGTCCGGCTGCACGCCGGGCAGGGCGAGGCGGACGTGATCGTCCGCCAGTACCGCCAGGGCGACGACCTGCGCAAGGTGCACTGGCGCTCGACGGCCCGCCGCGACGAGATCATGGTCCGCGTCGAGGAGCGCCCGTGGCGCGGCGGCACGACGGTGCTGCTCGACCACCGCGCCGCCGCCCACCACGGCAGCGGCCCGGCCGCCAGCCTGGAGTGGGCGGTGTCGTTCGCCGCGTCGGCCGCGCTGCACCTGCGCCGGTCCGGGCACCGCGTCCGGCTGGTGAGCGAGCACGGAGCCACGCTCGCCGACACCCCGGGCGACGGCGGCGACCACTACGACCACGTGGTGCTCGACGCGCTGGCGGCGCTGCAGCCGGCGCACCAGCGCGACATCACGCTGGCCGGCGATCCGGCCGAGGGCCAGGAGCTGATCGCCGTGCTCGGCACGGTGAGCACGGAGGCGGTGCACGAGCTGACCCAGTTCCGCCCGCGCGGCATCCGCAGCCTCGCCGTCCTGCTCGACACACCGACGTGGTCGGCCGGGGTGACGGCCCCGGAGCAGCGAGCGGCGGCGACGGAGGACTCGGCGGCACTGCTGCGCGCGGCCGGCTGGGGCGTGATCGTGGCGGGACCGGGTTCGCCGATGCCGCAGGTGTGGGCCGAGCTCTGCCACAGCGCCGCCCGCCGGGGGACGCTGATCGGGGGGCCGCGATGAGCACCAACGCCCAGGTGCGCGGCGCCGCTCGACGACCCGCGTTGGCCATGGCCGCGCTGCCGCGCCCGTCCGCCACCCGCGCCCAGCTCCGCCCCAGCACCTCGACCGGCAGGTCCGCGACCAGAACTGCCCCGCTGCCCGGCCCATCCGCAACCCGCGCCAAACTCCGCCCCAGCACCTCGACCGGCACCGCCCCGGTGCCCCGCCCGTCCGCCACCCGCCGCAAGACTTCGACCGGGGGTTCGCGATGAGCACCGCCGCACCGCCGCGCACCTTCGAGCGGCCCGCGCCGCGCCCGGAACGGCCGCTTTCGGCCTGGCGCAGCAGCGTCCTCGCTCCCGTCGCCGCCGGCGTCGCCACCCTGTGTGCGGCGACCTCCGTCACGAGCGTCGTCGCCGGGCTCGCCTGGTTCGGTTACCTCTTCGTCGCCGTGCTGCTCATCGGCGCGAGCGGCCTGGCGCTGCGCTCGCTGCAGGTGCCCACCGTCCTCGTCGGCTTCGGCCAGCTGCTGGTCCTGCTCTTCCTCATCACCGGGGCGTTCACCACGCACGGGATCCTGCAGGTCATCCCCGGCCCCGACGCGTTCTCCGAGATCGGGACCACGCTTTCGGCCGCCGCCGAGCAGATCCGCGTCGGGCTGCCGCCGGTCGAAGGCAGTCAGCCGATCCTGTGCCTCATCACCATCCTGATCGGGCTGGTCGCCGTCCTGGTCGACACGCTGACGGTGGCCGCAGCCGCGCCCGCGGCCACCGGGCTCGTGCTGCTCTGCGTCTACGCCGTGCCGGCCGCCTTGAGCGAGGAAATGCTGCCCTGGTGGACGTTCCTGCTCGGCGCGGCGGCGTTCGCCGGCCTGCTGGCCGTCGACGGCCAGCACCGGCACCGGCGCTGGCGCACCCGGGAAGCGCCCGGGCGCAGCGGCAAGCCGGCGGTGCTGTCCGCGCCGGTCGCCGTCGTCTGCGCGGCGATCGTGCTCGGCCTGCTGGGCGGGGCGATCACCTGGGTCGGCACGATCGGGCGAATGCCGTTCGGCAGCAGCGGCAACGGCGCCGGCGCGGGCTCCGGCGGGTTCGGCATCCAGCCGTTCACCGAGCTGCGCGGCATGCTCGACCAGGGGTCCAACCGCGAGCTGTTCAAGGTCCGCGGCCTCGGCACCGACCGGCGGCTGATGCGCGCGATGACGCTGGACACCTACTACCCCAACAAGGGCTGGGGCCTGCACGACGACGGCCGTTCGCAGCAGGGCGTCCCGGTCGGGCCGCCGCTGCCGCCCGCGCCGGGCGACGACGGCAGCGGCACCGCGCGCCGGATCGACGTCGAGCCAACCAGCTGGCGGGACAACTGGCTGCCGGTGTACGGCGCGCCGCGCGTCATCGACAGTGCGGCCAACGGCTACCTCTACGACCAGGTCAGCGGCACCGTCTTCACCACGCGCAGCGAAGCGCCACCGGCGTACACCGAATACGCGTCGCTGAAGGAACCGACGGCCCAGGAGCTGCGCGTGACCTCGCGGGTCGACGACCTGCCGCCGCGCTACACCCAGATCGACCGCGTCGACGACCGCGTCCGCGCGAAGACCGAGCAGCTGATCGCGGGCGCGTCCAACGACTTCGACCGGGCGACGGCGATCTGGCGGTACTTCACGGCGCAGAACGGGTTCGTCTACGACACGAAGACCGCGCCGGCCAACGACACCGACGCGCTCACCGACTTCATCCTCAACGGCAAACGCGGCTTCTGCGAGCAGTTCGCGTCGGCGATGGGCGTGATGCTGCGGGTGGCGGGCATCCCGTCGCGGGTGGCGATCGGGTTCACGCCGGGCATGCAGGTCAACGACTACCTGTCGATCAGCACCCAGGACGCGCACGCGTGGGTCGAGGCGTACTTCGGCGACAAGGGCTGGGTGACGTTCGACCCGACGCCGCTGTCCGACGGCCGCGGCATCACCCCGTCGTACCTGCAGGCCGGCCCGCAGAACGGCAACCAGCCCGACGACACGCAGGTGGCGCCGAGCACGGTCCAGTCCAGCGCGGCGCCCACCGGCGTCCCGCGCGACACCGAGCAGAACCTCCCCCAGCAGACGGCCAAGGACGCGTCGGGCAGCGACGACTGGCTGTTCAACCTCGCCGTGGTGCTCGCCTTGCTGGGCGCGGGGGCGCTGTTCGTCGCGGCGCTGCTGCGGCGGGTGCTCGACCGCGGACGCGCCAACGCACGCAAATCCGCGTCGCCGGAAACGGATCCACCGTCAGGGACGGGCCCGGCGGAAGGCGACCGGAGCGAGGGCGCGCTGCTCGTGCGGGCGCCGGCACCGGTGGCGGCACCGTCCCGGCCCCAGGCGCTGCTCGGCTGGCTGCCATTGCTGGCGGCCGGGTTCTGGATCACCGCGGTCGGCCTGCTCGCGGCGACGGTGGCCTGGTGGCTCGGTGTGCTGGTGGTGGTGCTGCTCCTCCTGGTCACGGGTCCGGCCCTGGCCCGCGAGGCGCTCCGCCGACGCCGGCTGCAGCGCATAGTCCAGCAACAGCCGGGCGCTGCCGACGCGGCGTGGGCGGAGCTGCGCGCGGAGTGCGCCGACCGCGGCCTGCCCATCCCGAGCAGCGACACGGTCCGGGTGGCGAGTCAGAAGCTGGCGGCGAAGCACCACCTCGACGACGAAGGCCGCGAAGGCCTCCGGACGGTCATCGGCGTGCTGGAGCGGTCCTGGTACGGCGAAGACGACGCACCCCAGCCGGAGCTCCCGCCGGCGTTCGAGGGGCTGCGGCGAAGCCTTCGCCGCAACGCGCCGCTCTCGTGGAAGGGCCGGCTGTTCCCCCGATCGGTCTTCCGCAACCGCGAGTAACCCGCAACGCCCAGCCCGAACGGGTCCCGACGCGTACGCAAAGAGGCATCACGCGTGATTGGAAGGGCATCTCGCGTGATTGGCGGGGCATCTCGCGTGATTGGCGGGGCATCTCGCGTGACTGGCGGGGCATCACTCGTGCGGGGGCGGGCATCGTCGTGATGCCCCTCCAATCACGTGAGATGCCCCCTGGATCACGTGAGATGCCCCGCCAGTCACGTGTTTTGCCGGGCCGCGGGCTCACCCGGGTGGGGGTCACCCAATGTCACCGTCGCCGCGGTGGGACTGCTGGGGTGGGTGAGCACACAAGAAGATCCGCGTCCCTCCGTTCGGCGGGACGCGGATCTTGAGGTCTTGCGGCGCTACTGCTCCTCGAAGCGCTGGCGGAAGCGCTCCTCCATCCTCTGCGTGAAGGAACTCCGGCGGCCGGCTTGCTTGCCACCGCGGGCACCTGGTCCACCGCCCTTGCCGTCTCCTTCGGCGCCGTGCCGAAGCGATGTGACGGCCAACATGACTCCGAAGAACATCACGAGGAACCCGAGCACGCTGATCAGCGGGATGTCGGCCACCCGGAACTGCGGCACCACCACGCCCAGCACCAGCAGGGCCACGCCCACTACGAACAGGGCGATGCCCTGGATACGCCGTCGGCGAGCGGGGCGACGCAACCGGGTGCCACGCACCGTGGATGCGAACTTGGGGTCCTCGGCATAGAGCTCGCGCTCGATTTGATCGAGCAGCCGCTGCTCATGCTCGGAGAGTGGCATCTTTCCTCCTCCGGCACAGCTGTCGCGGGCGCCGGGCCGCGCAACGTCCTGGACCCAACAGCCAACCCCAGGCGGGGTGGCACTGTCCAGGATACGAGGCCCACGCCCGCACGACTACCCGATCCCGCATCCAGTCGGGATCGAATTGGGCTAAATCCTTGCCGACGGGCGTTGCGGACGGTCACCGTCGCTGATCGTGACCGTTTTGCAGCTCTCCCGCCGTTGTGGGGGAACCCCGCCGAGCGCAAGATCACCGTCCGCAGCTTCACCCCTCCCGCGGTCCCAGCAACGACGCCGGCCGCACCGCTGCGGAGCCGAATTTCGACCGCGCCACGTCGGCCGCCACCTCCGCGTCGCGCCAGCGCGGTGCCGGTGAGTCGAACACCAGCTGCTCCCCCGCCTCCCCCGTGTCGAGCCCTTCGACGCGGACGCCGATCAACCGCACCGCCCCGGTCGGCGCGTGCTCGGTGAGCAACGCCACGGCGACCGCGTGGATCTGCCGGGCCACGTCCGTCGCCGAGACCAGCGTGCGGGCCCGGGTGATCGTCCGGAAGTCCGCGAACCGCACCTTGATCGAGACCGTCCGGCCGCGCACACCACGCCCGCGCAACGTCGCCCCCACGCGCTCGGACAGGCGCAGCAGCTCGAGCCCCAGCGCCGCCCGGTCGTGCAGGTCGACGTCGAACGTGTGCTCCGCGCCGATCGACTTCTCCGGCGAGTCGACCACCACGGACCGCTCGTCGACGCCGTGCGCGAGCCGGTACAGGTGCTCGCCGATCGCCGTTCCGAGCGACTTCTTCAGCCGATCCGGTGGGAACGCCGCCACGTCGGCGATGGTGTCCAGGCCCAGGCGTCGCAGGTGCTCCTCGGTCCGCGCGCCGACGCCCCACAGCGCCGACACCGGCAACGGGTGCAGGAACGCCAGGGTCTCCGCCGCGGGCACGACGACCATGCCGTCCGGTTTCGCCATGCCCGACGCCAGCTTCGCGACGAACTTGACCTTCGCCACCCCCACCGAGCAGGTGATTCCGTGCTCGGCCGCCACCCGCTCGCGCAGCTGCGCGCCCAGCGAAGCCGGCGTCGCACCCAGGCGCCGCAACGCCCCGCTGACGTCCAGGAAGGCCTCGTCGAGGCTCAGGGGTTCGACCAGCGGCGTCAGCTCGCGGAAGATGCCCATGACACCGCGGGAGACCTCGCCGTAGAGCCCGGACGTCGGCGGGATGTTGATCAGGTGCGGGCACAGCCGCTTCGCCGTCGAGAACGGCATCGCGGAGCGCACGCCGAACTTCCGCGCCGGGTAGTTCGCCGCGGCCACGACGGCCCGTGGCCCGCCGCCGGACACGACGACCGGCTTGTCCGCGAGCTCGGGGCGGGTCCGCAGCTCGACCGACACGAAGAACGCGTCCATGTCGACGTGCAGCAGCCCGCACCCGGTGTCGTCCGGCACCGGCTCTCCCTGCCGGACCCGGAACCGGCCCATCCCGCCCGGCAACTCAGCATTTCGCCCCACGTCCGGGACGCTACCCGGCACCACCGACAGTTTCGGCGCGCCCGGGTGGGAAGGCTCAGGCGGGCCGCGCCAGCGCGTGCAGCCGGCCCGCGATGTCCCGCAGCGCCGGCGTGCCCGCCGCCGCCCGTTCGAACTCCGCCAGCTCGTCCTCGCGGACGTCACCGGTGACCAGGTCGGCGATCACCCGGTCGCCCTGCAGGAGCGTCACGTCCAGGCCCGCCGCCACCAGCTGGGCGCGCAGCCCTTCGGCGTCGAACCGGCGCAGCACCGTGTCGCCCGGGACGATCCCGTCGACGCTCTCGAGCAGCCGCCGGGCCTCGCCGACCCGGCCCGCCAGCGCGCGGTGCAGCACCGCCGCGTGCCGGTTCGCGACCAGCACCGACACCGCTCCACCCGGCGCGACCGCCCTGGCCAGCGCGGAGAGCACCCCGGCCGGGTCGTCGACGATCTCCAGCAGGCCGTGCGCCAGCACCAGATCGGCCGAGCCGGCCTCGACGTAGCGGCCCAGCGCGTCGGAATCGTCCGCGATCACCGTGATCAGCTCGGAGACGCCCTCTTCCTCGGCCCGGCGCTGCAGCGTGGCCAGCGCGTTCGGGCTCGGCTCGACGACCGTCACCCGGCAGCCCGCCGCCGCGAACGGCACCGCCCAGCCGCCGCTGCCGCCACCCACGTCCACGACGCGGGGGTGCTCGGCACCCCGGGCGCGGGCGGCCTTGAGTTCGGCCTCGAGCACCCGGCGAACGGCGCCCGAACCCCGGGCGGCCACGGTCTCCGTCTTCATGCCGCACAGGGTAGTGCCCGCGCCCGCCCACCTCCCGGGCTCCTCCCTTCGAGTGAACGCCCCTTGCCCGGCGGCGCGTCTCGCGCGCACCCGTAGGCTGGTCGTCGTGCACACGGTCGCCGTACTCAGCCTCAAGGGAGGCGTCGGCAAGACGACGGTCGCCCTCGGTATCGCGTCCGCCGCCTTGCGCAGGGGCACGCGGACGCTGGTGGTGGACCTCGACCCGCAGGGCAACGCCACCACGTCGCTCGACCCGCCCTTCACCGACGCCACCCTCGCCGACGTGCTCGAAACCCCCACCCGCGAGACGCTGGAACGCGCGATCGCCCCGAGCGTCTGGAGCGAGGACGTCGACGTCCTCGTCGGCACCGAAGAGCTGGAGCTGCTCAACGACCCGGACGCCGACAGCGAGCGCCTGGGGAACTTCTCGCGCGCGCTGGACGAGCTGCACCGCACGCCGCTGCGCGAAACGCCGTACGACCTGGTGGTCCTCGACTGCCCGCCGTCGCTGGGCCGCCTGACGAAGTCGGCGCTGGTCGCCGCGGACAGCGCGCTCATCGTGACCGAGCCCACGATGTACGCCGTCGCCGGGGCGTCCCGTGCCCTGGAGGCGATCGAGAAGATCCGCAAGGACCTCAACCCGGACCTGCGCCCGATCGGCGTCCTGGTGAACAAGCTGCGCGTGCGCTCCTACGAGCACCAGTTCCGGATCGCCGAGCTGCGCGAGAACTTCGGCTCGCTGGTGATGCCGACGGCCATCACCGACCGGCTCGCGGTGCAGCAGGCCCAGGGCGCGTGCAGCCCGATCCACGAGTGGCACTCGCCCGGCGCGCAGGAGATCGCGCTGACGTTCAACATGGTGCTGGCGAAGATCCTGCGCTCCAACCGGGCGGGCCGGCACCGCATCGCCGGCGAGGAAGCCGAGGGCCCGGACTGGCCCGAAGGCCCCGCCCCGGAGACGCCCGAGGCCCCGGCCGAGGTGACCGAATCCGCGGGGTGAGCCGTGCCCGAAGGTGACACCGTGTTCCTGGTCGCGAAGCGCTTCGCCAAGGCGATGACCGGGAAGACGTTGCTGCGCGGCGAATTCCGCGTGCCCCAACTGGCCACTGCGGACCTCTCCGGCCGCGAGGTGCTCGGGGTCGGGACGGTCGGCAAGCACCTGTTCACCCGCTTCTCGGGCGACCTGACCCTGCATTCCCACCTGATGATGGACGGCATGTGGGACGTCTACCCGGCCGGTGCGAAGTGGCGCCGGCCCGGTCACCACGCCCGCGTGGTCCTCACCGCGGCCGACGTCCAGGTGATCGGCTTCCGCGTCCACGACCTGAAACTCGTGCCCACGGGCAAGGAACACGACCTCGTCGCCCACCTCGGCCCGGACCTGCTGGATCCACAGTGGACGGCGGAGCACGCGGCCCGCGCGGTGGCGGCGCTGGCGGCCGATCCGGCGCGCGAGCTCGGGCTCGCCCTGCTCGACCAGCGCGTGATGGCGGGCGTCGGGAACCTCTACAAGTGCGAGATCGCCTTCCTGCTCGGGGTGACGCCGTGGACGCCGGTGTCCGAAGTGGACCCGCGGCGCACGGTCGCGCTCGCCCGGAAGCTGCTGCTGGCGAACGCCACCGCCGGGCGCTTCGACCAGAGCACCACCGGCCACCTCGACCGCAACCGCAAGAACTGGGTGTACGAGCGCACCCGCCAGGGCTGCTTCCGCTGCGGCGGCAAACTCCTGGTTCGCACACAGGGCCACGACGTCCGGCAGCGGCCGACGTGGTTCTGCCCGAAGGACCAGGCCGGCCCCTACCCGGAGCGGTAACGTGGGTCACGTGACGACGTTCAAGCTCCCGCTCTACGGGGCCGACACCGAACGCGGCGACCTCGCTCCCTGAGCCGCGCGCGCTCCTTCCCGTCACCTTTCCGAAGACACTTCAGGGAGCTTCGTCATGCCCGAAATCCTGGCCGGGCAGGCGCTGCGCGCGTTCGCGCACGCCCTGCCCAAGGTCGAACTGCACGTCCACCTGGTCGGTTCGGCGAGCCTGCCGACCGTGCTGGAGCTGGCCCGGCGCCGCCCCGCCGCCGGGGTCCCCACCGACGAGCGCGAGCTCGCGGAGTTCTTCACCTTCCGCAGCTTCGCCCACTTCCTCACCGTGTACCTCGCGGTCACCTCACTCGTGCGCGACCGCCACGACATCCACACGCTCGTGACGGGCCTGGCGGTGGATCTCGCCGCGCACCACTGCCGCTACGCCGAAGTCACCGTGACCCCGTACAACCACCTGCTCGACGGCGTGCCCGGCGACGACCTGCTCGCGGGGCTGGAAAGCGGCCGGGCCCGCGCCGCCGAACTGGGCGTGGAACTGGCCTGGTGCTTCGACATTCCGGGCGAAAAGGGCATCCGGGCCGGCCGGGAGACGCTCGTGTTCGCGCTGCGCGAACGCCCCGAAGGCCTGGTGTCGTTCGGGCTCGGCGGGCCGGAGCTCGGCGTCGGGCGCGCGCAGTTCGAGCCGTTCTTCACCCGGGCGCGGGAAGCGGGGCTGCACAGCGTCCCGCACGCCGGGGAGACCACCGGGCCGGCCACGATCTGGTCGGCGCTGCACGACCTCGGCGCCGAGCGGATCGGCCACGGCACCAGCTGCGCGGCCGACCCGGCGCTGCTCGAACACCTTGCGGCCCACCGGATCCCGCTGGAAGTGTGCCCGACGTCGAACGTGCGGACCGGCCAGGTCCCGTCGGTCGCCGCGCACCCGGTCCGGCGGATGCTGGACCACGGCCTCGTGGTGACGCTCAACACCGACGACCCGCCGATGTTCGGCGCCACGCTCACCGGGGAGTACGTCGCCGTCGCCGGAACACTCGGCCTCACCGCGGCCGAGCTGGCCCGGCTCGCGGAGAACGCCGTCGACGCGTCCTTCCTCGGCGAACACCGGAAAGCCGGGCTGCGGCAAGAGATCACAAAAATGACGTTGCCGGAACCCGAGGACTTCGCCTAGCGTGGAAGTACACGAGAGAGGAGGTGGTCCTAAGTTGTATTCCAACAGGACTCGTGAGGTGACTGTCCGCTAGCGGATGGTACGTGGAGGACTTTGAGCAGCGATACAACCGAGCCACCTTCGGCTCATCGCCTGCTTCACGTGGTGCCTGATAGCGAATACCAGGCAGTCACCGTGCCCCCGGGGTTTCCGAGCACCAGTCCGGCTCGGGCTCAGGCGTTTGACGGCGCTTGAGAGCATCCCCGGGGGTCCCTTTATTTTTGCTCATCTGTGCAGGTCATGTCATCCGGCGTCGCGGGCCGACCGTCCGGCGATCAGCATTTCGGCGTTCCGTCCCCCGGACGGTTGATACTCGGTAGCCTGGATCCATGCTCAGGCCCGACTACCCGATCACCACGGACCGCTTGCTCCTGCGCCCGTTCACGCCCGAGGACCTCGACGCGCTGAACTCCTTCCAGTCCCGCGCCGACGTCGCCCGCTACCTCTACTGGGGCCCGCGCAGCCGCGCCGAGTCGGCCGCGGCGCTCGCCAAACGGGTGCACAGCTCGACCTTGACCCAGGAAGGGCAGTTCCTGGCCGTGGCGGTCGAACTGGCCGCGACGGGACAGCTGATCGGCGACCTGAACCTGGAGTGGCTCAGCAGCGAGCACCGGCGGGGCGAGATCGGGTTCGTCTTCCACCCGGACCACCACGGCAAGGGCCTCGCCGCCGAGGCGACCACCGAGCTGCTGCGGCTGGGGTTCGAAGACCTGGGGCTGCACCGCATCATCGGCCGCTGCGACGGCCGCAACACCGCGTCGGCCGCGCTGATGGAACGCCTGGGCATGCGCCGCGAAGCGCGCCTCAGGGAAAACGAGATCGTCAAGGGCGAATGGGCCGACGAGCTGATCTACGCGATGCTCGAGGACGAGTGGAAGGACCGCGATTAGTGGCCGCGTTCACTCCGGCGTGACGCTCGGGTCGCGGTCCACGGGCGATTTGGCAGCATAGGGGCCGTGTTCTTCGACAAGATCGTCCGCCCGGCGCTGTACCGGCTGTCCTACCACGACCCCGAGCTGGTGCACGAGCGCACGATCGGCGTGCTGGCCCGGCTCGGCACGGCCGCGCCCGCCCTGGGTGGCGCGTTCCGCGTCGACGACCCGGTGACCGTGCTGGGCCTGCGGTTCCCCAACCGCGTCGGCCTGGCCGCCGGGATGGACAAGAACGGCCGTGCCCTGCCGGCGTGGGCCGCGCTGGGCTTCGGGTTCGTCGAAGCCGGCACGGTGACGCGGCTGGCGCAGCCGGGCAACCCGAAGCCGCGGCTGTTCAGCCTCCCGGCCAGCGACGCGGTGATCAACCGCATGGGCTTCAACAACGACGGCGCGGAAGCACTCGCGGCCAAGCTCGCCCGCGACGGGAAGCCGGGCATCCCGCTGGGGATCAGCATCGGCAAGTCGAAGGTGACGCCGCTCGAGGACGCCGTCGAGGACTACCGGTTTTCGCTGCGCGCGCTGCACCCGTACGCGGACTACTTCGCGATCAACGTCAGCTCGCCGAACACGCCGGGGCTGCGTCAGCTGCAGGACCGCACCGCCCTCGCCGAACTGCTCGGGGAGCTGCGGTCGACGTCGCTCGAGCTCGCCGGACCGGGTGCGCCCACGCCGGTGCTGGTCAAGGTCGCGCCCGACCTGACCGACGACGCGCTGGCGGAGCTGCTGGAGGTTGCGCTGGAGCACGGCGTCGCCGGGATCATCGCCACGAACACGACGTTGGCGCGCGACGGCATCACGCCCGCGGAAAGCGGCCTGGCCGGACAGGCGGGAGGGCTGTCCGGCCGGCCGCTGACCACCCGCGCGGCGCAGGTCGTGCGGTTCGTGCACAACCACACCGGCGGGAACCTGCCGATCATCGGCGTCGGCGGGATCATGGGCCCGGACGACGCGGTCCGGCTCGTCGACGCCGGTGCGTCGCTCGTGCAGCTCTACACGGGCTTCGCGCTGCACGGGCCGGGCTTGGTGCGCCGCGTCAGCCGGGGTCTCGCAGCCCGGCGGTAGACGCGAAGCGCACGTACCCGCGCCAGGAGTCGTAGCGGTCCAGACCGGGGCCCTGCGCGGCCGGGTCACAACGCACCGCCAGCGGGGTGGAGCCGTCCTCGAGTTCGACGCGCTCCAAGACGAAGGGCGCTTTCAGCGTCGCGGCGAAGCGGTCGAACGCGGCCGGGGACAGCCGCCAGCGCTCGCCGTCGAGGCCGGTGTCGCCTCCGAGGACGCCCGGCTGCGGCGGTTCGGTGTTCAGGAGCACCATCCGGTAGCTCTCGGTGGTCCGGACCGGCCCGCCGAACCGGGCGCCGAGCTCGGTGAGGTCGGGGTTGAGCGGCTGGCCGCGAAGGTGCGCGCCGAACACGACGACGTCTTCGCCCGGCTCCGGGTAGGGCGTCATCGGCTCGTCCGTGCAGACGGTGGCGAGGTCGAGGGCGATCTGGTCCTCGAACGCCCGCGTCAGGAAGGTGACGCCGAACGGGCGGCGGTCGCCGGGCAGCACCGGGACGGTGACCGCGGCCACGTCGAGGAGGTTCGCGAAGGCCGTGCAGGAGGCCAGGCGGTGGCCGCCGCCGGCCGGGTCGGCCTCTGCTTCGGCGAGTCCGGGGTGGTCGGGCACGGTGGGCAGGAGGAGGGCGTCCCCGAAGGTGTGCTCGTCGAGGGAGACCGGTTCGAGGACGGCGCCCCACGCCGTCAGGCGCTTCAGGACGCTTTCGAATGCGATGGCCGCGGCGTCGCTCAGCGGCAGGCCCTGCGGGTACGCGATCCGCGGGTGCTCGCCGGCGCCGAGGCGGACGTCGGCGGGCCAGGTGCGGGTCGCGGAAACGCCGTCCGGGCCGGTCATCAGGGCGAGTGCGCGACGACCGGTGATCAGGCCCCTCGCGTACACGGAGACGCCGTCGCACGCGCGGACGCCGGTCATCGGCAGCAGGCCGCGGGTCGGCCTCAGCGCGACGACGGCGTTCAGCGCGGCCGGGACCGGGCCCGCGGTGCTCAGCGCCAGGTCGACGATGCCCAGCGCGACGGCGACCGCCGCGCCGCGGCCGCCCGCCTTGGTCCGGTCCCAGGCCGCGGCCACGGTGCCGGCCCCGGTCTTGCCGAGGACCACGGCGCCGGCCGAGGTCAGCCGGGAGACGACCGTGGCACTGGCTTCCGGGACCGAACGGCCGGAGGGCTGCCCGGCGACGTCGATCAGTTCCGGCACGGCGATGACGGTGCCCGCCAGCGGCAGGTCTTCGCCCGCTTTGACGCGCTCGTCGACGGCCTTGGCGTCGACGAGGACGTCTTCGACGGCGCGCAGGGTGGACCAGAGTTCGGGACGGCCGGCCTCGGTGAGGCGTTCGAAGGCCGTGATGACGCGCTCGGAGGCGGTGGGCGGGGTGATCGGCACGGGATCCGGGTCCGGCGGGAGCGTGTTCACGGGGCGTCCTTTCCTCGGCGGTCGAGAAAGTCCACTGTGTACGGTCGGCGCCGGCGAACCTCAGTGCACGGCGGGCCTCCCGGCGAGTGACACCTCTGCATGCATGACAGAAACGTTAGATCGCGGACGTTTCCGTAGGCAGCTGATTCCGATTACGCGCGGGTTTCGGCCCCAAGAGGTGAACAGGGCGCGACGCCGAGGCGAAACGCACGATCACGCACGCGGTGTGATACCTCCGGACGGCGGCACCCGAACGGCGTAGTTCGGGATCCGGATGGCGGAACGCGGCCCGGATTCGCGTGATTGGAGCCGGAACTCGCGTGATTGAGGCCGTAACTCGCGTGATTGGAGCCGTTCCGGCTCGGATCACGCGAGTTACGGGTCTGATCACGCGGGATCCGGCCCGGATCACGCGGGTTACGGGGTCAGGAGAGTTCGCGCAGCGCCATGGCCAGGCCGGCGAGGCGGTCCGTGGCGTCGGTGAGGGCCTGCTTGGACGTCACCAGGCCGTCGCTCGACGCCGCGACCGTGTGGCCGGCCGCGGCCACCAGGCCGCGGTAGCCCTCGAGGCCGTCGTCGAGCTGTTCGCGGAGCTTGGCGACAGCCGCGTCCAGCGCCGCCTTCTCCCGGGCGGGTGCGGAGTCGCGGCCGCGTTCGATCGCCTGGATGCGGCCCGCCAGGCCGCGCAGGGCGGCCGCCGCTTCGGTCGCCGTCTGCCGGGCGTCCGCGACGGACACCTCCGAGACCAGCGGTGTCCCGAGCGAGGACGGCACCGACAGCTGGCGCAGCAGCTCGCCCAGCGAGGCTTCGCACTCGGCGAGCCGTTCCATCGGCTCGCGGGCCGCCGAACGGGCGGGCGGCAGCGGCGGCGGTCCGGCCGGCGCCGCCGGGATCGGGGTGCGCTTGAGTTCACGCAGCTTGAGGCCGGAGCGGACGCTGAACGTGCCGAAGATGACGGTTCCCGCGAACGCCGTGATCGCCTGCGGCATCATCGCGACGCCGGCCGGGCTGATCCAGCCGACCGCGGCGGCCACCGTCACGACCGCGCACAGGATCGTCAAGATGATCCACAGCGTCAGCGCCTTCGACGTCCGGCGCTTGCGGCGTTCGAGCTTCGCGGCCGGGTGGTTCCAGCGGTCCCACTTGGCGCGGGCCTCGGCGAAGGCCGGGACCTGGTTGGCCATGGACGACAGCGAGGCCGTCATGTCGGGCCGCCGGACCGGCGGCCGTTGCAGCGGGTTCGGGCGCTGCGGTGCGGGCTTCCCGCCGGCCTGGTCGGCCGGCGGGAAGTACTTCTGCACCTTCTGGAGCTTTTCCTGGGCGCGCACGGCGTAGTCGGGCAGCTTCTCGATGTGCTTCTCCAGCTTCGCGCTCAGCTCGCTGAAGTCGCGGCGTCTGCCCTGCTGCCCCATGGTGCTCGCCCCCTTCGGCGTCGTCAGGCCGGGTTCTTGCCCTGCTCGGCCTGCACGCGCGCCTGGATTTCCCGCTGGATGTCGGCCTGGCTGCTCGCCGCCGGAGCCGCCTTGCCGCCGTCGGTCACCTGGGCGACCGAGTCACCGTGCATCGACGCGCGGATCTGCTGCAGCCGCGACTGGCCGGCCATCTGCGTGGTGGAGGCCTGGACCTCCATCATGCGCCCTTGGACCGAGTTCTGGGCGAGTTCCGCCGAGCCCAGCGCCGTGGTGTAGCGCTTCTCGATCTTGTCGCGGACCTCTTCCAGCGACGGCGTGTTGCCCGGCGCGGCCAGCTGGCTCATCTGGTTCAGCGAAGCGGAGACCTGCTCCTGCATCTTCGCCTGCTCCAGCTGCGAGAGCAGCTTGGTGCGCTCGGCCAGCTTCTGCTGCAGCATCTGCGAGTTGCGCTCCACGGCCTTCTTGGCCTGGGCCGCCGCCTGCAGCGACTGGTCGTGCAGCGTCTTCAGGTCCTCGATGCTCTGCTCGGCCGTGACGAGCTGCGTCGCGAAGCTCTCCGCGGCGTTCTCGAACTCGGTGGCCTTCTGCTCGTCACCCTTGGAGCGGGCCTCGTCGGCGAGGACCAGCGCCTGCCGGGTGGAGGCCTGGAGCTTCTCGACCTCGCCGAGCTGCCGGTTGAGCTTCATCTCCAGCTGCCGCTGGTTGCCGATCACGGAGGCGGCCTGCTGCGTCAGCGCCTGGTGGTTGCGCTGCGCCTCCTCGATGGCCTGCTGGATCTGTACCTTCGGGTCGGCGTGCTCGTCGATCTTCGACGAGAACGCCGCCATCATGTACTTCCAGAACTTCACGAACGGGTTGGCCATCTCCTCCGCCTGCCTTCTTGCGTCCCACGGGCCTTAGTGATCCTCGGGGTGGGGCGTCACTCCCCTGCATGTGCAACGCACCGACCCCGGCGTCGGGTTCCATCGTGTCAGGTCGGCCACTTCCGTTCCAGGCGACCCCGGGGGATTTCAGGGTTCGCCCCTGATCACCCCTGGAGGTAACGCGGGCGGCCCCGGGCGGGTTGCCCTGGGGTGTCGGGCGAAATGAGGGCGGAAAAGGCCTGGTGGAGGGTCTGGAACGGGCTTTGGCGGGGTCGGGTTCGGCCGGTTCCGCGGCTGGGGCTTGGGCCGGCAGCACCGGGACCTGCACTTCGGGTGCCGGGGTCGGGCTCGGCCCACCGCGCGAACAGCCCCGGGCGTCTGCCCGGGGCTGTTGTCGCCTATCCGCTCCTACGCCGCGATGGTCGAGGCCAGCTTGGGCTGGCCGATCGTCGTGCGCAACGTCGTGTTCATGCGCGGGGCCGGGGAAACCCGCAGGTCGGCGAGGTCGTTGCCGATCAGCTCGGACATCAGGCGACCGCCTTCGATGCCGGCCGCCGAGGCCTCGGCGCCCCTCTTCTCCCGGGGCTTGCCTTCCACGATCCGCTCGTCGACCGGTGCGACCTCGACGTTGTCGAGGGCCGAAACGTCCGCCGCCACGTGGTGCAGCAGCTCGCCGAGCGGAAGGTCCAGGGCCTGGCAGATGGACGCGAGCAGCTCGCTCGACGCCTCCTTCTGGCCCCGCTCCACCTCCGAGAGGTAGCCGAGGCTGACCCTGGCGGCGCGGGAGATGTCGCGCAGCGTACGACGCTGGTTGGTGCGGGCATGACGGAGCCGATCACCGATCGCCTCACGCAACAGCACGGTCATCACGCGCCTCCCTTCCGTACAAGTACCCCCTACGTTACCCAGAGCGGCGCCCCGGGCGCAGGAGTTGGTGTGCCCGTACGCCAAGGGCGAACGCGTGTTTCACGCCAAATGTTCCCCGAGCAGGGCAAACGCCGCCCGGACCGATTCGGTCCTGATCAAATCGCGATCTCCGGTCAAGGCCAGCGTACGGACTGTGACAAACGAGGCTTCGCCTCGGGTCGGGGGCTCCGCCACCCGAGCCCCCGAAAGACGCGGTGTGCGTGTTCCCGGCCCAGCGAGCCCCACGTGCACGGTGCCCGGCTCGACGCCGTCCTGCGGCGACGGCCCGGCCACGCCGGTCAGCCCGAGGCCCCAGGTGGCGCCACACCGGTCGCGGGCCCCCTCGGCCAGCTGGGCGGCGACCTCGGGGTGGACGGCGCCGTGCTCGGCCAGCAGGCCCGCGTCGACGCCGGCCAGTGCCGCCTTCAGCTCGGTGGCGTAGACGACGAAGCCGCCGCGCAAGACCGCGCTCGCCCCCGGCACGCGCGCCAGGGTCGCGCAGACGAGCCCGGCGGTCAGCGACTCGGCGGCGGCGACCGTCTCGCCCCGCCCGGTCAGTGCCGCGACGAGCGCCGCGGCCTGCTCGTCCCCGTCTCCCGGAGGTCGCACCTCGCCCGGGGACGCGGCCGGCGGCGTCACGCTCAGCTCCCGGTGACCCGGCGCCCGGCCGCCCGGAGGCGGACCGCCCGGACCAGGTAGTCCACGCCCGTGACCACGGTCAGCACCAGCGCCAGTCCCATCAGCGCCCAGCGGACCGGGTCCGCGCCCACCGGCAGCGGCAGCAGGTACGCCACGATCGCGGCGATCTGGGCCAACGTCTTCGCCTTGCCGCCGCGGCTGGCCGGGATCACGCCGTGGCGGATCACCCAGAACCGCAGCAGCGTGACGCCGATCTCACGGACCGCGATGACGATCGTGACCCACCAGCCGAGCTCGCCCAGCACGCTCAGCCCGACCAGGGCGGCGCCGGTGAGCGCCTTGTCCGCGATCGGGTCGGCGATCTTGCCGAAGTCGGTGATCAGGCCGTACTTGCGGGCCACCCAGCCGTCCAGCTGGTCGGTGGCCGAGGCGATGGCGAACAGCCCGGTCGCGAGCGCGCGCCAGGTCGTGTCGTGCCCGTCGCCGACGAACAGCGCGACGATGAACAGCGGCACCAGGACGAGCCGCGAGAGCGTCAGGAGGTTCGCGACGTTGAGCGTCGGAACCGGGGTCGGCTCGGGGACCTGGGCGGGGGCATCGTGCGTCAGGCCCTCGTCGGCGGCGTCGCTGGGGAGCGCACTCACCGGTCGGCGTCCGGGACCGCGCGGACGATCAGGTCCACGCCCGCCGAATCCACGACCTCGCAGCGCAGGAAGTCACCGACCTGCACCTTTTCCGGCGCGTCGAGGATGATGCACTCGCCGTCGACCTCGGGGGCCTGGTGCGCCGCGCGGCCGGTGAGCTCGCCGTCGTCGTCCAGCTCGACCAGGACGTCCACGAACGTGCCGATCCGGTCCTCGGCGCGCTGCGCGGTCAGCTCCTCGACCAGCGCGGAGATCCGGGTGACGCGCTCGGCCACCACCGCGGGGTCGAGCTTGCCGTCGAAGGTCTCGGCTTCGGTGCCGTCCTCGTCGGAGTAGCCGAAGACGCCGACGGCGTCGAGGCGCGCGCCGGTGAGGAACCGCTCGAGCTCGGCCAGGTCGTGCTCGGTCTCGCCGGGGAACCCGACGATCACGTTGGTCCGGATGCCCGCCTCGGGCGCGTACTCGCGGATCTGCGCGGTCAGCGCGAGGAACGAGTCGGTCGAGCCGAACCGGCGCATCCGGCGCAGCACCTGCTCGCTGGAGTGCTGGAACGACAGGTCGAAGTACTCGGCGACACCCGGCGTGGTCGCGATGGCCTTGACCAGCTGCGGGCGCGTCTCGGCCGGCTGCAGGTAGGAGACGCGGACGCGCTCGATGCCCTCGATCCCGGCCAGGCGCGGCAGCAGCCGCTCCAGCGCGGTGGCGCCGTCGCGGCCGAAGTCCTTGCCGTAGGACGTCGAGTTCTCGCTGACCAGGAACAGTTCCTTGACGCCGTGCTCGGCCAGCCACATCGCCTCGGCGACGATCTCGTCGGGCTGCCGCGAGACGAACGAGCCGCGGAACGACGGGATGGCGCAGAAGGAGCAGCGCCGGTCGCAGCCGGAGGCGATCTTCAGCGCGGCCACCGGCGAGTCGTCGAGGCGCGTGCGCAGCACCCGCGGGCCCCAGCCGTGCTGCGCGTGCCCGGGGACCTCCACGGTTTCCGCGGCGGCGGGCCGCTGGACCGGGCTGATCGGCAGCAGCTTGCGGCGGTCGCCGGGCGTGTGCGAGGCGATCTTGCGGCCGGCGACGACGTCGTCGAGCCGGTCGGACAGCTGGGCGTAGTGGTCGAAGCCCAGCACCGCGTCGGCTTCGGGGAGGCTGTCGGCGAGCTCGTGGCCGTAGCGCTCCGCCATGCAGCCGACGGCGACGACCTTCTTGCCCGTGTCGGCCGCGGCGAGCAGCGTGTCGACGGAGTCCTTTTTGGCCGACTCGACGAAGCCGCAGGTGTTGACCACCACGACGTCGGACTCGTCCGGGTCGGCCGCCAGCTCCCAGCCGCCGGCCGCGAGCCGGCCCGCCAGCTCCTCCGAGTCGACCTCGTTGCGGGCGCAGCCCAGGGTCAGCAGGGAGACGCGGCGGGGGGCGGCTGGGTCCGTGGCAGGGGAAGGCACGACGTTCAGGGTAGCCGCCGGGCCCCGGCGGGCCGACGACGGCGTAGCCCGGTGGTGTCACCGCGCGCGCCGGGTGATGTGGCAGGGTGGACGATCGTGCCGTCCGACTCGCCCCGCCCGACCGTCCGCCGCGCCCGGATCGCCGACGTTCGCAAGATCAAGGCCCTGGTCGACTCGGACGCGGGCCGGGTGCTGCTGGAGAAGGACCTGGTCACGCTGTACGAGGCGGTGCAGGAGTTCTGGGTCGCCGAAGTGGGTGACGACGTCGTCGGCGCGGCCGCGCTGCACGTGCTCTGGGAGGACATCGCCGAGCTGCGCACCGTGGTGGTCGACAAGGCCGTCCGCGGCCAGGGCGTCGGGCGGGTGCTCGTCGCCCGGCTGGTCGACGAGGCGCGTGAGCTGGGTCTCAAACGCCTCTTCGTGCTGACGTTCGAGACCAGCTTCTTCTCCGGGCACGGCTTCGTGGAGATCGATGGCACCCCGGTGTCGCAGGAGGTCTACGAGGAGATGCGGCGGTCGCACGACACCGGCGTCGCCGAGTTCCTCGACCTGCCCTACGTCAAGCCCAACACCCTGGGCAATTCCCGGATGCTGCTCGAGCTCTGAGGCACCCCTACGCCGGCTTGCCGATTCCCGCATAGGGGCCGAATTCAGGGGGAAATTCACCCGACAACCTCCTTTCGGGCGGTGACGCGCGCCACGGCCAGGCCCGAAGCTGATCGGGCACTCGTCCCCGATCGGCAAGGAAAACACCGATGCGCACGACACTGCGGAACCTGGGGGCCACCGTGACGGTGGCCGTTTCTGTCGGCGCGGGCGCCCTGCTGGGCACCGGCACCGCGGCGGCCGTCGACATTCCGGCGGTCACCGACCAGTACCTCTTTTCGACGTCCCTGTCCGGGTTCGAAACGATCCGGAACTCGGCGCCGTACTCCGGCCAGCTCGACTGGTCGTCCGACGGCTGCTCGTGGTCACCGGACACCCCGTTCGGGTGGCAGTTCCTGCCGGGCTGCCACCGGCACGACTTCGGCTACCGCAACTACAAGAAGCAGGGCCGCTTCACCGAGGCGAACCGGCTGAAGATCGACGACAACCTCTACACCGACCTGAAGAGCGTCTGCGGATCCAACGTGGCGTGCAAGGGCGCGGCGTGGACGTACTACCAGGCGGTCCGCAAGTTCGGCGGCTGAGCCCGCCGCTCAGCTGATCCGGACGGTGGCGTCCCCGCCGTCTTCGCTGACCGACACCAGCTCGATCCGGCTGGCGGCGAACGACGTCGCCTGCGGGCCGGTGCGCGGGCCGCTGTGCAGCTCGGCCGTGGTGCTCTCGCCGCGGCCGGGCTCCTTCAGCAGGAACGCCAGGGTCGCCTCCCCCTGCCAGATGCACTGCATGCCGGGCCGGCACCGCGAGTCGGCGACGAGCCGCGTGTAGCGCACGGTGAGGTCCTTGCCCTGCACGGCGGCCTCCTGCCCGAGACGCAGGGTGACGTCGTGCCCGACCGGGGCGCTGACAGTCGACGGCGCCGGCACCGTGGGCGGCGCGGGCGCGGCTGCGACCGCACTCCCGGCGCCCACGGTGACGACGGCTAAGGCGAAGAGCCCGGCTGCGAATCGGTGAAGGTCCACGTGCTCAGGACGGAACCGGGCGAGCGCGGGTTGCACCGCTCACTCGTCGTCGGTCGGATCGGCGTCCACCGGGCCGCCGCCGCGGATCATGAACAGGACCGACTCCAGTTCCTCCGGCTTGATCAGCACGTCGCGGGCCTTCGAACCCTCCGACGGGCCCACCACGCCGCGGCTCTCCAGCAGGTCCATCAGGCGGCCCGCCTTGGCGAAGCCGACCCGCAGCTTGCGCTGGAGCATCGACGTCGAGCCGAACTGGGACGTCACGATCAGCTCGGCCGCCTGCAGCAGGACGTCGAGGTCGTCGCCGATGTCCGGGTCGATCTCCTTCTTCTCGCCCGCCTTCTGCGCCGTGACGCCGTCCTGGTAGTCCGGCTGCGCCTGCTCCTTGGCGTAGTTGACGACCGCCGAAATTTCCTCGTCGCCGACGAACGCGCCCTGGATGCGGACCGGTTTGCCGGCGCCCATCGGCAGGTACAGCGCGTCGCCCATGCCGATCAGCTTCTCCGCGCCCGGCTGGTCCAAGATCACGCGCGAGTCGGTCAGCGACGACGTCGCGAACGCCAGCCGCGAGGGGACGTTGGTCTTGATCAGGCCCGTCACGACGTCGACCGACGGCCGCTGCGTGGCCAGGACCAGATGGATACCTGCGGCACGGGCCTTCTGGGTGATGCGGACGATCGCGTCCTCGACGTCGCGCGGGGCGGTCATCATCAGGTCGGCGAGCTCGTCGACGATCGCCATGATGTACGGGTACGGCCGGTACTCGCGCTCGGACCCCGGCGGCGCGGTGATCTCGCCCGAGCGCACCTTCTTGTTGTAGTCGTCGATGTGCCGGACCTTGTTGACCTGCATGTCCTGGTAGCGCTGCTCCATCTCCTCCACCAGCCAGGCCAGCGCCGCGGCCGCCTTCTTCGGCTGGGTGATGATGGGCGTGATCAGGTGCGGGATGCCCTCGTACGGCGTCAGCTCGACCATCTTCGGGTCGATCAGGATCATCCGGCACTCGTCCGGCGTCGCGCGCGCGAGCAGCGACACCAGCATCGAGTTGACGAAGCTGGACTTACCGGAACCGGTCGAACCCGCGACCAGCAGGTGCGGCATCTTCGTCAGGTTGGCGGTGACGAAGTGGCCTTCGATGTCCTTCCCGAGGCCGATCACCATCGGGTGGTTGTCCTTGACCGTGGACGGCGCGCGCAGGACGTCACCCAGGCGGACCATCTCGCGGTCGGAGTTGGGCACCTCGATGCCGACCGCGGACTTGCCGGGGATCGGCGCCAGCAGGCGGACGTTGTCGGTGGCCACCGCGTAGGCGATGTTCTTGGTCAGGGCGGTGATCTTCTCGACCTTCACGCCCGGGCCCAGCTCGACCTCGTAGCGCGTGACCGTCGGGCCGCGGGTGAAGCCGGTGACCTGCGCGTCGACGTTGAACTGCTCCAGCACGCCGGTGATCGCCTCGATCATGGCGTCGTTGGCCTTGCTGCGGGACTTCGGCGCGTCGCCGAGTTTCAGCAGGTCGGGCGGCGGGAGCTGGTAGTCGCCTTCGACCGTGCGGGTGACCGCGAGCGGCGGTTCCGGGGCCTTCTTCGGCTTCTTCTCGGGCACCTCGGCCGGCGGCGGCTTGGGCAGGGCCTTCGGCGGCTTGATCGGCGTCGGCGCTTCGGCGAGCGCGGCGTCGAGGTCCAGCTGCTCGCCGGCGTCCCCGCTCTGACGCCGTCGCGACGGCTTGCGCAGCCGCGCGGCCTTCGGATCGGCTTCGGTGACCTTTTCCTCGTCGGTGGCGAAGCCGGAGCGCAGCGCCTCGGCTTCGGCGATTTCTTCCTCGTCGAGGCCCCAGTGGCGCAGCCGGTTCGGGATCTCGCGGACCGGTGTGCCGGTGAACACGAGCACGCCGAAGAACAGCGCGAGGATCAGCAGCGGCACGGCGACCCAGGTGGTGACGCCCATGGTGAGCAGGCCGCCGGAGAAGGCGCCGACGATGCCGCCGGCGTACATCCGGCCGTCGTTGGTCTCGGGCAGCGCGGTGAAGATGTGCAGCATCCCGAGCACCGACAGGACGACCATGATCGTGCCGACCACCATCCGCGGCCGCGTCTCCGGGTGCGGCTCGGACCGCATCAGCGCGACGGCGACGACGACCAGCACCAGCGGCAGCGTCACGGCCCCGGCGCCGAGGACGGTCCGGGTGGCGATCTCCACCCCGGCCCCGATCGGCCCGGCCGCCCGCCACCAGACGCCGACGGCCGCGACGATGGCCAGGGCCATCAGGCCCAGCGCCAGGCCGTCGCGGCGGTGTTCCGGCTCGAGTTCGCGGGTGCGGCCGACCGTGCGGGCCAGCGTGCCCAGGCCCTTGGCCAGCAGGTTCCAGGTGCCGCGGACGCCCCTGCCGAAGAGCCCGGGGGTCTTGCGGCGGGAGCGTGGGGCGGGTTTGCGAGCGGGTGACGTACGGGGCTTCGCTGGTGTACGCGGCTTACGCGCCGCTGCCCCTTTCGCGCCGCTTCCCGTGCTTCGCTTCCTCGTCGCCGACCCAGCCATGTCTCAACGTTAACCGGCATTGCCACTTAGTCCCGTGCGCCACTCTCGGCTCAGGGTGAACTTCTGCCTCACACCGGAGGTTGAGCGGCCATCCGGGTGAACCGATCCGGCCGTTGCGCAAACGGGTGAAATCGGCGTCTGCCATGCTCTGCCCCATGCTCGCGCTGCGCACCGCCGAACCGCCCCGCCGTGCTCCCGCCATCTGGCGGACCATGCTGAACATCGACCGGGGGCTGGTGAACCTCGTCGGGCGGCTGACCGTCACCGGCCGGGTGCCCGCGCAGCTGCGGGGACGGCCGTTGCTGATGGCCGCGAACCACATCGGGGTGTTCGACGCGTTCGTGCTGATGGCCGCGTGCAAGCGGATCGGCATCAACCCGCGGTTCATGCTGGCCGGCGGCATCCTCGACGCGCCCGTGATCGGGCCGGCGTTGCGGGTGAGCGGGCACCTGCGGGTCGACCGCAAGCACGCCGGGACCGCCGTCGGGCAGTTCGCCGAGGCCGTCGAGGCGATGAAGACCACGCGCGAGCCGATCATCGTCTACCCGGAGGGCCGGATCAGCCACGACCCGGGCCTGTGGCCGGAGCGCGGCAAGACCGGCGCGGCGCGGCTGGCGCTGGCGGCGGGCGTGCCGGTGATCCCGATCAGCCAGTGGGGCGCGCACGAGGCCGTCTACTGGGGCACCGAGACCGTCAACGGCCCGGCCGACCTGATCCCGCTGGCCCGCTCGGGGCTCAGCGCTCCCCTGCGCCGCCCGCGGTTCCGCGTGCACTTCGGCGACCCCGTCGACCTGTCCGGGATCGACACGCAGCGGCCGGGCGCCGGGGTGCGCGCGCACGCGAAGATCATGCAGGCGATCACCGACGGGCTCGTCCCCCTGCGCCACGACGAGCTCGACCGGCCCCGCTTCCACGACCCCACGCGGCCCACCGACACGGTCAGCCCCTGGAAGCCGCCGTCCGCTCTGTGACATCCAGACTGTGAGACGCGGGGGCCCGGCACCCTAGAGTCGGCGGACGTGAGCACACGGATACTCGTCGTCTACTACAGCTCCACCGGGAACACCGCCGCCCTCGCCGGATCGCTCGCCGCGGGAGCGCGCGAGACCGGCGCCGACGTGCGGGTGCGGACCGTGCCGGAAACCGTGCCCGCCGAAGCGATCGCGCAGAACCCGCGCTGGCAGGCCTGGGTCGACGCCGGCCCGCACCACGAGCCCGCCACGCTCGGTGACCTCGAGTGGGCCGACGGGCTCGCCGTCGGCAGCCCGACCCGGTTCGGCGGGCCCGCCGCCCAGCTCAAGTCCTATTTGGACAGCACGGGTGGCCTGTGGGCGCAGGGGAAGCTGGTGGACAAGGTCGCGACGTCGTTCACGACGGCGTCCACCGCGCACGGCGGGCTCGAGTCGACGCTGCTGGCCATCAACAACGTCTTCTACCACTGGGGCGCGATCGTCGTGCCGCTCGGCTACACCGACCCGCACCTGAAGGAATCCGGCAACCCGTACGGCGGCTCGTTCGTGTCCCGCAAGTCGGCGGCGCCGGACGACGTCGCGCTCGACGCCCTGCGCCTGCAGGGACGGCGGCTGGCCACCGTCACCACGCACGTCGCGACCGGCCTGAAGCGCGCCGAGTAACCGGGAAAATCGTTTCGGCGGTGACGTCGGGACCTCTAGAGTCGCGGCGGTGACCACCGAGCTGCCCGTCCTCGCGCCGCCCCGGGTCGCCCACCGCGGCCGCGGGACCACCCTCGTCCTGCTCGCCGCGCTGTTCTTCAGCACGTCGGGCACCCTGGGCAAGTCCGCGATGTCCGCCGGGTTCACCCCGCAGCAGGTGGCCGCGGCCCGGATCGCGCTGGCCGGCGCCGTGCTGCTCGCCGGGGTGGTGCTGGTGGCGCCGCGGAAGCTGCGGGTCCGGCGGACGGAGCTGCCGGTGCTGGTCGGTTACGGCCTGCTCGGCGTGGCCGGCGTGCAGCTGCTCTACTTCGTCGCTGCGGGCCGGATCCCGGTCGGCATCGCGATCCTGCTGGAGTTCGTCTCGCCGGTGCTCATCGCGCTCTGGGTGCGGTTCGTGCGGCGGCACCGGCTGCCGCGGGCGGTGTGGGGCGGCATCGCGCTCGCCATGGTCGGGCTCGCACTGGTCGCCCAGGTCTGGGAAGGCGTCACGCTCGACGGGCTCGGCCTGCTGGCCGGCTTCGGCGCGGCGCTGTGCTCGGCGGGCTACTTCCTGCTCGGCGAACGCGCGGTGGCCGACATCGACCCGCTGGGCCTGGTCACCTGGGGCATGGTGATCGGCGCCGTCGCGATCTGCTTCGTCGCGCCGCCTTGGACGTGGCCGGTCGGCTTGCTCGGCGCGGAAGTCGAGTTCGGCGCCTGGCAGCCGCCGGTGTGGCTGCTGCTGACCCTGCTGGTGCTGGTGGCGACGGTGCTGGCGTACGTCTGCGGCATTTCGGCCCTGCGGCACCTGCCGGCGTCGGTGGCCAGTGTGCTGGGGCTGGTCGAGCCGGTCATCACGACGGTCGCGGCGTGGGTGCTGCTCGGCGAGGAGCTCGCCTGGCCGCAGCTGCTGGGGTCGGCGATCCTGCTGGCCGGCGCGTACATCGTGCAGCGGAAGTCGGAGATCCTCACCGGCTGAGCTTGCGCAAATCCTGCACCGGATCGGGTCCCGGTGCGAGAATTCTTGCTCACCCGGGAGGCGGCACTTGGCGACAAAATCCGGGCTGCGGCCCGATCTGCGGCAGCGGCACGTCCGGATGATCGCCCTCGGCGGCATCATCGGCGCGAGCCTGTTCATCGGCAGCGGCGCGGTGATCCACACCGTCGGCCCGGCCGCTGTGCTCTCCTACGCCGTCGGCGGGCTGCTCGTCGTACTGGTGATGCGGATGCTCGGCGAAATGGCGACGGCCGCGCCGGCGCTGGGCTCGTTCATGGAGTACGCGCGGGACTCGCTCGGCGGCTGGGCGGGCTTCACCATCGGCTGGCTGTACTGGTACTTCTGGGTCGGCGTGGTCGCGTTCGAGGCCGTGGCGGGCGCGAAGATCCTGCAGGGCTGGATCCCCGGCGTGCCGCAGTGGGTGTTCTCGCTGGGGCTGATGCTGCTGCTGACGGCGACGAACCTGGCGTCGGCGCGGTCGTTCGGCGAGACGGAGTTCTGGCTGGCGTCGATCAAGGTCGCCACCATCGTGGTGTTCCTGGTGCTCGGGGCGCTGTTCGTGCTCGGGCTCTGGCCGGACGCGCACTTCTCGGTCGGCAACATCGGGCTCGACGGCTTCGTCGTGAACGGGCCGTTTTCGGTGGTGCACGGCGTGGTCATCGTGATCTTTTCGTACTTCGGCGCGGAGATCGTCACGATCGCGGCGGCGGAGTCCGACCAGCCGGAGACGGCGGTCCGGAAGGCGACGTCGACGATCGTCTGGCGCGTGATCGTGTTCTACGTCGGCTCGGTGGCGCTGCTGGTGATGATCACGCCGTGGCGCGAAATCCCGAGCGAGACGAGCCCGTTCGCGGCGGCGTTCGGCCGCTTCGGCGTCCCGGCGGCGTCGACGATCGTGTCGGCGGTGGTGCTGACGGCGGCGCTGTCGGTGCTGAATTCGGGGCTGTACACGGCATCGCGGATGCTGTTCGCCCTGCGGCGCCACGGGTGGGCACCGGCGTGGGTGTCGCACACGAACGCGCGGGGCGTGCCGTGGAAGGCGATCCTGGCGTCGACGTCGGTCGGGTACCTGGCGGTGCTGATGAGCTACGTGTCCCCGGACAAGATCTTCTACTTCATCATCAATTCGGCGGGCGCGGTGGCGCTGTTCGTGTACGCCATCATCTGCGGCTCGCAGCTGCGGATGCGCCGTTCTCTCGAAGCTTCGGCGCCGGAGAAGCTGAAGCTCCGGATGTGGGGATACCCGTGGCTGAGCTGGGTGACGCTGGTCCTGACGCTGGTGGTGGTGGCATCGATGCTGTTCGTCGACGAGGACACCCGGGCGCAGTTGTACCTGAGTTTGATCAGCCTGGCGGTGATTCTGGCGGTCTACGCCCTCATCCGCCGCCGATCCAGCCGTGCGCCGACGGGCATCACACGTGATTGAAGAGGCATCTCGCGTGATTGGCGGGGCATCTCGCGTGATTGGCGGGGCATCTCGCGTGATTGAAGGGGCATCGCGGTGATGCCCCGCTGATCACGCGTGATGCCCTTGGAGACACGCGTGATGCCCCTCTGGACACGCGTGATGCCCGGCGGGGCTCGTCGCTAGCCGCCGGCTATTCGGGACAGGGCTGCGAAAAAGACGTCTGTGATCTTGGCCGGGTCCGGGGCCACGAAGGCCTGGCCTCCCGTTGCCGCGGTCAGCTGGGTCAGTTCGGCCTTGTCCGCGTCCGGGCCGATGCCCACGCCGATCAACGGGATCGGGCGGCGGGGGTCCTGCAGCTTCGCCAGCTCGGCCAGCAACTCCGGGCGGGACACGCTGTGCGCGTCCTCGTTGCGGCCGTCCGTCATCACGATCACCAGGTTCAACCGGCCCGGCTCCCACTCCCGGCGCGCCGTGCGGTACGTGTCCAAGACGCTGTCATACAGCCCGGTTCCGCCGTCCGGGGTGGCTTTCACCTGGGCCAGCCGGTCCAGTGCGCCGCCCGCCAGGTGCTGGGCCACCGGGGCCATCGGCAGCAGCTCGCGGTAGTCCTTGTCGCCGTCGAGGCGGGTCGAGAACGTCAGCATGCGCAGCTGGGTCGCCGGCTTGAACAGGTGCATCGCCTTCGCCGCCGCCTGCATCGTCACCTGCATGCGGTCCAGCCCGGTTCCCGGGACCTGGGCGTTCATCGACCCCGAGACGTCGATCAGCACCTGCACCCGAGCGCTGAGGTTGATGCCGGCCCACTGGTTGAGCAGCTCGTCGACGGCGGCCGCGGGTGGGAGGTTCGCGACGCGGATGCCCGGCGGTGACACCCTCGGGTCGTCGGCGTGGTCCCTCAGCGCCTGGCCGCCCGCCGCGCGCAGGCCCGTCTTCGCGATCGCCTCCGCTCCCGCGTCGCCGAGGACCGCGTCGCGCAGGGCGCGGACGATCGGGCGCTGCTGCGGTGTGATCCCGCCCAGCTCGGCGAACGGGTAGTCCAGGGTGGGCACGGCCGTCGAATAGACGGCCACGAGCGGCGACTTCGGGTCCTCGATGTTGTGGCGCAGCAGGGCGTTCTCCGACGCCGGGAACGCCGTCACCGCGGCCGTGCCGCCGCCGTCGCTCGAGCCCGGCAGCCGTGCGATCAAGTCCGTCTCCGCGCCGAGCGTGTTGGCCGAGAACCGCCGCAGCAACGCCACGTACGCGGCCGACGGCTCGGGCGCCGCCTTGACGCTCTCGCGCAGCCCGAGCAGCGCCGTCACGCCGACCGGGTCGCGGGCCGGGTCGGGCATGCCCGGGATGACACCCGGTGCGGCCAGCGCCTCCGCCCACGTCGGCGCGTGATCGGGCCAGCCGAGGCCCTTGGCGACGTCCGCGGCGACCGCGAGCACCACCGGCGAGCTCGCCACCGAAGCCCCGGTCTCCGGGACGTCGGCGGCGCCGAGCTGGTGGGCGCGGCGCAGCGCGAGCGTGGAATCCGGCACCCAGACCTGCGGCCGCGGGCTGCCGTCGGACAGGGCGAGCCGCTCGGCCACCTGCGTCGCTTCCCGCGTCTGGATCTCGATGCTGCCGCACCGCAGGTCGAGGTCGTGGACGACGAGCGACAACGCGGGCGCGATGTCGGCGGACGCGGTGACGAGGACCTTCGCGGGCTGCTCGCACGACGGCCGGGACCGCACGGTCGTCACGGTCACCCAAGCCGCGGCACCGAGGACGAGCACCAGGCCGGTCGCCAGGGCGGGCACGAGCAGCCGGCGTCGTCTGCCGTCCGAATGACGTCCCATCGGCGCGGCCTCTCTGCGCGAGGCGGGGTGGGATCAAGGCTATCCCGCGGCGAACCGGCGGTTCGTGGTCCAGACGGACTAACGCCTTGCTCAAGCGCCCCAATGTGGCGTTCGGTGCGTCTGACGCACCGAACGCCACATTGGGTGCGTCAGACGCAACCAACGCCACATTGGGGCGCTTGGGGCAGGGTGGGGGCTAGACCGGGATGACCGTCGGGACGATCATCGGGCGGCGGCGGTACGTGTCGGCCACCCAGCGGCCCACCACCCGGCGGACCGCCTGCGCGATCCGGTGCGTGTCGGTGATGCCTTCGGCCTCCGTGCGCGCCAGCTCCATCTCCACCAGCGGCACGACGGCGGCGAGCGCCTTCGGGTCGTCGGAGAAGCCGCGGCCGGACACCGACGGGCTGCTGACCGGACGGCCGGTGCTGGAGTCCACCGCGACGCTGATCGAGATGAACCCGCCCTCGCCGAGAACCAGGCGGTCGGACAGGGTCGACTCGCCGACGTCGCCGACCGACAGGCCGTCGACGTAGACGTGGCCCACCTCGACGCGGCCGGTGCGGGACGCCTTGCCGTCGACCAGGTCGACGACCACGCCGTCTTCGGCGATGACCACGTTCTCCGGGGCGACGCCGGTGCGGATGGCCAGCTCGCCGTTCGCGCGCAGGTGCTTCCACTCGCCGTGCACCGGCATGACGTTGCTCGGCCGCACCGCGTTGTACAGGTAGAGCAGCTCACCCGCCGACGCGTGCCCGGACACGTGCACCTTGGCGTTGCCCTGGTGGACGACGTTCGCGCCGAGCCGGGTCAGGCCGTTGACCACGCCGAACACCGCGGTCTCGTTGCCCGGGATCATCGAGCTGGCCAGCACGATGGTGTCGCCCGCGCGGATCGAGATCTGCCGGTGCTCGCCGCGCGCCATCCGCGACAGCGCCGAGAGCGGCTCGCCCTGCGAACCCGTCGAGACGAACAGGACCTTGCTCTCCGGCAGGGTGCTCGCCTGGTCGAGGTCGACGAGCAGGCCGTCCGGCACGTTGAGCAGGCCGAGGTCGGTCGCGATCCCCATGTTCCGGACCATCGACCGGCCGACGAACGCGATCCGGCGGCCGTGCCGGTGGGCCGCGTCGAGCACCTGCTGGACGCGGTGCACGTGGCTGGCGAAGCAGGCCACGATCACGCGCTGGTCGACCTTGCGGATGACGTCGTCGAGGACCGGGCCGATGTCGCGCTCGGGCATGACGAACCCGGGGACCTCGGCGTTGGTCGAGTCGACGCAGAACAGGTCGACACCCTCGTCGCCGAGCCGGGAGAAGCCGGCCAGGTCGGTGAGGCGCCCGTCCAGCGGCAGCTGGTCGAGCTTGATGTCGCCGGTGTGCAGGACCACGCCCGCCGGGGTGCGGATGGCGACCGCCAGCGCGTCCGGGATGGAGTGGTTGACCGCGAAGAACTCGAGGTTGAACACGCCGACGTCGCGGCGCTCGCCCTCGCGGACCTCGATCAGCTTCGGCCGCTGCCGGTGCTCCTTGGCCTTGGCCGCGAGCAGCGCGTTGGTGAACTTCGACCCGTAGATCGGCAGGTCCGGCCGCAGGCGCAGGAGGAACGGGACGGCACCGATGTGGTCCTCGTGCCCGTGGGTGAGCACCAGCCCTTCGATGTCGTCGAGGCGGTCCTCGATCGCGCGGAAGTCGGGCAGGATCAGGTCGACGCCGGGCTGGTCGTCCTCGGGGAAGAGCACCCCGCAGTCGACGATGAGCAGCCGTCCGCCGAATTCGAAGACGGTCATGTTGCGCCCGACTTCGCCGATTCCACCCAGCGCGACGACGCGCAGGGCTCCTTCGGGCAGTACGGGCGGGGCGTTGGTGGGGCCGGGGCCGACGAGAAGTGAGCTCACCGAGGCAGGGTCCCAACGCTGGTGTGCGAGGTCGGCGCGATGTAGGCCGCTCGCGAATCTGCTTGTGCCACCCGCTCACCATGCCAGTCCTGGGCCGCCGTGTCGCCCAGCGGCACGCCGCCCTGGGCAAGATCGGCGGCGATCAAGGCCGTCTGCTCGGCGCTCGGGGCGACGATCGGCAGCCGCGGTTCGCCGATGTCGAAGCCGCGCAGCCGCAGCGCCGCCTTGCTGAAGGCGACCCCGCCGACCCGCGACATCGCGCGCAGC
This sequence comes from Amycolatopsis sp. A133, assembly GCF_031082405.1. Lineage (GTDB taxonomy): Bacteria > Actinomycetota > Actinomycetes > Mycobacteriales > Pseudonocardiaceae > Amycolatopsis. Next base: position 451,283 of record NZ_JAVHJU010000067.1, read on the forward strand.
ACCGGCAGCATGGCGCGGTGGTTGGTGCGCGCGGTGGACGTGTCGCCGTTCTCGTAGGCGTCGATCATCGCGCGGATCCGGCCCGCGACGACGTGACCGATCACACTCACCACGCCGACGCCGCCGACCGAGATCCACGGCAGGTTCAGGCCGTCGTCACCGGAGTAGTAGGCGAGGTGGGTGTTGGCGATCACCTCGGAGCCGGCGATCAGGTCGCCCTTGGCGTCCTTGACCGCGACGATCCGCGGGTGCTCGGCCAGCCGCAGCAGCGTGTCGACCTCGATCGGGACGACCGAGCGCGGCGGGATGTCGTAGAGCAGCACGGGCAGCCCGCTGCTGTCGGCGACGGTGGTGAAGTGCGCGTACAGCCCGGCCTGGCTGGGCCGCGAGTAGTACGGAGTGACGACCAGCAGGCCGTGCGCCCCGGCCGCTTCGGCCTGCTTCGCCTGCTCGACGCTGTGCGCGGTGTTGTTGGTGCCCGCGCCGGCCACGACGGTCGCGCGGTCGCCGACGGCCTCGACCACGGCGCGGATGAGCTCCTGCTTCTCCGCGTCGCTCGTGGTCGGGCTCTCGCCGGTGGTGCCGTTGACCACGAGGCCGTCGTTCCCCAGCTCCACGAGGTGCTCGGCCAGCTCCTGCGCCCGCTTGAGGTCCAGTGCGCCGTCGGCGTCGAACGGGGTGGCCATCGCGGTGAGCACGCGCCCGAACGGCCGTCCGGGCGCTGCTGCAACAACCGGAGCTTCGCTCCGGGCCGGGGGCTCCGCCACCCGGTCCCCCGAACTGCCTGTGGTAGGTGGGTTGGACATGGGGAGACGGTACCTCGCCGGTCCGACGAAAACCGCGCCGACCTGGTCACCAGGAGGATTTCCCGGGACCGGCCGTTCGTCGCGGAACTTCTACTTGACCTTGGTCACGATCGGGGCCGAGATCGGGCCGCCGTCGGCCTTGGAAAGCGCGCAGTAGAACTCGCGCGTCGGGTACTCGCCGGGCTTGTCGGGCACGCTCTGCCACTCCCCCTGGGTCGGGACGAGCGCCCGGTACCGGAGGCTGTCGCGCTGGCCGGCGGGGACGATCGAGGAGCGGAAGGCGGCCGCGCAGCGGGCTTCGGCCACCGCCGTGACGGCTTCGAGGCCCGGGTAGGCGGCGATCTCCGCGTCGCTGTCGGACCAGTTCGTGGTGCCGATGGCGTCCCCGGAGTCGTAGAGCTCGAGGGTGTGGCTCTCCTTGCAGTCACCGTCGTTCTCGTCGCTGATGACACCGCCGTCCTGGACCGGCGCGTTGTAGCACTGGTAGCTGGAGCTGGCGTCCACCCGCATCTGACCGGCGAGGCCGAAGGTCATCGTGGGCAGCTTCTGGGCGTCCGGCGCGGGGGTTTCGAACGCCTTGCCCGCGAAGAAGCCGCCGACCAGGGCCGCCACGACCAGCACGGCGGCCGCCGTGAGCCACCGGGCGCGGTGGGTCTTCTTCGGCGGCTGCGGCGCGGGGGCGCCGAGCATCGCGGTGCCGCGCGGCGGGGTGGGCCGCACGCCCTGCGCCGTGGTCAGCAGGTTCAGGGCCTGGGGCGCGGTCAGCCGCGCGTCGGGGTTGGTGACCAGGAGGCCGAGGATCGCGGCGGCGATCGGGCCCTGGCCGCGGGTCAGGTACGGGATCTCGGTCATGATCGCGTGCAGCGTCGCGGCGGTGGTCGCGCGCTCGAACGGGATCGAGCCTTCGACGGCGAAGAACAGCGTCGCGCCGAGGGACCACAGGTCGGACGCGGGCAGCGCTTCGCGGCCCTCGACGCGCTCCGGCGCCATGAAGGCGGGCGAGCCGACGATCATGCCGCTGGTGGTCAGCCGCGGGTCGTCGACGGCGTGGGCGATGCCGAAGTCGGTGAGCTTCACGCGGCCGTCCGGCCCGACGAGGATGTTCGCCGGTTTGACGTCCCGGTGCACGATCCCGGCGGCGTGCGCGGCCTGCAGCGCGGCGAGCACGCGCTCCCCCAGCTGCGCGGCCTGCGCGGCGGGCATCGGGCCGCGCTGCCGCACGAGGTCGGCGAGGCTCGGGGCTTCGACGAGCTCCATGACGATGAAGGTGGTGCCGCCGTCGGTGACGACGTCGTAGACGGTGACGATGGCGGGGTCGTTGAGCCGCCCGCCGGTGCGCACCTCCCGCAGGGCGCGCTCGGAAAAGACGGCGGCGGATTCGGCGTCGGGCAGCCGCAGTTCCTTGACGGCGACCTGCCGCCCGATCACCTGGTCCTGCGCCCGCCACACGACACCCATGCCGCCCCGGCCCAGTTCGCCCAGCAGGAGGTAGCGGCCCGCGACGACCCGCTGACCAGGCGTCATGGGCGCCTGCGGCGGGTAGGGCCGGGTCTGTTCGTCGGTCACGGTGCTCCTTTTGGCGGCGGTCGCGCAGATGCTAGTCGGACCGCCGGGGAGCGCCGCGGGTTCCGCGGAATTCGTGAACTCAGCGGTGGGTTTCGCCGCGGTAGGGCAGCCACCGGTACCCGGGGGCGAAGTCGCTGAACTCGGCGCGCCGGCCGGTCGCGGCCCAGATGTCCTCGCTGACGACGAGCCCGGAGAAGGTCGTCAGGTCCTTCTCCGCCAGGAGCTCGTCGTAGGTGCGGAACAGGTCGGTCTCGACGCCGGCGAGGGCGTAGCGGTAGACCGGCGGCGCCGTCCGGAGCAGCCAGTAGAGCCGGCGGCCGGCCGCGGTCATGGCCTCCGCCTCCGCGGCGGAGTTCACGCCGGTGCGGCTGAGGCCTTCGGGCGCGACCCCGCACCACCAGGCGCCTTCGTTCTCGAAGACACCCGCTTGCCAGCCGTCGAAGTGGCGCGCGAGGTCACGGGCGTGGGTCTCGCGCTTCCCGCATTCGGCGTTGAGGGCGAAGATCCAGGCCATGGCCGCGCTTCCCGTTTCGTCGGTCAACCGGTGAACGTGAGGTAGACGAGCACCAGGTTGAGAGCGATGATGATCGCCGCGATCACCCAGGCCGCCACCGTCGTCAGCCGGCGGTTGGCGTCCTCCCCCATCAGATCACGGTCCGCCGTCAGCCGGATCAGCGGTACCAGGGCGAACGGGATTCCGAACGACAGCACCACCTGCGACACCACCAGCGCCGCGCTCGGGTCGGCGCCCAGAGCCAGCACCACGATCGCCGGGATGAGGGTGACCAGGCGGCGCAGGACCAGCGGGATCCGCTTGTGCAGCAGGCCCTGCATGATCATCGCGCCCGCGTACGCGCCCACCGACGTCGAGGCCAGGCCCGAGGCCAGCAGGCCGATCGCGAACATCAGCGCGATGCCGGGCCCGAGCGCCGAAGCCACCGCGCCGTGCGCGCCCTCGATGCTGTCCACGCCGTCCTGGCCCTGGAGGTTCGTGGCGGCCAGCAGCAGCATGCCGAGGTTCACCGCGCCCGCCAGGAGCATCGCCAGGCCGACGTCCGCCCGGGTGGCGCGCAGCAGGCGGCGGCGCCGGACGCCGTCCGGGCGGCCGTGGCGGTCGCGGACCAGGCCCGAATGCAGGTAGACCGCATGGGGCATGACCGTGGCGCCGAGCATCGCGGCGGCGATGAGGATGCTGCCCGCGCCGTCGAACCGCGGCACCAGGCCGCCGAACGTCTCGGTCGCCGACGGCGGCTCGACGAACAGGCTCGCCAGGAAGCCGACCGCGATCACCGCGAGCAGCCCGGTGACGACCCGTTCGAACGTCCGCTGGCCGCCGCGGTCCTGAACCGCCAGCAGCGTCAGCGAAACCGCGCCGGTGATCAGGCCGCCGACGATGAGCGGCAGGTCGAAGAGCAGGTTGAGGGCGATCGCACCGCCGACGACCTCGGCCAGGTCGGTCGCGATGGCGACGACTTCCGCCTGCGCCCAGTAGGCCAGCCGCGCTCGCCGCGACAGGCGCGCGCGCAGGGCCTCCGGCAGCGACATTCCGCTGACCAGGCCCAGCTTCGCCGACAGGTACTGCACGAGCACGGCCATCAGGTTCGCCGCGACGATCACCCAGACCAGCAGGTAGCCGTAGCGGGCGCCGGCGCTGATGTTGGAGGCGACGTTCCCGGGGTCGACGTAGGCGATGGCGGCGACGAAGGCGGGCCCGAGCAGGGCGGACCCGGTACGCAGGCGGGTCGTCAGTCTCGGCCGGACAGCCTCGGTCACAGCCATGACGCCCACCTCTCGAAAACCGGATGTCGGGGACCCTAAACCGGAGTTTAGGCGTGCCGAACTTTGTTTTTCAAGGGTGATGGCTCCCACCCCTCGACCCCGGATACCCCGGTTGGGGGTGACCGAAAAGTCAGGGGTGGGCGACCTCGTGGCCCGACTCGCGCAACGCCGTGACCGCGTGGCCGAGGTCGGTCGCGCGGACCAGGATGTGGTCGGTGTCGAACGTCGACATCGAGAACAGCGCCACCCCGGCCGCGGCCAGCTCGGACGCCAGCGCCGCGATGATGCCGGTGAGCGTGAACTCCAACGGCCCGCGGACCGACAGCAGCCGCCAGCCGTCCTCGGCTGCCGTGGCTCCGGCCGGCTCGCGGCCGGCCGGGCAGATCACCGAGAGCTCTTCGGGCGTGCGGGTCACCGACACGAAGGCGTCGCCGGGCTCGAACAGCTCGGCGGGCACCGGGGCGTCCGCGGGCAGCCGCACGACGGCGTACTCGCCGGGACGGACGTCGATCGCGAGTCGCTTCATCAGCCTTCCAGCACCTTCGGGCTCGTGGCGATCTCGGTGCCGTCCGGCAGCGTCGAGATGGTGAAGTCGGCGAACACGTTCGCCGCGGCCTTCTGCAGCTGCCGCAGGCACTCCACGGCCAGCTCGCGGATTTCGACGTCGGCGTGCTCGGTGGCGCGCATCGCGACGAAGTGGCGCCAGGCGCGGTAGTTGCCCGTCACGACGATCCGCGTCTCCGTCGCGTTCGGCAGCACGGCGCGGGCCGCCTGGCGGGCCTGCTTGCGGCGCAGGGTCGCGCTCGGGACGTCGGCGAACTTCTCCTCGAGCCCGGCCAGCAGCTCGGTGTAGGCGTCGACGCTCGCCCGGGTCGCCGCGACGAACTTCTCGTGCAGCACCGGGTCGTTCGCGATCACCTCCGGCTCGACGAACTCGGCGTCGCGCTCCGGGACGTACCGCTGCGAGAGCTGGGAGTAGGAGAAGTGGCGGTGCCGGATCAGCTCGTGGGTCAGCGACCGGGAGATGCCGGTGATGTAGAAGGTCACCGAACCGTGCTCCAGCACCGAAAGGTGGCCGACGTCGATGATGTGCTCGAGGTAGCCGGCGTTCGTCGCGGTGGCCGGGTTCGGTTTCTTCCACGACTGGTAGCAGGCGCGGCCGGCGAACTCGGCGAGCGCTTCGCCGCCGTCCGCGTCGGTCGACCACGGCACGTCCTCGGGCGGGAAGAACTCGGTCTTCGCGATCAGCTGCACTCTGGGTGACACGGTTGCGGTCACGTCAGCACTCCTTCTCCCGGCTCCCGCGCAGCCTAACCACGTGAGGCCGATCACCAGCGGGGGACACGTGACATCACAGCCGCCTTGACCGACACCACGAATGACGTCATAGTGGTGTCATGGACCTGACGCCGTACATCGCCAACCTTCGCGAGGACCTCGCGAACACGGCTGCCGCCGGGGACGAGCACACCCGGCGGGCGGCCGCGCTGCTGTCTTCCGCGCTCGAACCCGCCGTCCGCCTGACCCTGATGAACGCCCTCGCCGACCTCGCCGCCGAGGTCACGGCCGCACTGCCGGGCCAGGTGGTGGACGTCCGGCTCGACGGCCGGGACGTCCGCGTGGTCGTCACCGGCGACGCCGAGGAGACGACGTCGCGCGCGACACCACGTGACACCACGCCGCCACCACCGATCGACGGCGGTGACATCAGCCGGATCACGCTCCGGCTGGTCGAGCAGATCAAGGGCCAGGCCGAGCGGGCGGCGGCGGCCCAGGGCGTCTCGCTGAACACGTTCGTTTCGCAGGCGGTGCAGGGCGCGCTCGGGCACGGCGCGCTCGGTGGCGGGAGCCACAAGCACCACGGCAAGGGCGGCGGCACCGGGTCGCACCTGCACGGCTGGGTCGAAGGCTGAGGGGACGAGACGATGAGTGAAGAACGGACCACACCGGCCGAAGAGCCGAACGACGAACTGGTCCGGATCGACGAGTTCGAGACCGACGTCCCGCTGGAGCTGGACATCAGCGTCACGATCGGCCGCGTCGAGGTCGTCCTCGAAGGGGACTCCGGCGCGCGCGTGGAGCTGCGGCACGACCAGGGCGAGCAGCAACCGTGGGTCACGGGGGTGAACAACCTGCTGTCCTGGGTCGGCGAACGCTTCGGCGACCAGCTGGGCGTCGACCCGGCAGCCTCCCCCGCCGAGGCGGTGCGGCAGAGCCGGATCGAGAAGCTCGGCAACCGCCTGGTCGTGCAGGCACCGAAGGCGTGGCAGCTGCGGAACGTCGCCCTCGCGGTGAAGGTGCACGCGCCGGCGGGCTCGCACGTCGAGGTGCGGGCCGGCGCGGCGGACGTCACGGTGACCGGCTCGGCCGGCCGCGTCGACCTGCTGACCGGCTCCGGCGAGGTGAAGCTCGACCGCGCCGACGGCTCGGCCACGATCCGCACGGGCAGCGGCGCCGTCAAGCTCGGCCCGACGCTCGGCGGGCTGCAGCTGCGCAGCGGCAGCGGCCACGTCGAGGCGTCGTCGATCACCGGGTCCGCCACGCTGGCCACCGGCACGGGCGACGTCTGGCTGGGCGCGGTGTCCGGCGAAGTGATGGCCCGCACGGGCAGCGGCGACCTGTCGGTGGCCGACGCCGCATCGGGCTCGCTCGACCTGATCACCGGCTCCGGCGAGGTCCGGATCGGCATCCGCGGCGGGACGTCCGCCGAGGTGGACCTGACGTCCAGCGGCGGCAAGGTGTCCAGCGAGCTGGACGTGGCCGACAGCGCACCCGAGGGCGGCGTGAAGCTGAAGGTCCGCGCTCGGACCGGCACCGGTAATGCTGTGGTGACGCGCTCGGCGGGCTGATCCAGGGGGAAGGACGGGCCGTTCCCGGCAGGGATGCCGGGGACGGCCCGTTCGCGCGGAATACCGGCGCTGCGCGGGAAATCCGGGGGCCGAAGGATTCGTTCGAGCCGCCGCGGCGAGGTCGCGAATGACTCATTCGAGACCTTGGAGGTCCCGAATGAGTCATTCGCGACCTTGGGGCAGCCGGGGGCAGACGCGCGGTGCGGGCGGCTTCTTCGGCACTCGGCGTCCCGGCCCGCCGTGGGGGATCGCACCGCGCGAACGCGGGATCCCAAGCCGCCGTGAGGTTCTAGCGGACCAGCCGGGCCAGCGCCGGGGCCAGGTCGCCGCGGGGAGCCACCGTCACGGCCGACAACCCCAGCCACTCCGCCATGTGCTTCAGCTCCGCCGCCAGCTCCGGGAGCAGCCGGGCCACGTCCGCGCCCTCCTCCGCGAACGCCCCCTGCACCCGCAGGACCCCCGCCGCGCGGTCGGACTTCAAGTCCACCCGGGCCACCAACGATCCGTCCAGCAGGAACGGGAACACGTAATACCCGTACACCCGCTTCGGCTCCGGGACGTAGATCTCGATCCGGTAGTGGAACCCGAACAACCGCTCCGTCCGGGCCCTCTCCCAGATCAACGGGTCGAACGGGCACAGCAGCGCCCGGCCCGTCACCGTCCGGGGCGTCCGGGCCGCCGTGTGGCGGTACGCCACCGCCTTCCAGCCTCGGACCGCCACCGGCTCCAGCTCTCCCGACTCCACCAGCTCCGCCACCGCTTGGCGGGCCGGAGCGGGTCCCAGGCGGTAGTAGTCGCGCAGGTCCGTTTCCGTAGCCACCCCCAGCGCTCGCGCCGAACGCGAAATCAAGCCCCGGGCCCCCTCCTCCGGGGAGACCGGACGGGCGAGGATCTCCGGGGGGACCACCCGCTCGGTCAGGTCGTAGAGGCGCTCGAACGAGCGCCGCGTGCCCGTGGTCAGCTGGCCGATGCCGAACAGGTACTCGCAGACGCGCTTGACCTCCGAGCGCTCCCACCACGAGCCCGGGCCGCGCCGCTGCGCGTCCGCCTCCACCGCCCGCTCGATGCCGCCCGCGCCGATCGGGCCCAGCTCCTTGACCACCGACAGGATCTCTTCGACCAGGCCCGGGGACTTCTCCACCAGCGGACGGTAGTTCCGCCACCAGCCCTCGCGCTTCGCGCCCGAACGGATCAGCGGCCAGTCCTCGACCGGGAGCAGGCTCGCCTCGTGCGCCCACGTCTCCACCAGCAGCCGCGGGCGACGCGCCGAGTGCGCCCACGCCGCCTCGTCGAGCAAGGCCGGGTCGTACGCGCCCAGGCGCGAGAACACCGGCATGTAGTGCGCCCGGACCGCGACGTTCACCGAGTCCAGCTGCAGCAGCTGAACCCGGGACAACACCCGTTTCAGGTGCTGCCGCGAAGGCACGCCGGACGGACGCGGGTCGGTGAAGCCCTGTGCGGCCAGGAACGTCTTCCGGGCCGTCGAGACGCTGATCGTTTGCATGGTGACCCTCATGGTGCCACCCACCACCGACAAAAACCGCGACCGCTAAGTTCACCAACCATGAGCGACGCCGCCGTCCGTCCCGCCGATCTGTCCGACGCCGCGGAGATCGCCCGCATCCAGCGCGAAACCTGGCACGCCGCCTACGAGGACCTGCTCGGCAAGCAGGCCCTCGCGCAACTGGACGCCACCGACCTCGCCGGCACCTGGACCGAGACCATCGACTACCCCGGCAGCCTCGTCTACCTCGCCACCGAGGGCGAGTTCACCGTCGGCTTCTGCGTCGCCGGCCGTGCGCCCGAAGACGAGGTCGCCCAGGCTGACGGGAGCCTGCCCGAGGACGCCGAGACGACCGGTCTGATCGCCACCCTGCTCGTCGAGCCGCGCTGGGGACGCCGCGGGCACGCCGGACGGCTACTCGCGACGGCCGCCGCGGGCCTGCGGGCCGACGGTGCCTCCCGCGGCATCGCCTGGGTCGCCCAGGGCGACCACGCCACCCTCGGCTTCTACCGCCGGGCCGGCTGGAACCCCGACGGCACCGTCCGCACCCTCGACACCGGCGAGCGCACGCTGCGCGAGGTCCGGCTCACCGGCACCCTCGACCTCGGCCTCGCCTGAGTCCCGGAAGATCACCCACCGCATCACGGCGTACATGAACACGCCTTCGCAGGCGCCCGCCACCAGCCGCGAGACGTGGTATTCGACGCCCAGCGCCGTCAGCCCCGCCCCCACACCCAGCAGAAACGCCGCGTAATTGACAGCAATCGCCACTATGTAAAGCGCGAGCTGGATTCCGACGGCGGCGTGGGAATGGAAGTTGAACGTCCGGTTCAGCGCGAAGCTCAGCCCGAACGCGCAGACGTACGCCAGCGTGATCGCCAGCCACACCGGCCAGCCGAGCACGCCGTGGAAGACGGTCAGCAGCGCGAGATCGACACCGAACGTGAAGCCGTTGATGAGGCAGAAGCCCAGGAACGTCGGCGCCACGATCCGCGACAGGCCCAGCGGCAGCACCCGCACGACGGCCCGGCAGAGGGCGCCGAATCGGTCAGCGGGCGTACGGGGTTGCTCGGCGGCCACCCCGTCAGTGTTCCGGCGGAGGGTGACGGGAAGCCGTCCGGCAGGTGATCTTCTGGTGCCGGCCACCGGCCGAAAGGTGGGGCCAACACCAGTGCGCGGAGATTTCGGGCTGATAACTTGGAAGAACGCGAGCGATTTTCGGAGGTGACACGATGAGCTGGATCCTGCTGACGCTGGGCGTCGCGTTCGGCTCGGCCATCGTGCCGCTGATCAACGCCGAAGTCTTCCTGCTCGGGTTGTGCGCGAGCCAGCCGGGGCTGCACTGGCTGTGGCTCGGGGCGGCGGTGGCGGTCGGGCAGATCGCCGGGAAGACGCTGTACTACCTGGCCGCGCGCGGGACGATCAAGCTGCCGAAGCCGCTGCACGACCGGTTGCACAGAGAACGCCTGATGACGCCCCGGCGCGTGCGCTGGCAGCTGCGGACCAAGCGGATACGCGGCTGGGTCGACGGGCTGCGGGAGCGGTGCCAACGGCACCCGCACTGGATGGCCGGCACGTATGGGGTGAGTTCCCTGGTCGGCCTGCCGCCGTTCATGGCGACGAGCGTGCTGGCCGGCCTCGTGCGGATGCGGCTCGCGACCTTCCTGACGACGGGGCTCGCCGGAAGGTGGATCCGCTTCAGTTTGATCGCGGCTTCACCTGCGGTGTTCGCCGGGTGGCTGCACCACTGAGCACGCCGAGATCAACGCGGTCCACGCGGCGCGCGAGACGGTGAGCTGGCCGAGGTGACGGGCCTTCGTGTCCCGCACGCCGACAGTCTCGGCGAGGAGAACCTCGACACATTCGATGTTCGCGGTATAGCTCGACTTCCGCCACGTCAACACGCTGCCTCCGAACTATCCCGCTGCCTCCCGAAGCAGTTCTCGTGAGGCGTCTTCGGACAATGCCTTGTCCAGCAAGACTTTAACGAGCTTGCGGTAGCTTGCGATAGCCTCCAACTCGTTGACGAAGGCACTGGCGTGATGGTGCTCGAGGAACACGATCGATGGATCGCCGGGGAAGTCATACAGGGCGAACATGCCGATCTTGCCGGGGTGATAGCCCACGTCCGCAGGCACAATACGAACTGAAATGTTAGATGTAACAGCTAAGGTGAGCAGGTGGTCGATCTGGTCGGACATGGTGCCTGCTTCGCCGACCACCTCACGAATCGCCAGTTCGGACATGATGGCCTTGAGCCGCACCGGCTCATATCCGGAGAGGATCCGCTGGCGTTTCAAGCGAGCCACCAGCCGCGCATCGACAACCTCAGCCTTGGTTTCGGAGGCGGAAAGAAGAGCGCGGGCATAGTCGGGGGTCTGCAAGAGTCCGGGAATGATCTGCGGGGACCAGTTGGTAATCACGCTCGCCGACCGCTCGCACTGCATCACCCCGGTGAGCGCCGACGGCAGGTCGGACGGGTTGGAGTCCAGCCAGTTGGGGTCCTTCACGTGCTGGGCCAAGAACAAGATCCGGTTGGTCACGGCCCGATCCACCCGCAGGTACCCGAGAATCCGCGCGACCTCCTCGACCGGCGGCACCCGAACCCCCAGCTCCCACTGGGACAGCAGCCGCGGATCCACCTCCAGCGCCCGCGCCAGCTCGCGCAACCCGAACTTCCGCGCTTCGCGCACTTCGCGCAGCGACGCGGACAACGCCCGTGAACCAGGAGACGACGAAGTCGGTTTCATGCGGGCGATGGTACGAAACCCGCCGATTTCCCGAATGAACGACAACTGTCAGCGAATTGCCACAGCGCCGATCCAAGACCAAAACTCAGCGGTCGGCGGCTTCCAATTCCACGGCCTTCTTCATCGTCTCGCGCGCCCGGCGCCGGTCACCGGCGATGTCGTACGCGTACGCGAGCTTGTACCAGACCCGCCAGTTCCCCTGGTCGGCCTCGACTTCCGCGCGGCGCTGCTCGAACCACGCGTCGGCCGCCTCGCGATCGACGCGGCCCGAAGGGCGGCGCGGGAGGTCCGAGACGTCCGGGAGCTCGCCCTCGGCGTCCAGGCGACGGGACAAGCGCTGGACCTGCAGGCCGTTGCGCCAGGTCATCACCACAACCCAGATGCCCAGGACCGGCAGCAGCAGCACGCCGGCACCCAGCGCAATACCGACACCCGTCCCCGTCCTGAACAGCGCGAACGCCCGGTCCGCCAGCAGGAACAGGTACACGATCAGCGCCGCCGTCAGCAGCAGCGCCACATTTCGGGCCCTCACAGGTCGAGGACGTTTTCCAGGCCGACCGTCAGGCCGGGGCGCTTCAGCACCTCGCGCACGCCGAGCAGCACGCCCGGCATGAACGACGTCCGGTCGAGGGAGTCGTGACGAATCGTCAGGGTCTCCCCCTCGCCGCCGAACAGGATCTCCTCGTGCGCGACCAGGCCCGGCAGGCGGACCGAGTGCACGCGGACTTCCTCGACCGTCGCGCCGCGGGCGCCGTCCAGCTCGGCCGTCGTCGCGTCCGGGCCCGGGGTCACGCCCGCCTCCGCGCGAGCCGCGGCGATCATCCGGGCGGTGTGCGCGGCCGTGCCCGAAGGCGCGTCGGCTTTGCGGTTGTGGTGCAGCTCGATGATCTCGGCGGAGGCGTAGAACTTCGCCGCCTGGGCCGCGAACCGCATGGCCAGAACCGCGCCGAGGGCGAAGTTCGGCGCGATCAGCACGCCCAGCGAAGGCTTCGGCTCCAGCAGCGCCCGCAACGCCGCCAGCCGGTCCTCGCTGAAGCCGGTGGTGCCGACGACCGCGTGGATGTCGTGCTCCACCAAGTACTTCAGATTGTCCATCACGGCGTCGGGGTGGGTGAAGTCGACGACCACCTGGGCGTCGGCCAGCGGCGCGAAGTCGTCGCCCGCGTCCAGCGCCGCGACGAGCTTCAGGTCCGAAGCGCCTTCGACGGCGTTCACCACCGTCGCACCCATCCGGCCGCGCGCACCGAGCACACCGACGTTGACGGTCATGAAGCGATCACCTCGTGCAGGTCGTCAGGAAGGTCGTCGGCGTGAGCGTACGGCCCGACGACCGCCGCCGCCGAGACCCCGCCCGGCCGCGCGAACAAAGTGCGAGCGAGCGCACACACGTCCTCGGTGGTGACGGCGTCGATGCGGGCGATCGTCTCGTCGACACTGAGGTAGCGGCCGTAGTTGAGCTCGCTCTTGCCGATCCGCGACATCCGCGACGACGTGTCCTCCAGGCCCAGCACGATCCCGCCGCGCAGCTGGCCCTTCGCGCGGGCGACCTCGGCCGCGGTCAGGCCGTCGACGCCGACCTTGTCGAGCACCTCACGGATGACGCCGGCGACGTCGCCGAGCTTCTCCGGCTGGCAGCCCGCGTACACGGCCATGTGCCCGGTGTCGGCGTAGCTCGCGACCGACGAATACACCTGGTAAGCCAGCCCACGCTGCTCGCGGATTTCCTGGAACAGCCGGGACGACATCCCGCCGCCGAGCGCCGCGTTCAGCACCGACAGCGCGAAGCGACGGTCGTCGTGGCGCGACAGCGACCGCAGGCCGAGCATCACGTGCGCCTGCTCGGTGTCGTCGGTGTGCAGGGCCAGCTTCGGCACGGTCTTGATCCGGGCGCGGCCCTCGCGCGGCGCGACCGGCGTCGCGGTGCCGGTCAGGCGCTCGCCGAGGGCCTTGCGCACCAGCCGCAGCACCTGGTTGTGGTCGATGTTGCCGGCCACGGAGAGGACCATCCGCGGCAGCGTGTAGCGGCGCTTGTAGAAGTTGCGCAGGGCGGCCGGTGACATTTCCACGATCGACTTCTCGGTGCCGAGCACCGGACGGCCGAGCGGGTGGTCGCCGAGGATGGCCGTCACGAACGTCTCGTGCAGCAGGTCCTCGGGGTCGTCGTCGCGCATCGAAATCTCTTCGAGGACGACGCTGCGCTCCATGTCCATGTCGCGGTCGGTGCACAGCGCCTCGAACACGACGTCGGTGACCAGGTCCATGGCGAGCGGGAGGTCCGCGTCGAGCACCTGCGCGTAGTAGCAGGTGTGCTCTTTCGCCGTGAAGGCGTTGAACTCGCCGCCGACGGCGTCGATCTCCTCGGCGATCTGCGTGGCGTCGCGGTGCTTCGTGCCCTTGAACAGCAGGTGCTCGAGGTAGTGCGCGGCACCGGCGACGGCGCCCGGCTCGTCGCGGGAGCCGATGCCGACCCACAGCCCGACCGTGGCCGAGCGGGACGCGGGAACGTGCTCGGTGATCACGCGCAGCCCGCCGGGCAGGACGCTGCGCTTGACGACCGCACCGTCCGGAGTGGACTCCAGCGTGCGGGTGGTGCCGACGGGCTGCTCGTGCCCGGAAACCTGCCGTGCCATGGGTTCCTTACTCACGATGCCGCGAAGGCCCCCTGCCGCCGGCGTCGTGAGTGGTAAGGCGGGTTAGAACCCGCTTTACCACTCACGACCCCCACCGCGGTCAGGAGGCCTTCGACGGAACTGGTGTTACTTGGCGTCGGCCGTCTCGGCGTCGGCAGCCGGCGCGTCACCCTCGGCGGCCGTGGCCGGAGCGTCGTCTTCCTTGACGACGATCAGGCTGATCTTGCCGCGGTTGTCGATGTCGGCGATCTCGACGCGGAGCTTGTCGCCCACGTTGACCACGTCTTCGACCTTGTTGATCCGCTTGCCGCTGCCCAGCTTGGAGATGTGCACCAGGCCGTCCTTGCCCGGCAGCAGCGAGACGAACGCGCCGAACGCGGCCGTCTTCACCACGGTGCCGAGGAAGCGCTCGCCGACCTTGGGCAGCTGCGGGTTGGCGATGGCGTTGATCAGGTCGATCGCCGCCTCCGCCGACGGACCGTCGGCCGCGCCCACGTAAATCGTGCCGTCGTCCTCGATGGAGATGTCGGCACCGGTCTGCTCGGTGATCGAGTTGATCATCTTGCCCTTCGGGCCGATGACCTCGCCGATCTTGTCCACCGGGATCTTCACGCTGGTGACGCGCGGCGAGTACGGGCTCATCTCGTCCGGGCTGTCGATCGCCTCGGCGATGACCTCCAGGATGGTGTGACGAGCGTCCTTCGCCTGCTTCAGCGCGGCGGCGAGCACCTCGGAGGGGATGCCGTCGAGCTTCGTGTCCAGCTGCAGGGCGGTGATGATGTCCTTGGTGCCGGCGACCTTGAAGTCCATGTCGCCCATGGCGTCCTCGGCACCGAGGATGTCGGTCAGCGCGACGTAGCGGGTCTCGCCGTCGACCTCGTCGGAGATCAGGCCCATCGCGATGCCCGCGACCGGCGCCTTCAGCGGCACACCGGCGTTGTACAGCGCCATGGTGGACGCGCAGACCGAGCCCATCGAGGTCGAGCCGTTGGAGCCCAGCGCCTCGGAGACCTGACGGATCGCGTACGGGAACTCGTCCCGCTTCGGCAGCACCGGCACCAGGGCGCGCTCGGCGAGCATGCCGTGGCCGATCTCGCGGCGCTTCGGCGAACCGACGCGGCCGGTCTCGCCGGTGGAGAACGGCGGGAAGTTGTAGTGGTGCATGTAGCGCTTGTGCGTCTCCGGGGACAGCGAGTCGATCTGCTGCTCCAGGCGAAGCATGTTCAGCGTGGTGACGCCCAGGATCTGGGTTTCGCCGCGCTCGAACAGCGCCGAGCCGTGCGCCCGCGGGATCACGGCGACCTCGGCCGCGAGCGACCGGATGTCGGTGAGGCCACGGCCGTCCATGCGGATCTTGTCCGTCAGGACGCGCTTGCGCATGATCTTCTTGGACAGCGCCTTGAACGCGGCGCCGATCTCCTTCTCGCGGCCCTCGAAGGCTTCGCCCTCGCCGATGCCGACCTTCTCCAGCACGGCGGCCTTGACCTGGTCGGTCGCGGCGTCGCGGTCCTGCTTGCCGGCGATCTGCAGCGCGTTCGCCAGGTCGTCGGTCGCGATCGCGGCGACGGCGTCGAAGGCGTCCTGCTCGTAGGCCAGGAAGACCGGGAAGTCGCCGGTCGGCTTGGCGGACACGTCGGCCAGCTGCTGCTGGGCCTCGCACAGCACCTTGATGAACGGCTTGGAAGCCTCGAGGCCCTGCGCGACCGAGACCTCGTCCGGTGCCTTGCCGCCGGCGGCGATCAGGTCGAGCGTGTGCTCGGTGCCCTCGGCCTCGACCATCATGATCGCAACATCGTCACCGACGATGCGGCCGGCGACGACCATGTTGAAGGTCGCCTTTTCCAGCTGCGACCAGGTCGGGAACGCGACCCACTGGTCCTCGACCAGTGCGACGCGGACGCCGCCGACCGGGCCGGAGAAGGGCAGGCCGGCGATCTGGGTCGACGCCGACGCGGCGTTGATGGCCAGCACGTCGTACGGGTCGTCCGGGTTGAGGCTCTGGACGGTGATGACGACCTGGATCTCGTTGCGGAGACCGTCGGTGAACGACGGGCGCAGCGGCCGGTCGATCAGGCGGCAGGTCAGGATCGCGTCGGTCGAGGGGCGGCCCTCGCGGCGGAAGAACGCGCCGGGGATGCGGCCGGCCGCGTACATGCGCTCCTCGACGTCCACCGTCAGCGGGAAGAAGTCGAAGTGGTCCTTCGGGTGCTTCGACGCGGTCGTCGCGGAGAGCAGCATGGTCTCTTCGTCGAGGTACGCGACGACGGCGCCGGCGGCCTGCTTGGCCAGGCGGCCCGTCTCGAAGCGGACGGTGCGGGTGCCGAACCGGCCGTTGTCGATCACGGCTTCGGTCTCGTGCACGGTGACTCCGGTGGAGTCGGTCATAGGGTGTATCTCCTCTTTAGTTCCTTCGTACGACGCGAGTCTCCCACCCTGGGACCCATTTCGCTGAGGACGCTCGAGGAATGAGGCCGGTCTTCGATCGAAGCTCCCGGGACACTTCCCGGGAACCACTACCGAGGACCGGCGGAGGAAACCCTCGTGCGCGCTCGCGCCGGTTGATCTTGTTCCTGCAGCGAGGGGGAGCGACCAGGACGGTCACTCCCCCTCGGTTGCAGCTATCGGCGCAGGCCGAGGCGCTGGATCAGCGCACGGTAACGCTCGATGTCCACCTTCATCACGTAGTTCAGCAGCCGGCGGCGACGGCCGACCAGCAGCAGGAGCCCGCGACGCGAGTGGTGGTCGTGCTTGTGAGCCTTGAGGTGCTCGGTGAGGCCGACGATGCGCTTGGTGAGCAGCGCCACCTGGGCCTCGGGGGATCCGGTGTCCGAGTCGTGCACGCCGTACTCGGCAAGGATCGACTTCTTCTCTTCGGTGGACAGCGCCACTTGTGTTGCTCCTCGAGATAATCAGTGCCGTGCGGCCCCGGGCGTGGATGCACGCCGGGAAGACGGTCACGGCCGCCACGGACTGCAGCCGGACCCGCTCGTGAGGTTACCAGCCCGCTGAACAGGGCCTTCAGGCGCCGTCCAGCCCGAAGGCACGGACCACCCGGTACCGGGGACCACCCGGCTCGCGTTCGCTGGCCATCAGCGCCACCTCGGTGGCTTGCCAGCTCCGGCTCGCGAAGCCGGCGAGCTCTTCGGTCCAACGCGCGGCGAGCCCGGGTTCTTCCCGGGGGAACCGCGCGAGCGTCAGGTGGGCCCGGTAGGGCCTCGGTTCGGCGTCGGCGCCCGCGGCGTGCGCGAGCGGCGTCAGCTCCGTTCCGGCGACAGTCAACCACAGCACCCCGGGGAACGTCGCGGCCTTTTCCAGCCGGACGTCGATCGCCGGGCGCCCGGCCAGCCGCTCGCCCAGCCAGGCGGCGCGGGACTCCACGTCGTCCGGGCCGTAGTAGGCGAGGGTGACGTGCCAGCGCTCCGGCGGCTCCCAGCGGAGGCCTTGGCCGGTGGTTCCGACGGCCGCCGTGATCGCTTCGACGACGTCGTCCGGCGGGAGCAGCGCGCTGAACAGGACCGGCATCAGGCGCCGTTGCCCGCCCGGCGGAGCAGGTCGGCGATGGCCGGGAACTCGTCGTCGAGGCGCTTGGCGGCCTCGCCCAGGTCTTCGTCCTCGGCCAGGTCGCGCAGGTAGGCGAGGACCTTCTGGTCTTCGTTGACCACCGGGATGTTGTCGCGGCCGACGGTGGGGCGGGAGTCGCGGACGTCCTCCATCGCGGCCAGCATCGCGTCGCGGTTGCCCGCGGCGACCTCGGGGACCAGGATCTTGCGCTCGAGCATGATCATCCTGGCCAGCACGACCGGGTTGCCGATCTTCGCCCGCCGCCCGCTCATCACCTGGCTGAGCATGGGGGCGCTGATCCCGAGGACCTCGGCCAGGAACGCCTGCGAAACGTCGAACGCGACGACGAGCCGGCGCACGCGGTCACCGAGCGGCTCCCCGTACCACTCGCGCTGCAACGCGATGTTGCGCTGGACGATCTTGTGGTCCTCCACCAGTCTTCCGCTCCCCTGTTTTTCCTTCGCGCACACCGTCCGTGAGCATCTTGCCATCGCTGTCACGTGCGCGAACGCGTAATCCCCTATTCGCCCCCGGCAGGGGCGTCCGGGGGCACCTCCAGTGCCTTTCTCGTCGCGACGACGTCCTCGTCGATCTGCGCGACCAGCCCGGCCGAATCGGCGAACCGCACCTGGTCGCGCAGCCGCGCCACGAAGTCGATCGCCACGTGCTGGCCGTAGAAGTCCTCGTCGACGTCGAGGACGAACGCCTCGACGGTCCGCTCGCGCCCGGAGAACGTCGGATTGGTGCCCACCGAGACCGCGGCGCGCAACCGGCGCACCGGATCGGCCGAACGGGTGAACCACGCGCTGTAGACGCCATCGGCCGGGACGGCGGCGAAGCGCGGCGTCGACAGGTTCGCCGTCGGGTAGCCGAGCTCGTGGCCCCGGCCGTCGCCGCGGACGACGATGCCCTCCAGGCGGTGCGGGCGGCCGAGCGCTTCGGCCGCGGCGACCACGTCCCCGGCGTCGATGCACGACCGGACGTAGGTGCTCGAGAAGGTGATCGCCGACTGGTCCTCTTCGGACAGTTCCTTGCCCTGCAGCTCGGCGCCGAAGGCGGCGAAGCCGAACCGGCGGCCGAGGGTGCGGAGCAGCTCGACGTCGCCGGCCGCCTTGGCGCCGAAGGTGAAGTTGTCGCCGACGATCACCGCGGCCGCGTGCAGCCGGTCGACCAGCACCTCGTGCACGAACTCCTCCGGCTGCAGCCGGGACAGCTCGAGGGTGAACGGCAGCACGCAGAAGACGTCGACACCGAGGCCCTCGACGATCTCGGCCTTGCGCCGCAACGTCGTCAGCTGCGCCGGGTGGCTGCCCGGGCGCAGCACCTCCGACGGGTGCGGGTCGAACGTCAGCATGACGCTCGGCAGGCCGCGTTCGGCCGCTGCCGCCACCGTCCGGCTGATCAGCTCCTGGTGCCCCCGGTGCACCCCGTCGAACACGCCGATGGTGACCACGCACCGGCCCCACCCGCCGGGAAGGTCCCCCAGCCCACGCCACCGCAGCACGTCGCACTCCCGTCTCTCGAGCCCACCCTAGGCGGGCAGCAACACCACAACCGCGCGGGACACGCCCTGTTCGTCGGCGGCCAGCGCGAGCACCCGGCCGTCGGGTCCGAAGAGGCCGTAGGTGCCTTCGACGCCGGCCGCCGGGATGCGCTGGCCGTGGCGGACCGCTTTTGCCGTCGCGGCGTCGAGGTCGCGGCGCGGGAAGGCCGCGGCGACGGCGGCGTCGAGGTCCAGGCTCAGTTCCGGCTGTTCTTCCAGCTGGTCGAGGGTCCTCGCCTTGGCGAGGGTGAAGGGGCCGACCGTGGTGCGCCGGAGGGCCTTCAGGTGGCCGCCGACGCCGAGGTCGGCGCCGAGGTCGCGGGCCAGCGCGCGGACGTAGGTGCCGGACGAGCACTCGACGACGGCATCGACCTCGATGTGGTCCTCCTCGTGGCGGACGCCGAGGACGTCGAAGCGGTAGACGGTGACCGGCCGGGCCGGGATGACGACGTCCTCGCCGGCGCGGACGCGGGCGTAGGCGCGCTTGCCGTCGATCTTGACCGCGCTGACCGCGCTGGGCACCTGCTGGATGTCGCCGGTGAGCTTGGCGATGCCTCGGGTGATGTCTTCGTCCGTCGTTTTTGTGGTCTCGGCCTGCGTCAGGACTTCGCCCTCGGCGTCGTCGGTGGTGGTGCTGCTGCCGAGGCTGAGGGTGGCCAGGTAGGTCTTGCGGTCCAGGGCCAGGTGGCCGAGGAGCTTGGTGGCGCGCTCGATGCCGAGCACCAGCACCCCCGTCGCCATCGGGTCGAGCGTGCCGGCGTGCCCGACCTTGCGGGTCCCCATGATCCGGCGGGCCCGGGCGACGACGTCGTGCGACGTCATACCGGCGGGCTTGTCGACGATGAGGAGGCCGGGAGGCGGGGCGGGACGGCGGGGCGGTTTGGGGCTCGACACGCGGCAAACCCTAGCGGCCGCTTGTCGTGGAACGGACGACGGTCACTTCCCCGCCCGGCCCGGAGCTTTCACGTGAAAGCTCCGGGTCGGGCAGGGTGGGGTCATGCGGATCAGACACCAGGTCGTCACCTTCGACGCGGCCGAGCTCGCCGCCGAGAGCCGTTTCTGGGCCGGGGTCCTCGGCGGGGAGGTGGACGAGGACGGCGACTGGCACATGGTGCTGGTGGACGGGGCGCCGCGGGTCGGCGTGCAGCTCGCGCCGGACCACACGCCGCCGCAGTGGCCGGACGGGCCGTCGAAGCAGCAGGTGCACCTCGATCTGTGGGTCGAGGACTTCGCCGAGGCGCACGAAGCGGTCATGGCGCTCGGCGCCACGATGCTGAAGCCGGCCGCGGGCAGCACGTCCGGGGACGACTTCCAGGTGTACGCCGACCCGGCCGGGCACCCCTTCTGCCTGTGCTGGCTGGTTCCCCCGCGCGGGTGATCAGGCCGCTCGGGTCAGGCGGCGACGATCGGGGTCTCGGGGAGGGCGGCGTCCCAGCGGCGGCGGGTGATGCGGACCGGCAGTTCCTCGCCGCGGGCCTCGGCGAGGAACAGGTGGGCGCGGGTGCGGCGCCACCACACCAGCAGGCGGAACGTCCCGAGCGCGAGGATGGCGATGATCGCCAGCAGCGAGACGCGGAAGTTCCCGCCGGTCCACTGCAGGAGCACGCCGACGGCGAGTGCGGCGATCGTCGTCGCCACGAAGCCGCCGACGTTCACCACGCCGGTCGCCGTGCCGACGCGGCTGAGCGGGTTGTAGTCGCGGGCGAGGGCGAAGCCGATCATCGACGCCGGGCCGCCGAGGGCGAGGAGCGCGAACGCCGGCACCAGCACCGGCACGGGCACCTGGCCCGGCCAGCCCAGCAGCACCGCCCAGATCAGCACGGCGCCGCCGATGTAGCCGCCGACCAGCGGCATCCGCAGCGACGGGCGCCGTCCGATCAGGCCGCCCAGCAGCGGGCCGCCCGCCATCGAGCCGAAGACGAACACCGTGAGCAGCGCGCTCGCCGTGGCCTTCGACTGGCCCTGGCCCTGGACCAGCCAGGGGACGCCCCACAGCAGCGTCAGGGCGTTCGGGGCGAACATCGTGCTGAAGTGGACCCAGAAACCCAGGCGCGTCCCCGGCGTCCGCCAGGCTTCGGCGACCTGGTGGGCGAGCTCGCGGGGGCGGACTTCGCCTCGGACGGGCTCCGGGGTGCCGGCCGGGACGTCGCGGACCCGGAGCGTCACGACCAGGGTGTAGAGGACCGTGACGGCGCCGACGGCCAGGAAGGTGGGGGTCCAGCCGGCGCTGTCGAGCACCAGCGACAGCGGAACGGTGGCGGCGAGGTTGCCGATGTAGCCGACGGCCGCGGTGAACGACGTCAGCAGCGCGTACTGGCGGCCCGGGAAGTGGGCCGCGACCAGGCGCAGGACGCTGACGAACGTGAGGGCGTCGCCGAGGCCGAGGACCCCGCGGGCGAGCAGGCCGAGGCCGTAGGAGTGCGCGAGGCCGAGCAGGAGCTGGCCCGCGCCGAGGATCAGCACGGCGACGGTGAGGACGCGGCGGGGACCGTAGCGGTCGACCAGGACGCCGGTCGGGATCTGCATCGCGGCGTAGACGCCGACCTGGAGGACGGTGAAGGTGCCGAGCGCGGCCGCGCCGACGCCGAAGCGCTCGGCGGCCTGCAGCCCGGCGACGCCGAACGACGTCCGGTGGAAGACGGCGAGGAGGTAGACGGTGACGGCGGCGAGCCAGATCAGCCAGGACCGGGCGGTGGCGCGGCCGATGGCGGGCACGGGTTCCTCCAGGGTTTCGGCGTTCGTTCGTCCGGACGCCTGCGCTGCCGTCCCTACTACTTGTATCCCCTAAGCAACCGTGAACCATAGCCGCGACCCGGGTGGTTTTCACCACAGGTAACCGCCATCACCCGTGCTCAGAGAGGCATCACGCGTGATTGGGCGGGCATCACGCGTGATTGGAGGGGCATCTCGCGTGATACGGAGCTGATCACGGCGGTTGCGGGTTCAGGCGGGGCGGGTGGCGCCGGTCACCGCCCAGTTGCCCGAACGCCAGCGGGCCAGGACCGCCGCCAGGCGGAGGACCATGAACAGCGAGAGGCCGGTCCAGATGCCCGTCAGGCCCCAGCCGAAGCCCAGGGACGCCCAGATCAGCGGCAGGAAACCCAGCGCCGCGCTGCCCAGGGTCGCGTTGCGGAGGAAGGCCGCGTCGCCCGCGCCCAGGAGGACGCCGTCCAGGGCGAAGACCACTCCGGCGATCGGCTGGAGGGCCACGAAGAACCACCACGCGTGCGGGATCTCCGCCAGCACGCCCGGGTCGGACGTGAACGCGTGCGGCAGCACCCACGACAGCGCCGCGAACAGCACGCACAGGAAACACCCCAGCAGCAGCCCGTACCCGGTGATCTGCGACGCCACCCCGCGCGCCCGCCGGGCCGCGCCCGCCCCGAGCGCCGCCCCGACCAGCGACTGCGCCGCGATCGCGACCGAGTCCAGCACCAGCGCGAGGAACGTCCACAGCTGCAGCACCACCTGGTGGGCGCCGACCGCCTCGGTCGACGTCCGGGCCGCGACGGCCGCCGCCGAGACGAAGCACGCCTGGAACGCCAGGCTGCGCAGCACCAGGTCGCGGCCGAGGCCGAGCTGGGCGCGCATCACCTTGAAGTCCGGCCGCAGACCCACCTTTTCGCGGGCCAGCGCCGCGAAGAACAACACCGCCGAGATCACCTGCGCGGCGACGTTCGCGATCGCCGAACCCTCGAGGCCGAGGTCGGCCCCGTACACGAGAACCGGGCACAGCACGGCCGAGATCCCGTTGCCCGCCAGCACGTACCGCAACGGCTTCGCGGAGTCCTGGACCCCGCGCATCCAGCCGTTGCCCGCCATGGTGACCAGGATCAGCGGCGCCCCGAACAACGCGATCCGCAGCCACGACACCGCCGCGGCGGTGATCTCGCCGTCACCCGAGAGGACCCGCGCGATCGGCCAGGCCAGCAGCTGCCCCGCGGCCAGCACGAAGAGCCCGACGAAGACCGCCAGCCAGGTCGCCTGGACGCCTTCGCGGACCGCGTCGGCCCGGCGGCCGGCGCCGTGCAGCCGGGCGGTGCGGGACGTCGTGCCGTACGACAGGAACGTCAGCTGGCTCGACACCTGGGCCAGCACGACCCCGCCGAGGGCGAGCCCGGCCAGCGACAGCGCGTCGAGGTGACCGACCACCGCCGTGTCGACCAGCACGTACAGCGGCTCGGCGGCCAGCACCCCCAGTGCGGGCACGGCCAGGCCCAGCACGCGCTTCGCCGGAACCCGCTCGGTCTCCTCCACGTTCACCACGATCCGGACTCTAACCGCCGCCACCGACCGTCCTGACCGGCGGGAACCCGGGAACTTTCCGCCGCCGCCGGCCGACGCAGTGCCGCGAACGACTCATTGGGGACCTCACAGGTCCCGAATGAGTCATTCGCGACGTCGCTACAGCAGCGGGGCGCGCTCCAAGGCGTCCCGGAGACCGGCAACGACCTCAGCGGCGGAGCCGGCGATCGTGCAGCCCGCGGCCTGCCGGTGCCCGCCGCCGCCGAACTCGGCCGCCACCGCGGAGACGTCGATCCCGATGCTGCGCAACGAGATCTGCCACTGCCCGGGCTGCGCCGGGTCCGCTTTGAGCACCGCCGCGACGGCCGCCTCGCGCACCGAGCGGACGACGTCGATGACCGACTCGACCTCTTCGCCACGCACCGTGCGCGCCGCTTCCAAGGGGACCACCGCGTGCACAAAACCCCGTCCCTGCGCCGCTTCCGGCTCCAACCGGGCCTCGCGGAGCACGGCCGAGAGCATCGGCAGCCAGGCGAACGGGCGCTCGTCGACGATCCGCCGCACGATCGCTTCCGGATCGGCCCCCGCTTCCAGCAGCCGGGCCGCCATCCGGTGCGTCTCGGGGCTCGCCCGGCGGAACCCGCTGGTGTCGGTGACGATCCCCGCGTAGAGCCCGCGCGCGATCGGCTCGTCCAGCTCGGCACCCAGTTCGTCCAGGACGCGGAACACCAGGACGGCGCTGGCCTCGGCGCTCTCGTCGACGACGTGGCAGGTGCCGTAGAACGTGTTGGTCGCGTGGTGGTCGATCACCAGCACCGCGCCGGCGAGCTCGACGCGCCCGGCGAGCCGGCCGAGCCGCTTCGGCGTCGGCGTGTCGACGCAGACGAGCAGCGCTTCGGAGTCCGGCAGCGCGTCCGGGTGAGTGAGCAGGCTGTCCTCGTCGAGCCACCGCAGCGTCTCCGGGGCCTCGTCGGGCTCGCCGAAGGACACGCGCACGCGGGCACCGCGCTGCCGCAGTGCCCGGCCGAGGGCCAGCGCGCTGCCCAGCGCGTCCGCGTCGGGCCGCACGTGGCCGAGGATCGTCACGTCCGTGGCCGACGCGAGCAGCGCGGCCGCGTCCCGGATGTCCTGCGCCGAAGTAGGGGTCACGGTGCGTCACGCTACGCTTTGCGGGATGCCTGAGTACGCGATGCTGGTCTACCCCTCGGCCAACCGGGTCTACGCCGCCTCCTCCCCCGCGCTGCTGCGCGCCGAGCTGGCGGTGTTCGGCGCGGGCCTGGCGGCCGAGCTGTCCGCGATCGAGGAGGCCGAGTTCGGCGGCGTCGGCTACGTGCGCTTCACGAGCTCGGCGGCCCTGGGCGAGGACGACCTCGCGCTCCTGTCGAACCTCTCGTCGCTGTACGCGCTGTTCGAGGTAGGTGACGGCGTCCTCCGTCCGGTGCAGGTGACACCGCTGGCGAAGGCCGACTCGGACCTGCTGACCATCCAGAAGTACGCGGGCAAGACGAACGAGCTGTTCACCAAGCTGCTGGTGAACGTCACGCTGATGGCGACCGCGGACCCGTTCTCGGACAAGCCGAAGTACCTGCTGGACCCGCTGTGCGGCCGCGGCACCACGCTGAACCAGGCGATGATGTACGGCCTGCACGCGACCGGCCTGGACGTCGACGCCAAGGACTTCGAGGCGTACGAGGCGTTCATCAAGACGTGGCTGCGGAACAAGCGCGTGAAGCACACCGCCGAGTCGGGCCCGCTGCGGCGCAACAAGGCCCGGCTCGGACGGCGGCTCGACATCGAGTACGCGCTGGACAAGGAAGCGTACAAAGCGGGCGACACCCGCAAGCTCACCTACTTCAACGCCGACACCCTCACCACCGACGAGGTGCTGCGGGCGAACTCCTGCGACGTGATCGTGACCGACGCACCGTACGGCGTCCAGCACGGCAGCCACCGCGAGACGGGCCTCCAGCGAAGCCCGCGCGACCTGCTCGCGGCGGCGATCCCGGTGTGGACGCGGGTGCTGAAGCCCGGCGGAGCGCTCGGCATTTCGTGGAACACGACGGTGCTGCCGCGCGAAGAGCTCGTCGAGGTGCTGCGGAAGGCCGGGCTCGACGTCCGGTCCGGTGGGCCGTGGGAGGAGTTCGCCCACCGGGTGGACCAGGCCATCCTGCGCGATCTCGTGGTGGCCGTTAAGCCCGCGTCCTGACCGGACGGGATCACCCTGATCCGGCGGCGCTGAGGGCGGTCGACAAAGCGCTTCGCCGTGCACCGGGCGGCGGTCACGCCCCGGCTATACTCCGGGGTGTGACCGTCGAGCAACGTCCCCTGCGCGCGGACGCCCGGCGCAACCGCGAGGCGCTGGTCGCGGCCGCGCGGAAAGTGTTCGGTGCCAAGGGGGTCGACGCCCCGCTCGACGAGATCGCGCGACGCGCCGAGGTCGCCATCGGCACCCTCTACAACCGCTTCCCGACGCGGGCGGACCTTGTCGAAGCCACGTTCCTGCCGACGCTGGAAGAGGCTCAGGCCGTGCTGGACGAGGCCCTCGCGTGCGAGGACCCGTGGGAGGGCTTCGTCTTGTTCCTCGAGCGTTCGGTGCAGATGCAGGTCTCCGACCGCGGCTTCACCGAAGTGTGCTCGCGGACGTTCGACCCGGGGTCGGAGCTGGAAAAAGCGAAGCAGGCCAACGGTTCCCGGATGCACCGGATCATTTCCCGCGCCCAGGAGGCCGGCGCGTTGCGAACGGACTTCCGGGGGCCCGACCTCGCGATCGTGTTCGCCGCGGCGACCGCCACTCCGGACTGGCGGCGTGCGCTCGGCATGGTCCTCGACGGTCTGCGCGCGCGATGACGTGGCTTGCGGACACCCGCACCTCCTACGACACGGTGGCTTCGAGCTACGCGGAATTCGTGTCGGACGCGCTCGAAGAGCAGCCGTACCTGCGGGCGGCGCTGACGCTGTTCGCCTCGCAGGTCGACGGGCCCGCGGTGGACGTCGGCTGCGGCCCGGGGCACTTCACGGCGTACCTCGCTTCGCTGGGTGTCGACGCGTCCGGCATCGACCTGTCGCCGGGGATGATCGACCTGGCCCGCCGGTCGCACCCGGAGCTGCGGTTCGAGGTGGGGTCGATGACGGACCTCGCGCTGCCCGACGCGTCGGTCGCGGGCGTGCTGGCGTCCTGGTCGCTGATCCACGTCCCGGACGACGACGTGCCGGGCGTGCTCGGGCACTTCCACCGGGTGCTGCGGCCGGGCGGCCTGCTGGTGATCGGCTACCACGTGGGTGCGGGAACCCGGCTGAAGACCCAGGGCTACGGCGGGCACCCGATGCGGGTGCACATCCACCTCCGGCAGCCGTGGTGGCTGGCCCGGCGGGTGCGGGAAGCCGGGTTCACGATCGAGGCGGAGTGGCTGCTCAGCCAGGAAGCCGAGGTAGCGCAGGCGATCCTGTTCGCGCGGGCTTAGGCGAAGGCTTGCTCGGCGAAGCTCAAGCCACCGCGTTCGGTCATGGTCAGGACCTGCCGGTCGACGTGCTGCGGCGCCGTGCGCACGTACTGGCGGAAGCCACGGGCCCGGAACTTGAGGTCGAACGTGTGCCCGGCGAGGTGCCACCTCGGGTACGGCCGGTCGTCCGGCGGGTCCAGGCGGTTCAGGTCCGAAATTTCCAGGCAGTCGTACAGCGGGCCGATTTCGCCGGTGATGTCCCAGGCCTGCTCGAACACCAGTGTCGACGGGGCGACCCAGAAGGTGAAGTGCTTCTGCCGCGGTGCCGGGTCGACCCAGCGGACGATGTAGTCCAGGTCCAGCAGCAGCCGCGTCGCGGGCACCGTGTCGTCCTCGTACTCGACGACGCTCACCGCGTGCACGCGGCAGTCGTGCCAGCCCATGGTCGCGAAGTCCGCGTCGGTCCAGACGGCCTTGGACAGCCCCGAATCACTCACGACAGACGCTCCCCCACGAACTTCAGGACTTCGGGCAGTACGCCACGCCAGTATTCGTCATCGTGCCCGCCCGGGGAAAACCGGGACACCCGTGGCGAAACCGCCTTCACCAAGCGGCGGTCCGCGCCCAGGAACGGGTCCGACTCGCCGCACCACACGCCGAGGCCGTCGGGACGCAAATCTTCCTTGTGCAGCAAGGGTTCCGCAGCCCGCCAGTTCGCTTCGTCCGCGAACACCTTGCGGCTGCGTGCGTCCGGCCAGCTGACGAACAGCGCCGCGCTCACCGTGGCCACCGCCTTCAGGTCCGGGTGCGTGCGGGCGAAGCGCAACGCGCCGAAGCCGCCCATGGAAATGCCGAACACCGCCGAAGCCGGGCGCAGGTCGCGGGCGGCCAGCCAGCCGGGGACTTCGTCGGTGAGCATGCGCTGCGGGTCGTCGCCGGTACCGACGTCGACCCAGTAGTGGTCGCCGTCGACCGCCGCGATGGCGAACGGCGGCGTGCCGGCGCGGACCGCCGCTGTCAGGAGCGCCGGGACGCCCAGCGACAGGAACGTGCGGGCCCGGGCGCCGCGGCCGTGCAGGGCCAGGCCCACCGGCAGACCCGAGGCCGGGACACCTTCGGGTGTGATCAGGACCAGTTCGACGTCCGCGCCCCGGGCCGCCGAGCGCATCCGCTGGACCGTCACCGGGTCGTGCAGCGGCGACGGACCGGTCGGGGCCGGCACCGCGGGCGGGCCGGGCGGCGGCCCGGACGGCGAAGACGAGCAGCCCGCCAGCAGCGCCAGTGCGCTGCCGGCGAGCACGCCGCGGCGGGAGAGCACGGGGTCAGCCCCGGCTCTCCTCCTCCGCCAACTCGTCGTCTTCGGCGTCTTCGGTGTCTTCGCGAGGCGCCTTGTACGGATCCGGTTCGCCCGCGTGCTGGGCACCGGTCGCGCGGCGCGCGACCTCCGCGTCGGCCTCGCGGGCCTTGGCGAGGAGGTCCTCGATCCGCTTCGACTCCTCGGGAATCGTGTCGGCGACGAAGGTCAGCGTCGGCGTGTAGCGGACCCCGGTGCCCTGGCCGACCTTCGTGCGCAGCACCCCGCGCGCCGATTCGAGCGCGGCGGCCGCACCGGCGAAGTCCGGGGGGACGTCCAGCTTCTCGCCGAGCACCGTGTAGTACACCGTCGCGTCGTGCAGGTCGCCCGTGACCTTCGTGTCCGTGATGGTCACGTAGTCCAGCCGGGGGTCCTTGACCTCGTGTTCGATCGCGGACGCGACGATCTGCGAGATCCGCTTGGCGAGCTTGCGAGCCCGAGCCGGATCAGCCATGTCGTTCTCCTAGAAAATCTAATCGTCTGGACCGAGCAGCCGCCGGCGGGCGGAGAGCAGTTCGAACTCCGGCCGGCTCGCCACGTACCGCTCACACGAGTCGAGCACGTCCCGGACGTGCTCGCCACCTTCGGCGACCACGGCCACCCCGATGAGGGTCCGGCGGTGCAAATCGGTGTGCCCGGCTTCGGCCACCGACACGGCGAAGCGCTTGCGCACCTCGGCCAGCACCGGACGGACCACGGATCGCTTCTGCTTCAGCGAATGGACGTCGCCAAGCAGGATGTCGAGCTCGAGAGCTCCGACGTACATAGGCAGTTTGGGGGGTGTAGTAGGGAGACACCGGGTGTGCGCGAGAACGCACACCCGGTGTCGATCGTCCTTACGCGCGGGGCTTCTCGCGCTGCTCGTACGTCTCGATCTCGTCGCCGACCTTGAGGTCGCCGTACGAACCGAGCGTCAGACCGCACTCGTAGCCCTCGCGGACCTCGACCACGTCGTCCTTGAACCGCCGCAGCGAGCTGATCGGCAGGTTCTCCGCCACGACGGTGCCGTCGCGGAGCAGACGGGCCCGGGCGTTGCGCCGGATCTCGCCGGACATGACCAGGCAACCCGCGATCGTGCCGATCTTGGAGGACTTGAAGACCTCGCGGACCTCGGCGCGGCCCAGCTCGACCTCTTCGTACTCCGGCTTGAGCATGCCCTTGAGGGCCTGCTCGATCTCGTCGATCGCCTGGTAGATGACCGTGTAGTACCGGACGTCGACGCCCTCGCGGGTGGCCCGCTCGGTCGCCTTGCCCTGGGCGCGGACGTTGAACCCGAGGACGATCGCGTCGGACGCGGTCGCCAGGTCGATGTCCGACTCGGTCACGCCACCGACACCGCGGTGGACCACGTTCAGCTCGACCTCGTCGCCGACGTCCAGCTGGAGCAGCGAGGCTTCGAGAGCCTCGACCGTACCCGAGTTGTCACCCTTGATGATCAGGTTGAGGCTGTTCGTCTCCTTCAAGGCGGAGTCGAGGTCCTCGAGGCTGACCCGCTTGCGACGCGACGCGTTGAGCGCGTTGCGCGTCCGGGCGGAGCGGCGCTCGGCGATCTGCCGGGCGACGCGGTCCTCGTCGACCACCAGGAAGGTGTCGCCCGCACCCGGCACCGAGGTGAACCCGATGACCTGGACGGGACGCGACGGCAGCGCCTCGGTGACGTCGACGTTGTGCTCGTCGACCATCCGGCGGACGCGGCCGTAGGCGTCACCCGCCACGACCGAGTCACCGACGCGCAGCGTGCCGCGCTGGACCAGGACGGTGGCCACCGGGCCGCGGCCGCGGTCGAGGTGCGCCTCGATCGCGACACCCTGGGCCTCCATGTCCGGGTTGGCCCGGAGGTCCAGAGCGGCGTCGGCGGTCAGCAGGATCGCCTCGAGCAGACCGTCGATGTTGATGTTCTGCCGCGCGGAGATCTCGACGAACATCGTGTCGCCGCCGTACTCCTCGGCCACGAGGTTGTACTCGGTCAGCTGCTGCCGGATCTTGTCCGGGTTCGCGCCTTCCTTGTCGATCTTGTTGATCGCGACCACGATCGGGGCCTTGGCGGCCTGCGCGTGGTTGATCGCCTCGACCGTCTGCGGCATCACACCGTCGTCGGCCGCCACCACGATCACCGCGATGTCGGTCGAGTTCGCACCACGGGCACGCATGGCGGTGAACGCCTCGTGACCCGGGGTGTCGATGAAGGTGATCAGGCGCGGGTTGCCCTCGAGCTCGGTCTCGATCTGGTACGCACCGATGTGCTGCGTGATGCCGCCGGCCTCGCTCTCGCGGACCTTCGTCTTCCGGATCGTGTCGAGCAGGCGGGTCTTACCGTGGTCGACGTGACCCATGATGGTCACGACCGGCGGCCGGATCTGCAGGTCCTCTTCGCCACCGGCGTCGTCGCCGTAGGTGATGTCGAAGGTGCCCAGCAGCTCGCGGTCCTCCTCCTCGGGGCTGACGACCTGAACGTGGTAGTTCATTTCGCCGCCGAGCAGCTCGAGGATGTCGTCCGACACGGACTGCGTCGCGGTGACCATCTCGCCGAGGTGGAAGAGCACCTGCACCAGCGAAGCCGGGTTGGCGTCGATCTTCTCGGCGAAGTCGGTCAGCGAGGCACCGCGCGGCAGCCGGATCGTCTCGCCCTGGCCCTTGGGCAGGCGGACGCCGCCGACGCTGGGCGCCTGCATGTTGTCCATGTACTCCTGGCGCTTCTGCCGCTTCGACTTGCGGCCCTTGCGCGAGGGACCACCGGGACGCCCGAAGGCACCCGCGGTACCGCCACGGCCACCGGGGCCGCCACGGCCACCGCCGCCACGGAAGCCGCCGCCACCGGCCGGGGCACCGCCGCCGCCACCAGGACCGCCGCCACCAGGACGGAAGCCGCCACCGGCACCGCCGCCGCCACCAGGACGGAAGCCGCCACCGCCGCCACCGCCACCGGGACCGCCACGGAAACCGCCGCCGCCACCGCCACCGGGACCGCCACGGGCGCCGCCACCAGGACCGCCACGGGCGCCGCCACCGGGACCGCCGCGAGCGCCGCCACCGGGACCGGCGGCCGGGCGCTGCGTGCGGCCCGGCATCATGCCGGGGTTCGGCCGCGGGGGCATGTTGCCCGGGCTCGGCCGGTTGCCACCGGCTCCACCACCCGGCCGCGGGGCCGGACGGTCACCGCCGGCGCCACCGCCGGGACGCGGGGGCCGGTTGTCGCCGCCCTGGCCGCCACCGGGGCGGGGGCCCTGCGGACGCGGCGGGGCGCCGGAACCGACGCCGAACGGGTTGTTGCCGACGCGCGGGGTGCGCGGGCCGGGCTTGGGACCGCCGGGCTTGGGGCCCTGCGGCTTCGGCGGGACGACCGAACCGGTGCCGCCCGCGGGGGGCGTGGCCGGGGTGTCCTGCTTCGGAGCGGCCGGAGTGGCCGGTGCCTCGGCTTTGGCGGCCGGGACCTGCTCCTCGGGTGCGGGCGCGGCGGGCTGCTGACGCGGGCCGGGCCGGGGGCCGGGGCGCTGCCCCGGGGTGGCCGGCTTCGACGCCGCGGGCGCCTGCTGCTGGGGTGCCGGAGCCGGAGCCGAAGCGGCCGGAGCGGGCGCCGCCTGGGCCGCCGGAGCCTGCTGGGCAGGCGCGGGGGGCTTCGGGGCGGCGGGCCCTGGCTTGGCGGCCGGCGGGCCGGGGCGCGCCGACGGACCGGGGGTGGGCTTCTTGGCGCCCTTGGGCGCATACGCGTCACGGAGACGGCGGGCGACGGGCGCCTCGACCGTGGATGACGCGGACTTGACGAACTCGCCCTGTTCCTTCAACTTCGCGAGAACGTCCTTGCTGGTGATGCCGAGCTCTTTCGCGAGCTCGTGTACGCGGGCCTTGCCTGGCACAACTCTCCTCATCTAGGGGAGGCCAGGCGGAAATCCCGCTGACCTCGTCCTTATTGTCTGACGCTCATGGCTTCAGCTTCACGGCTGACTCATGACGGGTCGACCTGCTTCCTTGGATCCTCGCGACCCCGGGGATGTCCCGGGTTCGTGGTGCGGAGTGGTGCGCCCGACGTGCTCGCGAACCTCACGAGCGTCGAGCACCCCGGGAGCCCGCAAGGCTCTCGGGAAGGCTCGCCGCCGTTCGGCCTTGGCCAGGCAGTCCGGGTCGGGGTGCAGCCAAGCTCCCCGGCCCGGCAGCCGCCGACGTTCGTCGACGACCACCCGCCCGGCCACCGCGACCACGCGCAGCAGCTCACCGATCAACGCCCGCCGCTTGCAGCCGACACAAGTCCGCACCGGGCAATTCCGGTGGGGCTGGTGCTCGGCTACCCGCCGCGGGCTTCGAACCACTCCTGAGTCTACCGCTTCGACCTTCACTCAGCCGAACCGGTTGTCGCGGCGGGCCGCGGCGGACGGGCGTGGTCTTGATCACCCTCGTCGTCCACCGGTGCGGCGTCGCTGCGGATGTCGATCCGCCAGCCGGTCAGACGGGCGGCGAGGCGGGCGTTTTGGCCCTCCTTGCCGATCGCCAGCGACAGCTGGAAGTCCGGCACCACAACACGGGCGGTCTTCGCCCGCTCGTCCACGACCCGTACCGAAACAACCTTCGCGGGCGACAGCGCATTCCCGACGAAGCGAGCGGGGTCCTCGGAGTAGTCGATGATGTCGATCTTCTCACCGGCCAGCTCGCTCATCACGTTCCGCACCCGCGCGCCGACCGGGCCGATGCAGGCGCCCTTGGCGTTGACGCCCGCCACGGTGGACTTGACCGCGATCTTCGTGCGGTGTCCCGGCTCGCGCGCGACGGCGGCGATCTCGACCGTGCCGTCGGCGATCTCCGGCACCTCCAGCGCGAACAGCTTGCGCACCAGGTTCGGGTGCGAGCGCGAGAGCGTGATCTGCGGTCCGCGGTTGCCGCGCGAGACCGTGACGACGTACGCCTTGATGCGGCTGCCGTGCTCGTAGGACTCGCCGGCCACCTGCTCGGCGGACGGCAGCACGCCCTCGGTGTCACCCACCTGGACCACGACCATGCCGCGCGCGTTGGCGCGGGCGTCGCGCTGGATCACGCCGGCGACGATCTCGCCCTCCTTGGTGGAGAACTCGCCGAAGGTCTTTTCGTGCTCGGCGTCGCGCAGGCGCTGCAGGATGACCTGGCGCGCGGTGGTGGCCGCGATCCGGCCGAACCCCTCCGGCGTGTCGTCCCACTCCTCGTCGACCTGGCCGTCGTGGGTCAGCGTGTGCGCGAGCACGCGCACCAGGCCCGTCTTCCGGTCGATGTCGACGCGGGCGTGCGGCTGGTGGCCCTCGGTGTGCTTGTACGCGGTGAGCAAGGCCGTCTCGATGGCCTCGATCACCGTTTCGAAGGGGATGTCCTTGTCCCGTTCGATCGCCCGTAGCGCGGCGATGTCGACGTTCACTTCGACCCCTTCTCCGTCTCGGCCTGACCGGCGCCGATCATGCCGGACGCGTCGTCTTCCAGCAGTTTCAGGTCCTCGGCAGGCGGCTGCTTGAACTCGATCTCCACGACTGCCTTCGCCACGTCGGCGTAGCGGACGTCGCGGAGCTTGCCGCCGGCCAGGACGCGGGCGGCGTCCTCGCCCGCGTGACCGACCCGGCCGACGAAGGGCGCGCCCTCCGCCGGGGTGACCTTCACCAGGCGGAACCGCGCCCGCCGCCAGTGCCGCGGCTGGGTCAGCGGCCGGTCGAGGCCCGGCGAGGTGACTTCCAGCGTGTAGGCGCTCGCGAGCACGTGCTCGTTTTCGTCGAGCGTCGCCGAGACCGTGCGGCTGATTTCGGCGATCTCGTCCAGCCCGACCCCGTCGTCGGAGTCGACGACGACCTTGACCAGCTGCCGCCGGCCGGCCTGCTGGACCTCGAACGAGTCGAGGTCGAAACCCGCGGCGGTGACGGCTTCGGCCACTATCGGCTGAAGCCGGCTGGCGAGTTCTCCTGGCACGTGGGGCTCTCCTTGTTTCGGACCGGGGTTGCGCGGGTCGGTGGTGGACCAGCTTATCCGGTCGCCCCGTCACCCCGCGCGAGCGGCGGGGCCGCCCGGGGGCCTGGCAGGATGGGGCGGCGTGACCGGAAGATCGACCGAGCTGACCCGTCGTGCCGCCCTCCGCGCGGGGGCCCTGGCCGCATTGGCCGTGCCCCTCGCCGCCTGCGGGCCCGGCTACGACGAAAGCCCCGACCCGCTGCAGCCGCTGCTGGCCGCCGCCGAGGCGGACGCCGCCGCCGCGCGGGCGCTGGCCAAGGGCGAGGACGCCGACGCCGCCGGCCAGCTCGCCGACGCGCGCGCGGCGCAGGCGGCCGCCCTGAAGTCCGAAGTGGACCGGCTGAACCGGCCCAAGCCGTCGCCGTCACCCACCCCGCCCGCGCCCGCGGTGCTGGGCGACCTGAAGGAGCGGCTGGCGGCCGCCCGCAAGCAGGCCGAGGACCTCGTCGGCGGGCTGCCGCGCTACCGGGCCGGGCTGGTCGCGGCCGTGGCCGCGGGCTGCGCCGCCCTGCAGCGGACGGCCCCGGCGCTGGGCCCCGGCGAGGACGCCCCCAAGGCGGCGGCCGCCCCGGCCGCCGCCGTGCCCGCGGAAGCGGTGGACCCGCTGCAGGTGGCGCTGGCCGCCGAGCACGCCGCGGTGTGGGTGTACGGCCTGGTCGGCGCGTTCCTGCCGGGCGACTTCGGCGACGCCGAGAAGAGCGGCGCCGCGGAGCACGCCCTGCGCCGCGACTTCCTCCAGACGACGCTCGCGGCGGCCGGGGCGACCCCGGTGGCCCCGGAAGCGGCGTACGTACCGAAGAACCCGGTGACGGACGCGAAGACGGCGTCACAGGTGGTGGCGACGGCCGAAGCGGACTGCGCGTCGGCGTGGCTCGCGGTGATCGACCACACCGACGACGCGGGCCTGCGCACGACGGCGCTGCACGCACTGGTCGCGGCTTCGCGCCGGGGCACGCCGTGGCGGGCGGAGGCGGGCGAGAAGCCGGTCGCGATCGCCCTGCCGGGCCGGCAGAGCTGACGGCCCCGAGCGCCCCAATGTGGCGTTGGTTGCGCTCAACGCACCGAACGCCACATTGGGTGCGTCCAACGCACCGAACGCCACATTGGGGCGCTGGGGCCGGTCAGGAGTGGAGGTCGGACGAGAGGCGGAGTGCGTCGTCGGCGATGCGCTCGATCAGGTTCTTGTCCTTGTGCTTGTCGTAGAAGTCGGCCAGCACGATCGTCGTGTTCGTGCCGTCGACCGTCGACGCGTACGCCGCGTCGCTGCCGCTCACGCTCGGTGTCCCGGTGCCGGCGAACGTCTTGTCCTTCACGAGGTCGGTGACGTTGCCGGTGCCGTCCTTCTCGGTCAGCGCCTTGAGCGCCTTCGCCTGCGTCGAGTCCGGCATTCCGACCACCACCACGGACACCAGCGCTTTCGCGCCGCCCGACTCCGCCGTGTACAGCGCCCGGACCAGCGACCGGCACGGGCTGTCCGTGAAGAAGTCTTTCGTGTCGCCGTAGGACTTCGCGGCGCAATCGGCGGACTTCTCCGGCCCGGCGACCTTGGTGAACTTGAACTGCCCGGTGTTCTGGGCCGGCGGCTGCGCGACCGGCTCGTCCGTCGCCGAGCCGTGCCGGATCAGGAACCACAGCAGCCCGGAGACCACGGCGATCGCGACCAGCCCGGCGCCCCTGAGCAGCAGGGACCGGGTGTCGCGTGCCGGTGGCCCCGGCACCGGTGGGCGGGGCTGCGGGGGAACCGCGCCCAGCGGGGCCGTGTCGGACGGGCCTGGGGTGAAACGCGCACCAACCACGGGGCCATACGGTAGTGCTCTTCCTGGGGGCTCTGCCCCCAGACCCCCGCCGGGGGCTTCGCCCCCAGACCCCCGAAGGGGTAGTTCACGCGCGATCCGAGGTTCACTCGAACGC
Source organism: Amycolatopsis sp. A133 (assembly GCF_031082405.1). GTDB lineage: Bacteria > Actinomycetota > Actinomycetes > Mycobacteriales > Pseudonocardiaceae > Amycolatopsis. The sequence goes on from NZ_JAVHJU010000067.1 coordinate 487,173, forward strand.
GGGTAAAAGGCGTTCGACGTCGTCAAGGGTGTTGTAGAGGTGGAAGCCGACCCGCACCCGGCCGCCGCGGACGCTCGACACGATGCCCGCCTCGGCCACCCGGGCCGGGTCGCCGTCGAGCGACACGATCGCGGTGCCCCGCGGCGGCCCTCCCAGCTTCTCCAGCAGCGTGTCCGCGAGGCCGACGTTGTGTGCCTGGACCTGGGCGAGGTCGAGGCCGCCGAAGTACTCCAGGGCCGCGGCCGAGCCGACCTGGGCCAGCCAGACCGGCGAGAGGTCGAACGCGCGGGCGTCGCCGGCCAGGCGCAGCGGGAGGCCGTAGACCGTGGCCCACGGGTCCTCCCCCGCGTACCAGTTCGCCGCGACCGCGCGGGTGCGCTCCTGCGCGTCCGGCCGCACCGCGAGCCACGCGCTGCCGCGCGGCGAGCCGAGCCACTTGTAGCCCGCCCCGGCCACCCAGTCCGCCCAGGCGAGGTCCAGCGGCAGCCAGCCGACCGCCTGGGTCGCGTCGAGCAGCACCGCCGCCCCGGCGGCCTCGGCCGCGGCGCGCAACGCCGGCAGGTCCACGATCCGGCCGTCGGCGGACTGGACGACGCTCACCGCGACGACGTCGTGGCCCTCGACCCGCTCCGGGAGCACGTCCAGGGGCACCTCGGTCACCGTGACGCCGGGGTTGGCCGCGAAGGGGAACGTCACGCTGGTGAAGTCGCCTTCGGCGGCGAGCACGCGGGTGCCGGCGGGCAGCGCCGCGGCGACGTTGGCGACCAGCTGCGAGACCGACGCGCCGCTCGCGACGCGCGCGGGTTCGACGCCGATCAGCCGGGCGAACCCGGCCCGCGCGCGCGTCACGTACTGGTCGAACTCCCCCGGCCGGGTCGCCCCGGTCCGCCACCGTTCCACCGATCCGGCCACGGCCTCGGCCACCGGCGCGGGCGGGATGCCCACGCTGGGCGTGTTCAGGTATCCGGGCGGGGCGGCGAAGTCGGTTCCGAAGACGCGCATGCCCTGACCCAAGCAGATCCGGCCGGGCCGGTTCACGCGATTCAAGGCAGATTCACGGCAGCAGCGCGGTGACGTCGGCGTAGCCCGGCGGGCGCAAGGGCAGGTCACGGCCGTCGCGCACGGCCAGCGCGGTTTCGGCCGCGGCGGCCAGGGCCATCCGGTACGGCAGCGACCCCAGGCTCACCCGCGCGACCCCCAGTTCGGCCAAGCCGGCCACGGTGACCTTGCCGGGGAGGAACAGCAGGTTGAGCGGCAAGCCGACCGCGACGATCCGCTCGACGTCGCCGGGCTCGGCGAGGCCGGGCACGAAGACGCCGTCCGCGCCCGCCGCCGCGTACGCCCGCACCCGCCGCTCGGCTTCGGCGAGCGAGCGGCCGCCCGCCCAGTGCGTGTCCGTCCGTGCGTTGACGAACAGGCCGGGCACCCGGTCCTTGACCGCCGTGACCAGCGCGCACTGGACCTCGATCGGGGCGAGCGAACCGTCGGCCCGGCCGTCTTCGAGGTTGACGCCGACCGCGCCCGCGGCGGCCAGCTCGGCCGCGAGGTCGGCGACCGCTGCCGGGGCCGCGCCGAAGCCGTCGGCGATGTCGACGCTGACGAGCGCGTCGAGCCGCGCCAGGCGGGTGGCGAGGACGACGGTGGCCGCCCGCGTCGACGGCGCGCCGTCGCGCTCCCCCGCCGCCGCGGCCACGCCGAGGCTGGTCGTGCCCAGGGCGCGGAAGCCCTGCGCGGCGAGGAAGGCGCCGACGCCGAACTCCCACGCGTTCGGCAGCAGCAGCGGGGAGCCGGGAACGTGCAGGGCACGGAATTCGTCCATGCCCCCGAACCTAGGTCCGCGACGCTTCGGCGGGCGCCGAAGCGAACTGTCCCAGCATCCCGGGGACGACCTCGACCGCGAAGGCGAGTCCCTCGTCGGCATCGGCGTCGCGGATCGCATAGGCGCCGGAGCCCGCCGCGGTGGTCGCGGTGAACGTCGCGAGCCCGCGCCGTCGCTGGAACACCGACTGCTTCACGGTCCAGCCGATCACCCCGTCCCGCGCCAGCAGGGCGGTGCTCCGCCGGACCGAGCCCGCGCGCGTGACCAGGTAGCGGCCGCACGAGCCGTGCCCGAGGCCGCGGTAGGCGTCCCGGGCCAGCAGCGCGGCGATCGGCAGCCCGGCGACGGCGAGGGCGCCGCCGAGCACGAGCAGGACGTCGGTGAGCAGCGCGCCGAGCACCAGCAGGACCAGCACCGGCACGGCGACGGTGGCGAGGGCCCACCGCAGCCGCCGTCCGCGAGCCGCCACCGGGTGCGGCACCAGGTCGACGGCCTCGAGGCGGTCGCCGAGGACCCGCGCCGCCACCTCGCGGGCCACCACCCGCGGCGCCGCGGGCAAGAGCGTCTTGGACTCGGTCTTGTCGTCGTCCCGCTCCATGCCGGTGGCGATGGCGTCCACCCGCGCGGCACCGGCGAGCCGGGCCCCGAGCGGCTCGACCAGTTCGACGCCGCGCAGGCGCCGTTCCTCGACGGTGATCGTCCGGGTGGTGAGCAGCCCGCGGCGGACGCGCAGGGTGCCGCCGGGCTCGCGGTCCAGCCGGTAGTTCGCCCACATCTCCACGAACAGGCCTGCCGCACCGGCCACGCCGATGACCATCGCCAGGGCCAGCAGGAGCAGGATGCGCACGGTCAGCGGCAGGTCGTGGCCGAAGAGGTCCAGCAGCCACTTCAGCAGCCCGCCGCCGGCGCCGAACCAGCCGGCGACCTTGAACAGCCCGCCGAATGCGGCCAGGCCGAGCGTCGGCGCGACGAAAGACACCGGCGCGTAACGGATCCAGCGCGGGTCGAGTGTCGCAAGCAGACCGTCCGAAGTGGCCGGTTCCGGGAGCCGGTGCAGCAGCTCGGTGCGCAGCGCTTCGGCGTCCGCCCTAGCCAGCGGGGACAGGGTGATCTTCTCCTGCTGCCCGGTGCCGATGGACAGCACGGCGACGCCGAAGGCGCGGTGCAGCGGGTTGGCCGTCAGGTCGACGTTGCGGATCCGTTCGCGCGGCAAGGACTTTCGCGTGTGGACGACGAAGCGGAACTCTATCTCCAGACGCTCGGCCGTGCACCGGAACCGGGTGTGCCGCCAGCGGACGTACTCGGCGAGCACGCCGGCGCCGACGAGCAGCACCGCGGCCGGGACGAGCCACAGCGACCGGGTTCCGATGGCGATCGGCGTGCCCGCGGAGATCGCGACGCCGGCGGTGAGGACCGCGGTGACGCCGAGGGTGCGCCGGTCGAGCCGGCGCCACCCGGTCACGTCGCGTCCCCGGGCGTGGCGTCCGTGCGTTCGGTCAGCCGCTCGGCGACGTCGGCCGCGACCTGGGCGTCGAGACCGCGGAGCTTGACCGCGCCGCGGGCCGAAGCCGTCGTCACCGTGACCGTGGCGAGGCCGAAGCGCTGCTGGAGCGGCCCGCGCAGCGTGTCGACCGTCTGGACACGCGAAAGCGGGGCCACCCGCCACTCCTGCCACAGGAACCCCGAACGGACGTAGACGGCCGTGTCGGTGACTTCCCAGCGGTGCAGGCCGAACCACCACACCGGCAGGACCGCGCACCACGCCACGCCGAGCACGGCGACCACGGCGGCCGGGACCAGCAGCCAGAGCGCGGCCGGCGGGATCAGCACGCCGAGCACCGCCGGCACGAGCACCGCGGGCCCGAAGGTCAACGCCCCCTGCGTGCGCCACCAGGCGATCACGCGGCGGTCGAGTGCGTGGCGCGGTGGCCGCAGCCGTACTTTTCCGGTCTCCACCGGACACCCCCCAGGTTGTTTTACAATGCGATCGCATCGTAACGGCGGAACCCCGGTTTTCGCAATGCGATCGCATGACAACGGGAGCGGACGTGCCGAAACAGGTGGACCACGAGCAGCGCCGGGTGCAGATCGCCGAGGCCCTGCAGCGGCTGACCACGCGCGCCGGGCTGGAAGGCGTCAGCCTGCGGCACGTCGCGGCCGAAGCGGGCATGTCCATGGGGTCCGTGCAGCACTACTTCAAGACGAAGGACGAAATGCTGCGGTTCGCCCTCGAACACCGCCACAAGCTGCGCAGCGAACGGATCACCGCGAAGGTGCTGGCCGCGGGACCGCCTACGCCGCGGTCGATCCTGCGCGCGTGCCTGGTGGAAATCCTGCCGCGCGACCCCGACAGCGAAGCCGACTTCCTCATCGGCGTCGCGTACTTCATCCGCGCGGTGGCGGACCCGGCGATGGCGAAGGCCTTCGGCGAGGGCATGCCGGAACTCCTGGCGTTCTTCGCCGGCCAGGTCCGCCAGGCCCAGCAGGCGGGCGACGTCCCGGCGTGGGCCGACCCGGAGACCGAGGCAGCCCTGCTGTGGGCGATCGCGGACTCCCAAGGCTCGGAAATCCTGATGGGCCACCGGACTCCGGCCCAGGCGATCTCCACAGTGGACTACTACCTCGACCGCCTCTTCACCCCCTGACCCGTGCTCAACCGCCACCTCCGCCGCCGCCGCCGGAGGCCGCGGCGATCGAGGCCGCGCGGGCCGCCTGGAGTTCGCGGATCACCTTGCGCAGGGCCGGGACCGCGGCGCCCGTCTGCTCCTCCAGCCGGGCCAGCCGGTCGCGGTGGCGGCGGCGCTCGCCGCGCCGGAGCACCGAGCGCAGCTCGACCGCCGCCGCCAGCGACGTCAGGGCCGCGACATCCGGGGGCACCGGCGCGTCGCTCCGCGCGGCCGCCATCACCTGCTCGTGGAGCGCAGCCGCCGTCGCGACGTCGCGGACCTCCGGACGGCGGCGCGGGAACAGCCCCAGCACGCGGGACGTCCGCAGCGAAATCACGCCCGCCGCGTCGAGCTGGGCCTCCAGGGAGTGCAGCGTCCCGCGGGCACCGCGGCGCACCCGGGCGCGCCATTTCCGGTGCGTGTCGGCGGCGAGCTCGGCGAGCAGGTCGTCGAGCACCAGGTGACCGGTGCCGCCGGCACCGGACACCACCGGACGGCCGCCGTCGTCGGCGACCCGGCCGCGCAGCACCAGGTCGGTCAGCGCCGCCGCGCGCACCAGCAGCGCGACGCGCTCCCGGTCCGGCAGCCGGTTGCGCCCGGTGTCGCAGGCCAGCAGGTACGCCCGTGCGGGCAAGGACAGTTCGTTCATGTCCCCAGTCCACCGCCGGCCCCACCCCGGGCGAAACCGGACGACGGGGGTGCTCGCGGCGACGAACGTTGCGCGACCCGGCGACCGGGCGCAACTTTGGTTGCGCGGCCGGGGCAGCGGCCCGCGGCAGCCGTTACCGTGGCCGCGTGACCAGCACCCGGCGGCCGATGTGGCCCAGCCGCTCCGACGCCTTCTGGCTGTTCCTGCCGGCGGTGGTGTTCGCCGGGCTCAACGTCTTCTACCAGGTCCTCGGCGACCGGACGACCGGGGCGCTCGGCCCGGCGGCCGGGCTGGTGCTGCAGGTGGCCTGCGACTTCTCGCTGGTCCTGCTGTTCCGGTTCCCGGCGCTGGTGACCGGGTTCGTCACGGCCGCGGCGTTCGCCATGCTGGCCTCCGACCTGTTCGCGCCCGGGCTGCTCGTGCCGGTGCAGCCGATCGCGCTGACGACCGTGCCGACCATCACCCCGGTGCTGCTGGCCCAGGCGGTGCGGGTGCTGGACCGGCGGACCGTGCTGTGGCTGGCCGGGATCCTCGCGATCGTGGCCATGCGGCCGTGGGCGCCGAGCTGGGCGACCACCCCGTTCGGGCTGCTCAGCACCGCGCTGCCGGTCGCGATCACCCTCTACATCGAAGCCCGCAAGCAGCTGCTGCAGTCGTTGCGCGACCGGGCGGAGCGCGCCGAGCGCGAGCAGCACCTGCTCGCCGAGCAGGCCCGGGCGGCGGAACGGCGGCGGCTCGCGGGCGAGATGCACGACGTCGTCACGCACCGGCTCAGCCTGATGGTGCTGCACGCCGGCGCGCTCGGCGTGACGTCGGCCGACCCGGCCGCGCGGACGGCGGCCGAGGACATCCGCCGCGAAGGCGCGCTGGCCCTGGACGAACTGCGCGACCTGGTCGGCGTCCTGCGCAACGGCACCGAGCCCGGGCCGCGGACGCTCAGCCCGGAGGAGCCCGGCGACCCGGCGCGGCTGGTCGAGGAGTCCCGGTCGGTCGGGGTGGCGACGGATCTGGTGGTGGACGGCGACCCGGCGCAGGTGTCGCCGACGGTCGCGCGCACCGCGTACCGGCTCGTGCAGGAGGCGCTGACGAACGTGCGCAAGCACGCGCCGGGCGCGTCGGCGACGGTTTCCCTGCGCTACCACCCGGGCGGGCTGGACGTCTCGGTCGGCAACACGGCGGCGGCGCGCCCGCCGGACCCGGCGCTGGCGGGCAGCGGTTCCGGGGCCGGGCTGGCCGGCCTGCGGCAGCGCGTCGAGCTGGTCGGCGGCCGCTTCGACGCGGGTCCGGCACCCGGTGGCGGGTTCCGGGTCGGTGCGATACTGCCCGCCTACGTCCCGACGGCGGAAGGCACGCACTGTGATCCCGGTGCTCGTGGTCGATGACGAGCCGATGGTGTGCGCGCACCTGCGCACGATCCTGGGTTCGGCGGACGACATCGAGGTCGTCGCCCAAGCCGCCGACGGCGCCGAAGCCGTCGAGGCCGTCATCCGGCACCGGCCGCGCGTGGTGCTGATGGACCTGCGGATGCCGGGCGTGGACGGGCTGACGGCGATCGCGCGCATCACGGCGTTGCCGGACCCGCCGTCGGTGGTGGCCCTGACGACGTTCGACGCGGACACCTACGTCATCCGGGCGCTGCGCGCGGGCGCGGCGGGGTTCCTGGTGAAGTCGACGCCGCCGGAGGACCTGATCGGCCTGGTCCGGGTGGCGGCGGACGGCCACACGGTGCTCTCCCCGTCGGCCGCCCGGCGGCTGGTGGCGTTGTCTTCGGACAGCCGCGAACGCGGCGAGGACGCGCGCCGGCGGGCCGCGGGTCTCACCGAACGGGAGCGGGACGTGCTGGCCTGCCTCGGTTCCGGACTGTCCAATGCGGACATCGCCGCCCGGCTGCACCTGGCCGAGGCGACGGTGAAGAGCTACGTGTCGCGGATGCTCGTGAAGCTGGACTGCGCGAACCGGACCCAGGCGGGGCTGCTGGCCCACGAGGCGGGTTTGGCGGATCGCTAGGGGAACAGCAGCGGCGCGGCTTGCCACAGTGCCCAGCCGTTGAGCAGGAGCCACCCGCCGATCCACAGCGGCGATGGCATCTTGGTGCGCTTGGCCAGCGCGGCGGCGTCGTCCTTCTGGTTCTTGTACCCGGTTCGCCTGCGGTTGACGACCAGGATCCGCACGCCGTCGAGCTCACCGGTCAGCAGCAGCCAGGCTTCGGTGTACGCGACGCCGGTGCGCAGCCAGCCCGGGGCGTAGCGCAAAGCCGCGTACACGACCGCCCCCACCACGACGACCAGGACGACGGTGCGCAGGTCCCGGGCGAACAGCAGGATGAACACCAGCGCGACGAGGGTCAGGACGAGCACGGCCGTCACGCGGCCTTGGTGCAGCAGGACGGCCGCCCCGAGCCCGGCCAGCGGCGGCATCGCGTACCCGGCCGCACCGGCCAGGACCTTGCCCAGCCCCGAGTCGTGCTTCCATTCGGTGAAGCCGTCTCCCGCGCCGGTGATGGCGACGCGGGAGACGTCACCGCCGGTCAGCAGGATCACCACCGCGTGGCCGCCTTCGTGGAACAGGGTGGCCAGGACATTGGCGTTGCGCAGGAGGCTCGGCCGGCCACTGGGCGGCGTGGTGACCGAGGTCAGCGACACCGCGAAGGCGAACAACGCGGTGATCGCAACGACTCCCCAGCCCGGAGGGGGCACGGTCTCGTTGAGCACGGCGACAGTGTCCCTGCGGCCGGGACGGCAGAACCCGGATCGGGACGGATTGTCCAGGAGCTGTCCAGTGGCCTACGCGGACGCGGGCGTGTGCTCCGCGTCGTAGGCGTCCCGGGCCACCTGGACCGAGGCCATGTGCCGCCGGGCCCAGCGGTCCAGCACGTCCAGCGGCTCGGACAGGTTGCGGCCCAGCGCCGTCAGCTCGTACTCCACCTTCGGCGGGATCGTCGGGTACGCCGTGCGGGTGAGGATGCCGTCGCGGACCAGGCTGCGCAGCGTCTGCGTCAGCACCTTCTGGGAGATCCCGTCCACCCGGCGGCCGATCTCGGTGAACCGCAGCGGACCGCCGGAGAGCGCGCCGACGATCAGGACCGTCCACTGGTCGCCGATGCGGTCGAGCAGCTGGCGGGTCGGGCAGTTGCGGTCGTACGGGTCGGGACCCACGGCGCGTCTCCTCACTTTCCCGGGGAGAGTAACACGCCGTTCAGACGGTGGCGGTCGCCAAACCGCCGGCCACCCGCTTGATGAAGGAGCCGAGGAACCACCGGTAGCACCAGCCGGTACCGGGGATCTTCGGCGTGAACGTGGAATGCCAGTGGATGTCGGTGCCGCCGTCGCGTGGCGAAAGGTCGACGTAGGCGACGTAGTCCCGCAGCGGCAGGCCGTGCTCCAGCGCGTAACCGAACCGGCGCCCGGGCTCCAGCGCGACGATCTTCTCGTACGAGCGGACGCCGTTGGTCTTGAACAACCGGATCGCGCCGAGCCCCTCGGGCTCATCCTCGCCCTCGCGGACCAGCTCGAACGACCCCAGCGGTGACCACTTCGGCCAGCTCGCGCCGTCCCTCAGCAAGGCGTACACGGCGTCGGCGGGCACGGACGTCCGGACCCGCACCGAAATACGTTGCACCATCTGGTACGTGTACCATCTGGTACATGATCGACGCAAGCCCGCGTGCGAAGCTCCTCGCCGCGGCGATCGACCACATCGCCCACCACGGCGGGGCGGACCGGAGCCTGCGGGCGCTGGCCGCGGAGCTCGGCACCAGTCACCGCATGCTGATCTACCACTTCGGTTCGAAGGAAGGCCTGCTCACGGCGGTGGCGCGGGAGGTCGAGGCCCGGCAGCGCGCCGCGCTCGCCGGCCTGGACCCCGCGGAGTTCTGGCGGCGGCTCACCGACGACGACCTGCGCGCCAACGAAAAACTGTTCTTCCAGCTCTACGGCCAGGCCCTCGGCGGCACCCCGGGCACGGCGGAGTTCCTCGACGGCGTCATCAAAAACTGGCTCGGTCCCCTGGAAGCCCTGCTCGCCCGGATCGGCGTTCCGGAAGCCGACCGCGCCGCCCACGCCCGGCTCGGGCTCGCCGTGGCCCGCGGGTTGCTCCTCGACCTCGTCACGACCGGCGACCGCGCCGCCGTCGACGCCGCGATGGAGAAGTTCCTGGCGATGTACGGGAAACCGTGATCCCCTGGCTCGATGCGACTGATACTGGGGTTCTTGGCCGCTTTGCTCACGACGGTGGGGCTCGCACCCCCGGCCGGCGCCGCGGAAAGCCGCCCGGTCTACTCCTACGCGGACGCGATCCGCGAGACGGCGTGGGTGGAGACCGGCACCGACCACGACCGCGACGGCCGGCCCGACCGCGTCGCCGCCGACGTCATCCGGCCTGCTGCACGCGGGCGCGTCCCGGTGATCCTCGACGTCAGCCCGTACTACGCGTGCTGCGGCCGCGGCAACGAACAGCAGAAGAAGACCTACGCGCCGGACGGCACCCCGCAGCAGTTCCCGCTGTTCTACGACAACTACTTCGTACCGCGCGGCTACGCCGTCGTGCTGGCCGACGTCGGCGGGACGAACCGGTCGTCCGGCTGCTTCGACGACGTCGGGTCCGGCAACGCGGTGGTGAACTGGCTCAACGGCCGGGCGAAGGCCTTCGACGCGCCCGGCGGCGGCCGTCCGGTGACCGCGGAGTGGGCCACCGGGTCCGTCGGCGCGATCGGCAAGTCGCAGGACGGCGCCACCGCGATCGGGATGGCCGCCTCGGGCATCGCGGGGCTGAAGACGATCGTGCCGATCGAAGGCGTCGCGGACAACTACGCCCAGCTCATCGCCAACGGCGCTCCCCTGGCCACGCCGGAGAACACCGGGTCGTCCTTCACCTACAACGAGCGCGCCGCCGAGCTGTGCAAGCCGTTCGAAGCGGACCAGAAGGCGCTCGCGGGCACGAACGGCGACTACAACGCCTACTGGCAGAGCGTGCACCACGTCCCGCGTCCCGGGCAGGCGAGCGTGCTCATCGCGCAGGGCTTCGGGGACTGGGTCGTCACGCCGGACCAATTCGCCCGCTACTGGGACGCGCTGGGCCGGGCCGGCGTCCCGCGCAAGGCGTGGCTGAGCCAGGCCGGCCACACCGACCCCTTCGACCTGCAGCGGGAGCAGTGGGTCGAGACGCTGCACCGCTGGTTCGACCGCTGGCTGCTCGGCCTGCACAACGGCGTCGAACACGAGCCCGCCGTGCACCGGGAAACCGCGCCCGACCGGTGGACCGACGCCCGGCGCTGGCCGCCCACGACGTCGCCGACCACCTTCCGGCCGTCGGGTGACGGCACGCTGGGCCGGCCCGGAGCGGGCTCGGCGACCGTCGTCGACGACCCCGCCGTCACCCGCGAGGAGTGGGCGGCCGGGGTGTCGGCCGCGCGGTTCACCGGGGCTCCGCTGACCTCGCCGGTGCGGATCGCCGGGTCGCCGTCGGTGACGATCACCGCGTCGTCCGACAAACCCGCCGCCCGGCTCGGCGTCGCGCTCGTCGACTACGGGCCGGCCGAGACGCGCAACACCGCGACCTACGGCAGCGGGATCAAGAACCTGGCCACGCGCTCGTGCTGGGGATCCGGGACCGACACCGACAGCGCGTGCTTCCTCGACACCGCCGCCGACGTCGTGCGGGTCGACCACCGGATCGTCGCCGCCGGCTGGGCGGACCTCGGGCACCACGCGTCGCTGCGGCACGGCGAACCGCTCGTCCCGGGCCGGCCGTACTCGATGACGTTCTCCCTCACCGCGCTCGACCACGTCGTCCCGGCCGGCCACCGGCTCGGGCTGGTGCTCGGCGGCACCGACGGGCTGCTGTTCGACCCGGCGCTGCCGGCGCTGGGCGACACGCTGACGTTCGACCTCGCGCGGACGTCGGTCACCGTCGGCCTTACAAAGCCCGAACACTAGGCGGACGCCCTCCGTACACCGCCCGGCCAGAGTTCTCCTCGTACCCCGGAACCGCACACGAGGAGAAACGATGCGAGGAACCACCTGGACGCGGCTGGCGCTGGCGGGCTGCGCAACCGCGGCCGGCCTGCTGGTGGCGGCGCCGCTGGCCTCGGCCCAGTCGACGGCGCCGGTCGCGCCGATCACACTCAGCCCGGAGGAGTCGCAGCAGGTCTGCGCGGACTGGGTGCCGAAGCTGCAGAAGCGGGCCGCCAACCTGGAGAAGCGGATCAACGGCGGGCCCGAGGTCAAGGGCTCGGTCGCCAACCTCAAGGCCCGGGCGGCCGACCAGCGGGCCGCGGGGCACACCGCTCGCGCCGACCAGCTGGACCAGCGCGCCACCAAGCGGCAGGGCCGGACCGGCGAGCTGACCGCGGCCAAGCAGAAGCTCGACGCGTTCGCGTCCGCGCACTGCAAGCCGGCCAAGTGAGGGGCGCGAGGGTCGCGGCGGCGGTCGGGGCCGCCGCGCTCATCGCGCTCGGCTGCTCCGCCTGCCGCGACGACCTGATGGGCTCGCCGTCCGGAACCGCGCCGGCCCAGACGTCCGAGCTGAGCGGGATCGAGTCGACACTCAACGGCATCGAAGCCGACATGAACAGCGATGGCACGCCCTGACCGGCTAGCGTCTCCGTTCTGAACACGGCGGAGACGGGAGCAGGCATGGGGTCACCGGGACGCGGCCTCGTCCTCGTGGTCGAGGACGAGGCCGCGATCGCCGAGCTGGCGGCGCTCTACCTCAAGCGCGACGGCTTCGGCGTGCACGTCGAGGCCGACGGCGGCCGGGCCCTCGACGCGGTCCGGCGGCTCAAGCCGGTGGCGATCGTGCTCGACATCGGACTGTCCGGAATGGACGGTATCGAGATCTGCAAGGCGCTGCGCGCGGCCGGGGACTGGACGCCGGTGCTGTTCGTCACCGCCCGCGACGACGAGCTCGACCGGTTGCTGGGCCTCGAGATCGGCGCGGACGACTACCTGACCAAGCCGTTCAGCCCGCGCGAGCTGGCGGCCCGCGTCCGGACGGTGCTGCGCCGCGCCTCGGGGACGACGCCGGCCGCGGAGACGTTCGCGGTGGGCGGCGCGCGCGTCGACGTCCTCGGTCGGCGAGCGTGGGCGGGCGACGTCGAGATTTCGCTGACGTCCACGGAGTTCGACCTCCTGACGCACCTGCTCCGGCACCCGGGGCAGGTGCTTTCGCGCGACCAGCTGCTCAGCGCCGTCTGGGGCTACGCCGCGGCGGCGGGCACGCGCACGGTGGACGTCCACGTCGCTCAGCTGCGGGCGAAGCTCGGGCCGTCGAGTCCGATCAGGACGGTGCGGGGCATCGGCTACGCGGCGGATCCGGCGTGAAGTTCCGGGGGACGCTGGCCGGGCGGATCACGCTGGTGTGCCTGGCCGTCGCGGGCGTGGCGGTGATCGTGGCCGGGCTGGTCGCGTCCCGGCTGATCCGGACCACGGCGGACAACGTGCTGCAGTCGTCGCTGTCCGCGCAGGCCGACGTCGTCGCGTCCCAGCTGGACGAAACGGGCATCGGCAACCGGCTGGGCGTCGGCAAGGTGGCCGACGTCGTGCGCGGCCAGGGCATCTCGGTGGTGGTCCGCCGCGCGGGCGGGCAGGCGCTCGGCGACGCCGCCGCCGTCCAGGCCGCGGGGAAGCTCGGGTTCACGGCCGACCACTCGGGCCGGGTCACGGTGGCGGGGTCGCAGTACCTGGTCGAGACGCGGGTGGTCGGCACGCGCGGCGCGGCGTTCGCGCTGGTCCTGCCCGCGCGCAACGCCCAAGCGACGCAACGGGCACTGGTGCGCAACATCCTGCTGGCGCTGGGCATCGGGCTGCTGGTGGCGGCGCTCGCGGGGTTCGTCTCGGGCCGGCTGCTGGGCCGTCCGCTGCGCCGGGCCGCGCTCGCCGCGGGATCGCTGCGGGCGGGACGGCGGGACGTGCGGGTGCCGGTGCAGGGGCCGCGTGAAGTGGCGGAGGTGGCCGGGTCGTTGAACGCGCTGGCCGACGCGCTGGCCGTCAGCGAGGCGCGGCAGCGGGAGTTCCTGCTGTCGGTGTCCCACGAGCTGCGGACCCCGCTGACGGCGGTGACGGGCTTCGCCGAGGCGATCGCGGACGGCGTCGCCGCGGGACCCGACGCGGTCCGGGCCGGGGAGACGATCCAGCGTGAGGCCGCGCGGCTCGAGCGGCTGGTCACGGACCTGCTGGAGCTGGCCCGCCTGGGCGCGGACGAGTTCCGGCTGGACGTCGCTTCGCTGGACCTGGCTGCTCTGGTTCGCGACTGCGCGGAGGTCTGGCAGCTGCGCTGCGCCCGGGAGGACGTCCGGCTGTCGGTTTCGGCACCGCCGGTTCCGGTCCCGGTGCTGGCGGACGCCCGGCGCTTGCGTCAGGTGGTCGACGGCTTGGCGGAGAACGCCCTGCGCGTCACCCCTTCGGGCGCGCCGATGGTGTTCTCGCTCTCGATGTCCGATACGTCGGCTTTCCTGGCGGTCCGCGACGGCGGCCCGGGCCTGGCCCCGGAGGACTACCCGGTGGCGTTCGAGCGCGGAGTCCTGAACGCCCGCTACCGCGACCGCCGTCCGGTCGGCTCAGGCATCGGCCTGGCCCTGGTCCACGGCCTGGTCACCCGCATGGGCGGAACTTTGGTGGCCGGCCCGGCCCCGGAAGGCGGCGCCGCGTTCACGATCACCTTCCCCCTGGCCCGCTGACCACGTCACCTCCGAGTGATGCCCCTCCAATCACGCGAGATACCCCGCCAATCACGCGAGTTACGCGCCCAATCACGCGAGTTCCGTCTCCGATCACGCGAGTTCCGCGTACCGGACGGTCGGTTCGCGGTCCCGAAGGGCCGGGTCGTTAGGGTCGGGGCATGGAGATGCTGCACCTGCGCTACTTCGTCGCGGTCGCCGAGGAGCTGAACTTCTCCGCCGCCGCGCGGAAGCTGCACATGGCCGCCTCGCCGCTCAGCCAGCGGATCAAGGACCTCGAACACGAGCTCGGGCAGCAGCTGTTCGACCGCAGCACCCACCACGTCACCCTCACCGAGGCCGGGGCCGCGCTGCTGCCGCTCGCGCGGGACGTCCTCGAGCAGGTCGGCGCCATTCCGTGGAAGCTGGCCGAGGCGACACGGCCGCAGCGCAGCACCCTCTTCCTCGGCATGCCCGCCGGTGTGCACCCCGACCTGCGGGACCGCGTCAACGCCCTCGCCGGGCGCGTCCGGGACCACTACGAACTCAAACGCTGGCCCGGCACCACCGCCGACCTCGTGCAGGGCGTGCACGACGGGAAGCTCGCGCTCACCCTCGCCCGGCTGCCGGTCACCGATCCCGCGCTGGAACAGCTGCCCGTGATGACCGAACGGCTCGGGGCCGTCGTGCCCGCCGACCTGTTCGCCGGCCGGGACTCGGTCAGCCTCGCCGAGCTGACCGACTTCCCGTACGTCGCCTCGCCGGAAGAAATCGTTCCCGCCTATTTCGACCAGCTGGACCACCAGTTGAGCGAACTGGGCGTCAAGAAACGCATCCGGCTGACCAACACCGGTTACGGCGGGACGTCGGAAATCATTTCCAGCGGCGAAGCCTTCTCCATTTCCATGCTCGACGACAAGAGCCCGATGCACGGCTACCGGCTCGACAACGTCATCGTGCTGCCGTTCACCGATTTCCGCCCCCAGCTGGACACCGGCCTGCTCTGGCGGCGCGACCGCACCGACGGCGACCTGCGCGAACTCGTCGAAGCTGCGAAAGAGATCTTCGAAGAGCCACTGAGCAGCTAGAAAATGGTATGACCGCCAGAGTCACACCATTGTTCGCATCATGATCATTCCCTTTCACGCCGGACGCGCCTACGTTCGTAAGTAGAGCGAATCAACAAGGTGCGAAGGGACGAAGAGATGACGACCGGACCTCTGGACGGCGTGCGCGTGATCGACCTCTCGACCGTGGTCATGGGCCCGTACGCGGCGCAGATCCTCGGCGACCTCGGCGCCGACGTGATCAAGATCGAGTCTCCCGCGGACACCGTGCGGGTGGGCGAGTACCGCACCACGCCGGGCATGACCGCGCTGAACCTCAACGTCAACCGCAACAAGCGCAGCGTGGCCCTCAACCTCAAGGACGAGACCGAGCGCGAGCAGGCCCTCAAGCTGATCGACACCACCGACGTGCTGATCACCAACATGCGTCCCGGCGCGCTGGCCCGGCTCGGCCTGAACTACGCCGACGTCGCCGAGCGCAACCCGCGGCTGGTCTACGCCCACGCGCAGGGCTTCCGCAGCGACTCCGACCGCGCCGGCAACGCCGCCTACGACGAGACCGTGCAGGCCTCCTCCGGCCTGGTCGACGTGGCCAACCGGGCACTGGGCGAGCCGGTCTACCTGCCGACGATCATCGGTGACAAGGTCTCGTCACTGACCATCGCCTACAGCGTGCTCGCCGCGCTGGTCCACCGGGACAAGACCGGGACGGGCCAGCAGGTCGAGATCCCGATGACCGACACGCTGATCGCGTTCAACCTGGTCGAGCACCTCGCCGGGCACACCTTCGAACCGGCCGAGGGCCCCACCGGCTTCGCGCTGTCGATGACAAAGGGCCACGCCGCGGTCCACACCAAAGACGGCCTCGCCTGCGTCATCCCCTACAACCCGCAGAACTTCCGCGACTTCTTCGCCGCGGCCGAGCGGCCGGACCTCGCCGCCGACCCGCGCGTGAACGGCGACGCGATCAACCGCGCCGACAACGAGTGGCTGAGCGCGCAGATCGCGGTGTGCGCCCCGGCGCTGACCACCGAGGAGTGGGCCGAGGTGTGCGCCAAGCACAGCATCCCGATGGCCCCGGTGCTCGAACTGGACCGCGCGCACGAGGACCCGTACGTCCGCGACGGCCACCTGCTGGACACCGTCGAGCACCCGAGCGAGGGCGCCATCCGCACGGTCGGCATCCCGGTGAAGTTCTCCGCGACGCCCGGCTCGATCCGCCGCCTGGCCCCCCTGGCCGGCCAGGACACCGCCGAAGTCCTCGCCGAACTGGTCTGAACCACCCGCACTTTCACGTGAAAGTGATCCGGAGCCAGGATCTCCACCTCACTTTCACGTGAAAGCGCCCGCAGGAAGTGAAGAGTCATGAGTGAAGTGCGTACTGAACGGGTCGGCAGCACCCTGCTGATCACGATCGACCGGCCGCAAGCCCGCAACGCGGTGAACGCCGCCGTCGCGGCCGGGCTGGCCGCCGCCCTCGACGAACTCGAGAGCGACCCCACGCTGCGGGCCGGCGTCCTGACCGGCGCCGAGAACACCTTCAGCGCCGGCATGGACCTCAAGGCCGCGCTCAAGGGCGAGTCGCCGGAGGTCCCGGGCCGCGGGTTCGGCGGCCTGACCGAAGCGGAGCTGACCAAGCCGCTGATCGCCGCCGTCGAAGGGTTCGCCATGGGCGGCGGGTTCGAGCTGGCCCTGGGCTGCGACCTCATCGTCGCCGCGGAAGACGCCCAGTTCGGCCTCCCCGAGGTCAAGCGCGGCCTGATCGCCGCGGGCGGTGGCGTGATCCGGCTGCCCAAGCGGATCCCGCACCACCTGGCGATGGAGTTCCTGCTCACCGGCGAGCCCGTCACCGGCCGCCGCGCCGGCGAGCTCGGCCTGGTCAACCGCGTGACCGCGCCCGGTGACGCCGCCGCCGTCGCCCTCCAGCTCGCCGAAAAGCTGGCGGAAAACGCACCTCTGGCGCTCGCCGCCGTGAAGAAGATCGTGCGCGGCTCGGAGGCCGATGCCTTCGCCGTGCAGCGCGAAGAGACGAAGAAACTGATGCAGTCCGCCGACGTCCGCGAGGGCATGACCGCCTTCGCCGAGCGCCGCGCTCCGAAGTGGACAGGCGAATAACCATGAAGATCGACGAAGTCCGGCAGCACGTGACCACCCCGCTGACCGCACCGGCGTTCGCGCCGGTCGTCCCGAGGTTCACCGACCGCGAGTACCTCAACATCGTCTACCGCACCGACGCCGACGCCCTGCGCGCGGTCGTCCCGGAGCCGCTGCAGGTCGAAGAACCCTTGGTGCGCTTCGAAGTCATGAAGATGGGCGACGTCTCCGGCTACGGGCCGTACACCGAGTCCGGCCAGGCGATCGAGGTCAGCTTCGACGGCGAGCGCGGCGAATACCTGCACGCGATGTACCTCGACAACTTCCCGGCCACCGCGTCCGGGCGCGAGGTCAGCGCGTACCCCAAGACCGCCGGCAGCCCGAAGCTCTATGTCGACAACGGCGTGCTCGTCGGCACGCTGGACTACGGGACGCTGCGGGTGGCGACGGCGACCATGGGCTACAAGCACCACGAACTGGACGCCCGCGAGGCCGAACGCCAGATCACCGTCCCGACGTTCATGCTCAAGACGATCCCCGGCTACGACGGCGCCCCGCGCGTGCAGGAGCTCGTCCGCACCGAGATCTCCGACGTCGTGGTCAAGGAGGCCTACACCGGCCCCGCCCGGCTGCAGCTGTTCCAGCACGTCCTGGCCCCGCTGGCCGATCTGCCGGTACTGGAGGTCGTCTCGGCGAGCCACATCCGCACCGACCTGACGCTCGCCCCGGTCAAGCCGGTCTTCGACTACCTGAAGGGAGCCCAGGCATGAAGAACGCCGCAGTCATCGGCGCCGGCACCATCGGCCTGTCCTGGACGGCGCTGTTCGCCCACCACGGCCTGACCGTCCGCGTCACCGACCCCCGCCCCGACCTCGCCGAGGCCGTCGCCGACGCGCTGAAGAACTACGCCCCGCACCTCGGCACGACCGCCGAAGAGCTGGCGAGCCGCGTCCACATCGCCGAGGACGTCACTGAATCAGTGAAAGATGCGGATGTGGTGCAGGAGAACGGGCCCGAGAACGTCGAGTTCAAGAAAGACCTGTTCAAGCGGCTCGTCGAGGAAGCACCGAAGCACGCGCTGCTGCTGAGTTCGTCGAGCGCCATCCCTTCGACGGCCTTCACCGGCGACCTGGAAGACGCGAGCCGCGTCCTCATCGGACACCCGTTCAACCCGCCGCACCTGATCCCCCTGGTCGAGGTCGTGCCCGGTGAGCGCACCAGCGAAGAGTCCGTGCGGAAAGCCGTCGACTTCTACACCTTCCTCGGCCGCACGCCGGTCGTGGAGCGCAAGGAAATCGCCGGGTTCGTCGGCAACCGGCTGCAGAACGCGCTGAGCCGCGAGGCGATCTACCTCGTCGAGCAGGGTGTCGTCACCCCCGAAGACCTCGACAAGGTGATCACGAATTCACTCGGCATCCGCTGGGCCACGGTCGGGCCGTTCCTCGGCTCGCACCTCGGCGGCGGCCCCGGTGGCTACCGGCACATGGCCGAGCACATCGGCAAGTCCATGAAGAAGATGTGGGCCGGGCTGGGCACCCCCAGCCAGAGCCCCGAAGAGCAGGAACGGCTCATCGAAGCCGTCGAAAAGGCTTACGGCTCCTCCACGTACCCGGAACTCGCCGAGACGCGCGACCGCAAGCAGCTCGCCATCCTGTCCGCATTGGAGGAGAACTGACATGACCGTGGAAGCACTCGAAGGCCAGCTGACCGCCGACTTCTACAACTACGAAACGCTGCTGAGCGACGAAGAGCGCAAGCTGCTGGTCCAGGCCCGCGACTTCATGCGCACCGACGTCAAGCCGCTGGTGAACGAGAACTGGGAAGCCGGCACCTTCCCGATGGAACTGATCGGGATGTTCCGGCAGTCGGGCCTGGCGGGCCTGCCCTACGAGGGCTACGGCGAGCACAAGCCGGCCGTCAGCCACCTCCTCACCGGCATGATGGCGATGGAGATGAGCCGCACGGACGCTTCCGTCGCCACGTTCTTCGGTGTCCACAACGGACTCGCGATGTACTCGATCTACGCCGGCGGCAGCCAGGAGCAGCGCGACCGCTGGCTCCCCGAAATGGCCGCGATGGACAAGATCGGCGCGTTCGCGATGACCGAACCGCTCGGCGGCTCCGACGTCGCCGGCGGCATGCGCACCACCGCGAAGCGAGCCGGGGACAGCTGGGTCCTCAACGGCGCCAAGAAGTGGATCGGCAACGCGACCTTCGCCGACTACGTCGTGGTGTGGGCGCGTGACGTCGACGACAACCACGTCAAGGGTTTCGTCGTCGAGAAGGGCACGCCCGGCTTCGTGGCGGAGAAGATCCAGGGCAAGACGGCGTTCCGGATCGTCGAAAACGCCGAAATCACCCTGACCGACGTCCGGGTGCCGGAGGAGAACCGCCTTCAGGGCATCAATTCCTTCCGCGACGTCGCCGAGATCCTGCGCGCCACCCGCGGCGGCGTGGCCTGGCAGGCGCTGGGCGTGATGGTCGGCGCCTACGAGCTCGCGCTGGACTACGCCAAGGAGCGCAAGCAGTTCGGCCGGCCGATCGCCCGCTTCCAGCTCGTTCAGGACCTGCTGGTGAAGAGCCTCGGCAACATCACCGCCTCGTGGGGCATGCTGGTTCAGCTCGCCCGCCTGCAGGACGCGGGGATCTTCCAGGACGAGCACTCGTCGCTGGCCAAGGCGTTCGTCACCGCGCGGATGCGCGAGGTCGTCGCCTGGAGCCGGGAGATCTTCGGCGGCAACGGGATCGTGCTCGAGTACGACGTCGCGCGGTTCTTCGCCGACGCCGAGGCGATCTACTCCTTCGAGGGCACGCGCGAGATGAACACCCTGATCGTCGGCAAGGCGATCACGGGACAGTCCGCGTTCGTGTGACGGGCTAGTTCACGCAGCCGGCGGCCGTACGGGTCGCCGGCTGTTCCGTGTCCGAAGAAGGGCCCGGTACCGGCGTCTTGGTGCCGGTGGCCGCCACCGGCTTCACGCCGCCGGGCGTGTCGTCGCCCGCGGCCCGCACCGCCGGGGTGCTGATCGCCGTGCGGACGAACTGCTGGACCTGTGCCGGGTCGACCTTCACCGCGTCGCCGTCGGACGGCGTCTGCATCGAGAGGCTCTGCACCGGGATGGTGGCGAACGCGATCGCCCCCGAGGTCATCCCGCGCAGCTGCTGGGCGAAGCTCAGGATGTCCCAGCCCTTGTCCAGCACGACCGAGCCCTGCACCGCGCTGACCAGCGAGTTCAGCTTCGACGGGTCGGTGAACGTGCCCGTGCTCAGCACCTTCTTCGCCATCCCGGACAGGAACGCCTGCTGCCGCGCGATCCGGTCGAGGTCGCCGTTGGTCAGCCCGTGGCGCTGGCGGACGAAGGCGAGCGCCTGCGCGCCGGACAGCGTCTGCGTCCCGGCCGGGAAGTCCGCGCCGGAGTAGCGGTCGTGCACCGGTGCCTTGAGGCAGACCTCGACGCCGCCGACGGCCTGCGACAGTGCGTCGAAGCCCGCGAGGTTGATTGCCGCGTAGTGGTTGATCGTCAGCCCGGTGAACTTCTCCACGGTCTGGATCGCCGTTTTTGCGCCCGCCTCGTTCGCCGCCACTTCCAGCTGCGCGCCGGAGAGCCCCTGGGCGCGCAATCCGGACATCGAGGCGTTCTTGCCGCGGCTGTACGCCGAGTTGATCTTGTGCTTGCCGTAGCCGCCCGCGATGTCCACATAGGAATCGCGCGGGATCGAGATCGCGGTGGCCGCGGCGCCGCCCGCCGGGATGTGGACGACGATCAGCGTGTCGGTGGTGTCCCCGCCGTCGTCGCCGCCCCCCGCGTGGAGCGCGTCGAGGACGCTCTGCGGCAACGGGTTGCCGTACGCGTCGGTCCGGGCGTCGATCCCGGCGAGGAGGATGTTCTGGGCGGCCTTCAGCGGCTCACCGGGCGGGCTGTCATCGTTGTCGACCTGCGCCGCCGGCGGGATGACGTCGGCGGTGACGATGCCGTCGTCCAGGGTGCTCAGCTGCGTCCACAGGTAACCGGTCGCGCCGAGCACCACCGTGGAGACGACGCCGAGCGCGACCCGGCCGCCGATCCGGCGCCCCCGCGACGACAACAGCACGGCGTTTCCCCTTGCTTCCCTCTGGTGGTCCTCCCTTTCGAGGATCACCGGGTTTGCTGGGAATCAGCTGAGAAAGTTGTCGGAAAGCTGTGACGCTGCCCGATCGGCCGAGCCGGAACGGGCCGATCGGCCCGTTTTGCCACGCACCGTAGGGAAACGCGCACGGGGAAGTGCTGTGTCACCGGCCACAGTGGCTCGCGTTATCGAGTCAGCGTGGCAGTTTGCGCCAGATCGCGCGCGGCAGGAGGCGCATCACGAAGAAGACCGGACGGAGTATCCCCGGCACCCAGACGACCCCGCGGCCGCGGTGCAGCGCCGCGACCGTCGCTTCGGCCACCTGGTCCGGGGTGCTGGAGAACGGCGCGGGTGTCATGCCGTCGGTCATCCGGCCGATGACGAAGCCGGGGCGGACGAGCAGCAGGGAGACACCGGAGCCGTGCAACGCGTCGGCGAGGCCGCTCGCGAAGCCGTCGAGGCCCGCTTTGGCCGAGCCGTAGACGTAGTTCGCGCGGCGCACGCGCACCCCGGCCACCGAGGAGAACACGACCAGACGGCCGTGCCCCTGCGCGCGCAGCAGGTTCGCGGCGTGGGTCAGCACGCCGACCTGGGCGACGTAGTCGGTGTGCACGATCGCGGCGGCGTGCGCGCTGTCCTGTTCGGCGCGGGCCTGGTCGCCGAGGATGCCGAAGGCGAGCACGACGGTGTCCAGCGGCCCGTGCTCCGCCGCCACCTTCTCCAGGAACGGGCCGTGCCCGGCGAGGTCGTCGGCGTCGAACTCGGCCGTGTCCACCGTCTCGGCGCCGGCCTCGAGCAGCGCGGCGACCTCCGCGGTCAGGTCCGTGCCCGGCCGCGCGGCCAGCACGAACCGCCGCACGTCCCCGCTGACCAGGCGGTTCGCCACGGCCAGCCCGATCTCACTGCGTCCGCCGAGCACTAGCACCGTTCCGCTCACGGCAGCACTCTTTCGTTCGGGGGTTCCGGGTGGCGAAGCCCCCGGCCCGGGGCGGAGCCCCGGTTTCCACACAGTCTTCCAGCCCTGGTGCGCTAGCGTGCCGGGGTGGGTCGGGATTTCGAAACGCTCGTCGAACGGCACCGCCGGGAGATCCAGGTGCACTGCTACCGGATGCTCGGTTCCCTGGCCGACGCCGAAGACCTCACGCAGGAGACGTTCCTGCGCGCGTGGAAGGGCCGGGACGGGTTCGAAGGCCGGGCGAGCGTGCGCACCTGGCTCTACCGGATCGCGACGAACGCCTGCCTCGACGTCCTCGCCCGGCGGCCGCGGCGCGTGCTGCCCGACCAGCTCGGCCCGGCCGGGGAGCCGGACGGGCCGATCACGGCCGTCGACCTGCCGTGGCTCGAGCCGTACCCGGACCGGCTGCTCGACGGCGCGGCCGCGGACGACACCGGCGCCGCCGTGGTCGAGCGGGAGACCATCGAGCTGGCCTACCTCGCCGCCGTCCAGTACCTGCCGCCGCGGCAGCGGGCGACGCTGATCCTGCGTGACGTGCTCGGCTGGCCGGCGAAGGAGACGGCGGCGCTGCTGGAGACGAGCGTGGCGTCGGCGAACAGCGCGCTCCAGCGGGCGCGGGCCACGTTGCGTGAGCGGTTGCCCGCGCGGCGTACAGAGTGGACGGTGAGCGATCCCACGGCCGAAGAAACGGCGCTGCTCAACCGGTTCATCGCCGCGTACGAGGACGGCGATCCGCAAGCCGTCGCGCGGCTGCTGCACGCGGACGCCCAGGCGATCATGCCGCCGTACTCGCTGTGGTTCGGCACCCGTGCCTCGATCGTCCGGGCGCTTTCGCTCTCGATGGACCCGGCGTCGCCGCACTGCGTCGGCCGGTTCCGGATGCGGCCGGTGCGCGCCAACCGCCAGCCCGCGGTGGCCACTTACCTGCGGCGCCCGGATGAGCACGATCACCGCTGGTTCGGAGTCACCCTGCTCACGATCGAGGGCGGACTGATCACGGCGATGGCCGCGTTCGAATCGGCCACGGCGGCGGCGTGGGGCCTGCCGGAGACGTGGCCGGCCAGCTCCGCGCCCGCGTAAGGGATGCAAAGAAGCGCATATCCACCCAACGGAGAAAAAGCCCGGGTGGGTGATTCACGGGGAATCACCCACCCGGGCGCGCTCACAGCCGGAATCGAATTTCTTCCGGATTTCGGTGTTGGTGCTCGAGGCCGCCGGGAAGAGGTCACCGGCAGCGGTCAGGCCGCCCGGTGCCGCTGCGGTGCGGTGCGCACCAGCCGTCGGCGTTCGTCCGCGGTGATGCCGCCGAAGACGCCGTGGTCGAGGCCGTTGTCGAGCGCGTAGCCGAGGCATTCGGCGCGCACAGGGCAGCGCGCGCACACGGCCTTCGCCTGCGCCGTCTGCCGGGCGCCGGGGCCGACCTCGGAGATCGGGAAGAACAGTTCCGGGTCCTCGTCCTTACAGGCCGCGAGTTCCGCCCAGCCCGTCATCGTGGCTTCCATTTCCTTCGTTCACCTCCTTCTCTTACTTCTTCCCATTGTTGGGGCGCGTCAACCGACTTAACCGCGGCGGGCGCGCGAGCGCATCCGCCTGGGTCAAGGGGGTTTTGGCTTCGGTCCCCGGCTCACCCTCCGGGCAACCAAGACTGCAACACATGAGAGTACGCCTCTCTTCCCGGTATCTCGATGTCGATCACGTCACCCGATCGGCGACGCCCGTGCGACGGCAGGTTCCCGCCACGCGGCTGCCGACCGGCCGCGGCAGGCCCGCTTTTGCGTTGTCCGGTTCGGGTTTCCGGCGCGGACGTGATCGAAACCCGGGGTTCGCATCCGCGCGGAGCCGACCCTCCCGCGCGACCGGAATCCGCCGTTCGCGGAGCCGGACGCCGCCGGCCGGCCGCGGTCCCCCGGACGCGACCGGCGGCGTTCGTCACGAGCCGTCACCAAGGCAACGCGGTCCATTACTCCTACTGGGCAGTCTTGATCGAATCGTTACACGTAGCGGTCACCTCAGCGCACCTGTCCTTGTGAGGGCGAGGGGTGGTGAGGGGATCCGTGGGTGGTCACGACGAGTTCGACGCGTTCTTCCGCGCCGACTTCCCGGCCCTCGTGGCGTTCCTCTGCAAGGCCGGGTTCGAGGTCGAGATGGCGCGGGACGTCGCCGCCGAGGCGATGCTGCACGCACTGGAGGCGTGGCCGACCCTCGAGGACCCGCGGGCCTGGGTCCGCCGGGTCGCCGGACGGCTGCTCGACGCCCCGGGCGACGCGCGGGCGGACTGGACCCTGGCGGGCGACCCGCGGGACGACGAGGAGCTCGCCGAGCTGGTCGACCAGCACGCGGGGCTGATCGACCTGCTCGCCGCCCTCCCCGGCAAGCAGCGGATGGTGCTGGCCTGGTCGCTCGACGGGTTCACCCCGGCCCAGATCGCGGAGGCGCTCCGGGTGGCCCCCGCGACCGTCCGTTCCACCCTCCGCCACGTGCGGGAACGCCTGAGGCGCCTCCGGGTCGCACGGCCCGGTGACCAGCGGGACAGGGAAAGGTGAGCGAAATGCCGGCAACCGAGTACGGGGATCGGGCGATCACCGAGCAGCTGCGGGAGTCCAGCGCCGCCCTGCACGCGTCGCTGCGCGCCGGGCTCGACGTGGAGGGCACCCTGCTGCGGGTGCGCAGCCGGGCGCTCGTCCGCGAGATCGCCGCGACGCAGCCCGTCGAGGCGTTCCCGCCGCACTGGCGACGCCACGACGAGCCGGTCGCCGCCGCGACCGCCGGCGACGACGCCGCGACCGCGCGCCTGCTCGCCACGATCCGGCCGCTGGTGGTGCGCTACTGCCGGGCCCGCGTCGGCCGGCACGAACGGTCGTTCGCTTCGGCGGACGACGTGGCCCAGGAGGTCTGCCTCGCCGTGCTCACCGCGCTGCCGTCCTACCACGACCAGGGCCGCCCGTTCCTGGCGTTCGTCTACGGCATCGCCCAGCACAAGGTCGCCGACGCCCACCGCGCCGCGGCCCGCAACCGCGCCGACCCGGTGCCCGAGGTCCCCGACGGCGTCAGCGAGACCGCGGGCCCGGAGCAGCGGGTCCTGCGGTTCGAGCTGAACGAGCGGCTGGCCCGGCTGCTGGACGTGCTGCCGCCGAAGCAGCGCGAGATCGTGGTGCTCCGGGTGGTGGTCGGGCTGTCGGCGGAGGAGACGGCCGCGGCGGTGGGGTCCACGCCGGGCGCGGTCCGGGTGGCGCAGCACCGCGCGCTGGGCCGCCTGCGTCGGCTGCTGACCGGGGAAGAGAACTAGTCCCGGCCCGGTCCCCAGCGCCCCAATGTGGCGTTGGTTGCGTCCAACGCACCCAATGTGGCGTTCGGTGCGTTGGACGCACCGAACGCCACA
>NZ_JAVHJU010000010.1 GCF_031082405.1 Amycolatopsis sp. A133
GTGAGTGGTAACGCGGGTTAGAACCCGCGTTACCACTCACGACGGGCTGCGGCAGACCCGGTCAGCCGCAGGCGGCGCGGAGGGCGTCGAGCTTCTTGACGTTGCGCTGCACCCACTGGGCCACGACGCCGGCGTCCTCGATGCGTTCCTTCTGCACCTCGACGTAGGAATCGGCCATACCGAGCAGGGCGTTCTTGACGTCCTGGTCCTGGACGTCGCCCGCGAGCTCGCGCAGCCGCCGCTCCTTGTCCTCGGCGCGCGCCTTCAGCTTGGCCGGGTCGACCAGGGGGTTCAGGTCGGCGAGCCCCAGCGCTTCGGTGCACGCCGCGACCTTGTCCGCCGTCCTGCTCCCCTGGTCGACCGCGTTGCCGACCTCGGCGCACCCGCTCAGCAGCAAGGCCGCCACGGCCAGCAGCGCGGCCGTCGTTCCACCCCTCGTCATGGCGCCAACGTACCGTCAGCCCTTGACGCAGACCACCTGCTTGAGGTGCGCCACCACCTCGACCAGGTCCGTCTGCGCGCGGATCACCGTTTCGATGTCCTTGTACGCCGCCGGGATCTCGTCGACCACGCCGGAGTCCTTGCGGCACTCGACGCCGGCCGTCTGGGCCGCCAGGTCGTCGGCGGTGAACAGCTTCTTCGCCTTGTTCCGCGACATCCGGCGGCCCGCGCCGTGCGACGCCGACTGGAACGACGAGTTGTTGCCCAGGCCGCGGACGATGTACGAACCGGTCCCCATGCTGCCCGGGATGATCCCGAGGTCACCCGATCCGGCACGGATCGCGCCCTTGCGGGTGACGAGCAGCTCGACGCCGTCGTAGGTCTCCTCGGCGACGTAGTTGTGGTGGCACGAGATCGCGTCGTCGAAGGTCGTGCCCGGCACGACGTCCGCGAGCGCCAGCTTCACGAGCGCGACCATCGTGGCGCGGTTGCGCGCCGCGTAGTCCTGCGCCCAGAACAAGTCGCGCCGGTAGGCCTGCATCTCCGGCGTGCCGGCGACGAACACCGCGAGGTCGGGGTCGGGCAGGTCGGCGTTGTGCGGGAGCTTGCGCGCGACGGCCATGTGCCGCTCCGCCAGCTCCTTGCCGATGTTGCGCGAACCCGAGTGCAGCATCAGCCAGACCCGGCCCTCGTCGGCGCCACCCTGCTCGAGGCAGACCTCGATGAAGTGGTTACCGCCACCGAGGCTGCCGATCTGCCGCGCCGCCCGGTCGTGCAGCTCCTGGACGCCGGTGTGGAGGTCGCCGAACTGCTTCCAGAACGCGTCCCAGCCACCGACGCCGTGCACCTTCGCCGGGTTCACGGGCGTCTTGTGCAGGCCGAAGCCCACCGGCACGGCGGACTCGATCCGGCGGCGCAGCTTGCCGAGGTCGTCGGGCAGGTCACTCGCGGTAAGCGACGTCCGGACGGCGCTCATCCCGCAGCCGATGTCGACCCCGACCGCGGCCGGCGAGACGGCGTCGCGCATGGCGATGACGCTGCCGACGGTGGCGCCCTTGCCGTAGTGGACGTCGGGCATCACGGCGACACCGTGCACCCACGGCAGGTTCGCGACGTTGTGCAGCTGCCGCATGGCCTGGTCTTCGACGGAAGCGGGATCCGCCCACATCCGGATCGGGACGCGGGCCCCTTCGACAGCGGTGTACATGTTTTCCTCCCCTTGAAAAGCCTTTCGCGGTGCCCAGGATCCCCCGGGCACCGCGAAACGGCCAAGCGAGTTTTCAGCTGTCCACTGTGGTCACTACAGCTGCTGCGCCACCAGCTCCGCGATCTGCACGGCGTTGAGCGCCGCCCCCTTGCGCAGGTTGTCGCTCGAGATGAACATCGCCAGCCCGTGGCCACCCTCGACACCCTGGTCCACCCGGATCCGGCCGACGTAGCTCGGGTCGTTGCCCGCCGCCTGCAGCGGGGTCGGGACCTCCGACAGCTCGACGCCCGGCGCGTGGGCCAGCAGCTCCGTCGCGCGCTCGACCGTCAGCGGCCGCTCGAACTGCGCGTTCACCGAGATCGAGTGCCCCGAGAACACCGGCACGCGCACGCAGGTGCACGAGACGCCGAGGCCCGGGATGCTCAGGATCTTGCGGCTTTCGTTGCGGAACTTCTTCTCCTCGTCCGTCTCCAGCTCACCGTCGTCCACAATGGACCCGGCCATCGGCAGGACGTTGAACGCGATCGGCCGGACGTACTTCTCCGGCTTCGGGAACTGGATCGCCGCGCCGTCGTGGGTCAGCAGCGACGCGTGCTCGGCGGCCGCCTTCACCTGGCCGGCGAGCTCGTCGACGCCGGCCAGCCCGCTGCCCGAAACCGCCTGGTACGTCGAGGCGACCAGCCGGACCAGCCCGGCCTCGTCGTGCAGCGGCTTCAGCACCGGCATCGCGGCCATCGTGGTGCAGTTGGGGTTCGCGATGATCCCCTTGCGCGCCTCCTTGATGGCCTCCGGGTTGACCTCGCTGACGACCAGCGGCACGTCCGGGTCCATCCGGAACGCCGACGAGTTGTCGATCACCGTCACCCCGGCCGCCGCGAACCGCGGCCCCTGCGCCTTCGACGTCGAGCCGCCCGCCGAGAACAGTGCGATGTCCAAACCGGACGGATCGGCCGTCGACGCGTCTTCGATCGTGATTTCCGTGTCACGCCAGGGGAGCTTCGACCCCGCCGAGCGCGCCGAAGCGAAGTAGCGCAGTTCGGCGATCGGGAATTCCCGCTCCGCCAGCAGCTTGCGCATCACCGCACCGACCTGGCCGGTCGCGCCGACCACCCCGACCCGCAGCCCGTCCGCCATCAGCGACCACTCCCCGCGTAGACGACGGCTTCTTCGTCGCCGCCGAGTTCGAACGCCTCGTGGATCGCGCGCACGGCTTCGTCGAGCTGCGCGTCCCGGATCAGCACCGAAATGCGGATCTCCGAGGTGTTGATGATTTCGATGTTGACGCCGGCCTGGGCGAGCGCCTCGCAGAACGTCGCCGTGACACCCGGGTGCGAGCGCATTCCGGCGCCGACCAGCGACACCTTGCCGACGTGGTCGTCGTAGAGGACCGACTCGAAGCCGATCTCCGCCTTGACCTTCTCCAGTTCCTTGACCGCCTTGGCGCCGTTGGCCTTCGACAGCGTGAACGTGATGTCGGTGCGGCCGGAAACGGTGCTGGACACGTTCTGCAGCACCATGTCGATGTCGATCTCGGCGTCGGCGATCACGCGGAAGATCCGGGCCGCGGCACCGGTGTGGTCCGGCACCCCGGTCACCGTGATCTTGGCTTCGGAGCGGTCGTGCGCCACACCGGTGATCAGGGCTTGTTCCACGGGGATCTCCTCGATAGAACCGGTCACCGTCGTGCCCGGCTTGTCGCTGTAGGAAGAACGGACTCGGATCGGGACGCCGTAGCGGCGCGCGTACTCGACCGAACGCAGGTGCAGGATCTTCGACCCGCTCGCGGCGAGCTCGAGCATTTCCTCGTACGTGACGGTGTCGAGCTTGCGCGCGTCCGGCACCACTCGCGGGTCGGAGGTGTACACACCGTCCACATCGGAGTAGATCTCGCAGACGTCGGCGTTCAGCGCGGCGGCCAGCGCGACGGCGGTGGTGTCCGAGCCGCCGCGGCCCAGCGTGGTGATGTCCTTGGTGTCCTGCGCGACGCCCTGGAAGCCCGCCACCAGCGCGATGTAGCCCTGCTCGAGCGCCTCGGTGACCCGGCTCGGGGTGACGTCGATGATGCGCGCGTTGCCGTGCACCGACGTCGTGACGACGCCGGCCTGCGATCCGGTGAACGACCACGCCTCGGCGCCCTGGGCCGCGATCGCCATCGCGACCAGCGAGTTCGAGATGCGCTCACCGGCGGTGAGCAGCATGTCCATTTCCCGCTCCGGCGGCGCCGGGTTGACCTGCTGCGCCAGGTCGAGCAGCTCGTCGGTGGTGTCACCCATCGCCGAGCAGACGACGACGACGTCGTTGCCCGCCTTCTTCGTCGCGACGATCCGCTCCGCCACGCGCTTGATCCGGTCGGCACTTTCCAGCGACGATCCGCCGTACTTCTGGACCACGAGGGCCACGCCCGAACCTCCTCGCGGGCCGGGCGGCTCCCTGGCGGGCACCGGAGAGCCCCCGCGTCCCATGATTTGACCTGGAGCCTACCGGGGCTTCGGCGGCTCGCCACCCTCTTGACGTGGGGCGGACCCCGCCGGTGGGTGTCGTGGAAGTAAATCTTCCGCAACACCAACAGAATGCGCGGAGCCCTTCCTCCCGAGTGACGCAGCGCACTCCGTCGGTATCGTCGGGATCGTGCAAAAACCAGCTGTGACGAGCGTCCCGATCGCTTCCTTGATGGCCGAACGCTGGAGCCCGCGGGCCTTCGACGAGTCGGCGGCCGTCTCCCCGGAACAGGTGAGAGCCCTCCTGGAGGCCGCCCGCTGGGCGCCGTCGTTCGGCAACACCCAGCCGGCCCGCTACCTGGTGGGCGTCCGCGGTACCCCGGCGTTCGACGCGATCCTCGCGACGCTCAATTCGGGCAACCGGGCCTGGGCGCACCGCGCGAGCCTGCTGATGATCGGCGTGATGGTGACGACGAACGAGAAGGGCGACGTCCCCTACGCGGAGTACGGGCTCGGGCTGGCGTCGGAGAACCTCGTGCTGCAGGCGGTCGAGCTGGGCTTGATCGCGCACCAGATGGCCGGCTTCTCCCCGGACGCGGTGCGGGCGGCGTTCTCGCTCCCGGACGACGCCGTCCCGAAGGTGGCGATCGCGGTGGGGTCGCCGGCACCCGCGGACGTACTGGCGGAGGACTGGCGGATCGAGCGCGAGAAGGCCGACCGGGTGCGGCTCCCGCTGGCGGAGTTCGCGTTCACCGATCAGTGGGGCAAGCCGGCCTTCGGGAGCTAGCGGCCGACCGGAGTTTCAAAGGTCCAAGCCGATGTCTTGCATTCCGAGCTTGGGACTGCAAGAACCCTTAGATCCCGGCAATGAGATTAAAGCTTCTTGCGCTAAGCTTTAAAAGGGCAGGCAGAGTCGTTCAGGCAGTCACCAGCCGGCCACCTGGTGCCGGTCCGTGGCGTCGACAGCCGGACCAAGCAGGCCTACGACCACTTCGCGTTCGTGCCCGCGCCACTTCCCAGCGTAGTCGAACTCTCACCCGGCACATACAAGGTCCTCAGCGAAGCCGACCGCGCTCTCGGCTCGCTGGACGCCCTCACCGACCGGCTGCCCAATCCCGACCTGCTGGTGCGGCCGTCGCTGACCCGGGAAGCGGTCAGCACCTCGGCACTTGAAGGAACGTACGCGCCCTACGCCGACGTGCTGGAAGCCCACTACGTCGACAGTCATCAGCCGACGGCAGAAGTGCGGGAGGTGCAGAACTACGTCCAGGCCGCGTTCGCCGGGCTCGACCTCGTCAAGAAGCTGCCGATCTGCCTGCAGGTGGTGTCCAAACTCCAGCAGATCCTCGTAGCCGGGACACGCGGCGACGCGTACGACGCGGGCAGGCTCCGCGAAAGGCTCGTCTGCATCGGAGACCGGGGCAGGGGAATCGAGCAGTCCAGGTTCGTCCCGCCGCCCAACGGAGATTCGCTCCGTGACGGCGTGAGCGACTGGGAAAAGTGGATAAATGCCGATCAAGAGATGCCAGTACTGGTCAAGGTGGCCCTCGGCCACTACCTGTTCGAAACACTGCACCCGTTCAGCGACGGGAACGGCCGGATCGGCCGCCTGGTCATCACCCTGCAGCTCATCGAAGAGGCGTTCTCCCAGGAGGTCATCGAAACGATGAAGGGCGCGGGCGCCCGCGGCACCGTCCACGAACTGGCCGTGAACCTCATCGGCTACCCGATGACGACGATTCCCAAGGTGCAGGCGGACCTTGGCGTGTCGTACCCGACCGCCGCCACCGCGATCAGGAAACTGGAGGAGCCGGCTTTCTCCGCGAGATCACCGGAGGAAGCTACGGTCGCCGGTACATCTGCGATCGAGTGTACGACGAACTCGCCGAAAGCTAGGCGGCCGAGGCGTCAAGAAGCCCCGCCCACGCGGCGGATGACCTTGGCCAGGATCCCGGACACGACCATCCAGAAGATGGCCGCGATGCCGTAGTTCACCAGGACGCGCAGCTTTCCGTCACTCGGGGTGAACAGGTCGCTGAAGCCGAGCGCGAGGCTGTCCGCCCAGGACTTGACGAACGAGACGATGCCGTTGTCCGGGTTGGCCGAGCCGACCGTGAAGATCACGTGGATCACCAGGAACGCGGCGAAGATCAGCCCGACCCAGCGGACGATCGACGCCACCACCGAGGCCACCTTGCCCCGCTTCTCGCGCCAGTCGACGGCGGCGCGGCGGGAGACGCGGGTCTCCTCCGACGACTCTGCGTGCTCACCCATGCCCGCAGTTTCGCACGGAGGTACGCCGATTGCTACCCACAAGTAACCGAGTGGGTAACGGTTGCATCGCGGCCCGGCTTCCCTCGGCCCGCGTTCCCTGGTTATGGTGGGGCCGTGGCGCGTGCTCTCCTGCTTCGCTGCCGCGACGGGGCCTGACCGGACCGGCTCCCCGTCGCGGGGCTTCGTGGTGCCGGTCGCACCCGTCGAGCTGGAGACACCCCAAATCCCATGAGCAAGATCCGCAAACCTTCTCGTCCCGCGCCCGCTGACCAGCCCGCCTGGAACACCCAGCGCGGCACGTCGATGCCGGTCCACCGCTACCGCCCCTGGTACGACGTGGTCGAGAACATCGACCTGCCCGACCGCACCTGGCCCGAAAAGCGCATCGACCGCGCGCCGCTGTGGTGCGCCGTCGACCTGCGGGACGGCAACCAGGCCCTGATCGACCCGATGTCGCCGGCGCGCAAGCGCAAGTTCTTCGACCTGCTGGTCCGCATGGGCTACAAGGAGATCGAGGTCGGCTTCCCGGCCGCGTCCCAGACGGACTTCGACTTCGTCCGCGAGATCATCGAAGAGCACGCCATCCCGGACGACGTCAGCATCCAGGTGCTGACCCAGTGCCGTCCCGAGCTGATCGAGCGGACCTTCAAGTCGCTCGAAGGCGCGCCGCGGGCGATCGTCCACATCTACAACTCGACGTCGATCCTGCAGCGCCGCGTGGTCTTCCGCGAGGAGCGCGAAGGCATCAAGAAGATCGCGACGCAGGCCGCGGAAATGGTCGTCGAGCTGGCCGCGAAGCAGCCGGACACCGACTTCCGGTTCCAGTACTCGCCGGAGTCCTACACCGGCACCGAGCTGTCCTACGCGCTCGAGGTCTGCAACGCCGTCACCGACATCTGGCAGCCGACGCCGGAGAAGCCGGTGATCCTGAACCTGCCGGCGACCGTCGAAATGGCCACTCCGAACGTCTACGCCGACTCGATCGAGTGGATGAGCCGGAACCTGGCCCGCCGCGACTCGGTGATCCTGTCGCTGCACCCGCACAACGACCGCGGCACCGGCATCGCCGCCGCCGAGCTCGGTTACCAGGCCGGCGCCGATCGGATCGAGGGCTGCCTGTTCGGCAACGGCGAGCGGACCGGCAACGTCGACCTGGTCGCGCTGGGCATGAACCTCTACAGCCAGGGCATCGACCCGCAGATCGACTTCTCCGACATGGACGAGATCAAGCGGACGGTCGAGTACTGCAACCAGCTGCCGGTCGGCGAGCGCTCGCCGTGGGGCGGCGACCTGGTGTTCACGGCTTTCTCGGGCAGCCACCAGGACGCGATCAACAAGGGTCTCGACGCGTTGAAGGACGCCGCGGACAAGCAGGGCGTACCGATCGACGAGTACCCGTGGGAGGTCCCGTACCTGCCGATCGACCCGAAGGACGTCGGCCGCACGTACGAGGCCGTGATCCGGGTGAACTCGCAGTCCGGCAAGGGCGGCGTCGCCTACATCATGAAGGCCGAGCACCAGCTCGACCTGCCGCGGCGGCTGCAGATCGAGTTCTCGAAGGTCATCCAGCGCTACACCGACACCGAGGGCGGCGAGGTCGACCCGGCGACGATGTACAACGCGTTCTCGGCCGAGTACCTGGAGCTGAAAACGCCGCTGGAGCTGGTCCGCCAGCACGTCCGCGACAACGGCGACGGCGAGTACGACATCACCGCGACCGTGCGCGTGGAGGGTGACGAGCACGAGGTCACCGGCCGCGGCAACGGCCCGATCGCGGCGTTCTTCGACGCGCTGTCGACGGTGGGCTTCGACCTGCGCCTGCTGGACTACAGCGAGCACACGCTCTCGCCGGGCGACGACGCGCGCGCCGCGTCGTACATCGAGTGCGCGATCTCCGACCGGGTGTTCTGGGGCATCGGGATCGACCCGTCGATCGTCACGGCGTCGCTGCGCGCGGTCGTCTCGGCGGTGAACCGCGCCAACCGGTGAAGGCCGAGCGGCTGGTCGCGCTGTTGTTCACGCTGCAACGGCGACGCAGCGCGACCGCCGCTGAGCTCGCTTCCGAACTGGGGGTCTCGGAGCGCACGATGCACCGCGACCTGGCCGCGCTGCGCGACGCGGGTGTTCCCCTGTGGACCGAGCAGGGCCGCCACGGCGGCTTCCGCCTGGTCGACGGCTGGCGCGCGGGTCTCGACGGCCTCACCGCACGCGAGGCCGTCGCGCTGTTCGCGCTGGGGGTTCCTTCCGCACTCGCGGGACTCGGTCTGGACACGGCGAGCAGCGCGGCGCGGGCGAAGGTGGCCGCGGGGATGCCTGCCGAGCTGCGGGAACACGCGGCGCTGGTCGCGGGGCGGTTCCACCTGGACGCACCGGGCTGGTTCGGCTCGTCGGACGAGCCGGCGGCGCTGACGGCGGTGGCCCGGGCGGTCTGGACCCAGCGGCGGGTGTCGGTCTCCTACCGGCGCCGCGACAAGGTGGCTTCGCGGGAGCTGGAACCGCTGGGGCTCGTGCTGAAGGCGGGTGTCTGGTACCTGGTGGCGCGGGTGGTGCCGGACGACGTTCTGCGGACTTACCGGGTTTCGCGGATCCTCGACGTCCGGTTGTCGGAGGTGTCGTTCGACCGCCCACCGGACTTCGACCTGGCCCACTGGTGGCGCTCGTCATCGGCGGCGTTCGAGCAGGTGGCGCGGCCGTTGCGGGTTCGCGCCCGGCTGAACCGGACGGCGGTGCGGGAGCTGCGGAGGGTGTTCGGGGGTGAGCACCTGGCGGACACGGTGGTGTCGCTGGGAACGCCGGACGAGCAGGGGTGGGCCGAGGCCGAACTCGCCCTGGAAGACGGGGAGATCGGCCTCGGCCAGCTGGTCGCGTTGAGCCCCGGTGTGGAGGTGCTCGAGCCGGGGGAACTGCGGGCGGCGCTCGCCGCGATCGGCGCGGAGCTGGCGGCCCGGAACGCTCAGCGGTAGCCGGTCGTGTCCGCCGGCTTGCCTGCGTCGGCCACCTCCGTCATGTACCGCCAGCCGTCTGGCCTGCTGCCGTCGACGTCGTCCACTTCGTACTCCTTCGCCAGCTGCCCGCTGCTCACCGTCTGCCCGCTCCACCGGTGCCGGTCCGGGTCCGCCGCCAGCGCCACCACCGTCCGCCCGCAGAACGTCGGCGTCTCCGAGATCGCGAAGTGCGGCACGCGCGCGCACGCATCGCGCCAGTTGTCCTCCGTCACCCCGTAGATCTCCAGCATCGCCTCCGACCGCAGGTACCCCGGTGTGAACGCCACCGCCGTGCACGAATGCGCGGCCAGCTCGGCCGCCTCGCCGATCGCCAGCAGGTGCGCCGACGCCTTCGCGAGGTAGAACGGCAGCGAAGTGCCTTCGCGGTACTTCGCGTTGTACTCGGCCGTGCCGTCGGTCAGCTCGACGACCAGGCCGCCCGGGCGCCCGATCAGCTGCGGGAGCAGGAAGTGGCTGGTGATCAGGTGCGCGTCGATGCCGAGGCGGATCATGCGCAGGCCCGCCGCCAGGTCGTGCTCCCACACCGGCTTGCCCCAGCCGAGGTGGTGGTCGCCGCCCCAGAGGCCGTCGATCAGGATGTCGAGCGGGCCGACCTGCTTGGCCAGCGCCTCGACCTCGTCCGGCACCAGGTGGTCGACGCGGATCGCCTCCGCGCGCCCGCCCGCCCGCTCGACCAGCTCGGCCGTCTCCTCGATCGTCTCCGGCCGGTCCACTTCGGACCGTCCGGCGCGGGTGGAGCGGCCGGTCACGTACACGAAGGCACCCGCCCGTCCGAGTTCGACGGCGATCGCCCGGCTCGCGCCGCGCGTCCCGCCCGCCACCAGTGCGACTTTTCCGGAAAGTTGGTTCATGCCGCCAGCTTCACGGCGAACCATGACAACTCCTGTCATGGTTCGCGAAGCCTGTGGACGACCTGTCGGGTTGCTGTGAGTCCCCGGTGATCGGGAGTGCGCCGGGCCGGCAGAAGGTTAATGGAGATGTGGACGGATCGACGGCGGGACTGCTGGTGCTGTTCGTCGTCTCGCTGGTGCCGCTGCTGCCCACCGAGGTGACCCTCCTCGGCATGGGCGTCGCGGCGGCGCAGGGCGGGACGTCGCTGGCACCGGTGATCGCCGTGGCGAGTGCCGGGTGCCTGGCGTCCGACCAGGTGCTTTACGCCCTCGGCCGGTTCGGTGGCCGGGCGGCGCTGGACCGGCTGGGCAAGCGGAAGAAGATCGCCGCCGGCCTCGGCTGGCTCGACGGGCGGCTGCAGCGCCATCCCCGGCCGGTGCTGGTGGTCGCCCGCTGGCTGCCGTGACATCCGGGGCTCCGCCCCGGGCCGGGGGCTCCGCCACCCGGACCCCCGAAAAGACAGCGGGGGCGGAACTCTGGGCGCCCTACTCGCCGGATCACTCCGATGGCCGATGGCGGAGTTTTTCGCCGCCTCGGCCGTCGGCGTCACACTCTGGACGTCGTACGTGGCCTTCCTCGGCTACGCGGACGGCCGGATCGTCACCGAACCCGGGATCAGCATGCTGCTCTCCCTGGGCGTCGCCCTGATCCTGGGTTCGGTGATCACCTACAGCGTCCGGCACAGCGCTAAAGCGACTTGACCGCTTCCAGGATCTCCGCCGGCTCGGTCCGCGTGACGAAGTCCGGGTGGACGTCGAGGTAGCGGATCACGCGCGCCCGGTCGACCACGACGACCGCCGGGTGGACCAGCTCCCAAGCACCGTTGACCTCCTCGAGGTCCATGCCGAGGGTCTTCATGGCCTCGCGAACGGGGGCGGAGACGGGGTAGCTCAGCCCGAGCCCCCGCGCGACGGTGCTGCCGACGTCCGAAAGCACCGGGAACTCCAGCTCCCCGGCGGGCAGCGAGCCGTCCGGCCGCTGCGGGCTGATCGCGACCAGGCTCGCTTCGAGGCGCGCCAGCTCGGGCAGCAGCTCCTGCTGGTAGGTGCGCAAGGTCAGGTTGCAGTACGGGCACCACTGGCCGCGGTAGAACACGAGCACCGCCGGCCCGGCCGCGACCAGTTCGCCCAGGCTCGTCGGCGACCCGTCGGCGCCGGGCAGCTCGAAGTCCGCCACCTCGGCGCCCACCTCGGCGAACTTCGTCCCGGCGGCCCGGCGCCGGTCCTCCTCGAGGACCTCGGAGATCTCCGGCGGCAGTGCGCCCCGGAGGTGGTCGTTCAGGCCGGTCAGGGCGTTGTCGAGCGTCATGGATCCCCCTAGTTCGTTGTACTGATCGGTACAGTGAACCGAACTGTACTATTCGGTACATGGAGACGCAAGCAGCGGCCTCGACCCCGCGCGGCAAGCGGACCCGCGACGCGATCGTCGACGCGGCGGCGGAGCTGATGTACGTCGACGGCGTCGCGGGCACGAGCCTCGACAAGGTCCTCGCCGCGAGCGGCGCCGGAAAATCGCAGATGTACCACTACTTCAAGAACAAGAACCAGCTGGTCGAGGCCGTGATCGACCGCTACCTCGAGCGGATCCTCGGCAACCAGCCCGCGATCTTCACCCTCACCTCCTGGGCCGACCTCGAGACGTGGACCGAGCAGCTGCTGGACGTCCACCGCCGGGCGGGCGGTCCGATCGCCTGCCCGCTGGGCAACCTCGCCGGTGAGGTGGGCGACAACCCGACGCTCGCGCCATTGGTCGACCAGGCCTACCGGACGTGGGAGTCACACCTCGTGCGTGGGCTGACCGCGTTGCGGGACAAGGGAGAGCTCGATCCCGGCGCCGACCCGGCGCGGCTGGCGCAGGCGGCGATGACGTCCGTCCAAGGTGGACTGCTGCTGGCGCACATCCGGCACGACCTCACGGCGCTGGAGGACGCGCTGGGAATCGCGCTGGCCTACCTGCGCTCCCACGCTCGTGAGTGGTAAGGCGGGTTAGAACCCGCCTTACCACTCACGAGGCGGTGAGCTGGGCGATCTCCGCGCGCAGCTCCTCGATCACCTGGGCCACCGCCGGGCGCTGGAGGGCGCCCGTGCGGCAGACCGCCTCCACCAGCCGGGCCGCCCGGATGCCGGCCAGCGGCCGCCCGACCAGCCCGCTGCCGCGGTAGGTGTCCATCGTGTACCGCGGCAGCAGCGCGATGCCGTGGCCCGCGGCGACCAGCCGCTCGGTGATCCGGAAGTCGTTGATCCGCTGCACCACGACCGGCCGCACGCCGGTGCGGATGGTGAGCGAGCGCAGCACGTCGTCCACCGGGAAGCCGAAGTCGACGCTGATCCAGCGTTCGTCCGCCAGTTCCGACAGCTCGACGCGGCGCTGGTCCGCCAGCCGGTGCCCGGCCGGCAGCGCGACGTCGAGCGGTTCCCGCAGCAGCGGCACCACCTCGACGCGGCTCGAATCGAACTCCGGTGCGTGCTCGTCGCGGTGCGCCACGACGATGTCGTAGTCCGCGACCAGGCCCGGCACCTCCGGTGGTGTCATGTCGACGTCCCGGACGTCAACCTCCAGGCCGTCGTACCCGGCGACGCGGGTCAGCAGCCCCGGCAGCAGCATCAGGCCGGCCGACTGGAAGATCGCGATCCGCACCCGCCCGCGGGGCGCACTGCGGTAGGTGTCCAGTTCGGACTCGGCCCGCTCGAGCGCGGCGAGCACCTCGTCGGCGCGGGCGACCAGCGCGCGGCCCGCGTCGGTCAGCCGGAGGCCCCGGCCCGCCGGTTCGGTGAGCGGCAGGCCGACCTCTCCCTGCAGCGCGCGCAGCTGCTGCGAGACCGCCGACGGCGTGCAGTGCAGTGCCCGCGCGGCCGCCGTCACGCTCCCGCGGTCGGCGAATTCCCGCAGGGTGCGCAGCCGGCCCAGATCCACGGGCCCCAGCGTAGTTGAAGCGTGGCTACACAGTGGCCGCGGCTTCGGTGGCCACGGCTTCACGGTCGTGGCGCATCCGCACGATCGTGCCGGCGCTGACCAGCGCCACGATCCCGGCCACGCAGCCGAGCGTGAGCACGGACGGCGTGAGGCGGTGGTCGGCGAGCTGCATCAGGAAGGCGAACAGCGGCGAAAGCGTCAGCAGGATCGACGCGGTGATCGGCTCGGTCCGCTTGATCCCGACCTGGAGCAGGTAGAGCGGCAGCGCGACGCCGAGCGCGGCGATCAGCGCCGACGGCCCCAGCGCCACCCCGACACCCGGTGCGTCGTCGATCGCGACGAGCACCCACGTCATCGCCAGGATGAGGAAGAACCGCACGGCGAGCACCCGCCGCGGCGGCAGTTCGGCGTCGCTCAGCCGCTTGGAGTAGATCACGTTCGCCACCGAGCCGACGCCGGTGACGAGCACGAGCGCCACCCCGGCGAGCGTCTCGCCGGGCGTCCGGTCGAGCCCGCTGTGACCGGTGAACGAGCCCCAGACCAGCAGCCCGATCAGCACGCCGATGCCGACCGCCACCCACGCCTCGCCGCGCAGGATCGCGGTGCCCTTGCGCAGCAACGGGTTCAGCACCAAGGTCAGCACGGGGCCGAGCGCGATGCCGACGACGTTGACCACGGCCGGTTCGAGGTACTGCAGCGCGTACAGCATCGACAGCCAGGTCGCGGCGGTCGTCACGTTGACCATCACGACGTCGCCGCGCAGCTCCCGCAGCGGGCGGAACGTCACGGCGACGCCGTCCCGCAGCAGCGCGAACACCAGGAAGGCCACCGCGGCGAAGGTGAACGACAGCGCGGCGACCGTCGCCGGGCGCAGCTGTTCCAGCTGGTTGCCGGCGAAGACGTCGAGGGCCGCGGTCAGCGCCGCGAACCCGGTCAGCGGCAGTACGCCTCGCAGCATCGGCTTCCCCATTCGTCGGCAACGCCGCCCATCGTCACCGGATCGGACAACCCGGGCAATACGCGCGGGCGGGGTGAGCAACGCCCGAGACGCCGGAATGATCTGTGAAGCGAAGCTACATGGTCGGTGCAGATATTCTCGCTGGTCCTTCACGGTCGCCCTTGACACAGTGGAGGCATGCCCGCCCGTGATCGCCTGCTCGCCGTGCTCGTCGCCGTCCTCTGGGGCCTGAACTTCCTCGCCATCCACGCCACGCTCGGCCAGTTCCCGCCGGTGTTCGCGGGCGCGCTGCGGTTCGCCGTGATCGCCGTTCCGACGATCCTGTTCGTGCCGTGGCCCAGGGTGCAGGTGCGGCACCTGCTCGGCTACGGCCTCGGCTTCGGCACCGGGCAGTTCGCGTTCCTCTTCATCGCGATGGACACCGGGATGCCGACCGGGCTCGCGTCGCTGGTGCTGCAGGCGTCGGCGCCGTTCACGGTGCTCCTCGGCACCGTCTTCCTGCGCGAACGCGTCACCCCGTACCAGCTGGCCGGTATCGCGCTGGCCGTCGCGGGGATGGTCGCGATCGCGTGGCAGCGGTCCGGGCACGCCGCGCTGCTGCCGATGATCCTGACGCTGCTGGCCGCGCTGAGCTGGGCGTTCGGCAACCTGAGCACGCGCAAGGCCGAGCCGGACAACCCGCTGCACTTCACGCTGTGGATGTCGGTGGTGCCCCCGCTGCCGATGTTCGCGCTCTCGCTGATCATGGAGGGCCCGGCCGCGCAGTGGCGGTCGCTGACGACGCTCGGCACCCCGACCGGGCTGACCGCGCTCGGCGGGCTGGCCTACGTCGTGCTGATCGGCACCGTCGTCGGGTCGGGCCTGTGGACGACGCTGATGCGGCGCAACCCGGCCGGCGTCGTCTCGCCGTTCTCGCTGCTGGTGCCGGTGGTCGGGCTGACGGCGTCGTTCCTGCTGCTCGGCGAGCGGCCGACCGGGCTGGAGATCGGCGCCGCGGCGGTGGTGATCGGCGGTGTG
This sequence comes from Amycolatopsis sp. A133, assembly GCF_031082405.1. GTDB lineage: Bacteria > Actinomycetota > Actinomycetes > Mycobacteriales > Pseudonocardiaceae > Amycolatopsis. Next base: position 15,145 of record NZ_JAVHJU010000010.1, read on the forward strand.
CTGCTCGGCTCGCTCCGGACCGCGCGCAAACCCGATCCGGAGCTCGTCGCGGTCTAGGCCGTCGGCTCGGAGACGTCCTGCTTTTCCGCTTCCGCGTGCTGGCGGCCCAGGCGCTTCTTCATGACGAAGAAGACGACGCCGCCGATGATGACCGCGGCGACCAGGCCGAACTTGGAGAACCGGCCGAGCCACTCTTCGGCGACGACGCCGAGGTAGTAGACCGCCGCGGTGGTGCCGCCCGCCCAGACGATGCCGCCCGCGGCGTTCGCCAGCAGGAACTTCGGGTAGTGCATGCGCAGCGACCCGGCGAGCGGGCCGGCGAGGATCCGCAGGAACGCGATGAACCGGCCGAGGAAGACCGCCCACACGCCGCGTTTGTTGAAGATCCGTTCGGCGTTGGCGAGGTGCGTCGGCCCGAAGTGCTTCGGGAATTTCCGGCCCGCCCAGGCGAACAGCCGTTGCCCGCCGGTTTTTCCGATGAAGTAGCCGATGCTGTCGCCGATGATGGCGCCGGCACTGGCCAGGACCCCGATCCAGAGGGGGTTGACCGCATCGTGCGTCGAAGCCAGCAGAGCCGCGCTGACCAGCACGATTTCGCCGGGCAGCGGGATGCCGAGGCTCTCGATCATGATCACCGCACCGACGATCAGGTACACCGAGAGCGGCGGGATCGCCTCCAGCCATTGGTCGATGTGCACAGCCGTACCCCCTGGTACCTACGTCCGATTGGTGTTTGCTTTCCGCAGGGTACCGGGGGCGGTCCGCGCGGGGCGGCCTACTCAGGTATGGCCCGGCGTACGACTTTGGTCAGGCCCTTGCGGCCGTAGCCGGAGTTGTCCACAGGGTTCACCCCCATGTGGACAACTCCGGTGGATGGTTGCCGATCGGACAGTTCTGACGGCCTACGCGGGCATCGCTCCCTTACTAAGACCGCAAACGAGCCGAGGGCAAGAACCACAACGCCGCCCTGATCTACCTGGCCCGCCGACGCTGCGACGCCTCTACGCGATGCTCCGCAACGGCACCCACTACCGCCAGCTCCTGTCCCCGCCGCGGCTTGACAACCACATAGGGACCCCCAGGGAAGGGCGGGGAGCTGTCAGGGCTTCAGGTCCACCGCCGCTCGCAAGGTCTCGTCCATGTAGAACGGCGTCGAATCGTGGACGTGGGTGATCCGCCACTCGCCGTTCTCGCGGCGGAAGCACACCGTCGAACGGAACCACAGCTCGAAGCCCGCCGGTGCGCCCTTCGGCGTGGTCGCCAACCGGTTCAGCGCGTGGCTGTACGCGATGTCGCCGCCGATCGTGATCTCCAGATCCCGGATCTCGTACTCGATCGGCCCCTCGAACGACTCGAACCACGCCCGGCGCGCCTCGACGTCGATGACCTCCGAACCGCGGTGTGCCAGCGGGGGCGCCAACGTGAACGCGACCACGTCCGAGACGTAGTGCGAGCCCAACGTCTCCGCGTCACGGGCCGCCATCGCCACTTCACGCGCCGCCATCAACTCGCGGATCTGCTGCTCACTCATGACATTCTCCTCAAAGGTCGGTGCTTGCACGAGAGACGTAGGCGCCGCCGGGCCGATTTCGACATCCCCGAGGAGGCTTCGGTGAAATACGTGGTCCTGATCTACGGCAACCCCGGCTCGCGCAAGGCGTGGGAGGGCATGAGCGACGCGCAGCGGGCCGCCGGGCTCGCCTACTACCAGCAGCTCAACGACGATCTCGACGCTTCCGGCGAACGGCTCGTCTCCGAACGGCTCGCCTTCCCGGAACTCACCAAGCGGGTGAGCGTCGGCGACGGCGGGCCGATGACGACCGATGGCCCGTTCGCCGAGGCCAAGGAGTTCCTCGCCGGCTTCTACCTGCTCGACTGCGAGAGCGAAGACCGCGCCCTCGAGATCGCCGCGAGGATCCCGGAAGCTTCCTTCGGCGTGGTCGAAGTGCGGCCGGTGATGGGGTTGCACGGGCCGGAGCTGTGACCGACGTCGAAAGCCTCCTGCGCGAGCTCGCACCCCAGGTCCTCGCGGCGCTGGTCCGGCGCTACGGCGGCTTCGACACCTGCGAGGACGCCGTCCAGGAGGCGCTGCTGGCGGCCGCGCAGCAATGGCCGGCCGAGGGCATCCCGGATCACCCGAAAGGCTGGCTGATCACGGCGGCGTCCCGGCGCCGCATCGAGCAGTGGCGCAGTGAGACGGCCCGGCAGCGGCGTGAGGAGACCGTCGCGCTGGCCGAGCCGCCGGATCGCGAGCCGGTCACCGGGGTCGACGACACGCTGACGTTGCTGCTGCTCTGCTGCCACCCCGCGCTGACGCGGCCGTCGCAGGTGGCGCTGACGCTGCGCGCCGTCGGCGGCCTGACCACGGCCGAGATCGCGCGGGCGTTCCTCGTCCCGGAGGCCACGATCGGCCAGCGGATCAGCCGCGCGAAACAGAAGCTGCGCGGCGAACGGCTCACCGGCGACGAACGCCCGGAGCGACTCGCCGCGGTGCTGCAGGTGCTGTACCTGATCTTCACCGAGGGCCACACGGCCAGCTCGGGTGACGCGCTGAGCCGCGTCGACCTGACGACAGAGGCGATCCGCCTGGCCCGGGCGCTGTACGCGGAGCTCTCCGACGACGGCGAGGTCACCGGCCTGCTGGCCCTGATGCTCCTGACCGACGCGCGTCGCCCCGCGCGCGTCGACGAGACCGGGGCACTGGTCCCGCTCGCCGAGCAGGACCGGACCCGCTGGAACCGGGCGTTCATCGACGAGGGCGTCTCGCTGATCACCAAGGCGCTGGCCACCGCGCCGGTGGGCCCCTACCAGCTGCAGGCGGCGATCGCCGCGGTCCACGACGAAGCCGCGACCGGCGACGAGACCGACTGGGCGCAGATCCTGACGCTCTACGACCTGCTGCGGGTGGTGGCTCCGGGCCCGATGGTCACCCTGAACCGGGTGGTGGCGTTCACGCAGGTCCACGGCCCCGAGGCCGGGCTGGCGGAGCTGGGTGAGACGGCGAAGGACCCCGCGCTGGCGAAGCACCACCGGATCAACGCGATCCGGGCGCACCTGTTGGAGAAGTCCGGCGACGCGGCCGGGGCGCGGGAGGCGTACCTGGCCGCCGCCCGGCGGACGTTGAGCCTGCCGGAACAGGCGTACCTGCAGTCACGGGCCGCCGGACTCGGGCCCTGACGGACTTTCACGTGAAAGTGACCTGGAGGGACTACCTCCGGATCACTTTCACGTGAAAGCTCGGGTCACAGGATTTCGGCGGAGGTGCCGATGTCCGGCGGGCCCAGGTCGGGGTTGAGCGCCCCGGTCAGTTCCACCAGCTCCGGCTCCACCTCGTGCGGCTGGATGCGCCCGTCGCGGATGTCCTCCGCGTAGTGGCACGCCACCCGGTGCCCGCCACCGATTTCGCGCAGCTGCGGGCGGTCGGTGTCGCACAGGCTCGCCTGCCGCCACGGGCAGCGCGTGTGGAAGCGGCAGCCCGACGGCGGGTTCGCCGGCGAAGGCAGGTCACCGGCGAGCAGGATCTGCTCGCGGGTGTCCTCGACCTGCGGGTCCGGCACCGGGATGGCCGACAGCAGCGCCCGCGTGTACGGGTGCAGCGGATCCCGGTACAGCGAATCCGCGTCGGTCTCCTCCACCAGCGCACCGAGGTACATCACGCCGATGCGGTCGGAGATGTGCCGCACCACCGCGAGGTCGTGCGCGATCACGACGTAGGTCAAGCCGAGCTGGTCCTGCAGGTCCTCCAGCAGGTTCACCACCTGGGCCTGCACCGAAACGTCCAATGCGGACACCGGCTCGTCGGCGACGATCAGGTCCGGCTCCACGGCCAGCGCCCGCGCGATGCCGATGCGCTGGCGCTGCCCGCCCGAGAACTCGTGCGGGTACTTCCGCAACGACGTCTCCGGGAGGCCGACCGCCGACAGCAGCTGACGCAGCCGCCGCTGGGTGGCTTCCTTGTCCTTGTCGAGGCCGTGCGCGTGCATGCCCTCGACCAGGATCGACTCGACCGACTGCCGCGGGTCCAAACTGGACATCGGGTCCTGGAAGATCATCTGCATCCGGCGCCGGGCCTTCCGCAGTTCTTCTCCCTTGAGGGCGGCGACGTCGGTGCCGTCGAACACCACGTGCCCGGAAGTGGGCTCGTTGAGCCGCAGGATCGCCCGGCCCAAAGTGGACTTCCCACAGCCGGATTCGCCCACCAGGCCGTAGGTTTCGCCCCGCCGGATGGCCAGGTCGACGCCGTCGACCGCGAACACGTGCCCGACCGTCCGGTCGAACACGACGCCGCTCTTGATCGGGAAGTGCACCTTGAGGTCGGTGACCTCGAGCAGCACGTCACCAGCAGGACGGGTCATCGGGTTCCTCCTCCCGCGGCGACCGCGGGCCGCACGGGGTTGTGACAGCGCAGCAGCCCAGCGCGGTCGGGCACCAGCTGCGGCTGGACCTCGCGGCAGACCGGCAGCGCGTTCGGACAGCGCGGCGCGAAGGCGCACCCGTGGTCCCACGGGATGTTGTCGGAAACCGAACCCCGGATGGGGATCAGCTTCTCGCCGCGGCCCGCGTCCAGGCGCGGGATCGACGCGAGCAGGCCGTGCGTGTACGGGTGGCGCGGCTCGGCGAACAGCTGGTGCCGCTGCGCCCGCTCCACGATCTTGCCGCCGTAGAGGACGTTGACCTCGTCGCAGAGCCCGGCGACAACACCGAGGTCGTGCGTGATCATGATCAGCGCGGTGCCGGTGTCCTGCACCAGTTCCCGCAGCAGCGCGAGGATCTGCGCCTGGATGGTGACGTCGAGCGCGGTCGTCGGCTCGTCGGCGATGAGCAGCCGCGGGCGGCACGCCAGCGCGATCGCGATCAGCGCGCGCTGCCGCATCCCGCCGGAAAGCTGGTGCGGGTACTCGGAAAGCCGTCGTGACGGGTCCGGGATGCCGACCTTGTCCAGCAGGTCCACCGCTTCGACGGACGCCGCCTTGCGCGACATCCCGCGGTGGCGCTCCAGCACCTCGGTGATCTGCAGCCCGATCGGGATGACCGGGTTCAACGAGGACAGCGGGTCCTGGAACACCATGCCGAGGTCGCGGCCGCGGCGGTCGCGCATTTCCCGGTCGGACAGCTTGAGCAGGTCGGTGCCCTCGAAGCGCACCGAGCCGCTGACCTGGTTGCCGCGCTTGGCGAGCAACCGCATGATCGCCAGGGACGTCACGGACTTGCCGCAGCCGGACTCGCCGACCAGGCCGACCGTCTGGCCCGGTTCGACGTCGAAGCTCACGCCGTCCACCGCGGTGAACGACCGCTCGCCACGGCGGACGAAGTCGACCTTGAGATCACGGACTTCAAGGAGTGCCATCAGTGCTTCACCGCCTGTTCTTCGGGTCGAGGGCTTCGCGGAGGGACTCGCCGAGCAGCGTGAACCCGAGCGCGACCACGATGATCGCGATGGCCGGGTAGTACGCGAGCTCCGGCCGGACGTCGAGGAACTGCCGGGCCCCGCGGCTCAGCATGATGCCCCACTCCGCCCGGTTCGGGTCCGGGTCGCCCAGCCCGAGGAACGACAGCGCCGCGGCCTCGAGGATCGCGGTGGCGAGGGTCAGCGTCGCCTGCACGATGACCGGGCCCAGCGAGTTCGGCAGCATGTGCCGGAACACGATGGACGTCCGCTTCACACCCAGCGACGTTGCGGCGAGCACGTGGTCGCTGCCGCGTTGCACCAGCATGGAACCGCGCAGCAGCCGCGCGAAGATCGGCACGCCGATCATCGACACGGCCAGGATCACCGTCCACTGGCTGGGCTTCTGGAACAGCGCCGCCACCGAAATGGCCAGCAGCAGCGAAGGCACCGACAGCATGACGTCGACCAGTCGCATGAGGACGGTGTCGACCCAGCCGCCGAACGCGCCGGCCAGCCCGCCGATGATGACGCCGATCAGCACGCCGATCACCGTGGCCAGCACGCCGACCAGCAGCGTCTGCTGGGCGCCGACGAGCATCCGCGAAAGGTAGTCGCGGCCGAAGTCGTCCACGCCGAGCGGGAAACCGGGCTGGGCACCGGGGATGACGCCCTGGCCGAGGGAAACCTGGCCCTGCAGGTAGCGCTCGTAGGGGTCCTTCGGCGCGATCAGCGGCGCGAAGATCGCCAGGAGGAGGAACAGCGCGGTGATCGCGCCGCCGATGATGGCCACCGGGCTGCGCAGCATCCGCCGCACCGCTTCGCCGCCGAGGCTGTGCCCGCTCGCCGCGGCCAGCTTGTCGATCGGTTCCTTCTTCTTGTTCAGCAGAGTGTTCATCGCACACGCACCCTCGGGTCGATGATCCCGTACGAGACGTCGACCAGCATGTTCACCAGCACGTACACCAACGCGCCGAACAGCAGCAGCGCCTGCAGCCGGGGGTAGTCACGCCGTTCGATGCCTTCGGCCAGCAGGAACCCGAGGCCGCGGAAGTTGAACACGCGCTCGGTCAGTACCGCGCCGCCGAGCAGCGCGCCGGTCTGCAGGCCGATGGTGGTGACCACCGGGAGCAGGCCGTTGCGCAGTACGTGCCGCCGCCGGACGACGGGCTGCGTGAGGCCCTTCGAGTTGGCCGTGCGGATGAAGTCCTCGTTGAGCACTTCGAGCACCGACGCGCGGGTGATCCGGGTGATCACCGCGAGCGGGATGGTGGCGAGCGCGAACGCCGGGAGGACCAGGTGCCTGATCGCGTCCCAGACGGCGTCCCATTCGCTCGTCATGATGCCGTCGAGGATGGCGAAGTTGGTGATGGCGGTGGCGTCCAGGCCGGCTGTCTGCCTGCCCTGCGACGGCAGACCCAGCGGCCCGGCGAGCAGGTCCTGCATCATGTAGCCGAGGAAGAAGACCGGAACCGCAACGCCGATCAGGGTCAGCACGATGATCACGTTGTCGGCGGCGCCGCCGCGGTAGCGGGCCGAGACGTAGCCCGCCGGGATGCCGATGACCACCGCGACGATCATCGCGGAGATCCCCAGCTCGATGGTGGCCGGCAGGAACGTGCCGATCTCCGACATCACCGGCTGGGTGGAGATCAGCGACGCGCCGAAGTCACCGGTCAGCGCGCGGCCGAGGAACTTGAAGTACTGGATGATGACCGGCTGGTCGAGCCCCAGCACGTGGTTGAGGTTGGCGATCTTCTCCGGCGTTGCCTTGTCGCCGAGGAGGGCCGCCGCGGGCCCTCCGGGCAGCGACCGCAGCCAGGCGAAGACCAGGATGGACAGGATGAGCAGCGTCGGGATCGCTTGTAGCAGCCGACGCAAGAGAAAACGGAGCACTTGCAGTCCTTAGGTGGCAGCCCGCTGAGTACGGAACATGGGGTGGGCGCGGTAGCGCCCACCCCATGCCTCGCGGCGTGAAACTGTCAGTTAACAGTCACGGTGTTGAACCGCTCGTCGGTCAGCGGGCTGGCGACCAGGCCCTTGACCTTCGGTCCGACCACGATGGCGGGCGGGCCGTAGGAGATCGGGATGGCGGGCAGGTAGTCCATGATCTGCTTGTTGACTTCCTGGTACGCCTTGGCGTGCGCGTCGCCGGCGGGCGAAGCGTCCGCGGCGGCGAGCGCCTGGAACAGCTGCGGGTTGTCGAACCCGAACTCCTTCTTCGTGCGGCCGAAGAAGGTGCCGACGAAGTTCCCGGCGTCGTTGTAGTCACCGGTCCAGCCGAGCAGGTGGAGGTCCTGCTTGCCGAACTTCTGGACGTCGTCCTTGTAACCACCGTTCCACGGCTTGGCGACCGGTTCGATCTTGACGCCGATGGCCTTCAGGTCCTCCGACATCGAGGTGAAGACGTCCGCCGGGTTCGGCATGTACGGACGGGTGACCTCGGTCGGGTAGTAGAACTTCAGCGTCAGGTTCGTCGCCCCGGCCTGCTGGAGCAGCTGCTTGGCCTTCTCCGGGTCGTACGGGTACTTGGTGACCTCGTCGGTGTAGCCGGAGATCGTCTTGGGCACGAACTCGGTGGCCACCTCGGCACCCTCGGGCAGCTTGCTCTTCACGAACTGCTCGCGGTTGATGCCGTAGGCCAGCGCCTGGCGGACGCGAACGTCCTTCAGCTTCTCGCCGGCCGGGCCGGACTGGTTGATGCCCATGTAGAGCACGTTGAACGGCGGGCGCACCAGCACCTGCTCGCCCTCGTTGCGCAGCAGGCCGTAGTCCGCGGGCGCCGGGTAGTCGTAGCCCTGGATGTCGCCGGCCTTGAGCGCCTGCTTGCGGGCGTTCTCGTCCGGGATCACCTTGAAGATCAGCTTGTCGAGCTTGGCCGTCTGGGTCGGGCTGGTGTCGTTCTTGGACAGGGTGATCTCACCCTTGCCCTGGTCCCAGCTGTCGAACTTGAACGGGCCGGTGCCGACCGGGTGCTTGTTCGCGTACTCGCTGTAGGTGAACGAGTCGCCGGACTGGGTGACCTCGTCGGACTTGTACTGCTTGAGCGCGGTCGGGCTCTGCATCGCGAACGACGGCAGGGTGAAGGCCGCCGGGAACGCGCCCTTCGCCCGGTTCAGGTTCACGACCGCGGTCGCCGGGTCCTTGGCTTCGCAGCTCTTGTAGACCGGGTCGCTGTAGTCGGTGCTCTCGTTCTTGGCGAACCCGCCGAAGACGTCGGCGTAGTAGATCATCTGGCTCTGGGCGGCGGCGCCCTTCATGTTGTACCAGCGGTCGAAGTTGAAGCAGACCGCGGTCGCGTCGAAGGCGGAGCCGTCCGAGAACTTCACGCCCTGCTTGAGGGAGAAGGTCCAGGTCTTGCCGTCGTTGCTGGGTTCCCACTTCTCGGCCAGCGAGGCTTCGAGGTCGGCGGTGCCCGGCTTGTTCTGGATCAGCGTGTCGAAGATCTGGCGCGTGATCCGGAAGGTTTCGCCCTCGTCGTTGAAGATCGGGTCGAACAACTTCGGGTTACCGGCCGCGCCGAAGATCATGGTGCCCCCGGAACCACCCCCTGCGCCCTCTTCACGCTTGGATTCCGCACAAGCGGACAGCGAAACCGCGAGCGCGCCGGCGAGCCCGATCAGGGCCACGCGGCGTGTTCGGGTCAGCCGCAATTGCTGCATCTGGCACCCCTTGGGAGATGTTCGGGTTCAAAGTCACCGTCCGGTCGGTCAGGAACTCGACGGACGATCGGTGTGCTCGCCGACACTAGCGGGAACTCGGCCCGCACTTAAGCACGTGAGGTTACGATCGCGCTACGTGGGCGTCGATTTGACCGCAATGTGTCCATAAATCGTGACAGAATGTGACCGTTTGTGTGCGATGGCTGCACCCAGTGCCCGATCACTAACTCAGATGGCGGTACCGACTTTAGCCCAGTCGTGTTTTCGGCGACGGTTCACTGGATCGATCCGGAGTGGGGTGCACACGCAGCGTGAGCGACCCGTCTCCTACGAAAGTCGGGTTCCGGCGGCTTCCGGGGTCCCGTCGACGGCGAACCAGCCGCGCTCGAACCATTGCCACCGCGCCAATTCGGCCTGCACGGCCGCGCCGTCCCGCGCCACGGTCCTGGCCAGCCGCTCGGCCGCCGAGCCGCCGGAAAGCCAGCAGAGGTGGGAAAGCAGGGGTCTTACCGAAGCCCGGCCGCTCGAAACCCCTTCCAGCACCAGCACGTCCGGCACGACCACCCGGACGAGCTCACCCGGACGGGGTGCTCCGGTGGACCAGTCCACACACCGGTACGCGCCCGCCACGCCGTCGGCCAGGGGACGCAGCACGCCGTCCACGAGCCGGGGCCACCACGCGACCGGGTCGTCCCAAGTCGCGAAGGCGTCGGTGCTCACCAGGACCGTCCGGCACCCGCGGGCCCGCAGGCCCGCGACCACCCGGGCGGCCAGCGTGGACTTCCCGGCGCCCGACGGGCCGTCGATGGCCAGCACACGCACGCGGCCCAGCCGGGCGGGGGCCGCGAGCAGGGCTTCGATCAGGGTGTCACTTGCTGACGCGCTCGACCTCGGGAAGCCCTTTGACGTCGTCGGGAGCCGCCGTCCGCGCCTCCAGCTCGGCGATCCGGCCCGCCAGCTCGCGCCGGCTGTCCTCGAGCTCGCAGCGCAGCAGCGCGATCTCCTCGACCGAGGTGCGCACCTCTTCCTCCAGGTGCCCCACCTCGGTGGACAGGTGCAGCGAGACCAGCGCCAGCACGACGCCGGCGAGGAGGAAGACGAAGTTCGACGGGGTTTCCACCCCGGTCAGCCGGGCCAGGAACTGCGCGGCCGAAGGGATCGCGGCCAGCACCACGACACCGATGGCGACGATCAGCCACACGCCCGCGTACTTCTCACGCAGCTTGCGCCGCCGCATCATCTCGAGGACGACGAACAGCACGATGCAGGCGACGACGATGCTGAGGATGCGCCAACCGGCCATTTCCACTTCCCCTTACGCCGAGTCGGACGAGTCGACCGCCGGGCGGCGGCGGACCAGCGCCAGCAGCAGTGCGAGCCCGGCCCGGCTCAGGTAGACGGCCGACTTCACGGGCGAGTGGCTCGGCGTGCCGGCCACCCGCTCCCGCATGACGACCGGGATTTCCTTGATGGTCAGCTTGGCCCGGATGGCCATCACCAGCGACTCGACGGTGTCACCGAGGTACTCCGCCGGGTAGTAGCCGGCGAAGAGCCGGATGGCGCGCGGGCCCATCGCCTTGAACCCCGACGTGACGTCGGTGAGCTTGGTCTTCGCCAGCCGCGAGAACACGAGCGAGAGCACGACCATGGCGTACTTGCGCGGCCCGCTCGCCTTGTACGAACCCTTGCCGGCGAACCGGGAGCCGATCACGATGTCCGCGTCGTCCAGGCCGCGCAGCAGGGCGTCGAGCTCGTCCGGGTCGTGCTGACCGTCCGCGTCCACCTGCACGACGACGTCGTACCCGCGGGCGGCGGCGTAGCGGAAGCCCGTGCGCATCGCGCCGCCGACACCCAGGTTCACCGAGAGCCGGGCCACCTCGGCACCGGCCGCGCGGGCCAGCTTGGCGGTGTCGTCGACCGAGCCGTCGTCGACGACGAGCAGGTCGCCGTCCGGCAGGGCCCGCTTCACCTGCTCGATGACCGACGCGACGCTCGCCGACTCGTTGAGGGCGGGCATCACGATGAGCACGCGGCGGCTGGTCACCGAGGTCGCCGAGGTCACAGACACGCGATCACTTTAGCCTTTCACTGCCCGTTACCGGCCGCGGACCCGGGCGCGGCACCGGCGGTGACGACACCCTGCTGGCCTTCGATCTCGTAGATCTTGACGCCGCCGTTGCGGTAGACCAGCTTGAAGCCGGGGCTGGTGTCGAGGTGCTGGAGCCCGACGTCGTTCTGCGTCGTCGCGGTGACCTTGCCTTCACCGACGAACGCGTACCGGACCTTCAGGTCGGTGAGCAGCTTCCGCACCTTCGGGTACTTCTCGACGTCGTTGCCGAACACGCTCAGGTAGCCCGCGTCGGTGTCGAATTCGGCGCCGTAGAAGTTCCACTGCGTCGGCATCACGCCGGCCAGCGCGTACATCCACACCGAGCCGTCGGCCTTGTCGTTCAGCACGTGCTCGCCCGGTGCGGTGTGCTGGGCGAGCCAGGTGAACGCGGCTTCCTCGTCCTTGCTGACCGACGGGCCGCCGCTGTAGTTGAGCTGCAGGCGGGCGGCGTTGCGGCCGATGTAGCCGCCGCGGCTCAGGCCGCCGACGACCAAGGCGAGCACGAGCACGCCGACCAGGGTGAGCGTGGCGGGCCGGAGCTTCGGCAGCCGGGGGGCGACCTTCTCGGCGAACCGCCCGGACGCCGTGTGCACGAACTCGCCGAACGCGACGCAGCCGGCCAGCGGCACCAGGGCCGCGACACGCCAGTTGTCGTTGTAGAAGGGGCTGCTCAGGGTGTGCACGAGGTCGTTTTCGAGCGACACGGTCGCCGCGAACAGCGCGCCCAGCACGATGTACGCGCCGACCATCCACATCATCCGGCGGTGCTTCACCAGCATGAACACGCCGATGATCGCCGGGACGCCGATCCACCACTGCGGGTACGCGGCCATCGGCGAGAACGTGATCGTTTCGCCGACCGCGCCGGAAACCGTCGCGTCCGACGCCCAGAACGCGCTGGTCACCCCGCCCGCGTTGTACAGCGACGGGAGCACCACCGGGATGCCGAAGGCGGCGGCCAGCAAGACGGTCGCGGCCAGCGACGGCAGCGAGCGGCGCCAGGTGATCGCCTCGAAGCGGAACAGGACCGCGACGAGGATCAGCAGGAAGTACACGATGACGACGAACACGACGCTGGTGTGCAGGCCGGAAAGCCCGGCGACCCCGACGCCGATGCCGACCGGCCCGGCGATCCCGCGGGGCTCCAGCAGGTGCCGGGCGACCGCGAGCATGGCCGGGATGAGCGCGACGCCGGCGACGAACGGCCACAGCGGACCGCGCCACAGCGAGTCGTACGGGAACACCGTGAAGCAGGCCGACACCGCCGCGGCCGCGGCCACGCCGATCGGCGGCATCCGCCAGGCGTGGCACATCGCGGCGACGCCGAGCGGCACGGTGAGGACCACCGCGAGCGCCGCCAGGTTCAGCGTCGGCATGATCGTCAGGCCGCCCTTGCCGAAGACCAGGGCGAGCAGCGCGTGGTAGGTGTCCGGGTAGAAGTAGTGCGTCTCGTTCGGCAGGTTCGCGATCGTGCCGACGGTCGACGGCCGGGCGTCGCCGTGCTCGGCGATCCAGCGGACGAGGTTGGCGTGGAACGGTGCGTCCCAGCCCTGCTGGACGTTGCCGATGTTCCGGACGCCGCGCAGGAAGGTGACGGTGCCGATCCCCATGCCGGCGGCGACGCCGAGGCCGATGAGGACGTGGTCGCGCACGCTGCGCGGCGGCCGCTCCGGCTCGGTCCAGTCGGGGTGGCGCCGCCGCGTGAACCGGGTCACGGCGAAGGCGAACGCGAACCCGACGGCCGAGAGGACGAGGGTCCACAGGGCGACGTTGAGCAGCGTCCAGCGGATGCCGAGCTTGCCCAGCACCGGGATGCCGAGCGCGACGAGGCCGAAGGTGAGCATGGGCGCGGCGGCGGCCAGCGTCCAGCCGCGCAACCGGATGACGGCGCCGAAGACGAGACCAGGCAGCCAGAACGCGAGCAAAACGAGTAGAACGTTCATCGAATTCGCTGTCCAAACCTTACCGGCATTTCACGCCGTTTCCCGTCCCCACCGGCGCGCCCGCAACGCACCTTACTGGGCCGCTACGGAGACGTTTCACCGGTGCCCGCGGTTGTCCCGGTAATCGTTTCCGGAGCCCGCCGCAGGACGAACGCGAGCACCACGGCCAGGCCCAGCGCCGGCGCGACGGCCAGCGCGACGACCGCGCGGAACACGGTGTCGCCCGGCAGCAGCACCAGCAGCAGGGACGCCGTGCCGGTGACCACGGCCCAGGTGACCAGCACGAGCTTGGCCTGGGTGCGGGCCACGAGCACGGCCGTGAGCAGCTGCATCGGCACCAGCAGCACCGACGACCAGACCAGCCCGGCGACCGACCAGCCGTCGATGTCGTAGCCGGGGCCGCTGACGAACCGCACGGCCCACGGGCCGAGCCACAGCCCGACCAGCGCGCCGAGCGCGGCCAGCACCAGCGACGCGAGCGCGCCGAGGGCGAGCACGCGGCGCAGCCGGTGCCTGCCCTCTTCGGTGACCGAGAGCCGGACGACGAACGGCACGGCCAGCGACTGCACCGGCCCGATCAGCGTCAGCGGCAGCCGCGCGATGACCAGCGCGGCGAACAGGGCACCCACGCGGTCGCCGTCGCCGCCCGGGGCGAGCAGGCCGACCAGCGCCGGGTAGCCGGTGATGACCGCCGCCGTCAGGGCCGCGCCGGTCAGCAGCATGCTCATCCGGCGGGTGGTGACGCCCCAGCCGTCGCCCTCGACGTGGACGTCGAGCAGCTGCCGGGCCGGGCGCGCGAACAGCAGCCAGGCGAACGAGCCGGCGGCGACCGCGATCGCCAGCGAAACGACGTTGTAGGCCACCGAGACGAACAGGACGCCGAGGATGAGCGCCCGCACGGCCGGTTCGGCGATCACCAGCAGTGAGAAGGACTTCACCTTGTGCTGCCCGATGAGCAGCCCGCGCGTACCGAACTGGCAGGCGAACGCGACGCCGCCGGCCAGCACGATGACCGCCAGCGACCACTCGCCGCGGAACAGCCGGTCGTTGACCGGCGGGATCAGCAGGGCGAGGGAGAACGCGGCCGCGACGACCACGCCGACCGCGACCGCCCGCAGCGCCGGCCGGCCCGCCTTGCCACCGGCGAGCGCGGCGACCGCGGACTGGCGCGAGAGCTCCTGCTCGAGCGGCGACAGGGTGCTGCCGAGGCCCATCACCAGGCCCCAGAACGTGACGAAGACGGCGTATTCCTGCGGCGGCAGCAGGCGCTGGCAGGCGACGGTGAGCAGGTAACCGAGGCCGATGGAGACGATCAGCGAGCCACCGAGGCTGCCCGCGGTCGTGCGTCCGCTGCGGGCCACGGCCGGCGTGGCGGCGTCGTCCACTTCGGTGCTCATCGGCGGCGGAGCCGGGTCCGCACGGCCATGGCCAGTCCCCGCAGGACACCGGCGCCGAAGCCGCCGGCGAACACCGGCAGCAGTTTGGTGACCGCGCGGGCCTCGGGGCCGGTCGCGCCGCACTTCTTGACGACCTCGCCCGCGGCGACCGCGCCGAGGACACCGGCGGCCAGCGTCGTCTTCGGCTTCTTCGCGGCGAAGAACAGGCCGACGACACCGGCGGCGAGCGCGCCGAACAGGGCGTTGCGGGCCGGCCCGGGCGAAGCGATGTAGGAGTCCACGTAGGTCGTGCCGCGGAAGTAGGCCTGCTGCGTGAACTTCTTGAACGAGTCGCGCCCGTTGTAGGTCGCCGACAGCTCCGGGGCCAGCCAGATCCGCTCGCGCTCGGCGATCCAGCGCAGCATGCGGGTGTCGTCGCTGGCGAACCGGATGTCGTCGAACAGCGACGCGAACGCCGTCACCGAACCTTCGAGGAGGCCGCGGCGGGCGCAGAAGAACGTCGTCCCCTTCGGGTAGACGTCGAACTCCTCGATGCCGTAGGACATCAGCCGCGGGTTCGCGCAGTACTTGCGCCAGGGCACCTTGACCAGGCCGGCCATGAAACCGGCGTACGGGTTGTGCTCGGAGGCGACGTTGATGTGGCCGTTCCAGACCGCGCGCTCGGGGTGGTCCACGAGCTGGTCGCGCAGGAACGTCAGGGTGTGCTCGTCCACGATGACGCGGCTGTCGAGCAGCGCGATCCACTCGCCGGACGACTTGGCGATGCCCGCGCGCCGGGCCTCGAAGCGGCCGCCGTTGGCCTGGCTGAGCACCGTGATGCCGTGGCGTTCGCGCAGGTCGTCGAGCCGCGCGGGTGTGGCGTCGGTGCTGCCGTCGTCGACCACGACGACCTCGATCGGCCAGCTCGCGGCCGATGCCGAAGCGAGCAGCGCGCCGACACTGCGTTCGATCCAGTCCTGCTCGTTGTAGACCGGGATCACGACGCTGAGCGAGGGGAGGAGCGGGTTCGCACTCACCGTGCCGAGGCTACCCGGCGGCCCCCGCGCCGGGTCGGCCAGTATCCTTACGCCACCGCACCCGACCGGAAATGGGCTCCTCTGGTGATTTCCTTCATTCTCGGCACCACCGCGGAACTGATCAAAATCGCGCCCGTCTACCACGGTATCCGCGAACGCGGGATGCGGCCGAAGATCTGGTTCACCGCCCAGCACGTCGACGAGGTCGCGGACGTCCTCGCGGACCTGGACATGCCGGCGCCGGACGTCTGGCTGGTGCCGGAGGACAAGGCCCACAACCTCGAGTCGCCGGCGCAGGTGCCCGGCTGGGCCGCGCAGGTGCTGCGCACCGCGTGGAGCCGCCGCCACGAACTGCGCGCGGCGCTGACCGAGGACGGCCGCCCGCCGCTGGTGCTGGTGCACGGCGACACGTTCACCACGCCGTACGGCTCGCTGATCGGGAAGCGGATCCTCAAGTCGCGCGTCGGGCACGTCGAGGCGGGCGCGCGGTCGGGCAGCATCCTCTCGCCGCTGCCGGAGGAGCTGAACCGCAAGATCGCGGCGAAGATCGTCGACATCCACTTCGCGCCGAGCATCCGCGAGGTCAACAACCTGCGCCACGCCCGCGGCGTTGTGGTCGACACCGAGGCGAACACGGCGATCGACGCGATGCGCCTGGCCATCAACCAGCCGCTGGACGTGCCGAACCTGCCGGAGAAGTTCGGCCTGGCCACGCTGCACCGCTTCGAGCTGGTCTCCCGCCCGGACAAGTACCGCGAGGCGCTGGAGATCCTGCGCGAGCAGAGCCGCCGGATGCCGATCCTGTATATGGCCGGCGCGCCGGAGCGCGAGAAGATCCGCTCGCTGGGCATCGGGAACATCTTCGACGACCAGTTCATCGTCCAGCCGAAGATGCGGTACCTGAAGTTCCTGCCGCTGGTGGCGCGCGCCGAGTACGTCGTCACCGATTCCGGTGGTCTTTCGGCGGAGTGCTACTACCTCGGCCTGCCCTGCGCGGTGCACCGCGAGCGCACGGAGACGCCGCAGCACCTCGGCGAGACGGTCGTCCTGACGGAAATGCGCGGCGACAAGCTGCAGAACTTCCTCGACACCTACCAGAACCGCCGCGGCGAGTCCTGGATGGACAAGTACCACCCGTCCGAGATCGTCGTCAACACGCTCGCGCAGCTCGGCTACTGCTAGGTCCTTCGTCCGGGTGACCTCCCGTTTCTCCGGGAGGCAGCCGGGCAAAGCATCGCCATGATCCACATCGGACTGGCGGCGCTGCTGGTGGTCAGCCCACCGCCCATCGACCAGGGCTCCATCCGCGACGCCGCGCTGGCGGCGGGCTACCAGGAGGCGTACGTCGCCGCGGCGGGCCCGATCGCCCGCGCGATCCACGCGGCGTACGACATCCCGGCGTCGGTCACGGTGGCGCAGGCGATCCTGGAGTCGAACTGGGGCCGCAGCAAGCTGTCCACCGCCGAGCTGAACCACTTCGGCTTCAAGTGCGTGACGCCGACGAACCCGGGGCCGATCGCGCTGCGCTGCGCGCGGTACCCGACGACGGAATGCGTACCGGCACCGTGCCACCCGGTGGACGCGTTCTTCCGCTCGTACGCGTCGATCGAGGACTCGTTCCGCGACTACGGCCGCCTGCTGACGACGAGCGCGAACTACGCGGCGGCGCTGCCGGTGCGCACGGACCCCGACGCGTTCATCCGGGCGGTGGCGAAGAAGTACGCCACCGACCCGGAGTACGCGAACAAGGTGATCAGGCTGGTGAACCTGTACGACCTGCGCCGGTTCGACCGGTGAGGAACCCGGCCGGCTCGAGCCGGCCGTCCGGGGTGGCCGGGTTGAGCCAGGCCGGGCGGACCGCCGAGAGCAGCAGCAGTCCCAGGGCCAGCGCCACGTACAGCGTGTGGGCGACGGCCTGCAGCAAGGGCGAGTAGTGCTCCGGGAGGATCACCAGGCCCACCAAGGGGACGTCCGAGCGGCCCGAGCCCACCTTCCAGGGCAGCACGAGCAGGTAGGCCACGACCAGCAGCGCCGCCGGCCACCACGCGCGGGAGCGGAGGGCGCCGCACGCCGCCATCACGAAGAACGGGATGAACCAGACCCAGTAGTGCGTCCAGGTCCAGGGCGTCACCAGGACCATCACCACGCCCACCACGCTCAGCGCCAGCAGTTCGCGGTTCTGGCGGTGCGCCCGCACGGCGATCCACAGGGCGGCCAGCGCGAGCACCGCGGCCACCGGGATCCAGATCTTGCCCGGCACGTCCGCGATGTCCAGCAGGCGGGCCAGTGCGCCGCGGATCGACTGGTTCTCCGGGGACATCGCGTCGTTGTCACCCGTGATGCGCGAGGGATCCGCCAGGTTCGCCGACCAGAACGCCGCCGAGTCGCGCGGGAAGGCCACGAAGCCGGCCAGCACCGTCGCGCCGAACGTCGCCACCGCGACACCCGCCGCCTTGAAGCGGCGCGTCACCAGCAGGTACACCACGAAGATCGCCGGGGTCAGCTTGATGCCGGCCGCCAGGCCGACGCCGGCGCCGGTCCACCAGCGGTTGCGGCCGGTCAGGTCGACCAGCACCAGCAGGAGCAGCAGCAGGTTCACCTGGCCGGCGGTGAAGTTCATCAGCACCGGCTGCAGCGGCAGCGCGAGCGCCGAGAGGGCCGCCGTCGCCGCGACCCGGCCGTGGTCGCGCGCGTACCCCAGCTGCCCCAGCGACACCCAGACGACGACCAGCAACGAGAACAGGTTCACCAGCACGGCGAACAGCGGCAGCAGCAGCTTCGGGACCACCGTCAGCGGGACGAACACCCCGGCCGCGAACGGGGTGTACTTGAACGTGCCGCCGATCGTCGGCAGGTGCGAGACGCCCGGCTCGTACAGCGGCATCCCGGCGCGCACCGCACTGCCCGTGGCCACATAGGACTTGAAGTCCTCGAGGTAGATCCCCGTCGCCGTCCAGACCCCGGCCCACACCGTGTAGCCGGCGAAGGCCAGCAGCAGCAGCGTCCCGGACAGCACCACCCACCACAGCGGCGCCGGCAAGCTGCGCTCGACCGGCTGTTCACGGACCACGACAGTCGCCATCTGATTTGTCCCCCTCGGCTGTGCGCGGGCCAGTGTAGTGCCCGAAACCGCCGGTTCGTCCGTCGCCCCGAAGGGCGGTGACGCCTAGAGCGCCCGGCGGCCCGAGAGGGCGCGGCCCAGGGTCAGCTCGTCGGCGAACTCCAGGTCACCGCCCATCGGGAGGCCCGACGCCAGCCGCGTGACCGACAGCCCCGGGAAGTCGCGCAGCATGCGGACGAGGTACGTCGCCGTGGCCTCGCCTTCGGTGTTGGGGTCCGTCGCGATGATGATCTCGCTGATGTCCGCCTCGCCGATCCGCTTGAGCAGCTCACGCATCCGCAGCTGCTCCGGGCCGATGCCCGAAAGCGGGTCGAGCGCGCCGCCGAGCACGTGGTACCGGCCCTTGAACTCGCGCGTGCGCTCGACCGCCAAGACGTCCTTCGGCTCCTCGACCACGCAGATGACCGTGAGGTCGCGGCGCTCGTCGCGGCAGATGCGGCACTTCGGGTGCTCGGAGACGTTGCCGCAGATCTCGCAGAACTGCACGCCGTCGGCGACCTTGCCGAGCACGTCCTGCAGCCGCGCGATGTCGGCCGGGTCGGTGGCCAGCAGGTGGAACGCGATCCGCTGGGCGCTCTTCGGCCCGACCCCCGGCAACCGCCCGAGCTCGTCGATCAGGTCCTGGACGACACCTTCGTACAAGTTCGTCAGCCGCCGAAGCCGAGGCTGCCGAGGTCCGGCATGCCGCCACCGCCGCCGAGCCCGCCGGCCAGCGGGCCGAGCTTCTGCTCGGTGAGCTTCTGGGCGCTCGCCGACGCGTCGCGGACCGCCGCGACGATCAGGTCGGACAGCGTCTCGACGTCGTCCGGGTCGACGACCTTCGGGTCGATCTGGAGGCTCTTCAGCTGGCTGTCACCGGAGACGGTCGCGGTGACCAGCCCGCCACCGGCACTGCCGGTGACCTCGGTGTTGGCGAGCTCTTCCTGGGCCTCGACGAGCTTCTGCTGCATCTGCTGCGCCTGCTGCATCAGCTGGGAAATGTCGAAGCCGCCGCCGGGTTGCACCATGATCGCACTCGGTCCTCTCTGCACGCCTGTGTCCCCACCAGGGTAGTCGCGCCACGCGAGGTGGCGGGCTGTGGCACCGTGGTCGCCGTGCGACGCGTGATTGCTCCCCTGCTGCTGGCCGGTGCCCTGCTGCTCACCGGCTGCTCGGACGACGCTCCGGCGGCGCCCGCGCCCGCTCCGGTGGTCACGCCGACGGCGTCTCCGACACCTTCGCCGACTCCTTCGCCCTCGCCGTCGCCTTCGCCTTCTTCGTCGCCTCCGTCCGTCACGCCGGCGGCCGGGAAGGTCGTCGTACTCGATCCCGGGCACAACGGCGGGAACGGTGCCCACCCGGCGGAGATCAACCGCCCGGTCCCGGCCGGGCGCGGGCAGACCAAGCCGTGCAACACCACCGGCACCGCGACCAACGCCGGCTACCCCGAGCACGCCTTCACCTTCGACGTCGCCCAGCGAGTCGGGAAAGCGCTGGCGGACAAGGGAATCCGCGTCGTCTACACGCGAGCGAACGACACCGGCGTCGGCCCCTGCGTCGACCGCCGGGCGGCGATCGGCAACGAGGCCGGCGCCGACGCGGTCGTCTCCATCCACGCCGACGGCTCGACCGCGGCCGGAGCGAACGGCTTCCACGTCGCGTATTCGTCACCGCCGCTGAACGCCGCACAGGGCCCACCTTCGACGCGGTTGGCGCAGACGTTGCGCGACACGATGCGCACGAGCGGCTTCAGCGCGGCGAACTACATCGGCACGAACGGCCTTTCGGCCCGCGCGGACCTGGCCGGCCTCAACCTCTCGACGCGCCCGGCCGCGCTGGTGGAGTGCGGCAACATGCGCAACGCGACCGAGGCGGCCCGCATGACGAGCGCGGCGGGGCGCCAGGAGTTCGCTGCGGCCATCGCCGCGGCGATCGAGGCCTACCTGGCCTCCTGAGCCTCGAGGACGGCCTCGCCGTGCTGCGTCGCCCACTTCGTGAGGATGCCGATCGGCTCGACGAGCGTCCGGCCGAGCTCGGTCAGGCAGTACTCGACGCGCGGCGGCGCTTCGGCGTACGCGCGGCGGTCGACCAGGCCGTAGCCCTGGAGTTTGCGCAGCGTCTGGGTGAGGACCTTGCGGGAGATGCCGCCGATGAGGCCGACCAGCTCGCCGTGCCGCCGCGGGCCGCGGCTGAGCGCGAACACGACGACGACCGCCCACTTGTCGGCGATCATCTCGATCGCCAGCCGGGCCGGGCAGTCGGCGAGGAAGACGTCGCCGGAGAAGTCACCCATGGGAACAAAGGTACCGAGCGGTACCTGTCGGGTTCCTAGTCTCGGAGGCATGGAACTTCCCGAAAGCTGCCACCGCCTGTTCGAGCGGCCGTTCAACGCCGTGCTGACGACCGTCGACCCGGACGGCTCGCCACAGACCTCGATGGTCTGGGCCAGCCGGGAGGGCGACGAGATCGTGATGGGCATGGAAGGCCGCCGTCCCAAGGTGCGCAACATCCGGCGCGACCCGCGCGTCACGGTGCTGATCGAGGACCACGACGAGCGCGACGCGCGCGGGCTGCCGCAGTACCTGCTGGTCCGGGGCACCGCCCGGGTGATCGGGCCGGACATCGCCGACGAGTTCACGGCGCTGATGGACCGGCAGGCCCGGCGCTACCTCGGCGTGGAGAAGTACGAGCTGGGCAACCAGGGCTCCCCGACGGCCGTGATCGTGCGGATCACGGCCGGCCGCGTCACGGGCATCGGCCCCTGGGCGTCCTGACCGGTCCCGAAGGGTCGGCTCGCGTCCGTGGAGCGTCGGCTCGCCAGCCGACCGTCCGCGTACGTGAGCCGACTCTCCGGGTCAGTCGAGGGGGCGGGCGCCGAGGTGCTCCGAGAGGAGTTTGCGGGCCAGCTCGTCCGGGTCCTTGTCCGGTGGGGGCGGGGGTGGCGGCGGGGCCGGGCTGGCGTCCTCGTTGTAGAGGTCCTCGTCGTCCTCGTCGGAGGGTTCCGGGGGCAGCGGGATGTCCGGTTCGGTCGTCGTGACCTTGGGCCGCGCCGGTGCCGGCGGCGGGGTCGCCGGGCGGGCGGGCGGCGCGGCGGCCGGTGCGGCGGGCGGTGCGGCCGCCGACTGGCGGGTGAACGACCGTTCCGGCGCGGGTGCCGCCTGCTGCGGACGCGCGGCGGGCGTCGCCGGGGCGTTGCCGTGGACGCAGCGGACCTGCCAGTCGCCGCCCAGGACGTCGGTCAGGGCGCCGGCGATCTTGCGGGCGTTGTCCTGATCGGACAGGCGGCGGGCCAGCGGCTCGGACTTGTGGGTCAGCGTCAGGGCGTTGCCCTCGACGCTCGCCACCGTGGCCTGCGTCAGCATCGCCTCGATGCTGCGGCCGCCGGTGAACTTGCGCAGCGCGGTCATCAGCTGCGGCCAGATGTTCCGGATCCCGGCCGCGTCCATCCCGCCCGGCGTCGTGGCCGCGGCGGGCGCGGCTTCCGGCGCGGGGGCGGCGGCCGCGGGGGCGGGCGGGCCGCCACCGGGGGTCCGCACCGCACCCCAGCCGCCGTCGGACGGCGGGGTCGCGGGTGCAGCGGCAGCCGGAGCGGGCGTGCCGCCACCGGGCGTCCGCGGGCTTCCCCACCCGCTGTCCGCAGCCTGCGCGGGTGTGCCGGCCCGGCCGTCGTCCGCGGCCCCGTCGGCCGGCGGGGCCGTCGAAGCCGCGGCTGCCGGAGCCGGCGGACGCGCGGGTTCGGCGGCCGGGCGCGCGGGCGGCTTGACCGGCTCCGGCACCGGTGCCGGGCCCGCCGACGACGCCCGCTGCGAAGGCCTCGAAAACTCGCGGTCCGACGCCGCACGCACCGGCGGCTCCACGCCGCCCTCGGCGGGCGCGCCGCCTCCGCCGGCCAGCGTCGCCCGGCGCTCCAGCCGCTCGATCCGGGCCAGCAGCGCCTTTTCCGCGTCGGTCACCGAAGGCAGCAGCATCCGTGCGCACAGCAGCTCGAGCACGAGCCGGGGCGACGTCGCACCCCGCATCTCCAGAAGTCCATTGTGGACGATGTCGGAGTAGCGCGAGAGGGTGCCGAGGCCGATCCGCTCGGCCTGCGCGACCATCCGCGACAGCTCCTCCTCCGGCGCGGACACCAGCCCGCCCGCGGACTCGGGCACGGCGCGCAGCAGCACCAGGTCGCGCAGCCGGTCGAGCAGGTCGGTCGCGAAGCGGCGCGGGTCGTGGCCGGCCTCGGTGAGCTTCTCGACCGTGCCGAACACCGTCGCGGCGTCCTCGGTCGACAGGGCGTCGACCATGTCGTCGATCAGCGCGACGTCGGTGACGCCCAGCAGCGAGACGGCCCGCGAGTACGAGACGCCTTCCGGGCCGGCCCCGGCGAGCAGCTGGTCGAGCACCGACTGCGTGTCCCGCGCCGACCCGCCGCCCGCGCGGATGACCAGCGGGTACACCGCCGGTTCGACCTCGACGCCCTCGGCCGCGATGTTGCGCTCCAGCAGGCTGCGCATCGAGCTCGGCGGGATCAGCCGGAACGGGTAGTGGTGCGTGCGCGAGCGGATGGTGGTGAGCACCTTCTCCGGCTCGGTGGTGGCGAAGATGAAGATGACGTGTTCCGGCGGCTCTTCCACGATCTTCAGCAGGGCGTTGAAGCCCTGCGTGGTGACCATGTGCGCCTCGTCGATGATGAACACGCGGTAGCGCGACTCGGCCGGGGCGTAGAACGCCTTGTCGCGCAGCTCGCGGGCGTCGTCGACACCACCGTGGCTGGCGGCGTCGAGTTCCGTGACGTCGACGCTGCCCGGCCCCTCCGGCGCCAGGGCCTTGCACGAGTTGCACTCGCCGCACGGATCCGGCGTCGGCCCCTTGGCGCAGTTCAGCGAGCGCGCCATGATGCGCGCGCTGGACGTCTTGCCGCAGCCGCGGGGACCGGAGAAGAGGTAGGCGTGGTTGATCCGCCCGGCGGACAACGCCGTGCGGAGGGGTTCGGTCACATGCTCCTGACCGACGACCTCGGCGAAGGTCGCCGGACGGTACTTGCGGTACAGCGCTAGAGCCACGCCCGTGAATCTACCGCGACGCGAAGCGTCTCCGTTGAGGGCGGTGGCGGGGGCATGGATGGAGTACCGGGCACGTCCGACAACCTTCGCCGTGCGGTCAGGGCAGCTGGGCCAGCAGCGCGTTCACCTTGGCGACGTGCTCCGCGGTGAACGCGTCCCGCGCCCGGGCCTTGACCAGGTCCTTCTCCAGGTAGGGCGCCAGACCCGACTCCGGGCCGTCCAGGACGCCCTGCGCGACGGCGTTGACCTCCGGGCCGTCCGACAGCGTCCGGGTCACCTCGACCCGCAGGTCGATCAGGTGCGCGGTGTACTGGCCGGTGGCCAGGAACGCGCGGACGTCGGCCACGCTGCCGTCGAGGGCCTGCTGCGCCCACGACTTCGTCGCCGGGCCACCGGCCGCCATGATCTGGTTGACCTCGACGCGGTCGTCGGTGTCCCGGCCCGGGTAGTCACCGGTGCGCAGCAGCGCGGCGACACCGGCGTACGGCCCGGCGAGCGCGTCACGAGCCGCCTGGCGCAGGCCCGGGCGGGCCTGGGGGTCCGCCGCGATCGCCGCGACGGCGGCGCGGTCGTCGGACTCCTGCGCGACGGCGAGGCCACCGCGCACGAACGCGACGACGTCGTCATCGGATCCGCTCAGCGCGGCGCGGGCGGCGTCCTTGACGGCGGCGCCGCCGTTGCGCAGCAGGTAGACGGCCGCGCGACGGCCGTTCGGCACGGTCAGCGCCGGGTCGGCCGCGTCGGCGAGCAGCTTGTTGTTGTCCGTCTTGGCCTGCGCGGCGCGTGCCGCGGCTTCGCGGGCCTGCTGCTGCGCGGCGGCCTCGGCACCCGCGGCGGCCTGGCCGCTCTGCTGGGCCGCGGCCTCCTGGGCGGCGAGCCGGTCGGCGTTCGCCTTCCGCGCGTCCGAAGCGATCTTCGCGGCCTGTTCCGCGGCGAGCTTCACCACGAGGGGACGGTGGGCGGCCGCGGCCGCCTTGGCCCCGTCGAGCCGGCCCTGCACCGCGGTGAGCTCGGTGTCGTTGTTCGCGGCGACCTGCCGCCAGAGCGCGAGGAAGTACCGGACGTCGTCGGGGGTGCCGTCGAGGGCCGTCTGCGCGGCGGCCTTGACCTCGGGACCGCCGGCGGCCAGAGCCTGGTTCGCCGCGATGCGCTCGTCGAGCTCCTGCGCCTGCTGCAGGCCGGTCTCGAGGAAGGCGCGCACGTCGGCGGGGGTGCCGTCGAGCGCCTTCTGCGCCCGGGCGTTGACGGTCGGGCCGCCGGTGTTGGTGGCCTGGGCGACGGCGATCCGGTCGTCGGCGATCCGGGCCTGGGCCAGCCCGGTGGCCAGGAACTCGCGGATGTCGGCCTGGGTGCCGTCGAGCGCCTTCTGGGCGGCGCGCTTGGTGACCGGGCCACCGGTGCTCATGGCCTGGGCGACGCGGACCCGGTCGTCGTCGTCCTGGGCCCGCTGACGGCCGGTGGTCAGGAAGGTCTGCAGGTCGGCGGATGAGCCGAGCAACGCCGTTTCGGCGGCCCGGGCCACGCCGGGGCCGCCGGTCTCCAGGAGCGAGACGGCCTGGGCCCGGTCGGACAGGACGTCCGCGGCCGCCGGCGTCGCGAAGACGGCGGCGGTGAGTGCCGCGGCGACGATTACTGCGTTCGCACGCAAGGAAAAACCCCCTCGATCGATGATCGTTCCGTTCCCTTATCGCGCGGGTGGTCGGAATGTTTCCGATAACCTCGGGCTTCGTGAGCCGTATGCGGAAGGCCGAGCCGGTGCCCGGGCGGTACCCGGTGCGGTTCGGCACGGCGGAGCTGGTCCGCGACACCGGCCGCGGCAACGCGTGGCTGGTGTCGGTGGACGGGGTCGCGCAGTCGTACGTCGACCTCGACGACCCGGCCCACCTGGAGTTCGACTACGTCCGCCGGTTCGGGGACGTGGTGGACCGGCTGCCGCCGGGACAGCTGGACGCGCTCCACATCGGCGGGGCGGCGTGCACGCTGCCGCGGTACGTGGCGGCATCGCGGCCGGGCTCGCGGCAGCTGGTGTTCGACGCCGACGGCGAGCTGGTGGAGCTGGTCCGCACGCAGCTGGGGCTGCGGGTACCGGGCCTGCGCGTCCGGGTGACGGACGGCCGCGAAGGCCTGTCGACGCGCCGCGACGATTCGGCGGACCTGGTGGTGGTCGACGCGTTCGAGCGCGCCACGCTGGCCGGCGGCCTCGCAACCCTGGAGGCGACGAGGGCGATCGCGAACATCTTGCGAGCCGGCGGCGTCTACCTGGCGAACATCACGGACGGCTCGGGCCTGCCGTTCGCCCGCCGTTTCCTGGCCACGCTGCACGAGGTGTTCCCGGCGGTCCTGCTTCTGGCGGATCCGGCGGTGCTGCGCGGCCGCCGCTTCGGCAACCTGGTCCTGGCGGCCTCGGCGAGCAACCTCCCCACAGCGGAGATCGCCCGGAGGACGGCCTCGGCAGCATTCCCGGCAAGGTGCGTACACGGCCCGGAGCTGCAAAAACTGGCCGGCCGAGCGGCCCCGATAACGGACACGGACACACCCCCACCGCCCCAGCCCCCAAAGGACGTCCTGGGCCTGTTCTAGCCCAACCTCAAACGCCCCAATGTGGCGTTCGGTGCATCCAACGCACCGAACGCCACATTGGGTGCATCCAACGCACCCAACGCCACATTGGGGCGCATCACCCAGGCCGCCGCGGCAGCCACGGCAGACCTCGCAGGCGCGGCGGCAGCCGTGGCAGAGCTCGCAAGCCGCGAGGAAGCCGCGGCAGCTCCCCCAGGTCACGGCGGCAGCCGCGGCAGATCCCGCAGGCCGCGAGGAAGCCGCGGCAGACCTCGCAGGTCGCGACGGAGGCACCGTGGGGGTCCGGGGGCTCGGCCCCCGGGCAGAAGAACGAAGTGAAGGCCCGGCGAAGGGGCGAAGCCCCGAAGCCCGGAGCCGAAAAGAAGGGGACCCCGCGCACCCGTCAGAGCCTGCTTATCCTTGCTGCCTTCCGGCCCTGGGGAGGTTCACAGGGTGGACGCCGCGCGGGGTCCGTGGATCAGTGTACCGGGCCCCGCTCAGGCTCCCGCGCCGGCCTGGGCGCGGGCCTTCTTGAACGTGTTGTGCAGCACCGCCAGCAGCGCGTCGCGCACCGACAGCTTCTGGCGCGCGTCGAACGTGATCAGCGGGACGTCGTCGCTCACCGCCAGTGCCCAGCGCACGTCTTCGAGGTTGTGGCCGAGCGATCCGTCGAACATGTTCACCGCCACCACGAACGGGAGGCCCGCGTTCTCGAAGTAGTCGACCGCCGGGTAGCAGTCGTCCATGCGGCGGGTGTCCACGATCACCAGTGCGCCCAGTGCGCCGTGGACCAGGTCCTGCCACATGAAGCCGAAGCGGTCCTGGCCGGGTGTGCCGAACAGGTACAGCTTGACCTCTTCGTCGATCGTGATGCAGCCGAAGTCCAGTGCCACCGTGGTCGTGGTCTTGGCCGGGACGTGGCCGGTGCTGTCCACCGAGGCCGCCACCGACGTGATCGCGGCCTCGGTCGTCAACGGCTTGATCTCCGAAATGGACGACACCGCCGTGGTCTTGCCGACGCCGAAGCCGCCCGCGATGACGATCTTGACCGGGGCTGGCGGCCGGGCGCCCGGTTCAGTGAATGGCTTCGAGTCCACGAATGACCCTTTCGATCATGCCGAGGTCGTGCGAGTTGTGGGTGCCCGGACGGCGGACGACGACGTAACCCAGCTCGGCGAGGTCGGCCACCAGCACCCTGGCCACGCCGATGTGCAGGCCGAGCATGGCGGCCACCTCGGCGACCGACATCGTGTTCCGGCAAAGGGACACGATCTCCTGGCGTTCGAACGTGAGCTTCGGGTGCGACGCCGCGCCGAGGCGGGACGTCATGACCTGCGCCTCGATCTCGAGGCTCTGGTCGACCGGCTGGGCCCGCCCCGAGGTCATCAGGTACGGCCGCAGCAGCGAGATGTCCGGTTCTTCGGACATCACGACCCCACAGTGTTCTTGAGCTCCTCGATCAGGCCGGGCGTCAGAACCTCAGTGGCGCGGTTGGCGAACATCGCCATTTCGTAGGCGATCGTGCCGAGGCTGGCCTGCTTGTTGGCCAGCACACCCAGCGAGCAGCCGATGCTGATCGTGCAGACGAGCAGGTACCCGTGCTCGAGCTCGATGATCACCTTGTCGGGCGAGCCGAGCGGGTGGCTTTCGGAGACGCCGTGGGCGAGGCCGAGCATGGCGGAGGAGATCGCGGCGAGGCGGTCGGCGTTGGAGCGCTCGAGCTCCGTCGACATCGCGATCAGCAGGCCGTCGGCCGAGACCGCGATGGCGGCTATCGCGCCCGCGGTGTGCTGCGCGAAGCGGCTCACCAGCCAGTTGAAGTTCTGGGCTTCGACACTGACGCCAGGTGCGGGGATGCTCATTTCCTGCTCTCTTCTCCTCGTTCCATCACACGACCGGCGACCACGCCTTGGGGCGGGCTGTCTGCCGTCACGTCCTCCGCCTTCGCAAGGCCGGCGGCGAACGCGTCGAACGCCGCCCGCTCGGCCGCCGGGTCCCGCTTGGTGCGGTTGACGACGGCGCGGGCGAGCGGCCGCCCGGCGGTCTGCTGACGCAGGCCGGGGGCGAGCTGGGCACCGGGGACGCGGCGGATCAGGCCGTCGCGCGACTGCGCGGCGGCCGTCAACGGGGCCGTGGCCACCGGCGAAGCCTCCACAGCGTCTACGGGGACGCGGACCGGGAGAGGTGACACGGGTGCGGTCACGACGGTGGGCGGCGCGGACGGCGGCTCGGTCGTCATCGCGCTGACCTCGGCGGCCTTCGCGAAGGCGCTCGCGAAGCCGTCCATCGCGGCCTTGGTCGCTTCGGGGTCGTGACGCGGCTTGTCGTTGCCGGCCACCGGCGCCGACGTGCCCGGTTCGGGCAGCTGGGCGCCGCGGACCCGGCGGCGCAGGCCGCCGCGTGATTCCGCCGTTGCCACCACCTCCGGCTCGGGCTCGGTCTCGGCGGCGGGCTCGGCGTCGGGTTCGGCGGCCGGCCACACCGGTTCCAGCTCGCGGAACCAGCGGAAGCCGTTGCCGTGGCCGAGCAGCGCCGGGATCGCCGGCGCCGGCAGTTCGGCGGGCCGGTCGCGGGCCGGTTCGGGCGCCGGCGGCCGGAAAGCGGTCAAGTCGGACAGCGTGCTGGGCGCGGCGTGCCGGGGCTGCGACGGCGCCGGGATCGCGGGCGCCTGTTCGGGTTTCGCACGCAGCTGGGTCCGGTGGGTGAACAGCGACGGCGGGATGGTCAGCCGCGCGGTCACGCCGCCGGTGGTCGGCGTCGCGAGCAGCTCGACCCCCAGCTCGTGGCGCCGCGCCAGGCGGCCGACCACGAACAGGCCGAGCACACTGGTCGGCGCGAGCTCCAGGCGTTCGCGCTCGACGAGCCGCTTGTTCTCCTCGGCCAGCTTCTCCGCGGTCATGCCGATGCCGTGGTCGACGATGCTCACCAGGCAGGCGCCGTCGGCGAGCAGCATGGTGTCCACCTCGACCATCGAGCCCGGCGGCGAGAACGACGTCGCGTTCTCCAGCAGCTCGGCGAAGACGAGCACGAGGTCGGCGCCGAGCGCCGACGACAGCAGGATTTCCGCGACGACGCCGAGCTTGACGCGCTGGTAGTCCTCGATCTCGGCGAGCGCCGAGCGCAGGGCCGTCGACAGCTCGATCGGGCCGGCGATGCGGGCTTCGTCGCGGGTGCCGGACACCACGAGCAGGTTGTCCGCGTTCCGGCGCAGGCGGGTGGAGAGGTGGTCGAGCCGGTAGAGGCTGGCCAGCAGCCGGGTGTCCTGCTCGTTGCGCTCGACCTCGTCGATCAGGGCGAGCTGGCGGCCGACGAGGTTCTGCGTGCGCTTCGCGACGTTCGCGAACATCAGGCTGGTGTTGCGGCGGGTGAGCGCCTGGCGTTCGACCAGCTCGGCGGCGGTGGTCTGGACCCGGTTGAACGCGGCGGCCAGCTTGCCGAGCTCGTCGTCGGAGACGACGTCGATGGTGGCCAGCCGCGGGATCTGCTCCTCGGCCTCTTCGGTGTCGGTCACGCGGACGAGCTCGGTGCCGGCGAGGTCGGCGACCGACGTCGCCGCGGTGGTCAGCTGGCGCAGCGGACCGGCGATCGAGCGGGACACCGCGACGGCGAGGAACGCGACCAGCAGGAACAGCCCGCCGGCGCCGAGGCCGACCGTCCAGGCCAGCCGGGTCGCGCTGTCGGCTCGTTCGGTCGCGGAGTCGGCGATCTCGTTGATCGCCCGTTCCTGCACGAGTTTCCGCTGCCCCGCGTGGATGTCCGCCGCCGAGAGCACGTCCGAAACGTACTGCGTGGTGCCCGCCGCGTCACGCGGGCTGCCGACCTGGCCGGCGAGTTCGTCGACGCGCCGTCCGGCGTCGCTCTGCTCGACCCGGACGACCAGGGCGGCCCGCTCGCTGTCGTCACCGTCGTCGCCCTGCTTGACGAACCGGTCGATGAAGATGGGTGCCTGCTGGGTCGCGTCGTCCAGGATGGACCGGCCGGCCTCCGGCGACACCGCGGTCACGATGAGGGCCATCGCGCGCAGCGAGTTCTCCTCGTTCGCCCGCAGCAGCGCGTCCAGCGCCGTCAGCTCCCGGGTGCCCTCGGCGTCACTGGTGAGCTGCGGGACCAGGCGCACGGAGTCGATCACCGCGTCGACCACGGCGTTGTAGGTGCGGGCAACGCTGTCGAGCGCGACACCGCGGCGAGCGGCGTTCTGCCGCAGCTCGCCGAGCGAGCCGATCCGGGTCAGTGCCGCGGAAAGCTCGTCGGGGGCGTCGGGCCCCAGCGCACCGCGGACGTCGGCGACGGTCTTGTCGACCACCTTCTGCTGCTGGACCATCTGGTCGGGGCTCGCCGAAGGCGTCGCCACGAACGCGGCCGTCAGCAGCCGCTCGCGCTGCAGCTGCCACATCAGCCCGCCGAGCTGCTGGGCGTTGCGCGCCACGGCGGCCGACTGCGCCGCCGCGCCGGCGCTGTTCGCCTGCGTCAGCACGAACGGCACCGACACCAGCACCACCGCGACCAGCGGCGGCAGGAGCAGCAGGTTCAGCTTGCCGCGAATACCGAGCCGGGCGAGAACTCCCCCGCCGCCGGCCCGTTCCGCGGCCGACCTGCCGTGTCTCATCCCGCCACCTTCCCCGTCTTCCGATCTTCTCACTCGCCCGCGGCCACCCGGCTCACGTGGCCGCGGTGCTGCTCCCGGACCAGGTCCTCGATCCGGGCGCGCAGCGCGAGGAACCGCGGTTCGCGCTTCACCGCCAGGTCGCGCCCGGCGGGCAGCGCCACCTCGACGTCGGCGGCGATCCGGCCCGGGTCGGAGGCGAGTACCACCACCCGGCCGCCCAGGAACACCGCTTCCTCGACGTCGTGGGTGACCATCAGCACCGTGGTGCCGGTGTCGGCCCACACCTGGCGGATCAGCACCTGCATGTCCTCTTTGGTCTGGACGTCCAGCGCGCCGAAGGGTTCGTCGAGCAGCAGAACTTCCGGTTCGCACGCCAGCGCGCGCGCGATCGCGACGCGTTGCTTCTGACCGCCGGAAAGCTGCTTCGGCAGCGACCGGCGCACGGCTTCGAGCCCGGTTTCGGCCAGGTACCAGTCGACGCGCTCGGCGCGCTCGGCCGGGTCGAGCGAGAGCAGCTCGAGCCCGAACGCGACGTTCTTCTCGACACTGCGCCACGGGTAGAGCGCACCGGCCTGGAAGACGAGCCCGCGGTCCGGCCCGGGGCCGGTCACCGGAACGCCGTCGAGCACGATCTCGCCCTCGGTCGGGTGGGTGAGCCCGGCCACCAGCGACAGCAGCGTCGACTTGCCGGAGCCGCTGGCGCCGACGACGCAGACGAACTCGCCGCGCAGCACCTCGAGGTCGACGCCGTCGAGGGCGCGCGTGACCCGGCCGCGGACGGTGTAGTCCTTGGCGACGCTCCGCAGTTCCAGCGTCATGCCGCCCACCTCCCGACCCGCGTGCGCAGCAGGCGCAGCAGAACGTCGATTCCGAGCCCGGCGATCCCGATGACCACGAGCACCGCGAAGATCTTGTCGGTCTGCAGGAACCGCTGCGCGCGGACGATCCGGTACCCGAGGCCGGCCGAGGAGTTGATCAGCTCGGCTACGACCACGAAGTTCCACGCCGCGGCGGCGTTGACCCGGACGGCGTCGATCATGCCCGGCAGCGAGTGCGGCACGACGATCTTGCGCAGCACCTCGCCGCGGCGAGCGCCGAGGGTGTAGGAGACGTCGATGAGCGAGCTCGGCACGCTGCGGACGACGTCGGCGGTCATCAGCGTGTTGAAGAAGACCGTTCCGATGAACAGGATGGCGATCTTCGACGGCTCGCCGAGGCCGAGCCAGATGATCAGCAGCGGGATGAACGCGCTCGCCGGCAGGTAGCGCAGCAGCCCGATCAACGGCTCGAAGAACGCCTGCCCGGCGGTGAAGGTGCCCATCAGGATGCCGAGCGGCACGGAAACCAGCACGGCGAGGCCGAAACCTTCGAGCACCCGCTGGGTCGTCGCCCAGAGGTCCTCGAAGAGCTCGCCCCTGCTCGCCATGTCGGCCCCGGCCTCGACCACCGCAACCGGCGACGGCAGGAACGTCGAGTCGACGGCCCCGCTGATGCTCAGCACGACCCACGCGAGGAACGGGATCGCGAACGACAGCACCGCGAGCGTCCAGCGGGACGTCGCTGAAATGGGCGCGCGCAAGGAGAAAAGCGGCGAAGCGGACGGCTTCAGGCCGGCCCGGCGGGGCAGCGGCGACCAGCCCGGTCGTCCACCGCCCGCCCGGCCGGCCTCCTGCCGCTCGGCGAGCTGCTGTTCGGCTTCCAGTGCCTCGGCGGTCTTCGCGTCGGCGGTGGTCGCCGGGGTGGTGCGCTGGGTCGGACCGGTCACTGGGGCGCGGCCTTCACGAACTGGTCGTCGAAGAGCCCGTCGAGCGAGGGCCGTTGCTGGGCGAGCCCGGTGCCGACGATGAAGTCGATGATCTTGTTCGCCTGGAAGTCGAGGTGCTGCGGGGTGACGCCCGGGGTGAACGCGTCGATGTTCTGCTGCCGCGTGAAGATCGTGGTGCCCGCGTCGTAGGTCTTGTAGTCCGCGTCGGACACACCACCGCGCTTGGCCATGATCTGCACGGCCGCGTCCTTGTTGTTCTTGATCCAGGCCAGCGTCTCGAACCAGGTGTTGACCAGCGCCTGCACGTCCTTCGGGTGGTCCTTGACCAGCTTCTGCGACGTGACGAGGTGGTCCGGGATGGCGCCGGGGAACTCCGCCGACGTCGAGATCGCGCGGCTGCCCGGGCGCTCCAGCGCCTTCGAGGTGAACGGCGCGAACGCGGCGACCGCGTCGACCTGCGCGCCGGCGAAGGCGGCCGCGGCGGCGTCGGTCGGGAGGTTGACGAGCTGGATGTCCTTTTCGGTCAGTTTCGCCGACTGCAGCGCCAGCAGCAGCAGGTAGTGGTCGACCGCACCCTGCTCGACGGCGACCTTCTTGCCCTTGAGGTCGGCGACGCTGGTGATGCCGTCGCGCGCGATGATCTTGTCGTTGCCGGTGGAGTTGTCGTTCACCAGCACGATCGACAGCTTGGCGCCGCCGGAGACCGACGACAGCGTGTCGTTGAGGGTCTGGCTGTTGGCGTCGATGGCGCCGCTGGAGAGCGCGTTGATGCTGTCGGTGTAGTTGTCGAAGTACTTCAGGTCGACGTTCACGCCGTTCTTCGCGAACAGCCCCTGTTCCTGCGCCACCTGCCAGGGGAACCAGCCCGGCCAGGCGCTGAACCCGATGGTGATCTTGCTGCCGCTGCCGGAGGCGGAACTGTCGCTGCACCCCGAAAGCGCGGTGACCCCGGCGAGGGTCAGCAACGTCAGGAGCACCGTCAGCAGACGGGGGCGGGAACGGGAAATCACAACGAACTCCAGGTTGCGGGGGAAGTGGAGTGGTGCCGTACCAAAAGGGGGAATTGCGGTGCTCGGGGCTACCGGTGGTGACGACGGGAAGGGGGAACACGTCGAGCTGCGCTACCGCGCACGGTCATCGCTGCTCACTTCCGGCCGCACCTGATCGGGTCATCGCGAGAGAACGCGGACAGGAAGTACCTACACCCAGTGAAATCCCAGCACTCAGCGCACCGGATCAGCCACCCCTGTCCCTCTCCCGGCGGAGAGCCTAGCGAGTAGCACAAGATCCCCACAACGTCCGCCAGTTCAGCCAAACGAGTGACCACCAGCTGGGCTAACCAGCAATGACCCGGGGCACTCAAGATCAACTTGAGCCTTGGTTCCTGTCGGCCACCCGGCCAATCGGGCCCGCGCACGGCCGGCAATCGTGTGCAACTGCACGACCGATCGCCCCTGATCGTCACCGCGGCCGCAGCGAGTGCCGAGATCATCACCGAGTGCGAATCGGCAGATCCGAACGGTCGTTCGGGAACTGCCGGTCACCACCCCGGGAATCGAACACCTGTCCGCATCTGCCGATACCGCACCGATCCGGGATCCGCGAATGATTCCTCGACTGTTAACACGCCCGAAACATTTCGACCGGTGCCGCGCATTTCGATCAAATGACAGATTTAGTCAGGTCGTAAACGGTCGTCCCCCCGGCGGTGACCGGGGCGAAGTTCTGCTCGACCCAAGCCTGGATCTCGCCGGCGGTCCCGCGGCCACCCCCGAAGCCACCGCGGCCGCCGTCGACGTAGTAGTGGATGTCGCCGTCGGCGACGTACTGCCGGAACTGTTCCAGCGTCGGCGCCGGGTCGCTGCCGCTGAAGCCGCCGATCGCGAGCACCGGCCGTCCGCTCGCCAGCGCCAGGCCCGCCGACTGCATCGCGCCGCTCTGCGCCGCCGCCCACTTCGTCGTCGTGCCCTTCAGCAGGTCGATCACCGTGCTGTCGGTCTCCCCCGCGCCGAACCCGCGCGGACCGCCGCGTCCACTCGCGACGGCCGGGCCGGACGACGGCGTCCCGCCGGAGTGCGCGGCCGCCGCCGTGGCCAGCGTGAAGGACGTCGTCCCGAGCAACGCCCCGCACAGGCCCAGCACGGCCACGACCGGACCGAGCCGCCGGAACCGGTCGGCGCCGAAGAGCAGTCCGGCGACCGCGGCGGCGGCGAGCACCAAGAGCGTGAAGCGGACCCACGGCTGCCAGTCCGGCGTCCGCGCGAGGAGCACGAACCCCCAGACCGCGGTCACCGCGAGCATGACGGCGAGCACCGCGCGAGCCGCGAAGTTGGCCCGGCCGCGCCAGAGCTCCCGCGCGGAGATCCCCAGCGTGGCGGCGATCCCCGGGGCCAGCGCGACCGTGTAGTACGGGTGGATGATGCCGCTCATGTAGCTGAACACCAGTGCGGTGACGACCAGCCAGCCGCCCCACAGCAGCAGCGCCGCCCGCGTCCGGTCGGTGCGGGGCGCGCGGCGCGTGAACCACAGGCCGGCGGCCAGCCCGATGACCGCGGCGGGCAGCAGCCACGACGCCTCGCCGCCGAACTCGCCGCCGAACAGCCGCGTCAGGCCGGTCTCACCGCCGAAGCCACCCCCGAACCCACGGCCGCCCGCGGGCAGCTCCATCCCGGCAGGCGGCGTGAAGGTCTGGCCGCCGCGTCCCTCACCGAAGATCCGGCCGAGCCCGTTGTAGCCGAAAGCCAGCTCCAGCACGGTGTTGTCGGTCGAACCGCTGATGTAGGGCCGGTCCGCGACCGGCCACAGCGCGACGGCCACGATCCACCAGCCGGCGGAGACGAGCACCGCCCCCGCCGCGGCGAAGAGCTGCCCGATCCGGCGGCCCAGCGACGTCGGCGCGGCGACGGCGTAAGCGAGCACGAACGCGGGCAGCACGAGGAAGGCCTGCAGCATCTTGTCGAGGAAGCCGAAGCCGATCGCGACCCCGGCCAGCACCAGCCACGTCGTGCTCGCGTGGGCCAGCGCCCGCACGACGCAGTACGCCCCGGCGACGAGCAGCAGCACGAGGAAGGAGTCGGGGTTGTCGTAGCGGAACATGAGCGCGGCCACCGGCGTCAGGGCGAGCGCGGTCCCGGCCAGCAGTCCCGCACCGGGGCCGGACAGCCGCCGCACGGCGAGGTAGAGCAGGCCGACGGATGCCACACCCGCGAGCGCGTCCGGCACGAGCAGGCTCCAGCTGGAGAAGCCGAAGATCCGGCCGGACAAGCCCATGATCCACAGGGAGAAGGGTGGTTTGTCGACGGTGACGACGTTGCCCGGATCGAGCGAACCGAAGAACCACGCCTTCCAGCTCCACGTACCGGCCTGCACGGCCATGGCGTAGAAGTCGTTGGCCCAGCCCGTCTTCGACAGGTCCCACAGGTAGAGCAGGCCGGTGCCGACGAGCAGAGCGGCCACGGCGGGCTTGACCCACCGCGGTCCCCGACCGGCGGCGGGCGGCTGGGGCTGGGCGTGTTCGGGCGCCGACAGCGTGGTCGTCATGGGAGCCACCGTGTCGGCACCGCATGTGGTCAACTTGTGGCGAAGCTGTGCGTCACCTGTGCATCCCCCCCAGGGTGGCCTTAGGGAGCCGGGGCCGCCGGGAAGGTGATCGCGAACTCCGTCCGTCCCGGCCGGCTCTGCACGCCGACCCGGCCGCCGTGCACGCCCACCACCGCGGCCACGATCGCCAGCCCCAGCCCCGTGCTGCCCGCCGCGCGCGAACGGGAATTGTCGCCGCGGGCGAAGCGCTCGAAGATGTCGGGGAGGATCTCCGGTGCGATGCCCGGGCCGTCGTCGGCCACCCGGAGCCGGACGATTCCGTCCGATGTGGACAGCGTGGTCGTCACCGTCGTCCCCGGCGGTGTGTGCGTGCGCGCGTTGGCCAGCACGTTGATCACCACCTGGTGCAGCTGGCCCGCGTCGCCGAGGACGCCGATCGGCTCGCCCGGCACGTCCATCAGCCACTTGTGGTCCGGGCCCGCCACGTGCGCGTCCGCGACCGCGTCGGCCACCAGCCGGCACAGGTCCACCCACTCGTGCACCACCGGACGCCCCGAATCCAGCCGGGCGAGCAGCAGCAGGTCCTCGACCAGCGTCGTCATCCGGCGCGACTCGGACTCGACGCGGCTCATGGCGAACGCGACGTCCGGGGGCACCTGCTCGCCGCCGCGGCGGGTCAGCTCCGCGTAACCGCGGATCGCCGCCAGCGGCGTGCGCAGCTCGTGGCTCGCGTCCGCGACGAACTGGCGGACGCGGTTCTCGCTCGCGTGCCGCGCGGTCAGCGCGTTCGCGACGTGCTGCAGCATCCGGTTCAGCGCCGAGCCGACCTTGCCGACCTCGGTGTTCGGATCGGTGTCGGCCTCCGGGACGCGTTCGGAGAGCGCGACTTCGCCGCGGTCCAGCGGCAGCTCGGAGACGCGCGTCGCGGTCGCGGCCAGCCGGTCGAGCGGCTGCATCGTGCGCCGGATCGTCGCCGCGCCGACCGCGCCCGCCAGCAGGATCCCGGCGAGCGCAACACCGCCGAGGATGAACCCGAGCTGCCACAGCGTCTCGTTGACGTCCTTCAGCGGCAGGCCGATGACCGTCTTCTCGCCCTTCGGCGCCACCGTCGAAACGACGCGGTACTCGCCGAGCGTGCCGCCGAGGTCGACGCTCCGCTGCTTCCCGTCGGACGGCAGCGCGAGCAGCGCCAGCATCTGGTCCTTGGTGATGCCCTTGAACGGCGCCTTGCGCTTCGACGGCGGCCCCGCGCTGAAGTCGAGCACCCCGGCCTGCACCACCGCACCCGTCTGGACGACGGCGAGCGTGCCCTCGCCCTGGCCGAGCACGCGCAGCGGGTCCGGCGGCGGCGCGTCGCCGTACGGCCACGCCGGCCGTTCCCCGCCGTGCGCGGCGCGGTCGGTGGCCGCCTTGAGCCGGTCGTCCTGCTGGCGGATCAGGAACTCGCTCAGCGCGAACTCGGTGACAACACCGACGACCACGCAGACCAGGGCGAGCAGCGCGGCGAGCTGGACGATCAGCCGCCGCCGCAGCGACCACTGTGACATCCAAGCGCGCTTCGGTTCAGCCTGCGGGCTTGAGGACATACCCGGCGCCCCGCATGGTGTGGATCATCGGCTCGCGGTCGGCGTCGATCTTCTTGCGCAGGTACGAGATGTAGAGCTCAACGATGTTGGCCTGACCGCCGAAGTCGTAGCTCCACACGCGGTCCAGGATCTGGGCCTTCGACAGCACCCGCTTCGGGTTGCGCATGAGGTAGCGCAGCAGCTCGAACTCGGTCGCGGTCAGCGGCACCAGGTCGCCGCCGCGGTGCACCTCGCGGCTGTCTTCGTCGAGGGTGAGGTCGCCGACGACCAGCGTCGAGCCGCTCGCGCCGGTGACCCCGCCGGCCCGGCGCAGCAGCGCGCGCAGGCGCAGCGCCACTTCTTCGAGGCTGAACGGCTTGGTGACGTAGTCGTCGCCACCGGCGGTGAGCCCGGCGATGCGGTCCTCGACCGCGTCCTTCGCCGTCAGGAACAGCACCGGCAGGTGGGGCGCCTCGGACCGCATCCGGCGCAGCACCTCGAGGCCGCTGAAGTCGGGGAGCATGACGTCGAGGACGACGGCGTCGGGGCGGAAGTCGCGCGCGATCCGGACGGCCTCGGTGCCGTCGCCCGCGCTGCGCACCTCCCAGCCCTCCATCCGCAGGGCCATCGACACGAGCTCGGCCAGCGTCGCCTCGTCGTCGACGACGAGTACCCGGACCGGGCTCCCGTCGGCGCGGCGCAGATCGGCCTTGCCAGGGCCCGGTGACGTGGCGTTCATAGCGGTCATGGTGCCACCTTCCCGGCCCGGCGTCGGTGTTCGCTGTGCGGTGGCTGTGCATTCGCTGTGAAGGTTCCCGCTTTCGGGGCCGCTTTGGAGGCTGCTGGGGAGGCACAGCGCGTGCTGACGCTCCGCACAGCTCAAACACAGCCGCGGCGGTGAACCTGGGCGGGACCAGTGTGGGTACGACCGGAGGACACGATGACGACCCCGAACACCCCGCCCGAGGGCGAACCGGCTCCCGCCGCGAACACCCCGGCCTGGGGCGAACCGGCCCCGGCGAACTGGGGCGACCCCGCGGCGGCACCGGCGAAGAAGGCCTGGTCCGGCAAGAAGACGGCGATCGCGGCCGGCATCGCCGTGGTGATCGCGGCGGGCGGCGGCGCGGCCATCTGGGCGGGCACGAGCAGCGCCGACAATTCGGCACCGGGCCCCGGCGGTTTCGGCGGCCCGGGCGGCGGCCAGTTCCGCGGCCAGGGGATGCCGGGAGGCGGCTTCGGCGGCGGCGTGGCGGCGCTGCGCGAGGCGTTGCACGGCGACTTCGTCGTGTCGAACGGCAGCGGCGGCTACACGACCGAGCGCCTGCAGACGGGCGACGTGACCGAGCTGAGCGCGACCTCGGTGACGTTGACCAGCAAGGACGGCTACAAGCAGACGTACACGCTCGACTCGTCGACCCAGAAGACGGGCGAGGTGAAGCAGGGCGACACGAACGTGACGGTGGTGGCCAAGGTCGAGGGCCAGACGGCAACGGCGACCTCGCTCGGCCAGGGCTTCGAGGGCCAGCGCCAGCCGGGCCAGCGCCGTGGCGGCTACCCGGCCCGCCCAACGAACTGACCGACGAGCTGACCGACGCTCCCCATCGCCCCAAGCGCCCCAATGGGGTTGTTTCATCGTGGTTGTGGCTGGTGAGGGTGGTGTGTGTGTGGGTTGTTGTGGTTGTGGGGGAGGAAGTGGCGTCGGGACTCGGCGTGGTGGTCTGGGCATGGGTGAA
>NZ_JAVHJU010000048.1 GCF_031082405.1 Amycolatopsis sp. A133
TGGCGTTGGTTGCGTCCAACGCACCCAATGTGGCGTTCGGTGCGTTGGACGCACCGAACGCCACATTGGGGCGCTTGGGCGGGTCCGGGGACTAGCGCCCGACCCGCTCCAGGATGAACTCCGCCAGGGCCGCTGCCGGAGCCTCCATCGACTCGCGGGCGAGCAGCATGAACTCGATGTCGCCGGGTTCGGGCAGGCC
The DNA here is from genome assembly GCF_031082405.1 of Amycolatopsis sp. A133. Classification (GTDB taxonomy): domain Bacteria; phylum Actinomycetota; class Actinomycetes; order Mycobacteriales; family Pseudonocardiaceae; genus Amycolatopsis. The sequence goes on from NZ_JAVHJU010000048.1 coordinate 200, forward strand.
GTCGAGCTCCGTCAGGTCGGCCGGGACCAGGCTGCGCGCGTGCAGGGTGACGCCCAGCCCGGCCGCCGCCGCGGCGCGCAGGCCGGTGAGGCTGGACGTCTGGCACGCCGCGCGCCACTCGAGGCCCGCCCGTTCGAGGCACTCCACCGCCAGCTGCCGGGTGATCGACGGCATCGGGTACTGCACCAGCGGCACCGGCCGGCCGGGCTCCAGCACCGTGGCCGCCGAGCCGATCCAGACCAGCGGCTCGCGCCAGAGCAGCCGTCCGTGGTGCGCGCCCGGACGGCGCTTGCCCAGGACCAGGTCGAGCCGGCCGGTCCGCAGCCGCTGCGCGAGGACGTCCGACAGCTCGACGGTCAGCTCGACGTCCACCAGCGGGTGACTGCGGCGCAGCCGGTGCAGGATCTCCGGCAGCTCGCCGAGCGCGAAGTCCTCGGACACGCCGAAGCGCACGCGGCCGCGCAGTTCGGCGCCGCGGAAGTGGCGCTCCGCACGCTCTTCGGTGTCGACGATCGTCTGCGCGAACCCGAGCATCGCCTGCCCGCGGGCGGTGAGCTCGACGGTGTGGGTGTCGCGGGCGAACAGCAGCCCGCCGGAGTCGCGCTCGAGCCGCCGGACGTGCTGGCTGACGGTCGGCTGGCCGACCCCCAGCCGTCGCGCGGCCGCGGTGAAGCTGCGCGTCTCGGCGACGGCGAGGAACGAACGGCAGAGGCGCGGATCCAGCACCAAACGACTTTATCGCGACTCGCGATGACAGTCAGTTCGGTCATCGAGGTTCACAATGAGCGCGGGGTCGCCGAGAATTGCCGGGGAAGGAGATCCATGTCCCGGTTACGTCTCGACCCCTTCGTCCTCGCCATCCTCGCCACCGTCGGGGTCGCCACCGTCCTGCCCGCTTCCGGCGCGGTGGCCGGCGGCTTCGGCATCGCCACCACCATCGCCGTGGGGCTGCTGTTCTTCCTCTACGGCGCCCGGCTGTCGACGCAGGAAGCCCTCGACGGGCTGCGGCACTGGCGGCTGCACGCGGTTGTGCTCGGCGCGACGTTCGTCCTGTTCCCGCTGCTCGGCCTGGCACTCTTCCTGCTGCCGCCGTCGGTGCTGCCGGCCCAGCTGGCCGCCGGGGTGCTGTTCCTGGCGGTGCTGCCCTCGACCGTGCAGTCGTCGATCGCGTTCACCTCGATCGCCCGCGGCAACGTCGCGGCGGCGATCTGCAGCGCGTCGCTGTCCAACCTGGCCGGCATCGTGCTGACCCCGCTGCTGGTGGCGCTGCTGCTCGCCGGGGACGGCGCCGGCGTCGACGGCTCGGCCGTGCTCGGGATCGTGCTGCAGCTGCTCGCACCGTTCGTGGCGGGACAGCTGGCGCGCCGCTGGATCGGCGGCTGGATCGCGCGCCACTCGGCGCCCCTGAAGCTGGTCGACCGCGGTTCGATCCTGCTGGTGGTCTACACGGCGTTCAGCGCGGGCCTGACCGAAGGCATCTGGCACCGCCTCGACCTCGGCCACCTGCTGGTGCTCGTCGTGGTGTGCGGCGTGCTGCTCGCGGTGGTGCTGGGCGCGACGAGCCGGGGCGCTCGCCTGCTGGGTTTCGCCCGCGCGGACCGGATCACCATCGTGTTCTGCGGGTCGAAGAAGAGCCTGGCCAGCGGCCTGCCGATGGCGACCGTGCTGTTCGGGCACGCGCAGGTGGGGCTGATCGTGCTGCCGCTGATGCTGTTCCACCAGATCCAGCTGATCGTCTGCGCCACGCTGGCGCGCCGGTACGCCGCCGCGGAGAGCCGGGAACTCGTGCCGGCCTGACCGATGAGTTTTCCGGGCCGGGCGCGTCGGTACGGGTGACCCCGACCGAAAGGCGGCCCCATGGCCAAGCTCCTGTACCACGTCACGATGTCCCTCGACGGCTTCATCGCCGCCCCCGCCGACGACATGACCTGGCTCGGCGGCCTGCACGCCGGGCCGAACCCGGTCGTCGAGCAGGTGATCGGCGGGATCGAGGCGGTCCTGATGGGCCACCACACGTACGCCCCGGCGACGACGGCCGAAGGCGAGGTGTACGGCGGCCGCTGGGAGGGCCCGATCTTCGTGGTGAGCCGGGACGCCGTGCCGGCGGAGGGCTTCACCCTCGTCGCGGACCTCGGCGAAGCCGTGACGGCGGCTTCGGCAGCGGCCGGAGACGGCTACGTCGCGGTGCTCGGGGCCACGACCGCCCGGCGCTGCCTGGAGGCCGGGCTGCTCGACGAAGTCCTGGTCCACGTGGCACCGATCCTGCTCGGCGACGGCGTCCGGCTGTTCGAGCACCCGGGCGGGACCCGGGTGCGGCTGGAAGCCCGGGAGCTGAGCCACGCCGGGCCGATCGGCAACCTCTGGTACCGGGTCGCGGGATAGTGCACTGTGGACGGTTCACCCGGCGATTACCCGTGTCCGCGTTTGTACGTCGTCTGTACGCCGCTGCGGGAGTCTCGCTCGCCCGACGTCCGAACCGCACACTCAGGAAGGACCTTCATGGGGAACAAGGTACGAACCGCACTGGCCGGCGCCGCGGCGGTCACGGCGGGCGCGGTGGCGTTCGCGGGCGCCTCGGCCGCCGCCGGGCAGTCACCGGCGCCGGCCGTCCAAGCGGGGCAAGTCACCTGCGTGACCGACGGCAGCGGCTATTGCACGGTGTCGCACGGCCTCGGCGTGGTGCCGGAGGCGATCTTGGTGTCGGCGATCACGCCGAACGCGGCCAACGGGCTCCTGCTCAGCACGGTGCAGGGTTCCGCCACCCCCACCACGTTCCGCGTGCGGGCGATGGCGAGCCAGGCCACCCCGAAGACGAACGGCCGGATTTCGTTCGGCTACGCGGCTTACGCCGCAGCGGCGATGCCGGACACCCCGACCCCCACGGACTACCCGACACCGACGGTCACCGCCGACACACCGACGCCCGGCACGTCCCCCGAGCCGACTCCGGACTTCCCGACTCCCACGCCCAGTGACGGGAACAGCTGACCGGAATCCGCGGTTTTTGCCCTGGCCACAAAGGTTTTCCGTCACCGCGGCCGGGGCGAAGGCTTGTTTCCCAGCTCTTCCGCAAAAATGGAATCGACGCGCGAACCCGCGCGCCGCAAAGCCCGCACGACCGCGCGGACCACGTAACCGAAAGCGAGCACGAACAGCAGCACCAAGCCGATGGCCGCGGGGTTCGCCACGACGACCTCCCGGTACTCGCGCGCGAGGTACCCCAGGCCGGCCCCCGCCGTGAACACGTTGAGCAGCGCCAACCGGGTGGCCAGGGAACGGGACGAGGCGGCAGGGGCCATCGGTACCTCCCGCCGTTCCGGTCAGCGGTGACGCCCTTGCAACCTAGACGAGCCTGCGCCGGTCGGTGGGCACTTCAACCTGTTTGGCCTACCGGATCTGCCCGGATGGCCGCTGTGATAACTTGAAGCGAACTGAGTGTTCTGTGCACATGCAAACCTCGTGCCGCCGGTGCGCCGAGGCGAGGGGGCGGTAGCTCAGTCGGTTAGAGCAGGGGACTCATAATCCCTTGGCCGCGGGTTCGAGCCCCGCCCGCCCCACCCACTCGTCACCGCCGGTAGCGGATTCCTAGTGCCCGCCGTGGCCGGACCCGGCGGGGTGGTGCCCCGGGGCGCCCGGGTGCAGGTGGAACCGGCCGACTTCGGGCGGGTGCACGACAAACGGGCGCATCATGCCTTCGTCCTCGTGGTCGAGGATGTGGCAGTGGTACATGAACTGGCCGGTCGCGTCCTCGAACCGGCCGGCCACCCGGATCCACTCCCCCGCCCACAGGTTGAACGTGTCCTTCCAGCCTTCCTCGTGCTTCTCGATCGCCGGGCCGTCACCCGGGGCGGGCAACGGTCTGCTGGTGCCGCCCGCGGCGATGTCGAACGCCGTCAGGTCGGCGAACTTCCGCCGGGTCAGCAGCTGGAACCGCGCCATGTGGATGTGCATCGGGTGCGGTGCCCCGCCGAGCTGGATCAGGTTCCACACCACCCACCGGCCCCGGTCGACGAAGATCGTCGTCGTGTCGTCGAACAGGCGGGCCACCTTCCGGAACGTCCGCACGTGCCCCATCGCCGGGTCGGTGAGCTGGAGGACGCCCTCCTCCGGGAAGTGCGACGGCAGCTGCGCCGGGTCGGTGATCTCCTGCAGCTCCCACATCTCCGGGTGCGGGCGGCCGGCCACCCCGGGCGGGGTCGTCGCCACGAACACCTCGTCGTGATCGTCCGGCACGTGCTCCACCCGGACGTACGATGTGGACAGCCGGGCCGGCGGCCGGAACGCGTCGCCGCGGCGGCGGCTCTCGACGCGGAACTCCATGATGTCCGGCTCGATCGAAGCGCCGGTGTTGACCAGGCGCAGGCGCTGCCCCGGAAAGCGGCTGAAGTCGATCAGCAAGTCGGCGCGCTCGGCCGGGGTGAGGGTCAGCCCGCCCGCCGGCACCGCCGCCGGCGCGGGCAGCAGACCGGCGTCCGTGCCGGCGATCCGGACCGCGTCGTTGTGCACGGTGCCCGCCTCGTCGACCAGGTCGAGGCGGAAGAACCGGCCGTTGGCCATGTTGAGCACGCGGAAGCGGTACCAGCGCGCGTCGACGTCTAGGTGCGGCCAGACGACGCCGTTGACGAGCGTGAACGGACCGGTGACCGGAGCCGTGGTGCCGGATGCGGGCAGGTACTGGAACTTGAACAGCAGCCGGCCGGTCAGCGCGCCCGTCGCCGGGTCGGTGTCGAAGTTGCGGTCGGCGAGGATCAGCGGGATTTCGTGGTCGCCGCCGGGCAACCGCAGCCGGTCCTCCTCTTCGTCGCGGATCAGGTACAGGCCCGCGAGTCCGGAGTGGACGCTGAAGCGCGTCACGGCCATGGCGTGGTCGTGGTACCAGAGCGCGGTCGCGGGCTGGCGGTTCGGGTACTCGGCGAGCTGCGCGTGCCCCGGCGAAATGCCGTTGTGCGCCCAGCCGTCGTTGCCGGCGTTCGTCAACGCGCCGTGCAGGTGCACGACGTTCCACGGCGGCAGCTCGGCGACGCCGGCGATCAGCTCCACCCCGGCGGGCAGGCTGCCGTCCGCGGCGCGGTAGCCGGGTTTGTTCGCCGGCGTCGGTTGCGCGTACGGCGCCCGCACCGCCACGAGCGGGACCGTGCCCCGCAGCTCGTTGGTCCACGCGACCCGCAGCCGCCGGTTGCCGCGCACCTCGATGGTCGGGCCGGGGAACTGGCCTTCGTAGGTCCACAGCGTGGTTTCCGGCAGCTGGGAGTGCAGCCGCGTCCGCGCGGTGGTCATCGTGATCGTGAGCTCGCCGCGGTTGCGCCGCGAATGCGCCTGGATCACCGGCGGGATCCGCAGCGGGTCGAGGAACTTCGCGAGCCCGAAGTTCGGCGCCGCGGCCGGCAGCGGCGCCCCGCTGCCGGTCGCCGCCGAAGCCGCCGGCGGGGCACTCGAACCGAGCAGGTTCACCCCCGCCACGACGCCCGCGGAACCGAGCGCCGCGGCGGCGAGGAAGGTGCGCCGGTCGACGGAGTCGTTCATTCTTCCTACCAGGCAACCGGGAGTTCGTTCAGGACCTGGAACCCCGCGGTGGGGTTGAACGGGATCTCCTCCGCGGGGACCGCGAGCCGCAGGCCGGGCAGCCGCTCGAGCAACCGGCCGATGGCGATCTCCATCGTGACGCGCGCGAGGTTCTGCCCGAGGCACTGGTGGGCGCCGAACCCGAACGAGACGTGGTCCCGCGCGGTGGCGCGGTGCCAGCCGAGGGTGTCCGGCTCCTCGTGGACGTCCTCGTCGCGGTTGATGAGCGAGGTTATGAAGAACACGCCGTCACCCTTGCGGATGGTCGTTCCCTCGACCTCGATGTCGTCGATCGCCAGCCGGGAAACGCCGTCGGGGATGGACAGGAGCCGCAACAGCTCGTCCACGGCGGTGGGCAGCAGCGACGGGTCGGCGCGCAGCTCGGCGAGCCGATCGGGGTTCTGGAGCAGGACGAACGTGCTGAGCGAGATCATGGTCCCGGTGGTGCCGTGGCCGCCTGCCACCTGCAGGACCAGCGTCGAGATCAGCTCTTCGTCCGCATCGCCCTTGGTGCCGCGTTCGGCGAGGAGGTCGTCGAGGACGCTGTCGCCCGGGTTCCGCCGTTTCGCCGCGATCAGCTCGCCCATGTAGGCCATGAGCTCGTCGTAGGCCGCATTGGCGTCCGGACCGGCCGCGAGCTGGTACGACTTCTTCTCGAAGTACTCGTGATCGCTGTCCGGGATGCCCATCAGCCGGTACAGGATGGTCACGGGCACCGGTCCGGCGAACGCGGGGATCAGGTCCGCGGGTGACCCGGCCGCGACCAGCTCGTCCAGCTGCCGGTCGACGATCGCCTGGATCTGCGGGCGCAGGGCGTTGATCCGCCGGGTCGTGAAGCTGGGGATCAGCAGTTTGCGCCGGGCGTTGTGCACCGGGCCGTCGACACCCACCAGCGCGGTGACGATCTTCATGACCTTCTGCTGGGCGTCGCTGACGGTGGCGGCGATGCTCGCGAACATCATCGGCCACGCGGGATTGGTGCGGTCGCTGGAGATCCGGGGATCGATCAGGAGCCGGCGCGCGACGTCCCGGCTGGTGATCGCCCAGACGCGCCGCCCGTCGTAGAGCGCGACCTGGGCGAGCGGCTTCTGCCCGGCCAACGGCAGGTAGGCCGGCGCCGGCTCGTAGGGGCAGGTGCGGTCCTGCGGGAACACAACGGTGTCAGAGGTGGTCATGGCGCCCCCTTGCGCGTGGGAATGAGGCGATCCGCACGACGTGGAGCGGTGGGTGCGGCTCGGATTCGGAACGTTAGCCAAGCGGCGACCGCCCGCGCATCCCCTCACTTGGTATTCCTCGGTGTCGCGGCGCGCCGCCCCGAGGTCACCCGCACAGCACAAAACCCCGCCGCCCCAATGGGCACTTCCTGCGGAAACCGCTCTCTTGAGTCCTGTGTGGACACTGAGCGCGGTGCGCGGACCCGTGAGATCGGGTCCACGCGCAGGATTGCCTTGCGGGCGACGGGGTGGTAGTGCCCTTCGAGGCTAGTCCGTGAAGTCCGCCTTGTGGTCTTCCGCCCACTCGGCGAAGCTGCGCGCCGGCTTGCCCAGGACCTTTTCGACGGTGTAATCGATCTCCTCGGGCCCGTCAAGAGCTTCTTCGTAGTAGCGGATCCGCGTCTCGATGATGCTCGAAGCGTCCCCGCGGCCGACCGTCCCCTCCTCGACCAGCTCGGCGAAGCGCCCGCCGATCCGCGCGCGGAAATCGGCGCGGGCGGCGTCACCGGTGAGGTCCACGAAGGGCAGGTCACGGCCGATCGCCCGGCCGATGAGCGCGAGCTGCTCGGCCTGGGTGATGCTCTCGCCACCGGTGATGTGGTACTTCGCGCCGGCGTGGCCGTCCTGCAGCAACGCGCAGGTGCTCACCTCGGCGATGTCCCGTTCGTGGATGGAGGACAGGTAGGAGTGGGCGTAGAGGATCGGCACCGGCTCGCCCTTCTTGACGAATTCGGCCCACTGCAGGGAGTTCACGGCGAACGCGCCCGGCCGCACGAACGTCCACGCCAGCCCGGACCGCTCGATCGCCTCCTCTTCGGACAGGTGCCACCGCGCGATCCAGTGGTCCGGGTCGCGCCCGGCGGCCGCCAGCGAGGACAGCAGGACGACGTGCCCGACCCCCGCGGCCTTCGCGGCCTCCAACAGCCCTTCGATCCCGGACGGCTGGGTGTACAGGAAGAGCTTCTCGACGCCGTGCAGGGCTTGCTCGAACGTCTCCGGCTCGAGGAGGTCCGCACGGCGGACGTCGACCGCCGCCGGCAGGTCGAGCGCATCCGGATTGCGCGAGGTCGCGCGGACGTCCGCGCCCGCCCGCACCAACAGGTCTACGACGTTGCGGCCGACGTTGCCGGTCGCCCCGGTCACCAGGATCGTCATGGATTTCCCCAGGTAGCTTGGCTTGTGCGAACTCCGGGGGCGCACCCCCCGATGTGTCCACAATGGACATCGGCGGACGTCGCCGCCGGAAAGCCAGTATCAACCAGCCGCCCAACGCCGTCAATCGATGACGGCGGACGGCTCCGGCGGCCCGGGCAGCCAGCGCAGCCCGTAGGCGTACCCCAGCTGCGGCGCGGTGAACTCCTGGGCCACCTCGCACGCGCCGTCGAGCGGCAACGGCTCACCCGGCTGCGGCGGGTCGGCGAGCACCGAGGGCGGGACGCGGTCCAGCCGCCACACCACCCCGGGCGGCCGCTGCGGGTCGAAGCGGACCCGCACGGTGAACGACTCGCACGGCACCAGCGGCACGAACACGTACGACGGCCGGATCGGCAGGCCGTCCCGGATGCGGTACGCCAGCGAGTACGTGTGGTTGTCGCCACGGGACAGCGGGCGCGGCAGGTCGAGCAGCCAGCGGAAGTGCCGCTGGCCCTCCCGGTGGCCGGTGCTGATCCGGACGCCGTGCTGGGCGTCGGCGTCGACGTGCCGCTCGCCGTCGCGGCCGTCCTCGGTGCGCGGCACGGTGAATTGGGCGGAAATCCGGCCGAGGCCGTCGCGGGTCGCCACGATCAGCCGCTCTTCGGTGACCTGGGGCTCGGCGGTGTCGAGCCGCACGAGCACCCTGAGCCGCTTGACGAACCAGCCCTTGTCCGGGTCGGGCACGCCGTCGCCCGGCCGCGTGCCGGCCTCGATCTCCGCGGCGAGCCGGACGAACGACCGGTCGATCCGCCGCCGGGCCGTGCGCTCCGAGACGCGCAGCCGGTCCGCGAGGACGCCGATCCGGTCGCTGAGCAGAGCGTGCTGCGCGCCGGGGGCGATGCCCAGCGCGACGTTGACCGCCAGGCGGTCGTCGGCCGGGAATTCGGCGATCGCGGCGGAAATCGCGTCGCGCAGAACCCGCCGCGCTTCGCGGTCGCTCGTCGTCCGGTGGATTTCGCACCAGCCGGCCACGAGGGGCCCGAGCCGGCTTCGCAGCCGGTCGGCTTCCAATCCCCAGCCGCGCCGCAATGCGGCGAGTTCCCGGAGCAGCCCGTCCTTGTGTGCCATGGGATTTCCATTGTGACACGCCCACTTCGCGGCGATCGGCGGCACCGGCTGCGCCGATCAGGTGATTCGGCGCTGGCCCGTCGTTGGCCAGTTCCGGGTGATATCGGCCGGCGTGCGGCCTTTTCCCATTCTCCGGCTGGCCGACCATTTTCCCGTCGACATCGGGGAGGAAGGTTGCTCGACACGATCCGCCCGGCGCCCGGGCCGGCCGACGTCACCGGGGTGCGCCGGCTGGCCCGGGACGGCCTGCTCGCCGGCTCGGCCGCGGCCGCCCGGCCCGGCGCCCTCGCCCGGTTGCGCGGCGGCGTCTACGCGGTCGCCTGGCCGCTGGTCTTCACGCGGGTCACCAAGCCGCTGGAGCACCGGCGACGGCACCCGGACTGCGCCCGCGGCCTCGAGTGGCTGCGGCCCGACTGCCTCGACCGCTTCCACGACGACGTCGAAGCGGTGGTGGAGCACGCACTGCGGCGCGCGACCGGCCCCATCGAGAACCTCGAGGGCTGGCTGGCGACCCGCCTCAACCCGGCCACGGTCGACGCGCACCGCCGCCGGCGCGGCGAGATCGGGGCGTTGCAGCGCCCCCGCCTCCCGTCGTGGCTGGGCGAAGCCCTCGGCGGTGATCCCTGGTTGTGCGACCTCGCCGTGCAGATCCTGGTGTGGGCGGGGGTGACGGCAACGGCGGGCGCCGAGCTGTGGCCCCTGGACGGCTGGGCGGCGCGGCGCACGGAGGTCACCGGCGAGCCGGTGGCCGGCCGCGACACGCTCGACCGCGAGGTCGGGCAGGTGCTGGCCGCCATGCGCACCCGCCCGAAGTGGCACGCCGAGCACGTCGAGCGCCCGCTGGGGCACAAGCAGGCACCGGTCGCCCCGATGCCGTCGGAGCTCCCGGCCCTGGAGCTGGTCGGCGCGCACGAGATCGACGACGCCCGCCTCACGGGACTGGCCGAGCAGGCGCTGGCGGCGATCGAAGCGCGGCTGGACCGCGGAGAGAGCCCGGCGGCGACGGTCACGGCGGTGGTCCGGACGGTGTTCGGCGGGCTCGACCGGGCGCCGGGAGCCGGCTCCCGGGACGACTGGCTGGCCACGGCGCTGGCGGACCGCGGACGGCTGGAGGGGATCGTGGCCACGGCGCTGGCCATCCTGGGCCGCTGAGGGCCGGAGCTGGCCGGGCGGGTGCCGCGAATGACTCATTCGGGACGTCGGGGGTCCCGAATGAGTCATTCGCGGCGGTCGGGGTTGCCGGTGAGTCATTCGTGATCCCCGGGACTCACGCGCGACGGCCGAGGTCGCGAATGAGTCACTCGCGGCGGCCGGGGTTGCCGGAGGGTCATTCGCGGCGGTCGCAAGCGTGTCCGGGCTCGACCGACCGGCGCCGGGCCTCGAAGACCGCCGTCAACACTTCCGCCGGGCAGCCCGCCGCCCGTGCCCGGGTGACCGCCGCCGTCAGCTCGGCCAGCAGCAGTGCGCGGACCGCCGCGCGGGTTTGCTCCGGGAGTCTCGAGAGCGGGGCTTCGGTCACCCTCGGCCTCCTCTCCACCGCACCGGTTTTCCCCTGACGGACACGCTCAGCGCCACCACGTGGGCGGGGGCACCGGGAGCCGCAGGGGGCAGCCGCTGTGGCAGCCCGTCCAGCAGTCCGCCAGCCAGCGGGTCAGCGCGACCGGGCCGAGCAGGCTGTCCTCCCACACCGGCGTCAGCTCGCCCGCCCGGCGCAGCATCGCCTCCGCCGCGCTGCAGAAGGAAACCACCGCCGCGACGGCCGCGTCGGCCCGCTCGGCGGACCAGGGGACCGCGGCTCCGGGCAGCCGGGCCGGGATGGCCAGGCCGGTGCCGACCGTGCAGTTGCGGGCCAGCTGCACGGCGAGATCGAACTCGACCGCTTCGGCGTGCCGCTGTCTGGCCCGCCAGCGGGGCGAAGCCACAGCGGCGTGCAGCCCGGCCAGCCGGGCGGCGACCAACCCGTCCCACACCGTCATGAGCACTGCTCGCGTGTCGGCCGGAGGGGCGACGGCGAGCTCGTGGGTGACAGCGCTGAGCCAGGCACACGGGTCCTTGACTTGACGATCAGCGGCGATGGTCACGGCAGTCAGTTTCCCACCACCACAGGGAAGCAACCCCAAGATGATCATGGTTCACCCGAGGACCACCCGGTCGGTGGCGGACCGTTGAGCCCTCCTGTAACCCAATCGGGCACTCGGCGTGACCAAATCGTCACAGCTGTGCCATCATGTCGGCGCTCAGTGCCGAGCACGCCCTCCCGAACCGTTCCCGCGAAAGGCCCCACCAGTGATCAAGATCAGCAAGAGCCGGGCCGGCACCCAGCGCGTCACGTTCAGCCTGCCGATCGGCGCGCCACCCGGCCGGGTGAGCGTCGTCGGCTCGTTCAACGACTGGACCCCCGGCCGACACCACCTCACCCCGCGGTCCAACGGCCGTCGTTCGGCGTCGGTCGACGTGGCGCCCGGCACGGTGCTGCAGTTCCGCTACCTCGGCGAGGACGGCCACTGGTTCGACGACCCGGACCTGCCCGACCGCGTGGACGGCAACTGCGTGTGCGCGACGAACTGAGTCAGGACTTCCGGCGCGGCTTGCCCCGCTTCGGGGCGCCGCCGCCCCGGCGGGCGGCCGGCTTCTTCGGAGCCGCCGGCTTCCGCTCCGGCCGCTTCTTCTCCGAGGACGATGGCGCCGACGACGACGGCTGCTGCTGGCGGCCGCGCGTGCTGTTGACCGTGCGGCCGCGGACGATGCCGATGAACGTCTCCATCAGCTCCGTCGTCTCGTCCTCCGGCCACGACAACGCCACGCTCGACTGCGGCGCGTCCGTGACCGTCCGGTACGTCAGGTCGCGGCGGTGGTGCAGGCGGGCCAGGGACTGCGGGACGACCAGCACGCCGACGCCCGCCGCCACGAGCTCGATCGCGTCCGCCGTCGACTCCGGCCGCGAAACCGCCGGGCGGCCCGGGAGCGAAGGCCACTCGATCGTGTCGTCCAGGGGGTGGAGCACGACGTCGTCCGCCAAGTCCGCTGTGGACACTTCGTCGGCCGCCGCGAGCAGGTGGTCCTTCGGGACGACCACCACCGTCGTCTCCGTGTAGAGCGGGATCGCGTGGAGGCCGTCGCGGTCGATCGGGGAACGCAGCAGCGCCGCGTCCGCACCGCGCGAGCGGATCAGCTCCGCCGCGTCCGCCGCAGCCACCGGCACCAGCTCCAGCGGGACGGCCGGCTGCCGCTCGCCCCAGGTCCGCACCCACTTGGCGGGCGTCGCGCCCGGGACGTACGCGAGACGGAACGAGGTCACCGGGTCAGGCTACCGGGCGGGGCGCTGGCTACCCTGGACGGCATGACGTCGCACAAGACCGCCCAGACGATGAAGCCCGCGACCGCGGCGAAGAAGCTGGGTGTGTACCTCGAAGCCACGCCCCCGGAGTTCCAGGAGGGCGTCGTCTCGCGCGACGAGCTGAACGCGCTGCAGGCCGACCCGCCGGAGTGGCTGCGCGAGCTGCGCCGCACCGGCCCGCACCCGCGGCCGGTCGTCGCGGCGAAGCTGGGCATCTCCATCGGCGGCCTCACCCGCGGCGGCATCACCGAAGCGCTCACCACCGAGCAGATCGACGCGATCAAGACCGAGAACCCCGACTGGCTGGTGCGCGAACGCGCCACCCACGCCGAGGTGCGCAAGGAAACCGTGCGGGTGCAGGAGAAGAACCGCTGACCACGCTCGAAGAGGCCGCGCGCCTCGACGCGGCGGACGAGCTGGCCGGGTTCCGGGACCGGTTCGTCCCGATCACCGATCCCGGTGTCGTCGCCTACCTCGACGGGAACTCCCTCGGCCGTCCGCTGCGCGCCACCGCCGACCGCCTCCAGGAGGTCGTCGCCGAGCAGTGGGGCGCCCGGCTCATCCGGTCGTGGGACGAGCGCTGGCTCGAGCTGCCCGAGCAGATCGGGGACGAGCTGGGCCGCGTCGCCCTCGGCGCGGCGCCCGGGCAGACGATCGTCGCCGATTCGACGTCCGTGTGCCTGTACAAGGTGCTCCGGGCGGCCGTCGCGCTGCGGCCGGGCCGCGACGAGATCGTCACCGACACCGCGAACTTCCCCACCGACCGGTTCCTCGTCGAAAGCGTCGCCGCCGAACTCGGGTGTGCGGTCCGGTGGCTCGAAAGCCCGGACGTCCGCGCCGCCGACGTAGCCGCGGTCACCGGACCGCGCACCGCGGCGGTCGTGCTGTCCCATGTGGACTACCGCTCGGCCGCGATCGCCGACCTCGCCGGGATCACGCGGGTGGTGCACGAGCGCGGCGGCCTGGCGGTCTGGGACCTCTGCCACAGCGTCGGCTCGATCCCGGTCGCCCTGGACGCCGACGGTGCCGACTTCGCGGTCGGCTGCACGTACAAGTTCCTCAACGCCGGCCCCGGCGCGCCCGCGTTCCTCTACGTCAACGCACGCCACCACGAGGCGTTCGGGCAGCCGATCACCGGATGGATGGGCGCGGCCGACACGTTCGGGATGGCCGAGCGGTACGTGCCCGCGCCCGGCATCCGCCGCGCGTTGTCCGGGACGCCGCCGGTGCTCGGCATGGTGGGCGTCCAGGAAGGCGTCGCACTGCTGGCCGAAGCGGGGATCGAGCGGGTGCGGGCCAAGGCCGTCGCGCTCGGGCGCTGGGTGCTCGACCTCGCCGACGCGTGGCTCGTCCCGCTCGGGTTCACCGTGGCTTCGCCGCGGGAGGACGCCCGCCGCGGCGGCCACGTCACCCTGCGGCACCCCGACGCCGAACGGCTGGCCCGCGTGCTCATCGAGCACGGCGTGCTCATCGACTTCCGCCGTCCCGACGGCATCCGCATCGGGCTGAGCCCGCTGACCACGGGGTTCACCGAGGTCCGTGCCGCGATGGAGCGGATTCGCGAACTGGCCGGATAGTAGCCATGTACTTAATAACCATGTACGTTATCTGGCATGGGCACTCCCGGGCACCTCATCTGGCGGCTCTCCACGAAGTGGCGCGTGGCGGTCGACCGCGCATTGGCCCCCGCGGGCCTCACGCACGCGCAATACGTCTTCCTGGCTTCGCTCTCCGGGTTGGAACGCGCTGGAAACACCCCCAGCCAGCGGGAACTCGCTGACGAGACCGGGCTCGAAGCGCTTTACGTCTCCAAGCTCGCCCGCTCCCTCGACGCCGACGGCCTGGTCGAGCGCACCCGCGACCCCGCGGACACGCGCACCATCCGGCTGCGCCTGACCGCACGCGGCCGTGAGGTCGTCGAGCCCGCGATCGCGACCGTCGCCGAACTGCTCGAGCGCCTGCTCGCGCCCCTCGGCGGCCGGAAAAGCGACCGCACCGCGGCCCTGAGCCGCGAACTCACGCTCCTCCTCGACACCCCGCTGAAGGACGAGAGATGACGCTGCACCACGAAGAAACCGGCACCGGCACCCCGATCGTCTTCCTGCACGGCAACCCCGGCTCGTCGTACGGCTGGCGCAACGTCCTGCCGCACGTCGGCGGCGGCCGCCTGCTGGCCCCCGACCTCATCGGCATGGGCCGGTCCCCCAAGCCGGACATCGCGTACTCCTTCGCCGACCACGCCCGCCACCTCGACGCCTGGTTCGGCGCGCTCGGCCTCGACGACGTCGTCCTCGTCGGGCACGACTGGGGTGGCGCGCTGGCCTTCGACCACGCCACCCGGCACCCGGGCCGCGTCCGCGGTGTGGCGTTCTTCGAGACGATCGTGAAGCCGATGGCCTGGGACGACGTGACCCCGCAGGCGGCGGAGCGCACGCGCAAGATCCGCACGCCCGGCGTCGGCGAAGAAATGGTGCTGGACGAGAACCTGTTCGTCCGGCAGGCGTTCACCGGCGGGGTGCGCACCCCGGTGGCGGACCTCGAGCCGTACCTCGCGCCGTTCCCCACGCCGGAAAGCCGCCGGCCGGTGCTCGCCTGGGCGCGGCAGCTGCCCCTCGGCGGCGAGCCGGCCGAGGTCGTCGCGCGCATCGAGGCCTATGACGAATGGCTGGCCACCAGCACCGGGACGCCGAAACTGCTGATGACGTTCGAAGGTTCTCCCACGCTGCTCATCGGGGAGAAGGTGGCGAGGTGGTGCCGGGAGAACGTCGCCGCGCTCGACGTCGTCGCGTGCGGCGAAGCCGGGCACCACGCCCAGGAGGACCGGCCGAAGGAGATCGCCACCGAGGTCGCGGCGTGGCTGGACCGGCACGGCCTCCGGTGACTCAGCGGTGCCGCAGCGGCGGGGTCGCGTCCACGCCGAGGACGCGGGCCGCGACCCACGCCAGCGCGTCCGCGGTGCGGGCCGGGGTGTCCGACGGCTGCATGACGTGGCTCAGGACCGCGCGGACGACGAGGTCGACGACCACGGCGAGCTGCTCGTCGGTGAACGGCGGCTCGTACGCCGCCACGCGGGCGGTGAGCACCACCTTCGCCTGCGTCAGCAGCGAGCCCGCCTCGGTGGTCAGCAGCGGCAGCAGTTCCGGCGCGGTGCCGTGCGTGGCGGAGGCGATCGCGCGCAGCAGCGTGTTGTCGTCGGCCAGCTCGAGGACCGCGCGGACGGCGTCGTAGATCGCCTCGACCAGGTCGTCCTCGTGGCGGTCGAACGCGGCGGCGACGACCGAGAGGAACCGGCCGAGCTCGTGCGTGACCATCGCCTCGGCCAGCGCGGCCTTGGAGCCGATCTCGTTGTAGACGGTCTGGCGGCTGACGCCGACGGCCTCGGCCAGCCGGGCCATCGTGACCGCCTGCCAGCCGGACCGCGCGGTCAGCTCGATCGCCGCGGTGATGATCGGCTGCCGGTGCTGACCACCTTCGGGCGCCGCCGGAAGTGCCGCACTCATGATCGCCATTCTAGGCGGCGCCCGCGAAGGCCAGCGCCTCTGTCCACGGAGACCGGGCGGCGACGCGGCGGCGGTACTTCATGATCTCGCGCGGGCGGTCGACGGTGAGCGCACCGGCGAGCCGGTCGCCGCGGCGGTAGAGCGTCACCCCGCCCGCGGACACCACTTCGTCGGCGTGCGGGGTGCCGACGAACTGGATGCGCCGGCCGTACCAGTCGGACCAGAAGTACGGCACGGCTTCGAGGGGGCGGGCC
Organism: Amycolatopsis sp. A133; assembly: GCF_031082405.1. Taxonomy (GTDB): domain Bacteria; phylum Actinomycetota; class Actinomycetes; order Mycobacteriales; family Pseudonocardiaceae; genus Amycolatopsis. Next base: position 16,329 of record NZ_JAVHJU010000048.1, read on the forward strand.
GAGGCGGGGTCCAGCGCGTGCCGCGCGGCGGCCGCACCCTGCTCGGCCGCGTTCGTCCAGTGCTCGAGCCGCACGCCGAGGCCGTCGAACAGCGGGTTCGGCACGTGCGCGACGTCGCCCGCCGCGTAGACGCCCGGTGGACCCGCCGCCAGCGTCGCGTCGCACACCACCCCGCGGTCGCGCTCGTGCAGCGTCAGCCCGCTGCCTTCCAGCCAGCCCGTGGCCGGCACCGCGCCGATGCCGGCGACGACGAGGTCCGCGGGCAGGACCTCGCCACCCGCCAGGTGCACGCCGTCGCCGGCCACGCCGGTGACCTCGGTGGCGAGCCGCAGCTCGGTGCCGGCCGCGTGGTGCAGCGCGATCAGGCGCGCCCCGGCGGTCTCCCCCACCGCGCGGGCGAGCGGGACGGCGGACGCCTCGACGATCGTCACCGGCAGGCCGCGCCTGCGCGCCGCCGACGCCACTTCCGAGCCGATGAACCCGGCACCGATCACGACCGTGCGGGCACCGGCGTCCAGCGCGGCGCGCACCGCGACGGCGTCCTCGGCCGTCCGGAGCGTGCGCGCGCCGGGAAGGCGGCGCGCGGTCGCGCCGGTGGCGATGACGAGGGCGTCGTAACGCACAGCCGTCCCGGCGACCGCGACTTCGCGCGCGCCGGTGTCCAGGCTTTCCGCCGGGGCGCCCAGCACCAGTTCGACGCCGAGGTCGTCCCGCAGCACCGCTTCCGGGTGGAACGGCTCGACGCGGGACGGGCCGCCGGCGTCGAGGAACGCCTTCGACAGCGGAGGCCGGTCGTAGGGCAGGTGCTCTTCGGCGCCGACGAGGACGATCCGGCCGCGGTAGCCGGTGCGGCGCGCGGACTCCACCGCGCGCAGCCCGGCCAGCGAGGCACCCACGACGACGAGGGTCATGTCAGCTTCAGCGCGAGCACCGGGCAGGCGTCCACCGCCGCGGCGACGTCCTGCCGGTGCTGCTCGCCGGGCCGGTCGTCGAGCACGACGACCGTGCCGTCCTCGCCCACCTCGAAGAAGTCCGGCGCCATCGCCTCGCACATGCCGAGGCCGTCGCACTTCGCGCGGTCCGCGTCGATCCGCATCACGCACCCACCCGGCCCGGCGCGACGAAGTCGACCTTCTCGCGCACCCCGCAGTCGGGGCAGCACCAGGAGTCCGGGATCGCCGACCACGGCGTGCCGGCCGGGAAACCCTCGCGCGGGTCGCCGAGCTTCTCGTCGTAGACGTACCCGCAGCCCGGGCACATGCCGCCTTCGGTGGCGTCGCCGCGGGTGTCGGTGTGCTCCGGCGCGGCGGCGGTGACGCGGGTTCCGTACCGCGCGAGGACTTTCGCGCGCTTCGAAGGCTGTATGTTCGCGCGCGAGATGTCGCCGTCGAAGTGGGCGAGCACGCGCGGGTCCATCACCCGGCGCCACAGCGGCGGGATGAGCGCGAGCACGATCATCCCGGCGTACCCGGTGGGCAGCACCGGCGACTCGGCGAAGTCGCGCAACGTCTGGTAGCGCCGCGTCGGGTTGGCGTGGTGGTCGCTGTGCCGCTGCAGGTGGTAGAGCAGGACGTTGGTGGCGATGTTGTTGGAGTTCCAGCTGTGGCTGGGATCCACGCGCTCGTGGCGGCGCTTCCCGGGTGCGCCGACGCGCCGGCGCAGCATGCCGTAGTGCTCCATGTAGTTGACGACCTCCAGCAGCGAGAAGCCGATCACGGCCTGGATCACCAGGTAGGGCAGGATGCCGGCGCCGAGCCAGGCGACCATGGCCGCCCAGAGCACCGCGGACATCAGCCAGGCGTTGAGGACGTCGTTGCCGAGGCGGAACGGGTGCTTGTCCCGGCGGGCGTAGCGCTTGCGCTCCAGGCGCCACGCGGATCGCAGCGAGCCGAAGACCGTGCGCGGCCAGAAGCGGTAGAAGCTTTCGCCGACGCGGCTGCTCGCCGGGTCCTCCGGCGTCGCGACGCGGACGTGGTGGCCACGGTTGTGCTCGATGTAGAAGTGACCGTAGAAGCTCTGCGCCAGCGCGATCTTCGACAGCCAGCGCTCGTGGCTCTCCTTCTTGTGGCCCAGTTCGTGCGCGGTGTTGATGCCGATCCCGCCGATGCAGCCGATGGAGATCGCCAGCCCGATCTTGTCGGCGACGGTCAGGTCGCCGCGGGCGATCAGCCAGAACGCGGCGGCGAAGCCGAGGTACTGGACCGGCAGGAACGCGAAGGTGATCCAGCGGTAGTAGCGGTCTTTCTCCAGCCGTTCGATGACGTCGTCGGGCGGGTTGCTGCGGTCGAGCCCGGCGACGAGGTCGATCAGCGGCACGACCACGAGGATCACGACCGGCCCGATCCAGAACCAGCCGCCCCAGCCGGTGGCGGCGTGCAGGCCGATGGCGAGGAACGCGAGCGAGGGGACGACCAGGCCGATCAGCCACAGGTAGCGCTTGCGGTCGCGCCAGAGCGCGGTCGAGCCGGCGGGCACGGTTGCGGTCATGACGCCCTCCTCCGTTGGCTGGGTTTACAGGACTTTAGGCGGTGTCTATCCCGCTTGACAATAGCTCGACCGATGTAAAACCTTGCGCGGCTCGGTATCCTGGGGAGCGGGTGAGGAGCAGTGGCGGACGAACCGGTGGTCGTGCCGAACTTCCGGGGACGGCAGGCGCTCGACGCGTGGCTGTCCGGCCACGACGCGGGATTGCTGTTGCAGGGACCCGATCCCGACAGCCCGCACCCCTTGATGAACGGCCTGGTGGCCGCCCAGCTGCCCGCCGCGGGCGCGCGCGTGGCCCGCTGGACGACGGTGACGGTGTGGATCACCGGCGGCGGAGACCCCAGCGGAGTCCGCGAACCGCGGCGGCCGTTGCCGGAACCGCGAGAGGACGTGGGGTTCGGCGAGCCGGACGACGGCTGAGCCCGCACCTGCGCGAGTGATCACTCCGACCTTGGCTCGGCCGCCAGCCGGGGGACGGTGCGAATCCCGGGCCGCCGACGACTCCGGGTCCGGCGCACGCCCGACCCCCGCCACCCGCCACCCGCGCAGGCTGCCCCCGGACACTTGGACCACCGTCCGCCAGTCGGGACCGCGCGAATCCGGGCCGCCGGCGACTCCGGGTCCGGCGCACCCGCACCCCCGACCCGCCACCAGGGACTTCGGGTCGAACACACCACGCGCCTCCCGGGGCCGCACCTCAGCCGAGCAAATCCAGCGGATCCCGAGCCGCCAGCGCCTCGGCGTCCGGCACACCCACACGCCCCGCCACCCGCCGCCGGGCGCGCACCTCCGCCGCCGTGCGCGGCCGGAACTGCGGTTCGCGACCACAGCCGCACGGCTCGAAGCCCTCGTACTTCAGCCCGGCCGCCAGGACCGCGCCGACCGCGGCCCAGCCCGAACCGTCGCGACGCGGGGGTGCGGCGAAGTCGTGACCGGCGAAGACCATCGGCTCACGACACCCCGGACACCGGTGCCGGGCCCCGTCCCAGAGGTGCTTGACACTCCGGCGGCACGGCACGCAGACGTAGTGGACCTTGTAAACGACCTCGCCGTACCGGCACATGCACCGCAGGCTACCCGGGCACTCGCACCCCGGCGTTCCGCCTTTTCCACGCCGGCCGGGACTTCCCCGGGCTCCCGTGACGAAGATCATCTTGTCCCGCCCGCAACCGACAGTCGCCCCCACAGTGCCTCTCCAGGCAGCCGCCGTGCCCGTTTTTCCCGCCTTGCGAACGCTTCGGCGCGGCGAACCGGACGAATTCACTTTCACCCGTTCGGCCCAGTGTGCAACTTGTCGAAATCCGCGCCGGGGCCGACACCTGAGGAAATGCCGGTAATCGCCCCGGAGCACACAGTAAACACCGTTCTCCGCCAGCCGGACGGGTGTCCGGAAGGCGGGTCTCAACGACCGGCACATCGGGGTTCGTGGTAAAAAACGGACCCTGATCGATTTCGCGGCAACACGGAGGGTGAGGCGAAGACGGGTGACGGCGGCCGCTGTGTCCCATCGTCGTGTCCGCTTCCTCGTCCGGGTCCCCATTCCTCGCCGACCGTCACTCAGGAGTTCGTGAACCGCCGTGCTGAACAAAGACCCCAGAGACGAGTCGGACAAGCCGTACGACAAGTCGATCCGCAAAAGGCTGACCAGGACCGTTCTCATTCCCAGCGTGACACTGCTGGTGCTGTGGATCGCGGTCTCCTCCTACTTCCTCTTCAACGGCGTTTACGTCCGGCTGGTCGCGGCTTCCGTGCGTGAGGTGTCGATCCCCGCCGCCACCGCGCTCGCCGAGTTCCAGAAGGAACGCCAGACCGCGCTGCAGTACCTCGACGACCCGGCGCTCGGCCCGGCCCGGCTCCAGCAGCAGCAGCAGGCCACCGACGAGAAGCTCACCGCGCTGAAGGACGCCTTCGCCGCGACGATCTCCAACGCGCCGGACGAGATCGCGTCCAAGGTCAACGCGCTGAAGTCCCAGTTCGACCAGCTGCCGGTGCTGCGCTCGCAGATCAGCTTCCGCAGCATCGACCGCGCCCAGGTCAACACCTACTACAACGGCGTGATGGACACCGCGTCCAACCTCTTCGACACCCAGGCCCGGATCGTCCCCGACTCCGAAGCCGCGACCGGTGGCATCACGGCGACGTCGGTCTTCCGCGCCGGCGACATGATGTCGCGCGAGACGTCGCTGGTCTCGACGGCCTTCGCCGCCGGGACGTTCGCGCCCGACGACTTCGCCCAGTTCGCGCAGCTGTCCGGGATCTACCGGACCCAGCTGGCGCAGGTCGCGCCGTTCCTCGACGCGAGCGTCCGCGACCGGTACCAGGCGCTGAGCACCAGCACGGCCTGGCGGCAGCTGGCGACCGCCGAAGACGCGATCGTCAAGCACGGCCCGTGGTCGCCCGGCGAGCAGAACTCCGTGCCGGTGTCCGGGACGGACTGGCAGAACGCGACGACCCAGGTCGCCCAGGGCCTCAACGAACTCGCCATCACCCAGGCGGACAAGGTCTCGGCGGCCGCGATCGACGCCGGTGACGCGCAGCTGCGCAACGTGATCATCGGCAGCATCGTCGCCCTGCTGGCGTCGCTGGCGGCGATCATCGTCGCGGTGCGGGTGTCCCGCTCGCTCGTCGACCGCGCGCTGATGACGCGCCTCGCGCGGCTGCGCAACGACTCGCTCGACCTCGCCCGCAACAGGCTGCCGGACATCGTGGAGCGGCTGAAGAGCGGCGAAGCCGTGGACCTCAAGGAAGAACTCCCCCGGCTCGACCACGGCCGCGACGAGATCGGGCAGGTGGCGGAGGCGTTCAACGTCGCTCAGCTGACCGCCGTCAACGCCGCGGCCAGCGAGGCGAAGGCCCGCAGCGGCGTGCACAACGTGTTCCTCGGCATCGCGCACCGCAACCAGGTCCTCGTCCACCAGCAGCTGCAGATCCTCGACGAGATGGAAGCGCGGGAGGACGACTCGACGCAGCTGGCGTCGCTGTTCCAGCTCGACCACCTCGCCGCCCGCGCCCGCCGCACCACCGAGAACCTGATCATCCTCGGCGGGAAGCAGCCCGGCCGCCGCTGGCGCAAGCCGGTCGCGCTGATGGAGGTGCTGCGGGCCGCCGTCTCGGAGACCGAGCAGTACGCCCGGGTCCAGGTCGAACAGGTCGCCGACGTCGCCATCGTCGGCGCCGCGGTGGCCGACACGATCCACCTGATCGCCGAGCTGGTCGACAACGCGACGTCGTTCTCGCCGCCCGGCTCGCCCGTCGAGGTGACCAGCCGCATGGTCGCGCGCGGCGTCGTCGTCGACGTGTCGGACCAGGGGCTCGGCATGAAGGACGGCGTCCGCGAGTGGGCCAACGCGATGATGGCCGAAGCGCCCGAGTTCGACGCGATGGCCCTGCGGGCCGACTCCAGCCTCGGCCTGTTCGTGGTCGCGCGCCTGGCGGCCCGGCTCGGCATCACCGTCACCTTCGACCCGTCCCGCTACGGCGGCCTCCGCGCCACCGTCCTCATTCCCTCCCAGCACCTGGCCGGCGAGCACGCCGACCGGGCCGACGGCCCCGGGTCGACGCCGGCGGAGGACACCGCGGTCCTCGCCCCGGTGGGGGCCCCGGCGCCGCAGGCAGCAGAAAGCCCGCTCCGCACGATGGACACGCCCAGCTCGTTCAGCGGCCAGATCCCGATGAAGCGAGAAACCAAGCCGAGGCCGTACCCGGCCCGCGCGCTCACCCCGCCCGACGCCCTGCCGTCCGTGCCGGTGGCGACGCCGGAGCCGGCCGTCGTCACCCCGGCGACGGACGTGCAGCCGACCGACGACCGGCCCCGGCTGCCCCGGCGCGAGCCGCAGCAGAACCTCGTCGCCCAGCTCGAGCACGAACCCGACGACAGCCAGGACGAGGTCGTGGCCCCGGGGGAAGGCACCGCGCGGACGCTCGCGGCGTTCCACAAGGGCACCCGGCGCGGACGCGGCGGGCCGGACGACGACTCGTGATCCGCGCCAGCACACAGGAAAGTCCACACAGGAAAGTCAGGGTCTGACGTCGAATGAACGAGTACGGGAACCCCAAACCCGATCTCAACTGGCTGCTTGACGACATGGTGAACCGCGTGGTCGGCGCGCAGAACGCCATCGTGCTGTCCGCCGACGGGCTGCTGATCGGCAAGTCGGCCGGGATGAGCAAGGACGATTCGGACCAGCTGTCGGCCATCGCCTCCAGCCTGCAGAGCCTCGCCAAGGGGGTGAGCAAGCAGTTCAACCGCGGCCCGGTCCTGCAGAACATGATCGAGATGGAGCGCGGTTACCTGTTCGTCTCGGCGGCGGGCCAGGGCGCCTGCCTCGCCGTGCTGGCCGCGGACAACGTCGACGTCGAGATGATCGCCTACGAGATGAGCCGGCTCGTCAAGCGCGTCGGTGACTACATGGCGTCCGCGCCGCGGGAAGCGGCGTCGGTCCTGCGGGAGGCCACATGAGCTCCGACGAAGGCTGGTACGACGAGGCCGCCGGGCCGCTGGTCCGGCCGTACACGATCACCAGCGGCCGGACGCCGGCGGGCACCGCGCGGCTGGACCTGTCCACGCAGGTGATGACCCTGCGGTCGGAGCAGGAGCCGGCCGGGCTGGGCCCGGAGCACGTGGCGATCGTGCAGCTGTGCCGCCACCCGGTGTCCGTCGCCGAGATCGCGGTCTACGTCAAGATCCCGCTGGGCGTCGTGCGCGTGCTCGTCGGCGACCTGATCGAGCGCGGCCTCGTCATCACGCGGTCCCCTGCCCACAACCCGGCGCAGACGCCGGACCTCGAAACACTCCAGGCGGTTCTCGATGGCCTCATCAAGTACTGACGGCACCGGGGCCGACATGGTCCCCACTCCCGTCAAGATCATCATCGCGGGTGGTTTCGGCGCCGGGAAGACCACGATGGTCGGTTCGGTCAGCGAGATCCCGCCGTTGACCACCGAAGAGGTGCTCACCGAGGCGAGCGCCGGCGTCGACGACCTCTCCGGCGTCGAACGCAAGACGACCACGACGGTCGCGCTGGACTTCGGCCGGATCACGATCTCGCCGCGGCACGTGCTGTACCTGTTCGGGACGCCGGGGCAGGCGCGCTTCTGGTTCATGTGGGACGACCTGGCCCGCGGGGCGATCGGGACGATCGTGCTGGTCGACACCCGGCGGCTGGAGACCAGTTTCGCCGCGATCGACTTCTTCGAGCGCCGGAAGATCCCGTTCGTCGTCGCGGTGAACTGCTTCGACAACGCGCCGCGCTACACCGCCGACGAGATCCGCGAGGCCTTGGTCGTCCCGGATCGTGTGCCCATCGTCATGTGTGACGCACGCGACCGCGACTCCAGCAAGCTCGCGCTGATCCGCTTGGTCAAGCACGCGATGACGGTGGTTCCGGCCCGGGTCTGAGACCTGCGGTTTGTCCACCCGGTGTCCGCTTTGGTCCGTACCGGACGCTTCCGGTGTCCGTTGTGGCCCTGCGTGGCCACGGCGGACACCGGAGAACCCACATGGCGCAATTGACTGGACCACTCGGGTGCAGACTTTTAGTTGAGCAAGCATCCAACTGATAGCATCCGCTCGTGACCAGTCGCGCGCCGGAGTTTCCTGAATATATAAGGGAAAACTATCCGGCACAGGGCCGGTTGTTCGGCGACTTCCTGGGTGGACTGTGGTCCACCGCGTGCGAAGCGCTCGACGTCCCGCTCGAACAGTCCGTCCGGACCACCCGGATGTTGCGCGCCCTGCTGCCGCCGTGGGCGCACGAGCGGATCGGGGCGGCGCCCGCCCAGCCGTCCTATGTGGCGGACGACGGCTTCCCGGCCGAGATGTCGGTCAACTGGTCCGGACCGCAGCCGGAACTGCGCGTGCTGTTCGACAGCCTCGGCCACGACGTGGTCTGGCCTGGTGACAGCGTTTTCCACGCCCGCCGTCTCGACCACGTCCACGAGACGTTCACCCCGCGGGCGGGCCGCCCGTCGCCGGCGCCGCTGTGGCACTCGATCGCCTGGCGGCCACCATCCGGAGTGGTCCACAAGACGTACTTCGGGCTGTACTCGTGGCCGCACGCCCACCGCGAAGCGGCGGTGGCCGAAGCCATGGAGCGGCTCGGCATGGCCACGGCCTGGGCCGACACGCGCCGTCGCGTCGAAACTGTCGAAGGCGACCGCGAGATCGAGTTCTTCGCGGTCGACCTGGCCGACGAAGCACAGGCCCGCGTCAAGATCTACTACCGCAACCACGGCGCCGGCCTCGCCGAGGTCGACCGCGTCGCCTCGGTGGCGCAGCACCACGACTCGCACCGGGCGCAAGCCGCCTACCGGACGTTGACCGGCGAAGGTGCCGATGCCGGTGAAGCGGCGTTGACCTGCCTGGCGTTCCGGTCCGGTGTGGACCGCGCCGCCGAGTCGACGACGTACCTGCGGCTGCCCGCCCTCGTCCCGGACGACCAGGAAGCCGTGGAGCGCACGGCCGCGTTGCTGCACGACCAGGGCGTCGACCCCGGCCGGTTCCGCACCCTCGCCGCCGCCCTGGCGCCCGGGCCGCTGACCGGCAGCCGGGGCGTCCTGGAACTGGTGAGCTTCCGCGCGGCCGGGCGACGCGGCGACGTGACCACGTACTTCCGGTTCCCGGTCTACGACCGGCCCCCGCCGTCCCCGCTTTCGCCTGTTGATCTTGGTTAGCGGCACCGGAAAGATGTTCTCGCGCAGCACCACCGTAAGGAGCAGATCGTGACCGAGCAGGACGTCGAGCGCGTCGCCCGCCACAACGAGCAGCGGCAACGGGAGTACGAGGCGTCGGACCTGATCCGGCTGCTGGTCGACGAGAACACCACGGCCGAGACGAAGAAGGCGGTGCTCACCTACCTGCAGCCGTGGTCGAACGCCTTCCAGCGGATGATCAGCGCCCGGGTGACGTTCGAGAGCGACCCGGAGCTGCGGGCGCTGGCGTGCGAGCACCAGGAGGAAGAGGTCGGCCACGACAAGATCCTGGCCCGCAGCCGCGCGGACGACCGCGAGCTGGTCTGGGACCCGGTGATCGAGATGGGGGCGTCCTGGTTCGTCGACCAGTTCGCGATCCTGCCCGGCGTGCAGCGGGCCGTCCTGGCGCACCTCGCGCTCGAAGCCGGCAGCCTGGTGTTCAGCCAGGCGGGCACGCGCGCGTTCCCCGACGACGAATACTTCGAGCTGCACGACGAAGCCGACGTCGAGCACCTCGAGATGGGCTACGAAGTGCTGCGGCGGCGCAGTGACTGGACGCCGGACGCGGTGATCGCGGTGCTGGACCGCGCGTGGCAGGTGATCGGCGTGGTTTCCGACCGCATCGCCGAGTGCGCCCGCCGCGATACGGTGGCCGCATGACGACGACCACCGAACCGGCCGACGCGGCCCGCGAGATCGCCGCCGAGGCCGCCCGCGCCTACCGGGAAGCCTTGGGAGAGCGCCTGATCGGCGCGTACTTGCTGGGGAGCTTGGCCTACGGCGGTTACTCCGCGGCCGCGAGCGACATCGACCTGGCCCTCGTCCTCACCGACGTCGGCGACCGCTCGGTGGTCGAAAGCACGACGGCGGCGCTGCAGGAGCGAAGCCCGTTGCACCGCAAGCTGTCCGTGTTCTGGGCATCGTTGCCGGCCCTGCGCGAGGGCCGCGACGACGGCCGCTTCCCGGCGTTGGACCGCTTGCAGCTGGCCGACGACGGCCGCGTCCTGCTCGGCGACGACGTCCGCGCGGAGATCGCCCGCCCGGAGGCCTCGGAACTGCTGCTGGAGAGCGCCCGCTTCGCGATCGCGGTCCTGGCGACCGACGAGGTGACGGCCGAGTTCCGGTCGCCCCAGCGGCTGCTGGTGGACAAGGTGTGGTTCACGAAGGCCGTGCTGTTCCCGGTCCGCTTCCGGTATTCGGGAACGACGCCGACGGGCCGCGCGGCCAACAACGACGAAGCGATCGAGTGGTACCTGAGCCAGGCGGACGCCCCGGCGGCATCGCTGGTCCGCCTGGCCCGCGAAGTCCGCGCCGGCCATCCTCTGGAGGCGGCGGAGGTGGAGCCGGAGCTGGCGGCGGGGCTGGTTCCGTTGTACCGCCACTACATCGAGGCGGAGGTCCGCCGCTTGCAGGACTCCGGCGCGCCCGCGGAGCTGGTGGACGCCTTCGCCGACTGGGACAAGCGGCTGCAGTAAGGTTGTTCGGGCGGTGGTGTGCGGGGAAGCACACCACCGTTTTCACCCCAGGGTCAACGGCGTCTCCGCTGCCACCCGGGTCAGCTTCTCCGGGTTCCGCACGTAATAGAGCCCGCTGATCCGGCCCCCCTCGACGCGGACCGCCATGATGCCGTCGAACGCGCCGTCCACCTGCAGGGCGAGCGCCGGGTTTCCGTTCACCGTCACCGAAGCGATGGTCAGCTCCACCGCCGCCTTGCCGAGGCCGCCGGTGATGAACCGGCCCACCTTTTCCGCGCCCGTGACCGGGCGCAGTGCCGCCTGCTTGACGCCGCCGCCGTCGCTCATCAGGACCACGTCCGGTGCCAGCAAATCCAGCATTCCCTGCAGGTCCTGGCCCTCGAGCGCGCGGCGGAACGACTCCAGTACCGCCCGGGTCTCCCGCGCGGAAACCACCTCACGCGGGCGGCGCGCGTCGACGTGCCGGCGGGCGCGATGCGCGATCTGGCGGACCGCGGCCGGGCTTTTTCCGACTGCCTCCGCGATTTCGTCGTAACTGACGTCGAACACTTCGCGCAGGACAAAAACCGCGCGTTCGGTCGGCGCGAGCGTTTCGAGGACGAGCATGAGCGCCATCGAAACGCTTTCGGCGAGCTCGACGTTCTCGGCCACGTCCGGGGTCGTCAACAGCGGCTCGGGCAGCCACGGCCCGACGTAGGCCTCCTTGCGGCGCTTCATCGTGCGCAGCCGGTTCAGCGCGAGCCGGGTCGTGATGCGGACCAGGTACGCACGCTCGTCACGCACCGTGGCCGCTTCGACCTCGACCCAGCGCAGCCACGTCTCCTGGAGGACGTCCTCCGCGTCGGCCGCCGAACCGAGCATCTCGTAGGCGACGGTGAAGAGCAGGTTCCGGTGGGCGACGAAGGTCGCGGTCGCCGGGTCACTCATGGCCTCTCCTCGCTTTACGCCGTGAAGGAACCGAAACGGCCCCAGGCGACGAACGCCGCCAGGGCCAGGTACACCAGGTTCAGCGCGACGAACCCGGCACTGCCGTGGCGGACGTGGGTGATCATCGCACCCACCATCAGCAGCACCCAGCACACCGCGGTCACCGGCACGAGCACCGGCGCGATCCCGGTGACAGCGGGCAGGACCAGGCCGGCCGCGGCGAGCAGCTCGAGCACACCGAGGCTCTTGACGAAGCCGGCACCGGCGCCGGCGGTCCACTCCCCACCCGGCGCAGCCGCCAGTTTCTCCTTGCGCACGAACGCCTTGCTCACTCCCCCGGTCAAGGCCACCGCGGCGAGCAGACCGGCGGTGATCCACAGGGCCAGGTCCATGAGGTTCTCCTTTCGAACGATGTCGGCCTCAAGACACCGCCCGGCGGAAAGTTGTGACAGCGTTGATTCTGTACCTACTAGTATGTACAGTCTGGGCTCATGGGAACCCGGGACCAGCTCGTCGACAGCGCCCGTGAGCTGCTGTGGGAGCGGGGCTACGTCGGCACCAGCCCCAGGGCCATCCAGCAGCGGGCGGGCGCCGGGCAAGGCAGCATGTACCACCACTTCGCCGGCAAGAAGGAACTCGCGCTGGCCGCCGTGCGCCGCACCGCCGAGGAGCTGCTGGCCGCCGCCGACGGGCAGCTGTGCGGGCCCGGCACCGCCGTCGACCGCATCACCGCCTACCTGCGACGCGAACGCGAAGTGCTCAAGGGCTGCCCCATCGGCCGGCTCACCCAGGACCCCGAAATCGTGGCCGACCCGGTGCTGCGCGCCCCGGTCGACGAGACGCTCACCCGCCTGCGCGCGCGGCTGGCCGAGGTCCTCGGCGAAGGCCGCGCCGCGGGCGAACTGCCCGCCGGGCTCGACACCACCGCGCTGGCCGCCACGATCGTCGCCGTCCTGCAGGGCGGTTACGTGCTGGCCCGCGCCGCGAACTCCCCCGAGCCGTTCGACCAGGCCGTTTCCGGCTTGCTCGCCCTGCTCACCGCCCGCTGAACCCCGAGGAGAGCCGAAGTGCAGGTCCGCCACGTCCCGTCCACCAGCACCCCCGCCCCGGCCGAGGCCGTCACCGGCAGCGCGTGGCTCACCTCGCTCGCCGAGCCCGAAGGCCCGTCCCGGACGCGGGTCGACCGCGTGCACTTCGCCCCCGGCGCCCGCACGCGCTGGCACCGGCACCCGCTGGGCCAGGTCCTCATCGTCACCGAAGGCACCGGCTACGTCCAGCGCCGGGGCGGCCCGGCCCAGCTGATCAGGCCGGGCGACACGGTCCGCGTCGCCGCCGGCGAGTGGCACTGGCACGGCGCCACCGACACCACACCGCTGACCCACCTGGCGATCGAGGAGCTCCCCGCCGACGGCACCCCGACCGAGCTCGGCGACGCCGTGGGCGAGGGTGAACCCGCCGCCGTCCCGGCCGTGACCCGCACGCTGGTGCTGGACCAGCACCTGCCGGCGCCGCGCGTGATCGACCACGTCGAGGTCCGCCGCATCACCATCGCCCCCGGCGAACACCCCGGCCTGCACGTCCACAACGGACCGGTGTTCGGCAGCATCGAAACGGGCTCGGCCGTTTACCAGGTCGAAGGCGAACCCGAATCGGTGCTCACCCCCGGCGACGTCTTCTACGAGCCCGAATCGACCCGGATCGCCCGGTTCGACGCCCTCGGCGAAGGCGTCACGTTCCTCGCTTACTTCCCGGCCGGCCCCGGCGAAACCCCCGCTCTGACGCTGCTGGACAGCTGACTCCGCACTCCACGCCGCACCCGGGGTACACGGCCGCGGGTTCAATTCGGTTCACCACATTTCCGAACTCTTTCCTCACCGGACGAAGTCCTGGACAACGCGAGATTCACGGGGCAGATTGTTATCGCTAACAGCGACCGCTCCACTGGTGTCGGGCCAGTGGAATCTCTTCCCCTTGAACCCCTCGGAGTGACTTCATGCCCGGAAACACCGGAAAGCACCGCATCTCCCGGCGAACCAAGATCGCGACCGGTGCCCTCGCCCTCGCCGTGGCCGCCGGCGGCATCGCGGTGGCGACCACGTTCGGCGACCCCGGACAGGCCAGCGCCGACGAGGCCGACCCGGCCCTCTACATCGACATCCTCAAGGTCCCGCCGTCCAACGCCGACCCCGCGAACGCCCGCGGCGCGTCCACCGGCACCTTCACCGTGGACTGCGGCCGCAACGAGAACCAGCACTTCAACCCCGACAACTTCGTCGCCCAGCCCGGGATCCGCAACGGCGCCCAGCACCTGCACGACTACGTCGGCAACCTCTCGTCCAACGCGGACTCGAACAACAAGAGCCTCGAAGCCGCCGGGACCACGTGCAAGAACGGGGACAAATCGGCCTACTTCTGGCCGGTGGTGCGCATCGACACCGCCGACGAAGAGCAGAACGAGCCGGCGAAGCCCGCCGACGGCGATCGCGACCAGGCGGCCCAGGACGCCGCCTCCCCGCTGATCACCTGCCCGGACGTCGCGAGCAAGCTGCCCGACGTCCCCGACTCGGCGATGGCCGAGGTGAACCGCAACCTGGACCTGCTCGACACGCAGCTCGACGAGGCCAACCGGCGGCTGGTCAGCACCCGGGGCCAGGGCGGGCCGAACTTCGTCCGGAACGCCATCCTCGGCCCGCTCGAGGACAAACGCGTCGCCACCATCGACCGCATGGCCATCGCCATCGGCCGCACCGCCGCCAAACCCCAGGGCCTCGACGCCCTCGCCCCCTGCGCGCTGCGGGAGCAGGCCGGCAGCGGCGGCAACCCGGCGAGCAACGGCGGCGGCGCCCCGGCCGGCGCGGTGCAGCAGATCACCTGCCCGGACGTCGCGAGCAAGCTCCCTGCCGTGCCGGCCTCGGCCAAGGCCGAAGTGGACCGCAACCTGCAGCTGCTGAACACGCAGCTCCAGGAAGCAAACCAGCGGCTCGTCGCCACCCGGGGCCAAGGCGGGCCGAACTTCGTCCAGAACGCCATCCTCGGCCCGCTCAAGGACAAACGCGTCGCCACCATCGACCGCATGGCCATCGCCATCGGCCGCACCGCCGCCAAGCCACAGGGCCTCGACGCCCTCGCCCCGTGCGTTCTGGGCCAGGCGGGCGGCAACAACGGTGGTGCGACGGCCCCGCCGCTGCCCGGTCCGGACGCCAACAACGAGCTGCCCGACAACGACGGTGCGATCCAGCGCCCGGCGAAGGTCGGCATCACCTTCCGCGGCAGCCCGGCGGGCAAGGTCACCGCGATGCCGAAGTTCCTGCGCGCCCTGACCGGTGACGCCAAGCCGTCGATCAACGGCACGAAGAACACCCGGGCGGCGTGGACCTGCACCGGCTTCGAAAACCGGCTGACCGACAAGTACCCGATCTGTCCCGAAGGGAGCAAGGTCGAACGGATCCACACCTTCCCGAGCTGCTGGGACGGCAAGAACACCGACAGCGCGAACCACCGCACGCACATCGTCTTCCCGGACGCCGCCGGGCGCTGCGCCGCCGGGTTCAAGGCGGTGCCGCAGCTGCGGATCACGCTCGTCTACGACATCCCGCACGACATCCAGGTCAAGAAGCAGTACAAAGTGGACTCGTTCCCGTCCGAAGAGCACAACCCGCTGTCCGACCACGACGACTTCGCCAACGTGATGTCCCAGAGCATCATGAACCAGGTCGTGAACTGCATCAACCGCAACAAGACCTGCAACGCCTGACCCGGTGCGCCGGTCCGGGTGCCCGCCGCCGCCATCCCCGCGGCGGGCACCCGGGAAGGAGACAGCGATGACCGTCCCGATCATCCCGGGATTCCACCCCGACCCGTCGATCTGCCGCGTCGGCGGGACGTACTACCTGGCGAATTCGAGCTTCGAGTACGTACCGGGTGTCCCGATCCGGCGCAGCACCGACCTCGTTTCCTGGGAACCGGTGGGCCACGCGCTGACCCGCCCGGACCAGCTGCCGCCCTCCGCAGGCGCGGCGAACACCGGCATCTACGCCCCGACGCTGCGCCACCACGACGGCCGGTTCCACCTGGTGACCACGAACATCCTCGAGGCCGACCGCGGCCACCTGATCGTGACCGCGGAGGACCCGGCCGGCCCGTGGTCCGCCCCGGTGCACGTGGACGGCGCGGTGGGCATCGACCCGGACCTCTGCTGGGACGACGCCGGCGTCTGCCACCTCACGTGGGCGTCGTTCCGGCCGGACCTGCCGGGGATCGCCGGCGTGCCGATCGACCCCGCCACGGGAGCGATGCTCGGCGAGCCGCGGCTGCTGTGGAACGGCACGGGCCTCGCGGCCCCCGAGGGCCCGCACCTGTACCGCGTCGACGGCTGGTGGTACCTGCTGCTCGCCGAAGGGGGCACCGAGCGCGGCCACGCCGTCACCATCGCCCGCGCCCGGACGTTGGAGGGCCCCTACGAGCCCGCGCCCACGAACCCGATCCTGACCCACCGCAGCACGACCCACCCGGTGCAGAACACCGGGCACGCCGACCTCGTCGAGTGCCCCGACGGCAGCTGGGCCATGGTCTACCTGGGGGTCCGGCCGCGGGGGAAAACACCCCAGTTCCACGTCAACGGGCGCGAGACGTTCCTGGCCGGCGTGGACTGGGTGGACGGCTGGCCGGTCGTGGTCGAGGACCGCTTCACGATCGAGCCCCCGGACCACTCCTTCACCGACCGCTTTCCGACGGCCGAGCTGCACCCGCGCTGGGTCGCCCCGGGCGCCGCCCCCTTGACCGGCTGGACCGGGCCGGGCGAGCTGGTCCTCAGGCGGGCCTTGCTGACCCGGGCCCTCGACGTGCACTGGACGGCGCTGGTCCGCCTCGACGTCTCCGCGGGGACGGCGAGGTTCGTCGTGCGCATCGACGACCGCCACTGGTACGGCCTGACAGCGGACGGCGCCACGGTCACGGCGACAGTCGCGATCGGCCCGGCTGTCCGCGTCGTCACGACCGTCGCGGCCGGTTCTCCGGTGTCACTGCGGATCCGCGCGATCGAGGCCCCGGTTTCGGGCCCGTTCCGCGAGGCGGCCGAGCCGGACCTCGTCGAGCTGGCCGTTTCGGACGAGAGCGGCCGCGCGGAGGTGCTGGGTTCGTTCGACGGGAGGTACCTGTCCACCGAGGTCGCCGCGGGCTTCACGGGGCGGATGATCGGCGTGGAGGTCCTCGACGGAACCGCGACCCTGCACGAATTCCGCTACTCGACCGACGTGGACTGACCTCTCGTGCTTGCGACGGCGCCTCCGGGAGCGGACCTCGCGGGCTTCGCTCCGCAGGACGACGAAGCCGGATGACCGGCGGTCAGCCGCCAATCGCGCTCCGACCACCCGCCCGAGACCTGAAAGTCGGTGCCGGATGGCTTCGCGCACGGACTCGGGAGGGTCGATCCCGCGCGGTGGTTCCGCTACTCGACCGACGTGGAAGGCTGACGCGCGCTCTTCTCGCGCAGTGGCGCACCGACCTCGTGCAGGTGCTGCAGGACGTAGTAGTACGTCTTCAGCAGCCCGCACTGGGCGTAGTCGATCCCGTGGTCGACGCAGAACTGACGCACCAACGGCTGCGCGCGGCGCAGGTTGACCCGCGGCATGCTGGGAAACAGGTGGTGCTCGATCTGGTAATTCAACCCGCCGAGCGTGAAGTCCACCCACCGGCCGCCGCGGATGTTGCGGCTGGTCAGCACCTGCTTACGCAGGAAGTCGAGCTGCTTCTTGTCGGTGAACGTGGGCATGCCCTTGTGACCCGGCGCGAACGAGCACCCCATGTACACGCCCCACAACCCCTGGTGCACGGCGATGAACGCCACCGCCACCGGCGGGGACAGCACCACGAACACCGCACCCAGGTAAACACCGAAGTGCACGGCCAGCAACACCGCTTCCAGCCACCGCCACTTAACATCGCCGCGCCACACCGCACGGACACCGGCCGCGTGCAAGCTCAGCCCTTCCAGAAGCAGCAACGGGAAGAACAACACCGCTTGGTGCTTCGACGTCCACCGCACGAACCCGCTCTTCTCCGCCGACTGCCGCCGGGTGAAGGCCAGCAGCGGGATGTCGATGTCGGGATCGTCACCCTCGTGGTTGGGGTTGGCGTGGTGCCGGCTGTGCTTGCCCATCCACCAGCCGTAGCTCATGCCGACCACCGCGCCGAAGGCGTAGCCGGCCCGGTCGTTCGCCCGCCCGCTGCGGAAGATCTGGTTGTGACCCGCGTCATGGCCGAGAAACGCGACCTGGGCGAACACCACCGCGAAGAAGACCGCCGTGACCAGCTGCCACCACGAATCGCCCAGCACCGCGAACGCCACACACCCACCGGCCAATGCGAGCAGGGTGAGTGTGATCTTCACCGCGTAGTAGCCGTAACGGCGATCCAGCAGACCCTCACTCCGCATCAGGCGAACCAGCTCACCGAACTCGTTGCGCGACGTCGCGCGGGCTTCCATCGAAGACGTGACCATCTGAATCCTTCCCCAGTCCTGCGTCGCCGGGACTTGGGGGCGACCGCGCATCACTGCACAACGGGAATTCCCGCCAGTGCGTGCGCTAAACGGGCACAACGTGCGCAGGTCGTCCGGCACGCCGATCGGCGGCCCTCTAGCGTGGCGGGCATGGAGCACCCCGAACCCGACACCCGGACCCTCGAACGCGGCTTGGGCGAGTACGTGCGCGCGGTGGCGGCCGCGGTCGGCGTCCCGGCCGAGAGCACGACGGTGGAGATCAGCGACACGGCCACCGCCTACCTCGGCCTGCCCCGGCGGTGGCTCGAGCGACCCGACCACGACGTGATGCTGGTGTGGAGCGAACGGCGCGGGTGGTCGCTCGCGGTCGAAACCGACCCCGACGAAGACCCGGTCGTCATCGCGCGCCACGGGGACGACCTCGTGCCGGCCCCGGGCGTGGTCGCGCAGTTCGTCGCCGACACCGTCGCCGGGCACCACACCGGTCCGGCGGGCCCCGGCCCGGCGATCGCCACGACCCGCAGGTCACTGGCCGAGCGCCTGGGGCCCTATCTCCAACACGCGCCGTGACCTGGCACCCCGCGCCGAACAGCACGGGGGCCGGAGGTCAGGCGCCGGCCTTGTAGTCGGCGTCCATCGCCGCCAGGACCTTGTCCGGGGTGGACTGCTTGCTGAACACCTCCTGGAGGCCGCTCAGCATCGTCTGCTGGACCTTCGGGTTGGGCCACAGCTGGTCCATGAACGGGACCGTCTTGTTCCGGTTGACGAACCCGGACAGCTCCGTGAGCGACGGGTCGAGGTGGTACCCCGTGTCCGCCAGCGCCGGGAGGCCGCCCTGCTTCTCCGCGAACAGGTTCATGCCCTGCGGGGACATCACGAAGCTGATGAACTTCATGGCCAGCTCCGGGTTCTTCGCCTTGGCGTTGACGCCGTAACCCGCGCCGGCCGCCGCGGGGATGATGGTCTGAGCGGGGTCGTCGGTCGCCGGCACCGGCTTGAGCGTGAAGGTGCCGCTCGGATTCTGCTTCTTCAGCAGCGAGATCACCCAGTTGCCCTGGATGATGCCCAGCGTCTTGCCGGTCGCGGCCAGCTTCTGGCTGGCCTCGTAGCTGGTCCCCAGCGGGTTGTCCTGGAAGCAGCCGGCCTGGTCCATTTCGCCGTACTTGGCGAACGCGGCCGCCCACGGCGAGCTCGCGAAGGACGTCTGCCCCGCCGCCATCTTCTTCTCGAAGTCGCGGTCCGGGCCGTACACCAGCGTGGCGGCCAGCGGGTACAGCGCCACCTGCGTGACCCAGTTGTCCTGGATGCCGAGCGCGAACGCGGGCGTGCCCTTCCCCTTGGCCGCGCGGCAGAACGCGAGCAGCTCGGTCCACGTCGCCGGCGCCGCGAGGCCCGCTTTGCCGAGCGCCTCCTGGTTGTAGACCGCGCCGATGCCATTGATCCCGTAGATCGCGTTGTAGGTCTTGCCCTGGTACCGGGCGACGTCGCTGACGACCTCCGGGAACTTCGCGGCCCACGGCTGGTCGGACAGGTCACGCAGGTAGCCGCCCTTCGCCAGGACCGTGACCGTGCCCGGGTTGCCGTTGCCCGGCCACACCGACATGACGTCGGGGGCGGTGCCCGAAGACAGCTGGGTGCGGATCTGCTGCTGGAACTGGTCGGCGCCGCTGGTCGTGAAGTTCACCTTCACCCCGGGGTTCGCCGCTTCGAAGGCCTTGACGACGTCCTCGATCGAGCCCTGGTCGACCGAGGCCAGCGAGAGGGTGGTGGTGTTCCCGGTGCCCGTGGCGTTGGTGCCTCCGCTGCAGGCGACCAGCGTGGCGCCGGTCGTCACGGCCAGCAGGACGTGGCGGATCTTCATGGCTGCTCCTTCGGGAAGGTGGCGGTGACGACGTGGCGGCCGGAGGTCAGCCGGAGCGTGGTGCCGGTCCGGGTCCCGTGCTCGCTCGCGATGCTCGCCGGGTCGGTCGTGGGGACTTCCAGGACGGCGGTGGTGCCCGGCGGGACCACCGCGGTGACGGTGATCCGGTCGCCGTCGAGGGACCAGCCGCAGGCGACCCGGCCGCGGGCGGTTTCCTGCTCGGCCCGGGCCCAGGTCAGCGTTCCGCCGGGCAGGGGGCGCAGCAGGAGTTCGGAGTAGGCGACCGATGAGGGGGTCTGGTCGATGCCGGCGACGCGGCCGAAGAGCCAGTCGCCGACGCTGCCGAGGCTGTAGTGGTTGAACGAGTTCATCGCCGCGGCCTGGAACCCGCCGTGCTCGGTCCAGCCGTCCCAGCGCTCCCAGATCGTCGTGGCGCCCTGGCGGATCGAGTAACCCCAGGACGGGAACTCCTCCTGCTGCAGCAGGGCGTAGGCCAGGTCGGCGCGGCCGTGGTCGGCGAGCACCGGGCAGAGCAGCGCGACCCCGACGAACCCGGTGGTGAGCCGGTTGCCGCGCTTCTCGACGTCCGCCGCGAGGTGGTCCACCGCGGCCCGCACCAGGTCGTCCGGGACCAGCCCGAACGCCAGGGCCAGCAGGTACGCGGTCTGGGTGCCCCCGTCGACCGCGCCGTCGGAGTCCACGTAGGACTCGATGAACGCGGCCCGGATCGACGCGTGCAGAGCCCGGTGCCCGGCCGCGACGTCGGCCCGGCCCAGCACCTCGGCGGCGTCGGCGACGATCTGGGCGCTGCGCGCGAAGTACGCGGTGGACAGCACGTCGCGGGGGGTGGTGACGTCGATCTGGAGCCAGTCGCCGTAGGAGTTCCCGGTCCGGTGCCGCCAGCGCAGGTCCGGGTTGTGCCGGCGGATGTGGGCGACCCAGGCGACCATCGCGTCGAAGCACCGCTCCAGCACCCGGCGGTCGCCGTAGGTGCGCCACAGGTGCCACGGGACGATCACCCCGGCATCACCCCAAGCCGGCGCGGCTTCGCGGGGCATCACGATGCGCGGGGCGACGTCGCCGAACGCGCCGTCGGCGTCCTGGCCGTCGACGACGTCGGCCAGCCAGCGGGCGAAGAACGTCGAGACGTCGGCGTTGCGGCTGGCCGTCGGGGCGAAGATCTGGGCGTCGCCGAGCCAGCCGAGGCGCTCGTCGCGCTGGGGGCAGTCGGTGGGCACCGCGACGAAGTTGCCCCGCTGGCCCCAGGCGATGTTGGCCTGCAGCTGGTTGACCATCGGGTCGGAGCACTCGAACGACCCCGTCCACGGTGTGTCGTTGTGCAGCCCCCGGGCCACCACATCGTCCGGCGAGAGGGCGTATCCGGTGACTTCCAGGTACCGGAAGCCGTGGACCGTGAACCGCGGCTCGAACACTTCGAGGGGTTCCCCGCCGCAGACGTAGCTGTCGGTCGCCGCGGCCCGCCGCAGGTTCGCCACGTACAGCTCGCCGTCGTCGAGGATCTCGGCGTGCCGCAAGACGATCCGCCGTCCGGCCGGCGCGGCGCGGACGGTCAGCCGCACGCGGCCGACCAGATTCTGCCCGAAGTCGACGATGCACCGCCCGGGTTCCCGTTCCACCACCGAGATCGGCACAACCTCCCGCGTGACGCGGATCGGCGCGTCCGGTTCGGCCACCAGCGGTCCCGGCTCGGTGCCCAGCACGGCCACCGGCAGCCGCGGCCCGTCCGCGGCGGACGCGTCGACGTGCTCGCCCATCAGCAGGTCGGCGTACCGGATCGCCCCCGGTCGCTCGGTCCAGGCGGCATCGGTGGCCACCACCTGGCGCGAGCCGTCGGCGAAGTCGACGACCAGCTGGGCGAAGAAGCCCGGGTGTTCCCCGTAGTGCCGGGCGGGCCGGCGCTCGTCGAACCCGGCGAACCCGGACCACCAGCCGTCGGCGACCAGCGCACCGAGCGCGTTTCCGCCGTTCCGCAGCAGCGAAGTGACGTCGTAGGTCTGGTACTGGAGGCGGTGGTGGTACTCGGTCCACCCCGGCGCCAGTTCGACGTCGCCGACGCGCACGCCGTTCAGGGACGCCTCGTAACTGCCGTGGGCGGTGGCGTAGAGGCGGGCCCGGACCGGTTCGCGCGTCAGCTCGAACTCCCGGCGCAGGTCCAGCGGCGGTTCGGCGAGCGGCTGGTCGTGGTCGGTCGGCGGGTCGAACCCCGGCTGGGCGTGGGCGTCGCGGCCGATCCACGCGGCCGTCCAGTCCTCGCGGTGCAGCAGGCCGGTCTCGAACCAGCTCTCCCCCGCCCCCGCTGCGGCGCCCGTCTCGTCCCAGAGCTCGACGCGCCAGTGGTAGCGGGTGGCCGAGCGCAGGACCGGCCCGTCCCACGGCACCAGCACACCGTCGCCGGATTCCCGGCGTCCGCTGTCCCACAGCAGCCGTGCGGGGTCGTCGAGATCGGCCGCGCGTTCGGCGGCGGTGATCCGGTAGGCGCTCTGCGCGGCACCGGGCCGGTCGCTCGACAGTCGCCACGACAGGCGCGGGCGCGGCTCGCCGAGGCCGAGGGGTTCGTGCCGCTGTTCGGTGCGCAGTCCGTACGGCATCAGCGTGTCGGTCATCCTTTGAGCCCTCCGGCGAACCCGTTGATGATGCTGCGTTGCAAGGCGAAGTAGACGGCGAGGATCGGGACGATGCTGATCACCAGCGCGGCGAAGATCAGGTTCCAGTCGGCCACGTACTGGCCGACGAACCCGGCGATGGCGACCGGCAGGGTCTGCTGGGCGCCGCCGCTGAGGTAGAGCAGCGGGGTGAAGAAGTCGTTCCACACGGCGACCGCGTTGAGCACGAGCGCCGTCACGGTGACCGGTTTGAGCATCGGCAGCACGACGTACCGGAAGCCTTGCAGCGTCGTGCAGCCGTCGATCAGGGCGGCGTCCTCGAACTCGCGGGGCACCGCGCGCAGGAACCCGACGTAGAGGAACGTCGTGAACGGCACCTGCAGCCCGGAGTAGAACAGGATCAGCGCCCACGGCGTGCCGAGCAGACCGAGGTCGCGCATGGTCTGGTACAGCGGGAGCGCGGCGAGCTGGAACGGCAGCACCAGGCCCACCATGATCAGCAGGAACGTCCACCGCGACCAGCGGGCGGCCACTCTGGCCAGCGGGTACGCGGCGAGCGCGGAGACGGCCAGGACGACCACCACGGACCCCACGGTGACGAGGACGCTGTTGGCCAGTGCGCCGCCGAGCGCGCCCTGCTGCCAGGCTTGGGTGAAGTTGGCGAACGTCGGCGAGGTGGTCGGCGCGATCGGCGACGAGGTGTCCGAAGGCGGCCGGACGGCCAGGTTGACCAGCACGTACACCGGGAAGGCGAAAACGAGCCCGACGGCGATCATCACCAGCTCGAGGGTGAGCGTGCGGGCGCGGTAGCGGTTCACGACGCGGCCTTCTCGGCTCGCGACAGCCCCAGGTACTGCCCGGTGGACGCCACCGAGACGATGACGGCCAGCACGAGCGCCAGCGCGATGCTGTAGCCGAATTCCCCGAGGGTGAAGGCGTCCTTGTAGATCAACGTCGAGAGCGTGTCGGTCGCGTGGCCTGGGCCGCCGCCGGTCAGGGCGTAGACCTGGTCGAACAGCTTGAGGCCGCCGATGATCGACAGCATCAGGTTGATCGTGAACGCCGGCGCGAGCAGGGGGCGCGTCACCGACCAGAAGCGGCGTACGGCGCCGGCGCCGTCGATGGCCGCTGCCTCGTGGATTTCGCGGGGCACCGACTGCAGGCCGGCCACGAAGATGACCATCGAGTAGCCGGCGTACTGCCACACGATCACGCCCACCACCGACCAGAGCGCGATGTCCGGGTCGCCGAGCCAGTCCTGCCGCCACGAGCCCAGGCCCACCGCGCCGAGCAGGCTGTTCACGGCCCCGTCCGGGCCGAGCAGGTTGCGCCACAGGTAGGCCGACACGATCGGCGTGACCAACGCGGGGGCGAACAGGAAGACCCGGAGCACGTTGCGGGACTTGATGATCGTGTTGACGCCCAGGGCCAGCAGGAGACCGAGCCCGTTCTGCAGGACCGTGATCGCCACGGCGATCACCAGCGTGTGCCAGATCGCCTGTTCGGCCGCGGGATCGTCCACCATGTCCGCGAAGTTGCCGAAGCCGGCCCAGGAGAAGTCCGGCGACAGGCCGTCCCAGTCGGTGAACGCGTAGTAGACGCCGCGGGCGCTGGGCACCAGCACCACGAACGCGAACAGCAGCAGCGCGGGCACGGTGAACCACCACGGGACGGCCCGCCGGCTCGTGCCCCCGCGGCGTCGGCCCGGCGTGGCCGCACCGGCGTCCGCGTGCCGGTCCTTGATGGCGACAGTCATTGGCGCCCACCTTGTTTGAACGTTTCAACCTTGCGACCAGCGAGTCCGGCCAGGATTGGCGAAACTTTGGGTAACGTTGCCCATCAATGAGTGCGGCTGACTCTAAGAGCCGCGCGGATGTGCGTCAAGACACCTCGTGCCGCGCTTGCGTGCAGCAGGTAACGTTTCCCATATGGACCGAGCAGCGCAGCCGCGTCGCGTGACGATCGTCGACGTCGCCCGCCACGCAGGCGTCTCGACGACAGCGGCCTCGAAGGTCTTGCGCAACGCCTACGGCGCGAGCCCCGCCATGCGCGAGAAGGTCCAGCGGGCGATCGAGGAGCTGGGCTACCGCCCGTACGCGGCGGCGCGAGGCCTGCGCGGCCAGACGTACACCATCGGCGTCATGCTGCCGGACATCCGGAACCCGTTCTTCCCGGAGATCCTGGACGGCCTCACCGACACATTGCGCGACACCGACTACCACGTCCTGCTCGGCCCCAGCTGCGACAACGAGAAGGACGAAGGCAAGCTGACGGACGCGATGGTCGACCGCGGCATGGACGGCCTCGTCCTGATCGCGCCGGTGATGTCCCAGGTGCGCCTCGAGCGCCTGGCCAACACGGTCCCGACCGTCGTGGTCGGCCGCCACACCCGCTCGGCCTGCTACGACACGGTGACCGACGACGACACGACCGGCGCCGCGCTCGTCGTCGACCACCTCGCCGACCTCGGCCACCGCCACATCGCCCACATCGAGCACCACGAGACCGACCCCGCCCGCCTGGCCGAAATGCCCAACGCGGTCCGTGCCGACGGATACCGGAAAGCCATGCAGGCCAGGGGTTTGCCGCCCGACATCGTGTCGACGACGTACACCCAGGAAGGAGGCTACCTCGGCACCCGGCAAATCCTCGCCCGCCCCAACCGGCCAACGGCCATCTTCGCCGGCGCCGACATCGTCGCCATGGGCGCGCTGACCGCGCTCAGCGAAGCGGGCCTGTCCGTGCCCGGGGACATCTCCCTCGCCGGGTACGACAACACGAGCTTCGCCGCGCTCGGCCCGATTTCCCTCACCAGCGTCGACCAGGCCGGCCACCACATCGGCACCGCCGCCGCCCGCCTGCTGCTGGAGCGCATCGCCGACCGGAGCAGGCCGACGGCCCAGATCAAGCTGTCCCCGACCCTGGTTCCGCGGCGCACCACGGCTTCCCCGCGCTGACCCTTCCCGAGCGTGGGCCGCCGGCCGGCGGGACGGCCCCGGTCGACAACTTGTCGAATCTCCCCGTTCGGCGGACAAGCGAGCCCGTTTCATGATTGTTTGTCCACGCACGTGTTCGACGAGAAAACGGGGGATACACAGTGAAGAAGAAGATCGCGGCCGCCGCCGTCATGGGCGCGCTCGCGTCGACGATCGCGTTCGCCCAGCCGGCCAGCGCGGGCGTCGACCCCAGGTACTACTACCAGTCCACCTGGGCGACACAGGACGAATGCCAGCTCAACGGTTACTCCGGCCAGCAGAACGGCCGGTGGTCGGCCTACTTCTGCTCCGCGTCGGCCTGGTCGTGGGACCTCTACATCAAGCCGTAGCCGGCAATGGGAACCCTCCACGCGATCGCCGCCGGTCCGCCTGCTGTGACACGGCTTCCCGAGGCGGCGATCGCGTGGGAGGACCGGGGCGGATCAGCTCAAGAGGTCCAGACCACCCTGCCACCGCTGCTGCCGCTGCGCGCGATCCTGCTCCCACCACGGAGTGCCACGTTCGCCCAAGGCGACCTTGGCGGTGTGCACCCGCGCCCGGGCCTCCCGCTCGGCTTCGGAGTCTTGAGCACGCCGGGCCGCGCCGACGTCCCGGCGAGCCCGCATCAGCAGACTGCGCAACCGGGCCGCGGCTTCCTCCGGGATTTCCGGATCGGTCGCTCGCCAGCGCCGGCCGTCGATCACGACGAAGTGCCCGTCGGGTGTGCGCTCCGGCTCAGCCATTCGCGGGCCCGCCCGGCCGGATCCTGATCGGGCCCGCCCACTCGCCATCCGGGTCGAGCAACCGGTCACCCTGGGTAAGCCGCACCTCGCCGGCCCGCGCGAGCTCACGGGCCAGTTCCCGGGCCTGTGGCAGCAGCGGCCGCCAGTCGTCCGCCAGCGCCCTGGCCGCATCGGACGGACAGGTGCTGCTGCCTTCGCCTCGCGCGGCAGCCAAGGCGAGGATCGCAGCCCGCAGCCGATCGGCAAGCGGCCCGGCGCCCAGAGCCGCCCGGGAATGAGCCGCCCCCGGTCCACCGCGCTCCCGGATCCGCTCCAGTTCTCGTCGTGGCCCCGGGCGATCGGTCATACGGCCAGGGTCGCACCGATCGCGTCCTCCCGCCGCCCAGGTAGATCGGCAGCGTGAAGCGCCGACGTCGCCCTGGACCCCGGACGAGAAAGCCCAGACCTGAGCTTGGGCTCGAACCAAGACGGGAGCACCCGGCGCCGGGTGGTACATCGCTGCCATCCGTGGGAAACCCATGGTGGCCACCGACGGCCAACTGCAGGAGGAAGCGCGCAGGAGCCGACGCCACCGTCCGGCTCGGTATCAGCCCGCTGCCCGGCCGTGCTGCTCCGTGCCGGGGTTGCCGTCGGGGTGCTGGTTGATCCAGGCCAGGCCTCCGAGGTCAAGGCGGTTCCGGGCCCGCGTGACAGCGACGTACGCGAGCCGGGCTTCGCCGGGCTCGATCTTGCCCGGGATCGGTTCCCCGTTGAGGTTCGTGTTCTCCGGGTCGACGGGCTCGGGGAAGTCGTCGGCGATGCGGACACTCGACCATTCGCGGCCTTTGGCGGCGTGCGCAGTCGAGACCACGACTTCGGCGTGGGTTTCGGCGGCCAGCCGGGAGAGGGTGTGCAGCACGACGTCCGCGCCGTGCTCGTCGATGACCTCCACGAAGGACAGCAGGTCGCGGCCGTCCGGGTCCCACTCCGCGTAGTCCTGGACTTCGCCCCAAGAGGCGAACAGCAGCAGCTCGGGGTGGCTGGTCCGGCGGCCGGCCTGCAGGTCGCGCGCGGCCTCGGCCAGACTCTGGAGAACAGCGGCGCGGCCGGCGAGCGCGACCCGGCGGCCCTCGCCGAGCAGGGTGAGGATTTCGGCCATCGCGCCTCCGTTGGTGCGACACAGGATCGCGTCCGGCTGCGCGACGGTTTCCACTCTGCTGGCCACCACGGGAGAGCCGGTGAGGCGGATCGGCGCGCCGGCGATGGCCAGCCACCGGTTCGCCTCGGCGGCCACGCCTGCCCCAAATCGGAACGAGTGCGACAACGCCAATTGGCGGCCCGCGAAGGCGGTCATGACGTCGCGGGCGCCGCGCCAGCCGTAGATGGCCTGCGCGGAGTCCCCCACCATGACCAGCTGGGCGTGCTCACCCTGGGCGAGGAAGACCCGCTCGACGACCGGGTTGGTGTCCTGCGCCTCATCCAGCAGGAAGAAGTCGCCGTAGAGCCGCGGCCGGGTCAAGGCCCACATCTTCAGGTAGTGGTCGTGCTTGAACGGCACCCGCCCGCGCTCGGGGTTCTGCAGGTCCGACCACATCCGCTGGGCGTAGGGCAGCACCAGCTGCGCGAGCTGGTCGTGCAGGTGTTCCTCGCCGATGCCCTTGAGCCAGGGCACGTGCTGCCGGGCGAGGGTTTCGTCGGCGGAATAGCAGTAGAGGATCACCGTGCGCTGGGCGGCATAGCACAGTGCGGAGGTGGTCAGCTTCCGCTCGCCGATCGTCACCTCCATGGTGATGCCCAGTGACTGCGCGAGTTTCGCGGTAGCCATCCGCGGGCGGTTGAGCCGGTCGTGGTAGCGGTGGCCGACCGCCTTGAACGCGAGGCTGTGCGCGGTCGAGCACGCCACGTTCGGGCCGAACCGGCGGCGCGCCTCGGTCGCGATGGCCTTGTTGAACGCCAGGTACCGGCCGCGGCGGCGGGTACTCGCTCCCAGCATCGTCAGGGTGGTCGTCTTCCCGGTGCCCGCGCCGGCCTGCAGCACCAAGTGCTCACCAGCGCGGAACGCGTCGACCGCGGCCCGTTGTTCGGACGTCGGCGGGCGTGCGGGCATCGGGTCTCCCCCCGGGAAGCGGCAGGTCGGGTAATCGAACGATTACACGCCGGTCCGACGGATTCGTACCGCCATCCTGGCCGTACATATGTTCGCGCCGCTCCCGACAGCGGGTGCCTGGAGCACCTGCCGACGGCGCCGGCTCGCGGGACGAACACCCAGGTCAAGGGCCATGATCGAGCCACACTGGCGGCGGCAGGATCAGGGGGTCGAGGCCCCTTGACTTCCCGATTTTGCGGTTTTACCTGCGGTTTTATATGCAGGGCGATCTTCTCGCTCGCGACAAAGAGCGAGCGGGGCTTTTGCTGGTCGAAACCTGTTTCTGTTCCAGCCGAATGAGGCCATGACGCCGGTGCCGAGCCGGGAGTCGAGCCAGCTCGCGTGGTTACGAGGAGACACTGTTCCGGCGGCAAGGCCGGCACGGGCTGCACTAGGACCGGGGCCGGATGTTGGCTCCATGCCAACGACGGCCGGCGCGCAGCAGGCCCGCGGTGAAGCACTGGACGATCGTAGAAATCAACACTGGATCACCCCGTCGACCGCAGACGCAAAGAAGGCCCAGGTCGATGACCTGGGCCTCTGCTCCCCCGCTTGGACTCGAACCAAGAACCCTCCGGATTATTGGTTCGAGTGGTTTCGAGTCGATGTCAGTCGATCTAGCTGGGATGTTTGCAATCGCTCATGCCCTCAGTCGACGTCAGTCGACCTCGTTCGACCTGCAATTTCGCCCTTAAATCGCCCCTAGTTCGACAGCAGACCCAGGTGTCTGCGGCGCGGCGTCCCTCAGTGAGCGCCGACGCACCTGCCAGGTCCGGCTGTTTACGCAACGTTGTCCTTTAGCTTGCAACGGCGCGCATCAGCATCGCCAGAGTGTTGCAATCTAGCGATCTACAGCGATTGGTTGAGTATGACTGCTGGACGTGTCGTACTGGTCGTCACCTGCGCGTTGGTGGCCGGCCTGGGTATGTGGATCGCGATCGCGCGATGGGAAGACGCCAACAAGGTCGCGACGGCGGCATCAGCTCTAGGAGCTGTTGCCGCTGTCGGCGTCGCAGTGTGGGCCGTGGTACGGACGCCCAGAACCAGCAGAGCGATCGTGGTTACCGACAGCGGCCGGGCCAAAGCGACCTCCAGGGGACACGCAGTCACCGGCGTCACGGGCACGGCCGGCCACGACTCGGTAACGGTAGAACGTACTGGTGATGCTGATGCGTTCGGAGGCGGAGACGCCGTCAGCGGAGTACAGCTGGACTGACGCATGCCATCGATGGGGTCGCGCCTGGCGTAGTGGGTGAGGGATGACGGACCGCAGGCAGCGGATCACGGTGACCGGCAGCGGCGCCGCGACCGCCACGCACGGATATGCCAACTCCGGAGTCCACATCGGCGACATCAACTTGCTGACCGGGATTCCCGTCAAGACTCGGTACCGCCAGCAAGTCCAGCGAATCGCTCCTCCCGACCTACGGGGCCGGGACGCCGAGCTGGCCAAGCTGGCCGATTTCTGCACTTCCCCGGCAACGGCAGGGACCTACCGGTGGCTGCGCGCAGGCCCATGGTCGGGCAAGTCCGCGTTGGTGTCCTGGTTCGTACTGCATCCTCCGCCGGGGGTGCGGATGGTGTCCTTCTTCATCACCGCCCGGCTGGCGGCCCAAAACGATCGCGGCGCGTTCATCGACAACGTGATGGAGCAACTGCTGACGCTGCTGGGCGAGGCACTCCCGCCTTTCTTGACCGAGTCCAACCGGGAAGCACACCTGCTCGGGTTGCTTGCCGATGCAGCCGAAGCCTGCTACCGCCGCGGCGAGCAGTTCGTCTTGCTGGTGGATGGCCTAGACGAAGATCGAGGAGTGGACGACAGGCCGGACTCCCACAGCATCGCCGCGCTCCTGCCGCCGGCGCTGCCCTCTGGGATGCGGGCCTTGGTGACCGGCCGACCGAACCCACCCATCCCGTCCGATGTGCCCGACTACCATCCATTAAGGGACGAGACGATAATTCGATCGTTGAGTCCCTCACCAGAAGCACGACAGGTTCAGCAGGAGACACAGCGCGAACTGAAGCGGCTGCTGCGCGGCTCGGTCGCCGAACAGGATCTGCTAGGCCTGGTAGCTGCAGCCGGAGGCGGCTTGTCCGCGCCCGATCTGGCGGAGTTAACCGGCTGGTCGCAGTGGGACGCCCAAGACCTGCTACAGACAGTAACCGGCCGGAGTTTTACCGCCCGCGACAGCCATTACCGCGCCGACGGACCGGACGTTTTCCTCCTTGGGCACGAGGAGTTGCAAGTCGCAGCATTGACAATGCTCGGTCCGGCTCGTGTCGCCGGCTACCGCGATCGCCTGCACACTTGGGCTGAGCAATACCGGGCCCGGCGCTGGCCAACCGGCACCCCGGAGTATCTGCTGCGCGGGTACTTCCGCATGCTTCAAGCTGCCGGCGAGTGGAAGCGCATGACTAACCTCGTCACCGACATCGCCCGGCAAGACCGCCTTCTCGACGTTTCCGGAGGCGATGCCGCCGTCCTGTCCGAGATCACCAGAACGCAGGACGCCATCTCCGCGCACGACGAGCCGGACCTGGTCGCCATGGTCCGCCTGGCCATCCACCGCGACCACCTCGTCGCACGCAGCAGCAACATCCCTACCGGCCTACCGGCAGGATGGGCGACCCTGGGCCAGCTCAGCAGAGCCGAATCGCTGGCCAACTCAATCCCTGACCTCCAATTTCGTGCGAGGGCGTGGGTGCTAACTGCGCAGGCACTATCGGCGATAGGAACCCCCCAGCGGAGTAACGAATTTCTCGATCATGCCGAGGCGATCGCGCGGTCCATCACACAGCCTGGACCGCAGGGGTGGGCGCTGATGTGGGTATCTGAGGCGGTCGCAAAGGCCGGTTACCATGAGCGAGCAGAAGCAATCATTCACTCGATCACCCAACCCACGCAGCAGGCACTCGCGTTGTCGTCGCTGGTTTCGACGGTGGCCAGTGCTGGTGACCATCACCGCGCCGAGACGATCGCGTGCTCTATCACCCAACCGGAGCAGCAGGCGCATTCGCTGACCATGCTGGCAATGGCAACGGCTAGCGCTGGCAGCCATGACCACGCCTACGAACTCCGTCGCCGAGCTGCGGCGGTTACCCGCTCAATAACGCATTCCGGCAAACAGGCGTCGGCGCTCGTATTGCTGTCTGGTGTAGCAGCGACGGCTGGCGACCACGATGACGCCGAAGCCCTAATCCAACTCATAGCCGACCCCGATAAGCAGGCGCAGGCGCTAGTCACGCTTGTTGGAACAGTCGCGAGGGCGGGCGACCACGAGCGCGCCGAAGCCATCGCAAATTCCATCGCAGACCACGGCAAGCGGGCCCAGGCGCTCATGGGCTTGGCCGGTGCGGCGGCCGCGGCCGGCGACCACGACGGTGCTGACGGACTCCGTCAGCGCGCCGAGGCGGTCGCGCGCTCGATGACCCAACCTGACCAGCAAGCATCCACGTTGGTGTCGTTGGCACGGCAGGCAGCCTGGCGCGGTAACCACGCTAGCGCCGAGAATATTGCCCGTTACATTACCCAACCCGATCAGCAGGTAGCGGCCCTTTTGTCGCTTGCTGAGGCATTGATCAGCTCCGGTGATCGCGAGCGAGTAAGCGATCTCCTTCAGCAGGCCGAGGCCATTACTAGATCCATCACCCACCCTGACCAGCACGCGTCGGCGGTGGCATCGCTGGCCAGGTTGGTCGCGCGGATCGGTGACCGCACGCGCGCCGAAGCGATCACCCAAACCATCACTCAGCCCGACCAGCAGACATCGGCGCTCGCGTCACTGGCCGAGGCGGCTGCCAGAGCAGGCGACCACGCTGAGGCGATCGCGCGCGTCATCGCCCGATCGAAGCGCCAAGCATCAGCCCTAGTGTCTTTGGCTGAGATCGTGGCCAAAGCCGACGATCACGAACGTGCCCATAGGATTCTTCGCCTCGCAGAAGAAGTCGCCCGCTCCATCACCCAACTTGGCCCGCAAGTATCGGCACTCGTCTTATGGGCGAGCACAGTCTCCGGCGCCGGGCACCATGAGCACGCCGTAACCATTCTTCACCTCGCCGAGACGATCGCCCGCTCAATCACCCGGCCAGATCAACAGGCGTCGGCACTAGTATTGCTTGCCGGAGCGGTCGCCAGAGTCGGAAACCATGAGCACGCCCAAAAAATCCTTCACCTTGCCGAGACGGTCATCCGACGTATCCCTGGCCGTGGTACGCAGGCATCGGCGCTCGTGTCGCTGGCTGTAGCGGTGGCCAGCGCGGGTGACCACCAGCACGCTGAAGTAGTCGCGCGTTCCATCACCCAACCTGACCAGCAGGCGCGGGCGTTGGAGTTCTTGGCCTTGGCAGCGGCGGGACGCAGTGAGCATACTCGCGCGGAAAAACTCGCCTACTCCATCACCCCACCTGATAAACGAGCCGACGCGCTGGTGTGGCTCGTCAGGATGTCGGCGGGCGGTGACCAACGGCGCGCCGAATCGCTCGCCTATTCCATCGCTCAACCGGACAAACAAGGTGAGGCGCTAGCGTTGCTGGCTGGCAACGTTGCCAGAGCCGGTGACCAGCAGCGCGCACGCAGCCTGTTCGGTCAGACCGAAGCGATGATTAATTCCATAATCCACCCTGACCGACAGGCATCGGCGCTCGCGGCTTTGGCCGGGTCCGCGAGCGACCTTGACGACCGCGAACACGCCGAGGCAATAGCCCGCTCCATTACCCAACCCGACAAGCAAGCACAGGCCCTCGCGTCACTGGCCATATCTGTGGCTAGGGCCCGCGGTCACGATCATGGCGAGGCGATTGCCCGCTCCATTACCCAACCCGACAAGCAAGCACAGGCCCTCGCGTCATTGGCCAGCGTGATAGCCAACGCCGGCGACCACGATCATGCCGAGGCGATCGCTCACTCTATCGACCAACCCGATCAACAGGCCTTTGCGCTGCTGTGGCTGGCTAGAGCTGTAGCCCAAGCAGGCGAATTGGACCGCGCAGAGGCGATCACCCGCTCTATCACGCACCTGCAACGACGGGCAGACGCGCTGCTGATGGTGGCCAAGCACAGTCCTCGCACACGCAGCCTTCGCGCGGTTGCGGAGGTACTTGCAATGTCCAGCTGGCACTTCCCAGTTAGTGACGTGTTGCGGCTCGAGCCGGATGCCGTTAGTGCGGTCACGGCTGAGCTTGCGGTTGCATGGAGACTCGAGGATCTGAACACCGCCACACAACCCGACGAGCAGTGACGTTGTCACGGTCGGGAAGCATTCGGTCACGACCGAGAAACCCGACCAAGGCTGATCAAGCTACGCCGATACCACACGCGTCGCAAACTCGCCGGACGGACCGAACGCACCTGGCCCGCGTCACCAGGTCTCATCCTCGGCTTCGACTATCAGCCTTCGGGAGCAACATGCGGCCTGTTCGCCGCCCTCGCCGTCGCGGCCATCAATGGGAGGCCAGCCACACCTGACCATCATTGACTTAACGCGGTGACTCACTCCCCCGAACGTTCGTCACCCTCGTCGCTACGAGATTCACCACCACCCGACGGAAGCTGCTCCGCCGCATGTCCACCGGGAAGGAACTCTTGCGGCCGTGACTCGACGTGGATGTTCATAGAAGGCGAGAAGCCGGCTGAACCCCGCACCAAATCGGCGACAAGCGCGTCTCTTGCTGCCCCGGGCTCCATGCTCTCAACCAGAACAATGCGCTCTATCTCACGTCTGACTGTTTCAACCTGACGATCAGCCTCCCGCGCACGCGAGTAGTACAATCCAGACACCAGGCCAGGCACAATTCCCATAAGGGAAAACACAATCCCTGAGGCGACCGCCCCAGTGGCGACTATCACCAGCCCAGCTAACACCAAAAGCCCGGCGACGGTGGCAGCAACTGCCGCGCCACGATCTCGCCGCCTTCTACTCGCGACGACATACTCGAAGTCTCGCTTGCGTAGGCTGTTCATAGCGACGAGTACGTCATCCGGAGTCCGCCTACCAGGGTCTGCTGCACCGATAGGTGACAGTTCAGTCACGCGGCCTGACTGGCCGGTGAGGTCATGATGGTCTCGTACTCA
>NZ_JAVHJU010000055.1 GCF_031082405.1 Amycolatopsis sp. A133
TGGATCAGCCCTGCAAAGAAGCTCACAATGTTACTGTCCTAAATAGAGCATGTTGCGACGACCGCATGAATCCGCCCGGGCCTTTTGATCCCTGTCTCACAGAGACGCAGGGCAGGAGGTCGTGATGAGACTGAGTTCTGTCGGAACCCGTGGGCTCGCGATTGCCGCCGTCATCGTCCTCATCGGACTTGTCGCGCCACAAGCTGCATACGGCCAGACGCAAAAGAACCCGTGCGAGCCGTATCCGACGTGCTTGTGGGTGCCAGGCAATCAGCCGACGCCGCTGAAGCCGGAGCCGGATGCGCCGCCGTTGCCGCTGCAGGACGACCCCAGTCACCACGTCCACCTCGGCGGGATCTTCAGCATCGACGACGGCTACGGCCGAGACCTGCACAACTACGACCTCTTTGCCAACCTCCCCGGCTTGCTCGACAACCCGATGCCGACAATCTGGCTGTGGCTGGGCAACATCGGCTTCGCCGTCGGCAAGTACGCGGTCGGGTTCTCGGTCTGGTTCACCGAATGGGCCGCCTCTACCCAGGTCTTCGACTGGATCAAGGCACCGGCTCACGACCTCGAAGACATATGGCAGACCTCGGTCATCGGCGACCTGAAGCTCCGCCAGATCGCGATGCTTCTCGCCACCTGCTACCTCGGCCTGCTCTTCGCCCGCGGCCTCACCACCCGGGCATGGCGAGAGACCGCGTCCACCATCGCGGTCAACGTCCTCGCCGTCGCGATCCTCACCCACCCCGTCGACGTCCTCATCGGCGACAACGGCGTGCTGTCCCTGTCTCGCGACATTGCCGCCGACGTGTCCAGCGTCATCATGGGCCAGGAGCCCGGAGGCACCGGGAACCCGGCCGCGCCGATCGGCCAGGCGTTCATCGACAACCTGCTGGTCACACCCTGGGAGACGCTCAACTACGGCACCCCAATCAGCCGCGTCAAGGGCATCGCCGGCGCCTGCCAGTACTCCGTCAAGCGCGTCCTCGACGACGGTCCCTGGTCTGGCAAGGACGACAGCACCAAGGCCCGCGAACTCGACGGCTGCCCCGGCGACTACGGCAAGTACAACGAGGTCGCCGACGGTGACCGCACCCTCGGAGCCTGGCTGTACGCGATCGCGATGATCCTGTTCGCCATCCTGGTGATCTGCCTGAACGCCGTCCAGGTTCTGGCCCCGTACCTGCTGCTGTTCGAAGGGCTGCTGCTCGCGCTGGCGTTGGTCGCCGCGCTGGTGCCCTCGATGCAGCACCAGCTCGCCTACCGGGTCAGCTCGATCGCCGCCACCATCGCCCGGCTGCTGGCCGGCATGGTCTTCCTCGCCGTCATGACCGTGCTGCTGCGCACGCTCATGCTGGCCGACCTCGGCCCGCAGCTGGTCCGCTTCGCCGTCATCGACCTTGTCGTCTTCTCCGGCTTCCTTTTCCGCAAACGCCTGACCGCGAACCTTCAGCGGGTCCGAGGCCAGCTCAGCTCCCGGCTGCAGCGGCTCGGCCGGCCACGCCAGGCCCCGAAGGCGTTGCCGACGCCGGTCGTCCCCGCTGGGCCGGATCGGCTCGCCCGGACGTTCAAGGCCGGGACGTCGGCGTTCGCGGAGACCTTCGCGCCGGTCGGGCGGCTCAAGGAGCGCCTGGTCACCGCGGGCCGCGCCGGCGGGAAGGCTGGGGGACAAGCGCTCAAGTACACCGTGGGGGCGCCGGTCTCGTGGCCGCAGGCGGCTCAGCGTGCGCAGACGGCGCTCACCGCCAAGGCCGGAGTCGCCAAAGGTGCGCTGGCTCGTCGTACCGAGGCCGCCAAAACCTACGCCACCGCCTATGCCGGGAATCTCGGCACAGCGACGGGCGCGCGGCCCGCGTGGCACGCCGCGACCAACGTGCTCGCCGCACTCAGCGACCGCCCACGTGGACAGAAGCCAGCAACGTCGACGTACTTCGGCGCGGAGATCGCCGGAGCGACGCCGCCGGCCACCGGGCGGAAACCGGCGTTCACCGGCACCGACCTCGGGGCTGCTGGCCGTGGGCGCGGCTTCATCGCGAAGCCACCGGCTGAAACCTCTTTGCCACCCGCGATGCTGCCGCCGTCCGTCCCGTGGGCGCAGCGGCTGCGCGAGCGGCTCGGCGACGCCGCCAGTCGACGATGAACCCGCTACTCGCCCTGCGAGCGGCCGAGATCGCACGAGACCAGCTCCGTGAGCACCCGGCTCGCTGGGGTTGTCTGGCTGCACTACTGCTGTTCGGCCCGCCCGTCGTCTGCGTGATGATCGTCGTCGTGCTGCTCGCGACGCTCGCCGGGGCCGGCGACTCGAGTTCGGGAGCCGCGCCGAACGGCGGCACGGTGGGACGGTGGGCGACATCCCGGCCGACTACCTCGTCCTCTACCGCGAAGCCGCTCAAACCTGCCCCGGCCTCGACTGGACGATCCTCGCCGCCATCGGCAAGATCGAAAGCGACCACGGTCGCTCACAACTTCCCGGCGTCCACAGCGGGGTGAACAGCGCCAAAGCCGGCGGCCCCATGCAGTTCCTCCAGCCGACGTTCGACAACGTCGTCGCCCGCCATCCACCTCCGCCCGGCGGCGCGCACCCGCCGTCGCGGTACAACCCACACGACGCGATCTACGCCGCCGCGGCCTACCTCTGCGACGCCGGAGCCCGCGACGGCCGCGACCTGCACGCCGCGATCTTCGCCTACAACCACGCCGAGTGGTACGTCCAGAAAGTCCTTGCCCAAGCCGAGCGTTACAGCTGCAGCGCCGTGCAGACGGCGAATCCTGTCATCCGCACGGTTGTCGCGTTCGCATGTGACCAACTGGGCCTGCCGTACGTTTGGGGAGGCAACGGTCCTGCCGGTGGTGACGCCGGCTTCGACTGTTCCGGCCTGACCAAAGCCGCCTACGCGGCAGCTGGGATCGATCTGCCTCGTACTGCGCAGACCCAGTTCAACGCCGGTCCGCGAGTGGCCGTCGATCGACTGGAGCCTGGTGACCTCGTGTTCTTCGGCAGTGGGCCGGCCCACGTCACGCATGTCGGGTTGGTGATCAGCGCCGGAAACATGATCAACGCACCGGATTTCGGGAAGCCTGTTCGTATCGACAGGTTCGGAAATAGTGCGATCTGGGCTACACGGCCGGTGCGCTAGGCTCACGGCGTCCACATCGGATCGTTGCTCATGTCGAAGCTCGCGTCGGCGTGATCCGGACAGGAATTCCTGATCTCTGAGGCACGTATGATCATGTCGAGCCTTGAACACATTTAGGTAAGCGTTCTGCTGAGCGGTAACGGTCGAGGGTGCGGCTGCGACCCCTGAGCAAGCCCGTCTTGGGTTCAGCCGGACCCGTTGCTCGACGGATTCACTAGAAGCATGGTCTGACGTTCACGGAGCGCAGTGACCCGCGATCTGTCAGGATGGAGGTCGAAGATGACCGCGAACAACAACGCTGTGCAGACCTACCTTGCGCTGCGTTTCGCTATGGTACTTCTGGTCTTGCTGCTCTTCTTGGCAGTTGTCTTCCAACTGGTATCCATCAGTCATGGGCCCTGTTTCCAGCCGTCCATCAGTGCCTATTACTACACCGCTGTGCGGCCGGTTTTCGTCGGCGCTCTCTGTGCAATCGGAGTGTGCCTCATCGTCTACCGGGGCAACAGGGACACCGAGAATGCGGTCCTCGACTACTCAGGTTTCCTGGCGTTCATCGTGGCGTTCGTGCCGACCGAGATCGACACGAGGTGTTCGCCGACCAACGGGCCGGCGCCGGACGAGATCGCAGTCGCGGTGGGGAACAACGCCCTCGCCGCTTTGGTGGTCGGGCTTGCCGCAGCGGGCGTCGGGTGGAGGGTGAAGCTGGTCCGGCAGGACCCGAGCAGTCCGCTCAGTGCGAGCGCTAAAGCGTGGCTCGGGCTGACGGTGGCGCTGCTCGCCTGTGGGGTGACGATATTCTTCTTCGAGCGTGAGTTCTTTTTGAGATATGGCCACCTGTGTGCTGCCGTGGCCCTGTTCGTCGGAATTGCCGCGGCCGTAGTGGTGAACGCGGTTGACTTCAAAAAGGAGCACGAGGATGACGAGGAGCCGCCGACGAACAGGTACTTCCTTGTGTTCGGCTTCATGGTTGTCACGGTGCTGGTCTGTGTAGTGTTCGCCATCGGCGGGTTCAGTCACTGGGTTCTTGTCCTGGAGGCGTCACTGATCGCCGAGTTCGCGGTGTTCTGGCTGATTCAGACGAAGGAACTCGGCAGCGCTCCGACTCGCGCGCAGGCCCCATAATTTTGGAGTCCGAGTTGGCCCGCCGTCAGGCCCTTTGGTCGGTCGAACCAATCCTCGTATGCAGGTACTTGTTGTTCAAGATCCGATGGTCAGGTTCGTGTTGATCAGGGCGGTGTCCCATCGCTGTGGCGCGGTGTAAGCGATGCGCTCTACCAGGCGGCCGCAGAAGGCCGGAACGCTGACCACGATGCGGTCGGGGTGTGAGGTGTCTACAGCGTAGGCGTTCACCTCCGGACTGGCGATCAGCCGACGACCATCGACGCTGGCTGGTTTCGGTATGCCATAGCCGTGGAGTAGCGAGCAACGGAACTTGTAGACATAGCGTGCGTCGCCTTCCTCGACATCATGGTCGGTGAGCAGGCCCCGAAACCTTGCTCCGACATCCGTGTTGCTGCCGGAGAGCGTATCCAACACGATCATGCCAAGACTGAGGCCGATCCAGGACTCGTTGCCGACCCCAGCTCCTGTGGCGGGATCTCTGCCATTGGCCGTCCGCATGTCGCGGAGCGCGAGCGTGAGGCTGCTGTAGGTGTTCGTCGTGTTGAGGTCGCATCGGAGCATGGGTGGGTTGTCGCCAGTTCGTCCCTTGTCCTGCAGTGTCGTCATGGACGTCACGGTAGGCGCTCGTCGCCTTCTGCATCGAACCGATTCGCCGCAGGCATGACTGAGTTTCGAGGGAAGTTGTGATCGTTGGGAGGCGTTGCTCCATGACTTGCGAGTATTGCGGAGGCGTCGTCGTTGGCGGTGACTTTCGCCGTTCGTTGGCTCAATCCACGAGGTGGGAACTTCTCGCTGGTCACGGGGACATTCGGTGGGTTGCTCCGAATGCCGACATGTTCCCCGGTACGCATGACCGCCAGGTCATGCTCGGGAATAGTGCGCCGAAGGCGCTCCGTCTGGGCGAGGTCCTCACGAGTGGCGCGCTCTGGTGGGTGACCACTGCCGCGGTCGCGATCCTGATCGCGGTCTTCGTCCTCCACCGACACCTTCGTTCCCGCCACCTCCGCTCCCGTGTCCGGTTCGAGCTGCTGCCGACGGCCACGTTCGATCCGTCGCCGCAAGCCGTACAGGCGTTTGCCCACCAGCTGGGGCGGGTGCGGCCGGTGCGTGGGTGGGTGCCGAAGTCGGTGGTGGGGGTGCGGATCTGGTTCAGCACGGATCCCGAGTTCGGGAAGATGGTGATGAGCGTGGAGGGGCGAGAGTCGATGACTGGCGTGCTCAACAAGCTCGTTTACCCTGACGTCGATATCCGGCGAGCGACATCCGAGGGTGAAGTGTCCTCTGTCGGCGGCGAGGGTGATGTCTCCTCGCCGCCGACGCGACGACAGCGGTGATCTCTCCCCAGTGATCTGCTATCCATCGAGGTCGGTCAGGCGGCGGTCTTCTTGCGCGACGCACGCTTCCGCGGCGCCGGTGCTTCGGCTTCGGCG
This sequence comes from Amycolatopsis sp. A133, assembly GCF_031082405.1. Taxonomy (GTDB): domain Bacteria; phylum Actinomycetota; class Actinomycetes; order Mycobacteriales; family Pseudonocardiaceae; genus Amycolatopsis. The sequence goes on from NZ_JAVHJU010000055.1 coordinate 5,696, forward strand.
ACCTGGGCCTGCTCGAAGGCGGAGACCACCTCGGAGGAGAGACGTCCTCGCTCGGAGACCTCGTAGCCGTTGGCGTTGGCCCAGGCGCGGATTTGCTGGTTGCGCTCGCGGTCGGACGCGTTGGTAGTGGTCGACTGTCCGGTGGCGACGCGGACCTTGCGGCCGCCAATACGGCGGCCGGCGCCGATGTAGCGGGCGAGCTCGTCGCGCAGGGCGGTGGCGTTGTTGTCGGAGAGGTCGATTTCGTAGGTGACGCCGTCGAGACCGAACTGCACGGTCTGGGCGGCGGTGGTGCCGTCGATGTCGTCGAGGATCTCGACGAGGACTTTCTGGGCCATTGAATGCTCCTTGGGGTGGATGTGCGTCCAGGAACACCTGCAAGTTGCAGATTCTGCGATGTTCTGTCAGTGAGTGTATCCATACGTCAGCCGGAAAGGAAAATTCACCCCCGTGCTCGGCTGCATCAAAACTGCTTCCACCTCCCATGACTGATGGTGCAAACCGTTCGTGGGAGGAGAACCCGCCGTGCATCGTCAGCCGCCCTCGCCGGACGTTCACGTCGCTCGAGCCGAGCTCGTGCTCGCGCGTCCTGCGCACCTTCCCTTGGCTGCCTTGTCGATCCGGCCGGACGATCCACTCCAGACACTGGCGAACGCCCTCGGTGACGTTCGCGTCGACCTTGGCGAATCGGTGCAGCTCTGCCTAGATCTCATCCCGTTGACGCCGGCGCGTATCCGCCACCTCGCTCGGCGAGCTATGCAGCATTCTGGTGGAAACAGTGTGAGGCCGTTCGGCGTAGTCGCCGAGGTTGCCGGGGAACTGCTTGGGGAGTTCTTGCCCATCGCTCGTTCGCAGGCTGGCGGGCGTTCCCGGAATGTGACACCTTCGCCTCACCGGGTGAAGAACAAGTTCGTGACCGATGAGCCGGTTTTCGCCATCCAGGTTCTGATCCGCTGTGTCTCGGAAATCCCGGGCCGGGCGCAGGCCCACCTGCGCAGCGTCATCGGCGCGTTCGACATCTTCCGAGGTGAGAACTACTGGCGGGTCCGTGGCCCGCGAGTCCTCGGCTGGCACTTCGGTGCGGACACCGCGGGAGTGCGTTGGCTGTTCGACCGTCGCTTCCGGACGGGGCTGGCGAAGCCGCGGCCGAGTTCGTTGGTCACGACCAGTGAGATCGCGGGCCTGCTGAAGCCGCCGTTGGGCCGTTGCCAGTCGCCGGCGATCGCGCGTAGCCGCGGCTGGGTGCTCCCCGCGCCGCGCGAGGTCCCGACCTACCGGCCGGGAACGGGGCTGGTGCGGCTGGGGTACGTCACCGACGTCAACGGCGACGAGCGCCTGGTCGGCGTGCCCTTGCGCGAGCTGCTCTTCTCCGCCCGCTTCGGCAAGGCCGGGTTCGGGAAGACCGAAGAGGCCCTGGCCCAGGCCATTGAGATCGCCCGGCTCGGCGGCGGGGTCTGGTTCCTGGACCCGCACGCCGACGGCTGGAAACGCGCCAAGCCCTACCTCTCGGACCCGGCGTTGCGGGCACGGCTCTGGGAGGTCAACCTTGACGTCCGCGGCCGGGCCAAGCGTCTGCCTGGCTGGAATCCGCTGAGCATGCAGGGCTTCACCGAGTCTGACATCGAGGACCGGGTCGACGCGGTCGTCACGTCGTTCGCCGCGGCCTTGGGCTGGGGTGATGCGGCGCCGCGGGCGAAGTCGATTCTGACGAAGGCGTGTGAGGCGCTCTGCTATGTCGCGATGCGGCTGCCGGCGGACTGCGCGCCGACGATCTTCCAGATCCCGACGCTGCTGGACGACGAGACCTGGCGGGAGTCGGTCCTGCCGGGACTGAAGCCGTCCGTACGCCGGTACTGGACCGATTCGTTCCCGAAGCTGGCCCCGGACGCGACCACGGTCGTCACGAACATCATCAACCGGCTGCGGACCAGCCCGACGCTATCGGCGTTCCTCGGCTCGTCGGTGACGACCTACGACGTGCGGCGGGCGATGGACACCGGGCGGATCGTGTTCGTCTGCACCACCGGAACCGGCGAGACGAACAAGCTGATCACCTCGTTCATGATCTACGACCTGTTCCGCGCCGGCCGCTCCCGCGCCGACACCCCGGTCGAGCAGCGGCGCAGGTGCGACGCCTTCGTCGACGAGCTAGCCGCGGTCGACGGCGCCTCCCGCGGCTACCTCGCCGCGATCCTCGAGCAGCTGCGCAAGTACCGGGTCGCGCTGCACGCGATGAACCAGATGCCCGACCGGCTCGCCGCGGAGACCCGCAGGGCGCTGCTGCAGAACCAGTCGCTGCTGATGACCTCCTCCGCCGCCATCGACGGCGCCCGTACCGTGGCCCGCGAGTTCGGTGGGCTGGTCCAGCCGGCGACGGTGACCGAGCTGGAGCAGTTCCACCACGTCGTCACCGCCACCCTCGGCGGCCAGCGCACGACCCCATTCAAGATCCGCGGCCTGCACGTCGACGACGAGTTCGCCGAGCACTTCCACCCCGAGTGGAACGACGAAGTCGACCAGGCCCTCGACGCCAACCTCGCCCGCCGCCCGATCGGCGAGGTCCTCGACGAGCTCGAGGACCTGGACGACCGCATCCTCGCCGCCCTGCAGGCCGAGCGGCTGGCCCCGCAGCTCCGGCGCGGGCGTCCACCGACTCGCGGCAGCGGCGCCGGAATCGACCTGACCTCGAGCGTGGAGTGATCACTGTGGACGTCTTCCAACGCGAGGCCCTGACCGTCCTCTACTGGCACCGGCTGATGTCCACGGAGCAAGTCCGGCGGCTGGTAGCCCCAGCGCTGTCCCCGGTCACCGTGCGCGCGAAGCTGGCCGGCCTGCGCCGTGCCGGGCTGGCCGACCGGATCACCCGGGAGCACCGGCCCCGCACCTGGCACGTCACCCCAGCCGGAGCCGAGGCCGTCGAGGCAGCCGGGACGGTCGACGCCCGCGCCTACCGACTGCCGGGCACCGCAGTCGCGCACCTGCTGCAGGAACACACCCTCGACGTCGTCGAGACCGGTCTCACCTTCGTCGAGACAGCTCGGGAGCGCGGTGACGAGTGCGGTCCGTTGTCCTGGACGCCGGAGGTCGCCCACCATTTCCGTGATCGCACGGGAGACCGGCGCGGGGTCGTGATCGCCGACGCCGTCCTGCACTACGTGCTCGAGGAGCCCGGCCGGCGATCGCAGCGGACTTTGTTCGTCGAGCTCGACCGCGCGACGATGCCGGTCGCCCGCCTGGCCCGCAAGCTCGTCGGCTACATCCGCTACCACGACTACGCCCCGGCCGGATTAGGCCGGAAGCCGGCCTGGCGGGAGCGATATCCCCGGTTCCCGCGGGTCCTGATCGTCCTCTCCGGTGCTGGGCAGCCCGTGCTCGAGCGCCGGCTCGCCGACCTGCGCGCCCACGCCCAGGCCATGTCCCTGGTGAGCTCGGCCGCGGGACGGGTCGACATGGTCGCGACGACCTTGCCCCAGCTCCGGGAGCGCGGCCCGCTGAAGCCGGTGGCCGTGCCATTGCTCGGCGATCCGCGGTGGGTGGGCGTGTTCGGCAGGCTGTCATGACCGAGGTCGTGCAGCAGTTCGGGCTGTCACCGCGTCTGCGGCAACGCCGGTTCGCGCTGCTGCCGTTGCGTGGCGACGGCACGCCGTTGACCGAGGTGCAGGGCCGGCTCCCCGGCGACACCACCACGCCGGCCGACCTCGCGGACCTGATCTCCTCGATCGCCAGCGTCGGAGTCCTGCAGCCGGTGCTGGTCGAGGAGATCGACCGAGGCGACGGGGCACATCCGGCGATGAAGCTGGCCGCGGGGGAGCGGCGGCTGCGCGCGTGCCGGTGGGGCGCGGTCAACCGGCCGGACAACCCGCACTTCGCCGCGCTGCCCGCGGTGGTCTGCCCTGGGCCGCTGTCGGATGAGGAACGCCGGATCTGGCAGCTCGTGGAGAACCTCGCCCGGGAGAGCCTGCGGCCGGGCGAGCTCGCGGCTGCCCTGGTGCTCGACCGGTGCGCCGTGCTGCTGGGCAAGCTCCTGGCCGGCGGCCACGCCGTCCCGGCCGAGGTTTACGCGATCGACGATCCGATCGCCCGCTTCGCCGCGATGGAACGCATCCGCGGCAGCGACAAGCGCTGCGCCGCGCCGTGGGCCGAAGTCTTGACGCGGCTCGGCCTGCAGCTGAGCCCGCGCAAGGCCCGCGAGCTCGTGCGGGCGTTCGCGGAGATGCCCCGCGAGGTCGCCGGGGAGATGGACGAGGCGAAGGTCTCGTTGCATACCCGCATCCGGTTCATCGAGCTGCGCCGCGGCCGGGAGCAAGCCGCCGGGGACATCTGGGCCGCGGTCAAGAATTCTGGCCGGACTCGGCTGCTCCCGTCCGCGCTCGCCGCCGCCAGCGCCGACGAGAGGCTGAGCCCGGAGCAGGCACTGGTCGCAGCCGAGCGCGTTCAGGAGCAAGCCGACGCCGCCCGCGCCGACAAGCTCCGCGCCAAGCCTGAGGCGCAGGTCGCCGCGGTCGACGCCCGGCTCGTCGAGCGCACCCTCGCTGCCCTCCGCCAGCTGCTTTTTGCACTGGTCCAAGGCGTCGAGCTGCGAGAGCACGACCGCGGCTCCCTCGCGCTGCTGCTCGATCAACTCGGCGACGTCCTCCACAAGGGAGAAGCCGCATGAGCACGTTCCTCGGCATGCCCACTGCGCCGGCCGCGCGCTGCGACTGCCGGCGCTGCCCCTGGTACGTCGACGCCGATCCTGCAGTCGCGATCGTGCCGCTGTGCTCCGGCTGCAACTCCGACTGCGCCTCCTGCGGCTGCGCCGCTCCGACTGCCGGGCCTGCCCGATCCGCTGCGGCTCCCGCACCGACATCGACGCCTGGATGCGCGACGTCGGCGGCACCCTGGAATTCGACGACCTCGCCGTCCCCGCCCCGCTGCCGACCTCGCTGCCGGCGTTCATTCCGCAGGTCGACGGCTCCGGCGTCGCTGAGCTCGACGAGGTTGTCCGGTGGCCAGCGTACGCGGTCGGGCTACGGCGGGTGTTTTCTCCCCGTACTCATGCGCTCTACCCGCGCTGGTGCGACGGCCGGACCGCCGCCGAGGTCCTCGATATCCCGAACACCACGCTGACCGTCCTCAGCGGATACGGCGAGGACCCGCTCGTCGAGGCCTTCTGGACGGCGCGGCACCGCGATGACGTGATCACCCAGATCGCCGACCTGCGGTTCGGGCTCGTGCTGGCGCCCAACTACTCGATTTACGGCAACTGGCCTCGCGCCGAGCACCTGATCAACATGCGCCGCTCGCTGATCATTGCCGCCGAGTTCGCCGCCGCCGGGATCCCGACCGTGCCGAACCTGTACTGGTACCGCCTCGAAGACCTGCGCCGCCAGGCCGATTGGATCTCCGAAACCAAGCCTGCCGCCGTCGCGGTCAACGTCCAAACCGTGCGAGAGAACAACAACTGGCAGAGCTGGGCGCTGCCCGGCTTGTCTTGGCTGGCCGAAAACCTGCCACCGGACGTAGTGGTGATCCTGACTGGTCTGTCCCGCCGGGACAGGATCGAGACCGCGCTTGAGCTGTTCGGTGACAGGCTCGTGGTGATCAGCCAGAACCCGGCGCAGTATGCCCTGCACGGCGCGGTGATGACCGCTGATGGGCGTCAGGATGTTCACGCCCGCATTCCTGACGCTTTCGCCCGCTCCGTGCGCTTCATGGCTTCCCTGCTTCGGCACAGGACCGTCACCGCCGGGGGAGGCCTCTGATGCCACGCCAAATCTGGGTTCTGCTGGGCTGGTCGCCCGAACTCGGCGCCTCGGTCACCCCAGTCGGCGTCCTTGGCCTCGACCCGGTGAGGCCCGAGAGCTTAGTCGAATGGATCCCGCGGGAGTACGTAGCCGGACAGATCTGGCGCGAACGCCTTACCGGCGTCGACGCGGCGACGCTGGCCGACCGGATGGCGCTCTGGGCTGAGACACCGATCGCTCCGGCCGCGCGAGTCGAGGCGGCTGAAGGAACCCTCGGGGACGTCGTGAGGGCGCAGGTCGACGACCTCCTCGGGTCTGCGCGCTGAGCCGGCGGTCGCCCGATGGGAACCAACGCCAAAGCCGGTCACGCTGCCTACGCCGTAACACCGGCCGGAGAGTTCGCCGCGCACCTCGCCGCTGTCTGCGCGAATACCGAGGAGCCCGCGGACGCGGCGGAGGCCGACCTGCAGTTCGTCGCCGGGATCGTGGCGGGCGGCGTCGACCCAGATGACCCGCTCGGATCACCGGCGATCGAGCTCCCGGACGATCCGGTCCAGGGCTATGGCGTGTTCTCCGCGGCGGTCGGCACCGCGCTCGCTGCCGGGAGCCAGCTCTCCGACAGCGCGACCGGGCCCTACGAGGAGCAACTCCACGCCCTCAGCGCCGAGTACCTGGCGGAACTTGAGCCTGCGCAACTCGCCGACATCGCGGCCGCGGCCGGGTTCGAGCACCCGGAGCTGGTCGGGATCGCTGGGCAGGCGCCGCATCCGCTGGCCGTCTGGCTCGACCCGTCCGTGCCGGCTGATGCCGAAGCCAAGAAGAAGATCCAGGCGCTGGCGCTGGCCCGCCATGACGCCCTCTGTGCCGGCCAGGTGATCAACGGCAAGAAGTTCGCCGAGTGGGATCTTTCAACGACCGCTGCCGTGTTGCCGGAGGGGTTCGAGGGATGGGCGGCGACCGAAGCCGACCTGGCCGAGGTACAGGGCGACTTCGACGCTGCCGCTGCTGCGGTCGCCCAGCAAGGCGCCGCCGCCGGGCCTGAGTTGGTCGCCGCGCTGGTGCACTGGGAAAACCGGATCGCCACCGCCCAGAGCGTCGATCCCGCTGCTGACTTCAGCACGGCGACGGCAGCGGCGCGTCATCACGTCGATGAGCTGCTGGGAGCCGTCACTCCAGCGCAGCTGAGTGCCGCGGTGGCGGACGGCAAGCACGACGGGCACATCGCCGATCCACAGCTGCAGACCCTCGACGCCCACCAGGTCCTGCAGCTGCTGCGCGCCTCCACTCCCGCTGCCGAACGTCAGGAGATCACAGGCGTCGTCGCGGAACGGTCGGCGATGCTGGCGCACTCCGCCACCTGCGCCGCCGACGCAACCACCACGCTCGACGCCGGCCCGGTCGACCAAGCGAACGCGGGCGCACTGGTGCAGCAACTGCGCGCAATTGCCGAGGTCTACACCGCCGTCGCTGCCTGGGACACCGTCGATCCGGCGCCGCTGAACCAAGCCGTGCTGCACGCCGGTCAGGCGAAGGTGCTCGCGTGGGCTGATGGCCAGAAGGTCGGCGACCTGCGGAAGTTCGTCTCCGGTGCCGGAATCGTCACGCCGGCCGAGGCGGCGGTGGCGACCAAGTCGGCTCTCGGGAAGTTGCTGCAAGGGTCATCTGAACGCCTCCACCGCAACGGTCAGCGCCGTCAAGGAGACGCTTCAGGCTCCCACGAAGTCGACGGCTTCCCCGGTGCCGAAACCGTCCCCGGTCGTGTCGAAGCCTCGTAGCCGGTTCGGGATGCAGCACGCCCAGCTCGTCGCTGCCCTGCAGCAAGCCCAAGCAGCCCACAACGCCATCCCCAAGGCTTCCGATCCCGCCGCAGTTGCTGCCTGGGATTTCGGGCCGGGCACGCCGGCGAATCTCGGCGGCACCCACCCGAAGACTCTCCACACCGGACCGGACGGAACGACGTGGATGGCCAAGCAGGAAGGAACCCCGCACGCCGGCGCCATCACCCAGACCGAGGCCGCGGCGTCCCGGCTCGCTGCCCGTGCCGGCCTTCCGGTCGTCCCGGTCTATGCGACCAAGGTCGACGGCAAGCCGGTCAGCGTGCAGCCCCTGCTCACCGGGGCGAAACCGATCTCGGGCGCCGCGGCGAGCTGGTCGCAGGCCGACGTCGACGAGATCGTGCGGCTCCACGTCACCAGCTGGGCGCTGGGCAACCACGACGCCCACCATGGCAACGTCCTGCGAACCAATGCCGGAGGGCTCGTGCCCGTGGACCAGGGCCAGTCGTTCAAGAACTTCGGTCGCGACAAGTTGAAGCTCGACTATCGACCCAGCACCACGGCCGTCTTCCACCAGGTCTACGACGCCCACCTCGCCGGCAAGCTCGGTCAAGGCGTGCAGGTCAACCCGGCTGCGGCGCACTCGGTCATTCGCCGGATCGAGTCCGTGCCGGACGCCGAGTGGCGCGCCATGCTCCACACCGTCGCCCACGCCGGCGCCGCGCAGAACCTGACCTGGGTCGCGCCGATGCGTGCTCGTGCCGCGAAGGCCAAGGGCATTCCGGAGTCCGCCGTCACCACCGGGCAGATCGCCGAGTCCTTTCTGGACTACGCCGTCGAGCGGAAGAAGAGGCTGCGGCGGGACTTCGTGGAGTTCTTCACCGAGGACCTCAAGATGTCCTCCGCCGCGGCCTTGGCGCACCTCGGCAAGACGTGATGGGCACCAACGCCAAAACAACACACACCGCGTACGCGATCACCCCGGCCAGTGAGAGCGACCTCGTCGACTCGCCGAGAGCCGACGACCAGGCCCCGGTGATCGCAGAGGAGCCAATCGTCGTCGAACCTGGACAACAGCCGGTAACGCCGATCCCTCTGACCCCGGACGTCGGACACGCCTACGGCGAACCCGTCCTCGTCGGGGGAGCCGACCTGATCGCCTCGACCGCCACGCTGGTCAGCTACCACAGCGTGGACGGTCCTCGGACCGTGCTGCACGCCCGCGTCGACGAAGACGCCGAAGCGAAGCTGCTCGACGCGCTCACCATCAGCCCCGCGATGGTGCCGACGCAGGTCGAGCAGCAGGTCACCGGCCGGCTGCCCGTGGACAAGCAGCACAACCTGGCCGAAAAGATCATCACCGCCGCCAAGAGCGTCAACCACCACATCACCAACGGCACCATCACCGCCGAGCAAGGACCACCGGCGACGACGGCGAAGAAGATCGACGCCGCGGAAGCTGCTCTCCAAAGCCTCGGCGACGCGGCCGTGCCGGTGGAGAAAGCCATGCTCGACCACTACCTCGCCCAGCTCCAGGCGGTGAAGGACGCCGTCGCCACCGGCACGTCGGTCGCCCACGTCACGCCGTTCCAGCACCAAGGCACCGAGCTGGTCACGGTTATGGTCCCCGCGCCCCCACCCGAGGGGGCCGCCGGCGCAGTTGCCGTGCTCCGCGGCGCGACCCGCATCAAGCCGGAGCTGGACACCGGCACCGGGCAAGCCAGCTGGGACGGTGCCCGCGCGACCAACGTGCTCGGCAAGGAGTACGCCATCGACCTCGGCGACGGCTACCAGGCCATCTACCGTCCCTACAGTGTCAACGACCCGGCAACGACCGAGTACTCGCTACGTGGACGCCTCGAAGTCATCGCCCCTGCAGGCGAGGGCCACGGCCCGGAGCTCGTCGCGCGGCTCGGGCGGCTCAACCTGGCCAACCGGCCGATGACCCAGGACGAGGGCGAGTACACCTACCTCACTACCAACGTCACCGCCCAGAGCCTGGACAAGCGAGCCGAGGTCGTCGCCGCGCACGCCACCGGCCAGCACCTCGAGGAGATGGTCCGCCAGGAGATCTTCCACGAACGCGCCCATGAAGCGGTCGGCATGACCGGCGCGCAGCTGGCCGATTTCGCCAAGCACATCCAGCTCGAAGCCCACACTCGCGCGCTCCCGGCGAAGGTGCAGGTGCTACGCGACGCGGTCGCCAAGGCCGCGGGTTTCGCCGACGGTGACGCGCTCGCGGCCAGCACTGGCTACGACCCGGCGCCACGGCGTTCGGCCGGGTGGCTGACCTGGACCCGGTTCGACGTCGGCAACTCCGCAGCCAAGCTCGGCAGCGCAGTCGCCGGTCGGTCACTGGTCCACTCGACCTCGCACACCGGGCTGAAAGCGATGCTGGCCACCGGCGTCCTGGCGTCCACCGAGCGCCGCACGACGATGGGCACCCACGTCGGCGTGGGCAAGAGCGAGAGCGCGGACAAGCTCACCGGTGGCGCGAGCTCGGTGTTCTTGCGCGTCCGGCCGACATCGTCGCTGGATTCCGAACCGAAGCTGATTTGGGATCAACCGGAACGGCTGCTCGTCCGCGCTGACTACTACGGCGCCAACGGCGACACTTTCGGCGTGGTCAATCCGGCGAAAGTCGAGCAGTACGGTGCCAAGTCGACCAAGGACTCGTTCAAGATCGCCAAGTTCGCCAACCCCAGCAACGAAGTGATGTTCGCGGACGGCATCGATCTGCTCGGGCCGGAGGGCCCCAGCCGCATCCTCTGCAGCAACACGACGCAACGCGACGAGATCCGGGCGATGCTGCAGGTCAAAGGTGTCACCAGCATCGCCGGAAAGCCGATCGAGGAGGTCGTCATCGCATGACCGACCTGACCCCTGACCAGCTCTGGACCAGGCTGACCGAGCTGCTCGGCGGTGCCCGGCAGGACAGCGCTGAAGACCTGCCGGGCGCCGAACTCGTCGTGACCGAGGATGATCAGGAGGTCTTTCGAGCCGCACTCGCCCGGCACGCTCGCCGGGACCGCGACGAACCCGGGGTGATCTGGATCCGCCCGCTCGTGGCTTCGGCGAACTTCCATGACGGCCTCCCGGCGTTCGACCTCTCGATCGTCCGCCGGCGGGCCCTGCACGTCGCGGCAGCTCAAACCTCCGACGACGGGCTGAACCTCGAGCTGGTCACCGGCCAGCGCGCGCATATCCAGCCGGCCCGCGGAATCCAGCTCGCGGTACTGCAGGACTTCGACACCTGGATGACCACCTTGACGCTCGAACGGCGGATCGAGGTCGAAGCGCTCGACAGCGACTGAATCTGCCCGCCACGGCCGGTGCGTGTCTCTGGCGAAACCAGAGTGATCCGGTGGTGATGGACGATGCGGCAGGAAGACGAGGCTCCGGAGATCGCGGCCGTCGAGTGGGTCGCCGACCACCTGGAAGCCCACGGTCATCTCCTCGTCCACGGCTCGACGATCGCCGAAGTCGTCAGCCGCGTCCGAGCGGCACTCGATGTCCGCCCGATCGCGGGATCCCATGACCTGCGGCTGCGGATCCTGCACGCCGGCTGGTGGCAGACGGAGGCGTGTGACTGCCGGCGCTCACTGGCGTGTTCGAACCACCCGAGGTGGCACTACCGCCCGGCCGCAGCCACCGACCGCGCCGCTTGGCGAGGCGCCGAAGTCCGGCTCGTCCTCGCAGTGAATCAACCCGGTCCGAGGAAGGCGTGACTCCCGCGTCCGAACTCGACTCTGCCACCGGAGGAACCCGTGTACGAATACTCCGACGACGAACTCGACCAGGCCGCCGCGTCCGCGGCCCAGCGATTCGACCTGGACACTTCCCACGCCCGCGAATTGGTCGACATCGTCGCGACCGCGCTCACCGAAGGCGGCGACGCGATCGACGACGCCGCCTGGGACGTCCAGGACAACGACCCGGGCGTCGCGGGGGAGGACTTCGTCGACGACGTCGCGAACAACCTCGGTTACGACCTCCCCTGACCATGGACATGGTCCGCGACGACGGCGCTGACCGCTACGTCGTCCTGCAACGCAAAGGCCAGCTGTTCCCCGCGGTTTACTCCGCGGCCCACCGGCTCTGCCGGCTGCCGGTTTGGCGGGGACGAGACGCAGTTGATCCCTCGCCGGTGCTCGACTCCCTTGAGGACGTGGCGATGCAAGTCGCGTTCTTCTGTGGCGTGGGGATCAATGCGTCACTGGAGCGTCTGCTGACCGCGGCCCGCGCTGTTGCCGATACCGTCCGAACCATCCAGGCAGCCAGTCGGCCTGGTTTCGGCGGCAACGTCGACGAGCGACTTCGACCTGACGACGAAGCCGGCCGCCGGCGGCTGGATCACGCGATCACGGCGTTCGTCGAGGCCGCCCGCGCGGACCTGCGCATCGACGGCAGCTGGCTACCCGTACATCCGGCGAGCTGACTTGCTACTCGCTGGCGCGGGTCGGTGGCGTGTCGACGAGGTTCACCTTCTTGGTGATACGGACCGGCGCGTCGACCGGCCCGCGCCAGTGCCCGGCGACCGGCGTCAACCGCCGCAGCGTCCGTCCCGGGCCGTAGGCCTGGCGACGGATGAACGGCGCGACCGGAAACCGCACACTCACCGTCCGTCCCGACGGCTCACCACGATGAACTGATCGCGAAGGGGCCTTCCGGCTCACCGAGACCACTCTGACCGGCGAGGCGCTGTAGCCCGCCCGTTCGTCGCGGAGGCGCTGAGTCCGGGGGAGGCGCTCTTCGGTGGTTTCCGTCAGCGTGTTCGGCGTGCAGAAGATCCACCCGGCGTGGACAGTCTGCAGCCATCCGATCGTCGTCTCGGCGGCGGCGATTTGGTCCGGCTGAATCTCCCGGCCATCCGGGTCGGGTTCCAGTGAGGCCGACGTCGCGCCCCACGGCATGTAGATTTCGTTGTCCCAGGTGAGTTCGGCGTTCTGCTGGTGGGCCGTCAGTTCGGCCTCGGCGGCGCTGGCTCCCATCGATCGGGCCAGCCGCTTGATCGCCGCGAAGTCGGTGACGCTCCAGAAGGTCACCCAGAGCCCGCCGGTGTCCGACGTAAGTAGCTCGGTTCCGCCCCAGGATACGGCGACGATGTCGATGCGCTTGCCGTCCTCGCGGATGTACTCGGTCAGCGGCTCGGCGAACAGCATGAATCCCGTCGGTGCCGGGATGTCCTGCGGCTGGATGTCCCAGTGGTCTTTCAGGCTCGGTGCGGCTTGGCGGACCAGGCGGGTGATGTCGGTGGTCACGTAGAACAGCTGCGCCTGGCCGAGCCGCTGGTGCTCGTCCTCCAGCAGGAGCCGCGCGCCGAGGTCCGGCCTCACCACGGGACGCAGCGTCCCGCGTTGGCGGCGCAGCGCCTCTGCCGTGAACAGGTGAGCGGGCGGACTCAGGAGGTAATCGGCCAGGTGCTCGCGCAGCGCGGGCAGCTGCCGCGGCGGCGGGGGCGACCAGCTGGGTGATTCCGGGACGTTCATGTAGCTGCAGCTCCTCGTGAAAACATTGTGTACTCAGTTCTCTTGGTTTACGGTAAGCAAACCTTGAGTACTAAGTCAACAATGATTGAGGGCTCGACATGAACGAGTGCAAGCACCGTGCCAGTCAGGAATCAGCGAGCAACCCGATCAACGCCGAGGCTCACGCCCTGACCCTCGCCGTCGAGGTCGCCTCCGCCTGGCACCGAGGAGGCGGCTCCGCCCGGCCTGAGATCCCGTTGGGAATCGTGGCGACCATCGCGGCCGCCGGGCTGCTGGTCGAGCGAACCGCCGACGTGGCCGAGGGAATGAAGTCCGCCTCGCCCGACGGCTTCGTCGACATCGCCCGCAGCGTGTGGGCTGTGACCTTCAGCCGCCGCCCGGACCTGGCGATGTCGGTGTATCCGCTGCCCGGATGGCTCTCCGCCGACGCTCATGAGGCACCGCTGAAGCAGATCAAGGCGACCGCCGATGCCGCGTTGCGCGCAGGTCTGCTCGAGTCGACCGCCACCGAGCGTCGCTTCGACTGCGACGTGCTCGGACCGCTTGTCGGCGCACTGCGGTCCCGGACGGCGATGAAGGTCAACGCACAGATATACACCCCGGGTGACATTGCGTGCGCGTTGACGGCGGTCGCACTCGACGATCTCGAGCCCGGTCGTTCGTTCTGCGACGACGCCGTCGGCACCGGCGGGCTCTTCCGAGCGGCCGCGTGCGTCGTCCGCAGCCGTGGCCTCGACCCGGCCGACATGTCATGGTTCGGGGCCGACGTCGACGCTCTCGCGATCGCAGCGGCCGCCGTCAACGGCCTGATCTGGGGCCTCGGCCCGCGTGTTTACCTGTACGTCGGCGACATCCTCGTGCACCCGCACTGGGCAGACGACGCTCGTGCCCGGCAAGCCGGGTTCCTTGACGAAATTGACAGCCTGAGCAAGGGAATCAAGGTGCTTGACTTCCTCAAGAAGCTCTGACCGGCCGAGTCGGGCCGACGCGCCGCGAGGCCGAATACCGCGACGACCTGCTCTTCCCTGCTAACTTCCCGGCGTGGAACACGTCGAGCGGCAGATCACGGACGGCCCGGCTGCCCCGGTCGGCGCGACCCTCCGCTACGCCGACATGGTGGAAATCGGCACCTGGTTCAACGTCAGCCACCGCGCCGTGGCGAACTGGCGCTCCCGCTACGCGGACTCGCACCCATTCCCGGAACCGGATGTGGTCATCGGTCGCACGCCCGGCTGGTCTCCCGACCGCCGGAATGAGATCGAGAGGTGGGCTGCAGGTCGGCCGGGCCAAGGCGCCGGCGGCGGTCGTCCACGTAAGGCGGATTGATCAGCTCTGCCGGTCACTCCGAGACCACCACGTGTACTGGGCTCATCATCAGTCGTTGCCCGCTGGTCTCCACTTCCGTGTCAGGGAAGTGCGGAACATGGTTCGACCATGTAAGAAACCTAATAGCGCAGTTCGCAGGTTCTGGTTACTCCCCGGAGGGGCGGCATCAGCGTTATTGGTTCGGGTTGTCGTCGCCGAGTGATCGCCGGACGAATTCAGCGTGGGCTGTGCAGCGCATGATCATGTCGATGGGGTATCCGGCGATCTGGTGGCGACTCGACTGCATCAGCCGGAGGGTAGTAGGTTCGAGTCCACGCTGAGTTGATGTCAGTGCGTTTCCATGGATTTGTCCTCTCGTATACGGTCCGGGTCCCTAGCTGAAGCGCGCGCCGATCGTCCGTCCGTCGCCCGGACGTGCGTAGCGCGAACGTCCAAGGTCGGCGGTGACGAAACACCGGATGATGAACCGGTCGCTGCCGTCGAACCTGGGGCTGAACGACGACCTCCCGTGCAGCGCGCGGCGGTTGTCGATTACGAGCAGATCTCCGGCGGCTAGAACATGCTGCCGGCGTTCGCGCTGGTAAATCTCCACCACCGAGCGGAAGGCCCTTCTGGCTGCCTTGTCCGTCGACGTCATCAAGTCCTGGTCGAAGACGACGAACGGGTCTTCGGGAGTACCGTGGAGGACCGGGATCGGTCCGCGCACGTCGCCGTCCAAGAATGTGTGACCGCCCAGCCGGAAGGATTCGTCCACTCCGGTCGTCCACAGGGGCTTCCAGAGCACCGGTTCGTCGACATGCCGCGCGATCTGACGTGCCGTCAGGGTAAAGGTCCGGGCATCGGGGTCGCCACGGATGCAGCCGAGCATGAGAAAGTCTGGGCGAAGAGCGCTGAACGCCTGTTCGGTGTGGACTTCGAGTTCGGCGCGGGAACCGAGGCTCGTCTGGCGGTGGGCCGCGGCCCGCGCTGGGACCATATCCTGGAACAGGCGCCCGTCGCCCTCAGCTTCGTAGGCGACGAGATTGCCCAAAGTCTCGCCGAAGATCGCCTGAATACGCGCGAGACGAGTTCGCTCGCCGATGTGCTGGGTGTTGTCGGACGGTGTTCCCGGCACATCGCCGACGGGCAGCCCCCTCAAGAGCAGGGTACCGGAAGGGCTGCTCCACCTGGCGAAGTCGGCAAGTGCCCGTTTCACCCGTTGCGGGAGATCGCCGACGGCGTCCCGCGCCGTCCGGCAGTACTCTTCGGCATACCTGGGCTCGTGGGGCTCCAGCGCGCTCGTCAAGGCTACGAGCTGGTGCCTATCTTGGGCCGTCAGCTGCAGAATGGCGTGGCCGTTGGCCGGAGAGTCCGTCATGATGCGTGCCCTTCGTGCGTTGGCGCGATGGAGCAACGAGATCACTGTGCAACTGCAGCGGAGCTCGGATCCTGGAGGACGCTGGGATAATCTGGAGATGCCTCGATTGCGGCTCGCTGGTCGGAGGGGTTCGTGTCGGACGAGACGGTGACGCGCGAGGACGTCGCGCGGGAGCTGACCGGGGCTCGCGTCCGGGCCAAGAAGGGTCGTCGCGCGGCGACGAGCGTGAAGGCGTTGGCCGTCCGGGCGAACATCTCGGAGTCGAGCCTGTATGCCTACTTCAAGGGCACGACGTTGCCGTCGGCGGAGGTGCTCGAGCGAGTGCTCCGTGCACTTGGCGTCGAGGGGGCAGAATTAGGGCGGATCTGTACGCTGCGTGACCGAGTCGATGTGACGCAGCGGGTCGGATCGACGCAGCCGCTGGGCAACACTGGAGCCAGACAGCCTCGCGAGTTACGCGCCAGCTCGCGCCGGTTCGTCGGTCGGCGAGCAGAGCTTGAGTGGTTGGAACGCTCGTTGGGCCGTTCGGACGAGTGTCCGCGGGTAGTGGTGCTAAGTGGAATGGCTGGAGTCGGCAAGACGACCTTGGCGCTGCATTGGTCGCGGGGAGTCGCCGTGGACTTCCCGGATGGGCAGCTGTACGCAAATCTCCGGGGCTTCGATCGCGAGTCGCCGGCGGAACCCGAGCGGATCTTGGAAGACTTTCTCAGGAGCCTGGGCGTCGCACCATCCGCGTTGCCATCCGGGCGGGAAGCGAAAAGCTCGCTGTTCAGAACCGTTGTCGCAGCTCGGCGCATGATCGTTTTCCTGGACAATGCGAGATCGGCCGGCCAGGTCCGGCCTCTGCTGTCGGGTTCCGAGGAGTGCCTGACGGTGGTGACAAGCCGTGACCGGCTCGACGGGTTGGTCGTACACGACGGCGCGCACCAGCTCACGCTGGACCTGATGCCGCAAGATGATGCGCGACGCCTGATCGGAAGATACGTCGGCGACGGGCGCGCTCAGGCGGACCGCGACGCAGTGGACAACCTCGTCGAGCTCTGCGGACGGTTGCCCCTGGCACTCGGGATCGTCGCTGCGGGTGCTGCGCGCCGCCCGGCGGTCGGCTTGAGGGACCTTGTCGATGAGCTCCGGGGCGCCGGCGGTCGGCTGGACCTACTCGGCTCGTGGGACGCCGAACTCGACTTGCGCACGGTGTTCAACTGGTCCTGTGCCGCGTTGCCGGGCGAGGCAGCCGAGTTGTTCACGCTCTTCGGCGTACACCCTGGCCCCGACCTGGAACAGCGTGCCTGCGGCGCGTTGCTGAATCGAGAGCGGATTCCGCGAGCCGCGCTCGGGTCGCTCGTCGCCGCGAACCTGATCACCGAGAGCGGCGTCGGGCGGTACCGCATCCACGATCTTCTGCATGAGTACGCGCGGGAGCGCGTGGCCACGCTGACAGCCGGCGTACGCGACCAGGCCGTCAGTCGGTTGGTCGAACACTACGTTCGTGCCGTTGCTCTCGCGGGCGAGTGTTTGGAGCGGCACCAGGGCAGCCGCAAGGATCGCGTGCCCAACAGCCTCCTGCCACCACTGGACACCTATCAGGACGCGATGGACTGGCTCGAAGCGGAGTTCTTGACCGTCCGATCGCTCATCGAACAGCTGGCATCGACGTCGTTCGCGCCGCAAGCGTGGCAGATGGCTCGTGACTGCAATGTTTTCGTTCGGCGTACGGGTCGGCGCGGCGAGCGACTCGCCATCCACCGGGCCGCGGTGACAGCCGCGGCGTACATGGGAGACAAACGTGCGTCTGCGAGGTCGACACGTCATCTCGCCGAAGCCATGTCGCGTCTCGGGCGGCAGGAGGAAGCCGCTGAGCTGCTGGCAACTGCGCTCAGCACGTCGGAAGGGGAAGCTGATCGCGCCAGCGTTCTCGCCACCCGTCTGTCGTTCAGCCGGGTCTTCGAAGCTGCCGGCCGGTACCCCGATGCATTGGAGCATGCGGACGCTGCGCTGACCATGGCCGAGCAGGACGGCGACGCTCGGACGTTCGCGGATGCCGCGACCTCGGCGGGCAGGATTCTGGGACTTCTCGGCCGTCATGAACAGTCCTTGGAGCTGAGCCTTCGTGCACTGGCGGAGTACCGGCGGCGGGGGCACATTGAGGGGCAGGCCGACGTGTTGAAGGGCATCGGCGATGCCGAGCACGCGCTGGGCCGACCGGCCGAGGCCATCGCACGGTATCGGGAGTCGCTGGAGCTCGATCGCCGGCTCGGGGACCGGTACTGGGAGGCGAACGCCCTGAATCGGCTCGCGGACGTGTACGAGAGCCGCGGCGAGACACAGCGGGCGCTCGATTGCCGTTCGGAGTCGCTGTCGCTGCTCAGGTCACTTCACCACCCCGATGCCGAGAAAGTTGCCGCGAAGCTCATTTGACGTCGTCCGCCGCATCCAAGACCGCCCGAGCGGTCATTTTCCAAGTGCGTTCGCGGGCGAGCAAAGCCGCAGCTCGCTGCGAGGTGGCGAACGCGGCCGCACGGTCCGAGAGCACGCGTGCGATGTGGTGTCCCCAGAGGGCTGTGTCGTCCTGCGTGAGCCGGACCGGAACCACGAGCCGGCTCACGAGCTCTTCAGGCAGCACCTCCTCAAGGAGCTTGCCCAGGCCACTGCGGTCGCTGACCAGCACGGGAATACCTGCGGCGATCGCTTCGGCTCCCACGAGTCCGAAGCCTTCTTCCTGCGGGGGCATCACCAGCAGGCTGGCGCGGAGGATGTCCGCCTGCACCAGATCGGGTAGCTCGGTGTAGTTCCGGACGGTGACGCGAAGGCCAGGGCGACTGGCCCAAGCTACGACGGCTTCGCGGAGTTCGGCCCCTTCGTTCTCGGGGGCTCCGCGCACCAGCAGTTCGACTTCACGTTCGACGAGGCCGCAGGTGCCGATCGCGTGGCTCACCGCTCGCGCCGCAAGCATCAGCCCCTTGACTTCGGCGTCTTCCATCCGGCCCAGCACCAGGATCTGCGGAATGCCGCCCCGCGGCCCGGCGGCGGTCGTCGCCGGTCGGTCGAACCCCGGATCAACGCGCAGCGGGACCGGCGTATCCGGGAAGTCCGTGAGATCTCGGACCGCGTAGTCGTGGAGTGCCGGTCCGACGGCGATGATGCGCTTCGCGTCGCGGCCGAGTTGAAGCTCCTCCTGTGTCCGCTGGGCAGCGCGGATCGCAGCGTCGCGAGGTCGGTTCGGTTTGTACCATTCGATCTGGTCGGGCTGCATGTGGACGAAGTGCAGCCGAGCAGCGCGCGCGAAGTGGTCCTCGGCGAGGGCTTGAGCCGACGGACCGGTGATGCGCCCGTGGCCGATGATCACGTCCGGCTCGACACCGGCCGGGAGCATTGGTCTGCGGCTCAGGGCTTCACGAGCGGAACCGCCGATGACACGGACGGCGGTCACCAGGTGGACACGCCGCCTCGCCGCGTCCTCGCGCTCGGCTTCGGTCGCGGCCGGCACCAGGCAGTATACGGAGGCGCCGGTGGCGGCCATCGCCGAGCACAGGTGGCGGTTGAAGGTGCTGATGCCCCCTCGGGCGGGAAACCACTCGTCAGCGACGGCAAGGACCGTGCGATCTGGTCTGCCAGGAAGCGGCATGCTGAGCTGGACTTCATTCATGGAGGCAACGGTGGCGGTTCGCACGATGTCCGGCGATGCTCGTCCGTCGGGCCGTACCGCCGGACAAGCCTTCGCAGGGGCCCGACCACACGGTCCGCCCGTTCCACGTCCGGACAACTCGTCCGGCGGCGGACGCCGATCCGGTCGGCTGCTCCGGTTACGCTTCACCTCCGTACTTGTCAGCCGGAGGTTGACCGATGTCGCGTGATTCGGGGCCCAACGCCGAGCGGTTCCACAGAGCCATCAAGCGGGCCGTCGATCATCTTGGCGGTGACCGTGCGGCAAGCGCGAAGAGTGGCGTCAATAAGACCGTGTGGTACGGCGCCAAAGAGAACACGATTCCCAAGTTCGATTCCACCTGGCCCAAGATGCTGTCCGTGCTCGTCGACATCCCGCACGAAAAGACCGGGGTACAAGACTGGGACCGGCTCTACGCCGCTGCGGCGGCTGAGGTGGGCCGTCCGGTATTCGAGACTCGGCAGGCAAATAGCCGGGTCGCCACCGCGGACCCCACATCCGGCCCCCCGCAGCAGCTGCCGGGCGGACCGACCTACTTCGCGGCGAGGGACGGTGAGCTCGCCGAGCTGGATCAGTTGCTGAGGGGGAACGCCGAAGATACGCCACCGATCGCGGTTGTGATCGGGCCGCCGGGTGTCGGCAAAACCGCGCTTGCCGTCCGGTGGGCCCGATCTAGGGCGTCCGCGTTCGCCGACGGTGTGTTGTACAGCGATCTCCGTGGCTGGGGCACCGACGATCCCGCCGACATCGAGGAACTCGTCGCGTCTTGGCTTCGCCAACTGGGCTTGAGCCCCGCGGCCATGCCCGACGACCTCGGCAGCCGGGCCGCGCTGCTTCGCAGCACCTTGGCCCGGCGGCGGATGCTTCTGGTACTCGACAACGCGCACACCGAGGAGCAGATCCGCCCGCTGTTGCCCGGCACCTCTTCGTGTTCGGTGCTGGTCACGAGCAGGCACGTGCTGCCCGGGCTGGCGATCCACCACAGCGCGCACCCCGTTCGGCTCGGGGTCCTGTCCGCCGCTGAATCGGCGGGGATCTTGCACGACTTGATTGGTCAACGCGCCGACGACGAGCCCGAGGCCGTGACCTCGCTCGGAGAGCTTTGCGGCCACCTACCCCTGGTCCTGCTCATCGTCGCTCAGCTCGCTCGTGAGCGAGAGGCGGCCTCCCTGTCGGGCCTGGTGAGCGAATTGGCGGACGCCCAGGAGCGGCTCGATCAGCTGGACAGCGAAGACCCGAGGTCGGATCCTCGGACCGTGTTCTCCTGGAGTTACCACCAGGTGCCGGTCGATGCCGCACTCGTGTTCCGGAGGATCGGGCTGTTCCCAGGCAAGTCCTTCGACCTTGCCACCACCTGCGCGTTGACCGGGCTTTCCTCGCTGGCGGCGTCGCGAGCGCTGCGCGCGCTCGTTCGAGCCAACCTCGTCGCGGAGATTTCGCCGGGCAGGTTCGAGATGCACGACCTGCTCAGGCTCTATGCGCAAGACGTGCTGGGCGGCGAAGACGAGCCAGACCTCGTCGCATCGGCACGCATGCACCTGTTCGACTACTACCTGCACGCCACGTGGCGTGCCGACCAGCTGATCGAGCCGCACCGGTATCGACTGCCGCTGGAGAGTGCCGCGCCGGTTGCGCCTCCGTTCGACGATCGAGAAGGAGCGATGCGCTGGCTGGACGTCGAGTATCCGACAGTCGTGGCGCTGTGTCGGCAGGACCTGGTGGAGTTCGACGGACATCGTTGGAGGCTTGCCTTTCAGCTGCGGAGCTACTTCTTCCGCACCAAGCGAATCTACGAGTGGATCGAAAGCCATGAGGGCGCCCTCGCCGCCGCGATCAGGTCGGGCGACGAGCTGGGCGAGGCGATGACCCGAAGCAACCTCGGCGTGGCGTTGCACGAACGGAACGACGATGCGGCAGCGCTGCCACAGTTCGAACAGGCGGAACGGCTTTTCACGACTGCCGGTGACCTCTACGGGGTCAGCAACTCCCTCGCCAACCAGGCTGTCGTCCACCGACGCAGCGGCGACTTCCAGCAGGCGCTCGACTGCAATCGCCGCGCACTGGCCTTCTACCGGGAGAAGAGCGCGCAACGCTACGTCGCAATAACATTGCGTAGCGTTGCGCTGGTGGCGCTCGAGCTCGCGCGACTCGACGAGGCCGAAGTTGCTCTCACGGAGTCTTTGGAAATTTGCGCCGCGTTGGACATGGACATGGACGCAGCCCGTTCGTGGAACACCTTGGGACAGGTCCATCTGCTCGCGAGGCGGTACGGTTCCGCCGAAGCCGCCCATCGGACGGCGATCGACGTGGCTGGGCAGTGCGGTGCGCGGTTCGAAGAAGCCCGTGCACGTCGGGGGCTCGGGCGGCTGGCTCTGGCTGTCGGCGAACCGGCTGAAGCCGAGCGACACTGGCAGGATGCCCTTCGGTTGCTCGAGGAAGTCGGGGCACCGAGCGCCGAGGAGGTCCGCGCCGAACTGGTCGCGCTCAGCTCAGGGCCAGCTTCTCCGAGATCCACTCGTGAATGAAGGCGGCCGTTTCGAGGTCGTGGTCGCCGAGGTGCTCCGCGTGCTCGTCGGCCGCGTCGGCAAGACCATCGTGCGCATCTTCGGCGAGCACGGCGGCCGACTCGACCTGCCCGTCGAGGTGATCACCCAGGGCGAGCGCGTAGGCGAGGTATGCGGTGGCGATCATGGTGCGCGGGTCGTCGCCTCCCAGCTTGTCGACCCGGTGTTGCTGCAGGTGCATCGCCAATTGCTGAAGATGGATCTCCGCGTCGACGTGGTCGCCGTCGAGGCGGACGCCGTCCGGGTCGATTCCTTCGGGAAGCTCCGCCTCGGTGGCGCCGATATCGGCGGCGCGGGTTCGTTTGCCGACGATCAGGTTCTGCAGTGTCGCCCGGGTTCGGGGGTGCTCGGGTCCTTGGCCGCGCAAGCGCAGGAGGAAGAGGTGCTCCAGGGTTTCAGCCGGCTCGTTCACGCATTTCCTCCTTGATGATCAAGATGTTTTCCAGGGAGCCGAGGGTGTCGGGGTGGGTGGCTCCGAGCACGTCTGTGCGGATCGAGTGCACTTTCTGCATAAGTTTGAGGGCTTCTTCGAGATAGCCCAGCGCGCGGTAGCTGAGCGCCAGCCCGTTGAGCGCGTCGAGCGCGTTTGCGTTGTCCGGGGGCGCCGTGAGGTGCCAGCGAGCGCACACGCCGAGCCAGTACCGGTGCGCGATCCGGCGGTTTCGATTCTGGTCCGCGGTTGCGTCGCCGAGGTGCCCGCGGGCGATGGCGAGATTGCTGAGTGCCACGAGGGTTTCCGGGTCGTCCCTGCCCAATGCCGCTCGTCGTTTCCGGTACACGCTGCAAAGCAGCGCGTGGGCTGTTTCTGCTTCGTCGCAGGCCAAGTGTACGAGCGCAAGGTTGTTGATCGCGGTCAACGTCAGCAAGTCGTCGGCGCCCAGATCCCGACGAAGACCTTCGACGACCTCTTGGCTGAGGCGCAACGCTCGGCTGAGGCGGCCTTCCAGCTGGTACGCCACGGCCAAGCCGTTCAGGACGACGTATCGGGTGTACGGATCGACCGACCGCGATTCCACCGCGAAGTCGTGCAGCAGCTCGTACGTTGTGAGGGCACCACCGGTGTCACCGGCTTCGACCTGCGCCCGCCCGGATTCGTTCAGGAGATACCGTTCGTCTGCGCCGACGGCCCAGCGGTCGCCGCCCGGCTCGACACCGGCCACGGCCCGGACGTGCGGCAGGTGGAGCAGGATCTCGCGGTGGCGTCCGGCGGCATTGGCGGACTCGACAGCCTCGGTGAGCGCGGCGAGGGCGGAGGCTCGCAGGCGCGCCCGGCGTCCTGAGGTGCCCAGGTGAACGCGTAGGGCCCGAGCGATCAGGGCGTGCATCGTCGGGCCGGCCTGGTCTCCGAGCTCGACGAGAGAACGCTCGGTCGCCAGCTGCAGGGCGTCTGGAAGTTCCTGTTCCGCGTTGTCGCCGGCAACGCGTCGGAGGACATCGGCTAGCAAGGGAGCGGGCACGACCACCGGGGCGAGCACGCTCATCGCAGCGGCGACGTCCTTGGCCTTGTCGGTGAGGGAGTCGAAGCTCCGAAGGAGGATCCTCGCGAACGGCACCGCGCACCCCACCGGGAGCTCGCGTTTGAGGTGGGCGGCCACCGCCAGCTGGTCAGCCTCACTCTCGGTGAGATCTGCGAGTAGCGCAACGTACCCGGCGAAGCTCGGCAACGTGGTCAGGCCGGCGGCGATCGTAAGCCCGAGGGCATGGTGGTCGAGGAGTTGCACGATTTCTCGCACAGCTTTCCGTTCGCCTTTCGCCGGTCCGGCGTAGGCCGTCAGAACGGCCTCACTCGATCCCGGATCGAGCGGCGGAAGATTCAGTTCTTGCGAGCTGGTACGGTCGAAGGACCGGCCGGACATCGACCGTCCTCGAGTCGTGACCAGCGTCGTGCCACGCCGAGTCGGAGCGATCAGCCGGTTGAAGACCGGTTCGCTCGTGGTCGCCGGCACGTCGTCGACGATCCAGAGGTACTTCGTCGCACGCCGGTCCAGTTCTGCGGGGAGATCCTCATGGTGAGCGAGGCCGAGCCGTCGCGCGATCGCGGCCATCTGCTCTTGAAATCGCACCAAGACGACCTGGTCGTCGACCTCCCCGCCAGCGCTGCCTTCAAGCCTGACGACGAAAACCCCGCCCGGGTGGTCCCGTTCGAACAGCCGGGCGTACTGCAGACACAAAGCCGACTTGCCCTGGCCGCCCAGTCCTCGCACGACGGCGACCGGCTGACCGCGGTCACGGGTCTTTTCTTGTGCTCGGAGGCCTTCGTGCAGTTCCCACAGCTCGGCGTGGCGTCCACGGAAGTACGCATCTCCAGGCAGTCCCCGGGGATACCAATCGGGCTCTTCCGGCGTGGGCGCATCGCCGAAGCGACGGCTGTCCTGCCGACGGACCTCGCGCACGATCGTCGCCACGAACTCCGCCGAAAGCACCCCATGCCGGGGTAGCCGGAAGCGTGTCAGCTGACGTGGACGGACGTCTTCGGGGCCGACACCCTGCACAACTGCCATGACTCGCGATGTGTCCCCGTCATCGAGGTAGTAGGAGGCGCAAAGGGCCCGATGGAGTTCGTCGCGGCAGTGCGGGCTCACCGGGAACCTTGGGGTGATGAGAGCGATCAGCGTTCGCGATCCGTACAGCGCTGCCTGGATGGAGGTGTCGAGCGGTGCCCACGCCGGACCGTTGATCTCGTCGCGGAACACGCTCAAGCCGGCTTCGGTCAGCGCGACCCGCAAACCCTCAGCGGTGACGGCATCCTCTGACTTGTAACACAGGAAGACGTCGTAGCAGTCGGCATCGGAGGTCACGGCCGCGAACTTCCGTAAGCTCCGTCCACACCAACCACGAAGAGCCCGGCCCACTCCGAGGGGCCGAGCTCTGGGTGCGCCGAGCGGATCTCGCGCTGTGCCTGCCGAACGGCCGCGCAGACCGGCGTGCCGCTGATGATCAACGCCATCGCGCGACTCGATACGAGGGCCGAACCGGCGCTGCCGATCGCGCCTGACCCGGCGATGACCGTGTACGCACCGCCGATCAGCGCCCCGACCGCCAGGCTGAGCGGGTCCGTTCCGTATCGGCTCTCGGCTGTTCCGCTCCAGCACCCGTTGAGCACGACCAGCGGAGGAAGCGGCGCGCGGGCGAGATCCGCCAGAGTCATCACCGAACGGGTGAGCAGCGAGTCCTGGCCGGTTCGAACACCGTGGTCGGCGACGTAGAGCAAGGACGTGTCGCCGAGCTCAGTCAGGGTGGCGATCGAGCGGTGTCCGGCGGACCAGGTGTCGAGGACGTCGACCTCGAGTTCGTGTCCCGGCAAGGCCGGATCGAGGATGCTGACGGCCGGACCCGACGGCGTCGGCGACGGATCGGCCAGCCGGTGCTTCAGCAGTTCCGAGGTTCGCAAACTGGGGGTGACCAGGAGTTCCGCGGTCTCGGCGAGGGGAACGCTGTCGCGGGGAAGCGCCGCGAAGGGGAGTTGCCAGAGCCGGGGATCAGGGCACAAGACCACCGAGGGTGGGTGCTCCGGGCTGCCGGTCCACGCTTCGTCCGGTAGCAGGAAGGCACTCAGTGCTTCCCAGGTCGCCTTGGCGATTCCGCGCTGAGGCAACGGCTCGCCGGCGCTGAGGCGTTCCAGCAGCGAGGCAACGGCCGGACCAGCCGCCCGGACCGATGTTCGCCAGGACATCCACTTTTCGCGAACCGATGTGGCGCAGAACCAGCCAGTCGTATCGGTTCCGACGTGCAGCACGATGACGACGTCACCGAGTTCATCGAGCTCGCTTTCCGGTGGGAGAGAATCCGGAAGTCGGAGTTCGGGCACGTCGTCCGCGGAAGCTCCGGACCCCAGGGCCCGCGCCGCTGCAGCCGCAGTCTCGAAGATCTGCTCCACCGCGTCCGGGTCTGCTCGTGACGCGGTCATAGGCAGCACATCGAGTCCTTCAGCGGGGTAACCGGCTCTGAGTAGCTCGTGGAGTACGTCGGCGCGGCCGGTTTCGGTGATCTGCGCGACCCCGTCGGCGTTTCCGACATCCGCGTGCACGAGGATCGCTCCTGAGTAGACCTCCTCCCGCTGCTCATGCATCGCCCAGCGAAACTGGGGTGGGCCCAGGTCGTCTCGCTGCAGATCTGCGGCCAGTAGCGCCGCTCTGGAGGCTTTGAAGCGAAGAACCGGCGAGACGTCGCGAAGTCGGGTCAGGTCGAAGAGCCCCAACATGGTGCGAGTGAGGTCGCGACGATCCGGTGCTGCCGCGACCGTCAGCACAATGGCGAGATGCCCGGCAGCCTCCTGGAGGTCACCGCCGGTCTCGATCAGGTGCCTTGCCCGGTGTCGATGCCAGCGCACGGCTTCGAGGCTCCGGCTGGACTCGAACAGCGGACGGCCGGCTTCGAGCACATCGGCGACATCCGCGCCACGACCCAGTTCGTGCAGGACTTCCGCCTCTTCCAGAACGACCTGCCCGAGCCGGTAACGGTCGCCTTCTTCTGCATACTCCTGCCGCAGTCGTTCGGAGAGAGCCAACGCTAATTGGGGTTGTCCAACTGCTCGCAGGCAGGTGATCTGTCGTACCTGAGCGATCTTCACGTTGTTGTGGCTCTTGCCCATGAACAGCTCTTCGGCCCGCTGGTAGGCGGCGAGTGCTTCGCTGCCGCGTCCCACGGCCAGCTCGATTCCACCCTCGCGGAGTGCGACATGACCCGAAGTTTCGACGTCCGCGCCGAGGTCTTCGGAGAGCTGGCGTGCCCGTCGCACCGCGGAGACCGCGTCCCCGATGGCGCCGCGCAGACGATGAAGGACCGCTTGTTGGAGAACGACTTGGACATGAACTCGCGGGATACCCGCAGAATCCGGGAAACTCTTACACACGGCAAGAGCGCGTTCGCAGTAGGCCAATCCCTCGTCGTACGTCGCGGCGACTTCCCGGAGCGCCGCCAGCTCGCGCCACGCTCGGGCGTGGGACACCGCGGTCACGGCGTCGAGGTCGGTGGCGAGCAACGCGTGGTTCCATGCCTCGGCCTGGCAGAAGCCGGCGCGCAATCGGTGACGTTGAGCGACGAAGTAGCCGGCTTCAGCAGCTCGGTGGCGATCGCCCGAGACCGTCGCAGCGGCGCGTTCGGCGAGGAGCATGCGCAGCTCGCGCCGATCATCACGGTTCCGCCGCGCGGCAGCCGACTGCGCCGCGTAGAGCTTGGCGAGGACCGCGTATTCACCCGATTGGTGGGCGCGCAAGGCAGACTCCGGTACATCGGCATCGCCGCGGAAGGCGACAACTGGGCTGGCAAGCGGATCGAGGAGCTGGTCGACCGGTCCGGCGTTCACGGGGCCATCGAACCACGCCGACGGTGCCCGATGGCATCATCTTGAGATGGCCGAGCAGTCCGTCGTCACCCGCTACCACCAGGACGTGGAGGATCGCGCGCGCGAACAACTCGAGGAAGCGCTGGACGAGGCAGGGTTCGCCAGCCGACGAGGGGTCGAGATAGGAGATCGGGGACCGGGGACGGTGCTCGTTCTGGCCGCCGTCCTGCTCGGCGGCGGGATGGCTGGGATGACCGCGGAAATCGCCAGCGTCGCCCGGGGCTGGCTCGCTCGTCAGCCGTCCGTCGTCGGTGGCGCGAAGTGCTGCGTGGAACTGGAAGATCCGGAAAGCGGCTTGACGGTCCGGATCACATCGGACGATCCGGACCGAGCGCTCCGGCTGCTGAAGTCGTCATGGATGGCCGTCCCCGACGAGCCGATCGCCTGGCAGGGACACGCATGGGGCCCCGGACGGGGAGTGGCCGATCCGCGCCGGGTGTTCGTGATCCACGGTCGCGACCGGCGACTTCGCCGTGGGATGTTCGACTTCCTCCGTGCGCTGAAGCTTGAACCTGTCGAGTGGGCTGACGCGCTGAAGCAGACGGGTAAAGGGGCGCCGTACGTCGGCGACGTGCTGGACACCGTGTTCGCGGACGCGTTCGCGGTCGTCGTCTTGCTAACGCCGGATGACATCGCGCAGCTCCAGCCAGAACACAAGGACGACGATGACGACCCGGATCTGCGGCCGGCGGGGCAGGCGCGGCCCAACGTCCTCTTCGAGGCCGGCATGGCGCTGGCGCTGTTCACGGACCGCACGATCTTCGTCGAGATCGGACGGCTCCGGCCGTTCACCGACATCGGCGGGCGCAACGTGGTGAAGATGGACGGTGAGGCGAAAGCGCGTACCCTGCTCGCGCAGCGGCTTGCCATGCTGGGGTGCCCGGTCGACTTGCAGGCCAGCACGGACTGGCTTGCGTCCGGCGACCTCCACCCGCCGGCGAAGTCGACCACCCCTCCTCCGCCGGCCGAGAAGCGCCCGGTCGACCCGGGCCCGCATGGCGGGATCACATCGGCCAACGGTGGTGCTCCGCACCGCAACACGGGAGCGGCACTCACGTTGGGAAACTTCAGCGTGAAGACGAGCGGTTTGGGTGGTCTCGAGGTGCACGGCGAAGCGCGCAGCAACAGATCCGACCCCGTGAGCGGTGTTCTCAAAGCGACCTTCTTCGACGAGAACGGGAAGATCCTCGGAACCGCGACGGGCTTCGTGAACGAGGTGCTTCCTGACGAGCCCAAGATATTCAGCCTCATGAGCAATGACGACATCGCGGAATACCACGACTTCAAGGTGCAGGTCGACGCGGCCTTCTAGGTTCGGCAGCTGCTTGTTCATCTGCCGTTGCAGTTCGCTGGCGATGTCTTCGGGGCGCCGGACGTAGATGCGCGCGGACACCTCGACCGCGGCGGGCAGCCGGTCGGCGTGCTGGATCCAGGGGTCGTCGACCTCGGGGATCTGCAGGCCGTGCATCTGCCCGACGGTGAGCACGGCCAGGTGGCGCGAGACGCCGGCGTTGGAGCCGGTGCGGCCGCGGACGGTCACCGTCGGCGCGTACGGGTCGGCGTAGTAGTCGGCGGCGTCGGTGAAGCTGGCCAGGTCTTCGGGCTCCCAGGCCGCGCCCGGCACGGCGGGCATGTTCCGCGGGGCGGGCAGGCCCAGGGAGCAGGAGCGGTGCATCAGCCAGGACATCTCCTCGGCGTGCACCGGACGGCCTTCCAGCCCGGCGCTGCCGATGACCTGGTCGAGGTGCTCGACCTCGGAGTCCAGCGCGGTCAGCTCGGCGTCGACGGCTTCGGGCAGGATCTTGCGCAGCACCGGCGCGGCCCGCTCGACCGCGCGGTCGACCATCCGCCGGGTCTGCACCTGGACCCCCAGGTAGACCTCTTTTCCGCCATCGTACGGAGCCATGAGCTGTCGTCGGTCACGCTCGGTCATGCGGTATGACTATGCGTCAGATACAGTGTGTTGAACTGTGATGTGAATCACTTTGGTGCGGTATTTCGTCGGTTGGGGGTGTGGACCGGGTCGGTCCGTCGACCAGGGTGTGATGACGCAGGTCAACGAGGACGACGAGCTGCTCAGCGCGTGGCAGGATGGACGTGCTGAGCGCCTCGACCTGTTCAAAGCTGTTCGCGCGCCGATGCGCCAACGGGCTCGCCAGGGCATCGCGATGATCACCGCGGACGTCGCGTACGAACACGATGTCGACGACGTGGTGTACGACGCGTTCCTCGAGCTGGAGCGGATCGGGCCTGCGGGCGTGAAGTCCTTGATCGGCTTTGCCAAGACGATCGCGTACCGCCGGGGACAGGACGCCGGCCGGGCCATCATTCGCGAACGCGAGCGCATGCGTGACCTCGTCATCGACCTCGGCGTCACGGCCGATCCACAGTTCGCCGAGGATGATGTACGGGAAGCAGCAGTGCAGGAGGTGCTGCTCCGGGTGGCTCTCGAGTGCATGAAGGGCCTCACCGACGAGCAGCGCGCCGTCGTGCGCGAGACGATCATGAACAGCACTACGTTGTCCGACTGGGCGCTGCAGACGGGGAGGAGTTATCAGTCCGTCGGCAGGCAACGCGATCGAGCGCTGGATGCGCTGCGCAGATGCGTCAAACGGAAGCGATCACCCGATCATGAAGGGGCAAATGATGAACGGTGACGACGAAATCGGCGACCTGAGCAGCGACATGACCGAGCGGTACCTGCTCTTCAAGCGCGGGCGTGGACCGGAGCCGGACTTGACTGAACTGCCTCAAGAGCTACGCGACACCGTGCGGGAACAGCTCGAGATCGTCGCGGCGCTCGCCGATCGCGGCCCGGAGCCGCCTCCTGTCGAGGAGGACCCGGTGGCGATCCGGCTGGGACTCGTGCCCGGGTCGAAGACCCCGGAGACGCCACCGACGACTGGGCGGGATCCCGGCAACGGCCGCGTGCGGCAGGTGCTTGAGGACCTGCAGTTCCGGTTCGGCGGGCAGATCGATCTCGAGTTTTCCCCTTCCTGGGGAGCACGGGTTCCAAGAGGGATGGCCCCGATCGCTCAGTCGGCGGTCTTCGGTGAAATCGTCGCCGTGTGCCTGGCAGAACCGGGCCAGTGGCTCGGAGGGGCGGAAGCCGTCGCCACGTTCTTCCGCGAGAGCCCGATCTCGTCGCTCGCGATCACTTCGGCAGATGCCGAACGCGCGGTGCTGATCACCGCGGCCGACGCTCAGCGCTCGGTGGACCCGGTCCGCGGATGGCTACCTCCGCGGAGTCCGGCGCCCGAACCGCTCGACATCGCCCTCGGCCGGCATTTCGATCAGCTGCTCCCAGCTTGGGACCAGGTTGTAGGGCTTGACGGCTTCCTCGACGCCGCTGACACCGAGACGACCGGGGCAGAAGCCGCCCAGGATCAATGGCAACTGGCTCTCCAAGGGAAGCCGCGCCTCGATCACAAGAAAGAGGGGCAGCGCTGGCTCCAAGAAATCGGTTCCTCGCCGATCGCCGCGATGGTCACCGCTGTTCAGGAGCGACGTCTGGCCGGCGATGAACTGCTGGCCGAGCTCGCCAGGGTCAGTGGGGCAGGCGCGTCGTGATCCGCAGTATCCAGCTCGCCAACTGGCGGGCGTACCGGAGTCTGGACCTGCATCTCACTCGTCCCGTCACATTCTTCGTTGCTCCCAACGGAGTGGGGAAAACCTCGCTGGTCGAAGCGGTGCGGTGGGGGTTACTCGGCAGCCCCGGCCAAGACCGTCGACGCGCCGTCCGAAGCGGAAGCGAATCGGCAACCGTCCGGCTCGGACTCAACTTGCCCGGGTATCCCGATCTGCAGGTAACCAGGACTCTGAAGCGAACCGGAAGCGCGACTTTCACCGCGACGGCCGGTGGTGCGGAGATAAACGAACATCAGTACGAAGCGATTCTCCGTGAATCCTGGTCTGCTCGACCGGGTCTGTTGGATGCGCTCATCTTCGGCACCAAGGCGACTGGGAAGGACACTGGGTTTCCGGTCCGTGACCACCTCGCGGACGTCTTCGGCATCCAGCCGCTGCTGGATGCCGCTTCCCAGCTCAAGGAGCGCCGAGGCGTCCTGGCTGCGAAGATCAAGTCGATCCGTGACGATCTCGTTGCGACCGACGGGGCGGTCGCCGAAGCCGACCGCGAAGTAGCCGACCTCGAGCATGAAGTCGAAGCGGCTGCTAGGGAGCGAAGCATCGCCGAAGCACGAATCGGCGATCTTGAAGTCACTACAGCCAGAGCTGATGCGTGGGAACGCTACCGCCACAGCGCAAAGGACTACGACGATCGAGTGCGCGACCTAGTCGTGCAGATGACCGACGTGCTGGATGTCGGCGCGCGCGATCCGGCGAGCGCGCTGGCCGATGAAGAGCGTGAAGCTGACGCTGCTCTGCAGGACAGCCTGGCTGCCCGGGCAGCAGCCGAGGTCGCGTCGGCGACGGCCGCGAACGCCGCCGATCTCCTGAGCGCCGCGATGACTGAATGCCCGACCTGCCTGCGCCCGCTCAGCGCGGCCGAGCGCGACGCCGCACTCGCCTCGCACGGCGACCTCGGCGTGCACGCTCGCACCGAGGTCGAACGCCGCGACCTGGAGACCGCGTCCGTCCGGCGGCGGCTTGCCGCAATAGCCGACTTCAGCCGGACCTTGAACGGCCTGCAGACTCCGATCGAGCCCGAGAACGAAGACCCAGGCCCGGCCGCAGCCATCGAGCTAGCCAACGCACGCCGGTTGGTGTCCGAGCTCGCCGAGAAACATGGCTCACTCGGTGCCCGGCTATCGGAAGCACGACGAAAGGCAGCGAGCCTGCGCCAAGCCGGACGTGAGCACAACGACCTTTTGACCGCGGCTCGCGAGGACGCCGTCGCCGAGGTTACACAGAACACCGTGAACCGGGTGGCGGACCACTACCTGAACGAACGGATACAACCGCTCACCCAGGAGATCAGCCGCCGCTGGAAACTCGTGTTCGGCAGTGACGGGCTGCGGTTCGGTCCGGATGGGCACCTGGGTGTCCAGCACGGCGACGTCGAACTCGGCCTCGGCGACCTCAGCGGTGGCGAACGTGCGACAGCGCTACTGGTGACCAGATTGCTTCTGATAAAGACGTTGGCGCGCGCGTCGACGATCTGGTTCGACGAACCCCTGGAGCACCTCGACCCTCGCCGCCGCGCCACCATCGCACGGACACTCCTGCTCGCCGCCGACGCGGGCGCCGTCGACCAAATCGTGGTCACGACCTACGAGGAAGGTTTGGCCCGCAGGCTGGCCGCGATCGCGCCGAACACGGTCGAGCTCATGTACGCGCGAGCAAACAAAGAATTGCAAGATTTTCCCGAAGAGGGGGGTGTGGAACCGACGAGGCCGACGACCTCTTAGTGAAAGCCCGCATCAGGCGGGCCGACCACAGGAGGCGATGTGCCAGCCACCCACACCAGTGCCGACATCGACGACACCCCGGGACGTCACCCCGGGGAACAACAGGCCAAGTTCGTGTTCGACGTCGACGGCACCACCTACGAGCACGAGCACCCCACCGTCACCGGCGCGGAGATCATGGCCATCGCCGGTATCAGCTCCGGCGACGGACTGATCCAGATCCTGCCGGACGGGACCCGCAAGACTGTCGCGCCCGACGAGACGATTCACCTGGTTCCCGGAGCGCAGTTCAAGCGCCGTCCGCGGTTCAAGCGGGGCTGATTCATGACGGAGCCGAACCGGCTCACGGCGCGCCTGGCGCAGGAGGAAACCCTGCTGCGCCAGGCATACCCCGGAGCCCGCATCGATAGGGAGTCGCTCGTCGTCGTGCTGCCTGGCCACCGGCTTCCGGCCGGTTGGTCGCACGAAGAAACCGACGTGCTGTTCCCAATCCCGCCGAACTACCCGGCAGGGCAGCCGGACAACATCTGTGGCCGGCCCGACCTGACCCTCGCGAACGGCGGGACGCCGGGCAATAGCCAGGGCGTGCAGGTGCACGCGGGCAAGCCGTGGCTGCAGTTCTCGTACCACGTCGAGCCCGGCGACTGGAGGCCGACCGCCGACCCGGCTTCCGGCAGCAACCTCGCCGAGTACCTCGCCGGTGCCCTCACCCGATTCCAAGAAGCGGATTGACGACTATGAGCACCCTCAAGTTCACCGTGCCGGGCCACTGGGCCCGCATCGAACAGCACCTCAGGAAGGCCTCAGGCGAACGCTTCGCCTTCGCCCTGACCGACGTCTTGCGCAACGACCCGAACGGCCCGGTTCTCGAGGTCGTGGACGTCGTCCTCATCGACGACCGAGAAGTTCACCAGAGCACCCACGGCTGGTCCATCAAGGACCACGCACTCGACCAGGTGCACAACCGAGCCATCACATCCGGCCGGGGTCTGGTCGAGTTCCACAATCACTACATCGGGCCCCCGCAGTTCTCACGCATTGACGAGACAAACCTCGAACCCATGGCGGGGTACGTGCTGGATCTCCTGGACGGTACCCCTTACGGCGCGGCGGTCTGGGCTGAGGGCTCCCTGTGGGCTGAGTGGTGGCGACCGACTGAGGCCGGAGGCGTGGAACGCCGTCCGTTCGACACGGTGGTCTCCGTCGGCACCTCCTTGCGCGTCCTCAACGCCCGTGCGGTGGAAGACGAGCGGTTCACCCGCCAGCTTCCGCTCCTCGGGGACGAAGCCCAGGCATCGATCGGCAGCTTGCGGGTCGCCCTTGTCGGCGCCGGCGGGACCGGGTCGCACGTTGCCGCCGCGCTCGCTTACCTCGGCTTTCGCAATGTGCTGATCTTCGACGATGACCTGGTCGAAACCACCAACCTCAACCGGATGGTGACCGCTGACCACGCCGATATCGGCAGCCCGAAGCAGCTCGTCGCCCGTCGCCGGATGCGCGCGATCGACCCGCTCATCAAGGTCGGGCAGCGGCCGGGGATCACCGTTGCCGAACCGCATCCGGAACTTCATGACGTCGACCTGATCATCGGGTGCGTCGACCACGACGGTCCCCGGCACCGGCTCAACCAGATCGCGGTCGACTCGCGGGTGCCCTACCTCGACATCGCCACCGGGGCCGACCACACCGCCGAGCCCGCGGCTCTCGGCGGCCGTGTCGTATTGGTCCTGCCGGACGGTCCTTGCCTGTCTTGCCTGGACGAGTTGGATCCGGCCGAGATCGCGCGCTGGGCGAAGTCCGCCGAACAGCAGGCCCTCGATCGGCGGCACGGCTACGGAACCGGCTCGGCCAACCCGTCCGTGGTCTACCTAAACGGGCTTACCGTCCACGCCGCGCTGGTTGAACTGGCAGCTTGGCTCTCCGGTTCGAGGCCGCCGGCGACGTGGCTCGACGTGGACCTGGTCGGCAGCGCACGGCAGCCCGGCACCCAGGTCGGTCCTCGACAGGTCGCCGGCCCTCGCGAGGGCTGTATCGACTGCGGTGGAGTTCGACGATCCCGGTCGGCTTGACCGTGGTCGAGCCCGATACGGCGAGATTACCGGCGTACCGGCCGCCGGAACCGTGCGGCGTCCTGACCAGTCAGCGGCCCAGCGCTTTGGCCAGCGCAGCTCTGCGGCCGCGGAAGCCGGACCGGCTGGTCGGCGACGTGCAGGGACAGCACATTCAGGTAATGGTGCAGCGTCCGCGACAGCGTGACGTTCTCGGTGAGGCCCTGGTAGAGGCCAAGAAGGATGAACGATGTGAACAACCGCGGGTCGAGAGTTCGTGCTCGCCGCCACTGCCGACGGCCCGGCGGACGTAGAGAACCCCAACGTGACCTCGACACGGGGCCCTGCAGTCGGCCCTGGAAAGTGCCGCGTGCCCAGGCAGGTGGCGACCGCCTTGTCGTCCACCGGCGTCATCTGGAGAAGGTGTTGGCCGAGTACGTCGATCACTTCAACCAGCATCGACCTCATCGCTCTTTGGGCCAGCGACGCCCGATCAGGTGTTGGTTCCCGTCAGAATGACTGGCGTCGGGCGGGTTCGCCTGCGTGATCGGCTCGGTGGACTGATTCACGAATATCAGCAGGTCGCATGCGGTGACACAGTTTCGGCACCCACAGGTACGCGCCGAACTGCTGGACCGCACGTTGATCTGGAACGAGGCTCGCCTCCGGTGTGTGCGCTTCGCGAGTATGAGGGGCACTACAATCTGCACCGAACCCACTGATCGCTTGCCGCCGCGGCGCCCCTTCGAGCACGGCCTCAAGCCCTTGATCCCGATGGGTTCGAACGACTCGTGATACGCCGACAGGACCGCCTCGACGGAGTACTCCATCAGTACAGACATGCCGCCTGAAATGCGTGGATGTGGTTTGCGGCACCCACAGGGATTGATGTGAGGTGGTCGGGCGGCCGTGTCAAGTCCAGTGAGTATATGACTGACTGTCAAAGCGATATGAGAATCGCAAAAAATATCCGTGCGATACTGGCTTTGACGATGCAGTCAATTCGCCGTTGTCTTCGCGAAGCGATTTCAGGACCTGAGCGGCCGGGCTAGACAATGTCTGCGGCTCCATTCAGGCGGAGTCCGAGCTTGCAATGGAGCCGTTGATCGATGTCAAACGCTTCGTCCAATGAGTTTCCAATGCAAGTCGTTTCTATGTAGCCGCATGGCGACACGGCATTGAGCATATGCAAAAGGACGCCTTTTCGTGTGCGCCTTTCAAACAGTAAACCTTCATCTCGGAGTGCTTCGATGACGCCACTCGCACTAAAGCTTCTGAGTAGTTGTGGTTGATGTACTCGCCGGTGTACGTAATGTAAGCTGGTGGCTTCGCCAACCGCATCTTTGGCTTGTGCAAGTACGTGAGTAGGACCCACCTTGCGGATATTGATCTCGGTCGCCAATAAATCGCCGGTTGCCCTTACAATGAAGTCGACACCAAAATGTCCCCTTATGCCGATGGCTGCAAGGGTTGAGCCTACTGACTCCAAATGTCTATTTATTGTTGCGACGAATTCGGATGCTGGACTTATGCATCCCATGTACTGATCGTTGATCAGTATTTGATCATGAGTCGAAATTACCTGCACGGCACCAGAAAGGTCTATAAACGCTTGTCCGCTAGGAGCGGAGATCACATCGTCTAAGTACTCTTCTACAATGGCTCCGCCGGTCTCCATTTCTTTGGTAAAGGCTGCCCAGGGCTGCCGTATCGTGACTACTCCGTGTGCAGGGCTGCTGTTAGGCCTGATGGTTGAACGATTCATTACTACGGTGCCGACCGCTGAACCCCATTTTGGGTCGCTTAGCTTCACGGCAATCAAGCCTGACATGGTTTTGTCGAGTTGCTGAACGGCGGCAGCTACATCCTGCCAGGAGTATGCGGAATTTGCGGAGCCGCCTGGGGTGGGTACGCCGCTCCGACGAAGGACTTCTTTGCCGCCACTCTTGCTTCCCCACTGTTGAGTGAG
The DNA here is from genome assembly GCF_031082405.1 of Amycolatopsis sp. A133. GTDB lineage: Bacteria > Actinomycetota > Actinomycetes > Mycobacteriales > Pseudonocardiaceae > Amycolatopsis. The sequence continues at coordinate 42,327 of NZ_JAVHJU010000055.1, forward strand.
GTTATGAGGTGCTTGCTCGGCTGGGACGCCGAGTGTCTGGCTGAGTAAGTCTGTATCGGCAGAAGCGGCAAAGTTTACCAATCGCGTTTGCCTTGCATCCTTAATGATGCCTTTGAGTCGGGCCACGAGTGGCTCGTCATGGAGTGTGAGTGTATCGAGCGGCAAGTGGGGTCGCTGTCTCGGCTGTATTAGTTCAATGCGCCTTTTGACACCTGGTAGCTCGACTTCGTGAAAACCAGCAACATCGCGCAGGTAGTAGTCGACGATGGCGTCTTCGAAGGTCGCTTCGGCGATGATGATCAAGCGGGTGGTTCGGTCTCGTAACATGCCGACATGAGAGAACGCCCGTTCTTCTGCGAAGCGCAGGTACGGTAGCCGGCTCAGTAGCGCGCGATCGTAACGGACGGCGCTCAACGCGATGATCGTTTTCATGTCAGTACCTCCGCAAGTACGCCGATCATGCCATCCGGGGGTAGACACGGCACCTGCCATGGGGGCACGATGGGTCTGGCTTGGCGGATGTTCTGAGTGGAGAGATACGTGGACGCGACGATCATCGTTCTGAATGTCAGTGCGATCGTGGCGTCACTTCTCGCACTGACAATGTCGTCACTTCTTGCAATCCGCCAGCATCTGTTAATCAAGCAGCAGAATCAGATTCCAGTCTTCGTTGATTTGTTGCGCGAGGCTCGCACGCCCGAATTTCGCCACCGAGAGCGTAGAGTTTGGAATGAGCTGCCAACTTTTAGTTCGGAATCTGGCTTTGGTGGCTTGTCGGACGAAATTCGCGACGACGCCGAGGTTGTCTTTTCATATTACTCGACGCTTGCATACTGCGTTGCGATCGGCGTTGTGAATCCTGACATGGCAGTCGTACCCGTGCACTACAGGTTATTGAAGACCTGGGACACGCTTCATCCTTTTGTTCTCGCCGAGCGTGAGGCTCGAGATGACGGAGACTCCTTCCTGAATCTGCTTGAAGATCTGGTGACGCAGGCGAAGGCTTCGGACATGCGAGCGGTCGAGGAACGGATTAGTCGAATCGCGTTTCCGGATCTGGCGGCATCGAAACGACTTTCTGGCAGATAAGTCGGGGGGGTGGTTCGGTGAGTGGCGATGACAGTTCAAATTACTCAAAGCTGGCCAATGGTGAAGTTGACGCAATTCGGGTTGCAAATGTCGCCCCATTTGGCCTTTGTGAAGAAGCAATGCGCGCAATGCAAGGCATTCGTTTTGATTGGTACAACAAAAGTCGCGTCGTTCCGCCGATCGCTAGGTTTGGGCCGACGTTGAACGACTTCAAGAAGCGCGGTGTTTTACGCTCGGATTACTGGACCGCGATGGCGGAGACAATCACTCGCTGCGAGTCTATCCCGTCACTGGTCGAACTTCGCTCTATTGCGCTGACTCGACTCGCGGAGGTGCTTGGTACCTCACTTCGGTCGGCCACTATTAATGGCAGAGATGTGTACGGTGGGACCGTACGTGAGATCTCTGCGGGGGCACGAGTGCACTTCGACAATGTGGCAACCGAATTCGAAGTTAATCCGCTTGACCAACAGTTTGTGAGGCAGTTGTCGTTCGTTGTTTACCTCGCGGTCCCACGTGTCGGAGGCGAGACTGTAATCTGGGACCGCGGACCTGTTGAGGCAGATGAGCGCAAGCGCGTAGGCTATGGGTATCGAGAAAGCGTCGTGGCAAATCTCGCGTGCGTCAAATTTCGCCCGCTAGTCGGGCATGGCCTCCTATTTCGATGTGATCGGTTGCATGCCGTGAACCCGAGTACTGGCGGTCGTCGCGTCTCTATAAACTTCTTTGTGGGGGTTGCAGTTGGGCGGACGGCGGTCATATGGTCATGAGGCTGGGCCGTCGGGGAACCGTGTTCACCCATATTTCGCATGGTGAGCGCCGCAGCATAGTGCTCTGTGCCGTTCCGTGATGTACTGCTGCGCTCGACGGCGGTCGGATACAGCGCGCGGGAACATCGGCGAGACCGTGACGCTGGCCAGCCCGCTGTAGGAGGCTGTCTCGGATGTGCAAGCTGCCCGGGATGCGGCGGCACGTGCCCGGTGTGGGCCTTGGTGCGGCCAGCGGCATGGTCCCGGCTAGATGGTCGCCGAGTTGGTGCCGTGTTGGAGGTGGAGTGGGGTGAGACTGCCGGTGCGGGCGTGGTGGGCGCAGGCGGCGACGCGGCGGGCGAGGCGGGGCACCATGATGGCGGCGAGTTCGTCGGGGTGGGCGAATCGGCTGTCGCCGATTTCGTGGTCCACGTAGCGGATCGAGCTGAGCTGGGTGGGTGTGAGGACGCCGCCGTAGTAGAGGAAGGCGATCATCGGTGCGTGGTCGGGGCCTTCGGGGACGGAGTCGATGCCGAGGATCCGGTCGACGGTGATGTCGAGGCCGAGTTCTTCGGCGATCTCCCGGCGGGCGGTCGCGACGGGTGATTCCCCGGCTCGTGCTTCGGTGACCCCGCCGGGGATCTCCCAGAGTGTGCGGCCGTTCGGCTTCACGATGAAGACGCGTTCGTGGTCGGGGGTGTCGAAGAAGAGCACGCCGGCCGAGGGGATGGCCATGGGGTACTTCTCGAAGAATTCCCGCTGGGTCGCGGTGGGCGTCGTCACGGAGAGCAGGCTAGCCCGCAGGGTCCGTCACTGTCCGCTTGCCTTTTCGTCACATTGAGTGGGCGCCTCGCTGGTAGCGGGTGCCGCAATGACGGCAGGTGTCGTTGGTGAGGCGGTGGCCGCAGAGGCAAGCCCAGCCGATCTGGCGGCAGGGATTGCCGGCAAGGAGGGCGTGCGGTGGGACGTCGTGGTCGACGACCGCTCCGGCGGCGACCAGAGCGTGGGCGCCGATCCGGACGCCGGGGAGCAGAACGGCGCCGGCGCCGATGGTGGCGCCGCGGCAGACCGTCACCGGTCGGGCCGTCCAGTCCGCTGGTGTCTGCGGGGCTCCTGCCGGGGTGACGGCACGCGGTGCCGGATCCTCCAGGATGAGGACGGCGGGTGCGAGCATGACGTCGTCGTGGATGTCCGCGCCGAACACCTGGACCAGGTTCTGCATCTTGACCCGGTTGCCGACCCGGGTTCCCGTGCCGAGGTGGACGCCGGTGCCCAGTGTGCACTCCTCGCCGACTTCGACGCCGTCGGCGAGTTGGGCGCGGTGCCAGACGCGGCTTCCGAGCCCGACGTGAGCGGCCTCGCCGAGTTCGGCGCTGGGGTGCACGACCGCCGGCGGCAGTGGGCGAGGTGCCTCGCGCGGGGCAGGGATTCGGTCGGGGACGATCTGCGACTGGCTTTCGGCCGGTGGGTGGGTGCCGAGGACTGCGGTGAGGTCGCCGAGTCGGTGGACTTCCGCCAGGACGGCGTCGGGGATGACGACGCCGTAGGCCGATTCGAGCGCGGCGGCGAGCCGGACCCGATCGAGCGAATCGAAGCCGATTTCGTCCAAAGTGGATGTCGGGGTGAGGGATACGGCCGGTGGGCGCAGCGCGGTGACGATCTCGATCAGGGGAGCGGGCAAGGTCATTGGCTCCTCCGCCCGGCGACGTCCAGCAGAAGCGGCAGGACTTCCTCGACTGGGGCGGAGGCAGCGAGCCGCTGCACCGCGGGGTCGGCCAGCTGGTGAGCCAGCGCAGCGCACAGATGTCCGCCGAGTGCTGCGGCGGTGCCAGCGGGCAGCGAGCCGCCGGGTTGGCAGATGACGTCAGCCAGGGCGGTGCGGTGCGCGGTGAGCAGCTCGGTCAGACCGGGCGTCTGGATTGATCGCCGCGGTGAGTACGGGTGATCGAGCAGGGCGCCTGGGTGGTCGACCTCGTGCTGGATGAGGCGGGCCACGTGTGGTGCGAGAAGCATCCCGCAGCGGTAGGTGGCGGTCGCGAGGAGCACCTTCGGGTGCGCGGTCCGGCCGACCAGGGGGAGATGGTCGGTCGTGTAGGGCCGGTAGCCGACTCGCGCCTCACGGATCTGGGCGTGCCGCAGGTCGGCGTTGAGTTCGTGGGTGCCGTCGTGGAGCAGGGTCGCGATCTCGTCGACGCTGGGGCAGCGGTCCAGGACCGGGTGGGTGCTGAGCCGGTTGGTGGCGCCCAGGTACAACCCGCCGTCGGTGCGGGCGACCAGGTGGGCGCCGCAGGCGAACCCGCGGTTGGGCGTGCGGATCGGCGAGGCGACCGGGGCCGGGGTGGCGTCGAGGACCATGCTGACGCCGCGCCCGGCCAGCACCGGCGGAGCTGCGAGTTCAAGTCCCGGGCTGTGGCGCAGCAGCGCCGGGATCTGAACGCCGGCGGCGAGCACCACCTGCTCGGCGGTGACCGTCGTGCCGGCGGCGGTGGCGACCCGCATCGCCGATCCGGCTTCGGTGACCGTGACGGCGTCAGTATCGAGCCAGCAGATCCGCGGATGTGCGAGCACCGCTGCCGTGGCCGAGCCGGTCAAGGCCTCGGCGTCGACGCCGGCTTCGCCGGGCAGCCACAGCGCTTCGAACACCGTCTCGGAGACCAGCCCGGGAACGTTGCCAGGGGAGTGCAGCTCGCCGGGGACGCCTGCGCCAGCGGCCGCGGCGGCGATCGCGGCGAGTTCGGCCCGGTCGGTGGGCGTGTTGGCGGTGACCCACACGCCCGGGGTGAGTGTCACTGGCTGGCCGCCTTCGGCGAGCTGGTCCAGCCAGGCCTCGTAGCCGACGCGGGCGGCGACCCGTTCGGCCACTTCGATGGCGACCCGCTCCGGTGGATGTGCGGCCTCGACCTCGGAGAACACCGTCAGCATCGCTCCCGCTGCCCGGCTCGCCTGCCCGGGGTGCCGGCCGGCGCATGGCCCGATCAGCGCCACCGAGGTTCCGCTCTGTGCCAGCTCCAGTGCGCAGGCCAGCCCGATGATCCCTGCGCCGACGATTACGACGTCCGCTGTCCGTGTCGTCTCCACCGGGCCTCCTTGCCTCGCCGGGCAGGCGCGGTGCCGGCCCTGGTGCGATCGAGAAAACCGCGTCACCGGCCGATACGAGCGTTCGTCGTGCCGGTCCGGCACAGCTGTGCCGGACCGGCACTAGCGTCGGGGCCGGTCTCAGGGCTGGACCTGGCAGGAAGGGCCTGATGCTTCGATGGAAGAGCAAACA
>NZ_JAVHJU010000032.1 GCF_031082405.1 Amycolatopsis sp. A133
AAACCCGAACCAACTACTACGCTCAAGCCCCAGCTGCCTGAAAACCCCGTGTCCGCCCCGCCGGGGCAACTCCACACTCGTGTCCGGAGGGGCATCACGCGTGTCTCCAGGGGCATCACGCGTGATCCGGGGGGCATCACGGGTGATGCCCCGCCAATCACGGGTGATGCCCCGCCAATCACGCGTGATGCCTCCCCAAGCACGGGTGATGCCCCGGGGATCACGTCGAAGTGCCGGCCGGGAGGAGGAGGGTGAACGTGGGCGGGTCGGGACGGCTCAGCCGGAGGCGGCCGCCTTCGGCTTCGGCGAGGCTGCGGGCCAGCCGCAGGCCGATGCCGTGGCCGGTGGGCGCGGTCGCGAACGGGTCCGTCTCGCCGAGGTCGGGGCCCTCGTCGGCGACGTCGATGGCGAGCGCGTCGCCGGCGTCGCGGGCGAGCACCGTGACCGTGCCGCGGCCGTGCGTCACCGCGTTGTCCAGCAGCACGGCGAGCACCTGCCGGACCGCCGCGGCCGCCGCGTGCGCCATCGGCGGGTCCTCCCGGCGGATCCGCAGCTCCCGCCCCCGCGGCCCGAGCAGGGCTTCGCCGGCCTGCCGGACCTCCTCGAGGATCGCGCCGAGGTCCAGCTCGGCCCGCGGTGCCCGGCGTTCCCGGCCCAGCGCCAGGAGGTCCTCGATGGTGCGTTCCAGCCGGTCGGCGGACGCGAGGCCGGCGCGGATGGCCGCGTACGGGTCCGCCGACGGCGTCTCCAGCGCGGCTTCGAGCTGCAGGCGCAGCCCGGTCAGCGGCGTGCGCAGCTGGTGCGACGCCTCCGCGGAGAACGCGCGCTCGCGTTCCAGGGTCTCGCCGATCCGGGTCGCGGTGGCGTCCAGCGCCTCGCCGACCTGGTCGATCTCGGCGACACCCGCACGCGGCGACCGGGCGCTGAAGTCGCCGTCGCCGAGCCGCCCGGCCGCGGCGGCGAGCTCCTCCAGGGGCCGGACGAGCCGGGTCGTGAACCGCCGGGCCAGCAGCCAGCTCACCCCGGTCGTCGCGACCGCGAGCCCGGCCATGCCGAGCCAGGTCAGCAGGATCCGCATCCGCAGCTGGGCCAGCGGCAGCGCGGCGCGGACCACGCCGGTCACCCGGGAGCCGCTGACCACCGGCACCGCCAGCGCCATTTCGTCGCCTTCGCGGCCGATGACGACGTCCATCGTGGCCTCCGCCGCCTGCCGCTCGACCGGGCCGGCGACGGCGGGTCCGTGCCCGGCGAGCAGCCGCCCGTCCGGGGCGTAGACCCCGACCTCGCCCTCGGCTTCGTCGTCGTCCTCGTCGAGCGGGGGCACGGTCGGAGTCCGGCCCGCGTTCAGGTCCGCCGAGACGACGAGCGCGGCGGCGTCCGCCGCCCGCTCCAGGTCGCCCTTGGTGTCGTCGTGGTAGTACTGCCACACCGCGATGCCCAGCGGCAGCGCGAAGAGCGCGGTCGCGACCAGGGCGGCCAGCACCGTCAGCGAAATGATCTTGCGGCGCACGGCTACCCTTCGGCGGCGGTGCGGGCCGGGTCTTCCAGCCGGTAGCCGTGCCCGCGCAGCGTGGCGATCCGCGGGACCTCGTCGTCGGGGCCGGCGGCCGCCGTCAGCTTGCGGCGCACCGCCGCGATGTGCACGTCCAGCGTCTTGGTCGAGCCGTACCAGTGCGCGTCCCAGACCTCGGACATCAGGGTCTCGCGGCTGACCGCGACGCCGGGCTGCTCGGCGAGCCGGGCCAGCAGGTCGAACTCCTTGGCCCGCAGGACCACCTCGCGCCCGCCCAGGGTGGCGCGGCGGCCGGCGATGTCGACGGTCAGCCCGCCGATGGTCACCGGGGGCCGGGCCGCGGCGGGCGCACCGCGCCGCAGGTGCGCCCGCACCCTGGCCAGCAGCTCGCCCAGCCGGATCGGCTTGGTGAGGTAGTCGTCGGCCCCGGCGTCCAGCCCGACGACGACGTCCATCTCATCCTGCCGCGCGGTCAGGATGACCAGCACCGCGGCGGGCAGCGCGGCCCGCAGGCGGCGGCACACCTCGACGCCGTCGAGGTCGGGCAGGCCGAGGTCGAGCAGCACGAGGTCGAAATCGCCGGTTTCGGCGGTTTTCTGGGCACTCCGCCCGTCGCGGCACCAGCACACCTGGTGACCGTGCAGCCGCAAGGTCGATTCGAGCACGCTGCCGATCGCCGCGTCGTCTTCCACCACCAGCAGGTTCGGCATGCCGGGAAGCCTAACCAACGGTCCGGCGGCCGCCCGGTGGATGTGGCCTAATCCGTCCGCGTACCGAGCCCGATCCGCGATATCCGCCGGGAGGCGCGGCCGACGGCTTCGGTCAGCGCAGCGATTTCCGCGTCCCCGAACCGGCTGGTCGGACCGGTGATCGCCAGTGCGGCGAGCACCCGCCCCTCGCCGTCGTGCACCGCAGCGGCGACGCTGGACGCGCCCGCCTCCGGCTCGCCGTGGCCGACCGCGGTGTCGCCGCCCCCGCCGCCGAGGACCTGCCCGGCGGGCCCGTACCCCAGCGGCAGCTCGTCACCCACCCGGCCCACGTGCCGGATGGCCCGCGACCCCTCCTGCTGGGCCACGCAGACGAGCACGGCGGTGCTGCGCACGTAGAGGTTCACCGTTTCGCCGCAGTCACCGGCCAGCTCACGAAGCACCTGCCGCACCGGCTCGGGCAGCTGCCACGCCGTGTTCGCCAGCTGCGCCCAGCGCAGCATCCCCGGCCCGACGGTGATCCGCCCGTCCGGACGCGTCCACAGCAGGCCGCGCTGCTCGCAGCTGGCGATCAGCCGCAGCACGGTCGTCTTCGCGAGGCCGCTGGCCGCGGTGAGGTCCTTGACCGCCCAGGTCCGGCGGTGTTCGGTGAAGAGAGCGAGCAGGTCGAACGCCCGCAGCACGCTCCGGACCCCACCGTCGTCGTCCGCCGTCATCGAGCGACCCCCGTCCGCTTGACAGCCCCAGCGTACCGGTCAGGCGACGAACCGCTCGAACGCCGCAACGGTCTCCGCAAGCACCTCCGCACCCGGGCGGGCCCACAGGTCCGCGTTGAACACCTCGACCTCGATCGGCCCGGTGTAGCCCGCGGCTTCCACGGCCGCGCGCAGGTGCCGGTGGTCGATCGGGCCGTCGCCGGGCAGGGCGCGGCCCAGCAGCGGGTCCGGCAGCGGCACGAGGACGTCGCACACGTGGAACCCGGCGATCCGGCCGGCGGCCGCGGCGATCGACGCCTCGATCCGCGGGTCCCACCAGACGTGGAACTCGTCCACGACGACGCCGACGTGGGCGGCCGGGTGTTCCAGCGCGATGGCCAGCGCCTGGTCTACAGTGGACAGCACCGACCGGTCCGCGCACTGCATCGGGTGCAGCGGTTCCAGGCCCAGCCGCACCCCGCGCTCCCCGGCGTACGGCGCCAGCTCGCCGACGGCGTCGGCGACGCGCTGCCGGGACGCGGCGAGGTCGTTGCCCGCGATGCCGCCCACGACCAGCACGAGCACGTCGGCGCCGAGCGCGGCGGCTTCGTCGATCGCCTCCCGGGTCTGCGCCACACCGTCCACAGGGGACCCGTCCGGCGTCACGCCGGTGAAGAACCCACCGCGGCACAACGACGAAACCCGCACACCGTGCTCCTTGAGCAGGCGCGCGGCCTCGTCGACGCCGGTCTCGGCGACCTTGTCGCGCCACAGGCCGATCCAGCCGACGCCCGCTTCGGCGCAGCCGGCCACGGCCTCGGGCAGCGACCAGGACTTGGTGGTGATCTGGTTGAGGCTCAGCCGGGGGTCCATCACACGACCCCCGCGGCCTGCAGCAGCGGCCGCATCCGGGCCTCGGCCAGGTCGGGGTCGGTCAGCACGCCGGCCTCGTCGGCGAGCCGCAGCAGCGTCGCCAGGTGGGTGATCGTGCGCGCGGATTCCTGGCCGGCGATCATCCGGAAGTGGTTCTGGTGGCCGTTGAGGTGGGCCAGGAACACCACGCCGGTCTTGTAGTGCCGGGTCGGCGCGCGGAAGATCTCGCGGGCCAGCGGCACGGTCGGGTCGAGCAGGGCGTGGAACCCGGCGCGGTCGCCGTCGCCCAGACGACGCAGTCCCGCCGCGGCGACCGGGGCGATCGGGTCGAAGATGCCGAGCAGGGCTTCGCTGTGGCCTGCCGCGTCCCCGGCGATCAGCTCGGGGTAGTTGAAGTCGTCGCCGGTGTAGCAGGCGACGCCGTCCGGGAGGGCCCGCCGGAACTCGACCTCGACTTCGGCGTCCAGCACCGAGACCTTCACACCGGCGATCGTGCCGGCGTGCCCGGCGCACAGCGCGGCCAGTTCGCGGGCCGCGGCGCGGACGTCGGCGTGGCCCCAGTAGCCGGCCAGCGCCGGGTCGAACTGCTCACCCAGCCAGTGCAGCAGGACCGGCCCGCCCGCCTCGGACAGCAGCTTCCCGTACGCCGCGTGGTAGTCGTCCGGGCCGGTCGCCGCCGCGGCCAGCGCGCGGCTGGCCATCACGACCGGGATCGCGCCCGCGCCCGCCACCAGGTCCAGCTGCTCGCGCCAGGCGTCCACAATGGACGCCACGGTGGCCGGTCCCGCCGGCAGCTGGTCGGTGCCGACCCCGGCGCACCAGCGCCGCCCGGCCGCGGCCGCGCCGGTGCGGGACACCAGTTCCTGCGTCGCCGGCCAGTCCAGGCCCATGCCGCGCTGCGCGGTGTCCATCGCCTCCGCGACGCCGAGCCCGCACGACCAGAGGTGCTCGCGGAAGGCCAGCGTCGTGTCCCAGTCCACGGCGTAGGGCTCGTCGGCCAGCGCGTCCGCGACGACGTGCGCGGCGGCGTAGGCGATGCGCCCCGAGGGCGGCGCCTTCGGGGGTTCGGGGGGCCGTGGCCCGGACGGCGACCAGTTCAGGAGCTCGCCGCCGGGAGCCGGGAGCACGAGCATCGAGGACCTCCGAGAGGGTCAGAAAGCGCTTTCTCAACCCACGGTAGGGCCTGTGCCGCGGCGCGACAAGGCCCGTGCGGGTCAGCGCTTGGGGCGTCCGGTGCTTTCGCGCAGGACGACCTCGCCGGAGAGCCGGACCGTCCGCGGCCGGGAGCCCGCGGCCCCCTTGATCGCCAGGTCCATCGCCCGTTCGCCGAGCTCCTCCAGCGGCAGCCGCACCGTGGTCAGCGCCGGGGCGAGGTCCCGGACCACCGGGATGTCGTCGAAGCCCGCCACCGAGATGTCACCGGGCACGGACAGCCCTTCCTCCCGCAACGCCGTCAGCGCGCCGATGGCCATCACGTCGGTGACGGCGAACAGGCAGGTCGGCAGCTTGCGCTTGCGGCCGGCGAGCAGCTGCTTCGTCGCCTCGTAGCCGCCGTCGCGGCTGAACGCACCCTCGATGACGTCTTCGTCGCGCAGTTCGATGCCCTGCGCGGCGAGCTCGCCGGAGAACCCGGCCAGCCGGTCGATCACGGTGCTCAGCCGCCGCGGCCCGGCCAGCACGGCGAACCGCTTGTGGCCGAGGCCGACCAGTTCCTTCGCCAGCGCCGCGGCGCCGCCCTTGTTGTCCGGCTGCACGGTGTCGATCTTGAGCCCGCGGTGCCTGCTGACCGCCGCGACCTGGCCGCCGCCGCGCCGGTAGGGCTCCAGCTCGGCGGCCATCGCGCGTTCCCACGCCCGGTCCTCGAACGCCGAGCCGATGAGCAGGATGGCCGCGGCCCGCTGGGCGCGCAGCGTCGAGACGTAGGCGACCTCGCGGTCCGGGTCGCGGAACGTGCCGGCGAGCATCACGAGCAGCCCGTTGTCGGTGGCCACCCGCATCACCCCGCCCGCGATCGCGGCGAAGTACGGGTCGCTGACGTCGTGGCAGATCACGCCGACCGTGCGGTGGGTGCCGCCGGCGAGCGCCTGTGCGTGCGCGTTGGGGGCGTAGGCCAGTTCGGCCGCGGCGGCGGACACCCGCTCCCGCAGGTCGGCGCGGACGGAGGCGGTGCCGTTGAGCACCCGCGACGCCGTCGCGAGCGAGACGTTCGCGCTGCGTGCCACGTCTTCGAGTGTCACGTGCGGCCGGGCCTTCATGGCTGGCTCCTCCAAGATCGGTCTCGAGTGTCTCGGCGTGCTCGGTCGGTGCAATCTACTGGGAGGAGGGTGTGCCGGGAGAAGCCGCTGCTCGGGGGACCTCCCCCGAACGAGTGAAACCCGCGGGAAGATCGCGCGTGCTGCGTGTGTTGTGAACCAGGAGAACCGTCAAGTGGTGAGCCCGCCACTGCCGAAAGACCGCGAAAGGAAATCACGCATGCTGTTCGGTGACGAGCACGTCCGCCGCTACGAGGAGACCGACGGGGAGGTCGGCCACGACTGGAAGGAAGGCGTCCCGACACTGGTGCTGACCACCAAGGGCCGCAAGACCGGCCAGGAGCGCAAGTTCGCCCTGATCTACCAGGAGGTCGACGGCAACGCGGTGATCGTGGCCTCCAAGGGCGGCGCGCCGAACCACCCCGGCTGGTACTTCAACCTCGTCGAGCACCCCGAGGTCGGCGTCCAGATCAAGGCGGACAAGTTCACCGCGCGCGCCCGCACGGCCGAGGGCGAAGAGCGCGCGAAGCTGTGGGAGAAGCTCGCCGCCGTCTGGCCGGACTACAACGAGTACGCCAAGAAGACCGACCGCGAGATCCCCGTCGTGGTGCTCGAGCGGCTCTGAAGTTTTTCGCTGTGATCTGCGCCGCGTTCGGCGCGGGTGCGGGCCGAACCGGCCGGTCGTGGGCTACGAATGACAACCATGACCGACCGCTGGACCGCACTGGACCTCGAAGGTGAGCTGCTCACCCGGCGCCAGATGATCGCCTACGGCCGGCGCTTCGCCCGCGCCGGCCGTGGTGCCTGGTACAGCTTCGCGATCGAGGTGGTCTGGCAGTTCCTCGCCCAGACGACCCGGTTCCGGGTGCGCGGCTCGCACCACATCCCGAAGTCCGGCGGGGTGCTGGTGGCGTCGAACCACCTCTCGTTCGCCGACCCGGCGACGCTGACGGCGTTCTGCCTCGCGGCGGGGCGCGTGCCGCGGTACCTGGCGAAGGCGTCGCTGTGGAAGCTGCCGGTGCTAGGCCGCGTGATGCGCTCCGGCCGGCACATCCCCGTCTACCGCGGCGCGGCGACGGCCGCGGAGGCCTACCGCGACCTGGTCGCCTCGGTGCGGGCGGGCGAGTGCGTCGCGATCTTCCCGGAAGGCACGTTCTCGAACGACCCGGACGGCTGGCCGATGCACGGCAAGACCGGCGTCGTGCGCGCCGCGCTCGAGACCGGCGCCCCGGTGATCCCGGTGGCCAACTGGGGTACCCACCACCTGCTGCCGCCGACGGCGAAGTTCCCGCGTGCGCTGCCGCGCAAGACCGTCGAGCTGCTCGCCGGGCCGCCGGTCGACCTCTCGGATCTCGTCGGCCGCGAGCTGACCCGCGCGGTGCTGGAGGAGGCGACGGCCCGGATCATGGCCGCGATCACCGAGTTGCTGGTTTCGCTCCGCGGCGAGGAGCGCCCGGCCGCCGCCTGAGGTCCGCGTCACCCCGCCCGGGCCTGCCGGAAAGGGTAGTTTCGGGGTATGAGTGCACAACACTTTGATGTCGTCGTGCTGGGGGCCGGGGTAGGCGGCTACGTCGCGGCGATCCGCGCGTCCCAGCTGGGGCTGAGCACCGCGGTGGTCGAGGAGAAGTACTGGGGCGGGGTCTGCCTGAACGTCGGGTGCATCCCGTCGAAGGCGCTGCTGCGCAACGCCGAGCTGGCGCACGTGGTGACGCAGGAGGCGAAGGCGTTCGGCATCTCCTCCGACAGCCCGATCCGCGTCGACTACACGGCCGCCTACGAGCGGAGCCGGAAGGTCGCCGACGGGCGCGTCAAGGGCGTGCACTTCCTGATGAAGAAGAACAAGATCACCGAGTTCGACGGGCGCGGCACGTTCCTCGACGACCACACCCTCGAGGTGAACGGCTCGCCGATCACGTTCGACCACTGCATCATCGCGACGGGCGCGACGACGCGGCTGCTGCCCGGGACTTCGCGCAGCGAGCGCGTGGTGACGTACGAAGAGCAGATCCTGTCGAGCGAGCTGCCGTCGAGCATCGTCATCGCCGGCGCGGGCGCGATCGGCGTCGAGTTCGCCTACGTGCTGCACAACTACGGCGTCGACGTCACGATCGTCGAGTTCCTCGACCGGATGGTGCCGCTGGAGGACGCCGAGGTGTCGGCCGAGCTGGCGCGCCGGTACCGCAAGCTCGGCATCAAGGTGCTGACCTCGACCCGCGTCGAGTCGATCGACGACTCCGGGGAGTCGGTGCGCGTCACGGTGTCGTCTGAGAAGAACGGCGAGCAGGTCCTCGAGGCCGACAAGGTCATGCAGGCGATCGGCTTCCAGCCCCGGGTGGAGGGCTACGGCCTGGAGAAGACCGGCGTGGCGCTGACCGAGCGCGGCGCGATCGCGGTGGACGGCCGCGGCCGCACGAACGTCGGCCACATCTTCGCGATCGGCGACGTGACGGCGAAGCTGATGCTGGCGCACGCGTCGGAGTCGATGGGCGTGGTGGCGGCGGAAACGATCGCGGGCGCCGAGACGATGGAGCTCGACTTCCCGATGATCCCGCGCGCCACGTACTGCCAGCCCCAGATCGCCAGCTTCGGCTGGACGGAGGAGCAGGCCCGCGAGAAGGGCTTCGACGTCCAGGTGGCGAAGTTCCCGTTCACGGCCAACGGCAAGGCCCAGGGCCTCGGCGACGCGGGCGGCTTCGTCAAGCTGATCAGCGACGCGAAGCACGGGGAACTGATCGGCGGCCACCTGATCGGCCCGGACGTGACGGAGCTGCTGCCGGAGCTGACGCTGGCCCAGCAGTGGGACCTGACGGTGCACGAGGTGGCGCGCAACGTCCACGCCCACCCGACGCTGGGCGAAGCGGTGAAGGAAGCCCTGCACGGCCTCGCGGGTCACATGATCAACATGTAGGGACGTCGAAGCGGAGCTCCGGCCGGTCCCAGCGAACCTTCGGCGGTTTCGCCGGGATCGTGCCGGTGCGCCGCGCACCCATCCGGAGGTAGAACGCCAACGCCGGCGGGTACGAGACGACCCGCACGCTGTCCAGCCCGCGCTCACGCGCTTCGGCGAGCAGGTGGGCGATCAGCCGGGCGCCGATGCCGCGCCCCTGCGCTTTGTCCGCTACGAACAGGATGTCGAGTTCCGCTTCCAGCAGCGCGTAGAAGCCGAGGACCTCGCGGCCCGCGGTGGCGGTGAAGGTCGGGTTGGCTTCGACGTACCCGGGCGTGACCGCGTAGCCGTCCAGGATGGACGCGTATTCGCCTTGGTAGGCCGAAGAAGCGTGCATCAGGGCGGTCAAGGCACCGGCTTGGTCCGGGGTGGCGCGGACGATCTCGATTTCCTCCATGCGCGGACCGTACGGCAGCCCACCGACATTTTCCGGCCGCTGCGCGGTTGACCTCCAGCGAGCTTGAAGTATCAGACTGGCGCCATGAAAGCCGTAGCGTTCACCGAATTCGGCGGGCCCGAAGTGCTCCGCGTCCTCGATCTGCCGGAGCCGCACGCCGGGCCCGGGCAGGTCCGCGTGCGTGTCAAAGCCGCCGGGGTGCAGCCGTACGACGCCGCCGTCCGTGCCGGGTGGGAGCCGCCGGGCCTGACTCTCGGCTGGCCGCGCGTCCCCGGGAACGAGTTCGCCGGCGTCGTCGACGAAGGCGAACTCGAGGCCGGCACCGAAGTTCTCGGCTTCACCGCCGTGCAGGCCGCCGCCGAGTACATCGTCGTGCCCGCTTCCGACGTCACGCCGAAGCCGCCGGACATGCCGTGGGAGGTCGCCGGCGGGTTCACCGCCGGCACGCAGACCGCGTCGATCGCCCTGGAAACGCTGAACCTGCGCGCAGGGCAGACGCTGCTGATCCACGGCGCCGCCGGGTCCGTCGGCACCGCCGCCGTCCAGCTCGCGCGGCTGCGGGGTGCCCACGTGGTCGGCACCGCGAGCGAGGCCAATCAGGATTACCTGCGCGAGCTGGGTGCGACGCCCGTCGTCTACGGCGAAGGCCTGAAGGGCCGCATCGAGGCGGCCGCGCCGCAGGGGGTCGACGTAGTGCTCGACGGCGCCGGCGGGGAGGCACTCAACGTCTCACTCGACCTGGTGAAGGAGCGGGAGCGGATCCTCACGCTCGTCGACCACCACCGGGCCGCGGAGCTCGGCGTGCTCGTCTCGAAGTCCGGGCGCTCGGCCGCGCGGCTCGCCGAGCTGGCCGCGCTCTACGCCAAGGGCGATCTGCGCTTCCACGTGCGCCGCGCCTACCCGTACCCCGAGGCCGCCGCCGCGCACCGGGAAATCGAAACCGGACACGGCCGGGGAAAAATAGTTCTCACATTCTCCTGATTGTTCCAGCATGTGGACCACGGGGCGTTCCCGACTTTGGTCGCTGGACCACGGACCGGTCACTACTTAGATTCTCCCCAGTACACCGGTCGGGTGTCATTCGGTCGAGTGACCGAGTACCACAGGGAGACATCGATGGTGAGATTCAGCCGGGTCGCCGCGCACGCGGTTCCGCTGACGGTCGGCGCGCTGCTGCTGACCACGGGGGTCTCGGCGGCGCAGCCGTCCACCGTGGACGCGGCGGCCGCGCGCACCGAGGCGGGCATCAGCGCGCTGCAGAGCATCAAGAAGAGCCTGAGCCCCGCGGAACGCAAGCAATCGAGCCGGCTGGTCGTCGAGAAGCGGTTGCGGGCCGACCGGGCGCTGGCCGCGAAGCTGCCCGAATACCGCTCCGGTGTGGGTGTCAGCAACGCCGGCACCGTTTCGGTCGACATCGCCGCCCACGGGACCGCCGTCGCGAACGCCGTCAAGGCGGCGGGCGGCACCGTCCGGTCCGTCTCGCCGGACGGTGCCGTCCGCGCCGACCTGCCGCTGTCCGCGCTGGACGCGATCGCCGGCCGGGCCGACGTCGCCGAGGTGCAGCCGGCCGCGCAGGCCACCACCTGGAGCGAGCAGGGCAACCGCGACTTCCGCCAGGCGCTGGCCGCGAAGGCCGCCGCCGCGACGCAGGTGTCCGAAGGCGACAAGGCGCACGGCGCCGACTCGGCCCGCGCCACCTACGGCGTCAGCGGCTCCGGCGTGAAGGTCTGCGTGCTCTCCGACGGCGTCGACTCCCTGGCGAAGTCGCAGAGCGCCGGCGAACTGCCCGCGGTGGACGTCCTGTCCGGCCAGAAGGGCAGCGGCGACGAGGGCACCGCGATGCTCGAGATCATCCACGACCTCGCGCCGAACGCGACCCTCGGCTTCGCGACCGCCTTCACCAGCGAGGCCAGCTTCGCGGCGAACATCCGCGCGCTGCGCACCACCGGCAACTGCCGGATCATCGTCGACGATGTCTCCTACTTCGACGAGTCGCCGTTCCAGGACACGCAGGTCGCGCAGGCGGTCAACGACGTGACCGCGGCCGGTGCGCTGTACTTCTCCTCGGCGGGCAACTCGGGCAACGCGACCGACGGCACCAGCGGTTACTACGAAGGTGACTTCCGCGCGTCGTCGTCGAAGATCAGCGGCGTCACCGGCACCCCGCACGACTTCGACCCGAGCAGCACCACGCAGAACTTCGACGCCCTCTCGGCCGGCTCGCTCGGCCGCCCGGTGACGCTGTTCTGGTCCGACCCGTGGGGCAAGTCCGCCAACGACTACGACCTGTTCATCCTGAACTCTTCGGGCAGCGTCGTGGCCTCCAGCGAAAACGCGCAGTCGGGTTCGCAGAACCCGTACGAAATCGCGTCCGTGCCCACCAGCGGCTCCGGTTTCCGGGTCGCGGTGGTCAAGTACAGCGGCGCCGACCGGTTCATCGCGCTGAACGTCATCCGCGGCCGGTTCGTGGCTTCGGGTTCGCTCAAGGCGTTCAGCACCGACGGCGTCACGAACGGCCACTCGGCCGCGGTCAACGCGTTCAGCGTGGCGGCGGCGCCGGCGGCGGGCGCGTTCACCCGGCCCCTGGAGACCGGCGACCCGGCCAACCCGGCCGGCCCGTACCCCGGCCTGTACACGGCGTCGAGCAAGTGGGAGCGGTTCTCCTCCGACGGCAAGCGCCGCCTGTTCTACAACGCGGACGGCACGGCGATCACCCCGGGCAACGTGTCCGCGACCGGCGGCACGGTCCGCACCAAGCCGGACATCACCGCGGCCGACGGCGTCGCCACCTCGGTGACGGGTTTCCAGCCGTTCTTCGGAACATCGGCGGCGGCCCCGCACGCGGCGGCCATCGCGGCCCTGCTGCTGTCGGGCAAGCCGGCGGCAACGCAGGCCCAGATCCGCACGGCCCTGGTGTCCTCGGCGATCGACCTGGGCGCGCCCGGGTTCGACACGGTGACGGGCACCGGCGTGATCATGGCCGGCCCGGCCTTGGCCGCGCTGGGTGTGCCGGCGAAGTAGGGACGGTTTTCGGGAACGGGGGTCCGGTGTCGGCCGGGCCCCCGTTCCCGTCGTTTCGGGCCGGTGACCAAGGGCCGGTGCCGGGATCTCCGGTGGGGAAAACAGTCCGGCTTCCTCCGCGGTCGGGCGCGAGCCGCTTCGCGAGGGGCCTCGGTCGCGCGCCCGTTGCCGTGGGGTCGGCCGCCGGCGCACACGCGGTCCGATCGTGTCGGCGACCCGGCCCGCGGGCAGCTAGGGTGCCTAACCGGCGGGCTCGCGCGAGGTCCCGTCGGCGAACAGACCGAGGAGGCGGGATGGCAAAGACGGCGGTGGTCACCGGAGCGGGTTCGGGAATCGGGCGGGCGGTGGCCCAGGCGCTCCTGGCCGACGGCTACCACGTCGCACTCGCCGGGCGGCGCGCCGACGCTCTCGACAAAACCGCCTCCGGCTTCGAAAACGCGCTCGCCGTCCCCACCGACGTTTCCGACGAGCGCGCCGTCGAAGCCCTCTTCCAGGCTGTCCGCGACAAGTGGGGCCGGCTCGACCTGCTCTTCAACAACGCCGGCGTCTCGGCCGGCGGCACCATCGCCGACCTGTCCGTCGAGGACTGGAAGCGGACCGTCGACGTCAACCTCACCGGGATGTTCCTCTGCGCGCGGCAAGCCGTCCGGCTCATGAAGGACCAGGACCCGCGCGGCGGCCGGATCGTCAACAACGGCTCGATCTCCGCCCACGCGCCGCGGCCGGCCAGCGTCGCCTACACCGCCACGAAGCACGCCGTCACCGGGTTGACGCGGTCGATCTCGCTCGACGGCCGGGCCTGGGACGTCGCCTGCGGGCAGATCGACATCGGTAACGCCGCCACCGAAATGACCGAGCGGATGGCCGCCGGCATCCCGCAGGCCGACGGCCGGGTCCTCGCCGAGCCGACGTTCGACGTCCGGCACGTCGCCGACGCCGTGCGGTACATGGCCGGGCTGCCGCTCGACACGAACGTCCAGTTCCTCACCGTCACCGCGACGGCGATGCCCTTCATCGGCCGCGGCTAGCACACCGGCAGCACTCCGGGGGGAGACCAAATGCACGGGCCGCACATGTTGTTCGAGGGGAACGACGTGGAGGCGCTGGACGAGGTGGTGACCGGGGAGTTCTCACCCCACGGCCTGCGCGTCGGCCGCGGGGACTCCTCGCCCGCCCGCTTCCGCCGCCTGCACCGGCAGGGGCTGGCGCTGTACGAGCTGGGGTGGGGCGTCCCGGTCGAGGTCGTGGCCGGCGAACTGCCCGACTTCCACAACGTCCACATCCCGCTCGCCGGTGGGAGTTCCGTCCGGGTGGCGGGCCGCGAAGTCGCCGCGTCGTGCTCGGTTGCCGGGCCCGGGATGACCCTGGGCATGTCCCTGTCGGCCACGGCGGACACGCTCATCCTGTTCCTGCCGCAGGCGGTGGTGGACAACGCGGTCGCCGCGCAGACCGGTGAACCGCCCGCTGCCGCCCTGCGGTTCGACCCCGCCTTGGCGGACGGCGACCCGGCGGTGGCCGCGTGGCTGGCGACCGCGCGGGCCTTCGCGCAGTTCACGGCGTCCCCGCTGGCGGCCCGGTCCCCGCTGGCCGCCGCGCACTTCGAACAGGTCCTCGTGCACGGCCTGGTGGACCTCCAGCCGCACGACCATTCCGCCGCCCGGCCCGCGTACGCCCATCCGGCGTTGCCGCGTGTCGTGCGACGAGCGATGGCGTACTGCGAGGAACACGCGGGTGAGCCGATATCGGTGGCGGACATGGCCGCGGCGGCGCGGGTCAGCCCGCGTACCCTGCAGGACCGCTTCCGCACCGACTTCGGGACCACCCCGGCGGCCCACCTGCGGCGGGTCCGGCTGGACCGGGTGCACCAGGACCTGCTGCGCATCGCGGACGGTTCCGCGTCCGGCACGGTCGCCGAGGTCGCGACGCGCTGGGGCTTCACGCACCTCGGCCGGTTCGCTGCGTACTACCGCGAGGCGTACGGGCAGGTGCCCTCCCGCACCGCCGAACCGGATCCGGGCCGGCAAGCCGGAATCCGCGGGCCGGTCGGCGGATAACGGATAGAGGACGGTCGCCCACCAGCCGTACGCTGAACGACGTCAGGGGGGTGTCCATGCCGGCATGGCCAGGGGGTCTGTGCCGGCATGGACGACTACGGACCCGTTCTAGGGGATCACCCGCGCCTTCCGGAAATCGTCGAACAACCGGTAGAACATCTGCTCCGTCTCGACGTATTCGTGGAAACCCGCCCGCCGTGCCTTCGACGTGTCCGCGAACATGTCGTAGTCCCAGCCGAACACGAAGTCGCCGAACGCCCACGACGACGAAACGTCCGCATAGGACGCCGAAAGACCATACTCCGCCGCCATTGACGTCCACAGTGGACCTTTGTCCGCCATGACGTCCACCAGCGACATCCGCAGCGGGGGCGCGACCTCCAACCCGAAGTACGCTGCCAGCTTCGGCCAGAGCTCGCGCCAGCGGAACAGGTCGCCGTTCGCGATGTTGAACGCACCCTCGTGCCCGGTCGCCCAGACCGTCGCCGAGGCCAGCAGGCCCGCGTCGGTCATCTCCAGCAGGCTGTCGTACGCGCCCGGCTGGCCGGGGAAGCGCAGCGGCAGCCCGAGTTCCTTCGAAATCGAGGCGTACACCGCGATCACCAGCGCCAGGTTCATCGGGTTGCCCAGCGCGGTGCCGCCGACGACCGACGGCCGGATCGCCGACCAGGTCCACTCGCCCGCGCGCCGCTCGAGGAACTGCTGCTGGTCGACGTTGAACTCCGGTGGCATGTGCCCCGCGTCCGTCTCGCGTGCCGGGGTCTTGAACGGGCCGAGGTGCGCGCCGTACACCTTGTAGCCCTGCATCAGGCTGATGTGCTGCAAGCCGGGCGCCACCGCGTCGACCAGGTTCGTCAGCATCGCCAGGTTCGGCGGGACGAGCTCCGCCCACGTCGGCCGGTCCTGGTACGCCGCGTAGAAGAGGTGCGTGACGCCGGTCAGCGCCCCCACTTTCGCTCGGGTGTCGGCCGCGTCGAGCAGGTCGACGGCGAGATCACCCCGCCGGGAGAGGCCGATGACGTCCCAGCCGCCCGTCGCGCGCAGGTGGTCCACGAGGTTCTTGCCGATGATGCCGCCGGCCCCGGCGACCAAAGCTGTCTTTCGTTCCATGTCTCCAGGCTCGGCTCGGCCGACGGATAAGTCCAAGGCATAGTTATCACCAAGTCGATAAGCTGAGTTCATGACAAGCCTGCGGCAGCTCGAGTACCTGGTCACCGTGGTCGACACCGGGTCGTTCACGCGCGCCGCCGAGCAGCTGCACGTGACGCAGCCGGCGTTGTCGCACCAGATGCGGGCCCTCGAGCGCGGCCTCGGCGGGCCGCTGCTGGAACGGCTGCCCCGGGCCGTCCGGCTGACCCCGATGGGCCGGGCGATGCTGCCGCACGCGCGGGCGGCGCTGGCCGACGCCGAACGCGCGCGCTGCGCCGCCCGGCTCGCGTCCGGGACGACGGCGGGCGAGCTGCAGGTCGCCACGGTGTACTCGGTCAGCCTCGGCGTCCTGCCGCCCGCACTGCGCGTGTGGCGGCGCGACCGGCCCGAGGTCGACGTCCGGCTGATCGAGTTCCGGCACGCGGACGAGCTGCGCGAGGCGATGGCCGCGGGCGAGGCAGACGTCGCGCTCGGGCCACGGCCCGGCGGCTGGACGGGCCCCGTGCGCGAGCTGGGCACCGAGGAGTTCGTCGTCGTCCTGCCCGCCGACGGCGCCCGCGAGGACAACAGCACGGGCGAAGTCGACCTGGCGACGCTGGCGGACTGCGCGTGGGTGCACTACGCCCCCGGCAACGGCCTGGCCGAGCTGGTCGACGCGGCGTGCGCGGCGGCGGGCTTCCGCCCCCGCGCGGCGGTCCGCACCGAGCAGACGGCGGCCGCGCCGATCCTCGCGGCCGCGGGCCTGGGCCCGGCGCTGGTGCCGGCGAACGTCCTGCCGGCGAGGTTCGACGGCCGGGTGCTGCGGCCGGGCGTGCCGGTCCGCCGGACGCTGACCGCCTACACCCGCGCGGCCCCGGACCCGCTGACCACGGCGTTCATCGAAACCCTGGTCAAGCACGCGACCGTTTAGAGGCGGCCGAGCCAGGGGTGCGCGCCGTAGGCCGTCCGGAGCGCCTCCGCGAGCCAACGTCGCTGCGCCGCGTCGAGCACCGGCAGGGCGGCGGCGAAGTCCTGCTCGTCCTTGGGGCGGGTGCCGTGGGCCTTCGCGAACAGCTGCACCTCCGGCGCCAGGTAGGGGACGCCTTCGGCCGAGACCCCGTCCAGCAACACGATTTCGCGTCGCACCGCGGGGTGCCGGCGGGAGACCCACTCGGCACCGTCGGCCCCGTCGAGCATGACCTGGATCCGCCACGGCGCGGCCGCCGACGGGCGGCACCACACGTCGTCGACGCCGTCGCCCAGTAGCTCGCCGCGCGCCCAGGGCCGCAGCGTGCCCGGCGGGTCCGCCGCCCACCACTCCCACGACGGCAGCGCCTCCTGGACCGCGAGCTGGTCGCGCCGGAGCAGCAGGACGTCGACGTCGGCGTGCTCGCGGAACGCCCGGCCCACCGCCAGCTCGATCGCGTACCCGCCGGCGATCCACCACGGCACGCGAACGTGCGAGAACAACTCGGCCACCTCGGACAGCGGTGCGGGATCCCAGGTCACGAAACGCCGATTCCCGCCAGCACCGGCCCGGTGAACGGCGTCGTCGTCACGTCGTGGACCCGGGAGCCCCAGACGGCGTGGCCGTGGCCCGACCACAGCGGGGCCACCGGCAGATCCCGCAGCAGCTGGTTCTCCGCCAGCCGGTACAGCTCGCCCGCTTCCTCCGCCGTGGCCGCCGCGTCGGCCAAGGCCAGGTTCTGGTGGAAGACCTCGTCCGCGTAGCCCGACGCCGAAGCCAGGAGCGAGAGCAGCTCGTACGGGCTCGCCGTGGCCAGCTTGACGTCCACTGTGGAGGGACCGTCGAGCTGGCCGGCGCGCGGTGCGGCCTGTGCCGTCACGGAAACGTCCAATGCTTTGTGCAACCCGACCACCACGGCACGCGTCCACGCCTCCGCGCCGGGTCCGAAGTAGACGGTTGCGCCGCCGGGGAAGGCCGCCTGCTTCAGCAGGGCCTTGCCGGCCGCCGCGTCGAAGCTGCACGGGCGGCACGTGCCGGCCCGCTCGCCCGGCGCGTTCGACGGTGGCAGCAGTGCCTTGGCCGGGTCGACCTGGTGCGCGAGCGGGCCGGCCTCCAGTGCCGCGCGGTCGACGCCGAGGGCGAAGCCGTGGCGGACCGTCGCGTCGGCGAACCGCGGGTTCGTCACCGGGAACGCCAGGTAGCCCGCCTCGGGCAGGGCCCAGGACGCGTGCCGGTCGGCGAATTCGCCGTGCATCGCTTCGTGGCGCTCGCCGGGGACCTCGGTCGCGAGGTCGAGCGTGCCCGCCTTGACCGCGTCGTACTGGGCGGCCGGCTCGCCGACCCGCAGCTCGATCTCCTCGGCCTTCCCGGCGCCGACGCGCTTCAGGGTGCCACCGGAGCCCGGGCGCCAGCCGCCGTCGAGCCGGTACGGGCCGTTGCCGACCGGCGCCTTCGCGAAGCCGTCCCAGTCACGGGAAGCGAGCACCGACGCCGGCAGCGGCACCAGGCCCGGCGCCGAGAGCAGCACGGGGACCTGGCCGGACGGCCGGTCGAGGGTCAGCGTGATCGTGTCCGGGGCGGCCGCCTTGATCTCGCGGGCGCGCAGGAGCTTCGTCAGCACCGGGGAGGAGACCCAGCGCGACGAAGCGATCGCTTGCCAGGTGTCCACATAGGACTGAGCGGTGACCGGGGTGCCGTCGTGGAACGTCGCCGGCCGCAGCTTGACCGTCCAGTGCACCCGGTCGGTGCTCTCGATCGACTCCGCCGCCCGCGGCGTGACCTTCCCCGACGCCGCGTCGTAGCCGGCGAGCGGGGTCCAGAGCGCGCCGGTCACCAGCCGGCCCGCCTGGTCGGCGAGGTCGGCGGGCAGCAGCGTCGCGGGCTCCCGGATGCCGACGGACAGGACGCCGGGCCGGGCGGGTTCGGGACCGGAACAGCCCGTGGCGGCGAGCACCAGGGCGGCGAGGAGGACGAGCAGGCGCATGCGCCAGTCCTACCAGCCAGATGGCAACGAAAGACGGTTGTGTCCGGTTGATCTCCGTCGTACCGTTCGGGTGGTCACGCTCGCAAGCGTTCTGGAGGTTTCGCGTGCGCACCTGGTTGCGGTCGTGCTTCGCCGCCGTCACCGTCAGCGCCACGCTGGTCGCGACCGGTCTCCCGGCCGCCGCCTGCGGCGAAGACGACAAGCCCGCGACCCCGGCCGCCCGCACGGCGGGTGACCCGGGCGCGATCAAGAACGTCAAGCCCGTCGGCAACGTGCCCGACGCCGCCGGGGCCATCTCGATCGGCTTCCTCGACTACGGCCGCCGCGACGTCATGGTCGTGTCCGGCGAGTTCGGGCTCAAGGTCTACGACCTGACGAAGAACCCGGCCGCGCCGAAGCTGGTCGGGCAGGTCAGCCTGCCGGGGCTGTGGGAGACCGAGGACACCGAGGTCGACCAGGCTCGCAAGCTGGTGTTCCTCTCCCGCGACCCGCGCGCGTTCGGCGGCACCACCCACACCGGCGAGTCCGGCATCTACGTCGTCGACGTCGCCAAGCCCGAGGCCCCGGCGATCCTCAGCTACGTGCAGGTCCCGGCCGGCCACACCACCAGCTGCGTCGACGGCTGCCGCTACCTGTGGACCGGCGGCCCGGCGAAGGCCGACAACCAGCCGGCGGAGTGGGGCGGCCGGCCGATCTGGGTCACCGACATCCGCGACCCGAAGCACCCGAAGGTCAATCCGCAGCCGATCGAGCTGGCCCGCAACGACGGCAAGACCGACTACGTGCACGACGTGCAGGTGGACGGCAACGGCGTCGCCTGGGTGTCCGGCCGCGGCGGTGTGCGCGGCTACTGGACGAACGGCGTGCACCGCGACCCGCTGACGGGCAAGATCCGCCGCGCGACCGCGCACGAGCCGGTGCCCTACGCCGGCGGCGGCATCGCCGAGACGGCCGCGCCGTCGCGGTTCATGCACAACAGCTACCACCCGGCCGGCCACCGCATCGGCGACGGTGCCTGGCGCGGCCAGGACCTGGTCTACGCGACGGAGGAGAACTTCGTCGACGGCTGCGCGGGCGACGGCGTCCTGACGATCTCGTCGCTGAAGGGCTCCTACCACGGCGAAGGCTGGCGCTCGACGCCGGAGAAGCCGTTCCGCCTGCAGAGCGTCGGCACGTGGAGCGTCAACGGCCAGGAGGGCAGCGACCCGGCGTCGGACGACTGCTCCGCGCACTACTTCGATGTCCGCGGCAAGATCCTGGTGCAGTCGTTCTACGCGCAGGGCACCCGGTTCCTCGACGTCAGCGACCCGACGAACCCGCGCCAGATCGCCTACTACCGCCCGGCCGACGCGAGCGCGTGGGCGCCGTACTGGCACGGGAAGTACGTGTACGTGGCCGACAACACCCGCGGCGTCGACGTCCTGCAGCTCACCAAGTAAGGCCTGAACCACCGGAGGCCGCCGCCGGGTTCGCCCGGCGGCGGCCTCCGGTGTGTCCTAGTGCCGGATCCAGACCGCGGTGTCCGTCGGCAGGGAGTCCGCCACCGGGCCGCTGGCCAGCAGGACCTCACCGCTCGGCAGCGGAACCGGCGAGTCCGAGAAGTTCAGCGCGAACGTGAACCCCGTGCCCAGCCGGAACGCCAGCACCCCCTCGCCCAGCGACAGCCACTCCAGCTCACCCGGCGGCAGGTCGCGCCGCAGCCGCAGGCCGTTGCGGTACAGCGACAGCATCGACGCCGGATCCGCCGCCTCCGCCTCGGCCGTGTACGCGCTCCAGGACTCCGGCTGCGGCAGCCAAGCGCCGCCGGTCCCGAACCCGAACGGTGCCTCCGAACCCGACCACGGGATCGGGACCCGGCAGCCGTCCCGGCCCGGGTCGGCGCCCCGGGTCCGGGCGAAGACCGGGTCCTGGCGCAGCTCGTCGGGGATGTCCAGGACCTCCCACAGCCCCAGCTCTTCGCCCTGGTAGACGTACAGCCCGCCGGGCAGCGCCAGCGTCAGCAGCGCCGCCGCCCGGGCTCGCCGGGTGCCCAGCTCGTGGTCGACCGGCAGCTCGTGCAGCCGGTTCGCGAAGCTGAACCCGGTGTCGCCTTGGCGTCCGTAGCGGGTGACGTGCCGCGTGACGTCGTGGTTCGACAGCACCCACGCCGCCGGTGCGCCGACCTCGTCGTGCGCCTTCAACGTCCGGTCGATGACGTCGCGGAAGCGCTTGCTGTCCCACGGGCAGACCAGGAAGTCGAAGTTGAACGCCGAGTGCAGCTCGTCGCGGCGCAGGTAGCGTGCCGCGCGGGACATGTCCGGCAACCACATCTCGCCGACCAGCACGCGCTCGCCCGGGTAGCTGTCGGCGATCTTGCGCCACGACCGGTAGATCTCGTGCAGGCCCTCCTGGTCGGAGAACGGCGTCTCGTCGCCGTCGTCGACGTCGGGCAGCCGCGGGTCCTTGACCAGGCCGTCGGCGACGTCGATGCGGAAGCCGTCGACGCCGCGGTCGAACCAGAAGCGCAGCACGTCCTCGAACTCGGTGCGGATCTCCGGGTTGTCCCAGTTGAAGTCGGGCTGGCGCGAGCTGTACAGGTGCAGGTACCACTCGCCGTCCGGCACGCGCGTCCACGCGGACCCGCCGAAGCGCGACTTCCAGTTGTTCGGCGGTTCCGACCCGTCCGGACCGCGGCCGGGGCGGAACCAGAACCGCTGCCGCTCCGGCGAACCCGGGCCCGCGGCCAGCGCGGCCTGGAACCAGCGGTGCTCGTCGGAGCAGTGGTTGGGCACGATGTCGATGATCACCCGGATGTTCCGGGCGTGGGCCTCGGCGATCAGCTCCGCCGCCTCGGCGAGGGTGCCGAACAGCGGCTCGATGTCGCGGAAGTCGGCGACGTCGTAGCCGCCGTCGTCCATCGGCGACGGGTACCACGGCGTGAACCAGATCGCGTCGATCCCCAGGTCGGCCAGGTGGTCCAGCCGGGCGCGGACGCCGGCGAGGTCGCCGACGCCGTCGCCGTTGCCGTCCGCGAAGCTGCGGATGTACACCTGGTAGATCGCCGCGCTCCGCCACCAGCCGGTCTTGTCGGTCACGAAAGTGCCCTCCTAGTAGTCGGGGATGGGCTCAGCCCTTGATGCCGCCGGCGGTCAGCCCGGCGAGGATCTGGCGCTGGAACGCCAGGAACAGCGCCACCAGCGGCAGGCTGGCCAGCACCATCCCGGCGACGAGCACGTTGAGCGGCATGTCGATCGCCACCCGTTGCAGCATCACCGAGAGCGTCTGCTTTTCGGTGTCCGGGAACACCAGCAGCGGCCAGATGAAGTCCTTCCACGCGGTGACCACCGCGAGGATCGAGACCACGGCCAGGATCGGCCGTGAGATCGGCAGGACGATCCGCCAGAGCGTGCGCACCGGCCCGGCGCCGTCGATGCGCGCCGCCTCGATCAGCTCGTCCGGGATCCGGTCGAAGAACCGTTTCAGCAGGTAGATGTTGAACGCGTTCGCCGCCGCGGGCAGCCAGACCGCGGCCGGCGAGTTGATCAGGTTGAGGTGCAGCAGCGGCAGGTCCGTCACCGTCACGTACGTCGGGACGAGCAACGCCGTGGCGGGCAGCATCAGCGTCGCCAGCATGAGGCCGAGCACAACGTTGCCGAACCTGGGCCGCAGCTTCGACAGCGCGAACGCGGCCGGGACGTCGATGGCCAGCTGCGCCAGCCACGCGCCGCCGGCGACGACGAGCGTGTTGAGGAAGTACTTGCCCAGGCTCAGCTGGTCCCAGGCGTCGGCGAAGGTCTCCGGGTGCCACTCGTGCGGGACGAGCGTCGCCGGGGTCTGCGCCAGTTCCTGCGGGGACTTCATCGCGCCGGTCACCGCCCAGTACAGCGGGAACAGGAAGGCGAGGACGAACACGACGAGCGTGCAGGCGAAGACGACGCCGTAGACGACCTTGCCGCGCGGGCTGCGCAACGCGGCGGGAGAGACGAGGGTTCTCATGACTGGTCCGCCTTCCGCGTCAGCCGGACGTACCAAGCGGAGAACACGCCGAGCGCCACGAACAGCAGCAGGCTCATCGCGCTCGCCGAGCCGAAGTCGTTGTAGACGAAGGCGTAGCGGTACAGCAGCAGGAGCACGGTGACCGTCGAATCGTCCGGTCCGCCGCCGGTCATCACGTACGGCTCGGTGAACACCTGCATGGTCGCCACGACCTGCAGGAGCAGGAGGACCAGCAGGACGAACCGGGTCTGCGGGAACGTCACGTGCCGCAGGCGCTTCCACAACCCGGCGCCGTCCAGCTCCGCGGCTTCGTAGAGCTCGCCGGGGATCGTGCCGAGCGCGGCCAGGTAGATGAGTGTGGTGCTGCCCATGTTGGCCCACGTCGAGACGAACACCAGCGACAGCATCGCGGTACCGGACGAGTCGAGCCATTGACCGCCGGGGAGGCCGACCGCGCCGAGCGCGGAGTTGAACAGGCCGGGACCCGGGTCGTAGAACCACTTCCACATCAGCGCCGTCACGACCGGCGGCAGCATCACCGGCAGGTAGACGGCGAGCCGGAAGAACGCCTTCGCGTGGCGGAGCTCGTTCAGCAGCACCGCGGTGAGGAACGGGACGGCGAAGCCGAAGACCAGCGCGAGCCCGGTGAACAGCAGCGTGTTGCGCCAGGCGACGCCGAACAGCGGGTCGGCGAACAGCCGGGAGAAGTTGCCGAACCCGACCCACGTCGGCGCGTTGACGAAGTCGACCTGCTGGAAGCTCAGCAGGACCCCGCGCACGATCGGGTACCAGGAGAACAGGGCGAACACCACGAGCGCGGCGCAGAGCAGGCCGTACGCGGTGAGGTTCTCCTTCAGCCTGCGGCGCAGCTGCGTCCGGCGTCGTTCTTCCGGGGAAGCAACCGGGCGCCCGGCCCGCGGCGGTTTCGCCGCGGGCCAGGCGAGGAGGCTACTTGACCTGGGCGAGGACACTGTTGACCTTCGACGCCGCGGAGCTCAGCTGCTGGTCGATGTTCGCGCCTCTGTCGGTCAGAACGGCCTGCATGACGCTGTCGAGCGCGGCGTAGATCTGCTGGGCGTTCGGCGGCTCGATGCTGCCCTTGATCCCGCTGGTGGTGTCCACGTAGGACTTGTAGTTCTGCGCGGGGACGTTGGCGTACTTGGCCTTCAGCGCCAGCTGCTGTTCGCGGACGGCGCCGGTCCAGACGTCCGGCGTCGGCTCGGCGGGCAGGCCCACCGGCTGCTTGCCGTCGACGTACTGCTGGATGTGCTTTTCGAAGCGGTCCGGGTTGAGGTACTTCCACTGGATCCACTCGAGGCCGGCCTTGACCTTCTCCGGCGAGGCCTTCGGGTTGAGCATGTAACCCTCGCCGCCGAGCAGGGTGCCCTGGCCGCCGGGCATGCCCGCGATGCCGTAGTCCTCGTACTTGCCGTTGAACTGCTTGACCAGCACCGGGACGTTGTCCGGGGCGGCCATGTACATGCCGAGCTGGCCGGCACCCATCATGCGCTGGACGTCCTGGGCTTCGAGGAGCTGCTTGGCGCCCATGGAGTTGTCGGTCCAGCGCATGTCGTGCAGGTACTGGAGGGCTTTTTTGCCCTTGTCGTTGTTGAAGTCGGCGACCCACTTGTCGCCGTCCTTGCGGGCGATGTCGCCGCCCATGGAGTAGAGCCAGCCGGTCAGGTGCCAGCCACCCTGGTTGTTCTTGCTGTAGTCGGCGTACCCGACGACGCCGTTGCCCAGCGCGGAGATCTTCTTCGCGGCTTCGCGGACTTCGTCCCAGGTCTGCGGCGGCTTGTCCGGGTCGAGCCCGGCCTTCTGGAACAGCGGGCGGCTGTAGAGCAGGCCCATCGTGTAGTTCATCGTCGGCAGGCCGTAGAGCTTGCCGTTCGCGTCGCGGAAGTTGTCGAGCAGTTCCGGCTTGAGGTCGTTGATGTGCGGGACGCTCTTCGCGGCTTCGGTGATGTCGGCGGCTTGGTGGCGCGCGATGATCTGCGCCGGATCGGTGAAGTAGACGTAGTAGACGTCTTCGAGCTGCCCGCCGGCGAGCTTCGCCGAGAACGTCTTGGGGTCCATGAACCCTTCGTGCGGATCGATGTCGATGTTCGGGTGGGAGGCCTCGAACTCCTTGACGTCGGCGTCGAAGACGCTGCGCTCGAACGGCTGGCTGGTCGGCGGCTGACCGGTGACGGTGATCTTGACCTTGCCGCCGGGCTGGGCGGTCTCGCCATCACTGCAGGCGGCCATGGTGAGGGCGAGCCCACCTGCGGCGAACAGGCACAACACTCGGCGGGGCACGGATCGGGACCAGGGACTGCTCATCTCAAGCCTCTTCTCGGGTCGCGACGGCTGTCACGTGATTGCGGTCACTCTAAAGTGGTGGACCGGATCGGCGCAATAAGCCGACGAGAATCTGCAAGTTACGAACAGGCCGCGCTGGCCCCGAACGCCCCAATGTGGCGTTGGTTGCGTCCAACGCACCGAACGCCACATTGGGTGCGTTGGATCAGCGCTGCGGCGCGGAGCGCCTCCGTTGAGGGTGGTGGCGGGGACATGGGAGGCACACCGAACGCCACATTGGGGCGCTTGGGCTGGGGCGCGCAGAGGCAGGACGGCCCGGGAGCCGCCGCGCTCTCGGGGGTGATGGCGGCCGCGGACGTCGCGAATGACTCATTCGGGACGTCGGAGGTCCCGAATGAGTCATTCGCGACCTCGGGGCGGGGCCGGGTCCGGGAGGCGGGCGCGCGAAGAGGCGCGACCGCTCGGGAGCCGTCGCGCCTCTCGGATCGCGGTGTCAGGCGATGCGGCGGGCCGTCGACCCCCGCACCACCAGTTCCGGGGCGAACAGCAGCTCCTCCGCCGCCACCTCGCCGCCGTTGATGCGCTTCACCAGCAGCTCCACCACCGCGCGGCCCATCGCCTCGATCGGCTGGCGAGTCGTCGTCAGGGGCGGGTCGGTGCAGTTCATCAGGGCCGAGTCGTCGTAACCGACCACCGAAATGTCCTCCGGCACCGACAGCCCCTGGCGGCGAGCCGCGCGGACCGCGCCCAGGGCCAGGAGGTCGCTCGCGCACAGCACCGCCGTCGCGCCGCGGGGGTACAGACGAGCGGCTGCCGCGTGGCCGCCTTCGATCGAGAACATTCCGTGCTCGACCAGCTCGTCCAGCACCGGGAGGCCGAGTTTGGCCGCGTACGAACGGAACGCCTCCAGCTTGCGGCGCGACGGCACGTGGTCGGACGGGCCGAGCACCAGGCCGATCTTCTCGTGCCCGAGCGAGCTCAGGTGCCCGACGACCTGCTCGACGGCCACCGCGTCGTCGCACGACACCTGGGGCAGCCCGAGGTGGTCGACCGCGGCGTTGATCAGCACCGTCGGCAGCCGGCGCTCGACCAGGTGGTGGTAGTGCGAATGGATCGCGTCCGCCTGCGCGTACAGCCCGCCGGCGAACACCACGCCCGACACCTGCTGCTGCAGGAGCAGCTCGACGTACTCCGCCTCCGACACCCCGCCCGCGGTCCGCGTGCAGAGCACCGGCGTGAACCCCTGCTGGGCGAGGGCGTTGCCCATGATCTCGGCCAGCGCCGGGAAGATCGGGTTCTGCAGCTCGGGCAGCACCAGCCCGACCAGCCGGGCGCGCTCGCCGCGCAGCTGGGTGGGCCGCTCGTAACCCATCACGTCCAGTGCGGTGAGGACGGCGGCGCGGGTGCTGGCGGACACCCCGGACCGGCCGTTGAGCACCCGGCTGACCGTGGCTTCGCTGACCCCGACCTGGCGGGCGACTTCGGCAAGACGACGCGTCATGGCTGAAACTTTACAGCAGACGAGCGCAAAAGTACGACGTGCGGAAGCGACGCGGAACTGGTGAGCAACGGTCACGGGGCCCGCACACCCTGTTCCTGGCTTGGCCCTCGTGACCCGCACCTCGACCGCACCACCACGTCTCGTGGCCTGCGCGCTCGCGGTGCTCCTCGCTGCCGATCGCCTTGATCCGCGCGTCGAGCACGCGTGCTCGCCGGTGGGATTGCAGCGCACGGCGGCCCGGCGGTTTCCGTGCGGAACCGTCGAGCCGCCGTGCCGTTCTGTCACATCAGGCCGCTGCCACCTCGAATTCGGACACCTGGCCGGCGGGCCAGCCCGTGTTGCCGGTGAACGTCAGCCGCACGAAGCGCTGGGACGTCGTCGTGAAGGAGACCGACGCCGTGTTGCCGGAAGCCGGGTCGAACGAATAACCCCGCGAGCCCACCAGCGTCGTGTACGAGCCGCCGTCGGTGCTGCCGGAGATCGTCACCGTCTGCGTGCGCGAACCCCACGCGGACGACGGCGGCAGGCGCAGTGTCACCTTGTTGATCGACGACGCCGTGCCCAGGTCCACCGTCAGCGTCTGCGGGAACGCGTTGTTCGCGCTCTCCCAGTACGAGTTCGCGTCCCCGTCGTTGGCGTTCGACGGCGGGAACCCGCCCTGCGAGCTCGACGCGCTGATCGCCTTGCCGCGGGCGATGTTCGAGCCGGGCTGCTGCGGCTGCTGCGGGCCCGAGTTCGGCGCGGGCCAGGTCGAGCAGTCGCTCCAGGTCCCGGTCCAGCCGCTGTTGCCCGACCCGGTGAAGGTCATCCGCGGGATCGACGTCGGGTACGGGCAGTTGTACGTCCCGGTGACGCCGACGCCGGACGCCGTCAGGTTGCTGATCGACACCGAGCCCTGGGTTTGCGACTGCACCACGAACGTGCCGGCACCCTGCACGGTGACGCCGTCGATGGTGATGCCCTGGATGGGCTTCCCGGCCCCGTTGCCGTCGATGAACTGGATGGCCTCGTACGGGCTCTGGATCGCGGTGAACCCGGTGACGCGGATCGTCACGCCGGTGATCGCCTGGTCACGGGCGTCGAACCACAGCGCGCCGACGCCGAACTGCCAGTTCGGGTCGAGCGCACCGGCCCGCAGCGCGGTGTTGTTCGACAGCGTCACCGTGCCGGACAGCGGCACCGAGTTGAACCGGTTCGCCACCAGGTAACCGCCGCCGAGGGCGTTGGTGTCCTGGACGAGGTTGCCGCTCACCGTGTTGTTCGAGCCGCCGTACAACGCGATGCCGTTGGCCAGGTTCGGCTGCACGACGGTGTTGTTGACCAGCGAGTTGCCCGAGTCGGCTTGGCCGTTGGACCACAGCGCCAGCCCGTCGTCGCCGTTGTTGCGCAGGTAGTTGTTGCGCAACGTCGAGTTCGTCACGGCGCCGTCGAAGTTCACGCCGTCGGCCTGGGTGTCGAGGATGCGGTTGTTCTCGATGGTGACGTTCGACGAAGCGCCGTTCATCAGCCACAAGCCGCACTTGGTGTCCTGGATCCAGAGACCCGACACGACCGAGCCGTTTCCGAGGACGCCGTGGAACGCGTTGTCGGGGCTGCCGTCGTTCCGTTCGGTGACGTCACCGAACACGGCGAAGTCGTAGAGCTTGATGTTCCCGGACGCGCTGCCGTTGTTGAAGATGTTGTTGCCGTGCAGCACGGTGTACCACGGGCCGGCGCCGCGGACGGTCGTCTGGTCGATCTGCAGCGCCGAGCCGATCTCGAACCGCCCCTGGGGCACCCACAGTTCCCGGCCCTGCGAGCGGGCCGCCGACAGACCGGTGCGGAACGCCTGCGAGTCATCCGAGGAATCGTTCGCGGTGGCGCCGTAGTCGGTCACCGACAGCGCGTTCGCCGGTTTGGTGCCCGCCCCGCCGACCTGTTCGAAGTCGGCGAGGTCGATGGTCGCCTGGCCGACGTCACCGGAGTCGGCGGCCACCCGGACCTTCGCGCCGGCGGAGGCGTTCTGCCCGAACAGCAACCGCGCGTCGTCGAAGAAGTGGTGCGTCTTGGCACCCGGGATCCACGGTGTGTCCACATAGGAATACCGGGAGGTCACCGAGAGCCCGCTGCCGAGCTTCGTCCCGTTGACGTACACGGAAAGCCGCCCTGACGAACCGTCCGGCAGGTTGTAGTGGACGTTGATCGAGTTCGCCGCGGCGGGCAGCGTGAACTCGACGTACTGGCCGGTCCCGATCCGCACGGCCTGCCGCCCGGAGGCTTCCGAAGCGATGCTGGCCTGGGTGTAGTCGGGGCCGACGGCCGAGCCGTTGGTCGCCGAGCACTCGGCTTCGACGGTCCGGAACGGCACGCTCGCGCCGCCGGAGGCCGTGGTGGGGCAAGTGGCTGCGGACGCCGGCGGCGCCAGCACGGTGAAGCCGGACGCGGCGAGTGCGACGGCCAGCAAGGCCGCGCGGCGCCGGGGAGTGGGGGACATCGTCGTCACCTTTCTCGCGGGTTTCAGGAGGAATAGGCTTCGAGCTCGGACAGCTGGCCGGCGGGCCAGCCGGTGTTACCGGTGAAGGTGAGCCGCAGGGTGCGCTGGGCCGTCGCCGGGAAGGTCACGGTCGCCGTGTTGCCGGACGCGGGGTCGAAGGTGTAGGTCGCCGCCGCCTTGACGCCGTCGACCGACACCGTCTGGGTCCGCGCACCCCACGACGGCGGCAGCTTCAGCACCAGCCGGGAGACGCTGACCGAGCTGCCGAAGTCGACGGTCAGCGACTGCGGGAAGGCGTTGTTCGTGCTCTCCCAGTAGGAGTTCGTGTTGCCGTCGACGGCGTTGCCCGGCGGGAACCCGCCCTGCGAGCCGGTCGCGCTGACGCTCTTGTGCAGCGCCAGGTTCCCGCCTGGCTGGGTCGGTGTGGTGGTCGGCGGGGTCGTGGTCGTGCCGCCGTTGTCGGAGCCGTACACCGGCGACGGCCACGAGCCGCAGTACGTCGTCGTCCAGCCGGAGTTGCCGCCCTGGTCGGCCAGTCCGCTCATGGCGTCGGGCCCCATGCAGTTGTAGACCCCGGCCCGGCCGATCCCGGTCGCGACGACGTTCTTCACCGAGCCCGACGGCTTGGACTGCAGCTGCCAGGCGAACGTGCCGGCGCCGGTGATCCGGACGCCGTCGAAGTGCACGTCCGTGGTGGCGCCGTCGATGAACTGGATCGCCTCGTAGTTGTTGTCCAGCAGGTCGTTGTCCACGACGTCGATCCGGCCGGTGATGGCCGAGTCGCGGCCGTCGAACCACAGCGCGCCGACGCCGAACTGCCAGTTCGAGTCGAGCACGCCGGTGCGGATCGCGGTGTTGCGCGTGACGGTCGTGGTGCCCGAGAGCGGGACCGCGCTGAACCGGTTCGCGATGTGCAGGCCGCCGCCCTGGTCCTGGTTGTCGGCCACGACGTTGTCGGACACGGTGTTGTCGTGCCCGCCGTAGACCGCGATGTTGTTGGCGAGGATCGGCAGCAGCACGGTGTTGAACGAGAACGTGTTGTGGTGGTCGGCGGCGTGCTCGGACCACATGGCCAGGCCGTCGTCGCCGGTGTTGCGCAGGAAGTTGTTCGTCACCGTCACGTTGCTGATGCCCTGGTGCAGGTTCAGCCCGTCGGCGGTCTGGTCGAGGATCCGGTTGCCGGACACGGTGAGCCCGTCGAACGGCCCGTCGAGCCACAGCCCGACCTTCGTGTGCTGCAGCCACAGGTTCTGCACGACCGAGCCGCCGCCCAGCGCGCCGCCGATGGCGTTCGACTGGTCGCAGTCGACGCGGGCGTCGACCTGCCCGATGATCGCGAAGTCGTAGAGCTTCACGGCGCTGCTGACCCCGGGCACCGCGGGGTTGCCGGGGTACGTCGGCGTTCCGCAGCTTTCCGGTTCGCCCTTGCCGAACAGGCCCGCGCGCGGCCCGGTCAGCACCGAGTACCAGGGCCCGGCGCCGCGGACGGTCACCTGGTCGACCGTGATGTGGTGGCCGAGGGTGAAGGTGCCGGACGGGATCCAGACTTCCTTGCCCTGGCCGCGAGCCGCGGCGACGGCGGAGTCGAACGCGCCGGCGTCGTCGCTCGTGTCGCCCGCGGTGGCGCCGTAGTCGGTGACGGACACCGAGTTCGCCGGGCGGGTCGCGGCCGCGCCGACCTGCTCGAAGTCGGCGAGGTCGACCGTGACCGGCGTGACGTCGCCCGCGTCGGCCTGCAGCTTGATCTTGGTGCCGGCCGGGTAGGACGTGCCGAGCAGCGCGCGGGTCTCGTCGTAGAAGTGGTGGGCTTTGCCGTCGGCGGGGTTGTTCGTGAACGGGTACGAGCCGTAGTACCAGGCGTACTTCGACGTCAGGGCGATGTCCCGGTTGTGGGCGCCGCCGACGTAGAGCGAGATGGTCCCGCTCGCGAAGTCCGGGAGGCTGTACCGGAAGTCGATCGAGTTGGCCGGCGCGGTGAGCGTGAATTCGACGTACTGGCCTTGACCGGACAGCGTCACCGCTTTCCGGCCGGAGGCTTCGCCGGCGAGGGTGCCCGCGGCGCGGTTCGGGCCGATGACCGAGCCGTTCGTCGCGGCGGTTTCCGCTTCCTGTTCGAGGAAGGGCACGGTCGCGCCGCGGCCGGCCGCGAGGGCGGCGTTTCCCGCGGGGACGGTGGCGATCGTGAGCCCGGCCGCGGCGATCACGGCGGCGGCGAGGGCTCCGAACCGGTTCTTGGGCGCGCTTGAGACAGAGCTGGGAGACATGGGCAGCACTGGCCTTTCCGCAGCAGGTGGGGACCTCTGTGATCCGGATCATACGAATCGTGGACAAGAAATCGCAATAGTTGGACGAACTTACGCAAGTTTGCGACAGGAATTGACGGCTGGGCCGGATGTCGGGCGTCCGCTTACACCCGGCGGAGCAACCCGTTGCCGGGGGCCGGCGCTGATAGTTTTCTGGCATGAGCCAGCGACGTGCGGACGGGAGCGCCGGGGACGCCGACTACGGCGCGATCGGCGGGGTCTACACCGACTACCGCAAGCCGGATCCCCGCATCGGCCGGTACCTCCTCGACGCACTGGGCGACGCGCGAACCGTGCTGAACGTCGGTGCGGGCGCCGGCGCGTACGAACCCGAAGACCGGGAAGTGACCGCGGTCGAGCCGTCGGCGTCGATGCGCGCGCAGCGGCCGGCGGGCCTGCCGCCGGCGGTCGACGCCGTCGCCGAAAAGCTGCCGTTCCCGGACCGGGCGTTCGAGGGCGCGATGAGCACGTTCAGCGTGCACCAGTGGAACGACCTGTGGGCCGGCCTCAAGGAGATGCGCCGCGTCACGCGCGGCCCGATCGCCATCCTGACCTGCGACCCGGATCTGCTGCGCCGCTTCTGGCTGCTGGACTACGCGCCCGAGGTGATCGAGACCGAGGCCCGGCGCTACCCGTCGGTCGACGACATCGCCGACGGGCTCGGCGGGCACACCTCGGTGGTCGGCGTGCCGATCCCGATCGACTGCACCGACGGCTTCAACGAGGCCTACTACGCGCGGCCCGAACGCCTCCTCGACCCGGGTGCGCGGCTGTCGTGCTCGGCGTGGAGCTTCGTCGACGACCGCGTGCACCACCGCTTCGCCGCCGAGCTGCAGCACGACCTCGACGACGGCACGTGGGAGCGCCGCTACGGCAAGCTGCGCGAGCAGCCGGCGTTCGAGGGCTCGCTCGTCCTCGTCGTCTCGGACCCCACGGCGTGACCCCACCGCCGTTCGACCCGGAGCCGGCGGCGGTCGTCGAAGAGCCGGCGGCCGCCCACCCCGGGTTCGCCTTCCGCGAGGAAGCGGCCGGGGACGTGCCGCTGCTGGTCGTCACCCGGCGGCGTCGAGGACTGCTACGCCGGTCTGCTGTGGACGGTCGAGAACCTGGGCGTCCCGGTGATCGGCGGGGTCAGCGCGGGCGGCGGCCTGGCCGCGGCGGCGACCCTGCCGGCCCGCGACCGCGGCGGCCCGCTCCCGCTCGGGCAGCTGCTGGTCTGCCCGATGCTCGACGACCGGCCGGATCTGGCGGGCGGGCGGGGACGCCGAGCTGCACGTGTGGCCCGGCGGGTTCCACGGGTTCGACGCCCTGGTGCCCGGCGCGGCGATCAGCCGGGCGGCCCGCGCCGCCCGGCTGACCTGGCTGCGGCGCCTGCTAGGCCAGTAGCTCCTGCAGCTCCCGCACCGCGACAGCGAGTTCGTCGGCGAAGCGGTACATCTCCGCCGAGACGTGCTTCGGCGTGCTCAGGTAGATGTTCCACCGGTCCGGCAGCAGCACGTAGGCGATGCCGATGCACTGCGGGCTGGTCGAGCCGAAGCCGAAGTACTGGATGTTGACCGACGGCGCCGAGCTGGTGCTCAGGTAGTCGTCGCGCATCTTCAGCCAGCCCGGCGAGGTGTAGAGGGCCGGAGTTCCGGTGTCGCCACGGCGTTTCCCGATCAGCTGCAGCTCCCACAGGTGCTGCTCCGGCGCGTCCCCGGCCTGGCACTCCTTCGCGCGGGCGACGTGCTTCGCCGCCGCGGCGCGGAGCGCTTCCCGCTTCTGCTCGGTCGTCGCCGAGTCGTCGGTCATGACGTCGGCGAAGCGCACGACCTCGGGCGTGACGACCCGCATGGCTTCGGTCCGGCCGTTGCGGAACTGCCGGGTGGCGATCGACTCGTACGTCGCGCCGGTCAGGCCCTTCGCGCGGCGGTGGGCCAGCTGGTAGGACATCTGCGCGAAGGCGTCCGGGGACATCCCGAGTTCCTTCGCCCGGTTGGCACCGAAGTCGAACGAGACCGTCTGCGTCGCGGTGGCGTCCGCGTACGCCTTGAAGGCGGCTCCGGCCGCTCGGGCGTCTTCGCGGAGGGCGTCGGTCAGCGTGAACTGGACGATCTCGTAGCCGGGGATCCCGTCGGCCGCTTCGCGCTCCTCGCGCGAACCGCTCAGCAGCGCGTCGGTGAAGCCGAGGATCGTGGTGCCGTCGAGTTCGCAGTGCTCGACGTTGATCCCCGCGGTGCCGTCCTCGAACACGATCAGCGACACGGCCTTGTCGTACCAGCGGTTGTCGCCGTACAGCAGCCGGTCACCCGCTTCGAGGGCGTTTGACGGCGTGAAGTCGTCCAGGCAGAGGCAGAACAACGCGGTCTCGATGGTTTCCAGCGCGGCGGCGTTGCCCGCTTCGAGCAGCGCGGCCCGCGAAGCGGCCCACTCCGCGCGCGCCTTCGTCGTGAGGGGCCCGGCCGGGACGTCGGTGCCGTGGTCGTCCTTGAGGATCGCGCGCAGCCCGTCGGCCAGCTGCGCCGGCGAGTACGGGCGGCCGTCTGCGGCGAGGACGTCCATCCGGAACGGCGTGCCCTTCGAAAACACGACGATGTGCCGCTCGGGCGAGGGGAACCGCGTGCGCGCGGTGTCGAGCACCTCGCCGGGGATCCGCGTCGCCGAGAACAGGAACTTGTGCTGCACCATCGACTGCGGCGTGCCGCGCAGCAGCACCGGCGGCACGAGTTCGCCGTCGAGCTTCAGCTTGTAGTCCACCGCGGACGCGGTCAGCTCGGCGGCGCGCTCCACCTGCCCGAGCGGGGAGTCCTGGAACAGGAAGAAGAAGTTGGCGTTGAGCGCGATCCGGTCCCGGCGGCCGAGGTAGCGGTACGGCCAGAAGGTGTCGAGCCAGCTGTGCACGCCGGGCGAGCGGTCGTACTCCGCCAGCGCCGCCTGCAGCCCGTGCGCGGGGCTGCCCGGCGCGAGGAACTCCGCCACCGCGGCTTCGGTCTCCGCCAGCTCGTCCGGTGTCAGCAGCGGCCCGCACCATTCGAGGAAACGGCGGCAGCTGGCTTCCGGCGTGGGAAGCGGGACGCGGGGGAGCCGGTCCTCGTTGCCGAAGGTGCGGGTGGACCATTCCGGACTGCTCACGGTCATCCTTCTTAGTCGGCGGTCTCGAGCACAGCTGCGAGCTCCGCAGCCGAGCCTTCAGGGCGGGAAACATACAACTGCGCGTAGAGCCACCCGTCGGACTCCAGTCCGGTGGGGTCGACCCCGGCCGCGCTCAGCGTGTCCAGGATCTGCGCCTGCTCCTCGGCGGAGGCGAACCGCCGCTGCTTGAAGACCCCGCCGACCTCCGCGGTCTCGTACCCCAGCTCGGCCAGGCTTTCGGCGACCGGCTCGTAGGAGAACATCCGCAGCACGAAGTGCGCCATCCACGGCCGCGCGCCGCGCGCGACCCGGGTGAGGGTCTTCTCGGTGACGTACCCGACGCAGCCGGTCGAGACGACCACGTCGACGTCGTCCAGCAGCTTCTGCTGGGTGCCGTCCGGGTCGTCGCGTTCGAGGTCGGCGTGGAGCACCTCGTCGAGGAAGCCGGCGGCAAGCGCGTACTCGAGCGCCGGGGCCGAGCTGTCCAGGCCGTAGAACCGGGGGTTGCCGGTGCGGACGCGCTTCCGGTCCGCCTCGACCAGCGCCGCGTGGTCCAGCGCGCGCACAGCCGGGTCGGTGTAGTGGGCGTAGAGGTCGTCCATCGTCGCGTCGCAGCGCTGCAGGGCCGCGTTGACGCCGTACGAGCAGCCGACGTCGAGCACGGTCGGCCGCTCGGCGGGGTGCGCGGCGCCCAGCTTCGCGAAGTACGGCTTCGCCAGCTGCGGGATGTGGTAGCCGACGCGCTCGAGCGTGCCGAAGAACGGCCGCGGGTCGGGTGCGGTGTAGATGTGGTCGAACGAGATCTTGCCGGTCGAGTCGAAAGGCACGGGCCAGGCTCCTGATCTGGTCGAGTGATCTAGTCGAGCAGCTCGTCGCCGCGGGCGGTGCGCTCCGCGAGGTGGGCGGGCAGAACACGGCCGAACAGCTGCCGCGTCCGCTCCGCGCTGCCGATGACCCCCGGGCGCTCGCTGTAGGCGAAGATCGCGGAGTGCCGCGCGATCGTGCCCTCCACGGTACTGACCCGGTGCAGCGCGAAGCGTCCTTGGAACAGCTGGAGATCACCGGGCCGCAGGTCGAGGCGCCGGACCAGCCGGGTGTCGCCGGCCAGCACCGCGCGCACGGCCGCGAAGTTCTCGTCCGCGGCGGACCGGATGCCGGGGCAGTATTCGAAGGTGCCGCCGTCATCCGCGGCCTGCGTCAGCATGCTGACCGTGTGGGTGTTCGTGTCGAAGTGCCACGGGTGCGCGCGGCCGGGCGCGATGACGTTGAGCGTCAGCCCGGACAGCGGGTCGGCGAGCTCGTGCAGCTCCGGCAGCCCGAAGCAGTCGGCGACGAACCGCTGGAACAGCGGGCTGCTGTAGAGCCGGCCGATGATCGAGGACGCGGGGATGTGGTCGCGGGCGACGAAGGCGTTGCCGCGTTCCATGATCGTCCGGCCGGGGTGGTCCTCGGGCAGCGGCTCGCCGATCGTGGTGTTGTAGGCGTTGACCTGCTCGATCTTCGTGTACGCGTGCGGCTCGAGCGCGGCGCACTCGTCCCGCAGGGCCCGGCGCAGCTGCGGCCGGATGAAGTCGGCGAGCACGCTGCAGCCGACGTCGGCGAGGTCGGCGCGCGTGCGGCCGACCGTCTCCCGCCAGGCGGGACTGCCCGGTTCGGTGAGCGGGTAGCGGTCGGTGTCGACCATTTCCAGTGGCGCTACGGAGGTGCTCATCATCGAGGTCCCTTCCGGCGGGTGAAGGAACAGAGGTAGCACAAAAGCCCGCTGGTCAACCGTCGGTTTGTGAGCGGTGACACAGGGTCGTCAGGCGCCCACCTCGGTGGCCCACGAGCTGACGGTGACGGTGTCCGTGGTGCCCAGATCCGTGTCGAGCGGCTGCCTCTGCGCGGGTTCGCCCGGAACGGGGACCACCGAGATGGCCGCGCCGGTGCGCGTGTCGCCGCTCGTGACGGTGGCCGACCACGCGAGCACGGCCACGACCTT
This sequence comes from Amycolatopsis sp. A133, assembly GCF_031082405.1. Classification (GTDB taxonomy): domain Bacteria; phylum Actinomycetota; class Actinomycetes; order Mycobacteriales; family Pseudonocardiaceae; genus Amycolatopsis. The sequence goes on from NZ_JAVHJU010000032.1 coordinate 36,184, forward strand.
CTCGCCCGGCTGGACGGTGAGGTCCTGCGGACCGAGGTCGCGCGCGAAGTAGGACGTGCCGTGTTCGACCGTGACGTCGAGCGGGGAGCCGTCGCCCGCGAGGATCTTCAGATCGGGGTAGCCGGTGACCTTCCGCGGCGCGGTGTCCCGGTTGGTCAGCGTCAGGACGCTGGCGCGGTGCCCGAGCCCGGCTTCGACCTGGCCGACCGAAAGGGACAGCCCCAGCGACGGCGGCGGCCCGTACGTCGGGCTGGGCGTGGCCGTGGGTGACGGCACGGGCGGGGGCGGCGGAGTGCTGCAACCCGCGAGAAGCGCTACGGAAACAAGCAGTGCGAAGCGAGAAACCCCCATGAGCCGGAAGAGTAGCGGGCGCCCTGGAGCCCGGGCGCCCGCTACCGTCTTACGGCGTCAGCAGCGGCAGGAGCGGCTTCCGGACCTCGGTCGCGACACCGTCCGAAGCCTCCGCCGCGGCCCTCCGCTCGGCCGACGGCCGCCCGTAACCCGTCGTGCGCTGGACCAGCGGGCGGCCCAGCGGCTCGACCATCGCGCGCATGTCGCTGATCGTCTTGTACGACCCGTGCGACGCGCCCGCCATCCGGCTGATCGTCTCCTCCATCAGCGTGCCGCCGATGTCGTTGACGCCACCCTGCAGCACCGCGCGGCTGCCTTCTTCGCCGAGCTTCACCCAGGAGCTCTGGATGTTGTCGATCATGCCGTGCAGCAGCAGGCGGGACAGGGCGTGCACCGCGCGGTTCTCGCGCAGCGTCGTGCCCGGGCGGGCGAGCCCGGCCAGGTAGATCGGCGCGCTCTGGTGGATGAACGGCAGCAGCACGAACTCGGTGAAGCCGCGTCGCCCGTGCTTCTCCAGGCCTTCGCGCTGCAGCCGGGCCAACAGCTTGAGGTGCGCGACCCAGTGCGACGGCGTGTCGACGTGGCCGTACATCATGGTGGACGTCGTCGGCAGCCCGACCTCGTGCGCGGTCGTGACGACCTTGATCCACTCCGACGTCGGCAGCTTGCCCTTGGTGAGCACCCAGCGGACGTCGTCGTCGAGGATCTCCGCCGCCGTGCCCGGCAGCGAGTCGACACCGGCCTCCTTGGCCTTGATCAGCCAGTCCTTCAGCGAGAGGTTGGTCCGCGAAGCGCCGTTCACGACCTCCATCGGGCTGTAGGAGTGCAGGTGGATCTGCGGCTGACGGCGTTTGACCTCGGCCGCGAGGTCGAAGTACGCGGTGCCCGGCAGGTCCGGGTGGATGCCACCCTGCATGCAGATCTCGGTCGCCCCCGCGGCCCACGCCTCGTCGACGCGGTCGCCGACCTGCTCCAGCGAAAGCGTGTACGCGTCGGCGTCGGTGCGACGCTGCGCGAAGGCGCAGAAGCGGCAACCCGTGTAGCAGACGTTGGTGAAGTTGATGTTCCGCGTGACGACGAAGGTGACGTCGTCGCCGACCGTCTCGCGGCGCAGGTCGTCGGCGATCCGGGTGAACGCGTCCAGCTCCTTGCCGTCGGCGTGCAGCAGCGCCAGCGCGGCGTCGTCGGAGAGGCCCGCCGGGTCCTTTTCCGCGCTGCGCAAGGCCTCCAGGATGTCCGTGTCGAACCGCTGCGGCCCGGTCTTGATCCGGTCGCCGATCTCCTTCCAGTCCCCGTACACCGAGTCGAAGTCGCTGCGGCGGTCCTCCGTGCGGCCGCCGGCGTCGATCTCGGTGTGCAGCTCGGTGCGGCCGGATTCCTGCCAGCCGCCGTCCGGCTCCTGCCACGGGATGCCGACCGGCATCGCGCCTTCGCGCGCCATCCCGGTGTCGTAGTCGACGAGCGCGGCGACGTGCCGCGTGATCCGCGGGTCCAGCCACGGCTCGCCGGCCTTGACGTACTCCGGGTAGATGGTGAGCCGTTCCTTGAGCTCGAAGCCGGCCTTTTCGGTGCGGCGGGCGAGCTCGTCGATCTGCGGCCACGCGCGTTCCGGGTTGACGTGGTCCGGGGTCAGCGGCGAGACGCCGCCCCAGTCGTCGATGCCGGCCCGGATCATCAGGTCGTACTGGTTGCCGATCAGGTTCGGCGGCGCCTGGATGCGCATCTTCGGGCCGAGCACCAGCCGCGCCACCGCGATGTTCGCGGCGAGCTCCTCGAGGTCGGCGTCCGGGGTCGCGCGCATCTTCGTGTCCGGTTTGGCCCGGAAGTTCTGCACGATCACTTCCTGGATGCCGCCGTAGGTTTTGGCGACCTTGCGGATCTCGAACAGCGCGTCGGCACGCTCCTCGTGCGTCTCGCCGATGCCGATGAGGACACCGGTGGTGAACGGAACCGAGCTGCGGCCGGCGTCTTCGAGCACCCGCAGCCGCACCGCGGGGTCCTTGTCCGGCGAGCCGTAGTGCGGTCCGCCCTTCTCGCTCCACAACCGGGTCGCCGTGGTCTCCAGCATCATGCCCATCGACGGCGCGACCGGCTTGAGGCGCTGGAAGTCCGGCCAGGTCAGCACGCCGGGGTTGAGGTGCGGCAGCAGGCCGGTCTCCTCCAGGACGCGGATCGCCATCGCACGGACGTAGGAGAGCGTGTCGTCGTAGCCGTGCGCGTCCAGCCAGTCGCGGGCGGCCTTCCAACGGTCTTCCGGCCGGTCGCCGAGCGTGAACAGGGCTTCCTTGCAGCCCATTTCGGCACCCTTGCGGGCGATGTCGAGGACCTCGTCCGGGGACAGGAACGGCGACTCGAGCCGGCCCGGCACGGTGACGAAGGTGCAGTAGCCGCAGCGGTCGCGGCACAGCCGGGTCAGCGGGATGAACACCTTGCGGCTGTAGGTGATGACACCCGCTCGCCCCGCCTCGGCCAGGCCCGCGTCCCGGATGCGCGAGGCGTACTCGGACAGCTTGGTGAGGTCGTCACCGCGGGCGTGCAGCAGGACGCTCGCTTCGGCTACGTCGAGTGTCTTCCCGTCACGCGCCCTGGCGAGCGCGCGGCGCATCGCGGAGGCGGTCGGGGCGGTGGCGTCGGGTTCGGGTCCCATTCCGCCCACGCTAGGACCGTCCTCGCGGGACCAGCCAGTGTGTGTTCCGCACCCGGCGGCCCGTCTGGGCGCGCGTGATCGTCGGCGCAGGTCAACGCGGTCGCCTGGTTGTCGATCACCGCTCGGGCGTGTATTACCTAAAGGGTGGCATCGGTGGTCGGCAAGAAGATCGGCGGACGGACCTACTACTACCTGGCGGAGTCCGCCCGGGTGGACGGCAAGCCGCGGGTGGTGACCCAGCGTTACCTCGGCACGGCCGACGAGATCGCGCGCGCCGTCCCCGGTGGCGAGCCCGCCTCGGCGTCGTACCGGCCGTACGGCGACGTCGCCGCGGTCTGGGCGACGCTTTCGCGCCTCGGCTTCGTCGGCCGCGTCGACGACGTGGTGCGCACGAAGCCGTCGCTGGGACTGACCCTGGCCGTCGCGGTGCTGCACCGCGCGACCGCTCCGGAGACGCCGATGGGGCAGTGGTGGGCCGAGGGGGCGGCCGCCGACCTCGTGCGGCCCCGGCTGTCCACAGTGGATGGACTGTGGCGGGCCCTGGAACGGCTGACGCCGGACCGCATCGCGGGCATCGAGGAAACCGTCGCTTCCGCGGTCCTGGACACCCTGGACGACCACGCGGCGCTCGCCGTCGACGTCCCGCAGTTCGCCGCGTTCGCCCCGGCCGACTGCACGTTGCCTTCGGCGTGCCGGGGCGTGCTGGCCGGAGCGGGCATGAAGGTGACCCGCGACGGCGCGATCCCGCTGGCCTCGCGGCTGTACCGGCGCGACGACGGCACCGCGCCGACGTTCGCCTCGCTGATGGCGGAACTGGGCCCGGCCACGCTCGTCTTCCACGCGGGCCAGGCGGCGCAGCTCGACCTGGGCTCACGCAGCGGCTTCGTCGGGTCGCTGCCGTTGACCGACCACCCCGAGCTGCTGACCCAGCCCGCGTCCGCGCGCAAGCGCGTCGACCCCGAGCGGTTCGCCGGGCTCACGGCGCTCGACACGCACGCGGTCGTCGACGGCGTCCGGCGGCGGGTGATCCTGACCCACTCGGCGACGCTGCACGCGGCGCAGTCCCGCGCGTTCGCCGACGAGCTGGCCACCGCGACCCGCGAGCTCGACGGCCTCGCCGAGGCACTGGCGGCCGGGACCCACCGCGGCGACCGCGCCCAGGTCCACGCCGAGATCGGCCGCGTGACCCGCGGCCGGCGCATCGAGCGCGTGCTCACCGCCGTCCTGAGCGGGAACCGGCCCGGCGAGATCCGGGTGGAACGCCGGATCGATGCTGCTGCCCTGGCCCGGCTGGACGAGGAGTTCTTCGGCAAGCAGGTGCTGGTCACCGACCGGGACTGGCCGGTCGCCGAGGTCGTCACGGCCTACCGGGCCCGCACCCACCTCGAATCGACGTTCCGCTGGCTCACCGGGCCCGCCGTCACCGGCCCGACCCCGCGCTGGGAGTGGACGCGACAGCGGATCGCGGCGCACGGCCTGGTCTCGCTACTGGCCGCGACGGTCACCCACCTGATGCGGCGCGAAGCGGACCGGGCGGGGATGAACCTGTCGGTGCGGGAGCTGCTCGACCAGCTCGCGGGCATCGGCGAGCTGGTGCTGCGGTATCCGTCGACCGGCGGACGGCCCCGGGCGAAACGCCTGCTGACCTCGCCCGAGCCGGGTCAGCAGGCGCTGTTCTCGTTGTTTCAGGACTCCCGGTAGATCTGCAGCGCCGAGAAGCTCTGGACCACCGGCATCAGCTCGATGACGTTGATGTTCACGTGCTTCGGCCGGCTGGCGGCCCAGTAGACGGACTCGGCGACGTCGTCGGCGGTCAGCGGCGTGGTGCCTTCGTAGACCTTGTCCGCTTTGGCCTGGTCGCCGTCGAAGCGGACCTTCGAGAAGTCCGTGCCGCCGACCATGCCGGGCTCGACGTTCGTCACCCGCACGCCGGTGCCGTGCAGGTCGCTGCGCAGGTTGAGGCTGAACTGGTGGACGAACGCCTTGGTCGCGCCGTAGACGTTGCCGCCGGGGTAGGGGTAGGTGCCGGCGATCGAGCCGAGGTTGATCACGTGCCCGCGGCCGCGCTCGACCATGCCCGGCAGCAGCGCGCGGGTGACGTGCGTGAGGCCGCGGACGTTGGTCGCGATCATCTCGTCCCAGTCCCGGAGGTCGGCCTTGTGCGCGGGTTCCAGGCCCTTGGCCAGGCCGGCGTTGTTGACCAGGACGTCGACCTCTCGCCAGTCCTGCGGGAGGCCTTCGACGGTGCTCTTGACCGCCTCGGGGTCGCCGACGTCGAGTTGGCGGGGGAGGACCGCTTCCCCGAGCTCGCCGGCCAGCTTCTCGAGCTTGTCCGCGCTGCGGGCGACGGCGATCACGCGGGCGCCCTCGGCGACGAACCGGCGCGCGATGGCGTCGCCGAAGCCGGCGCTGGCGCCGGTCACGAACACGGTCTGCTGGGTCATGGGGTGGCTCCGCTGCTCGTGCTGTCGGTCAGGAAGGTGCTGAGGGCCTCGTCGAACTCGGCCTCGCGCTCCAGGTTAGGCAGGTGGCCCGCGCCCTCGACCACCACCAGGGTGGAACCCTTCGTCCTCCGGTGGATCAGCTCGGCGTCGGCGACCGGGGTGAACTCGTCCTCGCTGCCGACGACCACGAGGGTGGGGACTTCCAGGTTGGCCAGTCCCGGCGTGTAGTCGGGACGCTCGGCGCGTCCCCTGAGCGCGGCCGCGGCTCCCTTCTCCGGGGCGGTGCGCATCATCCTGCGGACGTGCGCCTCGACGTCCGGCCTGGTCGCGCGGGTCTGCTTCGAGATCATCTTCGGGAGGAGCTCCTCGGCGTACTGCTCCATGCCTTCCGCGGTGATCCGGTCGGCGGTGTCGAAGCGGGCCTGCCTGGCCTCCGGGGTGTCGAGGCCCGCGAAGGTGTCGGCCAGGACGAGGGCGGTCACGCGCTGCGGGTGGTCCGCGACGAGCTGCATGGCGATCTGGCCGCCCATGGAAAGGCCGCCGAGCACGAAGCGGTCCAGCCGGAGGTGGTCGGCCAGCTCGACGAGGTCGTGGGCGAAGACGTCGAGACCGGTCTTCGTGTCCCGGCTCGCCGACTGCCCGTACCCGCGGAGGTCGGGGGTGACGACGCGGTAGCCGCTTCTGCTCAGGTGCTCGGCCTGGGGCCGCCACATGGAGCGGTCGAAGGGGTGGCCGTGGACGAGCAGGACGGGCTGTCCGTCCCGGGGGCCGAGGTCGTCGTGCGCGAGGTTCATGCCGTCGACGCTAAGCGGAGCTTTCACTCGGAGCAATATGGTGCAATGTAGTCGGAGCAATGTTCTTTCGGTGGCGCTCCCGGCGGGTTGGGGGCAGACTGGGGCGCAGACGGGTCCCGTCATGGGGTCTGACCTGCGCTGATCTTGTTAACCGACCCCCCTGTTTCGGGCTGTTTCCGGGCATGTAAAGTTCTCCAAGTCGCCAGGGAAACCGGGTGGCCACCGGGACACGAACCAAGCTCTCGCGAATAGCGATTGAGTGGGTGTCCCGCCAAAACTGCTAGGAATAACCCGCTTCGGGTGACGCTGGGCCTTGGGTCTGGAGTCGGTCGGGGTGTGTTGCTTGAGAACTCAACAGTGTGCTAGTGAACTAAGCCAGTAGAGCTTATGTATTGAAACCTCGTAT
>NZ_JAVHJU010000050.1 GCF_031082405.1 Amycolatopsis sp. A133
CCCACACTGCCCGGCCCACACTGCCCGGCCCACACTGCCCGGCCCACACTGCCCGGCCCACACTGCCCGGCCCACACCACAAAGCGCCCGCCGGCCACCCCCGAACAGACCCCGCCCTCCCAGGGGGAACCACCACCGAATTGACCATATCCCCGCCGCCCGGCCCAAAAGCCCGCCGAACCCCCACCCCACCCCAAGCTGTCCACATCACGGCGACCCTGTGGACACCAAGCCTCACCGCAGCAAAGCCACCAGCGTCGGCAAAGCCGCCACCAAGGCCTCCCGCGAACACCCCGCATACCCGAGCGCCACCCCATACGCGGAAGGCGAACCGGCGAAGTGCCGCGCCAGCCCGTCGAGCCGGATCCCCCGCCGCTCGGCCGCCGCGATCACCGATGCCTCCACCGGAGCCGACGAAAACGGCACCACCAGATGCGCCCCCGCATCATCGCCGCGGACCGGGATCCCCGCCGATGACAGCGCACCCGCCAGCAACGTCCGCCTCTCCGCCAGCTCGCGGCGCAGTTTCCGCAGGTGACGTCCCAGATCCCCGTTTCGCGCGAATTCGTACAACACCCGCTGTCCCGCCGGTGACGGCCGGGTGCCCGTCGAATCGCGGTACGCCAGCACCGCCGAGGTGATCGCCTCCGGTGCCACCATCCAGCCCGCGCCCAGCGTCGGCGTGAGGATCTTCGAAGTCGTTCCGAGGTGCGCCACCACGTCCGGCGCCAGCGCCGCCAGCATCGGCAGCGGCGCCACGTCGAAGCGCAGCTCGCCGTCGTAGTCGTCCTCGATCACCAGCATCCCGGACGAACGCGCCCGCTCCACCAGCGAAACCCGCCGCGCCGCGCTCAGCCTGCTGCCCATCGGGTACTGGTGCGCCGGCGAGCAATACACCGCCCGCGCCCCCGGCGGGATCTCCTCCGGGCGCAACCCCTCCCCGTCCACCGGCACGCCGACAACCCGCATCCCCGCCCGGCGGAACGCCTGCACCGCCCGCTGGTAGCCCGGCTCTTCGACGGCGACGACGTCCCCGCGCTCCAGCACCGCCGCCGCCAGCTCCACCACTGCCGCCGTCGTGCCGCCCGTCGCCAGGACCGATCCCGCCGCCAAGCCGCGGTGACGCAGCAGGTGCTCCGACACCGCCGCCCGGTACTCCGGCAGCCCCGCGCGGTGGGCGCGCACCAAGGGCTCGGGGTCCGCCGCTGCCCGCCAAGCGCGGCGCCAGGCCGCTCGGTCGAGCCCCGCCGCCCACGGGGTGCCCGGCCCGAGGTCGAGCAACAGAGCAGGAGCGGCCTCGGGAGCGGGCACAGCGGGCGCCGGGACCTCGGACGCCGAAACCGAAGGCGGAGTCGTCACGTACGTGCCGGACCCGTGCCGCCCCGCGATCCAGCCCTCGGCGTGCAGCTGCTCGTAGGCCGCCGACGTCACCGTGCGGCTGACGCCGAGGCGGCCGGCCAGCGCCCGCGTCGAGGGCAGCCGGTCGCCGCCGCGCAGGTGCCCGCTCGCCGCGGCTTCGCGCAGCGCGTCGGCCAGCTGGACGGCCAGCGGGGTCACCGCCGCACGGTCGAGGCTGACCGGGAGCGCGGTGTCGGCGTGGGACACGGGACCTCCTCAAGTGGACTTCCCAAGTGTACGAGAAGTGGCCGTTTTCCGAGGCCACTGCGCCGGGAGACGCTGGTCGCATGTTGTCGACCACGCCCCGCACCACGCTCGGCCGCAAGAAGCACCGCGCCCTGACCGACCGCTCCGCGCTGCACGCCGTCCTGGACGAAGGCCTCATCTGCCACCTCGGGATCGTCCGCGACGGCGTGCCGCTGGTCCTGCCCACCGGCTACGGCCGCGACGGCGACACGCTCTACCTGCACGGTTCGACCGGCGCGGCCAGCCTCCGCACGGCGACGCGCGGCCTCGACGTCTGCGTGACCGTGACGCTGCTCGACGGCATCGTCTACTCCCGCTCGGTGAACAACCACTCGATGAACTACCGCAGCGCCGTCATCCTCGGCCAGGCGAAACCGGTCCTCGACGCCGAAGCGAAGATGCACGGCCTGAAGGTGCTCACCGACCACCTCGCGCCGGGCTCGTGGGCGCACGCGCGCGAGGTCAACACCAAGGAGTTCGCCGCGGTGTCCGTGCTCGCGCTGGACCTCGCCGAGGCGTCGGTGAAGATGCGCGCCGAGGGCCCGGACGACGAGCCCGAAGACGTCGAAGCGGACACCGCCTGGGCCGGCGTGCTGCCGGTGCGGACGGTCTACGGCGTGCCCGAGCCGTCCGAAGACCTCTCCCCCGGCTGGACCGTACCGCCGCACGTCACCGGTCGTGAGTGGAAAAGAGGGTTCTAACCCGCCTTACCACTCACGACCGGGGCGAGCGGCAACCGCACGCTGAAGGTCGTCCGGCCCGGCGATGAAGCCACCGAGACGGTGCCGCCGTGCGCGGTGACCAGGGACTGGACCACCGACAGCCCGAGCCCGGTGCCGCCGTTGCCGCGGGTGCGGGAGTCGTCGACGCGGAAGAACCGGTCGAAGATCCGTTCCTGATCGGACGGCGCGATGCCGGGCCCGGAGTCGGTGACCCGCACGACGGCTTCGTCCCCCGAAGCCGTCACCTCGACGTGCACCGCGGTCCCGGGTGGGGTGTGCACGGCGGCGTTGGCCAGCAGGTTGTCCAGCACCTGGCGCAGCCGCACCGGATCGGCGTCCACAAAAGCCGTCGAAAGCGCCGACGTCAGCGGGTGGTCCGGCCGTCCGGCGGCGAACGCGTCCGCCGCGTCCCCGGCCAGCTCGGCCAGGTCGGCGCGCTCGGGCCGCAACGGCGTCTCGGCGGCCCGCGCGTCGAGCCGGGCCAGCAGCAGGAGGTCGTCGACGAGCACAGTCATCCGCGCGGTCTCCTCGCGGATCTTCGCCAGGTGCGCCTCGCGCTCCGCCGGCTCGTTCGCCGCGGCGTAGCGGAAGAGGTCGGCGTACCCGCGGATCGACGTCAGCGGTGTCCGCAGCTCGTGCGAGGCGTCCGCGACGAACCGGCGCAGCCGTTCGTTGGCTTCGGTCTTCGCGGCCAGCGACGTGTCGATGTGGGCCAGCATGACGTTGAACGCCGTCCGCAGCTCTTCGACTTCGGCGCCGCCGCCGGTGCCCGCCGCACGCACCGGCAGGGCGGGATTCGCCGTGAGGTCGTGCGACGCGATGTCGTGCGCGGTGCCCGCCATGTCGGCCAGCGGGCGCAGGCCGCGGCGCAGCACCAGCCGTCCCACGACCACCAGCACGCCCAGCGCCAGCGCGAACGCGCCGACCTCCACCCCGATGAGCTGCCGGACCGTGCCGTCGAGGTCCTTCTGCGGCGCGGCGGACAGCAGCACCGAGTCGGTGTCGACCGGGCACGCGCGGACCCGGTACGGGCCGTCGTCGCGCAGGTAGATCGTGCGGGTGACGTCGCCGCCCGCCGCCTCGGCGGCGATCTTCGCCAGCTGCTTGGCGTCGCCGGGCAGCCGGCCGCCCGGCTCGGGGACGGCGACCCCGTCCTGGATCTTGTACAGCGCCGAGTACCACGAGTACACCGATTGCGGCGAGCCGTGCGTCTCGCGCAGGAGCGGCAGCTGCGTGTTCTGGCTCTTGGACAGCTGTTCGTCGAGCCGCCGGTCGAGGTAGCCGTGCATGATCCCGACCGTCGTGACGCCGACGGCCGCGAACACCACCAGCGCGAGCGCGCCGAGGCCGAGGGTGATCCGGGTGCCGAGCCGGGTGCGCTGCCAGGCCCCGTACCACCGGCGGAGGACGCCCGTCACCGGTGGGCCTGCCGCACGACGTAGCCGACGCCGCGCACGGTGTGGATCAGCGGCTCGCCGTCGCCCGCGTCGAGCTTGCGCCGCAGGTGCGAGACGACCAGTTCGACCACATTGGACCGGCCGCCGAAGTCGTACTCCCAGACGTGGTCGAGGATCTGCGCCTTGGTGAGCACCGCGGGCGAGCGGCGCATGAGGTAGCGCAGCAGCTCGTACTCGGTCGGGGTCAGCTCGGCGAGGCGGTCGCCGCGGCGGACCTCGCGGGTGTCCTCGTCCAGGGTCAGGTCGCCGACCCGCAGCACGGCCCCGCGCGCCTCGGGCTGGTGCGCGACGCCGGCGCTGCGCCGCAGCACCGCCCGCAGCCGCGCCATCAGCTCCTCGACCGAAAACGGCTTCACGAGGTAGTCGTCACCCCCGCGGGTGAGCCCGGCGATCCGGTCGGCCGTCGCGTCCTTGGCCGTGAGGAAGACCACGGGCACCGCGTTGCCGCCCGCCCGCAGGCGGTCGAGCACGGTGAAGCCGTCGAGGTCGGGCAGCATCAGGTCGAGCACGACGATGTCCGGCCCGAACTCCGCGGCCCGGCTCAGCGCGGCCTGGCCGGACCCGGCCGTGATCGCCTGCCAGCCCTCGTACCGGGCGACGGTGGCGACGAGGTCGGCGATGTGCGGTTCGTCGTCGACGACGAGCAGGCGCACGGGGTCGGGGGTCTGCACCGCTCCATCTTCTCCCGGCCCGCGGGCGGCGGGCGAACGGAGACGGCGGCCGACAGGAAGCCGACAGCCGGCACCCAGACTCGCCACAGGCTGCGTGACGAGGCTGGCCATCGTGAACCGAACCGAAGGGGGATCCGTGTGACCACCATGACGCAGACCGCCGAGGCCGCGCGCCCGGCGATCCGCCCCCGGATCGCCGCGAAATCCGGCCTCTTCCTCTTCCTCGGCGCCAACGTGGCCGCCGTCACCGTCCTGTTCGTGCAGGCCGGGGTGTCGCAGAACGTGCTGATCACGATCGGCAGGCTCGCCGGGGTGTACGGCGCGCTGGCGATGGCGTTCCAGCTGCTGCTGGTCGCCCGGCTGCCCTGGCTGGACCGCCGGCTCGGGATGGACCGGCTGACCTCGTGGCACCGCTGGACCGGCTTCACGATCCTCTGGACCCTGCTGGCGCACCTGGTGTTCATCACCATGGGCTACGCGGAAGTCTCGGACAAGGGCGTCGTCGACGAGCTGGTCGAGATGGCCGACACCCTCGAGGGGATCCTGCGGGCGCTGGTCGCCTTCGCCGTGATCCTCGTCGTCGGTGCGGTCTCGGCGAAGTTCGCGCGCAAGCGGCTCGCCTACGAGACGTGGCACTTCATCCACCTCTACACCTACGCTGCGGTGCTGCTGGCGTTCACGCACCAGATCGCGCTGGGCCAGTCGTTCGCCGGCTCGGAATCGGCGAAGGCATACTGGTGGACGCTGTGGCTCGGGGCCGGAGCCGCCGTGCTCGCCGGGCGCGTCGTGCTGCCGCTGTGGCGGAACCTGCGTCACCAGCTGCGCGTCACGGCGGTGGTTTCGGAATCCCCCGACGTCGTTTCGGTGTACATGTCCGGCAAGCACCTGGACAAGATGCCGGCCAAGGCGGGGCAGTTCTTCCTGTGGCGGTTCCTGACGAAGGACCGTTGGTGGCAGGCCAATCCCTTCTCGCTGTCGGCCGCCCCCGACGGCCGTTCGCTGCGGCTGACCGCGAAGGCGCTCGGCGCTTCCAGCGCCGGGCTGCGCAACCTGCGCGTCGGGACGCGTGTGTTCGCCGAAGGCCCGTACGGCGCTTTCACGACGATCCACCAGCAGCGGCCAAACGCGCTGCTCGTGGCGGGCGGCGTCGGGATCACACCGATCCGCGCGCTGCTGGAGGACATCGACGGCCACGTCGTCGTGCTGTACCGGGTGCGCAACCAGGCCGACGCGGTGCTGCTGCCCGAGCTGAACGAGCTGGCCAAGGCCCGCGGCGCCGTCGTCAGTCTCCTCACCGGACCGGACCAGGCGGTCGGGCCGCGCGGCGTGATGCTCGGGCCGGCGAACCTGCACATGATGGTGCCGGACGTGCACGAGCGGGACGTGTTCGTCTGCGGCCCGCCGGGGATGACTTCCGCCGTGCTGCGCAGCCTGCGCGAGCTGCGCGTGCCGAACGCCCAGGTCCACGCCGAACGTTTCAGCCTCGCGGCCTAGGGGGAGTTGTCGTGAAGAAGACCATTTTTGTCGTCGCGCTGTCGATAGCCGGGTTCATCGCGGTCTGGCGGTTCGAGCCGGGACCGGTGCACAACACCGCCGCCGTCGCGCAGGCGCCGCCGCCGAGCGTCAGCGCACCGTCCACATCGGCCGCTCCGACTGAGTCGTCCCCAGCGTCGTCCCCGTCGTCCCCGGCGTCGTCCCCGTCGCCTGCTCCGTCTGCTTCGGACAGTCCCGCCACCCGGGGCACCGCCGAGACCGTGACCACGCAGGGCAGCGCCGAGTCGAGCCGGTACGGCACCGTCCAGGTGCAGGTGACGTTCACCGGCGCCCGGCTCACCGCGATCACCCTGCTGCAGGCCCCGGACAGCGGCCGGTCGCTCACCGCGCTCCCGCGGCTGCAGGAAGAAGCGATCCAGGCGCAGAGCGCCGACATCGACACGGTGACCGGCGCGACCGAGACGAGCGAGTCGTACAAGACGTCGCTGCAGGCCGCGATCGACGCGAGGGGAACCCGATGACCAACCGCGTCGAACAGGTGATGGGCCTGCCGATCTCCCTGGACCTGCGCGACGAAGGCGACTTCGCCGAGGTCGTCGACGACGTCTTCGCGTGGTTCCGCGACGTCGACGCCCGGTTCAGCCCCTTCAAGGAGGACAGCGAGGTCAGCCGGTACGACCGCGGCGAGCTGACGGCCGCCGAGCTCAGCGACGACCTCCTGGAGGTGCTGGAACTCTGCGCGTACTACGAGCAGCTCTCCGGCGGCGCGTTCCGCGCGCGGCTGCCCGGCCGCGGCCTCGACCCGTGCGCGGTCGTCAAGGGCTGGGCGGTGCAGCGCGCGGCCGACCTGCTGAAGGCCGAGGGCGCGACGACGTTCTGCCTCAACGCCGGCGGCGACGTCGTCACCGCCGGCGAACCGCAGCCGGGGCGACCGTGGCGGGTCGGCGTCCGCCACCCCGAGCAGCCCCTCGCGGTGTGCGCGGTGCTGGAGTCGCGCAACGGCGCGATCGCGACGTCGGCGGCGTACGAGCGCGGCTCCCACATCCTCGACGGCCGCTCCGGCACCCCGGCGACCGGCCTGATGAGCGTCACCGTCGTGGCCGGCGACCTGGTGACCGCGGACGCGCTGGCCACCGCGGCGTTCGCGATGGGCACCGACGGCATCACCTGGGCGGCCGACCGGCCGGACTGCGAGATCCTCATCGTCGACGACAGCCGCCGCGTGCACCGGACGGCGGGCCTGGCGCTGGCTTCGTAAAACGGTTCGCCCGCCTCCGGCGGCTGGGCCACACTCGGCGGCACCCCACCTCGAGGAGTGCCATGCCGTCGTCCGTGCTGAACATTTCCGTCGACTGCGCCGAGCCGTACACGCTGTGCCGGTTCTGGAGCCAGGTGACCGGCAAGCCGATCCCCGGCACCGACTCCCCCGGCGACGACGAGGTCGGCGTCGAGCTCAACGACGGCACGACGCTGCTCTTCCTGCGCGTCCCGGAGCCGAAGACGGTGAAGAACCGCCTCCACCTGTGCCTGCAGCCGGACATCCGGCGCGACGAGGAGGTCGAGCGGCTGCTGGGCCTGGGCGCCACGCTCATCGACGACCGCCGCAACCCCGACGGCACGGGCTGGGCCGTGCTCGCCGACCCGGAGGGCAACGAGTTCTGCGTGCTGCGCAGCGCGGCCGAGCGCGCGGCGACGTCGTGACGGACTCGTTCGCGGCCGGGACCGGCTGAATAGGGTGGCGGCATGGCACGTCCCCTGATCGCCGTCGCCACGCTGGGCGGCACCATCTCGATGGCCCCGGTCGACGGCGGCGGTGCCGTTCCGCGGTTCGGCGCGGCCGAGCTGCTCGGCGGCCTCGGCGACCTGCCGATGGACGTGCTGGCGGAGACCCTCGCCGGGATCGGCAGCGCGTCGCTGGACTTCGCGACGCTGCTGCGGTGCCGCGACTGGGGCCTGCGCCAGGACGCCGACGGGTTCGTCGTCGTCCAGGGCACCGACACGCTCGAGGAAACGGCCTACTTCCTGGACCTGCACTGGCCGTCGGACGTCCCGCTGGTGCTCACCGGGGCGATGCGCAACGCCGGCCTGTTCAGCCCGGACGGCCCGGCGAACCTGCGCAACGCGCTGACCGTCGCCGCCGATCCGCGCAGCCGCGGCCGGGGCGTGCTGGTCACGCTCAACGACGACGTCCACTCCGCGCGCTGGGTGCGGAAGGCGCATTCGAACCACCTGGAGGCGTTCTCCTCGATGCCGGCGGGGCCCCTGGGCATGGTCGTCGAGCACGCGGTGCACTGGTTCCACCCGTCGCCGCCGCGGCTGCCGTCCCTCGACGGCGACGACTTCGGCGGCCTGGTCCCCGTGGTGGAGGCGGGTCTCGACGACTCGGGCGCGGTGCTTTCTTCCGTGGCCACGCAGCCTGAGGTGCGCGGTGTGGTCGTTGCCGCGACCGGCGTGGGGCACGTTTCGTCCGGCACGGCCGACGTGATCTCCCGGCTGGTGCCGTCGCTGCCGGTGGTCGTCGCCTCGCGGACGGGGGCGGGCCCGACGCTGCGGTCGACGTACGGCTTCCACGGCTCGGAGTCCAGCCTGATCGCGATGGGCGCGACGATGGCGGGCTGGCTGGACGCGCGGAAGTCGCGGATCCTGCTGCACGCGCTGCTGGCCGCCGGCGCGGACCGGTCCCGGATCGAGCAGGAGTTCCGCTCGCGCGGCGACCTGGACTGAGGTGCTCAGTCCAGGACCGGGCCGCCCAGGGCGTCGAGGTGGTAGGGGCGCATGGCGCGCTCCGCGTCGCGGTAGACGTGGACCGAGATCGCCGGGTCGGGGCCGTCGTTGCGGACCTCGTGCACGTACCCCGGCCCGAACACCCGCGACTGGCCCGCCGCGAGCGCGTGCAGCTCGGTGACCGCGCGGCCGTCCGGCGCCCGGCGGGCCACGGCCTCCGTGAGGTGGCCGCTGACCACGGTGAACGCGCCGCTGGCGAACGCGTGGTCGTGCAGGTCGGTGCGCTGGCCGGGCAGCCAGCTCATCAGCCACACCTCCTGCTGCTCGTCCTTCGACACCAGCGTCGCGAAGCGCTCTTCGGGGTCGTAGCGCAGCAGGTGGCGCCAGCGTTCGCGGTCGGCGGCGACCTCGAGCGCGACGCGCACGGGGTGGCGCAGCGCGGGGTTTTCGGGACGCAGCAGGGTGTTGTCCGGAACGGCGAACATGAGGGTCCTCACGGGAAGAAAAGGGAGTCGAGCTGGGCCGGGGCTGGGTTCACCGACAACAGCGACACGCGCGCACGGCGGAGCGGAGGCCGGCGAGGCCCCGCAGCTCAGACACGCCATACGCGAACATGGCGACCAGAGTTCCAGCCGCTTCCCGCCCGGTCAAGCCGCTCCCACCATCCGGGCGACGTTTCAGGACCATTCGTGTTTCCGGGACCGGCCGAGCAGCTCCGCGCCGGCCTGGCGGGGGTCGACGCCCTCGTGGCAGACGCGGTGCATCGCGTCGGTGATCGGCATGTCGACACCGACGCTCTGGGCCAGCGCCCGGATCGACGAGCACGACATGACGCCCTCGGCGACCTGCCCGCCGGCCGCGGCCTGCGCCTGCTCGAGGGTCTCGCCGCGGCCGAGGCGCTCCCCGAAGGTGCGGTTGCGCGAAAGCGGCGACGAGCACGTCGCGACCAGGTCGCCGACGCCGGCGAGCCCGGCGAACGTGAGCGGGTCGGCGCCCAGCTTCGCGCCGAGGCGGGCCATCTCGGCCAGGCCGCGGGTGATGAGCGTCGCCATCGTGTTGGTGCCGAGGCCCAGGCCCGCGGCCATCCCGGTGCTGAGCGCGATCACGTTCTTGCACGCGCCGCCCAGTTCGCAGCCGACGACGTCGGTGTTCGTGTACGGGCGGAAGTAGGAGTTGGCGCAGGCGTGCTGGATCGCGACGGCGCGTTCGTGGTCGGCGCAGGCCAGCACGGAGGCGGACGGCTGACCGGCGGCGATCTCCTTGGCCAGGTTCGGCCCGGTGACGACGACGACGTCGCCGTCGTTGATGCCGACGATCTCGCCGATCACCTCGCTCATCCGCTTGAGCGTGCCGAGTTCGACGCCCTTGGCGAGGCTGACGAGGATCGCGCCGGGCGGCAGCAGGCCGCGCCACGACGTCAGGTTGGCCCGCAGGCTCTGGCTGGGCACGGCCAGCACCACGGCTTCGGCGTCGCCGAGGGCCTTCGCCGGGTCGCTGGTGGCGGTGATGTTCTCCGGCAGGTCCACGCCGGGCAGGTAGGCGCTGTTCGTGTGCCGGTCCCGGATGTCCTCGGCGACCTGGTCGCGGCGCGCCCACACCGTGACGTCCCGGCCCGCGTCGCCGAGCACCTTCGCGAAGGCGGTGCCCCACGAACCGGCACCGAGCACGGTGACCCGCTGCACCTCGGCGCGCATCAGGCGGGGTCCTCCGGCTTCGACGGCGGCGGTTCCTCGTGCCGGATGTCGGCGAGCAGCCGGGTCACCTCGTCCATCATGACCTTGGTGACTTCCCGCAGCTTGGTCGCACTGCGGCTGTTGCCGCCGCGGTAGGCGGACAGGTCGAGCGGGTCGCCGACGGAGTGGGTGATCGTCTTGCGCGGGAACGGGGTGAACTTCTTCGTGTAGCCGTCGAAGATCTGGCTGGTGCCCCAGCGGGCGATGGGGATGATGGGAACGTCGTTCTGCAGCGCGAGCCGCGCGGCGCCGGTGAAGGACTCCTTCGGCCAGCCGGCCGGGTCCTTGGTGATGGTGCCCTCGGGGTAGATGACGACAAGCTTGCCCTGCTCGAGCGCCTCGTGAGCGGCCTTGAGACTGTCCCCGGCGGCGGCCGAGCCCCGCGAGACGGGAATCTGCCCGGACCCGGAGACGATCGGGCCGAGGATCGGTGCGCGCGTCAGGCTCTCCTTGAAGAGGAACCGCGGAACCCGCTTCTGCCGGTGCACGAACACGGCGTCGACGACGGGGTCGAAGTGCGAGATGTGGTTCATGACGAGCAGTGCGGGCCCTTGCCGCGGGATCTTCCCGGCCCCGACGTAGACCCGCCGCCCGATGCCGGTGAGCGGGTAGAACAGTGCGGCGGCGAGCCCCACCCAGAAGCCGCCCTTCTCACGCCGGGCCACGTTGTCCTCCTCCACGCGTCACGTCCGGCGTTGATCCTGCCGCGCCGCTCTCGGAGCAGTCCAGGGAGGGTCGGTTCAGCCTGGCCAGGGGTGGGTTCAGGCGGTCGTCAAGGCCTCGGCGGGGCGGGCGCTCGGCACCAGCCGGGTCACGCGGGTCCGCCTCCGGTCCCCAAGCTGTCCACAACCCCCGTCGCCTGTGGACAACCCACCCGGCCCGCCGACACCTCCCTCGGCTTTCGGGTAAAGATGGACACGTGGACGTGGATCTGGTCGTGCCGATGAAACACCCCCGCGACGGCAAGTCGCGGCTGCGTGGTGCCGTCGAGGCGGACCACCACCCCGGGTTGGTACTGGCGCTGGCCGCCGACACGCTCGCCGCCGTGACCTCGAGTGCGCGCGTCAGGCGGGTGCTGCTCGTCGCCGCGGATCCCGAAGCCGTCGCCGAGCTGGGCGAACTCGGCGTCGAGATCGTCGCCGAACCCGCCGAAAAGACCCTCAACGCCGCCTTCCGCCACGGCGAAGCCCTCCTGAAAGCCGACGATCCGGCCGCCCTCGTCGGCGCACTGCAAGCCGACCTCCCCGCCCTGCGCGCCGGCGATCTCACGGCCGCCCTCACCGAGGCCGCCGGCAGGCGCGCCTTCGTCGCCGATCGCCAGGGCACCGGCACCACCCTGCTGCTGGCCGCCCCCGGCGAGCCCCTCGATCCCCGGTTCGGCCCCGGCTCGGCCCGGAAGCACGCCGAGTCCGGGGCGATCCCCCTGCACCAGGCCCTGCCGAGCCTGCGCAGCGACGTCGACACCCCCGGCGACCTCGCCCACGCGCGCGCCCTGGGTGTCGGGAAACACACCGCGGCACACCATGTGCGGTAACGCACTGAGCTGTTCATCCGACCTTCACCGCGGTCTGCGCAATTCCGCGTCACGTAGTGAAGAATGGGGGCTGTGAGCACAGACGACGGCGGCACGCCCGCACCGCGGAGGCGACGGAACCCGGCAACCGGATCTTCGGAGACGGCGAAGAAGACGACGCCGGCAAAACCGGCCACCGCGGCCAAGAAGGTCCCGTCGAAGTCCACCGCGCGCGACACCGCCGCCCGTGCCACCGCCGGCAAGTCGCGCACCCGCAAGACCACCGCCGCGGCCGCCACGCCGGCGACGACGCGGCGCCGCAGCTCCACGCAGGGCAACCCGCGAGGCGCCGAAGAGTTCCGGTCCGTGCCGTCGGCGCCGCCCGCGGTCACCGCCGCGCCGACCGCCGTCGAGACGCTGCCGGACGACCGGTACTTCAACCGCGAGCTGTCGTGGCAGGACTTCAACGCCCGCGTGCTCGCGCTGGCCGAGGACGAGTCGCAGCCGCTGCTCGAACGGGCGAAGTTCCTCGCCATCTTCGCGTCCAATCTGGACGAGTTCTACATGGTCCGCGTCGCCGGCCTGAAGCGCCGCGACGAGACCGGCCTGCTGGTGCGCAGCGCGGACGGGCTCACCCCGCGCGAGCAGCTCGGCTACATCGCCAAGCGCAACCAGGACCTCGTCGAGCGCCAGACCGGCGCGTTCGAGAAGCACCTGCGCCCGCAGCTGGCCGAGGAGGACATCCACATCGTCGGCTGGGCCGACCTGGCCGGCGCCGACCAGCTGCGGCTGTCCAGCTACTTCTCCGAGCAGATCTTCCCGGTCCTCACACCGCTGGCCGTCGACCCGGCGCACCCGTTCCCCTACATCTCGGGCCTTTCGCTCAACCTCGCGGTGACGGTCCGCGACCCGGAGGGCGGCACTGAGCGCTTCGCCCGCGTGAAGGTGCCGAGCAACGTGCCGCGCCTGATGCGCGTCGAGACCGAGCGCACCAGCCGGACGGCGACCTTCCTCCCCCTCGAAGAGCTCATTTCCGCCCACCTGGGTGAGCTGTTCACCGGCATGGACGTCACCGAGCACCACGTCTTCCGCGTCACCCGCAACGCCGACTTCGAGGTCGACGAAGACCGCGACGAGGACCTGCTGCAGGCGCTGGAGCGCGAACTGGCGCAGCGCCGGTTCGGCCCGCCGGTGCGCCTCGAGGTCGCGCAGGACATGAGCGAGCACATGCTCGAGCTGCTGCTGCGCGAGCTGGACGTCGACCCGGCCGACGTCGTCGAGGTGCCCGGGCTGCTCGACCTGACCTGCCTGCACCAGCTGTCCGCTGTGGACCGCAAGGAGCTCAAGGACCGGCCGTTCGTCCCGGCGACGCACCCGGCGTTCGGCGAGCGCGAGACGCCGAAGAGCGTTTTCGCGACGCTGCGCGAGGGCGACGTGCTGGTGCACCACCCGTACGACTCGTTCTCGACCAGCGTGCAGCGGTTCATCGAGCAGGCGGCGGCCGACTCGAAGGTCCTCGCGATCAAGCAGACGCTGTACCGGACCTCGGGCGACTCCCCGATCGTCGACGCGCTGATCGACGCCGCCGAGGCGGGCAAGCAGGTCGTCGCGCTGGTGGAGATCAAGGCGCGGTTCGACGAGCAGGCCAACATCACCTGGGCGCGGACGCTGGAGCGCGCGGGCGTGCACGTCGTGTACGGCCTGGTCGGGCTGAAGACGCACTGCAAGGTGTCGATGATCGTGCGCCAGGAGGGCTCGACGATCCGGCGCTACTGCCACATAGGCACCGGCAACTACAACCCGAAGACGGCGCGGCTCTACGAGGACATCGGGCTGTTCACCGCCGACCCGAGCATCGGCGCGGACGTCACCGACCTGTTCAACGTGCTGACCGGGTATTCGCGGCAGGACACCTACCGGACGATCCTGACGTCGCCGCACGGCATCCGCCGCGGCATCGTCCGGGCGATCGGCGAGGAGATCGAGCTCGCGCGGGCCGGGCAGCAGGCCGGGATCCGGATCAAGTGCAACTCGCTGGTCGACGAGCAGATCATCGACGCGCTCTACCACGCGTCGCAGGCCGGGGTGCCGGTCGAGATCGTCGTGCGCGGGATCTGCACGCTGAAGCCGGGTGTCGAGGGGTTGTCGGAAAACATCCACGTCCGGTCGGTGCTGGGCCGGTTCCTGGAGCACTCGCGGGTCTTCCACTTCCGCGCGGGCGGCACGCACTGGATCGGCAGCGCCGACATGATGCACCGCAACCTGGACCGGCGGATCGAGGCGCTGGTGCGGGTGAAGGACCCGAAGCTGACCGCGCAGCTGGACAACATCTTCGACTCGGCGCTGGACCCGGCGACGCGCTGCTGGGTGCTGACCGCGAGCGGCGAGTGGACACCGTTCCCGGCGGACGGCTCGCGCGTGCGTGACCACCAGCTCGAGCTGGCGAAGCTGCACGGAGCCGCCGGATGACCCAGGAGGTACGGGCGGCCGGCGCGGTGTTGTGGCGCCTCGCCGGGCGGGCGGCGGAGGTCGCCCTGGTGCACCGCCCGCGGTACGACGACTGGTCGTTGCCGAAGGGAAAACTCGACCCGGGCGAGACGATCGCCGAGGCGGCGGTGCGGGAGGTGCGCGAGGAGACCGGGTTCAGGGCGGTCCTGGGCCGCTACCTGACGCGCACGTCCTACCCGGTCCCGTCGCGAAACGGCGCCGGAACGGTGCCGAAGACGGTCGACTACTTCGCCGCGGAAGCGGTGTCCGGCGGGTTCGCGGCGAACGACGAGGTCGACGAGCTGCGCTGGCTGGACCCGGCGACGGCGGAGAAGCTGCTGACGCGGCCGGAGGACGTGCGGGTATTGCGGGCGTTCTGCGAGCTGCCGGTGGGCTTGACGACGGTGTTGCTGGTGCGGCACGCCAAGGCGGGCAAGCGCGACGAGTGGTCCGGCGACGACGACCTCCGGCCGTTGTCGGAGGCGGGCCGGCGGCAGGCCACGGCGCTGCGGCGGGTATTGGCGTTGTTCGCACCGGACCGGGTGCTGTCGGCACCGAGGCTGCGGTGCGTGCAGACGGTGCACGCAGTAGCGGAGGACGTGGCGGCCGAGGTGCGCCACGAGCCGCTGTTCTCGGAAGAGGGCTACTGGCCGGACCCGGTCCTGGGCATGGCCCGCCTCCTGGCGGTGGCCGGCGACGGCGGGACACCGGTGGTGTGCAGCCAGGGCGGAGTGATCCCGGACCTGGTGAGCGCGTTGGCGGACCGCGACGGCGTGGAGCTCCCGGCAGCGCGCGGCGGGGTGGTGCCGAGCAAGAAGGGTTCGTTCTGGGTGTTGTCGTTCCGCCCGCCGACGGCCGAGGAGGGTCCGTTGCTGGTGGCGGCGGACTACCACCCGAGCGCGCTCCCGGTCCCCTCCCCCAGCCACTCCTGAGCGGGGGTCCGTGGCGGACCGTACCCACCGGCGCCGTCGCTCACGACAGCGCCGTGACAGTCGATCTTGGTGTACTTGGTCTGGGTCCCGCTGGGCTGCGCCGGGCTAGGGGTACGGCGCATCCCGGGCCGGGTGCCTTTCCGATGGCACCGTGGCCAGCAGGGCTTGGATCTCCGCCACGCGGGGATCGCCGAGGCGCTGGCTGACGGTCAGCGCCTCGGCCCAGTGATCACCCGCTTCGCGCTCCCGGCCCGTGCGGTGCTTGAGGCGGCCCAACGTGATCTGGACGTCGATCGTGCCGTAGTCCGCGTTGAGCTCCTTCAGCTCGGCGAGAGCGTCGAGGCCCGCCTTCTCCGCTTCGTCGTGCCTGCCGGCTCCTTCGAGCGCTTCGGCGACGTTCCCGAGCGCGAGCGCCGCGTGGTAGCGGTCGCCGAGTTCGGCGAACGCTTCGTGGGCCGCTTGGGCGGCTTCGGCCGCGTGGTCGTAGTCGCGGAGGCCGATGCGGCTCGCGCTGACGTTGAGAAGCGCGTGCGGCACGAACGTGCGCTGGCCGTGGTCGCGGGCGAGGTGGACCGCCATGAGCGCGTGGCGTTCGGCCTCGGCGTATTCGGCCCGCACGTAGTACGCGCCGGCGAGGTTGGACAGGATCGCCACGGTCAGCGTGCTGCCCTCGCCGGTCTCGGACGCCGCGCGCGCTTCCTCCAGTGCCTCGATCGCCTTGTCGGGCTGGAGGGTGCGCAGGTAGGCCGAGCCGAGGTTGTTGGCGCTGTACTGGAGACCGGTGCTGTCGCCCGCGTCGCGGGTGGCGGCGACCGCCGTGCGCGCGGTCGTGATCCAGTCGTCGCGGTCGTGGCGCTCGGCGAAGAACCCGCGCAGGAGCCACGCGAGTTTCCAGGCGTGCGCGGTCCAGCCGTGACCGGCGGCGATGCCCACGAGCGCGGTGAGCGCCTGGCGTTCGGTGGTGTACCAGGCGATCGTCTGCTCGTGCTGTGCGAAGCGGACGGCGGGCAGCGGCGCGGGCTCGAGCGTGATGTCCTCGGTGAGCAGGTCGGGGCGGACGAGCTTGTTCGCTTCGGCGACGCTGGCGAGGTACCAGTCGACGAGCCGGCGCAGCGCCGCCGCGCGCTCGTCCGCCGTCGTCTCGGTTTCGACGAGTTCGCCGGCGTAGACGCGCAGGAGGTCGTGGAACTGGTAGCGGTCGGTGCCGGGCTGGTTGAGCAGGTGCGCGGCGGCGAGCTGGTCGGCGAGTTCACGGGCTTCGCGCAGGTCGGCACCGGCGAGCGCGGCGGCCGACGACAGGCTGAAGCCGTGGCCGGGGTGCAGGCCGAGCAGCCGGAAGAAGCGGGCCGCGGCCGGGCGCAGTGCTTTGTACGACCAGGAGAACGCGGCGCGCAGGTCGGTGCCGGCGTCCTCGGGGTCGCGCAGGGTGTCGAGCCGCAGCCGCTGGTCGCGGAGCTCTTCGACGATTCCGGCGAGCGAGACGCCGGAAAACCGGGACGCGCGTTCCCCGGCCAGCGCCAGCGCCAGCGGCAGGCGGCCGCACAGCTGGACGAGTTCGGCGACGGCGCCGGGCTCGGCGGCGAGGCGCTGCGACCCGACGCTGCCGGCGAGCAGCGCGGTCGCGTCGCGGTCGTCGAAGGAACGCAAGGCGATGCGGCGGGCGCCGTCGCGGGCGACGAGGCCGCGCAGCTGGTTGCGGCTGGTCACCACGACCAGGTTGCCGGGCCCGGGCAGGAGCGGACGGACCTGGTCGGCGTCGCGCGCGTTGTCGAGCAGCATGAGGGTGCGGCTGCCCGCCAGCCTGCTGCGCAGCAGCGCCGAGCGTTCCTCCACTGTGGAAGGCAGCGTCTCGGGCGGGACGCCGAGGGCGCGCAGGAAGCCGGCCAGCGCGGCGCCGGGCGCCACCGGGGTTTCGGCGGAGTGGCCGCGCAGGTCGAGGAACAGCTGGCCGCCGGGGAAGCGATCGCGCACGCGGTGGGACCAGTGCACCGCCAGCGACGTCTTCCCGACCCCCGCGGTGCCTTCGACGACGACGATGCCGGAGGCGCCCCCGGGCGGGAGCCGGTCGAGTTCGGCGAGTTCGGGTCCGCGTCCGGTGAAGCCGGCGACGTCGAAGGGCAGCTGCCGGGGGACGGTGTGGACGGCCGGTCCGGCGTCGGCGGCGAGCAGTTCGGCGTGCAGGCGGCGAAGGTCTTCACCCGGTTCGACGCCCAGTTCGTCGGCCAGCAACGCACGCAGCCCGGCGTAGCGCGCCAGAGCTTCGGCGCGGCGCCCGGACCGGGCGAGGGCGCGCACCAGCCGTTCCCACAACGACTCCCGCAGCGGGTGCTGGGCGACGAGGTCGGTCAGTTCGGCGACGAGCCGGGCGTCGGGAACGAGCCCGGCATCGAGGTCGATGCGCTGTTCGACGGCGAACAGGTACCGCTCGGTCAGCAGCGGCTCCCATTCGGCGGCCAGCGCGGGAGAGCCGACCCCTTCGAGGGGGACCCCGCCCCAGCCATCGAGCGCGGCGGTGAGCAGTTCTCGGCGGTGGGCGGGTTCCGTCGCGGCGGCGGCCCGGTCGAGGGTCTGGAGGAAGCGCAGGGCGTCCACCCGGGACGGGTCGACGACCAGCCGGTACCCGTCCGGTTCGGTGACGACGGTTTCTTCGCCGCAGAGCCGGCGAAGGCGCATGACGTAGGTTTGCAGGCTGCCCCGGATGTGCGCGGGCGGAGTCTCGCCCCACACTCCCCGGGCAAGGGCATCGATCGACACCAGGCGGCCGGCGGCCAGCGCGAGCGTGGCGAGCAGCGCGCGCTGGCGGGAACTGGTCAGCACGATCGGCGAGCCGTCGACGAGCACCTGGAACGGGCCGAGCAGCCGGATGTCGATGGTGGTCGCCCCCAGGTTCGCCTCGCGCACCGCCGGCCCCGCCGGACGCGGGCCCCGAGGAACGCAGCGTGGCATCACTCGGCCGGGCGCTCAAGCAACTTTGCGAAATTGGGCGGAACCGGTCCAGGGCGTGGGGTTGGGCCGAGCGGGTGACGCGCGGGGCTGGTTCGGGAGTGTGTGCTGGCAGTGAGTGATCTTTCGGCCGCGCCGCCTGAGATCCGCGAGCCGCCGCTTCCGTACGCGAGCCGGCCTTCTGCGCACGCCAGCCGCCGCTTCCCGTACGCGACCGAACCGTCTGCGTACGCCAGCTGACGCTTCCCGTACCTGCGCCGACCGTCCGGCGCGCGGATCGCTTCTGCCGCACCGGCCCGGACATGCGGCAGGGCCCCGCGCACGTCACGCGGGGCCCTGCCGGAAACTTGCTCGCCTAACGAGGGGTCGCCTCCTGGGGGTCCCCCGGATTTCACGTTACCGCAGGGGTCCGACAGTTTTGGGCGAACAGCAGCGGCTCAGCGGGTGGCTCAGTCCTTCTTCGCCGCGGCCGAGCTCCGCCTCGCCGGGGCTTTGGCCGCTGGGGCTTTGGCCGCCGTCGTCTTGCGGGCCGTGGTCGTCTTCGCCGCCGTGGTCTTCGCCGCCGTTGTGGTCGACTTCGCGGCTGTCGTCTTCGCGGCCGTCGCCTTCGCCGTGGTCGACTTCGCGGCCGTTGCCTTGGGAGCCGCCTTGGCCCGCGTGGTCGCCGGCTTCGCCGCCGCCGTCTTCGGGGCCGCCTTGGCCGGGGCCGTGGCCGCCGGCTTCGCCGCCGTCGCCCGAGTCCGGCTGGTCGTCGACCGCGTCGTGGCCGGCTTCGGAGCCGCCGCCGTGCGGGATGTGGCCGCCGCCGGGCGGGTGCTTGTGGTCGTGCGCTTGGCCGGGGTGGCCTTCGGCAGCTTCTTCGCGCCCGAAACGACGTCCTTGAAGGTGGTGCCGGCGCGGAAGGCGGGGACGTTGGTCTTCTTGACCCGCACGGCTTCGCCGGTGCGGGGGTTCCGGGCCGTCCGCGCGGCGCGGGCGCGCTTCTCGAACACCCCGAAGCCGGTGATGTTGACCTTTTCGCCCTTGTTGACCGTCCGGATGATGATGTCGACCAGACCGTCGACCGCCTCGGAAGCGGCCTTCTTGTCGCCCAGGCGCTCCGTCAGCGCCTCGATCAGCTGGGCCTTGTTGGCCATGTCCAGTCCTCCAGGAAGGATCCACGGCCGCGTCGGCCGGCTGGCGACAACGGTATTACCAAGGCAGCACAAATTCCAACCGGCTCGCGGAACTTTCCCTTGCCCCGGGACGGGTTCCGACGAACGCCGGACCCCGGTAAGGGGCTCACGCCGAGCCGTTCGGCAAAGACGAAGCAGGGGCGGGATCACTTGCAGGACAAGTGATCCCGCCCCCGGAGCGGGCTAGCCGGCGGTCACCGGCGTCGTCGTCGGCTTCCAGGACGGGCGGCTCGCCTCGAAGCTGTCGATCTCACCGGCATGGCGCAACGTGAGAGCGATGTCGTCGAGGCCTTCCAGCAGGCGCCAGCGGACGTAGTCGTCGATCTGGAAGGGCGCGGTGAAGTCCTTGGCCCGCACGGTCTTGGTCTGGAGGTCGACCGTGACCTCGGTGCCGGGCTCGTTCTCCAGCAGCTTCCAGAGCAGTTCGACGTCTTGCTGCTCGCACTGCGCGGCCACCAGGCCGCCCTTGCCGGAGTTGCCGCGGAAGATGTCGGCGAACCGGGCGGAGATGACGACCTTGAAGCCGTAGTCCATCAGCGCCCAGACGGCGTGCTCGCGGGAGGAACCGGTTCCGAAGTCCGGCCCCGCGACGAGCACGCTGCCGCGCGAGAACGGCTCCTGGTTGAGGATGAAGTCCTGGTCGCCGCGCCAGGCGGCGAACAAGCCGTCCTCGAAGCCCGTGCGGGTCACCCGCTTGAGGTAGACCGCCGGGATGATCTGGTCGGTGTCCACGTTGGACCGGCGCAGCGGGACGCCGATGCCGGTGTGCTGGGTGAACGGTTCCATGGCAGTAGCTCCTCGAAAAGGGTCAGCGGGCGGCGGTCAGCAGGTCTTCCGGCGACGACAGCGTGCCCCGGACGGCCGTGGCGGCGGCCACGAGCGGCGAGACCAGGTGCGTCCGGCCGCCCTTGCCCTGCCGGCCCTCGAAGTTGCGGTTCGACGTCGACGCGCTGCGCTCGCCCGGCTTCAGCTGGTCCGGGTTCATGCCGAGGCACATCGAGCAGCCGGCCTGGCGCCACTCGGCGCCCGCCTCGGTGAAGACCTGGTCGAGGCCCTCGTCCTCGGCGGCCTTGCGGACCCGCATCGAGCCGGGAACCACCAGCATGCGGACGGAGTCCGCCACTTTCCGGCCGCGCAGCACCTCGGCGGCGGCCCGCAGGTCCTCGATCCGGCCGTTGGTGCAGGAGCCGAGGAAGACGGTGTCGACCGCGATGTCCCGCAGCGGCGTGCCGGGCTTGAGGTCCATATAGGACAGCGCCTTCTCGGCGGCGACGCGGTCGTTCTCGTCCGGGATCTGCTCCGGGTCGGGCACCTCGGCGCCCAGCGGCAGGCCCTGGCCGGGGTTGGTGCCCCAGGTCACGAACGGCGTCAGCGCGCTCGCGTCCAGGTGCACCTCGGCGTCGAACCCGGCGCCGTCGTCGGTGCGCAGCTGCCGCCAGTTCTCGACCGCCGCGTCCCAGTCCGCGCCCCGCGGGGCGTGCGGGCGGCCCTTCAGGTACGCGAACGTCGTCTCGTCCGGGGCGATCATCCCGGCGCGGGCGCCGGCCTCGATCGACATGTTGCAGACGGTCATCCGCGCCTCCATCGAGAGGGCCTCGATGGCCGAGCCGCGGTACTCCAGGATGTACCCCTGGCCGCCGCCGGTGCCGATCTTCGCGATCACCGCGAGGATGATGTCCTTCGCCGTGACGCCGGGCCGCAGCTCGCCGTCGACGGTGATCGCCATCGTCTTGAACGGCTGCAGCGGCAGCGTCTGGGTGGCCATCACGTGCTCGACCTCGGACGTGCCGATGCCGAAGGCGATGGCGCCGAACGCGCCGTGGGTCGAGGTGTGGCTGTCGCCGCAG
Source organism: Amycolatopsis sp. A133 (assembly GCF_031082405.1). GTDB lineage: Bacteria > Actinomycetota > Actinomycetes > Mycobacteriales > Pseudonocardiaceae > Amycolatopsis. The sequence continues at coordinate 21,343 of NZ_JAVHJU010000050.1, forward strand.
ACCACGGTCATGCCGGGCTGGGTCAGGCCGAGCTGCGGGCCGATGACGTGCACGATGCCCTGCTCGGCGTCACCCATCGGGTGCAGCCGGACACCGAACTCCTTGCAGTTGCGGCGAAGGGTGTCGACCTGGGTGCGCGAGACCGGATCGGCGATGGGCAGCTCGATGTCGACGGTCGGGACGTTGTGGTCCTCGGTCGCGATGGTCAGGTCGGGGCGGCGCAGCTGCCGCCCGGCCAGGCGGAGACCGTCGAAGGCCTGCGGGCTGGTGACTTCGTGCAGCAGGTGGAGGTCGATGTAGAGCAGGTCCGGTTCGGCGCCTTCGCCTCGGCGCACGAGGTGGCTTTCCCACACCTTCTCCGCCAGCGTGCGGGCCTTGCCGGTCGGGCTGGTCATCTCCGGCTCCTTCCACGGTTCGTCGACGAACTCGGGCGCGCACCTGCGGAACCGGATGCGAGCCGCGAAGGAGGGCGCAGCTCGAGTTCAGGGTTTTCCCAGATGCTGGACTTCCCAAAGTGCGGGACGCTAGTATCGGGTCGTGGGACAGCATAGCGGTATCGGAGTACTGGACAAAGCAGTGGCCGTCCTGCAGGCGGTCGCGGACGACCCCTGCGGCCTCGCGGAACTGTGCACGCGGACCGGCCTCCCCCGGGCCACCGCGCACCGGCTCGCGGTCGGCCTGGAGGTGCACCGGCTGCTGCGCCGCGGTCCGGACGGGCGCTGGCGCCCCGGTACGGCGCTGGCCGAGCTCGCGGGCGGTTCGACGGACCCCCTGCTCGACGCGGCGGGCGTGGTGCTGCCGAAGCTGCGCGACGTCACGGGCGAAAGTGTCCAGCTGTACCGGCGCGACGGGATCCAGCGCGTGTGCGTGGCGACGGCGGAGCCGCCGAGCGGGCTGCGCGACACGGTCCCGGTGGGTTCGCGGCTGCCGATGACGGCCGGATCGGGCGCGAAGGTGCTCGCGGCCTGGGCGGACCCGCACACGCAGCGCACGATCCTGGCGGACGCGGTCTTCGGCGAGCGGACGCTCCTGGAGGTCCGGCGGCGGGGCTGGGCGCAGAGTGTGGCGGAGCGCGAGCCGGGAGTGGCGAGCATCTCGGCGCCGGTGCGCGACTCGGCCGGGACGGTCGTGGCGGCGGTGTCGGTTTCGGGCCCGATCGAGCGGATCGGCCGGAAACCGGGCGCGCGCTGGGCGGCGGATCTCCTCGCGGCGGCGGATGCGCTGCAGGAACGGCTCTGAGGCTCCGGCTTTCTGGGTTCGCCGGCCGAAGCGGGGTCATCGGGGACTTCCGAAGTCGCAAACCGCGTGCACCGTTCGGGGGAACCTCGCAAAACTCGCGTATTCGGTGACCGCGGTCACGTCTCCTCATAGTCGGAACCACCTGAGGGGGATGACCATGACCACCGAACTGAATCGCCGGGCGATGGCGATGCTGCGGGCCGTCGGGGCCGGGCGGGCCGAACTCACCTGCAGCTGTGAACCCGACCTGCGGGTCGACGGCCTGCCGTGCTGTGACCAGGCCACCGCGCACCAGCTGGCCCGGGACGGCCTGATCCGGCCCACCCGGGTCGTCGCCGTCGGGCAGTGGACGCGGGCCGAGCTCACCGCCGATGGGCTGCGGATGCTCGACGGGACGCCGGCCGCCGCCTGATGCAACCGTCCGGGCCGCTCGCGCGTGTACCCGGAAACGCGAGGGGGACCCCATGAAGATCGCTGCCGCCGTGCTCGGTGCCTGCCTGCTGTTGACCGCGTGCGCGGGCAGGCCCGCCGGGAGCCCGCCGTCCGCTTCCCCGAGCCCGGCCGCCGCGAGCAGCCCGGCCGGGAGCACCCCGGCCGATCCGGCCGCCGTGCGGTGGATGGACGGCTTCTGCGCCGCGGTCAACGGCTACCGGGAGCGCACCAACCGCGAAGCCGGGCCCGCCCGGCCGACGCCCGGCTCGGTCGCCGACGCGCAGAAGGAGCTCAGCGCCACGCTGGGCGGGATCGCGGCCCGGACCGGGGAGGCCGCCCGCAAGCTGGCCGCGCTGCCCGCCGCGCCGGTTCCGCTCGGCGACACCGTGCGGCAGGCGTTCGCCGCGAAGTACGCGAAGGCGCGTGATCGCGCAGCGGACGCGAAGACCGCGCTCGACCGGGCGAAACCCGGCGACGAGGCGTCCCAGCACCCGGCGGCCGAGGCCCTCGCTCAAGCGCAGCAGGACGTCGACGGCACGTACGACCCGGTCGGGGCGGTCGCGGAGTCCCCGGAGCTGATGCGCGCCGCCGCGAGCGCGCCCGGCTGCAAGGCCTGACCGCTCACCTCCGCACGAGCGGGGCCTGCAGCGGCAGGGACCGCGACGAGCCACCGACGGACACGGTGAACGCGCCGCGCACCGGTTGCCACCCGTGGCTCGCCGTGTCCCAGACGGAGAAGTCGCGCGCGTCCAGCCGGATCGTCACCCGCCGGGACTGCCCCGGCGCCAGCGGGACCCGCTCGAAGCCCTTGAGCTGGCGCGGCGGCTCGCCCGCGGCCGCCGGGAAGCCCACGTACAGCTGGGCGACCTCGGCGCCCGCCCGCTGCCCGGTGTTCCGCACCGTGAACGTCGCCGTGGCGCCGTCGCCGGTGGTGCGCACCGACAGCCCGGAGTAGGCGAACGTCGTGTACGACAGGCCGTGGCCGAACGGGAACAGCGGGGTGCGCCCCTGCGCGTCGAACCACCGGTAGCCGACCTGCAGGCCCTCGGAGTACGTCGCGACACCGTCGACGCCGGGGAACTGCGCCGGGGTGTTCGCCGGCGTGTCCGCCTCCGCCGCCGGGAACGTGATCGGCAGCTTCGCCGACGGGTTGACGTCGCCGAAGAGCACGCCCGCCACCGCCGCGCCGTCCTGCTGGCCGGGGTACCACGCCTGGAGGATCGCGGGCACGCGCGAGGCCCACGGCATGAGCACCGGACCACCGCTCTTCACCACGACCACCGTGTGCGGATTGGCCTCGGCGACGGCCGTCACCAGGGCGTCCTGGTTGCCCTCGAGGGCCAGGCCCGGCCGGTCCTTGCCCTCGGTCTCGTTGTCCCCGACCATCACGACGCTGACGTCGGCGGTCCGGGCCAGCGCGGCCGCGCGCGCCACGTCACTGCCGTCGTCCAGGGTCATCACCGCACCCGGGACGCGCTGCTGCAGCCCCGGCAGCGGGTCCACTGTGGACGTCGGGATGACGGCCGAGCTGCCCCCGCCGCCGGTCTTGGCCTTGGTCGCGAACGGCCCGACGAGGGCGATCGACTGCACGGCCGGGTCGAGCGGGAGCTGGGCGCGTTCGTTGCGGAGCAGCACCATGCCGCGTTCGGCGAACTCCTTCGCGGCGGCGTCGTGCCGGGCCGTCGGCAGCGGCGAGGCGACCGGCGGGTGGTCGAACTGCCCGAAGGCGAACATCGTGCGCAACCGCGGCAGCAGCAGCTCGTCGACGCGCCGCTCGGTCACCTGCCCGGCCAGCACGGCCTGCTTCAGCTTCTCGCCGTACCAGGTGCCGTCGATCATTTCGAGGTTCATGCCCGCGTTCGCCGAGCCGACGGTGCTGTGCGCGGCACCCCAGTCGGACTGGACGAACCCCTTGAACCCCCAGTCGTGGCGGAGCTTGCCCTGCAGCAGCTCCGGGTTCTCGCACACAAAAACGCCGTTGATCTTCGGGAACGCGCACATCACCGCGCCCGCGCGGCCCTCGGTGACCGCCTGCTCGAAGTGCGGCAGGTAGATCTCGTTGAGCGTGCGCTCGTCGATGTGCTCGTCGATGGTGAACCGCTGGGTCTCCTGGTTGTTGGCCGCGTAGTGCTTGACCTCGGCGATGGTGCCGTTCTCCTGGATGCCGCGGATGTCGGCGGCGGCCAGCGCCCCGGCGAGCACCGGGTCCTCCCCCATGCCCTCGAACGTGCGGCCGTTGCGCGGGACGCGGGCGATGTTGATGTCGGGTGCCTCGGACACGTGGTGCGCGAGCGCGCGGGTTTCGCTGCCGATCAGCCGGCCGTACCGGCGCGCGACGTCGGTGTCGAACGTCGACGCCAGCGCCATGGTGGCCGGCAGCGCGGTCGCCGGTTTCTGCGGTTTGTCGTCGGCCGGGCCCATGCCGGCCGGGCCGTTGGCGATCCGGAAACCGGGCACGCCCAGGCGCGGGATCGGCGGCACGAACCGCTGGTGCTCGGCGTCGGGCTGCAGGTGCAGCTGGGAGATCTTCTCGTCGAGCGTCATCGCCGCGACGAGTTCCGCGGCGCGGCGGTCGGGTGACTGGCGGGCGTCGCGCCAGGGTTGCGCCTGCGCGGCCGCCGGCACCCCCAGCGCCAACCCCAGGACCACGGCGAATACGAGCGGGCCGGTGCGCATCGAGTCTCCCTCGCCGTCGGACGGGACCAACGGCGGCCAAGCTAACCCATACGTGACAAGGAAACATAGACTCGATTTGCGTTCATGTACTTGAATGAGGATTGGACTCAACCATTTCCCCGGCTCAAGCGTGGAGGGAGCACCAACGAGAGGGGACTGAGCATGGTGAAGAAAACCCTGATCGGCCTAATGGCGGCCGGCGCGGCGACGCTCGCACTGGCGGCGCCGGTCCACGCCGACCAAGCGGTCGTGTGGTCGCTGACCCTGCAGGTCGAGCCCGGCGGGCAGATCCAGGCGGTCGTGTTCGCCGAGTGGGAGGTGGGCTGCACGCCGGCCGGGCCGGTCCGCTCGCGGGGCTTCACCGCGCCGCTGCAGTGGACCGAGGGCGGCGAGTGGGGCAGGCACGCCGGTTACACGACGGCCCGCAAGCGTCCGGGGCAGTACACGGCTTCGTTCCCGTGCACCGACGGCCGGACGGCGACCGGCTCGTTCACGATCACGGGCACCCCGCCGACGGGCACCACGGCCCACCCGGAGCCGTCGGCTTCGAAGCCGGCGACGCACCGGCCCACGGCGGCCAAGGCGGTGCAGCCGCAGGTCACGGTCAAGCCGGCGGGAGCGCCGCAGACCGGGGACGGGTCGCCGAGCTGACCCTCCACACAGGACACCCCGGGGCGGCGCGTTCCCCAGGCCACCGCCCCGGGGCCCGGCTCCGGCGCCGGGTCAGCGGGCCGCGGCCAGCCGCAGCGCCCGGTAGACGAACTGCTGGTCCCCCAGCCGGTGCCGCAGGTCGCGCTCCAGCCCGGCGATCGGGTACAGGTTCTGCGGCGCCCGCGAGTCCTTGTACGGCACCGACGCGAACCGCCCCAGCACCGACTGCGTGACGTTCGCGAGGTCGGTCACCTCTTCGCGGGCGAGGTGCGGCGCCGCCTCGACCCGCACCACCCCCGACCACGGCGGGCCGCCCGCGGACGGCAGGCGCAGGTACCACGAGTGCCGGACCCACGTGGTGCCCATCAGGAACACCGGCGTGCGCTGGTGCGGGCCGAGGCGGCCGACCAGCGCGTTGAGCTCGCCGGGCAGGTACGTCGTCTGGTGGCTCTTGATGAACCCGACGGCCCGGGGCAGGTGCGTGCGGCCGCTCAGCGGGCCGTCGACGACGAGCAGGTCGCGGCCGACGTGGCCGTCGATCGCCCGGCGCGCCTCGGTGGCCGTGTCCAGCTCGGTTTCGGCCAGCTGCTCCTGCAGCGCCGAGGACAGCACCACCGCCAGCGGCTTGTCGTCCTTGGCCGTCGCGTGGAACGCCCGGTACAGCCCGGCCGAGGTCGAGATGCCGGCGGCTTCGGAGGCGACGGTGAACAGCCCGCGCCGGACGTCGGTGCCGACGACGTGCGCCCGGCCCTCGCAGCAGCACACCACCCCGGCCGCGTAGGACGCGCAGATCCCGATGGACGCGGAGTTCGTCCCGGCCGGGTCGTCGATCCAGACGCGGGCGTCGATGCGGCGGACGCCGTCGACGAACAGCACCGCGTCCGGCGGCGACGGCACCGGCGACGGGTCGATCGGCGCCCACTCGGCTGCCGGGACCTCGACGTCGAGCTCGACCTCGGCCTGCGACCTGGCGAGTTCCTCGGCCTCCATCGAGCTGCCGTAGCCCGGGTCCCAGGCGTCGATGCTGAAGTTCGGCCCCGCCACCGTGGTCATGCGCCCTCCCTGGCGATGTGCGAGCCGGTGCCGTCCCGGGTGACCAGGAACCGCACCGGGACGCGCTCGGCGAGCGCCGGCACGTGCGTGATCACCCCGACCATCCGGGAACCGGACGCGGCGAGGTTTTCCAAAGTGGACGCCACGACGTCGAGGGTGGCCTCGTCCAGCGTCCCGAAGCCCTCGTCGAGGAAGATCGACTCCAGCTTGGTCGCCCCCTCGGCGGCCATGGCCCCCAGCTGCGAAGACAGCGCGAGGGCCAGGGCGAGCGACGCCTGGAACGTCTCGCCGCCGGACAGCGTCTTCACCGGGCGCCGGGCGTCGGCCTCGTTGTGGTCCACCACCAGGAAGTCGCCCTTGTCGTGGGTCAGCTCGAACTGGCCACCGGACAGTTCCAGCAGCGACGCCGACGCCTCGGCGACCAGCGTGTCGAGCGCCCCGGCGATCAGCCAGCGCGGGAACTTGTCCGAGCGCAGCAGATCCGCGAGCAGCCGCGCGACCCGGGCGTCGGACTCCGCGGCCGCGATGTCCTCGTGCAGCCCCGCCACCCGGGCCACGCGCCGCTTCAGGTCGGCGTGGTCGGCTTCGGCCCGCGCGCGGGCGGCGGCGACGGCGACCGGGACGCGGTCGCGCACCGGCCCCTCCGGCAGGACGACCCCGAGCGCGGTGACGTCCTCGGCGACCGCGCGTTCGGCTGCCTGCAACGCTTCGGCCGTTTCGCCCTCGGCGGTCTTCGCGACGGCCAGCCGCTCGCGGTGGTCCTTCGCCTGGCCCGCGGCCCAATCCGTGAGCGCGGTCCAGGCGCCGAGGAGGCTCTCGCCGTCGATCGGCGGGGCCCCGAGGCCGACCAGCGGGTCGCGGGCCCGGGACAGCCGCTGCCGCTCGGCCTCGACCTGGGCGCCGATGCCCGATTGGGCTTCCGCGGCGCGTTTCGCGGCCGCCCGGGCGGTCCGCAGGTCCGCGTCCGCTTTCTTCGCGGCCTCTTCGAGGGAAGCGACCTTCGCCAGCTGTTCGGCGACGACCGTGGCGGACGGCGCGTCGGCGAGCGTCGCGCCGAGTTCGCCGTGCCGGCGCCGGGCGGTGGCGAGCTCGGTGCTCGCGGCCTGCTCGGCCAGGCCCGCCTCGACCGCTCGCTTCCGCCGCTCCTCGGCGTTGCGCTCGGCGGAGGCGAGGTCGTCCGCCGCGACGACGGCTTCCTTCCCCGCCGCTTCGGCGGCCGCCTCGAGCGCGGCCAGCACCGTCCGCCGGTCCGCCAGCGCGGACGCTGCCCACGCGGTGAGCCGCTGCCAGCCCGCCGGGACGTCGTCGCCGCCGACCGCGGGCGCGCCCAGCTCCACCAAGGGGTCGCGGGCGGCCCGCAGGGCTTCCCTAGCCGCCGCGAACGACTTCTCGACGCTGTCGGCCTCGTGCTGCGCCGCCGCGCGTTCGGCGCGCGCCGCGGCGAGTTCCCGGTCGGCGGCGGTCGCGGCCTCGGCGACGCGGGCCCGGCCCTCGATCGTCGCCGACAGCCACTCGCCCCGCGCGCGCACGGCGGTGACGAGGTCCGCGTAGTCCTGCTCGGAGAAGGCCGCCTCGACCGGCCGCCGCAGCGCGGCCGCTTCCGGCGGGCCGGCCACCTCGGCCAGCACCGCGCGCAGTTCTTCCGCCTGAACGGCCGCCGAGGCGGCCGAGTCGGCGTCGCGGTCCACGGCCCGTTCCAGTTTGCGCACGGCGGCTTCGGCCGTGGCGCGCTCCCGTTCGGCGCGCTCGAGGCGCTCCCGGGCCTCGGCCAGGTGGGCGTGCCCGCCGGAGCCGGGCAGCGCCGTGACTTCCTGCTCGCACACCGGGCAGGGGTGCCCGACGGCGAGGCCGGCCCGCAGGCTCAGCGCCTGCCCGGCCCGTTCGGCTTCGGTCAGCGCGGCCTTCGCCGCCGTCACTTCGGCGTCCGCGACGGCGAAGGTGCTTCGCGCCGTTTCGAGTTCCGCCCGGCGGCCGGCCTGTCCGGGCGCGGCCTTCCGTTGTGCCTCGCCCACCGCATACAGCGTGCGCGCATCGGAGCGGGCCGCGGCGAGCGGCGCGACGTCCGGTTGCGCGGCCAGCGCCGCCCGCGCTTCGGCGTCGGCGGCCTCGGCCGCGTTCAGCCGCGCGGCTGCATCCGTCGTGCGCTTCGCCACCCGCGCCGAATCCGCCGACAGGTCCCCGAGATTCGCGGGCGGCCGCAGCCCGGCCAGCCGGTCGCGGTCCTGGCGGGCCCGCCCGGCTTCCGCGGCGGCGTCCTCGGCGGCGCGAGCCGTCGCGTCCCGGTTCTTCCGGGCCGCCTCGACGACGGCCACGGCTTCGGCGACCGCGAGCCCGGCGGCGTCTTTCGCCTGCAACGCCGCTTTCGCGGCTTCTTCGAGCCGCGGGAGGGCCTTCTCGGTCTCCTCGAGCTCGGTGCGGTCGGCGCGGATCCGTTCCAGTTCACTGCGCGCGGGAGCCGCGGCGAGCGCGGCCCGGGCTGCTTCGTCCGCCGTTTCCGCCGTCTCCAGCGCGGCCCGGGCGGCCGCGGCCGCATCGGCGGCGGCGCGGCGCCGGGTTTCGAGGTCTTCGACGCCGTCCGGGCGTGCGACGGCGTCGAGGACTTCCAGCTCACTCGTGAGCGTGGCGACGCGTTGGCGCGCTTCGTCGTGCGCGCGGGTGGCGTCGGTCAACCCCGGCAGGGCCGCGTTCACCCGCGCGTCCAGCTCCGCGAGCGCCGTCATGCGGGCGGCGAGCTCCGCGACGGCTTCCCCGGTGGCGTCGGCGTAGCTGCCGAGCTGTTCGGTGAGGACGGCCGCGCGCTGCTTCTGCTGCTCCGCCGTCACGCCGGCCCGGCGGCCGATCCGCTCGTAGACCTCCAGGCCCAGCAGCTTGATCAGGATCTTCTGCCGGTCGGCGGCCTTGGCGTGCAGGAACTCCGCGAAATCGCCCTGGGGCAGCGCCACGCAGGTGCAGAAGTGCTTGAACGTCAACCCGAGCAGGCGTTCGACCGCCGGGGTGACCTCGGAGTCCGCGGCGACGGCGTCGGCGTCGTCCTCCGGCCCGCCGAGCGCCCCCGGGTCGATGAGCCGTTCCAGGCGGACGTTCTTGACGCTGACCGTGGGTTTCTTGCCGCCGCTGCGCCGGACTTCCCGCACGACGTGGTAACGCGCGCCGCCGGCGTCGAAGACCAGCCGCACGGTGGCGCGGTTCACCGTCGGCGCGAGAGCGGGCGCGACGAGCCCTTCGTGGTCCCAGCGCGCGACGGACCCGTACAACGCGAAGGTGAGCGCGTCGATCACCGTGCTCTTGCCCGCACCGGTCGGCCCGACGAGCGCGAAGTAATCGGTGTCTTCGAAGCTGACTTCGGTCTTCTCGCGGAAGGACGCGAAGCCGGTCATCTCCAGCAGCACTGGCCGCATGTCACACCCCGCTCGTCTCTTCGTCGTGCAGCCGCGCGAAGAGCGCCTGCACGCGCTTGTCCTCGACCGTCCGCTCTTCGCAGTAGGCCGCGAACAGCTCGCCCGGTGAACGGTCCGCGACCGCGCGGTCGCCGCCCGACGTCGGCACCGGCGCGGCGAACTCCGGGTCGATGCGGATTTCCAGCGCGTTCGGCAGGGCTTCCTGGATCTCCTCCCGCAGCCCGGCCCTGGTCGCTTCGCGAACGTAGACGCGGAGGTAGTCGTCGCCGAACTCGGCGGCGCGGCCGGTCAGTTCCGCCACCGTGCCGTGGACCGTGCGCAGCTTCCGCCCGGCGGTCAGCGGGATGTCGGTGATCTTCGCGGGCGTGGTGGGACTCACCTCCACCGACAGCACGACGCTGGTGTTGTCCTGCTCGCCGAAGTCGACGGCGAACGGCGAACCGCTGTAGTGCACCGGGCACGCGGCGGGCAGCGACTGGCGCCGGTGGAGGTGGCCGAGGGCGACGTAGTGCGGATCGGCGCCGAACGCCGACGCCGGCACGTGGTACTCGAAGATGGACTGCGCCGCGCGCTCCCCGCCGCCCATCGTCCCGCCGGTCACCGTCAGGTGCGCCATGACGAGGTTCACCGCGCCGGGCGTGAACCCGGACTTGAGGTGCTCCAGGATGTCGCGCACCCGCTGGTCGTACTGGCCGGCGTTGTCCGCCGGGGTGCCGGCGAGCAGCTCCGCGGCGCGGACCGCGTAGCGCTGGGAAAGGAAGGGCAGCACGGCGACGTTGACGCGCTCGCCCGTCGAACGCGCGTCGAACGAGCAGACGCCGCCGTCGTGGACCGGGCGCGGATCGCCGGTGAGCTGGATCCCGGCGGCCCGGAGCAGCGGCCGGTACGCCTCGAACGTCGCGGCGTGGTCGTGGTTCCCGGCGATGGCCAGCACCTCGGCACCGGTTTCGCGCAGCGCCATCAGCGCCCGCACCACGAGCTCCTGCGCGGCCGCCGACGGCGCCGACGTCTCGTAGAGGTCCCCCGCGACGAGGATCGCGTCGAACCGCCCGTCCCGCGCGATCCGGACGATCTCGCCGAGCACGGCCCGCTGCTCGTCGAGGCGGTTGCGGCCCTTGAGCGTCTTGCCGATGTGCCAGTCGGAGGTGTGCAGGAACTTCACACTTCGTCCTTCCGTTGGGGGAGCGGGCGGCGGGCTCAGAACGGCGGCGGGTCGTCACCGAAGGGGTCACTGCCGCGCGAGGGCAGCCCGGCGAAAGGATCGCCCTTCTTCGATGTGGCCGTCGTCGTGGGGATCGTCCCGGCCTCGGAAAGCCGCGTGGCCCAGGCGGGGAACGGGAAGCCGACGGCGATCGGCACCGGGATCTCCGGCTGGCTCACGAACATCGTGCCCGGCGTCGCGAGCGTCGCGCGGACCCGCTGGCTGGCCGGGAGGAAGCCGTACTCGGGCCGCGACGCCTCGGCGGCGTCGAGGCGGCCGACGATCCGCACCGAGCTGTTGCTGACGATGCGGCGCTCGACCTCGCTGGCGGTCTGCTGCGCGCCGATCAGGATGACGCCGAGGGAGCGGCCGCGCTCGGCGATGTCCAGCAGCACCTCCTTGATCGGGCTGCTGCCTTCCCGCGGCGCGTACTTGTTCAGCTCGTCCAGCATGGTGAACAGCAGCCCGCCGGGGCCGGCCGCCTCCTTGCGCGCAGTCTCCGCCGCCAGCGTCACGCCGACGACGAACCGCTGCGCGCGCTCGACGAGGTTGTGGATGTCCACGACGGTCACCTGCTGGTTCTCCGTGGACAACTGGCGAGCGGGGTGGTCGGCGAGGTCGCCGCGGATGAGGCCGGACAGGGCGCGCTGGCTCGAGCGCAGGCGGCGGATGAAGGCGTTGACCGTGCCCGCGCCGGTGACCGCACCCGCCCAGCTCGCGCGGGTTTCCTCGTCGGTGACGCGGTCGCAGACGACGTCGACGAGCTCGGCGTAGGTGCGGCACAGGACCCCGTCGACGTCGGCGGCGCCGTCGGTGCCCGCCGGGGTGCTGTCCAGGCGCAGGCGGTTCGCGACCTGGTGGATGACCATCGTGTACTGGTTGCGCTCGTCCTCGGCGTCGGCGAAGACGTAGGGCAGCAGGTCCTTGGCGCAGAACTCCGCGATGGTCCACCAGAACGCGCCGACCCCCGAGGTCCGCCCGGTCACGTAAGGCTTCCCCGTGGTGTCCGACGGCGTCGGCGGCGCGTAGAAGCCGACGGACGCGAACGGCTCGGCGGGCAGGCCCACCTTGGCGTACTCGGCCTTGAGCTTCTCGTCGAGGTGGACGTTCGGGGTGTCGAGGAACAGCAGGTCCTCGCCCTTGACCGAGAAGACGAGGGCCTTGGCGTTGTGGGCGTTGGGCAGGGCACCGCCGCGGAAGATCGAGTGCAGCAGGAACAACGCGAACGACGTCTTCGTGGCCACGCCGGAGACCCCGCTGATGCTGACGTGCGCGCCCCGGGTGCCGTCGAGGAAGTCCATGTTGAGGTAGACGGGTTCGCCGTCCCGGCCCAGCCCGACCGCCACCTGGCGGGTCATGTTGTCGAAGTACAGCGCCTGCGCGCGATCCTCCCCCACGGCACGGGACACGACGGACCCCGGCCGCGGCGGCACGTAGCATTCGGGCTCGACGCGGGTGGTGGCGATCTCGGCGATCTCCTGCACCTGGGCGGGCAGGACCCCGTCGGAGATCAGGAAGACGTCACTGCCGAAGCTGGCGCCCTCGTGCCGCGCGCTCACCTGCGTCACGACGCCGTAGGAGGTGACTTCGCCGAGCCCGGGCAGTTCCCGCCGGGTCACGACGACGTCGTCGAGCTGCAGATAGGCATCTTGATCGATGGCCACGCAGAACTGCAGCGGCGTCGAGTCCTCGGTGCCTGCCACCCGTCCGACCACGGTGGTGAGCGTCTCCTGGTCCACGGTTCTCCCTGTCACACCCGGCGCTTCCTCCCGCGGCAGACTAGCCCGCCCGGACGACGGTCCCGCGCCCAACACGGCGTTGCCACCGGCGGTGTCGCCGCAGGCCGGGACTGCGCCGAACGAGTGAGCTCACCCTTCGGGGAAGATCTTTTGTCACCACCGGCCCTTTTCCGTCACTTACCAGCGTGAGCCCGGAGAAGGAGACCAAGGTGCGCAGACCGGCCGAACAGATGTCCGACACCGCGAGAAGCAAGGAACCGTCTCCCGGAGCTCTCCCGGCCCTCGACCATCCGGATCCGGCGTGACGGACGATTCCGGTGAATCAGCCGAAGCTCTGGCCGAACGGGCGATGGATCTCCGCAAGTCGTACTACGCCGAGCTGGCCGGGTACGCGGTGAAGCTGGGCAGTTCGGTCTCGGATGCCCGGATGTTCGCGGACGACGCCATCGTCGAACTGGTGCTGCGAGCGATGACCCACTCCGGCTCCGACCCGGTCCTGAACCAGCGCGCCTGGCTTTACCAGACTGTGCGCTACATGGTGATGACCGCCGTGCGGCACCGGCGGAGGATCGACGACACGGACGTTCACCAGCTCACCGACCGCTGGTGCCAAACGACGTGGGGTTCCCCCGACCTGCATCTCGAGGCGGTGGAGACGCTTCGCGCGATCGAGGCGCTGCCCGAAGAGCAGCGAGCCGCCCTGGCGCTCAAGCTGGCCGGCCACCCGATGGAAGACATCGCCCAGATCCTCGGCATCTCGGTGGACGCCGCGAAGAAGCGTGTCTCGAGGGCCCGCAAGCGGCTGTTGCAGCAGCTGGAAGGGAGGGACGCATGATCGGCCGACACCGCGAGCCCGACGCCGAGCTCGACCGGCGCCTGTCCGTCCTGGACGGCTACCTCGACAGATCCTTCACGGCCGACTTGGACGACGAGGCGCGCACCGAAATCTTCCGGCAGAAGGTGGTCCGGCAGGCCGCCGCTCTGCACAGCAGGCACACATCCGTTGCACCCTATGCACTCGCAACGGGCACGGCTGGTCCGCTCCGGGTCGGTGACGGGCTGGATGAGCCGGTCGCCGCTGCTGTCGAGGGAGATCCCCAGGCAGTGGAGCGGCTGCTGGCTGCTATCCGTCCACTGGTAGTGCGGTATTGCCGCGCCCGGGTTGGCAGGCAGGAGCGATCTTTCGCTTCG
>NZ_JAVHJU010000014.1 GCF_031082405.1 Amycolatopsis sp. A133
CGAAGCGAAAGATCGCTCCTGCCTGCCAACCCGGGCGCGGCAATACCGCACTACCAGTGGACGGATAGCAGCCAGCAACCGCTCCACTGCCTGGGGATCTCCCTCGACAGCAGCGGCGACCGGCTCATCCAGTCCATCCCCCACATTGGCCATCGCAGACAACAGTCCCAGTGTTACGCGTAGGTGTGCAAAGAACCCGGCCCGTGGTCGCCTCCACCGCGCACCGGAGACCGCTACCGTACCTGCGGCCCGGCCCGGAGCGGCGCGCGCGGTACTCCCCGGCGCGCCGCGGCTTGCGTAGCCGCGGAAATACGGATTGTCGTGCAGACCCGCGATCGACATCGACGTTTCAACGAGTGAACGGCGTTGCGGGTACGAGAACCGTCGGAGGGACGGTGCCGGGGCGGCGAACCGCCCCGGGCTGCCCTGGCGGGCGCCGGAATGTGATGGGGACCACACAGATGCGGGCCAGGGCGGTGCGCCCTGGCCCGTCGTCACCTGTGAACCGGCCGTGTCAGGAACGGGGAGAGCGACAGGTCAGCTGACCAGACCGCGGCGGAAGCCGTGCGCCACGGCCTGCGCGCGGTCGCGCACGCCGAGCTTGCGGAACAGCCGCCGGGCGTGGGTTTTGACCGTGTCCTCGGACAGGTAGAGCTCGCGGCCGATCTGGCCGTTGCTCTTGCCCTGGCTCATCCCGCGGAGCACCTGAAGCTCGCGCTCGGTCAGCTGGACGCCCGGGTCGGACGGCTGACGGGGCGCGGGCACCGAGGTGCTCGCCAGGGTGTGGGCCAGCGCGGCGACCAGCTCCGGCCGGGACGCGTCCCAGCGGAGGTAGCCGCGAGCGCCGCCGGCGATCGCGGCAGCGATGCTGCCCGCGTCGTCGGGGGCGCCGAAGACGATGACGTTCGCCTGGGGGTTGGCCGAGACGAGCCGCCGGGTGGCTTCGACACCTGTCGGGACCGCGCGTTGCGTCCCGACCAGCACGACGTCGACGGGCTGACGGGAGTACCGGGCCAGCAGCTCGTCACCGTGCGCTACGCAGTCGATGCGACTGACCCCAGGGACCGCGGACATCACTCGGGTGAGCCCTTCACGGACACTGCGTCGGTCGTCGCAGATCAAGACCGTCGTCACGGGGTTTCCTTCCTGCAGCCGGGTGACATTCCTCTTCCCCTATCGGACGCTTTAGCCCGAACCTTGACACGATCCGGTGGCTTTTTTTGAACTTTCTTAGCCCGGATGCCGGAACACCCCATTCCGACGGCTCAACCACCCGGGACCGGGACCCATGGTGATTCCCCCGCAACCCTCCTCCCGCAAGGATCTGCGCTTCGTAACACTGCGTGCAACACCTGCGCCACTCTGAATCGATACTCCTCGGCGTGTCCTGGGCGCAAGTCGGCCGCCACGAGGGCCGCCGGCCACAAAAGTGAAAGCAGTTCGCATTCCTCGGCGGTCGCCATTGCATTTCCGACAAGGTCGTCCGAAATCTTCCGGTGATCGGGTGCCCCGGCGGCCCGCAAGGCCACAGCCAGCACAATCCCGGATTTCACCGCGTGCCGCCGCGCACCCCGGGCCAGCGCGGTTTCGAAAGCGCGCTCGGCGTGCGGGACGGCGGCGGCGCCCTGACCTGCGGCGAGCTCGATTTCGGCGCCGACCCAGCCGCCCCGGACCCGGGCGCGCCACCCGGTGTCGTGGTCCGCGGCCCGTGCGGCCAGCCTGCGGGCGGCGGAGAGCCGGCCGAGGGCGAGGTTGTCGGCGGCCAAGCCGAGCAGGGCGTCGGCACGGGCACCCGGGGCGTCCAGGCCGTCCGGGTCGCGGCCGGGTGCGGTTCCGGTCCCGGTTCCGGCTCCCGGGGTGCTGGCTTTGGCGAGGGCTTCGCCGTCGAGCGCACGGGCCTGCCGGTGGCCGCCGAGCTGCCGCCGGTGCGACGCGAGGGTGCTGGCGGCGAGGGAGGCCGTCACCGGGTCGCCGTCGCGCCGGAGGACGCCGAGCAGGGTGGCCGCGGCGGCGTACCGGCCCTGCGCGCCGAGGACGATCGCGGCGAGCAGCCGTTCCCGCGGGCTGCCGCGGCCGCGCGTGGCGGCGGGATCGGGCCGCGGATCGCTCCCGAACGCGGCGGCCCTGAGGGCGGGTTCGTGCACCCGTCCTTTCTAGTGGGTGGCACCGACAAAAAATGATCGAAGTGACCGACGCGCAAGTCCCACCGCTCCCTGGAGGGTTCCCTGAGTGGTTGTCAAGCCGCAGCGGGGACGGGAACTGGTTCGGGGTGACGGTAGTGGGTGCCGTTGCGGAGCATGGCGTAGAGGACGTCGCAGCGGCGGCGGGCCAGGCAGATCAACGCGGCGTTGTGCTTCTTCCCCTCGGCCCTCTTCCTGTCGTAGCTGGCCCGGCTGACCGATCCGAGGTCGGCGACCTGATGGCCCGCTGCGCGGGCGACCACTATCGGGGCGAGCTTGTCGAACAGGGCTCTCAGCTTGGGTTCGGTGTTGGGCAGCGGCCCGTCGTGCAGCCGCTTCCCGTCCGGGTCGAGACCGACGGCGTGGTGGGCGTCTTTGCCGACGTCCAGGCCGAGAAACACGATGAAACTGCTGCTCCTCCACCATGCCGTTCGTTCGCCGCGACGTGGTCACCGATCAGGCATCGAGCGCCGGCACCCACGCCTGCGACGAGACCTACCCAGCGGTGGCCGTGTCCCTGTCAGCGGTCCCTCGATGCCACCAGACCCGGTGACACCACCCCCCGGATCATGGGGTTCCACATCGCGGCGGAGCTGTGGACAACCGGCCGCTAGCGGTGCCCGCCGACCAGGACGTGCTCGATGCGGTCCGCCGCTCCCGGCAGGTCCGTCAGCAGCTCCACCTTGTCCGGCAGGCCCGCCGGGTCCCAGCCCGGGCCGCACGCGAACAGCCTGCTGCGCTGGCGGCCACGGGAGACCCTCGCGAACAGCCGCGCGTCCGCGACCCCGCGCCCGTGGGCCCACAGCACCACCGCCGCCGGTGCGCTGCGGCGCACCGCGACCGCCAGCACCTCCGCCGGCAACGGGACGCCGAACAGCTGGGCGCCGATCCGGCGGCCGGCCAGTGCGGCCGCGAGCGCGTACATCGGCATCGAGTCGCGCTCGTCGGGGACGCAGCCGAGGAGCACCGGGCGGGTGTTGCGGGGCTCGTCGAGCACCGGGGTCGCGCGCACCAGCGCCGCGAACACGCACTCGGCCAGCAGGTACTCGACCTCGGCGCCCGCGCTCGCTCCCCGCCAGCGCGCTCCGAGCGCCGACAGCACCGGCTCGATCACGCCGGTCCACGCGGGCAGGACGCCGAGCTCGGCGATCGTGTCGGCGAGCATGCGCTGCACCGCGCCGACGTCCATGGCGAGGGCCGCCGTGCTCAGCCGGCGGGCGAGGCGGGACCGGACCTCGAGGCCGTCGTCGGCGACGGAGGCCCCCGGCAGCTGCCCCGGCTCCTCCGGCTGGGGCGGCCCGGAGCGCGGGATCTGCTCGAGGGCGTACCGCGCGGCCTCGGCCGTCGACGCGCCGCTCAGCAACGCGCGCTGCATCAGTTCGAGCCTGCCGATGTCGGAGCTGCCGTAGCGGCGGTGCCGGCCGTCGGTGTGCCGGCTCGGCCCCAGCCCGTAGCGGCGGTCCCACGTTCGGAGGGTGGACGGCGCGACCCCGAGCCGGCGGGCGACCGAGGCCACCGGCAGGGTGGGTTCTTCGGTGCCCGACCCAGCTCCCACGAGCCTCAATATCCAGGCACCCAGCGCAGTCGGCAACCGGAGGCGAAAGCCCTGCTCACACATCCGGGGGATGCCTAACGGCTGAATCGAACCGAATCGCTTGAACAACTATTGGCGCGCTTCTAACGTTACCGCCGTTGCACCGAATGGAGTATCGGCACCACAGCAGAGCAGCTAGCGGCATCGACCGAATGACGGAGGCGGTCAGGATGGCAGACACGCGCAGGCTCCCAGGACCCAACGCCGACATGTGGGACTGGCAGCTCGAAGGGTCGTGCCGGGGGATGGACAGCGCGTCCTTCTTTCACCCGGACGGCGAGCGCGGCCCGGCGCGGGCACGGCGGGAGGCCAGGGCGAAGGCCGTCTGCCTGAGCTGCCCGGTCTTGGAGATGTGCCGCAGCCACGCGCTGGCCGTGCACGAGCCCTACGGCATCTGGGGCGGGCTCTCGGAGTCCGAACGGGAGCACATCATCAAATCGGACAAACGCGCGCTCAGCATGTCCGGCGGCTGAGCGCGCCACAGACATCGGAGGGCGGCACCGGGTGGGGTGCCGCCCTCCGTGCCGTTCCGAGCTTTCACGTGAAAGCTATCCGGAGCCTTCGCCTCCGGATCACTTTCACGTGAAAGTGCGACAAGAACGGGGCGGCACCCCTGGTGGGATGCCGCCCCGGTTCGGGCCGTGCGTCAGTGCGAGTGGCCGTGACCCGCCGAGGCGGGCTCCTCGTCGGCCGGCTTCTCGACGACGGAGCTCTCCGTCGTCAGCACCAGCCGGGCGATGGAGGCGGCGTTCGCCACCGCCGACCGCGTCACCTTGACCGGGTCGACGATGCCGGCGGCCAGCAGGTCGGTCAGCTCGCCGGTGGCGGCGTTGAAGCCCTGACCCCAGCTCTGCTCCTGGACCTTGTTGACGATGACCGCGCCCTCGTGGCCCGCGTTGGTCGCGATCCAGAACAGCGGGGCCGTCAGCGCGTCCTTCACGATGCGCACGCCGGTGGCCTCGTCGCCTTCGAGGCCGAGGCCGCCCTCGAGCTCCTTGACCGCGTGGACCAGCGCCGAACCACCGCCGGGCAGGATGCCCTCCTCGACGGCCGCCTTGGTCGCGGCCACGGCGTCCTCGATGCGGTGCTTGCGCTCGTTCAGCTCGGTCTCGGTGGCCGCGCCGACCTTGATGACCGCAACCCCGCCGCCGAGCTTCGCGAGCCGCTCCTGCAGCTTCTCGCGGTCCCAGTCGGAGTCGGTGCTCTCGATCTCCTTGCGGATCTGCGCGATCCGCGCCTGGGTGGCGTCCTTGGTGCCGGCGCCGTCGACGATGGTGGTGTCGTCCTTGGTGACGACGATGCGCCGCGCACTGCCGAGCGAACCGAGGTTCGCGTCGGCCAGCTTCATGCCGATCTCCGTGGAGATCACCTCGCCGCCGGTGACGACCGCGAGGTCGTCCAGGAACGCCTTGCGGCGGTCACCGAAGAACGGCGCCTTGACCGCGACGGCGGTGATCGTCTTGCGCAGCGAGTTCACCACGAGGGTGGACAGCGCTTCGCCGTCGACGTCCTCGGCGATGATCAGCAGCGGCTTCTTGGCCTCGACGACCTTCTCGAGCACCGGCAGCAGGTCCGCCAGCGACGAGATCTTCTCGCGGACCAGCAGGATGTAGGCGTCCTCGAGGATCGCCTTCTGCTCCTCCGGGTTGGTCGCGAAGTGCGCCGAGAGGAAGCCCTTGTCGAACTGGACGCCCTCGGTGATCACCAGCTCGGTCGCCAAGGTCGACGACTCCTCGATGGTGATGACGCCGTCTTCGCCGACCTTCTCGACGGCTTCGCCGAGCAGGGCGCCGATGTTCGCGTCACGGGAGGTGACGGTGCCGACCTGCGCGATGTTCTCGCGGCCCTTGACCGGGGTGGCCTTGGCCTTGAGGACCTCGATGACCTTCTCCGCGGCGGCTTCGATGCCGCGGCCGATCGAGGACGGGTTGGCGCCGGCCGCGACGTTGCGCAAGCCGACCTTCACCAGCGACTGCGCGAGCACGGTCGCGGTCGTGGTGCCGTCACCCGCGACGTCGTTGGTCTTGGTGGCGACGCTCTTGGCGAGCTGCGCGCCGAGGTTCTCGAACGGGTCGTCGAGCTCGATCTCACGGGCGACGGTGACACCGTCGAGGGTGATGGTCGGGCCGCCGAACTTCTTGTCGAGCACAACGTGGCGGCCACGCGGGCCGAGGGTGACCTTGACCGCGTCGGCGAGCTTGTTCACCCCGCGCTCGAGTGCGCGACGAGCGTCCTCGTCGAATTTGATCTGCTTGGGCATAGCGTTTTCCGCTTACCTTCCGGTGGTCTTGAACGCACGAACGCCCCGCTCCCCGGCGTTGTGCGGGGCCCGGGGCGTCATGCGCTGCGAGCGGACGTCAGTTGATGACGGCCAGCACGTCGCGGGCGGACAGGATGAGGTAGTCCTCGCCGTTGTACTTGACCTCGGTGCCGCCGTACTTGGAGTAGATGACGACGTCGCCGACGTTCACGTCCAGCGGGACGCGGTTGCCCTTGTCGTCGATCCGGCCCGGGCCCACGGCCAGAACCTTGCCCTCCTGGGGCTTCTCCTTGGCGGTGTCGGGGATGACGAGGCCGGAAGCGGTCGTCTCCTCGGCCTCGCTCGTCTGGACAACGATCTTGTCCTCGAGCGGCTTGATGTTCACGCTCACCGGGTTGACCTCCACGGTCGTCGAAAGCGTTGGCAGGATGTGGTTACGGCTCTACCACCCCCGCCGTCGCGGGTGCCGGGGCTGTTCGGGCCGTGCGATTAGCACTCTATCCACGTGAGTGCCAGTCGTGCAAGGAGGGTCCACCCGACGAGCGAAGAAGCCCCTCGCAACCACCCTGACCGGCAGTTTTACCGAGGCGCCACCCAGATCACCAAGCCGCGACCCGAGCGCCACCCGGGACCGCCCCGGACCTCCCCCGCCAGACAACGAGCGCATCAACAGGGCAGCCCTTACCCCCGAGGTGAGTTTCTGGTTAGGTTCTCACCTCTGGCACCTGCACCCTGGGGGTTCATGCCCATGTCCCGCCCCGTCCCGAGAGCGGCGGCCATCACCGCCGCCATCACCCTCCTCACCGGCCTGGCCGCCACCCCGGCCCAAGCCGGCCCAACGAGCCAACGGCAACGCGACTTCACCGCCGCGGCGACCGAGTTCGGCATCCCGGAGAACATCCTCCTGGGCGTCTCGTACCTGGAGTCCCGCTGGGACGCCAACGCCGGCACGCCCAGCACGTCGGCCGGCTACGGGCCGATGCACCTCACCGACCTGCGCGAAGCCGGAGTGGCGACCAGCCACCACGACGAAGGCACCGAAGACCCGCGCGGCGACGACGCCCGCCCCGCCCGCCACCCGCAGGCCGGCCCCGCCGCCCCACCCCCCACGCTGCAGACCGTCGACGAGGCCGCGCGCCTCCTCGGCACCGACGCCGCAACCCTGCGCTCCGACGCGAAGCAGAACATCCGAGGCGGCGCGGCCCTGCTCGCGGAGTACCACCGGAGCGCGAACGACTGGTACTACGCCGTCGCGCGCTACAGCGGCTCCGCCGACCAGGCCGCCGCGCAGACCTTCGCCGACGAAGTCTTCGACACGGTCAAGACCGGCGTCGCCCGGACGACGGACGACGGCCAGCAGGTCACGCTGTCCCCGACGCCGGACCTGGCCGTCCCGCCGCACGGCGAGACGACGGCCGCGAACGTCGAGTGCCCGAAGCGGGTCGCCTGCGAGTCCGTGCCCGCGCCTTACCAGGAACTGCCGAACGACGACTACGGCAACCACGACCTCGCAGACCGGCCGTCGAGCCAGAAGATCGACCACATCGTCATCCACGACACCGAGGGCTACTGGGCGAACGTCCTCGACCTCGTGCAGGACCCGACGTACGTGAGCTGGCACTACTCCATCCGCTCGGCCGACGGCCTGATCGCGCAGCACGTGCCGACCAAGGACGTCGCCTGGCACGCCGGCAACTGGTACGTCAACGCGAAGTCGATCGGCATCGAGCACGAAGGCTTCGCCGCGAAGGGCACCTGGTACACCGAGGCCATGTACCGCTCGAGCGCGAAGCTCGTCGGCTACCTCTCGCGCAAGTACGGCATCCCGCTCGACCGCGCGCACATCATCGGCCACGACAACGTGCCGGGCACGACGCCGGCCACGATCCCGGGCATGCACTGGGACCCGGGCCCCTACTGGGACTGGTCGCACTACTTCGACCTGCTGGGCGCGCCGCTCGGCGGGTTCGGCCTGCCGGGCTCGTCGCTGGTCACCATCGATCCGGACTTCGCGAAGAACCAGCCCGCGTTCACCGGCTGCGACGGCCCCGGCACCACCTGCGTGCCGCGCGGCTCGGAGGCCGTCATCCTGCACTCGGAGCCCAGTGAGTCCTCGCCGCTGCTGGTCGACATCGGCCTGCACCCGAAGGGCACGGCGTCCACCATGGACGTCGCCGACGTGGGCAGCCGCGTCGCGACCGGGCAGCGGTACGCCGTCGCCGAAGTCCGGGGCGACTGGACGGCGATCTGGTACCTCGGCCAGAAGGGCTGGTTCCAGAACCCGCGCAACGCCCGGGTCGCGAAGCCCGCGATCGGCTGGGTCGTGACGCCGAAGCCCGGCGCCGCCTCGGTGCCGGTGTTCGGGCGCGCCTACCCCGAGCCGGAGGCCTACCCGGCCGGCGTGACCGTGCAGGCGATCACGCCGCTGCCGTACACGCTCTCCGCCGGCCAGAAGTACTCCTCCGGCGGAACGGTCGGCTCGGAGTACTACTGGGCGACCACCTTCGACCCCGCGAACCACGTGGTCGTGAAGGGCAAGCTCAAGTACGTCCAGATCCAGTTCGGGCACCGGATCGCCTTCGTCAAGGCCGACGACGTCCGGATCGTCCCGGCGTTCTGACGCACCGGGTGGAGGTCGCGCTCACGCGTCGAGCGCGACCTTCACCCCGGCCGACTGCTCGGTGTTGCGGCGCGTCTTCGCCCAGCCGTTGCGCCCGCGCACCAGCCTGAACAGCGCCCGCCACGACGTCACGTAGAACGTGTAGATGTACGCGGCGTACGCGAAGCCCATGCCCAGCCCGCGCAGGAAGTTCCTGCTGCGCAAGCACTTCAGCTGGTAGATCGGGCCCCAGACCAGGAACGGCAGCAGCCCGAACGAGCCGTAGACGGCGAACAGGATCCAGGCGCCGCCGGTGAACCACGTCCACATCTGCGCCGGGTCGCCCGCGGTGCCGATCACCAGGAGCACGAACGGGATCGGGTACAGCAGCGAACCCAGCAGCTGCAGCCACGGCTGGGCCAGGTAGTACATCATCTCCGCCGCGCCGAGCGTGCTGACGTGCGGGGAATCCCAGATCCGCCGCAGGTACCGGGCGCACTGCATGGTGCCCTGGCCCCACCGCGTGCGCTGCACGAGGAACCGCCGCAGGCTGTACAGACCTTCTTGCGCCACATGAGAGTCCGGGGTGAACCCGGTGCGCCAGCCGGCCGTGAGCAGGTGGACGCCGAGTTCGAAGTCCTCCAGCAGCGAGCCGCGCCACGGCTGTTCGTCTTCGCCCGCGATCGAGTCGAGCGCCGTGAGCCGGGTGAACTGGCCGTTGCCGCCCATGGAGATGGTGCCGGTGAAGCCGCGGGACGTCTGGATCGCCGCGATCGCCGTCCGGAACTCCAGGTCCTGCAGCTGCGCGAGCTTCAGCCCGAACCAGCGGCCGGCCGGGTTGCGGCTCGGCGGCGGCGTGCCGACGTTGCTCATCCGGACGTCCAGCTGCACCGCACCCACCGCCGGGTCGCCGAAGAGGTGCGGTGCCGCGCAGGCTTCGAGGCAGTTCGGCGCCGGACGGCCGTCGGCGTCGACGACCACCACGACGACGTCGTCGCGGCGCGCGTCCGGGCCCATCCAGTCGTTCAGGGCGCGGTACGCCGCGTTCAGCGCGTCACCCTTGCCGGTCCGGGCTTCGGGCCGCACGCGCGGCACCAGGTGCAGGTACGGGTCGTAGCCGCCGTGGCGCCGCCACAGCATCCGGACGACGCGCGCGGTGCGGTCCTCCGAGTCGTCGTCGACGACCCAGACGTGCGCCCGGCGGAACGTCGTGCGCAGGTAGCGGACGGTCTCGCGGATGACCGTCTGCTCGTCGCGGCAGGGCACGAAGAAGTGCCACGTGAAGCCGGCCGGGTCGCCGGCGGGGCCGGGTTTACGGCGCAGGTACGGCACCACGATCACCACGACGTAGACGAGGAACGCCACGCTCATCGTGAGCGCGAACGCCTGCGTGATCGCCAGGACGACCTTGACGCTCATGCTTTCTTCTTCCGGGTGGCCAGCCAGACGAACAGGACGATCGAGACGGCGCCGCCGAACACGCTCACCATCGAGCCGAGCAGCGTGTGCCCCCAGTAGTAGCCATCGTCGGTGCCGAACCGGTGCACGAGCCCGACGATCGTGAGAATGCGCAGCTGATTCACCAGCACGACGACGACCGCGGAAATGCCGAGCGAAAGAAAGAGCCGTCGCGCATTCGACGGCCGGAAGTACAGCATGACCATCGTCACAACGAGCAGCGGGAGCAAGAGGAACGCCGAAGAACATTCCGGTGTCATTCTCAACCCGAACGGAGCAGCGCTCGTCAACCCAAAGTAAACAGACTCCCGATCGGGTGCCACATAAACACCCGATGTAGTGAACAGGTCGAGGATCGCGCCGGCGAGCCGCACTTCCAGCTCGCGGTAGAACCGCTCGGCCAGCACCACCCCGACCCCCGCGGCCGCAAGCGCACTCAGCGCCATGACCAGCGAAAACCTTGTCGTTCCTGAGTTCGGCGCGCTCGCTACCGCCACGACGTTCCTTCCGGTGCCGATTTTCCGATCAAGCTGCGGACCCCGGGCGAGCGTAGGACATGTGTGCCACGGGTTTCCACTCGGAGGGGTGGAAAAGCCGCCCAATCGGCTGATGTTTCGCCGAACTTGTTACGCCGTTCGAGTGATACCGAAAACGACCAGCGGAAACGGCGGCGAGCCTTACCCGATCCGGTGATCCGGGAAATTTTGTGTGCTATTCCGGCCGGTCTTCGCGATAGTCGATCCGCGTGCCGAGTTCGAGGCAAGCCGGTTCGATCCGCGCCACGGTCACGCAAACCCCCGATCAATCCAGCAATTCGGAGGAACACTTGATGAAGAGCTCCCTCGTGCGCCGTGGCGGGCTGCTCGCCGCGGTCGTGGCGAGCGTCGTGCTCGCCGGCGCGGCCCCCGCTTCGGCAGCACCCGGCGACGGGTCCGCATACGGCGTCAAGGTCAACGTCAAGCTGCTCGGCCAGGACGCGGTGAAAGCGGGCCCGTTCGCGGCCGCCAGCACCGCGGGCCCGGCGACCAGCAGCCTGGCGAAGGTCGACCTGACCGGCGTCCTGACCACCGGCGTGATCAACACCGAGGCCAAGCGCGACGAGAATTCCGGTGCGGTGACGGCGAAGGCGAGCACCGCCGACGTCGGGTTGCCGCTGCTCAAGGCGGCCCTCGGCAACGTCGGCATCAAGCTCGTCGAGGCCGTCTGCACCGCGACGCAGAAGGGCGTCGAAGGCAGCGCGAAACTGGTCGGCGCGAACCTCGGCAGCGTCGGCGCGGTCGACTCGACCCCGGCCGCGAACACGCAGATCAAGGTCGGTCTCGGCGCGCTCAACGTCGCCACGATCATCCTGAACGAGCAGATCAAGAACGCCGACGGCAGCCTCACGGTCAACGCCGTCCACGTGAAGCTGCTCGGCGAAGGGCTCAAGGCGCTCGGCTCGGGTGACGTGGTCGTGTCGTCGGCGACCTGCGGCCCGGCCGCGCCGCCGATGCCGCTGGCGTCCGGGGCCGGGCTCTGGATCGGGCTCGGCCTGCTCGGCGCCGTCGCGGTGCCGGTCGGCACGCGCATCTTCCGCCGCCGTTTCGCGCAGGCCTGAGCGAGGTCGGAGATGTACAAGATGCCGGGCGCCGGAGTCGGCGTGGCCGGTGGCGGGGTCGGCACCCTCGCCGCCACCGGAGCCGACATCGGGTGGTGGCTGGCCGTCGGCGTGCTCCTGGTCCTGCTCGGGACCGTCGCGCTGATCGCCGTCCACCGCCGCAACCGCCGTCTCTCCCAGGCGCGGGACTGAGGCGGTGACCCCCCGGGCCGCCGGCGTGTGCCCCTCGCACGCCGGCGGCCCCGTGGGAAAGAAATTCCTGGACACTGAACGATGTGGAGAAGGGGCACCGCGGGGTGGACGTGATGTTGCTGGCCGGGACGCGCCCGGAAGCCCTCAAGCTCGCGCCGCTGGCACTGGCGCTGGCCGCCCACCCGGCGCTGCGGCCGGTGCTGGTCCACAGCGGCCAGCACCCGGGCATGGTCGAGCAGGCCCTGGAGCCGTTCGGCCTGGCCGTGGACGCGTGGCTGGACGTGCCGCCGCGGGTGACCGGCGGCCAGGCCGAGCTGATGGCGGGCCTGCTGCCCGCCCTCGACGACGCGCTGCGCCGGCACGCCCCGGCCGCGCTGGTCGTCCAGGGCGACACGACGACGACGCTGGCCGGTGCGCTGGCGGCGTTCTGGCTGGGCATCCCGGTGGTGCACCTGGAAGCCGGGCTGCGCACGCACGACCTCGCGGCGCCGTTCCCGGAGGAGGGCGCGCGGCAGATGGTGTCGCGGCTCGCGGCGCTGCACTTGGCGCCGACGCTCGGCGCGGCGGCGGCGTTGCGCTCGGAAGGCGTTGCGCGGCAGCAGATCGCGGTCACGGGCAACACGGTCGTCGACGCCGTCCTGGAGATCGCGGCCCGCGACCTGCCGGCGCGCGACACGGCGCTGGCGTTGCTGGAGATGGAGCTCGCGGAGGCCGGTGAGCGGCTGGTGCTCGTCACGTCGCACCGGCGGGAGTCCTGGGGCGAGCCGCTGGAGCGAACGCTGGCGGCGGTGCAGCTGATCGTGGCCGAGCACCCGGACGTGCAGGTGCTGTTCCCGGCGCACCCCAATCCGCAGGTCCGCGCCCAGGTGGAGGCGGCGCTGGCCGGCCTGCCCCGGGTGACGGTGACGGATCCCCTCGAGTACCCGGACCTGGTCCGCGCGCTGCGGCTGGCGTCGGTGGTGCTGACGGATTCCGGCGGCATCCAGGAGGAGGCGCCGACGTTCGGTACCCCGGTGTTGGTGCTGCGCGAGGTGACCGAGCGCGTGGAGGTCGTGGAGGCGGGGTGCGCGTGGCTGGTGGGCACGGACACCGAGCGCATCGCGGACACGGCGGCGCGGCTGCTGAGCGGCGAACTGCGCCCGGCTCAGGTGGGCAACCCCTACGGCGAAGGCAATGCGGCGGTCCTGGCGGTCGCGGCGATCGAGGAACTGCTGGGCGTACGGACCGCGGCCCCGGCGACGGCGTCCTAAATCGGTCGCGGGCCCGCGACCGGGTCAACGACACTGGCGTCCGTGGACGTCGAACTCGTCACCGCCACCGAGGCGGACAAGCCGGTGCTGGCGAACCTGATCCAGCTCTACCAGTACGACTTTTCCGAGATCCGCGGTCTGGACCTCACCCCGCACGGCACGTTCACCTACCGCTACCTGGATTCGTACTTCACCGAATCCGGCCGCGAGGCGCACTTCATCACCGTCGACGGCACGCTCGGCGGCTTCGCCCTGCTGCGCAGCGACGTCGACAACGACGGGTCGTGGAACGTCGCCGAGTTCTTCGTCGTCCGCCGGTACCGCCACCAGGGCGTGGCCCGCCGGGCAGCCCGGCTGCTGTTCACCCGCCACCCCGGCGAGTGGACGCTGTCGTTCGACCGCAACAACCCGCCGGCTGCAGCGCTGTGGCGGTCAGTCGTGGCGGAGGCGGCCACGGGCGGGATCACCGAGACCGAACGTCCGCCGCCCATCGCGGGCACACGGCTGCGGTTCACGGTCTAGGGCCTGATCGAAGTCGTCGCGGGCAGGTTGGCGCTGTGGGGCGTGTCGGTGGTCGGCATGGGGAGAGAAGGTGGCTGGGCTTCAAGCACGGCTTCGCCGTGGCGTGGGAAATCGGCGCTCCGCGGGATTGCGCCGCGTCGCGGTCGGCAGCGCCGATTCCCCACGCTTCGCTTGCCCTGCCGGGCTTTCGTGGTGTTCTGGGGTGCGGACAGTGGCTTTGATCTTTGCCCGATCGAGTGACGAACCCGTGTTCGATGGTCGGTAATTTGGAGGCATGACCAGCAACGCAGCTCACACCTCCTCCGACGCGGTGGCTTTTGCCGACCGCATCGGTGAGCTGCTCACAACCATGCGCTCCGCCGAAGCCGAACTCGGTGCTCTGTTGGTGGACATCGAGCAGCGCGGAGTGATGGAGCTGTTCGGCTACCGCTCCGCTGCCCGGTTGTTGGAGCATGTCGGCGATGTGCCGAAGCCGGCTGCGGAACGTCTGGTGAAACGTGCCCGTTTGGTGAATCCCGGCCGGAACCTTGATGGCAGCCCGATCCCCGCCCTGGCCCCTGCTACCGGTGCTGCTGCTCTGGCGGGGCGGTTGAGCAACCCGATGATCGATGTGATCACCGATGTTCTGGCTCAGGTTCCGCCTGTGCACTGTTCGAGTGCCGAGGCCAACCTGCTGACCTTCGCCGAAGAGGCCGGGCACAAGCAGGTCGCCGCCCTGGGCGCCCGCATCCTCGCCCACCTCGTTCCCGATGGAACCGCGCCTGACGACATCGAGCCCGTGGCCCCGGCCCGTGAGTTGTTCCTGCGCCGGAAAAGAACCGGGGTGTGGGAGCTGAGCGGTCGGTTCGATGACGAAACCGGCACCCGTGCCAGCGCGTTGCTGGACGCGTTGGCCGAGCGTCGCAACGGGGACGAAGGACCCGACTTCCGCACCACTCCGCAGCGCTACGGCGATGCCTTCTCCGATGCCGTGGATCTCGCCCTGAACTCTCCGGACCTGCCGATGCAGGCCGGGGAACGAGCCCACGTGATGGTCGCGGTCTCCCTGGAGGATCTGAAGTCCGGGGTCGGGAAGGCCACGCTCGGCGATACCGGGGAAATGTCGGCCGCCGAAGCCCGGGTGCATGCCTGCGATGCCATGATCATCCCTGCGGTCCTGGGCGCCAACAGCGAACCGCTCAATCTCGGTCGCCTCCGCCGGTTGATCTCGGCCGGGTTGCGTCGGGCTCTGTTCCTCCGGGACCGGGGTTGTGCTTTCCCGGGCTGTCATCGGCCGCCTCGGCACTGTCAAGGTCATCACATCCGGCACTGGGCTGATGGCGGACCTACAGACCTCACCAACCTGGTACTGATGTGCGCCCACCACCACCGGTTACTGCACCGGTCGGGCTGGGAAGTGCGTATCGCCGCCGACGGACGCCCCGAGTTCCTGCCTCCAGTGTTCATCGACCGGCGCCGACTACCCCGGCGCAACAACCTGCACGAAACCCTGCCATTCGCAGCCTGAACACGGGAAAGGCCACGAGCGGTTCACCCCAGCCCAGCTCGACACGACTTCGATACAGGACCGAGCGCAAGCGCCCACCGCGGCCCGCAAGCTGGCGACGTGGGGATCACCAACCGGCTGAACAAGGACCGCAACCTCTGGCTCTGCACACGTGCGCAACGTCCTGAACGACCTCCGAGTAAGCCTCGCACTCGAGGACGGCGACAACCCGATCGTCGCCGAAGGGCGGGCACGACTCCACCGCGACGCACTGCCCAACGACGTCCTCGCCGCGATCGCCGCCAAGTACGACGGCTGGGATGTCGGCAAAGAGATCGCCCCCTTCGGCCCTCGAGTCCTGCTCGAGGTGCCGGTCGACCGGTGGCTACTGAAGGGAACAGCCCAGTAGCTAGAGCGAAACCACGTTCACCGGCAAAGCCGGGTTCGCGCTGAAGTCCAGCCGTGCCGTCGGCCGTTTCGCCGCCACCACATGCGCCCCCAAAGCCGCGATCATCGCACCGTTGTCCGTGCACAGCCTCGGCCTCGGCACCCGCAGCTCGATGCCCGCCACCGCGCAGCGCTCCGCCGCCAGCTCCTTCAACCGCGAATTCGCCGCCACGCCACCGGAAATCACCATCGTGTCGATTCCCTGCTCCTTCGCCGCGCGGATCGCCTTCGCCGTCAGCACGTCCGCGACGGCCTCCTGGAACGACGCCGCGACGTCGTCCACCGGAATCTCCTCGCCACGCCGCAAAGCGCCTTCGACCCAACGAGCGACCGACGTCTTCAAGCCGGAGAAGGAAAAGTCGAACTTCGCGTCGCGGGGGCCCGTCATGCCGCGGGGGAACGCGATCGCCGCCGGGTTGCCGTTCTTGGCCGCCTTGTCGATCGGCGGGCCGCCCGGGTACGGCAGGCCCAGCACGCGGGCCACCTTGTCGTACGCCTCGCCCGCCGCGTCGTCCACAGTGGACCCGAGCTCGGTGATCGACGACGCGATGTCGTCGACGCGCAGCAGCTGCGTGTGCCCGCCCGAGACCAGCAGCGCCAGGCACGGCGTGGGCAACGGCCCGTGCTGCAGCGTGTCCACCGCGATGTGCCCGGCCAGGTGGTTGACCCCGTACAGCGGCACGTCCAGCGCCGTCGCGTACGCCTTCGCCGCCGAGACGCCGACGAGCAGCGCGCCCGCCAGGCCCGGCCCCGCCGTCACCGCGATCGCGTCCACATCGGACATCGACAGCCCCGCCGTGGCGAACGCGCGCTCGGTCGTCGGGACCATCGCTTCGAGGTGCGCGCGGCTGGCGACTTCGGGCACCACGCCGCCGAAGCGGGCGTGCTGCTCCACGCTGGAGGCCACTTCGTCCGCGAGCAGCTCGACCGTGCCGTCGTCGTGCAGCCGGACCAGGCCGACGCCGGTCTCGTCGCACGAGCTCTCGATGCCCATGATGATGCGTGCCATCAGCCCGCCACCCCGTCTCGCGTCCGCGCCGGGCGGACCATCGTGTACGCGTCGGCGCCGGAAGGCTGGTAGTAGCGCTTCCGGATGCCGAGCCGTTCGAAGCCGTGGCGCTCGTACAGGGCGAGCGCGGTGGTGTTGTCCGTGCGGACCTCGAGGAAGACCGGCGCCTCGAACTCGTCGGCCCGCGTCAGCAGCGCCTGCAGCAGCGCCTTGCCGATCCCCTGGCCCTGGTGTTCGGGGGCGACGCCGATGGTGTGCACGGTCGCCTCGTACTCGCCGCGGCGGCGCCCGACGACGGCCAGCCCGGCGTAACCGAGCAGCTCGTCACCCTCGTCCGGGCGCGCGGCGAGGTAGAAGTTGCCCGCGTCCAGTTCGGAGTGGAAGGCGCGCGCGCTCCACGGGTCGTCCCCGGGGAACAGGATCTTCTCGATCTCCACGCACCGGGCGATGTCCATGCGGCGCAGGGGTCCGAGTCTCACGGAGCGGTCACCCGTTTCGGCGCGGCGGGCTCCGCGGCGTCGGGACGGCGCAGGTACAACGGCGTCAGCGGCGCCGGCGGTTCCTGCGCGAGCAAGGCGCTCCGAGCGACCTTCACCAGCCCGGCGGGCGACGGGAACCGCGGCTCGACCGGCCGGACGTCGAGCGCGTCGGCGTAGAGGAGGGCGCCGTCCCCGGCCGCCACCTTGACGCCGGTCTCGAGGTCGGCGGGACGCTGGACGTGCGGGCCGTCGGTGCGCCGCCCCTCGGCGTCGTAGGCGGCCCAGTAGACCTCGCGGCGCCGGGCGTCGGTCAGGACGAGGAAAGCGTTGTCCCCCGGCGGCACGTCGGCGGCCAGCGCGTCGAGGCTGCAGACCGGGTACACCGGGATGCCGAGGGCGTGACCGAGCGCGGCGGCGGTGGCCATCCCGGCGCGCAGGCCGGTGAACGGCCCGGGGCCAACACCGGCGACGATCGCGTCGAGGTCCTTCAGGGTCACGCCGGCGGCTTCGGCAGCGGCCAGTGCGTGCGGCGTGATCAGCTCTCCGTGGGCGCGGGGGTCGACCGTGACGCGGTCACCGCGCGTCTCGACCCGCTCGCCGTCCAGCGCGACGACGCCCGCGGTCACCGCCGGGGTCGAGGTATCGATCGCCAGTACCAACACGGTGTCCCAGCCTACGACCAGCGTCTTCGCCTGCTTGCTGCAGGGGACCGATCAGCACGGTAACGTGCGGATGGAGTCCGACACTGGGAGGTCCCCGCGGTGCCCGACCCCTTGTTCCCCACGCTCGTCGCCGGTGCCGCGAAGGTTGCCTTGCGCTTCGGCGACCACGCCCTGACCTACGACGACCTCGCCGCCGTTGCCGGCGGTCTCGCCCGCGAGCTGCCACCCGGCCGGGTGGCGGTGTGGGCGACGCCGACCGTGCACACGAGCGTCGCGGTCGTCGCCGCGCTGCTCGCCGGGGTGCCGGCGGTGCCGCTGAACCCGAAGATCGGCGAGCGCGAGCTGGCCCACATCCTCGCCGACAGCGCACCGGCACTTGTCCTGGCCGAACCCGGCGTCGACCTGCCCGCCGGGCTGGCGGCCCTGCCGCGCCGCGACATCCCGCTCACCGGCGAGGCCGGTGCGCTCGCGGAAGAGCCGGACCCGGAGTCCCCCGCCCTGATCGTCTACACCTCGGGCACCACCGGTCCGCCGAAGGGTGTCGTGCTCCCCCGCCGTGCGCTCGCGACCACGCTGGATGCCTTGGAAGACGCCTGGGACTGGACGGCCGGCGACGTCCTCGTGCACGCGCTTCCCCTGTTCCACGTGCACGGCCTGATCCTCGGCATCCTCGGCCCGCTGCGCCGCGGCGGTTCGGTGCGCCACCTCGGCCGGTTTTCCACCGAGGGCGTCGCCCGCGAACTCTCGGCCGGCGCCACGATGCTGTTCGGCGTCCCGACGATGTACCACCGCATCGCGGGCGAGGTCGGTACCGACACCGCGCTGGCGGAGGCCCTCAAGGGCGCACGTCTGCTCGTTTCCGGGTCCGCGGCGCTGCCGGTGCACGACCACCAGCGGATCACCGGGGCGACCGGCCAGCAGGTCGTCGAGCGCTACGGCATGACCGAGACGCTGATGAACACCAGCGTGCGCGCGGACGGCGAGCGCAAGCCCGGCACGGTCGGCGTGCCGCTGCGCGGGGTGGAACTGCGGCTGGTCGGCGACGGGGGCGAAGTGATCGACGACGTCGGGACCGTCGGCGAGATCCAGGTCCGCGGCCCCAACCTGTTCACCGAGTACCTCAACCGCCCGGACGCGACCGCGGCCGCGTTCGTCGACGGCTGGTTCCGCACCGGCGACGTGGCGACGCGTGACGCCGACGGGTACGTGAAGATCGTCGGGCGCAAGGCGACCGACCTGATCAAGAGCGGCGGGTACAAGATCGGCGCGGGCGAGATCGAGAACGCGCTGCTCGAACACCCGCACGTCGCCGAGGCGGCCGTCACCGGCGAGCCGGACGACGACCTGGGTGAGCGGATCGTCGCGTGGATCGTGCCTTCCGGCGAGCCACCGGCCGCCGAGGAGCTCGCCGACCACGTCGCCAAGCTGCTCGCGCCGCACAAGCGCCCGCGGGTCGTCCGGTACCTGGACGCGTTGCCGCGCAACGACATGGGCAAGGTCATGAAGCGGGCGCTCGGTGCCTAGGCTGCCGGCGCGCGAGGTCGTCGGCGCGATCGCCGGTGACTTCACGGAGTTCCCGACCCCGCTGCGCGACGAGCCCGCCGACGGCCCCATCGGCTGGCCGGGCTACCGCGAAGCCCGCGCCGCCGCTTCGGAACGCACGGGCGAGAAGGAATCGGTCGTCTGCGGAACGGCGAAGATCGGCGACGTCGAAGCCGTGCTGGTCGCCTTCGAGTTCGGGTTCCTCGGCGGGTCGCTCGGGCAGCGGACCGGCGACCGGATCGAGGCGGCGTTCGCGCACGCCCGCGACGCGCGGCTGCCGGTGGTGTCGCTGATCGCGACCGGTGGCAGCCGCATGCAGCAGGGCATGCGTGCGTTGATGCAGCTGCAGCGGGTGGCGCGGGCGTCGGCGTTGACGCGGTCGGTGGGCATCCCGCAGATCTCGGTCCTGCGCGACCCGACGACCGGCGGCGGCTGGGCGACGCTCGGGGCGGGCGCCGACGTCATCCTCGCCCTGCCGGAAGCACAGGTCGGCTTCGCGGGCTCGCGCGTGCGCCCGGCCGGCTCGCCGGAGGCGTACACGGCCGAGGCGCACTTCGGCTGGGGTCAGATCGACGCCGTCGTGGCACCGGAGGCACTGGGCACAACGCTGGAACGGTGGCTGCGGCTGCTGACCGCACACTCGTCGGCGGCGGCCCCACCGCCTTCCGCGCTGCGGGCCGCTTCACTGCCTTCGACGGGCTGGGAGGCGGTTCAGGCGGCGCGGTCACCATCGCGCGCCCGGGCGGGCGAGTACCTCGACGCGTACTTCGACTGGCGGGAAGACGTCAGCGGCGACCGGGTGGGCGGCGCCGATCCCGGCGTCGCGTGCGGCTTCGGCTGGCGCGACGGGCGGACGATCGCGTACGCGGCCCAGTGCGGCACGCCGACCCTGCCCTCGGGCTTCCGCACGGCCGCGCGGCTGGTGCGGCTGGCGTCGCGGCTGGGCATCCCGGTGCTGACCCTGGTCGACACCCCGGGCGCGGCGAACGACGCGGCGGCGGAGCAGGCGGGCGCGGGCGGCGCGATCGCGGAGATGTTCGAGGCGGTCGCGACGGCATCGGTCCCGGTGACAACGCTGGTGATCGGCGAAGGCGGCTCGGGCGGAGCACTGGCGTTCGCGGCGGCGGGCTCGACGTGGGTGGCGCCGGACGCGTACTTCTCGGTGACATCCCCGGAAGCGGCGGCGGCGATCCTCAAGCGGCCGGCGTCGGAGGTGCCGGACATCGCCAATCAGCTGCACCTGCGGCCCCAGGACCTGGTGGACCTGGGCGTGGCGCGGGCGGTCGTGAGTGTCAAGGAGGGTTAGAACCCGCGTTACCACTCACGAGGTTCATCCATCCGTGGTTGGATCTCGCGATGGGGTATCAACTCAACAGGCGAGCGGCGTTCGGTTTGGGGACCGCTGTCGCCGCTGGAAGCATTCTGGCCGGCTCTCCCGCGTCCGCGCAGGAAGCGGACATCGAGGCCAGCCCGGCCACACCGGACCGGGCCAGGCAGAAGGTCAAGCGCGTCTACGACAACGCGGCCGCTGAGGCAGGCGGCACCTGGAACTCCTACATCAGCGTGGCCGACCAGGTGGCCGTCGACGTGGCGTCCGACGAGATCGTCGAGGCGTACAGCGTCAACAAGGTGGCCGTCGCGGTCACCTTGATGGACAAGATCGACCGTGGCCTGCTCACCCTGGACCAGCAGGTCCAGGTGCCGGCGAGCATCGTCGTGCCGGGTGGTGACGGCATCATCATCCTGGACAAGGCGTACCCGAGCGCGTTCACGCTGGGCCACGTCCTGTCGCTGTTCCTCACGGTTTCGGATGACACGTGCGTCCGGCTGGTGGGGCTCGTGGTTCCGGCGGCCGAGATCAACCAGATCCTGGTGACCAAGGGCTTCCCCAAGACCCAGGTCACGCCGGTGGCCAACCCGAACCGCTACTTCCTCGGCCAAACCACTCCGCGCGAGACCCACGACCTGCTGAAGGCGCTGGTCGCGGGCACGTTGCTGAGCCCGGCGTCGACGGATCACCTGCTGTCCATCCTGCGGTCGCAGGTGGCGTTCACCGACGGTGTCCGGCGTGAGATGTCGTCCGCCGATCGGGCGAGGATCGCCACGAAGGCGGGCTGGCTGAACGACGGCCGCAACGAGGCGGGAATCATGTTCGACGCCGCGGGCAAGCCGGTGTTGATCTACTCGATGTTCGCGCACGGCCAGGCGAACCCGGAGGACTTCGGGGCCACACACCCGGTCCGGCAGGCCACCGCGAAGATGGGGCCGAAGTTCCTGCGCGCGGTCGACAAGATCGCGGGCGCCGGCACCAAGGCCTTCCGGGCACCGGCCTACCAGCAGTACAACGGCGGCTGAGCGCGGCTACCGAGGGCAGCGACCACCGTGGGCACCCGGCGGTCGCTGCCCTCCGGCGGTCCGCCGCCGTGATCCGATCAGCTTGTTCGGCGCGGCGCGAATGACCTCGCCCTTCCCGAATGCGTTCCGGCTGGATCAGGTGATCCCGAGGCCGCGGCGGCGATCCTCGAGCGCCCGCCTTCGGAGGTGCCGGACATCGCCAACCAGCTGCACCTGCGGCCGCAGGACCCGGCGGACCTGGCGTGGCGTGGGCGGTGGTCAATCCTCCCGGCTGGCGACCAGCTGCTCCAGCCAGCGCACCACCTCGTTCTCGTCGTTGGTCGGCCCCTCTGCCCGCAGTTCTTGGATCCAGCTCTGCAGCCTCAGGCTGGGTACCTTCCCGGAGAAGAACAGCACCGGGCCGTCGTAGCCTTCGCGGCGGAAGCTCGCCAGATCGTCGATCCCCGCGTTGTCATCGGTGCCGCGCCGGAAGTCCGACAGCAGGGCGTCCGGACGATTCCGGACCAGCGCGTCCCGTGCCTCGGTCCAGCCCCTCGCGATGTCGACCCGGACGCCGCACTCGACGAGGTAGCCCGCCAGGTCGCGGTTGTTCGGAGGCTGGTCGTCGACCCAAAGGACGCGGAGGTCGCGCAGCGCCGGCCGGATCGGCTCGCCCACCGGGAGGCGAACGCGCGCCGATCGCCGGTTCGCCGCCAACGGGAAACTCTCCCGCAGCCCCGCCACCTGCTGGACCGCGACCAGCCCGCCGTCGGCCGTGATGGCCAGGTCCTCCGGCACCTGGGTCACCGCGAGCGGACGCCGTTGCAGCTGCTCCATCACGCTTTCCGTGGCCGGGCCGAAGCTCTCCAGCAAGGCCACGAAGTCCCGGTCGTCGACCAGGGCCGGAAACTCCGCCGGCAGCTGCCGCTCCAAGTCGTGCAGCTCGTCCGACCGGCCCTGCGGGGGCCGCAGCCCCTTCGAGCCGAACAGCGCCGCCCAGCCGGAAGTTGTCACCGCGCCACCCTCCTTGACTTCCTTGCGAAAGTCCCGGTACGCCAGGAACTCGGGGATCAGGCCGAGGTGACGGGGATTGCTCAGGAGGCGGTAGAACGCCGGGTAGAAGTGCTGGAGCATGATCACTTTGACCAGGTTCTCCAGACCGATCGCGTCCCAGGTCCGGTTGAGGTGGTACTCGAGCACGAAGCTGTTGATCAGCCGCTTGATCCGGCGTGGGTTGCGGCCGGAACGTTCGATGATCAGGTCTTTCAGCGGCTTGTCGAACAAACCGCTCGTTCCCGACCGGTAGAGGTAGCCGTCCACCAGCTGCAGAGCCTGGTCGGACGACGGCGCCGGAATGCGGTAGCTGATCTGGACGATCTTCTCCAGGTACTCCACCGCGGCCGCGGGGTCGCCGACGCCCGATGAGATCTGGACCGCTCGCCACAAAGCGCTTTGGTCGCAGGCCAGCACGAAGACGATCCCCGGCACGTCGAGGTAGAGCTTGATCGCTTCGCACACCTCGACAACACGTTCGCCCGCGCATCGATCCAGGTCGTCGACGAACACGACCAGCAGCCGGCCGCCGGCTTCGCCGCCCTTCGCCAGCCAGGCCCCGAACGCATCGCGCAGGACGCCTTTGATCTGGTTGCGAGCCTGCGCGTCCAAGGACATGCGCTGCCACATCTCGTCGACCACCCGGCCGAGACCGAAGAAGCTGGCAGCCACGAGCCCGAGTCCACGCAACGCACCGAGCAGGTGCGCGCGCTTCGACATCGACCGCAGGGCCCGCCGGATGACGTTGCGGTCGAAGCGGAGCAGCACCGACTTGATCAGACCTTCCAACGCGCTCGCCCGGCCCGAGGTCCACGCGTTGAACCACACGGTGGAAATCCCGGCCTCGGCGGCCAACGTCACGTCCAGCCGGTGCAGGAGGCTGCTCTTGCCCATGCCCCAGGCGGCGTCGATGGCCAAGGTGAAGGGCGCGGTGTTCCGTGACGCGACGATCAAGTCGGCGAGGGACCGTGCGACCTGCGTGATCTTGAGCAGGTCTTCGTCCGCGCCATCGCCCAGCGGCGCGTCGTTGAGCACAACGAAACGCCGTGCCCGGGTCACGGGCTGACCAGCTCCGGGACGCGGTCGGCCCAGGTGCCGTGCGGTTCGAGGGTGACCTCGCGGACGTCGTCCTCGCGGCGGTCCAGCCGCACCACCAGGTAGTCGTCCGACAGCCGCTCCGCCGAACCCTCGCCCCACTCGACGACGATCGCCGAGCGCTCGAGGTCCGTGTCGAGGTCCAGGTCGTCCAGCTGGGAAAGATCGCCGCCCAGGCGGTACGCGTCGACGTGCACCAGCGGCACCCCAAGAGTGCCCGCCGGGTGGACACGGGCCAGGACGAACGTCGGGCTGCTCACCCGGCCGCCCACGCCGAGGCCGTCCGCGATGCCGCGGGTCAGGGTCGTCTTGCCCGCCCCGAGCGGGCCGGCCAGGAGCACCAGGTCGCCCGCGCGCAGCACGCGGCCGAGCGCCCGCCCGAACTCCATCGTGTCGTCGGGGGTCGGGAACACCAAACTCAACGCTGCCACCACCAGGTTCGCCGGGACGAGGATTCGCCGTCCACACCGGAACAGCGTTGCAGGAGATCGATCAGATGGCTGTTCACCAGCTCGGACTGCTCGAGCTGGACCATGTGCCCGGCGCCGCGGACGCGCACCAGCTCCGCGTCGGGCAGCTCGGCCGCGATCCGCTCGGCGTGCGCGATCGGCGTGAACCGGTCCGAATCGCCGCCGATGACCAGCACTTCCGCGTGCTTCAGGCCGGCCAGCGCCGCGTAGCGGTTGTGGCTGCCGAGCGTGTCGATGAAGTTGACGAGCCCGCGCACCGGCGTCACTTCCAGCATCTCGAGCATGAAGTCGACGAGCCGCGGGGCGACGTCGCGGCTGCCGAACGCCAGCCGGCGCACCGCCTGCCGCGTCAGCTGGCCGCCCGCCGCGCGGACGAACTCCACCAACCCCGGCTGCCAGCCGGCGAGGCCGCCCGCGGCGCGTGTCAGCGGGTTGTACTTCGAGAGCAGGGAACGCGGTAACCCGCGTGCCCCGACTTCGCCCGCCGCCGTCGCGATGAACGCGACCCCGCACACGCGGTCTTCGAACAGCGAAGGGAACTCGGCGGCCAGCTCCATGATGACCATGCCGCCCATCGAGTGCCCCATCAGCACGATGGGCCCGTCCGGCACCACGGACCGCAGCACGCAGTCCAGGTCCCGCGCCAGCTGTTCGATGGTCGACGTCTCCGCGGAGGCCGCGCCGGACAGCCCGTGGCTGCGGTGGTCGTAGTACACCTGACGCACGCGCGGCAGCCGAAGCGACGCGAGGTCGCGACGCTGGAAATGCCAGCAGCGCCGCGAAAGCGCAAAACCGTGCACCCCCACGACGGTCAGTTCCGGTTCACCGCCGTCTTCCGGGTCGATCTCCTCGACCGAAAGCGGCGTGCCGTCCTCGGCCGCGACCGTCGAAGTGCGGTCCGGCTTCAGCTCCCCCAGCGGCTCGTCCATGTCCGGGTCCTCGTTGTGCCGCCGCTGCTGCGCGGCGACGGCGATGGCGGCGACGGTTCCGGTGGCCAGTGCCCCGACCCCGCCGGCGATGGCCAGCAGTCGTCGTGAAGGTGTCACGAGCGGTCCCCCAGATACCGGCGCCGCACCCGCGGCCGGTACATCGAGGTGACGATTTCGTAGTCGATGGTCCCCAGCTCGTCCGCCCATTCCCGGGCGGTCGGCTCGCCGTGCGCCCCGGCGCCGAACAGGACGACCTCGTCGCCGACGGCCGGTGCGTAATCGCCGCAGTCGACCACCAGCTGGTCCATGCAGATCCGCCCGGCGACCGGGCGCCGCTGCCCGCCGAGCAGGACGTCCATGCGGCCCGAAAGGGAACGCGGGACGCCGTCGGCATACCCGGCCGGGACGAGCGCCAGGTTCGTGTCCCGTGCAGCGGTCCAGGTGTGCCCGTAGGACACCGATTCCCCGGCTTCGATCCGCTTGACCAGGGCGACCGACGAGCGGAACGTCATGGCCGGGCGCAGGTCTTCGGGCTGCGGCACCGGGTTGAGCCCGTACACGGCGATGCCGGGCCGGACGACGTCGAAGTGCAGGTCCGGCCGGGTGAGCAGGGCCGCGGAGTTCGCGAGGTGCCGGATCGGGTCGAGCCCGGCGGCGCGGGCGGTGTCGTAGGCGTCGGCGAAGCGCTTGGCCTGCAGGTCGATCGAGGGGTGCCCGGGTTCGTCGGCGCACGCGAGGTGGGACCAGATCGCGACGACCTCGACCCGCGGTTCGGCGGCCGCCGCTTCGACCAGTGCGGCCCAGGCGGACGGCGGGCAGCCGTTGCGCGAGAGCCCGGTGTCGATTTTGAGGTGCACACGCGCTCGGGTACCCGCCTTGGCGGCATCCGCGATGCGGCGAAGCTCACCCAGCGAGCTGGCCGCGAGGTCGATGCCGGCCTCGATGCCCGGCGCGAAGTCGGTGTCGGGGGTGTCCAGCCAGCTGAACAGCCGGGTGGTGATCCCGGCCGCGCGAAGACCCAGGGCCTCGCCGAGCGAGCAGGTGCCCAGCCAGCTCGCCCCGGCCTCGACCGCGGCGCGCGCCACCGGCAGCGCGCCGTGGCCATAGGCGTCGGCCTTCACCACGGCCATCACCTCGGAGCCGGGCGCGCGGGCGCCCAGCAGGGTGAGGTTGTGGCGGATCGCGTCGAGGTCGATGTCGACCTGGGCGCGGGGGCGGTGCCCGTGGGAGGAACTGGAAGTCATGGCGACTTCCAGTTTCCCATGAGCCGAGGTCAGGGCAGGCGTGCCCCGGACGTGGCCGAGAACACGTGCAGCTCGTCCGGGCGGATCCGCAGGTGCAGCGTGTCCCCCATGGCCGGCGGCGTGCGCGGGTCGACCCGGACGACGACGTTGGGCCGGGTGTCGTCGGCGTCGGTCTGGGCGAGCTTGCCGTAGACGAAGGCGTCCGAGCCGAGCTCCTCGACCAGGTCCACCTTGATCGGCAGGGCGCCGTCCTCGTTCGTCACGACCTCGAGGGCCTCGGGCCGGAAGCCCAGGGTCACGGTGTCGCCGTCGGCCGCGGCGATGGTCTCGCGGGTCAGCGGCACGCGCGCGCCACCCACCTCCGCGCCGTCGGCCGTCAGCTTGGCGGTGGCGAGGTTCATCGCCGGCGAGCCGATGAAGCCGGCGACAAAAGCGTTGGCGGGCCGGTCGTACAGCGCGCGCGGGGTGTCGCACTGCTGCAGCAGGCCGTCCGACAGCACCGCGACGCGGTCACCCATCGTCATGGCCTCGACCTGGTCGTGCGTGACGTAAACCGTCGTGACGCCGAGGCGGCGCTGGAGCGCGGCGATCTGCGTACGCGTCGACACGCGCAGCTTGGCGTCGAGGTTCGACAGCGGCTCGTCCATGAGGAAGACCTGCGGCTCGCGGACGATCGCGCGGCCCATCGCGACGCGCTGGCGCTGACCACCGGAGAGCGCCTTCGGCTTGCGGTCGAGGTAGTCCACGATGTCGAGCAGCTTCGCCGCCTCCAACACCTTCTGCTTGATCTCGGACGCGGGGCGGCCGGCGATCTTCAGCGCGAAGCCCATGTTCTGCGCGACCGTCATGTGCGGGTACAGCGCGTAGTTCTGGAACACCATCGCGATGTCCCGCGAGCGCGGCGGCAGCTGGGTCACGTCGCGGTCGCCGATCCAGACGGCGCCGTCGTCGATGTCCTCGAGGCCGGCGAGCATGCGCAGGCTGGTCGACTTGCCGCAGCCGGACGGGCCGACCAGCACCAGGAACTCGCCGTCGGCGATCTCCAGGTCCAGCGCGTCGACCGCGGGGCGCTCCGAACCGGCGTAGCGCCGGGTCGCCTTGTCGTAGGTGATGGAAGCCATCGGTCAGTCCTCTCCGAGATTCCGCCGGACCCCGTAAGCCGCTTCGCGGGCTTCGAGGTGGCGCTGCTGGATCCGGTGGCCCTCGGCGCGCTGCGCCTCGGTCGGCTCGTCCAGCTCGAGCCGGAGTTTGCGGTTCTTCTGCCAGGACGGGGGTTCCGCACTGGACGCCAGGGCCCACGCCGCCTGCCGCGCCGCACCGAGCGCGACGTATTCGGCGACTTCGGGCAGCTGCACGGGCACGCCGAACACCAGCGGCGCGACCGCGCCGACGGCACGCGACTGCGCACCACCGCCGATCAGCAGCACGCGCTGGACGTCGAGGCCGTGCGCGCGCACCGCGTCGAGGCCGGCGGCCAAGCCGCAGAGCATGCCTTCGACGGCGCTGCGCGCGAGGTTCTCCGGGGTCATGTTGTCCCGGGTCAGGCCGGTCAGCGAGCCGGTGGCGCCGGGCAGGTTCGGAGTGCGCTCGCCGTCCAGGTACGGCAGGAACGTCAGCCCGCCGGCCCCGGGTCCGGCGGCGAGCGCGAGGCGGTCGAACTCGCTCAGCGTCGCGCCGAGCATCGACGCCGTCGCGGTGAGGACGCGGGCGGCGTTGAGGGTGCAGGCGAGCGGCAGGAAGCGGCCGGTGGCGTCGGCGAACCCGGCGACTTCGCCGCTGGCGTCGGCCGCGCCGGTCTCGGCCACGCCGAACACCGTGCCGCTGGTCCCGAGCGACACGACGACGTCACCGGGCTGCAGTTCGAGCCCCAGCGCGGCGGCCATGTTGTCGCCGGTCCCGGCCGAGACGAGCACGCCGTCCGGGGTGTGGCCGGCGGCGTCGGCCGGGCCCAGCACGGTCGGCAGCTCCGGTGTCCGGCCGCCGAAGGCGTGGCTCAGGACATCGAGGCGGTAGGCGTTGTCGGACGGCGAGAAGTAGCCGGTGCCGGACGCGTCGCCGCGGTCGGTGACCGGGTCGCCGCCGGTGAGCTTCCAGGTCAGCCAGTCGTGCGGGAGCAGCACGCGGGTCACGCGGTCGGCGAGCTCGGGCTCGTGCTCGGCCAGCCACCGCAGCTTCGTGACGGTGAAGCTGGCGACCGGCACCGAGCCGACGGACTTCGCCCAGGCCGACGGCCCGCCGAGCTCGTCGACGAGGTCGAGCGCCGCCTGCGCGGAGCGGGTGTCGTTCCAGAGCAGCGCGGGCCGCACCACGTCGTTGTTTTCATCCAGCGTGACCATGCCGTGCTGCTGACCGCCGACGCCGATGGCCTTGACGCCGTCGAGGACGCCGTTCGTCGCCTCCTGGAAGGCATCCCACCAGGCGGCGGGGGCGACCTCGGTGCCGTCGGGGTGCGGCGCGCGGCCGGTGCGGACGATCTCGCCGGTTTCTGCGTCGCACACGACGACCTTGGTCGACTGGGTGGACGAGTCGATGCCGGCGACCAGTTCAGCTGTCATAGGGCTGCCCCTCTGCGACGTGTTCGACGATCTCGATCGCGGTCCCCGCGTTCAGCGCGGCCTCGATCTCCTCGGTGGGCGTGGCTTGGCCCGTGATCAGCAGGTCGTAGTCGCCGACGTCGCCGTGCGCGTAGGTGGCGGTGCGGCCGAATTTCGAGTGGTCGACGACGAGGACGCTCTGGTTCGCGACCTTCAGCGCGGCCTTCTTGAGCTCGGCGTAGTCGCGGTCGGGGTGGAAGAGCCGCCCGACGGCGACCGCGGTGACCGACACGAAGGAGACGTCGGCGCGGATCGAGTCGAGCAGGTTCAGCACCTCGGGACCGGCGCAGGAGTCGTACTCGGGGGAATACCGGCCGCCGGCGAGCACGACGTCGTTCTTCGGGCCGAGCAGCCGCGCGGCGTGCAGCGAGTTGGTGACGACGGTCAGCGCGTCGATCTCGGCCAGCCGCTTGACCAGCGGGAGGAGCGTCGTGGAGTCGTCGACGAAGACGGTCTGGCCGGGCTGGACGTGGTTCGCGGCCGCGTCGCCGAGGGCTTCTTTTTCGCCGTGGTGGAGGGTGTCGCGGAAGCGGGCGGCGGTCTCGATGGTGAGCGCCGGGTAGGCCTCGACCTTGCCGCGCAGCTTGCGCAGGAGCCGGCGTTCGGCCAGGTCGTCGAGGTCGCGGTGCATGGTCATCAGGCTGACCTTGAAGCGGGCGGTGAGGTCGTCGATCCGGGCCTCGCCGTGCTCGATGACGTGGTCGAGGATGTCCTGCCGCCGCTGCTCGACAACGGCGTCGGACGGCCGGGTCTTCCGGTCTCCGGATGCTCCTGTGCCGCCGCTCACACGGCATTCTTACCAGATCTAAGACGCGAAGTTAACAGGAAACTCGATAACTCTGCCCGCGTCGCCAGTGCGAGCTTTCACGTGAAAGCTATCCGGAGCGCGTA
Source organism: Amycolatopsis sp. A133 (assembly GCF_031082405.1). Lineage (GTDB taxonomy): Bacteria > Actinomycetota > Actinomycetes > Mycobacteriales > Pseudonocardiaceae > Amycolatopsis. The sequence goes on from NZ_JAVHJU010000014.1 coordinate 29,888, forward strand.
CCTCCGGAACACTTTCGTAGGGAAAGTGACGATCAGGGGGTGAGGGAACGGAGGGAGCGGATGGCCTCCGGGATCGCGTGGACCAGGCCGGATGCCGAGGTCGGGGCGTTCTGGGCCGCGATCGCGCCCGCCAGGGAGTGCACGTGGGCGGCGGCCGCCGCGGCCAGCCAGGGGTCCAGGCGGGCCGCCAGGAGGGCGCCGATCAGGCCCGAGAGGACGTCGCCCGAGCCCGCCGTCGCCAGCCAGGCGCCGCGCGGGGTGTTCACCGCGACGCGGCCGTCCGGGGCCGCGACCACCGTGACGTGGCCCTTCAGCAGCACCACCGCGTCGTACTTCTTCGCCGCTTCGCGCGCTGCCGTCACGCGATCGGGGCCCGGGGCGCGGCCCATCAGGCGCTCGTACTCGCCCGCGTGCGGGGTCAGGACCAGGGGTGTGTCCGGATCGCGTGCGTCGAGGACGTCCGGGGACTTGGCGATGATCGTCGTCGCGTCGGCGTCCGCGCAGACCGGGACGCCCTGGCCGAGGACGTACCGCAGCACCTCGCGGCCGTCGGAGCCGGTGCCGATGCCGGGCCCGACCGCCCACGCCTGGACGCGCCCGGCGTCCGCGACCGTGCCCGTCGCGATGATCTCCGGCCACTGCGAGCGGACGACGTCGGCCGCGTGGCCCGCGTAGCGCACCATGCCGGCCGTCGCGCGCACCGCCGACCCCGCCGCGAGCACCGCGGCGCCCGGGTACGTCGCCGAGCCCGCCGCGATGCCGACGACACCCTGGCTGTACTTGTCGTCCTCCGGTCCCGGCACCGGCCAGGCCGCGGCGACGTCGACGATGTCCAGGCGCTGCAGGTCCGGGTCCGCCAGCTCGAGACCGATGTCGACCAGCACGACCTCGCCGCACCACGACGGCGCCAGCGCGTGCACCGGCTTGAGCGCGCCGAACGTGACGGTGCGGGTGGCGTTGACCGCGGGCCCGTCGACCGCGCCGGTGTCCGGGTCGACGCCGCTGGGCAGGTCGACCGCGACGATCGGCGCCTCGACCAGCTCCACCAGCCGGGCGGCGTCGGGCCGCAGCGGGCCGCGGCCGGAGATGCCGACGATCCCGTCGACCACGACGTCGGCTTTCGCGATCCACTGTGGACCGTCCGCGGCGGACACCGCCCGGCCCCCGGCCCGCTTCAGCGCTTCGAGCCCGGCGGAGTGCGCCTTCTCGGGCTTGAGCAGGATCGCCGTGACGGCCACCCCGCGCCGGCGCAGGAACGCCCCGGCCCACAGCGCGTCGCCACCGTTGTCGCCCGAGCCGACCAGGAGCACGACCCGGCGGCCGGACACGCCGCCGGTGTGGTCTTCGAGCAGGTCCGCGATCTGCACCGCGAGCCCGAAGGACGCCCGGCGCATCAGCTCACCGTCGGGCGTGACGGCGAACGCCCGCCCCTCCGCCTCGCGAATCCGTTCCGTGGTCCAGATTCCCTGCACGGCGAAGGCCTCCCGCTACTCGACAGTCACGGACTTCGCCAGGTTACGCGGCTTGTCGACGTCGTACCCGCGGGCGCGGGCGATCTCCGCGGCCAGCACCTGCAGCGGCACCGTGGACACCAGCGGCTGCAGCAGCGTCGGCACCGCGGGGACCTCGATCAGCTCGTCGGCGAACGGCCGGACCGTCTCGTCACCCTCTTCGGCGATCACGATCGTGCGGGCACCGCGCGCCTGGATCTCGCTGATGTTCGACACGAGCTTCGAGTGCAGCACCGCGCGGCCCTTGGGCGACGGCATCACGACGACGACCGGCAGGCCGTCCTCGATCAGCGCGATCGGCCCGTGCTTGAGCTCGCCGGCGGCGAAGCCCTCGGCGTGCATGTACGCGAGTTCCTTGAGCTTCAGCGCGCCTTCGAGGGCGACCGGGAAGCCGACGTGGCGGCCGAGGAAGAGGATGGCCTTCGAGTCCGCGATCCGGCGGCCGAGATCCCGCACCTGCTCCACAGTGGACAGTACCTTCTGGACTGCCGCGGGCATGGCCTCGAGCTCGGCGAACTCGCGCGCGACCTCGTCCGGGTACTTCGTGCCCCGGGCCTGCGCCAGCGCCAGGCCGACGAGGTAGTTGGCCGCGATCTGGGCGAGGAACGCCTTGGTCGAGGCGACCCCGATCTCCGGCCCGGCGTGGGTGTAGAGGACGGCGTCGGACTCGCGCGGGATCTGCGCGCCGTTGGTGTTGCAGACGGCGAGGACGCGCGCCTTCTGCTCGCGCGCGTGCCGGACGGCTTCGAGCGTGTCCGCCGTCTCACCGGACTGGCTCACGGCGACGACCAGCGTGTCGCGGTCGAGGACCGGGTCGCGGTAGCGGAACTCCGAGGCCAGCTCGACCTCGACCGGCAGCCGCGTCCAGTGCTCGATCGCGTACTTGGCGACCAGGCCGGAGTGGTAGGCCGACCCGCAGGCGACGACGAAGACCTTGTCGACGTCACGCAGGTCCTGGTCGGAGATGCGCTGCTCGTCGAGGATGATCCGGCCGGACTCGAAGTGCCCGCGCAGTGTGTTGGCCAGCGCTTCGGGCTGCTCCTCGATCTCCTTGAGCATGAAGTACTCGTGGCCGCCCTTCTCGGCGGCGCTGAGGTCCCAGTCCACGGTGAACGGCTTCGCCTGGGCGGCGTCGCCGTGGAAGTCCAGGACGTCGTAGCCCTCGCGGGTGATGACGACGAGCTGGTCCTGCCCGAGCTCGACGGCCTCGCGGGTGTGCTCGATGAAGGCGGCGACGTCGGAGGCGACGAAGTGCTCGCCCTCGCCGACCCCGACGACCAGCGGCGACGACCGGCGGGCAGCCACGATGGTGTCCGGGTGGTCGGCGTGCGTCACGACCAGGGTGAACGCGCCTTCGAGGCGGCGGCAGACAGCGGCGACGCTGGCCGTGAGGTCGCCCTTGGTGTCGCCTTCGGTGTACGTCCGCGCGATGAGGTGAGCGGCGGTCTCGCTGTCGGTGTCGCTGGCCATCTCGACGCCGTCGGCTTCCAGCTCGCCGCGGAGGGCGGCGAAGTTTTCGATGATGCCGTTGTGCACGACGGCGACCCGCTGCGAGGCGTCCCGGTGCGGGTGCGAGTTGCGGTCGACCGGCGCGCCGTGGGTGGCCCAGCGGGTGTGCCCCATGCCGGCGGTGCCGCCGAAGTGCTCGCGGCCGACTTCGTCGAGCCGGCCTTCCAGGTTGGCCAGCCGGCCCGCCTTGCGCTCGACGGTCAGCGCACCGGCGCCGTCGAGGACCGCAACACCGGCGGAGTCGTAACCGCGGTACTCCATGCGCCGGAGCCCGCCGAGGACGACGTCCAGAGCCGGGCGGTGCCCGACATATCCCACGATTCCACACACGCGCACCAGCCTAACGAGGGACATTCAGCGGGCCGACGGGGTCCGCGAACCGCCCCTCACCTGCGGAGACGCGCCCCCGGTGGTTCGAACCACTGGGGTACACCTGGGCAGCCGGCTCGCGACGGTCACCTCGAGCGCCCCAATGGGGTTGTTTCATCGTGGTTGTGGCTGGTGAGGGTGGTGTGTGTGTGTGGGTTGTTGTGGTTGTGGGGGAGGAAGTGGCGTCGGGACTCGGCGTGGTGGTCTGGGCATGGGTGAA
>NZ_JAVHJU010000026.1 GCF_031082405.1 Amycolatopsis sp. A133
GTCCGCGACGAGCAGGAACAGGCCCGCTACCTGCGCGAACTGGTGGAGATCTTCGAGGCGGAGGGCGTCGACGCGGCTGTGGTAAGGCGGGTTCTAACCCGCCTTACCACTCACGACGGCCGGCGCGCACTAGGAACTCGTCATGATCCGCTATGTCCTGCGACGGCTGCTCCAGCTGATCCCGGTGTTCTTCGGCACCACGTTCCTCATCTACGTCCTGGTGTGGGCCGTGCCCGGCGACCCGTTCTCCGGCAAGTGCGGCCAGGCCGCCTGCCCGGCGGCCTACATCACCCAGATGACCGAGAAGTTCCACCTCGACGACAACATCTTCGTCCAGTACGTCAAGTACCTCGGGAGCCTGTTCACCGGCGACTGGGGTGAGACCTTCAACGGCACCTCCGTCGGCGAGCTGATCGCCACGTCCTACCCGATCACGCTGCGCCTGGCGGTGATCGCCGTGGTCATCGAGGCGGTCATCGGGCTCACCGCCGGCGTGCTGACCGGCCTGCGCGGCAAGGGTTTCCTCGACAACCTCGTGCTGGTCTCGACCACCTTCCTGATCTCGCTGCCGGTGTTCGTCACCGCGATCGTGCTGCAGCTCGCGCTGGGCAGCAGCGGCCTCGGCTGGATCGAGGCGAGCGTGTCGGACGACCCGGGCATCGGCGAGCTCATCGTGCCGGGCATCGCGCTCGGCAGCCTGTCCATGGCGTACGTGGCCCGGCTGGCGAGGACGAGCATCGCCGAAAACCGCCGCGCCGACTACGTCCGGACGGCGATCGCGAAGGGCCAGCCCCAGAGCCGGGTCGTGCTCGTGCACCTGCTGCGCAACTCGGTGATCCCGGTGCTCACCTTCCTCGGCATCGACCTGGGTGCGCTGATGGGCGGCGCGATCGTCACCGAAGGCGTGTTCAACATCAACGGCCTCGGCGGGCTCATCTTCCGCGGCATCCAGAACCGGGAGAGCGCGACCGTCGTCGGTGTCGTCGTCCTGCTGGTGCTGGTGTACCTCCTGATGAGCCTGATCGTCGACCTGCTGTACGCCGTTCTCGACCCGAGGATCCGCTATGACTGACCCGAACCTGGTGAGCGGCGGCGGGGCCGGCGCGGCCGAGCTGTCCCGGGTGGACGACTCCGCCACCGGCCCGCAGCGCCCCCGCAGCCTGTGGGGCGACGCCTGGCGGCAGCTGCGGCGCAAACCGGCGGTGATCGCCTCGGCGGTGATCATCCTGTTCATCGTCCTGATCGCGATCGCGCCCGGCCTGTTCAGCTCGCGCGAGGCGGGCTTCAGCGACCTCGCGCACGCCAACGAGGGCCCGTCGGCGGAGGCCTGGTTCGGCTACGACAACCAGGGCCAGGACGTCTACGCCCGCACGATCTACGGCACCCGCGCGTCGCTGCTGGTCGGGGTGTTCTCGACGCTGCTGACCGTCCTCTTCGGATCGCTCGTCGGCATTATCGCCGGCTACTACGGCCGGCTCGTCGACAGCCTGCTGTCGCGCTTCGGCGACATCTTCGCCGGCCTGCCGTTCGTGCTCGGGGCGATCGTCATCCTGACGACGTTCAACGCACCCGGTTCGAACCCGGGCGCGGTGACGATCATCGTCCAGGTGGTCTGCTCCATCGCGGCGCTGAGCTGGCCGGTGGGCATGCGGATCATGCGCTCGGCGACGCTGGTGGCCAAGCAGCTCGACTACGTCAAGGCCGCGCGCGGCCTCGGCGCGAGCACCCCGCGGATCATCTTCCGGCACCTGCTGCCGAACACGATCGCGCCGGTGCTGGTGTACGCCACCATCGCGCTCGGCGCGTTCATCGGGGCCGAAGCGACGCTCGCCTACCTCGGCATCGGCGTGCGCGCGCCGGTGATCTCGTGGGGCGTGCTGATCGCGGACTCGCGGGACTACTTCCGCAACGACCCGCACATGCTCCTGTTCCCCGGCGCCTTCGTCACCCTGACCGTGCTGGCCTTCGTGATGCTGGGTGACGGCATCCGCGACGCGCTCGATCCGAAGTCGAGGTAAGTCCTTGTCCGACAACGAACTCCTGCTCGAAGTAGAAGATCTGCACGTCGAGTTCCGCACGTCCGACGGCATCGCGAACGTGCTCAACGGCGTCGGCTACTCGGTGCACGCGGGCGAGACGCTGGCCGTGCTCGGCGAGTCCGGCTCCGGCAAGAGCGTCACGGCGCAGACCGTGATGGGCATCCTCGACACACCGCCCGGCGTGATCACCGCCGGTGCGGTCCGCTGGCGCGGCGAGGACCTGCTGACGGCGTCCGAAGAACGCCGCCGCGAGGTGCGCGGCAGCGAGATCGCGATGATCTTCCAGGACGCGCTGTCCGCGCTGAACCCGGTGTTCACCGTGGGCTTCCAGATCGAGGAGCAGCTGCGCGTCCGGCTCGGGATGTCCAAAAAGGAGGCCCGCAAGCGCGCGATCGAGCTGCTCGACACCGTCCGCATCCCGGCCGCCGAACGCCGGACCAAGGACTACCCGCACCAGTTCTCCGGTGGCATGCGCCAGCGGGCGATGATCGCGATGTCGCTGGCCCTCGACCCGGACCTGCTCATCGCCGACGAGCCGACCACCGCCCTCGACGTCACCGTGCAGGCCCAGATCATGGACCTGCTGGAGGAGATCCAGGCGGAGCGGAAGATGGGGCTCGTCCTCATCACCCACGACCTGGGCGTGGTCGCCGAGGTGGCCGACCGGATCGCGGTGATGTACGCGGGCCGGATCGTCGAGCAGGCCGACGCCGTCGAGCTGTTCCGCGCGCCGGCCCACCCCTACACCGCCGCGCTGATGGACTCCCTGCCCCGGCTCGACCTCAAAGGACAGACGCTGGAAACCATCAAGGGCCTGCCGCCCAGCCTGCTCGACATCCCGCCGGGCTGCCCGTTCCACCCGCGGTGCAAGCGCGCCGAGGACCGCTGCAGCGTCGACGTCCCGCCGCAGCACGCGATCGGCTTCGGCCGCACGAGCGCCTGTCACTTCGCCGAAGAGGTGGTGAGCTCCCGTGCCTGACCCCATTCTCTCCGTGACCGACCTGAAGAAGCACTTCCCGGTCCGCACCGGCATCCTGTTCAAGCGCACGATCGGGCAGGTCAAGGCGGTCGACGGCGTCTCGTTCGACCTGATGCCGGGCGAGACGCTCGGTGTCGTCGGCGAGTCCGGCTGCGGGAAGTCGACGCTGGCCCAGGTCTTGATGCGCCTGGAGGAGCCGACGGGCGGCACCGCGAAGTTCGAGGGCCGTGACATCTTCGCGATGCGCGGGGCCGAGCTGCGGAAACTGCGGCGCGAGATCCAGATCGTGCTGCAGGACCCGTACACCTCGCTCAACCCGCGCATGACCGTCGGCGACATCGTCGGCGAGCCGTTCGAAATCCACTCCGAGGTCGCCCCCAAGGGCTCGCGGGCGGGCAAGGTGCGGGAGCTGCTGGAGGTGGTCGGGCTCAACCCCGAGCACCTCAACCGCTACCCGCACCAGTTCTCCGGCGGGCAGCGCCAGCGCATCGGCATCGCGCGGGCGCTCGCGCTGCGGCCGAAGGTGATCATCTGCGACGAGCCGGTGTCCGCTTTGGACGTCTCGATCCAGGCCCAGGTGATGAACCTGCTCGGCGACCTGCAGGGCGAGTTCGGCCTGTCCTACGTCTTCATCGCGCACGACCTTTCGGTGGTGCGGCACCTGTCGAACCGGGTCGCGGTGATGTACCTCGGCAAGATCGTCGAGCTCGGTACCGACGAGGAGATCTACGAGCGGCCGTCGCACCCCTACACCCAGGCGCTGCTGTCCGCGGTACCGGTGGCGGACCCGGCCGTGCGCGGGCGCCGCCAGGTGATCCGGCTGACCGGCGACGTGCCGAGTCCCCTGGATCCCCCGTCCGGGTGCCGGTTCCGCACGCGGTGCTGGAAGGCCCAGGACCGGTGCGCCGAGGAGGTCCCCGCGCTCGTGCCCAGGACGGACGGGCATCTGTCAGCTTGTCACTTCGCCGAGCAGAAGTCGGTTGTTCCATAACGTACGTTTGGCCGTTGTTTACGCATTGTCCGGTCTATACGGTGCAGGAACCGCTTTCCGAGGAGGAGAATCGTGAAGAGACCCAGGCTTTTCGCCGCGGCCATGGCCGTCCCGCTGTTCGGGGCGCTCTCGGCCGTCGCGGTGCCCGCCGCTTCGGCGCAGCCCGCGCTGGCCGGCCCGGCGACCGAGTTCACCGTGCTCGCCAAGGACGTCCAGAGCGTCGCCAGTGCGCAGAAGGCGATCCGTGACGCGGGTGGCACCGTGCTGGCGACCAACTCCGCCGTCGGCCTGATCAAGGCCAGCGCGCCGGCCACCGGGTTCACCGAGCGCGTCACGGCGAACCGCGCCGTCTTCGGCGCCGCCAAGGCCCAGGCCATCGGCTCGGTGCCGAAGATGGGCAAGAAGACCAAGGGCGACGCCGGCGTGGAGAAGGAAGGTCGCGGCGCCGGTGCGAAGAAGGCCGCCGCGGCGAACCAGGCCGTCGGGATGGACCCGCTGGACGACCAGCTCTGGGGCCTCAAGTCCGTCCGCTCGGACCTCTCGCGCACCAAGCAGGCGGGCAGCAAGCAGGTCAAGGTCGGCGTCATCGACACCGGCATCGACGGCTCGCACCCGGACATCGCGCCGAACTTCGACCTGGCCGACTCGCGCAACTTCACCCGCGACATCCCGACCGACGTCAACGGCGCCGAGGTCGACGGGCCGTGCGAGTTCCGCGGCTGCGTCGACCCGGCCAACCACGACGACGGCGGCCACGGCACCCACGTCGCCGGCACCATTGCCGCCGCGGCGAACGGCTTCGGCGTCTCCGGTGTCGCCCCCAACGTGACGCTGGTGAACATCCGCGCCGGCCAGGACTCGGGCTTCTTCTTCCTGCAGCCGACCGTCGACGCGCTGACCTACGCCGGCGACGCCGGCATCGACGTGGTCAACATGTCGTTCTACACCGACCCGTGGCTCTACAACTGCACGGCGAACCCGGCGGACTCGGCCGCCGAGCAGGCCGAGCAGCGCACGATCATCGAGGCGACCCAGCGGGCGCTGAACTACGCGCACCGCAAGGGCGTCACGATGCTGGTCGCGCTGGGCAACCAGCACACCGACCTCGGCGCGCCGCAGCCGGACACCACGAGCCCGGACTACCCGGCGAACAGCACGCACCCGCGCCCGGTGGACAACTCGAGCTGCCTCAACCTGCCGGTCGAGGGCAACCACACGATCGGTGTGAGCGCGTTCGGGCCGTCGCAGAAGAAGGCGGACTACTCGAACTACGGCCTCGAGCAGATCTCGGTGTCGGCGCCGGGCGGCTACTTCCGCGACTACTTCGGCACGCCGTGGTACCGCACGGTGGAGAACGAGATCCTTTCGACGTACCCGAAGAACGTCGGGATCGCCGAGGGCAACATCGACGCGGACGGCAACATCACCGAAGCCGGCCTGATCGCGGGTATCAAGAAGGCGACCGCGGCCGACGGCCGGGTCGGCTACTACCAGTGGCTGCAGGGCACGTCGATGGCGACCCCGCACGCGACCGGCGTCGCGGCGCTGATCATCTCGCAGTACGGCAAGAAGGCGCACGGCGAGTTCGGCATGGACCCGGACAAGGTCCAGCGCGTCCTCGAGGGCACGGCGGCGAAGATCGCTTGCCCGGTCCCGCGGACGGTGGACTACCTGAAGGAGGGCCGTGACGCGTCGTTCACGGCCACCTGTGAAGGCGACCTGTCGTTCAACGGCTTCTACGGCCACGGCGGGGTCGACGCCTACGCGGCGGTGACGCGCGGTTCGCAGTACCTGAAGTAAGCACGCTCGACAGGCCGCCCCGGGAAGACAACCTTCCCGGGGCGGCCTGCGTGTACGCCGGGACTGGGGGAGGTTGCGGTTGATCGTGCGCGAACCGGCGTTGCCGGTGGATCTGAGGTTGCCCGGCGAGCCGACGGTGCTCGAGGTGGGCCGCACCCGGCTGTGGCTGGGCCGCCGCGGGGTGACGGTGTGGCTGCCGACGCGGCTGCTCGCCCTGCGCATCGGCGGGCGCGCCATCGGCGGGCGGGGGATACCCGGCTACGCGATCGTCATCGCGGCCCTGTGGGTGTCCACCGGCGTGTTGTTCGAGGCGGTGGAGCTGCCGGGGCGAACCGCGGTCCTGGCCGTGCTCTTCGCCGTGTTCCAGGTGGTGCGCTGGCGGAACGCCCAACGCCGTGAACAGCTCGCCGAGCGCCTGACCGGCGCCGGCGCACCGCCCCCGCTCCGGAGTGCGCTGAAGCAGGTCGGCTGGTGGTACCTGATCTCGACGGCCCTCACGTTCGCCGGCGGGGCGGCGCTGTGTGCGGCGGCCTTCCTGACCGCGCCGCAATTCACCTGGAAGCACTGGTACCCGCCGTCCGTGGCGATCGGGGTGCACACGTGCGCGCTGGCGGTCGGTGCGGGCGCGACCGCGCTCGTGCTGGGCCGGGTGCTCCGCGCACCGGTCATCGCGGAGGACGGGACGTCGCAGCTCGTCGACGGGCTGCTGCGAGCCGAGGACCCGTACCGGTTCGCGTCGAGCGTCATGTATGCCGTCCTGGCCATGCCGGTCTTCGTCGTCGACTGGGCGTGGCCCGGCCCACTGGGGTGGTGCGCGCTGGTGTACCTGGTGGTCGTGACGGCGATGCAGCTGACCGGCTGGCTGCTGGTCCGCCGCCGGTACCGCCGGCTGCCGCCCGGTTTCTACGGCCGGTAAACCTTTCCGGGCCTTCGGGCGTGTACGACGGGACAGGGGAGGTTCGATGGTTGTGGCAGGACCGAGGCCGGCCGCCGCCGACGTGGCGGGGGCGCGGATGTGGCTCGCCCGGCGCGGCGTGGCGGTGGACGAGCCGACACCGCTGCTCGCGTTGCGCATCGGGGTCCGCGTGCGGGCCACGCGGTCCTACCTCGGCTTCAGCCTGCTTTCGGTGGTGGTCTGGATCGTCGCCGTGTTCCCGCCGGTCCCGGTGGTCGCGCGGTTCCTGGTGTTCAGCGTGGTCTGCGCCGCTTTCCCGCTGACGCGGTGGCGGCGGGTGCGCCGGCACGACCGCGCCGCGGCACGCCTGGTTCCCGCGGGCGCAAAGCCGTCGTGGCGGGTGGCGGCCGGGCAGGTGGGCTGGTGGTACCTGGCGGCGGCCGGCCTCACGTTCGCCGGCGGGGCGGTGCTGTGCGCGGGGTTCGCCGCCGGTCCGGTCGCCGCCGCGGGCTGGGCGGCGGCACTGGCGATCGGGGCTGCGAGCACGGCGCTGGTCCTGGGGCACGTCCTGCGCGCCCCGGTGATCGCCGAGGACGAGGCCTCGCGCGCCGTCGACGCGGCCCTGCGGGCCCACGACGCCGCGGTATTCGCGTTGCCGTACCCCTTCGCGTTCCTCGCCTGGATCGACCTGGCCACCACCTGGCCGTGGCCGCCGGCGCGGATCGCGGCGCCGGTGGCGTACCTCGTCCTGGTGCTCGCGGCCTCCATCGGCGCCGCGATCGCGCTCCGGCGCCGCCGCCTGCCGCCCGGCCGGTACGGAACAGTGACCCCGTGATCGCCCCGGTGACGGACGCGGAGCGCGCGGCGGCCGGTCGCTGGCTGGTCAAGCACGGCGTCGAGGTGCCGACGCTGACCGAGCTGCTGGCGCTGCGCCTGGGCTTCCGCGGCGGCGCCCGGCCGCGCGGGTCGTGGTGGTGGGCCGTCGTGGCGATCGTGGCGGTGGTCACGGCCGACGCCGGTGTCCGGCTCCTGCCCGGCGTCCGCGGCGCGGAACTGACCGAGAACGCCTACATGTACTACATCGTCATCGCCTTCCAGCTGATGGCCTGGCTACCGGTGCGCGTGCGCGACCGCCAGGCACTGGCGTCGGCCGGAACGCCGGCGCTCGAGCGGCCGCCGGGTACCGGGCTCGGCGGCTGGGACATCGCGACGCTGCTGATCACGTTCGCCGGCGGCGCCGCGCTCGGCGGCACGATGTTCGTGACGACACCGTTCCGGGCGTACGCGGCGAGCTGGCTCGGCCTGCTGGCGATCGGCGGCGCCGTCGCGGCGGTGATCCTGACCGGCACCCTCCGGCGCCCGGTCATCGCCGAGGACGAGACGTCCCGGGCCGTGGACGCCGCCCTGCGCATCCAGGACCCGCTCTTCGCGCTTCCCGCCGTCTACACGCTGCCCGTGCTCTTCGACGCGCTGGACCACGTGCAGCCGCCGGGGTTCACCCCGTGGCTGATCGGGTACGCGGCCCTCGCGGTGGCGACGCAGGCCGTCTCCGCGTTCGTGAACCTCCGGCGGGGCCGGGCGGTGCTGGCCGCGGCGGCGCCCGGGGGCGCCGCCGGCCGGCTCAGCGGTTCGACGCCTTCTTGACGAACTTGGCCAGGTCCTTCGACTGCTGCACCCGGGTCGGCTCGTGGACGTACATCATGTGGCCCGCCGGGTAGTACGCCGTGTCGATGTTGTCCCGCAGTTCCTCGGGGATCTGCAGATGGGCCAGCACGTGTTCGGCCGCGTAGTAGGCGGTGGCGCCGTCGTAGTGGCCGAAGGCGACGTGCACGCGCAGGTGCGGGTTCGAGCGCATCGCCGCGCTCACCGAGTCGACCACCGACACCGAGCGGCCCTCGAAGTCCGAGTACGACCACGCCTTGAACGTGTCCTCGCTGATGATCTCGTAGGGCAGGTCGTTCTCGTACCCCAGCTCGGCCCGCACGTAGTGGTTGAACGCCGCCGCGTACGCGCCGACCACCCGGGAGATCGACGGGTCGTCGCTCATGTGCTCGCGCCCGCCGTCCGGCTCCCACGTCGTGAACCGGCCGTCCATCCGGCCGACCACCAGGCCGCGGTCGCGCAGCAGCTCGGTGAAGAACCGGACGTGCTCGATCCGCAGGTTCACCCGGTCCACATAGGACTCGGTGAGCCCGGTCAGCGACGCCAGCGTGGCCACCGCCTCGGCCCGGTCCTGAGTGGACAGCCGGGCGCCGCGCGAAAGCGCGTACGGCAGGTCCTTCGCCGCGAAGTCCTCGGCGTCGGCGAGGACGTCGTCGAGCGGGCGGTCGCCGTGCAGCCCGTGGTAGTGCGCGATCGCCGCGTACGTCGGCACGTACAGCGAGTACGGCAGGTCGTTGCCCTCGGTGAACTGCAGGGTGCCCAGGTCGAGCACCGAGGAGATGAGCAGCAGGCCGTTGAAGTACAGCCCGTGCCGGTCCTGCAGGTGCGCGGCCAGCCCGGCGGCGCGCAGCGTGCCGTACGACTCGCCGGCCAGGAACTTCGGCGACAGCCAGCGCTGGTGGCGCGACACCCACAGCCGGATGACCTCGCCGACCGACTCGATGTCGCCCTTGAAGCCGTGGAAGTCCTTCGTCTCGCCGCCTTCGGACGCGCGCGAGTAGCCGGTGGACACCGGGTCGATGAACACGAGGTCGCTGTGCGCCAGCAGCGTTTCGGGGTTGTCGGCCAGCCCGTACGGCGGCGGCACGAGGTCGTCGACGTCGCCCGAGAGCACCCGGCGCGGCCCCAGCAGGCCCATGTGCAGCCAGATGCTCGACGAGCCGGGGCCGCCGTTGAAGGCGAACGTCACCGGCCGCGAACCCGGGTCGGCGTCGTCGAGGGTGTAGGAGGTGATGAACACCTCGGCCTTCGCCTTGAAGCCCTCGGACTTGCCGTCCTTGACGATCTCCTTGCGGAGGACGATCCGCCCCGCTTTCGCCGTGTACGCGAGCGTCTTCCGCTTCACGGTCAGGGTGTGCCGGGTCGTGACGATGTCGTCGGTCGGCTCGGCCGGGATCTCGGTGGTTTCCGCGGCCTTCTTCTCGGGAGCCTCTTCGGTGTTCGTGTCCGCCATGGACCCAACTTAGTCGGCGGGGCCGGGCGGCTGTGGCAGGGTGACCTGGTGCACACCGGGAATTGGCCGGCGACGGTCGAGGAGGCGCTCGCCGAGCAGGAACGGCTCCGCGGCCGGGTCGAGCTGATCGACGACTGCCCCGAGCTGCCGCCCACGGTCACCGGCCTCGACGTCGCCTACGACGACACCGGCGGCATCGCCGCGGCGGTCGTCACCCTCGAGACCGCCGGGCTCACCGTGGTCGAGGAGCGGACGCACCGCGCGAAGGCCGTCTTCCCGTACGAGCCGGGCCTGTTCGCTTTCCGCGAGCTGCCGCCGCTGCTGGCCGCGCTCGAGCGGCTGGAGCGCGCGCCCGACGTCCTGGTCTGCGACGGCCACGGCCTCGCGCACCCGCGGCGCTTCGGCCTGGCCTGCCACCTCGGCGTGCTGACCGGGCGGCCCGCGTTCGGCGTCGGCAAGACGCGGTTCGTCGGCACGCACGGCACCCCGGCGCCCGTCCGCGGATCCTCGGTGCCGCTGGTCGACGCCGGGGAAGAGGTCGGCGCGGTGCTGCGGACCCAGGACGGCGTCAAACCGGTGTACGTCTCCGCCGGCCACCGCATCGACCTGGCCCACGCCTGCCGGCTGACGCTCGCCCTGACCCCGCGCTACCGCCTGCCCGAGACCACCCGGCACGCCGACCGGCTCTCCCGGACGGCGCTGCGATGAGGTCGCTCGCCGAGCTGGACGCGGCGGTGGCCGGCTGCCGCGCCTGCCCGCGGCTGGTCGCCTGGCGCGAAGGCGTCGCGGGCACCAAGGCGGCGTTCCGCGGCGAGGAGTACTGGGCGCGCCCGGTGCCGGGCTTCGGGCCGCCGGACGCGTCGCTCGCCGTCGTCGGGCTGGCGCCTTCGGCGCACGGCGCGAACCGCACCGGCCGGATGTTCACCGGCGACCCATCGGGTGATTTCCTGTTCCGCGTCCTGCACGAAGTCGGGCTCGCTTCGCAGCCGACGTCGACGGCCATCGGCGACGGCTTGGAGCTCTACCGCACCCGGCTCGTTTCGCCCGTCCGGTGCGCGCCGCCGGAGAACAAACCGACGCCGGCCGAGCGGGACACCTGCCGCCCGTGGCTGGCGGAGGAGCTGGCGCTGTTACGTCCGACACTGCGGGCGATCGTGGTGCTCGGCGCGTTCGGCTGGCAGGCGTTGCTCCCCGTGCTCGGCGCGGCGGGCTGGCCGGTGCCGCAGCCGCGTCCGGGCTTCGCGCACGGAACCGTCGTGGAGCTGGGCGACCTGCGCCTTTTCGGCTGTTATCACGTTTCGCCGCGCAATGTCCAGACCCACCGCGTGACCCACGCCATGGTCGCGGACGTCTTCCGCGCCGCGACCTCGGTGACAGGACCGGACTGAATCGTTACGGAAACCGCAGCGACGCTGGTCACAGCCGGATGGGGCCCCCGAGCGGGGTCGCGGCGAAGGTGTCACCATGAGGACATGGCTGCTGCGAAGTCGAAGTCGGAACCGACTCGGATCCTCGTCCTCGGTGGTGGGTACGTCGGGCTCTACACGGCGTACGGCCTCCAGAAGATGCTCCGGGCCAACGAGGCCTCCGTGACCGTCGTTGACCCGCAGCCCCACATGACCTACGCGCCGTTCCTCCCGGAGGCCGCGGCCGGCGCGATCGAGCCCCGGCACGTGGTCGTGCCGCTGCGGCGGGTGCTCAAGCGCTGCCACGTGCTGACCGCGCGCGTCACCAAGATCGAGAACGAGAAGAAGTCCGTCACGGTCGAGGCGGCCGACGGCCACGTCGAGCAGCTCGGCTACGACATCCTCGTCGTCGCCCTCGGCGCCGTCGCGCGCATCCTGCCGATCCCGGGCCTGGTCGAGCAGGGCATCGCCTTCAAGACCATCGGCGAGGCGATCTACCTCCGCAACCACATCATGACCAAGCTCGACGAGGCGGCCAGCACGCTCGACCCCGAGCTGCGCAAGCGCCTGCTGACGTTCACCGTCGTCGGCGGCGGGTTCGCCGGCATCGAGGCGCTGGCCGAGCTCGAGGACATGACCCGGTTCGCGGTGGAGAACTACTACCCGAACATCAAGGTCTCCGACATCCGCTGGGTGCTCGTCGAGGCCGCCGGCCGGATCCTGCCCGAGGTCCGCGAGACCCTGGGTGTGTACACGGTCGAGCAGCTGGAGAAGCGCGGCATCGAGGTGTACCTGTCGACCGCGGCGAAGTCGTTCGAGAACGGCCACGTCGTCCTGTCCGACGGCACGGAGTTCGACACGGACACGATCATCTGGACGGCGGGCGTGAAGGCCAACCCGGTGGTGGGCCAGTCCGACCTGCCGGTCGACAAGCGCGGCCGCCTCGAGGCGACCGCGGCGATGCAGGTGGTCGGCCACCCGGACGTCTGGACGGCGGGCGACAACGCGGCAATCCCGGACTTGTCCCGCACGGAGGACGACCCGACGGCGACGTGCCCCCCGAACGCCCAGCACGCGGTCCGCCAGGCCCGCCTGCTGGCGAAGAACATCATCAAGGTGCTGCGCGGCGGCAAGCCGAAGGACTACTACCACAAGAACCTGGGAGCGGTGGCGAGCCTCGGCCTCCACAAGGGCGTCGCGGACGCGCTGAACCTGAAGATCAAGGGCTTCCCGGCGTGGCTGTTCCACCGCGCCTACCACCTGAAGGCGATGCCGACGTGGAACCGCCGCATCCGGATTCTGTTCGACTGGATCCTGGGCGGGTTGTTCCGGCGTGAGGTGATCTCGCTCGGGCAGATCAACAACCCGAAGGACGAGTTCGCGCGGGTTTCGAAGTCTTGAGTTTGTTTTGAGCGGAAGCCCCCGGCCCTTGCGGTTGGGGGCTTCCGGTTTTTTGGGGGACGGCCCTGCGCTTCGGGCGTCATCACCTAGAGTGTGCGGTGCCCCCGTAGCCCAACCGGCAGAGGCAGTCGACTTAAAATCGATTCAGTGCGGGTTCGAGTCCCGTCGGGGGCACGTACGCAATCCGCACCTTCGTCGTCTGTCCTGGCCAGCCCGCCGGCCGCGTCCGCGACGTCGGCCAGCCGGTCGGCAGGCAGGTGGATGCTGATCGTTGCGCGGCCGCCCGCGCCGTGGAGCCGGATGTGCAGCCGGGTGACCTCGAAGAGCGGTCGCAGGAGGTCTTCTGGGGCTTCCAGCAGGTGAGCAGCCAGGTAGGGCAGTGCGTCGAGCAGTTCCAAGTTCTCCGGCGTGGGCCGGTCGGTCCTAGCGGTCTTCGTGTTGGCGGCCAGCGCCGCCTCGGTGGCTGACTTCTCAGCGTCGAGCTCGTTGTAGGTGGCGCGCAGAGCCTTGGTGAAGGGGTCGTCCGGGTCTCCGTCCATGGCTTGGCGCAGGACGGCGGCTTGGCGGCGTTCGATGTTCGCCACGGTCCGCTTCAAGCGATCTTCGTCAGCTTGTCGCTGACGATCGGCAGTGTCGTCAACGCTGCTGAGCTCGGCAGCCAGGGCCTCGCGACGGTGTTCGCCGAAGATTCGCTCAGCGAAAAAGCTGGTCACCGCGTCCAGGATGCCGTCTTCGCGGACGTATACGCTGTGGCTGGCCTGCGCCTTGTTGTTCTTGTCCGGTTTGCACTGGTAGTACGAGGTGGTGCCGCGGCGTCGGCAGCCGAACATGCGGCGGCCGCAGTCGCAGACCACCATTCCGCGGAGCAGGTACTTCCTGCGGGTCTGGGGGTGCTTGCTCAGTCGATGGCCGACCTCGATGGCGCGTCGCCGCGGCCGGCGGCCAGCGGCGATCTCGTCGTACATCCACTTCGGAATCAGAGGCTCGTGGACCGGTTCGGGTGACCAGACCCAGAGCATGGGGTCGTTGACCTTGCCGTGCCGTGAGCGGCTGGCCCGGCGGTTGAACACTTGGTATCCGGTGTACTTCGGGTTGCAGAGGATCTCGTAGACGCTGGTCTTGCCCCAATGCCCCCGGGCGCGGTCTGGGTTCGGTGGTGTCGGCGGCGGGTACTTCTTGAGGTCTTTATTCAGCCGGTCCGCGATGGTGTTGTAGCCGAGGCCCTCGTGGTGGCGCCACGCTGCGATCTGGGTGACGGTCTCGCCGCATCGTCCGTCCGGTTCGAGCCGCGTCTTGGTCTGTCCTTTGGCAGCCTTGGTCGGGTTGGGATGCCGGTAGGTCTTGGCGCGGTAGCCGTAGGGCGGTTTGCCGATATTCCAGCCGTCGCGGACGTGGGTGCACAATCCGCCCCAGGACTGTTCCAGGGTGTTGAGGACCTCGTACTCGGCGACGGATTGGTTGATGCGCCGCTGCAGGATCCGCTGGGCGCGGCTGCCGGAGAGTGTGATCGGCTCGTTGGAGGCGAAGAGCGGAACGTCTGCTTGTTCGAGGGCTCGTTCGATCGACAGGCCTTCGAAGGCGCGCCGTGCGACGCGGGAGATGCTCTCGCAGATGACCACGTCGAATCGGCGGTCCTGCCTCCTGCTTTCGGTCAGGAGGTCGGCGATGCCGCCGTCGCGGGCGATCGGGATGTCGAAGCGTTCGTAGCCGGAGCCGTGACCTCGGCGGTCGAGTTCCATGCGGCCTGACTCGACGTCGTAGAAGTGAGCGACGATGACCCAGGACGTCGGTATTGTGGTTTTGCAGTTACCGAGCTGGCGTATCAAGGACTGGCGGGGGTCCTGCTGGTCCTCAGTGGAGGTCCGCCCCAGGAAAGCTACCCTGACCTCGCCGCGCAGGAGAGCGGTCGGCATCCCGAGCGGGGATACTGCGTAGTCCGAGAGACCGGAAGGGCCCGAAGTAAAAAGGTCGTCGCCTTCCACTATGCCGCCTCCCTGTTGCGGATCGTACTGTCGTCGGTTTCTATTGAGGCCCAACGTAGTAGACTTCGAACAGTCGACGCCAAGTTCCTCTGCATTTCTTCGCCAGCTTTGCCTTCAATAAATTGTACATCGATGCAAAATTCTTGAAAATCGGTGCCGTGTTGCTGTGTGATGCGAGTGTTCGACATGGCGGTGCTCCTGGCGGGCGAGGCGTGACGCCTCTGACTCCGCATTCGAAAGCCTTTGGAGACACGGCCGGCCAGATCGATACGTTCGAGGGAGTTCACAGTGGAGCACTTCGAAGCGGCTATCCGGAGGGTTCTTGGTTCGAGTCCAAGCGGGGAGCAAGGCCCAGGTCGCAGACCTGGGCCTTTTTGCTACCTACGAGTAGGGGCGATTTTAGTGTCTATCTTGACGATCGCCCAAACGGCAGCCGTTGGCGGCTCCGTGTCGTCGGCTGAGCTAGACGGGCGCGACCACTGATCGTGCGGGTCCCTGCGAGCGGATCGGCGCACGCCCGGTGTTGAGGTCCGAGCAGAGTCACCCTGCTGGAGCGGCCGCGGTTCAGTCGTCGATCCGAGTGGCGCGCGCCGCGATGCGGTGAGTAGAAACAAACCACTCGGCTGCGACGACTATGCATCGTTAGAGTCGCTGGTATTCCTATGTCGAAGGGATGAGATGGAGTCGTTTGACGAGGGGCTTCGGTGCCAGGACGTCCATGCTGGCCTGCGTAACGTCGACCCGAACTCAGGCGCCCTGACTCCGCTGGCCGAGACTCAGCTGATCGGGATGGCCGCGAGCCTGGCCGCGCTCATCCGCGGCCGAGACGTGATCGCGGACGCGCAGGCGCTGCGCGCCGTGGCGGCCGAGCAGCTCGATGTCAACCAGTTCGCCTTCGACGCTGTCATCGGTGCTCTAGCCGACGTTGACTTCGTGCAGGGGGTGCAGACCTCGGGCGGCAGGATCACTCGCTTCACCGAGAACGTCCCCTACTACGACGACCTCTACGCCGAGCTCGGCGTAGAGGTCGTCGCGGGCGCGTCAGCCCACTGACCTCGAGCAGCAGATGGTGGTGCTGGTCGACCACCTCGCCGACACCCCGGTGCCGGTCGAGGAACTTGCGGCCCGCGTCGGCCTGGACACCGCCGCCGTGCCGCAACTCCTCGCGGTCGGCGGCCGAGCGGAGCTTGTCAAGACTATCCCTCTGCTGGACGGGGACGTGGTCTACTCGCCGTTCTTCGGGTTCGAGAACCCTGACGTTGTCGGCGACCTAGTCCGCGAACACGGCCCGGCACAGCTGGCCGACGCCTTCGCCGCCCTGCGCGGCGAACAAGGCATGCCGATCACCGACGCGCAGCCGGTGCTGCAGGACGCCATCGGCCGCGGACTTCTGCTCGCCCCGGCGGTAGAACTGCCGAACCACACCGTGCAGCCGTTCGCCGCCCTGCCCTACACCCTCGATCGGGAGCTGCTGCGCGGACGGAAGCCGGTGCTGGAGAAGGCCCTGGCGGTGCTGGCGTGCCTGCGCTGCGGGCAGCACTTCGGTGGGTTCACCCGCCTCTCGGCCGGTGCCCTGGTTAACGTGATCGACAAGCTGCTGGACCCTCACCGCGGGTTCCTGCAGCCCCACAGTTCCCACGAACGCCAGTACCGGCTCATGCACTCAGCCGGAATCATCGCCTTCGACCCCGACCCGTACCCAGGCGGAAGCTGGGTGCAGCCCCGGTTCATCGACACCCAAGACAACCGGGACGCCCTGCGCATCGCACGCGATCTGATTACGCACGGCGAGCCTGTGGCAGGGCGAGTCGGCGACGATCAAGCGCGAGCCGCGCTCGTGCTCGAGCAACCCTTCACCGCGCCTATGCAGACCACGGCTCGGCTTCGGAACAGGGCTACGGTGTCGCCCAAACAGTGGCAGTCCGTGGTCGACGCGGCGCTGGGGCGGGGACGGATCCGATGAGCGAACAAGACCTCGGCCTCAAAGTCGCTTCCCGCCGTCTGCTGTGGCGGATGGGCTACACCACCCGTCTCGACGTGCAACTTCGCGGCGCTGGTGGCCCCTCAATGGCGTCAGACACGTCGAAGGAATGGGGACGGCGTACCGGACAACCCGAGTCGTTCACCGACCTGGACGTACTTGGTCTGAGCCTCACGGGCGGGGCCCGGTTGCACAGCACCATCGTGGACTGCAAGACCACCGAACGCGGGTCCACCGGCCGGATGTTCTGGGTGCGCGGCGTAGGGGACTTCTTCGCCGCCGACGACGCCTACATGGTCCGTGACTCGGTTGTCACCGACGCAGCCCGGCAGCTCGCCGTCCGGCTGGGGATAACCACACTGACCAGCAAGGACCTCAGCAGGCTCGAAGAGTTGCACCCGTGCGACATCCCGCTGGACACCGCGCCGATCTCGTACCTGTTCGACGTCGACAGTGCAGCGAATGTCCTCGCCGCCTTCAACGGCCTGAACAAGAAGCTCAAACCGCTGCTGGACTACCGGGAGTTCGGCTACTGGCTCCACGACGATCACCGCAACCTGATGCAACTCGTCGAGTATCTCCGAGCCTGCGCCGACCTGCTCGACCCGCGCATTCCCCACCACCTCGCACTAGTGCTTGACCTGACCTGGCTCTACCTTGTCAGCTTGAGCCAGGCCATCCACGTCGTCCGGTCTGCCCACGTATCCGACCCTGACCGCGGCCTACAGGAGTACCTGTTCGGCGGGGTAGCCGGCCTGCGAGAGAAAGAACAGCTATCCGGACTACTCGCAAGCCTCCGTGAAGGCGGAGCGCTGCCCGCGGAGGTCCGAGTGGACCCCCTGCCGGACTACTACCCCAAGCTCCGTGAACTGACCACCAGGGTCATGCGCCGACCTGATCGAGTGTTGCCGGCACTACGGCTGCTGGAGGTGCTGACCACAGCGATCGCGCTGGTCCAGCGTGTCGAACCAGCCGAACTCGGCTCGTTGCACGAAGACCTCGCCGCGAAACAGGCTGCTGACGTTGTTCAGTTTCTGGTGAGTACGGCCGGGCTGGATGACGGATTCCGAGCTCGGGCGAGGTCACTCCTGTTCGGCGAACCTGTTCCGAGGGCGACCGAGTAGGCTACGATCTCATGCCGGATCTAGACCCTATCGGATCGATGGATCGAGTGCTTTCGGACATCGTTGCTGGAGTTCAGGCCCGTCCGCCTTACCCGAGTTCGCCCCAGCAAAAATGGCGGAATAAGCTGCAAGTGGCGATCAAAGGTTCGGTTTCCTCTCGCAGGATCATTCTCACCGGATCATGGAGTCACGGGACACCCATAGCAGGTTTCAGCGATGTCGACCACTTTGTTGTTCTCCGAGGAGAACGGCCATTGTCGTCGCATACTGCGCTGGAACAGCTCATGGATACGTTTGAGAACAATCTCAGTCGTAACTCCGATATCTCGCTCTCGGTGCCCACTGTGAGTATACTAGACCCGTTCGACGGAAATATCCTTGAGTACGCGCCAGCTTATCCGGAGGAAGGTGGGGGTTATTGGATACCGGGTATCGGCGAAGAGATCTGGTTGCTGAGCGATCCGGTCGCTCACATAACCTTTATCAATCGCGCTGATCGAGCCTCGTCGCGGGCGCGAATGCTGATCCGTCTAGTCAAAGCGTGGAAGTACGCCAACGGCGCGCAGATCATGTCTTTGTATCTGGAAATGCTAACGGCGCGCCTGTTGCTCGAAGGAGGGACTGGGCGCTACCTGGATGACCTCGTCGGAGTGCTCACCATCATGCTAAGAGGACGTCTCGCCGAAATTCCCGACCCCAGCGCGAGTCGGCCGCGATTCATTGCAGCCCTTGCTGGCGAAACGAGTAGTGCTGCCCGGGAGCTGGCACTGCTTGCCGACTCCATTGATCGGCTGCATCGTGTTGAAGCCGCAGCTAAAGGGGGTGCGAACGATCAGGCCGAGCTGTATCTCAGGGAGATCTTTCAGTTCGGCAAAGCGAGGCATGTCGATCGGAATAGCCGGGTCTTCGCCACGCGGAGAGATCCGACGAGGAACTACCTGGCGGGCGTGCGATCCGAATCGCCCAGGGCTAGTCGCTACTCGAGTGACTCGCCCCGCGGTAAGCTCTGACTGACCAGGTCGTCGTCGCTTCTCTCCGGTGGACCGGCTGTTGGTTGTAAAGAGCTCGGAGTGTCGGTTCCACGTGATAGCGGATGGCAAGGACCTGTCTCCTTCGTCATCCCCGACGTCTGTCGAATATTCTGATCCAATTCGAAATTCTATGGTGAAGCCGGTGGAGGGGTTTCGCCGGCGAGGCGAACGCGGTGACCTTCAGCTGTCTCGCCGAAATCGCGTTCGTCTTCGTTGCGGAAAAGCTTGTAGAACCGCTCGGGCACGCGGGTGGCGTCCAGACGGGTCCGGAGCACGCCGTCCTGGATATCGCGAGCGACGTTGCGCAGGCGGTGCCATTCAGTGTCAGGCACAGGCCCGGGCTTCCCGTTGCTCAGTTCCGCAATAACGACCTTGGCGAGTCGCTCTCGCTCCTCAGCGACCTTGCGCTGGCCGGACCAGATCTCGTAAGCGATCTGATACGCCGCCAGAGACGGCGCGAAAAAGCTGAGGACCGTGTCGAAGAGGGTCGCATTTGTGACGGCGAGGCCGACGAGGAGGCCGACGGCTGTCCAGAGCATCGCGGCCGCGGCGATGAGGTGGCTGTAGCGGCGGCGGAGACGGGCATCCCAGGCGAGGTTTTGCTCCTGTGCGATGAAGACGTCGTAGGGGTGGTGAACGCCGTGTGTCGGGTCGTACCAGCCGGCCGTGATGCGCTTGTCCTTTTCGCCACCACGCGCAAGTCGACGCGCAAGGCGGCGGACATCTGGCTCGGGGACCGGATCGCCCGCGACGGTGGCACGCCACGGCATATGGAACAGGGCGGTGTCGAACATCTCCTGAAGCAGGGCACCCTGGCGGGCAGTGCTTCCGGCGAGGCCCTTCAGCAAGAACGCGGAGACGACGAACCAGAAAAACCCGACGATGGAGACCACGGCTTTGCCGTGGCCGACCAGCGTGATCACGATGCCTGCGGCGGCGAGCGCGAGGGCAGCGGCGACACGCACGGCCTCCAGCCGCTGGCCCCGCTGGTGGCTAGCCGCCGCGGCCCGTTGGAGAAGGATCATGTCGTCGTCGAGTTGCCGCTCGTGGATGGCACGGGGTGGGATCCCACGAACGCCGGTGGGGTCGGTGGAAAGGTTCACGGCTTGGTCATCCGGTTCCCGAAGAGCTTCTTCCACTCGTCGTAGGCGGCGCGGTCCTGTCCGTCGTCCTCGAGGTCGACGGCGCGCTCCGCAATGGTACGGGCCTGGTTGAGCGCGCTGGCCGCAGTGAGCTTCTGCGTCATGTTCATGACGGCGTTGACGTCGCCGCCGAGGCCGGCGGGGTCGGGCCACTGGTCGCTGACGCGTTCGGCGGCGGTGGCCAAGAACAGTACGATCTCGTCCTGGTAGCGCCCGATCGGCGGCTTCACCAGAGACTGGGCCATGACCTCCAGGAGAAAGGAGGGCGAGACGGGTTCGCCGAGCTCGCGGTTGATGCCCTTGATCATCTTGACGAAGGGGACGTACTTGCCGTCGCAGTCGGCGTTCTTGTCGATGCTCAGCTCGTGGTGGCGCTTGGGGTTGGTTGCGAGCCAGTTGGCCGCCGAGGGGTTGGGGATGTAGTAGCCGCCTTCCGCCCGCTTGAAGGCGGGGACCACGTCGATGGACATGACGTCGTCGTCAGGGCCGTAGGGGACGACGATGGCCATGCCATCTCGGGCGGCGCCGGACCACTTCTGGCGGAGCAGGGTTTCCAGTGCGTTGATGACCTGGATGGGGGACTGGTTGCGGAAGCCGGCTTGCGTTCCGTCGGCGTCGAGGACGACGAAGATGTCGATGTCTTTGAGCTTCTTCGTCTTCGTGTCGCGCCGGTAGCTGCCGGTGAGGAAGTCGTCGGCGAGGTCCCAGTGCGACCGCACGAAGTTGCGGATGGCCTCGTGCCGCGCCTTGGCCAGGTTCTGCTCGGTTTGGGTGATCTCAAGGTTGTGCTTGAGCCTGGCGAAGGCGTCGTCGATGTATCCCATAACGGTGTTCCTGCTCGTGGTCTCAGTTGTGGAGGTACCGCATGCCGGTCGAGGCGTGCGGGGCGGAGCCGAGGGTGCCGAAGGTGATGCCGCGCAGGCCGTCAGTGCTCGCCCGCTGGCCGGGGCTCCAGCCCGGTTGCGGCGTGCGTGGCCCGTTGAAGGTGCAGAACAGCCTGTAGGTGGTGCCGGCGGGCACCCGGTCGAGCTTGGCCCGGAACCGGGCGAGCCGGGCGCGGGACGCGGTGAACTCGGCGTTTCCGACGCCGGAGGCGGTGTAGGTCACTGGGAACTCGATCACCGGCGCTACGGCGCCCGAGGGCTGGCGGCACTCGAGGACGACCGTGTCGAGAGAGCCCTCCTCGATCCATGCCTTGATCGCGTTCTCGTTCTGTACCCAGTCGCGGTGCAGCCGCTCCATGTTGATGCCGAGGTCGGCGAGGATGTCGGTGATCGCGCCGAGGATGACGTCGGTCAGGTGCGTGGCGGTGTGGGTGTGGGTGCGGGTGTAGCTGTAGGTGTAGGTCGAGGTCATCGCTGGGTCACCGCCTGGCGGAGCGCCTCACGGTCGATCAGCGGACCCGAGCTGGCGGCCTTTGTCTGCTCGGTGGGCGGGCTGCCGTCGGACAGCCGGGCGTGGGCGTTCGCCGCTTCCTTCACCTGCTGCTGGAGAGGGGCGGGCGACGGGAGGTAGATCATGAACGCGTCGGCGCCCGCTGCGCCGGGGACGGGGTTGAGGTTTTCCTCGAGCGCCAGTGCCGCCGTGCCGGACACGGTTGTGATCTCGCAGTACACCTTGCCGGCCACCAGGGTGATCGGGTGCTTGTGCAGGTGCCCTCCCGCGATCAGCATCCTTCCGGCGGCCTCCGCGACCGCCATCGCTTGCACCGCCTCGTCGCGCAGCAGTGCGGAGGACTGCGCCACCGTGTCCGCCACGAGGTCCGCGATCACCGTCCAGGTCGCGCTGGCGCTGCGCATGGGCGAGGCCGCTACCTCCCTAGTGCGCCGCACGGGACACCTCCGGCCCGCTTGTCTCCACGGCGGCGCTGTGCACTGCGGCGGCCAGGTCGTCCTCGGTGAGGGTGCCGGGGTCGAGCACGGTGTCCAGCCGCTGGGCCAAGGCTTCGAAGATCACCTTGCGCGCGCGGCGACCGTCCAGCCCATTCGCGGCTTTCGCGATGCGGCCCATCGACGACGAGCGCGCCAGGTCCCCCAGGGCCGGGTATTTGCCGCTGAGCGTGAGCAGCGTGGAGGCCAGGATCTCCTGCAGCGCCTCGGGCTCGGGTAGCGGCACCAGGATGGCCGCGTCGGAGCGGGAGAGGAACGCCTCGTCCAGGGCCGTGGTGAAGTTGCTGGTCGCGACGAAGAGCAGGTGCGGGTGTTCGGCGGCGTTGAGGTCCAGGGCCGTGAGCACGGCGTCGGTGGCGCGGTGGACGTCGGCCGGGTTGGCGGCCAGTGACGCCGCCGAACGGGCGACCGCCATCGATTCGACCTCATCGAGAATCACGACGGTCGGGAGGCCGTCCGACGCGAGCCCCGGCACGTAGTCGCCAAGCAACTCGCTCACGCGCTGCTGCGACTGTCCGTGTTCGGCACTCATCAGTCCGTGCGGGTTGATCTCGATCCGCCGGACCGCCCGGCCGGGGACGAAGGGCGCGACCTGCGCCGCCAGCCCGCGCGCCAGGGTGGTCTTGCCGGTGCCCGGGGGCCCGTAGAGCGTGCACAACCCGTGCAACGCCGTCACCTCGAACGGCAGGTCAGGCCGCACGAGCAGCGACAACAGCGCCTGGTTGCGTAGCCGCGCCTTGATCCCCTCCGAAACCACGATGGCGTCCCACAGTCCAGCCTCCGCCGAGTCGGCGGGGACCACCTCCTCCGCGAGCACGCACTCCTGGACCTTCATCCCGCTCCAACCCGGCACCCAGGGGCGAGTACCTCAGATTTCGACACGATCTTCCGATTATTCGGTAGCGTACATGTCAGGGTAGGCGACACTGGTGACACACTTCACTCGGGCGTGTCCTGCAGGACATCGTCAGAATTGACCGCCGGGTAACCAAGGTGTGCCTAAGATGCGGGCGGAGTACCCGAAGATCGAAAGGGCGTCCGCCGACCGGTCAGCGTCGGCTGGCGCGGAGGCGAGCGACGTGAACTATCCGCAGTTAGACCCCGGCGACATCGCTACCCTGTTCGATCGCGCCAGACTCCGGATGGCCCGCGAGCTCCGGGGTCTCACTCAGGTGCAGCTCGCCAAGGAAGCAGGCTCAGTCACAGCGGCATCGGTCAGCCAGTTCGAGAACGGACACAGCAAGCCCGCTGCATCGACACTGCAGCGACTTGCGCTTGCGTTGCGTGTCCCGCCCTCCTTCTTCGCAGCGCCAGCTCGCCCGCCTGCCCAAGATGAGGTCAATGGTTTCTTCCGTAGCCTTAGATCGACCGCTCCCCGGGACCGCCAACAGGCGCTGGCTTATGTACACCTTGCGCGCGAACTGACACTCGAGTTCGAGAAGCATGTCGCCTTGCCCGAGCTCAACCTTCCGCGCGTGCGGATCGAGGAAGGCCAGCCATTGCAGGCTGCCGATATCGAGCAGGCGGCAGCTCGGGTGCGTGAACACTGGAATGTTCCACCCGGCCCGGTGCAAAATGTTGTGAGACTACTCGAGAGGAACGGGATCGTTGTCGTCCGATTCCGCGTCAGTATTGAAAAAGTCGACGCGTTCTGCGTCGACTTTCCGGACCGGCCCGTGGTTGCCCTCGGGGCCGACAAAGGACTGCGCGACCGCTCTCGTTTCGACGCTGCTCACGAACTCGGCCACCTGGTTCTGCATGGCTCGGGTGAGCGGGCCGGAACCAGAATCATAGAGAGTCAAGCCCACGAGTTTGCCGCCGCATTCCTTATGCCCGTCGGTGACATCAAGGACGAACTTCCGGATCATCTTGACTGGCCCGCGTTTCTCCGCTTGAAGGCAAAGTGGCATGTCTCCCTTGCTGCTCTGTTGGTCAGGGCCAAAACGCTCGGTGTCATGAGTGAACATACTTATGCGCAGGGATGGAAGGCGCTGTCGGTCCGGGGATGGCGGAGAGTTGAGCCCGGCCCTCTCGGAAATCCTGAGGCTCCAGTGTTACTTCAACGTGCACTGGACCTTATGGAAAAGACCGGTACCTCCTTTGCTGAATTCATCGGTCACTCGGGGCTCCCCGAAGCCGACATTCGAACTCTGCTTAGTCGGGACGTCAGCGAACGTCCGCGCGTCGAGTTCTGAACTCGACCCTCTTGATACGGCGACTCTGCCGCAGCCCGTACCCGTGCAGCGAACCTGGCAGCCACAACTTCGAGGCCACGCCGTGTCCCGGCAGTGCCCGACTGCGGTGATGGCACACCTACGTCCACCTGAGGCAGGTGTCTCTCCGAAGAGCGTCAGCGCACTGTGGCTGGGCTTCAGGGTGCGCGAGTCGGGGTCCGGGCCGGCCAGCTGTTTCAGGGCGGGCACCGAAGTGCCTTCACAGGTTCACTCGTTAGGACGTCCGGCTGGAGCAGTCGCTGTCAAGTGAAGTGAAATGGGGTCAGGGGCTGCTCCACGTTTGCTCCAGCTACCCGCTGTAGCTGGAGTTCTACATGATGAAATCCAACATCCGGTGGAACGAAAAACTGCCCTACCTGGGTCTTTGGATCCGGTGGGCGGTGTTTTGTCACTGTGGAGCTAAGGGGACTCGAACCCCTGACCCCCTCACTGCCAGTGAGGGTCGATCATGGCCCTGACCTGCGGCGATAGAGAATCGCCTAGTCAGATGATGCGCTTGATCGTCGTTGCTTGCAACTGTGGGTTGTTCAGTGCAGTTGTAACAGGGGGTTTGCCCCAGCTGTGCCCCAGTGAAATTGGTGAGAGGACCGACTGCGTTAGTTCCGACAAACGTGCGGTCGGCACATAACCCCAGGCTTGGAGCCAGTCGAGCAGCATCAAGTCGAACGGCCCTGTGCAGCCGGAACCGGCACTGACGAGCAATGTCAGTGGCGCGGCCGGTCCCCGCGTTGAACTGCCGAGCGCCGCTTGTCGAGGCACACGCTCTTCGGCACGAGCGTGCGCGATGAGCGCCGATCAGCGGCAGGAGAGGACGTTCCGCTCGGTACGAACCGAGGCAGCGAGACCAACAGCAATCGGCGCGCGCCCGTATGGCCGGCCCGCAGGCCACGACGGCTCTGGACACCGAATACCCCAGTGGCGCCGGTCGACGCCTACAGCAGCCCGGCCTCGTGCAGGCGGATCACCGCGGCCAGCACGCCACCGCTGCCCAGCAGGGCCCCAAGCAGGATCTTGAGCAGGTTCATTGCGCGGTGGGCGCGTTGGCGGTCGGTGGTAGTCAGCGCCACCGCGACAGCGGCGCCGGCGGCGGTAAGCAGCACCAGTGCGATGAGGGTGATCAACGACGTCCACATGGTCGCGTCCTGCTTCCTAGGGTTGAAGGGGCCCAATCTGATCAGGGCTTGCCGAGCGCAGTCGACCAGCCGGGAACGCTGTCCGGCACGTGCTCCGTACCCACCCGGACACCACTACTGCGCGCCCCACCCCCGCCGCAGCAGGCCAGGCGGGAACTGTGCCTTGTCACAGGCGGTGGGAGTACGGTGTCCGGCAGTGTCCGGCCGCCAGTCGTCGAACACCGCAGCAGGGAGACGGACCGGGGAGGGTGGCATGGATCCGGCGGAGATCAGCACCCTGTCCCAGCTAGCCGACGCCCTCAGCCACGTACGTCGCGAACGGTCCCTGTCTTTGCAGGACCTGAAGAGGGCGGCCGCGGAACTGCCGCCGCGGGGCGGGCGTCGGCCGATGCTTCCGCGGTCCACGGTCAGTGACCTGCTCAACGCCAAGTCAGTGCCCGAGCCCGTGACGGTGGTGACGTTTCTGGCGGCCTGCGGCATCGACGACGGTGAGGCACAGCAGCCGTGGCTGCAAGCGCTGGAGCGGGTGGCCACCCGGCACCAGCAGCGCCCACCGGGCTCGGTGAGGATCCGTGACGCGCGACCGCGGATGCTGGGTGTGCACGCCGCGATCCGGGACGCCGGGCTGGCTGTGGCCGGGCGATCCGCGGCGGTTGAGGAGGATCTGCCGGTTTATGTGCCTCGGGACCTGGACACCGACCTGCGCACGAAACTCACCCTGGCCGCGTACCGGGGCGGGTTCGTGCTGCTGGTCGGGGACTCTTCGGTCGGCAAGACCCGCGCGCTGTTCGAGGCGGTGCGGACGGTGGTGCCGGACTGGTGGCTGCTGCACCCCCGCGACGCCGACGCGCTGCGGGCGTTTTCAGCGCGTCCGGGTGATCGGATGGTGGTGTGGCTGGACGAGCTGCAGAACTACCTCGACCACCCCGCCGGCGTGCCGGCCGGACAGATCCGCGACCTGATCGCCGCCGGGGCAATGCTAGTCGCCACCTGCTGGCCCGCCGAGCACGCCAAACGCACGGTCCTGCCCAACGAGGACCGCCCGGACCCGTTCGCCAACGACAGGCGGCTGCTCGACCTCGCCGATATTTTGACCGTCGCCCAGGAATTTAGCGCCGCCGAACGCCGCCGCGCAGAAGACCTCGCCAGCACCGACCACCGGATCCGCGTCGCACTCGACACCCCCGACGCTGGCTTCACCCAGGTCATGGCCGCCGGACCGGAACTGGTCCGCCACTGGGACCAAGCGCCCGCTTACGCCAAGGCCATCATCACCGCCGCGCTGGACGCTCGCCGCGTCGGCGCCCACACACCCACTACCCGCAGCTACCTCCACGACGCCGCCCCCGGATATCTCAGGCCACGACAGATAGCCACCGCGCCTCCAGATTGGCTCGACGACGCCCTGGAGTACGCCACCAGACCGCTGCACGGCGCCACGGCCGCCCTCACACCCATCGGCACCGACATGGGAACCATCGACGGCTACCGGATCGCCGACTACCTCCACCAGCACGCCCTTAAGGCTCGCCGAACTGAACACCTCCCCGACACGGCTTGGCACGCCCTGACCCATCACCATCACCCTGACGACACCACCCGACTTGCCAGTAGCGCCGAACGCCGTGGTCGCGAACGCGAAGCGCTCACCCTGCACCGGCAGCGAGCTGACAATGGCAGCTGGTCGGATGCCGTTCAGGTGGTCAACCTGCTCGGGAGATATGGGCGGTTGGACGAGCTACGCGCTCTCTCCGACAGCGGCGACCGGAGGGCCACAGACGTGCTGGTCGACCTGCTCAGGGCGCAGGGTCGGCTGCGCGAGCTACGCATCCTCGCCGATAACGGGAGCGGACACGCCGCTATCGATCTGGCGAAACTCCTGGTCGAGCAGGGCGACCTCGACGGGCTCCGCGCCTTCGCCAACGACGGCAATGAATATGCGGCGTGGAGTTTGGTTAACCTGCTTGTGCGCCGCAACCAGCCGGATGAGCTACGCACCCTCGCCGAGAATGGGAGCAGGCACGCCGCCAACTGCTTGGCCGACCTTCTGGCCGAACAAGGCAACCACGACGAGTTGCGCACCCTCGCCGGCAGCGGCAACCCGCGCGCCATCGACCGATTGGCATATGCGCTGACCGGTCAAGATCGACTGGACGAGCTGCATACGTTGGCCGACAACGGCAATCAGCGTGCCACGGCTTGGTTGATCGACTTGCAGGCCGAGCAAGGGGAGCTCAGCAAACTCCGCACGTTCGCCGACAGCGGCAACACTCAGGCTATCCTCTGGATAGTCGACCTGTTGGAAGAACAAGGCCGACTGGAGGATCTTCGAGTTCTCACTAGCGGGCGCGCCGAGTACATGGTCGACCGGCTAGTCGAGCCACTTGCGAAACAGCGTCAGCTGGCCGATTTGCAAGTTCTCGCAGAAAATGGAAATAGACTCGCCGCTCGCCGACTAGCGGACCTGCTGACCGAGCGCGGCAACCGCGATGAGCTGCGTTCTCTCGCCGACAGCGGCTACAAGTACGCGGCCGATCGTCTAGTGGACCTATTGGCCGAGCAAGATCGCCTCGTGGATCTGCACACCCTTGCCAGTAACGGAAATCCTAGTGCCGCCAGCTGGTTTACCGAGCGACTCGCGGCGCAAGGCAGACCAGAGGAGCTGCGCGCTTTTATTGCTAGTAGTGATCAATTCACCATTGATCTGCTCGCCTACTTCCTGGCCAAGCACGACCGACCCGAGGAGTTAAGGATTCTAGCCGATAGCGACCATGAGTACGCCCGCCACTGGCTGGCAACCTTGTTCGCCAGCCAAGGCAACCTCGACGAACTCCGCGCCCTCTCCGACGCTGGCAATCGGTACGCCACGGACCTGCTGGCCGAATTACTGATTAAGCAAAGCAAGCTCGACGATCTGCTCGACTTGGCCAACAACAGAGGTTGGCTCGCCGGTGGCGTGATCACCAAGGTGCTTGCCGACCATGGCAAGCTCGACGAACTGCGCGCCCTCGCCGACAGCGGCAACCTGAGTGCCATGGACCGGCTGGCCGATCAGATGGCCAAACAAGGTAAGAGTGAAGAGTTACGCACCCTGGCTGGCAATGGCAGCAAGCACGCTAGCACTCTGCTGGCGAGGCTACTTGCCGACCAAGGCGACCTCGACGAACTCCGCGCCCTCGCCGACAACGGCACCTGGGATGCCGCCAAGCTGTTAGTTGAGCTGCTGGCGAGCAAAAATTCGACGCGAGAACTAGAGTCAGAAGTGGCAGCCGGGACGCACTTCGCAATCTCCACCCTTCGTCGAATTAAAGAACAAGGGTCTGCCCGAGGTTTGGCTGACATCTGACGTGTGAGGCTAGCCTCGCGTAAAATGCTTCGTAGTACATAAATCCTACCTCCGAGGAATCCGTGACGATGTGACCGTCGTCGCTCACCGCGGCGACGCCCCGCTAAAGCAATCGAGGGCTTGAACCGGCGAATCTCCTGCATCTACCGTACCTATCGCTCGGCTTGTGCCTTCCGGATCATCAGCGGACCGATGTCGCGGTCGGCGCACCAAGAGAAGAACGATCCCCCAAGGCTCACCTGTTGCTACAGTTGTCACTAAACGCGGTATAAGAGCGCCGTCACGCACAGCGACTGGACACGTAACGGTGATGGGACACGGCGCGACTAGAACACCACACCGACGCCAACGTCGCGGTAGACCGGTCCGAGCATGGGAGTGGAGGTACGCGGTGGCCGAGTTCGTCGAGGTGAGTGCGGGCGAGAGTTACCTTAGGACGGCGAGCTGGCCGGACACCCTAGGGCCGCTCCCCCGCCACATGGAACGATTCGTGCATGGTGGCGCTGTGGGGCGGTCTGTTACGCAGTCGGTCGGTGCGCGATGGTGATGGTGGGGACGCAGGACGTGTGGCTCTCGTCATGACCACTCTTCGTTGTCGCCGGCTCAGCGGGTGGTTTGCCGTGGCCCGTTGGGACGACGCGAACAAGATCGCGACCGCAGTCTCGGCGCTAGGCTCGCTGGCAGCCGCGGGGTCGCGTGTGGGCTAGCTCAAGCTGGTACGAATCGGGCGAAAGGTGAACGTCATGGAGGTGCAGCGGGCGCTGCGGACGTGCCTGCTCGGAAGGGGCTTGGTGACAATGGTCGAGCCAGCAAAGACTGATTTCACAGCAGAACAAGATCGAATTGCAATCGCGGTCGACGAATTAATGCAACTCATTGCCCCGCCGAGTGTCGCACTCCGTAGCAATGATGGCGTCGCGACATGACCGGCGTACCAGAGCAGCTGCTCGACCTGGTTCGCGATAGGCGGGTAGTACCGTTCGTCGGTGCGGGCTTCTCCTTCGTGGCTGGCTTTCCAGGCTGGATCGAGCTCCTGCGGCATGTCTGCGCCGACGTTGTGCCGACGGATGACTTCGATGCGGTGGTGAAGTCATGCTCCCACGATCCACTCCGAATCGCCGAATACTTGCTAGTTCGCAGCGGCGGGAACATCGGTCCGATCCGACACCAGATGTCTTCAGTGCTGAGGACCCCCGCGAGCTTCTTCTCTTCGGCTCACGTCGACCTAGCGAACCTCCACCTGCCGGTCATTTACACGACCAACTTCGACGAGCTCATTGAAGAGACACACCGACGGCTCGGCCTGTCGGTGAACACGATCTGCAACGCACGAGACCTTGCACTCGCGCGGCGAGACACCGTGGAGGTCGTCAAATTCCATGGCGACCTTCGATACGACGACACTCTGGTGCTCACTGAGTCGTCGTTCCACTCGCGATTGGACCTTGAGAGTCCGCTCGACCTCAAGTTCCGCGGCGATATCCTCGGCCGCAGTCTGCTGTTCATCGGGTACGGCTTCGGCGACATCAACGTGCGGGCGATCTGGTTCAAGCTGATGAAGCTCATGCGGGATGTGCCCCTCGATGAGCGACCGGCGTCGTTTATCATCCGCCTGCGTGTGGACCCCGTGTTGGAAGCCCTTGACCGGGCAGTGGGCCTAACAACCGTCACACTCGATCCGTCTGGTGCGGCGAGGACGCCAGCGGACCGGCAACGCCTCCTCGAGCGGTTCATGCTGGAGTTGACGTTTGCTGCACCTAGTGGGCCAACACCGGCGGAGCCATTGCCGATGTTCGCCTCGCCCGGCTTAGTGCGTGAGGCCACGGAGCTTGTCTCGGCGAACCCGCGGCGTCTCGAGCCGGACGACGAACGAGTCATGGATGCTTTAAAGCGTAGGGAACTGCATGACGACGTTCGCGAGGACATGGATGGACTGATGACGATGTTCGCGGACCGACGCCCCCGAGGGGCACTCGCCGACTTCAGGCGGGCCATCGCTCTCAACTACGCGATGAACTATGGAGATCGCTTCGCGCTTCCGAGGAGTTCGCATGGCCGGGTTTAACGTTCAACCAGATCAGCTACGTGCCCTAAGTAGGGCCTACGAGGCGCAAGCTGACACGCTACGAGCGCAGTTCTACAACCTGGCCAGTCAGACGGAGCCGATGCTTAACGAATGGGCCGGCGCTGCGTCGTCCTCGTTCCGGGGGCTGGCTCAGAATATCAATACGCGTCAGCGCGAGTTGATCGAAAGCCTCGACAAGATGGCGAGCATCCTCGCTAACGCTGCGGACGCGTTCGAGAGCGTCGATAGGAACATCAGCAGTGCGCTGCGGGGCGAGAGACTTGATTGACGCAGCCACGACCGACCGGCCACCACAAGCGCCGCTCGCTCATCGTCGGGAGCTTGCAAGCCGCGTGATTGGGGTGCGCATCCTGCGGATCCCTGGGATCGAACCTCTGTCGCCATGGCCCGCGCCTGCGAACTACCATCGCAGCGTGCCCGCCCAAGGCTCATCTACCCGGTAAGGGCGCGTACTGCCCGGGGGATGGCAGCCGTTCGAGCCGGACGGAGGTGGGAACTCACGCCCCGGCGGGAAGTGCCTGCGTTTTCGCCACGTCCGCTCGTCGGCTACTTGTTGAATGGCGGTACGACTGAAGCCGGGCCAGGCTTGGTCGAGGTGTTCGACGGGTGGCTCTCTCATCGGCTGCCCACCACGCTTTTCGGGGTGTGGCTCTCACATGGCGTGCCTCCCGTCGAACATCGTGGCGGCGTGTGGCTCAAGAGGGGTCTGCTCAGCTCGAAGTAGCGCTGCCCACCTCGCCTGATACCAACCCAGGTACGGCGAGGAGAACAGCGTGACACCAATGATCATCGGCGTGGATCCCCACAAGCGGTCCGCCACCATCGAGATCATCGACGAGCGTGAGCATGTGCTGCACACCGGGCGGTTCGGCACCGATCAGGACGGCTATCGCCGCATGCTGGCCGCTGGTCGTCGGCATCCGCAACGGCTGTGGGCGGTCAAGGGCTGTCAGGGTATCGGCCGCCACCTCGCGCAGCGCTTGGTCGCCGACGGTGAGACCGTGGTCGATGTGCCGGCGAAACTCTCGGCGCGGGTGCGGGTGTTCGCCACGGGCCAGGGCCGTAAGACCGACCCGGTCGACGCGCACTCGGTCGCGGTGGTTGCGTTGCGCACAAAGGGTTTGCGGCAGGTTCAGGTCGATGACTCGACCGTGGCACTGCGTTTGCTGGTGGATCATCGGGACGAACTGGGTCACGCTCGCACCCAGGTCGTCAACCGGTTGCATCGCCTGCTGCTAGAGCTGCTGCCCGACGGGGCGAAGAAGTTCCTGTCCGCCACCCAGGCCCGCGCGCTGCTGGTGTCGGTGCGGCCGCATGATGTCGTGGGCAGGACCCGTCGGCGGCTGGCCGCGGACCTGGTCGCCGAGCTGGACCGCATCGACAAGCGGATCAAGACCGCAGACACCGAACTACGTGAGCTGGTCGCGTCCACCGGCAGCACGCTGCTGGAGCTGTTCGGGATCGGCCCGTCCAGCGCCGCTCGCCTGCTCGGCGACATCGGTGATATCGGCCGGTTCGTTGACAAGGGTCGGTTCGCGTCCTGGAACGGCACGGCGCCGTTGGAGGCGTCCTCTGGTGATCGTCGCCGGCATCGGCTGTCGCGGGCGGGAAACCGCCGGATCAACCGGGTGCTGCACGTGATGGCCATTGTCCAGCTCCGTCACGACACCCCCGGTCGCGTCTACTACCGGCGGAGGTTGGCTGAGGGCAAGACCAGTATGGAAGCGATGCGGTGTCTGAAACGCCGCCTGTCCGACGTCGTCTACCGCCGGATGGCCCGCGACGCCGAGCGCGCAGCGGCAGGCCCGGGAGGACATTCGGGGGCGGCTCCTGACTCCAGCGCGGCTGACTTGAACCCCGTGGTCAACACTTCGGAACAGTCACTTCCCGAACCTGCCGCCCGGGTCTGCTGCACCAGTAGGTGACATCTGAGTTGGCTTGCCGTGATGGTGAGCTGGGAGGATGTTGCGGTGCCCA
>NZ_JAVHJU010000021.1 GCF_031082405.1 Amycolatopsis sp. A133
CCGGAAGCTAAGCCTGACAGCGCCGATGGTACTGCAACCGAAGGGTTGTGGGAGAGTAGGACACCGCCGAACTTAACATGAAGAAAAGGGCCTGGGCCCGGTAGAGACCAACAGTCTCCCGGCCCAGGCCCTTTTCCCATACCCACCCCCAGGCAGGGCGACTTCCGTCCCCAATCACGCCGCTTCCGGCTCCAGTCACGCGAGTTCCGGCTCTAATCACGCGAATGCCGGACCGGACCCCATCTCCACCACCCCGGCCGGCGCCGTGATGCCCCTCGGATCACGCATGATGCCCGCCCAATCACACGTGATGCCCCGCCAATCACGCGAGATGCCTCAAACCGACCCCGGCCGAGCCGGCGGACGCCTCCTCAACGGCGACGACAACACCAACGACGTAGTCGTCTCCCCGTACCGCTGCACCTTCTCGACCAACGCCTCCAGCTCCGCGGTATCCCGGCACAGCACCCGCAGGATCCAGCACTCATCCCCAGTGATGTGGTCCGCCGCCACCACCTGGGGCAGCGGCAGCACCGCCGTCCGGAAGCGAGGCGTGTCGAGACTCCTCACCCGCGCCCGCACCAACGCCTCGATCGGCAATCCCAGCTTCGTCGTGTCGACGTTCGCCGCGTAGCCGGTGATCACCCCGCGCTCCTCGAGACGGCGGACGCGCTCCGTCACCGCCGAACCGGACAGCGACACCCGGCGGCCCAGCTCCGTGAAGCTCAGCCGGCCGTCCTCCTGGAGGAGCTCCAGCAGGCGCCAGTCGACGTCGTCGAGGTGGTCCACCGCAACTCTCCCGGGTTCGCTGGGCCAGAACAGGGAAATCCCCGGCCGTTCCGGGCTTCCACGCCGATTCTGCCCTGTCCCGGAGACGGCCTCCCCAGCAGGATTTACCCCATGACACGCACTCTCGCCTTCCCCGCGGCGGCACCGGAAGCCGCCGTGGAGTACTTCGGGGCCGAGCTCGGCTTCGAGGTCGATCCCGACGATCTCGTCCAGGACCTCGAAGCCGGCCGCACCGACGGCTACGTCGTCGTCGAGACCCGCGCCCCCGAGGCCTTCGCCCACGCCCGCATCCCCGGCGCGATCAACCTGCCCTACCGCGACATGACGGCGGAAAGCACAAAACACCTCGACCGGGACCTCGTTTACGTCTGCTACTGCGAAAGCGCCGTCTGCAACGCCGCCACGAAGGGTGCGCTCAAGCTCGCCGAGCTCGGCTTTAAGGTAAAACGGCTCTCCGGCGGCATCACGAGCTGGATCGCCGCCGGCTACCCGGTCGAAGGCGACAAAGCCGGAGGGATTCGCTGTGCCTGCTGACCTACCCTGGAAGGCGTGACCCGAATCCTGATCATCCAGCCGGACGCGTCGGACCCGCTGGGCCCCCTCGGCGACTGGCTGACCGAGGCCGGCGCGGAACTCGACGTCCGCCTGCTGCCGGAAAACGAGCTGCCCGCCGACCTCGACGGCTACCGGGGCGTCGTCTGCCTCGGCGGCGGCATGGCCGCCGAAGACGACGCCAAGCACCCGTGGCTCGCCGACGTCCGGCGGCTGCTGGCCAAGGCGGCAGCGAAGAACCTGCCCACCCTGGGGATCTGCCTCGGCGCCCAGCTGCTGGCCGTCGCGACCGGCGGCCGCGTCGAGGTTGCTCCCGACGGGCCGGAGGTCGGTCCGCACCTCGTCAGCAAGAAGGACGCGGCGTGGACCGACCCGCTCTTCGCCGACCTGCCGCTGATGCAGGACGTCCTGCAGTTCCACACCGACGCGATCACCCGGCTCCCGCCCGGTGCCGAGTTGCTCTCGTCCTCGCCGCGCTACGCGCACCAAGCCTTCCGGCTCGGGCGTTGTGTCTACGGTGTCCAGTTCCACATCGAGACGACGCCCGCCGTCGTCGAGAGCTGGGCCGCGGAATGCCCCGAGGAAGCCGAATTCGCCCGGCCGGGCGCGCTCGAGCACGAAACGCTGGTCACCGTGCACGCCGACATCGAGGAAACCTGGCGCCCCTTCGCGCAACGGTTCGTCAAGCTGGCCGCGGGAGAACTCGAACCCGCCGTGGCGAGCCAGCGCACATTACCGCTGGCTTAACGACGGAGGTCACAACCAGCAACGTGCTGTTAACGCCGGGCGTACCCGTCAGGTACCTTGCGGGAGGAGTCCCCACAA
This sequence comes from Amycolatopsis sp. A133, assembly GCF_031082405.1. Taxonomy (GTDB): domain Bacteria; phylum Actinomycetota; class Actinomycetes; order Mycobacteriales; family Pseudonocardiaceae; genus Amycolatopsis. The sequence continues at coordinate 2,167 of NZ_JAVHJU010000021.1, forward strand.
GGGTGCGGAGGTCGGGGTGCAACCCTCGTTGCTGGTCGTGGTCGTCGTCGTCACGGCCCTGGTTTTCGATTTCACAAACGGGTTTCACGACACCGCGAACTCGATGGCGACGTCGATCGCCACCGGGGCGCTCAAGCCCCGTGTGGCGGTCGCGATCTCCGCGGTGCTGAACCTCGTCGGCGCGTTCTTGTCGGTCGAGGTCGCCAAGACGATTTCCAGCGGACTGGTGGACGACACGAAAATCGGTCCGGCGATCGTGTTCGGCGGGCTGATCGGCGCGATCGTCTGGAACCTCGTGACGTGGTTCGTCGGCCTGCCGTCGAGCTCGTCGCACGCGTTGTTCGGCGGCCTGATCGGCGCCACCTGGGTCTCCGCGGGCACCGACTCGGTCCACTTCGGAAAGATCGTCGAGAAGGTCCTCGTCCCCGCCGCGGCGAGCCCGGTCATCGCCGGTCTCGTCGCGATGGTCGCCACCTACCTCGTCTACCGCTTCCTGGTGCGGCGCCGCCCGGCCACGCGCGGGTTCAAGGTCGGCCAGATCGTCTCGGCGTCGCTCGTCTCGCTCGCCCACGGCACCAACGACGCGCAGAAGACGATGGGCGTCATCACGCTCACGCTCGTCAGCGCCGGCAGCCTCCCGTCCGGCGCGTCGCCGCCGGTCTGGGTGATCATCAGCGCCGCGTGCGCCCTCGCGCTCGGCACCTACCTCGGCGGCTGGCGCATCACCCACACCCTCGGCAAGGGCCTGACCGACATCGAGGGCCCGCAGGGCTTCGCCGCCCAGACGAGCTCGGCGCTGGTCATCCTGGTCTCGTCGCGGCTGGGTTTCCCGCTGTCGACGACGCACGTCTGCTCCGGCGGGATCGTCGGCTCCGGAGTCGGCCGCCGGGACGCGCCGGTCCGCTGGCGGATGGCGGGCCGGATGGTCGTCGCGTGGCTGTTCACGCTGCCCGCGGCCGCGATCGTCGGCGCGATCTCCGGCAAGATCGCCTCGCTCGGCAGCGCCGGCACCATCGCCGTCGGTGTGGTCGGGATCGGAGTGGGCCTCGGCATCTACCTCCTCTCGCGCCGCCATCCCGTCACCGCGCACAGCTTCCAGGTGCCCGAGCCGACGCCCGCCGGGACCGAGCCGGGCCGGCTCGCGGCCTGAGCCGCCGTCCCCGGCTACGGTGGTCGGTGATGGCTGACCGCGCGCGAACGACCGCTTCGGCGGCGAGGTACGGATTCACCGATTCCCGTGCCGAGGGTCAGTTGCGCGCGGCCGGCTGGTGGGCCGACGCCGGCCCGGTCGACACGGCCGCCGACGTGCTCGCGGCGTTGTCCCGCACCGCCGACCCCGACCTCGCGCTGCGGGGGCTGGACCGCATCCGCGAGGCCGACGCCGCCGAGTGGGCCGGCCTCGAGGAGCAGCTCCGCACCCACCGCACCTTCCGCGGCCGCTTCCTCAGCGTGCTCGGGACGTCGAGCGCGCTCGCCGACTTCCTCGCCGCGAACCCGGCGCAGTGGCACTCCCTCACCGGGGACAAGTGCACCGACTCGGCCTGCTACCGCGAAGCCCTGCGCACGGCTCTCCTGGACGACGACGGTTCGGTGCTGACCGGGCTCAAAGCCGAGCAGGCCCTCAAGATCGCCTACCGCGGGCAGCTGCTCGGCATCGCCGCCGCCGACCTCGGGCACATCGTCGAGACCGGGCTCGAGCAGCCCGGCTACGCCGAGGTCGCGGCGCAGCTGACCGTGCTCGCGGAGGCCGCGCTGGCGGCCGGGCTGGTCGTCGCCGAGGCAGAAGCCGGCGCGTCGGCCGAAGGCACGCTGGCGGTCATCGCGATGGGCAAGTGCGGCGGCCGGGAGCTCAACTACGTCAGCGACGTCGACGTCATCTTCGTCGGCGAAGGCGACCTCGGCCTCGCCACGCGGCTGGCCAGCACGATGATGCGCGTGGTCGGGAAGGCGTGCTTCGAGGTCGACGCGGCGCTGCGCCCGGAAGGCAAGGCCGGCGCACTGGTCCGCACGGTGGACAGCCACCACGGTTACTACCAGAAGTGGGCCAAGACCTGGGAGTTCCAGGCGCTGCTCAAGGCGCGTCCGGTCGCGGGCGACGCCGAGCTCGGCCGCCAGTACGCCGAGATGGTCGCGCCGCTGGTGTGGTCGGCGGCCGACCGGGAGAACTTCGTCGCCGAGGTGCAGCAGATGCGCCGCCGCGTCGAGGGCCACGTGCCGTCCGAACACGCCGAACGCGAGCTGAAGCTGGGCCGCGGCGGCTTGCGCGACGTCGAGTTCGCCGTGCAACTGCTGCAGCTCGTGCACGGCCGGGTCGACGCGGACCTGCGCTCACCGTCCACGATGGACGCGCTGGCGGCGCTCGGCGAGGGCGGCTACGTCGGCCGTCAGGACGCCGCCGAGCTGGGCGCGTCCTACGAATTCCTGCGGATGCTCGAACACCGGCTGCAGCTGCGGCGGCTGCGCCGGACCCACCTGTTCCCCGCGACGACGGAAACCGCCGAGCTGCGGATCCTGGCCCGGGCCAGCGGGATCAAGGCGAGCGGCGGCAAGAGCCAGGGCGAGGCGCTGCTCGCGGAGTTCCGGCGGCACGGCAAGGGCATCCGGCGCCTGCACGAGAAGATCTTCTACCGGCCGCTGCTGCAATCCGTCGCCAACGTGCCGGCCGAGGCGCTGCGCCTGACCACCAAGCAGGCCGCCAGCCGCCTGGCCGCGCTCGGCTACACCGCGCCCGACGGCGCACTCCAGCACATCAAGGCCCTCACCGCGGGTGTCTCGCGGCGCGCCGCGATCCAGCAGGCGCTGTTGCCGGTGCTGCTCGACCTCCTGGCCGACACGCCCGATCCGGACGGCGGGCTGCTGTCGTACCGGAAGGTGTCCGAGGCGCTCGAAGACACGCCGTGGTACCTGCGGGTGCTGCGCGACGAGGGCACGGTCGTGGAGAACCTGGCCCTCCTGCTGGGCACGTCACGCCTGGTGCCGGACCTGCTGGTCCGCGCGCCGGAAGTGCTGCAGCTGCTCGGCGACCCGGCCCGGATGCTGGGCCGCACGCCCGCCGAGGTGGCGACGTCGTTGCGGGCCGCCGTCCGGCGTCAGCCGGGGTTGAACGCCGCCGTCGCGGCCGCGCGTTCGCTGCGGCGCCACGAACTCCTGCGCATCGCCTGCGCGGACCTGCTCGGGTTGCTCGACGTGCCCGCGATCTGCGAAGCGCTGTCGAGCGTGTGGGTGGCCGTGCTGCAAGGCGCGCTGGCGGCGGCGTTCCGCCAGCGGCAGGCCGAACTCGGCCGGACGCCGGCGCGCATCGCCGTCATCGGCATGGGCCGGCTCGGCGGCGCCGAACTCGGCTACGGCTCCGACGCGGACGTGCTCTTCGTGTGCGAGCCGTCCGAAGGGGTCTCGGACGCCGACGCGGTGAAGTTCGCGTCGACGGTCGCGGAGACCGTCCGGAAGATGCTGGGCGCGCCGAGCTCGGACCCGGCACTGGAGGTCGACGCCGACCTGCGGCCGGAGGGCCGGAGCGGGCCGCTGGTCCGGACGCTGGAGTCCTACCGCGCCTACTACGCGCGGTGGGGCGAGGTGTGGGAGGCGCAGGCGCTCCTGCGGGCCCGGTTCGTCGCCGGCGACGACGACCTCGGCGCGCGGTTCATCACGATGATCGACCCGATCCGCTACCCCGAAGGCGGCCTGGACGGGACGAAGGCGCGGGAGATCCGCCGCATCAAGGCCCGCGTCGAGACGGAGCGGATGCCCCGCGGCGCCGACGCGACGTTGCACACGAAGCTCGGCCGCGGCGGCCTCGCCGACGTCGAGTGGACGGTGCAGCTGCTGCAGCTGCAGCACGCCCACGAGGTCGAAGGCCTGCGGACGACGTCGACGCTCGACGCGCTGGCGGTGCTCCCGGAGGCGGGCCTGGCCGAACAGTCCGAGGCGGACTCCCTGCGCGAGGCGTGGCTGCTGGCGACCCGCGTGCGCAACGCGGGAATGCTGGTGCGCGGCAAGGCGGTCGACCAGGTCCCGGGCTCGGGCCGCGACCTGGCCGCGGTGGCCCGGGTGCTCGGCCAGTCGGCCGGCGACGACCCCGGCGAGTTCCTCGACTCGTACCGCCGCATCACGCGCCGGGCGCACGCGGTGGTGGAGCACTTGTTCTACGAGGCCTGACCTACAGTGGGCGGGTGACCGATCGCGAGCCGTTCCGGACCCGGATCAAGGTCCGGCACTACGAGCTGGACACCCTGGGCCACCTCAACCACGCTGTTTACCACTCGTACGGCGAGGTGGCCCGGCTGGAGCTGTTCGAGCGGTCCGGCGCACTGCAGGGGCTCGGCAACGTGGCCGCGGTGCTGCTGGAAACGCACGTGGTGTTCCGCCGCGAGCTGCGCGCGGGCGACGAAGTCGACGTGACGTGCGACGTCAAGTTCGGCAGCGGCAAGACGTTCAAGATGGACTCGGAAATCATCAAGCCGGACGGGACGCTGGCGGCGGAGATCACGTGCACGCTGGGGTTGATGGACCTGGAGATCCGCAAGCTGGTGGCCGATCCGCGGGGGCGCTTCGAGGCCGCGGGCACGGACCTGAAGGTGCTGTCGACAGCGGAGTGACATAAGAAACGCCGGCGGCGAGGGCTCTTCGCACCTCGCCGCCGGCGTGTTCAGGGGCCGGCTGCTACCGGATCACACGTCGTAGTACAGGGAGAACTCGTACGGGTGGGGGCGCAGGCGCAGCGGGTCGATCTCGTTTTCGCGCTTGTACGAGATCCACGTCTCGATCACGTCCGGGGTGAACACGCCGCCTTCGAGGAGGTAGTCGTGGTCCGCCTCCAGCGTGTCGAGGACCGTGCCCAGGTCGCCCGGGACCAGCTTGACGTCCTTGGCCTCCTCGGGCGGGAGCTCGTAGAGGTCCTTGTCGATCGGCTCCGGCGGCTCGATCTTGTTCCGGATGCCGTCGAGGCCCGCCATCATCATGGCCGAGAACGCCAGGTACGGGTTGCCCGACGAGTCCGGGCAGCGGAACTCGGCGCGCTTCGCCTTCGGGTTGTTGCCCGTGATCGGGATGCGCACACACGCCGAGCGGTTGCGCTGCGAGTACACCAGCGAAACCGGCGCCTCGAAGCCCGGGACCAGGCGGTGGTAGGAGTTCACCGTCGGGTTCGTGAAGGCCAGCAGGCTCGGGGCGTGCTTGAGCAGGCCGCCGATGTAGTGGCGCGCGGTGTCCGACAGGCCGGCGTAGCCCGACTCGTCGTGGAACAGCGGCTGGCCGTCCTTCCACAGCGACTGGTGGCAGTGCATGCCCGACCCGTTGTCGCCGGCGAGGGGCTTCGGCATGAACGTCGCCGTCTTGCCCGCGGCGAACACCGTGTTCTTGACGATGTACTTGAACAGCTGCAAGTCGTCCGCCGCGTGCAGCAGCGTGTTGAACTTGTAGTTGATCTCGGTCTGGCCGGCGGTGCCCACCTCGTGGTGCGCGCGCTCGATCTCGAAACCGATGTTCGTCAGGTTGCGGACGATGTCGTCGCGCAGGTCGGCGAAGTGGTCGACCGGCGGGACGGGGAAGTAGCCGCCCTTGAACTTCGTCTTGTAGCCCTGGTTGCCGCCGACCTCGTCGGTGCCGGTGTTCCACCAGCCCTCGACCGAGTCGATCTCGTGGAACGAGGCGTGCTCGGCGGAGTCGAAGCGGATCGAGTCGAAGATGTAGAACTCGGCTTCGGGACCGAAGTAGACGTTGTCGGCGACGCCGTACTCGGAGATGTACTGCTCGGCCTTGCGCGCGATGTTGCGCGGGTCGCGGCTGTACGCCTCACGCGTGAACGGGTCGTGCACGAAGAAGTTGAGCGCGAGCGTCTTCGCCTTGCGGAACGGGTCGATCCGCGCGGTCGCCGGGTCCGGCAGCAGCAGCATGTCGGACTCGTGGATGGACTGGAAGCCGCGCACCGAGGAGCCGTCGAACGCGAGACCCTCTTCGTAGGCCTCTTCGGTGAAGGCCTTCGCGGGGACCGTGAAGTGCTGCATCACGCCGGGCAGGTCGCAGAACTGGACGTCGATGACTTCGACGTCCTCATCGGCGATGAGGCGCTGGATGTCGTCTGGAGTAGTGGGCACCCTCGGTGACTCCTTCTCGTTCGAGCTCGTACGGCAGTGCTCTCTTCGGCTCACGCTAAAAGTGCGGTGTTGCCCGACCGTCACCCGTATGTTTCGCCGGTGTTAACGGGTGGTCGATATCGGGTATCCGACCAGGTCGGATGTGCTCTACGCCACCGGCATACCCTAGACGGGTGGCGAGATGGACCGGTGAATGGCTACCCGGCACCGGCGACGGCGGTCAGGGCACTGATCGGCACGGCTCGCGGTGGCCGGGTGAGAAGTTCGGTTTGCCCGAATCGGGCGTCGGCTCGGCGGCGAGCGGGGGTGCGCGGCTGCTCGGGCTGATCGTCGACCTGGTCGTCGCGGCCCTGGTCACGGCCATCTTCCTGCACCCCAGCCTGCAGGACCCGGCGGCGATGCAGGAGTTCAACCTGTGGTCCGGCGGCGTGTGGGCGATCATCTCCGTCGTCTCGGCCGGCCTCTTCGGCTTCACCCCGGGGATGGCGGCCGTCGGCATCCGCGTCGCCCGTCTCGACGGCGCGGCGCTGGTCGGCCCGCTGCGGGCGCTGGCCCGGGCCGCGCTGACGTTCGTGCTCATCCCGGCGGCGGTCCGCAACGCCGACGGCCGCAGCTGGCTCGACCGGCTGACCGGCACCGTCGTCATCCGGATGCGCTGACCCGCGCATAGAGAAAGGCCCCCGTCCGAACCCGGACGGGGGCCTTTCTCCGCACGTGGGGTCAGCGGCGGCGGATCGTCCGCTGGACGTTGCGCATCTTCGCGCCGGCCGGCATCGGGCCCTTCGGCAGCGCCGCGCCGCGGTTGCCGAGGGCGGTCAGCTTCGCCTCGAGGGCGTCGACCTGGGCCGGCTTGAGGTTGCGGGGCAGCTTCATCAGGTAGCCCTGGAGCTTCTTCAGCGGGAGCTGACCGTCTTCGTTGCCGATCGTCACGTCGTAGATCGGCGTGTCGCCGATCAGACGGGAGACGCGCTTCTTCTCCTGGGCGAGCAGGGTCTTCACGCGGTGCGGCGCGCCTTCGGCGACCAGCACGACGCCGGGCCCGCCGAGGACCCGGTGCACCGCGTCGAGCTGCGTCGTCGCCGCGACGGTCGGCGTCACCTTCCAGCGGCCGCGCAGGTTCTCCAGCGCCCACGCCGCGGCGCCGGGCTGGCCGTCGGCCTTCGAGTAGACCGTCTTCTGCACCCGCCGGCCGAAGATGATCATGGCGAGCAGGGCGCCGAGCAGCAGGCCGAGCGGCAGCAGCACCCACTGCGCGTCGAAGAAGAACCCGATCCCGAACGCCACGCCGGCGACGACGACGATCGCCCCGACCATCCACGGGATGAGCCAGGGGTCTTCCTTGCGCTGCATCTTGAAGGCCTCGAAGAGCTGGCCGCGGCGTGCCTTGCTCGCCGCGCGCTTCTCCTTCTTGGCCTGCTTGGCCGCTTCCTTGTTCTTACCCGAGTTCTTACCCGAGTCCTGCTGTCCCGCCATATGACCAGGATACGGCCGCGTGCCCCTGCCCCGTTTCCCCGGCCTCCTCTGCGAGGATGCCGGACGTGACCGGCGTACTTTCCACCAAGAGCATCAACCGTCTGCTCGATGGGCTCGACCCCGAGCAGCGCGCCGCCGCCAGTGCCCCACGGGGGCCGGTCTGCGTGCTCGCCGGAGCCGGCACGGGCAAGACCCGCACGATCACCCACCGCATCGCCCACCTCGTCCGGTCCGGGCACGTTTCCGCCGGTCAGGTCCTCGCCGTCACCTTCACGACGCGCGCCGCGGGCGAGATGCGGACGCGGCTGCGCGGTCTCGGCGTCGAAGCGGCGCAGGCGCTGACGTTCCACGCCGCCGCCCGCCGCCAGCTGCGTTACTTCTGGCCGCGCGTGGTCGGCGACCGGCCGTGGGACCTGCTGGAGAACAAGCTGCGGTACGTCGGCCAGGCCGCGAACCGGGCCAAGCTGGGGACCGAGGTCGAGGTCCTGCGCGACCTGGCGAGCGAGATCGAGTGGGCGAAGGCGTCGCTGATCAGCCCGGACGACTACCCGGCCGTCACCGCGCGCGCCCAGCGGGACATCCCGGCGCCGGCGGCGCAGGTCGCCGAGGTCTACCGGACCTACGAAGAGCTGAAGAACGCCGCCCAGGTCCTCGACTTCGACGACCTGCTGCTGCACACGACGGCGGTGCTCGAGGAACACGGCACGGTCGCCGAGGAGTTCCGGGACCGCTACCGCTGCTTCGTCGTCGACGAGTACCAGGACGTCACGCCGCTGCAGCAGCGCCTGCTCGACGCGTGGCTCGGCGGCCGCGACGACCTGACCGTCGTCGGCGACGCCAACCAGACCATCTACTCCTTCGGCGGCGCGTCGCCGCGGCCGCTGCTGGAGTTCACGCGGCGCTACCCGGACGCCACTGTCGTCCGCCTCGAGCGCGACTACCGGTCGACGCCCGAGGTCGTCGCGCTGGCCAACCGGGTGATCGGCGCGGCGCGGGGACGGCCGGCGGGCTCGCGGCTGAAGCTGATCGGCCAGCGGCCGCCGGGCCCGGAGCCGCGTTTCGCCGAGTTCGACGACGAGGCGGTCGAGGCCGGGGCGGTCGCGCGCCGGGTGCGCGAGCTGCTCGACGGCGGCGTCTCGGCGAGCGAGATCGCGATCCTCTACCGGGTGAACGCCCAGTCCGAGGCCTACGAGTCGGCGCTGGCCGAGGCCGGCGTCCCGTACCTGGTCCGCGGCGGGGAGCGGTTCTTCAACCGGACGGAGGTCCGGCAGGCGATGTCCGCGCTGCGGGCGGCGAGCGGCGACGTCAGCTCCGACCTGGTCACGACGGTGCGTTCGGTGCTCGCCCGGGTCGGCCTGACCGAGTCGCCGCCCGCCGGCGGCGCGGCGAAGGAACGCTGGGACGCGCTCCTGGCGATCGTCGAACTGGCCGAAGAGCTCGCTTCGACGGTCGCGGACGCGGACCTGCCGCGCTTCTGCGCCGAGCTCGACCAGCGCGCCGCCGCCCAGCACCCGCCGACGGTCGAGGGCGTGACACTGGCGTCGCTGCACGCGGCGAAGGGCCTGGAGTGGGACGCGGTGTTCCTCGTCGGCCTCGCCGAGGGCACGGTGCCGATCCTCCACGCCGGCGACGACGAAGCGGCGATCGAGGAGGAGCGGCGGCTGTTCTACGTCGGCGTCACCCGGGCCCGCGAGCACCTGTGGCTGTCCTGGGCGCTGGCCCGCACGCCGGGCGGGCGGCGCAACCGGCGGCGCAGCCGATTCCTCTACGGCCTCGTGCCGGAGGACCACCCGGCGGCCAGGGTCGCGCGGTCCCAGCAGAAGACGGTGGCGCCGGTCAAGACGCGCTGCCGCGTCTGCGGTGGGCCGCTGCTGGAAACCCTCGACGTCAAGCTGGGCCGCTGCGGGCGGTGCCCGTCCACAGTGGATGAGGACCTGCTGGAGCGGCTGAAGACGTGGCGCGCCGACCGGGCGCGCGAGCTCAAGGTGCCGGCGTTCGTCGTGTTCACCGACGCGACCCTGATGGCCATCGCCGAGCAGCGCCCGGCCGACGAGCCGGCGCTGGTGTCGATCTCCGGCATCGGCGCGACGAAGCTCGAACGCTTCGGCGCGGAGATCCTCGGCGTCGTCCGGGCGTCGACGGGGTCTTGACCGCGTCCGGACCATGATCGACGCGGCGAACCCGCTGCTCAGAGGCGATCTTCGTATCTTCGAGGATTTTCCCGTTAATTGAGTTGCCCCGGTGTGGTGCGGGGCAATAACCTGCCAGTACCGAGCCCGAAGGGCTCGACTGGGGATCTACCGAAGCGCGCCGCTCGGCGGCCGTGTGTGCAGAGTACAGAAGGAGGTGCCGGTGAAATGACCATCAACATGACGCTCACGAACCCGGGCACCCGTCTGTCCTGCGCCGCGGAAGTCGCGGCCGCTCAGCGCCCGGGCACTGGTGTGTCCTCGAGCGCGCACGGGGTCCGTGGCATGCGGCGCGTCGAGCGTCGTTGGGCCACCGGTGTCGTCGTCTTCGGGACGCAGGGCGTTCTCGCCGCGTACCCGCAGGCCGATCTGCCGACCATCAAGCAGTTCCGTGTTCCGTTGTCGATACGGGAGCGAAGTTCCTGACCTAAGTCAGGACAGAGGCTCACGAAGGCCGCGGAACCGGAGAACCCGGATCCGCGGCCTTCGTGTTTTTGGCTGCACAACCCAAGAGGAACCAGCGTTGTCCAACGCGAGCACCCAACCGAAAACCCGTACGACACAAGGAGGAACCACCATGTCTTCGGCCGTCGCCTACACCTTGGGTGAGGCAATATTCGCCGACCTGCTCGACCCGATCGCCGTCCCCGACGTCGCTCTGCCCTGCCGTTCCGGCGACGCGGACCTGTGGTTCGCGGAGTCCCCGGCCGAGCTCGAGCGCGCCAAGGCGCAGTGCGCCGACTGCCCGGTGCGCGAGGCCTGCCTGGCCGGTGCGCTGGCCCGGCGTGAGCCGTGGGGTGTCTGGGGTGGCGAGATCTTCGAGCGCGGTGCGGTGATCGCGCGCAAGCGGCCCCGTGGCCGTCCGCGCAAGAACGCCACCGTCGAGCCCGCCGCCGCCAGGGCCGGCAGCGATCACCGGAGTGCCGCCGCATGAGCGTCGAACCGGTCACCACGAGGGATTTCGAAGCCCACCCCCGCAGCGAACAGCTGCAGTTGACCAAGACCGAGATCGAGGAGATCAGCGAGATGTTGCTTTACGAAGAACTGTCCAGAGCCCGAATACGGGATCTCGAGGAAGGGGTCCGCGCCCAGCGGGCCCGAGGTAGCGCGCGTGCCGCACGCCGCTGGACGCGGGTAGCCCGATGGGCCGCTCGCCGCGCGGACCGGTACCAGGACCAGAGCTGAGCGCAGGCCCCTGCCGCCCTCCCGGGCGGCGGGGGCCTTCGCGCGCGCTTTTTCTGGTGTTCAATGGGGCGATGTCCGGACACACCCACGGCGACATCGACTGGGCGGACCGCCTCGCCCAGCTGCGCATGGCCGACACCCTCGACGCCGAGGCGCTCACGCCGGTCGCCCACCGGCTCGCCGCCGCGGTCCCCCAGCGGCCGACGGTCGTCGACGTCGGGTGCGGAGCCGGCGGGATGAGCGTGCTGTTCGCCCGCGAGCTGGCCCGCGGCGCCGGCGGCACTGTGGTTTTGGTCGACACCACGCCCAAGCTGCTCGCCGAGGCCGAGCGAGCCGTCGCCGAGGTGGCCGCCGACTCCGTCGAAGTCGTCAGCCTGCTCGGAGATCTAACCGATCCCGCGCTGGCCGTGCCCGCCGCCGACCTGGTGTGGGCGTCCGGCGTGGTGCACCACATCGGCGACCAGCAGGCCGCGCTGCGCACGCTCGCCGGGCTGCTGCGCCCGGGCGGAGTGCTGGCCATCGCCGAGGGCGGGTCGGAGATGCGGTGCCTCCCGTGGGAGCTCGGCGTCGGCCGCCCCGGGCTGGAGCAGCGCCTGCTGGCGGCCCGGGCGTCGTGGTTCGCGCGGATGCGCGCCGGGCTCCCGGGCAGCGTCGCCATGCCCTACGGCTGGCCGCGCGCGCTTCGCGAAGCCGGCCTCGAGGACGTCGAGTCGTTCGGCGCGCTCATCGACCACCCGATGGCGGGTTCTGACCTCCTTCGCGAGTACGTGGTGCATCGAGTCGGGTGGTTCGCGGAGTCGGCCGGGGAGTGGCTCGACGCCGACGACCGCGCGGCGGTAGCCACACTGACCGACCCGCAGAGCGGGCATTTCCTCGGCCACCGGGACGACCTGTACCTGTTCGGCGCCAAGGTAATCCACTGTGGACGGTCCCGATGAGTGCGCCGGAGCCGGCGGTGTGCACCCGCTGCGGCCGCACCCGGACGGCGGACGACGACCCGGCTACGGCGCTCGCGTGGGTGTCGACCCGCGAGCGCGGCGTGCTGCGGTGGCTGTGCCCGGACTGCGCGCGGCAGCACGTGCGGGACATCGAAGGCAAGCTGCCGGACGAGTATTGGTGAGCAATTCGCGCTCCTGAGGGTTGGTGGGCTCGCCGCGAGGTGGTTGGCCGGTTTGCAGGGCGGTTCGTTGGCGGGCGGGTCGGTGGTTGGGCGCGAGGTGGGGCCGCTCGAGGGCGGGACCTCGAGCGGCAGGCTTTGGCGGGTATCGGCGGGTAAGCCGCTCGTTGACGCCGGGTGAAGGGCGCGTTGGGTTGGTACCGCCGCCGACCAGCGGCGCCGGGTGTGGGCCGGTGCCGGATGTGGGGCTGCCGGGCAGGACCTCGGAGCGGATGCTGGTGAGCCGGCCGCTCGAGGGCGGGACCTCGAGCGGCGCTACCTCGGCCGCGTGCTGGCGATCCCACCGCCCTTCGGCGCGTACCGGCGATCCGACCGGTCTCTAGTGCGGGCCGGCTGCCGTCATGGGGTTCTCGTCTCGGTGGCGTCAGGCGGCGTCTCCCAGCGGGGTCGTCGGGATGGCGCGGACCCGGGGGCGGGGCGTGCGGGATGCCTCGGCGAACGCCCGGGCCAGCTCCTGGGCCACCTCCTGGGGGACCTGGCGCAGCTGGCGGACCGTGCAGCGGACCAGGATGATCCCCGTGGCCGCCAGGGCCAGGTGGCTGAAGCCGCCGCCGGGGCCCGGGGTGCAGCGGTACTGCCAGGCCAGGCCCAGCTCGTCCCACCATGCGTCGGCGTCGCCGAGGCGGCGGCCGCGGCGGTCGCAGATCGTCATGTCCCAGCTCGGGGGCGGGAGGTGGGACAGGTCCAGCACGCGCGCCGCCAGGCCGTGGGCCTGGATCGAACGCTCGTCGAGCTCGCGGAGCACCCTCCGGACCGCCGCCGTGCCGCGTTGGGGGCCTGCGTCGAGCTCCGTCAGCAGCTCCTGACGGTCGCACAAGCCCCAATAGAGCGGCAGCGTCAGCCAGTGGCGGAGGCGAGCCGGGTCGGATTCGGACCTGGCCAGGTCCAGCGTCGCCCTGGCCGGCGGGGCGAACGGCAGCCCGTCGACCACGACCGGGGCCGGCAACCGGGCCGTCCGTGCGAGGCGGACGCCCTCGCACGCCACCACCCGGCAGTGGGTGGGCACCAGCAGCCGGATGTCGCTCGATGCCGGGCACTTCACGCCGTGGGCCTGCAGCGCGTCCGCGCCGGTGATCACCACCCCGGGCCCGTAGCGCGCGAGCGCGGCGTGCAGCAGCTGCTGCCGCGTCGGGGCGGCGTTGCGCAGCAGGACGACACCGGGGTGCAGGCGGCGCCACGGCCCGCCGGGGCCGCAGAGCCGCCGGGTTCTTCGGTCGGACACCCCCGCCCGGCGTAGCTGTTCGAGGTTCATCACCTCAGAGCCGCCGGGATTACGAAGGGCGAGCGGGTCAGTGCATTGAGTAGCAGTCATGCATCGAGCATGGCGGCTCGGCCAACCGGGTGGAACCCCGTCCGCCGCAGCTGTGGACAACTCGGCGGAATCCGTCCGTTCGTGGGCCCGCCTGTGGACAACTCAGGTGGCGAACCCCGGCTGCCAGCGCTCCACGATGCCGCGGGCGGGAATCTCCGCGTCGAGCTGGCAGAGGATGCCCGTGGACCCCGCGGTCACCCGGTGGATCATCAGGTACTCGGGCGGCAGGTTGAGCGAACGCCCGACCCGGAAGTCGTTGCCGCGGCTGTCGCCGACCCGCCCGGCCTGCTTCTGCATCCAGCGGCGGGTGAAGTGGAACGTCGGCGCGGCCAGCGGCTCGGTGAACGGCGCGAGGTAGGAGAGCACCTCCGCCGCGGTCAGGTCGCTGTCCGGCCGGATGAACCGGTTCTCCCGCAGCAGGCGCATCAGGTCGGTGGACTCGCCGTCGAGGGCCAGCCGCGTCATCTCGCCCAGGTGGCGGGGGATGCCTTCGGGCAGCCGGGCGACGCCGCCGAAGTCGATGACGCACAGCCTGCCGTCTTCGGTGATCATGAAGTTGCCCGGGTGCGGGTCCGAATGCAGCAGGTGGACGCGTTCGGGGGAGGAGTAGTGGAACTCCGCCAGCAGCCGGCCCGCCAGGTTCCGGGTCTCGCGGTCGCCGTCCGCGATCACCTTCGACAACGGCGTGCCGCTCGCCCATTCCGTCACGACGACCTTCGGCGCGCTGGCGACCACCCGCGGCACGAGGATGCCCGGATCGCCGTCGAACGCCTTCGCGAAGGCGCGCTGGTGCTGGGCCTCGGCCTGGTAGTCGAGCTCCTCGTTCATCCGCTCGGAGAGCTCGGCCAGCAGCGGCTTGACCTCGGTGCCGGGCACGAACGCCTGGAACAACCGGCTGAACCGCTGCAGCTGCCGCAGGTCGCTGCGCAGAGCCTCGTCGGCGCCCGGGTACTGCACCTTCACCGCGACGGCGCGGCCGTCGTGCCACACCGCGCGGTGCACCTGGCCGATGCTCGCGGCCGCCGCCGGTTCGTCGTCGAACGACGCGAACCGGCTGGTCCAGGTCCGGCCCAGCTGCTCGGCGAGCACCCGGTGGGTCTGCCGGACCGACATCGGCGGCGCGGCGGCCTGCAGTTTCGTCAGCGCTTCGCGGTACGGCTTCGCCATGTCGTCCGGCACCGCCGCCTCGAACACGCTCAGCGCCTGGCCGAACTTCATCGCTCCGCCCTTGAGCGTGCCGAGCACCTCGAACAGCTGCTCGGCGGCCTTCGCCGACAGCGTCGCGTTCACCTGCTCGGCGCTCTGGCCCGCGAGCCTCTTGCCCCAGCCGCCGACCGCCCGGCCGGCGATGCCGAGCGGGAGACTGGCGAGCTTGGCGGTACGGGCGGCACCCTTGCGCGGCATCGCGGCGTCACGATCGGCTGGGTCGCGGAAGTCGGTCACACCAGCGATTCTGCCCTGCGGTTCCCGCGGCGCGCAGCCTGCGCGCGGCGTCTCGGTGGGTTACGTCTCCAGGATCACCTCCCGCGCGCCGCAACGGCACCGCGGGTGCGGCGGCCAGCCGCGGTGGCGGATGCGGCCGTCGAAGGCGTCGATCTCGAGGGTCGCGTTCCACGCCGGCGGGGCCGGCTCGCCGGGGGAGAGCAGCCGCATGGCCTGGGCGACGGCCAGCGACGCGCAGGACTGGACGGCGCCGAGATCGGGCCGCTGGTGCCGGCCGGCGAGCTGCCCGGCGACGCGCGGCCAGCACGGGTCGAGGTCCGTGCGGTGCAGGTCGGCGCAGCGCAGGCACGAACTGCGGCCCGGCACCACCAGCGGCCCGACGATGCCCGTGCCGTCGCGGACGCGCGCCGCCAGGTGCGGGACGCCGTCCGCCATCAGCTCGGCGACGAGCTCGGGAGCGGGCACGACGGCGTCGGTGAGCAGGGCCAGGTCCGGGTACCGGTCGTGCAGGCGGGTGACGCGGACCTCGGAATCGACCCGGCGGAGCAGGTCGCCGAGCGCCTGCCGCCGGCACCGGCCCAGGTCGGCGTCGGTGAAGCCCGAGCCGAGGTCGTGCTCGGTCACCGTGCCGGACACCTGCAGCTCGACGTGCCCGATGCCGGCGTTGGCCAGGAGCACGGCGGCCGCCACCGCCACCCGGCCCTCGCCGTACACCGAGACCGCGGCGGCGCGCCGCCTGCCGGCCATGGCGGCCTGGTGGTGGCGGGCTCGCAGCGACCAGAGGCCGGGCTCGCCGCGGCAGCCCGGGCCGTCGGGGCGGCCGGCGTCGGTGACCAGGCCGAGCGCGGTCAGCTGCCGCAGCAGGGTCCGCAGCTGGTCGCGGTGTTCGCTCTCGGCGAGCAGAAGCCGCTCGACGGGTTTGCTGCCGTCGAGGGCGCGCACCCGCGCGGCGAGGTCCGGGGACAGGTTTTCGACGATCACGCCGTGGCGAGGGTCGAGCCCGATCTGGATCTCGCGCGGGCCGCGTTCGAGCACGGTGAGGCCTGGGAGCAGGGCGGGATGGGCAGGCAGCAGGACCGGCGGCATGTCCGCGGTGTCGAGGATCATGTCCGCAGGATGGCATCCGGCGGTGACCGGGAGGCTCGCGAAAGCGCCGGAACGGCCGAGTTGTCCACAAGTGGAACCGGCTGTGGACAACTCGGGTCTGTGACCTCGAAGCGCTCGGAGTTGTCGGTGCCTGGCCTTACCGTTGTCGGGTGGTCGAAGCACGGATGCCCTCACTGAGAGGCCGGGGGGACACGAACCCCTCGTCGGACACACCCGGACACAAGGTCGAAGTGCGGCGCAGCCAGCGCCGGCACCGGACGGTCACCGCGTATTGGAACGACGACACGCTCGTCGTGCTCATCCCCGCGCGGATGACCAGGGCGGAGGAGAAACACTGGGTCGCCGAGATGGAGCGCAAACTGCAGCGCTCGGAACCACGTCGGCCGGCGTCCCCGAAGGCGTCGGACGAAGCCCTGCTGGCGCGCTGCGCGCTGCTGTCGGGCAAGTACCTGGGCGGCACCGCGGTGCCGGCGAGCGTCCGCTGGGTGCCGCCGATGCGCACGCGGTGGGCGTCCTGCACACCGGTCGACGCGACCATCCGGGTCAGCGACCGGCTGCGGAAGGTGCCCCCGTGGGTGCTGGACTACGTGCTGGTGCACGAGCTGGCGCACCTGCGGGAGCCCGGGCACGACGCGGCCTTCTGGGCGCTGGTGCAGCGGTACCCGAAGGCGGAACGGGCGATCGGGTACCTGGAAGGGCTGTCGGCCGCGGCCGGGTGGGGGATTTCCACCGAGGACTGAGCGGGTGATGGTGGCCGGGGCGACCTGCTTTTGGTGGGTCGCTCCGGCGGGTGCCGGGGAGCCGGTGGAGGGGAGGTCGGCGGAGGGCTGTGGTCATATCGGGGGCTTGGTCGCCAGGGCCCTCCGGACAGCAGAAGGCCGGTGACCCCGCCCCGACGTCGGGCGGAGGGCACCGGCCTTCCGAAACTCAGCTCAGGAGGTCTTGCCGCCCTCTTCCGATGGCGGCTCCTCCTCCTTCTCCTTCGCCCGCTCTTCGCGCTCCGAACGCTCGGCCTGCTCCGTGCGCTCCAGCTCGGCCATCGGGTCGAGGTCGTCGATCGAACCCGCTTCGCCCACTCGGTCGGCGAAGTCGATCGGCTCGTCCAGGTCCTCGGCCGTCGGCATCAGGTCCGGGTGGGACCAGAGGCCGTCTCGCTTTTCCGTGCCGTGGCGGTCGCCCACCAGCTTCCACAGGTTCGAAGCGTCCCTCATGCGGCGGGGCCGCAGCTCCAGGCCGACCAGGGTGGCGAATGTCTGCTCCGCCGGGCCGCCCGTTGCGCGGCGGCGGCGCAGCGTTTCGCGCAGCGCGTCCGCTCCCGGGAGACGATCACCGACCGCGTCGGCCACCACCACGTCGACCCAGCCCTCGACCAGGGCCAGCAGCGTCTCCAGGCGGTTCAGCGCCGCCTTCTGCTCCTCTGTCGTCTGGGGCTCCAGCAGCCCCGATGACATGGCCTCTTCGATGCTCGCCGGGTTCGCCGGGTCGATGCGGCCGGCCAGGGACTCCAGCGCCGACGTGTCCACCGAAATGCCGTGCGCGAACTCCTCGACCGTGGCCAGCAGCCGCTGGCGCAACCACGGCACGTGCGTGAACAGGCGCTGGTGCGCGGCCTCGCGGGCGGCCAGGAACACCAGGATCTCGCTGTTCGGCAGCTCCAGGCCTTCAGCGAACTTCTCGATGTTCGCCGGCAGCAGCGCCGACGTGCCGACCGGGGCCAGGGGCAAGCCGATCTCCGACGAGGTCAGCATCTCCGACGCCAGCTGGGCCAGTGCGTTGCCGAGCTGGGAGCCGAAGGCCATCCCGCCCATCTGGCCCATCATCTGCAACAGGGGGCCCGCGGCCTGCTTGGCCTCTTCCGGCAGCGCCTCCATCCAGGCGCCCGAAACCCGCTGGGCCACCGGGTCGCACAGCCGCTGCCACGTCGGGAGCGTCTTCTCCACCCAGGACCGCGGCGACCAGGCGACCGTCGACGTCGCGCCGGCCGGGTACACCGTGGCCGCGTCGAGCCACAGCTCGGCCAAGTGGGCCGCGTCACGGACGGCCGCGTTCGCGTCGTCGCCGCCGCGGAAGCCGAGCTTGCTCTCGCCGGTGTTGCCCTCGCTGCCGAGGGTCTGCAGGGCGATCTGCTTGGCGAGGTCGTAGTTCACCGGCCCGCTGGAGGTGCCCGCCTGGCTGAGCATCTGGCCCAGCTGGCTCAGCATCTGCCCGAGCTGGTTGAAGGCCTCGGCGCCGGACTGCTGCCCGCCTTCCGAGGGGTCGTTCTCACCTCGTTTGTCGGGATCGGAAGGTCCGAAGCCGAACGGGGGTTTGCTCATGTGTCCACCGTACGCGGGTCGGCGGTCCTCGAGCGCGTCAACCGGACCCATGTGCGTGGCCTTCACCGGGAAGCGAACGCGGTCACCGTACGCTGTCGGTCGTGACGAAGTCCTCCGAGGAGACCGCCCCCGCGAAGAGCGCCCCGGAACCGGCGTCGGAGCCGGCCGGCGAGGCCCGCCGGATGACCCGCCGTGGCTGGACTCTGGTGGTCAGCGGCTCGCTGTTCCTGATCTTCGTGGTGCTCGGCTCGGTCGTGCCGGTCCCGTTCGTGGCGATCAGCCCCGGCCCGACCTACGACACGCTCGGTCGCGACGCGGCGGGCAACCCGGTCATCCAGGTCGCCGGGCACGAGACCCACCCGACCACCGGCGAGCTGCGGATGACGACCGTCTCCCTGCACGACGGCGTCACCCTCTTCCAGGGCCTCGGCTTCTGGGCCAGCGGCCGGTACGCGCTCGCCCCGCGCGAGGAGTACTTCAAGCCGGGCGAGACGAACGAGCAGGTCAAGCAGGAGAACATCCAGCAACTGCAGGACTCGCAGACCAACGCCCAGGTCGCCGCCCTGCGCAAGCTGGGCTACCCGATCAAGGTGGTGGCGAAGCAGATCGTCTCCGGCAGCCCGGCCGACCACGTGCTCTCGCCCGGCGACAAGCTGATCACCGTCAACGGCAAGAAGATCGTCGAGGCCGCCGACGTGCGGGCCGCGCTCACCGGCACCCTGCCCGGCCAGACCGTCCAGATCACCTTTCAGTCGGACGGCCGGCCCGAGCGGACCGTGCCGCTCACCCTCGCCGCGCGCCCGGACCGCAAGGAGGGCTTCATCGGCCTCACCGCGGTCGACCGCGCCGACGCGCCCTTCACCGTCAACATCTCCCTGCAGGACGTCGGCGGCCCGTCGGCCGGGCTGATGTTCACCCTCGCCATCATCGACCGCCTGCAGGCAGGCGACCTCGCCGGCGGACGGCACATCGCCGGCACCGGCGAGATCACCGAGACGGGCGAGGTCGATCCGATCGGGGGGATCTCGTTCAAGGTCGTCGGCGCCCGCGAGGCGGGTGCCACCGACTTCCTGGTGCCCGAGCACAACTGCGCCGAGGCCAAGACCACCGCGCCCGCCGGGCTCAACCTCATCAAGGTGTCCACACTGGACGACGCGCTCGCCCAGCTGGCCAACCTCAAGGCGGGGCGGCCGACGGCCTCCTGCTAGGGCAGCAGCGTGGCCTTCAGCGCTTCGACCAGATTCGGGGCCAGATCGGGGCTTTCCACGATCTCGTCCATCGTCTCGTCCGTGCCCTCGGCCGTGCCGATCCCGCGCAGCCGCATGACGCAGGCACCTTCCCCGTCGCGCACGACCGCCGCCACCAGGCGGGCCTCCGTGCGCTGCGGGTGGTCGGCGGCCGCGCGGCGCAGGCTCTCGGCGTCCGCCTCGGCGATGTCCGGCAGCTCCGACTCCGAGCCCGGCGGCAGCACGATGATCTCCTGGGCCAGCGCGCACCCGATGACCAGGTCCGGCCACGCGATCCGGCCCAGCGCCTCGGCCAGGTCGCCCTCGGGCAGCGCCTCCTGGGCCACCGGCGTCAGCGGGTTCGCCCGGTCCAGCTGCCCGGCCAGCTCCGGCTGCTCGTCCAGCAGCGCCGCCGTCGGCACCAGCGCGAACAGCTGCGGCGGCTGGTCCCAGCCACCCGCGGCCATGAACTCCTCGATCTCACGGGCGAGCGCGGCCACGCCGGCCTGTCGCGCTTCGTTCGCTGCCATGCGCACATCGTGTCAGGTCGACCGGCGCGAACTCGCCGCGAGTCCGGTTTGGGCGGGTCCCGGGAACTTCACGGGGCATCCGTAGAGTTAGGGAATCAGGGGGCGCACGCGCCCCTGCTCAAGTGTTGACGAAGACAGGAGCGTGTGCCGTGGCGACTCGGCCCCCGGTGAGCCTGCCGAAGCTGTCCCGGCGGAGCCGGATCCTCCTCATCATCGCCGCAGTGGTCGTGCTGGCGTTGCTGCTCGGGGCCCGCCTCCTCGACACGTACGTCGATTGGCTGTGGTTCGGCGAAGTCGGCGCGCGGCCGGTGTTCACCACCCAGCTGATCACCCGCGTCGTGCTCTTCTTCGCCGTCGGGTTGCTCGTCGGCGGGGCGCTGGCGATCAGCCTGATGATCGCCTACCGCACCCGCCCGGTGTTCGTGCCGATCTCCGGCGCCGACGACCCGCTGGCGCGCTACCGCTCCGCGATCGTGGCCCGCATCCGCCTCTTCGGCGTCGGCATCCCGGTGCTCACCGGCCTCATCGCCGGCCTGTCCGCCCAGGGCGACTGGCAGGTCGTGCAGCTGTTCCTCAACGGCACCTCGTTCGGCCAGACCGACCCCGAGTTCGGCAACGACGTCGGCTTCTACGCCTTCGACCTCCCGTTCTACAACTGGCTGCTCGGCTGGCTGTTCATCGTCGTCGTCATCTCCTTCTTCGGCGCGCTGATCTCCCACTACGTCTTCGGCGGCATCCGGCTGGCGGGCAAGGGCGGCCAGCTCGCCGGCCCGACCCGCGCGCAGCTCGCCATCACCGTCGGGCTCTTCGTGCTGCTGAAGGCGGTCGAATACTTCTTCGACCGGTACAACCTGCTGCTGTCCGACCGCGCGTACCCGCTGTTCATCGGGGCCACCTACACCGACCTGAACGCGGTCCTGCCCGCCAAGCTGATCCTGCTGTGCATCTCGGTGATCTGCGCGGTCGCGTTCTTCGCCGGCGCGTTCCTCCGGAACCTGCAGCTCCCGGCCATCTCGCTCGTGCTGCTCATCCTGTCCGGCATCCTCGTCGGCGTCGCCTGGCCCGCCATCCTCGACCAGTTCTCGGTGAAGCCGAACGCCAACGAGAAGGAAGCGACGTCCATCCAGCGGAACATGGACGCCACCCGCCGCGCCTACGGCCTCACCGACGTCCAGTACCAGCCCTACGCGGGCAAGTCGGACGCCACCCCGGAGCAGATCAAGAGCGACACCGGGACGATGTCGAACATCCGGCTGCTCGACCCGAACATCCTGTCCGACACCTTCACCCAGCGCGTCGGCCGCGAGAACTTCTACGGCTTCCCGGCCAAGCTGGACATCGACCGCTACACCGTCGGGGGCGTGACGCAGGACTACATCGTCGCCGCCAAGGAGATCAAGACCGAGGGCCTGACCGGCAACCAGACCAGCTGGATCAACAAACACCTCGTCTACACCCACGGCAACGGCTTCGTCGTCGCACCCGCCAACACGATCGACCGCGCGGTCAAGGACGCCAACTCCGACGGCGGCTACCCGATCGCCACGACCAGCGACACGCAGAACCCGGCCGGGGCCGGCGCGGCGGCGGTCGGCCAGCGCGGCATCGAGGTCAAGGAACCCCGCATCTACTACGGCGAGCTCTCGGCCGCGGAATCCGACTACGCCATCGTCGGCGGCACCTCCGGCAACGCGCCCGGCGAGTACGACACCGCGACCGACCGCTACACGTACAAGGGCAACGGCGGCGTCGCCATCGACAACTGGTTCAACCGCCTCGCCTTCGCCGCCGAGTACGGCGAACGGAACATCCTGTTCTCCGACGCCATCGGCGACAACTCCAAGATCATGTACAACCGCGACCCGCGTGACCGCGTCAGCAAGATCGCGCCGTGGCTGACCCTCGACGGCGACCCGTACCCGGCGGTCGTCGACGGCAAGATCCAGTGGATCATCGACGGCTACACCACGCTCAACAACTTCCCGTACGCCCAGCAGACCCAGCTCGGCGCGGCCACCAACGACTCCCTCAACGGCGTCGCCCGGCAGGCCAACAGCTCCATCAACTACATCCGCAACTCGGTCAAGGCCACCGTCGACGCCTTCAACGGCAACGTGACGCTGTACTCGATCGACGACAAGGAACCGGTCCTCGACGCCTGGGAGAAGGTCTTCCCCGGGCTCGTGAAGCCCAGCTCCGAGATCTCCCCGGACCTGCGCGCCCACTTCCGCTACCCCGAGGACCTCTTCAAGATCCAGCGTGAGCTGCTGTCCCGCTACCACGTCAGCAACCCGCAGGAGTTCTACTCCCAGCAGGCCTTCTGGAGCGTCCCGCAGGACCCGACGGCCGAAGGCGGCTCGAACCCGGCCGCGGCCGGCGCGGCCAACCAGCCCGGCTACTACGTCCTCGCCGACACCCCGGGCCAGACCAAGCCGACGTTCCAGCTGACCAGCTCGCTGACCGGTCTCCAGCGGCAGTACCTGGCGTCCTGGATGACGGTGTCGTCCGACCCCGTCGACTACGGCAAGATCCGCGTCCTCCAGCTACCCAGCGCGGCCACCGGAGCCACCCAGGTCGACGGGCCCGTCCAAGTCCAGAACCGCTTCCAGAGCGACTCCCGCGTCGCCCAGGACCGCACCCTCTTCAACAACCCGAACGTCACCCCCATCTACGGCAACCTGATCACGCTCCCGGTCGCCGACGGCTTCCTCTACGTCGAACCCGTCTACATCCGGCAACGCAACCAGAACAGCTACCCGCAGCTGGCCCGCGTCCTCGTCTCCTACGGACCCAAGGTCGGCTACGGCGCCACCCTCCAGGAAGCCCTCGACCAGGTCTTCGGCGCCGGCACCGGCGAAGCCACCACCACGCCGCCCCAATCCGGACAGCCGACGACCCCGACCACCCCCACCGCCCCGACGACGGCACCGCCCAACAGCGGCGGCGGCAACGCCGCCCTCGACCGGGCCGTCGCCGACATCCAATCCGCCATCGCCAAACTCAAAGCCGCCCAGCAATCCGGCAACTTCACCGACCAAGGCGCCGCACTCGCCGCACTCGACGCGGCCGCCCGCGCCTACGAAGCAGCCAAGACCGCGGCCCCCGGGACCAGCACCCCACCCCCCAGCACCCAGCCCGGAGGGTGACGTCGGCAACGCAACGGGCACCTGCTTTGCACCCCCCGGAAACGAGGGCGTAAGGTAGGTGTCACGACGCGGGGTGGAGCAGCTCGGTAGCTCGCTGGGCTCATAACCCAGAGGTCGCAGGTTCAAATCCTGTCCCCGCTACAGAGGTTGGGAGGGGTGTGCTCGCGGAACGCGCGAGCGCATCCCTCTTTCGCATTTGCTCTGGGGGTCGAACCCCCAGGCCCCCGCCAGGGGGGCTTCGCCGCCCCTGGACCCCCCTGCGGTTGGTTGAGTGCCGGGTGAGCCACGGGTGAGCCCGGGGTGTCTGGGTGGGTTGAGGGCCTTGTGCATTCGTCACTGTCGCAGCGGGACACTCCACGCCAGTCGCATCTCGCATGGGAAAGCTGGCTCCGCTGCCGAAATCCCAGCCGAACCTCCGGTTGCCGAGGCGAGTCGTAGTCAGGACCTCGCGCCTCTGCCCGAGCAATGGTTGGCATGTTCGTTCGCTTGTGCATCTGCTCGGGCAGCTGTACGTCCACTCCGGCCGGTGGTGCTTGGGTCCTCAGTGGAGGTCGGGGGGCTCGTGGGGCGTAAGGGCAGGTCAGGGGGTTTTGGGACCCCCCTGTTAAGGCCTTGGGCGCTCCGTGTAATCTATTCAAGTACCACAACGGCGCGGGGTGGAGCAGCTCGGTAGCTCGCTGGGCTCATAACCCAGAGGTCGCAGGTTCAAATCCTGTCCCCGCTACGAAAAAGAGGCCGGTGTTCGCAGAATATGCGAACACCGGCCTCTTCGCTTTGTATTGGTGCTCCTATGCCCAAACCTCTGCCGCCGGGGCTTGGGGCCGTTGGATCCATCGTTGAGGACGTCCTTTGCTGCGGATCTCGCCATGTGGACGCTTGCGTCCCGTGGTTGCGGTGCGTGTCCGGGGTGCGGCAAGCCGGGGATGCCGCCCGCCGAACTCACCTGCCTGGAGGTTGCCGAGGCGGCCTGGATGCGTCTGGTTGGACCAAAGTTCACTGGGAGCGGTTGCAGAGCGTATTCAGGTCCACAGTGGACCTGGTCGCATTGGGCCGAACGAGGGGATCTCACTAGCCACAATGGACAGATCTGCTGACCACTGTGGACACAGCGGCCGATAAGTGGGAATCTAGGTGGCGTGTCCGAATTGAATGCAACAGCCGCCGCCCTGCTCGGTCTGCTCCACGACGGTCCCGCCACCGGCGGGCAGCTCGTCGCGGGAGCGGGTGAGCGATTCGGCGCCTTCTTCAGCGTCACCCGCAGCCAGGTGTACCGGGAGCTCCCGGCGCTGTCCAAAGAAGGTCTCGTCCGGCTCGGCAAGCAGGGCCCGCGCTCCAGCCAGCAGTACCTGATCACCGCCGCCGGCAAGAAGGCCTTCAAGGCCTGGCTGACGTCCGAGGCCGGCCCCGACCACCTGCGCAGCCCGCTCATCCTGCGGCTCGTGCACGCGGGGTCGCTGACCGCGAAGCAGCGCCAGTCGCTGCTCGAGTCGGCCCGGACGAGCTACAGCCAGCAGCTCGACGACGCCAAGGCGGCCACCAAGGCGGCCGAGGGGCCGTACGAGAAGGCCGTCGCCGAGTTCGCCCAAGCGCAGGCCAAGGCCGCGCTGAAGCTGCTCGACGCCATCCCCGCGGCCTGAGGTTCGCGCGCCCACGGCCGGTCCTCGCAACCGGCCGTGGGTTTTGCCGTAACCTTGACAAACGTGAGTGATGAGTTCGACGCGGCACTGAGGGACCTGACCGGCAAGCTGACGCAGATCGAGTCGGTGATGGACCTGGACGCGCTGCGTGCCCAGGTGGCCGACCTGGAACAGCAGGCCTCGAGCCCGAACCTCTGGGACGACCCGGAGGCGGCCCAGAAGGTCACCAGCCAGCTGTCCCACCGGCAGGGCGAGCTGCGCCGGGTCTCCGACCTGCGCCAGCGGCTCGACGACCTGGGCGTGCTGTACGAGCTCGCCGAGGCCGAGGGCGACTCCGGCAGCATGGGCGAGGCCGAGACCGAGCTCGCCGACCTCGGCAAGGCCATCGACGGCCTCGAGGTCCGCACCCTGCTCTCGGGCGAGTACGACGACCGCAACGCCGTCGTCACGATCCGTTCCGAGGCCGGTGGCGTCGACGCGGCCGACTTCGCCGAGATGCTGCTCCGCATGTACCTGCGCTGGGCGGAGCGCCACGGCTACCCGACCGACGTCTACGACATCTCCTACGCCGAAGAGGCGGGCATCAAGTCGGCGACGTTTACGGTGAGCGCCCCCTACGTCTACGGCACCCTCTCGGTCGAGCAGGGCACCCACCGGCTCGTCCGGATCTCGCCGTTCGACAACCAGAGCCGTCGTCAGACGTCGTTCGCACACGTCGAGGTGCTGCCCGAGGTCGAAGAGGTCGACCACGTCGACATCCCGGAGAAGGACATCCGGGTCGACGTCTACCGCTCGTCGGGCCCCGGCGGGCAGAGCGTCAACACGACCGACTCCGCGGTGCGCATCACGCACCTCCCGACGAACATCGTCGTCTCCTGCCAGAACGAGAAGTCGCAGCTGCAGAACAAGGCGGCCGCGATGAAGGTCCTCCAGTCGCGGCTGCTGCAGCGCAAGAAGGAAGAAGAGCGCAAGGAGATGGACGCGCTCAAGGACGGCGGCTCCAGCTGGGGCAACCAGATGCGCTCCTACGTGCTGCACCCGTACCAGATGGTCAAGGACCTGCGGACCGAGTTCGAGGTCGGCAACCCGCACGCGGTCCTCGACGGCGACATCGACGGCTTCCTCGAGGCCGGCATCCGCTGGCGGAAGCAGACCGCCTGATCGGCCGGGGAGTAAAGGGGCGACCGCTCACCGTACGCAAACGCCCCTTGCTCCACCCGGGTGGACCGGGCAACCGGGGCTTCACGAGACCGGTGGGTAGTATGCCGAATCGTGATCCGGCTCGAAGAGGTTTCCAAGGTCTACAAGACCTCGACGCGGCCCGCGCTCGAGCGGGTGTCCGTCAACATCGACAAGGGTGAGTTCGTCTTCCTCATCGGTCCCTCGGGATCGGGGAAGTCGACCTTCCTCCGGCTGCTGCTGCGCGAAGAGACGCCGAGCAAGGGCCGCGTGATGGTGTCGAACTTCGACGTCGCCAAGCTGGCCCGCCGCCGGGTGCCCCGCCTGCGGCAGACCATCGGCTGCGTGTTCCAGGACTTCCGCCTGCTGGCCAACAAGACCGTCGCGGAGAACGTCGCGTTCGCACTCGAGGTCATCGGCAAGCCCGCCCCGACCATCAAGAAGGTCGTCCCCGAGGTGCTGGAGCTCGTCGGCCTCGACGGCAAGGCGGACCGGCTCCCCAACGAACTCTCCGGTGGTGAGCAGCAGCGCGTCGCGATCGCGCGCGCGTTCGTGAACCGCCCGCTGGTGCTGCTCGCCGACGAGCCGACGGGGAACCTGGACCCCGACACCAGCCAGGACATCATGCTGCTGCTGGAGCGGATCAACCGCACCGGCACGACCGTCCTGATGGCCACCCACGATCACTCCATCGTGGACTCCATGCGCCGCCGAGTCGTCGAGCTGCAGCTCGGCCGGGTGATCCGCGACGACGCCCGCGGCGTCTACGGCATCGGTCGCTGACCGCCCACCCCGCACCGACGCTGCCCTCGACCGACCCCGACCCCAAGGACCTGCACCCGCCATGCGCGCCAGTTTCGTCTTCAGTGAGGTAGTCACCGGCCTGCGCCGGAACGTCACGATGACCATCGCGATGATGCTGACCACGGCCGTGTCGCTCGCCATGCTCGGCGGCGGCCTCCTCGCCGTGCGGACGATCGACAAGATGAAGTCCAACTTCCTCGCCGACGTCGAGGTTTCGGTCTACCTCACCGACGACATCAGCACGAGCGACAAGAACTGCACCCAGTCGCTGTGCCAGTCGCTGCGGACCTCGCTGCAGAGCAACAACGGTGTCGAGTCGGTCGTGTTCGAGAACCGCGACCAGGCCTTCGACCGGTTCAAGAAGATCTTCGAGAGCCAGCCGGAACTGGTCGCGCTCACCGGTCCCGAGTCGCTGCCCGCTTCGCTGCACGTGAAGCTGAAGGACCCGGACCGCAGCGACGCGATCGTGCAGGAATACGCGACCAAGCCGGGCGTGCGGAAGGTCGACGACCAGAAGAAGTTCCTCGACCGCGTCTTCAACGCCTTCAACGGCGTCCGCAACATGGCCTTCGGCGCCGCGCTCATCATGGCCATCGCCGCGCTGCTGCTGATCGCCAACACGATCCAGGTGTCCGCGTTCACCCGCCGCACCGAGGTCGGCATCATGCGGCTGGTCGGCGCGACGCGGTGGTACACGCAGCTGCCGTTCCTCCTGGAGGCGGTGGTCGCCGGCGCGGTCGGTGCGATCCTCGGGATCATCATGCTGGTCCTGACCAAGGTGAGCTTCCTCGACTCGGTGTTCACCGGCGACGTCTTCCCGAAGATCACCACGCTGGAACTGCTGTTCCCGGTCGCCCCGATCCTGCTCGGGGTGTCCGTGGTGATCTCCGCCATCACCGGGTACGTCACGCTGCGGCTGTACGTCCGGCACTGATCAATTCGCTGCTCGTCACCATCGGAATCACGTAGAGTGGTCGTATGCCCAAGGAACGTGGCCAGAAGGTGATCGTGTCGAACCGCAAGGCGCGGCACGATTACGCCATCCTCGACACCTACGAGTGCGGTCTCGTGCTCGTCGGCACCGAGGTCAAGAGCCTGCGCGAGGGCAAGGCGTCACTGGCGGACGCGTTCGCGACCGTCGACGACGGCGAGGTCTGGCTGCGCAACGTGCACATCCCGGAGTACACGCAGGGCACGTGGACCAACCACATGCCGCGGCGGACGCGGAAGCTGCTGCTGCACCGGCGGGAGATCGAAAAGCTCATCGGCAAGACCAAGGAGAGCGGGCTCTCGCTGGTGCCGCTGTCGATGTACTTCAAGGACGGCAAGGTCAAGGTCGAAATCGCCCTGGCCCAGGGCAAGAAGGCCTACGACAAGCGGCAGACGCTGGCGAAGCGCGACGCGGAGCGGGACATCAGGAAGGCCATGGGCCGCGCGCTGAAGGGCCGGTTCACGGAGTGACGCACGGCCCGGCTTCCGACGCGGACGTCGCTCGCTGGACGGCGTCGCTGGGCCTGCCGGGCCTGGTCGACCTGCACGTCCACTTCCTGCCGAAACCGGTGATGGACAAGGTCTGGGCGTACTTCGACCGGGCCTCGGCGCACTACGGCACCGAGTGGCCGGTGCACTACCGGACGTCCGAAGAGGACCGGCTCGAGACGCTGCGCTCCCTCGGCGTGACGCGCTTCGCGCCGCTGGTCTACCCGCACAAGCCCGGCATGGCGGAGTGGCTGACGGACTGGGCGCTCGAGTTCGCTTCGCGCGTCCCGGACGCGGTGCCGACCGGGACGTTCTACCCCGAGCCCGGCGCCGGATCCGCTGTGGACGGTGCACTGCGCGTCGGCGCCCGCGTCTTCAAGGCGCACGTGCAGGTGGGGGCGTACGACCCGCGTGACGACCAGCTGACGCCCGTGTGGGGCGCGCTGGCCGACGCCGGCGTCCCGGTCGTCGTCCACTGTGGACACGGTCCGTTGCGGGGCGACTTCACCGGGTTGTCGGTGTTCGGAGAGGTGCTGGCGCGGCACCCGAAGCTGACGGCGGTGCTCGCGCACGCGGCGATGCCGGAGTTCGGCACCGCGTTCGACCTGATGGCGAAGTACCCGCGGGTGCACCTGGACACCACCATGGTCGGGGTCCCGTTCGCCGAAGCGATGTCGCCGCTGCCGCCGGACTGGACGGCGCGGCTGGCCGGGTTCGCCGACCGCGTGGTGCTCGGCACGGACTTCCCGAACATCCCCTACCCGTACGCGACGCAGCTGCAAGCGATCGCCGGCTGGGCGGCAGCCGACGATCGCCTGGG
>NZ_JAVHJU010000053.1 GCF_031082405.1 Amycolatopsis sp. A133
CCCCCGGTCGTGTGTGTTATGGGGGGTTCTAACCCGCCTTACCACTCACGACGCCTTTCCCTAGGAGTCCCTGTGCGGCGAATCTTCGTCGCGCTGATGGGGTGTGCCCTGTTAGCGCTTTCTTTCCTCACCACCGGCTCCGCCCAGGCCGCGGTCGAGGCGGGCCCGTCCGCGAGCCAGCTGCTCGCGAAGACCACTTCCTGCCAGCAGATCTCGAACGGAAAGTATTCCTTCGACGAAGGCGGCGCGGCCACCGTGCCCGTCTGCCAGGCCAACGGCGCGGTGTTCTTCCAGGCCGACATGGACATCGACTGCGACGGCGTCCGCACCACGCAGTGCAACGAGAACACCGACTGCTGCTTCTACCCCGACACCGCGTTCCACACCTCGACCGACCAGCCGCTGAACGCCGCCCAGCTCCCGTACGTCGTCCTCCCCCAGCCGACGTCCACTTGGGACTACCGCAACCACGGCATCGACGGCGGCTCGGTCGTGGCGGTGGTCTACAACAACCAGGTCACCTACGCCGTGGTCGGCGACACCGGGCCGACGAGCATTATCGGCGAGGCGTCCTACGCCACCGCGGTCAGCCTCGGCATCAACCCGGACCCGAAGAACGGCGGCACCGAAGGCCCGGTGACGTACATCGTGTTCCCGAACACGCACGTCAACCCGATCGAGAACCACGCCAACGCCGTCAGCCTCGGCGAGCAGGTCGCCACCCAGTTCGCCGGCGGCACCACCCCGCCGCCCACCCAGGGCACGGGGCCGATCACCGGCATCGGCGGCAAGTGCGTCGACGTTGCGGGCGCGAACAACACCAACGGCACCGCCGTCCAGCTCTACGACTGCAACGGCACCAGCGCTCAGCAGTGGACCGCCGGCAGCGACGGAACCCTGAAGGCGCTGGGCAAGTGCCTCGACGTCACGAGCGCGGGCACCGCGAACGGCACCCCGACCCAACTTTGGGACTGCAACGGGAGCAACGCCCAGAAGTGGTCGGCGAACGGGTCGCGGAACCTCGTGAACGCCGGCTCCGGCAAGTGCCTCGACGCCACCGGCAACTCGAGTGCCAACGGTACCCGGCTCCAGATCTGGACCTGCGGGTCCGGCACGAACCAGAAGTGGACACTCCCATGAGAAAACGCTCTCTCCTGGCGGTGCTCGGCGTGACCGCGCTCGCCGCGGCCGCGTTCGCCGTCCCGGCGCAAGCCGCGGGCGAGACGGTCAACGTCTGGCTCACCACCACCAGCGACTCCGGCGGCCGCACGGTCACCCGCGGCCTCCAGCAGCAGACGCCGGTCACGTTCGCCTCGGGCACCGGCACCGGCGGCGTGACCATCAACGTCAACGAAAACACGACCTACCAGCAGTTCGAGGGCGGCGGAGCGTCCTTCACGGACACCGCGGCGTGGCTGATGAACTCCAGCGGTGCCCTTTCCCAGGCCACCCGCGACGACACCATGCGCAAGCTGTTCGACCCGAACAGCGGCATCGGGCTGAGCTTCATCCGCAACCCGCTCGGCGCGTCCGATCTGGCCCGCTACAGCTACACCTTCGACGACATGCCGGCCGGCCAGACCGACCCGAACCTGACGCACTTCTCGATCGCCCACGATCAGGCCGACGTGCTGCCGCTGACCAAGCAGGCCAAGCAGCTCAACCCGCAGGCCAAGGTGATGGCGTCGCCGTGGAGCGCGCCGCCGTGGATGAAGGACAACGACAGCTACCTGCTGGGCTGGGTCGAATCGCAGTACTACCCGGCCTACGCGCAGTACTTCGTCAAGTACCTCCAGGCCTACCAGGCCGCCGGTGTGCCGATCGACTACGTCTCGGTGCAGAACGAGCCGACGTGCTGCGAGAGCTACCCGTCGACCAACTGGAACGGCGCCGGGCTGGCGTACTTCGCGAAGAACAACCTGCTGCCCGCGCTGCAGGGCGCCGGTCTGTCCACAAAGGTCCTCGCGCTGGACTGGAACTGGGACACCTACGCTTCCTACGGCGCGCCCACGCTGGACGACGCGGCGATCCGCAACCACCCGAACTTCGGCGGTGTCGCGTGGCACGGCTACGGCGGGAACATCGCGCAGCAGACGACGACCCACAACCAGTACCCGAACGTCAACGCCTACTCGACCGAGCACTCCGGCGGCACCTGGATCTCGAACCAGCAGGCCGAGGACATGAACAACATCGTGGACTACACCCGGAACTGGTCGAAGAGCTTCGTCAAGTGGAGCCTCGGCGTCGACCAGAACATGGGCCCGCACAACGGCGGCTGCGGCACGTGCACCGGGCTGATCACCGTCCACAACGGAGACTCGCGCAGCGGGCAGGTCGACTACACCGTCGAGTACTACACGATGGGTCACCTGACCAAGTTCGTGAAGCCGGGCGCGTACCGGATCGACTCGAACGACAACTCCACCGTGCGCAACGTCGCCTGGAAGAACCCGGACGGCTCGAAGGCGCTGATCGCCTACAACTCCAGCACCGGCAACCAGAGCGTGCGGGTGAACTGGGGCGGCTCCTCCTTCACCTACACCCTGCCCGGCCACACCTCGGCGACGTTCACCTGGAGCGGCAACCAGGGCTCGGGCAACGGCGGCACCGGCAAGACCGGCCCGATCACCGGCCTCGGCGGCAAGTGCGTCGACGTCGCCGGCGCGAGCGGCACCAACGGCACCGCCGTCCAGCTCTACGACTGCAACGGCTCCGCGGCCCAGCAGTGGACCGTCGGCACGGACGGCACGATCCGCGCGCTCGGCAAGTGCCTCGACGTCACCGGCCAGTCCACAGCGGACGGTGCGCAGCTGCAGCTGTGGGACTGCGGTGGCACGGCCAACCAGCGGTGGGCGGCCACGGCCGCCAAGGACCTCGTCGGCGCGGGTTCGAACAAGTGCGTCGACGTGACCGGCAACTCCAGCGCCAACGGCACGCGGCTGCAGATCTGGACCTGCACCGGCGCGGCCAACCAGAAGTGGAACGTCCCCGCTTAAGGAGCAACACGTGAAGAACAGAGCACTCGCGGCGGTGGGCGGCCTGATCGCCGCGTCCGCCGTGGTCCTCCTCCCCGGCGCCGCCCAAGCGGCGACCGGGCCGATCACCGGCATCGGCGGCAAGTGCGTCGACGTCGCCGGCGCGAACAGCGCCAACGGCACCGCCGTCCAGCTCTACGACTGCAACGGCTCGGGCGCCCAGCAGTGGACCGCCGGCAGCGACGGCTCCCTGCAGGCCCTGGGCAAGTGCCTGGACGTGACGAGCGCGGGCACCGCGAACGGCACGCCGATCCAGCTCTGGGACTGCAACGGCTCCACCGCCCAGAAGTGGACGGCCAACGCGGCGAAGAACCTGGTCGGCACCGGTTCGGGCAAGTGCCTCGACGCGACCGGCAACTCCAGCGCCAACGGGACGCGGCTGCAGATCTGGACGTGCGCGAGCACGGCCAACCAGCAGTGGACGCTGCCCACCGGCGGCACGACACCGCCGCCCGGACCGGGCGTGATGGCCGTCGCGCCGTACCTCTACAAC
This sequence comes from Amycolatopsis sp. A133, assembly GCF_031082405.1. GTDB lineage: Bacteria > Actinomycetota > Actinomycetes > Mycobacteriales > Pseudonocardiaceae > Amycolatopsis. The sequence continues at coordinate 3,532 of NZ_JAVHJU010000053.1, forward strand.
GGCTGGGGCGACCCGCCGAACCCGGCGACGATCCAGAACGCGACCGGCGTCAAGTGGTTCACGCTGGCGTTCGTCCTGTCCAACGGCTACTGCAACCCGCAGTGGGACGGCGGCCGGGCGCTCACCGGCGGCGTCGACCAGAACACGATCAACACCGTCCGCGCGGGCGGCGGCGACGTGATCCCGTCGTTCGGCGGCTACTCCGGCAACAAGCTGGAGTCGTCGTGCGGCAGCGCGGGCGAGCTGGCGGCGGCCTACCAGAAGGTGATCAACGCCTACGGCCTCAAGGCGATCGACATCGACATCGAGGCCGACGCCTACAGCAACCCGGCGGTGCAGCAGCGCACCGTCGACGCGCTGAAGACCGTGCGGGCGAACAACCCGGGCATCAAGCTCTACGTCACCTTCGGCACCGGCCAGTCCGGTCCCGACAACAGCCTGGTCAACCGGGCGGCGCAGGCCGGCCTCACGGTCGACGGCTGGGTGATCATGCCGTTCGACTTCGGCGGGGCGGGCCAGAACATGGGCACGCTGACCCAGCGGGCGGCCGAGGGCCTCAAGAACGTCGTCAAGAGCGCGTACGGCTACGACGACGACACGGCCTACCGGCACATGGGCATCTCGTCGATGAACGGCATCACCGACAACAACGAGACGGTCACGCTCAACGACTTCACGACCATCCTGGGCTACGCGAACGCGCACCACCTGGCCCGGTTGACGTTCTGGTCGGCGAACCGCGACCGCCCGTGCCCCGGCGGGTACCCGAACAACGACACCTGTTCCGGCGTTTCCCAGCAGGCGTGGGACTTCACGAGGATCTTCGCCCGCTACGCCGGCTGAGCCCGGTCCCCGGAAACCCGTGAAGGCCACCTCGGACTCCGTCGGGGTGGCCTTCACGGCTGCACGGGCTAGGGCTGCCGGGCCGCGCTCTGGGGAAACGACGACCCGGCAGCGTGTGGTCCCGCGGCCGCTGGGGGTCTCCGGCGGCGGAACCGCCCCCGAGGTTATCGACCGCCGATCGCGTCCGGCTCGTGCTCGGACCGTCCGGACGCGAAGCGTGCCCGAACGCCCCCATGTGGCCTTGGTTGCGTTGAATGCATCGAAGGCCACCTTGGGGTGCTTTGGCTAGTCCGCCGCGACGGCCGCCCGGGCCGCCTCGGCACGGTCGGCGTAGGCGCCCACCAGCTGCTCCTCCGCGTCCTCGAGGTACTTCATCAGCAGCTGCTCCGCGCCCGGACCGTCGCCGGCCTCGATGCGGTCGAGGATTTCGTGGTTGCGGGGCAGGTAGCGCTCGTGGAAGCGCCGGGGCTCGGCCATGATGTGGAACACCAGCCGCAGCTCGGCGGTCAGCCTGCCGACCAGCTCGTTCACCCGCTCGCTGCCCGACAGCGCGGCCAGCTCCTGGTGGAACCAGACGTTCGCGGTGCCGAGGTCCTTCCAGTTGCCGGTGCGCGCGGCCTCGTCGCCGATGTCGACCTTCTCCTTGATCCGCGGGAAGGACGCCGGCTTGGCCTTCAGCCCGCGGACCGCGGCGCACTCGATGATCTTGCGCACCCGGTAGATGTCGACGACGTCCTCGACGCTCGGGATGCGGACGAAGACGCCCCGGTTGAGCTCGTGTGCGAGCAACCGCTCGTGCGTGAGCAGCCGGAACGCCTCGCGCAGCGTGTTGCGGGAGACGCCGAGCGCGTTGCCGATGTCCTGCTCCGACAGGCGGCCGCCGGGCAGGAAGAACCCCTCCGCGATGCGCTTGCGGAGGACGCCGGCGACCCGCTCGGTTGTGCTCTTGCGGGTGACGAGGCCGCGGTCGGCTTCGAGGCCCGTCACGCCGCTGTCTTCGATGACCACGTCACCAAGGGTACCCGCGGCGCAGAGGACGATCCAACTAGACTCTTGTGGAATTGTTCAACAATCCCTACCGTGTGAGGCACGCCACGATGAGAGACACTGGCCAGGAGGTGCCCCATGACTGCCACATCCGCTACCGAGGCCCGGCCGTTCGACTGGTTCCGCACGCTCGGAAAACGCGGGCGCCGCGCCTTCGTGGGCGCGTTCGGCGGGTACGGCCTGGACTCGTTCGACTACCAGACCCTGCCGCTCGGCCTCGCCGCGATCACCGCGTACTTCGGCATTTCGAGCGGTGAAGCGGGCCTGCTCGGCACGACGACGCTGGTCGTGTCGGCCGTCGGCGGCATCGGCGCCGGTATGCTGGCCGACCGGATCGGCCGCGTCCGCACCTTGCAGATCACCATTGCGATGTACACGATCTTCACCGTGCTCTGCGGCTTCGCGCCCAACTTCGAGACGCTGCTGGTCTTCCGCGCCCTGCAGGGCCTGGGCTTCGGCGGCGAATGGGCGGCCGGCGCGGCGCTGGTCGCCGAGTATTCGCAGGCCAGGTACCGCGGCCGGACCGTGGCGTTCGTGCAGAGCGCGTGGGCGGTCGGCTGGGGCCTGTCGGTGATCGTCTACACCGTCGTGTTCAGCGTGGCGAGCGACGACGTCGCCTGGCGGATCATGTTCTGGACCGGCGTCATCCCGGCGCTGTTCGTGCTCTGGATCCGCCGCAGCGTCAAGGACGCCCCGCGCGCGGAGGAACGCCGGCTCGCGTCGCGCACCAAGGGCACGCTGAAGCAGATCTTCAAGGGCGATCTCCTGCGCACGACGCTCTTCGCCGCGTTGCTGGCCACCGGCGTCCAGGGCGGGTACTACACGATCTCGACGTGGCTGCCGTCCTACCTGAAGAAAACGCGCGAACTGACCGTGATCGGCACCGGCGGCTACCTCGCGTTCCTCATCACCGGCGCCTTCGTCGGTTACGTCTGCGGCGGCTACCTGACGGACCTGCTGGGGCGCAAGAAGACCTTCCTGACGTTTGCGCTGCTCTCGGCCGCACTGATCGTCGCGTACACGCAGATCCCCAAGGGCGCCAACGGCCTCGTGCTGGTGCTCGGCTTCCCGCTCGGCTTCTCGATGTCCGCGATCTTCAGCGGCTTCGGCGCGTTCCTCGCCGAGCTGTACCCGACGGCGCTGCGCGGCACCGGCCAGGGCTTCACGTACAACTTCGGCCGCGCGGTCGGCGCGATCTTCCCGACCGTCGTGGGCTTCCTCGGCGCGGGCGGCGCGATCGTGTTCGGCGCGCTCGGGTACGGCATCGCGGTGCTGGCCCTGCTCGGCCTCCCGGAAACCCGGGGCATCGAACTCGTTGACTGAGGGGGAGCTCATGACGACCTTCGACGAACCGGCGACGTACACCCCGGCCCAGGCCCGGGCGGCGTTCCGGACCGGCACCGCCCACCCCACGACGGGCTGGGCCACCGGTTTCACCCAGACGAACCTGATCGCGGTGCCCGAGGACTGGGCCTACGACGTCCTGTTGTTCTGCACCCGCAACCCGCAGCCGTGCCCGCTGCTCGACGTCACCGACCCCGGTGACCCGGCCACCCGCCTCGCCGAAGACGCGGACCTGCGCACCGACCTGCCGCGCTACCGGATCTGGCAGAACGGGGTGCTCGCCGGCGAGGTGTCCGACGCGACCGGCCTGTGGCGCAGCGACATGGTCGCCTTCTCCATCGGCTGCAGCTTCACGTTCGAGACGGCGCTGGCCGCCGAGGGCGTTCCGCTGCGGCACGTCGAGCAGGGCCGCAACGTCGCGATGTACGTGACGAACCGGCCGTGCGAGCCCGCCGGCCGGCTGCACGGGCCGATGGTGGTGTCGATGCGCCAGATCCCGGAGGACCGCGTCGGCGACGCCATCCGGATCACCCGCGCGATGCCCGCCGTGCACGGCGCCCCGGTGCACATCGGCGATCCGGGCGCGCTGGGCATCGACGACCTGGGCCGGCCGGACTTCGGCGATCCCGTGGACGCCGAGCCGGGTGACGTCCCGGTGTTCTGGGCCTGCGGGGTGACGCCGCAGGCGGCGCTGGTGGCGTCGCGGCCCCCGTTCGCGATCACCCACGCGCCGGGGTACATGTTCATCACCGATCGGTACGACAGCGAATACCGGGTGGGCTGAAAATGGACCTGAACAGCGACCTCGGCGAGGGCTTCGGCGCCTGGAAGATGGGCGACGACGAAGCCATGCTCGACATCGTGACCAGCGCGAACGTGGCGTGCGGCTTCCACGCCGGCGACCCGTCGGTGATGCGGCGGGTGTGCGAGCTGGCGGCCGAGCGCGGCGTCGCGATCGGCGCGCACGTCGGCTACCGCGACCTGGCCGGCTTCGGCAGGCGCGCGCTCGACATCGCCCCGGACGAGCTGGCGGACGAAGTGCTCTACCAGATCGGCGCGCTCGACGCGTTCGCCCGCGCAGCGGGCAGCCGGGTGACGTACGTGAAGCCGCACGGCGCGTTGTACAACACCGCGGCGGCCGACGCCGAGCAGGCGGCGGCGATCGTCGAGGGCCTGCGCCGGTACGACCCCGCGCTGGCGCTGCTCTGCCTGCCGGACTCGGAAATGCAGCGGGAGGCGGAGAAAGCCGGCGTCGTCGCGTACGCGGAGGCGTTCGCGGACCGCGCGTACACCGCGGAAGGCCGGCTCGTTTCGCGCAAGCAGCCGGGCGCGGTCCTGCACGACGCCTCGGCCGTGGCCGAGCGGGCGGTCGCGATGGCGACCGGCGAGGGTGTCGAGCCCGCCGAGGGCGGCCGGCTCGACCTGCGGCCGGACTCCCTGTGCGTGCACGGGGACACACCGGGCGCGGTCGAGCTCGCCCGCCGGATCCGCGACGGCCTGGCCGCGGCGGACGTCCCGCTCACCGCCTTCACCGGATGACCGTCCGGCTGCTGCCGTGCGGGCGGCGCGCGGTGCTGGTGGAGGTGGCCGACGTGCTGGGTTTCCAGGCAGCGCTGGCTCAGTCGCCGCCGGCCGGGGTCGTCGAGCTCGTCCCGGCGGCGCGAACCCTGCTGGTCCGCTTCGACCCGGCCGCGACGACCGCGGAACGGCTGGGCACCCTGCTGCGTCAGGTGTCTCCTGTGGACAGTGTGGCGTCCGGAGCGGGCGAGGTGGTGATCCCGGTGGTGTACGACGGCGAAGACCTGGCCGAGGTCGCCGCGGAGACGGGGTTGAGCGTGCCTTCGCTGATCTCGCGGCACACCGCGGGGGCATACGTTTCGGCGTTCTGCGGCTTCGCGCCGGGGTTCGCCTACCTGACCGGAACGGACCCGGCGCTGCACGTGTCCCGCCGGTCGTCGCCGCGCACCCGCATCCCGGCGGGCTCGGTGGCGATCGCCGGCGAGTACAGCGCGGTCTACCCGAGCGCGTCACCGGGTGGCTGGCGGTTGCTGGGCCGGACGGACGTGCCGGTGTGGGACGTCGAGCGCGACCCGCCGAACCTGCTGCCGCCGGGCACCCGGGTGCGGTTCACGGCGGTGCGGCCGTGAAGCTCGAAGTCGTCCACCCGGGGTTCACCACGACGGTGCAGGACCTCGGCCGCCCGGGCCACGCGGCGCTCGGTGTCGGCCGCTCCGGCGCGGCCGACCACGAGTCGTTCCGCCTGGCCAACCGGCTCGTCGGCAATCCGGAAGGGGCGGCGGCGCTGGAGGTGGCGCTCGGCGGGCTGGTGCTGCGCGCGACGGGGGTGACCACGGTGGCGGTCACCGGCGCTTCCTGCCCGCTCTCGAAGGGCGGGCCGAACGGGCCGATCACGTTGTGGCCCGGCGAGGAGCTGTCCCTGGGCACGGCGGTGTCGGGGTTGCGCTGTTACGTCGCGGTGCGCGGCGGGATCGACGTGCCGCCGGTGCTCGGTTCCCGGGCGACGGACACGCTCGGGAAGCTGGGCCCGCCCCCGGTGACGGCCGGGATGCTGCTGCCGGTCGGCCCGGCTCCTCGTGCGTTTCCGGTCGTGGACCTCGCGCCACGGGCGGCGTGGCCGTCGGAACCGGTGTTGCGGGTGACGCCGGGGCCGCGCCGCGACTGGTTCGCGGCACCGGACGAGCTGTTGTCCACCGTGTACACGGTTTCACCGGACTCGGACCGCGTCGGCATCCGGCTGACCGGACCGGCGCTTACGCGCGTGCGTCACGACGAACTGCCGTCGGAGGCGTGCGTGCCGGGAGCGCTGCAGGTGCCGCCGTCCGGGAGGCCGATCCTGTTCCACGCGGACCACCCGACGACGGGCGGGTATCCGGTGGTCGCGATCGTCGAGGAGGCGGACCTGGACCTGGCGGCCCAGCTGCGGCCGGGCCAGACCGTGCGCTTCCGTCCCGCGTCGTGAGTGGTAAGGCGGGTTCTAACCCGCTTTACCACTCACGACCAGGCGGCGTCCACAGAGGACTAGAGGCCGGACACCCGCAGCGTGATGTTCAGCCGCCCGTCGAGGCCCAGTGCCGGGTCCGCCGTGCCCGGCAACGTCTTCGGCACGCCGTGGTAGGCGAGCCGGGACGGGCCGCCGAACACGAACACGTCGCCGGAGCGGAGTTCGACGTCGGTGTACGGCCGGCCGCGGGTTTCGGTGTTGCCGAAGCGGAACACGCAGGCGTCGCCGAGGCTGACCGACACCACCGGTTCGAGGCTGCGCTCGTCCTTGTCCTGGTGCAGCCCCATCTTCGCGGCGGCGTCGTAGAAGTTGACCAGCGCGATGTCCGGCGCGTAGGCGTCGGCCGGTTCGCCGTACGCGGCCGCCAGCGCGCGGCGGCCGAGGTCGCCGAGCCAGTCCGGGAACGGCAGCACCGGCGTCCCTTCGCCGGTCGTGCGCGAGTAGCCGTACGGGTACCAGTGCCAGCCGAGGCAGACGGACTTGACCGACATCACGCCACCGCTGGGCAGCCGGGTGTGGCGGTAGCCGGACCAGCTCCGGCAGGCGGCGACGAGCTCGCGCTGCTCGTCGAAACCGAGCAAGTCGGGCAGGTGTACCGCCCCGGGCGCGATTTCGGCGCGGGGGCGCGGCAGGAGGGCGTCCATCACCTCGATTGTGCCGGAGACTCCTGCCGGACACGGTTGGTGAGCGTCGAGGGCACCACGTGGTGACCGCGGAACGTGACGCTCGCGGCGGTGAAAAGCCGCAGGAGCCGCCCCAATGGAGCAGCGGGACGGTCCTGCGGCCGTTCCCCCTCGCTTTGGGCCACCATGAAATAGACGTTCCCACACCTGAATGTCACAAGCCAGCGTGGATCAGCTACGAACGGGTCACTTGACCGCGGCGCCGCCGATCAGTCGCGGAATGTCACCACGGTGACGCCCGCGTGCGCCGGCACGGGATCGTTCATCGCGGCCAGCGCGGCCGGGACGTCGTCGAGCCCGATGCGCCGCCCGATGAGCGCCGAAAGGTCGATGCCCGCCGTCTCGACGACCCGCAGCAGCTCCGGGTACTCGTGGGCTTGGAGCCCGTGGATGCCGACCAGCTCCAGCTCGCCGCCGACGACCCGGTGCATCGGGATCGGCGCGATGCCCTGCGACGGCGGCATCAGCCCGGCCTGGACGTGCCGGCCGCGCTTGCGCAGGCTGCCGACCGACGCCGCGCAGGTCGACGGCGAGCCGAGGCAGTCGAGCGAGACGTGCGTGCCGCCGCCGGTCAGCTCGCGGACGTGCGCGGCGACGGCTTCGGGGCCGTCGAACCCCGAGGAATCGACGGTGCGGGCGGCGCCCGACTTCGCCGCGAGGGTGAGCGCGGGCAACGAGACGTCGACCGCGACGACCTTCGCGCCCGCCGCGACGGCCAGCAGCACCGCGGAGATCCCGACGCCGCCGCAGCCGTACACCGAGACCCACTGGCCCGCGGTGACGCGGCCCTGCCGCAGCACCGCGCGGAACGCCGTGCCGAACCGGCAGCCGAGCGCCGCGGCCTCGGCGGCGCCGAGCGAGTCCGGCAGCGCGACCAGGTTCGTCTCGGCGTGTTCGATGGCGACGCGCTCGGCGAACGAACCCCAGTGCGTGGCGCCGGGCTGGAACTCGCGGTCGCAGATCTGCTGGTCGCCGCGGGCGCACTGGGCGCAGGAACCGCAGGCGCAGACGAAGGGCACGGTAACGCGCGCGCCGAGGTCCCAGCCGCGCACGCCTTCGCCGAGCGCGACGATCCGGCCGGCGAGCTCGTGCCCGGCGACGTGCGGCAGCGTCACGGCGGTGTCGTGGCCCTGCCAGGTGTGCCAGTCGCTGCGGCAGACGCCGGTGGCGTCGACTTCGATCACCGCCCCGCCCGGTGCGGCCACCGGCTCCGGCACGTCCCGCACGACGGGCGGGACGCGGAACTCCTCCATCACCACAGCTCGCATGCCGCGAGCCTAGCCCGGCCTTGGTGTCTCGGTGTCTCAGTTGAGCGCGTGGAACCTCGTCCTGGTCCGAGGTGGCCCGAGGAGCTTGCTGAGCGAGCCGTCCGGCACGTTCAGGATGTCCTCGAGGTTTCGCAAGGCGTCCAACGATTCCGGCCGCTCCGGCCGGCACCGTCCCGACTGCCAGTGGCTGAGGGTGGCCAGGCTGACCGTGGTTCCCCTGCCGCGCAAGCGATAGCGGATCCGCTCGAGGCCGAGGCCGCGGACCCGGATCGCCGCCCGCAGGGCCACGTCGAACGGTCCGGCCGCCAGCAGCCGGCTCAGCTCCGCCTGTTCCCCCCGGTCGATGGTGTGTGTTCGCTGACCGGTCATCACAACGCTCCGAAGCACTCCCGATTACGAACATTGGAGCGTAGGCGCAGCTTCGCAAGATCGGAAGAGCCCTCACCCACCTGCCTTGCGCGTCTCGTCGGCGATCGCGGTGAACGGTTCGGCGTAGCCGGAATTGATCGTGACGTAGGAAATCCCCCACCGCTCCCGCCACCGGAGAAGCTTTTCCGCGGCCTGGGCGGGATCCGCGGGCAGCACGGTGACGGCCCCGGCCGCGGCGAGTTCGGGCACGTCGGCCCCGGCCCAGCGCGCGATCCCGGGCGACGGTTCGGTCCCGACGGCCATCAGGTTCAGGCTGAGCTCGATCTCCGGCAGCCGCGGCCCGGCGAGGTCCCGGAACCGATCCACAATGGACTGCGCCTCGGCTTCGGTCGTCATGGGCGCCCAGGAGAAGGTGACGGTGTCGGCTTCTTGCGCGGCGAGCGCCAGCATTTTCGGCCCACCGCCGGCGAGCACCAGCCGCGGCCGGTCGGCGGTGCGCTTGAGGTGCGCGATGGTGGCGGCCATCCGTGTGATGCGCTCACCCGGTGAGGGGAATTCCCGCCCGAGGGCGGCCGCCTGGGGGCCGGCACCGGGTCGCCCGACGCCCAGCCCGAGCTCGAACCGGCCGCGGGTCTGCCGGTGCAGGGTCTGCACCTGCCAGTCGAGGGCTCCGGCGTCGCGGAAGGGGTCGGCGAGCACGAAGGTGCCGACGGTGAGGTCCAGGGTGACCGCGGCGGCGGCCCCGAGCAGGACGAAGGGATCGGCCTGGCCAACGGGATCGGTGGCGAGCAGGGTGTCGAAGCCGAGCTTTTCGACCCGCTCGGCCTGGGCGGTCCACGAGGTGAGATCAGGCGCATGACCGGCGACGACGCCGAAGCGGAAGGGTTTCATGCGGGTCATCGTCGCGGGCGGGGGCCGGTCACCACATCCGCTCCACGACGTCACCCGCGCGTACGCCCGCCAACGTCCCGGGCGGGTCCGGTCAGCGCAGGGTGACCGACAAGGCCTGCGCGATCTCCTTGCCGATGGCGTGCGTAGCCGCATCCGGCGGCGAGCCCACCTTCACCACCATCGGGCCGCCGAACGGCTGGCGCTCCACCACCTCGATGCGTTCGCCCAGGTTGATCGCGTGTTCGGTCAGGTACCGCAGCAGCTCCGGGTCCGTGTCCCAAACCCGGACGATCTCGCCCACCGCGCCCGGCGGGAGGTCGTCCAGGATGCGGACCGGCAGCTCCTCCACGCTTCCGTCCGGGGCGGGGATCGGGTCGCCGTGGGGGTCGCGGACCGGGTTGCCCAGCTTGGCCGCGATGCGCTCGACCAGCCGGTCCGACACCGCGTGCTCCAGCGCGTCCGCCTCCGCGTGGACCTCGTCCCACGTGTAGCCGAGTTCCGAAACCAGGTACGTCTCGATCAGCCGGTGGCGCCGCAGCACCGAGCGCGCCAGGAGCCTGCCGTCGGCCGTGAGCTCGATGCCGCGGTACGGCACGTGGGTGACCAGGCCGAGCTGGGACAGCTTCGTGACCATCCCCGACGCCGAGGACGGGCTGACCTCCAGCCGGCCGGCGAGCGACGCGTTGGTGACCGCCTCACCCCGCTCGACCAGGCCGTAGATCACCCGGACGTAGTCCTCGACCGACGAGGACCTCCGGACCGAACCATCTCCCATGCCGCACACGATACGGGGCCGGGTTCTTTCTCGTGAAAGTTCACGGCCGCCAGCGGTAGCGGACCCAGCCCGGGACCGGCTCCGCGCCCAGCTGGGCGTAGAACGCCTCGCCCTTCTTGTTGCCCTCCTGCATGTCCCACTCGACCCGGCCGGTCGTGCGGTTGCGCAGCTCGTCCAGCAGCTCGCCGCCCAGTCCGTGGCGGCGGTACGCCGGCCGGACGAACAGGTCGTCCAGCCAGATCCCCGGGCGCGCTTCCCACGTGGAGAAGTTCCAGCTGCAGAAGGCGAAGCCGGCCACCGTGCCGGGCTCGCCGGGCGGGGTCGCGATCAGCACCCACGCCTTCGGGTCCGGCCCGAACAGGTGCCCGCTCATCTCGGCGCGGTCGAGTTTCAGGTCGTGGTTGTCCTCGTAGACGGCGTGCTCCTCGATGAGCGCGCAGATTTCCTCGATGTCTTCGAAGACGGCGTCGCGGACGGGCATTTCGCCTCCCGGTTTTGTCGGTGGTGGTCGTTACGGTCGGGCATGGAGGATGCGGAGGTGGTCGATGTCACCAGAGCGACGGTTCGACGCCCTGGTCGACGAGTTCACCGGACGCCCGGGCATCACGCCACCCGGCGCGACCGGCGGCTTCGGGCGCACGGCGCTGCGCGCGCACGGCCGGATCTTCGCGATGTTCGTCCGCGGGCAGCTGGTGCTGAAGCTGCCTCGGGCGAGGGTCGACGACCTGGTCGAGAGCGGGCACGGGGTGCGCTTCGACGCCAACAAGGGCACGCCGATGAAGGAGTGGCTGGCGCTGGACCCGGGGTCGACGCAACCCTGGTCCGCGCTGGCCGAAGAAGCACTCGAGTTCGTGGAAGGGAGGTGAGTCATCACGCTTGATAACGCAGTTCGCCGCCGACGGCGGTGCCTTGCACGCCGAGGTCGTCCAAAGCGGACTCGTCCAGGGGCGAACCGGACAGCACGGCGAAGTCGGCGAGCTTCCCGGGCTCGAGCGTGCCCAGGTCACGCTCGGCGAAGGTCGCGTACGCCGAGCCGTACGTGTACGCGCGCAACGCCTGCTCCGGCGTCAACGCCTCTTCGGGTGCGAAGGGCGCGCCTGACGCCGTACGCCGGCGCACCATGTCGGCCAGCGCGAGCAGCGGAGCGCCGTTCACGACCGGCCGATCCGAAGACGCGGGAAGGACGCAACCCGCGTCGAGGACGCTTCGCAGCCGGTAGCACCAGGGCACGCGGGACTCGCCGAGCGCGGCGCGCATGCCGTCGCCGAGCTCGTTGACGAACCGTCCCTGCGGTGAGGGGATCAGCCCGAGCGAAGCGAGCCGGATCAGCTCCGCGGGCTGAAGCACCGCGCAGTGCTCGATGCGGTGCCGGTGATCCGTACGCGGCGAAGCAGCCAACGCGGCTTCGTACGCGTCGAGGACGACGGTGATCGCGCGGTCGCCGATCGCGTGCGTCGCGATCTGCCAGCCCGCCTCGTGGGCGCGGCGGATCGTGTCCGCCAGCGACTCCTCGGGCACCTGGAAGTAGCCGCGGTTTTCCGGCTCACCGTCGAACGGGTCGTGCATCGCGCAGGTGCGCCCGACCAGGGAACCGTCGGCGAACAACTTCATCGGGCCGACGCGCAGCCACTCGTCGCCGAGACCGGTGCGCAGGCCGAGGTCGAGGCCGAACCCGGCGCCGTCGGGCAGGTCGTGCAGCACGCTCGCGGCGACCATCACCGTGCTGCGCACGCGCAGCACGCCGCGGTCACGCGCCTCCTGGTAGGCGGCCAGCTCCGCGGGCGTCTCGCCGACGAGCCCACCGCCGATCCCGGCCTCCTGGACGCTGGTGATGCCCTCGGCCAGGTACCGCTCGGACGCCCGCCCGAGCCCGCGCACGACCCGCGAAACCGGCGTCGGGTACGTCAGCGGCCGCAGCAGCAGCTGGGCCTGCTCCCGGAGCAGCCCGGTCGGCGAGCCGTCGGCAGCGAGGACGACGTCGCCACCGACCGGCACGTGCGCCAGGTCGAGCTGGTCGAGCACGGCCGAGTTGACCACGGTCATGTGCCCGGACGTGTGTTTGAGCCGCACGAGCATCCCCGGCGCGGCGCGGTCGAGGCCGTGCCGGTCCGGGTGCCCGCCCACGAGCTTGTTCTGGTCGTACCCGCTGCCGACCACCCAGCTCCCGGCCGGCAGCGTCGCGGCCCGCGCGGCGACGGCGTCGTAGACCTCTTCGACGCTGCGGCAGCCGCTGAGCGGCACGTCGTCGAGGCCCATGCCGAACCACGCCATGTGGTTGTGCGCGTCGTGGAAGCCGGGCACGACGAAACCGCCGGCGAGGTCGACCCGCGAGCGCGCCGAGAGCGCTAGGGCGTCGTCCCCCAGCGCGACGACCCGGCCGTGCCACACGGCGAGTGCGCTGGTCACGCCCTCACCCGTCCACACCGTGGCGTTCTCGTAGACCGCATCGACCCGCATGGATTCAAGGCTATCGATCGATCGATCGAACGTCTAGCATCGGCGGCATGCCCACCGTGGACTTCGCCGTCGAGGACGGCATCGCGCAGATCCGGCTCAACCGGCCCGAGCGGCTGAACGCGGTCGCCGCCGTCCTGGTCGACGACTTCCTCGCCGCCCTCGACGCAGCCGCCCGCAGCGACGCTCGCGTGGTCGTGCTGTCCGGGACCGGCCGCGCCTTCTGCGCCGGCCACGACCTCAAGGAACCCACTCCCGCGGGTGACTCGCGGGCGCGGCTGGACCGGCTCCAGGACGTCACGCGGCGGCTGCGCGGACTGCGCCAGCCGGTGATCGCGGCGGTGCACGGTTACGCGATCGGCGCCGGCGCGGAGTTCGCGCTCGGCTGCGACCTGATCCTGGCCGCCGAGGACGCCGTGTTCGCCTTCCCGGAGGTTTCGCTCGGCCTGAGCGTCACCGGCGCGGCGTCGCGGCTGCTGCCGCTGCTGGTCGGCCCGCTCAAAGCGAAGGAGCTCTTGCTGCTGGGCGAGCGCTTCGACGGACGGAGGGCCGCGGAGCTGGGCATGGTCAACGCCGCCGTGCCCGCCGAGCGGCTCCAGGCGGCGGCCTTGAACTGGGCGGGGCGGATCGCGGAGCACCCGCCCGAGGCGGCGGCGATGGCCAAGCGGGTCCTCGACACGCCGATCGACGTCGAGCCCGCCCTCGAACTCGAGGTCAGCCACGCCCTGATCACCGAGCACTCGGCCGCGGTCGCCGCGTCCGCGGAGGCCTTCCGGAGCCGGTCGTGACGCCGCTCGCCGAAATCGGGACGCTCGCCCAGCTCGTCACGCGGGCCGCCGAGCTCTGGCCGGACCGCACGGCCTGGGTGTTCGACCACCTGAACCAGGAGTTCACGTTCGCCGAGGTTGACCGCGAAAGCTCACGGATCGCCGCGGCCCTGGCGGCACGCGGCATCGGCCAAGGCGATCGCGTCGCCGTGATGCTGAGCAACCAGCCCGAGTTCCCGCTGACGTGGCTGGCGCTGGCGAAGATCGGCGCGCAACTGGTGCCGGTCAACACGAACTACCAGGAGTTCGACGGCGCCCACGTCCTCCGCCACTCCGGCGCGAAGCTGGCCGTCGCCGCGCCGGAGTTCACCGGTCTCCTCAGCCGGATCGCCCTCACCGGGGTCATCACCCCAGCGGAGCTTTCACGTGAAAGCTCCCACCTGGGGGCCGAGCTTTCACGTGAAAGCTCGGGGTTCGTGCCGGTGCCGGAGCTGCCGGTCAACATCCAGTACACCTCCGGGACCACCGGGGCGCCCAAGGGCTGCGTCCTGCCGAACCGCTACTGGACGACCCTCGCGGTGAGCCTGGCCACCGACTTCCCCGCGGTCGGCGCGGACGACGTCATCCTGACCGCGCAGCCGTTCCACTACATCGATCCACAGTGGAACGTCGCGCTGGGGCTGGCCGGCGGCGCCACCCTCGTCGTCCTGGACCGCTTCCACCCCAGCACGTTCTGGGCGAAGGTCCGGGAGCACGGCGTCACCTGGTTCTACTGCCTCGGCCTGATGCCGGCGCTGCTGCTGCGCCAGGAACCGTCCGAAGCCGACCGCGACCACCGCGTCCGCGCGATCTGCGCGTCCGCGATCCCGCACGAGCTGCACGCCGAGCTGGAGGCCCGCTGGGGCGTGCCGTGGTACGAGGCGTTCGGGATGACCGAAACCGGCGGCGACATCCGGATGACCGAGGCCGACCACGACAAGACCGTCGGCACCGGCTGCATCGGGCGGCCGAGCCGCGACCGCGAGGTGCTGATCGCCGGCGACGACGGGAAGCCGGTGCCGCGCGGGGAAACCGGGCAGCTGCTGATCCGCGGGATCGGGCTGATGCACGGCTATCACGACGATCCGGACGCGACGGCGAAGGCGTTCGGGAACGGCTGGTTCCACACCGGCGACCTCGCCCGGATGGACACCGCCGGCCGCGTCTACTACGTCGGCCGCACGAAGGACATGATCCGCCGCAGCGGCGAGAACGTCTCCGCCGACGAGGTCGAGCGCGCGCTGCTGCTGCACCCGTCGGTGCGGCTGGCGGCCGTCGTCGCGGTGCCCGACGAGCTGCGCGGCGAGGAGATCAAGGCCTACGTCGTGTGCGACGGCGACCGGCCGGACCCCGCCGGGCTCGCCGCCTTCTGCGCCGGAAAGCTGGCCTACTTCAAGGTTCCGCGGTTCTGGGCGTTCGCCGACGAGCTCCCGATGACCCCGTCGGAGCGGGTGGCCAAGGGCGAGCTGCGGAAGGTCGCGGACCCGCGCGCCGGTTCGTGGGACGCGAAGGCGGAAGCATGGCTGTGAGCAGCCGGGAGCGGGTGCGCGCGGCGGCGGTGAAGCTGTTCGCCACCAAGGGCTTCCACGGCACCGGCATCCGGGATCTGGCGCAGGAGGCGGAACTCTCCTCGGCCAGCCTGTACCACTACATGGGCACCAAGGAGGATCTGCTCGCCGAGATCATGCACACGGCGCTGAACCGGCTGCTCGACGCGGCCCGCGAGGCGACCGCGGGCGGCGGCGACCCGGTGCACCGGCTGCGCACGCTGGTCGCGCTGCACGTCCTCGCGCACGCCGTCGGACCGGCCGAAACCCGGGTGGTGGACAACGAAGTCGACGTCCTGTCCCCGGCCGCGCGCGAGCCGGTCGTGGCCCTGCGGGACGCCTACGAACGGCTGTGGGCGGCGGCGATCGACGAAGGGGTGGCGGCGGGGGTGTTCCGTGTGGAGCACCCGGCGGTGACCAGGCTGGCCCTGCTGGAGATGTGCAGCGGCGTCGCGAGGTGGTATTCGCCACGCGGCCCGCTGGCGCTGGACGAGCTGGCGGAGCACTACGCGGAACTGGCGTCGAGGGCGCTGGGCTGCACGTCAGCGCCGGGAGTGACCGACTTGCGACGGTGCCGGGAAATCGTCGCGAAAGAGTGGGGCGTGTCCGTTTAGCGGCGCTTTTAGCTGTGTACGCCTTGCCCAGACGGCGTGCGTGGGGGACGCTCGAAGGGTGACTGAGGAAACGATCCAACTGGAACTGGACGACTCGGGTCTCGCGCCGGGCCTCCCGGCGCCGGAAGGCCCCCGCGATCAGGTGCAGGATGTCCCCTATCGCCCCGTCGAGTTCCGCGATGACGATCTCCCCACCGCCCTGGAGCGCTGCTCGAAGTGGCTGCGGCAGGCCCAGGAGTGGCTGGGCGAGCCGCTCGACGTCCTGGCCATCCACCTCGACTACGACGACCGCCAGGGTTCGCCGTACTACGACGTGAAGCTCCTGTGCAACGAAGAGGACCTCGCGGGCGTCCCGATCGCCATCCGCAACAAGAAGTAAGCAGCTCCGACAGCCGTCAAGACCGCCGGAAACGGCGGTCTTGACGGCTGTGACATTCCGGGGCTTCGCCCCGGGCCGGGGGCTCCGCCACCCGGAACCCCCGAGAAACTTCTCGCGTTCTCAGCCCAGCGTGCCGCCGACCTTGACGTGCCCCTTGAGCAGGTTGCGCGCGATCGTCCGGCGCTGGATCTCGTCGGTGCCTTCGTAGATGCGCAGCAGCCGCAGCTCGCGGTACCACCGCTCGACCGGCAGCTCCCGCGTGTAACCCATGCCGCCGTGGATCTGCAGGACACGATCGACGATTTCGTTGGCCTTCTGGCCGCCGTACAGCTTCGCCATCGACTGCGCGTGCCGCGAATCCAGGCCCTGGTCGACCTGCCACGCGGCGTGGAGCACCAGCCAGCGCAGCGCCTCCAGCTCGACCCCGGAGTCGGCGATCATCCACTGGATGGCCTGCCGCTCGGCGATCTTCTGCCCGAACGTCTCCCGCGTGTTGGCGTGCTCGATGGCCATCGAGATCAGCCGCTCGCACGAGCCGATCGCGCGGGCGGGCAGCAGGTAGCGGCCCTGGCCGATCCACTGCATGGCCAGCTCGAAGCCGCGGCCCTCCTCGCCGAGGATCTGCGTCTCGGGCACCCGGACGTCCTGGAAGATCAGCGACGCCGGGCCCCACTCGCCCATGGTGTCGATGTACTCGGACTTCCAGCCGGCTTCCCGGTCGACGAGGAAGCAGGTGACACCGCCGTTCGCGCCCTTCTCCGGGTCGGTGATCGCGAAGACCATGGTGAAGTCGGCTTCGTTGCCACCGGTGATGAAGGTCTTCTCGCCGTTGATGACCCAGTCGGTGCCGTCCTTGCGGGCGGTGGTCCGGATGGCCTTGGCGTCCGACCCGGCCCCCGGCTCGGTGATCGCGAAGCACGACTTGCGCTCGCCCGAGATGGTCGGCAGCAGGTAGGTCTGCTTCTGCTCCTCGTTGGCGTGGAACAGGATGTTGTCGGCGGCCCCGCCGAAGCGGAACGGCACGAAGGTGCGCCCGAGCTCGGCTTCCAGCAGCGCGGCCATCACGGCGGACAGGCCCATGCCGCCGTACTCCTCCGGGGTCAGCACGCCCCAGAAGCCGGACTCCTTCGCCTTGAGCTGGAGGTCCTTGAGCTCCTCGCCGGTCAGGCCGGGCTGGTGGGCGCGCTCGCGCCGGAGGACTTCCTGCTCGAGCGGGATCAGCTCCCGCTGGACGAACGTGCGGACCCAGTCGCGCACTTCCCGTTCTTCGGTGCTGAGTGAAAAGTCCATGGCGTGGCTGCTCCTCCGACACTGGCTAAGCGCTTGCTTACCCCCTATAGTGCGCCACGGACCACGCGGACGCAAGGACACCCGAGCACGCCGGGGCAGGCGGAACAGCCGCCCTCACCGCCCTGATGTCCCGCCGACGGCTGGTCGTCGGCCTGGCCGGCGCCCAGGACGCTCGCGGCGCACCGTTGACCCGGGGCAGCCCGCGCCCCTCCGCGCTGCGCCGGATGTCGCACCCGACCCCAGACCTGAGCCCGGATCCGTGACAACGGCTTCCCGGCCCGGGAAGATCGGGGGTGTGATGGAGATCGAGGTCCGCTGGTCGGCGCCGTTGCCCGTCGAAGATCGCTTCATGCGCCTGCTCGACGACGTCGAGCGCGGGCGGTTCGAGGCTTACCGGCAGGACGCGGACAAACGGCGGTTCCTCACCGGGCGGGTCCTGGCGAAGACCGTCGCCGCCGAGCGGCTCGGCTTGGCCGTCGAGGCGGTGGCGTTCGACGCCACCTGCGAAGACTGCGGCAAACCGCACGGGCGGCCGCGCATCCCCGGCGCGGACCTGACGTTGTCGATCTCGCATTCCGGCGAGCTGATCGGCATCGCGGCGACGCCGTCGGTCCCGGTGGGCCTCGACGTCGAGACCGCCACCCGCCGCGCGGACGACGGCCTGATCGAGTACGCGCTGAGCCCGGTGGAGGCGGAGCACCTCGCGGGCCTCGACGCGACGGAGAAGGCCGCGGCGTTCTTCGTCTACTGGACCCGCAAGGAAGCGGTGATGAAGGCCACCGGCAAGGGTCTGCGCATCCCGCTGCAGAGCATCACGTTCTCCCGCTACGACGAGCCGGCCCGGCTGGCGTCCTCGGGCGACCCGGCCCTGGACCCGGCGACGACCCGCCTGGCGGACCTCAAGGCCGCGGACGGCTACCGCGCGGCCATCGCCGTGCTGACCACCGAGGAACTGTCAGTCACCGAGGAACACTGGGTCCCCTGACCCGGTCAGATCCCGGCGAGATCCGCCAAGCCCATCGCGGTCAGCAGCGTCCGGAACTTCGCCGTCGTCTCGTCCAGTTCCGACTCCGGATCCGACGCCGCCACGATGCCGCCGCCCGCGTACAGCCGCATCGAGGTCGAGGCGATCTCGGCGCAGCGGATCGCCACCGCCCACTCGCCGTCGCCCGCTGCGTCGACCCAGCCGACCGCTCCCGCGTAGTAGTCGCGGTCGAACGGCTCCAGCTCCTGGACCAGCTCGCGCGCTCCCGCCGTGGGGGTGCCGCAGACCGCCGGGGTCGGGTGGAGGGCGGCCGCGAGGTCCAGGGCCGTCACCTCCGGGTCGATCAGCTCGCCGGTGATCGGGGTGCGCAGATGCCAGATGGCCGGCGTGGTGACCAGCTCCGGCCCGGCCGGGACGTCCAGGGTCCGGCAGAACGGCCGCAGCGCCTCGACCACGTAGTCGATCACGACGGCGTGTTCGAGCTGGTCCTTGCGGGACGTCCGCAGCGCCTCGCCGTTCGCGCGGTCGGCGACCGGGTCGGCCGAGCGCGGCATCGAGCCGGCGTGCGGTGACGAGAACACCGTCCGGCCGGTCCGGCGCAGCAGCAGCTCGGGGGTGGCACCGACCAGCGACCGGCCGCCCGGCAGCTCGGCCGCGTACGTGAAGTGCCGGGGGTTGCCGACGGCCAGGTTGCGCACGATGCTCTCGGCCGGAATCGGCGAAGCGAACTCGAGGTCCAGGGCCCGCGCCAGAACGGCTTTACGCAGGTCACGGGAAGCCAAAAGCGAAACCGCGGAACGCACCGCCTCCATGTGCAACGCGGGAGACGGCACCGCACGCACCCGCACGGGTGCCGGCAGGACTTCACGCGGCCGCGAAGGGACCCCCGAGGACCGGTGGACGGTCCGGGGCACAACGAGGTGGCCCGGCACCTTCGTGTCGGGCCCGGTGTCGAACGGCAGGACGCCGACGGCCAGCGGGGCGCCCGTCTCGGCCAGGACGCCGGGGATCACCGAAGCGAGCCGACGGGAGTCCGTCTCGGTGACGGTCCGGATCGTGCCCTGCGAGAGGAGTGCGCGCTCGGCCGTCGTGAACAGGAAGTCGCCACGCTGGTAGCGGGCGGCGAGGTCAACCGGGATCGCCGGGTCAGGAGCACTCACAAGACCAGCGTCCCAGGCTCCGGGAGATCCGCGAGGGAAGTGTCGCTGACGACACTCCCCTCGCGGTCAGCTCCTGGTGACGAGCTACTTGAGCGCGTCGATGAGCGCCTCGCGCTGGCGCTCGCCCAGGCCGGCCGCACGCCGGTCCGGGTCGATGCCGGCCTGCTCGAGCAGGGCAGCGACCTTCACCGCGCCGAGGCCGGGGACGGCCTTCAGCAGCTGGGTGACCTTCGTCTTCCCGATGGTCTTGTTCTCCTTGGCCTGCTTGAGCACCTTCTCGATGCTCTCCTGGCCGGACTTGATCGACGCGAGCAGCTCCGAACGCGCCTTGCGAGCCTCGGCGGCCTTGGCCAGGGCCTCGGCGCGCTGCTCCGGAGTCAACGTAGGCAGAGCCAACGTAGTGTCCTTTCCTCTCAGGTCTCCGCTTTCGCGGCCGACAGCTTTTGTGAGTGCTTGCTCCTGCAAGCGCTGCTCAGCCGTCTCTTGCCACGGGCCCAGTAAACGCCACCGGCTTCGTGGCCGTGCAACCGACACGCACTTATTACCCCCGGAGGTGATAGCGGGCAACCCGCTCCGGCCTGCGGAAACGCTCCCAAGAAGTGCCCCGGGTGGCCTCTCTCACCCGGAAGTGGAGCTTCCGCTACCCGCTGTTCTCGTGCACATTTCCTTGCTCATAAGGAAAAGCCGAAAAATTGATGATCTTGATCATCGACCGGTCGTCGCCCGATCGCGGGACGACCGTGACCGAACGGAGCCGCGGCCGGCCATGCCCGCTTCACCCGATCCGCACTAGAGTCGGCGCAACCCCAGTTCACCGGCGAACGACCCCCCGGGAGCGACCATGTTGAGCACCATGCAGGACGGCCAGCTGTCGCTGGCCAACCTGCTTCGCCACGGCACGTCGGTGCACTCGGCGAGCGAAGTCATCACCTGGACCGGTTCAGAAGCCCGTCGCGAGAGCTACGGCGACCTCGGCCGCCACGCCGCCCGCCTCGCGAACGCGCTCAAGAGCCTCGGCGTGACCGGCGACCGGCGCGTCGGCACCTTCATGTGGAACAACGCCGAGCACATGGCCGCCTACCTGGCCGTTCCGGCGATGGGCGCCGTGCTGCACACGCTGAACATCCGGCTGTTCCCGGAGCAGCTCGTGTTCGTCGCCAACCACGCCGAGGACCACGTCGTCATCGTCGACGGCACGCTCGTCCCCCTCCTGGCCAAGCAGCTGCCGCAGTTCAAGACGGTCCGGCACGTCATCGTGGCCAACGGCGACGCCGCGTCCCTGGAAGCTCCCGACGGCGTCGAGGTGCACTCCTACGCCGAGCTGCTGGCCGCCCAGCCCGACACCTTCGACTGGCCCGACGTCGACGAGCGCTCCGCCGCCGCGATGTGTTACACCTCGGGCACGACCGGTGACCCCAAGGGTGTCGCCTATTCACACCGGTCGATCTGGCTGCACTCGATGCAGGTCTGCATGACCGACAGCATGCGGCTCGCCCAGCACGACAAGGCGCTGGCCATCGTGCCGATGTTCCACGCGATGGCGTGGGGCCTGCCGTACGCGTCGCTGATGGTCGGCGCGTCGCTGCTGATGCCGGACCGGTTCCTCCAGCCGGCGCCGGTCTCGGCGATGCTGGCCGCCGAGAAGCCGACGTTCGCCGGCGCGGTGCCGACCGTCTGGCAGGGCCTGCTCGCCCACCTCGAAGCGCACCCGCAGGACATCTCGCACCTGCGCGAGGTCGTCGTCGGCGGGTCGGCGGTGCCGCCGTCGCTGATGCACGCCTTCCAGGAGCGGCACAACGTCCCGATCCTGCACGCCTGGGGCATGACCGAGACGTCGCCGCTGGGCAGCGTCGCCCGCCCGCCGGCGTCGGCGACCGGCGACGACGTCTGGAAGTACCGCTACACGCAGGGCCGTTTCCCGGCGTCCGTGCGGGCGAGGCTGATCGACGACGACGGCGCGGTGCTGCCCTGGGACGACGAGTCCGTCGGCGAGCTCGAGGTCCAGGGCCCGTGGATCGCGGCGTCGTACTACGGCGGCGCCGAGATCGACCCGGAGAAGTTCCACGACGGCTGGCTGCGCACCGGCGACGTCGGCCGGATCAGCCCGGACGGCTTCCTGACGCTGACCGACCGCGCCAAGGACGTCATCAAGTCCGGCGGCGAGTGGATCTCCTCGGTCGACCTGGAGAACCAGGTGATGGGCCACCCGGCGGTGGCCGAGGCCGCCGTCGTCGGCATCCCGGACGAGAAGTGGGACGAGCGGCCGCTGGTCGCCGTCGTGCTCAAGGAGGGCCAGCGCGTCACGCCGGAGGAGCTGCGCGACTACCTCAGCGACAAGGTCGCGAAGTGGCAGCTGCCGGAGAACTGGACTTTTGTCGACGAAGTGCCCAAGACCAGCGTCGGCAAGTTCGACAAGAAGCGGATCCGCGCGTCCTACTCCGAGGGAAAGCTCGACATCGCCCAGCTCTAACGGGTAAATCTCCGGCGAGTCTTCACACCGGGGAAGGCCACCATGGGGGAACCTACCCCCTCATGGTGGCCTTCGGAGCACGTCGGAGGGGTCTGGGGATGCAGCGGAACAGGCGGAGCTTCCTGGCGCTCGCGGGAGCGGGCGCGGTGAGTGCGCTGGCGACGGCGTGCGGGTCGAACACCGGGCGGCAGGGTGAGCCGCCGCCCTCGACGGCGTACTCGGCGGGACCGCCGCCGTCGGACGCCCCGAAGGTCGCGCTCCAGCAGTGGTACCACGCATACGGCGAGGAAGGCGTCCAGGACGCCGTCAAGCGTTATGCGGCGAGCTACCCCGGCGCGAGCGTGAACGTGCAGTGGAACCCGGGCGACTACGACTCGAAGATCGTCACCGCGCTGCAGAACAGCAAGGTGCCCGACGTCTTCGAGGCGCAGGTCAAGATCGACTGGGTGCGGCAGAACCAGGTCGTCTCGCTCGACGACGTCATCGCGCCGGTGAAGGGCGACTTCAGCCCGGCCGTGCTGGCCGCGCAGACCGTCGAGGGCAAGGTCTACGGCATCCCGCAGGCCACCGACACGCAGGTGCTCTTCTACCGCAAGAGCCTGCTGCAGGCGGCGGGCGTGCAGCCCCCGCAGACGGTCGACGAGCTCATCGACGCGGCCGCGAAGCTCACGAAGGACGGCGTCAAGGGCTTCTTCGCGGGCAACGACGGCGGCGTCGGCGTGCTCACCGGCCCGCTGCTGTGGTCCGCGGGGCTCGACTACCTGAAGAACGGCAACCGCGAGGTCGGCTTCGACGACCCGCGCGCGGCGACGGCGCTGGGGAAGCTGCACACGCTCAACGCCAACGGTTCCCTGCTGCTCGGCGCGCCGGCCGACTGGTCGGACGCGAGCGCGTTCATCGACGGGCTCACCGCCATGCAGTGGACCGGGCTGTGGAACGTGCCGAAGATCCGCCAGGCGTTCGACGACGACTTCGGCGTCCTGCCCTTCCCGAAGCTGGACGGCAGCGGCGCGCCCTCGGTGCCGGTCGGGGCGTACGGCGCGATGGTGAACGCCAAGAGCGCGCACGTCGCCGAGGCCAAGGCGTTCGTGAAGTGGCTGTGGATCGACCAGACGCAGGACCAGCTGGAGTTCGCGACGAAGTTCGGCTTCCACGTCCCGGCGCGCCAAAGCCTGATCGGCCGCGCGGACAGCCTCAAGTCCGGTCCGGCCGCCGACGCCGCCCGGTTCGTCCAGGAGAACAGCCACCTCGTCGGCGGTCCGGTGTGGACGCAGCAGTCGAACACGGCCCTGTCCGACGCGGTCGCGAAGATCGCGAAGGAAGGGGCGGACCCGGCGGCGCAGGTCAAGACCGCCGTCGAGGTGGCGAAGGCCGAGCTGAAGCGCCTGTTCGGATGAAACGGCGCGATGCGCGCGCGTTCTGGCTGTTCGTGGGGCCGTTCCTGATCGGGCTGGCGGTCTTCGCGTACCTGCCGATCGGCTGGAGCGCGTACCTGTCGTTCTTCGACGCGCGCAACACGGTGACGCCGACCGAGTTCGTCGGGCTGGACAACTACGGGCACATGCTCACCGACGAGCCGTTCCCGTCGAGCCTGGGCACGTTCAGCGTGTTCGCGCTGTTCATCGTGCCGCTGACGTTCGTCTTGTCGCTGGCGCTGGCGCTCGGGGTCAACCAGCTGCGGTTCGCCAGGGCGTTCTTCCGGTCGGTGTTCTTCCTGCCGTTCGCGTGCTCGTACGTCGTGGCGTCGCTGATCTGGAAGACGTCGTTGTTCTCCGGAGTCCGGTACGGCCTGGCGAACACGGTGCTCGGTCTGTTCGGCGCCGATCCGGTGGCGTGGACCGGGACGGTGCACCCGCCGCTGTACTGGGTGGTGCTGGTGACGGCACGGCTGTGGCTGCAGCTCGGGTTCTACATGATCCTGTTCATCGCGGCCCTGCAGCGGATCCCGGCCCAGCTGTACGAAGCGGCGTGGCTCGACGGCGCCAAACCGGGCTGGCAGGTGTTCCGGTACATCACGCTGCCGCAGCTGCGCGCGACGGCGGTGGCGGTGCTGCTGCTCAACCTGATCAACGCCTACCAGGCCTTCGACGAGTTCTACAACATCATGGGCGACGCGCGCGGCTACCCGCCGTTCGCGCGACCGCCGCTGGTCTACCTGTACTACACGTCGCTCGGTTCGGGTGGCCAGGACCTCGGGCGCGGCAGTGCCGGTGCGGTGATCCTGGCGCTGATCATCGCTTTTGTCACGCTCCTGCAAGGCCGGGTGCTCCGCTTCGGACGGGCGTCATGAGGGCCGCGCTCCGCTGGACCGCGCTCGTCGTGGCGGCGGTGCTGTTCCTGCTGCCGTTCTACCTGCTGCTGCGCAACGGCCTGGCGTCGCGGGCGGAGCTCACCGCTCCACAATGGACGTTCTTCCCGTCCACAGTGCACTGGGAGAACTTCTCGCGGCTGTTCTCCGCCGAAGACGTCCCCTTCGCCCGGAGCCTGCTGAACTCCCTGCTGGTCACCACCTCGCAGACGATCGGGCTGCTGGTGATCTGCTCGCTGGCTGGCTACGGACTGGCCCGGATCCCCTACCGGCACTCGCGGTTCGTGTTCTACGCGGTGCTGGCGACGCTGATGATCCCGACGTCGGTGACGTTCGTGCCGAGCTTCGTGGTGGTCTCGTCGCTGGGCTGGCTGTCGGACTTCCGCGGCCTGGTGATCCCCGGACTGTTCAGCGCGTTCAGCGTCTTCCTGTTCCGGCAGTACTTCCTCGACTTCCCACGCGAGCTGGAGGAGGCGGGCCGGGTGGACGGGCTCGGCCGGTGGGGCGTGTTCTGGCGGATCGTGGTGCCCAATTCGAAGGGGTTCTTCGCGGCGATCGCCGTCATCACCGCGATCGGCAGCTGGAACGCGTTCCTGTGGCCGCTGATCATCGCCCAGTCGCCGGATTCGTGGACGGTCCAGGTGGCGTTGTCGGGGCTGCTGACGGCGCAGAACCCGCAGCTGAACCTGCTGTTCCTGGCGGCGGCGGTGTCGATCCTGCCGATCGTGCTGCTGTTCGCGTTCCTGCAGCGGTACCTGGTGCGCGGGGTGGCCGAGTCCGGCCTGAAGGGCTGAACCGCCACCACAGCAGGGCCACCGTCAGCACCAGCGCCCCGCCGTCGGTCACCAGCGACGGCAGGAGCCCCAACACCCACCGGCGCCCGGTCAGGAAGCCACCGGACAGCGGCGCGCCGGCCAGGAAAGCCGCGCGCGCCACGAGGTCGTGGTCGATCACCACGAAGTTCTGCACCGCCATCCCGATCGCGAGCACCAGCCGCCCTCGAACTGCTCGACGAAGCCGGACTCGCCGAACTGAGCACGCGGCTGCTCACCGCCCACGTCCTCGCGTCGGCCGAGACGCCCGCAAAACCGGACCCCGGCTTCCAGGACCGGCTGGACGGCTACCCCGCCGTCAAGGCACTCGGCCCGATCTTCGCCCGCACCACCGCCGACGAGCTCTTCGCCCTCGGCACCGAAGTCATCCTCGACGGTCTCGCCCAGCGGCGGAAATGACCACAACCTTCGGCGGTACACCCCACCACGCGAACTGTGACAGGGTGAACTGAACTGTCACGGTGAATGTTTTTCACGTTCACCCGGAACCGACTGGGGAGCGAATACATGGCCGAACTGACCCGGCGCACCTTCGCCACCGCGGGCGCCGCCGGACTCGGGCTCCTGCTGTGCACGCCCACCGCGAACGCCCTCGACCGCGCCCTCCGGCTCACGAGCACCCGCTCGGTCACCACGTCCGGCACCACCCTGGAGCAGGTCGCCACCGGCGGGAGCACCAGCACGTACTCGCGCCTGTCCGCGGGCCCCGGCTGGCCGCTGGTCGTCCGGAGCGACCTCGCCACCCCGAAGAGCGGGCGCGACGACCGGCGCCGTGCGCTGTCGGCCTTCGTCCAGTTCACCGATCTGCACATCACCGACGCCGAGAGCCCCGCGCGGTTCGAGTACCTGCACCCGTTCATCGGCTCCGCGCACCGGCCGCAGGAGGCGCTCGGCACCGTCGCCACCAGCGCGCTCGTCGAGCGCGTCAACAGCGTGCGGCAGGGCCCGTTCACCGGACGGCCGTTCGACCTGATGGTCACCACCGGCGACAACACCGACAACCACGAGCTGATCGAGCTCGGCTGGTTCCTCAAGGTCCTCAACGGCGGCACCGTCACCCCGAACTCCGGCGACCCGGACGCCTACGAAGGCGTCCAGAGCTCGGGCAACGACGAGTACTGGAACCCGTCGATCCCCGGCGTGGGCGACAAGTACTCGGCGAAGGGCTTCCCGCAGATCCCCGGTCTGCTCGAAGCGGGCATGCGGACGTTCACCGCCCCCGGCCTCGACGTCCCGTGGTTCTGCACCTTCGGCAACCACGACGACAGCATCGTCGGCTCGCTGCCGGCGCAGATCCCGGGGATGGACGCCTGGTACACCGGGAAGTACAAGGTCATCGGCAAGGACGAGACCACCGCGAAGAAGCTCGCCGACGCCATCCGGAAACCCGGCTCGAGCGTCCCGGTCGCGGAACTGTTCGGCGGCAGCGGCACCATCCGCGAGATCACGCCGGACGCGCGGCGCCGCCCGTTCGGCACCGGCGAGTTCGTCCGCGCGCACCTCGACAGCGCGAACACCGGCCCCGGCCCCGCCGGGCACGGCTTCACCAGCGCCAACGCCGACGGCCGGAACGTCTACTACACCTTCCGGATCGCCCCGGGCATCACCGGGATCAGCCTCGACACCACGACCGACGCCGGGTTCGCCGACGGCTCGATCGGGCTGGCGCAGTACTCGTGGGTCGAGTCGACGCTCAAGCGCAACAGCTCGACCTACTACGACTTCTTCGGCCGCAAGATCACCCACGGCGTCACCGACGAGCTGTTCCTCCTCTTCAGCCACCACACCAGCGGCACGATGACCAACCTGCTGCCGGACTCGCGCCACCCGCTCGACCCGCGGCTGGAGGGCAACGCCCTCGTCGCGCTGCTCAAGCGGTTCCCGAACGTGCTCGCCTGGGTCAACGGCCACACGCACCTCAACAAGATCACGCCGCACGCCGGGAACACCCCGCAGCAGGGCTTCTGGGAGATCAACACCGCGTCGCACGTCGACTTCCCGCAGCACGCGCGGATCGTCGAAGTCGCGGACAACGCCGACGGCACGTTGTCGCTGTTCACGACGCTGATCGAGGCGGAAGCGCCGTACGCCGCGGACTACGACGACCGGACGCCGCAAGCGCTTGCGTCGCTGTACCGCGAACTTTCCTACAACGACATCCACATCGACCTGGGCCGCGTCGGCGCGGCGGAGGACCACAACACGGAGCTGCTGCTCGTCAACCCGCTGTCCTGAGTCTGCCGCAGCTGTCGTGAGTGGTAAGGCGGGTTAGAATCTCGGCAGGACAAGGTGCGAAGCAGATGACCACCCGCGGCGACGCGGTCGTCGAGGCACTACCGGATCGGGAGGC
>NZ_JAVHJU010000070.1 GCF_031082405.1 Amycolatopsis sp. A133
CCTCATACGAGGTTTCAATACATAAGCTCTACTGGCTTAGTTCACTAGCACACTGTTGAGTTCTCAAGCAACACACTCTGAATCCACCCGCGTTATCGGCGGCTAAATCCTCGGCAGTTGTTCCAAGCGATATTCACAAACTTTGGTCGAGCATACCTCATCCTACGGTGTTAGTCGTAGGGAGTCGGCGGCCGCTCGTGGGCCGACGCTGAACATTACCCGGTCCGATCCGCGGTGTCAACCCGCTCGTCCCGGCCTGGTCTCCGGGGCTTGCGGCCCCGGTGTGACCCGGTGTTCCTGGCGACGAAGAGAAGATTACATGCCCGCGAACCGGCCCGGAACAGGGGGGTCACTTAACGGCATCGGCGCAGGTCAGAGTGCTTACGGACGGCTACGACGGCAGGGTCGGCAGATACCGGGGCGGGACCCGCGCCGGCACGACCCGCTCGAAGTCGGCCGCGAGCGCCAGCACCCGGGCGTCGGACCACCGCGCCCCCATGAACGAGATCCCCACCGGGAGCGGTCCGGCGAACCCGGCCGGCACGGTCACGTCCGGGTAGCCGGCCACCGCGGCCGGCGTCGAGGACGGGATCACGTCGTTGTCGCCCACCGCGCAGTCGGTCTTCCACGCCGGCGGGTTGGTCGGCGACGCGATCGCGTCCAGGTCGTGCGCGGCCAGCGTCTCGTCCAGGGACCGGCGCGAAAGGTCCGTGAGCTCGGCCCGCGTGGCCAGGTACCCCGGGTCCGACGGCGGCGGCGCGGCCAGCGCCTGCTCGAACAGCTCCTGCCCGGCGAAGCACGTCCGCTCCAGCGGGTCCGCCCGGTTGTAGGCGATCAGCTCGGCCAGGTTCCGCGGCCCGCGCGGGCGGGTGGCGAGGTAGGCGTCGATGTCCCGGTGGAACTCCGTGAGCAGCGCCGGGAACTCCAGCTCGAGGAGCCGGTCCTGGTAGGGCAGCTCCACTTCGACGACCGTCGCCCCCGCCTTGACCAGCGAGTTCCGCGCGGAGGTCATGATCGCGTCGGTCGCCGGGCCGAGCACCGGCAGCCGCCACAGCCCGATTCGCGCGCCGCGCAGGACGCCCGGGCGGAGCAGCTTCGCGTAGTCCGTCGGCTGGGTGCGCGGATACGTCGAGGTCGCCGGGTCCGACGGGTCCCGGCCCTGGAGGACCGACAAGGTGAGAGCGACGTCGACGACGTTGCGCGCGATCGGGCCCGCGGTGTCCTGCTCGGCGGAGATCGGCACCACGCCGGTGCGGCTGACCAGGCCGAGGCTGGGTTTGTGCCCGACCGTGGCGGTCATCCCGGCGGGGCACACGATCGAGCCGTCGGTTTCCGACCCGATCGCCACCTGGGCCAGCGACGCGGCCACGCCGGCCGCGGACCCGGCGGACGACCCGCACGGGTTGCGGTCCAGCACGTACGGGTTGTTCGTCTGCCCGCCGACGCCCGACCAGCCGGACGTGGGCTTCGCGGCGCGGAAGTTCGCCCATTCGGAAAGGTTCGCCTTGCCGAGGATCACCGCGCCGGCCGCGCGAAGGCGCGTGATGAGCGTCGCGTCCTTCGCCGGGTAGCTGCGCAGCGCCCGCGACCCGGCCGTCGTCCACTGGTCGCGGGTGTCGACGTTGTCCTTGACCAGCACCGGGATGCCGTCGAGCGGCCCGCGGAGGCGGTGCGCGCGACGCCGGGCGTCGCTCTCGAGCGCTTGCCCCACCGCGGCGGGGTTGACCGCCAGGACGGCGTGCACCTTTCCGTCGATCCGGTGAATCCGGTCGAGGTACTGCCTGGTCAGCCCGACGGCGCTGAGCCGACCGGACGCCATCCGCGCCTGCAGCGCCGGGATGTCGGCGGAGTCGAGGTCGAAGCGGCCGGCGGCCGCGGCGACGGGCGCCGTGGGGACGAGCACGAGTGCGGCGGCCAGGATCGCGAGGAACACCGGCCGCCGCCCCATCAGAGCACCGGGAGGAGCGTTCGGAGTTCGTACGGGGTGACCGCGCTGCGGTAGTTGTCCCACTCCACGCGCTTGTTCCGGAGGAAGAAGTCGTAGACGTGTTCGCCGAGGGCTTCCGGCAGGAGTTCGGACTTCTCCATCTCGGCCAGTGCCTCTCCCAGGTTCTGCGGTAGCTGGGCGTACCCGGCGGCGCGCCGCTCGGAGTCGCTCAGCTGCCAGATGTTGTCCTCGGCGGGTGGCGGCAGCTCGTAGCCCTTTTCGATCCCCTTCAGCCCCGCGGCCAGGATGACCGAGTACGCCAGGTACGGGTTGCACGCCGAGTCCAGCGTACGGATTTCCACCCGTCGGGATGACGCCTTTCCGGGTGAATACATCGGGACCCGGACGAGCGCGGAGCGGTTCGCCCGGCCCCACGACACCGTCGTGGGCGCTTCACTGCCGCTGATCAGGCGTTTGTAGGAGTTCACCCACTGGTTGGTGACCGCCGAGATCTCCTTCGCGTGGTGCAGCACCCCGGCGACGAAGGCCTTCCCGGTGCCCGACAGCTCGTGCGGGTCTTCGGCGTCGTAGAAGGCGTTGCGGTCGCCTTCGAACAGGCTGACGTGCGTGTGCATCCCCGAGCCGGGCTGGTCGGTGAACGGCTTCGGCATGAAGGTGGCGCGCACGCCCTGGGTCAGCGCGACCTCCTTGACGACGTAACGGAACGTCATCACGTTGTCGGCCATCGTCAGCGCATCGGCGTAACGGAGGTCGATCTCCTGCTGGCCCGGTGCCCCTTCGTGGTGGCTGAACTCGACCGAGATGCCCATCGCCTCGAGGGTCTCGATGGCGTGCCGCCGGAAGTGCGTCGCCGTGGCGTGGCTGGCCTGGTCGAAGTAGCCGCCGTTGTCCGCGGGCTCCGGCTCGCTGCCGTCGTCCGGCATGGTCGAGAGCAGGAAAAACTCGATTTCGGGGTGGACGTAGCACGTGAAGCCCGCTTCGGCGGCCTTCGACAGCTGGCGGCGCAGCACGTGCCGCGGGTCGGCCCACGACGGCGAGCCGTCCGGCATCGCGATGTCGCAGAACATGCGGGCCGAGTAGGGGCCGCCGTCGGGGGTCTCCCAGGGCAGGACCTGGAACGTGGCCGGGTCGGGCTTGGCGACCATGTCCGATTCGTAAACGCGCGCGAAGCCCTCGATGGCCGAGCCGTCGAAGCCGATCCCGTCGTTGAAGGCGCCTTCGAGCTCGGCCGGCGCGACCGCGACGGACTTGAGGAACCCCAGCACATCGGTGAACCAGAGACGGACAAAACGGATGTCGCGCTCCTCGAGCGTGCGGAGCACGAATTCCTGCTGGCGATCCATGGCCGCACCCTAACCACAGCGTGTTAACGACATGTTTCGCGACGCGCCGAGACCGCCGAAGTCACGTCGCGAGTACCGCGACGGGCTTCTTCGCCCGCGTGATGGCCAGCGAAGCGACCGACGCGATGACGGCCAGGACGGCGGCGGAATACCAGGCCAGGGTGTAGTTCCCGAGCTGGTCGCGGACCAGGCCGGCGGCCGACGCGGCGAACGCGGCCCCGAGCTGGTGTGAGGCGAAGACCCAGCCGAACACGATCGGGCCGGCGTCGCCGAACGCGCGGATGCAGAGCGCGACCGTCGGCGGGACCGTGGCCACCCAGTCGAGGCCGTAGAACAGGATGAACGCCCACATGCTCGGCTGCACGGAGTCGGTGAACAGCTGCGGCAGCAGCGCCAGCGAAAGGCCACGCAGGGCGTAGTAGACGCCGAGCAGGATCCGCGGGTCGATGCGGTCGGTGAGCCAGCCGGAGAAGATCGTCCCGACGACGTCGAAGACGCCGACCAGGGCCAGCAGGCTCGCCGCCGTCGTCTGCGGCATGCCGTGGTCGTGCGCGGCCGGCACGAAGTGGGTGCCGACCAGGCCGTTGGTCGTCGCGCCGCAGATCGCGAAGCCGACGGCGAGCAGCCAGAACGTCCGGGTGCGCGCGGCCTGGCCCAGCACGGAGAGGGCCCGGCGGACCGAGCCGGTCCTGGCCGCGGGGCGGGCGACCTCGGCGTCGGCGGGCGCGCCGTAGGCCGTGGTGCCGACGTCGGCGGGGTGGTCGCGGATCAGCAGCAGGACCACCGGGACGACGGCGAGCGCGGCGATCGCGATCACCAGCGACGCCGTGCGCCACCCCGAACCCACGGCGAGGTTCGCGATGAGCGGCAGGAAGATCAGCTGGCCGGTGGCGCCCGCCGCGGTCAGGACGCCGGTGACGACGCCGCGGCTGCGGACGAACCACCGGGTCGCGACCATCGCGGCGAAGCCCATGGCCATCGAGCCGGTGCCCAGGCCGACCAGCACGCCCCAGCACAGGACGAGCTGCCAGCTCGCGGTCATGAACACCGTGCCGCCCGCGCCGAGGGCGATCACGGTCAACGCCGTCGCCGAGACGCGCCGGATGCCGAACCGCTCCATCAACGCGGCCGCGAAGGGCGCGAAGAGGCCGAAGAGCACGAGGTTCACCGAGACGGCCGAGCTGATGGTGGTGCGGGACCAGCCGAACTCTTCGTGCAGCGGGTCGATCAGGACGCCGGGAGCGGCGCGGAAGCCGGCGGAGGCGAGCAACGCGACGAAGGCGGCACCGGCGATCAGCCAGGCGCGGTGGAGCCTCGGGGCGGGACGGGTCTCAACGGTCACCTCAGCAGTTTCATCGCGCGCGCGATGAGCCGAAAGTGGCCGGAAGGACATCATCCGCAAGAATCAGGCCAACAGTAGGCTTTGGGGATGCCGCGTCTCGCCCTGCTGCTCGTGCTCCTCCTCGCGACCGGCTGCACCGGGTCACCCGACACGCGCGGGCCGTTCCCGGCGGGTGCCGAGCTGGTCCGCGACGCCGCGACGTCGTTCGCTTCGGTGCGAAGCGTGCACTTCGCGGCCGGCGTCAACGGCGTGCTGCCGGGCTTCCCGCTCCGCTTGACGGAGGGCGACGCGACCCTCGACGACGGCGGCGCCGCGACCGGCATGGTCGACGTTCAGGACGACAGCGTGGTCGGCGGGCACACCAAGTACGCCTTCGACGTGCGCGACGGGCAGGATTCGCTGCCCGACGCGTACCGGGTCGGCGCGTTCCTCGGCCCGCACGGCGGGCTGAAGCGGCTGCTCGACGGCGTGACGGACGCCGAGACCGAAGGCCGCGAGAACGTCGACGACGCACCGGCGCTGCGGGTCGCCGGCCGGGTGCCGGCCGCCGTGGCGCACAGCGTGCTCGCGGCCGTCGACGCCGACCTCAACGTCAAGGTGTGGGTCTCCGACGACGGGGCACGGCGCTTCGTGCGGCTGTGGGTGCAGGTCCCGCCGGCCGGCGACCACCTCAGCCCGGTGATGATCGAGCTGTCGCTGACCAAGCAGGCCTAGCTACTGCCCGGTGCAGCGCGTCCCCTCCGGCGGCAGCGTGCCGTCGACGAGGTAGTCCGTGCCCGCCTGGTCGACGCACTTCACGCCCTGCAGGAACACCGTGTGCTGGGTGCCCTCGAAGGTGAGCAGCGCGCCCTTCAGGCCCTTCGCGAGGTTGACGCCGGCCTGGTACGGCGTCGCCGGGTCGTTGGTCGTCGAGACGACCAGCGTCTTCGCCAGGCCTTCGACGTTCGGCACGTGCGGCTCCGAGGTGTTCGGCACCGGCCAGAACGCGCACGCGTCGCGAGCCGCGCTCGCCGGGCGGCCGTCGTCCAGGAACGGCGCCACCTTCACGTACTCCTCCTGCGCCTTGAGGATGACGGCCGGGTCCGTGACGCGCGGGTCGTCGACGCAGCGGATCGCCGTGAACGCGTCCTGCGTGGTGCCGTAGCGGCCGTCGGAGTCGCGCTCGTTGTAGATGTCGGCGAGCTTCTCCAGCGTCGCGCCGCGCTGCTGCTTGAGCTCGTTGAGGCCCGTGTTCAGGGTGTCCCAGAGGCTTTCCTGGTAGAGCGCCTGGATCACGCCGGTGGTCGCGTCCTCGTAGGAGAGCTTGCGGCCGTCGCCGACCGCCACCGGGAAGTCGATCAGCGGCCGGACGAGGTCCTGGAACGCCTTGACCGCGCCGGCGGCGTCCCCGCCGAGCGCGCAGTCCTGCTGGCCCGTGCACCACTTGGCGAACTCCGTGAACGCCGTCCCGAAGCCCTGGCCCTGCGCGACGAGGGACTCGACCGCGTCCTGCTCGGGGTCGACCGCGCCGTCGAGGACCATCGCGCGGACGTTCTTCGGGAACGCCTCGGCGTACGCCGACCCGATCCGGGTGCCGTAGGAGTAGCCCAAATAGGTGAGTTTTTCGTCGCCGAGGACCGAGCGGAGGACGTCCAGGTCCTTCACGACGTCGCGGGTGCCGGCGTTGGCCAGCATCCCGGTGCCGTCGTCGGTGCGCTGGGCGCACTTGGCGGCGAAGTCCTTTTCCTGCGATTCCTGCTTCAGCACGCCCGCCGGCGAGCCGTCGGTCTCGCTGTCGTCGGCGCGGTCGGCGTCCCGTTCCTGATCGGTCAGGCAGTGGATCGCCGGCTGGCTCGCCCCGATCCCCCGCGGGTCGAACCCGACCAGGTCGAAGCGCTTGCCCAGCCCGGTGCTGGTCACCGGCTTGAGCAGCCCGGCGGCCGCGACCATGCCCGACGCGCCCGGCCCGCCCGGGTTGACCACGAGCGACCCGATCCGGTCACCCGCGTCGGTGGCCTTGTGCCGCAGCAGGCCCAGCGTGATGGTGTCCCCCGCCGGTTTTGCGTAGTCGAGCGGCACGGTCAGCCGCGCGCACTGGACGTCTTTCGCCTGGAAGGCCGACCTCGAGTCTTCCGACGTCGCGTAAGGTGCGCAGTCGGCCCAGGTCAGGCTCTGGCCGTAGAACCGCTCCAGCCCGGCGGGCACCGGCCCGGACGGCGGGTGCGACTCGGTCGTCGGCGCGGGCGGCGCGGTCTTGCCGGTGGACGTGCACGCGGTCAGCGAGACCGCGAACAGCACGGATGTCGCAATTGCGGTGATCCGGCGGGCGCGGGACCTGGCGCTGGGATGAGGGAACACGGTTGGATCGTCCCATCCGGCCGCGGAACTCGAACGCACCACCGTCGCGTTGGGTGGTGGAGGCCGGTCGAGCGAGAGAGAACGGGAGACCAGGGGTGGCAGCACTGATCAGCCGGATGGGCAAGAAGCTCCGCCGGATCATCCAGCGGCCGGGCAGCGTCGAGCTGACCCGCTACGAAGCACTGCTGCCCGCGGTCGAGAAGCTCGAACCCGAGCTCGAAAAGCTCTCCGACGAGGAGCTGATCGAGCGGGCGGGCAAGCTTCGCGAGACGCTGAAGAACACCGCTTTCGGCGACGAAGAGCTGATCGAGGTGTGCGCGCTGGGCCGCGAGGCCGCGCGGCGGGCTCTGGGCGAGCGCGCGTTCGACGTGCAGGTGCTGGGCACGATGGGCCTGCTCACCAAGCACGTCGTGCAGATGGAGACCGGTGAGGGCAAGACGCTCGCGGGTGCGCTGGCCGCGGCCGGTTACGCGATCCGCGGAAAGCGCGTTCACGTCGTCACGGTCAACGACTACCTGGCGCGCCGCGACGCGGAGTGGATGGGCCCGGTGTACGCGCTGCTCGGCGTGTCGGTCGGCTGGGTCGAGCCCGCGCACTCCCGCGAAGAGCGTCGCGAGGCTTACGCCAAGGACGTCACGTACGGCGCCGTCGCCGAAATCGGCTTCGACGTGCTGCGCGACCGGCTGGTGACGTCGGTCGACGACCTCGTCCAGCCGGCCCCCGAGGTCGCGATCGTCGACGAGGCGGACTCGGTGCTGGTCGACGAGGCCCGCGTCCCGCTGGTGATGGCCGGCTCGATCGACCACACCGACGCCGACGAAGAGGTCGCGAAGGTCGTCCGGCGGCTGCGCCTCGGCCTGCACTACGAGACCGACAGCGAGGGCCGCAACGCCTGGCTGACCGACGCCGGCGCGTCCGTGGTCGCGAAGTCGCTCGGCCTGGAGGTCGACGACCTCTACGGCGAGACGGCGTCGGACCGGCTCCCCGCGGTGAACGTCGCCCTGCACGCGCACGCGCTGCTCACCCGCGACGTCGACTACCTGGTCCGCGACGGCAAGGTGCAGCTCATCAACGCCGCCCGCGGCCGCGTCGCCGAGCTGCAGCGCTGGCCGGACGGCCTCCAGGCCGCCGTCGAGGCGAAGGAGCAGGTCGCCGCGACCGACCGCGGCGAGATCCTCGACTCGATCACCGTCCAGGCGCTGCTCGCGCGCTACCCCGAGGTCGCGGGCATGACCGGGACCGCGGTCGCCGTCGCCGAGCAGCTGCGGGAGTTCTACGAGCTCGAGGTCGCGGTCATCCCGCCGAACACCCCGAACATCCGGGAAGACCTCGAAGACCGGGTCTTCGCCTCGCCGTCGCAGAAGCTGCGGGCGATCGAGGAGGAGATCCGCACGGTGCACGAGACCGGGCGGCCGATCCTCGTCGGCACCCAGGACGTCGCCGAGTCCGAAGAGCTGGCCGAGAAGCTGGCGAAGGTCGACCTCGAGTGCGTCGTGCTCAACGCGCGCAACGACGCCGAAGAGGCCGCGATCATCGCCGAGGCGGGCAAGAAGGGCGCGGTCACCGTGTCCACGCAGATGGCCGGCCGCGGTACCGACATCCGGCTGGGCGGCACCGACGGCTCGACCCGCGACGAGGTCGTCGAGCTGGGCGGGCTGCACGTCATCGGCACCGCGCGGTACCCGTCGAGCCGGCTCGACGGGCAGCTGCGCGGCCGGTCCGGACGGCAGGGCGACCCGGGCAGCGCGATCTTCTTCGCGAGCCTGAACGACGAGCTCGTGCTGTCGAACGCGCCGGACGTGCCCGAGGGCATCACCGACGACGAGGAAACCGGCGAGATCACCGACCCGGCGGCACTGCGGCAGCTCAACCACGCCCAGCGCGTCGCCGAGGGCGTCGACCTCGAGATCCACCGCAACACCTGGCGCTACACGCGGCTGATCGAGCGGCAGCGGCGTGACCTGCTGGTGCACCGCGACAAGGTGCTTCGCACCGCGTACGCGGCGGAGCACCTGGAGAAGGCGCACCCGGAGAAGTTCGGCGAGCTGAAGGAGAAGCTCGACGACCAGGACAAGCTGGAGCAGATCTGCCGCGAGGTGCTGCTGTTCCACGTCGACCAGCTGTGGTCCGACCACCTGGCGTACCTGACCGACGTCCGCGAGAGCATCCACCTGCGGGCGCTGGCCCGGGAGACCCCGCTGGACGAGTTCCACCGCGCGGCGATCCCGGAGTTCCACAAGATCATCGCCGAGGCCGACTCGCGGGCGGCGAAGACGCTCGAAGAGGCGGAGCTGACGGACGAGGGCATCGACCTCGGCGACGCGGGCGTCCGGCGGGCGAACACGACGTGGACGTACCTGGTGCACGACAACCCGTTCGATTCGGACTTCGAGCAGACCATCAAGAAGGTCCGGAGCATGATCAAGCGCAAGTAGTCCCGCTGGCCGAAGGCCCCCGTCCGGTTCGCCGGGCGGGGGCTTTCGGTAACCAGGCGGCGCCGAAGGCGGAACTTTCCTAGGGAAAGCTCCGCTTTTTGGGGTTGGTGGGGTTCGTGGGGGTGGTGGGGCTGCCGCCTGGGCGTGGCATTTCGCCCACATTCGCTCGGCCTTCCGGGTGACGGTGGGACAGAATGGCGGCATGCCGCAACTGCGCATCGCGCTCGCCCAGGTCAACCCCACCGTCGGCGACCTCGACGGCAACGCCGACCTGCACGTCGAGTGGACCCGCCGGGCCGCCGAAGCCGGCGCCCACGTCGTCGTCTTCCCCGAGATGTCCCTGACCGGCTACCCCGTCGAGGACCTCTCCCTGCGCAAGACCTTCGCCGCCGCCTCGCGGCAGGGCGTCGAGTCGCTGGCGCGCCGCCTCGACGAGGCCGGCTGCGGCGAAGTGCTCACCTACATCGGCTACCTCGACCTCGACGACGTCGGCCCGCGCGACGCGGCCGCGGCGCTCTACCGCGGCGAGGTCGTCGCGCGGCAGTTCAAGCACCACCTGCCCAACTACGGCGTCTTCGACGAGCACCGCTGGTTCAAGCCGGGCACCACGCTCGACGTCGTCCGGTTCCACGGGCTCGACATCGGCATGGTCGTCTGCGAAGACATCTGGCAGGACGGCGGGCCGATCTCAGCGCTGGGCCGCGCCGGCGTCGACCTCGTCGTCGCGCCGAACGCATCGCCGTACGAGCGGTCGAAGGACGAGCAGCGGCTGCCGCTGATCGCCCGGCGCGCCGCCGAAGCCGGCGCTCCCCTGGTCTACACCAACCAGGTCGGCGGTCAGGACGACCTCGTCTTCGACGGCGACTCGCTCGTCGTCACCGCGGACGGCACGGTCGTGGCGCGCGCGCCGCAGTTCGTCGAGCACCTGCTCGTGCTGGACATGGACCTCGCCGCGGGCGGGCACGCCGGCGACGGCGAGCTCGAAGGCCTGCACGTCCGGCGCCGGGTGCTGAGCTCGGAGCCGCTGCCCGCGTACGAGCCGACGGCCGAGCCGGTGATCAGCGAGCCGCTGTCGGACGAGGCCGAGGTGTGGCACGCGCTGGTCGTCGGGCTGCGGGACTACGTGCACAAGAACGGCTTCTCGTCGGTCATCTTCGGGTTCTCCGGCGGCATCGACTCGGCGGTCTGCGCGGCGCTGGCCGCGGACGCGCTCGGCGGCGACAACGTCTACGGCGTCTCGATGCCGTCGAAGTACTCGTCGGGGCACTCGAAGGACGACGCCGCCGACCTGGCGCGGCGGATCGGCGCCCACTACCGGGTCGAACCGGTCGAGGACATGGTCCGCGTGTACGTCGATCAGCTTTCGCTGACGGGCCTGGCCGAAGAGAACATCCAGGCGCGGACGCGGGGCATGCTCCTGATGGCCCTGTCCAACCTGGACGGTCACCTGGTGCTGGCGACGGGCAACAAGACCGAGCTCGCCGTCGGGTATTCGACGATCTACGGCGACGCGGTCGGCGCGTTCGCCCCGATCAAGGACGTCTTCAAGACGCACGTGTGGCAGCTGGCCCGCTGGCGCAACGCCGAGGCGGCCAAGCGCGGCGAAACCCCGCCGATCCCGGAGAACTCCATTTCGAAGCCGCCGTCGGCCGAGCTGCGGCCCGGCCAGGTGGACACCGACTCGCTGCCGGACTACGCGCTGCTCGACGACATCCTCGACGACTACGTCGAGGGCGACCGCGGGTACGCCGACCTGGTGGCCGCGGGCTTCGACCCGGAGACCATCGACCGCGTGGTGCGAATGGTCGACAAGGCCGAGTACAAGCGGCGCCAGTACCCGCCGGGCACGAAGATCACGTTCAAGGCGTTCGGGCGCGACCGCCGGCTGCCGATGACCAGCCTGTGGCGCGAGGGCAAGGCCTAGCCCAAGGGTTTCAGCACAGGGCGACCTGGCGGCCTTCCGGCGTGCGGACGGCCGCCGTCAGCCCGGCCCGGTCGGCGCGGCGGACCAGCAGCTCCAGGCCCAGCGCGTCGGTCACCGCCAGCACCGAATCCGGGTCCGGGTGGGTGCCGGTGACCATCAGCAGCGGCAAGGACGGCAGGCCGCGCGTCGTCGGGTGCGGCGTCGAGCCCCAGTCGATGAGGAACGGGTGCAGGGTGCCCGGGACGCCCGGCGGGGTCAGGCGCCAGCGCAGCGTTTCGCCGTCGCCGGTTTCGCGGGACATCTCCACCGCGTCGCCCGGGTCGAAGCCGTGGGCGCGGGCCGCGGTGATCGTCGCGTCGAGGTCGGTCGTGCGGACCGCCCAGGCGACCAGCGCGGGCTCGGTCAGCTCGTCGATGCCGAACGGCCGGGGCACCTCGGGGTCCGGCTGCGCCGGGTCGGGGCCGATGACCTCCAGGTACATCCCCCCGCCGAGGTCGGCGAGGTGGTTGGCCGTGCCGACGCCGGCGTGACGGCCGCCGGGCGTGGGCGTGACCCCGGTGAGCGCGGTGACGCGGGCGACGGCGTCGGCGAGGTCCGGGCCGGCGTAGACGAGGTGATCGAGCACGAGCGCCATCATCCCGCGCCGACTGCGCTCGCCGCATCGACCATCCCGTGGCCGTAGTAGGTCGTTCCGTTCTGTGTCGTCTGGCAGACGGCGTCCGGGCACGGCAGCGGCGTCGCCGTGGCGTAGAGGGCGCGCTTGATGCGCTCGGCGCCCCAGTGCGGGTGCCGGCTCGCGATCAGGGCGGCGACGCCGCTCGCGTGCGGCGCGGCCATCGACGTCCCGCTCGCGGAGCGGTATTCGCCGTTCGGCCACGTCGACCAGACGCGCGCGCCGGGCGCGGCGACGCTGATCCGGGTCGCCGAGTAGTTGGAGAAGCTCGCCTTGAGGAGCTTCTCGTCGAGTGCGCCGGTGCCGACGACGCCGGGCAGCTCGTGCGGCAACCGGGTGCAGGTCGGGTCGATCCGGCGCTCCACCGGCGTGCTGTCGGCCGGGCTCTCCTTGTCCACCGATCGGGTGTCCAGGTTGATGCCGGCGTTGCCGGCGGAGGCGACCACGAGGACGTTGCGGCGCTGGGCGTACGCGACCGCCCGGCCGACGGCGAGCTTCGCCGCGGCCTGGTCCGGCTGGTCGTCGCAGTTGTAGCGCCACGGGATCGAGCGGTAGCTGTTGTTGGTGACGGCGAACCCGTGCTCGGCGGCCCAGACGAACCCGCAGACCATGCTCTCGGCCATCTCGGTGTCGTCGAGTTCGGCGAGCTTGACCGCGGCGATTTTCACCCCCGGAGCGACGCCGACGACGCCGGACCCGTTGCGAGCCGCGGCGATCGTGCCCGCGACGTGCGTGCCGTGGCCGTCGAGCGTGGGCCGCCAGGCGCCGGGGCCGCGGTCGGGCCAGCCGGACAGGCAGGACACGGAGTTCTTGCTGTCGAACGCTTTCGCGAGGTCCGGGTGGGTGTCGTCGACGCCGACGTCGAGGACACCGACGACGGTGCGCCTGCTGCCTTCGGTGACCGCGTGCGCTTCGGGCAGGTGCAGCGCCGGGACGTCCCACGCCGTCCCCTCCGGCGGGACCAGGCCGGAGTTCGGCGAGCCCGGGCCGGTGTAGCGGAGGTCCTTGCGGGGTGCGAAGAACTCCTTCGGGACCTTCGCGGTGCGCGTCGCGCCGACGGCGTCGATGCCCGGCGTTTTCCGGACCTTGGCGGCGAAGTCGTCCTTCGCGGTGTACGCGACGACGACGCCGATCTGCGGGTAGCTCGCGACGACGGTCCCGCCGGCTTTCTTGATGACGAGTTCGGCCCACCACGTGTGGTGCGTGACGACGACGTGCGGCATGACCAGCGGGTCGGCGGCCGCCGGCGTCGCGATCAGGCCGAGCAGCAGCAGTGCCGTCACCAGAATTGCTCGCCGCACACGTCCTCCTCGAGATTCGCCCAAACCGAACTTAGCGATCATTCGCGGCGGCGGTACCCCTCTTCGGTCGTAGGCTGACCGCATGACGGGGTTCACGGTCTTCGGCACCGCGATCGGGGTGTGCGGGCTCGCCTGGCGCGACGACGTCGTGGCCGGGACGTCGCTGCCCGAGGGCAGCGAGGCGCGGACCCGCGCCTGGCTGGTCCGGCGGTTCCCAGACGCCGTCGAGGGGACGCCGCCGTCGCCGGTGCAGGCCGCGGTGGACGGGATCGTGGCGTTGCTGGGCGGTGCGCGTCGCGATCTGGCGTCGGTTCCGCTGGACTTTTCCGGGGTGCCGGTGTTCAACCGGCGCGCGTACGAAGTCGCGCGGACCATCCCGCCGGGCAAGACGCTGACGTACGGCGACATCGCGCACCGGCTCGGGCAGCCGGGGTCGGCCCAAGCCGTCGGGCAGGCGATGGGGCACAACCCGTTCCCGATCATCGTGCCGTGCCACCGGGTTCTGGCGGCCGGCGGGAAGGACGGCGGGTTCTCCGCGCGGGGCGGCGTCGGGACAAAACGCCGGATGCTCGTGATCGAGGGTGCCCTGGCGGACGAGCCGACGTTGTTCTGAGCCCCCGCGGCGAGCGCGGAAGGGCATCACGCGTGACTGGGGAGGCATCACGCGTGATTGGAGGGGCATCACCCGTGCCTGGAGGGTCGGCTCGCGGGAGGGGGCCGCGAGCCGAACGGTCAGGCCGGCTGGGACTCCGGGGTCCAGGGCTTGATCCAGGGGCTTTCCGGCCAGCCCTCGGCCGCCGCCATCAGGGGCATGGCCGTGCCGCCGTCGAGGTGCTCGCGGATGATGTCCGCGTGGCCCGCGTGGCGGGCCGTCTCCTGGATCAGGTGCAGCAGCACCCAGCGGACCGACCAGGCCTCGACGTCCTTCGGGAACCACGGCACGCCCTTCGGCACCGGGACCGCCCGGCCGAGGTCGTCGATGCCCGCGATCACCTCGGCCGTGCGGGCCGCCACCGCGTCGTACCGGGCCAGCGCGCCTTCCAGGGTCTCGTCCGGGCCCAGCCGGTGCGCCGACTCGTACTCCGCCATCGCCTCGCCGAACGGCTTCTGCGGCACCTGCAGCACCGTGTCCATCCAGCTGTCCTCGGTGCTCGCGACGTGCTTGATCAGCCCGCCCACCGACAGCGAACTCTTGGTCGAAGTGGCTCTCGCCTGATCGTCCGTCAGGCCGTGAGCGGCCAGCTTGAGCACGTACCGCTGCTGCTCCAGGAAGCTCAGCAGCCCGTCACGCTCGTCGGTCACCGGGCGCACGTTTCCCGCCATG
The DNA here is from genome assembly GCF_031082405.1 of Amycolatopsis sp. A133. Classification (GTDB taxonomy): domain Bacteria; phylum Actinomycetota; class Actinomycetes; order Mycobacteriales; family Pseudonocardiaceae; genus Amycolatopsis. Next base: position 14,628 of record NZ_JAVHJU010000070.1, read on the forward strand.
TCGATCCTTCCGCCTAGGGATACCTGCGGCGATCGTGCCACCCGGCACCGACGTTCCGGGCGGGAATTCCGCTATCGGTGCGCGTGCCGCGGGGCGGGCTTGACGAAGGCGTACGCGCCGCCGACGCCGTACAGGACGGCGCGCACCACCAGCTGGGCGCGCGTGAAGACACCCTCGAAGGTGCCCAGCTGGCGGGCGAGCACGACGGCCAGCCAGGTGGCCCCCACCAGCACCAGGCCGATGACCGCGAGCCGGCGCCAGCCCGGCGGCCACCACATGATCAGGCTGATCACCCCGGCCACCAGGACGATGTTGAGCAGCGACGACAGCACGTCGCTCTGCTCGGGGTAGGCGGCCTGGAACAGGACGATCGCGCCGAACGCGCTCACCGAGATCGAGCTGAGCCGCGCCGACCACTGGACCGGGCCGAGCCGGTGCAGCGGGGGCCCGGCGAGCAGGAACGCGACCCCGGACACGGCGAGCAGGATCCGGAACACCGGCGGGCCGGCGAGCAGCGCCTCGGCCGGATCCCGCACCGGGGACACCCCGGTGGGCAGGAAGAACTCCAGCAGCCAGCCCGAATACGCGAGGACGGCCACCCCCATCAGGAGGGCCGAGGCGATCCGAGCCGTGCGCACGAGGCAGAGCGTAAGCGACGGGCCCCGCCACGGCCCACCGCCGTGACCAGGTCCACCGAGTCGTTATGCCTGCGGCCGGACGAACGGGAAGAGGACCGTCTGGCGGATGGAGGCGCCGGTGAGCATCATGAGCAGCCGGTCCACACCCAGGCCGAGGCCGCCGGTCGGCGGCATGCCGTGCTCCAAGGCGAGCAGGAAGTCCTCGTCCAGTTCCATCGCCTCGACGTCACCGCTGGCCGCGCGCAGCGACTGCCCTTCCAGCCGCCGCCGCTGCTCGATCGGGTCGGTCAGCTCGGTGTAGGCCGTGCCGACCTCGGAACCGAACGCGATGAGGTCCCAGCGTTCGGCCAGCCGCGGGTCCACCCGGTGCTGGCGGGTCAGCGGCGAGACGTCGGTCGGGTAGTCGGTGTAGAAGGTCGGCAGCACCGTCGCGCCCTCGACGAGGTGCTCGAACGCCTTGAGCACGAGGTCGCCGTGGCTCGGGTCCTCCCCCACCGGCACCCCCGCGGCGACGCACAGCCGGCGCAGCTCGCCCACCGGCGTCCCCGAGCCGACCTCCTCGCCGAAGACCGCCGAAACGGCTTCGTGGACCGGAACCACCGGCCAGTCGCCGGAGATGTCGTACTCGACGACCTTGCCGTCGGCGTCCGGCCTTCGGACGACCTGGGCGCCGTACGCCGCTTCGGCCGCGTGCTGGACGAGCTCGCGCGTCAACGTCCGCATCGTGTCGTAGTCCGCGTACGCCTGGTACGCCTCGAGCATCGTGAACTCGGGGTTGTGGGTCGCGTCGACGCCTTCGTTGCGGAAGTTGCGGTTGAGCTCGAAGACGCGCTCGACACCGGCCACGCACAGGCGCTTCAGGTACAGCTCGGGCGCGATCCGCAGGTACATCCGCATGTCGTAGGCGTTGATGTGGGTGACGAACGGCCGAGCGTTGGCGCCGCCGTGCACCGTCTGCAGCATCGGCGTCTCGACCTCGAGGTAGTCGGCGTGGTGCAGCCGGTCGCGCACCGCGCGGACCACGGTGGACCGCAGCCGCAGCATGTTCGTCGAGTCCGGGTTGACGGCCAGGTCGAGGTAGCGCTGCCGGACCCGCGTTTCCGGGTCGGTGAGCCCCTTCCGCTTGTCGGGCAGGGGGTGCAGGCACTTCGCGGTGACCGTCCACTCGTCGACGAGCACCGACAGCTCGCCCCGCTTCGACGTCACGACCTGGCCGCCGACACCGACGTGATCGCCGAGGTCGACGCCGGTCCGCCAGCCGGTGAGGTCCAGCTCGCCGGCCTCGAGCATCAGCTGGATCTCGCCGCTGAAGTCCTTGACGCGGGCGAAGCACAGGCCGCCGAGGATGCGCAGGTTCAGCACGCGCCCGGCGATCCGGACGCGGTGCCCGGTCGCGGTGTCCGGGGGCAGGTCGCCGTACTTCGCCACGACGTCGCCGATGTGGTCGTCGCGGCGGAACCCGACCGGGTACGGGTCGATGCCGGCCTCGCGCAGCTTGTCGAGCTTGGCGATGCGGACGCGGACCTGTTCGGGCCGCCGCACGGTCTTCGGCGCCGGCGTCGCCGCCGACTCCTCGATCTCCTTGACGCGCGCGACGAAGTCGTCGCCGACCGTCTCCAGCCGCAGCGACCGCGCCCGTCCGGTCGGGACGAACCCTTCGAGCGCGCCCGCCACGATCCCGACGCGCGGCAGCCGACGGGCCGAGGAGTAGCAGAGGAACCGCGGCTCCCAATCCGGCCCGTACTTGGCGTTGGACCGGTACAGCGATTCCAGCTGGAAGAACCGCGAGAAGACGCTCAGGATCCCGCGCCAGGCCCGCAGCACCGGGCCCGCGCCGATCCGCTCGCCCTCGGAGAACACCGCGCGGAACATCGCGAAGTTGAGCGAGATCCGCTGCGCGCCGAGGTGCTGCGCGGCCGCGACCGTCTCGGCGATCATGTACTCGTTGAGGCCGTTCTCGGCGTCGCGGTCGCGGCGCATGAGGTCGAGCGAAAGCCCGCGGCGGCCCCACGGGACGAACGACAGCAGGCCGCGCAGCTCACCGTGGGCGTCGTAGGCCTCGACCATCACGCTGCGGCCGTCGCTCGGGTCACCGAGCCGGCCCAGCGCCATCGAGAACCCGCGTTCGGTCTCGGCGCCGCGCCAGGCCTGCGCCCGCGCCAGCAGCTCGGTCATCTCGTCCGCGGGGATTTCGCCGTGCCGGCGGACCTTCGAGGTGTAGCCGGCGCGCTGGATGCGCTTGACGGCTTGGCGCACCGAGCGCCGCTCCGGCCCGGCGAGGCTGAACTCGCGGACGTCGAGCACCGCTTCGTCGCCGATTTCCAGCGCACGCAGGCCCGCACCGGTGTACGCCTTCGCGCCGCGTTCGCTCGCCCCGAGCACACCCGGGGTCCAGCCGTACCGGCGCGTCTCGTCGAGCCACGCGCGGACCGCGTCGGGCCACGCTTCCGGGTCGCCGACCGGGTCGGCGCTGGCGACGCTGGTGCCGCCGAGGACGCGGTAGGTCACCGCCGCGCGGCCGTTCGGCGCGAAGACGACGCTCTTGTCGCGGCGGGTGGCGAAGTAGCCGAGGGAGTCGTCCTCCCCGTGTTCGGCGAGCAGCCGGCGCAGGTGCAGCTCGTCCTCGTCGGTCCGCAGCGCCCGGCTGCGCACCCCGCGGAAGACCAGGTACAGCGCGGCGGTGGCGACCGCGGTCGCGCTGAGGTCGAGGAACACGTCCAGCCAGGCGGGTCCCTCCCCGACGCCGATCCGGCGCAGCTGCAGGTTCTCGCCGGTGGCGTGGTTCACGACCCAGGCGAAGCGCTCCCACGTGTCGCCGAGGTGGCCGGGAAACGCTTCCGTCAGCCCCCAGCCGACCAGGATGACCACGGCGATGCCGCCGAACAGCATGCTGAGGCCGTCGCGCCAGGCGCTCGGCGCGAGCCGGGCCGGGAACGCCGGGCGCAGCGCGAGCAGGAGCACGATCAGCCCGATCGAGACGACGTCGGCGACGGTCAGCACCCACAGCTGCGCGGGGATGTGCCGGACCTGCTTCGGGCCGAGCGTCAGCAGTTCGGGTGACCACAGCAGCGTCGCCTGCAGGACGAGGGTGAGCAGCAGCCCGCCGACCTGGAACAGCACCAGCGTGTAGAGCGCCGCCTTCTTGCGGCGGCGCAGCGCTCCGCCGAGCACGACCAGCAGCAGCACCATGATCAGGCTCTCGCTGGTCGGCACGCTCAAGCCGGAAAAGGCCATGTCGACGCCGTTGAGCAGGCGGCCGTGCGCACCGCCGGCGAACAGCAGGATCACCGAGAACACCGCGGCCAGCTGGACCACGGTCGCGACGATGCCGGCCGCCTTCGCCTTCCAGGCGGGAATGCGACGGCGCGGGCTCGCGAGGTTTCCCATGGGTGGTTTCGTCGCCTTTCGCGGCCGGTCGGTGGTCATGCCCTCTTCTTGACGTGAGTGAACCCAGGTTGGTTGTCCCCGGACATCAACCTGGAGGCTGATCGAGCGTGGTCCTCCGGGGTGTGAAGCTTGTCGCACGAGGTTGGGACCGCTACGGGGGCGTGTCACGCTTTGGGACGCCCCTGCTCCACGACCCGGGGACCTCACCGAGGCCTCGAGGGAAGGACGGTCGACGACGATGTCCGCCAGCGCAGAAGAACCCGCCCCCTACGGCACCGGACCCGCCGCCAAGCCGGCGTCGGGCCGGAAAGTCCGCGTCCACCACCTGCGCGAGCTGAAGGAGCGCGGGGAACCGTGGCCGATGCTCACCGCGTACGACATGTACACCGCCGCGCTGTTCGACGAAGCCGGGATCCCCGTGCTGCTCGTCGGCGACTCCGCGGCCAACAACGTCTTCGGCTACGACACGTCGCTGCCGGTGACGGTCGACGAGCTGCTGCCGCTGGTGCGGGCGGTCACCCGGTCCGTCAAACGGGCTCTTGTGGTCGCCGACCTGCCGTTCGGCTCCTACCAGCTGTCGCCGCAGCAGGCGCTGGAGACGTCGGTGCGGTTCATGAAGGAGGGCCGCGCGCACGCCGTGAAGCTCGAAGGCGGCCGGCGGTTCGCCGCGCACGTCGAGGCGCTGACGTCGGCCGGCGTGCCGGTCATGGGCCACATCGGCTTCACCCCGCAGAGTGAACACAACCTCGGCGGCTACCGGGTGCAGGGGCGCGGCGAAGCGGCGGACGTGCTGCTCGCCGACGCGCTGGCGCTGCAGGAGGCCGGGGCGTTCGCCGTCGTGATGGAGATGGTGCCCGCCGAGGCCGCGAAGCGCGTCACGACGGAGCTGAAGATCCCGACGGTCGGCATCGGCGCGGGCCCGGACTGCGACGCGCAGGTGCTCGTCTGGCAGGACATGGCCGGGCTGCGCCGCGGCAAGGCACCGCGGTTCGTCAAGCGCTACGCCGACGTCGCAACGGTGCTGCAGAACGCGGCGACGGCGTTCGCGGAGGACGTCCGCCGCGGCGAGTTCCCAGCACCGGAGCACACGTTCCACGACTGAGCCACGGGTCACCGGCGCTTGAACCGTTCCGCGAGCGCCGGGTCCTGCTCCCACCACAGGCCGGTCGACGGCGCTTCGTCCAGCTCGACGTCGATCTGCTTCGCCCGCCGTTCGTCGTCGCGGGCCCACCGCACGAACAACGCGACGACGAACGGCAGGCCCGCGACGTCGCCGCCGATCCACAGCACGCCCGCGCCGATGATCTGGTCGGTGCGCAGGTCCGGCCCCCAGCCCGGGTGCACGGCCGCGTAGTGCGCCGGCGCGAGCAACGGGCCGAGCCACAGCACCAGGCCGAGCGCTCCGTCGAAGATCACTTCGGCGAACGCGATCCACACCGACACCAGGTGCGGGTCCTCCCGCGGCGTCGGGTCGAGGCCGAGCCGGGTCCAGAAGTACGTGAAACCGGCGCCGACGAGCGCCAGCCGGACCAGGCCGTCGACGAACGGCGAGCGCAGCGTCAGGTCGTAGAGCGGCGTCAGGTACAGCACCAGCACCGGTGCGATCAGGACGACCGTGACGACCGGCGGGAACGTCAGCGCGCGGGCGAGCGGGCCACGGCCGTGCCGCCGCAGCCAGGCGGCGCGCGGCAAGCTGTCCAGGAGCAACCGGACGGGCGCGCCCAACGCGAGCAGCAACGGCGTGATCATCAGCAACGTGACCGTCTGGACCGCGCGGACCCAGAAGAACGTCGTGTCGTAGACCGCCAGCGGGGAGCAGGTGACGACCACGATCGTCACGAGCCCGGCGAGGAACGCCGTCGTGCGGCCCGGCGGCCAGTTCCGGCGGCGGGCCGCGCGGACGTAGAACGTGCCCGAGACGAGCACGCAGAAGACCGCCGGAGCGTCGAATGCCGGCGGCACGTCAGACCGCGAAGAAGATCAGGCTGCCGATTCCGGCGAGCACGCAGTAAATGGCGAACGGGGTCAGTGTGCGCGTTTCGAAGTAACCGGTGAGGAATCGGACAGAAATGTACGAAGCGACGCCGGCGACAACGCTGCCCGCCAACGCGGGACCGAGTGAAGCGTGGTTCTCGGGGGCGAACAGCGTCGGCATCTTGAGCACGCCCGCGGCGAGGATCACCGGCGTGGCGAGCAGGAACGCGAAGCGCGCCGCGTCCTCGTGGCCCAGCCCGCGGCGCAGGCCGGCGACCATCGTGATGCCCGAGCGGCTGATGCCCGGCAGCAGCGCGAGGATCTGCGCGGCGCCGATCAGCACCGCCTCGCCCGCCCGCAGCTTCGCCAGCCGGACGTCGGTCGCTTCCTCGACCGAGACCGCCCGCATGACCAGGGTGTCTTCGGTCGAGAAGTCCACAGTGTCCGCTTCGACGGCGGGCTTGTTCCGGGAGAACTTCTCGGCGGCGTAGAGCACACCGCCGTTGAGCGCGAGGAAGATCGCCGAGGGCACCGGCTTGCCGAGGAAGTCGCGCAGCAGGCTTTCCAGCAGCAGCCCGGCCAGCCCGACCGGGATGGTGGCGAGCACCAGCAGCCACGCGAGCCGCTGGTCGGGGGTGCGGACCTCGCGGTGGCGCAGCGACGTCCACAGCCCGCCGACGATCCGGGCCCAGTCCTTGCGGAAGAACAGGACCAGCGCGAGCGCGGTGGCGACGTGCATCGCCACCAGCACCGCGAGGTACGGCGAATCCTTCCCGATGCTCAGGTCCCGCTGCCACTGGCCGCCGAGCCAGGCGGGCAGCAGGATGCTGTGGCCGAGACTGGACACCGGAAACAATTCCGACACCCCTTGCAAGGCGCCGACGACAATCGCCTCGAAATAGGTCACCACGGACATTCCGTACCCCTTTTCAAAAGCCCGACACCGAAAGTACCGGCCCTTTCGTGAGCGCGAGGCAAGGGGGACGAGTGCACTCAGCGTCCGCACAGCTGTTGTTCACATCCATGAACATCAATCATGTTCTTGACTGGTGTTCGGTTCGTGGCTTAGCGTTTAGCCCGTCGCCGCCACGACGAACTTCGCACCTCGACGAGGAGGACCGGAATGCGTGAGCGGACTGCCGTCCGTCGTGACCACTCCGACAACATCGGCCGAGGCACCCGGATCCGGTCCTCCCCGGGGAAATTCGCGGACGCGGCCGAGGGCCGCTGACGCGTCACGGATCGGGAGCCCGCTCAGCCCGGCGGCGGGGGCGGGCTCCCACCCTTCTTGGTCGTCGCCCCGGAACCCGGCGGCGGGGCGCCGGGGCGACGACCAGGATCCTGCGGCAAAGTGTCGGGCATGGACGAGCTCTACCCGCCGATCCCGCCGCGCGCCGAAGGCTTCCTCGACGTCGGCGACGGGCACCGGATCCGGTGCCAGGAAGCGGGCAACCCGGCCGGCAAGCCGGTGGTGGTGCTGCACGGCGGCCCCGGCAGCGGGATCGCCCCGATGGCCCGGCGGCACTTCGACCCCGAGGCCTACCGGATCGTCCTGTTCGACCAGCGCGGCTCGGGGCGCTCGACGCCGGACGCCGCCGAGCTCACCGCGAACACCCTGTGGCACCTGGTCGCCGACATGGAACTGCTGCGCGAACGGCTCGGCATCGAGCGCTGGCAGCTGTTCGGCGGCTCCTGGGGCGCGACGCTGGCTCTCGCCTACGCCGAGACGCACCCGGCCCGCGTCACCGAAATGATCCTGCGCGGCGTGTTCACCGCCCGGCAGAGCGAGCTGGACTGGATCTACCGCGGCGGAGCGGCTCACCTGTTCCCCCGCGAGTGGGAGGCGTTCCTCACGCCCCTGCCGGCCTCCCTGCGGGACGATCCGCTGGCCGGCTACGCCGTGTTGCTCGAGGATCCGGCCGAGGAGGTCCGCCACCGCGCGGCGATCGCGTGGAGCACCTGGGAAGGCGCGACGGTTTCGGTGCTGCCGCAGGAATCGTTCGTCCGCCAGTACGCGGATCCGGCGTTCGCGCTGACGTTCGCCCGGCTCGCGGTCCACTACTTCACGCACGGCGCCTGGCTCGACGACGGGCAGCTGATCCGCGACGCGGCCAAGCTCGCGGGAATTCCGGGCGTGCTCGTGCAAGGGCGCTACGACACGGTGTGCCCGCCGGTCACGGCGTACGAGCTGCACCGGGCGTGGCCGGGTTCGGAACTGAAGCTGATCGAGGGAGCCGGGCACGCGGTGACCGATCCGGGCGTGCTGGCCGCGCTGCGCGCGGCGACGGACTCCTTCCGGCGCTGAAAGCCGCACTTTCACGTGAAAGTGCGGCTTCCGGTCACAGGCGGCCACCCGAGGCCGTGTCGCCGGACAGGCGCTGGGCCAGGTACACCGGGACCGTCGACGCCACGATCAGCACCGCCGCCACCACGTTGACGATCGGGGCCTGGTTGGGCCGGAACAGGTTGTTGTAGATCCAGATCGGCAGTGTCTCCATGCCCGTGCCCAGGGTGAACGTCGTCACGATGATCTCGTCGAACGACAGCGCGAACGCCAGCAGGCCGCCCGCCAGCAGGGCCGAACGCAGCAGGGGGAACGTCACCAGGCGGAACGTCGTCACGCCGGTTGCGCCGAGGTCCATCGACGCTTCCTCGAGGTTGCCGCCCATCCGGCGCAACCGGGCCACCACGTTGTTGAACACCACCACGATGCAGAACGTCGCGTGCGCGATGATCGCCGTCAGCAGGCCGAGGTCGATGCCCAGAATGGTCCGGAACGCGTTGTTCAGCGCGATGCCCGTGACGATGCCCGGCAGCGCGATCGGCAGGATGATCAGCAGCGACACCGGGTTGCGGCCGAAGAACCGGTAGCGCTGCAGCGCGAACGCCGCCATCGTGCCGAGCACCAGCGCGATCGCCGTCGCCGCGAGACCCGCCTGCACGCTCGTCCACAGCGCGGTCAACGCCCCTTCGTTGGACGCGGCCCGGCTCCACCACTCGAGGGTGAACCGCGACGGCGGCCAGCCGAAGGTCGTGTCCGCGTTGAACGAGTTGAGCAGCACCACCACCAGCGGGAAGTAGATCACCGCCAAGCCGAGCCCCAGCGCCGTCCACAGCAGCCTACGCACGAGCGCTCCTAGAGGTTGTCCAGCGCGCCGGTGCGGCGCACCGCGGCCAGGTACACGAGCATGATCACGACCGGCACGGTCGCCACCGTCGCCGCGAACGGGAGGTTGTTGGCCGCGCCGATGTTGTCGTAGACGACGTTGCCGAGCATCTGGGACGTGCCGCCGACGATCTTCACCGCGATGTAGTCGCCCAGGGACAGCGAGAACGTGAAGATCGAGCCCGCCACGATCGCCGGGAACGTCAGCGGCAGGATCACCGAGCGGAACGTCCGGAACGAGCGGGCGCCGAGGTCGCCGGACGCGTCCACCAGGGAGTCCGGCAGCCGGTCGAGGCCCGCGTAGATCGGCAGGATCATGTACGGCAGCCACAGGTACGACAGCGTGATGATCGTGGCCGTGACGCCGTAACCGGGCGAAATCCCGCTCAGTGCGCCGTTGCCCGACAGCATCGACCGCCACGCGTACGCCTTCACCAGGTAGCTCGCCCACAGCGGGGTCATCACCGCGATGACCAGGATCCGCTGTGCCCGCGGTGAAGCCAGCTTCGCCATCGCGTACGCCATCGGGAACGCGATCACGGCGTCGATCACCGTCACCAGCGCCGCGATCCCGACCGTGCGGAAGGTGATCGTGCGGTAGACCGCGTCGGTGAACAGCGTCTCGAAGTTGCCCAGCGACCAGTCGACGACGACCTGGCCGGTGAAGGCGTCGGTGCGCCAGAACGCCGTGACGAACAGCGCGGCGAGCGCGCCCAGGTAGGCCAGGCCGAGCCAGAGCAGCGGCGCCGACAGCAGGAAACCCAGGCGCAGCTTGGGTCTCCGGTAGAAGAAGGCTGCTAGCGCGGTCATGTCACCTTTTCGTTGGGTCGGGTTGTCGTGAGTGGTAAGGCGGGTTAGAACCCGCCTTACCACCCACGACCGGCCGGAGCTTGCGGAGGCCGTCAGC
>NZ_JAVHJU010000025.1 GCF_031082405.1 Amycolatopsis sp. A133
CTGGTCGGGTCCGACCGGGCAGCCCTCGCGCCAGCTGTTCCCGAGCCGTTCGGCGGTGACGGGCTTGATGACGGCCAGATAGGCCGGTAGCCCGCTGCCGGCTGGAGCGGCGAGTTCCACGGTCTGGGGGCCGGTGGCCGCCGGTGCCGGCGCGGCCACGGCCAGGACCGCGGACAGGGTGAACGTGATGATGGCAAGAACTCTGGTTCTCAGTTTCATGATCACCCCACGCCTGGCCCGGGTGATCGGCTGTGTCGCCGTTGGATACGCCACAACGAAGCAACCTCGAGCGCACCGGCGAATTTTCACGGCGCCGGCGGTTACGGGCGCATCGGATGCCGGGGATCGTCATCGTCGCCTGCGCCGCGCTGGCGCTGCCGCTGCCCCTGTCGCCGGCGCCGGCGCCGGCGCCGCGCTGCCGCTGTCGCCTGCGCCGCGCTGCAGCTGCCGCCTGCGCCGGGCTGGCGCTGCCGCCTGCGCCGGGCCGCGCTGCCGCTGCGCGATGCCGCCTGCGCCGCGCTGCAGCTGCGCGATGCTGCGACGGCACCCGATTCCCGCCGCCGGTGGTCACCGCGCCATTCTCGGGGCCCTCCCCCTCCCCTCCCACCGCCTAGAACGCGCCGACCAGGATCAGCGCGCCGAGCGCGATCAGCACCACCGGCAGGACCACGTGGCCCCACCGCGCGAGGACCCGCGCCACGCCCGGACGGGTCGCCAGGAACCGGCCCGCGGCGCACCACACCGCCACGCCCGCCAGGAACACCGCCACGTAGCCCACCAGGCCCGCGGGCCCGGTCGCGGCGAACGCCGGCACGTACACGCCGACGTTGTCGCCGCCGTTGGCGAAGCACACCGTCGCGATCCCGAGCAGGCCGGCCGCCTGCGCAGGCTCGTCGTCGTCCTCACGCCACGCCCGCCAGGCCGCGCGGATTCCGAGCAGCACCGGGAGCACGCCCAGCCAGCGGACGGCACCGTCCGGCAGCAGCCCGGCCCCGAGCGCCCCGGCGACCGATACCGCCAGGATCGCCGCGAAGCCGAGGAACTGCCCGGCCACGACCTTGAGCTCGCCGCGACGTCCGGCCGCCTGGCCGAAGAACACCGCGAGCAGCACGAGGTCGTCGACGTTTGTCACCGCGAACATCGCCGCCGCGCGCCCCAGCAGTCCGGCGTCCACACCCACCTCCGCGGTAAAACCGCTTGGCGAAGGCCGGCGCGGCACAGGACGATTCTGCCCATGCCCGTCGTCACGCGCCGCGGCTACACCGGTCCGGCGGACCTGCGCGCCATGCAGAGCCTGGCCCAGCGGATCTGGTCGAAGTCGAGTTCCTTGCACATCGGTGATCTCGCGTGGCAGCGGTTCCAGCACGCCGGCCGGGAAGCCGAATGGCCGACCGTGCTGTGGGAAGCGGATGGCGAAGTCGTCGCGTGGGGCTGGATTTCGCTACCCGGTGAACTGGCGCTGCTCGTGGATCCGGCGCGCCCCGAACTCGCGTCCGAGGTACTCCGCTGGTTCGAAGACACCGCCTCCGCGGCCGAGCTCGCTGTCACGGTGCTCGACGCCGAGAAGCATGTCGTCGCCGCTCTGGAGCGAGGCGGTTACGCGCTTCAAGAGAGCCCGGTTTTCCAGTCGTACCTGTCTCGCCTCCTCGTGGATCTGCCCGAACCGGTGGTACCCGGCGGGTTCACGGTCCGGCCGGCCGGCCGGGACGAGCTGGCCCGCCGCGTGGCGGTGCACCGTGCGGTCTGGCACCCGTCGAGGGTGACCGGACCGAGCTACCGGACCGTCATGGCCGCTTGGCCGTACCGGCCCGAGCTGGACTGGGTCGTGGAAGCACCCGACGGCCGGTTCGCCGCCCAGTGCCTGATCTGGCTCGACGAGCGCAATGCCGTCGGCGAGCTGGAGCCCGTCGGAACTTTGCCGGAGTTCCGTCGTACGGGGCTCGCCCGCGCGGTGTGCCTCGCCGCGCTGCTCGCGGCCCACCACGCCGGCGCTCGCGAAGCCGTCGTGTATCCGGTGATCGGTCATCCGAAATCCGTGGGTGCCCTCCCTCTGTATCGCGATCTTGGCTTCCGCCCGTATGCCCGCACCCTCACCTTCACGCGGACCCGCCGTCGTATCCCTCCTTCCCCCGGGTCCGCGTCCCCGGAGGGCGCATACCGACGAACGTAGCGCCCGGTCCGGCCGGCCTGTCCGTTTCGGCCCCGTCCGGCGGCCGGTTGTCCACATCTGGGTAAGCCTGTGGACAACCCGGTGGATTTCTTCGCCGGAGCCCCGAAACCGTCGGCACCGCGCGATAGTGTCGAGACGGGGGGACCCCCGCGGGTCAGGTGAGCGTCGCCAAGTCGTTGAAGAAAGCGGCCCGGCACACGGCAATCAGGCGCTCGACCTCGGGTCCGAGCGGTCGATCCCCGTCCAGCGGCGGCACCACCGACCGCACCCACCCGTACCCTGCGCGCAGCCCCGGCACCCCCTCGCCACCGGCCAAATGCCGTGCTTGAGACGCCGTGATCAGCTCGCAAGCCGTGATCGCAAAAAGGTGCGAAGCCGCCGCGCGCAGCTGTTCGCCCGCCGCGGTCGCAAACGCTTGCACGTCCTCCTGACCGGCCGAGGTGTCGATCGAACCGAGCGTTGCCGGCGCCGCGAGCCGGCGCAAAGCATGCAATTCGCCGGCCGCTCGCTTGTGCAGCGGCACCAATCCCGCCTGCGGCCCGGGATCCGCGGTCAGCTGCGACGGCAACCCGCTGAACCGCTCGTCCAGCAGGCGATGCGTCCGCTGCACCGAAACTTCGCCGAGGTGCACGAGCGCGGCCGTCACTGCGTCCATCCGCAACCCGAGGTCCACCGCGTGATAGGCGGTTCCCGGAACGAACGAACCGTCGACGAACGACGGCGAATCACCCGGCATCGTTCCCCACCGGCGCTGCGTCTCGTGCAAGTCGCCGTTGACGCGGGAGGCGTGCGCCAGCGCCCGTGGCGCGACCCGCACCGAAAGCGGGGCCTGGACCAGATCGGGCCGCACCGGGCCGATGCCCACCAGTCCGGTCAGCTCGTGCAGCACCGTCCGCAGGTGGTCGTCGCCGCCCGCCATGACCGGGGCAAAGACCTCGCGCGGCGCGCCGAGCACGTCGATCGCCATCGCCGAGGTGAGCGTCTGCAGGTCGATCAGCTGCTGGGTCTCGGTCCAGCCGCGCTGCGCGTGCATCACCGCCAGCGGAGAACCCTGAAGCAGCGAAGCACCTTCTTTCGGCCCCAAGACATAAGGCGTGACCCCACGGGCAGCGAGTGCCGAAGCGGCCGCTACTTCGGCGCCGCGCTCCAAGACCGTGCCGATGCCGAGGAACGTCTGGAATGCATGGGACAGCGCGATGATCTCGCCCGAGCTGCCGAGCCCGAAGCGCGGGACAGCGGGCGTGAAACCGTCGTTCAAGCGGTCCACCAGGAACTGCACCAGCTCCGGGCTCACCCCCGACCACGGCTGCAGGAAGTCGCGCAGCCGGACGACGAGCAGCGCGCGGACGTCCTCGGGCGGCAGCCACGGCGGACCGCCGACGGCCCGGCCGATCAGCAGGTTGCGCTGGTGTTCGGCTTGCTGCCGCGGATCGAGGGCGACTCCCGCGAGGCGGCCCATCCCGGTGTTGACGCCGTAGACCGGCTTTTCCCGCTCCGCGAGCGCTGTCAAGAGTGCGTTCCGGCGTCGTGTCAACGTCTCTACCAGCGGTTTGTCCAGAACCAACCGTTCACTGTCAGCGAACTCGCTGTCGGAGACGATCATCGGTAGGGCAGCATGGTGCCGACGCCGGAAGCCTCGGCACGGGTGAGGATCATGTTCGCCACCGCAACGTCCGTTGTGGACAGTCCGCGGTGCCAGAACAGGATCCGTTCGGCGTCGTGCTCGCGGCCGGGTTTGCTGCCCGCCACGATGTCGCCGATCTCGGCGTGGACCCGGTCCGCGGTGAGGAGGCCGGCGTTGAGCTGCGGGCGCAGGGCGCCGAACCGCGGGTTGCCGGACCGCGATTCGCGCCAGTCGTCGACGACGACCTTGTCGATGTCGTCGAGCAGCGTGAGCTCGAGCGCGCTGATCGTGCCGTAGGGCACCAGGAAGGTGCCCGGCCGGAGGAACTCGCGGCGCACCAGCGCCTCGGGTTCGACGAGCCGGGAGGCCTCGACCTGGATGTCCGCGCCGTCCAGGGTCTCCTCGGCCGTGGCGCAGACGCGGACGTCCTTGCCGAGCCGCTCGGACAGCCGGCGGCCGAAGTCCTCGCGTGACTCCGGGCGCTTGCTGGTCACGCGGATCTCGGCGAAGTCGAACAAGGAGTCCAGCAGCACGACGTTCCACCAGGCGGTACCGCGGGCGCCGATGTGCCCGAGCACCCGGGCATCCGGGCGGGCCAGGTACTTCGCGCCGACGGCGGTCATCGCGCCGGTGCGGGCCTCGGTGATCATCGTGCCGTCGACGATCGCCCGCGGCATGCCGGTGTCCGGGTCCAGCAGGAGGATCAACGCCATTTCCGAAGGGAGGCCCCGTTCGAAGTTCCCCACGAAGTCACCGACGACCTTCACGCCACTGACCTGCTTCGCGGACAGGTGGCCGCGGAGGATGTTGAAGTGGCCCTTGCCGCCGTTGTCCGGCACGAGGTGCGTACGCGGTTCGAAGACGACCTGACCGCGGCCGTGGTCGGCGAGCACGTCCTCGACCGCGCCGACGATGTCCGCGTCCGTGACGTCGAGCGCGTCGATGTCGGCGCCGGTCAGGTACCGGAGCCAGACGGACGTCACCGGGCGAGGTCCTCGATGACCTCGGCGCCGGGCAAGGCGGCCAGTGCGGCGCCGGAGATCAGCAGCTTGCTGCCGCGGATCCCGCTGCCGATGACGAGCTCGGGCGCGTCGGCGACGCGGCGATCGAGCAGGATGGGCCACTCGGCGGGCAGGCCGACCGGCGTGATGCCGCCGTACTCCATCCCGGTCAGCGAGACGGCTTCGTCCATCGGGGCGAACGACGCCTTGCGGACGTCGAGGCGGCGCTTGATGACGCCGTTGACGTCGGCGCGAGTCGTCGCGAGCACGAGCGCGGCCGCGAAGCGGACTTCGCCGGCGCGCTTGCCGGCGACGACGACGCAGTTCGCGGACGCCTCGAGCGGCGAGCCGTAGGCCTCGCAGAAGGCGGCGGTGTCGGCGAGCGACGGGTCGATCTCCGCGACGCCGACGGCGTCCGGGTCGGCGAGCGCGGCCAGGGCCTTGGCCACGGGCTCGGCGAGCAGGTCAGTACGCGAGGGGGCGGGAACGACGGTGAGGCTCCCGGCGATGGTCCAGGTCACGACCCCATTAAAACAGCGCCCCCGCCGCGCTGGACGGGGGTGGGAAGGAGGTGCACCGGCGGGGCGGGGCGGGGCGGGGCGGGGCGGGGCGGGGCGGGGCGGGGCGGGGCGGGGCGGGGCGGGGCGGGGAAAGACTCCCCCAGCGCAGACCGGAGAGGGAAGGCGGCTCCCCGGAGCTCACTCGCAGCAGACCGAAGCGGGAAAGCGGCTCCCCGGAGCCAACCGAAGCGGGAAAGGCAGCTCACCCGGGGCCAACCGGAAGGCGGATCACCCGCCGCAGAGAAGGCAGCTCACCCGGCACGAACGCCGGCAGACCGGGCGCACACCACGCACACCAGCGCCGGGCCGGAGCTCACCAGCTGGAGCCGCCGCGTTGGACTTCGATCAGCTTCGGGCGGACGTCCACGATGTAGACCAGGGCCGCGGCCATGGCGGGCACGTAGAAGATCATCCCGGGGCCCATCACGGGGAACAGCACCATGGCGAGCGTCGCGCCTCCGGTGATCAGCATCCAGATGGGCTTGGTCTTGCGGTCGGCCGCGGAGTAGGCGTCGGCGCGCTGGAGCAGCGCGTGCACGAAGGCGAAGAGCCCGACCAGCGCGCTGCCCCAGTGGATGACATTGAGGATCCAGATGGCGACTAGCACAGCGACAGCTTACGGCAAACCGCCCGAACGACCCCGGCCCCGCCACCGGGGGTCCGGTGGCGGGGCCGGGTGTTCACGGCGATGTCACTTGTCGGTCTTCGGCGCGGCCGGCTTCTTGGCGGCGGTGCCGGTGGTGGTCGACGTGGTCGTGCGGCGGGCCGGGGTGGCCGTCTTCGGGGCCGTCTTGTTCGCGACCCGGCGGCTCGCCGAACGGGTCTCGTGGGCGACGTCGTCACCCAGCTCCTCGATGGCGTCGGCGGTGTCGCCGGCGACCTCGGTCACCTTGCGGGCGGTCTTCTCGCCGGCCGAGCGGGTGCGCTTGGTCACCTTGGCCAGCACGCCGTCGACGCGCTCGCGGACCTCGCCCCCGACGACCTCGACCTGGCCCTGCGCGGTGGTCAGGGCCTCCTCGAGCTGCTCGATGGCCTTCTTGACCTGCGGCTGCGTGGCGAGCTTGTCCCACGCCTGCTCGCCCGACTCGGCCAGCTTGTTGTACAGCTTGAGCGCGGCCTCGGTGTACTCGTCGATGACCTTGCGGAGCTCGGCCGGGTCCAGCTTCTCGCGGAGGCTCTCCACGTCGGTCGGCAGCTCCTGCAGGTTCTTGCGGGCGGCCTCGCTGCTCTTGGTCACGTTCTCCTTGGCCTTCGCCACGGCGTCGGTGACGGCGTGGGTGGCCAGGTTGCCGGCGCCGAGCGCGGCGAGCAGCGGGGTGCGGACCTGGTCGAGGGCGGTGGTGACGGCCTTCTTGACGTCTTCGGTCTTGGGGGTGGTCATGCTGACTCCTTGGGATACGCGGCTGAAGATGTGTGCGGGGTCTCCGCGGCGGGAGAGGCGGCCGGCCGTGCCGCGGCGTTCTCCCGGCGGAAGGACTCGTAGACGTCGAGCAGGACCTGTTTCTGCCGTTCGGTCAGCTCGGCGTCGGCGCGGATCGCGTCACCCACCGGCCCGCCCGTCGGCAGGTCGAGGATTCCGGCCTGCACGTACAGCGCTTCCGCCGAAATGCGCAGGCCCTTGGCGATCTGCTGCAGGATCTCCGCGCTGGGCTTGCGGACCCCGCGCTCGATCTGGCTCAGGTACGGGTTGGACACGCCGGCGAGCTTCGACAGCTGGCGCAGCGAGATCTTCGCGGTGTTGCGCTGCTGGCGGATGTACTCGCCGATGTCGGAAGCGATGTCCGCGACCTTCTCCATGGGACTGCCGGATCCTGACGTCCCACCGGTGTCTGTCATCCGGTCACCTCCTCGCGACAAGTTCGACGGTACGCCCGAGTGCTAGCTATTGCAAGCACCTTGCTTGCAACCATCGGGTGTGACGCTCACCGCTACCGTGGTCCCATGACGCGCTCGGCCCGGCTGCGGCGGCGCCTCGTCGAGCACCTGCTCGACGAGGACGTCCTGCACGCCCCGGAGTGGATCGCCGCCTTCCGCGCGGTCCCCCGCCACGTCTTCCTGCCGCGGTTCTTCGTGCCGGCGGGCGGGCTGTGGGCGGCGGTCGACCGCGACGATCCCGGCTGGCTGGAGACCGTCTACTCCCGCGACGTGCTGGTGACGCAGCTCGACGACGACCCGGAGCGCTGGGAGTTCGCCCGGCGCACCGGCCCGGTGGCGGGCACGCCGACGAGCTCGTCGAGCATGCCGTCGATCATGGCGATCATGCTCGAGGAGCTGCGGGTGCGCGACGGGCAGTGCGTGCTCGAGATCGGCACCGGCACCGGGTACAACGCCGCCCTGCTGAGCCACCGCTGCGGCGCCGCCCGAGTGTCCACAGTGGACATCGACCCGGTGATCGTCGCGGCCGCGCGCGAACGGCTGGCCGAGGCGGGGCACCACCCGGCGTGCGCGGTGGGTGACGGCGCGCTCGGTTTCCCGGCCGGGACGGTCTTCGACCGGGTGCTGTGCACCGCCTCGGTGTCTTCGATCCCGCTGGCCTGGCTGGCGCAGACCGCGCCGGGCGGCCTGATCGTGACGACGCTGAACCGCCCGATCGGCGCCGGGCTGGTCCGGCTCATCGTGGCCGGGGACGGCACCGCACAGGGCCGCGTCCTCGCCCGCGACGGCCGGTTCATGCCGCTTCGCGCCCACCGGCTGCCGGAAACCGGCCCGCTGCCGATGCCCTCGCGCGGCGACTGGACGCAGACACGGCTGCCGATGTCGACGGTGCTCCAGCCCCGCCGGCAGTTCGAGTTCTTCGCCGGGCTGGCCCTGCCCGGCGTCCGGCCGGTGCGCGAAGGCGGCGACGACGAAGCGCCGGGCGTCGCGCTGGTCCACCCGGACGGCTCGTGGGTCCGCCACCGCAAGCGCGGCGGCGCGGACGAGGTCGCCCAGGGCGGTCCGCGGGCGCTGTGGGAGCTCGCCGAGTCAGCCTTCGTCGAGTGGTGCGAGCTGGGCAAGCCGGACCGTGACCGGTTCGGGGTCACGGTGACCGGCGACCACCAGGAGTTCTGGCTCGACGCCCCGGACGGCCGCACCTGGCCGTTGGACCAACGCTGAACTACCAACGCCGAACTAAGGCAGCCGCGCGCGGATCCACTCCTCGACGTGGTCGGCCGTCGCCTGCGGGGAGACGTCCGTGGTGTCGAAGAGGTCGACGCCGAGTTCCGGCGCCGACTTCCGCAGCCAGTCGTTGAACTCCAGCATCTCCTCGATCCGCGCCTCGTCCCACTCGCGCCACGCCGGGCGCGCCCGCAGCCGGGCGCGCAACGACGAAGGCGACCCGACCAGCGCCAGGTAGTGGATGTCGCTGAAGAACGCGCGCTCCGGCAGCGGCTCGAACTCCGGCGGCGCCACCGTCCCGCACAGCACGACCGGACGGCCGTTCTGGTGCAGCATCGCCGCCATCCGCAGCCAGACCGAGCGGAACGCCGCGACGTCGTCGTGCAGGGCGCTGATCCAGAGGATGTCCTGCTCCAGCAGGACGACCTCACCGGCGAACCGGTCGGCCAGCAGCGGCCCCATCGTCGACTTCCCGGCGCCGCTCGGCCCGGTCAGCGCGAACAGCGGCAGCTTGCGGAACGGCCACTCGTGCCCGCACTTCGCGCACGTGACGACGTTGCCCGCGACGACCGGGCGGTCCGCCAGCTCGCCGCACGCCGGGCAGATCCGCAGGTCGAGGCCCATCTCAGTCGAAGAGGTTCTCGAGGAAGCTGCGCTTGCGGTGCCCGTGCCCGTACGGACGCGGCGAATCGGAGTACCCGCGGTGCGGCCGCGGCGAGTCCGCATAGCCCCCGCGGAACGCCTTCGGCGAGTCCGGATGGCCACCGCGGTACGCCTTGGGCGAGTCCGGGTAGCCACCACCGCCGCGGAACGGGCGCGGGGAGTCGGGACGGCCGTGGCCGCCTTGGTACAGCGGTGGCGGCTGCTGGCCGTAGAACGAGCTCTCCGCACCGACGATCGCCTCGAGCTCACCGCGGTCCAGGAAGATCCCGCGGCAGCCGTCGCACTGGTCGATGTGGACGCCGTTCTTGGCCACGGTCCGCATCTGGTTCTGACACTTCGGACAAATCACACCGCCGAGCCTACGCAAAAACGCGTCAGCAGGCGCAGAGGCAGAACGGGTGCCCCACC
Source organism: Amycolatopsis sp. A133 (assembly GCF_031082405.1). Lineage (GTDB taxonomy): Bacteria > Actinomycetota > Actinomycetes > Mycobacteriales > Pseudonocardiaceae > Amycolatopsis. The sequence continues at coordinate 9,526 of NZ_JAVHJU010000025.1, forward strand.
GGATCGGCGTAGACGCGGAACGTCTTCGGGCTGTCGTCCAGCAGTTTTGCCCCCAGCCCGAGCACGCGCTGGTGCGCCGCTTCCAGGTCCATGACGTTCAGGTCCAGGTGCAGCTGCTGCGGGTTCTCCGTCGACGGCCACGCCGGCGGCCGGTAATCGGCCACCCGCTGGAACGCGATGCCCGCGCCGCCCGCGGGGTTGCGCAAGGTCACCCAGTGCCCGTCTTCGGCCACTTCGGGCGCCTCCCACTCCAGCACCGCCCGGTAGAACCCGGCCAGCGCGACCGGGTCGGGGCAGTCGAGGGCCACCACACCCAGGGTCGGAACCGCACTCATCGTCGCTCCCTTCGATCTTGAGTAACCAGTTAAATGATTATGTGGGTTAGCGCCGCCGGGGGCAACCACCGTCCGCCGTACACTCGGCAGGTGCACACCGACGCGTCCTTCGTGGTGGAGTTCCTCAACACGGTCAACGTCGAAGAGGGCACTGACCTGCTCGAAGATCCCGGGCAGTGGCGCGAGTGGGCGGCTGGGCACGGGCTGGAGGCCAACCCGGCCGCCGAGGCCCGCGCGGCGCGCGACGCCCTGCGGGCGGCGATCGGCGACCCGCGGCTGCCCGGCGGCCGGGTCGACGTCGGCACCCGGATCTCCCTCACCGCCGACGGGCCGGCGCTCGTCGCGGACGACGTCGTCGGTGCGGTCTTCGCGGCCTGCGCGCGGCTGGTCGTGCGCGGTGACTGGATCCGGCTGAAGATCTGCCCCGCCGACACGTGCCTCTGGGCGTTCTACGACGAGTCGCGCAACCGCTCGCGCACGTGGTGCTCGATGCGCGTCTGCGGCAACCGGGAGAAGGCGCGGGGCTGGCGCGCCCGCGCCGCCGCGGGCTGAGCGGCCCTCATCCGAGCGGCGGACCCTCGATCAGCTGTGGACAACTTGGGGACGGAGCACCACATATCCACGCCTTGGGGCTCCCGGCCCCCACACGTTGTGGACATCCGTTAGGCCATCACCGTGAAAACCTGTGGATAACCCGGGGGATAACTCAGCTTCCTGTGGACAACTGGTTTGAAGGTGCCCCAGGTGTGGTATATGAGCAAGCTGCTTAAAACAGCAGCTCCGCGACGGCGTAGATGACCAGCCCGGCGAGCGCACCCACGACGGTGCCGTTGATCCGGATGAACTGCAGGTCGCGGCCCACCTGGAGCTCGATCTTGCGAGACGTCTCCTCGGCGTCCCAGCGCTCGACCGTGTCGGTGATGATCGTGGTGATCTCCCGTGAGTAGTTCTTCACGAGGTACGCCGCGGCTCCCTCGACCCAGCCGTCGGCCTTGTCGCGCAGCTGGTCGTCGGTGATCAGCCGCTGCCCCAGCGACGTGAGCCCCAGCCGGACGCGCCGGCGCAGCTCGCTCGACGGGTCCTCGGCCGCGTTGAGCAGCATCTCCTTGGCCGTGCTCCAAGCCGAGCCGATCAGCCGCTGCACCTCCTCGTGGTGCACGATCTGGCCCTTCACCTGCTCGGCGCGGGCCATCACCTCCGGGTCGGTCTGCAGGTCCTGGGCGAACTCGCCGAGGAACTTGTCCAGCGCCAGCCGCATCGGGTGGTTGACGTCGGTCTTCACCGCCCAGGTGAAGGACAGCACCTCGCCGTAGACCTTGTCCGCGAGCATCTCGTCGACGAACTTCGGCGACCAGCTCGGCGCCCGGTCCGACACCACGCGCAGCATCGTCGTGTGGTTGTCGCGCACCCACTCGTAGGCGCGGTCGCACATCAGGTCCACGAGCTTGTGGTGCGCGCCGTCGGCGAACACGCCCTGCAGGATCTTGCCCAGCGGCGGGCCCCACGGCTTGTCGATGATCCGGCGCGCGACGGCCTGCTCCATGATCGCCTGGACGTCCTCGTCGCGGAGCACCTTCACGGCCGCCCGGACCACCGTGGCCAGCTCGGACGTCACGCGCTCGGCGTTGTCCGGCTCCGCGAGCCAGCCGCCCAGCCGCCGCGCGATCTCGACGCGCTTGAGCTTGTCGCGCACGACCTCCTCGGACAGGAAGTTCGAGCCGACGAAGTCGCCGAGGCTGCTGCCCAGCGCGTCCTTCTTGTTCGGGATGATCGCCGTGTGCGGGATCTTGAGCCGCAGCGGGTGCCGGAACAGCGCCGTGACGGCGAACCAGTCGGCCAGCGCGCCGACCATGCCGGCCTCGGCCGCGGCGCGCACGTACCCGACCCAGCCCGGCCAGCCGCTCGACTGGGCCCAGCTGGCCAGCAGGAACACGACGGTGGCGCCGATCAGGAACGACAGCGCGACCAGCTTCATCTTGCGCAGTCCGCGCCGCTTTTCCTCTTCGCCGGCCGCGCCGCCCGGCGGGTCGGCGGGCGTCACCTTGGCGGGGGTCAGTTGCTCCACATCACCATTGTCCGTGAGGATGGCTGATCGTGCGCGAACCTGCTCTCGTCCCCCGCCTCCGGCCCTTCACCTCGACCATCTTCGCCGAGATGACGGCGCTGGCCGTCCGGCACGACGCCGTCAACCTCGGCCAGGGTTTCCCGGACACCGACGGCCCGGCCGGGATGCTCGAAGCGGCGAAGAACGCCCTGTTCGGCGGGGCGAACCAGTACCCGCCGGGGCCCGGGCGCCCCGAGCTGCGGGCCGCGATCGCCCGGCACCGCCGGCGCTACGGCACCGAGTACGACCCGGACACCGAGATCCTGGTCACCGCGGGCGCCACCGAGGCCATTGCGGCAGCGTTGCTGGCGCTGACCGAGCCCGGTGACGAGGTGATCGTCATCGAGCCGTACTACGACTCCTACGCCGCCGCGGTGGCGATGGCGGGGGCCGAGCGCCGGGTCGTCGGCCTGGTCGAGGGCCCCGGCGGCCGGTTCGGCCTCGACGTCGACGGCCTGCGCGCCGCCGTCACGCCGCGGACCAGGGCGGTGCTGGTGAACTCGCCGCACAACCCGACCGGCACCGTGTTCACGCGCGCCGAGCTGGAGGCGCTGGCCGCGCTCTGCGTCGAGCACGACCTCATCGCGATCTGCGACGAGGTCTACGAGCACCTGGTCTTCGATGCCGCGGAGCACATCCCGCTGGTCACGCTGCCCGGCATGCGGCCGCGGACGGTGAGCATCTCCAGCGCCGGCAAGACGTTCAACTGCACCGGCTGGAAGATCGGCTGGGTCTGCTCGACGCCGGAGCTCGTCGCGGCGGTGAAGGCGGCGAAGCAGTTCATCACCTTCGTGTCGGGCGGGCCGCTGCAGCCCGCCGTCGCGCACGCGCTCGACCACGAGCTGCCCTGGGTCGACGGCCTGCGCGCGTCGCTGCAGGAGAAGCGCGACCGGCTTTCGGCCGGCCTCGCGGACGCCGGCTTCGCCGTGCGGCCGACGGCGGGCACCTACTTCGTCTGCGTAGACGTGCGGCCACTGGGCTTCACCGACGCCGCCGATCTGGCCTGGGAACTGCCCGGCCGGGTCGGGGTCGCCGCGGTGCCCGTGAAGGTGTTCACCGATCACCCGGACGAGTGGAACCACCTGCTGCGTTTTGCGTTCTGCAAGCGCAACGAGGTCATCGACGAGGCCATCACCCGATTGCGCAAACTGGTCTGACGACCGCGGACGGGCCGGGTAGACCGTTTTCCCGGCCGGTCCGGCGCCGCGCCGGGGGTGGGCCGCGCTCCGGCCGCGCGCGTCGAGCACCGGCGCCGGTCGGGCGGTGTCCACCACTTGCCAGCCCGGATTGTCACGTTCCGCGATCATGGCGACCTCGCACTGCGACAGCCGCGAGGCCGCAGGAGGTCCTCGGCGCGCGGCTCGGCCTGGCGAGGCTCGGGCGAGCGGGACGCCGGACGGCGGCGGCGTTTCGTGATCACGGACCGCAGCCGCAGCCGGGATCACCGCGGGGGAAACGGTTTCGGCACAGCACAACGACCGTCACCCGCGACCCGTTCGGCCCAGTGTCCGTCCCACATCCCGGACGTATTTCCGGTCAGTTGGCCGAAACCGCGGCGTGCACACGGAACGGAACCGAACCGGCACGGATCGCGATCGTGGCGCGCGAAACATCAGGTCAACCCCGGCGACTGCAAATTGCACTACTCCTCCGAATGGCCGTAGGCGAGCACCCGAACGGCACTGAGAGTGATCAACTCGTCGGCCGCAGAAGCCTTGTCCGGTAGGGCCGTTCCGCCTTGCGGGCTGGATCGAACGCGGGAGAGGTGAAAGACTCCCGAGCGGTGCTAGAAAGAGTGCAGCCCCGGGGGAACTGCGACCTAGCCGGAGAAAGACCCAGCAAGAACAGGCTCGAGCGGGCATCGCGAGAGCCGCAGGCGCGGACGGTGGTGGTGGCGGTGAGCAGCACGGCGGACTCACGCCGCGGCGCTCCCGCGCGCGTTCGGTTGCCCCTCACCGCGGGTGAAACCCCCTCGGCGGAAGCTCCGCACGAGCGCGTACGCGCACCGCGCCCGTGGACCGCGTCGCTGCAGCGGCCCGCCGCCAAGATCCTGGTCGCCGGCGGCCTGACCCTCGCGGGCTGGCTGCTCGGCGCCGCGCTGTCCGGCAGCACCGCGTCGGCGGCCGCCGGACCGGCGTGCCCCGAAGCGCCCGTGGTTTCCACTGTGGACCATGCCGCGGACCATGCCGCGAAGCCGTTCTGGCACGCCCGGCACCGCAAGCACCACCACGAGACCGGCGCCGCGACGTGCGCGCTGCAGCCGAAGATCGACAGCGCCGGGCCACCGGCGGACGAGACGCAGCAGAACAGCGCACCGACCACCGCGTCCGGAACCACGTCCGAGACCACAAAGGACAGCGCACCCACCGAAGAGCCGACCACCACCTCTTCGGACAGCGCACCCACCGAAGAGCCGGCGCTCACCAAGTCGGCCTCTCCGGACAGCGAGCCCGCCCAGGAGCCGGCGCCTACCAAGGCGACCTCCTCGGACAACAAGCCCGCCGAAGCACCGAAGGCCACCTCGGCCGGCGGAAACCTGCTCGGCGGCCTCGTCGGCAACACCCTCGGCGCGGTCACCGGAGCGACCACAAAGGACACCGCCGCAGCGCCGGCGTTCACCACGAAGGCCACCGGCGGTGACCTGCTCGGCGGCCTCGTCGGCGGCGTCCTCGACGTGGTCGGCGGAACGCTGTCCACGGTCACGGGCACGGTCGGCGCCCTCACGGACACGCTCTCCCACACCGTGCTCGCGCCGCTCACGCAGCCGTCCGCGAACTACCCCGGTGCGACCGTGCTGCTGCCCCTCGACGACGTGCTGGGCCCGGTGTTCAGCGGCGGCTCGAACGCCGGCGGCGTCACCGCCACCGTGCCCGGTGGGCCGGCCGTCGTGACCGAGGTGCCGGCGGCTACGGTCGCCGAGACCGTCCCGGCCGGTGTCACCGAGGCCGAGCCGCAGCAGACCACCCGGGTCGCGGTTGTGCACCTGGTCGTCCGGCAATCACAAACGTCGCTGCCGGTGGTCCAGGACCAGCCGCGCGACTCCGGCACGCACGCCACGGGCGGCGGGGGCGACTCGACCCCCGGCCTGCCCGGCGGCACCACCGCGCCGAGCGCGCCGGCCCCCACCGCCGCCCCGGGCCACGACGGTCCCGGTGGCGCCCGCCACGCTTTCGCCGTCCACACCGACGACGTCACCACCACGCAGCTCAAGCTGATCGGCACCAGCCGCGACCACGAAGTCGACGGCGCAGGCAGGGAAGCCGCCCTGCCCACCACCTCCCCCGACTGACCCCGAACCGGGCAGCCGGGGACAAGTGCGCCCAAATCACGATCGTGACTGCGCACCCGCACGCCGTTGAGGCGTGACATTTCCCCTGCTCCAGTACGTGATCCGTGGATCTTTCACGTCTCGTGACGCCTGAGCGCGTCCGACGTACCCCCAGGGGCGAAACCCATGCGAAACCACCGTCTTTCCGACCGGCCGACCGCGCCCGGCCGGGTCGGATCCCGGTCCCGGCGCCGCGCTGCCCCCGCGGCGCCGGGACCCACACCGGGCGCGCTCCGGGAGCCCTTGCTCACCGCGCCGAGCGAGGACTCGCAGTACCGAGAGCGCACCTGAGCCGCCGGCTTCCCGGCACGTCGAGGGGCTGTGCCGGGAAGCCGCGGTACCCGCGAACGGGGTCACGTCCGTGAGCGGGTGTGTGAACACGAACCGGTGCGCTGGATGCACATGAACGCCGCCCATCCCTGGGAGCAGGCTCGCATCCAGCGCACCGGTTCGTTCATGCGATGGGCGCGTCCAAGGAAGCCGGGGTGCCGCGGACCGACGCTTCGGCCGCGCTCAGCCGCCGGACGGCTTCGTCGATCCGGTCCGGTGGCAGTGAAAACGGCAACCGGATCCAGCGCTCCAACCCGCCGTGGACGCCGAAGCGCGAGCCCGGCGCCACCTGGACGCCGTGGCTCGCCGCCGCCACCGCCAGGCGCGAGCTCACCGGCTCCGGCAGGCGGCACCACAGCGACAGGCCGCCGCCGGGCAGCGTGAACGTCCAGTCCGGCAGGTACCGGTGCACCGCGCCGGCCAGCGCGTCGCGGTAGCCGCGCAGCTCCTCGCGGCGGCGGCCCAGCAGGGTTTCGTCGGCCATGAGCTCGGTCAGCACCAGCTGCTCGAACACCGGTGACCCGAGGTCGACCGCGTAGCGCGCCGAAACCAGCCGGCCGAGCAGGTCCTCCGACGCGCGGATCCAGCCGAGCCGCAGCCCGCCCCAGTGCGTCTTCGACGCCGAGCCGACGCAGATGGCCAGGTCGCCGGCGAACGAGGCCAGCGGTGGCGGCCCCGCCGTCGGGTCGCCTTCCAGGTCCAGCTCGACGAGCGTCTCGTCCACCACGACCGGCGTCCGGGCGCGGGCCAGCACGGCCCCGAGCCGGGAGCGGCCTTCGGCGTCCAGGCGCAGGCCGGTCGGGTTCTGGAAGTCGACCACGAGGTAGGCGAACCGCGGGGACGCCTGGCGCAGCGCCGCGTCGACCCCGGCGATGTCCCAGCCGCTCGCCCCGCTCGGGTCGAGCGCCACCGGCACCGGGATCGCGTGTGCGGCGCGGATCGCCTCCAGTGCGTTCGGGTACGTCGGCTGCTCCACCAGCACCCGGTCGCCGGGACCGGCGAGCATCCGCAGGACCAGGACGAACGCGTGGTGCGCGCCGTTGGTCACCATGACCTGCGCCGGCGTCGTCGGCAGCCCGCGCTCGGTGTAGCGCCGCGCGATCCGCTCCCGCAGACCGGGCAGGCCGCGTTCCTGGTAACCGTGGTCGCCCAGGTGGTCGACGAGCCGGACGCGGGCCGTGTCGACCGCGGCGGCCGTGCCGGGGATCGCCGGCGAGGACGCGTGGGTGAAGTCGATCGAGCCGTCGCCCACCGGCGCGAGCGGCCCGCGGCGACGCCGTCCGGGCGCGGTGGTCCAGGAGCCGGCCCCCCGGCGGCTGGCGACGTACCCGTTTTCCCGCAACCGGTCCAGCGCCGCGCCGATCAGCGTCCGGCTCACCCCGAGCGCGTCGGCCAGCTCCCGTTCGGCGGGTAGCCGGGTGCCGAGCGGGAGCTGGCCGTCCAGGACCTGCAGCTCGATGGCCGCGGCCAGGTCCGCTGCTCCGTGCCGGGAGCCTTGCCGCCACGAGCCCAGCATGACGGCCAATCGCGGACCCGAGATGCGTCCACCCAGCGGGATCGAGGGTTCCATAAGACCAATATCCTGGAATTGGCTATGGTTTACCAGTCCACTTACCCCCGATAGTGGAGTTGTGGCTCAGATCGATCTCCGGCCCGTCCGGATCACCCGTGACCCCGTCCGCCGCAGCGTCCAGCTGCTGGCCGGCCTCGCCCTCTACGGCGCCAGCGTCGCCTTCGTGACCCGGGCGCGGCTGGGCCTCGAACCCTGGAGCGTGCTCGCCGAGGGCGTCATGAAGCACACCGGGCTGACGTTCGGCACGGTGACCGGCCTGGTCTCGGTGGCCGTCCTGCTGCTGTGGATCCCGCTGCGCCAGCGGCCCGGGATCGGCACCATCGCCAACGTCGTGGTCATCTCGGTGGTGGTCGACCTGGTGCGGGCGGTGCTCCCCGACCAGCACGACCTGGCGTGGCAGATCGTGCTGCTGGCCGGCGGGGTGGCGCTGAACGCCGTCGCGACCGCCACCTACGTCGGCGCCCGGCTCGGCCCGGGGCCGCGCGACGGCCTGATGACCGGGCTCGCCGGACGCACCGGCTGGTCGGTCCGGCTGGTGCGCACCGGCATCGAGATCACCGTCGTCGCGGTGGGCTTCCTGCTCGGCGGGACCGTCGGGGCCGGCACCGTGCTCTACGCGCTGGCCATCGGGCCGCTGACGCAGGTGCTGCTGCCCTTCGTCGTGTGGCGCGAACCGCAGCGCGAAGAGCAGCAGCCCGTTCACTAGCCCGCCCTGCGCTGCTGGACGGCCCGGCGCAGCGTCAGGTAGTCGGCGCCGCGCCGGGCGAGCACGTCGTCGGTGCCGCGCTGCTGGGCCAGCGCCAGCAGGATGTGCTCCTGACCGAGGTGCTTGTCCCCCATCCGGACGGCTTCCTTGAGACTCAGCTCCAGGGTCTTCTTCGACTGCGCGGTGAAGGGGATGTGCCCCCGCTTGGCCGGGCCGAGCCGCCCGGCCAGCGCGCCTTCGCCGTGCGTCTGCTCGACGCGTTCGACGATCTGCTCGACGTCGATGCCGAACTCGGTGAGGGCCTCGGCGTCGGCGTCGCTCACCCCGCCGCGGCGCCGAGTGCGGGCCAGCTCGGCCGCGATGTCGTCGGTGGACACGCCCAGTTCGGCGAGCACCCCGACCTCGGTCTTGACCAGCCCGGCGAGCAGGTGGGCGGGCCCGATCTCCACCGAGCCGGACTCCCGCGCGACGACTTGCGCCTCGACGACCGCCATCCGCGCGTCGGCCGTGAACCTCTCGAACATCAGTGCCTCCCGTACTTCTTGTGCACGGCCTGCCGGCTGACCCCCAGCTCGGCGGCGATTTCCTGCCACGACCAGCCGTGCACCCGCGCGCTGCGGACCTGCACGGCCTCCAGTTGTTCCAGCAGCCGCCGGAGCGCGGCGACCGCGCGCAGCCCCACCCGGGGATCGCGGTCACCCGCCCGGGCGGCCAAATCCGTCGCTTCCGTCATGTCCGTCAACCTACGTTGACATCCGGCGATTGTCAACCTGGGTTGACACGCTCAGCGCGAAGCCACCGGACGGGGGACGTACAGTCGGGTGATGCCCGAGATCGTGATCGCCGAGCGGGCCGGGGTGGGCGCCGACGGCCACCCCCGCCCGACCGAGGACCACGTCGTCGTGCTGGACAACGCGGTGCTGGTCCTCGACGGCGCCACTTCGGCGGACCCCTCGCAACCCCCGGGCGGCTGGTACGCGGAACGGCTGGCCCGGCGCCTCGCCGACGACCTCCGCGAGGCACCCGAAGCCGCTCTGACCGACGTCCTGACCAGCGCGATCGCCGCGGTGACGGCGGAACACCACCTGCGGCCGCAGCGATCACCGTCGAGCACGGTCGCGGCCGTGCGCTGGCTCGAAGACCGCGTCGACGCGCTCGTGCTCGCCGACAGCCCGGTGGTCGGCTTCGGCGGCTTCGGGGTCGACGTCGTTTCGGACGACCGGCTCGCCCGGCTGCGGCGGCGCGGGATGCTCCAGACCGGCGCCGACGTCCGTCGCCGTCGCAACGCCCACGACGGTTTCTGGGTCGCCGAAGCCGACCCGGACGCCGCCGCGCACGCGGTCCAGCGCAGCTGGCGGCGGGACGGCGTCGACGCCGTCCTGCTCGCCAGCGACGGCGTGTCCATCGGCGTCGACCAGTACGAGCTGTTCGATTGGCGCGAGGTGCTGGCGGTCACCCGCGCCGACGGGCCCGACGCCGTGCTGGACGCCGTCCGCACCGCCGAGAAGCAGGATCCGGACGGCGAGCGCTGGCCGCGGCCGAAGCGGCACGACGACCAGGCGCTCGTCCTCGTCGATTTCAATCAGGGGGTTATTCAGGGTCTTCCCTGATCACGGGTGGCGCGTTTCCCGAGACCCTGGACGCCATGGGGACGGAAGCGGGGAACCGCACGAGACCGTGGCGGCTGGTCGCGCTGGGCGCGATCGGGTGGGGGCTGTTCACGGCCGTGGTGCTGCACATCATCAGCTCGCGCAACCCGGTGTACGACACGCTGTCGAGCTACACCGTGACCGACCGCGGCGAAGGGATGCTCGGGGCGAGCGTGCTCTCGCTGGCCATCGGGTCGCTCGCGGTGCTCGGCGCGCTGCAGGTCGCCGGCGTGCCGCTGTCCCGGACGACCCGGCTGCTGCTCGCGTTGTGGGCGCTCGGGCTCGCGGCCGCCGCGATCTTCCCGGCGAGCTACCCCGAAGCGCCGGACCCGGTGAGCGGCGAGATCCACCTCTACGCGTGCCTGGTGGCGTTCTGCAGCCTGCCCGGTGCCGCGTTTTCGCTGCTGGAACCGCTGAAGGGCCACCCGGACCGGGAGGCGCTGATCCGGGCGATCCGGCTGACCGCGGGGGCGTTCGCGCTGTTCGCGCTGAGCTTCGTCTTCGTGCGGCTGAGCGAGGCCGGGATCGAGCCGTTCCGCGAGATCTCCGACGCCTTCCCGATCGGCGTCATGCAGCGGCTGCTGCTGCTCGCCGACGTCGTCCTGCTGCTCTCGCTGCTGCGGCTGGCGACCCGGCTCGAATCAGCCTTCGACGGCCGCCGCGAATTCGGGCGCGTAGCCATACAGGCCGGGCATCCCGCCGGTGTGCAGGAACACCACGTGGTCGTCCGGGGCGAAGAGGCCCGCCCATTCGACCAGCGCGGCGGCCACCTTGCCGGTGTAGACCGGGTCGAGCACCACTCCTTCGGTGCGACCGAAAAGCCGTAGAGCGTTCCAGACCGCGTCGGTCGGGATGCCGTAGCCGGGGCCGAGCGTGGAGTCGCTCATTTTTGTGTGCGCGAGCGACGGCGGTTCGACGCCCAGGAGCTTGGCCGCGCCTTCGACGAGGTCGCGGAGGTTCTCCGTGGCCTCGTCGAGCGGGTGGCTGACGCAAGCGATGCCGACGCCGAGGCCGCCGAGCAGCCCGGCGGCCAGCGCGACCCCGGCCGCGGTGCCGCCGCTGGCGTGCGGGACGACGAGGTGGGCGCGCTCGATGCCGCGATCGGCGAGCTGCTTCGCGAGTTCGTACGTGGCGCGGACGTAGCCGAGCGCGCCGAGGTCGTTGGAGCCGCCGACCGGGATCGTGGCGACCTTCCGGCCCTCGGCGGCGGCTTCGGCGATCAGGCGGTCGTAGGTGCGGCCGGTTTCTTCGCCGTCGGCACAGACGTGGACGGTCGCGCCGAAGAGCTTGTCCAGGGGGATGTTGCCGCCGCGCTCGTAGGCGTCACCGTCCCGCGGGACCTTGGCGGTGAGCACGAGTTCGCAACGCAGGCCGAGCTTCGCGCACGCGGCGGCGGTCTGCCGGCCGTGGTTGGTCTGGAGCGCGCCGAAGGTGACCACGGTGTCCGCGCCGGCCTCGCGGGCGGCACCGAGGTGGTATTCGAGCTTGCGGAGTTTGTTGCCGCCCGCCCCGAGCGGGTGCACGTCGTCGCGCTTGAGCAGGAGGTTCGGCAGACCGAGGGCCTCGCCGAGCCGCGGTGCCCCGTGCAGCGGAGTCGGCCAGCCGCCCAGGTCGACGCGGGGGACCGCGGCCAGCGCGGCGTCGGGGAATCCGGCGAAGTCGAACGTCATCGGCCCTCCAGGCTCGGCTACCGGCTCACTCTAGAGCGGGGCTGGTCGGCCGCCGCCGGATCCGGTAACGTTCGTTCGAACGAACGAGAACCTTCGGGGGCCGCCATGACCGCTACGAGCCTCGACTTCACGGGCCTCGCCGCCCAGGCCGCGCAGCTCGCCGCGGGTGAGGTCACCTCCGCCGAGCTCACCGCGGCGGCGCTCGGGCGCGCGCACGCGAGCCAGCCCACGCTCAACGCCTTCCGCCACCTGCGTGACGACGAGGCACGCGCCGAAGCCGAAGCGGCCGACCGGCGCCTCGAAGCCGGGAACCGGGCGCCGCTGCTGGGCGTGCCGGTCGCGATCAAGGACGACGTCGACCTCGCCGGCCTGCCCACGGCGTTCGGCTGCTCCGGCGAGTTCCCGTGCGCGACGGCCGACGCGCCCGCCGTCGCGCTGCTGCGTGAAGCCGGCGCGGTGATCATCGGCAAGACGAACACCCCCGAGCTGGGCCAGTGGCCGTTCACCGAGGGCCCGGCCTTCGGCGTGACGCGCAACCCGTGGCACCCCGGCCACACCCCCGGGGGTTCTTCGGGCGGGAGCGCGGCCGCGGTGGCGTCGGGGGTCGTCGCGGCCGCGCTCGGGTCCGACGGCGCCGGCTCGGTGCGCATCCCGGCCGCGTGGACCGGGCTGGTCGGCATCAAGACCCAGCGCGGCCGGATCCCCACCGGCGGCGAGCTGTTCCACGGCCTGACCGTGCTCGGCCCGCTGGCCCGCACGGTCGAAGACGCCGCTCTGCTGCTCGACGCCGTCGCCGGGACCCCCGGCTCGTTCCGCGCGGCCGCCGCCCGCGAGCCCGGGAAGCTGCGGATCGGGCTGTCCACGCGGATCCCGTTCACCGCCACCAAGACCCGGCTCGACCCGGTCGTCGAAGCGAACGTGCGGCGGCTCGCCGGCTCCCTCGCCGGGCTGGGCCACGAGATCGTCGAGGTCGAACCGGACTACGGGCTGATCGGGCTGACGTTCCTGCCGCGCTCGCTCACCGGCGTCCGCGACTGGACGCTGCGGGTGCCCGACCGGGCCGGGCTCGACCCGCGCACGCGCAGCAACGCCGGCCACGGCCGGCTGCTCGCCGGGCCCGCGCTGCGGCTCGCCCGCGCCCTCGAGCCGGGTCTGCACCGGCGGATCGGCTCGGTGTTCGGCCGCATCGACGTGCTGCTCACCCCGACCACCGCCACCCCGCCGCCGCCGATCGGCACGTTCGACGGGCTGTCCGGCTGGGAGACCGACCAGGCCATGATCGCCGCCTGCCCGTACGCTTGGCCGTGGAACGTGCTGGGCTGGCCGGGGGTCAACGTCCCGGCCGGGCAGACGGCGGACGGGCTGCCGCTCGGCGCGCAGCTGCTCGGCCCGTCGCACGCCGAGGAGCGGCTGATCTCCCTCGCCGCGCAACTGGAAGAGGTCGAACGGTGGCCGGAGCGGCATCCCGCGACAAGCTGGTGAGCACCCGGGAGGCCATCCTGCGCGGCGCGCTGACCGTCGTCGGCGAACACGGCGTCGGCGGGCTGACGAACCGCCGGATCGTGGCCGCCGCCGGGATTTCGCTCGGTACGCTGACCTACCACTTCCCTAGCCAGACCGCGTTGCTGCGCGAAGCGATGCTGCTGTTCGTCGAAGACGAAACCGCAAAACTCGGCGCGATCGTCGACGGCTACCGCGCGGACGGCCTGAGCGTCGAGCAGGCGGCCTCGGTCGTCGAGCACGTGATCGCGCAGCTGCCGTTCGGCGCCGACGAACTCGGCGCGCACGAGCTGTACCTCCAGTCGGCCCGCGATCCCGAGCTGCACGAAGCTTCTTCGCGCTGCTTCGCGGCGTACGACGAACTGGCCGTGACGATCCTCGAAGCCCTGGGCGTGCCGGAGCCGCGACGGCTGGCCGGGCCGGTGGTGGCGCTGATCGCCGGGCTGCAGCTGCGGCGGCTGGCCACCGGCGAGACGGACACCCCGGTGGCCGAGCCGTTGATGATGCTGCTCCGCGGAGCCTGATGGCGCGGGCGGTCGTCCGCGGCACGGCGGCGTGGAAGTACTTCGGCGACTTCCGCGACGCGCTCTTGGCCGAACAGGTGCTGGTGCTGCAGGTGGCGCACCCGGTCGTCGCGGCGGGCGTGCGGGATCACTCGGACTACACGTCGGATCCCTGGACGCGGCTGATGCGGACGGTCGCCTCGCTGTCGATCTACGTCTACGGCGGGGTGGCCGGCGCGCGCGTGGAAGCCGCGCGGTTGCGGTCGTTGCACCGGACGTTCACCGGCGTCTCGGACGGACGTCGTTACAGTGCACTGGATCCGGCGGCGTACGCGTGGGTGCACGCGACGTTGGTGAAGGCTCCTGTTGACGCGCAACGGTTTTTCGGCGTGCCGCTGTCTGCTTCGGAGCTCGAGGAGTACTACGCGCAGATGCGCGACATCGGGCGGCTGCTGGGTGTGCGGGACCGTGATCTGCCGCCGGACTGGGCGGCGTTCGAGCGCTACTACGACGGGATGGTCGCGGGTTTCGGCGCGAACGCGGCGATCGACACGCTCTTCGAGACGATCCGGACGGTGCGGAAACCGGTGAAGTGGCTGCCGGATGCGTGGTGGCGGGGGTTGCAGCGGGGACAGCTGTTCTTGATCCGGGCCACCTTGCCGCCTGCACTGCGGGAGCTGCTCGGTCTACAGTGGACGAAAGCGGACCAGCGCCGGTTCGAGCGGTTCGCGGCCTGGGTGCGGGCGGTGAGCAGGCCGGTTCCGGCCGCGGTGCGGACCGCGCCCATGCGGTGGACCGGGAAGCTCAACGTGTGGCTCCGGGCGCACCCGCGGGTGTATCGAGCGTTGATCCGCCGCGACGGGCCGGGCGCGAAGCCGAACCTCTGACGGCGATCTCGCGTGTCCGGAAAGGCATCACGCGTGTCTGGAGGGGCATCACGCGTGATTGGAGGGGCATCACGGGCTGAGTCGGTCAGTCTCGGCTGTTCGTGCGGGCGTAGTGGGCCCGGGCTTTTGCGCGGTTTCCGCACCGGGCCATCGAGCACCACTGGCGGTTGCGGCGGGGTGAGGCGTCGCAGAAGCGCTGGCCGCAGTCGTCCGCCGCGCAGATGCGGACCGCCGCGTCGCTCGTCGCCAGGTCGATCGCGTCCGTCGCCAGTGCCGCGAACGCCGATGCCACCGGATCCTTCGGGGCGGGGACCTCCCGGCGGAGCACGCCGTCCACCAGCGTCAGGCGCGGCGGGGGCGCGGGGGCCGACGCGGCCGCGTTGTTGACCAGTTCGACGTCCATCTCCGACGGCACCTCGGGCGGCAGCAGCACCCGGTCGATCGCCTCCCGCAGCGCCTTCGCCGCCAGGACATTGCCCGCCGTCACCGGCACCGGGCCCGTCGTGAACCCGGCCAGCACCAGCCACTCGGCCAGCGCGTCCGGGCCCGTCAGCAGCTCCACGCCGCCTTCGTGCCTGCTTCGCATCGTGTTGACGAGGTCGAGGCACGGCCGTCCGCCGTCGAAGACCCATTCCATGTCTTCATTCTAACCCTTGAAGACAGTTAGAAGAAGCGCTACCGTCTAACCCCATGAACAGGTTAGACACGCCGGCCACGGTGAACGGCATCCGCATGCACTACGTCCAAGCCGGGGACGGCCCGCCGCTGTTCCTGCTGCACGGCTGGCCGCAGACGTCCCACTGCTGGCACAAGGTCCTGGCGCCGCTCGCCGAGACGCACACCGTGATCGCCCCCGACCTGCGCGGCTACGGCCGCACCGACAAACCGCGGTCCGGCTACGACAAGCGCACGATGGCCGCCGACGTCGCCGCGCTCGCCGACCACCTGGGCTTCCCGAAGGTTGCCGTCGCCGGGCACGACCGCGGCGGCCGCGTCGCCCACCGCTGGGCCCTCGACCGGCCCGACCAGGTCGAACGCCTGGCCGTGCTCGACATCGCGCCGACCCGCGCGATGTGGCAGCGCCTCGACGCCGGCATCGCGAAGGCGTACTGGCACTGGCTCTTCCACCTCCAGCCGGACCTGCCGGAACTGCTGGCCGGCCAGAACATCGCCGCCTACCTCGGCTACTTCTTCGAACGCTGGACCTACCAGCGCCACGCCCTCGACGCCGACGCGCAGGCCGAGTACGTCCGCGCCTTCTCCCAGCCCGGAGCGCTCCGAGCGGGCTTCGACGACTACCGCGCTTCCTTCCCCGACGACGCCGAACTCGACGACGCCGACTTCGAGGCCGGAAAGCGGGTCACCCAGCCACTGCTCGCGCTCTGGGGCGCGAACGGCCTGCTCGGCACGCTCCCCACCCTGGACATCTGGCGGGAGTACGCGACCGACGTCACCGGCGAAGCCCTCGCCGAGTGCGGTCACTTCCTGGCCGAGGAACAGCCCGGCGCCGTGGTCGACCACCTGCGGAAGTTCCTCGGCCCCTGAGGTTCCCGGGGCCCGGGGTCCCCCGAGCCGGGGATCACGGTTCCCTCGCCACCGTGACGCCCGCCACCGGCCGCACTGGCTAGGTTCGGACCACGATGGGGACCAAATCGAAAGCGGCACTGCTGATGCTGCTGGCCGTGCTCGGGATCGCGGCCGGCGGCGGGACCGCGCACGCCGACGGCGCGCCGGGCGGCGCCGACATCCAAGTGGCGCAGACGCTCGGCGCGCGCGAGCTCACCGTGATCATCCGCCGGGTCGACACCACGCCGTCACCACTGCGGGTCGACGTCGTGACGCACCAGGGCACCGCGCCCGGCCCGCTGCACCTGGCCGTCGCGGCCGGCGGGGTCACGACCTCGCGAACCGACGTGGTCCTCGGCGCCACACCGGGCGTCTACGCGGGAAATCTCCAAGTCGACAAACCGGGACCGTGGGAACTCTCGCTGAGCGACGGCACCGGGCCGCCGGCCACGATCCCGTTCGTGGTGCCCGCGCGGGTGGTCCCGCCGTGGGAGAAGGCGACCTACGGCGGGTTCGTCGCCGCGGGCGCGTTCCTGCTGCTCGCCCTGATCGTGGGGGTGCGGGCCAGGCGGACCGCGTTCGCGCTCGTCCCGGCGGCCGGCGTGGTCGCCGCGCTCGCCGTCGCCGTCACCGGGGCGCTGCTGTCGGCGACCACTCCCCCGCTACCGGCGCCCGGGAGCCGGCTGGATCCCACGTTCGACAACGTCACCGATCCGTACGCGAACGCGCCTTTGTCCACAGTGGATTACTCGCGGCCGCCGGTGAACCTCGCCGTCGAAGCCCGGCAGAACAACCTGAACCTGCGGCTCACCGACGGCGCCACCGGCCGCCCGGCCGACGACCTGCTGATCCACGACAACGCGCTCGTGCACCTGGTGCTGGTGTCCCCGTCGGGCCGGCTGAGCCACCTGCACCCGGTGCGCGTCGGCCCCGGCGACTACCGCGTCCGGCTCGCCGATCCGGAAGCGGGGACGTACGCCGTCGCCGCGGAACTCGCCCGGCGCGGGGGCGGGGTCCAGCTCGTCCGATCCACTGTGGACCTCACGGGCGCGGGTGCACCCGCGCCCGAACCACCCGGCGCCGGACCGCGGACGGTCGACGGCACCCCGGTCGAGCTGACGATCGGCCAGGGGACGCCGACCACCATCACCGCGCGCTTCCCCGCCCAGGACCTCCAGCCGTGGCTGGGCATGCTCGGTCACCTGATCATCACCGGGCCGTTCACCGGGCCACCCGGTCCGTCCGCCGCGAAGGCACCCACGTGGGCGCACGTCCACGCGATGATCCCGCCCGTCGCCGGCCAGGCCGACCGTCCCGATGAGACCGTCGCCGCGTACGGCCCGGACGTCAGCTTCACCTACACCTTCGCCGAGCCCGGCCGGTACCGGATCTGGCTGCAGGCCGAACGCGGCTACCGGGTGCTCACCGTCCCCGCCGTGGTCGACGTCCCGGCGGCAGGAGCCGGCCGGTGAAGCGCCCGACGTGGCCGATCGCCCTCGTCGCGCTGGTCGTCGCGGCCGGTGCCGCGTGGCTGTTCTGGGGCGGCGGCGCCGCAAAACCCACCGCTCAGCAGGCGGTTTCGGGTCCGTACACCGTCCAGTTCTCCGCGGAGGAGCCCCGCATCGGCGGGAACACGTTCGCGGTGACGGTGACCGGTCCCGCGCCCGACGCCGTCACGGTCGCGCCGGTCATGGCGCAGATGGGGCACGCGTTCGCGCCGGTGCCCGCCGGGCCGGACGGCCCCGGCCGCTTCCGCGCCACGAACGTCGGGCTGCCGATGCCCGGGCAGTGGGAGATCACCGTTTCCCTGCGCGGCCCCGGCGGGCCCGCGCAGGTCGTCTTTCCCGTGCTGGTCAAGTAGAAGGAGGGGGAATGGATCTCACCGCATCCGGCGTGCGCTCGACGTCGGTGGCAAAACAGGCGCGAACGGGGTTGCTGCCCGCGAACGTCGTGCTCGGCGGGTCGCTGCTGTCACTGGTCGGGCTCACCTGGGACATCCAGTGGCACGACGACGTCGGGCCGGACACGTTCTTCACGCTGCCGCACCTGTTCCTGTACGCGGGCAGCGCGGTCGTCGGCCTGGCGAGCCTCGCCGTCGTCCTGCTGACGACGGCGGCGCGGCGCGCTGGACGCCCGGTCGACCCGCGGATCGGCGGGCGCGTGGTCAACGTGTTCGGCCGGACGTTCGCGGCCCCGCTGGGCTACCTGGTCTCCGGGGTCGGCGCGGCGACGTTCCTGCTGTACGGGCTGTGGGACCAGTGGTGGCACGGGCTCTACGGCTTCGACGCGGTCATCGACTCGCCGCCGCACATCGGGCTGCTGCTGTCCATCACGGTGTCGCTGATCGGCACGACCGCGGTGTTCGCCGCGGCGCGGGAGCACCGGTGGGGCCGGCTCGGCACGCTGGCGTCGCTGACCGTGCTGCTCACGTTCGGGCCGGTGCTGGCGCTCGGGTTGCAGCAGGTGCCGGACGACTACGCCGACGCCATCGCGATCGGGACGTCGATGATGGCGGTGCTGCTGGTCGCCGTCGGCGCCGGGTTCGTCCGCCGTCCGGGCGGAGCCGTCGGCACCGCGGCGCTGGTCGCGGCCGTGCAGGCGGTGTTCTGGTGGTTCTCGCCGTGGGCGGCGCAGGCCTACGCCGACCTGGTCGGCTTGCCGCTGCGGGACGCGGTTTCCGGGGTGCCGGCGATGCCGTCGCTGACGCCGATCGCGCTGCTGCCGGTGGCCGCGCTGATGGAGCTGGTGTACTTCGCCGGACGGCGCCGCGGGTGGCGCGCGGGCCGCGTTTCCGTGGTGGCCGGCGGGATCGCCGGGCTGCTGCTCGGGCTGAGCCTGCCGGTCCAGGGGTTCCTGCTCTACACCGGCGCGCACCTGCCGCCGGCCTGGTACCTGACGACGACCGCCGTGCTCAGCGCGGCGCTGGGGCTGCTCGGCGGGTTCGCCGGGTGGCGGTTCGGCGGGATGCTCTGCCTGCTGGCGCCCAAAAAGGGGGAAACCGCTGATGCGTAAAACGTTGCTCGCCCTGGCTGCCGTTGCCGGGCTGCTGTTCACCACCGCGGGGACAGCGAACGCCTACGAGCCGGTCAACATCGTGCACACCGAACGGGTGCAGGCCGGGCCGTACGGGCTGACCGTCGGGTTCAGCACCTGGCCGCTGAAAGCCATGCAGTCGCTGGACTTCACCTTCATCCCCGACGGCGGGATCGAGGGCAAGTCCGGCACGCTCACCATGGTCAACCCGGAAGGCGGGCAGAACCGGAAGCAGCCGCTGGTCCGGCACCCGCGCAAGCGCGAGGTGTGGGGCCTGGACGTCCGCTCGATGCCGCGGCCGGGCGACTGGACGTTGCGCTTCGCGGTCAACGGCCCCGCCGGGGCCGGCACCGGCGAGCTGCGCGCGCTGCCGGTGCTGGAACAGCCGGGACCGCCGATGGGCGTGAGCTGGGCGATCAGCACGTTGCCGCTCATCGGGCTCGTGGTGCTCGTCGTGGTGGCCTGGCGGCGGACCCGGAGCCGGTTGCGAGGCGGGGAGCTTCCGGCAATCGGGTGAGATTCCGCTCACATCCCGCGCCCGGACGTATCCGTGGCGCCTGCGAAGGCCTCCTTCACCGCAGAGGACGGGGAAGGAGGCCTTCGCCATTTTCTCGACACAGCCGGATGCAGCCGGACGCGGGCGGGTGATCACGATCACCCGCGCGGGGACGGGTTCAGGCGGGCAGGTCGAACTGCCCGGCCTTGACGGCGATCAGGAACGCTTCCCACTCGGCGGTGTCGAACACGAAGACGGGGCTGGTCGCGAGCTTGGTGTCCCGGACGCCGATCAGGCCGTCGGAGCCGAGGTTGACCTCCACGCAGCTGCCGCCGTTGGGCTCACTGGCGAACGACTTCTCCCAGGCGGCCTCTTCGAACAGGGACACGGCCGTGTTCGGATCGTAATCCGCGAACGACGGATAATCCGCCATGGGTCGTACCTCCGAGGATCGATGGGGGGCGCGGTCGCGACCTGGCAGAAGGCACCCGCTCCCGGCTACTCAGTGTCTCAATGGAGCAAGCCACAGGGCCAAGCGGGTGATCAACTAGGTCCGGCCTCGACATGAAGATTATTCCAGGAGTAGGATTAATCGCATCGGCCGGGGCGCTGGCGTCGGTGAATGACTGCCTGCTCGCGGCGGGCGGTCGTCGACGCGGGCCGAAGTGCTGGAACGAGCGAGCGCCGGAACGAAGCAACCCAAGCTGCCGCAGGACCTCATGGGGGAGGATCAGCGTGATCGTCGAGGACAGTGCGCCACCGGGCGCTCTCGCCGCGTACCGGCTCCGCGCCTTCGGGCGGGAGGCCGTCGTGGCCACGACCGGGCTGGTCCGAAGCAGAGGTGTGGAAGCGCTTTCCCGTGCCGAAGCACCGCGACGAGAGCAGGGGGTGTAGACGAATGGCCGTCCGGGTGAACTCGCTCTTCCGCCGCGAGGACGAAAACCACCGTGGCCGCAAGGGGATCGGCAACGAGCTGCGGAACCGCTTCGGTTTCAGCCTGATCCAGGCGCCGCTGCGCAAGACCACAACGTGGGCGACCGACCAGGATCTCCCGCTGCGGCGCCACTCCGACGGCGTCCGCACGACCCGGCCGCTGGAGGCCGCGATCGACCTGGCGCCGTTGATGCGCGGCCGCATCGGCTCGCGCGCCTGACGCCTGAACTGCCGTACCACCACAAAGAGCCCCGGTTCCCTGACGGAACCGGGGCTCTCGCTGTGGGGGGCTACGGTTTCCGGAGCAGCAGGCTGCCGTGCCGCAGCGGCCGCTCCCCCGCACCCGGTTCCCGGTACACCCGCCCCACCTCGGCGAATCCCGCCGCGGCCGCGATCCCCGCCAAATCGTCCAGCGGCCAGCAGTAGGCCGTCGTGACCTTGTGGTCGAACGACGTCAGCGGGCCGCCCCGGGATTCGAAGCACCCCAACAGAACGTGACCGCCGGGTGCCAACGTTCGGGCGAATTCGGCGAAGTACCCCGGTACCTCCGCGGGCGGCGTGTGGATCATCGAGTACCAGGACAGGATCCCGGCGAGCGACGCGTCCGGCGCTTCCAAGGCCGCCATCGAGCCCACTTCGAACCGCAGATCCGGCTGGGCGGCCTTGGCGAGCGAGATCATCGCCGGCGACAGGTCGACGCCGAACGCGTCCAGCCCCAGCGAACGCAGGTGCGCCGTGAGGTGGCCGGGACCGCAGCCCAGGTCGGCGACCGGGCCGCGGCCGCGCACGGAATCGGCGAACGCCGTCCACACCGCCCGTTCCAGCGGGTGGTCGTCCCAGACCTCGCGGGCGAATTCGGCGTACTGGACGGCGACCGCGTCGTAGGCGGCCGCCGTCACGGCTTGCGGCCCAGGCCGCAGAGGTGGCCGACGAACGACGGGTCGTTCGCGAGCTTCTTCGTGGCCCGGGACTCGATTTCCTCCGGGTGCCACTCCGGCAGGAAGACGATGCCCGGCTCGACCAGCTCCAGCCCCTCGAAGAACGACGTGAACTCCGCCCGGGTGCGCAGGTGCAGCGGCGTGCTGGACTGGTTGTACTGCTTCATGATCGTCTCGCGGCTGTCCGCGTCGGCCATCTCCTGCAGGCCGTCGCTGGTCAGGTGCGAGGACAGGAAGTACGAGCCGGACGGCAGCAGCGACAGGTACTTCCGGATGGTCTGGGCCACCGGCTCGTCGGCGCCGAGGAAGTACAGGACGCCGACCATGATCAAGCCGATCGGGCGGTTCGGGTCGAGGACACCGGTGTCGAGCGCGCGCTTCCAGATGTCGGCCGGGTCGCGCAGGTCGCCCTGCAGCACCGCGTGCCGGTCCGCGACGCCCTCCTGCTCCAGCAGGATCTGCGAGTGGGCGACGGCGACCGGTTCGTTGTCGACGTACACGCACCGCGCGTCCGGGTTCACCTCCGTCGCGACCTCGTGCACGTTCCCGACCGTCGGAACGCCGGAGCCGAGGTCGAGGAACTGGTCGATGCCGTTGCGCGCCAGGTACCGAACGCCGCGGCCGAGGAAGTCGCGGCCGGCGCGCGCGACGGTCTTGATCATCGGGAACGTCTTGACCGCCTGCTCGCCGAACTGCCGGTCGATGGCCCAGTTGGCGTCGCCGCCGAGGAACCAGTCGTAGATGCGGGCCGCGTTCGGCCGGTCCAGGTCCACGCCTTCAGGGGCTTCGGGGTCCTGCGTCGTCATTGCGTCCTCCAGGCTTGCGGCCGACACCGCCGACCACGCTCGCGAGGGGGACCGTGGCGGCGCCGGGCTCGGGGCGCCACTCTCCCACAGGCACGATCCCGGGCTCGATGACGTCGAAGGTACCGAAGAAGGCGGCGATCTCGTCGAGCGACCGGGATACCGCGGGCGAGCTCGACCGCTCCGACAGCTTCACGAGCTTCCGGATCTGCTCCAGCTCTTCGCCTTCGACGCCGGACTCGGTGGCGTGCGAGAGGACGTACGCCGACCCGGGCGCCAGGAGCTTCCGGTAGTCGCGGATGGCTTCGCGGACACCGGTGACGTCCGGCAGGAAGTGCAGCACCGCCACGGTCAGCAGGCAGATCGGCCGGTCCGGGTCGAGCACTCCGGTGGCCAGCGCGGCTTCCCAGACCTCTTCGGCGTCACGCAGGTCGGCGTGCAGCACGGCGTGGCGCTCGGGGTCGCCCGCTTCCTCGAGCAGCATCCGCCCGTGCGCGACGGCCACGGGCTCGTTGTCGACGTAGACGCACCGGCTGTCGTCGACGTGGTCGTCGGCCACCTCGTGCACGTTGCCCGCGGTCGGGATGCCGGAGCCGAGGTCGAGGAACTGCGTGATGCCTTGCGCGAGGCAGTAGCGCACCGCCCGGCCGAGGAAGGCGCGGTTGCTCCGCGCGAGGGTTTTCGCCAGCGGGAACGCTTGCACCGCCTGCTCGCCGTACTGCCGGTCGATCGCCCAGTTCGCGGAGCCCCCGAGGGCCCAGTCGTAGATGCGCGCGATGTTCGGCCGGTCGAGGTCGACGGCGTCGGGGAGGAAGTCGGGGTCCACGATCTCCCCTTCGGGCGGCACTTCCGGTGGTGGAATCAGGCGCAACAGAGCGACTCTACCGAAAGTTGTTCACCACTTGGGACACCTGACAGGACCATTCGCCCTATTGGAGCTGCTGCATCTGGGCGCGGTAACCCTCCGCGAGCTCCTTGAGGAACTGCCGGGTCTCCTGGCGCTCCAGCGCGGCTCCGCGGAGCCGGTCCCACGAGTCGACGAAGATGTTGAAGTCCTTGACGTCGTCGAGGTAGAGCCCGCCGGCGGAGTGCTCGATGTAGACGAAGTCCCGGGTGCGGTCCGGGAACCGCATGATCGTGAAGTCGTTGGGCACCGCGGCCAGCCGCGCGCCGAACGGCAGTACGTGCACGTAGACCCGCGGGTGCTTCTCGAGCGAGAGCAGGTGCTCGACCTGGTCGAGCATCACCGCGGGCGCGTACCCGCCCGGTGCCCGGCGCAGCGCGCCTTCGCTGATGATGAAGCGGTAGTACGGCGGCTGCTGCTGCTCGAACACCGCCTTGCGGTCGAGGCGGTTGCGGACCAGGGACGTCACGTCCGTGGCGCCGAACTCGGTGAACTGCTTGAGCATGTAGTGCTCGGACTGCAGCGGGCCCGGGATGCGCTCGCCGTGCCAGGTGAGGATCTCGGCGGCCGCGGGCTCCAGGTCGGTGAAGGTGCGGAACCAGTGCGGCACCACCGAGCGGTAGCCGGACCAGTGGCCGCGCTGCCCGGCGGCGGCCCGCGCCAGGTTCATCAGCGTGTCGGCTTCTTCTCCGTTGATCCCGAACGCGTTCAGCATCGATCGCACATCCCCGAGCTTCACCCCGACGGCACCGGACTCGATCTTGTTGACCTTGCCCTGGGTGCAGCCGAGGACCTCGGCGACCTGTTGCTGTGTCATCCGCGCCGCGGTGCGGGCATGCCGGAGCTCGTTCCCGAGCTGCTTCCGGCGCGAGGTGACGGTGCTGGCCATCGCCCTGCTCTCCCGGACCACTACCAAGCAACGGCGGCCACCGGCCGCCGTCGCACGCGAACTATCGAACCCACCCAGGTTAGTGCTTCACCTTGCGGATCTCGATGATGACACCGCGCAGCGTTCCAGGAAACGCCGCGGAACGCCAGTCACCTGCGCTATCACTCGCCTGGACCAGCGAAATTCCGAATTATTCCGCCAACCGGCGGAGCCCGGTGTGGGGCATAGTGGCCCCGTGACCGATCGTTCCCCCTCCGCCGCCGCCGTCACCCGGCTGGCCGACCAGGTCCACGGCTACGTCCAGCCGGACGGCTCCTGGTACATCAACAACTGCGGCTTCGTCGACGCCGGCGACCACACCGTGCTGATCGACACCTGCTCGACCGAGCGCCGCACGCGCGCGCTGCTCGCCGCGGTCGAAGGGACCACCAGCAGCCCGGTGACGACCCTGGTCAACACCCACCACCACGGCGACCACACCAACGGCAACTACCTCGTCACGAGCGCGGCCGTGGTCGGTCACCGCAAGACCCGCGAGCTGATGGCCGCCGAGGGCATCCAGACGTTCGAGGGCATCTTCGTCGGCAGCGACTGGGGTGAGCTGCGGTCGCGGCCGCCGGAGATCGTCTTCGACGACCGGCTCACGCTGTACGCCGGGGACGTCGAGATCCGGCTGATCCACCCCGGCCACGCCGCCCACACGACCAACGACGTCCTGGTCTGGTTGCCGGGGCAGCGCGTGCTCTACGCCGGTGACCTGGTGTTCAACGGCGGCAGCCCGTTCGCGCTGATGGGCTCGGTGGCCGGGTGGCGCAAGGGCCTCGACGTCATCCGGGAACTGTCTCCCGAAGTGATCTTGCCTGGTCACGGCGGCCCGTGCGGGTTGGACGTCGTGGACAAAGTGGACGAATACCTCGCCTTCGTCCAGAAGACGGCCGAGCGCGGTAAGGCCGCCGGGCTGTCCCCGCTGGAGCTGGCGAAGGAGACGGACTTGGGCGACTTCTCGGAGCTGTCCGAGCAGGAGCGGCTGCCGGGCAACCTGCACCGCGCGTACGCCGAGCTCGACGGCGCCGAGTGGGGCGCGCAGATCGACCTCGTCGCGGCCATCACGGACATGCTCGCCTACAACAAGGGCCCGATCCGCTGCTTCTCCTGAACTAGGTGAGCTGCTCCTCCGTGGCCTCCCTTGAGGCGTCGATCGGACTACTGTCTGAATCGAGAGAGACTTCGGAAGGATTCGGATGAGCAAGAAGGCGAGCATCGGGGTCACCGGCCTGGCGGTCATGGGCCGCAACCTGGCCCGCAACCTGGCCCGGCACGGGCACACGGTGGCCCTGCACAACCGGTCCGAGGAGCGGACCCGCGCGCTGGTGGAGCAGTTCGGCGACGAAGGCGACTTCATCCCGGCGTACTCCGCGCAGGCGTTCGTCGACGCGCTGGAGCGGCCGCGGCAGGTCGTGATCATGGTCAAGGCGGGCGGCCCGACGGACGCCGTCATCGAGGAGTTCGCGCCGCTGCTCGAAGAGGGCGACGTGATCATCGACGCCGGCAACGCGCACTTCGCCGACACGCGCCGCCGCGAGAAGGCGCTGCGCGAGCGCGGGCTGCACTTCGTCGGCAGCGGCGTCTCCGGTGGCGAGGAAGGCGCGCTGCACGGGCCGAGCATCATGCCCGGCGGCTCGAAGGAGTCGTACGAGTCGCTCGGCCCGCTGTTCGAGGACATCTCGGCGAAGGTCGACGGCGAGCCGTGCTGCACGCACATCGGCGCCGACGGCGCCGGCCACTTCGTCAAGATGGTGCACAACGGCATCGAGTACGCCGACATGCAGCTGATCGCGGAGTCGTTCGACCTGCTCCGGCACGCGGGCGGATACGCACCGGCCGAGATCGCCGACGTGTTCCGCACGTGGAACACCGGGCGGCTCGACTCCTACCTGATCGAGATCACCGCCG
This sequence comes from Amycolatopsis sp. A133, assembly GCF_031082405.1. Lineage (GTDB taxonomy): Bacteria > Actinomycetota > Actinomycetes > Mycobacteriales > Pseudonocardiaceae > Amycolatopsis. Next base: position 35,626 of record NZ_JAVHJU010000025.1, read on the forward strand.
AGGTGCTGGCCCACGTCGACCAGACGTCCGGCAAGCCCTTCGTCGACGTCGTCGAGGACGCCGCCGAGCAGAAGGGCACCGGCCGCTGGACCGTGCAGATCGGCCTCGACCTCGGGGTCCCGATCTCGGGCATCGCCGAAGCCGTCTTCGCGCGTTCGCTGTCCGGGTCGAAGTCGCTGCGCGCGGCGGCCCGCGGGCTCGGCGGCCCTTCGGCGGCGCCGCTGTCGGGTTCGTCGCTGGAGCGCTTCGCCGACGACGTCGAGCAGGCGCTGTACGCGTCGAAGGTGGTCGCGTACGCGCAGGGCTTCAACCAGATCCAGGCCGGCGCCACGGAGTACGGCTGGGACATCGACCTCGGCAAGGTCGCCTCGATCTGGCGTGGCGGCTGCATCATCCGCGCGAAGTTCCTGAACGACATCACCACGGCCTACGCCGACGAGCCGGAGCTGCCGACGCTGCTCACCTCGGGCGGCTTCCGCAAGGCGGTCGAGGACGCGCAGGACTCGTGGCGTTCGGTGCTCTCGACGGCGGTCAAGCTCGGCATCCCGACGCCGGGCTTCTCGACGGCGCTGGCGTACTACGACGGCCTCCGCGCCGACCGGCTGCCGGCCGCGCTGGTGCAGGGCCAGCGGGACTTCTTCGGGGCCCACACCTACCGGCGGGTGGACCGCGAAGGCTCGTTCCACACGGCCTGGGCCGCCGACGGCCGCCCGGAGTCCGACGCCTGATCCGCTGATTTCGGTACGGTCCTCCGCACGCGCGTGCGGAGGGCCGTTCCGCGGCAGGGAAGACCCCCTGGTCCTTCCCGGTCAGAGCAGCGTCACCAGGAGCAGCGCGAGAAGCGCGGCGGCCAGCAGGAGTCTCACTGCCCCCGGGCGGCGAGGATCTCCGCCAGCACCTCCAGGATCTTCGCCTCGGCCTTGTCCTTCTTGACGCCCAGTCCGTCGAGCACCTCGAAGCCGGAGCCCTCGCCCTGCTCCAGCAGGGCCAGGAGCATGTGCTCGGTGCCGATGTAGTTGTGCCCGAGCCGCAGCCCCTCGCGCATGGTCAGCTCGAGCGCCTTCTTCGCGCCGGCGGAGAACGGCACCACGTTGGGGGCGGGGTCCACCGCTTCCGGCAACCGCGCTTCGGCGGCCTCGCGGACGGCGTCGAGCTGCACCCCCTGGGCCAGGATCGCCCCGGCCGCGAGCGCCGCCGGCTCGGTGAGCAGGCCCAGCACGATGTGCACGGTGTCGATCTCCGGGCTGGCGTGCTCGGCGGCCGCCTTCTGCGCCTCCACCACGACGTGCCGGGCCCGGTCGGTGTAGCGGCCGTAGACGCGTTCGATCGAGCCGGCCGGGTCCCCGGCCGGCTCCACCTTCGGCACGAACCGCTTCTGCGCGGCCTGTTTGGTGACGCCCATGCTCTTGCCGATCTCGGTCCACGACGCGCCCGAGCGCCGGGCTTGGTCGACGAAGTGGCCGATCAGGTGGTCGGCCACTTCACCGAGGTGTTCGCCCACGTAGACGGCGTCGGTCAGCTGGGCGAGGGCGTCCTGGTCGTTGTTGCTCTTGATCGCGCTGATGAGGTCGTCGAGTTTGACGTTGGCAGGTAGGTCCATGCCGTCAACTGTAGGTTGACGTAACCTAGTCGTCAACCACGAGTTGACGCTGACTTGAGGTAGGCCCTCAAGTCGAACTCGCTCACCTCGAGGTCGGCGTACGCGGGCTTCGGTTCGGCGGTGAAAAGGCGGCGCGCGGCGATGTGGTCGGCGGGCCGGTTCACCGACTCGACGGCGATGAGGACGTCGTCGCGGAAGGACAGCACCGAAAACTTCCCCTCGGCCGGGTCGCCCGCGACCACCGACCGGTCCGCGCCCGACAGGATTCCGGCGATCTGCAGCTTCGCGCCCGCCTGGTCGGTCCAGAACCACGGCAGGCTGGCGTACGGCTCCTCGGTGCCGGTGATCGCCGCGGCCACACAACGGGCCTGGTCGACGGCGTTCTGCACGGACTCCAGCCGGGTTTCGACCCCGGCCTGCACGCACGGGAAGTTGGCGCAGTCGCCGATGGCGAAGATCCGTTCGTCTGCCGTCCGCAGGTGCGCGTCGACGACGACGCCGTTGCGCACCGGGAGCCCGGCGGCCTCGGCGAGCGTGGTCTCGGGCACCACCCCGACGGCGACGACGACCAGGTCGGCGGGCAGCCGGGTGCCGTCGGTCAGCTCGACCTCGCGGACGCGCTCGTCGCCGTGCATGGCCGCAACACCCCGGCCGAGCAGGACCGTGTGCCCGGCGGTGCGGTGCAGGCCGGCGAAGTAGGCGGAGATCTCCGGCGTCGCGACCCGGTTGAGCAGCCGGTCCTGCGCCTCGACGATCGTCACCGGGCGGCCGGCGTGCGAGGCGAACTCCAGCCCGATGAACCCGCCGCCGGCCACGACGACGTGCTCGGCCTGCGCGAGGGATTCACGGAGCCGGTCGGCGTCGTCGCGGGTGCGCAGGGTCAGCACGCCGGGCAGGCCGGCACCCGGCACGGGCAGCGTCCGGTTGCGGGCGCCGGTGGCCAGGACGAGGAAGTCGTAGTCCAGCTCGCGGCCGTCTTCGAGCGTGACCCGGCGCGCCGCGCGGTCGATGGTTCCGACGCGGGCCTCGACCAGCTCGATGTCCTTCTCGGCGAAGAAGTCCGCACCGCGCAGGTGCAACTGGTCGAGCCCGGCCGTCCCGGCCAGGTAGGCCTTCGACAGCGGCGGCCGCTGGTACGGCACGCCCGGCTCGTCCCCGACCAGCACGACGCGGCCGCCGAAGCCCCGGTCCCGCAGCGAAGCCACGGCCTGGAACCCGCTCTGACCAGCACCGACGACGAGAACGGTGGTCATTCCTGCTCCTCACCCCATCCGGCAACCTCGACCTCATCCGACCACAACGGGGTCGGTCAGTCGAGGCGCGGTCCGCCGGACGGCCGCGGGGCCCGCGGCGCGCCCAGCACCCGCGAAATGCCCCGCGCGGCCGCCCGCACCGCCGGGACCAGCGTCCGCGGGTCGGTCCCTTCCGCCGGGACGACCACCGAGATCGCGGCCACGACGTCGTCCGTGGCGTCGCGGACCGGGGCCGCCACCGACAGGGCGATCAGCTCGATCTGCCCGTCGCTGATCGCGTACCCGTCCCGCCGGACGTCGGCCAGCACCCGCCGCAGCTGCGCGGACGAGCCGATCGTCTTCGGCGTGAACGTCTTGAGCGGGCCGGCCAGGACTTCCTCCTGGGCCTCGGCCGGGGCGTGCGCGAGGAGGACCTGGCCGACACCGGTGGCGTGCGCGGGCAGCCGCCCGCCGACGCGGGTCAGGACGTTGACCGCGCCCCGGCCGGAGATGCGTTCGACGTAAACAACCTCCGTCCCGTCGAGCACGGCGAGCTGCACGTTCTGGTGGGTGGCCTCGTAGAGGTCTTCGAGGAACGGCATCGCGCTCTCCCGCAGCTCAGCGCCGTGCGGCGCGAGGGAGGCGACTTCCCACAGCCACAGCCCGACGCGGTAGGCGCCGGTTTCGTCGCGCACGAGCGCGCCGCGCCGGGTGAGCTCGCCGGCGAGCCGGTGCGTGGTCGACAACGGCAACCCGGCCCGCCGGCTGAGCTCGGACAGCGTCAGCCGCGGCCGTTCGGCCGTGAAGGAGCCCAGCAGATCAAGGACCCGATCCACCACCGACGGCGGCCGCTGCGCGCTGTGTCTCACCCTTCTTCGTCGTCCGGCAGCAGCGGGCGCATGAAGGTGCGCCGGTACCGCACCACGCAGCCGCTCTCCTCGCGGATCTTGTCGGCCTCGATGAAGTCCGGGTCGACGCCGAACAGCGTCCGGTAACGCTCGTACGCGGCCAGGCTTTCGAAGCTGAACAGCGCCCGGGCCTCGTCGCTCGCCCCTTCCGACGGCAGGAAGTAGCCGTGGTGGATGCCGCCTTCCCGCTGCACCAGCCGCATCCAGGCCGCGGCGAAGCGCTCGAAGTCGGGGAGTTTCGCGGGGTCGATGACGTAGTCGACGACGCACGTGATCATCAGTGGCCGCCCCAGACGCGGTCGGCCGTCGCGACGATCAGTTCCAGCTTCCGCAGCTGGTCGTCCGGGGTCAGGTCGTTGCCCTCCTCGGTCGAGGAGAAGCCGCACTGCGGCGACAGGCAGAGCTGGTCGACGTCGACGTACCGCGAAGCCTCCTCGATCCGCCGCACCAGGACGTCCGGGTCCTCCAGCTCCGCCCGCTTGGTCGTGACCAGGCCGAGCACCACCTTCTTGTCCTTCGGCACGAACCGCAGCGGCTCGAAGCCGCCGGAGCGTTCGTCGTCGAACTCCAGGAAGAACCCGTCGACGGCCAGCTCGCCGAACAGCGCTTCGGCGACGAATTCGTAGCTCCCCGAAGCGACCCACGACGACCGGAAGTTGCCGCGGCACAGGTGGGTCGTCACCGTGAGGTCCTCGGGACGGCCTTCGAGCGCCGCGTTCATCGTCGCGATGTTGCGCAGGTGCTGGGTGTCCGGGTCGCCGCCCATCCGCGCGACGAGCTCCCGCTGCGCCGGGTCGTTCAGGTAGGCCAGGCTGGTGTCGTCGAGCTGCAGGTACCGGCAGCCGAGGTCGTGCACCGCGGTGACCTGCTGCTTGTAGGCCGCGCTGAGGTCGGCGAAGAACTCCTCGAGGTCCGGGTAGACGGTCTCGCTGACCGCGGCCCGGCCGCCGCGGTAGTAGACCATGCTCGGCGAGGGGATGGTCAGCTTCGGCGTCACGCCCGGGTCCACATGGGACTGCAGGAACCGGAAGTGGTCGGCGAAGATCGGCTCGTCGAGCCGCACCTTGCCGTCGACCTGCAGCCCGGGCGGGCTGAACTCGAGGTCGCCCGCCAGGTTGTGGAACTTGACGTGCAGCCGCTCGTCGCTCTTCGAGATGCCGCCGAGCGAGTAGATGAAGTCCATGTGCCACGAGCCGCGCCGGAATTCGCCGTCGGTCGCCGAGCTCAGCCCGGCCGCCCGTTGCATCTTGATCACGTCGCGGATCGCGTCGTCCTCGACCGCGCGGAGCTGCTCCGCGCCGATCTCACCGCTTTCGTGCCGCCTTCGTGCGTCGCGCAGCACCGGGGGCCGCAGCAGGCTCCCCACGTGATCGGCGCGAAACGGCGGGCCCACCTGGGAAATGCCACCCGAAGTCATGCACCGATGGTCACACATTCCCGGCTTTCGCGCCGCCCCCCGAACCATGATCATCACGGCCGGGGCTTGCTACCGTCCGCTCATGACGGAATCCGCGGTCCACCCGGTCGACCGGCGCCTGCCCGCCGGCCGGCTGGCCCTGCTCGGCCTCCAGCACATGTCGATCATGTACGCCGGTTCGGTCGCGGTGCCGCTGATCGTCGGCAGCGCGCTCAAGCTCGACCCGGCGACGATCGGGCTGCTGGTCAACGCCGATCTGCTGGTCGCGGGCATCGCGACGCTGATACAGGCCGTGGGCATCGGGAAGCTGCTCGGCATCCGGCTGCCGGTGGTGGCCGGCGCGACGTTCACCGTCGTCAACCCGATGATCCTCATCGCCGCCCAGTACGGCTTGCCCGCGGTCTACGGCGCGATGCTCGTGTCCGGCGTGTTCGGGCTGCTCATCGCGAAGCCGTTCGCGAAGCTGATCCGGTTCTTCCCGCCGCTGGTCACGGGAACGCTGCTGCTGGTCATCGGCGTCTCCCTGCTCGGCCCGGGTGCGGCGATGATCGCCGGCCACGACAGCACGGCACCGGACTACGCGGCGCCGTCGCACCTCGGGCTGGCGTTCGGCGTGCTCGCGCTGCTCGTGCTCTTCACCCGCGTGCTGCGCGGGTTCGCCAACCAGATCGGGCCGCTGCTGGCGCTGGCGATCGGGCTGGTCGTCGCGATCCCGATGGGGCTGGTGCACTGGGACGGCCTGCGCGCGGCCGGCTGGTTCGGGCTGGCGTCGCCGTTCCACTTCGGCGCGCCGACGTTCCCGGTCGCCGCGATCCTGTCGATGTGCGTGGTGATGCTGGTGACGTTCACCGAGTCCACCGCCGACATGATCGCCGTCGGCGAGATCACCGGGCGGCCGCCGACCGACGCCGACCTCGCGCGCGGGCTGGCCACCGACGGCGTCTCGGCCGTGCTCGGCGGGGTGCTGAACTCCTTCCCCGACACGGCGTTCGCGCAGAACGTCGGCCTGGTGCGGATGACCGGCGTGCGCAGCCGCTGGGTGGTCGCGGTGACCGGCGGGATCCTGGTGGTGATGGGGCTGGTGCCGAAGATCGGCGCGTTCATCGCCGCCATCCCGGAACCGGTGATCGGCGGGGTCGCCGTCGTGATGTTCGCGATGGTCGCCGCGGTGGGCGCCCAGAACCTCCGGACGGTCGAGTTTTCCGGCAACCACAACACCTTCGTCGTCGCGGTGGCCCTCGGCGTCGGCCTGCTGCCGGCGTTCGCGCCGGACTTCTTCAAGCACTTCCCGGCCTGGTTGCAGACCATCTGCGGCAGCTCGATCACGGTCGCGGCGGTGCTGGCGTTCGTGCTGAACCTGCTGTTCAACCACCTCGGCCGGCGCCGCGAGCCGGACCTGCTCAACGCGCCTTGAGCAACCGGTCGACGAGTTGCGCCCCGGTGCCCGGCTCGACCGGGCGCCGGAACAGCACGCGCAGGTAGAGCGGGGCCAGGACGAAGTCGAGCACCTCGTCGACCGACGGTGCCGGCTCGCCGCGCGCCTCGGCCCGGTCGAGGGCGGCCTGCAGGTCGTCCCCGCGGGCTTGGAGGTACTCGAGCGGCTTCTCGTCCGGGCTCAGGGTGGCGACGAGCGCGCGGAGCAGGATCTGGCCGTGCCGGTCGCGCATCGCGCGTTCGACACCCTCGGCCCAGCCGAGCAGGTCGCCGTGCAGCGAACCGGTGTCCGGGATCGGCGAGGTCGCGCGCAGGCGCGTCACCGCCGCGTCGAGCAGCAGCGCGTCGCGGCTGCCCCAGCGCCGGTAGATGCTGGTCGGGTTCACCCCCGCCCGCTCGGCGATCTTCGGGATCGCCGCGTCGATCTCCCCGGCGGCGAGCAGTTCGACGGCGGCGTCGTGCACCGCGTCGCGGACGCGGGCGCTGCGGCCACCGGGTCGGGTCATGGGCTCATCCTAGGAGCCACGACCTCGCCTTTCCCGGCGTCCTATGTTAGGAAAGTTTCCTAACTATTCTTCGGGAGGCGTGATGCGGTCAGGGGTTCTTGTGGCGGCGCTGGTCCTGTTCGGCAGCGGGGTGGCGGCGTCGGCGGCCGAACCGGTGGCGGCCCACGCGCGCAACGTCATCTACATCCAGGGCGACGGCATGGGCCTCGGCCAGCGCGAGCTGATCCGCCTTGCGACCCTCGGCAGGCACGGCGACCTGGCGATGAACCGGCTGCCGGTGACCGGTCTCGTGCACACCGACCCGGAGGACCCGGACGAGGTCGTCACCGACTCCGCCGCCGCGGCCACCGCGCTGGCGACCGGGCACAAGACCCGCAACGGCGCCGTCGGCGTCGACCCGAGCGGGCGTCCGCTGCAAACGGTGCTGGAGCAAGCGAAACGCGCGGGCAAGTCCACCGGCCTGGTCACGACGGCGCAGGTCACCGGGGCTTCCCCGGCCGCGTTCGCCGCCCACGTCCCGAGCCGTGACCTCCAAAGCGACATCGCCCGGCAGTACGTCGCCGACAGCCGGCCCGACGTCCTGCTCGGCGGCGGCGAGGACTGGTGGTTCCCGAAGGGCCGGCCCGGCGCCTGGCCCGACAAGCCCGGCGAGGAAAGCCGGAGCACGCACGGAAACCTCGTCGCCCAGGCCCAGCGCACCGGCTACACCTACGTCCGCAACGCCCAGGAGCTCCGGCAGACGCGGGCGCCGCGGATCCTCGGCCTGTTCGCCAACGAGGACATGGTCGACTACGGGCCGGACGGCGCCGGGAAGTACGCACCGAGCGTCCCGCTGGTCCAGATGGCGAAGAAGGCACTGGACACCCTGTCGGCCAACCCGCGCGGGTTCTTCCTCTTCCTCGAAGAAGAAGGCATCGACGGCATGTCCCACGAGAACAACGCGCACGCGGTCATCGACGCGGGCCGCGCGCTCGACGCGACGATCGCCGAGGTGCTGCGGTTCACCCGCGCGCACCCGGACACGCTGGTGATCATCGGCGGCGACCACGAGACCGGCGGGCTGAGCATCGAGAACGCCGACGGGCCGAACGAGGGGAACGAGGACGGGCCGTTCCCGGTGCCGGGATCGAACCTGCAGTTCAAGGTGGACTGGACGACCGGCGACCACACCGGCGCCGCCACCCCGGTCACGGCGAGCGGACCGGGGTCCGGTGCACTCGGGCGCGCCCTCGACAACACCGGCGTTTACCACGCGATGGTCCAAGCGGCCCACCTTAAAGCCAACTGATTTGCCTTAGCTGTACTCTTAAGGCAAATCGACTTGCCTTAAGGAGCTGGACTATGGCCCGGAAGATGACCAAGGAAGAGCGCGAAGCGTTCCTCGCCGAGCCGCACGTCGGCGTGCTCAGCGTTGCGGCCGAACCCGGACGGGCGCCGCTGACCACGCCGATCTGGTACCGCTACGAGCCGGGCGGCGACGTCGTCGTGATGACGTCGCCCGGCTTGCGCAAGGCCCGGCTGATCGAGGCGGCCGGCCGGTTCGCGCTGTGCGTCCAGCAGCAGGACGGCGTCTACAAGTACGTCTCGGTCGAGGGCCCGGTGGTGGAGTCGTGGCCGATGACGAAGGCGCAGCGGCACGAGATGGCGGCCCGGTACCTGCCGGCGGGGGTGAGCGAGGCCTACACCGACGCGACCGAGGAAGCCCACGGCAGCAACATCGCCATCGTGATGCGGCCGGAGCGCTGGAACACCTCGGACTTCAGCGACCTCGCGGAGCAGCTGGCCTGATCACCAGCAGATGATCCCCAGGATGCACGAGGGCTGGGGTCGCGGTGTGGAGGTCGGGGCCGGCGGGTTGCCGGCGGACGGCGGTGGTTTCCCCGTCGGCGTCGTCGTCGGGGAACCCGTGGTCGACGGGTCGGAGCCGGCCGACGTGGCGGGCGGCGTCGCGGTTCCGGTGCTGCTGCTTTCCGTCGCCGGGTCGCGGCCGGGCACCTCGGTGACGGTGCCGCGGTGCTCGCCCGACGCCGTGACGACTTCGCCGCCGGTGCCGCCGCCGATCCCGCCGTCGGGCGGGGAATCGGTGGCCTGGTCGGCACCGCCCAGGCCGGTGGTGCGCTGCGGGAAGGGGATGACCTGGATCTGGTCGACCGGGGAGGCGTCCTGGCGTTCCTTGCCGCCGAGGGCGACCAGGGCCGCGGCGGCGCCGCAGCCCACGATGACGGCGAGCATCACCGCGACCACGCGCCAGCGCGACTGGCCCGGTCCCGGACGGTCGCCCCAGCCCTCGCGCACGAGCAGCTCGGCGACCGATACCTCGTCGTTCACCCCGACAGACCTTCCCGAGAGGCCTTTCGGCCGACATCGTGGGCCGTATTATTACCGTAAAAGCCCCCCGAACGGGTGAAGGACCGGCAAAAATTCGTCACGTAACGCAAAGTCTGACAGTGAGTGACATCCACAGCGTTTTCTAAGCGCGCGCTCGTGATACTCCCAGCATGACCGCCGAAGCTCGGTCCATGCTGCTGAGAGCCGGACGGCCGTCCGTCGTCGCGCGCCGCCGGTGGGCGTTGCTCCGGTACGTCCCCAACCCGAAGACGACACCGTTCACCTTCGGCTACCTGGTCGTCCTGCTGGGCACGTCGCTGCTGCTCGAGTTCGCCGACCCCGCACTGACCGACCGGCTGCTCCAGCTGTCCAGCACCGACGCCCACAACCTGTGGCGGCGCCCGCTGACCTCGCTGCTGACCAGCGCGATCTGGCTGCCCGGCGAAAGCTGGTTCGGCTACGCCGCCATCTTCGCGATCGCCGTCGCGCCGCTGGAACGCCGGTTCGGTGCCGGCCGCACGGCGCTCGTGTTCTTCTCCGGCCACGTACTGGCCACGCTCGGCACCGAACTGCCGGTGATGGCCCTGATCAGCGCCCGCGTGCTGCCGCACTCGGCCGGGCAGTGGCTCGACATCGGGGTCAGCTACGGCTTCTTCACCACCGCCGGCGCGCTGGTGTTCCTGCTGCGCGGCCGCGCGCGCCTGGTGGCGCTGGCCGCGGTGGAGGCGTTCATCGCGGTGATCTGGCTGAGCGACGACCCGGCGAGCCTCGGCTCGGTCGTCACACTGCTCGGCCACGCGTTCGCCGCGCACTTCGGGTTGCTGGTCTGCGGACCGCGGCTGCGGACGAGCATCCGCAGGCCGGGCCCGGATTCCGCTGGGTAGGCACGGGCCGGAGTCGGTGGTGTAATCGACAAGCCACACGCCGACTTCACGGGGGACGGACGCACATGGAGGCCGACTCGCTCGCCGAACTGGTCGAGCTGAGTCCCGATGCGATCTGCGTCGCCGAGCACGGCGTGCTCACCTACGCCAACCGGGCGGCCCTCGAAACGTTCGCCGCGCGCTCCGCGGACGAGGTCGTCGGCCGCCGGTTCACCGACTTCGTCGCCGAGGACGCGCGAAGCCCGGTGCTCGAGAAGCTCGCCCAGCTGACGAAGCCGGGGCAGGCGAGCGAGCCCTTCGAAGCGCTGATGTCCCGGTTGGACGGCAGCAAGTTCGCCGTCGAGACCGTGCTGGTGCGCCTCGGCCGAGCCGCCTACCAGGTCGTCATGCGCGACATCACGGCGAAGAAGGCGGCCGCCGACGCCCTCCGCTACCAGGCCGCGTTGGTGTCGCACGTCAGCGACGCGCTGATCGCGACCACCGGCGAAGGCGTCGTGACCAGCTGGAACCCGGCCGCCGAAGCGGTGTACGGCTGGACCGCCGCCGAGGCCGTCGGGCGGCGCGCGAGCGAACTCGTCGGCGCACCGCTGGACCTGCCGGCCATCCGGCGCGGCGGGGGTGTCGCGGAAGCGGTGCACCGGCGGCGGGACGGCGCTCCCCTGGCGATCCGCGTCTCGGCCGCCGAGATGAACGACGGTTACGTGCTCGTCTGCGCCGACGAAACCGCGCGGCGGCGGGCCGAGCAGAACTACCGCACGGTCGTCGCGTCCCTCGACGAAGGCGTGCTCGTGATGGGCCCGGGCGGGCTCATCGAAGCGGCGAACCCGGCGGCCTGCCGGATCCTCGGCGTCGCCGAAGCCGACGTGCTCGGCGTCCCGTGCCACACGCTGACGCTGTTCACCGAATCCGGGCACTGGATCCCGCCGGAGGAGATGCCGTCGGTGCAGACCCGGCGGACCGGCGTCACGCACAACGGCCTGGTCGTCCGCCTGCGCCGGCCGGACGGCCGGGACGTGTGGGTGTCGCTGACCTCGCGGCTGCTCGACCCGGACGACCCGGCGGCGATGGCCGTGGTCACGTCGTTCACCGACATCACCGAGACCCGCGCGATCAGCGCGCGGCTCGCGCACGACGCCACGCACGATCCGCTGACCCGGCTGGCGAACCGGACCCTGGTGCTCGGCAGGCTCGACGTCCGCGAGCGGGGCGCGGTCACCGTGCTGTTCCTCGACCTGGACAAGTTCAAGGTCATCAACGACTCGCTCGGGCACTCGGTCGGCGATCAGGTGCTGCGGATCGTCGGCGAACGCCTGCGCCGCAGCTCGGGCCGCGAAGACCTGGTCGGCAGGCTGGGCGGCGACGAGTTCGTCGTTGTCACCGCCGAGGTCACCGACCCCGGCGAGGTCCGCGCGCTGGCCGAGCACCTGCGGGCGGCGCTGGCCGAGCCGATCGGCGTGCTCGGCAGGCAGCTGCACCTGGACGCGAGCATCGGAGTTGTGCTCGTCGGCCGCGACGACCGCCGCAGCGCCGAGGACCTGCTGCGTGACGCGGATGTCGCGATGTACCAGGCAAAATCCCTCGGCCGGGGTCGCCACCACTTCTTCGACGTCGGCCTGCGCGAGCGGATGCAGCGGCGGCTGCGGATGGAGCAGGACCTGCGCGACGCGGTCCACGACGGCCAGCTGTGGCCGGCGTACCAGCCGGTCGTCGACCTGCGGACGGGCAAGATGGTCGCGGTCGAGGCGCTGCTGCGGTGGACGCACCCCCGGCACGGCGCGATCTCGCCCGCGGAGTTCATCCCGCTCGCCGAAGAGAGCGACCTGATCAACGTGATCGGCAAGGAGATGCTGCGCGCGACGACCCGCGAGCTCGCCTCGCGGCGAGCTCGCCTCGGCTTGGACCTGACGCTGAAGGTCAACCTCTCGACCCGCCAGCTCGACGACCCGCACCTGGTGCCCGCGGTCCAGGACGCGCTGGCGAGCACCGGGCTGCCCGCCGGCGCGCTGTGCCTGGAGGTCACCGAAAGCGCGTTGATGCGCGACCAGGAAGCGGCCGCGGAAGTGCTGGCGTCCCTGCGGTCGTTGGGGGTGCTGCTGGCGATCGACGACTTCGGCACGGGTTATTCGTCGCTCGCGCAGCTGCGCCGGCTGACGCTGGACACGCTCAAGATCGACCGCTCGTTCATCACCGGGATCGCCGAATCACGCGACGCGGAGGCGATCGTCACGAGCATCATCGCGATGGCCCACGCGGTGGACCTGACGGTGATCGCCGAAGGCGTCGAGTCGGCGGAGCAGCTGGAGCTGCTCCGCGCGCTCGGCTGCGATCAAGCGCAGGGCTACCACCTCGGCCGTCCGGTGCCGGCGGCCGAGCTGTTCGGTCAGTAGAGCTTCGTCAGCCGCTCCAGTTCATCCGCGGTCAGCTCGACGCCGAGGTCTTTGAGGGTCGCGTCGAGCTCGTCGGGGGCGATGGTGGTGGTTTCGCTGCTGCCACCGGGTTTTTCGACGGTGAGTTCGCGGCCGAGGAGCTTCCGGCTGACGCCGGGCTCGATCCGCATGATCACCAGCCGCCCGGTGAACGGCGACTTCGGGTGCGTCGACGTGTAGTGGTGGTAGACCTCGTAGTCGATGGGGTGCATCTCGTTGAGGCGGAACTCGAGGACGTCCTCGTCGCCGTTCTGCAGGATCCACCAGCCGTCGTTCCGGGTGATCCGGTGCACCCACCCGGCTTGGTCGACCTCGTGGCCGTCGACGAGCGGCATCGGATCGAGGATCCCGGCCCCGAACCCGACGTCGGCGAGAAACTGTTTGCCGTCGACGTCGACGACGAGCGTCATGTGCGTGTAGGGCCCGGGCCGCCGCGGCTGCACGCGCGCGGAAAGCCGGTGCACGGTGTAGCCGAGCTGTTCGAGGACGGCGGCGAAGAGGCTGCTGTGTTCGTAGCAGTAGCCGCCTCGCCGCCGTCCGACGAGCTTCGCGCTCACGACGTCCAGCGAAATCCCTTGGTGCTGCCCGAGAACGACGTCGACGTTCTCGAACGGGATGGCGCCGACGTGGGCCCGCATGAGTTCTTTGAGAGCAGCTTCGGACGGCGGCCGCCGGACCTGCCCGGTGCGCGCGAGGTAGGCGTCGAGATCAACGGCGCCGATGCCCCATTCCCCTTCGGTGGTCATGGGTCCATGGTGGAACCTCGACCTCGCTGGAGGTCAACCTTCGTGGACGACCTTCCGCACCTCCACGGCGGTGTACTGGGCGTCGGGGATCATCGTGGCGAGTTCGACGGCACGTGCTTCGGTGTCGACGTCGACGACGTAGTAGCCGCAGAGGAAGGCCTCGGACTCGACGTAGCCACCGTTCTTGGTCTGCGCGACACCGTTCTTGACCTGGATGGTCTTGGTCTCGGCGGGTTCGGCGAGCGCCTTGGTCTCGACCATCTCGCCGGACTCGGTGATGAGCTTGATGAAGGCCCCGTGGCCCTCGTAGACGGCGTTCTTCCGGTCGTCGGTGAGGGTGGCCCAGAGGGTGGGGTTCATGTGGAGGGTCAGGAGGTAACGCATCTTCGGCTCCCCGCGTGTGGGTGGCGGCCCTTGGTGGCTGCCTTCGCCGGAAGGTCGGAGCTGACTCTGTGGGCCGGACACGGGTTCCCGCGGTTCACTCGTTCGACCTAAGGGGTGATGGTCCAGGCGAACGAGGTGGTGGCGGTCCGCTGATCGATGACGTCCTTCACCGTCCCGTTGACGGTGTAGTAACCGGCCGCCGTCGGGGTGCCGCTGATCTTCCCGTAGGACGTGTAGGTCAGACCCGGCGGCAGGCCCGTGATGGTCCAGTCACAGATGTAGTTTTGGTGGTAGCAGTACAGCTGGACCGGAGTGACCGGAACGCCGGCGGCGCCGGTCTGGGGGCCGGGATTGCTGGCCGTGAGAGGCGGCTTCGGATCCGCCGGGCTGACGACGGCGCCGGCCGCGCCACCGGTCGCGGCTGCGGCCTCCTGGGTGGCCGCCACCAACCCGCCGGACGACAGCACCAAGGCCGCCACGAATGTCAGCGACCGCTGCAACCGGCGCATTTCCCCTCCTGGATCCCGAGCTCCGCCAACGGCGAGCAGCCGCTGATCAGCAACGTACCGAGGGTAAAGATCCGGATCGCCCCGAGACGTCTCTCATCGTGCGACCACACCACGACGAGCCACTCCTGCGCGGTCGTGCGGACCTGGTCGATGCCGGTCACCGGCAAGCGCCGGAAGGGCGATTGAGCCGGAGCGCACGCGAAACAGCCCCCGCCGGGTTTGTTTCAGCCTCTTTTCGCTGCTCAGTGACTAGAGAGACATAGTAGTAGAGTGGGAAAAAAGCTGTCACCAAAGGTGTCACTCACCTGTCACATCTAAACCCGCACGTCAGAAGGGGTTGGGTGACAGAGTGACAGGCGTGACAGGTTGACACCTTAAGCGTGTCACTCATCTGAAGCACAGGGCGCAACCGCAGTGTCGTCGACTAACAACCATCTGGGAACCGGCCCCTGCAGCGGCTACCAGATTCGGCGGGCTCGTGTCGCCGCCGAAAGGAACGGGCCACTGTCCACCCGCAAGGTGGTCTCCTCGATGCCGCGGCTGAGCCAGCGAACGACGAAAGTCAGTGGGCCGTCGGGCGGCAATGGCTGCAGGTGAACCTGCTGACGCAAAGATCGCTTCCCCGCCTGCGAAGTTCCCGGATTCAGCGTAGGCCCGTTGGTCAGTCGGCGATCGTGCTCAAGTCGATCGACGTTGGTAGCGGCCGTGCCGTCAGCAAAAACCACACCAAACAGCAAGCTGGTGTCACTCACCTCTTCTTGATGAGCCGGATGGCGCACCACCTGCGGCAACGACTCGCCCTCGGCCAGATCCTCTCGCAGCAGCACCACCACCGTCAGCGTGATTCCGGCCGGCCACGCTGCCACGCTCTCGATCGCGACGCAAGCATGATCGCTGCGAGTCAGACAGTCTTCGATCGGCACGATCGCCGGCAGAAAGTCCCCCGCGGGCGGGACCCAGAGCTTCAGACTCCGGGTTCCGACCACTTCGAAGAAGCTGGCTGCCATGGTACGACCCCTTCGAAACCGACACTGTGTCCTGACTGGCGCCGGGCGACGGCTCTGCAAGCCCATCCGCCGCCCGGCGCGAACCTTACTACTAAATGAACGGCGGAATATACCCCTCGGTCGACGTCAAGCGGCAGTATGCCTCAACACCGCCCGCCACCGTGCAATAAGGCGATGGCGGACCTGACCAAAACCAGCCGTCAGGCAGAAGCATCGTAATGACATTTGTCGCATAGTAGGTACCTGAGCAAACGTGCGCAGGCTGGATGCAGTAAATCATACCCGAAGAAGTGCAATTATTATCTCTTGGACAGACATCCGGCTCGACGCCCCAGGCGCTCCCAGAAATGAAGAGCGTTGAGGCGGCACTCACGGCCGCGTCACCATGGGAATCCGTGACGACGGCAAGCCGGACCGACGACACGTCGAACGCAAGACCGAAGCAGAGGTCATCGAAGCCGTCCGCGCGCTGGAAAAGCAGCGCGACTCGGGCAAGGTCAGGAAGGCCGGCCACTCGTGGACGGTCGAGAAGTGGCTGACTCACTGGCTCGACAACATCGCGCTCCCGTCGGTCCGGTACGAGGCCGGGAACGCGTACCGGACCGCGGTGAACAGGCACCTGATTCCGAACCTGGGTGCGCATCGCGTCGACAAGATCGAGCCAGAGCACTTCGAGAAGCTGTACGCGAAGATGCTCAAGTCCGGGCTCAAGTCGGCGACGGCGCACCAGGTCCACCGGACCGCGCGGACCGCGTTCGGCGAAGCGCTCCGTCGCGGGGCACATCACCGGCAATCCGGTGGAGCTGGCGAAGCCGCCCCGCGTCGAAGAAAAGGAGATCGAGCCGTTCGACGCGAACGAGATCGGCCGGCTGCTGGTGACCGCGCTCTCGCGGCGGAATGGCGTCCGGTTCGTGCTCGCCCTCGCGCTTGGCACGCGGCAGGGAGAAACGATCGGGCTGAAATGGTCCCGGCTCGACCGGGAATACCGGGCGTTGCGGATCGCCAAGCAGTTGCAGCGCCAGACGTGGCAACACGGGTGTGACAACCCGCACCGGTGCGGGACGAAGTTCCACAAGGTGAAGTCCTGCCCCGAGGACTGCAAACGGCACCACCGGAAGCCGTGTCCGCCGCCATGCCCGGCGGACTGCGTGAGCCATGCCCGGTGGTGCCCGCAGCGGCACGGCGGTGGTTTGGTCGAGGTCGACGTGAAGTCGTCGGCCGGCCGCCGGGACATCGTGCTGCCGGACCGGCTCTACGACCTGCTGATGACACACGAGGAACGGCAGGCCAAGGAGCGGGAGCACGCCGGGTTCGAGTGGCACGCGGGTGAGTGGATGTTCACCCAGCCGAACGGGAAGCCGCTCGACCCGCGCCGGGACCTGGACGAGTGGAAGACGCTGCTCGAAGAGGCGGGTGTGCGGGAGGCCCGGTTGCACGACGCGCGGCACACCGCGGCCACGGTGCTGCTCGTGCTCGGGGTGCCGGAGCGAGCCGTGATGGAGTTCATGGGCTGGTCGAACAGCACCATGGCGAAGCGGTAACAGCACATGACTGGCGGTCTCCGCCGGGACATCGCGGACCAGCTGAACGAGTACCTGTGGAAGCCCGAACGCAAGACCAAGGGCAAGCGCCGGAAGGGCGATCGAGCCGGAGCGCACGCGAAACAGCCCCCGCCGGGTTCGGTGGGGGCTGTTTTGGCTGATCAGAACGGTGGCCAGGGCCGGGGTCGAACCGGCGACCTTCCGCTTTTCAGGCGGACGCTCGTACCAACTGAGCTACCTGGCCGGGAACGCCGGCAAGGAGCCGAACGATCTTGCGACCCTGACGGGACTCGAACCCGCGACCTTCGCCGTGACAGGGCGACGCGCTAACCAACTGCGCCACAGGGCCTTGCGTTACTACAGTACTGCGTACTCCCAACGGGATTCGAACCCGCGTTGCCGCCTTGAAAGGGCGGAGTCCTAGGCCACTGAACGATGGGAGCCCGGTCGGTTTCGGGTGACCGACCGACCGCGCTCTCAGGTTCCCCTGGGAGCGATTACAAGCATAGGGCACGCCGCCACCGCTTTGCACCGGGGGTTCCTTAAGCCCCCAGTGAGGCTGGGACCTGCGCAAACGAGCCCAGCTCCGCCAGCCGTCGATCGAGCTCGGCCAGCTCCGCCTCCGACAGCGCCGACGCCAGCAGTTCGCCGATCCGGTCGTCGGTCAGGACCTCCGCGCGCTGCCACCTCTCTCGCAGGTCCGGTTTGCGCTCCGCCGACGCCGTCAGCTCGTCCGCCGCCTCCTCGGACCACGCCGTGCGCAGCAGGCGCGCGCGGCCGCCCTCCGGGTCCGCGACCACCGCCTCCGGCACCGACAGGCCCAGCGCCCGCAGCGCCGCGAAGTGGACGCCGCCGCGCAGCTCGCGGAAGACCATCAGCGCGAAGCCGAGGCGTTCGACGTCACCGGAGGGGCGCTCGGCGTTCTTCCACCCCGCGAAGAGCGCCAGCCCGCTGGCGTCCGCGGCGTCGACCACGCAGAACAGCAGATCAGCCAAGCGACCGGGCTCCGGTACGGCCGAAAGGTGGACACGCGACCACCGAGCCGATGACTCCGCGTAGGCACGGACGGCGGCGGGCGCATCAAGGGTCGCCGCCACCTTCGGCAGGACGAAGTCGAACAGCCAGTGCGGGAAGATGCCGAACAGCTCCGCGGCCACCTTCGGCGGGACGTCCCCGAGCACCGCCGAGCGCCCCCGCAGGTACAGCGAACGCGGCGGCAGCCCCACCTCCGCCTCGACCGCGGCCAGCTCCGGCGACGTCATGAACTTCCCGCCCAGTACCTGCACCACCGGCCGGAGCCGGTTCGCCAAACCCTCGATCGCCGTCATGTCCACCCCTTTCGACACACGACCGTAACAGTGTTACGAAACCTGCGTCAACCAGCGCGTGCCGACCTGGCAATTACTTCCCGAAAAGAGGCACAACCTGCGGAAATATCACCGGACAGGCCCGGCGGAACCCGCCGGACCCCCCAGCCGCCACCCGCTCAACGCTGAACCGGCGCCTGCCCGTCCTCGTCCAGATTCAGCCCCAGCATCTCCAGCAGCTGAACACAGTCCTCGACCCCCAGCGCACCGTGCGCCACCGCCAGCCGAGCCCGCCGGACCTGATCATCCGACACCCGCTGCGCATCCGCCGCACCACTCCGCTGCGCCGGCAACGCTCCGGCAAACGGCGCACTGCCCCCATCGGCACCTTCGTACCGAAGGAGGAACTGCCGCACTTCAACAGACCCGCTCATAGCCCCTCCATACGGCTCACAACAACTTGGCCGCGAGGCTAACCAGCACCGGCCACCACACACAGCCCCCCGGAGAGTGAACCTGAGGCCACGCTCCGCTCAACGCAGCGCAATCGGCAACACCGAAGAAGAACCCCACCCGAACGAACGTCACCCCCGAGGCAAAGTGACACCACACGGGGAAATTTCCCGCTCTCCACTCGCCCAACCACCCAACTCGTGCAACAATCGAAGTGCTGACACACCCCCGGTCAGCGCCTGTGGAGATCCCCTCCGACCCCCGCGTTCCTCCCCCTGGCGCGGGGGTCCTCCATTTCTGCGCTCTGCTCGGGCTTCGCCCTCCGCGAGCCCCGGCATTTCGGCGTATCGCCCGGGGGGCCGAGCCCCCCGGACCCCCCACGGTGCCTTCGTTGCGGCTTCCAGCTTGGTTCCGTTTTCGCTGCGGGCGCTGGGCGCCCTGGCGAGCGTTCGGCTGGCTTCGGGCGCGGGCGCCCTTGCCGAGGGTGGCCCGGTCCGTGCGCCAAGCGCCCTTGCCGGTGGTGGGCCCGTCCGTGTGCGAAGCGTCCTCGCGAGTGCCGCGGCCACCGGCGCATAGCGGTCTCGTCCACGCCACCGCGCCACGCGCGCAAAGCGCCCTCGCGGACACCAAGCACCCCACCCAGCTCGGGCGCGAGGTTTCTCGCGGACACGGGCCGTCCTGGGGCGCAGAGCGCCTCCCGGTCATCCGCCCGGCCAGGGACGCGAAGCGTTCCTATCGATGCCGTCCCATCTCGTGGGGCACAAAGCGCCCTCGCGAACACCGCCAAATCCGGTCCACAGCGCCCTCGCCAACCCAACCCCGACAAGGCCCCTTCGCCGTTGTGCGTTGTGATCGACTCGGTAGGTTATTGGAGGGTTGCCGTCTGTGGTTTGAGGTTGGGCTGAATGGGGGTTGGTTGGGCTGATTGGGGAAAGTTGGCGGCGTGTTGTGGCTCACAGTGGTTTGTGTGGCGAGATCCAAACGTTATCGTGGCGTTCGTGCCTCTTCCCTCCCTTGGCCGCTTGAGCAGCCGCACGAACCTGAAAGCCGCCGCGTCTTCTGGGCGTCATCGTGGTGCCGCGAAGGCTGTGGCCGACGGTGTCGTCGAGGACACTGAGCTCACCTCCTACCTGGCCGCCCTGGCGCCGGACAACGACCTCGAGAGCACCGGGTCCGGCAAGCGGTTCGGTGAAGCTCAGGTCATCCAGCTGCGGCTGAGCCTGGTGGCCACCCAGCAGCTGAAGGACATCGCCGCCGAGCGGGAGATTTCGCCCCAGGCGCTCGCTCAGGAGTGGATCCTCGAGCGGCTCAACTGGGAAGGGCAGGCCTCGTCGCTGCAGGACCGGCGCCAGCAGGCCGCCGGTGAGGTCTCCGACCTCACCGATGAGTTCCACTTCCCGGCCGACGCCTTCGACGCGCCGGCCGTCGGGCAGCGCTGAGCGCGTCCGCGCAGACCTCATGAGAAAGGGCCCCCGGCACCAGCCGGGGGCCCTTCACTCAGGCCTTAAGACGCGCAAAGGGCCTGTAAGGCTTGTTCAGCCTCAGTTTCAGATCGCGCGGACCTTCTGGGCCTGCGGACCCTTCTGGCCCTGGCCGACCTCGAACTCCACCCGCTGGTTCTCCTCGAGGGTGCGGAAGCCGCGGCCCTCGATCTCCGAGTAGTGAACGAACACGTCGCCTTCGCCGCCGTCCTGCGCGATGAAGCCGAAGCCCTTCTCCGCGTTGAACCACTTCACAGTGCCTTGCGCCACCGCTGTACTCCTCGTTACACAGATCCGCTTCGAATGCCACCGAAGCGGCACCCCGACCGTCCCGGGCGGTTCCAACGAGACGAGTCAAGAGCGGGTCGGCTCCATGGCTCGCGTCAGAAGTTCCGCGAGTGTGAAGCCACGAACACGCAAAACGACGGCCTGAGAGCAGACTACCGGGATCTGGCCAAAGTTGAACCCCGTGATCGAGGCGAAAACCGGCTGTGCGCACCAAGGTCACCGGAACGTCGTAGGGCTCCCGCCCGGTTCTGTCGGACCCGGCGGCTAGTCTGACGCGGCACTGCGACACCGTGATCACCGGATACGGCTCGGAGTCGGCCGTGCCCCCTTAGTGAAAGCCCTGACCGGCCGATGTGATGTTCGTCACGTCACCGGTGCTCAACGTATACGGTCTACGGGGCGTCTCGAAGGGGAGAGCACCAAAGGGGCAAAGGGGAATAGGTGTGACGTTGAGGATCTCCACGCGGCGCCGGGGCGCTGCTGTGGCATTGGGCTTGGTCGCCGTGCTCACGTTGGGGGCGTGCAGCAGCGAACCGACCGTTTCGGCGAGCGGCGCTTCGGGGGGCGGGCCGACCAGCTCGCCCGCGCCGAGCGCGCAGCCGGCGAAACTGACGGTGACGCCGGCCGGCGGCGCCCAGGACGTCGCGCCCGGCGAACCGGTCGGCGTCCAGATCACCGACGGCACGATCATGTCGGTCACGCTGACCAACCCGGAAGGCAAGCAGGTCCAGGGGCAGACGTCGGCGGACAAGAAGACCTGGAACACCTCCGAGCAGCTCGGCTACGGCAAGACCTACACCTGGTCCGGCCAGGCGCAGGGCGCCGACGGGAAGAACCTGCCCATCGCCGGCGCGTTCACCACCGTCAAGCCGAAGCGCCAGCTGGCGGCCAGCCTGAACGTCGGTGACGGCCAGACGTACGGCATCGCGATGCCGATCGCGCTGACCTTCCCGAGCCGCGTCACCGACAAGGCGTCCGTCGAGAAGGCGCTTTCGGTGGAGACCACGCCGAAGACCGAAGGCTCGTGGGCCTGGCTGAACGGCGACACTTCGGTGCACTGGCGGCCGAAGGAGTACTTCAAGCCCAACACGCAGGTGAAGGTCAACGCCAAGATCTACGGCGTCAAGATCGGCGACGGCGTGTACGGCAAGCAGGACGTGTCGGCCAGCTTCGCCATCGGCCGCTCCCAGATCGTCAAGGGCAATACCACGCAGCACACCATGCAGGTGATCCGCGACGGCCAGCAGATCGCGGACTACCCGGTGAGCTACGGCCTCGACTCCGACCCGGGCCGCGTCACCCACAGCGGCGTGCACGTCGTCATGTCGAAGCACGCGACGTACTCGATGAGCAATCCCCGGTACAACTACACGGACGTCAACGTGCCGTGGGCGGTCCGGATCTCCAACAACGGCGAGTTCATCCACGGCCTGGCCGCGTCCGTCTGGGCGCAGGGCAAGAAGAACGTCTCGCACGGCTGCCTGAACCTGTCGCCCGCGCGTGCCAAGGAGTACTACGACGGCGTGCTCACCGGCGACCCGGTGGAGATCACCGGCAGCACGCAGACGCTGACGGCGAAGGACGGCGACTACAGCGACTGGACGTACGACTGGGCGAGCTGGCAGAAGCTGTCGGCGCTCGCCGGCTGAGAACACTGCCGAGACCACTGAGGAACACCGGGCGGCCGGGAAGTCCACTGCGGGCTTCCCGGCCGTTCGTGCTTTTCCCGCCAGCCCGCAAAATCCGATGCAACCCCGGTGATCACCCGCCGCATGACCAAGGGCAGAGGCGCAGCGATCCCCTGCCGCGCCCGCGAGAATGAGGAGCTGTCTTGCGTATCCGCATCGCCCTGACCCTCGGCGCGCTCGTGCTCGCCGGTGGTGCCCTGTCCGGTGGCATCGCGCTGGCTTCGGAGGCGCAGGCGCCGGCCGCCCCGACGCAGACGACCGTTCAGCCGAACGAGCCGACCGTCGCTCCGCCGCGCGCCACCACCAGCCGTCCCGCCGCCCCGAGCGCGGCCCCGGCGCCGCGCGAGACCCGGCCCGCCCGCACGGGCCCGGCTCCGCGCGTCCCGCGCGCCGTCCCGGCCGGCCCGACCGGTGACCTGCACCTGCCGGCCGTGTGGGAGACCCGGTAACCAGGTGATTTCCCGCTCCCGTCCGTCGACCGGGCCGGGCTCGCCGTGGGACGGCGAGTTCGCCCGGTACTTCGGCGAGCGCGCGCACAGCCTGCGGTCGACCGCCTTCCTGCTCTGCGGGGATTGGCACCAGGCCGAGGACCTCACGCAGGCCGCGCTGCTCAAGCTCTACCTCGCCTGGCCGAGGCTGTCGCGGCACGATGCGCTGGACGCCTACGCGCGCAAGATCGTCCTGCGCACGTTCCTCGCCGAGCACCGGCGCAGCAGGTGGAAACGGGAGCGGCTCACCGACACCCCGCCGGAACTCCCGGCGGAACCCGCCGCGAGCGGCCAGGACCTGCTGATCAGGCAGGCGCTGGCGGTACTGGCCCCCAAGCAGCGCGCCGTGCTGGTGCTGCGGTACTTCGAAGACCTGAGCGTCGAAGAGACGGCGCAGGCGCTCGGCTGCAGCACCGGCACGGTGAAGAGCCAGGCCTCCCGGGGCCTGGCCACGCTGCGCAACCGGCTCGGCCCGCACTACGGTGCGCTGACCTTCAGCGCACCCTCGGAGGGGAGGTGACGAACATGGACCCCGAAGACGACGTCCGCGCGATCCTGACCGGCGTGGCCGGCGGCCCGCAGCCGCCGATGCGCCTCGACGCCGCCGATTTGATCGAGCGCGGCGGCCGGGTCCGGCGACGACGCAAGCGGTTCGCGGTCGCGGGCACCTCGGCCGCGACGGCGGTCGTCCTCGCGGTGGCCGGCTTCCTGGCCGGGCACCGCGCCGGGCCGCCGGAGCCGGTGCAGCCGGCCGGGCCCGGGCTGTCCACGGTCGGCACCACTTCGCCCGTTCCGTCTTCGCCCCCGTCGCCGTCCGAGGTCCCGGCGACGTCGATCGCGCCGCCGTCGGCCGCGCCGGGCCGCACCACCTCGCGCACGGCACGCTCGTCGGTTCCGCAGGTGCCGTCGACGGGCCGGCCGGGGACCCGTCCCACGGCGTCGACCGTGCAACCCTCGTCGTCTTCGATCGAAAACGCCCCTGAGCCGCCTCGGGCGACCACGCGCTAGCGGTGTGCCCCGCCCGGTGATCCGGGCGGGGCACGCCGGTCAGCGCCGGCCGGCCGTGGAAGCCAGCTTGCTCCCGTTGTCCTCGTTGTCGATCTGCTCCATCGGCACCTGCGACGTCTCCGGGATCTTGATGATCGGGATGATCGCGATCAGGGCCGCCGCCATCAGGTAGTACGCCGGCCAGTCCTCGTTGCCGGTGCTCTTGATCAGCGCGGTCACGACGACCCCGGCGGTGCCGCCGAACAGCGACGTCGAGATGTTGTAGCCGATCGCGAACGAGCCGTAGCGCACCCGGGTGGGGAACATCGCCGGGAACGTCGAGCCGATCACCGCGAGGATCAAGACCAGCAGGATCGCCACGATCAGGAACCCGACGAACAGCCACAGGATGCTGCCGGACTGCATCAGCTTGAGGCTGGGCCAGCTCAGCACCAGGAACCCGATGGCCGCGGTGAGCAGCAGCGGTTTCCGGCCGATCCGGTCGGACAGCGCGCCGAGCGGGAGGATGATCGCCATCTGGATGACCTCGACCGCGATGATGATCAGCGTCGCCGTGTTGTCGTTGATCTTCAGCGTGTCCGTGAAGTACGTCGGCATCGTGGTCAGCAGCAGGTAGTCCGCGACGTTCAGCAGCAGCACGATGCCGATCAGGTTGAGGATCATCCGCCAGTTGCGGACGAAGATCTCCTTGAGCGGCGCCTTCTTCGGTGCCTCGCCCGCGGCTTCCATCCGGCGGAACTCGGGGGTGTCCTCGAGCTTGTTCCGCAGGTAGAGCCCGATCAGGCCGAGCGGCAGCGCGACGAAGAACGGGATCCGCCAGCCCCAGGCGTCGACCTGGTCGGCCGACAGGGAGAGCGTCACCGACAGCACCACGAGGTTGCCGAGCACGTAGCCGGCCAGCGTGCCGAGTTCGAGGAAGCTGCCGAAGAAGCCACGGCGCTTCGTCGGCGAGTACTCGGCGATGAACGTCGCCGCGCCGCCGTACTCGCCACCGGTGGAGAAGCCCTGGATGATCCGCAGCAGCAGGATCGCGATCGGCGCCGCGATGCCCATGCTGTAGCTACCGGAGTACGTCGGCAGGACGCCGACCAGGAACGTGCAGCCGGACATCAGCAGGATCGTGACGGCGAGGACGCGCTTGCGGCCGATCTTGTCGCCGAGCGGCCCGAAGAACGCCCCGCCGAACGGCCGCACAATGAACCCGACGGCGAGCAGCGCCAGCGACTTCAGCACGGCGTTCCCCTCGCCGGGGAAGAACTGCGTGCCGATGCTCACCGCGATCGCGCCCGAGGTGAAGACGCCGTAGTCGTACCACTCGGTGGCGTTGCCCATGGCCGACGCCCACACGGCGCGCTTGACGGTTCTCTCGTCCACTGACGGTTTGCCCGTCGTTGCTGCTGGTTCGCTCATGCCGGCGACGACTCCTCCCGTGCAGTGCCCATTGGGCCGTTCGAGGTCATCCGCCCAGTCTTGACCGGGTCCTCGGCGTCGGCAGCCTGAGCCGGGAATTGGCTACAGTGGGGAACTTTCCGGCTACCGAGAGAAGTGGGCGCTCTCCGACGTCCCCGGGGCGCGCGCGAGGAGCGGCTACCCGCCGGTTAACGTCAGCGCATGAGTCGTGTTTCTCAACCCTGGCCGCCGGTGGCGGTGGAGCCCGCGGTCCCGCACCCGAAGGCGCCCGAACCGGGCACCGAGCTCGGAGTGCACTTCGCCGAGTGCTTCGGGTGCGGCGACGAGGCCGACGCCGGGCTGCACCTGCGCTCGACCGTCGGCGAAGGCCAGGTCGTGCACTCGCGGTTCACGGTCACCGCGGCCCACCAGGGCGCACCCGGGCTGGCCCACGGCGGCCTGCTGGCCTGCGCGTTCGACGAGGCGCTCGGCTCGACGGTCGGCAACCTCATGCGCCGCCCGGCGGTGACCGGCAAGCTCGAGACGGACTTCCGGCGCCCGGTCCCGGTCGGTTCGACGCTGTTCATCGCGGCGCGGCTGGACGGCGTGGCGGGCCGCAAGATCTACGTCAGCGCGAACGGCCGCCTCAACGCCGAGGACGGCCCGATCGCGGTCAGCGCGCGGGCGTTGTTCGTCGTCGTCGGTTTCGAGCACTTCAACACCCACGGCGACCCGCAGGCCCTGGAGAAGCTGGCCGCGCAGCACGAGAAGAACCAGCGGGAGCGCGCCGAACGCGACTGGGAGATCAACCCCTGACCCGAGCTTTCACGTGAAAGCTCCGGCCGGCCGTCTCAGGTGAGCGTGCGGGGGCGGATGGCGTTGGCGCGGTCGACCAGCTCGATGCGCTGCTCGAGCGTGCTCGCCAGCCGCGCCAGCGCGCGGTAGCACCGCTCGAGGCCGAAGCGCAGCTCGCGCTCCTCGAGCGGGCAGCCCAGCACCCGCACCCCGGGGGTGGGTTTGCCCTGCTTGAGCCACTCGTGCGCGGCTTCGAGGACGTTCGCGCTGAGCCGCGTCTGGCGTTCGACGTCCAGGCGGAGCCGCTCGAGCCGGGCCGACGCGTCGAGCAGGTCGTGCTCGGTGACCGGGGTCTCGCGGCCGTTGGCCTTGGACGCGGTCGTCTTGATCTTGATCGCCGCGACCTGCGCGTCGACGTAGTGGGTCGAGGACGGCGGCACGGTCTCGAGCACCTCGACCGCGCTCGCCCGCGCGCCCTGCGCCAGGTAGACGCGGGCGAGGCCGAAGGCGGCGCTGACGTAGGTGCGGTCGGTGCGCCAGACCAGTTCGTAGAACCGCGCGGCGGCGAAGTAGTCGCCGACGCCTTCGGCGCTGACGCCCAGGGCGAGCTTCGGGGCGATCTCGCCCGGCAGGTCGTCGTACACGGCTTCGAAAGCGACGTGCGCCACCCGCGAACGGCCGCCGGCCAGCTCGATCAGGCCGCGGTACCAGTCGATCCGCCAGTCGTGCGGGAAGCCGTTCTTGATCGCCAGGTACTGCGCCGCCTGCAGCTGCCGCTGCGCCTCCGCGAACTCGCCCAGCTCGATCCGGGCGCGCACGATCCGCAGCCGGACCTCGATCGACTCCCGCGGCGCGCCGGCCAGCGCCTCGATGGCGGCGCGCGGGTCGAGCGCGGTCGTGGTGGCGAGCACACCGGCCGCCGGGTCGTCCGTGTCGACCTGCGGAATCGGCAGCCCGGCGACGACCTCGTCCGCTCCGGGCAGCGGCACGCTCGCGCCGGCCTCCGGCACCACCAGCTGCACGCCGAACGTGCGGCTCTCCGGGCCGAACACCGTGGACACGCCGGGCCGCGGCTTGCCGGTGCCGAGCGCCATGATTTCGCGCAGCACCCCGGTGAGCTGGTCGGCCATCTCTTCGGCGGAGAGGAACCGCCGGTCCGGGTCGGTGTGCGTCGCGCGCCGCAGGAACCGGTAGTACGAACCGAACAGCGCGAACAGCGGGACCGCGTCCGGGCCGGGCAGCGTTGTCTTGAACTTGGTGGTGTAGCCGGTGAATTCGAAGCTCAGCACGGCGAGCGTGCGCCCGACGGTGAACAGGTCCGAGGCCACCGACGCGCCCTGCGTCGGCAGTTCCGGGGCGCTGTAGCCGGTGGTGAAGAACAGCGGGCTCTCGTAGTCGTCGGTCCGGCGGACCGCGCCGAGGTCGATCAGCTTCAGCTGCTCGTTGGTCTGGATGACGTTGTCCGGCTTGAGGTCGCAGTAGAGCAGGCCCTGGCTGTGCAGGTAGCCGAGCGCGGGCAGGATTTCCAGCCCGTACGCGATGACCTGGCCGATCGGCAGCGGCTCGGGCCGCCGGCTTTCGCGGTGGTGCGCCAGCGCGAGCTGCCGCAGCGACTGGCCGCCGACGTACTCCATGACGATGTAGCCGACGGTCGTGCCGCTGTGGGCGTCCGGGTGCTGCACGAAGTTGTGGATCTTGACGATGTTCGGGTGCTCGACCTCGGCGAGGAACCGCTGCTCGTTGGCCGCGGCCGCCATCGCCGTCGCGTCGCCGGTGTCGATCAGTCCTTTGAGGACGACCCAGCGGTCGCTGACGTTGTGGTCCTGCGCCAGGTAGATCCAGCCCAGTCCGCCGTAGGCGATCGCGCCGAGCACCTCGTACTGGCCGCCGACGAGCTCGTGCGGCTGCAGCTTCGGGACGAACGAGAACGGCGCGCCGCAGTTCTCGCACTTCCCTTCCGGCGAACCGGGTTCGCCGTCCTTGCCGCGGCCGACCTTCGTGTTGCAGCTGCCGCAGAACCGCTTTTCCTCCGACACCACCGGGTTCGTCAGCACCGCGGACGCGGGGTCGCGCGCGGGCACCGGCGGGACGTCGACCAGCCCGGCGCCGAGCCGGCCGCGGCGCGAGCGCGACGTCCGCGACGACGTCCGGCGCGAAGTGCCGGGGAACGCGCCGGGAACGGAGCTCGAGCCGCTGCCCGTCCCGGTGCCGGTTCCGGTGCCCGTGTGCCGGCCTTCGCTGGTGCGCTCGGGCAGGACGCTTTCGGTGCCCGGGTCCGGCAGCGGGGCTCCCGGACCGGTGTCCGGCCGCGGCGCCGGCGGCATGATGCTCTGGGTCTCCGGGGCCGGCGACGCGAGCACGCTCGTCAGCTGCGGCTCGTCGGGCTGCGGCGGGCGGACGGCCTGCGTCGGCACCGGCGCGACCGGCGGCAGGACGGGGTTCATGCTGCCGGGCGGCTTGGTCGGATCGTCCGCGCCCGGGATCGGCGCGCCACGCGGCGGCGTCGGCGGACGGCGCACGGGGGCGTGGAACACGGTCTCTTCCCCGCCGGCCGGCTCGCCGTCGTCGAGGCGGCCGGAGATCGACGGCTCCGGCGTCTCCCACCGCACCGGCGGTGGTGGCTGCCAGTTCGGCGCCGCCACCGGTGGCCTCTCGTCCGGCGCGGCGTGCCGAGGACGGCGCGGCTCCTCCGACACTGCTACCTCCCAGATCCCCGACGACGTGCGGGAATCGATCCTAGTCGCGACCGGCTCACTGGTACTGCGGCTGCGGCGGCGAAGCCGGCCCCAGTGAAGGCTCCACCCAGCGGCGGTAGCTGTTCTGCCAGGAGCCGCTGTTGCGGATGTTGTCGAGCACGGCGTTGACGAACTTGACCATGTCCTCGTTGTCCTTCGGCACGCCGATGCCGTAGTTCTCCTGCGTGAACTGGTCGCCGACGACCTGCAGCGTCGGGTCCTGCGCGGCCATCCCGGCGAGGATCGTGTCGTCGGTCGAGACCGCCTCCACCTGGCCCTGCTGGAGCATCACCAGGCAGTCCGACCAGTTGTCCACCGAGACCGCCACCGGCTTCGCCGGGTCCGTCGCGATCTTCGCCAGCGACGTCGACTTCTTCGCCGCGCACACCTTCTTGCCGCTCAGGTCGGCCAGCTTCGTCGCCTTCGACTCCTTCGTCACCAGCAGCCGCTGGCCCGCGACGTAGTAGACCGAGGAGAAGGCGACGTCCTTCTTGCGCGCGCAGGTGATGCTGTAGGTCCGGACCACGATGTCGACCTGGTGCTGCATCAGGACGTCCTGGCGCTGCGACGAGGTGATCGCGCGGAACTGGACGCGGCCCTCGGGCGCGCCGAAGATCGAGCGGGCGATCTCGTTGACCAGGTCGATGTCGAAGCCCTCGAGGTTGCCCGAGGTGGGGTTGCGGAAGCCGAACAGGTAGGTCGTCTGATCGACGCCGGCGATGAGCTTGCCGCGTTCCTTGATCTTCGCCATGGTCGAGCCGTCGGGGATCGACGTGCCCTTGTCCGGCGACAGGCTGGCCAGCGGGTTGCAGCTGGTGTCGCTGCCGCCGCCGGCCGCCGCGTCCGGGCCGCCGACGTGCGCGGGCTGCGGCCAGGCCGCGTCGCCGACCGGGGCCGGGTCGACCGGTTTCCCGGGGCTGCCGCAGGACGCCGCCAGCAGCGCGACGACCGCCAGCACACCTGCCCGGACCGTGATGCCCCGCCTGTTCACCGGTACTCCCTCAGTCGCTCCCGGATCCCCATGGTGACACCTGCCGCGGCCACGACGGCCAGCACGGCCAAGCCGGGCGCGAGGAGCGTCAGCGCGCGGTCGCCGTTGTGGGTGTCGTCGAGGAATTCCTGCCTGCCGACGTCGATGGCGGCCTGGAGGCTGTCGTCGAGCCGCCGGAACGCCGGCGCCGAACCGTCGGTCTTGTCCTCCAGCACGGCGAAGTCGACGGCTTCCTGGTACTGGCCGGCGTCGTCCTGGGCGCGGACTTCCTTGTGCGCCTTGAGCCAGTCGTTCGCGGCCTTCGTCGCGTCGGCGACCTTCGCGACGCCGTTGCCGTCCTTGATCAGGCCGCGGGCTTCGCCGAGCAGGCCGCCCTGGCCGTCGGGGCCGACGAGCTGGACGGCGTTGGCGCCGAAGTCCTTCTCGTACGCCGCGCCGTCGCCGCGGGCGACCAGCGTCAGCGTTTCGTCCGCACGGGCCTGCAGCGCGGCGATCCGCGCCCGGACCAGCACGTCGACGCGGTGCGAACCGTCGTCCTGGCCGCTGCCCACCAGGCTGCCCTGCACGACCAGCGCGACCGCGCCCCACAGCAGGGAAACCACGACGGCGGCCGTGGCGATGACGAGCCCGACGTTGAGCAGCCGGTTCGTGCGCCGGGTCAGGTGGACCTGCGCCACGACGAGCGCGGCCAGCAGCGCGACCACGAGGATCGTGGCGAGCCACGGGAACCCGGTGGCGCTGTCCTGCTCATCGATCAGCCGCTCGGTGTCGACGCGGTAGAGGTCTTGCGCGGCGGGCAGGATCTTCGCCCGCATCAGCTCGGACGCCTCGCGCAGGTAGGACGCACCGACCGGGTAGCCGAGCCGGTTGTTCGCCCGGGCCGTCTCGACGAGCCCGGTGTAGACGGGCAGCGACTGGTTGAGGACGTCGACCGGAGCGGCCGCGTCGGCGACGTCCGAGGCGTCGGAGGCGGCCTTGGCGAGCGCGGCGCCGGCTTCGGCGACGTCACGCTCGTAGCGCTGGCGGAGTTCGGGGGGTTCGGTGCCGATGGAGAGGAACGCGCTCGCGGCGGTCGCGTCGGCGTCCGAGAGCGAGCGGTAGACCTGCTGCGCGGCGGCGGCGAGGGGCTCGCGGTGGTCGATGACGCCGCTGATCGTGTCGTCGCGGTCCTGCACCGACAGCGTCGCGACGAGCCCGGCCACGAGCGAAAGCAGCACCAGCCCGACGGCGATCACGGTGAGCCTGCCGGGGGTGGTCGCGGCGGACCGGATGACCGCGCGCACCCCCTGGCCCGGCAGGTCGAGCAGCCCCAGCAGGCCGCTGCGGCCCCCGGGGCGGTCGCGGCCGTCCGGCGGCGACGGTGGGGGTCCCGGCGCGGGCGCCGTGGGCCCCGGGGCCGTCGCAGTGCTGGTCATCCCCGAATTCCTCCCCCTGCCGTCCGGGACTTCGCCCCGGACCCGGGGGCTTCGCCACCCGGAGCCCCCGAAAAGATCGCTGTGAGCCGTACCCGCAGAAGGTAGCCGAGTCGCCGCGCGCGCAGCCACCGACACCGCCCGCTGTCACCAGCACGTGATCTCGCGTGGGTGTTCCGGCCCACCCCGTTGCTCAGCCGGGCACTTCCGCCAGCACGCGCCAGTCGCCGTCTTCCGGGCCCGACGTCAGCGTGCCGCCGGCGAGGGCGAGCCGCTCCCGCATGCCGGCCAGGCCGAATCCTTCACCTGTCCGGGTGAGTGGCCCGAGTGCGTTGCGGACGTCGAGCCGGACGACGCCGGGTGCGTGGCTCAGCCGCATCCGGACGTCCTCGCCCGGCGCGTGCTTCCCGGCGTTCGTCAGGGCTTCCCGCGCGATGCCGATCAAGGCGACGACCGCCGCGGACGGCAGCGGCCTGATTTCGCCGCCGGCGTCGAAAGCCACGGTGACGTGGTGGTCGCGGGCGTGGGCGGCGGCCGCCGCGGCGAGGGTTTCGGTGAGCGGCCGGACGTCCCGGCGGAGCGCGGCGACGGCGTCCCGCGCCTCGGCCAGCCCGTCCGCGGCGAGCCGCCGCGACCGCCGGACGGACCGCACCGCACCGTCCACATCGGACCGTTCGGTCAGCAGCGCCTCGGCGAGTTCGAGCTGCACCCCCAGCGCGCCGAGGGAATGCGCCAGGACGTCGTGGAGCTCGCGGGCGATCCGGGTGCGTTCGTCGAGCGCGGCGGCGCGGGCGTGTTCGGCCTGCGCGAGCCGCGTCTGCTCCAGCAGCGCCCGTGCCTGCGTCGCTTGCACCTCGTACTGGCGGCGGTTGAGCCCGAGCAGCACCAGCAGCAGCATCACGGCGGGGTCCGCGAGCGTCTGGCCGAGGGACTGCCCGGCGAGAGCGTGCGACGTCACCGCGAGCGCGACGTCCAGCAGCCCGAACCCGAGGATCGTCCCGACGCCGACCGACGTGAGCGTCGCGAGCCGGCCGAGGGCGATGACGGACAGCAGGATCGCCGAGGAGTCCCCGGCCCACCCGACGATCGCCGCCGGCAGCGCGCTCGTGACGGCGAGCAGCGCGGCCGCCGTCTTCGGCCGACGGGGTGCGAGGAGGACGAAGCCCAGCCAACAGGCGCTCGTGACGCCGTACGCGGTCCAGATGCGCGGGTCCGCTTCGCGGGCGGTGAGCAGCGTCGCGGCGAAGAAGAGCGTGCCGAGCAGCTGCACCACGAGCCAGCTCGGCGCGATGGTGTCGGGCAGGCGTTTCGGCACGGGCTCCATGATCCCCGCCGCCGGGGCGTCAGCCGCGGATGGCCGGGGCGAGCGAGTGCGGGAGGACGGCTTCGGGAGTCGGCGGCCGCCGGACCACCACCTCGACTTCGTCGGCGAAGCGGTACGGCTTCGCGCCGAGGATGCTGCCGAAGTGTCGGCGCAGCCGGGACATCTCGGCGCGGACGGTGACCGTGCGGCCGGCGTCGCCGAACAGGTCGGCCGACAGCTCGGACGCCGACCGGCCGTCGCGGTGGCTGGCCAGCACGTACAGCACCTCGGCGTGGCGCGGGCTGAGCCGGTGCGTCCAGGTCCCGGCCGCACTGGCCACGGTGAGCTCGGGCTCGCGCGGCGACCGGACGTCGAGCACGACGCGGGTGGGCGGCGCGGCCTCGTCGTCGGTCAGCCGGATCAGCCAGCCGCCGGGCACCGGCTCGGCCGAGCAGCCGCCGTACGCCGGCAGCCACACCCGGCCGGGCGCGAGGCCGGTCGGCAACGCGATCCGGTCGGCCGGCGCGAGCCCGGCGGCCGCGGCGACCCAGCCGTGTTCGTCGGCCACCACCGCCCGCCCGCCGGCCTTGGCGAGGACCGGCACGGCGAAGCCGCGAAGCCGTTCGAGCTCGGTTAGGTGAGTGGTGCGCAACTGGGCCTCCGCCAGCCGCGTCACGGCGTCGACCAGCGCCAACGTCGTCGCGTGGACGGTCGAAGCCGGCCCGGAGAGGTCGACGACGCCGAGCAGCCTGCCGTCCCGCGGGTCGCGCAGCGGCGCGGCCGCGCACGTCCAGGAGTGCTGGGCCCGGACGTAGTGCTCGGCGGAGTACACCTGCACCGCCCGGCGCGCGACCAGCGCGGTGCCGATGGCGTTGGTGCCGACGGACTCCTCCTGCCAATCGACGCCTTCGACGAACCCGAGCGAGTCGGCCCGGCGGCGGACCGCGGCGCTGCCGTCGCGCCAGAGGATTTTCCCGCCGGCGTCGCCGATCACCATGATGTACGCGGCCTGCTCGGCGAGGCTGATCAGGCCGCTGCGCAGGATCGGCAGCGCCTCGGCCAGCCCGCTCGCGCGACGGCGGGCTTCCAGCTGCTCGAACGTCAAGACGGGCGCGGCGGCCCGGCTGTCCGGATCCATGCCGAGGCGGCGCATCCGCTGCCAGGACGCGCCGATGACGGCCCGTGGACGGCTGGGCAGTACCCGGCCGTTCAGCGCCGCTTCGTGCACTTGCGCGAGGACACGGGCGTGCCGCCGGGGATCCACCCCGGCCGGCAACGCCGCCTCGAGGTCTTGCTGCCCCAACCGCCGCTCCTTGTGCTGTGCCTCCTCGGAGTCTGCCGTTTCGGTCGGATGATCGGTAGGTGGCGCTCGTCGCGCTCTCGCTCCGGCTCGGGCCGGTCAGTACAAGACGTAGACGTCGGTCTCCAGGCCGCCCGGTGCGGATTTCGACGTGGCGACCGAGTCCTCGACGAGTTCGGTGACTTCGGCGTCGATGACGTCGAGGGCGTGTTCTCCCAGCTCACCGCTGTCGGTGACGCGGGTGCGGAACCGCAGGAGGCAGTCGACGGCGTACCGGGGGAACACGGCTTCGATCAGCGTCGGGCCGCCGCCGTCGCGAGCACGGCCGACCGCCTCGCCCGCCGTTTCGTGCACGGAGAAAAAGTCGGATCCGTCGACGACGACCCCCGGCACACCGAGCCCGGCGGCCCGATCGGCGTAGCCGGGGTGCTCCGTGACGAAGATCGCGGGAAGGTTCCAGGCCGACGCGATGTTCAGCGCGGCAGGCGTCGTGCCCGGGCCGTCCCCGAGAAACGCCACCCCGACACCGCCGGTGTCCTGCTGTTTCGCGGCGATCGCGGCGCCGCAGATCAGCAGCGGGACGCTGCCGGGCGTGTCGGTCACGACGTGCCGGTGCTGCCGGATCTCGGCCAGGACGGCCTTGAGGTCGTCGACGCCCTTGGCGATGCGCTGACCGTGGCGGCGGTGGGTGCCGGCGATGGCGTCGCGGTCGTCGAGGTGGAGGCAGACGCCGGCGGCCAAGGCTTCCTCCCCGGTGTACCGGGACTCCGGAACTTCGCCGGGCACGCGCACCCGCTCCTCGAAGGCGCGGATGGTGCGCATCACGCGATACGCACCCCGCAGGGCGTCCGTCATCTTCGGCGCTCCTTCCCCGGTTCGGTATCCGTGCGCAGCAGCCCTTTCCGCGCCGCCTCCGCCATCGCCGCCCGGACGTCGACGACCCACGGCCCGTCCGGCTTGAGCTCGACGAACGCGCTCTCCCCGGTCTTGAGCTCGAGTTCACGCTCGCCGTCGAGCGCGATGACCCCGCCCGCCGCGGCGAGCTCGACGCGCACGCCGGGCCGCAGCAGGCCCCAGCCGCGCACCCCGACCGGCCGCACGAGCCCGGGCGCGATCGGCGCGTGCACGACGTACGGCGTCTCCCCGACCGGGCCGAGCTGGAGCGCGACGCCGTCCGGGCTGGACCGCGGGCTCGGGCAAAGCTGGCCTGGCACGCTCGACAGGCCGATGCCGTCAGGCTCGGCGAAGGTGCAGTACAGCTCGGTGAGCGACGACGGGTCCCACAGCGCCCGCGCCCCGATGTGCCTGCTCAGCGACACGCAGACGTCGACGAGCGCGATCTCGCGGCGTGCCTTCGTGACAACTTCGAGCACGCTGACGCGGTGCGTGACGAGATCGGGATCGATCTGCCCGGCGGCGATCAGCCCGGCAGCCAGGCCGGCGACGGTCGCCTCCCGCATCTGCGGGAAGGCGTTGTTGGTCCCGGT
The DNA here is from genome assembly GCF_031082405.1 of Amycolatopsis sp. A133. Classification (GTDB taxonomy): domain Bacteria; phylum Actinomycetota; class Actinomycetes; order Mycobacteriales; family Pseudonocardiaceae; genus Amycolatopsis. Next base: position 70,673 of record NZ_JAVHJU010000025.1, read on the forward strand.
GGAGAGGGCGAGGAGCGGCACGTCTTCGCAGGCCGCGGCGGCTACGCGGGCGGTCCCGTCCCCGCCGAGGACGACGATGACCCCGGCGCCGGCCTCGACCATCCGGCGCACCGCGTTCGTCGTGTCGGCGGCGGTGCCGGTGATGGGGTCGTCCTCGCAGAAGTCGACCTTCGGCCAGGTGCCGCCGCGGCCGAGCGCGCGCAGGACCGTGGCGGAGATCCCACCGAGATCGGTCGAGACGAGGACGCGGTCGAGCCCGGTGACGGCGAACGCCGCCAGCAGCCGCTGGACCATGTTCGCCTTTTCCGCGGTGGGGAACACCGACGCCTGCGCGACCAGCCGGCGGATGTCGCGCCCCGAAGCGGGGTTCGCAACGATCCCCGCCACCGTTTCGCCCACCTGACCTCCCGTTCCGTCATCGGAGAACAGGAGACCCCGTGATCCGCCGGAGCGGAAGGGTTGCAGAGCGTTGCAGTGGTCGTTCGATTACGCGGCGGAGCGACACGGATCACACGGCGCGTCTCACCCAGTGGTCTCCAGTGGACTGTCCAACCTGGAGGGGGAAGCTCACCGAGGCAAAATCCCGGCGAGCGGCTACGGGACCAGGTCGACCGCGCCCTCGTAGGTGAAGCCCGCTTCCTCGACCGCCGCGCGGACGTCGTCCTCCGCCAGCGCGTCTTCGGCTCGCACGAGGACCCGGCCGGTCACGACGTCGACTTCCACTTCGGCTACGCCGGGCAGCGCGGTGATTTCTCCGGTGACCGACTGGGCGCAGTGCCCGCAGTTCATCCCGGAAACGGTGCAGCCGTGCTCGATCATGGTGCGCAGCGTACGAAAAGGGCCGCCACCCTGAACGGGTGACGGCCCTTTCCCAAGATCAAAGTCAGATCAAGGTGACCGACGTGGCCTGCGGGCCCTTCTGGCCCTGGCCGATCTCGAACTCGACGCGAGCGTTCTCTTCCAGGCTCTTGAAGCCGTTACCCTGGATCTCGCTGTAGTGAACGAAGACGTCGCCGCCACCGTTGTCGGGGGTGATGAAGCCGAACCCCTTCTCGGAGTTGAACCACTTCACAGTGCCCTGAGTCATAAAAAAGTCTCCATGTGTAACACCAAAAACAGGAAGCCACTTCGGCGCCCCGGGTCGTCACCCGGACGGTTTGCTTCCTCGATGAGGAGACACTACGCCCGCTGAGTTCTGCGAGCGTGACTCAACACGAACACAAAATCCAAGACCTTAAGTAGTAAAGCACACCTCGAGCTGAGCGGACAAGCCGTCTTCACCCGGGTGAGTTATTCACCACTCGCCGGGCGCAGCCCCTCGTTCGCGAACGGCGACGAACGCCAGGTCGCGTCCCGGTCCGCGGCCACCACCGCGTCGTCGTGAGCTTCTGAGCTGGCGCTGAACAGCACCGGTACGACGCCGGAGGACTTCATCGCCGGTTCGGATGCGTGCTGGTGATCGGTCACGTCGAAACTCCCCTCGTTCCCTGCCCGCTTCGGCGCGGGTCATGACCGTGATGGTGCCAGGCGGCACCGACAGAAACCGGTTGTCTCCCGCCGGGACCCGGCCGGGAAGGTTCAGCGGCGAACCACCACCGGAACACCGTCAGGTTACCCGAGCCAACGCCCTGCTACCACACGACATTCCCAGCTCTTCCGGAACGAAACGGAGCAAAACCGTTACTGGGCGGGAGGTTGCGGACGCGCTTGGCCCAGCAGGGCGGAAAGCCGCACGTCGGGGGTCACGACGTCGGGATCCGTGCGCACGTCGATGACGCACGGCCGCTGCCGCACCAGCGCGCTGGCGATGATGGGCTCGAGTTCCTCACGATCGTCCACCGTGTACCCGGCCGCGCCCAGTCCACGCGCCCACGAAGCGAAGTCGGTCAACGGGATGGAGACCCCGGTGAGCCTGCCGTACGTGCGCGCCTGGTGCATAGCCAGTGCGCCGTGCACGCCGTTTTGGAAGACGACCACCATCACCGGCGCCCGGTACCGGACGGCGGTTTCGATCTCCTGGCCGGTCATGAGCGTCCCGGCATCCCCCACCATGGCCACGACGCTGCGCCGCGGCTCGGCCAGCTTCGCCGCCACGGCGGCCGGCACGGCGTAGCCCATGGCGGCGTTGCTCGGGCCGAGCTGGCTGCGCGGCGCCGTGAAGCACCAGTAGCGGTGCATGAACTGCGCGAAGTTGCCCGCGTCGCTGGTCACGATGGTGTCCTCGGGCGCCAGCTTGCGCAGCGCGCGGACGACGTCGACCGGGTGCACGCGGGTGTTCCCGCTGGTGTCGGGCGGGGTCATGAAGGTGTGCACGGCCGCGTTCGCCGCCGAAGCCCGCCTCGTCCGCGGCGACGCCACCTCCCGCAGCTCCCGCAGGAACGGCTCGACCTCGGAGTCGACGCGGAAGGTCAGCCCCCGCCGCTTCGGGCTGACGTCGATGCCGGTCCCGACCATGACCAGCGTCTGCTGGGCCGTCGGGTAGCGGTAGGCCTGCGTCGTGACCTCGTCCAGCTGGGTGCCGAGCGCGAGCACCAGGTCGGCGCGCTCCAGCGCGTCCAGCTGCCGGGCCGGGATGCCGAGCCCGAGGTGACCGGCGTAGCGGGCGTGGTTCTCCGGGAAGGCGTCCTGCCGCCGGAAGGCGTTGTAGACGGGCAGCGCGAGCTCGTCGGCCACCGCGATCAGCTCGTCCCGCGCCGACCGCGCCCGGCCGCCGACGATGACCACGGGGTACTTCGCCTCGTCCACCAGCTGCGCCACGGCATCAGCCGAACGGCCCAGCGTGCCGGACGCCGGCGGCCGCACCCGCGCCATCGGTTTCGCCGCGTCGTAGGGCATCCCCCAGATATCGCAGGGCACACCGAGCACGATCGGCCCGGGCCGTCCCTCCTGGGACGTCGTCAGCGCGTGCGCGAGCAGCCCCGGCAGGCTGTCCGGGTCGGTCACCCGCAAGGTCGACTTGGCGATCGACTCGAACATGGCCGTGAGGTCCGACGTCGGCAGCTCCCCCGACGACGACGGCACCGGCTCGGTCGCCGGCGTCTCCAGCAGGACGACCATCGGAGTCTCGTCCTGGTACGCCGTTTGGACGCCGATGGCCAGGCTCGCCGCGCTCGGCCCCCGGCTGGCGAGCAGCACGGCGGGACGTTCGGTCAGCTTCCCTTCCGCCTCCGCCATGAAGGCGGCGCCCGCGTCGTGGCGGGCCGAGACCAGCGTGATCTCCCGCTCGCGTTGCAAGGCGTCGAGAAGTTCCAGGAACGACTCACCGACCACCGCGTACACGCGGCGGACACGCGCCTCGGTCAGGATCCGCACGGCCGTCTGGGCGACGGTCGCTCCCAGTTGGTATCTAATGAGGAGAGCTTAGGCGGGCACCGTTCAGTGCAGTCAAGTGATCTTCGCCGAAACTGGACAAGGATAGGCCGAATGTCCGCTTTGACCGACTGATAGCCGATCATGGGAGCGAGGACCGCAGACTTGGCCGCGACCGAACATGAAACTGTTTTTACTTATGGGGCCCCGGCGCTGAAGTACGGCACCGGCGCCAGCGACGAGATCGGCTACGACCTGACCCAGTACGGCGCGCACCGCGTGCTCGTCGTGACCGACCCGCAGGTGGCCGCGACCGGCTGGCCGCGCCGCATCGCCGACGGCATCGCGGGCTACGGCATCGAGACCGAGATCTTCGACGGCGTACACGTCGAACCCACCGATGTCAGCATGCAGAAGGCGGTTGACTTCGCCCGCGGAACCGGCCCGTACGACGCCTTCGTCGCCGTCGGCGGCGGCTCGGCGATCGACACCGCCAAGGCCGCGAACCTCCTGACGAGCAACAACGGCGAGTTGATGGACTACGTCAACGCGCCCGTCGGCGGCGGCCGCGCCCCGGACCGCCCGCTCAAGCCGCTGGTCGCGGTGCCCACCACCACCGGCACGGGCTCCGAGAGCACCACGGTCTGCGTCCTGGACGTGTTGTCGCTGCGCGTCAAGAGCGGGATCAGCCACCTGCGGCTGCGCCCGACCCTGGCCGTCGTCGACCCGCGCCTCACCGTCAGCCAGCCACCGGCGGTGACCGCCGCCAGCGGCATGGACATCCTGTGCCACGCCGCGGAGAGCTACACCGCCAAGCCGTACACCGAGTTCGAGCGTAAGCGCCCGGAGCAGCGCGTGCCGTACTGCGGCTCGAACCCACTGGCCGACATGTTCGCCGAGCAGTCCCTCCGGCTGCTGTCGTGGGCCCTCCCGGCCGCCGTTCGCGACGGTTCCGACCTCAAGGCGCGCGAGGCCATGGCACTGGCCGCGACGTTCGCCGGACTCGGGTTCGGCAACGCCGGCGTGCACATCCCGCACGCGAACGCCTACCCGATCGCCGGGCAGGTCAGGGATTTCCACCCGGACGGCTACCCCGGCGAAGAACCCATGGTGCCGCACGGCATGGCCGTCTCACTGACCGCGCCCGCCGCGTTCCGCTTCACCTTCGACGCGGCACCGGACCGCCACCTGCGCGTCGCCCGCCTGCTGGCGCCCGACTTCGAGTGGCCCGGCGACTTCGCCGACCACCTGCCCGCGGTGCTGATCGACCTGATGCGGCAGATCGGCATCCCGGACGGCATCGGTGCCGTCGGCTACACGGAGTCCGATGTGGACTCCCTGGTCGAGGGAACCCTCAAGCAGCAGCGCTTGCTGGCCACCGCGCCGCGCGAGGCGTCCGCGGAAGACCTGTCGGACATCCTGCGCGAGTCGGTGTCGCTGTGGTGAACGGGTACCCGCACTGGCAGACGGTTCCGTTGCGCTGGAAGGACAACGACGTCTACGGCCACGTCAACAACGTCGTGCACTACTCGCTGATGGACACCGTGATCAACACGTGGCTCATCGAGCAAGGTGGCCTCGACATCGAGGCCGGGGCGGTGATCGGGCTGTGCGTCGAGTCGCACTGCGGGTATCACTCATCGGTTTCCTTTCCTGGTTCGCTGCGGGTCGGGTTGCGGGTGGCCCACCTCGGGAAGTCCAGCGTCCGCTACGAAATCGGGATGTACGCAGCCGACGAGTCCCTGGTCGCGGAAGGGCACTTCGTGCACGTCTTCGTGGACCGCGAGTCCCGCCGGCCGATACCGGTGTCCGGCAAGCTGCGCGAGGCGTTGGAGGCCCTGCAGCCCGGATGACGTGCACCGCCGCCGTGTCACCTCCTCTCTGAGGGCGCCCAGTCCGGGCTGTGTTCTTCGCGGTTCTTCCCGCACTTCCGATCATGCATCACGGCGCCGACAAAACCGGCCGATCGACTCGAGTTGTCCACAGGCACCGTGAACATCGGCGAGTTGTCCACAGATTCACAACGAGGGCTTGCCCGACCCCCCGACCGCGATAAGCTGGGAAGCATGAGATCGGTCCACAGTGGACGAGCAGTCTCCTCATCCGAGCGCTAGTAACACGATGGCGGCCTAGGCGTCGATCGGTTGCGGCAGCAGAGTGGTGAGCAGACGGCTCGGAAGTGGTCCCCGACCCGACGCCGGAAGGCGCCCCTGCGCGGTCGTGGAGCCCATGCACAGAAGTGGACCCAACAGTGGTCGCGTGTCCGCTCCCGGCGGGCGCCCCGCGAGCGGACGCGCCACTACCCACCTGCGGGCTGGTGGAGATTGCGGTTGTCGCCGGAAGGCGCCCCGCCGACAACCGCACACCCACCACCCGCAGACGGCCTGGTAGAGGTCGCGGGCCGTCGCCGGGAGGCGTCCCGCCGGCGGCCCGCACCTCTACCGCAGGTGGCCGCCCCTGGTACTGGGCGGCTGGCTCCCTGCACCGGCCGTCGTGGCGGGTCCGGTCAGTGACCGGAAGTCAGAGGAGATGGGGTTTCACCTAGGAAAGGCAGAGCCTCCTTGCCGTCAAGGAGGGCAGCGAGTGAAAGGAGGATCCCCGCACTGCCGGTCTTGACGTCCATCGAGAGACGCAGCAGCCGGTGGCCCGGGAAAGCGAGGCCGCCCTTGTACGGCACCGCGTACCAGGCCAGCCACGCCAGGTGCCGGTCGATCGCTTCGCGGATCGGCTGCTCCAAGCCCGAGCCCGACTCCGGGTTCGCGCCGAGCGCCACCGCCAGCCCGCACCGGCCGTTGAGCAGGCCCGGGTGAACGACGAACTCACCGCGACACGACTCGCGCAGAGCGGCCAGGCTGTCGCAGGCCTCGGCGTCCGGGCGGTGCCGCGCCAGCTGTTCGGCGACCAGGAGGATCCCGGCGCTGCCGACACCGGCGTAAGGCAACGTGCGGGCAACGCCGTCGCGGACCTGCAGCGAGCCGTCGTCGGCCTCGATGCATTCTTCGAGGTCGCGGGACAGCGCCTGGTCGGCGAACGAGAGCCAGGCCGGTTCGCCGGTGCACTCGAAGAGCCGGACGAACAGCAGCGCGGGTCCGGACCAGCCGGACAGCAGCCCGGCGCGGGCTGAGTTCCCCGGCGGCGCCGCGGTCTCCAGCGCCTCGGCCAGCCGGACGGCCGTGGTCAGCGCCTGGCGGCCGAACTCGTTGTCCTGCCGGACCGTCGCGAAGTGCAGCATGGTCAGCCCGATACCGGCCAGGCCGCTCTCCAGTGAGTGGTTCGTCATCTGCTCGACGAGCCGCGCGGACGACGTCATCAGCTTGCTGGCTTCGTCGTGGTGCCCGAATTCCTCCAGCACGTACGCGATGCCGGAGCTTCCGTCGTAGAAGCCGGGCCGGGTCGGCGGGTCGCGACGGACCGACTCGATCAGCCACCGCTCGTGCTCGGGGAAGCGCCCGGCGCCGGTGACGTCGAGGGCGTGCAGCACGCCCGCGGCACCTACCCCGAAACAGGCACCGCCGACGCGGAACTGCTCGACATCCCCGGGGAACAGCCGGTCGTGGCGCGCGGGGGTCGCGCCGGCCAGGATGGCCTCGGCGATCTGCTTGCGGACCAGCGGCCAGTCCGGTTTCTCCTGGTCGAGCTCCGTGTGGACCGGTGCCGGCTCCGCAGGGACCGCACGCGGAGCAAGCACCGCGACTGCGGCGTCGGCATACCCCTTGGGCAGCGCAAACCGGCGTTCGGCGAAGTCGGCCATCCGACGCAGCTTCGCCGGAGCCAGCTCGGCCAGCGGCGAAAGCGGCAGGAACAGCCACAGCCGCAACGCTGCGACCGCGTACTCGTCGATCTCGAAGCCGGCGCGGTCGGCCGGCGCGCGGAAGCCGGGCGCGCCCGGTGCCGGACGGTCGCCGGACGCGGCGTCGAACGCCGTCTCGAAGCCGGTCAGGGAGATCCGGTCATGGTGGTCTTCGTCGATCAGGACGTTCAGCGGGTGCAGGCCGCCCAAGACGATGCCGCGGGCGTGGACCGCCTCGACCGTCTTCTCCACCTCCGCGACGACGTCCAGCACCCGCTGCGCGTAGGCGGCGAGGTCGGCAACCGTCGCGCTGTGCCTGGTCAGCGGGTAGTTGCGGGTCAGCCAGTCGGCCAGTGAGGTTCCCGGCAGGTGCTCCATCGCCAGGTAGTGGCGCTCCGAGACGGTGAACCGTTCGAAGACTCGCGGCACGCCAGGGACGCCGGCGAGCCGGTCGAGCACCTCGTGCTCGCGGCGCAGCCGTTCGACGGCGTCGGTCCGCGCCTCGTCGAGACCGGCGTACGGACGGGCCTCCTTGAGGAGGACCTGGTCGCCGCCCGCTTTGGGGGCAGCGAGGTAGCTGCCGCCGCCGTTCGAGACGTGCAGGGGGCGCGACATCCGGTAGGGGAAATCGGCCGGCGCACCTCCTTTGCGCGCCGCGAGGCTGCTTTGCAGGCAAGCCGGGATTTTCACCCAATCAGGCACGGAGAACGTCGGTTCGCGCTTGTCGGGCACCAGCCTGCCGTCCGGCTTGCGGATCGCCGGGACGCGGGTGCCGCCGTGTTCGACCCACTGTTCGGCAAATCCGCCGTAACGCACGTAGAGCGGCCCGTCGCCGTACCGCAAGCCGCTTGGGATATCCGGGCCTGGCTCGCCCTTGAGCCGCCGCGACAGGTCGGCGAGGACCTGCTCGAGTTCCTTGTGGTCGACGGGGTAAATGGTCGCCAGCTCGGCGCCGACGACGCCGGACGCGTATTTCGAATTCCGCGCGAGCAGGGTCAACGCCGAGCGAAGGTGCTTGCAGGAGACCCTGTGCTTGATACAGCACTCGTACACCTGCGCGAGTACCCGGTCCGCGTTGTCGAGACCAGCGGACACATGGATCAGCCAGCCCTGAGCGGGGAGAGCACCGCCCTCGGGGTGCATCGCGCGCCAAGCGCCGCGGTCGGTGGTGACCCAGCCGTCGCCCGGCGCGGGAAGCGCCGTGGCGAAACCTTCGACCGGCGCGCCGGTTTCCTGCTGTTCGTTGTAGAACAACGGGTCGGCGAAGCAAAAAGCTTCGTAACGCAGGTCCATCCCAGATACCCCTCCACACTAGCCCCCGGACGACACGGCCCCGGGACAAAGGATATTCCCCCATGCCGGACGACCCTGCGCCAATCCGCCAACCCGGCGGTTCAACTGGGCTATCCGAGGTAGGCAAAAAGGGCACCTACCAGTCGGTAGCCGAACCCAGGGTGATTTTCGTCGACCGAACCACCACACCATAGTGGAGCAACATGAAGCTTTTTCCGACAGATCCGCAGGTCCACCAAAGGGCCGGCCCGAATATCCCGCCGAATTGGCAGAATGCCATCAACGACCGTTGGTGATCGATTTTCGAGGTATGCGCAGTTTTCGTAGGACGCGCCGGCCGCGCGGGATCACGGTGGTGGCCCGCGCCACGCCCGCGCACCTCGCCGGACGAGGCCGCCGGTACCACGGAGTAAGTTGGCGCCCGGCGGAGCGGAAGGAGGAACGGGTGATCTTCGGATTCGCCGTGACGATCGCCGTGGCTGCCACGGTCGTCGCGCTCTGGAGCTTCGTCCAGTCGGCTCGGAACCGGCTTCCGGACAACCCGCTCCTCGTCGCGCTCGCGGTTCTCGAACTGCTGCTGGTCGTGCAGCTGGTGATCGGGATCGTGCTGCTCGCCGGCGGTGACCGGCCCGGGAGCCTGGCGACCTACCTGGCCTACCTGATCGGCTGCCTGGTCGTGCTGCCCGTCGGTGCCGCCTGGGCGCTGGCCGAGCGGAGCCGGTCGAGCACCGCGGTGCTCGGCATCGCCTGCCTGGCCATCCCGGTGATGGTGCTGCGACTGAACGAGGTGTGGAGTGGAGCAACAGCGTAGGACGGCCAGCGGCCCCGGACGGGTGCTCGTCGCCGTGTACGCGATCTTCGCGCTGGCGGCGACGTCGCGGGCCGGCGTCCAGATCGGCACGAAGTTCCACGAAGCCCCGCTCGCCTACCTGCTCTCGGCGTTCGCCGCCGCCGTATACATCGTCGCGACGATCGCGCTCGCCCGCCGCGGTGACGGCTGGTGGCGCGTGGCCCTCGTGGCCTGCTCGATCGAGCTGCTGGGCGTGCTGACGATCGGGACGCTGAGCCTCGTCGACGCGGCCGCGTTCCGGCACCCGACCGTCTGGTCGGTCTACGGCGAGGGCTACCTGTTCATCCCGCTGGTCCTGCCGGTCGTCGGGCTGTACTGGCTGCGGAAGACCGCCCCGGCGAAGATCGCCGCCTGAACCTCACCTCGGCCGCGGCCCCTGCCAGGGCCGCGGACTCCTGGGACGAGCCCGGAACAGTACGGGAACTGCACGTAGTCCGCGTCCGGCAATAAATACGGATTCGACCGGCGACTTTCGTCGGTTACGGACATTCGCCGAGAACTCGGACAATATTCGAGTTCGGTCCCCACCGGCTTTTCCCCCGCGCGGTTCTCCCCCGCGCGAAAAGGAGTGAGCGTGAAATTCGGCAAGTTCGTCCTGCTGGCCGCGAGCACCGCACTGGCCGTCGTCGGCCTCGGCGGTCCGGCGGCCGCCGACAGCACCCCGCAGGCCCAGCCGTCGATCATCGGCGGCAGCACCGCCACGAGCGGCCCCTGGGCGGCCCGGCTGTTCGTCAACGGCCAGCAGAACTGCACCGCGACCATCATCGCGCCGCAGTACATCCTCACCGCCAAGCACTGCGTCAGCAGCTCCGGCACCTACACCTTCCGCATCGGCAGCCTGGACCAGTCCAGCGGCGGGACGATGGCCACCGGCTCCACCATCACCCGCTACCCGGGCTCCGCCGACCTGGCGATCGTCCGGCTCACCACCTCGGTGAACGCCACCTACTCGCCGCTGGGCAGTGTCGGTGACGTCTCGGTCGGCCAGAACGTCTCGGTCTACGGCTGGGGCGCGACCAGCCAGTGCGGCTCCGAGATCAACTGCCAGTCGCGGTACCTGAAGGTCGCGACCGTGCGGGTGAACTCGATCAGCTGCAGCGACTACAACGGCGGCGTCGCCGTGTGCGCGAACCGCGTCAACGGCATCACCGCCGGCGGCGACTCCGGCGGCCCGATGTTCGCCTCCGGCCGCCAGGTCGGCGTCGCGTCGACCAGCGACCGGGTCAACAACACCGCGTACACGAACATCACGCGTTATCGCAGCTGGATTTCGCAGGTGGCCGGAGTCTGATTCCGAAACCCCCGGAAGACCGAAAAGGGCCCGGCCGCACCGCCGGGCCCTTTTCCTTTCAGCGACGTCAGGACGTCGAAATGTCGTCGAGCTGTTCGGCGGCGGGCCGCACCGGGTAGAGGTCGCCGCCCGGCTCGACCGGCACCCGCGGCAAGGCCGTCCGCGCCGCCCGGTCACCGGCGTCGGCGGCCGCGTGCAGGACGTCCAGTGCCGCGTACGGCCGGAAGTCCAGCTCCGGGTACGGCCAGGCGGACTGCCCCTGCGTGGCGCCCGGGATCAGGAAGTCGACCGCGGCGAACAGCGTCGCCCCGCTCGGCGCGGTGTAGTGCCACAGGTCGACGCCGACGTGCTCGCCGATCTGCGCGAGCCGGGTCAGCGCGACCAGGTTGAACGCCGAGTAGTGCCAGCTGCGGGTCCGGCTCGCCTCCTGCGGCTGGTAGCCGGTGGCTTCGATTTGCGGCGCGATCCGCTTCGGCCCGGCGTCCCGCGCGATGGCCGCGGCCAGGTCGCGCCGGCCCGTGCCGAGGGCGAGCGCGGCGACGAGCATGTCGTAGAAGCTGCCGTGGTTGTTCTGGGCCTTGGCTTCGTCGGTCCCGTTCTTGCTGGTGCGCAGCCAGTCCAGGAACTGCGTGTACCAGCCGGTCATGCCGGCCTGGTCGGTCTTCGTCCAGCCAGGAGCGCCGGTGGCCAGGATGGCGGTGGCGTCGACGACCTGGCTGAGCGTGTAGGAGAACTCGATGATGCCGATGCCGCGGCCGTCGACCTTGCACGGGATGCCCTGCGCGAAGTTCATGTTCGGGTTCATCTTCGTGGCCGCGTCGAGGAACCACGTGCGCAGGTCGAGCGCCGCGCGCTGGGCGTACCGCGCGTCCCCGGTGTAGTACCAGGCGAGCGCGAGCCGGTAGATCGCGGCGAAGGCCTTGCCGCGGTAGGCGTGGTCGGTGATCTCGTCCACGATCGGGTTGCGCTGGCCGTCGCGCTGCACGAACGGGCAGCCCCACGGGTTCTCGGCGGTCGGCTGCGTGGTCGGCCACCAGTAGGGCGCCAGGCTGAGGTAGTCGTGCTTGTCCCCGCTGGGTGGGACCTGTTTCTTCGACGTGACACTCCACGGCCCCGCCGTCAGATCGGTTCTCGCGGCGGCGAGGAGGTTGTTCAGCGCGGTGCGAGACGTCTTTTCGCCGACGAGAGCGGCCAACTTGGTGCGAAGCAGCTGCTTGCCGTCGAGAACGGCGGTCGGGGGCGCGCACACCGGCCCGATGACCGGGACGGTGCAGCCGGTGGGACGCGACGCGGCTTCGGCCGGCGCGGCAGAAGAAGCGACGAGGCCGAGCGCAGCGAGCGCGGCCACGACGGTGTGGCGGAAAACCATGTCCGCTCCATTCACAAATATGAACACCAAACCTGTGAGTGAATGAAGAGTACGCATGTGAACATCACAAAGGCAATGGTTGGTCTAGACCGAAGCGGCGAGATCTCAGCCGGGGAAGTCCCGAGGCCGGAAGAAGGCGACGAGCCGGGCCGTGCGCAGGGCGTCCCACGGATCCGTCGTGGCCAGCACGGCCGCGGCGCCGGTCGGGAACTTGGTCTGGACCGGCCGGGTCTCTTCCCCAAGACCGGCGAGGTACAGGGTCACGTCGCTGACCCCGGGCTCGTGCCCGACCAGCGCGAGCGTCGTGACGTCGGGCGGCGTCCGGCGGGCGGCGTTCAGCAGTTCGGGGACGTCGGCGCCGTAAAGGTCGTCGTCGTACTCGACGGGCGGCGGGGCGGGAAGTTCGTCGCTGACGCGCTGCCACGTCTCCCGGGTGCGCCGGGCGGTGGAGCAGACGACCAGCTCGGGAACGTGCCCCTCCTCGGTCAGCCACCGGCCGAGCCTGGGCGCGTCGCGGACGCCGCGGGGCGCGAGGGGCCGTTCGTGGTCGGGGAGGCCGTCCGCCCAGTCCGACTTGGCGTGCCGGAGAACGATGAGCCACCTGGTCGCGTCCATGCCCGTCACCCTAATGGCGAAGTGGCCGTGGACGCACATGTACCCGATCGTGTTGCAAAAACCCTCGGACCTCATTGCGTTGTAGCTATATCGGGTGAATCGACGAAGCTGCGCCGAAGGTGCAACTGTTCGGCTCGGTGAATAAAAGACCGCTGGTCGGTGCCATGACCAGGACGCTCGCATCGATCGAATTCCGATTCGCCGCGCCCGGGAAGCGGGGTAAGGACGGAGCGGTGAATGGCTTGCGGTTATGGTGGAGCGGCCGAATCGGTGTGATTGAACGCAGTCGGCGGAAGAGCCGGTGAACAGGTGGGATCGCGATCGTGACCAGTGCGACGAAGCGAGGAGACGACACGGCGAACGCCGGTCGGATCCTCGTGCGCGCGCTGGTAGTGGTCGGCGGCGCCGCTGCGGTTTCGGCGCTCGCGTGGCTGACGGCCACGGCTTCGGCCAGCACCGTCACTCAGGTCGCGGACGGGCCGATCGGGTCCGCTGCCCCGGCCGTGGTGACCACCATCGGCGACGCGCAGCCGCCCGTGCTTTTGCAGGTGACGGACGCCGTTCCCGTGGTACGCGACGCTGCGACGCCCGCCCTGGCCCGTACGCGCGAACTGTCCGGAGCAGCTGCGCACACAGCCCGGCTGGCCGACGTGCTCAAAACGAGCGCGGTGCCCGCTACCGTCCTCGCGGTCGGGCGCATTGCCGCCACCGCGACCGACCTGACGGGATTGGCCGAGCCGGCCGACAGCCCTCGCGACTACGTCGAACCGCCGGTTGCCGGTACCGATGCCGCGGGGCCGGACGACCTCACCCGCGCTCCGGCGAACAGCACCCCGCGGGAAGGATCAGCCGGCCGCTCCTCGGTGGCGATCCCGGTTCGCGCGGCCACAACCGCGATCGCCGGTCCGCTGCACACCGACGCCCGGTCCGATCACGGCGCAAGCGGGTTCGCCGGACAGTGGTGGCTGCCGTCCTGCGTGGTTCCGCCCACTGCCGGTCTGAGCTCCGGCCACGACCGCAGTTGCGGTGACGTGGTGCAGCCGCCTTCCGCGGAGCACCCGCAGCCCTCGCACCGCCGGAACCGCGTGCTGCACCAAGCCGTGGCATCGGCGGAAATCCAGCCCGGCGTCACACCGGACTGATACACCCCTGGCCTTTTCGGCCCGGCAAGCCCGCGCCTGCTCGCGTCGGGCGTGTTCACGGTTGATCCCTACCGGCTTTCTGCCGGTGTGTCCTTTCGCATTCAGCGAACGTTTTTCACCTTTCCCTTGTGTTCTCGAAGGAGTATTTGTCATGCGAATCCAGACGAAGCGCACCCTGCAGGTTGCTTTGCTCAGCGGTGGCCTGCTGACGGTCGGCACCGGCGTCGCCTCCGCGGCCGAGGTCGTCGACCCCGGAGTGCCCGCTTCGCCGGTGGACCAGCTCGTCCCGAATTCCGGGCTTCCCGGTGTCGCGGACACGGTGAACGGCGCCACCGACGAACTTCAGGCGGCCTCGACCGGCGTGGATCTGCAGCACCCGGCCCAGGCCCTCGGCACGGTGCTGCCCCTCGGCGCCCAGCAGCAGCGTCCCGCCCCGGTCCTGCACACGGTTCCGCTTCACCTGCTCCAGTACCTTCCGGCGCCGAGCGCCGCGGTCGACGGCGAGCTGCCGGAACCGGACCTCAACGCGCCGCTGGGCAGTGAGCTGGCGGCCACCGAAATGCCCGTTCTCCCGGCCACCGTGCCGCTGACGGCCGCGGCGGACGCCGAGCCGGCCCGGGCCACGGTCGACCGCGAGCTGCCGACGCTGCCGCTGCACGGAACCGTCTCCACCCGGCCCCTCGACTTCAAAGAGGGCACCCGGGTCACCGGCCTGAACACCGCCGCGGCCCAGCCGGGGGCGCCGGCCAACGACCGTCGCGCGGACGCCCCCGCGGCGGGGCTTCCGTTGCTGGGCGGGCTGCTGCCGAGCACCGGCGGAGTTCTCCCGGCGCTGAACGGGGTGGCCGACGTGACCCAGCTGGCCTCGCTCGCCGGGCTGACCCAGCTGACCGGCAGCACACCGCTGACCCAGGCCGGGCGCTACAACACCGGCGCGGTCACCGCCCCGCCGACCCAGCACGCTCCGGCCACCCTCGGGTCGCCGACCGCGCTCCTGGGCAAGTAACAGCACAGCTCACCCCACGTTGAGGGCCGGAGGCACGCATGCCTCCGGCCCTCAGTTATGTCCGCTGCCGCTCGAAGAGGCCCCCGATCTCCCGGGCCGCGCTAACGCGACGCGCCCGCACGCTCCAACAGCTCGATGGTCGCCTCCCACAGGCGCCGCTCGCGATCGCGGTCGTGGGCGACCGGCCGCACCTCCACCGGCTTGGTCTTGACCACGAACGCGCCGCCACGCAGGTTTGCCCACTTGTCGTCGAGGGCCATCGCGGCCAGCAGCGGCCCCGAACGCCGCGGCGTCGACACGCCCGGAATCCGGCCCACGGCCCGGCTGATCGCCTGGAGTGCCGCGGGTGCGCCGCGGCCCAGCGCGGTGCCGGGCATCCAGCCCGGTTCGAACACCGACACGCTGATCCCGGCGCCGGCTCGGCGCTGCAGCTCGTGGGCGTAGTACAGGATCGCCAGCTTGGCGTTGGAATACGCGACACCGGAGGCGGCCATACCCGGCTCTTGCCCACCGGCAGCCGGGCGCGCCAACAAGACGGGATCGGCCCACTCGGCTTCGGGCACGTGCAGCAGCTTGCGCCAGAAGTTGGCGTGATAGGTGTTCGATCCGACGAGCACGACCCGAGCCGGGGCGGTGAAGGAGCCGAGCAGGTCTCCGATCAGCTGGGCGTGCGCCAGGTAGTTGACGGCGAAGGTCAGTTCGTAACCGTCCGACGAGGACTGCCGGGTGTCGGCCGACATGACGCCGGCGTTGGCGACCAACGCTCGCAGCGGCCGGACGACGCCGTCGGCGAGCAGGCCGCGCGCGGTGGCCGCGGCCGCACGGACGTCGGCCAGGCTCGCCAGGTCGCAGCCGATCTCGTGGACGCGCGCACCGAGGGCGCGGGCCTCCTCCGCGACCGCGGTCAGGTCGCGGCCGGCGCGGCCGACGAGCAGCAGGTCGGGTCGCTGCCCCTCATGGCGGCCGGCCATGGCCAGCACGGCGTGGCGGCCCAGGTTGCGCGTCGGGCCGGTGATCAGCACGGTTCCGGGTTCGGTCATGGCCCCAGCCTGCGGGAACAGCCGCACGGCAGGCAGTCGTCCGGTTTTCGTAGGACTGCCAGGGCCAGGACAACCCAGGCGGACCCGAGGAGACTGGGCAGCGTGGAAGCGTGGGAGTTCGGCCGGACGGTACGCCGCTGGCGCGACCGGATGACACCCGAAACCGTCGGCGTGCCGGTGGGCCGCCGACGCCGGGCCGACGGGTTGCGCCGCGAAGAGCTGGCCGCGCTCGCCGGCATCTCGGCCGACTACCTGACCCGCCTCGAGCAAGGACGCGCGACCGCCCCGTCGGCTCAAGTGGTGGAGTCGCTGGCGCGCGCACTGCGCCTGTCCGACGCCGAACGAGACCTGCTCTACCGGCTGGCCGGGCACGCCGCACCAGGCCCGGACGTCGTGTCGTCACGGGTGTCCCCGAGCGTGCAGCGGCTGCTCGACCGGCTCTCGCACACCCCGGTGGTCGTTTACGACGCCAGCTGGACACTCGTGCTGGCCAACGCCCCCTACGACGCGCTCATGGGCGACACGACCACCTGGCGCGGCTTGGACCGCAACGCCGTCTGGCGCAACGTCGCCCGCCTGCCTTCACGGGTCGTGCACACCTCGCGAGAGCAGGCCGAACACGAAGCCCGGCTCGTGGCCGACCTGCGCCTGACGGCTTCGCGCTACCCGGCCGACCGCGCGCTGCGGCGCCTGATCGCCGACCTGACCTCCGGCTGCCCGCGCTTCGCCGAGCTCTGGGACGCCGAAGCACCGCCGCCCCCGGCCGACCCGTCCCGGCGCAAGACCGTCGACCACCCGGCGGTCGGCCGGATCACGTTGGACTGCGACACGCTGCTCGTCACGCTGGACGACCTGCGCATCACCGTTTACACCGCCGAGCCCGGCACCGAAGACGCCGACCGCCTGGCCCTCGCCGTCGTCTGTGGCACTCAGTCGCTGCAGTTCTGAGCACGAGTGTCGCGGCAGCGGCCCTCCCTCTCCCGGGAAACGCCTCGCGTGTCATTGTGCGGGCGAGGACGCGGCGCCCGGCGGGCAGCGGGAGCCGCACGGAGGAGACGGAGCGGGGCATGCAACGACCGGCGCTGCTGGGTCGCGACACAGAGCGCGCCGCACTGGCCGCCCTGGTCGAGCGCGCCGCCGCCGGCTCGGGCGGCGCGGTGGTCGTCCTCGGCGCACCCGGGATCGGCAAGTCGACGCTCGTCGCCGAGGCGGCGGCGCGGGCTGCGGGCCACGGGATCCGGGTGCTCACGGCGGTGGGCGTGGAGTCGGAGGAGGACGTCGCCTGCGCCGGCCTGCACCAGCTGGTCCACCAGCTGCGAGACGGGATCGACGACCTGCCCGGACCGCAACGTGCCGCGCTGCGCGCAGCCGTCGGGCTCGCCGACGAGGCCGTGCCCGACCTCTACCTCGTCGGCCTGGCCGCGCTGACCCTGCTGTCGGACGCGGCGGTGAAGGCACCGCTGCTGGTGGTCGTCGAGGACGCCCACTGGATGGACCGGGCCAGTCTCGACGTGCTCGGGTTCGTCGCGCGGCGGATCGAGTCCGACCCCCTCGCCCTGGTCGTCGTCACCCGCGGCCTGGACGACCGGCTCGGCGGTGCCGGGCTGCCCGTGCTGGACCTGGACCCGCTGACGGCCGAGGTGTCGGGCGAGCTGCTGGACGCGGTGGCCCCCGGCTTGGGCCAGCAGGTCAGACGGCGGCTGCTGGAGGAGGCGGCCGGGAACCCGTTGGCGCTGACCGAGCTGCCGGTCGCACTGCGGTCGGTCGGTGGGGCGTACGCGCTCACGCCGGGTCCGCTGCCCTTGACCGAGCGGCTGGAGCGCACCTTCACGGCCCGGGTCTCCCGGCTTCCGGCCGACACCCGGGCGGTGCTGCTCCTCGCGGCCCTCAACGGTGACGGGACGCTGGACGAGTGCCTCGCCGCCGCGGCCCGGATGCTCGGAACCGCGGTCGACGTCGCCGCCCTCGGGCCGGCGGTCGATGCGGGCCTGGTGGAGGGGTGGGGGATGGTCTTCCGGCACCCGCTCGTCCGCTCGGCGCTGCACCACGCTGCGACCGCCGCCGAACGACAGGCCGCACACGCCGCGCTCGCCGCTGAGCTCCAGGGGCAGCCCGACCGGCAGGCGTGGCACCGCGCCGCCGCCACCGCCGGTCCCGACGAGCACGCCGCGCGAGACCTGGACTCCACCGCCGGGCGGGCCCTGCGGCGGGGCGGTGTCGCCGCGGCCCTGGCCGCGCTGCGGCGAGCGGCGGAGCTGACCGCGGACCCGTCCGCTCGCGCGGACCGGCTGCTGCGCGCGGCCGAGCTCGCCCTGGAGTCGGGCCAACCGGACGTCGCGGCGCACCTGCTGGCCCAGGCGCGGTCGCTGGACCTCTCGGTCCGGGACCAGGGCCGTGCGGCCTGGGTCGGCATCGCCCTGGTCGAAGGGTCGGCGCAGGGTGAGGGCACCGCGACCGCCGAGCTGGCCGAGCTGGCCGTCGGGCTCGCCGCCGGCGAGCCCGTGCTGGGGCTGCGCATGCTGTGGGGCGCGGTCCTGCACTGCTTCTGGGGAGAGCCGGGGCGGGCCGCCCGCCGCCGGGTCGCCGCCGCCGTCGACCGGATGCCGGTGGACGCGGACAACGCCGACCTGGTGGCCCTGCGGGCGTACTGCGCGCCGGTCGAGCATGGGCGAGCCGTCCTCGAGTCACTGGCCGGGCAGCTGGAGCGTTCGTCCGAGGATCCCGAGGGCGATCAGCTCTTGGGCGGTGCCGCGGTGACCGTGGGGGCTCCCGCATTGGCGAGCCGGCTGACCGCGAGGTCGCTGGACGCCCTGCGGGCCCAGGGCCGGCTGTCGATGCTGGCCCGCGCCCTCTGCGTCCAGGCGGGGAGCGCCGCGCGGCTCGGTGACGTGCGCGCCGGCCACCTCGCCGCCGAGGAGGCCGCCGAACTGGCCCGCGAGACCGGTCAGCCCCTCGTGCACGCGATGGTGCACGCCATCCGCGCCCAGCTCGCCGCCGTCTGCGGCGACCCGCAGGCGGAGGCGTGGGCAGCGGAGGCGGAGCGCACCGCCCTCCCCGGCGGCGCGCGCCCGGCGCTGGCCATCGTCCAGATGGCCCGCGGGCAGGCCGCCCTCTGCCAGGGGCGCTACGGCGACGCCTTCGGGCACCTGCGCCGCGTTTTCGACCCGGCCGACCCGGCGTTCCACCCTTGGCTGCGCTTCTACGGCGTCGCCGAACTGGTCGAAGCGGCCGTGCGCAGCGACTCCGCCGAGGCGGCGCGGGACGTCCTGGAGGAGCTGACCCCGCTCGGCGAGCTGACATCCTCCCCCGCCCTGCTCTGCGGGCTGCGCCTCGGCCACGCCCTGCTCAGCCCGCCGGCCGCCGCCGAGTCGCGCTACCGGGAGGCCCTCGACGCCGTTCCCGTCGACTGGCCGTTCGAGCGGGCGCGGGTGCACCTCGCCCTGGGCGAGTGGCTGCGGCGGCACCGGCGCCCCGCGGAGTCCCGCGTCGTCCTGCAGGCCGCACGCGAAGTCTTCGACGCGCTCGGCGCATCAGCCTGGGTGGAGCGGGCACGCCAAGAGCTGCGCGCCGCGGGCGCGTCCTCCCCTCGCCGGGACCTGGCCGCCGTCGACCGGCTCACCTCGACCGAGCTCCACGTCGCCCAGCTCGCCGCGCAGGGGCTGACGAACCGCGAGATCGGCGAACGGCTGTACGTCTCGCCCAGGACGGTGAGCACCCACCTCCAGCGGATGTTCCCCAAGCTGGGGGTGACCTCCCGCGGCGAGCTCGCGGCGGTGCTGGGCGCCGCGATGACGTATGCCGAAGACGTCGTCTGACGGACGCGGGGGATCCGGTTCGCTCCCTAGGTTCGTGCCATGCCCGGTCCGCACCCGGCGGACGGGCGGGAAGGCACACCATGGCGACGATCACCGTCGGCACCGAGGGCTCGACCGACATCGAGCTCTCCTACGAGGACCATGGCTCCGGCCGGCCGGTCGTCCTGATCCACGGCTACCCGCTGGACGGGCGGTCGTGGGAGAAGCAGACCCAGGCGCTGGTCGAAGCCGGCCACCGCGTCATCACCTACGACCGCCGGGGCTTCGGCCGGTCGAGCCAGACCATGACGGGCTACGACTACGACACCTTCGCCGGCGACCTGAACCAGGTCCTGACCGAGCTGGACCTGCGTGACGTCGTCCTCGTCGGCTTCTCGATGGGCTCGGGTGAAGTCGCCCGCTACCTCGGTACCCACGGCTCGGAGCGGGTCGCGAAGGCGGCTTTCCTCAGCGGGCTCCCGCCGTTCCTGCTGCAGACGGAGGACAACCCCGCGGGCGTGCCGCAGTCGGTGTTCGACGGCATCGCCGAGCAGGCCAAGGCCGACCGCTACGCGTGGTTCGAGAGCTTCTTCGTCGACTTCTTCAACACCGATGAGACGCTCGGCTCCCGGCTCAGCGAGGCCGCGCTCCGGGCGAACTCGGTCACCGCCATCGGCTCGGCACCGGTGGCGGCGTATGCGTGCGTTCCGACGTGGCTGACGGACTTCCGGGCCGACCTCGAGCGCATCGACGTGCCGTCGCTGATCCTGCACGGCACCGCCGACCGCATCCTGCCGATCGACGCCACCGCGCGCGAGTTCCGCCGCCGCCTGCCCGGCGCGCGCTACGTCGAGATCGACGGTGCTCCGCACGGCCTGCTGCTCACCCACGCGGCCGAGGTCAACGCCGCCCTGATCGCCTTCATCGCAGACTGAGAGCCGGACATGCACAAGCTCACCCACCGCGTCACCGTACGCATCACCGTTCTGCTGGCCCTGCTCGCCGCGGTCGCCGGGTTCGGCACGTCGAGCGCAGTAGCGGCCCGCCCGGCAGGCGGACCGAAGCCCACGATCGTCCTCGTCCACGGCGCTTTTGCGGACGGCGCCAGCTGGACCCCCGTCATCGAGCAGCTGCAGCAGCGCGGCTTCACCGCGATCGCCGTGGCCAACCCCCTGCGCGGAGTCCGCTCCGACGCCGAAGCCCTCGACGCGCGTCTCGCCGGCATCGACGGGCCCGTGGTGCTCGTCGGCCACTCCTACGGCGGTGCCGTCATCACGAACGTGCGGGCACGTTCCCCGAAGGTGAAGGCGCTGGTGTACGTCGCCGCCTTCGCCCCCGCCAAGGCTGAATCCGCGGCCGACCTCGCCGGGAAGTACCCCGGCAGCACGCTGGGTGAGACGCTGGCACCGGTCCCCCTGCCCGACGGCTCGCAGGACCTCTACATCAAGCCCGCGCTCTTCCGGCAGCAATTCGCAGCTGACGTGCCGGCGCGACAGGCGGCCGTCATGGCCAGCACGCAGCGCCCCATCTTGGGCGCTGCCCTGGAGGAGGCGTCCGGCGAACCCGCCTGGGCGAGCATCCCGTCGTGGTTCGTGCTGGCCGGCGCCGACAAGAACATCCCCGTGCGGGCGCAGAAGTTCATGGCCGACCGGGCCGGCGCACGCGCCACCGTGACCGTCGAGCGGGCGTCGCACTCCGTAGCGGTGTCCCACCCGGACACGGTCGTCAGGCTCATCGTGCGGGCCGCAGGCTGACCCCGGCTCCCGCGGGCTGCGGCCCGCGGGGCCGACGCCGCGCTCCTGCGCTCTCAACAAAGGAAGGTCATGCGCTTCAGCCCGTCAATCGTGCTGTCCCGGATCATCGAGAGCACGCTCGTCCTGCTCGGCGTCCCGATTTTCTTGTCGGACGACATCAGGTGGATCGCGTTGTGGGACCTCATCGCCGTCGTCTACCTCGCGTCCCGCGTCATCCGCCTCAGCCGCGGCAAGCGGGCGGGCGACAACCAGGGCGCGTGGGTCAAGAGCGCGCTGGGCCGGCGCAGCGGCACCCTGTTCACCTTGTGCACGAGTTTTATCGGGATCATGTCCGGCCTGACCATCGTGCTCACCAAGGAGGACACCCAAGCGGCGCTGCTCGGCAAGACCGCGGGTGTGCCCGCCGTGCTGCTGGCGTGGGCGATCCTGCACTTCGGCTACGCCGACCGCTACGCGCAGGCGTACTACAGCGCCCTGCCCGAGAAGCTGTTGGTGTTCCCCGGCTCTGAGCACCCGACGTTCATCGACTTCGCGTACTTCTCGTTCACGGTCGGCACGACGTTCGCGGTCTCCGACGTCGAGTCACGCACTTCAGGGATCCGGCTGCGAATCCTCGCGCACGGCGTGCTCTCGTTCATCTACAACACCGCGATGCTCGGCATCGCCATCGGCGTGATCAGCGGCTGATCGCCCACACTCGTCGGTGGGCCGCCTGGGGCTCGAACCCAGAACCTACGGACTAAAAGATTGCGGGAAAACAATGTCGGCGAGTGTCACTCAATGCCGCTCGCTGCCAATAAATGCAGTTCGGTCGACATCTTCACCGCTTTTCAGTGTCGCGAAGTGTCGCCCGGTGTCGGGCACTGCTTCGGCAACGGATGTCACTGTTTGCAGCAGGCAGTACACTCATAGCCATGAAAGGGGGAGGTGCAGAAGCAGAAAGTGAACCTGTTGTGGCCCGATGCGCACAGGACGTGGTGGCTGGTCGGCGCGGTCTTCACGAGCTCGATCCGGTGTTCGCTTGGGCGACGGTCTACGGGCGACGACCTGCTCGCCCCGGGGTCGAGGCAGTCGACGTCGCCGGCCGTGGCCGGTGGACGTTCGTGTTCTCCACGCCGCAGCGGCTCGCCGCGCACTTCGGAGATTGCGACGTCTATGCGACCACCGGCGCCGATCTTCTCGGACAGCTGCCGATCGGTATCGGCGTGATGCTCGATCCGGACGACGAGCATCGGCTCCCGATCCTGAACCGGATGGTGCCGCCGCAGGCGCTCACCGCGGTACGGCGACGAGCCGAGCAGAAACGCACCCGGCAGGCCATGCCCACCACCGAGGTCACCGTCAAGCGCGAGGAGGGCGCCGAGTGAGTGTGGACGGGCCAGGGTTCCACGTCGACGTCGACGTCCTGGACAACGCGGGCAAGGGAATCACCCAGAGCATCCATGACCAGGAGACATTCGAGCTGCGCGGCCTCTGCGGCGACGCCGAACTCTACGGCCATGCCGGGGTCCACAACGCGCTGGCGGACTACTGCGCGCGATGGAGCGCGGGACTGGACACGCTGACCGAGGACGCCGGCGTGATCGGCGATTGCCTCACCCACGCCGCTGACGCCTACCGGGGAATCGACGAGGCGGCCGCACGACAGCTGCCCGCGGATCCCGGCACCGTGGCGATCGGTGACTGATGGCCGAACTCGGTGAGACCGCCGATCCGCGCGCCCTCGTTCCCGGTGACCCGGCCGCGATCGAGGAGAACGCCCGGGTACTGCACGCCCGGTCCCGGGCAACCGGACAGGCCGGGGACAGCCTCCGCCGGATCGACACCGACTCATGGGCCGGTCCGGCCGCGGCCAAGTTCCACGACAAATTCAGCTACGAACCCACAAAGTGGCTGGCCGCCTCCGACTCGTTCGACGCGGTCGCCGAAGCACTCAACGGGTACGCGCAGACCCTGCGCTGGGCGCAAGGCCAGGCGAGCGACGCCATCCGGCTGTGGAATCAAGGCCAGGCGGCAACGGCGGAAGCGAAGGCCCGCTATGACCGCGACGTCACCAACGCCGACGCCCAGAATCGGCAGCACGCGGCCAACGGTGACACCACGCGAGTGACCGTCGCGCCGTTCTCCGATCCCGGCGAGGCCGACCGGCAAGCGGCGCGCGACACACTGAACCGCGCCCGCCAGCAACTCACCGAAGCCGGGGACCGGACCGCCGAGACCATCTCCGACGAGGCCGGCGGCGCACCCACAGCCTCAGACTGGCTCGACGACGTCGGCGGCTTCTTCGCCGACTTCGGCGAAGGCGCCTGGAACGCGTTCAAGGGGTTCGGCGAAGGCGTGTGGAACCTCGTCTACGCCATCGGCGACCCAGGCAACCCCGACCACGAGGGCCTGACCGACATCGCCTCGGCCGCGTGGCACAACATCACCCACCCCGTGGACTTCGGCAAGAACCTCATCGCCTGGGACGACTGGGCCGACCACCCGGGCCGAGCAACCGGCCAAATCGTGGGCGGCCTGCTCGTCGGCGGCGCAGCCGGCAAGCTGCTCAAAGGCACCCGCGCAGCAGAAAAACCCGACCCGGCCGCGCCGAAACTACCGCCGGTGAAGGCGGCCCTGAAGGAGTACTTCGACCAGGGCACACCACCAAAGGCATCCGATCTGGCCCGCTACGCCGAGTCCAAGGGATGGACGAGACAGCAGACACCGAACGGCCCGCCGAAGTACGTCGACGACAACGGCATCATCCGGATGACCCTCAAGGAAGGCAGCGGCCGCGCCCCGGGTAGCGAGAACCCCCACGTCGAACTGCGCAACGAAGACGGGGTCCGCATCGACCCGCAAGGCAACCCGGTCACCAGGAAGAGCCTGGGAAACCACACACCGATCACCTGGGACCGCTGAGCACATGACGAACTACACCGACATCCCCGACCTCGCCGACGTCTACCTCGAAGACAGCTTCGTCCTCGCCATCGACGAGACACCCACCTCGTTGACCTTCCGGCTCGAGGCCGTACTGACCTCGTCACACCCGCGCTATCACCAGCCGCGACCGGACGAAGCACACTGCTACGCCGACGCCGTGCTGACCATCACCGACGCCACCAAGGTCGAATGGGTCACACGGTCATCCCGGACCTACCGCGACGCCACCGGCGAAGAAGACCTCGGCAACATCGACAGCCTCCAGCGTCACGACAACCACTACGAAATCGCCGGCGACTGGGGCCACGTCCGGATCTACTCGAGCGCGGCGCCGCGCTTCACCCTTACCTCCGAAGCCACGAACCCGCACGGCAACACAACCGCTTGATCGAGCCACCGGCTCTTCAGCTGGTTTCGCGTGTTCGCTTGGCAGTGCGACCGGCACCGAGCGAACACGGCACGCAGCGCCGACCGCACGGCTCCAGCTCAGCCCCTGAGTAAGGGAACCCGCAGGGATGGGAGCACGAGCTCAAGCCGCGGCTGCGCCGCCTCACCGGCGATCTGGCCCACGTCGAACGCCACCGCACCGAGATCGTGGTCCGGCTGAGTGGTGGCACGGTGGAGATCGCGCTCAAGACCCTGCGCACCGCTGAAAGGTCAGCGCTCTGCTGGAAACGCTCGGTGACTACGGCCGGCACTTCCTGCCGGCAACTTCCTCGCCGACCTCGGCACCCACGCAGCGAACAGCTTCGCCTCGTTCGGCAACGCCATGCTCAACCACCCGGTCGACACCGCCGCCGCGGTCGGCGATATGGCACTGACCTACATCAGTTCAGCGGGCGAAGGCGCCGGCATCGCCCTCGACGCCACCGGCGTCGGCGCCATCGTCGGCATACCTCTTAACGTCGTGTCCGCGACCGGCATCGCCATCGGCGGGACGATGACGGTCGGCGCCGTCGGCGGCCTCGCGCGACATGCCATGACCGACGACCAGGTCAAACCCGTCAAACCACGCGCCAACCCGACCAAACCCACCAAGACGGACAGGCTCAGGGAACACCTCACCGACAAGGACCTTGACGGAGGCCGCCGCGAACTGAACGGCGAAGTCGTCACCCGCAAGGGCGACGGAACACCCTGGACCACGTCAACGAAGTCAGAGAGGCCCAGAACGGCCTCTCAAACCAGATCAACCGGTTGAACGCCAGTGCCGCAGAGCGACCTTCGGGCCACGCCCGCGGACACACCATGCCAGCCGAACATGGACGCAGAAGCTGCTGCGACACAGCACCGACCGCCCATCGCCGGATCAACGATTTTCCAGCAACAGCAACAAAAATGACCGCTACCCGCGGATCGAACATCCACTGTCGGAATGCGCTCGCAGGTCGACCCAAGCACCGCGACTGGCGACCTCGGCCACACAACGGGCCACACGGACCCGTTTGACCTGCGGAAAGATCATCAGACGGAATGTTTCCGCAGGTCAGACGCATGATCGTAGTGGGCCGCCTGGGGCTCGAACCCAGAACCTACGGAGAATAAGCCCAGGTCAGCGGCTAGTTCTCGTCATCTGTCGATACCAGTCTTCACCTGCATAGACGTCCGCGCGAGACGATCATGGCCGGTCGCTGCTTCTCGTCGTTCTGCGTCGTTTCCCGGGGGAAAACCGGGGAGATGATCATGCCCTCTTCGCGGCTCTCGCTGCCAGCTCGCTCATACCCACTCTACCGCCCACAGCTCCCCCGCCATCCCGATACGAAGCCAGAACGCGGCCGGTGGCGTCGGGTCAAGGCACGCTTCCCAGCCTTGACGCGGCGTCACCGGCCGTTGTCACGATCAAGCTTCGGGGTGGCTAGCGATGCCACAGCGCTGCGTCACATCTTTGTTACAGCGGGGAGCACCGTCTGGAGGATGCGTAACACCGCATCCTCTGGTTACGCTCTAGGTCACGTGCAACTTGTTGGCGCGTACATGGAGGAGGGTTGGCGCATGAACACGGACTGTGCTGATCCGAACGTCGAAATCGTAGCCGTCCCAGAGGAAGATGCCTGGGCGGCTTTCGATCGGCAAGCACGACGTCTCCTCCAGATGTCCGGCGGGCACTTCATCGAGTGCTGGGAGCAAGGCAAGTTCAGCGAGGACGACGACCCACGTGTCACTCGCGTTGCCATGCTCATGCCAAGTGCCTGGTAAGACGGCATACGAGGCGTATCAGCAGTTCGTACAGCCGATCGAACGGGCTGTTGCATGCGTAGCTCGTACAAAGATCATGATTGCGCCTAGAGGCTACAGCCTCGGGACGCAGTACACGATGTTCTTTCCGAATGGTGACCCGATCGCCTTGCGGGGCGAGCCCCGCTTGCTCCTCGACCTGGGGCTGACCTACGAGATCATCGAAGATGAGAGTACTGCTGGCGGGCCGTTTCGCGTTACGACGAAGGCCTACCAACACTCCCTGAGCACGCCCAGCGGAGCTGAAGTTGTGGGCTACCACTGGCACCCGTCTGGTAGGTCTCATGAGCTTCGGCCGCACGTCCACATCGGATCGGGCCAGCTCCGCGACGAGGCAGTTCTGAAGAACAAGGCCCACGTGATGACGGGACGGTGCTCTATCGAGCAGGTGATCCGGACCGCGGTCCAGCTGGGCGCCCTTCCGGTGTGCCCAGATTGGAGCGAACGCCTGGATGGGGGGCACGAGATCTTTGTCAAGTACCGCACGTGGCACTAGCCGGGCCGCCGGCCGGAGCGGAGCGGAGGCCGGGCGAGCCCGGCACCGGCGCGCGCGCCGCTTGATCCCATAGAGGTAAGTTCGGCAAGGTCGAGCGGCCCCGAGGTCGACCGATGCGATTCGCATGTCGCCGCAGGCTCGCTACGTACCAACGGGCGGACCGTTCTTGAGAGGAACCAATGAGCTCACGACGCAATCAGTCAGACGATGAGGACTTGTCCCTTGACGTAACCGAAGAAGACATTACTTCCGAGGTGCGACAAGACTCGACTGTCACATGGAGTACGGACTGGACCGTCGGGACGATAATTGAGCAACTTCGTCGCGACCGATTCGATCTCGAACCAGCTTTTCAGCGCCGCGATGTGTGGAATCAGACCAAGCAATCTCGTTTTATCGAGTCGCTTCTTCTAGGCATACCGGTTCCGCAACTCATACTGGCTGAACGCAACAGCGCCCGCGGGAAGTTTATCGTACTAGACGGCAAGCAACGACTGCGAAGTCTTCAGCGATTCGCGGGGCTCGATGGACCACCCCTGCGCCTGACCGGCCTGGACGTTCTCACGAACCTACGAGGCGCAACATACGAAGACTTCTTGGATGACAACCTAGAAGCACACAGTGCCGCTCTGGAAAACCAGTCCATTCGAGCAGTAGTTCTGCGAGGATGGGCGAACGAAGCCTTACTTTACCTAACCTTTCTGCGCCTCAACTCGAATGTTGTCGGACTATCTCCACAAGAACTTCGTCGCGCCCTTCATCCAGGTAAGTTCATGGAGTACCTGATGGAGCATTCTGGTGAGGACACTCACATCCAGAACTTCTTGAACATCAAAAAACCAGATTTCAGGATGCGCGACGCGGAAATTTTACTACGTCATATCGCATTAACCCTTAGGATTCGCGAATATCGAGGAAACCTTCGCGCATTCCTCGATGAAACATGTTCTCTTTTTAATAGTGAGTGGCAGTCGGCAGAGCGCGAAGTTCGCCAAGCGTCCGAAGGATTTGATAGAGCAGCCGCGTTTACCTCCCTTATTTTTGGAAAGGAAGCGTTTCGGCGCTACTCGAGCCGGGGGTACGAGCGCCCGCGCAATCGTGCAGTACTGGACATCATGGCATTCTATTTTCAACACCCTGAGATCCGGAGGACCCTTGGGGAACACCGCGGGTCAATAAAGCCACTCTTCGAGGATTTATGTCGTAACAACGCAGAATTCAGCGAATCGCTCACATCGACCACAAAGTCTGTAGGCGCCGTGATGACGCGTCTAACATATTGGGGGCGAGCCCTTTCGGAACTTAGCCCAGCCGTTGCGGAAGTTATCCCTGGATGAAAAGACAGAGATTACTCATATATCCGGATCTCTGCGCTTCCCTGCAGAGCATATCGCGCACGTACAATCGGGGATTCAGGCCGGTACCTGCAGACGACGACTTTGTTGCAGCTGATGCAATGATCGTAGCGAGTCATGCGCAGATCGAGTTCTACTTGGAGGAACTATGCAGAAAAGTGGCTCACTCGGCTTTAATGCGGCACAAATCCGGAAGACCCTCGTCCCCGCTACTTGAATCCATCAAGACTTCATGTTATTGGAGTAACGTTGCACAGCTTCCTCGCGGTAACTTTAGTTTCGAAACAGGCGACTTGGAGATAGAGAGAAGCGTCAAATGGTACGTCGAGCGGATCGATAAAAATCAGGGCATCAAACGTTCTAACATCCTTGCACTGCTTCTTCCAATTGGATTTACCGACGGAGAGCTAGACGACGTCTGGCTCGCTGATATGGATTCCTTTGGTGGAGATCGCGGAGACACAGCCCATGGCCGCCCACATAAATCTTTTGGCCGGCCACCGGTATCGCTTAGCGGGATAAGTAATTCGATTCCGATCTGGACTCAGAAGTCGAGCCGCCTTCGAATAAGAGTCGCCCCCTGGGATGCACAAAAGAAGATCGATTCCTTACTTCCTGGACTGCTTGAAGCCGACAAAGCCGCAGCAGCCAAAGTGTAAGACAAGTGGGGCGGATTTTCGGAATGTTTCATAGCCAGGCAAGCCACCCCCACACTTATCGCACGTTCACGATATGGAGATCCTGAAGTCTACTAACGACCAAGCCCGCACCAGCACCAGTAAGGTCGTCGAACTTTTTTGGCTTATTTGCGTACCCCACAGAGAATACAGAAGCGGATCGCGCGGCTTCAATATCGGTAATAGAGTCACCAACAAAAACCGACTCGCCAGGCGCTACCATGAGCGCAGCAAGAGCCAGACGCAAAAGATAAGGGTGCGGCTTGAGTAGTGCTGCGTCCGACCCCGTCCGCGCAGATATGAAATCGACCATCCCTCGAAGATTGTAGAGTTCGAGATAAGCGCCGACAGCAGACGCATTGTTGTTGCTAACAACGGCAAGCGCTCTGCCGGAGTCGTACCACGCCTCGATGAGTTCATGTGCACCGCTCGCTGGAATGGCGCTAGAAATTGCCTCGACTTCGCGCGCAGCAAAAGCTGCTTCGACGCAGCGAGCCTCGTCTTTTCCGAGCGTAGCGGCATACTGGAAAACTTCAAATGGATCGCCACTCGTTGCGACCCATTCGGGAACGTCGACGTGTCCGCCATCGGCGAGAACTCCGCGCAGTTGGTCGGCAACGCTTGAGGCAGGAAGTCCCGCGAAGACGGAGCAGATTGGGCCGTCAAAGTCGAGGAGCAACGCGCGTGCCCTGGCGAGCACATCTGCCGCCTTCACCGCCGGTAGTCCGTGGCGACGCTGTTCCACAAGCTATCGAACCACAGCCTTGCCTGCTCAACGTACTGCGAGCCAGTCGACGTGTCGTCGTCGTTGATCGAATGATGGAATAGGATTGCGTCCTTGCCCATGAGGTCATACATCGCCTGGGTCTCGCCGCCAAAGTTGATGGTGTGCTCGCGAACCGGGTAGAAGCCGAAGAACGTCTCTTCGTTGTTAATCAGGTAAAGCTTGAACATCGGCGGTGACGGGTGCACGCGGACCTGTGCGGTGGCCTTATTGACCAAGCCCAATTCGGCGAGTTCGGTCACCGAGTCGACGATGGCCAGGGTGTGCCGACGCATGATCTCTTCGGCGCGCTTGCGGAATAGCGGACTGTCGGCATGCTCGTCGACGGTGACCGGCAGGGACCACGGCTGCGTCGGGTCTGGAACCAAAAGGCGGACGGTGATCGACTCGGGCCGAAGCCGGCCGATCCGGATCTTGTCCAGCGGTTCTGCGATGACACCGTGCAGGGTCTCACCGGAGAAGCCAGCGAAGTCGATCGTGACGTCCTCGGCCTCAAAGGCTCGTTCGATGTGGGGACGAAGGCCGACCGGGCGCTCGGTGCGCTCGCGGACGAAGACACCGCTCCCCTGCCGCGACACGATCAGCCCCTCGTCGCGTAGCTCGCGAAGAGCGTTCTGCACGGTCATCGGGGCGACGTTGTAGTTCTTCGCCAGCTCGTTGCGAGACGGAAGCTTGTCCCCCGGAGAGAACTTGCGCGTGAGGATGGCAGCTCGGAGAGCGTTGGCGACCTGCACATACGGCGGCCTCGGGTCGTCCGGGTCCAGTGGCACGGTCGCTACCTCCTTCGCCCAGCTTGGGCATCGAGCCACGGGTTTCGTGTGCGCAAGTTTCATAGCGCGCGCACATCGTCCCGCGACTTGCCATCACCTGTCTAGACGGCCTAGCGGCCTAGCTCGATTCGAGCTTGGTTGACTTGTCTAGCCAACCTGGCTAACCTGATCAAGCCAGCCAAGTTAGGCAGCGTCGAGTGAGGCGCCTGACCAGGAGGTACCGACATGGCAGTAGCGCGCGGGACACGCTTCGAGATCGAGCACGACGTCGTGTTCCCGGCCGGAGCCGCGATCGTCGGTCCGGTCACACCGGACATGGAGTACGTCTCCAACGAGGACAAGGCCCGAGGCAAGCAGCCCAAGCAGAAGATCGACGAGCAGACCGGCCTGCCGCAGTGGAAGGTCACCGTGACCGACCCGTCGGCGGAGAAGGACCGCGACAAGTCGGCCACGGTCATCCTTCTCGACCGGGTCCAGCCCGTTCCGCCTCCGGCGGCGATGCAGGGGTTCGACTTCCGGCCGGTCGTGTTTGAGGGCCTGATGGTCGAGCCCCGGGTGATGGGAGAGAAGTTCAAGTACCAGGGCTGGGTGCTGCGGGCGACCGGCATGCGTGAGCCGGGCCGTAGCGCTGGCTCGAAGCAGGCTGCCGCGAAGACGCCGGCCGGTGAAGGCTCGGGCAGTCAGCAGAAGGCCGCGTGATGACGGGGCGGCCGTCGCGTGAGGCGGTCGCTCGGTGGAACGAGGCGTACGCGGAGCAGACAGCCGCACTGTTCGCCGCGATGAGGTCGGCTTCGGATGACCTGGCGGCAGTGCGGCGTCTTGCTCTCGCTTACCACGCTGTGGCGGTTGCCTGGCGTGCCTTGTCCGCCGATCTGGCTGTGCCGCTGTGGGCGCGTCACGCGTCGGCAGTTGCGGCGGAGGACTTCATGCGGCGCTCGCAGGTCGAGTTCAGCCGCGCCGATTCTGGTCGTCGACCAGGGGAGCTGACATGAGCCGGTGGGAGTTGGTGCGGGCTTGGGAACTGGCCTACGCCCGATACCCGGCCGCGTCGGACGCTGAGCTGCCGTCGGTGTCGCGGGCGGTCGCCGCTGCTTGGCGTCGCCTTGCCGCCGAGTTCGAGCTTCCCGGATGGGCGCACGCGGCGGTCATGTCCGCGGCAGAGGCGTTCGAGATTCAAGCCGACAAGTACAGCGTTCGAGGTGAGGAAGGGCATGTCGACCACCGGATGGGACGGGTTCGGCGTGACGTGGGTCGTCGGCCCGCAAGCGGAACTGACGGTCGAGGAGACTGGTTCGGAGCCGACGCACCCGCCGATGCTGGTGCTCGCGGGCGCGCCGTGCGTGGTGACGCTCCGACCGCCGGACGACCCGGCGATGTGGCCGGCGTGCGTGACGTTCCTTCGCCAGCTCCGCGACGGCGCGGAGGACCTGGCGGCGCTTCTCGAAGCCCGCGCGATGGCTCGGCTGGTGCGTGATGAAGACGCCGGATAAGCCGCGCACCCTTCGGGACGCGCACGAGATCGCCATGGACCGGCGGCCCGCGCCAGACGCGAACCCATCTGTCTGGCTGGCCTACCGCCAGGCGAACGCCCGGATGTACGAGCTTGTTGCCGACGTCGACCGGGGCCACCACCACGAATCCCTGTACTGGGCGGACTACGAACGACGTCAAGCGGGGGAGGTGTCGGCGAAGATTCAGGGCGCGAAGACCAAGCCAGAATAATCCCGTGTAGATAGTCCAGAAGTCAGACACTGCAACTAAAAACGTGCGCTATGTCGTGCGGCGATGAAACGCGTCCTCTTCCGGCGACGCGGAACCGTAAGGCGCAGAAGCGGAAACTCGGCTACCAACCATGCCGCTCCTGCGCTGTCCACAACCGCGAGGTGTGAACAATGCAGACGCTAGACGATGGCAACAACCGTGCGCCAGTGGGGGTCACCCGAGCACGATGCTCGGAATGCAAGCGGTTCGCTCGGCTGCTGCCTGGCGAAACCAAGTGCTCCCCGTGCCTGGGGGCGTTGCCGCTGGATCTCTCGACGGTGCTGGGTGGTGGTCGGCGATGACCTCCCCCGGAATGCTCGTGATCGCCCTGGCCGGCCTCGGCCTCTTCGTCTGGATGCTCGCCAAGATCGGGCGCGCGCTGGCCTCGATGGCTGAGCTGCTGACCGCCATGGTGGTCGTGTTCGTGGCCCTGTGGTGGGCCTGCAAGGCCGTGTTCTGGCTGTTCTCACAGGTCGTGATCCACTGGCGCACCTCGTTGACCGTGATCGCGGTCTACCTGTGGTGCGTCTGGGTCGGCTGGGTCTGGCTCGTGGTCAACCTCGGCGGCCTGGCGCTGATCCTCGGGGTGTGGCGGCTGCTGGATGTGACCTCGTTCGACCAGTGGTGCGGCCGGCCGCTGCGGTCGTGGTGGCTGCGCTGGGCCGTCTACCACCTCAAACTCCCCGGCTGGCTGCACGCCTGCGGCCTCAGCGTCCGCGATGCCGCGATGCCGGTCGAGGTCACCGTCAACCTGGTCGGTCGCCGGAAAGCCTCTCGGGCGACGGCCCGGCAGTCCGGCGTGCAGGTGCCCAAGGTCCTCGGCGTCCGCTCCGGCCCGTCGTGGGACGAGGTCCGGGTGCAGCTCGTGCCCGGCCAGAAGCCAGAGGACTTCGACGACGCGGCCCGTGCCCTGGCCTCAGCGCGGAAGGTCGCCCGGTGTCAGGTGCGGGAGCTGGAGCCGAACGTGGTGTCGGTCGACTTCCAGCGTCGTGACCAGCTGGCCACGCTCGTGCACTCCCCCGCGCTGCCGGACGGGCAATCCGCGGTGGATCTCCGAAAGGTGTGGGCAGGTCGCACCGAGTATGGGCATGACTGGCGGGTGCCGCTGCTGGGTTCCGGTGCGCACTGCCTGACCGCTGGTGCCTCGGGTGCGGGCAAGAACAGCGTGATGTGGTGCCCGCTCGTCGCGGCGGCTCCGGCGATCCGGTCGGGCCTGGTGCGCATGTCCGGGATTGACCCGAAGGGGATGGAGCTCGCCTATGGGCGCGGGATCTTCGCCCGGTACGCGGTGTCGGGGAAGGACGCACTCGAGGTGCTCGACGGCCTGGTCGAGGAGATGGAATCCCGGAAGCGCGAGTTCGCCGGCCACGTCCGCACCATCCCCCTGTCCACGGACTATCCGCTTGAGCTGCTGGAGTTCGACGAGATCGGCGCCCTGACCAAGTACACGGACCGGAAGACTCGCGAACAGATCGTCGAGCGGGTGGCGCTGCTCAACACTCAAGGACGAGCGCTCAACATCTCCGTACGCGGCTACGTGCAGGAGCCGACCAAGGACACCGTCCCGGTCCGGGAGCTCTTCACCCGCCGCGTGTGCTTGCGTGTCACGTCGAAGACACACATCGGCATGATCCTCGGCGACGGAGCCTATGAGCGTGGGGCGTGGGCCAACCGGATCGGCGATTCTGAGGCCGGGGTGGGGTTCGTGTGGGGCGAGGGCATCCGCGAGCCGCTGCGTATCCGTGCGGGCTGGGTGTCGGACGAGACGATCAAGGCGCTGGAGCAGTACGTCACCAACGGCGGCGTGGCTCGGCCGGTGCTCGGCGGCGAGGGGGTGGCGGCATGAACCGGCTGATGGTCTTCCTTGACACGATCCGGGACCACCTCGACCTGCACCAGCTCCCGCCGGTGGCGGCGTTGACCGTACGGACGTGGTCGAACCCGCTGACGGTCCAGCTTGACGCCCACCTGCTGCCCGACATCGCCGGGGCCTTGCTGACCTGGGCGAACACCCTCGACGACGTGTCCGCCTCGCTCTGGCGCACGTCGGACGGCGACTCGGTGCACCTGTCGGTCAACGGCCGGACGCCGTGCGGCATCCCGGTGCATGTCTACAGCGGGGTTGCGTACGACTCGTCGGTGTTCCCGGACCTGCCCGCCGGGCAACGGCAGGACATGCCGGTGTTCCAGCTGCGGCAATGGTCGCGCCCTGGGGAGGTGGCTGCCTGATGACACCCGAACAGACCTCACCGGCCGGGACGCGGGCTGAGCGGATGCGGACCCCGCTCGCGGCTGACGTGATCCGGGCGACGGCGGAGAAGCACGGCGTCTGCGTCCGGCCCTTCACGATGGAGGTCGGCGATACCGAGACCGGCGAGCTTCGCTACGTCCCGGTGCCGTGCGGGTCCACCGTCGAGTCGGTGTGCCTGCCGTGTGCTCGGAAGGCGAAGGCGCTTCGGCAGGCCCAGTGCCGCGAGGGCTGGCACATGAGCGAAGAACCCGTCCTCGCCGCCGAGCCGCCCTCGGAGGACCACAAGGAACTGTTGACCTACCGGGCGGACCTGGTCGCGGCCTACCGGGAGGTGGTCGAGCACGACCAGGCGGAGGCCGAAGAGCTACGGGAGGAGGTCGCCGGGGTCGACGCGGAACTTCGGCAACTCGGGATGCGCGGACGCCTGCCCGCCGTCGACCTGCCTACCAAGCGGGCCGTGAAGCGGTCGACCAAGCGGCGCCAGGACGCGCCGAACCTGCCTCGGCGGAAGGTCGCGAAGACCACCGTGGGCCGCGAATACGCGGGGAAGTTCCGGCCGTCCATGTTCGTGACGCTGACCTGCGACACCTACGGCCCCGTCCGTGATGGCGCCCCGGTCGACCCGAATCGATATGACTACCGGCGTGCGGCTCGGGATGCGGTGCACTTCTCGGCGCTGGTGGATCGCTGGTGGCAGAACCTGCGCCGGGTCGTCGGCTGGGACGCCCAGTACTTCGCGACTGTTGAGCCGCAGAAGCGCACGGCTCCGCACCTGCACGCCGCGATCCGCGGTGCGATCCCGCACGACGTCATCCGCCAGGTCACCGAAGCGACGTATCACCAGGTCTGGTGGCCCAACCACGACCAGGTGCTTTACGTCGACCGGCTGCCGGTCTGGGATGGCGACACCCGGATGTTCCTCGACCCGGACACCCGCGAGCCGCTGACGTCGTGGGATGACGCCGTGGAAGCGGTCGAGGAACCGGCGCACGTCGCTACCTTCGGGCAGCAGGTGCATTCGAAGGGCATCCTCGGCGGGACCGAAGAGGCCGGCCGCCACATCGGCTACCTGACCAAGTATCTGACCAAGTCGACTGGTGAGGTGGTCGAGGCGGACACGGCGCGGCTGCGGGACCACCACGACCGGTTGCACGCCGAGCTGTCGGTGACCCCGTGCTCGCCCCGGTGCGCGGTGTGGCTTCTGTACGGGGTTCAGCCCAAGGGCGCAGGCAGCAAGACCACCCCGGGTCACTGCAAGGGACGGGCCCATCGGCGGACCACGCTCGGGCTGCCGGGACGGCGGGTGCTGGTGTCGCGCAAGTGGTCGGGCAAGACCCTCGACGACCACAAAGCCGACCGCAAGGCCTTCGTTCAACAGGCGTTGGCCGCGATCAGCATCGAGAAGCCACAACCGGACCCGGCCCGGCTCGTGTGGCGCAAGGTCGAACCGGGAGACCCGCAGGTCCCGCCCCGGCCGCACCTGGTCATGCGGGCGATCGCGGAGCGGATCACATGGAAGGCCGAATACGACCGCGCGCTACTCGCCGCCGCAGGACCACCAGGGAGTGAACCAGAAACTTCGGCAACTCAGCTCGCGGCTTGATCTGGAAGGGGGAGGCATGAACAACTA
Organism: Amycolatopsis sp. A133; assembly: GCF_031082405.1. Taxonomy (GTDB): domain Bacteria; phylum Actinomycetota; class Actinomycetes; order Mycobacteriales; family Pseudonocardiaceae; genus Amycolatopsis. The sequence continues at coordinate 106,813 of NZ_JAVHJU010000025.1, forward strand.
CGCGGGGTTCAGTCGGTTGTGGACGGTCGAGGACGTCTCGAACTATCTCGGCGTCCCGGTTTCGACGCTGTACCAGTGGCGGACCAAGGGCTACGGTCCGGCCGGCCGTCGGATCGGCAAGTACGTTCGGTACCGGCCAGAGGACGTCAGTTCGTGGGTCGATCAGCTGTCGGATGAGGTGGCGTGATGCCTCGTCCTCAACTGGAGATCGGGACGTACGGGGAGATTCGCTACTCGGCAACTGCGAAGGGCTGGCGAGCTCGCGCGCTCTTCCGTGACTTTGACGGTCAGACGCGGGAGGTCGAGCGCTCCGGAAAGACGAAAGGCAAAGCGGCACAACGACTTCGGGACGCGATCCTCGATTGGTCGGGCTCGACGACCGGCGAGATCACCCGGGAGACCCGGCTCAAGGATCTCGCCGCTGTGTGGATCGAACAGGTCCAGCAAGACGTCCGGGAGGGCATCAAATCGCCGACGACCATCAACACGTATGAGTCCATCCTCAAGCGACACGTGGTCCCGGGGATGGGTGAGCTGCGGGTGCGCGAGGCGACGGTGATGCGGCTGGACCGGTTCCTTGGCGCGCTTCAGCGGACCGTCGGGGCGTCGACGGCGAAGACCGCGAGGAGGATGCTGGGCCTGGCCGCGCGGTACGACGCGATCGACAGCAACCCGACGCGGGACACCCGCCGTATCCCGAAGAGCAAGAAGAAGCCTCGCGCCTTGGACGCGGAGGAGCGCACGAAGTGGCTGGCGAGGGTCGAGGCCAACGAGAAAGCCCGGCGGTGGGACCTGCCGGACCTCTCGCGCTTCATGATGGCGGCAGGCGTCCGGGTCGGCGAGGCGCTGGCGACGTTCTGGGAAGACGTCGACTTCGTCGCGGGCACGGTGGACATCACGCACACGGTCGTCCGGGTCAAGGGTGAGGGCCTGCTCCGCAAGCCTCGGCCGAAGACGGAGTCGAGCATGCGCGCACTCCCCCTACCCTCCTGGGCGCTGACTCTGCTGGAGCGGCGGTGGGCGGAAGCGAACGCAGATGGCCGGCCTCTGGCTAGCCCGATCTTCGCCAGCACGACCGGCACGCTGCGGGACCCGAACAACGTCCTGCGGGTGCTCCGTGAAATCCGGGGATCGGACGACTTCCTCTGGCTGACGTCGCACAACTTCCGGAAGACGACGGCGACCGCCCTGGACGACGCGGGCGTCCCGACGCGGCTGATCGCGGATCACCTCGGCCACTCGCGGGTGTCGATGACACAGGACACCTACCTGGGCCGGAAGACGGTCGACCCGATCACGGCGCAAGCCCTCGAAGGGCTCTTGGATAAACCGTCGGACCCCAATTCCGGGGATAACCCGGGGAGCCGATCTTGACCGGTGGCGACTGACAGGCCGCTGACCAGGGAGTTTGAGTGGGCCGCCTGGGGCTCGAACCCAGAACCTACGGATTAAAAGTCCGCAGCTCTACCAATTGAGCTAACGGCCCGCTCCCTCAGTTTAGCCAGGTGCCCGGCGGGTGGTTGCACTCCGGGTCCGGCTCACGCTCCGGTGAAGGTCAAGACTGGTCCTTCGCCGGCCGGCTGGCCATGATGCCTGCATGCCAGGTTCGCTGCTCATCCTCACCGGGCCGCCCGGGGCCGGGAAGTCGACCGTGGCCCGGATGGTCACCGAAAACGCGTCGCGGGCTGCTGTGCACCTGCACACCGACAGCTTCTACGTCTGGATCCGGACCGGGTTCGTGCCGCCTTACCTGCCCGAGGCCGCCCGGCAGAACAAGGTCGTGCTCGGGGTGATCGCCGGGGCCGCCTGTGGTTATGCGCGCGGGGGCTACGACGTTGTTCTCGACGGTGTTGTCGGGCCTTGGGCCCTGCAGCCGTTCCGGGACGCCGCCGCGCGTGACGGTCTGGACCTCTTCTACGCCGTGCTGCGGCCGAGTCTCGAAGTCACCCTCGCGCGCGGGACCGCGCGGGACGCGCCGGAACTCACCGCCGTTGAGCCGCTGAAGGGCATGCATGCCGCGTTCACCGGGCTTGGCGACCTGGAACGGCACGTCATCGACACGACGGAGCAGACCGTCGAGGAGACCGCCGACGTGGTGCGGCGCCGGGCGCGGTCGGCGGCGTTCGCTCTGTAATCCCCTGTGGACGGACGCGCGGGGCCGGCCGGGCCCCGCGCGTCACGTCGTCAGCACTGGACGAAGAGACCCGTGTAGGCGGTGCACTTCTTCGACGCCTTGTCGTTGGCCGCCTCCGGGTCGGCCGGTGCGCTCGCCGCTCGCTGGGCCGTGGCCGTGAACGCGCCCCATGCGAAGAAACCGCCCTCGGACGTGAACTTCGCCGTCGCCGACGCGCCCGGGGCCAGCGTGCCGATCGCGCAGGTCAAGGTGGCTCCCGAGCGGGTGCAGCCCGTCATGGCGGCGATCGTGCGGCCCGAACCCGGGTTGGCCGTCACGCGGACGCCGGTCGCGGTGGCCGGGCCGGTGTTCGACACCTTGATGACGTACTCGACGCGGGCGACCAGGCCGGCGCGCGGGGTGGCGGTCAGGGCCACCTTGACGTCGGTCTCGTCCGGCGGGGCGATCGTGATGACTGGGCCGTCTTCGACGGCGAACGCGTAGTTGTCGCCGGCGAACTGGTGCTGGAGCGTGAACTGGCCGGGCTGGACGTCCTCCTGGACGCGCAAGGTGTACGTCACCGTCCGGCTCTCGCCCGCCCCCAGGTCGCCGACGCCGCCGCGGAAGCTGCTGAGGTACGGCGCGCACGGCGCGATCACCCCGGTGCAGGAGACCAGGTCCACCACGTCGGCGATCGGCTTTTCCTTGACGTAGAGCGCGGCCTTCGCACCCGTGACCGTGAAGTCCGCCGGGTTGGTCAACTGCTCCGTGACCGTGATCGTGTCGCCCGCGCGCACGGTGGTCGCGCTGATGTCGATCGTGCTCGCGGGCGGAGCCGCGGCGGCGATGGTGGGCGCCGCGCACAGGACCGCGGTCGTCAGCACGGCCAAAACGGCAGTTCTTCGTCCGGTTCGCTGCATGTGGGTGATCTCCTGGTTCCGAACCGAGGGGTGCCGCTCCGACCGGTGAAACTGGCGTGCGCAGCAGGGGTGACGAAGATCAGATCGCCGCACCCCGAGATTCGTTACCGGGTTCGCCAAACCGTGCTTGAACTGCGGTTTTGCGGCGGTTGCCCGGTCACCGACCGCGGGAGCGAACCGAAACTGTCGGACCCCTGTGGCACGCTCCGCACATGACCGAACACACCACCCCGGTGGCGCCGCCGCCCCGCCTGACCGGCGCCAGAATCGACCCGACGCCGGTCGCGGACGAGCGCCAAGCCCTGACCGAAAGCCTCGACTACTTCCGGCGCACCTTCGAGCTGAAATGTGCCGGTCTGGACCCGGCACAGCTGTCCGAACGCTCGGTACCACCGTCCACACTGACCCTGCACGGGCTGCTGCGGCACCTCACCGGCTGCGAACGCTGGTGGTTCCGCATCCAGTTCACGGGTGAGGACATCCCGAACCTCTACTACTCCGACGACGACCCGGAGCAGGACTTCACCGACCTCGGCGGCGACGTCGACGAGGCGTTCTCGTTGTGGCACGCGGAATGCGCGCGCTCCCGCGAGATCATTGCGGCCAGCTCGCTCGAGCAGACCGGCACCCGGCGCAGCACCGGCGAACCGTTCACCCTGCGCTGGCTGATGCTGCGCATGATCGGCGAGTACGCGCGCCACATCGGCCAGGCCGACCTGATCCGCGAGCGGATCGACGGCGCGACCGGCGAATGACGGCTCAGGCGGCTGCCGCGCGGCGGCGGAAGCGGAAGAGGGGGTTGGCCACGAGGGGTACGACGATCCAGCACGCATAGGCCCAGTGCGTGAAGAAGGCGACCGGGATCGAAACGGCGAAAGCGGCGATCATCGCGCCGATCCCGCGGTAGACCACGCCGAAGAGCTCCGGCGGGGTGTCCGCGCGGTAGAGGTGGTGCCGTTGGACCTGCCAGGTCATGAGGAGAAACAGCGTCAGCGCGACGACCTGCACGGCGGCGTAGAAGACGAAGCGGAACTCGAACGCGCCGTCTTCGGCGATCACCTTCGTGGCGAAGGGCATGATCACCTGCGCCAAGAGCCAGCCGAAGGTGAGGCGGGCGAGCCCGCCGCCGAGCTCGGTGACGTAGTTGAACAGGCGGTGGTGGGCGCGCCAATGGCCGCCGATGACGATGAAGCTGATCAGGAAGGAGACGTATTCGGACTGGTGATGACCGAGTGACCGCAGCAGTTCGGCGCTGGTGGCGCCCTCCGGCAGCGGCAGCTCGAGCGCGAGCAGCGTGATCGCGATGGCGACGACGGCGTCCGAGAAGAAGGTCAGCCGTTCGGCGGCGATCCGCCGGGGTTCGGTGCCGGCGGTGTCCTCACCGGACGGGGCGCTGGTCATGGCCGATGAGCGTGCCAGACCCGATCGTGCGGCCGTCGCCGAGGTCGGCCGCGTGCGATGCTGACGCCATGACCGTCGACCCCGATTGCGGACTGCTGTCCCCGGTGCGGGCCGGTACGCCTGCCGAAGCTTCGACCGGGGACGAGGCCTGGTTGCGCGCGATGCTCGACGCCGAGGCGGCGCTCGCGAGGGCGCAGGCGCGGCTCGGGACGGTGCCGCCGGAGGCCGCGGACGCGATCACGGAGGCCGCGGGCAACGCGCGGATCGACGTCGTCGAGCTGGCGCGCGGGGCGCGGGCGACCGCGAACCCGGTCGTCGGCTTGGTGAAGGCGCTGACGTCGGCTGTGGGCGAACTCGCGCCCGGTGCCGCCGAGTACGTGCACCGCGGCTCGACCAGCCAGGACATCTTCGACACCGCGATGATGCTGGTCGCCGACCGGACGCTGCGGCCGCTCGCCGACGACCTCGACACCACTGCCGAGGCACTGGCCGGGCTGGCCCGCGCGCACCGGGACACGACCATGGCCGGCCGGACGCTGACGGCGCACGCGGTGCCGACGACGTTCGGGCTCAAGGCCGCGGGCTGGCGGCAGCTGGTGCTGGACGCGGCCGTCCGCATCCGGCGCGTGCTCGACGGCGGGCTGCCGGTCTCGCTGGGCGGCGCAGCCGGAACGCTGGCGGCGTACGTCGAGTACGCGCGCCTGGCCGGCGACGCGGACGTCGGCGGCTATGTGGAACGGCTGACCGCTGCGTTCGCCGAGGAGACCGGGCTGGCCGCGCCGGTGCTGCCGTGGCACTCGCTGCGGACGCCGGTCGCCGACCTCGCCGGTGCGCTCGCGTTCGCCGCCGGGGCGCTGGGGAAGCTGGCCGTCGACGTCGAGACGCTCAGCCGGACCGAGCTGGGCGAGGTCGCCGAACCGGCCGCCGATGGGCGGGGTGGTTCGTCGGCGATGCCGCACAAGCGGAACCCGGTGCTCGCGACGCTGATCCGCTCGGCCGCGCTGCAGGTGCCGGTGCTGGCCGCCGGGGTCACGCAGTCGATGCTCGCCGAGGACGAACGCTCGGCCGGCGTGTGGCACGCCGAGTGGCAGCTCGTGCGCGAGTGCCTCCGGCTGACCGGCGGGGCCGCGCACACCGCTGCCGAGCTCGCGCGCGGGCTCACCGCGGAGCCCGGGCGGATGCGGGCGAACCTGGCGTCGACGCACGGGCTGATCGTCTCCGAGCGGCTCTCCGCTGTGCTCGCGCCGCTGCTCGGCAAGGCGAAGGCCAAGGAACTGCTGGGCGAGGCGTCCCGTCAGGCGGTGCGCGAAGACCGGCCGCTCCGCGACGTGCTGGACGAGCTGCCCGCCATCACCGGCGTGCTGACGCCGGCCGCGCTGGACGAGCTGCTCGACCCCGCCGGCTACACCGGCGCGGCGGCCGCGCTGGTCGACCGGGCCCTCGGCAGCAAGCCGAACCCGAGGGCTTCGGAGTAGCAGTCACGCCCCGGGGGTGTGGCTGGCGGGCGGGCCACCGCGACGGTGGGAGCTCCCGGCACGGGCGGCCCCGCCGCACCGGCGGGCTGGACGCACCGGCGGGCTGGACGCACCGGCGGGCTGGACGCACCGGCGGGCTGGACGCCCAGGCCCCCGGCGGCCGAGCACCCTGGCCACGGCAGCCCTACCCAGACCCCCAGCGGCCCGAGCACCCTGACCACGGCAGCCCTACCCCAGTCCCTACTGGCTCCACCAGTCCCCGACGGCCAAGCCGCGCAGCTCAGGCGGTCCCCGTCGGCGCCGGCCCGCCCCTCGACCAACCTCGGGGAAAATTCTTTGAACCGCCTCCGCCACGGGTCCGTGTAGTGGGTATCAAGCAGCCGCACCGAGCGGCGGGAAATCCAACGGACACAAGGAGAACTTCCATGCTTCGCACGCGCATCGCCGTCTCCGTCGCCGCGGCGGCAGCCGGGCTGGCAGTGCTCACCGCTTGCTCGGGTGTCGAGACTGCTCAGCCGGTTGTCGCTCCGGCGGCGGCCGGTGGCACCGGGGGCGGCCAGGCCGCCAACGGCCAGGTGGGTAACGCTGCTCCGGCGTCGAACGAATCGAAACTGGTCGTCGCCGACGTCGCCGATGTCGGGCAGGTGCTCACCGACCAGAACGGCATGACCCTCTACCGGTTCGACAAGGACACCGCCAAGCCGCCGAAGTCCAACTGCGACGGTGACTGCGCCAAGGCCTGGCCGCCGATGCTGGCCACCGGGGACGTGCAAGTCCAAGGCGTCGACAAGAACATGGTCGGGAAGGTGACGCGCTCCGACGGGACCGAGCAGATCACCGTCGGCGGGTGGGCGCTCTACCGCTACGCCAAGGACACCAAGGCCGGCGACGCGACCGGCCAGGGCGTCGGTGGCGCCTGGTACGCGGCGAACGCCAAGGGCGGGAAGGCCGGGCAGGCCGCCGCGGCCGGCTCCGAAGCCGGTGCCGTCAAGCTCAGCGCCAGCAAGATCGACGGCCTCGGCGACGCGATCGTCGACCAGAACGGCATGACGCTCTACCTGTTCCAGAAGGACAGCAAGAAGGCCAAGACGTCCGCCTGCAACGGCGACTGCGCCAAGACCTGGCCCGCGGTCCTCTCCAACGGCAAGGTCGAGCTGCAGGGCATCGACTCGAAGCTCCTCGGCAGCGTCAAGCGCGCGGACGGCACCGAGCAGGTCACCATCGGCGGCTGGCCCGTCTACACCTTCTCGAAGGACACCAAGCCGGGCGACGCGAACGGCCAGGGCGTGAACGGCACCTGGTTCGTCATCGAGCCCGCCGGCTGCAAGGTCGGCAGCAACCCGGCGACCGCTGCCGGCCAGCAGCAGGCTCCGGCCGGCAGCGGTGCGGGGACCAGTGACTCCTCCGGTTCCGGTGGCACCACCTACTGAACGACCCCGAACTTCCTAGTGGGCGAGGCCCGGCGGACGCTCTTCGTGAGTGACCTCCGGGCCTCGCCCCTTGTGGTCACGACGCAGGAACGACCGGCGGCGCGGTTCGCCGGTCGCCCCGTCGGTGCGGTCGGCGTCGGTGCGGTCCATGATTTCGGTGCGGTCGGTGGTGCGCTGCTCGGCCACCGTCGGCTCGTCGGCCGTCTCGTCTTCGGGCAGCAGGATGGTGCGGCGGGCGGGCAGCACCGCGATCAGCAGACCGAGCGCGGCGACGCCGAGGTGCAGCCAAGTGTCGGCGCGCCCGAGGTCCATCGGGTTGCCGGCGTTGGCGAAGGGGTTGGTCGCGATGAGGCCGTCGATCATCAGGCCCCACACGAACAGCAGGCCGTAACCGATGAACAGCAGCCAGCCGAACACCCGCGCGCGGCCCGAGCCGAACGCCAGCAGCAGGCCGACCACACCGGTCACGACGCGGACGAGGCTCATCAGCGGATTGCCGGAGAACCTCCAGAACCCGGCTTCGTTGTGGCCGGCGAAGTTGCCGAAGCCGGTCCTGGTCAATCCGATGATGCCGACGACGAGGAACGCGATCCCGGCCAGTCCGGCCAGCACCTGCGCCGGCTGCAGGCCGCGGACCCGGATGCGTGCGCCTTTCGCGTGAACCATGACTCCAGTCCTTCCCAGCGGGTGGTGACGATTGTCACCGCGCTGGGGTACCCCGCGAACACGGTGAGCGAAACGATCCTGCTTGCCCGCAGGCCGCCTGCGCGTTCCCGGATCCGGGCCCCTTCGAGAGCTATCCCACAAACCGGCCCGATCCGGCGAACAGCGCGCGGCCTTCCCGGCAATCCGGATCATGCGCAAGCTGAGCGGCATCTTCCTGGTGGGGCTGTGCCTGGGGGCGGTCGGCGCGGTGGTGGTGACGGCCAGTCACAGCGCCGCCGCGCCGATCGCGGTCACCGAAGCCGTGCCGACGATCTCCGCCTCGCCGAGTTCGCCACCCGCGGAACCGGAACCGGCCCCGACATCCGAGCCGCCGGCGACGCCGACCCCGGCGCCCAAGACCGAACCCGCCGCGGTGGACGCCGCCGCGGTGGACAAGCTGGTGCGCGGCGGCAACGTCAGCGCCGTCGTGTTCGACCGGGAGCGCGGCGCGGCGACCGTCTCGGTGCACGCGGACCGCGGGTACACCTCGGCGTCGCTCGTCAAGCTGCTCATCGCCCTCTCGGCCCTCGAGCGCGGCGGTCCCGTGGCGGACGTGCAGCGGATGCTGTCCCGCAGTGACGACGAGCTCGCGAGCCGGTTCTGGGTGACCTACGGCGGCACGTCGATCGTCACGCGCTGGGCGGCGAAGATGGGCCTCACCGGCACCCGGCCGCCCGCGGATTCCGGCCGCTGGGGCGACACGCGCCTCACCGCGTCGGACGTCGTGCGGATTTACCAGTACCTGCTGGACCACAAGTCGAGCACGATCATGACGGCGCTGCGGGACGCGACCGAGCGGGGGTCCGACGGGTTCCGGCAGTACTTCGGCATCCCGGACGCCGCCGCGGGGCGTGCGTGGGCGGTGAAGCAGGGCTGGTCGTGCTGCGGGCCGACGCGGATGCTGCACACCTCGGGTGTGCTCGGCGACGACAGCCGCTACATCGTGGTGGTGCTGAGCGAGCACCCCGTCAAGGTCGACTACGCGACCGCGTCGAAGCGGGTCACGGAGGTCGTCTCGACGTTGCTCGGCTGAGCGGCCTACTGGTCGGTGTCGGCCAGTGCGCCGGGCGCGCCCGAGCGGGGCAGCGGCCACGGCAGCACGCCGCCGGTGGTGTCCAGCTGCCGCCCGGCCGGGGACGGTCCCGTCGAGTGGGCGCCGATCCACCCCAGTACGTCGGGGAGCTGGGACTTGAAGGTGTTCATGTTGTGCCCGGCGTCCTTGATCCGCCACGACGAGAACTGGACCGGCGGCCGCGCCGCCGCGCGGATCTGGTCGATCGCGAAGCTCTCGTAGCTTTCCTTCTCCCCCGAGATCGCCAGGATGTCCACCGGCGACGGGTGCACGCGCACGTTGATCCGGACGTTGTTGGCGTCGTTGATGTCCTGGCGGCCGTGGAACAGGTCCTTGGTCTCCGCGTCGACCTGCGCCTTGTCGTAGCCGCTGACGCTGACCGCCTGGCCGTACCACTGGGGGTGGCGGGTCACCAGGTTCATCGCGCAGTACCCGCCGGACGACCAGCCGGCGAACGTCCACGCGCGCCGGTTCGCCGCGACGCCGAGCTTCTGCAGCGCCCAGTCGCGCAGGTCCGCCGTCAGGTACGTGTCGTTGGCCGTGCCGTCGACCTCGTCGACGCATTCCGTGTCGTGGCCGACCTTCGGGACGCCGATCGCGTCCGGGACGATCACCACCGTCGGCGGCAGGACGTGCTTGGCGATCGCCGCGTCGAGCTGTTCCGGCAGGTGGTAGCCGCCGGTCACGACCTCGGGGCCGGACGGGTAGTTCGGGATCCATTCGATCGCCGGGAACCGCAGGTCCTTGTACGCCGCGTCGAAGTACTGCGGCGGCAGGTAGACCGTGACGTCGCGGGTGATCTTCGTGCGCCGCCCGGTCACCTTCATGTGGACGACGGTTCCCTTGCCCTCACGGGCGTGCGCCACGCCGGTGTCGCGCAGCTTTTCGAGGTCCTCGCCGTTCTGCGCCGCTTCGGCGTCGGTTCCCTGCGCCGAATAGACGCCGGTGCCGAGCAGCGACCCGACCGTCGGGAAGAACCCGCCGATCATGTTGCCCGCCATGCCCGTGCTGAGCACCAGCAGGACGACGGCGAGCAGGATCGTGGCGCTGCGCCACAGCCGCTTGCGCTTCCAGCGGTCCCAGAACCACGGGACCGCGATGATCGCGAGCAACGTCAGCACGACCACCACGATCATGTTGACCGGCGAGTCGAGCCGGATGCTGCTCAGGTGCATGGCAACGGTCCTTCCAGGCGGGCAGAAATGCGCGCCCGGATCGCGGGACTCGCGTATATATCACGTCTGAGCCCCCTCGCACGTTGCGACCCTGTGAGGTCTGTCATAGGGCCGCAACGTGCGGTGCACTCAGCGTTTTCTCAGTTATTTCGCCAAAGCGCGGGACAGCACGGTGACGGCCTGGGTGATCGCCGCTTCGGCCGCGTGGGTCTCGCGGAGGGCGTTGACCATCACGAAGTCGTGGATGATCCCCTGGTAGCGCACGGCGGTGACGGGAACACCGGCCTGACGCAGCTTCGCCGCGTACGCCTCGCCTTCGTCGCGGAGCACGTCGGCTTCGCCGGTGATCACCAGGGCCGGCGGCAGCCCGGCGAGCTCGTCGAGCGACGCGCGCAGCGGCGACGCCGTGATTTCCGCGCGCTGGGCGGGGTCGGTCGTGTACTGGTCCCAGAACCACTGCATGCCTTCGCGGCCGAGGAAGTAGCCTTCCGCGAACTTCAGGTACGACTCGGTGTCGAAGCTGGCGTCGGTGACCGGGTAGAAGAGCACCTGCTGCTTGAAGGTGACGTCGCCGCGCTGCTTCGCGAGGATCGTCAGCGCCGCGGTCATGTTCCCGCCGACGGAGTCGCCGGCGATCGCGATGCGCGAGGTGTCGAGGCCCTTCTCGGCCCCGTGCTGGGCGACCCACTTCGCCACGGCGTAGTTCTCCTCGATGGCGATCGGGTAGCGCGCCTCGGGCGAACGGCTGTACTCGGGGAAGACGACGGCGGCGCCGACGCCGGCCGCCAGCTCGCGGACCAGCCGCTCGTGGGTGTGGAAGTCGCCGAACACCCAGCCGGCGCCGTGGATGTAGACGATCACCGGCAGCGGGCCCTCGACCCCGGCGGGCCGGACGATCCGCGTCTCGACGTCGCCGTTCGGGCCACCCGGGACGGCCAGCACCTCGATCTCGGCGGCGGGCATGGCGACCTCGCCGTCCTGGACGCCGTCGACGGCCTTGCGGCCCTCCTCCGGCGCCAGCTGGAACAGGTACGGCGGCTGGTCGGTGGCCTCGGCGAACGCCTGCGCGGCCGGTTCGAGCGCCAGGTTGTGCGGGTTGGCGGTCATGTCGTTCTCCTCGGGGTGGAAGCTGGTAACCCGAAGGTAGCTCGCAACTCAGTTGCGCACAACTAATTTGAGGCCGATGAGATGCAGCGCACTTTGGTTGCCGCGCAGCCGCCGGTCGAGGACCATGGCGGTCAGGAGAGAGAGGAGAGCGCCATGGCATCGCTGCGGCTGGACGACCAGCTCTGCTTCGGGCTGTACTCGGCGTCGCGCGCGGTGACGTCGCTGTACCGGGTCGTCCTGGAAGAACTCGATCTGACCTATCCCCAGTACCTCGTCATGCTGGCGCTCTGGGAAGAGGACCACCGCTTGGTCAAGGAGCTCGGCGCCGAGCTCAACCTCGATTCGGGCACGCTCTCGCCACTGCTCAAGCGGCTGCAGACCGCGGGCCTGGTGGTCCGGAACCGGCAGGCCGACGACGAGCGCTCGGTGCGGGTCAGCCTCAGCGAAGCCGGCAAGGCACTGCACGAGAAAGCGCGGGGCGTTCCCGACGCGATCGGCGCCGCGATGAACCTCGACGAAGCCGGGCTCGCCCGCATGCGCGCCGAACTGGACCGGTTGACGGAGTCGGTCAACCGCTACCGGGAGGCGTTGTCGCCGGCGTGATCGGCGGCGTCGCGCGCACGCCTCAAGACGCTTCGCGCAGTCCTTCCAGCACGTCGAGGACCGCGTCTTTGCCCAGGTCGACGGCCTTGCGCAGCACCTCGGGGTCACGCTCCAGCACCGCCACGTCCGGCGCGCCGCCCGGCGGGCGGATGCTCAGGATGCGCGGGTCGGCCGCCAGGGCTTCTTCGTCCTCGACGTCCCGCCGGTAGGTGTCCTGCCAGGCCGGGATCGCACCGGGCGCCTGGCGGCGCAGGAACCGCGGCACGACGACGTCGTGCACCCGCGGCGGCCGCACCGGCAGCTCGTCGGCGCGGCGGGTGCGCAGCACCAGGACGTCGGTCGCACCCTGGGCGAGCGCGGTCCGGTACGGGATGGGCTCGGCCACGCCGGCGTCGACGAACCGGCGGCCGGCCAGCGGGATCGGCGGCCCCGCCAGCACCGGCATGCACGACGACGCGGCGAGCGCGACCTTGACCGCGTCGACGTCGTCGAGAAAGGGGTGCAGGTCGGTCGACTCCCCGGTGTCGGCGTCGGTGGCGAGCGGGTGGAACGTCACCGGGTTGGCCAGGATCGCCGGGAAGTCCATCGGCTCCAGCACCGAATAGACCTGGTGGACGAGGTATTCGAGGTCGATCACCGCGCGGCCGCGCAGGGTGTGCAGCGGGTTGATGATCCGGCGCATGACGACGGGGTTCCACCAGGTGCGGACCCCGGTCGACGACCGGCCGCAGAGCAGCCAGGCGCCGTTCAGCGCGCCGGCCGACGAGCCGTAGACGGCGTCGAACGCTTGCGTGACGCCGAGCTGGTCCAGCGCCAGGACCATGCCGCTGGAGTAAGTGCCGCGGCTGCTGCCGCCCTCGATGGCGAGCGCGAGGCGCCGTCCGTCGGTGCGTTCTCCCGGGACACTGCCCGCCGCCAGCCGTCCGGAGATCAGTTCGAGTACCGGGTGCACCCCTCCATCCTGGTCTTTTCCGCCCGATCGTCGACCCGTTTTGTGCCACCTGACGCCGAGCTTTCACGTGAAAGCTGCCACGTCGGGGTTGCTTTGCAACTGGGTGCATATGAAACTGGGTGCATGGCACTGGAGCACGCGATCCTCGTCTCGCTGTCCGAGCGCGCCGGTTCGGGTTACGAGCTCACGCGCCGCTTCGAGAAGTCGATCGGGCTCTTCTGGAGCGCCAGCCACCAGCAGATCTACCGCGTGCTGAAGCGGATGGAAGAGGCCGGCTGGGTCGCCGTCGACGTCGTCGCGCAGTCGGGGCGGCCGGACAAGAAGGTCTACACGGTCAGCGAGAGCGGCCGCGCCGAACTCGTCCGCTGGCTGGCCGAGCCGGACCCCTCGGCCGGACCGGTCGAGCTGGCCGTGAAGATCCGCGGGGCGACCTTCGGGGATCCCGCGAAGGTGGCCGAAGAGATCGTCCGGCACCGGTCGGCCCACGCCGGACGCCTCGACGTCTACCGCCGGATCGAGCAGCGCGACTTCCCCGCGCCCGCCACCCTCCGCGGTCGGCACCTGCACCAGTACCTGGTCCTGCGCGGCGGCATCCGCGTCGAGGAAGGCCAGGTCGAGTGGTTCGACGAAGTCCTCGCCGCCCTCAACCCGAAGGACGCCCGATGAGCCCGTACCCGAACTTGCTGGCCCCGCTGGACCTCGGTTTCACGACGCTGCGCAACCGCGTCCTGATGGGCTCGATGCACACCGGCCTCGAGGACAAGGCCGCGCACTTCCCCGAACTGGCCGAGTACTACGCCGAACGCGCCCGCGGCGGCGTCGGGCTCATCGTCACCGGCGGGTTCGCGCCGAACCGCACCGGCTGGCTGCTGCCGCTCGCCTCCAAGCTGACGACGTCCGCCGAGGCGCGGCAGCACCGGCAGCTCACCGCGCCGGTGCACGAGGCAGGCGGCAAGATCGCGCTGCAGGTCCTGCACGCCGGCCGGTACGCCTACCACCCGCTGAGCGTGTCGGCGTCGAGCATCAAGGCGCCGATCAACCCGTTCCGGCCGCGCGCGCTGACCGGCTACGGCGTGCGTCAGCAGATCCGCGCCTTCGCCGACTGCGCCGCTCTCGCGCGCGAAGCGGGCTACGACGGCGTCGAGATCATGGGTTCCGAGGGCTACCTGATCAACCAGTTCCTGGCCGAGCGCACCAACAAGCGCACCGACGCCTGGGGCGGCACGGCGGCGAAGCGGCGCCGGTTCGCCGTCGAGATCGTCAAGCGCACGCGGGAAAAGGTGGGCGACGACTTCATCATCATCTATCGGCTTTCGCTGCTCGACCTCGTGCCGGGCGGCCAGCGCTGGGAGGACGTCGTCGCGCTGGCCAAGGAGGTCGAAGCCGCCGGCGCCACGATCATCAACACCGGCATCGGCTGGCACGAGGCCCGGGTGCCGACGATCGTGACGTCGGTGCCGCGCGCCGCCTTCACCTGGGTGACCGGAAAACTGAAGCCGCACGTGGGCATCCCGGTCGTCACGTCGAACCGGATCAACATGCCGCAGGTCGCCGAAGCAGCGCTGAGCAGCGGTGACGCCGACCTCGTGTCGATGGCCCGGCCGTTCCTCGCCGACCCGGAGTGGATCCGCAAGGCCGAAAGCGGCCGTGAGGACGAGATCAACACCTGCATCGCCTGCAACCAGGCCTGCCTCGACCACGCCTTCAAGCGCAAGCTCGTGTCCTGCATGGTGAACCCGCGTGCGGGCCACGAGACGACGCTGACGCTGTCGCCGACGCGGCGCTCCAAGCACGTCGCCGTCGTCGGCGCCGGACCCGCCGGGTTGGCCGCGGCGACCGCGCTGGCCGAACGCGGGCACCGCGTCGAGCTGTTCGAAGCCGACGACGAGATCGGCGGCCAGTTCGGCATCGCGCGGAAGATCCCCGGCAAGGAGGAGTTCGCCGAGACCATCCGCTACTACCAGCGGCGGCTCGAAGTGACCGGCGTGAAGCTGCACCTCGGCACCCGCGCGACGCCGGCCGATCTGACCGGTTTCGACGAGGTTGTGCTGGCCACCGGCGTCACGCCGCGGGTGCCGTCACTGCCCGGGATCGACCACCCCAAGGTGCTGTCCTACGTCGACGTCGTGAAGCACGGCAAGCCGGTCGGTGAGCGGGTCGCGGTGCTCGGGGCCGGCGGCATCGGCGTCGACGTCAGCGAGTTCCTCACCCACGCCGGTTCCCCGGCGCTCGACCTCGGCGCGTGGATGGCCGAATGGGGTGTCACGGACCCGGAACAGGCGGCGGGCGGGCTCGGCACACCGAAGCCCGAGCCGTCACCGCGGCAGGTTTTCCTGTTGCAGCGCAAGAAGTCCGGGATCGGTTCCGGGCTCGGCAAGACGTCCGGCTGGGTGCACCGGGCGGCGCTCAAGGCCAAGCGCGTCGAGCAGCTCCCCGGCGTCACGTACGAGCGGATCGACGACGACGGCCTGCACATCACCGTCGACGGCCAACCGCGGCTCCTCGAGGTCGACACGGTCGTGGTGTGCGCCGGCCAGGAGCCGGTCCGCGACCTCGCCGACGACCTGCGGGCGGCCGGGCTGCCGGTGCACCTGATCGGCGGCGCCGACATCGCCGCGGAGCTCGACGCGAAGCGCGCGATCGACCAGGGAACCCGGCTCGCCGCCGCGCTTTAGCCCGTGAGGCGTCCGGCACTGGCAGGATGAACCCCGTGCGAGACGTATGCGTGATCGGGCTCGGGCTGATCGGCGGGTCGCTGCTGCGCGCGGCGGCCACGAGCGGCCGCACCGCGTGGGGTGCCGCGGTTTCCGAAGTGGACGCCGATGCGGCGAGCAGAGCGGGCTTCGACGTCACGACCGACGTCGAAGCGGCCCTGCACCGGGCCGCGGCCGAGGACGCGATGGTCGTGCTCGCCGTGCCGCTCCCGGCCGTCGAAGACCTGCTGCGCCTGGTCAACCAGCACGCGTCGCACTGCCTGCTCACCGACGTGACCAGCGTGAAAGCGCCGGTCCTCGACGCGGTTCGCCGTCGCGTGCCCTACACGCGATACGTCGGCGGGCACCCGATGGCCGGGACGTCGAACTCCGGCTGGCTGGCCGGGGACGGCTCGCTGTTCCAGGGGGCCGCGTGGGTGGTCACCGTCGAGGAGGACACCGACCTCGAAGCCTGGGCCGAGGTGGCGAAGCTCGTGCTGGACGTCGGGGCGCACGTCGTCCCGCTGCCCGCGGAGTCGCACGACGAGGCCGTCGCCCGGATCTCGCACCTGCCGCACCTGCTGGCGGCGATCCTCGCCACCATCGGCGCCGAGGGCGGCCCGCTGGCGATGTCGCTCGCCGCCGGGTCCTACCGCGACGGCACGCGTGTCGCGGGCTCGAACCCGCAGCTCGTCCGCGCGATGACCGAAGGCAACCGGGACGCGCTGCTGCCGATCGTCGACGAGGCGCTCGGCCGGCTCGGCGCCGCCCGCGGCTCACTGGCGTCGACCGGCGGGCTGGCGGCCACGATCAACGCGGGGTACGAAGGCGCGCAAGCACTGGCGGCCGGCCTCGACGTCGAACGGGCCGGTGTCCGGATCAGCCTGACCGCGCCGGACGCGCGGCAAGGCCTGATCGCGCTCGGCGAGCGCGGCGGCCGGATCACCGGCCTCTCGGACGGGATTGCGACCGGCGAGGTCCAGTAGCCAGTCCAGTAGCTACTGCGCCGGCGGCTGGTCCGGCGTGCTGTCGAACTTGTTGATGAAGTCCTTCGCCTTCTCGACACCGCTGTCGATCTGGCTGTCGTGCCCGGCGAACTTCGACTTCGCGAAGCCGGCGGCCTTGTCGAGGCCCTCCTCGATCTTGTCGTTGTGCTCGCGCAGAGCCTCTTCGGCTTTGCCCTTCAGCGCCTCGAAGTCGATTCCCATGGGTGCATTGAACCGCACGGTCCTCAGGTGCGCCGGTGGTAGGGCAGAAACCGCCGGACGAGCCGCAGCGGCGCGTGTTCCACCAGGTCGGGGCCGCGGACGGCGTCGAACGCCGACTCCAGCTGGTCGACCACCCCGGACAGCCGCGGTGCGTCCGGCAGCGGCATCGACCGCGGCTCCCGCTGTTCTCGGACGGCCGCCGCGAGTTCCCCGAGTGCGGCCGTGAGCAGCTCGACGTCGGCGGGTTCCGGCGGCGGCACGCCCCGCCCGATCGTCACGCCGACTTCGGTGACGGCGTCCGCGACGCGCTCCTGCGCCGTGATCACCGGCCACCACGCCACCGCCTGGCGGCCGTTCGCGGACGGCTCGACGACGACCTGCTGGAACGCCGTCCGCAGGTCGGCCAGGGCCCGGTAGGCCCCGCGCCGCGCCCGGGACCGCGCCAGCCGCGCCTCCCCCGACGACGCTTCGACCAGCGCGGCTCGCACGTACTTCGCGACCGCGTCCAGCCCGTCGGCGAGCCGGCCGCCGACCTGGGGGCGCCGGCTGCCCGGCCACAACAGGTAGCCGAAGACGAGGACGATCACGCAGCCCAGCACGGTGTCGATCAGCCGCGCCAGCACCACGCTCCAGTTGCCGGTGTGGGCCAGGCCCATCTGCAGGATGATCAACGGCGTCACGAAGGCGCTCTGGATGCCGTAGTTGCGCACCTTCCCCACCGCGATGCCACCGGCGAAGACGGCGCTGAGCACCACCAGGACCCAGCCGTTCGCCCCGAGGCCGAGCACGGCGGCGCCGATCCCGACGCCGATGACCGTGCCGATGCCGCGCAGCACCGCGCGGCCGAAGACGGACCCGAAGTCGGGCTTGAGGACGATGCCGACGGTCAGGGTGATCCAGTACGACCGCTCCACCGGTACGAGCAGGCCGACGACCTCGGCGATCGCGACGCACAGCGTCAGCCGAAGCGCGGCGATCCAGGTCAGCGGGCCGGACGCGAGCGAGCCCGCCCACGCCCGCAGGCGGCGGTACCACGGCGTCGGCTCCCGGCGCTTGCGATCGTCGCCCTTGCCGATCCGGACCAGTCCTGCGTAGAGCGCGGCGAGGACCGGGTCGGGATCGTCGGGCGGCGCGGGCGGCGGGGACGGCAGCGGCTGACCGGCCAGCACCGCCGCCGAGAGCGCGACGAAGTGGTCGATGACGTCCGGGGCCGGGCGGCGGCCGGCGTTGACCATCGCCACCGAGGCCTCGACCGCGGGGGTGGTGGCCGAGAGCAGGTTGAGCAGCTGCCGGTAGGCGGCATCGCGGCCGGACAGCCAGGAGCGCGCGGTCAGCAGCTGGTCGTAGGCGGTGTTCATCGCCGTGGTCAGCCGGTGGCGGGCCACCCGCGAGACGGCTTCGTCGGTCGCCGACAGCATCGCGGCCAGCTCGACGTAGACGTGGGCGACGGCGGTGCGTTCGGGGCTGGTCGCCCGGACCGTCCAGGTGGCGAGCGCGACCAGGAAGCTCCAGGCGGCGCCGAGGCAGAACAAGCCGAACAGGACCTCGACGCGCACGCCGGTCGCGTGCTGCCCGGTGGCGAGCACGCAGAAGACGAACATCTGCAGCCCGGCGACCGAGGCGTTGCTCCCGGCCGCGCTGATCACCGCGGACACCGCGGCGACCAGGATCACCGCCGGCACCGACAGCGCCGGGGTGCCGCCGGTGAGCAGCCCGATGAGGTAACCCGCGGTGGCGGCGAGCGTCGCTCCGCCGAGCCGGCGGGCGCGGTAGCGGTAGGGCCCGGCCGATTCGGACAGCACGGCGGGCAGGGCTCCGGTAGAGACGAGCGCGCCGACGGCGATGTCCCCCGCGGCGTACGCGATCGCGAGCGGCACGGTCAGCGCGACCACGGCCCGGGCGACCATGTTCCACGGCACCGGCACCGGCGTGCTGCGCAGGAGCTGGACCAGCCAGTGCGGCGCGGCGAGGTCGGGGCGCGGCGTGCTCACCCCCTCATCTTGACCTACGCTGCGCGAGACGGATTAATTATCAGCCTGTCAACAACGCGGGAGGTTCCGGTGGGCCGCAAGTACTCGTTCGAGGTCAACCGCACGAGCACGGCTCCGCCGGAGGCGCTGTTCGCACTCGAAGCGGACGGCCCGCGCTGGGCGGAGTGGGGAAAGCCACTCATCGTCCAGGCCCGCTGGGCGCGGCGGGGCACCGAGGACCCGGACGGCGTCGGGGCCGTCCGCGAGGTCGGCCTGTGGCCGGTGCTGATCCGCGAGGAGACCCTCGAGTACGAGCCCGGCCGCAAGCACGTCTACGGCTTCGCGGGCGGTAAGCCGATCAAGGACTACCGCGCCGAAGTGCTCTTCACGCCGGCGGACGGCGGCGGCACGCACCTGCGGTGGACCGGCTCGTTCACCGAGCCGGTCAAGGGCAGCGGACCGGTGCTGGCCGCCACGCTCCGCACGGTGATCCGGCTGTTCTCGGCCAAGCTGGTCAAGGCGGCCGAAACCCGGCGCTGACCTGCGTGCGCCGGGCCACAGAAGATCGTCCGGCGCAACTTTCCGCCCCCCGTCCACGTCACTCTTTCGGGTGGTCTTCGCGATCACCTGCGAGAGAGGGGACGCGGGATGAAGCGAGTGGTGGCGGGATTGGCCGCGGTGGCGTTGGCGCTCACAGCCTGTTCGACGCACGGGCCGGACGAGCGGGAGTTCGGCACCAGCCAGCCGAACCCGGCACCCCAGGGCGTGAGCCCCGGCGCGAAGACGTCCGGGCCGTATCCGTTCGGCACGGTCCAGCAGAAGGCGCCCGCGATCGAGAACGGCCAGGTCCCGCTCGTCCGCCGGATCACCACCGGCAAGCCGTACGTCTTCCTCACCATGGACGACGGCGCCGTCAAGGACCCCGGCGCGCTGAAGCTGATGGAGCAGCACGCGACCCACCCGGTGCTGTTCCTGAACCAGAAGTACGTGCAGGGCCACGAGGCCTACTTCAAGCAGATCCTCGACGCCACCGGCGCCACCATCGGCGACCACACGGTCGACCACCCGAACCTCAAGGGCAAGCCCTACGAGTTCCAGCGGAAGGAGATCTGCGACGACGCCGACGACTTCCAGCGTGGGCTCGGCGTGCGCCCGGCGCTGTTCCGGCCGCCGTTCGGCAACTACGACCAGAACACGCTGCGCGCCGCGGCCGCCTGCGGGATGCGCGCCGCCGTGCTGTGGACGGCCGCGGTGAACGACGGACACGTCCAGTTCCAGTCCGGGGACAAGCTCAAGCCGGGCGACATCGTGCTGATGCACTTCCGCAAGACCTTCGCGCAGGACTACACGGCGTTCGTCGAGCAGGCCGAAAAGGACGGGCTGACCCCCGTCCCCCTGGCCGACTTCCTGGGTTAAAGCACGACCGTCGGTGTCACGACGGTCCGCCGGCACGACACGTCACCGAGGTGCACGAGGATCTGCGTCGTCCCGCGGGGCACGTTGTCGAGCACGAACCGGCCGCCTTCGTCGGCCGTCGTCGACGACGTGCCGTGCTCGGCGACCCGCACCTCGACGCCGTACTGCCCGGCGGGCACCAGCCAGCCGTCGATGCGGTGCAGCTTGCCCATCTTGGTCAGGTTGATCATCACCGTCAGGTCGCTGACGGTGAACGTGATCGTGCCGGTGCCCCCGCCGCGGACGCCGGCGAGGTTGTCCAGCCGTTCCCACCGCGCGACCTCGACATCGAGGTCTTCGAGGGCGAGCGCGAATTGGACCCGTTGCACCAGGTCGCCCGGTGGCGGGTCCAGTTCGTCGAGGAAGCGGCCGATGTCGGCCAGCAGCACGTCGTCACCGAAGGAGGCTTGGCCCCCCGGTGCCCCGAGGTCGTTCATCGGCTTCCCCCTTCACTGACGAGGAGATCTCGCATCTGGTCGAGGCAGCGACCCCTGGTCGGGCCGACACTGCCGCGCGGCATGTGCAACGCCTCGGCGACGAGCTGGTACTCCGCACGACCCGCGAGCACGGTCAGCCGGAGCAGTTCCTGACAGCGGTGGGGCAGCCGGACGAAGGCGCGCCAGACCCGGCGGTCGCGGTCGGCGCGGACGGCTTCGTCTTCGGGTGCCGGTTGGGTGCTCGGCATGGCTTCGGCGACTTCGTCGCTCAGCGGCACCGGCTGCATGCGACGGCCGAACGGGTGGGTGGCCTCGCGGCGGGTGGTGGTGATCAGCCAGGCGGCGAGGGCTTTGGGGTCGCGAAGCTTGCCCAGCTGGCTGAAGAGGGCGAGCCAGACGGTCTGGACGACGTCTTCGGCGACCGCGCGGTCGAGGCCGTTGCCCCGGGCGACGTGCCAGACGAGCGGGGTGAGTTCTTCGACGAGGCGGGCCATCGCCCGGCGGTCACCGTCTCTGGCGGCCTGCATGCACGCAGCGTGCAGCTCGGCGCCGGTCAGGCCCTCCCAAGGCGGATCTACCTCTGTGGTTTGCACGTCGGTCACCGTATCTGCCCCTCTTCGGAAGAGTCTTCGAGTCGGCATTGGCAGTATCGCGGGTCCTTCGGGGGGAAGGAGCGTGCAGGTGGATCTCGGATACATCAAGGTCACTTACTTCGTCGGTCGTGCACTACCGGTCAATGGCGATTCCGCGAGGTACCGGCCGACGCGGTGTGACCCGCGCCGACCGGTACTCCCCTCCCTCAAGGACCCGCTCCCCAACGGGCCCCGCCGGATGTCCCCTCCCCCGAAGGGCACCCGGCCGACGGTGTCCGGCAGCCCCCTCGGCTCCCGGCCACCGCGTTCACTCCGAACGCGACACCCCCTGTCGTGTTCCTCCGTGCTTGGCTGCTCCACAGGACGCAGTGAGGGGGCCGCCAGATACCCGAACCGGCGAACTTTTTTGGAAATCGACGCAGGGCGGCTAACTGATCACGGAACGTGCCAAGGTCCGGGCCCAGCGGGCGTAGCCGGCGGGTCCCGGGTGGAACCGGTCGCTCGCGAACGCGCCGGGGTCGAGCAGAGCGGGATCCATCGGGAGGTGCGTCACACCGGGGATGCGGCCGAGGGTCGAAGCGGCGGCGTCGAGGGCGGCGGAGCGGGCCGAAAGGACGTCACGCAGGGGACGCGGGAGAGCCGGGAAGCGGGACATCGGCGGCACCCCGGCCAGGAGGACGTCGGCCGGGCCGAGCCGACGGCGCAGCTCGAGCACCAGTTCCAGCAGGTCACGGCGGTAGCCCGCGGCCGTCCGGAGCTCGATGGTGTCGTTGACGCCGAGTGCGACCACGACCAGATCAACCGCAGGTCGGCCGGCGGCGCGAGAGCGCCTCGATTGAGGGTGGCGGTGGGGAGGAAGGCGGATCAGCGGGACCAGCTCGGCGCGGACGACCCGGGCGTTGGCGCCGGTCCGGCCGACCGCCTGCCAGCGCACCGCCCGGCCGTCCCGGGCCAGCTCGCGCGCGAGGCAGCCGGTGAGCGCTTCCTCGTGGTCCGCCGCGCCGACGCCGTCCACTGTGGATTCGCCGAGCACGGCCAGCCGGAACGGTTCGCCGTCGCCGGGGACGAGTCCCTCGGTCGGCCCCGCCGCGCCCGGGAGCCGCGGGGTCTTGCGCTTGACGTAGACAGCCTGAGCGAGGAGCACCATGGCTGAATTAGAACAGCGGCGCGAAGCGCCTCCGTTGAGGGCGGCGGCGGGGAGGAAGGTGGAGGTTAGCCGTGGGCGATCGAAACTTTCGCCCTGATCAGCGTGGGATCCGCCACGGCGTCCAGCAGGTACGCGGCGACGTCGGCACGGCGGATGGTGAACGTGCGGACGTTGCCGTCGAGCCGGCTCGCCCCGGCGTCGATCGCCGCGCGGGCACCGTCCACGCACACCGTGGTCGAGCCGCGGTCGCGGGAACCGACCGCCGAAATCACCGCGTCGCGGCCTTCGACGGCGGCCGCCAGCTTCTCGCGGTCCTTCAGCCCGGCGACCACGACCTCGGCCGGCAGCTCCAGCCGGGCGGGGTCGCGCACCACCGCCGTCACGTGCCAGCCGCGTTCCAGCGCCTGCTTGACGACCTCGCCGCCGACGCACTCAGGGAGCCACCATGGGAAGCCGCGAAGAGATCGTTGCCGCGGCCGCGAAGGTGATGCGCGAGCAGGGCTACGCCCACGCGACAACCAAGGTCATCGCGCAGACCGCGGGTTACTCGGAGGCGATGCTCTACAAAGCACTTCCGCGACAAGACCGACCTGTTCCTCAGCGTCATGAGCGAGGCGCTGCCCGCACTCGGCGCCACCCTGTCCGAGCTGACGGCCGACCCCGGCCGGGCGCCGCTGCGGGACAACCTCGTCCGCGTCGCCCGGCTGGGTCTCGCCTTCTACCTCGACGGGTTCCCGATCGCGGTCTCCGTCTTTTCCTCGCGCGAGTTGCTGCGGTCCCACCGCGAGCGGCTCGGCGAGCACGGCCCCCACGTGCTGCTGGGTGGCGTCGCGGACTACCTGCGCGCCGAGCGGGCACTGGGCCGGATCCAGGCGGGCACCGACGTCGAGGCGGCCGCGGCCCTGCTCCTCGGCGCGTGCTTCCACCAGGCGTTCCTGGCGACGTTCGAGGAGCGCGAGCCGGCGGACCGCGCCGAGCGGCTCGCGGACGTCCTGCTCGCCGGGCTCTAGGCGTTCTTCTCTTCGCGGAGCTTGTGCCAGCGCTCGTACATGCCGTTGAGCTCCTCGAGCATGAAGGACAGGAAGTCCCGCATCTCGGCCAGCCGCTTGCCGGACGGCGAGTCCTCGCCGAGGGCGCCGATGCCGCTCTCGGCCGCGTCGCGCCACATGATGATCATGCGGTCGCGCTTCAGGAACGTGGCGTACCAGAGGTCGTCGTAGAGCCGGTAGTGATCACGGCGCTCGCCGGGCTCGCGTTCCTTGGCGACCAGGCCGATCTGCTCGAGGTAGCGCACGGCGCCGGAGACGGCCGCCGGGCTGACCGACAGCTGGGAGGCCAGGTCGGCGGCGGTCAGCCGGCCCTCGTCGGTGGTCATCAGCGCGGCGAACACCCGCGCGGACATGCGTTGCATCCCGATCTGCGAGAGCACGAGCCCGAGGCTCTCGACGTAGCGGCGGACGGCGTCCTCGTCTCGTTTCGGGTCAGGCGTCGTCATCGGCTCATCCTCCCGTACCGGCCCCCCAAGATCACTCAATCTAGACATTTTCTTAACTTCACAACTTCATGAAGCCAGCGTAGCTTCCGAACCATGGAAGACGTCATTTCGGTCATCGGCCTGCACAAGTCGTTCGGCCGGACCAAGGCCCTCGACGGCCTGGACCTGCAGGTACCCGCTGGGGAGGTGCACGGCTTCCTGGGCCCCAACGGCGCGGGGAAGTCGACCACCGTCCGGGTCCTGCTCGGCCTGCTCCACGCGGACTCGGGGGACGTCCGGCTGCTCGGCGGCGACCCCTGGAAGGACGCCGCGAGCCTGCACCGCCGCCTGGCCTACGTGCCCGGCGACGTCAACCTCTGGCCCAACCTCTCCGGCGGCGAGGTGATCGACCTGCTCGGCCGCCTGCGCGGCGGGCTGGACGAGAAGCGCCGCGCCGAGCTCATCGAGCGCTTCGACCTCGACCCGAAGAAGAAGGGGCGGACGTACTCGAAGGGCAACCGGCAGAAGGTCGCCATCGTCGCCGCGCTCGCCTCGCGGGTCGACCTGCTGATCCTCGACGAGCCGACGTCCGGCCTCGACCCCTTGATGGAGGCGACGTTCCAGTACGCCATCCAGGAGGAGCGCGAGCAGGGCCGGACCGTGCTGCTCTCCAGCCACATCCTCGCCGAGGTCGAGGCGCTGTGCGACAAGGTCAGCATCATCCGCAACGGCCGCACGGTCGAGTCCGGCACCCTGGCCGAACTGCGCCACCTGACCCGGACGTCGATCACCGCCGAGCTCGCCGGCCCGCCCAACGGGCTCACGAAGCTGCCGAACATCCACGACCTCAAGGTCGAGGGTCACCGCGTGCGGTTCGACGTGGAAACGCGCTCGCTCGACGAAGCCCTGCGGCAGCTGACCGAGGTCGGCGTGCGGAGCCTGGTCAGCCAGCCGCCGACGCTGGAGGAGCTGTTCCTGCGGCACTACACCACCGAAGCGAGCGCGAAATGACCGCGACGCTCGACCGCCCGGTCGCGGTGGCACCCGCCCACGAGCTGGCCGGCACCTGGCACCTGACCCGGCTCGCGCTGCGCCGCGACCGCGTGGTCCTGCCGATCTGGATCGTGCTGCTCAGCATCGTCCCGGCCAGCACGGTCAACACGTTCACGCAGTTCTACCCGACCGTCGCCGACCGGCTCGCGCTGCAGGCGGGCGCGAACGCCAACCCGTCGTACGCGCTGCTCTACGGCCCGCCGTTCGACCTGACCACGGCCGGCGGGTTCATCGCCTGGCGCATGTGCGGGTTCCTGGCGCTGCTCACCGGGCTGATGGTCGTCTTCACCGTCACCCGGCACACCCGCGCCGAGGAGGACACCGGACGCGCGGAACTGCTCGCCTCCGCGGTGGTCGGCCGGTACGCGGCGCTGACGGCGGCGCTGCTGGTGGCGGGCGGGGCGAGCGTGCTGACCGGGCTGATCCAGGCCGGCACCATGATCGGCGCCGGCCTGCCCGCGGCCGGTTCGCTGGCCTTCGGCGCGGCGGAAGCGCTGGCGGGGCTGGTGTTCACCGCCGTCGCGGCGGTCGCCGTCCAGCTCGCCGAGTACTCCCGGACGGCCAACGGCATCGGGACCGCGGTGGTCGGTGCCGCCTTCCTGCTGCGCGGTGCGGGCGACTCCACACTGGACGCTCGCTGGCTGTCCTGGCTGTCGCCGATCGGCTGGGTGCAGCAGGTCCGCGCGTTCGCCGGGGAACGCTGGTGGGTGCTGCTGCTGCCGGTGGCGTTCACGCTGGTGGCCGGGGCGGCCGGGTACTGGCTGCTCCCCCGCCGCGACGTCGGCGTCGGCATCCTGCCGCCGCGGCCCGGCCCGGCGCGGGCCGCGGCGAGCCTGCGGTCGCCGTTCGCGCTGGCCTGGCGGCTGCACCGCGGACCGCTGCTCGGCTGGACGATCGGCACCGCTGTGGTCGGGGCGGTGTTCGGCTCGATCGCCAGCGGCATCGGCGACCTCGTCGGATCGAGCCCGCAGGCGCAGCAGATCTTCGAGCGGCTGGGCGGCAGCCACGCGCTGACGCAGGCGTTCCTCGCCGCGATGGCCGGGATGTTCGCCATGGTCGCGTCGCTGTACGGCGTGCAGGCGGTGCTGCGGATGCGCGGCGAGGAGACCGCGATCCGGCTCGAGCCGGTGCTGGCCACCAGCGTCGGCAAGCTGCGCTGGGCGGGCAGCCACCTGGTCTTCGCCTTCTTCGGCACGGCGGCGTTGCTGCTGTCCGGCGGCGTGTTCATGGGCCTGGCCAACGGCCTGCGCACCGGCGACGTCGGCGGCTCGCTCACCGACACCCTCGCCGGGATGCTCGTCCAGCTGCCCGCGGCCTGGGTGGTCGTCGCGCTGGCGGTGACGATCTTCGGGCTGGTGCCGGGCTTCTCGGCCGCGGCGTGGGCGGTCGGCGCGCTGGCGCTGCTGCTCAGCCTGTTCGGCCCGATCGTCAACCTGCCGCAGGTGGTGCTGGACGTCTCACCGTTCCAGCACCCGCCGAAGCTGCCCGGCCAGGAGTTCACCGCGACACCGCTCGCCTGGCTCCTGGCGGTCGCGGTCGGCGCGCTGGCGGCCGGCCTGCTCGGCTGGAAGCGCCGGGACGTCGGTTAACGCACCCGCAGCTCGTGGCCGGCGCCGGCCACGAGCTGCACCTGCGGCCCCGCCTTCCCGCACGCGGGACCGTTCGGTTCGGCGAAGGACGGCGTCACCTCGACGGTGTGCGGCCAGCCGTCGTCGAACCGGACGGTGACCCGCACCGGCTCGGCGGGCAGGTCCGGGATGCTCGCGAAGCCCTGGAGGCCGCCGGTCGGGACCATCGACGTGCCGCACGAGCTGTCCGGGCCGGTGCCCGTGCAGGTCGTCGCGCCCGCGGCGGTCTCGGGGTAGAGGCCGACCGGGTTCGTGACGCACCGGCCGCGCCAGCACGCTTCGAGCGTCGCGCGGGAGATGCCCGCGGGCGACGGGATCGACAGGCCGATGCCGACGGCGTAGCCGATCGCCGGACAGGCGACCTCCGGTCCGGCACAGCCGGCCGTCACCGCTACGAGCATCACGAACCCCAGTGCACAGCGCATGCCGTCCAGACGGGCCGCACCGGCCGCCGGGTTGCACCGGTCAGTCACGCCACCCGCTGGTCAGCGGCAAGGCGGGCGTCGCCGAGGTCGGCGTGACCGAGGTCGTCGGCGAGACCGTCACCTCGACGAAGCTGGTGGCAGTCGTCGGCGGGGACGTCTCGACGGCCGTGACCGTGGACGGCGGCGCGGACGTGGTGACCGTGACCGGCACCGCGGAAACGGTTCTGGTCGGCGGAACGGTGGCATCGGCGGGCCGAGGGGCGGCGCGCCCGGCAACGAGCAGCGCGGCCACCAGCAGCCCGGTGGCGAACCCCGCCAGCCCGGTGACCGCGGCGGAGCCCCAGGTAGGTCGGCCACTCATCCGGGCACCCCCTCGCCACGCGCAGCGCAGGTACGAGGACTAACTCGCGTTGATCTTACGTCGTGTTACCCGATGTGCACATGGAGCGTGGTTGACTCAACTTTCTTGCGTCGACAACGCGCACGTGCCACGTTGGGCGCATGGGGGTACTGCGGCAGCCGGACTTCCGGCGCCTCTGGCTCGCCGACCTCGCGAGCCAGCTCGGCAGCCGGATCGACGTCCTGGCGGTGCCGCTGCTCGCGGCGACCGCACTCGGCGCGCCGGTCTTCGAGGTCTCGCTGCTGCGGACCGCGGAGACGCTGCCGTACCTGGTGCTCGGCCTGCAGGTCGGCGCCTGGTGCGACCGGATCCGCCACCGTCCGGTCCTCATCGCGGCGGACGTCGGCCGCGCCCTGCTGATCACCTCGATCCCGGTCGCCGCGCTGTTCGGCGTGCTCGGCATGGCCCAGCTGCTCGCGGTCGTGCTCGCCGTCGGCCTGCTCGGCGTCTTCTTCGACGTCGCCCACCAGACCTACGTCCCGCGCCTGGTGCCGCTCGATCAGCTGCCGGAAGCCAACGCCCGGCTGCAGACGAACCGGTCGATGGCGGCGGTCGCGGGCCCCGGTGCCGCCGGGTTGATCGTCCAGGCGCTCGGCGCGGCCACGGCACTGGCCGCCGACGCCCTCAGCTACCTGTGGTCGGCCCTCTGGCTGCGCCGGATCGAGACGCCCGACGTGCGGCCCGAGCGGCGGGAGCGGCGGCTGCTGCGCGAAATCGGCGAAGGACTGCGGCTGGTCCGCGGCGACCGCATCCTGCTGGCGATCAGTGCGCACGGCGCGGTGTCGAGCTTCTTCCAGTCCGCCCACCTGGCGATCGTGATCGTCTTCCTCGCCCGCGACCTCGGGCTTTCGCCTTGGCTGATCGGGCTGCTCGGCACGGCGTCGCTGACCGGCGCCCTCACCGCCGGGCTCACCGCGCGGCGGCTCGGCGAGCGGATCGGCGAGGCGCGCGCCCTGTGGGGTGCCGCGGTGCTGTTCGGCCTGGCGTACCAGCTCTACCCGTTCACCGGCCGCGGCTGGGCGCTCGCCTGCTACGTCGTCGCCGGGTTCTTCACCAGCTACAGCGTGATCGTGCTGAGCGTCTTCGGGCTGAGCTTCCAGCAGACCGTCACACCGCCGGAGCTGCTGGGCCGGGTCAACGCCATCTCGCGCACGCTGATCTTCGGCGTCGTGCCGCTCGGCAGCCTGCTCGGGGGCACGCTGGCCGGCGCGTTCGGCATGCGGGCAACCCTGCACATCGCGGCGGCCGGCGTGCTGGCGTCGGCGGTGATCATGGTGTGGTCGCCGCTGCGGGGGCTGCGCGACCTGGCGCCCGCAGGCCGTCGATGACCACGCGGACCAGGTGGGCGCTCCCCGGCGCGTACCGCTCGACGGCGAGGCAGCCGACGATGAGCGCGCGCAGGTCGTCGCCGTCGATGTCCGGGCGGATGGCGCCGGCGGCCTGCGCCCGGGTGAGCAGCTCGCCCAGCGCGGTGCGGAACTCCTCGCCCGCGCCGGCCTTGAAGGCGTGCCCGCCGGCCTCGGCAAGAGCGTCGCAGATGGCGCGGTTGAGGGACGCCTGCCTGATGACGCGGACGAAGTAGTCGACGAAAACTTCGCCGGGGTCTTCGGCGGTGGCGAGCGCGCGGGCCTCCTCGGCGAACTGCTGGATGCGTTCGAGGACGACGGCCTGGAAGAGGGCTTCCTTGCTGGGGAAGTGCCGGTAAACGGTGCCGGCGCCGACCCCGGCCAGCCGCGCGATGTCATCAAGCGGCACGGCCAGGCCGTCAAGAGCGAACGCCTCTTCGGCGGCGGCCAGCACCTTGGCCCGGTTGCGCCGCGCGTCGGCGCGCATCTTCTCCATCACGTTCTCCTCGTTGACAACCGGAACAGCCGCTCCGTATTGTCCTAAGCG
This sequence comes from Amycolatopsis sp. A133, assembly GCF_031082405.1. GTDB lineage: Bacteria > Actinomycetota > Actinomycetes > Mycobacteriales > Pseudonocardiaceae > Amycolatopsis. The sequence goes on from NZ_JAVHJU010000025.1 coordinate 136,142, forward strand.
GGCCCACCGTTCCGATTCAACGCCCAGTTTCGCAGGAGAATTCCGATGCCCCTCGCCCAGCCCTCCGCGCGTTCGGTGTTCGACCGGTTCCTCGCCGCCTCGGCGGAGAACCGCTGGGACGACCTCGCCGACCTCTACGCCGAGGACGTCATCCTCGAACTGCCGTTCACGCTGCCGGGCGTCCCCCGGGTGACGAAGGGGCGCGAAGAGCTGCGTCGTCGCTTCCGCGCGGCCGGCGGGTCGCGACGGATCACCAAGGCGGACAACGTCGTGGTCCACGAGACGACGGACCCCTCGGTGCTGGTGGCGGAGTTCGACCTGCAGCAGGAAGTCCGCGGCACGACGTTCACCGCCTCGTACGTCATGGTCCTGACCGTCCGGGACGGCCTCATCACGCACTCCCGCGACTACACCGACACCGCCGCGGCGGCGGAACGGCTCAAGGCGTGGTCGCCTGCTGGCTCGACGGCGGGATGAACAACCGCTCGAACGTGCTCACCGTGTGCTCCCACACCCCCGGCACCAGCAGCACCCCGAGCACCGCGAACACCGGGAAGATCAGCCGCTTTTCGACCTTCTTGCCGGTCCGGAAGCGGAGCACGCGCGGCGGCCGGATCTCGTACCAGGTCTCGCCGGCGATCGGGAGGGGGAACAGGAACGGGCAGCCGGACTCGGTGAGCGCGTCACCCAGGCAGTGGGTCAGGCAGCCCGCCGCGACCGCGATGCCGAGCCAGCCCGAAATGGACGCCAGCTCGCCTGTGCGGTCCGGTGGGGCCGTGAAGAACCACCACGCCACCGCCGCGCCGCTCACCGGGAGCAGCCAGTCGCCCAGGGCGCCTTCGGCCAGCATCAGCCCGAAGACCACCACGCCGACGACCGCCCACGGTCCGCCTTCGGTGGTGCCCCACGACGTCAGCAGGCCGAGGCCGGCCGCGAACAGGACCGTGTGGGAGAGGTGGCGGTGCTTGCCGGTCACCTTCTCGTCGCGCGGGCCCTTCGTCAGTGCGTAGATCGCCGCCGAAACGCGCCGGAGCAGCCAGGACAGCGCGCCGGTGAGCCAGCCGAGGAGGCGGGACGCGCTCGCGCCCGGGTGGTCGAGGTCGGGCAGCAGGGCGAACCCCGCCGTGGTTGCCGCGAAGACGACCGCCTGGTGCACCGAACCCGCCCCGACCGCGGGCGCCAGGGCCAAGCCCGCGCACCAGCCGGTCAGGGCATGCGTCCGCCCCATCATCGTGCCGCCCCCAGGTTCCGCGGAATCAGTCCGCGGAACCGTAGCGGGCGGTCAGGCTTGGGGGTCTTCCGACACGCTCAGGTGTTCGGCCACGCCGGTGAGCTCGATCACGCGGCTCACCGCGGGGCTGGGGACGACCGCGAGTTCGACGTCCTGCTCGCCGGCCTGGCGTTGTGCGCGCAGCACCACGTTCAGCGCGGAGGAATCGAAGAAGGTCACCCCGGTCAGATCGGCCACGACCCGCTGCGCGCGCTTGTCCGCGATCAGCCCCGCGAGGGCCTCTTGCAGCTGCGGGCTGGTCAGCAGGTCGAGCTCGCCGGTGACCACCACCCGGGGTTCCGTCGCGTCGGTGTCCAGCGTGATGCCGAACCCGGGCGGGGTGGCGTTCTGGTCGGCTGCGGGCATGCAGTTTCTCCTCGTCAGGCGCTGCTCCTGCGCCGGGTACGCGCCTGTTGTCTCAAGCGGCAACCGTGTCACCGTGCCTTTCCAAAGCTCGCGCCTGGCACGGTCAAGGCAACTCCGGGGCCAACCCTAACCCAGGATGCGACCGCGCCCGCCACGGCCGCCGCCCTTTCGCGTGTACTGCTCACCGACGATCAAATCCTGCCTGCTCAGCGCTCCGGTCAGTGCGCACTCATCGCCTTCCGCGCCGCCCTGCGCTGGCGCAGGAAGAGCTGCCGGCGCTCGATCTCGCCGAGACCACCCCAGATCCCGTAGGGCTCCTGGACGGTCATCGCGTGCTGGCGGCACTGGGCCAGCACCGGGCAGGCCTGGCAGATCGCCTTCGCCCGTGCTTCCCGCCGCTCCCGGGCCGAACCACGCTCGTTGTCCGTGTGGAAGAACAGGCTGCTGTCCGCGCCCCGGCACGAGCCGTTCAGCTGCCATTCCCACTCTTCAGCAACCACGTTGGGCAGCCGGCTGACGTCAGCCATGTCGTCCCTGCCTTTCCCAGGATCTCCCATGTCGACCGCTACATGCCCGCCGGTGGAGCGGATCAAACGCGGGTTTGGTTTGCTCACACCACGGGCATCTCGCTGCCGGGCGTGGAGGACACCGCCGATCCCCTGGAGCGCGACTGCGGAGAAAGGAACAAACGTGGAGGACAACGCCCCGCTCGTCCCGGAAGGCGCGCAGGTCATCGAGGTGCGGACGGCAGCGATCCCGCACGTCGTGCCGACCTTGCGGACCATCGTGGCCGACATCGCGATGCGCCAGGACTTCGACCTCGACGCGGTCGAGGACCTCCGGATGGCGGTGGACGAAGCCTGCTCGCTGCTGCTCCCCGCCAGTTCGGACGGCAAACTGACGTGTGTCTTCTCCTGGAGCGGACCGCGCATCGAGGTCTCCGTGTCCGTGCTGGCCGACAGCGCCGACCACGAGGACGACGCCGGCCTGTCGTGGCAGCTGCTGACCGCCCTCGCGACGACGGCGGAGCGCACGATCACCCCGGAGAACGGCCGCTACCTGTCCCGGGTGGACCTCGTCCGGGAGAGCCAGGCGACGGACTCGTGAGCGATTCCGCCGGGAACAGCGGGAACGACCTCGACGTCGGCGCGCTGTTCACCCAACTCGCTGCCCTGCCGGCGGACTCGCCGGAGCGCGAACGCATCCGCGACACCCTCGTGCGCGCGCACCTGGAACTGGCGCGGAACCTCGCCCGGAAGTTCCGCAACCGCGACGAGGCGATGGAGGATCTGGTCCAGATCGCCACGGTCGGGCTGATCCACGCCGTCGACCGGTTCGACCCGGGACAGGGGACGGACTTCCTGGCCTTCGCCGTGCCCACCATCTCGGGGGAGCTGCGGCACCACTTCCGGGACAACAGCTGGTCGGTGCGGGTGCCGCGGCGGCTCAAGGAGCTGAACGCGAACCTCTCGGCCGCGCGCGAAGAGCTCACCGTGCAGCTCTCGCGCGCTCCGAAGCCGAGTGAGATCGCCGCCCGGCTCGGGGTGCCCATCGAGGACGTCTACGAAGGGCTCCGCGCTGGTCAGGGCCGCTACGGCGCGTCGCTGGACCACCTGCTGGAGAACGCGGCGCACACCCGCTTCGGGGCGCCGGACGCCGAGCTGGGCCAGGCCGAGCTGCGCGAGGCGCTGCGCCCGATGCTGGAAAGCCTGCCGGAGCGGGAGCGCAAGATCGTCGCGCTGCGGTTCGGCTCGGGCATGAGCCAGTCGGACATCGCCCGCCGCGTCGGGGTGTCCCAGATGCAGGTGTCGCGGCTGCTGGCCGCGACGCTGAAGAAGCTGCGGTCCGGCCTGGACGAATCCGAGCTGGCCGACGGCACCTGATTAGCCGCACAACCGCCTGGGTACTTCGCGGGCGGACCGAACTCACTGGGAGGGGGACCGGATGACGACGTCGAAGACGCCGCAGCGTCCAGCTGTGGCGGCCGCCCCGCGGAGGGTGCTCCTCCCGGCCGACGTCACGGCCCCGGCGCTGGCCCGGCACGAGGTCCGGGCGGCGCTGCTGCGCCTCGGCGTGCAAGAGCGGCAGCTCGAAGAGATCCTGCTGGCGACGTCGGAGCTGGTCACCAACGCCTTCGAGCACGGCGAACGGCCCCAGCGGCTCGAGCTGGAGTACGCCGCCGGGCGGCTGACGCTGCGCGTGCACGACACCGGCCGGATGCTGCCCGAGCTGCGGGCGCCGTCCCCGGCCGAGGCCCGCAGCCGCGGGTTGGTCCTGGTCCAGGCGTTGTCGCTGGACTGGGGCTTCGAACGCTGTCCCGGCGGCAAGTACGTCTGGGCGGTCTTTCCGCTGCCGGACGCCTGAGTCAGCGCTCCAGGAGCTCCCGCGCGGCGGCGGTCTCCGCGATCCGCTGCCGGAACGGCTTTCGCTCCAGCGCCTCGACGATCGCCGCCAGCACCCCGCGCAACGGGTACGGCAGCTCGGCCTCCAGCGCCTCCGACGCCTCGGTCGTCGCCGTCCACTCCGCCTCGATCAGCGGCAGCAGGCCGCGCGTCTTCTCGGTGAGCGACACGATCCGCTGCCGGGCGTCCGCACCCGGTTCGAGAGCGACGAGTCCCGCCCGGTTCATCTGCGCGACGGTCTGGCTGGCCGCCGAGTGCGTCACGCCGATCTCCGCGGCCAGGTCGCGGATGGCCAGCGGGCCGCGCGCGAGCAGCGCCCGCACCACCGGCGAGTACCGCGGGCGGTAGTCGTCGAGGCCGATGTCGGCGAGGAACTTCGCGATGTCGGTCTCGAAGATCTCGAGGACGTGCCGCATCCGGGTCCCCAGTCCATCCGGACCCGATGTCATGGCCATGACGGCGAATCATAGGCGGCGGGCGTGTGCTTGGATCGCGACATGGAGAACCGGAAGATCGCCCGTCTGGGCCGTGAGGTGTCCGTCGTCGGGCTCGGCTGCTGGCAGCTCGGGGCGGACTGGGGCGAGGTCGACGAGAACGACGCGCTGGCCGTGCTGCACGGCGCCGCCGACGCCGGTGTCACCTTCTTCGACACCGCGGACGTCTACGGCGACGGCCGCAGCGAGCGGCTGGTCGGCCGGTTCCTCGCCGAGCGCGGTGACGTCTTCGTGGCGACCAAGATGGGCCGCCGCGTCGAGCAGGTGCCCGAGAACTACGTCGCCGCGAACTTCCGCGAGTGGAACGACCGGTCGCGCCGCAACCTCGGCGTGGACACGCTCGACCTGGTCCAGCTGCACTGCCCGCCGACGCCGGTGTACTCCTCCGACGCCGTGTACGACGCCCTCGACGCGATGGTCGGCGAAGGCCGCATCAAGGCGTACGGCGTGAGCGTCGAGACCTGCGAAGAGGCGCTGACGGCGCTGACGCGGCCGAACGTCGCCTCGGTGCAGATCATCCTCAACTGCCTGCGGCTCAAGCCGCTGGAGCGCGTGCTGCCCGCGGCGGCGGAGGCGGGCGCCGGGATCATCGCGCGCGTGCCGCTGGCGTCCGGCCTGCTGTCCGGGCGCTACTCCCCGCAGACGACGTTCGCGGAGAACGACCACCGCAACTACAACCGCAACGGCGACGCGTTCGACGTCGGCGAGACGTTCTCCGGCGTGCCCTACGAGGTCGGGCTGGAGGCCGTCGAACGGCTGCGCGGGCTCGTCCCGGCCGGCCAGACGCTCGCGCAGTTCGCGCTGCGCTGGATCATCGACCAGCCGGGCGTCAGCACGGTGATCCCGGGCGCCCGCAACGCCGGGCAGGCGCAGGCGAACACCGCGGCGGCCGCGCTCCCGCCGCTGTCCCCAGAGGCACTGGCGGGTGTCCGCGAAACCTACGACGAGCTCATCCGGCCGCTGGTGCACGACCGCTGGTAGGCCCGGCATGATGGGCCGATGATGACGCCCGAAGAGCTGCTGACCACCACCAGGACCGTCCGCAAACGCCTCGACTTCGAGCGTCCGGTGCCGCTCGACCTGGTCAAGCACTGCATCCAGGTCGCGCTCCAGGCGCCGAGCGGGTCGAACACGCAGCGGTGGCAGTGGCTGGTGGTCACCGACGCCGGCCAGCGGGCCGCGCTCGGGGCGATCTACCGCCGGGCGTGCCAGGAGTACCTGGCGTCGCCGGCCGCCGCGGGCAAGCTGTTCGCGGACGACCCGGCGCGGGCCCGGGTGCAGCAGCGGGTCGGCGACAGCGTCGCGTACCTGGCCGACCGGATGGGTGACGTCCCGGTGCTGGTGGTGCCGTGCCTGGAAACACCGTCCTCGGAACTGCCCGCGGGCAACCAGGCGGGGCTGTGGGCGTCGCTGCTGCCCGCGGTGTGGAACTACATGCTGGCGGCCCGCTCGGTGACGCTCGGCACGGCGTGGACGTCGCTGCACCTGAAGTACGAGCAGGAGGCGGCGGAGGTGCTGGAGCTGCCGAAGAACGTCCACCAGGCCGCGTTGATCCCGACGGCGTTCTACACGGGCGAGACGTTCAAGCCGGCGGCGCGGCAGCCGCTGGAGGAGGTCCTGCACCTCGACCGCTGGTGACCGCGGGCTACAGGTAGCCGACCAGGCGGTCGGCTACCTGGGCCGGGTGGCTCAGCGGCACGCAGTGCGGGCCGTCGATCTCGTCCGGCTCGATCCCGAGGCGCTCGCGCGCCACCCGGCGCTGGAAGTCCGGGACGAAGAACCGGTCGTCGCGGGCCAGGAGCACCCTGGTCGGGACGTCCGGGTGGGCCGGCAGCGGCCACGGCTCGGCCCACTCCTTGCTGACCTGCTCGCGCCCGTGCGCTTGGCACGCCTCGGCGAGGTCGGCCGGGACGCCGTTGAAGAACTGCTCGGTCTCGGTCAGGCCCTTCGGCGCTTCGAAGCCCGTGTTGCCCCACCACTGCCCCGGCTGCTCGCCGGGCGCCGGGATCATCCCGGCCAGGTACACCAGGGTTCGCGCACGAACCTTCGCCGCGACGAGCGGGGCGGTGAACCCGCCGTACGAATGGCCGACGACGGCGACGTCCGTGCGGTCGCCGAGCGCGGCCAGCACCGTGCCGGTGAACTCCGCGAGCCCGGCCGAGGAGTCGATGATCGGCAGGTCCGGCGCGATCGCGTCGTGGCCACGAGCGGCCAGTTCCGGCACGAGCAGGTGGAAGTCCCAGCCGCTGCCGCCGCCCCCGTGGATCAGCGCGAAAGTCGTCATGGCGGGCAGCTCAGCAGCGGCGCAACATGTCCGTCAAGGCGGTTTTCTCGCCCTGCGTGACGGTCAGCCCGTAGTAGTGCTTCACGACGATCCAGTCGGTCGCGTAGGTGCACCAGAACGCCACGAGCGGCGGCTTCCACTGGTCGGGCGCCTTGTCGCTCTTCTGCTGGTTGACGTTGTCGGTGACGGCGAACAGCTGCGGCCGGGTCAGGTCGTTGGCGAACTGCTCGCGCTTCTCGGTCGTCCACGTCTTCGCACCGCTCGCCCACGCCTGTCCGAGCGGGACCATGTGGTCGATGTCGAGATCGGTGGGCACGGTCCAGGTCTCGTCGTCGTAGACGCTGGTCCACGTCCCGGACGTCGGCTTGCAGTCCTTGTCGGTCTTGACGTCCTTGCCGTCGCGCTTGAGGACGACTTCGCGGGTGTCGCAACCGGACCCCTGGCTGTCCCAGTGCGGGAACTTCTCCCGCGAGTAGCCGTCCATGGACGTCCGCGCGGCGATCGTCAGCTCGTCGAGCTGCTTCTGCGCGTCGGCCGCGGTGACGGGGACCGGCGCCGGCGGGGTGGCGCCCGCGCCTCTCGTCGCCCAGTACCCGAAGAGCGCGACGGCCAAGACCGCGATTACCAGCAGGGTTCGCTGCGTCACGCTCAGCCGAAAGCTTCGGGCCGCCACGATTTTCTCCTCTCACCTGCGCGCTCGCGCGGCGTAGTGTCACCTCTGCCGACGTGGGACAACCGCGCCGACACGACGACCTGGCGCGAATGTGACCTCGCCCACCCACGGCGGAGATGTCACACGGAGCCGATCTTCTGCGACTACCGGAGCAGGACCCATCCGGAGGGAGCAGCCGATGCCCGGCCGGCTCAAGAAGTTCGACGATTTCTTCCAGCGGAAAGCCGCCGAGGGCGGCAACGTCGTCGCCATGGCCAGGATGGGCTTGGCGATGCGCGAACGCGGCGAGCTGGCCGAGGCCGAGACCTGGTACCGCAAGGCCGCCATGGGCGGCGACCGCGTCTCGATGACCGCGCTGGCCCACCTGCTCGCCGAACGCGGCGTGCGGGACGAGGCCGAGCGCTGGTACCACGAAGCGGCGCTGGCCGGCGAGCCGCACGGGATGCAGCACCTCGCCAAGTCCTACGAGCGGCGCGGCAAGCGCCAAGAGGCCCGGCACTGGTACGGCGAAGCGGCCCGCACCGGCGACCTGCCGTCGATGGCCGCGCTGGGGCGCCTGCTGCGTGAAGAGGGGGACGGCGAAGCGGCCGAGTCGTGGCTGCGGCAGGCCGCCGAGGCCGGCTTCACCGGCGCGATGATCGACCTGGGGATCGTGCTGCGCGACCGCGGCCAGGCCGCCGAAGCGGCCCGCTGGTGGCGGTCCGCCGTGCAGGCCGGCGACCTCGCCGCCACCTGCCAGCTCGGCAGGCAGGCCGAGCGGCTCGGCAGGCCGTCCGACGCCGAATCGTGGTACCGCCAGGGCGCGACCGGCGGCCACGGCGAGGCGATCGTCCGGCTCGGCCTGCTGCTGCACCGCCGAGGCGACGTCGAAGAGGCCGAGAGCTGGTACCTCGACGCCGCCGAGCGCGGCGACCCGGCGGCGATGACCAACCTCGGCGTGCTGGCCCGCAACCGCGGCGACGAGGGGGAAGCCGCCGCCTGGTACCGCAAGGCCGCCGAACACGGCAGCGTCCCCGCGCTCACCAACCTCGGCCACCTCGCCGAGCACCGCGAGGACCTCGCGGAGGCCGAGCAGTGGTTCCGCCGCGCCGCCGAGACGGGTGACGTCCAGGGCATGCTCAGCCTGGCCCGCATGCTGCGGGCCCGCGGCGCCGCCCACGAGGCCGAACTGTGGTTGGCGCGTGCCGAGACCGCGCAGGACGAGCGGGAACACCAACACTGACCGTCTTGCGGGGGTTCGGGTGGCGGAGCCCCCGGCCCGGGGCGAAGCCCCGGAAGACACAGGTATTGTGTGATCCATTTCACAGTTCTAGCCTGGACCGATGAGGCCACGAGTCCTGGTCGCGGGCATCGGCAACATCTTCCTCAGTGACGACGGTTTCGGCGTCGAAGTGCTCAGGGAGCTGGACCGGGCCGGTTTGCCCCCTTGGGTGCAGATCGCCGACTACGACATCGCCACGGTCCACTTGGCCTACGACCTGACGGGCGGCTACGACACGACGATTCTGTTGGACGCGACCCCGCACGGCCGTCCACCGGGCACGCTGTCCCTGACGTCGGCCACCGACACGCACGACCTGCACGGCGACTCGGTCGTCCGCCTGCTCCGCCTCCTGGGCGGCGACGCGGGCCGGGTCCTGGTCCTGAGCTGCGAACCGGCGTGCGTCGACGGCGGGATCGGGCTGTCCCCCGCGGTCGTGGCCGCGGTCCCGGCCGCGGTGCGCGTGGTCACCGAACTGGCGTGGGGCGCGAGCCCGGACCTGCCGCTGCGCGAGCCGACCGAGGTCTGATCACCGCACGGCCCACTCCGCCAGGTCCGGCAGGTCCGGCGGCTGCCGCAGCGCGTCGAGCACCACGTTCACCCCCGCGCGCAGCGTTTTGCCGCGCCGGACCACCGCGGCGATCGTGCGGGTCACCGGGGTCGACAGCTCCCGCGTCGCCACGCGGTAGCGGCGGTCCACCGCCAGCCCGGGCAGCAGGGCGATCGACAGCCCGGCCTCGATGTGCTGCAGCGTCATCAGGTAGTTGCTGAAGCGGCACACGACCCGCGGCTCGAAGCCGGATTCGCGGCACAGGCGCAGCGTCAGGTTCGCCATGTACGACTGCGGCGTGTCCAACGCCCACGGCGCGTCCGCGTAAGCCGACAGGACCGCCGGGCCGCGGGGTACCTCCGGCGGGGTCACCAGCACGATCGGGTCCGTGGCCAGCGGGACGATGTCGAGGTCCGGGCCCAGCGGCAGCTCGACAAAATCGGTCGTGGTGAGGATGACGTCGGCGTCGCCGCCGCGCAGGGCCGGGATGCTCTCGTGCGGCTCCAGCTCCAGCAGCTGGACCTCGAGGTGCGGGTGCGCCGCCGCGAGCCGGGTCACCGCGGGGACGGCGAGGGTGTGGATCGCGCTCTGGAACGCTCCGAGCCGCACCAGGCCGGCCGGCTCCTCGCCGAGGCTGCGCAGTTCCGCCTCGACCGTGTCCATGTGGTCGAGGATCGCCCGCGCGCGCCGGGCCAGCACCAGCCCCGCGGGCGTGAGGCGGACCCGGCGGCCGGTGCGTTCCAGCAGCTGGGTGCGGGTTTCGGCTTCGAGAACGGCCAGCTGCTGCGACACGCTGGACGCGCTCAGGTTGGCGTCCTGCGCCACCGCGCGGACCGTGCCCAACGTGTCGAGCCGGCTCAGCAACCGCAGGCGCCACGGGTTCAGCATGCCGCCATTCTTGTTCGGCAAAACCGAACAAGGAAACCGGAATCGTGAGATGGACGTGTCGCTCGGTGCGGACCTACCGTCGAAGCCATGGCTGAATCCTTCTGGGCGGACGTCGACCGGCACCTCGTGCGCTACGGCGGCGCCTTCACCCGCGAGATCATCGACCGCGCCGAAGGCAGTTTTGTCTTCACCGAAGACGGCCGCCGGATCCTCGACTTCACGTCCGGCCAGATGAGCGCGATCCTCGGGCACGCGCACCCGGAGATCGTCGAGACCGTCCGGCGGCAGGTGGGCAAGCTCGACCACCTGTTCAGCGGCATGCTGAGCCGCCCGGTCGTCGACCTGGCCCGGCGGCTCGCCGAGACGCTGCCGGCCCCGCTGGAGAAGGCGCTGCTGCTGACCACCGGCGCCGAGTCGAACGAGGCGGCCATCCGGATGGCCAAGCTCGTCACGGGCAAGCACGAGATCGTCTCGTTCGCGCGGTCGTGGCACGGGATGACGCAGGGCGCGGCGAGCGCGACGTACAGCGCGGGCCGCCGCGGGTACGGCCCGGCCGCACCGGGCCACTTCGCCATCCCGGCGCCGAACGCGTACCGGCCGGACTTCACCGACGCCTCCGGTGCGCTCGATTGGCGCCGTCAGCTGGACTTCGGGTTCGAGATGATCGACGCGCAATCGGTCGGCAGCCTGGCCGCGTGCCTGGTGGAGCCGATCTTGAGTTCGGGCGGCATCATCGAGCCGCCGCCCGGCTACTTCGCCGCGCTGGCGGAGAAGTGCCGCGAACGCGGCATGCTCCTGATCCTCGACGAAGCCCAGACGGGGTTGTGCCGCACGGGAACCTGGTACGCGTTCGAGCGCGACGGCGTCGTCCCCGACATCCTGACGCTGTCGAAGACCCTGGGCGCCGGCCTGCCGCTGGCGGCGGTGCTGACGAGCGCCGCCATCGAGGAAGAGGCCCACGAGCGCGGGTTCTTGTTCTTCACGACGCACGTGTCGGACCCGCTCCCGGCAGCGGTCGGCAACACGGTGCTGGACGTGCTGACCCGCGACCGCCTCGACGCGCGGGCGCTCTCGTTGGGCTCGTTGCTGCGCCGCGGCCTGGAGGACATCGCGGCCCGCCACGAGGTGGTCGGCGACATCCGCGGCCGCGGCCTGCTGGCCGGGCTGGAACTGGTGGTGGACCGGGAAACCAAGCGCAGTTCGGACGAGCTGGGCGCGCGGGTCACGCAGCGGTGCCTCGAACTCGGGCTGCACATGAACATCGTGCAGCTGCCCGGGATGGGCGGGGTGTTCCGGATCGCGCCGCCGCTCACGGCGTCCGAAGAGGAGATTTCACTGGGTGTGTCCATTTTGGATCAGGCGATCGGTGACGCGGTGAAGCTGCTGTGAACGAGCCGGCCGTCGTGCTCATCACGGGCGTCCAGGCGGCCGGGAAGTCGACGGTCGCGCAGTTGCTCGCCGAGCGGCTGCCGCGGTCGGTGCACGTCCGCGGGGATGTCTTCCGCCGCATGGTGGTCGGCGGCCGAGCGGAGATGACACCTTCGCCATCGTGGGAAGCGCTGCGCCAGCTGCGGCTGCGGCACCGCCTGACGGCGGTCGTGTGCGATGAGTACGCCCGGGAAGGCTTCACGGTGGTCGCCCAAGACGTGATCCTCGGCGAGCATCTCTCGGAGATCGTCGGCCTCATCGCGCACCGGCCGCTGCTCGTGGTGGTTCTGGCGCCGCGGCCGGAGGTGGTCGCCGAGCGGGAGCGGGCTCGCTCGAAAGACGCGTACGACGAGTGGACGATCACGCTGCTGGACAAGGAATTGCGCGAGGAAACCCCGAAGCTGGGCCTGTGGCTCGACACTTCGGAGCAGACACCCGCCCGAAACGGTGGCCGAGATCCTCGACCGGGCCTGGACCGAAGCCCGGGTCCCGTGAAAACCACGAAGGCCTCCTTGCCGGCCCGGGGAGCCGGCAAGGAGGCCGTTCACAACAGCGTCAGAAGCCCGCTGTCACCTTCGTGAAGTCCCAGTCGTTCTGGGCGATGCCGCTGCACGCCGCCTGGACGCCGCCGCCGGGGCAGCCGCGGTCGCGGTTGACCGACCAGAACGCCAGGCGGGCGATCTTGTTCGACTTGGCCCAGTTGGTGATCTGGGTCCACGTCGGCAGATCCGTCAGCTCCTGCTGGTCGGACAGCCCGTTCATGCCCGAGATGCCCAGGTGGGCGTACGCCGTGGCGTCGGACCACCCGAACGTCGACTTCAGCTTGTCCCGCAAGCCGTTCGCCGCGCTGACCGTGCTGTTGTACATGTTCGCGCCGCCGCCGAAGTCGAACGGCATGATCGTGAACACGTCCACGTTCGCACCCAGGGCCTTCGACTGGTCGATGAGCCGGTTGCCGTAGTAGTTCGGGCCGGTCGTCGACGTGCCGAACGTCAGGATCGTCTGGATGCCCGGGTTGTTCTGCTTGACGATCTTCAGCGCGTTCAGGATGCGGTCCTGGACGGCCTCGTTCTCGAACTCGTCGGAGTTCTCGATGTCGATGTCGATCGCCTTGAGCCCGTACGCGTTGATCACCTGCTGGTAGGCGCCGGCCAGCGCGGCCGGTGTCGAGCAGGCCGGCCCGAGCTTGGTGCCGCTCCAGCCGCCGAAAGACGGGACGATCTGGCCGCCCGCCGCCTTGATCTGCGCGATGGCGTTCGCGTCCGCGCTGCCCTGCAGCGGACGGCTGCTGTCCCACGCCGGGTTGCAGCCACCGCTGGCGTTGATGAACGCCATGGTGAACCACTTGATCCCGGTCGCGTTCATCACCGTCTGCGGGTTCGGCGGGCTGCCCCAGCCCATGTACAGGTACGGCGCGCCGCGGCCACCCGGCGGGGGCGGCGTGGTCGTCGTCGGCGGGGTTGTCGTCGTAGGCGGCGTAGTGGTCGTGGGGGGTGTGCCCCCGGCGGAGCACGAACCCCCGTTCAGCTTGCAGTTCGACGGCGCGGTGTACGAACCGGAGTACGCCACGTTGAAGCCGAAGCTCGCACTACCACCGTTGGCGACGTTGCCGTTCCACGTGTTCTTCACCGTGACGTGCTGGCCGGACGCGGTGTAGCTGCCGTCCCACAGCGAGGAGATCTTCGCGCCCGAAGGCAGGTCGAACTCCACCGTCCAGGACGCGAGCGTCGAGCCCGAGCCGTTGGCGATCGTGTACTTGCCCTCGTACCCGGTGCCCCAGTCGGAGCCCTTGGTGAAGGTCGCCGAGACCCCGCCGGCCGCGTTGGCCGGGGCGATCGCGAACATCGCGCCGATCGTGGCGGCCGCGGCCGCCAGCCCGAGTGCGGGCAACCACCGGCGCCTCATGACAGGCCGTTCTTCATCGCGGTGATGAGCTCGCCGCCCGTGGTGTCGCCGGTCAGCTCCCAGAAGAAAGCGCCGCCGAGACCCTGCTGCTTGGCGTAGGACATCTTCCCGCCGATGGTCGCCGGGGTGTCGTAGCTCCACCAGTTGCTGCCGCACTTGGCGTACGCGGTGCCGGCGAAGGTGCCGGTCGACGGGCAGGTGTTCTTCAGGACCTTGTAGTCCTCGATGCCGGCCTCGTACGTGCCCGGCGCGGCGCCGGTCGCCGTGCCACCCGGGGCGTCCTGCGTGACGCCGGTCCAGCCGCGGCCGTAGAAGCCGATGCCGAGCAGCAGCTTGCTCGACGGAACGCCCTTGCTCTTCAGCTTCTGGATCGCCGCGTCGGAGTAGAAGCCCGGCGTCGGGATGCCGTTGAAGCTGGTCAGCGGCGAGTGCGGGGCCGTCGGGCCCTGCGCCGCCCAGGCGCCGAAGTAGTCGTAGGTCATCACGTTGTACCAGTCGATGTACTGCGCGGCGCCACCGTAGTCGGCGACGTCGAGCTTGCCGCCGTTGCTGCCGTCCGCGGTGATCGCCGAGGTGATCAGGAACGACGAGCCGAACTTCGCCCGCAGCGCGCCCATCAGGTTCTTGTAGGCCGTGGCCCCGCTGGTGTCACAGGAAAGGCCGCACGCGTTGGGGTACTCCCAGTCGATGTCGATGCCGTCCCAGACGTCCGCCCAGCGCGGGTCCTTGAGCAGGTTGTAGCAGGACTGCGCGAACGCGGCCGCGTTCTGCGAGGCCTGGCCGAAGCCGCCGGAGTAGGTCCAGCCGCCGAACGACCAGATCACCTTGAGGCCCGGGTGCAGCTTCTTGAGCTTGCGCAGCTGGTTGAAGTTGCCGGCCACCGGCTGGTCCCAGGTGTCGGCGACGCCGTCGACGCTGGTCGCCGCGTCGTAGGTCCTCTGGTAGTCGGCGTACGGGTCGTCGTTGGCCGTGCACTGGCCGTTCTTGATGTTGCCGAACGCGTAGTTGATGTGGGTCAGCTTGCTCGCCGAACCCGACGTCTCGATGTTCTTGACGTGGTAGTTGCGCCCGTAGACGCCCCACTGCACGAAGTAGCCGACGTTCTTCAGGCCACCGGTCTGGGGCGGCGTGGTGGTCGTCGGCGGGGTGGTCGGCGTCGTCGGGGTGGTGGTCGGCTGCGTCGGGGTCGTCGGCGTGGTGGTCGGGGTGCCGCCGCCGGCGTCGCAGGACCCGCCGTTCAGCTTGCAGTTCGCGGGGGCCGAGAAGGTGCCGGAGTAGCTGACGTTGAAGCCGAAGCTCACGCTGCCGCCGTTGCCGACGTTGCCGTTCCAGGTGTTCTTGACGGTGACGTGCTGGCCGGACGCGGAGTAGCTGCCGTCCCACAGGGACGCGATCTTCGCGCCGCTCGGCAGGTCGAACTCCACCGTCCAGCTCGGCAGCGCCGAGCCGGAGCCGTTGGTGATCGTGTACTTGCCCTCGTACCCGGTGCCCCAGTCGGAGCCCTTGGTGAAGGCGGCGCCGACGCCACCGGCGGCGCTCGCCGGCACGGTGACGAGGCCGACCGCGATCGCGCCGACCGCGGTGAAAAGACCGAGGAGGTGCCATCTCTTTCTGGACATCGCTCTCCTTTGAGCCAGGTGCAGGACGGCGGACACCAACACCGCCGGCGGGGACCAGGGCGGTGTTTTGCGCCGTTTGCCCAAACGTTACGTGGTCCAGACCAATTAGGGAAGCGTCACCACGGAGCGTGGCTAGTGGTCAAGACCAATGCTGGACACGGGCGCCGAACTGGTCCAGACCGGTTACGCAGCGCACGCGAAGGAGTACCGCACGGGCGGTCACGTGCCGCCCGAGCCGAGCACCGCCAGACCCAGCGGCGTGATGTGGTGCGTGGCCAGGTTTTCGTGCCGGTCGGTGCTGATGAGCCCCGCGTCGCGCAGGACGTTGGTGTGGTGGCTGACGGTCGCCGGGGCGACGCCGGCCTGCCTCGCCAGCCGGGTGGTGGTGCAACCGGCGACGGCCGAACGCAGGATCGTGGCCCGGGTGGCGCCGAGCAGCGCACCCACGTGGTCACCGCCGCGCCGGCCGGCCAGCAGCCGGGCCCCGGCGTGGATCGGCACGGCCAGGACCGGGCGCAGCCGGGGATCCGCCAGCGCGACCGGGTGGTGCACCCCGAAGTAGCTGGGGATCAGTACCAGCCCCCGGCCGTCGAGGAACAGGTCGCGGTCGATCGGGTAGTCGACGGTGAGCACCGGCGGCCGCCAGCTGGTGGCCGGTCCGAGCCACCGCAGCAGCCCTTCGGGCCCGGCGTGCACGTAGCGCTGGATCGCCCCGGCGCACTCGATGCGCAGGGCCTGCCCGATCACTTCGAGGTGCGGCTCGATCAGGCACCGGAAGTAAACGCGCAACGCCCGCTCGAGGTGCAGCAACGCGGCCGCCTTCCCGGCGGCCAGCTCGTCCAGCCACGTCGCCCCGGCTCCCACGGCCGGCCGCAGCCGCCGGATTTCCGCCCGCAGGCGCCGCCGCGGCGTGGCCAGCACCAGTTCGGCACCCGCACCGATGTCGGGCACCTCGGCGGGCGGCGTCAGGAAGTCCGGGAAGTAGGCCGCGTGCGGCGCGACCGTGATCAGTGATTGAACCGCCGGCCGCAGGCAGCTGTCCGCGTTGACGCGCTCACGCACCCGCCGCCGCCAGAGCTCGAAGGACAACCCGCCCGCGGTGTGCTGCAGGGCCTGCACGCTGCCGACGACCTCCCACATCAGGTCGGGCTCCAGTTTCAGCCGCGTCCGCGCGAGATCGGCGTCGGTGAAGTGGATGCGCAAGTGCGGCACGTCGTCCCCCCGGACCCTGGAAGCACTCCCGCGCTCAGGAGCCGCCGACCGGCCGCCCAGGTACAAAAGTCAGCCAGGAGGAGCAATTGCTCCGGTGCTGAGACGCAAGCAGGGCCTCGCTTCCCGTGGGAAACGAGGCCCTGCTTGGTATTGCTGTCTCAACCTTACGTGCGCCCGAAGGGATTCGAACCCCTGACCTTCTGATCCGTAGTCAGATGCTCTATCCAGCTGAGCTACGGGCGCGTGTTCAGTTGTAACCTAGCACCCAGCGAACCGGGTACCAGCGGAGGCTCCGGGATTTGAACCCGGGAGGGGGGGTTACCCCCAACCGCATTAGCAGTGCGGCGCCATAGACCAGACTAGGCGAAGCCTCCTGGGCCCAACGACCACTGCTCAGATAGGTTACACACCCCCCGATCACCCCGGAACAGCACCCCCCTTACGCCCGGCGCAGCAGTCTGAGCAGGCGCGGAGAGCGCCCGCCCAGGCCCTCGGCCTCGAACGTCGCGATGCCGACGCGCGGGAGTTCGCGCACTCCCGGGTACACCAGATACCTGGGCACCCAGCGCGGCTGGAACTTCGCGTTGAAGCGGTACAGCGTCTCGATCTGGATCCAGCGCGAGAAGAAGTGCAGCACCTTCGCCGCCGACTTCGCTACCGGGCCGGCGCCGATTCGCTGTCCCTGCTCCATCAAGGCGCGGAACGCCGCGAAGTTCAGGGAAACCTGCGAGACGCCGTGGCGGCCGGCCGCCAGGAGGAGTTCCGAAATCATCAGCTCGTTGACGCCGTTGTCGGCCGTGCGGTCGCGGCGCATGACGTCCAGTGACAGGCCCGCCTTGCCCCACGGCACGAACTGGAGCACCCCGCGGACCTGGCCGCCCTGCTCGGCCGTCACCAGCACCGAACCCGGGTCGCCCATGCGGCCGAGGGCCATCGAAAAGCCGCGTTCGGTGTCCGTGCCGCGCCAGTTCGCCGCGAGGACCTCCAGCTCGGCCAGTTCGCCGGGGCGCAGGTCCTCGGCCCGGCGCACCAGCACCTTGTAGCCCGCGCGCTTCGTGCGGGCCGCCGCCTGGCGGACGCCGCGCATGGTGCGGCCGTCCAAGGTGAAGCCGTCGGCGTCGACGACCGCTTCGTCGCCGATTTCCAGCACCTCCAGGCCGAAGCGGGCCCAGACCGTCGCGCCGAGTTCCGAGACGCCCATCGCCGCCGGGATCCAGCCGCCCCGGCGGCAGACCTCCAGGTACTCCTCGATCGCGCCCGGCCAGGCCTCGTGGTCGCCGAGCGGGTCGGCCGAGGACAGCGCGACTCCGGCGATCACGCGGTAGGTGACGGCAGCCTTGCCCGTCTTCGAGAACACCGCGAACTTGTCGCGCCGCAGCGCGAAGTAGCCGAGCGAGTCGCGCTCGCCGTGCTCGTCCAGCAGCCGGCGCAGCCGCGCGACCTCCTCGTCGGTCAGCCGCGGGGCCGGCTCGGCCGAGCGCAGCAGGAAGTACGCCGACACCAGGACCGCGGCGAGGCCGAACAGCAGGCCGACGGCGGCGGTGAGGTCCTCCAGCCACATCTGGTGGAACACCGCGGGTCCGCTGGCGGCGACCAGCGCGAGCGCGGACTCCACCAACCGGTCGCCGAAGCCCATCGGCTCCAGGACCGCCCGCGGTGCCACGGACAGCAGGATGAGGTTGATCACGAACCCGGCCAGCGCGAGCTGGGCGAACACGCGCATCGCGCGCCAGGGCCCCACCACCGGGTCCGGCTTCGCCACGAAGTACCGCCGGTTCGCGATCAGGCCCACCAGCAGCACCACCGACACCAGACCCGCGCCGAAGACGTGCTTCAGCCCCAGGTGCGACACCGTGAGCAGCACCGTCGCGCCGACCGCCAGCTGCCACGCCCGGCGCTTGCGGCGCCGGAGCCCCGCGGCCAGCAGCACCAGCAGCACGCCCATGACCAACGCCACCGTCGCCGCCGCGACCGTCGCCTCCTGCGGCAGCTCCAGCCATTCGGCGAGGTGGCCGCGCAGGCTGCGCCGCCCGGCCGGGATCAGGATTGAGCCCAGGGTCAGCAGCCCGGCCAGCCGGGTCACCCAGGTGATCACCCCCACGGTGGTGGCCCCGGCCACCTTCCAGGTGATCTGCGCGCGTGTCCCCGTCACCACCCGTGCAACCCGTCACGGACGATCATGCTTCCCCCGTCTACCCCCCGGCGAGCTCCACGAACGGCGCCAGTGCCGCCGGGTTGGCCAGCGCGTCGCGGCTGACGGCCCGGTCGGGAGCCACACCGGCGAGGATTTTCTTCACCGGTACCTCACACTTTTTACCGTTCAAGGTACGAGGTACCTCGGAGACCACGACGAACCGATCGGGTACATGGCGTGGTGACAGGGCGCTACGGAGTTCCTTCCGCAGCCGGGGCTCGACGTCTTCGAGCTCGACGCCGGCGGCGAGCACCACAAAACAGAGGAGCTGACCGTCCTCGTTCCCGGCCGCCGAGGTGTCCACGACCAGGGAGTCGGCGATCTCGTCGTAGCCCTCGACGACCCGGTAGAACTCGGCCGTGCCCATCCGGACGCCGCCGCGGTTGAGCGTCGAGTCGCTGCGGCCGTAGATCACCGCCGAGCCGCGGCTGGTGATCCGGATCCAGTCCCCGTGGCGCCAGAGGCCCGGGTACATCTCGAAGTACGCCTCACGCAGCCGCGAGCCGTCGGGGTCGTTCCAGAAGAACACCGGCATCGACGGCATCGGCTTGGTGATGACCAGCTCGCCGACCTCCTCGACGACGGTGTGGCCCGCCTCGTCGAAGGCGTTGACCGCGGCGCCCAGCGCCGGGCAGGACAGCTCGCCGAGCCAGACCGGGACGTCGGGCGCCGACGCGACGAACGCCGCGCACAGGTCGGTGCCGCCGGAGACGGAGCAGATCTGGACGTTCCGCCCGACCTCGTTCACGATCCACCGGAAGCCTTCGACGCTCAGCGGCGCGCCGGTGGAGCCCAGCGCGCGCAGCCCGGTCAGGTCGTAGCGCTCGGCGGGCTTGATGCCGGCCTTGAGGCAGCTCTGGATGAACGGCGCCGACGTGCCGAAGTAGGTGACGCGGTGCTGCTCGGCCAGCCGCCAGAGCGCGTTCAGGTCCGGGTACCCCGGGCTGCCGTCGTAGAGCACGATCGTGGTGCCGACCAGCAGGCCGGAGATGAGGAAGTTCCACATCATCCAGCCGGTGGTGCTGAACCAGAAGAACCGGTCGCCGGGCCCGAGGTCGGTCTGCAGGGCGAGGGCCTTGAGGTGTTCGAGCGTGATGCCGCCGTGGCCGTGCACGATGCCCTTCGGCAGGCCGGTGGTGCCGGACGAGTAGAGCACCCACAGCGGGTGCGCGAACTCGACCGGCTCGAACAGCAGCGGCGCTCCCTGGTGCGTCGCGAGCAGCTCGTCCCAGTCGAGGGCGCCGTCCATGCGGCCTTCGCCGACGTACTCGACGAGCACGGTCGCGGCCAACGACGGCAGCTGCGCCTGCAGGTCGGCGATCGTCGTCCGGATGTCGAACTGGCGGCCGTTGTAGGCGTAGGCGTTGACCGCGAAGAGCACCTTCGGCTCGATCTGCACGAAGCGGTCCGCGACGGCGCGGACGCCGAAGTCCGGCGAGCAGGACGACCAGATCGCCCCGATGCTCGCCGCGGCGAGGAACGCGACCAGCGTCTGCGGGCAGTTCGGCGCCAACGCGACGACCCGGTCGCCCTTGCCGACGCCCAGTTCGAGCAACGCCGCCCGCGCGGCGGCGACCTGCGCGCGAAGCTCGCCGTACGTCAGGTGGTTCGCGAAGCCGTCTTCGCGGTGGAAGATCACCGCCGTCTCGTCGTCGCCCTTCGCGGCGCCCGCGACGCCGGGGGTGAGCGCGTGCTCGGCGTAGTTGAGGGTGCCGCCCTCGAACCAGACGGCGTCCGGCATGCCGCCCGAGAGCACCTCGCCCGGCTGGTCGTGCCAGCGGACGCCGAGGAAGTCCGCGACCGCCGCCCAGAAGTCCGGGCCGCGCTCGACCGAGAACTCCCACAACGAGCGGTAGTCGTCCACCTCGACGCCGCGCTCGGCGCGCAGCCACCGGCGGAAGGCGTCGATCTTGGTGTCGGCAACGTGGCCCGGCTCGGGGCGCCAGAGCACTTCGGGGGCGTCGGCGGTGTGCGTCACGCCCCGAGCCTAATCCCTCGGATCGAGAAGTCACCGTGGTCGGAACCGACACGGAACCGGGGTGGGGGAATGTGCGCCGCCCACACCTACACAGTGGCGCGCAGCGCCTCGATTGAGGGTGGTGGGGGGCATGGATGGATTACCGCAGGTGCGCGTCGAACCAGTTGAGCGTGCGCTGCCAGGCCTCCGCGGCCGCGCCCGGGTCAGCGTCGAAGCGGTGGTTCGCGCCCGGGTAGTGGACGACGTTGGTGGCGACCTTCGCCGACGCGGCGGCGTCGCGCAGGCGCTCGACTTCGGCACCGCCCGCCTCGTCGCCGGCGTCGCCGTACATGCCGAGCCACGGGCTGGTGAGCCGCCCGGCGATCTCGACCAGCGCGGGCAGCTCGGCGGCCTGCTGCCCGCCGACGCTGACCGCGGCCCCGAGCCTGCGGTGCGACGCGACGACGAGGGCCGCGGTGCCGCCCAGGTCGAAGCCCATCACGCCGAGCAGGTCGGCCTGGACGCCCCGCTCGACCAGCCAGGCGAGGGTGAGGTCGGTCGCGTCGAGCAGGTCCTGCTGCGTGAGGCGGTCGTTCTCCAGGTGCGGGGTGACGGTCAGCCAGCCCTCCGTGGCCAGGCTCGCGAGCAGCAGCTTCACCCCGTCGGTGACGCCGTCGGCCTCGTGCAGCACCACCAAGCCGCCGCGTAGCGCGCCCTCGGGTTCCGAAAAGGTCAGGCGCAGGGTGCGGCCGTCGGTGCGCTGGTAGTCCACGGTGGAGGTCGACGTCATTGCCTCACTCAATCACTTGGAGGTGAACGGGTGGAAGTCCGGTGACGCAGGTCGCCGCGGGGAAACCGCTTGAAGGGAGTCGCGGGGCGGCGGCCGGGAAAGATACGGTGAGCGGGTCGTCCCGTCGATTTCCAGGAGCGCCGAAGATGCCGTCCGTGTCCCCGCGTGCCGATCTCGAATCGTTGCCGAAATACGTCCCCGGCCGGACGATCGAAGGCGCGATCAAGCTGGCGAGCAACGAGGTGCCCGGCGGTGCGCTGCCGAGCGTCGCGCAGGCGATCGCCGAAGCCGCGGCCGGCGTCAACCGCTACCCGGACACCGGTTCGCAGGCGCTGCGGGAGCGGCTGGCACGCGAGCTGGACGTGCCGGTGGAGCACGTCGCGATCGGTTGCGGCTCGGTGTCGCTGTGCCAGCAGACGATCCAGGCGGTGTGCGCGCCCGGCGACGAGGTCATCTTCGGCTGGCGCTCGTTCGAGGCGTACCCGATCGTCACGCAGGTCGCGAACGCCGTCTCGGTGAAGGTCCCGATCACCGAGGGCCAGGAGCTCGACCTGGACGCGATGCTCGCGGCGATCACCGACCGGACGCGCGTGGTCTTCGTCTGCAACCCGAACAACCCCACCGGGACGGCGGTGCGCCGCGCGGAGCTGGAGCGGTTCCTGACCGCCGTGCCCGAGCACGTGCTGGTGGTGCTGGACGAGGCGTACAAGGAGTTCGTCACCGACCCCGAGGTCCCCGACGGCGTCGAGTACACCCGCAGCCGGCCGAACGTCATGGTGCTTCGCACGTTCTCGAAAGCGTACGGCCTCGCGGGCCTTCGCGTCGGCTACGCGGTCGCGCCCGAGCCGATCGCCGACGCGCTTCGCCAGGTGTACGTGGCCTTCTCGGTGAACATGCTGGCCCAGGTGGCCGCGCTGGCGTCGCTGGACGCGGCCGACGAGCTGCTGGCGCGGTGCAAGGACATCGTCGTGGAGCGCGGGCGGGTGCGGGAGGCGCTGCTCGAAGCGGGCTACCGGGTGCCGGAGACGCAGGCGAACTTCGTCTGGCTGCCGCTGGGTGAGCAGGCCGTCCCGTTCGCCGAGCACGCGCTGGACCGCAAGCTGGTGGTGCGCCCGTTCGCCGGCGAAGGCGTGCGCGTGACCATCGGGACCCGCGAGGAGAACGACGTTTTCCTGGCGGCGGCGCGCGAGTTCCTGATCCGGCCAGAAGTAGGCCGACCCTGACGCGGCACGTGACCTCTGCCACGAAGCCATTCGGCCGTGGCTGCGGTCGGATCAGGAACGATCGGCACAGTCAACTCGCGAACTGCTTGACCACCAGCTGGATGACGGCGGCGACGCCGATCACCACGATCACGCCGCGCAGCACCGCCGGCGACAACCTCCGGCCGATCTTCGCGCCGAGGAAGCCGCCGGCGGTGGAGCCGATCGCCAGCCACAGCACGACGGCCCAGCTGATCGGCGCGACGAAGGCGTAGATCAACCCGGCGACGAGGTTCACGACGGCGGCGAGGACGTTCTTCACGCCGTTGAGCTTCTGCAGCGGCTCCGACAGCAGCATCCCCATCACGGCCATCAGCATCACGCCCTGCGCGGCGGTGAAGTACCCACCGTAGATGCCGATGAGGAAGATGAAGAACATCAGCAGCGGCCCGGCTTTTTGCTCGGTGCCGTTCTGTTCGCGCCGGTCCGCGACCCACTTCGACACCTTCGGCTGGACGATCACGAGGACCACGGCCAGGCCGACCAGCACAGGCACGACGGCCTCGAAGGCGTCCTTCGGCAGGGAAAGCAGCAGAACGGTCCCGCCGATGGCGCCGAGGAAGGACGCGACGGCGAACTTGGCGGCCTGCGGCCAGTAACCCTTGAGCTCGTGCCGGTAACCCCAGGCCCCGCTGAGGGTGCCGGGCGCGAGGCCGATGGCGTTGGACGTCGTGGCGGTCACCGGCGGATACCCGAGCGCGACGAGCACGGGGAAGGTCACGAGCGTCCCCGACCCGACGACGGCGTTGATGGTCCCCGCCCAGATCCCGGCGACCACGACGATCAGCGCGTGCCACCACGTCATGAAGCATTCACGTGCGGAGCCTAAGCACCGTGGAGCGCTCCCGCGACGCAGATGTGTCAGGTCAGACACTCACGCGTCTCCTTCCGGTACGTGAGCAGGGACGACGTCGGAGACCACGCGCCAGCCGAGCGAGGTGTACAGCCCGCGTCCGGCCTCCGAAGCCAGCAGCACGCTCGACCGCACTCCGGCCGCCTCGCCCAGCCTCTGCATCACCACCCGGCCGAGGCCGCGCCTCCGGTGCTCCGGCTCCGTCTCGATCTTGTCGAACACCGCGACGCCCGAGGCCACCGCGACCTGACCCCGGGCCGCCGGAGCGTCACCGGACGACACCAGGACCTCCCACACTGGCCCGTCGCCGATCACCTTCACCGAGTACGGCGCCGGAACGGCCACCGGTGGAAGCGCTCCGTCGAACGCCATCAGGTACTCCGTCTCCCCCGCCGTCCACCCCGGCGTCAGACCCGCCAGGACGGCGGACCGCGAGCCGCACGTCTTCAGCCACGTGCCCGGTGCCGCCGCCGTCCGGGCGCGGGAGGCCACCGTGGCCGGTGCGCGCAGCAGGTAGCGCACCCGGTGCCCCGGCAGGCCGACGTCGATGCGGTAGCCGTCGGGCTCCGAAACCGGTGCCGGTGTGGCCCGCGACACCGCCCAGCCGCGCACCCACGCCCCCAAGATGTCCATGCCGGTGATCATGGCAGCCACCCCCGACAGTTCCGTGAGCTGAGAGGATGAGCGCGTGGACACCGAGCAGGTCTGGAGCGCGACCGTCGACCGGCTGCGGGCGCGGATCGACTCCGGCGACCTGCCGCCCGGCTCGCGGCTGCCCGCCGAACGCGTCCTGTGCGAAGAACTCGGGATCAGCCGGGGATCGCTGCGGCAGGCCCTGCGCGTCCTCGACTCCATCGGGTACGTCCAGATCCGCGCCGGCTCCGGCACCTACGTCCGCGAGCAGCAGGAACAGCCGCTGCGGACCTGGTTCACCGAACACGACCAGCTCGTCGAAAAGCTCTTCGACCTGCGGGCGACCGTCGAGCCGACGCTCGCCGAACGGCTGGCCAGGCACGCCACCGCGAAGACCGTGAGCCGGCTCGAGGACAACGTCGCCGAGATGGCGCAGGCCGCCGAGGACGGGGACATGCTGCACGTCATCGCCGCCGACGCCGAGTTCCACCGGGTGATCGCGCAGAACGCGGGCAACGACGACGTCGCCGGGCTGCTGCGGTCGGTGCTCGCCCTGGTCGGCGAGGAGCGGCGGACCGCGCTGCGGCTGCCCGGACAGATCCGCAAGGCCGTCGCCGACCACCGCGCGATCCTCGACGCCATCCGCCGGTCCGACCCGGCCGCCGCCCGCGAGCTGACGCTCAAGCACCTCGTGGACGCCAAAACCTACGCGCACGACTACGCCGCCCACCCCGAAAAGCGCTAGACTTTTCACAACATTGTGAAACTTTTGGGGGTCGCGATGGAAAAGGTGCACTTCACCGGAGAGAAGGCCACCAACCTGGCCACGCTGTACGGCCGCGCGCTCGACTACCGCAGCGCCCACCCGATCCTCGGCGACAAGGCGGCCGACGACGCCGTCCGCCGGATCGACTACGACTTCACCAAGATCGGCATCTCCCCCGACCGGGCGGTGTCGGTCGTCCTGCGGGCGAAACCGATCGACGACTGGGCCGCCGAGTACCTGCGCGCCCACCCGGACGCGATCGTGCTGCACCTGGGCTGCGGCATGGACACCCGGTTCCAGCGCCTCGCTCCGCCGGAGACCGTGCACTGGTACGACATCGACTACCCCGAAGTCGTCGAGCTGCGCGAAAAGCTCTACGACCGGGCGCCGAACCAGACGCACATCAGCTCGTCGGTGACCGACTTCGGGTGGCTCGACCAGGTGCCGTCGGACCGGCCGGCGCTGATCGTCGCCGAAGGCCTCACGATGTACCTGAAGCCCGAGAGCGGCATCGAACTGTTCCGCCGGCTGGCCGCGAAGTTCCCGTCCGGCGAGCTGATCTGCGACCTCTTCAACCGGACGGCCATCAAGATCCAGAAGCTCAACGCACCGGTGCGCAAGGCGGGCGCGACGCTGTACTGGGGCGTCGACGACCCGCGCGAGCTCGAACCCTGCGGCCTCACTCTCGAGTCCTCATTGGACGCCGCGCACTGGGCGACCCCGGACGTGCTGGCCAAGATGGGACCGATCACCCGGTTCCAGCTGCGCATGCTGAAGGTCTTCCCGCCGATGGCCCGGACGGCGCACATCGTGCGGTACCGCTTCTAACGCGACTCCAGCACCCGTGCCACGAACTTGTGCAGCTTCTCCTCCAGCCGCGCGATGCGCTCTTCGAGCGTGAGCGTCTCGAACGGCTGGGGCACGTCGGACTTCAGCTCGCCGCGGACGTACTGGCAGCAGGCCAGGTTGCCGCAGGCGTAGATGCCCAGCGTGTTGCCGTCGCGGCCGGGCTTCCCGGCGCGCTTGCCGGAGAACAGCGTGATGTCGGCGAGCCCGTGGGTCGTGGTGCAGAAGCCGCAGAGGTTGCTGCGCAGGCGTGACTTCGGCGGCGCGGCCGCACGCAGGGCGAGCCCGACCACCTCGCCGTCGTAGGGCAGTACGAGGTAGGCGCGCGCGGGCGCCTTCGGGTCCCGCCAGCCGAGGAACTCCCGCTTGTCCCAGGGGATTTCCCCGGGCCGGGCGGGCAGCGTCACGCCCTTGGCTTCGCCGCGGGTGCAGTTGACGAACGAGGCCCGGATCTCCTCTTGGCCGAGTGGCTCCATGATCCGCACGGTAACCGCGGGCACAGGCGGTGGCCACGCATTTTCCGCCGTACGATCGACGCCGTGCGCAAGATCGCCGTGGGGAACTTCCGGGTGGTGTTGCGCACCAGCCTGGGCTTCGCCGGGCTGGGCATCGGCTCGAGCGTCGCGGGATCCGGGGTCGTCGCGCTGCTCCTGCTGCTGCAGGGCCTGCCGAACGACGTCGGCGACCGCGGCTGGGTGCTCGGCCTGACCGCGGCCGCGATCGTGGCGGTGGCACTGCTCGCGGGGACGCTGTGGACGGCGTGGCTGCAGCGCCGCACCGCGATCTGGTTCGTGCTCGGCCGCCCGCCGTCGGAGAGCGAGGCGCGGCGCGCGCTGCGGCTGCCGGTCGACATGGCCGTGGTCAGCGGCACGCTCTGGCTGATCGGC
The DNA here is from genome assembly GCF_031082405.1 of Amycolatopsis sp. A133. GTDB lineage: Bacteria > Actinomycetota > Actinomycetes > Mycobacteriales > Pseudonocardiaceae > Amycolatopsis. The sequence continues at coordinate 162,682 of NZ_JAVHJU010000025.1, forward strand.
ACCGTCGTCCTCACCGTGCTCGCCGGGGTGCTCGGCTCCGCCGACGACGCCATCGGCATGGCCACGGTGATCGGGCTCGGCGGCCTCACCACGGTCGGGCTCACCTACCTCGCCGCCGAGTGGGTGGCGCGGCCGGTGATGACGATCGCGCTGGGCGTCCTGCCGCCCCGCGGCTCGCTGCCCGTCACGGTGCTCACCCGGCTGATCGTCACGTGGGCGCTGGCCAGCGGCGTCCCGCTCGTGGGCGTGCTGCTCATCGCCGCGCCACCGGACCTCGGCTCGGGCAACCACACCGCGAGCCTGATCATGCTGTCGGTGATCGGCCTCGTCGTCGGCGCGATCGGGACCGCGCTGCTGGCCAGGGCGGTCGCGGCCCCGCTGCACCGGCTGCGCGTGGCGCTCGACGAGATCGCCCGCGGCGACACCGGCGTCTCGGTCGACGTCGACGACTCCAGCGAGATCGGCCTGCTCCAGACGTCGGTGAACCAGCTCGCCGCCGGCCTGCGCGAGCAGGCGCGGATGCAAGATCTGTTCGGCAGGCACGTCGGCGCCGACGTCGCCCGGCACGCCCTGGAGTACGGCGCGTCGCTCTCGGGCGACGTCCGCGAGGTCACGGCGTTGTTCGTCGACGTCGTCGACTCGACCGCGCTCGCCTACCGCACCCCGCCGGAGGAACTGGTCGGGAAGCTGAACCGGCTGTTCGCCGCGGTCGTCTCCGCGGTCAACGCCCGCGGCGGGCTGGTGAACAAGTTCCAGGGCGACGCCGCGCTGTGCATCTTCGGCGCGCCGACGCGGCTCGCGGACGCCCCGACGGCCGCGCTGGCCGCGGCCCGCGTGATCCGGGACGCGGTCCGCGAGGCCGGCGAGCTGGACCTCGGCATCGGCGTTTCCAGCGGCCCGGTGTTCGCCGGGCAGCTCGGCACCAGCAGCCGGCTCGAGTACACCGTGATCGGCGACGCGGTCAACGAGGCCGCGCGGCTCACCGAGCTCGCCAAGGCTGTCCCGGGACGGATCCTCGCCAGCGACGCCGTCGTCTCCGGCGCGCTGCCGAGCGAAGGCGCGCACTGGGTGGAGCACGGCGAACTGGAGCTGCGCGGCCGCCAGGAGGCGACGCCGACCTGGACGACCGGCCCTCAGGCCGGCTGACCCAGATCGGGCCAGCGCAGCACCGTCGAACCCCAGGTCAGGCCGGCACCGAACGCGCTGAGCAGCACGCGGTGGCCGGGGACGAGGGTGCCGTGGGCGTGGGCGTCGGCCAGCGCGAGCGGGATGGACGCGGCGCTGGTGTTGCCGACCCGGTCGATGTTGGCGACCACGGCGTCGGCCGGCATGCCGAGCTGCTTCGCCGTCGCCTGGAGAATCCGGATGTTCGCCTGGTGCCCGACGAAGCGGTCGACGTCGCCGACCATCCAGCCCGCGCGCTCCAGGACGGTGCGCGACGACTCCGCCATGCGCGCGCAGGCGTGGCGGAACACGGCCGTGCCCTGCATCGCGAGGAACCGGTCGCTCGGCTGGTCGGAGAGCCGCCGGCGGGCGCCGCCGGCCTCGACCCACAGCAGGTCGGCGTGCTCACCCTCGCTGTGCAGGTCGAACGGCCCGAGCGCGCCGGGTTCGCCGGCGTCGCCGGCCCGCAGGAGCACCGCGCCCGCGCCGTCGCCGAAGATCGGCACGGTGGTGCGGTCGGCGGGGTCGATGAGCGTGGTGAAGGTGTCGGCGCCGATCACGAGCACACGCTCGGCCAGCCCGCCCGCGATGAACCCGGCCGCCGTGGCCAGCGCGTAGACGAAGCCGCTGCACACGGCGTTGACGTCGAACGCCGCGGCGGTGCCGAGCCCGAGCCGGGCCGCGACCTGCGGCGCGCTGGCCGGGCAGGGCTGGTCGGGCGTGGAGGTGGCGAGGACGACGGCGTCGGCGGACGTGCCCCCGAGCGCTTCGCGACCGGCCCCGACGGCGAGGTCCACAGTGGACTCGTCGGGTCCGGCGATGCGGCGCTCGCGGATCCCGGTGCGGGTCCGGATCCACTCGTCCGAGGTGTCGAGCCGGGTGGCGATTTCGTGGTTGTCCAGCACTTTCGCCGGCAACCACGAACCGAGGCCGGTCAACACGGCGGCAGGTGCGGGCACGGGATAGCCTCCCCACGCCGGCGGGTTGGCGGAGCGACCGGCTGGTCTTCCACTTCTATGGGCTACCCCCTGGTAGACCGGTCAGTTGTGTTGCAGCTCACTTAAGAAGTTGTTTCATCTTCCCTTCGGACGGAGTAGTGAGCGACGTCACGGAGGAGTGAACAGCGGCGAATTGTCGGGGGTGCCGGTTAGCCTGCTGGAGTGCCGACACCCGACCTCGACCAGCTGGACATCGCCATCCTCGCCTGCCTCCAGGCCGACGCGCGCACGATCGCCGAGACGATCGGCGCCAAGGTCGGGCTCTCGGCCGCGGCCGTGCAACGGCGGATCAAGCGCCTGCGAGAGGCGGGCGTCATCGAGCGCGAGGTCGCGGTGCTGTCGCCGGGGGCACTCGGGCTGAGCATGACGTTCGTGGTGACGGTCGAGATGGAGCGGGAGAACCTCGCGGTCTTCGAGGGGTTCCGCCGCCAGGTCCTGGCCGAGGACGCGATCCAGCAGTGCTACTACGTCACCGGCACGGCGGACTTCGTGCTGATCGTGACGTGCCCGGACATGGCGGGCTTCGAGGCGTTCACCCGGCGGATGTTCTTCGACAACCCGAACGTCCGGCACTTCACGACGAGCGTGGCGATGGACCGGGTAAAGGTGGGGCTCACCCTGCCGCTCGACCCGTAAGCTGGAGCGCTGTCCACCTGGGGGGTAGGCGTGCTTCGGATCTTTCTGGCCGCGACGTTGATCGACGCGCTCGGCAGCGGCCTGTGGGTGCCGTTCGCCCTGTTGTTCCTCGTCCACGGGCAGGGCATGGACCTGGTCGACGCGGGGGCGTCGCTGAGCACCGGCGCGGTGCTGGCCCTGGTCACGGGCCCGGCCACCGGCGCGGCGATGGACCGCTTCGGGCCACGCGCCCTGCTCATCGCGGGCAACCTGGTGCGGCTCGCCGCCTTCGCCGCGTACCCGCTGGTGCACACGAGCTGGCAGGTGGTGGCGGTTTCGGCCGTGGCCGGCTTCGGCGACCGGCTGTTCTGGACGTGCAACGCCCCGATGGTGACCCGGCTCACCACCGGAACCGACACCGACCGCGTGCTGGCGACCCAGACGGTGGGCCGCTTCGCCGGGGCGGGCGTGGGAGCGGCGGCGATGGCGCTGCTGCCGACGATCACGAGCCCGTGGGCGTTCCACGCGCTCGCGTACGTGAACGCGGCGAGCTTCGCGGTGGCAGCGTTCCTGATCCGCCTCCTCCCGCGGGTCGTGAGTGGTAAGGCGGGTTCTAACCCGCCTTACCACTCACGACGGCTTGAGGACCCAGAACGGCGAGACCGGGCCCACACCCGCGCCCAGCGGGTAGGCCTCCGCGACGCAACGCTCGATGAACTTCTTCCCGGCCGCCACGGCGTCCGGCACCGAAGCGCCCTTCGCCAGCGACGCCGTGATCGCCGACGCCAGGGTGTCGCCGCCGCCGTGGGTGTTGTCCGTTTCGTAGCGCGGGCCGCTCAGTTCGATGAACTCGCGGCCGTCCGAGAGCAGGTCCACACAGTCCGTGGTGCCCGTCATGTGGCCGCCCTTGACCAGGACCCAGCGCGAGCCGAACTCCAGCAGTGCCTCCGCCGCCGCGCGCTGAGACGACGGGTCCACCACCGAAACGCCGGTCAGCAACCGGACTTCGTCGAGGTTCGGCGTGATCAGGGTCGCGCGCGGGAACAGTTCGGTGCGGATCGCCTCCAGGGCGTCCTCGCGCAGCAGCGCGTGCCCCGTCATCGACGCCGCCACCGGGTCGACCACAAACGGGAACTCCCCGATCTCGTCCAGGGTCTTCGCCACCGAACGGATGATCTCGGCGGAAGCCAGCATGCCCGTCTTGGCCGCGTCGACGCCCATGTCCGACGCCACCGCCTTGATCTGCGCGGTGACGACGTCGGCCGGGATTTCGGTGAAACCCTGGACGCCCAACGAGTTCTGCACGGTCACCGCGGTCAGCGCGACGAGCCCGTGGACGCCGTTGGCGAAGAACGTGCGCAGGTCGGCCTGGATGCCCGCACCACCGCCGGAGTCCGATCCGGCGATGGTGAGGGCGGTCCTCGGTGTCACGGCTGGACCACAGGCAGGTAGACCTTGCTGCCGGACTCGGAGAACTCCGCCGACTTCTCCGCCATGCCGGCCTCGATGGCCTCCACAGTGGACAGCCCGTGTTCCTCGGCGTACTTGCGGACGTCCTGCGTGATCCGCATCGAGCAGAACTTCGGCCCGCACATCGAGCAGAAGTGCGCGGTTTTGGCCGGCTCGGCGGGCAGCGTCTCGTCGTGGAACGAGCGGGCCGTGTCGGGGTCGAGCGAGAGGTTGAACTGGTCGTTCCAGCGGAATTCGAAGCGCGCCTTCGACAGTTCGTCGTCCCACTCCTGCGCGTACTTGTGCCCCTTGGCCAGATCCGCGGCGTGCGCTGCGATCTTGTACGTGATGACACCGGTCTTCACGTCGTCGCGGTTGGGCAGGCCGAGGTGCTCCTTCGGCGTCACGTAACACAGCATCGCCGTGCCGTACCAGCCGATCTGCGCGGCGCCGATGGCCGACGTGATGTGGTCGTACGCCGGCGCGATGTCCGTCGCGAGTGGACCGAGGGTGTAGAACGGCGCCTCGCCGCAGAGCTTTTCCTCGAGCTCCACGTTCTCCTTGATCTTGTGCATCGGCACGTGGCCCGGGCCCTCGATCATCACCTGGACGTCGTGCGAGCGCGCGATGTGCGTCAGCTCGCCGAGGGTTTCCAGCTCGGCGAACTGGGCGCGGTCGTTGGCGTCGGCGATCGAGCCGGGGCGCAGGCCGTCGCCGAGGGAGAACGTGACGTCGTACTGGCGGAGGATCTCGCAGAGTTCCTCGAAGTGCGTGTACAAAAAGGACTCTTGGTGGTGCGCGAGGCACCACGCGGCCATGATCGAACCGCCGCGGCTGACGATGCCGGTGACGCGCCGCGCGGTCAGCGGGATGTAGCGCAGCAGCACGCCGGCGTGCACGGTGACGTAGTCGACACCCTGCTCGCACTGCTCGATGATGGTGTCGCGGTAGACCTCCCACGACAGCTTTTCCGGCTCGCCGTCGACCTTTTCCAGCGCCTGGTAGATCGGCACGGTGCCGACCGGGACCGGCGAGTTGCGGATGATCCACTCCCGCGTCTCGTGGATCCGCTTCCCGGTGGACAGGTCCATGATCGTGTCGGCGCCCCAGCGGGTCGCCCACACCATCTTGTCGACCTCTTCCTCGACCGACGACCACACGGCCGAGTTGCCCATGTTGGCGTTGATCTTCACGAGGAAGTTCTTGCCGATGATCATCGGCTCGGTCTCGGGGTGCTTGCGGTTGGCGGGGATCACCGCGCGGCCGCGGGCCACTTCGTCACGCACGAACTCGGGCGAAACCCGTTCGCGGGCGGCGATGTACTCCATTTCCCGCGTGATGACGCCCTGTTTGGCCCAGCCGAGCTGGGTGTTGTGCTCACGCCCGTCGGCCCAGCCGGCCCGCAGCCGATGCAGTCCTTTGTGGACGTCGATCTCGACGTCCGGATCGGTGTACGGGCCCGAAGTGTCGTAAACGTCGAACTGTTCACCGTTGGAGAGATCGATCCGCCGGACAGGGACGCGGAGCCCGGATTCGGTCTGCTGGTAGGCCTTGTGCGAGCCCGTGATCGGGCCGGTGGTCACCTTTACGGCAGCATCCAGCTTTTGGGCAGCAGAGTTCTCGAGCGTCGTCAACGACTTTCACTCCCTACGCCGGCATTACCCGGTCAGGTTCATGCGGTCGGTGACGCCTGCGAAACGCAAGTCACCCTCTCAGCCCGCCATGGCGCGAGCTCCCGCGTTGGTGTTGTGCCACCGACCATGCCACGCCGACGCGCGATACTCAAGTCTCCTCACCTCACCCGACCAACTCGGCCGGGGTCGCGTAGACGTCGACCATGGCGCCGCCGCGCAGCACGGTGATCGGCAGTGCGGTGCCGATCACTTCCGCGAAGAGCTGCCGCTGGATGCCTTGCGCGTCCGACACGCGCGTGCGCCCGACGGTCAATACGAGATCGCCCCGCTTGAGGCCCGCCCGGTCCGCGGGCCCGCCGGAGACGACTTCGTGCACCCGAAGCCCGGCGTTCTGCCCGGTGCGCTCGGCGACGTCCTCCGGCAGCGGCGCGGGCACGCCGACGACGCCGAGGTACGCGCGCCGCACCCGGCCCTCGACGACGAGCGTGTCGATGATGCGGCGAGTCGTCGCGTTGATCGGCACCGCGAGCCCGAGCCCGATCCCGGCGACGGCGGTGTTGATGCCGACGACCCGGCCGGCGGAATCGGCGAGCGCGCCGCCGGAGTTGCCGGGGTTGAGCGCGGCGTCGGTCTGGATGACGTCCTCGATCACGCGGGTCGTGCGCCCCTGCCGCACCGGCAGCGCCCGCCCGAGCGCGCTGACGACCCCGGCGGTGACAGTCCCGGAGAAGCCGAGCGGGTTCCCGACGGCGACGACGAGCTGCCCGACGACGAGCCGATCGGCGTCCCCGAGCACGGCGGGCGGCGGCGTCTCCCCGCGCACCCGCAGCACGGCGAGGTCCGACAGCGGATCGGCGCCGACGACGTCGAAGGGCACTTCGCTGCCGTCGGCGAAGGTGGCGGCACCCCGCCGGTGCCCGGCGACGACGTGGGCGTTGGTGAGCAGGTGCCCGTCATCGGCGAAGACGACGGCCGAGCCACCGCCGCGCGCGAGCTGCACGCCGGCGACGTGCGGGGTGACGGTCCTGGCGACCGTGCTGACCGCGCGCGAGTAGGCGTCCATGGCGTCGTCCATGCGTACCTCGATTACAGCGTTGCAGGTACTACAAGTGTGCGCGCGGTTCAGCGGGAAGCCCGTTCGCTGTCCGTGAACCGGCGGCCGGACCAGTGACGGTCAGTGGTTCACCGGATTGGGGCATGCATCCGGCAGAAATCGGCGGCAGACTCCCAAGTCGCTTCTGTAACGGTGCAGAGGCGACTTTTCTGTGGGGTTGATATGCGCAAACTCATTTCCGGCGCCTTCGCCGGACTGCTGGTCACCGGCCTGATCCCGGCGACCGCGGTGGCCGAGGTGGCTTCGAAACAGGCTCCCGGCGCACCCGGGGCCCATCCGAGCTGGCTGCCCGCGAACAAGACCGGCTTCGGGACCGCGCACGACCGGTCCAGCAACGTCTGGTTCACCCTTCAGGGTGGCCAAATGTCCGAGGTCTACTACCCGGACCTGTCCACGCCCAGCGTCCGGTCGATGAACTTCGTCGTCACGGACGGCCGCAGCTTCGCCGTCACCGACTACTCGGCGAAGTCGCAGCAGGTCCGGCGGACCGACGACGACAGCCTGACCTACGAGCAGACCATCACCGACGACCAGCACCGCTGGCGCCTCCGCAAGACCTACGTCACCGATCCGGCCGCCACGACCGTGCTGGTGGACGTCGACTTCCAGTCGCTCACCGGGCGGCCCTACCAGCTCTACGCGGTCGCCGACCCGGACCTGACCAACGACGGCTCCGACGACTCGGCCACGCGGCAAGGCGCCACCGCCAGTGCGCAGGACGCCTCGAACGCCGCCGCGCTCGCCGCGAAGCCCGCCTTCGCGAAGACCAGCGTCGGCTACGCGGGCGCGTCCGACGGCAACACGCAGCTGACCAAGACCTTCAAGCTGAACTCCTACGACACCGCGACCACGGGCAACGTCGTGCTGACCGGCCGGACGACCGCCGACGGTGTCCGCGACCGGCACGTCACCCTCGCCCTCGGCATGGGCGCGAAGGCCGCCGACGCGCTCGGCAACGCGCAGGCGTCGCTGCGACGCGGCGTCCGCGACATCACGCGCGCCTACGACCGCGGCTGGCAGCAGTACCTGCGCGGGATCGCCAAGCCGCCGTCGTCGCTGAAGACCGGCGCCGAACGCGATCTCTACAAGGCGTCGATGCTGACGCTCGCCGCGAGCGAGGACAAGCACCACCCGGGCGCCTTCATCGCGTCGCCGAGCATGCCGTGGCGGTTCGGGAACAACGACCCGGAGTGGTCGCCGTCCGGCACCTACCACCTGGTCTGGCCGCGTGACCTCTACCAGATCGCGACCGGACTGGCCGCCGGCGGCGACACGGCCGCCGCGAACCGCGCCGTGACGTACATGTTCGGCACGCAGCAGCAGGCCGACGGGCACATGCCGCAGAACAGCCGCGTCGACGGCGTGCCCTACTGGACGTCGATCCAGCTCGACGAGACCGCGTTCCCGATCGTGCTGGCCCAGCAGCTCGGCCGCAACGACCTGTGGCCCGGCGTGCGCAAGGCGGCCGACTTCATCCTCGGCTACCAGGGGCCGGACGGGCAGCCGTCGCCGTACACCCAGCAGGAGCGCTGGGAGGAGCAGGACGGCTGGTCCCCGTCGACGATCGCTTCGGTCATCGCCGGGCTGGTCTGCGCCGCCGACATCGCTTCGCACCACGGCGCCGCCGCCGACGCCGCCCGGTACCTCGCCGCGGCCGACAAGATGAAGGCCGACCTGCCGAAGCAGACGATCACCACGAACGGGCCGCTGTCGAAGGACCCGTACTTCGTCCGGCTCACGAAGGACGCGAACGCGAACGCCGGGACGACGTACAACCTCGGCAACTCGAGCGTGACGATGGACCAGCGCGCGGTCACCGACGCGGGCTTCCTCGACCTGGTCCGGCTGGGTATCTACCGCGCCGACGACCCGGTGATCCGCAACAGCGTCCGGGTGACCGACTCCGACATCGCATTCACGACGCCGACCGGCCAGTTCTGGCACCGCTACACGAAGGACGGTTACGGCGAGCAGGCCGACGGGTCGCCGTGGGACTACACGTTCCCGGCGGAGAGCCGCACGACGTTCGGCCGGCTCTGGCCGCTGCTCGCCGGCGAACGCGGCGAGTACGAACTGGCGCTCGGCGATCCGTCGTCGGCCGCGCGGCGGCTGCGTGACCTCGGCCGGGTGAGCAGCTCGGCGGAGACCATGCCGGAGCAGGTGTGGGACGAGAATCCGCCGTCCGGGCAGACCGGCTTCCCGGCCGGCACGCCGAACACGTCGGCGACCCCGCTGGCCTGGACGCACGCCCAGTACGTCCGGCTCGCCTGGGACGTCAAGGCGGGCTCGGTGCTGGAGACGCCGCAGGTGGTCCGCTGCCACTTCCTCGGCTGCTGAGGTCTGCCGCGGCTGGTCGTGAGTGGTAAAGCGGGTTAGAACCCGCTTTACCACTCACGACCGCGGGCGGTCAGATGACGGCGCCATCGTCCTCGGGGGTGCGCGGTGGGAGCCACGAGTTGCCCGGGACGCCCCACTTGTTGTGCTTGAGCATCTTCTTCGCGGCGCGCGCGTGCCGGCCGACCAGGCGGTCCAGGTAGATGTACCCGTCCAGGTGGTCGGTCTCGTGCTGGAGGCAGCGCGCGAAGTAGCCGGTGCCTTCGACCTCGATCGGGCTGCCGTCGACGTCGAAGCCGGTCACCTTCGCCCACTTCGCGCGGCCCGTCGGGTACGACTCGCCGGGTGCCGAGAGGCAGCCCTCCCAGTCGTCGTCCGGGTCCGGCATGGTCTCCGGGATCTCCGACGTCTCGAGCTTCGGGTTGACCACGACGCCCTTGTGCCGCACGCCCTCGTCGTCCGGGCAGTCGTAGACGAACACCCGCAGATCGAGGCCGATCTGGTTGGCCGCGAGGCCGACGCCCTCGGCGGCGTACATCGTCTCGAACATGTCGTCCACGAGCGTGCGCAGCTTCTCGTCGTACTCGGTGATCTCCCGAGTCGGCTGGTGCAGCACGGGCTCGCCGGCGATAACGATGGGGTGGATGGTCACGGCGAGCCAGTTTAGTCGGACCCCTCTGGTAGACCTGCATCAGACCGTGACGCGCCGACGCCGATGCCCACGTCGGCGGTGGCTTCCGTGGTTGAATGGCGCCCGCGGAAGAGCTAGGTCTGATTCGCCATGACGCCCGATTGAGAGGGACCCGGATGGACGCCGCGGAGTCGATGGCTGAGCCGCAGCCGTCGCCGCCGAAGCCCGTGCCCGGCCTGACCGAACGCGAGGTCGAGATCCTCGCCTTCGAGCGCCAGTGGTGGCGACACGCCGGGGCGAAGGAGAACGCCATCCGCGAACGCTTCGACTTGTCTGCGACGCGCTACTACCAGCTGCTCAACAAGCTGCTGGAGAAGCCGGAGGCGACCGAAGCCGATCCGATGCTGGTGAAGCGGCTGCGCAAGACCCGCGCCGCGCGCCAGCGCAAGCGAGGCGCCCGGCGACTGGGGATCGAGCTGAAATGAGTGTGTTTTCGGGAATGTCCCGGCCGATGAAGGCCGCGGGTGTCGCGTTGATCGGCGTGGCCATCATCGCCGCGGTCATCGGCGGGATCACCGCGCTGAGCGGGGGCAACGGGGCGAACGAAGCCGGGCCGAGCGGCACGACGACGCAGCCGGGCACGTCCGGCGGGACGTCGGCGCCGCCTTCGACCTCTTCGTCGGCGTCGGCGTCGCCGTCGACTTCGGCCTCGGGGAGCCCGTCGTCACCCGTACCGCCGTCGCCGAGCTCGCCGGGGGCCGGCCAGCCGACGTCGGCCGGCCCCGGTCAGCCGGGGCAGCCAGGTCAGCCGGGCCAGCCGGGTGGTGACCAGCAGGCGTCCAACAAGTGGGTGACCGTCCGGGTGTTCAACAACTCGACGATCAAGGGTTTGGCGGACCGGGCGGCGGAAGACTTCCGCGGTGCCGGGTGGAACGTCAACGAGGTCAGCAACTACTCCCAGGGCGTCATCCCGACGACGACGGCGTACTACCGCCCGGGCACCGACGAGGAAGCCGCGGCCAAGCAGCTCGCGCAGGAGTTCGGCATCAAGGCCGAACCCCGCTTCGAAGGCATCCAGAGCGCGAGCCCCGGCGTGATCGTCATCGTGACGAAGGAGTACCAGGGCGCCCACAAGGGCAGCTGAGTTTTCTTCGAAGAGGCGGCCGTCACCCGACGGCCGCCTCTTTTCATTCGCCGGACTGGGTCTTCGCGTACGCCTCGAGCGCGGCCAGCTGGCCCGGGTCGAGGCTCGGCCGGACCGTCTTGCGGGCCGCGTCCAGGTGCGCGGCCGTGACTTCACGGGCCTCGAGCGACTCGCGCATCGCCGTCAGCGCCGCTTCGCGGATCAGCGCCGCGCAGTCGGCCGCCGAGTAACCGTCCAGAGTGGACGCCACCGCGGTGAGGTCGACGTCGTCGGCCAGCGGGGTGTTCTTCGAGCTGGCCGTGAGGATCGCCGCGCGGGCCTCGGCGTCCGGCGGCGGCACGTAGACGCGGCGCTCGAGCCGTCCGGGCCGCAGCAGCGCCGGGTCGACCAGCTCCGGCCGGTTCGTCGCGCCCAGGACGACGACTTCGCGCATCGGCTCGACGCCGTCGAGCTCGGTGAGCAGCGCCGCGACCACGCGGTCGGCGACCCCCGAGTCGGACGACTGGCCGCGGCGCGGGGCCAGCGCGTCGATCTCGTCCAGGAAGATCAGCGCGGGCGCGGCCTCCGCGGCCCGGCGGAACAGCTCGCGCACGGCGCGTTCGGACTCGCCGACCCACTTGTCCATCAGCTCGGCGCCCTTGACCGCGAAGACGTTCAGCGCGCCGGTGCCGGCCAGCGCCCGCACGAGGAACGTCTTTCCGCCGCCGGGCGGCCCGTACAGCAGCACCCCGCGCGGCGGTTCGACGCCGAGCCGGGCGAACGAGTCCGGGTACCGCAGCGGCCACAGCACGGCCTCGGTGAGGGACTGCTTGACGTCGACCATGTTGCCGACGTCGTCGAGGGTCAGCCCGCCGGTGGCCAGGTTGTCCGAAGTGGACATCGAAACCGGCCGGACGGTCGCCAGCGCGTCCAGCAGGTCCTGCTGCGAGATGCGCGGCTCGTCGGCGTCGCGCTGGCGCAGCGCCGCCCGCAGTGCGGCGTCCCGGCGCAGCGCGATCAGGTCCGCCGCGACGAAGCCCGGCGTCCGCTCGGCGAGGACGCCGCAGTCGATGCCCGTGTCGAGCGGGACGTCGCGGAGCAGGACGTTCAGCAGCTCACGGCGGGTTTTTGCGTCCGGGAGGGCGAGGCCGAGCTCGCGGTCCAGCAGGTCGGCGGCGCGCAGGCGCGGGTCGGCCGACTCGGCACGGGCCGTCGTCGCGACGACGGCGAAGCGCTCGCGCCGCAGCGCCGTCCGCAGCTCCTCCAGCACGACGGTGGCCACCGGCGGCGGAGTCGTCGCGGGCAGCAGCGCGTCGACGTCGGTGAGCAGGAGGACCGAGGGGCCTTCGGCGCCTTGGATGGCCTCGCGCAGGCGGGCCACGGCGACGTTGGGGTCCAGCACCGCGAGGTTCGGCGCGGCCAGCGGGATGATCTTGATGTCGGCGTCGTGGGCCACCGAGCGCACCAGCGTCGCCTTGCCGACGCCTTCGGGGCCGGACAGCAGGACGCCCAGGTGGGCGGGCGCGCCCAGTCGGGCGAGCAGCTCGGGGCGGTGGAAGGCCAGGTCGAACCACTCGCCGAGCTTGCGGGCAGCGGCTTCGCCGCCGATCAGGTCGGCCAGCGGCACGGCCGGTTCCTCTTCGACGGCGACCTCGTCTTCGACGACCTCGGCGTCGATCCACTCCTCGGCCGCGGTGACGGCGGAGGTGCGGACCAGCGCGGTCGCCGTCCGGGGTGCGGCCGGTTCGGCGGTGCCCGGCCGGGCGCCGTCACGCCAGGTGACCACTGTGGACGGTCCGACGGCCACGGTGCCCGCCGGCTCGGTCGCGGTGACGGTGAGCAGCTCGTTCGTCCAGGTCGCGCCGATCGCGCGTGACAGCTGGCCGCGCAGGCCGGCCGGGTCGGACCCCGGCGACGGTGCGAGGTCCTGCGGCAGCAGCGAAACGGCGTCGCCGACGGTGAGGACCTTGCCGATCAGGGCGAGCCGCAGCATGTGCGGGCTCAGCGAGACGCTGGCCAGCCGCGACCCGGCGACGGTGACGGTCTTCGCCGCCGCGACCTCGGCCGGCGCGACGACGATCTCCGAGCCCTCGGTGACGCCCAGGTTCGACATCGTGACGTCGTCGGCGAGCACCACCCCGGGCACCCCGGTCTCGTCCGCGGGCGCGGCGAGCGCGGCACTGACCCGCGCCCCGGTGAGGTGGACGGCATCCCAGGCCCGCAGGCCCAGGGCATCGAGGACTTCCGGATGCAGCCGGACGACGCCGCGGCGAGTGTCCAGCGCGGACGGCGTGTGCCGGACGGTCAGCGTGATCTGCGGGTGGCTCACGCCGTTCACCCTAGCGAGCCGGCGCTCCCGCAGGGGGGTGACGCCGGTCGATCGGCCTGATGCCTCCCCGATCACGCATGATGCCCCGCCAATCACGCGTGATGCCCGTCGGATCACGGGTGATGCCTCTCCGAGCACGGGTGATCGCCGTACCGGACCGGCGAACTCGCGTACCCAGCCGGTTGACTCGCGTACCTGGAGGGTTGGCCCGCGTGATCAGGACCCGATCTGGCGTGATCGGGCCCGGGTCTCGCGTGATTGGAGACGTAACTCGCGTGACTGGAGGGGCATCTCGCGTGACTGGGCGGGCATCTTGCGTGACTGGAGGGGCATCTTGCGTGACTGGAGGGGCATCTCGCGTGACTGGGCGGGCATCTCGCGTGATTGGAGGGGCATCACGGCGGGGTTACTTGCGGCGGAGGCCTATCTGGCGCCAGGAGCGGCGGCGGGGGCCTTGGCCGTTTTCGCTGGCGCGGGGGGTGCGGGCCGTCTCCCGGGGGAGGCGGACCGCGCGCATCGCCGCGCCGGCCACGCGGCGGCGCAGCGGGCGGCGCAGGCCCAGCCGGCGGGAGGAGCGGGCCCGGCGGATCGCGCGGCGCTCGCTCGGCGGGACCGTCCAGGCCTCGGGGTGCGCCGCCAGCCAGCGGTGCCGGTAGATCGAGTACGGGATGTGCGCCAGGTACAGGACCATTGCCGCGAGCAGCGCGACCAGCGGGAACTGGATGATGGCCGCGGCCAGCAGGGCGACGCCGAGCAGCAGCGGCGCGATCGCCTTCGGCGGCGCCTTGACCGTCTTCAGCGACAGCGTCGGGATGCGGCTGATCAGCAGGGCCGCGATGGCGACCGTCCACGCCCACACGACGTACTGCGACGACCACCAGCCCTCGCCCCACTGGAGGAAGGCCACCAGCGGCAGCATGCCCAGCAACCCGCCCGCGGGCGCCGGGACGCCGACGAAGAACTCGCTCGCGTACGGCGGCTGTTCGGTGTCGTCGAGCAGCGTGTTGAACCGGGCCAGCCGCAGGATCATGCAGACGGCGAAGATCAGCGACGCCACCCAGCCGATCCGGTCCGCGCCGGTCTGCCACACGTAGATCACCAGCGCCGGCGCGACGCCGAAGGAGATGCCGTCGGACAGCGAGTCCAGCTCCGCGCCCATCTTGGACGTCGCGTCGAGGAGCCGGGCGATCCGGCCGTCGAGGCTGTCGAGCACCGCCGCGATGCCGATCGAGGCGATCGCCATCGCGTAGTTCTTGGTCAGCGCGAACTGCACGGCCGACAGGCCCGCGCACAGCGCCAGCACGGTGATGGCGTTCGGCAGCAGCCGGACACCCGGGGTGGTCACGCGGACCATCGATCAGCCCTTCGAAGGCGCGGCAGGGAGCTCGGCGATGACCGTCTCGCCGCCGACCGTGCGCTGGCCCTTGCCGACCAGCACCGTCGAACCCGGCGGGAGGTAGAGGTCGACCCGCGAGCCGAAACGGATGATGCCGTAGGTCGCGCCGGCACCGACCTTGTCACCCTCGCGGATCTCGCAGAGGATGCGGCGCGCGACCAGACCGGCGATCTGCACGACGACGAGCTCGTGGCCGTCTTCGGTGCGCATCAGCACGGAGTTGCGTTCGTTGTCGTCGCTCGCCTTGTCCAGGTCCGCGGAGAGGAACTTGCCCGGCCGGTAGGCGACCCGCTCGATCACGCCGTTCGACGGCACGCGCTGGACGTGCACGTCGAACACCGAGAGGAACACCGAAACGCGCATCCGCGGCTCGGCGGGGAGGCCGAGCTCGGCGGGCGGGACGGCTTCCTCGATCAGCGACACGATGCCGTCGGCCGAGGCGAGCGCGACGCCGTCACGCGGCGGCGGGACCCGCTTCGGCTCGCGGAAGAACGCGGCCGTCGCGACGGTCGCCAGCGCACCGACGAGCCCGAGCCGCTTGGAGAACCGGCGGGCGAGCAGCGTCGCGGCGACGCCGCCCGCCACGAACGGGCGGCCGGCGGGGTGCATCGGCGGCAGCGTCTCGCGGGCGAGCTGGACGGCGTGCGCGACTGGGTTGCCGGCGGGCTCCGGCCGGGTGCCGCTCATGGTCGGGTCCCCTGGTTTCGTGTCGGAAGAACGGTCGGCGCCGGGAATCCGGCGGCCCCGTACGGGCGCCCCCACGCTACCGCTGCCCCAGGTGAACGTGTCCGCGCGCCCCTGCCGGCTCCTCCGCGAGGGGGTCACCGCGGCGGGTGGGAATGATCGCCGAGTCGTAACGCATGGTCGATTTCGCCGATAACTCTAAGTAGTTGCCGCCGTTCGGGACGCTGCCCCGCCTGACCTGTGAGGACCGATGAACGACCTGCGCGATCCCGCCGAAGCCCGGCTTCGCGAGCTCCTGGGCGCGTGGCGTCGGGAGATCGACGAGGTGCCCGTGCCGTCGCTCGTCGACCCGCTGCGCGCGGTCGACGTCGTCATCGAGGCGAAGAAGGCCGGGGAGGCGAAGAAAGGAGGCCGGGTGCATCCGCCCCCCGACGGCGCACGCACCCGGCCACCGGGAGATGCGCGTGAGGGAGCAGTTTAGCGGCGGCTTGCCCGTTGATCAGGTTCGCCGGGCAAAAGTTATCAATGGTCACTCGGACGCCGGGCGAGGCCGCTCGTGAGCCGCAGGATCGCCAGCAGC
Organism: Amycolatopsis sp. A133; assembly: GCF_031082405.1. GTDB lineage: Bacteria > Actinomycetota > Actinomycetes > Mycobacteriales > Pseudonocardiaceae > Amycolatopsis. The sequence goes on from NZ_JAVHJU010000025.1 coordinate 178,733, forward strand.
ACCACCGCGCCGAGGATGGCCACGCCGAAGCTGGGGAAGTCGAAGTCGAACGTCTTGGCCTGGCCCGTCGCGATCCGGTAGAGCAGCCCGCCCAGCGCCGCGCCGACCACGCCGACGAGCACGCTGACCAGGCATCCCTGTCGCCGTCGCGTCCGTCCGCCGACGACCAGGTTCGCGGCCCAGCCGACGATCGCGCCGAAGATCACCCATGCGACGAAACCCATGGCCGGAGCTTACGCGAGCCAATGTACAACGTCCATTGCACAAGAAGTATTGTACAACTAATCTTGTGCGTCATGAGCGACGACATCCGGGAGATCCGGGATTCGAAGGTGCTGGCCGCCATGTCCCACCAGCTGCGGCGCCGGCTACTGGAGCTGCTCCACCTGGACGGCCCGGCGACGGCGTCGATGCTCGCCGCGAAGACCGGCCAAGCGGTCGGCAACGTCAGCCACCACATGAAGGTCCTGGCCGCGGCGAAGCTGGTCGAAGAGGCTCCGGAACTGGCCCGCGACCAGCGGGAACGCTGGTGGAAACGCAGTGCGAAGACCCTGCGGTGGGCCGCGGCCGACTTCCCCGGCGACCCGGTCGCCGAAGCCGCCGAGGTGCTCGTGCTCGACCACCAGACGGCCATCGCCCGCGAGTGGATCGCCGGCCGGGAGACCTACCCCGAGGAATGGCGCGGTGCGCCGTTCAGCATCGACACGTGGGTGCGGCTGTCCAAGGAGGAGCTCGACGAGCTCAACGAGCGGATCTTCCTCCTGATCAGCGAGTTCGAGAACCGCACCGAACCCGGTGACGGCGTCGAACGCCGTCCGGTCTTCTTCGCCGCGCGAGCGTCGCTGGGCAAGCCGTGAAGGGGCTCTGGGGGAACAGGGACTTCCGGCTGCTCTGGACCGGCGAGACCACGAGCATGCTCGGCAGCATGGTCGCGTCGACGGCGTTGCCGCTGGTCGCGGTGCTCACCCTGCAGGCGAGCACCTTCCAGGTCGCGCTGCTGACCGCGGTGGCCTGGCTGCCGTGGCTGGTGATCGGCCTGCCGGCCGGCGCCTGGGTCGACCGGCTGCCGAAGCGCCCGGTCATGCTGGTCTGCAACACGGTGTCGATGGCGGTGTTCGGCAGTGTCCCGGTCGTGGCCGCCTTCGGGGCGCTCACCATGCCGTACCTGCTGGCCGCGGCCCTGCTCGGCGGGGTCGCCAAGGTGTTCTTCAGCCTCGCCTACCGGGCCTACCTCCCGACGCTGGTGGGCGAGGACGACCTGCTCGAAGGCAACGCGAAGCTGGACGGCAGTGAATCCGCGACGCAGGTCGCCGGCCCCGGCCTGGCCGGGTTGCTGGCGCAGGCCTTCGGCCCGGTCAGCGGCATCCTGGTGGACGCGGCTAGCTTCGGCGTCTCCGTGCTGTGCGTGCGCGCGATCCGGGTGCGTGAAACCGTCGTCGCGGCGAAGCGGACGCCGTTGCGCAGCCAGATCGCCGAGGGACTGCGGTTCGTGACCCGGGACCGCTACCTCCGGACGCTGATGACGTTCGGCGCCGTGTCGAACCTCGCGCTCACCGGGTACAGCTCGATCCAGGTCGTCTTCCTGTCCCGCACGCTCGGCGCGAGCCCCGGCGTGGTCGGCCTGGTCATGGCGCTCGCCGCCTCCGGCGGAGTGCTCGGCGCGCTGCTGGCCGGACGGCTCGGCGCACGCTTCGGCACCGCCCGCGCGTTCCTGCTCTGCGAGGTGTTCGCGGCACCGATGCTGTTCCTCGGACCGCTGAGCAGCCCCGGCTGGGGACTCGCCCTGGCCGTCCTCGCCGTGTTCGGCGTCTGCACCGGTGTCGTCGCTTCGAACGTGCTGACCACGACGTTCCGGCAGCAGTACTGCCCGCCCGAGCTGTACGGCCGGATCAGCTCCAGCGCCGCGATCGTGAACTACGGCACCATCCCGCTGGCCGGCGTCCTCGGCGGCGTGCTCGGCGAAGTGATCGGCGTCCGCGCGACGCTCTGGGTGGCGGCCGTGGTGCTGGTGGCCGCGCTGGTGCTGCTCGCCCCGCTGGCGAAGCTGCGGGACTTCCCGGTCAGAGCAGCAGGACGTCCACCTCGTTGCCAACCGCTGCCGACGTGACGTCCTCCGGGAGCACGATCAGGCAGTTGGCCTGGGTGAACGCCGCCAGCAGGTGCGAGCCCGGCCCGCCGCGCGGTCCGACGATCCCGGTGACCTCGCGCTCGGACGGCGTGAAGACGCCCCGGCGGTACTGGCGGCGCCCGCCGGGTGAGGTCATCGCCTCGGTCAACCGGGCCCGGACCCGCCTGCGGGAGACGTCGGTGTGGCCCAGCGCCGTGAGGATCGCCGGGCGCAGGAACGCCTCGAACGACACCAGCACGCTGACCGGGTTGCCGGGCAGCGTCACCACGGGCACGCCCTGCCAGCGCCCGCAGCCCTGCGGCCCGCCCGGCTGCATCGCGACCTTCGCGAACTCGACGCCCTGACCGGTCAGGGCGTCCTTCACCACTTCGTACGCGCCCGCGCTGACGCCGCCGGAGGTGACCAGCAGGTCGGCGTCGGCCAGCTTCGGCACGATGACCTTGCGGAACTCGTCGACGTCGTCGACGACACTGCGGACCACCTCGACCTCGCAGCCGAGGTCGCGGATCGCCGCCGCGAGCATCACGCTGTTGGACTCGTAGATCTGGCCGTGGCGCAGCGGCGCGGGCGCGTCGATCAGCTCGGTGCCGGTCGAGGCCACCACGACCCGCAGCGGCCGGTGCACCCGCACCTCGGCGAGCCCGACGGCGGCCGCCAGGCCCAGCTGCGAGTGGCCGAGCACCGTTCCGGCGTGCAACGCGATGCTGTCGGCCAGGACGTCCTCGCCGGTCCGGCGGATGTGCGCGCCTTCGCGGGCGGACGCCGAAATCGTCACCGTTTCCGTGCCGCCGTCGGTGTCCTCGACCATCACGACGGCGTCCGCGCCCGGCGGCAGCGGCGCGCCGGTCATGATCCGGTGCGCGGTCCCGGGGGCCAGAGGCCGGACGTCGACCCGGCCCGCCGGGATGTCGTCGGCGACCGGCAGGGTCACCGGAGCCGCTTCGACATCGGCGGCGCGGACCGCGTAGCCGTCCATCGCGGAGTTGTCGAAGGGCGGCAGCGAGACGCCGGCGCGCACGTCTTCGGCCAGGACGAGGCCGGCCGCGGCGGCGAGGGGCAGCGTGGTCGCGGGAGAGGTGCCCAGTAGTGCGGCAACCCGGTCGCGGTAGTCGTCGACGGAGATCACCGGACCATCCTCCCCGGGTTCCGGGCTCGTGCAAGACTCTGCCCCGTCACAGGCACGCCTCAGGGGAGCACGCATGCAGGTCGGAATCCGTCAACAGCCTTCGTTCGCCGTCGCCCGGCTGATGCTGGCGCCCGGCGAGCCGTGCCAGGTCGAGTCCGGCGCGATGATGGCCACCAGCTACGGCGTGCAGGTCCAGTCGCAGGCGCAGGGCGGGATCATGAAGGGCCTCGGCCGCGCCTTCCTCTCCGGCGAGTCCTTCTTCATCTCCACGTTCACCGCACCGCCGAACGGCGGCTGGGTCGACGTCTCCGCCAACCTGCCCGGCGACATCCAGGTGCTCACCCTCGACGGCCGCACCGGCTGGGCCGTCACCCGCGGCTGCTGGCTCGCGTCGTCGCACGGCGTGCAGACCGAAACCAAGTGGGGCGGGATGAAGAACCTGATGGGCGGCGAGGGCGGCTTCCTGACCCACGCCACCGGCCAGGGCCAGCTGCTCGTCAGCTGCTACGGCGCGGTCGAGACCATCACGCTGCAGCAGGGCGAGATGGTGACCGTCGACACCGGGCACGTCGTCGCGTACGCCGACACCGTGCAGTACCAGATCCGGAAGGTCGCCCAGGGCATCATCCAGTCGATGAAGAGCGGCGAAGGCCTCGTGTTCGACTTCGTCGGCCCCGGCCAGATCATGACGCAGACGCGCAACCCGTCCGCGCTGATCGGCTGGATCATCTCCCACGTCCCGTCACGCTGATGCGCGTCCAGACCCGGCACACCCCCGCCTTCGGCGTCGCCCGCGTCCTGCTCGACCCGGGCGAGGCCGTGCGGGCCGCGCCGGAAACCCTGCTCGCCAGCCGGTTCGGGGTCACCGAGACACCGGCGGGCCGCGGCGGCGTCCGCGCGGGCAAGCCCGCGACAGCCGTCTACACCGCGCCGTCCGACGGCGGCTGGATCGACTTCGCGCCGCTGCGCCCCGGCGACGTCTACCCGCTCGACCTGAGCGGCGGCACGGGCTGGTCGGTGCACCGCGACGCGGTGCTGGTGCAGCCGTCGTCGGTCCGGCACGACACCGGCTGGGTGCCGCTGCAGCAGCTCTTCGGCGCCGATTCGGGGTTCCTCGAGCACTACAGCGGAACGGGGCCGCTCGTGCTGGCCGCGCCCGGCCCGGTGGACGCGTTCGAGCTCGGCAAGGGCGAGCTCGTCACGGTCCGCCCGGACTACCTGCTGGCCTACCCCGACACCATCCAGTGCCGGTTGCGGGCCCTCGATCCGGGCGGGCCGCAGTCGTTGCGCACCGGCGAAGGGCTCGCCCTCGACTTCGCGGGTCCCGGGACGGTGCTCGTGCACGCGCGGAACCGGCGCCTTTCGGGTTCGTGATCTTCGGACGAATTGCCCATTGCCGAGGGGAATAATTCCGGTAGCGTGATTGACACTCCGCCGCTGGCATCCGCTCGGGCCAGCGGATCCTTTGTGCTGAGGGAGGGCGCCGTGGCTGTCGGCACCGTCAAATGGTTCAACTCGGAAAAAGGCTACGGGTTCATCGAATCCACGGAGGGGCCGGACGTGTTCGTCCACTATTCGGCCATCCAGTCCGAAGGATTCCGCACTTTGGACGAAGGCGACCGCGTCGAGTTCGAAGTGCAGTCGGGCCGCGACGGCCGTAGCCAGGCAGCCGACGTACGGAAAGTTTCGTAGGCGCCCTGCCGGGTGATCGGTGAACCCCCGGCAGGCGCCGAACCAGGGGCGTTAGGCTGCGGGCGTGACAGGCGATGTGTCGGGGGACCTCACCGGTCGCCGGCTGGGCAACTACCGCATCGACGGGGTGCTCGGCAAAGGCGGCATGAGCGTGACCTACAAGGCCACGGATGTGCGGCTCGGCCGCAAGGTGGCCCTGAAGGTCATCGGTGACCACCTCGGGGCCGACGCCGAGTTCCGGGAACGGTTCGTCGACGAGGCGCGCAACACGTCCGCGATCGACCACGCCAATGTCGTGCCGCTGTACGACTTCGGCGAGCTCGACGGCATGCTCTACATCGCCATGCGCATGGTGGACGGCGGCGACCTCGCCGCGCTGATCGCCGGCGGTGCCATCGGGCCCGCGCGCACCCTGACCATGCTCGACCAGGTCGCGGACGCCCTCGACACACTGCACAACCGTGGTCTGGTCCACCTCGACGTCAAACCGGCGAACGTGCTCGTGACGAAGAAGGAGACCGCGCGCGAGCACGTGTACGTCGCCGACTTCGGGCTGACGCGGCGCGGCGCGACCGGGCACCGGACGCGCGGCGGCGACTTCCTCGGCTCGCCCACGTACGCGGCCCCCGAGCACCTGCGCGGGGAGCCGCTGGACGGGCGCACCGACCAGTACGCGCTGACGTGCGTCCTCTACGCGTGCCTCACCGGCAGCCCGCCCTTCAAGGGTGACGTGCCGACGGTGATCAAGGGGCACCTCAACGGCGAGCCGCCCGCCATCTCCCGCGCCGTCGCGCTGCCGCCGGCGATCGACGAGGTCATCCGCAAGGGGATGGCGAAGAACCCCGCGGACCGCTACTCCAGCTGCGTCGAAATGGTCGCGGCCGCGCGCCGCGCGCTCGGCCCGCTGGCGACGTCGGACACCCCGCCGGGCCCGCCGGGGTCCCATTCGGGCGGAATCCCCGCGCCGCACCGTGCTGGTCAGGTACAACAGGGGCCGCACCAGAACAGCGCACCGCAGGGAGAGGGGGCCCCCGTGCACCCGTACGGAGGACAGCAGCAGCCCGGCTACGGCCAGGGGCCCGGACCGCAGGGCCCGCCGCCCCAGGGGCCGCCCCCGCAGGGCCCGCCGCCCGGGTACGGCTACCCCCAGCAGGGCGCTCCGCAGGGCCCTCCGCCCGGGATGCCGCCGGGCATGCCGCCCCAGGGCCCGCCGCCGGGCTACGGCTACCCGCAGCAGCAGGGCATGCCCGGCATGCCGCCGCAGGGCTACGGCCAGGACCCGATGCGGCTGCGTCCGCCGATGCCGGCGGGCGGCGCGGGCGCGTTCCACCAGCCGAAGAGCGGCGGTGGCAAGAAGTGGATCTTCATCGTGCTGGGCCTCGTCGTGGTCGCCGGCCTGATCGTGGGGGCGATCTTCCTCTTCAACGGCAGCGGCAGCGGAGGCGGCGGCAGCCAGACGACGGCCCCGGAGATCCCGGTCGGCCCGGGCGGCGGCTCGCAGAGCAACGCGCCCTCCTCGTCGCTCAACGCACCCCCGACGTCGATCAGCATCAAGCCGAGTTCCTGAAATCCGGGCGGCGCTGAGCAGGTCTTCTTGCACTCTCCCTCCGAGAGTGCTAAACACGGAGTTGGCACTCGACGCCGTCGAGTGCCAAAGGTCGGGACGGTGAGGCTGGCCCCATGCGGGTCCGGTCGTCCGTCGCGGGCACCGAGCCTGGCCTAGGAAAAGAGTCCTGCTGCCGCCGCTGTAGACCAGCGCGGCGGTGGCGCCCAATATCGGAGGACCACACCGCAATGGCCAAACTGATTGCGTTCGACGAGGACGCCCGCCGCGGTCTTGAGCGCGGCTTGAACATCCTCGCCGAAGCCGTCAAGGTGACCCTCGGCCCGCGGGGCCGGAACGTCGTGCTCGAAAAGAAGTGGGGCGCGCCGACCATCACCAACGACGGTGTCTCCATCGCCAAGGAGATCGAACTCGAAGACCCGTTCGAGAAGATCGGGGCCGAGCTCGTCAAGGAAGTTGCCAAGAAGACCGACGACGTCGCGGGTGACGGCACCACCACCGCCACCGTGCTCGCCCAGGCCCTGGTCAAGGAAGGCCTGCGCAACGTTGCCGCCGGCGCCGACCCGATCAGCCTGAAGCGCGGCATCGAGGCGGCCGTCGAGGCCATCATCGAGCAGCTGCACAAGATGGCCGTCCAGATCGAGACCAAGGAGCAGATCGCTGCTACCGCCTCGATCTCGGCCGCTGACCGCACCATCGGCGAGCTGATCGCCGAGGCGCTGGACAAGGTCGGCAAGGAAGGCGTCGTCACCGTCGAGGAGAGCAACACCTTCGGTCTCGAGCTCGAGCTCACCGAGGGCATGCGCTTCGACAAGGGCTACATTTCCGGTTACTTCGTGACCGACCCGGAGCGTCAGGAAGCCGAGCTCGAGGACCCGTACATCCTCCTCTTCGGCTCCAAGATCTCCACCGTCAAGGACGTGCTGCCGCTGCTGGAGAAGGTCATCCAGTCCGGCAAGCCGCTGCTGATCATCGCCGAGGACGTCGAGGGCGAGGCCCTGGCCACCCTGATCGTCAACAAGATGCGCGGCACCTTCAAGTCCGTCGCCGTCAAGGCCCCGGGCTTCGGTGACCGCCGCAAGGCGATCCTGCAGGACATCGCGATCCTGACCGGTGGCCAGGTCATCTCCGAGGACGTCGGCCTCAAGCTGGAGAACGCGGACCTGACCCTGCTGGGCAAGGCCCGCAAGGCCGTCATCACCAAGGACGAGACGACCATCGTCGAGGGTGCGGGCGACGCCGACCAGATCCAGGGTCGCGTCAACCAGATCCGCGCCGAGATCGAGAACTCGGACTCGGACTACGACCGCGAGAAGCTGCAGGAGCGGCTCGCGAAGCTGGCCGGCGGCGTGGCCGTCATCAAGGCCGGCGCCGCGACCGAGGTCGAGCTCAAGGAGCGCAAGCACCGCATCGAGGACGCGGTGCGCAACGCGAAGGCCGCCGTGGAAGAGGGCATCGTCGCCGGTGGTGGCGTGGCCCTGATCCAGGCCGCCGAGGCCGCGTTCGCGGGCCTGAAGCTCGAGGGCGACGAGGCCACTGGCGCCAACATCGTCAAGGTGGCCGTCGAGGCCCCGCTCAAGCAGATCGCGATCAACGCCGGCCTCGAGGGCGGCGTTGTGGTGGAGAAGGTCAAGGGCCTGCCGCAGGGTCACGGCCTCAACGCCGCCACGGGTGTCTACGAGGACCTGCTCGCCGCCGGCGTGCCGGACCCGACCAAGGTCACCCGCTCCGCGCTGCAGAACGCCGCGTCCATCGCGGCGCTGTTCCTGACCACCGAGGCCGTCGTGGCGGACAAGCCGGAGAAGGCTTCGGCCGCTCCCGCCGACCCGTCCGGTGGCATGGGTGGCATGGACTTCTGAGTCCGGCTGCTTTTTCCGGGAAAGCCCGGTCCGCTTCGGCGGGCCGGGCTTTTCTCTACGGTTTGGTGAAGAACCAGACGGCGTAAGCGCCGACGATCACGACGCCGAGCGCGAGCACGCCGAGGCCCCCGAGCCAGGCGGTGCTCTTCTCGTCGGCTTCCAGCCCGACGACGATCGCGCCGATGCCGGTGAGCAGGACCCAGATCGCCAGCGCCGCGGAGGTGTAGAGCACGGTCTTGGCGGCGCTCACCCCGCCGGTGTCGCCGGAGGACAGCACGGCGAAGGCGGCGAAGGCGGTCAGCCCCAGCCCGGCGATCAGGTACAGCCCGCCCAAGAGCCCGACAACGACCTTCGCGGCGGCGCTTCCGTGATCCACGAGCGCGAATCTAACCCCTCGAACGGGATCCGCGCCGGGGTTTTGGGCCGCTCGGCCCAGCGGCGACGGCCGAACGGCCCGGACGTCCCCTGGCGTCCGAGCCGTTCGTTTTGTGCACCCCCGTCATCCGGCGGGCGCCGGCTCCCCCTGTGAGCCGGCGCCCGCCCCGCTTCAGGAGTCTTCTTCGGGCGTCAGAATGGCGGCGGCGACGTAAACCGGGATCGCGATGCCGACCGAAAGGAACACGGCGGCGACGAGGCCGATGCGCAGGACGTTGGCGTCGACGCCGAGGTAGGTGGCCCAGCCCCCGCAGACACCGGTGAGCATCTTGTCGCTCCGGCTGCGGCGGAGCTTCTTGGTTTCCGGGGTGTACACGCTGTTGGTCATGGCTCAATGGTGTCTGCCGGCGGCCGCCGGCGACATCGGGAACGGCCCGGATCCGACCCTGAACTTGCCCTCGGGGTCGTGAGTGGCAAAGAGGGTTCTAACCCTCCTTACCACTCACGACAAGCCGTGGACCCGGTTCAGGCGGTTTGCCCAGTTCGCCGCGATTCCGGGCGGTGCCGCGTACGCGTCCGTGGGTGCCGGTGCCTCGCGCAGGACCGGCAGATAACCGTCCACAGGGGACAGCGGGTCGGCGCAGACATCCCCGGCCAGCAGCGAAATCGTGCCCAGTCCACAAGCGAATTCCAGCTCGGGGAGCGCTCCGGCCAGTGCGAGCCCCGCGGCCAGGCCCACACTCGTCTCCACCGCCGACGACACCACGCACGGCAGCCCGCACGCTTCGGCGACCTCGAGCGCGCGCCGGACGCCGCCCAGCGGGGCGACCTTCAGCACCGCGATGTCCGCCGCTCCGGCGACCGCCACCTTCAGCGGGTCCTCGGCACGGCGGATCGACTCGTCGGCGGCGATCCGGACGTCCACCCGGCGCCGCACCGCGGCCAGCTCGTCGATCGACGGGCACGGCTGCTCCGCGTACTCCAGCCCGCCCGCCGCCTTGTCGAGGTCGGTGATCGCGCGCACCGCCGTGTCGACGTCCCACGCCATGTTGGCGTCGACGCGGATCGCCCCGTCCGGGCCGAGCGCGTCGCGGACCGCCTCCACGCGCGCGCAGTCGTCCGCCAGGGAAACCCGCGGGTCGGCGACCTTGACCTTCGCCGTGCGGCAGCCGGACGCGCGGACCAGCTCGTGCGCCTTCTCCGGCCCCACCACCGGCACCGTCGTGTTCACTTCGACCCGGTCGCGGACCGGCGCCGGCCAGCCGGCTTCGGTGGCTTCCCGCGCCGCCCGCAGCCAGGGCACGCTCTCGGCGTCGGAGTAGTCGGCGAACGGGCAGAACTCGCCCCAGCCCGCCGGGCCGTGCAGCAGCACGCCCTCACGGACGGTGATACCGCGGAACCGGGTGCGCAGGGGGATCGCGTAGACCTTCATCGAGGCCGATCATGCCACCGTGCCGGGTCTCGCAAACAGGTGCCGAACTGCGCGTTTCCGGACAGAATGACCCCGTGGTCCTCGATTTCCGCGTGCTGGGTCCGGCCGAGGTCACGGCCGACGGCCGCCCGGTACCGCTCGGGGGCAGCCGGCCGCTGATCGTGCTGGCCGGGTTGCTGCTGCGCGCGAACCGGGTCGTGCCGGTCGACGAGCTCGGCCGCTGGCTGTGGAACGACGACCGCCGCCGCTCCAAGGGCGCGCTCCAGACGTACGTGCTGCGCCTGCGCCGGGCGCTGGGCGACCAGGTCTCGATCCGCACGGAGAGCGGCGGCTACCTGATCGAACTCGCGGACGACCTGCTCGACCTCACCCGCTTCCGCGCGCTCGCCGCCCGCGGCAAAGCGGCGATGGACCGCGGCGAGAGCCGCCGGGCGGCCGCGCACTTCGCCGAGGCGCTCGCGCAGTGGCGCGGGCCGGCGCTGCTCAACGTCGAGTCCGACGCGCTGCACCGCGACGAGGCCGGGCAGCTGGCCGAGGAACGGCTGCGGGTGCGCGAGCAGTGGGCGGACGCGCTGCTCGAAGTCGGCGAGTACGGCACCGTCATCCCCGAACTGACCCGGTTGACCAGGGAGAACCCGCTGCGCGAGCGGCTGCACGAGCAGCTGATGAGCGCGCTGTACCGCTCGGGCCGCCAAGCCGAGGCGCTGGAGGTGTACCGGCGGATCAGCGGCGTCCTGGCCGACGAGCTCGGACTCGACCCCGGGCCGTCGCTGCAGCGCACCCGCCAGGCGATCCTGACCGGCGCCGACAGCGGTACCGGCCGGGCGCTCGCGCGCTACCGGCTCGGCGTCGAGCCGCAGGTACCGCACCAGCTGCCCGCCGACCTGCGGACGTTCTCCGGGCGCGAGTGCGACCTCAAGGCGTTGCACGCGCTGCTGCCGGAGGTGATCGACGCGGGCACGTCGACACCGATCGCGTCCGTCGAAGGCATGGGCGGCATCGGCAAGACGACGCTGGCCGTGCACTTCGCGCACGAGATCGCCGACCGGTTCCCCGGTGGGCAGGTCTACCTCAACCTGCGCGGCTACGGCCCGGGCGAGCCGGTCGAGCCGTCCGCGGCGCTGGAGGCGATGCTCACCGCGCTCGGCGTGCCGGGTGAGGCGATCCCCGGCGACCTCGACGGCCGCGCGGCGAGCTGGCGGACGCACACCGCGGGACGGCGGCTGCTGGTCCTGCTGGACAACGCCAACCGCACCGAGCAGGTGAGCCCGCTGCTGCCCGGGCCCGGCTGCCTGGTCCTGATCACCAGCCGCTGGCAGCTGCGCGCACTGGTCGCGACGCACGGCGCGCGCCGGATCGCGCTGGAGGAACTCGGCGACGAGGACGCCGTCGCGCTCCTGGCGGCCACCATCGGCTTCGACCGCGTCGCCCGGGATCCGGCGGCGGCCGAGCGGTTCGTGCGCTACTGCGGCGGGCTGCCGCTGGCGATCCGGATCCTCGCCGTGCGCGCGGCGCAGTTCCCGGACCTGCCGCTGGACGAGTTCGCCGGCTCCCTCGACAGCGATCTGCTCGGCTCGTTCGACCTCGCCGACGGCGAAGGCACCAACATCCGGTCGGTGCTTTCGTACTCCTACCAGGCGCTGCAGCCGTCGACGGCCCGGCTGCTGCGGCTGCTCGGGCTGCACCCCGGCGTCGACTTCACCGTGCCGGCGGCGGCCGCGGTCGCCGGGCTGGACGTCGCGGCGACCCGGCCGATGCTCGAAACCCTGTCCGCCGCCCACTTGCTGGCCCAGCCGCGGCCGGGCCGCTACCAGTTCCACGACCTCATCCGGGCGTACGCCGGCGAAGCGGCTTCGCAAGTGGACTCGGCTTCGCAGCGCGATGCGGCGTCGGACCGGTTGCTGAGCTGGTACCTGGCGTCGGCGCTGAACGCGTCACGCCGGATGCGGCCGGAGCGCTACTACCGGCTGCTGGACCTCGACGACCTCGACGGCGGCTTTGCGTTTCCCGAGTACCACGACGCGCTGGACTGGTTCGGCGAAGAGTCCGGCAACCTCATCGCCGCGGTGCACCTGGCGCGGCGCCGCGGCCGCGACGACGTCTGCTGGAAGCTGGCCTGGCTCCTGCAAAGCCACTTCGTGACGCGCTCCCGGCTCGACGACTGGCGGTCGGTGTTCGCGGTGGCGCTCGAAGCCGCGCGGGCGAGCGGCCACCGGCCCGGCGAGGCGGGGATCTTGAGCGGGCTCGGCGTCGTCAACGGCGTCGCCCGGCAGTACGCCGAGTCCCGGCGGTACCTGGAGCAGGTGCTCGCGATCCAGCGTGAGCTCGGGGCGCGCGAGGGAGAGGCGCGGGCCCACTACAACCTGGCGTTGGCGGCGCACAACCTCGAGGACTGCGCCTGGGCGTACGAACACGGCGTGCAGGCGCTGGAGATCGTCCGCGAGCTGGGGCTGGAGCACTTCGAGGCGAGCGTGCTGCGGGCGCTCGGCGACATCTGCACGTCGATGGGCGATCACGAGCAGGCACTGCGCCTGGCCGACGAGGCATTGGCGATCCTCGGCCCGGACGGCCGCCCGGTGGACACGCGGTTCACGCAGCACACGCGCGGCCTGGCCCTGGTCGGCCTCGGCCGGCTCGACGAGGGAATCGTGTGCATCCGCGCGTCGGTGGAGATGTTCTTCGCCATGGGCGAGCAGTACGAAGCGGCGGACGTCCTGGCCCAGCTGGGCACGATCCACCTCCGCCACGGCGACGCGGCCCAGGCCCGCGAGTGCTGGCTCAGGTCGGTGCGCCTGCTGACGGAGCTGAGCCACCCGGACGCGGACGACGTGAGGGCCAAACTGGCGGCACTGGTCATCGTGGGCGGTTGAGACCGGCTCACGTGCCGACCCCCAGCGGCAGCACGCAAGCCGGTCCGGCCCACGCGACCAGTTAAAAGGAAAGCGCTCACTGTCCACTCACTGTCTCGTGGGCGGGGCCACCCCGAGCAGATCGGCCAGGCATTCGGCGTTGCGCGGAGCCTCCACTTTGACGTCGTTGTCGAAGTAGACGTGCACATCCCGCCGCCCACCGTCGTGCCAGGCCTGGATCTTCTTGGCCCAGGTGCGCAGGGCACGGTCGGAGTAGCCACTGACGTAGAGCTCCTTGTCGCCGTGCAGCCGGACGTAGGCGAAGCCGGCGGTCTGGTCTTCGAGGAACGGCCACTTCCCGGCGGTATCGGCAACAACGAGGGCGATCCCATGCGCCCGCAGCAGCTCTTTCGCGGCGGGCTCGGCAAAGCTCGGGTGCCGGACCTCCAGCGCGTGCTGCAGTGGTCTTTTCGCGCCGGCTTCGAGGTACGGCGTGCCCTTCAGCTTGTCGTCGTGCTTCGTGGCGAGCTGGGCAGCCTCGGTGGTGGTCCGAGGCAGGAGGGCGAAGAAGTTCTCGAGCCGATCGGGATCGAAGGCCAGCCTCGGCGGGAGCTGCCAGAGGAAGGGCCCGAGTTTCGCACCGAGGGCAAGGACGCCGGAGGCGTAGAAGTTCGCGAGAGCGGTCTCAACGTCCCGAAGCTGCTTCATGTGGGTGATGAAGCGCCCGCCCTTGACGGCAAAGAGGAAGTCGGCGGGGGTCTCGTCAAACCAGGCCCGGTACCGCTCGGGGCGTTGAAGCGAGTAGAAGGAGCCGTTGATTTCCACGGCGTTCATCCGCCGCGACAGGTATTCGAGCTCCCGCCGCTGAGCGAGCTTGGGTGGGTAGAAGACCCCGCGCCACGGGGGATAACGCCACCCCGAAGTCCCGATCCGGATCTCGGCGATCGCCCTCACCGCCTTTCCGCGCGGGATGATTCCCGCTCGCCCGGATCTCCAAACGCGACGCCGGTCGGACCGGTGGACCGGGGGTTAGGACAAGCGACCCAATTTGGTGGACGCACGTCTGATTGGGCCTTTGGAGTGATGGCTCAAGTAGTGGCCTCCCGGAGGGGTTCGCGGCGGGTCGCGGGGCGTTGGGTTGCTGCGGTGCGGAGGCGCGGGCTGGGTGGCGGAGTTCGCCCGCGCTGGGAACGCGGAGTGCACGGCTGCGGAGCGCGCGGCTGCGGGTCGAGCGAGCTGGGATTCGGCGCGAGGCCGAGGTGCGCCGCCAGTGCGGGTGTGCCGCGGCGCGGTCACCGGCCGCGGTCCCAGCTCCGAGAGCAGAGGGATGCATCACGAAAGCGAAGTTCCGCAGCAGTGCCAAGACCGCAACCATGCTTCCCCGGCCCCCGGCCCCCGGCCCCCGGCCCCCGGCCCCCGGCCCCCGGCCCCCGGCCCCCGGCCCCCGGCCCCCGGCCCCCGGCCCCCGGCCCCCGGCCCCCGGCCCCCGGCCCCCGGCCCCCGGCCCCCGGCCCCCGGCCCCCGGCCCCCGGCCCCCGGCCTGCCTCAACAGCCCCTCCCGGCCCGGCCCGGCCCGCTCCGGCGCCGGCGCCGGCCCACCCAGCCTCGACAGCCCCTCCCGGCCCGGCCCTACCCGGCCCAGCCCTCCGGCCCTCGGAACCTCGGCCCCCCGACCCAAACCCTCAAGCCCAGGAAAACCGCCAATGCCTCGACTGCACCAGCCCCGACGCGTACTCCCGCAGATTCCCCGGCTGCCCGGCAAAGGTCGGCAGGCTGAACGCCCGGTGCTCCGCCGCCACCGTCAGCGCGCGCGCCTGGTTCCTCGGCGGTGCCGCCACCGACAGCTCGATCGCGTCGAACCCCAAGACCACCAGCGTTGCCCCGAAGCGGTCCTCCCAGCTGCGCAGCACCGCCGACAGCTCGGCCACCTGGTCGGTGCACTTGATCATGCCCGTCCAGCCCAGCAGTGCCGGGATGTCGGCCGGCCGCTCGGTCTGCACCAGGCCGAGCCGGTGGGGCGCTCGGGTCGCCAGGATCGAGCCCGTGTTGCCCGCCTCCGCCAGCGGGTCCGACCTGCGCGGGCTGCGCTTGGCCAGCCCCGGGAACCGTGCTCCGAACGGCCTCAGGCACGCGCCGTCGCAGCAGGACCCGTCCCACCAGCGGGCCAGCGCTCCGGCCGGGTCGGCCGTGGCCACGCGGTGGCCTGCCGGGGCGAGCCGGCCGCGGTCGTCGATCCAGTCCTCACCGTTCGCCGCGAACCGCTGGTCGTGGGGGATCAGCACCGGCCACAGCCCGGACCGCTCGAACTCGGCCACGCAGCCGAGGTAGCGCTCGGGCCGGGTCAGCGGCAGGTCGGACACCCACAGCCGGCCGTGCCACGACCCCGGTGGCAGGGTCTGGACCGGCGGCGCGGGCGTACCGGGGCGGAGCGGTGCGATCGTCATGGACGTCCCCTCGAACTTGTGTTCGGTTGCTGCACTTCGAACAATAGTTCGAGGGTCCGACAATTTCCAGCGTTTTGCCCGCTCATCCGTTCGAGTGAATCCGCAAAGTTGCAGGTCAGCGCGTTTCTGGGACGCATGTGACGCAAGATGTTGCTGTGACACGTCGCTGCGCCGAAGGGGTGGTGCCACCGGCAGAAGAGACAGCTGAGCGACGCCCTCCGGGGTGACGAGCTCCGGCTGACCGAGCGCGAACGGGCCGTCCTGGAGAAAGCTCGACCTGCCCCAGCCGGACGGCTACAGCCGCCGTTCTGCGGTACCCGGCTCAGAGCGGCCGGAGCAGGTCGTCCGCGTCCACGATGTGGTACGCGTAGCCCTGTTCCGCCAGGAACCGCTGCCGGTGCGCCGCGTACTCCGTGTCGACCGTGTCGCGCGAGACGATCGAGTAGAAGTGCGCCTGCCGCCCGTCGCCCTTCGGACGCAGGAGCCGGCCCAGCCGCTGGGCCTCCTCCTGCCGCGAGCCGAACGTGCCCGAGATCTGGATCGCCACCGACGCTTCGGGCAGGTCGATCGAGAAGTTCGCGACCTTCGACACCACCAGCGTCTTGATCTCGCCACGCCGGAACTTGTCGAACAGCTCCTCGCGCTCCTTGTTGCGGGTCGCGCCCTGGATCACCGGGGCGTCGAGCTCGTCGCCGAGCATCTCCAGCTGGTCGAGGTAGGCGCCGATGACCAGCGTCGGCTCGCCGGCGTGCTTGGCCACGATCGACTTGATCACCGGGGTCTTCGTCAGCGCCGTCGCCGCCAGCTTGTACCGCTCGTCGGCCTCGGCCGTGGCGTACTCGAGCCGCTCCGCGTCGGTCAGCGTCACGCGGACCTCGGTGCACTCCGCCGGCGCGATCCAGCCCTGCGCCTCGATGTCGCGCCACGGGACGTCGTAGCGCTTCGGCCCGATCAGCGAGAAGACGTCGCCTTCGCGGCCGTCTTCGCGCACCAGCGTCGCGGTCAGGCCGAGGCGCCGCCGCGACTGCAGGTCCGCCGTCATCCGGAACACCGGCGCCGGCAGCAGGTGCACCTCGTCGTAGACGACCAGGCCCCAGTCCCGCGAGTCGAACAGCTCCAGGTGCCGGTACTCGCCCTTGGTCTTGCGGGTGATCACCTGGTATGTGGCGATGGTGACCGGCCGGATCTCCTTCTTCTCCCCGGAGTACTCGCCGATCTCCTCCTCGGTCAGCGACGTCCGCGCGATCAGCTCGCGCTTCCACTGCCGCCCGGCGACCGTGTTCGTCACCAGGATCAGCGTCGTCGCCTGGGCGCGGGCCATCGCCGCCGCGCCGACCAGCGTCTTCCCGGCGCCACACGGCAGCACGACGACGCCGGAGCCGCCCGCCCAGAACGCCTCCGCGGCCATCCGCTGGTAGTCGCGCAGGTGCCAGTTCTGCTCGTCGAGGGCGATGGGGTGCGCTTCGCCGTCGACGTACCCGGCGAGGTCCTCGGCCGGCCAGCCGACCTTCAGCAGCGCCTGCTTCAGCCGCCCGCGCTCGGACGGGTGGACGAGGACGGTGTCCTCGTCGATCCGGGCCCCCAGCATCGGGCTGATCTTCTTGTTCCGGCTGACCTCGGTCAGCACCGCGCGGTCGGTGGTCGACATGACGAGCCCGTGCGCCGGGTGGTTGGCGATCTGCAGCCGCCCGAACCGGCCCATGACGTCGACGACGTCGATCAGCAGCGGCTGCGGCACCGGGAAGCGCGAGTACGTCGTCAGCGCGTCGACGACCTGCTCGGCGTCGTGGCCCGCGGCGCGCGCGTTCCACAAGGCCAGGGGCGTGATCCGATAGGTGTGCACGTGCTCCGGCGCCCGTTCGAGCTCGGCGAACGGCGCGATCGCGACGCGCGCGTCGCCGGCCTGGGGGTGGTCGACCTCCAGGAGCACGGTCTTGTCGGACTGGACGATCAGCGGGCCATCAGTCACAACTACTGTTATACGTGCCTCGCTCCGGCCCGCTCCCGTCGCGGTCCGCCGGTGGGACGAGGTGCCGAGGGGATCACTGGAGGGCACGTTGACCACACCGCCGTTCGACGACAACCCGTTCCGGTCGCCGGACCACGCGCCGCCGCCCGCGCCGATGCTCCCGGTACCGGGGCAACAACCGATGCCGGGGCAACAGCCGATGCCGCCGGTGCCGGGGCAGCAGCAGATCCCGCACTGGTTCACCACGAAGGTGCGGATCACGCTGGTCGCGTGCGTCGTCGCCGCGCTGGGCCTGGGCTCGCTGGGGGCGATGGGCATCTACTGGCTCGACCGCAGCGGCCCGCCGTCGGAGGGCGACTGCCTGTTCCTGACGCACGAGGGCACCGGCAAGCTCGCCTACCACCGCGTCGGCTGTGGCGAGAACAACGCGACGTACAAGGTCGAGGACTCCTATCGCACAGGCTCGGCCTGCTCATCCAGCGGCTACGTGCGCTTCCAGACCACGAGCGGCTCCGGCCGGACGCTCTGCCTCGCCCTGAACGTCCGCACCGGCGACTGCCTCCGCGACGTCGAAGACGACGCCACGGTCGCCAAGGTGAGCTGCGCCGACCCGGCGGCGACGGAACGTGTCGAGGTCCTTTCCAGTTCACGTGGCGGCAAGGACTGTGAAGACGCCGACGATGTGCTGGTCTACCACGGTCCGCCCTTCCGCGTGGTGTGCCTGATGCCGCCGGGCGAGAACATCTAGCCGAACCAGCGCCCCAGTTCGGCGGGGTCGACGGCGTACCCGTCCGGCCGGATCAGCAGCAGCGTGCCGCGGTACCCGGCCTCGCCGGTCGCCGCGCGCACGTGGTCGACCTGGCCGGTGAACCCCGGCGGCACCGGGTGGTCGCCGAGGTCGAGGAGCAGCCCGCGGCCGCCGTGCAGCAACGCCGAGAGCCGCGTCGGCCCGGACGCCGTCGTCAGGTCGAGGTCCGGGACCCGCTGCGCGCCGGGGTAGCTCAGGCCGAGGCCGGACAGCAGCCCGCTGAAGTACCGGTTGGCGTCCGGCAGCCGCATGAGGTCGACGACGATCTCGCGCAGCGCCTCGACGTTTTCGCTGCGCTCCGGCGTCGTGAACACGCGCTGCGCCGCCGTGTGCCGCAGGACGCGCTCGGCGGCCGGGTGGCGTTCGGCCTGGTAGGTGTCCAGTAGCCCGGCCGGGGCCGTGCCGCGGACCGTCGCGGCCAGCTTCCAGCCGAGGTTCATCGCGTCCTGGACGCCCAGGTTGAGCCCCTGCCCGCCGAGCGGCGGGTGGATGTGCGCGGCGTCGCCGGCGAACAGGACCCGGCCGTGCCGGTACTGCTCCAGCTGCCGTGTTGCGTCGTTGAACCGCGAAGCGCCGTACACCTCGCCCAGCCGCGTCTCGGCGCCGTACAGCGCCGTCAGCGCTTCGGTGACTTCGGTGTCCGACACGGGCGCGTCGCGGCCCGGCTGGTGCCTCGTGGAGCCGAACACGAACCGGTGGCCGCCGTCGCCGAGCGGCGTCAGCATCGACCAGTGGCCCTCGACCTGGCGGGTGACCTGGCTGAAGTGCGCGGCGCGGGCCGGGACCAGCTCGGACGCGGCGGCGAGCCGGATGTGCGCGAGCGTGGCCACGTAAGTCTCGGTGCGGCCGGGGAACGGCACCCCGAGCAGCCGCCGGACCGCGCTGTGCGCGCCGTCGCAGGCCACCAGCCAGCGTGCTCGGCGGCCGTCGACCGTGACGCCGTCCGCGTCGGCCTCGACCGCCGTGACCTCGTGGCCGCGCTCGATGACCGCGCCGTGCGCCAGCGCATGCGCGGCCAGCATCGCCTCGACGTCGTCCTGGGTCCGGTTGAGCACGCGCGGGTGCCGGGTCTGCCAGACGCTGTGGTCCAGCGCCACCGGGAGCCCGGCGAAGTGCCCGTTCGGGCCGTCGGCCTGCGGATCCGCCGGGTTCAGGCCGCGCATCTCCAGGAGTTCGGCCGTGCGGGGCTGGAGCCCGACGGGGCGGGGGAGGCCCGGCCCGGTCCGGTGTTCGAGAACGGTCACGGACACCCCGGCCATGGCGAGTTCCGCGGCGAGCAGCAGGCCCGTCGGGCCGGCTCCGGCGATCAGGACGTCGGTCATCACGCACTCCTCAAGTAGACTGAGTGCAAAAGTAGACCAGGTGTAGATTTATGGCCAGCTAATAACCGGTCCGGTCGGGCAGCAGGCTCTGGACGTCGAGGCGGTTCGCCAGCTGTCCCGAGTTGTGCATCAGGTCGGCGACGCGCTGCAGCCGGATGCCGTTGAGCGACGCCGGGTACGAGCCGAGGGAGATCAGCGCGGCCGTGGTCGCGTCGATGTCGGAGAACTTCGGCAGCGCCTCGCGCACGATCGCCGGGTCCGTCGCGCTCTGCTGGGCCGCGCCCAGTGCGGTGCGGAACGCCGCGAGCGTCCGGGGGTTGGCCTGCGCGAACGGCTTGGCCGCCGCGTAGCCGGACAGCGGGAAGCCGAGGGTCGAGCCGCGGGCGCCGTCGGCCAGGATGTGCGCGCCGAGGTCCTTTTCGGCGCGGGTGATGTACGGCTCGATCATGAGCGCGGCGTCGGCGTCGCCCGCCTGCAAGGCCTGCGGCATCCGGTCGAACGGCACCGACTGGAACTTGATCTTGGTCCCGTCGACGCCCGCGGTGACCAGCACCGAACGCGCGACGAGCGCGCCGACGTCGTCGAGCATGTTCACCGCGATCTCGGGCGACCGCTTCGCCGTCGGCACGGTGTAGTCCGAGTCGGGCAGGGTGACCAGGGCCATCGTGTTGGGGCCGGAGGTGTACGCCTCGCCCTGCAGCTGCAACGCCGTCCCGCCGGCCGCGGCGCGGAACATCGCGATGTCGGAGGCGAAGGTGACGTCGAGGTCACCCGCAGTCAGCTTCGCGAGCCCGTCGTCCGCGCCGAGCTCGACGAGCTGCACGTTCAGGCCCGCGGAACCGAACTTCCCGGCCGCGACGGCGATCCGCAGCGGGGCCGTGTCGATGGCGTTGCCCACACCGACGCGCAGGGTGGTCCGCTCCAGCGGTGGCGGGGCCGCGGGGATGCCGGAAGAGAACACGTTGCATCCCGCGGTCGCCAGGAGCGCCGCTACCAGCGGAATCATCCGTCCGCGTCTGATCATGAACCTTCACCTACCGCGAGAATCTGGTTCTCGTGCTGGATCGTATGGTCCGCGCCCCATACGATCGCGGGCAGGGCCGTATCGTGCCGGCGCGGCTTTCGGATCTTCATGGGGCGGGCTACCGTTCAGTAGGTTCGAGTGTCGTTCGATCCGCGGGTTCCCGCCCGCGGCGGAAAAGGAAACCAGGTGACCCGTCGCGACAAGCGTCCCCGCAAGGGCGGTGACGCGGCGGATCCGCGTCCGGCGGGCGGCCGCTGGCGGCTGCGGAACTGGCGTCTCGGCACGAAGCTCTTCGCTGTCCTCCTGATCCCGGCGCTGGCCGTCATCGCGCTCGTCGGCCTGCGGATCAGCTCCGACCTGCGTGATGCCCAGCAGCTGGCCGAATTCGCCACGCGCGGCCGGGTCGACAGCACCGTCGCCGAAGCGTTGCACGAGCTGCAGCGCGAGCGCGACCTCAGTGTCCGGTTCGTCGCCCAGAACCGGCAGGGTGACACCGCCGACCTCACCGCCCAGCGCAACCGCGTCGACCAGGCCATCGGCACGTTCGAGCGGACTCTCGCCGACAGCAAGCCGAGGCTGGACGCCAAGGCCGAGGACAGCCTGCAGCAGACCGACGACCGGCTGCGCGTGCTCAGTGGCCTGCGGTTTTCGGCGGAGCACTCGGCGTTCCCCGCTGACGCCGTGCTGCGCTCCTACAGCGAGCTGATCTCCGGCCTGCTCGACATCAGCGACTCCGCCGCCGCCGACGTCGCCGATCCGGAGCTCGCGCGGATGCGGCTGGCGGGCAACGCGCTCGCCCGGATCAAGGACCAGATGTCGGTCAAGCGGGCGGTGATGGCCGAGGCGCTCGCGTCCGGCACGCTCAACCGCGACCGCACGCGCGCCCTGCTCGGCGCGGAAGCCGAACTGGCCGCCGCGCGCAGCGACTACCGCACCTTCGCCACCCCCGACCAGCAGCGGATGTTCGACGACACGGTGATCGGCCTGGTCGTCGACATCGGCAACGACATGGTCGAATCCGCGCTCACCCGCACCGAAAACGGCCAGAACCTCTCGGGCCTCGACCCGAACCAGTGGGACGCCTCGGCGACCCACACCGTGAACCTCGCCCACCAGGTGCAGCAGGCGCTGCTGGTCCAGTTGCAGGAACGCACGGACGCGCTGGCGGCGCAGGCGCGCACGGCGGCGCTCTGGGACGGCGGCGTGGTGCTCGGCGTCCTGCTCGTTGCCGGCGTGCTGTCGGTGGTCATCGCGCGATCCCTGTTGCGCCCCTTGCGGATCCTGCGCCGGACGGCCCTGGAGGTGGCCGAGCACCGGCTGCCCGCGGCGGTGCAGAACCTGCTCACCGATCCCGAGCCCGCCCCGGAGAACCTGCGGAAACGGCTCGCCGTCGCGCCCGTGCCGGTGTTCACCCGCGAAGAGCTCGGCCAGGTGGCGCGGGCGTTCGACGCGGTGCACGGCGAGGCCGTCCGGCTCGCCGGCGAACAGGCGATGCTGCGGGAGAACGTCAACGCGATGTTCGTCAACCTCTCGCAGCGCAGCCAGGACCTCGTCGAACGGCAGCTGACGGTGCTCGACCGGATGGAGGCCGACGAGCAGGACCCGGACACCCTCGCGGGGCTGTTCGAGCTCGACCACCTCGCGACGCGGATGCGGCGCAACAGCGAAAACCTGCTGGTGCTCTCCGGCCAGGACTCGGCGCGGGAGGACGCCGGCCCCGTGTCGGCCGACGAAATCATCGGCGCCGCCCTCTCCGAGGTCGAGCACTACCAGCGGATCGAGCTCGGTCCGGCCCCGCAGGTCGCGGTCCGCGGCGAAGCCGTCAACGACCTCGTGCACGTCGTCTCGGAACTGCTGGAGAACGCGACGCGCTACTCCGGCGACGAGGTGGTCACGGTGGCGAGCGCCGAAACCCACGACGGCGACTGGCAGATCGAGATCATCGACCACGGCGCCGGCATGCCGCAGGCGGAGATCGACCGCACCAACGTCCGGCTGGCGCACCCCCCGGACGTCGACGTCGAGGTGTCGCGCCGGATGGGCCTGTTCGTCGTCGCGACGCTGGCGAAGCGGCACCACATCGACGTCAGCCTGAGCGCGGGCGCGGATTCCGGGCTCGTCGCGACCGTGCTGGTGCCCGCGGCCCTCATCGTCGAGCTGCCGCCGATGCCGGCGCCGCCCCCGCCCGCCGAGCCGTCCGCGGCACCCGAGCCGGAACTGCTGGCGCCGCTCGCCCCGCTCACGCCGCCGGAGCCCGAACCCGAACCGGAGCCGGAGGAGCTGTCGCCGCCGTCGATCGAGGCGGGTCCGCCGCGCCGGGCCCCGGTGGTGGCCCGCGACCACGCGCCGGAGTGGCCGACCGCGGACGACGACGCCCACCTGGACCTCGACGCCCCGACCGAGCGGATGCCCGCCTACCGCGACGTCCTCTCCCGCTGGTTCGACGCCTCCGCCGCCCCCGACGTGTCCCGGCGGCCGGCGGAACCCCGGCCGGTCGCCGAAGAGGAGCCGCGCCCGGCCGCTCCGCAGCCGCGGCACGCGCTCACCGCCCCGCCACCCGCCCGCGCCGAGAGCGCACTTTCACGTGAAAGTGCCGCTCCTGGGCCCGCACTTTCACGTGAAAGTGCGGGCTTGCCCGAGGCGAAGCCGGACGACGAAGACACCGAGCCGCGGCTGACACCCGTGGCGCCGCCGGCGGCGATCGAGCCTGCGTACGCCTGGCCCACCCCCGCCGAGCTGGAACAGGAGGACGGCGCGGAGGACACCTGGCCGTTCCTGCAGCCGGTGGATTCGGCGGCCAGCCCGGGAGCGGTGCCGGAACAGCGGCCGATACTCTCTCTTTCCCCGGAAGCGGTACGCGAGCGGATGACGAGCCTTCAAGGCGGCTTCCGGCGAGGGCGGCACGCGAGGGGAGACGACACCCGGAACCAGTGAACGGATGAGGCATGAGCTCGAAGACGCCCCTGCTGGAAGTGATCGCGCTGGACGCGGCGGATGCCGAAGGCGCGCAGGCAGGCGGAGCGGACCGCCTCGAACTGGTTGCGGACATGGCGCAGGACGGCCTGACGCCCTCGCTCGAAACGCTGCGTGACGTTCTTTCGGCCACCGACCTCCCCGTGCGGGTCATGCTGCGGGACAACGGTTCTTTCGCCATCGGCGACCTCGAAGGGCTGCGCGCGGACACCGCCCGGCTGATCGACGCGGGCGCGCGGGAGTTCGTCTTCGGCTTCCTGACCGTCGACAGCGAGATCGACCTGGACGCCTGCGAGGCGCTGATCAAGGAGGTCGACGGGCTGCCCTGGACGTTCCACCGCGCCATCGACCGCACTCGCGATCCGGTGCGCGCCTACGACCAGCTGGCTTCGCTCGGGTGCGACACCGTGCTCGCCGCCGGCCACCCGAACGGCGTGGCCAGCGGCCTTTCGGTGCTGCAGCGGCTCGCGCAGCGCGAGAGCGGGCCGGATCTGCTCGTGGGTGGCGGCCTGCGCGCCCAGCAGGTCCACCTCCTGCGCGCGGGCGGGGTGCGCGGGTTCCACGTCGGGAGTGCCGTGCGGCCCGGCGGCTGGCTGGCTCCGGTGGACGCCGCAACCGTGCGCACCTGGGTCGACCTCGTCAAATCCTGATCGACTCCCGGGTCGTGCGGAGGATCGGCGGAATAGAACGATTTCCGCCGATGTTTCGCGCGCCGCCCGCAATCGCGATCTCGCGCGATGAAATTGCATAGGCCCGTGCAGGACCACGGCCTGAGGTGCGCGTGCGGCTGCACAGGCAGTCCCAGGTTTGACCTGGTTGGTGGCTGATTTCCGGGCGATCCACTGGCTACGGTTGTTCCGCATTTCGCGATACGGGCGATCTTCAAGGAATCGATCTGCAGTGCGGGAGGCGGCGCCGTGTGCGCGCGTATTCAGTTCGAGAACTCGTTGCGTGGACAGCAGGAACTCAGGTTGTCGACCATCAGGTGGATTTCCGCCGCCTGGAGCCGGCTGATTCCTCGCGGATCTCGCCCGGGTGCGTCCGCGGCAAGCAGGAGGGCCGAATCGTGACCGGCGCGATACCGCGTCAACGCGAAACCGAAACTTCCGAAGACGATTTCGCGAAACTGGGGCTCGGTGGCTCCCTGGTCCTCACCGGTCTGCTGGCCGCCGTCAAGATCGCGGAAACCGCCACGGGCGTGGTGCTGACCGCCACCGGGGTGCTGCCCGGTGCCACTTCCTCGAAGGAGCGGGCTCCGGCCTGGCCCGGCGGGGAATGAGCAGAGCTGCCCGATCGGCAGCTCTCTACGGACGGAGGGCTGCCATGACCGGCAGTGACGGACGGGACGAACGGCAGGGCACGCGCGTGGGCCTCGCCGACGTGCGGCAGCTCGAAGACGGCATTGCGGAGCTCAGGGCCCTGGACTACCGCTACGGCGGCGGCTCGTGCCGGGTGGCCGTCGAGGCGAGGCTGCCGGCCGCCGTGGCCTTGCTGGACGGCGTGGCGAAGACGGTCGTTCTGGCGAGGCTGTACACCGCTGTCGCCGACTTGTACAACCTGGCCGGCTGGACGAACTTCGACCAGGACCGCCCGGTCGCCGCGCTGGAGGGGTTCGCGCGAGCGCTCGAGCTGGCCATCGAGGCGGGCAATGACGACCTCCAGGCCAACATCCGGTACCGCGTCGGGCGGTTGCACCTGCACTACGGCGCGGTCGACGCGGCGCTGGTGGAGTTCGCCCGGGGCCGGGAGGCGGCGTTGGCGGCGCACTCCAAGCTTGCGCAGGCGATCCTGTCGGCCAACCAGGCGTGGGCGCACGCCAAGAAGGCCGACGTCACCGGCGCGCTGACCTACCTGCGTCGCGCCCGGCAGGAATTCGCGGAGGCCGAGGGGAGCGAACGGGCGCCGTGGGCGGCGTTCTTCGGGGCTACCGACATGGCGGCGATGGTCGGAACGGTGCACGGTGAATTGGCGCAGATGGTCGACATCCGCCACGGCCGGGGCGGCATTCCGGCCCTCGTCGAGGCGATCGGAGGCTATCCGCTGGGCATGACGCGCAGCCGTTCGCTGACCTTGATCTGGTTGGCCACCGTGCACGCGCTGAACGGCGATCTCGACGTCGCCACCACGGTCGGCGAGGAGGCGGTCGAGCTGGCCTGGGCGCTGCGGTCGCCGCGGGTGCGGCAGCGGCTGCACTCGCTGTCGGCGGCCGCCCGCCGGTTCTCCGGCAATGCGGACGCGCAGGAGATCGTCGACCGCATCGACGATCTCGGACAATCCGGACGATAATCGAATGATCAGCCAAAGGTAAACCGCGCGGAAAATGAAAATGGGATCCGTCGAACCTCAGCCAAAAGTAGGTTCCTCGACGTGATCGCGGCTTCTTATGCTTCTCGGCAACCTGCGGCGAGCATTTCGCGCAGGCCCGGTCCCCACCGCCGAGAGGAAATTCCCCATGCGCTTGCGCAAGCTCGTCGCGGCCGCTGTGCCGCTGCCGGCGTTGCTCGGCCTCGCCGTGGCCGTTCCGGCCGCCGCGGCGCCGGAACCCCTGGTCACGCTGGCCGGCAACGCCGCGCCGTTGGTCAACAGCGCCCGCACCGGCGACGTCGCGGCCGACCGGCCGATCACCGCCGCGCTCTCGCTGAAACTGCACAACCAGCAGGCGCTGGAAAAGTTCCTCGCCGACGTGCAAAACCCCGCTTCGCCGCAATACCACCGGTTTCTGACCCCGGCGCAGTTCAATGCCAGGTTCGGTCCGACCCAGGCCGACGTCGACAAGGCCGTCTCATTTCTCGGGAAAGCGGGGGCGACCGGGATCGAGGTTTCCGGGAACCGCCAGTCCGTCACGTTCACCGGCTCGGCGGCGCAGCTGGAAGCGGCGTTCCGCACTCCGATCGGCACCTACCACGACCGGGTTTCCGGACGGGACTTCTTCGCCAACGACGCCGTGCCGGCCGTGCCCGCGAGCGTCTCGGACGTCGTGGGCGGCGTCGTCGGCCTCGACAACCACGCGGTGCGCACGCACGCGTCGAAGCCGCTCGCCCAGCCCAACGTCGTCAAGTCCGTCACCCCGCCGGTGCTCAAGACCGCCTACGGCACCAGTGGCCTGTCGGCGACCGGCCGCGGCGTGAACGTCGGTTTTGTCGAGTTCGACGGCTACCAGAAGTCCAACATCACCAAGTACGACAGCACCTACGGCCTTTCCGCGGGTTCGGTGACGACGGTCGGCGTAAGCGGCGCGAACTACGACTCGTCACCGGGCGACGGTCAGATCGAGGTCGAGCTCGACATCGAGGTCGTGCACGCGCTGGCCGCGGCGGCCAACGACTACGTCTACGAAGCGCCGAACTCGAGCGCGGGCGAACTGGCGATGTACCAGAAGATCGCGTCCGACGCGACGGTCGACGTCGTTTCGATCTCCTGGGGCGCTTGCGAAGCCGCCGAAGGGTCGAGCGCGGCGAAGAGCGTGAGCAGCGCGATCGCGACCGGCACCGCGGAGGGCATTTCGTACTTCGCGGCGGCGGGCGACGACGGCACGACCGACTGCTACCGCCAGACCGGTTCGACGGCGAGGGGCGTCGACTTCCCGGCGTCGAGCCCGAACGTGACGGGCGTCGGCGGCACGAAGCTGAGCGTCACGTCGACGAACGGCTACAGCAGCGAAGCGACGTGGAACGACGGCAGCAGCGGCGGTTCGACCGGCGGCGGGATCTCGACGGTGTTCACGGCGCCGTCGTGGCAGTCCTCCCAGAGCACGACGTACCGCAAGGTGCCGGACGTTTCGGCGGACGCGTCCCCGACGTCGGGCTACTACATCTACACGGCGGGCAGCTGGGGCACGGTCGGCGGCACGTCGGGCGCGGCCCCGCTGTGGGCGGCGTTCGCGACGCTGCAGAACCAGGTGCACGGCGGCGGTCTGGGCAACCTGAACCCGAAGTTCTACTCGATCGGCAACGGGTCCTCGTACGGCACGGGCTTCCACGACGTGACGACGGGCAACAACACCCTCCACGGCACAACGGGTTTCAGCGCGGGGACGGGATACGACCAGGTGACGGGCTGGGGGTCCTTCAAGGGCACCGGGCTGTCGGGCTTGATCGGCTGAGTGTGCGAACCGGGGCTGTCGCGCGTTTGCGACAGCCCCGGTTTCCCGTTTCTGTCGGTGGCCGATGACACAATGTGTGCATGGCAACACTGATAGCGACGCCAAGGTCTCGCGCGCTGGGCTTCGGCCTCCGGACGGCGAGGGAGGCGCGGAACCTCGGCATGCGCGAACTCGCGCGGATGGCGAAGGTAGCGGCGCAGAGCCTCTCGCATTGGGAGAGCGGCACTCGCGTGCCCAAGACCGAGCAGGTCGCGCTGCTGCTCGGAGCGATGCGGGTGGATCCGGTGGAGCGGAAGCGGTTGCTGGAGCTGGCGAGCAACGCCCGCGAACCCAACTGGCTCGAGCACAGCATTCCCGGGATCTCGCCGAGGCTTTCGGCCTTCATCGAGTACGAGCGCACGGCCTCGGCGATCTTCGCCTGGGAGCCGCTGGTGATCCCCGGGCTGCTGCAGACCCCGGACTACGCTTGGGCGATCCTCGGTACCGGTGGTCGGCGGCGGGCGGAGGAGGAGTTGCGCCTGAGGTTGAAGGTTCGCTTGCTGCGGCAGGAGGTGCTGACCGGCCGCGACCCGTCTCCCTACACCGTGTTCCTCGCCGAGCCCGTCATCCGGCAGCGGCTCGGCGGCCGCGAGATCATGCTTCCGCAGCTGAGGTACCTCGCCGAGTTGGCCGAGCGGCGGAACATCAGCCTGCGGGTGCTGCCGGAGAGCGAGGAGTTCCACCCCGGTCTCAACGGTTCCTTCGTCATCTTCGACTACGCCGACCTGCCCCCTATCGTCTTTCTGGAGCAGTACCGGGGCAGTGCTTACCTCTACGATGAGCAGCAGGTGGCCGACTACCGCGCGGCCCAGCGGGCGATGGCGGCACTGGCCCTGAGTGAGCAGGCATCCTGCGCGCTCATCCGGGAGGTGATCGCCGACTTGGAGGCGTGATGTGGCGTAAATCGAGCTACAGCGGAAGCGAAGAGAACTGTGTCGAGGTGCAGCTCGGGCCGGTGTCACAGATCCGCGACACCAAGGACCGGACCGGGGGCACGCTCACCGTCGATTCGGCCGCTTGGGGGGCTTTCCTTCGCATGGCTAAGCGTTAACCTGTCCGCATGATCAAGCGCACGGTGCTGGACGCCACCCGCGAACTCCTCCGCGAACTCGGCCTCACCACGGTGTTCGGCAACCCCGGCACCACCGAGGTGCCGTTCCTCACCGACTGGCCCGACGACTTCGACTACGTCTTGGGGCTGCAGGAATCCGCCGTGGTGGCGATGGCCGACGCCTACGCCCAGGCCACCCGCCAAGCCGTGCTCGTCAACCTGCACTCCGCCGGCGGGGTCGGGCACGGGCTCGGCAGTCTCTTCACGGCCTACCGCAACCGGACGCCGATGATCGTCGTCGCCGGGCAGCAGATCCGGTCGCTCATCCCGCACGAGCCCTTCCTCGGGGCCGTGGAAGCGCCCGAATTCCCGAAGCCGTACGTGAAGTGGTCGATCGAGCCCGCCTCCGCCGAAGACGTCCCGGCCGCGCTGGCCCGGGCCTACCACGTCGCCACGCAGGCGCCGTCCGGTCCGGTTTTTGTGTCCGTGCCGGCCGACGACTGGTCCGTCACCACCGAACGGCCCATCGTCTCCCGGCCCCGGATCCGGGGCTATGCGCCGGATCCCGAGGCCGTCGACGAGCTCAACGCCGCGCTCGAAGCGGCCGAACGGCCGGCGCTCGTCGTCGGGGGAGCCGTGGACCAGGACGGGGCCGTCGTCGAAGCCGTCGCGCTCGCCGAACGGCTCAACGCCGCCGTGTGGGTCGCGCCGATGTCCTACCGGTGCTCCTTCCCCGAGGACCACCCGCTGTTCCAAGGGTTCCTCGACCCCGAACGCGGCGCCGTCGCCGACGCGCTCGCGCGGCACGACCTCGTCGTCGTGCTCGGCGCGCCCGCCTTCACCTACCACGTCGACCGCGGGCGCGGGGAAGCTGCGCTGCCGCCGCTGTTCATCGTCAGCGACGACGAGCAGGTCCTCGCGCGCGCCTTCGAAGGCACCGGCATCCGGGCCACGCCGAAGCTGGGCATCCGCGCCCTGCTGAACGTCGCCGAGCGGAGCAGCCGGCCCGCGCCGGCGCCGCGGCAGCGTCCCGCGAAGCCGGCCGGCGACGCGCTGACCGGCGAACTCGTCTACTCGACGCTCGCGGATCTGTTGCCGGACAACGCCCTCGTCGTCGAGGAGGCACCCAGCCACCGCGGGGTCCTGCACGACCACCTGCCGATCACGGCCACCGACACGGGATTCCTGACGATGGCCAGCGGCACGCTCGGCTACGGCGTCCCCGGCGTGGTCGGCGCGGCGCTCGCCCGGCCGGACCGCAAGGTCGTCGGCGTGATCGGCGACGGCTCGAGCATGTACGGCATCCAGGCCCTCTGGACGGCGGCACGCGAAGAACTGCCGGTGACGTTCGTGATCCTCGACAACTCCGAGTACGCGGCGGTCCGCATCCTCGGCGACGCGATCGGCGGCGCGAAGCTGCCGGGCACCGAGCTGGGCGGCATCGGCTTCGCGGCGCTGGCGGAGAGCATGGGCTGCCACGGCGTGACGATCACCGAGCCGTCGGAGCTGGCGCCCGGCCTCACCGCGGCGCTGGCCGACCCCCGCCCGACGCTGGTGCACGTGCGGGTGGCCGCGTCGTCCAAGTCGCTGTACTGACGGCTCGTGAGTGGTAAGGCGGGTTCTAACCCGCTTTACCACTCACGACAAGCCGCGGCAGAGGGCTAACGCTGGCTGTGGGTCTTGGTCTCCGTCATGTTCGGTGCCCGCTCGGCCAGCTCCCACTCGGCGGCGTCGGACGCGGCCGTGGCGGCCTCCGCCGGGGTGCCGCCGTGCAGCAGCCGCGCCACTTCGCCGCGCAGGGTCACGAACTCCGCCGACTCGCGGGTCGTGATCTGGTCCCGCGAAGCGGGCAGGCCCACCGGCAGGTCCGCCACGATCGACGCCGGCGACTTCGACAGCACCAGCACCCGGTCGGACAGGTAGACGCTCTCGTCGATGTCGTGGGTGACGACCAGGACCGTGCTGCCCTGCTCGCGCTGCACGCGCCGGGTCAGGTCCTCGAGCTCGAAGCGCGTCTGGGCGTCGACCGAGGCGAACGGCTCGTCCATCAGCAGCAGCGCCGGGCGGCTGGCCAGCGCGCGGGCGATCGACACCCGCTGCTGCATGCCGCCGGAGAGCTGCCACGGGTACTTGCCGCCGACGTCGGACAAACCGACGTGCTCCAGCGCCTCGGCGGCCCGTGCCCGCCGCTCGGACTTCGAGATCGGCCGCCACCGCAGCGGGAACTCGACGTTCTTCTGCACCGACAGCCAGGGGAAGAGCGACCGGCTGTAGTCCTGGAACACGACGGCCAGGTCGTCCGGCACGCCGGAGACGCGGTCGCCGTGCAGGCTGACCGTGCCGCCGGTCGGCGGGGTCAGCCCGGCGATGCAGCGCAGCAGCGTCGACTTCCCGCAGCCCGACGGGCCGACGATGCTGGCCAGCTGACCGGTCTCGACGGTGAACGAAAGGTTGTTCACCGCGGTGTGCGCCTTGGCGCCGGTGCCGTAGGTGTGGCTGAGGCCGGACACTTCGAGCATGGTGGACATGGGAGAGGCCTTTCGCAGCGTCAGTCGCGGCCGAGGCGGGCCGGCTGCCAGGCCAGCACCCGCCGCTCCGCGGCCAGGAAGATCGTGTTGAAGACGTAGCCGAGGATGCCCAGCAGCACCAGCCACGACCACATGGTCGGGAATTCGAAGTCCTGCTGGGCGTTCAGCAGCGACCGGCCGATGCCGTTGTAGGCGCCGACCAATTCGGACACGACCATGAGCAGCAGCGAGATCGACAGGCTCACCCGCATCCCGGCGAAGATCTTCGGCGCCGCCGCCGGCAGCACCACCATGCCGACCCAGTACCGCTTGGGGGTGCGGATCGAGCGCGCCGTCTCCACCTTGACCTGGTCGACCGAGCGGACGCCGTCGACGGTGTTGAGCAGCACCGGCCACACCGCGCCGAAGATGATCGACCCGATCTGCATGCCCGAGCTCAGTCCGAACAGCACCGCGAACACCGGGATCAGCGTGGGCGGCGGGATCGAGCGGAAGAACGCGAACAGCGGGCCGACGTAGTCCATCGCCGTCGCTGACCGGCCGAGCAGCACGCCGAGGACGATGCCGACGACCGCGGCCAGCGCCCAGCCGCCGAGCGTCCGGCCGAGGCTGGGGAACACGTTGTCGAACACCGCGTCGGTGAGGAACAGGTGCGACGCGGGCCCGGTGAACCACAGCTTGGCGGCGGTGGTCGCGATCTCCGACGGCGGGGGGAAGAACTTGCTGCCACCGGCGCGGGCGGCGAACTCCCAGCCCACCACGAGGATCGCGAACAGCAGCCAGTTGCGCAGGACCGAGGCGGCACCGCGCGCGGCGCGCCGGCCCACCCGGCCCGAAAGGGTCGCCGCGGTCACGCGATCGCCTCCCGGTCCACTGTGCTCCACCGGAACAGCCGCTTGCCGAGCTGCTCGAGCCCCTCGTTGATCAGGTAGCCCAGTGCCCCGGCGACCACCGTGCCGGCCAGGACCAGGTCGAACCGGATCGAACCGGTGCTGGCGACGATGATGAAGCTGCCGAGACCGAGCTGGGAACCGGCCAGGAACTCGACGCTGACGACGGCGATCAGCGCGATGGTCGCCGACAGCCGGACGCCGGTGAAGACGAAGGGCGCGGTCTGCGGCAGCGCGACCGAAGACAGGATGCGGAACCGGCTGGTCCCGCACGCACGGGCGGTCTCCATCAGCACCGGGTCGATCTCGCTCATGCCGTAGATCGTGTTGAACATGATCGGCCACAGCGAGGCGTAGACGGCGAGGGTGATCTTCGCGTCGGGGCCGGAGCCGATCACCAGCAGCACCAGCGGAACCAGCGCGGTGACCGGGATCGGCCGGAGGAACTCCACGATCGCGGCGGTGGCCGAGCGCAGGGCCGGGACACTGCCGAGCAGGAGGCCGGCGGGGACGCCGATCGCGATCGCGACGACGATGGCGATCAGCCAGGCGAGCATGGTCGCGACGATGTCCCGGATGAACTCGGGGTCGCCCAGCAGGTCCCCGACGGTGACCAGGACGACGCTCGGCGGCGGGGTGAACGTCTTACTGACCAGGCCGACCTGGACGACGACCTCCCAGAACAGGAGGAAGCCGACCAGACCGGCCAGGCCTCGAAGCAGTTTCTTCACGTTGACGTCAGCTGGTCGCCTGCGGGGCGATCATCGGCGCGGCGTCGACCTTGCTGGTGATGACGCCCATCTGCAGCAGCAGGTCGGGCACCCGCTGCAGGCGCCGGGCGTCCAGAGTGGAGCCGTAGCCGGGCAGGGTGAGCAGCTTGGCCGTGTCCTCGTCGATCTTCGCGTACTTGACCAGCAGCGGTTCGACCTTCGAGCGGTCGTTGATCGCGTCGCTGGTGGCCTTCTTCATCGCCCGCTGGAAGGCCGCGAGGGTCTTCGGGTTGGACTGCACCCACTTCGTCGTCGAGCCGTAGCCGGTCAGCGGGAAGTCCTGGCTGGCGCCGGTGTTGATGTCGATGACCGGCGTCGCGCCGACGGTCTTCGCCGCCTGCGAGAGCATCGGCTCCGGCATGTAGGCCGCGTCCACCTGGTTGTCCTTCAGCGCCGCCGCCATGTTCGGCAGCGGGATCAGGGTCCACTTGACCTGGCTGAAGTCGACGCCGTGGTCCTTCATGACGGACTTGGTGAGGATGTCGGACGCGGTGTTCATGGCCGTGATCGCGATCCGCTTGCCGGCCAGGTCGTTGACCGTCTTCACGTTCGAGTTCGGCACCGTGACGATCGCGTTGCTCTTGGCGTTCACCGACGTGCCGTCGGCGACCAGCTGGACGTCCGCGGCACCCTTGCTCTTGGCCACGAAGAACGGCGTGTAGGTCGAGAGGGCGATGTCGGCCTCGCCGGAGATCGCCTTCGTCATCGACTCCTGGCCGCTCTTGGCGACGATCTGTTCGACCTCGAGGCCCTCGGCCTTGAAGTAGCCGCCGTCCTGGGCCAGCCAGAAGGGCCCGAGGTCCGTGGTCGGCATGATGGAGACCTTGATCTTCGACTTCTCCAGGCCGCCCCCGGTCGACGAGGCGTTCGAGCCGTCCGAGCCGAGCGCGCTGCAGCCGGTGAGGGCTGTGGCGGCTGCGACAGTGAGGGCGAGCCCGAGCGCGGCGCGGCGAGTGCGAACCCGGCCACTGCTCATGGCGTTTCCAAGCAAGGCCTGCTCCTTGAAGAAAGTGACGGTTGGGGCACCGATTCCGGTGGAAGTGCGTGACTCATTCTCGAAAGTCACCCGGGCCACTGTAGAGAACGTGACAGCTTGCTCACAATGGGTGGAATCACTACCTGACCGAGTGGCGCACGTCACTCTTTCGGCCTCTGGTCTAGACCCGCTGCTCCACTCGTCGTAGCGGTTTACGCAGCGTAGGGACCAGTTCCCGAAAACGCGATGGGCAGCTGTGCGCCGACTGAGCGAACGCTGTGCAACATCGAGCGGGTCCTGTCGGGAGGGTTACATCTTCCCCTGCTGTTCGCTACCCTCTGCACCTGCGGGGAGGTAACAACCTCCGATGTAGTGAGAGAGAGTGCCTGGATGGCCGATCAAGCAGTTCCCCGTCGGTGTACCAGGACCCACTGTGGTTTTCCTGAGAGAAGCTTCCCCGCGATGACCTCTGCCTGGCCGGGCACAGCCGCCGAGCCGGTGGACTAGGCGGAACCAACAGACCGATGCAAGACCAGCGCAGGGACCCGACCGTGATGCTCGAGCTGAACCGATTCCGTCCGACCGGACGGGGTTCAGGAACCCCCAGTGCCGACACTGGAGACGATCTTTTCACCCTTACGGGTAGCGTCTTGCGCTGGGCTCCTTCCGAAGGACCGGAGCGCCGGAACCCCGGGAGCGTGCAGACGAGTGGCTGAGGAGAACACGATGCGCCCTGGCGGGCGCTGGACCGACCAGGGTTTCCCGAGCACGAACGATGATGGTGGTGCGGCGGTGCCGAACGAAGACGCCGCGGGGGTTGGAGGGGCCCCTGCGCAGTCACCCGGAGCGGATCCGGGCCGGAAAGCCGGGCTGTTCTCCGGCATGCGCGACTGGCGGCTGCGGTCCAAGCTGGCCGCGATCCTAATCATCCCGACCTTGACCGCCCTCGCCCTGGGCGCGGTGCGCGTGATCGACGACGCCCGCGAGGCGGCCGAGTTCCAGCGCACCGCCGACCAGGTGGCGTTCGCCGTCAAGGTGACCACAGTGGTGCACGAGCTGCAGAACGAGCGCTCGCTGGCCGTGGCGCGGATCTCCTCCAGCAACCCCCTGCTGCAGACCGGCCTCGACTCGCAGATCGCCAAGGTCGACCGCGAGGTCGCCGACCTGCGCAACGCGGCGGGCAGCCTCGGCTACGACGACCAGGCGACGAAGGACCGCTACACCCGCGGTCTGCAGCGCCTCGACGCCCTGCGCCCGCTGCGGGCGGCGTTCAACACCGCGAACGGCTTGCCCGACATCACGGTGCTGACCGCCTACTCGGGCATCCTCGACTCGCTCATCGAGCTCGGCCGCGAGGTCACCACCGCGGTCACCGACCGGGACGTGCTGCGCCTCGGCACCAGCACGCAGGCGATCAGCGAGGCGAAGGAGTTCACCACCCGCTCCGACGCCGAGCTGCAGATCGCCGCGTTCCGCGGCAGTTTCCCGGGCGACCTGCTCGACCAGACGCGGGCGTCGGCGTCCAGCGCGGACGCCTCGATCGCGGCCTTCCTCGCGAACGCCGACGACGACCAGCGCCAGCTCTACAACGACACCTACTCCGGCCCGGACGTCGACGACCGACGGCGGATCCAGACCGCGGCGTTCGCCTTCGCCCAGCTGGGTGAGGCGCCGAGCATCGACACCACGGCGCTCGGCAAGGACAGCACCGTGTCGGCGGACAAGCTGCACGCGGTCGAGTCGAACCTGCTGGCGCAGCTCAAGACCCGCGCCGACGACCTCGCCACGGCGGCGGTCAACTCCGCGTGGGTCGGCGGTGCCGTGGTCCTCGCGGCCCTGGCGCTCGCGGTCGCGCTGATGCTCGTCGTCGCCCGCCTGATGCTGCGCCCGCTGCGGGTGCTGCGGAAGAGCGCGCTGGACATCGCCTACACCCGGCTGCCGGAAACCGTGCAGGCGATCCTCGACGACCCGGACCCGGTCGGCGCCTCCAAGCGGGCCGTCCAGCCGGTGCCCGTCACCTCCCGCGACGAGATCGGCGAGGTCGCGCGGTCGTTCGACATCGTCCACGAGCAAGCCGTCAAGATGGCCGCCGAGCAGGCCCTCCTGCGCGAGAACGTCAACGGCATCTTCGTGAACCTGTCCCGCCGGTCGCAGCGGCTGGTGGAACGCCAGCTCGGCGTCATCGACCGGCTGGAAGCCGACGAGCAGGACCCGGACCACTTGGCCAGCCTGTTCGAGCTCGACCACCTCGCGACGCGGCTGCGGCGCAACGGTGAGTCCCTGCTGGTGCTCTCCGGCGCCGGCCTGGCGAAGTCGGTGCCCAAGCCGGTGCCCGCGGCCGACGTCATCGGCGCCGCGGTGTCGGAGATCGAGCAGTACGCCCGGATCGAGGTCGGCATCGTGCCCGACGTCGCGGTCCAGGGCCTGGCGATCCACGACCTCGTGCACGTCCTCGCCGAGCTGCTCGACAACGCGACCTACTTCTCCGAGCCGGAGACGAAGGTCATCGTGCGGGCCGTGGTGACCCGCCGCAAGGCGCTGGCCATCCAGGTCACCGACCACGGTGTCGGCATGAGCGAGGAGCGGCTGGCCGAGGTCAACGCCCGCCTCGCCGACCCGCCGGACCTGGACGTGTCGGTGACCCGGCGGATGGGTCTGTACGTGGTCTCGCGGCTGGCCAAGCGCCACGGCATCGAGGTCCGGCTGCGCGAGAACGAAGACATCGAGGGTGGCGTGATCGCCCGCGTCGTCGTCCCGGCCGAGCTGCTGACCCAGCTCCGGCCCGGCATGCAGCGGCAGACCCCGCCGCCGGCGAACCGCTCCGAGACGTCGATGTCGATGCCGAGCATCCCGATCCCGGCCGCGCGTTCGGACTTCGACCAGACTCAGTCGTTCGCCCAGACGCCACCGCCACCACCGCCGGCCCCGCCGTCGCACGAGCCGGTGCCGAACCAGGGCGGCCTGGTGCCGCTCGACCAGCCGATCAGCCTGGACGACCTCGTCAGCGGCGGCCGCGCGGCGGGCCCGTTCCTGTCGCCGGAGCTGCCGAAGCCCGAGACGCCGGCCTGGCCGACCGCCGAGGACCTGGCGCCGCTGACCCCGTCGTCGAACGGCGACGGCGCCAGCTCGCGGGCCGCCGACACGCAGTTCGCGCCGCTGGTGCTGCCCAAGCGCGAGCCGAAGTTCGTGCCGCCGGAGGAGCCGCCACCGGCGCCGCCGCCCGCGGCCGAGGTCGGTTCGTCGGCCCTCGAGGACGACGTACCCACCCGGCGGTTGCCCATCTACCAGTCGGTGCTGTCACGCTGGTTCAGTGAGGGTGACGACTCGGCAGCCGACCCGGTGCCGCCGCAGAACGGGGGCGAAGACCCCAACCTGCCGCCGCTCACCGGTTCCGACGAGCCGCCGGCCCCGGCCGAGCCGGTCCGCGCCGAGCCGATCCGGGCCGAGCCGATCCGGGCCGAGTCGCACCGGGCCGAGTCGCACCGGGCCGAGCCGGCCCGCGACGAGCTGCAGCCGACCGCGGCGACCCGGCACCCGCTCCTCCCGCCCGACGACGGCTGGCACAGCGCCTCCGACGACGGCTGGCAGGCGGCGCAGTCGCTGCTGGAGTCCAAGAACGAGGAGATCACCCCGGCCGGGCTGCCCAAGCGCATCCCGAACGCCTACCTGGTGCCGGGATCGATCAACAGCCCGAGCGCGACACCCGAGGCGCCGGCGCAGAACAACTTCGCGGACGCGACAGCCGGCATGCCCGGAACGGGTGCGATCACCCGCTCGGCGTCCGCCGCGCGGAGCCGGATGGCAAGCTTCCAACGGGGCTACACCTCGGGACGGCACGCTTTGAAGGAACTCCCGGGCGACGAGCGGCTGGAAGGCAGCGGAGTTCACGGGCGTGGCAACACCACAGACAGCAGTGAGGAGTGAAAGTGACACGGGCGGGTGCAATGCAGCCGGGTGGCTCCGCGCAGCCGGGCGGCCAAGCGCATGCCAAGGCGAACAATGCCGGCAGCTTCGCTTGGCTGATCACGGATTTTGTGCACCGGGTGCCCGGCGCGGCCCACGCGGTCGTGGTGTCGGCCGACGGCCTGCTCCTGGCGGCCTCCCGGGGCCTGCCGAAGGACCGGGCGGACCAGCTGGCCGCGGTGGCGTCGGGGCTGACCAGCCTCGCACGCGGTGCGGCCAAGGTGTTCGAGGGCGGCACGGTGGCGCAGACCGTGGTCGAGATGGCCAACGGTTTCCTCTTCCTCATGTCGGTTTCCGACGGTTCGTGTCTGGCGGTTCTGGGGTCGCCGGAGAGTGACATCGGCTTGGTCGTCTACGAGATGACCTTGCTGGTGGAGCGGGTCGGCCAGCAGCTGACTCCGGAGATGCGGGCGCAACTGCAGGGTTCGGCAGTTCGCCGCTGAGGACCTGGGAACCGAGGAGAGAGCCGTGGACGACGGGCGCTTGAGGGGTGATGGGCGGCTCGGTGACGACTTCTCCGGCGGGTGGTCCGACCAATCGGACGACGGCCGGGAGGACTGGCAGTCGTTCCGGGACCGCGTCGACCGGGAGTGGCGTGCGCGGCGGGTGCAGGCTTCCGACAGCGACCCCGTGCGGGAACCACCGAACTGGCTCACCGACAGCAACGCCGGGCAGGAACCGCTCCGGCCGATCGCGGGCGGTACCGAGTACCGCGACCGGCTGCTCGGCGGGCCGGGTGCGGAGCTGTTCGGCGGCTCGAGCGGGCCGCTGTACAACGCGCACGAGTTCGCCGCGTACAGCACCGAGCGGGACTTCTCGTCGGGCCCGGACTCCGGGGAGCTGGCCGCGGCGCTGCCGCGGCAGGCCCACCAGGAGTACGTCGACGAGCCGCCGCAGACGGAGATGGAGACCTCGGGCCTGGTCCGGCCGTACTTCCGGACCCGGGGCCGGACGAAGGCGACCCTCGACCTGGCCATCGAGGCGTTGATCTCGACCAGCGAACAGGGCCGGATGCTCGACCGGGTCCGGGTGCCCGAGCACCGGTCGATCTGCGACCTGTGCCTCGACACCAGGTCGGTGGCCGAAGTGGCGGCGCTGCTGCGGCTGCCACTCGGCGTGGTTCGGGTGTTGATTGGTGACGTGGCGGGCCTCGGGCTGGTGCTGGTGCACTCCAGCAGCGCGACCGTGGGCGACCGCCCGAGTATCGAGTTCATGGAAAGGGTGCTCAGTGGGCTTCGGAGAATTTGACTCCGACGCGAACGCGCCGCAGGTGACGGGTCCGACCTCGTCGGCCAAGATCGTGGTCGCCGGCGGGTTCGGTTCGGGGAAGACAACCATGGTCGGGGCGATCTCGGAGATCGACCCGCTGACCACCGAGGCCATGATGACCGAGGCCAGCGTCGGACACGACGACACCTCGGCCACGCCCAACAAGACCACCACCACCGTGGCGATGGACTTCGGGCGCATTTCGCTGGACTCGGACCTGGTGCTGTACGTGTTCGGCACCCCCGGTCAGCACCGGTTCTGGTTCATGTGGGACGACCTCGCGGTCGGCGCCATCGGCGCGGTCGTGCTGGTGGACACGCGGCGGCTGGCCGACGCGTTCCCCTCGATCGACTTCTTCGAGAACCGGAAGCTGCCCTACGTCGTGGCCATCAACTGCTTCGACCGGCTTCTGCACCACCAGATCGAGGACGTCCGGCACGCGCTGACCATCGCGCCGTCGGTCCCGATCATGGCGTGCGACGCGCGGGAGCGCGAATCCGCCAAGCAGGTGCTGATCTCGGTCGTCCAGCACGCGATCGCGCACGATTCGGCGTTGCGCGCGGGATAGCGGATGGCGCCCCGAACCGGATGCGGCCGTTGGAGTGAACTCCGTGTGCTTCACCCACTTCGGGGAGTCTCGTCACCGTCCGGAAGAGCAGCCGGCCGGTCCGCCCCGGTGACGTGGTCCGCCCGGGCCACCGTTACCCGGACTGACCTGCGCGGACAGCGCGCGGGTGCAAGCCGCGGGCGACGGCGTCGGGTGTCCCCCGGATGGGGGAGGGCGACCGGGTTGCCGCGGATCGCGGCCGGGTGCACACGTAGGGTGCGCACCGGCCTGCCGGTGGCGGGCTCGACACCACCGGCAGTGCGAATACGCTTTACCGTGGCGTCGCCGACCGGCCGTGCCGGGCGCTCCGGGGTGCGGCGGGCGACGCCGCACGAGCAAGGAGGAGCAGTAGTGACGGCTTCCGGCCAGGGCACATTCGGCTGGCTCATCACGGACTTCGTGCGCCGGGTACCCGGTGCCGCGCACGCCGTTCTGGTGTCCGCGGACGGGTTGCTGCTGGCGCCGTCGGAAGGGCTGCCCCAGGAACGTGCCGAGCAGCTGTCGGCGGTCGCGTCCGGGCTGATCAGCCTGACGGCGGGGGCCGCGCGCTGCTTCGAAGCGGGCGGCGTCAACCAGACCGTGGTGGAGATGGAGCGCGGCTACTTGTTCTTGATGTCCGTTTCGGACGGATCGTCGCTGGCGGTGCTGGCCGCGCCGACGTGCGACATCGGCACGGTCGCCTACGAGATGACCCTGCTCGTCGAGCGGGTCGGCCAGCAGATCACCCCCGAGCTGCGCGCGCAGCTGCAGGGCGGCGTGCGTGGGTAGGGCGAGATGAGGATTTCGGGATTCGACGATCCGGACTCCAGCGGCTGGGACGCACTGCACCGCGGCACCGAGCGCGAGGGTTTCGATTCGCCCAGCAAGTTCGACATGTCGACGCTGTCGATGATCATGCCCAAGCGCAAGCCCTCGCGGCCGAAGCCGGACCCGCAGGGTTACACCGACGAGGACACCCGCGAGTGGGGCTCCTCATCCTCGGCCGAGGATGAGGATTACGAACGCCCCGAGCCCCCGGATTACTCGCGGGGGCACGCGCCGGAGTTCGCCGACGAGGGTTACGCCCGCCGTGAGGCCGGGGGTTACGCGGGTACGCACGCGCCTGAGTTCGGGGACGGTCGCTACACCGGCCCGGGTCGCCGGGGTACGCACGCGCCGGAGTTCGCTGACGAGGGTTACGCCCCTCGTGAGTCCGCGGGGTACCCGGGTACGCCCGCGCCTGAGTTCGATGACGATCGCTACGCCCGCCCGGAGCACCCGGGCATGCACGCGCCCGAGTTCGCCGACGATCGCTACGCCCCTCGTGAGTCCGCGGGTTACCCGCGTACGCACGCGCCGGAGTTTGCCGACGATCGCTACGCCGGTCCGGGGCACCGAGGCACGCACGCGCCCGAGTTCACCGACGACCGCTACGACCGCTACGCCCGCCCGGAGCCCGTGGGCTACCCGCACGCGCGCGCGCCGGAGTTCGACGACGGCTACGACCCCGTCGAGCCGGAGTGGCAGGACGGGGAGACCGCCGAGCCGGAGCCCCCGCCGCTGGAGCCGGCGTGGACCCCGCCGCGGGGTGCCCGCCAGCCCGCTCCGCCGCGGCCCCCGGCCCACCACCCGCCGGCGCACCACCCCCCGGCACCCCGCCCGCCCGCCCCGCGCCGGCCGGCGCAAGGACCGCCCGCGCCCGTGTCGCGGCCGCAGGCGGCGCCCCCGCCCTCGTGGGCCCCGCCGCCACCCGCGGACTGGACGCCCCCGCCGGACCCGGAGACCCGCTGGGTCCCCCACCCGGAACCGTGGGAGGACCCGGGCTGGAACGAACCGGCCCGCGTGGCGAGCCCGGCTCCCGTCGCTTCGGCGGGCTCGCGGGTCCGCCCGTATACCCGCACCGGCGGGCGCACCCGGTCCGACCACAACCTGGCGCTCGAGGCGCTGGTCTCGACGTCCGACGACGGGCGCCGTTACCGCGGGGTCCGGTCGGTCGAGCACCGGCGGATCTGCGACCTGTGCCTGGACACCCGGTCCGTGGCGGAGATCGCCGCGCACCTGCGGCTGCCGCTGGGCGTGGTGAAGGTGCTGGTCGGGGACATGGCCGACATCGGGCTCGTGCTGATCCACCAGACCGAGCTGATCCTCGGCGACCGGTCGTCCCGCGAGTTCATGGAACGCGTCCTGGCCGGCCTGCGCGCGCTCTAACCGGCCGCGGCGAGGTCGAGGGTCAGGGTGTTGCCGGGGCCCGGCACGAAGGCGTTGATCAGCGGTGTCGCCGAGCCGCAGTTCTCGAAGGCGCCGATCGTGTAGGTCGATTCGAGGCGGCCGCCCTTGCCCGCGGCGAAGTCGTCCGACGTGAGTTCGGTCGTCAGCGGCTCGGCCGTGCCGCACCC
Source organism: Amycolatopsis sp. A133 (assembly GCF_031082405.1). Lineage (GTDB taxonomy): Bacteria > Actinomycetota > Actinomycetes > Mycobacteriales > Pseudonocardiaceae > Amycolatopsis. The sequence goes on from NZ_JAVHJU010000025.1 coordinate 220,868, forward strand.
GGCACCGACGTCGTAGGCCGCCCCGTTGACCCGGACGTCGGAGAGCGTCACCGGCCAGGTCGCCGAGCCGGAGAACCCGCCGGACACCGAGCCCTCGGCGCGGCCGGGGCCGAACGTGACCGTTCCGCTGACCTTGCCGACCCCCGGCACCGGCCGGGTGATCCGCACCGGCGGCAGGGTGATCGTCCCGTAGAAGGTGTAGGAGCCGATGAGCGTGTACATGTCGAACTGCCCCGGGCCGAGGTCGAGGCCGGCGTCCGGCTTGGCGATGTGCGTGGTCCCGTGCACGGCGTACTTCGAGTAGACCGGCGGCCCCGCCGCGCCGGCCGCTCCGGCGAACCCGGCTCCGCCCAACACCGTCGCTGCTGCCACCGCGGTCACGCGCGTTCCCCACTTCATGCCCCAGGCTTACCACCTGCCCGGGCGCTTCGGCGGGGATTCACCGAATCCGGCGTCAATCCTCGACGATGGCGGCGGACGTGATGCGGTGCAGGGAGTAGCGCTCGTTGTTCTCGCCTTCGAGGACCCCGCCGCCGACGCGCACGGGCCGGACGACGCGCTGGCTCGCCGTCCCCTTCGAGTCCACGAACCCGATCCACACCTCACGGCGTTCGAGCGTCGCGCGGGACAGCAGTTCCAGCGTCGCCGACGTGTCCGCGCCGCCACCCACCGGCGCCCGCACCGCGGACCCCCGGCGGCGGGCCGAAGCCGCGTCGCCGGCGCGCAGGTTGGAGACGATCCGGGCCGCCTGGTCCTCGGTCAGCACCGCCTGCTCGCCCGGGCTGCGGCGCGCCGCGCGGGCCTTCGCCGGCAGGCGGCGGCCGCCGGGCCGGATGTCGACCACGCGGCCGTCCGGGCCCTCCGCCGCCGGGGCGAACCCGGCCCCGCGCAGCGCCGCCAAGACCTCGTGCAGCGGGTCCGGGCTGATCACGACCGTCGGCGCGATCAGCCGCAGTGCGTGCTCCGCCGCGACCGGGTGGGCCAGCACTTCGGCCAGCAGCGCCTCGTCGTCGCAGCGCAGGAAGGACGCCGCGACGCCGCCGCGCAGCCGTCCGTGCCGGCGGGCGACGTCGTCGATCAGGTAGCTCAGGCCCTGCGGGACCGGGGTCGCCGACTTCGTCTTGAACAGCGCGTGCAGCTCGTCGGCCGTGCGCCCGGTGTCCAGCGCGCGCCGCACCGACGCCTCGGTGATCCGGTAGACCGTCGCGTGCCCCGCCGACTCGACGTCGGCGGTGGCGGCGATTTCCGCCGCCAGCTCCGGCTCCAGCGGGCCCGGCGCGACGACCGTCAGGTCGGCCTGCAGCAGCACGCGGTCCACCGGCGCGGGCAGCGCGTCCAGGATCGCCTCGACCGCGCGCGGGCGGTCGTCGGCGAGCAGTGCCCGCGTCGCCGTCGTGACGCCGCCGAGCCCGACGATCCCCAGCGCCGACGCTTCGGCCATCGTCCAGCGGACGGTCTCGTCCCGCAGCCGCCCGCCCCGCCTCGGCGCGCGCCAGGCCAGCACCGCGACGAGCTCGTCGACGCTCTTCACCCCGGCGCCGCGGGGCAGATCGGCCAGCGCGGAGAGGATCCGCCGCCGCGCGACCGGCGCCAGCGGGCGGCGCAGCTCCTCCGACAGCGGCGCGATCGGCTTGTCCTTGGCGTCGCGCCCGCCGGCCATCCCCGGCAGCCGCGGCAGCTCCAGCCACGCCTGGGCGAGCGTCATCCACCGCTGCGCGGTCGGCGACGCGAGCCACGAGTCGGTCAGCGTCGTCGGCACCCATTCGGGCCCGGTCGCCTCGCTGTCGGCGACGAGCCCGGCGCCCACGGCCAGCTCGGCCACCAGGATCGCCTGGGTGTCGTCGATCTCCAGGTCCTTGGCGAGCTTCTTCAGCTCGCGCACGCCGAGGCCGCCCGACTTGAGCACCGGCGGCGGCGCGGCCGACCACGCGCGCAGCAGGGCTTCGGTGTGGCGCAGGAACTCCATCGCCTCGCCGGCCGCCGCTTCGTCCAAGGTGGACGCCTGGTGCGGGTGCACCGGCAGCTCGGGCTCGGTGAGCGCCCCGCGCGCGAACACCCCGCCGCGCACCGCGATGCCGAGCTCGCGCGGCAGCTCGACGGTCTGGTCGTCGCGGCGCAGCAGCAGGCCCCTGGCCAGCAGCTTCTGCACCGGCGTCTCGGCCTTCCCGGGCGAGTGGGCCGGCCCGGCGTCGCGGGTGCGGCCGATCGGCGGGCCGGCGGCGAGGGCGTTCAGCACGCCGCGCTCGTCGTCGGACAGCTCGGCGATCCGCGCCTCGAGGTCCTCCCCGGCGAGCGACGGCGAAGACGTGCCCAGCCCGGCCGGGAACGGCCCGAGGGCTTCCCTGGCCGCGGGCGGCACGCGCAGGGCGTCGTCCGTGCCCCAGGTCAGCGCCCGCGCGCGCAGCCGGGCCAGTGGCTCGGCGACGTCGGCGCCGACCAGCTTCGCTACGTCCTCGACCGGCACCGGATCGCGGTCCGCACCGGCCAGCAGGCACGCTTCGAGCACGGCCAGGGTGAAGGTGTCCAGGTCTTCGCAGGCGCGCGCGACCGAGCCGGGCGTGCCGGCCCGGGTGGCCAGCACCGTGCTGTCGGAGGGCGGGGGCGTCGACAGGTCGCGCCGCGTGCGGAGCAGCTCTGCGAGTGCGCCGTCGGACTCCGTGCGCAGCCAGTCCGCCAAAGAGGTCGCGGGCATAGAAGACCAGGGTACCGGGCGGTTGTGACGGGCCGCCGGGGCTGAGGCAGACTGTCTCCGGACGGTTGAGCACAGGCTGTGGAGGACGTTGTGGCCAAGGGTGAGAAGAAGCACAAGGGCATCGACCCGACCTGGCCGGGCGAGGACGGCGAGCACCCCGTGACCGAGCTCGCGTCCGACCGCCAGGGCGCGCTGTCGCCGTTCGGTGACGTCACCTTCCCCCTCGACACGGTGCCGTACGTGCACCCGGAGACCGAGATCAACCGCTGACGGCATAGTTACTGGTCAGTACCGGTATCGGCCCCTGGTGAGGACGGTCACGGGAGTAGGTTCCCTTCCGTCCCAGCCACCTTTCCCATGCGGGGGTACGTGCCATGCCGGTTCCCGGTCCCGGATATTCGATCACCGTCCGGGTCGAGGCCCCGGCCTCGTCCAGCGCGGCCGGTGACCTGACCACCGCCGTCGGGCGCGTCGGTGGCGTGCTGACCGCGTTCGACGTCGTCGAGTCCCACTCCGACTCGATCGTGGTCGACATCAGCGCCAACGCGCTGTCGGAGAACCACGCGAACGACATCACCCAGACGCTCGACTCGCTGCCCGGTGTCAAGGTCCGCAAGGTCTCCGACCGGACGTTCCTGATCCACCTCGGCGGCAAGATCGAGGTCACGCCCAAGGTCGCGCTCCGCAACCGTGACGACCTCTCCCGCGCCTACACCCCGGGCGTCGCCCGCGTCTGCCAGGCGATCGCCGCCAACCCCGAGGACGCGCGCCGGCTGACGATCAAGCGCAACACCGTCGCCGTCCTCACCGACGGCTCCGCGGTGCTCGGCCTGGGCAACATCGGCCCGGCCGCCGCGCTGCCGGTGATGGAGGGCAAGGCGGCGCTGTTCAAGAAGTTCGCCGACGTCGACGCCTGGCCGGTCTGCCTGGACACCCAGGACACCGAAGAGATCATCATGATCGCCAAGGCCTTGGCCCCGGTGTACGCCGGGATCAACCTCGAGGACATCGCCGCACCGCGCTGCTTCGAGATCGAGAAGCGGCTGCGCGAGCAGCTGGACATCCCGGTGTTCCACGACGACCAGCACGGCACCGCGATCGTGGTCGTCGCCGCGCTGCGCAACGCCCTGCGCGTGGTCGGCAAGCGCATGGAGGACTGCAAGATCGTGATCAGCGGCGTCGGTGCCGCCGGTTCGGCGATCATCCGGCTGCTGCTGCAGAAGAACCCGGGCGACATCGTCGCCGCGGACATCGACGGCATCGTCCACACCGCACGCGGCAACCTCGACGACAACCTGATGTGGATCGCTTCCCACACGAACCAGGAGCAGGTCAGCGGCACCCTGCACGAAGCGCTTGCCGGCGCGGACGTGTTCATCGGCGTCTCGGCGCCCAACCTGTTCGGCGCCGAGCAGGTGGCGACGATGAACAAGGACGCGGTGGTCTTCGCGCTGGCGAACCCGGACCCCGAGATCGACCCGCTGGAGGCGCAGAAGCACGCCGCCGTCGTGGCCACCGGCCGCAGCGACTTCCCGAACCAGATCAACAACGTCCTGGCGTTCCCGGGCGTGTTCCGCGGCCTGCTGGACGCCCACGCGCACAACATCGACGACTCGATGCTCCTGGCCGCGGCCGACGCGATCGCCGACGTCGTCGACAACGGCAAGCTCAACGCGTCGTTCATCGTGCCGAGCGTGTTCGACAGCGCGGTGGCCCCCGCGGTCGCCGACGCCGTCCGGAAGGCCGTGCTCGCGGAGCGCTGACCGTCACGGCACGCGATCCGACGGTCCGGGTACGCGAGTTCCGGCCCGAATCACGCGAGTTCCGGCCCGAATCACGCGAGTTCCGGCTCCAATCACGCGAGTTCCGGCCTCAGTCACTGCCGGCGGGCGCCCGCCGGCAGTGACAGGCGTTCGAGAACCGGACCGACCGCGGCCGTCGAAGTCCCTCGCGGCCGCCTGGCCGGCCGGCGGAAGTAGCCTCGGCGTGTGAGTGAACTAAGCCACGTCGACGAGACCGGCGCCGCCCGGATGGTCGACGTCTCCGGCAAGACCGCCACCGCGCGCACGGCGCTCGCCGCCGGGACCGTGCGGACCACCGCCGAGGTGCTCCGGCTGCTGGCCACCGACGGCCTCCCCAAAGGCGACGCGCTGGCCACCGCGCGCATCGCCGGGATCATGGGCGCCAAGCGCGTGCCCGAGCTGATCCCGCTGTGCCACCAGATCGCGCTGTCGGGGGTCAAGGTCGAGTTCACGCTCGGCGAGGCCGAAGTCGGCATCCGCGCGACGGCGAAGACCACCGACGTCACCGGCGTCGAGATGGAAGCGTTGACCGCGGTGGCCGTCGCCGGGCTGACGCTGCACGACATGATCAAGGCCGTCGACCCGGCGGCGACGCTGGACGAGGTCCGCCTGCTCCGCAAGGACGGCGGCAAGACCGGAACCTGGGAGCGGCCGTGAAGCGCAGTGCGCGGGTGATCGTGGCGTCCAACCGCGCCGCCAAGGGCGTCTACGAGGACAAGACCGGCCCGGTGATCACCGCCTGGCTGGCGGATCGCGGGTACGACGTGCCGGCGCCGGTCGTCGTCGAGGACGGTGACCCGGTGGGCGTCGCGCTGCGGGCCGCACTGGCCGACGGTGTCGCCGTGGTCCTCACCACGGGCGGCACCGGCATCTCGCCGACCGACCGCACCCCGGACGTCACCCGTGCGGTGCTCGACCACGAGCTGCCGGGTGTCGCGGACGCGATCCGCGCGGCCGGCCTGCCGAAGGTGCCGACGGCGGTGCTGTCGCGCGGTGTCGCGGGCGTGGCGGGGCGGACCCTGGTCGTGAACCTCCCCGGCTCCAGCGGCGGCGTCAAAGACGGCCTGGGCGTGCTCGACGGCATCCTGGACCACGCCGTCGACCAGCTGGCCGGGGGCGACCACCCGCGGCCGGTGGCTCCGGTTTCCGCGGTGCGCGTGGTGCGGGCGCTGGTGACCGAGGACGTGCTGTCGGTGGAGGAGCACGCGCGGCTGGTCGAGGACGACGCGGCGGGCGCGGTGGTCACCTTCGCGGGGGTCGTCCGCGACCACGACGGCGGCAAGGGCGTCCGCGACCTGACGTACGAGGGCCACCCGAGCGCGGGCCAGGTGATCGCGGACGTCGTCGCGGACCTGTCGGCGCGCTGGAGCGGCGTCCGCGCGGTGGCCGTGAGCCACCGGCTGGGGCCGCTGACGATCGGCGACGTCGCCCTGGCGTGCGCCGTCGCGGCCGAGCACCGCGGCCAGGCGTTCGCGGCGTGTTCGGAGCTCGTGGACGAGGTCAAGGCGCGGCTGCCGGTCTGGAAGCACCAGCACTTCACCGACGGCACGGACGAGTGGGTCAATTCGCCGTGATCCGGAAGGCCGCGACCCGGTCGGCGGCCGCGGCGAACTCGTCCGGATCGGCGGTGGTGACCAGCCCGAGCTTGACGAACATGGGCACCCCGTGCGGCACCTCGCGCGGAAAGGCCCGCATGACCTGAGCGCGGACCCCGGCGTCGGTGATCTCGGTCAGCGTCACGGCCTGCTTCCGGCGTCCGTGGGCGAGCTCGCCCCGGCCGGCGGCGCGGACGTTGCGCGCCCAGTCGCCGTCCGGCAGCCCGGCGACGACGTACCGGTGGCCGTCGAGGGTGAGCGGGGAGACCGGAGTGGGCCGTGGGACGCCCGAGCGGCGGCCGGGGACGGTCAGGACGTGCACGGTCCCCAGGCGCAGCCCCAGGCGCGTCAGGAGGCGTACGAGGCGGTTGGCGGGGCGGAGCCAGCGGGGCAGGGCGTGGCGGGTCGGCACGGCAAATCCTTTCGACGATCGAAGTACTTGCCGGCCAAGGTAGACTCTTTCGAGTGTCGAAGCAATCACTGGTCACCGAGGCAACCCACGCGGCAGCGGCCTTCGGAGCGGCGAACGACGTGGTGGACGAGGCCGCGGCGGCGGCGTTCGGCGTGAACCGCACGGACCTGCGCATCATCGGCCTGGTGCTGGCGGCGGGAACGTTGACGGCGGGCCGGCTGGCGGCGGAGGCGAACCTGAGCCCGGCGGCCACGACAACGGCGATCCAGCGCCTGACGAACGCGGGCCACCTGACCCGCCGCACGGACGCGGACGACCGCCGCCGGGCGGTGGTGGAGCTGACGCCCAAGGCGGCGGAGCTGCTGGAGGCGGTCTACGGGCCGATCGAGCGGGCGGGCCGGGCCCTCCTGGCGGACTACGAGCCGGAGCAGCTGGCGCTGGTGATCGAGGTGCTGCGGAAGGGCGAGCGGATGCAGCTGGCGGAGGCGGAGCGGATCCGGTCGCTCTGAGGCCCGTGAGGGCGGCTCTGGTGGCCGACCAGCGGGCCGATCCGCGCAGGCGCCGGGCGGCCGCCCAGCTCTGCGGCGGGGCCGGGGCATAGCCCTGGGCTCGGCGATCCGCGCGCCAGTGCCACTGCCAGCGCTCCCGCAACCAGCGACCCCGCGCGTCAGGCCGGGGCGTCACGGCGGGGGAAACGCGTGAAGGGCTCCCACCGCCCGGGGGATCGGCGGTGGGAGCCCTGTCAGGTCACGGCTCGAGGCCGGACTCGCGCATCACTGCGTGATCGTCACTTGGTGGCGATCTTCTGCCCGACGAGGATCAGGTCCGCGTTCGGGATGTACTTCGCGTTCAGGTCCTGCAGCTTCTGGTAGCCGCCCTGGACGTTGAACTGCTTGGCGATCTTGGACAGCGTGTCGCCAGCCACGACGGTGTAGTTACCGGCCGGGTTGGAGCTGCTCACGCCGGTCGCCGCCGCGGGGGCCGCAGCCGGGGCCGCCGCCGCCTTCTTCGGGGCAGCCGCGGTCGTGCTCTTCTTCGGGGTCACCTTCTTGGTGGTCTTGCCGGTGGCCTTGGGGGCCGACGAGCCGCCGCCCTTCTTGCCACAGACCGGCCACGCGCCGATGCCCTGACCCTGCAGGACGCGCTCGGCCACGGCGATCTGCTGCTCGCGGGAAGCGTTCGCCGCGCTGCCGGTGCCGCCGTAGGCCTTCCACGTGCTCTGCGAGAACTGCAGGCCGCCGTAGTAGCCGTTGCCGGTGTTGGTGTTCCAGTTGCCGCTGCTCTCGCACTGCGCGATGGCGTCCCAGTTGGTCGCCGACGCGGGGGTCGCGGCGATCGCGAGGGGAGCGCCGACCGCGATGCCCGCGATGGCGACGCGAGCGACGGTGCGGGTGGCTGCGGACATCTTGCGGTGCTTGCCTCGGTAAGACATTTCGATGCTTCTCGGTTTTCCTGCGCCTACGAACTCGTGTTGAGGGTCAGGATCGGGGTCCTGGCGCCGGCCGTCTCAGACCGGCGGGCGAGTCCGACGCACGGCGCGTCTTCGTCGTCCCCTCGTCCCTGTCCGGAAATGCTTTCGCTCGGGGTATGGGTCCGGGGATCCGTTGGACAGGGCTAGGCGCTACGGATTCCCGGTCGTGCTGGTTGGTCGGGGCCAACCGAAAAGCGACGGTACGTAACGAGAGCCGTGATCGGAAATTATTCGGGGCGTGACCTACGTCACAGTAACAGCTCGCAACCTTGGTCGATACGCCCGTTTTCGCAGTTCAGCGGGCCGTTACCTGGCCGTTTCCTACCCGAGATAAAACACGGATCGTGAGGCTTGCATCACGTGTTTCGCGGCGCGAATGGCCCATTCGCGCCGTCGGGAGCGCGATTGAAGCGGGCATCTTATGACCACTGCGGGGAGGGCGCCAGACTTGACAATCCTGCCTCAGTTGCCCCAAGAGTCACAGCAGTCCCACCTGTTAGTGGGGTTTTGCGACCCGGTCGGAGCGACACCGACCGCCGGGCCCGCCCGCCGCGGCCGACGCAGGGCGACGGACCAGGTGAAACGGGTCACCGGACGTGTGGTGCCCGGTCGTGATCAGCTTCTCGCGAACACCCGGATCCGGTGACGCGCCACGCCGATGGCCGGAAAAGCCCGTCGCCGAGCGGTCGGCGGCGGCACCCGAGTGGTCGCCGCAATACAGGGAGGACGAAGTCGCACCCCCTGGTCCGGATGGCCCACGACCCGGCCAACTTCGGCCCGAACCACCCGAGACGGTGGCCTCGCACACCCGGAGAGCCGACCCGTGGGGGTCAGCCGCCGGCGAAGGGCGGGAGGACGTCGAGTTCGGCGCCGTCACGCAACGGGCGGGTCAGGTCACGGACCGCGATGCCGTCCAGCAGGTAACTGACCGCCTCGAGGATCCGCGGCAGGCCGTCCGGGTGGAGGCGGCGCAGCTCGGCCACCGCGTCGGCGACCGACGCCCCGGCCGGCAGCTGCACCTTCTCCTCTTCCACACCGGCGGCGGCCCGCGCCGCCGCGAAGTACCGCACCAAGATGGTCATGGTCGCCATCTCAACCGCCGATCGCGCTCATCGGCCGGATCGGCTGCGCGAACCCGGCGTCGTTGATCTCGTGGCCGGCGAGCTTGCCCCACATCGTCGCCCGCCAGGCGTCCGCCACCTCTTCATCGCGCGCGCCCGCGCGCACGAGGGAGCGCAGATCCGTCTCGTCGTTGCTGAACAGGCAGGAGCGCACCGCGCCGTCGGCGGTCAGCCGCGTCCGCTCGCAGGCCGAGCAGAACGGCCGGGTCACCGACGCGATCACGCCGACGTCGCCGGGGCCGCCGTCGACCAGCCAGCGCTCGGCGGGCGCGCCGCCCCGTTCGGCCGGGAACGGCGTCAGGGCGAACGCGGAGCCCAGCATCTCGAGGATCTCGGCCGCGGTGATCATCTCGCCGCGGTTCCAGCCGTGCTGGGCGTCCAGCGGCATCTGCTCGATGAACCGCAGGTGGTAGCCCTCGTCGAGGCAGAACTTCAGCAGTGGGACGGCTTCGGTCTCGTTGAGCCCGCGGATCAGCACGGCGTTGACCTTCACCGGCGCCATCCCGGCGTCCCGCGCCGCCGCCAGACCGGCGACGACGTGCGAGAGCCGGTCGCGCCGGGTGATCTTCACGAACGTCTCGGGGTCGACGGTGTCGAGCGAGACGTTGATCCGGTTCAACCCGGCCTCGGCGAGCCCGGCCGCGCGCTTGACGAGGCCGATCCCGTTGGTGGTCATGGACAACCGTGGCCGGGGCGTCAGCGCCGTGATCCGCGCGACGAGGTCTTCGAGGCCCGGCCGCAGCAGCGGTTCCCCGCCGGTGAGCCGGATGTCGGTGACGCCGAGCATTTCGACGGCGATCCGCATCAGCCGGACCAGCTCGTCGTCGGTCAGCACCTGCTCGCCCGGCATCCAGTCGAGGCCTTCGGCGGGCATGCAGTAGGTGCAGCGCAGGTTGCACCGATCCGTCAGGGAAACCCGCAGATCGGTGGCCACCCGGCCGAAGGTGTCGATGAGATGGGGGTTCTCGGGCCTGGGCACGCGAGATGACCCTCGTGTACCGGGGACGCGAGGAAACCCGAGATCCACTGCTGTCATTACGCCCAGGGTAGTCTCTGCAATGCCCGCTGGGATACTTTGCGCACTGAGTTGTCCAGTGGGCGAACTAACGTGCCGGGAGCAGAACTCGTGACGGAAAAGACTTACCCGGTCACCGAAGAGGAACTCTTCCGCTTTGCGGAATTGGGCCGCCAGGGCAGTACCTTCACCGTCCTGCGGCACGCCAGGATCGCCGAGCGGATGGGCCTGTCCGGTACCGACCACAAAGCGTTCGACCTCGTCGTCCAGGCTGGTGGGCCGCTCACCGCCGGCCGGATCGCCGGGCTGACGGGCCTGTCGACGGGCGCGGTCACCGGCGTCATCGACCGGCTGGAGAAGGTCGGCCTGGTGCGCCGGGTGCGCGACCCCGAAGACCGCCGCAAGGTCCTCGTCGAGGTGGTGCCGGGGGCGGCCGAACGGTTCGCGCCGCTCTTCGAGTCGGCCTTCGACGCCCTTCGCGAGCAGCTCGCGCAGTTCTCCCCGGCCGAGCGAAAAGTGATCGAGCGTTATCAGAACGTCATCCTCGAGCAGCTGCGCGCCGAGGTCATGGAGAAGGCGCGCCCCGCGTAGCTTTTCCTCAACTGCGGAGATAATGTCTGCGGCATGCCGCAATTTCGGTTGTCCGAGGCCGCGCGCCTGCTCGGGGTCAGTGACGACACCGTCCGGAGGTGGGTGCGCGCGGGGCAGCTGACCGCAACCGACGACGCCGCCGGCCGCAAGGTCGTCGACGGCGCCCAGCTGGCCGGGTTCGCCCGGGCGCAGGCCGCCGCGCCCGAAGACCCGACCGCGGTCGGGCGGTCCGCCCGCAATAGGTTCGTGGGGCTGGTCACCGAGGTCGTCGCCGACAAGGTGATGGCGCAGGTGGAACTGCAGTGCGGGGCGCACCGCGTGGTGTCCCTGATGAGTACGGAAGCCGTCCGCGAGCTGGGTCTGCGCCCGGGGGTACTCGCGGTCGCGGTGGTCAAGGCGACCACTGTTGTGGTGGAGACACCGGAAGGAAGTCGATGAACCAGCCCGCTTTTCGGGGGTCCGGGTGGCGAAGCCCCCGGCCCGGGGCGAAGCCCCGGTTGTCACAGCTCGCTCTCGCCGTCGCGGCCGTTGCCCTGTTCGCGGGCGCGTGCAGCAGCTCGGACGAGCCCAGCACGCAGCCCGGCGCGTCGGTCACCGCGCCCGCGCCCAAGGGGGCCGCGAACACCGGTGGCGGCACGCTGACCGTGTTCGCCGCCGCGTCGCTCACCGAGTCGTTCACCGCGCTCGGCAAGGCGTTCGAAGCCCAGCACGCCGGCGTGACCGTGAAGTTCAGCTTCGCGGGCTCGTCCACCCTGGTGCAGCAGCTGACCAACGGCGCGAAGGCCGACGTCCTCGCCTCCGCCGACCAGGCCACCATGGACAAGGCCGTCCAGGACGGCGTGATCGACGGCCAGGCGAGCGTGTTCGCCACGAACAAGCTGGCCATCGCCGTCGCGCCGGGCAATCCGAAGGGCATCAAGTCCTTCGCCGACCTCAACAAGGCCGGCCTGAACGTGATCACCTGTGCCCCGCAGGTGCCGTGCGGCGCGGCGGCCAAGAAGGTCGAGACGGCCACCGGCGTCACGCTCAAGCCGAAGAGCGAAGAGCAGGACGTCAAGCAGGTGCTGAACAAGGTCGTGTCCGGTGACGCCGACGCGGGCCTGGTCTACGTCACCGACACGACGTCGGCCGCGGGCAAGGTCGACAAGGTCGAATTCCCCGAGGCGGCCCAGGCAGCCAACAGCTACCCGATCGCCGCGATCAAGGGCGGCCAGGCCGACCTCGCGCGCCAGTTCGAGGAGTTCGTCCTCGGTGCCCAGGGCAAGAACGAGCTGACGAAGGCCGGGTTCGGTTCTGCGCAGTAGGCGGTCCGCGGGTGGCCGGCGGGGGCCCGCCCCGGCCGGCCACGCGCGCGTCCCGTGGGTGCTCGGGGTGCCGGCCGCGCTCGCGCTGGCGCTGGTGGTGCTGCCGGTCGTCGGGCTGCTGGTCCGCACGGACCTGACCCGGCTGCCGTCGCTGATCGGCACGCCGTCGTCGCTGCACGCGCTGCGGCTGTCGCTGATCACCGCCGGGCTGTCCACGGCGGCCTGCGTGCTGCTCGGCGTGCCGCTGGCCGTCGTGCTCGCCAGGGCCCGGTTCGCCGGCGTCCGGCTGCTGCGCTCGATCGTGCTGCTGCCGCTGGTCCTGCCGCCGGTCGTCGGCGGCCTCGCACTGCTCTACCTGCTCGGCCGCAAGGGCTTCCTCGGCGCCCTGATCACGGCGCTGACCGGGGAGTCCGTGCCGTTCACCACGGCCGCCGTGGTCATCGCGCAGACGTTCGTCGCAATGCCGTTCCTGGTGGTCAGCCTCGAAGGCGCGCTGCGCGGCTCCGGCGACCGCTACGAGCAGGTCGCCGCGACGCTCGGCGCGCGCCCGTGGACGGTGTTCCGCCGGGTGACGCTGCCGCTGCTGCTGCCCGCGCTCGGCTCCGGCGTCGTCCTCAGCTTCGCCCGCGCGCTCGGGGAGTTCGGGGCCACGATCACCTTCGCCGGCAGCCTCGAAGACGTCACCCGCACCCTGCCGCTCGAGGTCTACACGCAGGCCGAAGTGGACATCGACAGCGCGGTGGCGCTCGCGCTGCTGCTCATCGTCGTGGCCGTCGTCGTCATCGCCGTCGCGCGGCCGCGCTCGTGGGAAGGCGGCCTCCGGTGAGCCTCGCCGCCCGGATCGCCGCCGTGCGCGGCTCGTTCGACCTCGACGTGGACTTCGCCGTGCCCGCCGGGCACGTGCTGGCGCTGCTCGGCCCGAACGGCTCCGGCAAGTCGACGGTCCTAAGCTGTCTCGCCGGGCTGATCACCCCGGCGTCGGCGGAGATCGCGGTGGCCGGCCGGGCGCTGGCCGGCGTGCCGCCGCACCGGCGCGGGATCGGGCTGCTCTCCCAGGACGCCCTGCTCTTCCCGCACCTGTCCGCAGTGGACAACGTGGCGTTCTCGCCGCGCTCGACCGGGGCCGGCCGCCGCGCCGCGCGGGAGCGTGCCCTCTTCTGGCTGGCGGAAGTGGACGCCGTCGAGCTCGCCGACCGGCGGCCCGGGCAGTTGTCCGGCGGGCAGGCCCAACGCGTCGCGATCGCCAGGGCGCTCGCCGCCGAGCCGGAGCTGCTGCTGCTCGACGAGCCGTTCGCCGCCCTCGACGTCGACGCCGCGCCGTCGATCCGCGGGCTGCTGCGGCGGGTGCTCAAGACCGGGCCGACGACCGTGCTCGTCACGCACGACCCACTGGACGCGCTCGCGCTCGCCGACCACGTCGCGGTGCTGCACGACGGCCGGATCGTCGAACGCGGCCCGACCCGTGAAGTGCTTTCCGCCCCGCGGACGCCGTTCACCGCGCGGATCGCCGGCCTCAACCTCGTCGCCGGCACCGCCGTCGCCGAAGGCCTGCGGACGCCGTCCGGCGAGGTCGTCAGCGGCATCCCCGCGCCCGACGTGGTGCCGGGCGAGCCCGCGGTGGCGGTGTTCCCGCCCAACGCCGTCGCCGTCTACGCCCGTGACGGCGAGCACCACGGCAGCCCGCGCAACACCGCCGACGCCGTCGTCTCGGCCCTGGAACCGCACGGACCGGTGATCCGGATCCGGGCCGAGGGCGACGGCTGGGCCCACGGCCTCACCGCCGACCTCACCCCGGCCGCCGTCGCCGAGCTCGCCCTGGAGCCCGGCTCGGCGGTGACGCTGTCGGTGAAGGCCGCGACCGTGGCGATCCACCCGGCCGCGGCCTCCTGACCTCAGGCCGCTTCGTGGTGGTGACCGCCGCCCGGGTGGACGTGGAACTTCGCGACCTCCGGCGGGTGCACGACGAACGGCCGCATCATGCCCTCGTCCTCGTGGTCGAGGATGTGGCAGTGGTACATGAACTCGCCGGTGCCGCCCCCGAACTGCCCGGCGACGCTCACCCACTGGCCCGGGTTGACGATGATCGTGTCCTTCCAGCCCTCCTCGTACTTCTCCAGCGGGACGTCGGTGAAGCCGTCGATCGGCGCGGTCGTCCGCTCGGTGGCCTGGTCGAACGTGGTGGTGAAGCGCCGCCGGAACAGCGCCTGGAACTCCGTCAGGTGGATGTGGATCGGGTGCGCGGGACCGCCGTTGGCCACGTGCAGGATGTTCCACACCGCCCACCGGTCGTGGTTGATGAAGATCCCGGTGGTGTCGTCGAAGAGCCGCCCGATCATCCGGAACGTCTTCAGGCCGCCGGCCGGGTCCTGGACCTGGACGATCCCCTCGCCGCCCGGGTCCGCCTCGACCTGCTCGAGGTCCCACATCTCCGGGTGGCCCGCCTTGTTGAGCAGCAGCGCGATCCAGACGTGGTCGTGGTCCTCCGGCAGCGTCGTGCCGTGCACCAGCCGCGTGTAGGACGTCGAGATCTTCTCCGGCAGCCGGAACGGGTCGTGCTTCGCCCCGCCGTCGACGCGGAACTCCATCAGGTCCGGCTCGACCTCGCCCAGCCGCGGGTCGGCGTTGCGCAGCTTGAGCTTCTGCCCCTTGAAGCGGCTGAAATCGATCAGGACGTCGAACCGCTCGGCCGGGGCGACGGTCAGCCCGCCCGCGGGCAGCTGCGCCGGCGCGGCCAGCAGACCGCCGTCGGTGCCGATCAGGCGGACGGCGTCGTTGACCGGCACGTTGTTCTCGTCGACCAGATTCAGCGTGTAGAACCGCGAGTTCGCCGCGTTGAGCAGCCGGAAGCGGTACCACCGCGCGTCGACGTCGAGGTGCGGCCAGACCACGCCGTTGACCAGGTTGAACGGGCCCGTGAACGGGATCGCCGGGCCGTTCTCGATGTACGGGAACTTGAAGAGCAGCTGCCCGGTGAGCTCGCCGGTCGCCGGGTCGCGGTCCAGGTTCCGGTCGGTGATGATCAGCGGGATCTCGTGGTCGCCGTGCGGCAGGCCGAGCGCGTCCTCCTCGTCGTCGCGGATCAGGTACATCCCCGCGAGGCCGGTGTGGACGTTGAAGCGCGTGATCGCCATGGCGTGGTCGTGGTACCACAGCGGCATCGCCGGCTGGCGGTTCTGGTACTCGGCCAGCTGGGACGTCCCCTCGAGGCCGGCGTTGTGCGCCCAGCCGTCGTTGCCCGCGTTGGTGCGCGCGCCGTGGAGGTGCACGACCGTCCACGCCGGCAGGTCCGCGACCCCCTCCACGATCCGGTAGCCGGGCTGGTCGAGTTCGCGGCCCGGCCGGCTGGCCGGCGCCGTGGGCAGCGGGCCCTCGACGGCCACGAGCGGGAACTCGCCCTCGATTTCGTTCGACCACGAAATCCGCAGCTGCTTGCCGCTGCGCACTTCGATCGTCGGACCCGGGAAATGCCCTGCGTACGTCCACAACGTACTTTCGGGCAATTCCGAGTGCAGCCGCTGCCGCTTTGCGATCATCGGAACCGTGATCATTTCCCGGTGGCGGGGCCGGAACACGGGTGGAACACGCAGCGGGTCCAGGAACTTGGTGAGCCCCCAGTTCGGAGCGGTGATCGGCCCGGTCGTCGCCGGGCGCTCGATGATTTCGGTCATTGTTCTCCCCCTTCGGTGCGGGGGCAGGAAGAATTGCACGGCGACGCACGTGGCGCCGACGTCGAAAAGTATTCCCCCGAACCCCCTCGGTGACCGGGTACGCGACTCCCCTCGCGATACCGGCAATTCCAATGGTAGCCCTTTTTGGCGTATCACGCAGGTGTCTCGCGCGCGTGATAGGTTCCCGACCATGAACGAACGCCGGTGGACGTACCTCTCCGACATGGACGGCGTCCTGGTGAAGGAGGAGCACCTCGTCCCGGGGGCCGACGAGTTCCTCGCCGAGCTGAAGGCGAACGGCATCGGCTTCCTGGTGCTGACGAACAACTCGATCTACACCCCGCGCGACCTGCGGGCGCGGCTGGAGCGCACCGGGCTCGACATCCCCGAGGAGTCGATCTGGACCTCGGCGCTGGCGACCGCGAAGTTCCTCTCGTCGCAGCGGCCGAACGGCTCGGCGTACGTCATCGGCGAAGCGGGCCTCACGACGGCGCTGCACGAGGTCGGTTACGTGCTGACCGAGCGCGACCCCGACTACGTCGTGCTGGGCGAGACCCGCACGTACAGCTTCAGCGCGATCACCCGCGCGATCCGGCTGATCGAGGGCGGCGCGAAGTTCATCGCGACGAACCCCGACGCGACCGGCCCGAGCGTGGAGGGCTCGATGCCGGCCACCGGGTCCGTCGCGGCGCTGATCGAGAAGGCCACCGGGCGCTCGCCCTACTACGTCGGCAAGCCGAACCCGCTGATGATGCGCTCGGCGCTGCGCCGGCTCGGCGCGCACTCGGAGTCGACGCTGATGATCGGCGACCGGATGGACACCGACGTGCACTCGGGCATCGAGGCCGGGCTGCAGACGATCCTGGTGCTCACCGGCATATCCACCCCGGAGTCGGCCGAACGCTATCCGTACCGGCCCACGATGGTGATCGACTCGGTCGCTGACCTGATCGGGCGGACCCTGGACCCGTTCGGCGAAGGCTGACCACCGGCCGGGCGGCCGGAGGGCTTATCGTCACCGGATGAGCAAGTCGACGTACGTGGTCGGCGACGTCCACGGCCACCGTGACGAACTCGCCGCCGCGCTGAGATCCGAAGGCCTGGTCGACGAGGAGAACAACTGGTCGGGCGGTGAAGACCAGTTGTGGTTCCTCGGCGACTTCGTCGACCGCGGCCCGGACGGCGTGGGCGCGATCGACCTGGTCATGCGGCTCGAAGCGCAGGCGGCCGAGGCCGGCGGCCAGGTGCAGACGCTGCTGGGCAACCACGAGATCCTCGCGCTCGGGATGTACCACTTCGGCGACGAGCCGGTGCCGTCCGACTTCGGCCCGCGCAGCTTCGCCCGCAGCTGGGAGATCAACGGCGGCCTGCTGTCGGACCAGGACCGCCTGACCCCGGAGCACATCGAGTGGCTGACCGCGCGCCCGCTGGCCGCGGTCGCCGCCGACCACCTGCTGCTGCACTCGGACACGCTCGAGTACCTCGACTGGGGCTCGTCGATCGAGGAGATCAACGAGGCGGCGGGCGACATCCTCGCGGGGTCCGACATCGAGGCGTGGTGGGACGTCTGGCGCCGCATGACGACGCGCTACGCCTTCCGCGGCCCGGACGGCGAAGAGAACGCGCAGAAGCTGATGGACGTCCTCGGCGGGTCGCGGATCGTGCACGGGCACAGCGTCATCGCCGACCAGTTGGGGATCCACCCGACGCAGATCGAAGGCCCGTTCCTGTACGCGGGCGGCAAGGCACTCGGCGTCGACGGCGGCCTGTTCGTCGGCGGGCCGTGCCTGGTGGTGCCGCTGCCGTACGAGCCGGAGTCCTAGGCGATCTCGACGATCTCCTTGCCGAGCGGGACGAGCGACACGGGGATCATCTTGAAGTTCGCGACGCCGAGCGGGATGCCGACGATCGTGAGGCACAGCGCGATGCCGGTGAAGACGTGCCCGAGGGCGAGCCACCACCCCGCGAAGACGAACCAGACGACGTTCCCGACGCACGACGCGGCGCCCGCGTCCCGCCGGTCGACAACCGTGCGGCCGAACGGCCAGAACGCGTAGCGCGCGATCCGGAACGACGCCAGCCCGAACGGGATGGTGACGATCAGGACGCAGCAGATCGCGCCGGCGATCAGGTAGCCCACGGCCATCCAGAAGCCGCACAGGACGAGCCAGATGATGTTCAGCAGGGTGCGCATCAGACGTGCAGCTCCCCGCTCAGGACGGTGACGGCCTGGCCGGCGAGGTGGACGCGGTCGCCGTCCTGCCGGGTCCGGACGATCCCGCCGCGCTCGGACGCTTGTTCGCCGGTCAGTTCGTCCTTCTGGAGTTTCGCTGACCAGTAGGGCGACAGGAGGCAGTGCGCGGAGCCGGTGACGGGGTCTTCGTCGATGCCGACGCCGGGGGCGAAGAAGCGGCTGACGTAGTCGTTGTCTTCGGCGGTGACCAGCAGCCGTCCGGTCCAGGTGTGCTTGAGCTTCCCGAGGTCCGGTTCGAGGGTGCGCACGGTTTCGGCGTCTTTCACGACGGCGAAGAGGTTCTCGACGCCTCGTCCGGTGTATTCGATTTCGACACCGGGGAGGATTTCGGACAGGTCGTCGTCGGTGGGCTGCGGCGGGTCGGAGGGGAAATCCAGCTCGACCCAGCCGTTCTCGGCCGTGGCCCGCAGTTCGCCGCTCTTGGTGGTGTAGGTCTGCGCGCCGCCGAGAACGTGGGTGACGGCGAGGGTGGCGTGCCCGCAGAGGGCAACCTCGACGGCGGGGGTGAACCACCGGAGCGACTTGGGGCCTTCGGTGTCAGTGACGACGAAGGCGGTCTCGGCGTGCTTCATTTCGGCGGCGACAGCCTGCATCCAGGCCGCGTCGGCGGGCTCGTCCAGCAGGACGACCCCGGCGGAGTTCCCGGCGAAGGCCCGATCGGTGAAGGCGTCGACGATGAAGAAGCGCATGCCACCAATGTAGCTGCGGCTCCGGTGGCCGATCTTGAACCGGGGGAGATACCCGGGATGTCCCCTAGGAAGTCTCCCCGATGGTCGGCCGCACGATCTTCTCGCCGTCCGGACCCCGTTCGGGCTTCAGATCGAAGACATCTTCATCAACGGCGTACTTGTTCTTGTGCTCTTTGTCGTCATCTTTCTTTTTCCCGGCCCCAGCGGGAGCGGCGGCTGCGTTGGCACTTTTGCCTTTCGCCGCGGCGGCCGCGGTCGCGCCGCGTTCGAGCCGTTCGCCTGATTTGCTGCCGGTTTTGCCGCCTTCGGCGGGAGTTTCCTTGGGCGCGGCGCCGGCACTGCCGGACACCCGCGACCCGGCGAACCCGGTCCCGGCCCGCCCGGAGCCGATGCCTTTGCCACGGGTGGTGTCGCCGCCGCCGGAGGTGCCGCCGGTGGTGGTGGTCCCGGGAATGGCGAGCCCGTCCGGGGTCATGCGGCCGAAGGAGGTGGCGGCGGGGGTGGCGCGGAAGTTGGTGTTGCCGGTGAAGGTGCCGGTGCCGCTGGTCGTGCCCGGGGGGACGTAGTTGGGTGTTCCTGGTCCTGGAGTGGCTCCTGCTCCGCCCGGTCCGCCTGGTCCGCCCGGGATGTAGGTGCCGCTGGTGCCGCCGGGGCCGGTTGCCGTCCCGCCGAGGGTGGGGGTGCCGGTGAAGCCGGTGCTGCCGGTGCCGGTGCCGTGGAAGCCGGAGGCGGAGGTGGAGTCGCCTTGCCCGAGCTGGGGTGGCGGGGTGTAGGTGGGCTGGGTGCTGGCGGTCTCGTGGTAGGTGGAGTCGAGGTTCTGGAGGACTTGCACGGCCTGCTGGTGCGCGGCATCGGCCTGCTGCTGCTTGGCGGCAACGTTGTTCATGGTCTGCGTCGCACCGACGATGTCACCCGACTGGTACTGCGTGGTGGCCTTGGTGATCTCGGCTTGCTGGTTGAACCCGGTGGGTTCAGGCATGTTCTTCTGCGCATAGTCAGCGGCGGCCGCCTGCTGGGAGTAGCGGTTCGAGCTGAGCTGGGCGGCGTTCGCGGTGTCACCCGTGTAGGTGGCGGTGCTTTGGAAGAAGCTGTGCGCCTGGGCGGCTCCGGAGCCTTGCCACTGGATCTCGCTCGAGTTGACGGCGTCGTTCGCCGCGTTGGAGACGTCGGCGAGCCAGTTGCCGATCCGGTTGGCGAGCCGTCCCCGGTCGTCGAGGTCCTTCGGGTCCATGTTGCTGTGGACCATGTTGTAAAGGTCCTCGTGCGTGCTGGCCGGGTAGTTCTGGGCCGGGGCCGGCGCGTCGCCACGGGTGGACTGGTGGTGCAGGAGCGCCTTGCCCTGCTCGACCGAGTACTGCGCGGCCTGGTTCTCGGTTTGGGGTGTGACGCCGTCGCGGGCGTCACCTTGGTCCTCGGCTCCGAAACGGTGAACGTTCTGCTGGAGTTTCTGCTGCGTATCGGCGTAGAAGTCGCCTTCGTACTGCCGGTGTTCCGCGTGCTCTCGGGCCATCGTCACTCGCTCCCGCGCAGCTTGGCGAAGGTCTGGGTGTGGGCGTCCTCGGTTTCGCGATAGTTCCTACGAGCGATCGCCAAAGCCTCTTTGACCTGCTGGAAGCCTTGGATGAGCAGCTCCAGGTTCGGGACGAGGGACTGCTCGTCGCCCGCCGCGACCTTCACGTTGAACTGGGCTACCTGCTCGGCGTAGTCGCTGGCTCCCATCCGAGGTTTCCAGGCCAGGACTTCCAGCTCGTACTCAATGCCACGATAACCGTCGATGAATTCGTCGCAAACCTTCGTGTATTTGTCGAGCCCGGCCTGGTTGATGGCGAATCCGCCGTTCAGCGCCAGGTTTTTCAGCCCTTCGGCACCTTCGTTGAGGCGCTTCGCCCCCGCCGGGTCGACCGGGGTGTTGAGGAGGCCGGAAAGGAAGTTCGAGCCTGCGTCACCCGAGGCCGGTGCGGCGATCGGCTGGTCACTGAAACTCGCGTCCGAACTCACGTCGGGTTCCCCTCCCGTCGAACAACACTCTGGGTGCCCAGGACCTACTGTAGTAGTGACCGGAGGTCAGCGGCAGAGGCGACAGCCGGACGTATGTCACTCCGTGGGCGAGGCTCAGGTGTTGGGCGGGAGCAGTTTCTCGACCTTGACCGCGATGGCGGTGACCCGGTCGCAAGCCTGTTCGGTCGTGTCGTTGCCGGAAAGAGAGACGAGCGCCCGCGAATTCGGCTTGACCTCGATGGAGATGGTGCACTGACCGGCGGCGCCGATCGATCCGCGTTCGATGATCGCGTTTCGGGCACCGACATGGCCGCGCGAAGCCTTCGACGGGTCCGGAATGCCTTGGTCGTAACCGGTGTTGTCCTGCAGCGCCAC
Organism: Amycolatopsis sp. A133; assembly: GCF_031082405.1. Taxonomy (GTDB): domain Bacteria; phylum Actinomycetota; class Actinomycetes; order Mycobacteriales; family Pseudonocardiaceae; genus Amycolatopsis. Next base: position 241,855 of record NZ_JAVHJU010000025.1, read on the forward strand.
GCCGACGTTGGCGTCGCCAGGTTTGTTCGAGGCACAGCTGCGTTCCCTGTCCACGGTGCCCGGGGATGCCGCTGGGAACCCTTCGCTCGCCATCACCTGGTTGATGATCGTGCAGGGGCTCAGACCCTCGAACGGATTGTCGCTTGAACCGCCGGTAGCCGTTGCTGAAGGGCTGGAGCTGGGTGTATCCGCCGCTTGGGGAGTGCCCTCCACCTTGCTGTCGCAGGCGCTCAGCGCGAGCGCGGCCGAAACGAGGACGGTGGCGCGAAGGCGAACTGCTCGGGTCACAACCTGAACACTACGGGTAAGCCGCGCCGGATCGCGAGGATGCTGCTCACCGCTGAGTCGTCTCCGCGATGCGCTCGTGCAACCACCCTCTCAGGTGACCGCCGTCCGAGGGGACGAACTTCATCCGGGACTCGCCGCCGGGCAGGGGCTCTGTGAACGTCAAGTACCTTCCCCCGTCCGTGTCCACGAACGTCACCGTGCCTGCTGGGCGGAGGCTGCCCTGGCCGGCTCGGGTCGACAGCTCGAACGTTCCGTGCCGGTGGGGGGCCCACTGGGCGTACGGCTGCAACGCTTCGGTCTCCGGCTTCCGGGTCGGGCCCTGGGTCAGCGTCACCGGAGCCACCGGCAGCGGTGCGTAGCGGGGGAGGATGCCGACCAGGGAATCGACCAGGTGGTCCGGGCGGATCTGCACGAAGCTGATCGCGTCCGGGATCAGCTCCGAGTAGACGCCCAAGCCGTGGCCGATGGTGGCTCGGTAGAACACCTGCCGCCCGTCGGCCACCTCCGCCGCACGGACGATGATCAGCACCTCCGGCTGGGTCCACGCCCGGAGCGTCTGCTCCACCTCGATGTCCAGCTTCTCCGGCCCCGCCAGCCCGCGCGCCCTCATCGAGTCCCACGCCTCCGCCATGATGCGGTCGTGTTCCTCCAGCGTGTGGCCCGGGCTGCGGATCTCGAACGGGTGCCAGTGCGCCGGGAGGCCCGTGCGCCGGATCGCGGCGGCGATCTCCGTCAAGCCCAGCGAGAATTCCTCCGGCACGTCCCGAGCGTAGCGGAACTCCTCAGATGTCGAGCTGCCTCACACCCGTCTCGGGCAACGCCACCCGGCCGGCCGTCGCCCGTCCGCGGAGGCGGACGATCTCGTGCGGCTGCAAGCCGATCGCCACTCCGAACGCCTCCACGTCCGGGAAGCCGCCCTGCCGCTGCCGCAGCTCCAGCGCCGTTGCCACCCGTGCCGGCGAAAGGCCCGGCAGATTCGCCAAAGCCGGCCCCGGAGCCGCGTTGACGTCAACCAAGGCCACCGGCGGAACCGGCGGCGGAACCAACGGCGGCGTATAAGCCTCGATCACGTCGTTCTGCCGCAGATCCCGCGTGCCGAGCCCGACCGTGAACACCCGCGCCCCCGCGGAACTCCGCACCGCGATCCCGTCCCTCGCCAGCGAAAGCACCGGCAACCCCGATGCGACGACCGTGCTCCGCTCGTTGAACGTCGTCCCGATCGGCCGCAGCACCCGCGTGCGCACGCCCACCGTGAACGCCGCGCTGCGCCCCTCCGGCACCTCGACCGCCGCCACCACCGAGCCGTTGCCGAGGTCGCTGACGCCGTGCACCACCGCCGTTCCGTCGCGCTGCTCCACGAAGTCCGGCGTGGGGAACGCCGTCAGCGCGTCGCCGGCCAACGGCGGTACGTCGCACTGGAAGCCCAGCAACACCGTTCCCGACTGACCCGCCGGCAGTTCGTCGAGCGGGCCGGCGGGCCCGAACAACCCCAGCACCCGCATCGGCCCGCCACCCCGCGACAACGTGGTCAACGCCCCGGACCGCAGCACGCCCTCCCGGACGAGCACCTGCGCGCGGAACCCGGTCAGCTCGTCGAACGCCGGCGCGACCACCGAAGCGACACCCTCCTGACGGCTCAGGTCCGGGCCCACGGCGTCGTCGGTGTACAGCTCCAGCGCGTCGCCCTTGCCGAGGTCGCGGCGCCCCACCGCGACGAACACGTCCTTCAGGAACCCGGCGTCGGTCACCGCCTCGACGTCGCTGGAAAAGAACTTCTTCCGCACCATGATCCCGAGGCGCAGGTTGTCCTCGACGACGCGGTCGCCCCGGCGGAGCCGCGCGCGGCCACCGCGGACCGCCCGTCCCGCGCTCACCTGCCCGCCGGGCAGCTCCCCGAGGCCGGGGAGGGTGACCGAGTCGTTGAGCGCCTTGCCGAACTCGATCAGCCCGACCCTGGTCTCGGTCACGACGTGGCGGCCAGCGTGACGCTGATCGACTGGTCGGCGTTCACCCGCTCCGACTCGACGCGCAGGCCGGCCTGGGCCGCCCGGTCCTTCAGCCGGGCCAGCACCGCCCGCTGCACTTCGGCCGCGTAGGCCTCGTCGACCGACAGCACCAGCCGCGCCGCCTCGGCTTCGGTGAGGCCGGGCCCGTCGACGTGCGCCACCTGGACGCCCTCGGCGCCGTAGCCGAACGTGATCCGCCGCCCCTCCCACGCGGCGACGACGGACGTGCCGTCGTCGAGGACCTGGGCCCGCAGCCCGGCGAGCGCGCGGGACAGCAGATCGCGGTGCCGCATCCGCGTCCGGACGGTGACGACACCGGGCTGCGGCTGCGTGTGCGCGGCGATCGTGGCGGCGTCGAGCTGGGCCAGCGCCTCACTGCGCAGCTTGAGCGTGACACTCATCGGCGATCCCCTTCGAGCAGCGCTTCGAGCACTTCGGTGGTGGCAAAGCCGTTCAGCTCGATCGCGCCGTCCCGGGCGATCGTGAGCTCCAGGCGGTTCGGGGTGGCGAAGATCGACTCGTCGTAGCGGCCGGTCAGGAAGTGGAACCGCTGGTTCGCCGAGCCGGCCCACGGCCGCGACGCCTCCGGCCGGTCGGCCAGGAACGGCCCGTCCACCAGCAGATCCGTCGACGCGAGCAGCTTGGACGGCGGCAGGTCCTCCAGGACGTGCCCGGTGAACGTCATCACCGAAAGCCCGGCCGACCGCACCGCCGAGGCGAACTCACCCAGCGGGGCGGCCTGGTCGAACGGCTCGCCGCCGAGCAGCGTGACGCCTTCGATGCCCTCGACGGCCAGCACGCGCGCCAGAAGGTCTTGCCACGACAGCGAAAACCCGCCGCGGGTCGTCCACGTCTGCGGGTTGAAGCAGCCCGGGCAGCGCACCGAACACCCCTGCGTCCACACGGCGCACCGCACGCCGGGGCCCTCGGCGGCGGTGGTCTCGACGATCCGGTGGAGGTTCAGGAGTTCCATTGCGTCTGCTGCTGCGAAGCGGTGTTTTCCGCGGAAGCCGTCGTGCGCCGGTAGTCCTCGGTGAACTCCGACGTCACGGTCTCCGCGCCGAGCAGGTCTTCGAGCAGCGGGATGTAGTCGAGGCACTTCGACCCGGTCACGCCGTGCGTTTCGGCGCTGATCGAGCCGTCCTTGCCGATGGTCACGGTCACGCGGTGCGTCATACGTCGATCGTCCTCCCGCTCGGTGCCCCCGGAGGCGGCGTGACGGGCGCAGGGGCCTCGACGTCGCCGGAGGTGTCCGCGGCGGCGACCGCGCGGGTCTCCGCCCAGTTCCGGATGGCCAGGATCTCGTCGGCCTGGGTGACCGACAGCGGCACGGTCGACTTGACCGCGCGCACGAGGTCGTCCCGGCGCAGCGGCCGCTTCTCGGCGAACGCGTCGACCAGGCCGGACAGCACCGCCTGTTCGATCTCGGCGCCGCTGTAGCCCGCGCTGATGTCGGCGAGCTCGGCGAACAGCGCGTCGTCCAGCCGCAGTTCGCTGCCCACGAACGGATCGGTGACGCGCTTGTGCAGGTGGATCCGCCAGATCGCGGCGCGCTCGGGCGCCGAGGGCAGGTCGACGAAGAAGATCTCGTCGAAGCGGCCCTTGCGCAGGAACTCCGGCGGCAGCGAGCCGACCTGGTTCGCCGTGGCCATCACGAACACCGGCGCCGACTTCTCCTGCATCCAGGACAGGAACGTGCCGAACACGCGGCGCGCGGTGCCGCCGTCGCCACCGCCGCCGGCGCCCGCGAGGCCCTTCTCGATCTCGTCGACCCACAGCACGCAGGGCGCGATGCCTTCGGCGGTGCGGATGACCGTGCGGATGTTCTTCTCGCTGGAGCCGACCAGGCCGGCGAAGACGCGGCCCAGGTCCAGCCGCAGCAGCGGCAGCCGCCACATGTTCGCGACGCACACCGCGGACAGGCTCTTGCCGCAGCCGGGCACGCCGGTGAGCAGCAGCCCCTTCGGCGCCGCCAGGTTGTACGCCGACGCGGCGGGCGTCCACGTGCCGGTGCGCTTGGTGAGCCAGCGCTTGAGCCGGTCCAGGCCGCCGACGGCGTCGAAGCTCGTCTCCGCCGGCACGATGTCGAGCATCCCGGACCTGCGGACGGCCTGGCGCTTCTCGGCGAGGATCAGCTCGAGGTCGCTGGGGTCCAGCCCGCCGCCCTCGACCAAGGCCCTGGCGAACGCGTTCTCCGCCTCCGGCAGCGTCAGCCCGCGCGCGGCGGCGACGATCGTGTCGCGGTCGTCCCGGTCGATGCTGATCCGGACGTTCTGCCGGTGCGCGGCGACCATGCCGTCCAGCAGCTCGCCGATCTGGCGCTGGTCGGGCAGCGGGAAGTCGACGACGGTGGCGTCGTGCTCCAGCTCCGGCGGGACGGGCAGCGACGGCGACACGAGGATCAGGCTCAGCGGCACCGGCCGGGTCTTGAACGCGGCGGCGAGCTCCCGCAGCCGGCGCACGACGTCGGGATCGGGCCGGTGCCCGCCCTCGGAAACCAGCGAGGGGTGCAGATCGGCGAAGACGAACACAGCGGGCTCGCCCCAGCCGTGGATCCGTTCGAGCGCGGCGCCCGCGGCGCGCGTCTCGCTGATCGGCGGCCCGCCGGCGGGGGCCAGCCCGGTGGTTGACGACCAGACGTAGACGCGACGCGGAGTCCGGAGCCGGTTCTGGTCTTCGGCGACGGCCCGGATCTCCCGCAGCACCCGCTGCTCTTCGTGCGTCTCGACGACCAGCAGCGGGTAGCGCGCCTGCAGCAGCTGGGTCAGCTCGTCGCGAAACCCCCGGCCGGCCATCGATCGCCCCCTCGAAGTCCGTCCGGACCTTACCAGCGCCCCGGTCTCGAAACGGCTCCGAGCGGTCGCCACGAGCGGGTTCGCTTCCTAGACTCGGGACGCCCGACGAAGACGTCCGAGGAGTCACCATGCCTGACGCGCCCGCCCTGCCGAGTTACGCCTCGGGGACCTCGGAGGTCCCGCTGCTCGGGGACACGATCGGCGACAACTTCGACCGGACGGTGGCCGCCTTCGGGGACCGTGACGCCCTCGTCGACCGGACCGCCGGCCGCCGGTGGACCTACCGGGAGCTGGCCGATGAGGTGGACGCGCTGGCCCTCGGCCTGGTCGCGCAGGGCATCGGCAAGGGTGACCGGGTCGGGATCTGGTCGCCGAACCGGGCGGAATGGACCTTCCTGCAGTACGCGACGGCCAAGATCGGCGCCATCCTCGTCAACATCAACCCCGCTTACCGGTCGCACGAGCTGGAGTACGTGCTCAACCAGGCCGGCATCCGGCTGCTGGTCGCGTCGGACAAGTTCAAGACGTCCGACTACCCGGCGATGGTCGACGAGGTGCGCGAGAAGTGCGCCGCGCTCGAGCACGTCGTCATCCTGGGCGGTGAGAGCTGGCAGGCGCTGGTGGACGCCGGCCGGGGCGGGGACCCGGAACGGCTGGAGCGCCTGCAGGCCGGGCTGTCGGCGGACGACCCGATCAACATCCAGTACACCTCCGGGACCACCGGCTTCCCCAAGGGCGCCACCCTGTCCCACCACAACATCCTCAACAACGGCTACTTCGTCGGCGAGCTGTGCAACTACACCGAAGAAGACAAGGTGTGCATCCCGGTGCCCTTCTACCACTGACTCTCTAGAGTGAAATGGAACAACGTTCCGATTAGTAGGGCAACTGGCAAAGCGACCGCAGTCGGCCGACACCCTCGATGACTTGCCGCGCCGCACACCGCCCTCCGCACACGACAATGCCGACGCCTGCGCCCTTAGGCCTACCCCGGCCCCAATCTTAAGGTGACCCTTCTGGGCTGATGTCCTGCCGGTTTCGCGCGAGCAACATCAGTCTGACACGTGGTAACAGGCTCGCGTTTTGATGCGACAGTGTCGTCGTGACTTCATCTCGACGACGCACCACCAGTCTTCTGATCAGTCCGTCGCCACGGCAGCGAAGGATGAAGGTCCAGTCAGGGCTGCGTCACACCAAGAAAAACTACCTCCCTCAATGGCCGACTGTGTTGACCGCCTTGACCGCTCTACTGAGTGCCATAGCCGCGGCGCTGTCGGTGTACGTGTCTAGCCGGTCTAACGACCAAACAATCCGGTTGACCGAACAGGGTCAGGTCACGCAGCGGTATGCCACGGCGATCGAACTGATCGGAAAACGCGGCGATGAATTCCTGCAGACGAGGCTCGGGGGCATCTACGCCCTCGAACGGCTCGCCCGCGATTCACCTGCTGATCAACCAACCATCGTTGAAGTCCTGAGCGCGTACGTCCGTACCACTGCGCCTGTACGCACCAAAGGTACTTGTGCGGGCCAGCCGCTGTCCCCGGTTTCCGACGTCCAGGCCGCCATCGCCGTGCTGGGGCGGCGGAATCCGGCCGCTGACGGTCTGGCAGTAGTCGATCTGCACAACACGTGCCTCGGCGGCGTCGCGATCGGCGGTGTCGGTACGCGGCCGAATTTCGCGCGCTCGGATCTGAGGGGCGTGGACATGACTGGTGCTGATGTCGCGATCGCCGACTTCGATAAGGCGGACTTCCGTGGCGCCAACCTTGGTGGTGCACGGTTCGAGGGCGTCCAGTTCGCCGGGGCATTTTTTGCTGACAGCGACCTGCGAGACGTGACGTTCGTATACAGTGCAGTTGGGAGGCCGTTCGCAGATGCAGCATTCTCGCAGGCAAAAATAGACTCCGATACCTGGGATTCCCTTATTTTCTACCATGCTAATCTGCAAGGTGCTGAGCGCAGCGGGCCCAATCGCTGACGATAAGGTGCTGCAAGCGCAGCGTCGTTGTAGGCGCAGAAGGTGCTCGGAGGAAGTGTCCTGGACAGCAGTGGGGCGGCCTGTCCTTCCGCGGTGGCTGGTGGCCTCTGGGGGCGAGGGTCGTCGGTCTCCTCAAGGGATTGGGGTATTGCGGAAATCTCGAAGGTAGGCGGCACCTGCCACTAGTAACATCAATGTGTACCCAGTCGCACTGGCGAACAGTAATTTACCGCTCTTGACAAAGTGGTCAAGCAGATGCCAAGTGTAAAATCCTGATACGATCCAAGGAACAGTGTAAACAAGCAAAAAGATAAGTCTGTACGGCCACGGTGCCGCTTTCGGGTTTACAACGTATTCGCCGGCGCGCGAACCGACTCTCTTTCTTAGGTTCGCATCGATGCCTGTGTGGCGGAATAACTCATTCTCCACCAGCATTGCGGAGGTCCCGCGTTTGCCGGCAAGTGCGACCAGTAGCGTACTGTACAGCATGGCCAACCATAGGGGGGATGGCACGAGTGCCGCGGCGGTCCTTGGAAGGGATGCAATCTTGTCCAAGAAGGCTACGGACGCAGCTGCATAGGCGAGCGCTGCGCCGAGCAGTGCGATATTGATGTTGAGAAGCGTGACGTTTTCTGCGCGTTCCGCCTGATAAAATGCTCCCAGTGCGGCTACTTGCGGCGAGACGTCTCGTCCTCTATGTGTGTTCGGTGTCCATCTAATTCTTGGCATGTCTGCATTGTTCCATAGGTGCTTGTGATTCAGAAGGTTTGTTATCGGGGCCAAAGCGCCGGCGCACCTCGTCGATGGAGATCGCCGTATGGGTAGTGTCGTGCCAAGTCGCAGTACGCTCGAGGAACTTTAGGTAGAGGGGAGTGCAGTAGATGTCCCCAAACCGAGTCAGGTTGTGATCGCAGTGCTGGTCGCGGTCTGAATGGCAGTGTAGACGTCGATATCTTCCTGCCCGAAGTCGATGCTTATGACCACCGCGTAAGGAATCCGGAGATTTTTTGTGGCATCGTGGTCTTCCCACCAGCCGAGCACGGGGTACACGGCGAGCAGCCTGTCACCGCCCAGCTGGCTGGCTTCCAGGTCCACATAGTCGTGTTGCACCGTGCCGCGGCTGCGCAGCTGAGGGCCGACGGTCCAGTTGTACCCGGAAGTCTTGTCACGCCCGGTGGCGGCGCCTCGGGCGAGCCGGTTGATCCTGCTGCGCAGCTGGTCCTCCGTTTCGGCTGGACCTTGCATCGCCCACTTGAGACGACCGCCGGCGTAGCGCTGACCGGCGAGGTTCTCGGTGGGCTCGATGAAGCAGGACAGGGTGACGGCCAGCCGCACGCCGGCTTCGGCGTGGTCTTCGAGGATTTCGTCGGGCAGCGGAATCTGCAGCATCTGAGCTTGCCGCTCGCCCGGTGCGAGAGTGCCTTCATACACGAACACCGGTCGGTTGCTGTCAGAGTTGCAGGCTGTGCTCAAGTCGGGAACGCCGTATCCGACAGCGCGCAGGCGCTCTTTGCGATCCGGGAACTGGCTTGTCATCGTCGACGTCCACCGCGCGCTGTGGACGTAAAGGGCACGCAACGCCGCCGGTCCCAGATCAGGTTGCTTGCGTGCGAGGATCGCGAGATCGGCCGCCGCAGCGGCCGCTGCCGGACTTGTCGCCCACGTCTGTGTGCTCAGCCGGCCGGTGGAGTGTTGGTGGCTGGTCGTCCACAGTGAGAGGTGTTCGGCGCCGGTGTTCGGCAGGCCACCTCCGGGCGCGGTGTTGCCGGCTTCCTTCACGATGTCTGGCTTGACCGGCCGGCCACTGCCTCCCACGTCAGTAGTGGCGTAGGGACTCAGGCCACCCACCGGCGCCAGCGCATCCGGATAGGAACCCGTACCCGACGCTGCGGCGCCGGTCAGCGCCGTATAACCGCCGACGGAAATCGCGTTCCACGCCTGAGCTGGCTGACAGATCGGTTCACCCAGGTTCACCATGGGATAGTTCTCGGCGTCGGTGGCCAGCCGAGCGTCGGGCACGTTCCCGGCCGCCACGACGATCAGCCGGCCCGTTCCGGCGTTCCACGCGAGCTGGTCGACCCCCATCGACCAGGCAGTGCGCAGGCCGACGGGGTTGTCCGCGCCGACGCTCAAGCTGTGCACGACCGTGGTGCCGTCGGCGTAGGTCTCCGCTTCGGCGATCGAATTTTCGGTGCGCGCCGCCCACAGATCCGGGGCGTCGTCTTGAGGACCGCTCGAAGGTGTCGGGATGAGCCGCATTCCGACCAGCCGGTTCTGCGGACGCAGCGTGCCGGCGGCGACACCCTGCAAGTAGTCGGGGTACGTCGCGATGCCCGCCATTTCCGTGCCGTGGCCGTGCCGGTCCACCGAATCCGGCTCTCCAGGGACGACGCTGCCGCTGCCCACCAAGACCGGAGCCAGGTACGGGTGCGTCGAGCTGGTGCCGGTGTCGTGAACCGCGACGATCGCCGCGTCTTCGGGCGGCTGTTTGACAGCGACCGGCGGCGCGGCGGACTCCTCTCCCAGCAGTACCGCCTCGACCAGGCGCACGCGCGGTGCGAGGTGCACCTCGTAGATCTCGGGAACCAGTCCGGGCAGCTCGGCCAGGACGGCGCCGGACAGGCGTGCGAGGAAGATGTCCCTCTCGACACCTTCGAACCGGGCGGGTGTGCCGAAGTAGCCGCCCAGCTGGGCGAGCCACCCTACTTCTTGCGATACCCGAGTCCGGTCGTCGGAGGTGTCGAGGCGGCCGCCTCGCGCCCACAACTCGACCCAGTACGACTGGTTCGGGTCGATGTCGGACGCGTCGAACTCGTCCAGGCTCAGATCAGCCAGGGTGGGTACCCGGAGGTCGTTGATCCGCGCGACGAGTGCCTGGTTGGCCGGGGCGCCGGCTGTGGTGTCCGTGTCCCGGTAGCGTTCGATTTTCCGTCGAAGAGCCCGCGCGTCGGTGCGCACGTGCACCAGGGCTTGGCCCTGCTCGACGGCGACGAGCACGGCGCTCGATCGTTTGTCGCCGAGGCTGTCGGCGACGGAGCCCAGGTCGTCGGCGCCGGTGGCCACGATCAGCTGGCCTTCGCTGCCGGGCGCACGCCCGCTCTGAGGCTGCTGGGCCTGCTCGATTGCGTCGAGGGAACGCAGGAGCCGGGCAGCGTGCTGCTGGCGGGTCCTGGGCGGGGCCGGACGTCGCTTACCTCCCCCGTGACCTTGATAGGCCTCTTCGACGGCGCGACCCACCCGGATCAAGGGCAGCCCGGTCCGGATCACCGGTGCCACCTCACAGACTGTTCTCCCGGGGCCGTGACGTCAGTTCAGCCGCGATCTCCTCGGTCGACGGTTGCTCTCGGTCACCGAGGATCGCGCCTTTGCGTGCATCGTCGACAGCTGCTTTGACCTGGGCGAACGAAAGCCCTTGACTTTGCTCGGACAGCTTGCGTAAGGCAACGTCATCAACAGGGACGGATCTGAGCAGCCGGCGCAACAACGTCATGACAGCTTCGCTGGTCGGAGCTGGGAACTTGAGCACATCGTCGAACCGGCGCAGGAGCGCAGGATCCAGCGCCCGACCAAAGTTGGTGGCGGCGATGACCAGGCTGTCGCTGTCGTCAGCGTCGAGGAGTTGGAGGAACGTGCTCACCACCCGCTTGGCTTCGCCGACGTCGAGGTCGTCCCCGCGGTGTTTGCCGAGCGCGTCGAACTCGTCGAACAGGTACACGCCACGGACACGCCTGATCTGCTCGAAAATCTCAGTCAGCGTCGCCGCCGTCGCTCCGAGGTACCTTGTGAACAGCACTTCCAGCCGGACACGCGCCAGCGGCAGCTTGAGCTCACCTGCCAGCGCGTGTGCGGCCATCGTCTTGCCGCATCCGGGCGGTCCGTGCAGGAGCAGCCGGCGGCGCGCGCTCAAGCCGTGTTCGGCGAGGCGGCCAGCCATCCGTTGTTCGTCCAGCACTCGTTGCAGGCCGGCGCGCAGCGCCGACGGCAACACCAGTTCGGAGAGCCGTGCGTCGCTGTAGCGTACGTCGAGCACGTCGGCGAGATCGCGAGGTGCGCGCGCCAGTTGGATCGCGCGTCCGGCCGTGGCAGGGTCAGCTCGCTCGGGTTCCAGCTCCCGGGCTTCAGTCAGCAGGTTGCGCAGCCTGGCGGCCTGGCGGGTGTGCCCGGCCCGGGACTCCGCCGCGATTAGCTGTGTCAGGAGGTTCCGCCATCGGCGTTCGTCACCTTGGGTGTGAGCCCGAACCATCTCGGTGATGATCTCAGCCGTCGCCATGTCGGCACCTCCCTCCTGAGTCCAGTCCCTCGTCACTCACATCATCGCATCTCGACCGCTCGTTACCAGGTAACCGGGGGTAGTCTTCACCTGCAAGATGGCTGCCGCCGGTCGAGTGACTGTCCTGTCTCACCGAACCCGAGGCGAAGGCGCCGGAGCTGATGGGTTGGCCGCGCTACCTGATGCGGGATCTCGCGAAGTTGATGCCAGAGGCTCAACCGCGTTGACTGGGGATGCGTCACGAGATGTCAGTGACAAGGCGTCATCGACTGTCAGTCGACTCGCGTTGCGGCTGGGGCTGCAGGCCCCGGCCCGCCAAGCGGCCCACAAAAGCTCCCGGCACACATCCGCCGGTGACTCGTCGAAGTTGCAGCGGCTACGTCAAGCCGGTGAACCTCTCTGGCGCGCCTGGCACGATCGCCGGTTCTGTCGGTGTGCGCTGGGAGCATCGGCGGAGTGGGTGCAGATTCGTCGGGATTGACCGAGCAGAAGCTGACCCGGGGCTGGCCTGCCGGCACCGCCGGAGTGAAAGGCCGGCTGGCCACCGCCGAGGACATCCCGGCGATCGCCGAACTCGCTCCGGCCTCGGGCATCGGCTCGATGTGGTCATCACCCCTCCCCGCGGCGCCGACCTGGTCATCGAGATCGACTCCGCACACAACCCACGCAGCGTCGAGAAGCTGCAGTACGCCCACGCCGCGGGCGCGGTCAGCATCTGGAGCCGCTGGCGGGCCGGGCCGCTGCAAGAGGTTCCCGGCGTCACCACGATCGATCTGCGTCCCACCTCCGCCGGCGGTTAGGACTCCTCGCCCAGGCACGGTGAGGCTCTGCCAGGATCGCCTCCTTCGTGCTTGAAGAAGGGCGGCGTGTGCCTGGCGTGGTCGCCGCGTGGCTGCGGACCCGCTGAATTTGGCTCGTGCGGGGTCAGCCAGGCCGGTCGACGACGCGGGGTTCGGTGTTGAGGACGAGATCTCCGCCATCGGCCTTGTGCGCTCCCGGTCAGCAGCCTTGCTGAGGATGGGAGCACGCTACGGGTCTCCGCGCGCTCGGTGCCCCCTGTGGCGACCGCGGAAGGTGATGGCGCAGGTGTGGAGCGCATCGTATTGCGTCATGCAGCTACTGCAGAACGTAGTCGATCGCGGCCGTGATTGTCGATTCATGGGTGATCAACACTGTGTATAAAACTAACCGTCAATACCACGGATGCTGCAAGGACTGCTCCGGACGTGATTGAAAACAAGAAGGGCTGGTTGCGAATTGGCCGACCAGATTTTCTGCTGCGCAAGAACTCCTTCGTTGAGAAGCGAAGGCTGACTATAAATAAGATCAGAGACATTGTGGACGACCAAAGAAAACCCTCTGAGCTTCCGACAATTGCGGATGGGATGTCCAATATGAGAATTATGAGAGCGAGGGTCATGTATAGTGGCGGAATATGGATTTCATCACTGTCTTCGGCTCGTGGCGGGCCTCCGTGCGGGTACGGTTCGGGACTGTTGGATCTAATGCTTCTGCTGAATTGCGGGTTGCTTGCGCTGGAAGGCCGCTTTTGTCTCTTGGGTGGATTTTGCTGACGGAAGGTTGCAACTGCCGCCCATGCGGAGATGACTCCTGCGATCGCACTGATAATAGTGGCAATGAAGTTTCCGGTATCCACGTGGCTCGTTTCTGGTCGATGGTGCAATGCTTGATCGTCGCCTGCGCCGCCGCATCTCGCCTACACTGGGTTCGTCCTAGTGAAGATGTACTCGTACTGAACAGTCATCCCGTGTGCATCGCTCGGCGACGTTCGTTCGTTTCAGCGAGCCTGGCCGGGCGCTGCCTCCGGCGTGCTGTCGCCTTGTCCCTTGCGAGTCAAACTCTGTAGCCTAATACTTGATCAATCCTCTATAATCCACGCGCAGTTCGGCGAAGCACGCGCGACACATCCGTCATTCCTGGCTAGTCGTAGCTTCCCTCGGCCTGCCATTCCTGTCCGCATGTGGCTCATCAGGTTTCAGTCCGGCCTCAAGTCGGCTGGGGCTGAGTGGCGGCGGCCGGCAGGCGACGGCACTGGCGCCCCGGTGCGAGTGATACCTTCTGTCGGGGAACGTGCTGGCGGCCCAGGGCGTCGTCGGCGGAGTAGCAGTACTGCAGCCCCAGGTGATCACTGCGGCGGAATGCCGCGACCGCGGCCCTGCTCCAGCGACGGATATCGTTCCAACATCGACCTCCTCTCGTGAAACGATGAGCATGCGCACGCTCACATAGGGGTGTGAGAATTTCGGCCGATTCGAGCCACTTCGACGGCCGGTGGCGGCGGGCGGCCACCGGCGGTTCGACACCAGTACCGCATGACGCGTCAAGCTCGAGCGACTCGCACGATTGGGTGGCGGCCAGCAAGTTTGGTGGTAGGACGGGTCGGGATCTGCCATCGATGCGAGACGATGCCTGTGCCGGTACCTGTGCGGCACTTGCGTCGGGTTCTTAGACTCGGCGCCAGTCATTGCCGACTTCAGGAGGCACCATGCCTGACGCGCCCGCCTTGCCGAGCTACGCCTCGGGGATCTCCGACACCCCGCTCTTGGGTGACACGATCGGTGACAACTTCGACCGCACCGTGGCCGCGTTCCCGGACCAGGACGCCCTGGTCGACCGGTACGCCGGCCGCCGCTGGACCTACCGGGACCTCGCGGCCGAGGTGAACGCCGTCGCGCTCGGGCTGCTCTCCCTGGGGATCGACAAGGGTGACCGGGTCGGGATCTGGTCGCCGAACCGGTGGGAGTGGACCTGCGTCCAGTACGCCACCGCGAAGATCGGCGCGATCCTGGTCAACATCAACCCCGCCTACCGCTCACACGAGCTGGAGTTCGTGCTCAACCAGTCCGGCGTGAAGCTGCTGGTGGCCTCGGACGCGTTCAAGACGTCGGACTACCCGGCCATGGTCGAGGAGGTTCGGGAGAAGTGTGCCGCGCTGGAGCACGTCGTGGTCCTGGGTGGCGAGAGCTGGCAGGCCCTGGTCGACGCCGGCTGGCAGGGCGACCCCGCCGTGCTGGTCGAGAAGCAGGCCGCGCTGTCGCCGGATGACCCGATCAACATCCAGTACACCTCGGGCACGACGGGCTTCCCGAAGGGCGCCACGCTCAGCCACCACAACATCCTGAACAACGGCTTCTTCGTCGGGGAGTTGTGTGACTACGATCACAATGATCGTGTTTGCATATGTGTTCCCTTCTACCACTGCTTCGGCATGGTGATGGGCAACCTCGCCTGCACCAGCCACGGCGCCTGCATGGTGATCCCGGCACCCGCGTTCGATCCGGAGGCGACGCTCGAAGCGGTGGCGGCCGAGCGGTGCACGTCGCTCTACGGGGTGCCGACCATGTTCATCGCCGAGCTGAACCACCCGGACTTCGGCGGGTTCGACCTGTCGTCGCTGCGGACCGGGATCATGGCGGGCTCGCCGTGCCCGGTCGAGGTGATGAAGCAGGTCATCGACCGGATGGGGATGAGCGAGGTGTCGATCTGCTACGGCATGACCGAGACGTCGCCGGTGTCGACGCAGACGCGGGCCGACGACTCGATCGAGCGGCGGGTGTCGACGGTCGGGCGGGTCGGGCCGCACCTGGAGGTCAAGGTCGTCGACCCGGAGACCGGGCTGACGGTGCCGCGGGGCGAACCGGGCGAGCTGTGCACGCGCGGGTACTCGGTGATGCTCGGGTACTGGGAGCAACCGGACAAGACGGCCGAGGCGATCGACGCCGCCCGCTGGATGCACACCGGCGACCTGGCGGTCATGGACGGCGACGGTTACGTGAACATCACCGGCCGGATCAAGGACATGGTGATCCGCGGCGGCGAAAACCTGTACCCGCGGGAAATCGAGGAGTTCCTCTACACCCACCCGGACATCCTGGACGCGCAGGTCATCGGCGTCCCGGACGAGAAGTACGGCGAAGAGCTGATGGCCTGGGTCCGGATGCGCGACGGCGCCGAACCGCTGACCACCGAAAAGGTCCGCGAGTTCTGCGAAGGCAAGCTGGCCCGCTACAAGATCCCGCGGTACGTCCTCGTCGTCGACGAGTTCCCGATGACGGTGACCGGGAAGGTCCGCAAGGTCGAGATGCGCAAGAAGTCGATCAGCCTGCTCGGCCTGGAGAAGGCCGCGGCGACGAAGCACGCCTAAACCGATCGGGGCGGCCGGGCGTTGGCCCTTCGCGATTCCGCGAAGGGAGGCGACCGATGATCATTCTCGCCTGGGACTGGTGAAGGTCCGTGCGGGGCGCCTGCGTGCAGGCGCCCCGCACGCGCGTCAGGAGACCGCCGCGGCAGCCTCCGCGATCGCCTTTGCGTCCTCCTCGCCGAACGTCTCTTCCAGCTGCTCCGGCGAGTAGTCGAGGTCGATCTGCTCCACCGGCATCCCGCGCGCCGACTCGATCGCGCCCAGGCGGCGCTGGGCGCGGTCCGCGGCGTACTGGATGATCTCCTGCGGGTCGTTGTCGAAGGGCAGTTCCTCGAACTGGTCCTGCACCCACTGGATCATGTTGAGCGCGTGGGGGAGCAGCTCGCCCATCCGCTGCTGGACCGCGTCCCACAGGGAGTCGTCCGCGGCGACGTGCCGCCGGCAGGTGAACGTGCCCCAGGCCATGTGGCGGCGCTCGTCGTCGCCGATGCGGCGGACCAGTTCCTGCATGCCCGGCAGGATGTCGTGCTGGGTGCAGATCAGCTGCCACGAGTAGTAACCGGTGAGCGCGAGGCTGCCCTCGATGACGTGGTTGTAGGTGACGCTCGCGCGGATCTGGTTGAGCGGGCTGGGATCGTCCTCCAGCGCCCGCAGCGACCGCGGGAGCTCGTCGTAGAACAGCTTGCGGTAGTGGGGGTTCTCCGCGACGAACGGGTGCAGGTCGCCGGTCAGCCCGACGGCGTCCATCCAGCGCCGGAACACTTCCGTGTGCTTCGCTTCCTCGAAGCAGAACTGCGTCAGGTACATCTCGTCGCCGAACCGGCCGGTCGCCGACATCGCCCGCATGAACGGCTGGATGTCCTCGGTGACGGCTTCTTCGCCGGCGATGAACTGCGCGACCAGGTACGTCGTGCTTCGCTGCTGCTCCGGGTTGAGGCTGTCCCAGCCTTCGCGTTCCCGGCTGAAGTCGATGTCCGCCGGGTTCCAGAACTTCTTGTTGCCCTTGACGAACAGCCGCAGCGGGAACGAATCCCAGTTCAGCCCGCCCTTGCGCAGCGAAGAGAAGCCGGTCCGGAGTTCCGGGAGCGTGTCGGTCATCGTTTCACTCCGATAGCGATTCAGTGGACGAATTGACGGATGGCGGGGGCCAGCACCGCGGTGACGGCGTCGGCCGCTTCGGTCGCCGAGTGCGTCGAAAGCACCAGGTGCGACAGGGAAAGCCGCACGGCGGTCTCCGCGAGCAGGGCCGCGGCTTCGGCGGACAGCCCGGGTTCGAACTCGCGGTACTGCTCGGCGGCGAGGTCCGCGGCCGCGGTGAGGATCGGCTCGCCCCGGGTCGTGAGCAGCGGCAGCAGGTCTTCGCCCGCTTCGGTGCCGAGCGCCGCCGCGACCAGGCGGTTCTCCCGGGCGTGCTCGATCGTGTAGACGACGGCGTGGTGGATGCCCGCCAGGAGCCCGTCCGCCGTTTCGAACCGCTGCCGGATCCCGTCGAGGAACTCCGACGCGGTGCGCAGCGCCACCGCCTGGGTCAGCGCCGCCTTGTTCCCGAACTCGTTGTAGACCGTCTGCCTGCTCACCCCGGCCTTGGCCGCGACGTCGGCCATCCGCAGCCCCGCGTGACCGCGGTCCGGCAGCAGGTCCGCGGCGGCGTCGAGCAGTGCTTCGCGCAGGGACGCCTTCGTCCGCTCGGTGAAGCTGGTCACACTTTTACCTTGACACAGATCGTCCTGCTGTCAAGGGGCTGTACACGCTCGGTTCGCACGTAAAACTGTCGGTGGTGGCGGCTACGGTGCTGGGGTGGGCATCACCGTGGGTTTCGACCTGGACATGACACTGATCGACGCGCGGCCGGGCATGGCCGCGGCGATGAACGCGCTCGGCGTCGAATCCGGCCTGCCGCTGGACGGCGAGGCGTTCGCGGCGAACCTCGGGCCGCCGCTCGACGACATCCTGCGCGGCTTCGAAGCGCCCGAGGAACGCATCCCCGGCCTGGTCGACCGGTTCCGCGCGATGTACCCCGAGGTGGTCGTGCCGAGCGCGGTCGCGCTGCCGGGTGCGGTCGAGTCGCTCCGCGCGGTGCGGGCCGCGGGCGGGCGCACGCTGGTCGTCACCGGGAAGTACGGGCCCAACGCACAACTGCACGTCGACGCGCTGGGTCTCGACGTCGACGAAGTCGTCGGCGAGCTGTGGTCGACGCAGAAGGCCGAGGCGCTTCTGGCGCACGACGCACGGGTGTATGTCGGAGATCACGCCGGTGATATCCGCGGTGCACTCGCGGCCGGCGCGATCCCGGTCGGCGTCACCACCGGGCCGTGCGACCGCACGCTCCTGCTGAGTGAAGGAGCGGAGGTGGTGTTCGAGTCGCTGACGGAGTTCCCGGAGTGGTTCGAGCGGACGTTCGCGGCGGTCCCTTAATTCTTGGCGCGCGCTTCCATGACCAGCGCGATCAAGCCCAGCAACAGGCCCAGCGGCGTGATGACCCCGGCGGCGAGGGACAGCCAGACCGGCAGGTTCTCGAGGCCGGCGGCGAACATGATGAAGACCGCCAGCACGGCGATCATGCCGAGGGCGAACAAGCCGATGCCGACGCGCATCAGGAACGGTTTGCCGGGAGCGGCCACGCCGGCCTCCTTCGTCGTGCTCTTCATGACGCAAGAGGGTATCCGCCGGTATCGACTTCTCCCCAGGGCCTGTGGCGAGATACCCTTTACCCAGCGCGCCCTGGGTACGCCCCGGGCGCGTTCGTCGTGAGCGGACAGCAGAAGGACTGGTGAGGGAAGTGCCGACCGGCAAGGTCAAGTGGTACGACGCGGAGAAGGGGTTCGGCTTCGTCACGCAGGACGGTGGCGCCGACGTCTACATTCGCAAGGCCGCGCTGCCGCAGGGCGTCGAGGGGCTCAAGGCCGGGCAGCGGCTGGAGTTCGGCGTCGCCGACGGTCGTCGTGGGCCCCAGGCGCTCTCCGTCCGGTTGCTCGACCCACCGCCGTCCGTCGTCGAGGCGCGCCGTCGCCCGGCCGAGGAGCTGCACGGCCTGATCGAGGACATGATCAAGCTGCTCGAGCTGAAGGTGCAGCCGGACCTGCGGCGCAACCGCTACCCGGACCGCAAGAACACCAAGCAGATCGCCGAGATCATGCGTGCGGTCGCCCGGGACATCGACCCCTAAAGCGATCCTCAAGCCTCGAGCCGCAGGCCCCACACGTCGCTGGGCAGCAGGCCCGACTCACCGGTGCTGGAGTTCAGCACGGCGGTGTACTTCTGCACGTCGACCGCCGAGATGCGGTCGGCGGACGTCGGCGGCAGCACGGTGTAGGCGTAGCGGTCCAGCGACGTGAACGGGATCGGGTCGCTCTGCTTGTACTCGCCCTGCGGGGTCACGTACTCGTAGACGATCTGCCACGGCGCGTCCGCGACCTCGCCGGGCACCGAGATCTGCACCGGCTTGCCGGGGCGGACCTTCAGCGTCTGCGTCGAGCCCTTCGCGCTGCACGGCTGCGCCAGCTTCTGGGAGTAGTCGCACGTGAGCACCGGCGCGGTGTTGATCGTGTGGCCGTCGGCGTAGAAGGTGACCTCGGCCGGGCCGGGCGCCGAGCAGCCGGCCACCGCGAACCCACCGGCCGCAAGCAGGGCCACCACCCGGGAACGTCGCATGGGCTCAGACCCTACCGGCGGGCCGTCGGGTCCCCGGGCAGGCCCTGGGCCGGGAAGCTGCCGGTCGGCTCGGGGCGCAGCGGCCGGTCGCCGCCGAGCCCCGGCACGAGCGAGCTGCCGCGGCGCACCAGGTACGTCTGCGTGAGGCCGACCGCCAGCAGAATGCTGACCACCAGGAAGCCGATCCAGTACGTCGGCGGCAGCAGCAGGCCGACCGCACCGCCCATGCACCAGGCCAGCTGCAGCACGGTTTCCGAGCGGCCGAACGCCGACGCGCGAGACTCCTCGGGCAAGTCCTCCTGGATGACGGCGTCGAGGCTGATCTTGGCCAGCGCGCTGGCCGTCGCGCCGACCAGGCCGACGATCGCGGCCGTGGCCAGCCCGGGGAGGATCGTCGCGACCAGCGCGGCCAGCACGCAGCCCGCCACGCACCCGACGATCACCTGGTCGGGGCTCCCGAAGTGCAGGCGCGAGCCCAGCGCGTTGCCGAGGAACCCGCCGGCCCCCGCCGCGGCGCCGATCACGCCGAGCAGCAGCAGCTGCATGAACGGGGTCTGCCCGCTGCCCTCGGTCTGCGCCTTGACCGCGAAGGCGGCGAACATCATGAGGAAGCCGGTGAGCACGCGCACCGAGCCGTTGCCCCACAGCGCGACGACGATGTGGCGCCCCATCGGCTGACGGCGCTTCTTTTCCTTCGGATGAGCCGAAAGGGAGGTCGGCACCTCGCCTTCGGTCGCCTCCACCCACGCCGGGATCCGCATCGACTGCACCGCCGCGGCGACGCAGATCAGCGCCGTGAACCACAGCGCGCCCGCCGAGCCGGAGACAGCGTTGATGCCGCTGGCCACCGCGCCGAACACGCCCGCGGCGACCAGGCCGAACGTGGTGAGCCGGGCGTTCGTCTTGGAAAGCGTGATCTCCGACGGCAGCACCCGCGGTGTCACCGCGGCCTTGAGCACGGTGAACGACTTCGACAGCACCATCATCCCGAGCGCGGCCGGGTAGAGCAGCCAGTCGTCGAAGTGCAGCGCCATCACGACGGCCATCAGCCCCTGGCCGATCGAAGACGCGCACATCGCCAGCCGCCTGCCGCGCTGCACCTTGTCGAGCGCGGGGCCGATCACCGGGGCGACCAGCGCGAACGGCGCGATCGTGATGAGCAGGTAGAGCGCCACCTTGCCCTTGCTCTCGCCGCTGGTCGCGGCGAAGAACAGGGTGTTGGCCAGCGCGATCGCCATCGCCGCGTCGCTGGCGTAGTTCAGCATCACGGCGTAGGTCAGCGAGGTGAGACCGGACTTTTCGGCGCCGTCGGCCTTCGTCGCGCGCTGGAAGGCGTCGACGGCCTGGCCGGTCAGCTGCCGGCTGCGCATCGCGGCGACCCGTGTGACGGTGATCTTCTTCGGCAGCTTCGGCGTGCCGCCCGGCGTCCGCGGTTCCTCCCGCGGTGCCGGTTCCGGCTCCGGGGGCCGCGGTTCGCCCGCGTAGCCGCCGGTGTCGTAGTGCTCGTACTCGCCGCTGCCGGGATAGCGTTCGCCCTGGTAGAAGCCGCCGGGCGGTGGCTCGCGGCGCACCGGCTCGGTGCGGTGCGGGTCGTACGGCCGCGGCCCGCGCGGCGGGGGCGGCCGGTGGCCCGTCGGCGCGGCGGCGGTGGGGGCTTCGTCGGCGTTCGGCACGCGGCCGTCGTGGAACCCCGGGCGCGGCGGTGCCGGCCGCTGGACACGGGTGGGTGGCGGGACGGGACGTTCCACGCGGGTGGGTGGCGGCGGGCTTCCGTGCTCGGCGCGCGGCGCGGCGGCGTCCCGCCAGGACCTGGCCTGCGCGGCTCCCGGTTCCGGCGCCCAGCGCCGCTTGGACTTCCGGCCGCGCGGCTGCCCCGACCGGGTGCCGTCGGAGCCGGAGCGGGAGCGGAAGAGTGCCACGTGTCAATCCTGCCTTACCGGGGGCCGGTTCCGCCTGCTCATCCGTGCTTTCACGCCGGAGCTCCGACGAACCTCACCCGGAACGTGACCGGCCACTGCTTCCCGGTGAGGAGGAATTCGCCGGTTCCCGGGACGGCGGCGATACCGTTGAGCACGTCTTCGGCGCCCGTCGCGTTCGCTTTCACACGGAGCTGACCTGCGTCGATCGTTCCGGTGATGCGCCCGGAGGCGGCGTCGATCCGCAGCACGGTGTCGGTGTGCCAAACGTTTGCGTAGACGTCGCCGCCGACGCACTCGAGTTCGTTGAGCTGGTCGCGCCCGACGTCGACGCCGCCGGTGACGGCGAAGGTCTTCGGGTCCCGGAAGGTCAGGCGCGCGGAGCCGTTGCTCATCACCAGCCGGTCCGCCTGGTGGCACAGGCCCCAGCCTTCGCCTTCGAACGGCACGCGCCGCAGCTCGGCGAGGGTGGCCGCGTCGCGTTCGATGGCGAACCCGTCCTGCCAGGTGAGCTGCCACAGCGTCGGCCCGAGGACGGTGACACCCTCACCGAACAGCGGCGACGGCAGCGTGGCCGTGGTCCGGGGCGGGCCGCCCGCCGGGCCCGCGGTGAGCGTCGACCGCCCGGCGAGCCCGGTGCTCTCGTACAGCGTGTCCCCGGCGAACTCGAAGCCTTCGGTGAACGCGGCGGGATCGTGCGGCAGCGTCGAGACCACCTGAACGGTGAGCCGTTCCGGGCCGGGTGGCTGTTCGGGGGCGCCGGCGCAGCCGCCGAGGGCGGCGGCCAGCAGCAGGGCGGTGACGATCGGCGTACGCACGTTGAACAGCCTGGCACGGGCGCCGCGGATGCGTGCGGCACAATTGGCCGCATGACTCTGCTGCTGACCCTGGACGACGGTTCCGTGCAGCGCAAACTCGCCGATGCGGTGGAGTTCGCGCGAGCTGCGGTGCTGAAGGACGCACCCGAGGAGCAGCTCGGCGCGCACGTGGGGGTCACCCGCGAAGACGCGGTCACGGCGAGTCACCTGTTCGAGGCCCAGGTCCCGGGCTACGGAGGCTGGCGCTGGTCGGTGACGGTGGCCTTGGCGGGCGACGACGAGCCGGTGACGGTCAGCGAGGTCGTGCTGGTCCCGGGTCCGGACGCGCTGGTGGCCCCGGCGTGGGTGCCCTGGGAGCGCCGGGTGCGCGCGGGCGACCTCGGGGTGGGCGACATCTTCCCGACGGACGAGAACGACCCCCGCCTGGCCCCGGCGTACCTCCAGTCGGACGACCCGGCGGTGGAGGAGGTCTCCCGCGAGGCGGGCCTGGGCCGGGTGCACGTGCTGTCCCGGTTCGGCCGCACCGAGGCGGCGTCCCGCTGGCACGCGGGCGAGTTCGGCCCCCGTTCGGACATGGCCCGCAGCGCCCCGGACGTGTGCGGGACGTGCGGGTTCTTCGTGCCGCTGGCGGGTTCGCTGCGCGGGGTGTTCGGGGTGTGCAGCAACGACATAGCCCCGGCGGACGGCCACGTGGTGGACGTGGAGTACGGCTGCGGAGCGCACTCGGAGGTCGAGGTCGAGGTGACCTCCTCGGTCCCGGTGGCCGAGCTGGTGTACGACGACTCGCTGCTGGACTACGCGCCGGCCCCCGAGGTGGTGGAGACGGCGGCGGCCGAGCCGGAGACGGGGATCGCGGAGTCCGACCTGTCGCCGGCGGAGGTGGAGCCGGAGGTCGCGACCGAGCCGGCGGCGGACGAGTCTGCGGTGACTGAGGCGGGTGCCGAGCCGGTCGAAGCGGCGGAGGTGCCGGAAGAAGTGACCTCGGAGGTGACCGAGCCGGTTGAGGTCGCGGATGGGCCGGTGGCGGAGGACGCCTCGGCAGAGGTCGGCGAGGTCGCTGAGCCGGGTGAAGTTGAGGCCTCGGTGGTCGCCGAGCCGGTGGTGGCGGAGGTGCCGGAGCCCGCGGAAGCCGAGCCGACGCAGGCCGAGGTGACCGACGCGATCGCGCTGCAGGCGAGCCCGGAGCCGCTCGAAGCAACCACCGAATCCGAGGCCGCCGAAATCCCGGCCGCTGCGGAGTCGGATGCGGCGGAGGTGGATCCGCTCCCCGCGGAGGTGGCCGACTTGGTTGCCGAGCCGGTGCCGGCCGAGGCAGTGGTGCCGGAGCCCGCGGATGCGGAGCCGACCCAGGCCGAGGTGACCGATGCCGTCGCCACGCCGGAGCCGGCCGAGGCAGCGCCAGTCCAGGCCGAAGCGCCGGAAGCCGAGGCGGCTGCCGAGACCCCGGAAGCCGAAGTTCCCGAGGCCGTCCTCACCGACAACGTCGTGACCGCTGAGCCGGAGCCGGAAACTCCCGAAGCCGACGAAGCGCAGGCCCAGGTCGACAACGCTCCCGAACGGTGATCGGCGGCACTCCTGAGCCCGGGGATCCCTTCGGGACCGCGCGGCTCCGCGAAGCAACCCTGCGTGCCTGGCAGGACTCGCCCACCCGGCTCACCGAAGACACCAACGTCGAACGGGATCTGCGGATCGGCGCATACCGGGATCGGCTCTTCGTCGAGCTCGCGCAGAACGCCGCCGATGCCGCCATGGCCGCCGGGAAGCCCGGGCGGGTCCGGGTGTCCCTTGTGGACCGGGAACTGCGGTTCGCCAACACCGGCGCTCCGCTCGACGCGCGCGGGGTTGCCTCGCTCGCCTCGCTGCGGGCCTCCGGCAAGACCGGTGGGACCGTCGGGCGGTTCGGGGTCGGGTTCGCCGCGGTGCGGACCGTCTCCGATGAACCTCGTGTGGTCTCCACCACCGGCGGTGTCGCCTTCTCCGCCGAACGCACCAAAGCCGCCGCGGGGATCGAGGGGGATGTTCCCGTCCTGCGGCTTCCGTGGCCCGTCCCCGCCGATGTGCCGCCCGGCTTCGACACCGAAGTGCGGCTGCCGCTGCGGGACGGCGTCGACGGGCCTGCCCTTCTCGATGGCTTTGCCCGCGACGTCGCCGATCTGCTCCTGGCCCTGCCCTGGCTGGGGGAAGTCGACGTGGACGGTCGCGTTTGGACTCGGGAAGCCG
Source organism: Amycolatopsis sp. A133 (assembly GCF_031082405.1). Lineage (GTDB taxonomy): Bacteria > Actinomycetota > Actinomycetes > Mycobacteriales > Pseudonocardiaceae > Amycolatopsis. Next base: position 265,962 of record NZ_JAVHJU010000025.1, read on the forward strand.
AGGGGGACATCGTCGGCATCCGGGGGCAGGAAACGGAAACGCGCTGGCTGATCCACCGCGGTGACGTCGTGTGGGCCGTCCCCGTCCGTGCCGACGGGACGCCACGGCCGCTCGAAACGGACGTTCTGCACGCCCCGACGCCCACCGACGACGGACTGTCGCTGCCTGCCCGGCTGCTCGCCTCCGTGCCGGTCGAACCGTCGCGCCGGCGCGCGCTTCCCGGGCCCGAACTGGCGAAAGCACTCGAAGCCGCCGCGAAAGAGTACGTCGGGCTGGTCCGGCTCCTGCCGGCCGGGCACCGGTTCGCGCTCGTTCCCGTGCCGGGGTTTCCGAAGTCCACTGTGGACGCCAAGTTGCGCGACGAAGTGCTGGACGTCCTCAGTGGAGAGCCGTGGCTGTCCACCCAGGACGGTGGTGAGGTCTCCGGCCGTCAGGCGCGGGTGCTCGACGTCGACGTGCCCGGCCTGTCCGCTCTCCTCGTCGATCTTGTGCCCGGCCTGATCGAAGGGCCCGCGCAGGCGCTGAAAGCCGTTTCGGTGCAGGTGATCGGCATCGAAGAGGTGCTGGAGACGCTCACCGGCGTCACCCGCGACCCGGGCTGGTGGCGGGAGGTCTACGCGGCCCTGGCGATCGCCGTCGAGTCGCACGCGCTCGCCGGGGAACGGCTGGACGGGCTGCCGGTTCCCCTGTCGGACGGCCGGACGCTGCCCGGTGCGCGTGGCTGCCTGCTGGTGGAAGGCTCGGCCGAACTGCTCGACCTGCTGTCCGATGTGGACATCCCGGGACTGCGGCTGGTGCACCCCGCCGCGTCGCACCCGCTCCTGGAACGCTTGGGCGCCAAGCACGCCGACGCCCGCGAGCTGCTCAACGCCGATCAGCTGCGTGACGCCGTCGAGCGCAGTGTCGAGGACGTCCGGTCCGGGTTGGACGGTACGACGCTCGCCGGTGCGGTGCTGCGGCTGATCGCCGACTGCGGGGACGACGCTCCGAGCTGGGCCGGCGCGCTCGCCCTGCCCGGCACCGACACCTGGCGCCGGGCCGACGAACTCGTCCTGCCCGCTTCGCCGTTGCTGGACATCTTCGACGAAGAGGTCTTCGAGGAAGACGGCGCACTGGACGTCCTCGACGAAGACTTCGCCGGGGACTGGCCCCAAAGCACGCTCGAGGCCGCCGGGGTGCTCGACTCGTTCGCGCTGGTCGTCGACGACGAGCCGCACGAGCCCGATCACGACCTGCCCGACGAGGAAACCTGGTGGGACTCGCTGCCGGAGCCGCCGTCGACGCTCGTTGCGATCCGGGACCTCGACCTCGTCGCCGACGACGCTTGGCCGGCGGCCCTGCGCCTGCTCGCCGCGCGCCCTGAAACCTGGCACGCCCTGCGCGCGCCCCGGGGGCACGCCGCCTGGTGGATCGCGCAGTACGCCGTGCTCGGCGGGGCCGCGCCGAACGAGTGGCGCCTGCCGGACGCCGACCTGGCCGGGCTCTTCGACGAGGTCCCCGACGTCGGCCTGAGCGAAGACCTGCTCAAGGTCGCCGGCGTGCGCGCGGATCTCACGCTGTCCACTTTGGACGAGGCGCAGAACGTCCTGCACCGGCTCTCCGACGGGCACCGGCAGATCTCGCCGGGCCTGGCCGCCCGCGCCTACGACGCGGTCGTCGAGTCCGGGTTCGAGGTGTGGGAGCCGGGTGGCCTGCGCGCGGCGGACGGCTCGGTCGTCGGAGGTGCGCTCATCCTCGACGTCCCGTGGGTCGCCGGGGCGCTGGAGCCGGACCAGTACGTGGTCGCGCCCGCGAACCCCGACCGGCTCTCGTTCCTGCTCGACGAACCGCTGGCCGGCGAAGAGCCGGCCGAGGTGACCAGCGAAGGCGAGTACGCCCCCTGGGCCGAGCTCCCCGCGCTGAAGCTCGTCGCGGACCAGCTCGGCCTCCGGCTGCCCGAGGGTGGCGTCCTGGTGCACGACCCGCTCACCGTGCGCATCAAGGGCGCCGAGCACGACGTCCAGTGGTGGTCCGATGGCCGGCTGCACGCGGCCGACACGTCGGAAGGCCTGGCGCGCGCGTTCGCCTGGGCGGCCGGGCGCTGGCCCGACCGGCACCTGATCACGGCGCTGCTCGACGACCCGTCACCGCGGACGCTCCTCGCCTGAGCGTCAGAGCCGCTGGGCCGACTTCGACCCGCGGCGGGCGGCGGCGCGCTGCCAGCCGATGATCGCCAGGCCGACGAAGCCGAGCGCAAAACCGGACAGCGCCGTCTGCACCCACAGCCCCGAAGTCGTGAAGAAGAGCACCACCAGCGCGACAGCCCAGATCGAGGTGCCTACGATCACCACCGGCGTCAGGTCGGTCAGCCTCTTGGGCAGCTCCGGCGTGTGCCGCAACGAGCCCGTAACCTCCGGTGGATTGATCGGTTCACTCACGAGGTGCAGGCTACTCCGCAGCAGCGACAGAATGGGCAGGCGAATGGCGGAGCAGGAGACGACCCGCACCGGGACGTCCACACTGGACCGGTTCTTCCGGATCACCGAGCGGGGGTCGACCGTGTCGCGCGAGCTGCGCGGCGGCCTGGTCACCTTCGTCACGATGGCCTACATCGTGGTGCTGAACCCGCTGATCATCGGCAGCTTCTCGGCCGACGACGCGGGCGCGCACAAGGACGTCCTCGGTGGCATCCTCCCGGTGCCGCAGGTCGCCGCGGTGACCGCGCTCGTCGCCGGTGTCCTGACCATCCTCATGGGCCTGATCGCGAACTACCCGTTCGCCATCGCGACCGGCCTGGGTATCAACAGCCTGGTCGCGGTCACCATCGCCCCGCAGCTGACCTGGCCCGAGGCGATGGGCCTGGTGGTCATCGAGGGCGTGATCATCGTGGCGCTCGTGCTCACCGGCTTCCGCACCGCGGTGTTCCGGGCCGTGCCGGCCGCGCTGAAGTCCGCGATCGCCGTCGGCATCGGCGTGTTCATCTGCCTGATCGGGCTGGTCGACGCCGGGTTCGTGCGCCGGCTGCCGGACGCCGCGCACACCACCGTCCCGGTGGGCCTGGGCATCAACGGCTCGATCGCCTCGTGGCCGACCGCGGTCTTCGTCGTCGGCCTGCTCGTCACCGGCATCCTGGTCGTCCGGAAGGTCAAGGGCGCCATCCTGATCGGCGTGCTGACCTCGACCGTGCTGGCCATCGTCGTAGAAGCGATCGTCAAGGCCGGGCCGTCGCAGGGCACCAACCCGAAGGGCTGGAACCTCGGTTACCCGGCGCTGCCCGACCAGGTGCTCGGCCTGCCGAACCTCTCCCTGGTCGGTGACGTCTCCTTCGGCGCCTGGACGCGGCTACCGATCATCACCGTCTGCCTGCTGGTGTTCACGCTGGTGCTCGCCGACTTCTTCGACGCGATGGGCACCATGACCGGCCTCGCGAAGGAGGCCGACTTGCTGCCCGAGGACGGCCAGCTGCCCAACGTCGGCAAGGCGCTGTTCGTCGAGGGCCTCGCGGGCGCGGCCGGCGGCTTCGGCTCGGCCAGCTCGAACACGGTGTTCGTCGAATCGGCGTCGGGCATCGCGGAGGGCGCGCGGACGGGCCTGGCGAACGTCGTCACCGGGGTGCTGTTCCTCGCCGCGATGTTCCTGACCCCGCTGTACCAGGTCGTGCCGGTCGAGGCGGCCGCGCCGGCACTGGTCGTGGTCGGCGCGATGCTGATGTCGCAGGTCCGCGACATCGACTTCACCGATTACTCGATCGCGCTGCCGGCGTTCCTGACCATCGTCGTCATGCCGTTCACGTACTCGATCGCGAACGGCATCGGCGCCGGGTTCGTCAGCTACGTCGTGATCCGCGCGGCTACCGGCAAGGCCCGCCAGGTGCACCCGCTGATGTGGGCGATCGCGCTGGCCTTCGTCGCCTACTTCGCGGTCGGGCCGCTGCAGGCCGCGTTCCGGTGATCAGCCGGCGCCGGTGACCCGCAACGCCGCGTCGAGAACACCCCGGTTCTGCTCGAACTCGGCGGGCGGCCCCTCGAACCGGATGGTGACCAAGGTGTCTTCGACACCGAGGCCGATCACGGTGACCCGCCGGGCGGCACCGTCGCGCTGATAGGTGTAGTCCCATTCCGCGGCGTCGTACTCCGTCACCGGCGCGTGCTCGACGACCGTGCCGCCCTGGCCGCGGGCCAGGGCGCGGAGGCCGCTCACCGGGTCCTCCTGCGTGATCGGTACCCGGTCGGTCTCCAGCAGGAGGTCGCCGTGCCGGTAACTCGCGCGGTCCTTGTCGTGGGTCGCGGCCCAGGTGACCGGCACCGGGATCTCGACGGTGAAGCCGCCGGTCTCGCTGCCGGGCTGGGCCGGGAAGTCGTAGGTCTCCAGCAGGCCTTGCGTGGGCAGGGTCGTGGTTGTCGGCGCGGGCACCGCCGAGGAAGGTGCGGCCGCCGGCGCGGCGTCGGTGCCGCCCGCGAACTGGGCCACCACGACCGCCAGGACCGCCGCGCCGACCACGGCCGAGCCCACCAGCTTCTTGTGCATCCGACTCCCCAGGTTCTGTTCCTGGTTGAGGACGCGCGGACCTGTTCCAGGTTGCGGATTGACGGAGATCACCCGCGCGGCCGAAGTATCGTAAGGTATGCTAACTATATGTCCGGCGACACGCACGAACGCTCCTTGGCGAGCCGTCTGCGTCTCGCGGTGGTCCGGCTCAACCGCCGGCTGCGGGCACAGCGCGTCGGGGACGACCTCACGCTGACGCAGGTCGCCGCGCTGTCCACCCTGCACAAGTGCGGTGCGCTGACCCCCGGGCAGCTCGCCGCGAAGGAAGGCGTCCAGCCACCTTCGATGACGAGGGTGATCGCCGCGCTCGAGGAACTGGGGTTCGTCGAGCGGCGTCCGCACCCGACCGATGGCAGGCAAGCCATCGTCGAGCTGTCCGAGAGCGGGCTGGCCTACGTGAAGAAGGCCATCTCCGTGCGGGAGGCGTGGCTGGACCGGCAATTGGCGGAACTCGGCGACGAAGAGCGCGAAGTGCTCTCCAAAGCCGCCGAAATCATAGACAGGATGGCGGGGAACTAACCACGGTGACGGCCACGGGTAGCAAAACCAAGCGTTCGATGGAGACCACTGCTACCCGGGAGACGGCCCCGCCGCCGTCCGCATCACCACCGTCCGAAGCCAAGCGCAGCAGCATGTTCGCCTCGCTGCGGGTCCGCAACTACCGGCTGTTCTTCACCGGCCAGGTCATCTCGAACATCGGCACCTGGATGCAGCGCATCGCCCAGGACTGGCTGGTGTTCACCCTCAGCGGCAACAACCCGATCGCCCTCGGCATCGCGGTGGCCCTGCAGTTCACGCCGACGCTGTTCCTTTCGCTGTGGGCCGGCGTCCTCGCCGACCGCGTCGACAAGCGGCGGCTGCTCACCTGGATCCAGGCCGCCGCGTGTTCGCAGGCGGTCATCCTCGGCGTGCTCGACCTGAGCGGGATCGCCGCGCTGTGGCACGTCTACGTCCTCTGCTTCACCCTCGGCGTGACGGCGGCGCTGGAAGTGCCGACGCGGCAGTCGTTCGTCGCCGAGATGGTGGGCCGCGACCAGGTGACCAACGCCGTCGCGCTGAACTCCTCGATCTTCAACATGGCGCGGATCGTCGGCCCGGCGATCGCCGGGTTCGCGATCACCTGGATCGGCACCGGCTGGCTGTTCATCGCGAACGCGCTCAGCACGGTCGCGGTGATCACCGGGCTGATCCTGATGAACCCGGACAAGCTGTTCCGCGTCGCGGCCGTGCCGCGCGAGAAGGGACAGCTGGCCGAGGGCCTGCGGTACGTCCGGCGGCGCTCCGACCTGATGACGGTGATGGTGCTCGTGCTGTTCGTCAGCACGTTCGGCATCACGTACTTCAGCTCGCTCCCGATCGTCGCGGCCAACGTCTTCCACACCGCCGCCGACGGCTACGGCCTGCTGTCGACGCTGGTCGCGGTCGGTACCTTCACCGGCGCGGTGATGTCCGCCCGCCGCGGCACGAAGGGGCGGCCACGGGTGCGGCTGATGCTGGTGTCGGCGTTCTTCCTCGGTGTGTTCGAGCTGATCACGGCGTTCATGCCGACGTACCTGACGTTCGGCCTCGGCCTGATCCCGCTCGGCTTCGCCACGATGACGTTCCTCAACACGGCGAACGCGCTGGTGCAGACGTCGGTCAGCCCCGAGATGCGCGGCCGCGTGATGGGCCTGTACGTGCTGGTCCTGATCGGCGGCAACCCGATCGGTGGCCCGATGGTGGGGTGGATGGCCGACGCGTTCGGGGGGCGGTCTCCGTTCTACATCGGTGGTGCGGTGTCGGCCGTGGCCGCGGTCGTGTGCGCCGTGGTGCTGATCCGCCGGGGCGGGATCTCCTGGCCGGTGAAGCGGGGGCTGGGGCTGCGGGTGCTGAAGCGGGCCAAGGTCTGACCGGCAGTACTGGTTCGTGTTCACGGCGTGACCGTATCGGCGGGCACCGACAAAAACCGGTGGTCCACGGCCTGAGTGTCACCCGGAAGGGTGAGATCCGGGTCTCCGCGGCGCACCTCTTGCCCGAAGAGATGAGGTTAGGCTAACCTCATACATGTCCGCTTCGTGGTGGGAGCGGCAGTCAGTTCGGGAACGGACGGAGCCCCGGCCCTGGGAACCCCAGGCCGGGGCTCCGTTCACGTCAGCGCAGTGTCGGGCTGCTTCGCGCCGGCCGTCAAGGGGCTCTCACCCGGCGGTGCCGGCAGCCGTGGCAGCGTCATCCCGAAGTACACGCGGTACGCCGCCCGGATCGCCTCCGGGCTCGCCAGCCGCAGCTCGTGGCGGACGCCGTCGACCGTCTCGATCAGCCGGTCGGCCGACAGCGTCACCCGGCCCTGGGACGTCGGGCGGGAGCACGTCAGCGACCGCGTGAAGTGGGACTCCGGCGACGTCGTCTGCCACCACGCCATCGGGATGAAATCGGCCAGCGGCCGCGGGCGGCGCTCCAGGCGGTACTGCGGTTTGCCGTCCCGCAGGACGTCGAAGTCGTCGTGGGGCGCGTCCAGCACGAGGTACTCGCCCTCGGGGTCGGGCTGGGCGTCCACGCCGGACAGGCGCAACGGGTGCCGCGCGAAGCGGCCGAAACCGACGTCCACCAGCCAGTCCTCGTCCAGGGACACGACGATCGCCGCGTGGTCCAGCGGCGGGCCGAGCGTGCCGTCGGCGCGGAACACCTGGGCCGCGTGGAGCTCGGCGTTGTACCCCAGCTCGCGCAGCAACGCGGCGAACAGGCCGTTCAGCTCGTAGCAGAACCCGCCCCGCCGGCGGTGCACGATCTTGCCGAACAGCGCTTCCTCGTCCAGGACGACCGGCTCCCCGAGGTGGCTGCTCAGGTTCTCGAAGGGGACCGCGGCCAGGTGGTGTGCCTGCAGGTGGCGCAGCGTCGCGAGGTCGGGCGCCGCCGGCCGGACGACGCCGAGGCGGTCCAGGTACGCGTCGAGGTCCATGCCGTCCACTCAAACACCTCGACCGCACTCGAGGTCAAGGCATTTTCACCCGGCGACGAAACGGGGCCCTCCCTGTGAAGGAAGGGCCCCGTCGGTGCAAAAAGCTCAGCTGAGCAGCAGGCCGTTGCCGCCGGCGACGGCGTTGTCGAAGCGCTTGCTGATCTCGGCCCAGTTGAAGATGTTCCACAGGGCCTCGACGTACTTCGGCTTGACGTTCTTGTAGTCGAGGTAGAACGCGTGCTCCCAGACGTCGACCAGCAGGATCGGCGTGGTCGGCAGCACCAGGTTGTTGTGGTGGTCGCGCAGCTGCTGGGTGATCAGCGTCTTGCCGATCGGGTCCCAGGACAGCGCGCCCCAGCCGTTGCCCTGGATGGTCGTCGCGACGGCGGTGAACTGCGCCTTGAACTTGTCGAAGGAGCCGAACGCCTCGTCGATCGCCGCGGCGAGCTCGCCGGTCGGCTTGTCGCCGCCTTCCGGCGACAGGATCTTCCACCACACGACGTGGTTCGCGTGGCCGGCCAGGTGGAAGGCCAGCGTGGTCTGCAGGCCGACGATGTCGCCGAAGTTGCCGGCCTCACGGGCTTCGGCGAGCTTGTCGAGCGTGTCGTTCGCGCCCTTGACGTAGGTCGCGTGGTGCTTGCTGTGGTGCAGCTCGTTGATCTCGCCGGAGATGTGGGGCGCGAGGGCGGCGTAGTCGTAGTCGAGATCGGGGAGCTCGTAGCGGGCCATTGGCCCTCCTTCTGTCTTCGACACAAGTTTCCGGTATCGAACCTAGTAGCACAGGCCCCTTCGCGGCGAGCGGGGGCGAGTGGCCGTCCCACCTCGTGGGGGGTCCGGGTGGCGGAGCCCCCGGCCCGGGGCGGAGCCCCGGTTGTTACAGCTTGGGACGGTGGCTCGTCAATGGCGTACCCCGGGGGCACGTCACCTGAAACCGAGCCTGCAACTTGGACTTAACTGGAGGTCAACGACCTGTGACGACGATCATTCAGGCGCGGAACTCGTCGAGGCGCAGGGCCAGCTCGTCGAAGACGGCGACGTTGCACTCGAACGCCACCAGTGTCTCGTCGATCACGCGGGCGCGCTCGGCCTCGTCCCACGGCGCGTTGTCCAGCTTCGCGCGGTACCGGTCGCGGAAGCGGGGCGCGCTGCCGATGCCGTCGAAGTGGTAGAACAGCGCGCCCGCTTCGGCGACGTCGTAGTTCTTCTCGAGCATCCGCCGGATGATCTGACCGCCGGCGATGTCGCCGAGGTAGCGCGTGTAGTGGTGGGCGACGTACCCGCCGGCCCACGTCGACGCTTCGCGGACCCGCGAGACGTACGCCTGCGTGGAGGCGAGCGGCGAGATCGTCGAACGCCAGTCCGGGCCGGCCAGGTGGGCGAGATCGCGCTCGAGGAGGGGCAGCCGCCGCAGCTCGTCGAAGACGAACTCGCCGCCGACCGGGTCGCCGGCCATCGCGTCGCTCGCCGCCTCGATCGCGCCGTAGACGAAGTAGTACTGGCTCGCCAGCTGGGTGTAGCCGTCCCGGGTCAGCTCCCCGCCGAGCAGGGCGCGCATGTACGTCGAGTAGTTCGCCCGGTCGTGGACCTCGAGGGTCGAGGCGCGCAAGGTCGCCGAGAACGGGCGGGCGTCCGTGGTCACCGTCATGGGCAGGCCTCCCGGCGATCGATCTGACAGGCTGTCAGAAAGATCGTAGGGCATGAATCGGACTTAGGCCACCCTAAACGGCCGCGCCGACCGCGCGCAGGACAAACCGCACCGCCGCCTCGACGACGTCTTCGAGCTGCCCGGCGGGTCCGTCGACCAGGGTGCGGTTGCCCAGGGCCGCGGTGATCATGGGGATCAGGACGTCCGGGTCCTCGGCGGGCCAGCGCCCCAGGTCGACGCCGCCGGCGAGGATCGCGCGCAGGCGGTCGGTGATCGGGTCCGCGTGCGCGCTGATCCGCCGGTACGCCGCGGGCGCCAGCGCCGACGCTAGCGCCGTGCCCGGTGGCATGTGGAACTCGGCCAGCACGCGCAGCTGCAGCCGGACGAACGTGGCCAGCTGGTCGACCGGGTCGGCCTGGGCTTCGACGGCGTCGGTCAGCCGCGTGACGTACCGGGCCGCTTCGTCCTCGACGAAGGCGACGAGCAGGCTCTCCTTGTCGGGGAAGTGGTTGTACAGCGCGGTCCGGCCCACCCCGGCCGCCGACGCGACCCCGGCGAGCGTGATCGCGTCGAAGCCGCGCTCGTAGAGCTGCGCGCGCAGGACTTCGAAGACCCGCGCCCGCACCTCACGCCGGTGCGCCTCCAGCGACTCACCGAGAATCTTCGGCATCCACCCAGGCTAGCGGGAACGGCACTTTCATGACGAAAGTGCCGCTTTGCGCCGCAAAGCCGCACTTTCACGTGAAAGTGCGTCAGTCGGAGATCGACCAGGTGTGGACCGGCTCGCCCGACTCCGACAGCTCCAGGTAGCGCCCGAGCATCAGGCTGAGCGCCGCCTCGCGGTCGAGGCCGCGCTCCTGGGCCCGCAAGACGTAGTCGCGCTGCCACGTCGCGCCGGTCCGCCGCGCAAGGCACCGGCGCTCGATGATCCCGAGGTAGCGCTCGCGGGCTTCGTCGGAGACTTCGGAGCGGCGCAGGCCCTCGTGGGCGAGCGGCAGCAGCACTCGCAGCGCCAGCTCGTCCGGCGGGATCCAGCCGATGCCCGGCCAGTACAGCTGCCCGTCGAAGCCCCGGCGCGCGCCCGCGTAGAAGTTTTCCTCGGCGGCCTGGAACGACATCTGGGTCCACACCGGGCGGTCCGACTCGGCCAGCGCACGTTGGGCGCCGTAGAAGAAGGCCGCGTTCGCCACCGTGTCGACCACCGTCGGCCCGGCCGGCAGCACCCGGTTCTCGATGCGCAGGTGCGGCAGGCCGTCGACGACGTCGTACACCGGGCGGTTCCAGCGCCAGATGGTGCCGTTGTGCATGCGCAGCTCGGTGAGCTTCGGCGCCTGGCCCGCGTCGAGGGCCTCGATCGGGTCCTCGGCGTCGGTTTCCGGGAGCAGGCCGGGGAAGTAGCGGACGTTCTCCTCGAACAGGTCGAAGATCGACGTGATCCAGCGCTCGCCGAACCACACCCGCGGCCGCACGCCCTGGTTCTTCAGCTCCTCCGGCCGCGTGTCGGTCGCCTGCAGGAACAGCGGGATGCGCGTCTCGTGCCAGAGCGCCTTGCCGAGCAGGAACGGCGAATTCGACGCGAGGGCGATCTGCAGCCCGGCCAGGCACTGCGCCGCGTTCCAGTGCGCGGCGAACTCCTCGGGCGCGACCTGCAGGTGCAGCTGCACGCTGGTGCAGGCGGCCTCCGGCAGGATCGACTCCGCGTAGCTGCGCAGGCGCTCGGGCTGCTGGCCCGGCAGCGGCACGCCTTCCATGGCGAGCACCGTGCGTTCGCCGCGCGCGGCGAAGATCTGGTCGTTCAGCGTCGCGTAGCGGGCCTTGTTGGTGAGCCACTTCTGGTCGAAGTGCTCGTGCTTCAACGTCGGCAGGATGCCGATCATCGCCAGCGACGACCCGGTGTCGCGGGCCTTCGTCGCCGCGGTGTCGAGGTACGCGCGGAGGTCGTCCTCGAGCTGGAGGGCGGAATCGCCCGCCAGCGGCCGCGGCGGGACGTTCAGCTCGATGTTGTGCTGGCCCAGCTCGGTGGTGAAGGACGGGTCGTCGAGCGCCTCCAGCACCGCGGTGTTCGTCATCGACGGGCGCAGCTCGCGGTCGACGAGGTTCAGCTCGACCTCGAGCCCGATGTTCTTGCGGGGGAACGAAAAGCTGCCGTCGGTGAGCATGCGGGCCAGCGTGTCGAGGCAACGCTGCACCTTGCGGCGGTACCGTCCTCGGTCCAGCGTGTTGAACGGCTGAGCCGCGAGGTCCATCCCCATGACCATCCCTGCTTCGTGTCGGCGTGGACTAGGACGTGTTTCAGGCCCGGCGGACAACCGTTACACAGGCGATGCGACCGGGCTAGCGGCCAAACTGGTGCTCTCCGTCACGGGCAGTTAACCGAAAGCAAAATGGCCCCGTTCGTACCACCGGGAGGCGAACGTTCGGACCAGTGAAGCGAGCGGCAAGCGGGTGACAGACTGAGCGGATGGGCGTGATCCACATCGACCATCCCGGCGACCCGAGGGTCGACGATTTCCGGGACCTGTCCACAGCGGACCGTCGGCCGGACCGGCCCGGTGGCCGGGGCCTGGTCATCGCCGAAGGCACCGTCGTGGTGTCCCGGCTGCTGGCCTCCCGCTACCCGGTCCGGGCGCTGCTGGGTGTGCCGCGGCGGTTCGCCGAGCTGGCCGAAGACCTGGCCGGGCGCGACGTGCCCCAGTACGCCGCCTCCGCGGAAACGATGGCCGAGGTGGTCGGGTTCCACCTCAACCGCGGCGTTCTCGCCGTCGCCGACCGGCCGGCGCCGCTGACCGTCGCCGAAGTCGTGGACGGCGACGGGCCGGTCGCGGTCCTGGAAGGCGTGGGGGACCACGAAAACCTCGGCGCGCTCTTCCGCAACGCGGCCGCGCTCGGCGTCGGCGGTGTGCTGCTCGGCCCCGGCTGTTCCGATCCGCTGTACCGGCGCAGCGTGCGCGTGTCGATGGGCCACGTCCTGCGCGTGCCGTTCGGGCACCTGACGGACTGGCCGGGCGGGCTCGACGACCTGCGGGCGCGCGGCTTCGCCATCGCGGCGTTCACGCCGCGGCCGGGGTCGATCCCGCTGCACGCACTGCGTGCACGCGCGCCCGGGCGGGTGGCGTTGCTCTTCGGTGCCGAAGGTCCCGGGCTGACCGAAACGGCGCTCGCGGCGGCTGATCACGCCGTCCGGATACCCATGCCGGCGGGAGTCGACTCACTGAACATCGCCACAGCCGCCGCCGTGGCCTTCTACGAACTGGCCCGGGGCGGCTAAGGTTTTGGTCTCCGAAGCGAGAAGGGACACCATGGAGCTGCGGATCCGCGGCGAGCGCGCCGTGCTGGCCGGCCCCGGCGGGGAGCACGCGCGCGAGGTGGACCCGCACAAGCTCGCGATCGGTGCCGACCTGGCCCAGGCCTTGCACGAGTGGGCGCGCGTGGCGTCCGCGGTCACCGCCGATTCCGGCGAGGAGGCGGGCGCGGTGGTCTCCCAGCGCGGCCGTCAGCTGGCCGGCAGGCTGGCCTCGGTGATGGGCACGACCGTGCGGTTCGTGGATCCGGTGACCGGCGCCGACACGGTCGTCGAGCCGCCTCCGCCGTCCACCGAACCCGGCCACCGGTTCGTCCGGGCGGTGCTCGGGCCGCCCGGCCCGCCCGGCGAACCGACGCCGTGGCTGACCGGGCTGACCGTCTCGGGGTTCATCGCGGCCGTGGTCGTCGTCGCCATGCTCGCGCTGGCCTCGACGCTGGCCCGGGAAACCAGCGGCTGGCTGGCGCTGGTGGCGTCGGTCATCGTGACGGCCGGGATCACGCCGTCGCTGTGGCTGATCCGCCGCACCCCGATCCTGCGCTGGGCCGCGTACGGCGCGGCGGGCGGGGTCGTGATCGCGTGGATCGGCGTGCTGGTGATCGCCTTCTAGCGCAGCCTGGCGTAGGTGACGAGCGCGCCTTGCGCGTTGGTCGCCGCCTGGCGGCGGAAGAAGTAGCCGTGGAACGCGGCGATCTGCCGGATCAGCTCGGGCGAGACGCCGAACTGACCGGAGAAGAACGTCACGCTGGCGTTGCCGTTGAACTCCTGCGCCAGCCAGCCGACGCGCGTCGAGCGAGGGAAGGCCCGGAGCACCCACAGCAGCGGCGGTACGCCCAGCGCGGTGAGGCCGAAGCCGATCGCGGCGATGCGCTGATCACCGGAGATCGCCGCTGTGACGACGCTGCCGCCGAAGCACAGCACGACCCACACCGCCGGGGCGATGAAGCCGGTCAACGACATCCTGAACTTCCGCGCGGGGACCGGCGGGCCGCTGCGCAGCAGCAGGACCCGGTCGGTGGTGTCGGTGAATTCCGCCACGGGGTGCAGGCCTTCGCCGTTCGCGATCTCGGCGATGCGGGCCGGCGTCAGCTTCGCGTGCCGGACGCTCACCCACAGCTCGTCACGGCCGTCGAGGTGGTTGCGCAGCCACTGCTCGCGGTCCGGCGACCCGGGCGGGACCTCGAAAGCCGGCCGGACCCGTGGTGCCGGGGTGCCGAAAACCAGGCCGGGACGGGTCTTCCGGAACAGCAGGTCCCGGCTGTTGCTGCCTGAGTGGTACGGGCCGGCGCAGAAGTAGCCGTAGCGCGAAGCGACTTCGCCGAGCAGTTCGGTGGACACCGACGGCGGCGGCGACACGATCACCTGAGGGCTGCCGTCGAACGGCCCGTCCAGCCACGGCATGCGCGGCGACCGGCCGGCGATCGCGCGGACCAGCAACAGCACCGCAACCGGAACGAAGACGGCGACCGGGAGCAACACGACCGGCCACTTCTGCTCGGCCGTCGCCGCGAACCAGCTGCCTGCCATGACCGCAGCAAGACCGAGGACACAAACCAGGCCCTGGACGGCACTCAGGCTGAGCCGGCTCCCGGCCGTGCGCGGCCGCAGTTCCTCGTCGGGCAGCCCGGTGCGGCGCAGCAGCAGGAGCCGGTCGGTCGGGTCGGCGGTTTCGGCCACCACGGTCATCCCGGCCGTCGCCGCGCCCTTGCCGATGTCGTCGCGCCCGAGCCGCAGCCTTCGCGAGCTCGCCCAGAACTGCTCTTGCCCGTCGAGCAGCTTCGCGAGCCGCCGTCGGTCGGCGTCCGTGCCCGGGCCGCGGTCGAACTGCGGCGGGAAGAAGCCGGGAGTGAACTCGAACCGCAGGAAATCCGGTTGGCCGGGTACGGTTTCGCGGTACCGGCGGGAGTGCGCGGCCTGCCGGATCGTCGTGGGATCGAGGCCCCACCGCGCGGGCGCCACCTCCACCACCGGCGTCCCGGCGAACGCGCGGTACCTCAGCTCGGCGAAGCGGACGAGCCAAGCCTGCTGATCACTCTGCATGATCAACCCCTCCCTCAGCGTGACATCGTAGCCTGAGGGGGTGGAGCAGCTGGACGCTCTTTGGTGGACCGGCGTTGGGACCTAGCCGCGCTGGGAGCGGACCCCGAGGAGCACGTCCTCCCAGGACGGCACGATCGGGTGGTTCTTCTTCGCCTTCGGCCGCGGCTCGGGCACCGCGGCGTCCTCCTCCGGGTCCGCGGGGACGCGGGGGATCTCGCGGGTGTCGTCGTCCGGGTCCGGCTCGGCCGACGGCAGCTCGGCGCGCTCCGGCGGGACCGAATCCAGCGTCGGCTGGAACTCCGCTTCGCGGGCCGGGTCGAGAGCGCGGACCGTGCGCGGCGCGCGGTAGGCGTTGGGGTCGAGCAGGACCTCGGCGTTCTCGTCGAGCGCCGTGACCGTGCCGCCGTGCGCACCCGGCGAGAACGCCCAGTGCGCGCGGTTGTCCGACCGCCCGGCCTTCCACTGGAGCACGACGACCCAGCGGCCGTCGTCGCCCTTCCAGGAGTCCCAGGTGGCCTGCGAGTAGTCGTGCCCGCGGACACCGAAGCTGTACGCGACGACTTCGCCGAGCGTCTGGACGTCGGGGCCGTCCTCGCGGACCGGGTGGGCGCTCTGCGCCAGCTCGGCGGTCCGGGACCGCTCGAGCAGGACCGGGTAGGCGTAGCGCTCGACGCGCTGGGCCGAGACGCCGGCGCTCGCGGCGACCTGCTCGACGGACTCGCCGGCCCGGATGCGCTGCTGGATCTCGCGTGGCCGCATCTGGCTCTCCAACTCGATTTCGATCTGGCCGAGGCGGGTGATGTCACCCCGCGCCGCCGCGCGCAGTCGCTCATCAGCCGGGAGCAGGAAACGAGTACGGCTCGCCGGGTCTTCGAGCACGATGGACTTCCCGTCCTCGTGCAGTCCGACCACTCGCAGCGCCCGCATTGTTCTCGCCTCCCCGATCTTCTTCACCGTTGTGGGTGCCCACGTTAGAACGGCGCGTCGGCTTGACGTGCGAGGCGCGCCGAGTCCGCGTCGAACTGCCCACTGTTCATTTTGCGTCTTCCGCATGCTTCCTCAGGCAGGTCAGCGGCAAAGGGGTGACACGCCGGGCACCCAAAGTCACGATCGAGTGGATCAAGAAGGCGGCAGCCGGACCGTCACGGTGAGTCCGCCGCGCCGGCCGGGCTGGGCTTCGGCGTAGCCGCCGTGGGCCTGGGTGACCGAGCGGACGATCGACAGCCCCAAGCCCGCGTTCCGCGTGTCCCCCGTCCGCTCCGCGCCGCCCAGCCGGCGGAACGGCTCGAACAGCGTCGGCACCGCTTCGGGCGGCACCACCGGTCCCGAATTCCGCACCTCCAGCGCCGGATCCCCGCGCACCTCGACGTACACCCAACCGCCGGAGGCGTTGTACGTGATCGCGTTGACCACCAGGTTCGTCACCAGCCGCTCCAGCAGCACCGGGTCGCCCGCCACCGTCCGGGGCCGCAGCCGGGTCTCGACCGTCACGCCGGCCGAAGCGGCTTGGGCAGAAGTCGCCCGCACCACCGACGCGACGACCTCGTCGAGGCGCACCGGCGTGCGCGCGTGCAGCCCGCGGTCGCTGCGGGCCAGTACCAGCAGGCCCTCGATCATCCGCTCGCTGCGCTCGTTGGTGTGGAGCAGGTGCGTGCCGAGCTTCTTCAGCTCCGGGGGGACCTCGGGGTCGGCCATCGCGACCTCGATCAGCGTCCGCTGCACCGCCAGTGGCGTCCTGAGCTCGTGGGACGCGTTCGCGACGAACCGCTTCTGGCTGTCGAACGACTCCGCGAGCCGGTCGAGCATGCCGTCGAACGTGTCCGCCAGCTCCTTCAGCTCGTCCGGGGGTCCTTCGAGGTTGATCCGCCGGTCGAGCTTGCCCGCCTCCAGCCGGCGCGCGGCCGAGGTGATGTCGTGCAGCGGCCGCAGCGCGCGGCCCGCCATCAGCCAGCCGAACAGCACCGCCAGCGCCGCCGTCACCACCAGCGCGATCGCCGAGCCGACCAGCAACGTCGACAGCGTCGAGGAGCGGTACTCGTCGAGCGAGCCGCTGAGCAGCCGCACCGCGACACCCGGAGACCCGATGGCCGTGGTGCCCTGGACGCCGTAGACCGCATCGGCCGAGCCGATCGTCGTCAGGGCGGCGCGGGTCGGGTCCGGCAACGTGCTCTGCACCAGCAGGTAGTTGATGACGACCAGGACCAGCCCGGCGAGCAGGAACAACGCGCCGTACCAGGCTGTGAGCTTCGTCCGGACGGACAGGCCGTTCACGGCGTGCCGAACCGGTAACCGGCGCCCGGCACGGTCTCGATCACCGGCGGGTCGCCCAGCTTGCGCCGCAGCGTCATCACCGCGACGCGCACCGCGTTGGTGAACGGGTCCGCGTGCTCGTCCCACGCCTTTTCCAGCAGGTCCTCGGCGCTGACCACGGTCCCCTCGGCCCGCATGAGCACCTCGAGCACGGCGAACTCCTTCGGCGAGAGCAGCAGGAACCGGCCATCGCGCGCGGCCTGGTGCCGCGGCAGGTCGAGCACGACGCCGTCGCGTTCCAGCACCGGCGGCAACGCGGGCCGCGCGCGCCGCGACAGCGCCTGGACCCGGGCGACCAGTTCGGCGAACGCGAACGGTTTTGTCAGGTAGTCGTCGGCGCCGAGGCCCAGGCCGGCGACCCGGTCGGTGACGTCGGCGGCCGCGGTCAGCATCAGCACCCGCGCCTCCCCGCCCGCACGGACCACCGCGGCGCAGACGTCGTCGCCGTGCACCTTCGGCAGGTCGCGGTCGAGCACCACGACGTCGTAGCCGTGCACGCCGACGCGTTCCATCGCCTGCTCGCCGTCGTAACAGACGTCGACGGCCATCGAAAAGCGCCGCAGCCCCTCCGCGACCGAGTCGGCCAGCAACCGCTCGTCCTCCACCACCAGCACCCGCACCGGCCCAGTCTGCGCAGGGAGGCCATAAGGACCGCATAAGCGACGTCGCTTAGCGCGCCCGAACGCCCCGATCCGTAGACCTGGCTCCCATCCGGACGAAAGGAATCGAGCCATGCGGACACGGATCGCCGTCGCGGCACTCGGCACGGCCCTGCTGCTCGGCGGCTGCGGCGCGAAAGCCGACGACGGGTCGAAGGTCGCTTCGATCTCGACGCCGCCGCGGACCGGCGGCCCCGCCGCCGCCGACAACAGCGGCAAGAGCGACGAGGACAAGATGCGCGACTTCGCCAAGTGCATGCGCGAGCACGGCGTCGACATGCCCGACCCGAAGCCGGCGGGCGACGGCAAGGGGATGTCGATCGCGATCCAGGGCGACGGGGCCGACCACGGGAAGGTCGACGCCGCGCAGAACGCGTGCAAGCACCTGATGCCCAACGGCGGGGAGATGAAGCCGCCGAGCGCCGAGGAACTCGACAAGATGCGCAAGCAGGCCAAGTGCATGCGGGAGCACGGCGTCGACATGCCGGACCCCGACCCGACCGGCAAGGGCGCCACGCGGATCGGCGGGCCGGGCGACGACCCGAAGAAGTTCGAGGAAGCCGCGAAGGCGTGCGGCTTGGGCATGTCGGTCCACTCCGAGGCCGCCAAGTGAACGACGTGACCCACCTCAAGCCCCGCCGCCGCAGGACGCGCTGGTTCGTCGCGGCCGCCGTCCTGGTCGTGGTGCTGGGCACCAGCTCCGTCGTGATCCTGACGCGGGTGTCGAGCGCGACGCCCGTCAAGGAGGCCGCGCCGCCCGCGGCCGAGACGGCGGAGGTGGTCAAGACGGACCTGAGCGAAGAAGAAGAGGCCGACGGCACCCTCGGCTACGGCGACGAGTCGGCCGTCGGCGGCCGCAAGCCCGGCACGATCACGTCGCTGCCGGCCGCCGGGGCCACCCTGACCCGCTGCAAGCCGGTGTACGGAGTGGACGCGAAGCCGGTGCCGCTGTTCTACGGCACCCTGCCGTTCTACCGCGACCTCGCCGCCGGCGTGGACGACGGCGCGGACGTCAAGCAGCTGGAGGAGAACCTCAAGGCGTGCGGCTTCGGCGGGTTCGGCACGCCGGACAAGAAGTTCACCTCGGCGACGGCGGCCGCGCTGAAGAAGTGGCAGAAGTCCCTGGGGCTGGAGCAGACCGGCGCGTTCGGCCAGGGCGACGTCGTGCTGGCCGCGGGCGAACTGCGGGTTTCGGCCGTCCAGGCCAAGCTCGGTTCGCCCGCGCAGGGCGAGGTGCTCAAGACGACCGGCACCGTCCGATCGGTGCAGGTGAAGCTCGACGCGGCCAAGCAGGGGCTGGCCCAGCAAGGCGCGAAGGCGTCCGTGACGATCAACGGGAAGACGACGGCGGGCACGATCACCGACGTCGGGCGGACCGCCGTCGAAGGCAAGGACGCGGCGGGCCAGGACGACGGCAAGCCCAAGATCACCGTGACCGTCGGGCTCGACGACGCGGCCGCGGCCGGCAGCCTCGACTCGGCTCCGGCGACCGTCCGGTTCACCAAGGACGTCCGCCAGGGCGTGCTCGCGGTCCCGGTCGGCGCGCTGCTCGCGCTCGCCGAAGGCGGGTACGCCGTCGAGGTCGACGAGAACGGCCAACGCCGGCTGATCGCCGTCCGAACCGGACTGTTCAGCGGGGGCAAGGTCGAGGTCACCGGCACCGGCCTGGCCGCGGGCATGCGGGTGGTGACGACGTCGTGACGCCCGTGCTGCGCGTGCACGAGGTCACGCGCACCTACCCCGGCGGGGTCGCCGCCCTCGACGGCGTCTCGCTCGCGCTGGAAGACGGCGAGATGGTGGCGATCGTCGGGCCGTCCGGGTCCGGCAAGTCCACCCTGCTGCACCTGATGGGCACGCTCGACCGGCCGTCGTCGGGCCGGGTGGAGCTGCGCGGCCACGACGTCGCCGCACTGCCCGACCGCAAGGTCTCGGCGCTGCGCTCGCGCTGGATCGGGTTCGTGTTCCAGCAGTTCTTCCTCGACGAAGGGATGAGTGCGGTGGACAACGTGTGCACCGGCCTGCTCTACGCCGGGGTGCCCCGGCGACGGCGGCGCGCGCGGGCGCTGGCGGCGCTCGACCGGGTCAAGCTCGGGCACCGGGCGTGGCACCGCCCGGGTGAGCTCTCCGGCGGTGAACGCCAGCGCGTCGCCATCGCCAGGGCCGTGGTCAACGACCCGGCGATCCTGCTGGCCGACGAGCCGACCGGCAACCTCGACACCGGCACCGGCGCGTCCGTGCTCGCGCTGCTCGGCGAGCTGTCCACCGGCGGCACCACGATCGTCGTGATCACCCACGACCGGGAGATCGCCGCGGGCATGCCCCGCCGGATCGAGCTGCTCGACGGGCGCCTGCGGCTGGACACCGGCCTGGTGGGTGCGCGATGACCCTGGTGCAGCTGCCGGAGCCGGCCCGCCTGAAGCCACCGGACGTCGTCGCGCTCGGCGCCCACGGCATGCGCACGCGGCCGGTGCGCGCGGTGCTTTCCGCGCTGGGCATCGCGATCGGCGTCGCCGCGATGGTGGCGGTGCTGGCGATCCCGGCGTCCGGCGCGCAGGCCCTGCACGACCGGCTCGCCGCGCTCGGCCCCAACCTGCTGACGGCCGGGCCGGGGCAGACGCTGTTCGGTGACGACGCGACGCTGCCGGACGACGCGGTCGCGATGGCGCGGCGGATCGGGCCGGTGCAGGCGGCGGCCGGCACCGGGACGACGTCGGCGAGCGTCCGCCGCAGCGACAAGATCGCGCCGGACGACACGTCCGGGCTGGCCGTGTACGCGGCGCGGCCGGACCTGCTCGGCGTGCTGGGCGGCAAGGTCCGGGCCGGGGCTTTTTTGGCGGCGGGCAACCGGGACTACCCGGTGACGGTGCTCGGTTCCCAGGCCGCGGCCCGGTTGGGCATCGACCACGTCGACCCGGCGCGGCCGCCGCAGGTGCTGATCGGGACGCAGTGGTTCACGGTGGTGGGCATCCTCGCGCCGATGCCGCTCGCCCCGGAGATCGAGCGCTCGGCGCTGGTCGGCTGGGACGTCGCGAAGCGGCTGCTCGGGTTCGACGGTCATCCGTCCACTGTGTACGTGCGGGCGGAGGAGTCCCAAGTGGACGGTGTGCGGTCGGTGCTGGCCGCGACGCTGAACCCGCAGGCACCGAACGAGGTCCAGGTGCGCCGCCCGTCGGACGCCCTGGCCGCGCAGAAGCTGACGGACACGACGTACAGCGCGCTGTTCCTCGGGCTCGGCGGGGTGGCGTTGCTGGTCGGTGGGGTCGGGGTGGCGAACACGATGGTGATTTCGGTGCTGGAGCGGCGGCGCGAGATCGGCCTGCGCCGCGCGCTCGGGGCGACGAAACGGCAGATCCGCGGGCAGTTCCTGGCCGAGTCGGTGCTGTTGTCCGGGTTCGGCGGGCTGGCGGGGGTGCTGGCCGGGGTGCTGGTGACGGCGGGCTACGCGCTGAGCCAGGGGTGGCCCGCGGTCCTGCCGTCGGCGGCGCTGGCGGGCGGAGTGGGGGTCGCGGCACTGGTCGGAGCGGTGGCGGGGGCCTATCCGGCGGTGCGGGCGGCACGGCTCGCGCCGACGCGGGCGCTGGCCTGAGGGTGGTGCGGGCGGCGGCCTTCCGGGCCCGCCGCCCGCGCCGATGCCGGCCTGAGGGCCGCGGGTTTCGGGCCCCGCGGGTGCCGGCGGGTGGTGCGGGCGGCGGCTTTCCGGGTGCGCCGCCCGCACCCCACGCGGGGCGCTGGTCCGAGGAAGTGGTGCGAGCAGCGGATTCCAGACGGTCGGCGGTTGCCTGCGCGGGCACCGGTTCGAGGGGTGCACGGAGTGCCGGGTGGCGGGTTACGGCTCACCCGGCATTGCGCACGTTGGAAGGTCTCTTACCTGGTCGGTGGGGTGTTGGATGGGCGGGAGGGAGCCGATCGAAGGGCGGGGCCGTGTTGCGGGTCGAGGCGAACCGGCGAGATTTCCTGCGGTGGCTGACGACGGCCGGAGCGGGGCTCGCCGCCGCCGGGGTCGCTCCCGCTGTCTTCGCGCAGGAAGCCGCGGCCGCCGGCCGCGAGGTGGTCGTGGTGACCGGGGCGACCGTCGTCGACGGCACCGATGGGCCGGCCCGGCCGGGCTCCGCCGTCGTGCTGGTCGGCGACCGGATCGCCTGGGTCGGGCCCGCCGCCGAGGTGCCGCGCTGCGGGAGCGCCCGGGTCGTCGACGGCCGCGGCCGCTACCTCGTGCCCGGCCTGTGGGACATGCACGCCCACGGCATCGACTACGAAGACCTGTGGCCGCCGCTGTTCCTGGCCAACGGCGTCACCGGCATCCGCGAAATGCAGGGGTACGAAGAAAACCGCGTGACCCGCGACAAGATCGCCTGCGGGGAGCTGCTCGGCCCGCGGGTCGTGCTGGCCAGCGCGATCATCGACGGCCCGGTGTCCCTGCTCGGCCCGCCGGTCACCAAGGTCGCGGACGCCGGGGAGGCGCGGACCGCGGTCCGGACCGCCGTCGCCCAGCGCTCGGACTTCGTCAAGGTGTACTTCTACCTGCCGAAGGACGCGTTCGCCGCGATCGCCGACGAGTGCCGGCGCCACGGCCTGCCGTTCGCCGGGCACTGGCCCTACCGGCTCCGCCAGCTCGACGCCGCCCGGGCCGGGCAGCGCAGCTTCGAGCACAACTTCGGGCTGCCGGTCGCCACGTCGAGCCGCCGGGACGAGTTCCTCGCCCGGCTCGACGCGACGCCGTTCGACCCGAAGGTCCCACGCGACTTCTTCAACCTGGCCCGCGAACTCGACCGGCAGGCCGCGCAGGCCTACGACCCGGCCACGGCGGCCCGCCACTTCGCGGGTCTCAACGCCTGCGGCAGCTGGCTGACCCCGACCTTCGCGGTCAACCGGGTCATCTCGCGGCCCGCCGACGCGTTCGCGCACGACCCGCGCCTCAAGTACGTCTCGCCGGACATCCGCGCCCTCTGGGCCGACCGGCTGCCGCTGTTCTCCCCGGCCACGCCGGAGCAGATCGCCCAGCAGGAGGCCTACTTCCAGGCGCAGCTGCAGCTCGTCGGCGAGGCGCACCGGGCCGGCGTCGGGATCCTCGGCGGGACCGACTGCCAGAACCCGTACGTCTTCCCGGGGTTCAGCCTGCACGACGAGCTCGACTTCCTGGTCGCGGCCGGGCTCGGCCCGCGCCGGGCGCTGCAGACGGTGACCCGGGACGCGGCCGCGTTCCTCGGCCGGGCGGACACCGCCGGGACGATCACCCCCGGCAAGGTCGCCGACCTGGTGCTCCTCGACGCCGACCCGCTCGCCGACATCCGCGCGGTCCGGCGGATCGACACCGTCGTCACCGCGGGCCGTGTCCTCGGCCGGGCCGCGCTCGACCGGATGCTCGCCGACGCCGAGGCCGCGGCGAACCAGCCGGTCGACGCGGCGAACGCCAGGTCAGTGCGCTTGCCGGTGCACGGCTGCTGCTGAGCGCCGGGTAATCTCGGCCGGTCGAAGACCTGGTTCGAGGGGGACGCGTTGCTGCTGACTGGGCGGAAGCCGGCGTGGTCTCTCTTGGTGCTCGAGGTCGCCGCCGTCGTCCTCGTCCTCGTGCTGAAGCGGTTCGACGGCCTCGACCTGGAGGTCTACCTGGGCGGCGCAAAAGCGCTGGCCGAGCAGGGCTCGCCGTACGACGCCTGGGTGCCGACCACGCACCAGATCCTCTTGCCGTTCACCTACACGCCGTTCGCCGCCGCGGTGTTCCTGCCCGGGACGCTGCTGCCGTTCACGGTGACGATGAAGCTGGTCAGCATCGCGTCGATCCTCGCGACCGGCGTCGTCGCCTACCTCTACGTCGCGACGCTCAACGGCTCGCTGACCGACGCCACGAAGGTCCGCGGCCGGGCGGTCGCCGCGCTGGTCGCCATCGGCGCGCAGCTCGCCGGCGCCCTGCTCGAGCCGGTGCGCTCGACGCTGGGCTTCGGCCAGATCAACGCGCTGCTCATGGTGCTGGTGGTGCTCGACGTCCTGCTGCCCGGCGAGCGGAAGCGGACGAAGGGCCTGCTGATCGGCGTGGCCGCGGCGATCAAGCTGACGCCGGCCGTGTTCGTCGTGTACTTCCTGTTCCGCCGCGACTTCCGCTCGGCCGCGCGGGTGGTCGCCGGGTTCGTGGTGGCCGGGGCACTGCTGTGGCTGGTCCGGCCGTCGGCGTCCGTCACGTACTGGACCAAGCTCGTCTTCGACGCGGGCCGCATCGGCGGCGTCGACTACGTCGGCAACCAGTCGCTGCACGGCCTGACCGTGCGCGCAGGACTGCCGGAGTTCGGGTGGGTGCTGGCGGCATTGGCGGTGATGGCCCTGGTCGCGGTGATCATCGCGCGCGCCGAGCCGGTGCTCGGGCTCACCGCCTGTGCGCTCGGCGGGCTGCTGGTTTCGCCGATCTCTTGGACCCACCACTGGACGTGGTGCGTGCCGGTCCTCGTCCTCGCCGGGTGGTACGCGTGGCGCTTCGACCGGGCGGTCCGGTGGGTGGCGGCCGCGGTTGTCGTCGCGGGACTGGTGTTGTTCATCGCCGGCCCGATGTGGTTCGCCCCGCGCCCGGCGCCGTCCGCGGGCTGGTGGCTCGCTACCGAGTCCTACGAACTGTTCGGCCTGCTTCTGCTGGTCGCCGCCGCCTACGCGGCCCGGCGACTGAACAGGGCGACCTTGCCCGCCACGGCGGGCAAGGTCGTCCACCAGGTCAGCTGAGCCGCTCGACCACGTACTCGATGGCCTGCGTGAGCTTCGAGACGTCGTCCGGGTCGATCGCCGGGAACAGGCCGACGCGCAGCTGGTTGCGGCCCAGCTTGCGGTACGGCTCGGTGTCGACGATCCCGTTGGCGCGCAGCACCTTCGCCACCGCGGCGGCGTCGACGTCGTCGGTGAAGTCCACCGTGCCGACGACCTGCGAGCGCAGCTCCGGGTCCTTCACGAACGGCGTGGTGTAGCTCGTCTTCTCGGCCCACTCGTACAGCCGCGACGAAGAGTCCTTCGTGCGCGTAGTCGTCCAGGCGAGGCCGCCCTGGCCGTTCATCCACTCGATCTGCTCGGCGAGCAGGAACAGCGTGGCCACGGCCGGCGTGTTGTACGTCTGGTCCTTGCGGGAGTTGTCCAGCGCGGTGGTCAGCGACAGGAACTCGGGGATCCAGCGGTCGCCGCCGCCGATCTCGCCGATCCGCTCGACGGCGGCCGGGGAGGCCAGCGCGATCCAGAGCCCGCCGTCCGCGGCGAAGGACTTCTGCGGCGCGAAGTAGTAGACGTCGAAGTCCTCGGCCTTGACCGGGAGGCCGCCGGCGCCGGAGGTGGCGTCGATCGCGACCAGTGCGCCCTCGCTGCCCTCAGGGCGGCGAACCGGCACGGCTACGCCGGTGGACGTCTCGTTGTGCGCCCAGCCGACCAGGTCGGCGCCGGCTTCGTAGGCGATGTCCGGCGCGCTGCCCGGCTCGGCCTTGACGACGATCGGGTCGGCCAGGAACGGCGCGCCCTTGGTCACGGTGGCGAACTTCGAGGAGAACTCGCCGTAGGTGAAGTGCTGCGCGCGCTCGCGGACCAGGCCGAACGCGGCCGCGTCCCAGAACGCCGTGGTGCCGCCGTTGCCGAGGATCACCTCGTAGCCCTCGGGCAGGGAGAACAGCTCGGACAGGCCGGCCCGGACGCGCCCGACGAGGGACTTGACCGGCTTCTGCCGGTGCGACGTGCCGAGGTAGGTGGAGCCGGACTCCGCCAGCGCACTCAGCTGCTCGGCGCGGACCTTCGACGGGCCGCAGCCGAAGCGGCCGTCGGCCGGCTTGAGGTCGGCGGGGATGGTCAACTCAGCGTCGGTCATGTGGCCAGTCTCTCAGGTCGGGACGCGGCTGGTAACAGTGGTCGGCCGGTGTCCGACATCTGGAATCGATGACTGATCGGCCTCGCTGGTACTTCTTCGCGTGGTTCGCCGTGCTGGCCGCGGCGCACCTCGCGATCGAAGGCTGGACGGACACAACGGCGATCGGGTTGCCGGTCGGCTTCGCGGCGACGCTGGTGCTGGTCTTCGTCCGCCGCCTGCCGTGGTGGGCGACCGGCGGTCCGCGCCCCGAGTCCTCGGGCGGCCGGAGGACGAAGGTGGCCGTCTTCGCCGGGCTGTGGCTCTTGGTGGCCGCCGCGATCGTCGCCGGGCTCGTCGAACACCCGCCGCACGGCGCCGACCTCGGGTACGCCGGGGCGTTCGTCGCGATGTTCCTCGGCGCTTCGGGGTACGGCCTGACCAGGCTGCTGCCGAAACGGCCGGTGACGCGGCGAGCGGTCCTGCGGCGGCGGCTGGCGTTCGCCACCACGGCGGTCTGGGCAACCGGAGTCTTCGTGCTCGCGGCCGAAGCCGCGGCCATCGTCGTCACCGGTGGCTGGCTGCCCTGGGTCCTGCCGGTGCCGGGCCTGGTCGCCGTGCTGGCGCTCGCCGGGTGGCGCGCGGACCTCGCCCTTCCCGCCCGGCACCTCGCGAGCGGCAGCTGGACGCCGGTCGCGGCCGCGGCGTTCGACGTGCGGGCGGGCGAGCCCGTCAACGGCTGGGGGGTGCTGCCCGGGGGCTGGCGGATCCGCTTCCACCTGCCCGCGGTGCCGGCCGACGTCGCCGCCGAGCTGGCCGGCCGGCGCCGGCTCTGGCTCGCCGGGTGGCCGTCGGAGCAGCTGGTCGTGGGCCTTCCGGACGGCGACAGCTACGCCGTCGGGCTCATGGGTCACCACCGCGGTGGGGGTAAAAACACGGTTACCGACGCGCCCGGCCGCCGGTAGCGTCACCGCCGTGACAACTGTGCAGCAGAGGTTTCCGGTGCCACCCGAAGTGCTGTGGAACGCGCTCCCGGCCGGGGTGGCGGCGATCGGCGGGAAACAACCGGTCTACGGGCCGCAGGGATTCGCCACCTGCCGCACCGGGATGTCGATCCTGAGCTGGGGCCAGCACGTCAACGTGACGGTGTCGTCCTCCGGCGGCGGTTCGACGCTCACCATCAGTACCGTGCTCAAGTTCGGTGTCTGGGACTGGGGCGAGGGCAAGCGCATCGCCAACCGGTTCGCCGCCGCCGTCGCCTACTCGGCGGGCACCGCCGCCCTGACCTGAGGGCCCCGCTCACCACCCTGGGGGTGTGAGCGGGGCCCGGTCTGCTCAGCGCCAGTCTTCGACGCCGCCGGGCACCGGCGCGGCCGGGTCGTACGGCGTGCGGGTGAAGATGAACGTCGCCAGGTCGAGGTGGGTGGCGACGCCCTCGGTGTTCCGGCCCACTTGGAGCGTCTCGCCGGCGTAGTAGCCGTCGAGGCCGACGTAGGTGTCCTTGTCGGTCTGGCGGAAGCGCGAGCTGCGGCCGGCGCCCTCGACCGGGGCGAGCAGCAGCCCGTCGCCCTGGAGGCGCAGGTGGTACGGCGTCGGACCCCAGTGCCAGAGCCCGGTCAGCGCCAGCAGCGCGGGGTCGGCGGGGGACGGCAGCCACTCGGCGGGCAGCCGCGGTTCGAGCTCGTCGGTCATGGTGATGAGGTCGAGGCAGAGCTGGGTGATGCCGACGCCGGCCGTCGAGTTGGTCAGCACGAGCGCGCCGGTCTGCGCGGCCGGGTCGACCAGCGTCACGGCCAGGAACCCCGGCATCGAGCCGGTGTGCCCGGCGAACCGGCGGCCCTGGTAGCGCACGAGCATCAGGCCGAGCCCGAACCCGGTCGTCCAGACGTCGGTGTCGTCGACGGTGACCATGGTCCGCATTTCCGCGACGGTCTCGGGGTCGAGCACGCCACCGGTCTCGCCGCCGAGGAACGCCGTCCAGCGGCCGAGGTCCCGCGCCGTCGACCACAGCTGCCCGGCGGGGGCCATCGCGCCCGCGTCCGGGCTCGGCTCCGGCAGCAGGACGTCGGCGAAGGGGTGCACGGCGAAGCCCTCGGCGTGCGCGCCGGCCGGGTGCGGTGTGGTGCGGTTCATCCCGAGCGGGCCGAGGATCTCTTCGTCGAGCACGGAGAGCCAGCCCTTGCCGCGGTGGCGGGCGAGGAGCTCGCCGAGGACGCCGTAGCCGACGTTCGAGTAGTGGAACCGCGCGCCCGGGCGGTGCTTGGTCGCGCCCTCGGCGAGGCTGCCCACCAGCGCGTCCCAGTCGGCGCCGGGCGTCCGCTCCCACCACAGGCCGGGTGATTCGGACGTCAGGCCGGCGGTGTGGGACAGCAGCTGGGCGACGGTGGCGGCGCCGAACGGCGTGCCGGGGACGTGCTTTTCGAGCGGGTCGTTCAGGTCGAGGAGGCCTTCGTCGCGCAGCCGCATGACGGCGGTGGCGACGAGCGTCTTGGTGATCGAGCCCAGCCGGTACTGGGTGTCGGTGCCGGGTTGCTGCTCGCCGACGCGTCCCCGGCCACCGGACCAGACGATCTCCCCGTCCCGCACGACGGCGGCGACCAGCGAGGGAGCCCGGCAGGCGGCCTGCTCGTGCGCGATCCGGCGGAGCAAGGCGTGTTCGGTCGAGGAGAGCATGGAGGCATTCTGCCGCGCTCGGCTCTCCGAGGCAGGTCCCGGCCCTCAGCCGAGCGTGCGGAAAGAGGCATCACGCGTGACTGGCGAGGCATCACGCGTGACTGGCGAGGCATCATGCGTGACTGGCGGGGCATCACCGCGATGCCCATGGAATCACGTGTGATGCCCCTCGGGTCACGCATGATGCCCCTCGGGTCACGGGTAATGCCCGGTTCAGCCGAGGAGGTTGCGGGCCATGGCCGTGGTGACCGCGGCCGTGCGGTCCGAGACGCCGAGCTTGCCGAACACTCGCAGCAGGTGGGTCTTCACCGTCGCTTCGCTGATGTGCAGCGCGCGGCCGATGTCGGCGTTCGTGCCGCCCTTCGCGACCAGCTGCAGCACCTCCACCTCGCGGGCGGACAGCGGCTGGGGTTCCGGGTTGCGGACCCGGTTGACCAGCTTGCCCGCCACCGACGGCGCGAGCACCGTCTCGCCGCGCGCCGCCGCGCGGATCGCGTTCGCCAGCTCCGCGCGGGACGCGTCCTTCAGCAGGTAGCCCGACGCGCCGGCTTCCACCGCGCGCAGGATGTCGGCGTCCGTCTCGTACGTCGTGAGCACGACGATCCGCCGTCCGGGCTGCTCGCGCAGGATCCGCTTGGTCGCGCCGACGCCGTCGAGACCGGGCATCCGCAGGTCCATCAGCACGACGTCGGGCCCGGCGACGCGGTCGAGCGCGACGGCTTCGTCGCCGGAGCCCGCTTCGCCGACGACCGTGAGGTCCGGTTCGGCTTCGAGCATGCCGCGGAGGCCTTCGCGGACGACGGGGTGGTCGTCGACGAGCATGACGCGGATCAAGCCGGCACCTCCAGGGTGAGTTCGGTGCCGCTGGGGCCACTCCGGACGCTCAGTGTGCCACCGACCTGCCCGGCCCGGGACCGCATGCCCCGCAGGCCGAACCCGGTGGCCCGGTCCGGGTCGAAGCCGGCGCCGTCGTCGCGCACCGAGAGCCGGACCGAACCGTCCACAGCGGACAGCCGCACCGACACCGCCGACGCGGCCGCGTGGCGCCGCACGTTGTTCAGCGCCTCCTGCGCGCCCCGCAGCAGGACCACTTCGCCCGCCATGCCGATCGGCGGGAGCACACCGTCCACTTCGTACCGGACCGGCACGCCCGTCTCGTCGGCCAGCCGGTCGGCCTGCCGCCGGACGGCGTCGACGAGCGAGCCGGTCGCGAGGTCCGCCGGGGCCAACGCGGCGACCATCGCGCGGGCTTCGGTCAGGTTTTCCCGTGCGGTGCGGGCGGCCAGCTCCGCGTGCCGCCGCGCCGCGGCCGGGTCGGTGTCCAATTCGGACTCGATGGCCTGCGCGAGGGTGACGATGCTGGTGAACCCCTGCGCGAGCGTGTCGTGGATCTCCCGCGCGAGCCGTTCGCGCTCGGCCGCGGTGCCCGCCTCCCGGGAGAGCCGGGCGACTTCCGCCTGGCTCTCCTCGAGCTGCGTGATCAGGTCGGCCCGCCCCCGGCTTTCCTCGACGACGTGCAGGATGAACTTCCCGGACAGCACGCCGAAGACGACGAGGATCGCGGTCATCGGCAGCAGGATGTGCAGGGCCGGCCCCTGCAGGCCTTCGTTGGCGATCGACGAAACGGGGCTCAGCAGGATCGCCACGGTGGTGATCACGGCAGCCGGCCGGAACTCGAGCGTCGAGAACACCAGCGGGCAGACCATGAAGAGGATGAAACTGGCCGTGGTGCTGGCGAACATCGCGACGGCGACCAGCACCAGGACGAGCAGCGCCAGTACCCACCGCTGCCGCACGTGCCCGTCGTCGCGCACCACCCGGCGTCCCCACAGCAGGTAGGTCAGCGCCAGCCCGGTGAGCGCCCCGACCGCGACCGCCGTGCGCACCGGATCGGATTCGTCCAGCACCACCAGCAGGGTCGTGGCCAGGTACGCCACCGCGAAGAGGATCTCCCAGAGCCAGTTGAACCGGTCCCAGGCGTCCTTCACCTCGTGTCGGTCCACCGGAAGGTCAGCCGCGCCAGCACCGCCCCCGCCACGCACCAGATCCCCAGCACCAGCGCCACCCGCGGAAGTTCCCATGTCCCGGCCATCTCCATCCTCACGGCGCCGTCCGGCAGGAACACCGACCGGAAACCCTGGCAGATCCACTTCAGCGGGAAGAACGACGCGATGTCCACCATAACTTTCGGCAGGTTCGTGATCGGCGAAACGAACACACCGGAGATGAACTGCAGCACCAGGTACAGCATCTGCACGACGGCGACGGCGCCGTTGGTGGACTTCGCGAGCGAGCTGACCGCGATCCCGAGCAGCGTGCATGAGACGATGCCGAGCGCGAAGACCCACAGCAGCGTCAGCCACTTCGCCGGGTCGGACGGCAGGTCCAGCCCGAACAGCAGGACGGCGACCCCGGCCATCAGCACCGTCTGGGCCAGGCTCGACACCGCGACCAGCACCATCTTGCCGATGAAGTACGACGCCGGCGGCATCGGCGTGCCCCGCAG
The DNA here is from genome assembly GCF_031082405.1 of Amycolatopsis sp. A133. GTDB lineage: Bacteria > Actinomycetota > Actinomycetes > Mycobacteriales > Pseudonocardiaceae > Amycolatopsis. The sequence continues at coordinate 296,356 of NZ_JAVHJU010000025.1, forward strand.
GCGCTTGAGCGCCCCGGTCTCACGGTCGGCCGAGACGCCGGTCGCGATGCTGTTGAACGACGTCGACACGATGCCGGAGCCGATCATCCCGGCCGCCAGCAGCTGGCCGGACGTGACGCCGTCGAGTGCCGTCGGACCGTCCAGGATGGACCCGAGCAGGATCATCAGCACCGCGGGCAGGGAGAAGGTGAAGACCACCTGTTCCTTGTGGCGGAAGAACTGCCGCAGCTCGGTGCTGCCTCGGGCGAGCCCGAGGGACAGCGGGCCTGGAAGGTCCAGGGTGGTCATGCCTTGTCTCCGATCAGGTCGAGGTAGATGTCCTCCAGGCTCGGCCTGGTCACCGTCAGCCCGGCGAGCTCTCTACCCCCAGTAGAGAGCTCGGTGACGAGCTTGGTCGGGTACGCGGTCCGCTCGACGTGCTCACCGCGTTCGTCGGTCCAGCGCACGGTGGCCTCGGCGGCCGCCCGGCCCCCCAGGTTTTGCGGGGTGTCCTGGGCGACGATCTCGCCCCGCGCGATGACCGCGACGCGGTCGGCGAGCGCTTCGGCCTCGTCGAGGTAGTGGGTGGTCAGCAGGATGGTGGTGCCCTCGGCGGCGAGGTCGCCGATCAGCGTCCAGAACTGCCGCCGCGCCTCGGGGTCGAAGCCGGTGGTCGGCTCGTCGAGGAAGAGCAGCTCGGGGCGGCCGATGATGCCGAGCGCGACGTCGACGCGGCGGCGCTGCCCGCCGGAGAGCGACTTCACCCGCGTCCCGGCCTTCTCGGTGAGCCCGACCTTCTCGATCACTTCGTCGGGATCGCGGGGGCCGGGGTAGTACTTCGCGAAGTGCCGGACGATCTCGGCGACGCTCAACTCGGCGGCGTCGGTCGCCGTCTGCAGGACGATTCCGAGGCGGGCCCGCCAGGCGCGGCCGGCCTTGCCGGGGTCTTCGCCGAGCACGGCGACCTCACCGGCCGTCCGCTGCCGGTGGCCTTCGAGGATCTCGACGGTCGTCGTCTTGCCGGCGCCGTTCGGGCCGAGCAGGGAGAACACTTCGCCCTGGGCGATCTCCAGGTCCAGCCCGGCCACCGCGAGGTGACCGGGGTACTGCTTGCGCAGGCCGCGCACGCTGACTGCTGTGGTCATGGGTCCAGCCTGGCGGCTCGCGACGGCGGATCCGACCAACGGCCAGCTGAATCCGGCTGTCCATCGTTCGGTGGACACGAGCGGCTTGGTTTCCCGTGGAACCACAAAAACGCTGTCATACAAGCAAAAACCGAACATCCGGCGACGCGGAACCGCCGCGCGGGTGAACACTGCTGTTGACAAGTTGTCTAACATGACAGAATGTCTCACACGTGGGTGACCGCCAGTGACGGTGTCCGCCTCTCCGTCACCATCGAGGGCCGGAGCGACGGGCCCACGGTCGTGCTCGTGCACGGCTACCCGGACAACAGCTCGATGTGGGGCGGGGTAGCCGCCGAACTGGCCGGGAAACACCGCGTCGTCACCTACGACGTCCGCGGCGCGGGACAGTCGGACAAGCCGCCGGGACGCGCGTCCTACCGGCTGGACCAGCTGGCCGACGACCTGCGCGCCGTCGTCGAGGCGGTGCAGCCTGCCGGCAAGGTGCACCTCGTCGCCCACGACTGGGGCTCGATCCAGACCTGGCACGCCGTCACCGGCGACGGCCTGCGCGGGCGGATCGCCTCCTACACGTCCCTCTCGGGGCCGAGCCTCGACCACGCCGGCGCGTGGTTCCGCGCCCAGCTGAGCCGTCCGACGCCGAAGCGGCTCAAGAACGCGCTGAGTCAGTTCCTGCACTCGTGGTACATCCTCGCGTTCCAGGTGCCGTTCATCCCGGACCTGCTGTGGCGCACCGGTTTGCTGGGCAAGCAGATCCAGCGGATGGAACCGGACGCCGCGCCCCCGGAGAAGTCCGACGGCCTGCACGGCCTCGAGCTCTACCGCGCGAACATGTTCACCCGGTTGTCGCGCCCCGCGCCCCGTCCCGCCGACGTCCCGGTCCAGGTCCTGGCCCCGACCGGCGACGCCTACGTCACGACGCCGCTGCAGACCGAAGTCGCCAGGTGGGTCCCCGACCTGCGGATCCGCCGGATCGTCGGGACGCACTGGGTGACCCGGGCGAAGCCACAGGTAGTGGCCGCCGCGGCCGCCGAGCTGATCGAGTACGCCGAAACCGGCACCGAAAGCCGTGGCCTGCGCCGGGCCCGCGTCGACGCCGGGCCGTTCGCGCACAAGCTCGTCGTCGTCACCGGGGCGGGCAGCGGGATCGGCCGCGCCACCGCGCTCGCGTTCGCCGCTCGGGGCGCCGACGTCGTCATCACGGACATCGACGCATCGAGTGCTGCGGAAACCCTGAAGCTGCTGGGCGAGCGCGGACTCGCCGAGTACACAGTGGACTCGTCGGACGGCGAGGCCGTGCACCGCTTCGCCGAGCGGGTCCGCGCCGAGCACGGCGTCCCGGACATCGTGGTCAACAACGCGGGCATCGGGATGTCCGGCCCGTTCCTCGACACGTCGGTCGAGGACTGGGAACGCGTCATCGACGTCAACCTCTGGGGCGTGATCCACGGCTGCCGCGCGTTCGCGCCGATGCTCGCCGAACGCGGCGAAGGCGGCCAGATCGTCAACCTCGCCTCGGCCGCCGCCTACCTGCCGTCGAAGATCCTTTCCGCCTACGCCACCACGAAGTCGGCTGTGCTGACGTTGAGCAGCTGCCTGCGGGCCGAACTGGCTTCGGACCACATCGGCGTCACGGCGGTGTGCCCGGGCATCGTCAAGACCAACATCACCAACACGACGACGTTCGTCGGAGTGTCCGAAGAGGAGCAGCGACGACGTCAGGTCTCCAGCTCGAAGCTGTACGCCCGGCGCGGGTTCGGTCCCGAAGGTGTCGCGCGGGACATCCTGCGTGCCGTGGAAAAGGACATCGCGATCGCGCCGTCCACTCCGGAGGCGAAGGCCGCGCTGGTCCTTTCGCGACTGACGCCCGGCTTGCTCCGCAAGGCCGCGAAGCTGGACCTGACGCCGTGAGCCGACCGCGGCGGATGACGCCGCAGGCCCGCCGTGACGACCTGATCCGCGCCGCACTCGACCTGTTCGGCTCGCGGGCGCCGGAGCTGGTGACCGTGGACGACATCGTCGCGCGCGCCGAGGTGTCGCGGCCGTTGTTCTACCGGTACTTCTCGAGCCTGCGCGAGCTGCAGGTCGAGGCCCTGCGCACGGTCACCGACGGGCTGATCGACGGCCTGGCGGGGCTCGAGGAAGGGCCGCCCGAAACCCGGCTCCGAGCCGCCGTCCGTGGCTTGATCGACGTCGCCGACCACTACCGGGCGGGGTACATCGCGCTGCTGCGCGGCGGTTCGGTGATCGCGACGTCCGAAACCGACGCGGCGATCGACGAAGTCCGCAACCGGGCGGTGGCGCTGATCCTGGACGCCCTCGGCGTCTCCGAGCCGTCACCGCTGCTGTTGTTGACCCTGCGCTGCTGGACGGCGGTGGTCGAGGGCGCGCTGCTGAGCTGGCTCCAGGAACGCACGATCCCGCGCGAGGCCCTGGACACCTGGCTGGTCGACCAGCTCACGGCCATGCTCGGCACAACCGCCGCCCACGACCAAAGCCGCACTTTCACGTGAAAGTGATGTGGAGGATAATCCTCCGTATCACTTTCACGTGAAAGTGCGCGTGGGGGTCAGTGCTTGGTGACCAGTTCCCAGCCCTCGACGTCCTCGGGGGTGCGCGGCGCCGGGCCGACGTACTTGGCCGACGGCCGCACCAGGCGTCCGGTCCGCTTCTGCTCCAGGATGTGCGCGGCCCAGCCGGCGGTGCGGGCCGAACTGAACATCGCGGGCATCATGTGCGGCGGGACCTGCGCGAAGTCCAGGATGACCGCGGCCCAGAACTCGACGTTGGTCTCGATCGGGTGATCCGGACGCCGCTCGCGCAGCTCCTTCAGCGCCGCCTGCTCCAGCGCGGCGGCCGCCTCGTAGCGGGTCGCGCCGAGCTCCTGGCAGGTCCGGCGCAGCACGCGCGCCCGCGGGTCCTCGGCGCGGTAGACGCGGTGACCGAAGCCCATCAGGCGTTCCTTGCGGTCGAGGATGCCCTTGACCAGGCCCTCGGGGTCGCCGGTGCGCTCGACCTCTTCGATCATCGGCAGCACGCGCGCCGGGGCACCACCGTGCAGCGGACCCGACATCGCGCCGATGGCGCCGGACATGGCCGCCGCGACGTCCGCGCCGGTGGAGGCGATGACCCGGGCGGTGAAGGTCGACGCGTTGAGGCCGTGCTCGGCGGCCGACACCCAGTAGGCGTCCAGAGCCTTGACGTGGGCGGGGTCCGGCTCGCCGCGCCAGCGGATGAGGAACCGCTCGGTGATCGAGTGGGCCTCGTCGACGCGGGTCTGCGGCACGGCGGGCTGCCCGACGCCGCGGGCCGACTGCGCGACGTAGGACAGCGCCATCACCGAGGCGCGGGCCAGCTGCTCGCGGGCCTCTTCGTCGGTGATGTCGAGCAGCGGGCGGTAGCCCCAGATCGGCGCGAGCATGGCCAGCGCGGCCTGGACGTCCACCCGGACGTCGCCGGTGTGCACCGGCAGCGGGAACGGCTCAGCGGGCGGGAGGCCGTGGCCGAACCGGCCGTCCACGAGGAGGCCCCACACATCACCGAAGGTCACCTTGCCGGCGAGGTCTTCGATGTCGACGCCGCGGTAGCGCAGCGCACCGCCGTCCCGGTCGGGTTCGGCGATTTCGGTGCGGAAGGCGACAACGCCTTCCAGACCCGGTCGGAAGCCGTCGTCGGGTTGGCCGGACGGCTGTGGCTTGCTGATCGTGGAGGTAGTCACTGTTTCGCGGAACCTTTCGGTGCGCTTTTTTCCCCGGCTGGGTGGTGCTGGTCGCGCGGTTGGAGAGAGCGCACGGAACGCGCGCCACATCGCACGGATGGATAGACCTTGCTCCCTCCACCGGCCACTGGCAATCGAAAGATGCGGTGGTTTCGGTCACGATTACGAGAACGATTCAGTCACCGAAGCCCGCGGACCGGAGAATTTTTCGCCACGCAGTGTGACGAAGCCCAGGTAAATCCTGTGTTTCCGATCCGGGCGCTGCCGTGTTTCGGGTGATAGACCTAGCGGATGCACCTCAGCCCGCAGGAGCGCGACAAGCTGCTCATCCACGTGGCGGCGGACGTCGCGCGGAAGCGGCTGGACCGCGGCGTCCGGCTCAACTACCCCGAGGCGGTCGCGCTGATCACCGACCACGTCCTCGAAGGCGCCCGCGACGGGCGCACGGTCAGCGAGCTGGTCTCCAGCGGGCGCTCCGTGCTCTCCCGGGCGCAGGTGCTGGACGGCGTGCCCGAGATGGTCGACTCCGTGCAGGTCGAGGCCACTTTCCCGGACGGCACGAAGCTCGTCACCGTGCACGACCCGATCGTGTGAGGAGCAGCGGCATGCACCCTGGCGAGATCATCCCCGGCGAGGAGCCGGTCGAGCTGAACCCCGGCCGCCCGCGCGTCCGGCTCCTGGTTCGCAACCTCGGCGACCGGCCGGTGCAGGTCGGCTCGCACTACCACTTCGCGGCCGTGAACCCGGGCCTCGAATTCGACCGCGACGCCGCCCGCGGCCACCGGCTCGACGTGCCGGCCGGGACGTCGGTGCGGTTCGAACCCGGCGTGGAACGGGAAGTCGATCTCGTTCCCCTGGCCGGCGCGCGCCGGGTGCCGGGCCTGCGGTCCGAATTTGCGGGGGACTTCTGAAATGGCGCAGATCGATCGTGAGCGCTACGCCGAACTGTTCGGCCCGACCACCGGCGACCGGATCCGGCTCGCCGACACCGATCTGCTGATCGAGGTCACCGAGGACCGCTCGATGGGGCCCGGCGGCTCCGGCGACGAGGTGCTCTTCGGCGGCGGCAAGGTCATCCGCGAATCGATGGGCCAGGGCACGGCGACCCGGGCGGAAGGCGCGCCGGACCTGATCATCACCGGCGCGGTGATCCTCGACCACTGGGGCGTCGTCAAGGCCGACGTCGGCGTGCGCGACGGCCGGATCGTCGGCATCGGCAAGGCGGGCAACCCGGACACGATGGACGGCGTCGACGCAGGCCTGGTCATCGGGCCGTCCACCGAAGTGCTGTCCGGCAACGGCAAGATCCTCACCGCGGGCGGCATCGACTGCCACGTGCACTTCATCTGCCCGCAGCTCGTCGACACGGCACTCGCGTCCGGGCTGACCACTTTGGTCGGTGGCGGCACCGGGCCCAACGAGGGCACGAAGGCCACCACGGTCACGCCCGGCGCGTGGAACCTCGGCCGGATGCTGTCCGCGATGGACGGTTACCCGGTCAACGTCCTGTTGCTGGGCAAGGGGAACACCGTCCGGCCCGAGGCGCTGCGCGAGCAGCTGGCGGCGGGTGCGGGCGGGTTCAAGCTCCACGAGGACTGGGGCACCACCCCCGCCGCGATCGACGCCTGCTTGACCGTGGCCGACGAAGCCGGCGTGCAGGTGGCCATCCATACGGACACCTTGAACGAGGCGGGTTTTCTGGAGTCCACTGTGGACGCCATCGGCGGCCGCTCGATCAACGCCTACCACACCGAAGGGGCCGGCGGCGGGCACGCGCCGGACATCATCCAGGTCGTCTCGCTGCCGAACGTGCTGCCGTCGTCGACCAACCCGACCCGCCCGCACACGGCCAACACCCTCGACGAGCACCTCGACATGCTGGTGGTCTGCCACCACCTCAACCCGTCGGTGCCCGAGGACCTCGCCTTCGCCGAGAGCCGGATCCGGCCGACCACGATCGCGGCCGAGGACGTCCTGCACGACATGGGCGCGATCTCGATGATGAGCTCCGATTCGCAGGCGATGGGCCGGATCGGCGAGGTGATCATCCGGACCTGGCAGACCGCGCACGTGATGAAACGCCGCCGCGGCGCACTGCCCGGCGACGGCGCGGCGGACAACCTGCGCGCGCGTCGTTATGTCGCCAAATACACGATCAACCCGGCCATCGCGCACGGCATGGAGACCGAAATCGGCTCGGTCGAGGTCGGCAAGCTCGCCGATCTCGTCCTGTGGGAGCCGAAGTTCTTCGGCGTCCGCCCGCACGTGGTGCTGAAGGGCGGCTTCCCGGCGTGGGCGGCGATGGGCGACGCGAACGCGTCCATCCCGACCCCGCAGCCGGTGCTCGCGCGGCCGATGTTCGGCGCGTCCATCGGGGCCGCGCTGAGCCTGCACTTCGTCGCGCCGTCCGCTTTGGACAGTGGGTTGCGCGAGAAGTTCGGCATCACGCGGCCGCTGGTCGCGGTGTCGGACATGCGGGCGCGAACCAAGGCGGACATGGTGCTCAACGACGTCACGCCGGACGTCCGCGTCGAGCCGGACAGCTTCGCGGTGCACGTCGACGGCGAGCTGATCGAACCGCAGCCGGTGACGGAACTGCCGATGGCGCAAAGGTACTTCTTGTTTTGATGGAGCTACTCTGATGGATCTCTCGGCGCTGATCCTCGCGGACTCCCGCTTCCCCGGCGGCGGTCACGTCCACAGTGGCGGGTTGGAGGAGGTGGTCGCACGGAAACTGGTGACGTCCGTGCGCGATCTCCCGGGGTTCCTTTCCGGACGGTTGCGGACGGCGGGATTCCTGGCGGCGGTTTTTGCTGCTGCCTCGGCTCATGCGGCGGTCACTCAGGGCAATTGGTCACTTTTGGACAGTGAGCTGGATGCCCGCACTCCGTCGCTCGCGCAGCGCGAGGCCTCCCGGGCGCAAGGCCGCGGGACCGCCCGGGCCGGGCGAATCGCTTGGCCTTCTCCTGTCCTGGAAGGGCTGCTGACCGAGACGCCGCGGCCGCACCACCCGATCGTGCTGGGTGCGCTGGTCGGCGTCGCGGGCGGTTCGCCGTACGACGCGGCGATGGCTGTCGCCTATCTGTCGGTGAGCGGGCCGGCGAGCGCGGTCGTGCGGCTGCTGGGGCTGGATCCCTTTGCGGTCAACGCGGTGGTGGCGCGACTGGATCTTGCGTCCGTCTGTTCGGAAGCGGCCGCCGTGGCGGGGGACGACCCGGCGTCGCTGCCGTCGCCGGGATCGCCGGCATTGGATTTGTTCGCCGAGGCCCACGCCCGGCACCACCAGGAAGAGGTGCGTCTCTTTGCCAGCTGAACACGGACACGGGCACGGACACGTCCACCCGGTCAACTTCGACCCGACGGCCGCCGAACCCGACCACTACGACCCGGCGCCCGCCGCGGGCCGCGCCTACCGGATCGGCATCGGCGGCCCGGTCGGCTCCGGCAAGACGGCGCTGACCGCGGCGCTCTGCCGCGCGCTGGGCGACGAGATCCGGCTCGCCGTGGTCACCAACGACATCTACACGACCGAGGACGCGGACTTCCTGCGCCGCGCGGGAGTGCTCGACCCGGAACGGATCGAGGCGGTGCAGACCGGCGCCTGCCCGCACACGGCGATCCGCGACGACATCACCGCGAACCTCGACGCCGTCGAGCGGCTGGAGGAGAAGTTCCCCGGCCTCGACCTGGTGATCATCGAGAGCGGCGGCGACAACCTGACGGCGGTGTTCAGCCGCGGCCTGGCGGACAGCCAGATCTTCGTGGTCGACGTCGCGGGCGGCGACAAGGTGCCGCGCAAGGGCGGTCCCGGCGTCACGACGGCGGACCTGCTGGTGATCAACAAGATCGACATCGCCCACCTGGTCGGCGCGGACATGGCCGTGATGACGTCGGACGCGCACCGGATGCGGGGCTCGCTGCCGGTGATCACCCAGTCCCTTGTGGATACTCCGGACGCCCCCGCGGTCGCCGGCTGGGTCCGTTCCCTGCTGTGAAGGCTCACGCGCGGCTGACGGCGTGCTTCGACGGCTCGCGCACGGTGTTGCGGGAGCTGAGTTCGATGGCGCCGTTGACGTTGTTCCCGCGCCGGCGCTCGGGTTCGACGGCGGTGGTGCACTTGGTGAACTCGGCCACGTCTCCGCTGGGCGGCGACGACCTGCGGCTCACGGTGCGGGTCGGTCCGGGTGCCTCCCTCCGGTTGTCGGGGGTGGCGGCTACGTTGGCTTTGCCGGGCCTGCACGGAGAGTCCTCCTTGTCCACTGTGGACGTTGTCGTGGAGGACGGCGGGTCGCTGGAGTACCTGCCGGAGCCGACGGTGATCACCGCGCGGGCCCGGCACCGTGCGGTTTTCCGGGCTGCGCTGGCTTCGGATGCCTACCTGCACACGCGGGAGGTGCTGGTGCTGGGGCGGGCGGGGGAGAGTCCGGGTTCTCTGGTGACCACGTTGGACGTGGTCCGGGACGGGGCTCCGGTGCTCCGGCAGACGCTTCCGGTGGGGGATGCGGGCTTGGACGGGAGCTTGGCCGTGCTGGCGGGCCGCCGGGTGCTGGTCACGGACCTGGAGGTCGGCGGGCCCGAGCTCCCGGCGGCCTCGGGTGAGTGGTGGTCCCGCAGCCCCCTCGCCGCGGGCGGCACCCTCACGACTTCCCTGGCCCCGGACGCCGTTACCGCGCTGCGGCCGTTCTGAGCAGCCCCCGTTTTCCACGCTACCGGGAGGGACCGACAGTTTCGGGTGGCCGGCCGCTCGCCGGGGAGGACCCCCGGCGAGCGGAACCGTCAGAACTTCGTGCCCAGCCAGGTCATCGCCGCCGGGCCGCCGATCGACACCCCGCCGATGTGCTCCAGCAGCGGGAACTCCTGCCACGTCACCTTCGCGCCCAGGGACTTCCAGCGGTCGCGCAACGCCGTTCCGACGCTGAACGGGATCAGCTCGTCCAGCGTCCCGTGGTACAGGTACACCGGCGGCTTCGGGGCCGTCGTGCCCAGGTAGTTCTCCGCCAGGCGGGCCTGCCAGTGCGGCTCGTGGATCGGGTCCGGCACCGTCACGAAGTCGGCCAGGTGCGCGAACGGCGCCGCCGCGCCCAGTTCGATCGTGCACGCCTTCGACACGCGTGCCACCGCCTCGCGGCCGCGGTCGTTCAGGATCGACGCGAACGGCACGTCGGGGTACGCCGCCGCCATGCCGGTCGCTGCGCCGAGGACCAGGCCGAACGCCGCGCCGCCGTCGTTGGACGCGAACACCGCGTTCAGGTCCGCCGGGACCCCGCCGGCCGCCACCCCGACGACGTTCAGCGAAGGCGCGTACGTGCCCTGCAGCTCGGCCGCCCACGCCGCGGCCTGACCGCCCTGCGAGTAGCCGAACACGCCCACCGGACCGGACGGGGACAGCCCCGCGCCGCTCACCTGGGACGCGGCCCGCGCCGCGTCGAGCACCGCGCGGCCCTCGGACTGGCCGACCGCGTACGTGTGTGGTCCCGGGGTGCCGAGACCTTCGTAGTCGGTGACGACGACGGCCCAGCCCTGCGACAACGCCTGGGCCAGCAGCGCGCTTTCGTTCTCGATGCCGTGGGCCAGCAGGTTCGACGGCGCGCACTGGTCGCCGAGGCCGTGCGTCCCCACCGCGTACGTGATCAGCGGCCGAGGGCCGCCGCGCAGCCACGGCGTCGGCGGCACCAGCAGCGTGCCGGAGACGGCGTTCGGCGCACCGGTTGCCGACGTCGAGCGATAGCGGAGGTGCCAGGCTTTGACCGGCGCCGGGAAGGGCCCGACGAACACCGTCGTCGGCTGTTGTTCCAGGAGGACGCCCGGGTCCGCGTGGGCCGAGGGGGCGGCTGTCACGAAAAGGAGCGCGACGGCGACCAATAACCGACGAAGCATCGTTGCCTCCGGTTGTGTGGTAATCGAGGTTTTCACAATTTAGCCAGCCCGGTAGGATCCGGCAATCCCTCAGAAGGAGGAGACAACCGTTGGCTCGCACGTACGGCGGAGTCGCACCCGAACAACGTCGCGCCGACCGCCGCGAGCGGCTGCTCACGGCCGGTCTCGAGCTGTTCACCTCCACCGGTTTCCGGCTCACGAAGATCACCGAGATGTGCGCCCGGGCCGGGGTGTCGACGCGGAACTTCTACGAGGAGTTCACCGGCAAGGAGGACGTGCTGCGCACCCTCCACGACCGGATCAACAGCCTCGCGCTCGAGCACGTCACCGCCGCGCTCGACAAGGTCGCCGAAGCCGATGCCGTGACCCGCATCGCCACGCTGCTCGACGTCTTCATCGACACGGTCACCGTGGACCCCCGGCTGCCGCGGCTGAACTACGTCGAAGCGGTCGGCGTCAGCGCGGAGCTGGAGGAGCAGCACCAGGTGTGGGTCGACCGCTGGGCGACCTTCATCGAGACCGAGGCGCGGCGGGCGGCCGAGCACGGCGCCGCGCCCGATCGCGACTACCGCCTGACGGCGATCGCCCTGGTCGGCGCGGCCACCGGCCTGCTGCGCGAGTGGCAGGCGCACGAGCCGCCGCTGCCGGTGGAGGACGTCGGCGCGGAGCTGCGCGCGCTGATGCTGGCGGCCATCCTGCGGCCGGAAAAAATCTTGGCGGTTCCCGGCAACCCCGGCGCTGCCTCCGGCGTGGAAGAGTCAAGCCGGGTGGGGGAGCAGGGGGGAGCCCGGCGAACGTGAGGGCCCTTTCCCGGCTGCGGACGCCGGGAAAGGGCCCTCACGGACCCTACGGGGTCCGGACCGACGGCAGGCCGAGCGCGACCGGGCCGGTCGTCTGGCACACGTCGTGGCAGGTGTTGTCGAGCGTGCAGCACAGCGAGCAGATCGGCCCGTCCTGCTTCGCGCAGTCGGCGACGTCCGGCAGCTCGTACGGGTCACCGCAGACCGAGCAGGTGTGCGTGGCCCGCAGGTCGACGTCGGTGTCCGGGCCGGCGACCGTGTTCGGCCGCGCCAGGTAGTACCTGCCCCGCGTCGCGACGGCCAGCGCCGGGACCCCCGCGATGGCGATGACCAGGGCGAGCAATGGGCTGAACGCGGCCAGGAACGGTCCGAACGCGCCGAAGTACGCGGCGATCGACACCGCCGACGCGACCACCATCGAGCCGAAGCCGACCGGGTTGATCTTGTGCAGGTAGGCCCGCTTGAACTCGATGTAGCGCGGTGAGAGGCCGAGCGGCTTGGCGATCACCAGGTCGGCGCAGACGGCGCCGATCCACGCGATCGCGACGTTCGAGTAGAAGCCGAGGATCTTGTTCAGGAAGCCGAACGCGCCGAACTCCATCAGCGCGAGCGCGATCCCGCAGTTGACCAGCACGTACCAGACCCGGCCGGGGTGGCGGTGCAGCACGCGGGAGAAGAAGTTCGCGAACGACAGCGAGCCGGAGTAGGCGTTCGTTGTGTTGATCTTGATCTGCGAGACGACGACGAACAGCGCGGCGAACGTCAGCGCCACCGGCCCGAGCGCCGGTTTCACCGCTTCGAGGTACGGCGCGATCGGCTCCAGCGCGTGCGTCTTCCCGACGACGCCGAGCGCGAGGAACGCCAGCAGTGCGCCGCCGATCTGCTTCGCGGCCCCGAGGATCACCCAGCCGGGCCCGGCGGCGAGCACCGCGGCCCACCACGACCGCTTGTTCTCGGCGGTCTTCTCGGGCATGAACCGCAGGTAGTCGGCCTGCTCCCCGATCTGCCCGATCAGCGACAGCGCCACCCCCATGCCAAGGCCGAAGCCGATCGCGGAGAACCCGGCGCCGGCCCCTTCGGTACCCCCGAAGTGGGTGAATTCGGCGAACTTGCCCGGTTCCCGGACCAGGACGACGACGAACGGCAGCACCAGCCCGGCGATCCACAGCGGCTGCGTCCAGGTCTGCATCTTCGCGACCGCGCCCATGCCGTAGAGCGCGAACGGCAGCACGATCAGCGTGGCGAGGAGGTAGCCGATGGGCAGCGGGATGCCGAGGGCGAGCTCGAAGGCCTGCCCCATGATCGAGCCTTCGAGGGAGAAGAAGATGACGGTGAAGCTCGCGTAGACGAGCGACGTCAGCGTCGACCCGAAGTAGCCGAAGCCGGCTCCGCGGGTGAGGAGGTCCATGTCCACTCCGGACTTCGCGCAGGCGGCCGCGATGGGCACGCCGGTCACGAAGATGACGACGGCCGCGGCGAGGATCGCGAGGACCCCGGACGTGAAGCCGTAGGAGAGGACGATGCTGGCGCCGATCGCGAAGTCGGCGAGGTAGGCGATGCCGCCCAGCGCCGTCGTCGCAACCACGAACGGGGACCATTTCCGGAACGAATGAGCGGCGAAGCGCAGTGAGTAGTCCTCGCGGTTTTCGTTCGCCGCGAGCGGGGCGTACCGGCGTTTCGGCTCGGCGCTTTCTTCGGCTTCTTCGGCGTTGGACAGGGTCTCGGTCATGCCTGCCTCCGGGGGTGGGTGGGGAACGGGCCGAAGGTAGGTGCGTGCTGTATCGATCCTGGTCCGGCAGGTAACGCGGGAGTTACGGCTTGTTGTCCTGCGGTTACGGGCGGCGGGTGGCGGGTGTCACCGTTCAGTGGGTTCCGCCGCAGCTCGGAAGGCCCTAACGTGCCTAGAGCCGAAGTCGACTGATGCCCCGACCGGGCGTGGAGGTTTGGCGATGATGCCGGAGATCGAGGACCAGGTGGAAGACGCCGTAGTACGCCTTCCCGGAATGCGCGTCGCCTACGACGGCGCCGCGTTCGACGAATCCGCTCTCGCCGCCACCTGGACGGATCAGCTGCAGGGCTGGCTGAACCAGGCGGTCGCGGCGGGCATCGCGGAACCGAACGCCATGGTGCTCGCCACCGCCGACGCCGAGGGCCGCCCCTCGTCCCGCACGGTGCTGTGCAAGGGCCTCGACGACCGGGGCGTCGTGTTCTACACGAACTACACGTCCACGAAGAGCCACGACCTGACGGCGACCCGGTACGCGTCGGTGACGTTCCCGTGGTACGCGCTGCACCGCCAGGTCCACGTCCGCGGCGAGGTCGAGAAGGTCGGGGTCAAGGAGACGGCGGAGTACTGGGCCCAGCGCCCCCGCGGCTCCCAGCTGGGGGCCTGGGCGTCCCCGCAGTCCCGGGTCGTCGACGGACGGCGCGCGCTGGACAATGCACTGCACGGGATCGAGCGGCGCTTCGCGGACGTCGAGCAGATCCCGGCGCCGCCGCACTGGGGCGGGTGGCGGATCCGCCCGGACACGGTCGAGTTCTGGCAGGGCCGCGAGGACCGGATGCACGACCGGCTGCGGTACATGCGGAACGACGACGGGTGGAACATCGAGCGCGTCGCCCCCTGATTCAAGCGCCCCAATGTGGCGTTGGTTGCGTCCAACGCACCGAACGCCACATTGGGTGCGCTGGACGCACCGAACGCCACATTGGGGCGCTCGGCCGGGCGAGGTAAATCACCTGCGCCGAGATACTTAGCCCGGCTAAGCTGATGTGTCGTGACTGGTGAACCGGGGACCTTGCCGCCCCGCTCGGGCATTCGCAAGGTCCTCGGCCGCATCATCGTGGACACGCGGCCGCTGAAGATCCCCGCCTTCCGGCGGCTCTGGTTGTCCACTGTGGTCACCGCCGTCGGGACCCAGCTGACCGCCGTGGCCGTGCCCAAGCAGGTCTTCGACCTCACCGGGTCCTCCGCCTACGTCGGCCTCACCGGGCTCGTCGCCCTCGTCCCCCTCCTGATCTTCGGGCTCTGGGGCGGTGCCGTCGCCGATGCCGTCGATCGGCGGAAGCTGCTCTTCGTCACCAACGTCGGCGTCGCGATCACCTCCGCGCTCCTCTGGCTGCAGGCCTTCGCGAACTTCGGCTCCGTCTGGCTCGTCCTCGGCCTGCTGGCCGCCAACCAGGCCTTCTTCGCGATCAACATGCCCACCCGCGGTGCCGTCGTCGCGCGGCTCGTGCCCGCCGAGCTGCTGCCGTCGGCCAACGCCCTCAACAGCACCATGTCCACCTTCGGCGCCGTCTTCGGGCCGCTGCTCGCCGGGGCGCTGATCCCCGTCCTCGGCCTCTCCACCCTCTACCTGATCGACGTCGTCGCCCTGACGATCACCCTCATCGCCGTCTGGCGGCTGCCGTCGATCCCGCCGCTCAACGGCCCGTCGCGCCGCGCGGGCGTCCGTGACGTCGTCGACGGCTTCCGGTACCTCGCCGGGCAGAAGGTCCTGCTGGCCTCCTTCGTCGTCGACATCATCGCGATGGTCTTCGGGATGCCGCGGGCGCTGATCCCGGAGATGGCCGAGCGCACCTTCGGTGATCCGCCCGGCGGCGGGCCCGCGCTCGGCTGGCTCTACGCCGCCCTGCCGTTGGGCGCGATGCTGATCGGGCTCTTCTCCGGCTGGCTGACGCGCATCCACCGCCAGGGTGTCGCCGTCGTCGTCGCGATCTGCGCGTGGGGTGCCGCGGTGGCCGCGTTCGGGCTCGCGCACTCGCTGTGGCTCGCCGTCGTCTTCATGGCGCTGGCCGGCGCCGCGGACATGGTCAGCGCCGTCTACCGGATGGCGATCCTGCAGGTCGCGACCACCGACGAGATGCGCGGACGGCTCCAGGGCGTCTTCACGGTCGTGGTCGCCGGCGGTCCCCGGATCGCCGACGTCACCCACGGCTGGGGCGCCGCCTCGTTCGGCACCGCGGCCGCGGCGAGCGTCGGCGGGCTGCTGGTCATCGTGCTGGTCTGCGCGTCGATGTTCCTGCTCCCGGCCTTCTGGCGATACCGGGCCCCCACGACGTAGTCACCCGGGTTAGGGTGCGGACATGCGTACCGTAGCCGTCGCAATTGTCGCTTTCGCCGCTTTGACTGCCTGCTCTTCCGGGGACGAGCCGTCGAAGGCCCCGTCGTCGTCCGCCGCGCCGAAGCCGGCGCCGTCCAGCACCAACGCCGCCGCCGCGTCGCTGGACCCGTGCAAGCTGCTGCCCGCGGAGGCCGTGTCGAAGGCGCTGTTCCTCGACAACCTCAAGGCGGTGCCGGGCCCGGCCCAGGACAACGCGGCCAACGGCGGCAAGGCGCGCAGCTGCGAGTACCAGCACGACGGCAAGGCCGCCGGCGCGCTCGCGGTGACCCGCTACGAAGGCAAGCAGGGCAAGCCCGCCGAGATGCTCGCGGCGATCAAGAAGGCGAAGCCGGGTGCGAAGGACGTCGCCGGCTTCCCGGACGGCGCCGTCTACTACGTCGACGAGCAGAAGACGGCGACGCTCGCCTCGGCCGAACTGGTCGCGGGCACGCCGGTGCTGGTCAACTACACCGGCCCGGCGAAGATGACGCCGGAGCAGCTCGTCCCGCTGGTCAAGCAGGCCCTCGCCGCGAGCTGATCAAGCCCAGCCGAGTCGTCGGCGGCTCGGCTGGGGCTGAAGATCATCCGGATCGGCGGCGCAGCGCGGCCAGCTCGACCGGGCTGTGCGCTGAGAACACCCGGACCTCGTCCTGGTGGGTCCGCGCCAGCTCGTGCAGCCTCGCCAGGTTCTCCAGCCGCGGCCCGCGCAGCGTCTGGACGATGTTCTGGAACGCCGTCAGGCCCGGCGGGCAGTGCGGGGCGACCGGGTTCAGCTGGCCGTGGAAGAAGTACGCGTCGCCGGCGTGCAGGAGCCAGCCGTCGCCCGTGTCGACCGCCACGCCCGTGTGGCCGCGCGTGTGGCCGGTCAACGGGAGCAGCAGGATCTCCTCCGGCAGGCCCTTGAGCGAGCGCACCGCTTCGAAGCCGAACCACGGCTCGCCCCGCTCGTCGTAGGTGCTCCACAGCGGACGGTGGGCGAACTGCGCCGCGCGGTAGCGGCTCTTCTCGGCCGCGTTCGCCGGGGACGTCGCCGCGCGGTGCTCCTCGGACCGGACGTGGACGACGGCGTTCGGGAAGTCGGCCAGCCCGCCCGCGTGGTCGACGTCCAGGTGCGTCGCGATGATGTGCCGGACGTCGGCCGGGTCGAGGCCGAGCGCCTTGATCTGCGCGACGGCCGTCTCGGCGGCCGCGGGCTTCGCGCCGACCAGCGTCAGGAACGGGCGGCCCAGCCACTCGCCGGGGTGCGCCACGCCCTGGCTGCCGAACCCGGTGTCGACCAGCACCAGGCTGTCGCCGGTCTCGATCAGCAGGCAGTGGGCGACCAGCTCCGAGCGCCGCAGCAGGCCGGGCTCGCCGTCGAGCAGCTTGCCGCCGGGCGGCCGCATGGTCCCGCAGTTCAGGTGGTGCACCTTCATACGCTGCTCCTGGTGCTCAGCCGGAGGAATTCGGTCTCGTCGTGCGCGGCGAAGACGGTGATCTCGTCGCCGTGCTCCTGAACAAGCTGGCGCAGGCGGCGGTGATTGTCCAGCCGGGCGCCCGGCACCGTCTCCATGCGGCCCTCGAACCACTTCAGCCCCGGCGGGCAGTGCGGCGCGGCCGGATCGACCTGCCCGTGGAAGAAGTACGAGTCACCGGCGTTGAGCAGCCAGCCGTGCCCGGTGTCGACGGCGACCCCGGCGTGCCCGCGGGTGTGCCCGGAGAGCGGGACCAGCAGGATCTCCGGCGGCAGGCCGTCGAGCTGCCGGACGGCGTCGAAGCCGAACCACGGCTCGCCTGTGTCCGCATAGGACGTCCATTGTGGACCATGAGCGAACTGGATCCTGCGGTACCGGCCGCGTTCGGCGGCGTCCCGCGGTTCCCGGAACGCCCGCAGCTCCTCGGCGTAGACGTGCACCCGCGCCCACGGGAAGTCGATGAGCCCGCCGGCGTGGTCGAGGTCGAGGTGGGTCAGCACGATGTCGCGGACGTCGGCCGGGTCGAAGCCGAGCGCGCGGATCTGCGCGATCGCCGGCTGCGCGGGGGCCGCGACCGGGCCGGACTGGCGGACGAAACCCGCGCCCAGCCACGCCTTCGGGTCGACCGCGGCCGGCGTGCCCATGCCGGTCTCGATCAGCACGAGACCGGTGTCGGTCTCGAGCAGCAGGCAGTGGCAGACCATGGTGGCGCGCCGGAACACGCCCGGCCGGCCGTCGATCAGCTTGCCGCCCAGCGGGCGCAGGGTGCCGCAGTTCAGGTGGTGGACGCGCATCAGGAGAACTCCCGGTCGAGGGTGGTGTGCAGGTGGGCGGCGATGGCGCGCAGCGGCGCGACGTCACGGCGGGTGCGGGCCAGCAGCAGGCCGCCTTCGATCGCGGCGAGCACGATGGTGGCGAGCTCGTCGGCACGCTCGGCGGAAAGCCCCTGCGCGGCGAAGTACTCGCCGAGGACGCCGTGCCAGGACGCGTAGCCGTCCGCGCAGGCTTCCCGGATGGGCTCGCTCGCCGCGGCGGCGTCGAGCGCCACCGTCGCGAGCGGACAGCCGCGCTGGAAGTCCGAGCCGGCGAGGAAACCCGCGAGGGCGTCGACGGCCCGGTCGATCGCGGTCGCGGGATCGGGGGCGTCGGTCAGGATCGTTTCGAGGAGAGCGCCGGTGCGCTCGCTGGACAAGCGGACGGCTTCGGCGGCGAGCTGCTCCTTGCCGCCGGGGAAGTGGAAGTAGAGCGACCCCTTGGGCGCGCCGCCGGCCGTCGTCAGCTGGGTGAGGCCGGTGGCGTGGTAACCCTGGGTCTGGAACAGGTCGGCGGCGGTGTCGAGCATCCGCTGCCGCGTGTCGGTGCGGCGAACCATGACCCGACCGTAGCGCAAACTATGACGACCGGTCTAGTTAATTCGCGGATCGGTAAGGTCTTGCGCATGGGCAACCCGACCGGTCAGCAGTTCGAGATCACGCGCGGCAACGCGCGCGCCGTCGTCACCGAAATCGGTGCCGGGCTGCGCGTGTTCGAAGTCGGCGCCGTGCCGTACGTCGAGGAGTTCCCCGAGGACGCGAACCCGCCGAAGGGCGCCGGGCAGGTGCTGCTGCCCTGGCCGAACCGGACCAAGGGCGGCCGGTGGACGTTCCAGGGCGAGGAGCAGCAGCTCGAGATCACCGAGGAGGCGCGCGGCAACGCCATCCACGGCCTCACCCGCCACCTCGAGTGGGAGCTGGTGGAGCACGCCGAGTCGTCGATCACCCTGGCCGTCGACGTCGCGGTCCAGCCCGGCTGGCCGGTGCCGCTGCGCGCGACCGTGACGTACGAGCTCGCGCCGCGCGAACTGACCGTCACCCACGAGATCCGCAACGAAGGCGAGCAGCCGGTCGGCGTCGGCGTCGGCACGCACCCCTACTTCCGCATCGGCGACGTCCCGACCGACGAGCTCACGCTCACGCTGCCCGCGAGCCGCGTCCGGCCGTCCTTGCCCGACGAGCAGATGCCGTACGCCGAGGAGCAGGACGTCGAGGACACCGAGTACGACTTCCGCGCCGGCCGGGTGCTGAAGGGGGTCAACCTCGACACGGCGTTCGGCGGCCTCGTAGCCGCTGACGACGGCCTGCACCACGTCGTCCTCAGTCACGAGGGCCAGGAGCTGCTGGTCTGGACCGGCCCCGACTTCCGCTGGGCGCAGGTGTTCACCCCGGACGACCTGGTCGGCCGCGGCCGCGCGGTCGCGATCGAGCCGATGACCTGCCCCGCCGACGCGCTCAACACGGGCACCGACCTGATCGAGCTGGAGCCGTCGGCCTCGTGGTCGGGCAGCTGGGGCATCCGGGTCCGGTGAATCCGCTCCGCCTGAGCGTCGCCGACGCGGGCGAAGTGCTGACGCTGCAACGCGCCGCGTACGTCACCGAGGCCCGCGCGCACGGCGACCTGGACCTGCCGCCGCTGCTGGAGACCCTGGACGAGACGCGGGTGGCTCTCGAAGGTCTTTCCTGGGGCATTCGCGAGTCGGGACGCCTGGTGGCATCGGTGCGGCTGACGGTGACCGGGCCGGTCGGGGTGATCGGGCGCCTGGTCGTCGCGCCGGACCGGCAGGGGGCCGGGCTGGGCGGCGGGCTCCTGCGGTTCGTGGAGTCCGCGGCCCCGGCGGAGGTGACGCTGTTCCGGCTGTTCACCGGCTCGAAGAGCGCCGGGCCGTTGCACCTGTACGCCAAGCACGGCTACCGGGAGACGCACCGGACGCCGGAGAACAACCACGAACTGGTGCACTTGGAGAAGGCCCGCGTGCACGCGCCCGGGTGAGTTCGTTAGCGTGGCGAACTATGGCGAAGGCAATTGTCGGGGGCTACGTCGTCCCCATCGACGGTGATCCCATCGACGGCGGCACGGTCCTCATCGACGGCGGCAGGATCGTCGCGGTCGGTACCCAGGCCGACGTCGACATCCCGGAGGACGCCGAACTCGTCGACGCGGCCGGTACCTGGGTGCTGCCCGGCTTCATCGACGCCCACGCCCACCTCGGTGTGCACGAGGAAGGCGAAGGCTGGGCCGGCAACGACACCAACGAGATGACCGACCCGAACGGCGCCCGCTTCCGCGCCATCGACGGCATCGACCCGTACGAGTCCGGCTTCGACGACGCGCTGGCCGGCGGCGTCACGAGCGTCGTCATCAAGCCCGGGTCGGGCAACCCGATCGGCGGCCAGACGATCGGTGTCAAGACCTGGGGCCGCAGCATCCTGGACATGACCTTCGCGGAGCACGTCAGCGTGAAGAGCGCCCTCGGCGAAAACCCGAAGCGCGTGTACGGGGACAAGAAGCAGACGCCGTCGACGCGGCTGGGGGTCGCGGCGATCCTGCGCGAGGCGTTCACCAAGGCCCGCAACTACCAGGCGAAGCGCGCGCACGCGGAGTCCGAGGGCAAGCCGCACGAGGTCGACCTGACGCTGGAGACGCTGTCGAAGGTCCTCGACGGCGAGCTGTACTGGGACCAGCACGTCCACCGCGCGGACGACATCGTGACGGCGCTGCGGCTGGCCGACGAGTTCGGCTACAAGCTGGTCATCAACCACGGCACCGAGGGCCACCTGATCGCGGACCTCCTCGCCGAGCGCGACGTGCCGGTGATCCTCGGGCCGCTGTTCACCACGAAGTCCAAGGTGGAGGTGCGCAATCGCACGCTGCGCTCGGCCGGTATCCTGGCCCGTGCGGGCGTGAAGATCGCGATCACCACGGACCACCCGGTGATCCCGATCAACTTCCTCGTCTACCAGGCGGCCTTGGCGGTCAAGGACGGCCTCGACCCGGTGACGGCGTTGCGGTCGCTGACCGTCAACCCGGCGTCGATGCTCGGGCTGGACGAGCGGATCGGCTCCTTGAAGCCCGGGCTGGACGCGGATGTCGTGCTGTGGTCCGGCGATCCGCTGGACGTGATGAACCGGGCGCTGCGCGTGTTCGTCCGCGGTGACGAGGTGTACCACTTCGACGAGTCGCTGGGCGAGGGTGTGTCGAAGGACCGCCGCTACCGCGAGGCCCGCTGAGTCTCGGGCGGCACGCCGGTAACCGGGCGGTTCCGGCGTGCCGCCCGTCTGTTCAGGAGACCAGGGCGTCGAGGTCGATGTCGACCGGGAACGGGACGTCGGTGGTGAAGGTGCCGGTGACCGCCGGGGCGTCCCGGTAGCCGGCTGCACCGGCTCGGCGGCAGGCGACGAGCGAAACCGGCTCGGTGATGTCGACGATCCAGTAGTGCGGGATCCCCGCGTCCGCGTACTCGTCGTGCTTGACCTGGTAGTCGGTGCGCTTCGAGTCCGGAGCCACGATCTCGACGACGACGAGGACCTCGTCGGCCCGGAACAGGCCCGTTCCGCGGGCGATCGCGGCCCGGCCGACGATCAGCAGGTCCGGCCGCCGGGCGAAGCCGGGTTCGCCGTCCGGCGCCAGGCACAGGTCCAGGTCGTTGCGGACGACAAACGCGAGCCCGCGCGGCAGCTGGCGCTCGAGCCGGCCGGCCAGCAGGCACACGGCCACGTCGTGTCGCCGTCCGGAGCCGGGCGAGGTCACCACGCGGCCTTCCACCAGCTCGGTGAAGCCGGTGCCGTCGAGCGCCGCGTATTCGTCGATGGTCAGCAGATGACCGGGCATGCCGCCACGGTATCCGTCACCGGTGCGCGACAGGAGTCGCTCGACCGGGTCAGGCGTTCTTCAGCTCCCGGGCGATGACGACCCGCTGGATCTGGTTCGTCCCTTCGAAGATCTGCGGCACCTTCGCCTCCCGCATGTACCGCTCCACCGGGAAGTCCCGCGTGTAGCCGGCCCCGCCGAGCACCTGGACCGCGTCGGTCGTCACCTTCATCGCCCCGTCGGTCGCCACCAGCTTGGCGATCGACGCCTGCCGCTTGAACGGCATCCCGCGGTCCCGCCGCCGGGCCGCGTCCAGGTACAGCGCCCGGGCCGCCTCCACCGTCGCCGCCATGTCGGCCAGGAGGAACTCGACGCCCTGGAAGTCGATGATCGGGCGGCCGAACTGCGAGCGCCCCTTCGCGTACGCCACCGCTTCGTCCAGCGCCGCCTGGGCCAGGCCCACCGAGCACGCCGCGATCCCGAGCCGGCCCGAGCTGAGCGACGACAACGCGATGCGGAGCCCGGCGCCCGGGGACCCGAGCAGCCGCTCGGCGGGGACGCGCGCGCCGTCGAAGACCAGCTGGGCGGTCGGGGAGCCGGTGAGGCCCATCTTGCGCTCGCGGGGGGCCGCCGAAAGACCTTCGGTGGCGCCATCCACCAGCAGGCAGGAGATCTCGTCCGGGCCCGTGCGGACCATCGTCGTGTAGAAGTCCGCCACCCCCGCGTGGGTGATCCACGCCTTGGTGCCGTCGACGACGTAGTCCGAGCCGTCGAGACGCGCGCGCGTCGACAGCGCCGCCGCGTCCGAACCGGCCTGCGTTTCCGACAGCGCGTACGCGCCCAGGAGCGAGCCTTCGAGCATGTCCGGCAGCCACCGGTCGCGCTGCTCGTCGGTGCCGTACTCCGACAGCGCGTAGCAGGACATCGTGTGCACCGACAGGCCGACGCCGACCGTCATCCACGCCGCCGCGATCTCCTCCAGGACCTGCAGGTAGACCTCGTACGACACGGCGCCGCCACCCCAGCGCTCCGCGTACGGCAGGCCCAGCAGCCCGGACTTGCCGAGCAGGCGGAACTGCTCGCGGGGGAACTGCTCGGCTTCCTCGGCCGCCGCCGCCCGCGGGGTGAGCTCGTCGCGCGCGATCTCCCTGGTCAGCGCGACCAGGTCCTCGGCGTCCGAATCGGGCAGCAGGCGTTCGGCGGGCATCGGCGTCCTCCAAAGCTGTACTGAAAACAGTACTGTGGGCCTATCGAGAGTACAGTACGGGAGGCCTGGGGTGGCCGGAAAACGTAGGAGATAGTGAGCCGATGCGCCCCGAACCTCGCCGACGGCCGACCGCCCGCCAGCGCGCCCTGCTCGGCGACCTCGAGGCGCTCTTCCTGGCCGAGGGCTTCGCCGCCTTCACTCTGGACGACCTCGCCGGCCGCCTGCGCTGCTCGAAGTCGACGCTCTACGCGCTCGCGCCGAGCAAGGAGCAGCTCGCCGTCCGGGTCGTCACCCAGTTCTTCCGGGGCGCCGCGGAGCGGATCGAGGAGCGCATCGCCGGGATCGACGACGCCCCGAAGCTCATCGGGGAGTACCTGGCCGGCGTCGCCGAGCACCTGAACCGGGCGTCCCCGACCTTCATGCGGGACCTCGCCGAGTTCGGGCCGGCCCGGGACGCCTACCAGCTCAACAGCCGGTTCGCCGCAAAACGGCTCCGGCAGTTCATCGACAAGGGCGTCGCCGACGGGGTGTTCCGCGACGTCCACGCCCGGCTGGTGGCCGAGATGACCGGCCTGATCATCGAGGGCATCCAGACCGGGGTGCTCGGCCAGCGGACCGACGTCTCCGACGCCGAGGCGTTCACCGCTTTGGGGGAACTGCTGCTCGGCGGCCTGAACAAATAGCGGACAGGAATTGTCAGGCCGGCGTCAATTAAACTCCCGGCGTGATCGTCGTAGGCGGAGAAGCTCTGGTCGACCTGGTTCCCGGCGACCCCCTGGATTCCACAGTGGACGGTGGGCTGCGCGCGCTGCTGCCCCGGCTGGGCGGTGGCCCGTACAACGTGGCGCTGGCCGCCGGACGGCTCGACGTGCCGGCCGCGTTCCTCTCGCGCGTGTCCACCGACCGCTTCGGCGACGCGATGGTCGAACGGCTGCACGCCTCCGCCGTCGACACCTCGCTGCTGCAGCGCGGCGACGAACCGACGACGCTGGCCGTCGTGGCGCTCGACGCGAAGGGCGCCGCGCGCTACACGTTCTACGTCGAGGGCACTGCCGACCGGCTGGTCGCCGACCCGGGCCCGCTGCCGGAAAGTGTGACAGCGCTCTCACTGGGCACCCTCGGCATGGTCCTCGAGCCCGGCGCCTCGGCGTACGAGGCGATGCTGCGCCGCGAGGCCGCCCGCGGCGCGCTGACCGTGCTCGACCCCAACATCCGCGAGGCGCTCATCGCCGACCCGGCCGCCTACCGGGCCCGCTTCGCGTCCTGGCTGCCGGACGTCCGGCTGCTGAAGATCTCCGACGACGACGCCGCCTGGCTCACCGAAGGCGCCGATCCGGTCGCCGCGGCGAAGACGTGGATCGAGTCCGGTGTGGACGCCGTGGTGCTCACCCGGGGCGCCGACGGGGTCTCGGTGATCACCGCCGCAGGTGAGCTGGCCCACGTGCCGTCGCGAAAAGTCACCGTGGTGGACACCATCGGCGCCGGCGACACCGTGCACGGCGCGCTGCTGGCCTGGCTGCACACCCACGAGGCCACTGACCTGGCCTCCCTCGACGCCGGGGCGTGGCGCGAGGCCCTCACCTTCGCGGCGAAAGCGGCGTCGATCACGGTGTCCCGCAGCGGTGCCGAGCCCCCGACGTCCGCCGACATGGCGGCCACCGTGTGAACCTGGTCCCAAAGGAGGCCGCTAGGGCAACGTCACCGCTGCGCGGAAGCACGTTTCTCGACTAGCGTAGAGGGGCATTCTTCATACCCCAGCGGGGCGGTGTGCAGCGAGGCGCCAGTGTTTCCTCGCGTGAACACGTGGCTACCTGTGAAACGTACAGGCGCCGCCGACCCGTGCCAACGTGAGAGGGACTTGCATGTCCGACGCGACGACTGCGGGGCAGGCGTACGGCGAAACCGCGAAGCTGACCCTGCCGAGTGGCGAGCACGAGTTCAAGATCGTCCACCCGGTCGAGGGCGCGCCCGGGATCGAACTGGGGAAGCTGCTGGCGCAGACGGGGTACATCACCTACGACCCCGGTTTCGTCAACACCGGTGCCGCGTCGTCCGCCATCGCCTACATCGACGGTGACGCCGGCATCCTCCGCTACCGCGGGTACCCGATCGAGCAGCTGGCCGAGAAGTCGACCTTCATCGAGGTCTCCTACCTGCTGATCTACGGCGAGCTGCCGACCGAGACCCAGCTGGCCGACTTCACCGGGAAGATCCAGCGGCACACGCTGCTCCACGAGGACCTGAAGGCCTTCTTCAGCGGCTTCCCGCGCGACGCGCACCCGATGCCGGTCCTGTCCAGCGCGGTGTCGGCGCTGTCGACCTTCTACCAGGATTCGCTCAACCCGTTCGACGAGCCGAACGTGGAGCTGTCGACGATCCGCCTGCTAGCCAAGGTCCCGACCCTGGCCGCGTACGCGTACAAGAAGTCCGTCGGCCAGCCGCTGCTGTACCCGGACAACTCGCTGGGCCTGGTCGAGAACTTCCTGCGGATGACGTTCGGTTTCCCGGCCGAGCCGTACGACGTCGACCCCGAGGCCGCCAAGGCGCTCGACCTGCTGTTCATCCTGCACGCCGACCACGAGCAGAACTGCTCGACCTCGACCGTGCGCCTGGTCGGCTCGTCCGAGGCGAACCTGTTCGCTTCGATTTCCGCCGGGATCAACGCGCTGTTCGGCCCGCTGCACGGCGGCGCGAACTCCGCGGTGCTCGACATGCTCGAGGGCATCCAGCGCGACGGCGGCGACGTCGCCAAGTTCGTGGAGCGGGTGAAGAACAAGGAAAAGGGCGTGAAGCTGATGGGCTTCGGGCACCGGGTCTACAAGAACTACGACCCGCGCGCGAAGATCATCAAGAACACCGCCGACGAGATCCTCGGCAAGCTCAAGGGTGGCGACCAGCTGCTGGAGATCGCCAAGAAGCTCGAAGAGACCGCCCTTTCGGACGACTACTTCATCGAGCGCAAGCTGTACCCGAACGTGGACTTCTACACCGGCCTGATCTACCGGGCGCTGGGCTTCCCGACGAAGTTCTTCACGGTGCTGTTCGCGCTGGGCCGGCTCCCGGGCTGGATCGCGCACTGGCGCGAGATGATCAACGACCCGGCCACCAAGATCGGCCGCCCGCGGCAGATCTACACCGGCCACGCTTCGCGGGACTACACCCCGATGTCGGAGCGCTGAGACTCCTTCGGTTAGCCCCCTGGCTTTCGGGGGTTCCGGGTGGCGGAGCCCCCGGGCCCGGGGCGAAGCCCCGGTTGATGCAGCCGCCCCGTCGTGCACCCGCACGGCGGGGCGCTTATCGTTGGGCGGCGTGACCAGAGAAGCGCCGGTTGTCCTGTGGTTCCGCCGTGACCTGCGGCTCGGCGACCACGCCGCGCTGCTGGAGGCGTCGCGCCACAGCAAGCACGTGCTCGCGCTGTACGTGCTCGACGAGGCACTCCTGAAACCCGGCGGTGCCCCGCGTGAAGCGTTCCTCTACGGGTGCCTGGAGAAGCTGAACGAGCAGCTCGGCGGCCGGCTGATGCTGGTGCGCGGCGAACCGGCGGCCGAAGTCGTCCGCGCGGCGCGCGAGATCGGTGCGGCCGCGGTGCACGTCAGTGCCGACACCGGTCCCTACGGCCGCCGCCGGGACGCCGCCGTGGCGGAAGCGTTGGCGGAGAACAACATCGACTGGGTCGAGACGGGTTCGCCGTACGCCGTGACGCCGGGCCGGGTCACCAAGCCGGACGGCAGCCCCTACCGCGTCTTCACGCCGTTCCACCGGGCGTGGACGGCTCACGGCCGGCACTCCCCGGCGGACACCGGGCCGTCCCTTGTGGACTGGGTGGTCCCGCCGCGCTCGTTGGGGATCCCGCGCCCGCCCCGGGTTTCCGCGGTGCTGCCCGAGCCGGGCGAGCGGGCGGCGCTGAACGGCTGGCACGACTTCCTCGACGGCCCGATCGAGACCTACGACGCCGACCGCGACCGGCCCGACCGGGACGGCACGACGCGGCTGTCGCCGTACCTGCGCTGGGGGTGCGTCCACCCGCGGACACTGCTGGCCGACCTCGACGGCGACGACCGCCCCGGCGCAAAATCGCTGCGCGGCGAGCTGTGCTGGCGCGAATTCCACGCCGACGTCCTGTGGCACCGCCCGGAAACCGCGCGCGAGAACTACGACCGGCGCTTCGACGCGATGACCTACGACGACGACCGCGAGGCGTTCGAGCGGTGGTGCGCCGGCCGGACGGGCTACCCGATCGTGGACGCCGGGATGCGGCAGCTGCTGGCCGAGGGCTGGATGCACAACCGGGTGCGGATGGTCGTCGCGAGTTTCCTGGTGAAGGACCTGCACCTGCCGTGGTGGCTGGGCGCCCGCCACTTCATGAAGCACCTGGTGGACGGCGACCTGGCGTCGAACCAGCTGAACTGGCAGTGGGTCGCCGGCAGCGGCACCGACGCGGCCCCGTACTTCCGCATCTTCAACCCGACGACCCAGGGGGAGAAGTTCGACCCTCAGGGGAACTACGTGCGGAAATACGTGCCGGAGCTGCGCGGGGTGCCCGGCAAGGCGGTCCACCAGCTGAAGGACCGCCCCGCGGACTACCCGGCGCCCATGGTCGACCACGCCCACGAGCGCCGGGTGTCCTTGGAGCGGTACGGCAAGATCACGTCGTGAGTGGTAAAGCGGGTTAGAACCCGCTTTACCACTCACGAGCGTCAGCCGCGCAGGGCCTCCGACAGCTTGATCCGGCTGCCGATCCGCAGCACGCTGTTGCCGTAGATCTTGCCGCCCAGCCAGGTGAGCAGGGCGACGAGCGCGACCGTCAGCGCGAGCGACAGCCCGATCTCCCAGCCCGCCGCCGCGCCCGTGGCGATGCGGGCCGGCATGAGGATCGGCGAAAGCAGGGGGATCAACGAGACGATTTTTGTCGCCGAGCTCGCGGGGTCCTGCACCAGCAGGTTGAACCCGGCGATGAACCCGACGACCAGGATGATGTTGAGCGGCCCGACCACCGACTGGGTGTCTTCCTGCCGCGACACCAGCGATCCAAGTGCGCCGTAGATCGTGGCGTACAGCAGGAAGCCCAGCAGGTACCAGAGCAGGCCCCACAGCACCGCGCCCGTCGCGAAGCCGGACAGCGTGAACACGCCGGTCGCCGACGCGGCGCCCAGCCCCACCGCGGCGAGGATGACCAGCTGGGTCAGCCCGACCAGGCCGAGCCCGATCACCTTGCCCAGCAGCAACTGCCACGGCCGCACGCTGGCGAGCAGGATCTCCACGACCCGGCTCGACTTCTCTTCGACGACGCCCTGGGCGACCATCATCCCGTAGGTGATGATGCTCATGTACAGCAGGAACGCCACGACCAGCCCGACGACCAGCCGCTGCGTCTGGTCCGCCGGCTGCGGCGAGAGGGCGTCGTCCTGGACGTGGGTGCCGTTGACCCTGGCCATCACCTCCGCCGGTTCCAGCTGCGCGGACGACAGCACGCCGTCGAGCACCTGCTGCTGGGCGACCTGGTCGAACACCCGGCGCAACTCGTTGTCCAAAGAGGACTTGTAGGTGGCGGTCAGCTGCGCCGCGCTGCCCGAGACCAGCGCGTCGAAGTCGCCGCTTTCGACCTTTTCGCGGCCCTCCGCCAGGTCGGTGACGACGACCGTGGTGATCTCCCGGCCGGAGAGCGCGGCCTCGGTCTGCAGCTGGCGGGCGATCCCGGTCGCCTGGCCGGTCAACCCGACCGTGCTCTTGTCCGAGGAACCGGCCAGCGACGTCTGGAAGAGCACGTACCCCAGCAGCAGCACCAGCAGCACGCCGGTGCCGACCACGAACGACCTGGTGCGCAGCCGGGTGTTCAGCTCGCGCTTCATCACCAGCCAGACGGCGCGGCGGCCACTCAACGTCCTCATCGCGGTTCCCCCTCTTCGGACACGGCGCCGTCGGAGACGGCGTCGCGGAACAGTTCGGTGAGCGAGCGGCGACGGCGGCTGAACTCGGTGACCGGCCCGGTCGCCAGCGCGGCGGCGAGCACGGCCTGGTCGTCCGCGCTCGGTTCGAGGTCGAGCACGGCGGTGGCGCCCTGCTGCTCCAGCACGCGCACGCCGGGCAGGCCCGCGGCCCAGCCGGGGTGCGCGGCCGGCGCCGTCACGACGAGCTTGCTGCGGGCGCCTTCGGTCAGTTCGGCGACCGTGCCCACGGCGACCATGCGGCCGTTGCGGATGATCCCGACGCGGTCGCACAGCCGCTCGACGAGGTCGAGCTGGTGACTGGAGAACACCACCGGCACCCCCGCCGCGGCCTTCTCCCGCAGGACCCCGCTCATGACGTCGACGGCGAGCGGGTCGAGGCCGGAGAACGGCTCGTCGAGCACCAGCACCGTCGGGTCGTGCACCAGCGCCGCGGCCAGCTGGACGCGCTGCTGGTTGCCGAGGCTGAGCTTCTGCACCTCGTCCTTGCGGCGGTCGGCCAGCCCGAGCCGGGTGATCCAGTTCTCCGCGTTGCGGTGGGCCTCGTTCGCGCTCAGCCCGTGCAGCTCGGCCAGGTAGACGAGCTGGTCGAGCACCTTCATCTTCGGGTACAGCCCGCGTTCTTCCGGCATGTAGCCGATGTGCGTGCGGGTTTCGTGCGTGACCGGCTTGCCGTCGAACCGGACCGCACCGCCGTCGGCGGTCAGCACCCCGAGCGCGATCCGCATGGTGGTGGTCTTGCCGGCGCCGTTGCTGCCGACGAAGCCGAACAGCTCGCCGGCGCGGACGTCGAACGAGACGCCGTCCAGTGCGACCTTGGCGCCGTAGCGCTTGGAGATCCGGTCGATCTCCAGTGTCCCCTCAGGCATGGTCCATCCCCTCCTCGAAGTCCTCGGGGTCGTCGTCCGGCAGCGACCAGCCCAGCACGATGGACGAGATGGTCGTACCGGTGACCAGCAGCGCGGACAGCATCATCGCGCCGCGGACGCCGCCGTCTTCGGTGTTCGCGATGATCAGGCCGTACACCAACGCGATCACCATCAGGTAGCTGAGGGTCTGGTAGCCGATGTAGGTGACGCGGTGCCGCCACTCGCGCTCGCGTTCGTCGAGCAGGCGGGAGAAGCCGGCGTTGATCCGCCCGGTCAGCACGCGCAGGGTGATGAACGCGAACCCGCCGACCACCAGCCCGCTCAGCCAGAAGACCGCGAACAGCCAGTCGGGGGTGACCTTGAACCGCGCCGCACCGGCGATCAGGGCCAGATCGGCGAGGACCAGGACGACGACGAGCGTCCGGCGGTGTTTCCGGGTGCGCCAGCCGGGCAGTTGCCGGGCTCGCCGTCGTTCTTTTTCGTCCAGCTTGTCCAGCTGGCGTTCCCAGTAGGCCGCGAGCCGGCCCGGTTGCTCGGTCATGCTCCCCCTTCGCGGTAGACCTGGGTGGACAGTGGCGTGAACGGCTCGCGGCTGAAGACCGCTTCGACCGGCAGGTCGAACACCGCGCAGATCCGGAACGCCAGGTCCAGGCTCGGATAGTGGTCGCCCCGCTCGAGCGCGCCGATGGTCTGTGGGTTGACTTCGACGGCACTGGCGAGCGCGGCTCTGGTCATCCCGCGCTCCGCCCGGAGCACGGGAAGCCGGTTGTAGATCGGCAGCTCTTTGCCGCGTCTGACCGGACTCATGGCACTAACTGTTGCAAAAACCCAACGAGTCGTCAACTCAAGAGAACATCAAGTCCAGTTGAGACGCGGTCGCTTGAGAGCTGGCGTCAGACGAGACCCGCGAGCGACTTGTCGACAAGTTCTGCGACCCGCGGGGCCGCCGCCTCGGCGTCCGATGCGATCAGCGACAGCCGTGTCCGGCGCTCCAGAACGTCCTCGACGTCCAGTGCGCCCTCGTTCCGGACCGCCCAGACGACCTCCGCCGCCGTGATCTCCGTTCCCGGGGCCACCGGGGCCGCGAACTGCGCGTCCAGTTCGCCCAGTGCCGCCACCCGTGGAGCCTCCGTGCCGTACCGGGCCACCAGCCGCGGCGCGGCGTCCACAAGAGACAGTTCTGGTCGCGGAGCCGCGCCCAGCAGCGGCAACCGCGCCGTCCGGCACGGTGCGGCGGGCAGCCCGGCCAGCCGGACCGCCGCGTCGACCGCGTCCTCGGCCATCCGGCGGTACGTCGTGAGCTTTCCGCCCACCACCGTCAGCAGCCCGTCCGATCCCGCCAGGACCGCGTGCTTGCGGGAAAGGTCCGCCGACCGGCCGCCCGTGCCCTCGATCAGCGGGCGCAGCCCCGCGTACGACCCGGCGACGTCCGCGCGCGTCAGCGGCCGCGCCAAGACCGTCGACGCCAGCGCCAGCAGGAAGTCCACATCGGACTCCGGAACCACCGGCACGGAAGGGATCGGGCCCGAGATCGGCTCGTCGGTCAGTCCCAAGTAGACCCGGCCGTCCGGCTGGGGGAGCAGGAAGACGAACCGGTTCGTCTCCCCGGGCACGCCGATGTTCACCGACGTCGTCCCCATCGGCACCGTCCCCGGCGCGAGCACCAGGTGCGAGCCGAGTGACGGCCGCAGCCGGACCGCGCCCGTCAGCGTTCCCGCCCACACGCCCGTCGCGTTGATCACCTGGCGCGCGTGGATGTCCAGCGAGCCGCCCGAAACGCCGTCGCGGACCCGGACCCGGTCCGCGGACACCGAAGACGCCGACAGCCGGGTGAGGATCCGCGCGCCGAACGACGCCGCCGTGCGGGCCAGCGACACCACCAGGCGGGCGTCGTCGACCAGCGCGCCGTCGTAGGCCAGCAAGGCGCCGCGCAGACCGTGCGCGGCGAGCCCCGGTGCCAGTGCCAGTGCTTCGGCGGTGGGGATCGAACGCGGCCGCGGCAGCACCGACGACGGCGTGCGCGCCGCCCGGCGGAGCACGTCGCCGGCTCGCAAACCCGCCGCGATCACGCCTTCCTGAACGCGGGAAGTGCTGCGGTACAACGGAAACAGCTGCGGCATGGCGCGCGTGAGGTGCGGCGCCGTGCGCATCATCATGATCCCGCGTTCCACGGCGCTTTCGTGGGCCAACCCGAATTCGCCGTGCGCCAGGTACCGCAGCCCGCCGTGCACCAGCTTCGACGACCAGCGCGACGTCCCGAACGCCAGGTCGTGCGCCTCGACGAGCGCCACCGACAGGCCCCGCGAAGCCGCGTCCAGCGCGATGCCCGTGCCGGTGACGCCGCCGCCGACCACAACGACGTCGACGCGCTCGCCCGACGCCAGCTCCGCGAGCTCGCGTTCGCGGCGCCGCGCGTTGAGCGAGCCGGACGTCACGGCCGCAAAGCCGCGTCGAGCACGTGCGTGAACTCCGCCATCAGCGCCGACTCGTCGACGTCCGCGGTGGCCGGCCGCAACGAGAACGCGAACGACTGCACCACCAGCAGCACCGACCGGGACTGCACCGCGACCGGCGCCCGCCGGATCGACCCGTCCTGGTGACCGGCCTCGAGCAGCTGGTGCAGCGCCTGTTCGGCGAACTTCTGCGTCGCGCCGAGCCGCTCCACGATGTACGGGAGGACGAGTTCGGGGTCGACGTCGAGCAGCGTGCGGAACAGCGGGTCCGTCGCCAGCGCGCGGACTCCCGCCGACGCGATGAGCACGAGCCGGTCGCGGCTGTGCGCGGCCTCGGCGCCGCGTTCGCTCGCCGTGCGCAGCAGCCCGCTGAATTCGCGGGTCATCAGGGCGGCGAGCACACTGCGGACGTCGGGGAAGCGGCGGTAGACCGTCATCCGGCTGACGCGGGCGGTGCGGGCGATTTCGGCGAGTGTGGTGCGGCGCACACCGACGGCCAGCACGCACGAGCGCGCGGCGTCGAGCAGCACGTCATCGGCCACCCGCGTCGCCGTCTGGCGGTTGCGGGTGTCCGCGAGCGCGGACGAGCCGGCGCTCTGTGTGGTGTGACGTTTTACGTCCATATGTCACACTGTAGTCGTGAACGCTCTCATTGACCACCGCCTCCGCCGGTCCTGGGCCGCGGAGCCCGCCGGCGCCGCCCCGCTGCCCGCGCGGGCGGCCAGGTGGCTCGACCAGCGTATCGGTCCGGTCGCCCCCGCTGCCGCCCCCGCGAGCGAACTGCCGGTGGAAATACCGTCACCAAAACTGGCAGAACCTGCCGTGGCAGCGTTGTCGGAAGTGGTCGGTGCGGAGAACGTGCTGGTCGACGCGCCGGCCCGGCTGGCGCGGGCGACCGGGCTGTCCTACCTGGACCTCCTGCGGCGTCGTTCGCTCTCGGCGGACTTCCCGGTGCCCGACGCGGTCGTGCTGCCCGCGGACCCGGACGAGGTCCAAGCGGTCCTCGACGTCTGCGTCCGGCACGACGTCGGAGTCGTGCCGTTCGGCGGCGGGACGTCGGTGGTCGGCGGTGTCGCGGCGCTGCGCGGCGACAAGGCGTCGGTGATCGCGCTGGACCTCGTCCGGCTCGACGCGCTGGTGTCGGTGGACGCCGAGTCGCGCATCGCCGTCCTGCAGGCGGGCGTCCGCGGGCCCGAGGCCGAACGCCTCCTCGGCGAGCACGGCCTCACGCTCGGGCACGTCCCGCAGTCGTTCGAGCGCGCCACGATCGGCGGTTTCGCGGCGACGCGCTCGGCGGGCCAGGCCTCGTCGGGCTACGGGCGCTTCGAGGACATGGTGACCGGCGTGCGGCTGGCCACCCCGCGCGGCGCGTGGAAGCTCGGCGTCGCCCCGGCATCCGCGGCGGGGCCGGACCTGCGCCAGCTCGCGATCGGCAGCGAGGGCACGCTCGGCGTGATCACCGAAGTCGCGCTGCGCGTGCGGCCGGCGCCGCCCGTCCGCCGCTACGAGGGCTACGCGCTGCCCGGCTGGGCGGCCGGCACCGAAGCGGTGCGGGACCTCGCGCAGCACCACGCGCTCGCGGACGTCACCCGGCTGTCCGACGGGGACGAAACCGAGGTGTCACTCGCGCTGAACGCCGGCTGGAAGACGGCGGCGCTGCGCCGCTACCTGGCCGCCCGCGGGGTGCGGCGGCCGTGCTTCCTCATCGTCGGCTGGGAAGGCACCGCGCACGACGTGGCGCTGCGCCGCCGTGAGACGGCCCGTCGGCTGAAGGCTTCGGGTGCCGTGCGCGTCGGCAAGGCGCTCGGCGAGTCGTGGCGGCACGGCCGGTTCGCCGGACCCCGGCAGCGGGACACCCTGCTGGACATGGGCGTCTGCGTCGAGACGCTCGAAACGGCCGCCTATTGGTCCAATGTGGACGAACTGCGCGACGACGTCCGCGCGGCGCTGACGGCCGCGCTGGGCCGGGCGATCATCATGTGCCACATCTCGCACGCGTACGAAACGGGCGCGTCGCTGTACTTCACGGTGCTGACGGCCCGCGACGAGGCCGACCCCGTCGGGCAGTGGCAGCGGGCGAAGGCGGCGGCCAGCGAGGCGATCACCGGGCTGGGCACGATCTCGCACCACCACGCCGTCGGCGTCGACCACGCGCCCTACCTGAGCGCGGAGATCGGTGCGCTGGGCGTCGAGGTGTTGCGGGCGGCCAAGTCCGCGGTGGACCCGACGGGGATCCTCAACCCCGGAAAGCTGGTGTGATCACTTCGCAGGGCACGCCGTGGCCGTCGGCGGGAACACCGTCGAGCGTGGCGGCTTCGGTCTGCGAGACGTCGGTGGTGCGCACCGGAGCGCCGTCGACCAGCAGCGGGTAGCGGATCGGCGCGGCGCCGACGTAGGTGTGGACTTCGGTCAGGCGCGTGCCGTCTTCGAGGGTGATGTCCGGTTCGGTCAGCCGGGCCAGGTGGTAGCGCGTGCCGCGGCCCTCGCAGCGGTCGAGGACCGCGAGCTGGTCCGGCGTCACGAACCAGATGGCGTGGTCCTCGACGCCCGGCAGCGCGGTGAGGGTGGCCGGGCGCTGGTCGTCGACCACGCGGAAGCCGGCGGCCCACACGGCGGCGAGGCCGGCGCAGCGCGCGTGCGCCACCACGACCGGGCCCTCGAGCCCGAGCCGCCCGCGCAGCCAGGTGATCTTCGACGGGTTCGCGTTCGAGCCGTACGCCAGCACGGCCATCCGGTCGCGCCAGCCTTCGGGGGCGGCGTCGAGGGGGTGCCCGACGCCGTCGACGTGCACGAACGAGTAGCCCGGCCGGGTGCCCGGGTAGGGCTCGGCCGGGTACTCGTCGTCGGTGAAGAGGGTCAGAACGTCACCACGCTGCGCAGGACGTCACCGTGGTGCATCCGCTCGAAGGCCTGCTCGACGCCGTCGACGCCGATGCGTTCGGTGACGAACTTGTCGAGCGGCAGCCGGCCCTGCAGGTAGAGGTCCACGAGCATCGGGAAGTCCCGGCTGGGCAGGCAGTCGCCGTACCAGGAGGACTTCAGCGAGCCGCCGCGCGAGAAGAAGTCGATCAGCGGCAGGTCGTTGAGCCGCATCTCCGGCGTCGGCACACCGACCAGGACGACGGTGCCGGCCAGATCGCGCCCGTAGAAGGCCTGCCGCCAGGTCTCCGGCCGGCCGACGGCGTCGATCACGACGTCCGGGCCGAACGAGCCGGTGGCGTCCTGCATGGCCTCGACGACCTGCGCCTCGGACAGACCCTTGCTGTTGAGGGTGTGGGTGGCGCCGAAGTCCTTCGCCCACGCGAGCTTCCGGTCGTCCATGTCGATCGCGACGATCGTGGTGGCACCGGCCAGCTTCGCCCCCGCGATGGCGGCGTCCCCGACGCCACCGCAGCCGATGACGGCAACCGAGTCACCGCGCGTGACGGCGCCGGTGTTGATGGCCGCACCGAGCCCGGCCATGACCCCGCAGCCGAGCAGCCCCGCGACGGCGGGCTCGGCTTCGCGGTTCACCTTCGTGCACTGTCCGCTGTGGACGAGGGTCTTCTCGAGGAAGGCACCGACGCCGAGGGCGGGCGACAGCTTGGTGCCGTCTTGGAGCGTCATGGGCTGGGTGGCGTTGAAGGTCGAGAAGCAGTACCACGGCTTCCCGCGCTTGCAGGCCCGGCAGGTACCGCAGACGGCCCGCCAGTTGAGGATGACGTAGTCGCCGGGCGCGAGGTCGCTGACGCCCTCGCCGACGGCCTCGACGACCCCGGCGGCCTCGTGGCCGAGCAGGAAGGGGAATTCGTCGTTGATGCCGCCTTCGCGGTAGTGCAGATCGGTGTGGCAGACCCCGCAGGCTTGGACGTTCACCACGGCTTCACCGGGACCGGGATCGGGCACGAGGACGGTCTCCAGCGAGACGGGCTCGCCCTTCGCCCGCGAAACGACCCCCTGGACCTCGTAGGGCATTCGAACCACCTTCCGGCTGCGCTGCTGGTCGACCGCAGCTAATCACGGATCATGCGGAGATGGCGACATCCGCATGAGTGAGGTTCGGTGGGTAGGGTGCAACGAGTTGCTCACTGCGCAACTGTGTCGAGCCAAGTGGCGATGGCTGTGAAGTCGTGGCTGGTGAGGCCCGTGCTCGCCTCGACGGTGTGCAGCAGCGCCGCTCCCGGGTGGTGGCCGGCGACCCAGGTCCGGTCGGCGGCGGTGATTTCGTCGTCGATCCAGGCGAAGGGGACGCCGGAGGCCCGTTCGACGATCCGCCGGGTCTTCCAGTGCAGCCCGCTGTGGTCCTCGTCCTCGGGGAAGTCCTCGGGGAAGTCGAGCACCGGCAGCTCCGGGAGACCCAGCAGCGGGGCGACGCACTCGTTGGCGTCCGCCAGCCACGTGGTGGCCCAGACGAGGTCGCACCCGAGAGCCAGCAGCCGCGGGCCGAGGCTCGGGTCGACCCGGGACAGCAGGGGATTGTTCAGGTCGGCGTCGGTGAAAATCTCGTACTCCGGGGACCGGCGGCCGAACGGGATCAGCGGACCGTCGACGTCGAGGAACAGCAGCGGGCGGCGCATGGTTTCCGCAGTCTGGCATGGCTGCGCGGGCCTCCGGCCCTCGTTTTCCAGCTTATCGACCGCCACCGACAGTTTCGGGCGGCTCCGGCAGGTCCATCGACGCCAGCCGGGCCGGGTCGGCCACCGCGGCGATGCCCGTGATGCGGCCGCCGGCGATCGTGAACGCCACCACTGACATCGGGGTGCCGTCCGCGTGCCACGCCACCACTCCCGGCAGGCCGCCGACCAGGATCTCCTGGCCACCCGCCGCCGCGCCGATGCGGGCGCCCGCCGCCACGTTCGTCGCTCCCAGGACCACCACCACTCCGTCCGGGGTGTCGACCGTCAGGCGGACGTCCGGGTCCAGGACCCGCAGCAGCTGCTCGAAGTCGCCGTCGCGGGCCGCCGTCAGGAACGCCTGGACGACCTCTCGCTGCGAATGCCCGGCCGTCGGCGGGCCCGATGGGGTCCGGACCTTCCGGCGGGCCCGGCTGGCCAGCATCTTCGTCGCTCCCACCGACTTGCCCAGGATCCGGCCGATCTCCTCGAACGGCACCGCGAACAGGTCGTGCAGCACGAACGCCAGCCGCTCGTTCGGCCCGAGCGACTCGAGGACCACGAGCAACGCGAGCCCCACCGAGTCGGCGAGCTCCGCGTCCGCCTCCGGGCCGTCGTCCACCGTCACGACGACCTCGTCGTACGCCGCCTCGGGGCGGGCGCGGCGGGCGCGCAGGACGTCCAGGCTGATCCGGCCGACCACCGTCGTCAGCCAGCCGTCGAGGTTGTCGATCGACGCCGCGTCCTGGCGCGACAGCCGCAGCCAGGCCTCCTGGACGACGTCCTCGGCGTCGGCGTGCGAGCCGAGCACGCGGTGGGCCACCGCTCGCAGCCGGTCGCGCTGCGCTTCGAACGTCCCGGTCAGCCTGTCGGCCATGGTCGTTACCTTCCTCGGTCCTGCTCCGTCGTGGACATGACGGGCCCGGAGGGGCACAGGTAACCGATGGAGGAACCGATGGAACCACGGCTGAAGACCCAGAGCGATCCCGAGGTGACCGGCGCGGTCCAGCAGCTGTTCAAGGTGGTGCTCAGCGCCGGCGTCGATCCGCTGCTGCTGGAGCTGGTCCACCTGCGCGCCAGCCAGATCAACGGCTGCGCCCCGTGCACCTACGCGGGTGTCCAGTCGGCGAAGAAGCGGGGCGAGACCGACGACCGGCTGCACAGCGTCGTCACCTGGCGGGAAACGCCGTTCTTCACCGAGCCGGAGCGGGCGGCGCTCGCGCTGACCGAAGCCGCCACGCGGATCCAGGACGGCCAGCCGGGCGTGACCGACGAGATCTGGGCGGCCGCCGCCGAGCACTTCGACGAGCAGCAGCTGTCGGCGCTCGTCACGCACATCGCGCTCAGCGGCTTCTTCAACCGCATCAACCGCGCGATCCGGGAGCAGGCCGGCAAGACCTGGTGAGCCCGGCGGGGCGCCGGCGAGGCGCCCCGCCGATCCCGGGTCAGGCCGGGGTGATGATGTACGCGATGCCGCCCGGGCCGCCCGCCACGGTGCCGTCCGCGCGGTACCGCTTCGTCCGCTGCCAGATCTTCTCGAACTGGTCGCGCTGGTAGACGTTGCGCACCCGGTCGTTGCTGCTCGACGCCGGGTCGTTCGCGATCACGTCGCCGTCCTTCGTGAAGCCGATGACCACCATGATGTGGCCCGCCGTCCCGTAGCCGGCGCCGTCGAGCTCCGACGACAGGAACGACTGCGACGTGATCACCGGGATGCCGCGGGCGATGTAGTTCTCCAGCTCGTTCAGCGAGTGCAGCCGCGTGATGTGGCCGCGCAGCCCGCGCGACGCCGCGTACGCGGTGTTGAACGGCCAGTTGCCGGTGCCGTCGTAGGCGTGGTCGTAGGTGTAGCGCGCCGCGAAGGCCACCGACGGGTCGACGTAGTCCGCCGGGATCCAGGACATCTCTTCGGCGGACGGCTTCTTGCCCCAGTACTCGGCCACCATCTCGGTCGAGGTCGGGCTGCACCAGGCCTCGCCGCCCCCGCCGTACTGCGGGAACTGTCCCTTGTGGAGGTTCTGCGCGTACGCGGGCACCTTCAGCTCGATGCCGGTGGCGCGCCCGGGCTTCGTCGGCTGCACCTCGAAGCGGTCCGGGACGGCCGAAGTCATCGCGCCCAGCAGGCTCACCGACGGCGTCGCCCCCGAGCCGGCTTCGCGGTAAAGACTCACCTTCAGGTGGTACGACTTCAGCGTGACGCCGGCCTTCATGACCAGCGTGTCGACGTCCACCATCGCGTTCGCGTCGTCCTGGCCGTCGACGCTGGTGCGCAGGATGTCGGCGTCCCCGCTGGCCCACCGGCCCATCACGTACCACGCGGTTTCGGCGCCGGCCGACGTCCGGGCCTGCGCCTCGACCTGCAGCCAGGTCTTCGCGGGCGTCTTCGCGTTCCAGGACGCGACCAGCTGCGTCGCGCCGAAGCCCGGCCGGTACTCCGGTGACGTCCACTGGCCGTACTCGTACGTTCTCGTCGTGCCGAGTTCCGGCTCGGTGTGCTCGACCGTGCCGGCCGGGTGCGTGATGCGCAGGCCGTCGTGGGTGAGCGCGAGCCCGGCGAAGCCGCCTTCGTGGAAGCGGCCGCCGGTCCACTCGTGGTAGTCGATCGCCTCGTCGTCGCGGGGCCGGACCGGCCCGGCTTCGGCGGCTTGCGCGGTTACGGCAGACAGCACAACCACTGACAATAAGGTGAACAACTTGCGTACGCGCATCCCGGCTCCCTGATCGGCCCACCCAGTAGGCAGGGATTTTCGCCGCTCCGGACGGGTCTGTAAACAGGTACCTACAGGACGGCTTGCGTCTGTGTCACTTTCGCGACCAACTTGCCGTCGTCGTCGTGGACCTCGGTCTCGACCACGACGAACTTGCGGCCCGCGTGCAGTGGTCTGGACGACGCAACGGCGTAGCCCGAACGCACCGCACGCAGGAAGTTCGTCTTCGACTCGACGGTCGTCGTGCCCTGCCCGCCCTCGGGCAGGTTGAGGAACGCGCACACGGCGCCGGTCGAGTCGGCCAGCGCCATGAGCGCGCCCCCGTGCAGCGCGCCGCCGAGCGTGCAGAGGCTCTCGTCCCACTTCAGCCGGCTGCGGACGAGCTCGCGCCCGTGTTCCAGCACCTCGATGCCAAGACGTTCGGAGAACGGCATGGAGCGGTGGAAGAGCTGCGTGCCCTCGGGATCGGTCATGCGACCACTGTGCCGCACCTCCCGCCGGTCGTGAGTGGTAAGGCGGGTTAGAACCCGCCTTACCACTCACGACCGCGGTCACCAGCCTGCGGGGAGGGGGCGGCCCTCGGCGAAGCCGGCCGCCGACTGGACGCCCAGCAGCGCGCGCTCGTGGAACTCCTCGAGGGTGCGCGCGCCCGCGTAAGTGCAGGACGAGCGCACGCCGGAGCCGATCGAGTCCAGCAGGTCCTCGACGCCCGGCCGCTGCGGGTCGAGGGCCATCCGCGACGACGAGATGCCCTCCTCGAACAGCGCCTTGCGCGCGCGGTCGAACGAGTTGTCCGTGCGCGTCCGCGCGCCCACAGCGCGCTTCGACGCCATGCCGAACGACTCCTTGTAGGGCCGGCCCTGCTCGTCGAACCGCAGGTCACCGGGGGATTCGTAGGTGCCGGCGAACCACGAGCCGACCATCGCCGCGGACGCGCCGGCGGCCAGCGCCAGCGCGACGTCGCGCGGGTGGCGGACCCCGCCGTCGGCCCAGACGTGCTTGCCCAGCTCGCGGGCGGCGGCCGCGCAGTCGGCGACCGCGGAGAACTGCGGGCGGCCCACGCCGGTCATCATCCGGGTCGTGCACATCGCGCCCGGCCCGACGCCGACCTTGACGACGTCGGCGCCGGCCTGGATCAGGTCGCGCGTGCCCTCGGCGGTGACCACGTTCCCGGCAACCACCGGGACCTGCGGCGACACCGACCGGACGGCCTTCAGCGCGGCGATCATCTTGTCCTGGTGGCCGTGCGCGGTGTCGACGACCAGCACGTCGACACCGGCCGTCAGGACGGCTTCGGCCTTCGCCGCGACGTCGCCGTTGACGCCGACCGCGGCCGCGACGCGCAGCTTGCCCGCGTCGTCGACGGCCGGGGTGTAGATCTCCGCGCGCAGCGCCCCGACGGCGGTCAGGACGCCCCCGAGCCGTCCGTCGGCGTCGAGGCCGAGCGCCAGGTGGGCGCCGCTGCTGTGGAGCCGTTCGAAGACCTCCCGCGGCGGCGTGGTCAGCGGGACCGCGACGCTCGGCGGCTGCGCGACGTCGGCGAGCCGCGCGAAGCGGTCGACGCCCGCGCAGGCCGCTTCGTCGACGACGCCGACCGGGCGGCCTTCGCCGTCCACGACGACAACAGCGCCGTGGGCGCGCTTGTGGACCAGGTTGAGCGCGTCGGCGACCGCGGCACCGCCGGTGAGCACCAGCGGCGTGTCCCAGACGGTGTGCCGGCTCTTCACCCAGCCGACGATCTCGGCGACGGCGGCGCTGTCGACGTCCTGCGGCAGCACGACCAGCCCGCCGCGGCGGGCGACCGTCTCGGCCATCCGCCGGCCGGCGACCGCGGTCATGTTCGCGACCACGATCGGGATGGTGGCGCCGGTGCCGTCCGCGGTGGAGAGGTCGACGTCGAAGCGGGACTCCACGTCCGAACGGTTCGGCAGCAGGAACACGTCGTCGTAGGTCAGGTCGTGGGCGGGCCGGTGGCCATCGAGGAAACGCACGAGTCACCAGACTACCTGCCGGGCCCGTGGCAGGATCTCAGGGTATGAGCCGCCGTGACCGCGACAACGAGGGACGGGCCCGCAACGCACGACCGCGCGACGGCCTGGGCCGGCCGCTGCCGTACGGCTCGGACGGGGTCGAGCGCCAGCCGGAGGGCATTGCGCGCCCGCCGGCGCAAACGCTTGCGGAGGCCCAGCGGCTGCTCGACGACGGCAAGCCGTTCCACGCGCACGAGGTCTTCGAGGACGCCTGGAAGACGACCGACGGACCCGACCGCGAGCTGTGGCGGGGGTTGGCGCAGCTCGCCGTCGGCCTGACGCACGCGGCCCGCGGCAACAACGTGGGCGCGGTGTCCCTGCTGGAGCGGGGTGCGGCGAACATCGAGCCGTTCCGGAGCGAGCCGCCGCACGGGATCGACGTCGCGGGGTTGCAGCAGTGGGCGCTCGCGCTGGCGGAAGAGGCGAAGCAGCGCGTCCGGGTGTCACCGAGCGCGCCGCGGCTGACGTGCTGACGGCGCTTGGTGCCGCGGTCGTCGCGGCGGTGGCGTCGCTGGCCGGGGTGACGCTGGGCGCGCTGGTCGAGCCGCTGAAGCTCAACGCGGCGCGGCGGGCGAAGCTGCGGCAGGACCGGGCCGACCGCTGCGCCGGGCTGATCGAGGCCGCGACCCGGGCGCGCAAGCACATCGTCGACATCAACGTGATCCACCGCCGCCGGAAGCTGCACGAAGCGGCCGAAACCGACGCGCAGCGTGAGATCGAGTTCGAAGACGCGTACTACACGGCTCGCACCGACATGCGCGCGTTCTTCGGGCTGCTCGTGATGAGCGGGCCGGACGAGCTGGTCGAGCAGGCGAACCTGCTCCGCAGCAAGGAGATGGAACTCCACCACACCCGGTGGGAGCTCGACGACGACCGGAAGTTCGACCGGCGGTTCCTGCCCACGCCGGTCCGGGAAGCCGCCGCCGCGTTCGACCGGGCGATCGAGGAGTTCGCCCTCGTCGCCCGGAAGCACACCTCCTGAGGCGGAGCTTTCACGTGAAAGCTCCGCCTGCTCAAGGTTGGTTCCAGCCGTCCGAGGCGGTCTTCTCGGCGCCGATCGTCGTGCCCTCGCCGTGTCCGGTGTGGACCTTCGTCGCCTCCGGGAGCGTGAACAGCTTGGCCCGGATGGACCGCACGATCGTCGGGTAGTCCGAATAGGACCTTCCGGTGGCCCCGGGCCCGCCGTGGAACAGGGTGTCGCCGGTGAACACCACGCCCAGTTCGGCCGCGTACAGACAGACCGCGCCGGGTGCGTGCCCCGGCGTGTGGATGACCTGCAGCGCCGTGCCCGCGACCGTGAGCACCTGGCCGTCGGCCAGTTCGCCGTCCGGGGCGCGGTCGGGGTGGGTGAGGTCCCAGACGACCCGGTCGTCCGGGTGCAGCAGGATCGGCGCGCCGGTCGCGGCGGCCAGCTCCGGGGCGGCGTTGACGTGGTCGTTGTGCGCATGGGTGCAGACGATCGCGGTCAGTTTCCGCTCGCCCACGACGTTTGCAATCGCCTTCGCGTCGTGCGCCGCGTCGATCACGACCACTTCCGCGTCGTCGCCCACGACCCACACGTTGTTGTCGACGTCCCAGCTGCCCCCGTCGAGCCGGAAGACGCCGGAGGTCACCAGGTTCTGCACGATCGCCGTCATGCGCCCGACCCTAACGGTCATTCGACGGGTAGATGACATAC
Source organism: Amycolatopsis sp. A133 (assembly GCF_031082405.1). Lineage (GTDB taxonomy): Bacteria > Actinomycetota > Actinomycetes > Mycobacteriales > Pseudonocardiaceae > Amycolatopsis. The sequence goes on from NZ_JAVHJU010000025.1 coordinate 339,537, forward strand.
CGGCGGTATGCTACCGTCGAGTTATCTTACTGTGAGTAAGTTCGAGAGGTGACGCGATGGCCCGGGACCTCCTGGCGGAGCCGCTGAAGCTGCGGTGCGGCGCCGTCCTATCGAACCGCCTGGTCAAGTCGGCGCTGAGCGAGCAGCTCGGCGACCGGCGGAACGCGCCCACCCGCGAGCTCTTCGAGCTGTACCGGGCCTGGGCCCGCGGCGGCGCGGGCGCGCTGATCACCGGGAACGTCATGGTCGACCCGGCCGCGCTCGGCGAGCCCCGCAACGTCGCCGCGACACCGGATCCGGCCGTCTACCGCCCCTGGGCCGGCGCGGTCGAGGGCACGGACGCGCGGCTGTGGGTGCAGCTGAACCACCCCGGACGGCAAAGCCCGCGGTACTTGTCTCGCCGGCCCGTCGCGCCGTCCGAGGTGCCGTTCGGCAACCGGGGCGTCCGTACGGCCTTCGCCGTCCCACGGGCCCTGGCCGGCGACGAGATCGAAGCGATCATCGAACGGTTTGCCGTCGCGGCGCGCACGTTCGTCGAAGCGGGCTTCGCGGGCGTGCAGATCCACGGTGCCCACGGCTACCTGGTGTCGCAGTTCCTGTCGCCGCTGACGAACCTGCGCACCGACGAGTGGGGCGGTGACGCCGTCCGCCGCCGCCGGTTCCTGCTGGAGGTGGTCCGGCGCGTGCGCGAGGCGGCAGGCGACGACGTCCCGGTGGCGGTGAAGCTCAACAGCGCGGACTTCCAGCGCGGCGGGTTCACCGAGGAGGAGTCCCTCGAAGTCGTGCGCGAGCTCGGCGAGGCCGGCGTGGACCTGCTGGAGGTCTCCGGCGGCACGTACGAGAAGGCCGCGATGATGGGCGCCGGGCGCGCGAGTACCCAGGCGCGGGAGGCCTACTTCCTGGACTACGCCGCGAAAGCGCGCGAAGTCTCCGACGTGGCGCTGATGGTCACCGGCGGGTTCGCGACGCCGGACGGAATGGCCGAAGCGCTGCGCTCGGGCGAAGTGGACGTGATCGGGCTCGGCCGGCCGCTGGTCGTCGACCCCGGGCTGCCGGCCCGGCTGCTGGCCGGCGAGGACGTCCGGGCGGAGCGGGTGGGCCCGAAGACCGGGATCCGGCCGGCCGACAGCCTCCTGGAGATCCAGTGGCACACCCGGCAGATGCACCGGATCGCCGCGGGCAAGCCGGTCGACCGCCGCGGCGCGCTCCCGACGCTGGTGCAGGCCGCGCTGACCGACGGGCTCAACGCGTTCCGCCGCGTCCGCGGCTAGCGAGCCGGTGCCGGCGGGCACCGGGCCGTTGCGGAGCTGCGGACACCTGGCGGCCCGGGAGCACGGGATTCGCCATGAAGGCGCCGCGGCTAAGCGGGCTCGAGCCGCGCGAGGCGGCGGTCGTACAGGAACGCGCCCGCGGTGAGCGCGGTGAAGAAGAGCCCGATGAAAACGCAGTTCAGCGCCACCTGGCCGTAGCCGAGGGTGTCCGCGTCGACGAACGGGTACGGGTAGAAGCCGGTGAGCGCGCCGCGCGGCAACGTGAACGCCAGCCAGGCCAGTGGGTAGACCAGCGACCACCGGACCGCGCGCCACGTGAACGCCCCGCGCGGGCCGGCGAGGAGCCAGCCGAGCACGAACAGGATCGGCGTCACCTTGTGCAGCAGCGTGTCGGCGAGGAACGCGAGGCCGTGCAGCTCGTACAGACCCGCGAGGGCGACCTGGTAGACGATGCCCGTCACGATGATGCCGGCCAGCGCGTCGAGCCAGAGCACGCGGAACAGCGTGCCCCGCGCCGCGCCGAAGGCCACCAGTGCCGCGGTCGCGATCACGAGCAGGTTCGAGTCGATCGTGAAGAAGCAGAACAGGTTCGCCACCCGGCCGGCGACCGTCGTGAAGCGGCCGCCGGTGTCGCTCGCGGTGGCGACCACCTGGACGACGAGGCCGGTCAGCGCGACCAGCGCGGTGACCGCGAACCAGGTGCGGGTGAGCTTCGGACCGTGCATCCACGGAGAATACCCGCCGGTAACTCCACAGTGGACCCCTCGAACGTGTGGAGTCCGGGGGCTGCCCGGCGCGTGGACGGCCCCGAACCGGTGCTACGCCGCGGTGAGCGTGTCCCGGAGCTCGGTGAACGCCACGTATTCCGCCTTCTGCTCGACGGGCAGCTGGTAGGTGGCGGCCAGGAGCTTCGTCACGGAGGGGATGATGCTGAGCCGGAACGTCCGGCCCTCGGTCGTCTTGATGACGAACCGGCCCTGCAGGTCGCGCTTCTTCACCGACGCGCGGTTGGCGTCGGTGATCGTCACCGGCGGGCCCGCCGTGACGGTACCGTTCTTCTCCTCGAGCGGGACGAGGACAAGATCGGTCTGCCCGGGCTTGAAGCCGAGCGCGAAGTTGGCGACCGAGGTGGTGCGGAAGACCAGGTAGTTCTTCTGCCTGATTTCCGCGGCGTACACCTTGGTGTAGCTCGCCCCGCCGGCGACGGCTCCGTCGAAGGCGGCGTGGATCGCCGTCTTCATCTGTTCCTTGCTGACCACTGCTGGCTCCTCCATTACCGCTCGGGAAGTGAGCGGGATCCTTGTGAAGGAGCGCACTTTAGGGATCCTCGCCGCCGGCCGTGGCGGGAAAATTCTCGCCAAATCCCCCGGGGCCGGCGTCCGGCCGTCAGCTCCCTTCCGAGCGATCGCCGTGCAGCAGGCCGCGGACCGTGTCGATCGTGTCCGCTTCGGCCGGGTCCTTGTCCGGGCGGTAGCGGACCACCCGGGCGAACCGCAGCGCCAGGCCGCCGGGGTAGCGCGTGCTCACCTGGGCGCTGTCCAGCTCGATCTCCACCACGACCTCCGGCCGCACGTACACCGTCCAGTCGTCGCGGTGGGTCTCGATCTCCTGGAACGTCCTCGTCTGCCACGCCAGCAGCTCGTCGGTCATGCCCTTGAACGTCTTGCCCACCATGATCGGCGGGCCGCCGTCCGGGTCGCGGGCGCCCAGGTGCAGGTTCGACAGCGTGCCCGTGCGGCGGCCGTGGCCCCACTCCGCCGCCAGCACCACGAGGTCGATCGTGTGCACCGGTTTGACCTTCAGCCACGCCCGCCCGCGCCGCCCCGCCGCGTATGGCGACGCCAGGTCCTTGACCATCACCCCTTCGTGGCCCGCTTCCATCGCCGCCTCCAGCACGGCGGCCGCCCCGGAAGTGCCGACCTCACCGGGGATCACATGCGCCCCGGCGACCTTGCGCAGCGCCGCGTTGCGCTCGGACAGCGGCGCGTCCAGCAGGTCGACGCCGTCGAGGTGCAGGCAGTCGAAGAAGTACGGCCGCAGCAGCAGGGCCTTGACCTGTTCCTCGCGGGTGCTGCCGAACCGGCTCATCGTGTCCTGGAACGGCCGCGGCCGCCCGGCGTCGGTCAGGGCCAGCGTCTCGCCGTCGAGCACCACCGACTCGCACGGCAGCCCCCGCACGAGCTCCACCAGTTCCTGCACGCTGCCGGTGATCTCTCGCAGCGTCCGCGTCCAGACGTGCACCTCGTCGCCCTGGCGGTGCACCTGGATCCGCGCACCGTCCATTTTGTACTCGACGATCGCCTCGGCGTGCTCGGCGACGGATTCGTCCAGCGACTCGGCCGGGGACGCCAGCATCGGCTTGACCGGCGTGCCGAGGGTGAGCCGGAACTCCGCCAGCGCGGCCTGCCCGCCGGTCATCGCCGCGACCCCGGTGACGCCCAGCTTCCCGGACAGCATGAAGGCCCGCCGCACGTCCTCGGCGGGCACGTCGGCCGCGGCCGCGATGGCGTCGACCATCACGCCCTCCAGCGCGCCCTGCCGCAGCTCGCCGGTGACCAGCCGGAAGAGGAACTGCTGCTCGTCCTTCGTCAGCCGCTCGAACAGCGCGCGCAGGACCTCCTGCCGGCGCGCCGCCGAGCCCGTGCCCGCCGCGACCCCGGCCGCCGCGGTCAGCGCCGCGTCCACCTCCAGCACCGGGGCCACCGGTTCGGCGGCGGCACCGGCACCCAGCCCGGCCAGGGTGCGCCAGCCCGCCCCCAGCCTGTCCTGCGCCGTCTGCCCCGTCAGGTACGCGATCACCGTGGGCAGCTCGGCGATCTCCGCGGCGCGCAGCACTCCGGCCAGGAGGGCGATCTTCGCCTTCCTGGACCTCGTCGCCGCCAGTTCGGCGGACGCGTGGACCAACTCGCTCAGCAGCACCCGGACATCATGACCCGGACCACCGACAATTTCCTGATGACCGGATGTTTGCCCTGGTCAGCGGGGCTTCGGCGACCCAGCTGGCCAGCAGACCGAGCGCTCGCTCGCTCTCCGATCCCGGTTCCGCGTGGTAGATCACCAGGCCCTGGTCCGGGTCGTCGGGCAGGCGCAGCGTCTCGTACCGCAGCCGCAGCTCGCCGACCACGGGGTTCAGGAGCACCTTCCACCCCTGCGCCTTCTCCCGCACCGCGTGCTCGGCCCACAGCGCGCGGAATTCGGCACTGGCCGCCGAAAGCTCGTCGACGAGCCGGGCGAATTCCGGGTCGCCCGGGTGCCGGCCGCCTTCCGCCCGCAGGTTCGCGACGACTTCGCGGGCGACGGCGTCCCATTCCGGGTACAGCTCCTTCGCTTGGCCGCCGGTGAAGGTCAGCTTGGCGATGTTGCGTTCGCCGAGCCGGGCGAAGTCGAAGGCGACCGCGCCGCCGAGGGCGTTCCACGCCAGCACGTCGAGGTAGCGGCCGAAGACGAACGCGGGTGCCTGGATGGCGTCCAGCAGCTGCTGCAGCTCGGGCCGGACCCGCTGCGGCGCGCTCTTCTCCCGGCGCTTCGGCGCGGCGAGGTTGCGCAGGTAGGACTCCTCGCCGGCGTCGAGGCGCAGCGCGCGGGCCAGCGCGCCGAGGATCGCGTCCGAAACGTTCTTCGCCCGGCCCTGCTCCAGCCGCGTGTAGTAGTCGACGCTGATGCCGGCCAGCTGTGCCAGCTCCTCGCGGCGCAGGCCCTTGACCCGCCGCCGGGTGACCCCGGGCGGCAGACCGAGGTCGGCGGGGTCGAGCGCGGCGCGGCGCGCCTTCAGGAAGGCGCCCAGCCCGGCGGCGTCACTCATCATCTGCCGCCGCGGGCCATGCGCAGCACGTCGAGGGCCTCGTCGAGCTGCGCTTCGGTGAGCTTGCCGTCCTTGACGTACCCGCGTTCGATGACGACCTCGCGGATCGTCTTCAGCTCCTTCAACGCCTGCTTCGCGACCGCAGCCGCTTCTTCGTAGCCGATGTAGGAGTTCAGCGGCGTCACGATCGACGGCGAGCCCTCGGCGTAGGTGCGCGCGCGTTCGGTGTTCGCGGTGATGCCCGCGAACACCTTGTCCGCCAGCAGCCGCGAAACGGCCGCGAGCAGGCGTGCCGATTCGAGGACGTTCCGGGCGATCACCGGCAGGTTGACGTTCAGCTGGAAGTTGCCCGCCGCGCCGGCGAAGGCGACCGCCGCGTCGTTGCCGATCACCTGCGCGACCACCTGCAGCGTCGCCTCCGGGATGACCGGGTTCACCTTGCCCGGCATGATCGACGAACCCGGCTGCAGGTCCGGCAGCGCCAGCTCGGCCAGCCCGGTGCGCGGGCCGGAGCCCAGCCAGCGCAGGTCGTTGGCGATCTTGTTGAGCGACACGGCGATCGTGCGCAGGTGCCCGGACGTCTCGACGACGCTGTCCTGCGTCGCCTGCGCCTCGAAGTGGTCGCGGGCCTCGGTCAGCGGCAGCCCGGTCACCGTGGCGAGTTCGACGGCGACACTGGCACCGAAGCCCTCCGGCGCGTTGAGGCCCGACCCGACGGCCGTGCCGCCGATCGGCAGCTCGCCCAGCCGCGGCAGGCCCGACTTCAGCCGTTCGACGCCGTAGCGGATCTGCGACGCCCACGCGCCCGCCTCCTGGCCGAGCGTGATCGGCACCGCGTCCATCAGGTGCGTGCGCCCGGACTTCACGACATCGGCCCATTCGGCGGCCCGGACCTCGATCGCGCCGGCGAGGTACTCCAGCGCCGGGATGACGTCCTTGAGCACGGCCTCGGTCGCGGCGACGTGGATGGTCGTCGGGAAGGTGTCGTTCGACGACTGCGACGCGTTGACGTGGTCGTTCGGGTGCACGTCGCGGCCGAGGGCACGCGAAGCCAGCGTCGCGATGACCTCGTTGGCGTTCATGTTCGACGACGTCCCGGACCCGGTCTGGAAGACGTCGATCGGGAAGTGCGCGTCGTGGGCCCCGGCGGCGACCTCGTCGGCGGCGGCCGCGATGGCGTTCGCGACGTCGGCGTCGAGCACGCCCAGCTTGAGGTTGACCCGCGCGGCGGCCGCCTTGAGCAGTCCGAGCGCGCGGATCTGGGCGCGCTCCAGGCCCCGGCCGGAGATGGGGAAGTTCTCCACGGCCCGCTGGGTTTGCGCGCGGTAGAGCGCGTCGGCAGGCACGCGGACCTCGCCCATCGTGTCGTGTTCGATCCGGTATTCCTGATCAGCCATGACACGATTCTGGCCCTGTTCTCCCCGCCCCGCGTGGTGGCGTCGCCCACCCTCGGCGGCCCGCGACGCTAGGATCGGGTGTGTTCTCGATCACCGCCATCCACCACTGGCTGGAGCGAGCATGACTGACGTTGCTGGGGACCCCTACGACCTCGTGATCATCGGCGCGGGCCCGACGGGCCTGTTCGCCGCCTACTACGCCGGGTTCCGCGGCCTTTCGATGGCGGTGGTCGACTCGCTGCCCGAGCCCGGCGGCCAGGTGACCGCGATGTACCCGGAGAAGATGATCTACGACGTCGGCGGGTTCGCCGAGGTCCGCGGCCGCGATCTGGTCGACGGGCTGGTGCAGCAGGCGGCGCCGTGGAAGCCGAAGTACCTGCTGGGGCGCAAGGCGGAGAAGCTGGAAACCGCCGGGAACGGCGTCGAGCTGACCCTCGACGGCGGCGAAACCGTCCAGGCCCGTGCGGTGCTGATCACCGCGGGCATCGGCGAGTTCACCCCGCGCCCGCTGCCGGCCGGCGACGGCTGGCTCGGCCGCGGCATGGTCCACTTCGTCCCCGCGCTGCAGGCGCACGCGGGGCAGCACGTCGTGGTCGTCGGCGGCGGCGACTCGGCGTTCGACTGGATCCTCGCGCTGCACCCGGTCGCGGCGAGCGTGACGCTCGTGCACCGGCGCGCGAAGTTCCGCGCCGCCGAGTCGATCGTCCGGCAGGCGCGCGAACTCGGCACCCGGATCATCACCGACGCCGAGGTCACGCGGTTCGTCGAAGCGCCGGACGGCTCTCTCGAAGCCGTCGACGTCTCGATCAAGGGCGCCGGCGACGAGCGGCTGCCGGCCAACGCCGTCGTCGCGGCCCTCGGGTTCACCGCCGACCTGGGCCCGATCGAGAGCTGGGGCCTGGAGATCCACCACCGCGCCATCGCCGTCGACTCGACGATGGCGACCGCGCGCGAGCGCGTCTACGCCGCGGGCGACGTCGCCGCGTACCCGGGGAAGGTGAAGCTGATCGCGACCGGCTTCGGCGAGGCCGCGACGGCCGTCAACAACATCGCCGTCGCGCTCGACCCGGACGCCCACCTGTTCCCGGGCCACTCGAGCAACGCCGAATAAGTCAGGCCTTCGTCTTCTCCGCGATCCACGGCGCGTAGGCGACGACGGAGGTGTAGATCGACGGCGCCGTCGCGCACTGCGGGTCGTTGTTGCCCGGGCGGCTGGTGACGCCGGCCAGCAGCCAGTGGTCGCCTTCGCGGACGATCTCCGGGCCACCGGAGTCGCCGAAGCACGCTCCGGACTTGCCGCCCGGGTTGTCCGTGCACAGCTCGGACGTGCCGTCGAACACCGACGTGCACTTCGTGCCTTCGACGATCCGCGTGTCGAGCTGCTGCAGCACCGTGGGGATCTCGCCGCAGTTGACCTTCGGGCAGGTCTGGCCCCAGCCGAGGATCCGGGTCGCGGTGCCCGGCGACGCGGCCGTCGCGAGCCCGATCGGTGCCGCCGCGGCCGGTGCCGCCAGCCGCAGCAGCGCGATGTCGCCCGCCGGGCTCTGGGTGTTGAACGCCGGGTTGACGATGATCTCGGCGGGCTGCGCGACTTCGCCACCCTGGCCCGAGTCGTTCGACCCCGTCCGGAGCGAAATGGCGGCCGGGACCTTGCCGAACGCGCAGTGCGCGGCCGTGACGACCCAGGTGGGCGCGATCAGCGCACCGGCGCAGAACAGCTTGCCCGACGAAGTGTGCAGCGAAACCGTGAACGGGTACGGCTGGTCGGCGTTCGCACCCCCGACGATGGCGGGGGCGGCCGCGGCGGTGCCGGGGACCAGGGCGATCGCGCACGCGGTCAACAGGGCCGGCAGTCGCCTGGGCACGGATCTCCTTACGGCAGCGGGGGCACGATGTCGTCGTCGGGCGCGTCCAGGTGGCCGTCGAAGTTGACCGAGGAGTACGCCCGCAGCTTGTTCAGCCGGTGGTAGCCGTCGATCATTCTGACGGTCCCGGACTTGGACCGCATCACGATGGACTGCGTCGTCGCGCCGCCCTCGCGGTAGTGGACACCGCGCAGCAGGTCGCCGTCGGTGACGCCGGTGGCGCAGAAGAAGACGTTGTCGCCGCGCACGAGGTCGTCGTTGAGCAGGATCCGGTCGAGGTCGTGCCCGGCGGCGAGGGCCTTCTCGCGCTCGGCGTCGTCCTTCGGCCACAGCCGGCCCTGCAGCTCGCCGCCGAGGCACTTCATCGCGCAGGCCGCGATGATGCCCTCGGGGGTGCCGCCGATGCCGATCAGCATGTCGACGCCGGTGGTCGGGCGGGCCGCGGCGATCGCGCCCGCGACGTCGCCGTCGGAGATGAACCGGATCCGCGCACCGGCGTCCCGGATCTCCTTGATGATCTGCTCGTGCCGCGGGCGGTCCAGGACGCACACGGTGACGTCGCTGACGCTGCTGTGCTTGGCCTTGGCGACGCGGCGGATGTTCTCCGCGATCGGCGCGCCGAGCTCCACCTTGCCGGCCGCGTCCGGCCCGACGGCCAGCTTCTCCATGTAGAACACCGCGGACGGGTCGAACATCGCCCCGCGCTCGGCCACCGCCAGCACGGCGAGCGCGTTCGGCATGCCCTTGGCCATCAGCGTGGTGCCGTCGACCGGGTCGACCGCGACGTCGCAGTCCGGCCCGTCGCCGTTGCCGACCTCTTCGCCGTTGAACAGCATCGGGGCTTCGTCCTTCTCGCCCTCGCCGATCACCACGACCCCGCGCATCGACACCGTCGAGACGAGCTGGCGCATCGCGTCGACGGCCGCGCCGTCCCCGCCGATCTTGTCGCCGCGGCCGACCCAGCGGCCGGCCGCCATCGCGGCGGCTTCGGTGACCCGGACCAGCTCCATCGCGAGGTTGCGGTCGGGCGCTTCACGACGACTGTCTGCGGCGGGCATCTGTGCCTCCCGGATCGTGGAACTGGCGGGCGTTCAGTCTGTCAGATACCCGCCGTGATTCCAGATACCGTCGGCATGGCCTACCTCACTGCTCGGAGTCGTCCTCCACGGACGCGAGGGCGGCTTCGATGCGCTCGCGCGCGCCTTCGAGATGGCGCTCACAGACCTTCGCGAGCTTCTCACCCTTCTCCCACAACGCGAGTGACTGCTCGAGGGACAGACCCCCGGCCTCGAGCTCGCGGACGACCTCGACGAGGCGGTCGCGCGCCTGCTCGTAGCCGAGTTCCTCGCTGGCTGTTTCACTCACGCTCGGTGTTCTCCGACCTTCCGGGCTGACGGGTGGGCGCTGTTCGCGCACACTACCGCGCTGGCCATCGCGTGGTCGTACCCGACGAACGCCAGCGCGAACTCCTGCCCGTCACCGTCCGCGATCGCCTCTTCGAGGTTCTCCTGCGCGCCCGCCACCCGCTTCCGGTGCCCGGCGCCGTCGGCGAACCACCAGCGCGAGCCGACCTGCATCGACGTCGCTTCGGACAGCCGCCGCAGCTGCGGTCCCAGGTCGCGGCGGGCGGCGGTGCCGCAGCCGGCGAGCAGGGCCGTCCAGCACTCGGCGGCGGCCCGGTCGGTGCGCACCGCCTGGTCCAGCAGCGGGCGCGCGCCGAGCCTCCTGGCCGCGTCCACGGTGAGCGGGAGGAACGTCACCTTCACCCCTGCTCTCCTTCCGCCACCGCCTTGATCGCGCCGTCGCCCACGCGCACGCGCAGCTGGGCACCGGCCTCGACTTCGGAGACGGAGCGGAGTACCTGGAGGTTGCCTTCGGCGTCGATGAACTGCACGACCGCGTACCCGCGGGCCAGCGTCGCCGCCGGGCCGAGCGCGGTGAGCCGGGCCCGCGCGTTCGCGACCTCGGCCTGGTCCTTGGCGAGCAGGCTCAGCATGGCGCGGCGGGCGCGTTCGCGGTGGACGTCGACGTCGTCCTGCCGTCGCTGGACCGGGCCCAGCGGGTCGGCCAGGGCCGGGCGGCTGCGGATCTGGTTGAGCAGCCGCGCCTGCGTGTCGACCCAGCCGTGCAGCGCGCGGCGGCCGCGGTCACGCATCTGCCGGACGCGTTCGGTCTCCTCGCGCAGGTCCGGGACGATCCGCTTGCCGGCGTCGGTCGGCGTCGAGCAGCGCAGGTCGGCGACGTAGTCGAGCAGCGGGGTGTCCGGTTCGTGCCCGATGGCACTGACGACCGGCGTGCCCGTGGCCGACACCGCGCGGCAGAGCGCTTCGTCGGAGAACGGCAGCAGGTCCTCGACGCTACCGCCGCCGCGGGCGATGACGATGACGTCGATCTCGGGGTCGGCGTCGAAGATCCGCAGCGCGCGCATGACCTGCGGCACCGCCTGCGAGCCCTGCACGGCCGTGTTGAGCACCTTGATCCGGACGTGCGGCCACCGCCCCTGCGCGTTGGCCAGGACGTCCCGCTCGGCCGCCGACGCGCGGCCGGTGATCAGCCCGACGCCCTTCGGCAGGAACGGGATCGGCCGCTTGCGCTGCGCCGAGAAGAGGCCTTCGGCGGTCAGCAGCTTCTTCAGGCGTTCGATCCGGGCCAGCAGCTCACCGATGCCGACCGCGCGGATCTGGTCGGCGCGGAGGCTGATCGTGCCGCGGCCGAAGAAGTACGACGGCTTGGCGTGCACGACGACGCTCGCGCCTTCCCGCAGCGGCGGCTCCATCTCGCGGATCAGCCAGTTCGGGCAGGTGACGGACATCGAGACGTCCGCCGAAGGGTCGCGCAGCGTCAGGAACGCGGTCTGGGTGTTGGGCCGGGAGCTGACCTGGGTGACCTGGCCCTCCACCCAGACCGCGCCGAGCCGGTGGATCCAGTCGCCGATCTTGCGCGCGACGGTCCGGACCGGCCACGGCGATTCCGCGGTGCTCGCTGGAGCTTGGGTGGATTCGGTGCTCACGGGCCTTCCGTGCCGTCGCCGCCGTCCTCGGCCTTGTCCCGTTCGGCCTTGCGGGCGTTGGCGATCCGGCGGGACAGCATCCCGGTGAAGGAGGAGCGGTCGGCGTTCGCGCGTTCGTACTCGAGGATGGTCTCGAGCTGGTCGATCGAGAACTGGCGCAGCCGGGCCCGCAGCTGCGGGAGGGTGAGCTGGTCGTAGCCGGTCAGCCCGGCCGGACCCTCGTACCCCGCGGCGCTGGTCCGGGGGGTCTCGCTCTTGGTCTTCTTGTCGATCTTGGGCGTGCCGGGCTTGGGCGTGCGCGGCGGTGTTTCCTCGGCGGTTGCGGCCTCGCTGTCGTGCTCGCCGTCGGCGTGGTCCTCGGCGAGCGCGCGTTCCTCTTCGGCCCACGGATCGCCCAGCTCCGCTTCGAGCTCGGCTGCTGACGGAACGTGACCGTTGATTTCCGAACGGGGTTCGGGCACGTCGGCGACGGGGGCGAACTTCGGCCGGGCGGGCGGGACGTCGGGCTCGACGTCCTCGTCGAACGTCGCCCAGCTCGGCGCGTCTTCGACCGGGCGCAGGCTCGACAGGGCACTGTCGCCCTTGATCGCCAGCTCGGTGACGTGCTGCTGGACCCGCATGGAGGCCTGCAGCACCTGACTGACCACGGTCACCGGGAGCCCGGCGAGCTGCCGGGGAAGTTCGCGAACCCGCTCGGCGGTGGAGACGGCGAGGCCCGCGGCGACCCGGAGGGGGAGCGGGAAAGGCTTCATGTGTCCAGCCTGCCGTATGACCGCCCGTCCTGCCCAACCGAAAGGGTGGGTTCGGGCGCATTGCGTGACGCCCGGCACAGCGCGGTAGGGGGACGAAGCTCACCCGAAAGGGACTTCGAGTCCGGCTCGGGGCTGCCCGTACCCTGGGTGGCATGAGTGAAGCGAGTCCCGGAATCGAGCCCGCGGGTACCCCCACGATCACCGGAACCGCTTCCGGCAAGCGGGTGCTGCTGGCCAAGCCCCGCGGTTACTGCGCCGGCGTCGACCGCGCGGTGATCGCCGTCGAGAAGGCCCTCGACGTCTACGGCGCGCCGGTGTACGTCCGCAAGGAGATCGTCCACAACCGCCACGTGGTCGACACGCTGCGCGAGCGCGGCGCGATCTTCGTCGACGAGACGTCCGAGGTGCCCGAGGGCGCGCTCGTGGTCTTCTCCGCGCACGGCGTCTCGCCGATGGTGCACGCGGAGGCGGCCGAGCGGAACCTGCGCACGATCGACGCAACCTGCCCCCTGGTGACGAAGGTGCACAAGGAGGTCAACCGCTTCGCGAACGACGACTACGACATCCTGCTGATCGGCCACGAAGGCCACGAAGAGGTCGAGGGCACCGCCGGCGAGGCGCCGGACAAGGTGCAGCTGGTCGACAAGGCCGAGGACGTCGGCAAGGTCGAGGTGCGCGATCCGTCGAAGGTGATCTGGCTGTCCCAGACGACGCTGTCGGTCGACGAGACGATGGAGCGCGTCGACCAGCTCCGCGAGCGGTTCCCGGATCTGGCGGACCCGCCGAGCGACGACATCTGCTACGCGACGACGAACCGCCAGGTCGCGGTCAAGGCCATGGCCGCCGAATGCGACCTGGTGCTGGTGGTCGGGTCGACGAACTCGTCCAACTCGAAGCGCCTGGTCGAGGTCGCGCTGAAGGCCGGAGCCCGGGCGTCGTACCTGGTCGACTTCGCGCACGAGGTCGACGAGGCGTGGCTTTCCGGTGTGACGACGGTCGGCGTCACCTCGGGTGCGTCGGTACCGGACGTGCTGGTCATGGAGCTGCTGGACTGGCTGGCGAAGCGCGGCTACGGCGACGTCAACGAGGTCACCACGGCCAACGAGAAGATCACCTTCGCGCCGCCGAAGGAACTTCGGAAGGTCTAAGTCTTGAGGTCCGGCCGGCGGGCCGTTCCGGCCCGCCGCCGTGATGCCCTTCCAGTCACGCGTGATGCCCTTCCAGTCACGCGTGATGCCCGCCCAATCACGTGAGATGCCTCTCTGATCACGTGAGATGCCTTTCGGTGCACAAAAACGGCGGTCACCTCCCGCGGAGGTGACCGCCGTGTTCGTCAGCGTTCTTCGTCGTCCCAGGGACGGTTCCGGCGCGGCGGGGCACTCCGTCCACCGGACGGACGCCGGGGCGGCGGGGTGTCGCGGCCGTCCTCGGCGGGCGGGCGGGGACGCCGTCGCGGCGCGTCACCGCGCGGCTCGCGCCGGCGCGGGTCGCCTTCTTCCGGACGGGGCGTGCGCCGGGTCGCCGGCGGCGGCTTGCGCGTGCCGCGGGTGCCGGGGTCGCGTTCGGCGGGAGCGCCGGCGCGGGGTGCACGGCGTTCGCCGTCCGCCGGAGGACGCGGGCGGCGGGCCGGTTCGCCCTCCCGGCCGCGCCGGCCGCCCGGGGGCAGCGGCGTCTGACCGGTGCGGCTCGAACCCGCCGGCCGCGGACGGGCAGCGGTCGACGCGGCGCGGGGCTTCTCGTCGTCTTCGTCCGCCCGGAGGTCGGCCTTTTTGGCCTTCTTCGGGGCGTCCGGGTCGCGCTCGCGGAAGATGCGGACGAAGCCGATCAGCAGCGTGATGCCGGTGGTGATCGCCATCGTGGGGAAGCCGTTGATCAGCGGGGTGCCGATGTTCAGGGCCTTCGACAGCATGTCGTCGCCCTGGGAACCGGACGTCAGCAGGATCACGCCGGGCACGGTCACGGCCAGCACCAGCGGCGGCATCACCATCGGCCCGAACAGGCCGCGGCGCCGCACCGCGCAGACCGCGAGCACGGCCCCGCCGATGTAGCAGACGGTGAAGATCACGGGGATACCGCCCTGGCTGGGCTTGCCCAGGAGGGCACCTACGATCGCCAGACCGAGGCCGACCAGGACCGCCGCCCACCACGGCAGTCCGCGCCTCGAACCGACGACAGGACGCTCATCCCACGGCACGGGGACGTCGTCGGCATCTGGATCGCTCTGGCGATCGCGAATCGCGGTCACAGGGCAACACCGTATCTCGTGGTTGTGAAGATCTTGCCAGCACCGCCGCCGACGTGGGCCGACAGCCACCCGGGGGCATGATCCGGTGGCGCCGGGTGACGGCCGGTGACCGGGGTTGCGGCCCCTTGTGGCCAGGGTCCTCCGTACGAGAGGTGAGCGGCAACCCGCGTGGGGGCTCGTCGCGAGGAAGGTTCGGGTGTGGGCACCGCGTCAGCCGAAGTCACCGCTGGTCACGCGACCCCGGTGAGGCTTGCGCGTCCGCCAGGCGCCCAGCCGACCTCCCCTGCCCGGCGCCGGCGCCCTCGTCACTTTCGTGACGAAAGTGTTCTGGAGACGCACCCTCCGGAACACTTTCCCTACGAAAGTGACGTCTTGGGCGAACTCCGGGAGCAGCCCAGCGGGGCGCAAGCCGGCTCTCAGCTGGCTGCCAGTTCGTCTCCTTTTCGCACCGTCGGCACGGCTGCCGGGCTTCCGGCCGCGTCGGTCAGCGGGGCCACCGTCGCCCGGAACGTCTCCAGGGCCTCCAGCTCCCGCCTCCGCGCCGACAAGAACCGCTGCAGGTGCGTGCTCGACAGGTTCAACGCCTCCACCGCGCCGCCCGCTGCCCGGTGGGCCGCCGCCGCTCCGGCCCGCACCTGCTCGACGTCCGCCTCCAGCGTGCGGTCGCTGGCCGCGAACAGGGCCGCCGAGGCCAGTACCCCGAAGCCGGTCGGGCCGCACAGGAACACGCGGCGGTCGATCAGCCAGCGCAACAGCTCCGGGTCCGTGTCCAGCGCCGCGACCACCGCCGCGTCGGACGGGACGAACATGATCGTTCCGTAGATCGCGTCCGCCCAGCGCTGGTAGCCCTTGCCCGCCAGATCGGCCGCGCGGGAACGGATCTGGCGGACGTGCGCGCGCAACGCGTCCAGCCGCTCGTCCGGGTCGTCCGTCTCCACCGCCTCGGACCACGTCGCCATGCTCGCCTTCGCGTCCACCGGCACCGTGCGGTCGCCGCCCACCCGCAGCACCATGTCCGGCTTCGCCGAGCCGCCGCCGCCCAGGTCCGTCTGCAGCGTGAAGTGCAGGTCCTCGCGCAGCCCGAGGGCGCGCGCCGTCTCGACCAGCACCTGCTCGCCCAGCTCGCCGCGGCCGCTGATCGACGCGAACGCGACCTCGTACCGCCGCAGCGCCAGCTGTTGCTGGTCCGCCTTGGCCCGCTCCGCCGCCACCAGCCGGGCCGCCGCGTCCGCCCGGCGCATCCCGTCCTGGTACAGCCGCCACAGCAGCGCGACGGCGATCAGCAGCAGGACCGCGAGCACGATCGCCGCGGTGGTCAGCACTGTCGCCACTTCGTCCCCTCCGTCCGAGCTCCGGGCTCGCAGACATCATGGCGGACCGCACCGACAAAAACCGCACCCGGTCCGTCGCTCTGGGTAGCTGACCTGCAAACACTTCGATTCCGCGCAGGGCGTGTCCGATCTTGCCCGCTCGTGTTAGTACACACGTTCGAGTGAGGCGGCGGCGTGCCTGCGCGATTTCGTCGGAGCCGGGTCGTACCTTGGCCCCCGTGAGATTCCTGCACACCTCCGACTGGCACGTCGGCCGCACGTTCCACGGCGCCGATCTGCTCGCGGAACAGGAAGCGGTGCTCGGGCACCTCGCCGACCTCGTGGCCGGCGAGGCGATCGACGCCGTCCTGGTGGCAGGCGACATCTACGACCGCGCGGTCCCCTCGGCGGAGGCCGTGCGGGTCGCGGCGAAAGCCGTCGCCCGGATCCGCGCGGCCGGCGCGCAGCTGATCGTCACCCCCGGGAACCACGACTCGGCGCCCCGCCTCGGCGCCTTCGCGGAGTTCGCCGCGGCGGGCGGCCTGCACCTGCGCACCACCGTCGGCGGGCTGGCCGAACCGGTGCTGCTCGACGACGACCACGGACCCGTCGCCGTGTACGGGATCCCTTACCTGGAGCCGGAACCGGCGCGCCACGCGCTGGGTGTGCCGGACGCGCGCGGCCACACCGGCGTGCTCACCGAGGCCATGCGCCGGATCCGCGCCGACCTCGAGACCCGGCCCGGGGCCCGGTCGGTCGTGCTCGCGCACGCGTTCGTCACCGGCGGCGAACCGACCGACTCCGAACGCACGATCGCGGTCGGCGGGGTCGAGCAGGTGCCGGGCTCGGTCTTCGACGGCGTCGACTACGTGGCGCTCGGCCACCTCCACGGCCCGCAGACCCTCGCCGAGCACCTGCGCTACTCCGGCAGCCCGCTGGCGTACTCGTTTTCCGAGGCGCGCCACCACAAATCGGTCTGGCTGGTCGACGTCGACCAGAACGGTCTCGCGGAGGTCCGGCGCCACGAACTGCCTGTCCCGAGAAAGCTCGCCACACTCACCGGCAACATCGAAGATCTCCTGCTGGACCCGGCGCACGACGCCTACCTCGACCACTTCCTGTCGGTCACCGTCACCGACCGGGTGCGCCCGGTCGACGCGATGCGGCGGCTGCGCGAGCGGTTCCCGTACGCGGTCCACCTGGAGTGGGAGCCCGCGGGCGGGCGCGCCGGCGCGCCGCTGCGCTACTCCGACGCCGTCCGCGGCCGGTCCGACATCGAGGTCTCGCGCAGCTTCCTCGACGACTGCCGCGGCGCCCCGCCGACCGAAAGCGAAGAGCAGCTGTTGTTCCAGGCCCTGGAAGCGGCCGACCGGGGGGCCCTCGCGAAATGAGGCTGCACAGGCTGGAGGTCGAAGCCTTCGGGCCGTACTGCGCACGCGAGGTCGTCGACTTCGACGTGCTCGGCGCCGACGGCCTCTTCCTCCTGCACGGCGAAACCGGCGCGGGCAAGACCACGCTGCTCGACGCGATCGCGTTCGCGCTGTTCGGCGTGGTCCCCGGCGCCCGCAACGAGGCCAAACGGCTGCGCTGCGACCTCGCCGAGCCCGACCAGGTCACCGAGGTCGCGCTGGAGCTCACCGTGCAGCGCCACCGGCTGAAGATCGTGCGCAACCCGGAGTACCAACGGCCGAAGCGACGCGGCGAGGGCACGACCACCCAGCAGGCGAGGGTGTCGCTGAGCTGGATCGGCACCGCGCCCGCCGGGCTGCCGCCGGAGGGCCTGATCCGGATCGAAGAGGTCGCGCGCACCGTCGAGCGGCTGCTCGGCATGACCGCGGCCCAGTTCTTCCAGGTGGTGCTGCTGCCGCAGGGCGAGTTCGCCCGCTTCCTGCGGTCGGACACCGCCGAACGCGAGAAGCTGCTGGAACGGCTGTTCGGCACCGAACGCTTCGCCGACGTCGAACGCTGGTTCGCCGACCTGCGTGCCGAGCGCGGCCGCGAGCTGGAAGCGCGGCAGCGGGACGTGCGGGAGCTGCTGGCCCGGTACGCGCAGGAGGCCCAGCAGGACCCGCCCGAGACGGACGTGGCCGAGTGGGCCGGCGCCGTGCTCGCCGAGTCGGAAGCCCGCGTCGGGCAGGTGACGGCCGAGCAGGAGCGGGCGCGCTCGGCCGCGCAGCGGGCCGACGCCTACCTGCAGGAAGAACGCTCGAGCGCGGAAAAGATCCGCCGGGTCCGCACGGCGCACCTGCGGCTCCTCGAAATCACCGAGCAGGCGCCGCAGCGCGCCGAATGGGCGCAGGAGGTCGCGGCCGCGCGGCGGGCGGCCGGCGTCGCCGTGGAGGCCGACCTGCTGGACCGCCGGGCCGCCGAACTGGCGGAAGCCGAGCAGGCGGAGAAGGCCCGCGGCGCCCGGCTGCGGGAGTTCGGCACCCGCGCGACCGGCGATCTGAAGGCGCGGGCGGCCACCGCGCGCGAGGAGGCGGGAGCGGTCGCGGAGCTGGTCGCCGAAGCCGAGCAACAGGAGCTCGACGTCATGCGCCGGGACGACCGGAAGCTCGCCGCGGTCACAGCGAAGCAGCAGGTCGAGGAGCTCACCGCCGAGCTGGCCGCGATTCCCGGCCAGCTGGCCAAACTCCGGGCGGACGCCCTCGAAGCGGCCGAGGCCGAGGCGAAACTCGACGGCGCCAAGGCGAAGGTCGACGAGCTGCGCGCCGTCGCCCGCGACGCGGCCGAACTGCCCGAGGCGCAGGCCAAGGTCCACCGGGGCGAGGCGAAGCTGCGCGAGGTCGTCGACGCGCACCAGGCGGCCCGGCAGCGGCGGCTCGACCTGCGCGAGCGACGGCTCGACGGAATGGCGGCCGAGCTGGCCGCCGCACTGGCCGACGGTGCGCCCTGCCCGGTGTGCGGGTCGGCCGAGCACCCGGCGAAGGCGACCCGGGACGTCGAGCTGGTCGACCCGGCCGAGGAACGCGCGGCCGAGGAAGCCGAGCAGGCGGCGGACGCGGTGCGGCAACGGGTCGTCGTCGCGCTGGAAGAGGCGAAGGCCCGGCTGGCCGGGCTGATCGAGCGGCTGGCCGGCCGCACGGCCGAGTCGATCACCGCCGAGCTGGCGGAAGCCCGCGCAACCGTCGCCGCGCTCACCGAGAAGGCCGGCGCGAAGACGAAGCTGAGCCGGCAGGTCGTCCTGCTGGAGCGGGACGCCGAGGCCCGCGCCGAACGTCTTCGCCGGGCCGAACAGGCGGCGATCGAAGCCACGACCGACGTCCGCGCCTTGGACGAGCGGCTCGCCGAGCGCGAACGCCGTCTGGTCGCCGGGCGGGGCGAGTTCGCGGACGTCGGCGCGCGGCGGCAGCACCTCCTCGGCCTGGCCGAGGCGCTGGAAGCGGTTGCCGAGGCCCGGACGGCGGTCGCGGGCGCCCGTGAGCGGGTCACCCAGCAGAAAGCGCTGGTCGAAGCCGCGGTCACGGCGAAGGGGTTCACGTCGCTGAAGAAGGCCCGGGCCGCGATGCTGCCGGACGAGCAGATCGAAAAGCTGGAGCAGGGCATCGCCGAGGCCGAGGCGGCCGCGGCGGGAGCACGGGCGCTGCTGGCCGAGCCGGACCTGTTCGGGATCTCGCCGGACGACGTCGCCGACGTCGGCCGCGCGGCCGACGCGGCCCAGCTGGCCCGGGCGCGCGCCGATTCCGCGTACGCGGCGTTGCGGGTGGCCACCGCGCAGCACCAGGAGCTGACCCGGCTGGCCGTCCTGCTGCGCAAGGCGCTGGCCGGTCTGGCACCGGCCGAAGCGGAGTACGCCGAGCTGCGGGCGCTCGCCGACGTCGTCAACGGGCGCGGGCAGAACAGCCGCAAGATGTCGCTGCGGTCGTACGTCCTGGCGGCGCGGCTGGAAGAGGTGGCGGTCGCCGCCACGCACCGGCTGCGCACGATGAGCCAGGGCCGATATTCGTTCGTGCACTCGGACGCGGCCGGAGCGCGCGGCACTCGCGGCGGGCTCGGCATCGACGTGCTGGACGACTACTCGGGCACCATCCGCCCGGCGAAGACCCTCTCCGGCGGCGAGTCGTTCCTCGCGTCGCTGGCCCTGGCGCTGGGGCTGGCCGACGTCGTCGCGGGGGAGACCGGTGGCGCGCTGCTGGACACGCTGTTCGTCGACGAGGGTTTCGGCACGCTGGACGCCGAAACGCTCGACGTCGTGATGAACACCCTCGACGAACTCCGCGCCGGCGGCCGGGTGGTCGGGCTCGTGTCGCACGTCGAGGAACTGCGGCAGCGCATCCCGACCCGGCTGCGCGTCCGCAAGTCCCGCACGGGTTCCACCTTGCAGGTGCGCGCGGGTTGAGCACTCGGCCAAGATGAAGCCATGACCGACCAGCCGCCGAACGGCCTGCCCCGCTACCGCATGCTCACCGGCCCGGACGACGCGAAGTTCTGCCACCGGGTCAGCGAGGCGCTGGAGCTCGGTTACCGCCTGTACGGCTCGCCGGCCGCGACCTACGACGGTGAGCAGGTCATCGTCGCCCAAGCCGTGCTGTGGCAGGGCGAGCAGGGCTGACGCCGGCCCGGCTCAGCCGAGCGGACCCGTCGCCGCGCGTCGGAGGTACCTCCCGGCGTAGGAACACCACGGCGTCCACGCGCGGGCCCGTTCGCCGAGCGAGTCCGGTGAGATCCCCAGCGCCTCGGCGCCGCGGCGGACTTCCGCGTCGTCGGCGAGCAGGACGTCCGGGGCGCCGAGGACCCGCATCACCACGTAGTCCGCCGTCGACGGGTCGACGCACGCCAGCAGCTCCGCCCGCAGCTCGGCCGCGTCCCGGCCGACGTGCACGTCCAGCCGTCCCTCGGCCAGCGCGGCGGCGACGGGGTGGCCGGCGGTCGCGATCTGGGCCGCGGCCGGGAACAGCCGCGTCACACCCCACTCGCCCGGCACCTCCTCGCCGAGCGGCACCTCGCTGAGGAGGGCGCGGAGCAGCAATTCCTCGCCGTTCACCGCGCCCGGCACCCGGATCCCCGGCACGGCCGCGACCACCGGGGCCAGCGCCGGGTCGGCGCCGAGGACGCGGGTGACCGCCGCGGGGTCGGCGTCGAGGTCGAGCAGCCGGCGCACCCGGCTGACCGCGCTGCCGAGGTCGCGCAGGTCGGTGAGCATCAGCTCGCAGCGCACGTGGTCCCGTTGCGGCGTCAGCCGCACGACGCCGGTGCCGTGGGCGAGCCGCAGGGTGCGCGCGTAGGTCTCCGAAGTGACTTCCTCGACGCCCGGCACCGCGTGAGCTGCGAAGAAGCGAAGCAGGCCCGAAGCGTCGAAAGGCGGCCTGAACGGCAGCCGCAGGCTGAGCCGGGTGCCCGTCACATCGCTTTGCCGTCCACGCCGTGAAGCAGCGAAGGCGCGAAGCTGCGAAGGCGTCGTCGCGAACACTTCGCGGATCGTCTCGTTGAACTGCCGGACGCTGGAGAAGCCGGCCGCGAACGCGACGTCCGTCAGCGGCAGCTCGGACATCTCGATCAGCAGCCGCGCCGAATGCGCGCGGTGCGCCCGGGCGAGCGCGAGCGGGCCCGCGCCCAGCTCGGCGGTGAGCACCCGGCCGAGCTGGCGTTCCGAGTAGCCGAGCCGCCGGGCGAGGCCCGGGACGCCTTCGCGCTCCACGGTCCCGTCCGAGATCAGGCGCATCGCCCGCGCGGCGAGGTCGGCGCGCACGTTCCAGTCCGGCGAGCCGGGCACGGCGTCCGGCAGGCAGCGGCGGCAGGCGCGGAAACCGTTGGCCTGCGCGGCCGCCGACGTCGGGAAGAAGCGGACGTTCTGCACCTTCGGCGTCGACGCCGGGCACGACGGGCGGCAGTAGATCCCGGTGGTGCGGACCGCCATGATGAACTGGCCGTCGAAGCGCGGGTCGCGGGCGGTGACCACGCGGTAGCAGCGTTCGGCGTCGCGCCAGAGTGAGAGCGTCTCGGTGGCCATGGATCCGAGCATGCCAGCAGGTCAGCGCGGTCGCTGGCGGAAATCCGCCACGGCGTTGGGTGCGTGGGGCGCGGGCGCGGCAGCCACGTAGACTGCGGGGTCGTGAGCCTCACCCTCGGTATCGTCGGCCTGCCCAACGTCGGCAAGTCCACCCTGTTCAACGCGCTGACCCGCAACAACGTGCTCGCGGCGAACTACCCGTTCGCGACGATCGAGCCGAACGTCGGGGTCGTGCCGCTGCCGGACCCCCGGCTGGACAAGCTGGCGGAGCTGCACAAGTCGGAGAAGATCGTGCCGGCCGTGGTGTCCTTTGTGGACATCGCGGGCATCGTGAAGGGCGCGTCCGAGGGTGCCGGGCTGGGCAACAAGTTCCTGGCGAACATCCGCGAGGCCAACGCGATCTGCCAGGTCATCCGCGTGTTCGACGACCCCGACGTGGTGCACGTCGACGGCCGGATCGACCCGTCGAGCGACATCGAGACGATCAACACCGAGCTGATCCTCGCCGACCTGCAGACGCTCGACAAGGCGCTGCCGCGGCTGGAGAAGGAAGCGCGGACGAAGAAGGAGAACAAGCCCGCGCTGGACAACGCCCAGAAGGCGAAGGAGATCCTCGACGCCGGACGCACGCTCTTCCAGGCGCAGAAGGAAGTCGACTTCGAGGCGCTGCGTGAACTGAGCCTGCTCACGACGAAGCCGTTCCTGTACGTCTTCAACGCCGACGAGCCGGTGCTCACCGACGAAGCCCGCCGAGCGGAGCTGACGAAGCTGGTCGCGCCCGCGGACGCGGTGTTCCTCGACGCGAAGGTCGAGGCGGAACTGCTGGAGCTGGACGACGAGGAGTCGGTGCGCGAGCTGCTCGAGTCCGTCGGCCAGCCGGAGCCGGGCCTGTATTCCCTGGCCCGCGCGGGGTTCCACACCCTCGGCCTGCAGACGTACCTGACGGCGGGCCCCAAGGAGGCCCGCGCGTGGACGATCCCCCAGGGCGCAACGGCCCCCCAGGCGGCGGGCGTCATCCACACGGACTTCGAGCGCGGCTTCATCAAGGCGGAGATCGTCTCGTACAACGACCTGATGGAGGCGGGCTCGATGGCGGCGGCGCGGGCGGCGGGCAAGGTCCGCATGGAGGGCAAGGACTACATCATGGCCGACGGCGACGTGGTCGAGTTCCGCTTCAACGTCTGACGCGCTTCACAAGTTCGACTACTGACTGTTGCTTTCATTGGACGCAGGATATACTGCGTCCAATGAAAGCTTCGCCGAGCTTGCTTCCCCTCCTGCGGTCACGCATGCAGGGTGAGCTGCTCGCGCTGGTCCTGCTCCAACCCGAGCGCGAGTACAGCATCACTGAGCTCGCCGAAGCCTCCGGTGTCACACCCACGGCCGTGCTGCGCGAAGTCGAGCGGCTCGTCGGCGGCGGCATCCTGGAAGACCGGCGGGTGGGCCGCAGCCGTCTCGTCAAGGCCCGCACGGACACCCCGCTCTACCGGCCCTTGAGCGAGCTCATCGCGGCCACCTTCGGGCCGCTGCCGCTGCTCGCCGAGGCTCTGTCCGGGCTCGCGGGCGTGCAGGAGGCCTACATCTACGGGTCGTGGGCCGCGCGCTACGGCGGTGAGCCGGGGCCGCCGCCCGGGGACGTTGACGTCCTCGTTGTCGGCTCGCCCGATCCGGATGCGCTTTTCGACCTGGCCGAGCGCGTGTCGCGGCGGCTGGGGCGCGAGGTCAACGTCCACCGGATCACACCGGCGTCGTGGGCGTCGGACAGCGTGGATCCGTTCCTCACCAGCGTGCGTGAACGTCCGCTGGTCCCGCTGCCGCTCGACCAGGAGACCCGATGACCCGGTGGAACCAGGGCCGCGCCACGATCGACGCGCTCATCGCGCGGGGCTCCCTCGAGCACGTGCCGGCCTCGCGGGAGGCGGCGGAGGCCGAGCTCGCCAGGGCCCGCACGCACGTCGCTTCGGCGCGGCAGCTGCTGGAGTCGGACCCGGAAGGCGCTTACACGCTGGCGTACGACGGGGCACGCCGTGCGTTGGCGGCCGTTCTGCAGAACCAGGGCCTGCGCGCGACCAGCCGCGGCGGCCACATCGCCGTCTACGAAGCGGTTCTCGCGCAGCTCGACCCGCCACTGGGGCCGCTTCTGCGGCCGTTCAACCGCATGCGGATGCGGCGCAACGAAGTCGCCTACCGCTCTTCCGAGGCGCCTTCGGTGACCGCCGACGACGTGACGGCCGATGTGGCGAAGGTCGAGGACCTGATCGGGGTCGCCGAGAAGGCGATCCCGAACATGCCCCGCTACTGATCGTCAGCCGAGCAGGCCCAGCACCGCGATGGCGATGAGCACCACCGCGGGGACGAGGGTGTTGATCCAGGCGCGCTGAGCGGCGGAGAGGGTGCTGTTCATGGGCGTTCCCTACGGGCGAACCGATGCTTCCGCTCCGAACAGCGCGCTGATCATGCCCGGCGTTAACCAGTGTGATCGAACTCTCAGCCGTCCAGGTGACGGCGGTGGCGGGCGGTGAACCAGAGCACGCCTCCGGCTGCCGCCACCATCGTCGCGAACGCTGCCGTACCGACCACGATTGCCTGAGTCATCTCGTCTCCCTCCCGAAGGTTCCGGTAACCGAGAGACGCCGAACCCGGGCCGAGGTGCACTCAGCGTAGCCGAGATCACACCGCGGCGAGCACCGCGTCGATCTGCGACGCCAGGTCGAAGTCCTTCTCCGTCAGGCCGCCCGCCGAATGCGTGCTGAGGCGGAACGTCAGCGTGCGCCAGCGGATGTCGATGTCCGGGTGGTGGTCGGCGGCTTCGGCGCGCTCCGCCACCCGGTTCACCACCTCGATCGCCTGCGGGAAGCTCGCCAGCTCCACCTCGCGGGAGATCTCTGCGCCGGAACGCGTCCAGCCGGCGCCCAGCCGTGCGTCGGCCTCGGAGTCGCTCAAGATTTCCGTCATGTCTCCATGGTCGTCCGTCCTGGACTACGCTGCACGGTTGCCACGGGAGTCCGGTGAGCCGGGCTGAGAGGCGGGTCACCCGCGACCGTTCGCACCTGACCGGATCATGCCGGCGAGGGGAGGGCTTTCCCTCCTCGTCCGGCGAAGTGCAGGAGGGTAGATGAAACGCAGGGCTGTTCGCGCCGCGACGGCCATCGCCGCCGTCAGTGCCGTCGCCACGGCGTGCTCGCTGTCGGACGGGGCCGGTGACACGCAGCAGACGCCCACCGTCACCCTCGTGACGCACAGCTCCTTCCTGGCGCCGCAGGAGGTGCTCGACGCCTTCCAGAAGCAGTCGGGCATCAAGATCTCCGTGCTCACGCAGGGCGACGCCGGATCGCTGACCAACAAGCTGGTGCTGACCAAGGCCAACCCGATCGGCGATGTCGCGTACGGCGTCGACTCCACCTTCGCCTCGCGCGCGCTCAGCGAGGGCGTCTTCGAGCCGTACACGAGCCCGGAGGCCGACCGCGGGCCGCAGCGCTACGCCGTCGACCCCGAGCACCGGCTGTCCGCGGTCGACGTCGGCGACGTCTGCGTCAACGTCGACACGAACTACTTCACCGCCAAGGGGATCCCGGCGCCGTCGAGCTACGACGACCTGGCCGACCCGAAGTACAAGGACCTGCTGGTCGCCGAGGACCCGGCGACGGCGTCGCCCGGCCTGGCGTTCCTCCTCGGCACCATCGCCAAGTACGGCGAGGCGGGCTGGAAGGACTACTGGACGAAGCTGAAGGCCAACGGCGTCAAGGTGGTCAGCGGCTGGGAAGAGGCCTACACCAAGCAGTTCTCGGGCTCGTCCGGCAAGGGGCCGCGGCCGATCGTCGTCTCGTACGCGTCTTCGCCGGCCGCCGAAATCGGGGACGACGGGAAGCCGCGGACCAAGGCGCTGCTCGACACCTGCTACCGGCAGGTCGAGTACGCCGGCGTGCTGGCGAACGGCAAGCAGGTCGAGAACGCCCGCAAGGTCGTCGACTTCCTGCTCTCCCAGCAGTTCCAGGCCACCGTCGCCGCCAACATGTACGTCTACCCGGCGCGCCAGGGCGTCGACCTGCCCGCGGGCTGGGCGCAGGTCGCACCGCTGCCGCAGAAGCCGCAGACGCTGCCCGCGGACCAGGTGCAGGCCGGACGCGAGAAGTGGATCGGCGAATGGCGCACGCTCCTGCAGTGACGGCGCCCCCGCGGAGCCCCCGAAAAGCCACCGCCCCGCCCCGGACCGCGCGCGGGCTCGGCCTGGCGCTGCTGGGCGTGGCTCCCATCGGGTTCCTGGTGGTGTTCTTCGCCTGGCCGGTGCTGGCGATCGTCGGCCGCGGGTTCGCCGCGGGCGGCCTCGACGTCGTGCTCGGCGACGTGCGGACCTGGCAGCTGGCCGGGTTCACCGTCGCGAGCGCGGCCGCCTCGACGGTGGTCGCGGTGCTGGCCGGCCTGCCGGTGGCGTTCCTGCTGGCGCGGGTGCGGCTGCCCGGCGTCGGCCTCGCGCGGACGCTGGTGCTCGTGCCGTTCGTGCTGCCGACCGTGGTGGTCGGGCTGGCGTTCCGCGCGCTGTGGCCGGACGGCGGTGTGCTGCCGATCGTGCTGGCCAACGCCTTCTTCAACGTCGCCGTCGTCGCGCGGACCGTCGCCGGGCTGTGGGCGCGGCTGGATTCGCGGACGACCGACGCCGCCCGCGCGCTGGGCGCGTCGCCGTGGCGGGCCTTCCGGTCGGTGACGCTGCCCGCGCTGGCGCCGGCGATCGCGTCCGCCGCGGCCGTGGTGTTCCTGTTCTGCGCCACCAGTTTCGGCGTTGTGCTGATCCTCGGCGGCGCCCGCTACCGGACCCTGGAAACCGAGATCTACCTGCGCACGGTCGACCTCCTCGACCTCTCGGGGGCCGCGGCGCTTTCGCTGATCCAGTTCACGGCCGTGGTCGCCGCGCTGGTCCTCGGCGGGCTGGCGCGGCGGCGCAAGGAGAGCGCGCGCCTCGGCGCGGTCCGGACGCGACGTCCGCGCGGCGGCGAGTGGTGGGTCGTCGGCGCCGCGGGTGCCGTGCTGGCCCTGCTGCTGACGCCGATCCTCGCGCTGCTCACGGAGTCACTGTCCACTGAGGACGGCTGGAGCCTCGCCGGGTACCGGGCCCTCACGAGCACCGGCGAGAAGGGCGCGCTGCAGGTGTCCGGCTGGGACGCCGCGCTGAACTCGCTGAAGGTGGCCATCGACGCGACGCTGCTGGCGCTGGTCGTCGGTGTGCTCGCGGCCGTGGTGCTGGTGGCGCTGCGCCGGTCGCCGGCAAAAGCCGCGCGCGGGCTGGGCGAGACGATGGACGCCGTCCTGATGCTGCCGCTCGGGGTGTCCGCGGTGACCGTCGGGTTCGGCTACCTGGTGACGCTCGACGCGCTGCCGGGTGACCTGCGGACGTCGCCGTACCTGGTGCCGCTGGCCCAGGCGCTGGTCATCATCCCGCTGATCGTGCGGATGGTCCTGCCGGTGCTGCGCTCGGTCGACGTGCGGCTGCGGCAGGCCGCGTCGACGCTCGGGGCGAGCCCGCTGCGGGTGTGGCGGGAGATCGACCTGCCGCTGACGCTGCGGCCGCTGGTCGCGGCCGCGGGGTTCGGTTTCGTCGTCGCCCTCGGCGAGTTCGGCGCGACCAGCTTCCTCGCCCGGCCGGCGGCGCCGACGCTGCCGGTCGCGGTCGCGACGCTGATGGCGCGCCCGGGCGAGCTGAACAACCAGATGGCGTACGCGGCGTGCGCGTTGCTGATGCTCGTGACGGTGCTGGCGGTCGCGCTGATCGACCGGCTCGGGCGCGGCCGGGTGGGAGAGTTCTGATGGCGTTGTCGGTGCGGGACCTGACGGTCCACTACGGATCATTCGCGGCGGTGCGCGACGCCCGGCTGGACATCGCCGACGGCGAGGTGCTGGCCCTGCTCGGCCCGTCGGGCTCGGGCAAGTCGACGCTGCTGCGCGCGATCACCGGGCTGGAGCCGTCGGCGCGCGGCGCGGTGAGCTGGGACGGCGAGGACCTCGGTCCGGTCCCGGTGCACCGGCGCGGTTTCGGCCTGGTCTTCCAGGACGGCCAGCTGTTCGCCCACCGCGACGTCGCCGCGAACATCGCGTTCGGCCTGCGGATGCACGGGGTGCCCCGCGCGCAGTGGGCGCCGCGCGTCGCCGAGCTGCTGGAACTGGTCGGCCTTTCCGGCTTCGAGAAGCGGCGGGTGACGGAGTTGTCCGGCGGTCAGGCGCAACGGGTGGCGCTGGCCCGTGCGCTGGCGCCGAAACCGCGGTTGCTGCTGCTCGACGAGCCGCTGTCCGGTTTGGACGCCGGGTTGCGCGAACAGCTGGCGATCGACCTGGCGGAGTTGTTGCGGCGCAGCAAGATCACCGCCCTGCTGGTGACGCACGACCAGGAGGAGGCGTTCACGCTGGCCGACCGGGTCGCGGTGCTCGACGCGGGCGAGGTGCGCCAGGAGGGTGCGGTCCGCAGGGTGTGGCGCAACCCGGCGGACGAGGGCGTGGCCCGGTTCCTCGGGGTGACGACCTTCGTCGACGGCGTGGCGGCGGGTGGGCACGTGCGCACGGACCTGGGGGAGCTGGCCCTCCCGGACGTCGGCGACGGCCCGGTGCGGCTCGGCCTGCGCCCGCACGCGCTGAAGGTGTCGGCCGAAGGAGTGCCCGGCGAAGTCGTCGCGGCGGTCCACCGGCGCGAACACGTGCGGCTCGTGGTGAACCTCGCCGAGTCCACTGTGGACGCCGTCGCGCGCGCGGCGTCGGACCTGCGCGCCGGCGACGCGGTGCACCTCACGCTGGATCCCGACGGCGTGGCGGTGGTCGGGTCGTCGTGAGTGGTAAGGCGGGTTCTAACCCGCCTTACCACTCACGACAAGCCGCGGCAGACTGCTCAGCGGACCGGGAGGTGGACCGTCACGCCGAGACCGCCGCCCACGATCGGTTCGGCCGTGACGCTCCCGCCGTGGGCCTGGACCGCCGCGCGGACGATCGAGAGGCCCAGACCCGCGCCCGAGCGGGCCGTGCGGGCCACCCCGGCCCGGCGGAACGGCTCGAACAGCTCCGGCACCGCCGCCGGGTCGACCAGGCCACCCGAGGAGCGGACGCGCAGCATCGACCACCGCGGACCGGGCTGCGTCACGACCTCCAGCCAGCCGCCGTCGACGTTGTGGCGGACCGCGTTCTCCAGCAGGTTGCCCGCGATCCGCTCCAGCAGCGCCGGGTCGCCGAACGCCGGCGCCGGCGGCGTCGTGAACGACGCCCGGATGCCGCGTTGCCCGGCTTCGCGGTCGACCGCGCGCCACGCCCGGTCGACGACCACCGCGAGGTCCACCGGCTCGTGCACGCCGAGGCCGGCGCCGTCGGTGCGGGCCAGCAGCAGCAGGGAGTTGACCAGCTGCCCGGCCCGCTCGGTCGCGTCGCGGACCACGCCGCCCATCCGGCGCAGCTCGGCTTCGTCGGCGTCGTCGTCGGCGAGGGTGACGTCGAGTTCCGTGCGGATCACCGACAACGGCGTCCGCAGCTCGTGGCTGGCGTTGGCGACGAAGTGGCGTTGCGCGTCGAACGCGGCCTGGAGCCGGTCGAGCATGTCGTCGAACGTGCTCGCCAGCTCGGCCAGCTCGTCGCGGGAGCGGAGCTCGCCGATCCGCTCCCCCAGCGACTCGACCGACAGCCGCCGCGCGGTCCCGGTGATCTCGCGCAGCGGGAGCAGCACGCGGGAGGTGAACGTCCAGGCGAGGATCGCCGCGGCCGCCACCACCAGCAGGAACGCCAGCGACCCGAACAGCAGCATCCGGTCGCGGGCGTGCACGCGCAGGTGCTCGGCGAGCGTCGAGGCGTCGACCTCGACGCCGTCGACGACGACCGTGCTGCCCGGCGGCATCTGCGGGACGGCGTCGAGCGAGTCCCGCACCAGCGTCCAGGCCAGCCAGAGCAGCAGCAGGCTGACCGCGGCGACCAGCACGGTCGCCAGGAGGGTGATCCGGGCGCGGAGCGTGCGGGTGCCCGGCAGGTTCACGCGCGCGGCGCGCCGGGCTCCGGCACCCGGTACCCGGAGCCGACGACGGTCTCGATGATCCCCGGTTCGCCGAGCTTCTTGCGCAGCGTCATCACGGTGACCCGGACGGTCGTGGTGAACGGGTCGGCGTTCTCGTCCCAGACGCGTTCGAGGAGTTCCTCGCTGCTGACGACCGAGCCGGCGGCCTGCAGCAGCACCTCGAGGACGCCGAACTCCTTGCGGGTCAGCTCGACCGGCCCGCTCGCCCGGCGGACGGTCCGCTTGGCCGGGTCCAGCTCGACGTCACCGGCGGTGAGCAGCGGCGGCGCGGCCGGCGTGGCCCGCCGGCCCAGCGCCCGCACCCGCGCGACCAGCTCCGGGAAGGCGAACGGCTTCGCGAGGTAGTCGTCGGCGCCGAGGGAAAGCCCCTCGACGCGATCGGAGACCGAGCTGCTCGCGGTGAGCATCAGCACCCGCGTCAGCTCCCCGGAGGCGACGATCTCCCGGCACAGCTCGTCCCCGGACATCCCGGGCAGATCCCGGTCCAGCAGCACGACGTCGTACCGCGTGACGGCGGCCTTCTCGTGCCCGTCGTCCCCGGTGAGCGCGACGTCCACCGCCATCCCCTCGCGGCGCAGCCCGCGGGCGATCGCGTCGGCCAGGGGTTCTTCGTCCTCGACTACCAAAACTCGCACGAACCCACAATTCCATATTTTCCTGAGAGGGCCCTTTAAGGACCCTGTGCCATCCAGCGCAGCGCGAACCACAGCCGCATCCGGGCCTCCGGATCCGCCAGATCGACGCCCAGGACCCGCTCCACCTGGGCGATCCGGTGCCGGACGCTGTTGCGGTGCACGCCCAGTTCCGCCGCCGTCGGCTCCCAGCCGCCGTGGTGGGCCAGCCACGTCCGCAACGTCCGCACCAGCTGCCGGTCCTGGGCCCGGTCCAGCGCCACCAGCGGTTCCAAGGTCTTCTCGGCGAAGCCTCGGGAGACGCCCGGGTCCAGGAGCGCGTCGAAGTCCAGCGGCTCGCTTCCCGCGATGACCGGGCGGCCGAGCGCGGACGCCCGCGCAAGAAGCAGCTCCACCTCGGCCGACGCGGCAGCCGCGCGGGCAGCGGGCACCGGCGATCCCGCCGCCGCGAGCCAGCCGGACGCACGCAGGTCCTCCAGGACCGGCCGCGAAACCGATCCGGCGACGGCCACGAACGAAGGGCCCGGGAGCACCGAAACCAGCGGCGTGTCCAGCCGCGCCCGCAGCCAGTCCGGGCGCTGGGCGACCTCGTCCGGCCCCCGCCGGTGGGCCGTCCCGGCGACCAGCCGGACGACCTCCGACCCCAGCAGCGACCGGGCCGCGTCCCCGGGGGACGTCCGGCCGAGCAGCAGGCCGGTGGCCGCCGCGCCCAGCTCGGCCGCGTCCGAGCCCGCGCGGCCGACCAGGCCGAGCAGGGCCGCGCCGACGGCGAGGATCGCGCGGTCGGCGCCGTCGAGCCGCCGGGACCGGCCGACGACCACCAGGTGCGACGCGGTGGCCTGCGGGTACACCGGCTGGACGACGACGAACCCGCCGTCGAGCTCGGTGGTCGCGCTCCGGATGCCGCTGCCCGCCCGCACGGTCGCCATCAGCTCCCGCACCTGGAGCGGCAGCGGCGTGGGCGCGTCGTGCGCCGAAGCCAGCACGTCCCCGGCGCCGACCAGGGCGACCCAGGAGCGCAGCACCGCCGCCAGCGAGGACGTCAGCTCGCCGAGCCCGCCACCCGCCGCGCGCGTGAGCGTCTCGCGCGCCGCCGTGATCCGCCGCTGTTCCCGCTGCCCCGCCTCGGTCAGCGCGACCGAGACCGCCCGGTTGACCGCCAGGAACGGGGTGCGCGACGGCACCACCAGCAGCGGCAGCCCGCGCCGCACGCACGCCCGGCGCAGGGGCTCCGGCAGGGTCTCGTGCACCGTCGGGGTGAGGCCGAACCCCAGCGCCGTCACGCCGGCGTCGCGCAGCCCGCGCACGTACCGGTCGATCCGCTCCGGCAGGTTGACGCCCGCGGTGAGGATCAGCTCGCCGCCCACCAGGTAGGGCGCGGGGTCCTGCAGCTCGCTCACGTGGGCCCAGCGCACGGGGCGGTCCAGCGCGCCCGGCGGCAGCGTCTCGGGGACGACCTCGAGCGCGAGCTCCCGGTTGCCGACCACGTCCCGTAACGGGACATTCACCTCCGTGGACAGCGGATCCGTGGTCGAGGTCATTTCATCCCTGCCCAAGTCGATTTAGGGACAGATCATCCCATGCCAGAAGGGTGGCGGGCGAATCTACGGTGGCCCGAAACGACGTGAGGAGGACACCGTGACCGGCGACTACGCGGTGATCGCGCTGTACATCGCGGGCATGCTCGGGGTCGGCTGGTACGGCCTCCGGCTCGCGAAGACGAAGTCCGACTACCTCGTCGCCGGGCGGCGGCTGGGCTGGTTCATGTACTCCGGCACGATGTCGGCCGTCGTCCTCGGCGGTGCGTCCACGGTCGGCGGCGTGAAGCTCGGCTACACCTACGGCGTCTCCGGCATGTGGCTGGTCGTCAGCATCGGCGTCGGCATCCTGGTGCTGCACGCGCTGTTCGCGCGGCGGCTGGTGCGGCTGCAGGTCTACACCGTCGGCGAGATGCTCGACCTGCGCTACGGCGGCCGCACCAGCGCGGTGTCCGGTGTCGTCATGTGGGGCTACACCCTGATGCTCACGGTGACCTCGACGCTGGCGTTCGCGACGATCTTCAAGGTGCTGTTCGACCTGCCGGACTGGGCCGGGATCGCGATCGGCGGCTCGATCGTGGTGCTCTACTCGGTGCTCGGCGGCATGTGGTCGATCACGCTCACCGACATCGCCCAGTTCGTCATCAAGACCATCGGCATCCTGGCGATCCTGCTGCCCGTCGCGATCAGCTCCGCCGGCGGCTTCTCCGGCATGAGCGAGAAGCTCGACGCGAGCTTCTTCAGCTTCAGCTCGATCGGCACGGACACGATCGTCACGTACTTCGTGATCTACACCTTCGGCCTGCTGATCGGCCAGGACATCTGGCAGCGTGTGTTCACCGCCCGCACGCCCGCGATCGCGACGTCCGGCGGCATCACCTCCGGCGTCTACTGCCTGGTCTACGGCCTGGCCGGCGCTTTGATCGGTACCGCGGCGCACGCGCTGTACCCGGACATCGCCAGCGCCCAGGACGCCTTCGCGACGATCGTCGAGCGGCTGCTGCCGACCGGCGTCCGCGGCCTGGTCCTGGCCGCCGCGCTCTCGGCGATGATGTCGACGGCGAGCGGCGCGCTGATCGCGTGTTCCACCACCACGACGTCGGACCTGCTGACCAAGCTGGGCCTGAAGAAGGGCGACGAGGTCAGCCGCAACCGGCTCGCCACGCTCGTGCTGGGACTGCTGGCCATCGGCATCGCGATGCTCGTCGACGACGTCGTCAACGCGCTCACCATCGCCTACGACATCCTGGTCGGCGGGCTGCTGGTGGCGATCGTCGGCGCGCTGTTCTGGAAGCGCGGCACGCGGCAGGGCGCGTACGCGTCGATGGTGGCCGGCACGCTCTCGGTCATCGCCTTCATGATCATCGACGGCGTCGACGCCAACACCCCGATCTACTGGGGCCTCGGCGCCAGCCTGGTGATCTACCTGGCCGTCAGCTTCGCCACCCCCCGCACCCCCGACTCGATCCTTTCCCTCTGGACCCACCGCCTCACCGGCCCCGACCCCGCACTTTCACGTGAAAGTGATCCGGAGCCCGCACCTCCAGCTCACTTTCACGTGAAAGTGCGGCTTTCCGACAATCAGGAGTGACAGCAGTGCCTAATATCGGACCTCTCGACTCGTCGCGCGTTCCCCGGTTCGCCGGCTTCGCGACCTTTGCGCGGCTGCCGCGGATCGACCAGGTCGAACGCGCCGACGTCGCCGTCGTGGGGGTGCCCTTCGACTCCGGCGTGTCCTACCGGCCCGGCGCGCGGTTCGGCCCGGCCGCCGTCCGCGAGGCGAGCCGGCTGCTGCGGCCGTACCACCCGGAGCTGGACGTCTCGCCGTTCGCCGAGAAGCAGGTCGTCGACGCCGGGGACATCGCGGTCAACCCGTTCAACATCGGCGAAGCGATCGAGACGCTGCAGCAGGAAGCCGAAGCGCTGCAGGCGAACGGGACACGGCTGGTGACCGTCGGCGGCGACCACACCATCGCGCTGCCGCTGCTGCGGGCCGCGGCCAAGAAGCACGGACCCGTTGCGCTGCTGCACTTCGACGCCCACCTCGACACCTGGGACACCTACTTCGGCGAGCCGTACACCCACGGCACGCCGTTCCGGCGGGCGTCGGAGGAAGGGATCCTCGACACGAGCGCGTTGTCGCACGTCGGCACCCGCGGGCCGCTGTACGGCAAGCGCGACCTCGAGGAGGACCGCCGCCTCGGCTTCGGCATCGTCACCTCCGGCGACGTCATGCGCCGCGGCGTCGCCGAAACCGTCGACGCGCTGCGGCAGCGCATCGGCGACCGGCCGCTGTACGTCTCGGTCGACATCGACGTCCTCGACCCGGCCCACGCGCCCGGCACCGGCACGCCCGAGGCGGGCGGGCTCACCAGCCGCGAACTGCTGGAGATCCTGCGCGGGCTGCGCGACCTGAACCTGGTCGGCGCGGACGTCGTCGAGCTCGCCCCGGCCTACGACCACGCCGAAATCACCGCCATCGCGGCCTCGCACGTCGCCTACGACCTGGTGAGCCTGCTGACCCTGGGGACGGGCGCATGACCCGGATCGGCGGTGACGTCGTCGTCGAAACCCTGCGAGCCCTGGGCGCCGACACGGTGTTCGGCCTGCCGGGCCAGCACGCGCTGGGCCTGTTCGAGGCGCTGCGGCGGGCCGGTGACCTGCGGGTGATCAGCGGGCGCGTCGAGAACAACCTCGCCTTCGCCGCCGACGGGCACGCCCGCGCGCGGCTCGCGGCGAACCCGGACGGCCCGGTGCCGGTGACGCCGCTGGTCGTGTCGACCGGCCCGGGCGCGCTGCTGACGTTGGCTTCGCTGCAGGAATCCCGCGCGGCTTCGGTGCCGGTGCTGGGAATCTCCAGCCAGGTCCCGGTGGCCGGGCTCGGCGGCGGGCGGCACGGCTACCTGCACGAACTGCCCGATCAGCAGGCCAGCTTCCGGGACGTCGTCAAGTCGGTGCACGTCGTGCGCCGCGCGAGTCAGATCCCGTCGGCGTTGCGGGAGGCGTGGACGTCGGCGGCGACCGCGCCCTACGGCCCGGTGTGGGTCGAGATCCCTCAGGACGTGCTGCTCGGGCCGGCCGGGCTCCCGCCGATCACGTCGGTGACGGCCGCGCCGCCGCCGCTGGAACCCCTGCCGGAGCTGGTCACGGAGGCAGCCGGCCTGCTGGCGGCGGCAGCGAACCCGGTGCTCCTCGCCGGCGGTGGAGCGCTGCGGTCGGGCGCGCACGCCGAGCTCCTGGCCTTGGCCGAAGCCCTGCGCGCGCCGGTGATCTCGACCTTCGGCGGCAAGGGCGTCTTCCCGTGGGACCACGAGCTGTCCGGCCGGTCATGGCTGGAGGACTGGCACACCACGGAGTTCCTCGCCGCCGCCGACGTGCTGCTCGTGCTGGGCTCCGGCCTCGGCGAGCTGTCCAGCAACTACCGCGAGTTCGCCCCGCGCGGCCGGGTGATCCAGGTCGAGGCCGACCTCGGGAAGCTGGAGTCGAACTACCCCGGCCTCGGCATCCACGCCGACGTCCGGCTCACCCTGCAGGCGCTGCTGGAATGGGTGCCGATGCGGCGCTCCGACGGCCGCGCCGAAGAAGCCGTCTCGGGACTGCTTTCCCGCGTCGAGTCGCGATTGGACGGTCAGGACCTGGCCGCCGAGCGGAAGCTGGTCGACGACATCCGCGCGGCGCTGCCCGAGGGCACGCAGACGTTCTGGGACATGACGATCGCCGCGTACTGGGCCTGGTCGGCGTGGAACCCCGAGGGCGCGCCGATCCACACCGCCCAGGGCGCCGGCGGCCTCGGTTACGGGCTGCCGGGCGCGCTCGGCGGCGCCGTCTCCGGTGGTCCCACGCTGGCGGTGTCCGGGGACGGCGGCGCGATGTACGGCGTCGCCGAGCTGGCCACGGCGGTGCAGCACGGCCTCGACGTCACGTGGCTGATCGTCGACGACGGCGGGTACGGCGTCCTGCGCGAGTACCTCACCGACGCCTTCGGCCACACGACGGCCACCGAGCTGGCCCGGCCCGACTTTGTGGCGCTGGCCGCCTCCTTCGGCGTGCCCGCGGGTACGTCCACTTTAGACACGCTGGGCGCCGATCTGGCGAAGGCGTTGCGCACGCCCGGGCCGTCCGTCGTCGTCCTGCCCGCCCTGCTGAAGCTGTTCGCGCCGACCCACCTGGAGAAGGCATGACCCGCACGCTCGACCTGACCGACCCGGCGACCGGCGAGGTGTTCGGCACCAGCACGGTCGCCGGTGAGTCCGATGTGGACAAGGCGATGGCGGCCGCGTCCCGTGCGTTCGCGGTGTGGCGTCGCAGCACGCCGGCGCAGCGTCAGCTCGCGCTGCTGAAGATCGCCGACGCCCTGGAGGCGCGGGCCGCCGAGTTCGCCGACCTCGAAGTGCGCGAAACCGGCAAGATCCGGTCCGTGGTGCTCGACGAGGAGATCCCGGAGTGCGTGAGCGCGCTGCGGTTCTTCGCGGGGGCCGCCCGGCAGCTGGAAGGCAGCGCGGCCGGGGAGTACACGCCGGGCCACACCTCGGTGATCCGCCGCGAGCCGGTGGGCGTCTGCGCGCAGATCGCGCCGTGGAACTACCCGCTGATGATGGCGGTCTGGAAGATCGCGCCGGCGCTGGCCGCGGGCAACACGGTCGTGCTCAAGCCCGCCGAGACGACACCCTCGACCGCCGTGCTGCTGGCCCGCGTCGCCGCGGAGTTCCTGCCTGCGGGGGCTTTCACCGTGCTGACCGGCGACCGCGACACCGGCCGCGCGCTGGTCAAGCACCCGGTCACCGACCTCGTCTCGATCACCGGGTCGACACGGGCGGGCATCGACGTCGCCACCGTGGCCGCCGCCGACCTCAAGCGCACCCACCTGGAACTGGGCGGCAACGCACCGCTGCTGGTCTTCCCCGACGCCGGCCTCGCCGCGACGGTCGACGGCATCGTGGACGCGGCGTTCTACAACGCCGGCCAGGACTGCACCGCGGGCAGCCGGGTGCTGGTGCACGCCTCGATCCACGACGACTTCGTCGCTTCGCTGGCGAAGGCCGCTTCGGCGCAGACGCCGGGCGTCGACTTCGGGCCGCTCAACAGCGCGGCGCAGTTCTCGCGCGTCCAGGGGCTGATCTCGCGGCTGCCGTCGCACGCACGGATCGAAACCGGCGGCACGCGGTTCGGCTCACGGGGCTTCTTCTTCGCCCCCACGGTGATTTCGGGGGTCCGCCAGGACGACGAGATCGTCCAGGAGGAGATCTTCGGCCCGGTGCTCACGGTCCAGCCGTTCGCGGACGAGACCGAGGCGGTTTCCCTGGCCAACGGCGTGCCGTACGGGCTGGCGTCCTCGGTGTGGACGAAGGACCTCGGCGTCGCCGCGCGGGTGTCGGCCGAGCTGGACTTCGGCTGCGTGTGGGTCAACACGCACGGGCCGCTGGTCGCCGAGATGCCGCACGGCGGCTTCGGTCACTCCGGCCACGGCAAGGACCTTTCGGCGTACTCCTTCGCCGAATACACGCGGGTCAAGCACGTGATGACGAGGTTCGCATGAGCGCGCGCGTGACGGAGATCGAGCAGCACGGCTCTTGGTGACCCTTCCCCACCGCGGCCAAAGCGACTCAGCGCCGATCAGCGTTCTCCGGAGCCTCCGAAGAACCCAGCCGCCCGGAAGCCCACTCGGTGACCCGCCGAGCCACGTCCTGAGCCGTCAACCCGATCCGGCCCAAGACCTCGTCCCGGCTCCCGTGATCGTGAAAAGACTGCGGCACAGCCAGATCCCGCAACGGCACATCACACTCGGCATCCCGGAACAACGCAGCCAACGCCGACCCGAACCCACCATGCCGCCCGCTGTCCTCGACCGTCACCACCAGCTTGTGCTGCGCCGCCAGCGCCACCAGCTCGGCCGGCACCGGCAGCACCCAGCGCGGGTCCACCACGGTGACCCCGATGCCCTGATCGGCCAGCCGATCCGCGGCCGCCAGCCCGAGCGTCGCGAACGCGCCCACCGTCACGAGCAGCACGTCCGCACCGTGGGACGGGCGCCGCAGCACGTCCACCGTGCCGATCCGCTCCACCGCCGTCACGTCCGTGCCGACCTTGCCCTTCGAGAACCGCAGCGCGGTCGGCCCGTCGGACACCTCGACGGCTTCGCGCAGCTCCTCGCGCAGCGTCCCCGGGTCGCGCGGCGCCGCCACCCGCATCCCCGGCACCATGCCGAGCAGCGAGAGGTCCCACATGCCGTGGTGGCTCGGCCCGTCCGGCCCGGTGATGCCGGCCCGGTCGAGCACCAGCGTCACCGGCAGGCGGTGCAGCGCGACATCCATCAGCACCTGGTCGAACGCGCGGTTGAGGAACGTCGAGTAGATCGCCACCACCGGGTGCAGCCCGCCCATCGCGAGCCCGGCGGCCGAGGTGACCGCGTGCTGCTCGGCGATGCCGACGTCGTACCAGCGGTCCGGGAACGCCTCGGCGAACTTGTCCAGCCCGGTGGAACGCAGCATCGCCGCGGTGATGGCGACGACGTCCTCGCGGTCGGCGCCGATCTTCGCCAGCTCGTCGCCGAACACGCCGGTCCAGCTCGGGCCCTTCACCGGCGGCAGGCCGGTCTCCGGGTCGATCGGGTCGGTCTGGTGCATCTGGTCGTGCTCGTTGTTCACCGCCGGCGCGTAACCGTGGCCCTTCTCGGTGACCACGTGCACGATCACCGCGCCGCCGAACGCCTTCGCGCTGTGCAGGGCCTTTTCCAGCGCCACCTGGTCGTGGCCGTCGACCGGGCCGAGGTACTTCAGGCCGAGGTCGGAGAACATCGCCTGCGGGCTCAGCGCGTCCTTCAGGCCGGCCTTCGCGGCGTGCAGCGCGGCGTAGATCGGCTTGCCGACGACCGGGGTGTGCTTGAGGATCTCGCGGCCGCCGTCGAGGAGCCGCTCGTAGCCGGGCTGCAGGCGCAGCGCCGCGAGGTGGTCGGCCAGGCCGCCGATGGTCGGCGAGTACGAGCGGCCGTTGTCGTTGATCACGATGACGACCGGGCGGTCCTTGTGCGCGGCGATGTTGTTGAGCGCCTCCCAGCACATGCCGCCGGTGAGCGCGCCGTCGCCGACGACGGCGATCGCGTGCCGCCCGCCGCCGGCCAGCTCGAACGCCTTCGCCAAACCGTCCACATAGGACAGACCGGAGGAGGCGTGGCTGCTCTCCACCCAGTCGTGTTCACTCTCCGCGCGCGACGGGTAACCGGTGAGCCCGCCGGTCTGGCGGAGCAGGTCGAACCCGGCCGCGCGGCCGGTGACGAGCTTGTGCACGTACGCCTGGTGACCGACGTCCCACACGATCGCGTCGCGGGGCGAGTCGAACACGCGGTGCAGCGCCAGGGTCAGCTCGACGACGCCGAGGTTCGGCCCCAGGTGGCCGCCCGCCCGCCGGACCTTGTCGACGAGGAAGTCCCGGATCTCGGCGGCCAGTTCGCCGAGGTCCTCGACACTCATGCGCTTCAGGTCCGCCGGTCCGCTCACGGACTCCAGCATCGTCACTCGTCTCCACCTCACTCGCTCGGTTCCGGCCAGTCTACGGAGACCCGCTAGAGCGGGGCCGCAGGCCGCGTCGGGCGTCACAGCCGGAGCGCAACCGCAGGTCATCACGCGGGGTGAACCTCGTCTCCCCGCGTCGCTGTGGCGGTCACGCCGCGTGGCCACGAGAATGGCCGCATGGCGGATTTTTTCATCGGCGGCGAATGGGTGGACGCGGTGGACGGCGGCCGGCGGGAGATCCGCTGCCCGGCCGACGGCTCGCTGGTCGCGACGGTCGCCGAAGGCACCGCCAAGGACACCGGGGCCGCCATCGCGGCGGCGCGCCGGGCGTTCGACACCGGCCCGTGGCCCGGCACACCCGCGCACCAGCGCGGTGACCTGCTGCTGCGTGCGGCCGAGCTGCTGGACCGCGACGCGGAGGCGTTCGCCCGCGCCGAGTCGCTCGACACCGGCAAGCGCCTGGTCGAGAGCCGCTACGACATGGCCGACATCGCCGCCTGCCTGCGCTACTTCGGCAAGCTCGCGGCGCAGGACGCCGGACGCGTCGTCGACACCGGCAACCCGGACGCGGTCAGCCGGATCGTGCACGAGCCGGTCGGCGTCTGCGGTCTGATCACGCCCTGGAACTACCCGCTGCTGCAGACCGTGTGGAAGATCGCACCGGCGCTGGCCGCGGGCAACACGTTCGTGCTCAAGCCGAGCGAGCTGACCCCGCACACGGCGATCCTGTTCCTCAAGCTGCTCACCGAGGCCGGCCTGCCGCCGGGCGTGGGCAACCTGGTGCTCGGCGCGGGCGCGGAGGCCGGCGCGCCGCTGGCTTCGCACCCGGACGTCGACCTCGTGTCGTTCACCGGCGGGCTCGCGACCGGGAAGGTGATCGCCGCGGCGGCCGCGGCCACGGTCAAGAAGGTGGCGCTGGAGCTGGGCGGGAAGAACCCGAACGTGGTGTTCGCCGACGCCGACTTCGAGACCGCGGTCGACTACGCGCTGACGGCGGTGTTCCTGCATTCGGGCCAGGTGTGCTCGGCGGGTGCGCGGCTGATCGTCCAGCGGGAGTGGCACGACGAGTTCGTCGACGAGCTGGTCCGCCGCGCCGAGCGGATCCGCCTGGGCGGCCCGTTCGACCCGCAGGCGGAAACCGGCCCGCTGATCTCGGCGGCGCACCGGGAGAAGGTCGAGGCGTACGTGGCGGCCGCGCTGGCCGAGGGCGCGGTGCTGCGCACGGGCGGCCGCCGCCCGGACGACCCGGCCCTGCAGGACGGCTGCTACTACCTGCCGACCATCCTCGACCAGGTGAAACAGGGTTCGTCGGCGGTGGTGGAGGAGTCGTTCGGCCCGGTGCTGACGGTCGAGACGTTCACCGACGAGGACGACGCGGTCCGCATCGCCAACGACACGCACTACG
This sequence comes from Amycolatopsis sp. A133, assembly GCF_031082405.1. Classification (GTDB taxonomy): domain Bacteria; phylum Actinomycetota; class Actinomycetes; order Mycobacteriales; family Pseudonocardiaceae; genus Amycolatopsis. The sequence continues at coordinate 380,254 of NZ_JAVHJU010000025.1, forward strand.
GCCTGGCCGGCGCGGTGTTCACCCAGGACGCCGGGCGCGCCCAGCGCGTGGCGGGACGGCTGCGCCACGGGACGGTGTGGATCAACGACTTCCACCCGTACCTGCCCCAGGCGGAGTGGGGCGGCTACAAGCAGTCCGGCTTCGGCCGCGAGCTGGGTCCGACGGGGCTGGCGGAGTACACCGAGGTCAAGCACATCTACCAGAACCTGCGGCCGGCGCCGCAGCACTGGTTCGCGGGCTGAGCTGCTCGGCGGCCCGAGCGCCGGTCTGCAGCGCGGGCCACCGAACCACCACCGGCGATTCAGGACAGCAGCGCCACGCACTCCACGTGGTGGGTCATCGGGAACGCGTCGAACGCCCGCAGGTCCGTCAGCGAATACCCGTGGGCGGTGAAGGTCGCCACGTCGCGGGCCAGCGCCGCCGGGTCGCAGGCGACGTACACGATCCGGTCGGGTGCCCCCGCCACGATCGACTCCACGACCCCCTTGCCCGCGCCCTTGCGGGGCGGGTCCAGCACCACCACGTCGACCGGCTTGTCCGCCGTCGCCAGGACGTGCTCCACGCGCCCGGCGTGCCACGAAACCTGCGGCAGGTCGGCGAGGTTGCGCTCGCCGTCGGCGACCGCGCGCCGGCCGGACTCCACCGCCAGCACCCGGCCCGCCGCGCCGACCTGGGTCGCCAGCACCGACGCGAACAGCCCGACCCCGGCGTAGAGATCCCAGGCCGACCCGCCCGCCGGCGCTTCCGCCCACTCCGCCACGACCGCGGCCAGCGTCGACGCCGCCGCCGGGTGGACCTGCCAGAAACCGTGCGCGTCCAGGCGCCAGTCGCGGCCCGCCGCGTGCTGGACCGCGATCCCGCCGCTCAGCTGCCGCGCCCGCACCTTGCCGCGCACCGTCGACAGCTCCCGCACGTGGACGCCGCCGTCGCCGTCCTGGGTGACCTCCAGCTCGCTGCCCGGCCGCCAGCGCCGCGCCAGGACGTCGTCGAGCTCGCCGGGCACCGCGATCGGGCAGTCGTCCAGGGCCACCACCCGGTGGCTGTGGTGGGCCCGCAGCCCCGCACGTCCTTCCCCGTCGGCGACCAGCCGGACGCGGCTGCGCCAGTCCAGCGGCCCGCCCTCGAGGGCTTCCACGACGACGTCCCGCTCGATGCCGGCCAGCCGCTGCAGCTGCTCCGCGACCACCGCCGCCTTCAGCGAGCGCTGGTAGCCCGGGTCGGCGTGCTGCCAGTCGCAGCCGCCGCAGCCGCCGGGCACCGCGAGCGGGCACGGCGGCTCGACCCGGAACTCCGAGGCCGAGAGCACCTCGACCGCGTCGCCGCGGCAGAACGACCCGCCGTTGTCCTCGGTCACCTGGACGCGGACGCGCTCGCCCGGCAGCGCGTGCCGGACGAACACGACCCGTCCTTCGGCGCGGGCCACGCAGTGGCCGCCGTGCGCCACCGCGCCGACCTCCACCTCGAGGACCCGGCCCAGCCAGCTGGTCATTCTGCGGGCTCCTTGGGCTTCGGCGCCGTGACCGGCTTGCCGTTGGGCGAGAAGCCGCGGCGGACGTCGCCGGCCGCGGGCCGTTCGTTGCGGACGCGCGCGGCCGCCTTGGCCGACGACTCCAGCTGCCACGGCACGCTCGCCACGATGACGCCGGACTGGAACAGCAGGCGGCCCTTGAGCCGCAGCGCGCTCTGGTTGTGCAGCACCTGCTCCCACCAGTGCCCGACCACGTACTCCGGGATGAACACGGTGACCACGTTGCGCGGGTTGTCGCCGCGCACGCGCTTCACGTAGTCGAGGACCGGTTTCGTGATCTCGCGGTAGGGCGACTCGACGACCTTCAGCGGCACCTTGAAGTTGTGCGCGTCCCACTCGGCGGTGAGCCGGCGCGTGTCCGCATCGTCCACGTTGACCGTCACGGCCTCGAGGACGTCCGGGCGCATCGCCTTGGCGTAGGCCAGCGCGCGCAGCGTCGGACGGTGCAGTTTGGACACCAGGACGATGGCGTGGTTGCGCGAAGGCAGCACGGTCGGGGTGTCGCCGAGGTCCTTCAGCTCGTCGGCGACGCGGTCGTAGTGCCGCCGGATCGCCGTCATCAACGCGAAGATGGCCACCATCGCGGCGATCGCGATCCACGCGCCGAGCAGGAACTTGGTGATCAGCACGATCACCAGGACGGTCGCGGTCATGGTGAGGCCGATGGCGTTGACCGTCTGCGAGCGCCGCATCCGCCGCCGCGCGGCCGGGTCGGTTTCCCGGGCCAGCAACCGGTTCCAGTGCCGGATCATGCCGGCCTGGCTCACCGTGAACGACACGAACACGCCCACGATGTACAGCTGGATGAGCCGGGTGACCTCGGCGTCGAAGGCGATGATCAGGACCAGCGCGAACGCCGACAGGAACAGAATCCCGTTGGAGAACGCGAGCCGGTCGCCGCGGGTGTGCAGCTGCCGCGGCAGGTAGCGGTCCTGCGCGAGGATCGAGCCCAGCACCGGGAAGCCGTTGAACGCGGTGTTCGCGGCCAGCAGCAGGATGATGCCGGTGGAGAAGGAGATGTAGTAGAAGGCCGGCGGGAAGTCGGCGAACACCGCGTGCGCGATCTGCGCGACGATCGTCTTCTGCTCGTAGCCGGCGGGCGCGCCGGCGAGCTGCGTGGCCGGGTCCTCGGCGAACTTGACGTCGGTGATCGTGGCGAGGGTGATGATGCCGACCAGCATGGTGACCGCGAGCACGCCCATCATCAGCAGCGTCGTCGCCGCGTTCTTCGACTTGGGCTTCTGGAACGCCGGGACGCCGTTGCTGATCGCCTCGACCCCGGTCAGCGCCGCCGCGCCGGAGGAGAACGCCCGCAGCACCAGGAACGCGTAGGCCACGCCGGCGAAGGTCCCCTCGGCGTTCAGCGTGAACCCGGCGCTCTCGGCCTTCATCTCGGTGCCGGTGGCCGCCTGGACCAGGCCCCACACGACCATGACCAGAATGCCGGCGATGAACCCGTACGTCGGGATCGCGAAGGCCTTGCCCGACTCGCGGATGCCGCGCAGGTTCAGCGACGTCAGCACGACGACGATGACGATCGAGGCCAGCACCTTGTGCTGCGCCACCCACGGCACCGCGGACCCGATGTTGGCCACACCGGACGAAGTGGACACTGCGACGGTCAGCACGTAGTCGACGAGCAGCGCGCTCGCCACGGTCAGCCCGAACTTCCCGCCCAGGTTGGTGTTGGCGACCTCGTAGTCGCCGCCGCCGCTCGGGTAGGCGTGCACGTTCTGCCGGTAGGACGCGACGACGACCAGCATGACGAGGGCGACCATGATGCCGATCCACGGCGCCAGCGCGTAGGCGGACAGGCCCGCCACGCTCAAGGTCAGGAAGATTTCCTCCGGCGCGTACGCCACGCTCGAGAGCGCGTCGGACGCGAAGATCGGCAGCGCGATGCGCTTGGGCAGCAGCGTGTGGGCCAGCCGGTCACTGCGGAACGGACGTCCGAGGACCAGGCGTTTCAGCACGGTCGGGAACTTCGACACCACGGAAGCCTAACGGGCGGCGCGCAGGGTAGGTTCGGCGCTGGCATGTCGGGTAGGTACGGACGGGTAACCGCCGAGGAGGAGGCAGGGCGTGCACGTGGTGATCATGGGGTGCGGCCGGGTCGGCGCGTCCCTGGCCGCTGCGCTGGAGCGGCTCGGCCACGAGGTGGCCGTCATCGACAAGAACCAGCAGGCGTTCCGCCGGCTCGGCAGCGACTTCCACGGCCAGCAGGTCGTCGGCGTCGGGTTCGACCGCAAGGTGCTGATCGAAGCGGGCATCGAGCGGGCCGGCGCGTTCGCCGCGGTGTCCAGCGGAGACAATTCGAACATCATTTCGGCCCGGGTCGCCCGGGAGAACTTCGGCATCGAGCACGTCGTCGCGCGGATCTACGACCACAAGCGCGCGGCCGTGTACGAGCGGCTGGGCATCCCGACGGTGGCGACCGTGCCGTGGACGACGGACCGGTTCCTGCGGTCGCTCCTGCCGGACGGCGTCGCGTCGGCGTGGCGCGACCCGTCGGGCAACGTCGCGCTGCTGCAGCTGCCGCTGCACGAGGGCTGGGTCGGGCACTCGGTGAAGTCCCTGCAGCAGGCGAGCGGCGCGCGGGTGGCGTTCATCATGCGGATGGGCACCGCCGTGCTGCCGGACGTCAAGACCGTGCTGCAGGCCGACGACGTCGTGTGGGTGGCCGCGCGCTCCGGCACCATCACCGACGTGACGAGTGTGGCCAACCGCGAACCGGAGGACGAGGCATGAGGGTCGCGATTGCCGGCGCCGGGGCGGTCGGCCGCTCCATCGCCGCCGAGCTGATCGACGGCAGGCACCAGGTGATGCTCATCGAGCGCGAGGCCGACCAGTTCGAGCCGCACGCCGTCGAGCAGGCCGACTGGGTGCTCGGCGACGCCTGCGAGGTGTCGATCCTGGAGGAGTCCGGGATCGAGCAGTGCGACGTGGTGATCGCCGCGACCGGCGACGACAAGGCCAACCTGGTGGTGTCGCTGCTGGCCAAGACGGAGTTCGCGGTGCGGCGCGTGGTGGCCCGGGTGAACAACCCGGCCAACGAGTGGCTGTTCACCGACGCGTGGGGCGTCGACGTGGCGGTGTCGACCCCCCGGATGCTCGCGGCGATGGTCGAGGAGGCGGTCAGCGTCGGCGACCTGGTGCGCCTGATGACGTTCCGCCAGAGCAACGCGAACCTCGTCGAGCTGACCCTGCCGGCGGAGACGCCCCTGGCGGGCAAGCCGGTGAGCGACCTGATGATCCCCCGGGACGCCGCCCTGGTGACCATCCTGCGCGGGGACCGGGTGATCGTGCCCCAACCGGAGGACCCCCTGGAGCCGGGCGACGAGCTGCTGTTCGTGGCGACCGCGGACGTCGAGCCTGAGATCCGGACGGCGCTCGGGTACTGAGACCGACGGAAAGGCCCCCTGCGAGTTTGCAGGGGGCCTTTCTCGTGGCTTCGGAGGGGTTGCGGCGTTGCCTCGGTCACCGAAACTGTCGGTGGCAGCCGGTAGTGTGGAAACCGGGGGGCGCCCCGCGCGGCCCTGGCTTCGGGGCCCGGCTGATGCCCCTCGAATCACGAGTCATGCCCCTGCAGTCACGCGTGATGCCCCTGGAATCACGAGTGATGCCTCTTCCGCCACGCCGCTCGGCGTGATCCGGGCCGGAACTCGCGTGATTGAACCCGTATCTCGCGTGACTGAGCACGTATCTCGCGTGATTGGACCCGTATCTCGCTTGATTGAGCGCGCGACTCGCGTGATTGAGCGCGCGACTCGCGTGATTGGGCGGGCATCTCGCGTGACTGGGGAGGCATCTCGCGTGATCAGGGGGGCATCACGCGAGATCGGCCGCGGACGCGGCGAAACTGTCGGTGCCTGCCGGTAGAGTCGAAAACGGGGGGCGCCCCCGCGCGGGTCAGGCTTCGGGAGCTGCGTACTTCTCGCGCAGGCGAGCCTCGACCTCCGCGTCGGTCTCCGGGGCGGGCTCGGCTTCGGCCAGTGCCTTCAGGCGCTTGTCCGAGCGCCGGACCGCCCATACGACCACCAGCAGGCCCAGTGCGTACAGCGGGTAGCCCATCGCGATCTTCGCGAAGGCCAGCCAGCCGGTGTAGTCCTCCTGGTAGAGCCACCGCTGCACGACGAACCGGGCCGCGAAGATCGCCGCCATGGCCAGGGTGGCGACGTCGTAGCCGTAGCGGGACGGCTTGTCCTTGCGCCAGGCCTGGCCGGTTCCGTTGAGCATGTTCCAGACCACGCCCGCGATCGGCCGGCGCACCACCACCGACAGCACGAAGATGCCGCAGTAGATCAGGCTCGCGTAGATCCCGAACAGGAAGAACCCCTTCGCCGACCCCGTGCGGTAGGCGATGAACGCCGCGATCGCGACGCCGAAGAACCCCGAGATCGCCGGCTGCAGGGGCTCCTTGCGGACCAGCCGCAGCACGGTGATGGCCACGGCGCTGCCGATCGACGTCCAGATGGCCGCGGTCAGCCCGAAGATCGCGTTCGCCAGCACGAAGACGATCACCGGCACCGACGAGTAGATCAGGCCGGACACGCCGCCCATCTGCTCGAGCAGAGTGGGCTGCGGCTCGTCCGCGTCGGTCTTCTTCTCGCTCGGGGCGGGTTCAGTCACGATGGGTGATCAACTCACTGGGCTCTGGAGCTCGTAATAGGGGTTGTACAGCACCTTCTGGCCGTCACGCTCGGCCATCCGGCCGCGCACCTTGATCGTCCGGCCAGGCTCGATGCCCGGGATCCGGCGGCGGCCGAGCCAGATTAGCGTCACGCCCTGTGTTCCGTCGAACAGCTCGGCCTCCAGCGTGGCGGCCTCGTTGGTCGGGCAGAGCTCGACGCTGCGGAGCCGTCCCATCACGGTGACCTCTTCGCCCGAGCGGCAGTCACAAGCCCGCTGCGCGCCCTCGGCGCCCGACCTCATCGACATCTCGTCGGCGTCGAGATCCTCGACGTCGCTGGTCAGCTTGCGAACCAACCGGCTGAAGTAGCCGCCGTCTTTGGCGGACATAGGTGCTCCTGTGCTCCGGGGCCGCCCCCGACGTGGTGCGTGCGGCCCGTGCGATTCCAGCGTAGCTGCGGTCCCCGCCAGGGAAACGCCTTTGCGCAAGGATTGCAACGTGACGTCCGCAATCAGAGTTCCCGCCGCGGTGCTGCTGCCCGGTACCGGCTCGGACGAGGTGTTCGTCCGGGCCGTCTTCGCCGGGCCGCTGCGCGCCCTCGGTGTCCCGCTCGTCGCGCCACCGCCGCCCCCGGGCGCGGCGCTCGCCGACGGCTACCTGGCCACGCTCGACGCGCTCGCGGACGAACACGGCGCCCTGCTCGTGGGCGGCATCTCGTTCGGCGCCCACCTCGCCGCGGAGTGGGCGGTGCGCAATGCGGCCCGTTGCGGGGGCCTGCTGGCCGCGCTCCCGGCCTGGAACGGCGTCCCGGGCCCGGCACCCGCTTCGCAGGCCGCGACGCTGACGGCGGATCTGGTGGCCGGTTCCGGGGTCGGTGCCGCACTGGCCCAGACCGAAGGCAGCCCGGGCTGGCTGCGGGCGGAACTGGACCGGGCGTGGCGGCGGCACGGCGCCGGGCTGGCCGGCAGCCTGCGCGTCGCGGCGGGCCGTCCCGCCCCCACCCTCGGCGAGCTGGCGGCGCTGGACGTCCCGGCCGGCATCGGCACGTGCACCGACGACCCGGTGCACCCGACGAAAGTCGCATCGGCGTGGGCGAGCGCACTCCCCCGCGCCGCCCTCGGCGAGACGACGCTCACGGCGCTGGGCGCGGACCGCGAGTCCCTCGGCCGGGCGACCGTCCTGGCGTTCCTGAAGACGCTGCGTCCCGGAAAGCTGCGGTCCTGAAAAGCCGGAGGCCGCCACCGGGCGTCCGGTGGCGGCCTCCGAACGGGCTTCAGCCCTGCTGCTGCTGGGCCGCGATGTGCTCGGCGACCGCCTCGGGCAGCGTGATGGTCAGCGGGGTCCGGACCGGCATGGGGGCGTCGCCGCGGTCGACGATGGTCCGCCGCACGATGTCGCGCAGCACCTCGACGGCTCCGGCGGCCTCCGACTGGGGCCCGGCGATGACGCCGCGCAACATCCAGCGGGGCCGGTCGACGCCGACGAAGCGCAGGGCGACGTCGCCGATGATGGCCGAGATCTCCAGGCCCCACACGCCGCGGCCGATGGTGACCTTGGCGCCGTCGGCCCGCAGCTGGTCGGCCAGCTCGGCGCTGACCTCCCCCCACAGCCCGCCCGAGCGCGGCGCGGCGTACGCGCTGACCGTGATCTGGCCCTGCTCGGTGACGACGTGCACGGCGCGCACGCCCCCGGCCTCCGGGTCCATCTCGACCTGGACCTGGGAACCGTCGGGCACCGGCACCTTCACCGAGCCGAGGTCGATCCGCGGGATGCCGTCGTCGTCGAAGTCGGCCACGTCGTACGGGCCGTCGGAAACGTCCGAAAGCTCCGCTTCCTCGTCGTACGCCTCGTCCCCGATCGTGTCGTCGGCCTCGGGCGCGGCGTGCCGTCCCGCGGACCCGCCCTCGGTCCGCCGCTTGCGTCCGAAAATCCCCACTACTTCTCCGTTCCTTCCCCCGTGGCGGCGCTCGCGGCGAGCGCCGGTGCTCCCAGTGTGGCGTGTCCACCCGTGGAGCCGTAGCCTCCGTCGCCCCGCTCGGTCGCGTCGAGCCGGTCGACCTCGACGAACTCCGCGTGCTCGACCCGCTGCACGACCAGCTGGGCGATGCGGTCGCCGCGCGTCAGCTCCACCGGGTGCACCGGGTCGTGGTTGATCAGGCAGATCTTGATCTCCCCGCGGTAGCCGGCGTCGATCGTGCCCGGGGTGTTCACCACCGAGAGGCCGACCCGGGCGGCCAGGCCGGACCGCGGGTGGACGAACCCCGCGTACCCGGGCGGGAGCGCGATCGCGACGCCGGTGCCGACGACACCGCGTTCCCCGGGCCCGAGCACGATATCCGAGGTGGTGACGAGATCGGCGCCCGCGTCGCCCGGTCGGGCGTAGGCGGGCAGCGGGACATCCGGATCGAGCCGGGAGAGGAGTACCTGAACGCTGGACACGGGCGGCGAGATTACTCTCTACCCGTGGGTGAATCAGCGAAGACGGCCGCGAACGCCGCGGTCCGGCACTCCGAACGGCTGTACGTCCCGTGGTGGGGCTGGCCGCTGCCGGTGCTGGGCGCGGTGCTGCTCGCGGCGGAGATCGACCTCGGGTACCCGGGGATCCGGGCGTGGCTGCCGTACGTGATCGCGTTGCCGGTCGTCGTGGCGCTGCTGCTGTCGCTGGGCCGGTCGAAGGTCCGGATCACCGGGGGTGCCGAGCCGGAGCTGTGGGTCGGCGACGCGCACCTGCCGCTGCGCTACGCGGGCGAGGTGGAGATCTTCGACAAGGACGCCAAGCGCAAGGCCCTCGGGCGCGACGGCGATCCCGCCGCGTACGTGCTGCACCGCGGCTGGGTCGGCCCGGTCGTGAAGGTCCGCCTCACCGACGCGGCCGACCCGACGCCGTACTGGCTGTTCAGCACCCGGCACCCCGAGCGCGTCGCCGAGCTGCTGAAAGGCGCCTGACCCCGGACGTGGAAGGGGGCCGGCCTGCCGGCCGGCCCCCTTGTCCCCAGCGCGCTTCGAGCCTCCCCCTCGGTCCTCGAGGCTCTCCGTCGCGTCTGTTCGTCCCCTGTTCCGAGAACCCCTCTGCGCGGTCAGGCGCAGTCGCGGCAGATCAGGCGTCCGCCGCTGTCCTCGGCCAGCCGGCTGCGGTGGTGCACCAGGAAGCACACGGAGCAGGTGAACTCGTCCGCCTGCTTCGGCACCACCTTCACGGTCATGTCCTCACCGGAAAGCCCGGAAAGGTCGGCACCCGGCAGCTCGAAGTTCTCGGCGGTCGCGTCCTCGTCGACGTCGACGACGCCGGACTGGTTCTCGTTGCGCCGGGCCTTGAGCTCCTCCAACGAGTCTTCGGCCAGCTCGTCGGCTTCGCTGCGGCGCGGAGCGTCGTAGTCGGTAGCCATGTGTCCCTCACCCCTGCGATCAGCTTGTGTAGTCGTTTTCCCGGATTCGCGGATGCGCCCGCGAGTCCGCCGTGCCGCTGGTCAACGTTCCAGGGCCCTCGTTTGTGCCCGACGGCCGAAGTGACCGAGGTCTCTTCTTTTTGCGCCTCTTCCTGCGGCCGGAGCCCGGGAAGGGTAGCTCACCGCTGTCCGGGTTCTGCAACGAGTCAGACATTGCCGGGCAATCGTCACCCGACAGGGGGAACCCGCAGGTAAGACGCGTTGTCGTCCGTTCGGGTTGCGCCCGGGTGGAGAACTTCACGCGCGACCCGCGTCCGCTTGCCCCCGCCGACCCCGCCGTGGTGCGATCGCTGCACGGGGATCGGATGTTTCGGCGGGGTGACCCGGGACCACCCGCGCGGGCCGCAACGCCTAGGCTGATCGGCCTCGACGGTGCCCGGTACGCACGGTCGGTTTCGTGTTCGGGAAGGGACGGGCAGGTGGCGTCGGGGAACGGCATCGGGGACCGTAGGGCTCGGCCGTATCGCAAGCACAAGCCGCTGCCGGCGCTGATCGTCATCGGCGTGCTCGCCCTCGGCGCGATCATCGTCTGGGTGAATGCGGCGATCGGCAAGGGCGACGTCGACGAGGCGGTCAAGTGCGACCCGCCCCCGAGCCCGCCACCGGGTGTCACGTTCAGCACCCTCCCCCACAGCGCGCTCGACGACCGCAGCCCCGTCCCGCCGGACAAGGTCGCCTACCGGGTCCTCAACGCCTCGGGCAGCCGCGGCCAGGGCGGCATCACCACGACCGCCCTGAAGGAACTCGGGTTCACCAGCGCCGCGGAACCGGCCAACGACCCGGCCTACGAGAACCGCGAAGCCAAGTGCCGCGGCCAGATCCGCTTCGGCGAGAACGGCAGCACCGCGGCCCGGACGCTCAGCCTCGTCGTCCCCTGCGCCGAGCTGGTCCAGGACAACCGCAAGGACGCGAGCGTCGACGTGGTGACGGGCACCCTGTTCGGTGACCTCCGGCCCCGCGCCGAGGCCCGCCAGATCGTCACCCAGCTCGCCGACTGGTCCAAGACCCACCAGGGCGGCGGCACGAACGAGCAGTCCGCGGGCGCGAAGGCCCCGGTCGTCGACCAGACGCTGCTGGCCTCGGCCCGCGACGTCGAGTGCTGACCCCGCCCCGTAAGTCCTGATCGCCGAAGGTCGAACTCACCCGGACGGATCGATCGGCGTACCCGGAGAGCCGGCCATCCCGGTCAGCGGGACAGGCTCAGACCTCTGCCGCGCCGCAGTCCGCCAGTGCCTTCCGCAGCGGGTCCGCGATCGACGGGGCCGCCGCGTACGTCGCGTCCGCGCCCAGATCCGCCGCCGCGCCCGGGAGCGCCACCTCCGCGCCCGCCTCGGCCGCGATCAGCGCTCCCGCCGCCCAGTCCCAGCGGTTGAGCCCGTGCTCCACGTACGCGTCCAGCCAGCCCGCCGCCACCGCGCACAGGTCCAGCGACGCCGCCCCGTTGCGGCGGATGTCCCGGACCCGGCCCAGCAGCTCCGCCGCGAAGCGCGACTGACGCACCCGCCGCTCCGGCGAGTACGCAAAACCGGTTCCGACCAGCGTCACTTCCAGGCTCGGCGGCGCCGACACCGCCAGCCGGCGGCCGTCCAGGAACGCGCCCTGCCCGCGGGCCGCCGACCACACTCGGCCGCTCGCCGGCTCCACGACCGCGCCGGCTACCGACACGCCGCCGACCTGCGCGGCGATCGACACCGCGAACCACGGCAGCCCGTAGAGGAAGTTGACCGTCCCGTCGATCGGGTCGACCACCCACGTCACACCGTCGCCGGCCGCGCCGCCGCCTTCCTCACCCAGCACCGGCTCTCCCGGCCGCAGTGCGGCCAGCCGGTCGCGCACCAGGCGTTCCGACTCGTGGTCCACCGCGGTCACCACATCGGTGGCCCCGGACTTGGTGCCCACGGCGACCGCGCGGCCGTCCGCCATGCCTGCCCAGGCCTCGCGGACCAGGGCGGCGGCTTCCGTCGCGACCTGCACCGCGACGCTTTTCAGCAACGACTCGTCAACTCCCACGTCCGACATGTCACCACATCCGGTTAAAGTCTCCGAGGCAGGCTTCTGAATCGTGCGAGAAGGGACCACGTCCGTGGTGGAGGCGACCCGCCGAGGTTTCGGCATCGACATCGGCGGCAGCGGGATCAAGGGCGCCTTGGTCGACCTGGACTCCGGACAGCTGATCGGCGACCGGATCCGGATCGAAACGCCGAAGCCGTCCACCCCGTCGGCGGTGGCGGACGTCGTGCACGACATCGTGACGCAGGCGGCCTGGGACGGCCCGGTCGGCGTGACGCTCCCCGCGGTCGTCAAGAAGGGCGTCGCGCACACCGCGGCGAACATCGACAAGCAGTGGATCGGCACCGACGCGGACGCGCTGTTCGCCAAGCGGCTCGGCCGGGGCGTCGACCAGATCGCGATGCTCAACGACGCCGACGCGGCGGGCATGGCGGAGATCCGCTTCGGCGACCCGATCGCGCGCAAGGGCGTGACCGCGCTGCTCACCTTCGGCACCGGCATCGGCAGCGCGGTCTTCCAGGACGGCAAGCTCGTCCCCAACACCGAGTTCGGCCACCTGGAGATCGACGGCCACGACGCGGAGAAGCGCGCGGCCGCCTCGGTGAAGGACAACGAGGGGCTCTCCTACCCCGAATGGGCCAAGCGCGTGCACCGTTATCTGACCGTGCTGGAGAACCTCATCTGGCCCGACTTGTTCATCGTCGGCGGCGGGGTCAGCAAGAAGGCCGAAAAATGGGTGCCGCTGCTGGACATCCGCACTCCGGTGCTGGTGGCGAGCCTGCAGAACAACGCCGGGATCGTCGGCGCCGCGGCCGCCGCGGCCGAGGGCATCCAGCACTGATTCGGCGCTGAGGGTGATCGCTTCGCACCGCATGCGCGTACCGTCGTTACAATGGAACACGGCCCACGGCTGCGGAGGGCAAAACCGCAGGCCGAGGCGTGATCCCCGAATGTGAGGCAGCAGTGGCCCCCGGCCGTTGCTCGTCATGATCGACCGCTGCGAAAGGGCGTAAGTGGCAGCCGCAAGAACCGCAACCCGAGGCGGGACGAAGACAGCGACCGCAGCCGGCGAGCCGGCCGAAGAGGCAGCCACCGGGACGGCGAAGCCAGCGGCGCGCAAGACCACCACTGCCAAGAAGGCTCCGGCCAAGAAGGCACCGGCGAAGAAGCCCGCGACCAAGGGCGCGAAGACCGAAGACGGCGAGCCGGACGGCCCCGCCGACCTCGAGGACGTCGAACTCGACACGCCCGACCTGTCGGAGCTGGAAGAGGTCGAGGTCGACGTCGTCGACGAAACGGTGGCCGACGAGCCGGACGCCGACTCGGCCGACGACGACGATGACGACGACGAGTCCGACGAGGAGACCCCGGCGCAGCGGCGTCGCGGGGCGGCGGCCGACAAGGCCGCGGCCAAGAGCGACAACCCGGACTTCGTCTGGGACGAGGAGGAGTCCGAGGCGCTGCGCCAGGCGCGCAAGGACGCCGAGCTCACCGCGTCCGCCGACTCCGTGCGGGCCTACCTCAAGCAGATCGGCAAGGTCGCGCTGCTGAACGCGGAGGAGGAGGTGGAGCTGGCCAAGCGGATCGAGGCCGGGCTCTACGCCGCCGAGCGCGTGCGCACCGCCGAGGAGGAGGGCGAGAAGCTCGTCACCCAGATGCGCCGCGATCTCAAGTGGATCGTGCGTGACGGCGAGCGCGCCAAGAACCACCTGCTCGAGGCGAACCTCCGGCTCGTGGTGTCGCTGGCCAAGCGCTACACCGGCCGCGGCATGGCGTTCCTGGACCTCATCCAGGAGGGCAACCTCGGCCTGATCCGCGCGGTGGAGAAGTTCGACTACACCAAGGGCTACAAGTTCTCGACGTACGCCACGTGGTGGATCCGCCAGGCGATCACCCGCGCGATGGCCGACCAGGCCCGCACCATCCGCATCCCGGTGCACATGGTCGAGGTCATCAACAAGCTGGGCCGCATCCAGCGCGAACTGCTCCAGGACCTCGGCCGCGAGCCGACCCCGGAAGAGCTCGCGAAGGAAATGGACATCTCCCCGGAGAAGGTCCTGGAGATCCAGCAGTACGCCCGCGAGCCGATCTCGCTGGACCAGACGATCGGCGACGAGGGCGACAGCCAGCTCGGCGACTTCATCGAAGACTCCGAAGCGGTCGTCGCGGTCGACGCGGTGTCGTTCACGCTGCTGCAGGACCAGCTCCAGTCGGTGCTGCAGACGCTGTCCGAGCGCGAGGCGGGCGTGGTCCGGCTGCGCTTCGGCCTCACGGACGGCCAGCCGCGCACGCTCGACGAGATCGGCCAGGTGTACGGGGTGACCCGGGAGCGCATCCGGCAGATCGAGTCGAAGACGATGTCGAAGCTGCGCCACCCGTCGCGGTCCCAGGTCCTGCGGGACTACCTGGACTGATTTCCCTTACGGGACAACGAGAACCCCGCCACCACGGCGAAAGTGGTGGCGGGGTTCTCCGTTTCCGGGATCTTGGGGTCAAGATCACCTGCTCCCTGAGGCGGGGCCTCGCGCGCGTACACGGCCCGGGCAGCTCACGGCACGGCCAGCCCGCGCTCCCGAAGCGACTGCTCGACGCGCAGGCGTTCGATCTCGCGGTCCATGCCCTCCGGCAGCTCCCCGAGCCGGTGCGGCACGCCGACCTGGCGGCAGGCCTGGGTGAGGAGCTCGTCGTACGCCTGCCGGGTGCCGAACCGCCGCGCGGCCGGCGTCCCGGACGGGTAGCCGGCCAGCAGCCGGTGGACGCGGCGCAGGTCCGCGGCGACGCGTTCGATCGGCGGCCCCTCCGGTTGCGGCTCCGCGCGTTTCTCCCGGATCCAGCCGACCAGCTTGGGGACGTGCAGCGCGCACCAGAACAGCACCGTGGGGGCGAGGCACACCACGGCGAAGAGGATCAGGTTCGCAAGGACGCCACCGGCGCCGTCCATCCCCCGATGGTAAGCCCCCGACACCCACCCGGCCGAGGACTTTTCCCGTGATCAGAGGGGCATCACCCGTGATTGGAGGGGCATCTCGCGTGACTGGAGGGGCATCTCGCTTGATGCCCGCCCAATCACGCGTGATGCCCCTCGGGACACGCGTGATGCCCCTCAGATCACGTGAGGTCCGGGTCCGGTGGGGTTTCTTCTGCCAGCCAGAGGACTCCGGCCGGGGGGAGCTGGAGGACTGCGGAGGCCGGCTGGCCGTGCCACGGCTCCTCGATGGCCTCCACCACGCCCATGTTCCCGACTCCGGAACCGCCGTACGCCTCGGCGTCGGTGTTGACGACTTCGCGCCAGCGGCCCGCCGCCGGGAGGCCGACGCGGTAGTCGTGGTGCGGGACGCCCGCGAAGTTGGCCACGCAGGCCAGCCGCGAGCCGTCGACGCCGATGCGGAGGAAGCTCAGCACGTTGCCGCTGGAGTCGTTCGCGTCGATCCAGCGGAAGCCGTCCGGGGAGGTGTCCTGGCTGTACAACGCCGGCGACGACCGGTAGACCGTGTTCAGCGACCGCAGCAGCTCCCACACCCCGAGGTGCAGCGGATCGTCCATCAGGTGCCAGTCCAGCGACTTCGACTCCGACCACTCCCCCGGCTGGCCGAACTCGCCGCCCATGAACAGCAGCTGCTTGCCGGGGTGCGCCCACATGAACGCCAGCAGCGACCGCAGCCCGGCCGCCTTGTTCCAGGCGTCGCCCGGCATCCGGCCCCACAGGGATCCCTTGCCGTGCACCACTTCGTCGTGCGACAGCGGCAGGACGAAGTTCTCGCTCCACGCGTACACGAGCGAGAACGTCATCTCGTTGTGGTGGTACGCGCGGTGGATCGGCTCGTGCGAGAAGTACCGGAGCGTGTCGTGCATCCAGCCCATGTTCCACTTGAAGCCGAACCCGAGGCCGCCGAGGTGGGTCGGGCGCGTGACGCCCGGCCACGCCGTCGACTCCTCGGCCACCATCACGATCCCCGGGTGTCGCTTGTAGACGGTCGCGTTCAGCTCCTGCAGGAACCGCACCGCGTCCAGGTTCTCGCGGCCGCCGTACTGGTTGGGCAGCCACTCCCCTTCCTTGCGGGAGTAGTCGAGGTAGAGCATCGACGCCACCGCGTCGACGCGCAGCCCGTCGAGGTGGAACTCCTCGATCCAGAACAGCGCGTTGGCGACCAGGAAGTTGCGGACCTCGTTGCGGCCGAAGTCGAACACGAGCGTGCCCCAGTCGGGCTGCTCGCCGCGGCGCGGGTCCGCGTGCTCGTACAGCGCGGTCCCGTCGAACTTCGCCAGCGCCCAGGCATCACGCGGGAAGTGCGCGGGCACCCAGTCGACGAGCACGCCGATCCCCCGCTGGTGCAAGCGGTCGACGAAGTAGCGGAAGTCGTCCGGCGAACCGAAGCGGGACGTCGGCGCGTAGTACGACGTCACCTGGTAGCCCCACGAGCCGCCGAACGGGTGCTCCGAAACCGGCAGCAGCTCGACGTGCGTGAAACCGGTTTCGACGACGTAGTCGCCCAGCTGGTCGGCCAGTTCCCGGTAGTCGAGACCGGGCCGCCACGAGCCGAGGTGGACCTCGTAGACGCTCATCGGGGCCGCGGCCCACTGCGTGGCTTCGCGCTGAGCGACCCACTCGTCGTCTTCCCACAGGTACGCGGAACTGGTGACGACCGACGCCGTCGCGGGCGGGTGCTCCGTGGCGAACGCCATCGGGTCGGCCTTCTCCTGCCAGTTGCCGTCGGCGCCGAGGATCCGGAACTTGTAGCAGGTGCCCACACCGACGCCGGGCACGAACAGCTCCCAGACGCCGGACGAGCCGAGCGAGCGCATCGGGTGCCCGCGCCCGTCCCAGCCGTTGAAGTCGCCGATCACGCGGATGCCGCGGGCGTTCGGCGCCCAGACCGCGAACGACGTCCCCTCGACGACCCCGTTCGACGTCTCGTACGACCGGACGTGCGCGCCGAGCGCCTCCCAGAGCCGCTCGTGCCTGCCCTCGCCGATCAGGTGCCGGTCCAGCTCGCCCACCGTGGGCAGCCAGCGGTACGGGTCGTCGGAGGTCGCGGTGTGCCCGTCGTACTCGACTTCCAGGCGGTAGTCGCCGGGGTGCTCGGGCACGGCGACGGCGAACAGCGCGTCGATGACCGGCTCCATCGGGTACTTCTGCCCGCCCGCGCACAGCGTGACGGCTTTCGCGCCGGGCAGCAGCGCCCGGGCCGCGAAGCCCTTGCCCACCGCGTGCACGCCCAGCACCGAGTGCGGGTCGTGGTGAGAGCCGGCGAGCAGCCGGTCGATGTCCGCGGCCGGCGGGGCCGCGGCCGGGAGGCCTTCGGGAGCCGCGTTCACGGTGTCGTCCCTCCGCTAGTGATCCGGGCGATCGAGGCGAGCGGCACGCCCAGCCAGTCGGGCCGGTTCGCGTGCTCGTAGCCCACCTCGTAGACCGCCTTGTCCAGTTCGAAGGCGCGCAGCAGCTCGCCCTGATCGCGCGGGTCGGCCGCGATCGCGGCGTAGCCCTCGCAGAACGCCGCCCGGTTGCGGTCCGACCACTCGTGGGCGCGCTCGGCCAGCGCCGGTTCGTCCGGCTGGCCGACCAGCATCTGCTGGGCCGCGTAGTCGAACGACCTCAGCATGCCCGCGACGTCGCGCAACGGCGACCGGAGCGCGTGGCGCTCCTCGACCGGGGCCGCGGGCTCGCCCTCGAAGTCGATCAGCAGCCAGCCGCCGACCGTCCGCAGCACCTGGCCCAGGTGCAGGTCGCCGTGGATGTACTGCATGGTCACCGAGCCGGCGGGCAGCGCGCGCAGCTTCTCGAACGCCGCCCGCAGCTGCGGGGCGTGCGGGGCCAGCTCGGGTACCCGGCCGGCCATCGTGTCGAGCCGGTCGAGCATCGCGTCCGTCGAGCGCCCCAGCTCGTCGGCGTCGGCGGGTTCGGTGCCGAGTGCCTCGGCGAGGTCCGCGTGCACCTCCGCGACGGCGCGCCCGAGCCGCTCGGCCTCGCCGGCGAAGTCGCCGCCGACCTCGTCGGGATGCAGTTCGGGTGCGGCCATCAGGTCGCGGACGCTGGTGGTGGCCATCGCCCAGCCGTCGACCGCGTCCGACAGGAACTGCTGGAGCATGCCGACGGTGGTCGGCTCGCCGTTCAGGTCACCGGTGATCGACCCGAGCACCGGCGCGATGTGCTTGCTGCCGACGCCCTGCAGCGCGCGGTGCAGCAGCAGGTCCTTGTTCTTGCCCGGCGTCAGCTTCCGGAACAGCTTGAGGATGTACTGGCCGCCGTAGACCAGGGACGTGTTGCTCTGCTCCGACGTGATCGGCCGGGCCCGCAGCCCGGTGTCCAGCGTCACGCCGGGCTCGTGCTCGAAGACCAGCGGACCGACCCGCTCCTCGCGGGCCATCAGGTCCAGCAGCACACCGGTGACGTCCAGGTCGCCGGACGCCTCGTACGCGTTGAGGTCGCCGACGGCCCCGATCCAGCTGGCCGACGCGATCTCCGGCGGGTGCGTCCGCCGCCCCACCAGCAGCTGGTAGGGCTCGCGCCGGTCGTCCTGGGCGACCTCGACGACGACGTGCAGCAGCTGTGGATCGCCGGACATCAGCTCGGTCACGCCGAGCGTCCGGACGCCGGTCACCGCCCGGTCCTTGCCGGCGAACCAGCGCTGCTCCGGCAGCCAGCACTTCAGGTCCTCGGTCAGATCGTCGACCAGCTCGCGCGGGTCGGACAAGGGACTCACCTCGCTTCGCCTTCGTCTCCCGGGCTCGTCAGCTGGAACCAGTAGAAGCCGTGCCCGGGCAGCGTCAGCAGGTACGAGAGGTCCCCGATACTGGGGAACCGCACGCCGCCGGTGAGCTCCACCGGCGTGCACCCGCGGTGCGCGGACAGATCCAGCTCCACCGGCTGCGGGAACCGGGAGAGGTTGTTCACGCAGAGCACGACGTCTTCGCCGCCGTCCGGGCGCCGCCACTGGCGCTTGTAGGCCAGCACGCTCGGGTTGGACCCGCCGAGGTCGACGAATTCGCCCTCGGCGAACGCGTGGTGCTGCTTGCGCACCTCGATCATCCGGCGGGTCCAGTTGAGCAGCGAAGAAGCGTTGTTCGACTGCGCCTCGACGTTCAGGCCCTGGTAGCCGTACACCGGGTCCATGATCACCGGCAGGTAGATCCGGCCGGGGTCGCAGGAGGAGAACCCGGCGTTGCGGTCCGGGGTCCACTGCATGGGGGTGCGCACCGCGTCGCGGTCGCCGAGCCAGATGTTGTCTCCCATGCCGATCTCGTCACCGTAGTACAGAACGGGCGAACCGGGGAGGGACAGGAGCATCGCGGTGAACAGCTCCTGCTGGTTGCGGTCGTTGTCCAGCAGCGGCGCCAGCCTCCGGCGGATGCCGATGTTGGCCTTCATGCGCGGGTCCTTGGCGTACTCCGCGTACATGTAGTCGCGCTCTTCGTCGGTGACCATCTCGAGGGTCAGCTCGTCGTGGTTGCGCAGGAAGATGCCCCACTGGGCCCCGCTGGGGATGGTCGGGGTCTGGGTGAGGATCTCCGAGATCGGGAACCGCGACTCGCGCCGCACGGCCATGAAGATCCGCGGCATCAGCGGGAAGTGGAACGCCATGTGGCACTCGTCGCCGCCGACCTCCGGGTCGCCGAAGTACTCGACGACGTCCGAAGGCCACTGGTTGGCCTCGGCGAGCAGGATCCGGCCCGGGTATTCGTCGTCGACGACCTTGCGGCAGCGCTTGAGGAACTCGTGCGTGCGCGGCAGGTTCTCGCAGTTGGTGCCCTCCTGCTCGAACAGGTACGGCACGGCGTCGAGGCGGAACCCGTCGATGCCCAGGTCCAGCCAGAACCGCAGGGTGTCGATCATCGCGTTCTGGACGTCGACGTTCTCGAAGTTCAGGTCGGGCTGGTGGGAGAAGAACCGGTGCCAGTAGAACTGGCCGCGCACCGGGTCGTAGGTCCAGTTCGACGTCTCGGTGTCGACGAAGATGATCCGCGCGTCGGCGTAGCGGGAGTCGTCGTCGCTCCACACGTAGTAGTCGCCGTACGGGCCGTCGGGGTCGCTGCGGGACTGCTGGAACCAGGGGTGGGCGTCCGAGGTGTGGTTGAGCACGAGGTCGGTGATCACGCGGATGCCGCGGCGGTGCGCCTCGTTGAGCAGGAAGACGAAGTCCTCGACGCTGCCGAACTCCGGCAGCACCGCGCGGAAGTCGCTGATGTCGTACCCGCCGTCGCGCAGCGGCGAGGCGTAGAACGGCGGCAGCCACAGGCAGTCGATGCCGAGCCAGGCCAGGTAGTCCAGCCGGCCGGCCAGGCCGCGCAGGTCGCCGGTGCCGTCGCCGTTGGAGTCGGCGAACGCGCGCACCAGCACTTCGTAGAACACCGCGCCCTTGAACCACTCCGGGTTGCTCGGCGCCTGCTGCGCCGACCGGAAGTCCCCGGCCTGCGGTTCCACCAGCATGCCGTCGGCGGTCATCGCCTCACCGGTGTGCGGCACACCGTCCAGCCCCAACGCGGCGTCGGGCCGGGCTTCATCCGCCATGTGTTCCACCTCGTCCCTCGAGTCCCTGTCCTTCCACCTCAGCCGGCCAGCCGGCGTCTCACCGAGACCACGTGCGCCACCGCCCGCCAGGGTTCGAGCCGGACGTAGTTCGCCGGCCCCCAGTCCCAGGTGTCGCCGGTGACCTCGTCGTGCGCGATCAGCCGTTCGTGCGCTTCGAACCCGAGCGCCGCGGTGTCGAGCCACAACGTGCCCTCTTGGGTCCCGTACGGGTCGAGGGTGACGACCGTGACCACGGTGTCGCCGGTGGCCGGGTCCTGTTTGGAGTAGGCCAGCAGCGCGTCGTTCTCGACGTGGTGGAAGTGCAGGGTGCGCATCTGCTGCAGCGCCGGGTGGGCGCGGCGGACGGCGTTCAGCTTCGCGATCCACGGCTCCAGCGAGCGGCCTTCGTCGAGCGCGCGCTCGAAGTCGCGCGGGCGCAGCTGGTACTTCTCGGAGTCGAGGTACTCCTCGCTGCCCTCGCGGACCGCGACGTGCTCGAACAGCTCGTACCCCGAGTAGACGCCCCACGTCGGCGAGATCGTCGCCGCGAGCGCGGCCCGCAGCGCGAACATGCCGGGGCCGCCGCGCTGCAGCGACTCGTGGAGGATGTCCGGGGTGTTGACGAACAGGTTCGGCCGGCCCTCGGTCCAGTGTTCCCGCAGGTCGATGGCGAAGTCGATCAGCTCCTGCTTGCCGGTCCGCCACGTGAAGTAGGTGTAGCTCTGGGTGAAGCCGAGCCGGGCCAGGCCCCACAGGCGCGCCGGGCGGGTGAACGCCTCGGCCAGGAACAGCACGTCGGGATGGGCGTCCTTCACCGACTGGATCAGCCAGGCCCAGAAGTCCGGCGGCTTGGTGTGCGGGTTGTCGACCCGGAAGATCTTCACCCCGTGGTCGATCCAGACGGTGATGACCCGCAGCATCTCTTCGTAGACGGCCTTGGGGTCGTTGTCGAAGTTGATCGGGTAGATGTCCTGGTACTTCTTCGGCGGGTTCTCCGCGTACGCGATCGAGCCGTCCGGGCGGGTCGTGAAGAACTCGGGGTGCTTGAGCACCCACGGGTGGTCGGGCGCGGCCTGCAGCGCGAAGTCGAGCGCCACCTCCATGCCGAGCTCGCCGGCCCTCGCGACGAAGGCGTCGAAGTCGTCGAAGGTGCCGAGGTCCGGGTGGATGGCGTCGTGCCCGCCCTCGTCGGCGCCGATCGCCCACGGCGAGCCGACGTCTTCCGGCTTGGCGTCGAGCGTGTTGTTCGGGCCCTTGCGGTTCACTCGGCCGATCGGGTGAATCGGCGGGAGGTAGACGACGTCGAAGCCCATTTTTGCGACCCGGTCGAGGGCGTCCGCGGCGGTGGAGAAGGTGCCGTGCACCGGCTTGCCTCCGGCGTCGAGGCCGCCGGTGGAGCGGGGGAACAGCTCGTACCAGGAGCCGAACGCGGCGCGGCGGCGGTCGACCCACACCTTCTGCGGCTTGCCCTTGGTGATCAGCTCCCGCACCGGGAACTCGTGCATGACCTGGCGGACCTCGGGCGAGAGGGCGGGCCCGACGCGCTCGGCGAGGCTGCGCTCCTCGTCGCGCAGCGCCTTCACCGCGCCGATCAGCAGCGCCTTCTCGCCCCGGCGGTCGGGGCGGCGGGAGACGCGCTCGATCAGCCGGGCGCCGTTCTCGAGGTCGTTCGCGAGGTCTTCGGGACCCTGCCCGGCGGCGACCTTCACCTCGACGGCGTGCTCCCACGTCGCCCACGGGTCGCCCCACGCGTCGATCCGGAACGTCCACATCCCGGTGGTGTCGGGGGCGATCACCGCGGCGAATTCGTCCGGGTGGTCGGGACCGCGCGGCACCATCCGCGTCTGGCGGGTCAGCCGGTCGTCCGGACCACGCCACGCCACGGTCGCCGCGACGGCGTCGTGCCCTTCGCGCCAGACGGTCGCGAAGACCGGGATGTGTTCGCCCACAACGGCTTTGGCCGGATAGCGGCCACAGCCCACGCTGGGGGAGACGTCGTCGATGCCGAGCCGGCCGGTCATGGGCAACGCCCTTCGATATGTCGGTTGGACGCAGACGGCGACAGTCTGCCTGACTCGATCAAGCGCCCACGAGGCAGGGTTCTCTATCCCTGTACCCAAAACGGATCAGGTGAAACGCTTCCCGCGCAACGAGTTCCACCCACGTGTCCGCCAGGTTACGACCGGGCGTCCCCACGGCCCCGCGGGGGTGTGAGACCCGAGCTTTCACGTGAAAGCTCCGACCTGGGACCCGAGCTTTCACGTGAAAGCTCGGGTGGGGGTGGGGTGGGTCAGTAGGGCTCGGGGTGGGGTTCGGCGGCCAGGCGCGGGGCCCGTAGCAGGAGCAGGGAACGGGACTGGAGCGTCAGGCGGCTCTTGGCTTCCAGGGGGCCCGGGTTGGCCGGGCTGCCGTCGGCCGTGCTCGTGTCCAGCGTCGGCTTGAACGTCTCGCCGTACTCGCGCCCGGGCAGCACGACCTCGGCCGGGGCGTCGCCGGCGTGCATCCACAGCAGCCACGAGTGGTCGGGCACCAGTGCGCCCTCGCGGTTGCGGGCCTGGCTGTTCGAGCCGTCGATCCACATGCCGAGCGTGTGGCGGTCCTCGAACCAGTCGCTTTCGCCGAACTCCTCGCCGTCCGGGCGGAACCAGACGAGGTCCGGCTTGCCCGTCGGGGTGGTCCGGCCTTCGAAGAACTCCGGCTGCCGCAGCGCCGGGCTGTTCGCGCGCAGCCGCACGACCCGGCGGGCGAAGGCCAGCATGGCCTCGGCGTCGGGGTCGTCCGGCGTCCAGTCGAACCACGACGTCTCGTCGTCGAGGCAGTACGCGTTGTTGTTGCCGCCCTGCGTCCGCCAGAACTCGTCACCCGCGGTGAGCATCGGCGTGCCGGTGGACAGCAGCAGCGTGGCGAACATGTTGCGCGCCTGCCGGGTCCGCAGCTGCCGGATCGCCGGGTCGGCCGTGGCGCCCTCGGCGCCGTGGTTCCACGAGCGGTTGTCGTTGGTGCCGTCGCGGTTGTCCTCGCCGTTGCCTTCGTTGTGCTTTTCGTTGTAGGACACCAGGTCCCGCAGCGTGAAGCCGTCGTGGGCGGTGACGAAGTTGATCGACTGCCACGGCCGCCGCAGGTTGTGGTCGTAGAGGTCCGACGAGCCGGACAGCCGGTAGGCGAGGTCGCGCACGCCGGTCGCGCCGCGCCAGAAGTCGCGGATCGTGTCGCGGTAGCGGCCGTTCCACTCCGCCCACTGGGCGCCGAAGCCGCCGACGCGGTAGCCCTCGCCGGTCGCGTCCCACGGCTCGGCGATCAGCTTGCAGCGCGAGAGCACCGGGTCGGTGGTGATCGCGGTGAGCAGCGTCGACGCCGGGTCGAACGCGCCGCCGCGCGGCCGCCCGAGCGTGCTGGCGAGGTCGAACCGGAAGCCGTCGACCCCCATCTCCTGCGTCCAGTACCGCAGCGAGTCGGTCACCAGCCGCACCACGGTCGGCGAGCCGGCCTCCAGGGTGTTGCCGCAGCCGGTGATGTCGGCCATGTGGCCGCGGTCGGTGTGCAGGTAGTACACCGGCGCGTTCAGCCCGCGGAAGCTCAGCGTCGGCCCGTCCGGCCCGCCCTCGCAGGTGTGGTTGAACACGACGTCGAGGATCACCTCGATGCCCGCCGCGTGCAGGGCGGCCACCATCAGCCGGAACTCCTCGACCTCGTGGCCCGGTTCGCTGGCGTAGGCGGCGTGCGGGGCGAAGAAGCCGAGCGGCGAGTAACCCCAGTAGTTGTGCCGGCCGGCCCGGACCAGCGAGGGCTCGTCGAGGAACGCGTGCACCGGCAGCAGCTCGACCGACGTGACGCCGAGGCGGGTCAGGTACTCGATCGACACCGGGTGGGCCAGGCCGAGGTAGGTGCCCCGCAGCGCCTCCGGGATGAAGGGGTGCCGCTGGGTGAAGCCCTTGACGTGCAGCTCGTAGATCACCGCCTCCTCGAACGGGACCTCCGGCTTGATCCCGGTGTCCGGCCCGCCGGGCGAGCTGACCACCGACAGCGGCACGCTGCCCAGGGAGTCCACAGTGGACATGGGCCCGCGCTCCGGGTCGCCGGTGAAGCCCTGGGCCGCGCCCAGGTCGGTGAGCCCGCCGGTGATCTGCCGGGCGTACGGGTCGACGAGCAGCTTGTGCGGGTTGCACCGCAGGCCGCGGGCCGGGTCGTACGGGCCGTGGATCCGGTAGCCGTAGCGCTGCCCCGGCGTCACGCCGGGCACCAGGCCGTGCCAGACGCCGAAAGTCCGCTCGGTCAGCGCGATCCGGCGTTCCGACCCGTCGGCGTCGATCAAGCACAGGTCGACGGCGTCCGCGACGGCGGACGTGATCGCGAACCGCACTCCCCCGGCCTCGGGATGGGCTCCGAGCGGGAAGGGGCGGCCGGCGAGGACGTGGTCGGCGGAGGGTCGTGTGGCCATTCTTGAATCGTCCCAGATCGGAGGTGGTCCGTGCGCGCCATGACAGGACAGTTACCCGGAGGCAACCGCCGTCAGGGTGTCGTCCCGGCCACGACGAAGGTGTCCGGGGGCAGGTGCGCTGCCCCACCGTCCACGGTGGCCTCTCCCCAGGCGAGCAGCGACGCCGTCGCCCCGAGCGGCAGCGTCACCGGGCCGGGGCCGAAGTTGACGGCCAGCCGCAGCCCGCCGCGGT
Source organism: Amycolatopsis sp. A133 (assembly GCF_031082405.1). Lineage (GTDB taxonomy): Bacteria > Actinomycetota > Actinomycetes > Mycobacteriales > Pseudonocardiaceae > Amycolatopsis. The sequence continues at coordinate 405,044 of NZ_JAVHJU010000025.1, forward strand.
GCAGCACGAGCCAGGACCCGTCCGGGGCGGAGTCGACGCGCAGCTCGGCGACCCGCGGATCGGCCAGCTCGGGCCGCTCGCGGCGCAGCCGGATCAACGCGCGGTAGAGCTCCAGCACCTCCCGGTGACCGGGCCGCTCGGGCTCGGCCCAGTCCAGCCGCGAACGTTCGACGGTGGCGGGGTCCATCGGGTCGGGCACGTCGGATTCGCCCCAGCCGTGCCGGGAGAACTCGCGACGGCGGCCCGTGCGGACGGCCTCGGCCAGCTCCGGGTCCGGGAAGGACGCGAAGAACTGCCACGGCGTGCCCGCCGCCCACTCCTCCCCCATGAACACCATCGGCGTGTACGGCGAGCAGAACAGGATCGCCGCGCCGCAGGCGAGCCGGTCCCGCGACACCGTCGCGGACAGCCGGTCGCCGGTCGCGCGGTTGCCGATCTGGTCGTGGTTCTGCAGGTAGCCGAGGAAGCGGTGGCCGGGCACGGTCCGCGTGTCGACCGGACGGCCGTGGGTCCGCTCCCGGAACGACGACCACGTGCCCGCGTGGAAGAACACCTCGCGCAGCACCCGCTCGAGCGCGTCCGGCGCCGCGAAGTCCGTGTAGTACCCCGAGGCCTCGCCGGTGAGCTTGACGTGCAGGGCGTGGTGCAGGTCGTCCGACCACTGGGCGTGCAGGCCGAAGCCGCCGCGCTCACGGGGCGTGACGAGCCGCGGGTCGTTGAGGTCGGACTCGGCGATCAGGGTCAGCGGCCGGTTCAGCGCCGCCGACAGCGCGTCGACCTCGGTGGCGAGCTGTTCGAGCAGGTGGACGGCCCGCCGGTCCAGCAGCGCGTGCACGGCGTCCAGGCGCAGCGCGTCGAGGTGGAAGTCGCGGAACCAGCTGAGCGCGTTGTCGAGCACGTACCGGCGGACCTCGTCGGAGCCGGGACCGTCGAGGTTGAGGCCGGGGCCCCACTCGTTCTGGCCGGCGAAGTACGGCCCGAACCGGTCGAGGTAGGCCCCCGACGGCCCGAGGTGGTTGTAGACGACGTCGAGCACGACGGCGAGACCGCGGGCGTGGGCCGCGTCGACGAACCGCTTGAGCCCGTCCGGCCCGCCGTAGGGCTCGTGGACCGCGCCCCAGAGGACGCCGTCGTAGCCCCAACCCGCGGTGCCGTCGAAGGCGTTGACCGGCAGCAGCTCGACGTGCGTGATCCCGAGGTCGACGAGGTGGTCGAGCCGCTCGATCGCCGCGTCGAAGGTGCCGCCCTCGGTGAAGGTGCCGACGTGCAGTTCGTAGACCACCCCGCCGGGCAGCTGCCGCCCGGTCCAGGCGTCGTCGGTCCAGCCGAACTCGCCGTGGTCGTAGACGCGCGATTCCCGGTGGACGCCATGGGGCTGCCACCGCGACCGCGGGTCGGGCAGCGGCTCGTCGGCGTCGTCGAGCAGGAAGGCGTAGTTGATGCCCTCCGCTTCGGCGTACCACCAGCCGCCGTCGCCCGCGGTCATCTCGTGCACCCGAGCGTCGACACTCACCCGGACTCGGCCGGCCGACGGGGCCCAGACACGGAACTTCATGCGTCTCCTCGCACCAGCAACGCGACGGGATAACGGTCGAACAGGGTGGCGGCCTCGGCCGAAGCCTCCCGGCCGGTCAGGACGTCGGTCCAGGTACCGGCGGGCAGCGGGAGCACGGTGTCCCGCCAGCCGCCGCCGGCTTCGAGACCGGCAGGCAGCCGCGTCACGGCCACCGCGAGATCGGCGCTGCGGGTGTAGGCCAGCACGTGGCCGGCGGCCGCGCCTTCGGCCCGCAGCGGCCGGTAGCCGCGGAACAGCGCCGGGTGTTCACGGCGCAGCCGCAGCGCCTTGTGCACGACCAGCAGCTTCGCCGCGCCCGAGGCGTCGATCTCCGGCAGCTCGCCGTCGGTGATCCGGCTCAGCAGCTCGCGGCGGGCGACGTAGTCGACCGGGCGGCGGTTGTCCGGGTCGACCAGCGAGAAGTCCCACAGCTCGGTGCCCTGGTAGACGTCCGGAATGCCGGGCGCGGTCAGCTGGACGAGCTTCTGCCCGAGCGAGTTCGCGTACCCCGGTCCCTCGATGCGCCGGACGAACACCTCGATGTCGGACGCCAGCTCGGCGTCGGTCATGACGTCTTCGGGCCAGGCGGCCACGTCGGCCTCGAAAACCTCGTCGTGGTCGGTCCAGCTGGTCCGGAGCTTGGCCTCCTTGGCCGCCTTGTCCAGGTAGTCCCGCAGCCGCGACGGCTCGATGGGCCAGGTCGAGACCAGCGTCTGCCAGGCCAGGAGGTTCAGCGACGGCTCGTCGATCCCCCGCCGGGCGCTCCACCGGCGGACGGCCTCGGCGAACTCGCCGGGCACCTCGGACAGGACCGCCATCCGGGCGCGGGTGTCCTCCGAGCGCTTGGTGTCGTGGGTGGTCAGCGTCGTCATCGCCGCGGGGTACCCGGCCTCGCGCTCGGCGGCCAAGCGGTGGAACTCCTCGACGTCCAGGCCGAAGCGGTCCGGGTTGCCGCCGACCTCGTTGAGCGCGGCGAAGCGGGTGTAGCGGTAGAACGTCGTGTCCTCGGTGCCCTTGGCCACGACCATGCCGGACGTCTGCTGGAGCCGGGTGGCCAGCTCGCCGCCGGGCTCGGCGCGGACCTGCGCGTCGAGGGCGTCCAAGGCGCCCGCGAGGTCCGGGCGGGCGGTCTTCGCCCCGGCGATCGCGGCCGCCCAGTGGCCGGCCCCTTCGGGCAGGTACGAGCGGTAGACCGGGAAGGCGATCATGGTCTCGGCCACCGCCGCCCGCGCTGCCTCGGCGTCGACGTCCCGCAGCAGCGCGGCGATCCGCCGCACCTCGGCGACCAGGATGCGGTCGGTGACCAGGCGCCGGGCCTCGGCCTCGACGCGGTGGTAGCCGGTCTTCACGCCCAGCTCGTTCGCCAGCTCGGTGAAGCCGGGCTCGCCCGCCGGGTCGACGAAGACGCCGGCGATCTCGCGCAGCGCGTCGTAGCCGGTGGTGCCGTCGACCGGCCAGCTCTGCGGCAGCGGTTCGCCCGGGTGCAGGATCTTCTCGGCCACGATCCACGCGTCCGGCGCGTTCTCCCGCAGCCGCCGGAAGTAGCCGCCGGGGTCGGCGAGGCCGTCCGGGTGGTCGATGCGCAGGCCGGTGACGTCGCCGTCGGCGACCCAGCGCAGCACCTCGCCGTGCGTCTGCGCGAACACCTGGGGGTCTTCGACGCGGACCGCGGCCAGGGTGGTGATGTCGAAGAAGCGGCGGTAGGTCAGTTCGGCGTTGCCGCGGCGCCAGCCCACCAGGCGGTAGTGCTGGCGCTCGTGGACCTCCTGCGGCGTACCGGATCCCGTGCCGGGTGCGATCGGGAAGCGGTGGTCGTAGTAGACCAGCTCGTCGTCCTCGACCGACAGCTCCCCGACGGCGTCTTCGTCGCCGAGGACCGGCAGCAGGATCGGGCCGCGGTCCCAGTCGACGTCGAAGAAGGACGCGAATTCCGAGTCGCGGCCGTGCTGCAGCACGTCCCACCACCAGCGGTTCGCCTTCGGCACCTCGACCGACATGTGGTTCGGCACGATGTCGACCACCAGACCCAGCCCGAGCTCCTTCAGCAGCGCGGCGAGCTCCTGGCGCGCCGCCTCGCCGCCGAGCGCGGGCCGCGCGCGCGTCGGGTCGACGACGTCGTACCCGTGCGTCGAGCCCGGCGCCGCGTCCAGCACCGGCGACGCGTACAGCGCGCCGATGCCGAGGTCGCGCAGGTAGCCGGCGATGCCGGCCGCGTCGGCGAAGGTGAACTCCGGGCGCAGCTGCACCCGGTAGGTCGACTCCGGCACCGTCATTCGGTTTCCGTTTCCGTTCGTTGCAGCACGATCAGGGACCGGGCGGGCAGGGTCAGCCGGCCGCCGCCGTCGACCGGTTTCGCGTCGGCGGGTTCCACCTCGCCGGTCGCGGTGTCGACCACGACGGTCCAGCTGTCCCCGTAGCCGTTGCCCGGGAGGGTCGTGTCGATGTCTTCGTAGTGGGCGTTGAAGGCGAGCAGGAACGAGTCGTCCGCCACGTTCATGCCGCGCTGGTCGAGGTCGGGGATCGCCTGGCCGTTGAGGAAGACGACGACGGCCTTGCCGAAGCCGTCGTCCCAGTTCTGCTCGGTCATCTCCTCGCCGGCCGGGGTGAACCAGGCGATGTCGCCGAGCTTCTCGCCCTTGCCGACCGGGCCGCCCTGGAAGAAGCGGCGGCGGCGGAACACCGGGTGCCGGTGCCGGAACGCGCTCAGCCCGGCGGTGAACTTCACCAGGTCCGCGTTCTCCTTCGCCAGCTCCCAGTCCACCCAGGACAGTTCCGAGTCCTGGCAGTAGACGTTGTTGTTGCCCTGCTGGGTGCGGCCGAACTCGTCGCCGTGCAGGATCATCGGCACGCCCTGGGACAGCATCAGGGTGGCCAGCATGTTCCGCTGCTGCCGGACGCGCAGGGCGAGGACCTCGGGATCGTCGGTCTCGCCCTCGACGCCGCAGTTCCACGACCGGTTGTCGTCGGCGCCGTCGCGGCCGTCCTCGCCGTTGGCCTCGTTGTGCTTTTCGTTGTAGGACACCAGGTCCCGCAGCGTGAAGCCGTCGTGCGCGGTGACGAAGTTGATCGACGCGAACGGGCGGCGGCCGTCGTCCTGGTACAGGTCCGACGAGCCGGTGATGCGGGAGGCGAACTCGCCCAGCGTCGAGGGTTCGCCGCGCCAGAAGTCGCGGACGGTGTCGCGGAACTGCCCGTTCCACTCCGTCCACAGCGGCGGGAAGTTGCCCACCTGGTAGCCGCCGGGCCCGACGTCCCACGGCTCGGCGATCAGCTTCACCTGGCTGACGATCGGGTCCTGCTGCACCAGGTCGAAGAACGTCGACAGCCGGTCGACGTCGTAGAACTCGCGCGCCAGCGCCGAGGCGAGGTCGAAGCGGAACCCGTCGACGTGCATCTCCGTCACCCAGTAGCGCAGCGAGTCCATGATGAGCTGCAAGGTGTGCGGGTTGCGCACGTTGAGGGAGTTCCCGGTGCCGGTGTAGTCCATGTAGTACTCGGGCTCCCCCTCCACCAGCCGGTAGTAGGCCTCGTTGTCGATGCCCCGCATCGACAGCGTCGGCCCGAGGTGGTTGCCCTCGGCCGTGTGGTTGTAAACCACGTCGAGGATCACTTCGATCCCGGCCTCGTGGAAGGCCTTGACCATGCCCTTGAACTCCTGGACCTGGCCGCCCTCGCCGAGCACCGCCGAGTAGGAGTCGTGCGGCGCGAAGTAGCCGATCGTGTTGTAGCCCCAGTAGTTCGTCAGGCCCTTTTCGTCGAGGCCGTGGTCGGTGACGAACTGGTGCACCGGCAGCAGCTCCACCGCGGTCACGCCGAGCTTCTGCAGGTGCTCGACGACGGCGGGGTGCGCGAGACCGGCGTACGTGCCCCGCAGCGCTTCGGGCACGAACGGGTGATGCACGGTCATGCCCTTGACGTGGGCCTCGTAGATGACCGTCTCGTTGTACGGCCGCTTCGGCTGGCGGTCGTTGCCCCAGTCGAAGAACGGGTTCGCCACCAGCGAATACGGCACGCGGCCGGCGGAGTCGTCGTCGTTGCGCTCGTCCGGGTTGCCGAACTGGTAGCCGAACAGGGACTCGTCCCACTTCACGCCGTGCGAGACGGCCTTCGCGTACGGGTCGATGAGCAGCTTGTTCGGGTTGCAGCGCAGGCCGCGCTTCGGGTCGTACGGGCCGTGCACCCGGTACCCGTACCGCTGACCGGGCCCGACGTTGAGCAGGTAACCGTGGTGGACGAAGCCGTCCACCTCTTCGAGCGCGTACCGCGTCTCGTGGCCCTCGGCGTCGAACAGGCACAGTTCGACGCGCTCGGCCACCTCGGAGAACAGGGCGAAGTTCGTCCCGACTCCGTCGTAGGTGGCGCCGAGCGGGTAGGGCGTTCCGGGCCAGGGCCGCACTGGGTCTCTCCTCGAGCTTGGGTCGTGCCGGTGGCGTCCGCGGACGCGTGCCACCGGGGGTCGTGCTCCGCGAGGGGGTCGTTACCGGGGCAGCGGCCGGGCCGCCGCCAGCGGGGCGACCGCCGAACGGACCCCCTTCGCGGTGAAGAAGCCGTCTACGCTGACGGGAAGGCGGATCCGCCAGTTAGGGTACTGGTCGACCGTTCCGGGCAGATTCGGCTGCCGCACCTGGCCCGCCACGTCCGCCGGCGAGGTCAGCACCAGCCGGGAGGCGGCCGACGCCAGCAGCGTGTGCAGCGCGACCACCGGGTCGTCGTCCGGAATCCCTTCGCGCGCAACGAGTTCCATCAGCGCCGTGCGCTCCTCGGCGGCCGCCTCTTCCTCCGCTTCGACCCCGCGGTCCAGCAGGCCCAGCTCGGCCCGGACCCGGACGTGCTCGCCCTTCAGCCAGCCCGAGACCGTCGGCAGGTCGTGCGTGGAGATGCTGGCCATGGCGTCCGGGTCCCAGCTGCCGGGCCGCGTGAACGGCTGACCGGGCGCGTCCCAGTCGCGCTCGAACCACAGCACGGCCGAGCTGAGCATCCCCCGTTCGTGCATCGTGTCGGTGACGACCTCCTCGACCGTGCCGAGGTCCTCCCCGACGACCACCGCGCCGGCGCGGTGCGCTTCGAGCGCGAGCACGCCGACCATCGCTTCGGCGTCGTAGTGGACGTACGTGCCGCGGTGCGCGGGCTCGCCCGGCGGGATCCACCACAGCCGCCACAGCCCGGCGATGTGGTCGACGCGGATGCCGTCGGCGAAGCGCAGCACACCGCGGACGACGTCCCGCAGCGGCCCGTACCCGGCCTCGGCCAGCTTGTCCGGCCGCCACGGCGGCAGGTTCCAGTCCTGTCCCTGCTGGTTGAACGCGTCCGGCGGCGCACCGACCCGCACGTCGGCGGCGAAGACGTCCCGGACGGCCCACGTGTCGGCCCCGCCGGGGTGCACCCCGACCGGCAGGTCGTGCACGATCCCGACGGTCATCCCGGCCTCGCGCGCGGCCTGCCGCGCCGTTTCCAGCTGGACCCGGCACAGGTGCTGGAGCCACGCGTGGAAGGCGACCCGGTCCTCGAGCTCTTCGCGCGCCTTCCCGACCGCCGGCCCGGCCGGGTCGCGCAGGTCCTCCGGCCAGTCCCGCCAGTCCCCGCCGTGCCGCTCGGCCAGGGCGCAGAACAGCGCGAAGTCCCGCAGGTCGGCGTCCTCGGGCACCTCTTCGGCGCGGTGCGGCCACAGCAGCTCGAGCGCGGCGCGCTTGGCCGTCCAGACGGCGTCGTAGTCGATCAGCTCGCCCTCGCGGTCCGGGGCCAGGGACTCGACCGCCTCCCGGGTCGCCGCATCGGCCGTTTCGAAGGTCTCGGTCGCGGTGACGCGCAGGTAGACGGGGTTGGCGAACCGGCGGCTCGCCGGGGAGTACGGCGAGCGTTCGACCGGGTGGGCGGGGCTGATCGCCTGGACCGGGTTGACCAGCAGGACCCCGGCGTCCAGCTCCGTGGCCGACCGGGCGGCGAAGGTGGCGAGGTCGGCGTAGTCGCCGATGCCCCAGGAGCCGGCCGAGTGCAGGGCGTAGAGCTGCAGCATCCACCCCCAGGCGGGCCGGACCTGCGGCAGCTTCGCCGGCACGACCGCGAGCACGACGTCCTGGTCGGCGGTGACCACCCGGTGCCAGCCGAGCGGCAGGTCCGCCGGCAGCTCCCCGTCGGCCCGCCGCCGCGTCCCGTCTTCGAGGACGACTTCGGCGTCGACGCCGAGCACGCGGCCGGTGCCTTCCCGCACGACGATCGTCGGCGGCAGCGCGGCGGGCGCTTCGCGGGCGGTGGCCAATGCGGCGGCGATGGCTTCGTCACTGGTGGCATCAACGCCGAACTGACCGAGGACGGCGACGACGACGTCGTCGGCCACGTCGACCCAGACCCGGTCGGCGTTCTCGTACCGGGTGGCGACACCGTGGTGGGCGGCGAGCTCGTGCAGGGCGGGGATCTCTTGAGGCACGGGGACCAGCATTCCGGTGCCGGGCCGTTCCCGCCATCTGCGCGGCCGACGTCACCCCCGGCGCTTCCGCGAACCGGCCGGCACCCCGGCCCCGGCCCGCACCATCACCACGACGTGCAGCGACGGCGGCAGCACGGGCAGCTGGACGAACCGGCTCGGCGAGCGCGCCCCGAGCGGGCGGTGAGGCAGCGCCCCGCCGCCCTGCACGACGGCAGGATCCCGGACAGCCTGATCACCGCCGCACCTCCTCGCGCTCACCGAACAGTGCTTCCCAAACCGGCCCGGCGAACAGCCAGACCACCGTCACGCTGCCCAGCCGCGGGAACCAGCCCCACAACGGCGCGACCTGCTCCGGCTCGCCGATCGCGAAGATCGCCGCCAGCAGAGCCGCCGCCGCGAGCCCGCAGGCCAGCACGCACTTGGCCCACTCGCGCCACTCGTAGCGCAGCTTCTCCCGCCCTTGGCGCTTCCGCGGGGGCGGCCCGGAGGCGAAGCGGTGCGCGAACCGCTCGTCGGCCCACCGGACCATGCTCGGGCCGAACACCACGCTGAAGCCCAGGTAGACCGCCGCGAGCCCGTGGGTGAAGTTCGCCTTCGCCCCGCCCGCGAGGTCGATGACCGTCGCCACCAGCACCACGACGTCGACCAGCGGCACCATGGCGAGCAGCACCGCCGACACGCGCCGCGCACGCAGCACGTACCGCACCGCGAGCCCGGCCGCGAGGACCACCCAGAACCCGATCTCGCCCGCCGCGATGACGACGGCCATCGGGTTCTCCGCGAAGAACTTCCCGATCTCTTCCACACCCCCACGCTCTCCCGCCCGCCGGCACCGGCGCGTCGGCGAAGGGCACGACCCCGCGTCATCAGTTCGTAGGACGCGGGCCCGGCACGCGGTGTGCTGGGATGACCGGGTGCCCCTCCCCCGCCTGCGCGCGCTCCCGGTGTGGCAGCAGGACGGCCTGATCGCGCTGGCCACCTGGCTGATCGGGGCCCTCGTCTACACGACCGGCGTCCACCGGCTGCTGGGCGGGCCCGACGACGTGCCGCTGGGGGTGCGGCTGCTGGAGCTGACCGCGTTGTGCGGGCTCGAGCTGCTCCGCCGCCGGGTGCCGCTCGGGCTCCTCCTGGCCACCGCGGTGCTCGCGGCGGATTTCCTGCTCCGCCCGTCGCTGCCGCTGATGATCATCTACACCGACTTCCTGTACGCGGCGACGCTGTACGGCTCCCGGCGCACCAGCCGGGTGATGATCGGCGTCGCCGCGCTGTCGGTGGCGGGTGTGCTCACCGCGGTGCTGGCGCTCTCGCACCAGTGGCGGGCGGCGGTGCTCACCGCGGTGGGGGTGCTCCCGCTCGTCATCACGCCGGTGTGGTGGGCGGTCAACATCCGCCAGCAACGCGACGTCGCCGAGGCCGAGCGCGCCAACGCCGGGCAGCTGGCGAAGATCGCGGAACTGGACCGGCGGGCGGCGGTCGCCGCCGAGCGCGGGCGGATGGCCCGCGACCTGCACGACGTGATCGCCGGGCACCTCTCGGCCATCGCCATCCAGTCGGAGGCGGCGCTGTCTCTGCCGGACCCGAAACTGGCGAAGGCGGTGCTGGAGTCGGTGCGGGAGAACAGTGTCAGCGCCCTGGAGGAGATGCGTGCGATGATCGGGCTGCTCAAGGCCGACGGCGGGGACGCGGAGACGACCGCGCCCGCCCGGCTGGCGGACCTGGCCAAGCTGGCGGAGTCGGCCAGGGCCAGCGGGCTGGAGGTGCACGTCGAGTCCACAGTGGACGGCGACGTGCCGCTGCCGGCGGCGGTCGACCTGACGGCGTACCGGATCGCGCAGGAGGCGCTGACCAACGCCGTCAAGCACGCCCCGGGCGGCCGGGTCGACGTCGCCGTCCACTGCCTCGACGGCGTCCTCGCGGTGGAGGTCCGCAACGACGTCCGCGGCCCGCGCCCCGCCGGCGGCGGAACGGGCCTGCTGAACATGCGCGAACGCGCGGACGCGGTCGGCGGCGAGCTCACCGCCGGCCCGGCGGACGGTCATTGGGTGGTCCGCGCCGAGCTGCCGGTCGGCGGTCCGCGGTGACAACCGGGCCTTCGCCCCAGGCCGGGGGCTCCGCCACCCGGAACCCCCGAGAAGCCGATGGGACCGTCCGCGTCCTCGTCGCCGACGACCACAGCGCCATCCGGTTCGGCCTCACCACCATCCTCGGCCACGCCGAGGGCATCGAGGTCGTCGGCGAGGCCGCCGACGGCGCCGCCGCTATCCGGCAGGCCCGGGCGCTGCGGCCGGACGTCACCCTGATGGACGTCCGGATGCCGGGCACCGACGGCATCGCCGCCACCCGGGAGCTGGTGTCCGCGGGGCTCACGCAGGTGCTCGTGCTGACCACGTTCGACCTCGACGAGTACGTGCACGGCGCGCTGCGGGCCGGGGCGGCCGGGTTCCTGCTCAAGTCGGTCGAAGCCCCGCGGCTGATCGAAGCCGTGAAGCTCGTCGCGGCCGGCGACGGCGTGCTCGCCCCGCAAGTCACGCGGCGGCTGCTCACCGCGTTCGCCGCGGCGGCCCGGCAGGAGACCCCCGCCCCGCGCGGCCTCGGCGACCTCACCGAGCGCGAACGCGAGGTGCTCGGCTGCCTCGGCGAGGGCCTGTCCAACGCCCAGATCGGCACCCGGCTGCACATCGGCGAGACCACGGTGAAGACGCACGTCTCGCGCGTGCTGGCCAAGCTCGACCTGCGCTCCCGCGTGCAGGCCGCGATCCTCGCCCAGGAGAACGGCCTCACCGGGGCCGATCTGCGAAAAGGCTCGTGAGCTTCTAACTTTCTCCTCATGGCTGAGCGGCGAACGCTGAACGTGGACGAGGTCCTCGAGCGCCAGGAGTCCGGTGACCTCAAACGCCGGCTGCGCGGGCGCGATCTGGTCGGGATGGGCGTCGGGATCATCATCGGCACCGGCATCTTCACCCTCGCCGGCGTCGAGGCGAAGACCCACGCGGGGCCGGCGGTGACGCTGTCGTTCGTGCTCGGCGCGGTCGTGGCCGGGCTCGCGGCGCTGTGCTACGCCGAGCTCGCGTCCAGCATCCCGACGGCCGGAAGCGCTTACACGTACGCCTTCGCCACCCTCGGCGAGGTGTTCGCCTGGATCATCGGCTGGGACCTGCTGCTGGAGTTCGCGCTCGGCGCCGCCGTGGTGTCGCGCGGCTGGTCGGGGTACCTGGCGACCCTGCTCGGCCTGTCGCCGGAGTGGTTCGGCGAGGACGCGACGGTCAACATCGGCGCGGTGCTGATCATCGCCGTGCTGACCGTGGTCGCCGTCCTGGGCATCAAGGAGTCGGCCTGGCTGACCAACCTGCTGGTGTGCGTGAAGGTCGCGGTCTGCGTGCTGGTGCTCGCGGTCGGCCTGTTCTTCGTCCGCAGCGCCAACCTGACGCCGTTCATCCCGCCCGCGAAGGCGGCCGAAGCCGGGTCGACGGTGCTGGAGCAGCCGGTGGTCCAGGCGGCACTGGGCCTGGAGCAGTCGGTCTACGGCATCGCCGGGATGATCACCGCGGCCGCCGTGGTCTTCTTCGCCTACACCGGCTTCGAAGCGCTCGCGAACCTCGGCGAGGAAACGCTGAACCCGCGCAAGGACCTGCGCGTCGGCATCCTCGGCGCGCTGGGCGTGTGCGCGCTGCTCTACATCGGCGTCTCGATCGTGCTGACCGGCATGATCCCGTTCACCGACATCGACACGGGCGCGCCGCTGGCCGACGCGTTCGACCGGGTCGGCCAGCACTGGGTGGGCGCGCTGATTTCGCTGGGCGCGGTGACCGGGCTGACGTCGGTGATGATGGTCGAGCTGGTCACGATCGGCCGGATCGGCTTCGCGATGGGCCGCGACGGACTGCTGCCCAAGGCGCTCGGCACCGCCCACCCCCGCTGGGGCACCCCGCACCGGATGACCGTCGGCGGCGCGGTGCTGATCGCCGTGCTGGCCGCGTTCATCCCGATTTCCGAGCTGGCCGACATGGTGAGCATCGGCGCGCTGTCGGCGATGATCATCGTGGCCGTCGCGGTCCCGGTGCTGCGCCGCCGCCGTCCCGACCTGGACCGGCCGTTCCGGGTGCCGTTCTCGCCCGTGGTCCCGGTCGTGGCCGCGCTGGCGTGCCTGTACCTGATGGTGAACCTCAACGTGCTCACGTGGATCCGGTTCGCCGTGTGGCTGGTGATCGGCCTGGTCATCTACTTCGCCTACGGCCGGCGACACTCCCGCTTCGCGCCGCCGGTCAGTCCCAGTAAGACGGACTGAGGCCGGCGGTGCGGGCCGCCGCCCGCACCACACCGGCCTGATCGGCGTCGACGACCACCAGCACGCCGAGCCCGGCCAGCGCCGCCGTCACCCATTCGACGGGCTGGTCGTGGCGGCCGTTGTCGCCCAGCGAAGGATAAGTGTCCACAACGGACAGCAGCGTGCCTTCGGCGCCGATGCGGATGCCCGCCAGGAGCACGAAGTGGCCGCCGGGCGGGCGCCAGCGGGACGTCCACAGTGGCGGGACGCCGGTGTCGAGGTAGTCGAGCAGCGCGCGTTCCGGGGTGTCGTGGGCGCCGAGCTCGGCGCCGTCGATGCGGGCGAGCACCGCGACGCGCGGGACGTCCCACAGCCCGGCGAGCAGGTCGAACAGCGCCCCGGTGGTCCACTCCCCGGTCACCGGCACCGCCGCGAGGGCGCCGCGCGAGAGCGACCCGACGGCCCCGGCCAGCTCCGAAACCCGGGTGCCGGCGGCGGCCGGATCGTCGACGACGGGCAGCGCCAGCCGGAAATCGCGGCGGCCGGCCTCGCCCGGCGGGCGCACGGCCGGGCCGCGGACGGTGCCCGCGGCCGCCGCAACGGCGTCCTGGTCGGGCACGTCGAGCCCGGCGGCCCGCAGCGCGGCGAGCCCGCAGAACGCCGCGGCCAGGCCGTCCTTCTGGGGCAGTTCCGCCTGGGCCTCCGCGGCCAGCCGGGCCCCGCCCGGCAGCCACCGCACCCCGGACAGGTCGAGCTGCCCGCCGTCGATCCCCGAAGTCATCGGTCCCCTCAGTAGCGCCAAAGGTGGGCGGCGATGATCTCGTCGGCCGTGCGTTCGGCCGCCCACGCCGCATCGGAGGCCCGGACGGCGCGGAAGGCGCCCAGCAGCTCGTCGCCGAGCACCCCGGCGATCCGCGGCGACGCCACGAGCGCGGCGTCCTGTTCGGCGGGGTTCGCCGGCAGCGGGCGCACCCCGCGGGCTTCCCGGTCCTCGTCCGGCCAGCCGCCGGGGTCTTCGCCGATCGGCTCGGGCAGCGCGGGCGCGTCCTCGATGCCGGCCATCCCGGCGGCGAGCACCACGGCCAGCGCGAGGTACGGGTTGGCGGAGGCGTCGGAGGTCTTGAGCTCGACGTTCGCGTGGCCGTCGCCCAGCAGCGCCGAGCCGGGGACGTACCGCAGCGGCGCCTCCCGGTTCTCGACGCCCCAGAAGGTGTACGCGCCGGCGAAGTAGCCGGGCCGCAGCCGCAGCGTCGAGGGGACGCTCGGCGCGGTGATCGCGGTCAGGGCCGGCAGGTCGCGCAGCAGCCCGGCGAGGTAGCCCGCACCGTCCCCGTCCGGCCGCCCGTCCCCGTCGAGCAGGTGCCGCCCCTCGCGCCGGACGGAGGTGTGCAGGTGCCAGCCGTTCCCGGCGGCACCGAGGCCGATGACGGGCGCAAAGCTGACGGCGAGGCCGTGCACCCGCGCGGCGGCGTGGATGGTCTGCCGCGCGAGCAGCTGGTCATCGGCGGCGGAGACCGGATCGGTGGGGGCCAGCGAGAGTTCGAGCTGCGCGACGCCGTACTCGGCGTGCAGCTGCCCGATCCGCAGGCCGTTGGCCTCGAAGTCGTGCAGGAGGGCCCCGACGAAGCCGTCGAGCCCGACGAGGGCGTGCGGGCTGTAGGCGGGCCCGGGGTGCCCGGGGACGGTGAGGACGTCGAGGCTGCCCGCGGGAGCGACGGCGAACTCCAGTTCGTACCCGGCCCGGAATTCGAGCCCCCGCTTCGCCCCTTCGGCCACCTGCGCTTCGAGGACGGCGCGCTGGCAGTAGGGCCAGGGAGCACCGTCCCGGGTGAGCTGCCGCACGGGAGCCCAGGCGAGCGCGGGCTGCCCGGCCAGCCGCCGCAGCCGTTCGACGACGGGCACGAGCCGCACGTCCCCGGAGGGGGTTCCGAGGCCCGCGTGCCGATAGGTGATGGAATCGTGGCTGTCGAAGACGGCGAAGAGCGAAGTGGCCCCGACACCCCGGGTGGCGGCATCGGCCAGCCCGGCAACGGGCACGATCCGCGAGCGCGGAATGCCGTTGTTGTCCGCCCAGGCAAGGTGAACCCCACCCACTCCGGCGGCGGCGAAGTCCTTCGCCGCGGCCGACGCCGCTTTGGTCATGGCCACCCGCTTCCGTGCCGACCGGGGTAAGTATCCCGGGCGCGGGCTCCGGGGGCCATCACGAACCGGTGGGGATCCGCCTGACCGCCCCAGCCGGCCCGGCGCCGGCTCCCCAGGCTGGTCCCGGCCGGCCGGTCCGCCCCGGCTCCCCAGGCTGGCCCCGCCGGCCGGTCCGCCCCGGCTGGCCCGCCCCGGCTGGACCCACCGGCCGCCCCGGCTGGACCCACCGGCCGCGCTGGCCGGCCCCGGCCGGCCGCGCCGGCCGCCGGCCGGTCCCCCGGCTGGCCCGCCTCATCCGGCCCCACCGCAGAGCCCACCCTCCCTGGGGGTCCGTCCCGCTCCAGCGTATCGAGGGGGGCCGACGGAAACTCCCGAAAAGCGCTCGCCGCGGATGAGTTGTCCACATCACGAACGATCTGTGGACAACCCACCTCAAGCGCCCCAATGTGGCGTTCGGTGCGCTCAACGCACCCAAAGTGGCGTTCGGTGCGTTGAGCGCACCGAATGTGGCGTTCGGTGCGTTGTGAGCGCACCCAAAGTGGCCTTCGGTGCGTTCAACGCAACCAAAGGCCACCTTGGGGCGCATCCGACGCGCCCAAGGGCAGGGTCCGGCCCCCGGCGGGGGTCCGGCACCCAAAAGCAGGACCCGCACCCAAGCGGGACCCACCCAAGACAGGGTCCGGCACCAAGGCGGGGTCCATGGCCCAAAGCGGGACCCGGCCCCCAAGGCAGGGTCCGGCACCCACGGCAGCGTCCGGCGCCCACCCCAGACCCGCAGCAACCCTCAGCACCGCCCCCACCCAGCACCGGCGACACCCACCGACCCTCAGCCCGGCAGCTCCCCCACCCCACCCCCGGCCTCATCCCGTCCCCGCAAGGCCACCCCACCGACCACCGCCAAGGTCCCCACCGCCTCGACCACACTCGGCACCTGCCCCAGCAGCACGAACCCCATCACCCCGGCCGTCACCGGCAGCAGCGCCAGCAGCGTGGCGAACCGCGCCTGCCCGACCCGCCGCAAAACGACCTGGTCCAGCCCGTACGGCACCACCGTCGACAGCACCCCCACCCCGATCCCCAGCAGCAGCAGCCGTGGCGAAGACCACACCGCACCCGTCCCGGCCGCCAACGGGGACAACACCACCGTCCCCGCCAGGA
Organism: Amycolatopsis sp. A133; assembly: GCF_031082405.1. Taxonomy (GTDB): domain Bacteria; phylum Actinomycetota; class Actinomycetes; order Mycobacteriales; family Pseudonocardiaceae; genus Amycolatopsis. Next base: position 420,587 of record NZ_JAVHJU010000025.1, read on the forward strand.
AGCCGATCGCCAGGCTGTCAAGGCCGTCCCCACCCACCGCGACCCGCTTCCCCAGCAGGATGTACCCCGCCCAGGCCGCCGCGGCCCCCAGGGCGAACACCACGCCCCAGAAGCTCCCGCCGAGCCGGACGTCGGCGATCGCCACCACGCCGGCCGCCACCAGGACCAACGCCAGCACGTCGCGGACCGTCCGCGACCCCAGGGCCGCCACCACCACCGGGCCCGCGAACTCCATCGCCACCGCCGTGCCCAGGGGCAGCCGGGCGATCGCCTCGTAGAACAGCACGTTCATGCCCGCCGTCACCACGCCGAACACGATCGCCAGCAGCAGGCGCCTGCCCCGCCACGCCGCGCGGCCCGGGCGGCGCCAGGCCAGCAGGACCACCGCCGCGCCGAGGCAGCGGAGCCAGGCCACCCCCGCGGGGGATGCGTGGCCGAAGAGGCCGACCGCCACCGCCGCTCCGGCGTACATCGAAATTCCGCTGAGAACGAACAAGAGCGGCGCGGGCACCGTGGAAAGCCGTCGCGAGGAAGTCACCGAACTCACCACCTCATGGTGCCTGACCACGGAAAACGTAACTCTCCGGGTAATCGTCTCCTGGAATGCGGGATGGCGTTACGGCATCCGGGGTAAATCGGCGTGACTCAGGTCCCACCGGCGCGGGAACACTTGCGAGCCGCGAAACGTCTGGAAGAGTGGAAGCACGAACACCGCGGAGCCGAGGCGATCGCCGCCACCGGCATCAGTGCCGAAGTGGGCGTAGCTGGATCGATGGCACCGGGCAACCGGTGCCGGGACGGAGGGAGACCCCCATGACAACGCCGACGCTCACCCGCCCCGAACTGACCGCCGCCGACCGCTGTGACCGGTGCGGAGCTGCAGCTCAGGTACGAGCCATCCTCAAGGGTGGCGAACTGCTCTTCTGCGGGCACCACGCCCGCGAGCACGAGGCCAAGCTCAAGGAACTGTCCGCCGACATCCAGCGGTAACCACAGACGACGAAAGGCGGCCGGTGCGCACAGGCACCGGCCGCCTTTCTGCATCTTGCAGATTGCGTGCCGTAAATCACGTTACGGCCGCGAAAAGCCGTGATTCCGGATACAAAACCGGACAAGAAATCAGACAGAATCCAGCACGACTTCGAACGCCACCTCGGCGGCACCGAGCAGCCTGCCGTCGACGCCCAGCGCCGAGCTGACGATCCGCGTGCCGCCGACCGCCCGGCTCACCAGGCTGCGCCGGCGCACCTCGGTGCCGACGTGCCGCAGCACCGCCTCCGGCAGCACCGTCAGCAGGTCGCCGAGGACCACCAGCTGCGGGCCCAGCAGGTTGACGATGTTGATCAGCCCCAGCGTCAGCCACTCGGCGAATTCCGCGAGCCGCGTCAGCGCCGCCTCCGGGTTCCGGCTCAGCTCGCGCAGCTCGAACAGGATCGCCCCGCGCGGGGTGTCCTCGGCCAGCCCGAGCGCCCGGCACAGCGCCGCCTCGCCGACCTCGGTCTCCCAGCAGCCGCTGCTGCCGCAGTAGCAGGGCCGCCCGTCCGGCCGGATCACCATGTGCCCGATCTCGCCGACGTACCCGGAGCCGCCGCGCAGCGCCGAACCTTCGGCGATGACGCCGCCGCCGACGCCGACGTCCGCCGAGATGTACACCACGTCGGACGCCCCGCGGGCCGCCCCGCGCAGGTGCTCGGCGACCGCGCCGAACTCGGCGTCGTTGCCGACCAGGATCGGGATCTGCAGCACCCCGCCGAGCCGGTCGCCGAGCGCGACGTCGGTCCAGCGCAGGTTGGGGGCCTCGTGCACGTACCCGTCCGCCCGCCGGACGACGCCGGGCACCGACACCCCGGCCGCCACCGGGGTCACGCCGAGGTCGCCGGCCAGGATGGCCGTCGACTCGATGACGTGGGTGATGACCTCGCCGGGCTGCCCCATCCGGCCGCGCAGGTTCCAGCTGTTGCGGCCCAGGATCTGCCCGCCGAGCCCGACCAGGGCGATCGCGACGTGCTCGACCTGCAGGTCGACCGCGAGCACGACCGCCGCGTGGGGCTGGGGCAGGACCAGGAGCGAGGGGCGGCCCGCCCCTCGTCCCGGCCTCGGCACCTTCTCCTCGACGACGCCGGCTTCGGCGAGCCCGTCGACGAGGGTTTTGATCGTGCTCCGGTTGAGCCCCAGCTCGGCGGCCAGGGTCGCCCGGGTGCTCGGCCCGCCGACGTGCAGCAGGCGGAGCAGGGTCGTGCGGTTGTGCCGGCGCACCTCGTCCGGTCGAGCAACGGGTGTGCTGGTCACGGGCTTTATCATTCCATGCTGGTTCAGCGCGACGACGCAGCCGCGCGGCGCCGGGACAGCGCGTCGACCGTGGCGGCGAGCAGCAGGACCAGGCCGGTGATGATGTTGACCACCGCGGCCGGCTGCTTGAGCAGGCCGAGGCCGTTGATCACGACGGCGATCACGAGCCCGCCGACCACGGCGTCGGACACCCGGCCCTTGCCGCCGAACAGCGACGTGCCGCCGATGACGGCCGAGCCCACCGCGAACAGCAGCGTGTTCAGGCCACCGGACTGCGGGCTGACCGAGCCGACCTTCGACGCGGCGACGATGCCGCCGATGGCCGCGACCGCCGAGCCGATGACGAACACGCTCGCCCGGATCTTCGGCACGTCGATACCGGCGCGGCGGGCGGCTTCCTTGTTGCCGCCGACCGCGTAGACGTACCGGCCGTACCGGGTGCGGTTGAGCACGTAGGTCCCGGCCACGAGCAGCACCAGCATGATCGGGATGACGTACGGGATACCCTCGATCGTGACGACCGCCTTGTTCGGCGAGCGGTTGATCGTCAGCAGCCACGTGCCCACCGCCGACAGCACGACGAGCACACCGACCTTGACCATCACCAGCGCCGTCGGCTGGACGACCAGGCCGCGCTGCAGCCGCTTGAAGTGGCTGGTCAGGGTGATCACCGCGAACCCGCCGGCGGCGATGAGGAAGAAGATCCAGCTGCCCAGGATGTTCAGGTTGCCGTTGGCGATCTTGTACAGGACGTCCGAGTTGCTGATGCCGATCGTGCCGCCCTCACCGATGAACTGCAGCAGGACGCCCTGCCACACGATGAACAGCGCCAGCGTCACGACGAAGGACGGCATGCCGATCTTCGACACGAGGAAGCCGGTGATGCAGCCGATCGCGGTGCCGACGCAGATGGCCAGCAGGATCTCGAGCCAGGGGTTGGCGGGCACGCCGACCGCGACGATCAGCAGGCCGACCAGCGAAAGCCCGGCGCCGGCCCAGATCCGCTGGTAGGCCGACAGCAGCATGGCCACGGCGAGGACGCCGATGAACGTGATGAACACGCCGGTCCCCAGGCTGCCCAGCAAGTTGCCGGCGTGCACGTAGTGCAGTGCCATCACGGACGCGGCGACACCGGAGGCCACGCCGGCCGCCAGGTCGATCTCGCCGAGCAGCAGCACGAACACGATGCCCATCGCGATGATGATGACGCCCGCACCCTGCGGAAACACGTTGGCGATGTTGGCGAGGGTGAAGAAGTTGTCCGACAGCGCGCTGAACAGGATGACCAGCACGAGCAGGCCGAACAGCGACGGCAGCGCGCCGAGTTCACCGGCCCGCAGGCGGGCGAAGTAGTCGCGGACCGCTTCGCCGGTTGACATCGATGTCGTGTCGATGCCGAAGTCGGAGATCGCCCCGGTGGGGTTCTGGGTCTGCGCGAGCGCGTCGGCGGGAGTGCCGACCTCGTGCTTGGCAGGAGTTTCAGTCATTTCCGGTTCTTTCTTCCCGCTCACAGGACCACGGCTTCGGGCCGGGCCAGGCCGAGGTCACCGGAGCGACCCGCGGTGATCAGCTCCACGACCTGGCCGTGGGAGACGTCCTTCGTGTGCACTTCGGCGACGAGCCGGCCGAGGTAGAGCACGGCGATGCGGTCGGCGACCTCGAACACGTCGGCCATGTTGTGGCTGATCAGCACGACCCCGAGGCCCTGCTCGGCCAGCCGGCGGACCAGGTCGAGCACCTGCCGGGTCTGCGCGACGCCGAGGGCCGCGGTCGGCTCGTCGAGCACGACGACCTTGCTGTTCCACAGCACCGACTTCGCGATGGCGACGGTCTGCCGCTGGCCACCGGACAGCGAGGAGACCGGTGTGCGGACCGACTTCACGGTCCGGACCGACAGGGAGGCCAGCGTCTCGCGCGCGGCCTTTTCCATGCTGGCTTCGTCCAGCTTCCACGAACTGCCGCGCTCGCGGCCGAGGAACATGTTCTGGACGATGTCGAGGTTGTCGGCGAGCGCGAGGTCCTGGTAGACGACCTCGATGCCGAGCTCGGCGGCGTCCTTCGGGCCGCGGATGTGGGCGTCCTGCCCGTTGAACCGCACGGCCCCCGAGTCGTACGGGTGAATGCCGGCGATGCACTTGACGAGCGTCGACTTGCCGGCGCCGTTGTCGCCGACCAGCGCGGTCACTTCGCCCGCACGCACGTCGAAGTCCACGTCGTGGAGGACGTGGACGGGGCCGAAACTCTTGTTCAGGCCCTTGATCTCGAGGATGGGCTCACTCATGGCTGACATTTCTCCTGGGTGGGGACCGGGCCGGGACGCGCCGTCGGGGTGCGCGTCCCGGCCCGGCTGTTCATGGGGTGGTGCGGGGGCTCAGGAGATGCCGAGCGAGGTGCACTTGGCGGCGAGGTCGCCACCGCAGATCTCGGCCGCCTTCACGTAGCCCTGGGTCACGACGGTCTTGATGTCCTTCGCCAGGATCGTCGTCGGCGTGAGCAGCACCGACTTGATGTCGCGGTTGTTCTTCGGGTCGTGCAGCTTGCCGGTCGCGATGGCGTCGGCCGCGGCCTTGTCACCCTTGGCCAGCGCGGCCGCCAGCTTGGCGCTCGCCTCGGCCTCTTCCTTGATCGGCTTGAAGACGGTCATGTACTGCTCGCCGCGCATGACCGCCATCAGGCCGTCGGCGGTGGCGTCCTGGCCGGTGACCGGGATCTTGCCGTTCAGGCCGTTCTTCTTGAGGATGGTGATGACCGCGCCAGCCAGGCCGTCGTTCGCCGCGACGACGCCGTCGACCTTGCCGCCGTTGGCCTGGAAGATCTGCTCGAACGTCGTGCCGCCGAGCTGGTTGTCCCAGTCGTTGATCGGCTGCTTCTGGATCCGCTTCAGCGTGCCCGCCGTGACCAGCGGCTCGAGCACGGAGTCCTGGCCCTTGGTGAACAGGGTCGCGTTGTTGTCGGTCGGGGCGCCCTCGATCTGGACGAAGCCGGCACCCTGCTTGTCCTTCAGCGCGTCCGCCATGGCCTGGCCCTGAAGCTGGCCGACCTTCTCGTTGTCGAACGAGACGTAGTACTCGGCGCTGCCGCCGAGGCTCGGGCGGTCGTAGTTGATGACCGGGATGCCCGCGGTCTTCGCCTTGGCCTCGACCGCGGCACCGACGGCCGGGTCGGACGGGGCGATGATCAGGACCTTGACGCCGGAGCTGATGAAGCCGTCGGCCAGCGTGGAGAACTTCTGGGCATCGCCCTGGGCGTTCTGGACGTCGGCGTCGAAGCCCTGGGCCGCGAGCGCGGCCTGCAGCATCGGCTTGTCGAAGGCTTCCCAGCGGGCGGAGCTGGCGGTCTCCGGCAGGATGACGCCGACCTTGCCGCTGGCGCCGCCACCGGCGGCCGGGGCGGACGAGGAAGCGGAGTTGCTCCCCGTGCCCCCGCTGTTCGAACTGTTGGTACCACAGGCGGTCAGCGCCAGGCCGGCGCTCACCGTCGCGGCGAGGAGGGTAAGGGTTCTGCTGCGCATCCTCGTTCCTTCCGGATCCAAGCATTGGTGACGAGCGGCCGTCGGCGTGTGCCTCGGGCCAGCGCGGCGGCGATCCGGGGAGGCCCGGCGCACCGTCGCGCATATGTTGTGGGCGACAACATATGCCGCTGAGCGGCTGCGGGGAAGATAGCTGGATCGATTAAATGACACCAATTGGACACGGTTCGGCAACACGGGCTGAACCTCGCCCGGAAAGAGTAGATCCGCTGACGATGTGATCGCCAGCACTCACGGTCTGTTACATCCAGGTTTCATGAGGCCGTGACACTACTCCGGTCGTGTGCACCCAGCGCAACCCGTGGCGAACCCACGGCCCGGTCCCGCGATTGGTCGCCGGCTGGCGAAGTCCGGCGGCCGACGTGCCCGGAAGGCCCTTCGGCGGGGGTCGGAGGGGCAGCCGGCGGGCTACATGTCCGGCACGGACCGTCACGAGGATGTGGAACGTCGGGGTCGGCCCGGCGGAAACGGACAGTGATGGCCGAGTTCAGCCTGCTGGGCGACACCGAGGCGCCTCGGACCGGGCTGCGCGGAGACCGCCCGGCCTACCAGGACCGCAGGGTGACGATCCGCTCTTCGAGCTGTTCGACGGTCGCCATCGCGGTCGGCGGCCCGCCGCAGACCCGCCGCAGCTCGTTGTGGATCGCGCCGTGCGGCTTCTTGGTCCGGTGGTGGTACATCCCCACCAGCGCGTTCAGCTCCTTGCGCAGCGCACCGAGGCGCTCACTCACCGACGCCGGGCGCGCCGGCGGGGGCGCTGCCTCTTTCGCGGGCTTGCGGCGCTTCTCGTCCGCGACCTGCTCTTCCTGCCGCTTCCGCAGCAGCGCGCGGACCTGGTCGGGCTCCAGGAGCCCCGGCAGGCCCAGGTACTCCTGCTCCTCGTCGGACCCCGAGAACACCGCCGTGCCGAAGGAGTTGCCGTCGTAGATGACCTGGTCGAGCTCGGCCGAGGCGCCCAGCGACGTGAACGCCTTCTCCTCCTCGCCCGGCTCGTCCTCGGTGCGGTTGGCCTGGGCGAGGAGCTCGTCCTCCCAGCCTTCCTTCTCCCGGTGCGGCTTGCCGAGCACGTGGTCGCGCTGCGCCTCCAGCTCGCTGGCCAGCTCCAGCAGCACCGGCACCGACGGCAGGAACACGCTCGCCGTCTCGCCCTTCTTGCGCGCCCGCACGTAGCGGCCGATCGCCTGGGCGAAGAACAGCGGGGTCGACGCGCTCGTCGCGTACACGCCCACCGCCAGGCGCGGGACGTCGACGCCCTCCGAGACCATCCGGACCGCGACGATCCAGCGCTCGTTCGTCTCGGAGAACTCCTTGATCCGGCCCGAGGCCTTCGGGTCGTCCGAGAGCACCAGCGTCGGCATCTCGCCCGAGAGGCGTTCCAGGATCTTCGCGTACGCCCGGGCCGTCTCCTGGTCGGTGGCGATGACCAGGCCGCCCGCGTCCGGCACGCTCTGGCGGACCTGCGACAGCCGCGTGTCGGCGGCCTGCAGCACCGCCGGGATCCACTCGCCCGCCGGGTCGAGCGCCGTGCGCCACGCCCGGGCGTTCTGCTCCGCGGTCAGCGGCTCGCCGAGGCGCGCGGTGAACTCCTCGCCCGCGCTCGTGCGCCAGGAGGCCTCGCCCGAATAGGCGAGGAAGACGACCGGCCGGACCACGCCGTCGGCCAGCGCGTCCGCGTAGCCGTACGAGTGGTCGGCCTTGCTGCGCTGGAAGCCGCCGGCGTCCGGCTCGTAGGTCACGAACGGGATGGCCGAGTCGTCGGACCGGAACGGCGTCCCGGTCAGCGACAGGCGCCGCACGGCCGGGGTGAAGGCCTCGCGGATCGCGTCACCCCAGGACTTCGCGTCGCCGCCGTGGTGGATCTCGTCGAGGATCACCAGCGTCTTGCGGTTCTCGGTGCGGACCCGGTGCAACGTCGGGTGCGCCGCGACCTGCGCGTACGTCAGGGCGACGCCGTTGTAGTCCGAAGACGTGACGCCGGTGGTGTTGCGGAAGTTCGAGTCGATCTGGATCCCGGCCGCCGCCGCCGACGCAGCCCACTGGTGCTTGAGGTGCTCGGTCGGGGTGACGATGGTGACCGCCTCGATCGTGCGGTCGGACAGCAGCTCCGCGGCGATCCGCAGGCCGAACACCGTCTTGCCGGCCCCCGGCGTCGCCACCGCGAGGAAGTCCTTCGGCTTCGTCGTCAGGTACTTCGTGAGCGCCCGGCGCTGCCACGCCCGCAGCGGGCGCGCGGTCGAGTCCTTCTCCGCGGGAGGTGCCCCGAGCTGCGTCCCCGTCATCGCCGGTCCTCCCCCTCACTCATGCCTTTGACGTGCGAAAACCCTCACTGTGGTACCGGCTGCTGCTGCATTGAGCTGCCGGCGACTTGCGGTGAGGGCACTGGAGCGAGTCTACCGGCCGGGTCCGACAGTTCCCCGCACCGGCACGGGTGATGTCCCCCGACACGCCCGGCCGCAGGGGGTTTGACGAGCCAAATCAGCACGGATGGACCATGCTGGACACGTCATGGGTGAGGTGCAGCCGTCCGCAGCGACGAAGGTGGCCCGCAAGGGGCCGTGGCGCCTGCTCACGCGCACGCTCGGCAAGGCGTGGGGCGGCAACATCTTCTCCGAGGCCGCCGAAGCGGCGTTCTGGCAGACGCTGTCGCTGCCGCCGCTGCTGCTCGGCCTGCTGGGCTCGCTGGGTTTCGTCGGCGAGTGGTTCGGCAGCGGCGTCGTCACGGCCGTGCACGACCGCATCATCGGCTTCTGCCGGACGGTGTTCAGCTCGAACGCCGTCCAGGACATCATCGAACCGACCGTGAACAGCATCCTCACCGTCGGCAAGGGCGAGATCGTCTCGATCGGCTTCCTCATCTCGCTGTGGGCGGGTTCGTCGGCGATGTCGTCGTTCGTGGACGCGATCACCGTCGCGCACGACCAGTACGGCGTCCGCAACGACGTCTGGCAGCGGATCTTCGCGCTCCTGCTGTACCTGTGCGGCCTGGTCATCCTGGTGGTCGGGCTGCCGCTGCTGGCGATCGGCCCGGACCTGCTGCCGGAGTTCTTCCCGGCCGAGTGGCGCCCGACCGTGACGTCGTGGGTGAGCGCGCTGTACTTCCCCGCGCTCGGCGCGATGATCACCCTCGCGCTGACCACGCTGTACAAGCTCGCGCTGCCGCGGAAGCTGCCGTGGCACCGCGGGCTGCCCGGCGCGGTGCTCGCCATGGTCGTGTTCCTGCTGTCCTCGGTCGGCCTGCGCGTCTACCTGAACTGGATCACCAAGACCGGCTACACCTACGGCGCGCTGGCCGCGCCGATCGCGTTCCTGCTGCTGATGTTCTTCATCGGGCTGGCCGTGGTCGGCGGCGCGTACTTCAACAGCGCGATCCAGGAGCTGTGGCCGGCGAAGGCGACCCGGCGGCAGCGGCGCAAGTGGCGGCGGCTGGAGATGGAACGCGCCGCGGAGCGGCTGCGCTCGGAAGAAGGCCGCAAGCTGTGGGACCGCTCGACCACGCCGCTGCGGCGCCCGCGCGCCGACGACGTCTCCCCCAACGGTGACGAGCCGTCCGGGCCTTCCGAGCCGTCCGAAGAGGACACCTCGTCACCGAGCGCGCCGGAACCGGCACCCAGCGCAGCTCAGGGGCGAAGGTCCACCGAAGGGACGACCCGGAATCCACCCCCAGGCTGAGTCGCTCCTCAGCAACGCCGTGAAAGGCTCTGCCGGTCACCGACGCGGCACCGGTCGCCGCGTTGTTTCCGAGGGGGTTTCCACACCATGTCCGTGCTGGCCAGATTGAGCCTGCGCAACCGGAGCCTGATCGGCCTGCTCGCGCTGGTCGTCGTCGGTTTCGGCGCCTTCGCGCTGCCGCAGCTCAAGCAGCAGCTGTTCCCGTCACTGCAGTTCCCGCAGGCGCAGATCGTCACCGCGTACCCGGGTGCGTCGCCGGACGCGGTCGACCGGCAGGTCGCCGAGCCGCTGGAAGGCGGCCTCCAGGGACTGAAGGGCCTCGAGCAGATCACTTCGACGTCGTCGGACGGCGTCTCGCGGCTCGTCGCGCAGTTCGAGTTCGGCACGGACATCGACGCCGCCGTCTCGCAGATCCAGCAGGTGGTCAACCAGGTCCGGCCGCGGCTGCCGCAGAACACCGAGCCCGCCGTGTCCGCCGGCAGCACCGACGACCTGCCGGTCGTGCTGGTCGCCGCGGGCACCACCGGGGACCCGCAGGCGCTCGCGCCCGCGCTGACCGACCAGGTCGCGCCGGAGCTGCGGAAGATCGAGGGCGTCCGCACGGTGACGGTCACCGGCGTGCGGCAGCCGCGCGTCACGATCACCCTCGACTACGCGAAGCTCGCGGCGGCCGGGGTCGACCCGGCGTCGATCGCGACCACGCTGCAGACGGCGGGCGCCGCGGTGCCGGCCGGGACGCTGACCGAGAACGGCAAGACGCTGTCGGTGCAGGTCGGCGGCGCACAGACCACTGTGGACAGTCTGCGCAACCTGTACCTGACGCCGGGCGCCGGGGCGCGGACGGGTGCCCCGGCGCGGGGTCCGGTGAAGCTGGGTGACGTCGCCGACGTCCAGGCCGGCTTCGCGCCGCCGACGTCGATCACGCGCACCAACGGCAAGCCCAGCCTCGGCCTCTCGGTCACCATGGTGGACAACGGGAACGCCGTCGCCATCTCCGACGCGGTTCGCGACAAGCTGCCGGACCTGGCGAAGAAGACCGGCGCCGAGATGAGCGTCGTGTTCGACCAGGGCACCCCGGTGAAGGACGCGATCAGCGGCCTGACCACCGAGGGGCTGCTGGGGCTGGCGTTCGCCGTCGTCGTCATCCTGCTCTTCCTGCTGTCCGTGCGCTCGACGCTGGTGACCGCGGTGTCGATCCCGCTGTCGGTCGTCGTCGCGCTGCTGGCGCTGTGGACCGGCGACCTGTCGCTCAACCTGCTCACCCTCGGCGCGCTGACCATCGCGATCGGCCGGGTGGTCGACGACTCGATCGTCGTGCTGGAGAACATCAAACGACATCTGGCGTACGGCGAGGAGAAGGACCGCGCGGTCCTCGACGGCGTCCGCGAGGTGGCCGGCGCGGTCACTTCGTCCACGCTGACGACCGTCGCGGTGTTCCTGCCGATCGCGTTCGTCGGCGGGTTCGTCGGCGAGCTGTTCTCGCCCTTCGCGATCACGGTGACGGTGGCGCTGCTGGCGTCGCTGCTCGTGTCGCTGACCGTGGTTCCCGTGCTGGCGTACTGGTTCCTGAAGCGGCCCGCGGTCCCGGCGGACGCGATCGAGGCCGAGCGGGCGCGCGAAGCGGCCGTCGAGAAGGAACGCCGCAGCATCCTGCAGCGCGCCTACCTGCCGGTGATCCGGTTCGCGACCCGGCGGCGGCTGACCGTCGTCCTGCTGGCGCTGCTGATCTTCGCCGGCACGGTCGGGCTCGCGACGCGGCTGAACACGAACTTCCTCGACCAGTCCGGCGGCACCACGCTGAACATGACGCAGAAGCTGCCCGCCGGCAGCAGCGTCGAGGCGAAGGAGAAGGCGGCCACGGCGGTCGAGCAGGCCCTCGCCGCCGAGCCCGCGGTGCGGACGTACCAGGTCAGCGTCGGCGGGGGCGGCGCGTTCGGCTTCGGCGGCGGGACCAACACGAGCATCTCCGTCACCGTCGCCAAGGACACCGATCTCGACGCGTTGTCGGACCGCCTGCGCGCGAAGCTGACGTCGCGGCCCGAGCTGGGCGAGGTCAAGATCGGCGCGGACGCCTCCGGGTTCAACTCCGACCAGGTGTCGGTGACGGTGACCGCGCCGTCGGGGGCCGCGCTGAAGCCGGCGTCCGACCAGGTGGTGCAGGCGCTGCGCGGGGTGGCCGGGCTGACCGAGGTTTCGAGCGACCTGAGCGTCGGCTCGCCGCGGGTGCAGGTCGAGGTGGACGACGCCGCGGCCGCCGCGCGCGGGCTGTCGGCGAGCACCATCGGTCAGGTCGCCAACCAGGCGATCGCCGGGCGCACGGTGACGCAGCTGCCGGTCGACGGGCAGCGCACCGACATCGTCCTGCGCGCCGGCACGGCTCCGGTGACGGTCGACCAGGTTCGCGGGCTGCCGATCCCGGGACCGGGCGGCGTCGTCCGGCTCGACGAGGTGGCCAAGGTGTCCACTGTGGACGGTCCGGCGTCGGTGCACCGCACCGGCGGGGACCTGAGCACCACGGTGACCGCGAAGAACACCGGCGACGACCTGAGCAAGACCACCGCGGACATCAAGTCCAAACTGGACGGTCTGACGTTCACCGGCGGGGCGGCGTACTCGCTCGGCGGGGTGAGCCAGGACCAGCAGGAGGCGTTCTCGAACCTGTTCCTGGCGCTGCTCGCGGCCATCGCGATCGTGTTCCTGATCATGGTCGCGACGTTCCGGAGCTTGATCCAGCCGCTGATCCTGCTCGTGTCGATCCCGTTCGCGGCGACCGGCGCGATCGGGCTGCTGCTGGCCACCGGCACCGCGCTCGGCCTGCCGGCGCTGATCGGCATGCTGATGCTGGTCGGCATCGTGGTGACCAACGCGATCGTGCTGATCGACCTGATCAACCAGTACCGCGCCGACGGGATGAGCGTCGCCGACGCCGTCACCGAAGGCGGCCGTCGCCGGCTGCGGCCGATCCTGATGACCGCGGCGGCGACCGTGTTCGCGCTGGTCCCGATGGCGCTGGGCATCACCGGCCAGGGCGGGTTCATCGGCCAGCCCCTGGCGATCGTGGTGATCGGCGGCCTGGTCAGCTCGACCCTGCTGACCCTGGTCCTGGTCCCGACCCTCTACACGATGGTCGAGACCCGCAAGGAACGCCGTCGCGCCCGCCGCGAAGCCCGCCGAACCCCGGCCCAGGCCCCCGAATCGGAGTCCCTGAACCCGGAACTCGCGTGATCCCCAAGGCGTCACTTTCATAGGGAAAGTGACGCTTTGAGACCCCGAACCCGGCACTTTCCCTACGAAAGTGCCGGGTTCGGCGTCGCGGCTACTGGCGGAAGCGGTAGGTCTTGCTGTCGAACAGGATGCAGATGCTCGGGGACATCACGATCACGCGGAGCGTGGCGTCCCGTTCGTCGAAGTCGATGCCTTCGACCTCGAAGTTCCCGCCGCAGCCGCTGCGGAGCGGGAGCTGGCCCAGCGAGGTGACGTGGCCGGTGACGTCCGAACCGGACAGCGGGCCGGCCAGGTCCACCTGGAGCAGGGGCTTCGTCGTGCCGAAGAGGCTGCCGTCCGGGTCGTCGGACGCGCAGAGCAGGCGGGTCGCCGTCCGGAAGTCGCAGCCCTGGACGTCGCGGACCGCGTGGTCCAGGCGGATCGTGCCGGCCAGAGGCAGGTTCTGCGCCGGGTTCGTGGCCACCACGCCGGGCATCGGGTGCACCAGGAGCCGGTCCATCGTGCCCCACTCCCCCGCCACCAGCCAGCGCGCGTCGGGCGACACCGCGGCGAAGGAGTTGTTGTTCGCTTCCCACGACTCGAGGTTGTGCTTGTAGTTCGCCCACGAGCCGTCCGGGGCCTGGACGCGGAAGAGCTTCGCGCCGCGGTCGTCACGCTGGTAGGGCTCGACGTACCAGCCCTGGGCCGAACCCGGGTCGCCGACGTGGTTCCAGCCCTGGGAGTTCAGGTCGGCCGGGATCGTGCCGATCCCGGTGTAGCGGATCGTGGTGCCCGACGGGCGCACGATCGTCGCGAGCCCCTGGCTTTCGTCGAGGGCCCTGGCGTTGTCGGACCCGATCTCCGTCCAGCCCGTGACGGCCTGCGCCAGCGCGGGCGAGACCACGGCGAGCAGGGCGGCGAGGGTGAGCACGATCCCGGTTCTGCGCATGTGCGACTCCGGTGGGTGAGGGAACCTGGCACGGAGGATCTACCAGGACTCCCGCACCCGGCACACCCGCCGAATGAAGGTTTTTCACGTTTGTTCGCCGATCTGTCCGATTCCGGACAGCGCGAAGCCCCGGCGGGGACACCCGCCGGGGTTCGAACCGGGTTACTTGCCCGGACGGAGACTGTCGTAAATCTCCTTGCAGGCCGGGCAGACCGGCGACCCGGGCTTCGGCGACTTCGTCACCGGGAAGACCTCGCCGCACAGCGCCACCACGTGAGTGCCCATGACCGCGCTCTCGGCGATCTTGTTCTTCTTCACGTAGTGGAACATCTTCGGGGTGTCGTCGTCGGTGGTGTCCGTGCCCTCGGGCGTGGTTTCCGGCTTCGTCAGCGTCTCGGTGCTCACCCGACCATTGTGCACGGGTCCCGCCGAACCGCCGCCGATCGGCCCCTCCGCCTGGCAGGATCCCCGGCATGTTCCAGAAGGTGCTCGCGACGTTCGGGTCGGGCGGGGCGAAGATCGACGCCCGCCTGCTGGACCGGACCGCCGCCCCGGGCCGCCCGCTGCACGGCGAGGTCCTGCTGCTCGGCGGCGAGGTCGACCAGGAGATCAAGGGCCTCGCGGTGACGCTGCTCGCCCGCGTCCGGCTGCCCGGCGGCACGACCGAAGACCTCCCGTTCGGCAGCCGGCACCTGGTGGGGAACGAGGTCATCCGGGCCGGGCAGCAGATCCGGGTGCCGTTCGAGGTCCCGCTGCCCTGGGAAACGCCGGTGACCAGCATCCACGCCAAGCCGCTGCCCGGCGTGGCGGTCGGCGTCCGGGCCGAGCTGGACCTGGCCGCCGCGGTCAGCGACCCGTTCGACGCCGACGCCGTCGCGATCGAGCCGCTCCCGGCGCAGAAGCGGGTCCTCGACGCGCTGAGCCGGCTCGGCTTCACCTTCCGCGAGGCGGTCCTCGAACCGGGCCGGGTCGACGGCGCCCGCCAGGAGCTGCCGTTCTTCCAGGAGATCCGTTTCACGCCTTCGCCGCGCTTCGCGAGCGTGTTTTCGCAGGTGGCGGTCACCTTTCTGACGTCGTCCGAGCGCACCGACGTCGTGCTCGAGGTCACCAAGCGGGTCCGCGTGAGCAAGACCGGCGGGTTCGGCGGCCGCGGCCAGGACTTCCTCGGGATGTTCACCATGAAGCCGGACGTGAATTGGGAACAGCAGCTCGAGGACTGGCTCGACCAGGTCGCGCGGCCGCGCGGGATCTTCGACTAGACATGCGGTGGCCCGAAGCGATCACCCAGCTCGGTGGCCGACCCGACGCCTGGCCGCGGCTCGAAGCGCGCTACGCCGAGCCACACCGCCGGTATCACACGCTGGCTCACGCGGCCGCCGTCGCGCGCGATTCCGCGTGGCTGGCCGAAGGCCTGAGCGCCACCGACCGCGCGGTCGTCGCCGTAGCGGCCTGGGCGCACGACGTCGTGTACGACGCGAAGCCCGGCGAAGACGAACGCGCCAGCGCCGCCTGGGCCCGCGAAGCCCTGGAAGGCGTGGCCGAAGCGCACGTCGAACGCGTCGAAGGCCTGATCCTCGCCACGGTCGGGCACGACGCACCGCCGGACGATCTCCTGGCCACCGCTCTTCTCGACGCCGACCTCGCCGTCCTCGGGGCGCCCGAAGAGCAGTACACGGCGTACGCCCGCGGAGTGCGCGAGGAGTACGCGAAGTACCCCGACGACGTCTGGCGCGATGGGCGCATCGCCGTCCTCGAGCGCATGCTGTCCCGGCCGCTCTACCGCAGCGAAGCCGCGCGGACACGCTGGGCGAGCACTGCGGAAAAGAACCTGACGGCCGAGCTGACCCACTGGCGCCGGGCCCGGGGCGATCACCGATGATGGTCCCTCGTGACTACCGCACTCTCGCTGCACGAAGAGGTCGCCTCGGCGCTGCGTGACGGGCACCCCGTCGTCGCGCTGGAGAGCACCATCCTGTCCCACGGCCTGCCCCCGGGCCGCAACCTCGACGTCGCCCGCCGCCTCGAAGGCGTGGTCCGCGACGGCGGCGCCGTCCCGGCCACGATCGCGGTGCTCGACGGGCGGGTCGTCGTCGGCCTCTCCCCCGCCGAGCTCGAGCGCGTCTGCGCGCCGGACGCCGGCCTGGACAAGCTGTCGCTGCGCGACCTCGGCCCGGCCGTCGGGCTCGGCCGCTCCGGCGCGACGACCGTGGCGAGCACGTCGGCGCTGGCCGCCGCGGCCGGGATCGGGGTGTTCGCCACCGGCGGGCTCGGCGGGGTGCACGTCGGCGCCGCGCAGACCTGGGACGTCTCGGCGGACCTCGGCGTGCTGGCGAAGGTGCCGACCGTGGTCGTCTGCTCCGGCGTGAAGTCGGTGCTCGACATCCCGGCCACCCTCGAGGTGCTGGAGACGAACTCGGTGCCGGTGCTGGGCTACCGCACCGACGACTTCCCGGCGTTCTACCTGCGCGAGTCGGGCCACCGGGTCGGCTGGCGGGTCGAGGACCCGAAGCAGGCCGCCGCCGTGATCGACGCGCACCGCGCGTACGCGGGTTCGGGTGTCCTGCTGGCGAACCCGATCCCCGAAGCGTCCGAAATGGACAGAGAGCTGCACGACCGGCTGCTCGCCGAGGGCCTCGCGCTCGTCGAAGAGCGGGGCGTGCACGGCGCCGACGTCACGCCGGTGCTGCTGGAGCACTTCCACACCGCCAGCGAAGGCGTGAGCATCGACGCGAACGAAGCGCTGGTGCTGAACAACGCCAAGCTGGCCACCGAGGTCGCGGTGGCGCTGGCATGAGCGAGCTTGCGAGTGAATCG
Source organism: Amycolatopsis sp. A133 (assembly GCF_031082405.1). Classification (GTDB taxonomy): domain Bacteria; phylum Actinomycetota; class Actinomycetes; order Mycobacteriales; family Pseudonocardiaceae; genus Amycolatopsis. The sequence continues at coordinate 437,041 of NZ_JAVHJU010000025.1, forward strand.
TCCGGCACTGCGCGGATCGTGGTGGTCGGCGACGCGGCCCTCGACGTGATCGCCCGGCACGACAAGCCGCTGCCGCACGGCGGCGACGCGCGCGCGAAGATCCGGTTCACCGGCGGCGGCTCGGGCGCCAACACGGCGCTGTGGCTGCGGCACCTCGGCGCGGAGACCACGCTGCTCGCGCGGATCGGCGACGACCCGGGCGGCCGGCTCATCCGGGCCGAGCTGGAGGCGGCGGGCGTGCGGTGCGCGTTCGCCGTCGACCCCGAGGCCCCGACCTGCTGCGTCGTCGTCATGGTCGACGGGTCCGGGCAGCGCAGCATGCTGGCCGACCGCGGCGCGAACCAGCGCTTCGCCCCCGGGGACGTCACGCCCGAGGCACTGGCCGGGGCGAGCCACCTGCACCTGTCCGGGTACGTGCTGCTGGACCCGCCGTCGCGCGCGGCCGGTCTCGCGGCGCTGGCGGCCGCTCGCGAGGCGGGGTTGACCACGTCGGTCGACCCCCAGGCCGCCGCGCACATCACCGACCCGGCCGCGTTCCTGGCCGACGTCCGCGGGGTCGACCTGCTGATGCCCAACACCGAAGAGCTGGTCGCGCTGACCGGTTCGGCGGATCCGGCGTCGGCGAAGGAGCTGCTCGGCGCGGTCGGCGCGGTGGTCGTCACCGCCGGGCTCGAGGGCGCCAGCTGGGTCGACGCGAACGGCGTCACGAGCGTCCCCGCGGTCGAGGCGGAGTGCATCGACTCCACCGGCGCGGGCGACGCCTTCGACGCCGGCGTCCTCACCGGCTGGCTGGCCGGGGAGTCCACTGTGGACATCCTCCGCCACGGAACCCGCCTGGGCGCACTGGCCGTCGGCAAGGTCGGCCCCCAGCCCGCCTGAGCCCGAGCTTTCACGTGAAAGCTGCGACCTGCAGGCGGAGCTTTCACGTGAAAGCTCCGCTTTCTCAGCCGTCGATGACGCGGTGGCTGGTGCTCTCGATCGCCGTGGCTTCGCGCTGGTAGGTCGAGACCTTCTCGGACTTGCGGGGCGGGCGGTCGTTGGCGATCAGCACCGCGATCCAAGGCAGCGGTACGGAGATCGCCAGGAACCCCAGGGCCAGCCACCACGTGTGGTAGGTCAGCCCGGCGAGGATCAGGCACGGGATGCGGCAGGCCATCATGATGACGTACTTGCGCTTGCGTGCCGCGAACTGCTCTTCGTACGACGGGGCCGCCCCGGTGATCAGCACCGGGTCCGAGTCGTTGGCGGGCATGGTCACTGCACCACCTCCACCGTCTATCGTCCCACTTGCGCGGTTCATCCGACACCGGGGTGACGCATCTTGCTCAACGCGGCGACGACGAGGGTTTCGATGCCCGTGCGCAGCGTCGGGTGCAGCACCGGGGCGAACCGCGGCGAGTGGTTGGACGGGATGTCGCGTTCGAACCGGCCCTCGGTCATCGCGGTGATGACCGTCTGCGGGTCGAAGCCGCCGACCAGCCAGAACACCGACGGCGCGCCGGCCGCGCGGCCGAACTCGCTGAAGTCCTCGCTGCCGGTGATCAGCGGCGCGGGCAGCACGACGTCGGTCCCGAAGCGGGCGCGGAAGACCTCGGTGAGCGCGTCGTTGGCGGCTTCGTCGTTCTCGGTGACCGGGTAGGAGCCGGACCGCTCGATCTCCGGCGGCTTCGGCGCGCCGGCCGTGGCGGACTCGCCGTGCACGATCCGCTCGACCGCCGCCAGCACCCGCTCGCGCACGGCCTGGTCGAACGACCGGACGTTGACCTCGAGCACGGCGTCGTCGGCGATCACGTTGCTCGCGGTGCCCACGTGCAGCGAACCGACCGTGACCACGGCGGAGTCGGTGGCGGCGATCTCCCGCGACACGATCGTCTGCAGCTTGAGCACCACGGACGCGGCCAGCACGGCCGGGTCGACGGTGGTCTCCGGGCGCGAGCCGTGGCCGCCGCGGCCGTGCAGGGTGACGCGCAGCGTGTCGGTGGCGGCCATGATCACGCCGGGCCGGGTGAGCACCCAACCCGCCGGGCCGGGCACCAGGTGCTGCCCGAACACGACGTCGGGCGGCCCGGCGATGTCGAACAGGCCGTCGCGGACCATTGCCGCGGCGCCGCCCGCGCCCTCCTCCCCCGGCTGGAACACCACCAGCAGCGTGCCGGACCAGCTGTCGCGGCCCTTCGCGAGCAGCGCGGCGGCCCCGGAGAGCCAGGTGGCGTGCATGTCGTGCCCGCAAGCGTGCATGACGGGGACGTCGGTGCCGTGCTCGTCGGTGCCGCGGGCGGTGCTGGCGTACGACAGCCCGGTCTTCTCCTCGACCGGCAGCGCGTCGATGTCGGCCCGCAGCTGCACCACCGGTCCCTCGCCGTTGCGCAGCACGCCGAGCACGCCGGTGCCGGCGATGCCGGTGTGCACCTCGTAGCCGTCGTCCTCCAGCCGCCGGGCCAGCTCGGCCGCCGTCCGCGTCTCGGCGAAGGACAGCTCCGGGTGCCGGTGGAGGTCGATGTACAGCGCTTCGAGTCCGGGCAGCGCCGCGTCGAGCGGCGCGAGGACGTGTTCGAGGGTCGCGGAGGCCATGGGAGTCATCGTGGCAGCATTACCCACCGTGAGCACGCGAACGGCACTGCCCGACCTGTCCGACGACGTCTGCGCGCGGCTGCGCGAAGCCTTCCGGCGCACCTCCTACGACGCCGACGGCGTGGTGGCCGCCCTCGGCGGGGCCGCGCACGCGGCGCTGGGCCGCGGTGAGCCGGTGCCGGCCGAGCGCGCGAGCCGGGACGCGGGCGACCTCGGCACGCTGATCCGGCTGTTCCTGCTGGGCGGCACCGAGCCGGAGACCGCGGTCAAGGCCGCCTTCGCGCCGCTCTCGCCTTCCGAAGCCGCGGCCGCCGGGGTCCTGCGCGAGGCCGGCGACGGCTACCGGGCCGCGCTGGACATCCGGCCGCACGGCGACGAAGAGGGCTCGTGGTGGGTGGTCTCCGACCTCGACGCCGACGTGCTCGGCACCACCGTGCCGGAGGACCACGTGCTCGGCGTCGGCCACGCTTCGCTGTCGCTGATCCGCGCGACCGGCCGCCGCCCGGTGGGTTCCCTGCTCGACCTGGGCACCGGCAACGGCGTGCAGGCGCTGCACGCGACCCGGCACGCCGAGCGCGTCACGGCCACCGACGTCTCCGCGCGGGCCCTCGCACTGGCCGCGGCGACCTTCCGGCTCAACGAGCTGGACGTCGAACTCCTCCGCGGCGAGTGGTTCGCGCCGGTCGCGCGGCGGAAGTTCGACCAGGTCGTCTGCAATCCGCCGTTCGTGGTCGGCCCGGCGCGGGTCGACTACACCTACCGCGACTCCGGGCTGGCCGGCGACGACGCGAGCGCGCTCGTCGTGCGGCAGCTGCCCGGGTTCCTGAACGACGGCGGCGTCGGCCACTTGCTCGCTTCGTGGCTGCACACGGGGAAAGAGGATTGGGCCGACCGGGTGAGCCGCTGGCTGCCCGCCGAGACCGACGCCTGGTTCGTGCAGCGCGACGTCGCCGATCCGGCGCTCTACGTCGGGACGTGGCTGCGGGACGCGGGCCTCGACCCGCGTTCGCCCGAAGGCCGGGCGAAGGCGGCGGCGTGGCTCGACTGGTTCGCGGCGAACGACGTCCGGGGCATCGGCTTCGGGTTTGTCACGCTGCGGCGCGCGGCCGGGCGGACCCCCACGGTCGTGTGCGAGGACCTCCGGCAGGCCTACGACGACCCGCTGGGCCCGGAAGCGGCGGCCTGGCTGGACCGCGTGGAATGGCTGCGCGAATCGGGTGATTCCTTGCTGGATGTCCGATTTGTGGTGCCCGAGACGGTTCTGCTCGAAAGCGTCGAAGAACCGGGCGACGAAGGCTGGGCGACGACCGTCCGGCGGCTGCACCGCACCGACGGGCCGGGCTGGCAGCACGAGGTCGACGAGCTGGCCACACGGCTGCTGGCGGGCTGTCGCGGCGCGTTGCCCTTGGAAGACCTGATCGAGCTCCTCGCGGCCGCGCAGGGTCTGTCGTCGGAGGAACTGGCGGCCGCCGCGCTGCCCGTCGTCCGCGAGCTCGTCCGGCACGGCATGCTCGTCCCGGCGGACCGGTGAGGGCGGTCGCGGCCCGCGTCACGCGGGCGGACGTCACCGTCGGCGGCGAGGTCGTCGGCGCGATCGACGAGCCGGGTTTGCTTGTGCTGCTGGGAATCCACGTCGGCGACGATGCCGCGAAGGCCGGCACGATGGCGCGCAAACTGCACGAACTGCGGGTGCTGCGCGACGAAGAATCATGCGCCACGGCTAATGCGCCGCTGCTCGTGGTGAGCCAGTTCACGCTCTACGGCGACACGAAGAAAGGGCGGCGGCCGTCGTGGACGCAGGCGGCCCGCCCGGAGGTCGCCGAACCGTTGGTGGACGCCGTCGTGGCCGAGCTGCGCGGCCGCGGCGCCACCGTCGCGACGGGCCGTTTCGGGGCCATGATGGCGGTCTCGAGCGTCAACGACGGTCCGTTCACGATTCTCGTAGAGGTCTAGACCACATCGAGGCGGTTCACTTCTTGACGTGATTCACATCAGATTCTCAGGTTCCCCGTCACGGAACGTTCTCAGCAAAAGCTCAGCAATGGTTGAGCAACCGGATCGCGCCGGCAGCCGTCTTCTTCCATGACGAGCCGGGAACGTTTTGGATACCCGGAGCGTTGTGCCAGATGTCCAGCCAAGCCGGCCGGACCGGCGTACCGGGTTCCACAGGCCCCGGTCCGCGGGTACGCACCCGGTGGACGACCGCAGCAGCACGTTCAGCCCGTGACCGGGGAGGCAGAATGTCAGTCCAGACTCTCGAACGCGAGGCGCGCGGGATTCGCGAGCGCATCCCGGCTCAGACGACCGAGGAGCAGCCGCTGAGCGTGGGGACGCTCACCGACGCCGACCTCGACGCCCAGAGCCCCGCCGCCGACCTCGTCCGCGTCTACCTCAACGGCATCGGCAAGACGGCCCTGCTCAGCGCGGCCGACGAGGTCGAGCTGGCGAAGCGCATCGAAGCCGGCGTGTTCGCCCAGCACATGCTCGACACCGCCGAGAACCTCACGACCAAGCGCCGCACCGAGCTGGCCGCGCTGATCCGCGACGGTCACGTGGCGAAGAACCACCTGCTGGAGGCCAACCTCCGCCTGGTGGTCTCGCTCGCCAAGCGCTACACCGGCCGGGGGATGCCGCTGCTCGACCTGATCCAGGAGGGGAACCTGGGTCTGATCCGCGCGGTGGAGAAGTTCGACTACTCCAAGGGGTTCAAGTTCTCGACCTACGCCACCTGGTGGATCCGGCAGGCCATCACCCGGGGCATGGCCGACCAGGGCCGCACCATACGGCTGCCCGTCCACCTAGTGGAACAGGTCAACAAGCTGGCCCGCATCAAGCGCGACCTGCACCAGCAGCTCGGCCGCGACGCGACGCACGAGGAGCTGGCGGCCGAGTCGGGCATCCCGGCCCACAAGATCTCGGACCTGCTCGACCACTCGCGTGACCCGGTAAGCCTGGACATGCCGGTCGGCGCCGAGGAGGACGCCCCGTTGGGCGACTTCATCGAGGACTCCGAGGCGACCGACGCCGAGAGCGCCGTCATCTCGGGCCTGCTCCAGGACGACCTGCGCCGCGTGCTGGCGACGCTGGACGACCGCGAGCAGCACGTGATCCGCCTGCGCTACGGCCTCGACGACGGCCAGCCGCGCACGCTCGACCAGATCGGCAAGCACTTCGGGCTGTCCCGCGAGCGCGTCCGCCAGATCGAGCGTGAGGTCATGTCGAAGCTGCGTCAGGGCGAGCGCGCGGACCGGCTCCGCGCCTACGCCAGCTGATCGTTCTCGGCCGAGGGCGGGTTGCACACCGTGCAACCCGCCCTCGGTCATTTCCGCACGCCGGTGACCAGGCATTCGGCCGGACGCGAAAATCTTCCACGAAAACCGGGTTTCACTCTTTCGGGGCCTGGGTAGCAACCCTCCGCCAGCACCCGTTCGGCGGCGTTGACTTATGACCTGCGTCACGACAGCCTCGAAGTGCTCGCGCAGGCCTCGCGACCGGGTGTGCACGCACCCGGGAGCTTTCCCCGGGAGGTCGGGTCCGTCGGGGTGGACCCGGCCTCCCGACCAGCTTCCGCAGCAGCACACCCGCAGGCCAAGTCACGTACCTGGACGGTCGGCTCGCGCATCCAGACGGCCGGCTCACGCACCCAACGGTCGGCTCACGCACCCAACGGTCGGCTCGCGCACGCGCATGGTCGGCTCACGTAACCAGGCAGTCGGTTCGGGTCCCTGGATGCCGAACGGGCGGCAACGGCCCGCGGCGGCATCGCCGGCACTCACCCAGCCCTCCCCCACCACCCCGATCCGAAGCCCGCACGCGGACGGTGGCGCCGGGTCAAGGCACGCTTTCCCGCCTTGACGCGGCGCTACCGTCCGTCGTCACAATCCGGCTTCGGGGTGGTGGGTTCACCGAGCGGCTCGTCGGTCAAGGCGCAGTGGCGCTGCTTGCCCAGGGCGACCGAGGTGGACTGCGTGGAATGGACTGGGTGGGGTGGCCCACAGTGACCGGGTGCTTCTGTCCGGTGCTCCTCCAGCTTGCGTAGGGTGGGCGGATCCCGGAGCTGGCAAAGGAGCCTGGCAGTGCCGTCCACCACGTTTCAGCACACCGAAGTCCTCCCGCTGGGCAAGGACACCACCACCGAATACCGGCTGGTCACCGCCGAAGGCGTCGAGACCGTCGAAGCCGCCGGGCGGACGTTCCTGAAGGTCGATCCCGAGGCGCTCACCACCCTCGCGCGCACCGCCATCACCGACATCCAGCACCTGTTGCGCACGTCACACCTGCAGCAGCTGCGCGCCATCGTCGACGATCCCGAAGCCTCCGGGAACGACCGGTTCGTCGCCATGGACCTGCTGCGCAACGCCGCCATCTCGGCCGGCGGTGTGCTGCCCATGTGCCAGGACACCGGCACCGCCATCGTCATCGGCAAGCGCGGCGAAGGCGTCCTCACCGGCGGGGACGACGAGCGCGCCCTCTCCCAGGGCATCTTCGACGCCTACCAGCAGCTGAACCTGCGCTACTCGCAGATGGCGCCGGTGAACTTCTGGGAGGAGCGCAACACCGGCACCAACCTGCCCGCCCAGATCGAGCTCTACCACAAAGAGGGGGACCCGACCTACGAGTTCCTCTTCATGGCCAAGGGCGGCGGCAGCGCCAACAAGACGTTCCTCTACCAGGAAACCAAGGCCGTCCTGAACCCGAAGCGGCTCGCCCGGTTCCTCGACGAAAAGCTGCGCAGCCTCGGCACCGCCGCCTGCCCGCCCTACCACCTCGCGATCGTCGTCGGCGGCATGTCCGCGGAGTTCAACCTCAAGGTCGCGAAGCTCGCCTCCGCGCGGTACCTCGACAACCTGCCGCAGGAGGGCTCCGCACTCGGGCACGCCTTCCGCGACCCGGACCTCGAGCAGCAGGTCCTCGAAATGACCCGGCAGTTCGGCATCGGCGCGCAGTTCGGCGGCAAGTACTTCTGCCACGACGTCCGCGTCATCCGGCTGCCCCGCCACGGCGCGAGCTGCCCCGTCGGCATCGCCGTCTCCTGCTCCGCCGACCGGCAGGCCAAGGCGAAGATCACCGCCGACGGCGTCTTCATCGAGCAGCTCGAGCGCGATCCGGCCCGCTTCCTGCCCGACGTCACCGAAGAGGACCTCTCCGACGACGTCGTCGCCGTCGACCTCAACCGGCCGATGGCCGAAGTCCGCGCCCAGCTTTCGCAGCTGCCGGTCAAGACGCGGCTTTCGCTCACCGGGCCGCTGGTCGTCGCCCGCGACATCGCGCACGCCAAGATCGCCGAGCGCCTCGACGCCGGCGAGGAGATGCCGGGCTACCTGAAGGACCACCCCGTCTACTACGCCGGCCCGGCGAAGACGCCGGAGGGCTACGCGTCCGGTTCGTTCGGGCCCACCACGGCCGGGCGGATGGACTCCTACGTCGAGCAGTTCCAGGCCGCCGGCGGCTCACTCGTCATGCTGGCCAAGGGAAACCGCTCGAAGCAGGTGACCGCGGCGTGCCAGGCGCACGGCGGGTTCTACCTCGGCTCCATCGGCGGCCCGGCGGCCCGGCTCGCGCAGGACTGCATCAAGAAGGTCGACGTCCTCGAGTACGCCGAGCTCGGCATGGAAGCCGTCTGGAAGATCGAGGTCGAGGACTTCCCGGCGTTCATCGTCATCGACGACAAGGGCAACGACTTCTTCGCCAGCACCGGCGAGCCGGTGCTGCAGATCAGCTTCCGGTAGCACACAAGGGAAAGGGGACACCGGCCCGCCGCCGGTGTCCCCTGCTCCCGTCAGCCGACGCGCTCGATCCGCGCGCGCCGGATGAGGAACTTCCCCGGCTCCCGGACCTCTTCGAAGGCCGCGTTGTTGAGCAGCGTGCAGCTGCCCGACACCGACGTCACCGTCACCGTGGTGGACTTCGAGTTGTCCAGGTTGGTCACCTTCAGCTTCGTCCCGGCCGGGAACCGGTTGCTGGACGCGGCCGGCGCGCCGGCCTCACCGGAGAGCGTCACGGTCGAACCGGGGCACACGACCTCGCCCACCGCGGCACCCGCTTGTTCCGGCTGCTTCTGCGGCCCGGGCGCCTGCGCCTGGCCCGGCGCGTTGCCGGAATTCCCCGGCGCCGCCGCGGCCTGACCGTTGTTCGCCGCCACGTTCGCCGTGCAGCCCGCGACCTGCCGCCGCTGCTGGATCAGGTCCACCACCGCCTGCCGGTTGGCGATCCGCGCGGCCGACTGCGCGTCCGGGCTCGCCTGCTGGCCCGCGATGAAGTTCAGGTTGTTCTGCAGGGCGGTGTCGAGCCCGCCGCAGTTCTCCTTCGGCGCTTCGGCCGCGTTGCCCGCGGGACTGCTCAGCGCGATGGCGGCCGCGGTGACGGCGGAAACACCCAGCAACGCGGCCAGTCCGACGGTCGCCTGCTTGCGGTGCCGGCCACTGCTCAACCGGGGCATGGGCCCCTCCTCTCTGATCGCCACCTCACCCGGGACACGGCCCGGTCACGACGGCGGTTCAGCGGGAGCCCTGACAATTTTCGACAACTTCGACGGCGGTGCGGACCACGGGCACCCCGTGGTCCGGACCACCGGACGGCGACCGTCCACTGCGGACAGCCCGCGGGCTACTTCGGCGGCGTGGTCTTAAGCACCACCGTGCGCTGGTCCAGCGGCGCGGTCAGGGCGACCGAGAGCACCGGGTACCGGATGTCCATCGTGCACATCTGGTTGGTCTGGGCCTGGGTCTCACTCAGGTTGACGACGACGTGGTCGCCCGCCTGCTCGATCGCTTCGCCGAGCGCGTGCCCGCAGCCGCCTTCCTGGGCACGGATGTTGAGCACGGTGCCGCCGTTGGCCGTCCACACCTCGCGCGGGAACCCGGCGGGCAGCGCGGTCGCGTCGATCTTGTCCGCGGGCACCGGCATGCTGCCCTCGGGCACGGTCAGCCGGGGCTTGCCCGGCGGGTTGGCCTCCGGCGGCGCCGGCAGCACCGATCCGCTCGGCGACGGCGACGCCGGCGTCGCCACGCTGCCGGTCGGTGCCGCGGGCTGGTCGGTGGACACGGTCGGGCCGGCACAGGCCGCCACCATCAGCAGGAGCGCGCCTGTCCCGACCACCTTCGCTGAGTACCTCATGCTGTCAGGACGGAACGGGGGCGCCGGGAGGTTGCACCGGAGTGGTCTGAAAGGGCCGCCCCGGGCATCCCGGGGCGGCCCTCCCAGCGTCGGTGGTGGTCAGCCCTGGCGGAGGACGACGGTGCGCGTCCCGAGCGGCTCGGCGAGGGCGAGGGGGATCTTGATCTCCCTGATGTAATCCGGGCACAGCTGACCCTTGGGTGCCGGCAGCACGGTGACCAGCACGAGCACCTGCTGCGCGGCCTGCTCGCCGACGCGCGCCGAGATGCGGCGGCAGCCACCCTCCTCGGCCTGCAGGATCAGGGTCTGGCCGTCGAGGCTGCGGGTGAGGCTGCGCGGGTAGCCCTCGGGCAGCCCGCGGGCGTCGACCTGCGTCTCGGCGACGACGTCGTCGCCCGGCGCGATGCCCTGCGTCGGCCGCCCGACCGTCGGGGACGGCGGCGGGCCGAGCGTGGGTGTCACGGTCCCGGGCACGCTCGCCGAGGTCGTGGGCGTCTCGGGCCCTGGGCTGCCGCCCGCGGGGCCACCGGCGCCGGAGTTCGCGGCGCAGGCCGTCGCCGTGAGCAGCAGCAGGCCCGCGCCCAGCAGTTTCACCGTGGTACGCATACCTGCCAGACGGAGCGGACCCGCGCCGGGTTGCATCGGAGCCCGGCTCAGTCGGCGCGGCTCAGGCGAGTGGTGAAACTCAGCCGGTCGCCGCGGTACAGCGACCGCACGCGTTCGAACGGCGCCCCGTCCGGGCCCCACGAAACGCGGTGCGTCAGCAGCATCGGCAACGCCGGGTTCGTCCCGATCAGCAACGCCTCACGCGGGGTGGCCAGCACGGTCTCGACCCGCTCCTCGGCGCCGTCGAACACCGCGCCCAGCCGCTCGCTCAGGCACGCGTGCAGCGACTGCTCCGGGTTGAACACCTCGAGCAGGTTCGGGAACCGCGAAGCCAGGAGATATGTCGACTCGAGGCCGACGCGCTCCTCGTCGGCCAGCAGGACCCGCTCGAGGTGGAACACCTCGGCGTCCGACGTCACCCGGAGGTCGGCGGCGAGCGCGCTGCCGGCCACGCGCCGCTCAAGGGTGATCACCGTGCGGCCCGCCCGGATGCACGGGCGCCGCAGCCCTTCCGTGTAACTCACCAGGGCCAGCGGCTGGACGAGCTTCGGGGCGGCGACGTACGTGCCGCTCCCCTGGCGGCGGGCGAGCCTGCCCTCGAGCACCAGCTCCCCGACCGCTTGCCGTACGGTCGCCCTCGACACTTCGAACCTTTCGCACAATTCCCGCTCCGTGGGCAACCCCGAGCCTTCGCCGAGTTCCGCGATCACCGCCAGCAGTTCGACTTTGACGGCGTAGTACCGCGGGACGCGGCCGTGTTCGGGAATCCCGTCGAGCACGGGACCGTCGGCGGACAGGCGGGAATGGTGTGAAGGGGCGGGCACGGAATCGACCCTATTCGGTTCCCCGTCCGCCGTGGTTCGCTGTGGCCAGCAACACGGCCGTTACCTGGAGGATCACCCGGATGCGCTCCGCACCACTGGCCCGGCGCCTGGGCCTGCCCGACGCCGTTTTCCTGGGCCTGGGCTCGATGATCGGGGCCGGCGTGTTCGCCGCGTTCGCCCCGGCGGCGCGGGCCGCGGGGGCCGGCTTGCTCATCGCACTGGTCCTCGCGGCCGTCATCGCTTACTGCAATGCGATGTCTTCGGCGCGATTGGCCGCGATTCACCCCGAATCCGGCGGCACCTACGTTTACGGCCGGGAAAGGCTCGGTGAATTCTGGGGATACCTGGCCGGCTGGGGATTCGTCACCGGGAAGACGGCCAGCTGCGCCGCGATGACGCTGACCGTCGTCGCCTACGCCGCGCCCGGGCTCGGGCAGCCGTGGCGCGGCCTGTTCGCCGTCGCGGTGGTGGCCGCGCTGACCGCCGTCAACTACTTCGGCGTGCACCGGTCCGCGCTGGCGACCCGGGTGATCGTGTCGTGCACCCTGCTGGTGCTCACCGCCGCGGCCGTCGCGATGGCCGCCGGCCCGCACGCCGGTGGTCCGCTCGTCGCCTGGCCCGGCGGCGGGGGCGTCCTCGAAGCGGCCGGATTGCTCTTCTTCGCCTTCGCCGGGTACGCGCGGCTCGCGACGCTCGGCGAGGAGGTCCGCGACCCGGCCCGCACCATTCCCCGGGCCATCCCGCTCGCCCTCGGCATCACCCTCGTCGTCTACGCGGCGCTGGCGGTGCTGCTGCTCGTCCGGCTCGGCCCGGCCGCGCTCGCCGCGAGCCCCGACCCGATCGCCGCGGCCGTCCCGGCGTGGCTCGCCCCGGTCGTGCGGGCGGGCGCGGCGATCGCGGCACTCGGCTCGCTGCTCGCGCTCATCCTCGGCGTCTCGCGCACGACACTGGCAATGAGCCGCGACGGCCACCTCCCCCGGTCCCTCGCCGCGGTGCACCCGCGCTACAACGTGCCGCACCGGGCCGAGCTCGCCGTCGGGCTGGTCGTCGCCGTGCTCGCCGCGTCGATCGACCTGCGGGCCGCGATCGGCTTCTCGTCCTTCGCCGTCCTCACGTACTACGCGATCGCCAATGCCGCGGCGTTCACGCTGGGCGGCAGGGCCCGGTTCGTCGCCGTCCCGGGCCTGGCGGGGTGCGTGGTGCTGGCCTTCAGCCTGCCGCCGCCGTCGGTGCTCGCCGGCTGCGCCGCGTTGCTGCTGGGCGTTTCGGCCTACGGCGTTCGTCGGATCCGCCGGTGAGAAATCACCCAACCGCCCGAAAGATCCGAAGAAAGTCGGTTGTCCGGGTGCGCGCGCACCTGGTGTAGTCGTGGAGCCGCTCACGGCAACCGCTTCCACTGTGGACACTGGAAGGACTGATCCCCTTGGCTCCCAAGCGCTGGTTCACCCTGCTCAGAAACGCCACCACCGCACTCGCCGCGGTCGCCGCGGCGGCCTCGTTCGCCACCCCCGCGATCGCCACGGCGGCCCAGCCGCCGTCGACCGACGTCGTCGGCGGAACGCGGGCGGCGCAGGGCGAATTCCCGTTCATGGTCCGGCTTTCCATGGGCTGCGGCGGGGCGCTGTACACGAAGCAGATCGTGCTGACCGCGGCGCACTGCGTCAGCCGGACCGGGTCGAACACCTCGATCACCGCGACCGTCGGCGTCGTCGACCTGCAGAGCACCAGCGCGCAGAAGATCCGCTCGACCTACGTCTACCGGTCGCCGACCTACGGCACCTCGACCGGCGGCGACTGGGCGCTGATCAAGCTCGCCAGCCCGGTCAGCGGCCTTTCGACGCTGCCGATCGCGACGACCACGGCGTACAACTCCGGCACGTTCACCGTGGCGGGCTGGGGTGCGGCCACCGAGGGTGGTTCGCAGCAGCGGTACCTGCTCAAGGCGACCGTTCCGTTCGTCGCCGACTCGACCTGCGCCGCGCAGGGCGGCAGCTACCCCGACCTCATCCCGAGCGCCGAGATCTGCGCGGGCAACCTGACCTCCGGTGGGGTCGACACCTGCCAGGGCGACTCCGGCGGCCCGATGTTCCGCCGCGACGCCAACAACGCCTGGATCCAGGTCGGCATCGTCAGCTGGGGTGACGGCTGCGCCCGGCCGCACGCTCCCGGCGTCTACACCGAGGTGAGCACGTTCGCGTCGAAGATCGCCTCGGCGGCCGCCTCGCTGTAACCGCTTCCGCACGGAAAGAGGGGCCCCGCCGCGGCGGGGCCCCTCTTTTCAGCGGGTCTTGTCCAGGCGGGACAGGGCTTCCTCGTAGCCGTTGACGAGCTCCGCGACGACGTCGGCGACCGGGCGGACGCTGTTCATCCGGCCGACGATCTGCCCGACCGGCATCGACACCACACTCGGGTCGTTCGCCGCGTGGATCCGGTTGTGCGCCGGGGAAACCAGCAGGTTCTGCAGCGGCATCGGCAGCGGCTCGGGCGCGTCCGGGGCGGCCCACGCCTCGGTCCAGCGGGTCTTCAGCAGCCGGGCCGGCTTGCCGGTGTAGATCCGCGTCCGCACGGTGTCCGAAGACGACGCCGCGACGAGCGCCTGCTGCATCGCCACCGATTCGCCCATCGTCTGCAGGTACTCCCGGGTGGCCAGCCACATCGAGCCCATCCAGACCCCGGACGCGCCGAGCGCGAGCGCCGCGGCCACCTGGCGGCCGGACCCGATCCCGCCCGCGGCGAGCACCGGCACGTCGACGGCGTCGACGATCTCCGGCACCAGCACCATGGACGCGATCTCGCCGGTGTGCCCGCCGGCCTCGTAGCCCTGCGCCACCACGAAGTCGACGCCGTTTTCGACGTGCCGCACCGCGTGCTCGGCCTTCCCGGCGAGCGCCGCGACCGGGACCCCCTTGTCGTGGCACTGGCCGATCACGTCCGCCGGCGGCGAGCCGAGCGCGTTGGCGATCAGCTTGATCGGGTGGTTCAGCGCGACCTCGACGTGCGACCGGGCGACCGAGTGCAGCCAGCCGAGCACGCCCGCGCGCTCGTCGGTGTCGTCCGGCAGCGGCGGCACCGAAAGCTCCTTCAGGACGCGGTCGACGAACGCGCGGTGACCGTCCGGGATGAGCTTGGCCAAGTCGACCTGCGTGCCCTCGGCGGGCACCTTCGCCGGCATGACGATGTCGACGCCGTACGGCTTGCCGCCGGTGTTCTCGTCCATCCAGGTCAGCACCCGGTCGAGCTCGGCGGCGTCGTTGAACCGCACGCAGCCGAGCACGCCGAGCCCGCCGGCGCGGCTGAGGGCCGCGGCGACGTGCTCCGACGGGGTGAACCCGACGATCGGCAGGTCGATGCCGAGCCGGTCGCACAGGGGTGTCCGCACTGTGTTCGTCCTCCTCAGACGGGCTGGGCCGTGGCCGGCTCATGCTCGGCGGCGTAGCGCTGGGCCCACGGGTAGTCCGGCTTGCCGCTGGGCGAACGGCCGATCTCGCCGGCCAGCCAGATCGTGCGCGGCACCTTGTAACCGGCGATCTCGCCGCGGACGTGCTCTTCGATCGCCGCGAAGTCCGGCTCGGCGCCCTCGCGCAGCTGGACGACGGCGGCGACGCGCTGGCCGAGCCGCTCGTCCGGAACGCCGATGACGAGCGCGTCGAAGACGTCGGGGTGCGACTTCAGCGCCCCCTCGACCTCTTCGGGGTAGACCTTCTCGCCGCCGGTGTTGACGCACTGCGAGCCGCGGCCGAGCAGCGTGACGGTGCCGTCCTCTTCGTAGCGGGCGTAGTCGCCGGGGACGACGTACCGGGCGCCGTCGACTTCGACGAAGATCTTCTTGCTCTTCTCGGGGTCGCCGTAGTAGCCGAGCGGGACGTGCCCGCGGCGGCCGATCAGCCCGACCGCGCCGGCCGTCTTTTCGACGACGTTATCGTCTTCGTCGAGCAGGATCGCGTCCTTGCCGAAGTTCACCCGCGGGCCGGCGCTGTGGTCGGAGTCCTTGCCGACCATGCCGATCCCGGTGAAGCCGCTCTCCGACGAGCCGATGGCGTCGGTGATCACGGCGTTCGGCAGCAGCGCGACGAACTCCTGCTTCACCGACTGGGAGAACAGCGCGGCGTGGCTCGACACCGCGACGATCGACGAAGCGTCGTAATCCGCCTCGCGGTAGGCCTCGATGAGCGGCCGGGCCATCGCGTCGCCGACGATCGTGAGGACCTGGACCCGGTGCTCCTGCACGGCCTTCCAGATCTCGTGGGCGTCGAAGCGGGGCACGAAGACCACCGGGCTGCCGGTGAACAGCGCGCCGAACGCGGCCCACTGCGCGGCGCCGTGGATCAGCGGCGCGGCGGGCAGCCGGGTCAGGCTCCCGGCCTTGCCCTGCTCGGCGAGGGTCCATTCGTCGGGGATGTACTCGCCGGTGACGAAGTTGATCCCGCCGCCGAGCGCGCGCCAGACGTCCTCCTGCCGCCAGAGCACGCCCTTGGGGTAGCCCGTGGTGCCGCCGGTGTAGAGGATGTAGTGGTCGTCGCCCGATCGCTCTTCGAAATCGCGTTCGGGGGACTGCTGGCTCAGCGCCGTTTCGTAGTCGACGCCGCCGTAGCGCTCGTAGTCGCCGTCGCTGCCGTCGTCGATCACGACAACGTGTTTCAGTTTCGGCGCTTCCGGCAGCACCGCGGCGACCTTGCCGGCGTAGCTGCGTTCGTGCACGAGCGCGACGATCTCGGCGTCGTTGAACAGGTAGGCGAGCTCGCCGTGCACGTAGCGGTAGTTGACGTTGACGGCGATCGCGCGCAGCTTGTACGCCGCGACCATCGCCTCGAGGGCCTCGATCGAATTGCGGGAGTAGACCCCGATGTGGGACCCGCGTCCCACGCCGTGCGCGGCGAGGTGGTGGGCGAGCCGGTTGGCCCGCGCCTCCAGTTCGGCGAAGGTGACCCGCCGGTCGCCGCACACGACCGCGACGCGCTCCGGCACGGCGTCGACGGCGTGCTCCAGAAGATCCGCGATGTTGAGTGCCACGCCCTCAAAGTAGAACATGTTATCGTTCTGGGCAATGGCACTGCTCCTTCAGGAGGTCTTCCGTGGGTGAACCGCACGCGCTGGTTTCGCAAGAGGGGGCGACGCTGGTCGTCACGATGAACCGCCCCGAGGCGCGCAACGCGATCACCGGCGAGATGATGTCGATCATGGTCGACGCCTGGGACCGGGTCGACGCCGACGACACGATCCGCAGCTGCATCCTCACCGGCGCGGGCGGCGCGTTCTGCGCGGGCGCGGACCTGAAGTCGATGTCCCGCAACTCCCCGTCGAAGTCGTTCGAGTCCGGCAAGTTCGACCCCGCGCACATCCCGGGGCTCCTGAAGGGCCGCCGGTTGACGAAGCCGCTGATCGCGGCGGTCGAGGGCCCGGCGATCGCGGGCGGGACGGAGATCCTCCAGGGCACCGACATCCGGGTGGCGGGCGAGTCGGCCCGCTTCGGCGTCTCGGAGGCCCGGTGGGGACTGTTCCCGATGGGCGGGTCGGCGGTGCGGCTGCCGCGGCAGATCCCGTACACGGTGGCCGCGGACATCCTGCTCACCGGCCGGCACCTGACCGCGGCGGAGGCGCTGGCCATCGGGTTGATCGGGCACGTGGTTCCGGACGGTTCCGCGCTCTCGAAGGCTCTCGAGCTGGCCGCGCTGGTGAACGCGAACGGACCCCTGGCCGTGCGGGCGATCCTCCGGACGATCCGGGACACCGAAGGGTTGCACGAGGAAGAGGCGTTCAAGCTGGACTCGCAGTACGGCATCGAGGTCTTCGCGTCGGAGGACGCCAAGGAGGGGCCGCGGGCCTTCTCGGAGAAGCGGAAACCGGACTTCCAAGGCCGCTGACTTAGAACGCGTTCCATTTCTACTGGACCAGCCCGCGGAGGAATCTTGCCGCCGATTCGAGAACGTGTTTCACTCAACGACGTGACCGAGACACCGCTAGCGGCACCGCTGAACGTCGGCTTCGACTACACCCGCTCCACCGGGCCCGTCCTCGGCCGGTTCGTCAACGCGCTGCGTGATCGCCGCATCGAAGGCATCCGGGGCAGCGACGGCCGCGTGCACGTTCCGCCGGTCGAGTACGACCCCGTGACGGCCGAACAGCTCAGCGAGTTCGTCCCCGTGGGCGAAGAGGGCACCGTCGTGTCCTGGTCGTGGTGTCCCGAACCCCTGGACGGGCAGCCGCTGAGCCGACCGTTCGCCTGGGCGCTCGTGAAGCTCGACGGTGCCGACACCGCCATGCTGCACGCCGTCGACGTGGGCTCGCCCGGAAACATCCACAGTGGACAGCGGGTGCGGGTGCGGTGGGCCGAGGAGGCCGTCGGGCACATCCGCGACATCGCCTACTTCCTGCCCGTGGACGCCGGGGACACCACGCCCACCGAGCCCGCTCCCCCGGTCGCCGAACGCGAAGAGGGTGCGCCGGTCAGCATCGTCATCACGCCCGTGCACCTGAAGTACATGCACTCCGCGTCGCCGGAGGAGAGCACCTACCTGCGCGGGCTCGCCGAAGGGAAGCTCATCGGCCAGCGCTGTCCCGCCTGCGCCAAGGTCTACATCCCGCCGCGCGGGGCCTGCCCGACCGACGGCGTGCCGACCACCGAAGAGGTCGAACTCCCCGACACCGGCATCGTCACGACGTTCTGCATCGTCAACGTCCCGTTCCTCGGCCAGCGGCTCAAGCCGCCGTACGTCGCCGCGTACATCCTGCTCGACGGCGCCGACATCGCCTTCCTCCACCTCGTCCTCGGCTGCGCCGCCGAAGACGTCAAGATGGGCATGCGCGTGCGGGCCGCCTGGAAGCCGCGCGATCAGTGGTGGACGTCGCTGGAGAACATCAGCCACTTCGAGCCGACCGGCGAGCCCGACGCGGCTTACGAAACCTTCGCCCACCACCTGTGAGGTCCTGATGCCAGACGTCGCGATCGCGGGCTTCGCGAAGGCCCCCAACGTCCGCGAAACGCCGGGCACCACCAACGGCGTGGAGATGCTCGTCCCGATCTTCGCCGAGGTCTTCGCGCAGACCGGCTTGTCCAAACAGGACATCGGGTTCTGGTGCTCCGGCTCGTCGGACTACCTGGCCGGGCGCGCGTTCTCCTTCATCGCCGCCGTCGACGCGATCGGCGCGTTCCCGCCGATCCACGAGTCACACGTCGAGATGGATGCCGCCTGGGCGCTGTACGAGGCGTGGCTGAAGATCAAGATGGGCGAGGTCGAGACCGCGCTCGTGTACGGCTTCGGCAAGTCCAGCGCCGGGCAGCTGCGCCGGGTGCTCGCCCTGCAGCTCGACCCGTACGTCGTCACCCCGCTGTGGCCGGATTCGGTTTCGATCGCCGGGATCCAGGCGCGCATGGGCCTGGAGGCCGGGCTCTGGTCCGAAAAGGACCTCGCCGAGGTCGCCGCCCGGCACCGCGGCGTGGACGCGGCCGACCTGCTGGACACCCCGTACTTCGCGGATCCGTTGCGCAAGCACGACATCGCGCCGATCACCGACGGCGCCGCCGTGATCGTACTGTCCACTGTGGAACGTGCGCGGGACATCGTCGAGCGCCCGGCGGTGATCACCGGGATCGAGCACCGCGTCGACTCCCCCGTGCTCGGCGCCCGCGACCTGACCCGCTCGCCGTCCACCGAAGCGGCGGCCAAGGCCCTCGACCTCGACGGCGTGGACCTCGCCGAACTGCACGCGCCCTTCACGCACCAGGAGCTCATCCTGCGCACGGCGCTCGGGCTCGGCGACGGCGTGCAGCTCAACCCCTCCGGCGGGGCGCTGGCCGCGAACCCGATGTTCTCCGCCGGCCTGGCCCGGATCGGCGAAGCGGCGATCCGGATCCACAGCGGCGAATCCCGCAAGGCCGTGGCGCACGCGACGAGCGGCCCGGCCCTGCAACAGAACCTGGTGACCGTGCTGGAGGCCCGATGACCAAGCAGCTCACCGCCGTGCTCGGCACCGGCCAGACGCACCACCGCGCCAAGCGGCAGGACGTCTCGATGCCGGGCCTGCTGCGCGAGGCGATCGACCGCGCGATGACCGACGCCCAGGTGGAATGGGCCGACATCGACGCCGTGGTGCTCGGCAAAGCGCCGGACCTGTTCGAGGGCGTGATGATGCCCGAGCTGTTCCTCGCCGACGCGCTCGGCGCGACCGGGAAACCGTTGCTGCGCGTGCACACCGCCGGTTCGGTGGGCGGGTCGACGGCGCTGGTGGCGGCCTCGCTCGTGCAGTCCGGCACGCATCGGCGCGTGCTCACGGTGGCGTACGAGAAGCAGTCCGAGTCGAACGCGATGTGGGGGTTGTCGATCCTGCCGCCGTTCCAGATGCCGGTCGGGGCCGGCGCGGGCGGCTACTTCGCGCCGCACGTGCGCTCCTACATCCGCCGGTCGGGTGCGCCCGACCACGTCGGGGCGATCGTCGCGGCGAAGGACCGGCGCAACGGCGCGCTCAATCCGTATGCGCACCTGCAGCAGCCGGACATCACCGTCGAGTCGGTGCGGGCGTCGCAGATGCTGTGGGACCCGATCCGCTACGACGAGACGTGCCCGTCGTCCGACGGCGCGTGCGCGATGGTGCTCGGCGACGAGGCCGCGGGCGACGCGGTCGAAGGCGGCGCGGCGTGGATCCACGCGACGGCGATGCGCACCGAGCCGACCACGTTCGCCGGCCGCGACCAGGTGAACCCCCGGGCCGGGCGCGAAGCCGCGGCCGCGCTGTGGGCCGAGGCGGGCATCACCGACCCGATGTCCGAAGTGGACGTCGCCGAGATCTACGTGCCGTTCTCGTGGTTCGAGCCGATGTGGCTGGAGAACCTGGGTTTCGCCCCCGAAGGCGAGGGCTGGAAGGTCACCGAGAAGGGCGAGACGGCGATCGGCGGCCGGCTGCCGTGCAACCCCTCCGGCGGCGTGCTCTCGTCGAACCCGATCGGCGCGTCGGGCATGCTCCGGTTCTCCGAAGCGGCGAAGCAGGTCATGGGCCGGGCCGGGAACTACCAGGTGGACGGCGCCCGCATCGCCCTCGGCCACGCCTACGGCGGCGGATCCCAGTACTTCTCAATGTGGCTGGTCGGCTCCCAGAAACCCACCTGACGTCACTTTCCCTACGAAAGCTCCGCCCCCCGGAGCCGAGCTTTCACGTGAAAGCTCGGCCCCCAGGTGGGAGCTTTCACGTGAAAGCTCGGCTTTGCGGCGCAAAGTGGAGCTTTCATAGGGAAAGTGGGATCAGCGGCGGGTGCGGCGCCAGCGGAGGGCCAGCAGGGTGCCGAGCACTCCGGTGACCACGCCGACCGTGGCGGGCACCGCCATCGGGGGGTCCACCACGACCACCGGCTTCAGCACCACCGGCGCGGGCGGCTGGACCGGCTTCGGGGGCGCGTCGGAGCCGGTCGCCGTCCACGCCGTGACGTACACCAGCAGCCGGGCGACGAGCGAGATGAAGAAGATCAAGCCGATGATCGAACCGAACGCGATGCCGGTCGGCGAGTCGCCGATGAGCCGAAGGTAGATCCCGCCGGCCAGCTTCAGCGCCTCGAAGCCGACGGCCAGGGCGACGGCGCCGCGGACCGCGCTGCGCACGCCGACCTTCTGCCGCGGCAGCCGGGTCAGCACCCACAGGAACACCAGCCAGTCGGCGGCCAGCGACAGCGGCACCGCGGACGCCGACACCAGCTGGTGCCCCCAGCTCGTGTCGTCGAAGCCGGCGAGCCGGAGCAGGTAGCTGCCGAGCGCGGTGCCGGAGATGGTCAGCGTGAACGACACCAGCAGCGCCGCGGTCAGGCCGAGCAGCGCGAGCAGGTCGACGAGGATCAACCGCAGCAGCGACTGGTCCGACCGGTTCTGCCCCCACAGTGCCGTCAGCGAGTCCCGCAGCGCGTTCATCCAGTTCCAGCCGGAGTAGAGGCCGATGGCGAGACCGACCACCCCGACGCTGGTCCGCTGTTCGACGAAGCCGGTGAGCAGTTCCGTGGCCTTGTCGCCGAGCCCGCCGGGCAGGGTGCTGACGATCGCGTGCACCAGCGTGTCGAGCAGGTGCGGCTGAGTGGCCAGCACGAACCCGGCGACCGACGACGCGACCATCAGCAGCGGCACCAGCGACAGCAGGCTGAAGTAGGTGATCGAGGCGACGTAGTGGTAGCCGCCGGAGTCGATGTAGCGGTTGGCCGCGCGGGCGATGTGGTCCAGCCACCGGTACCGGGCGCGCGCCCGGGCCCAGGCGCTGGGGACCTTGGGGGAACTCTTCACGGGGACTGTCTACCCAGCCGGAGCCGTCCTTGCGCAAACAACACGCGAAAGTCAGCCGAGAACGACCGGCTCGGACCCGTCGTCCACGGGCAGCGGAGCGTCCGTCATCGCGAACACGGTGCTGCCCAGGGTGACACAGACGGGCGCGAAGTCATCGCGGGGCCATCGCCCCGTCATGACATCCCTGGCAGGATCGCCGGATGACCGACGTCGTGGTGTTCCACTCCGTGCTCGGGCTGCGGCCCGTCGAACGCGGCTTCGCCGACCGGCTGCGGGCGGCGGGACACCGCGTCACCACCCCGGACCTCTACGACGGCCGGACGGCGTCGACCCTCGACGAGGGCTTCGCGCTGAAGGACGCCGTCGGCTGGGAGACCATCGCCGGGCGGGCCCGCGACGCCGTGCGCGACCTGCCCGCCCGGACCGTGCTCGTGGGCGTGTCGATGGGGGCCGGCGTCGTCGAAACCGTGCTGCCGCACCGGCCCGCCACCGCCGGTGTCGTGCTGCTGCACGCGTTGGGGGCACTGCCGGCCGGGAGCCGGCCCGGCCTGCCGGTGCAGGTGCACGTCGCCGACCCCGACCCCATCGCGCCCCCGGCGCAGGTCGCGGCCTGGCGCGAGGCCGCGGCGCGGTCGGGCGCCGATGCCCGGGTGTACACCTACCCGGGCATCGGCCACTTCTACACCGACGCGGACGGCCCCGACCACGACGAGGCCGCGGCCGGACTCACCTGGGAACGCGTCGCCGGGTTCCTCAGCCGTAGTGCACGGGGTAGTGCTTGATGCCGTTCAGCCAGCTCGACCGCAGCCGCACCGGGGGTGCCGCCTCGGTGATCGCCGGCATCACGTCGGCGATGGCGTTGAAGATCAGGTCGATCTCCAGCCGGGCCAGGTTCGCGCCGATGCAGTAGTGCGAACCGGTTCCGCCGAAGCCGACGTGCGGGTTGTCTTCGCGGAGGATGTCGAACTTCTCCGGGTCCTCGAAGACCTCGTGGTCGAAGTTGGCCGAGCTGTAGAACATGCCGACGCGGTCGCCCTTGCGGATCTGCGCGCCGCCGAGCTCGGTGTCGCGGGTGGCCGTGCGCTGGAACGCGACCACCGGGGTGCCCCAGCGGACGATCTCGTCGGGCGCGGTCTTCGGCCGCTGCTCCTTGAACAGCTCCCACTGGTCGGGGTGGTCCAGGAACGCCTTCATGCCGTGGGTGATGGCGTTGCGGGTGGTCTCGTTGCCGGCGACCGCGAGCAGGATGACGAAGAAGCCGAACTCGTCGGAGCCGAGGGACTCGCCGTCGACGTCGGCGTGGATCAGCTTCGTGACGATGTCGTCCATCGGGCACTTGCGGCGGTCCTCGGCCATGTTCCACGCGTATCCGATGAGCTGCGTGGACGCCTCCAGGGGCGCGACCTCGTACTCGGGGTCGTCGTAGGCGACCATCTGGTTGGACCAGTCGAAGATCTTGAGCCGGTCCTCCTGGGGGATGCCGATCAGCTCGGCGATCGCCTGCAGCGGCAGCTCGCACGCGACGTCGGTGACGAAGTCGCCCGAGCCCTTCTTCCGCGCCTGCGAGGCGATCCGCTCGGCGCGGTCGCGCAGCGTGTCCTCCAGCTTCGCGATGGACCGCGGGGTGAAGCCCTTCGACACGATCCGCCGCAGCTTCGTGTGCTGCGGGGCGTCCATGTTGAGCAGCACCAGGCGGTTCGCTTCGAGGTTGTCCTCGGTCATGTTCTCGTCGAAGCGGATGATGGCGGTCTTTTCCCGCGACGAGTACAGCGTGCTGTCGCGGGAGACCTCCTTGACGTCCGCGTGGCGCGAGACGACCCAGTAGCCGTCGTCGCGGTAGCCGGCAGCGTTGTGCTTCTGGGGGTTCCACCACACCGGGGCCGTCCGCCGCAGTTCGGCGAACTCGGCGACGGGAAGTCGCTCGGCCAAGAGATCGGGATCGGTGAAGTCGAACCCGGCGGGGATGAGCGGAGCAGCCACGTTGCCTCCCACGGTTCGGCTTGGAACACGTTCTAGGTTGGATTGAAGCATACGGCGTTAACCAGCGGAAGAGCACAAGTGAAACCCGTTTACTTAACCGATGATGCCAGGTGAGCGCACGCTCACCCGCGGAAGATCAAGAAGGGTTCAAGCCTGGGCAGACTTGCCAGAAACGATAACTTGTTCTAGTTTTCGAGGTAGTGAACAGTGTTTCCCGACGAAGGGGACGACATGGGCGTGCCGGTCATCGTCGAAGCCGTGCGGACCCCGATCGGCAAGCGGGGCGGGCTGCTGGCCGGCCTGCACGCGGCCGAGCTGCTGGGCGCCGCGCAGCTCGCCCTGCTGGACCGCGCGGGGATCGACCCGGCCCTCGTCGAACAGCTCGTCGGCGGCTGCGTCACGCAGGCCGGCGAGCAGTCGAACAACGTCACGCGCACGGCGTGGCTGCACGCGGGCCTGCCCGAAACCGCGGGCGCGACGACGATCGACGCCCAGTGCGGCTCGGCGCAGCAGGCCACCCACCTCATCGCCGGCCTGATCGCGGCGGACGCCATCGAGGCCGGTGTCGCGTGCGGGGTCGAGGCGATGAGCCGGGTGCCGCTGGGCACGAACCGCGCCGGCGCGTCCCCGCGGCCGTCGTCGTGGTCGATCGACCTGCCCAACCAATACGGCGCGGCCGAGCGGATCGCGGTCCGGCGCGGGCTGACGCGGGACGACGTCGACGCATTCGGCGCGGCGTCCCAGCACAAGGCGGCGGCCGCCTGGGCGGCGGGCCACTTCGAGCGTGAAGTGGTGTCGGTGAAGGCCCCGGTCCTCTCCGCTGACGGTGCATCGACCGGGGAAACGCAGTTGGTCTCCCGCGACCAGGGCCTGCGCGAGACGACGGTGGACGGCCTCGCCCGGCTCAAGCCGGTGGTCGAGGACGGGATCCACACGGCGGGCACGTCGTCCCAGATCTCCGACGGCGCCGCGGCCCTGCTGCTGCTGGACGCCGGGCGGGCGGCGGCGCTGGGCCTGCGTCCCCGGGCCCGGATCGTCGCGCAGGCACTGGTCGGCGCCGAGCCGTACTACCACCTGGACGGCCCGATCCGCGCGACGGAACGCGTGCTGTCCCGGGCCGGGATGACCGTCGGCGACGTCGATCTGTTCGAGGTCAACGAGGCGTTCGCTTCGGTCGCGCTGTCCTGGCAGCGGGTCGTCGGGCCGGATCCGGCCCTGGTCAACGTGAACGGCGGCGCGATCGCCCTCGGCCACCCGGTGGGCAGCACGGGCGCCCGGCTGCTGACGACGGCGCTGCACGAGCTGGAGCGCCGGGACGCCTCGACGGCCTTGGTGACGATGTGCGCGGGCGGCGCCATGGCCACCGCGACGATCATCGAACGGCTCTAGCCGGCAAGGCATCGACCACCACGCCGTCGGGCGACCGGCTTGTGCTTCACTTCGGGGCATGATCTCGGAAAGCCGTTGCCCGGTGGAGGACGGTGAGCTCCTCGTCCGCCGCGGCGGCGAGGGCCCGGCACTGCTGCTGATCGCGGGCGGCACCGGATCGGGCGACTCCTACCGCGCGCTGGCGAAGCAGCTGTACGCGGACTACACCGTGATCACCTACGACCGGCGCGGCCACTTCGGCAGCACCGACACGACCACGGGCCCGGTCCCGGTGGCCCGGCAGGCCGACGACGCACTGGCGGTGCTGGACCACGCGGCCGGCGGCCCGGCACTGGTGTTCGGCTCGAGCGCGGGCGCGCTGATCGGCCTCGACCTCGTCGCCCGCCACCCGGACCGCGTGACGACGCTGGTCGCGCACGAACCCCCGGCGGTCCACCTGATGCCGGACGCGGGCGGCTGGCTCGAAGCGGCAGCGGAACAGGTCCGGCTGGCCCGGTCGGGTGAGCTGATGGCGGCGGTGACGCGCTTCGCGGACGCGATCGCGGGCGCGGCCCTGCCGGACCTGCCCAACATCCGCCTCCCCCACGAAGCGGACTGGATCCGGCTGTTCGACCGCGAGCTGACGGAGTTCTTCGACTACCTCCCGGATTTGCGCGCCCTGCGCAGGGCGGGCACGGAGATCTTCCCGGTGGCGGGCGAGGGCAGCCGCGGGCGCTACCACTACCAGCCGGCGAAGATCCTGGCCCTGGAACTGGGTTTGCCGTTCACGGAGATGCCGGGGGCGCACCTGGCGCCCCAGCGGAACCCGGCGAAGTTCGCCGCGGCGCTGAAGGACCTGCTGAGCCCGGAGGCCTGAGCCCGTCAGACCACCCGGGTGCCGTCCTTCCAGACCTCCCGGATGTTCGACGCCAGCGCCGGGAAGTCGTACGGGTTCCCGCCCACCACCACGAGGTCCGCCCGCAGCCCCGGCGCCACCCGCCCCAGTTCCCCGTCCAGCCCCATCAGCCGGGCCGCCGAGGACGTGGTGGCCTCCAGGACGTCTCCCGGCGTCATCCCGCACGCCGCCATCAGGGCCAGCTCCTCGAGGTTCGTGCCGTGGGGGCCCACTCCGCTGTCCGTGCCCATGGCGATCCGGACGCCCGCCGCGTACGCGCGGCGGACCGAGTCGCGGTGGACCTCCACCACTTCGCGCGCCTTCGCCACCACCGCCGCCGGCAGATCCACGCCCGCGTCGGCCGCGCGGACCACGTTGACCGGGGCGATCAGCGTCGGCACCAGCCACGTTCCGTGGCCGAGCATCAGCTCGATCGCTTCGTCGTCGAGGTAGATGCCGTGCTCGATCGAGCGCGCCCCGGCGCGGACCGCGTTCTTGATGCCCGCCGCGCCCTGGGCGTGCGCCATCACCGGGCGGCCCTGCATCGCCGCCTCCGTCACCAGGACGGCCAGCTCCTCCGGGGTGAACTGCGCATGCCGCGGGTCGTCGCGCGGGGACAGCACGCCGCCGGTCGTGCACACCTTGAGCACGTCCGCGCCCGCGCGCAGCAGCGTCCGGGCCACCCGGCGCATTTCGTCGGGGCCGTCGACGGTGGTGTCCGGCCGTCCGGGGTGCGGGACCATCAGCGGCACGCACAACCCCGACGGGTTCCACGCGTCGCCGTGGCCGCCGGTCGGGCTGATCAGGCCGATCGAAATCTGCAGCCGCGGCCCCGGGATCAGCCCGTCGTCCACCGCCTGCTTGATGCCGAGGTCCGCGCCCGCGGCGTCGCGGACCGTCGTGATGCCCAGCCCGAGCGTCGCCCACAGGTTCCGCGCGGCTTCATAGAACTGGTAGGAGAACGGCTTCTGCACGCGGGCCAGCAGCCCGATGTCCGAGATCGTGACGTGCACGTGGCAGTCGAACAACCCGGGCAGCAGCACCGCGCCGGCGCAGTCGACGCCTTCGTCGCCGTCCAGGTCCGTGCCGACGTCGACGATCCGGCCGTGCTCGACGACGACGTCGGCCGGTGCCGGGTCCGCGCCGGTGCCGTCGAAGACCGAGCCGCCGGTGAAGACCGTGCGCGTCACGCCGCCTCCCGCGAAGGTTGCCGAGGACGAGGGCAAGAGTACTCGCGACCACAACCGTGTCGTGGCCAGCCGGGAACGGCCCGGCCTGCCCGGTGCGAACCGGACGGGTCGCTCACTCCACTGTGGACGACCGGCTTCATCCGGCGAGGAGCCCGAGACGGCGGACGGCGAGTTCGGCCAGCAGCGCGGCGCCGTCGCCGAGCACATGGTCGTCGAAGCGGGCCCGTGGCGAATGGTTGTCCGGGGCGCCCGCCGGGTCCGTCGGGCACGCGCCGAGGAAGAGGTACGCGCCCGGAACCCGCTCGAGGACACGGGAGAAGTCCTCCGAACCGGTGATCGGATCGGCCATTTCGGTGAAGCGCTCCTCGCCGAAGACGTCGCGGATCGTGTCGGCGACGAAGTCGTAGGCGCCGGCGTCGTTGACCGTCGCGGGGTACTCGGGTTCGTAGGTCACTTCGATGTCGAGGCCGTGCGCCTGCGCGATGCCGCGGCACACCCGCTCCGCGCGCTCCCCCACCCGGGCCGCGACTTCCGGCGAGAACGACCGCAGCGTCGCCTCGAACACGGCGTCGTCCGGGATGATGTTGCGGCGGGTGCCGGCGTGGAACGAGCCGACGGTGATGACAACCGGGTCGAAGACGTCGAAGGTGCGCGTGACCATCGTCTGCAGCGCGGTCACCATCTCGCAGGCCGCCGGGATGGGGTCGCGGGCGTCGTGCGGGGACGAGCCGTGGCCGCCGTCGCCCAGCACGCGGACCGCGAGGGCGCCCGACGCCGCCATCAGGGTGCCGGGCCGGGTGACGAACTGGCCCTTCGCGTAGCTCGCGGCGGAGACGTGCAGGCCGTAGGCGGCGTCGACGTGCTTGCCGGACGCCGTCAGCACGCCTTCGTCGATCATGTGGCCGGCGCCGTCCCAGCCTTCTTCGCCGGGCTGGAACATGAACACGACGTCGCCGGGGAGGTCTTGCTTGCGGGCGGCGAGCAGCCGGGCCGCGCCGACGAGGCCCGCGGTGTGCAGGTCGTGGCCGCAGGCGTGCATGGCGCCGTCGAGGGTCGAGGTGAACTCCTCGCCGCTGGCCTCGGTGACCG
Source organism: Amycolatopsis sp. A133 (assembly GCF_031082405.1). Taxonomy (GTDB): domain Bacteria; phylum Actinomycetota; class Actinomycetes; order Mycobacteriales; family Pseudonocardiaceae; genus Amycolatopsis. The sequence goes on from NZ_JAVHJU010000025.1 coordinate 464,933, forward strand.
GGAGCGCGTCCATGTCGCCGCGCAGGAGGACGGTGCCGCCGGGCCGGCCGCCGCGCAGGACGGCGGTGATCGAGGACAGCTTCTGGCCGAGGGTGATTTCCAGGCCCAGGCCGTCGAGGGCCTGCAGGACCCGCTCCTGGGTCCGGGGCAGGTGCAGGCCGATCTCGGGGATCCGGTGCAGGTCGCGGCGCAGCGCGATCAGGTCGTCGAGCGAGGCGTCGGCGTCGGCGCGGAGGGTCATCCGCCGATCATGCGAGGGTCGAGCACAATGACCGGGGAAAATGGCCGAAACCACCGTTGCGGGGGCCGATGAGCGAAGAATCCGCCATGCTGGCCGAGCAGGACCTCAAACTGGTCGACGCGCTCCAGGCGGCGCCGCGCGCGTCGTGGTCCACGCTCGGGGACGCGCTCGGCCTGAGCGCCGTCACCGCGGCCCGCCGGTGGGACGCGCTGGTCGAGCGCGGGGACGCCTGGCTGACCGCGTACGCCGGCGGGGAGCTGATCGCGCAGCTGGTGCTGGCGTTCGTCGAGATCGATTGCGCGCCCGGGGCGGTGTTTTCCGTCGCTGCCGCGCTGGCGTCGGACGTCCACGTGGCGACCGTCGAGTACGTGGCCGGGCCGGGCGATCTGCTCGTCCACGTCGTGGCGCCGTCGCTGCGGGAGCTGGGGGCGCACGTGGCGGGCCGGGTGGCGGCGGTGCCGGGGGTGACGCGGGTGCGGACGACGGTGTCCCCGCGCATGTTCACCGAGGGCAGCCGCTGGCGGGTGCGGGCGATCTCGCCGGGGCAGCGGGAAGCGCTGTCGGCGAAGCCGGCCCGGAACCGGGCACCGTTGCGGTTCGACGCGGCGGACCGGGCGCTGGTCCTGGCTCTGGGCGTCGACGCACGGACGTCGGCGGCGGCCTTGGCGGCCGGCCTCGGCATCGGGGCGACGACCGTGCGCCGCCGGCTGGAGGGGTTGCTGGGCCGGGGCGCGATCCGCGTCCGGTGCGAGATCGCGCGCTCGGTGTCGCCGGCGCCGGTCACGGTGACGTGGTGGCTGCGGGTGCCGCCGGACAAGCTGGAGACGACGGCCCGTTCGCTGGCGATGGTGCCGGAGGTCCGGATGTGCGCGGCGCTGACGGGGGCGGCGAACCTGATGCTGGTGGCCTGGCTGCCGGCGCAGCACGACGCACCGGCGTTGGAGGCGGGGCTGGCGGCGAAGCTGCCGTGGCTGGAGATCACCGGCCGGGCGGTGACGCTGCGGAGCGTCAAGCTGATGGGCCGTCTGCTCGACCCGGCGGGGCGGGGCACCGGGCGGGTGCCGCTCGACTTCTGGGCCGCGGTCCCCGTGCCGGAGCACGGGGACCGCAGCGTTGACCGGTCCGGGGAATGAGGGGGGTGAGGTGGAGGGAAGCATCCCCCGGGACCGGGGTTTTCGGGGAGGTTCACGGAGAGCCGGCCGAGCCAGGTGACCGAGGGGCGGCCACCGGCGGGGGGTGGGGCACGGATCTCGCGTGATTGAAGACGGGACTCGCGTGATCAGAGGCGGATCTCGCGTGACTGGCGGCGGATCTCGCGTGTGGGAACGGGCATCTCGCGTGACTGGAGAGGCATCTCGCGTGATTGGAGGGGCATCTCGCGTGACTGGAGAGGCATCTCGCGTGATGGAGGGTCGGTTTGTGGAGGGAGGGGTTCCGGCCGGTGGATGGGGGGTGAGGTGGAGGGAAGCTTCCACCGGGCCGGAACTCGTGGGCGGGAGCGACTCCCGCCGTCTCCTCCTTCGCTGACCCGGCGGGCCGGGTCGGTGGGGTGAAGAATCCCGGCCCGGCGGACTGGGGGGTGAGGTGGAGGGAAGTGTCCACCGGGCCGGGGCTCGGGGTGCGGGACGGGGGTCCCGCGATTTCCTGCGGTGAAACAACCGGCCCGGCGGACTCGGGGGGTGAGGTGGAGGGAAGTGTCCGCCGGGCCGGGGTTCGTGGGGCGGGTGCGGTTATTCGGCGCAGACCTTGCCGGAGTTGACGCAGTTGACGAGCCGGTTCATGATCTGCTTGCTCATCACGTTGCCGAAGTCGTCGTGGTCCGAACGCGGGTTGTGCTCTTCCTGGGCGAAGGCGTCCACTTTGTACTGCTTGTTCTGCTGGACGTCCTGCGGGATGTCGTAGACCAGGGTGACCTGCAGCTGGGGCACGTTCTTGAAGCCCTTGGGGCACTTGCCCTGCTGGTCGGCGAACACGATGTGGGTGCGGTGGTTCTCGCTGTCGGTGTTCTTGCCGTCCCAGCAGTTCGGGAAGGCGTGGATGCGCTCGACCTTGCTGCCCTGCGGGCAGATCGGGTACTTGTCCGTCAGCCGGTCCTCGAACCCGGTGCAGGTCCAGCTGGGCCGCGCGTTCGCCGGGCCGTTGGTGCTCTGCTTGGCGTCACCGTAGAGGACCTTCAGGCCGAGCGGCATCGCGACGACCTGCTCGGCCCCGCCGCCGATGAACTTCAGCTCCGCGGACTCCGGCTCGACGATCTCGCCGTCGTTGTCGCCGACCTCTTCGTTCTCGCCCTGCGGGCCGCCGAGCTCTTCCGCCTGCTGACCCTGGTTCTGGTTCTGCTGGTTCTGGTTCTGGTCCTGCTGGTTCTGCTGCTGGTCCTGGTTCTGGTCCTGCTGCTGGTTCTGTTGGTCCTGCTGGTCGTTCTGGTCCTGCTGCTGGTTGTTCTGGTCCTGGTTGCCCTGACGGCGCTGGCGGTCCTGCTGGCGGCCGTCGTTCTGGTCGCCCTGCTGCTGGGCGCTCAGGCCCGTCCGGCCGCCGCCCTGGCCCCTGCGTTCGCGCTGGTTCTGCTCCTGCGCGTCCTGGGCGTCCTGGGCGCTCTTGTCCTCCTGGACGTCACCCGTCTTGCCCTGCTGCTCCTGCTTGGCCTGCTGGTTCTTGCTCGCGTCGGCCGCCTCGTCTTCGCGGTCGATGCGGATCACCGGCCAGAAGTACGCCGACTGGTCGCCGTTCTTGCAGGTGGTGTCGCCGGCGAGCAGGCTCTTGAGGCTGGAATCGGCGTCGGTGGTCACGTTGCCGACGTAGTCGTGCAGGTGCTGGGCGCCGTTCTTGATCCCGGGCTGCGCGATGAAGTTGTCGGGGTTGTGGTGCGCACCGTCCGCGTTCGTTCCACAGTCGACGGTGAAGGAACCCTGGGCGCCCTTCTTCTTCAAGGCCGCGTTGACGTTCGTGCCGGCGGGGACCTTGGTGATGTCGATGAAGAACGACGGGTCCGCGGGGTCCGCGCTGGCTTCGCCCGTGCGGCCCGTGCTGACCGCGACGGCCAGTGCGCCGACGGCGATCGCCAGGCCGATCGCACCCATCGCGATCTTGGTTCGGCGGGCAACGCGGTGCTTGCCCGTCACGGGGGACCGAGAATTCCGGGCCATAGACTAGTTCACCTCGTTCGTTATTCCGGGCGCGCGCTTGGGGACAGCGCGGCGGCCCGGGCAAGAACTACCGTTGATTGAGCTCGAAATCGCGCGGAACCCGTGGGGATGCTTGCGGTTCCGGCTGTCGGGATGCATCGGGGGATGCATTGGGGGATACGGACCTGGGCGCCCCGAGGTTCAAAAGCGACCGGCCCGTTATCTGTTCGTTATCTACGAGAAGGCAACCGGACAGCATTCACCCAGGTCACGGCGTTCCACCGAAAAGAAAGAGATTCAGCGCTGGACGACGACGAGGACCGTGCCGTCTTCGCCGCGGACCTCGAACCGGCTGATCTGGTCCATCGCCAGGGAGACGGAACCCTGCAGCCGCAACGGTTCGGGCGAGCCGGGGATGCCGAACCCCTTGGGCGGCACCGACCAGCTGGAGACCACGCGCTCGTCGCCGGTCGCGGGGATGGCGACCAGCTGGCACTTCACCGGCCCGACGATCCCGCGCAGCTCGAGCTCGACGCGGCTGCCCCACTCCACCGGGGAGACCGTGACCAGCGCGCTGACGGCGGACCCGCCGCTGCCGCGGCCGTAGGTCTGGCCGCCGCCGGGCTGGTCGGGGGCGCCCGCCGACGGCGGTGGGGTCGACGTGGCCAGGACGGTCGGCGACGGCGGTGGCTGCTTGTTGCTGGGGGCGGCGAGCGACGCGGGCGGCACGGCGTCGGCCGGCCGGACGGCGAGGGTCACCAGCGGGCCGGCGATGACGGCCGCGGCGGCCGCGGCCCCGGCGAGGATGCCGATCCGGCGACGGCGGCGCCGCTTCACGGCGGCCTCTTCCATGAGGCCGCGCAGCACGCGGGGCCCCGGCGAGAGGGTGCGCGGGCTCGGCGCGGGCATCGGGGGCTCCGGCCAGCTGCGCTTCACCAGGTCGAGGACGTCCGGCAGCTGGTAGAGCTCGATCAGGTCGAGCTGGCAGTGCGGGCAGTTCATCAGGTGGGCTTCGAACTGGCTGTTCTCGGCCTCGCTGAGGACGCCGAGCACGTAGGCGGCGACGTCGGTGTGCGCTGATCCGGCCACGCTCAGTTCACCCCCGCTCGCGCAGGGCCCGGCGCAGTGCGCGGACGGCGTGGTGGATGCGGGACTTGACGGTGCCCGGGGGCACGCCGAGGGTGGCCGCGACCTCGTTCACGGTCCGATCGCGCAGGTAGGTCTGCTGGATGGCCTCCCGCTGCTCGGGCGAAAGACCCTGCAGCGCCTCGTAAACGATCATCGCGGCGAGCGTCCGGTCCGACTCGTCGGACACCGCGATCGCGTCGGATTCGATCTCCTCGAGCTCCTGGGGCCGCACGCTGCGGCTGCGCCAGCCGTCGATGACGGTCCGCCGGGCGACGGTGAACAACCAGGCACGCAGCATCTCCGGCTGGCGGTCGAGCTTGTCGGCGTTCCGCCACGCCTTGATCAGGGTCTCCTGCACGACGTCCTCGGCCCACTGCCGGTCGTGGCCGGTCAGCCGCAGCGCGAACGCCATCAGGGACCCGCCGAACTCCTGGTAGAGCGCCTTCGCCAGATCGTCGTGGCCGTCGCGGGGCTCGACGACGGCATCGTGATCTCCGACGGATCTCAGCGCTCGGGTGTGCCGTCCCACGCGGGACATCCTGGTGGGCCGGACGGCCTACGTCCAGTACTTCGGGCCGCAAACCGGGAGCAAAACTTTTTTGAACCGTTTCCGTACCGTGTCCGTATCCCCTACCGAAGACCCCGACCAGGCGTTGTCCCCCGCAACGCTCCGCATCCACTCCGGACCGAATGTCCACTGTGGATCTTTCGCGCCCTTTTCCGTTGCACTACCGGCAACAGCGCGTAGTCATGCCCCACGGAGGAGCAGTGATCCGCATTCCCCGACCGGTGGTCCCCGCCGCCGTGTGCCTCACCGCACTCGCCCTGCTCACCGCCTGTACCGCCGGCGCCGCCACCACCCCGGGTGGCGGTTACGCCGCGGGTGGCGCCGGCATGCAGATGCCCGGCATGCAGCAGGGGCAGGTCGTCCTGCCGATGCCGCAGTCCATCACCGCCGACCCGAACAACCCGGCGAAGAGCCAGCTCCGGGCCGCGAAGACGTTCGACCTCGGGCTCCTGCTCGTCGACGGGACCGGGTACACGATCTACCGCTACGACCGGGACTCGACCAACCCCCCGCGGTCGAACTGCACCGGTGCGTGCGCGGACAAGTGGGTCCCGGTCAAGGCCGGCGGCAACCTGGCGCCGGTCGACGTCGACCAGTCGCTGATCGGCGAGCTCACCCGCGACGACGGCAGCCAGCAGCTCACCCTCGCCGGCTGGCCGCTGTACCACTTCACCGGCGACAGCGAACCGGCCGACACCTCCGGGCAGGGCCTCGACCAGGCGTGGTACCCCATCGCGCCGGACGGCAAGAAGATCACGCTCACCCAGGACGAGTGGAGGCAAAATGCGTTCGGCGTCTGAGCTCACCGGGCTCGAGCTCGAGACCCCGTCCGTCTTCGGGTTCTCCCGCCCGCTGGTCCGGATCCTGTTCGTGCTGGTCGCGGTCATGACGCTGCTCGCGCCGGGCTCGACCTCGCTCGCCCAGACCACCGCGATCTCCGACACCGACGCGGTGCTGCTGACCAAGGTCCGCCAGGCCGGGCTGTGGGAGATGCCGTCGGGCATGATGGCGATGGAGAAGGGCAGCCCGATCGTCCAGAAGGTCGGCTTCGCGATCATGATGGACCACGGCCGTCTCGACGTGGCCACGCGCGCGCTCTCGCAGAAGCTGAACTCGCCGGTCCCCGACCAGCCCTCCGAGGAACAGCGCGGCTGGCTCGCCGAACAGATGAACGCCTCCCCCGGACCGGAGTTCGACCGCATCTTCGCCAACCGGCTGCGCGCCGCGCACGGCCAGGTGTTCGCCGTCCTCGCGCAGCTGCGGGCCGGGACCCGCAACGACGACGTCCGGGCCTTCGCGACCGTCGGCAACCAGGCGGTCATGCGGCACATGACGATGCTCGAGAGCACCGGGATGGTCGACTACACCGCGCTGCCCGCCCCGGTGGTCTCCACCACCGCGGCGCCCACCGGGATCCAGCTCGGCCTCGACACGTCCCAGCTCGCCGTGGTGGCGGCCCTGTTCCTGCTGGTCGGCGGCGGCCTGTTCTACGTGCTGCGCCAGATCAAGAGCAACCGTGGCCGCGCCAGGGCGACCCGGCCGGCCACCGCGAGAACCGGGGGTAGCCATGGTTGAGACCTGGCACGACGCGACGATCTTCCTCACCCAGCAGTTCCAGCCGAAGACCGACCCCGCCGCCCGCGGCCTCGCCGCCTTCGCCGCCCGGACGTCCTACGGGGCGGCGATGCTGACCCTCACCTGGGGCGTGCTCACCGCGACCGGCTGGATCCGCTCGGTCACCGGCCGGAAGGGCTTGCGCAGCACCCATATGGTGCTGGCCACCGCGACGATCATCTTCGGTGCCGTCCACGCACTGGGTTTCACCTACCTGACGGTCGCCCCGTACAGCTTCGCGTACATGTTCATCCCCTTCGGCTCCGGCCAGGAGGGCCGCCACCTCGCGGGCATCGTCGGCTTCGAGGTCATGTTCGCCATCTTCCTGACCGCGGGCCTGCAGCGCTTCACGTCCTACCGGCGCTGGCTGTGGCTGCACCGCTGCGCGTACCCGGCCGTGGGGCTGATCGCGATCCACTCCTGGTTCGGCGCGATCGCCAACGGCCACCTCTCGGTCACCTGGCTGGGCGGCATCACGCTGCTCGTGCCGGCCGTGACGGTGTCGATGCTGCGGTTCATGCCGGCCCGCACGCTCGAACGCATCGGTCTCGTGGAAGAGCAGGTGGCTTGACATGCCCTTCCGGTTACCCGGCGGCGGGCCCCGGATCAGCGTCGACAACGACCGGTGCGAGCTCTACGGCATCTGCGCCATGGAGGCGCCGGACGTGTTCGACCTCGGCCAGGACGGCCGCCTGCGCTTCCACACGCGGCTGCTGGACGAAACCACCATTGAACAGGCGAAGATGGCCGCCCGCTGCTGCCCGATGCAGGCGGTCGTGATGAGAGGGGACCTCGATGGCTGACGGCGACCGGATCGTCATCGTCGGTGCGGGCGTCGCCGGGCTGCGTGCCGCGGAACGCTTGCGGGAACAGAAGTTCGACGGCGAGATCGTGCTCATCGGTGACGAGGCCCGGCGGCCCTACCACCGGCCGATGGTCTCCAAGGCGCTGGTGATGGGGACCGAACGGCCCAGCGACGTGGGCCTTTCGCACTACCTGCCGGACCTCGACGTGCACTGGCGGCTCGGCGCGCGGGTCACGCACCTGGACACCACCGAGCGGGTCGTGCACCTGCCCGGCGGCGAATCCCTCTGGTACGACGGCCTGATCGCCGCGACCGGCGTCTACCCGCGGCACCTGCCCGGGGCACCGCGGCACGACCCGCGGGTGCGGATCCTGCGCACGGTCGAGGACTCGATGGCGGTGCGCCGCTGCCTCAACGCCAGCAAGAAACCGGCCGTCGTGATCGGTGCCGGCCTGATCGGCAACGAGTTCGCCGCGAGCATGCGGCACATCGGCCGGGACGTCACCTTGATCGGGCACGCGAAGGCGCCGCTGCACCGCTTCGGCGACCGCGTCTCGAGCGGTGTCGTCGAGGCGCACCACGAACACCGCGCCAACCTGGCGATGCGGAGCGAAGTCCGGCACTGGATCAGCACGAAGGACACCGTCGGGCTGCACCTGACGAACAACCAGCTGCTGGTCGCCAGCGTCGTCGTGCTCGCCATCGGCAGCGTCCCGTCGGTCGACTGGATGCGCGGCTCGGGCCTCGACATCAGCGACGGCGTGCTCTGCGACTCGAAGCTGTTCGCCGAGGGTGCCTCCGACGTCGTCATCGCGGGCGACATCGCGCGCTGGCCGAACCTGCGGTTCGACGAGACCCCGCGGCGGGTGGAGCACTGGATCAACGCCGTCGAGTCGGCCCGGCACGCGGCGGACAACCTGCTGCTGGGCCAGTCGAGCGCCCGGCCGTTCACCCCGCTCCCCCGCGCCTGGTCGACGCTGTACGACACCCGGCTGCAGATGTGCGGGATGCCGTCGCTGGCCGAGGACACCGTGTCGCTGGCCGACGGCATCACCGGGTTCATCCGCGACGGCAGGCTCGTCGGCATCTCCTCGTGGGACAAGCCGCGGGCGATGCTCGACTGGATGGCCGAACTCGACCGGCGGCTGCCCGCCCCCGACTACGTGCCCGAGCCGGAGCCCGCGCCCGTCGCCGAGGTCCCGCAGGTCCCGGTGGTCGAGCCGGCGCTCGCCGCGCTGGCGGCCGAGGTGCCGCCGGAGTTCGAGAGCGGGTTCGACGCGCAGGCCTTCGAGCGCGAGTTCGAGAGCGAGTTCGCCAACGACATCCCGACGACGGCGTTCCCCGCGCTGTCCCCGCCCACGACGGCACTGCAGGCGCTGTCCCCGCCCACGACGGCGCTGCAGGCGCAGTCGCTGCCCGCGGGGGCGCTGCCGACCATGGCCATCCCGATGGGGAGGTAGCGAAGCCGGGACGGGGCTGCGCGCGGCGGCCCCCGTCCCTTGCCGGCCACCCCACCCCCTCCGCGGCTGGGTGGTGGGGTGGCCGGCCCCAACGTCCCCCTGCCCGCCTCGCGTACGACAATCGGGGCTTCGCCCCGAGCCGGGGGCTTCGCCACCCGGACCCCCGAAAAACAGGGGCTGTGAAACGCGCGCCCGGCGGGCCAGGAGAGGGCCATCCCGAGGGAACCCGACGCCCCCGGGGTGGCCTTCTTCCGGCGCACCGGGCGGGGGCCCGGGGTCGAGTGCCGCGGCGGGTCACTCCGCCGGGGCACACGGGTCGTGGAGATCGTTCCGGCGGAAGGGTATGCCGCCGGAAGGGGCTCCACGGTCTTGCAGCACCGGTGCAGGGCCGTCCCGGGGGCACGGGAACCCCCGGGACGGCCTCCACCACGTCGCCCCATCACGAGTGATGCCCCTCCAATCACGCGAAATGCCCCTCCAGTCACGAGTGATGCCCCTCCAGTCACGAGTGATGCCTCTCCAGTCACGCGCGATGCCCCTCCAGTCACGCGTGACAGCAGCCCCGGCCGGGCGAAACCGGTCACCGGCCCCGCCGGATGTGGCAGGATCCATCCGTGACCAGCACCTCCGCCACGGAGCAGTACCTGCGCGACCTCGCGCTGCTGCGCCGCGTCCGGGACCGGATCGACCGGGAGTACGCCCAGCCGCTCGACGTCGAGGCGCTGGCCCGTGGGGTGAACATGTCCGCCGGGCACCTCAGCCGCCAGTTCCGACGAGCTTACGGAGAGTCACCGTATTCGTACCTCATGACGCGGCGGATCGAACGGGCGATGGCCCTGCTGCGCACCGGCGAGCTGAGCGTCACCGAGGTCTGCTTCACCGTCGGCTTCTCGTCGCTGGGCACCTTCAGCACCCGGTTCGCCGAGCTGGTGGGCCTACCGCCGAGCGTCTACCGCGAGCAGCAGGCCGAGGCCACCGTCGGGATGCCGCCGTGCGTGGCCAAACAGGTCACCAGACCGATCAGGAATCGAGAAGCGCGGCCGGAGGCGCACACCTAGGGTGACGACCATGGACGTCACCATTCACTCGAGCTTTCTCCCGCACACCGACCCGGAGGCCTCGCTCGCCTTCTACCGGGACCTCCTCGGCTTCGAGGTCCGCCAGAACGTCAAGTACGGCGCCATGCAGTGGATCACCGTCGGGCCGCCGAACCAGCCGGACACCGCGATCGTGCTGACGCCGGTCGCCGCGACACCCGGCCTGACCGACGACGAGCGGCGGACCATCAACGAGATGATGGCCAAGGGCACCTACGCCGGCGTCAACCTCGCCACCAAGGACCTCGACGCGCTGTTCGCCAAGCTCGAGGCCGGCCACGCCGAGGTCGTCCAGGAGCCGGTCGAGCAGCCCTACGGGATCCGCGACTGCTCGTTCCGCGACCCCGCCGGCAACCTGCTGCGCATCCAGGAGCTGCGCTGACCACCCCCGTCGCCGCGCCCGGCCGGGGAAATCCGCCATGTGCCTGAGCCTGACCGTCGCCGCGCGGCAGCACCTGCGCGAGCTGACGCTGCTGCGCCGCGTCCGCGACCGCATCGACCGGGAATGCACGCGGCCGCTCGACATCGACGCACTCGCGCGCAGTGTGGACCTGCCTGCCGCGCAATTCGTCCGCCGGTTCCGGGACGCTTACGGCCTTTCGCCGCACGATTACCGGCTGGCCGCCGAAGCGATCAGGAATCGAGAAGCCCGGGCCGCGCGGCCGAAAGTAGCGTGATTCCCATGAACCTCACCATTCACCAGACCTTCCTCCCGCACCACGACCACGAGGCCTCGCTCGCCTTTTACCGCGACACCCTCGGCTTCGAAGTGCGCAACGACGTCGACTACGGCGGCCAGCACTGGCTCACCATCGGTCTGCCCGGCCAGCCGGACACGGCTCTGGTCCTGCAGCCGACGGGCGCCGCTTACGGGGATCTGTCCGACGAAGAACGCCGTACCATCACGGAAATGATGGCCAAGGGCACCTTCGGCGCGGTCAACCTGGCCACCGACGACCTGGACGGCACCTTCGAACGGGTGCAGGCCGGCCACGCCGAAGTCGTCCAGGAACCGGCGGACCAGCCGTGGGGCATCCGCGACTGCTCCTTCCGCGACCCCGCCGGAAACCTCGTCCGCATCCAAGAAGTGCGCTGACCCGAACGAAAGCTGGAGAACCCCGATGAGCAAGCCCGCGAGGAAGAACGCACCGCACGTGGCCGACAGCCACGACCTGATCCGCGTCCACGGCGCGCGCGTGAACAACCTCAAGGACGTCAGCGTCGAGCTGCCCAAGCGGCGCCTGACGGTGTTCACCGGGGTCTCCGGTTCCGGCAAGAGCTCCCTGGTGTTCAGCACGATCGCCGCGGAGTCGCAGCGGCTGATCAACGAGACCTACAGCACCTTCGTGCAGGGGTTCATGCCGACGCTCGCGCGCCCCGACGTCGACGTCCTCGACGGGATCACCACCGCGATCATCGTCGACCAGGAGCGGATGGGCGCCAACCCGCACTCCACCGTCGGCACCGCGACCGACGCCAACGCGATGCTGCGCATCCTCTTCAGCAGGCTCGGGACGCCGCACATCGGTTCGCCGCAAGCGTTTTCGTTCAACGTCGCTTCGATCAGCGGGGCCGGCGCGGTCACCATCGAAAAGGGCGGGCGGCAGATCAAGGAGCGGCGCAGCTTCAGCATCACCGGCGGCATGTGCCCGCGCTGCGAGGGCCGCGGCAAGGTCAACGACATCGACCTGACCGCGCTGTTCGACGAGGACAAGTCGCTCAACGAAGGCGCGATCACCATCCCGGGCTACAGCATGGAGGGCTGGTACGGCCGCATCTTCCGCGGCTCCGGCTTCTTCGACCCGGACAAGCCGATCAAAAAGTACACCAAGAAGCAGTTCGCCGACCTGGTGTACAAGGAGCCGACCAAGATCAAGGTCGAGGGCATCAACCTGACGTACTCCGGGCTGGTGCCGGCGATCCAGAAGTCCTTCCTGTCCAAGGACGTCGACTCGATGCAGCCGCACATTCGCGCGTTCGTCGAGCGGGCGGTGACCTTCCAGACCTGCCCGGACTGCGCGGGCACCCGGCTGTCGGCGGAGGCGCGCTCGTCGAAGATCGACGGGATCAGCATCGCCGACGCCTGCGCGATGCAGATCAGCGACCTCGCCGCGTGGGTCGGCAAGCTGTCCGAGCCGTCGGTCGCGCCGCTGCTGGACGCGCTGAAGCACACCCTCGACTCGTTCGTCGAGATCGGGCTCGGTTACCTCTCGCTCGACCGTCCATCCGGGACGCTGTCGGGCGGGGAAGCCCAGCGCACCAAGATGATCCGCCACCTCGGGTCGTCGCTCACCGACGTCACCTACGTCTTCGACGAGCCGACGATCGGCCTGCACCCGCACGACATCCGGCGGATGAACGACCTGCTGCTGCAGCTGCGCGACAAGGGCAACACGGTGCTGGTCGTCGAGCACAAGCCGGAGGCGATCGCGATCGCCGACCACGTCGTCGACCTCGGGCCGCGGGCCGGCACCGAGGGCGGCGAGATCGTCTTCGAGGGCACTGTGGACGGTCTGCGCGCCAGCGGCACGCTGACCGGGCGGCACCTCGACGACCGCGCGTCGCTGAAGTCGTCGGTGCGCTCGCCTTCGGGGTTCCTGGAGGTGCGCGGGGCGTCGACGCACAACCTGCAGGACGTCGACGTCGACATCCCGCTCGGTGTGCTGGTCGTCGTGACCGGCGTGGCGGGCTCGGGCAAGAGCTCGCTGATCCACGGCTCGGTGTCCGGCGGCGAGGGCGTGGTGACGGTGGACCAGACCGGCATCCGCGGCTCGCGCCGGAGCAACCCGGCGACGTACACGGGCCTGCTCGAGCCGATCCGCAAGGCGTTCGCCAAGGCCAACGGGGTCAAGCCGGCCCTGTTCAGCGCCAACTCCGAAGGTGCGTGCCCGAACTGCAACGGCGCCGGCGTCGTCTACACGGACCTGGGGATCATGGCGGGGACTGCCACCCCCTGCGAGGTGTGCGAGGGCAAGCGGTTCAACGCCGAGGTGCTGGAGTACACCTTCGGCGGCCGCGACATCAGCGAAGTGCTCGGCATGCCGGTCGCCGAGGCGCTCGAGTTCTTCGCTTCCGGTGACGCCGCACTGCCGGCAGCGCACAAGATCCTGACGCACCTGTCCGACGTCGGCCTCGGTTACCTGACGCTCGGCCAGCCCCTGACGACCCTGTCGGGCGGCGAGCGGCAGCGGATCAAGCTGGCCACGCACATGGCGGAGCAGGGCGGGGTGTACGTCCTCGACGAGCCGACGGCGGGCCTGCACCTGGCGGACGTCGAGCAGCTGCTGGGCCTGCTGGACCGGCTGGTGGAGGCGGGCAAGTCGGTGATCGTCATCGAGCACCACCAGGCGGTGATGGCCCACGCGGACTGGATCATCGACCTCGGCCCGGGCGCCGGCCACGACGGCGGCAAGGTCGTCTTCGAGGGCACGCCGGCGGAGCTGGTGAAGGCGCGGAAGAAGACGCTCACGGGCGAGCACCTCGCGGAGTACGTCGCCTGACGGGTCGTGAGGGGGAAAAC
>NZ_JAVHJU010000074.1 GCF_031082405.1 Amycolatopsis sp. A133
CCCCCCCCCCCCCCCCCCCCCGCCCCCGCGCCCATTGGGGGGGTGGGGTGGGTGGCCCCCCCCCACCGCCACATTGGGTGCGTTGGACGCAACCAACGCCACATTGGGGCGCTGGCGGGGACACACCACCCGGCCCGGATCACCCGGTACCCACACGGGGGGCTCTAGGCTCTCCGCATGGCCGCGACCAGTGAGCAGGGCACCGGGGGTCCCCGGCAGGCCGTCCTCGCGGACGGCGGCCTCGTGCTGTTCCGGGTCGCCGGGGTGCCGGTGCTGCTCGCACCCTCCTGGTGGATCGGCTCGCTGATCGTCGTCGTGCTGTACGCGCCGCTGGTCGGGCGGCTGCTGCCGGATGCCTCGACGGCGACGTCGTGGCTGCTGGCCGGCGCCTTCGCGCTGCTGCTGGGGCTGTCGGTGCTCGCCCACGAGCTCGGGCACTGCCTGGTCGCGCTGCGGCTCGGGATCCCCGTGCGGCGGCTGCGCCTGTTCCTGCTCGGCGGTCTGTCCGAAGTGGCCCGCACGCCGAAGCGCCCCGGCGACGAGGGCCTGGTCGCCGCGGCCGGGCCCGCGGTGTCGCTGCTGCTCGGCGGCTTCTGCGGCCTGCTGATGTTCGCCGTGCCCCCGGACGGCGCGGTCTGGCTCCTGGTGGCCGAGTGCGCGGTGGCGAACCTCGCCGTCGGCGTGTTCAACCTCCTGCCCGGGCTGCCCCTGGACGGCGGCAGGCTGGTCCGCGCCGGCGTCTGGGCGGTCACCGGCACCCGCGCGAAGGGCACGCGTGCCGCGGTCGCCGGTGGTGCGGTGGTGGCCGCCGGACTGCTCGTCTGGGCTTTGTGGGGCCTGGCGACCGGGAGCCCGGACCGGTGGCTTCGGCTCGGCGTCTGCGTCGTGACGGCCTGGTTCGTCATCCTCGGCGCGCGGTCGGAGCTGGCCGCCGAGACGCGCCGCGCGTGGCCGGAGGGCCTCGTGCTCGGCGAGCTCGTCCGGCCGGTGCTGCAGCTGCCGGCCGAGAGCCCGGTGTCGGACGCGCTGGCCGCGTCGGCCGGGCGCGGCGTGGTCCTGGTCCGCGCCGACGGCGTGGCCGCCGGCCTCCTCGACGAAGGCGCGGCGGAACGGCTCGCGAGCTCGTCGCCGCACGCGCCGGCCGAACTGGCGGCCGAGCCGATCCGGGCGGAGACCGTGCTGCTGGCCTCCGAGCCGGGGGAGGACGTCGTCGAACGGGTCCGCGAAACCGCCGCGTGGCAGTTCCTCGTGGTCGACGACGAGGGCCGCCCGGCGGGCGTGCTGCGCCGGGACGACCTGCGGGCCGCGCTGAACCGCCGTACCCGCTGAGGCCCCGGGCCGCACGGCCTGCGAAGATCTGGCGTCGGCCAAACGGGTTACAGCAGGAGGAAGTGTTGTCGGTCAGCGGACCGTTTCGCGCGGGTGATCGGGTGCAGTTGACCGACTCGAAGGGGCGGCACTACACCCTGACGCTGGCCGACGGCGGTGAGTACCACACCCACCGCGGTGCCTTGGCCCACGACGACCTCATCGGCCGTCCGGAAGGCTCGGTGGTGACGTCCGCGGGCGGCTCGACCTACCTCGCGCTGCGCCCGCTCCTGCCGGACTACGTGCTGTCGATGCCCCGCGGCGCGCAGGTGATCTACCCGAAGGACGCGGCGCAGATCGTGATGTGGGGCGACATCTTCCCCGGCGCCCGTGTGCTCGAGGCGGGGGCCGGCTCCGGCGCGCTGACGTGTTCGCTGCTGCGCGCGGTCGGCCCGGCCGGACGGGTGCACTCCTACGAGATCCGCGACGACCACGCCGAACACGCCGAGCGCAACGTGGTCAAGTTCTTCGGCGAAAAGCCGGCCAACTGGTCGCTCACCGTCGCCGACCTGGCCTCGCACGAAGGCGAAGTCGACCGCGTGGTGCTGGACATGCTGGCGCCGTGGGACCAGCTGCCGAACGTCGCCGCCCACCTGGTGCCGGGTGGCGTGCTGACGGTCTACGTCGCGACCGTGACGCAGCTTTCCCGCGTCACCGAGTCGCTGCGCGAGCAGCAGTGCTGGACCGAGCCCGAGTCGTGGGAGACGCTGATGCGCCCGTGGCACGTGGTGGGCCTGGCGGTCCGCCCGGACCACCGGATGGTGGCGCACACGGCGTTCCTGCTCACCGCCCGGCGGCTGGCGGACGGCACCGTGTCCCCGCGCGTGTCGCGCCGGCCGTCGAAGGGCAAGGGCTGAGTGGCGCCGCGATCGCGGCGCCGGCCGCGGCGAAATGATCGAACCGCGTGCGCGGTCAGAGCTGGAGCGAGTCGACCTGCTTGGCGTGGACCTCACCGGCCTCACGATTGCGCGGGTCGGCCTCGCAGGGGCGAACCTCGCCGGACCCCTGCCTAGCCGGGCACGCACCAGCGGCCGTTCTCCTTGCGCAACGGGAACGGCGTGTCCTTCGTCCCGCCCGCCGCTTCGACGTGCACCTTCGCCGTCGCCGACTCGCCTCGCAGCTCCGGGGGTGCGGTCAGTCTCGCCGTGACCGGGCCGGCCGCGTCCCACGTCCGCTGCAGGCCCGCGAGGGCCTCGGCGGTCTGCGGGCGGCAGGTCAGCTTCCCGAACGCCGCCGAGTCCTGGCGGGCGATCGCGTCGACGATCGCGCGGGCCAGCACGGCCACCGCCGCCGTGTCGGCCGCGTCGGGGGCGGGTGGCGCCGACGGGCGGGCCGACGGCGCGGTCGGGTCCGGCGCGGCGGGTGGTGAACCGCCCGGGGCGACGAGCAGCAGTCCGAGCACCACGCCCGCCCCGGCCACGCCGAGCAGGACCAGCCCGGCGGCGAACGCGCGGTTCACCGCCGCCGGGTGCTCACGAGCCGTCCGCCTGCACGTTGGACAGGCACCAGAGCCCGGATTCCTTCTGGGCCGACATCGTGCCGACCTTGGTCTTGCTGCCGTCGGAGGCGGAGTAGCGGACGGTGGCCTTGTTGCCGGTCTCCTCCGGCGTGCCGGTCAGCTTGACCGTCACCTTCGGGATCTCCCCCGTGGTGCCTTCGAAGACGCTGCGGCAGATGGTGTCGCCGAGCGCCTTCTCGTCACTGGCGTTGTAGGCCGTGATCGTCGTGTCGAAGAGCTGCTGCGAGCTGGGCTGCCCGGCCGGGGCGGGCCCGCCCGCGGGCTTGCTGCTCTTCGAGGTCGGGCTGGCCGGCGTGCTGGTGGCCTTGGGCTTGGGCGTGGACGCCTTCGGCGCGGTCGTCGGCGCCGCCGAGCTGCTGCTCACGGGCGGTGCGGCGGTCTGTTGGTCGTCGCGGTTGGCGAGGACCAGCGCGGTCACGCCGCCGCCGACGAGCACCACCGCGCCCACCGCGATGCCGACGATCAGGCCGGTCTTCTTCGGGGGCGGGGGAGCTTCGCCGAAGCCGCCGCCGTACTGGTCGCAGCCGCCGAAGCCCTGCTGCGGTTGGCCCCACTGGTCCTGCTGCCCGTACTGCTGGGGCTGGGGGCCGGTCTGCGGCGGGTAACCGCCCTGGCCGGGCTGGTCGTAGGGGCCGGGCTGGCCGTACTGCTGGGTGCCGTCGTAGGGACCGGGCTGCCCGTACTGCTGGGTGCCGCCGTAGCCGGGCTGGGGCTGCGGGCCGCTCTGGGGGTAGCCGCCCTGCTGCGGCTGGCCGTACGGCCCGGGCTGCTGCCCGTAGCCGCCGGGCTGCTGGCCGTAGCCGCCCGGTTGCTGCGGCGGGTAGGTCATGAGTGGTGCCCCCTAGCGTTCCTTCGATGGCGCCCGGCCCTCGGTGCCGGTGCGGCGTCGCCCGATGCTAGCCACCGGGCCGTCCTGCCGCGCGGTTAGGGCGGATCTGGCCGGAATTGCCCGGATCCGCGCGGCGGTTGGTCCTTCCGTGGGAGGGGTACTCCCGACGTGCTTGCTTCATCCCGGCCCGGACGGACCCGCGACACACCGGCGCCACGGCACCGAAATGGCCGCTTGCGCTGCGGGAATGTCCGTGCTGGAGGGAGCAGGCAAACCGCGACGCGCCGATCTTGTGATGCGGAAAGGCCTTTTCTTGTCGGTGATCGCCGGTACCGTGGAATGAAAAGCACTCCGAGGAGGTGCCCGATGCATCATGACCTTCCCGGAGGTCGGCGCGAGGAGGCCGACCCTTCAGCAACATCCGGAGCTGGGACGACGGCGGACGAGCAGGCTCGGCAGATCCGTTTTCTCGAGGAAGAAGTGGCGCTGCTGCGCCGCAAACTGACGGACTCGCCACGGCAGAACCGCGTTCTCGAACAGCGGCTCGCCGAGGCCTCGGAAAGGGTGAGCCAGCTCACCGAGCGCAACACCAAACTGGTCGAAACCCTGCGCGAAGCGCGAGGACAGCTCCTCGCTCTCCGCGAGGAGGTCGACCGGCTGGCCCAGCCACCGTCCGGGTACGGCGTCTTCGTCGAGGCGTACGAGGACAACACGGTGGACGTCTTCACGGCCGGCCGGAAGATGCGGGTGTCGGTTTCGCCCGCGGTGGAGATCTCGTCGCTGCGTCGCGGTCAGTCGCTGCGGCTCAACGAGGCACTCACCGTGGTCGAGGGCGGCGGCTTCGAACGCGTCGGCGAGGTGTGCGCATTGCGTGAGGTGCTCGCACCGGACGTCGAGGGCGGCAGCTCCCGCGCGCTGGTGGTCGGGCACGCGGACGAAGAGCGGGTCGTCCTGATTTCCGACCTGCTGGCCGAGCAGCCGCTCAAGCCGGGCGACTCGCTGCTGGTCGACTCCAAGGCCGGCTACGCGTACGAGCGCGTGCCGAAGGCGGAGGTCGAGGACCTGGTGCTGGAGGAGGTGCCCGACGTCCGCTACGAGGACATCGGTGGCCTCACCCGGCAGATCGAGCAGATCAGGGACGCGGTCGAGCTGCCGTTCCTGCACGCCGACCTGTACCAGGAGTACCAGCTGCGGCCGCCCAAGGGCGTCCTGCTCTACGGCCCGCCGGGCTGCGGCAAGACGCTCATCGCCAAGGCGGTGGCGAACTCGCTGGCCAAGAAGGTGGCCGAGGCCCGCGGCGACGCGGCGGACGGGAAGTCCTACTTCCTGAACATCAAGGGCCCCGAGCTGCTCAACAAGTTCGTCGGGGAGACCGAGCGGCACATCCGCCTGATCTTCCAGCGGGCGCGGGAGAAGGCCTCCGAGGGCACCCCGGTGATCGTGTTCTTCGACGAGATGGACTCGATCTTCCGGACCCGTGGGTCGGGCGTGTCGTCCGACGTGGAGACCACGATCGTGCCGCAGCTGCTGTCGGAAATCGACGGTGTCGAAGGCCTGGAGAACGTCATCGTCATCGGCGCCTCCAACCGCGAAGACATGATCGACCCGGCGATCCTGCGGCCGGGCCGGCTCGACGTCAAGATCAAGATCGAGCGTCCGGACGCCGAAGGCGCGAAGGACATCTTCTCCAAGTACCTGGCCGAAGGCCTGCCGATCCACGCCGACGACCTCGCCGAGTTCGGCGGCGACGCCAAGGCGACGTTCGACGCGATGATCCAGCACACCGTCGAGCGGATGTACGAGGAGAGCGACGAGAACCGGTTCCTCGAGGTGACCTACGCCAACGGGGACAAGGAAGTCCTGTACTTCCGCGACTTCAACTCGGGCGCGATGATCCAGAACATCGTGGACCGGGCGAAGAAGTCGGCGATCAAGTCGGTGCTGGAGACCAAGCAGCCGGGTCTCCGCGTGCAGCACCTGCTGGACGCGATCGTCGACGAGTTCGCGGAGAACGAGGACCTGCCCAACACCACCAACCCGGACGACTGGGCCCGGATCTCCGGCAAGAAGGGCGAGCGGATCGTCTACATCCGCACGCTCGTCACCGGCAAGAACCAGGACTCGGGGCGGGCGATCGACACCGCCACGAACACCGGTCAGTACCTGTAGTTCCGAGCGCGACGGGGTGGCTGCGGAAGCAGCCGCCCCGTCGCGTCGCGTTCACGAGGAGGCCCGGAGTTGCGCGCGGGCGCGATAGGGTGGCTCATGCCCCTGAGCGCGTACCAGGTCAGAGCTTCGATCGCCGTGGCCGACATCCGCCGGGCGGTCGAGTTCTACGAAGGCAAGCTCGGCCTGCGGGCGCTGCAGTCCGGCCCCAGCGCCCACGTCGCCGACGGCAGCCGGACCTACGGATCCGGTGGCGGACCGGCCCTGAACGTGTACCAGTCCGTTACCGCCGGGAAGAGCCCGGCCACACTGGCGACCTGGTACGTCGGCGACATCGACGAGATCGTTGACGAACTCACCTCGGCCGGCGTCGAGTTCACCCGCTATGACCAGGTCGAACACGACGCGAAGGGGATCACTGCCCGGGCCGGCGGCGGGCGTATCGCCTGGTTCCAGGACCCGGACGGCAACACCTTCGCCATTGAAGCCGACGTCTAGAGGGCCCGACTTCCGGCCGTGGCCTCGGCCCGGGTTGAGCGGCGCAGGCGCAACTTCCCGTGCGCCGCGAGGATCCCGAGCACCACGAGCAGCGCGCCGGCCGGCTGGTTCCAGCTCACCGGCTCCCCGAGCACCAGCACGCCGAGCAGCACCCCCACCACCGGCGTCAAGTACGTCACGGCCGAAGCGTTGGCCGCCCCCCAGACCGCGATGATCCGCGTGTTCCAGACGTAGGCCAGGCCGGTGCCGAAGACGCCGAGCGCCACCATGCTCGCCACCACCGGCAGGGTCAGGTGCGCCGGCGTCGCCGCGATCGCCGGGGCCAGCAGGCCCAGGATCACCGTCGCCGTGGCCGTCTGGCCGAACGCGACGACGACCGGATCCGTCCCGCGTGGTGAGACGAACCGGCGCATGTAGACAAAACACGCGCCGTAGCACGCCGTCGCGCCGAGGCAGGCGAGCTGGGCCGTCAGCTGGTGCGACACGTCGATGCCGTGCCACACCCCGACGATCGTGAGCACCCCGAGGAACCCGAGCAGCAGGCCGAGCACCCGGGGCGGGGTGAACCGCTCCTCGGGCAGCGCCGCGGCCGCCAGCAGCATCGTGACCAGCGGCGTCGTCGCGTTGAAGATGCTGGCCAGCCCGGACGAGATGTACTGCTCCGCCCACGAGAACAGCAGGAACGGCACCACGCACAGCAGCACGGACACGACCGCGAGGTGACCCCACAGCACGGGATCGCGGGGGAGCGGACGCCGGCGCACGGCCAGGACGACCGCCAGCGCCAGCGCCCCCAGCGCGACGCGGGCGAGCGCGATCTGGCCGGGGGAAAGCCCGCCGAGACCCACCTTGATGAACAGGAAACTCGCACCCCACACCACGGCCAGCAGCGCAAACCGCACCGTGACCCCGAACTCCGCCAGTCGCATGGGCGCAGTCAAACCGGCGACCCCGGCGCGAAGCCAGCGGTTTTCGGACTCCGTGTTGCGTATAACGACCTATACGCGACGGCTATCATGAGCCCATGGCCTGGGAGAACGGACAACGAGCACCGGACGGGGCGTGGAAGCGGGCCGTGACGTACGTCGCGGCCCGGGCCACGGGGCCGCCGCTGCCGGCGGACCTGGACGTCACGGTGCACTTCCACCCGGACCGGCCGGTGGGATCGGTGCCGTTGCTGCGGCACTGGGCGACCGACGGTGTCTACCGCTCCCAGTTCGAGACCGGCACCGGCAACGGCGGGCTGACCGCGCACCCGGGCGGTGCCCGGTGGCGCTGGGAGCACCGGATGTTCGGCGGGGTCTACGACACCCTGCCGGCCGGGGCCCGCCCGAAGTACGGCTCGCTCAACCACCGCCGCCGTCCCGCGGGCGGCTCGGTCCGGTTCGGCTCCTCGCACCTGCGCCTCAAGCCGGACGTGCTGGAGCGGGTGACGTTCTGCTACCCGGACAGCTTCCGCGAACCGGCGGACTTCGGCACGGCCGCGCACCTGCCGCTGATCCCGCTCGTCGAAGCCGATGCGCCCGACGAACTCGACGACTACATCGAGGCGCACGTCCACGGCCCGCTCCGGCTGTCGTCCGACGTCGCGGCCCTGGTGCTGGACCCGTCGTTCCGCGGCACCGACGTCGAAACCGCGGCCGCCGGCCTGCCGTTCCCCACGGAGTGGCACCACGGGTTCCGGCTCTCCGTGGCGGTTCTTGCCGAACACGCGGACTACCGCGGCGAAGACGTCGTGCGGGCCGGCGAAGCCGTCGCCGAGGACGGCGGGCTGGACGCCCGCATCATCGGCGACGCCGTCCGCGCCGGCCGGCACGACCCCCAGGTGCTCAAGCGCCTGTGGCACTGCACCGCCCGCTTCGGGTTACGCGGGTAGCAGCGCTTCGGCGAGCCGGCGCCAGTGCGGCATGGCCGAGGTGCCCGGCTCGACCCCGATGACCTGGACGCCCACGTGGTCGGCGCCCGCGTCGAGGTGCTCGCGCAGCTTGCCGGTGATCGTGTCGAGGTCGCCCCAGTGCACGAGGTCGTCGACGAGGCGGTCGCTGCCGCGGCCGCCGTCGATGTCGGCTTCGGTGTACCCGAGCCGCCGGAACTTCGCGACGTTGTACTCCGAAGTGAGGTACCTGTGCAGGTGGGCGCGGGCGACCTCCCGCGCCTTGGCCGCGTCGGTTTCGAAGAGCACGGCGTGCTCGACGCCGAGGAACGGGCCGTCACCGAGGATTTCCCGCGCCTGGGCCGTGTGCTCCGGGGTCACGTGGTAGGTGTGCGCGCCCGCCGACCGGTCGCGGGCCAGTTCCAGCATCTTCGGGCCGTACGCCGCGAGCAGCCGGCGCATCGGGGCGCGCGGCTCGGGGTTGGCGTTCGTGGCGGTGTCCAGCGCGTCGAGGTAGTCGCTCACCGCCTGGAGCGGCTTCACGCCGGGTCGCCCGGCACCCAGGCCGAGCCCGAGCAGGTGGCGATCCGGGTAGGCGTCCGCCAGCAGCAGGGCCGCGCCCCGGGTCCACTGCGGCTCGCGAGACCAGATCCGCGCGATCCCGTTGACGACGGTGAGGCGTTCGGTGGCCGACAGCAGGAACCCGGCGTGCGTCAGGGCTTCCCGCCCGCTGCTCTCCGGGATCCAGACCGCGGGCCAGCCGAGTTCTTCCAGCTCCTGCACGGAGTCCCGGATCAGGCCGGCCGGCTGGTCCTCGAAGTCGAACGTCCAGATCCCGTAGCGGCCGAGCCGCATGTTCTCGATCATACCCATAAATCGAAGTATCGCAGATTTTCGATATGAAGCAACGCCGGGGGGCCGCGGACAGGGGAGGGGGCACCTCAGAGGGAGTGGCCGAGCGTGGCGACGAGCCCGGCGATCCGGGCCTCGTCCCGCTTGTAGTGCGTCCACTTGCCGACGCGCGTCGCCCGGACCAGGCCGGCCCGCTGCAGTTCGGCCAGGTACGCCGAGACGGTCGACTGCGCGAGCCCCGTCTTCTCCTGGATGTGGGTCACGCACACGCCGACCTCGACCGGATCGGCGATGGCCCGCTCCACCGGGAAGTGCTTCGCGGGCTCCCGCAGCCACCGCAGCACCTGCAGCCGCACCGGGTTCGCGAGCGCCTTGAACACGTCGAGCAGCTGCTCGACGTCGACGTCGGATCTGGGTTCGGGTTCGGTGTGCGCAGTCATGGCCTCGGGACCAGCATAACCGGCCCCGGCGTGTGCTCCCCGGAGCTTCGCGTATAACGACCTATACTCACCGCCGTGACCGAAGAACCCCGGCCCCGCGCGCCCATCACCGAATCCGCCGTCCTCGCCTGGCTGGAGACGACGGCCGCCGCCGTCGAAGCGGGGGAGGTGAGCGCCCAGGAGCTCATCGACCTGCTCGGCGAGCTGCGCCGGGCCTCCGCGGCCTGCGCCGACGCCTCGGACTGGCTGCTGCTCGCGGCCCGCGAGGGCGGCGCCAGCCTGCGCCAGATCGCACCCGTCTTCGGCAAGGGCTACGTCCGCGCCCCGGCTGCCCGGCTCGAGAAGCTCCACCGCCAGGCCCAGACCTCGGGTCAGTGGCTGGCCATCCTGCGGCACAAGCAGACGGCGTGAACGCGGACCGCATCGCCCTCGGCCTGGCGGCGCTCGGTCGTCCCGCCTACATCAACCTGGGCCGGGAAGACGCACTCCCGCCGGTGCGGGACGTCGCTTCGATGCGCGCGGCGACGTTCGCGGTGCTCGACGACGCGTACGCCGCCGGTGTCCGCCACGTCGACGTCGCCCGGTCGTACGGGCGCTCCGAAGAGTTCCTGGCCGGCTGGCTCGCCGAGCGCGGGCACGCCGACGTCGAGATCACCAGCAAATGGGGCTACGCCTACGTCGGGGAGTGGCGGCTCGACGCCGACGTGCACGAGGTGAAGGAGCACTCGGCGGCGCGGTTCGCCGCTCAGTGGGCGGAAACCCTGGCGCTGCTGGGCGATCGGGTCGGGCTCTACCAGGTGCATTCGCTCACTGTGGACAGTCCGCTCTTCGCCGACGAGCCGTTGCTCGAAGCGCTCGCGGAGCTGTCCGCGAACGGTGTCGCGGTGGGGTTTTCGACGTCCGGGCCGGCTCAGGCGGACGCGATCGAGCGGGCGTTCGCGGTGGAAGTGGCCGGGCGGGGAGTGTTCTCGGCGGTGCAGTCGACGTGGAACGTCCTGGAGCCGTCCGCCGGGCCCGCACTGGCCGCGGCGCACGCGGCCGGGAAGCGGGTGCTGGTCAAGGAAACCCTGGCCAACGGCAGGCTGGCGGTCGAGGCGCCGGCAGCGGTGCGCGGGATCGCGGCCGCCCACGGGACCGGGCCGGACGCGGTCGCGGTGGCCGCGGTGCTGGCGAACGACTGGGTGGACCGGGCGGTCATCGGCCCGGCGAGCCCGGTGCAGCTCGCGGCGAACCTGCGGGCCGAGGCGCTGGACCTGACCGCGGCGGACCGGGCATCGCTGGCCGCGCTCGCCGAGGAGCCCGGCGCGTACTGGCGACACCGGTCCTCGTTGCAGTGGGACTGAGGGGCTGCACTACCCTCCCAGGCACGCCACGGACGACAGGAGGCCGGAGCAGGTGCGTCATCGGCAGGCGATCGTGTTGGCCGCAGTCGCGTTGGCAGGCCTCACGGCCTGCGACGGGCCCGATCCGAACAACCTGGAAACGTACTACGACGATCCGGTGCCCACGTCTTCGGCCGCTCCGGCACCCACCGAAGCTGCGGTGAGCCCGGGGCCGGCGGCTCCGGCGGCACCGGCGTCGGCGGCGGCACCGGATCCGGGCGTGTCGGCGCAGCAGGCATTGCTGTCCGACGCCGACGTCGCCGGAGAAAGCGTGCAGCCGAGCTCGGGCGAGGAGGCAGTGGGTTGCCTGGCGGACGGGCCGTCGGCGGCCGGCCGGACCGCGAACTGGCGCTACTCCACCGGATCGCTGCTGACCCACCGCGTCTTCGCGTTCCCGGATCGGTCGGCGGTCCAGGCCGTCGCGGAAACCGACTGCGCGGGCAAGACGGTGAGCGTGCCGGCCCAGTCCGGGATCGAGCTGCAGCGTGCCTGGAGCGTCGGCAAGACCTGCACGGTGTTGCTGGCCAAGGGAGGGCTCGTGTCCGAGCTGTCGGTTTCGGCGAGCTCCGAGACCCGCGCGGTGGACGCGGCGAAGCGGCTGCTGCCCGCGATGACGGCGAAGCTGGTCGCTCAGCCGTAGCGGCGGAACCATTCCAGGACGCCTTCGCGGCCGTCGGGGATGAAGGGCAGTTCGGGGGCCGGGTCGTCGATCCAGGCCCGCAGCTGCGCCAGGGTGATCCAGCGGCCTTCGACGATCTCTTCGGCCTGGTGGTGGATCGGGCCGTCCCAGCGGACCTCGAAGGCGAAGTTGTGGCAGCGGTTGCGGCCGTCGTCGTAGACCTTGGTGAACAGCGGGACGGGTGCCACCCCGTGGACGCCGAGTTCTTCGGCGAGTTCCCGGCGGGCGCATTCGGCCGGGGTCTCGCCCGCGGCGACCATCCCGCCGGCCCAGCAGTCCCAGGTCGACGGGAAGACGTCTTTCCCGGGGGTGCGGAGGTGCACGTAGACCGCGTTTCCATCACCCGAACGGACCAGGACGACGCCGGCGGCGTGCCACAGGGCGCCGGCGCGGACGCGGGCGCGGGTGGTGGCGCCGACGACCGCGCCGGCCTGGTCATAGAGGGCAACGAGTTCGTCACTGCCTGGCATGGGTGCATCGTTCCACTAGGACGACCCCGTAGGGTGGGGACATGCGGCGGATCATGGGAACCGAAGTCGAGTACGGCATCTCCGTGCCGGGCGACGCGACGGCGAACCCGGTACTCACCTCCACCCAGGTCGTGCTGGCCTACGCGGCGGCGGCCGACATCCCGCGCGCCCGGCGGGCGCGGTGGGACTACGAGGTGGAGTCCCCGCTGCGGGACGCGCGGGGCTTCGACCTGACCGGCCCGGGCGGGCCGGGGCACGCCCCGGACGTCGAGGACCTGGGCGCGGCGAACGTCATCCTGACCAACGGCGCGCGGTTGTACGTCGACCACGCGCACCCGGAGTACTCGGCGCCCGAGGTGACGAACGCGCGTGACGCGGTCATCTGGGACAAGGCGGGCGAGCGGGTGATGGAGGAGGCGGCGATGAAGGCCGCTTCCGTGCCGGGCCAGCCGCAGCTGCAGCTGTACAAGAACAACGTCGACGGCAAGGGCGCGAGCTACGGCACGCACGAGAACTACCTCTGCGCGCGGTCGACGCCGTTCACCGCGATCATCGCGGGGCTGACGCCGTTCTTCGTGTCGCGCCAGGTCGTGACCGGCTCGGGCCGGGTCGGGATCGGCCAGCAGAGCGAAGAGGCCGGGTTCCAGCTCTCCCAGCGTGCGGACTACATCGAGGTCGAGGTCGGCCTGGAGACCACGCTCAAGCGCGGGATCATCAACACCCGCGACGAGCCGCACGCGGACGCGGACAAGTACCGCCGGCTGCACGTCATCATCGGTGACGCCAACATGTCGGAGTACTCGACGTACCTGAAGGTCGGGACGACGGCGCTGGTGCTGGACCTGATCGAGTCGGGCATCCGGTTCGACGACCTGAAGCTGGACGAGCCGGTCAAGGCGGTCCACCAGATCAGCCACGACCCGACGCTGAAGACGCAGGTCGCGCTGGCGAACGGGAAGAAGTACACCGGGCTGGACCTGCAGTTCGCCTACCACGAGATCGCTTCGCAGAACCTCGAGCGCACGGGCGCGGACGAGGCGTCGAAGGAGGTCCTGCGGGTCTGGGGCGAGGTGCTGGACGCGCTGGCGCGGGACCCGCAGGAGTGCGCGGACCGGCTGGACTGGCCGGCGAAGCTGCGGCTGCTGGAGGGTTACCGCCAGCGGGACAGCCTGGCCTGGGGCGCGCCGCGGCTGCGGCTGGTCGACCTGCAGTACTCGGACGTGCGGCTGGCGAAGGGCCTGTACAACCGGCTGGTGACGCGCGGGTCGATGAAGCGGCTGGTGTCGGAGGAAGAGGTGCTGGCCGCGGTGACGACGCCCCCGTCGGACACGCGCGCGTACTTCCGGGGCCGGGCGCTGGAGAAGTACGCGACGTCGATCGCGGCCGCATCGTGGGATTCGGTCATCTTCGACGTGGGCAAGGAGTCGCTGGTGCGGATCCCGACCTTGGAGCCGCTGCGGGGCACGAAGGCGCACGTCGGCAAGCTGCTGGACAACGCGGCGACGGCGGAGGAGCTGGTGGAGGCGCTCACCGGTTCGGACTAGGCGGTTGGCACACCGATCGCGGCGTTACTAATCCGGCCGAAAGTAGGCCGGACCTCGAACGGCACGTAACAGCTGCTACGAAGCCATCCGGCCGTGACTGTGGTCGGATTAGTAACGATCGGCACAGTGCCCCGAATGTCGGGGCCGCTGGGTAGGCTAGGAAACATCAGCCACACCGGGAGGCGAGATGGCCCAGGAAAAGATCGAGAAGCACGGCGGTGGTGACTCCGACGAGGAGTTCGAGGACACCGGCGCGGCGGGTCAGGAGCGGCGCGAGAAGCTCGGCGAGGACGTGGACACCATCCTCGACGAGATCGACGACGTGCTCGAAGAGAACGCCGAGGACTTCGTCCGGGCCTACGTGCAGAAGGGTGGCGAGTAGCCGCCCGGGGCACTGCGCCCTTGCCGACCGTACAGCCGGCGGCCGGGGCTCCGCGTGGTGGTGACCGGTCCGCGTGCGGGCGGGGATCACCGGCCGCGGGGCCCGGGCTCGCGTGGCCCGCACAGATGGGATTTTTGAGCACGTATGGACAACACCAGGGGCATCTCGGGTCCCGCGCTGCCTTCGACGTACTTCTCGTCGGCGACGTCGTCGTTTTCCGACTTCCTGCGCGTGCAGGCGCCGGAGCTGCTCCCGGAGCGGCGCGTGTCGCCGGGCGTGGCGGAGCTGGGCGTGCCGCACGGCACGACGATCGTCGCGTGCACCTTCGCGGGCGGTGTGCTGATCGCCGGTGACCGCCGGGCGACGTCGGGGAACCTGATCGCGAGCCGCGACATCGAGAAGGTGCACGTCACCGACGAGTATTCGGCGGTGGGCATCGCGGGCACGGCGGGGCTGGCCGTGGAGATGGTGCGGCTGTACGCGGTCGAGCTGGCGCACTACGAGAAGATCGAGGGCGTTTCGCTGTCGCTGGACGGCAAGACGAACAAGCTGGCCGGGATGGTCAAGGCCAACCTCGAGATGGCGATGGCCGGGCTGGCGGCGATCCCGTTGTTCGTGGGGTACGACCTGGAGGCCGAGGACGCCAAGCACGCGGGGCGGATCGTGTCGTACGACGCCGCGGGCGGGCGTTACGAGGAGAACGGCGGCTACGCGGGCATCGGCTCGGGTTCGCTGTTCGCAAAATCGGCGTTGAAGAAGCTGCACGACCCGGACGCCGACGTCGAGGGCGCGGTCCGCGTCGCGGTGGAGGCGCTGTACGACGCGGCGGACGACGACACCGCCTCGGGCGGCCCGGACCTGGTGCGCCGCATCTTCCCGAGCGTCGTGACGATCACCGCCGAGCGCGGCGCCGTGCAGCTGTCGGAGTCCGAGACGGCGGCGGTGGCGGAAGCCGTGGTGGCGGGCCGGATCGAGCGCCAGCAGCGCCGGCTGTCCTGACGACCGGAGCCGGACCAGTGAACGTTGGAACACCGAAAGACCTGGAGCGCACACCGTGACGATGCCGTTGTATGCCTCTCCC
The DNA here is from genome assembly GCF_031082405.1 of Amycolatopsis sp. A133. Classification (GTDB taxonomy): domain Bacteria; phylum Actinomycetota; class Actinomycetes; order Mycobacteriales; family Pseudonocardiaceae; genus Amycolatopsis. The sequence continues at coordinate 15,084 of NZ_JAVHJU010000074.1, forward strand.
GAGCAGCTGATGCGGGAGCGTTCCGAGCTGGCGCGCAAGGGCATCGCGCGCGGCCGGAGCGTGGTGGTGCTGAAGTACGCGGGCGGCGTGCTGTTCGTGGCGGAGAACCCGTCGGCGACGTTGCACAAGGTCTCCGAGATCTACGACCGGATCGGGTTCGCCGCGGTCGGGCGCTACAGCGAGTTCGAAAACCTGCGGGTGGCGGGCATCCGGCACGCGGACCTGAAGGGCTACCAGTACGACCGGCGTGACGTGAGCGCGCGGGCGCTGGCGAACGCGTACGCGGCGACGCTGGGCAGCATCTTCACCGAGCAGCTGAAGCCGTTCGAGGTCGAGGTCTGCGTGGCGGAGGTCGGCGCGAGCCCGGCGGAGGACCAGCTGTACCGGCTGACCTACGACGGGTCGATCTTCGACGAGCCGCAGTACACCGTGATGGGCGGTCAGAACGAGAAGATCGCGGCGAAGCTGAAGGAGACGTTCGAGGACGGCCTGGACCTGCAGGCGGCGCTGGGGGTGGCCGTGGCGGCCTTGCGGACGCCGATCCAGCCGGCCGCGGGTTCCTCGTCCTCGTCCTCGTCGTCGTCGGCGAACGCATCGGCGAACGGAAACGGCGAGGCGGACCCGATCAAGCTGGAGGTGGCGGTCCTGGACCGCGACCGCCCACGACGGATGTTCCGCCGCCTGACGGGCACAGCGCTGGACACGCTGCTGCCGGTCCCGGACCCCCAGGGCGAGGAGCCGGAGAGCAAGCCGGAAGGCGAGTGAGTTCCTGAGCAGAAGCGGGGCGTGGCCGGTAGGCCACGCCCCGCTTTTTGTCATCCGGGACGCGAGCACTGCACGGAAAGCTCACAGGCAACCGCCCTCGGCCACACCCCCCTGCCGACCCGATACGCAGCCGCCTCAGCGGCCGGCAGGCCGTGTCAAGGCACGCTTTCCCGCCTTGACACGGTCTGTCGGCCGTTGAACAATCCGGCGTTCGGGCCGGCGGGAAAGACCCGGCAGATCCCTCAGGACGTCGTAGGAGAGCCCCGAAACCCCTCATCCGCGAAGGCCAGCAGGTAAGGCAGCGTGGCCCGAGCGGTATGCCAGGTGTGGTTGAACCCGCGTTCGGCATGAACCACAGCCTCCTGCCCCCGGGCGCGCAGTTCACCGGCGATCCGGTGGGCCGTCGTCACATCGGTCGGGGCCCCGGTGCCGACCGCGAGCATCACCGAGATCGGGGCCGGGAACTCCATCGCCGGCAGGTAGCGGCGGGGTGTGTTGGCGGCGATGGCGGCCTGGTTGCCGCCGAGGATGCCGACGGAGTCGTTCAGGTCGTCGTAGGGCAGGGCGATCACCAGGGTGGCGAACTCGCCGACGTGGTGGAGGCCGATGTTGAGCGCCCCGAAGCCGCCGCCGGACATGCCGCCCAGCGCCCGGTGGGTGCGGTCGGCGAGGGTGCGGTAGCGCCGGTCGACGGCCGGGACCACGGTGCCGGCGAGGTAGCTTTCGAGCTGCGGCCCGCCCGGCACGTTGAGGCACTCCCAGTCGGTGCTCGGGTTGCCCGCCGTCATGTCGACGCTGACCACGATCATCGGCGCGATGACGTTGGCCTGCTGCAGCGCCAGGAGCGTGCCGGGGGCGTCGCCGGAGGTGAGCCAGTCGCGTGGACCGCCGAAGGGGTAACCGTGGATCAGGTAGACGACCGGGTAGCGGCGGGCGGGGTCGGTGTCGTACCCGGGCGGCAGGATGACGTAGGTGCTGCCCGACGGGATCCCGTGGGCGGGGTCGGGGAGGTCGACGACGTCGATCCGCTGCCCGGCGGCGGCCGTGCCCGCGCTCTCGTGGGGTGCGGATGCCGAAGCCGGCGCCGGTGCTTCCCGGCCGTCGTCGAGCAGGCGGCCGGCGAGGTGGACGGCGCCGGGGCCGCGCTGCAGGAGCCGGGCCAGGTCGTCGGAGGTGCGGACGTACCCGACGTAGCTGTTGAGCGCGGTGACCGCCGCCAGCAGCAGGAGCACGCCGAAGGCGGTGCACCCCCAGCGCCGGACGCGGCGGCGGTACCCGAGCGCGACCACAACGGCGAGCACGGCGACGGCGGCCGAGGCGAGCGAGAGCCAGATGAGCGGCGACTCGAGCGGGCCCAGGTCGCGGGCGCGGGCGGTCACGTCACCGGGCAGCACCGGATCGCCGGCGGCCCGGTGGATGACGCTCGCCAGGCCGTGCCCGTCCATCGGATCCCCGCTCGTCCCCTGCGGGCAGGGGTGCCCGCGACTCGGACGCGAAGCTAGCCGGGAGCGCCTGTGGGTTCGTTGAGAGAAGGTAAGGAAAAGTTAAAGGCGGTAGAGGGTGAGGGCGCTGGGGCGCGATCGGAACCGGAACCGGTTGCCCAGCGGGCCGACCTCGCCGTCGGTGGCGACGCGGCGGTTGCCGTCGAGCAGCTCGACGTCCAGCTCGGGCAGGTCGAGCTCCTGGTAGACGTGGCTGGCGGCGAGGCTGCGGGTGATCATCGCCAGCAGGAACCGGGCACGGGAGTAGGGCAGGTCCGCGCGCAGGTAGCGGATGTCGAGCAGGCCGGTGTCGAGCGCCGGCCGCCGGCTCGGCGCGAACCCCTTCGGCGCGTACGTGCCGTTGCCGACGAACAGCAGCCAGACCTGCGTCCGCTTGCCGTTGAGCTTGACGGTCAGCGGCTTGGCGTGCCGCAGCGACCGGGCCAGCGCGATCGCCGCCGAGGGCCACTTGGGGTGCTTTTCCTGCAGCTTCTCCCGCAGCCGGACCATCTCGGGGTAGCCGCCGAGGCTGGCGGTGTTGACGAACCAGCGGTGATCCGGGTCGCCGGCACCCTCGATCTCGACCTCGCCCAGGTCGACGCGGACGGCGTTGCCGACTTCGGTCGCCGCGTCGGCGTCGGGCATGGAGCTGACGCCGACGTCGCGGGCGAAGTGGTTGAGCGTCCCCGCCGGGACCAGCGCGAGCGGCAGGCCGCGTTCGGCGGCGACGGAGGCCACCGCCGCGACGGTGCCGTCGCCGCCCGCCACCGCCAGCGCGCGGACCGTGCCGCGGGCGTCGATCTCGGCCTCGAGCTGGGCGCGCAGGCCCTGGTCGGGGTCCGGGTAGAGCAGCGTCGCCTTCGGCCAGGCGAACTTGACGTCCTCGGTCGGGTCCTGGTTGGCGACCCCGGAGTTCGGGTTGACGACCGCGAGCATGTCCTCGCCGTCGACCATCTCGGGGGCGTCCGCGTCGTGGGCCGTGCGGCCCGGGACGTCGTCGTGCAGCGGCCACCAGTGCCGGGTGGCCAGGCCGACGCCGACGCCGATGGACAGCCCGACGCCGACGTCGGAGGGCCAGTGCACGCCGGTGTGGACGCGCGAGTAGGCGACGGCCAGCGCCAGCGGCGCCACGGCGAGCCCGGCCCGCGGCGACTCCATCGCCACCGCCGTCGCGAACGCGGCCGCGGACGCGGAGTGGCCGGACGGGAACGACGAGGACGTGGGCCGTTTCCGCAGGCGGCGGCGCATCGGTGTCTCTTCTTCGGCCGGGCGGCGGCGGGGGAACAGCGGCTTGCCGACGAGGTTCGCCACGGCGCTGGCCCCGGCGATCGCGACGACCCCGCGCAGCGCACCCCGCCGGGTTTCGCCCTTGCGGGCGGCCAGCAGCGCGGCGACCCCCCACCACAGGCGCGACTTGTTCGCCGATCTCGACAGCGCCATCAGCGCGTCGTCGGCCCTGGTGGCGGGGAGGGCGGCGCTGCGGCGCATCAGGGCGCGGTCGGTCCGGCCGACCTGCCGGAAGGCCCGGATGAGCTGGTGTGACAAGGAGTCCGCCTTCCGCGAGACGTCAAGAGCTGTGCTCCAATCGTGCCTGATTCGGCGAGATTTCACCGTCTGTGGCGTACTGGGGGCGTGTCGACGCCCGAACGGCGCACCGTCGAGGGGGGTCCAGCGCCTACTCTGGTGGAATGCAGCGGCGGATCTTTGGCATCGAGACCGAGTTCGGGGTCACGTGCACCTTCCACGGACAGCGCAGGCTCTCGCCCGACGAGGTGGCGCGCTACCTGTTCCGGCGGGTCGTGTCGTGGGGACGCTCCTCCAACGTGTTCCTGTCGAACGGCTCGCGGCTCTACCTGGACGTCGGCTCGCACCCCGAGTACGCGACGGCCGAATGTGACGACCTGGTCCAGCTCGTCACGCACGACAAGGCCGGGGAGCGGATCCTCGAGGACCTGCTGGTCGACGCCGAACGGCGGCTCGCCGACGAGGGCATCGGCGGCGACATCTTCCTGTTCAAGAACAACACCGACTCGGCGGGCAACTCGTACGGCTGTCACGAGAACTACCTGGTGACCCGTGCGGGCGAGTTCTCCCGGATCGCGGACGTGCTGCTCCCGTTCCTGGTGACCCGCCAGCTCATCTGCGGCGCCGGCAAGGTGCTGCAGACCCCGCGGGGCGCGGTCTATTGCCTCTCCCAGCGTGCGGAACACATCTGGGAAGGCGTCTCGAGCGCGACCACCCGGTCGCGGCCGATCATCAACACCCGCGACGAGCCGCACGCCGACGCCGAGCGCTACCGGCGGCTGCACGTCATCGTGGGCGACTCGAACATGGCCGAGCCGACGACCATGCTGAAGGTCGGCTCCGCGAACCTCGTGCTCGAGATGATCGAAGCCGGCGTCCAGTTCCGCGACTTCACCCTCGACAACCCGATCCGGGCGATCCGCGAGATCAGCCACGACCTCACCGGCCGCCGCCAGGTGCGGCTGGCCGGCGGGCGCGAGGCCTCGGCCCTGGACATCCAGCGCGAGTACCACGCCCGTGCCGTCCAGCACCTCAAGGACAACGGCTCGACCGCGGCGAACGAGCGTGTCGTCGAGCTGTGGGGCCGGGCGCTCGAAGCGGTCGAGCAGCAGGACTTCGGCAAGATCGACACCGAGATCGACTGGGCGATCAAGCACCGGCTGGTCGAGCGCTACCGGCACAAGCACGACCTGGACCTGTCCAGCCCGCGCATCGCCCAGCTCGACCTGGCCTACCACGACATCCGCCGTGGCCGGGGCATCTTCGACCTGCTGCAGCGCAAGGGCCTGGTCCGGCGGGTCACCGACGACGGCGAGATCGAGGCCGCCAAGGACACCCCGCCCCAGACGACCCGCGCGAAGCTGCGCGGCGACTTCATCGCCGCGGCCCAGGCCGCGGGCCGCGACTTCACGGTTGACTGGGTGCACCTGAAGCTCAACGACCAGGCCCAGCGCACGGTCCTGTGCAAGGACCCGTTCCGCTCGGTCGACGAACGCGTCGAACGCCTGATCAGCTCGCTCTGATGTGCTCTGCCGCGGCCCGTCGTGAGTGGTAAGGTGCCGCGAGGGCCCACCGGGCACCTGGACCGAGCACCTCC
>NZ_JAVHJU010000047.1 GCF_031082405.1 Amycolatopsis sp. A133
ATCGGCACGCAGGAGTGGACGTTCGACCGCGCCGAGGCGCTGGCCCGCATCGGCGACGCCTTACCACTCACGACCACGGACGTCAGGCGACGGGCAGGACCGCCGCGATCTCGTCCGCCGCGTCCGGGCCGAAGGCGTCGCCGATGCGGGCCAGCGCCTCGGCGCGGTCGAACGTCCACTCCTGCGTGCCGATCGTCTCCAGCACCAGCACCGCGATCAGCGACCCGAGCTGGGCGGCGCGCTCGACGCCGAGACCGCCGTCGAGGCCGGCCAGGAAGCCCGCGCGGAAGCCGTCGCCGACGCCGGTCGGGTCGGCCTTGCTGCGCTCGGGGACCGCGCCGATCTGCAGGGCGATGCCGTCCTTGCCGACGATCTCGACGCCCTTCTCGCCCAGCGTCGTGATCCGCAGGCCGACCTGGTCGAGGACGTCGGCCTCGGTCCAGCCGGTCTTCTGGAGCAGCAGCTCCCACTCGTAGTCGTTGCTGAACAGGTACTTCGCGCCGGCGACGAACGTGCGCGCCTGCTCACCGCTCATCCGGGCCAGCTGCTGCGACGGGTCGACGGCGAAGGCGTACCCGCGCTGCCGGCACTCCGCGGCGTGGCGGATCATGCCCTCCGGGTCGTCCGGGCTGATCAGCACCAGGCCCAGCGCGCCGACGCGCTCGGCGATCGGCTGCAGCTCGATGTTGCGGGACTCGGCCATCGCGCCGGCGTAGAACGTCGCGATCTGGCAGAGGTCCTCGTCGGTGGTGCAGACGAACCGCGCGGTGTGCGCGACCTCGGACACGTGCACGCCGGAGGTGTCCACGCCGTGCCGTTCCAGCCAGGAGCGGTAGTCGGCGAAGTCGGCGCCGACGGCACCCACGAGGACCGGCTGGACGCCGAGCACCCCGAGGCCGAAGGCGATGTTCGCGCCGATGCCGCCGCGCCGGACCACGAGGTCGTCGGCGAGGAAGCTCAGCGAGACGCGGTGCAGCTGCTCCGCGACCAGCTGCTCGGCGAACCTGCCCGGGAAATGCATGAGGTGGTCGGTCGCGATACTGCCGGACACCGCGATCCTGGCCCTGTCTGCCACCGGCTGCTCCTTCGTGTTCGACCTCACGGCAAAAGGCGCGAAGTTACCCCCGGGTCATGACCCATCCGGGTAGTTCGCGCGCGCTCAGCCGACACTACCGGCTGGTACTCCTTCTCCGGTCGAGAGCGGATCAATAGCGTAACGAATCGTGAACGCCGTCACCGAACCCGAGACCCTGTCCGAGCTGATCGCCGACTGTGCGCTCATCCCGGCGACGCTCCAGGCCGAAAGCCTCCCGACGTCCCTCGTCACGGCCGAACCGTGGCAGGTCGACGAGGCGTGCCACGCCCAGGTGGCCGAGCTCGACGCCTACGTCTGAGTCCGCCTAGTCCGCAGCAACGGAGAAGGCCCCACCTCCCTTCGGGTGGCGGGGCCTTCTCGCGTGTTGCGCGAACCTCAGTGGAACGAATCGCCGCAGGCGCAGGAGCCGGTGGCGTTCGGGTTGTCGATCGTGAAGCCCTGCTTCTCGATCGTGTCCACGAAGTCGATGACGGCTTCCGACACGTACGGCGCGCTCATCCGGTCCACGGCGACCTTGAGGCCGTCGAAGTCGCGGAACAGATCGCCGTCGAGCGTGCGCTCGTCGAAGAACAGCTGGTAGCGCAGGCCCGCGCAGCCACCGGGCTGAACGGCGATGCGCAGGTGCATGTCGTCGCGGCCCTCCTGCTCGAGCAAGGCCTTCGCCTTGGAAGCCGCGGCGTCGGTCAACGTGACGCCGTGGGTCTCCTCGGCGGTCTCGGCCTGCTTCGCGCCGGCGTGCTCAGCGGTCGTCATGGCACTCCCTCTAACTAAGTCGAACTCGCTGCGGATACTCCTCGTGCTGACGTGGCCAACACCCGGGGCGTCCGATCTGTTCCCCCACCATGGTCGCACATGGATCGCCCTGGTTAACGGCGGCGTGACGCCTGCAATACCCTGGTGAGGTGAGGTTCCTGCGCCGAAGCACCACAGACACCGCCGCCGAAGAGCCGGAGACGGGCGAAGCCGTCGACGTCGCCGGCAAGGCGTTCACGCCCGGTAAGGGCAAGGCTACGCCGAAGCGCCGGGAAGCGGAGGCGAAGCGGCGAGGCCCGGTGGCGCCGCCACCCACCACCATGCGTGAGGCGATGAAGCGCAACAAGGAACTGCGCAAGTCGAACCCGCAGACCAAGGAAGACCGCCGCGCGGCGGCCAAGGCCCGCCGCGACGCGATGATGCGCGGCGACGACAAGGCCCTGCTCCCGCGCGACCGCGGGCCGGTCAAGCGGTACGTCCGCGACCTGGTCGACAGCCGGCGCAACCTGCTCGGCCTGTTCATGCCGCTGGCGATCGTGGTGTTCCTGGCGCTGCTGGTGCCGCTGCCGCAGGTGCAGTCGTACATCACGCTGCTGTGCACGGCGATGCTGCTGGTGATGGCGATCGAGGGCTTCGTGAACGGCCGCAAGATCGCGAAGCTGGTCCGGGAGAAGTTCCCGAAGGAGGCGGTCAACGGCCGCTCGATCGGCTGGTACGCGTTCGTGCGGGCCTCCCAGATCCGCCGGCTGCGGATGCCGAAGCCGCGGCTCAAGCCGGGCGATCCGATCCCGAACTGAGCGGTTTCCGAGAAGCCGGGTCGAGCGGTGCTCGACCCGGCTTCTTGCTGTCCGCGGGCTGTGCGAGGGCTGTGCGGGAGCCGGCCGACCTCCGGCGAGGCTGGAGTCACTCCAGGATCGTTAGCAAAGCAAACGATTACCGCCTAAGCTCGTGGCATGGAGTTTCGTCGTCTCGGCCGCAGCGGCCTCAACGTCAGTGAGATCTCGTACGGGAACTGGCTCACCCACGGTTCCCAGGTCGAGGAGGACCAGGCCCGCGCCTGCATCCAGGCCGCACTCGACGTCGGCATCACCACCTTCGACACCGCCGACGTCTACGCCAACACCGCCGCCGAGTCCGTGCTCGGGCGCGGCCTGAAGGGGCAGCGGCGGGAAAGCCTGGAGATCTTCACCAAGGTCTTCTGGCCGACCGGTCCCAAGGGCCCCAACGACAAGGGCCTGTCCCGCAAGCACATCATGGAGTCGGCGCACGCGAGCCTCAAGCGGCTCGGCACCGACTACGTCGACCTCTACCAGGCGCACCGGTTCGACCGGCACACCCCGCTCGAAGAGACGATGGTCGCCTTCGCCGACCTCGTGCGCCAGGGCAAGGTGCTCTACGTCGGGGTCTCCGAGTGGACCGCCGAGCAGATCTCCCGCGGCGCCGCCCTCGCCCGCGAGCTGAACATCCCGCTCGTGTCGAACCAGCCGCAGTACAACATGCTCTGGCGCGTCATCGAGGACCAGGTCATCCCCACCTCCGAGCGGGAAGGCCTCAGCCAGATCGTCTGGTCGCCGATCGCGCAGGGCGTGCTCACCGGCAAGTACAAGCCGGGCCAGGCCTACCCCGAAGGCTCGCGCGCCACCGACGAGAAGGGCGGCGCCGACATGGTCGCCCGCTTCCTCGACGAAGACGTCCTCAAGCGCGTCGCCGAGCTGGAACCCCTCGCCAAGCAGGCGGACCTCAGCCTCGCCCAGCTGGCCGTCGCGTGGGTGCTGCAGAACCCGAACGTCGCCTCGGCGATCATCGGGGCTTCGCGGCCGGAACAGGTGCACGAGAACGTCGAGGCCGCCGGCCGGAAGCTCGACGCCGACCTGCTCAAGGCCATCGACGACGTCCTCGGCGATGTCGTCGAGCGCGACGCGAGCCTGACCAAGAGCCCCTAGTCCTTTGCGTGTTCCGGCCTGGTTGATCCGGCCCTGGAACGGCACCCCGAGGTCGAACGCGTCCTCGGGGGCCATCCGGGGCTCCAGGCCGAACCCGCGCAGGAGGCGGCTGGCCCCCGCCAGCCGGTCGCCTCCGCGCCCGGGCACGCGCGAGGGCGCGAGGCCGTGCGAGACGAGCAGGCTTTCGACGTCGTCGATCAGCCGGTACGGGTCGTACTCACCCACGGACCCAGGTCTTCCCCGTGATCCGCTCGTAGACCTCGGTGTAGCGCTGCCGCGTCTGTTCGACGATCTCCGCCGGGATCTCCGGCCCGGGCGGGGTCTGGTCCCAGCCCGTCGACCGCGACCAGTCGCGCACGAACTGCTTGTCGAACGCGTGCTGCGGACGGCCCGGCTCCCACGCGTCGGCCGGCCAGAACCGGGACGAGTCCGACGTCAGGACCTCGTCGCCCAGGGTCAGCGTGCCGTCGGCGTCGAAGCCGAACTCCAGCTTCGTGTCGGCGATGATGACGCCCTGCTTCGCCGCGTGCTCGGCGCCCTTCGTGTAGATCTCCAGCGTCAGCTCGCGAAGCCGCTTCGCGGTGTCCTCGCCGATCTCGTTCAGGACCTCGTCGAAGGTCATGAACTCGTCGTGGCCGGTGTCGGAGATCTTCGTCGTCGGCGTGAAGATCGGCTCCGGCAGCTTGTCGCCCTCGACCAGGCCCGGCGGCAGCGCGACCCCCGAAATCTTCCCGTCGCGCTGGTACTCGCGCAGGCCCAGGCCGGCCAGGTAGCCGCGCGCGATGCACTCGACCTGGACCATCCGCAGCGGCTTGCAGCGCATCGCCCGGCCGGCGAACTGCTCCGGCACGTCGGTGGTCGACACGACGTGGTTCGGGACGACGTCGGCCATCCGCTCGAACCACCACGCCGACAGCTGGTTGAGCAGCTTGCCCTTGTCCGGGATCGGCGTCGGCAGCGAGACGTCGTAGACCGAGACGCGGTCGGACGCGACCAGCAGGATGTCCCCGCCGTCGAGTTCGTACAGGTCACGGACCTTGCCCGCGTGGATGTGCTTCATTCGCCGTCCTCAGTCGTGTACTCGTAGAAAACCCAGTGGTCGGGCAAGGCGGCGGACTCACCGTACTCGACGACCGTCCCGTCGGCCGCCAGGAAGGTGCTCCGGCCGAGCAGCACCGGCGACCCGGCGGGCAGCCCCAGCTCGGCCGCCTCCTCCTCGCCCGCGCGGCCCGCCGCGTGCCGTTCCTGCGTGGTCGCGATCTTCGTGCCGAGCCGGGCCGCCGCGTGGGCCGCGGTGCCCTCGACGATCCGCTCCGGCACCAGCAGCGCCGGCGCCTTCGCCGACAGCGTGCCGTCGAGCCACGACGTCGACGTCGACAGCGGCCGCGAATCGGGGCCGTAGGTGGTACGCCGCCGCCGGATCGCCGGGGCGCCCTCCTCCAGGCCGAGTGCGGCCGCGGGCCGCTCGGGCGCCGGCTCGAGGCCGGCCGAGCGGATCACGGCGTAGTGGCCCGGTGGGTAGATCCGGCCCGTCCGCGCCGAAGCGGCGGTGCGGTCGCGGGCCGTGCGGTGCAGGCCGCCGCGGTCGACGACCGTGCCGACGCCGCGCACGGGCCGCACGAGCCCCTGCGAGCGGAGCGTGGCCAGCACCTTGGTGGCGGTCGCCATCGCGACGGTCCAGGTACGCGCTATCTCGCGGGCGGACGGCACTGCGTCGCCCTCCTGCAACCGGCCGGACAGGATGTCGTCACGGATCCGGCCCGCGATCTGCAGGTACGGCGGCTCAGGGCGGTCGAGGGTGGGCAAGGCGGCTCCTCACGCCGGACATCACGCACAAGTGTTCTAGCACGCCGGGGTGTCTCCCACAAAGCCCTGTTCAGAACCACCCAGGTGTACTAGTACACGCACTGGACTCTGCACTAGTACGCAAGTTACCCTCGAAAGTGTGTCCCCGATCACACCGCACGCCGGCTCCAGCGGCCAGGGCCTCGAGGAACTCCTCGAGGAACTCCGGCGCCGCAAATGGGTGCTGCACCTGTTCGGCGGCCGCGAGGCGCCGGAGCTCTACGCGGCCGTCCACCGGTGGCCGACCTGCGCCGACGTCATCATCCTCCGCGACGAACACCGGGCCAGCGCCTACCGGGTGCCGACCTTCCCGGGCACGGACGTGTTCAGCCCCCGGGTCGTCACCTGGCAGTACCACGCCACCCCGGTCTGGACGCTGCGGGCGGTGCTCACCCTGGCGGAGCCCGGCACCCCGGGCGCACCGCTGCAGGCACTCCGGCCACAGCCGGATTGCCGGATCCCGCCCGAGCTGCGGCAGGACGTCACCATCCGGCCGACGGGAATGACCCGGGAAGGGGATGACGGCGGCGGCCCGCCCGCCTGCGCCTAGCCGTGGCCGGGCTCAGCGGGCGAGCAGCCGCTCCGCGACGACGAGGTCGTGGGGATAAGTGATCTTGAGGTTCTCGGGAGCCCCCGGGACCCACCGGATCGGCAGGGAGGAGAACCGCTCCATGCACGAGGAAGTGTCCGTACCCACGAAGCCTTCGCGCTCGGCCTTCTCGTAGGCCTCGAGCAGCGGTCCGGCCCGGAAGCCCTGAGGCGTCTGGACGCGGATCGCGCCGGGCACCTGGGCGACCAGGTGCCCGGCTTCCACCTCGACGACGTCGTCCGCGGCCAGGCCCGGCACAGCCCCCCCGTCCTCGCGTGTCCGGGCCAGCACCGCACCGACCAGTTCGGGGTGGACCAGCGGCCGGGCCGCGTCGTGCAGCAGCACGGCGTCGACCCGGCCGCCGGTGATTCGCGGGGCCAGGTGCCGCAGCGCGTTGAGCTCGGACGCCTGGCGCGTGTCGCCGCCGTGCACGATTTCGATGCCGTCTCCGGCCACCTCGTCGGCGAGTTCCCGGTCCTGCGGCCGGATGACCAGCACGAGCACGCCGATGCCGGGCACCTTGCGGAAGGCGTCGAGCGACCACGCCACCACCCGCCGTCCGGCCAGTGGCAGGTAGACCTTGTTCAGCTTGGCGCCGACGCGGGTGCCCGCGCCACTGGCCAGCACCACCGCGGCCGCCGTCGTCTCCACGAGCCGCGAGACTACCGGGCGGCCCTTCCCGGTAGGTTGGCCACAGCGTTGCCGTGGAAGAGGAAGGGCCTGGTGTGGAGCCGGAAAACATCGAGTTCCCCGAGATCACCCCGCCCGACGACCACGCCCGGTCCGCGGCCATCGCGCTGCACGACAAGCTGGTCAAGCCCGCCGGGTCGCTCGGGCGGCTCGAAGAGCTGGGCGTCTGGATCGCCGCTTGCCAGGGGCAGTCGCCGCCGCGGCCGTTCACGCGGCCGCGGGTGATCGTCTTCGCCGGGGACCACGGCATTGCCGCGAAGGGTGTCTCCGCCTATCCCGCCGAGGTCACCGCGCAGCTGCTGGGCACCATGCTCACCGGCGGCGCCGTGATCAACGTGCTGGCCGCCGCGGCGGGCGCGAGCGTGCGGGTGGTCGACCTGGCCGTCGACACCGAGGCGCCCGCGACGCGCTCGATCGGCGAGTTCAAGGTCCGCCGCGGCTCGGGCTCCATCGACGTCGAGGACGCGCTGAGCGCCGACGAGGCCAAGGCCGCCGTCCGCGCCGGGATCGCGATCGCCGACGCCGAGGTCGACGGCGGTGCCGACCTGCTCATCCCCGGCGACCTCGGGATCGGCAACAGCACGCCGGCGTCGGTGCTGGTGGCGGCGCTGACCGGCAGCGAGCCGGTGGCGGTCGTCGGCCGCGGCTCCGGCATCGACGACGACGCCTGGATGCGCAAGGCCACCGCCGTGCGCGACGCCCTGCGCCGGGCCCGCGCGGTGCTGGCGGACCCGGTCGACCTGCTGCGCACCACGGCCGGCGCGGACATCGCCGCGATGGCCGGGTTCCTCGCCCAGGCCGCGGTCCGGCGGACGCCGGTCGTCCTGGACGGGCTGGTCGCCTGCGCCGCGGCGCTCGTCGCCGAGGACCTCGCCCCGGGCGCGCGCCGCTGGTGGGTGGCGGGCCAGCGGACGGCCGAGCCGGCGCACGCGCTGGCGTTGGAGCACCTGGACCTGGGGCCGCTGCTGGAACTGGACGTCCGGCTCGGCGAAGGCACCGGCGCCGTGACCGCCCTGCCGCTGCTGATGATGGCCGCCCGCGTCCTCGCCGAGACGGCCACCCACGACCAGGCCGGCGTCTCCGGCCCGCTGATCACCGCTCCCGCTTCCTGACGGCGAAAGGCCCGCGCACTCCGGTGCGCGGGCCCTTGGCCGAAGCGGTTCAGCCGAGCGCGACCATCCACCCGTCCGGGTCGGGGCGGGTGCCCTCCTGGATCCCCGTCAGCTCTTCGCGCAGCTTCATCGTCAGCGTGCCCGGCTGCCCGTCGGCGATCGTGAACTCGCCACCCGCGTGCTTCACGTGGCCGACCGGGGTGATGACCGCCGCGGTGCCGCAGGCGAACGTCTCGGTCAGCTCGCCGGACGCCGACGCCTTCTCCCACTCGTCGGTGGAGATGCGGCGCTCTTCGATCTTGTACCCCAGCCGCGAAGCGAGCTGCAGCAGCGACTTGCGGGTGACGCCGGGCAGCAGCGAACCCGTCAGCTCCGGGGTCACCACCCGGGCGTTCTCGCCCGAGCCGAAGACGAAGAACAGGTTCATCCCGCCCATCTCCTCGACCCAGCGCCGCTCGACCGCGTCGAGCCACACCACCTGGTCGCAGCCCTTTTCGACAGCCTGCGCCTGCGCCACGAACGACGCCGCGTAGTTGCCGGCGCACTTGGCCGCGCCGGTGCCGCCGGGGGCCGCCCGGACGTACTCGGTGGACAGCCAGACGCTGACCGGCTTGACCCCGCCGGAGAAGTACGACCCGGCCGGGGACGCGATGACCGTGTACACGTAGTCGGCGGCCGGGCTGTTGACGCCGAGGCCGGTGGACGTCGAGATCATGAACGGCCGCAGGTACAGCGAATCACCCGGCCGGGTGGGCACCCACCGGCCGTCGGCGGCGACGAGTTCCCGCAGCGAGTCGATGAAGACCTCGTCGGGCAGCTGCGGCATGGCGAGCCGCTCGGCCGACTGGCGGAACCGGGCGGCGTTGGCGTCCGGGCGGAACGACGCGATCGAGCCGTCCGGCTGGCGGTAGGCCTTCAGTCCCTCGAAGATGGCCTGGCCGTAGTGCAGCACCGACGTCGCCGGGTCGAGCGTGAACGGGGCGTAGGGACCGACCTGGGCGTCGTGCCAGCCCTCGGCCTTCGACCACTTGACGGTGACCATGTGATCGGTGAAGTACAGCCCGAACCCGGGCTTCTCCAGTACCTCCGCGACACGGTCCGCGCTCGCAGGACTCGGGTGCGGGATATGGGCGAACTGTGTCGTGGTCGTCATGGCTAGACGATACCGCTTGCTCGGACGCGCGTTAGTCGGATGTCCATCTGTTCCGGGTTCGCCGCGCCCGCGGCGCGCCCCCTCTAGGATGCCTCTGTGACCTACCACTCCACTGAGCCGGTCCCCCGGCCCAAGACCACCGGCGCCGACGTCAAGACGTTCGTCGCCGCGGTGCTGCTGACCTTCGGCGTCGGCCTGCTCGGCATGGTCGGCTGGGCCGTGCTGAACAGCGGCTTCGGCGGCTTCCTCGGCCTCGTCGGCGGCGTCTTCGGCGTCGTGTGGTGGCGGAAGATCCACGGCAAGGCGTTCCCGAAGGTGCTCCCGACGAAGTCGGTGGTCATCCTCGCGGTCGTCAACGCCGTGCTGGCGCTGATCCTTATCCTGACCGCGGGCTGAGCGAAGCCGGCAGCGCCGGTGCCGGCCAGCCCTCGTCCGGGCGGAAGTCGGTGTCGGTCCCGTCGAACGGGTAGGCGCCGCGTTCGGCCAGCGCGCCGATCCGCTCGCCTTCCGCGCGCAGCCGGTCGAACTGCTCGAGCGTCAGGCGGCCGACCTCGATCGCGGCCTCGGCCTCGTCCTCGTCGTCCCAGCGCCAGCTGCCGTCGCGCTCGACGACGACGTCGAGCACGCCGTCGATCCGGTCGACCGCGCCCGGCGTGCGGCCCAGCGGGATCTCCAGGTTGACGTACCAGTTCTTGAACCGGCCTTCGAGGTCGAAGAACCACCAGACCGAAGACCACTCGTCTTCGGGGATCCGGCGGAGCGTCGACGTGCCGTGCCAGGAGTCCGGAACCGCCACCCGCGGGATGCGGAACCGCTGGTCCAGCGGAGCGTCGTGCATCAGGCGGCCGTCGGCGAGCCTGCTGCCGATGATCGGCGTGCCCGCCGGCAGCCAGGCGAGCAGGACGCGGCCGTCGTCTTCGAGGACGCGCAGCGGGTGGACCTGGCCGATCGAGCCGTCGGGGCGGTGGAACCGTTCGACCACGGTCTCCCCCGGCCGCCAGCGTCGATCACTCACGCGCCTCACTGTACTAATCCGGCCAAAAGTAGGCCGCCCCAGCGCGGCACGTAACCATTGCTACGAGGTCATTCGGCCGTGGCTGTGGTCGGATTAGTTCAGATCGGCACTGTACCTGCGTGCGCGTACGCCCAGTAGCAGCTCGAACACCGCGGCCAAGCCCGCGACGACGAGCACGGGCAGCACCGGCAGGAAGTACGCGGCCGCCGCGGCGACGGCGAGCCCGGCCAGTCCCGGCACCCCGGCGCGAGCCCGGACCTCGGTCCCCGCGGCGAGCGCGGGCACGACGGTCGCGAGCACGGCGACGACCGTGAGCAGCGGCTGCAGCGCGTCCGCGTCCGCGGCGGACAGCAGGTCGCGCAGCGAGGTGAGCGACAGCCCGAGCCGCACCGCGCCGAGCTGGTAGAGCGCCGCAAATGCGGTCAGCACGGCGAGCGTGCCGAGCAGCAGCACGCGCAGGCCCGCTTTCTCCCGCCCGGCGGGCCGCAGGAAGGGGAACGCCACCACGGCGGCGACGAGCACGCCCGCGAAGTCCGGGGGCTGCAGGCCGCCACCGGCGGTCGCCACCGGCGCCACCGCGACGCACACCGCGACCAGCACGAGTCCCGCCGCCAGCAGCAGCCCACCCGCGACCCGTACGACGATCGTCGGGATCTTCGGCCCGGCGAACCCCGCGCCGGCGACCACCACGACGAACGCCGCGGCGGAGGCTTCGCGGTGCGCGGGGAAGACGTAAGCACCGAACGCGATCGCGTAGACGGCCACTTCGGACAGCCGCGCGACGGCCACCGCGACCCGGCCGACCAGGGTTTCCCCCGGTTCCGGCACCCGCGCCGCCACGCCCGCGGCGATCGCCGCGAGCACCAGCCCGGCGAGCAGCCACCAGCCCGCGCCCGCCGCCCCGGCCGCCAGCGCCACCAGCAGCCCACCACCCAGCCGCACGCGGCCCCTCCCGTACCTCTGTTCACCCGTGGTTCCGTCGTCATTAGCATGGCTCACGATCCCGACCGGGCCGGTGCCCGGTACGACCGAGAACGCGCGAGGAGCCAGAAGTGACCGTGCCCAAGCTCGCCCTGTCCGACAACACCGGGGAGGCACTGGCCAAGACGCGCGCCGACGTGGTCGTCGTCGGCACCCTGGCCGGCGAGGACGGTCCGGTGCTCGCTCCCGGCGCCGCCGCCGTGGACGCCGCCTTCGACGGACGGCTCGCCGGCCTGCTGGCCACGCTCGGTGCGAGCGGCAAGGCCGAAGAGGTCGTCAAGGTCCCGACGCTGGGCAAGCTCCCCGCCGGGGTCGTGCTCGCCGTCGGCCTGGGCAAGCAGGGCGACGCCGTCACCCCCGAGCAGGTCCGCCGCGCCGCGGGCGCCGCCGGCCGCGCGCTGGCCGGCACCGACCGCGCGTTCGTCACGCTGTCCGAGCTCGACCTGCAGGCCGCCGTCGAGGGCACCATTCTCGGCTCCTACGTCTTCACCGCCTACCGCTCCGAGAAGGGCGACGCCCCGCTCGCGAAGGCCGACTTCGCGACCCCGGGAACTGGCACTGCCGGCACCGCCCGCGAGCACAAGGCGACGCTGAAGGCGGCCGGCGCCATCGCCGAGGCCGTCATCGTCGCCCGCGACCTGATCAACACCCCGCCGAACGACCTCTTCCCGGCCTCCTTCGCCGACCGCGCGAAGAAGCTGGCCGAGGACAACGGCCTGGAGTTCGAGGTCCTCGACGAGAAGGCGCTGAAGCGCCAGGGCTTCGGCGGCATCCTCGGCGTCGGCGGCGGCTCGTCGCGCCCGCCGCGGCTGCTGCGCCTGGCGTACAAGCCGGCCAAGGCCGCCAAGAAGGTCGCGCTGGTCGGCAAGGGCATCACGTTCGACTCGGGCGGCATCTCGCTCAAGCCCGCCGCGAACATGGACCACATGACCTCGGACATGTCCGGCGCGGCCGGCGTGCTCGCGTCGGTGGTGCTGGCGGCGAAGCTCAAGTACCCGCTGGAGGTCGTCGCGCACATCCCGCTGGCGGAGAACCTGCCGTCGGGGACGTCGTACCGGCCGGGTGACGTGCTGACGATGTACGGCGGCAAGACCGTCGAGGTCCTCAACACCGACGCCGAGGGCAGGCTGGTGCTCGTGGACGCCATGGTCCGCGCGGCCGAGGAGAACCCGGACTACCTGATCGAGACCTCGACGCTGACCGGCGCCCAGGTCGTCGCGCTCGGCAACCGCACCGCCGGCGTGATGGGCTCGGAGGGCTTCCGCGACCGTGTCGCCGCGATCATGCAGGCCACCGGCGAGAACGGCTGGGCGATGCCGCTGCCGGAGGAGCTGCGCGCCGACCTCGACTCGCGGCTGGCCGACCTGGCCAACGTGACGGGCCACCGCTGGGGCGGCATGCTGGCCGCGGGGATCTTCCTGCGCGAGTTCGTCGCCGACGGCCTCGACTGGGTCCACATCGACATCGCGGGCCCGTCGTTCAACACCGGCTCGCCGTGGGGCTACACCGGCAAGGGCGGCACCGGCGTCCCGGTCCGGTCGATCGCCGCGGTGCTGGCGGACATCGCCGCCAACGGCTGACCCTTCCGCAGCCGGTCGTGAGTGGTAAGGCGGGTTAGAACCCGCCTTACCACTCACGACCGCTGTGGGCGGAGTGATC
>NZ_JAVHJU010000073.1 GCF_031082405.1 Amycolatopsis sp. A133
TGAGTACGAGACCATCATGACCTCACCGGCCAGTCAGGCCGCGTGACTGAACTGTCACCTATCGGTGCAGCAGACCCCGTCGTGCGCCAGCACATGCGGCTGTGGCTCGCCAGCAGCGTGGTGCTCGGTTCCCTGCTCAATCGCGACATTGTGGTCCGGTCGCGAGCGCTCGCCCGCGACATCGACGAAAGCTTGCGCGTTTTCGCACCCCACCCCGCTCAGGAGCACGCCCGCCAGCTGCTGGATGACCAGCACAGCTGCATCATCGTCGGTCCGCCGGGAGCCGGCAAGACCACGCTCGCCCATGTCCTGCTCGCCGACCACCAGGCCGAAGGCTTCACGATCATCGAAGCCACCAACCGGCTGGACGACGTCCACCGCATGTGGGACGACGAGGAAAAGCAGATCTTCTTCGTCGACGACTTCGTCGGCCAGACGACGCTGGACGAGGGGGCGGCGCGCGTGGCGAACCAGGACCTACCCCGGCTCCTGCGAATGATCCGAGAGTCAACGACCAAGCGGCTGGTGCTCACCTCCCGGAACTACCTGATCAAGCAGGCGCGTGAGCATCACGAGCGCCTAGACGCCCGCAAGCTGGATCCCTATGGTTGCATCGTCGACGCGACGGTCTTGCCGTCCGAGATCCGGGCGGAGATCTTCTATAACCATGTCTACTTTTCTCGCCTGGATCAGCGGCAGCGCGCACAGCTCGCGGAGCCGAGCGTCTACCGGGCCATCGTAGGCCACCGCAACTACAGTCCGCGACTGCTGGAGCACGCGATCGCGGAGATCATCGAACTTCCCGCAGAGGAGCACGAGAACGTGCCGGGGACGATTCTCCGGAATCTCAACAATCCAGCCCACCTGTGGGAACGGTTGATCGAAGAGGTGCTCGAGGCGGACGAACTGGCGCTGGTGCTCACCCTCTACACAGCGAACAGGTCCGCCGACCACGACCTGCTACGCGAAGCCTGGCGGGCACATCTCGGCCCAGTCGCCACGTCCGACGCCGACCGGCGGTTCCGCCGCGCCCTGCGCCGTCTCGAACCAGTTATCGTCAAGCTCGACGACGACCGGGTGGAGTTCAGTAACCCGTCCATCGCTGACTTCCTGCACGAGCATCTGGCCAAGCATCCTGGCCTCGTCGGCACGCTGATCGACTCGGCGGTGTTCTCGGACCAGCTCGTGACCATCTGGATGACGGCGAACGGGAGGCGAAGGGGGCCAGCGCTCCTCGCCGCGGTGACCGGCCAGGCTGATCGCCTCCGTGACGCCGTCCTGCGGGTCAAAGACTGGGAGTTGCTGCTCGGCGAATACCGTAACGACCACGAGGCGGTGGATGCTCGGTTCGTTGTCGCTCTTGGCGAGCCCGATGCATCGCCCGAGCTCGTGGCCGTGGGACTCGACCTCTTGTCCGAACTCGAGCGATTCCCGAATCCGGGGGCGGCCGCTCTCCACCAGGTGACGGTGGACGTCGCGGCGTCGCCGGTCTCGGCGTGGCGGCAAAGAACGGAGAAGCTCGCGGAGTCGACGTACGCTGCGACGATCGCTGAAATCAACGACTGGGACGACGTCGACCGGTTCGTGTCGATCGTGGACGAGCTTGCGCCGCTGAGTGGAAAGGTGGCGGCCGAGAGTGAGGAGGAAATCGAGTCCCAGAGGCTGGCTGTGGCAATTGAAGAGCTGGAGAAGTGGTCTGACGAGGACCACGAAGCCGACATCGACGACAACACTCTCGAACAGATCCTGGACTTCATGGACACCGAGGCACATCACCTCGATGAAGAGGCCGACCGAGCACGTGCGTACCTGGAACGCGAACTTGAGTCCTTCACCGGCTCACCTGTACCACTACCGCCCGAGCCTGTTCACTGTCCTCATCGGACAGATGCGATGTTCTCATTGCTTCGGGAAGGTGAGTGATCTGGGTTCGGTACCCGAATCGGACGACGAACCGGCGAGCGTGCTCAGCCTGCCCGAGGCTCTATCTCGCGCGCGGATGGACGCGGCGATGGGGGTCCGTTGGCCCTGCCGGCCGGTGGCTGGCTGGGCCTTCTCGTCAGCAGAGACCAGCGGCGAGCCAGTGTCGCACCGGCGATTCGCGAGAGCAAATATGATCTTTAGTCGAGCGTAACGCCAGTTCCGGTGGATACGACGCCTGTAGATAACTGACGGCGGGGTCATGGCATGGGCGACGAGGATGACGAGCTAGCGGTGTCGTTCGCGGCGTGGCGCGGGGACATCGACAGTGTCCCAACACCGGTCATGCCGGTGTCGGAGGCCGTCGTTATCCTCCACGCCGACTTGCCTGTTCTGCCCGTAGCTGGCCCCAAGCGGTGCCATCGGCTCATAGTCGAGCTCTTGCGCCGCCCGCTGTCCGATAGCCGCCGAGGCCCCCGACCCACTCGCCATCCACTGCGACGCTGACCACCAGCCCGGTCGGGCCGCCAGCTTGTTTGATCTCAATTAATTCGGTGTCTGATTCAGTTCGAGAAGTGTGACGCCCGACGTTGATCCCACGATCAGCCGTTCACCTGATGCCTGGCATGCTGTGATTTCCTCGCCGAAGTCGATTCGGTGCAGAAGAGTTCTGGTTGCCAGGTCCCACAGCCGGATCGTGTGGTTGGTGTTCCCTGTGACTAGAAGGTCATGACCGATATCCGTGCGCATCATGGTCATAGCGGTCACCCTCCCGCCTCCGCCCGATGGTGCTCCGGTCGCCTTGATCGGCGGCGGGGACATCGATCGTCCTTCCATTTCACCTGTCACGGTGTTCCAGACTCTGATCTTTACGCGGTCCTCTTGGGAGGCGACCGCGACGAGTGGGTCGCCGAGGTGGTCGGGCACCTGCAGCATTGCTGAGAACGGCGCTCGGTTGTCGATGGGCGGTAGGTTCCCACGGGTCCCGGTGACTGGGTCCCAGAACCGGATTGTCTGGTCGTGGCCGCCGCTGGCGACGAGCAGGTCACCACGAGGAAGCTGGACGGCTGTCAGCGACGCGACATGCCTCTTGTGCGCGGTGGGCTCGTGGCCGATCCGGCGACGGTGCAGGAGGTCCCAGAATTCGATTGCGCCGTTCTTCCCGCCGATCACTAGGCACACGGTTCCATCACCATTGGAGACTAGGGCCAGCGCGGACACAGAGCCGAGACCGGTCGTGACCACTTTGAACGGGTGAGCTTCACCGCCAGCGAAGTTCCATACCTTCACGACCCTGTCGCCGCCGGCAACCGCCAGGAGGTTGAGCTCTACGGAGACCGCGAGGGTGCTCATTGCCCTGACGGCCACCGTGTTGCCCTCCAGCGGCTGCCGAACTGACTCCCCAGTGTCGACGTCGAGGAGTTGCACCGTGCCATCGTCGTAGCCGGCCGCGATCACCGAGCCGTCCTGCCCGGCCTGGATCTCCGCAAGTGCTGTTACTGTCGCCGCCCAGTTCGATACGGGTCGGGTCTGAGCGGTTTCGCTGAGTTCCCACAGGCGTACAGACGAGTCGCGGCTGCTCGTCGCCAGAAAGGCGGGACCGCCGGGCAAGCTCAGTTGCGTGATACCGAGGACTTGTGCCGTATGGCCGGTAAGCGGTGGTGCCAGCTCACGATGTCGGCGCGGGTCCCATAGCCGTATCGTCCGGTCATCACCCGCGGTGGCGATCGCCGGTGTGCCATCGGGCATCTCCACGGTTGTGATGGACCGCACGGCGTTCCGGTGGCCGCGCAACTCCGCGACAGGTTTCTCTTGAGCTGGGTTCCACAGCCGGACCACCGCGTCGAGACCGCCGGATACCAGCAGTGTCCGCTTCGGGGCCAGCCGCACCGTGGCGAGCGCGTACCCCGCTCGGGGCCTGCGAGGGCCAGGCGTCAGCTCTCCGCTCTGCCAGCCAGCGCCGCGCATCATGTTCCCAACAGCGGATCGTGCCGTCCTCACCGTAGGTCGCGAGAACACCGACTTGCGGAGGATCCAGCGCGGTGATCGCGTTTACCGAACCCTCATGCGCCTGCCTGCGGTCGCCTTCCTGGGCACCGGTGATCGGGTCCCACAGGCCGATCGTGCCGTCGTCGGCGCCGGCCGCGAGCAGCATTCGTCCGTCTGGCCAGCGCACTGGCGTGAGCGCCCGAAAACGCGCAGCGCTGACCGCGGTGATCGTGATGACAGGAAGTCGCATGGCGGGATCCCAGACGAGGATCTCGTCGTCCGTGACGACCGCGAGGACGGCCTGTTCGGGTACGTCTCCTTCGGAGACGAGCTGGAGCGGGACAATCGCGGAGACGGCAGTGCCGTGGGTCGTGCCTTCGCCGACCTGACCGCCGGTCAGCGGGTCCCAGATCCGCGCGATCCCTGACGTCTGTCCGGTGGCCAGGAGCCCGATACGCCGGGGAAGATCGAAGGTCGCGATCGCTCGGATCGAGTCGGAGTGGTCCCGGCTCACGCTGCGAGCGGTGGACCGCCCCGTCAGGACGATGTGCAACGGACGGGGAACAAGCCGTGCCCATCCAAGCCTCCACCAGCCGGACACTTCAGCGCCGTCCGGTGGTCCCGCGATCGAACCGGTATGCCGCGCGACGGAGAGCCAGCGGAGCAAAGCGCGGTCCTCTGGCGGCGCGGACGCGAGCAGATGGGACGCGGCGACAATCCCGGCGATCGGATGCGGCAGGACGAACCTCCCGAAGGCGGTCCGCATGACAGCGCCTGTAACGGCGGCGGAACTCAGCTCATCCAGGATCTTCGAGTGCGCAGCGAGATCCTGCCATGCGGACTCACCGCCTGTGCCGGCATGCGCCGGGAGATGGTGCACGAGGTACGGGTTGAGTTGCAGTTGCTCCTTGCCGAGGGTGATGAGCCGCTGCGTGATGGCCCTGTGTCGCCCCTGGTTCTGGTCGGGGCCGGTGAAGTGCTCGACGAACGCGCGGTGTGCGAGCCGGTAAACGGTCTGGCCGCGCTCTCGGTCGATGGCAAGGTACGGGGCGGCGTGTTCGAGCAATGTGCTGATGTCGTCTTGGGACGCTGTTTCGGTGTCATCGCTGAGCGCGTTCGCCACGGCTGCCCATATCCCGTCGCGCATCGGTAACCCGCGTCCTTGGGCGTACGCGAGGGCGGCGAGTAGCCAGAAATTGACGCGGCTCCCGCGGCGCAGGCGATTCACAGCGCGTGCGAACAGGCCGCGGTGCGTAGTGTGCGTCAGCTCGTCGAGCTCGTCCATTCGGCTGGGAGGGTCGGGCAGGACGATCCCTGGGTCGCCGAGGATCTCGTGCACCGCCAGCCGGGCGAACAGGAAGTCTCCAGCGGTCTCACCGA
This sequence comes from Amycolatopsis sp. A133, assembly GCF_031082405.1. Lineage (GTDB taxonomy): Bacteria > Actinomycetota > Actinomycetes > Mycobacteriales > Pseudonocardiaceae > Amycolatopsis. The sequence goes on from NZ_JAVHJU010000073.1 coordinate 5,290, forward strand.
GTGTGGCGGCGATGTGTTCGATCGTTACGTCCTCGGCGCGCAGACTCTCGTCCATAGCAGCGGTGGCGAGGCGCCTGTAGATGTAGCGGCGGAAGGCGTGCGGGTCGCGGCCCACCAACACGGTCTGGTCCGGGCGGACGTCCAGCGCGTCGAGCAGGTCCTGGTCGGGTGGTTCCTCTCCGTCGGGGCTTTCGAAGGTGGAGCGGCGGGTGCCGATCAGTAGCCGGACCTCTGGCAGCGCTGAGAGTGGTCGCACCACGGTCTGCGCGATGCCGATCGGGTCGTCGGCTTCATCCAGCGCGTCGATCAGGATCGTGACGAGGGTGGCATGTTCGCGAATTCCCCTGATGAGGGTGTCCGTCTGCTCGGCGAGAGGCGCGCAAGGGTCTGGCGTGGGGAGCGCTAGGTCGTCGGCGATGCGGCCGAGGAGGTCGGCGGCGGTGAGACCGGTGAGGTGGACGGTGGCGGAGAACACGTCGTCGGGCGGCTGCTCGTCCTCCGGCAATGGTTCGAGCAGCTCGGCGTCGATCATGGCTTGCCGCAGTTCCGGCCGGGAGTGGACGAGTAGGTTGCCCAGCAGAGCCGATTTGCCGCTGCCAGCTCGGCCGGTGACGACGAGCATGCCCTCGGCCGTCGTGCGCAGCCAGGCGACGATGGCTTGGCGCTCGCGCGAGCGTCCCTCGAAGTACCAGGCGAATTCCCGAAGCTCGCCGCCCTGCGCCTTGGGAACGTAGTGGTATCGCTCGTCCTCGCCGAGTCTCATCAACGCAGCCTGGATGGCCTGCGCCATATCGAGAGTCGCTTGGGTCTGCAGCGGTATCCGGCGCCGCATCACCAGCCGGTGCACGTGCCGGGGGATCGGCGGATTATGGCTGGGCAGGCGCGCCAGCAGCTCCTTGCCAAGCTCCCAGAGGTCGACGTGCGGTTCGGCCGCGAAGGTGTCGCGCAACGCAGTCCGTAACGCGCGGCTGAAGACACCCAGATTGGTGGTGCCCTCGCCAGACACGCCGACGAGCAGCAGGCGGCGGGCACCCTGGAGTTTGTCCAGTTCTGCGTTCAGCCGCTCGATGAACTGAGCGGACCGGCAGGTATCGACCACGATGATCGACCAGGTGTCGGCGCCCTGGTTGTGACGTTCGCGCTGGTAGATCCATTCGGCGAGTTGGCCGGGGACAACGCCCTGCTCATCGGCGGGTGGCATGGGTGAATCGGTGTGGAGCAGGATTGCGCGATCACCGGTGGCCCAGCCGTGCCCGACCCAGTAGAGGAAGGTGTTGCCGGTAAAGCTCTGCGCCCACTGGTCCATCCGCTCGTGGACGGTCTGCCCATCACGTTTCTGCGTCCAGTCGCCCCAAGGCACTAGCATTCCGCCGTACTCGGCAAGCACTCGGGCGACATCTTCGACCTCGGGGCCGACGTTGAGGTTGTCGTGATGCAGGTAGGTGCCGATCGCGACGGGGAAGACCTCCAGCCGCGGTTCGGGGAGTGAGTCAGTCATCGTCTCCAAGATCGTCTGCAGGTTCGTCCTGGCTGGTCGCGAGTGTCATTCGCTTGAGAGGTGAGCCGCTGCCCCCATCCACCACAATCTCGTACAGATGTTGGTCGGGCACGTTGACAATGAACTGCCACTGTCCATCGCGCTTTTCCAGCTGGGGCCGAGCGACGTGCTTGCCGGTCTCGGCGTCAATCACCTGGCAGGTGGCGTCATCGGGGCTCTCCACTCCAGTGACCGCCACGGGCCATTCGGCGCCGACGGACACGACGTCGGGGGCGTCGATGCCCACCTGGCCACGTGGTGCGAGTGTGGGCCCTTGCGGTTCGCCCGTGATGACAAACCGGACGGACGATATCGCCTCGTCGACATTGGCGAGACTGCCATGCTGCTGCGCCCGAGGATCCATGGGCACATCCCTGATGATCGCCGAGTCGACCGGAACGGTGCCATCTCCAAGACTTGGGAAATGCGCCGGCACCCCCCGCTCGTCATGGACAATCTTTCCATCGCGCGAGGGACGGAATGTGTGGCCGAGTCCCTCGACAGTTTCGTCATCCAGCCGCAGGCAGGCGAGTGTGGGCTGTTCGACGCCGAGCACCAATCGGTGCCCAATCAGCGACTGGGTGTCGAGCCGTGTCCTGTCGTCGAAAGCACGTTGGGCTTCGACCGGATCCCCGCCGAACCTAGCGACGTCCTCGGCAGTTAGCGGCCGGACGTCGTCGCCTTCGTACACGCACCTGTACGATGGGAGAAGGTCATAAATTCCGGGCAGCTGTCGCGCGAGCCGCATCATCTGCCGTCTTGGAGGCAGTAGGCCGCGCCCGTTCGCCAGAATGATCGCTGCCTTAGCTGCACCTCGGAACGGTGTCCCCAGTGCGACGGTGGCCCGGATGTCCTCGGTCACCGTGGGAACTTCACTCGCCTCGTCTTCAGTGCCTTCGACAAGTGGCAATGCTCGCGCCAGCAGACCGCCCATGGAATGGGCCACCAGCACCAGCTGGGCCGGGCTCGGGTCAGCCTGCAACGCTCTGAGCCGTTCATGATCTTGGGTGGCCCGCCACGTCGCCAGGTGCTCCCGCGCGGCCCGCGCGAGCAGGCGCGCGTTGTGCAGTACCGGCAGTCGCCAGTCGTAGGCGAACTCGCGCACGGCGCGTGGATGCACCATCTCCCTCCTTGAGGTGACGGACGAGCCTGTCGTAAGGCTCGAAGTAGCCCAGCGGCGCCCAGGCCGGAAACCGCAATAGCCCTTGGGGCTTGATCCGGCCCGGTTCCAGATCGGCGAGGTCGCGCAGCGACGACCCAGTGGACCACGCCCGGCCGTACCAGCCGATACGATTCAGACCCCACAGCGTCTTCTTCGTGGCGGTGTCCACCAACGTGCTGCCCATGATCCCTGGAATCACGACGACCGCGTCATGGGAGTGATTCAGACGGAGCTCCGGTCCTGCATGATCAGGCAGGGGATGGGCATCTGTGTCGAGCATCACGCCGAGCACAGTATCTGACCATTAGTTGATCACTAAGGGGGTGCCGGGTTGGCTCTCGATCTCACGCCACCAGACCGCGATCTCCTCGCGCATTCGGTAGATCATTTCCCCCTTGGAACCTTGCCAGTTCTCGATCGGCCAGCGCTTGCCGCCGAACAGATCAGCCGCGATACGGCTCATTCGGGCATGTTCGTTGGCCTGCTGCTTGGCGTCCAGGCCCGAGTGGGCGATCAGTTCGCTGAACGTGACCCGCTCGCCAACATGGCGTTCCGTGATCTCGAACAGCGATCTGACGCCCGACAGGTGCTTGGACTTCTCCCAAAGGGAGACGACCTCACCCTTGGTCCAGATGCCTTGCCTCCCAAGGTCCACGGTCACCTCGCCATCGATCATGGCGAGCGTTCCCTTCAGGCGGTCAAGGAGCGTCTGCGCGTCGGTGATGGCCTGCACCACGGCGGTCCTCACTGCGTTCGTCATCGCAAGCTCCACTCCTACGGATTCGTACACGACTCTGTAAGAGTACGGAGTCGTGTACGAGTCAGCAAGGGGTGGGTGACCGTGGATTGTCAGTACGTCCACGTAGCGGCGGCCTGACCTGGTTCCTGTGGAGACCGGTGCGCGGCTAGGAAGACAGATCGTGCGGTGTGGGCCGGTTGCCGGCTACGACGCTAACGATCACATTGCGGTCCTTTGCAGCGCCAGCGGGACGATGTCGGCCGAGCCACACCGATTCGTCGAGCCGTGGTGCACCGTCCGGATGCGGCGTCAAGTCGAGTACAAGGAGCTGGCCGAAGGGCACGTTCGTGTTGCCGTACTCCGCAGCCTGGCGAAGGTAATGCACTTCAAGGCTTTCCGGGGTGGAATCACTGAGTTCCCGTTTGATCTCGGTGAGGTAGCGGATGGTTCCGAATGTCACGATGACGTCTGCCCGGCCCATAGCGATGTCGCTGCGCTCAACCGAGACCAGACCGCTCAGGGGGCCGCTTTGGAGCCACTGGTGGAAATCCTGTTGTAGGTCCGCCTCAAGGGGGCGGCTTTCGCCAGCCTTGAGTTCCCTGCGGTAATCGTTGTTCTTCTTGTGCAGTCCCCACGTCTTGGTCGTGAGGTCGGCGCGGCTGAGGAGAAACAGCAAGGTCTGTTCCAGCAGTAGGCCAAAGGTGTCCCGTACGTCGCCGACGAAGTCTGGAGACTCGGCCAGTTGTCGGAGTAGGTCGTCTAGAAGGCGATCGAGCACAGGGTGTGCGGTTCGTGATCGCGCAAGCTCAGCGCTGTGCACAATCCCTTCCAGTCCTTGGAGATTGTCGTCGCTTATATCAGCAGCCAGGTCCGCGGCATGATGTTCGCCAAGGACGTGAACGAGCGACGGAGCAAGACGGTACAGCCGAGCAGTGTCGACCTGGTGGGGCTCCTCGTCATCGTCCCCGTGAGATGCCGGTCGCGCTGAGCGCGTGTGACCTTCGCGCGATCCGCTGGCTGCAGTCTCGATCCTTGTGAGGAGCAGCTCGACTGTGCTGGCGTCGAGGGGTGAAGTGTCCATCTTGGACAGTTCGACGACTGAGCGACGGAGCGCCGCAAGTAGGCTTTGCTGGCGCAGTATTTGGTTTTCGATGGTCGGCTCGATGACTGCGGCCAATCCGGGCGCCGTCTCCAAGCCCGGTAGTGGCCTGGAGGTGCGTGCTTGGGTGTAGGCGTCGAGAACCGTTGCGAGCGCGTCCCACGCGTCCATCCAGACCGTTTCAGACAGGCGCTCGGCCGCCGCGGTCAGTACAAGCACGAGCCGCCGCCACGCGAGTTCTGCGGCACGTCGTGGTTGAAGCCACGTCGGTGCGTTCATCCCGCCCAACCACGCCTCGCGCTGGTTCAGGATGTTTGCGAGCCGACTGGCGGCGTCGGCCAACCGGGGCCGATCCTGTGCAGCGAACGCGAGGAGGGCGTCACACGCAGCCGCGTACGCGCGCGCGTCGTGCCGGCCTTCCTCGGCAGCGTCGACGGTGGCGAAGCCAGAACGTGCGCTGGTGAGTGCCTCCATGGCCGCTGGCAACGTTTCCGCGGTGAGCGCGGACCTCAGTTGGAAGCAAGCCAGTTCAAACGCAGCATCCACACCTGCCGCACTGTCGTGGCGAAGGTGATCCAGGGCGGCATGCAGCGCGGCGGCGATCGTGGCTTCGTTCGCCCAGCGATCCATCGCGGCGCCGAGCAGGCGAGGAAGGCGTTCGGTGAACTCGTCGGGGGCGTCGGAAGGAAGTGCCGTGAGGTGGCCGAGAACGCCGAACGGCGTGACGGCACCGGCCACCGCCAGGCGGACGGCCCCTTCGAGACGGCTGGCTGCGAGCAACGGATTGGAGTGAATTAGTGGCGCGAGGTCGCGCAGCAACACGTTGTGCAGCTGCGTCCCTTGAGTGTCCACAGTGATGGGGCTGGCTAGAAGCTCGTCCAGACTGCTCGCCAGCGCCAGCAGACTCTGCTGGGTCTGCTGCACCGATAGGTGACAGTTCAGTCACGCGGCCTGACTGGCCGGTGAGGTCATGATGGTCTCGTACTC
>NZ_JAVHJU010000052.1 GCF_031082405.1 Amycolatopsis sp. A133
CCGCCTGAGCGATACCACCCTCCATCACCACAGCCTGACCAGCACAAACCACGATGAAACAACCCCAATGTGGCGTTGGTTGCGTCTGACGCACCGAACGCCACATTGGGTGCGTCTGACGCACCGAACGCCACATTGGGGCGCTTGGGGACCTCCTAGCCGGCGAGGATCTCGGCGAACAGCGCCGGATCCGCGTTGCCGCCCGAGACCAGCGCGACCGTCTTGCCGGCCGGGAGCTCGTCGGCGTGGGACAGGTACGCCGCCGTTGTCACCGCGCCGCTCGGCTCGGCCACCAGCCGGGCCTTGCGGGCGAGGACGCGCACGGCCTCGCGGATCTCGTCCTCGGTGACCGTGACCATCTGGTCGACGACTTCCCGCAGGTGGGCGAAGGTCAGCTCGGACGGCTCGGAGCGCAGGCCGTCGGCGATCGTGCGGGCGCGGTCGGCCTGCGGCCAGCGGACCAGCTCGCCCTGCCGGAGGCTGTCGGCGACGTCCGCGGCCCACGCCGGCTCGACGCCGATCACGCGCGCCCGCGGGCACCGGGCCCTGATCGCGGTGCCGACGCCGGCCGCCAGCCCGCCGCCGCTGATCGGGACGAGCACGACCTCGACGTCCGGCAGGTCCTCGGCGATCTCCAGGCCGGCGGTGCCCTGCCCGGCGATGATGGCCGCGTGGTCGAAGGGCGGGACGAGGGTCAGCCCGCGTTCGGCGGCCAATTCGCGCGCTTTCCCCTCGTGTTCGCCGATGGGCACCTCGATGACCTCGGCGCCGTACGCCCGGGTGGCCTCGACCTTGATCCGCGGCGCGACGTCCGGCACGACGATCACCGCGGGCACCCCGTACCGCTGCGCGGCGTACGCGACGGCCTGCGCGTGGTTGCCGCTCGAGTACGCGATGACCCCGCGGGCGCGGGCCGCGTCGTCGAGGGCCGCGATCGCGTTGAACGCGCCGCGCACCTTGAACGCACCGACCGGTTGCAGGCTTTCGGGTTTGAGCCACAGGGTCCCGCGGGGATCCCACGTCTGGAGCAGCAGGGGTGTGCGCACGGCAACATCTTCGACGCGCTTCGCGGCGGCCTCGATGTCAGAGATCGTCACCAGTTCCATGTGCCGAGTATGTCAAGAAAACGTTCGACATGGAGTGTCTAATATGGACAGACGGAGTGGTCCTCCTCACGCTGTGGCAACGAGGGGAGTGCCTCACGCGCCTTAGACGTTGGACAGGGGAGAACACGGACTACCTAGATCGGGATCATGAGCAAGGAGAACGTAGCGGCTTCGGAAGAGAAGGAAGACAAGTCGGGCCTGCGGATCGCGCAGGTCCTGGCGGCGGCGCTGGCGGCCGTGACCGCGGCGCTGCTCGGCTCGACGCTGGGCGTCGCGGGCACGGTGGTCGGCGCCGGCGTCGCGAGCGTGGTGTCGACGGTCGGCAGCGAGCTGTACCTGCGCTCGCTGCAGCGCACCCGCGAGGCGGCCCTCAAGGCGCGCCAGCTGGCGACGTCGGGGATCCGCCGCCGGGGGCCGGCGGTCGACATCACCGAGCAGCCGACGGTCCAGCTGAAACCGCCGGAGCAGGAGCCGTCACGGCTGTCGGCGCGGCTGCGCAAGCTGCGCTGGCCGCTGATCATCAGCACGAGCGTGGCGGCGTTCGCGGTGGCGATCCTGTCGATCGTCGGCTTCGAGTCGGCGACGGGAACGCAGATCGGCGGCGGCACGGGCTCGAGCATCGGCAAGATCTTCACCGGCGGCGGTGGCCACCAGGACAAGACCCCGGCGACGACACCGGCTCCCGGCACGGACGACACCCAGGTGTCCCCGACGGAGACGAGCACGACCCCGGCGGACACCTCGACCCCGCCGACCCCGCCGACCACGTCGTCCGAGACCCCGACGAACACGCCGAGCACGACGACCCAGCAGCCCTCGACCTCGGCCCCGGCGACAACGGCGACCCCGCCGACCAGCAAGGGCGCGGCGGCCACGCCGGCCCCGTGAGCCCGTGGAGGCCACCCCGCCGGGTGGCCTCCACGGCTCTCAGGACAGCCGGGCCCGCAGTTCCCGCGCCGCGGCCTCGGGGTCCTCGGCCTCGGTGATCGCCCGGACCACCACGATCCGCGACGCCCCCGCGTCGAGCACCTCGCCGAGCCGGGAACCGTTGATGCCGCCGATCGCGAACCACGGCCGGTCCGGGGTCCAGGCCGCCGTTCCGCGCACCAGCTCGAGGCCGGGCGCGGGGCGGCCCGGCTTTGTCGGCGTCGGCCAGCACGGGCCCGTGCAGAAGTAGTCCACCCCGGGCTCCGCGGCCGCGGAGAGGGCCTGGTCCAGCGAGTGCGTCGACCGGCCGAGCACCACCTCGTCGCCGAGGATCCGGCGGGCCAGCGGTACCGGGATGTCGTCCTGCCCCAGGTGGAGCACGTCCGCTCCGACCGCCAGCGCCACGTCCGCGCGGTCGTTCACCGAGAGCAGCGCCCCGTGCCGGGCGCACGCCTCCGCCAGCACCTCCAGCGCCGCGATCTCGCCGGCCGCCTCCAGGGCGCCGGTCTTGTCGCGCAGCTGGATGATGTCGACGCCGCCGGCGAGGGCCGCGTCGGCGAAGGACGCCAGGTCGCCGCGGTCGGTTCGGGCGTCCGTGCACAGGTACAGGCGCGCCGCGTCGAGGCGGGCGCGGATCTTGTCACCGGAAAGGGCGGGCATAGCGGCGACCGTACCCGGCGCGTTAGGCTGGACGCGTCCGCACGGGAGCCCGAGGCACGGGCTGAGAGGGAGCTGCCGCTCCGACCGTGGAACCTGATCCGGGTCATGCCGGCGCAGGGAGCGTGATTCCATGACGAACCTGGCAGTGGTGGGCGGCGGCGTGATCGGCCTGTCCACGGCGTGGCGAGCCGCGCGAACCGGCCGGGAAGTCACCCTCTACGACCCCGAACCCGTCCGCGGCGGCGCGTCCTGGCTGGCCGGCGGCATGCTGGCCCCCGTCACCGAGGCCTGGCCGGGCGAGGAGGACGTCCTCCGCCTCGGCGAAGAGTCGCTGAAACGCTGGCCGGAGTTCGCCCGCGACCTCGCGGAAGAGGGCCTCGACCCCGGCCTGGCCGGGCACGGGACGCTCGTCGTCGCCTTCGACAGCGCCGACGCCGGGCACCTCGACATCCTCGCCGGCCACCTGCGCTCCCTCGGCCGCGCGGCCGAGCTGCTCACCGGCCGGGAGGCCCGGCGGCTCGAACCCGGCATCGGGTCCGTCCGAAGTGGACTACACGTACCCGGTGACCTGGCCGTGGACAACCGGAAACTGCTCAACGCCCTCTACGCGGCCTGCGAGAAACGAGACGTCCGGTTCGTCCGCGAGCGCGTCGAACGGATCCCGGACGCCGGCGCCGTCGTCCTCGCCGCCGGCGCCTGGACCGGACGGCTGCACCCGCAGCTCGCCGGCGCCGTCCGCCCGCTCAAGGGCGAGATCCTCCGGCTCAAACCCCGCCGCGGGTGCCTGCCGCCGCCCGCACACACCGTCCGGGCCGTCGTCGAGGGCCGCCCGATCTACCTCGTCCCGCGCGGCGATCAGGAGCTCGTCCTCGGCGCCACGCAGTACGAGGCGGGCTTCGACCAGGCCGTCACCGCCCGCGGCGTGCGCGAGCTGATCGAGGGTGCCGAACGCGTCTTCCCCGCGATCACCGAGTACGAGCTGACCGAGATCGCCGCCGGTCTGCGGGCCGGCAGCCGGGACGCGCTGCCGTACCTCGGCGTCCTGGACGACGGCGTCTTCGCCGCCACCGGGCACCACCGCAACGGCCTGCTGATGGCCCCGGTGACCGCGGACGCCGTGGTCGCCTGGCTCGAGGGGGACAAACCGCCCGAAGGCACCGAAGCGGCGTCCCCCGCCCGCCTGCACCAGAAGGAGCACGTGTGATGGAGATCAAGCTCAACGGCGAGTGGGCGGAGTTCCCGGACGGCGCAACCGTCGCCGACGTCCTCGACGCCACCGGCGGGCAGCGGCCCGGCATCGCCGTCGCGGTCGACGGCGTCGTCGTCCGCCGCGCCGACTGGCCGGCCACCCCCGTGCCCAAGGGCGCGGGCGTCGACGTGCTCACCGCGGTCCAGGGAGGCTGAAAATGGACGAAGAACCGCTGGTCATCGGCGCCTGCAAGCTGACGTCCCGGCTCATCATCGGCACCGGCGGCGCGGCCAACCTCGCCGTGCTGGAACGCGCGCTGGTCGCGTCCGGCACCGAGCTGACCACCGTCGCCATGCGCCGCGCCGACGCCGAAGGCGGCTCCGGCGTCCTCGAACTCCTGAAGCGGCTCGGCATCGAGCTGCTGCCGAACACGGCGGGCTGCCGCACGGCCGCCGAGGCCGTGCTCACCGCGCAGCTCGCGCGCGAGGCGCTGGAAACCGACCTGATCAAACTCGAGGTGCACGCCGACGACCGGACACTGCTGCCCGACCCGATCGAAACCCTCGACGCCGCCGAACGGCTGGCCGCCGACGGGTTCACCGTGTTCGCCTACACGAACGACGACCCGGTGCTCGCGCTGCGCCTGGAGGAGGCCGGCTGCGCCGCGGTGATGCCGCTGGGTGCGCCGATCGGCACCGGCCTCGGCATCCGGAATCCGCACAACATCGAGCTGATCGTCGCGCGGGCGGGCGTGCCGGTGATCCTGGACGCCGGAATCGGCACGGCGTCGGACGCGACGCTGGCGATGGAGCTCGGCTGCGACGCCGTCCTGCTCTCCACCGCCGTCACCCGGGCGGCCGATCCCGAGCGGATGGCGGCGGCGATGCGGGCGGGCGTCGTCGCCGGACGGCTGGCTCGCGAGGCCGGGCGCGTGCCGCAGCGCTTTTGGGCCAAGGCGTCGAGCCCACCCCGGTGAACTGCTGCTTTCGGGGGCTCCGGGTGGCGGAGCCCCCGGCCCGGTGCGAAGCCCCGATATAACGCCGTGGGTGGCTTAACGCCGACCGTGACCGCGGACCCGTAAGGTGGACGGCACTTTCCGGCGCAGCCGCGGCGGGGTGAGGGCAGAAGGAGCCAGCCGTGACGAGCACATCGGTCCAGGACGTCTCGGGCAGGTTGTACCTCGCCGTGGGCAGGCTTTCCCGGTCACTGCGGCAGGCCGGCGTGCCGGGGCCCGGCCACGGCGCCATCTCGGCGCTGGCGACGCTGGTGCACGCGGGCCAGCTCCGGCTGGGCGACCTCGCGGCCAAGGAGGGCGTGGCCGCGGCGACCATGTCGCGGATCATCGCGTCCCTGGTCGAGGCCGGCTACGTCAGCCGCGAGTCCGACCCGGTCGACCGGCGGGCGTGGCTGGCGAAGGCGACCGAAGAGGGCGAGCGGCTCGTCTCCGGCGTCCGCTCGACCCGGGTGCAGGAGCTGAACCGGCGGCTCGACCGGCTCTCGCCCGAGCACCGCGAAGCCCTGACGGCGGCGATCCCCGCGCTCGAGGCCCTGATCGCGGACGACTAAGCCGCGTTCTGCCGCAGCTCGGCGAGCTCCGCACGCAGGGCGCGGAGCTCATCGAGGATCTCCTGGTTCGCGGCGGCCTGCGTTTCGGCCTGCTTCGCTTCTTCCTCGCGGATGTCCTGGCGCAGCTCGTCCTCCATGCCGCTGACCACGACGGCGATGAAGAGGTTCAGCACCGCGAAGCTGGACACGAGGATGTAGACGACGAAGAAGATCCAGGCCATCGGCGCCTGTTCCATGATCGTCTTCGCGATGTCCGGCCACGCCTCGCCGGTCATCACCTGGAACAGGGTGAACAGCGACGTGCCGAGGTCGCCGAAGTCGCCGGGGTCGATGGCGCCGAACAGCTTCGTCGCCATCACGCCGGCCACGAAGATGATCAGCGCGAGCAGCGCGGCGATCGACGCCATGCCGGGGATCGCCGCGAGCAGCCCGGAAACGACCTTCCGCATCGACGGCACGACGGAGATCAGCCGCAGCACCCGGAGCACGCGCAGCGACCGCAGCACCGCGAACGGCCCGGTCGCCGGGATCACCGCGATGCCGACCACCAGCAGGTCGAAGACGTTCCAGCTGTCGCGGAAGAAGCTGCCGCGGTAGGTGTAGAACTTCGCCAGCAGCTCGGCGACGAAGATGCCCAGCGCGAGGTGGTCGAGGACGTGCAGGAGGTCGCCGTACCCGTCCATCAGCGACGTGGACGTCTCCATGCCGAGGGTGGCCGCGTTGAAGACGATCACGGCGATGATGAAGTTCTGGAAGCGGCGGCCTTCGAGGACCTTCGCCACCCGCTCGCGCCCGGTCAAGGGCACCCCCTGCTTCGGTCAAGGATCGGTAACCGCAGGGATGGTAACGAGGTGGTCGCTCAGCGCTCTTCGGGAGCCAGCCGCCAGAAGGCCGAGACCGGGCCGACCTTCGCGCCCATCGGGTAGGCGTGCTCGACGGCGTGCGAGACGAACCACTTGCCGTAGCGCGCCGCCTCGACCACGGACATCCCCTTGGCCAGGCCCGCGGTGAGCGCCGACGCCATCGTGTCGCCCGCGCCGTGCGTGTGCGGGGTCGGGTACCGCTGCCCCGGGAGCTCCACGAACGTCGAGCCGTCGAACAGCAGGTCCACGCATTCCGGGTCGGCCTGCAGGTGCCCGCTCTTGACCAGGACGTACCGCGGGCCCATCCGGTGCAGCACCACGGCCGCGGTGTGCATGCCCTCGCGGTCGGTCACCGTCATCCCGGTGAGCAGCCGGACCTCGTCGAGGTTCGGGGTCAGCACGGTCGCGCGCGGCAGCAGCTCGTCGCGCAGCGCCACGAGCCCGGCTTCGTCGAACAGCGGGTGGCCGTGCATCGACGCCGCGACCGGGTCGACGACGAACGGGATCTTCGCGTCCCGGCCGATTTCGGCGTTGTCGCACGCGGCGGCGACCGCGTGGATGATCTCGGCGGAGGCCAGCATGCCGGTCTTGGCCGCGCCGACGCCCATGTCCGCGGCCACGGCTTCGATCTGCCCGGCCACGATGTGCGGCGGCAGGTCGGCGCGGTCGTGCACGCCGAGGGTGTTCTGGACGGTGACGGCGGTGACCGCGACCAGCCCGTGCACGCCGCAGGTCAGGAAGGTGCGCAGGTCCGCCTGCAGCCCGGCGGCACCGCCGGAGTCCGACCCGGCGATGGTCAACGCGGTCGGCAGGCTCGTCGTCATGGTGGATTCCCGACTTCTGGTCTAGGCCAATCAGCCTCTTTTGCTTCATCAACAGTCAACCACGGTGGGACATTGTGAAGGTTACTCACGTTCGAAGGAGCCTGGATGAAGCTCTTCTCGGTGGCACTCCTCACGGCCGCGCTCACGCTCTCCGGCGCGACGGCGGCGAACGCGGACAGCCCGAAGCTCTCCCACGTCACCACCGTCGGCGTGCACAACACGTACGACCCGGCGGCCTACGACTACCTCGCCCGGGCCCTCGACGCCGGGTCGTCGCTGATCGAGCTCGACGTCTGGCCGGACTTCTTCACCCACGAGTGGAAGGTCAGCCACTCGAACCCGTTGGGGAACAACAACAACTGCGTCGCGGCCACCTCGGCGTCGCAGCTGTACTCCGGCGGGAAGAACAAGAACCTGGAGTACTGCCTCGACGACATCCGGATCTGGCTCGCCGCCCACCCCGGGCACCCGCCGATCACGCTCAAGCTGGAGATGAAGACGGGCTTCTCGGACAACACCGGCCTGGGCCCGGACGAGCTGGACGCCACGTTCCGGGCGCACCTCGGCAGCGTCGCGTTCCGCCCGGCCGAGCTGCTCGGCGGCTACGGCACGCTCGACGACGCGGCCAAAGCGGACAACTGGCCGTCGGTGGACGCGTTGCGGGGCCGGGTGATCACCGAGATCATCCCCGGCACGGTCGAGGAGGGGAACCCGACCGACACGCTGAAGACCGACGTCGAGTACGCGCGGTACCTGGCCGGGCTCAAGAACGCGGGCCGCATCGGCGACGCGAACATCTTCCCGACCGTGCACGGCGCGGCCGGCGGTGACCCGCGGGACAAGTACACCGCCGACCTCAAGCCGTGGTTCGTCGTCTTCGACGGCGACGCGAACGCGTGGGTGACCCAGACCGGGCCGTGGTGGTACGACGCCAACCACTACTACGTGGTGATGACCGACGCGCAGAACGTCGCGCCGGCCATCGACGCCCACAACCCGACGGTCGACCAGGCCAACCAGCGCGTCGCCGAGCTGGCGAAGCAGCACGCGTCGGTGGTCACCGCGGACTGGACCGGGCTCACGACCGTGCTGCCCCAGGTGCTCGCCCGGGGTTAGACGGTCAGCACGAGCTTGCCGGACACCCGGCCCGATTCACCCAGCTCGTGCGCCTTGGCGACGTCTTCGAGCGGGAAGGTCTGCTCGACGCGGACCTTCAGCTGACCGGCTTCGACCAGTTCGACGAGGCCGGTCAGCCCGCCGCGGTCGGGTTCGACGAGGATCCGCCTCGTGCGCACTTTCCTGGCCTCGGCGGCTTTTTCGACCCGGTCGCCGACGCCGCTGGGCACGCCGATCAGCAGGCCGCCGGGCTTGATCGCGGGGAGCCAGCGCAGGTCGCTCTCCTCGCCGACGAGTCCGAAGTAGACGTCCACATCGGACGTGGTCGCGTTCTCGTCGTGGTAGTCGATCGGCTCGTCGACGCCGAGCTCGCGCAGCAGGCCGTGCTTGCCCGCGCTGGCCGTGCCGATGACGTGGGCACCGCGCGCCTTGGCGATCTGCACGGCGAGGTGACCGACCCCGCCCGCGGCGGCGTCGACGAACACGCGCTGTCCGCTGTGGACGTTCCCGACGTCGACCAGGCCCTGCCAGGCGGTCAGCCCGGCCAGCGGCAGCGCGGCGGCCTCGGCGAACGACAGCCCGGCCGGCTTGCGCACGAAGTGCCGCGAGGGCGCGGTGACGTACTCCGCGTAGGCGTTGGCCGGCCGCGGGAACCACGGCATGCCGAGGACTTCGTCGCCCTCGCGGACGCCGGTCGCGCCGAAGCCGGCCTCCTCGACGACGCCGGCGACGTCCCAGCCGACGGTGAACGGCGGCTCGCCGAGGAACCCGCCGCCGGCCCGCACCTTCCAGTCGACCGGGTTGATCCCGGCGGCCTGCACCCGCACCAGGACCTCGGTCGGCCCGGGCTCCGGTCGCGGTGCCTCGGTGACGCGGAGCACCTCCGGCCCGCCGAGTGCCTGCTGGGTCACGATGCGCATCGGTTCTCTCCTTCGGATTTCGGGGTCGCCTCCATCCTCGGGTCCTTCGTCACTTTTCGCCAGAAGGCACTTGCTTGTATCGTAGGTACCTGATGGATACCACCTGCGACCAGGGCGGACCCTGGGATGTGTACCTGCGGAACTGCCCGTGCCGCGACGTGCTGGACCTGCTGGCCAACAAGTGGACGGCCCTGGTGCTGGGCGCGCTGGCCCGCGGCCCGCACCGCTTCGGCGAGCTGCGCCGCGCGGTCGACGGGATCAGCCAGAAGATGCTGACCCAGAACCTCCGCCAACTGGAGCGCGACGGCTTCGTGACGCGCACGGTCTACCCGACGACCCCGCCGACGGTGGAGTACGCGCTGACGGACATGGGTTCGGAGGTCGGGGCGCACCTGATCGCGTTGAGCACGTGGTCCCAGGCGAACTTCGACCGGATCCGCTCGGCGCGGCAGGAGTACGACGGCCGCGAGCTGCAACCGGTGCGTTAGCGGGTCTGCCGCACCTGGTCGTGAGTGGTAAGGCGGGTTCTAACCCGCCTTACCAGGGGGACGTTCCGCGCGCCGGCGTCGAGGAAGACCTCGGCCAGCACGCTGAAGACGGTCGAGTCGCAGAACGTCGTCT
>NZ_JAVHJU010000016.1 GCF_031082405.1 Amycolatopsis sp. A133
CCACCCGGCACCCGCCGCTCAAGACCTTCGCCAAGGCACCCAGCGCGATCTCGCCCTCGGTCACCGCGACCCCCGAACCCGGGCACGCGTGGCGGCCCAGCCCGAACGGCAGCCCATCGGCCAGTGAGATCGCCACCGGGCCGTCCGGGCCGAACCGCAGGACGTACCGGGCCGGGCAGATCTCCGTCACCAGCTCCCGCACGGTCCGCGGACCGGAAGCTGCCAGCTCCAGCCCCGCGCACGCCAGGAAGTTCAGCGAGTTCTCGTACGCCGCGTGCGCCAGCACCACCGGGTTGAACATCACCTCGTCGTCGTCGAGCCGCCCGGCCGCGTGCGCGGCACGCAGCGCCGTCAGGCCGCCCGGCCCGGCCACCGTCCGGCTGAGCTGCACCGCCAGCCGGAACGCCGAGGCCTGACCGGCTCGGTCCGTGCCGCCGAAGACGTCGAGGTTCGCCGTCGTCGCTTCGAGGTGGTCGAGGAAGACGTCGTCGAGGGGCACGCCCAGCACCGCCGACGTCACCGCGCCCGCCACCGGCCGCGCGAAGTCGCGCACCAGGTCGAACGACGGCCCCAGCCCGGCCACCACCGTCTCGATCGACGCGCGCAGCGACTCCGGGAACGGCTCCAGCCGGGCGATGATCTCCCGCAGCACCGCGCGCACGCGGAGGTGATCTTCGCCGTCGCGCAGCAGCACGCTGGGCGAGCCACCGCCGGGCTCCGACGTCAGCTCGGGCGACCGCAGGGCCCGGGCAGCCGCGTCGCGCCCGCAGACCACCCCGATGCCGTGCCGTTCGAACTCGCCCATCGCCGCACACGGTAGGGCAGGATGGGGCCGTGCCGCCCGCAGCCGTCCCGGAGGACGTCCTGGCCACGCCGTTCACGGACTACCTGCTCCGCAACGCCGCCGAGGACCGTCCCGCGTTCACCCGCCGCACCTTCCCGGGACCGGCCGACCACACGCTCACCTGGCCCCAGCTGCTCGCGCGCGTCCGCGGTGTCGCCCGCGAGCTCCGGCGTTTCACCCGGCCGGGTGACCGGGTGGCGATCGTCGCCCGTCAGGATCTGGACTACGTCGTCGCCTTCCTCGGCACGCTCTACGCGGGTCTGATCGCGGTGCCACTGTCCGTCCCCACCGGCCGCACCCACCGCGCACGGATCGAGGCGGCCTTCGCGGACGCCACGCCGGCGGTGTGCCTCACCTCGAAGGACCTGGTGGACAAGGTCCCGCCGACCGTCGTACTGGCCATCGAGGACATTCAAGGCATCGAGCCCGGCGACGCCGAGCCGCCCGCCACCGTGGCGATGACCGATCCGGCGTACCTGCAGTACACGTCCGGCTCGACGCGCCGCCCGGCCGGCGCGGTGATCTCGCACCGCGCGCTGGTGGCCGGCTGCTGGCAGACCACGCGGTGCTACCGCGCCGGCGCGTCGACGCCCCTGGTGGGCTGGGTCCCGTTCTTCCACGACATGGGCCTGGTCCTGCTGATCGCCACGCCCGTGTTCCTCGGCTCGCGGTCGGTCTTCTGCACGCCGGTGGAGTTCGTGCGCGACCCGCTGCGCTGGATCCGGCTGCTGGCCGAGCACCCGGGTGCGGTCACCGCCGCGCCGAACTTCGCCTTCGACCTGGCCGCCGAGGCGGCGGGGGAGCTGGCCGGTGTCGACCTTTCGCAGGTCAACTCCCTGCTCAACGGCAGCGAGCCCATCCGCGCGGCCACGGTCGAGAACTTCGCGCGGGCCTTCGCGCCCTTCGGGTTGCCGCGCGCGGCGCAGAAGCCGGCGTACGGGCTCGCCGAGGCGACAGTGTTCGTGACGAGCGCGGGTGCCGAAGGCCCCACCGTGCGGACGTTCGACGGCGGCGAGCCGCGGGTCTCGGTGGGCCGGCCGTACGGCCAGCGGATCCGCATTGTCGACAAAGAGATCCAGGTGGCCGGCCCCAACGTCGCCGACGGTTATTGGGGCCGGGACGACGTCATCGCTCCGGACGGCTGGCTGCGCACCGGCGACCTCGGCTTCGTCCACGACGGCGAGCTCTACGTCACCGGACGGCTCAAGGACCTGATCATCGTCGACGGCCGCAACCACCACCCGCAGGACATCGAGGCGACGGTCGAGGCCGCGCACCCCAGCATCCGGCGCGTCGCCGCGTTCGCCGTGCGGGACGGCGACGGCGAGGGCGTCGCCGTCGTCGCCGGGTGCACCGCCCCGGACGAGCCGGTCGAAACGGCCGTGCGGCGGGCGGTCTCGGCGGCCCACGACCTGCCGCTGCGCGCCCTGTGGCTGGTGCGGCCGGGCGAGGTGCCGCGGACCTCCAGCGGCAAGGTGTCCCGCGCCGCCGCCCGCGAGCGCTGGTGGGGCGAGAATGAGCGGCATGGCTGACCCGGGCACCTACGTCGACGAGATCCGGCGGATCATCAGCTTCGCGCTGGAGATCCCGCCCGAGCGGCTCGCCGACACCACGCCGTTCGACGACATCGGCCTGACGTCCCGGCAGCGGATCCAGCTGCTGTCCCGGGTCGAGGTGACCTACGGCGTCTCGGTCGACCTGGACGAGCTCGACCGGCTGGTGGACATCCGCGGCGTCGCCGAGGTGATCGCCGAGGCGGTCACGGCGCAGCGCCCCCGGGCGTAGGTCCCGCGCGGGTGCACTTCGCGGAAGCCCAGGTCCGGCGCCCGGCCGGACGCTAGACTCTGTGTGCATCTGCGACGGCACCGAACGGTGTCCGGGCGCGTCACAGTCCCGGAACGTCAGCGCGGATTGTGGGATCGAAGGGGGCAGCGACCATGCCGAACGGGTACGAAGCGAGTTCGGAGGCGATGACGCGGGCGCAGGTTCGCCTGGCGGACGTCGCCGACGACCCGGCGAACGAAGCGAAGAAGGTCGCGCCGACCGAGATCGTCGCCGTGGACTTCGGTCGTGTGCACCAGGAGAGCTTCGGCAAGTACAAGGCCGGGATCGACGAGATCGGCGCGGGCATGACCGGGCTGTCGAACGCCCTGCTCAACCTGGGCAGCGGGATCGGGTCGGCCGGCGCCAAGTACACCGCGCAGGAAGCGAACGCCGGCGCGACGGCGAACCAGGCCGGGGGTAACCGCTGATGGCCGAATGGGCCGAGATCAAGAAGGTCCTCGACGACCCGAACGTCTCGATGGAAGCCAAGTCCAAGCTGATGGAGGAGTACAGCGAGGACACGGTCAACTTCAACGAAGAAGAAGAGGCGTACGCCGCCAAGTACATCGAGAACTACACCGACAGCGTCAGCTTCAACGACGACTGGCTGCCGGGGTCGTCGTCCGACGTCGACGAAGCGCTGAAGGAAGCCCAGCAGGAAGCGGCGGCCAAGAAGCAGGAACACGAGCGCGACACCGCCGCGCGGGACCAGGCGAAGAAGAACCTCGACGGCATCGGCACGCCGACGCTGGGGGCCGGCGCGAAGAGTTCCGACGAACAGCTCGACCAGGGCAACGTCGCCGTCGACATGCTCGCGAAGTGGACCGACGAGGTCTGGAACCAGATCAAGGGCGACAACCCGAAGAAGGATTCCCAGAAGGAGCTCAAGGACAAGTTCCACGAGAACCGCGGGATCCAGTACCAGAAGTTCCTCGGCGACGCCGACGACCTCGGCAAGGCGCACAAGGTCGTCGAGGACGCGCTGACGAAGAGCGACACCGAGCTCCAGATCCTCTTCGACGCGTGGAAGGGCAAGGGCGCCAACGCGGCGGAGATCAAGTACGACGAGGCGATCAAGCCGCACGCCAAGGAGCTGTCGCAGCAGATCGACGGGGCGGCGAAGCTGATCCCGCAGACCGTCACGCACGTCTTCGACGCCGTGAAGAAGAAGGTCGACGAGGTCCTGCAGCTGCACCGCCCGGTGATCGCCGAGGCCGACATCCCGATGGCCAAGGACGTCCTCAAGATCGCCAACGGCGAGACCGAGGAATTCGACGACTTCATGAAGGTCGCCGGCTGGATCGACGCCGTCAACGCCAAGCACGGCAACAATTCGAACCTCGCCGAGCGCCTGCAGAACGACGACGGCTGCTTCAACGACGAGAACATCACGTACGGCCGGAACGTCTGCCGCTACTGGCGCGACGGCGCTTTCTCGACCGAGTACCGGAGCCTGATCACCGCGTTCGACGGTTCCTGCAAGGCCGCCAAGGACACGATCGACCAGCAGTTCGGCGCGCTGGCGCGGTACCTGGACGGCTACCGCAACCAGCTGACCGAGGCCAAGAACGAAGGCGGCGGCGACAAGAACGGGAACACCGGCAACACGGGGAACACCGGCAATAGCGGCAATAGCGGCAACACGGGGAGCACCGGCACCGGGAGCACCGGGAGCACCGGGACGGGCAGCACCGGGAGCGGTGCCACGACGCCGTCGGCGACCGAGCCCCCGAAGGCCGAAGAACCCGCGAAGCCGGAAGAAGGCAAGAACCCGATCACCGGGAAGCCCCTGGAGGTCGACCCGTCGACCGGTGAGCCGTACCCGATCGACCCGAAGACCGGCGAAGCCATCAAGGACTCCGGCGACACGGACACGGTGTCGGTCAAGAAGGGCGACAACACGATCACGATGTCCGAGCCCGACCAGCAGGGCAAGCAGGACATCTCCGTGGACGACGGCCAGGGTCACAAGAAGGACTACCACCTCGACTGGGGTGACGACGACAAGGCCGAAGCGGGCAAGGACGGCGCCGGCAAGGACGGCGCCGCCGGCGACAAGGCCGCCTTCGGCCCGCAGGGCAGCCAGCAGGCGGTCAAGGAGGGTCAGCCCGCGGCCGACGGTTCCTACAAGCCGGGGCCGGACGGCAAGATCCACATCCAGGACGGCAACCTCAAGATCACCGCGGAGCGGCCGGAAGGCCCGGACGGCCCGACGATCGTCACGGTCGACGACGGCAAGGGCGAGCCCACCACCTACACCCTGGACGAGAAGGACGACCCCAAGGCGGGCGACCTCAAGGCGGACGGGCTCAAGGCGGACGTCAAGCCGGCGACCGACGGCGTCGGCTCGGAGATCCGGCACGACGCGAACGCCGAGTCCCCGCTGACGAAGGACCCCGCGCCGGCCAACCCGGACCCGGGCTTCACACGCAGCGAGGCGGCCTCGGGTGGCGGCGGGTTCAGCGCGCCCGGCGGCTTCGAGGGCGACCTCGGCGGCGGCAGCGCCGGGGCCGAGCCCGCCGTGGCGACGGCCGACGCGGGCGCCGGTGCGGGTGCCGCGGCCGGCTCCGGTGACGCGACGACGACGGCCGGCGCGAGCGACTTCGGCTCCGCCGTCACCGGCAGCGGGTCGCCGGACTTCGCCGGCGCCGTGTCGCTCGACGCGGGCGCCCAGACGGGCAGCGACAGCTCACTGCCGATGTCCGACGGCGGCGGGCTCGGCGCCACTCCGGTCGACCCGGGGATGCACCAGGCCGCCGCGAGCTCGTCGGGCATGAGCGGGATGGGCGGCATGGGGATGATGGGCGGCATGGGCGGCGCGCCTGGCGGTGGCGGTGGCGACCAGCAGCGCGGGCCCAGCCAGTACCGCATCGAGGGCAGCGTGTTCGAGACGAGCGGCGCGAAGGGCCGGATCAGCGGCTCGCTGGACGACGAGGGTGACCGTTCGATCCGGTACGACCGGTGACGAGGGCCGAGGAGGACCGATGAGCAGCGCCGAAGACCGGTATCGCGCGGCGATCTCGACGATGGAGTCCGCCGCGCGGGAGCAGGACGAGCAGCGGGGGCTGCGCGAACGCCGGCTCGCCGAGGCCCAGCAGCAGGCTCGCGCGGGCATGCAGCAGGAGCTGGCCGCGGCGCAGAAGTACGCCGAGCACATGGACGAGCTCAACAAGCGCAAGCAGAGCGCGGGCGGCTGGGCGACGGAGAAGACGCTGGCCGACAAGTCCCGCGAGTCGCTGATGGAGTTCGGCGTCCACGAAGAAGAAGCGGACACCGGCTACACGAAGTACCCGACGCCGAGCTACGGGACCCCGGCGGTGGCGGCGGTGGTCCCGCCGCGCCCGGAACCGGCGCCGGAGCCGCCGGCCGCGGCACCCGAGCCGCCGCCGCGGCGGGGGCGGCACGCGCGTCAGCCCGAAGACGAGGACGACTTCTCCAGCACCAGCTGGCTCGTCTGAGACCGGAGGGGCCCGTCCGCGTCAGTGGGCGGGCTCTTCCTCACGCTCGATGGGCGCCCGCTTGACGTCCGCCTCGAGCAGGGGCCGGTACTTGTCGGTGCCGGTCAGGTGGGTCAGCAGGAACGCCGTGAACAGCGCGCGCGTGAGCTGCTGGGTCTTGCGGTGCGGTTTGCCCTGCAGGAACAGCTGCGACCAGTGCCTGCCCTCGGTGACGCCCAGGTGGGACGCCTTGCCGAGGAAGCGCAGCTGGACGTCGTCGCCGCCCCAGGCACCGGCGATCGCTTCGGCGTGCGCGACGGCGGGAGCGACCAGGTCGTCCTCGGCGGCGAGGTGCAGGCCGGGCACGGTGATCGCCTTCGCCGCCTCGGTCGCGGACGGCAGCGTCTGGGCCGCGGTGATCGTCGCGACGGCCTTGATCCGCGGGTTTTCGGTCCCGGCGTCCTGCGCCGCGGCGAGGACGGCGGCCCCACCACCGCTCGAGTGCCCGGCGAGGCCGAGCTTGGCGGGGTCGACGCTGATGCCGTCCGGCCCGAGCCGCACGGTCGTGACGACGTCGAGGGTGGTCAGCAGGTCGGCGGCGAGCAGCCGATGCGAGGGCAGCGGCCCCCGCTGCGTCGCCGGCGCGGCCGCGACGATGCCCCAGCTCGCGAGGTGGCGCAGCAGCTGCCGGTACCGATCGGGCGGCTGCAGCCAGCCGTGCCCGAAGGCCACGGCGGGCAGCCCGAGCCCGGCGCGCGGCGTGAACACCACACCGGGCAGCCCGACCAGGGCGAGGTTGCCCCGCAGGACCTCGTGCGGACCCGGGTGCGTCAACTCCACGAGCAGCTGCTTGGGCTTGCTGGCCATGGCCGGAACCCTACTGTGCGCACCCACCCCGGGCACGCCCGCCGCCCCGGCGCGCCGCCCACCCGCCCGCCCCCCGCGTCCGGTTCGCCCGCGCGCCCTGCCGCCCACCCGCCCCGTCCGGCCGCCCCGCTCGCCTGCGCGCGCTCGCCCCGCCCGCCCGCCTGCTCTCCCCGCCCCCGCCCCCGCCCACATGCCCACCCCGGCCCGGCCGCCTGCCCGCCCCGCTCGCCTGCCCAGGCCGCCCGCCCCGCTCGCCTGCGCGCCCGCCTGCCCATCCCGCCTGCCCGCCCCGCTCGCCTGCCCATCCCGCCTGCCCACCCGGCCGCCTCCGACTCGCCCCAGCCCCAAGCGCCCCAATGTGGCGTTCGGTGCGTCCAGCGCACCCAATGTGGCGTTCGGTGCGTTGGACGCAACCAACGC
>NZ_JAVHJU010000035.1 GCF_031082405.1 Amycolatopsis sp. A133
GAGCCTGCGGCGACACCGGCCGAACCCCGCACGCCGGCGGCCGGGCCACCGGTGCTGCCCTGGCTGCTCTCGGCCACGACCCCCGACGCGCTGGCCGCCCAGGCCAGGGCCCTGCTCGACCACCTGAGCACGACCGCCACCGACCCGCTCGACGCAGCCCATTCCCTCGCCACCACCCGCACCCACCTGCGCCACCGCGCCGTCATCTTCGGCACCACCCCCGAGGACCTGGCCGGCGGGCTGGCGGTGCTGGCCGACGGAGCCGCGGCGGCGAACGTGATCACCGGCAGCGCGGACGGCGCCGGTGAGGTCGCGTTCCTCTTCCCCGGGCAGGGCGGGCACTGGCGGAACATGGCCGGCTCGCTGCTCGCGTCGTCCCAGGTGTTCGGCGACAAGCTCATCGAGTGCGACGAGGCGCTCGGCCCGCTGGTGGACTGGTCGCTGATCGACGTGCTGCGCTCGGCACCGGGAGCTCCCCCGTTCGAGCGCGTGGACGTGGTGCAGCCGGCCTACCTGGCCGTGCTCATCTCCCTCACCGAGCTGTGGCGGCACCACGGGGTGACTCCCGCGGCGGTGACCGGGCATTCCCAGGGCGAGATCGCGGCCGCGTGGGCGGCCGGCGCGCTTTCGCTGCCCGACGCGATGCGCGTGGCCGCGCTGCGGAGCCGGGCGCTGACGCGGCTGTCCGGCCGGGGCGGCATGGTGTCCGTGGGGCTGCCCGAGGCAGCCGCGCGCGAGCTGGTGGCCCGCTGGCCGGACCGGCTCGGCATCGGTGCGGTGAACAGCCCGCGGTCGGTGGTGGTCACCGGCGACCCGGCCGCGTTGACCGAACTGCTCGCCGAGTGCACCACGCGGAACGTCCGCGCCCAGCGCGTCCCCGTGGACTACGCCTCCCACTCCCCGCAGGTGGAGCGGATCCGCGAGGAGCTGCGCACCGCGCTGGCCACGGTCACGGCCGAAGCGGCGGTGCTGCCGTTCGTCTCCGGCGCCACCGGGCGCTGGCTGTCCCCCGGCGAGGGCCGGCTGGACGGGGACTACTGGTACCGCAGCCTCCGTGCGCCGGTGCGGTTCGACGCCGCGGTCTCCACCCTGCTCGATGCGGGGTACCGCCGGTTCGTCGAGGTCGGCCCGCACCCGGTGCTGGCCCCGGCGGTCCGGGAGACCGCCGACCACGGCGGCGTGGCCGCGGCCGTGCTCGGCACGCTGCGCCGCGATGACGGCGGCCCGGACCGGTTCCTGCGGTCGTTGGCCGAGGCCCACGTGACCGGCGTCCGGGTGGACTGGGCCGCCGTGTTCGCCGGTGCCGGCGCCCGCCGGATCGCGCTGCCCGGCTACGTGTTCACGCGCGACCGTTACTGGCTGGACCGGCAGGGTGGCGTCGAGGTCGTGACCGCGTCCGGCACCGGCCCGCCGGACGGCGGCCGTGGCTCGCTCCGGCGGATGGCGGCGATGTCCGAAGTGGACCGGCAGGCGGCACTGGCGCGGCTGGTCGGCGGGCACGTCGCCGCGGTGCTGAGGTATCCCGCCGCCGATGCGGTGCCGGCCGACGACACCTTCCGGGACCTGGGCTTCGAATCGCTCACCGCGATGGAGCTGTGCCACCGCATCACGGCCGCGACCGGGATCACCCTGCAGCTGAGGGACGTGCTGAACTACCCGACGGTGACCGAGCTGGCCGAGTTCCTCGCCGGACGGCTGACCGGGATCGACCTCGACGCGGTCCCCGAAGAACCGGACGCCGGTCCGGCACCGGCCGACAGCCTGGTGGCGCTGTACGTCGCGGGTGTCGAGGACGGCCGGGGCGGTGACGCCATGCAGCTGGCCCGCGTCGCGTCGCGCCTGCGCCCGACCTTCGACGCCGGGACGAGCGCCGACTCGATCACCGTGACCAGGGTGGCGAGCGGAACCGCCGGGCCGGCGCTGGTCTGCCTGGTCCCGCCGGTCGCGCCCGTCACCGACCTGGCCTACACCATGCTGGCCCCGGCCCTTCCCGAGGCCAGAGACCTCTGGACCATGGGTGCCCCGGGCTTCCACGCGGGCGAGCCGCTGCCCGCCGACTTGCCCGCGCTCCTCGCCACCTTGCGTCGCGCGCTCACGTCCACCGCGGCGGTCGAGCGCCCGTTCGCACTGGCCGGCTACTCCTCCGGCGGCTGGCTCGCGCACAGCCTGGCCGGATACTTGGAAACGCACGGTCCCGCACCGGCCGCGGTCGTGCTGCTGGACACCTACCTGCCGATGTCCGAAGTGGACGAAAGGCGGGCGCGGTTCATGCGCGAGCAGCTCCGGCGGCTCGGCCTGGCGTCGCCGGAGAGCCGCTCGGCGGGGCTGGGGGACCAGATCAGCGCGATGGGCGGGTACGTGGACCTGTTCGCCTCGTGGCGGCCCGCCCGGCTGACCGCGCCCACGTTGCTCGTCCGCGCCTCGGAATCGCTGTCCGGATTGCCGGCCGGCCGGGCGGAGGACCAGTTCCCGCCGGAGCTGTGCACGGTGGTGAACGTGCCAGGCCACCACTTCAGCCTGATCTCCCGGCACACCGAGACGACCGCCCGGGCCGTGCACGACTGGCTGAGCGAACTCCGTTAGAACCGCGGTACCCGGGCGGGGCCACGGGTCATCGGTCGAGGACGTCGTCGATGAGGGCGAACATCTCGTCGTCCGAGCCGACGTCGAGGTTCAGCTCGCCGGCCCGGCCGGGCTCGTGCCACGAGCGGACGAGCGCGTCGAGCCGTCCCCTGATCTCCGGCCCGGCCTCGGCCGGCAGCTCGGCCAGCGTGGTCTCCAGCTGCCGCAGCTGTGCCAGTGCCACCGCGATGTGCCGTTCGGGCGCGTCGAGGCCGGCGCGCAGGTGCTTGGCCAGCGCGGCCGGAGTCGGGTGCTCGTAGACAACGGTCGTGGCCAGCCGCAGCCCGGTCTCGGCGTTCACCCGGTTGCGCAGCTGGGTGGAGGCGAGGGAGTCGAGGCCGAGTTCCCGGAACGGCCGGTGCACCGCGATGGTGCCGGCCGCGTGCCCGGACACCGCGGCGACGTGTTTGACGACGAGCTCGAGCAGCAGCTCGTCGCGTTCGGCCGCGGGTAGCTCGGCAAGCCTTCGCCCGGGTACCGGCCCAGAGCCATGCGTGGTCGTGAGCCCGGCGAACAGCGCACTCGGCCTGGTCACGGTGTACGCCGCGGCGAACCGGTCCCAGTCGACCACGCCGACCGCGACCGCCGGGCCGGCCGGCTCGGCGAGGCTCCGGTCGAGTGCGGCCAGCGCGCGCTCGGGGGACAGCGGGGTGACGCCGTCGTGCCGGCCGGTGTCGAAGGTGTTCGCCATGCCGGTCGCTTCCCACGGTCCCCAGGCAACCGCGGTGGCGGGCAGACCGAGGCCGGCGCGGTGCTGCGCGAGCGCGTCGAGCACCGCGTTCGCCGCGGCGTAGTTGCCTTGCCCCGGGGAGCCCAGCACACCGGCGAAGGAGGAGAACAGCACGAACCGCTCGACGGGGTGGTCGCGGGTGAGCTCGTGCAGCGCCACGGCGGCGCCGGCCTTGGTCGCGAAGACGGTCTGGAGCCGTTGCGGTGTCAGGGATTCGATGATGCCGTCGTCGAGGACCCCGGCCGCGTGGAAGACGCCGGTCAGCGACCGGCCGGCGAGGACTTCCCGCAGTGCCGCGGTGTCCGTGATGTCGCAGGCGGCGATGGTGACCTGGGCACCGGCTGCCTCGAGCTGGGCACGCAGGTCGTCCGCGCCCGGTGTGCGCCGGCCACGCCTGCCGAGGAGCAGCAGGTGCTCGGCACCGCCTCGGGCGAGCCACCGGGCCACGTGCGCGCCCAGCCCGCCGAGCCCACCGGTGACCAGCACCGTGCCGTGTGGTCGCCACCGGCCGGTGTTCGCCGGCTCGGCCGGCGCGTGCGCCAGCCGCCGGGTGCGGACGACGCCGTCGCGGATGGCGAGCTGGTCCTCCCCCGGCGGCGCCGCCAGCGCGGCGCCCAGTGCCCGCCACGTCGCGTCGTCGAGCACCTCGGGCAGGTCGATCAGCCCGCCCCAGCGGTGCGGGACTTCCAGCGCGGCGACCCGGCCCAGGCCCCAGATCCCGGCCTGCCGGGGATCCGACACCGCCGCGCCGGCGGTGACCGCGCCCCGGGTGATCGTCCACAACGGACCGGCCGGCCCCGCGTCCTCCAGCGCCTGGAGCACCGCGAGGATGCCGGGCACGCTGCCGGCGACCGAGATGATCCCGTCCACCGGTGGTGGGGCCGCTTCCGCCAGGCGGCGTGCCCAGCCCTCCCGCTCGGTCCCGTCGTGTCGCACGGTCACGACCGCGACCCCGCGTTCGGTGAGCGCACCGGTGATACCGGTGATCACCAAGTCGCGGTGCGGCGGTGCGAGCAGCAGCCAGGTGCCGGTGGGTGCCGCCTCGTCCGCACCGGACAGCGGAACCCAGGACTCCGTGACGCGCCCGGGGTCGTCCGCCGGCACCTGCGTGTCGCCCCGCAGCCAGTACCGCTCGCGCTGGAAGGCGTAGCCCGGCAGGTCGGCTCGCCGCCCGCCGGCGTGCCAGAGCGCCCAGTCCACCGGGACGCCGGCGGTGTGCAGACCCGCCAGCGCGGCCAGCACGGTTCGCGGCTCGGCGTGGCCGCGGCGCAGGCTGCTCAGGAACGTCACACCGGTCAGTGCCTGCTGGCCGGCCGTGGTGAGGGCCGTGCCGGGGCCGGCCTCCAGGCAGGTCCGCACGCCTGCCCGGCCGAGCTGGTCGAGCACGTCGGCGAACCGGACCGTCTCACGGGCGTGGCGGATCCAGTACTCGGGGGTGTCGAGCCCGTCCGGGGCGCCGGTCACGCTGGAGATGATCGGGATGCGGGGCTTCGCGAAGCGCAGGGCGCGCACCGCGTCGAGGAAGGGATCGAGGACCGCGTCCATGTGGTGGGAGTGGAAGGCGTGGCTGACGGCGAGCCGGCTCGCCCGGCCACCCGCCGCGGTGAACTCCTCCGTGACGGCCAGCACCGCGGCCTCGTCGCCGGAGATGACGACCGACGCCGGGCCGTTCACCGCGGCGATCGCGATCTCGTGGTCACGCCCGGCGATCAGCGCCCGGACCTGCGCCTCGGACGCCGCGAGGGCGGCCATGGCCCCGCCGGGCGGCAGCTCCCGCATCAACCGCCCCCGTGCGGTCACCAGCGTCGCGGCGTCGGCCAGCGACAGCACCCCGGCCACGTGCGCCACCGCGATCTCCCCGACCGAGTGCCCGGCGACGAAGTCCGGCCGGACACCGGATTCCGCCAGCAGCCGGAACAACGCCACTTCGACGGCGAAGACACCGGCCTGGTTGTGATCGGTGCGCGCCAGTTCGGTGGCGTCGCCGCCGAACACGACCTCGGCCAGGGGCCGCTCGCGGTGCCGGTCCAGCTCCGCGCACACCTCGTCGAACGCCGCGGCGAACGCGGGCACGGTCCGGTACAGCTCCTCGGCCATGCGCGGGTACGGGCTGGCCTGCCCGGGGAACAGCACGGCGAGTGCGCCGCCGCCGGCATGGCCGGTGTGCACGGCCGTCGCGGGCTCGCCGGCGGCCAGCGCACGCAGGCCAGCAGTCAGCTCGGTGATGCCGGCGCCGAGGACGACGGCGCGGTGTGCGTGGTGGGGACGGGTGGTGGCCAGGGAGTGGGCCACGTCGAGCGGATCAGGGCCGTCGGCGTCCAGGTGGTCGAGCAGGCCCGAGGCCTGGGCGGCCAGCGCGGCGGGTGTGCGCGCGGACAACAGCCAGGGCAGGAACCGCAGGGGTTCGGCCGGTGTCGCCGCCGGCGG
>NZ_JAVHJU010000039.1 GCF_031082405.1 Amycolatopsis sp. A133
AAGGCGGGTTAGAACCCGCCTTACCACTCACGACGCTTACTTGAGGGGCGGGTCCAGCGGGAAGCAGGACACCCGCACCGGCCACGTGTCGCCGCCCGCGGGCAAGGGCAGCTGCTTGAGCGCGGCCGCCGCGTCGGTGTCGTGCGCTTCTTCGGCTGCCGCGTGGAAGATGTCCGCCGCGATCGATTGGTCGAACACACCGATCTGCTGGTGCGGCCAAGCCTGCGCGCCGTGCAGGGCGCCCGGGATCAGCTGGTCGACGACCTTCCGCAGTGTCACGCCGTTCGCCGCCCGGTACTTCCAGACGTCGACGCCCAGGTTCTTGCCCACCTCCGCCAGCCGGCCCCACGCCGTCAGGTTGAAGTTGACGTAGTGCCACGACATCGTGCGCGACAGCTCCAGCGGCTGGCTGCCGTCGGCGGCGAACTGCACCGGGAACCGCTTCTGCTCCGCGTCCAGCACGATCTTCCTGGCTTCGGCACGCTTGCCCAGGTACGCCGAGATCGCCGCGTTCTGCATGTCGAGGAACGTGCCGTGGTTGTTGGTGGCGGCCAGTTCCAGCTTCGCCTGCGGGCTGGTCTGCATCCAGGTCAGGTACTGCGTCAGCCACGCCTTGATGCCGGAGCGGTCCTTCCCGGTCCAGCCCGGCGCACCGCCGTCGAGCAGCGCGAACGCGTCCATCAGCTGGCTGAACGACTGCGTCGAGTCGATGATCCCGGTGCCGCTGACGGTGTTCCGGCACGGCACGATCTGCGAGTACGTCATGTTCGGGTTCATCCGCGTGGCCGGGTCGAGGAACCACGTCCGGATGTCCAGCGCCGCCCGCTTCGCGTACTTCGCGTCGCCGGTGTAGTACCAGGCCAGCGAGAGGTAGTACATCGCGTCCCACGCCCACATCCGGTAGGTGTGGTCGGTGATCGCGTCGGCCTCCGGGTTGCGCTGGCCGTCCTTGCTGACGTACGGGCAGCCCTGCGGGTTCTCGGGCGTCTTCGGCCGGCTCGCCCACCAGTAGGGCGCCTGGCTCAGGTAGTCGTGCTTGTCGCCGCTCGGCGGCGCGGACGGCTTGTCCATGACCGACCACGGGCCGTCGGTGAGCGCCGTGTCCGCCTTGGCCAGCACGGCTTTCAGCGCGGCCCGCTGTGCGGAGGTGGTGTGGCCGCTGCGGATCGCGTGCCGGATGCCCGCGAGCTTCGCGCCGTCGGTGACGATCGTGTGGGGTGGGGACGCGGCCACCGCCGTCCCGCTGACCGGGAACAGGGCCATGCTCGCCGACAACACCAGCGCGCCCAAAACGCTTCGCACCTCGACCGCCTTCCGGGGACGTCGAAATCCCCGCTCGTCACCGGGCGGCGGTACGGCTGCAGGGATTCTGACCAGGTGAGGCGGTGAGTGTCAACCAGGCCAGGTCGGCGACGGGTACGTGCTCGGCAGTGTCACCGGCGTCACGGGTGCGAACACTGTGTACTCGCACACATCGTCGCTCTGCGACGTGAGCGGCGGCAGCAATGGCTCGTGCGGCGGCAGCTCCCTGTGCACCGCCGTGACCGGGCACGACGGCCCGACCGGCCTCGGCACGCCGAACGGTGGCGGCGCTTTCTCAGCCGTTCATGACGGTCCACCACGCGGCCGCCCGTGTGGTGGACCGTCACGCACCGCAGTACCATGATCACGGAAACCCCGCTCTCCGAGCGAAAGTGGCATATCCGACACGCCCCATGAGCTCCGCCAACAGGCGCTTCCCAGCGGCTTCATGGGAAATTCACAGAATGGGTGGCAAGTCTGACAACGTGAACCACGCCGACGACGGTGCCGGATCGGCGGCACGATGACGACAGCCCAGGCCACGCTCGAGGCCCCCGCCCGCGCCACGAGACCGGGCGGCAAAGCGCCCTACCTCCACCAGATCGACCTGTTCCGGTTGATCACGTTCGCGTGCGTCATCCTCATCCACGTCGTCGGCGCGACGAACTTCGCGCAGGACGTCGGCGCCAACGCCGTCGAGACGCCGCTGCACTTCACCCGGGAGGCCTTCTTCGCGCTCACCGGGTTCGTGCTGGTGTTCCAGAACCGCCGCCGCGAATTCACCGCGGGCGACTTCTGGCGGCGGCGGCTCCCGCTGGTCGCGACGCCCTACCTGGCGTGGTCGATGTTCTTCTGGGCGTATTCGCTGGTGACCGGGGCGCAGCAGCCGGGCTCGCTCGAGGCGTCGATGCGCCTGCTGCTCGAGGACCTCGTCACCGGTGGTGCCTGGTACCACCTGTACTTCCTGCTCGTGACGATGCAGGTCTACCTGCTCTTCCCGGTGCTGATGAAGCTCCTGCGGGCGACCGAGGGCAAGCACAAGTGGCTGCTGCTCGGCAGCGGGCTGGTGCAGGCCGGCGTGACGCTGTTCATGACCTACCAGCCGCTCGGCGTGAGCTACGAGACGATCACCCACCTGTACGGCACGATCGTGCCGTACCAGTTCTACACGCTGTTCGGCGCCGTGGTGGCCATGCACTTCGAGACCGTGCACGCCTGGGCGGGCCGGCACCGGCTGCTGCTCGGTGGCGCGCTCGTGGCGGTGCTGGCCGGCACCGAGTGGTACTACTTCCGCACCGTCCACAGTGGAACGTTTCCGCAGGTGGCCAGCGACCCGTTCCAGCCTTACCTCATCCCGTGGTTCCTCACCGTGATCGCGGCGATCTACGCGTTCGCGACGAGGTGGGCGGCGCGGCGCCGCGAAGGCAGCCGCGGGGCCCGGCTGGTGTCGTGGGCGGCGAACCGGTCGTTCAGCATCTTCCTCGTGCACCCGCTCGCACTGGCGCTGCTCGGGCCGGTGATCCCGCACGTCGCGGAGCACTTCGGCGCGCCGTGGCTGAGCGTGCTCATCTACCTCGCGACGATCGTCCTCACGGTCCTGATCGTGGAGGTCCTGCGGCGGCTGCCCGGCAGCCGGGCGCTCACCGGGCGGCCGCGGCTGCGTCCGGTGAAGGGTGCGGCTTAGTCACCCGTGCGGGTGGCAGAGGTCATATCCGGCGTCTGGGGCAGGTCACAACGCGCGGATCCGCAGCGGTGGGATATGCTGGCGGCCCGTGGGACTTCAGTCACGGGCAACCAAGTACGTCTTTGTCACCGGAGGCGTTGCCTCCTCTCTGGGTAAGGGACTCACGGCTTCCAGCCTGGGTCAGCTCCTTACCGCACGCGGGCTTCGCGTCACGATGCAGAAGCTCGACCCCTATCTCAACGTCGATCCCGGGACGATGAACCCGTTCCAGCACGGTGAGGTGTTCGTCACCGACGACGGCGCCGAGACCGACCTCGACATCGGGCACTACGAGCGGTTCCTCGACCGCGATCTCGACGGCAAGGCCAACGTCACCACCGGCCAGGTCTACTCCGAGGTGATCGCCAAGGAGCGCCGCGGCGAGTACCTCGGCGACACCGTGCAGGTCATCCCGCACATCACCGACGAGATCAAGGCCCGGATCACCGCGGCCGCCGGGCCCGACGAAACCGGCCAGTCACCGGACGTCGTCATCACCGAGGTCGGCGGCACGGTCGGCGACATCGAATCGCTGCCGTTCCTGGAGGCCTGCCGCCAGGTCCGCCACGACGTCGGCCGCGACCAGTGCTTCTTCCTGCACGTCTCGCTGGTGCCGTACCTGGCGCCGTCGGGCGAGCTCAAGACGAAGCCGACCCAGCACTCCGTCGCCGCGCTGCGCAACATCGGCATCCAGCCCGACGCGCTGGTCTGCCGGGCCGACCGGGAGATCCCCGAGGACCTCAAGCGCAAGATCGGCCTGATGTGCGACGTCGACACCGAGGCCGTCATCGCCTGCCCGGACGCGCGATCCATCTACGACATCCCGAAGGTGCTGCACCGCGAGGCGCTCGACGCCTACGTGGTCCGCCGCCTCGGCCTGCCGTTCCGGGACGTCGACTGGACGGTGTGGGGCGACCTGCTCGACCGCGTGCACAACCCGAGCGAGGTCGTGAAGATCGCGGTCGTCGGCAAGTACATCGACCTGCCGGACGCCTACCTGTCGGTCACCGAGGCCCTGCGTGCGGGCGGGTTCGCCCACCGCGCCAAGGTCGAGATCGTCTGGGTCGCCTCCGACGACGCGCAGACCGCGTCCGGGGCCGCCTCCGTGCTGTCCGAAGTGGACGGGGTGCTGATCCCGGGCGGGTTCGGCATCCGCGGCATCGAGGGCAAGGTCGGCGCGATCGAGTACGCCCGCACCCGCGGTGTCCCGCTGCTCGGGCTGTGCCTCGGCCTGCAGTGCATGGTCATCGAGGCCGCGCGGCACCTGGCCGGCATCCCCGACGCCGGCTCGTCGGAGTTCGACGAGAACACCGAGCACCCGGTGATCTCGACGATGGCCGACCAGCGCGACGTCGTCGCCGGGGAGCGCGACATGGGCGGCACCATGCGGCTCGGCGCCTACCCGGCGAAGCTCAAGCCGGGTTCGCAGGTCGCCAAGGCCTACGGCAGCACCGAGGTCTCCGAGCGGCACCGGCACCGCTACGAGGTCAACAACGCCTACCGCAAGCAGCTCTCGGACGCGGGCCTGGTCTTCTCCGGGACGTCCCCGGACGACCACCTGGTCGAGTTCGTCGAGCTGCCCGCCGACGTGCACCCGTTCTTCGTCGGCACGCAGGCGCACCCCGAGCTCAAGAGCCGCCCGACCCGGCCGCACCCGCTGTTCAGCGCGTTCGTCAAGGCCGTGGTGGACCGCAAGGTCGCCGAGCGCCTGCCGGTCGAGCTGCCCGAAGCCCCGGTGGCCGCGCGATGACCGCGCCGGGCGAGCACGAGTTCAGCGTCGCGTCCAGCCGGGACGTCCACATCGGACGGGTCGTCGGCCTGCGGATCGACGACGTCGTGATGCCGGGTGGCGACACCGCGGTCCGCGAGGTCATCGAGCACCTCGGCGCGGTGGCGATCGTCGCGCTGGACGACGAGCAGCAGGTCACGCTCATCCACCAGTACCGGCACCCGATCGGGCACCGGCTGTGGGAGCTGCCCGCGGGCCTGATCGACCACCTCGGCGAGGACCCGGTCGGGACGGCTCGCCGTGAGCTCGTCGAGGAGGTCGGGCTGGCCGCGGCGGACTGGGTGACCCTGGTCGACGTGGCGGCGTCGCCCGGCTTCACCGACGAGGTCGTGCGGGTGTTCCTCGCCCGCGGGCTGTCCGATGTGGACCGCGACGTGCTCGGCGAGGAGGAGGCGGACCTGGTCATCCGCAAGTTCCCGCTCGCCGAGGCGGTCCGGATGGCGCTGGCCGGCGAGCTGGTGAACGGCGCCACGGTGTCCGGGGTGCTGGCCGCGCAGGCGGTGGTCACCGGCGTGGCCGAGCCGCGTCCGGCGGACGCCCCGTGGGAGGACCGCCCGACGGCGTTCGCCAAGCGCAAGCAGGCCTGAGCGCTCAAGCGCCCCAATGTGGCGTTCGGTGCGTCCAACGCACCGAACGCCACATTGGGTGCGTTGGACGCAACCAACGC
>NZ_JAVHJU010000030.1 GCF_031082405.1 Amycolatopsis sp. A133
AGCCCTGCAAAGAAGCTCACAATGTTACTGTCCTAAATAGAGCATGTTGCGACGACCGCATGAATCCGCCCCACATTGGGTGCGTCGAACGCACCGAACGCCACATTGGGTGCGTCAGCGGGTCGTGTAGTTGGGCGCCTCGACCGTCATCGTGATGTCGTGCGGGTGGCTCTCCTTGAGCCCGGCCGCGGTGATGCGGACCAGCTGGGCGTCCTGCAGCTGCGCGATCGTCTCGGCGCCGGCGTAGCCCATTCCGGCGCGCAGGCCGCCGACCAGCTGGTGCACGACGTTCGCGAGCGGGCCGCGGAACGGGATGCGGCCCTCGATGCCCTCGGGGACCAGCTTGTCCTCGTTGAGCACGTCGTCCTGGGCGTAGCGGTCCTTCGAGTACGACTTGCCCTGGCCGCGGGACTGCATCGCGCCCAGCGAGCCCATGCCGCGGTAGACCTTGAACTGCTTGCCGCCGACCAGGATCAGGTCGCCCGGCGATTCGGCGGTGCCGGCGAGCAGGCTGCCCAGCATCACCGTGGACGCGCCGGCCGCGATGGCCTTCGCGATGTCGCCCGAGTACTGGATGCCGCCGTCGCCGATCACCGGGATGCCCGCCGGCCGCGCCGCCTGGTCGGCCTCGTAGATCGCCGAAATCTGCGGCACGCCGACGCCCGCCACGATCCGGGTGGTGCAGATGGAGCCCGGGCCGACGCCGACCTTGATGCCGTCCGCGCCCGCGTCGACCAGCGCCTGCGCGCCCGCCCGGGTCGCGACGTTGCCGCCGACGATGTCGACCGCGTCGCCGAGCTCCTTCTTCAGCAGCGCGACCGTGTCGACGACCGCGCGGGAGTGCCCGTGGGCGGTGTCGACCATCAGCACGTCGACGCCGGCTTCGGCGAGCGTCATCGCGCGCTTGTGCCCGTCGACCCCCACGCCGACCGCGGCACCGACGATGAGCCTGCCGTCCGGGTCCTTCGTCGCCTTCGGGTACTGCTCGGTCTTCACGAAGTCCTTGACCGTGATCAGGCCGCGGAGCTTGCCCGCGCCGTCGACGATCGGCAGCTTCTCGATCTTGTGGCGGCGCAGCAGGCCGAGCGCGGCGTCCGCCGACACCCCGACCTGGGCGGTCACCAGCGGCGCCTTCGTCATGACCTCGGACACCGGGCGGCTGTGGTCCACCTCGAACCGCATGTCGCGGTTGGTGATGATGCCCACCAGCGTCCCGGCCGCGTCGGTCACCGGCACGCCGGAGATGCGGAACTTCGCGCACAGGGCGTCGACCTCGGCCAGCGTCGCGTCCGGCGAACAGGTGACCGGGTCGGTGACCATGCCGGCCTCGGAGCGCTTGACGACCTCGACCGCGGCGGCCTGCTCGTCGATCGGCAGGTTGCGCTGGAGCACGCCGATGCCGCCCTGGCGGGCCATGGCGATGGCCATCCGCGCCTCGGTGACGGTGTCCATCGCCGCGGACACCAGCGGGACGCCGAGGGTGATGTTCCGGGTCAGCCGGGTGCTCGTGTCGACCGTGCTGGGGACCACGTCCGATTCGGCCGGCAGCAGCAGCACGTCGTCGAAGGTCAGGCCGAGCATGGCGAACTTGGCCGGAACGGGGGCGGTGATGCCGTCGCTGGTCATAGCGGGTGAAGGGCCTTCCTGGCGCGGGATGAGCGTGTCGCTGCGTTTGATCCAAGAGCTGCGTTGATCCAAGATCAGTGGCGACTCGGAGCCTTCCCCTCATGATATCCGCCGTCCGCCGCCCGCCCCGGGCGGTGGGCGAGCCGGCGGGACCGCCCGGTACCGTGCAGGCCGTGGCGCACGATGTCCTGCCTCCAGACCCGTTCGCGGATGACCCGGACGACCCCGCCCGCGCGTTCGGAGACCCCGAGGATCGGCTGGACGAGCCGATCAGCGACTCCGAACGCACCGAACTGCTGGCCGATCTGTCGGATCTGGCCGTCTACCAGGCCCTGCTCGAACCCCGCGGTGTCCGCGGGATCGTCGTCGACTGCGGTGAGTGCGACGAACCGCACTACCACGACTGGCACCTGCTGCGGGCCAGCCTCGAGCAGCTGCTGGCCGACGGGCGGATGCGCCCGCACGAGCCGGCTTACGACCCGAACCCCGGCGACTACGTCAGCTGGGACTACTGCCGCGGCTTCGCCGACGGCGTGACGGCCAACGAGAGCGCCTACTGAGGCACTCCGAGACACAGAAGAAGCCCTGGTGAGTTATCTCACCAGGGCTTCTTCGTGCTTGTGGCCTACGGCGTTTCGCTGACGCCCTGGGGCTGTCCGCCAGCGGACTCGCTGCGCGGCGTGCCCGGGTCGTTCCCGCTGGCGACCGTGCTGGTCGGCGGCGGGGTGGGCGTCGGGGTCGGGGTTTCACTGGTCGGCGGCGGGGGCGTCGGGGTCGGCGTGCCGCTGCCGGGCAGGCTGGTGGTGCCGCTGCCGCTGCCCGGGATGGACGTCGCCGAACCGGCCGGCGCCGCCTGCGAAGACGGGGCACCCGGGACCACCGCCGGCACCGAGGTCTGGATCGGACCCTGGATCGGCGCTTCGGGGTTCTGGAGCTGGGCGGCGAGCTGCCGGTGCTGCTCCATCAGCTGATCGCGGTTCTCCTCGTCGGTGACCTGCGACAGGGCGGCTTGGGCGTCCTGGAGGGCCTGGCGGGCGGCGTCGAGGTTGCCGCCGGCGATGGCGAGGTTGGCCTTCTCGAGGTCGAGCTTCGCGGTCGCGGCCGCCTCGACCGAACGGGTGTGGTCGGAGTAGAGGACCTTGGCGAGGCCCCAGAGCGTGTCTCCGGGCTGCGCGGAGCGCGCGGCCAGCCCGGTACCGGTGAACGCGATCGCCAGCACGGCGGCGGCAACGGCGACCGGGACGAGCAGCCTGCGGCGGCGTCCGCTCGCGGCGTGCCGCCTCGCGAGCGCGGCGGTGCTCACGGTGCGCACCGCGGTGTCGACGTCGACGAGCTCGGCCAGCGGCTCGCTGTCGATGTCTCTTCGCCACGCCACCAGCAACGCGTTGAGCTCCTGGTCTCCGAGACCGTCGGCCAGCGCCGGGTCGGACCCGCCGAGCGCGTCGAGCAGCGCGTCGTCGGCTTGCACCGCCGACAGGTCGGCGGCGAACTCCGCCTCCGACGCCGTCAGGCCACTGCCGAAGACGTCATCCGGCTCGAATCTCTTCTCACGACCGGTCACTCAAATCACCTCCTCCGCGGCCAGGACCTTTCTCAGCCGCGCGAGGGCGCGGTGCTGGGCGACGCGGACGGCGCCGGGGGT
>NZ_JAVHJU010000058.1 GCF_031082405.1 Amycolatopsis sp. A133
GGCATAAAACCTTTTAAAAAACAAAAATTATAAATATTCCTTTACATAAAAACAAACGTAATACGACCCTCAGCTGACTTAGGA
This sequence comes from Amycolatopsis sp. A133, assembly GCF_031082405.1. GTDB lineage: Bacteria > Actinomycetota > Actinomycetes > Mycobacteriales > Pseudonocardiaceae > Amycolatopsis. The sequence goes on from NZ_JAVHJU010000058.1 coordinate 85, forward strand.
TTTACCGGACCGCCTAGAATCGTTAACGACAAGAGGGCTTGCCCGATTGGGAGGCGCGGGCTAAATCCCTCGGACTTTCGCCCTCGGGACTTACACCCCGCCCCCATCAATCCCCTCTTCTAGGGGTGGGCTCTCGCGGGTTACCCCGCATGGCTGCCTCTTTTCGGGGAGGGGTTCCCGCTTAGATGCTTTCAGCGGTTACCCCACAGGGCGTGGCTGCCCGGCACTGCCCTACCGGACAACCGGTAAACTAGAGGCCCCGGTACCCTGTTCCTCTCGTACTTGGGGTACCTTCCCCTCAGGCAGCCCACACTCCCCACCCTTAGAGTCCGACCTGTCTCGCGACGGTCTAAACCCAGCTCACGTTCCCCTTTAACGGGCGGGCAGCCCTACCCTTGGGGGCAGCTGCACCCCCAGGGTGGGAAGAGCCGACATCGATGTAGCAAACCGCGGGGTCGATGGGAGCTCTCGCCCGCGACGACCCTGTTATCCCCGGGGTAACTTTTCTGTCATGCCCGGCCCCCACGTGGGGGGACACGAGCGTTCGCTAGGCCGCGCTTTCGCGTCGAGACCCCGTACTTTGGAGGGTCTCGTCAAGCCGGCTTTTGCCCTTGCACTCCACGGCGGCGTTCTGTACCGCCTGAGCCGACCTTTGGGCTCCCGTGTTATCTTTTCGCGGGAGTGCCGCCCCAGCCGAACCGCCCACCTGACGCTGTTCCCACCCCTACGGGTAGGTAAGCTCCTCGAGCACCCATGGGTGGTGTTTCACCTTCGGGTCCCCCATCCCCGAAAGGATGGGTTCGACCCCTCCCACCTACTCTACGCATAGGCGCCCGAGGAGCAGCGCCAGGCTGCGGTGAAGCTCCACGGGGTCTTCTCTCGGTGTGGGGAGTTGCGGGACTGTGAACCCACTCTGGGCGTTCACGGGGCCCCAGGCTGGGACAGTAGGGACCACGTTGATCCATTCATGCGCGCCGGAACTTACCCGGCAAGGCATTTGGCTACCTTAAGAGGGTCAGAGTTACCCCCGGCCTTCAGTGGGGCTTCGGCCGGTTGGACCCGGCTTTCACCAACCACCAGTGGCCAGGATTTAGCCCCCGTTCACACCCTTTCGGGCTAGCGGGGACCTATGTTTTTATTAAACAGTCAGGTCCCTCTTGTCACTGCGACCTACTGAGGCCGGTTTACGACCCCAGTAGGCACCCCTTCTACCGAAGGTACGGGGCTATTTTGCCGAGTTCCCTAGCCTGAGTTAACCCCCAGACGCCTTGGGCTTCTCACCCAGGGGCACCAGTGTCGGTTCTCGGTACGGTCCTAGGGGATCGTTCTGGACTCCCTTTTCAAGGGAACCTGGGATTGGGTGAAGTCCCCAAAGGGAACCCCATCACGCCTTCGTCCCCTTCTCACCATTACGGCACTCCAGGGACTTAAGCGCTTGGATGGGGCGGTGGCCCCACTCACCCTACCCAGATCCGTCAGGAGTCCAGCTTGCGTTACCGCGCCTACCCCTAGGGCGTGGGAATATTAACCCACTTCCCTTTCGGCGAGTACCTATTAGGCCTCGCCTTAGGACCGGCTCACTCCCGGCTGACGACCATTGCCGGGAAACCCTAGCCCTTCCGGCGGAGGGGAGTCTTACCCCTCCTCGCTGTTACTGCCGCCGGGATCTGCACCTGTGGCGGGTCCAGTGGATCTCACGACCCACCTTCTACCCCACCACAGCGCCCCCCTACCCATGGAGACTCAATGAGTCTCCACGCTTGGGTCTCGGCAGCCGGCTTAAGCCCCGACCAATCTTCGGGGCCTCTAGCCTCGGCGGGTGAGCTGTTACGCACTCCTTAGAGGATGGCTGCTGCTGGGCCCACCTTCCCGCTGTCTAAGGCTAGAGACGCCCTTCAACTGGCACTTAGCCGGCATTTTGGGGCCTTAACCCAAGTCTGGGCTGTTTCCCTTTCGCCACCCAACCTTACGCCGAGTGGCCCACTCTCCCCTTCTTCGGCGCCTACGAGTTCGGAGTTTGACTGGAAGCCCGGAGCTTTCGCTCCGAACCCCCAATCAGTTACTCTACCCCGTAGGCAACCTCCAGGGAGGCTGCGCTAGGACGCATTTCGGGGGGAACTAGCTATCACCGAGCTAGATTGGTCTTTCGCCCCTAGACCGGGGTCAGGGGAACGAATTGCACGTCAGAACCCCTATTCGGCCCTCCACCGAGGTTTCCCCCGGCTTCGGCCTGCCCCGGCCTAGATCGCCCGGTTTCTAGCCTCACGCCAGTGACTTTAGGCCCTGGCAGACCCTGCCCCTCACCCGGTTTCCCGGGTTGCGGGCACTCGGTTTCCCTATGCCTTCGGGGTTAACCCCCTTAGGCTCGCCACTGGCGTGAACTCCCCGGCCCGTGTTTCAGGACGAAAGGCAAGACCCCGGTCCATCTCCCTCGTACTTGAGGCTCGCGCCTCTTTCCTTCGGGAGACTTCACTCCTTTCGAGCCTTGCCCTACTATGACCAGCCGGTTTCAGGCTCTTTTCACCCCCCTTCCGGGGTGCTTTGCAGCTTTCCCTCACGGTACTTAGTTCGCTATCGGTCTCGGGACGTATTTAGCCTTGGAGGCACGTGGCCCCCAACTTCCCACCCCCGAACCAGGGGATGGTACTCTGCCTCCAGTCACCTCCCACCTACCTTTAGCCTACGGGGCTGTCACCCTCTATGGCCCTCCATTCCAGGAGAGTTCGGCTAGGTAGGCCAGGGAGGCCGGCTTTAAACCAGACTGGAGGCCAATAACACCACATTCCCACCGACTTGCCGCCGGCGGGTTTGGTTTGGGCTATCCCCCTTTCGGTCGCCCCTACTCAGGGGATCTCGGTTGATTTCTCCTCCTTCCCCTACTAAGATGTTTCCGTTCGGGGAGTTCCCACACCCGAACTCTCGTCGAGTCGGGTGCGCCCCAAAGGGGCAGGAGGTCCCATTCGGGAATCCCGGGTTCAAAGGCAGCGTGTGCCTACCCCGGGCATTTCGCCACTTGCCGCGCCCTTCGTCAGCGCCCGAGCCGAGCCATCCACCGGCTGGCTTGGTGCCCCTAGAGATCGG
>NZ_JAVHJU010000063.1 GCF_031082405.1 Amycolatopsis sp. A133
CGAACCAACTACTACGCTCAAGCCCCAGCTGCCTGAAAACCCCGTGTCCGCCCCGCCGGGGCAACTCCACACGCGTGTTTGGAGGGGCATCACGCGTGATTGAGGGGGCATCACCGCGATGCCCCGCCAATCACGCATGATGCCCGCCCAATCACGGGTAATGCCCCTCCAGTCACGCGTGATGCCCCTCTTCAGTGGGTTCGGGTGGTGATCAGGCGGGCCAGGGAGGCCAGTTCGGCGCCGGCGCGGGAAGGCGGGGCAGCCGCGGTGAGGTCGCGTAGGGCCTTGGACAGCAACGCGTCTGCTTGGGCTTGGCTCCACTGGCGGCCGCCCGCGGACTCGACCAGGCCCGCCGCGCGGGCCAGCTCGGTCTCGCCCAGGGGTTCGCGCCGGGCGTAGAGCGCGGCGAGGTCCTCGCCCGCGGCCGTGCCGGAGCGCAGCGCCGTCACCACCGGCAGCGACTTCTTGCGGTTCTGCAGGTCCGAGTACACCGGCTTGCCGGTGACGGCCGGGTCGCCCCAGATGCCCAGCAGGTCGTCGACGTGCTGGAACGCCAGCCCCACCGCGCGGCCGAACGCGCCGAAGCCCTCCGCGTCGCCCGGCCCGAAGGCCGCCCCGAGCGTGCACGCCGCACCCAGCAGGGCCGCCGTCTTGCCCTCCGCCATCCGCACGCACTCGCCGGGGGTGACGTCGTCGCGCTGCTCGAAGTCCAGGTCCGCGGCCTGGCCCTCGAGCAGGGCCAGCGTGGCGGCCGACAGCAGCCGCGCGTTCGCGACCCCGCTCGGCGCCAGCACCTCGAACGCCAGGCTCAGCAACGCATCCCCGGCGAGCACCGCCGGCCCGGTGCCGAACACCGTCCACGCCGTCGCGCGGTGCCGCCGGGTCGTGTCGCCGTCCATGACGTCGTCGTGCAGCAGCGAGAAGTTGTGCACCAGCTCGACCGCGACGGCGGCCGGGACGGCGTCGGCGGCCTCGCCGCCCGCGGCTTCCGCGCACAGCAGCACCAAGGCGGGCCGCAGCGCCTTGCCGCCGTCGGCGGAAGCCGGTCTCCCGTCGGCGTCCTGCCAGCCGAAGTGGTAGGCGGCGATCCGCCGCATCGCTTCCGGCAGCCGCCCGGCGGCCGTGCGCAAGGCCGGATCGACGAGTCCCTTGCTCCACGCGAGGACCTCACCGAGGGGCCGGGCCGCGGTGCGTGTGTTCATGGTGGTCATCAGCGACCGACCTGGACGTCGTCGAGGACGCCGAGGGCGTCGGGGACGAGGACGGCGGCGGAGTGGTAGGCGCTGACGAGGTAGGAGGTGATGGCGCGTTCGTCGGTGCCTATGAACCGGACGTTCAGCCCGGGTTGGTATTCGTCGGGCAGCGACTTCGGGCGCAGGCCGATGACGCCGGCGTCGTCTTCGCCGGTGCGCAGGGCCAGGATCGACGTGGTTCCGGTGGTGCTGATGGGGATTTTGTCGCAGGGCAGGATCGGGACGCCGCGCCAGGCGGTGACGCGTTTGCCGTCGAGGACGGTGGGGTCGGGGTAGATGCGGTGGGTGGTGCATTCCCGGCCGAAGGCGGCGATGGCGCGGGGGTGGGCGAGGAAGAAGCGGGTTTTGCGGCGGCGGCAGAGCAGATCGTCCAGATCCAGCGGCGTGGGCGGGCCGGTGCGGGTGGTGAGCCGCTGTTTGAGGTCGGCGTTGTGCAGCAGCCCGAAGTCGGTGTTGTTGATCAGCTCGTGTTCTTGCCGTTCCCGCAACGCTTCGACGGTCAACCGGAGTTGTTGTTCGAGCTGGTTGATGGGGTGGTTGTAGAGGTCGGTGACGCGGTTGTGGACCCGCAGCAGCGTTTGGGCGACGGCGAGGTCGTATTCCCGCGGTGAAGGGTCGTAGTCGACGTAGGTGCCGGGCAGGAGCGGTTCGCCGTCGTGGCCGGCGGCGAGGTCGATGGCGGCTTCGCCTTTGGCGTTCTGCGGTTTCCGTGGCCGGGACAGGGCTTGCGCGACATGGGTGCGCAGCGGTTCGGAGCGGCCGTTGAGGCGGGCGTAGGCGGCGGCGGGCAGCACGAGTGCGGTGACGCGGGTGGCGGCGCGGGCGGTGAAGCCCCAGGCGCCGGGGTCGGGGCCGAGGATTTCCTCGCCGAAGTGGTCGCCGTCGGTGGCGGTGCCGAGGCGGGTTTCGTCGCCGTAGGGGCCGGTGCCGTGGCGGGTGACTTTGCCGTGGGCGAGCAGGAACAGGGTGTCCTGGGGGGTGCCGGCGGTGACGAGGGTGGCGCCGGGTCCGTATTCGCGTTGCTCGAACGCGTCGGCGAGTGCGGCCAGGGCTTGTTCGTCGCCGAAGCCGCGCAGGAGGGGCAGTTCGGTGAGCTCGGCGGGAACGACGTGGACGCGGGCGCCGGTGGTGTAGAAGGAGAGTTTGCCGTCGCCGAGGGTGTAGGTGAGGCGCCGGTTGACGCGGTAGGACCCGGCCGGGACGTCGACCCAGGGGAGCTGGGACAACAGCCAGCGGGTGGTGATGCCGCGCATCTGCGGCACGGTTTTGGTGGTGGTGGTCAGGGTGCGGGCGGCGGTGACGCTCAGCGACAGCTGCACCGACCGGGTTTCTTCGGTGACGGTCACGGGGTGGGCCGCCGATCGGGTTCAGGGGTGTGCGGCGGGCGGGTGCCGCCGGTGCGGGGCACGACCCGCGCGGCGGTGGTGCCCAGCCCGGTCGGCCCGAACGCCGAGGGCGGCAGCCCGGTCCCGGGACGCGGCGGTTCGAGGTCGGGCGGCCGGGGCGGGGTAACGGGTTCGGGCATCATCCCTCCCGGCCGATTTCGGCGCCTTCGAGGACGGCGAGGGCGTCGGGGACGAGGACGGCGGCGGAGTAGTAGGCGGAGACGAGGTAGGAGATGATGGCTTGTTCGTTGA
>NZ_JAVHJU010000007.1:0-422845 GCF_031082405.1 Amycolatopsis sp. A133
CCCGCCTTACCACTCACGACCGGCCGCGGGAGAGCTCGCAGCCACCCGCGGTGATCCTCCGCCTGGCGGGTCAGTGAGTGGTAAGGCGGGTTCTAACCCGCCTTACCACTCACGACCGTCCTTGCGAGCGGGTGGGCGGCCCGGCGGTTCTGCCGCGCCAGCTCGACCGTCGTCGCGATGCGGCGCCCGCGGGTCTCCGGCCGCTTGGCCTTCGCGATCCACTCCAGGATCAACCGCCGCGACGAGGGCGGGAAGCCCTCGAAGTTCCCCGAAGCCACCGCATCCGCCTCGAAGGCACGCCGCAGATCCGCCGGCACCACCCCGTCCTGAGCCTCGGCCAGCACGTCCCAGGTCCCCGTCCGCCGGGCGAGGTCCACCACCGCCTGACCCGCCGGCGTCATCAACCCCGCCGCGGTCAGCCGCGACACCCGTTCGCGGTTCACCCGGCTCCACGTGCTCGACGGCTTCCGCGGCGTGAAGCACAGGTACGTGCTCTCCGCGTCGCGCCGCAGCGCCTTGCTGTCGATCCAGCCGAAGCACAGCGCCTGCTCCATCGCCTCGTGGATCGCCACCCCGGGCCGCGCGCTCCCCTTGCGCCGGATCACCAGCCACACCGAGGTCCGGTCCGGAGCCGCCAGCCACCTCCGCCACTCCCCGGCCGATGTGACCTCCAGCACCGCGATCCCGTCGATCTTCTCCATGCCCTCATCGTCCCGGCTTAAGTGTTCATCTTCTGAGCACTTTCGCCCGGGAACAATCACCGGCCTTCCGACGTAGCGTCCTGTATGGAGACCCCGTTGAGCACCGACCGGCTCGTGATCCGGGACTGGACGGTGGACGACGCCGAAGCCGCGTTCGCCATCTACGGCGCGGAGGACGTCACGCACTGGCTGACCCCGGCCATGGACCGCGTGGGCGACATCGGCGCGATGCGCGCGGTGCTGCACGCCTGGCAGGAGGCGCAGCCGAACCTGCCGCCGCCGCGCGGCCGCTGGGCCGTGGAGCGCAAGGAGGACGGTGCGGTGATCGGCGGCCTCGGCATCCGGCTGCTCCCGCCGTTCGAGGAGGACCTCGAACTGAGCTGGCAGCTCAGCCCCGGCGTCTGGGGCAAGGGCTACGCGTCCGAAGCGGCGACCGCGCTCATCGAGTGGGCCTTCACCCAGGACACCGAAGAGCTGTTCGCCGTCGCGCGGCCGAACAACACCCGCGCGATCGCCGTCGCCAAGCGGCTCGGGATGAACTGGGTCGGCGAGACGGACAAGTACTACAACCTGCGGCTGCAGGTGTACCGGATCCGGCACACCGACCTCATCGGCTGACCGGCTCCAGCAGGAAGACGCGGATCTCGCGGTGGCCGGCCCGCACGGCGTACCGGTCGTACGCGGGCCAGTACGCCGCGACCGCGTCCCACATCTCCTGGCGCTCGTCCCCGGTCAGGAGTCGCCCGGTGACCTCGACGGTCCGGCCGCCGATCGCGACCGTCGCTGCCGGGTGGGCCAGCAGGTTCGCCGACCACGCCGGGTGGGCCTCGCCGCCCCAGTTCGAGCCGATCACGACGTAACCGCCGGCCCGCTCGACGTACAGCAGCGGCACCTGCCGGGGCTCGCCGCTGCGGCGGCCGATGGTCGTGAGCAGCAACGTCCGCAGCCCGACCGCCGCGCCGACGCCGACGCGGCCGCCGCTGATCCGCAGCAGCACCCGGTCGGCGGGCACGAGCGCCCGCCCGAGCACCGCGAACGCCCTGCTCTTGCCGAACCCGGCGAAAACACCTCGCAAACCGGTCACGGCCGAACCCTAGCGCCGCCGGACCGATGCGCACCGGGCCGCCCGCGAAGCGTCGCGAATGACTCATTCGCGACGTCGCAGGTCCCGAATGAGTCATTCGCGACGTTGGGGAGCCGGGTTTCTGGCAGGGTCCGCTCATGACCCGCCCCGAAACCGCCGCCGAGGTCTTCGACGCTCTCGGCACGGACTACGAACACGCCTTCCGCACCGCGACCGCGCAGCGGGCCGCGCTCACCGACCTGCTCGCGGCCCTGCCCCCGGAGGCGAAGGTGCTGGACCTCGGGGCGGGCACCGGGCGGCCCACCGCGGAACTGCTGGTCGCGGCCGGCCACGACGTCACCGGCTACGACGTCGCCCCGAAGATGGTCGAGATCGCGCGGAGCCAGGTGCCCGCCGCCCGCTTCGAACTCGGCGACATGCGCGAACTGTCCTTCGCGGACGGCACGTGGGACGCGATCACGGCGTTCTTCTCGATGCTGCAGCTCCCCCGGCCCGAGCAGGAAACCATGATCGGCCGTCTCGCGGCCTGGCTGAAGCCCGGCGGCCTGCTCGTCTTCGCCACCGTGCCCGCCGACGTCGACGGGTCGACATCGTCTTCATGGGGCACCCGGTCCGCGCGAGCAGCTTCACCGCCGCCGCGCTCGCCGGGCTGCTGCGCGGCGCGGGGCTCGAAATCGTCCGCGAGGACCAGGCGGAGTTCGTCCCCGACCACCCGGGCGCCGGGCCCGAGCCGCACGTGTACCTGACCGCCCGCAAGCCCGCCTGAGCCATCAAGACCCCACGACCTCGATCACCCGACGGACATGAATTTTGCTCAACTTCGTGCATGTCCCGGGCGGGGGACCCGAGCTAAAGTGAGGGATGGGCATCGAAGCTCTGGCCAAGCCGGTACCTCGCGAACACCGCGAGCTCGTGCGCGAGATGCTGGCCAGGCTGCCCGAGTTCGCCGATCGCCTCGCCCGGCTGCTCGGCGAGCAGGACGAGTTCTACCGGCAGGTGGAAGAGGCCGCCCCGGGCGAGCTGCGGCAGGTCTGCGAGGCCAACCTCGAACGCGCGCTGACGGCGCTGGCCGAAGGCCGCGGGCTCGCCCTCGACGCCGCCCGCAAGACCGGGCTCGTCCAGGCGCGCCAGGGCATCCCGCTGCCCGCCGTGCTGCGCGCGTTCCGGATCGGCGGCACCTTCGTCTACGAAGCCCTGCTGGAGCTCGCCGGCCCGGAGTTCCTCAACCCGACCCGGACGATCGAGATCAACTCCTACGTCTGGAAGGCGATCGACCTCTACTCCGACGCGCTGACCACGGCGTACGAGCAGGTCGCGGCCGAGCCGTCGCACGCGAACGCGCGGCTGCTGGACGACCTGCTGCGCGGCCGGCTCGTGAGCCAGGCGGACATGGAAGCCGCCGCACGGGAGCTGGGCCTGCCGACCGCGGGCATGTTCGTCGCCGTGGTGACGGAGCGCGTCGAGCCGGACGAGCACGACTCCGTCGAAGCGCTGCTGCGGGCGCGGCGCTGGCGGTCGGCGTGGCGGCCCGGCGGCGAGGCGGGCCTGGTCGCGATCGACCGGATCGAGGACCTCCGGCGGCTGCGCGAAGTGCTGGGGTCGCTGCCGCTGGCGGCCGGGATGAGCAGGCCGTTCACCGGGTTCCCCGACGTCCCGGACGCCCTGCACCGGGCCCGGATCGCCCGCCGCTCGCTGCCGTCGGCGACCGCGGGCGTGGTGGTGTTCGGCGATTCGCCGGTGACGACGCTGGTGGCCGCCGCACCCGGGATGGCCCGCGACGTCGTGCGGTCGGCGCTGGCCGGCGTGCTCGCCCTGCCGGGCGCGGAACGCAAGGTCCTGCTCGACACGCTGCTGGCGTGGTTCGCCGGCCACGGCTCCGCGAAGGACGCCGCGGACCGGCTGTTCGTGCACCCCAACACGGTCCGCTACCGGTTGCGGCGCGTGCAGGAGCTGACCAAGCGCCACCTCACCGACCCGGTGGACATCGGCGAGCTGTACGTCGCGCTCGAGTCGGTGCGCCTGGACCCGGAGCCGGATTGATCGCTTTTCGATTACTACCGATTGACTTTCGATAGGAACCCGGCGATAGTCGGCGCATGATGACCGAGAAATGGGCCGTTGCCGCGCTCAGGTTCTTCCTCGTGGTGCTGTTCGGCGTCCTCGTCGTGTTCCAGACGATGTCGCTACCGGGCGCGATCGCCTACCACGCCCAGCAGAACCCGCACGACGCACCGCTGCGCTGGCCGCTGACCGCCGTCGCGGTGTTCCTGGTGCTGTGCGTGCAGGTGGTGGTCGTCGCGACGTGGAAGCTGCTGACCCTGGTCAAGAAGGACCGGATCTTCACCACCGCGTCCCTGAAGTGGGTCGACGCGATCGTGTGGGCCGTCGCCGCCGCGTGGGTGGTGTTCGCCGGCATGCTGCTGCTCGTCGGCTTCAACGCGGACGACCCGGGGATGCCGATGCTGCTGTTCCTGGTCACCGTCGCGATCACGGTGATCGGCCTGCTGATGGTGGTCATGCGCACCCTGCTGCGGCAGGCCACCACGCTCCGGTCCGACCTGGAAGCGGTCATCTGATGCCGATCGTCGTGCGCATCGACGTCGAACTGGCCAAGCGCAAGATGAGCGTCGGGGAGTTCGCCGAGAAGGTCGGGCTCACACCGGCCAACATCGCCGTGCTGAAGAACGGCCGCGCGAAAGCGGTGCGCTTCAGCACCCTGGAAGCCATGTGCCGGGTCCTCGGCTGCCAGCCCGGCGACCTGCTCGAGTGGGTCGAAGACGAGCTTTAGCCCAGGTCGGCGGGCCGCACACGCAGCTTGGCGGCGATCCGGGCGAGCGCTTGCTGATCGGCGGCGGTGAGCGGGTCGAGCACGGCCAGGACACTGCGCACGTGCGTCGGCGCGGCCGCCTCGACCACCTCGAACCCGGCATCGGTGAGAGCGACCAGGGTGTACCGGCCGTCGTCGGGGTCGGGCGAGCGCCGCACCCAGCCGCGCTGCTCGAACCGCTTGACCACATTGGACAGCCGGGACAGGGAACCGTTGGCGAGGAAGGCCAGCTCACTCATCCGCAGGCGGCGCTCCGGCGCTTCCGAGACGTGACTGAGCGCGAGGTACTCGAACAGCGTCAGGCCCGCTTCGTGCTGCAACGGCGCCTCCAGCCGTCCCGGGAGCAGCAGGATGAGCGAGACCAGCCCGGTCCAGGCTTCCTTTTCGGCCGGGCTGAGCCAGCGCGGCCGGTCCGCGCCTGCGCCGCCCGGTGCGGTTTCGGCCATGACGGAACCCTACCCATCCGGTCGTGACTTCACGCTTGAAGTAAGTCCGTGGTACGTTGACTTCAAGCGTGAAGTCAATCGGAAGGTGTTCCATGTTCTTCGTGACCCCGGGCTACGGCCCGCGCCACCTGGCGGCCCTGCACTACAGCCAGGCGGTCCGGATCGGCGATCGCGTCGAGATCTCCGGCCAGGGCGGCTGGGACGACGAGACGAGGTTCCCGGAGGACCTCGAGAAGGAGATCGTCCAGGCGTTCGACAACGTGGAGCGCACCCTCGCCACGGCGGGCGCGACCTGGGCCGACGTGGTGGCGGTGGATTCGTTCCACATCCCCACGGCCGACGACACCATCGGCGACGACCACACGCGGGTGATGGTGGAGCAGTTCCGGCAGCGGATGGGCGACCGCGCCCCGATCTGGACCCAGATCGGAGTGGCGGCGCTGGGAGCACCGGGAATGCGCGTGGAGATCCGGGCGACCGCGGTCGTCGGCCAGGGCTGAGCAGTAGCCGCAGCCTGGGGTTCCCCAGGTCGCCGGGGACGGTCCCGCCTCAAGCGCCCCAATGTGGCGTTCGGTGCGTCCAACGCACCCAATGTGGCGTTCGGTGCGTTGGACGCAACCAACGCCACATTGGGGCGCATGGACCGGGTCGTGAGCGTCGGCCGCGCTGAGCCGGGTGGCCGCGCGCGCGTTCGGCCGAGCCGGGCGGGGCGGGCGGGCGCGCCGGACGGGGCGGGCGGGCGGGCGTGCCGGGCGGGGCGGGGCGGGGCGGGCGGGCGTGCCGGGCGGGGTGGGCGGCCGAGCCGGGCGGGCGGGCGGGCGGGCGACCGTGCCGCCGGGCGAGCGGCCGTGCCGGGCGGGCGGCACAGCCGGGCGAGCGGGCCGCCGGGCGGGCGGCGTGGGTGGGGCGAGGGGTGGGGGCGCTAAGCCGCGTCGGTCTCGACCAGGCGGGCCAGCTCCAACAACGTTCGCTCGAAGCCCGGGCCCGCGGTCAACGCCACCGTCAGCGGGCCGCCGCGCCGATCCCTTCCCACCGGCAAAGCCACCGCCGGCTCCGTCCACTGGGGACGGTCCATGACCGCCGAGACCACGACGTCCGGGCGGGGTGGGCGGTGGCGGCGGCCGCCCGCGTCGAGGTCGAGGACCACGTTTCCGTGCAGCGACAGCAGGGCCGCGACGTCCGCCACCGCGTCGCGCAGCTCGCGGTCGGCGATCGAGTCCGAATGGGCGCCGATCGCCGGGTGGGCCGGCTCGGCGTTGCGGGTCAGGCGGGGGACGATCGCGCCGAGGTCGCCCGAGGCGCACGTCAGCACCCGGATGCCGGGCACGCCCGCCAGGGGGTCGGCGAGCGTGATTCCCGCGCTCGCGGCCGCCGCCACGATCCGGGCCCGCCAGCGCGCGGTCGCCGCGATGGCGACCATCGAAGGGTCCTGGGGCAAAAGGGGATTTCTCCTTTGCGGTCCGGCGCGGCGGAGTGCGGATCGTCAGATGGTGGGCCCGCGCCCGTTGTGCCCGGGAACAAACATGTTTGGTCGATTGGTCCGAACGGGGGTGCCCGTACGACCTTCCGGTCGCCTCGGGTGTCTGTGACCGCCGGTCACACTTTGACGCGCGACGTGGCGCGGGCCACTATCCGTGCACCTGATTACCGCCGGGTAATTTGGGTGTCCGCAGTACGACCCAGGAGGACCGTTGCGACGAGCTTTCGGCCTGATCTTGCTGGCACTGGGGGTTTTCGCGGTCGCCGGTGCAGCGCTGCTGCCGACCTACGTCTACCCGAAGCTCGCCAAGGTGCCGCTCGACCAGGATTCGACGTCGGTGCTGGAAGGCACCGCGAGCAAGGTCCTCGCCGTGACCGACGACGGCTCCGGCCCGGTCACCGAGATCCGCGAGAACAGGCGGCTCACCGCGACCGCCCGCGTCCAGGCGAACTTCGCCCGGCCCGAGATGCACCAAGACACCGATTACGCGGTCTGGCTGCTCGCGGTGCAGGTCAAGGACGACGCCGACGGCACTGTGCTCAGCGCGAGCAAGCGCCAGGTCTGCTTCGACCGGCGCACCTCCGAGGGCTACGACCCGCGTGGCGCTGCCGACCCGAAGTGCACCCGGGAAAGCAGCTACGTCACCGACCTCAAGGAGAAGGCCGACAAGGAGGGCGAGAAGCCCCCCGAGGAGAACGACTACAAGGCCCAGCCCGGCCTGAACTTCAAGTTCCCCTTCGGCACCGAGCAGAAGGACTACCCGGTCTACGACGACAACACCGGCCAGGCCGTCACCGCCCGGTTCACCGGCACCGAGACGGTGAACGGGATCGAGACCTACAAGTTCGTCCAGAACATCCCCGACACCAAGCTCGAAACGAAGCAGGTGCCCGGCTCGCTCGTCGGCGCCACCGGTTCGAGCGTCGACGCGGACCTGTACTACCGCGGGGTCAACACGATGTGGGTGGAGCCGGTCACCGGGGTCGAGGTGAAGCAGCAGCAACAGCAGCACCAGGAACTGCGCCCCGCCACCGGCAGCCCGACCGTCGTGTTCGACGGGACGCTGACCTACAACGGCAAGACGATCGCGCAGATGGTCGACCAGATCGACGAGAACAAGGGCAAGCTGGAGTTCCTGTCCAGCACCGGCCCGCTCTGGCTCGGCATCGGCGGCGGCGTGCTGATCGTCGTCGCGCTGTACCTGCTCCTCCGCCGCCGCCCGGCCGCCCCGCCGGCCCCGCCGCAGCGCCGGCACCGGGTGCCGGTGGGCGCCGACCGCTAACGCCTTCGCAGCACCAGAACCAAATTCCAGGAAGCAATTTCCCGGAGGCCGGGAATCCGCACGATCCACATCGCCCAGCTCGGGTGGTACCGCGGATACCCGGCCACCAGGTCGGCGAGCGGCGTCGCCTTCGCCCAGCGAAGCGCGGCGCCGACCGAAACCGGGAACAGGCTTTCGCCGAATTTGTTCTTCGGCTGCTTGCCGAATTTCCGCCCGTAACGCTCCCGGGCGTAGTGACCGCCGAGGAAATGCCACGGGGCCGTCTCGTGGCCGCCCCACGGCGAATACCACGGCGTGAACGACGCGAACACCGTGCCGCCGGGCTTGGTCACCCGGCACATCTCGGCGAGCATGACCCACGGCTCGCTGACGTGCTCCAGCACGTTCGACGAGTAACAAACGTCCACGGATCCGCTGCGCACCGGCAGTTCCGTGCCGCTGGCGCGGATCATGTTCTCCCCCGGCTCACCGCGGGCGGACAGCTCGCCGACGTCCGGGTCGAGGCCGAGGTAGACCGCGCCCGCCGCGCGGAACGCGTCGGAGAAATAGCCCGGCCCGCCGCCGACGTCGAGCACCGTGCGGCCGGACAGCGGAGTGTGCGCCGCCAATTGCCGGACGGAGTCGGCGGCCAGCGCGGAATAGAAGCCGTCCGGGTCGGTCTGCTCGGTGAGGAATGTCCGGAAGAGGGTCACCGAACGACGGAGCGTGGCGCGATGCGGCTGCGCCGTCGCGGCGATAACCGGATTACCTACCATTGAACCGTCGCTTTCCCGAATACGTTCATCTACTGTGTACGCACCAGTAACCTAGCACCGTCGCTACAGTTTGGATAACCCGATGGAACGTCCTCGTGTGCTCCTCGTCAACTGGCGCGACACCGGCCACCCCGAAGGCGGCGGTTCGGAGCGGTACGTCGAGCGCATGGCCGAAGGCCTGGCCAGAGCGGGCTACCGGGTCGAGATCCAGTGCGCCGCCTACCCGGGCGCGACGGCGGGCGAATGGCGCGACGGCGTCCGCTACCGGCGGCGGGGCAACAAGTTCGGCGTCTACGCGCACGCGCTGCGCGCGATCCGCCGGGCCCGCGCCGATCTTGTGGTGGACGTCCAGAACGGCCTGCCGTTCTTCGCCCGGCTGGTCGCCGGCTGCCCGGTGCTGGTGCTCGTGCACCACGTCCACGAGGAACAGTGGATCAGCGCGCTCGGCGAGACGCTGGGCCGGATCGGCTGGTGGATCGAGTCGCGGCTGGCGCCGTGGCTGTTCCGCGGGTGCCGGTACGTCACGGTTTCCGAGGTCACCAAGGCGGAACTGGCGGAGCTGGGCGTCGAGCGCGAACGCGTCACGGTGGTCCCGAACGGCCTCGACGAGCCACCGCCGTGCGCGTCCGAACGGGACCGCGAGCCGATGCTGGTCGCGGTGAGCAGGCTGGTGCCGCACAAGCGGATCGAGCACGCCATCGACGTCGTCGCGCAGCTCGCGCGGCGCTGGCCGTCCCTGCGGCTGGAGGTCGTCGGCCAGGGCCCGTGGGACGACGTGCTGCGCGCCCACGCGGCTTCGCGCGGCGTCGCGGACCGGGTCGTCCTGCACGGCTGGGTCGACGAGCAGGCCAAGCACGAGATCCTCGCGCGGTCGTGGGTGCACCTGTGCCCGTCGGTCAAGGAGGGCTGGGGCATCGTCATCATGGAGGCGGCGGCGCACGGCGTGCCCTCGGTCGCCTACCGCGCCGCCGGTGGTGTCACCGAGTCCATTGTGGAAGGCCGGACCGGCCTGCTGGCCGACGACTTCGACGATTTCACCGCCCAGGTCGACCACCTGCTCGCCGACGGGCTGCGACGCGCGGAGATGGGCTTGGCGGGCGCCGAGCGGGCCGGGAAGTACAGCTGGGACTCCAGCGCCGGGCAGTTCGAGTCACTCGTGCGGGAGGTCTCCGGACGGCCGGTGCCCCGGCCGCGGACCCTGGTCCCGTACCGCGTCCCGGAACTCGCCCAAGAGCCGGGCGGCGGCGGGCGCGTCGAAGTCCTTGCGGCGGGCGCGCACGGTCACGGTGGTGGTGGCGCCGGTGGTCGCCGCGCCGAACGCCACGCCTGACCGCCCGCTCGCGGCGGGGTAGAACGCCAGCGACCGCACGGTGTCCCCGGTGTCGACGACGCCGAGGTTCGACACCAGGAACGTCGAGCCCAGCCTGCTCGCCAGCAGCCGGGTGCCCAGCCGGGCGAGCCGGCTGCTGCGGGCGGGGAAATCCGGCTCCGGCGGCTGAGCCTCGAGCACCTCGGCGACGTCCGCGCCGCGGCCGAGGCGCAGCCGGAAGAAGGCGCTGTCGTGCACCGGTTCCGGCGCGGCACCGGACCGCCGTGACGCGCCCAGCGCGGCCACGACCCGGGCGGTGCGGGCGCCGTGCGCGCGGTTCCAGCGTTCGGTGGTGCGGACGGCGGCCGCGACGAACCCCGCGGCACCCAGCCGCAGCCGCGGCTCGTGGCACGCCACGAAGACGTCTCCCGCGGCCTCGCGGTCGCGGTCGGGGGTGATCCGGCCCGGTGGCGCAAAAAGCGCCTCGGCGAGCCGCTGGAGAGCCGAAAGGGCAAAGGGTTTGCCGCCCGCCCGCTCGCCGATCCCCCGCGCGCCCGAGGAAACCGGGACGTCGAGGAGGATGCCGAGCAGGGCCAGCAGGCCGAGGCCGTCGAGAGCGCCGTGGTGCGCGGCGACGAGGAGGGTGGGTTCGCCGACGGCGACGCGCACCAGAGGCGCGCCGCGTTCGTAGGGCGCCGAAGCGAAGCGGTCCCGGACGGTCGCCAGGTCGCCGATCCGCTCGATTTCCGGCACCGCACCGAGGTGCGGGTACTGCTGGACCGCGGCCGCCAGCCGCGCACGGAGTTTCTCCGGTTCCGGCGCGGCCGCGCCGAGGTCCGCTTCGAGGAGGATGCTCCAAGAAACGGTGGGGTCGCCGTAGAGCCCGATGACGCGGTGCGCGTGGTCGGAGGCGAGCCGGGTCACGCGTCAGCGGTCCCCGTAGATCTTGAGCGGATGGTCGGCAGGGTTGTACTTCACCTGCGCGTTGAGCTTCTGCTGCACCGGAGCCGCCGTGTCCGGGTCCGCGCTTTTGATGAGGGCGAAACCGCCCGCGGTCGCCGCTCCGCCGCCGATGATGACGGCGACGATCGCGCCGATGACCGTGCCCACGTGTCACTCCTTCCGCGGCGGGGAAATCCTGCCGCGGCCCAATGTACGCATCGGTAACATGCGGCACAACAGTGCGACGCACAGCAATGTGAGCGCTACTCCGTTCGCCAGCAAGGCGGGCGTCCACGAGATCGCTTTCACCGCCGGCACACCCGGGGTCCGGTACAGCGTCAGCCATTCACCCGACCACACCCGCGTCGCGTCGGCGAGCAACCGCGGGTCGACGTAACCGGGTGTCCCGTGTTCGACGAGGATCCAGCCGATGCCGGCGGCGGTGAGCTCCCGCGCGGACGTCGCGGCCCGGACGTCGCCGATCCTCGGGTCTTCGCCGGCGATGCGTTCGGCGCCGACCTGCAGGGTGTCGTCCATCAGCACCGGTTTCGGCAGCACGCGCGGCGCCGGGTCGAGCTGGGTGCGGCCATCGTTCCAGGCGAACCCGCGGAACGCCGAGAGCGGCAACGCCAGCACGTCACCGGGCCGGTCACCGAGCTTTTCGGACACGACTCGCCAGTCGGCCGGGTACTGCGCGGTACCGAGCCGTCCCCAGCCGCCCCACGCCAGGTCCGGCATGGTCAGCAGCGGGAAAACGGCCGCCGCCGTCACCAGGGCGACGCGGCCCTGCGCGGTTTTCAGTTTCGCCGCGGCGGCTTCGACGGCCAGCGCGAACCCGACGGCGAGGGGCAGGGCCCACCACGCCACCCACTTCTGGGCATCACGCAGCAGTCCGGCGCCGGGCAGGTACCGCGTCGCGGCGGTGAGCAGCGCGTCCCCGCCCGGCAACGTCGCCAGCGAAGCCAGCAGAACGCCCAGGACGCCGAGAGCGGTCAAGGAGCGGACCGGCGCCTTCCCCCACCGCTGCGCCAGCGGCCACAGGCCGGCGATCGCGAGGGCGACGATGACGAGCGTCAGCACCGGGACCAGCGGCACGGCCCGGCTGCCGGGCACCGTTTCGGCGTTCCAGATGCCACCCAGCCCCAGCACGCTCAGCAGCGCGGGACCCCAGCTTTCGGCGCGGGCGCTGAACGCCGTGACGCCGTCCGGGTCGGAGAACGTGCCGCCGGCGTTGAGGAACGTCGGCACCAGCCAGGGCAGGTTCAGCGCGATGGCGAGCGGAACGGTCTGCCACAGCCGCCGGGAACCGGCGGCCACCACCATCACGGCGGCCGCGAGGATGCCGCCCGGCGGGGTCAGGACGGCCGGCGCGCAGGCGATCACCAGCTTCGGCAGGGAATTCGGTTCGTGCTTGCGCGCGGCGAGCCCGGCGAGGGCGATCCACGGCAGGCACGCGTACGTCAGCAGCAGCGGCCAGTGGCCGATGAACAGCCGTTCCGCGATGTACGGCGTCCAGGCGTAGGCCGTCGCGGCGACGAGCCGGGTGCCCAGGTGTTCGGTGGGGACGAGCCGTCCCGCCCCGAAGGCGGCGAAGAAGATGGCCAGGAGCAGGACGATTTTCTGGACGATGTCCCCGGGCAGCACGGTCGTGGCGAGCGCGACGGCCGCGTCGGCGGGAACGGACCGCGGGAGCGTGCTGCCGAGCCCGAAGGCGTCCGGCACGAAGTACTGCCGCGGCGCGAACACCATGTCGTAGCTCAGGACGAACCCGCGGCCGAGCAGCGGCGCGCAGACGGCGAACGCCAGCACGGCGGACAGCGCCGGGAGGGCGAGCCGCCTGCTCGGTGCGTCCACGGCCCTTCCTTTCCGTTGCGCGCGCGGTTAGGGTCCCTGGTCATTACCCGCCGGTAATGGGAGCCCGCCGTTGAGCGTAGACACCGAAGTCCCGGCGCGGACCGGCAACCGGGTCGCGGCGATCCTCGTCTCGCTCGCGCTCGCGGGCAACAACGCGGCCAGTTACGTGCTGAGCCTGGCGGCCGCGCGGATCCTCGCGCCGGGCGCGTTCGGCGAGCTGAGCTCGCTGCTGGCGGTGCTGGTGATCGGCGTCGTCCCGGCGATGGGCCTGCAGACGGTGGTGGCCCTGCGGGTGGCGCGCTCGCCGTCGCTTTCCCAAGGTTCCTTGTTCGCGCTCGGCCTGGTGACGAGCGCGATCGTCGCGACGACGGCGTTGACGCTGAGCCCGTTGCTGGTGCTGTTGCTGCACCTGGGTTCGCTGGCCCCGGCGCTGCTGGTGACGGCGGCGCTCGGGCCGTTGACGCTGCTCGGGGTGTTCCACGGTCTCCTGCAGGGCAGCCACCGGTTCGCGGTGCTGTCCGGGCTGATCGCGCTGGAGGGCGTCGGCAAGGTCGGCGGTTCGCTGGTGGGGCTGGTGGTCTCGGGGTCGCCGACCGGGGCGCTGGCCGGGGCGGCCGTCGGTTCGCTGGTGGTGGTCGTGGCGGGCTGGCAGCTCTGCGGCCGCCCGCGTCCCCGCTGGGCCGACCGCCACGGCGGCGAGGTGCTCCACACGGCGCAGGCGATGCTGGCGCTGGTGCTGCTGGTGAACCTCGACCTGGTGCTGGCCCGCCACACGCTGCCGGCGGGGGCGGCGGGCGAGTACGCGCTGGGGGCGATCGTCACGAAGATCGCGTACTGGCTGCCGCAGGCGGTGGGGGTGCTGGTGCTCCCCCGGTTCGCCGTGTCCGACCGGCGTCGCCGGGTCCTGCCGGTGGCGCTTCTGGTGTGCGGCGGCCTGGACGCGTTGGTGCTGCTGACGTCGCTGGTCCTGGGGCCTTCGTTGCTCGCCGTGATCGGCGGCGCGCGGTACGCCGGGAGCACGATGCCGGTGTGGCCGTTCGCGCTGGCGGGCTCGATGCTGGCGCTGGTCCAGATCCTGCTGTACGCCCGCCTGGCCGACGGCGACCGCCGCGTGACGGTGCTGATGTGGACGGCGGTGGCCGTGGAGGCGTTGCTGATCACGACGTGGCTCCACGGCTCACCCACCCAGGTGGTCACGGCCGCGGCCTGCACCGCCGGCGCGTTGGCCGCGGCCGGCGCCCTCCTGGAGCTCCGCCCGCGCAAACCGGCCTGAGCAGCCCCGCGCCCTCCGGCGGAAGCGTCACTTTCCCTATGAAAGTGACGCTTCCGAATCTGTAGTCAGGAGGGCTTCGGGAGGCTACGTCGTCGTGGGTTCCGTGGGGTTTTCCTTGCGGGTGAACCAGTCCACGCATGTGGACACCATCGCTGCCGCGGCCAGGAGCAGGGCCGCCTGGGTCACCGGGCCGTAGGCCCAGTCCTGGCCGTGGCCCAGTACCCGGCCCGTCACCGACACGGCCGCCGCCACCGCCATGCCGCCGAACGCCAGGTACCTCGGGGCCCGCTCCGAAAACTGGCGGGCCAGCAGGCACGCGATCAGCAGCACCACCGGCAGCATCCCGCCCAGCACCACCAGCAACCCGATCAGCACCACCGGTGTCCACGAACCGCCCGGGGAGATCGTGAAGCGACGGCGGTGGGCCGGCCACGCCACGCCCACCAGCAGCGCCAGCACCGCCGCCGCGCCGATCAGCAGGCTCAGGCGGTAGTGCGTGTCCGGGGTGAACGACAACAACACCACCCCGCCCGCGCCCGCCGGGACGATCCACGCCTGCTGCCAGCCGTCCACGCGGGTGCGCGTCAGCTGCTGACCGTCCAATGTGGCCACCCAGCCCGCGTTCGCGTTCTCCGGGACCGCCAGCACCGCCTCCGCACCCGGCCCGACCGTCACCGACCGCGACGTCGCGTCCCAGCCGCCCACCTGCACCGCCCGGTGTGCCGGCGGGGCCGCGGTGACGTGCGCCGGACGCAGCCACAGATCCTGGACCACGAACGACTCCGACCGGTCCGTCCGCAGCTCGTGCCCGCCCGCCGGCAGCGCGATGCCGCCCTCGGAGTCCCGGCACATCCCCAGCGCCAGCGGCCGGTGCGCGGTGATGTCGGACAGCTTGCCCTGCACCGACGTCCGGTAGTCGAGGCCGTCCAGGTGGACGTTCGGCCCCGACCCGCACGGCACGGTGAACGCCGGGTCCGGCGCCGGCAGCAGGTCCGGGCTGCCGGACAGCGCCAGGCTGCCGACGCCCACGACCGCACGGGCCGCGGGATCGTCGTCGTCGCCCGGCAGCACGATCTGCAGCTGGTCGGTGTCCAGCGGCTCGAACGACGCCGACCCACTCGCGTCGAGCTGCACGGTCCGCGTCCCCGACCGGCCGGCCAGCTCCACCTGCCGGGGCGCGCGAGCCCCGCTCGACGGCGGGACTTCGATGCGCAGTCCCGAAATCCGCTTCGGCGACGGCCACCCGAGGGTCAGCGTGGGCCGCAGGTCGGTGACGTCGGGGCGCCACGTCGTGCCCGGATCGCCGTCCACGGCCGCGAACCCCGCCGCTGCCGGGTCGCCGCCCAGCTGGGACGTCGACGCCACGGTGACGCCGGGCAGCGACACGGGGTTGCGCCCGCCGCCCGCCGGCAGCACCGAGCCGCCGACCAGGTACGTCTCCTCGGCCGACGTGCTGAACAACCGCCGGATCCCGTCGGGTTCCTCGCCGTCACGGGCGGCGGAGGCGTCGCACCGCACGGCGTCGCCGGCCGGCAGGCACGCGTACCGCGGCTGCGCACCGCGCGTGAACACGAACCCGGGCGCCGAGCCGGTCGGCAGGTCCGCGGGCACTTCCAGGGCCCGCTGCGGCTCGGTGCCGGGGATCTTCAGCTCCGCGATGCCGACGTTGCCGTCCTGGCGCCCCACCACCAGCGACAGCAGCGTGATCCGCACCTTGCGGGTGACCCCGGCGGCGACGGAGTACTCGTGCGGCCCGGCGCCGCGGATCACCTGCTGGTCGACCGAGCCGTTGTCGGTCGTGATCCGGATCCGCGTGGCCGGCCAGCCCACGCGCAGGTCGTCCACCAGCTGCAGCTCCACCGAGTTCACCAGCCGCGGGGTGTCCAGCTCCACCTCGAGCCACTGGCCGATCGGGCCGGTGAACGACGACGAGTGCCACGCCGTGCGCGGGTCGCCGTCGATCGCGGCGAACGGCTGGTGCCCCGGATCCGAGCCGCCGAAGGCGTCGGCGAACGAAGCCGCGGTCGACGCCGTCACCGAGCGGATGCCCCGGTAAGCGGCCACGGTCTGGTGCTCCGCCCCGGGGAACGGCAGCAGGTCGCCCGCGGCCCGCTGCTGGCGGTAGGCCTCACCGGCGGTCAGGGTCTGGCTGAGGTTGTCGCGGACGCCGCCGACGTTGCGTTCGGCCCGGCGCAGGCCGTCGGTCACCAGCCGCGGGCCGCCGGGCGACCCGCCGTCGCCGGTCAGCACCGTCGGCGTCGCCGGGCCGAGCTGGCCGGAGCCGATGAGCGGCAGCAGGTTCTCCGGACCGCCGCTCACCGTGGGGACGTCCTCTGTGGACGTCGCGGTGGCGAGCGGCACCGGCCGCTGCACCTCGTAGACCTCGAGTGGCCCGAACTCCGCCGCCTTCGCGATGCCCGGCGAGCCGGCCAGCCCGGCGCGCAGGGTCGCGATGGGCGGGGCCGTGGTCCGCTCGCGGTCGATGTCGTTGCGCAGCAGCAGGAACCGGTAGCCGGAACGCGCGAGCAGCGCGGCGAGCCCGGGGTCGCCGCGGCCGTCCGCCAGCGCCGCGTCGACGGAGTCCATCAGCCGCGTGTTCCCCTCGGACCCCAGCGGCACCTGGTTGCGGACCGCCCACGGGCTCCGCGCGATCGCCTGTGCGGGCTCGTCGACCGTGCGGCCCCAGTCGTATTCGCCGAAGCCGGTGGCCGGCAGCAGCAGCGTCCGCGCGTTCGGATCGGCCTTGGCGACGTACGCAAGAGCGTCGTACCAGTAGCCGGGCACCGCGTCCCAGCCCGGCCCGGACCGCAGGTTCAGCAGCCACGCCGGCGCGGCCATCACCAGCACCAGCAGCAGGCCCAGCGCGGGCCGCAGGAAGCGCCGCGGCGACTGCACCCGCACCGGGCTCGAAATGCCGTGCACGAACGCCAGCATCAGCGGCAGCCGCAGCACCGGCTCGAACTTGTGGACGTTGCGCAGCGGCGCGAGCGGCCCGTCGAGCAGGTGCCGGACCTGCTCGGCCAGCGGGCTGTCGAGCGTGCCGACGTAGCCGATGGTCAGCAGGGTCAGCCCGGTGGCCACGCCGAGCACGAGGAACCGCCGTTCCGGCAGGCCCCGCCGGGTCAGCCCGAAGAGGCCGACACCGGCGACGAGCCCGGTGGCGAGCATCAGCACCGGGTTGTCGATCAGCGACCAGCCGCCGGGCCACCACGGCGTGCCCTGCACGACGTAGGCGACCCACTGGTTGGTCCCGCGCAGCACCTCGAACAGCGACATCGGCGCGGTGGTGTTCGTCGCGGACTCGATGTAGTCGAGGAACGGCAGGCTGTACTCGCCGAGCAGCAGCAGCGGCAGGATCCACCACAGCGTCGCGCCGACGACGAAGACGAACCACCACAGGACGAGCTCGACGTGCACCCGCGTCCAGCGGCGGGTCAGCAGCCACAGTCCCGGCAGGACGAGGGCCATCACGACCATCGCGCCGTTGACGCCGCCCATGCACAGCACGGCCACCGCGGACAGCCCGGCGGCCCGCCGCGGCGAGCCGATCGCCCCGGCCCGCACGAGCGGCACCAGCACCCACGGCAGCAGCACCGCGGGCAGCATTTCCGCGGACAGCCCGCCGATTTCGGTCAGCATGCGCGGCGCGAGCGCGTACCCGAGCGCGCCGATCAGCCGTGTGCGCTCGGTCCCGATCTTCATCGCCCGCGCCAGCAGCAGCGCGCCGCCGAACGCGGCCGACAGCAGGACCGCGCCCCAGAGCCGTTGCGCGATCCACGCGGGCACGCCGGTGGCCTGGCAGAGCGCGAAGAACGGGCCCATCGGGAAGAGGTAGCCGTACGCCTGGTTCTGCAGCTCGCCCGCGGTGGCCTGCGGGTTCCACAGGTGCAGGGCCCGGCCGAGGAAGGCGAGCGGGTCGACGGCGAGGTCCAGTTTGGTGTCGAACGTCGTCTTCCCCGGCAGCTGCAGGAATGACAACGTGGTCAGGGCCAGCACGATCCAGGTGCTCGGCCGGCGGAGGAACGCACCGGGCGAGAACTTCCGGTCGCGTCCCGAAGGTGGGGCGTCGTCCCGGGTTCGTGCACGGGTGCCGGTTACCATCCGGTAGATACTAGGCGGAAACCTGGCTACCATGTGCCGACGATCCTCCCGAATTCAGGCAGGTGCGCCATCTCGTTCGAAGATGCCTGGGCCTTGGCCGAGCCGGTCAAGGGCTGGATGACGCGCGCGCAGGGCGAAGCGCTGTGGAACGCCGCGTGCCGGCTCGAAAAGGGTGACGTCATCCTGGAAATCGGCAGCCACCAGGGCCGGTCCACGATCGTCCTCGGCGCCGCCGCCCGCACGGCCGGGGCCACGGTGATCGCGGTCGACCCGTTCGTCGACGGCAGGCTGTTCGGCGGATCGCCGACGCGGCAGCTGTTCGAGCGCAACATCCGGCGGGCCGGGCTGGACGACGTCGTCGAGCTCGTCGCCGGTTACAGCACGGAACTGCGGCCTGACTGGGACCGCCCCATACAGCTGCTTTACATCGACGGCAAGCACGACTACTGGACCTACACCGACGACCTGCGCTGGTCGGCGCACCTGCCGCCGGGTGCCGAAATCCTGGTCCACGACTGTTTTTCCTCCATCGGCGTCACGCTCGGCACGATCGCGAAGGTCCTCTTCGGACGGCGTTACACCTATGTGGACCGGGCCACGTCGCTGGCGCGGTTCCGGCTGGCGCCACCGTCCACGGCGGACCGGCTGCGCGTGCTGGCCCAGCTGCCGTGGTTCCTGCGCAACGTCGGGATCAAGGTGCTGCTGCGGCTGCGGTTGCGGCCGGTGGCGAGGGTGCTCGGGCACGACAGCCCGTACGACCCCTACTGAGGTCGTGAGTGGTAAGGCGGGTTAGAACCCTACTTGCCACTCACGACGGGCTTGCCCACCTCGACCTTCGCGACGCACACCGGCGCGCCCGGGCTCGACAGCTGCACGCCGATGTGGTCGAACAGGCCGTCCACCGGCAGGTACAGCGTGTGCAGCCCGGCCTGGAACCACACCGGCGTCCGCTCGACCAGCCCTTCGCCACCGTCCGAAGTGTAGTAATCGAGCTTGAGCAGGTGCCGGCCGAGCACCGGGGTGTCCAGCGGGATGCGCACCGGCGTTTCGCCGATGGTGTTGCCGCAGTTCGGGACCGGGCCGGGCACGCCGCGGGAAACCGGGTCCACGCCGGTGATCCGGTGCGGGGTGCCGGTCGCGTCGAGCACGTGCAGCCGGCTCGACGGCTGGTCGAAGTGCGTGCCGGGCAGCAGGCCGACCACCCGGGACGCGCGCGAGTCCGCCCCGAACCATTCGTGCACCACATCGGACGGGACGAACGTGTCGTAGAAGACCAGCTCGGGATCTTCCGCGATCGCGGCGCGCACATTGCCGATGTACTGCCCGGAATGTTCGAACCGCAGCGGCGCGGAAAGCCGCGGAAATCCCACCGCGGAGCTGACGAGCAGGAGCACGCAGACAACGAGCGCGATCGGCCGGGCACGGTTGCCGCCGGACGGCGCAATTCCTCCGGGCGGCAGGAAGGCGAAAGCGCCGCAAAGGGCGGCCACCAGCACCAGGTCGGCGACGTACCGGGGGTCGTCGCCCGCCCCGGGGCCGACTTCGCGCAGCCGGGTCAGCGCGAGCAGGGCGACGTCCACGGCGAACACGGCCGCGAGCAGCGCCCAGGCGGCCCACGCCCGCCGTCCGCCGGTGCGCACTCCGGCGATCACCACGGCCAGTGCGGCCGCCAGCAGCAGGACGACCACCGCGAACGGCAGCGGCGCCCAGGTCGCACCCGCACCGGCGCCCGACCACGGCCCGCCGGCCAGTCCCGGCAGCAGGGTGTCGCCGAGCATCCGCCCGGTCAGGTCGGCGACGGTGCCGGCCGACATCGGCTGCGCACCCGCCCCGACCTGGCTCGACGTCACCACGAAGAAGACGGCCGCGAACCCGGCCAGCAGCACGGCGTGCCCCGCCCAGTAGCGGACGTGCTCCCGGAACGACCGGCCCAGCAGGACGGTCACCCCGGCCAGCAGCACCGGGATCACCGCGGCCTTCTCGTAGAAGGCCAGGCCGAACAGCGTCCAGGCGAAGGCGCCGAGCCACCAGCGCCCGCCGTCCTGGACGAACCGGACGTGGGCGTGCAACGCGCCGGCGGCGGCCAGCACCACCGGCACCAGCTGGACGCCGTAGGACCACCACAGCGTCGGGACCAGCAGCAACGTCGACGCCGTGAACACGGTGAACGGCACCAGGATCGCCCAGCGACGGCCGAAGCAGCGCACCAGCAAGCACCAGAACAGCACCGTCGCGACGGCCCGCATCAGCAGCAGCGGCGCCATCAGGAGCGGGAAGTCCAGCGGCGCCCACCACGTCAGCACCGCGGCGAGGAAGAACCCGCCGGGCTGCAGGTGCCCGTGGTAGTCCTGGAACAGGTAGCCGAGGTCGAACGGCCCGGCCGCGGCCGCCCGGTAGGTGACGACGAAGTCGTCCTGGGCGAGACTGCCGTGCAGCGCCGCCCACGCGTGCAGCGCGAACGGCACCACGCCGGCCACGAACGCGGCGATGACCAGAGCGGACGGTCTTCGGATCGCCCGTGGCGCGGGCTTCTCGGTCTCCAGCAGCACGGGGTCCTCACTTCTTGCACGCGGGCGGCTGGCACATGAGCTTGCTCAGTGCCTGGTAGAAGACGTCGGAGATCTTGCGCGGGTCCGGCGTGGTGAAGGACTCGCCGCCGGTCGCGGCGGAGACCTGCGCCAGCTCGCTCGCGTCGATGTCGGGACCGATGCCGATCCCGATCACGGGCAGCGGTTTGCGCGGGTCCTGCAGCCGGCCGAGCTCGGCGAGCAGGCCGGGCAGCCCGATCGAGTCGCCGTCCTCGTTGCGCCCGTCGGTGAGCACGACGACGACGTTGATCCGGCCGAGCTGCCAGCTCTGCCGGGCGTTCTGGTAGGCGGCGAGGATGGCGTCGTACAGCCCGGTCGCGCCGCCGGGCTTCGGCTTGACCGCCTGCAGCGTCGCCACCCCGCCCGCGGCGAGCTGCTGGGAGATCGGCCGCATCGGCAGCAGTTCCTTGTAGTCCTTGTCGCCGTCCAGCTTGGTCGAGAACAGCCACAGGCCGATCTCGGTCGTCGGCTTGAACAGCCCGAGCCCCTGCGTCGCGGCTTCGAGCGTGAGCGCCATCCGGCTGCGGCCGCTGCCGGGCACGGTGGCGGCCATCGAGCCGGACACGTCGAGCAGCACCTGGACGCGGGCGCTGAGGTTCGCCCCGGCCCACGCCTGCAGCACGCCGTACATCGCTTCGGGCGCGGGCGGTCCGGCCGGGCGCGGGGCCGCGTTCGTGCGGGTGTCGCGCGGCCGGTCGCCGAGCAGCTGCCCGGACGGCGTCCGGAACCCGCCGTCGGCGAACGTCTGGGTGGCGGTCTGGTCGAGCAGCAGCCGCAGGAACCGCTCGGCCGCCGAGCGGGAGGCCTCGGAGGCCCGCGGCAGCACGACGTAGGGGTAGTCGAAGCTCGGCACGCCGGCGGCGGGGTACGCGGCGACGAGCTTGCGGGCCAGCACGGACTGCTCCGACGCCGGCCACGCGGTGTAGGGCTCCTTCACCGCCGACAGCCTGCGGATCTCCTCGGTGAAGGCCGCGGCCGGGTCGGGGGCGTCCTTGGTGACCTGCTGCAGGCCGATCAGCGCGGCGATGGCGGCCGGGTCCCGGCCGGGGTCGGGCAGCCCGACCGGGCTTCCCGCGAGGACGTCCGACCAGGACGGTGACTTCGCCGGCCAGCCCGCCTGCTTCGCCACGTCGTCGGTGAGCGCCAGCACCACCGGCGAGCTCGCCACCGGCTGGCCGGACTCGGGGAGGTTCCACGCGCCGCCGTCGCGGGCCTGCAGCAGCCAGGTGCTGGACTCCGGCACCCAGACGTCCGGCCCGTTCGCGCCGTTGGCCTCCAGCGCCGTCGCGGTGGCCGTCGACGGGCTCGCGGTGACCTCGACGGCGTAGCAGTCCCGCTCGGGGACGGTCCGGGCGAGCGTCGTGAGCACCGGCGCGATGTCCGGCGCGGCCGTGACGAGCACCGCGGTGGTGGTGTCGCAGCCGCTGCCGGCCAGCCGGTCCTTCAGGTAGTCGACCCCGGCCCAGGCGAGCAGGGCGACCACGAGCAGCGCGCTCAGGACGACCACCCGTGCGTCGATCCGCCGGGCCCGCGCCGGGTGTGCCGCCATGCACGTCCCTTCCCTCGTGAGGTGGTGGCAGCTTGCCAGCCGGGTGAGCGGGAAGCCAGTACCGGAAGCGGAACGTCACCACCGGCGCGTGAGCCGGCGGTGAAGGAATTGCGTCGTGCGGCCGTTTTGGTGACGGACAATGCGGGAGCCGCATTTTTCGCTTAACGACCTTCAGACGCGGGTATCTGCACGATGGCGGATCGCGGAATGTGATTTCGCCGTCCCCGAAACGGCGATACGGCACCGAACGGAGACGCAACCCGTGCGCACGATGTACGACGCGGTCACGGCCGCGAACATCCCCGCCGATGCCCGGATGGTCGCCGGGTACATCGACAAGATCAAGCTGGAACCCTGGTCGGCCGCGGACTGGGGGCGGTTTCCCCACGCGGTCAAGGTCACCATCGTCAAGAAGGCCGGGACGAACGACGGGCACGTCCTCGACGTCGAGCCCGGCGACGCCACCCCGGCCGAGGCGCCTGGCTGGGTCCGGATGCGCCGCGCGGCGGGCGCGGACCCGACGATCTACTGCAACCTTTCGACCTGGCCGTCGGTGCGGTCGGCGTTCTCGTCCGCGGGCGTCGCGGAGCCGCACTACTGGATCGCGCACTACAACGGCGATCCCGCCATCCCCGCGGGCGCGATCGCCAAGCAGTACCTGGGAAACATCGCCCCGGGCTACGACGTGTCGTCCGTCGCCGACTACTGGCCCGGCGTGGACGGAACCGACCCCGTCTCGACTGGAGTGGAGATCATGGAACGCATCACCGTCACCCCGCCGAACGCCGAGGAGAACGCGGTGCGGGTGTTCCTGTCCGGCAGCCCCGGCGCGGCGGTCGTCATCCGGCCGCGCCTCGGCGGCGACGGCTTCTCGAAGCCGATGTGGGTGGGCAACATCTTCGCGTGGGGCAACGACCGCCAAGGCGTCGGCCACAACCCGGCCCAGACGGGCGGCTACAACGCCAGGCTCACTTCGCACCGGCGCTACGACCTGCCGGGCGCGGTGTGGGCCGACATCAACTACAGCTCGGCCGACCCGTTCGAGATCGACATCGTCGGGTAGCCCTCACGCGGGCGGCAACGCCCGGCACAGTGCGTCGAGAGCCGCCCCGTAGGCGTGTTCCGGCGGCGTCGCGTAGCCGACCACCAGCCCGTCCATTGTGGACATGGTGCTGTCCGGGTGCCGGAAGGCGGCCAGTCCGTCCAGCGCCAGCCCCTGCCAGGCCGCGGCCTTCAGCGCCGCCTTTTCGGTGCCCGGCGGGAGGCGGAGCACGGCGTGCAGACCGGCGGCGATCCCGGTGACCGTGACGTGCGGCGCCCGCTCGGCGAGCGCCGTCACGAGCCGGTCGCGACGGCGGCGGTAGCGCTGGCGCATCCGGCGGACGTGCCGGTCGTACGCGCCGGAAGCCAGGAACTCGGCCAGGGTGAGCTGGTCGAGCACGCCCGCCCACGCCTCGCGCTCGCCCTTCACGGCGAGCACGGGGTCGACGAGGTGCCCGGGCAGCACCAGCCAGCCGAGGCGCAGCGCGGGCGAGAGGCTCTTGCTGACCGAGCCGACGTAGACGACGTGCTCGGGGTCGAGGCCCTGTACCGCGCCGACCGGCTTGCGGTCGTAGCGGAAGTCGCCGTCGTAGTCGTCTTCGACGAGCACGCCGCCGGTCGCCCGGACGTGCCCGGCGACCGCCGTGCGGCGGTCGTGGTGCAGCGGGCCGCCGGTCGGGAACTGGTGCGCGGGCGTCAGCAGCACGGCCGGGACGGTCAGGTCTCCGACGCGCGCACCGTGCTCGTCCAGGGCCAGCGGGACCGTGCGGACACCCACGTCGGCGAAGAGCGAGCGGTGGAACGCGAGACCGTAGGACTCGACGGCGAGCGGCCCCGGCAGCACCGCCGGGAACAGCAGCCGCAGGGCGTGCGCGACCCCGGAGCACACGACGATCCGCTCCGGTGACGTCCGCACGCCACGGGCCCGTGCGAGGTACTGGGCGAGGGCTTCCCGCAGTTCCCGCCGGCCGCGCGGATCGCCGGGGCCGAAGGCGTCGTGGGGCGCCTCGTTCAGCGCGCGGCGCGCGGCGGCGAGCCATTCGGTGCGCGGGAACGACGTCGTGTCCGGCTGGCCTTGCCGGAGGTTGTGGACCGGCGCCGGCGCTCGCGGCGCCTTCTTCGGCACCCGCACGGGTTCGAGCGGCTCGGCGCGCTCGGCGACCCGGGTGCCGGAGCCCTGGACGGCGGTGAGCCAGCCCTCGGCGACCAGCTCGGCGTAGGCGTCGGCCACGGTGTTGCGGGCGAGCCCGAGATCGGCGGCCAGCGACCGGTAGGGCGGCAGCCGGGTGCCGGGCGCGAGCCGCCCGGCACGGACGGCGTCCCGCAGGGCGGTGATGAGCGCGGCTCGTTTGCCACCCGGGCGCGGCAGCTCCAGGTGCAGGTCGGCGCCGAGCCGCTCCCCGGAATTGACCCACTCTTTTGCCACAGAAATGCACCCTACAGGTGGGTCAACCGGGCCGTAGATTTCTGGTCATGACGAACCGAGTGAACTTCGCCAAGACCGCCCCGAAGGCCTTCAAGGCCCTGATCGGCTTCGACGCCGCCGCCCGCGCCGGGCTCGACCCCGCGCTGGTCGAGCTGGTCCAGATCCGCGCGTCCCAGCTCAACCGCTGCGCCTACTGCCTGCACGTGCACACGTCGGACGCCCGCAAGGCCGGCGAAAGCGAGGAGCGGCTGCACATGATCGCGGTGTGGCCCGAGGCCACGAGCTTCTTCAGCGAGAAGGAGCAGGCCGCGCTGGGACTGACCGAAGCCGTCACGCTCCTTTCGGAGGGCGGCGTCCCCGACGACGTCTACGCCCGCGCCGCCGGTCAGTTCGGCGAGGAGGAACTGGCCCAGCTGCTGGCGCTGATCTTCACGATCAACACGTGGAACCGCATCGCCATCACGACCGCGAAGGTGCCGGGCACGGACGAGCGGGCGGTCCGGTGAAGCGCCCCGATGCGGCCTTGGTTGCGTTCGACGCGCCCGTCCCCGTGGACCGAGACCAACTGTGGTCCGGCGGGGTGGGACACGGTTGCCGGCAACCCTGTCCCATCCGGCCGGATCGACCGTTCAGCAGCCACCTCGCGAGAGGCGCAGCAGGCGTTCGCCCCCACCTACCGGACGCGCGACCGAAGCACCTGCCTCGGCGAACGCGGTCCTGCCCGTGATGTCGGTCATGATCGCGCTCCTCCGGGCGGCTTAGTCGGGGATGGCTCCGAGGCTCATGTTGGCCATGGTTCCGGCGATACCGGTGGCCCGGTCCGAGGCGATGAACGTGACGACCTCGGCCATCTCTTGGAGGCTCGGCAGGCGTTTGCGGTGTGTCCGCTCGGCCACCATGGCCTGGAACTGCTCGCGAGCGATTCCGTGGGCCTTGGCGTGGATGCCGAAGACCTCTTCGATCGTGCCGCTGTCGGGCATGCCCTGGGTCCGGACGCCGGCCACGCGTACGCCGGACGGCGCAAGTTCGACGGAAAGGTCCCTGATCAGGGCTTCCCCGGCGGCCATGTGCCGGCCGGCCAGGCGTGCGGTCAAGAAGCCGGCGCGTACGTGCTCGTTGACGGGTCGCATGAACTCCTCGACGTCGAGCTCGACGAGCGGAACGCCCTGCAGCGTGGTGTTGCGGAGCCCGACGGCGTTGAACGAGATGTCGATGCGTCCCGCCTTCCCGATCACTGTGTCGAGGTGCTCGGCCTGCGCCCGGTGAGAAAGAGGCGTGCCCCCTCGCGCGCGAATGTTCTGGCGACGGCGTTACCGATGGCGCCGCCGGCTCCGTAGATCACGGCCGTCTTGTTCCGGAGCAGCAGACTCGTGCTCATGGGCATGCCCTTCCGCTACCGGTTCCCGGCCGCGCCGACGAGCGTCGCGTTCTGACGTTCGAGCGCCTTGATCGCCCCGCTGTTCCAGCTGTCGGCAAGCGTCTGCGAGAAGGGATCGGGGAAGATCTCGTCCTCTCCCTTGGCCAGCCCGTCGAGGATGGCTGCGGCTACCGACTGCGGTGACGACTTCGGGATCTCGAGGTCGCGCACCATGTCGGTGTCCACGGGACCGGGCAGCACGGCGTGGACGTCCACGCCCTGGCCGGCGAGAGTGGCACGCAGGGACTGCGTCAACGAGAAGGCAGCCGCCTTGGAGATCGAGTACGCAGGACTGATGGGCACGGCAGCCACCGCAGCCAAGGACAGCACGTTGACGATCGCGCCTTGCGACTCGACGAGCCGGGGCAGGAAGGCCTGCGTGACGGCGTAAGGTCCGAAGAGGTTGACCGCGAGGTGCCGCTCGAGGGCGGCTCGATCAGCCAGCTCTTCGTAGCCGTAGACGCCCGCGTTGTTGATCAGGACATCGAGCGAATCGACGGCCTCGGCGGCGAGGTTGATCCGGGCGGCGTCCGTCAGGTCCAGGACCAGCGGCGTGACGCGCTCGTCGGTGGGGTTCACGGCCTGCCGTGTGCCGGCGTAGACCCGTTCGGCGCCCCTGCTCAGCGCCTCCTCGACCAGCGCCCTTCCGATGCCGCGATTGGCTCCGGTGACCAGGACTGTCTTGCCCGTGAGTGTCATGCGTGCTCCTCATGAGGTGGAATCGAGCTGTCGATGGTGCAGACACCACGCTGCGGAGGAATTGGGCGGGCACGGTGCGCCCAGTTCTCGGCCGGCCCGGTGTCTGAACCGGAAAAGGGCCGGCAAGAACCGACACCGGGTGGGTGATGAGACGTGACAGGGAGCGAGCTGATCGCGAGGGCGCAGGCCGGCGACGGCGAGGCGTTCCGGCAGGTGACCGAGCCACATCGCCGGGAGCTGCACATGCACTGCTACCGGCTGCTCGGCTCGTTCCAGGACGCCGAGGACGCTTTGCAGGACACGCTGCTCGCGGCGTGGCGGGCACTCGACCGGTTCGAGGGGCGTGCCTCGATCCGCACCTGGCTGTACCGGATCGCCACGAACCAGTGCCTCAACGCGATTCGCTCGGCCGGCCGTCGCCCGGCAAAGGAGTGGGATGTGCCCGAGGTCGAACCGCCCGAGCCGAGCCGGCTCGGCGAAGTCGTGTGGCTGGAGCCCTACCCGGACGCTCTCCTCGACGGCGCGATCGCCGCGCCGCTCGGACCGGAAGCGCGCTATGAGCGGAAAGAGGCCATCTCGCTGGCGTTCGTCACTGCGCTCCAGCTCCTGCCGGCGCGCCAACGTGCCGTCCTGATCTTGCGCGAGGTGCTCGGCTACCCGGCGGCCGAGGTCGCCGGCATGCTCGGCGCTTCCGTCGATTCGGTCAACAGCGCACTCAAACGAGCTCGCGCCACGCTGGAACGGCGGCTCCCGCCGAGCGGGATGGCCGGTTCACCACCGGCGCCCGCCTCGCCGGCCGAAGAGGCACTCGTGGCGAAGTTCGCCCGCGCCTACGAATCCGGCGACGTCGACGCCCTGATCGGCCTGCTCACCGACGACGCTCGCGTCTCCATGCCGCCGATGCCGCTCGAATACCTCGGCCGCGACGCCGTCTCCGGGTTCTACGCCGCGCTCATGAGCGCCAACCGGAAGTACTACCTGGTGCCTACGCGCGCGAACAGCCAACCGGCGTTCGGTACTTATCTGCGCTCGGGCAGCGATGGCATCCGGCGTGGGACGGGACTCGTGGTCCTCACCTTGGCCGGCGATCGGATCAGCGCCGTGACCCGTTTCGACAACAGCGTCCTTCCGTGGTTCGGGCTTCCGCGGTCCCTGCCCGGCAACTGACCTCCTGCTGGTTGTCCGTGCCCGGGAACCCGAACCGACGCGGCCCGCCTACGACAGGCGGCCGTGGGAGTCCAGAACCCACGGCCGCCTGCCTTGACCAGCAGTAACCTTGTCGGTCAGTCCGCGAGGGCGAGCAGATCCTCTTCCACGACCGGTTCCACGGCGGTTTCCCGCTTCCGGGCCACCAGGCCACTGGCCGCGATGAGCAGGCCCAGCACCGCGATCCCGGTGACCACGCTCAGCGCGGGTGTCAGCCCGGTCAGCAGCGCGGCGGGCGAAGCCTCCCGGCCGCCGTTGGCCGTCAGGACCGCCGTGACCACCGCCAGCCCGATCGCGCCGCCGACCTGCAGGGATGTGTTCAGCAGCCCGCCGGCCAGGCCCTGCTCGTCGTCGGCGATGCCCGCCGTTGCCTGGATGTTGAGCGAGGAGAACGCCAGCGTGAAGCCGATGCCGAGCAGGATCATGCTCGGCAGGACCGCACCCGCGTAGCCCGAGTGCTCGTCGACGCGCAGGAACAGCGCGTAGCCGATGACGTGCGCGACCACGCCCGCGAAGATCGTGCGGGGCGTGCCCACCCGGTCGATCAGCGGCTCGATGCGCGGGGAGCCGAACGCCACGATCAGCGCCGCCGGCAGGAAACCGAGCGCCGTCTGCAGCGCGGACCAGCCCAGCACCCGCTGCAGGTAGAGCATCACGACGAACTGGAACCCGATGTACGCGCCGAAGAACAGCGCGCCGCCGAGGTTGGCCCTGGCCAGCGGGCCGGACCGCAGGATGCCCAGCCGCAGCAGCGGGTGGGTGCTGCGCTTTTCGATGATCACGAACGTCACCAGCAGCGCCGCCGCGACGACGAACGTGATCAGCGTGCGCGGTGCGGCCCAGCCGATTTCCGGGGCCTCGACCACGCCGTACACCAGCAGCAGGGAGCCGGCGGCGCCGGTGATCGCCCCCGGGAAGTCGTAGCCGCGGCCCTCTTCGCGCCGGTAGGACGGGATCAGCTTCCACGCCGCGACCAGTGCCACCAGCGCGATCGGCGCGGGCAGCAGGAACGTCCAGCGCCAGCCGACCTCGGTCAGCAGGCCGGAGAACACCAGCCCGGCCGAGTAGCCGCTGGCCCCGAACACGGCGAAGATGCCGATCGCCTTGTTGCGGGCCGGACCTTCCTGGAACGTCGTGGTGACGATGGACAACGCGGCCGGCGCGGTGAAGGCCGCGGCCAAGCCCTTGATGAAGCGGCTCGCGATGAGCAGTGCGCCGTCGTCGACGAGACCGCCGAGCAGCGAAGCCAGCGCGAACACCGCGACGGCAATGAGGAACACGCGGCGGCGGCCGAGCAGGTCGGCGGTGCGGCCGCCGAGCAGCAGCAGCCCGCCGTAGCCGAGCACGTACCCGCTGACGACCCACTGCAGCGCGTTGGTGGACAAGCCGAGGTCGGCCTGGATGGCGGGGAGCGCAACCCCGACCATCGACACGTCGAGCGCGTCGAGACCGATGACGATCGAAACGGTGAGCAGGACACCCCAGAGACGTGCGTCCCACCGGGTCGAGGTGGTGGACAAGGACACGGAAGAACTCATGGCGGCGATGTTACATGCACGCGCATCTAATGTCCAAGCATTTAATGCAGTTGCATCTGATGTGTGTGCATGCTAAGTTGGTCGCCGTGAGCGACGTCGCCGAGAAGGAACTGGTCCAGGAGTGGCACGACCTGCTGGCCCGCTACTCGGCCGTGTTCAGCACGCTCGAGTGCCGCCTGCAGGAGCGCCACGGCATCGGCGCGAACGAGTTCGAGGCCCTGGAGCGGGTCGCGACCGGCGAATCCAAGTGCCGGTCGGCCGACCTCACCGAGGCCATCCACCTCAGCCAGAGCGCCACGTCCCGCCTGGTCGCCCGCCTGGAGAAGGAAGGCCTGGTGGAGCGCGCGCTCTGCGAAGTGGACCGGCGCGGCATCTTCGTCACGATCACCGACGCCGGCCGGGAGAAGTACCTCGCGGCCAAGCAGACCCACCGCGAAGTGCTGCGGGAAACCCTGGGCTAACCGACCGGCCCTTCGATCGCCTTGACCTGCACCTGCTGCCGGCCACCGGCGGCGCCGGTCACCGACAGCGTCAGCTCGTCGCCCGGGTGGTGGGTGTCCATCACGTTCGTCAACGTCGTCGCGGAGTCGACCGGCTTGCCGTTGATGGCCGTGATCACGTCGCCGGCCGCGAGGCCCGCCTTCTGCGCCGGTCCGCGCTGGACCACCTCGCGGACCTTTGCGCCGCCCTGGCCGTCGGACACCGAGACGCCGATGAACGCCGTCTTGCCGATGTGGATCTTGTCCGACGCCTGGCCCGCGACGATCCGGTGCGCGATGTCGACGGCCTGGTCGATCGGGATGGCGAACCCCTGGCCGGCGCCGCCGCTGCGGCGCCCGTTCAGCTGGTAGCCGGTGGACGCGGCGGTGTTCACGCCGATGACCTGCGCGTCCGCGTTGACGAGCGGGCCGCCGGAGTCACCCGACTCGATGTTCGCCCGGACCTGGATGAGCCCGGTTAGCTGCTCGGACGACCCGCTGGACTCGTCCGAGGCGGTGATCGACTGGTCCAGCGCCGTCACCGTGCCGGGTGCGGGTACCGGGTCGCCGCCGCGGCCGCC
This sequence comes from Amycolatopsis sp. A133, assembly GCF_031082405.1. Classification (GTDB taxonomy): domain Bacteria; phylum Actinomycetota; class Actinomycetes; order Mycobacteriales; family Pseudonocardiaceae; genus Amycolatopsis. The sequence continues at coordinate 30,579 of NZ_JAVHJU010000007.1, forward strand.
GGCGTTGCCGAGACCGAGGATCTGGTCGCCGACCTGGACCGTGGACGAGTCGCCGATGGACGCCGTGGGCAGGCCGGACGCGCCCTTCAGCTGCAGGACCGCGATGTCCTCGGTGCGGTCGTAGCCGACCACTTCGGCCGGGTAGGTGTCACCGGTGCCGATGCTGGTGACCTTGATGCTGGTCGCCCCGGCGACGACGTGGTTGTTGGTCAGCACCTCGCCGTCGGCGGTGAGCACGATGCCGGTGCCCGCCGCGGCCGCGCCCTGCAGCCCGAGCTGGGTGTTGATGTTCACGATGGCCGGGTTGACCTTCGCCTTCACGGCGTCGACGTCGAGCACCGTCTTGGCCGCACTGGGCTGCCCGGAGAAGCCGAAGTTCTGGTTCCCGCCCGCGGTGGGGGCGGCCGCCCCGGAGATCAGGTGCCCGATCCCGAGCCCGGCGACCACCGCCAGCGCGATCGCGGCAACCGCGACGGTCAGCGCCCGCAGCGGGTGGCTCCGGCGCGGGGGTGGCTGGTAGGCGGGCTGCTGCGGGTAAGCGTAGATCGGTTGGGTGTACGGCTGTCCCCACTGGTCCCGGGGCTGGTCGTACTGCTGCCGGGGGTACCCGTTCTGCCCGTAGTACTCCGGCGGGTACCCGCCTTGGCCGTAGCCGTACGGGTACTCGCCGCCGCCTCGCGGTCCTCGGTCGTCCTCGCTCATGCGCAGCTCCAGCTCTCGGCCAGCCTCCGGCTCTTACCAGGAAACGCCCCTTTCCTGAGAATTTCCTTGCCCGGTTCCGTGGACTTGCTGTGGATTCACCGCCGGATCCGTTCCATGCCGGGGTCGACCAGCGGCTCGGCGGCCACCGTGGCCGCGACCCGGCGGCCGAAGTACTCGATCTCCACGCTGCGGCCGACGTCCGCCGTCGCCGGGAGCCACGCGTACGCGATCGGACGGCCGACGGTGTACCCGTACGCGGCACTCGTGACGTACCCCGAGGCCACGCCGTCGACGAACACCGGTTCCTTGCCCAGCACCACCGTGCGGCCGTCGTCGATCGTCAGGCACCGCAGCCGCCGCGTCGCGGTCCGGCCCTCGAGCGCGTCCCGGCCGAGGAACTTCCCCTTCGCCGGGCGCACCGCGAAGCCGACGCCGGCTTCGTACGGGTCGTGCTCGGTCGTCACGTCGGTGCCCCACAGCCGGTAGCCCTTCTCCAGCCGCAGGCTGTTGAACGCCGCGCGGCCGGCCGCGATGACGCCGAGGGGCCGCCCGGCCGCCCACAGCGCGTCCCACAGCCGCAGGCCGTTGTCCGCGCCGGTGTAGATCTCCCAGCCGAGTTCGCCCACATAGGACAGCCGCATGGCGACCACCGGCACCCCGGCGATCCGCGCCTTCAGAGCCCGGAAGTACTTCAACCCCGTGTGTGAGAAGTCTTCGCGCGACAACGGCTGCACGAGGTCCCGCGCCAACGGACCCCAGACGCCGACGCAGCAGGTCCCGCCGGTGATGTCCCGGACCCGCACGCCAAGGGGCGCGTGCTTGACGAAGTGGTCGACGTCGATGTTGCCGTTGATCCCGACCTGGAACAGCTCCGGTTCCAGCCGGGCGACCGTGACGTCGCTGCGGATGCCGCCGGCGTTGTCGAGCATCAGCGTGTAGGTCACCGAGCCGACCGGCTTGTCGAGCTGGTTGGTCGTCAGCGACTGCAGGAACTCCAGCGACCCGGGACCGCTGATCTCCACCCGCTTCAACGGCGTCATGTCGTACAGCGCGACGCCGTTGCGCGTGTGCCACGCCTCGGCCGCCGCGATCGGCGAGTGGAACTGCGCCGACCACGAGTCCCGCGCCGGCGGGAGCGCGTCGTGCGGGAGCTTCTTCAGCAGCGGCGCGTTGGCCTCGAACCAGTGCGGCCGCTCCCAGCCGCCCGCTTCCAGGAACACCGCGCCCAGTTCCCGCTGCCGTGCGTGGAACGGCGTCACGCGCAGGTCGCGCGGGGAAAGCTTGGGCTGCAACGGGTGCAGGATGTCGTAGACCTCGACGAAGTTCTGCTGCGCCGTTTCGTGCACGTACGACGGCGCGAGCTGGACGTCCTCGAAGCGGTGGACGTCGATGTCGTGGGTGTCCACTTCGGAATGCCCGTCGACGAGCAGCTGGGCGACGGCCTTCGCGATGCCCGCGGAGTGCGTCACCCAGATCGCCTCGGCCAGCCAGAACCCGCGGACGCCGGCCGACTCGCCGACCAGCGACTGGCCGTCCGGGGTGAAGGAGAAGATGCCGTTGAAGCCCTCCTCGACCTTGGTCCGGCGCAACGCGGGCAGCAGCAGCTTGCTTTCCTCCCACGACGGCGCGAAGTCGTCCTCGGTGAACGGCAGCATGGACGGCATCGCCGTCCCGGTCACCGACGGGTCCAAAGTGGACTCGTCGACCGGCATCGGGCGGTGGGCGTAGGAGCCGATGCCGAGCCGGTCGACGTGCTCGCGGAAGTACAGGTCCTGGTCCTGGTGACGCAGGATGGGCAGGCTCGCCTCGGCTTCTTCGGAGTTCCGGCCCACGAGTTCCGCGACCGGCCCGGTTTTGGCGTACTGGTGCGCCAGCGGCAGCAGCGGGACGTCCACGCCGGCCATCGCGCCGATCTCGCGGCCCCAGAACCCGGCGCACGACACGACGACGTCGGCCGGGAAGTCACCCTGGCCGGTCCGGACGCCGGTGACGCGCCCGCGTTCCTGGAGCACGTCGGTGACGCGGGTCGAGCCGATGAACTTCGCGCCCCGCGAACCCGCTCGGGCGGCCAGCACTTCGACCACCTTGGCGGCCCGCGCGAGGCCGTCGGTCGGCGTGTGCAGCGCGCCGAAGATCCGGGCACCGTCCAGGAGCGGCCACCGCCGGACGCACTCGCCGGCGTCGATGAGCGAGCCGGGAACGCCCCACGACGTCGCCCAGCCGTGCTTGCGCTTGAGGTCCTCCCAGCGCGCCGGGGTGGTCGCCACCTCCATGCCACCGACCTGGAGGAAGCAGTCCAGCTCCAGGAACTTCTCGACGGTGTAGCGCGCGAAGTCCGTCATCGCCTTCGACGGGTTGGTCTGGAAGACCAGGCCCGGCGCGTGCGACGTCGACCCGCCGGTGCGCGGCAGCGGGCCCCGGTCGAGCACGGTGACGTCGGTCCAGCCGCGGGCGGTCAGCTCGTCGGCCAGGTTCGCGCCGACGATGCCGGCGCCGATGATCACGACTCGCGGTGAAGGCATGGCGGGACTCCTTAGCGGAAGACGACGGTGCTGTTGCCGTTGAGCAGGACGCGGCGTTCGCAGTGCCAGCGCACCGCGCGGGAGAGGGCCAGGGCTTCGGCGTCGCGGCCGACGGTCACCAGCTCGCGCGGTGAATACGTGTGGTCGACGCGCTGGACCTCCTGCTCGATGATCGGGCCCTCGTCGAGGTCGGGCGTGACGTAGTGCGCGGTCGCGCCGACGTACTTGACGCCGCGGTCGTAGGCCTGGTGGTACGGCTTGGCGCCCTTGAAACCGGGCAGGAACGAGTGGTGGATGTTGATCGCGCGGCCTTCGAGCTTCTGGCACAGCTCGTTCGACAGCACCTGCATGTACCGGGCGAGCACGATCAGGTCCGCTTCGTGTTCCCCGACGAGGTCGAGCAGCCGCTGCTCGGCCTCGGGCTTGGTGCCGGGCGTGACCGGGACGTGCACGAACGGGACACCGGCCGCCTCGGTCATCGGCCGCAGGTCCTCGTGGTTGGAGACGACGACGGCGATCTCGGCGCCGAGGCCGCCCGCGCGCCAGCGGAAGAGCGGGTCGTTGAGGCAGTGCCCGAACTTCGACACCATGACCAGGATCCGCGGCGGGGTGCCGTCGGAGAACCCGAACTCCATGGCGAAGTCCCCGGCCACGGGGGCGAACGCGCGGGTCAGGTCGTCCACGGTGGGCTGTCCGGCGCAGGTGAACGACGTGCGCAGGAACAGCGAGCCGCGGACGTCGTCGTCGAACTGCTGGTGCTCGACGATGTCGCAGCCCTGCCCGACCAGGAACGTCGTGACGGCGTGGACGATCCCGGCGCGTTCCGGGCACTTGAGCGTCAAGGTGAAGGTCACGAGACGTACTCCAAGCTCGCGTCGGCCAGCCAGGCCGTCAAGTAGTCCGAGAACGACTGCCGCACGAGGATGGTGAAGCCCTCGTCCCGGACCATCAGCACGATCCCGGTCCGCGCGCACAGCGTCTGCACGCACGTACCCGGCGGCGACACCTCGAGGTCGATCGAGCACCCGTGCGCCAAAACGTCCCGGGCGTGCTCACCGCTGAGCCGCACAACGTTCCGCTGCGCCGACACGTCGACCACGGCCGAGCTTTCACGTGAAAGCTCGGCCTCCAGGTCGGAGCTTTCACGTGAAAGCTCGGGTTGGGCGAGGACGAGGTATTCGTCGGGGCCCATCCAGAGGACGTCGACGCCGTTGCCGCTGGTGAAGGTGCACGGGCCGGGCAAGGCGACGCCGAGCAGCGTGTCACCCGCCCGGAGGCGGACGGTGAACTGGGTGCGGAACGGTTCTTCGACCGCGTCAACCGTCACGGCGGGCTCCTTCCTTGTCGAAGAGCACGGATTCGGTCACGGTCACCGGCACGACCTGGTCCCCGACCGGCACGTAGAGCGTCTCGCCGATCCGCTCCCGGCCCGAGCGCACCAACGCGAGCGCGAAAGTGCGGCCGAGGGCGACGCTGTCGTAGCTGGAGGTGACGTGCCCGAGCATCCGCACCGGCGGTTCCGGCACGACCTCGGATTCGATGAGCTGCGAGCCCTCGGGCAGCAGCACCGATGGGTCGACCGGCAGCAGCCCGACCAGCTGCTTGCGATCGGGCCGGTTGTTCTCGGCACGGGCGAACGACCGCTTGCCGAGGAAGTCGGCCTTCTTCTTCGACACCACCCAGGACATCCCGAGGTCCTGCGGGGTGACCGTGCCGTCGGTGTCCTGGCCGATGATCGGGTAGCCCTTCTCGGCCCGCAGGACGTGCATGGTTTCCGTGCCGTACGGCGTGGCGCCCTCGTCCGCGATGGCCTCCCAGAGTGCGAGCCCGTACCAGGACGGGACGTTGATCTCGTAGGCCAGCTCGCCGGAGAAGCTGATCCGGCAGACCCGGGCCTTGATCCCGGCGACCTCGGCGTCCTGCCAGGTCATGAACCCGAAGGCGTCGTTCGAGACGTCGAGGTCCGGCGCCAGGCGGCCGAGCACCTCCCGCGACCGGGGGCCGACCAGGGGAATCGTGGCCCAGTGCTCGGTCACCGACGTGGCGAAGACGTCGAGGTTCGGCCACTCCGTCTGCAGCCACTCCTCCATCCAGTCGAGGACCTTCGCCGCGTTGCCGGTCGTCGTGGTGACCAGGAACCGGTTCTCGGCGATCCGGATGACCGTGCCGTCGTCGAGCACCATCCCGTCGACGCCGCACATCACCCCGTAGCGGATCCGGCCGATCTTCAGGGTGCTCATCAGGTTCGTGTAGAGCATGTCGAGGAACCAGCCGGCGTCCGCGCCCTGGACGTCGATCTTGCCCAGCGTGGACCCGTCCATGAAGGCCACGTCGGTGCGTGCCGCGCGGCATTCGCGCCGCACGGCGTCGTGCATCGGCTCACCGGGCCGCGGGTAGTACCACGGGCGCTTCCACTGGCCGACGTTCTCGAACTCGGCGCCGTGCTCGACGTGCCACGGGTGGATCGTCGTGACGCGCACGGGATCGTGCAGCGCACCGCGGTCCCGGCCGGCCAGCGCGGCGAAGGAAACCGGGGTGTACGGCGGCCGGAACGTCGTCGGGCGCTGGGTCGCGAGGTCGACGCCGAGGGCTTCGGCGGTGATGCCCGCGGCGAGCATCCCGGACGTCTTGCCCTGGTCGTGCGCGGTGCCGATGGTCGTGTAGCGCTTGATGTGCTCCAGCGAGCGCAGCCCGGCACCGGTCGCCCGCAGGACGTCGGACACCGTGGCGTCGCGCTGCAGGTCGACGAATCGCGTGTCCACTTCGGACTCCGGGGCGGGCACCTGCCAGAGCACCTTGGTCTCCGGCAGGCCCGCACCCGCGGCGGCGCCGACGACGCTCACGTGCGGGAGATCGCCGTCCGGGACGTACGCGCCCAGCCCGGCGTCGTACCGCAGCTTGCCGCGGGCCTGGCTGAACAGGTGCACGGCCGGGTTCCAGCCGCCGGACACGAGCAGCAGGTCGCACTCGACCCGCTCCCCCCGCAGCTCGCCCAGTTTCGCGAGGTGCGCGGCGGTGATGTGCCCGTCGGCACCGCCGTCGGTGCCGATGACGCCGTAGCCCTCGCGAGCGTCGGCGATCCGCACGACCTCGGCCCCCGCGCCGGCCAGTTCGGCGGCGGCGTCGAGCGCGGAGTCGTTGGTGGTGAACACGACCACCCGCCGCCCGGCCAGGACGCCGTAGCGGTTCAGGTACGTGCGCGCGGCACCGGCGAGCATGATGCCGGGCCGGTCGTTGTCCGGGAAGACGATCGGCCGCTCGTGGGCGCCGGTGGCGATGACGATCCGCTTCGCCCGGATCCGCCACACCCGCTGCCGCGAGATCCGTCCGGGCTCGCCCCGGCGCTCCAGGGCCAGCACGAAACCGTCGTCGTAAATGCCGAACGCCGTGGTGCGCGAGAGGAACCGGACACCCTCGGGAGCTTCGCCACCGGGCTGGTCGTCCACGAGCAGGACCCGGCCGGAGGCGGCGCGGGCGGCGGCGAGCCCGGCGGGGCCGGCGCCGATGACCAGGACGTCGCAGTGGGCGTGCTTGGTGTCGTACCGCGCCGGGTCCGGTTCGGTGGCGAGCCGTCCCCGGCCGCGCAGGCCACGGGCCGCCAGGCCGTCGTACAACTCGACGGTCGTCGCGCTCAGCATCGGCTCGGGGAACGGCTTCTCGATCTGCACCAGTGCGTTCGAGTCCTCGACGCCGGCGGCGACGATGCCGCGCGGCCGTCCGTGCCTGATGCTGGTCGCGACCTGGTGGATGCCGTTGGCCAGCAACGCGGAAGCCAGGGTGTCGCCGCGGAAACCGGTCAGCTCGCGGCCGTCGAAGGTGAACTTGAGCGGGACGCCGGACAGCCGGGTCATCGGATCACCGGCCGGGGTTCGTCGAGGCGGTAGACCGCCAGGAGGTCGTGGGTGCGGGTGTCGCGGACGGCGTTGAACCAGCGGCGACAGCCCGCGGCATGGCTCCACCGCTCGGGATGAGGCCCGCTCGGGTTGTCGCGGAAGAAAAGGAACTTCGCCCACTCTTCGTCGGACAGCGCCGAGGGATCCGGCGGGTAGGCGACGTGCGCTTGGCCGCCGTAGTGGAACTCGGCCTCTTCGCGCGGCCCGCACCACGGGCAAGGGATCAGCTGCATGAGGACTCCTAGTGCGCGACGGCGGCGGCGCCGTGTTCGTTGACGAGGGCACCGGTGGTGAACCGGTCGAGGGCGAAGGGCTCGGCGTACTCGTGCGGTTTGCCGCGGGCGACGGTCGCCGCGAAGACGTCACCGACGCCGGGAGTGGCCTTGAACCCGCCGGTACCCCAGCCGCAGTTGAGGAACAGGTTCTCCACCGGCGTGAGCCCGATGATCGGCGAGGCGTCCGGGCTGACGTCGACGATCCCCGCCCACGTCCGCAGCAGGTGCGCCCGCGCGAACACCGGGAACAGCTCCAGCGCGGCCGCCATCTGCTGCTCGATGATGTGGAACGAACCCCGCTGCCCGTAGCCGTGGTAGCTGTCGATGCCGGCGCCCATCACGAGCTCGCCCTTGTGGGCCTGGGAGACGTAGACGTGCACGGCGTTCGACATGACGACCGTCGGGTGGATCGGTTCCAGCAGCTCGGACACCAGTGCCTGCAACGGATGCGACGTCAGCGGCAGGTCGAGCCCGACCATGCGGGCCAGCACGGAGGTGTGCCCGGCCGCGCACAACGCCACCTTGCCCGCGGCGATCCGGCCCCTCGACGTCTCGACGCCGGTGACCCGGCCGTCCACTGTGGAGATGCCGGTGACCTCGCAATTCTGGATGAGGTCGACGCCCAGTTCGTGGGCCGCCCGCGCGAAGCCCCAAGCCACGTAGTCGTGCTTGGCGATGCCCGCGCGCGGCTGGAAGGTCGCACCGAGCACCGGGTAGCGGACGTCCGGCGAGGTGTTGACGATCGGGCAGATCTCCTTGACGCCGTCGGCGTCCACCCATTCGGCGTCGATGCCGTTGAGCTTGTTGGCCTCGACGCGGCGGACGCTGTCGCGGACGTCCTGCAGGCTGTGCGCCAGGTTCAGCACCCCGCGCTGGCTGAACAGGATCGGGTAGCCGAGGTCCTCTTCGAGGCCTTCCCACAGCTTCAGGGAGTGCTCGTAGATGCCGGAACTCTCGTCCCAGAGGTAGTTGGACCGGATGATGGTGGTGTTGCGGGCCATGTTGCCCCCGGCGAGCCAGCCCTTCTCCAGCACGGCCACGTTCGTGAGGCCGTGCACCTTGGCCAGGTAGTACGCGGTGGCCAAGCCGTGCCCGCCGCCGCCGACCACCACCACGTCGTACGCCTTGCGCGGCTCGGGGTTGGCCCAGAGGAAGTCCGGGTGGTCCGGCAGGTCGGTCATCGGGCACTCCGTCCGATCCATCTGATCGACTTCTGATATATCAATCGTCGATGTAGGCTAAGCGGCGTGCACCCCCAGGTCAATCCCCCCTCGCTGGCGGAACAGGCGTACCTCTTCCTCCGCGACCGGCTCGTCATGCTCGACATCCCGCCCGGCTCCCCCCTCAACGAGGAGGAGCTGGGCGGCACGCTCGGCATGGGCCGGACGCCGATCCGCGAGGCGCTGAAACGGCTGGAGTCCGAACGCCTGGTCGTCGCCTACCCGCGACGCGGGACGTTCGCCACCGACGTCAACATCTCCGACCTCGCGCACATCTCCGAGGTCCGGCGCACGCTGGAGCCGATGGCGACGGCCGCCGCGGCCGGGCGGGCGACCGCGGCCGACCGCGCCACGCTGACCGAGCTGCGCGCGCAGCTCGACGCGGGCGTCCCGGGCGGGGACAACGCCGAGCTGCTGCGCACCGACCTCGCCCTGCACCGGGCCGTCTACCGGTGCGTGCACAACCCGTTCCTCGAAGACACGCTGATCCGGTACGACAACCTCGCCACCCGGATCTGGTGCGTGTTCGTGCCCCGGCTGTCCGGGATGGCCGGCCACGTCGACGAACACGTCCCGCTCCTCACCGCGATCGTCGAGGGCGACGCCGAGAAGGCCGCCGCCCTCGCGCTCGAGCACGTCACCGGGTTCGAGGCCGCCATCCGGGCGCTGATCTAGACCGCCAAGCGGGCGCGGACCCAGTCGTGGAACGCGCCGATGTGGTGCTCGCTGGGCACGAGCACCCCGCCGTTGGCGTACGAGCGCGAGTCCATCGCCAGCTGGCAGCGTTCGCACGCCTCGAAGTCCTGCAGGTTGACGCGGTGGAACAGCTCCACCGACCGCGTCAGGTCCCGCCCGGACTCGACGACTTCGGGCCGGTAGAGCCAGTCGCAGCGCACCAGCGTGCGGTCCGGGGCCAGCGGGAACATCCGGTGCACGATCACGTGGTCCGGGACGAGGTTGACGAAGACGCCCGGTTTGACGGTGATCGCGTAGTACTTGCGGTCCTGGGCCTCGGTGACACCGGGGAGCCGGTCGACGCCTTCGCTGCCGTCGACGGTGAAGCCCTTGATCCCGTCGCCGAACTCGGCGCCGTGGCCGACGTAGTACTGCGCGGCGTAACCGCCGGCGAACTCCGGGAGGACCTCAGTGAGCTCCGGGTGGATCGTCGCGCAGTGGTAGCACTCCATGAAGTTCTCGATGATCTGCTTCCAGTTCGCCCGCACGTCGTACTCGATGCGCTTGCCGAGCGCGAGGCCCTCGATGCCGTAAGCGTCGATTTCGGTGGGTCCGCCGAGGCGTTCGGTGACGGCGCCGATCACGGTCTCCTCGAACGACGGCGGCTCGTCGGCCAGGCAGATCCAGGCGTAGCCGAGCCATTCGCGCAGGTGGAGTCTCGTCAAGCCGAACGCGGTGCGGTCGACGTCCGGCATCCCGGTGAGGTTCGGCGCGGCGATCAGCTTGCCGTCGAGGCCGTAGGTCCAGGCGTGGTACGGGCACTGGAAGGCGCGCTTGACCGTGCCGCTTTCCGACGTGCAGAGCCGGGCGCCGCGGTGGCGGCAGACGTTGAGGAACGCGTTCAGCTTCCCGTCCCGCCCGCGCGAGACGAGCACGCTCTCCTTGCCGATCCGAACGGTCTCGAACGAGCCGGCGGCCGCCAGGTCGGCGCTGCGCACGGCGCAGAACCAGTCCGCTTCGAAGATCTTCGCCTGCTCCAGCGCGAAGACCGCCGGATCGGTGTAGGAGCTGCCGGGCAGCGTGGCGAGCAGGCTCGGTGGCAGATCGGTTGTGGTCACCGGCGGGGTCCTTCCGCGGATCAGGACGGGAGCAGTTGCGCAGAACGCGTCTTGTTGCTCACTCCGGAACAGAGTGACTCCCGTCCCGACCGCCTGTCAACCCGGCTTTTTCAAGGACACACGGCGATTCAGGCCGCCGGGCCGTCGATCGCCCGCCGGAACAGTGTTTCGATCTCCGCGCGCGTCGGCCGCGGGTCGGCCAAGGCCGCCTGCATGAGGAGGCCGCAGAACAGGCCGGCCAGCAGCCGGCCGGTGAGCGGGTCGGTGCGGGCGCCGAAGAACGCGATCAGAGCGTCGTCCCAGGCCGCGCTCGCCTTGCGCAGCGCCGGCCGGTGCAGGGCGGCGACGTACAGGTCGTACTCGACGACGGTGTCGCGGTACTGCTCGTTGATGTAGCCCATCACCAGGTCGGCGAGCGCCGCGGCGAAATCCGCGTCCGGCGGGAGCGTGGATTCCCACTCCTTCAGCGCGTGGACGTTCTTCTCGGCCGCCTCGTGCAGAGCGACCTCCAGGAGATCGTCCAGCGTCGCGAAGTGGTAGGTCGTCGAGCCGAGCGGGACGCCGGCCGCCGCCGCGACCGAGCGGTGGGTGACCCCGTCGATCCCCCGCTGGGCGACCACCTCGATCGCCGCCTTGGCGATCCGCGCCCGCCGTTCGGGGTCGTTCGGACCGCGGCGCCGGGTCGCGCCGGGTTCGCTCTTCGCCATCGAGCCCCCTTGTGGACATCTGTACACACTTCGCGTACAAATGTACGCACTCACGGCAGCAGCAGCCACTACCGATCCGGGAAGGGCCGCATGAAGGACCGCCACATCGACGTGCTGAACCCGGCCACCGGCCAGGTCATCGAGACGGTGGCCGCGGCAGGCCGCGAGGAGGTCGACGCCGCCGTCAGAGCGGCGCGAAGGGCCTTCGACGAGGGCCCGTGGCGCCGCACCACCGCCGGCGAACGCAGTGCCTTGCTGCGCCGGACCGCCGAACTCCTGGTCCGCGACCGCGAGGAGCTGGCCCGCACCGAGAGCCTCGACACCGGCAAGACCCTCGGTGAAGGCCGCATCGACGTCGACGACGTCACCAACGTCTTCCGCTACTACGCCGACCTCGCCGACAAGGACGCCGGACGCCTGGTCGACGCGGGCAGCGCGACCGTCGTCAGCCGGATCGTGCACGAACCCGTGGGCGTCTGCGCGCTGATCGCGCCGTGGAACTACCCGCTGCTCCAGATGTCCTGGAAGGTCGCGCCCGCGCTCGCCGCGGGCAACACCGTCGTGCTCAAGCCCAGCGAGGTCACCCCGCTGACCACGATCAGGCTGGTCGCGCTCCTCGAAGAGGCCGGTGCGCCACCCGGGGTCGTCAACCTCCTGCTCGGCGACGGCCGCGTCGGCGCGGCGATGGTCGAGCACCCGGCCGTCGACCTCGTCTCCTTCACCGGCGGCTACACGACCGGCGAGAAGATCATGACGGCCGCCGCCAAGGGCGTCCGCCGGGTCGCCCTCGAGCTCGGCGGCAAGAACCCGAACGTGGTCTTCGACGACGCCGGCTACGACACCGCCTTGGACCACGCCCTGATGGCGGCGTTCGTCCATTCCGGACAGGTCTGTTCGGCGGGCGCGCGATTGATCGTCCAAGAGGGAATCCATGATCGGTTCGTCGCCGACCTCGCCGCGCGCGCCGACCGCATCCGGGTCGGTGACGGCCTGGACCCCGAGACCGAAACCGGGCCGCTCGTCTCGGCCCAGCACCGCGCCAAGGTCGAGGGCTGCATCAAAAGCGCCCTCGCCGAGGGCGCCACGCTCCGGGCAGGCGGCAAGCGACCCGAAGGACCGGAGTACAAAACCGGTTTCTTCCTGCGGCCCACCGTGTTCTCCGGCTGCACCCGGGACATGGCGATCGTCCGGGAAGAGGTCTTCGGCCCGGTCGTCACCGTGGAACGCTTCGCGGGCGAGGCCGACGCGATCGCGCTGGCCAACGACACCGAGTACGGGCTCGCCGGAGCCGTGTGGACGTCGGACGCGTCCCGCGCCCAGCGGGTCGCCGGGGCCCTGCGCCATGGCACCGTGTGGATCAACGACTACCACCCCTACCTGCCCCAGGCGGAGTGGGGTGGTTTCGGCAAATCGGGCATCGGCCGCGAACTCGGGCCGTCCGGACTGGCCGAATACCAGGAGAGCAAGCACATCTACCAGAACATCGATCCCGTTCCGCAGCACTGGTTCAAGGGCTGATCCCTCCCCCACCACGTGAGGACGCACGCGATGACCACTCAGGAAAAGCCGGCGGGCGGGGGGCCTGCTCCGGACGACAGCTCCGAACTCGAGAAGTTCGGCTACCGCCAGGAACTCGAGCGCTCGCTCGGGTCGTTCTCCAGCTTCGCTGCCGGGTTCAGCTACATCTCCATCCTCACCGGCGTGTTCCAGCTGTTCTTCTTCGGCTTCGGCTCGGGCGGACCGGCGTTCATCTGGACGTGGCCGCTGGTCTTCATCGGCCAGGCCGCGGTCGCGTTGTGCTTCGCCGAGCTCGCCGGCCAGTTCCCGCTCGCCGGCTCGGTGTACCAGTGGGCCAAGCAGATCGCGAAACCGGCGACGTCGTGGCTGGCCGGCTGGATCATGATCATCGGCGCGATCGTCACGGCGGCGGCCGTCGCGGTCGCCTACCAGATCATCCTGCCGCAGGTCTCCACCGCGTTCCAGATCGTCGGCAGCGACGAAGACGCCGGCCTGACCTCGACGCCCGGCGGCGCGCAGAACGCCATCATCCTGGCCCTGGTGCTCGTGGTGTTCGCCACGATCGTCAACATCATCGGCGTCAAGCTGATGGCGAAGATCAACAACTTCGGCGTCGCGGTGGAGCTCGGCGCGAGCGTCCTGCTCGTGATCGCGCTGGCCATCCACATCAAGCGCGGTCCCGGCCTCGTCTTCGACACCCACGGCACCGGCGAAGGTCACTCGCTCGGGTACCTCGGCGCGTTCCTGGTGGCTTCGCTGATGAGCGCGTACGTCTTCTACGGCTTCGACACCGCGGGTTCGCTGGCCGAGGAGACCACCCAGCCGCGGCGGCACGCGCCCCGCGCGATCCTGCGCGCGATCACCGCGGCGTTCATCGTCGGCGGGCTGATGATGCTCGTCGGGATGATGGCCGTCGGCGACCTCAACGCCGAGGAGCTCAGCACGTCCGGCATGCCGTACCTGCTGAAGAGCACCCTCGGCGAAGGACTCGGCAACGCGTTCCTGATCTGCTCGGCGATCGCGATCACCGTCTGCTGCCTCGCCGTGCAGACCGCGGCCATCCGGATGACCTGGGCGATGGCCCGCGACGGCCGCCTGCCGTTCAGCCGCGCGATGGCGAAGGTGTCGCCGCGGTCGAAGACCCCGGTGCTGCCCGCCCTGCTCACCGGCGGCCTCACCGTCGTCGTGCTGCTGATCAACCTCGGCAACCAGCGGGCGTTCTTCATCCTGACCTCGACGGCGATCATCCTGTTCTACATCCCCTACCTGATGGTCACCGGCCCGATGCTGGTGCGCCGCCTGCGCGGGCACTGGCCGCGCCCGGAGCACGGCCCGTACTTCAAGCTGGGCCGCTGGGGCACGCTGGTCAACCTGGTCGCGGTGGTCTACGGCGCGGGGATGACGGTCAACCTGATCTGGCCGCGGGCCGAGGTCTACGGCTCCGACCACTGGTACTTCCAGTGGGGCGCGGTGATCGTCACCGGGCTGATCGTGATCATCGGTGCGATCATGCTCTACGTCCGGCGGCGCACCTGGGGCTCGGCCCACACCAGCCCGGAGCACCTGCCCGGCGCGACCCCGGATTCCCTGCCCGGCTGAGGAGGACGCATGAGTACCGGAACCTACGACTTCGTCATCGTCGGCGGTGGTTCGGCGGGCTGCGCGCTGGCGAACCGGCTGTCCGCCGACCCGGCGAACCGGGTCCTCGTCCTGGAAGCCGGCCGGTCGGACTTCAAGTGGGACGTCTTCATCCACATGCCGGCCGCGCTGACCTTCCCGATCGGGTCGAAGTTCTACGACTGGGGCTACCGCAGCGAACCCGAGCCACACCTGAACCGGCGCCGCATCTACCACGCGCGCGGCAAGGTGCTCGGCGGGTCGTCCAGCATCAACGGGATGATCTTCCAGCGCGGCAACCCGATGGACTACGAGCGCTGGGCGAGCGATCCCGGGATGTCCACTTGGGACTACGCGCACTGCCTGCCGTACTTCAACCGCATGGAGAACTGCCTCGCCGATCCACCGGACGGCCAGTGGCGCGGCCACGACGGTCCCCTGGAGCTGGAGCGCGGCCCGGCGGCCAACCCGTTGTTCAAGGCCTTCTTCGACGCCGCCGAGGAAGCGGGGTACCCGCGCACCGACGACGTCAACGGCTACCAGCAGGAGGGCTTCGCGGCCTTCGACCGGAACGTCCGGAAAGGACGGCGGCTGTCGGCGGCGGGCGCGTACCTGCACCCGGTGATGGACCGGCCCAACCTCACGGTGAAGACCCACGCGTTCGTGTCGCAGATCCTCTTCGACGGCACGCGCGCGGTCGGCGTCGAGTATGCGCAGGGCCGGGGTGTGCCGGGCGAGGTGTACGGCAAGGAGATCATCCTCTGCGGCGGCGCGATCAACACCCCGCAGCTGCTGCAGCTCTCCGGCGTCGGGAACGCGGCGGAGCTGGAGAAGCTCGGCATCGACGTCGTGAAGGACCTGCCGGGCGTCGGCGAAAACCTGCAGGACCACCTGGAGGTGTACATCCAGTACGCCTGCAAGCAGCCGGTGTCGATGCAGCCGTCGCTGGCGAAGTGGAAGCGGCCGTACATCGGCGCGCAGTGGCTGTTCCTGCGGTCCGGGCCGGCCGCGACCAACCACTTCGAGGGCGGCGGGTTCGTCCGCTCCAACAACGAGGTGAAGTACCCGAACCTGATGTTCCACTTCCTGCCGGTGGCGATCCGCTACGACGGTTCGGCGCCCACGGAAGGGCACGGCTACCAGGTGCACGTCGGCCCGATGTACGCCGACACCCGCGGCTCGGTGAAGATCACCTCCACCGACCCGCGGCAGCACCCGGCGATCAAGTTCAACTACCTGTCGACCGAAAACGACCGCCGCGAGTGGGTCGAGGCCGTGCGGGTGGCACGGAAGATCCTCAACCAGCCCGCGCTGGAGCCCTACAACGGCGGGGAGATCTCGCCGGGGCCGTCCGTCGAAACCGACGACGAAATCCTCGACTGGGTCGCGAAGGACGCCGAAACCGCGTTGCACCCGTCGTGCACGACGAAGATGGGCGTGGACGACATGTCCGTCGTCGACCCGCAGAGCATGCGGGTGCACGGCACCGAGGGCCTGCGCGTGGTCGACGCGTCGGTGATGCCCTACATCACCAACGGCAACATCTACGCCCCGGTGATGATGACGGCCGAGAAGGCCGCCGACCTGATCCTCGGCAACACTCCCCTGGCCCCCCTCAAGCTCCCCTTCTACCGCCACGCCGAGTAGCCGACGCGGAGCTTTCACGTGAAAGCTCCGCACCCGGACCCGAGCTTTCACGTGAAAGCTCGGGTCCGGGGCTTCGGCGTGCGCGGAAACAGCGTTACGCGGCAGCGGGAGACTACCCTCGCGTATCCCCTTGACGCGGCTCGGGAGCGACGCTCAGACTTGTTGCGTATCACAGTTGATGTTCCCCCATGCGCAACTACTCGGAGGCGTCATGATTCGCGCGTGCACGGTGGACGAGCTGCCGCCCGGTGAGTCCGTCCGCATTCCCGGGCCGCCCGCCATCGCGGTGTTCCGCACCGAGGACGGGCAGCTGTACGCCATCGGCGACACGTGCACCCACCAGGACGCTTCCCTGGCTGACGGCTGGCTCGAGGGCTGTTTCGTCGAGTGCCCGCTGCACGCGGCGATGTTCGACCTGCGCACGGGCGTGCCGACCTGCCTGCCGGCGAAGGACCCGGTGCGCACGTACGCCGTGGTCGTCGACGAAGGCGTCGTCTACGTCGAGGGCGTGGCCGACGAGGACGCCGCGTGAAGCGCGTCGCGGTCGTCGGCGCTTCGCTCGCCGGGGTCCGCGTGGCGCAGGAGCTGCGCGCGCAGGGGTACGACGGCGGTGTCGTGCTGATCGGCGACGAGCCGCACCTGCCCTACGACCGGCCGCCGCTGTCCAAGGCCTTCCTGGCCGGGACGGCGTCGCGCGAGTCGCTGGAGCTGCTCGACACGGGCGACCTGGCGTCGCTGGCCCTGGACTTCCGGCTCGGCGTGCGGGCGACGGCGCTGGAGCCGGCCGAGCGGCGCGTCCTGCTGTCGGACGGCACGTCGGTGCACGCGGACGGCGTTGTCATCGCCACCGGCGGCCGCGCGCGCACGCTGCCGGGCTTCGAGGGCGCCCACACGCTGCGGACGGTCGACGACGCGCTCGCCTTGCGCGCGGCTTTGGTACCCGGGGCGCGAGTGGTCGTCGTCGGGGCCGGGTTCATCGGGGCCGAAGTGGCCTCGACCTGCCGGTCCCTCGGCCTCGACGTGGTCGTCCTGGAAGCTCTGGCCGCTCCGTTGGCGCCGGTGCTGGGCCCGGAGCTGGCGGCGGTCTGCGCCCGCCTGCACACCGACCACGGCACCGACCTGCGCTGCGGCGTGTCGGCGACGGGCATGGACGAGGCGGGCGTCCACCTGGCCGACGGTTCCCTCGTCCCGGCCGACGTGGTCGTCGCCGGCGTCGGGATGACCCCGGCGACGGAGTGGCTGGCCGGATCCGGGTTGGCGGTCGGCAACGGCGTCCACACGGACGCGGGGCTGGTCACGGACCTGCCCCAGGTGGTCGCGGTGGGCGACGTGGCCCGGTTCGGGGGACAGCGGCACGAGCACTGGACGAACGCGTCGGAGCAGGCGCCGGTCGCGGTGGCCAACCTCCTGGCCGGGCACACCTCGCGGACCTACACCCCCAGCGGATACGTCTGGTCGGACCAGTATTCGGGGACTTTGCAGCTGGCGGGCCACCCGCGTCCCGGCGACTTGCTGTCGTTCGTGGACGGCGACCCGGCGTCGACGTCGTTCGTGGCCACCTGGCAGCGCGACGGCTCGACGGTCGGAGTCTTCGCTCTGAACAACGCCAAGTTGTTCACCCGCCTGCGGCGCCAAGCCCTGCGCCGCCCGGCCGTCGTCTGAAAGTCTCAACCGGGCTTTCAAGGATACGCTTCACCCACATGGAGCTGAGTCTTGACGAGCTGCGGGTGTTGACGGGCTGGGCCGCCGGCTGCGCCGCGCGGGTCCTGCCGCTGTACGAATCCCGCGTCCCCGCCGATGCTCGCCCTCGCGCGGCGATCACGGCGGCGGAGGAGTTCGCCTCGGGCGGCCCGCGCACCAAGGTCTTGCGCACGGTGGCGTGGGCGGCACTGGCGGCGGCCGGCGAAACGGCCGATCCGGTGGCTTCGGCGGCGGCCCGCGCGGCGGTCGGCGCAGCGGGCGCGGCTTACCTCCACCCCTTGGCGTCGCCACACCAGGTGAAGCACATCGTGGGCCCGGCCCAGCAGGCGGCCATGGCCTGCGAGCTGTCCGGCGGCGACGCGGAAGCCGAGATCGCGTGGGCCCTCTCGCAGGCCCCACCCGGGGTGAGCACCCTCCTGCGCCGCTTCCCGCCGGGCAAACCGGGCCGGACCCGCCTGGGCGAGTTCCACCGACAACTCGAGTCCGTGCTCCGCAGCGGCATCCCCCGTGATTGAGGGGGCATCACCCGTGTCCGGAGGGGGCATCACCCGTGATTGGAGGGGCATCACCCGTGTCTGGAGAGGCATCACCCGTGTCTGGAGAGGCATCACGCTGATGCCCGCCCAATCACGCGAGATGCCCCTCTGATCACGCGTGATGCCCCTTCAGACACGCGTGATGCCCGGCTGGACACGGGCTAGAAGGCGAGTTCGTCCAGGTCGGATTCCAGACGGGCTCGCCAGGTCCACCGCCGCTCCGTCGGATCCGCGTCTCCCAGCGGCGGCGGGCCGAGCGGGAGGGCCGGATCGGTGACCCCGAACGTCACCCGGTACGCCAGCACCGACGCCGCCGTCCGGATCCACGTGTCGCCCGACGTGCCCGACGGTGGGGCGACGCCCAGCGCGTGCCCGAACCACAACGGCAGCAGTGCGTTCGAGCCCAGCGCGTCCGTGATGCGGGTCCGCAGCCGCACCTGCAGGTCCTGCCACGCCCGCTCGGCCCGCTCCAGCTGCGGCACCACCCGCGCCTCGACCGCGTCCGCCTCGCGCAACGCCAGCCGCGCCGTCTCCGCGGCCGCTGAAGCCGCCGGGATCTCCTCGTCCAGCAGCGTGCGGCGCCTGGTCGACAACGCCCGCAACAACGACTCCGCGTCACCTCGGGCTCGCGCGCCACGGTCCGTCGACGCCAGGACGCGGACCACCTCCAGCAGGTCGGCGTCGCACCGGGAAAGCGCCGCGCGCACCGCGTCCAGGTGCGCGATCTCCTCCGCGTACCGGGCCCGCTGCGCCTTCGTGACGAGCTCCTTGTGCAGGTCGTCCCAGCGCGCCGCCTCCGCCGCCAGCGCCCGGGTCTCCGCGCCGACGTCGTCGAGGTTCACCTGCGGGACCCCGTCGGACACGCGGACCGCGCGCTCCAGGACCCGGACCTGCTGCTGCAGCCGTTCCAGCTGCCGTCCGAGCAGGTCGAGCCGGTCATCCTGCCGGTTCGGGCCGCCGCTCTCGAGCCGCTCGGTCAGGTCGGCGACGTCCTGACCCAAGCGGTCGCCGGCGGCGCGCAGCCCGTCGACCGCCGCGAACAGCTCGTCGAGGTCGCGCCGGGTCGGGTCCGCGGACTCGAGGTACTCCTGAGAGAACTCCGGGTCGTCGCCGTAGGTGGCGTAGCCGTGGCTCACGGGAGCCGGCTTTCCCGCCACAGCAACACGATCGTGCTCGCGGCACCCAGCGCCGTCAGGATCGTCAAGACGACGGCGGCCGGCCACGGGAGCAGCGCTCCGGCCAGCAGCAACGCCGTGACGCCGCCCGCCCACGCCGCCCGGGTCCGCTCACGGATCACCGCACCGGCCCGGCGGACCGGGCCGAAGCCGATCCACAGACCCGCACCGAACAACGGCACCAGCACCGGCAGCCACAGCGGCGAAAGCACCTCGAACAGCACCAGCGCCCCGGCGACCAGCGGCACCAGCACCGGCGCGGCGGCGAACCAGACGACCGCGCGCTGCGTCGCCGCGTGCCGGGACTCGAGCTCGGCGTCGGCGAGCCGGTGCTTCGCCTCGTCGAACGCCACCTCGGCGTCGAGCAGCCGGTGGGCCGTCGCCACGAGCTCGTCCATCACCCCGACGTCCCCGGGCGGGGTCGCGAGCCCGTCCCGCAGGTCCTGCTTGAGCCGGGCGACGCGCCCCTCCGCCCGGTCGCGGTCGTGCTGGGCCGGTGTCGTCACGCAACCACTTTAGGTGCCACCACCGCGCCTACCGGCCAACTCGGCCGGTGAGTCGTCACAGGTCGCCGAGTGCGGTGACCGGCGACTCCACGCAGTCGGCGACGAACCGCAGGAACCCGCCCGCCGTGCCGCCGTCGCAGACGCGGTGGTCGAAGGCCAGCGTCAGCTCGCAGATCTTCCGGGCCGCCAGTGCCCCGTCGACGACCCACGGCCGGTCGATGATCCGGCCGATGCCGAGGATCGCCGCCTCGGGGTGGTTGATGATCGCGGCCGAGCCGTCGACGCCGAAGACGCCGTAGTTGTTCACGGTGAAGGTGCCGCCGGTGAGGTCCGCGGGCGCGAGCTTGCCGTCCCGCGCGGTCCGGGCGCGCTCGCCGATCGCCGCCGACAGCTCGCGCGTGGACAGCTCCCCGGCGTCCCGCACGACCGGCACCACCAGCCCGCGGTCGGTCTGCGCGGCGAAACCGAGGTGGATCTCGTCGAGCAGGACGATT
This sequence comes from Amycolatopsis sp. A133, assembly GCF_031082405.1. Lineage (GTDB taxonomy): Bacteria > Actinomycetota > Actinomycetes > Mycobacteriales > Pseudonocardiaceae > Amycolatopsis. Next base: position 50,885 of record NZ_JAVHJU010000007.1, read on the forward strand.
TCGCCGCCTTCGACGCGCGAGTTCAGCGCCGGGTACTTCTTGAGCCCCGCGACGGTGAACCGCGCGATCAGGCCGAGCAGGCTGACCGGCCGATCCGGCTTGGCGTTCAACGCCGCGCGGGCGGCGACCAGCTCGGTCGCGTCGACGTCCACCCACACCGTGGCCTCGGGAATCTCCCGCCGGGACGTCGTGAGCTTGTCGGCAACAGCTTTGCGAACCCCGGTCAACGGGATGCGCTTGCCCTTCGCGACCGGCTTCTTCAGCGCCGCTTCGACGTCGGCGCGGCGGATGATCCCGTCCGGGCCGGTGGCGGTCACCTTCGCGAGGTCGATCCCGTTGTCCGCGGCCAGCTTCCGGACGAACGGCGAAATCACGCCGGGCGCCTTGGCCTTCGGGGCGGGCGCTTCGACGCGGCGGACGCGCTTGCGCCGGGTGGCCGGCGCGGTCCCGTACCCGATGAGGACGTTGCCGCTGCCGGACGAGGTCGTCACCCCGGGCTCGCCGAACCCGCCGACGCTCAGCAGCGGCGCGCCGACCGGCAGCAGCTGCCCCGGCTCGCCGTGCAACGCGGACACCACGCCGGCGAACGGCACCGGCACCTCGACCGCCGCCTTCGCCGTCTCCACCTCGACGACGACCTGGTCGACGTCGACGGTGTCGCCGACCTTGACCCGCCAGTCCACGATCGCCGCCTCGGTCAGGCCTTCGCCGAGGTCCGGCAGCAGGAAGTCAGGCACCGGCCACCACCGGCGTGTCGTCCCACTGCAGGCGCGCGATCGTGTCGAGGATCCGGTCGACGTCCGGCAGCTGGTGGCGCTCGAGCTTCGGCGCCGGGTACGGGATGTCGAGCCCGGTCACGCGAAGCACCGGCGCGTGCAGCTGGTGGAAGCACTGCTCGGTGACGCGCGCGACGACCTCGGCGCCGTAGCCGCCGAAGCCGGCGGCCTCGTGCACGACGACCGCCCGCCCGGTGCGGCGCACGGAAGCCGTCACGGTTTTGTCGTCGAACGGGGACAGGGAGCGGAGGTCGACGACCTCGACGTCCCAGCCCTCGGCCGTCGCGGCTTCCGCGGTTTCCAGCGCGGTGGCGACCATCGGGCCGTACGCGATGAGCGTGACGTCCTTGCCGTGCCGCCGGACCACGGCCTGGTCCATCGCGGGACCGCTGCGGGTGAAGGTGACCTCTTCGCTCGACCAGTAGCGGCACTTCGGTTCGAGGAAGATCACCGGGTCCGGCGACTCGATGGCGTCGCGAAGCAGGTCGTAGGCGTCCTGCGCGGTGCCGGGCGTGACGACGCGCAGGCCCGGGGTGTGCGTGTAGTAGGCCTCGCTGGAGTCGCAGTGGTGCTCGACGCCGCCGATGCCGCCGGCGTAGGGCACGCGGATGACCATCGGCAGCGAGAGCGCGCCGCGGGTGCGGTTGCGCAGCTTCGCCACGTGCGAGGTGATCTGCTCGAACGCCGGGTACGCGAAGGCGTCGAACTGCATTTCGACGACCGGGCGGAACCCGCCCATCGCCATCCCGACGGCGAACCCGACGATGCCCGCTTCGGCCAAGGGCGTGTCGAAGCAGCGGTCCTCGCCGAAGTCGGCGGTGATGCCGTCGGTGACGCGGAAGACGCCGCCGAGCGTGCCGACGTCCTCGCCGAACACGAGCACGCGGTCGTCGTCCTTGAGGGCGTCCCGCAGGGCCGCGTTGAGCGCCTGCGCCATGGTGGTCGTCATCAGGCCTCCAGTTCGGCTTCGAGTGCCGCCCGCTGCCGCCGCAGCTGAGGTGTCGGCTCGGCGTAGACGTGGTCGAACAGCGACAGCGGGTCGAGCTCGGGCTCGGCGTTCAAGGTGTCGCGGACGGACTGGGCGAACACCTCGGCGTCCGCCGCGAACTGCTCGACTTCGTTGTCATGCAGGAGGTTCTCGGCCTTGAGGTAGGTTTCGAGCCGCTTGAGCGGGTCCGCTTCGCGCCACTTCGCGACTTCTTCGGCGTCGCGGTAACGGGTGGCGTCGTCGGCGTTGGTGTGGGCGTCGATGCGGTAGGTGTGGGCCTCGACGAGGACCGGTCCCTTGCCTTCGCGCGCGTGCTTCACCGCGTCGCCGAGCACGGCCAGCACGGCGACGGCGTCGTTGCCGTCGACCTGCTCCGAGCGCATGCCGTAGCCGATGCCCTTGTACGCCAGCGCGGCGGCGGCGCTCTGCTTCTCGAAGGGCACCGAGATGGCGAAGCGGTTGTTCTGCACGAAGAACACCACGGGCGCCTTGAAGACGGCCGCGAAGTTGAGCGCCTCGTGAAAGTCGCCTTCGCTGGTGGCGCCGTCCCCGATGAGCGCGAGCGCGACGGCGTCTTCGCCGCGTCGCTGCATCGCGTGCGCGAGCCCGACGGCGTGCAGGGTCTGCGTCGCGAGCGGAGTGCACTGAGGCGCTACGCGCGTCTCGACCGGGTTGTAGCCGCAGTGCGCGTCGCCGCGAAGCAGCGTCAGCACTTCGCCGGGCTTCAGGCCGCGGGCGACGAGGGCGACCGAGTCGCGGTAGGTCGGGAAGAGCCAGTCCTGCTCTTCGAGCGCCAGCGCGGCGGCGACCTGGCAGGCCTCCTGGCCGGCACTGGAGGGGTAGACGGCGAGGCGGCCCTGCTTGGTGAGCGCGGTCGCCTGGACGTCGAACCGGCGGCCCAGGACCATCAGCCGGTAGGCCTCCTTGAGCTGGCCTTCCCCGGGCGCGGCGTACTCGCCGTGCTCGTCGGCGCGGCTCCCGTCTTCGGCGACGAACCGCACCGGGGTAGCGGACGGCAACAGGGTCTCCGAGGACATCACAGCCATGACGCACACCACCTCTCCCAGACATATGATGTTGAAATGGTGGTTCTCGGCGGTGTTGTGTACAAGAGTCAGCGAAAATGAGCGACAAACGGACCTCGGATGCGGCGTCTGACGACCAAACGTCCACCGGCGTCCTGGCTCACGCGGGTCTGGTGGGACGAACGGTCCCGTCCCTCGACGACGTCGACCGCGCCATGCTCGCGGAGCTGTCCGCGGACGGCCGCTTGGCGGTGCGCGCACTGGCGGAGCGCCTGCACATCTCGCGCACGAACGCGTACGCGCGCTTGGAGCGGTTGCTGGCGGAGGGGGTGATCACGGGCTTCGGCGCGCGGATCGACCCGCGCCGGGCGGGCCTGGGCACGTCGGCGTACATCATGGTGACGGTGGAGCAGACGTCCTGGCGCACGATGGCCACGGACCTGCACGAGATCCCGTACGTCGACCACGTGGCCCTGGTGGGCGGCGACTTCGACATCCTGCTGCTGGTCCGGACGCCGGACAACTCGACGCTGCGGGACGTGGTCCTGGAGCGGCTGCAGGCCCTGGAGGGGGTGCGCTCGACGCGGACCTGGCTGATCTTCGAGGAACTGCCGGGGTCCGTGCTCGGCTGAGGCCGGTCAGCCGAGGTCCTCATACTCCGGCCGCGGCTGCCACTCCGCCTCGCTGAAGATCACCTTGCCCGCGAACTTCGCCTTGTCGAACCGCGCGTCACCCTGGAACCGAGCCCGGCGGAACACTGTCGCACCGAAGAACGTGGCTTCGTCGAACCTGGCATCGGCCAGGACGCGGCACCGTCGAACCTCGTACTGTCGCTGAACTCCGCTTCCGCGAACCGTTCTGCAGTGAGCAGTCGTGGAACTCCAGGTCGATCAGCACCGCCCCGCCGAGGTCTTGCCCACGGCGATCGTCCGGTTCGAAAGCAGCCGGTTCCCCCTCTGGGCTTCCCCCATCCACCCAGGATCGCAGCTCAGCGGGCGCGTTCGGGAAGTTCACCCGGTCGGCAGCCGGTCGCGGCACTCCGACGAACGGGCAAAACCGCTGCCCCCGAGCACCCTTGCCCGCCACCACCTCACCGGCTAGACAGGAGCGCACGTCACCAGGTCGCCGGGCGACTCTTATTTTATGTCGAGAAATAACTACCTCGAAACCTATTGACGCCGTCCCCGTCGCCCGGTGAGGATCGGCCGGTCCGCCGTTCATCGCAGAATGGACCAGACCAATGGCCAGAAGATCCCGCGCGTGGTCCCGTGCGCGCCGAAGTTCGCTCGTCACCATGCTGAGCCTGAGCCTGCTGGGCGGGATCGCCCAGGCGACGCCGGCCCAGGCCGAGGCCCCGGCTCAACCCGTCATCGGCCAGCCCGCCAAGGACAAGGACGGCTGCGCCAAGATCGAGAAGAGCCTGCCGACCCTCGCGGACTGGCCGAAGGTCGACAGCAGGCTCAAGGGGAAGGCCGGCGACGAGCAGCGGATCGCCGAAATCCTCAAGGGCATGACCCTGGAAGAAAAAGTCGGGCAGATGACGCAGCCCGAGATCGCCGCCATCACCCCCGACGAGGTCCGCCAGTACGCCATCGGCTCGGTCCTCAACGGCGGCGGCTCGTGGCCCGGCGCGAACAAGCACGCCACCCAGCAGGACTGGCTGACCCTCGCCGACGCCTACTGGAACGCCTCCAAGACGAGCCGCACGAAGATCCCCGTCATCTGGGGCATCGACGCCGTGCACGGCAACAACAACGTCTACGGCGCCACCGTCTTCCCGCACAACATCGGCCTCGGCGCCGCGCACGACCCGTGCCTGGTCCGCGACGTCGCCGGCGCCACCGCGCGGCAGATCCGCGCCACCGGCCAGGACTGGGCCTTCTCGCCCACCCTCGCCGTCGTCCAGGACGACCGCTGGGGCCGCACCTACGAAGGCTTCTCCGAGGACCCGCGGATCACGCGCTCCTACGGCTTCGAGGCCATCAACGGCCTCCAGGACGGCGCCACCAAGCGCATCGGCTACAACGGCGTGATCGCCACGGCCAAGCACTTCATCGGCGACGGCGGCACGATCAACGGCCAGGACCAGGGCGTCAACCCCTCGTCCGAGGCCGACATGATCAACATCCACGGCCAGGGCTACTACGGCGCGCTCGCCGCCGGCTCGCAGACCGTGATGGTGTCGTTCAACAGCTGGACCAACGCCGACCTCGGCATCAACGAGGGCAAGCTGCACGGCAGCGACAAGGCGCTGAACCAGATCCTCAAGGGCAAGATGGGCTTCGACGGCCTCGTCGTGTCCGACTGGAACGGCATCGGCCAGGTCACCGGCTGCACGAACTCCTCGTGCCCGCAGGCGATCAACGCCGGCATCGACATCGTGATGGTGCCGAACGACTGGAAGGCGTTCATCACCAACACCGTCGCCCAGGTGCAGAGCGGCCAGATCCCGATGGCCCGCATCGACGACGCCGTCACCCGCATCCTGCGCGTCAAGCTGCGTGACGGCCTGTTCGAGTCGCAGAAGCCGTCCGACCGCTCCTACGCGAACTCCGACGAGGCGCTGAAGGACAACTGGCTGGCCCGCGACGCCGTCCGCGAGTCGCAGACGCTGCTGAAGAACAACGGCAACGTGCTGCCGCTCAAGCCGGCGTCGAAGGTCCTGGTCGTCGGCAAGAGCGCCGACAACATCCAGAACCAGACCGGCGGCTGGACGCTCAGCTGGCAGGGCACCGGCAACACCAACGCCGACTTCCCCAACGCCACCTCGATCCTGACCGGCATCAAGCAGAACCTGGGCGACGCCAACGTCACCTTCGACGCCACCGGCACCGTCGACCCGAAGGGCTTCGACGCGGTCATCGCCGTCATCGGCGAGACGCCGTACGCCGAGGGCGTCGGTGACCTGACCCGCAAGACCCTCGAGGCGGCGAAGCTCTACCCCGAGGACCTGGCCGTGCTGGACAAGGTCAGCGGCAAGGGCACCCCGGTCGTCACCGTGTACGTCGGCGGCCGCCCGCTGTACATGAACAAGGAGATCAACCGCTCCGACGCGTTCGTGGCGGCCTGGCTGCCGGGCACCGAGGGCGGCGGCGTCGCGGACATGCTGGTCAAGGGCAAGGACGGCACCGGCTACCAGGGCACGCTGTCGTACTCGTGGCCGAAGAGCGCGTGCCAGTCGCCGCTCAACCCGTGGTCGCCGGGCTACGACCCGCTGTTCAAGCTCGGCTACGGCCTCAAGTCCGGGCAGCGCGCCACGGTCGGCCCGCTGGACGAGACCCCCGGGCCGGCGTCCTGCACCTCGACCGGTGGCGGCGGGACCGCGACCGAGGACCTGGCGATCTTCGACCGCACCGACGTGCCGCCGTACACCAGCCAGATCGGCTCGGCGGAGAACTGGGGCGGCACCGCGATCGGCCCGGACGGCACGGCGGCGCACAGCGAGCTCAACACCGTCCCGACGGACGTCAACGTGCAGGGCGACGGCCTGAAGGCCACCTGGACGGGCACCGGCGCGGCCCAGCTCTACATGCAGAACACGGCGGGCACGAACGACCTGCGCGGCTACCTCAACGCCGACGCGGCGCTGGAGTTCGACACGATCGTGCAGCAGGCCCCGGCCAACCGGACGGTGATCAGCATGCACTGCGTCTACCCGTGCTTCTCCGAGGTGAACGCGACGAAGCTGTTCACCGACCTGGCGGGCGGCGCGAAGACGACGGTGAAAATCCCGGTGTCCTGCTTCAACAACGGGCTGGACTTCGAGCACATCAACACCCCGTTCCTGGTGTACACGGACGGCGCGTTCCAGGCGTCGTTCGCGAACGTGCGGTGGGTGCCGAAGGGGGCTCAGGATCCGGACGCGAGATCCTGTTCGAGCTTGACCTGACGGCGACCGGGCCGGGAGCGAACCTCGCTCCCGGCCCGGTTCGCGTTCGCCCTCCCCACCTGGCCGGGCTGATCCCGAATTCCTGGAACGGCGGCGCCGAACGCCGACAGAATGGGCCGATGACCTCCGAAGCGGCCACCCTCGCCGACGAACTCCTGCACGTCCTGGGTGCCTGGGCCCCGCTCGAAGCGACCTTCGACGGCATCCCGGGCCACGACGCCGAGCTGGCCGATCCGAGCCGGGCCGGGCACGCGCGGATCCGGGCGGAAGCTGCCGGCATCCTCGCCAGGGCGCGCGCCTCGGCCGACCCCGATCGCGTCACGCTCGGGGTGGTCGTGCAGCAGGCGGAAGCGGTGCTCGCGCGGGTGGACGCGAACGACGTGGAATTCACCCTCGCGGACCCGCTGTACGCCGTCGGGATGAACCACCTCGCCTTCCTGCCGCAGCTCGACCCGGCCGGCGAGCAGGCCGAGGAGGACTTCCTGACCCGGCTGGCCGCGTTCCCCGCGTTCTACGCAGCTCTGGCGCAGCGCCAACGCGACGGCCTCCGCGCCGGGCGGTCGCCGGTCGACCGGATGGCGCACAGCGCCGTCGGGTTCGTCGACCGGTTCCTGGCGCAGGAGACGCCGTTCCCCCAGCAGCTGACCGGAGACCGCGGGGAGCGCCTCGGGCGGCTGGTGGCCGAGGCCGTCCGGCCGGCGTTGACGCGCTACCGCGAGTTCCTCGCGACCGAGGTCGCCGGGCACGGCCGGCCCGACGAGCAGCCGGGGCTCTGCTGGCTCGAAGACGGCGAAGCGCACTACGCGGCCTTGGTGCGCATGCACACGACCACCGGCCACACCCCCGAAGAGCTGCACCAGCGGGGCCTCGACGTGCTCGCCGGGCTCGAAGCCGAGTACGCCGAGATCGGCGGCCGGGTGTTCGGGCTGACTGACCCGGCCGACGTGCGCCGACGGCTGCGCAGCGACGAAAGCCTCCGCTGGCGCGACGCCGGGGAGATGCTCGAAACCGCCCGGAACGCCGTCGCCCGCGCGACCGCCGCCGCGCCGGGGTGGTTCGGCCGGGTGCCGGCAGCCGGGTGCGTCGTCCGGGCCGTGCCGGCGGCCGAAGCACCGGTCACGGCGGCGGCGTACTACATGCCGGCCGCCCGCGACGGTTCGCGGCCGGGCACCTACTTCACCAACACCCACGAGGTGCACACGCGCGACCGGTTCATCGCCGAGACCGTGGCGTTCCACGAGGCCGTACCGGGCCACCACTTCGCGGAGTCGGTGGCGCGGGAGCTGACCGGCTTGCCGCCGCTGCGGCGCGTCGCCATGATCACCGCCTTCGGCGAAGGCTGGGCCCTCTACACCGAACGGCTCGCCGACGAGATGGGCCTGTTCTCCGACGACCTGATGCGGCTCGGCATGGTGGCCGAGGACTCGGTCCGCGCGGCCCGGCTGGTGGCCGACACCGGCGTGCACACGCTGCGCTGGACGCGGCAGCAGTGCGTCGAGTTCCTGCGGGCGCACACGGCCCTCAGCGAGGTCGAGGTGCAGTCCGAGACCGACCGGTACATCGAGAGCCCGGGTCAGGCCCTGGCCTACATGACCGGACGGCTGGAGATCGTGCGCCTGCGCCGGTACGCCGAGGAACGGCTCGGCGCCGCCTTCGACATCAAGGCCTTCCACGACGTCGTGCTCGGCGGCGGGCAGCTGCCGCTGAAGGTGCTGGAGGACGTCGTCCGGGCCTGGGTCGCGCGCTGAGGTGTGAAGATCCGGTCAGGATGCGGTGGCAACGGTGTCAGGACGCCTACCCTCGACGCCGTGTGCGCACGTGTACTGGTCGCCGAGGACGACGCGAAGCAGGCCGAGGTCCTCCGGCTCTACCTCGAAAGCGAAGGCCACACCGTGGTGCTGGCCCCGGACGGCCGGGCGGCGCTCGACGAAGCCCGTCGCGACCGGCCCGACCTGCTGGTCCTCGACGTCATGATGCCGAAGGTCGACGGCTTCGACGTCTGCCGGATCCTGCGGCGGGAATCCGACGTCGCGGTGCTGATGCTCACCGCCCGCGCCACCGAGGACGACCTGCTGCTCGGCCTCGACCTCGGCGCGGACGACTACCTGACCAAGCCCTACAGCCCGCGCGAGCTGATGGCCAGGGTCCGGACGCTGCTGAGGCGCACCGCGGCCCGGCGGGACCCGCCCGACACGGCGCTGCGCGCGGGCAGCCTGCGGCTCGACCCGGTGCGGCACGAGGTGTCGGTCGGCGACCGCCCGGTGGAGACCACGCCGGGCGAGTTCCAGCTGCTCGAGACGCTGATCCGGCAGCCCGGCCGGGTGTTCACCCGCCGCCAGCTGCTCGAACTGACCCGCGGCGACGACCGGTTCGTCAGCACCCGGATCATCGACGTCCACGTGCTCAACCTGCGCAAGAAGCTCGAACCGGACCCGCAGAAGCCCGTCTACCTGCGGACCGTCTTCGGCGTCGGGTACAAGCTGACGGCGGAAAATGACGCGTAGCCCGGGGCGCTCGGCCCAGCCGGGGGCGCAGCAGCCCAGCTTTCCCCGCCGACGCAGCCTGGTCGTCCGGCTCACCGGTGTCTCGCTGCTCATCGCGCTCGCCTCCATCGCGGCGACCGCGTGGCTCGCCGTGCAGACCACCACCCGCGCGATCCAGCAGGAGCAGGGCCAGGCCCTTTCCGGCGACGCGACGATCTACACCGAGCTGCTCGGCTTCGCCGCGGCGAACCACACGTGGGACCAGGTCGGCCCCCGGCTGCGGGCGCTGTCGGAGCAGACCGGCCGCCGGGTCGTGCTCACCACCCTCGACCGGCGGGTCCTCGGCGACTCCGGCGGCGCGCCGGTCACCCTGCCGGTCAAGGCCACCGCGTCGGTCGACCCGCTGCACGTCGACCCGGTGCTGCTGCCCGAGGCCGGCACGAGCGGCATCGACCCGCGCGCGGCGGGGCCGTTCCGGCTGCCGCCGGCCGAACATGAGGAAACCACCGCGCTGGCCACGAAGGCCGCCGCCTGCCTGGCCTCGGTCGGCCTCCCCAGCCAGGTGCGCGACTCGCCGAGCGGGCGGGCGCAGCTCACCGGGCTCGATCCCCTCTCCGCCCGCTACTTCGCGGGCAAGTGCGGGCTCTTCGACCTGGCCGTCCCGACGCCGACCGAGCAGGTCGCGCTGGCGGCCCTGAACGAGGCCGTCAACCGCTGCCTGGAGAGCCAGGGCGCCGAGTCGGTGAAACTCGGCCTCGACCTGGAAGTCCTCGGCGTCCCCGAGCAGCGGCCGATCCAGGGCTGCCTCGACGCGGCCCGCCGCGAACAGCTCACGCCGTACGTCGCGCCGCCCGCGTTGCTGTTCACGCTCGGCCCCGGCGGCTCGCCGCTGCCGACGTTCACGCTGTCACGGGAGAACCTCACCCGGATCCTCGCGGTGACCGGCGGCGTCCTGGTGCTGGCCGTCGCGCTGACCGCGCTCGTCGCGCGGCGGCTGTCCCGCCCGCTGCGGGCGCTGACCGAGGCGGCGAAGCAGGACCGGCCGGCGCCGGTGAAGTCCCGCGACGAGGTCGGCTACCTCGCCGCCGCGTTCAACGACCTCACCGCGCGGCGGGAACGCATCGAGGAGCAGCGCAAGGCGATGGTCAGCGACATCGCCCACGAACTGCGCAACCCGCTCAACGTCATCCGCGGCCGGCTGGAGGCCGCCGAGGACGGGCACCTGCCGTTCGACCGGGCCCTGACCGCGTCGCTGCTCGAAGAGACCGTGCTGCTGCAGCACATCGTCGACGACCTGCAGGACCTCGCCGCGGCCGACGCCGGGCAGCTGCGCCTGCACCCCGAGGCCGTCGACGCGGCGGAGCTGGCCGGCCACGTCGCCGCGGCGCACGCCGACCGGGCCGCGGCGGCCGGCGTCACGCTCACCGTCGAGGCGCTCGGCGAAGCCGCGTTGACGGCCGACCCGGTCCGGCTCCGCCAGGTGGTAGGCAACCTGGTGACGAACGCGATCCGGCACACCCCGCCCGGCGGCCGGGTGACGATCCGCATCTCGTCCACAGTGGACGCGGTGACGCTCGCCGTGGCGGACACCGGCACCGGCATCGCCGCCGAGGACCGGCCGCACGTGTTCGACCGGTTCTGGCGCGCCGAGAAGTCCCGCAACCGCCAGACCGGCGGCAGCGGTCTCGGCCTGGCCATCGTGCGCCACCTCGTGGCGGCCCACGGCGGCACGGTCGACGTCGAGTCCGAAGTGGACGTCGGATCGACCTTCACCGTCCGGCTGCCGAAGCCGGATCTCAGCGGCGCGGACGAGGTCCCGGCTAGCCTTTGAGGCCGCTCTGGGCGAGCCCTTCGACGAACTGGCGCTGCGCGACGACGAACACGACCAGCACCGGCACGACCGTGGTGGTCGCGGCGGCGAGCTGGACGTTCCAGAGGTGGCCGCCGTAGACGTCGACGTACTGCGTCAGCGCCAGCACGCTCGGCGCCCCGAAGACCGGGACGACGATCAACGGCCAGTGCGTGTCGGTCAGCCCGAGGTCGTCGACCAGCCGGAACAGCGGGATGATCGTGACCTCACCGGCTGTCAACAGCCGTCAGCGGGAGTGCTTTGTGGAGGGTGGCGCCACGGTGACGCCCTCGTGGATCCGGCACGGCAGCAGCAGCTGCCGGTGCTCCGGGTTCGCGAGCAGCCCGACGAGGACGCGCACGGCGTGCACGCCCATTTCGTGGCGCGGGATGCGGAACATCGACCAGTCCGTGGCCGTGCTCGGCACCGCGTGCACCGGCGGCTGCTGCGACGGGTCGGCGTCACCCAGCACCACGAGCGAAAGGTCTTCGGGCACGCCGAGGCCGAGGTCGTGCGCGCAGGCCAGGATGCCGTCGGCCGTCGCGGAGCTTTCGACGAGCAGCGCCGTGACCCCCTCGTCGCGCACCTGCCGCAGCGCGAGGGCCGGGTCCTCCTCGAGGAACACCAGCGGTGGCCGGCGGTGCTTGCGCGCCGCGGCTTCGTAGCCGGCGCGGCGGTCGAGCGTCGGCTCGTTCTCCTCGGTCACGCTGAGCAGCCCGATCCGGCGGTGCCCCAGCCCCCACAGCCATTCGTGGACCGCACGGGTGGCCGCGACGTAGTCGGCGCCGACGTAGCTGATCGGCCCGGTCGGCGACTCACGCCGTCCGACGAAGACGAAGGGGAACTGCTCCTCGACGAGCTGGGCGAGCTCCTGCGGATCGTTGTGCCGGCCCAGCAGGATCGAGCCGTCGGCGATGCGCAGCCGGTTCGTGCCGGACTCGTAGATACGGCGGCGCCCGTCGCGGCGGCCACCGCTGGTGAACAGCAGCAGGTCGAAGCCCTGTTCCTCGGCTTCCTCCTCGATGCCGAGCAGGAACGGCCGGTAGAAGTCGGCCACGCCGGACGGGAACACCGACTCGTAGGTGAACACGCCGAGGATCCGGTTGGACTTGCCGCGCAGCCGCCGGCCCATGATGTCCACGGTGTACCCGGTTTCGCGCAGCACCTGCTGCACGCGGTCGCGGGTCTCGGGGGTGATGCGGAGGCTGTCGGAGCCGTTGAGCACCATGGACACGACGGCCTGCGAGACACCGGCCAGGCGCGCCACCTTGGCCTGCGTGACCCGGCCCGAACCCGCCGTCATCCGGAACTCCATCCCGCTCGTCTCCGGCAGACCTTACCGGCGGCACGTCAGTACCCCCGCACTTCCGGCCACCGGCGTTCCACCCCGGCGGCGTCCAGCACGCGCGCGAAGTCCTCGAAGAGCCGGCCGTCTTCCCGCACGGCTTCCGGTTCGACGCCCTCGCGCACGGCGAACGCGGCGAGCAGCCCGGCGACCTCGCCGACGTTCCACTCCACCGGGTGCAGCCGGAGGCAGCCGTTCGTGAGGTGCGTGGTGCCGATGTTCTTGCCCGCGGGCAGGCGGTTCTTCGTCCGCACCGGCAGCAGCGCGCCGAGCGGGATCTCGTACGGCACGCTGGCGACGTCGATGTAGTTGTCCCCGGCCGTCGACGGGTGCAGGTCGATCCGGTAGCTCCCGATCCCCACGGCGTCCGCGCGGCGGACCCGGCCGTCGACCCCGAGGAGCTCGGTGAGCACGACCCGCCGTCCGTGCGAGGCCGCGGCCAGCGCGGCGGCGACCCCGCCGAGTCCCCCGACGTCAAGCCCCGCCCCCGAACAGCCCGTGCTCAGAGGGGCATCACCCGTGATTGGCGGGGCATCACGCCGATGCCCGCTCAATCACGCGTGATGCCCCTCCAGACACGCGTGATGCCCGCCCGATCACGCGTGATGCCCCTTCCGTCACACGGTTACAGGGGCAGGCCCGCGTAGTTCTCGGCCAGCTCGGTCCTCGCGGCTTCGGAAGTCACCGTGCGGCGGAGCTGGGAGAGCTGGAGCTGGGCGTCGAAGTCGTCGCCGTGGCGGTGCAGCATCGACGTCATCCACCACGAGAAGTGCGTGCACCGCCAGACCCGCCGCAACGCCGTCTCCGAGTACGCGTCCACGAGCCGGTCGTCCCCGCGGAACGACGCGGTCAGCGCGGCCGCCAGCAGCGAGACGTCCGCCACCGCCAGGTTCAGCCCCTTCGCCCCGGTCGGCGGCACGATGTGGGCGGCGTCCCCGGCCAGGTAGAGGTGCCCGTACCGCATCGGCGCCGAGACGAAGCTGCGCATCGGCAGCACGCTCTTCTCCGTGATCGTCCCGGTCTGCAACGTCCAGCCGGAAACACCCAGCCGTTCGGACAACGCCGTCCAGATCCGGTCGTCGCTCCACTGCGCGAGGTCCTCGTCCGGGGTCACCTGCAGGTAGAACCGGCTCACCCGCGGCGACCGCATGCTGTGCAGCGCGAACCCGTCCGGGTGCCAGGCGTAGATCAGCTCGTCGGCCGACGGCGCGACGTCGGCCAGCACGCCGAGCCACGCGAACGGGTAAGCCCGCTCCCAGAGCTGCGGCGACGGGATCGACGAACGGCTCGGCCCGTGGAAGCCGTCGCAGCCGACGACGACGTCGGCGTCGATCCGCCGCGCGACGCCGTCTGCGTCCACAAAGGTCACCGCCGGTTTCCCGGTGACGTCGTGCAGGGTGACGTCGGCGGCCGAGTAGTACGCCGGGCGGCCCGCCTTTTCGCGCGCCGCCATCAGGTCCTTGGTCACCTCGGTCTGGCCGTAGACGGTCACCGACCGTCCGATCAGGTCCACGAAGTCGACGTGGTGCCGGTTTTCGGGCCACTGCAGGTAGATCCCGCGGTGCTCCATGCCTTCGACGTCGAGCCGGGCGCCGAGGCCGGCCTGCCGCAGGAGCTCCACCGTGCCCGCCTCGAGGATGCCGGCGCGGATGCGGGCCTGGACGTACTCCGCGGTCTGCCGTTCGAGCAGCACCGAGTCGATGCCTTCGAGACCGAGCAGGTGGGACAGCAGCAGCCCGGCCGGGCCGGCGCCGACGATGACGACCTGGGTGCGCACGGGAACGTCCTTTCACGCGGAGTGCCCCGAGCATCTCCCGGCGCGGCCGGCACCACCACGACATTCTCATTCAATGAGAGGAATTCCCCATCGCCCGCGAGATGCCCCGCGCCGCGGCCTGCAACGCCGGGAGCTGCGCCCGCGCGTTCCGGTCGTTGGGCACGATCACCGACAGCGCCGCGACGACGTCGCCGCCCGGCCCCCGCAGCGGGACGGCGATGCCCGTGGTCTCTTCGTCGATGAAGCCCGCGCAGAAGGCGTAGCCGGTGCGCCGGACGTCGGCGAGGAACCGGCGCAGCCGCGCCGGCTCGGTCAGCGTCGTGCGGCGGAAGGCGCCGAGCGGGCCGGCCAGCACCCGTTCCTGCAGCTCAGCGGGGGCGTGCGCGAGCAGCACGAGGCCGGACGACGACGCGTGCAGCGGCAGCCGCCCGGCCACGCGCGTCACGTTGAGCGTCGCGCCGGGCGCCGAGAGCCGCTCGATGAACAGCACTTCGCGGTCCTCCAGCACGGCGAGCTGGGTGTGGTGCCCGACGACGGCGTGCAGGTCCTCCATGAACGGCATCGCCGCCTCGCGCAGCCCGAAAGTGGGCGACGCGCGGGACGCCAGCTCCCACAGCCGGACGCCCACGCGCACCCGCCGGTCGGGGTCGCGGCGCAGCCAGCCGTGCCCGACGAGCTCCTCGACCAGCCGCGACGCGGTGGCGACGTGCAGGTCCGCGCGCCGCGCGATGTCGGTGACGCGCAACGCCGGCGTGTCCGCCCCGAAGGTCTCGAAGATGCGGACGACGCGCGAGAGCACGGATTCGCCTTGGACCGGTTTCCCCACGTCGGCAGTGTGCCCCACCTCGGCGGCGGGGCACACCGCCGACGGTCACGGCAGGGCGTTCAGGAACGGCTCGTGGCTGTTCTGGAACTCCCAGCCGTAGTACTTGTCCCAGTTGATCGACCACGTCATCAGCCCGCGCAGGGCCGGCGAGGTCCCGCCGCGCAGCGTGTAGGAGCCGCAGCCACTGCCCTTGACCAGGCAATTCATCGCCGTCTGGACGTCCGCGGGTGACGTGTAACCGTTGCCGGCGCTGACGGCCGCGGGCAGGCCGACGGCGATCTGGTCCGGGCGCAGGCCAGGGAAGAACTGCCCGGTGTTCGCCACGCTGAAGCCGGCCTTGAGCATGTCGGTCATCGCGATGTGGAACTCGGCGCCGCCCATGGTGTGGTACTGGTTGTCGAGCCCCATGACCGGGCCGGAGTTGTAGTCCTGGACGTGCAGCACGGTGAGCGAGTCCCGCAGCGCGTGGATGACCGGCAGGTACGCACCGGTCCGCGCGTCACCGGCCCCCGAGCCGCCGTAGAACTGGTGGCCGACCTGCACGAAGAAGGTCTCCGGCGCCATGGTGAGCACGAACCCCGAGCCGTAGCGCGCCTTGAGCGTCTTCAGCGCCGAGATCAGGTTGACGATGACGGGCGTGGTCGGGTTGCGGAAGTCGGTGTCACCGGGGTTGAGCGACAGCGAGTGCCCCTCGAAGTCGACGTCGAGCCCGTTCAGGCCGTACTTGTCGATGATGGCCGAAACGGAGCTGACGAACTTGTCCCTGGCGGCGGTGGTGGTCAGCTGGACCTGGCCGTTCTGCCCGCCGATGGAGATCAGCACCTTCTTGCCCTGCGCCTGCTTGGCCTTGATCGCGGCGACGAAGTCCGCATCGCTCTCGACGTTCGGGCATTCGGTGGCGGGGCACCGGGTGAAGCGGATGTCCCCGGACGTGACGGAGGTGGGTTCCCCGAAGGCAAGATCGATGATGTCCCAGGCGGCGGGCACATCGGCCATCCGCACGTAGCCGGAGCCGTTCGCAAAGCTGGCGTGCAGGTAGCCGACGAGGGCGTGCTTCGGCAAGCCGGTGTCGACGCAGCCGGAGGTGCTCCCGGTGGCAACGGCGCTCTTCGGCGACTCACCGGCACTGTTGTAGGCGGCCACGGAGTAGCTGTGGGTTTCACAGGCCTTCAGGCCGGCGACGGTGGTGCTCGTCCCACTGACGGTGGCAACGGCGGCGGCACCTTCGTAGACGCGGTACCCGGTAACGGCACCGGCGCTCGCACCCCAGCTGAGGGCGATCGAGTTCGCGGTGACGGTCCCGATCTGCGGAGTGCCGGGGGCACCGGGCGTACCGGGGGTGTTCCCACCGGGGCCGTCGAGGACAACGTCGTCGGCGTAGTAGGTACCGGCGCCGTACCAGCCGTGGAGGTAGAGCTGGGCGGAGGTCTGGTTACCGGCGGTGAAGGTGAGCTGCAGCTGGTTGTAGGCGCTCGCGTTGCCGGACCAGGTCGAGGGCCCGCCGGTAACCCCGAGGTAGACGGGGTTCCCCCGCACCCAGGCGGAGACGGAGTAGGTGGTGTTGGGCTGAACGGAGACGGTCTGCGAGCACTGGGCGTAATCGGCACCAACGGGAGTGGCGGCGAGCGCATAGCCACCGCTGTGCACGGGAGCGCTCACGGCGGCGGCGTTGGCACAGGTCCAGCCGGAGAGCGAGCCGGCCTCAAAGCCCGGATTGGCAAGGAGGTTGGCGGCCCCAGCCTCGGCAGAGCCAAGGACCAGTCCGGCGAGCGCAAGAAGAAAGGCGGCAAGAGCGGCAGGAAGTCGGGAACGCCTCATCGGGTCCTCCAGTCGGGGAGAGACCCCAATTGTCTGGACCAATAAGCAAGTTGTCCAGACCAAAAGGTAGGGCGCTCGGGCCAAGGGTGGCGCACCCGCTAGGCGCGGCAGTCCCGGCCACACCCCCCCTGCCAACCCGATACGCAGCCACATCAGCGGCCGTCACGCCGTGTCAAGGCACGCTTTCCCGCCTTGACGCGGCGTGACGGCCGTTGAACAATCGAGCGTTCGGGTCGGCGGAGAGCACAGGACCGGCACCCACCAGCGGCAGACTCACCACCGAGCGCGACGCCCAGGCCACGGCCCGCCCTGACCACTCGCCAGCCACCTCAGCGACGCCCCCCATTGCTGAAGCCCACCCCGGGCCACCCACCAGCTCAGCGGCGCCCCCCATCGACACAGCCCACCCGCCACCTAAAGCGGCGCATCCCACCGCCGCACTCACCACCTAAGCGGCGCACCCACCACCACAGCTCACCCAGGCCACCCACCACCTAAGCGGCCCAACACCTCAACACCCCACCAGCAGTTTCGCCACCAACCGCGTCCGAGCCGCCCGGGGCCGATCAACAACCTGAACACTCCGCCACCCCAAGGGCACCCGACCGGCAAGAAGCTCCCCCCGCCACTTCCCCACCCGCCGGACGTGCCGCGCGAACGACCCCGCCCGCACCACCCGCCCCCGGCTGAGCTGCCCCGCCAGCGCCTCCTCCGCCGACACGTCGAGGAACAACAACCGCACCGATCGCCCGCTCAGCACCCCGACGAGCGCGAGCAGAGCACGCGTCGACCCCCGCGTCGACGGCTCGTGCACCACGATCGGCCCGTCCGCGCCGATCGCGCACCCGACGATCCGCAGCCGGTGCCAAGCGTGCACCACCGGCCGGTAGCACCGGTACGGCACCGACGACGGGACCACCGCCCGCAGCCGCTCGCGGACCTGGTCGGAGTCCAGCACCGGCAGCCCGGCCGCGGCGTGGCGGAGCATGGTCGTCTTGCCCGCTCCGGGCAGCCCCGCCACGACGAGCAGGTCGCGCGGGCCGAGCTCGATGACAGTGGGCTCGCTCATGCCCGGCCAACGTCCCGGCGATGGTAATGGTTCCTTTACCTTTTGCTCACGCACCGTGACAGGTCATCGTGGGTCACCACCTGTGCGGTGAAGACCACCCGGCCGGAGCAGCCGTTTTCACAGCCCGTGCCCCGTTTCACCCGGTCGCCTGAAAACCCATGCACAGCAAGGTATCCGAGGCTCCGGAACCGCTTCGGGTGAAGATCGCGCGGATCCCTTCCGGAGGTCCGGGAAATCCTTATCTTCTGAAGGGACGCTCGCCGAGAACAGGGGAAAACTCGTCATGACCCAGTCGCTGGAACTCCCGGTCCAGGAATTCTGTCTCGAGTGGACGCTCACGGGCGACGAAGGCGCCCGCGTCGGGATCACCCTCTCCGGGCAGGTGTCCCTGCTGGACAACAACCGGTTCTACAAGATCGACGGTGTCGTCTACGTCGCCGAGGGCGACGCGGCCATCCGCGCCGTCGGCAACCCCCGGATTTCCGTGCGCCGCAACGGGGTCGAGAAGAGCGGGCGGCAGTGGGGCTGGGAGATGTGTTCGGCCCGCAAGAGCCTCGGCGCGCTGAACACGATGGAGGGCTACTTCGTCCGCACCGGCTACTGGGCGCCCGCCGACCGCGCGATCCAGCTGAGCCTGTGCGCCGAACAGGGGTGGAACCGGCGCAAGAACTACAGCCCGCACGTCACCGTCCGGATGGTCGACTGACCACTGTGGACGCCCGCCGCCGCGCCGCCGCGACGACCAGCCCGGCCGCGAGCGCCCCCGCCACGGCGCACCCGGCGCCGAACCCCGGCGACGGTTCGTGCACCCGCAGCACCGACACGCACAGCCACACGGCGGCGCCGAACAGGACGCCCAGCACCGGCCCGCCGACCGACGCGCCGCGCCAGCGGTGGCCGTTGCGGATCGTCCGCAGGCCGGATTCGAGGTAGGCGAGGGCGAACAGCGCGAGGATGAGGCTGCCCGCGCCCATCGCGCTGGCGAGCGGGTGCTGGCTGGTGAGCAACGTGAAGGTCTGCGTGGACGAACCGGTCCGCACATCGGCCGTGACGGCGCCCCCGACGATCCACCGCGCGATCCCCGGCAGGGTGAGGCCGGCGGTGAAGCCATTGCCGTCGGGCTCGACCTCGGCCGCCGCCGACCCGAGCGGAATCCCGGCCGCGGAGAGATCAAGAGCGACCCGGCCGGGATTGCCGGGACCGGTGAAGGTCAACGGCTTGCTGAGATCAACCTCGACCGGCGCCGACACGGGGGCGCCGCCGAGGTTCAGGGTGGAGGACACCTCGTGGGGCAGCCGCGCGGGGTTGAGCAGGGCGAGAACGACCAGCACGATGGCCGCGGCCGCGGCGGCGAGCCGCAACCACAGGACAGCAGCCGAACCACTCGTCGAGTCCGGCTCGGGCGGCGGGCCCATCGGGCCGCCCGTCGCCCCCACCAGCGTGGCTCCCGGCCGTGCCACCGGGCGGGTCCGTTCGTCCCCCGGCGGCGAGGGCACCGTCGCCGAGTTCAGGCCCGCGATCACCCTCGGCGTCAGGTGCAGCACCGGCACCCCCGACCGCTCCAGCCACCCCGGCCCGTACACCACCGTCGCCGCGGCGGCCAGATCTGCAGCGAACGACTCCGCCTCCCGGTAGCGCGCGTCCAGCTCGCGCGCCAGGCTTCGCATCACCACCCCCGCGATCGGCGCCGGCACCCCCGAAATCGGCTGCGGGTCGGTGAACATGTGCTGGCGCATCATGCTGATCGCGCCGCGGGTGTTGTCGAACGGCAGGCGGCCCGACAGCAGCTCGTACAGCACCGTTCCCGCCGCGTACACGTCCGCCGCCGGGCTCAGCGCGTTGCCCATCGCCTGCTCCGGGGCGATGTACGCCGGTGTTCCCAGGATTTCGCCACCGTGCGTGACGAGCGTGGCGCCCTCGCTGATCACCCGTGCGATGCCGAAGTCGGCCACCTTCACCACGCCCTGCGTGCTGAACAGCAGGTTCCGCGGCTTGACGTCGAGGTGCAGCACGCCCGCCCGGTGCGCCGCGTGCAGACCGGCCAGCATCGCCAGCCCGATCGCGCACGCCTGCTCGCCGCTGACGCCGCCGCCGTGGAAGCGGCTGTGCACCGTCCCGCCGTCGAGGCGTTCCATCACCAGCAGGTGCTCGCGCCCGGTCCGCACGTAGTCGTACACCGGCACGATGTGCGGGTGGTCCAGGCTGGCGAGCACCCGCGCTTCGCGGTCGAAAAGCTCGCTGCTCGCCGCGTGGTTGAGCACGTCCCACGGCAGTTGCTTGATCGCGACGCTGCGGCCCAGCGTCCGGTGCACGCCGGCGAACACGACACCCATGCCGCCCTCGCCGATCGACGCCCCGATGTCGTACTGCGGCAGGGCGGCGACCAGCTCGGCCGGTGCGCTCATCGGGTGAATTCCTGCGTCGACGGGACCGGCAGCTGCACCGTGGCGTCACTCCCGGCGACCGCGGGCGGTGCCGGGTGCGGGGTCAGGTAGCCGAGCAGGAACGCGATCGCCGCCGCGCCGAGCACCACCGGGATCTCGATCGCCGGCTCGGGCGGGACCAGCCGCAGCACCGACAGGCTGATCACCGCGACCAGGCCGGTGCCGAACCCGGCGGGCAGGAACCGCAGGCCGCGGCGCCAGCGGTTGGGCGCCAGCCGGTGCCGGGCCAGCGCGAGCAACGCGCTCACCCAGGCGAGGATCGTCAGCACGAGCATGGCCAGGCCGAAGACGCCGTAGACCGACCAGAAGGAGCCGCGGACGTCGGCGACCGTCGTCACCTCGCCGAGCGTGGCGCGCCCGGCGTCGAGCAGCTCGACCGACGACGGCAGCAGCCCGGTCGCCTGCCCGCTCAGATCGGCGAGGTCGAGCACGAACGTCCGGGACACCGACCCGCGGGCCGGGACCTCGAAGGGCGCGGTTGTGTCGTAGGCGAAGAAGGTCAGCGCGAGGGCGACGCCCGAGAGCCGCACGCTGCGGACCTTCACCGGCGCGGTGCCGGGGTTCGTCGCCACGACCTGCAGCTCGATCTGGTTCGCCGGGTCGATCGGGATCGTGGCGTCCTCGATCGGCCGCTGGTCGATCGACACCTGCAGCCGGAGCGAGCCGGAGTCCGCCGAGGCCGGTGGCGCGCCCAGCAGCACCGCGCACAAACCCAACGCAACCCCCGCCGCGATGACACGTCCCATTGGGCATCCCCTACTTGCGTTATCCGACTGGTCCGGAATGCTACAGCGAGCACACACCGGGGAGGGACGTCCCAATGCGATTCGTGGTTCGGCTGTTTTTCGGCGCCGTGACCGGAACGTTGCTGCTGCTCGCGAGTGCGAGCCCGGGTGACGCACAGGTTCCGCCGTCGGTTGGTTTGAAACCGTCGAGTGGGCCGGCGGGCAGTTCCTTCACCATTTCCTGGAACGGTTTCCCGGCCTGCCGGATCATCAATTTCACCTGGGCGGGCGCGGCGCTCGGTTCGAAGGTGGCCCCGGCGACCAGCGGCCAGTTCCCCACCGCGGTCCCCGCCACGGCGAAGCCTGGCTCCTACGCGGTCACCGCGACCTGCACGAGCCAGCGGCAGACCGCCAGCGGCACCTTCGTCGTCACCGGGGTCGTCACCACCACGCCCCCACCGCCGGTGACGACCACCCCGCCCCCGCCGGTGACCACGCGTCCGACCCGGCCGGGCACCACCACGACCCCGCCCGCCCCGACGACGACACCCACCACCCCACCGTCGACGACAACCACACCGCCCACGACGACCGCGCCGCCCGGCACTCCCACGACGTCGAGCACCGCGCCGAAACCCGGCGAACTGCTGCTCGACCGGCCGAGCATCAAGCCCGGCGAGACGCTCTCGGCGTCCGGGAAGGGCTGCCTGCCGAGCCGGATGGTGACGCTGACCTCGGACGGCACCGAGGTCGGCACCGCCTACACCGACGGCGCCGGCGCCTTCACCGCGCCGGTCGAGTTCACCCGCATCGAGGCCGGGCGGCACACCGTGGTCGCCGAGTGCGGGGTACGGCTGACCGGCGCCGTCGAACAGGTCGTGACCCGGTCGTCCGGCGGGCCGACCAGCACCCTCGTCATCCTCGTCTTCTTCGTCCTCGCCGGGGTCACGGTGCTCCGCTTCCGGTGATCACCGGTTGACATGCACCCGTCCGGCTGCCTAGCCTCGAAAAGGCAGCCGGACGGCTGCATGTCCCCGGAAGGCGCGATGGACGAGGTCTTCAAGGCGCTGGCCGACCCCAGCCGCCGTCAGCTGCTGGACGTGCTCAACGAGCGCAACGGCCAGACCCTGCGCGAGCTGTGCGCGGGACTGGACATGGCGCGCCAGTCGGTGAGCAAGCACCTGGCCGTGCTCGAGGCGGCCGGGCTGATCACAACCACCTGGCGCGGCCGGGAAAAGCTGCACCACCTCGACGCCGCGCCGATCAACGCGATCGCCGAGCGCTGGATGACCCGCTACGACCGGCGGCGGGCCGGCGCGCTGGCCGACCTCAAACGAGCACTGGAGTCCGCACCGATGAACGATTTTGCGTACACCACCTACATCAACACAACCCCGGAAAAACTCTGGCAAGCGCTTACCGACCCGGCTTTCACGAGCCGGTATTGGGGCGTCTCTTTCGAGACGGACTGGAAAAAGGGCTCGCCGATGACGTGGTCCGAAAGCGGGGTGAAAACGAGCGATCCCGGGCAGGTCGTCCTCGAATCGGAACCCTTCCGACGGCTCTCCTACACCTGGCACACTTTCACGGCGGATTGGGCGAAATCCAACGGCGTCGACGAGGACACTTTCGCGGAATTGTCCCGCGAAAGCCGGTCGCGCGTCACGTTCACCCTGGAACCGCACGGGGAAATGGTGAAGCTGACCGTGCTCCACGACGGCTTCGACGCCGGCAGCACGGCGCGGGAGATGTGCAGCCAGGGCTGGCCCGCGCTGCTGTCCAGCCTGAAGACGCTGCTGGAGACCGGCGTCC
This sequence comes from Amycolatopsis sp. A133, assembly GCF_031082405.1. Taxonomy (GTDB): domain Bacteria; phylum Actinomycetota; class Actinomycetes; order Mycobacteriales; family Pseudonocardiaceae; genus Amycolatopsis. The sequence goes on from NZ_JAVHJU010000007.1 coordinate 73,711, forward strand.
CCCTTCCGTGACCCCGACCAATCGGTCGAATTTCCCGAATAAGACACAACTGGCACAACCAAACGTCTGAATCCTCCCCATTTTGTGGGCGTCCGGCTGAAGTCCGGGTGAATTTCGCCCGCTCGACGTCATCCGATGCGGTTTTCCGGGCGCTAGGCTCGCATAATCCGTGATCGTCGATGGTCCGATCGAGTGACGGGAGAGCGGGCGTGCCGGGGTCAATGCGTACCCGCTGGATCGTGGCGGCCGTGGTCGTGGCCGCCGCGGCGGCAGCCGTCGTGGCGTTCCGGCCGGACAACGCGGCCGCCGTCGACCCCGAGATCGCGGTTTCGCGCTCGGCGTGCGGCACCGGCTGGTCGGATCCGAAGCCGGGGCCGCAGACCTTCCGCCTGCACAACACCGGATCGGTGACCGCCGAGGTCGACCTGATCGACCCGGCGACCGGCGTGATCTACGGCGAGGTCGAGGGCCTCGGCGCGGCGACGACCCGGCCGTTGCAGGTGAACCTGGGCAACGGCAGTTACGCGTTCCGCTGCCTGCCCGAGGACGCGGGCGCGATCGTCGGGCCCGCCGTGCGGATCACCGGCGGGAGCGAGCGGAGCGGGCCGGCCGTCGCGCCGGTCACGCACGACGACCTGCTCGGCCCGCTCAAGGCGTACGAGCAGCACGTCACGACGGGCCTCGGCGAGCTGGTCGCGAACACCGGCGCGCTGAAGGACACCGTCCACGGCGGCGACCGCGCGGCGAGCGAGGCGGCGTGGCTGACCGCCCACCTGACGTACGAGCGGCTGGGTGCCGCTTACGACGCGTTCGGCGACTCCGACGGCGCGCTCAACGGCACGGCCGACGGCCTCCCGGCCGGCGCGGCGGACCCGGGTTTCACCGGCTTCCACCGCCTGGAGCAGGGACTTTGGCACGGCGAGGACCTGGGCGCGCTCGCCGCGGTCGCCGACCGGCTCGACACCGACGCCCGCGCGTTGCAGAAGTCCTTCGGCGACAGCCAGGTCGACGGGAACGACCTCGGGCTGCGCGCGCACGAGATCATGGAGAACACGCTGCAGTTCGAACTCACCGGCCGCACCGACTACGGCAGCGGCACGAACCTGGCCACGGCCCGCGCCAACCTCGACGGAACCCGCGCGGTCCTGGACGTCCTGCGGCCGCTGCTGGCACCGCGTTACCCGGCGCTGTCCAAGGTGGACAGCCGGCTGACGCGCACGCAGGCCGCGCTGGACGCCGCCCACCGCCCGGACGGCACGTGGATCCGGCCGGCCGAGCTGAGCCGCGAGCAGCGGCAGAAGCTCAACGCGGACGTGAGCGAATTGACGGAGCTGCTGGCCCCGATCGCGGCCATCGCCGAGCCGAGGAGGGTCTCCTGACGCGCAAGAACCGGCCCGGCCTGCCGAGCCTGGCCCCGCCACACCGCCATCACCGAGCCGAGGAGGGTCTCGTGACGCGCGAAACCCGGGCCCGCCTGCGCCGCACGAACTCGCCGCACAGCCCCGACCTACCCCGCCACACCTGGCCCGCCGAGCCCAGGAGAGTCTCGTGACCGACCTCCCCCGCCGTTCCTTCCTGCGCCGCGCCGCCATGGGCGCAGGCCTCACCGTCGCCGCCGGGGCCGGGCTCGGGGCCTCCTCGCCGGCCGTCACCGACGGCACCTCGCCCGTTCCCTTCCACGGCCCCCACCAGGCCGCCATCCTGCGCAAACCCCCCACGCAAACCATCGTCGCGTCCTTCGACGCCGTTGCCGAAGACAAGGCCGAGCTCACCGAGCTCTTCCGCGCCATCACCGATCGGGCCCGGTTCCTCACCACCGGCGGCTCCCCCGCGGCGCTCGGGATCACCGCGCCGCCCGCCGACTCCGGCGTGCTCGGGCCCGTCGTGCCCGGCAGCGATCTCGGTGTCATCCTCGGTGTCGGCGCGAGCCTCTTCGACGACCGGTACGGGCTCGCGAAACTCAAGCCCGCCAAGCTGAAGCCGATGACCACCTTCCCCAACGACGCCCTCGATCCCGCCCAGTGCCACGGCGACCTCAGCCTGATCCTGTCCGCGAACTCCACCGACACCGTGCTGCACGCGCTGCGCGACATCGCCCGCGCGACCCGCGGTGGCATGCAGCTGCGCTGGAAGCTCAACGGTTTCAGCTCCCCGCCACGGCCGGACGGCACGCCACGGAACCTGATGGGCTTCAAGGACGGCACGGCCAATCCCGAAGGCTCCGAATTGGACAGTCTGGTGTGGACCAGAGGCGAACCCGCGTGGACCGGCGGCGGGAGCTACCAGGTCATCCGGCTGATCCGGATGCTGGTGGAGTTCTGGGACCGGGTCTCGCTGGCCGAGCAGGAGAACATGTTCGGCCGCCGCCGGGACACCGGGGCCCCGCTCGACGGCACCGCGGAGACCGACGTCCCCCGCTACGCCGACGACCCGATCGGCACCGTCATTCCGCTGACCAGCCACATCCGGAAGGCGAACCCGCGCACGCCGGAGACCGACGCCGGCCGGATCCTGCGGCGCGCGGTGAACTACGACCGCGGCGTCGACAGCAACGGCAACCTCGACATGGGCCTGCTGTTCGTCTGCTACCAGCAGGACCTGGAGCGCCAGTTCGAGGCCGTCCAGACGCGGCTGGCCGACGAACCCCTGACCGACTACATCTCCCCGTTCGGCGGCGGCTACTTCTTCGCGCTGCCGGGCGTCACCGGCCCGGACGACCACTTCGGACGTTCCCTGCTCGGCTAACTCCCCACCACGAAAGGAATCCACAGTGGATACCAGACCCCGCCGGCGACGGCGCGGCCTGCTCGGTGCCGGGGCACTCGCCTCGGTGGCCGTACTGGCCGTCGCCACCGGGTCCGCGGCGAGCACCGCGGACGCCCAGCCGCTGCACCCGTTCCCGGCGCAGTGGATCCCCACGACGACGCCGATCAAGCACGTCGTGGTCATCTTCGGCGAGAACATCTCGTTCGACCACTACTTCGGCACGTACCCGAACGCGGCCAACACCGACGGCACCCCGTTCACGGCCGCGCGCAACACCCCGAAGGTCAACGGCCTCGACCACAAGCTGCTGACCGACAACCCGAACGCGTACAACCCGAAGCGGCTCTCGCCCGCGCAGGCGCTGACCTGCGACCAGAACCACAACTACGGCGCGGAGCAGGCCGCCTTCAACGGCGGCAAGATGGACAAGTTCGTCGAGAAGACCGAGACGGACAAGTGCACCGGGCAGCCGGTGCTGTTCGGCGAGCCGGGCCTGGTCATGGACTACTACGACGGCAACACCGTCACCGGCATGTGGAACTACGCCCAGCACTACGCGCTGAACGACAACTCGTTCAACACGGTCTTCGGCCCGTCGAGCCCCGGCGCGATCGACCTGATCTCGGGCAACACCCACGGCGTCCAGGCGGTCGACCCGGTGACGCACGAGCCGGTCAGCGACGCCTACGCGGTGCAGTCGCCGGACGCGAACGGCGTCGGCACGATGATCAACGACCCGGACCCGGCGTGGGACGACTGCTCGGGCAAGAACCACACGAGCAAGGACAACCTGGCCACGATGCACGGCCGCAACATCGGCGACCTGCTCAACCAGCGGCACGTCACCTGGGGCTGGTTCCAAGGCGGCTTCCGCCCGACGGGCTCGGCGAACGGCTACGCGGTCTGCGGCCAGACGCACACGAACGTGGGCGGCAACGCGGTCGTCGACTACAGCCCGCACCACGAGCCGTTCCAGTACTACCCGTCGACGGCGAACCCGAAGCACCTCCCGCCGTCGTCGGTGCAGGCGATCGGCCAGACCGACCGCGCGAACCACCAGTACGACACCTCGGACTTCGACGCCGCGCTGCAGGCCGGCTCGATGCCCGCGGTGAGCTTCCTGAAGGCACCGGAGTACCAGGACGGCCACGCGGGCTACTCGGACCCGCTGGACGAACAGCAGTTCGTGGTCGGCGAAATCAACAAGATCCAGCAGTCCCCGGACTGGCGCTCGACGGCGATCGTCCTGGCCTACGACGACTCGGACGGCTGGTACGACCACCAGAAGTCCCCGATCGTCAACGGTTCGCACGACGCTTCGCAGGACCAGGCGATCTGCACGGCCAAGCCGACGACGGCGGGCACGTACGCGGACCGCTGCGGCTACGGCCCGCGGCTGCCGCTGCTGGTGGTTTCGCCGTACAGCAAGGTGAACCACGTCGACCACACGCTGACGGACCAGACGTCGGTGCTGAAGTTCATCGAGGACAACTGGTTCACCGGCCGGATCGGCGACTCGTCGTTCGACACGCGCGCCGGGTCGATGACCGGGATGTTCGACTTCTGGTTCCCGAGGGCGAACCGGGTCACCCTCGACCCGAAGACCGGCGCCGTGGTCCACCACTAGCAAGCGGTCTGCCGCGGCCGGTCGTGAGTGGTAAAGCGGGTTAGAACCCGCTTTACCACTCACGACCGCCGGCGGATCACTCCTGGAGCGAGAGGGCCTGGCTCGGGCAGACGTGCACCGCTTCACGCGCCTTTTCGACCAGTTCCCCCTGCGGCTGGTCGTCGAGCACGATGACCGTGCCGTCCTCCTCGCTCTGGTCGAACAGCGAGGGCTCGGTGAGTACGCACTGACCGGCGCCGACGCACTTGCCGGTGTCCGCGATGATCTTCATGGTCCTCTTCTCCTGTGGTGGTTTGCCAGTTCGTCTCTACCAGGTCACCGGCAGCCGGTACAGGCCGTAGATGTTCGCGTCGTCCTTGAACGGCAGGTCGTCGACCGGCGCGGCCAGCGCGAGCTGCGGGATCCGGCGGAAGAGGGTGTCGAAGACGATCTGCAGTTCCATCCGGGCGAGGTTCTGGCCGAGGCACTGGTGCGGCCCGAACCCGAAGGCGACGTGGTGGCGCGCGCCGCGCTCGATGTCCAGCTCATCGGGGTTGGCGAACGCGGCTTCGTCGCGGTTGGCCGCGTAGCCCAGCGCCAGCACGCCTTCGCCGGCCCGGATCAGCTGCCCGCCGATCTCCACGTCCTCGACGCACAGCCGCGCCGTGGCGGCGTCGACGATGGTGAAGTACCGCAGCAGCTCCTCGACGGCGTCCAGGGTCTTGCCGGGGTCGGTCCGGACGAGCGCCAGCTGGTCCGGGTTCTCCAGCAGCCCGACCGTGCCCAGCGAGATCATGTTCGCCGTCGTCTCGTGCCCCGCGACGAGCAGCAGGAACCCGAGCGCGGCCAGCGCGGGCCGCCGGTAGGTGCCCTCTTCTCGCAGCTTGACGATCTGCCGGCCGAGCAGGTCGTCCGGCGGGTTCCGCTCCTTCTCCGCGATGAGGTCGCTCATGTAGCCGCGGACGGTCTCGACCGCTTCCCGCCGCTCCTCCGCCGGCGTGCTGCGGTTGATCAGCTTCGCCGTCTGGGTCTGGAAGAAGTCGTGGTCGGCGTAGGGGACGCCGAGCATCTCGCAGATGACCAGCGACGGGACCGGCAGCGACAGCGTCTCCACCAGGTCGCCGGGCTTCGGCCCGGCCAGCAGCGCGTCGATCCGCTCGTCGACGATCTCCTGGATCCGCGGCCGCAGCGCCTCCATCCGGCGCACGGTGAACTCGCCGAGCACGGCCTTGCGGGCCGGCCCGTGCTCGGGCGCGTCCATGGTGATGATGGTGCGCTCGTCCTCCGGCCGCCGGAAGCCGCCGCCCCGCACCAGCTGCGGGAAGTCCGGGTGCTGCCGGTCGGCGCTGAACCGCCGGTCGTTCAGCACGGTCCGGACGTCCTCGTGCCTGCTGACCACCCAGGCCTGCCCGCCGTCGGGCAGCCGCACCCGCGTGACCGGCTCCTCCTCGCGGATCTCGGCGTACGCCGGCGGCGGGGCGAACGGGCACGTGCGCGTCATCGGGAATTCGTGGAGCGCGGTCATGGCGTTCCCCTCACCAGGTCACGGGCAGGCAGTAGAGGCCGAAGATCGACGAGTCGTGCTTGAACGGCAGCTGGTCCACCGGCGCGGCCAGCTTGAGCTCCGGGATGCGGCGGAAGAGCGTGTCGAAGACGATCTGCAGCTCCATCCGGGCGAGGTTCTGGCCGAGGCACTGGTGGGGCCCGAACCCGAAGGCGACGTGGTGGCGCGCGCCGCGCTCGAGGTCGAGCTCGTCGGCGTTCTCGAACGCGGTTTCGTCGCGGTTGCCGGAGTAGCTCAGCCCGAGCACGCCTTCACCCGCGCGGATCAGCTGCCCGCCGATTTCGACGTCCTCGGCGGCGACGCGCGAGGTCGCGAACTCGGCGATGGTGAAGTACCGCAGCAGCTCCTCGACGGCGTCGAGGGTCTTGCCGGGGTCGTTCTTGATGATCGCGAGCTGGTCCGGGTTCTCCAGCAGCGCGACGGTGCCCAGCGAAATCATGTTCGCGGTCGTCTCGTGGCCGGCGAGGAGCAGCAGGAAGGCGAGCGAGACGAGCTCGTCGTGGGCGACGTCGCCGTGCTCTTCGCGCTGCTTGAGGATCTGCCGGCCGAGCAGGTCGTCGGTCGGGTTCGCCTCTTTTGCGGTGACCAGCCGGTCGAGGTACCCCTGCAGCTCGTCGACGGCCTTCACCCGGACATCCTGGCCGACCTCCCGGTTGAGCAGCGTCGAGCTGCGCACCTGGAAGAAGTCGTGGTCGGCGTACGGGACGCCGAGCTGCTCGCAGATGACCAGCGACGGCACCGGAAGGCTCAGCGCGGAGACCAGGTCGGCGGGCTTGGGGCCGGCCAGGATCGCGTCGATGTGCTCGTCGACGATCTGCTGGATCCGCGGCTGCAGCGCCTTCATGCGCTTGACGGTGAACTCGCCGACGACCTCGCGGCGAGCGGCGCCGTGCTCCGGGGGGTCCATGTTGATCAGCGACGCGGTGAAGTTGGTCCGCCGGACCGGCCGGCCTTCCCGCGTCAGGAACGGGAAGCCGGGGTTGAACCGGTCGGAGCTGAACCGCGGGTCGGTCAGCATCTGCCGGACGTCCTCGAGCCGCGTCAGCGCCCACGCCTCCTGACCGGACTGCAGCTTGACGCGCTGGACCGGCCCGGCTTCGCGCAGCTTCTCGTAGGCGGGCGGCGGGGCGAACGGGCAGGTGCGGGGCAGCGGGAAGGTCTCGTCCCGCGTCGCGGGTTCGGCCAATTCAGTCATTTCGGACCCCCTAAATCGGACGGAAAGTATGCGGAGGATTACATTCCGGTTCTGTGATCCAAGGTACCGAAGCGGAAGGACATCGTCCACCTGGTGCCGGCTACCCGTTCGAGGAGGCAGTGCGTGGCCCCTTGACCGTGCGAGAATCACCCCGCGCGATTTCAGCGGAAGGCGAACGGCATGACGGCAGATCCCGAGACCACCCTGCGGGCGGACGCGCGGCGCAACCGCGACCAGATCCTGGCCGCCGCGAAGAGCATCTTCGCCGTTTCCGGTCCCGAGGTGCCGATGGAGGAGATCGCCCGCGCGGCCGGCGTCGGCGTCGGCACGCTCTACCGCCGGTTCCCGGACCGCGACGCGCTGGTCCGCGCCGTCGCGATGGACAACTTCGAGCGGGTGCTGATCGACGCGCGCGTGATCGCCGCCGAGGAGACGTCGTCGTGGCGCGCGCTGGAGCGGCTGCTGCGGCAGTCGGTGGAACTGCAGCTGAGCGTGCAGCTGGCGATGGTGTCGCACCGGGCGCTGGTGATCCTGAAGAGCGACCCGGAGGTCCGCCGGCTCCGCGACGAGATCCTGGCCGTCCTCGACGGCTTCGTCGTCGGCGCGCAGGCCGAGGGCAAGCTCCGCGACGACGTCGGCGCCGGCGACATCGCGATCCTGTTCGCGACGCTGCTGCGCCAGGTGCGCGCGAAGTCGTCGCAAGTGGCCGAACTGGCGGCCCGCCGGTGCGTCGGCATCATGATCGACGGCCTCAGCGCGCGGCCGGGCAGCGAACTGCCGGGCAGCCCGATCACTTCCCACGACCTCGAGCCCGAGGGCGAGTGATCCGGCCGGTTTCCGTGTTAGGGTTCCGCCTCGTTCTGCCGGAATTGCAGCTGCGGGCGGGAAAATGCGACGAAGAATGCTGGCCGTGTTGTTGGCGATTTCCTTCCCGGTGATTACCGGATGCGGCGGCTCGCCCGTCGACGGCGTGGCGGCCGCGCCGGCGCCACCGCCTGCTCCGGTGCCCACGTCTTCGGTCGCGGTGTCTTCGGCCGCGCCGTCCACCCCGGCCTCTTCGACGTCCCGACCTGCGCCTCCGTCGACTCCGGTGCCCCCATCGACCACGCCGGTCCGGAGCTGCCGCACCCCGGAGTTCACCACGAGCGACCCCGACGGCGGCTGGCCGGACGGCGGTTACTACGTCCACAACAACATGTGGAACGCCGCCGAAGCGGGCCCGGAAACGCTGCGCGCGTGCGCGTACGACAACTGGTACGTCGAATCCACCCAACCCGATTCGACGTCGGTGAAAACCTATCCGAACGTGCACAAGGACATCAACAACCTGAACGGAAAACCGTTCAACGACTATTCGGTGATCAAATCCACCTTCGCCGGCCGCGGCCCGGGCACCGGCATCTACGACGTGGCGTACGACCTCTGGCTGAACGGCGTGGGCAACAGCCCGGGCGTCACCGAGGTCATGGTGTGGACGGAGAACCGCAAGCAGGTCCCGGCGGGCGACAAGCTGACGACGTACACGGCGGCCGGCTTCACCTACGACGTCTGGGCGGAGGACGAGGGGTACGTGGCGTTCGTTTCGCGGTCGACGCAGTATTCGGGGAGCGTGGACCTGAAGGCGATGATCGCGTGGGCGATCGGCAAGGGCCTGATCCCCTCGAACCCGACGGTCAACCAGATCGGCTACGGCATCGAGTTCTGCTCCACGGGCGGTGGGAAGGCGCGGTTCACGCTCTCGGACTTCTCGGTGACGATGAGCTGAAGGCCGCCGCCCGGGCGGCGGCCCCCGCTCGTGCCCTCAGACGCCCAGCGGGTGCCAGACCGTCTTCGCTTCCAGGTACCGCCGCAGGCGCGTCAAGCCCGGCGCTGCCGTCCAGTCCGGCTCGGTCTCCGGGACCGTCAGGACCCTCTTCACCGTGTTCGCCGCTTCCCGGGCCAGCCCCGGGCGGTCCGCGGGGGTGGCTCCCGTCAGGTCCAGGGCGTTGACGTCGCCGTGCGAGGCCAGCCAGGGACCCAGTTCGGCCGCGTGGCCGGTGAGGATGTTCGCCACGCCGCCCGGGACGTCCGAGGTGGCCAGGACCTCCGACAGCGTGATCGCCGGCAGGGGCCGTTCCGCGCTCGAGACCACCACCGCCGCCGAACCCGTCGCCAGCACCGGGGCCAGGACCTCGACCAGGCCGAGCAACGACGACTGCTGCGGCGCCAGGACGCCCACCACACCCGTCGGCTCCGGGACCGTGAACGAGAAGTACGGGCCCGCCACCGGGTTCGCCGAACCCAGCACGGAGGCGATCTTGTCCGTCCAGCCCGCGTACCAGACCCAGCGGTCGATCGCCGCGTCCACCACGGCCTCGGCCTTCTTCTCGGCCAGGCCTTCCGAGGCCGCGACCTCGGCGGTGAACTGGCCGCGGCGGCCCTCCATGACCTCGGCCACCCGGTAGAGCACCTGGCCGCGGTTGTACGCCGTCGCGGCCGCCCAGCCGGGGAACGCCTTGCGGGCTGCCACCACCGCGTCGCGGACGTCCTTGCGCGACGCGTGGGCCGCGTTCGCCAGGAACTTGCCCTTGCCGTCGGTCACCGGGTAGACCCGGCCGGACTCCGAGCGGGGGAACTTGCCGCCGATGTACAGCTTGTACGTCTTGGCGACGGAAATCCGGTCAGACTGCGTTGAATCAAACACTGAGGTACGCCTCCAGCCCGGTGCGGCCGCCTTCGCGCCCGAAGCCGGATTCCTGGTAGCCGCCGAACGGGGCGGCGGGGTCGAAGCGGTTGAAGGTGTTGGCCCAGACCACGCCGGCGCGCAGCTGGTTCGCCATCCACAGGATCCGGGAGCCCTTTTCGGTCCAGATGCCCGCCGAAAGGCCGTACGGCGTGTTGTTCGCCTTCGCCACGGCCTCGTCCGGCGTGCGGAAGGTCAGCACGGACAGCACCGGGCCGAAGATCTCCTCGCGCGCGATCCGCATCGACTGGTGGACGTTCGCGAACACCGTCGGCGCGAAGAAGAACCCGCGGTCCGGGACCGGGCACGGGCTGGTCCAGCGCTGTGCGCCCTCGGCGTCGCCGGCCTCGACGAGCCCGCGGATCTTCGCCAGCTGCTCGGCGGAGTTGATCGCGCCGATGTCCGTGTTCTTGTCGAGCGGGTCGCCGAGGCGCAGCGTCGAGACGCGGTAGCGCAGCTTCTCGAGCACCTCTTCGGCGACGGACTCCTGGACCAGCAGCCGGGAACCCGCGCAGCAGACGTGGCCCTGGTTGAAGAAGATGCCGTTGACGATGCCTTCGACGGCCTGGTCGAGCGGCGCGTCCTCGAACACGATGTTCGCCGCCTTGCCGCCCAGCTCCAGCGTCAGCTTCTTCGCCGTGCCCGCGACCTGGCGCTGGATCGCCTTGCCCACCTCGGTCGAGCCGGTGAACGCGATCTTGTCGATGTCGCCGTGCTCCACGATGGACGCACCGATGTCGCCCGCCCCCGGGAGGATGTTGACGACGCCGGGCGGCAACTCGGCCTGCTGGCAGATCTCCGCGAACACGAGCGCGGTCAACGGCGTCGTCTCGGCCGGCTTGAGGACGACGGTGTTGCCGGTGGCCAGCGCCGGCGCGATCTTCCAGGCCAGCATCAGCAGCGGGAAGTTCCACGGGATGATCTGGCCCGCGACGCCGAGCGGGCGCGGGTTCGGCCCGTACCCCGCGTACTCCAGCTTGTCGGCCCAGCCCGCGTGGTAGAAGAAGTGCGCGGCCGCCGTCGGGACGTCGGAGTCGCGCGACTCCTTGATCGGCTTGCCGTTGTCGAGGCTTTCCAGCACGGCCAGCTCGCGCGAGCGCTCCTGGATCAGCCGCGCGAGGCGGAAGAGGTACTTGGCGCGCTCGGTGCCGGGCATCTTGGACCAGACACCGGTGTAAGCCTTGCGCGCGGCCTTGACGGCGGTGTCCACATCGGACTTCGACGCCGTGCCGACCTCGGCCAAGACCTCTTCGGTGGCGGGGTTGATCGTCTTGAGCGGCTCACCCGAGCCGTCGACGAACTCGCCGTTGACGAAGGGTTTGTAGGAGTCCTTCAGGTTCGCGATGGCGCGCGACTCCGGCGCCGGTGCGTACTCGAAAACAGGCATCAGTCCACCGTCACGTAGTCGGGGCCGCTGTAGTGGCCGTCCACCTGGGTGCGGCGCTGCAGCAGCAGGTCGTTGAGCAGGCTGGACGCGCCGAAGCGGAACAGGTCCGGGGTCAGCCACTGCTCGCCGGCGACCTCGTGCACGGCGACCAGGTACTTGATCGCGTCCTTCGTCGTCCGGATGCCGCCGGCGGGCTTGACACCGCGCAGCTCGCCGGTCTGGGCGTGCCAGTCGTGGACGGCCTGCAGCATGACGTGGGTGACCGGCAGCGTCGCGGCGGGGGAGACCTTGCCGGTGGAGGTCTTGATGAAGTCGCCGCCGGCCAGCAGCGCCAGCCACGACGCACGCCGCACGTTGTCGTAGGTCGCCAGCTCGCCGGTCTCGAGGATGACCTTCAGGTGCGCGTCGCCGCAGGCGGCTTTGACGGCCTGGATCTCCTCGAACACGTCCATGTACCGGCCCTCGAGGAAGGCACCGCGGTCGATCACCATGTCGACCTCGTGCGCGCCCGCGTCGACGGCGATCTTCGTGTCGGCCAGCTTGATTTCGCGGGAGGTGCGCCCGGCGGGGAAGCCGGTGGCGACGCTCGCGACGTGTACCCCGCTGCCCTTGAGCGCTTCGACGGCGGTGGCGACCATGTCCGGGTACACGCAGACGGCGGCGACGCGCGGGGTGTCCTGGCGTTCGGGGTCGGGCCGCACGGCCTTCGCGGCGAGCGCCCGGACCTTGCCGTGGGTGTCGGCGCCCTCCAGCGTGGTCAGGTCGACCATGGAGATGGCGGTGTCGATGGCCCACCGCTTGGCGTCCTTCTTGATGCTGCGCGTGCCGAGGCCCGCCGCGCGCTGCTCGACGCCGACCTGGTCGACACCGGGCAACCCGAGCAGGAAGCGGCGCAGGCTCGCGGCGTCGCGAGTCGCGTCCACCAGCGGTGCCGGGGTGGCCGGCGCCGCTGACGTGCTGGTCGTGGCTGTCATGCGCCTGAGTCTAGGCGGCGGGTCCGACAGTGTGGTCCCGACAGCGCGGGGTCCGGAGGTGGGTCACCCGGTGTGACGCCTTGGGCGGCGAGGGTCAATACCGACGGCAGATGTCCGAGCCGGGGAGCAGGCACCAGCCGTCGGGCGTGGCGGCGACCGGGGCCGGCGCGGTGCAGGGCCCCGGGCCCTTGCACCAGCCCGGCGGGGTCGCCGCGGAGGCGGGGACGGCGGTCAGGACGGCGGCCGAGGCGAGCAGGCCCGCCGTGACGATCCGGGTGAGAGTGCGCATGAGGCCACGCTAGCGGTCCGGCGGCCCGTCAGGACTCGATTTGCGGCGGTTCTGACCGCTTCGCCGGCTTCCGGTACACGACGACCCCGCCCCAGAAGCCGAGCCCGTTGATCTTCACCGTCGGGGCCGTCGGTGGGGCCGGGGGTGCTCCCGACTTGTCCTCCAGCACGAACCCGCCCATGAAGCCGATGCCCGTGACGTCCACGTTGATGTCGTCCGGGACCGTGATCTGGATGCCGCCCATGATCGCGACCGCGGTGATCGTGCAGTGCTTGTCCGCGAAACGGGCCTGCCGCAGGTCGATCTCCGCGCCGCCCCAGAACGCGAAGCTGTTGTGCTGCGGGGGCAGGACCCAGCTGCCCTTGCGGACCGCGCCGGACAGGACGCCGATCGACACCGGGCTGCCCGGGTGGCCGCCGATGCGCTGGTCCGGGAAGCCCAGTGCCCGCGTCGTCGCCGGTTCCAGGGTGGCCGAGGCGGACGGCAGGTCCGCCGTCACCGGCTTCAGCTCGCCGAGCGTTTTCGCCGCGTAGACCGCCGTGAGCCGCTCTTCCAGCTCGTTCACCGTGATCCGCCCCTCCGCGAGGGCGTTGTGCAGCACCTGGGCAACACGTTCGCGGTCCGCGTCGGAAGCCCGCATCTGGTCGGGCGTCAGTTCGCTCACCCGGCGCAGCTTATCGGCGAAAACCACCCAGCGTGTCCATCTTCCGGAGGACACTGACCCGATGGGATCAACGACGGTCGAGTTCCCGGACGGCGTCCGGGTCCGCGGCCGCGGGCTGGGGCGCCCGCGACCGGACGAAGCCGAGCCCGATTTCGGGCTCTACCTGGGCACGAGCCGGCTGCGGCGCAAGCACGGCGGGGGCATCACCTGGCCGCACGAATGGGTCACCTGGCCCGACTTCCTGCTGCCGGCCGACCCGCGGAAAGCGAGGCGGCAGATCAAGGCCCTCCACGAACGGGCGAAGACCGAGACCGTCGAAGTCGCCTGCTACGGCGGCGCCGGCCGGACCGGCACGGTCATGGCCTGCCTGGCCACCCTCTCCGGCGTCCCGGCCGGAGAGGCCGTCGCCTGGGTGCGGGCGCACTACCACGAGCGAGCCGTCGAAACGCCCTGGCAGCGCGGCTGGGTGAGGAGCTTCGCGAAACAGCTAGATTGACCCGCATGGATGTGCACGTCGTCGACCACCCCCTCGCGAAGGCCCGGCTCTCCACGATGCGCGACGCGCGCACCGACAGCGCCGCGTTCCGGGCCGCGCTGCACGAGCTGACCGTCATGCTGGTCTACGAAGCCACGCGCGACGTGCCGGTGAAGATCGAGAAGATCCACACGCCGGTCGCCCGCACCGACGGTTACAAGCTGGCGAAGCCGCCGCTGCTGGTGCCGGTGCTGCGCGCGGGGCTGGGCATGGCCGACCAGGCGCACAAGCTGATCCCGGACGCGCAGATGGGCTTCGTCGGCCTCGCGCGCGACGAGGAGACGCTCAAGCCGACGCCGTACCTGGAGTCGCTGCCGGAGTCGCTCGCCGACCGGCCGGTCATGGTGCTCGACCCGATGCTCGCCACCGGCGGCTCGATGGAGTACACGATCCGCCTGCTCACCGACCGCGGCGCCGACGACGTCACGGCCATCTGCGCGCTCGCGGCGCCGGAAGGCCTGGCGCACCTGGAGAAGACCGGCCTGCCGGTCCGGGTGGTCACGGCGAGCATCGACGAGCGCCTCAACGACTCGGGCTTCATCGTCCCGGGCCTGGGCGACGCGGGCGACCGCCAGTACGGCGCCGTCTAGCCCGGCCCGTCCCGAAGCGGCGGTGGATCGCCCCGGCCGCCGCCGGAGGGAACTCGACCTGACCGACCCGCAGTTCCCTCAGGACGGCACCAGGTGGTTCACCGTCAGCGCCGCGAACGCCGGCGTCGGGAACCAGCGCGGCAACGCGCTGGCGAGCCGGCGCAGGGCCCCTGCTCGAAACGGACGAATACCGGGTGGTCCGGGCCGCCGAGGGACCGGGTCGTGGTCTGCACGACCGAGCCGGACCACCAGCGGCCGGGGAAGACGAAATCCAGGGCCTACCCCGACTTCGCCGGCCCCCCGGTGCCGGCGGCGCGCACGCTGGCCGTGGACACCCTGGGCCATCCGGAAACCGGCGCCCCGCCGGGGACGTCCCGCCGGCCGTTCACCGCGGCGCTGCCACTGACGGCGGTGAAGGTGGTCATCGACTTCGGCATCGGGACGAGCGTCGAGGCCGACGTCGTCGACGGCATGGTGGCGGTGGGGGTTCCGGCGAACATCGGCTGGTTACCGGAGGCGACGGTGCACGTACGGGCGCGCGACGCGCTCAACCGGACCGTCTACGACGGTTCGCTGCGGCTGATCTGAGCCCGCAGCCAGCCGGAGGCGTTCGCGCGCAGGGCGGCTTCGTACGCGCCCGTGACGTCGAACTCCTCCGGCAGGTTGCCGGTGAGCTCCAGCGATACCAGGCCGTGCACGATGCCCCAGCAGCCGACCGCGATGGTCTCGGGCGGGACGTCGATGAAAACGCCGTCGGCGACCGCGCGGCGGATGATCCGTTCCAGGGGTTCCAGCGTCTTCCTGGCCAGCTTCTCGGCGTCGTCGTTCGGCTCGAACCCGGGGACCGACCTGGTGAACATGATCCCGTACAGGTGGGGGTCGGCCAGCGCGCTCGTGCGGTAGGCGCTGCCGAGCGCGACG
Source organism: Amycolatopsis sp. A133 (assembly GCF_031082405.1). Classification (GTDB taxonomy): domain Bacteria; phylum Actinomycetota; class Actinomycetes; order Mycobacteriales; family Pseudonocardiaceae; genus Amycolatopsis. Next base: position 88,924 of record NZ_JAVHJU010000007.1, read on the forward strand.
AGGTCCTCGACGGCGTCGCCGGTCAGCGGGGTCCCGGCCATCCGGGCGCCGAAGCGCCGGAAGCCCTCGGTGTAAAGGGCGTTCACCAGATCGGGTTTGCTGCCGAAGAGGGAGTACACGGCGGTGGTCGACGTCCCCGCGTCGGCGGCCAGCTTGCGCAGCGAAAGCGCCTTCGGCCCGTCGGCCGCGATGAGCTCGCCGGCCCGGTCGAGCAGCTTGAGCCGGAGCGCTTCGTCGTGCGTACGGGGTCGCGCCATGCCGCCCACCGTATCGGAACAGTGTTATGGCAGACCAGGTGAAGATTTGACCTGGAGTGCACTCCAGGTCGTACTGTCGGGCGCATGAGCTACTCGATAGCGGAAGCCGCTCGACGTAGCGGACTGTCCATCGACACCCTCCGGTACTACGAGCGCATCAAACTGCTCGACCCACCCGCGCGGGACACCGCGGGCCGCCGGGCTTATTCCGACGAAGACCTCAGCTGGCTGGGCTTCCTGACCAAGCTGCGCACCACCGGGATGCCCATCAAGAGCATGCGCGAGTACGCCTCGCTGCGCCGCCACGGCGTCGCGAGCGCGGGCCGCCGCAAGGCCTTGCTGGTGGAACAGCGCCGGTCGGTCGCCGAACGGATCGCCGAGCTGCAGGGCTGTCTCGACATCCTCGACTACAAGATCGAGAACTACGCCCAGGTCGAGCGCAACGTGCTCGGCGTGGAACCCGGTATGGAGGAGATTTCCGCGTGAAGAACAGGAAGCTGGGCGGCCTGGAAGCCGGCGCCCAGGGGCTCGGCTGCATGGGGATGAGCCAGGCCTACGGCGTCCGCGACAACGACGACGAGTCGATCGCGACCATCCACCGCGCGCTCGAGCTCGGCGTGACGTTGCTGGACACCGCGAACGTCTACGCCGACGGCGTCAACGAGGAGCTGGTCGGCCGCGCGATCGCCGGCCGCCGCGACGAGGTCGTGCTCGCGACGAAGTTCGGCATCGTGTGGAACGACGGCGCGATGGGCGCCCGCGGTGACGCCGCGTACGTGAAGCAGTCGTGCGACGAGTCGTTGCGCCGGCTCGGCGTCGACCACATCGACCTCTACTACCAGCACCGCGTCGACCCGGACACGCCGATCGAAGAGACGTGGGGCGCGCTCGCCGAGCTGGCCGAGGCCGGGAAGATCCGGTACGCCGGGATCTCCGAGGCCAGTGCCGCGACGATCCGGGCCGCGCACGCGGTGCACCCGGTGACGGCGCTGCAGAGCGAGTGGTCGCTGTGGACCCGGGGCATCGAAGGCGAGATCCTCGAGACGTGCCGGGAGCTCGGCATCGGGATCGTCCCGTTTTCGCCGCTGGGCCGGGGCTTCCTCACCGGCGCGGTGACGTCGGTGCAGGACCTGCCCGAGGACGACATGCGCCGCGGGCTGCCGCGCTTCGCCGAGGGCAACTTCGAGCGCAACATGGCCATCGTCGAGGCGTTGCGCGCGCTCGCCGAAGCGAAGGGCGTGACGGCGGGCCAGCTGGCGCTGGCGTGGGTGCAGGCCCAGGGCGAGGACGTCGTGCCGATCCCGGGGACCAAGCGCCGCAAGTACCTCGAGGAGAACGTGGCGGCGGCTTCGCTGGAGCTGACGGCCGAGGACCTGGCGGCCATCGCGGCGGCCGCACCCGCCGACGCGATCGCGGGAGAGCGCTACCCGGAGCGCCTCGCCCGAGCCGCCGGCAAGTGAGCAGTCTGCCGCAGCTCGTCGTGAGTGGTAAGGCGGGTTCTAACCCGCCTTACCACTCACGACCGGTTGGGCACGGGCGTAACTTTCTTCTTCTGAGGCTTTTCTGAGATCTCCGGAGCAGGCTCGGCGCCGATCATGCGGTCGGTGCCGAGCTCCAGGAGGTCGTCGTGGCGGAGGAAGTGCTCGATTATCTGGTCGTCGGGGCCGGGCCGGCCGGGTTGCAGCTGGGGCAGCACCTCGGCCACGCCGGGCACCGGTACCTGGTGCTGGAGGCCGGGTCCGCGCCCGGCCACTTCTTCGAGACCTTCCCCCGGCACCGGACCCTCATCTCCATCAACAAGAAGCACACCGGGTACGCCGACCCGGAGCTGCGCATGCGGATGGACTGGAACTCGATCCTCGCCGACGGCGACGACGACCAGCTCGTCTTCACCGACTACAGCGCGAAGCTCTTCCCGGACGCTTCGGACTTCCTCCGCTACATCACCGACTACGCGGCGAAGCACGAAGTCAATGTCCGCTACGACACCCGGGTGACGCGCATCCGGCGTGATCCGGAAAGCGCTGTCTTCATCCTCACCGCCGGTGACGAAGAGTTCAAAGCCCACCGGCTGATCATGGCCACCGGCGTCACGAAGCCGTACATCCCGCAGTTCCCCGGCGTCGAGCTGATCGACCAGTACGCGGACGTCGGCGTCGACTCCGCCGAGTTCACCGGCCAGCGCGTGCTCGTGCTGGGCAAGGGGAACTCCGCCTTCGAGACGGCCGACAACCTCATCGAGACGGCCGCGGTGGTGCACGTCGGCGGCCCGCGGCCGGTGAAACTGGCCTGGCGCACCCACTTCGTCGGCCACCTGCGCGCGTACAACGCGGGCATCCTGGACATGTACCAGCTCAAGCTCCAGCACGCGATCCTCGACGGCGACGTGCGCGAGGTCCGCAAGGACGCCGACGGTTACCACGTCAAGTTCGCCTTCGCCCGCGCCGACGAGGTCGTCAAGGAGATCCGCTACGACCGCGTGATCGGCTGCACCGGCTTCCGGTTCGACGCGGAGCTCTTCGACGAGGACTGTCGTCCGCAGCTGACCATCAACGACCGCTTCCCGGCGCAGACACCGAGCTGGGAGTCGGTCAACGTGCCGGGCCTCCACTTCGCGGGCACGATCACGCAGGTCCGCGACTTCAAGAAGGCCACCAGCGCGTTCATCCACGGCTTCCGCTACGGCGTCCGCGCGCTGGCCAAGGTGCTGAACGAGCGCTACCACGACGTCCCGTGGCCGCACACCGAGCTGCCCGCCAAACCGGACTCGCTGACCGACGCGGTCATCACCCGGATCAACCGGACTTCCGCGCTGTACCAGCAGTTCGGCTTCCTCGGCGACGTCGTGGTCGTGGACGGCGACACCGCCCGCTACCTCGAAGAGGTGCCGGTCGACCGGGTGCTGGAAGACCCGCCGGCCGACGCCTACGTCGTCACCCTCGACTACGGCCCGGACCACGACAAGGTCGACCCGTTCGACTTCGTCGCGCGTGCCGCCCAGGACAAGGCCAACGACCACGGCGAGGGCCACTACCTGCACCCGATCGTCCGGCACTACCGCCGCGGCGAGCTGGTCGCGACCCACCACGTCACCGAGAACCTCGAGAACGAGTGGGACAAAGAGGTGCACGTCGAGCCGCTGACCGCGTTCTTCACGCGGGAGCTCTGATGCGGACGATCGCGGAGTTCGAAGCCGCGGCCCGCGAGCGCCTCGACCCGGCGCACTACGACTACTTCGCGGGCGGCGCGCAGGACGAAATCACCCTGCGGGAGAACGAAACGGCGTTCCAGCAGCTGCGGCTGGTGCCCCGGGTCCTGCGCGGCAGCGACAAGCGCGACCTGAGCGTGACGCTGCTCGGCACGCCGTCTTCGATGCCGATCCTCGTCGCGCCCACGGCGTTCCACCGGCTCGCGCACCCCGACGGCGAGCTCGCCACCGCACGGGCGGCGGCGCGGGCGGGCACGATCATGATCGTCAGCATGGCCGCCACCACGGCGGTCGAGGACATCGCCGCGGCGGCCCGCGAGGTGACCCCGGACCCGGGCCTGTGGTTCCAGCTCTACCTGCAGCCGGACCTGGAGTTCACCGAGGCGATCGTGCGGCGGGCCGAAGCGGCGGGCGTCAAGGCGTTCGTCGTCACCGTCGACTCGCCCGTGCTCGGCCGTCGCGAACGCGACGACCGCAACGCCTTCCACGACCTGGCGCCGGGCCTGGCCGTGGAGAACCTGCGCAACCTGGGCGAGAACCGCAGCGGCGGAAACGCCAGCCACGTCCGCGAGATCGTCATGTCGGCCGGGCTGAGCTGGGACCACATCGCGTGGCTGCGCTCGAAGACCAAGCTGCCCGTGCTGATCAAGGGCCTGCTCCACGCCGAGGACGCGCGGCTGGCCGTGCACCACGGCGTCGCCGGCATCGTCGTGTCCAACCACGGCGGCCGCCAGCTCGACACCGTGCCCGCCACCATCGACGTGCTGCCGGAGATCGCGGCGGCCGTCGGCGGTGCCCTGCCGGTGCTGCTGGACGGCGGGATCCGCCGGGGCACCGACGTCGTCAAGGCGCTGGCACTGGGCGCGGACGCGGTCGGCGTCGGCCGCCCGGTCGTGTGGGGGCTCGCGGCGGCCGGCCGCGAAGGCGTCTCGGAAGTGCTGGAACTGCTGCGCGCCGACTTCGACCAGGCCCTCGCCCTGTGCGGCGGGCGGCTGCCGACGGAGCTGACTTCGGACCAGGTGCGGCGGTGATCGGCAACGTGCTTTCCTGGCTGCCCGAGCGCGTCGTCGCGCTGCGGATGCGGATCTTCGCGCTGGTCAACGGCCAGGACGCGGTGACGATCCCGGGTCCGCAGGTCGGCGTCGCCGACTTCCGGCGCGTCTACGCCGACCCGGCGGCGAACGGCCGCAGCCGCGGCGCCGCGCTGTCCGACCTGTTCTGGTACTGGCTGTCGCCGGGGCCCGAGGTGCACCAGGAACACCTCGAAGCCGGGCCGCGCTACGACGAGGTCGCCAAGTGCACCCGCCACATCCTGGTCAAGCCCAAAAAGGACTCCGAGGAGCTGACCCGGCGCGTCGCCCGCCACATCCTGGACGGCGTCCGCCCCGGGCTCGTCCGGCTGCGTGACGAGCTGATGCCGATCTGGGCCGAGCTGTACTACGAGCTGGTGTTCGACGAGCCGTGCCCGCCGCGGGCCCGCGAGCTCATCGTGGCGCACGCGGACGACGTCGCCTCGGCGCTGAAGTGCGTGCGGCCGCGGAACATGCGCCGCCGGGCGCGGCTGACGAAGTACCTCAGGCAGCGCCTCGCCGACGTCCCGCACCCGCTCCCGGAGTCCCTGACCCCGGAAGAACAGGCCTACTACCTGCAGGGCACGTTCTTCACCACCGCCGTCGTGCAGATGTCGGAGGCGATGGCGCACCTGCTGATGATCATCGCGCAGAACGCCGACCTTCAGCAGCGGCTCGTCGACCACCCCGACGACATCGACCGCGTCATCGACGACGGGTTGCGCGAGTACCCGCTGTTCGGCATCGCGCACCGGATCTCCACCGCCGACATCGAGCTGGACCAGCTCACCATCCCGGCCGGGACGGTGCTGTGCTTCAGCTACCCCGGCTTCGCCGAACAGTCCACGAAGGACGAGTTCATCCCGTTCGGCGTCGCGCAGAACCGCGCCTGCCCCGCCCGGGGACTCGCGCCGCCGACCATGCGGGTCGTGACGCAGGAAGTGCTGCGCCGCTTCAGCCTGGCCTCCACGGCCGGGCACACGCGGTCGATCCCCAACCGCGGCCCGGCGCTGCTCACCCCGATCGGGGCCCGCCGGCGGCGCGCGCCGCTGGTGTGGCTCGCGGTCCGCGACCGCTGGGAAGACGTCTGGCGCAGCTTCGCCCAGCTCGTGTTCGGCACGTACATGGTCCTCGACGCCCGTCGCCAGGCCCTTTGCTCGACCTACTTCGCCGGAGGCAACCGATGAGCCCGACCGAAGCGGCACCGGTCTTCTTCCTCGCCGTTGTGGTGATCCTCGTGGTGGTCCGGCTGGTCTGCCTGGCCGCGGTCAAGCTCGGCCAGCCACCGGTGGTCGGCGAGATGATCGCCGGGGTGCTGCTCGGCCCGTCGCTGTTCGGGCTGCTGCTGCCGGACGTGCAGGCGGCGCTGTTCCCGGACGGCATCCGCTCGCTGCTCTACGTCGGCGGCCAGATCGGCCTGGTCATCTACATGTTCGGCGCCGGCTACGAGTTCAACCTGAGCAGCGTCGTGAAGTCGCGCAAGTCGGTCGCGGCCATCTCCTCGGCCGGGACGGTGGTGCCGCTGGCCCTCGGCATCGGGGTCGCGGTGCTCGGCACGTCGTGGGTCGACATCGGCAAGGACGGTGTTTCGCTGGTGACCTCGGCCGCGTTCGTCGGGGTGGCGGTGGCGATCACGGCGTTCCCGATGATGGTCCGGATCATCACCGAACGCGGGATCGCCTCGACCAAGTTCGGTTCGCTGGCCCTGGCCTGCGGCGCGCTCGACGACGTCCTCGCGTGGCTGCTGCTGGCCGTCGTGCTCGGCATGCACGCGGGGTCCGCCGGGCCGGTCGCGCTCGCCCTCGGCGGTGGGCTGCTGTTCGCGCTGCTGGTGTTCATCGTCGTGCGGCGGCTGCTGAACCGGATGATGAGCAGCGACCGGGTGACCGTCGACCAGCGCGTGCTCATCACCGCGATGACGTTGTTCGCCGCGGCCTGGTTCACCGACACCATCGGCCTGTACGCGGTGTTCGGCGCGTTCACCGTCGGGGTGGCGTTCCCGCGCGGTCTCGCCTCCGACGCCGTGCTGGCGAAGATCATGCCGATCGGCCGCATCGTGTTCGTTCCGCTGTTCTTCACCTACTCCGGCCTCAACACGCGGTTCGCGCTGCTCGCCGACCCGAGGTTGCTCGCCTTCGCGCTGGTGACGGTCGTCGTCGCGGTCGTCGGCAAGCTGGGCGCGTCCTGGGGCGCGGCCCGGCTGGCGGGGGAGCCGCCGGCGATCGCGACGCGCGTCGGCGTGCTCGTCAACGCGCGCGGCCTGATGCAGCTGATCGCGCTGAACATCGGGCTGGCCGCGGGGATCGTCTCGTCGGCGTTGTTCACGGTGCTGGTGCTCGTCGCGCTGGTCACCACGATCATGACCGCGCCGCTGCTCAGCTGGCTCGACCGGCGCGATGCCCGCAAGGGGACCATCGACATACTCCTGACGGCCGAACCCGTCCCGGTGACCGGGAAAAGTTGATTCTTCAATTTCGGAAAATCACTGCCAGTATGGATCTGTGCGCGATGCGGTGGCGAAACCGAGGGTGCTGCTGGTCGAAGACGACCGGGAACTGGCGGGCATGCTGGACGAGCTGCTCACCGACGTTGGCTACGAAACCGAGGCGGCGCACGACGGCCAGCGCGGGCTGCACCTCGGGCTCACCGGGCGCTACGACGTGATGATCATCGACCGGCGGCTGCCGGTGCTCGACGGGCTGGAGCTGCTGCGGCGGCTGCGGGCGCGGGCGATCACCACGCGGGTGCTGGTGCTCTCGGCGCTGGGCGAGGTGGCCGACCGCGTCGCCGGGCTCGACGCCGGCGCGGACGACTACCTCGTCAAGCCGTTCGAGGCCGAGGAGCTGCTGGCGCGGCTGCGTGCGCTGGGCCGCCGCGACCTCGACGGCGCCGAGTGCCTGCCGCTGGGCACGGCGGCGCTGGACCTGCGGCGCCACGAGGTCGTGCTGCCGCGCGGCGAGCGGATCACGCTGTCCGGGCGGGAGTTCGAGCTGCTGCGGACGCTGGCGCAGCGGCCCAAGGCGATCCACCCGCGTGCGTCGCTGCGGACGAACGTGTTCGCCGACTCGACCGGCGAGTCCATTGTGGATACGTACGTGTACTACCTGCGGCGCAAGCTCGGCCGCGACGTCGTGCGGACCGTGCACGGTCTCGGGTACCAGCTCGGTGCGGTATGAGCCCCGACCCCGAGGAGCGGGCGCTGCGGCGGGCGCGGTGGGCGATCACCGCGCAGATCGCCGTCGTGGTGTCGCTGCTCGTGGCCGTCGCGGGCGCGGTCGCCTACGGGCTCCTGCTGTCGCAGCAGCACGCCGACGCCGACCGGACGCTGGCCAGGACGATCCAGCTCGGCCCCGGCACGACCCCGCCCGGTTGCGTCTGGCTGTTCACGCCGTCGGCACACGCGCCTTCGGGGCCACCGCCGGCGGGCATGCCGATCCCCGAGCTGAACGCGTTGGTGCCGTCGCCCGGTGACGTCCACACCGAGCGGCGCTCGATCGACGGGATGACGCACACGATCCGGGTGGAGAACCGCGGCGGCGTCGTCTCGCAGGCGATCTTCGAGGAGCTCTACCAGATCCAGGACCGCGCGTCGCTGGTGTTCGGGCTCGGCGTCGCCGAGGTGCTCGCGCTGCTGGCGGCCCTGGGATCCGGGCGGGTGCTGGCCCGCCGGGCGATCCGGCCGCTGGAAGACGCCCTGCGCCGGCAGCGGACGTTCGTCGCGGACGCGTCCCACGAGCTGCGGGCCCCGCTGACCCGGCTGCACACGCGCGCGCAGCTGCTGGCCCGGCGGTCGTCCGGCCGCGAGGCGGCCGAACTGGACCAGCTGGTGCGCGGCACGCGGGAGCTCGGCGAGGTCGTCGAGGACCTGCTGCTGTCCGCGCAGGCGTGCGGCGAACGGCCGTCGCTGGAGCCGGTCGAGCTGGGCGTGCTGGCCGAGGAGGCCGTCGCGGCGGAGGCGGTCCGCGCGGGCGAGAGCCAGGTCCGCCTGGCGGTGAAGCGCGAGCGGCGGCCGTACGTCGTCCAGGGTGTGCCGACGGCGTTGCGCCGGGTGCTGTCGGCGTTGCTGGACAACGCGCTCGGCCACACCCCACCGGGCGGCTCGATCGAGGTGTGGCTCGGCGTACCGGACGAGCGTCACGTCGAGCTGCGGGTCCAGGACACGGGGGTGGGCTTCCCGCCGGCCGACGCGGACCGCATCTTCGAGCGGTTCGCCCGCGGCTCCGACGGCGACAGCCGCCGCTTCGGCCTGGGCTTGGCCCTGGTCCGCGAAGTGGTGACGGGCCACGGCGGCACGATCGCGGCCGCCACCCGCCCCGGCTCCGGAGCAACATTCACCCTCCGCCTCCTCCGCGCCGACCCCTCCTGATCAGAGCCGTAACTCGCGTGATTGAGCGGGCATCACTCGTGATTGGAGGGGCATCACCCGTGATTGAGCGGGCATCAGCGTGATGCCTCTCCAATCACGCGAGATGCCCCGCTGATCACGTGAGATGCCTCCCCAATCACGCGAGTTCCGGCCTCAATCACGCGAGTTCCGGGTTCAGTCACGTGAGTTCGGGGTTTGGGGAGGGGCGAAGCGGGCCAGGGGAGTCGAACCGATTTACGCCAGCAGCGCGCGGACCGTCGCGGGGGCGTCGGCGACCGCGACCGGGTTCTGCTCGCGCGTCGCCAGGCTCCGGACCGTCACGTTCCCCGCCGCCCAGTCCTCCTGGCCGACGATCACCACCGCGGCCGCGCCCGCCTTGTCCGCGCGGGTCAGCTCTTTGCCCAGCTTGCGGTGCTCGATCGGCGTCGACGTCCGGAGCCCCGCGGTGCGCAGGGACGCCGCCACCGAACGGGCCGCGTCCGCGAGGTCCTCGGTCACCGGGATCACCATGACGTCGACCTCGCTGCGCGGGGACGGCGTCAGGCCGTGCGTGTCGAGGAAGTCGATCAGCGTCACGTCGCCCATGCCGAACCCGATGCCCGGGATCTGCTGCGGCGTGAACATCGACGCGAGGTCGCTGTAGCGGCCGCCGCCGAAGAGCGCGCGGCGGTTCTCCGGCGAGGTGTCGAAGACCTCGAACACCGTCGACGTGTAGTACGCCAGCCCGCGCACGATCATCGGCTCGTACTTCACCAGGTCACCAGCACCACTGCGAAGCACGCGCACCAGGTTCGACTGCTCCCGCACCTCGGCCGGCAGCTCGTCCAGCAGCGCCTCGCCCGCGTCGAGCGTCTCGGCCAGCTTCTCGAACTGCTTGTCCGAGAGCCCGATCTCGCCGGCGCTCTCGGCGAGCTTCTCGCGCGGGTACTTCTCCCAGCGGTCCACCAGGGCGAACACCTGCGCCAAGTGGTCCTCCGACACACCGGCGACGTCGGTGAGCGCCGAGGACAGCAGGTTCCGGTCGTTGACGCGCAGCACGAACATGTCCGGCGTCGCGCCCAGCGCGGCCATCATGTCGTGCACCAGCTCGAAGATCTCAATCTCGCAGTTGGCGCTGTCGGAGCCGAAGATGTCCGCGTTGATCTGCCAGTGCTCGCGGACGCGCCCGCGCTGCGGGGCCTCGTAGCGGTGGCAGTTCGGGTGGCTGTACCAGCGGACCGGGAAGGACAGCGACTTCGCGCTCCCGGCGATCATCCGCGCCACCGACGGCGTCATCTCCGGGCGCAGCGCCAGCCGCCGCCCGCCTTTGTCGGTGAGCGTGTACAGCTGCTTGTCCGCGATCTCCTGACCGGACTTCCGCTCGTAGATCTCGGCCGACTCGAGGATCGGGCCGTCGTAGCGGAGGAAACCGCGGCGCTCGAGGACGTCGTAGAGATGACCGAACACCTGGGTACGCACGGACATTTCGGCGGGCAGGAAGTCCCGGGTCCCCTTGTAGGGCGCGGTCGGCAGGTATTCAGGCACGTCGTCAGCTTAACGACCGGTGCTCAGGCGAAGGCGACCCCGTACGCGGTGAGCAGCGTCGCCGCGGCCAGGAGCACCGCGCCGACGGACGTCACGCGCCCGCCGAGCGTGCCCCGGTTCGGCAGCAGGTGGAGGAAGAATCCACCCGATTGGGCGAGGACGCCGAACAGCAGCAGGAGGCAGCCGATCCACAACGCCGGGTCCGGCAACGTCGTGCGGCTCAGGATTTGCAGCGCGACCAGGGCGAGGACCAGCAGGACGCCGGCGTGGGCGTGGCCGGCCCGGAACATCGCCCGTTGGTGGTCGGTGAGCTTGCGGTCGCGCAGGACGCCCATCAGCGCGTAGCCGCCGTACATCACGGTCGGCAGCGAGACCAGTGCGATCACCGTGAACAGCTGGGTCGGTCCGTGCATCAGGGAGCTCCTTCGAGGTGGGTCGCCTAACAGTAACACTGTTTTAAAACACCGTCACAAGATCCGCACTTTCACGTGAAAGTGAGCTGGAGGAGCTACCTCCGGATAGCTTTCACGTGAAAGCTGCGAGGTGGCCTTGGGCGAGGACCAGGAGGGGGTTGCGGAGGGCGGCGAGCGAGGCGAGGGGGTCGCCTTCGACGACCAGGACGTCCGCCGCGAGCCCGGGTTCGAGCCGGCCGGTCACCGAGGCGAGGCCCAGCCCGGCTGCGCTGTCCTCGGTCGCGATCTCCAGGATCCGGCGGCGGGAGAACCCGAGCCATTCGTAGAGCTCCAGCGCGCCGGCCGGGTCGTCGAACACCGAGCCCGGCAGGCCGGCGTCGGTGCCGGAAAGCAGCCGGACGCCGTGTTCTTCGAGCCACGGCAGCCGTCCGTACATCGCCTGCGCGACGTTGTCGCCGAGCTTCTCGACGATCACCCGCCAGTTGCGGCTGCTCGTCGAACACGCCGAGATTCCGTCGGCCGCCATCCGTTTCGCCACGTGCTCCCGGCGGTCGAACGACTTCGGCCCGGTCAGGAAGCTGCAGTGCTCGACCGTCGACACGCCGGCCTCGACGGCGGCCTCGATCGCGTCGGCGCCGTGGGCGTGCGCGGCGACCGGCAGCCCGTGCGCCGCCGCGTGCGCGACGATCAGGGCAATCTGCCGGGCGTCGAACTGCGATTCCCACATGTCCGCGCCGCCCTCGGTGATCTGGCCGCCGCTGGCCATCACCTTGATCACGTCCGCGCCCGCAGAGGCGTTCGCGTCGATCAGGGCGCGGATTTCGCCGTCGGAAGCCGTTTCACCGCCGAAAAAGTGGCAATGACCACCCGGCACGGTGATCGGCGGCCCGGACACGAGCAGCCGCGGCGCCGCGGACCCCTCGAACGACCGCCGGACGGCCGCGCCGAGGTGCCCGCGGTCCCCGAGGTCCCGCACGGTCGTGACGCCGCTGCGCAGCATCGCCGTGAGCCGCGAGCGCGCGCCGTCCAGCAGGTCTTCGCTTTCGGAGAGGCGGGCCGGCATCTCGCGCGAGGCGTCGAAAGCCAGGTGCACGTGGACGTTGAACAGCCCGGCCAGCGCGGTCCCGGTGGGGAAGTCGTGCCGGGCCGCGTCCGGTGCGGCCTGCGCGACGACGTCCGCGCGCGGACCCGCCGCGACGATCACGCCGTCCCGGACGAGGACGGCGCCGTCGCGCACCGGCGCCGAAGGCCGCGGCAGCACCCGGCCGGCGGTGATCAGGGTGTCCACGTCACTTCCCGTTCCGCATCGCGGCCGACAGCGCGAGCAGCGGCCGGACGTCGGATTCGATGTCGTCGGCCCCCGCGGGCAGGACCTGCTTGGCGCGGCCGTCGCTGGCCTCGCCGTCCGCGTGCCGCCGCAGCGCCGCCTTCAACGCGGCCGCCGCGGCGGCGGGATCGGTGGCGACGACCTCGCCGAAGCCGGCGTCCAGGTACGGCGACAACTGCACCAGGCCGTCCCGGATCTCGATGACCCGCCGGTAGTGCACGCGGTGGGTGCCGCGCGGGGAGAGCCGGTCGCCGCGCCGCGGCGGGGTCCGCAGCACGATGCTGGGGAACGCCTCGACCAGGACCGTCCACAAGGGAGCCAGCGCCTGGTGCTCGCGCCGGTGCTGGCGGCGGCGCCGCAGCGCCGAAACCCGCGCCCGCAGCCCGGGGTAGGTGACGCCGGCGAGGAAGAGCATCCCGCCGGCGATCACGAACGGCACGCCGAGCAGCAGCAGGACCTTCACGACGGGCCCGAACACCCACGCCACCACGATGTACAGCGCGCGGAAGATGCTGCCCGCCGCCGCGCTGGCCATGCCGATCGCGCTCAGCCGCAGGCCGATCCGCAGATTTCGGTCGGCCACCCGCAGATACCGCACGATCCAGGCCGTGCAGGCGATGAGACCGTAGATCAGGTACAGCCCGGCGCCGAGGTAGAAGGCCGCGACCCCGCTGTCGTGGATCGTCGCGGGCCCCAGCGGCAGGCCGCGCAGCTCCGGCCGCGTCAGGCTCATCGCGACGACCATCAGCGTGATCGCCGCCGCCAGCGGGACCAGCTCGACCACCACGCGGCGGTACCGGCGGGGACCCAGCGCCGAGCCGAGGAAGAAGATCACCAGCGCGCAGACGGCGCACGCCAGCAGGGCGTTGTTGGCCACCCGCGCCGCACCCCGGCCGAGGACCGCGTCCACATCGTCGGAGATCACCGGCTGCTGCAGCAGGAACGCCGCCGCGAATCCGGCCACGCACGCGGTGACGGCCCAGTTCGGCACCGTCGGCGCACGCGCGACCTGGTAGATCCGCCACGCCAAAGCGGCGGCGAACAGCACCAGCGCGATCAGGTTCACGGGGCTGAAAAGTGTGCTCACAACCACCCTTGGTGATCGCCGAGCGCCCCCTGGATCCGGCGGAGATCCCGGTCAGCGGCGCGCCGGGGGATCGTGTAGTTCAGGACCGACGCCCATTCGAGGATGATCGTCGCGACCGTTTCGGCTTCCCACTCGTGCGCGTCATCGTAGGACGAGCGGCGCAGTGCGCGGTGTACGGCATCCGGGTCAAGATCCGGAGCGGGGCCGCGCAGGAAGTCCGCCGGCTCGGCGTCGCCGTGCGGGTGATGGTCGGCCAGCATGTGGCCGAGCTCGTGCAGGATGATGTGGTCCTGGTGCGATTTTGTCGTTTCGGCCTGGTAGAAGATGTAGTCGGCGGACGACGTCGCGATCCAGCAGCCGAACGGCCCCGGCACTTCGAGCGGGTAGGCCAGCAGCCGGATCGGCCTCCCGCGCCGCTCGCCCAGCCGCGCGCACAGCACCTCGACGTCCAGCGGCGGCCCGATGTCGAGCTCCTTGAGCAGCTTCCGGCAGCGGCGGCGCAGCTCGCGCTCCGTCATCGGACGGTGCTTCCCGGGCCCCGGCCTTCGCTGTCCTCCGGGTGCCGGCCCTCGCGCTCGGCCCGCTCGTAGCGTTCGACGAGCTCCAGCAGGTCCATCACCTGCCGCCGGCCCTGCGGGGACAGCTCCTGGGCCCGCATCGCCATCAGCTGGGCCTCACCCGCCGGAGCCGCGGCCGCTTCTTCATCGAAGAAGTACGTCACCGGCACGCCGAACAGCCGTGCCAGCGCCTCGACGTAGTGGATCTTCGGGTTGACCCGCTTGCCCGTGGCGAGCTGCTGCAGGTAGGCGGGCGACATCGCCGGGCCGCCCGCCCGCTCGACGGCGGCGGAGATCTCCCGGTAGCTGTGCGGTGCGCGGCCGTCCACCCGAGCAGCCTCGATCAGGGCGCTCAGCCGCTCCGCGAAGGTGCGTTCCCGTGCCATCTCCACCCCCTGGGATTCCAGCCGCGAAATTCTAACCGGAAACCCACTGTACGCACATGTTGACAGCTGGCGTATGCAGTGGTTTACAGTTGGCTCGCCTCTCGCCTGGCGGTCCGTGCCCTGGGGGTGCACGGAATGGTCCAGGCGAGAGGTTGTCGTGCCTTCGACTCGTCATGATCGGCCCTGTGTAGTACGCTTCACAGGTCAAGGTTGATCGCTCCTCGGGGCGAACCCTTGGCCACGGCCTGTTGCCGGAGGTCGACCCCCAGGGCTTCCGGTGACAGGCCCCTTACGTTTCAGCTCATCAGCGTGGCGGCCAGCGTGCCGCCCAATTCGGTGCACGCTTCGAGGGTCTTTTTATCCGGTTCACCCGTGGTGACGACGGGTTCTGCCGCTTTGGCCCACGCCAAGCCCGTCGTGATGGCCAGCAGTTGCCGTTCCGTGCCCGAAATGTCGCTGTTGCCGTGAATCCAGTACCCGAACGGGCGACCGCGCGTCTCATCCAGGCACGGGTAGTAAATCGTGTCGAAGAAGTGCTTCAGCGCACCGCTCATGCTGCCCAGATTCGCCGGCGTGCCCAGCAGGTAACCGTCCGCCTCGAGGACGTCGGGGACGGTGGCCGCCAGCGCCGCGCGGCGGACCACCTCGACCCCTTCGATGTCCGGGTGCGTCGCGCCCGCCACGACGGCTTCGAACAGCGCCTGCGTCGACGGCGACGGCGTGTGGTGCACGATCAGCAACCTCGGCATCAGGCGAGCAGTTCCTCGACGTCCGCCCGCAACGCCGTCAGCCGTTCCTGCGCCGCGCGCCGCGCTTCGGCCAGCGAGTCCGTCACCGGGGCCACCACCTGCAGGTACGCCTTCAGCTTCGGTTCGGTCCCGGACGGCCGCACGACCACGCGGACGCCGTCGCCGGTCAGGCGCACGACGTCGGCGTCCGGCAGCAGGTCTTCGAGGGCAACGCCGACGCCGCCCAGCCGCGACGGCGGGGTGGCCCGCACCTTCGCCATCAGCTGCCCGCGGACCGCGAGATCGGTGACCCGCAGCGAAACCTGGTCGGTCAGGTGGACGCCGTGGCGCTGCGCCAGCTCGTCGAGCACGTCCAGCGGCGTGCGGCCCTGTGCCTTGAGCTGCGCGGCGAACCCCGCGGCCAGCGTCGCGGCGGCGATGCCGTCCTTGTCGCGCACGAAGCCGGGGTTCACGCACAGCCCGAGCGCTTCTTCGTAGGCGAACACCAGTCCGTCGCCGGCCCGCACCAGCCACTTGAAGCCGGTCAGCGTCTCGGCGTACCGGGCACCTTCGGCCTTGGCGATCTCGCCGAGCATCGACGACGACACGATCGTGGTGGCCACCAGCGGGTCCGGCAGCACCGTTCGGTCCACTGTGGACAGGAGGTACGAGCCGAGCAGCACGCCGGTCTCGTCGCCGCGCAGCATCCGCCACCGCCCGTCCCGCTCGCGCACGCCCAGCGCACACCGGTCGGCGTCCGGGTCGAGCGCGATCGCCAGGTCGGCGTCCACATCGGACGCCAGCGCCAGCAGCAGGTCCGTCGCGCCCGGCTCTTCGGGGTTCGGGAACGAGACGGTCGGGAAGTCGGGGTCCGGCGCGGCCTGGGCGTCCACCAGATGCAGGTCGGTGAAGCCGGCCCGCTCGAACGCCGCGCGCAGCGTGTCGGCGCCGACGCCGTGCAACGCCGTCGCGGCCACCCGCACCGCGCCTTCGTGCCCCATCGGCAGCGTCGCGACTTCGTCGAGGTAGCGGGGCAGCAGGTCGGCGACCTCGGCGCCGGGCGCCCGCGGCACGTCGACGGCGGACGGCGCGGCCTCGATGGCGCGCTCGATCTCGCCGTCGGACGGCGGGACGATCTGCCCGCCGGTCGCGTCGTAGAGCTTGTACCCGTTGTCCGCCGGGGGATTGTGCGACGCGGTGATCTGGATCCCCGCCACCGCGCCGAGCCGGCCGACGGCGAACGCGAGCACCGGCGTCGGCAGCGGACGGGGGAACACCTTGACGTCGAAGCCGGCCGCGGCCAGCACCTCGGCGGCCGCGGTCGCGAAGGCTTCCGAGCCGTGGCGCGCGTCGCGGCCGACGACGACCAGCGCGCCGGCGTGCCCGTGCGCCTTCAGCCACTCCGCGACCCCGGCCGTCGTGCGGGTGACGACGGCGACGTTCATCCCGTTCGGCCCGGCGCGCACCGGGCCGCGCAGGCCGGCGGTGCCGAACTCCAGGGGGCCGGCCAGCCGGTCGGCCAGGTCTCCGGCGGCCCCGGGGTCGCTGTCCGCCCGGGCCAGGACGGCCTCGAGTTCGGCGCGGGTGGCGGGGTCCGGATCGGCGGCGATCCAGCGGGAAGCGGCGTCACGCAGAGTGGAATCCGATGTCACCGCGTCAGCCTACGGGCTATGGTCGGGTAGGTGCGCTTACTGTTCACCTCACTGGGGTCCTTCGGTCACACCTTCCCGCTCGTCCCGCTGGCGGTCGCCGCGCGCGAGGCGGGCCACGACGTCGTCTTCGCCACCTCGGAAGACTTCCTGCCACAGCTGACGAAAGCCGGGCTCGAGACGGCGGTCGCCGGGCTCGCCATCCGGGACGCGTTCGGGCAGGGGTTCGGCCAGGTGTTCGGCGAAGCCGGCCCGCCCGGCCCGCCGGGGGACATCCCGCGGGAAATGCTCTTCCCGGTCGTCGCGAAGGTGTTCGGCGAGCTGATGCCGAAGCGGTTCATGGCCGACCTGCTGCCGCTGTTCGAGCACGTCCGCCCCGATCTGGTCGTGAGCGAAGCGGGCAACTCGGGCGGCGCGTTCGCCGCGCTGAAGGCCGGAATCCCGCTGGTGTCGCACGGTTTCGGCCGGGTGGCGGGCGACGACCCGATGGCCACGCAGATCCGGGACGCGATCCGCGCACATGGCGCCGAACTGGGGATCGAGATCGGCGACGGCCTGGCGTTCGGCGGCTCGTTCATCGACATCTGCCCGGAGTCGGTGCAGGACCCCGGTTTCCTGGCGCGCACGCGCCGGGTGCCGCTGCGTCCGGTCGGCTGGAGCGAGCCGGGCGAACTGCCGCCGGGCGTGCTGGACAAGCGGCGTCCGCTGGTCTACCTGACGCTGGGCACGGCGATGGGGCACGCGGGGGTGCTCACCGAGGCGATCGCCGGTCTGTCCGGTTTGGACGTCGACGTCCTGGTCGCCACCGGCCCGTCGCTGCCGGAGGACGCGCTGGGCGAGGTCCCGGCGAACGTCCGGCTCGAGGCGTGGGTCCCCCAGGCGGCGCTGCTCCCGCACGTCGACCTGGTGGTCCACCACGGCGGCAGCGGCACAACGCTCGGCGCGTTCGGCGCGGCCCTCCCGCAGCTGCTGCTCCCGCAGGGGGCGGACCAGTTCAGCAACGCGGACGCGGTCCTCGCGGCCGGGGTGGGCGACCGCCTGCTCGGCGCCGAAGTCACCGCCGACGCCGTCGCCACCAAGGCCCGTCACCTCCTCACGGACCCCACAGTCCGCGACGCGGCCCGCGTCCTGTCCGCCGAAGTGGCGTCAATGCCATCCCCAGCCGAGGTCGCCGCCGCCCTCCCCACCCTGGCCTGAAGCCCCAAAAGCGCACTTTCACGTGAAAGTGAGGCGGAGTAACGACCTCCGGATCACTTTCACGTGAAAGTGCGGCCTTCGACGGGGTCAGGCGCGGGTGACCAGTTCGCGTAGCAGGGAGCCCATTTGGGTGGCGGCCGCGCGGCCGGCTTCCAGGACTTCTTCGTGGTTCAGCGGCTCGCCGGTCATGCCCGCGGCCAGGTTCGTCACCAGGGACAGGCCGAAGACCTCGACGCCGGCCGCGCGGGCGGCGATGGCCTCCAGCACCGTCGACATGCCGACCAGGTCCGCGCCCATCGTGCGCAGCATGCGGATCTCCGCCGGCGTCTCGAAGTGCGGCCCGGTCAGGCCCGCGTAGACGCCTTCTTCGAGCGACGGGTCGATCTCGCGGGCGATGCCCCGCAGCCGTGCCGAGTACAGGTCCGTCAGGTCGACGAAGTTCGCGCCGACGATCGGCGAGCGCGCGGTCAGGTTCAGGTGGTCCGAGATCAGCACCGGCTGGCCCACGTGGAAGCCCTCGCGCAGGCCGCCCGCCGCGTTCGTCAGCAGCACCGACCGGACGCCGGCCGCCGCCGCGGTGCGCACGTTGTGCACCACCCGGTCGACGCCCTTGCCCTCGTAGAAGTGCGTCCGCCCGAGCATCACCAGGACGTTCTTGTCCCCGACCTTCAGCGAGCGGATGGTGCCGCCGTGGCCCACCGCGCCGGGCGTGGTGAAGCCGGGCAGCTCGGCGAACGGGATCTCCGTCTCGCACTCCCCGATGACGTCCGCCGCCGGGCGCCAGCCCGAACCCAGGACCACCGCGATGTCGTGCGCATCCACGCCGGTGCGCTTGGCGATGGCGCTCGCGGCCTCGTGTTCACTCATGCGAGGGAGCGTATCCGGACGGCTCTCACCACGAGGAACGCCACCAGCCCGAACGGCGAGAGGAAGATCGTCAGGGCCAGGACCGGGCTGACGATCCACGGCGAGATCCCGCGTTCACGGCCTTCGAAGTACATCCACCGCGCGATGAACAGGTCGAACGCGATGAGGTGCGCCCAGACGAGCCCGGCGCCCCACGGCGTGGCCAGCAGCGTCTGCAGGACGCCGAGGTCGGGCCGGAGCATCGCCCGCCCCCACTCGCCGAAGTGCGGCAGCGCGAGCCCGAAGTAGCACACGAGCGGCAGCAGCGGCACCCACGGCGACGCCATGATCCGCGGCGTCCGGCGCCACTGCGGGGCCAGGATCATCAGCGCCCAGAACGGCGCCGCCAGCGGGAACGCCAGGTCGAAGAGGCTCATCGGACGCGCACCGTAGCCCACGCCCCCAGCCCGACCGCCGCGACCAGCAGCGCGGCCGCGCCCAGCGTCGTCGCGTCCGGGTGCACGATCGGCTGTGCCCGCAGCGCCTGCCACGTGACCAGCGCGGTCAGCCCCGCGTACCCGGCCGCGCCGAGCAGGACGAGCCGGGCGCGGACGACGTCGTCGCGCAGCCGCGGGAACCGCGAGGCCAGCGCCAGGAGCCCGATGGCCAGCAGCGGGAGGGCCTGCAGCGCGTGCATGCCGACGAAGTGCGGGATCCGCAGGTCGCCCGCCTCCGTGCTCCAGCCGAGGATCGGCAGGCCGGGGCCGCCGTCGGCGAGCCCGACGGTGTGCGCGCCGACCATGTCCGGGCGTCCGCCGGTCTTCCACTGCGCGAGCTGCTGCGCGGTCGGCGACGTCATCAGGATGCCCAGCGAAATCCCCGCCAGCGACAGCACGGCCCCGGCGCGCACCGCCCAGGAGCTCGCCCGGTCCGGCACCTTCGTGAACACCACCAGAACGGTCAGCACGAGCGTCGCGACCCACAGCCCCATGATCATCTTGCCCATGACGTTGTAGATCAGCGCGTCCTGCGGGGTCGCGTTGTTGAAGTGGCTCGCGTGGCCGCGTGCCGCCTGGAACACCAGCAGGACGTACTCGGCGGCGAAGATCAGGACCAGGAGGTTCGTCAGCCAGGCCGCCGTGCGGCGGAAGCGGGGCAGCAGTGAGACGAGCCGGCTCCAGGTGGCGAAGTAGAGCGCGCCGGACACCGCGAACTTCAACGGCTTCGCCCAGATCGGCGCGCCGGCCAGGGTCCGCTGGTCGAGGAGCAGGGCAGCGACGCACAGCACCGCCAGCACCCCCAGCGCGACGGCCGCGAACGCGGACGGCCGGTGCCACCCGTTCGTTCTGCTCCGGAGATCGGCAAGGATGGTCATGGTTCCCTCCCAGAATGGATAGTCAAGCTCTCCGTTATGGGAAGTTAAGCTATCCATGCTGAGCTGTCTTCAGGGTTGCCCCGGAGACCGACCCCGGGATCGGAGCGCAAGCGCATGCGCATGGCCGAATTGAGCGCCGAATCGGGCGTGCCGGTCGCGACCGTCAAGTACTACCTGCGCGAAGGGCTGCTCCCGCCCGGCGAGCGCACCAGCCCGAACCAGGCCCGGTACTCCGCGGCGCACGTCCAGCGGCTGCGGCTGATCAAGGCGCTCACCGAGGTCGGCGGGCTGACGCTGGCCTCCGTCGGCGTCGTGCTGACCGCGATCGACGGCGACGCGACCCCGCACCGGACGATGGGGTTCGTCCAGGACGAGCTGGCCGGGCCGGTCCCGAAGGTGTCCGCCGAGGCCGCGGCGTGGGCGACCGGGCTGCTCGAGGACCTCCTCCGCCGCACCGGCTGGAAGCTGCACGATCCCGGGCAGCCCGCGTTCGCCAACCTCGTCGCCGCGCTGGCCACGGCGAAGGAGCTCGGGCACGGCAAGCTGACCGAACGGCTCGAGGAGTACGCGGAGCTGGCGATGCGCGTCGCGGAGCTCGACCTCGCGGTGGTGACCGGCCTGACCTCGGTCGACAAGATCATCGAGGCGGGCCTGGTCACCACCGTGCTCGGGGACCGGATCTTCGCCGGGCTGCGCCACCTGGCCCAGGAGGAGGTGTCCCGGAAGGTCCTCGGCGGCGGCTAGTCCGAGACGCTCAGGGTGGGGGCGACCCGGTCGAAGACGTCCTCGCGGCCCGAGTTCTCCTGCTCGGCCGGCACCGTGACGGACAGGAGCCACAGGCTGGTGCCCGCCTGGGTCAGGTTCATGAACGTCACGCGGGTGCCGCCACCGCCGTCGCTCTCCGGCAGGGTGCCGCCCTCGGCGAGGCGGTAGGTCAGCGTCGTGCCCTTGCCCCCCGGCAAGGGCGACGGCGGGAACAGGAAGAACGCGTCCGCCGGGTAGGACGTCTTGAGCCAGTTGATGTACTCGTCGTCGCTGGGGAACTGGGCGAAGTACTTCGCCAGCCGTTCCACCCGGAGCGACCGGCGGCCGTCGGGCGAGACGTACTGGACGGCCGTGTTCGCCCCGAACTTCGTGGTGGTGTGCGGGGCGACGAACTTCTGCCACCCCTCGGGCACCTGGAGGCCGAACTGCCCGCCGTTGCCGGTCACGTAGCTCGCGTCGCCGGACTGCTGCACCAGCGACGGCGCCGGCACGTCGGTGGGGCCGTTCGGCGTGCTGCGCGGTGCGGCGTCCGGCGGCAGCAGCGATTGGCCGCCGACCGCCCTGGCCAGCGCGAACCCGCCGCCCGCGGCGAGGAGGAAGAGCAGGATCGCCACCGCGACGAGCACGGCGGTCGCCGTGGAGCTGCGCCGCGCCGGCCGCGGCGGCGCGACGAACACCGTCGGCGGGTCCGAGGCGGGGGGCGGGGACGGCGCCGGGGCGGGCGGCCGCAGGAACGGCAGCGGGCCGGGGTCGGTGGCGAGCTCGCTGCTCGACGCCTCGGCCTTCTTCTCGGCCTTGGCCGCGCCCTTCTCGGGCAGGACGGTCTTGAGCACCTGCGTGTCGCTCGCGTCCGGCTGCGCGGACGTCTTCTTGCCGTCCGGGGTGTGGAACAGCTCGGGCCCGAACAGGTCGAGCGGCGTCTTCGTCTGCAGCGGGTACAGCCGGTGCCGGACCTCCCGCAGCGTGATCCGCCGGCCGGGTTCCTTCCGCATCAGCGCGCCGATGACGTCGGCCAGCGGGCCGGCCTTCGGCTGCGGCACCTTCCCGTTGACGACCTTGCCGACCGTCTCCAGCGGGTCGCCGTCGGCGTCGTACGGCGGTGCGCCCTCGACCGCGGCGAACAGCGTCGCGCCGAGGCCCCAGAGGTCCGCGGCCGGCGTGACGGCGCCGCCGGAGGCCACCTCCGGGGCGATGTAGGCGGGCGAGCCGAGCATGATCCCGGTGCGGGTCATGGTCGCCTCGGAGACGTTGCGGGCGATGCCGAAGTCGGTCAGCTTGATCCGGCCGTCGCTGGCCACCAGGACGTTGCCCGGCTTGACGTCACGGTGGGTGATCCCGGCGGAGTGCGCGGCCTCCAGCGCGGACGCCACAGCGATGCCGACGGCGGCGGCCTGCCCGACGGTCAGCGGCCCGTGGTCGCGCAGGATGTGCGCCAGGCTGCGCGAAGGCAGCAGCTCCATCACCACGAACGGCTGGTCGTCCTCGCGCGCGACGTCGTGCAGGATGATGACGTTGGGGTGGGACAGCACGGCGATCGCGCGCGCCTCGCGCAGCGTGCGCTCCCGCAGTTCGTCCGCCTGCGACGCCGGGATGCCCGGCGGCACCTTCATCTCCTTGACGGCGACCTGCCGGTGCAGGAACTCGTCGTAGGCCGACCAGACGGTGCCCATCGACCCGGAGCCGAGCACCGAACGCAGCCGGTAGCGACCGGCGACCACTCGTGTCTCTTCGCTGGAGGGGGGCACGGGCCAATTGTGTCGTACGCGCGGCACCGGCCCCTAACCTGCCCGGGCCGCCCCCCTAGCGCGACCAGACTCACAGGTCGAGCGCGGCGAGTGCCTCTACCATCACAGGTTATGACTGATGTGGCCGGTCCGGAGTCAGTGCCGATTCCCGAACTCGACCTGGCGGCCGAGTTCCCCCAGGCGACGCGGGAGCAGTGGCAGGAGCTGGTCGCGGGCGTGCTGCGCAAGAGCGGGAAGCTGCCGGAGGACTTCACGGGCGCCCCGGAGAGCAAGCTCGTCACGCGAACCTACGACGGGATCGAGATCCAGCCGCTGTACACGGCCGAGGACGTCCCCGGCGACATCGGTTTCCCCGGCCTGCCGCCCTACGTGCGCGGTTCCCGGCCGGACGGCCAGGTCGGCACCGGCTGGGACGTCCGGGCCCGGTTCACCGGCGACGACGCCCGCGCGGTCAACCAGGCGATCCTCGCCGACCTCGAAGGCGGCGTGACGTCGATCTGGCTGTCGGTGCTGCCCGGGTCGGTCGCCGACGCGCTCAACGAGGTCTACCTCGACCTGGCCCCGGTCGTCCTGGACGCGGGTCCTTCGTACGAAGCGGCGGCGGAGGCGTTGTTCGAGCTGTTCGCCGAGCGCGAGATCCCGGCGAGCGAGGCCGTCGCCGTGCTGGGCGCCGACCCGATCGGGCTGGCGGCCCGCTCCGGTTCGGCCGTGGCGCTGGAAC
This sequence comes from Amycolatopsis sp. A133, assembly GCF_031082405.1. Taxonomy (GTDB): domain Bacteria; phylum Actinomycetota; class Actinomycetes; order Mycobacteriales; family Pseudonocardiaceae; genus Amycolatopsis. The sequence goes on from NZ_JAVHJU010000007.1 coordinate 112,145, forward strand.
CGGCCGCCGCGCTCGCCGCGCGTGTCGCCGGGAAGTACCCGAAAGTGCGGACGATCGTCGCCGACGGCCTGCCCTTCCACGAAGCCGGCGGGTCGGATGCGCAGGAGCTGGGGGCGCTCGTCGCCGCCGGCGTCACCTACCTGCGTTCGTTGACGGACGCCGGTCTTGACGTCGAGGCCGCCGCCGGGCAGCTGGAGTTCCGGCTCGCCGCGACCGCCGACCAGTTCTCCACCATCGCGAAGCTGCGCGCGGCGCGCCGCCTGTGGGCGCGCGTCGCCGAGGTCTGCGGCTTCACCTCGCCCATGCGCCAGCACGCCGTGACGTCGCCGGCCATGCTGACCCGGCGCGACCCCTGGGTGAACATGCTGCGCACGACGGTCGCCTGCTTCGGCGCGGGCGTCGGCGGTGCGGACGCGGTCACCGTGCTGCCGTTCGACGCGGCGATCGGCCGTCCTGACGCCTTCTCCGCGCGGATCGCCCGCAACACCCACGCCGTGCTGCTGGAGGAGTCCAAGCTGGCCGGCGTGGCCGACCCGGCGGGCGGCTCCTGGTACGTCGAGAAGCTCACCGACGACCTCGCGCACGCCGCCTGGGCCGAGTTCACCGCGATCGAGGCGGCTGGCGGCCTGGTCGCCGAACTCGCGTCCGGCGCGCTGGCCGGGCGGCTGGCTTCGACGTGGGAGAAGCGCTCGAAGCGGATCGCCACCCGCCGCGATCCGCTCACCGGCGTCAGCGAATTCCCGAACCTGGCCGAAAAGCCGGTGGTCCGCGTGCCGGCGGAGTCCACTGTGGAAGGCGGCCTGCCGCGGCACCGATACGCCGAAGGCTTCGAAGCCCTTCGCGACGCTTCGGACGCCTACCTCGCCGCGAACGGTTCGCGGCCGAAGATCTTCCTGGCCACGCTGGGCCCGGTGGCCGCGCACACCGCGCGTGCCGGGTTCGCCGCCAACCTCTTCCAGGCGGGCGGGATCGAAGCCGTCAACCCGGGCGCGACCGACGACCTGCCGGGCGCCTTCCGCGCCTCCGGCGCCCGGATCGTCTGCCTCTGCGGCACCGACGACGCCTACGCGGCCCAGGCGGCCGACGTCGCCGCGTCCCTCGGCGCCGACCACGTCTTACTGGCGGGGAAGGGGGCCTACGACGGCGTGGACGGAAACGTCTTCGCCGGCTGCGACGCCCTGGAAGTCCTCAACGGCCTGCACGCCAAGCTGGGAGTTGCGCGATGACCATCCCGAACTTCGCCGGTCTCGACCTCGGCACGCCGTCGCCGGGTGACCGCGACGCGTGGGCGCGCGCGGTGGAGGACGCCACCGGCAAGGGCCCGGACGCCCTCGCCTGGGAAACGCCCGAGGGCATCGGCGTCAAACCCGTCTACACCGCCGCCGACCTGTCCGATGTGGACTTCCTCGGCACGTACCCCGGCATCGCGCCCTTCCTGCGCGGGCCGTACCCGACGATGTACGTCAACCAGCCGTGGACCATCCGCCAGTACGCCGGGTTCTCCACCGCCGAGGAGTCCAACGCCTTCTACCGGCGCAACCTCGCCGCCGGGCAGAAGGGCCTCTCGGTCGCCTTCGACCTGGCCACCCACCGCGGCTACGACTCCGACCACCCGCGCGTCTCCGGCGACGTCGGCATGGCGGGCGTCGCGATCGACTCCATCTACGACATGCGGCAGCTCTTCGACGGGATTCCGCTGGACAAGATGTCGGTGTCCATGACGATGAACGGCGCGGTGCTGCCGGTGCTGGCGCTCTACGTCGTCGCGGCCGAGGAGCAGGGGGTGAAGCCGGAGCAGCTCGCGGGGACCATCCAGAACGACATCCTCAAGGAGTTCATGGTCCGCAACACCTACATCTACCCGCCGCAGCCGTCGATGCGGATCATCTCCGACATCTTCTCCTTCACTTCGCAGCACATGCCGAAATACAACTCGATCTCCATCTCCGGCTACCACATGCAGGAAGCCGGGGCGACGGCCGACCTCGAGCTGGCGTACACCCTCGCCGACGGCGTCGAGTACCTCCGCGCGGGCGTCGACGCCGGCCTGGGCGTCGACAAGTTCGCGCCGCGGCTGTCGTTCTTCTGGGCGATCGGCATGAACTTCTTCATGGAGGTCGCGAAGCTGCGCGCGGCGCGTCTCCTGTGGGCGAAGCTCGTGAAGGGCTTCAACCCTGCGTCTCCGAAGTCGCTTTCGCTGCGTACGCACTCCCAGACGTCGGGCTGGTCGCTGACCGCGCAGGACGTCTACAACAACGTCGTGCGCACCTGCGTCGAGGCGATGGCCGCGACCCAGGGGCACACGCAGTCGCTGCACACGAACGCCCTCGACGAGGCCCTCGCCCTGCCGACGGACTTCTCCGCGCGGATCGCCCGCAACACCCAGCTGCTCCTGCAGCAGGAGTCCGGCACCACGCGCGTGATCGACCCGTGGGGCGGCAGCGCCTTCGTCGAGAAGCTGACCTACGACCTCGCGCGCAAGGCGTGGGGCCACATCACCGAGGTCGAGCAGGCCGGCGGCATGGCCAAGGCGATCGACGCGGGCATCCCCAAGCTGCGCATCGAGGAAGCCGCCGCCCGTACTCAGGCGCGCATCGACTCCGGGCGGCAGCCGGTCATCGGCGTCAACAAGTACCAGGTCACCAGCGACGAAGAGATCGACGTCCTCAAGGTCGACAACGCCGGGGTCCGCGCCCAGCAGCTGGAGAAGCTGCGGCGGCTGCGCTCGGAGCGTGACTCCGCGGCGACCGACGATGCCCTGCGGCGGCTCACCGAGGGCGCGGGGAACGGCGGCAACCTCCTGGAACTGGCCATCGACGCCGCCCGCGCGAAGGCCACGGTCGGCGAGATCTCCGACGCGCTCGAGAAGATCTGGGGCCGCCACGCCGGCCAGATCCGGACCATCTCGGGTGTCTACCGCGAGGAGGTGGGGAAGACGCAGAACGTCGAGAAGGCCCGTGAGCTGGTCGAAGAGTTCGCCGCGGAAGAAGGCCGCCGCCCGCGGATCCTCGTCGCGAAGATGGGCCAGGACGGCCACGACCGCGGCCAGAAGGTGATCGCCACCGGCTTCGCCGACCTCGGCTTCGACGTCGACGTCGGCCCGCTGTTCTCCACCCCGGCCGAGGTCGCCCGCCAGGCGATCGAGGCGGACGTGCACGTCGTCGGCGTCTCGTCGCTGGCCGCCGGGCACCTGTCGCTGGTGCCCGCGCTGCGCCACGAGCTCGCCGAGCTGGGCCGCGAGGACATCATGGTCGTGGTCGGCGGCGTCATCCCGCCGCAGGACTACCCGGCGCTGCGCGAGGCCGGGGCGGCGGCGATCTTCGGGCCCGGCACGGTGCTCGCGGACGCGGCCATCGACCTGCTCGGCCAGCTGTCGGCGCAGGAGTCCTGACCCTTGCCGCGCAAGATCGACGTCACCGCCTACGCCAAGGGGGTCCTGGCGGGCGACCGCGGGACGCTGTCGAAGGCGATCACGCTGGTCGAGTCGCAGCGGGCGGACCACCGGGCGCTGGCGCAGGAACTGCTGGTCGAGCTGCTGCCCGCGGCCGGCGGCGCCCGGCGCGTCGGTATCACCGGCGTGCCCGGTGTCGGCAAGTCGACATTCATCGACCAGCTGGGCACCGACCTGACCGCGGCGGGGCATCGGGTGGCCGTGCTGGCCGTCGACCCGTCGTCGACGCGGACCGGCGGGTCGATCCTCGGCGACAAGACCCGGATGGCGCGGCTGGCGGTCGACCCGCGGGCGTTCATCCGGCCGTCGCCGACGTCCGGGACCCTCGGCGGGGTCGCCCGCGCCACCCGCGAGACGATCGTGCTGATGGAGGCCGCCGGCTACGACGTCGTGCTGGTCGAGACCGTCGGCGTCGGGCAGTCCGAGGTCACCGTGGCGAACATGGTCGACTGCTTCCTGTTCCTGACCCTGGCCCGCACCGGCGACCAGCTCCAGGGCATCAAGAAGGGCGTGCTGGAGCTCGCCGACGTCATCGCCGTCAACAAGGCCGACGGCGACCACGAGCGGGACGCGCGCCGCGCGGCGCGGGAGCTGGCGGGCGCGCTGCGGATGATCTACGGGCCCGAAGCGTCGTGGACGCCACCGGTGCTGACCTGCAGCGGGCTGCACAACCGGCGCCTCGACGAGGTCTGGGGCGCGATCGAGCAGCACCGCGAAACGCTCACGGCGTCCGGCGAACTCGACGCGCGGCGGCGGCAGCAGCAGGTCGACTGGACCTGGGCGATGGTGCGCGAACAGCTGCTGGGTCGGCTGGCGGCGCATCCGGACGTGCGAACGGTCGTTCCCGACGTCGAACGGGCGGTGCGGGACGGTGAACTCACGGCTACCCTCGGTGCACAGCGGATCCTCGACGCGTTCGGTGGCTGACGGGCGCGGGGTCCGCGGGCAGAATGCCTGGTCGCGGCGAAAGGATGACATGGCGAAACTGCGGGGTCTGGTCCTGGTCGGGCTGCTGGGCGCGGTGCTGTTCACCGCGTCGCCGGCACTGGCCGAGCCGGTGCGTCCGGCCTCCGTCACGGTGACCGTGGCGCACGCGTCCGTCGCGCCGCTCCCGGCGCAGACCCAGCCGCCGGGCCCGGTCCTCGACCCGGCCCAGACGGACAAGGCGAACACCGAAAAGACCAAGAACAAGCTGATCGCGGGCCTGATCGCGGTGGTCCTGCTCGGCATCGTGATCTGGGGGCGCAAGATCCGTTCGAAGAAGGCCAAGGGTTCCTGACGGATGATCGCGTTCGGCCATGCCGAACTGGCGCACGCCGTTCAACGCAGATCCGGTACCGGCCGTCTAGGACGGCCGTTTTCAAGGCGCGGCTTGCCGCCTGCATGGTGCACGATCGTCTGCAAATGCGTACGACAGATCGATCGGCACGACGCGTGACCCCAGCCGCTGCGCGGGTTGCCCGTGTTGCGGGAGGAGGTGCGGCGTGACGGTGTTGGACTCACGGCCGGACGTTCCAGGCGACCCCCAAGGGCGCATCATCAACCCCATGGAGGGGTCCGAGGCGCTCATTTCCGCGGCCGGCGTAAGCATGGCTCCTGTGGAGGACCTTGGTGCGGGCCGCGGCCCGTTCTGGCTGGACGACTGGCTTCGCGCCAACGCGACCGACGTGCTCGCCTGGCGGCGGCACCTCCACGCGCACCCGGAGCTGTCGCGGCACGAGTTCGCGACCACGGAACTGGTCGTCACGCTGCTGCGTGCGGTCGGGCTCAAGCCGTGGGTGCTGCCGGGCGGCACCGGCGTCGTCTGCGACATCGGCCGCGGCGAGCGGTGCGTGGCGCTGCGCGCGGACATGGACGCGCTGCCGCTCACGGAGGCGACCGGGCTGCCGTACGCGTCGACCGTCGAGGGCGCGGCGCACATGTGCGGCCACGACGCCCACACGGCGATCCTCCTGGGCGCGGCCCGCGCACTGGCCGGCGCGCCGGAGCTGCCGGGCCGGGTGCGGCTGATCTTCCAGCCGGCCGAGGAGGTCATGCCCGGCGGTGCGCTGGACATGATCGCGGCGGGCGCGCTGGAGGGCGTCGAGCGGATCTACGGCCTGCACGTCGACCCGCGGCTGGAGGTCGGGTCCGTCGGCATGCGCGTCGGTGCGCTGACGTCGGCGGCGGACCTGATCGAGCTGCGCCTGACCTCGCCGGGCGGCCACACGTCCCGGCCCCACCTGACGGCCGACCTGGTGCACGCGCTGGGCACGGTGATCACGTCCCTGCCCGCGGTGCTCTCCCGCCGCGTCGACCCCCGCTCCGGCACGGTCCTGGTGTGGGGAGCGGTCCACGCCGGTCAGGCGGCCAACGCGGTCCCGCAGGACGGCCTCCTGCGCGGGACGTTGCGGACGGCCGACCACGAGGTCTGGACGGCGTTGGAGCCGCTGGTGGCGTCGTCGGTGGAGTCCCTGCTGGCCCCGACGGGCGTCGGCTTCTCGCTGGACTACCGCCGCGGCGTCCCGCCGGTGGTCTCGGACGCCGAGTCGACGGCCCTGATGCGCGCGGGCACCGAAGCGGCCCTCGGCGAGGGCGCGGTGGCCTCGACGGAGCAGTCATCCGGCGGCGAGGACTTCGGCTGGTACCTGGAGCACGTCCAGGGAGCATTCGCCCGCCTCGGCGTCTGGTCCGGCCCGCCGTCCCCCCAATCGGACATCCACCGCCCGACGTTCATCCTCGACGAGCGTGCCCTCCTCTGCGGAGTCCGAACCCTGGTCCACACAGCCCTAACCACCCTCGCGTAACGAGTTCCGTCTCCAATCACGCGAGTTCCGTCCTCAATCACGCGAGTTCGGGTTACACACACAAGTTATCCACAGGCCAGGCGAGTTATCCACAGTTCGAAGATGAGGCCCTTCCGTTGAACGCGGGAGGGCCTCATCCTCGAGTATGTGATCACTTGGGGAGGACGACACGGAGCCGTCTCGCGTCGCGAAGCTGATGCAGTTTTGGGGCGGCGAGCAGTACTCGAAGGGCTGGCGACAGGTGTGCTCGCGCAGCCGTGGCGCGGCGTGGTCATCCACGCGGCAGATGCGCTGAATCTCGCGACCCGGGCGCAGGCCGCGCTTATTGCGGTGGGCCCGCCTGCGGCTTTGTCGGGAGCCACTTCCCTTGCGCTGCATGGGATCTCGGCGGTCGACGAGTCCACCGTGCACGTCACCGTGCCCTATGCCAGGCGGGTGGAGCCGAGGCCCGGATTGGCCATCCATCGAGCCGAATTCACCGAGTGCGACGTGGTCGAGCTCGACGGGTTGGCGGTGTTTTCACTCGACCTGGCCCTCGCCGATTTCCTCTGCGACGGGGACAAGCGAACAGCGTTCGCCGCCCTCGACGAGGCTCTGCGCGGGCTGGCTCCCGATCACTGCCTGAGGCTCCGGGAGAACGTCCGTGACCGGATCCTGGACCGTCGGAGCAAGCGAGGTATCCACAGGGCGCAGATGCTCTTGGCGCTCGCGACCGGGAAGGCCGAATCGCCGCCCGAGAGCATCCTTCGGCTGATCGTGGTCGAAGCCGGCTTGCCCGTGCCGGAGGCGCAGTATGAGATCACCGCCATCGACGGCCGCAAGCTGTACGTGCTCGACATGGCTTGGCCGGCGCTGCGCATCGCCTTGGAGTACGACGGCTTCGCGGCTCACGAAGAGCGACGTGAACACGACGCCGAGCGCGACCAGCGGTTGGCCGGCCGAGGATGGGTCACCATCCGGGCGACGGCGGCTGATCTCCGGGATCCGAGCCGGGTGCTCGCCGAACTGCAGGCGCAGTTCAAGCGACGAGCGGCGTAACTCGCGTGATCGAGGCCGTCACCCGCGTGACTGGAGCCGGAACTCGCGTGATTGAGGCCGGAACTCGCGTGATTGGAGCCGGAACTCGTCAGCCGGTTATGCCGGAGCAGGGGCGGGTTCTCAGGTCGCCGACGTAGTCGGCGGGGGCGCCGGCCGCTTCCGCGGCGTCGGCCAGGACGCCCAGGTAGCGGGCCGAGGGGAGGCCGCCTTCGTAGGCGTCCAGGACGTAGAGCCAGGCCAGGACCGAGCCGTCCATCGTCTGGACGCGGAGGCGGATCTTCGAGTGGATCCCCAGCTCGCCGCCTTCCCAGCGGTCCAGCCCGGTCTCGTCCAGCGGGGTCACGTCGTAGAGGACGACGAACACCCGCGATCCCGGGTCCTCGACGATCGTCGCCAAGGCACCTTCCCAGCCCAGGTCCTCGCCGCCGAAGGTCAGGCGCCAGCCCTCCAGCCAGCCGCTGCCGGCCATCGGAGAGTGCGGCGCGCGCTCCAGCATCTGGGCGGGCTCCATGTTCGATCCGTACGCGGCATACAACGGCACGCCGACAGCGTAGCGATACCTTCCTCACCCGAGTGGACGCACTCGCCGTGTTCGCCCACTTCAGTGTCCGGTCACCTTCGCCGCGTACGGTGAGAGCACCGCACGCACAGCCAGAGGAGGACCCAGGTGACCAGGATCGTGATCATGGGCGGGGGCCCGGCCGGCTACGAAGCCGCGCTGGTCGCAGCCCAGCACGGGGCCGACGTCACGATCGTCGAGCGGGACGGCCTGGGTGGGGCCTGTGTCCTCTACGACTGCGTTCCCTCGAAGACGTTCATCGCGAGCTCGGGCGCGCTGGCGAAGATGCACGACCTCGGCGAGCTCGGCATCAACACCGACATGGCGGACACGAGCATCGACCTCCCGACCGTCCACGGCCGGGTGAAGGGTCTCGCGCTCGCCCAGTCCGCCGACATCCGCGCCCGCGTCCAGCGCGAAGGCGTCCGCGTCCTCATCGGCGAAGCCCGCTTCTGCGACGAAGAGCCCGGCCTCGCGACCCACAAGGTCGCCGTCACGACGAAGGACGGGACCGAGAAGCTGCCCGCCGACGTCGTCCTCATCGCCACCGGCGCCACCCCGCGCGTCCTGCCCGGCGCGGTGCCGGACGGCGAGCGCATCCTCGACTGGCGCCAGCTCTACGAGCTCCAGGAACTCCCGGAGCACCTCGCCGTGATCGGCTCGGGCGTCACCGGCGCCGAGTTCGCGTCCGCCTACACCGAGATGGGCGTCAAGGTCACCGTCGTCTCCAGCCGTGACCGCGTGCTGCCGCACGAAGACGCCGACGCCGCCGCGGTGCTCGAAGAGGTCTTCTCGCAGCGCGGCACGACCGTCGCGAAGCAGGCGCGCGCCGACCGCGTCGAGCGCACCGAAAAGGGCGTCGAGATCCACCTCGCCGACGGCCGCGTGATCGAAGCCAGCCACGCGCTGATGACCGTCGGGTCGGTCCCGAACACCAAGGACATCGGCCTCGACAAGGTCGGCATCTCGCCCGGCCCCGGCGGGTTCATCACCGTCGACCGCGTTTCGCGCACCTCCGTTCCCGGGATCTACGCCGCCGGCGACTGCACCGGCGTGCTGATGCTCGCCTCGGTGGCGAGCATGCAGGGCCGCATCGCGATGTGGCACGCGCTGGGCGAAGGCGTTGCGCCGATCAAGCTCAAGACCGTCGCCGCCAACGTGTTCACCCACCCGGAGATCGCCACCGTCGGCATCAGCCAGCAGGCGATCGACTCCGGCGAGGTGCCCGCGCGCACCATCATGCTGCCCCTGGCCACCAACGCGCGCGCGAAGATGGAGGGCCTCCGCCGAGGCTTCGTGAAGCTGTTCTGCCGCCCCGCCACCGGCGTGGTCGTCGGTGGTGTCGTCGTGGCGCCGCAGGCGAGCGAGCTCATCCTTCCCATCGCGCTCGCCGTCCAGAACCAGCTCACAGTGGAGCACCTGGCACTGACATTTTCGGTGTACCCGTCGCTGTCGGGCTCGATCACCGAGGCCGGGCGCCAGCTCATGCGCCACGACGATCTCGACTGACCGGGCACGCAACCCCGGCGCACCCGTCGCGTCTTGTCGGTTGTAAGGCTGAAGGACGCGAAGGGTGCGAAAGTGCGCAAGACGGTGGTTTTCGTTGCGGCAGCGGTGATCGGGGCAACGGCGCTGACGGGATCGGCGATGGCGCAGAGCACCGGCCCGGCACCGGGAACCAGCCCGGCGCCGAGCGCCCCGGCGGGCTCGGTCCAGCTCAACGTGAACACCGCGATCAACCAGACGCTGGTGGACAAGTACGTCCGCGATGCGCCGAACGTCGCGCTGGCCAAGTGTGAAGGCCCTTCGCCGTCGTTCTCCTCGCCGGTGCTGACCTTCTCGAACTACACCCCCGGCCCGTTCATGGGCGCCGACGCGAACATCAGCGCCGACGTCGAACTGAAGCCCGGCACCGCGGCGGGCACGTACCCGCTGACCGTCACCTGCGGTGGCCAGACCTACCGCACGCAGTTCACGGTGCCCGCCGCCCAGGTCGCGAAGGTGCCCTCCGGCGCCGCGAAGGCGGGCGACGGCAGCATGGCAGGCTGAATTCCCGAAAATTCCCGGCCACCTCGTCAGCCACGGCTGCGGGGTGGTTTTTTGTGGCCCCAGGCAACCTCTTCGCAGGTAGAGCGTCTTTGAAAGCAGAACCTCCCGGGGAGGGAAAAGGGGTTGGAAATGAAAAAGGTCCTGGCCGTTGCCGCCGTTTCGGCGGGATTGTTGCTCTCGGCTCCGGCGGCCTTCGCCGCGCCGCCGGCCGAGCACGCGGGGAACCCGAAGGCCTACCTCCGCGTGATGCCGAACGCCGCCCGCCCGGGCGCGAAGGTGGCGATCCGGCTGGGCTGCGAAGCCGCGAGCACGCGCGACCTGGCGTCGCCGGTCCTCACGATCGGTTCCCTGCGGCGCGTCGGCCCGCAGAACGACCCGGCCAAGGCGCCCGCCGCGGCCGCGGCGGCGACCGTGGCTCCCGCGAAGCCGGGTGTCTACCGGATGTCGTTCTCCTGCGGTGGCGCGCAACTGGCCACGAAGTTCACCGTCCTGGGTGAACACCGTCAGGTGGCGAAGGTACCGTCGGGAGCGCCGCAGACCGGTGGCGGTCCGGCCGGCCACGGCCCGCTCGCCGCCGCGGGCGCCATGGGTGTGCTGGCCGTCGGCGGTGGCGGTCTCGTGCTGGCCCGGCGGTCCTGGCGGCGCTGAACCCCGGTCCAGCTCAACCGCAGAGGTCACCTGGACGTGTGACAGGTGAGCGAAGGCTCGAGCGAGGGGGAGAGCATGAGCACGAGGAAGACGGGCAGCAGACGGGGCTTCCTGATCGCCCTCGTCGTGGCGTTGCTCGCCGCGCTGGTGGTGCTGGCGCTGACGCTCGGCGGAGACCGCGACCCGGGCACCGCGCAGCCACCGCCCGCCCGGCCCGTCGCGGTGGTCCCGGCGCCCCAGGCAGGCAGCCAGGACGCCGTCGCGGCGCTGCCCGAATCGCAGCCCGTTTCGATCGACATCCCGAAGATCGGCGCCCGCTCGTCGCTGATCCCGCTGGGGCTCAACCCAGACAACACCATCGAGGTGCCGCCGGTGACCACGCCGCTGCAGGCCGGCTGGTACACCTACGCGCCGACGCCGGGCGAGACCGGCCCGGCCGTCGTCCTCGGGCACGTCGACGGCAACCACCGGAAGGGCATCTTCTTCCGGCTCAAGGAGCTGACCGCCGGCGACCGCGTCTCGATCGCCCGCAAGGACGGCACCACGGTGGTGTTCGAAGTGACAAAAGTGCACCAGGTGCCGAAGAAGGACTTCGAAGCCGAAGGTGTCTACGACGACACGGCCGGTCCCGAGCTGAGGCTGATCACCTGCGGCGGCGTCTTCGACCGGAGCGCGCACAACTACGTCGACAACATCGTCGTCTACGCCCGCCTGGTCCAGGCCTGATTTTCGGTTTTTGTCGGTGGCCGGTGCCAGACTGTGCCGGTCGTCACCAGAGGCGGCGCGGACGAGGGTTGGGAGTCGGCATGGTGTTCCGGGACGAAAGATGGCCCGACGGTACGCCCGGCTGGGTGGACCTGCTGGTGCCCGATCAGGCGAAGGCGATGGCCTTCTACAGCGGCCTGTTCGGCTGGACCGTGTACCCGGGCGGCGAGGAGACCGGTTTCTACGGCATGGCGGAACTGCGCGGGCGCCCGGTCGCCGGCATCGGCCGGACGCCACCGGACCGGGACATCCCCGCCGTCTGGACGACGTACCTCGCGGTGTCCGATGTGGACCGGACGGCCGCGGCGGTCACCGAGGCGGGCGGCGAGATCGTCATGCCGGTGCTGGAGGTGCGGCCGGCGGGCCGGATGGCCGTCGCGGCCGATCCGGCGGGCGCGGTCTTCGGGCTCTGGGAGGCCGGCGACCACATCGGCACCCAGGTCACGGCGGCCCCGGGCACGCCGGCCTGGAACGAGTGCATGAGCCGGGACCACCCGGTGGCGAAGCCGTTCTACGAGGAGGTCTTCGGCTACGGCTTCCAGGACCTGTCCAGCGACGACTTCACGTACGCGGTGCTGCTGATCGACGGGCGCCCGATCGGCGGGCTCGGCACGGTGCCCGGGTCGGCGCCACCGGAGGTGCCGTCCCACTGGCTGACGTACTTCTGGGTGGCGGACGCCGACGCCGGCGCGGCCAAGGTGACCGAGCTCGGCGGCACGGTGCAGGGGAAACCCTTCGACTCGCCGTACGGGCGGCAGGTGCGGGTCACCGACGACCAGGGCGTGCCGTTCATGATCATCGCCCCCAACGAGCAGTCGGGCGAGCCGGAAGGCTGGGAAGTGTGAACGGGCGGGCCGGGAGCGCCGTGGAGCGGCACCCCCGGCCCTCGCCGGTCAGTCCTCTTCGGAGACCCAGTCGAAGGTCTTCGTGACGGCCTTCTTCCAGTTGCGGTACTCGCGCTCGCGGCGGGCGTCGTCCATCGACGGATCCCACTGCTTGTCCTGGGCCCAGTTGGTGCGGATGTCGTCCTCGGACGCCCAGAACCCGACGGCGAGACCGGCGGCGTACGCGGCACCCAGCGCGGTGGTCTCGTTGACCACCGGGCGGATCACCGGCACGCCGAGGATGTCGGCCTGGAACTGCATGAGCAGCTCGTTGACGACCATGCCGCCGTCGACCTTGAGCGACTTCAGCGGGACTCCGGAGTCGGCGTTCATCGCGTCGATGACCTCGCGCGACTGGAAGGCGGTCGCCTCCAGCACCGCGCGGGCGAGGTGGCCCTTGTTGACGAACCGGGTGAGCCCGACGATCGCGCCGCGAGCGTCGGAACGCCAGTAAGGAGCGAACAGACCCGAGAACGCCGGGACGAAGTACGCGCCGCCGTTGTCCTCGACGCTGCGCGCGTGCTCCTCGATCTCAGCCGCGGTCGCGATCATGCCGAGGTTGTCGCGCAGCCACTGCACCAGCGAACCGGTGACGGCGATGGAGCCTTCCAGCGCGTAGACCGTGTCGTTCGAGCCGATCTTGTAGCAGACCGTGGTGAGCAGCCCGTTCTGCGACATCACCTTTTCGGTGCCGGTGTTCAGCAGCATGAAGTTGCCGGTGCCGTAGGTGTTCTTGGCCTCGCCGGGCGAGAGGCAGGCCTGGCCGAACGTCGCGGCCTGCTGGTCGCCCAGGATGCCCGCGATCGGGACGCCGGCCAGCGCGCCCTTCTCGCGGACCTTGCCGTACTCCTCGGACGAGGAGCGGATCTCCGGCAGCATCGAAAGGGGGATGCCCATCTCGCCGGCGATCTCGGCGTCCCACTGCAGGGTGTCGAGGTCCATCAGCATGGTGCGGGAGGCGTTGGTCGGGTCGGTGACGTGCACACCGCCGTCGGCCCCGCCGGTCATGTTCCACAGCACCCAGGTGTCCATGTTGCCGAACACCAGGTCACCGGCCTCGGCCTTCTCGCGCGCGCCCTCGACGTTGTCCAGGATCCACTTGATCTTGGGTCCGGAGAAGTAGGTCGCGAGCGGGAGGCCGACCTTGTCGCGGTAGCGCTCCTGGCCGCCGCCGAGGTTGCCGAGCTCGGTGACGATCTTGTCGGTGCGGGTGTCCTGCCAGACGATCGCGTTGTACACCGGCTCGCCGGTCGTCTTGTCCCAGACCAGCGCGGTCTCGCGCTGGTTGGTGATGCCGACGGCGGCGATGTCCTTGGCGGTGAGGTCCGCCTTGGCCAGTGCGCCCGCGGCGACCCGGCGCGTGTTCTCCCAGATCTCCTGGGCGTTGTGCTCGACCCAGCCGGCGCGGGGGAAGATCTGCTCGTGCTCACGCTGGTCGACCGAGACGACGCGGCCTTCGTGGTTGAAGATCATGCACCGGGTCGAGGTGGTGCCCTGGTCGATCGCGGCTACGTACGAAGTCATGTGTGCTCCCGGAAATCGGCGTCGGAGGAGGCGATCAGGTCAGGTTGTGGACGGCGAGGTAGACGAGGGCGGCCAGCGCGCCACCGACCAGCGGGCCGACGACCGGGATCCACGAGTAGCCCCAGTTCGCGTTCGCCTTGTTGCGGATGGGCATCAGGAACGCATACGCGATCCGGGGCCCGAGGTCACGCGCCGGGTTGATGGCGTACCCCGTCGGGCCACCGAGGGAGGTGCCGATCACGAGGACGACGAACGACACGCCCGCGTAGCCGAGCGCGGAGTTGCCGAAGTTCGGCGTCCCGCCGTCACCGGCGGCGTAGGTCGGGCTGAGCAGGATCCACACGACCAGGACGAAGGTGCCGATGATCTCGGTGACGAGGTTCCACGCGGTGTTCGGGATCTGCGGTCCGGTGGAGAAGATGCCGAGGGTGTTTTCGGGCTCGGGGTGGTCGTCGAACTGCAGTTTGTAGGTCGCCCAGCAGAGCATGGCGCCGATGATGGCGCCGGCGAACTGGCCGATGAAGTAGAACGGGACGTCGGCCCACGGGGTCTTGTCGGCGATGGCGAGCCCGAGGGTCACCGCCGGGTTCAGATGCGCGCCGCTGGGTGCAGCGATGCTGGCGCCGGTGAAGACGGCGAACGCCCAGCCGAAGTTGATGAACAGCATGCCGCCGTTGTTGCCGTTGGTCTTGCGCAGCACGTGGTTGGCCACCACGCCGTTGCCGAGCAGGATCAGCGCTGCCGTTCCCAGTAGTTCCCAGACGATTATTGCCCCAGCACTCACCGCTGCACCTCCACACTGGACACTCTGCGCAGGGTCGATCACGGCGTGCCACGGCACCGTTGCCGACCCACGTCCGCGCGACGTTACCGGGGCGTAGAAGCTACTTCCAAGCACCTGGCCGCCGAATTCTTTCAAGATCGCGGGCAAGATCGCGGAGGGTTACGCCACAAGTGTCATCCGTGGACGGGCGGATGCTCACCGGGTCGTGCGATGCTGGAGGCCTCGCCGGCACGAGGAGGAATGTCACGTGGCGCAGCACGCAGCGGAGACCGGCCCGGCTCGACTGGGGCCGGTGAAGCGGGAAGAGACGTGGCAGCGGCTCGGCAAGGAGACGTTCGACCTCGTCGTGATCGGCGGCGGCGTGGTCGGGGCGGGCACGGCGCTGGACGCCGCGACGCGCGGCCTGCGGGTCGCGCTCGTCGAGGCCCGTGACCTCGCGTCCGGGACGTCGAGCCGGTCGAGCAAGCTCTTCCACGGCGGCCTGCGGTACCTGGAACAGCTCGAATTCGGCCTGGTCCGGGAGGCGCTGCGCGAGCGCGAGCTGATGCTGACGACCATCGCGCCGCACCTGGTGAAGCCGGTCAGCTTCCTGTACCCGCTGACGCACCGCGTGTGGGAGCGGCCGTACACCGCGGCGGGCCTGCTGATGTACGACACGATGGGCGGCGCCCGCAGCGTCCCCGGTCAGAAGCACCTGACCCGCGCCGGCGCGCTGCGGATGGTGCCGGCGCTCAAACGATCGGCGCTGATCGGCGGGATCCGCTACTACGACGCGCAGTCCGACGACGCCCGCCACACGATGACGGTGGCGCGCACGGCGGCCCACTACGGCGCGGTCGTGCGGACGTCGACCCAGGTCGTGGGGTTCCTCCGCGAGGCCGACCGGGTGTCCGGCGTGCGCGTGCGCGACGTCGAGGACGGCCGCGAAACGGAGATCTCGGCGGCCGCGGTGATCAACTGCACCGGCGTCTGGACCGACGAGCTGCAGCGGCTGTCGGGCGGCCGCGGCCGGTTCCGGGTGCGCGCGAGCAAGGGCGTGCACATCGTCGTCCCGCGCGACCGGATCGTGTCGGAGTCGGGGATGATCCTGCGCACCGAGAAGTCGGTGCTGTTCGTCATCCCGTGGCGCAACCACTGGATCGTGGGGACGACCGACACGGACTGGGAGCTCGACCTGGCCCACCCGGCGGCGACGAAGCACGACATCGACTACATCCTCGAGCACGTCAACACGGTCCTGGCCACGCCACTGACCCACGACGACATCGAAGGCGTGTACGCGGGCCTTCGCCCGCTGCTGGCGGGCGAGAGCGAAGAGACGTCGAAGCTTTCGCGGGAGCACGCGGTGGCCCGCGTGGCCCCGGGCCTGGTCGCCATCGCCGGCGGCAAGTACACGACGTACCGCGTGATGGCGGCGGACGCGGTCGACGCGGCGGCGGTGGACCTGCCCGGCCGTTCCCAGCCGTCGATCACGGACAAGGTCCCCCTGCTGGGCGCGGACGGTTACCACGCGCTGGTCAACCAGGCCGACCACCTGGCCGCCGAGCACGGGTTGCACCCCTACCGGGTGAGGCACCTGCTGGACCGCTACGGCTCGCTGATCCACGAGGTCCTGGCCTTGGCGGAGGGCCGCCCGGAGCTGCTGAAGCCGATCGAGCACGCCCCGGACTACCTGGGCGTCGAGGTGGTGTACGCGGCTTCGCACGAGGGGGCGCTGCACCTGGAGGACGTCCTGGCCCGCCGGACGCGCATCTCGATCGAGTACGCCCACCGAGGCGTCGACTGCGCCGACCAGGTGGCGACACTGGTGGGTGAAGTTCTCGGTTGGTCACCCGAAACGATGAAGCATGAGATCGAGGTCTACCGGGCCAGGGTGGAGGCGGAGCGCAAGTCCCAGTCCCAGCCGAGCGACGAAGCGGCGGACGCGTTGAGGTCGGCGGCCCCGGAGGCCCGGGCGGGCATCGTGGAGCCGGTGAGCTGAGAGGACGTCAGGAAGTCCGGTGCCACCGGATCAGGCGTTCTCCCGTAGGAGCGCGCTCCGCCTCCGGCCCGACCAACGTGAACCCGCACCGCTCCGCCACGATCGCCGACGCCGCGTTGCTCTCCTCGTACCGGTAACTCACTTCGGTCAACCCCAACCCCCCGAAGCCGAACCGGAGAGCCGCGTTCAACGCCGTCGTGGCGATCCCCTTGCCCCGCTCCGCGGGGTGGACCCAGATCGTCGCCTCCGCGTACGACGCGTCCAGGTTCAGCTCGCGCAACCCCACCTCGCCCAGCAACCTCCCCGAGGTCGGCTCGGCTATCGCCCAGGAACAGCGCTCGTCGCCCGCCCACTGGGCCGCTCGCAACGCCACGTACTCCGTGGCCTCGTCCAGGGTGCGCAAGCGGTAGTTCAGCACGTACTTGCGGTGCGTCGGGTCGGCGAACGCCTCCATCAGCAACGGACGGTCGTCTATGTGCCGGTCGGCGCGCAGCTGGCGCAGGTAGTACGTGCCCGCGTTGATCTCCACCGGTTCCACTCCGCCCAGCCTAGCCAGGCCGGGAGCACGCCGCCCCCGGCCTGGCGATCAAGGCCGGTTCACGGCGCCAAGCGCCACACCACCGGTACGCCGCCCTCGTCGAGCGGGCCGTTCGAGGCGATTCCCGCGAACGTTCCGTCGTCCGTCACCTGGCTGGCCTGGTACGTCGAGTACCCGCCCGGCTGCCGGAGATCGCCGCCCGGGGACGTGGTGCGCCACGTGATCGGCTTGCCGCGGAACGAGCCCGGTACCGGGGCCGTTCCCGCCGTCAGGCCGGCGCGGTTCAGCGCGTACGCCGCGTCGCCGCCGGGCAGCTCGGTGGGGACGCCCGCCGCGTTCCAGCGCATGGCGCGGGATCCCGCGACCGTCCCGTCCGAGGCCGAGCCGACGACCACGCCGTTGCGGATCGCCGAACCGCTGGTGTACTGGAAGCCCGGTGCGGTGAGCTCCCGGTACGTGCCGCCCTTCCACAGCAGCGCGGTCTTGTAGGTGGAGAACAGCACGGTCCCGTCGTCGTCGATGCCCATCGGGTACTCGTACTCGTGCGTCGCCGGGATGATCACCGGCGCGCTGCCGTCCGCCGGCCACACGATCGCGCCGTTGTGCGCCGGGTCCCCGTCGAACACCTGGCCCAGCACGTCTCCGCGCGTGTTCACCGCGGTGGTCTGCGCCTCCTGGTAACCCGCCGGCGTTTCGCGGAGGTGGAACCCGCTCGCGTCCAGCACGAACGACCGGACGCCGCCGGCGTCGTAGTCGATCGCGTCGCCGTACACCCGCCCGGCGCCGTCCTCCCCCTGCACCATCGCCCACTCGAAGCCGTCCGGTACACCGCGCAGCACCGGCTTGCCGCCGCGCCAGCTCACGACCTGCAGCTTGCCGCCGACGATGAACGACCCGGTGTATTCGCCGTGACCGTCCGAAGCGGTCAGATAGCCGTGTCCCGCGGGGTCGGCCCCGGCCGGCAACGGCAGCAGCGCCGGTTGCCAGCCCAGCCGCCCGGTCGCGGCCTGCGCCGGTCCCGCCCCCAGCGCCGCGACGGCGATCGCCACGGTGGCGAGCACCCCCGATCGCGCCCACATCTTGTTCATGGATCCTCCCTTTCCCCCGACCTGCATGATCACCACGTCGGAACGCGGGAACAGGTTGTCCGGCAAAAGGAGCAATCACGACCGGCGGCGGCGGGCCCCCGCGATCATCGCGACGACGAGCGGCAGCGCGACCGAAATGATCAGCAGCCGCCCCCGGGACAGGATCAGCACCGCGATCGCGAGGACGATCGCGATCGGCACCGCGCCCGCGGTCAGGAAACGCACCAGCGCGTTGTCCTCCGACGAGGCCACCGGGACCCCGGGCGCGGAAGCACCGTTGAGCAACGCGCTCGGCCTCGGCGAAGGCAGGTCTTCGAACAGCGGGACGAGCTCGCTGACCCGCTTGGCTGCGGTGACCTTCGCCGACCGGTTCCCGAACTCGTCGATGTCGAGGCGCCCGGTGCGGACGTGCTCTTCGAGAACGTCCAGGGCGTCTTGGCGTTCGGCGTCGCTCAACCGCATGTCGCCCACCGCGGGATCAACGGCCCAGCTCGCGGCGGTAGGAGTCGCGCAGCTCGCGCCGGCGCTCCCGGTCGCGCAGGTGGTGCTCGTGGCGGCGGTGGTGGTGCTGGTCGTGGTTCCAGCCGTGGCCCCACATCGCCTTGCCGAACACGCCGACCCCGATCGGGAGGAAGATGATCGGCCACGCGAGCGTGCCGGTGGCGATCAGCGCGATGGCGGCGATGAGCGTCAAGGGGAAGAGCGCGGCGAGGAACCGCTGCGGCGGCGACCCGTTCTCCGGCGTCCCCGACGGCCGTGGCACGGGCGCGGCCGCGGGTTCGGCGGCCGCGACGGGCTGGGGCGCGTCGTCGTACCGCGGGTGCGGGGCCGGCAGATCCGCGAAGATCTCGCCCAGCTCGCCGCGGGTCTTGGCCGCGGTGATCCGCGCCGAGCGTTCGCCGTACTCGTTGATGTCGATGCGCCCCGCCGTCATGTGCTCACCGAGCGCGGACAGCGCGGACTCACGGTTCTGGTCGCTGATCCGCAGCTGCGGAGACGGGACTTCGGTCACGTAGTCGATGGTAGGCCGCCCCGGGGGCGGCCCACCACGACATCTGTAACGAACCGTGCTACTTGATCTCCAGCAGCTGTGTGCCCTGCGTCACCGCGGCGCCGACCTCGACCGAAAGCCCGGTGACGGTGCCCGCCTTGTGCGCGGTGACCGGGTTCTCCATTTTCATCGCCTCGAGGACGACGATCAGCTCACCGGCTTCGACCGTCTGGCCCTCTTCGACGGCGACCTTGACGATGGTGCCCTGCATCGGCGCCGTGACGGCGTCGCCGCTGACCGCGGCCTTGGTGCCGCCGGCGCGCTTGCGCGGCTTCGCCTTGACGGCGGTGCCGCCCCCGCCGCCGCCTTCGAGCGCGAACCCGCCCGGCAGCGACACTTCGAGCCGCCGTCCGCCGACCTCGACCACGACGTTCTGCCGCGGTTCCTCTTCGGCCGCTTCGATGTCCGGCGCCACGAACGGCTCGATCTTGTTGTCGAACTCC
This sequence comes from Amycolatopsis sp. A133, assembly GCF_031082405.1. Taxonomy (GTDB): domain Bacteria; phylum Actinomycetota; class Actinomycetes; order Mycobacteriales; family Pseudonocardiaceae; genus Amycolatopsis. The sequence continues at coordinate 131,734 of NZ_JAVHJU010000007.1, forward strand.
GTCTCGATCCAGCGCGTGTGCACGCTGAAGCCGTTCTCGTCGCCGATGAACGCCGGGTCGTTCACGATCACGCGGTCGAACGGCAGAACCGTCGCCATGCCTTCGACGACCATCTCGTCGAGGGCGCGGCGGCTGCGCTCGAGGGCGTTGTTCCGGTCCGAGCCGGTGACGATCAGCTTCGCCAGCATCGAGTCGAACTGCCCGCCGATGACGCTGCCGGACTCGACGCCGGAGTCGACGCGCACGCCCGGCCCGCTCGGCGCGACGAACCTGGTCACCGTGCCCGGCGCGGGCAGGAAGCCGCGGCCGGCGTCCTCGCCGTTGATGCGGAACTCGATCGAGTGGCCGCGCGGCTCGGGGTCCTCGGTGATCCGCAGCTTCTCGCCGCGCGCGATCCGGAACATCTCGCGCACCAGGTCGAGCCCGGTCGTCTCCTCCGACACCGGGTGCTCGACCTGCAGCCGCGTGTTGACCTCGAGGAAGGAGATCGTGCCGTCGACGGCGACGAGGTACTCGACCGTACCGGCGCCGTAGTAACCGGCTTCCTTGCAGATCGCCTTCGCCGAGGAGTGGATGCGCCGGCGCTGGTCGTCGCTCAGGAACGGCGCGGGCGCCTCTTCGACGAGCTTCTGGTGCCGTCGCTGCAGTGAGCAGTCGCGGGTGCCGACGACGATCGCGTTGCCGTGCATGTCGGCCAGCACCTGCGCCTCGACGTGCCGCGGCTTGTCCAGGTAGCGCTCGACGAAGCACTCGCCACGACCGAACGCGGCAACGGCTTCTCGCGTGGCCGATTCGAACAGCTCGGGGATCTCTTCGCGGGTGCGCGCGACCTTGAGGCCACGGCCGCCACCACCGAACGCGGCCTTGATGGCCACCGGCAGGCCGTGTTCGTCGGCGAACGCGACGATCTCGGTGGCGTCCTTGACCGGCTCCTTCGTGCCCGGCACCAGCGGTGCGCCCGCGCGCATCGCGATGTGGCGGGCGGTGACCTTGTCGCCGAGGTCGCGGATGGCCTGCGGGCTCGGCCCGATCCAGGTCAGCCCCGCGTCGAGGACGGCCTGGGCGAAGTCCGCATTCTCGGAGAGGAAGCCGTAGCCCGGGTGCACCGAATCGGCGCCCGACCGCTTGGCGGCGTCCAGGAGCTTGTCGAAGTTCAGGTAGCTCTCGGCGGCCGTCGTGCCGCCGAGCGCGAACGCTTCGTCGGCCAGGCGCACGTGTGGCGCGTCGCGGTCCGGGTCGGCGTACACCGCGACACTGGCCAGCCCAGCGTCCTTGGCGGCTCTGATGACGCGTACCGCGATTTCGCCACGGTTGGCGACCAGGATCTTGGTCACCGGACCGCCCGTGGATTCGCCGACCTGCTCGGCCACCCCGCACCTCCTGCGTCCGACAGCTGCATTGCTGACCGCCCACGCGGCATCACGGAAGTCTACGGATATGACGTCGGGAGTCTCTTGAGTGAGAGGTGAACCACGCTCAGACGTGGTGGCGCAGCTCCTCGGGCAGCGGCGAGTCGAGCACGATGACGTCGTACGGGTTCGCGGAGTGCACCTTCCCCAGGTGCTCGGTGCTCACCAGCACCCACGGCTGGTGCTCGCCGCAGCAGTCGATCAGCCGGTCGAGCGCGGTGAACGCGACCAGCGCGGTGCGGCCGTCCGGCGTGCGGCGCAGCTCGATCGACGCGCCTTCGGTTTCGGCGCTGACCGGTCCGGTCGGGAGGTACAAGGCGGGCGGCAGGTTCGGGTTCGTCACCCGGACAACATAGACGGACACGGTCCGCTACCGGTGACCCCGTCGGGTTGAACCCGCCACATCGCGCCGGGGCGCTGGCGACGGGTGGTCGGGAAGCGGCTTACGCTCTGTCTTATGCGGACTACGGCGGCGCGGACGCCTCGGTCGGCGCTGCTCACCGCGGTGCTGGCCGCGGTGGTGACCGTCGGCGCGATCGGCGCGGTGTTCCTGCTGCGGCCGCGGCCCGAGACGGCGACCGGCGCGGCCGAACCCGCCGCCGCTCCGGTGACGCCCGCGGTGACCTGCGGCGGCGGCCCGTGCCGCCAGCTCGCGGCGGTGACGGTCGGGGGCACGCCGGTGGTGCTGCTGACCGACTCGGTCGGGGGCTCGGCCCGCCTGCGCGTCGGGCCCGAGCCGGGGACGGTGTTCGAGCTGTCGATCGCCCAGCTGGGCGTGCGGCTGGACCAGAACTCGCTGCGCTGCATCGACGGCCCGGCCCCGGCGTGCCTGGTCCGCGGCGACGTCGGCGACGACGGCACGGCCGCGTACGGCGAGCTGCTGGTCGGCAGCGGGGGAGTGTGGCGCGACCCGGGCAAGCCGTTCTACGCGGACGCCGGGACGCTGTCGCTCTACGACGTGACGGCCGACGCCAGCCCCGACGTGATCGTGGTCCGCCACGACTGCGCGGACGCGGCCTCCGGCACCCCGAAGTGCCTGGCGGCCCCGGTGCTGGGCGAGGTGTACGACCTGGCGGGCCGGTCGGTGGGCTGCACGCGCCGGGTGACGTCGCCGTCGGACCTGCGCGGCTGGCCGGACATCCGCCTCACCCGCACCGACCTCCGCCCCTGCCCCTCCTGACCCGAAGCCGGAGCTTTCACGTGAAAGCTAGGTGGAGGACTGGCCTCCGGTTAGCTTTCACGTGAAAGCTGCGGTCAGGCGGGGGCGGGTTCGGTGTGGCGGGCGGCAGAGCCGTCGTCGCTGTGCAGCGGGGTGTCGGTCGGGGTGTTCAGGACCTCGTCGTCGAGGAGGCCTTCGGTGCGCGCCACGATCGTCGGGACCACGATCTGACCCGCGACGTTCGTCGCCGTGCGCATCATGTCCATGATCGGGTTGACCGAGTAGATGAGCGCCAGGCCCAGCGCCACCTGCTTGGCGTCGAGGCCGATGAACGACGTCGTCAGCGTGAACGCCGTCAGCCAGCCCGTGGTGCCCGCCGTCGCCAGCGCGCCCACCACGGCGACCACGACGATGCCGGCGTACTGCCAGAAGTTCAGCGACACCCCGGCCAGGTTCGCCACGAAGATCGCCGCGATCGCCGGGAAGACCGCCGCGCAACCGTCCATTTTGGTCGCGCTGCCGAGCGGGGTCGCAAAGGCCGCGTACGCCGGCTGGACACCGAGGTTCACCGCGGACTGGCGGGTCAGCGGCAGCGTTGCGGCCGAGGACTGCGAGGCGAACGCGAACTGGATCGCCGTGCCCGCCTTCGCGAAGAACTTCAGCGGGCTGACCTTCGCCACGAACTGCAGCAGGATCGGGTAGACGACGAACAGCACGAGCAGGCAGCCGACGTACACCGCGAGCGTGGTGGAGAACAGCGGCCGGAACAGCGCGTCGCCGTAGTTCGCAACCGCCGCGCCGATCAGGCCGATGATGCCGATCGGGGCCAGCCGGACGATCCAGCCGAGGTAGCGCTGGATGATCTCGAACACGCTCGTCGTGAAGTCCACGAACGGCTTCGCCTTGTCACCCAGGCTGTACGCGGCGGCGCCGATCACCAGCGCGAGGAACAGCACCTGCAGCGTCTCGCCGTCGGCAAACGCTTTCACGAAGTTCTCCGGCAGCAGCCCGTCGACGAAGGCGCTCCACGAGCCCCAGTGGTCGACGCTGGCCGCTGCTTTGTCGGCGTTCTTGGCGGTCGCTTCGACGCCGCCGAGGCCACCGGAGCCCGGGTTGAAGATCCGGCCGACCGCGATGCCGATCAGCGACGCGATGAACGACGTGATCGCGAACCACAGCACGGTCTTGCCGCCGAGGCGCGCGGCGGTGCGGCCGCCGCCGAGACCGCGGAGGCTGTTGATGCCGACCACGATCGCCGTGAAGACCAGCGGGATCACCGCGATCTGCAGCAGCGTGGTGAAGATGCTGCCGATCTGGTCGAGGAGATCGGTCAGCCAGCCGGCCTCGGTCTGCCGTGCGACGACGCCGAGGAGGGCGCCGACGACGAGCGAGCCGAGAACCGCGGCCGCGAACACCCGCGGCTTGGTGTATGTCCGTACGAAAGACACGGGGCGACTCCGGTGCTCGAAAGTTTCTTGTCTGGCCTCGTCAAAAGAACGTTAGGCAGACGGAGACTCTTCCGGATCACCCGTTCGTGTGGCGCTCTTCTCAGGATGCGGGACGCCGCCAGAGATCCACGACACTCACGCCGACCTCGGCCAGCAGCCGGCGCGTCAGCGGCAGGCTGATGCCGATCACGCTCGTGTGGCCGCCCACGAGTCCTTCGACGAACCAGCCGCCCAGCCCGTCGATCGTGAAGCCGCCGGCGACGTTGAGCGGCTCGCCGGTGGCGATGTAGGCGTCGATCTCCGCCGGGCTCGGCGTGCCGAACCGGACGGTGGTCGATTCCCAGCCGGACGACTCCTTCGTGCGCGTCCCGCCCTCGAGCCGGACGACCGCGTGCCCGGTGAGGAGTTCACCGGATGTTCCCGCCATCGCGGCCCAGCGGCTGCGCGCGACGTCCGGCGAACCCGGCTTCCCGACCATCTGCCCGTGGATCGAAAGCATCGAATCGCAGGCGACGACGACGGCGTCCGGGTGGGCCGCGGCGACCTGGTCGACGACCGCTTCGGCCTTGGCCGCGGCGAGGGCCGCCACCAGCTCGGAAGGGGACGGATCGGTCAGGGAAGCGGCGACCGCGTCCTCGTCGACGCCGGAGACGAACACGGCGGGATCGAGGCCCGCGGAGCGCAGGGTGGCGAGGCGGGCGGGGGACTGGGAGGCGAGGACGAACTGCACACCGGAAACGTACCCGCCCGTCCTGTCGTGACTGAATTGTGACCGGCGTCACTCTTGAGGGGAGCTATTTTGTTGTGGCTCGCAACTTATGGATCGACGGATCGTCACGGAGAGAAGACATGCCGCTCCTCCGCACCACGAGATCACTGCGCGCCACGAGAACCACCGTCCTGGCCGGCCTGCTCCTCGCAGGCACGGCCGTCGTCCCGATGGCGTCCGCCGCCGCGACGCCTCTCTACAAGAACTCGCACGCCCCGGTCTCCGAGCGCGTCAAGGACCTGATGGCGCGGATGACGCTCGACGACAAGGTCGGGCAGATGACCCAGGGCGAGCGGGGCGCCGCGACCCCCGCCCAGTCCGCCGCCGCCCGGCTCGGCTCCATCCTCTCCGGCGGCGGTTCGACGCCGACGCCGAACACGCCGGCCGGGTGGGCGGACATGATCGACGCCTACCAGAAGGCGGCGACGTCGACCGGTCTCGGCATCCCGATCATCTACGGCTCCGACACCGTGCACGGCCACAACAACGTCCACGGCGCCACGGTCTTCCCGCACAACATCGGCCTGGGGGCCGCGAACGACCCGAGGCTGGTCGAGAAGATCGGCGCGATCACCGCCGAGGAATCCGCCGCCACCGGCGTCAAGTGGGGCTTCGCGCCCTGCCTGTGCGTGGCGCGCGACGACCGCTGGGGCCGCACGTACGAGTCCTTCGGCGAGATCCCCCGCAACGCCGTCGAGAACTCACGAATCATCAAGGGCCTGCAGGGCCGCGAACTCGACGACCCGGCGTCGATCATGGCCACCGCCAAGCACTTCATCGGCGACGGCGGCACCACCGGCGGCGACGACCAGGGCAACACCCAGATCAGCCTGGAGGAGCTGCGGCGCATCCACCTGCCGCCGTTCCGGGCCGCGGTCGCCCACGGTGTCGGTTCGGTGATGATCAGCTTCAACAGCTGGAACGGCGTCAAGGACCACGGCAACAAGTTCCTGATCACCGACCTGCTCAAGGGCGAACTGCGGTTCTCCGGCTTCGTGATCTCCGACTGGAACGGCATCGACCAGATCGACGGCCAGGAAGGGTTCACCGCCGCCGAGGTCAAGCAGGCCGTCAACGCCGGGATCGACATGATCATGGTCCCCTACGACTACCTGAAGTTCATCAGCACGCTGAAGGCCGAAGTCCTCAACGGGCACATCCCGCTGTCCCGCATCGACGACGCCAACCGGCGGATCCTCACGAAGAAGTTCGAGCTCGGCCTGTTCGAGCACCCGTACACCGACCGCTCGCTGCAGAAGGACTTCGGCAGCGCGGCCCACCGCGCCGTGGCGCGACAGGCGGTGCGCGAGTCGCAGGTGCTGCTGAAGAACGACGGCGTGCTGCCGCTGGCGAAGCGGGACAACAAGATCTTCGTGGCCGGGAAGAACGCGAACGACCTGGGCAACCAGGCCGGCGGCTGGACGCTCACCTGGCAGGGCCAGAGCGGCGAGCGGGTCATCCCGGGCACGACCATCCTCGACGGCATCAAGGCCGGTGCCGGGAAAGGCACGGTGGTGACCTATGACCGTGCGGGTGGCGGAATCGACTCCGGCTACCGGGTCGCGATCGCCGTGGTGGGCGAAACGCCGTACGCCGAAGGGGAAGGGGACCGGCCGGGCGGGCTCGGCCTCGACGCCGAAGACCTCGCCCTCCTCGGCAAGCTGAAGGCCTCGGGCGTTCCCGTGGTCGTCGTGACGGTCTCCGGGCGGCCGCTGGACATCGCGGCGCAGCTGCCGTCGGTCAAGGGTCTCGTGGCGGCCTGGCTGCCGGGCTCGGAAGGCGCCGGCGTCGCGGACGTGCTGTACGGCGACTACAACCCGACCGGGAAGCTGAGCTTCACCTGGCCGAAGAGCTCGGCCCAGGAACCGATCAACGCCGGTGACGGCCGGCAGGGCCTGTTCCCGTACGGGTACGGCCTGTCCTACCGCCGCCACCACCGCTAGGCAGGCCGGTCGTGAGTGGTAAGGCGGGTTCTAACCCGCCTTACCACTCACGACCAGCCGCGGCAGACCGCAAGGCCGCGGCCTCCGGGAGCTGGCGAGCCGTGCTCGGGGACCGGGCGTTCACCGGGTTCTGCGTCACCCACATGGCCTTCACCCTGGCCAGCGCGAGCAAGTTCTCCGTGCTGCCGCTCGTCGTGCGGGACCTCCTCCATGGTCCACAGTGGATCGCCGGGACCGCGATCACCGTGGGGACCGTGGTCGTCGTCACGGCTCAGCGGCCGATCGTCACCCTGCTCGCCGGCCGCAGCCGGACCGCCGGCCTCATCGGGTCGGCGGTGCTGTTCTCGCTCTGCTTCGCGCTGCTGATCCCGCTCGAGGCCGTCTCGCTGCCGGTGGCCACCGTGTTGATCCTCGTGACCAGTCTCGGCTTCTCGATCGCGGAGACCCTCTTCGGCCCGACCGCCACCGCGGCCGCCGCCGCGGCCGCCCCGCCGGGGGCGGAGGGGCGCGCCAGCTCCATCTTCCAGCTCTCCTGGGGCCTGCCGGTCGCGCTGGCGCCGGGCCTGCTGGCCGTCCTGCTCAGCGCGAGCAACGCGCTGACGTGGTCGATCCTGGCGCTGACCTGCGCGTCCGCCGTCCCCGCGCTGCTCGTGCTGCGGAAGAAACTGCCCGCCGCCCTGCGTGAGCCGTCACCACCCGTGGCCGCCTGAGCGCAAGGGGTACGTGCCCGGCGTTACACCACAATGGACGGATGCAACCGATCAAGTGAACGTGAGAGTTTCTTCGTCATGACCGTCGGCCCTGGTCATCTCCTTGCCGAACAGTTCGCGCCGCGCGAACCACCGCAAGACTCCAGGAGGGGCCGTGCACACCGACGCCGTACACCAGAGCCAGTTCGTGCTGCTGAACGAGAGCACCACGCCCGTCCTGTCGCGCCTGTCCTACCACGCCCACGAGCCGTTCGCGGTGACCGTGGCCTTCCGGACCGAGCGCGGCCGGTGGATCGAGTGGACCTTCGCGCGTGACCTCCTCGTCGCCGGTCTCGACGAGCCGGCCGGTCTCGGTGACGTCCGGATCCGCCCGGATCTGTCCGACGACGAAGACTTCCTCACCCTGGAAATCGAGTCACCGGACGGCTATGCGTCGTTCGAGCTCGAAGTCGAGGACGTTCGGACGTTCCTCGACGCGTCCTGCGAACTGGTGCCGCTCGGCGAGGAGAGCGCGCACTTCGACGTCGACGGGCTGATCGAGGAGATCAGCAACGTCTGACCCGCACACCTCCCATTCCCGCGGCGAGGACGAAGGGCGGGTCCGGGGCGCGCTGGAGGCGCCCCGGACCCGCCCTTCCGCGTACCGGGATCAGCTGGTCTTGAGGGTGGTGCCGGTGCCGGAAAGCGCGCCGGCGATCGGGTAGAAGTACGTCACGGACGTGTTGCCGCCGGACAGGATGCCCTGCGCGTAGTTGCCGGCGATGAAGCCGCCGCCCGAGTCACCCGCGGCCGAGCGGACGTTGGTCGCGGTCATGCCGTTGACCGTGCCCTCGGAGTAGCGGACGCTCTGGTTCTTGGCGCCGATGGTCCCGCAGGTCCAGCCGGTGGTGGAGCCGGCCTTGCAGACCGACGAACCGGTCGCGGCGTTCGACTGGCCGCGCACCGCGGTCCCGTTGTTCATCTGGGCGACCGGGGTCCAGTTGCTGTTGGTCCGGACCGCCGCGTAGTCGGCGCCGGGGAAGCGGTAGGTGATCCAGCTGCCGAGCGACGCCCCGTTCGACCCGGTCAGCGCGCCGCCGCCGGTGAGCGCGCCGCAGTGGCCGGCGGTGACGAACCCGGTCGTGGTCGCGAAGCCGACCGAGCAGCGCGACGACCCGCCGATGTAGTAGGCGTCGCCACCGCGGATGTTGGCGTAGGTGGTGGGCTTCGACGCCGTCTCGCGGATCGTCACGACGGACTTGTCCACACCGGACTTCGTGAGGAACGCGTCCGCGGTGGCGCGCTGGCCCTGCAGCACGTCCAGGGTGACGCGGTTGGTGGCGTCGTCGACGCCCCAGCCGGTGATCGCGGCGGGCGCCGCCTTGTCGGCGGCGTTCAGGGTGTCCACAGTGGAATTGAGCTGGCGGGCGCTGAACCGCACGACTTCCGCTTCCGCACCGGCTTCGCGGATCTTGCCGGCCAGCGCGACGTTCGTCGTGGTGACGTGCGCCTTGCCCGTGGCGGCGTTGTAGGTGGCGCCGCCGAACGCGTCACCGAGCGCCGAGGTGAGCGACTCGGTGACCTTGTTCGCGACGTCCTCGCTCTTCAGCCGCGCGATCGCCTGGTCGTGGGTCAGGCCCAGGTCCCGCTGCATGGCGGGCACGATGTCCGGGTTCAGCAGGTCCTGGCCCGACGCGGGGACGGCGGTCGCGGCGAGCGCGCCCGTCGCCATGACCGCGGTGGCAGCGGCACCGAGAAGTCTCGCGATCTTCATGCTTCTCCCTAGGTGGTTACGCGCGGCTCCGCATCGGCCACGCAGTGGTACTCCCCGGGTGAGCGTCCCCGCAGTGGGCGTTACGGTGCAATCCGGGCGCCCGGCGAATGGGTATACGCATTCACCGAGGACGAATCCCCTGCTCCAGCCGGGCTCAAGCCGCCGGTGTCACCCGGTCGGACAGGTCCGTAAGTAGGGTTTCCGTAAACTACTTTCAGTAGCCGACAGAAGTACACCAACGCGTTAAGTGGCATTCGAACGTGGAATCTGCCTAGGTTTCGTAGGCGCTGCGACCCGATCTCGCCGGATCCCACGGCGAATCGGTGACGATGGGTAGGCAGACGTAGGACAACAGCACCGGCCACGTATTCGGTGAAAGGTTTACGGACGGATCAACGCTGCTTAGGCTCCGCGCACAGTCCCCGGTGCGTCGAGGAGGGTCATATGTGGCTGGCCACCCCCCGCCCCACCTCGGTTTCCGTCCGGTCCGGACCCGCCCGGCTGACCGGCCGCGACACCGAGCTCGACGCCATCGTCGACGTGCTCAAGCGGCGCCCGGCCGCGGTCCTGATCGAGGGCGAGCCGGGGATGGGCCGCACCCGGCTGCTCGCGGAGATCGGACGGCGCAAGGAGTTCGACGGCGGCCGCGTCCTCACCGGGGCCTGCCAGCCGCTGCGGGAACCCTTTCCCTACGGGCCCGTCCTGGAAGCGCTTCGCTCGGTGGGTGACGCGCCCCTCCGGCCGCTCAGCCCCGTCGTCGGTGTGCTGCGGCCGTTGCTGCCGGAGCTCGCGGAAGCGCTTCCCGAGCGACCGGAACCCCTCGCGGACCCGGTCGCCGAGCGCCACCGCGTGTTCCGCGCGGTGCGGGAGCTGCTGGCCGCCTGCGGCCCCACGCTCGTGCTGATCGACGACCTCCAGTGGGCCGACGAGGACACCCGGGACCTCATGCGGTTCCTCGCCGGCGCGATGCCGCCGCAGCTGGCGGTGGTCGCCACCTACCGGTCGGCGACGGACGTCCGTCCCGGCCCCCTCGGAGCGCCGTTTCGCACCGACTCGGCCGTCCACTCCGCCCGCGTCGCGCTCGGCGCGCTCGACGTCGCGGCCGTGCGCAAGCTGGCGGCCGACATCCTCGACCTGCCCCGGGTCACCGACGAATTCGCGGCGAAGCTGCACGAGTGCACCGCCGGGATCCCGTTCGTGGCCGAGGAAACGCTGCGCGCGCTGAAGGAGGCGGCCGACCGGCTCCCGGTCGGCGAAGTCCTCTCCGACCGCTTGCTGGAGAACCTCGAAGTCCCGGTGCTGCTGCGGGAAGCCGTCACCGAACGGCTGTCCGCGCTGCCGGAGCCGGCGGTGCGGTTGGCCGGCGCGGCCGCGGTGCTCGGCGTCGGCGCCGAAGCCGCCGTGCTCGGCGAACTGGCCGGGCTGTCCGACGACACCCTCCGCACCGCGCTGCTCGCCGCCCTCGCCGGCGGGGTGCTCGGCGAAGTCGGCGACGGCCGGTACGGCTTCCGGCACCCGTTGGCGCGCAAGGCGGTCTACGACACCGTGACCGGACCCGAACGCTCTTTGCTGCACGCGCAGGCGATCCGCGTGCTCGCCGCGCAGCCGTCCCCGCCGCTCACCCTGCTGGCCCGGCATTCCCGCGCGGCCGGCCGCGTCGACCAGTGGCGGCACTACGCGGAAGCGGCCGCCGACGAGGCGATCACGCGCGGCGAGACGTCCCGCGCGATCGACCTCCTGCAGTCGGTGCTGGCCGAACCCGGCCCCTCGCAGGCCGACATCGGCCGCGTGGCGGGCAAGCTGAGCCAGGTCGCGCTGCGGGGGTTCCGCCCCGACGTGCTCGGCACGCTGGAGCGCGTCCTCGAAGAGGTGACGCTGCCGCCGTCGGTGCGCGGGTCGATCCGGCTGAGCCTCGGCATGCTGCTGGTCCGGACCATCGGCGGGCTCGGCCGCGGCCGCCTCGAGGTCGAGCGCGCGGTCGGCGAGCTGACCGACCGGCCGGACCTGGCCGCCCGCGGGATCACGCTGCTCGCCCAGCCGATCGACGGGCTGACCCCGTTGTCGTGGCACGAAGCCTGGCGCGCCCGCGCGGGCGAGGTGTACGAGCGGCTCGACGACCCGGAGCTGCGGCTCGCGCTGACCGCCGACCGCATCGCGGCGGCGTCGCACGTCGGCGACGGCTCGGGGTGGGCGGAGTTCGAAGCGCTGTCGGACACCGTCGGCACGGTCGCCGAGCGCGTCCAGCTGGCCCGGCTGTGGTGCAACCTGGCCGACGGGCAGTCGTGGGCCGGGCACCTGGACCGCGCCGAACGGCTGGTGACCGAGGGCGTCCGGCGGGCGACCGACGCCGGCGCGTTGTACGCGATCGGCCTGATCCAGGGCACCCGCGTCCGGCTGGACTGGGTGCGCGGGCGCTGGACCGGCCTCGCCGAGGCGGCCGAGCAGCTGCGGGACAGCTACCCGGAGCTCGGCCCAATCGTCATGGAGTCCTCGCTGGTGCTCGGCGGGCTCGCGGCCGTGCGCGGCGAGTTCGCCGCGGCGCAACGGCACCTGACCGCGGCGAGCGTGCACGCGCCGGACCGCGGCCCGATCCCGGTGGTGCTGTCGGCCGCGGGAGTGCTGATCTCCGTGCTGCTCGCGACCGACGACGTCGACGGCGCGTGCGCGGCGGCCGACACCGCCGTGGCCGCGGCCGGCCGCAAGGGCGTCTGGATCTGGGCGGCCGCGCTGGTCCCCGCGGCGGCGCAGGCCTACGCGCGGGCCGGGCGCTGGCCGGAGGCCGACAACGTGGTCGAGGCGTTCGCGCGCGGCATCGAGGGCCGGGACGCACCGGCGGCCACGGCCGCGTTGGTGGCCGGCCGCGCGGTGCTGCTCGAAGCGCGCGGCAAGCACCTGGCCGCCGCGACGTTGTTCGACGAAGCGGCGTCCGGCTACGCGGCCCTGCCGATGCCCTACCCCGCGACGGCCATGCGGGAGCGCGCTTCGATGTGCCGCCTCGCCGCGGGCAACCGCGACGCCGTCGACGAGCTGACCGCGGCGGCCGAGGCGTACGAGCAGCTCGGCGCGACCCGCGATGCCGGCCGCTGCCGTCACCAGCTGCGCGAGCACGGCGCTTGGGCGCCTTCGCAACGCGGACGCCGGGGGTACGGGAGCGAGCTGTCCCCACGGGAACGCGAAGTGGCACGGATGCTCGCGGAGGGCCGGACGAACCGGGAGATCGCGGACGGGCTGTTCCTTTCGCCGCGAACGGTGGAACAGCACGTGGCGAAGGTGCTCCGCAAGCTGGGAGCCCGTTCACGCACGGACGTGGCCCGCAAGCTCCCCGGCGAAGTGACGACCGCCCCCGCCGGGTGACCCAAGCGCAGCTTTCACGTGAAAGCTGCGACCTGGGGCCGTAGCTTTCACGTGAAAGCTCGGGGACGACCTAGGGTGGGCCGGTGACTGAAGAGGCACTGCCCGCTTGGCGGCGGCGGACCTCCGGGGAAACCCGGTGGGCCGCGATGGGCGTTGTTGTCGCGACCCTGGTGCTGCAGGTCGCCCTGCCCGATGACATGGCCCTGCGTCCGTGGTGGCTGCTGCCCGCCGTGTCGGTGTTGCTCGTGGTGGCGCTGCTGCTGGTCAACCCGGGCCGGATGTCGCAGTTCAGCGCCGTCGAACGGGTCATCGCGCTGCTGCTGGTCGCCGCCGTGACGGTGGTGAACGCCTGGTCGGCGGCGAGCCTGGTGGACGGCATCGCGACCGGCACGGTCGACGGCCGCGCCGGGGCCGTGCTGGTCACCGGCGGGGTCGTCTACTGGACGAACATCGTGGTCTTTTCGCTGTGGTACTGGGAATTCGACCGCGGCGGCCCGGGCCGGCGGGCCGCGGGCCGGGCGGAGTTCCCCGACCTGCAGTTCCCGCAGATGGCCGACCCGGACCTCGCCCACCGCGACTGGGAGCCGTCCTATTTGGACTACCTGTACTTCTCGTTCACCAACGCGGCCGCCTTCAGCCCCACCGACGTCATGCCGCTGCGGATCTGGGCGAAGATGACGATGATGCTGCAGGCGGCCATCTCGCTGGTGCTCGCCCTGATGGTGGTCGCCTGGGCGGTCGGCGGTCTCAAATAGCTCAGTGGCGGGTCATCGTGAAGCTCTGGCCGTCGGAGCCGACGGCGCTCGGGCTCCACGTGTAGCTGCCCTTGTCGTCGGCGTTCAGGCCGGACGGGCTCGTCGAAGCCAGGTTCGTCCCGTTGAACTTGACGCCGGTGAACTTGATGCCGCCGGAGATCGACGGGTACGAGTCGGTCGGCGACTCGATGATCGCCTCCGCGGACGCGTGCTTCGAGGTCAGCGACTTGGTGATCGTCTTCGACCAGCCCTTGGTCGTGTCGCTGATGTCGAGCCGGTAGGTGTTCGTCGCCGTCCGCGTCACCGTTGCGGTGATGTGGTCGCCGGCGCTGACCGGCGACGAGTAGTACACCGGCGCGGCGGGATACATCTCGTACCAGGCCTGGTAGACCGGGCGGCCGCTGGAGCAGTCGGTGGCCACGCCGGTCTGTTCCACAGTGGACGAACCGTCGCCGTCGATGCCCACCCAGGGTGCGAACAGGTCGTTGGTGGACGTGCAGGTCACGGACGGTTCCGTCCAGCTCGCGGTGGCCGTGGTGAAGCTGCCGAAGCTGACGTACCCACCCCAGTTTCCACCGGAGAACTGGTGGCCGTGGAAGTGCGCACCGAACACAGCGGCGTGGGCGGTACCCGAGACGGCCAGCGAAGCCGCCGCGGCGGCGGCCACCGTGAGGACGCGGACAAGACGCGAAGAAACGAATCCGGACATGCGGAAGACTCCGTTCACCGTGGGGACGGCGGGAAAACCCGTGTGCCCAGTGTTGGATCCGCGCCCGGCCGAAGGTAGCTACTTTCGAAGGGTATTCACATTCCGGGAAAGACTCACCATTTGCCGGAATTGAACCGGAAAAGACCCGTGAAGGCCTCCGCGGGGGAAAAGAGGCCTTCACGGGTCCATGTCGCTCACCTACCGCCCGGTCAGGTGAGCGGGGCTCCTACTGCGCGGCCTGCGCGTGCGCGGCGTCCACGAACTGCGTCGTGTACGTCTTCGACAGGTCGATCTTGTCCTTCTTCGGCTTCACGTTGCTCGACGACTCTCCGAGCACCTTGAGCACGTTCTGCGCACCGGCCCGGTCCATCCGGCCGTCCTTGGTGAACATCGGCAGGCTGTCCCGCAGCGACTTCACGTACAGCGCCTTGTCCCCGCCGGCGAACGACGGCGGCATCATCGCGGCGACCTGTTCCGGGGTGTGCGAAGAAATCCACTTCAGGGTCTCGACGTACGCATTGGCCAGTTTCTGCACGATGTCCGGATAGCGTTTCACGATTTCGCAGCCCATGTACAGCGAGCTCGCCGGGTACAAACCACCCAAAGCGGCCTTGGTGCCTTCGACCGTTCGCATGTCGAAGAGCACCTTCGCCTGGCCGGTGTTCGTCAGCTGCGCGATCGTCGGGTCGGTCGTCATGCCGGCGTCGATCGAGCCCTGGTTCATCGCCGAGATGAACGTCTGCCCGGCGCCGACCTTCACCGGCGTGTACTCCTTCGACGTGACGCCGCCGCGCAGGGCCAGCGCCTTGGTCAGGAAGTCCGTCGACGAACCCAGCGACGTGACGCCGAGGTTGCGGCCCTTGAAGTCCGCACCCGATTTGATCTCGTCCGCCTTCTTCGTCGCGACCATCTCGGCTTCACCCGGCACGTTCGCGAACTGCACGACGCTCTCGATGCACTGCTCCTTGGCCTGCAGGTCGATCGTGTGGTCGTAGAACCCCACGACCGCCTGCACTTCGCCGGCCAGCAGCGACGTCTCGGCGTTCGCGCCGGACGGCTGGTCGAAGAGCTCGACGTCGAGGCCCTGCCGCTGGTAGGCGCCGATCTGCTGGGCCAGCTGGCCGGGCAGGTAGATCACCTTCGACAGGCCGCCGACCATGACCTTGATGTGCGGCCGGCCGGTGTCCCCGAGCGAGATCTCGCGCGAGTCGCGGCAGGCGGTGACTCCGGCCAGGGTGACCGCGAGCGCGGCCACCACGCCGACTGTCCTTTTGAGACGCATGTCAGACCGCCTTGATCGCGGCTTCGGAGGCGGACGGCGGGCGCCAGCGCAGCAGCCTGCCTTCCAGCGTGCTGATCCCCCACTCGGCCAGCAGCGCGACGACGGTGATGATCAGCATGCCCGCGTACACGCCCGCGGTGTCGAACGTGCCTTGCGCGTTCGCGATGAGGAAGCCCATACCGGCTTTCGCGCCGGTGTACTCGCCGACCACCGCGCCGATCAGCGCGAACCCGAACGCGACGTGCAGCGACGACAGGATCCACGACGTCGCGCTCGGCAGCACGATCGACTTCAGCACCTGGCCGCGGGTCGCGCCGAGGATGCGGGCGTTGTCGATCAGGTTGCGGTCGACCTCGCGGGCCCCGGTGAAGGCGTTGAAGAACACCGCGAAGAACACGAGCACGACGACGGTCGCGACCTTCGACGAGAGCCCGAGCCCGAACCAGATGACGAACAGCGCGGCGAGCACGATTCGCGGCAACGCGTTGGCGGCCTTGATGAACGGCGCCAGCACCTGCGCGAGGTAGGAGCTGCGGCCGAGGATCACGCCGAACACGACCCCGAAGATGGCGCCGATGACGAAGCCGATCGCGGCCTCCTCGACGGTCACCAGGATCTGGTACCAGATCGAGCCGAAGTCGGTGCCGGCGCTGAACCACTCGACGAGCCGTTCCCAGATCTTCGACGGCTTCGAGTAGAAGAACGGGTCGATCCAGTACGTCGCGGTCAGCTCCCAGCTGCCCAGCCAGACGACGACGATCGCCAGGCGCAGCAGCCAGATGTTGCGCCTGCGCCGCCCGGTGGCCTGCTTCGCGCGAGCGAGGATGTCCTGCTCGGTCTCGAGGACCGGCAAGGGAGCGGACGTAGCCGCCGGGGTCTCAAGCGACACTGGTCGCTCCCTTCTCACGGGCCTTGTCGACCTCGCTGCGCAGCGATTCCCAGATGTCGGCGTAGAGCTTGCGGAACTCCTCGGTCAGCCGCAGCTCCTCGACCTTCCGCGGCCGCTCGAGCGGGATCTCGAAGACGTCCTTCACGGTGGCCGGGCCGGTCGTCAGAACGACGACCTTGTCCGAGAGCGCGATCGCCTCGTCGAGGTCGTGGGTCACGAAGATCACCGCGGCCCCCGAACCGGACCACAGCCGCAGCAGCTCGTCCTGCATCAGCGCCCGTGTCTGGACGTCGAGCGCCGAGAACGGCTCGTCCATCAGCAGGATCTTCGGCTTGGTGACGAGCGTCTGGGCCAGCGCGACGCGCTTGCGCATGCCGCCCGACAGCTGGTGCGGGTAGTACTTCTCGAAGCCGGCGAGCCCGACGCGGGCGATCCAGTCGACGGCCTGCGCGCGGGCCTCGGCCTTCGGCACCCCGCGGAAGCGCGGTCCGGAAGCGACGTTCTCCAGCACCGAGCGCCACGGCATCACGGCGTCGGTCTGGAACATGTAGCCCACCCCGTCCGGAATGGACTTCACGTCCTCGCCGTTCACCCGCACCCGGCCGGCCGACGGCGGCTGCAGCCCGGAGACCAGCGAGAGCGTCGTCGACTTGCCGCAGCCGGTGGGGCCGACGACGGCGACGAACTCGCCGGGCTGGACGGTCATGGTCAGATCGCGGACGGCCGTGTGCACGGAACCGGACCCGCTCGGGAACCGTTTGGTGGCTCCGGTGAGTTCGATCAGTGGGGGAACCATGGGGAGGTGACTCCTTCGTCACGTGGTGGGGCTCACGTTGGGAAGGGACGTTAAGTACGCGTGGCGCCCAGGTGAAGCTTGTCGACGTTCTCCGCGCGAGCTGTGCGTTCTGAATGTTTTGCTCATTTAGCGCACGGGCTTGACCTGGGGGTATGGTCCCCGCCATGCCAAAGTGGGCGCTCTTCCCGCGGATGCGGTTCAGCAGGCAGGTGCTGCTGCTGCAGATCGGCGTGGTCGCTTTGGTCGTCGGGCTCGGGGTCGCCCTGGTCAGCGTGCTCCTCTCCCGCACCCTCACCGAGCAGTACGGGCAGCGCGCGCTGGCCATCGCGAAGTCGGTGGCGGCGGACCCGGTGGTCGTCGCGAACGCCACCGCGAAGATCCCCGGCGGCGCCCTCGAGGAACGGGCCTTGGCGGTCAACGCGGCCAACGACGCGCTGTTCGTGGTGATCACCGACAACAAGGGCATCCGGCTCGCGCACCCGACGCTCTCCGAGATCGGCAAGCCGGTGAGCACGTCCCCGGAGCGGGCGCTGGCCGGAGAGGACGAAGTCAGCGCCGTGCAGAGCGGCACGCTGGGCTTGTCCGTCCGCAGCAAGACGCCGATCTGGACGCCGGATCACCGGCGGGTGGTCGGCGAGGTGAGCGTCGGCTTCGACGTCGCCGATCCGACCGGCGCGTTCAACCAGCTGCTGGCGATCACGCTGCTCTTCGCGGGCGGCGCGCTGCTGCTCGGCGCGGGCGCGTCGGCGCTGCTGAACCGGCGGCTGCGGCGCGTCACGCACGGCCTCGAACCGCACGAACTGACCGAGCTGCTCTACGAACGCGAGGCCGTCCTGCACGGGATCGGCGAAGGCGTGCTCGCGGTCGACGAAGCGAACCGCGTCTCGGTCCGCAACGACGAGGCCGAACGCCTGCTCGGCACCGAGCTCCCGATCGGCGCGGCGATGTCCGAACTCGAACTCAGCCCGCGGCTGCACAAGGCCGTCGCCGAGGGACGGCCGGTCGACAACCTGCTCGCGGTCGCCGGGAACCGGGTGCTGGTGATCAATTCGCGGGCCGTGCGCCTGGACGACCGCCCGATCGGCACCGTGCTCACCTTCCGCGACCGCACCGACCTCGACACGCTCACCCGCGAGCTCGACGGCATCCGCGCCCTGTCCGACGGCCTGCGCGCCCAGCGGCACGAGTTCGCGAACCGGCTGCACACCCTCTACGGGCTGCTCCAGCTCGGCCACCACACCGAGGCCGTCGAGTACCTGCAGACGCTGACGGACTCGTCGTCGGCGCGGCCGAGCGAGCTGGGCGACGCGGTCGCCGACCCGTACCTGCAGGCGCTGCTCGTCGCGAAAACCGAGCAGGCGCAGGAAAAGGGCCTCACGCTCAAGCTCGCCGAAGACAGCTGGGTGCCCGCGACGGTGACCGACCCGATCGCCGCGAACACCGTGATCGGCAACCTCGTCGACAACGCCCTGCACGCCGCCCGGATGGGCCCGCGGCGGCCGGCGACGGTCGAGGTGGGCCTGCTCGCCGAGGACGGCACCCTGCACGTGTCCGTTGTGGACAGCGGGCCCGGTGTGCCCGCCGAGCTGCGGCGGACGTTGTTCGACGAAGGCGTCTCGACGAAGATCACGCCCGGGCACGGCCTCGGCTTGGCCCTGGCCCGGCAGGCCGCCCGCGCCCGCGGCGGCGACGTCTGGCTGGCCGACCCCGGCGAGGGCGAGACGGGTGCCCTGTTCGTCGCCAAACTGCCCGGAATGCTGACGGAGGACGGATGATCCGCACCCTGATCGTCGACGACGACTTCCGCGTCGCCGGCGTGCACGCCGGGTTCGTCGAGGAGGTCGAGGGCTTCGCGGTGGTCGGCACCGCGCACACCGCCGCCGAGGCGCGGGCGCGCGTCCGGGAGCTCTCGCCGGACCTGGTCCTGCTGGACGTCTACCTGCCCGACGAGTCCGGCCTCGCCGTGCTCCCGGAGCTGCAGACCGACACGATCGTGCTGTCCGCGGCGACCGACAGCGCGTCGGTGGCCGCGGCGATCCGGGCCGGCGCGCTGAACTACCTGATCAAGCCCTTCACCACCCGCCAGCTCGCGGAACGGCTGACGTCGTACGCGCGCTTCCGCGGCCTGCTCGCCGAAGGCCGGGCCCTGGCCCAGGACGACGTCGACCGCGCGTACCGGGTGCTGCACGACCAGGACCGCACGTCCGCGCCGAAGGGCCAGTCGACGGCGACGTCCCGGCTGGTTTCGGAGCAGCTGCGCAAGGCGGGCCGCCCGCTGTCGGCGGCGGAGGTCGCCGGGGAGCTGGGCATGGCGCGGGCCACGGCGCAGCGGTACCTCACCGCGCTAGCGGAGTCGGGCAGCGTCCAGATGCGGCTGCGCTACGGCGCCACCGGGCGCCCCGAGCACGAATACCGCTGGTCCGAGGCCTGACTCAGCGGCCGTAGCGCTGCATCACGCTCTCGGCGACCTCGACCCACGATTGGATCGGGTTGGCACTCGACGGCGGAGTGGACGCCGACGGCAGGTCGACGCGGGCCTCCTCCTCCGGCGAGTCTTTCTTCTGCTGCGGTTTCGCCTGCGCCTGCACCTGGTCCGACTTCGGCGCCGGCTTCGCGGGCACCGGCACGTACACGGTCTTCGGCGCCGGCGTGACGACAGCCGGCGCCTGCGGGGCAGGCGGCTGCGGCTGCGGCTGCGTCGCCGGCGCGGGGGCCGCGGCGACGGCCGGGCGCGCGTCCAGCTGGGCGACGTCGCGTTCCGGCTCCGAGGCGAACAGGCCGCCGGTGAACAGCCCGCCACCCAGCCACCCGGCCGCGACGAGCAAGACCGCGGCGCCACCGCCGAGCCACGTGCGGGCCCGCCGCCGGATCACCACCGACTTCGGGCGCAGGTCCTGGTCGCACACCGGCGTCCGGGTGTAGATCGGCGCATCCACCAAGATCGCTTCGGCGTCGGTGCGGCGGCGCCGGGGCAGGCTCGCCGCGACGATGCCGGTGCGATCCAGCAACTCCACCGCGGTGCGGTCGCTGGACGGACGGGTCGCACTGCGTGGTGCGGTGCGAAGCATCGGGGACCTCCGGTACGGGGCTCGCGGACCCCACGAATTCTGGACCATTTCGGACGGTCCTGTCAGAAACGCAACTCCATTGAGTGAAAGCGCGGCCGCCCGAGCCGCTTTCAACCCTGCTTCAGCCCGAGCCGCGCGAGCGCCGCCAGCGGTCGCTGGTACGCGGAGCCGAGCACGCGCGGAATGGCGTCGATGACGTAGGCGTCCGGTCCGATGAGGATCCGCGCCGACTTCCGCTCGATCCCGCGCAGGATCGTCTGCGCCGCCTTCTCCGGTGTCGTGCGGGCGATCCGCTCGAAGCCCTGCGCGGCCTTCTCCTGGTCTTCGGCGGCACTGCGGGAGTTGCGCACGATGTTCGTCTTGATCCCGCCGGGGTGCACGCAGCTCACCGCGACCGGGTGCCGCGCGATCAGCATTTCTTCGCGCAGCGCTTCGGTGAATCCGCGAACCGCGAACTTCGCCGCGTTGTAGGCGCTCTGCGTCGGCACGCCGACGAAGCCGAACACGCTGGAAATGTTCACGACGTGCCCGTCACCGGAAGCGATCAGGTGCGGCAGGAAGGCCTTCGTGCCGTTCACGACACCGCCGAGGTTGACGCCCATCAGCCAGTCGTAGTCCTCGAACGCCATTTCTTCGACGGTCGCGCCGAGCGCCACGCCCGCGTTGTTCACGACGACGTTGACCCCGCCGAACTCGGCGGCGACCTCTTCGGCGTGCGCCAGCACGGCGCCGCGGTCGGCGACGTCCAAGGTGTACGCACGGGCCTGGTCGCCGGCCAGCTTCGCCGTCTCCTCGGCGTTCGCGGTGACGACGTCGGAGAGCGCGACCCGGGCACCGCGCCGGGCGAACTCGCACGCGAGCGCGCGGCCGATGCCCGAGCCCGCTCCGGTGATCACCACGACCTTGTCCGCGAACTGCTTCATCGGCCCTCCCGCCCCTGCGTTGTTACTCTCGGGTAACGAATGGTAGCGGCTGTGAGCTTGCTGTGGGTGTGCTGATTGTGTCGGTCCGTCGTCCTATGGTGGTCTCCTCGACAGCGGCGAGACGAGGAGGCGATGACCGTGCGGCGGCCGGCCGTTCTGCTCACCCTCGCCGCGATCGTGCTGCTGGGCGCGGCCTGCGTTGTGGTCGTCGTCGCCCGGCAGCCCCGGTCCGCGGACGCGACGACATCGGAGTCCGCCACGGTCGAGGCCGCACCGGCGCCCGATCTGCCCGCGGTGTCGAGTCCCGCGGTCGGCGCGCTGTTCGCCGACGGGGCGCACTACTGCACGGCCAGCGTCGTGCACAGCGAGCGGGGTGACGTGCTGCTGACCGCGGCCCACTGCATCCACGACGGCGATGGCGGCGGCTACCTCTCCGGCCTCACCTTCGCACCCGGCTACCACGACGGGATCGCGCCGTTCGGCTACTGGACGGTGTCCGACGAGCTCGTCGCCCCGGGCTGGACGGCGTCGTCGGACCCGGACCTCGACGTCGGCTTCGCCACCGCCCACCAGGTGGGCGCCACGAAGCCCCTGGAGAGCCTGGTCGGCGGGAACCTCCTGGCCACCGGCACGGCGTTCGAGCAGCCCATCACGCTCACCGGCTACCCGGACGACTCCGAGGTCCCCGCGGTCTGCCGGAACACCACCAGCAAGCAGGACACCTACCAGCTGAAGGTGGACTGCGCGGGCTTCCCGACCGGCACGAGCGGCGGGCCGTGGGTGGCCGGGCAGGACCCGCAGACCCGGCTCGGCACGGTCATCGGCGTCATCGGCGGCTTCGAGTACGGCGGCGACGACCCCGACACGTCGTATTCGAGCTACTTCGACACGGACGTGCTGGCGCTCTACCGGCAGACGACCGCCCGGACCTGACGCGGCATGATGCGGGGCATGAGCGAGCCCGTCGACGTACCCATCACCGGAGAGCCGATCCGGCTCGGCCAGTTCCTCAAGCTGGCCGGCCTGGCCGAGGACGGCTCCCACGCCAAGGACCTGATCGACGCGGAAGAGGTCACGGTCAACGGCGAGGTCGAGACCCGCCGCGGCCGCCAGCTGACCGACGGCGACGTCGTGGCGGTGGGCCCCGCCCGCGGCAAGGTCATCCTGGTCCGCTGAGCCGCCACGCCAAGCGCAGGTCAGCCGACGCTGGTCAGCTGGGGCAGGCCGAGCGACGCGGCCAGGGCGTCCAGTTCGCGGCGCACCGGCCCGGCCAAGGGAACACCGAGGGCCCGGCACTGCTCGAGGTGCTGGGCCTCGCGCCAGCCGGGGTAGCGGATCGGCGCGCCGCCGTCCCAGCCGAGCATGCTGCCGAACAGCGCGCTCGCGGCGCGGTAGAAGCCGTCGGCGCTGCGCAGCGTCGTCGGCGCGATCGCCAGCACCAGCAGGCCGGTGTCGTGCTCGTGGTCGGCGACGCCGGAGAGCACCCCGGCGAGGACCTCGACCAGCAGCGTCAGCCCGGCCGCTTCCGCACCGGGCCGGTCCATGTCGAAAACGAACTCCGGGTACGGCCCGCCCGGCGCCGCCATGCCGAGGGGGTTCATCGGCTGCCCGGGTTCCCCGCCCGCGGCGAGCACGAGTCCGATCATCGCGTGCGGCAGGGCCCGCGCGGCGTGGTGCCCGGCCCGGCCGAACGGCCCGATTCCGCGCAACGAGACGAGCCCGACGCCGAAGCGGCCGGCCCGCGTCACCGCCCGGTCCATCGCGTCGCCGACGGCCCAGAGCCCGAGCGCACGGCGGTAGTCGATCAGCGCGGCGGCCCCGCGGTCGGCGATCATCATCGGCTCGGCGTGCGGCACGGCGAGCCCGTTCTTCAGCAGCGGCAGGTGCACGCGGGTCAGCTCGGCGACCCCGGTGTCCGGCGAGCCGGTGAGATCGCCGTGGCAGAGCGCTTCGGCGGCGATGCGGGCGCGCGCTTCGGGCAGACCGTGGGCGGCGAAGACGTGTGCCACGAAGGTGACCAGTTCATCGGCCCGCACGCGCGGCCAGGCCTGTTCCGGGATCGGGGTGTCCGGGAGTTCTTCTTCGAGGATGCCGGGTTCGGGGCGGGGGGAGCGGAAGGGACGCGGTCGGAGGGGCACTTCCCCGACCTTGCCCAGCGCTGCTCCGGGCGTCAACGAAGCCGGCCCGGGCCTACCCGACCGTGTGATCGAGCCGTCCGAAGAGCCGTACCCTGGGCGGCATGTGCCGAAACATCACCACCCTGCGAGGGCTCCAGCCGGCCGCGACGGGCGAGGAGATCGAGGCCGCGGCCCGCCAGTACGTCCGCAAGGTGACCGGCGTGCAGTCGCTTTCGGACGCCACGCGCGAGCCGTTCGAGGCCGCGGTCGCCGAGATCACGCAGATCACCGCCCGCCTGCTGGAGCAGCTGCCCGAGCGCCGCCAGCCCCCGGCGACCGTGCCACCGCTGCGGCGGCCCGAAGTGCAGGCGCGGATCGCCGCGAAGGCCCTGCGCCAGCCCTGAGTTCAGCGCACGCGCTGGGCGTAGCCTGCCTCGCCGGTGTGGTCGACGCTGTCGTCCTTCGAGAGGCTGTAGAGCCGGATCTCGATGCCGTCGGGGTCGTGGACGCGGACCATCCAGCCGGTGGTGGCTTCGAACAGCGGCGAGTGCTCCACACCCAGTTCGTCCAGCCGCGCGATCCACGCTTCGGCGGCCGCGCGGTCGGCGATCGAGAAGCAGACCGGGTCGAACCCGGCGAGCCCCGCCGCGGCTTCTTCCTGCACGCGCAGGGCCACGGGCACGCCGTCGATCGTGCCGGCGACCCCGCGCACGACGCCGTCGTCGTCCGGGAACTCGCGGGTGACGTCGAGCCCCAGC
This sequence comes from Amycolatopsis sp. A133, assembly GCF_031082405.1. Taxonomy (GTDB): domain Bacteria; phylum Actinomycetota; class Actinomycetes; order Mycobacteriales; family Pseudonocardiaceae; genus Amycolatopsis. Next base: position 155,576 of record NZ_JAVHJU010000007.1, read on the forward strand.
ACGCGCTCGTACCACTCGCGGCTGCGGGCCAGGTCGCGCACGGGGAACTTGACGTGGTGGAAGCCCTCGATCCTCGCGGTCATCGCTGCCCCTTTCGCCGACCAGGAGGGTAGATCCCGCGGACCCCGATGCACAGTCCCGGTCCGGATAGGGTGATCGCATGGGTGGACAGGCGTTGGTGCTGGGCGGCGGCGGGGTCGCCGGGATCGCGTGGACGACCGGGCTGCTCGCCGGCCTGGCCGAGCACGGCCAAGACCTCACCGGCGCGGACCTCGTCGTCGGGACGTCGGCGGGTGCGGCCGTCGCGGCTCAGGTGACCAGTGGTCTTCCGCTGGACGAGCTGTTCGCCCGCCAAGCCGATCCCGCGCGCCAAGCCGCGGAGATCCCGGCCGACGTCGACCTCGAGAAGTTCGCCGCCGACTTCGGGGGTGCGCTCACCGGTGCGACCTCGCCGGCCGACGTCCGGCGCGCCGTGGGGCAGCTGGCTCTGTCCGCGGAAACCGTGTCCGAAGCGGACCGCCGCGCGGTGATCGCCGGTCGCCTGCCGGTGCACGAGTGGCCCGGGCAGCGGCTGGTCGTCGTGGCGGTCGATGCGGAAACCGGTGAACCACGCCGCTTCGACCGTGCGTCCGGGGTGTCGCTGGTCGATGCCGTGGCCGCGAGCTGTGCCGTCCCGGGCGTCTGGCCGCCGGTGACCATCGACGGCCGCCGGTACGTCGACGGGGGCGTCCGCTCGGGCGAGAACGCCGACTACGCGGCAGGCTCGACCCGGATCACCGTCGTCGCGCCGCTGGGGCTGGAGTCGCCGCTGCCGGCGGAGAAGCCGCTGCTCGCCGTGCTGGACGAGCTGCGGGCCGCCGGCGCGGAGGTCGCCCTGATCACCCCGGACGAGACGTCGGCCGCGGCGATCGGCCAGAACCCGCTGGACCCGTCGACGCGCACGCCGGCCGCCGAAGCGGGCCGCGCCCAGGGTGCGGCGCTCACGCTGACCTGGTCCTGAGCGGAAAGGCCGGCACCAGCAGGCCCGCCAGTCCCAGCAGGAGCCCCGCCGCCGCGACGACGAAGACCCAGGTGCCCGGCAGCCGGACTTCGCGAGCGGTGTCGGTTGCCATTTCGGCCTTGCCGGGCCAGTAGCGCACCTCGATGCGGCTGCCCCGGACGTAACCCGGACCGGACCGCCGGTGGGTGTGGCGGTCGTAGCTCACGGCGGTCCGCACGTCCATCAGCCGGCCGTCGACGCGCGCGACGACCAGGTTCAGGGCCGGCACGCGCTCCACGGTCGCCGGGACCACGACCGAGCCGGCCCGCTCCTTGACCGTCGCCCCGAGGAACACGAGGCCGCCGAGGGACACCAGCATGATCGCCAGGGAGACCAGCGAGAACGCCGTCACGGGCGGACCCTGGACGTCCGCTCGCCTTCCCCCGCCGTCCGCATCCCATCGCGTTCTCATGCCGGGAGCACGCCGGAGGCACGACCCGGGTTGCCTCGGGCCGTCGGCTACCCTCGTGGAGCGAGGTAGCGTGTCCGAGCGGCCGAAGGAACATGTCTTGAAAACATGCGAGGGGGCAACCTCTCCGTGGGTTCGAATCCCACCGCTACCGCACTGATACCGCACTGAGAACCCGGGCGCCGCGCGCGCCCGGGTTCAGCTTTCGGCCTCCGACAGGTGCGCCCGCACGCGCTCGAACGCCGCGGCGATCGTCGCCTGTTCCTCGGGGCTCAGCAGGTCGATCAGGTGCTCGCGCACGCCCTCCACGTGCGTCGGCGCCGCCTTCTCCAGCAGCGCCTGCCCCTCGTCGGTCAGCTCCGTGATGACGCCGCGCTTGTCCTCCGGGTCGCGGGCCCGCCGGACCAGGCTCGCGTCCTCCAGCCGGCCGACCTGGTGCGAAAGCCGGCTCTTCGTCGAGCCCATCATGAACGCCAGTTCCGACATCCGGATCCGGTGATCGGGCTGGAGCTGCAGGCAGACGAGCACCTCGTAGTCGGTCAGCGAGACTTCGTGGCGCTCGGACAGCTCGCGGTGCAGCCGCTGGCGCAGCAGGAGGGTCGCCACGATGTAGGAGCGCCACGCCGCCATCTCGGTTTCGTTCAACCACCGCACAGCACGCTCCTCGGTCATAAGGCAGCGTAGAACGCCGATCAAGGGACCGCGCGGTCCGAGTCCGATCCGTCTGCCAGTGAAAACACCGTGGCAACATCGCCCGAAGGTGGGGTTACGAAAAGGTTGAGACTCGGCCGGGAAAGGCGCATTCTGCTTGTCGGTGGACGGTTGACCGGGTAAGCAGCGCGGCGACGGCGACGTGCCGGCCCGGCTCCCCCGCCAGGAGAGGTCAGGTGGTTGTGTGACGGGTGATTTTCGCGGTTGACCGCCAGCTGCGTCCCCGCGATCGGCACGGACACCTACCGGATCGGTCGCGATTGTGAACAGCCAAGAGCGGGCTTCCATGCGCATCACGCATACGGCGTCGGTCGGGCCTGGTTCCGGTCGCGGCCTCGGAAGCCGTGACCACAGCGCCTGAACGCCGGCCCCGGAAGCGGCCGACCGCTCGACCAAAGACATACCTCGGTACAAGCCTGGGTGCGCCCGTCAGCGCGACGAGCGCACCCAGGCTCGTTACCAGGCCGGCCGAAGGTAGGCGGACACCGTCCGGAGCCAACCCGCGCACCGGCACTTTGTTCCGCCGTAGCCGCCGGTCGGCTTGGTAACGATCTGCGCAGTACGATTCGCTGGTGAGATTCGACGACAACGCCGGCCTGGACGCCTCCGAGGTCCAGGACCTGCGCGGAAGCGGTGGTGGCGGCGGCGGGATCGGCGGCCGCGTGGCGCTCGGCGGCGGCGGGCTCGGCGTCGTCGGGGTGATCATCTACTTCGTGCTGTCCCAGCTGGGCGGGGTCAGCACGGGCGGCAGCGGCCTGAGCGGCGGGCTCGGCGGCATCGGGTCCGGCCAGCAGGTCGACAACTCGACGCTCGCCAGTGAGTGCAAGACCGGCGCCGACGCCAACAAGAACCACGACTGCGCGATCGTGGCGATCGTCAACTCGGTCCAGGACTACTGGACCCAGCAGTTCGCGCGTTCCGGCTCGACCTACCAGAAGGCGCCGACGAAGTTCTTCAACGGCGGCGTGCGCACCGGCTGCGGCAGCGCCACGTCCGACACCGGCCCGTTCTACTGCCCGGCCGACTCCGACGTCTACATCGACCTTTCCTTCTTCGAGGAGCTGAAGACCCGCTTCGGCGCGCAGGGCGGTCTCTTCACCGAGGCGTACGTGCTCGCCCACGAGTACGGCCACCACGTGCAGAACCTGCTCGGCACCTCGCAGAAGGGCAGCGGCAGCGGCCCGACGTCGGGTTCGGTGCGCCTGGAGCTGCAGGCCGACTGCTACGCGGGCGTCTGGGCCAACCACGCCTCGACAACGCCGACCGAGAGCGGCAAGCCGCTGATCACCGACGTCACCCAGGACGACATCAACTCCGCGCTGGACACCGCGTCCCGCATCGGCGACGACTACATCCAGGAGAACCTCGGCGGCGGCCAGGTCGACCGTTCGAAGTTCACCCACGGCACGTCGGCGCAGCGCAAGAAGTGGTTCACCACCGGCTTCCAGACCGGCGAACCCGCCCGCTGCGACACCTTCGGCACGAACAACTTGGGCTAGCGGAACGACGAAGGGGCCGCCCCGGCAGCCGGGGCGGCCCCTTCGGTCTGTTCTCAGGCAGTCAACGCGTGCGGGTCACCGGCCACGGCGTGCGCGGAGAAGTTCCGCTGCGCACCGCGTTCGGCGGCCTTCTGCTTGGCCGTCTTGGCCTTGCCGGGCTGGACGCCGTTGATGCTCTCGGTGCTCGTCGCGTAGACGCCGAGGGCCCAGGCGACGCCGTCGGAGTTGCGCTCCAGGGCGACCCGGTCGATGTTGCCCAGGTTGTCGCAGGCCTGGTGGTAGCACGGGTCGAACGCGATGCCGGCCGTGCCGCCCCACTTCGCCGCCTGCGCCGGGGTCTTCAGCACCTCGGCGCCGGTGTCGAGGCCACCCGCCGGGATGCCGACGGCGATGAACTCGCCGTAGTCCGAACGGCCGGTGAAGTCGGTGCCTTCGAGCGAAACGCCCTTCGCGGCCTGCATGAAGTCGACGAAGGTCTTCTCGATCTGCGCCGAGCCGTACGGGCCGGCACCGGCGCCGACGCCGTCGGAGTTGTCGCCGTCGTAGGCGAAGTAGCCGGCGTTCGGCGAGCCGATCATGTCGAAGTTCAGGTACAGCGCGATGTCGAGCTGCTGCTCGAAGGTCAGCTGGTCGACGTAGTGGGTCGAGCCGATCAGGCCGAACTCCTCCGCGCTCCAGAAGCCGAAGCGGACTCCGTTGTTGACCTTCGGGCTGCTCCCCAGCTGCAGCGCCGTCTCGAGCAGGGCCGCCGAGCCGGTGCCGTTGTCGTTGATGCCCGGGCCCGCCGGGACGCTGTCGAGGTGCGCCCCCAGCATCACGACGTTGTCCTTGCGCCCGGTCTTGGTCTCGGCGATGACGTTGTAGCTGGTCCGCGCCTCCTGGAAGGTGCGCAGCTCCAGGGTGACGTTCTGGCCGCCGAGCGTGGCCAGCTGCGCCCCCGCGGCCGCCGTCACACCCCCGGTCGGAATCTTGGCGTTCTCCGGGCCCCCGAGCGTCCCGTTCACCGCGCCGTCGGTGTTGTTGTAGATGATCGCGCCGATCGCGCCCGCGGCCGCGGCGGTCTGCTGCTTCTGCGCGAACGAGCAGCCGCCGCGCTTGATCAGCGCGATCTTGCCCGCGACGTCCGCGGTGTAGTCGGTGGCCTCGCAGCCGCTGGTGTCGTCGACCGCGACGACGGCGAGCGGCGCGGTGATGCCGCCGACCGGCGTCGACGTCGTGTACTCCATCGCGATGATCGGCACGTCCGCGCCGCCCGCGGTCAGCTTCTCGGCGAGGGTTTCGGAGAAGGTGAAGGGAAACTCCTGGCGGGTGACCTGGAAGCCGGCCGCCTCGAGCTTGGTCGCGATGTACTCGGCGGACTTGGCGTGGCCCTCGGTGCTCGCCGCCCGGGTGCCCCCGTTGGTGTCGGCGATGCGCTGGAGGGCGATCAGGTGCCGGTTGACCCCGTTGAGGCCCACCTTGCCGACGAGCTGCTTCGCCAGGGCGGGACCGTCGGGGAGCGTGTTCGCGGCGGCGGCCGGGGTCAGGCCGAGCACCAGCGTCGCGCCGGCGGCCAGTGCCACCGGCGGGAGAAATTTCGTTCTAAAGAGTGACATGGTTGCTCACCTTTGTTCGATATGCGAAGTCCGTCAATGCGCCTTTCGGCGGGACCTTTCGACGCGGTATACAGTCGACACATGTACGCGATCACCATCCGTGAACCAGGTGAACCGGACGTTCTCGAGTGGGCGGAGGTCGCGGATCCGCGTCCCGGCCCCGGCGAGGTGCTGCTGGAGGTCGCGGCGAGCGCGGTGAACCGCGCGGATCTGCTGCAGCGGCAGGGCCACTACCCGCCCCCGCCGGGCACGAGCGAAACCCTCGGCCTCGAATGCTCCGGCACGATCGCCGAACTCGGCGAAGGCGTGGAAGACACTGCAGGCTGGGCAGTCGGCGACGAGGTCTGCGCGCTGCTCGCCGGCGGCGGCTACGCGGAGAAGGCCGTCGTCCCCGCCGGGCAGCTGCTGCCGGTGCCGGGCGAGATCGACCTGCTCACCGCGGCCGCGCTGCCCGAGGTGGCCTGCACGGTGTGGGCGAACGTCGTGATGCACGCGAAGCTCGCCGAGGGCGACGTGCTCCTGGTCCACGGCGGCGCGGGCGGGATCGGCACGCACGCCATCCAGGTCGGCAAGGCGCTCGGCGCCACCGTCGCCGTCACCGCGGGCTCGCCGGATCGGCTCGAACGCTGCCGCCAGCTCGGCGCCGACATCACGATCAACTACAAGCAGGACGACTTCGTCGAGGTGCTCCGCAAGGAGACCGGCGGCGCGAACGTCATCCTCGACAACATGGGCGCGTCCTACCTGAGCCGCAACGTCGACGCGCTGCAGCAGGACGGGCGGCTCGTCATCATCGGCATGCAGGGCGGGGTCAAGGGCGAGCTGAACGTCGGCGCGTTGCTCGGCAAGCGGGCTTCGGTGTTCGCCGCGGGCCTGCGGTTCCGCCCGCTGGACCAGAAGGCGGCGATCGTCGCCGACGTCCGCGAACGCCTGTGGCCGCTGGTGGCCGAGGGTCTCGTCAAGCCGATCGTCGGGCAGGTCGTGCCGATGGCCGAAGCCGCGTCCGCGCACCGGACCCTGGAAGAGGGCAGCGTCTTCGGCAAGGTGCTGCTGGCGGCGAAGTCCTAGCTGCGTCAGCGCAGTTCGTCGAGGACGCGCACCAGCTGGTTGATCTCGAAGACGTTGGAGTAGTGGGCGAGCCCGATCCGCACGGCGCCGCCCACTTCTCCGACGCCGAGTGACGCGAAGACGCCGCTGGTGCCGTCGTCGGCAAAGGCGCACAAGCCCTGCTTCGCCAGGTATTCGGCGACTTCGGGCGCCTTCTTGCCGGCGACGGCGAAGGCCAGCGCGGGGATCCGGCGCATGGCGTTGCCGATGACCATGATGTGCCGCAGTGACAGCAGTTCCGTCGACAGCTGCGCGAGCAGCCCGGCGTGGTAGGACTTCGCGGACCCGAGCGAGGTGACCAGGCGTTCGCGCCGCGATCCCGCAGCGGCGTCGTCGAGACCCGCGAGATAGTCGATCGACGCGATCAGCCCGGCCAGCAGCGGGTAGGCGTGCGGGCCGAGCTCCAGGCGGGCGGCGCCGCGGGCCATCGGGTCGAGCGAAGCCGGCGGGATCCGCTCGATCAGCTCGGGGTCGCGGAAGACGAGGGCACCCACCGACGGGCCACCCCAGGCCTGCGCGGACACGACCATGACGTCGGCGCCGAGCGCGTTGATGTCCAGCGGCAGGAACGGCGCGGCGTAGGTGGCGTCGACAACGACGAGCGCGCCGACCCTTTTGGCGAACTCGATGATCGTCGGCACGTCCGGCCGGGTCCCGACGGAACCGGACGCGAGCGTGACGGCGACGGCCTTCGTGCGCGCCGACACGAGCTGCTCGTACTGCCACGCGGGCAGCTCGCAGGTCTCGATGTCGATTTCGCCCCACCGCACAACGGCACCGACGCGCTTGGCGGCACGCTGCCAGGGCGCCAGGTTCGCCTGTTCGTCGAGCCTCGAGACGACGAGCTCGTCGCCGATGGTCCAGCGCTCGGCGAGCGCGTCGACGAGCCGGCGCAGCATCACCGGCGCGCTCGGCCCGAGCACGACGGCAGCCGGATCGGCACCGACCAGGTCCGCCACGGCCCGGCGGGCCGCGGTCACGATGCTTTCCGCGCGCTGTGAGGCCGGAAACGCTCCGCCCGGCCCGGACACCGGGGCGCGCATCGCCGTGGAAACGGCCGAAGCGACCTGTTCCGGGACCAGCATTCCGGCGGCGCCGTCGAAGTGAATCCAGCCGTCACCCAGCGCGGGAAAGAGCCCACGGATACGAGCGACGTCGAACGCCATGGGGACACCGTACGGACGTGCGGTTTCGCCGTGCGTCCGGGGTTGGGTGGAGAGCCACCGGGACCGCTACGCTCGGAGACGGGCACCCCCTGGGTGTCGCGGAGCGTGTTGAACGCAAGCCAGGATGGAGCACATGACCGAGCCGAACTTCACAGCGGGTGACCCGGGCCAGGAATCTTCACCCCAGGTGGTGGTGGTCGGACCGGACGGCACACCGGTGGGCGCGGCCCAGCTGCCTTCGGAGGAGCACCCCGAATCGGTCGGCGACCTCGTCGAAGAGCCGGCGAAGGTGATGCGGATCGGCACGATGATCAAGCAGCTCCTGGAGGAGGTCCGCGCGGCCCCGCTGGACGACGCGTCCCGCACGCGGGTGCGCGAAATCCACCAGACGTCGATCCGCGAGCTGGAGAAGGCGCTGGCCCCGGAGCTGCAGGACGAGCTGGAGCGGCTGGTCCGGCCGTTCACGGAGAACTCGACACCTTCGGACGCCGAGCTGCGGATCGCCCAGGCGCAGCTGGTGGGCTGGCTGGAGGGGCTGTTCAGCGGAATCCAGACGGCGCTGTTCGCCCAGCAGATGGCGGCCCGGGTCCAGCTCGAGCAGATGCGGCGCGGGCTGCCGGCGGGGCCTTCGAGCGCGATGGGGCACGGGCATGAGCAGGGCCCGGGGATTTCGGGGACCGGCCAGTATCTTTGACGGCTTTCTGCGGGGTTGTCCACAGACCGAGGGGGATGTGGACAACTGCTGTGGATAAGTCGCTTTGGCGGGGTTTGGTCGGGGGGCGGCGGTAGACTGGACGTGGGACGCCCCCCAGGGAAGGGCGGGGGATGTTTCCTCCCGCCCCCTCCCCCTCAGCGCAGCAGGCGGAAGAACTCCCGGATGTCGCCGATCAGGGCGTCCGGTTCCTCCAACCCCGGGAAGTGGCCGCCGCGGGGAAACTCCGTCCAATGGACGATCTTGTCCGTTCGCTCGGCCAGCGCCCGGATCGGCAGCCCGATGTCGTCCGGGAAGACCGCGACCCCCGTCGGGACCTTGTTCGCCGGCGCCGGAGCTCCCCAACCGCCCGTCGCAGCCGCGTACAGCCTGGCTGAAGAATTGGCCGTCTCCGTGAACCAGTAGATCGACACGTCGGCCAAGAGGTCGTCGCGGTCGATCAGGTCTTCCGCTGCGTTCGAGAACGAGCGGAACTTCTCCGCGATCCACGCCAGCTGGCCGACCGGGGAGTCGTGGAGCCCGTACGCCAGCGTCTGCGGCTTCGTCGCCTGCAGCAGCGCATACGCAGTGCCCTCGCGAGAGAACTTCGTCCCCTTCGCCAGTGAACGCTTCCCCTTCTCCAGCTCGAGACCCGCCAGCCCCTCGAGGTCAGCTTCGCTGCGAACGACCGCCGAAGCCAGCATCGTTACGTGAATGGCCCGCAGCCGTTCCGGGAACTGGGTGGCCAGCTCGCGGGAGATCGTTGCTCCCCAGTCACTTCCATGGGCGCCGAAACGGGCGTAGCCGAGGCGGGTCATCAATTCCGCGAAGGCCCGGGCGATCCGGTCCGGTCCCCAATCCGGCGCCGGCGTCGGGCCCGAGAAGCCGTAGCCCGGGATCGACGGCACCACCACTGTCAGCGCGTCCGCCGGGTCGCCGCCGTACGCGCGGGGGTCCGTCAGCGGCCCGATGACGTCCAGGAACTCGACGATCGAGCCCGGCCAGCCGTGCGTCAGCAGCACCGGTGGGGCCGCGGGCTCCGGTGAGACCACCTGCAGGAAGTGCACCCTCGTCCCGTCGATCGTGGTCGTGAACTGCGGGAAGCCGTTGATGCGCTCCTCCTGCGCCCGCCAGTCGAAGCCCGTGCGCCAGTACTCGGCCAGCTCACGCACGTAATCGACCGGCGCCCCCAGGCGCCAGCCAGTGTCGGCGGGCTGGTCGGGCCAGCGGGTGTTCGCCAGCCTCATCCGAAGGTCGTCGAGGGCGGCCTGCGGGACGTCGATGCGGAACGGCGTGATCTCGGAAGTCATAGCGCAACCGTAGGAACGATTGCGGACAGCACCGCTCCTCGATCAGCGCCGGGGGCACACGGTCAGCTCGCCCGCCGGCAGGGCGCGGTCGCAGTCGAACCGGCTGCGCAGCCCGGCCGCGACGTCGGGCGGCAGGCGGTCCAGCGCCAGCCAGGACGGCTGCACCACCAGGTACCCGGCGTCCGGCCGCTCGAGGCAGCCCAGGTTCTCCCGGTAGCTCTCCAGCGCACGCACCGCCGGGATGTACGTGCCGCGCTGCACGAACACCGGGGCCGGGTAGCGGCAGCTCGCCGGGTTGCCGAAGAAGTACGCCATGTCTCCGAACGCCAGGTAGACCACCGGGGTGTCCGGGCCGATCTGCGCCCGGACCGGGGCGAACAGGCGCTCGTCGAGCCGGGCCGCCGCGACCCGTTCGGTGTTCGTGTAGTCCGCGTGGATCGCGTCGAACGAGTACGGCGCGCTCGGCCACACCGGCACCACGAACACCGCCGACGCGCCGAGCAACGCCGCCGCCGGCCACGTCCGGCCGCGGTCTCTGAGCGCGACCAAAACCCCGCCGACGACCAGCACCGCCAGCGCCGCGTAGACGGGCGTGCCGTGCGCCAGGCGCCACTCCGTTGTCGCCGCCGAGACGATCGGGATCCCGACGCCGAGCGCGAGTGCCGGCAGGACCAGCGCCCGGGGTGGGCCGCCGTGCTCGGTGGACCAGCGCGCCCACGCGAGTCCCGCCACCGCGGCGGCGAACGGCACCAGCGCCGCGAGGTGGTACTGGAACCACTGCCCCTGCAGCACCACGGCCGCGAGCACGACGAAGACCGCGGCCGCGGGCAGGAGGAGCCACGCCAGACGCGCTCGCCGTCCGGCCGCCAGCCGCGCCAGCACGACGACGCTCACCGGGAGCAGAGCCACCACCGGGACGGCCAGCGCCTCGTTCAGCACGGTCCCGGCGAGCGCCCGCGCGTCGCTCACCGCGAAGCCCCGGCTGAGCGGGCTCGCCCCGTTGAGCGTGGACAGCTCGCGGAACCACCGCCACTCCCGCGGCTCGATCAGGATCGTCAGCCCGAACAGGCCGAGGCCGATCGGCGCGCCGAGCACGCCGGTGAGCAGCGCGCGGCGCCGGTCGAGCACCGCGACGACGCCGAGCGCGACCACCGCGGTGGGGGCCGTCGTGTACTTGACCAGCACGGTCAGGGCCAGCAGCGCCCCGCCGAGCAGGGCGGCGGGCACCGGCCGCCGGATCCGGAGCGCCGCGCCGACGCCGCCGGCCGCGAACACCACCGCCAGCCACTCCGGCTGCAGGAAGTCCCAGTTCGGGGCCAGCGCCAGCGCGATACCCGTCGCCGCGGCGACGGCCGTCGCCTCCGGGGCGGGGCGGTAGCGCAACAGGCCCGCGCGCAGCAGGAGCGCCACCAGCAGGACGGCGACGAGCGCCAGCACCCGCACGACGGCTTCCCGGCCCGGGACGGGCAGCGAACTTCCGGCGTCGGCGAGGGCCAGCACCAGCCGGTAGGCCATCGGCCGGTGCACGAAGACTTCGGACGGCGACAGCCCCGCGCGCCCGGCCGTCTGGAGCGTGCCCAGGACGAACCGGACGTCGTGGTTCAAACCCGTCCAGGCGATCGTCAGCGCGAGCGGGACGAGGAGCAGCAGCCACGCCGGACGGGCCCGCCGGGCCACGGCGGGCGTCGCGGCATCAACACGGCTCAGCCGGTCACCTCACGCCGGGCCGCGAGCTCCTCTTCCAGGCGGGCCAAGCGCTCTTCGTACTTGGAGATCGCGGCGAGCCGCGCCCGGATGCGGGCGTGCTCGGCGCGCACCTCGCCGGCCTCGTCCGGCGCGTACTCGAGCCGGTCCGCCGGCTTGGCCACCGCGCCGGGGCGTTCGAAGGCGGCGACGCGCGTTTCCAGCGCGGCGAGGTGCGGCGCGAGGCGGCGCTGCTCGTCGTAGAGCCACTTCACGTGGCCGTCGAGCTCCTGGGTGACCCGGTCGACGTCCCGGCGCAGCGCGGCGACGTCCGCGTGCACCGCGTCGAGCTCGGGCCGGATCCGGTCGAGGGCGATGTTTTCGATCCGCGGCCGCAGCTTCGCGACCACCGGCCGCCCGGCCACGCGGGCGAGCTCTTTCGCCCGCGAAACCACCCCGTGATTGTCACTCACTGTATGATCTCGATTCTTCCGGAGTCACGCCAAGTGCTCAGCAGCTTCGATTCCGCGTGCAGGCGGTGTTCCGCCGTCACGCCGACCTTGTCGCCCCAGGCGTGCTCGAAGTCGGTCTGGTCCGGCCGCTCGATGATCGACACGCCGGTGAGGCGCACCAGCGCGTCGGGGAAGAGCTGCCGGCACAAGTACGTCACCAGCGTGCCGGTCGTGGCCCAGACGTGTTCGTCCCTCGACAGCCCGAGCAGCTCCGACAGCGGCAGCACGAACTCCCGGTTCGAAATCGGCACGAACCCCAGGTCCGCGGGCCACCAGTCGGGCAGCGTCTCGGGCTCCCAGAACAGCCGGCCCGGCTCGGCGAGCAGGTAGAGGCGCGAGGTGTAGTCGGCGAACGTGTACGGCGAGACGACGACCCCGCGGTGGATCACCACGACGTCGGTGCGGCGGCCGTAGGTCGGCTCGGCGGCCGGCTCGTCCAGCGCGAACGTCGTCATGCGGAAGACGAGGTCGCTGCCGTCGATCAGCGCGGCGCGCGCGGCGTCGGGCGCCATCGGCGCGTTCCCCACCACCGCGATCGTCTCGACGCGCTGGCCGCGGGCGTAGGCGAGCAGGAGTTCGCGGAGCATGCGGCCGATATCACCCTCGTCGAGCTGCTCGGACGATTCGCCCGCGAATTGAGTCCGATTCATCGCTCCCCCATGGCATCGGTGACCGGGGCCGCCGTCAGGGGGCAGCCGAGCAGACGGACAATAGCCGACAGACCACCGTCGTTTCCCGGAAGGGGTCCTCTGTGACCGCGCTGGCCATCGTCCCGGCGAGGGGCGGCTCCGTCGGGCTGCCGGGCAAGAACCTGGCGCCCTTCCGGGGCCGTCCGCTGGTCGCGCACACCGTGCACACCGCCGTCGCGGCCGGGATCGCCGACGTCGTCGTCACCACCGACGACGCCGAGATCGCCGCCGCGGCCGAGGCGGAGGGGGCCCGGACCGTCCGGCGGCCCGCCCACCTCGCGGACGCGACGAGCCGGACCCTGCCCGCGGTCACGCACGCGATCGACACGCTCGGCGTCGCCGATTCGACGCTCGTCCTGCTGCTCCAGCCCACGTCGCCGCTGCGGACGGCCGAGGACATCGCCGAGTGCCTCGACATCCACGCGGACCGGCCCAGCGGCTCGGTCGTGCAGATGTGCCGGACGGCCGAGCACCACCCGCTGAAGGTGTGCCTGGAGACGCCGGACGGCGGGATCGCCCCGGTCCGGGACTGGGCCGACCTCGAAGCCCCGCGGCAGACGCTGCCGGTCGTGCTGCGGCCCACCGGCGGGATCTACCTCGTCCGCGCCGGCGACCTCCGCCGGCACGAACGGTTCTTCATCCCCGAGGTGCGGCCCCAGTTCGTGCCGGTCGAGCGCGCGATCGACGTCGATTCCGCCGCCGACCTGGTCCTGGCCGAGCAGCACGCCGCCGGCTAGCGGTCCACGAAGGCCTTGTACAGCGAAGGCCGCCAGATCTCCTCGCCCTCGAGCAGGTCGATGATCCGGCGGTGCGCGCCCGGCTCGCCGAACTCGGTGTGCGGCTCGCAGCGGCCCATGGCGCGGGCCTTGCCGATGCCGGCCGTGACGGCTTCGGCCGTGGGGTCGACCGACAGCACGCTCGGGGCCATCGTCCGGTTGCGCTGCCGGGTGCCGACGGTGACCGACGGCGTCCCCAGCACGGGCGCCTCCCGCACGCCGGCGCTCGAGTTGCCCAGCACGACGGCCGCGTTTTTCATCAAGGTGACGAAGTACTCGAACCGCATCGACGGCAGGCGGACGAACCGGGGCCCCTCGAGCCGGTCGAGTTCGCTCCTGATCTCGCGGCAGCCTTCGTCGTTGTTCGGGTCGATGACGACCCAGTTGCCTTCGGTGAGCACGGCGTCGACCACGGCCGCCGCGTTCCGCCGGTTCTGGTCGCGCTCGGTCGTCACCGGGTGCAGGGCGAGCAGGCCGTAGTCGGTGAACGGGATCTCGTAGTGGCGCCGGACCTCGTCGAGGTCGGGCAGCCGCGCCGACGTCAGGACGTCGACCTCCGGACTGCCGACGACGAAGATCCGGTCCTCCTCCTCGCCGAGCTGCAGCAGCCGGCGCCGCGCCTGCTCGTTGGCGACCAGGTGGACGTGGGCGTGCTTCGACAGCGAGTGCCGGATGACGTCGTCGATCGTGCCGCTGACCTCGCCGCCCTCGATGTGCACGACCCGCACGTTCGCCAGCGACCCGACGATCGCGCCGGCGAGGGCCTCGACCCGGTCGCCGTGCACGACGATCGCGGCCGGCTGCTCCTCGTGCACCAGCCGGGCCAGCGCCTGGACGGTGTTGGCCAGCACGAGCGCCATCGGCTCGTCCTCGATCTGGTTCGGGATCAGGTGCAGCCGTTCCAGCCCGGCCAGCTCGATCTCGCGGACCGTGTAGCCGTAGCTGCGCAGCATGTGCATGCCGGTGACCACGATGCGGGCGGACAGCACCGGGCTCTTCTGCACGGCGAGCATGACGTCCCGCAGCTTGCCGAAGTCGGCGCGGGTCCCGGTGAGGAACAGGACCTCACGCCGCCCGGTCTCAGCCAAGGTCCGCCCAGCTCACCTGCGTGTTCGCGGGCAGCGCCCGCACGGTGGTCCGGCCGAGCAGGCCGTCGAAGTCCTTGGCCTTGATCTCGCCGGTGCCCGGGCGCTTCACCCAGATGTTGTCCGTGGTCAGCGACTCACCCTCGGCGACGTCCTTCGTGGTGACCACGCAGGCGTAGGCGAAGTCGATCGTCGGCTGTTCCTCGGCCAGGATCTGCTTCGAGCCGCCGCGGGACGCGTGGATCAGGCGCGAGCCCTCGACGAGCTGCTTGAACTCCGCGGGCGTCGACGAAACGGGGATGTCCGGGCCGGGCCAGCTCATGTCGGACGTGAAGTGCCGTTCGAGCACGGACGCGCCGAGCGCGACCGCGCCCAGGCACGGGTAGATCGTGGTCGTGTGGTCGGAAAGCCCGAGTTCGGCGTCCGGGAAGGCGGCGTGCAGCTCGGCGAGCGCACCGAGGCGCACCTGCTCCGGCGGCGTCGGGTACAGCGACGTGCAGTGCAGCAGCGCGAACCCGACCCCCGCCGCACGCAGGATCTCCACCGCCGGGGTGATGGACGCGATGTCGTTCATCCCGGTGGACAGGATCACCGGCTTGCCGAAGGACGCCACGTGCCGGATCAGCGGGTAGTTGTTGCACTCCCCCGAGCCGATCTTGAAACCCTCGACGCCGAGCTCGGCCAGCCGGTCCGCGGCCGCGCGGGAGAACGGCGTCGACAGGAAGACGAGCCCGCGCTCCTCGGCGTGCGCCTTGATCTCGCGCTCGTCCTCGGCGGTGAGCGCGACGCGGTTCATCATGTCCCAGATCGGCTCGTCGGCGTTGCCGGGCACGACGTCGTTCGGGATCATCTCGTCGTCGACGACGTGGGTCTGGATCTTGACGACCTGAACGCCGGCGTCCGCGGCGTCGTCGACCATCTTGTGCGCCTTTTTGGGGTCGCCTTCGTGGTTGATCCCGATCTCGGCGATCACGAGAGGGGGGTGGTCGGCACCGACCGGGTGCTCGCCGAGCATGAACATGGAAACCTCCGGGTCGCTGCGGGGCTGCGGTCCGTCCCCGACCCTATCCCGTGGCCCGTCCGGGCCGGTCCCGCCCGACGCCAGTGCCCATCAAGGCCGCCGCACATCCTCTCGGTACCCTCGTCCACGTGCATGCCACCAGCACGGTTCAGGCCGCGGACTCACCTGTAGCGACGCCGGCGCCGCCGACGTCGGACAGCAAGACGTTCTCGCGCGCCTTCGCCGACATCAAGGCCGGTTTCCGCGCCCGCGAGCTGTGGGGTCACCTCGGCTGGCAGGACATCAAGCAGCGCTACCGCCGCTCGGTGATCGGGCCCTTCTGGATCACGATCAGCCAGGCCGTCATCGCGCTCGGGCTCGGACTGCTGTACTCGCAGCTGTTCAACTCGCCGATCCAGGTGTTCCTGCCCTACCTTTCCACCGGGTTCATCCTGTGGGGCTTCATCAGCGGCTGCCTGGCCGAGGGCATGGAGACGTTCATCTCCAACGAGGGGCTGATCAAGCAGCTCCCGGCGCCGCTGAGCGTGTACATGCTGCGCACGGTGTGGCGGCAGACGCTGCTGCTGGCGCACAACATGATCGTCTACGTCGTCGTGCTGGTGATCTTCTTCGGCGCTCTCGACAACCCCTACTCGCTGGGCTCGAAAGACGGTCTCTGCACCGGCGACCTGTTCTGCCACCCCGGCCTCAGCTGGAAGATCCTGCTGGCCATCCCCGGCTTCCTGCTGCTCGCGCTCAACGCGGGCTGGGTGACGCTGCTGCTGGGCATCATCTCGACCCGGTTCCGCGACATCCCGCAGGTCATCAACTCGCTGATCCAGCTGCTGTTCTACGGCACGCCGATCGTGTGGCCGGTCGACCAGCTGCTCGGCGGCGGGGCGCGCGAGGGCATCTCCTGGGTGCTGCCGATCATCCAGCTGAACCCGCTGTACCACTTCATGCAGGTGGTCCGGGCGCCCTTGCTCGGGCAGTCGTTCACCCTGGGCAACTGGATCGTGGTCGTCTCCATCACCATCGTCGGCTGGGCGCTCGCGCTCGTCGCGATGCGCAATTACCGTGCTCGCGTCTCCTACTGGGTGTGACAAATGGTCAGCATTGACGTCCAGAACGCCTTCGTCGACTTCCCCATCTTCGACGCGAAGACCCGGTCGATGAAGAAGAAGGTCCTCGGCAAGGTCGGCGGCAAGATCGGCACCGAGACCAAGGTGCCGATCATCGAGGCCCTGCACGACGTGACCCTGAACCTCCGCGAGGGCGACCGGGTCGGCCTGGTCGGGCACAACGGCGCCGGCAAATCCACGCTGCTGCGGCTGCTGGCGGGCATCTACGAGCCGACCCGGGGTTCGTCGCGGATCCAGGGCAAGATCGCGCCGGTCTTCGACCTCGGGGTCGGCATGGACCCGGAGATCTCCGGCGAGGAGAACATCATCATCCGCGGCCTCTTCCTCGGCATGACGGCCAAGGAGATGGAGAAGCGGGTCGACGACATCGCGGAGTTCACCGAGCTCGGCGACTACCTGCAGATGCCGCTGCGGACGTACTCGACCGGTATGCGCGTGCGGCTGGCTCTTGGTGTCGTCACCTCGATCGACCCCGAGATCCTCATCCTCGACGAGGGCATCGGCGCGGTCGACGCGGCGTTCCTCAACAAGGCGCGCGACCGGCTCAAGGACCTGGTGAAGCGCTCCGGCATCCTGGTGTTCGCCAGCCACTCGGACGAGTTCCTGTTCGAGCTGTGCGACTCCGCCCTGTGGATGGACGAAGGCCACATCAAGCAACGCGGTTCGCTGCGGGACGTCCTCACGTCGTACAAGGGGCGCGACCCCTTCGAAAACATGAGCCAGGAAACCCTGGACCGCTTCGGCATCGAGCCGGTGGCGACGACGAACGGCGGGGAATGATGGCGAGCGAGACCCGGCAGCTGCCCGACGGCGCGGTCGTCGGCGTGGTCGTCACGCGGCACCGGCGGGAGCTGCTCGCGGACTCGCTGAAGGTCATCGCGGCCCAGACCCGGCCGGTCGACCACCTGGTGGTCGTGGACAACGGACCGGACGACTCCGCACGCGAAGTCGTCGCGAACTACCCGCTGCCGTACACGTACCTGCCGTCGCACCGGAACCTCGGCGGCGCCGGCGGGTTCGCGCTGGGCATGCTGCACGCGCTGTCGCTGGGCGCGGACTGGGTCTGGCTGGCCGACGACGACGGGCGTCCGGCCGACGAGAACGTGCTGGCGATCCTGCTGGAGGAAGCGGAAAAGCGGGACCTGGCGGAGATTTCGCCGGTGGTGTCGAACATCGACGCGCCGGACAAGCTGGCGTTCCCGCTGCGCCGCGGCCTGACCTGGAAGCGTTCGCAGTCCGAGCTGGGCGTGGACTTCCTGCCCGGCATCGCGTCCCTGATGAACGGCGCGCTCTTCCGGGCGTCCACTTTGGACGTCGTCGGGGTGCCGGACCTGCGCCTGTTCTTCCGCGGCGACGAGGTCGAGCTGCACCGCCGGCTGGTCCGCTCGGGTCTGCCGTTCGGCACGTCGCTGAAAACGAAGTACCTGCACCCGGACGGCTCGGACGAGTTCAAGCCGATGCTGGGCGGCAAGTTCCACGCGCAGGACCCGGAAAACGAGGTCAAGCGCTACTACACCTACCGCAACCGCGGATACCTGTTGTCCCAGCCGGGGATGCGCAAGATCGGCGCGCTCGAGATCGTCCGCTTCGGACTGTACTTCGTGGGCGTGAAGCGGGACCCGAAGGCGTTCCTGCAGTGGCTGAAGCTGGTGCGGCAGGGCCGCGCGGAGAAGTTCTACCGGTACTGACGAAAGGGCCCCCGCTCTTCAGCGGGGGCCCTTTTGTTTGCCTTATTCTCCGATGACCGGCGGCGCTGTGCGCATGTCGGTGCCGAAGACCTCGTCGGGGTCACCCTCGACCAGGTACGTCGGACGCGAGTGCTCGGTGTCCTCGTCGCCCTCGCCCTTCTGGCCGCGCGCCATGCCCCCACCGGGTCCCATGCCACCACGGCCGCCGGCGCCCGCACCGAGGCCACCCATCCCGCGTCCCGCGGCCGCTTCGGCCGCCCCGATCCCGCCCGGCCGGGCGGCCCCCGACGCGGCGCCCGCGCCGGTCGCGTTGCCGGCGGCCGAGCCGCCGGGGCCGAAGCCACCGCCACCGCGCCCGCCGCCACCGCCGCCGACCTTGGAGTTGTAGGCCTCGTCGCCGCCGAAGTTCATCCCGCCCATCGGCATCGGGCTCATCGGCGGCATCCCCCCGAACTGCTGGTTCGGGTTCGGCGCCGACGTGCCGGGGATCGAGCTGGGCGAGAAGCTGGACGGCGTGGTGGTGCCAGCCGGGACGAACCCGGAGCCGGTGGTCGAGCCCGGCCCGGAAAAGTGCGCGGCCGGCCCGCCGGTGCCGCCGGGGACGTTGCCGGACACGAAGCCCTGAGCGGTGCCGCCGGGCGTGTTGACCAAGTTGCCACCCGGCATGTTCACGCCGGAGGGGTTGTTGATGCCGTTCTTGTCCCCGGTGCCGTTGGGGTCATCGCCGCCACCGCCGGTGCTGAAGCTGGGCGGAGGCGCGAAGGCGGGCTGCTTCGACGCGGCCTCGTAGAGATTCTTGTCGTAGGTCGCCATGACACCGGCGGCTTCGTCGTGGGCTGCCTGGCTGTCCTTTTGCTTCTGGAGGGACTTGTCGACGTTGTCGGGCAGGTTGAACGGGTTCGACGTGGCCCAGCCCTTGAACTCGTCGGTCCAGCTGAACGGGATGGGCGCCGGCATGGAGTTCTTCGCCGTGGCGGCGGCCTGGCCCTGGTCGTAGATGGTTTCCGACGCCAGTTTGGCGTTTTGGGAGTTGGCGTCGGACCACTTGCTGAGGCTGGTGAAGTACTGCTGCGCGTTCTCGGCGGCACTGCCTTCCCAGGTGCCCTTGGAGGCGTTGACCGCGGTGGTCATCGACTGCGCGAACTTGTCGAAGACCTGGTGGACCTTGTGGTACGCCGTCGAGACGTCCGAGACCTGCTCGACGTTCAGGTTGCTCTCGAGGAAGGCCTGCAGCTGGGCGTGGTCGCTGCCCTTGTAGTCCGCGTTGGGCGCGTTCAGGCCCTGGACGTACTCGACGTCGCGCCCCTTGGTGGCCTCCGCGACGTTCTTGTCGCCCATCTGCTGGGCCTGGTTCTTGGCCTGGGCCTGAGCGATCCACTGCTGGACGGGCCCGAAGAGCCAGCTGCCGGGGTCGACGCCTTCTTCGGCCTTCTGCTGCAGGTAGGCGTCCCGCTCGGCCGGCGCCATGTTCTGGACTTCTTGGGGTGTCTTGTCTTCTGTCTTCGGCGTCGGGCCCTGTCGCGTCGTCATCTGGATCCCCTTACCCCTTGGGCAGCTTCGGCTCGACGGTCTTCGTGGCCACGTCTTCGGCGATCTGGCAGGCTTTCTCGACCGTGTTCACCGAGGTGACGTTCACGTCGACACGCCCCTTGTCGCCCACACCGAGGGCGACCGTGCAACCGAGCGGCGTGTTGCCGGACGCCTCCTTGGCCTTGCGGCCGTTGACCTCCAGGTCCTTGACGCCGTTCCCCGTGTCGTTGACCGAGTCGAGCGAAGCGTCGTCGCGGATGGCGACGTTGATGCCCATGCTTTCTTCGCTGGCCGTGGTGGTCTTGTTCAGGTAGCTGCAGACCCGCGCCGCGCCGAGCTTCTGCTCCTCGGCGTCGCCGAACGTGCTGTACGGGCTGACATCGGAAGCGGTGAGCAGGGTGCACGGCTCGAGCGACGCGGTCGTGGCACTGCCCGGGTCCGCCGAAGCCGAACCACCGGACGTGGGCGCGGCCGGCTCCGAGTTGGCGGGCGACGCGGTTCCGGGCTGAGTGGTCGTGCAGCCGGCCAGCAGGAGGGCACCTGCGGCGACGGGCAGGACAGCGCGTGCGAGGAGTTTCATCGTTCCCTACGGCTTGGACTTCATGGCGTCGAGAGCAGCGTTCTCGGATTCGTGGTAAAGGCCGGCGGCGCGCGCGAGTGCCTCGTCAGCCTGCTTGGCCACCTCGCGGAGCTGGGTCAGCACGACACCCGCAGAGCCCTCCGCCTGCGTCGCGCCCTTCTGGTCGTGGGCCGCGATGGTGTGTCCGTAGGGGTGGTTGCCCAGCTGCGGCGATTGGTTGAGCGTGTAGGTGGTCTGCTCCAGGCCACGGAGGTCGGTGACCAGGTCGTTCAACGCGTCCCGGATCGGTTTCACGCCCTCCGGGGTGATCTTGAAGCCCCCGCTCGCAGCCGCGGCGACCAGCTTCTCGGTCTCGGCCTTGACGCTCTGCACCGCGGCAACCATGCTCGCCGAAGAAAGCGGATTGACGATGTTCGCGATCGAGCCGCCCCCGCCGTCAGCCATCTGCATCGCTGTTCACCCCGATATCGCTTCGCCCGTGCGTGTGCACCCGGAAGTCTACTAGCCGGGCACCCTCTGCCACTGCCGTTCACCGATCTTCACCTTCGACGCGGTCACGCGGCGAGCGGTTCCGGAAGGATCAGAACTGGCCTTCGAGCTGGGCGTACAGCTGCTGGGCCAGCCGGGCGTTGTCCGCCGGGGCGTAGGTGATCCACCGCTGGCCGTCGGCCGCGGCCCGGGAGGACATCAGCCAGCGGCCGTTCGGGGTGTCGAACCAGGCCAGCGGGGGGAACGTGCCGCCGCGGGTTTGGGCCGTGAACTGGCCGACCCGCTTCTTCGGCTCCTGGAACACCCGCTCGATCATGCGGACCTGCGGCCCGCCGGCACCGCTCTGGGAACGCGGGCCCGTGACGCCCGCGAACGGGTCGTACGCGTCGTCGCGGCGCTGGTGGCGGGGCTGCTGGACCGGCCGGGAAATCGTCACCGACTGGCCGGGCGCCGCCGGGGTCAGCGGGAGCAGGTCGACGATCGCCGGGACAATGCCCGTCGGGCGGACCTCCTCGAAGACGATGAGGTTCTCCTCCTGGCGGGCGAGCACCGCGAACTGGCCGTCGGTGGCGACGCGGGCGAACAGGTGGCGGTCGCCCAGCTCGGCGGCCGCGCTGATGGTCACGCTGCCGCGGACGAACGTGGCCAGCGCCAGCTCCGCGTCCGGGTCCAGGCGGCCGCGGCTCCACAGCCCGCGGCCGGTCAGGTCGCGGACGACGGCGTCGCGGATCATCGCGCGCTGCTCGACGGTCGTCCCCACGTGCGGGACCTCGAACGGCGTCGGCGCGCGGCCGAGCCCGAGCTGTTCCAGCAGGATGTCCACCGCTGCCAGCGACAGCGAGAACGAGTGCGGCATTCGCTTCCAACCCCCCGCGGATGAGTCCGGCCTTCGCCGAAAACGGTAGTCCACCGGAAAGCTCCGCCCTCAGCGAACCCACTTGCCGGGGCAAGATCGCCGCTGGTCCGATGGACGCATGGCTGATCCGAAACCCGCCCTCGTCCTGCACCTCGCCACCGGCGGGGAGCCGCTGCTGTTCGCGCTGACCACCGAAGAGTCCGGGAAGCTGGCGGGCAAGCTCGCCCAGCTCGTGCAGACCGGCACCGTCGAGACGGTGACCACCAAGGACGGCTCCGAGGTCGCGATCAACTTCGCCCACGTCGCCGCCGCATACGTCGACGACCTCGCCCGGAAGAGCACCGTGTTCGGCATGCACGGCTAACGGCGAAGGCCGCCTCACGACGTACGTGAGACGGCCTTCGCGAAGAGCCTCAGAGCTTGTACAGGCGCTTCCAGTTCTCACGCGAGGTGAGCTCCGGCATGGCGCGCTTGTACTGCTCCTGCACCGCGGCGCCTTCCTTGCGCAGCCGCTGGACGACCTTCGCGCCCTGCTTGGCCAGCGCGAACATCTTCACGCGGTCGTAGGAGCGGACGCGGACGCCTTCCTGGCTCGCGTCGGTGACCACCGCCGTGTCGAACAGCGCGATGTGCCACCAGTTCGCCTCGTCGATCGGCACCGCGCCGAGCCCGAAGCGGCTGCGGCCGAGCACCCGGTCGAGGACGCGCTTGATCAGCACCAGGCGCTGCATGCTGGGCCGCGGCGCGCTGTTGATGATGCCGATGTCGTTGGACGCGATGCCCGGGACGTCGGTCGCCTTGTGGCGCTTGGTCTCCGGGTACTCGTCGCGGATGCGGCGGATCTCCTTCATCGCGTCGACCCCGCCGTCACGCAGGATCTCCGGGCCCTTCAGGAAGTCCTCGACGGCCTTGATCAGCGTCGCCGACAGGCCGTACTGCATACCGAGCAGGTAGCGCACCAGCTGCGCGATCAGCACCCGCGAGAGCAGGTTCAGGTTGAACGGCGAGTGCAGGGCGGCGGTGATGATCGAGTTGCGCAGGTTGAAGTACCGGTGCCACTCGTCCCAGTCCTTCATGTGGAAGTCCGCGTGCCACACGCCCGCACCCGGCAGGGTGACGGTCGGGAAACCGTGCGCGCGGGCCCGGTAGGAGTACTCGGCGTCGTCCCACTGGAAGAAGAACGGCAGCGGGTAGCCGGTGGCCTGGACGACCTCGTAGGGGATCAGGCACGACCACCAGCCGTTGTAGCCGGCGTCGAGACGGCGCTCCTGGCGGTTCGGCTTCAGCGTCTCCTCGTCCACGCCGAGCAGGTCGGCGGTGGACAGCGAGTGCTCGACCGGCTGGCCGGGCTCGAGCGTGTTGAGCCGGGCGTACTCGGCGCCGACGTGCAGCTGGTTCGGGTGGAACAGGTTCAGCATCTGGCCGCCGACGATGATCGGGTTGGCGGCGCGGTTGGAGAACGCCGTCATCCGGATCACCAGGTCCGGCTCGAGCAGGACGTCGTCGTCCATGAACAGGACGTTCGCGTGCTCGGTGGCGGTGTGCCCGGCCACCTCGAAGAGGCCGCGGGTGAAGCCGCCGGCGCCGCCGAGGTTCGGCTGCTTGATGTAGTGCAGCTTGTCGGCGAGGTCCTTGGCGACCTGCTCGAAGCCCTCGCGGGACTCGACGAGGTCGGTGCCCTGGTCGGCGACGTAGATCGCGTCCAGGGTCTCCAGCGAGGAGACGTCCGCGGCGAGGGCCTGGAGGTTCTTCAGGCAGTCGTCGGCGCGGTTCATCGTGCAGATGGTCACCGCGGTCGGGCGGATCTTCTCCGGGGCGTCGACGGTCCAGCGGACCTGCTCGACGCGCAGCGTCTGGCCGCCCTCGGTCTCGAGGTCGAGCCAGAGCGCGCCGCCGTCGTAGAACTTGTCGAGCTTGCCGGTCAGCGACACCTTCGCCTGCTTGGCGTCCTTGACCTGCTCGGCGGCCACCACGCGGGGCTCGCCCTCGACGTCGGAAGCGCCCATGGACAGCAGGCCGGTGCCGGTGACGACGGCCTCGACCGAGACCTCGGTCACCGTCGTCCAGCGCTGCCAGTAGCTGGCCGGGAACCGGCCGAAGTAGGTGTTGCCCGACACCTTGGAGGCGGGCTCGAGGGTGATCGACGCACGTTCCCGCACGGCCGCGCCCCACTCGAGCTCGGCGTACAGGTCCTTGCTGACGATCGGGGCGGGGCCGGCGTAGAGCCCGCGCTGCGCCGTCAGGCGGCCCTGCGGAGTGTGCTCGGTGAACCGCGTCTCGGCGGCCGCGCCGGCAGTGGTGGTCGGCGCCGGGGTTGCTGTTTTACCGGGCATTGAGTTCCTCAGTTCTCCTCGGTCGACGGCTCGCGGAAGACGACCCACTTGAGCATGACGAAGTTGATCACGGTGGCGGTGGCCTGGGACACGGCCCAGCACAGCGTGTGCTGCCACGCGGACTCCGGCAGGACCTGCAGCATGAGCTGGTTCACCCCGACCGCGACGAAGAACGTCACGGTGTAGAGCAGGACGAACGAGCCGATCTGCGCCTTGCCGTCGCGGCGGCCGCCGGCGAAGGTGAACTTCCGGTTCAGGAAGAACGCCGTGGTCGTGCCCACGATGAAACTGATAGCGCGAGCGATGTCGACCCACGGTGAGGTGGCCATCCCGGCCACCTGGGTCAGCAGCGTGTAGGTGCCCAGGTCGACCAGGGCGCAGAAGCCCCCGACCAGGGCGAAGCGGATGAGCTGGCCCAGCAGTCCAGGGGAGGACTGAGCAGCCGTCATGTCGGCTTGCGGATCGGTCGCCACCACTGCGTTACCTCGTTGCCTGAGTCATGGTCACCCGCGCGGGCGCTTGTGCCTTGATGCGCAAAGTGTAGAGACGAGCACTTCAGGGTCACGTTCCGGGCGTCGGTCGGCGTGGCTACCCTGGTCGGGTGACCCACGTACCCAACACACAGCGTCGCACGCTCATGGGCTGGGCGCGGACGGCACCGACCACGGCCGACGTCCTGACCACGCCGGACGTCGAGACCATCGCGCGCGCCGTGGCCCAGGCCGGTGCACGCGGCGTCATCGCCCGCGGCCTCGGCCGGTCCTACGGCGACCCGGCGCAGAACGCCGGCGGCCTCGTCGTCGACATGACGGCACTGAACCGGATCCACTCGATCGACCCGGACAGCGCGCTCGTCGACCTCGACGCCGGCGTCAGCCTCGACCAGCTGATGCGCGAGGCGCTCCCGTACGGCCTGTGGGTCCCGGTGCTGCCCGGCACGCGCCAGGTGACGATCGGCGGCGCGATCGCCAACGACATCCACGGCAAGAACCACCACAGCGCGGGCAGCTTCGGCAACCACGTCGTGTCGATGGACCTGATCACCGCCGACGGGCAGATCCGCACGCTGACGCCGGAGGGCCCGGACGCCGAGCTGTTCTGGGCGACCGTGGCCGGCATCGGCCTGACCGGCATCATCGTCCGGGCCACGATCCGGATGACGAAGACCGAGACCGCGTACTTCATCGCGGACAACGAGCGCACGAACAACCTCGACGAGACCCTGGAACTGGTCAGCAACGGCTCCGACGACAACTACACGTACTCGTCGGCGTGGTTCGACACGATCTCCACCGGCGCGAAGCTGGGCCGCGCCGCCTTCGGCCGCGGCTCGCTCGCCAAGCTGGACGAACTGCCGCCGAAGCTGCGGGCGAACCCGCTGAAGTTCGACGCGCCGCAGCTGGCGACGCTGCCGGACATCTTCCCGAACGGCCTCGCGAACAAGCTGACCTTCGGCACGATCGGCGAGCTGTACTACCGGAAGACGCCGAAGGACGCCCGCGGCGTCATCCAGAACCTGACCGCCTTCTACCACCCGCTCGACATGTTCGGCGAGTGGAACCGGGCCTACGGCTCGAAGGGCTTCCTGCAGTACCAGTTCTCGACGCCGCTGAACGCGCACGAGCCGCTGCGGAACATCGTCCGGAAGATCGCCGAGTCGGGGCACGTGTCCTTCCTCAACGTCTTCAAGCGCATGGGCGAGGGCAACGCGGCGCCGCTGTCGTTCCCGCACCCGGGCTGGATGGTCTGCGTCGACTTCCCGATCAAGGACGGCCTGAGCCGGTTCTGCCAGGAGCTCGACGAAGACGTCCTGGCGCTGGGCGGGCGGCTCTACACCGCGAAGGACTCGCGCACCTCGCCCGAGACGTTCGCGAAGATGTACCCGCGGCTCGAAGAGTGGCGCAAGGTACGCGCATCCATCGACCCCGAAGGCGTTTTCGCCTCTGACATGAGCCGGAGGCTCGAACTGTGATCGACGCGGTGGGCAACCCCCAATCCCTGCTCCTGCTCGGCGGCACGTCCGACATCGCGCTGGCGATCGCCGAGAAGTACCTGGCCGAGAAGCCGCTGCGGGTCGTGCTGGCCGCCCGGCCCTCGCCGCGGCTCGACGCCGCCGCCCAGCGCCTGAAGGACCGCGGCGCCGAGGTGTCCACTGTGGACTTCGACGCGAAGGACACGGCGGCGCACCCCGGCGTGCTGGCCAAGGCGTTCGAGGGCGGCGACATCGACGTCGCGGTCGTGGCGTTCGGCCTGCTCGGCGACCCCGAAGAGGTCTGGCAGGACCACACGAAGGCCGTCGAGCTGGCGACCGTGAACTACACCGCCGCGGTGTCGGTCGGCGTCGCGCTGTCGGAGAAGCTCAAGGCCCAGGGCCACGGCACGGTGATCGCGCTGTCGTCGGTGGCCGGCGAGCGCGTCCGGCGCTCCAACTTCGTCTACGGCTCCACCAAGGCCGGTTTCGACGGCTTCTACCTGGGCCTCGGCGAGGCCCTCGCGCCTTTTGGGGTGCAGGTGACGGTCGTCCGTCCGGGTCACGTCAAGACGAAGATGACCGAGGGCCTGAAGGACGCTCCGCTGGCGCAGACGGCCGAGCAGGTCGCGGAAATCGCCGTCGGCGCGGCCCGCGCGGGCAAGGACCTGGTGTGGGCGCCGGCGCAGTTCCGGCTGGTGATGTCGGCGCTGCGGCACGTCCCGCGGCCGATCTTCCGCAAGCTCCCGATCTGAGCCTTTCCCGGCTGTCGGGCCTGAAGCGCTCAGCCGCCGACGGCGTGGGCGGGCACCAGGTAGAGGTTCTGGCTGCCCATCCACGGCGAGTCGATGTGCCAGCTCGCCAGCGCGGCCGGCGGGGGTGCGCGGCGGGTCGTCGCCAGGACCAGGTCCGGGCTGATCGGGGCGACGCTGTGGTCGAAGTTGTGGAAGTTGGCTTCCAGCAGCGCGCGGCCGAGATCGTCGCTGCGGCGCTTGGTCTCGGTGATCGCCGGGTCGACCGCGCCGCGGTCGGAGAACTCGTCGACCAGCTCGCAGTCGCACGCGTACGCCAGCGCGCCGACCTCGCCCGCCGTCTCGACCTTGCGGCCGTGCGCGATCGCCGCCAGCTCGTGGCCGATCTCGCGGTACTCCGTCGTCGACGCGTGGTTGCTCGTGATCGGCGCGAACTGGCGGGGGACGCCCGGCAGCGCGTACACCGCGACGCTCGCCGCGAGCGCCGCTCCGGCCAGCGTCCACGTCCCGCGCCGCACCCGCTCTGGGACCGCTGAAGCGCAGGCGGCGAGGAAGATCGTCGCGCAGATGATGCTCGGCGCGTAGTACCAGTGGTACGGCGGCACGCCGAGCCGGCTGTACGCCACGTAGTGCAGCGCGCCCCCGACGGCGAGCGCCGCGAACGGCGTCAGGCGGCGGGCCGTCTCCGAGCCACGGCGGAAGTGGGCGATCCAGGCCACCGCGGCCACGCCCGCGAGCAGCAGCGGCAGGAACGAAAGTGTGGCCGCGGCCGGGAAGTTGCGCCAGTACAGCAGCGGGCCGTTGGTGAAGCTGAACGGGCCCCACGCCTGCTGGCTGATCTTGATCACGAGCGTGTCCGGCACGGCCGAGCCGAGCACCACCCAGCTGAACCCGAACCAGGGCAGCGTCACGGCGAGCGCCGCGAACGCCGTCCGCCAGATCCCGGTCCAGAACTCGCGCCGGGCCGCGAACAGCACCGCGGCGATCAGCAGCAGGTCGATCCGGACGAGCGCGAGCAGCCCGACGACGACACCCAGCCGCCCCGGCTGCCGCTCCCCCGCGTAGACCAGCGTCCACACGACACCGGCGGCGCCGAGCGCCACCTCCAGCCCGATCGAGGACAGCAGCAGCGGGTTCACCAGCAGGAGCCCGAACGTCAGCGGCGCGAACGCCGCGGGCAGGCCGGCGCGCTCGCCCACGCGGCGCAGGCCCAGCACGAGCAGCACCTGCGCGGCGACGAACACAACCCCGGCGGCGAACACGGCGTCGCGCACGACGAACGTGACCGCGCCGAGGGCCAGCACGTTCAGCGGCGACGTCGCGGTGTTCGCCGTCCCCTGTTCGATCAGGCCCCAGTGGCCGTGGAAGGCGAGGTTCTTCGCGTAGGACAGCGTGATGTAGGTGTCATCGATGAGATGGCTGCTGACCAGGGCGAACACCAGTGCGGAAGCGGCCGCGGCCCCCGCGGGCAGGGCCCACGAGCGGGCGACCGGACCGGCCGCCGGCAGCGCACGGACGGCTTGGGGGAGTTCTGCGGAGGCGCTTCGCATCCGGGACACCATACCTCGCCCGTGATGCTTTTGTGATCTGAGCCGGGTAGGGGTGGCCCAGGCCACAGTCGGCGATCAGATGCCGTCCCCCGAGCCGGAGTTGCCGGTGTTGCCGGTGTTTCCCCGGCCGCCGAAGCCGGGACCACGGCCGTTGAAGCCCTGGTTGCCGTTCGGGCCGTCGTACTGGCGGTGGATGCCGGGCCGGCCGTCGCGCGGACCGTGGTGGGTGGCGGCCGCGATGCCACCGACGATGCCGCCGCCGACGAGCAGGCCGAGCACGCCGACCCCGACGAGCTGGGTGGCCCGGTGGCCGACGAACCGCCGGAAGCCGCCGGGCTGCCGTGGGGCCGCCTGCGGCCCCCAGGCGGCGTAGGCCTGGCCGGGGCCGGGCTGCGAGAGCTGCGGAGTCGGCGGCGCGGGCGGCGGCTGCTGGCCGTGGACAGCGGTCTGGTCGGCCGCGCCGGCCCCGGACGCCTGGCCCGCACCCGCCGTCCCGCCCGCCGCACTTTCACGTGAAAGTGCGGGGTCGGGACCCGAGCTTTCACGTGAAAGCTCGGGCTCGGTCGGTGTGCCGTGGGCGGCCGTTGGCTGTTCGGCCGTTGGTTGGTCGGCCCCGGACGGGGGCTTCTCCTCGCGCGGCTGGTCGTTCATCGTCGCTCCTGTGGTCACGGGGACGGGCGCAGTGCCCGCCCCCACCACCTCAGGGTGCGCCGGTCAGCTGTGTGTCACCTGAAGCGAACCTGTCGATCCGCCATGAGAGCTCACAGGTAGAACGCCAGGAACAGCGTGATCACCCAGGTCGCGCCGAGCACCTGCAGGATGCGGTCCTTGAGCGCGATCTCCTCGGGCTCGCCCGCGATGCCGCCGTCGACGTCGACGGCGTAGCGGAGCACCGCCACCAGGAACGGGACCATCGAGATGAGCGCCCACACCGAGTTGTGCTCGGTCTGGCGGATCTCGAACGCCCACAGGCAGTACGACATGATCAGGATCGCCGCCGACGTCGCCCAGACGAACCGCAGGTAGCTGGCCGAATACTTCTTCAGCGACGAGCGGATCTTCGCGCCGGTGCGCTCGAACAGCATGATCTCCGCGTAGCGCTTGCCGGCCACCATGAACAGCGAGCCGAACGCCGTGACCAGCAGGAACCACTGCGAAAGGGCGATACCGCCCGCGACACCACCGGCGATCGAACGCATCAGGAAGCCCGAGCCGACGATGGCCAGGTCGACCACCGGCTGGTGCTTGAGGCCGAAGCAGTAACCGAGCTGGACGGCCTCGTAGACCCCCAGCACGACCGCCAGCTGCCAGCTGGCCAGGAACGACACGCCGAGGCCGGCCAGGAAGAACACGACCGCGGCCCCGTACGCGACGGGGACCGGCACGAGCCCGGCCGCGATCGGCCGGTTGCGCTTGGTCGGGTGGGCCCGGTCGGCCTCGACGTCGATCGCGTCGTTGATGAGGTAGACCGAGCTCGCCACCAGCGAAAACGCCACGAAGGCGACGATCGCGTCGAGCAGCAGGCCCGTGCGGTCGGTCGACTTCGAGAACGCGAAGAACGGGGCCGCGAAGACCAGGACGTTCTTCACCCACTGGCGCGGCCGCGCCGTCTTGAGGACGCCGCCGACCAGGCCCAACGGCCCGCGGGTGGCGGTCGCCGTGGTCGCCTCCGAGGACTTCACCGTCACCGGGGTCTCCGGTGCCTCAGGAGTCACGGCCGCTTCGTCGCTGTTGCGCTGCTCGGTCGTCTCGCTCATGGGTTCTTCTTCAGCTTCCGTCGTATCAGACCACCGACGAGCCCCCCGAGAGCTGCACCGGCCAAAACGTCTGTCGGATAGTGAACGCCGAGCACGAGCCTCGAGGCCAGCATCGGCGGTACCAGGGCGGGCACCAGGTTACGCCCGGTCAATCCGGAGTAGAGCACCGCCGCCGCCGTCGTGGACGTCGCGTGCGACGACGGGAAGCTCAGCTTGCTCGGCGTGCCGACCAGTACCTCCACGCTCGGGTGGTCCGGTCGGGGCCGCCTGACCACGCGTTTCACCGCGATCGACGCGGCGTGCGCACCGACGACACCCACCGAGGCGACCAGCCAGTCCTTGCGCCGCTCCTTGTCGACCGCGGCTCCGATCAGGCCGAGGGCGAACCACCCGGCGCTGTGCTCGCCGAAGTGCGAAAGCCCGCGCGCGGCTTTCACCGAAGCTTCACTCTTCAGAAAGCCCTGCGCCTTGGCCAGGACCGCCACCTCTCCGGTGGACTGCCCCTTCTCAAGCATCGAGGGACCCGTCGAGCGGCGCGCCGTCGGTCAGGTGCGGGGCGATCTTGTTGTCGAACGCCGACAGCGCCGAGCCGATGGCCATGTGCATGTCGAGGTACTTGTAGGTGCCGAGCCGGCCGCCGAACAGCACGTTCTTCTCGCGGGCCTCGACCTTGGCCAGCTCGCGGTAGGCCTCGAGCTTCTCGCGGTTCTCCGGCGTGTTGATCGGGTAGTACGGCTCGTCTTCCTCGCCCGCGAAGCGGGAGTACTCGCGGAAGATGACCGTCTTGTCCTTCGGGTAGTCCCGCTCCGGGTGGAAGTGCCGGAACTCGATGATCCGCGTGTAGGGGACTTCCTGGTCGTTGTAGTTGACGACCGAGGTGCCTTGAAAATCACCGCAGTCACTCATCACCTCGGACTCGAAGTCGACGGTGCGCCAGGTGAACCGGCCCGCCGAGTAGCCGAAGTAGCGGTCCAGGGGCCCGGTGTAGACGGTCGGGGTGCCCGCCGGGATGTGCTCGCGCACGTCGAAGTAGTCGACGTTGAGCCGGATCTCGATGTTCTCGTGCTCGGCCATCTTCTCGAGCCACGCGGTGTACCCGTTGACGGGCAGGCCCTCGTAGGTGTCGTTGAAGTACCGGTTGTCGAAGTTGTAGCGGACCGGCAGGCGCGTGATGATGTTCTCGCCCAGGTTCTTGGGGTCGTTCTCCCACTGCTTCGCGGTGTACCCGCGGATGAACGCCTCGTAGAGGGGACGGCCGACCAGCGAGATGGCCTTCTCCTCGAGGTTCTGCGCGGCGCTGGTCTCGAACTCCGACGACTGCTTGGCGATGAGCTCGCGCGCCTCGTCCGGGGTGTGGGACTTGCCGAAGAACTGGTTGATCAGGGCCAGGTTCATCGGGAACGAGTAGACCTGGTCCTTGACCCGCGCGAACACCCGGTGCTGGTAGTTCGTGAACTCGGTGAACCGGTTCACGTACTCCCACACGCGCTTGTTCGACGTGTGGAACAGGTGCGCCCCGTACTTGTGCACCTCGATCCCGGTCTCCGGGTCCGGCTCCGAGTACGCGTTGCCGCCGAGGTGGCTGCGCCGCTCGAGGATCAGGACCTTCTTGCCGAGCTCGGCCGCGGCCCGTTCGGCGACGGTCAAGCCGAAGAAACCGGACCCGACGACGATGAGGTCGTAACCTGCGAAATCGTCTTCAGTAATCTGTGCGGGGTTCGTGTGCGCGCTCACGGGCGTCGAGGGTACGCAGGTCGGTCACACGGCCCGCACCCGACTATCACATTTCGGCCTACGACACACCTGGAAAGCAGTGCCTGCACCCGAGGACTTCTGGAGCTACTTCGCCGCGGTGGCCACCTACCTGGCCGTGCTGGCGGTCCCCGGCGGGGTCGTCGGGTGGGCCGCCGGCCTGCGCGGCTGGGCCCTCGCCGGGCTCGCGCCGCTGCTCAGCTACGCCATCACCGGCCTGGCCGGTCCCTGGCTGGCCATCGCGCACATCCCGTACGGCTCGCTCAGCGTCGCCGCGGTCACCCTGCTGCTCGCCGCCGTGCTCTACGGCCTGCGCCGCCTGGCGACCGCGCGCGGCTGGCTCACGCCGGGTGCCGAGGAGCCCGCGGTGCCGTGGACGCGGCGGGCCCACTTCGCCGTGGGCGCCTGCGTCGCGATCGCCGTCGCCGTGTCGATCGCCGTCGTCGTCTCCGGCCGCGGCGGGACGACGGCGGTGTTCCAGCGCTGGGACACCGTGTTCCACGCGAACGGCATCCGCTACATCGCCGAGACCGGCGACGGCTCCCTGACCGGCATGGGCACCATCAACTGGTACCCCGACGGCTCCTTCTACCCGAACGCCTACCACCTGGCCGGCGCCCTGGTCTACGAGCTGTCGGGGACGTCGATCCCGGTCACGCTCAACGCGATCACGATGCCGATCGCCGGGCTGTTCGCGCTGGCCATGGCCGCGCTGGTGCGCCAGCTCGGCGGCCGCGCGGTGTTCGCCGGCAGCGCCGCGCTGGTCGCGGGCGGCGCGACGACCGGGGCGTACGAGTCGGTGTCCAGCGGGCTGCTGCCGTTTGCGCTCGGCATCGTGCTGACGCCGCTGGCGGTGGTCGCGCTGCAGCGGTTCGTCGTGCGGCCGGGCGTCGGCACCGGCGCGGTGCTGGCACTGAGCGCGACCGGCCTGCTCGCCGCGCACTCGAGCGCGCTGTTCGGGGCGATCCTGTTCGCCTTCCCGCTGGTGGTGCAGCGCTGGTACCGCGCACTGCGCGGCCGCCGCGTCGACGGCGTCCCCGACGCCAAGCGGGCCTGGCGGGTCGTCGGCGGCGACGTCCTGCGGGTGGTGCCGGTGATGGTGGCGGCCGGGCTGCTGGCCGCGCCGATGATCCTCGGCGCGATCGGCTTCACGTCCGGCGCGTACCCGTACCACGCCTGGGGCTCGCACATGCCGGTGTGGAAGGCGCTGGCCATGCTGGCGACGTTCAAGCAGGTACTGCCGGTGCCGCAGATCTGGCTGACGGTGTTCCTCGCCATCGGCGTGTTCACGCTGGCGCGGCTGCGGCAGATGCGCTGGCTGGTGCTCTCGGCGCTCGCGCTGTCGGCATTGTTCGTGGTCGTCGCGTGCTTCGGCGGCGAAGACTGGGTGATCAGCCTGTCGCGGCCCTGGTGGAACGACCGGTTCCGGCTGATGGCGCTGGCGTCGATCCCGATGTGCCTGCTCGCCGCCCACGGCATGAGCGAGGCCCAGCAGTGGCTGGCGAAGCTCGCGAGCGCACGCGCCTGGGTGCGGGCGCGGCCGTGGCTGACCGGCCGCGTCGGGCTGGCGACGGCGGTGCTGCTGGTCGTCGCGATGGGCGTGCTGACCGGCGGGTTCTACCGCGCGGCCAACGCCAAGACGGTGTCGCTGCTCTACTACAACGGCCTGCCCGGCGAAACGGTCCCGCCGGTCAGCCAGGACGAGATCGACGCGATGGACCACCTCGGCACGCTCGGCATCCCCGCCGACCAGAAGGTGCTCAACGACCGGCTCGACGGCACGGCCTGGATGTACGCCCTGACCGGCGTGCACCCGGTGGCCGGCCACTACGACGCGGGCGTGGCGCCGCCGGACGCGCTGTACCTGGCCCAGCACTTCGCCGACTACGACAGCGACCCGCAGGTGCGCGCGGCCGTTCAACGACTCGACGTCCACTACGTGCTGGTGGGCAGCGGCACCATCCGCCGGGACACGCCCATCGCGCGGGGCCTGCAGCACCTGGACGGGCACGACTTCCTGAACGTCGTGTACCGGAACCCGGGTGCGGTCATCTACCGGATCGTGAAGTAGAACGCCCTCGTGGCCGCGGCTCCCCCGCCGCGACCACGAGGGCCCCCGCACCCCCCCCGGGGCGATCTCGGTCGTCTGCAAGTACCGACGCCACAGGAACGACAATCGGTTTCCCGATCGCCCCAATGTCACTCGTTCGGACTAGTGGAGCTCCGGCAGGACGTCGCTCGCGACCTGCTCCAGGACGGCTTCCCGGCCCTCGTAGGGCGACGACGACCGCGGCCAGTGCGAGATCACGTCGGTGAAGCCCAGCTCTTGCGCCCGGCCTGCCGCATCCCGGAACGCCTCCACGCTGCTCAGCGAAAACACCGGGGACGCGTCCAGGCTGAGGTGGCGCTGGATGCTCGCGCGGTCGCGGCCCGCCGCGTCCAGCCGCTGGTCGAAGACCTCGGTGAGCTGCTTGATGCCGGCCCACCACTCGTCGGCGGTCGCGCCGCCCTTGCCGGTGGTCACCCAGCCCGCGCCGAAGCGCGCGGCGAGGGTCATCGTGCGCGGGCCGTTCGCCGCGACGACGAACGGCAGCCGCGGCCGCTGGACCGGGCCGGGCAGGTTGCGGGCCTCGCGGGCCCGGTAGTACTCGCCGTCGAAGTCGAACTTGTCGGTCATCAGCAGCCCGTCGAGCGCCTCGACGAACTCCGTGAAGCGGTCCACGCGCTGCTTCGGCGTCAGCTCGGGGGCGCCGAGCACCGCGCCGTCGTAGTGGTGGTGGTCGACGCCCGCGCCGACGCCGAGGACGAGCCGTCCGTCGGAGACGTCGTCGAGGGTGTTCAGCTCGCGCATGAAGGGCACGGGGTGCCGGGCGACCGGGGACGCCACGAACGTGCCGAGCCGGATGCGGGACGTCACCATCGCCGCCGCGGTCAGGGTGGGGATGGCGGAGAACCACGGGCCGTCGACCAGGTTGCGCCAGCCCAGGTGGTCATAGGTCCAAGCGTGGTCGAAGCCGTACTCCTCGGCGGCGCGCCATTTCGGCTCGGCGGCCCACCAACGATCTTCCGGAAGAATGACGATGCCTACTCGCACAGTTCCGGACGCTATCGGTTACCACCGGCAGTCGCACGGACGGGGAAGCCTTCCCCCGAACGAGTCAGGGACAATGGTCGGGTGGAGAGACCCCAGTTGATCGCGTCCGACGTCGATGGCACCCTGCTCGGCCCCTCCGAATCCCTCACCGGCCGCACGATCGCGGCCGTCCGCCGGGCGATCGAGGCCGGTGTGCCGTTCGTGCTGGCCAGCGGCCGCCCGCCGCGGTGGATCGCCCCGATCGCGAAGCCACTCGAGCTCACCGGGTACGCGGTGTGCGCGAACGGCGCCGTCCTGTACGACTGCGCCAGCGAAGAGATCATCGAGGTGCACGGCCTGCTCGAGCCCACCCTGCTGCACGACATCGCACACGCGCTCGACAAGGCGCTGCCCGGCTGCCGGCTGGCGACCGAGCGCGTCAGCACCGGCGCGGTGGACCACGACATGCGCAACTTCGTGATCGAGCCGGACTACCACAACCCGTGGGGCGACGGCGAAGGCCGCACCGGGCCGCGCGCCGAAGTCCTCGGGCACCCCGCGATCAAGCTGCTGGTCAGCCACCGCGGGATGTCGTCGGAGGAGATGGCGGCGGCGATCAACGCGCTGTTCGACCGGGACGTCGACGTGACGTACTCGTCGTCGGGCGGGCTGGTCGAGCTGTCCGCGCACGGCATCACCAAGGCGACCGGCCTCGCCGACGTCGCCGAGCGGCTGGACGTCGACGCCGAGCAGGTGATCGCCTTCGGGGACATGCCCAACGACGTCGAGATGCTGCGCTGGGCCGGCCACGGCGTCGCGATGCAGAACGGGCACCCGCAGCTGCTCGCGGTGGCCGACGAAGTCACCGGCCCGGCCGGCGAGGACGGCGTCGCGCAGGTCCTCGAGCGCTGGTTCTAGCGGCGGTCGAGCTCGGCCGCTTCGGCCGGGGTCGGCGCCGTGCCGCCCAGGTGGGCGGGCAGCCACCAGCGGTCCTCGTCCGACGCGGGCCGGTCCGGGTACTCGGCCTGGGCGCGCTCGAGCAGCGCGCTCATCCGGGTGCGCAGCTCCTTCGTGACGACGTCCCAGTCGTCGCCCTTCGCCGGGTGCATCGGCTCGCCGATGAGGATCGAGATCGGCACGTGCCGCCGGGTCAGGTCCTTCGGACGGCCCTTCGTCCACAGCCGCTGGGTGCCCCAGAGCGCCATCGGCACGACCGGGACGTGGGCCGCCGCGGCCATCCGGACGGCGCCGGACTTGATCTCCTTGACGGTGAACGACCGGCTGATGGTGGCTTCGGGGAAGACGCCGACGACCTCGCCCGCCTGCAGCTTCCCGAGTGCCTCGCGGTAGGAGGCCAGCCCGGCGGAGCGGTCGACGGAGATGTGGTGCATCCCGCGCATCAGCGGCCCGGCGATGCGGTTGTCGAAGATCTCCTTCTTCGCCATGAACCGCGTCAGCCGCTTGGCCGGGCGCGCGCCGAGCCCGCAGAAGATGAAGTCGAGGTAACTCACGTGGTTGCACGCGATGACCGCGCCGCCGCGGCGCGGGATGTTTTCCGCGCCTTCGATCCGGATGCGGTTGTCGAGCACCCGGAACATCGTCCGGGCCGCGCCGATCACGGGCGGGTAAACCAGGTCAGCCATCCGGCAAGGTTACGGGACCGTAGGTTCGGAACGGCGGTTCAGCGGGGAAGAACACAAAACGAGGGCGATCAGGATCGCGAACAGGGCGACGGACTGGTGCTTGATGCCCTCGATGCCGTCGCCGAGCGCCGCCGTGCCGAACTGCGTCACCGAGACGGCGAACAGGAACGCCGACGCGACGCCGAGCGCGGTCCGCCGCCGCAACCAGGCCCTGACCAGCACGAACAGCCAGATCGGCACCAGCGCGAACAGCCCGAGCGGCGCGATCAGGCCGGTCAGCCACGACACCACCGGCACCCGGTGCTCCTGCGCGTGCGGCGGGAACCCGGCGCTCTGGTCGAAGCTGCCGAGGTAGTCCGGGCGCGCGGTGAGCTGGTCGGTGGCGGCGCGGTCGAGGACCTCCAGGGTCCGGCCGGGGTGGGTCGCGAAGTACGTGACGATGTTCCGGCGGCTGATCCGATCGCGGTACTGCGGGTAGTGCGGGTCCATCGTGGCCGGGTGCGGGTGCCACCAGCCGTTGCCCGCGTACTGCGCGAACGACGGCGGCAGCCCGAGCTCCGCCAGGTCGGCCCGGGTGTCGTGCTTGCCGTCGACGATGTTGAGGAAGATCGAGTTGGAGGCGTTGATCTCGCGCGAGTCGTCGCCCGGGAACTCGGTGTACGTGCCGTCGGGGGCGCGCGCCGGCTCGACGCTCTGCTGCGCGTACAGCGTCACAGCTCCGATGGCCCCGATGACCAAGGCCGCCGACGCCCACCGCCGCACGCCCCGCAGGTCGCCCGGCCGGACGAGCAGGATCGCGACCGCGAGGATCGGCAGGACGGTCAGCGTCTGGACCTTCGCGTTGACCGCCAGGACCCCGCCCACGAACGTCACGGCCATGCCCGCGTAGCTCCACCGGCCCTCGCGCGCGGTCAGCAGCAGGCCGCCGACGGCGAGCAGCAGGCCGAGGAAGGCCGCGCCTTCGCCGAGGATCGCGGCGAAGTAGCCGAAGAACGCCGAATCGGCGACGACCAGCAGCAGCCCGGCCGCCACGGCCGGCCGGGTCCGCGGCGCGCACGGCAGGCCGAGCACGATCGCGGTGATCGCCGCCGCGGCGATGACGCTGCTGAGCAGGCCCAGCACGACCAGGCTGAGCGTCCCGTGGAGGCCGATCAGCCGCCCGATCCGGACGGCCAGGTCCGCGAGCCAGCTCTGCGTCAGCAGGTACGTCGGCCGGCACGGCGCTCCCGGTGCGGGCGGGTAGGCGAGGTGGACGAACGGCTCGGGCAGGCCCTTCCAGGTGATCCCGGCGCCGCACAGCACGCGGCCGCCGTCGCCGTTGTTGGACATCGCGATCGGGCGGGGCACCAGGAACCGCACCACGAACAGGGCGAGCGACGCGCCGAACACCCCGATCCCGAGCCGCGCGTCCGCGCCCAGCTGCCGGTCCGGGGCCTCGAGCTTCACGAAGGACAGGGTACGTAGCGGAAGTCCGGGCCCTTGTCGAGGTCGGCGACCAGTGCCTTCGCCTGTTCTGCCCGCGGGTACACGGCCACCCAGTACGGGGTGCCGACGCGGCGGAACGTCGCGACCTCGTACTTGCCCGCGTACACCGGGTCGATCGCGCAGTGCTGGCGATCGGCGTAGCCGCCGTCGGCGGGCACGGCGACGGTCGGGCGCCGGCCGTTGACGACGTAGTCGTAGTCGGTCGCGACGCCGTCGTCGTACCGGCCCTCGCGGGCGATGTGGTCGTCGGTGCGGCCGAGGACGTCGATGATGAGCAGCTGCCCGCCGCGGTCGGCGAGCGCGCCCGGCGCGGCGGCGCTGACGACCGATCCGGGCGGCAGGTAGTCGCCGAGCCAGCCGCCGATCTCGGCGAGCTCGGTGCCGTGCGAGCGCCAGTCGCGCACGCGGTCGAGCATCTCGGGGCTGAACACCGAGACGAGGACCGCGATGCCGGCGAGTCCGCAGGCGGTCACCGGCACCAGCCGCGACGCGAGGGGCCGGGGCTGCGGCGACGGCTTCCCGGCGACGTCCGCGGCGAGCACGCCGTACACCCCCGCGGCGGCCACGGCCAGCAGCGGCGGCACCGGGGCCAGCAGCCGCCACGACGGCCCGGGGTCGCCGCCGATCAGCACCGCGGCCACGGCCAGCCCGGCGCTCGTCGCGAACAGCAGCCAAATTAGGGCGCGGCCCTCCACGGCTGCGACAAGCGGGGGCTCCGCCACCCGGACCCCCGAAGAGCGGGCTGTGCCAACCGGGGGCTCCGCCACTCGGACCCCCCGAACCGCAGCTGGCGTGCGCCGCAGCACCAGCGCGACCGCGGCGACCACGCCGAGCAGCAGGAAACCCTGGTGCGCCAGGGCGAACCCGGACAGGTACGGCCAGCCGGCGGCGAGGTGCGAGCCGAACGGGCCGCCGAGCTTCGCGACCAGCGGCGCGGGGAGGAAGTGCTGGTAGAACGTCGCGCGCCAGGCCAGCCGGGGAATCAGGAAGACGAGCGCACCGAGCACGTACC
Organism: Amycolatopsis sp. A133; assembly: GCF_031082405.1. Lineage (GTDB taxonomy): Bacteria > Actinomycetota > Actinomycetes > Mycobacteriales > Pseudonocardiaceae > Amycolatopsis. Next base: position 194,459 of record NZ_JAVHJU010000007.1, read on the forward strand.
CGACCGGTGCCCACCAGCTGTGCTTCCGCTTCAGCGCGGCGCCGGCCAGCCACAGACCGGCGAGCACGGCGACCACCAGGCCTTCCGGGCTGGTCATCACGGCGAAGGCGACGAGCACCCCGGCGACCACCGGCCGGCGCGCGGCGAGCGCGTAGCCGACGGCGAGGACGAGCAGCACGAACAGCGGGACTTCGGAGCCCGAAGCCCCGTAGACGGCGAGGCCGCCGGCGCTCGCGGTGAGCACCGCGGCGGCCACCCCGATGGCGGGCCGGGGCTCGGCGCCGTCCGGTGCGGCCGCGGCGACGATCCGGTTGACCAGGAAGCAGGACAGGAGCACGCAGCCGAGCGCGGCGAGGACCCCGAGCCCGACGGCGGCGGCGCGGACGTCCGCGCCGAACGCGGCCCGCGGAAGGGCGATCAGCACCAGCCAGAGGAAGTTCGTGTACCCCTCGACGCGTTCGCCGGGGTTGAAGACCGGCCCGTTGCCGTCGGCGATGTTCTGCGCGTACCGGAACGTGACGAGCGCGTCCTCGGTGATGGTCGCGAACAGCAGCTGGTGCAGCAGGGACAGCCCGAGCGTGAGGGTGAGGACAACGCCGCGCCAGCCGCGGTCGGTGTCGAGGCGGTTCCAGGTCAGCACCACGATCGCGGCGACGACCAGCCACGCCACCACGACCGCGTAGACCACCCGGCCCCCTCCACGTCGTCACCGCACCCGCCCCGGCCGGCTCTTCGCCAGGTTATCGATCGCCGGCGGCGAGGCGTTTCCCGTGGACCGGTCACTTTGCCCGAATGGGTTGGAGCACTTCGCCGGCGACAGTCAAGCAGGGATATTCACCCGTCAATATAACCCGATCGGGTGTTGCCTCCGACGGTTGAAGTGACGTCTCGGAAAAGCGCCGCCCGGGGTATCGCCCCGAGCGAGACCGGCGGGGCGGTGCCAGCGGGCGCGGTCGCCGTGACGGCGGTAGGGCCGATGATGGGCGTCTACGTTTGCCGAGAATTCGAACGGTTGTTGCCGGCGAACCGCTTTCAAAACCATTGGACGGACCCCGCGGTGCGGCGGTTGAACTTCCATTCGGTCGTTTTGGGAAAGTCGTCGAGCGAACCGGGCAATCCTCATCAGCCGGGCCGGCCGGGAGCCGCAACCGGACGCGGTGATCTACCGGCCAGCGCGAGTTGTCCACATGTGCGCAAGCCCTGTGGACAACCGGTGGACAGCTGGGTCAGGCGGCGGGGACCGGCGGGCGGGTCGAGCGGGCCGCGATGGCCGCGAAGCCCGCCGTCAGCAGGTCGGCCACCGTGAACATCACGCGGGAGGCCACCGCGAAGGCGGTGGCCTGGCCGACCGTCAGGCCGCTCGCCGTCAGGACCGCGACCTGGGCCACTTCGCGGACGCCGACGCCGCTCGGGAGGATGAACGCGAACGTGCCCACCGTCATCGCCACGGCCATCGCGCCCACGCACAGCACGAAGCCGCTGAGGCCCGGGGTGCCCACCGAGTTCGCCAGGAGCCACAGGTGGACTCCCTGCAGGCACCACGCCGCCGTCGAGGCGCCGAAAACCTTGCCGATCACGCGCCAGCCCAGCGGGTGCGCCAGCGGCGGGCGGCGGAGGATCCGCAGCACCAGCGAGGTGCCCCAGGTCAGGACCTTCGGGTGCAGCATCGCGAGGCCGAGCGGGATGAGCACGAACAGCCACAGCGCGCGCGGGCTGTTGCTGAACACCGCCGGCGCCGCCAGCAGCGACACCACCAGCGCCGACACCATGCCCACGCCGAGCTGGATCAGGGAGCCGGTGAAGATGCGGGCGCGGGCCAGGCCCGCCTTGCGGCCCAGCTCCATCTGCAGCAGGTACGCCCAGACCGAGCCCGGCACGTACTTGCCGAGCGAGCCGACCAGGCAGATCTGCGCGCCGCGGGCGTAACCGACCGGCTCGCCCAGGTCGTCGACCATCACCTGCCAGCCCCAGGTCGACACCATGATCGCCGCGACCAGGGCCACCAGGCTCAGCAGCGACGACTCCCAGGCGACGTCGCGCAGGGTGTGCCAGAACTCGCCCCAGTTGGCCGCGAGCTGTTTGGCCGCGAAGCCGATGACCAGCAGGATCGCGACCCACCGGACGACGTCGAGGATCTTCGCCCTGGTGGACTTCGGCTGCTTGCCCGCAGCCGGCAGGTCCTCAACCGTCGTCATCGACTGTCTCCTCAGGCCTGGACCGTGACCAGGCGGCTGAACTCGGAGAGCAGATCGTAGCCGTCCCACACCGCCGAGAAGGTCAGGGCGGAGCCGAACGGCACGATCCGGTCGACACCGCGGCCCGCGAGCTCATGGGCGAACGCCGTCAGTTCCTCGGCCGAGAACCCGAACTGGCTGACCGTCTGGTCCTTGCGGAGGACGATCGGCACCAGATCGGACAACGAGGGCACCCGCGCGTTGGCGAACGTGCCGGCACCGAGCCACTCGCGCGGCAGCACCGCCGGGTCGGCCAGCTCGAGGGTGGCCAGGCCGTTGCCCTGGAACTCGATCTCCTTGACGAGGCCGTCCACCGCCGCGCCGTACGCCGAGACGCGCTTCTGGACCGCCATCGCGGGCTCGGTGACGTGCTGCTTCGTCTCCAGCACCGCCGCCAGCAGCGTCCGGAACTCCTGGCCGGCGGCCTGGGCGCCGGCAGCATCGCCGACCCAGAACACCGCGCGCGGCGACGAGCAGGCGGCCTGGTCGAACCAGTACGAGTCGTTGTAGAAGCCCTCGGCGGCCGCGCGGCGCTCTTCGGAGGACGCCCGCTGCCAGCCCGCGACCGACGCGACGGCGAAGGACGAGCGGTCCGGGAACGTCAGGTCACGCGCGTGCGGGGCGAGCGGGTACTTGCGCAGGGCCGCGACCGAGCCGTCGCCACCCCAGATGACGCGCAGGTCGGCGGCCAGGGACAGGGCGCCGCTCACCTCGTCGCTGCGGTCGTAGGTCACCATGCGCTGGGTCGCCCGGACGACGTCGGCGACCACAGGGTCCACTTCGGACAGAGCCGCGTTGAGCGCCTCCAGCACCGCTTCCGCGGCACCGGCCGAGCGCGACGAGACCCGCACGACGTTGTGGTTGCCCGCCAGCGCCGACAGCGCCCACGAGTAGACGAAGATCGTGTCGACGTTCGCCGGCGGCACGTGGAACACCAGCCCGCGCGGGAACCGCAGCGCGTTCCCGGAAGTGTCCAGTGTGGACAAAGCCTTGGCGATTTCGCCCTTGCGCAGGAAGAAACCGAGCGACGCCAGCTCCGGGAAGCGGCGGGCGGTGGCCGGGGCCAGCAGCTTGCGCGCGAACTTCGTGACGAACTCGACGATCCGCGGGTCGCCCACGCGCAGCCGGCCACCCGGCGGAGACGCACGCAGCTCGTCGACCAGGTCGCTCACGGGAACCGGCGGAGCAGCAGGAAAACGCTGGGTCAGAGAAGTCACGCCGCCGCTCCCGAGAACGTGTCCGAGCACCCGCGGGCTTCGGCCTTGGGCAGCCGGCCGAGCACGGAGAAGTGCTTACCCGGCCAGTCGCCGTCGTCGATGCCGTTGTAGACACCGAGGTCTTCGGTCAGCAGGACGTGCCCCGGGTAGGACCGCGGCAGCGTCGAGACGACCTCGATCACGCCCGGCTCCCCGACCGGCTGCTCTTCCCACGTCTCCGGGTTCCGGATGACGACGTCGGCGAAGTCCGGGCAGTACAGCGAATTCCCGGACGGGCCCTCGAGGAACACGGTGCCGATCTGCTCGATCATCCCGTAATAGTTGTGGATCCGGGTGAGCCCGGTGTCCTCTTTGAAGCGCCGCCGGAACTCCGTGTTGTCCACCGCGCGGTCGATCAGCTTCTTCCAGCCACCGCTGTGGATCAGGATCCCGTTCGACAGGTCGAGCCCGTGGTCGCGCGCGACCTCGTACAGGTACAGCCACACCATGAACGTGAAGCCGAAGATGAGGAACGGCTTGTCGCCGTACTCGGCGAGGAACTTCTTGACCGCCTCGACGTCCGGCTGGTCGTTCTCGTCGAGCACGTACGTGTGCTTGCGGCCGAAGTTCGCCATGCCGAGCACGCCGGCGCCGCGCGCGGAGAACGAGCGGCGGTTCTTGATGATGCCGATCGTGTCGACCATCAGCATCGGCAGCCGCTCGCCGCCGAGGACCTCCTGCAGCGTCGCGCCGAGCTGCTTGGTCTGCGCGCCCGCCGCTTCCTTGTCGAGGTAGATCCGCGAAGCACCCGCGCCGGTGGTGCCCGACGACGTCAGCGTCTTGAACACCTCGCTGTCCGGCACCGACTTGAGGTCGTGCGTCTTGAACATCCGGACCGGCAGCCACGGCAGGTCGGCGATCGAGCCGAAAGCAGCGTCCGGCGCGATTCCCAGCGACGCCAGGATCCGGTCGTAGCCTTCGGAATTCGCCCGGTGGTGGGCGGTGAGCGAAGCCAGCTCGGGCAGCAGCAAGGCTTCCCGGTCGGCCTGCGACCGCGTGAACACACTCATACCCGCCCCTCCAAGGTCCGGTAGTCGATCTTGCCGCTGGCCAGCAGCGGCACGGTGTCGATCGGGCGGACGTCGAACCCGCTGACGTGCAGGTGCAGCCGCTCGGACAGCGCCCGCGACGCGTCCTTGCAGATGTCCTTGTCGACGCCCTCGGCGAACAGCACCACCTTGTCGCCAGCGGGCACCGCCGCCACCACGTCGATCCCGACCGCCGCCGTGCGCGCGGCGTGCTCGAGGTCGTCGAGGCTGACGCGGTTGCCGAACACCTTGCCGATGCGCTTGAGCCGCCCGGTGATGAACAGGTAGCCCTCTTCGTCGAGGTACCCGAGGTCACCGGTGGCCAGCACGCCGCCGCATTCGTCGCCCTTGGCCAGTCCGGACTCGTCGTCCGCATAGCCCATCATCACGTTGGGCCCACGGTAGACGACCTCACCGACAATTTTCGGGTGCGTGGTCTCGGAGCCGTCGTCCCGGCGGACCGCGAACTTCCCGCCCGGCAGCGCCGGCCCGGCGGAACCGAGCTTTTCGGCCAGCCGCTCGGCCGGCACGGTCGTCATCCGCGGCGCGGCCTCGGTCTGGCCGTACATGACGTACATCCGCCCGCCGACGGCGAGCATCTTGCCGTTGAACTCGGCGATCAGGTCGTCGCGCAGCTTCCCGCCGGCCTGCGTCAGCGTGCGCAGCGTCGGGTACTTCGCGGGGTCGAACTTGAGCCGCCGCAGCATTTCGTAGTGGTACGGCACACCCGAAAGCGACGTGACGCCGTAGGTGTTGACGGCGTCCCAGAAGCCGCGGCCGAGCACGCCGGACGGCTCGATCACGATGGTCGCGTCCCGCACCAGGTGCGAGTTCAGCACCGACAGGCCGTAGCTGTAGTGCAGCGGCAGGCAGGTGGGCGCGACCTCGTCGGCGTTGATGTGCAGCACCTGCGCGATGGCGTCGGCGTTGGCCAGAAGACTCTGCCTGCTGAGCCGCACGAGCTTGGGGTTGCCGGTGGACCCGCTGGTCGGGAGCAGGACGGCGAGGTCGGGGTGGGGCCGGACGCCCTCGGCGGCGTCGCGAACCCAGTCGGCGCCCTGCGTGGTGTACCCGTCCGGCGCGTCCCCAGAGGCCGACAGCACGGCCGCCGGCCGGAAGCGCGAGACCAGGCCGGCGAGCACGTCGGCGTCGAGCGCCGGGTCGATCAGCGCGATCGCCCGCCCGGACTCGAACGCGCCCAGGTAGGTCAGCACGCTCGGCAGGTCGATCGCCATCCGCGCGAACACGACCCCGGCCGGCAGCGCGGCCAGCTCTTCCATCCGCCGGCCGACCTCGGCCGACAGTTCCGCGCCCGCCAGCGTGCGGCCCCCGGCCACGTCCACCAGCCGAGCTCCCGCACCCAGCAACGTCACAGCACCAAGCCTCCGTCGATCCCCAGCACCTGGCCGGTGATGAACGACGCGTCGTCGCTCACCAGGAACCGGATCGCGTTCGCGACTTCTTCGGGCCGGCCCAGCCGCCCGAGCGGCGTCTTTCCGGCGTTTTCGGCCTTCGCGTCCTCGCTCAGGCCCGCGGTCAGGTCGGTTTCGATCACGCCCGGCGCGACCGCGTTGACGCGGATGCCGGACCGGCCGAGCTCCTTCGCCGCCGAGCGTGCGATGTTCGCCACCGCCGCCTTCGACGCCGCGTACAGGGTCTGACCAGCACTTCCGTGCTCGCCGACGATCGAGGCGAGCACGACGATCGAGGCTGTGCTTGAGCCTCTATCGCCGGCGGGCGAGGCTTTCTTCCGCATCATCGCCCGGGCCGCGGCCTGGACGGTGTGCAGCGTGCCGGCGACGTTCGTGCTCAGCGTCGTGTCGACGGTCTCCTCGCGGATCATCCCGAGGAGCGCGTCCTCCATGATCCCGGCGTTCGCGACGACGATGTCCAGCTTGCCGTGCTCCTTGGCAACCCCCCTGACCAGGGAAGACACCGCTTTTGCGTCGGTGACGTCCAGCGCGAGCCCAGAGGCGCCCACGGAGGCCGCCGCTTCCTTGGCGCGCGCCTCGTCACGGCCGGTGAGCACCACCGTCGCGCCCGCCTCCGCCAAAGCGCGGGCGGTGGCCAGGCCGATCCCCCGCGTCCCGCCGGTGACGAGTGCGACGCGACCCGACAAATCAGTCATTCTTCGACTGCAGCTCGGTGACCATGTCCACGGCGACCTTGAAGCTCGACATGTCGATGACCTGGTCGGTGTCGAACTCGACGTCGAACTCGTCCTCGATGGCCGCGACCAGCGCCATGTGGCCGACCGAGTCCCACGCCTCGATCTCGCGGTACTTCAGGTTCTCGACGTCCACAGCGCCGTCGAGGTCCAGCGCCTCGACGAAGACCGCACGCAGCTTGGGGGCGACTTCCGACATCTGCACAGCTCCTAGTGCTCGTCGCGCGGGCGAGCGTCCCACGCCTTTACCAAGGTAGAGAGGTCTTCGGGCAGCGTGACGTCCGGGAGAGCTTCCTTACCCTTGAGCCACGGCCCGAGCGCCTCGATCGTCTCCTCGTCGAGACCGCGGCGGGACAGGCCCACGACGTTGACGCCGGTGACGCGGGCCGGGTTGCCGACGGCGATGGTGAACGCGCCGATCTCACGCCGCACCGCCGAGCCCATCCCGATCATCGCGCCGGGGCCGATCACGACCGTCTGGTGCAGGATCGCGCCCATGCCGAGGTTCGCGCCGTCCCAGATGTGGCAGTGGCCACCCGTGACGGCGTTGGAGGCGATCGTCACGCCGTCGCCGACCAGGCAGTCGTGCGCGATGTGGGAGTTGCGGAGGAAGTAGCTGCCGTTGCCGACCGTCGTCGTCCGCCAGGTCCCTTGGTGGACACTCACGTACTCGCGGATCCGGTTGCGGCTGCCGATGACGACACCGTGTCCGTCGAGATCCGGGTCACCGGTCGGTGCGTCTTCCCAGGCCGCGGGATGCGGACGGCTACGGTGCTCGCCGGGCGTGCCGATCGTCACGTGCGGGCCGATCCAGTTGCCGTCGCCGATCCGCGTGGGCCCGGCGATCACCGCGAACGGGCCGATGACGTTGTCCTCGCCGAGTTCGACGCCTTCGCCGATGACGGCGGTCGGGTGGATGCGGTTGGCCACGGGCGGGTATCCGTTCGTCGGCGGCTGGGTACTGGGCGTGCTACCGCGCCCGGTAACGTGTGGCCCGCGTTGCTGCAGGGCGGCCGGGCGCAGAACCGGCGGCTCACTGTACCGGACGCGCCGAAATCGCCTGCCGAGAGAGACTGCCCATGATCCCCATCACTGTGGTCGACGTCCGCGACGCGGAGGACCTCGTCGTCGAGGTGCTGCGCTCCGGCGCCATCGCACAGGGACCGATGGTCAAGCGCTTCGAAGACGCCTTCGCGGCGGTCTCCGGGACGAAGCACGCGATCGCGGTCAACAACGGGACCACCGCGCTGGTCGCGGCCCTGCAGGTGCTGGACCTGAAGCCGGGTGACGAGGTCATCACCTCGCCGTTCACCTTCGTGGCGACGCTGAACGCGATCCTCGAGGCCGGCGCGACCGTCCGGTTCGCCGACATCCGGCGCGACGACTTCGCGATCGACCCCGACGCCGTCGCCAAGGCGGTGACCGGCCGCACGAAGGTGCTCATGCCGGTGCACCTCTACGGCCAGACCGCGGACATGGGCAAGCTCGCTCCCCTGGCCGCCGAGCACGGCCTGCAGGTGATCGAGGACTCGGCGCAGGCCGTCGGCGCCTCGTTCGAGGGCAAGCAGGCCGGTTCGTTCGGCATCGGCTGCTTCTCGCTGTACGCGACGAAGAACATCACCACCGCCGAGGGCGGGGTCATCACCACGGACGACGACGCGCTGGCCGACAAGCTGCGCGTGCTGCGCAACCAGGGCATGCGCGCCCGCTACCAGTACGAAGTCGCCGGCCACAACTACCGGATGACCGACCTGCACGCCGCCGTCGGCATCCCGCAGCTGGCGAAGCTCGACCAGCTGACCGCCGCCCGCCAGGCGAACGCGAAGCGCCTCTCGGACGGTCTCGCCGGTACGCCGGGCCTCGAGGTTCCGAAGGTCCTGCCGGGCCGCGAGCACGTGTGGCACCAGTACACCGTGCTGGTCGGGCCGCACGCGTTCCTCTCGCGCGACGAGCTGGCCGCGGCGTTGACCGAGCGCGGCATCGGCAACGGCATCTACTACCCGAAGATCGTCTTCGACTACGACTGCTACACGGGTCACGACCTGATCCCGGGCGCGCGCGTCGAGGACTTCCCGGTGGCTCGCGCCGTCTCGGAGCAGGCGCTGTCGCTGCCGGTGCACCCGCACCTGACCGAGTCCGACCTGGACACCATCATCGAAACCGTTCGCGAGGTACTGGGCGCATGACGCATCGGATCGCTCTTGTCGGTACCGGGAACATGGGTTCCCTCCACGCCCGCGTGCTCGCCGGGAACGAGCGCGTCGACCTGGTCCGCGTGATCGATCCGCGTGCGGAAGCGGGCAAGGCCGTCGCCGAGCGGTACGAAACGCAGTGGACGCCGGAGATCGGCGAACTGTCCGATGTGGACGCCGTCGTGCTCGCGTCGGCCACCGAGGTGCACTACGACCTGGCGCAGGAGATCTTCCGGCAGGGCAAGCCGATGCTGGTCGAGAAACCGGTCTGCAACAGCTTCGAGAAGTCCCAGGAAATCGTCGCGCTGTCGGCGAAGAACGACATCCCGCTGATGTGCGGGCTGCTGGAGCGCTACAACCCGGCGGTGATGACCGCGCGGGCGCTGGTGCAGGAGCCGATCCACCTGATGGCCCGCCGCCACGGCCCGTACGCGCCGCGCATCAAGACCGGCGTCGCGTGGGACCTGCTGGTGCACGACGTCGACCTGGCGATCCAGTTCTTCGGCGGCGCGACGCCGTCGCGCGTCACCTCCGGCGCGGGCTACTTCCACCCGCAGTCGGCCGAGGGCGCCGAGGACACCATCGAGACGGTCCTGACGTTCCCGACCGGCCTGGCCACCGTTTCGGCGTCCCGCCTGGGACAGCGGAAGGTCCGGTCGCTGATGGTGTCGGAGCTCGACCGGCTGATCGAGATCGACCTGCTGCGCCGCGACGTCACGATCTACCGCCACATCTCGCACGACTCGGTCACCCCGGACGGCCTCGGCTACCGGCAGCAGACGGTCATCGAGATCCCGGAGCTCGTCACGGCGCGGGAGCCCCTCGCGACCCAGCTGGACCGCTTCTGCGACCTCCTCGAAGGCAAGATCGACGCTCAGACCGAGCGCGACCTGATCCTGCCGTCGCACCACGTCGTCGAGCAGGTCCTGACGCAGGCCGCGGCCTAGGGCGGGTCCGGCCAACCGGCAGGGCTCAGGTGGACAGGCAGAGGGGGCGGATTGTTCGGCCGGAAGAAGAAGCGCCACGATCTGAACGATCTGAACGATCTGATGGCGCAGCTCAAGCCCGAACTGAGTCGGGAATCGCTCGGCGTCGGGCCCAACTTCCCGGGCGTCGCCCCGAACCCGCTCCTGAGCGGTGAGGCCCGGAAGCGCACCGCGGAACTGCGTACGGGGGCGCTTGCGCTCGGCGTTCTCGTCGACTGGCGCGAGGTCAACGCCGGCAGTCCACGCGTGGTCCTGATGTTCGACGTGGAGACCGCCGACGGCAGCTCGTTCCGCGGTGTCGCGGACGAAGACCTCACGATCACCGAGCTCACCCGGCTCGCCCCAGGACAGACGTTGCCCGTGCGCTACCGGCCGGCCGTCATGGACCACTACGTCGCCCTTGCCCGGGACGCGGACCCCGCCCGTGTACAGCAGCTCTCCGACGAGATCGCGCGCCGCAAGCGGACCTGACCCGAAGCCACCGGCCGGGTGCCCGGTGATCAGCTCACCGGTGCCGGGAACGCGGCCGGGCTCCGGCGACCACCGGGGCCCACCGCGCGGACGCCGAAGAAGACGTTGTCCTTCGACAGGTCGATCTTCGCCGTCAGCGCCGGGCCGACGTCGATGACGTGCGTCCAGTCCGGTGCGGTCGTCTCGCGCCAGAGGACTTCATAGCCCGACGCGCCCGGCGTGGCGTCCCAGAGCAGTTCCGAGTCGTTCGTCAGCGCCGTCGTGCGGATCTTCACGCCCTTCGGCGTGCCCGGTGCCGTCGCGAGCGACCACAGCGCGGCGCCGTTGACCCGCGCGACCCGCGCGATGAACGGGAAGTCGCAGAACTCCGGCAGATCGCCGTACTGAACGCCGTTTTCGACGCGGACGTCCTGGTGCTGGTGCGCGAAGTCCTCGTTCGGCTCGGTGAACCGCGCCGCCGGATAACCATGCTCCAGGAAGCCGATGTGGTCGCCGCCGCGCAGGTAGCGGTCGCGGCGGTAGATCACCCGGACCGTCATGCCGGTCGCGTCGTTCTCCGCCACCGACTTCACGAACCGGGCCAGCTGCCGCGGCGGCGAGTCGTTCTCGCCGCCGATGCTGCGGCGCAGGCTCGCCTCGGCCGGCGTCTCCGCCGTCGGGACGCCCTCGGCGAACAGGCGGATCGTGAACTCCTCGCGCGTGCCGTCGTCGGCGCGGCTCGAGCCGACGATGTCGTCGGTGAACATCGCCTGGACGTCGGTGCCGGCCGCCTTGAACTGCTGCGCCATGAACCGCGAGCCGTACAGGCCCTGTTCTTCGCCCGCGACGGCGGCGAAGACGATCGTCGCGGCCGGCTGCCGCGTCGAGAGCACCCGCGCCAGCTCCAGCGAGACCGCGACGCCCGAAGCGTCGTCGTCGGCTCCCGGCGCGTCCCCGGTGAAGTCCATGACCTCGGAGCGGCGCGAGTCGTAGTGCCCGGAAACGACGTACACCCGGCCGGGATCGGTGGACCCGCGCAGCGTCGCGACGACGTTGGTGATCTTCGTCGGCACCGGGATCCGGTCGGCGGGCGGCTGGACGTACGACTGCAGCTCGACGCTCAGCCGGCCGCCGGAGGCCGCCGCGACCCGCTGGAACTGCGCGAAGAGCCAGTCACGCGCGGCGCCGATGCCGCGGGCCGGGTCGTCCTGGGCGGACAGCGTGTGCCGGGTGCCGAACGCGGCCAGCCGCCGCACGGTCGCTTCGATCCGCCGTTCGTCGACCTGGCGCAGCAGGGCCCGCAGCTCCGGATCCGGGCGCTGCGGGCGCACCGGACGGCCGGGACCGCGGTCCCCCAGTTCGGCGGCACCCGCCGGGACACCGGCCGCGGAAGTCAGACCGAGAGCGGCCGACGCGGTGAGGAACGCTCGTCGAGAGGTCACGATTCACGTCTTACGCCCGCGCAGCGTGGCCGGGTACCGCCTACTTGGTGAGCCGCTTGCCGTCGGCGTCGTAGGCGATCAGGGGCGTCATGACGGCGGAGTCCGGGACGGCGTCGGGGTTGAACCAGAAGAAGACCACGTTGGGATCCGCGGACCACTTCGCCAGCTTCGCCTCGACGGTGAAGCCGTGGACCGTCGTGGTGATCCGGGCCGCCGGACCGGCGAAGTAACCGAAGACCGGGATGAGCTGGTCGCGGATCACCTCGCCGCCGTCGGTGGCGTGGAAGCCGAACGACCGGTCGGAGCCGCGGAACTCGTTCGCCACGAGCAGGGACTGCAGCGAGGTCCCGGACCGGACTCCCGCCACCAGGCCGAAGTGGGTGTCCGGCAGCTCGGGCAGGTTGATGGCCCGCGCGTAGAAGACGAGTTCGCCCGCGCGGGTCCGGATCCCGGTGCCGACGACGTTGCCCATCGGCTGCTCCGCGGGCGGTCCGGCCGTCGTCGACAAGGCCGGCGCCGGGGACGGCGGCTGCGCGACCGGCGCGGGCGCGGGCTGCCGCAGCTGGATGGCGAAGACCACGACGAGCACGACGGCGGCCGCGGCGGCGACGCCCGCGGTGCCGGTCAGCAGCCGGCGTCGACGTCGGATGCGCGTCCCGTCGGCCATGATCTTGGCCAGGTCGGGTTCGGCGAAGGGCTCCTCGGGCGGCTGCCGGAGGGCGGCGCGGAAGTCGTCGAGCTCGTTCACCGCCCGCTCCTCCCGATCAGCGTGTCCTCCGGGTCCGCCTCGACCCGCAGCTTGGCCAGCGCCCGCGAGTTCGTGCTCTTCACGGTACCCAGGGAAACGCCGAGCTCACGGGCCACGTCGGCTTCCGGCAGGTCGAAGAAGTGGCGCAGCACGACGACGGTGCGTTCGCGGTCGGTGAGGGTCTTGAGCACCGCGGTGAGCCACGCGCGCTGGGTGACGACCTGGTCGACGTCGAGGCGGTCCTGCTGCTCGGGCATGGCCTCGGTGGCGTACTCGCGGATCGGCCGCCGCCAGCCGTCGATGACGTGGTTCACCAGGACGGTCCGGGCGTAGCCGTAGGCGTCCTTGTGCCGCACCCGCGACCAGGCGGCGTAGGTGCGGGTGAAGGCGGTCTGGGCGGCGTCTTCGGCCTGGTGGCGGTCACCGGTCAGCAGGAAGGCGGCGTGGGTGAGCCGGGCCGACGACGCGCGGACGAACTCCGCGAACTCCTCGTCGCCGCGCGCCATGGATCACCTCGTTCCGTCCCTTCCCAGCGACGGCCGGGGCGGGGAAAGGTTGCTTTCCCACCCTGCCCGCGTTCACTGGACGGCGAGGCTCGACTGAAACGTTGTGTAACCGAGATCTCGCGCTCGGTCACTGCGTACTAGATTGTGCTGCGTGCGGTTTCGTGCGTAAGACTTCGCCGCCGGACGGCCCCGGGTCGATCGGGCGGTTTCCACGACGGCGGCGCCGACGGCCGGCGCCGGCGCCGCCGTCATCCACGTCAAGGTCGCTGGGCGCGCGGGGTAGTGAGAGCGTTCAGGTCGATGGTGAGCTCGGCACCGGCGAACTCCAGCTTGGCGACGCCGGAGTGTTCCCCGAAGTCTTCGTAGTCTTCATCGACCAGCCGGTAGGTGATCATGCTGACCGGCGGGTCAAGATCGACGATCCAGTAGTGGTCGATACCCGCCTCGGCGTACTCGGAGAACTTCGTGACCCGGTCGGTCCGCTTGGTCCCCTCCGACAAGACCTCGACGACCATCCGCACATCACCGGCTTGGAGCCGAGCCGGGCTGCTTTCCATGACCTTGGTACGAGCCACAACCACGTCGGGCACACGCACGGTGAGCGGGGCCTCGGCGATGACCACCTCGACCTCGCTCCACGCGCTGTACTCGGCCGGGAGCCGCTCGTTCAGCCAATATCCGAGACGTATGACCGCCCACTGATGAGCCAGCAACGGACGCGGCGACACTGAGAGAACCCCTTCGACCACTTCGACATGGAACTCCCGGGTTTCCGGAAGTTCCGTCCAGTCGTCGAGGGACAGCAGATCGTGAGGCCATTCCATGACACTCATCCGCCTTCTCCTCACCGTCAGTTACTGGACGTTATCCTCGCACGCCAGTCTGCCCGTTCGCTACTCCTCTGAGTAGTCGCCCGATGGGGCTCCCCAGCCCGAAGTGTTCTGCCCTTGTGACTCCGCGATCGCCCGCCGCCGGGCGTTCTCCGCCCGCACCCGCTCCACTTCGGACTGGATGTACTCCTCGTCGTAGCGCTGGAACACCCGGGCCGGGTTGCCCGCGACCAGCGTCCGCGGCGGGACGTCCTTCGCCACCACCGAGTTCGGCTGCACCGTGGCGAAGTCGCCGATCGTCACGCCCGCCATGATCACCACCAAGCCGCCGATGAAGCAGCCCTTGCCGATCTTCACCGGCTTGCGCTCGATCAGGTCGCTGCCCGAGTGGTTCTGCAGCGTCATGTTCGCCAGCCAGCTGGAATGCGTGAAGATCAGCGTGTTCAGGCCGATGCTGGTGTGCTCGCCGATCTCCAGGCCGCCGCTCGCGTCGATGGCCGCGCCTTCGCCGATCCAGCAGTGGTCGCCCATCTTGAGGTTCTCGGGGCTGATGATCTTCACGCGCTCGCGCACGCGGCACGTCCCGGGCAACCCGTAGAACTGCGCCCGTTCGGCGTCGTTCATGTACTGCGAGACGAGCTCGGTCAGGATCTGCGGACGCAGCCGGTGGCTGCGCTCGTCATCGAAGAACATCGGCTTCCGACACCAATTTCTCAAAAGTACGAAGGTGCTCTTCCGCGACGACGTCGAGGCCGAAGTTCGACCGCACCAGCTCGCTCTCCCGCTGCGCGATCAGCGCGCGCCGCTGCGGGTCGTCGAGCAGCTCGATCACCGTGCGGGCCACGGCTTCCGAGTCGTCCGGCCGCACGAGCAGCACGTTCTCGCCGTTGCGCAGCTCGATGCCGGGGTAGTTGTCCTCGGTGACCGACGCGATCGTCGCCGTGCCGGACAGCATCGCCTCCAGCGACGCCGTGCCGCAGCCGCCGTTGAGGTCGTGCGTGACGATGTCGGCCGCCGCGAAGTACGCCGGGACGTCCTCCTTCGGCACCGCGCCCGTGACGATCAGCGCGTCCGAAACGCCCAGTTCCGCGGCCCGCTTCAGGAACGCGTCGTGGTACACGCGGCCGACGACGACCACCCGGACCTCGGGGTGTTTGTCCAAAATGGACGGCAGGGCCTCGATCAGCGGCAGCCGGTTGCGCAGCGGGATCACGTGCCCCAGCGACACGATCAGCGGTGCGTCGCCGATCTCGTGCTCCGCCCGGACGTCCTTCGCCACCGGCTTCGCGAAGTGACCGGTGTCGACCGCGATCGGGAAGTACTCCGAGTTCGCGTCGCTCGTGCCGTAGCGCTCGACGCAGTAGTCGACACCGAGCTTGTCGAGGATGACGTACCGCGGCCGCATGTACGCGAGGAGCGGCCGCACGAGCACCGCGTCGAGCAGCCGGAACACGCCGCCGTACAGCTTGTTGTCGCTGATCAGCAGCGTGTGGATGGTCAGCAGCGCCGGAACGCCGTGGCGGCGCGCCCAGATGCCGGCCAGCCAGGACAGGTCGAAGAACTGGCCGTGCAGGTGGATCGCGTCCGGCTTGAACTCGTCCAGCAGCTTCCACAGCCGCCGCCAGTTGCCCGGCCGCAGCGACGCGAAGCTCATGTCGAAGTCGATCGACAGGCCGATCTGCGGCATCTTCACCGCGGGGAGGCGCACGACGCGGTAGCCGTCGCGCTCCTCATCGGCCGGCGCCTCGTCGTACGCGGCCGTGATCGCGAGGACTTCGTGCCCGGCCGCGGTGAACTGCGCCGCCAGCGAAGCCGCCATGTGCGCGCTGCCGCCCACGCGCGGCGGGAAGAAGTTGTTCACCACCGCGATGCGCATCGCACGCCCTTGAGCCGGCCCCGCGGTCGTGCTCACTCCGTTTCCTTGACCAGATCCCGCATCCCGTCTTCGACGGTGATCCGCGGCTCCCAGCCGAGCACGTCCCGCGCCCGGCTGATGTCGGCGGCGCGCCGCGAGACCAGCACGTCACGCTCGTTGAACAGCGGCTCGACGTCGACGCCGACCGCCTCGATGAGGATCTTGGCCAGCGCGGCGATCGACGTGTCGATGCCGGTGCCGATGTTGATCGGCAGGTTCGCCTTCTCCGACTCCAGCGCCGCGACGACGGCGTGCGCCAGGTCGGTGACGTGCACGAAGTCCATCGACTGGTCGCCGCGGCCGTCGATGATCGGCGGGCGGCCGCTGCGCAGGCGCTGGATGAAGTGGTTGATCACCGACGTGTAGTAGGCCTCGATCTTCTGGCCGGGGCCGTACACGTTGAAGAACCGCAGCGCGTTCCACGAGAGGCCCTTCTGGCGCTCGTAGAAGCCGAGCAGGTCCTCGCCGGCGCGCTTCGAGATGCAGTACGGCGTCAGCGGGCGCAGCTCGTCGTCTTCGTGCATCGGCAGCCGCTTCGGGTCGCCGTAGACCGACGCCGTCGAGGCGAACACCAGCCGCTCGACGCCCTCGTCCGCGGCCGCGGCGAAGACGTTGTGGTTGCCGATCATGTTGATGTCGATCGACTCGTGCGGGTCGGCGATCGACTTGTTGATCGACACCGTCGCGAAGTGGATGACGTGCGTGCAGCCGCGCATGGCCTCGCGCACCGCGCCGCCGTAGCGGACGTCCTTCTCGACGAGCTCGACCTTGCCGGTGGCGACGAACTCGTTGACGCGGGCGCGGTCGCCGCGGGTCATGTTGTCGAAGATCCGGACCGTGTAGCCGCCCTCGAGCAGCAGCGGGATCACGTGCGCGGCGATGAACCCGCCACCCCCGGTGAAGAGCACCTTCTTGTCGGACACCAAATTCTCCTCGGTCGGCGGCTTCAGGACAGGGACTGCACGGCTTCGCGCACGACCTCGGCGACGCGGGTGACTTCGGCGTCGGTGAGGTTGGCGTGCATCGGGATGGCGAGCTGACGCGCGAACGCGTCGGCCGAGACGGGCAGCGGGGCCTGAGGCCCGTAGATCGGCTGCAGGTGCGAGGCGTAGGTGCCGAAGTTGCACTGGACGCCCTGGGAGCGGATCCGCAGCGCCAGTGCGTCGCGGCTGACCTCGGGCGCGACCGTGAGCAGGTAGGCCTGCCACGGGTGCTCGCGGTCGGGCAGCTCGACCGGCACGGTCAGCGCTTCGACGTCCGCGAAGGCCTCGTGGTAGCGCTTCGCGACCGAGCGGCGGGCGGCGAGGAGGTCCGGGAGGCGGTCGAGCTGGACGTTCATGATCGCGGCCTGGACGTCCGAGAGGCGGAAGTTGTAACCGAGCTCGTGGAACTCCGGGATGGGCAGCGTGGCCGAGCCTTCGCGGCTGATCGCCGGCTCGATGCCGTAGGTGTGCAGCTTGCGGGCCCGCGCGATGAGGTCTTCGCGGTCGGAGACCAGTGCGCCGCCCTCACCCGCGGTGATGCCCTTGCGGCCGTGGAAGGAGAACGCGGCGAGGTCGGCGAGGCTGCCGGCCGGGCGCGTCTTGTACGTCGCACCCGCGGCGCAGGCGGCGTCCTCGAAGAGCCAGAGGCCGTGCTCGTCGGCGATCGCGCGGTACTCGTCGAAGTCACCGGGCTGGCCGGCGACGTCGACGGCGAGGATCCCGACGGTCCGCGGGGTGACCAGGGCTTCGACGTGCGCCGGGTCGGCGCTGAAGACGTCCGGGCGGATGTCGGCGAACACCGGCTTCGCGCCGGCCTGCACGACGGCGTGGCCGGTGGCGGGGAACGTGTAGTCGCCGACGATCACCTCGTCACCCGGCTGGACGCCGAGGACCTTGAGGCCGAGGAAGAGCGCCGAGCCGCAGTTCGCGGTCGTCAACGCGTGCGCCGTGCCGGTGACCTGGGCGAACCGCTCCTCGAAGCGGCGGCACGCCGGGCCTGCTCCGGCGAGCCAGCCGGACCGGAAGACTTCGGCGACGGCGGCGAGCTCCTCTTCGCCCACGGTGGGTTGACCTAGGGCAATGCTCTCGGACGACATACCTCTCCCATTGCGTGGGGACCCGGCGAAGTGTATAGACGCTCGCTCAGGTGATTCACAGGCCACCGTCGAACTCCCCTGTGGAGTGACGCTTCCCCCAGGTCGGGGACGTCCTAGGCTGGTGTCCATGCGATTCGGGGTGCTGGGGGCGGTCGCCGCGTGGCGCCCGGACGGCACGCCGGTGGCGGTGGGCGGCCCGCGGTCGCGGACGCTGCTGGCGCTGCTCGCCCTCGAGGCCGGGCGGTTCGTGTCCGCCGAACGGCTGATCGACGGGATGTACGGCGAGCACCCGCCGGACGGCGCCGCGAACGCCCTCCAGTCGCAGGTGTCGCGGCTGCGGACGGCGCTGAAGGACCTCGCGCCGGTCGAGTTCACCGCGGCCGGGTACCGGCTGGCCGTCGAACCGGACGAAGTGGACGTTCACCGCTTCGAGCGGCTCGTCCGCGAAGGCCGCGCGCTGGTGAAGAACGGCCAGCACACGCGAGCCGCGGAGGTACTGGACGAGGCGCTGGCGTTGTGGCGCGGGCCCGCGTTCACCGACCTGGCGGACGCGCCGTTCGCCGCCGCGCAGGCCACGCGGCTCGAGGAGCGGCGAGCGGACGCCGTGGACGACCACGTCGAGGCCCGGCTGGCGCTCGGGCACGCGGAAGACGTCCTCGCCGGCCTGCGGGAGACCGTCGCCGCGCAGCCGTTGCGGGAACGGCCGCGCGCGCAGCTGGTCCGGGCGCTGGCCGCCGCGGGACGGCCGGCCGACGCCCTCACCGCGTTCGAGGACGCCCGCCGCACGCTGGCCGGCGAGCTGGGCGCCGACCCCGGTCCCGAACTCGCCGAAGCCCACCTCGCGGTGCTCCGCGGCGAAACCGAGAAGCCGGTTCTGCCGGCGTTGCCCGCGCAGCTGACCGGCTTCGTCGGCCGCGACGCCGAGCTGCGGCAGGTCGCGGAGCTGCTGACGCGCGCCCGGCTCGTGACGCTGACCGGGCCGGGCGGCACCGGCAAGACCCGGCTGGCCGTCGAGGTCGCCGCGGCCCAGGCCGGTCCGGTGGCGTTCGTCGAGCTCGCCCCGCACGACGGCGACGGTGTCGCCGTCGCGGTGCTGGCCGCCCTCGGCCTGCGCGAGCGCTCGCGCGGTGGCCCGCAGGAGCCCGTCGAACGGCTGGTGTCGGCGCTGCGCGACCGTTCGGTGCTGCTGGTGCTCGACAACTGCGAGCACGTCGTCGACGTGGCGGCCCGGCTGGCCGCGCGCCTGCTCGCCGCGTGCCCGGGGCTGCGGGTGCTGGCCACCAGCCGCGAGCCGCTCGGCATCACCGGCGAGCAGCTGGCGCCGGTGCCGCGGCTGGCCGTCCCGCCGCCGGGTACGTCCGCCGCGCGGGCCCGCGAGTTCGCGGCCGTCCGGCTGTTCGCCGACCGCGCGGCCGCGAGCGATCCGGCGTTCGCGCTCGACGAGTCGACGATCGGCGACGTCCAGCACATCTGCGCGGCCCTCGACGGCCTGCCGCTGGCCCTGGAGCTGGCCGCGGCCCGCGTCCGGACCCTGGACCTCGGCGAGATCGCCGCCCGGCTCGACGACCGGTTCCGGCTGCTGGCCCGCGGCAGCCGGACGGCCGAGGCCCGCCACCGCTCGCTGCGCGGGGTCGTCGAGTGGAGCTGGGACCTGCTGACCGCCGAGGAACGCTCGCTGGCCAGGAGGTTGACGGTGTTCTCCGGCGGCGCGACCACCTCGGCCGCGGCCGAGGTGTGCGGCGCCGACGTCGACCTGCTGCCGGAGCTGGCCGACAAGTCGCTGGCCGAGGCGGTCGGCGGGCGGTTCCGGATGCTGGAGACGATCCGGGCGTTCGGCGCGGAGAAGCTGGCCGAAGCGGGTGAGGCCGAGGCGGTCCACCGCGCGCACGCCGAGTACTTCCTGCGGTTCGCCGCCGAGGCGGACCCGATGCTGCGGACCGCGGAGCAGCTGGAATGGCTGGCGCGGATCGACGCGGACTACGACAACATCCTGGCCGCGCTGCGCTGGTCGACCGAAAACGACGTTGTGCTTGCGCTGCGGCTGGTGCCGCTCCTGGCGATGTACTGGTGGATGCGCGGACGGCGGTTCGAGGGCGCGGGGCTGTCGCTGGCCGTGGTCTCGCGGTGTTCGCCGGAGGTGCGCGAGGAGTACGCCGAGGAGTTCCTGGTGTGCGTGCTCGGCGCGCTGGCGGGGCGGTCGCACGAGTCGCTGGAGCAGTACCTGCCGATGGTCCGCCGGTACGCGACGGGCGATGACTGGGCGCCGCGGAACCCGATGCTGGTGATGCTGCTGGGCGTGGTGGCCGGCCCGCCCGGCGATGACATCGAGCTGCTCGGCCGCGGCAAGAGCCTGCTGGCGACCGGCGACGCGTGGAGCTGGGCGCTGCTGCCGATGGGCATGGGCCTGCAGGCGATGATGTCGGGTGATTTGGCGGCCGCGGAGGAGGGGCTGCGCGAGGGCGCGGCGCAGTTCCGCGCGCTGGGCGAGCGGTGGGGTCTGTCGATGGCGCTGGACCACCTGTCCCAGCTGCTGACCTGGCGCGGCGAGTACACGGCGGCGTTGCCGCTGATGGACGAGGCGCTGGGCCTGATGCACGAGATCGGCGCAACGGACGACGTCGCGGACCTGATCTGCCGCCGGGCGTGGAACCACCTGCTGTCGGGCGAGCTTCCCCGAGCCCGCGCGGACTACGAACTGGCAGCGGCGACGGCCGGCCGATCGGGAATGCCGGAATCCCGCGCGGCGGCGTACCTGGGACTGGCGAACCTGACCCGCCTGTCCGGGGATTTCGGGACGGCCCGCGAGTTGTGCGAGCGGGCGCTGGCGGAGTGCACGGGCGGTTCGTTCGCGGCGGAGTCGGTGCGGGCGACGGCGTTGATCTCGCTGGGCTGGCTGGCTCTGGCGGAAGGCCGGACATCGGAGGCGGCCGGGCTGCACCGCTCGGCGCTGGCGGTGGGACGGCGGTGGAACGGCGGTGACGTGGTGGCGTTCGCCCTGGAGGGCCTGGCGGGGGTGGCCGAGCCGGCCCAGGCGGCGGTACTGCTGGGCGCGGCGGCGGCAGTGCGGGGAACGGCGATCAGCGGCGACCCGGACGTGACGGCGGTGCGCGGGCGGGTGGTGGCATCGCTGGGGGTGGACGGGTTCGAGCGGGCGTACCGGACGGGCCTGGGGATGACGGCCCAGAAGGCACTGGAGCACTCGATCGAGGGAGAGATGTCCACGAGTTCGGACACGTAAATTGCCACCATGCCGAAGACGGACACCGTGACCCCGCGAGCCCGGACCCTCGCGGCCGCGATCCGCGAAGTGCGCACGGACGCCGGTTGCGGCTTGCGAGAGCTGGCGCGCCGGATCGGGATCCACTTCCAACTGCTCAGCCAGTGGGAGTATGGCTTGCGCACCCCGCGATTGGAGGACGTAACCGCCATCCTGGGTGCTCTCGGGGTGGTCGGGGATCGGAAGCAGCAGATTCTCGCCCTCGCGAGAGGCGCGTCGGAACCGGGTTGGATCACCTACGGCCCTTCAGGCGTGCAACTCGCCGCGGTGATCGAATGCGAGAAGGCGGCGAAGTCCATCGTCGAATGGTCGCCCATGGGCATTCCCGGGTTGCTCCAAACGCCGAGCTACGCCCGCGCAATGTTCACCGCCTACGGCAGGACTGCGGATGAGGCAGATCGAAGAGTCGCCGTGCGCATGAAGCGCGCGGAGATGCTCGCGGCCGATCGAACCTTCGAAGCGATCATCGGTGAAGCCGCCTTGCGTAACCGGATCGGTACTCCGACCACGATGTTCGACCAGCTGCATTCGTTGATCGAGAAATCCACCCGGTCAGTCACCGTGCGGGTGGTTCCGGCTGTGTGTGGTTGGCATCCCGGCCTCGCCGGACCGTTCCTCCTGTATTCGCTGACCGACGGTACCTCGGTGGTCTACCTGGAGCACCTGTCTTGCGGGGCATTCGTTCTCGACGGTCACGATGTAGGGGTGTACCGGGCCGGGCTTAAGAAGCTCCGTGCGCTGGCGATGAGCGAGACCGACTCCAAAGCGTTCATCGGCCGGCTCGCCGACGAAATCGAAGGGGTCGAGCTGTCGGCCTTGGCCGGCGAGTAGCGCCCGCCGGCTTGGCGGGCCTTCCTTAACCACCTGGTGAGACTCGCGTAGCCTGATCGATCGTGCGTAACGTGGTAGTCGTCGGGGGCGGGATCGTCGGTCTGGCTGTGGCCTGGGAGCTGACCAGGCGCGGGCTGGACGTCACCGTCCTGGAAAAAGAGTCCCGGTGGGCGGCCCACCAGACCGGGCACAACTCGAACGTCGTGCACGCCGGCCTCTACTACAAACCCGGCTCCTTCAAGGCGCGGATGTCCGTTGCCGGGAATCGGTCCATCGTGGACTTCGCGCGCCAGTACGGTGTGCCCGTCGAGGTGTGCGGGAAGCTCGTTGTCGCTACCCGTGAGAGTGAAATTCCCGCGCTGAACACCCTCGCCGAGCGCGCCGAGGCCAACGGCGTCCCGGCCAAGCAGATCTCGCCCGCCGAAGCCCGCGAGTACGAGCCCGAAGTCGCCTGCGTCGCCGCCTTGCGGGTCGAATCCACCGGGATCATCGACTTCCCGGCCGTCTGCCACGCGCTCGTGCGGCTGCTCGACGAAGCCGGCGTCGACCTGCGGCTGAACAGTCCCGCCGTCGGCATCCGGGCCGGGAGCAACGGTGGCGTGGAGGTGGCAACCGGCGACGACGTCGTCCAGGCCGACGCGCTCGTCAACTGCGCCGGCCTGCACTCAGACCGCGTCGCGCGGCTGGCCGGGCTGACGCCGTCGGCGAAGATCGTGCCGTTCCGCGGCGAGTACTACGAGCTCAAGCCGGACCGGCGGCACCTGGTCAAGGGCCTGATCTACCCGGTGCCGGACCCGACGCTGCCGTTCCTCGGTGTGCACCTCACGCGCATGCTCGACGGCAGCGTCCACGCCGGCCCGAACGCCGTGCTCGCGCTGCGCCGCGAGGGCTACCGCTGGGGCGACTTCTCCGCGAAGGACGTCGCCGAGGTCGCGACCTTCCCCGGCGTCTGGCGGCTCGCGCGCAAGTACGCGTTCCCGACCGGGCTCGACGAGGTCCGCCGCTCGTTCTCGAAGAAGCGGTTCGCCGCGAGCCTCGCGCGGCTCGTCCCGGCCGTCACCGAGGACGACATCGTCCGCCACGGCTCCGGCGTGCGCGCCCAGGCGATGCGCCGCGACGGCTCGCTCGTCGACGACTTCCTCATCGAGACCGCGCGCGACCAGGTGCACGTCCTGAACGCGCCGTCGCCGGCCGCGACGAGCGCGCTGGAGATCGCGCGCCACATCGCTGACCAGGTGTCGTCGGAGAACTAACCCGGCAGGTTCGCGGTCACCAGCGGCAGGCCCTGCTTCACGAGGTCGCAGGTCTTCGCGTCGTCGCCGATGAACCCGCTGACCACCTGCACCGACGAGGTGTCGGTGATCGCCAGGGTCGCGCCGCAGGTCACCCGCAGGCCCCCCATGTTCGGGAACAGGCCCCACTTCCGGCCGCCGACGTCGACGGTCTCGGTCGGGCTGACCCCCTTCGCCCCCGGCCATTCGCCGACGGGTGTGCTGGGGCCGAACCAGACCTCGAACGCCTTCTGGCCGCCGTCGCCGTCGGTGTCGTCCCAGAGGCAGAAGGTCGCGTTCGGCACCGCCGACGAGTTGTCCTTCTCGCCGGTGGGCGAGATGTCCTTCAGCTGGGACGCCTGGTCCGGCTTCAGCATCGTGCACGGGTCCACCGACAGCAGCGGGCCGCCCGGCTCCGGCTTCGCCGGGCCCGACGGCGTGATCGGCGGCGCCTCCTGCCCGCCCGGCAGGTGCGCGGCGACCTGCGGGATCGCGACCTTCGCCAGCTCGCACGACTTGTCGAGCTTGCCGGCCGAGACGCTGACATAGGCGAAGGACCCGGCGTCCAGCAGGGCGTAGAACACGCAGTCGTCGGGCAGGATCGACGCGTACTGCGTCCAGTTCAGCCCGCCGATCGGCTGCGGCTCCGACTTCTTGACCGCACCGGAGATGTACTCGTTGAAGTCCATGTCCGTGGCCCGGCCGACGTTGAGGATGGCCGACGGCTCGATGTCGTCCTTCGAGTTCCACAGGCACATCGGCGGCTGGAGCCGCTCCTTGTTCTCCTTCACCGAGCGGCCCGGCGTCTCGTAGCCGAGGGCGTCGACCTGAGCCTCGTCGAGCAGCGTGCAAGCGTCGAACGCTTTGGCGATCGGGCTCTGGCCGGGCACCGGCGACGCCGACCCGCCGACCGTCACCGTGCACCCGGTCACCACGGTCACGACCGCCAGCGCCGCCGCGACCTGCCACCTCTTACGCATGCGAGTCCTCCCGTTCGGCCCGGACACTACTGGGACGAACGGAGCAGCACCGCGGATCCACCCGATTCAGCGGGGCGTGAGGACTTCCTTGCCGCCGACGAACGGGCGCAGCGCCTCCGGCACGCGGACCGAGCCGTCCTCCTGCTGGTGGTTCTCGACGATCGCGACGATCCAGCGGGTGGTGGCCAGGGTGCCGTTGAGCGTCGCGGCGATCTGCGGTTTGCCGTTCTCGTCGCGGTAGCGGACCGCCAGGCGGCGGGCCTGGAACGTCGTGCAGTTGGACGTCGAGGTCAGCTCGCGGTAGGTCTCCTGCGTCGGGATC
Source organism: Amycolatopsis sp. A133 (assembly GCF_031082405.1). GTDB lineage: Bacteria > Actinomycetota > Actinomycetes > Mycobacteriales > Pseudonocardiaceae > Amycolatopsis. The sequence goes on from NZ_JAVHJU010000007.1 coordinate 218,974, forward strand.
CACGCCTCGCAGTCGAACTTGCGGTGCGCGGACGTGCCGAGGTCGCCGGTCGCGGTGTCGATCACCCGGTAGGGCACCTCGATCTTCGCGAGCATCTCCTCTTCCCAGCCGAGCAGCCGCTCGTGCTCCGCCTCGGCGTCCGCCGGCTTGGCGTAGACGAACATCTCGACCTTGTCGAACTGGTGGACGCGGATGATGCCGCGGGTGTCCTTGCCGTACGAGCCGGCCTCGCGCCGGTAGCAGGACGACCAGCCCGCGTAGCGGTTCGGGCCGTCGTTCAGGTCGAGGATCTCGTCGGCGTGAAAGCCGGCCAGCGGCACCTCCGACGTGCCGACGAGGTAGAGGTCGTCGTCCTCGAGGTGGTAGATCTCGCTCGAGTGCTGCCCGAGGAAGCCGGTGCCGGCCATGATCTCCGGGCGGACCAGCGACGGCGTGATCATCGGCGTGAAGCCGTTTTCGAGGGCCTGCGCGATGGCCATGTTGAGCAGGCCGAGCTGCAGCTGCGCACCGACGCCGGTGAGGAAGTAGAACCGCGAGCCCGACACCTTCGCGCCGCGTTCCATGTCGACGCCGCCGAGACCTTCGAGCAGCTCGAGGTGGTCCTTCGGGGTGAAGCCGAGCTTCGTCGGCTCGCCGACGTGCTTGACGACGGTGAAGTCGTCCTCGCCGCCGATCGGCGCGCTCGGGTGGACCAGGTTCGGCACGGTCCGGAAGAGCTGGTCGAACTCCTCCGACGCGGTGTTCTGCTCCGCCTCGGCTGCCTTGACCTGCGCGGCGAGCTCCTTGGCCGTGGCCAGCAGCCGCTGCTTCTCCTCCGGCGGCGCCTTCGGGATCTGCTTGCCCAGGAGCTTCTGCTCGTTGCGCAGCTTGTCGGCGGCCGCGATCGAAGACCGGCGCCGGGTGTCGAGGGAGAGCAGCTTGTCGACCACTCCTTCGTCTTCACCACGAGCGCGCTGCGACGCGCGCACGGCTTCCGGGTCATCGCGCAGAGTCCTGGGGTCAATCACGGGTCAGAGGGTAGTCCGTACAGACTGTGCGGCCCTACTGGGTTATCCCGACAGTCTGATCGTTGAAGCGCTGTTCACGGCGTCCCCATACTCCAGGGAAACCTTGAGGAGGCGCCCCGATGACCGACGAGCTGCTCGCCCGGCACCGCGCTGTCATGCCGTCCTGGATGTCGCTGCTCTACGAAGAGCCGATCGAGATCGTGCACGCCCACGACCGGCGGATGACGGATTCCCAGGGGCGCACCTACCTCGACTTCTTCGCTGGGGTGCTGACCAACTCGATGGGCTACGACGTCGCCGAGATCGGCGACGCGGTCCGCAAGCAGCTCGACACGGGCATCCTCCACACCTCGACGTTGTACTTGATCCGCTCCCAGATCGAGCTGGCCGAGCGGATCGCGAAGCTGTCCGGCATCCCGGACGCGAAGGTGTTCTTCACGAACTCCGGCAGCGAGGCCAACGACACAGCGCTGATGCTGGCGACGCAGTACCGGCGCAGCAACCAGGTGCTGGCGATGCGGAACTCCTACCACGGGCGCTCGTTCGGAACGGTCGCGATCACCGGCAACCGCGGCTGGTCGGCGTCGGCGCTGAGCCCGGTGAAGGTCAGCTACGTCCACGGCGGCTACCGCTACCGCAGCCCGTTCCGGGACATGTCGGACCCGGATTACATCGAAGCGTGCGTCGCGGACCTGGTGGACGTGCTGGAGACGGCCACCGCGGGCGACGTGGCGTGCCTGATCGCCGAGCCGATCCAGGGCGTCGGCGGGTTCAGCCTCCCGCCGGACGGCCTGTTCCGGGCGATGAAGGAGGTGCTCGATTCCTATGGAGTGCTCTTCATCTCGGACGAGGTCCAGACGGGCTGGGGCCGCACGGGCGAGCACTTCTGGGGCATCGAGGCGCACGGCGTGACGCCGGACATGATGACGTTCGCCAAGGGCCTGGGAAACGGTCTCGCGGTCGGCGGCGTGGTGGCGCGCGGAGACGTGCTCGATTGTTTCCAGGCCCAGTCGTTCTCGACGTTCGGCGGCAACCCGGTCTCGATGGCCGGCGCAACGGCGGTGCTGGACTACATCAAGGACCACGACCTCCAGGCGAACTGCGCGGCCCGGGGAGAGCAGTTGCTCGCGGGCTTGCGTGCCGCGTCGTCGCCGCTGGTGGCCGAGGTACGCGGCAAGGGCCTGATGATCGGGGTAGAGCTGATCAAGCCGGGAACAACCGCACCAAACGTCCCAGCCGCCGCCCGAATGCTGGAGGAGACGAAGAAGCGAGGATTGCTGATCGGCAAGGGCGGCCTGCACGGCAACGTGCTGAGGTTGGGGCCGCCAATGACCCTCACAGCCGACGAAGCCCAGGAAGGGTTGAACATCTTGATCGACTCGCTGGCAGCCACACACGCGGCACTGGCCTGACCCAGATCAAGGAGCGGGGTGGTCATCCCGTCGCCTGAGGCCGTGAAATCACTTTGAGCCAGGCCCGCAACCTGGAGACCAAGGCGAGACGAGGACGCAAGCTTGCGGGCCTGGCTCAAAGTGATAGGCCTCAATCAGGCGACGGGATGACCACCCAGCGGCCCCAGACGAGAAGGTGAGGGGGACGCGGTTCTGGTGGTCATCCCAGAGCCTGCCCGTCCGGCGAGGACAGGCTTTGTTTTTGCCGCGGAAGCAACACGTTCTGCCGCGGTAGGGGGACGGGTTCTGCCGTGGCAAAGAGGCGGGTCCGACCTCCCCCGCCCCTCCGGTGGGAGTTTCAGCCGCCGCTCGGGTTTGTCAAGGCGGGAAAGCGTGCCTTGACAAACCCGATCGCCGACTGAAGAGCGGCTGGGATGAGGGGCGGGGGAGGTCTGGTGACGTCGTGGTCGTCCTGCGCTGCCGGCCGCCGGTTCGTGGCGTTCCCTGTGGACAACCTCGGTGGCGGGCGCCGATTTCGTCGGTGCCCTCCGGTAGCGTGGAAAACGGGGGCTGCTCAGCTCAGCCGCGGACGAACCGTGCCACGTGGTCGGCCAGCTCCTCGCCCGCGTCCTCCTGCAGGAAGTGCCCTGCCCCGGCGATCACCGGGTGCTCCAGACCCTGTGCGCCCCTCATCGAACGCTTCAAGATCGGGCCCATGCCGCCCGTGATCGGGTCGCCGTCGGAAAAGGCCACCAGGAATGGGGTCTGCAGCTGCGTCAACGTCTTCCACGCGTCCCGGTTGGCCTCCGACGCCGGGTCGTCCGGGCGGTGGGGTACCAGGCCCGGCATCGCCCGCGGGCCGGCCTTGTACGTCTCGTTCGGGAAGGGCGCGTCGTAAGCCGCCCGCTCGGCGGCCGAAAGAACCGAAGCGCACCCCGACTGCACGAACCGCCCGACATCCAGCACCGGCGCCTTCTCGACGGCCGAGCGGAACGCGTGCCAAGCAGCCGGCATGTCGACGTCGCCGGTGGGCAGGCCCGTGTTCGCTGCCACCACCCGTGCGAACCGGGACGGCTCCGCCGCCACCAGCCGCAGGCCGATCAGGCCGCCCCAGTCCTGGCCGACCAGCGTCACGTCACGCAGGTCCAGCGCGTCGAACGCGAAGCCGCGCATCCACTCGACGTGCCGGGCGTACGAGTGGTCGGCCACCGCGCCCGGCTTGTCGGACCGGCCGAAGCCGACCAGGTCCGGTGCGATCGCGCGCAGCCCGGCGGCCGCCAGCACCGGGAGCATCTTGCGGTACAGGAACGACCAGCTCGGTTCGCCGTGCAGCAGCAGCACAACCGGGCCGTCGGCCGGGCCCGCCTCCACGTACCCGACTCTGATGCGGCCGCCGTGCGGGTCGTCGAGTTCCGCGTAGCGGGGCTCGAAGGGGAAGTCGGGCAGGTCCGTGAACCGGTCGTCCGGTGTCCTCAGCAGGCGCACGGACCCCACGTTAGTGCGAACCTCAGGAGATGCCGACCGCCACCACGAGGCCCAGGCCGAGGTGCGCCGCCGCGACGACGATGCTCACCGGGGCGAACTTCTCGCTCTGGATCGTCGACGCGACGTCGATGCGGGTCGCCCACTCCAGGAGCCGGACCGCGACCACCTGGACGATGATCCCGAGCAGGCCGTAGACCAGCGACGTGATCAGGCCCTCGGTGAGGTCGCTCGCCGAGTTGAAGATCGCCACGACGACGATGAACGCCATCGAAAGCAACCCGGACGCGGTCACGATCACCGCGTTCGGCAGGCCCTGCGAGACCAGCTTCGACAGCTTGCCCGGCGTGGTCCAGTCGATCGCGTAGAAGCCGGCGAACATCAGCAGCAGGCCGATGACGCCGTAGAGCAGGATCGCGCCGATCCCCCGCACGAGGTCGGAGCCGAACGTGTCGGACAGCGCAAGGGTCGTGTTCACGAATTGTCTCCCAGGAGAAAGAGCTGATCAGCAGCGGTGTTGTATCACGACTCGGGGATGCGATGTGGGACAAATGCCGCACCGTCGTCGGTGACCAGGCCCCCGGTCTCCCGGATGCCCAGCCCGGCCGAGCTGTCGCCGACGATCCAGGCACCCAGTGCCGGCCGGTAGCCGTCGAACTCCGGCAGCGGGTCGAACGCCTGGTAGACGAAGCCTTCGGCGCCGTAGACGCCGTCGGTCTGGGTCTCGTAGCCGGTCGCGACGATCTGGACGTTCGCGCCCTCGCGGCCCAGTTTCGGCTTGCGGACGTACTCGGTGAGGATGCCGGGGTCGTCGGCGAACGCGGGCAGCAGGTTCGGGTGACCCGGGTAGTTCTCCCACAGGATCGCCAGCAGCGTCTTGTTGGAGAGGATCATCTTCCACAGCGGCTCGATCCACAGCGTCCGCGGCAGCGACTCGACGGCGTTGCGGCCGAACTCCTCGTCGACCACCCACTCCCACGGGTACAGCTTCAGCACGGTCGCCATCTGCTGCTCTTCGAGGTCGACGAACCGCTTGAGCACCGGGTCCCAGCCGATCTCCTCGATCGCCAGGCCCACCGTGTCGAGCCCGGCCTCGGCCGCGGTCTCCTGCAGGTACGCCGTGGTGACGTTGTCCTCGCCGGAGGGGTCGGCCGCCGACCAGGTGAAGTGCAGCTCGTTCGACGGCAGCTTGTCTTTCAGGAACGCCCACCGCTCGACGAGCTTCTCGTGGATCGAGTTCCACTGGTCGTCGTCCGGGAAGACGTCGGTCTTCCAGTGCCACTGCAGCAGCGACGCCTCGAGCAGCGTGGTCGGCGTGTCCGCGTTGTACTCCAGCAGCTTCGCCGGCGACTTGCCGTCGTAGCGCAGGTCGAACCGGCCGTAGACGTGCGGGTCCTGCCGCTTCCACGACTCGGCGATGTGCGGCCACACCCACTCGGGGATGCCGAACCGCTGGTAGCCCTCGGTGGTCACGACGTTGTCGACGGCTTCCAGGCACATCGAGTGCAGCAGTTCGACGTCGGCTTCGAGCGAGAGGACCTCGTCCATGTCGAAGACGTAGTGCACCGACTCGTCCCAGTACGGCCGCACGCGGCCGCTGCTGTCGCGGGCCGGCGTGCCGTAGACGAGTCCCTGCTCTTCGACGATCCGCTGCCAATCTCGCCGCGGCTCACGCCGGTCCCGGTACACCTACGACCCCCCGCTCTTGCCGCTGCCGCCGCTGCCGCTCTTGCCGCTGATGCCGAACCCGCCGCGCTGGACGGACTTGCCGGATTTCGTCGTGACGTTCGTGCGTGCCGACGGCGGGTCGTACGAACCACCCGTCACCCGCTGGCCGACCACGCCGCTGCCGCCGTAGTTGTAGCGGTAGCTGTTGTAGCCGCCGCCCCCGATCGGCAGGAACAGGAAGCCGCCGCTGTGGTAGCCGCCGTGGCTGGAGACGTAGTTGTCGTCGCAGTAGTCGTCGTTCTGGACGACGACGCCATCCTTGTCGGTGCAGACGGCCGTGACGCTGTCCGTCTTCGCGACCGTGTAGAACGTCGCGACCAGGCCGACGAGCCCGACCGTGACGCCGCTGCCGATCAGGATCTTGCGCCGCGTGGCCGCCTTGGCGTCGGCCTGGCGGGCCAGTTCCTCGTCGCGCTCCTCCTGGACGAGCGCCTGCCGACGGGCCCGCTGCTCGGCCAGCGAGGGCTCACGAGGCTGGGTGTTCGCGTCCTGGAATCTCATCGAGCCGCGCTTCGGCGGCTCGGGGGCCGGCTGGTCCCCGGTGTTGTTGTCCTGCGTCATGTGCGCTCCGTAATCCCGGCCACCACGAAACCGTGACCCACCCTAACCACCCGGATCGCGCACGTCGCGCGCGGCGCGGGCATCATGGACTGCGATGTCTCCCAGTGCCGATCGGTTCCCCACTGCCATTCAGACGTTACGCACCCGCGTCGTGATGGGCGGGATCTTCGCGGGCGCGCTCATCGCGCTCGCGCTCAGCGTCGTGTTCTCCTGGAGCGACGGCATCACCGGCGGGTCCGGCGGCGGTGCCGGCAAGCTGTCCGCTGCCGCGCAGGAGGCGTTCCACTCGCCGCCCGGCAGCTGCCTGACCTGGGACAACCCCGACGCGAGCGACGCGCGCAAGGTGGCCTGCACCCAGTCGCACCTGTTCGAGGTGACCGCGCTGGTGGACATCGGCGCCCAGTACCCGGAGGGCGCGCCGGTCCCGACGCTGGACCAGTGGCAGCAGATCGCGCAGCAGAAGTGCACCTCCGACGTGAAGCCCTACCTCGGGCACAAGCTCGACCCGTACGGCAAGCTCACGACGAACCTGCTCCGCCCGACGCCGTCGCAGTGGGAGGACGGCGACCGCCAGCTGCGGTGCGGCCTGCAGTGGGCGGGCCCCGGCGGCAAGCTGCTGCCGACGACCGGGCCGGCGAAGGACCAGGACCAGTCGCTGGTCTTCGAGCCGGGCACCTGCCTGGCGCTGCTCGGCAAGGGCGTCGGCGATCCGATCGAATGCACGAAGCCGCATTCGTACGAGATCGTCGCAACCCTCGACCTCAAGTCGAAGTTCAAGGAGGGCTACCCCTCCCAGGACGACCAGAAGGCCTGGCTCGACACCGAGTGCAACAAGGCGGTCTCCGACTACACCGGCGGCGCCGACCTCGACGCGAAGAAGCTGATCCTGACCTGGGACCTGCGGGAGCAGGAGAGCTGGGACGCCGGCTCGACCAAGGTCAACTGCAAGGTCGCGGCGGCGCTGCCCGACAAGAGCGGCCTGCAGGCGGTGACCGGCAGCCTCAAAGCCGCCCCGGCGGGCGCCGACGGCGGCCAGCCCCAGGACGGCGGCCCGCCGTCGGACGGCGGCGGTGGCCCCGCCACGCCGGGTTCCACCCCTTCGTCGACGAAGCAGAACGGCTGATGCCCGTCGAGATGAGCCGGGAGCGGTTCGAAGAACTGGTCGCGGAAGCCCTGGACGAGGTACCGCCCGAGTTCGCGCGCGCGATGGACAACGTCGTTGTGCTCGTCGAGGAGTTCAACGACGAGGCACCGGACATCCTCGGGCTCTACCACGGGATCGCGCTGACCGAGCGGACGTCGTCGTACGGCGGGGTGCTGCCCGACCGGATCTCGATCTACCGGGAGCCGATCCTGGCCATGTGCGAGGACGAGGACGAGGTCGTCGAGGAGGTCCTGATCACCGTCGTGCACGAGCTGGGCCACCACTTCGGCATCGACGACGCCCGGCTCCACGAGCTCGGCTGGGGCTGACCGCGCACCAGTAGTGACACCGTGACCACAATCGGGTGACAGCTCGCTTATCCTGTTGCCCGAAGTCATTGGGTGACTGCGACGCGTGCCGGGGGCCCCGATGGACCAATCCCGAAGACTCACGTGGCTGCTGACGTCGAGCGCGGCGTCCCACCTGGGGGACGGCATCGGCAAGGTGGCCCTGCCCCTGCTGGCCACGACGCTGACCCGCGACCCCGTGCTCATCGCCGGGCTGTCGGCCACCCAGTTCCTGCCGTGGCTGCTGTTCGCCGCGGTCGCCGGTGCGCTGGTCGACCGGATCGACCGGCGGCGCGCGATGATCGTCGCGAACACCGCCCGCGCCGCCGCGGTCGCCGCGCTGGCCGTGCTCGTCGCCGCCGGCGGCATGACGATCTGGCTGGTCTACCTGACGGCGCTGGTCATCGGAACGGCGGAGACGATCGCGGACAGCGCGGCGAACGCCCTGATCCCGGCGGTCGTCGGCGACGGTTCGCTCGACGCCGCCAACAGCAAGCTGCAGGCCTGCGAGATCGTCGGCCAGACGTTCCTCGGCGGCCCGGTCGGCAGTTTGACGTTCGCGCTCTTCGCCGCCTTCCCATTCATCCTCAACTCCGCGGGCTTCGCGATCGCGGCCGCGGTGCTGCTCGGGCTGGCGGGCACCTACCGCGGGAAGGCGGAAACGCCGGTCCGGCCGGCGAAGCTGCGCACCGAGCTCGCCGACGGCCTGCGCTGGCTGCGCGGGCACCCGCTGCTGCTGCGGCTGGTCGTCGTGGCCGGGCTGCTCAGCCTGGTGAGCGAGCTCGCGCAGGCCCAGCTGGTGCTGTACGCGCTCGAGGACCTCCACCTGTCCGACGCCACCTTCGGGTTCTTCGCGTTCGTCGGCGGGATCGGCGGCCTGCTCGGCGCGGGCCTCGCGCCGCGGCTGGTGCGGGCCACCGGCCGGCTCACGGTCGTCGTCGGCGGGATCGCCTGCTGCGGCCTCGGGTTCGGCGGGATGGGCCTGGTGCGCTCGCCGGTCGCGGGCGCGGCGCTGTTCGGCCTGTTCGCGGCCGCGGTGGTGGCGGTGAACGTCGTGCTCGCGACGGCCCGGCACACGCTGGTGCCCGGCGAGCTGCTCGGCCGGGTGCTCGGGGTGTGGCGCACGGTCGTCTGGGGCGCGATCCCGGTGGGCGCGCTGCTCGGTGGCGTGCTGACCGAGCGGCTCGGCACGGCCGCACGGACGTTCGCGGTGTCCGGGCCGGCCATGCTGGTGATCGCCGGGTTCGCGTTCGGCGCGCTGCGGCGCAGCCGGCTCGGTGACAAATCGGACTCAGCCGCGGCGCTGACGCACCACGATCCGGGATTGTGAGCTGAAATAGCTCCTCACCCAGGTGGTGAGGAGGCAGTCATGCGCACCGTGGACCCGGGGACCGGCACCGACGCCGATCCCGATCCCGACTTCGACGAGCCTTCGGCCGAGTCCACGCCGCCCTCGCCGTCGCGCCGGCTGGCGGTGCTGTGCGCGGTGGCCGGGTTCGTGCTGGGCGGCAGCGTGCTCGGGCTGCTGTGGGGCTTGTCCGGGGTGCACGCCGGCGCGCTCGAAGACGCCGTCGCGGCGTGCCAGGCGCTCGACCGCGTGGGCGAGCTGCCCGACACGAGCCGGGACGCGCAGCCGTCGCTGACGCCCGGCCTCAGCTCGGAGCGGCTGCACCGGATGGTGGCGGCGCGCGAGCTGTCCGCGGCCGCCGCCCAGGTGAACGCGAACTACCAGCCGCTGGCCGACCACATCGACGGTGTCAGCCGGATGGTGCTCAGCCTGCACTTCAACGACATCTCCGGCCAGCGGCACTTGACCGAAGCCAAGGAAATCTGTGGCCGCATTTAGGCCGGGTGGACCGTCTTGACCGCGAGCTGGTTGCCGGGGATCTTCGTGCTGGCGCAGCCGGTGCCGTCGCTGGGCACGAAGTTCGACGCCGTCTCCTGCGGCAGGTAGATCCGCAGGCCCTTCACCGCCGTCGGCTGGCAGGTGCCCGGGTCGAAGTTCTGCACGTTGACGAACTGGATGTCGGCGGCGGCGGTCTGACCGGGGTTCAGCTTGACGGCGTTGCCCTTGGTGCCTTCGCGGAAGGCGTCCTTGCCGACCTGGTGCCCGTCCGAGCCGGCCACGTAGGACACGCCGGGGAACCCCTGGATGGTGCAGGGCTTCGCGCTGGAATTGGTGATGAGCAGCGGCTTGAACACCGAGCCGGCGCCCGCGTCGCCCCGGCCGAGCGACAGCTTGACGTCGCCGGACTTGCAGAGCCCGTTGTCCGCGGGCTGGGCGACCGGCGGTGCGGCCGGCGTCGAAGCCGGGCTCGACGTGGCGGTGGTGACCGTGGTGGTGGCCGTCGGCGACGTCGAGACCGACGGCGTCGAGCTGCTCGCCGCGGGCGTGGTGCCGCCGCTGCCGCAGGCGGAGAGCGCGAGAACGCCCGCCGAAGCCGCGACGACCGGGAACAACCGTGAAAGCTTCATGTCAATCGCCTCCCTGGTGTGGTGCTACTGGGTAGACGTACCGGGTCGCGGACGGGTTGGCTGGTTTCGTAAATTCCCCACCAAGCGTGTTCTAAACGTGACGAGATCACACGTTCGTGACCTTCAGAGCGGCGTGTCGACCCAGGTCAGGCAGCGCCACTGCCCCTCCGGCTCGGCCACCAGCTCCACGAGCCCCGTGTTCGGGATCAGCGCCGCGTTGGCGACGTCCGCGTGGACGTTCGGGGCCAGCCACTCCGCCGACAGCCGGATCGCGCCACCGTGGCTGACCAGGGCGATCACGCCGTCGGGGTCGGCCTGCTCGTGCTTGGCGCGCAGCCGGCCGACCGCGTCCAGCATCCGCGTGCGCACGCTCGTGCCGCTCTCGCCGCCGGGCAGCGCCGGGGCCAGCTCGCCGAGCGTCCAGCGCCGGACCGTGTCCATGTAGGTCCGGATCGACGCGTGGTCGGTCGCCCCCTCCAGGTCACCCGCGACGACCTCGTGCACCCCGTCGACGACCTGCACGTCCAGGGAGAACCGCGCGGCCAGCGGGGCCGCCGTCTGCTGGGCGCGCGTCGCCTGCGACGCGTACACCGCGACCAGCGGTTCCCCGGCGAGCCGCGTGGCGAGGGACTCCGCCTGCCGACGGCCGAGATCGGTCAGCGGCGGGCCGGGCAGGGCGGTGTCCAGCGCGCCGCGGACGTTCCCGTCGGTCTGACCGTGGCGGATGAGCAGCAGCCTCACGCCAGGTCCCCCTTGCGGACCGCGTCGGCCCACACGGCCGCTTCGACGAAGTCGTCGTTGCCGAAGCCGGGCTCGATCGTGGTGCGGATCCCGTCGGCCCGCGGGTGCGAGCCGAGGAACCGCAGCTGGCGGCAGTGCCGGCGCAACGCCGTCAGGGCGTCCAGGACCCGCGGCTCGGCCACGTGGCCCTCGAAGTCGATGAAGAAGCGGTACTCGCCGAAGTTGCTGCGCGTCGGCCGGGCGTCGAGCCGGGTCAGGTTGATGCCGCGGCTGGCCAGCTCGGTGAGCAGCTCGGCGAGCGTGCCGGTGCGGTTCGCGGCCGCGGCGACCACGGACGTCCGGTCGGCGCCGGTCGGCTCCGGCAGCTCGCCCGGCGGGCGCACGAGCAGGAACCGCGTCGCCGCGTCGCCGACGTCGGCGACCTCGGTGGCCAGCACCTCCAGGGCGTAGTGCTCGGCCGCTACCGGCGCGCAGACCGCCGCGTCGAAGTCGCCCTCCAGCACGCCGACCGCGGCGGCGGACGTCGAGGACGACGCCACCGGGTGCGCGCCCGGTAGGTTCGCCTCGAGCCACTCGCGGACCTGGGCCAGCGCGTGCGGGTGGCTGGCGACGGTCCGGATCTCCCCGCCACCGGGCCGGGTCAGCACGCTGAAGTGGATCGGCAGGATGGCCTCGGCGACGGCGACCAGCGGAGTCGCTTCGCTGAGCGCGTCAAGCGTGGCGGGCACCACGCCTTCGACCGAGTTCTCGATGGGGACGCACGCCGCGTCCGCCTCGCCCTCGCGGACGGCCGTCATCGCCAGCCGGACGGTCTCGACCGGAATCAGCTCTTCGCCGGCGGCGAGCACCCGCGCGGCCTGTTCGGTGAAGGTCCCTCGGGGGCCGAAGTATGCGATCCGTGACACAGCACCCAGGCTACGGGGCCCGGCCGTGGCGACATTCACTCGGACAGCCGGTACGGGAACCGGTTACGCCGGGTGGCATTTTTTGCGATGCTGGGAGCGTGACCGCCGAATCGGGCACGCACCCCGGCCGTGAGGGCGTCCAGTCGCCGACCTCTCCCCGCGCACCGGAACTGGTGCTGTGCGCCGTCGATGAACCACTCGCCGATGCCTGGACCGCCGCCGCCCGGAAGCTGGCCGGCCGGGTCCGGGTGCACCGCGGGTCGGTGCTCGACGTCGTCGCCCAGGCGGTGGTCAGCCCGGCCAACTCCTACGGCTGGATGCGCGGCGGCATCGACGCCGTCTACGCGCAGGCGTTCCCGGGCGTGGAGCAGAGCGTCCGCAGCGCTGTCCTCGCCTTCCACGGCGGTGAGCTGCCGATCGGCGACGCCGTGGTGGTGCCGACCGGCGAAGCCCAGCCGGCGTGGTTGATCAGCGCGCCGACGATGCGGGAGCCTGGTGAGCTGCTGCCCGCCGACACCGTCCACCCGTACCTCGCCGCCCGCGCGGTGTTCCTGACGTGGCGCGACGGACAGCTCGACCACGGCCCGGTGCGCGAGGTCGTCGACACGATCGCGATGCCCGGGCTCGGCACCGGCGTCGGCGGAGTCGCCCCTGAAACCTGCGCCCGGCAGGTCGCCGCGGCCTGGGACGAAGTCTTCGGAAAGCGTGACGCTCGGTGATCACCCCTAGTTAGGGGGTGGACTACGTCACAGCGCTTTAACCGGCCGCAAGCCCTACCGTTGAGCACGCAGGTTAAACGTCCGCAGTGACATCCGGGGCTCCGCCCCGGGCCGGGGGCGCCGCCACCCGGGCCCCCGCGGGACAGTCGGTGCAGGCGACGGCCGGAGGAGTGTGCGATGACCCGGGTCCGCGAACTCAGCCCGTATGTCGAGCTGCACCGGGAACAATGGAAAGAACTGCGGAGTTCGACTCCGCTGCCACTGACCGCGGCCGAGCTGCTGCGGCTGCGCGGCCTCGGCGAGCAGGTCGACCTGGCCGAGGTGGCCGACGTCTACCTGCCGCTGTCCCGCCTGATCAACCTGCAGGTCGCCGCCCGCCAGCGGCTCTACGAAGCGACGACGACGTTCCTCGGTGACGACTCCCGCGGCACGAAGGTCCCGTTCGTGATCGGCATCGCCGGCAGCGTCGCGGTCGGCAAGTCGACCACCGCCCGCATCCTGCGCACGCTGCTCGCCCGCTGGCCGGACCACCCCCGCGTCGACCTGGTCACCACCGACGGCTTCCTCTACCCGCGCGCCGAGCTGATGCGGCGCGGGATCATGCACCGCAAGGGCTTCCCGGAGAGCTACGACCGCCGGGCCCTGCTGCGGTTCGTCACCGAGGTCAAGTCGGGCGCCGAGCGCGTCGCCGCGCCGGTGTACTCGCACCTGGCCTACGACATCCTGCCCGGCCAGGAGCAGGTGGTGCAGCAGCCGGACATCCTCATCGTCGAGGGCCTGAACGTGCTGCAGCCGGGGCCGCGGCTGATGGTGTCCGACCTCTTCGACTTCTCCATCTACGTCGACGCGCACACCGACGACATCCAGCGCTGGTACGTCGAGCGGTTCCTCGAGCTGCGGCACACGGCGTTCGCGGACCCGGCGTCGCACTTCCACCACTTCGCCGGCCTGCCCGACGACGAGGCCCGCGCCGAGGCCCGGCACCTGTGGCACTCCATCAACGAGCCGAACCTGATGGAGAACATCAAGCCGACGCGGCCGCGGGCGACGCTGGTGCTGCGCAAGGACTGCGACCACGCCATCAACCGGGTCCGCCTGCGCAAGCTCTGACCCGTCACGCACCGCGTCACCCACATGCTCGACATTCGCACGCTGCGCGAGCGTCCGGCCACGATTCGTTGCGCCCTGGCGACTCTCCGCGCCGGAATCCGGCCGATCGGCCGAGGTGCGCCGTTCAGCCGTAACCGGTTGGCCGATACCCCCGGCCGCCTGCGAAAGCGACCCTGAAGGAGTCAGGAAAACGGCTCTGAGCTGGGGAGGAGGCCCACGATGTTCTCGATGATCCTCACGTGGGTCGGTGCGGTGCTCGGTCTGGCGTTGCTGATCGCGATGGCCGCCGGAACGTTCGTAGTCGACTTCGACGACAAGTTGCAGGAACGCCGCCGCAAAGCGAAGCCGGTCGAACCGGCAGGCCCCCTCCCCTAGGCGTCAGAGTTCGGCCAGCGCCTCGAGGTAGGCGTCGGCGTCGTATTCGAGGTTTTCCCCGTCCAGCAGGCTGTTTTCCAGCGCGTCGATCAGCTGCTCGAAGATCTCGTCGCGGTCGAGCTCGCCCTCCTGGAGGCGCTCGACGGCCGGCCAGACCTCGGCGGGCTCGTTGTCCCACAGCTGGTCGACGATCGTCGCGCGCAGGATCAGCCGCTGCTCTTCCTCGTCCTCGTCGGCCTCGGCGATGACGAGCGCCCGGCGCTGGTCGGGGTCGGTCGGGTCGAGGTCGACCTCTTCCTCGTCGATCTCCGTGGTCGTCGTCGGCACGGCGAACATCCGGCGCTCGAGCGCGTCGGCCAGTTCGGTCGGCGACAGGTCGTCGGTGTCGGCGAAGTAGCGCTCCAGCGGTGAGTCGTCATCGTCGCCGTATTCACTCAGGTAGTCGGCGACGGCCTCGTCGAGGGCGGCGATCGCGGTCTCGGTCAGCCCGGCCCGCTCGCCCGTCCACTGCACCCAGGCCAGCACGACCCGCTCCACGGCGTCTTCGTGGTCGGCGTCGAGCTCGTACTCCTCGCCCAGCAGACCCTCGAGGAACCGGGCGATCTTCTCCGGCCCGACGCGCAGCGGGTTGCCGGGGTCGGTGCGCAGGCCGTGCTCCAGCAGCAGGCCACCGAGCGTGCGGGCGGCTTCGGCGTCCTCACCGCTCGCCGCGACGAACTGCTCGACGACGGCGGCGCGCTCGGCCTCGGACCACTCGGCCACCTCGGGCACGAGCGCGGGCTCCGGCAGCGCCCGGCACCAGAGGAGCGCGACCGCGTGGAAGCGGGCGTAGTCCTCGCTGACGTCGGCCTCGTCGAGGTGGTCGGTGGCGGCGAGGCCGTCCGCGATCAGCCGGTGGGCCTCGGCGGGGTCGACCGCCTCGAAGACGACCAGTTCCGGGTCGGCGTCGGACTGCTCCCGCATTTCGGCGAGGACGTCGGCGGGCTTGTCGATCACGACGAGGTCCCGGACCCGGCCGCCCTCGGTGAAGTCGAGCAGCGCGAGCAGGCCGTACGCCTGGTCGCCGTGGGAGAAGACGCAGAGCAGGGACGACTCGTCGCCGTAGACGTCACCGGTCCGCCAGCACTCGCCGGCGGTGATCCGGCCCAGCCCGGCGGCCCAGGCGGGCTGGGGGATGCCGCGGCCGAGGACGACCTGCAGCCCCGCGTCGGCGGCCTTGCGTTCGACGTCGGTCTCCGCGACGACCTTCAGCGCGGCCAGTAGCGCGGCGGCCCCCGGGGTGATCTTGCGCTGCGCGAAGGCGATGAGCTCCAGGCCGAGCGGCTCTTCGCCGTCCTCGACGGGCAGGTCGTGGAACTGGCCGAGCACCTCGGAGGCGAGCAGCTCGACGTCGGCGGGCGCGGGGTCGGCGCCCAGCGCCGAGAAGTCGTTCAGAACGTCCTTGAACAGGCCGGTCACGCTGTGCGTGACGGGCTGCGGCGGCTTCTTGCGGGCGCGACTGACCGGGCTCATGCCGTCATGCTTTCACCTCACCGCAAGCCGGTCGCGGTGGCCCTGGCGCGGGTCCCGCCGCTCGCTCGACGGGGAGGCGCCGAGCCGGACGACGGAACTGGGCCACCGCGACACTTGGCGCGCTCACGATGTCCCGGTGCACGTGTAACACCGGTTCTCCCGGGTCAACGAGGTGCGCGCGCGGAGGTTACGGCTTTGGGCAGGGCGATCCGGGCGGCCCGGATTTCCGTGATCAGCCGGGTTTTCCGCCGGTGGTTTTCCACCAGCGCGGCCAGGTAGGCGGTGAATTCGTCGGAGGTCCCGGCGCGCTTGTGCAAGGTGCGCAACAGCTTCAGCCGGCGCGCGGCTTCCCGGTAGGCCTGCGGGTCCTTGCGTTCGATGAGCTCGTCGACCTGCTCGCGGAAGACGGGGATCGTCTCGGCCGGGTGCTCGGCCGCCCGTTGTTCCGCCAGCTCGAGCTTGAGCTCGCCGGACGCGCCGAACCGCACGCAGGCCCGCCAGGCTTCGTCCGGGCGGCCGTCGTCGAGCAGGACGCGGACGAGCTCGCCGGCCTGCTCGGCACCCTCGGCGGCGCGTTCGCGCAGGCACGCCAGCGCGTCCCGGCGCTGCACCGTCCACTTCCCCTCGGCCTGCGCGGCTTCGCGGAGAGCTGTGTAGGTCTCTCGCCCCGGCTTGGCGTCGAACTCCCGGCGACGCCGGGAGGTTTTGTCCTCGGGCCCGGGTGGCGGCGGGTGCTTGTCGTGGGTGAGCGCGCGGGCGGCGTGCGCGATGGCCTCGCTGTGCCGCCCGGCGGCCCGCAGCACGCGGACGATCTTGAGGCTGACGTCCACGCGCGGCGGCTTGGCCGACAGGATCGCCACCAGCTCGTCGACGTCGCCGAGCACCTCGGCCAGCTGCTCCCGGAGCCGTTCGGCCACGTCACGGCGGTGGCCGGGGCCGTTCGCCGCGAGCACGTCGTCCACAGTGGACTTGATCCGCTTGAGCCCCGGCTCGCCCAGCGCCGTCGCGAACTCGGCGAGGTCGATCACCGGACGGCCGGGGCCGTCGAACTCGACTTCGAGGATCCAGTCGGCCAGCTTCTCCGGGTCCGGCGGCCGGGCGGCGCACGCGCGGGCGTAGAGCTCCACGGCCCGGTCGAGCCGGTCGGCCAGGTCGCCGGCGTGGTCGCCGGACTGCTCCAGGACCTCGCTGATGTCGTCGACCGTGCGCCGGGCCAGCGGGGCCAGGTCGGCGCGGCTGCCGGCGTCGAGCATCCGCTGCAGCGTGTCGAGGACGGCGCCGATCTTCGCGGTGTACTCGACGTTCCCGTCGGTCACCGCCGTGTCCAGCAGCCGGTGCGCCTCGCTGACGTCACCGGATTGGGTGGCGGCGCGCAGTTCGAGCGAATGCCGCAGCTCCGGGTCGCGCTCAGCCTGGGCGAGCAGCAGGTCCGCCAGCGTCTCCGCGTCCAAAGTGCGCAGGTAGGGGCGAAGATCCGAGGGGGGACTCACGCGCATCAGTCTGCCCGAAGCCCGCAGCCACGCGTGTGGGCCAACCGCGTGCTCTTTTCGGAGTAATCAGTGACGTTACGTGATCGTCTCATCGACGGCGCAGGTCGTCGAGCACGGCTTTCAGCGGCCACGGCTCCGGCAGGCCCGGCCGTCGTGACCGTGCGTGGCGGGGTCGCGGGATGGCCGGGCGGACGGTCGGCACCATGATCGGGACCACCGGCACCGGCACCCGCGCCACCAGCCGCCGGACCACCACCATCAGGAGCCCGGCGAACAGCAGGAGCGCCGTCCCCGCCGCGAGGGCGCCGGCGAGGGTGCGGCGGCCGTCGTCGAGCGTCAGCTGCACCGCGTACTGGCTCTGCTGCGTGTACAGCAGCCCGAGCCGGCCGGAGACGGCGTAGGCGGCGCTGCGCCACGCGGACTCGGGTACCGGCAGCGGTTCAGCAGCCGTGAAGGCGTTCTCGGCCGCGGCCAGCTTGCTCCATTCGGCGCTGCGCGTGAGCGATTCGTAAGCCATCCGGCCACTCTCGGTGAGCTGCGGAACGACCCGGGCCAGCTCGGCCCGGTAGGAGGCCACGGCGGAGGTGAACGACCCGCGGGTCACGTTGTCGAGCCCGGCCAGCGCGAGGGAATCGGAGCGATCCATGCCTTCGGCGACGGAAAGCAGCTCGACGGCGGTCGTCTGCTGGTAGGCGGACTCGGCGTCCGGAGCGTGGCGCGCGTAGTCGCGCAGACCGGCGATGGCGGATTCGATCCGCTGGGTGTAGGCCGCGTACGCGGCGCTCCGCTGGTCGGGCGCGGCCATCGCCGCGCTCCGCTCGCCTTGCAACGCGACCACCGCGCGGGCCGTCCGGTCCGCGACGACCGCCGTCTCCATGGCCGCATCGCGGGTCCGAACCGCTTGGTGGACCAGCAAAACCGCGATCACCGCGGCCACGACGACGAGCGCGCCGCCGGGGATGAAGGCGATGCCCAGCATGCGGCCGCGGACGGATCGCAGGTACTTCAAGACGTTCCCTTCCCAGCCTTGGGCCCCGCAAGCATCCCGACAAAGTTCAACCTATTGAGTGAGAGATTTACCGGTCAACGCCAATCCGCCATACGGCCGTTAGCGCTCGGTGACTACGGGGACAATCACGTCCGTGACCTTCGACGACGTGACCCAGCGCCTGCGCGGTTTCGCCGCGGCCCGCTCCTGGGAGCCGTACCACACCCCGAAGAACCTCGTGATGGCGCTTTCCGGCGAGGTCGGCGAGCTGACCTCGCTGTTCCAGTGGCTCACGCCGGAGGAGTCCGACGCGTGGCGCGAGGACCCCGCGCTGGAGGGGAAGGTGCTGGACGAGATCGCGGACGTGACGCTGTACCTGTTGCAGCTGGCCGACCGCCTCGGCGTCGACCTGGCGGAGGCGGCGCACGCGAAGATCGACCGCAACGAGGTCCGCTTCCCGCCGCCGGCCCAGACCCGGAACACCTAGCCCCAGAAGACCCCGCCGGGGTTACGGTCGATCTCGTCGAGCAGCGCGGGCGGCGTGCTGGCGACCGGGGCGTCCGGGTAGCTCAGCCACCGCCCGTTGCGATCGGCCCACCACACCGACCAGATGCCGAATTCGTCGAGCCGCAGCTGCGCGATCTTCTGCTCGGTCCACTCGGGACCGGCGTTCGGTGACCAGGGCGCGCGGCGTTCGACGATCGTCACCGCGCGGCCCCGCGTCCGGCACTCGACCCGGATCCGGTCCTGGAGGTGCTCGGGGACGCGCTGGGCGCACCACCGTTCGATCTGCCGCAGCGCGAGCTCCGGAATAGCCGCCATGGTGCCAGTGAACCGGGTCCCGTTCAGCCCGGCCGCACGGGGTCACCGGCAAGCGCCGCGAGCACGGCTTCTCTCACCGCGGCGCCGGCTCGGCGAGCCACCAGCCGCCGAGCAAGGCGCCAACTCCGAGCGCGGCGAGGAAGATCCCCGCGGCCAGCGGCGTCCCGCCGAACATCGCAAGAACGACGACAAGCATCAGCAGCAGCCCGGCCCCCATCAGGATCCGGCCGCCGACGAGCCTTGGCACCGCGGCCTTCGCCGGGGCCGGCGGTGCGGGCGGCGGCTCGAAGCCGAGTGCCACCGGTGCGGCACCGATGTCGAGGACGACGGCGCCGAGCTCGGTGGCCCGCGCCAGCCGGGGCTCGTCGGCGGGCACGGTCGCGTCGGCCACCAGGTGGGTGACACTCGCGGTCAGCTTCTTGGCCAGCCGGCCGCCCTCGGCGAGGACCCGCGCGCGCAGCCGGTCCGCCGCCACGGTGGTGCCCAGCACCAGCACCCGGGTCGGCTTCCCGCCCGCGGAGGGCCGCAGGTCGCCGGCCTCGGCGACACCGAGCGCGGTCGCCACCTGCCGCAGCTCGCGCGCTTCCGCGGTGGTCACGACGCCGTCCCGTTCCGCGATCGTCCGCAGCGCGGTCACGAGCTGCTCGTGCGTCGACCGCACCTGCGCTTCGGTCAACCCGGCCTCGCCCGCCGCCGCGGCCAAGACCGCCACCTCGTCCGGGGTGAGGTGCTGATCGGCGATGACCCCGGCGAGCAGATCCAGGTAGGCGTCCCCGCTCCCGCCGCCGGCGATCCGCTCGACGGCCTCGGCCATCCACCCCGGCTCGGCGGCAGACTCCTCGGCGCGGGGAAGCAGCCGGCCGGCGGCGAACCGCGGCAGGCCGGGGAAGACCGGCGGCGACGCGAACGTCAGGCCGTACCGCCCGAACAGGACGGTCGCCAGCCGGGCGATCGTCCTCGCCCCGGACAAGGCCGAAGGCCCGGTGGGCACGCCGAGGGCGTGCGCCACGGTCGCCGGCCGGTAGTTGGGCAGCCGCACCACCGACTGGGCGGCCGCCAACGTCGAGACACCCGGCAGTGCGGGCAGCCGGACGCCGAGGAGCCCGATTTCGCGGTCGAGGAAAGCCTCGGTGAAGGCCGGATCGTGCGTCACGACCACGCTGCCGGCGCACAGGTCGAGCAGCGGACCCAGCACCTCGCCGAACGACGGTGCGTCATCGAGTTCGCCGCGCGTGATGCCGTGCACGAGCGCGGTACCAAGGGGAATTGCGGCTCCCGGGTCGACCAGCGTCGAAAGCTCACCGGCGAACGAGCCGTCGGCGTCGACCCGCACGGCGGCGAGCTCGACGACGCGGCCCGGGCGCAACCCGGTGGTCCGGATGTCCACGGCGGTGAAGCCGACGCCGTGCGCGGGATGGCCGCCGGCGGCGAGCAGCGGGAGTAATTCGATCACGTCCGCAGGTCGTTTCCCGCTCGGCCGTTGTGACAGCTTTTCGGCGGGCGAGCGTGGTTCGTGACGTGATCGTGACGGCAACATTCCGCCGGATAACGACTGATGGTCGATCACGAGCTCCCGCGTAACAACGGCGGGAGATTTCCCGAGTACACCGTCAGCACGTCGCTCGAGGAACGAGGAAATCCCGCATGCAGCCGAAGAAACGCTTTCCGAACTGGCTGAAGATCGTCCTGGCCGCGTTCACGGTCCTGTTCGTGCTCGGCGCGATCTTCGGGGAGGCACCCGAGCCGGAGGTCACGACCGCCGCCGCCCCCGTGTCCTCTACACCCCCGGCCACCAGCACTTCTCCGTCCACGACGCCGACGCCGGTGGCCGTCACCTACACCGTCGGCAGCGTGCCGGACGGCGCCACCGTCGTGGTCGCCGGCAGCGACGGCACCAGCAAAACGGTGCACGTCCTCGGCGTCATCGCCCCCCTCGTGAGCAACGGCTGTTACGCCGTGGAATCGCTCGCCTGGGCCACTTCGACGCTTTCCGGCAAAGCCGTCACGCTGGGCGCGGAAACGGCGCAAGGCATCGCACTGACGCTGGCCGACGGGCAGGACTACGCGACCCTGGCGATTCAGCAGGGCTATCTCAAGTACGCGGCCACCGCCGCATTGCCCGCGCTCGCCGCCACCGAATCCGTGGCGAAGCAGGCCGTCAGCGGGCTGTGGGGACCGCCGTGCCACGGGACCATCGACGCGCCCGCCCCGGCACCGGCGCCCACCCCCGCTCCGGTCGCGACCCCGAAGCCGGCGCCCGCCACCAAGGCGGCCCCGGCCACCAAGGCAGCTCCGGCCACCAAGGCGGCTCCGCCGCCGGCCGTGAAGACCACCGAAGAAGCACCGGCTCACAGCGCCTACTACGCGAACTGCTCCGCCGCGAAGGCCGCCGGCGCCGCGCCGTTGTACCGCGGCGAACCGGGTTACCGGTCCGGGCTCGACCGCGACGGCGACGGCGTCGCCTGCGAACGGTGATCTAGCCTGGGCCGATGACGACCGCCGACGAACTTCTCGGCAGGCTCGCGGGCCTGGACAAGGACGCGCTGGCGAAGGTGCTGGCCCACCGGCCGGACGTGCTGGAGGAGCCGTGGCCGCGGCGGCTCGACGTCGTGGCCGCGCGGCTGGCGGCGCCCGAGTCCGTCGATCTGGCGCTGCTCCAGCTGCCGATGCCGCTGATGCAGGTCATGCGCGCGGTGCAGCTGTGTTACGCGCTGGGGCGGCGGCCGGCGCCCGTCGGGGAACTCGCCCGGCTGCTCGGCACGGACGCCGGCACCATCGAGTCCTCGGTGGACGAACTGGCCGAGCGGGCCCTGCTGTGGAGCGACGAGGACGGTGTCAAGCTGCCGGAATTGCTGCACCGCAACAGCTTCCAGCCCGAAGGCCTCGGCCACCCGGTGGCGAACCTGCTCGGGGAGCTCGGCACGGCCCGGCTCGCGAAGCTGTCGCGGGCCCTCGGCCTGCCGGACACCGGACGGAAGCCGGAACTCCTGCTCGGGCTCGTGCACTTCTTCCGCGACGGCGAGCGCGTCCGCGAACTCTTCGCCACCGCGCCCGAAGAGACGCAGAAGCTTTTGCGGGACATGGCCGACGACGTCCCCGAAGCCCAGGGCCTGGCCCCGGCGGGCTGGGCGTTCGACCACGGCTTCCTGTTCGGCACCTACTACGGCACCGTGGCCATGCCGATCGAGGTGTCGCTCGCGCTGCGCGGGCCGGACCACCAGCTGCCGTTCACACCCGTGGAACCGGAGTACGGCGTCACCCACATCGGGGCCGAGGCGGCCGAAGCGGCGTCGTCGGCCGCGGCACTGCGGCTGCTCGACCGCGTGTCGGCGATCCTCGACCTGGCCGCCACGGAGCCGTTGCCGCTGCTCAAGGACGGCACCATCGGGGCCCGGCTGGTCAAGAAGCTCGCCAAGGACACCGGGGGCACACCGGCGGAAATCGAGCTGGCCATCGACCTTGCCGCCCAGGCCGGGCTGCTGCTGGCCGACGAGCCACCGCCGCCGCGCCGAGGCCAGAAAGCACCCTCGCCCACGCTTGTGCTGAACCCGGAGGTCGCCCGGCCCGAGCCGGCGTTGCTGTACCGCCTGCTGCTGACGACCTGGTGGGATCCGGCGCCGATGGAGTTCGAGGTCGACGTCGAGGCCCTGGCGCGGCGGCTGGTCGTGCGGCTGCTGGCCCGGCTGGACCCCGGCGACGCGATCGCCGACGTCGACGCGCTGACCCGGCTCGCCGAGTGGCACGCGCCGATGCTGCCGACCGACGACTTCGCCGGCCACCTCCGGGACGCGCTCGCCGGGGCCGAGCTGCTCGGCGTCGTCGCGCACGGCGCGGTGAGCGCGGCCGGGCGTGCGCTGCTCGCCCCGGACCGGCTCGTCGACGTCACCGGCGAACTGGTTTCCCGTGCGCGGACGACGGCGTTGTTCGGGACCGACCTGACCGCGATCGTGCCCGGGTCGCCCGACGCCCGGCTCGCCGCGCTGCTGGACCGCGTCGCCGACCGCGAAGCCCAGGGCACCGCGACCAGCTGGCGGTTCTCCCCGGCGTCCGTGCGGCGGGCGTTCGACCAGGGCGCGACGACCGCCGAGCTGCTCGACGACCTGCGCGCCATCGCCGCGGGCGACCTGCCGCAGCCGCTGGTGTACCTGGTGAACGACGTCGCGCGGCGGCACGGCGAGGCGCAGGTGATCGACGTCGCGAGCGTCGTCGTCGGGGAGCCCGCCGTGCTGGCCGAACTCGCCGCGCACCGCAAACTGGCCAAACTCGGCCTGCGCGCGGTGGCACCGACCGTGCTGACGTCCACTGTGGACGCCACGGGCACGCTGGAGGCGTTGCGCGGAGCCGGGTACGCGCCGACCCGCCACGCCGCGGACGGCAGCATCGTGCTGCCCGCCCGCGACCAGGCCGAGCCGGCGGTGGCCGTCCTCGACCCCGAACCCGGCGGCCTGCCCGCGGATCCGGCCGGCCACGCCGAGCGGCTGCTGGCCGCCCCGGTGCGCGGCCCGGCCCTGCTGCGCGGCCAGCTCGCGCGGGCGATGAGCGACCGCTACGCGGGCCGGCTCACGCCGAAGCAGCAACAGCTCTGCTGGCAGCTCGAAGCCGGGCTCCCGGTGGACATCGCCTACCGCGGCGAGCGTCTGGTGATCGCGTACCCCGAACTCGACGGCGACGTCCTCGACGTCTGGTCGCTCGACGAGCGCACCTACCGGCGGCTCGAGCTGTCGGGGATCGACCTGGCTCAGGCTTCCACGGCGGTCAGCTTCGCGTAGGCCACGACGTTGTCGAGGTAGTTGCCGCTCGCCCGGTCGAACGCCCCGCCGCAGGTGATGAGCCGCAGTTCGGGCGCCGGCGTGTCGCCGTAGACCTGATCGGTCGGGAACGCGGCCTTCGGATAGCGGTCGACGCGGTACACGGTGAAGACGGCGACCCGGCCGTCCGCGCGGCCGACCCTGGCCTGCTCGCCGGGACGCAGTTCCTTCAGCCGGGAGAAGGCGCCGGGCACGTGCCTGTAGTCGACGTGCGCGGCCAGCACCGCCGGCCCGGGCTCCCCCGGCGACGGCGCGCCGGTGAACCAGCCGACCGTCGTGGCGTCGCCGGGGACCTCTAGTGCGCCGTCGGGCCCCAGGCCGAGGTCCGTGATCGCGTCGGCCCGCACACCGATCGCCGGGATGGTCAGTGACGCCGGTTTCGCCGCGGGGAGGCCGTCGGCGGTCGCTGCCGTGGGGTGCGCGACGCTCGCGGTGCCCGCCGGGTTCGTGGCGGCCGGGCTCGGCGGGGCGAGCTCCTGCGGCGCCCGCGGCGAAAGGACGAGGACGAGGGCCACGGCCAGGACGACGCCGAGCGCAGCGGCGACCGCCGTGACCGCGGGCCACAGGCGCGGGTGCCTCAACTCGGGCGCCGGCGCAGGTAGAGCACCATGCCGCCGGACACCGTGGCGGCGAGCAACGTGCCGCTGAGCACGAGGAAACCGGGGGCGTCGCCCTCCGGGTCACCGCCGCCGGTGGCGACGCCGCCGACCGGCTTGACCTTCACCTGGCTGCCGGTGGCGGCCTTCTTGCCGGGTGTCTTCGGCGCGGTCTGCGTGGGCTTTTTCGCCGTCGACGCGGTGGTGCTCGGCTGTTTCGGACGGTGCGGCAAGGATTCGCAGGCGATGCCGTTCTTGTCGCGGTCGAGGCCGTTGGGATCACCCGGCGTTGCGTCGAGCACCGCCTGGGCGTCTTCCTGGTACTGGAAATCCGGGCAGTTCTTGTCGCCGGCGAGGGGCGTCGCGAGCTGCGCGGAAGCGAAGGGAACGGGGCCGAGAAGAGCGAACCCGGCGACGGCAGCGGCCGTCGTCAAGACACGGCGAAACAGGGACAACGGAATTCCTTCCGAACGGAATCTGAGGCGATTGCGTGGTAACTATCGCCGTCTCGGCGACGCTGTTACGGATCATTCCGAAATTCCGGAAATGCCAGCGTCCCACGAAGAGCGTCATGTTCCGTGATTCTTTCGCATTTCCGCTCCGACCTGCGGATTCGCGGGCCAGGAATGCGTACCGGCCGGAATGTTACGGGTCGCGCGGTCACACCTTTGAGGTAATTCACGTGTGACGGTGCCGACCGGCCGCCACCGCGGGGTCCGCGCACCCCGTAACCTCGGGGTATGCCGATCCAGGTACTGCTCGTCGA
Organism: Amycolatopsis sp. A133; assembly: GCF_031082405.1. Taxonomy (GTDB): domain Bacteria; phylum Actinomycetota; class Actinomycetes; order Mycobacteriales; family Pseudonocardiaceae; genus Amycolatopsis. The sequence goes on from NZ_JAVHJU010000007.1 coordinate 243,941, forward strand.
CGACCACGAACTGGTCCGCCGCGGGCTCCGCGACCTCCTCGGCGACGAGCCCGACATCGAGGTCGTCGCCGAGGCGAGCAGCGTCGAAGAGGCCTTGGCGGTGGCGATGCACGTCGAGCCGGAGGTCGCGGTGGTCGACGTCCGCCTCGGCGACGGCGACGGCATCACCCTCTGCCGCGAGCTGCGCTCGAAGCCGAACCCGCCGGCCTGCCTGATGCTCACCGCGTTCGACGACGAAGAGGCGATGGTCGGCGCGATCATGGCCGGTGCCGCGGGTTACCTGCTGAAGCAGGTGCGGGGGCAGGACGTGGTGAACGCGGTCCGCGAGGTGGCGGCCGGCCGGTCGCTGCTGGACCCGGTGAGTACCGCGCGGGTGCTGGACAAGATGCGCCACCCGCCGACGGACGAGCTGGCGGCGCTCACCGAGCGCGAACGCGACGTGCTCGAGCTGATCGGCCAGGGCCTGTCGAACCGCGAGATCGCCGAGCGGCTGTTCCTCGCCGAGAAGACGGTCAAGAACTACGTCACGTCGGTGCTGGCGAAGCTCGGCATGCAGCGCCGGACGCAGGCGGCCGCTTGGATCGCGCGGCGCGAGAAGTAACCGCTCTCCGCAATCCGCCGTTCGCTGCGACCTTTCCGGTTCTCGTCACGGTCCGCCATGTCGATCAGGGCTTTTCACGTGCGAGATTCACTCGATCGTGAGTCGAATATATGTTCGACGGGCCGGTAAGATCATGACGAGGGCCAGGAAGGGAGGCTGGATGACCCGAGAAGGATAGGTCGCGGGCAAGGACGGATCAATCGAGTGGAAGGTCGAACGCGACGAGCGTGCCGAGACTGGGTGACGAGTTCAGGAAGAACTTCCCGCCCGCGGCGTCCGCGCGTTCGGCGAGATGACGCAGGCCACGGGTGGCGACGCCTTGGGGAACGCCGGAACCGTTGTCCCGGACGCGGAGTTTGACGCCGTCGGAGTCCCTGGTCAGCGTCACGCGGGTTTCGCTGGCGCCGGAGTGCCGGACCACATTGGACAGTGCTTCGCGCAGGGCGGCCCGGATGTGGTCGGCGCGTTCCGCGGGGACGTCGGCGAATTCGCCGGACAGCTCCAGGGTCGGCGGGTAGCCGAGCAGCTCGCCGGCGATGCGGACCTCGCCGCGCGCCGACTCGGCGAGGTCGGTGGGCGTGCCGGTGTCGTGGCGAGGCTCCGGTGACCGCAGCGCGCGCACGGTGCCGCGGATTTCCTCGATGGTCTGGTCGAGCTGGTCGATCGCGTCGGACAGCCGGACCCCGTCGGCTTGGGCGAACCGCTTGCGCATGTTGCGCCGGACGCGGTCCAGTTGCATGCCGGCGCCGTAGAGCCGCTGGACGATGACGTCGTGGAGCTCCCGGGCGATGCGTTCCCGCTCTTCGTACAGCGCCACCCGGTGCCGCGCATTGGCCCCTTCGGCGAGGGCCAGAACCACGCCGGCCTGCGCCGCGAAGGCGACGAGCATCTCGACGGTCCCCGCGGAGAACGGCGCACGCCCCTGCTTCCGGTAGACGGTCAGCGACCCGAGAACCCGCCCACCGGACCCGAACGGCGCGGCCGCGAAGGGCCCGTAGCCGTGGAGCTCGGCGGGCACGTAGGGCGCGGTGCGCGGATCGACGGTGAAGTCCGCACTGGCCACGGGCTCCCCACCCCGGGCGACCTGCCCGGCCGCGGAGTCGGCGGGGAGGGCCAGGCCACGCAGGGACTCCCCGGCGGCGACGCCGGCGGGCGCCCCCGGCTCCGGGGCGGCGACACCGGCGAGCGCCCCCGCCTCCGGGGCGGTGGACGGCTGGGCAGAGCGGCTGAGGGGCACATCGCCCGCCGAGGCGCCGGGCGGCCGCGAGCCGCCGAGCGCGGCCGGCGGCTCGCCGGGACGCGCATCGCCCGCCGGCGCCGCTTCGCCATCCGCCGCCGGGTGGGCTGTTGCGTAATGCGCCGCCTCGGTCGGCGGGCCGCCGGGGCGCGCACCGCGCGCGGCCACCGACTGACCGGCGTCCATGCCGGACTCCGAGCCACCGGGGCCCGCAGACGCCGCTTCGCCCGCCGCCGGGTGGGCCGTTGCGTAATGCGCCGCCTCGACCACTACCCGGCCGTCCTCGGTGCTCACCATCGCGAGGCCCAGGTCGGCGTCGGCCAGTTCCGCCGCTCGGGCGACGACCGTGTCCAGCACCGCTCCCGGGTCGTCGCCGGACAGGGCGGTGCTCGTGATCTCGGTGGCGGCGGACAGTGCCCGCGCGGCAAGCGTCGGATCCATGAGTTCCGTCATTATCGCGCGGCGCGAGGGCGACGCGGCAAGGACACCGCGGGAATCGATCACGGCACCGGCACCCGGGTGACGACGCGGCCGTCGCGGACCTCGAGGACCACGTCCGCGCCCGCCGCCTCCTCGGCGCGGTGGGTCACGTGCACCACCGTGCGGCCCGCCAGCGCCTCCCGCAGGTGCGCGCGCACCGCCTGGGCCGTCGGCTCGTCGAGGTGCGCGGTGGGCTCGTCCAGCAGCACCAGACCCGCCGACGGCGCCCCGAGCAGCGCCCGCGCCAGCGCCACCCGCTGCGCCTGGCCGCCGGACAGGCCGCTGCCGGCGCTGCCGAGCACCGTCTCCGGCGAGATGCCGGTCAGCGCCGCGCCGTGCAACGCCGAGCGCAGCTCCTCCTCGGTCGCCGTCGGGCGGGCCAGCCGGAGGTTCTCCGCGACCGTCGTCGCCGCGAGCATCGGCTCCTGCGGTGCCCACGCCACCTCCGCCGGGACCGCCACCACCCCGGTCCGGGGCGCGAGGAACCCCAGCAGCGCGGCGACGAGCGTCGACTTGCCCACTCCGCTCGGGCCGACCACCGCGGCGTACGTGCCCGGCGTGAGGTCGACGTCGACGTCGTGCAGCACCACCGGTCCGCCCGGCCAGCCGAGGTCCGCTCCCCGCAGGGAGACGCCCTCCTCGCGTCGAGCAAGTGCAGGCGCTTCCGGCACGTCGGCGAGACGGCGACGGGCGCGCTGCAGCGTGTCCCAGTGCTGCGCCACCGGCGGGAGCAGCGCCAGGACCTCCGCCAGGGCCAGCGGGACCAGGGCCGGCAGCGGCGCCAAGACCGGGTCGAGCCGTCCGTTCGCAACCGCCGCCGCGGCGAACGCTGTGCTGACGACCGCGGCCGCGCCGCAGACCAGCGTGACCAGCGCTTCGGCCGCGCCCACCCCGAACGCCTGCCGACGCGCCTGCGTCACCAAGCGCGTGTCGGCGTCCGCGAGGGCGTCGCGGTGGTCGCCGGCCTTGCCGAACGCGAGCAGCTCGGCCGCCGCTTCGAACACCACCAAGACTCGCGTGGCCACCTCACGACGGCCGTCCGCCAGTGCCGACGTCGCCCGGCGTTCGACGCGCAGGGCGACCCACGGCGCGCCCAGCCCGAGCGCCACCGCCGCGGCCAGCGTCAGACCGGCCGCGGGCAGCACCCACGTCTGCACGGCGATCGCCCCGGCCGCGACCAGCGCCACCACCAGCGGCGGCGACACCACCCGCGGCAGCAGGTCGCGCACGGTGTCGACGTCGCCGACCAGCCGGCGTTGCCCCTCGCCCGCACGCAGGTTCCGCGCGGGACCGAGCCGGACCAGGGAATTCCACAGCCGCACCCGGACGCGGCCGGCGATGCGGAACGCGGCGTCGTGCGTGACCAGCCGCTCCACGTACCGGAGGCCCGCGCGGCCGAGGCCGAACGCGCGGACGCCGACGACCGCGACCGTCAGGGTCAGGATCGGCGGCTGCTGGGACGCCTTGGCGATGAGCCAGCCCGACGTCGCCGTCAGCGCCACCCCCGCCAGGAGCGCAAGAGCTCCCAGCGCGGCGCCGCCGAAGAGCCGTCCGTCGAGGAGCGCACGCCACCCCAGCGGCGCGGCCGAAGAGTCCACTGTGGACGTCTCGGCGGCCGCGACGGCCGCTGACGACATGCCGACCGCCGCGGTGCGCTCGTGGGCCGCGATGACGGCGGCGGCGCCGCTGTCGACCGCGCGCTGCACCGCGTCGAGCACCAGCCACGCGCTGGCCTCGTCGAGGTGGGCCGTCGGCTCGTCGAGCAGGAGCAGCCAGGCGCCGTGGCGCACCCGTTCCAGTGCCCGGGCGACGGCGACGCGCTGACGCTGGCCCGATGACAGCTGCGACACCGGCCGATCGGCCAATCCGGCCAGCCCGAGTTCGGCGAGCACCGCGCCGGAGGAGCCGACCTCCTCGCGGACCGTGCCGCCGGCGAACACCGGCGACTGCGGCACCCAAGCGACCTGCTCGCGCCAGCGCGCGAGGTCGGCGTCGGCGAGGTTCGTCGAGCCGACCGTGACGGCGCCGTCGTGCGCCGGGACAAAACCGAGCAGCGCCGAGAGCGTCGTCGACTTGCCGCCGCCGCTCGGGGCGCGGAGCCAGACCGTCTCACCGGGCCGGACCGTGAACGATTCACCGTCCGGCGCGAAGCCGCCGCGTCGCGCCACCCGCAGCGACGACACCCGCAGCTCGCCCGGCGCCGGGATCGCGGTCCCCGCGGGGCGCACCGGCAGCGCCAGCAGGTCGGCGACGCGCCGGACCGCTTCGACGCCGTCCTCGCTGGCGTGGAACGCGGCGCCGACCGCGCGCAGCGGCTGGTAGCACTCCGGCGCGAGGATCAGCACGCCGAGCCCGATGGCCAGCGGCAGGTTGCCGCCCGCCAGCCGCACGCCGATCACCACCGCGACGAGCGCCACCGACAGCGTCGCGACCAGTTCGAGCACGAACGCCGAGGAGAAGGCGACCTTCAACGTCTTGAGCGTCGCGCGGCGGTGGCGTTCCGACAGCCGCCGGACGGTCTCGGCCTGCGCGCTCGCGCGGCGGAACGCGGTCAGCACCGGCAGCACGCGCACGAGCTCCAGGAGCCGATCGGACATCCGGTGCGTCGCGTCGGTGGAACCCGCGACGCGGTCGGCGGTGTACTTGCCGACGAGGATGGCGAACATCGGCAGCAGCGGCACGGTCAGCGCGACGATCACGCCGGACGGCCAGTCGGCGAACAGGATCGCCGCACCCGCGCCGAGCGGCACGACGGCCGCCGTCACCAGGGCCGGGAGGTACTCGCGGAAGTAGGCGTCCAGCGCGTCGAGGCCGCGGGTGGTGAGCGCGGTCAGCTCGCCGTGGCCGCGCTGGGCGATCCACTCGGGACCCAGGCGCAGCGCGTGGTCGACGGCTTTGGCGCGCAACTCGCGCTGCGCGGTCGCGGCGGCGCGGGCGGAGACCGTGCGCACCGCCCAGCCGGTCAGCGCGCGCGTCGCGACGAGCGCGAGCAGCGCGGCCAGCTGGGCGGTGCGTCCCCCGGAACCTGCTCCGACGATCGCCGCGAGGACGTCGGCGAGCAGGAACGCCTGTGCCACCAGCGTGGCGGCGTTGACGAACGAGAGGAAGCCCACCAGGGCCAGCGCCCGGCGCACGGACGGCACGAGGGCCGGCAGTGCGCCGAGCGGGCCCTTTCCCGGCCGCGCCGAGTCCACTGTGGACTCCGAGGCGAGAAGGGTGGCGCGGCCGGGAAGCTTGCTCATGCGTGGACCGCCGCCGGAATGTGCTGGGTGCCGATGCGCTTGCGGAACACCCAGTACGTCCAGCCCTGGTAGATCAGCACCGCGGGCGCACCGAAGACGGCGACCCACGTCATCACGGTCAGCGTGTACGGGCTCGACGCGGCGCCCTCGATGGTCAGCGTGTTGGCCGCGTCGAGAGTCGAGGGCAGGACGTTCGGGAACAGCGAACCGAACATGACCACCGCGGCCCCGGCGATGACGACGCCGAGCGCGGCGAACGCCTGCCCGTCGCGGTCGGCGCGCAGCCGCAGCCAGGCGACGACCGCGGCGAGAGCACTGATCCCAAACGAGAGCAGCGTCCACAGCGTGCCGGAACGCCACTGGACGACCGAGAGGAACGCGACCATCGGCACCATGGCGACCGGCAGCAGCCTCAACGCCAGGATGCGCGCGCGTTCTCGCAGGTCACCGCTGGTTTTCAGGGCGAGGAAGGCAGCACCGTGGGTGATCGAGAAGGCGGCGATGGCGAGGGCGCCGAGCAGGGTGTCCCAGCGGACGGCGGCGAACGCGGAGCCGACGCGGTTGCCGTCGGCGTCCAGCGGCAGGCCGAGGACGGTGGTCGCGAGGATGAGGCCGACGCCCAGCGGCGGGATCCACGAGCCGGCCATGATGACGCGGTCCCAGTTGCGCCGCCAGCGGTCGGAGTCGACCTTGCCGCGGTAGTCGAAGGCGACGCCGCGGCCGATGAGGGCGAGCAGCACGAGCAGGAGCGGCAGGTAGGCGGCCGAGAACAGCCCGGCGTACCAGGCGGGGAAGGCGGCGAACATCGCTCCGCCGGCAACGATGAGCCAGACCTCGTTGCCGTCCCAGACGGGCCCGATGGTGTTGACCATGACGCGGCGTTCGGTGTTGTTCTTGGCGAGAACGGGCAGCAGCATGCCGACGCCGAAGTCGAAACCTTCGAGGAAGAGGTAGCCGAGCCAGAAGAAGGCGATGACGGCGAACCAGGCGATTTCGAGGGTCATCGGGCACCTCCGGCCGGCCGGTGGCCGGGAGTTATCCACAACGGGTTGAGTTGTCCACAGACGAACTGTGGGTAACTCGTGCGAGTGGTCACATTGACACTCATCGTCAACACCTCAGTAGGCGAACGCGAGGGTGTCCTCGCCCGGTTTGTCGGAGTCCGTTGGCTTCTGCGGGGGCATCACCGCGTCAACGCCGCCGCGGATGTACTTGCGCATCAGGTACAGCTCCACCACGCCGAGGGCGGCGTAAACGCTCGTCAGGGCGATCAGCGACGTCCACACCTCGCCCGTCGTCACGTGGGAGACCGCCTGGGCCGTGAACATCCACACGCCGTCGACGCCCGTGGGGTTGGGCACGACCACGAACGGCTGACGCCCCATCTCGGTGAAGATCCAGCCGGCGCTGTTGCCCAGGAACGGCGTGGCGATGCCGCCGAGGACCAGCCAGGGGAACCAGCGGCGGCCCGGGATGCGGTCGCGGCGGGTCAGCCACAGGGCCAGGAGGCCGATGCCCGCCGAGACCGCGCCGAAGCCGATCATCGTGCGGAAGCCCCAGTACGTCACCGGCAGGTTCGGCACGTAGTCGATCGGCCGGCCGGCCAGCGAACCGAGCGCCGGGTCGTCCGGGTAGTTCGTGCCGTACTTGGCCTGGTACTCCGCAACGAGGTTCTCCACACCCTTGACCTCGGTGGTGAAGTCGTTGTGCGCCAAGAAGGAGAGCAACGCGGGCACGTTGAACGTCTTCACGTCTTCGCAGTTCGCGCCGGCCACGTCGCCGATCGCGATGATCGAGAAGCTCGCCGGCTTTTCCGTGTGGCACAACGCTTCCGCCGACGCCATCTTCATCGGCTGCTGCTCGAACATCAGCTTGCCCTGCGCGTCGCCGGTGATCGCGAGGACCGCGAACGCGGCCACGCCGACCCAGCCACCCAGTCGCAGCGAGGAACGCCAGACATCCTCGTGGTCGCCGCGCCGCCACAGGTGCCAGCCCGCGACACCCACCAGGAACGCCGCCGCCACCGAGAACGCGCCCGCGAGGGTGTGCGGGATCGCGGCCAGTGCCGTGTTGTTCGTCAGCACCGCCCAGATCGAGTTCATGGTCGGCTTGCCGTTCTCGAACGTCACGCCGACCGGGTGCTGCATCCACGAGTTCGCGGCCAGGATGAAGTACGCCGAAGCCATCGTGGCCAGCGAAAACGCCCACGCGCACGCCAGGTGCACCTTCTTCGGCAGCCGGTCCCAGCCGAAGATCCACAGGCCGAGGAACGTCGACTCGACGAAGAACGCGACGAGCCCTTCCATCGCGAGCGGCGCGCCGAAGACGTCGCCGACGAAGCGGGAGTAGGCGCTCCAGTTCATCCCGAACTGGAACTCCTGCACGATCCCGGTTACCACGCCCATGGCGAAGTTGACCAGCAGCAGCTTGCCCCAGAACTTGGTCATCTTCAGGTGCCGCAGCTCACCGGTGCGGACCCAGCGGGTCTGCATCGCCGCGACCAGGATCGACAGCCCGATGGTCAGCGGGACCATCAGGAAGTGGTAGACGGTGGTGATGCCGAACTGCCACCGCGCTAGCTCAAGGACCTCCACGTGGTCCAGCGTGCTCCGGGGCTGGTGACGCAGCCAGATCAACTGGTCCCGTTCGCGCCGGGACCAACGTCCTACCGCTGGTCGAGCGCCTTCCGCGCCTCGTCCGCCACGGCCCGCCGCGGGCCCGCGTCGCCGAGCTCCAGCACGTGCCGCAGGGCCAGCGCGTACGCGGTGTCGAACGCCTTGTCCGCGGCGACCGGGACGTCCGGCGGCACGCCGGTGCCCTCCCAGTTCTCCCCCGACGCCGGGTCGTACGAGCGGGCGATGGACACCGTCACGTCCAGGTAGGTGTCCACTTTGTACTGTTCACGCGGGTGGGCGCCGCCTCGCGTGACCTCGCCGACGGTCTTCGCGCGCCCCTGCCGCTGCAGCGAGAAGGCCAGGTCCTCACCACCGGAGAACGTCGCCGGGCCGGTGAGCACCCAGATCGGCTTGGTGCCGCCGAACTTCGGGCCCGGGACGTACGGCAGCGTCCACATCTGGGTGACGCGGTCGCCGTCGCGCTCGTAGATGTCGAGGTAGTGGGTCCGCTCGTCGACGAGGTAGCTCTGCAGGAACGCGCTCGTCTCCGGGGTGCCGCCGCGGTTGCGCCGCACGTCGAGCAGCAGCGCGTCGGCCGGCGCGACCAGCGTCATCGCGGCCGAGACCGCCGGCGCCGCGAGGTCGAGCGGGTAGAGCAGGGTCGTGTCGACGTAGCCGACGTTGCCCGGGAGCCGCCGCACCGACGCGATCCCGAAGTTCTCCAGCTCGGCCGCGCGCCGGAAGTCCTCCGAGGCGTACTCCGCGTCGCCGTCCTCGGCCACCGGCTCGGCGTGGTGCCGCAGCCGCAGGTGCTTGTCGTCGTTCACAGACTGGAGGTCGGCTGTGACGACCGTCGCGAATTCCGCGTCGCCGAGGTCCGCGTACGCGCCTTCCTCGAGCCGCGCGCGAAGCACCTTCGCCAGCTTTTCGGCGACGTCCGGGAAGACGTAGTGCGCTTCCAGCCGGCGGATGACCTCTTCGACCTGCGCGGCGCGCGCCTGTGACCCCATGCCGAGGAACCTACCGCAGGCCACAACCGAAAATTAGGCACACCGAAGAAAATTGTGTGACACCCCTGGAAGTCAAATTCATGGCCGCCGATCGGGCAATTTCGCGGAAGCCATCAGCTTGCGGCTTTCCGAAGCGCGCCTTTATCGTTGCAGTGAAAGGGGCGAAAGAATACTCATGACTGCCTCAATGGTGGCGTTGATCAGCGCGTTCGGCCTGGTCCTCGCCGTGGAGCTGCCGGACAAGACGCTGGTCGCGACCCTGGTGCTGACCACCCGTTTCCGCGGCTGGCCGGTTTTTGCCGGGGTGTGCGCCGCGTTCGCCGTGCAATGCGTCATCGCGGTCGCGTTCGGCAGCGTGTTGACGCTGTTGCCGGACGTAGTCCTTTCGCTGGTCGTCGCCGCGATGTTCGGCCTCGGCGCTTTCATGCTCCTTCGCGAGGGATTCAGCGAAGCCGACGAAGCCGGCGAAGACGCTTCGCGCACCGGCCCCAAGGCGCTGTCCTTCACGCGCTCGGCGATGACGTCGTTCGGCGTGCTCTTCGCCGCCGAGTGGGGTGACGCGTCCCAGCTCGCGACGGCGAGCCTCACCGCCCGGATCGGCAACCCGTTCGCCGTCGGCGTCGGTGCCTTCAGCGCGCTCGTCGTGGTCGCCGGGCTCGCCGTGTTCATCGGCGCGAAGCTCCGCAGCCGGATCCGGCCGAAGCTGATTCAGCGCTGCGCCGGGTTCGCGTTCGCCGGGTTCGCGGCGTTCGCCCTGCTCCAGCTGGCTTTCTGACCGCTCTCTCACAGGTTCACCCGGTAACCTTTCGGAAACGAAAGGGAGAGCACCAGGTGAACACGCCCTCGACTGCGGTCTCGCCGCTGCACGGCCGGATCGCGCTCGGCGGCATCGGACTGGCCGTGGCCATCTCGATCGACCTGCACCTGCGGCTGTCCGGCCAGGTCAGCCCGATCTGGCAGACGCTGTCGGAGTACGTCTACGGCAAGCTCGGCGCGTCCTCGGCCGCTCCCCTGTTCAGCGTCATGTGCCTGGCCCTGTCCCTCGGCTCGGTCGCGCTGCTCGCGGGCATCGCCAAGGCTCACCGCCCCGGCACCACCGCCGTCTGCGTCCTGCTCGGCGTCTGGGCGGCCGGACTGCTGGTGTGCGGGCTCGTGCCGGTCGACCCCGACGGGCAGGCGCGTTCGCTGTCCGGCCAGGTCCACAACATCGCCGCCCTCACGGCGTTCGTCGCCCTGCCGGCCGCCGCGTTCGTGCTGACGAAGAAGGGCCGCGAGCGCTGCCCCTGGGAGCCGCGCCGGACGACGATCCGGCGGCTGGCCACGGCGAGCTTCGCCAGCGTCGGCGTGGTGCTCGGCGGGTTCGTCCTCACCCTCGTCCTCGGCCCGGCCCAGCAGGACGTCACGCTGGGCCTCTTCGAGCGCCTGCTGTTCACCGTCGACGTCGCCCTGCTGCTGACGATGGTCCGGCCGCTGCGCTAACCCTCGGTCTTCAGGACGTCGGTCAGCCGGGCGGCGGCCGCGACGACCTGAGGGCCCACTTCGGCCGCCTTCAGCGGCTCCATCGAGACGACGCCGACACTCGCCCGCAGCCCCGGTACCCCGCGCACCGGCGCCGCGACGCCGGACGCGCCCGCCTGGAGTTCGCCGGTCGAGGTCACCCAGCCGTCGCCGCCGGGGCGCAGGGTCATCGCCTTGCCGGCCGCACCGGCGGTCAGCGGATGCCGGCTGCCGACGCGGTAGGCGACGTGGAAGCTGGTCCACGACGGCTCGACGACGGCCACCGCAAGCGCTTGCGGTCCTTGCGCGACCGACAGGTGCGCGGTCGCGCCGACCTTCTCGGCCAGCTCGCGCAGCACCGGCCCGGCCGCGTCCCGCAGCTGCGGGAGCACCTGCCCGGCCAGCCGGAGCAGCCCGACGCCGAGCCGGACCTTGGTGCCGTCGCGCCAGACCAGCCCGCGCTCCGACAGCGGCACGAGCAGCCGGTAGACGGCCGCGCGGCTGGCCCCGATGGCTACGGCCAGCTCGGAGATGGTCGCCGCGTCCCCGCCGGCGTCGGCCACTGCCTGCAGCAGCGCCAACCCCCGGTCGAGCGTCAGCGACCCCTCCCGGCCGGTCACAGCAAGCCGAGTTCGCCCATGTCGGCGACGGGCTCGTCGAACGACGCCGCCGCGTAGGACGCGAAGAGCGCCCGCACGGCCTTCGCCGCCGGTTCGGACAGCGCACGGGCCTCGTCGGCCAGCGTCTGCGCGTCGGTCGACTCCAGGGCGCCCCGGACGTCACCGCCGGCGAGGCTGCGCGCGGAGGCGACGAGCAGGTTCAGGAAGCCGTGATGCACGAACCCGCTGTCCGGATCGGTGTGCCGGACCGCGCGGTGCAGGCTGTTCGTCGCCTTGAACGACGCCCCGGTGGACCCGCTGACGACGGCGAGGAAGTCCGCCACCTCGTCGACGCTGGGGAAGTTCTCGCCCGCCTGCCCGCCGCAGCGGATCTTCGGCCAGCTGCCGTGCTCGATCACCTTCCGGACGCCGTCGAGCCAGCCGACGCCGCGCCGCGGCTCGACCACCCGGATGACGTCCTCCGGGACGAACTCCGAGACGCGCTCCAGCCACACCTCGTCGACGTCCGACGGCGCGGGCATCTCGACCATCCGCAGCGCGAGCAGCTCACTGCGCGACTCGACGATCGAGATGGCCTTCGGGACACCGCCCAGGCCGGTGTCGATGATCAGCGAAAGCGGCAGCGGCTGCTTCGGCTTGATCTTGATCAGCTCGGTGATGAGCTCGGGCAACCTGGACGCCTGGCAGAGGAAAACCCCCAGTACACCGGCGTGTTCGGAGTCCCGGCTCGCGAAGTGCGCACGGAGCGCTTCGGGCATGGCCGCACCGACCGGAGGGAACAGCGCCGAGTCGTCGACGAGCCTCGCGAACAGGGGAGGAATTCCACGGGGGCCGGGTGGCGTGAGTTCCACAGCGCTTGACACGACTGACACGCTAGTAGCGTACGACATCAGGACAAAATCGTTCGCACAACGGACACGTCAGAAGGGGACGTCGATGCCTTACTACCGGCGAGTAGGCGAGATCCCGCACAAGCGGCACACCGCGTTCCGGAAGCCGGACGGCGGGCTCTACGCCGAGGAGCTGATGGGCGTCGAGGGCTTCTCCGCCGACTCCGCGCTGCTCTACCACCGCGGGCTGCCGACGGCGATCGTCGACGCCGTCGCGGTCGCGGAGGACCGCGGGTCGCTCACCCCGAACCACCCGCTCAAGCCGCGGGCGTTCCGGACCCAGGACCTGAAGTTCGGCGGCGAAGCCGACGCGGTGACCGACCGGCGCCGCCTGTTCGGCAACAACGACGTCACCATCGGGTTCGTCACGGCGACCGCTCCCAGCCCGCTGTACCGCAACGCGGCCGGCGACGAGCTGTTCTACGTCCACGGCGGCTCCGCGACCTTCGAGACGATCTACGGCCGCCTGGAGGTCGGCGACGGCGACTACGTCGTGATCCCGACGTCGTGCACCTACCGGGTCGTCCCCCACGGCGAGGTCAACCTCTTCACCCTCGAGGCGCGCGGGCACATCGGGCCGCCGAAGCGGTACCTGTCGGCGAAGGGCCAGTTCCTGGAGCACTCGCCGTACTGCGAGCGCGACATCCGCGGCCCGTCGGAACCGCTGCTGGAAGACGGCGAGGACGTCGAGGTGCTCGTGCGGCACCGCGCCGGGCTGACCCGCTACACCTACGCGACGCACCCCTTCGACGTCGTCGGCTGGGACGGCTGCCTCTACCCGTGGGTGTTCAACATCGACGACTTCGAGCCGATCACCGGCCGGGTGCACCAGCCGCCGCCCGTGCACCAGACGTTCGAGGGGCCCAACTTCGTCGTCTGCTCCTTCTGCCCGCGGAAGGTCGACTACCGCGAGGGCGCGATCCCGGTGCCGTACAACCACGCGAACGTCGACTCCGACGAGCTGATGTTCTACGTGCGCGGCAACTACGAGGCCCGCAAGGGCTCGGGAATCGGGATCGGCTCCCTCTCGCTGCACCCGTCCGGCTTCACGCACGGCCCGCAGCCGGGCGCGGCGGAAGCGTCGATCGGCGCGGAATTCTTCGACGAGACCGCGGTCATGGTCGACACGTTCGCGCCGCTGGAGCTCGGCGAAGCCGCCGACGCGTCCGAGGACCCCGGCTACGCGTGGACGTGGTCGCGCCGCGGCCCTAAGTCATAGTCAAGTTTCGGGAAATACCGTCCCCTCTCCGTTCCGGCGCCCGGATAATGGCATTCCGGGTGGCGGAACGGGGAGGGTTCGATGATCAATTCCCAACCAGCGCGGCAGAAGCGGGGAAAAATTCTCCCCTTCCTGGCCGCGATCGTGGTCGCCGCCGGGTTGATCATCGGAATCCGGTACTGGACCAGCAGCTCGAGCGACGACGCCGACGCGCCGAAATGCTCGGGTGCCGACGCGGTCGCGCTCACCATCGCGTCTTCCCCGGAAAAGGCCGGAATAGTCCAAGAGGCCGCGAAGGCCTACTCCGGACGGTCGGTCGCCGGGCACTGCGTCGACGTCGTCGTGAAGTCGAAGTCGTCGGGAATCGCGATGCAGGCGCTGGCGAACGGCTGGAACGAAGCCACCGACGGGCCGCGCCCGGACGTCTGGACGCCGGCCGCGAGCGGCTGGGTCAACCTGCTGCGCGTCAACGCGAAGGGCGACACCGGCTCGATCGTGCCCGACGGCGATCCGCAGTCGATCGCCAACGCGCCGCTGGTCGTCGCGATGCCGAAGCCGATGGCCGAAGCGCTCGGCTGGCCCGGCAAGGCGATCGGCTGGACGGACCTGGCCGCGCTGGCCACCGACCCGGCGGGCTGGGCGAAGTACGGCCACCCGGAGTGGGGCAGGTTCCGGCTCGGCAAGACGAACCCGAACATCTCGACGTCGGGCCTGAACGCCACGATCGGTGCCTACTACGCCGCCACCGGCACGTCGTCGGACCTCACCGCGGCCGCGCTCGAGAAGCCGGACGCGAAGCAGTTCGTCACGAACATCGAGCAGGCGATCGTGCACTACGGCGACACCACGCTCACCTTCCTGACCAACCTGCAGAAGGCCGACGACAAGGGCGCGGCGCTGTCGTACATCTCGGCGGTCACCGTCGAGGAGAACTCGCTGATCGGCTACAACCAGGGCAACCCGACGAACGACCCGGCCAAGGTCGGGCAGCACGGACCGCCGAAGGTGCCGCTGGTGGCGATCTACCCGGGTGACGGGACGCTGAACTCCGACCACCCGTTCGTCACGTTGAACTGGGCCGACCAGACGCGCAAGCAGATCGCCGCGGACTTCCTGGGCTACCTGCGGATGGACGAGACGCAGGCGAAGTTCGCCGCGCTCGGCTTCCGGTCGTTCGATGGCAAGCCGGGCCCGCAGGCGACCCCCGCGAACGGCGTTCAGCCGGACGCGAAGATCACCTTCCTGCGGCCGCCGTCGCCGTCGGTGCTGTCGAAGCTGCTGGCGTCGTGGACAGACCTGCGCAAGAAGGCGAACGTGCTGCTGGTGGTGGACGTCTCGGGCTCGATGGGCGATGAGGTGAAGGGCACCGGCAAGAGCAAGATCGACCTGGCGAAGCAGGCCGCGATCGACTCGCTCGGCCAGTTCGTGCCGCGGGACCAGGTCGGGCTCTGGCAGTTCTCGACCCGCCTCGACGGCGACAAGGACTACCAGGAGCTGCTCCCGGTCCAGGCGCTCGGGACCGGCGGCAAGGAGACGCTGGCGATGCGGCTGAGCGGGCTGACACCCCAGTCCGGCACGGGGCTGTACGACTCGTCGCTGGCCGCGTACGAGTACCTGAAGGCCCACCTCGACCCGGCGGCGATCAACGCGGTCGTGGTGCTCACCGACGGCCGCAACGAGGACTCCGGCGGCATCGACCTGGAGCACCTGGTGCCGCAGCTGCGTCCGGAGGGCAACGCGGAATCGGTCCGGCTGTTCACGATCGCCTACGGCTCGGACGCCGACCAGGACGTGCTGAAGCAGATCGCGGAGGCGACCGCGGGTTCGGAGTACGACTCGTCCAAACCGGACTCGATCAACCAGGTCTTCACGTCCGTGATCTCGAATTTCTGATGAAGTTCGCCCGTGAGCTCGCCGAACCGTGGGGGCTGCTGCTCGCCGCCACGTCGGCCGGGGTGGCGTGGGCCGTGCAGCTGCCGGTCGTGGCCGCCGTCGGGGTCGGGGTGGCGGTGCTCGCCGCGCGGGCGGGCGTGGCCGTGGCAACCCGCGAGAAGGAGCCCGCACCGCGCGAAGTGCGGGTGCTCAACGTCGCCGCCGGGTCGGCCGAGGAGAACTGGCTGCACCGGGCGTCGGCCGCGGCGGCGGGGTTCGCCTCGCTGAGCGGCTCGCTCGCGTCCGGCCCGCTCGCCGACCGCGTCGCGGACATGGAGCCGGTGGTCCAGGAGACGCTGTCGACGCTCAACCGCCTGGCGGGCCGCGCTTCGGCGACCGGCCTGGCCCTGTCCCGGGTCGACCTCGACGCCGTCGCCCACGAACGACGTCGGCTGCAACGCGAGCTGCGCACGGCCAACCCGGAGGTGCGAAGCGACCTCGAGCAGGCACTGACGGCGGTGCAGGCCCAGGCGGACGTCCACGCGCGGCTGTCGGGCGCCCGCAACAAGCTGCTGGCCCAGCTGCAGTCGGGGGCACTCGGCCTGGACAGCCTGGTGGCCCGCGTGGCGGAGCTGACGGCGGCGACCACGGACATCGCGGTGGACACCGGCGCGGTCCGCGAGCTGAGCGACCAGCTGGAGGGCATCCGGCAGGGCGTGCTCGAGACCGAGCAGGCGACCCGGAAGTCGCTGGGTTAAGCGGCCACCGGCGTCCGGTCGTGCCGGGGCAGCAGCAGCGGCGTCGCCAGCACGAGGATCCCGGCGACCCCGATCGCCACGCGCGGCCCCGCGACGCCGGCGAGCAGGCCCCAGATCGCGGTCAGCGTGGCGATCGCCGCCTTGGTGCTGACCGACCACGCCGAGAGCGTCCGCGCGATGCGGTCCGGCGGGAGCTGTTCGAGCCGGTAGGTCGCGAGCACCGGGTTGAAGACGCTGCAGCACACGATCAGACCGAGCTCGACGACCATGACGTACCCCAGCCCGCCGGGGCCGGCCGGGATGAAGGCGAGCGCGAGCAGCCAGCACGCCCTCAGCGCGCCCGCCGTGACCAGGACGGGGTGGCGGCCGAACCGCTCGACGAGCCGCGGGGTCAGCCGCGAGCCGGCGAGCCCGCCGAGGCACGGCACCGCGAACGCGAGCCCGTACTGCCAGGGCGTGAACCCGAGCTGGTTCAGCATCAGCACGGCGAGCAGCGGCTCGGTGCCCATGACCAGGCCGTTGAACACCATGGCGTTGAGGAGCAGCGGCCGCAGGCCCGGGTGGGCCAGCAGGAACCGCCACCCGTCGGCGAGATCGCTGACGCGCAGCCGGGCGGCGTTGCGCGGGCGCGGTTCGTCCCCGCCGATGGCGCGGATCCCGAGTGCGGAGAGCAGGAAGCTGACGGCGTTGGCGACCACCGACGTCACCGGCCCGAACAGCGCGAACGCCGCCCCGCCGAGCGGCGGGCCGAGCGCGGTGGCGGTCCAGTTCGTCGATTCGAACCGGCCGTTCGCCACGAGCAGGTCCTCAGGCGGCACGAGCCCCTTGAGGAAGGCGCCGCTCGCCGAGGTGAACGTGATGTCCGCCGCGGCGACGACCACCGACACGGCGAGGAGCTGGGCGAAGCTCAGCACGCCGAGGGCGTAGCAGGCGGGCACGCTGATCAGCGCGGCGAACCGGACCAGGTCCATGCCCACCATCACCGGCCGCTTCCGGCGGCGATCGACCCACGGCCCGAGCGGCACGGCCACGAGCGCACCGACCGCGGGCCCGACGGCGGCCAGCGCCGAGACGGCGGCGGGCCCGGCGTGCAGCACGAGGATCGCCAGCATCGGGAAGGCGCCGAACCCGAGCCACGTCCCGAACGCGCTCACGGCGTAAGCCGACCAGAGCCACCTGAACCGCGGTCCCAGCGACCGCCCGCGCATCACCGGGAGATCAAAGCCGGGAACGGCCGCGCGGGGCAAACAACCGACGCGGCGGCGTGCCACAACGCCGCGTTGTGAATCTAGAGTCGGTCGTCGTGGACCTCGAGGCCGTGCGCACCTTCGTCGCCGCCGTGGAGGCGGGCCGGTTCCAGGACGCCGCCACGGACCTGTCGATCACGCAGCAAGCCGTCTCGAAGCGCATCGCCGCGCTGGAGAAGACCCTCGGGGCCCGGCTGTTCACGCGCACCGCCCGCGGCGCCCGGCTGACCGGTGACGGCGAGGCGTTCCTCCCCCACGCCCGCGAGCTGCTGTCGGCCGAGCTGCGTGCGCTGGCGTCGGTGCGCACCGGGCCGCTGCGGGTCGACGTCATCGGCCGGCGGCTGGGCCCGGCTACGTTGCTGCGCGGATTCCACGAGGCCCACCCGGACGTCGCGTTGGAGGTCGTGACGCTCCTCGACACCGCGGTCGCCGCGATCCGGGACGGCTCGATCGATGCGTCGTTCCGCGCCGTCCTCGCGCTGCCCGAGGACCTCGAGGCGCAGTGGGTGCTCGACGAGCCGATCCAGCTGTTGTGCGGCCCCGGGCACCCGCTCGCCGAATCGCCTTCGGTGGCCCCGGCCGAGCTGGCCGGGCACCGGATCTGGCTGCCCGGCGTGGTGCCCGGGACCGAGTGGGGCGCGTACTACGCCGAGTTCGCGGCCGCGTTCGGCCTGTCGATCGACGCCGCCGGTCCGAACTTCGGCACCGAGGTCGTCCTGGACACGATCGCGGCGTCGACGGAGGTGGCGACCCTGGTCGGGGCGGGGAGCCGGGTGTTGTGGCCACCCGAGCACGACCTGCGGCGCGTGCCGGTCGAAGGGCCCGTGCCGGTGTACCCGCATTCACTGGTGTGGCGCCGAGGCAACGCGCACCCCGGGCTCGCCGCGCTGCGGCGTCACCTCGCGAAGAGCGAGCGCGCCGCCGATGCGTGGCGGCCGGACTGGGCGCGCTACCCCAGCCAGACCGTGCCCAGCACCGGGTAGCCCGGGAGGCCCGTCTTGGCTGCGCCCGGCTTGGGTGCTCCGGCGATCCACAGGCGGCCCGTGGCCGCGATGTTGGCGGCCATCGACGGGTCCGCCTTGGGGAGGCGGAACGGGACCACGCGGCCGTCGGCGAGCATGGTCAGGCCGCTCAGCCTGGCCGCGCCGTGGCGGCCCATGCGGACCGGGCCGTCGGGGACCGCGCGCAGCTCCGTCCAGTGGTCGGCCGCGAGGGGGCGGGCGAGGGCCAACGAGCGCAGGACGGCCGCGAGCGCGCCCAGCAGCGCGCCGGCTCCGGACGTCCACGCGATCCAGCCCACGGCCGGGAAGTCGAGCCCGACCCAGCCCGCGAACAGGGCCAGCACCAGCAGGAACGCCGCCGTCGCGCGCAGGTCGCGGGCGATCTGGCGGCGGTGGGCGGTCAGCACCGGGTCGAGCCTCGGGGAACCGGACCCGGCCGGTTCCGGCACCGGCGACGCACCCGGCGGAGGCGTGTCGTGGATCCGGGCGCGGCGGACCCGCACCACGCCGGGGAAACCGACGAACACCTTCGGGCCCCGCCCCAGCAGCCAGACGCGCCGGTGCCCGGCCACCAGCAGCCGGTGCGCTTCGTCGAGCCGGACGCGCAGCCAGCGGCCGTCCGGCAGGCGCACGCCGACCGTCCGCCCGGCCGCGACCAGGCCGCCGGCGGTGATGTCCACCTGCCGGAACGCTTCCCGCTTCAGCCGCGTCTCGGGCACCCGGACGTACGCGCGGTACAACCACCACGCCTCGATCGAGCCGGCCAGCACGAACGTGCCGAGCGCCAGCGCCACCCCCGCGCCGGCAACGAACTGGGCGACGCCGAACACGACGAAGAACCCGGCCACCAGCCGCCGGTTCACCGTGTCGCGGCCGAGGCGGTCGAGGTACTCGCCGAAGATCGGCAGTGCCCCGGACGGCATGGCGGGGTCGAGTTCGAAAGCGCGGACGCGCTCGGGGACCGGGACGATCGGCACGCGGAACCCCCAGGGGGTCGGAACGGTTACCGGCCTTTTCGACAAACTGGGCACCGGCGTTACCGGATGCGCCGTTCAGCGGAATGGACGTGATCGCCACGACTATCCAGACCGGCAAATTCAGGTTAGGCTCACCTAAGTAGGAGGGGAGCCGTGACCGAGGCCCCCACATCCGTCCGCCGCCCGCCGGCACCGAACCCCGCCGAGCGCGCCAAGACGATCGCGACCCGCAACGGCCCCGCGTCGTTGCTGCCCACCTGCGATCGCGCCGACCTCAGCGGCGAGCGCGTCGTGCCGGTCCTGCACCACGTGCACCACAGCGGCAGCGTCAGCGTGCTGCTGCCCGACGACCACCCGATGATCGGCGCGGCGAAGCAGACCCAGCGCGGGGAGCTGGCCGTGATGGTCGAGCTCGCCGACCAGGCCCCGGTCGCCCTGCGGGAACCGATCCGCGGGCTGCTGTGGATCACCGGCTGGCTGCGGCCGCTCTCGCCGGTGTCCGCCCGCGCGCGGGCCGTGGCGATCGCCGAGACCCGGCCGGACGAGCGGCTCCTCGACGTCGGCCACGGCGTGACGCTGCTGCGGCTCACCCCGGCGTCGCTCGTGCTCGCCGACGCCGAGGGCACGCACTCGCTGCGCCCGCACATGTTCAGCGCCGCGCCGCCGGACCCGTTCCACGACTACGAGGCCCGGTGGCTGCGGCACCTGGAGAGCGACCACTCCGACGTCGTCGAGCAGCTGGCGAAGCACCTGCCGGCGGCGCTGCGCGGCGGCCGGATCCGCCCGCTCGGGCTCGACCGGTTCGGGCTGCGGCTGCGCGTCGAGTCCGACACGGGCGACCACGACGTGCGGCTGGCGTTCTCGAAGTCCGTCGACGACCCGTCGCAGCTCGCGTCGGAGCTGCGACGGCTGGTCGGCTGCCCGTTCCTGCGCGGGCGGTCAGGCTAGCTCGGCGGGGAAGCCGCCCTTCGCGATCGGCCCCCAGCTTTCGATCGTGACGCGGATGATGCTCTTGCCCTGCTTGACCATGGCTTCGCGGTATTCGTCCCAGTCCGGGTGTTCGCCCGAAATGCTGCGGAAGTAGTCCACGAGCGGCTCGACCGAATCCGGGACGTCCAGCACCTCGGCGGTGCCGTTGAGCTGGACCCACTGGTCGTTCCACTCGTCGGACAGCACGCAGGCCGAGACCTGCGGGTTGCGCTTGACGTTCACGACCTTCGCGCGCTTCGGGTAGGTCGAGACGACCAGCCGGCCCTCGGCGTCGGCGCCGCACGTGACCGGCGAGAGCTGCGGGCCGCCGTCGGCCTTCGTGGTCAGCAGGATCGCGCGGTGGCGGGTCGACAGGAATTCGACCAGCGCGGCGCGGTCGACGGTTTCGTTGGTGGCGATGCTCCTCGGCATACCCCGAAGGTAGCGTGCGTCCATGACGTTCACCGCGCGATCGTGGCTGGCGCCGGCCCGCCCCGAGTTCCCCGGGACGATCGAGGACCCGGCCGAGCGCCGCGCGATCAAGCTCGAGCTGCTGATCGTCTTCGGGATCACGCTGGGCCTGTCCGGGGTGCGCAGCCTGCTGTCCCTTGTGGACTCGCTGCTGCAGCCGGTGCCGCTGGCCCAGCAGCAGACCCAGCTGAACGTGCCGCAGGCCGCGGCGAGCCTGATCGACCTGCTCAAGCAGCTGCTGTCGGCGGCCCAGCTGGTCGGCTGGGGCGCGCTCGGGCTGTACCTGCTGTGGCGTGCGGGCATCAAGGTCACGCAGCTCGGCCTGGACCGCCGGTCGCCGGGCCGGGACGCGCTGCTGACCGTCGCGCTCGCCGCGCTGATCGGGATCCCCGGCCTGGCGCTGTACTTCGTCTCCTACCAGCTCGGGTTCAGCCTGGCGGTGCAACCGTCCACTTTGGGCGATACGTGGTGGCGGCCGATCTCGCTGACGCTCTCGGCGTTCGGCAACGCCTTCGCCGAAGAAGTCCTGGTCATCGGCTACTTGCTGACCCGGCTGCGGCAGCTGGGCGTCCGGGAGAACACCGCCGTGTTCGGCGCCGCCGTGCTGCGCGGGTCGTACCACCTCTACCAGGGGTTCGGCGGGTTCGTCGGGAACCTGATCATGGGCCTGGTGTTCGGGCGGCTGTGGCAGAAGACCAACCGGTTGTGGCCGCTGGTCGCCGCGCACACGCTGTTCGACTTCGTGTCCTTCGTCGGATATGCCCTGTTGAAGGGGCACGTTTCCTGGTTGCCCTGACTAAGATCGGGGGGTGATCGACGAAACGGCACCTCCCCGGGTGGACAGCGAAGTCGGACCCCTGCGCGCGGTGCTGCTGCACCGGCCCGGCAACGAGCTCAAAAGGCTGACGCCCCGCAACAACGACCAGCTCCTGTTCGACTCCATCCCCTGGGTCGACCGGGCCCAGGCCGAGCACGACGCGTTCGCCGAGGTGCTGCGCAGCCGCGGCGTCGACGTCCTGCTGCTGGCCGACGCGCTGCGGACGGCACTGGAGGACGACCGCGCCCACGCGGCGGGGGTGCACGCGGCGGTCGACGACCGGCGGCTCGGCGGCGACCTGGCCGACTCGCTGCGGTCGCACCTCTCCGGCGTCGATGCGGCCGGCCTCGCCGAGGTGCTGATGGCCGGGATGACGTTCGAAGAGCTCCCGTCGGCCGAAGGTGCGTCGCTGGTGCGGATGATGAACCACCCGCACGACTTCGCCGTCGACCCGCTGCCGAACCTGCTGTTCACCCGCGACTCGTCGGTGTGGATCGCCGACCGGGTCGCGGTTTCGTCGCTGAACATGCCCGCGCGCCGCCGCGAAACCGCGGTGCTCGACCTGATCTACGCCTACCACCCGCAGTTCCGCCACGCCGCCCGCGCGTACGGCGCCCACTCGGCGCCCATCGAGGGCGGCGACGTGATGCTGCTGGCGCCGGGGGTGCTCGCCATCGGCGTCGGCGAGCGGACCACGGCGGCCGGCGCGGAGTCGCTCGCCCGGTCGGTGTTCGCCGACGGCATCGCGCACACCGTGCTGGCGGTGCCGATCGAGCAGTCCCGCGCGACCATGCACCTGGACACGGTGTGCACGATGGTCGACGCCGACGCGGTGGTGATGTACCCGCTCGCGCGCGATTTGCTGACGGCGTTCACGCTGCGCCCGACCGGCGACGGCGGGGTGAAGGTCGCCGGCCCGGCGCCGTTCCTGGTGGCCGCGGCCGAGGCGATGGAGATCGACCGGCTGCGCGTCATCGACACCGGCCTCGACCCCGTGACGGCCGAACGCGAGCAGTGGGACGACGGCAACAACACCCTCGCGCTGGCGCCCGGCGTGGTCGTCGGCTACGAGCGGAACGTCGAGACGAACGAGCGGCTGGAAGCGGCCGGCATCGAGGTGCTGCCGATCGCGGGCTCCGAACTGGGCTCCGGCCGCGGCGGCCCGCGGTGCATGTCCTGCCCGGTCCGGCGCGATCCACTGTGATGGAGCCTTCCCGGAAACGCGCACGCCATTAGGGAAGGCTTACCTAAATTAGGTGAGTCTTCTTTAGGAATGGTAAACCTAATAGGGGGCAGATCACCAGTACCAAGTGGTCGAAAATCGAATTCTGCCGTATCGTGGTGGCCATGGCCCTCACGAAGAAGAAAGAGCCGCGCTCGAAGTTCTACGAACTGCTGCAGGCGCAGATCCACAACGAGTTCAACGCGTCACAGCAGTACATCGCGCTCGCGGTGTGGTTCGACGCCGAGGACCTGCCGCAGCTGGCGAAGCACTTCTACAAGCAGTCCGTCGAGGAGCGCAACCACGCGATGGCGCTCGTGCAGTACATGCTCGACCGCGACCACCACGTCGAGATCCCCGGCACCGGGGAGGTGCGCAACGACTTCTCCGGCGTCACCGAGCTCATCGAGCTCGCGCTCGAGCAGGAGAAGGAGGTCGCCGCCGACATCTCCGCGATGGTGAAGGCCGCGCGTGCCGAAGAGGATTACATCAGCGAGCAGTTCACGCAGTGGTTCCTCAAGGAGCAGGTCGAAGAGATCTCGCAGATGAGCACGCTGCTGAACGTCGTCAAGCGCGCGAACGGCAACCTGTTCGAGGTCGAAAACCACCTGTACCGCGAGTCCGTCGGCGACGGCGGCACCGACTCGCAGATGCCGCCGGTGGCCGGCGGCAAGCTCTGACGCTTTCGCAGTCCTGAAACCGGAAACCCGGGCTCTCCCCCTGTGGACAGCCCGGGTTTCCGCATGCGGCCGGCCCGTCAGCCGGCGCAGTCCTGGGTGACGCTCATCAGGCTCGTCTGCACGACACCGGCGTCGCCGAGCCGGAAGTGGTAGTCGGCGGCGGCGCTCGCCGGGGCGACAACACCGCCGGTCTCCTCCTTCGCCGCCGGGTAGGCCGCGAGGATCTGGTCCTTCGTGGACCCGGCGCCGATGCCTTCGGCGGTGTGCGCGGCCACGTCCGGGGTGACGACGACAAGGCCGCCCGCCTTCGAAATGACGACGCTCGCGGCCGCGGGCACCCCGCTGCCCTGTGCCTTGTAGACGGTGCAGCTCGCCCCGGCCTGCGCGTCGCTGAGCGTGACGGTCTGCGCGAGGACGTCGGCCTCGGACATGCCGAGCTTGAGCTTGCCGAAGCCGTCAGCGGCGAGCAGCGGCCCGCTGGTCACCCCGGCGAGCGTGGACGGCGAGGGGGAGGACGGCGGCCGCGGCGAAGGTGACGTCGACGCTCCCGGCGGCGCGGAAGCCTGGATGCTCTGCGTGCTGGTCGGCCCGGGCGTGGACGGCTCCGGCTGCCGGCCCGGCGTGAGGTTTTCGGGTGGCTTGACGCTGCTCACGGTCCCGTCGGCGGTCATCACCGCGGTGCCGTCCTCGGTGTGGAGCCGGATCATGGTCAGCCCACCCGCGACGGCGACCACGGCCGCCGCGACCCCGGCCACGGCCTGCACGACGTGGCGGCGACGGCGACGCCGTTGCGCACCGGCGACGATGACCGTGCCGGCTTCCGGCGGCGGAGGCAGGTCCAGCCGCTCGTCGGCGAACAGCGCGCGCAGGCGCTGCTCCAGTTCGTCCTCGGAGATGTTCAACCCGCACCACTCCCTTCGCTTTCGCCGTCGGCCGACTTCAGCTTCATCCGCAGCGAGGCGATCGCCTTGCTGGCCTGGCTCTTGACGGTGCCCTGGGTGACACCGAGGGCACCGGCGATCTCCGCTTCCGAGAGACCTTCGTAGTAACGCAGCACCATCACGGCACGTTGTCTCGGCGGCAGGGTTCGTAACGCACGCCACAGCGGCTCGTGCTCGAACGGATCGGCCGGCACGTGCGGGCTGGTGTCCGGCAGGTCCGCCACGAGGTTCTCGCGACGCGTCCGGCGCCAGCGGCTCACGTGCGCGTTCGCCATCGACCGGCGGACGTAGGCCAGCGGGTCGCCCGTCTTCTCGTGGACGTAGGCCCAGCGCGAACCCATCTTTTCCAGGACGGTCTGCACCAGGTCCGCGGCGTCGTGCGGGTTGCCGGTGAGCGCGTGGCCGTACCGCAGCAACCCCGGCAGGGTGGCCTGCACGAAGTCGCCGAAGTCGACGAACTCGCCAGGCAACGTCGCGGCCCTCCCTCGGCCTGCGCTGGTCACCCAGCTCCCTTCCCCGGTGAAGACGGGTGCCGCAGCCGTCACCGTATCGCCTCCCATCGGGGTCGGGTAGCCAGAAGCCGAGCCGCTTTCCTCCCCAACACGCATCACAGCCCCCTCAGGTTGCCCGCGTCCCCGGCCGATTTCGCTCTCGATCGGCCGGGGGATGATCTGCCCACGTCAGCGGTGGGCGAGCGAGCCGGGCAGCCGGAAACCGCCGCCTTCGGACTCGCGGAACTCGTGCACGCCGACGACGGCCGCGTGCGGGATCGGGCCGTAGACGTGCGGGAACCAGATCCCCGCCGGATGCGGCGGCGCGCCGTCTTCCCAGCGAACCGGCGACCCGACCTTCGCCGGGTCGATCTCCAGGAGCACCAGATCGGTGCGGCCCCGGTAGCGCACGTTGGCCGGCAGGTGCGCCGTGCCGAAGTCGGAACAGTGGATGAACCCGGCTTCCCCCAGTGAAGGCGGCCGGTACTCGCCGCCTTCGCCCACTTCGGCCCACTCGGCCGCCCCGCAGATGTGGAGTATCACGCCGAGAATCGTCCCACCGGCACGATCCGGCGGCGGTGTCTCTTACACCACATAATGCCTGGTTGAACGCTCATTCAGCGGTGAAGGACCGCCGGTTCGTACCGACGGTCCGGCACCTGCCGACGACGCTCAGCGCAGGGTCAGCTGACGGCCGATGAGGCCGTCGCGCGCACGACGCTCGGTCGCGTTCAGCGGCTCGTCGTCGAGCGACTTCAACGCCGTCTCGAGCCGGGCGCCGAGAGCGTCCTTGGCTTCCGCCCATTCGCGGGCGTGGGCCTCGGAGTCGAGGTCCCAGACCGGGACGAGCAGGCCGTGCGCCCGGAACGAGCCCGCGTACCGCGAGCCCTCGCCGAGGCCGAGCTCGCCGGCCGCGGACAGCCGGGCCAGCGCCTGGAGCAGCAGGTTCTCCGGCTCCGGCCGGACCCAGCGCAGGTGCGCCTTGTCGCCGGCGAGGACCCAGTAGGCGCCCGAGCCGAGCCGTTCGGTCGGCATGATCGCGGCGTTGGCGCGCTCGAGCGAGACGGCGACGTCACCGGTGGCGTCCGCGTCCTCGGGCAGCCACCAGCCGAAGTCCTGGTGCAGCGTGACGTCGAGCTCGGCGCCCGGCGTCAGCAGGTCCTGCAGCCGCGTGTGCTCGTCGGCGGACGGCGGGGTGGTGGTGTCCGGCACGCCGAGGACGTCACCCTCCTTGGCGTCCAGCAGCCACTTCAGCGACCGGCCGAGGTCACGGCTGATGTCGGAAGAGCGCGTCTGCACCTGCAGGCCGAGGTAGCGCCGTCCGTCGGAACGGACGAACGCGGCCGCCGCCATCGGCAGCACGGTCCCGAGGGTGACGTCACCACCGTCGGCGAGGGTGAGCTGAGCCGTCGCGGACGGCACGAACTCACGCAGCGCGATCAGCTCGGGCTCCGCCACCAGCCCTTCGAACGGCTGGCCGACGAAGACGTCGCGCACCTTCGGCTTGCGGTCCGATGCCTGCTTGGGACCCTTCTTGCGCGCGCCCTTGCCCACTGCTGCCTCCTCTGGCTCGGCTTCAAACGCTATCGAAGGGTTAGTCTCGCGACGTGTTCGACCCCCGCGATCCCGCGTTCCTGGAAGACCCCTACCCGGCGTTCGCCGCGCTCCGCGCACGAGGCGAAGTCCATTTCCACGAAGGGCTCGGCCTCGCCGTCGCGGTGTCGCACGCCGCGTCGTCGGCGGTGCTGCGCCACCGCGGGCTGGGCCGGATCTGGCAGGACGCCCAGCCGCTCGAGCGGTTCGCCTCGTTCAACCTGCTGCACCGCAACTCCCTCCTGGAGAACGAGCCGCCGGCCCACACCCGCCTGCGCCGCCTCATCGCGGGCGCGTTCGGCCGCGGCCACGTGCAGCGGCTGCGTCCGATGGTCGCGACGCTCGCCACCCGCATGGTCGACGACCTGGCGGCCGCGATCGCCACCGACGGCAGCGCCGACCTGCTCGAGCACCTCGCCCAGCCGCTGCCGGTCGCGGTGATCGCCGAACTGCTGGGCGTCCCCGGCACCGACGGGCCCCGGATGGTCCAGCTGTCCAACGCCATCGTGAAGATGTACGAGTACGACCTTTCCGAGGAAGGACGCGACGCCGCCGAGCGGGCAGCCGCCGAGTTCGTCGAGTACGTCCGTTCGGTCGCCGCGGCCCGCGCGGACTCCCCGGGCGACGACATCATCAGCGACCTCCTCCGCAGCGAGCTGACACCCGACGAGCTGGTGGCCACCGCGGTCTTGCTGCTGATGGCCGGCCACGAGGCGACGGTCAACGTGCTCGGCAACGGCATCACGGCCCTGCTCACGCACCGCAACCAATGGGAGCGTCTGCTGGCGTCACCTGCCCTTCTGGATTCGTGCGTCGAGGAGCTGATCCGCTACGACGCGCCCCTGCAGCTGTTCGAGCGAACGGCGACCGAGGACGTGTCGATCTGTGGACATGTCGTTTCCCGTGGCGAGAAGATCGGCGCTCTGCTGGGCGCCGCGGCTCGCGACCCGAAGGTGTTCGACGAGCCGGACCGCCTGGACATCGGCCGGACGCCCAACGCCCACCTGGGATTCGGCCTCGGGATCCATTACTGCGTGGGTGCTCCTCTCGCTCGGGTGGAAGTCGCCGCCGCGCTGAGTGCGTTGGCGGAGAAGCTGCCGGGGCTGCGCCTGGTCGAGACTCCGCGGCGGCGGCCGGAGTTCGTGATCCGCGGGTTGCGGGAGCTCCGGGTCACCGCGTGATGGTGACTGCGCCCGGATCTCGCGTGATTCTGGGCGGAACTCGCGTGATTGGGGGCGGAACTCGCGTGATTGGGAAGGCATCTCGCGTGATTGGCGGGGCATCTTGCGTGATTGGGGAGGCATCTCGCGTGATTGGCGGGGCATCTTGCGTGATTGGCGGGGCATTAGGGGGTTACTCCGGTGAAGAGGTCTTCTTCCGGGGTGGGGCTTGGGGTGGGGTGGGCCAGGTGGTAGTCCTCGTAGGGCCAGATCTGGCGTTCGATTTCGCGTGAGTGGGCGAAAAACGGGTGGGCTGGGTTCACTTGGGTGGCGTGGGCCAGGAGGGCGCGGTCGCGGGTCGCGAAGTAGGACTCGCAGCGGATTCTGGTGGTGACCGGGACTTTGTCGGGTGGGAGTTCGTTCAGGACTTCGGCCATGGATGACTCGAGGCCGGCGGCGAGGGTTGCGTCGTGGAGGGCCTGGAACCAGGCTCGGCTCAGGGTTGCTTGGTAGTACAGCTTTTGGGGGCGCCAGGGCGGGCCGCAGCCGGGGTAGCGGGTGGGGTCGGCCGCCGCGGTGAAGGCTTCGAGCGTCACCTCGTGGGTGCGGATGTGGTCCGGGTGCGGGTAGCCGCCCGTTTTGTCGTACGTGATCACCACGTGCGGGCGGAACTCGCGGATCAGCGCCACCAGCGGAGCCGCCGCCACGGACAGCGGCAGAGCGGCGAAACAGCCGTCGGGCAAGGGTTCGCCCTCGGGCGGCAAGCCGGAGTCGGGCAGGCCGAGGAAGCGCTGGCGGACACCGAGGATCTCGGCGGCCGCGGCCACCTCGCGACGGCGGATCGCCGGGAGGTCCGCCCACGTCTCGGGGGTGTCCAAAGCCGGGTTCAAGACGTCGCCGCGTTCGCCGCCGGTGCAGGTGGCGACCAGGACGTCGACGCCTTCGGCCGCGTAACGCGCCAAGGTGGCCGCGCCCTTGCTGGACTCGTCGTCGGGGTGGGCGTGGACGCTCAGGAGGCGGAAAGTCATCGTGGCTCCTTAGGTCGAACCTCAGATTAGGTCGGACCCAGTAACTGGGTCAAGCACAATCTTGGGTTCGACCCAGTAGAGTGACGCCATGAGCGAGGGACTCCGAGACCGGAAGAAGCTCGAAACCCGGAAGACCATCTCCGACGTGGCGACGCGGTTGTTCATCCGCAACGGCTTCGAGGACGTGACGATCGCGGACATCGCCGCCGAGGCGCAGGTCGCCAAGATGACCGTGACGAACCACTTCCCGCGCAAGGAAGACCTGGTGTTCGACGTCCGCGAAGACTTCGCGGCCTGGCCCACCGCCCTGATCCGCGACAGCGTCTTCCACGACACGCGCGAGCTGTACTTCGAGGCGCTGGGCGCCAAGCACGCGCTGGTCGGCTTCTCGGGCCCCGGCTTCGTGCGGATGATCAAGGAGAGCCCGGTCCTGACGAACGCGCTGCACGAGCTGCACCGCGAGCGGGAAGCGGCGCTCACCCACCTGCTGATCCGCCGCCACCCCGAAGAGGAACTGGGCCCCACACTCGCCGCCGCTCACCTGGCGACGGTCCTGCGGGTGCTCTTCCAGGAGGTCTTCGACCGGACGCTCGAAGACCGAACCCTCGAAGACGGGAAAGCGATCGTCGACGAGGTGTGGCCCCTCGCGGAACAGGCCTTCGACCAGCTCGAACCGGTCTTCGGCGGCTACTAGCGCGCCGCGCCGGCGGGCCGCGCGGTCCGCAGTTCCGGTTCCGGCGCACCCTCGACCTTCAGCACGCGCATCTCGCGCACGTCCCGCGCGTCCGAAGGGGCCAGCAGCGCGCAGAACCGCCGCACCACCAGGGCCGTCAGCACCGCCAGCGCGGCCGCGGAAAGGTCGGTCAGCGCGACCAGCACGACGCTGTCGGCCATCGACTGCACGTCGTCGCGGAAGCGCCAGAGGATCGAACCGCCCAGCAGAACCCAGTTCAGCAGCCAGGCGCCCCACCACACGAGCACCTGGCGCGACGGCTTCGGCCGTACGTCACGCGAGCGGCCCAGCACCGCGTGCTCCAGCTCGCCGACGACCGACAGCGCCAGCGGCAGGTTCGCTACCGGGACGAGGACGCCGACCAGCACCTGCCACACCGGCCGCGGCGGGGCGTCGCCCGACACGTCCGCCGCCGCCTGGCGGGCGACCAGCAGCCACCAGAGCGACAACCCGGCGGGCAGCAGCGCGAGGATCGACGCCAGCAGCCCCGCGGTCAGCACGAACCCGTCGGAAAACGCCACCACCGAACGGGACAGCGCGGAGTCGCGGCCCTGGACGAGCAGCACGTACCGCCAGATCTCCGCGCCGGCGGCGACGACGGCGAGCACGGCGAAGGCGAAGAGGACGGCGACCAGGCTGCGGCT
Source organism: Amycolatopsis sp. A133 (assembly GCF_031082405.1). Classification (GTDB taxonomy): domain Bacteria; phylum Actinomycetota; class Actinomycetes; order Mycobacteriales; family Pseudonocardiaceae; genus Amycolatopsis. The sequence goes on from NZ_JAVHJU010000007.1 coordinate 273,956, forward strand.
GAGCACCGGCACCCGGTCGATCGGGCGGATCTCGTCAGACGCCGTGCCGGGCACCGACGTCGGGCGCCGCCAGACGAGGTTGGGGAAACCCCAGCGCGGCGGCACCGGGTACGACGGTGGCCCGAGGTACGGCTCGGGCGCCACGACGCGGCGGCGCGGCCACGCACCGGGCGGCGGGGCCGCCACCCAGCGCAGCTTCGGCCGGTGCACCGGCCGACGGTGGAAGGGGTACGGCTCCGGCTGGGCGGCCAGCGTCCGGCCCTGCAGCTGCTGGGCGGTCGGCGGCGGCGCCTGGCGCGGCCAGTACCCGGGCGGGTACGGCCGGCCTTGGGGAGGCTGCCCCGGGTGCAAGCTAGATCACTTCGGGTTCGATACCGGGGTGCTCGCCGACCATCGGGCGGCCCTCGCGCTGCCACGCGCCCATGCCGCCGGCCACGTTCACCGCGTCCCAGCCGCTCTGGTTGAGCCACGCGGCCGCCCGCGCGGACCGGCCGCCGCTGCGGCAGATCACGTGGATCGGCTGGTCGGGCAGGTCGGCCAGCTCGCCGACGCGAGCGGGCAGCTCCCCCATCGGGATGTGCACCGCGCCGGGTGCGTGCCCGGCGGCCCACTCGTCGTCTTCGCGGACGTCGAGCAGCACGAGGCCGTCCTGGGGCAGGTCGCGGACCTCGGCGGTCGGCAGTTCAGCAGGGCTCACCACAATCTCCATGCTGCCACGTCGGTGCGTTGCCCGCGCGTGAGGTCAGCGCATCACTTGCGGTGCCGGCCGCGGCTGGTGACGCGGGTCTTCTCCTCCGCCTGGCCGAACCGGGCGACGGCCCGGTCACGCATGAAGCCGAGCGGGTCGGGCGCGTGCAGCCGCAGCATGATGTCGTGGACGTGCTCCGGGCGGCCGTACCCGGTCACGCGGCTGACGAGGTACGTCGTCACGAAGGCGGCCGGGACGGTGATCAGCGCGGGCTGGTTGACGAACCAGGGCGCCCAGCCGCCGGTGTAGCCGCTCACGACATTGACCACCAGCGCGGCCAGCACCAGGCCGCCGCCGACGAACATCCCGGCCAGCGCGCCCGGCCAGGACAGCTTGCGCCACCAGATGCCCAGCACCAGCAGCGGGCTGAACGTCGACGCGGCGAGCGCGAACGTCAGCCCGATCGACAGCGAGATGTCCTCCGGCCGCAGCACGACCGCCAGCGCGATCGGGCACAGGGCGACCAGCCCGGCCGCCACGCGGAAGTCCCGCACCCGGCCGGGCAGCAGGTCGGTCGACACCACCCCGGCGACGCTCACCAGCAGGCCGGACGTGCTGGACAGGAACGCCGAAAAGGCGCCGGCCGCGGTGACCGCGCCGAGGATCTGGCCGCCGATCCCGGGCAGGATCGCCGAGGGCAGCTGCAGGATCGCCGCGTCCGCCTGGCCGGTCACCAGCAGTTCGGGCACGTACATCCGCGACAGGGCGCCCAGCAGCGTCGGGAACAGGTAGAACAGGCCCAGCAGCAGCAGGACGTGCACGGTCGTGCGGCGCGCGGCCTTGCCGTCGGGGTTGGTGTAGAAGCGGACCAGCACGTGCGGCAGGCCCATCGTGCCGAGGAACGTCGCGAACATCAGCGAGTACGTCTGGAGCAGGTCGGTCAGGCTGCCCGAGGCGGGGTGCAGCCAGTCCGCGTTGTCCGCGCTCGCGTCGCTGACCACCGGGACCGGCGTGCCGGCCATGAACTTCAGCTTGGTGCCTTCGGAAACCGTGTGGGGCGCCAGCGGGGTCCAGTGCGTCGGCCCGGCCGCCGGGCCGTTGTCGGTGCGGCCGTAGGCGTAGAGGTAGGTGTCCGAGGTGACGTGCAGCGTGACGTCGGTCTGCACGTCCACCGTGGTGTCGCTGACGAACACCGGCGGTGCGGGCGCGCCGAGCGGCCGGAAGCCGTCCGGGCCGCCGCCGGTGAAGAACACCATGCAGAGCACGAAGGCGGGCACCGAGATCGCGAACAGCTTGATCCAGTACTGGAGCGCCTGGACGACGGTGATCGCCCGCATGCCGCCGGAGATCACGTTGAACGCCACGAGGACCATGACCGCGACGCCGCCCGCCCACGCCGGCACCGGGAGGATCGTCGCCAGCGTCAGCCCGGCGCCCTGCAGCTGCGGGACCATGTAGAGCACCCCGATGAACACGACGAACGCCGTGGAGAACCGGCGCAGCCCCTGCGAGCCGAGCCGCATTTCGACGAAGTCGGGCAGCGTGTAGGCCCCGGACCGGCGCAGCGGCGCCGCCACGAAGAGCATCAGGGCGAGGTAACCCGCGGTGAAGCCGATCGGGAACCACAGCGCGTCGGCGCCGTCCTTGAGCACGATCCCGGCGATGCCTAGGAAGGATGCGGCGGACAGGTACTCGCCGGAAATCGCGGCGGCGTTGCGGCGGGACCGCACGGTCCGCCGCGCGACCAGGAAGTCGTGCGTGCTCGTCGCCGACCGCGAGGAGCGGTGACCGAGGTAGGGGGTCACCACGGCGACCAGCACGATGCCGGTCAACGCCCACGGGTTCAGCTGCACGGGAGGAATCCTCGCACGGGTCAGTGCGAAACTAGTTTTCGATCATGTCCACGAACGCGCGTTCGTTGCGTTCGGCGAGCCGGTTGTACCAGATCCCGACGCCGAACAGGAACGGGAACGGCAGCACGCCGAGGATCAGCCAGGCCACCGGAATGCCCAGCAGGCTGGCCCGGGAGAACCCGGGCAGCAGGTAGAACAGCACCGGCAGCGAACCGAAGACGCCGACGACGAGCAGCGAGAGCAGCAACGCCGTCCGCAGCTGCACCTTCACCAGGTGGTCGCGGACGAGCAGCTTCCCCCAGCTGGTCTGCTCCTCCAGCTCGACGCGGGCGCGCAGGGTGCCGGCGCCGCGGCGCGGGTCGGCGAGGATCACCCGTTCCCGCTTGGGTTTTGCGTGGTGTTCCGGCTTCGGCGGCTCGTCCTCCGGCGCCGGCGGCAGCGGCTCGACGACGGCCCGGTCGGCGGGCTGCGGCAGCGGCCGGTGCCGGGCGCGCCTGCCGAGCGTCGGATCCGGTTCGCGGACGCCGTTCGCGCGGCGCTCGTAGAAGTCGTCGGTCATGGCCGGTCCCGGCTCAGCCGTTCCGGCCCGAACCGACCAGCCGGTCCTTCAGCGCGCGGGTGTGCCGACGGCTCACCGGCAGCACCTTCTCCTCGTTGCCGATGACGACCTGGTAGCCGCCCTGGCCCATCCGCAGCTCGGTGATCAGCGGCAGCGCGACCAGGAACGACCGGTGGATGCGGACGAACCCGGCCTTCTCCCAGCGCTCCTCGAGCTGGGCCAGCGGGATGCGGACCAGGTGGCTGCCTTCGGTGGTGAACAGCCGCGCGTAGTCGCCCTGCGCCTCGACCCAGCGGACCGAGGAGCGCGGGATGAGCTTGGTGGTGCCGGCCAGCTCGACCGGGATGACCTCGTCGTCGTTCTTGACCGGCTCGCCGCCCAGTGCGCCGGGCGGGGGCGCCGCGGCGGCGGCCAGCTTCTCCATCACGCGCGAGATCGCGCGGTCGAGGCGGTCCTGCTGGTAGGGCTTGAGGACGTAGTCGAGGGCGCCGAGGTCGAAGGCGTTGACGGCTTCTTCGGCGTGCCCGGTGACGAACACCAGCGCGGGCGAGGGCCGCAGCGCCGCGAACACGCGCGACATCTCCATGCCGGACAGCCCGGGCATGTCGATGTCCGCGAAGACGGCGTCGACGATCGGCAGGCCGCGGTCCTTGCGCTCGCGCAGCCGTGGGTCGTCGGTGGACAGCAACCGCAGCGCCTCGGAGGCGTCGATCGCCGGGAACACCTTCGCCACGTGCGGGCTGTTGCGCAGGCAGTGGACGAGTTCGTCAAGACCGTTCGGCTCGTCGTCCACGGCCAGGACCACGAGTTTCCGGGTGTCATCGTGAGCACTCACAGTGAAACGCATCCTGCCCATTGCCGAGTGCAATGTCCAGCCCCCGTCTGCCTGAAGCGGGAGGACCCGCGGCCGGGGCCGCGGGTCCCTCGTCTCAATGCACGAACGTGAACCAGTTGAGGTTCACGAAGTCGGCAGGCTGGCCGCTGTTGAACGTCACGTACACGTTGTGCACGCCGGTCACCGCGCTGGTGTTCGCCGGGACGGTCCGCCAGCTCTGCCAGCCACCGGTGTTCCCCACCGCGAAGCTGCCGATGGGCGCGTTGGAGCGGCTGTCGAGCCGCACCTCGACGAGCCCGCTGACGCCGGCCGCCGCGCCGGACGACACGCGGGCCTGGAAGTTCGTCGCCGCGCTGCTGCCGAAGTCGACGTTCGGGTAGAGCGCCCAGTCGCCGTTGGCGATCGCGCCGACGTTCTGGCCGCCGCCGGTGTCCGTGGTGGCCTCGGTGATCAGACCGGACTGCTGGCTGTACGACTCGGCCTGGATGGTGCGGTAGGCGCTGCCGCCACCGGACGGCGGTGTGGTGGTGGTCGGCGGGGTCGTCGTGCCGCCACCGCCGCCGCGCGTGGACACCGTGACGTAGTCGACGACCATCGGGTGGCCCGGCACGATGCCCGGCCCCGGGGTGGTGGTGCCGGAGTTGTTGTTGGGGAACGCGCCGCCGATGGCCACGTTCAGCAGCACGAAGTAGCCCTGGTGGGTCGTCATGTTGGCCCACGTCGTCGCGTCGACCTGGTTCTGGCTCACCGAGTGGAACTGCTGCCCGTCGACGAACCAGCGGAACACCTGCGGGCTGGTGCTCGCGTCCCATTCGAAGCGGTAGGTGTGGAAGGCCGACTGGCAGCTGCTGCCGGGGCAGGCCCGGTTGGCGGGCAGGCCGGTCGTCTCGTTGCACGGGCCGCCGGGGTTGACCCCGCAGTGCAGGACGCCCCAGACGGAGTTGATCCCGTTGACGTTCTCCATGATGTCGAACTCGCCGATGGCGGGCCAGTTCCACCAGTTGCCGCGGTAGGGGCCGCCGAGCGCCCAGAAGGCGGGCCAGTAGCCGAGCGCGGCCGCGCCGGTGACGTTCGGCATCTGGATCCGGCTCTCGATCCGCATGACGCCGCCCGCCGGGGGCTTGAAGTCGGCGCGCTGGGTTTCGATCCGCGCCGAGGTCCAGTTGCCCGCGCCGTCGCGCAACGGCGTGATGCGGAGGTTGCCGCTGCCGTCTTGCGAGAGGTTGCCGGTGCTCGACGTGTAGTTCTGGATCTCGCCGGTGCCCCAGTTGGCGGGGCCGCCCGGGTAGCTGTGGCCGGTGTCGATGATCCAGTTCGCACTGGACGGGAGCGAGCCGGAGCCGCCGGTGAAGTCGTCGGCGAACACCGTCGTCCAGCCGGTTTCGGGCGGCGGGATCGACGCCGCGGCGGGCATCGTGAGGGGGATGGCGATGAGCGCGGCGCCGAGCACCGCGCCGAGGGCGAGTCTGCGGGAGTGGGGCATCGGGGACGACCTCCTTGTCGACCGGATTTGTTGCCGTTCGCAACAAAGCCCGTCGACAAGGAGACCTGACGCCCCGACCCAGCTCCAGAGGCGTTACCCGGCTAGGGTGATCCAGGTCACAAAGTCTGCCCGGAAGTACCCGAACCGGACATCGACGCCGGAGGCTCCAGAGGATTTCGGAGACCTCAGAGACCGAAGCGCGACCACGCCGCCTTCTGCGTCACCGCGTCCAGCACCGCCGACGCCGCGGCCGGCGCCCCGATGCCCAGGCGGGCGAGCAGCGGCTTCTTCGGCTCGGCCACCGAGATGTCCGCACCCGGGTAGCGCTCGGTGATGATCTGCCGGAGGCTGCCGAGGCCGTCGACCAGACCGAGCTCGACCGCCTTCGCGCCGAGCCAGACGTCCCCGGTGAACAGGTCCTCCGAGTCGGCCAGCCGCTCGCCGCGGCGCTCCTTCACCCAGCTCACGAACAGCTCGTGGAGCTGGGAGTGCATCTTCTTCAGCCACTCGACGTCTTCGGGCTTCTCCGGCGAGAACGGGTCCAGCCGCGACTTGTTCGTGCCCGCCGTGTGCAGCCGCCGTTCGATGCCGAACCGCTCCAGCAGCCCGGTGAACCCGAAGCCGCCGCTGATCACGCCGATCGAGCCGACCATCGACGTGCGGTGCGCGTAGATCTCGTCGGCCGCGCAGGCCAGCCAGTACCCGCCCGACGCGGCGACGTCCTCGCAGAAGGCGAGCACCGGCACGCCCTTTTCGTCGGCCAGCTGCCGGATCCGCTCGGCCACCAGCCCCGACTGCGTCGGCGCGCCACCCGGCGAGTTCACCAGCAGCGCGACCGCCTTCAGCCGATCGTGCCCGAACGCCCTGGTCAGCGCCGATTCGACCGCGGCCAGGTTGATCGCTCCCCTGGCCAGCGGCGACGGCGACGGCGTGATGACGCCGTGCAACTTGACCACGGCCACGACGTCCTTGCGCTCGACGCGGTCGGCGAGCACCGGGATCCGCGAAGCCAGTTTGTCCGTAACGCTCATGAAGCCAGGCTAGCCGGATTTTTCGGGGGTCCGGGTGGCGAAGCCCCCGGCCCGGGGCGAAGCCCCGGATGTCACAGCGGATTCAGCCCATGGGGAGGATGCCGGAGCGCGTGCCGTTGACGCCGTTCACCTCGGCGCCGTTCAGCTGGGCGGGGCCACCCTGGGCCGGGACGTCGGCCTCGCCGGTGTCGTTGTCGGAGCTGTAGTCGGGCATGTTCGGCCGGACGCCCGGGACGAACTTCGGCACCCGCAGCGTCACCTTCATGCCGGCACCGGGGGCGGTCTCGACCATCACCGCGTAGTCGCTGCCGAAGACCTGCTGCATGCGCTGGTTGATGTTGCCGAGCCCGACGTGCGCACCGGTCCGGTGCGCGCTCTTGAGGTCGTTGAGCCGCCGCGGGTCCATGCCGATGCCGTCGTCCTCGACGCTGATCAGCGCCTCGGTGCCGTAGTCCTGCGCGATCACCGTGACGCAGCCGCCGCTGGGCTTGCTGGCCAGCCCGTGCTTGACCGCGTTCTCCACCAGCGGCTGGATGATCAGGAACGGCACGACCACGCTGAGCACCTCGGGCGCGATCTTCATCCGCACCTCGAGCCGGCCGCCGAAGCGGGCGTTCTCGATCGTCAGGTAGCGGTCGATGTTGCGCAGCTCCTCGGCGAGCGAGGTGAACATGCCCGACGTCCGGAACGAGTACCGCGTGAAGTCGGCGAAGTCCTGAAGCAGCTCTCGCGCCTCTTCGGGGTCCGTGCGGATCAGCGCCGAGATCGTGTTCAGCGCGTTGTAGACGAAGTGCGGCGAGATCTGCGCCCGCAGCGCCTTGATCTCGGCCTGCTGCAGCTGGTGCTTGGACTCGTCGAGCCGCGCCAGCTCGAACTGGGTGCAGACGAACTGGGCGACGGCGTCGGCCATCTGCACCAGCCGGCCGCGGGTGCGGCCGACGACGATCAGCGCCGCCTCGGTCTCGCCCTCCACCAGCAGCGGCACGATGACCGCGGTCTTCATCCGGCAGGTGCCGCGGTGGTTGCACGGCATCCGGTCGTGCGCCACGACCTCGCGCCGGTGCTTGCGGATCGCCGCCCCGATCGCCTCGACGAGGTCGACGTAGTGCTCGTTCGCTTCGCCGTCCCAGGACAGCAGCGTGCCCTCGCTGTCGGTGATGCCGACGGCGACGCAGTCGAGCATCTGCAGCAGCTGCGTGGTGATCTTGTCGGCGGCGTCCTCGTCCAGGCCGGCGCGGAGGTTCGGGGCGGCCTTCGACATCCGGTGCACCGCCTGCAGCATGGCGTCCTCCACCACGCTGACCGGACGGCGCTGTTTGACGAGCAGCACGACCACCGCGGCGACGAGCAGCACCACAAGAGCCCACGGGACGATCTGCGCAAGCGGGAACCCGGACACGGCGTCCATGCTCTGCGCTCGACCGACCGGGTGCAAGGCCTGATCCCACTTTCTGTCCAACTGCGATGACCGAGGGTTGATGAGACCCTACCGAGCGTCCCGAAGCCGCTACTTCAGCAGCCGGGACATCCGGCGGTCGGCGAGCGGCTTGCCGCCCGTCTGGCAGGTCGGGCAGTACTGGAACGACTTGTCGGCGAACGATATTTCGCGGATCGTGTCGCCACAGACCGGACACGGCAGACCCGTCCGCGCGTGGACCCGCAAGCCCGACCGCTTCTCGCCCTTCAGCCGCGCCGCCTTCTGCCCGACCGACCGCTGGACGGCGTCGGCCTCGATCTCGTGGATCGCCTCGGCGAGGGTCTCCAGCGCGCCGTCGTCGAGCTTGCCGATCGTGGCGTACGGCGAGAGCTTCGCGCGGTGCATGATCTCGTCGGAGTAGGCGTTGCCGATCCCGGCGAGCAGCGACTGGTCGGTCAGCGCCCACTTCAGCCGCGTGTTCTTCCCGGCGAACAGCTCACGCAGCTGGACGGCGTCCACGGCGAGCGCGTCCGGCCCCAGCCGCGCCACGCTCGCGATCTCCTGCGGGTCCTTGACGACCCACACCGCGAGGCCCTTCTTCGTGCCCGCTTCGGTGAGGTCGAAACCCGGCCCGGTGGCGGACTCGAGGTGCACCCGCAGCGAGATCGGGCCCTTCCCCGGCTTCAGCGGCGCCGCGGCGAGGCCGTCGGACCAGCGCAGCCAACCCGCGCGGGCCAGGTGGACGACCAGGTGCAGGTCGCCGGCCACGACGTCGAGGTGCTTGCCGTGCCGGGTCGCGCCGGTGATCTCGCGGCCGTGCAGATCGGTCCACGGCGGCGTCGCCGTCTTCAGCACGCTCAGCGATGCGACATCGATCCGGAAGATCGTCCGGCCGACGGCGTTCTCGCGCAGGTGGTGGGCCAGCGCTTCGACCTCGGGTAGCTCGGGCATGGCACCAGTGTCCTACTCGACCGGGTGAAGCGGCCCGTCGAAGTCCGGCAGCGAGTGCCGCTGGATGGTCTTGGAGATCTTCTTGACCTCGCCCTGCACGGTGAACATGCCGCGGATCGTGCCGACCCAGCGCTCGGACGGCCGGTCGCCGGTCACGTCGCCTTCGGTCTCGGCGACCACGGTCCACGGACGGCGCAGGATCCACCGCAGCGGGAAGAACAGCACCACGAGCAGCAGCGCCAGCAGCACCCACGCCGGAACGTTGACCTGGTCGGGCGTCCACACGATGAGGATCACGGCCAGCAGCGTGGTCACCACGATCATCGCGATCCCGGGCCCGTAGCTGCCCGCGACGTCGTGCTCGAAGTCGTCGGCCGTCGCCGGTGCGCGCCATTCCATCTGGGCACGGACCACCCAGTCGCGGCCGTCTTCGCCGCGTACCAGCCGGTTCATTCAGTTGCCTCCCAGGGCGCCCGCAGGGTGAGCAGTACAACGGTACCGTGCCCGGGCTCACCCGCGCGAGGGAGGAATCGGACATCTCACCCGCCGGAACCGATCACCGCTGATCAAGAACCCGAAGGCGCGATGGGAGCCGCATCCGCCGGTTCGCCCGACCCGGTGACAGCGGACGCGCTGCTCGGGCACGGCTTCTCCGAAGTAGGCGTCACCGTCGTCGGCGGCTCGGTGGCCGGCGTCTCCGCGGTCGGTGTTCCGGCCGTCGGCTTGCCGGTCGACGGTGTCCCGTCGTCCTTGGGCACCGGCTTGCCCGCCTGGTCCGCCGGCTCACCCGGCCGGCCGGTCGGCGACAGCTCGGGCGCCTCGGCGTCCTCCGGCACGGGCGCCTCGGAGGACTCGGTCGTCATCGTCAGGTCGGGCTTCGACGTGTCCAGCCGCGGCGACGTCGCCGGGTTGCCGGGTGCACCGAAGGTCGACGGGGCGAGGTCGTCGCGCGGCGCCGGCTGGTCGCCGCCCACGTTCCCGACCGGGACCTCCCCGGCGACGGGCAGCGCGGGCACCTCGTTCGCGGCGACCTGGCGAACCCCGCCGCGCGAGCGGGCCGGGACCGCGGCACCCGTGCCACGGCCGTTGAGCACCCCGATGCCGATCGGTGGCTCCGGCGGCGCCGGCTGGTGCGTCTCCGGCGGCGGCACCACCACGAGCTCGGGCGCACCCCCGGTCAAGCCGACGTCCTGCACCGGCCCGGACCCGAACAGCACCGGCCCGGCCGCGACGCCGACGGCGCCCACGGCAGCGGTCGACGCCAGCGCGAGCCCGATCTTGACCTTCGAACCGACCAGCACTCCCTTGATCGTCGCGCCGACCCCGGCCAGCACCCCGCTGCCGCCCAGCGACGCGGCGGCCGGCACCAGCAGCACCAGCACGCCCGCGTGCGCACGCAGCGACGAGCAGACGTCGCGCAGCTCGTCCTGGGTCGCCCGGCACGACGGGCAGCCGCGCAGGTGCGCCTTGATCCGCTCGGCCTCGGCACCGGTGACGCTGCCCGCGGTGAACCCGCCGAGCTTCTCCACGACCGCCCGGCACGAATCCGGCCCGCGGTTCACCGAAAGGTGGGCCTGCAGGTACGCCGCACGCAGCCCCTGCCGAGCCCGGCGGGCCAGCGCCGCCGTCGCGTTCGCGCTCAACCCGAAGTGCGGCGCGACCATCGCGGGCTGCTCGCCCTCGACCTCGGTCTGCCACAGCACCGTCCGCCACCGCTCCGGCAGGCTGGTGAACGCGGTCGTGATCAACGTGTGCTCGGCCGTGCGGGCGTGCGTGTCCGCACCCGCCCCGGCCCGGAAGGTCAGTTCATCGTCCGAAACCGGGACGTCCCGGCGCGCACCGTGCCACTCCCAGGACACCCGGCGGGCGACGGTCAGCAGGTAGGCGCGGACGTAGTCCCGTGGGCCGGCGCCACGGCGGAGGGCCTGCAACACGCGGAAGAACGTCTCCGCGGTGATGTCCTCGGCCTCCGACCGGTCGGCGGCCAGGCTTTGCGCGAGCCGGCGGACCGCGGCGGCGTGCAGCTCGAACAGCTCCCCGAACGCGGCGTCCTCGCCGTCACGGAGCCGTTGCAGCAGTGCCTGTTCGTCGGATTCCGAGGCCGCTGGTGGCGGCACCGTGCCCAGCTCGGTCATCCGGCCCGGCACCTCCTCCCCGAAGGTCTCCCCATTCGGTCGAATGGAGACACCATACGGAGGGAATCAGCCGTCGTCACCCCTTGTACGCCAGCTGTGACACCGAAGCACCGGTCAACGCACGGGGGGGACCCCGTCGCCGGACCCCTCAGGCGTGGGTATAGAGTTCTCCCCATCAGCAAGACAACGCGGATGTAGCGCAGCTGGTAGCGCATCACCTTGCCAAGGTGAGGGTCGCGGGTTCGAATCCCGTCATCCGCTCGCGGGCGAGAGGGCTGTATCGGCGGAAAGCGCCGATGCGGCCCTCTCGCCATTTCACCCGGGGGCCGAGCCCCCCGGACCCCCCACGGTGCCTGTGTCGCAACCTGGGGAGGCTGCCGCCGTTCTGCTCCTGCGGGTTGGGTGTGGGGGTTAGAGCTCGTACGTGTCGAGGATCGTGGGGGCCACCGGCGTCAGGTGGGGGTCTTCTCGCTCTGTTACCTGGCCTCGGGCCATTCGGTACACGCGGAAGTTGTTGTCGTTCTCCGTGTCCTGGTCGTCCCAGGTGTGGAGGAGACCGTAGGAACCCGGGGCCATTTCGCCCGCTCGGGTGAAGAGTTCCAGGAGGTCCGGGGCGAGACGGCCGCCGTGCTTGTCGAAGCCGCCGAAGTGGAGCATCGGCATGCCCGCGCTCCAGCGGAGGTCGACCAGGTCGAAGTCGCCCGCGTCGCGGATCGCGCGGTGCACGCGGTCGACCAGGCGCTCCAGGAGCGCCGCGTCGTCGTCGCCGCTCGCGGTCGCCTGGATGGTCACCCAGCCGTGATATTCGAACACCCGCAGAACGGTAGCAAGAGATCAACCAGCCGTTCAGCGGGCCAGCTCGGATGGCTCTTCGGGGGTCCGGGTGGCGAAGCCCCCGGCCCGGGGCGAAGCCCCGGTTGTCACGGACGGCTTCCCGTCGCGGCGCAGGACGTTCGCCAGCACGCCCTCGCCCAGCCGCTCGAACGCCGGCACCAGCTTCTCGCCGAACACGCACAGCGTCCGCTCCCACGGGTGCCCGAGCGTGCCGTAGGAGAAGTCCGGCGCCAGGAACAGGTGGTAGTCCGCGCGCGGGAACACCGGCACCGGCCAGCGGGCGCCGTCGGACATCAGGTGCGGGCGGATGCGGTAGGACTGGTGCTGCCAGTGCAGCGCCCACATCCACTCGTCCGGGCCGCAGACCTCGCGGAACGCGGCCAGCGCGATCGCCGCGACCTGGTGCTCCTCGACCGCGTAGGGGCCCAGCCGGAACTCGGCCGACGCGCGGTCGAGGTTCCCGGGCGAAAGGTCCCACGTCCGCGACGGCGCCGGCTCGCGGAAGCCCGGCCAGGCGTGGGCGTAGGTGCTCGGCCAGAACGCCAGCTTGTCGTACACCCAGTACCAGGCGGGCTCGTCGACGACACGGGAGACGGCTTCCCAGGCAGCATTCACGGTCACGACCTCAAGTTTGGCCCGGCGCGGAAGAACAGGCGAAAGCTTCGTGTTCGGCTTCCGGTTTGTCCAGTCCCCGTCCGCCCGCCGCGAACTGCGTCACACCACCGGGTGGGGTCGGCCAGGCTGGCAGCATGCGGGTCCTCTTCGTCCACGGCGCGTTCGTCCGCGACGGCGCCTGGTGGTGGCAGCCGACGGCCGACGCTCTCGCCCGGCACGGTCTGCGCAGTTCGGCCGCGGTGCTGCCGAGCTGCGAAAGCGAGCCGCGCGGCGACCTGTACGCCGACGCTGCGGCCGTCCGCGCCCTGCTCGACGCCTCCCCCGAGCCCGCGCTGCTCGTCGGGCACTCCTACGGCGGCGTGGTGATCACCGAAGCCGGCCACCACCCCGCGGTCAAGCGGCTCGTCTACGTGACGTCGTTCCTGCCCGACGTCGGCGAGGCGCTCGCGGACTTCGGCACCGGCGAGCCACCCGGGCAACCGCCGCCGTGGCACGTGAGCCACGGCGACGGCACGGCGGGCGTGCGGGAGGAGCTGGTGCGGCCGCTGTTCGCCCAGGACTTCGACGACGCCACCTACGCCGGGGCCGCCGGCCGCCTCACCACCCAGAACGAGGTGGTGTTCGGCCAGCCGGCGACCCGGGCAGCGTGGCGGGAGCTCCCCTCGACCTACGTCGTCTGCGGCGAAGACCGCGCGACCCCGCCCGAAACCCAGCGGGCCCAGGCGGCGCGCGCCACCGGCGTCGTCGAGCTGCCGGTGGCGCACCACCCCTTCGTCACCCGGCCGGACCTGCTGGCCGAGGTGCTGCTCGGCGCGTGAGGCCGGTCAGGCCGCGTCCCACAGGGTGAGGAACGCCGAGGCCTCGCTGCGGGCCCAGGGCCGCAGCCGGGCCCGGTCACGGGCGGAGAGCTGGTACTCCTTCGCCCGGCGGACGTCGATCACCAGCGCCTCGCCGCCGGGCAGGATGTCGGGCATCGCCTGCTCCAGCACCCACAGCGCGAGCTGCGCCGAATCCTTCGCCAGCGGCTCCTCCTTGAAGTAGAGCCAGGTCGCGTACCGGCGGCCGTCGCTCTTGCGCAGCCCCATCTGCGGGCTGACGCCGATCTCGAGCTCGCCGATCCGGCACCGGCCGCGGCCGACGTCGACCAGCCGCGGCGACTTCCGGCCGAGGTACCGCAGCCAGCCCTCGGCTATCGCCGCGTAGTGCGGTTTCGTCCGCTCGTCGGCGGCGTTGACGAGGGCGCGCAGCGCGACTTCGTCCTGGTTCGCCGCCCGCCCGGACCGCACCGCGTTGGCCGCCCGCCGGTAGTAGTTGAACGCCGCCCGCGCCGGGTCTTCGTACTGACGGCGCTGCCGCCGGACGAACGACGACCGCGACGGCCCGGAACTGGCGCTGTAGCCCACGAATGTGGACAGGGTGATGTAGGCCATGGCCCTGCCTTCCTCCATCACGCCACCCGCGCTCGCGGGCGGCATCTCCCCTGGACAACGCCAATTTTAGAACATATGTACGACAGTTTCCGGAGCCTGACGGGTGACCCGGGCGCACGGAGAACCGGGACTCCCGCAAACGCCGGACTTGCGCTACGTTGCCGATCAACCTCAAACCGCAATCTCGCAGGTCGGCCGTGCGTGCCAGACTGATGCCCCGAACGGTGGATGGGGGTCCAAGGATGAGCTGGCAGGAAGAGCTTCGCCGTCTCGACGCGGAGCTTGCCGAAGGTCGCCTCGAGCCGGCTGACCACCGCAAACAGCGGGATGAGCTGCTCGCGCAAGCCTCCGGTTCGACGGTGCCGTCACCGGTGCCGTCGCCGCTGCGCCGTCCGGGTGAAGCCTGGCGAAGCACCAACCCGGCGTACCAGCCCGCCCCCGCCCAGCAGGCACAGCCGGTTCAGCAAGCACAGCCGGTTCCGGCCATGCAGCCGATGCTGCCGCCGCAGCGCATCGAATCGCCCCGCCCCGCGGTCCCGCCGCCGCCGTGGCAGCGGACCGGGCTGCCGAAGTCGCTGTCCACGAGCCACGTGCCCGCCATCCCGGACCACATGACGACCGCGCCGAGCCCGGCCGACATCACGCCGACCCGCTACCTGCGCGTCGACGGCCCGGCGGAGCAGGGACCGGGCAGCCGGTTCCCGCCGATCACGCCGCCCGGCGGCGAATCGCGTCCGCCGCAGCCCGCGGCCGAGCCGGAGGAGCCGCCCGGCAAGCACCGGTGGGCCACCGACGGCGGGCCGTCCGGGAAGACCTGGCCGTTCATCGTGCTCGGCGTGCTCGTGGTGCTCGGGATGATCATCGGTGCGACGCTGTGGCTCGGCGGCGACAACGAACAGCCCAACGCCCTCTCGACGTTCACGCCGGTCGTGACCCAGCCCCCGGCCGCCGCGGCCCAGCCGCAGCTGGAGGACCAGGTGCCGCCGCTGCCCGGACTGCAGCACGCGGAGAGCTCGGCGATGTCGCTGGCCCGCGGGCTGGACCTGAAGCTGTACCCGAGGGAGGCCGCCCAGGTCTTCTCGCAGCACGGCGTCACGCAGCTGGTGTACCGCGCCTCCTCGACCGGGGACACCGGGTTCCTCGGTTACGCCATCCCCGCCGAGGACGAGGAAGGCGCGAAGGCGATCGTCGACTACCTGCGCGAGGCCGCCAACGCCGGCGGGTTCGCCCCGCTCCCGGCCGACCCGGCCACGGTCACCGGCCGCAACGGCGACCTGCGGATGGACGGCACCTGGTACACCTCGGGCAAGGTCGCGATCGTCCTCTGGGCGTCCCAGCCCTTCGCCAACGACAAGAACGCGCTCAAGACCAGCCTCGACAACGCCGTGGCGGTGTTCAAGAAAGCGCTGCCGCCCAGCTGATCAGCCGCGCCGGTCGAGCACCCCGGCCAGCGCGTCCCTGGCGACGTCCGCGCCGAAGAGGCGATCCACCAGGGTCTTGCCCTCTTCGGACAGCCGCTGCCACAGCTTGTCGTCTTCGAGCAAGGTGACGATCTCGTCGGCGAGTTCCTGGGCCGAGCCGCCGACGAGGACGTCCCGGCCGTGCGTCAGGTGCATGCCTTCGACGGCCAGCGGCGTGGCGACGACCGGGACGCCGTAGCCGAGGCTCTCGCCCAGCTTCCCCTTCACGCCGGCCCCGAAGCGCAGCGGCGCGACGACGACGCGGGCCTCGCGGTAAGCGCTGCCGAGGTCCGGCACCCAGCCGCGGACGACGACGCCGTCGCGCTCCAGGTCGAACATCTCCTGCGGCGGGTTGCTGCCGACGATCTGGGCGACGGCGTCCGGACGGCGGCGCCGCACCAGCGGCATGATCTCGGTCGCCAGCCAGCGCGCCGCGTCCCGGTTGGGCAGGTGGTCGAAGCTGCCGACGAACAGCACGCCCGACCGTCCGTCCGGGACCGCCACCGAGCCGTCGGCGTAGTGCACGTTGGACAGCACCTCGACCCGGGCCGACGGCACGAGCTCGCGCAGCAGCTCACGCTCCACATCGGACACGACGAAGGTGACGTCGGTGGCGCGGGTCAGGCCCAGTTCGGACTCCCGCAGCACCTCCGCGCGCCGCCGCAGCGTCAGCTCTTCGCGGGTGTTGCCGAGCTGCGCGGCCAGGTCGGCCTGGCGGTTGAGCCGGACGAAGTGCAGGTCGACCGTGTCGTAGGCGATGACGCAGTCCGGCGCGTGCTCGCGCACCTGCTCCAGCAGCTGCCAGGCGACGTGCGGCCGGGACAGCACGGCGAGGCTCAGGTCGGGGCCGGCGTCGCGCAGGAACTCCAGCTGTTCGCCGAGCCCGGTCACCACCGTGACGCCCGCGCGGTACAGCGCGTCGGCGTACGGCTCCGGCAGCGCGTTGTTGAGCGGCATGAACACGACCCGCTGCCCCAGCCCGACGAGCAGTTCGAGGATGCGGAACATCCGCACCGAGCCGGAGTCCTTGTCCGGCATCGGCACCTGGTGGTCGGCGACGAGCACGGTGCCGCCGCGGTGGCCGTCCTTCGTGCGCTGCCGCCCGGCCCAGACCGCGCGCGGGCTCGCCTCCGGGAAGTGGTCGCGCAGCTGGACGCTCCACTTGTCGACGAAGACGCCGCGGTTGAGCTCCTGGTGCCGCTTCACGCCGGACGAGACGTCCGTGCCGTTGGTGATGCCTTCGTGGTGCACGACGACCGACGCGGGCTGGACCACCGTCCGGTACCCGGCCGCCCGCACGGCGAACGCGAGGTCGGTGTCCTCGTAGTACGCGGGGGCGAAGCGCTTGTCGAAGCCGCCGATGCGCTCGAACAGCTCCCGCCGGACGAGCAACGCCGCGCCCGAGCAGTAGTCGACGTCGCGCAGCGCCTGGAACCACGGCGCGTCCGGCGACTGGAGCCTGCCGTAGTTCCAGCCGGTGCCGTCGGCCCAGATGATGCCGCCGCACTCCTGCAGGCGGCCGTCCGGGTAGACCAGCTTCGAGCCGACGAGCCCGACGTCGGGCCGCGTCTCGACGACGGCGACCAGCTCGTCCAGCCAGCCGGGCCGGACTTCGGTGTCGTTGTTGAGGAACATGACGAAGTCGCCGCGCGCGTGCTCGGCGCCGAGGTTGCAGGCGCCCACGAAACCCAGGTTCTTCGGCGCCCGGACCAGCCGGACCCCGGCGCAGCCGGCGACGCGGCCGGCGGAGTCGTCCGGCGAGGCGTCGTCGACGACGATCACCTCGAACGGCGTCGAGGGCAGGTGCCGCTGGATCGAGTCGAGGCAGCCGCGGGTGAACCGCCAGTTGCCGTAGACCGGGATGACGACGCTGACGATCGGCTGGTCGCTGGTGGTCACCGCGACCGGGCCGGGCTCCGCGACCGGGGCACCGGGCAGCACCCCGGCGGGACGGCCGAGCGCCGTCTCGTAGAAGTCGCGGCGGCGGGTGCCGCGGGGCGCGTACCGCTCGATCGTGCCGCGGTACTTCCCGATCGCCCGCTGGACGAGCGCGGACGTCTCGGCGCGCAGCTTCTCGTTCTCGGCGGCGAGCCTGCCGATGGTTTCGCTGAGGCTGGTGTTGTTGCCGGCCAGCCACTCCAGCCGCTCGCGGTCGTAGCCCGCCTTGCGCTGCAACCGGTTGAGCTCGCCGGCCGCGCGCTGCCGGTCTTCGCGGGCGCGCTGGGCTTGGCGCAGGGCCTCGTCGCGTTCGGTCGCGGCGCGCTGCTCGGCCGCGGTGACCTGGGCGAGTTCGGAGGTGAGCCGGGCGACCGACGCCGTCGCCTCGGCACGCGCGGCTTCCGCGCGGTCCAGCCCGTCGCGGAGCCGTCCCGCTTCGGCGGCGGCGCGGGCGACGAGCGTCAGCTTCGGGTCGACCATGGCCGACGTCGAGGGGACGTCGATCGGCTCGGCCGAGGCGACGGAGACGAAGTACGTGTGCGGGGCGCCGGGCTCGACGACCCAGCCGTCGTCGTCGCCGGCCTGCAGGGTGAGCACCTCGGCGCCGGTGCCGGCGCCGTTGTCGTGGATCAGCGAGCCGACGGCGACGTTCTGGCGCAGCACGACGACGTGCTCGAAGCTGGCCGACAGCAGCGACCGGAACGCGGATTCGGTCAGCTCGTGCACGTGGTAGGGGTTTTTGTTGCCGTGGTCGTGCGTGTAGACCTCGACGTCCGGGGTGCTGCAGAGGAAGACCCCGCCCGGCGCGAGCCGGTTGCGGACGAGCTCCATGAGCCGGTCCTGCTCGTCGACGTGCTCGATCGCCTCGAAGCAGGTGATGACGTCGAAGACCTCGCCGTCGAGGGCCTGCGGGTCGGTGATCGAGCCGACCTCGAACCGCACGTGCGGGTAGCGGTTGCGGGCGTGCCCGACGGTCTGCGGGTCGATCTCGAGCCCGACGACCCCGGCGGCCGCGCGGGCGAGCAGCGCGGAGCCGTAACCCTCGCCGGCGGCCAGGTCGAGGACGCGCTTGCCCTCGGCGAACCGGGCTGCGAACGCGTAGCGGTGGTAGTGCTCGTAGATCACCTGGAGGTCGTCGGTCCACGGCACGCACCGCTCGCCGGTCCACTCGATCAGCCGCTCGCCACTCGTCCCCTTGGCCATGCCGGGCAGATTAGCCGTCCGGCCGAGCTCACCCTTCCAGCAGCCCCAGGCCGACCAGGACGTACGCCAGCGTGCGCCGGTCGCCACCGGCCGTCACCGACCAGTCCGCGTCGAAGGAGAGCCGCACCTGCCGGTGCGCGTCGAGCCGGACCGGCAGCACCTGCTCCGTCAGTCCCGGCCCGACATCGGCCTTCGCGACCGGGACGCCGTCGACGGACACGGTGACGCTGCCGTGCTCGCCGGCGTCGTCCGGCAGGTAGGTCCGGAATTCGACGGCGTCGACCCGGGCGGTGGTCAGCACCGGGAACTCGACCGACGGCGCCGCCCAGTCGTCGTGGGCGATGCCGTTCATCCGGCCGGTCACGATGCCCGCGCCGCGCACCAGCCGTTCGCCGGCGCCGCCGGGCCGGAACGAGACGCGCCCGGCCGGGTCGACGACCCGGGTGTCCCGCACCGACCGCTCGGGCGTCCGGTTGCCGTGGACGCGCAGCGGCTGCGGGGCCGGGTGGAACAGCGCGGTCAGCCGCGTCCCGGTGACGAGCCCGAGGTCGAGCAGGCTGTCGTCGAGGACGCCGATTTTGTCGATCAGGGCGACGTGCGCGGCGTTGTCCATGTCGAAGTTGTGGCCGTAGATGCGGTCGACGAACGGGTCGATCACGTTGCCGTAGGGCAGGAACAGGCTCGGGTGGAGGAAGTCGAGCAGCACCGGCAGGACGTCCTGGGCCCGGATGCCCTCGAAGCCGTCCGCCGCGCAGTCGACGTCGACGAACTGCTCGTCGAGCTGCCCGGTCAGCGCGTTGCGGCGCAGTTCCGGCGGCAGCGTCGCCCAGATCCGGTCGACGACCTCGTGGGCCTCGGGCCACCGGCGGTGCCCGTTGCGGCCGATCATGTCGTGCACCACCAGGACGCCGCCGTCCGTGAGGCTGCCGGTGATCTGGCCGTAGAGGTGTTCGAGGTCGAGCACGTGGTGCAGCGCCTGGAACCCGACCACGACGTCGTGTTCGGCGTCGGCGCGCCAGGTGTTGAAGTCCGCGGTGATCAGCTCGACGCGGTCGGCCACGCCCTGTTCGCGGGCCGAGGCCTCGGCCCGCGCCTGCATCTCGGGGTTCAGTTCGAGCAGCCGCAGCCGCACGTTGTCCAGCCCCTGGGCGGCCAGGCCGCGCAGCCAGCCGAGCTCCTGGTCGCCGTTGCCGCTGCCCAGCGACAGCACCACCGCGTCCCGCGAAAGCCCCCGCGCGCGTTCGGCGATCTGCCCGACGATCAGCTCGTCGAGGCCGGGGACGCCGAGCGCCTCCAGCTTCGGGCGCACGTGCCGGTTGGACCACCGGTGCGCCGACGGCGGCAGGTTGCCGTGGATCTCCTCCTGGCCGGCGAAGGTCTCGCGCTCCCTGGCCAGCCGCTGGTCGTAGCCCGGCCCTCGGCCACCGCTCATCGCTCGTCCCCTCCGAGATCACCGATCCGGGCCACCCGGCACGGCCCGGCGCTAGGATACGGCTGTGTCGTCCCGTCCTCCGTCGCAGTTGCCCGCCGACCTGGGCCTGCCGAGGACCCCGGAGTCGTTCCTGCCGAAGGAGCACAGCCTTTACCGGCCCCGGCACAGCAAGCGCCAGCGCACGGCACTGGCCTGCGCGGCCGTCTTCTTCGTCACCCCGCTGCTGCTTTCCGCGGTCGGCGTGCGCGCCACCGCCTTCGAAAACCGGCCGCTGCGCGAGTTTCCGAGCCTCTCCGACGGCTGGGGCTTCTTCACCGGCATGGCCGGCTGGGCGACCGACCACCTGCCGCTGCGCCAGGCCGGGGTCCAGGCCGCCGACGCCGTCAGCACCGGTGTCTTCGGCGACCCGCCCGGCTCCGGGCAGGGCACCAGCCACGACGGCGGCACCGTCGGCGTCGACCAGGGGAAGCCGAACGACGGCGACGTCCCGGGGTACGTCTACCCCACCGTGCTGCCGGGCAAGGACGGCTGGCTCTACCTCGGCGAGGACGTCAACGCCCGGTGCCGTCCGGTGATGGACACCGACCACGTCGTCGCGGCGCTGCGGAAGCTGCGCGCGGCGGTGGAACGCTCCGGGCGGAAGTTCGAGCTGGTCATCGCGCCGGACAAGTACAGCGAAGAACCGGCCCACCTGCCCGACACCTACGTCGGCAAGCCGTGCGCGCAGGCGCGGACGGCCGAGTTCTGGAACCGCGTGCCGCGCGAGACCGGCGCGATCGACCTGCGGCCCGCGCTCGCCGACGCCGAAAAGCGGGTCGGCCACTCGCTGTACGACCGCAACGACACGCACTGGTCGTTCGACGGCGGCCTGGTCATGACGTACGCGCTGGGTGCGGCGATCACGCCCGGCAGCACCACCGGCTGGCAGGCGGCGCCGAACGGCGTCCGGCCGTGGCCCGCGGACCTGGCCAGGGTGCTGGGCCACAGCGAGCAGCGGCAGCTGACGACGTACAGCCTGTCCACCGACGGCAGCGCCGACCGCACCCGCTACATCGCCAGCGACTTCAAGAGCCCGCTGCAGCTGAGCCAGCCCGACGGCGCCAAGCCCGCCGGTTCGATCGCCCCGAACATGGCGGTCGTCGCCGACTCGTTCACCCAGTTCGCCAGCCCGTTCCTGGCCGCGGCCTGCCAGGACGTCACCATCGTGCACGCCGAGACGGTCGCGCAGAGCACCGCGCAGGAACTGACCGGCCTGTTCGCCGACCGCGACATCGTGACCTTCGAGCTGGTCGAGCGCAGCGTCATCGGCGGGTCGTCCGCGCTGCTGCGCGACCAGACCATCGACCTGCTGGGCCGGGTGCTGGCCGCGCACCCCCGCTGACCCGCGGGGAGCATCCACCACGCCGAGGTAACGACGGGGTGGTGGGCGACGAACAGGTCAGCACACCCGTGCACAATGACTCCGTGCAGCCACGCTCCGCGTGCGCAGCACCCAGACGTTCGCATTCGCAGGCGATATACCCAAGGGGGTACCGGGGTGACCTGGCAGGAAGAGCTGCGCAGGCTTGACGAGGAGCTCGCGGCGGGAAACCTGACGGCCGACGAATACCGGGCGCGACGTGATCGGGTGCTGTCCATGGCCGTCTCGACCGGTGACCAGGCCCAGGCCCAGGCGCCGGCCCAGCCCGCTCCGCAGCAGGCCCCGAGCACCGCCGCCGACACGCAGATCATCGCGCCGGTCTCCCCGCCGGGGCCGCCGGACCAGCAGGCGAGCTCGGCCGAGGCGACCCAGGTCGTCTCCGCGGCCGACGCCGGGGGCGGCGAGCGGACCCAGGCCGTCCCGCCGTGGCAGCAGCAACAGCAGCAGCACCCGAACTCGCCGTCGGGCGGGTTCCCGCAGCCGATGCAGCAGCCGCCGTACGCCCAGCACTCCCCGGCCGGCGGGTTCGCCCAGCCGATGCCGCAGCAGAACCCGTGGGGCGCGCAGCCGCAGGACGCCAGCCCGCCGTGGGGTGGGTCGGAGTTCCCGCCGCTGGCGCCGTCGAACAACGCGGACTGGATCAGCCAGGGCCCGGAGAGCTTCCAGACCCAGCCGTCGTCGGGCAAGGGCAAGAAGATCGCCTTCGCCGTGGTCGCGGTGCTCGTGGTGGCCGGCCTCGGCTTCGGCGTCTGGGCCCTGTTCATCAAGGACGGCGGCGGGGCGACCCCGCCGGTGGCGCAGAGCTCCAGCCCGCAGCCGCCGCCCGCGCCGACCGTCAAGCCGCTCCCGGAGCCGCCCGCGGCCAAGCCCGAGCCGGGCGACAACTCGTCGGCGCTGGTCACCCCGGCCGGCACGACCCGCGCCGGCGGTGGCGAGTTCGACCTGGACAAGCTGCAGTCGGCCAAGTACCTGCCGACCACGGTCATCGAGAAGCTCAAGCAGGGCGGCATGACCGAGGGCCTGCTCAAGACGACCAAGGACGGCGAGGTCACGCTGGGTCTGTTCGCGCTGGAGCTGCCGAACGCGCAGGCCGCCGCGGCGGTGGCCGCCGAGTACGGCAACGCCGAGCAGGAAGGCGGCCTGACCGTCAACCGCAACCTGTCCCTCCACGGGGTGCAGGTGTTCTCGGCGGCGGACAGCAGCCAGCAGGTCTACCGCGCGGTCTACGTGCTGTACAGCCGGGTCATCGTCATCGACTCGTTCGGTCCGACCAAGGACGCGACGCTCAGCTCGTTCAAGACGCTGCTGACCGCCCAGGTCCAGAAGGCCCCGCCGACGGAGCGCACCAACAACTGACCCTGAAGGGTGACGTTCGCCGGGTCGGTGAACGTCATCCCCCGGGTCAGGCGGGGCGACGCGGTGTGACGAGCCCGGACTCGTAGGCCAGCACCACCAGCTGGGCGCGGTCGCGGGCGCCGATCTTCGTCATGATGCGGCTGACGTGGGTGCGCGCCGTCGCCGTCGAGATCACCAGGTGGGCGGCGATTTCGTCGTTCGACATGCCGCCCGCGACCAGGCCGAGCACCTCGCGCTCGCGGTCGGTGATCTCGCGGACGGCGCTGGTGTTGATGCGCCGGTTCTCCGGCCGCCCGACAAACTCCTGGATCAGCCGGCGCGTCACCGTCGGCGCCAGCAGCGCCTCGCCGCTCACCACGACCCGCAGCGCGCGCAGCAGCTCGACCGGCTCGGTGTCCTTCAGCAGGAACCCGCTGGCACCCGCGCGCAGGGCTTCGTAGACGTACTCGTCGACGTCGAACGTGGTCAGGACCAGCACTTTCGTTCCGGCGAGATCGGGGTTCGCGGTGATCCGGCGGGTCGCTTCGAGGCCGTCGACACCGGGCATCCGGATGTCCATCACCACGATGTCGGGCCGGTGCTCGATCGCTCCGGCGACCGCTTGCTCGCCGTCACCCGCCTCGCCGACGACGTCGAAGCCGTCCTCGGTCTCCAGCAGCACACGGAACCCGGCGCGGACCAGGACCTGGTCGTCGGCCAGCAGAACGCGGATCATGCTTCCCCCTCGATCGGTAGCTCGACGCACACTTCGAACCCGCCGTCGACCGGCCCGGCGGTGCACCGGCCGCCGAGCGCGGCGGCGCGTTCGCCCATGCCCCGCAGGCCGTGGCCCGGAGCCGGCTGGGCGGTGCCGCGGCCGTCGTCGCGCACCCGGAGCGTGAAGGACCCTCTTCGCCGTTCGAACCGGACGTCGACGTGGCCGGGCCGGTCGGCGTGCCGGACGACGTTGGTCAGCGACTCCTGCAGGATCCGGTAGGCGGCCGCGTCGACGGGTGCCGGGAGTTCGCCGGCTTCCCCGTGGACGTCGACGGTGAGCCCGGCGTCACGGGCGTGGTCCAGCAGCTCACCGGCCTGGGCGAGGCTCGGCGCGGGCGCCTTGTCCTCGCCGGAGCGCAGCACGGCCAGGGTCGCGCGCAGGTCGTTCAACGCGGACGCACTGGCCGACTTGATGTTGAGCAGCGCTTCCTTCGCCTGCTCGGGCCGCCGGTCGGCGACGTGCGCGGCGACCCCCGCCTGGACGTTGATCATCGCGAGGCTGTGGGCGACGACGTCGTGGACCTCGCGGGCGATGCGCAGCCGTTCCTGCTCGGCGAGCCGGTGGCGGTGCTCGTCGGCCTGCTCACGGCGGGCGGCGAGCGCGTCGAGCTGGTACCGGACGGCGGTCCCGACGCCGATGACGGCGACCAGCCAGATCACCAGGAACCCGGCGCCGGCCGCCAGCGCGAACGATCCCGACGTCACGATGTGGACCAGGTAGAGGACGGCGAGCGCCGCCGACCCGGTGATCCCGGCGGTGAGCGGACCGCGTTGCCGGGTGAGCAGGAACAACGCGATGGTCGGGATCAGGATGACCGGGCCGCCGGGCAGCCCGGACGCGTAGTAACCGAACGCGGACGCCGTCGTGACCAGGAAGAACGTCAGCGGGTAGCGGTGGACGAGCAGCAGGGTCAGCCCGGTGGCGGCGAGCCACGCGGCCGCGAGCGGGGTCATCGGCGTCGCGCCGGGCTGCCAGCGCGACGCACCGCTGGTCGCCCCGAGCACGAACGCGGTGACGACGACGGTGCGCACCACGCGCCCCACCCACGGCGGCCATCTCATGCCGCGAAAACTACCGGTCGCCGGGCCGCACCGCGTCCGTCCCGGAGCGCATCGCCGTCGTACGTCGTCAGTCGAAGACGAGCGGGAGCTTTGCCGCCGTTTCTTCGTCGGCCGGGGTGTAGGTCGACATGGTGATCTCCGACCGGCGGCCGTAGTAGAGGTACGTGAAGTTGAACTGCAGCAGCCCGACGTCCGGGTGCAGGTACCGCTTGGTGCGGATCGGCTCCGAGTTGACGTCGTGGTGCGGCCACAGCTCGGCGAACAGCGGCGACTCCGCCTTGAGGCGCTTCACCAGCTGCTTCCACGCCGGCTCGGCGACGTGGTCGGCCATCGCGGCGCGGAAGGACGCAATCACCCGCGGGATGTTCGTCTCCCAGTCGAGCATCCGCTTGCGCCACTCCGGGTTGAGCAGGCACTGGACCAGGGTGTTGCGGTCCGCGAAGGGGATCGCGTCGACGTCGCCCATCAGCCAGGTGTAACCGCGGTTGTAGCCGAGCAGGTCGCACCGGGCGTTGCGGATCGCGACCGGGTACGGCTCGAGCTTCGCGAGCATCAGCTCCATCGCCGGCGTGATGACCTGGCAGTCCTTCTCGCGCTCCGGCTCGGGCGCGCCGGCCAGGCGGAAGAGGTGGACGTGCTCGTGCGGGTCGAGCCGCAGGGTGCGGGCGATCGCCTGCAGCACCTGCTCGGACGCGTTGATGTCGCGGCCCTGCTCGAGCCACGTGTACCAGGTGACCCCGACGCCGGCGAGCTGCGCGACCTCTTCGCGGCGCAGCCCCGGCGTCCGGCGGCGGCCCACGATCGGGAGGCCGACCTGCTCGGGCGTGATCCGCTCGCGACGGCTGCGCAAGAACCTCGCCAGCTCCTGGCGGCGGAGGCCGGATTCGACGGCGGTGGTCATGGTGCCAGGATGACACGCTCTCGAACCTGGTACCAGGTAGTGGCCGGTACCCGGATAACCAGCAACTGGTACCAGTTTCGAGAAGCGCCGATCGTAGTACCCATGACCACGACTGAACTCGCGCCGAGCGCGGCCGGAGCCGGAGTGCGGCCGGGACTGACCCCCGCCGGCCTGGTCACGGTGCTGCTGGGGGCGGCACTGCCGATCATCGACTTCTTCATCGTCAACGTCGCGCTCCCGACGATCGATGCCGACCTCCACGCGTCCACCGCCACCCTGGAGCTGGTGGTCGCCGCCTACGGCATCGCGTACGCGGTGCTGCTGGTGGTCGGCGGCCGCCTCGGCGACTCGTTCGGCAGGCGGCGGCTGTTCTTCGCGGGCCTCTGGCTGTTCACCTTGACGTCCCTGGTCTGCGGAATCGCCCCGACGGCCGGCACGCTGGTGGTGGCCCGCGCCGCGCAGGGGGCGGCGTCGGCACTGCTGCTGCCGCAGGTGCTCTCGATCATCCAGGCGACGACTTCGGGCGAGAAGCGTTCGCGCGCGCTCGGCCTGTTCGGCGCGACGGGCGGCATCTCGACGGTCGTCGGGCAGCTGCTCGGCGGCGCGCTGGTGGCGGCCGACCTGTGGGGCACCGGCTGGCGGCCGATCTTCCTGGTCAACGTCCCGATCGGGCTGGTGGTGCTGGTCATGGCGCGCAAGCTGCCGGAGAGCCGGGCGCACAACCCGCTGGGCGTCGACCGGCTCGGCACGGCGCTGCTGGCCGTGACGCTGCTGTCGTTGCTGGTCCCGCTGATGGAGGGCCGCGCGCTGGGCTGGCCGGCCTGGACGATCGTGCTGCTGGCGGCGTCCCCGTTCGCGGCGGCGGCGTTCGTGCACGTCGAACGGCGGTTGGAGCGGCTCGGCGGCACACCGCTGCTCCCGCCGTCGGTGATGCGGCTGCCGAGCGTGCGCCGCGGGCTGATGGTGGCCGTCCCGTTCTTCGGCGCGTTCGGCTCGTTCATGTTCGTGGTCGCGATGACGCTGCAGGAGGACCTGCACTTCGGCCCGCTGGGCGCGGGCGGTGCGCTGACCCCGCTGGCGGTCGCGTACTTCACGGTGTCGATGCTGAGCAGCCGCCTGGTGGCCCGCTACGGCCAGAAGGTCGTCCCGGTGGGCGGCGCGATCACGGCGGTGGGCATGGTGGCCCTGCTCTGCACCACGCTGGCGACGTGGCCGGACGTGACGATCCTCGACCTGGCCCCGGCGATGGTGGCGATCGGCGTCGGGAACGCGCTGGCGATGACGACGCTGTTCCGGATCGTGCTGTCCCACGTGCCGACGGACCTGGCGGGCGTCGGCAGCGGCGTGATGACGACGAACCAGCAGACGTCGCTGGCGCTGGGGGTGGCGACGCTGGGCAGTTTGCACGCGGCCCTTTCCGGGTCGTTGGGGAGCCGGGACGCGTTCGCGCTGGTGATCGGCGTGGTGGCGGTGCTGGCGGCGATCGTCGCGATCACCGGGCGGCGGCTGCCGGACCCGCGGGTGTAGAAATCCCGGATTCACCCGTCGGAAAAAGCGCGCGCGGAGCGACGATGAAGGTGTGACGGAACCTCGGGTACGACCGGACCCGGCCTTCGCGCTGCTCGGGCTGTACGAGACGGCCCTGCCGGAGGTCTACGGGTACCTGCTGTCCCGCTGCGGCGACCGCACGCTCGCCGAGGAGCTGACGTCCGAGACGTTCCTCGGTGCGGTCGCCGCTTGTCGCAAGGAGTACGCACCTCCGGTGAGCACCGGGTGGCTGATCGGCGTCGCCCGGCACAAGCTCGCCGACCACTGGCGGCGCAAGGAACGCGAGGAACGCGGCCTGCGGCTCGTGCACGACAGCGAGCCGGACGTCGAGGACCCGTGGGACGAGCAGCTCGACGCCCTGCGCGCGAGACAGGTGCTCGAATCGCTCGGCCCGCACCACCGGGCGGCGCTGACCCTGCGTTACGTCGACGGCCTCGGCGTCCCCGAGGTCGCCGGCCACCTGGGGCGCAGCGTGCACGCCACGGAGGCGTTGCTCGTGCGGGCCCGCGCCGCGTTCCGCCGCGCTTACGAGGAGAAGGAGGGTCGCGATGCCTGAGCCTTTCGACGCGCTTCGCCGCCCCTCCGAGCGGGTCGCCCCCGACCCGGACTTCGCCGCCGAACTGCGCGACCACCTGCGTCGCGCCATCTTGAACGGAGCCGACATGACGACCACGTCCGAAGCCCCCGCCCCCGCGGCAGCATTGCGTTCGCTGGCGCCCTACCTGGCGGTTTCCGACGCGCGCGCGGCCCTCGACTTCTACATCGAGGTGTTCGGCGCCGTCCGGCGCGGCGACCCGATCCTGATGGACGACGGCCGCGTCGGCCACGCCGAGCTGGCCATCGGCGACGCCGTGCTGATGCTCGCCGAGGAGTACCCGGAGATCGGGCACGTGGCGCCCCGCGAGGGCGGCGCGTCGGTGCGGGTCGAGGTCCCGGATCCCGACGCCAGCGTGGCGCGGGCCGTCGAACTGGGCGCGACGCTGATCCGCGAGGTGAGCGACTCACCGTACGGAAGGGGCGGCTCGTTCCGCGACCCGTTCGGCCAGCGCTGGCTGGTGTCCCAGGCGGCGTCCCCGGCGGCCGGTCCCCGCCCGGCCCGCCACGGCGAGGCGATGTACTTCACGTTCCAGGTCCCGCAGGCCGAGCCGGCGAAGTCGTTCTACGGCGCGGTGCTGGGGTGGCAGTTCACACCGGGGTCGACGTCGGACGCGTGGGGGTTCTCGGGGCCCGGTCTCGAAGGTGGGTTGTGGGCCGGGGACCGGCAGGTGGGGTGGAAGCTGATGTACGCGGTCGACAACCTCGAGGCGGCGTTGGCGCGGGTGCGGGAGCAGGGCGGGCGGGCCGGGGAGGTCGAGAACCACCAGTATGGGAGTACCGCGGACTGCACCGACAACCAGGGGATCGAGTTCTGGCTGTGGGAGAAGCCTTAACGGCCCGCCGCGTAACCCTGCATTCCGCGCGCGTTCGCCGCGGCGCGCAGGAGGCCGTCGGTGCGGGAGACCGCCGAAAGGCGGCCCAGCGCCCAGTCTCCGGCGTTGATCACCGAGTGCCCCCGGGCGCGTAGGGCGTCCAAAGTGGACGATCCCAGGCGGGACTCCACCACCAGCTCACGCGGGTTCCACGAGCGTGGGTAGAACGAGCTCGGGAACGCCGTCGTGTGCCAGGCCGGCGAATCGATCGACTCCTGGAGGTTCAGGCCGCCGTAGACGTGGGCGAGCCAGAAGCACAGCTGCCACTGGTCCTGCTGGTCGCCGCCCGGGGTGCCGAAGGCCAGCGTGGGGACGCCGTCGCGCAGGGCCAGGGATGGGGACAGCGTGATGCGGGGGCGCTTGCGCGGGGCCAGGGAGTTCGGCAGGCCCTGCTCCAGCCAGAACATCTGACCGCGCGAATCCAGGCAGAAACCCAGCGACGGGATCGTCGGGCTCGACTGCAGCCAGCCGCCGGACGGCGTGAGGGACACCAGGTTGCCCGCCGCGTCGACGACGTCGAGGTGGACCGTGTCGCCGCGGGTCTGGCCCTGGGGGCCGACCGTCGGCTCGCCCGTGGCGCCGCCGCCCGCCTCGATGCCCTGCAGCGAGTCCAGGATCGCCGGGAGGCGCGCCGGGCCGCGGGCGTCGCCCGGACGCAAGTCCGGGGACGCCGTGTCGGTGATCAGCGCTCGCCGGGCGTCCGTGTACGCGGGCGAAAGCAGCACGTCCAGGGGCACGTCGGTGTCGCCGTACCAGGCCTCGCGGTCCGCGAAGGCCAGCTTCGCCGCTTCGACCGCCAAGTGCACCGTGCGCTCCGACGGCACGCCGTCCACATAGGACAGCTCGTCGCGGAAGCCGTGCAACAACAGCGCCTGCTGCAGCAGCGCCGGGCCCTGCGTCCAGCCGCCCAGCTTCACCAGGCGCCAGTCGCCGACGTCCACGGACGCCGGCTCCTCGTACGACGCCGACCACGACGCCAGGTCGTCGCCGGTCAGCAGGCCGGCGTGGTCGCGGCCGGAGTCGTCGCGGAACGCGGTGCGGCTGAACGCGTCGATCGCTTCGGCGACGAAGCCCTGTGACCAGGCACGACGTCCCGCATCGAGCTGCGCTTCGCGACCCGAGACGGACTCCGCTTCACGCAGCAGCCGCTCCCACGTGTCGGCCAACGCGGGGTTCCGGTGCAGGCCGGACGCCGGCTTGCCGTCCGGCATCCAGAGCGCCGCCGACGTCGGCCAGTGCTCGGTGAACAAGCGGGAGACGGCGCTGATCGTGTCGCCGACCCGCGACACCAGCGGGATGCCGTTGCGCGCGTAGCCGATCGCGTACGACAGCACCGAGCGAAGCGGTTTCGTGCCGTAGTCGCGCAGCAGCAGGAGCCAGGCGTCCCAGGCGCCGGGGACCGTCGCCGGGAGCAGGCCGCTGCCCGGGATCAGGTCCAGGCCCAGCGCCGCGAAGTGCTCCGGCGTGGCCCCCGCGGGCGACGGGCCTTGGCCGGCCAGCGCCCGCGGGGTCGGGTCGTCCGCCGTCACGAAGAGACCGGGTACCTGACCCGCCGGGCCGCACAGGTGCGGTTCGGCGACCTGCAGGACGAATCCGGCGGCGACCGCCGCGTCGAACGCGTTGCCGCCGTCTTCCAGCACCGCCATCCCGGTGGCCGAAGCCAGCCAGTGCGTCGACGCCACCATCCCGAAGGTGCCGGTCAGCTCCGGCCTCGTCGTGAACATGCCCCGATAGTACGCATTGCTAAGGAACTTCTACCAGGACTGCGCTTACCAAGAGGCGGGCCGCCGCCGTTCCGGCTCGTACGGCTGCGTGATGATTTCCATCCCGTTCCCGCCGGGATCGAGGAAGTAGACACCACGGCCGCCGTGGTTGTGGTTGATTTCGCCGATTTGCTTCCCCATCGGGTCGGCGTGGTAGGTCACGCCGGTTTCGACGAGCCGCGCGAAGACGGCGTCGAAGTCGTCCTCCGGGATCAAGAAGCAGTAGTGCTGCAGGCGAAGGTCCTCTTCGGGGATGGTCGCGAAGTCCAGCCGGACGCCGTTGCGCGTCTCGACGGGGATGAACGGACCCCATTCCTGCCCTACTTCGAGGCCGAGCAGGTTCGCCAGGAATTCGGCGGATTCCCGGTTGTTCCGGGACGGGACGATCAAGTGGTTCAATTCAACGGATACGGAAACTGACACGGTTGAAATGCCTCCGGGGCACTCCCGCCACCTCCATGCCTCACCCAGCCGGTGACCGACACGCGATGCCGTGCCGATCACCCTAGCGGGCGAAGCACGGTCAGGAAACCTTGATCCGCGCCGCCGCCCGCGGCCGCCCGACACCCTGCCACGACAGCCCGGCGTCCACGATCACCCGCGGGTCGAGCAGGTTGCGCGTGTCGACGACGTCGATGCCGTCCATGAGCTCGGCCATCGCCGCCCAGTCGAGGTGCTTGAACTCGGCCCACTCGGTCAGCACGACGACGGCGTCCGCGTCCTTCGCGACCTGGTAGGCGTCGTCGACCACGGTCATCCCGGCGATCTCGCCGTCGACGGCCGGGTCGTAGGCGATCAGCTCGGCCCCCAGCGCGCACAGCACCGACGACACGGCGAGCGCGGGCGAATCGCGCAGGTCGTTGGTGCCCGCCTTGAACGCCAGGCCCAGCACGCCGATCCGGGCGCCGGCCAGCGTCCCGCCGACCGCGCCGGCGATCTTCGCGACGATCCGGTCGCGCTGGGCGATGTTCTCGTTGATGGCCGAGGTCAGCATGGTGAAGTCGTAGTTCACCGACTCGGCCACCTTGACCAGCGCGCTGGTGTCCTTCGGCAGGCAGGAACCGCCCCAGCCCGGCCCCGGCTTGAGGAACGTCCGGCCGATCCGCCGGTCGTAACCCATGCCCTCGGTGACCAGGGCGATGTCCGCGCCCAGCCGTTCGCAGAGTTCGGCGATCGAGTTGACGTAGGACAGCTTCAGCGCGAGGTAGCAGTTCGCGGCGTACTTGACCAGCTCCGCGCTCGCCGCGTCGGCGACGACGACCGGCGCGTCGAGTTCGGCGTACAACTCGCCGACCCAGCGCGCGGCGGCGAGGTCGTCCGAGCCGACGACGATCCGGTCCGGGCCGAGGAAGTCCGCCACCGCGGTGCCTTCGCGGAGGAACTCGGGGTTCGACACCACCGGCACGTCGGTGCGGCCGACCATCGCCTGGATCCGCTTCGACGTGCCGACCGGCACCGTCGACTTGGTGACCAGCGCGCAGCCGGCGGGCAGGACGTCCCCGATCTCGGCCGTGACCACCTCGACCGCGCGCAGGTCGGCGGAGCCGCCGGCCCCCATCGGCGTCGGCACGCAGAGGAACACCGCCTGGGCGTCGCGGACCGCGTCCCGCGCGCCGACGACGAACCGGAGGCGCCCGGTCGCGAGCCCGCGGTGCACCAGGTCGGCGAGCCCCGGTTCGAGGATGTCCACGCGTCCCGCGCTCAGCCGGGACACCTTCGCGCGGTCGACGTCCACGCAGGTGACGTTATGACCCAGACTGGCCAGGCAGGCCCCCGTGGTCAGTCCGACGTAACCCGTTCCCACCACCACGATCCGAGCAGGCGTCATGCCGCTGAAGGTGACAGCCGGAGTTGACCACCTCGCTAACGGAACCGGTCGCCCCCGGGAGCGGTGAGCGAAGACACGAACCCCGGGTGCGAACGAGCGTTAACCTGAATCCGCGAATCGGACCACGAAGGGAACGGCACAGATGCAGATCAACGGCACCGCGGCGCTCGTCACCGGAGGCGCGTCCGGCCTCGGCGGGGCGACGGCGAAGGCCCTCGCCGCCAAGGGCGCCCGGGTGTTCGCGCTCGACCTGGCCTCGTCGATCGAGAAGGCCGAGCAGGTCGACGGCATCACCTACGTCGAGGCCGACGTCACCGACGTCGAGCAGGTCGAGGCCGCCGTCGCGACCGCGTCCGGGTCCGGTGTGCCGCTGCGGACCGTGGTGAACTGCGCCGGCATCGGGCCGTCCGCGCGGATCCTGTCCAAGAAGGGCCGCCACGACCTCGCGCTGTACGCGAAGGTCATCCAGATCAACCTCGTCGGCACGTTCAACGTGCTGACGATCGCGGCCGAGGCGATCGCCAAGACCGAGCCCCTCGCCGACGACGCCCGCGGCGTCATCATCAACACCGCGTCCATCGCGGCATTCGACGGCCAGATCGGGCAGGTCGCCTACTCGTCGTCGAAGGGCGGCGTCGTCGGCATGACGCTCCCCGCGGCCCGCGACCTGGCTTCGCACGGCATCCGCGTGCTGACCATCGCGCCCGGCATCGTCGACACCCCGATGCTCGCCACGGTCAGCGACGAGTTCCGCGCGTCGCTCGCCGCCGGCATCCCGTTCCCGAAGCGGCTCGCGCGCCCGGACGAGTACGCGCAGCTCGCGCTGTCGCTCATCGACCACGACTACCTGAACGGCGAGGTCGTCCGCATGGACGGCTCCCTCCGAATGGCCCCCCGCTAACGCGTAGCTTTCACGTGAAAGCTACGCCCCCTGGTGGGAGCTTTCACGTGAAAGCTCGGGGTCAGCGGGTGAGGCGGATCTCCAGGCCGATGCCGTCCGCCGTGACCGAGCAGGCGCCGAACGCGCTTTCGGTGGCCAGTGCCTCGAACTGTTCGCGGGTGAACGCCCGGCGGCGCAGCCACCCCAGCGTCCGCCGGACCGTGAAGCCGCTGACCGCGCCCAGGTTCATCCCGGCGACCTCGCGGTCGATGTCGGCGGCGGTGGCCGCGTGGTTCAGGTCTTGGATCACCGCGAAGCCGCCCGGGCGCAGTACGCGGTGCATCTCGTTCAGCGCCGCCACCGGCTGCCGGAAGTTCTTGAACGCCGCCTGGCAGACCAGGAAGTCGAACGACTCGGCCGCGAACGGCGCGTGGGTGACGTCGCCCTGCTTGAAGTCGATGTCCAGCCCCGCGCCGTTTTCGCGGGCGATCTCCACCATCGTGTGACTGATGTCGAGCCCGGTGACGCGGAAGCCGCGCTTCGCCAGCTCGATGGCGAAGAAGCCCGGCCCGGGCGCGACCTCCAGGACTTCGGCGCCCTCGGGCCAGCCCGCCGTGACCTCGGCCGCCTGCCGCCGGTACTGCGCGAGCTGGGCCGCGGTGCCGCGGTTCTTGGCGTACCAGCGGGCCTGGCGGCCCTCCATCTCGGGCACCTTGTGCTTGCGGGTCGTCTCCATCGGTTCCTACCTCTCCACGAACTCCCCCAGGTCGTCCGGGAATTCGCCGGTTTTGTGGTAGCGCCGCCAGGCGTCGAGGCCCGGCAGAGCGCCGGTGGTCAGTTCTTCGAGGAAGCCGCGCACCCAGCGCACCTCGGCTTCCGTCATCGCGAGGTCGTACTCGACCTCCACCAGGAACAGCCGCGGCATGAGCGGACGCAGCTGCTCGAGCGCCGCGCGGTAGGCCTCGGCGCGTTCGCCGAGCTGCTCCAGCCGCTCCCGCAGCCGGCTGATCGCCTGGTCGGGCCCCAGGACGCCGATCATCGACAGCCCGGCCTTGAACCGCGGGGGCTCCCGATCGACCGTGCCGACGAGCTCGCGGACCCAGTCCTCGAACTCTTCGCGCCCGGCCGGCGTGATCCGGTAGACGGTCCGCTCGGGCCGTCCGCCGTCCTTGACGCTCTCGACGGCCTCGACGAAGCCGTGTTTCTCGAGGTTCGCCACGACGGTGTAGAGCGAGCCCCACTTGATCGGCATGTCGGCGTCCTTGCCGCGCTGCTTGAGCACGGCCGCCATCTCGTACGGGTGCATGGGGCGTTCCAGCACGACGGACAGCACGGCCAGCCCGAGCACGTTGCCGACCTTCCGCCGCTTCATCTCGACTCCTCGTCTACGAGTATTCGTGGACGAGTATCACGGAAGACACGACAGTTGGCAAGTGTCTTAGCCAGTGAACTACTCAGAGATCGAACATGTAAGGCACTTCGGCCTGAGCACGGGCGTCGATCCACTCGCGCAGCGCCCGCGTCGCGAGGACGTCGTCTTCGTTGTAGCGCAGGAGCCGTTCGCGCTGGTCGTCGTCCGGCTTCTCGCCGTCCATGCCCACGGCGTCGCGGTACCACCGCATCGACGCCTCGCCGCCCGCCTCCGGGTCGCGCCAGGAGAAACCGGCCACCGGCGCGATCACCTTCAGGCCCTTGCCGTGGGAGCACAGGAACTGGTCGGTGACGCTGCGGAAGAGGTCCACCCACTGCTCGGAGTCCACAAAGGACTGGATGGTCTTCTTCGACGGCACGCCGGGGTGGTCGCCGAAGCGCTCGACGGAGCCGAAGAGCCAGCGGTTCTCGGCGAGCGCGTTGTAGCAGTAGGCGCGGAAGGTCAGGCCCGCCGCTTCGGTGCGCTCGCGGACGTCGGTGAGCCAGGCCCAGAACTCGGCGAAGGACCGTGCCTCGTCGTCGGTGGGCAACGGGTCCCACGTCGCGAAGGCGCGGTAGCCCGGCGGGACGCCGATGTCGGCGCCGCTGAGCAGGCAGCCCCAGAGGTAGGCGCCGGCGTCGCCGAAGCTCTCCATGTCGACGTCGACCTCGACGTCGGCGCGCGGCACCTCGACCGCCTCGACGCGGCGCACCAGCGTCAGGTCGGCGAGCCACGCCCGGGCGAGCACGACGGCGTCCGGGAAGGTGACCCCCGTCCAGTTCACCGCCGGCGGCTCGCCCGCCGGGTCGAGCGCCGCCAGCTTGTCCACAGTGGACACGCCGGCCCGGCGCAGCTCGACGGCGTCCTCGCCGCGGACGACGAGGCTGACGTCGCGGGTTTCCGTGAGCACGACCTCGCACGTCGGCCACCACGGGCAGCGACGGCACTCCAGCACGCGCGACGGCTCGGCGAGGGGTTCCTCGCCGTTCGCGGCGGCGGTGGCGATGGCGAGCCGGTCGGCGAACCGGACCTGGTACTCGGTGAGCGCGTTGCGCCCGCCCGGCCAGGTGCCCGCCGTGAGGTCGTGCCAGACGACGACGTCGGCGTCGAGACCGATCACGCCGCCGAGGGCGAGGCTCTCGTCGGCCTGCCCGAGCGTCTGCAGCATGCGGCGGATGTGCACGAGCCGGAGCTGGTCCCGCGGCTGCGACCGGACCTTGCGGCCGTCGTCGGCCGCGCGGTGCGCCGGGTCGAGGTCGGTCAGGTCGGTGACGATCGCGCCGGTGCCGCGGTCGGTGATGCGGTGGCGCACGACGAGCACCGGGACGTACCCGTGGCCGGTGCGGACGAGCAGGTCGATGCCCCCGCGCCGGTGCCCGGCCGCATCGACCGGCAGCAGCGCACCCCAGATGTAGCGCGCTTCGGCGGCGAAGGCCTGCAGCGTCTGCTCGACGCGCTCGTGGGCCGGGAGGTCGCGGCCGATCTTCACCCAGTGGTCGTCGTTGGCGGCCATCAGCCGGGTGACGATGTCCTCGCGGTGCGCGGCGGCGTCGTCGATCCGCTGCTGCGCGGTGGGGTCGGGCGGGGAGAGCGGCACCTCGCGCATGGCGGGGTCGTGCTCGAGGTGCACGCGGCGACGGCAGCGGCTGACCGCGCCCGCGTCGAGTACCACCTCGGTGTTCATGGAGATCACTCTAGATTCCCACCGCCGAGCCGACATGCCCGCCACCCAGGCGACCAGTAAGTTCGACCTCGACACGTCGCAGGAGGTGCCATGGCGCGCAAGGCCAAGGTCGAGGGTGAAGCCAGGTTCACCCCAAAGAGGGCGAAGAACGTGGTCGCGGTGGCCAAGGTGCTCGGCCCGGCGGTGATCCCGGTGGTGGCGCCGTTGGCGGTGCGCGCGGCGGGCGTCGCCCGGGAGGCGTACGACCGCTACCAGGCGCGCAAGCTGGGTGTCTCGGTCGAGCGCCTGAGCGAGTACACCGGTCGCGGCGCGGCCCTGCACGCCCGGATGGCGGGCTTGGCCGAGGGCTGCCGCGACCTGCAGAAGTCGGAGAAGGCCTCGAAGGCGGACACGGAGTTCGCGAAGGACGCACTGGGAACGCTGGAGCAGCTGTCGGCGACGGTCCGGGCCGCGGAGCGGATGCCGGCGGCGCGCCGGAAGTCGGCGCACCGGGCGGTGGCCGGGGAACTGGAACGGCTGGAGGGCCAGCTGCTGCACCGGCTGGGAATCTGACTCCCGTCGGTCGTGAGTGGTAAAGCGGGTTAGAACCCGCTTTACCACTCACGAGCGGCTACTGCACGAAGCCCTTCTTGACCATCCAGTCGTGGGCCACCTTGCCCGCGTCCTTGCCGTCGACGTCGACCTGCTTGCAGAGCTCGATCATCTGCTCGTTGTCGATCGCCGCGCTCACCTTCTCCAGGGGGCCGCGGACCTCCGGGTGCTGCTTCAGCCACTCCGTGCGCAGCGTGGCCACCGCGTTGTACTGGGGGAACGCTTTCTTGTCGTCCTCCAGCACCCGCAGGTTCAACCCGGAGATCCGGCCGTCCGTGGTGAACACCTCACCGACCGGGCAGGTTCCGCTCGCCACCGCCGAATAGATCGTGCCGATGCCGAAGTTCTTCACCGTCGGGTTCTGGAAGCCGTACGCCTTGACCGCGGCCGGGAAGCCGTCCTGGCGGCTGGTGAACTCCGTCTCCAGGCAGAACACCGCCTGGTCCGGCTTCTGCTTGATGAACGCCGCCAGGTCGGACGTCGTCTTCAGGTTGTTCTTGGCGCCGTACTCCTCGGTCACCGCGAACGCGTACTGGTCGTTCAGCGGCGAATAGTTGAGCCAGGTGACGCCGAACTTCTCCTCGTCCGCCTTGGCCGTCGCCTCGTACTGGGCCTGCTCGCCGCCCGGGACCGGGAGCTCGTTGCCCTGGTAGTTGATCCAGCCCGTTCCGGTGTACTCCCACGTCACGTCCGTCTGCCCGGACAGCAGCGCCTGGCGCGAGGAATTCGACCCCTTGATGTCCGACAGGTCGACGACGTCCGCGCCCGCGGCCGTCAGCGCCATCTCGGACATGTACGCCAGGATGATGTTCTCGGTGAAGTCCTTCGACCCCACCGTCACCTTCAGGCCCTGCAGGGCCGGGATCGGCTGGATCGAACCGGGCCGGATGTCGTACGGCACCGCCTGGTTCACCGTCAGCCCGCACGAGGAAAGCGTCGCGCCCAGCACGGCCACGACGAACAGCCGCCGGAGTTTCATCGCAGGCCCTTCGGTCCGAAGTACTGTTCGGCGACCGCGCCCAGCCAGTCCACCAGCAGCGCCAGTGCGACGGCCAGCACCGAGCCGGTGACCAGCACCGACGTCAGGTTGAGCTTGTAGCCGGTGTCGATGAGCAGCCCGAAGCCGCCGGCGTTGACGAACATGCCGAACGTCGCCGTGCCGACCGCCAGCACCAGCGACGTGCGCAGGCCCGCCAGGATCAAGGGCACCGCCAGCGGGAGCTCGACGCGCCAGAGCACCGCGCCCGCCGACATCCCGATGCCGCGGCCCGCGTCGATCAGCGCCGGGTCCACCTGCTGGATGCCGACCATCGTGTTGCGCAGCACCGGCAGCAGCGAATAGAACGCCAGCGGCAGCGCCGCCACCCAGATGCCGCCGGTCGCGCCGGTGACGATGAACCACAGCACCAGCACACCCAGCGCGGGCGCGGCCTGCCCGATGTTCGCGATCGCCAGGAACACGGGAGCCAGGAAGCGCGCCCACGGCCTCGTCACGATCACCCCGAGCGGCACCGCGACCAGCACGACGATCGCCGTCACCACGAGCGTCATCAGCAGGTGGTCCCACAACGCTGTCCACAGCGTCGACGCGTTGAGCGTCTCCTTCTCCGTCGCGTTCAGGCCGCTGGAGAACACCGAGACGAGCGTCACCGCGACGATCACGAGCACCACGACGGGCTGGGCGAACAGCCGGACGCGTTCCGCGCGTTTGGAGCCGGATTCGGTGCTGAACCCGGTGTCGACGGCGGCCGTCGTCATGCGGACACCTCTTCACCGTTCGTGTGCTCGTCGCGCAGCTGCTGGATGGTCGCGATCACGGTGTCCAGCTGGATGGTGCCCGCGTACTCGCCGCGCGCGCCGGTGACCGGCACCGACCCGCCCTCGGCGAGCATCGCCTCGAGCGCGTCCTGGAGCGTCGACTGCAGGCTGACGACGTCGCGCAGCGGCTTGCCGAGGTTGGCCAGCGAAGTCGCCGACGTGAGTTCGCGGGCGTGCACCCACCGCGTCGGACGGCGGCGCGCGTCCAGCACGAGCGCGAAGTGCCGGCGCGACTCGTCGAGCTTCTCCCGCACCGACGCGGGATTTTCGTCGACGGTCACGGTGAGCGCGTCCTGCTGGAGCTCGACGTCCCGGACGCGCAGCAACGTCAGCTGCTTCAGCGACGCGCCCGCGCCCACGAAGCCCGCGACCGTGTCGTCCGCCGGGTTCGCCAGGATCGCTTCGGGCGTGTCGTACTGCAGGATCGCCGACTGGTTGCCGAGCACCGCGATCTTGTCGCCCAGCTTCACGGCTTCGTCGAAGTCGTGCGTGACGAACACGATGGTCTTCTTCAGCTCGCTCTGCAGCCGCAGCAGCTCGTCCTGCAGGTTGCCGCGGGTGATCGGGTCGACCGCGCCGAACGGCTCGTCCATCAGCAGCACCGGCGGGTCCGCCGCGAGCGCCCGCGCCACGCCGACGCGCTGCTGCTGCCCGCCGGAGAGCTGGCGCGGGAAGCGGTCGCGGAAGTCGGCCGGGTCGAGCCCGACCAGGTCCATCATCTCCTCGACCCGGTCGTTCACCTTCTGCTTGTCCCAGCCGAGCAGGCCCGGCACCACCGCGATGTTCTGCGCGACGGTGAAGTGCGGGAACAGCCCGGCCTGCTGGATGGCGTAGCCGATCCGGCGGCGCAGCGTGTCGACGTCGAGCTTCAGCGCGTCGTCGCCGCCGATGGTGATGCGGCCGGACGTCGGCTCGATCAGCCGGTTGATCATCCGCATGGTGGTGGTCTTGCCGCAGCCCGACGGGCCGACAAAAACGACGATCTTGCCGGCGGGCACGACCATCGAGAAGTCGTCGACGGCGGGCTCGCGGGTGCCGGGGTACCGCTTGGTCACGTGCTCCAGCTCGATCTCGACGCCGGAGACTTCCTCGTTCTCAGCCACGGACACCCCTCGAGATGGTGAAGCGTTTGATCAGGACGTAGACGCCGTCGAGGAGCAGGGCGAGGATGACGACCCCGACCGTGCCGGCGACGGCTTGGTTGAGGGAGTTCGTGCTCCCCGCGTTCGTGAGGCCGGAAAAGACTTCGGCGCCGAAGCCGGGCCCCTTCGCGTAGGCGGCGATCACCGCGATGCCCATCAGCATCTGCGTCGCGACGCGCATGCCGGTGAGGATCGCCGGCCACGCCAGCCGCAGCTCGACGCGGGTGAGCACGCCGAAGCGGCTCATCCCGATGCCGCGCGCGGCGTCCGTGACCGCCGGATCGACGCCGTCGAGACCCACGATGGTGTTCCGGACGATCGGCAGCAGGCCGTAGAGCACGAGCGCGATCACGGCCGTCGTCGGACCGAGCCCCGAGAGCGGGATCAGCAGGCCCAGGAGGGCGAACGACGGGACCGTCAGGATCGTGCTGGCCAGCGCCGTGGCCACGGCCGAACCGATCGGGCTGCGGTAGACCGCAACCCCGATCAGCACGCCGAGGACCGCCGCGAGGATCGTGCACTGCACCACCATGCTGGTGTGCAGGTAGGCCTCCAGCCATAGCTTGCTCGCCCGGTCGGCGATGTAGTCGAAGAGGTTCATCCGTGTTCGCTCTCCCGCCCTTCGTACAGGCCTTCACCCAAACGGGCTAGTTCCTGACCAGCGGCTCAGTACCCAGGGCCCGACCCGCCCAAACCCCCGTCTCCGGCCCACCGTGGCCTACCCGGCCGGGATCGGCAACAAATCGCCTGAACCACGGCGTGGCGTGGGACGTGAACTCGGTGTGTGCTCAGTTCACGGGATCACACGTTCGCGGCGGAGCGGGTCCCTTAGGCTGCTCTTCGTGAGCGATCCGGCACGGCGTCCCGCAGTGCTCGGCGCTACCCGCGGAGTATTACTTGCCGTGAGCGCCGGCGCACTTTCCGTCACCGCGCACCGGCTCGCCGACGGCGGGCTGCCGGATCCGGCGATGACGCTGCTGCTCACCGGCCTGTTCGGCTGGACCGCGGCCGCGCTCGCCCGCAAGGCGCGCGGACCGGTCGCCACGATCGTCCTGCTGGGTGCCGCCCAGCTGGTGATGCACCTGCTGCTCACCACGCTCGCCGGCCACCACGACATGTACACGATGCCCGGCCGCACCGGGCTCGGCATGATCGCCGCGCACACCATCGCGACCGTGCTCACCGCGCTCCTGCTCGCCCGCGCGGATTCGATGCTCCTCACGGTGCTGGCCGTGCTGCGCGCGATCCTGCCGCGGCTGCTCACACCGCTGCCGGTGCCGTCCGCGGCGCCCGCGCTCGTCCCGGCCCGCGTGAGCGGTCCGGACCACCTCGTCGGCGTCGACCTGCGCCGGATCCGCGGGCGGCGCGGCCCGCCCGTTCACTCCTGAACCCCAGCTCGTCCCCGCACCGGCGAACCCCCGGGTTCGCCGTCCCCTTCTTGAGTTCATCAGGAGTGAACCCATGTCCCAGCACGTCTTCAAGCGCGCCGGTTTCCTGGCCGCCACCGTCGGTGCCGCCGGTCTCCTCGGCGCGGGCCTCGCGTCCGCGCACGTCACGGCCAACGTCTACGGCCCGCAGCCCACGAAGGGCGGGTACGCGGCCGTCGTCTTCCGCGTGCCGAGCGAGGAGAAGGACCCCGTCACCACCACGAAGGTCGCCGTCGACTTCAAGGCGGACTACGGCATCGGCTCGGTGCGGACCAAGCCGGTGCCCGGCTGGACCGCCCAGGTGACCAAGTCCAAGCTGCCCACGCCGATCACCAAGGACAACGGCACGCAGATCACCGAAGCCGTCACCGCGGTGACCTGGACCGCGCAGCCGGGCAGCGAGCTCAAGGCCGTCGACTACCAGGAGTTCTCGGTCAGCTTCGGGCCCCTGCCGACCAATGTGGACCAGGTCGAGTTCCCGGCCCACCAGACCTACAGCGACGGCAAGGTCGTCGACTGGAACCAGCCGACCCCGGCGGGCGGCGAGGAGCCGGAGCACCCGGCCCCGGTCGTCAAGCTGGCCGAGAAGGCCAAGGACGGCGACGCGCACGGCAGCATGGCGAACACGGCGTCGACCAACGGCGAGCAGGCCACCGCGACCGCAGCGAACACGTCGGACAGCACGGCCCGCTGGCTCGGCGGGGCCGGCCTGCTCGTCGGCGCCATCGGCCTCGGCGTCGGGGCCGGCGCGACCATCCGGGCCCGCAAGGCCACGGCCAAGTCGGGAGGCAACAGCTAGATGCGCAAGGCGCTCGTCGCGCTGGCGTTGACCGGGGTGGCCGTGCTCGGCACGGCCACCCCGGCGCTGGCGCACAACGTGCTGATCTCTTCGGACCCGGCGAACGGCTCGTCCGTCGCCACCGGCCCGGCGAAGATCAGCCTGACCTTCGACCAGTACGTGCAGGGCGCGGACGTCAACCAGATCGCGGTGACCGGGCCCGGCGGCGGCCAGTGGGCCGAAGGACCGATCACCGTGGTGAACAACGTCCTCACCGCGCCCCTGCGGCCGCTCGGACCGGCCGGCAAGTACACCCTCGGCTACCGGGTGCTGTCCGCGGACGGCCACCCGGTGACCGGTGAGCTCACCTTCACCCTGACCACCGCGGGCACCGGCACGCCGGCGACCGTCGACGCCGCCAGGTCGCCGGGCGGGGCCGCGCAGGCAGCTCCCCAGTCGTCGTCCACCGGCGTGCCGATCTGGGTCTGGATCGCCGGCGCGGTCGTGCTGCTGGCGATCGGGCTGACCGTCGCGCTGCGCTCCGGCGGCAAGATCGAAGAGAAGAACTGATGACCCAGGCCGAGACCACCGCGAAACCCCGCTATTCGACGCTGCTCTGCGTCGTGACGGCGGGCTTGCTCGGCGCCCTGATCGGCGTCGCGCTCATGTCCACCACCCCGGTGCCCGGTGTCGTGGAACCCAGCGCGGTGGTCTCGGCCGGGATCCCGGTCGTCCGGGTCCTGCTCGACCTCGCCGCGGTCACCACGATCGGGCTCGCGCTGCTGTCCGTGCTCGTCGGCTACGACCGGCCGAAGCTGACCGAGCCGGTGATGCGGCTGGCCCGCCCGGCCGGCGTCGCGGCCGCGCTCGTCTGGGCCACGGCCGCGGTCGTCGCGCTGATCCTGCAGACCGCGGAGTACAAGCCGGGCTCGTCGACGCTCTCGCCGTCCGACATCGGCCGGTACATCGCCGACGTCGGCGCGGGCAAGGCGCTCGTGATCGTCGCCGTGCTCGCCCTCGTCCACGCCGGGATCGGCGCGCTGGCGCTGCGCTTCGGCGAGAAGGTGCCCGCCGAGGTCCGCGTCGGGCTCGGTCTGTTCGCGCTGCTGCCGCTCCCGGTCACCGGGCACGCGTCGAACTGGAACTACCACGACTACACGATGATCTCGATGGAGCTGCACGTGATGAGCGCCGTCGCCTGGACCGGCGGCCTCGGCGCGATGACCGTGCTCCTCGTGGCGAACCGGACGCTGCTGGCGCACGCGCTGCCGCGGTTCTCGAAGCTCGCGACGCTCTGCCTGGTCATCTCCGCGGCGACCGGGCTGTTCAACGGGCTGATCGAGGTCTCGCTCAACCCCACCATCGGGTTCTGGACGGCGATCTTCACAACGCCGTACGGGCAGCTGCTCATCCTGAAGACCGGGTGCACCGGCGTCATCGCGCTGCTCGGCGCGAACGTGCGCTGGCGGCTGATGCCGCGGATCGCCCGGCACGACCGCACGGCGCTCGCCGCGTGGGCCACGCTCGAGCTGACCGTCATGGGACTGGCTTTCGGGTTCGCCGTCGTGCTGACACGGGCGCCGGTCGTCGCCTCCTGACGTCGTCCCCGCAGGTAGCACCCGCTCCAACGTCACCGCGAGTAGCTGCAACTTGCGCATTGGGATGACTGGTGATCCATTGGGGGTGACCCGTCGGGCTGAACTTTCTACCCAGAGCGGACCGCCTTTTGGATGCGACGAACGGTCATTTGCAATCGGCGAATGCACGTGCAAGTTGTGGTGTCGATCACACCAAGTGACAGATCACGATCAACGGTAACGCGTCCACCGAGTGTCGGTCCGGCCGTTGCGGAGGTCGTCCAGCCGCCGGTGCAGCTCCGGCCGCACCTGGGGCCGGCTGCGCAGGATCGGGAGCACGCTGGTCGTCAGTTTCAGCTCGCGGATGCCGCGGAGCACGGCGAAGCCGGGCCACGACGTGACGTCGAAGCCGTACGCTGCGGCGAACGTCCGGTAGCGCACCGGCGGATCGCCGAACCGCTCGCGGCCGACCGCCAGCGGTGTCAGGTCCCATTCCGGCGGGCCGACGCACGACGAATCGAAGTCGCAGAGCACCGGGCCGTCCGGGCCGGGGATGACGTTGCCGGGGTAGGCGTCGCCGTGGACGAGGCCCCTGGGCAGCGGAAACTCCAGTCCCGCCAGAGCGGCTTCGAGCTCGGCGCAACGGTCGAGCAGGAATTCCCGGTCGGCGTCGCCGAGCTCCTCGGCGTCGGACACCCTGGCCCGCACCGCGGCGAACGGCGCCCACTCGGCGAGGCCGGGCGGCGGGGGAAGGGCGTGCACCTGGCGCAGCAGCCGGGCCAGGTCGATCGACGTCGCCGGGCGGCCGATGCTCGGCACCTGGTGCCACACGGTCACCAGGTGCCCGCCGACCTCCAGGGGCTGCTCGACGTCGCCGAAGAGCCGGATCGCGGG
This sequence comes from Amycolatopsis sp. A133, assembly GCF_031082405.1. GTDB lineage: Bacteria > Actinomycetota > Actinomycetes > Mycobacteriales > Pseudonocardiaceae > Amycolatopsis. The sequence continues at coordinate 318,125 of NZ_JAVHJU010000007.1, forward strand.
GACGCCGTGGGCTTCGAAGTGCCGGGCTACGCGCACGACGGTGCCGACGCGGTGCCGCAGCTGCGTCGAGCCGACGATCCGCACCACAAAAGGCGCCGTGACCAGCGCGTACACCGCGTTGTTGGTGAACCGCAGCAGCCGCGCGCCCGCCGGGTCGAGCCCCAGCAGCGCGCAGGTCCCGGCCAGCACGCCGCGCAGTTTTTCCGAGGTGAACCGGCCGGACAAGGCGGTCCCGGTGCTCCCAGCCTCCCCGGCGTTATGCGGCGTAGAAAGCGTGGAGGCGGTCGGCGAGGTCACGGGCGTCGGCGTTGTTGCGGCGGCGCTCGGCCTCTTCCTGCAGAGGCCGCATCCGGTCCTTGACCCGCTCGGACTTGATGCCCTCGGCGCAGTCGATGGCCTTGCCGCCGACCTTGGCGCCGTGGTCGAGGTCGCCGTCGAGCAGGTGGTTGGTGGCGAGCGCGCTCAGCATGAACGTCTTGGAGCGGGCCATTTCGTCGTCGTAGGACTCGACGGCCCTGGTCAGCGCGGGAATCGCGTACTTGGTGTGCTCGGCGTTCTTCTGCGCGAGGACCGTGTGGACGGTGCCGACCATGGCGTAGACGTCGGTCTCGTTGAAGAACTTGACCCACGACTCGGCTTCGGCCAGGTTGGCGCGCTCGAACTCGTCCTTGCTCCGGCCGAGCAGCTTCACCGCCTGCTCTTCGTTGCCCATCATCGCGTAGGCCCACGCTTCGTTCGCGCACAGCACGGAGACGGCCAGTTCGGAACCGCTTTCCTGAGCGGCGATCTGACCCAGCTGGAACAGCTTCAGCGCGTCGTTCGGGGCGTCCTGGTGCAGGTAGACGCGGCCCATGCGGTAGAGCACGTTGGCCACCAGCGGGTGGTTTTCGCCCTGCTTGGCCAGGTCCAGCGCGTTGGCGAAGTGACCGCGGGCGGAGTCCATCAGCCCGGTGTCGAAGGAGGTCCAGCCGGCCAGCGAGTGGAGGTCGGCGAGCGCGACGTACAGGCGGTTCTTCACCAGGTCGGTGCCGTGGGCCTCGAGCATCTGCTGTCCCCAGGACAGCTGCGCCACGACGGCGTCGCGGCAGAACCCGCCGCCGTACTGGTAGTCCAGCGCCCGCAGCGCCCGCGTCGCGGCTTCCACCTGGCGCACGTCGGTCATGCCGATGCGCCCGGGCGCCGGCGTCCGCGCCGGCCCGGCCGACCAGGTGCCCGACTCCGGACCGAACACCGCCGCACCCATCGTGACCTGGGCAGCGTGCGCGAGGAACCTCCGTCGCTTCACGGACTCGTCCTCCTCAGCCTGCTGGCCGTCGGCGGAGCCGACGACGCGTATCGCCGTGGCCTCGTCGTAGGCGAGGCCCATGTATCCACGTGGGACACCCAGGCCGTCGGCGATCCGCGTGAGCACGTCGTAGGCCATGACCTGGCGACCCTTGAGGATCTCCGACACCTCGGACTGGGACTGGCCGGTCATCGCGGCGATCTGGCGCTGCGAGACACCGTGCTTGCGCAGGAGCCGGTAGACGGCGCTGATCTCGCGCGACGCGAGAGCCGTTCTCATCTCCGGCTGCTCCCACGCGTCAGCGGGAACTGCGTGGCTCTGCCGGGCTTCGGCACTGCCACCGTTACTGGCGTCCATCGCGCCCCCTCCACTGTCCGGTCGGGCGTCTGTTAATCAGCGTAGGCAAACCTGCGGAACCGTGTGAACAGCCGGACTGACGCCCTGATCGGTCCGGGCGAAGTCCGCTGACCGCTTACCGTGGAACCGAGTCCAGTCACCGCTATGACGTCGGTTCCACCTTCTATCGCACTCGGTTTCACCTCACTGTAGTTGTCAGATCTCCGTCACCGGCCGCACACCGGTAGCGATCACGGAGAGCTACGAAAACCGCAGCGTTGTGACAAAGCGATGTTGCAGAAGGCATCTTCGGAGACTTTCGACAGAGCGGAGAAGGGCGTGGAGTTCGTGGACTCGTTCGCAGGGGGACATGCCGGCACGGCCACCCGTGCCGTGCGGCCGGCAATGGTCTCCCCGGCCTCCCCGGTCTCCGCCGTCCGCCCCGTCACCCCCGCCGCCGCGGTGGACCCGCGCACCGCGAGCGTCCGCCACTACGAGGGCGGTCAGCTCGTGTGGCGGGTGCAGTGCGGCGACCTGATCAGCCGGGAACGTGCGGTGACGGTGTTCGTCGAAGACAACCAGGTGGTACTGGTCTCGCCTCCCGGCGAGACCGCGCGGCTGACGTCCGGCCAGCTCGGCCAGCTGCGCGCCGCGCTCAACGAAGCCGCCAAGATGGCGGAAAGGTAACGGTGAGCTGACATGGATCAGGTACTCGGGCAGGTCCTCCGCAATGCGGTCTGGGAGCGCCTCGACATGCTGACCGACCTGGCGAACCGCGCCGACGCCCAGTCGCTCGTCTCGGTCGCGCGCTCCGAACTGCCCCGGTTGACCGAGGCGTGGCGCGCGATGCTGAAGATGCACGAGCCCGACGAGCGCGGTGACTGCCCGACCTGTTCGACCCGGTGGCACCGCTGCAAGGCGCCGTGCTCGGTCTGGCGGGTCGCCCACGAACACCTGGTGGCCGGCGGGCTGGCCCCGCAGCAGTCCTCGGCGGACAGCCGGCTGCAGGGCCGCCGCAAGAGCCCGGTCGCGGCGCACCCCGCACCGCCCACCCCGGCCGAGACCACCGGTCGCCACGCGCTGGTGAATCCGCGCCGAGCGGTCACGGCCTGACCCCATAGACCGGCGAGCGCGGGCCGACCGATCGCCCCATCGGACCCGCACCTGCACTCGCCACGGCCGAGGACTGTTTCGCCCGCACCCCCGAGCAGCGCGAACCAGTCCTCGGCCACCACCCCGGTCCCCACCGCGATTAATCGAAAAAAATCCGCGTTAGGCCTAGCCCAGGCGGTAATCCCCCGCTAGATTGATCATCGAAAGACAGCAGTGGACCACGGGTCTGGTCCTGCTTTCGCCCGCCTTGAGCGGCCCTCGAATTCCGCGGGCCGGTGCCGTTGCACTCCCCTCCCCCGACCGGCACCGGCCCGCGGTTCCACGTCCGCCCCAAGGCCACCTCGGGGGGCTAGCGGACCGCCTTCACACGCAGCACCAGCACCGCGGCCAGGAGCGTCGCGACCGCCGAAGCCGCGAACAGGCCCGGATATCCGCCGAGGTACGTGAGTACCAGCGGCGTCACCAGCGGGGCGACCACCTGCGGCAGCGAGTTCGCGATGTTGATGACGCCGAGGTCCTTCGCGCGGTCCTGCGCCGTCGGGAGCACCTGCGTCAGCATCGCCAGCGCGACCGCCATGTACGCCCCGAACCCGACGCCGAGCAGCGGGGACGCCGCGAGGGCTACCGGCCAGCTCTGCCAGATCACCAGCAGCAAAGCGGCCAGGGCCATCACGCCGGAAGCCACGAGGACGTACGGCTTGCGCCGTCCGGACCGGTCGGAGAAGTGGCCCGCGAGCAGCGCGCCGACCACGAGCGCGACGCCGTACAACGCCATCATGATGAGCAGGCCGGTGTCCGGATCCGGGTAGTGCACCGCGTCCTTGAGGAAGAACAGCAGGTAGAGCGTCCCGAACGCGTTGCCGAGGTTGATCATGAAGTGGCACGACCACGCCCACGCGAAGTCCGGGAACCGGCGCGGCGAGACCCACAGGTTGCGGATGACTTCGCCGGCTTGCGACGACGGCCGGAACTCGGCCGGCAGGCGCGCGTCCGGCGTCCGCAGGACGAAGAACGCGGCTCCGATCACCACGATCCCGGCGCAGGCCGCGTAGGCCAGCGGCAACCCGGCGATGCCGAGCATGACGACGACCACAACCGCGCCGAGCACGGTGCCGAGCATCTGCGCGATGCCGACCAGGCCGCCGACCTGCGCGCGCTGCCCGACCGGGACGCGGTCGGCGATGGCGGACATCAGGGTGGCGAGCATGCCGTTGAGCCCGGCCTGGACCAGGCACCAGCCGGTGATCATCAGCGCGACGTTCGGCGCGAACGCGAGCGTCAGCAGCCCGACGGCGCCGACGGCCGCACCGATCACCGTCCACGGGTGGCGGCGGCCGAACCGCGAGCACGTCCGGTCCGACAGCAGCCCGACCGCCGGGTTGACGACCAGCGCGACGAGCGCGCCGACGCCCATCACCAGCCCGAGCACGAACTCCTTGTTCACCTTGTCGAGCAGCTCGGCCTGCTGCGGCAGCAAAACCTGGATCGGCGCGTAGACGCCCAGCCAGAGCGCGATGTTCGCGAAGAACAGCAGGCTCATCCAGCCGGGGCGCACCCGTACGACGGGCTCGGCGAGCGCCTCCGGGACGGCTTGGGTCGTTTCACTCATTCCGCACCAGCTTCCGGTACCAGTGGAACGAGTCCTTCGGCGTCCGCCGCAGGGTCTCGTAGTCGACGTGCACCAGGCCGAAGCGCGGCGCGTAGCCCTTGGACCACTCGAAATTGTCCATCAGGGACCAGCAGAAGTAACCACGCACGTCGACGCCGGCGTCCATCGCCTCGCGCACCGCGACCAGGTGGCTGTGCAGGAAGTCGATGCGTTCGGGGTCGTGGACACCGCCGTCTTCGGCGACTTCGTCGGCGAAGCTGCAGCCGTTTTCGGTGATCTGGATCGGCGGCAGCTTGTCCTGGTAACGGCGGTGGAAGCCGAGCAGCAGCTCACGCAGGGCGTGCGGGACGATCGGCGAGTCGTTGGTCGTCATCGGGTAACCCTCGACCGGGCGCAGCTCGAAGGGCAGCGGATTGCCCGGGCCGGGTTGGGCGACACCTTGCGGCTCGTAGTAGTTGATGCCGTAGAAGTCGAGGGGCTGCGCGATGGCCGGCAGGTCGTCGGCGAACCCGGCGGGGAGGTGCGCGTGGAGTTCCTCGGGGTAGCTGCCGAGCAGCATGGGGTCGGCGTAGAGCCGGTTGAGCAGGGCGTCCAGGTAGTCCGCCGCATCCTGGGCGTCGTCGTCGGCGGGCCAGATGGGCGAGTGGTTGTTGGCGGTGCCGATGTTCGTGGCGCCGGCCGCGCGGAGGGCCTGGACGGCGAGGCCGTGCGCGAGGTTCTGGTGGTGCGCGGTCGGGATGGCGTCGAGCAGGAGCGTCCGGCCGGGCGCGTACTCCCCGATCCCGTACCCGAAGATGGACATGACCATGGGCTCGTTGAGCGGAATCCACAGTTTCACCCGATCGGCGAAGCGATCTCCGATGATCCGGGCGTACTCGGCGAAGCGCTCAGCGGTAGCCCGGGAGAGCCAGCCGCCCTCGTCTTCGACGGCCTGCGGGGTGTCCCAGTGGTAAAGCGTGACGGCGGGGGCGATGCCCGCTTCGCAAACGGCGTCGATCAGCTTGTCGTAGAACCCGAGCCCTTCGGGGTTGGGCGCGCCCTTGCCGTCGGGCTGGATGCGGGGCCACGCGATGGACATCCGGTAGGCGCCGACGCCGAGCTCCGCCATGAGGGCGATGTCTTCGGGGTAGCGGTGGTAGTGGTCGGCGGCTACGTCGGCTCGTTCACCGCGGGCGATCTTGCCCTCGGTCGCGGAGAATGTGTCCCAGATGGACGGTCCGCGGCCACCTTCGCTGGTGGCGCCTTCGATCTGGAACGCCGATGTCGAAACACCCCAGAGGAAGTCGGGCGGGAAGATCGGGTTCTGCACCGGCTGCTGACCCCTTCGTCAGGCCACCCGTACGGGTGAACATGAAAAGTTCTCATATACTAGGTCTTCACTCGTCCGTGGGGAAGCCCGTCGGCACGATAAAGTCCCAGATCAGACGAGGAGGAGCGCCGTGTCCGACATCCAGGCCGCGAAGGTGCCGGCGGAAGCCACCCCCTTACGCCGCCAGCCGGTCCAGCAACGCAGCGCGAAGCGGGTCGAGCAGATGCTCGACGCGAGCGCGGCGTTGATCGACGAGCTCGGTTACGACGCATTGACGACGACGTTGATCGCCAAACGAGCGGGCGTCGCCGTGGGTTCGCTGTACCAGTTCTTCCCCGACAAGCGCGCGGTCGTGCAAGCGCTTACGGCCCGGAACCTCGAGAGGTTCGTGGGCGCGGTGAACGAGCGCCTGAAGCAGCTCGGACCGGAGCACTGGTGGGACGTCGTGGACTCGATCCTCGACATCTACCTGGAGATGCACCGCACGGTCCCGGGATTTTCGAAGGTCCACTTCGGCGACATCATCGACCGCCAGCTGCTGGACGAGACGCGCGACAACAACGCGGTGATCGTCGATTCCCTGACGGACCTGGTGGCAACCCAGGTGGATCGGCCGGTGGAGGACCTGCGGTTCGCGATCACCATCGCGAACGAGGTGGCCGACGCGCTGCTGAAGCTGGCCTTCCGGAAGGAACCGAGCGGCGACGAGAAGATCGTCGCCGAGGCCAAGTACGTGGTGAAGGGGTATTTGGCGGCTCGGTTCGGGGAGCGGTCGTAACTGTCCACAGAAGTTGTCCACAGGTATGCACAGCTGTGGACAACCCGGTGGTTTTGGGGCCGGTTGTCGGTGGGGGCCGATAGACTGGAAGTGGGGGTTCCCCCTGGGAGGGTGGGCCGCGTTCGGGGCCGGGCGGGGTGGGCCATTTCCAGCGCGGGCCGCAACTAGGGCAGGCCGCGCAGGCGGGCGGGCCGCGTTCGAGGCCGGTGGGGTGAGCCACTTCCGGGGCCAGGCGGGCTGGGCAACTCCGGGGCAGGCCGCGTCGGGCGGAGCGGGCCACTTCCGGGGCAGGCCGCTACCTGGGCAGGCCGCGTCGGGCGGAGCGGGCCGCGTTCGGGGCGGGGCGGACGGTGATTTCGGGGAGCAAGCTCGGCAGCCCCACGTTGGCCCCCAAGGCGGCGACCGCCTCCGGCCCCCGAGCCTCACGTCCAGGACCGAAGCGAACTTCCCGCGAGCCAAGTGTCGCGAATGAGTCATTGGGGACCTCCGAGGTCCCGAATGAGTCATTCGCGGCGATGAAAGCGGTCGGCCTAGCCCATGCGCGGCTTCCTTCCAGGCGCGGCGGACCCCGAAGGCGGCGAACTCAGCCGAAGTTCTGGTGCTCGCCCCGGTACGTCGGGACCGTTCGCTCCACCCGGTCGCCCAGGACCAGGTGGTAGTGGGTGAACCGCTCCGCCAGCTCGCCCGCCTTGGCGTGCCGCAGCCACACGCGGTCGCCCAGGTTCAGGGTTCGGGCCGCTCGGCCCGTCACCGGGGTCTGGACCTCGCCCGCGCCTTCGAAGCCCAGCAGTTTCAAGCCCGTCGGCAAGTACGGCTGCGGGACCCGCGAAGCGCCCGCCGGCCCCGAAGCGATGTAGCCGCCCGAGAAGAGCGTCGCGATCTTGCGGGTGGGGCGGCGGACCACCGGCAACGCGAACAGCGCCGCCGGGCGGGGCTTGAACTTCGTGTAGCCGTCGAAGAGCGTGGGGCCGATCAGGCCCGATCCCGCCGCTATCTCCGTGACCACCGCGTCCGCGCCCGTGGACTCGATGCTGCCCGTGCCGCCGCCGTTGACGAACTCCAGGGGCGTCACCGCCTGGACCGCGCGGACCGCTTCGCCGCGGCGACGGGCCAGCTCGGCCGCCGATCGGCGTTGCATCCAACCCACCACGGCCCGGTTCAAGCGACGGCCTGCCGCGTCGCCGAGGCCGGCGATCTGGCCTTCGTACGCCATCACGCCCACCAGGCGGAAGCCCGGCCGGTCGGCGATCCGGCGGGCGAACGTCGACGCCTGCTTCGGGGTGAACACCGGCGAACGCCGGGTGCCGACGTGGATTCCCGGCAGCGGCCGCCAGGAGGCGTCCAGTTCCAGGCACACCCGGATCTCCGGGTGGCCGTGGCCGAGTGCGGCGTCCACCAGGTCGAGGTGCGCGGGCGAATCCACCATGATCGCGATCGACGCGCGGGCCTCGTCCGAGGCAGCCAGGCGGCGGAGGGCTTCGTGGTCGGCCGTCGGGTAGGCGACGACGATGTCATCGGTCGTGCCCTGCTCGACGTGCCAGATCGCTTCGGCGAGCGAGTAGCACATCAAGCCCTCGAAGCCCGGCATCGCGAGCACCCGCTCCAGCAGCGCGCGGCAGCGCACCGACTTGCTGACCACGCGGATCGGCTTGCCCGACGCGCGGCGCCGGAGGTCGCCGGCGTTCGCGTCGAACGCCGCCAAGTCGACCATGGCCAAGGGTGGATCGAGGTCCTTGGTCGCCAAGTCGTACACCGTCGCACTGGTCACGAGGTCTAAAGTACGACACGAAGGCTTGAAACGCGAATACTATTCACTTACTGTTTCGGGCACTCGACCGACGAAGGGTGCGCGCGCATGACCCGGTGGACCAACTGGGCGGGCACGGCGTCCGCCTCGCCGCAACACGTGCACCAGCCGCGCGACGCGGCCGAGATCGCGGCGACCGTCGAGCGGATCGCCGCGGCCGGCCGGACCGTGCGCCCCTGGGGCAGCGGGCATTCCTTCACCGCGATCGCCGTGGCCGATTCCGACGCGATCGATCTGCGCCGCTGGACCGGCATCGAGCGTGCGGACTTTAAAACCGGGCAAGTCACCGTCCGCTCGGGCACGACGATCCGCGAGCTCAACGCCGCGCTCGACGCACTCGGGCTGGCCATGACCAACCTCGGCGACATCGACGCGCAGACCATCGCCGGCGCGATTTCCACCGGCACCCACGGCACCGGTGCCCAGCTCGGCGGGCTCGCCACCCAGGTGGTCGCGCTCGAACTGGCTCTCCCGGACGGCTCGATCGTCACCTGCTCGGCCGGCGAAAAGCCCGACCTCTTCGCCGCGGCCCGCGTCGGCCTCGGCGCGATCGGCGTGATCACCACCGTCACTCTTCGCTGCGAGCCGGCGTTCTACCTGCGCGCGCAGGAGCGGCCGGAGCCGTTGGAGCAGGTGCTCGAAGGCTTCCACGACTTCGCCGAGCAGAACGACCACTTCGAGTTCTACTGGTTCCCCTACGGCAAGAACGCCCTGGTCAAGCGCAACAACCGGTGCGCTGACGCCCAGCCGTTGAGCAAGGTCCGCGAATTCGTCGACTACCGGATCATGGAGAACGTCGCGTTCGGCGGCCTCTGCCGGACGGGGCGGCTGATGCCGAGGCTCGTCCCGTCGCTCGGCAGCTTCGCGTCGAACGTCCTCTCCGCCCGCGAGTACAGCGATCTCTCGCACCGCGTCTTCGTCACCGCGCGCAACGTCCGGTTCACCGAAACGGAATACGCTGTTCCACGTGAATCAGTGCTCGACGTGCTCGCCGAACTACGGGTCGTGGTGCCGACCCTGAAGGACCCGGTGATGTTCCCGGTCGAGGTGCGGGTCGCGGCCGCCGACGACATCTGGCTGTCGACCGCGCAGGGCCGCGACTCCGCCTACATCGCCATCCACCAGTTCGTCGGCATGCCGTACCGCGAGTACTTCAGCGCGTTCGAGAAGATCGCCGGCGCGGTCGGCGGCCGCCCGCACTGGGGCAAGATGCACGACCTCGACGCCGGCGTCCTCCGCTCGCGCTACCCGCACTTCGACGACTTCCTGCGGGTGCGCAAGGAAACCGACCCGGGCGGCGTCTTCACGAACACCTACCTGGATCGGGTGCTCGGCTCCGTCAGCTAGAAGAGTGCTTAGAAGAGCGCCGACACCGATTCGCCGTTGTGGATCCGGCGGATCGCCTCGGCCATCGCCGGCGCGATCGACAGGATCTTCAGCTTCTCGGTGCGTTCTTCCTCGGGCACCGGGACGGTGTTCGTGCAGACGATCTCCAGCACCTCCGGCCGGCTGCCGATGCGCTCGATGGCCTTCGCCGCGAACAGCCCGTGCGTGCAGGCGACGCGGATCGAGCGCGGCTCCAGCTCGGCGAGCCGGTCCAGCAGCTCGAGCACCGTGCTGCCCTTGGCGATCTCGTCGTCGAGGACGATCACGTCCCGGCCGGTGACCTCGCCGATCACCGAGGTGATCTGGACGCGGTCGTCGGGGAAGCGTTCCTTCGCGCCGGCCGCGACCTGGACGCCGAGGAGCCGCGCGAAGTGCGACGCCTCTTTCGCGTTGCCCAGGTCGGGCGAGACGACGGTGGCGCGCGAAAGATCGTACTGGCGGAAGTGCTTGGCCAGCTCCTGCAGCGCGTGCAGGTGGTCGACCGGGACGCTGAAGAAGCCGTGGACCTGCGGTGAGTGCAGGGTCATCGCGAGCACGCGGCTCGCCCCGGCGGTCACCAGCAGGTCGGCGACCAGGCGGCCGCCGATCGAGATGCGCGGTGCGTCCTTTTTGTCCGAGCGCGCGTACGCGTAGTGCGGCATGACGGCGGTGATGCGGGACGCCGAGGCGCCGCGGGCCGCGTCGAGCATCAGCAGCAGCTCGACCAGGTGCTCCTGCACCGGCTTCACCAGCGGCTGGATGATGAAGACGTCCCGCTCGCGGCAGTTCGCCTGCAGCTGCACCTCGAGGCAGTCGTTGGCGAACCGCTGGATCTCGACCGGCCGTAGCGGCACGCCGAGGTTGCTGCAGATCTCTTCGGCCAGCTCGGGGTGCGCGCTGCCGCTGAAGACGGCGATCTCTCTCGAGGTGTCGTTCACAGCGCGGAGATCGCTTCGCCGATCGCGGTCTCACCGGAGATCAAGGTCAGGGTGCGGCGCACCGACGCGGGCGCCTCGAGCAGGCCGGCGAGCACGGCGGCGACGTCGTCGCGCGGGATCGGGCCGCGGTCGGTCCGCTTGGCCAGCAGGACCTGGCCGGTGCCGGGGTCGTCGGTCAGCTGGCCCGGCCGGAGGATCGTCCAGTCGAGGTCGCGGGCCTTGAGGTCGTCCTCCGCCGCGCGCTTGGCGCGCAAGTAGTGCCGGAATTCCTCGGTGACGTCCGGATTCTCCGGGTTGTCCGCACCGATGGAGCCGACCTGGACGTGCCGCCGGACTCCGGCCCGCTCGGCCGCTTCGGCGAACAGCGCCGCGGCACCACGGTCCACAGTGTCCTTGCGCGCGGTGCCGCTGCCCGGCCCGGCGCCGGCGGCGAACACCGCGGCGTCGGCGCCCTTCAGCACCTCGGCGACGGTGTCCACATCGGAGTTCTCCAGGTCGAGCACGACGGCCTGGGCGCCGGCGGCTTCCAGGTCCGCCGCGTGGGCGGGGTTCCGGATGATGCCGACCGCCTCGTCACCGCGCGCCGCGAGCAACCGCTCGAGCCGCAGCGCGATCTGACCGTGTCCACCAGCAATGACGACTCGCATGAGCCGACCCTATCCCGGTGGGAACGAGCCCGTCAGTCGAGCGACGCGGGAACCTCGGCGGTGCGGAGCAGGTGGTCGTAGACCAGCTCGTTCACCAGGCGCGAGACCGGGTCTTCGGCCAGCACGACGCGCTCGGTGCGGCCCTCGAGGTCGAGGTCGACGACCGCGTTCGGGTCGGCGGTCACGACGGCGAGGCCGTACGCGCGGGCGCGCGGCAGGCAGTTGCCGACGTAGTCCTCGGTCAGCACGACCGGCGACGGGAGAACCATCGCGGCCTCGCCGTAGCGGGCGAACGGAACCGCGGAGGCCATCGCGGTGCGCCAGTGGCGCGCGACGGCCAGGATGCCGACGATTTCGGCGGCCGGGGCGGGGGCGGTTCCGGCCAGCTCCGGCCAGGTCCAGGTGTCGACGGTGGCGCGGTCGGCCACCGGGCCGGCACCCATCGCGATGCGTTCGGCGTGCACGTCGGTACGGAGCTTGGCGACCACGCAGACCTTGCGGCCGAGGATGGTGGTCTCGGGGAGCACGACACCGTTCCAGCCCAGCTGGGCGGCCGCGACGCGGGCGAGCTCGTCGACGCTCGCGGGGAGCTCGATCGGCGGCACCACGCGGCTCGGCATCGACCGGCTGCGCTTCGCGCCACCGGCGACCGTCGAGCGCTCGGTGTTCTGAGGTGTAGCCGCCACGAGTCCGCCTCCTTCTAACCCTGCACCACTTCGTGACCGGGGGAAACCGGCACCTCACTTGTCTAACAGCGCGGCGGCGCGACGTCGCCGGGTAGTGCGAGTGGCTGCGATCGGCGGCGCCCAGCGGTCGATGACCGGTCGGTAGGCGGTCATCGGACTTCGGTCGAACGGTGCGGCCAACCGAGTGATCGCGGGGTGAGTGGCACTACGGTCCGCCTACAGCCGACTACCCGGGGCACGGTTGGCCAAACCTGAGCCGGGTAGCCCGATCGGCGCAATCAGCAGGCGTTCCACAGTGGACGCGGGCCGCTGAGCTGCAGTTGTCCGCCGTCACCTGCTCGGCCGTGACTTGCACCGCAGCGGCCACGCGCGGGCGGGACTAAAGTTACCGACCAGTCACTTAGCCGCCGCCGTGGAGGACCGATGCGCTCCCCGAAGGACTTCTTCGCCCCGCTCGCCCTGGGCGCGCCCGCGCCCGTGCGGGAGATCCCGGTGACGCCGTCCCGGATGATCCACTTCTTCGACCCGGGCAACGAGAAGATGGCGGCGAAGGTGCCGGACATCGCGAAGAAGGTCGACGTCCTGCTCGGGAACCTCGAGGACGCCGTGCGCGCCGACCGCAAGGAGGCCGCGCGCGCCGGGCTGGTCGCGATCGCCAAGGCGAACGACTTCGGCAAGACGCAGCTGTGGACGCGCGTCAACAGCCTGGACTCGCCGTGGGTGCTCGACGACCTGGTCACGCTGGTCACCGAGATCGGCGACAAGCTCGACGTGATCATGGTGCCGAAGGTCGAGGGCGCGCAGGACATCCACTACGTCGACCGGCTGCTGGCCCAGCTCGAGGCGCGCGCCGGCCTGACGAAGCCGCTGCTGGTGCACGCCATCCTCGAGACGGCGAGCGGGGTGGCCAATGTGGAGGAGATCGCCGGCGCGAGCCCGCGCATGCAGGGCATCTCGCTCGGCCCGGCCGACCTGGCCGCCAGTCGCCGGATGAAGACGACCCGCGTCGGCGGCGGGCACCCCGGCTACCTGGTGCGCACGGACCCGACCGGCGACGACCTGACCACGGGCCGGACGACCTACCAGCAGGACCTCTGGCACTACACGGTCGCGCGGATGGTGGACGCGTGCGCGATGCACGGGATCCTGCCGTACTACGGGCCGTTCGGGGACATCCGCGACGTCGTCGCGTGCGAGGACCAGTTCCGCAACGCGTTCCTGCTCGGCTGCGTCGGCGCGTGGAGCCTGCACCCGGTGCAGATCGACATCGCGAAGAAGGTGTTCTCGCCTTCGCCGTCCGATGTGGCCTGGGCGCGCCGGGTGATCGCCGAGATGGGTGACGGCACGGGTGCGGTGATGATCGACGGGAAGATGCAGGACGACGCGTCGGTGAAGCAGTGCCGCGTGGTCGCCGAACTGGCCGACGCCCTCGCGGCGGACGACCCCGAGCTCGCGGCCGCCTACAACGCCGCCACCAAGGAGGTCCTCGGATGACCGAGCTGAAGCCGAGACGCTCTGTTCTCTACATGCCCGGCGCCAACGAGCGGGCGCTCGAGAAGGCCAAGACCATTCCGGCGGACGCGCTGATCCTCGACCTCGAGGACGCCGTCGCGCCGGACGCGAAGGAAGCCGCACGCGAACGCGTTTGCGCGGCGGTCGGGAACTACGGCGGACGCGAGGTGACGATCCGGGTCAACGGCCTCGACACCGAGTGGCACGACGCCGACCTGCGCGCGGCCGCGTCCGCCGGCCCGGCCGCGGTGGTCGTGCCGAAGGTGAACTCCGCCGCCGAGGTGCACAACATCGAGCGCGCGCTGGAGCTGGGCGGGGCGCCGGACCACACGAAGATCTGGGCGATGGTCGAGACACCGGTCGCGATGCTGCACGCCGAGGAGATCGCGGCGGCGTCCGAGCGGCTGACCGTGCTGGTGATGGGCACGAACGACCTGGCCAAGGAGCTGCACGCGGAGTTCGTCCCGGGCCGCGGGCCGTTGCTGGGCGGGCTCTCGCTGTGCCTGCTGGCCGCGCGGGCGACCGGCAAGGTCATCCTCGACGGTGTCTACAACGACGTGAAGGACCTCGAAGGCTTCGAGGCCGAGTGCGAGCAGGGCCGGCAGTACGGCTTCGACGGCAAAACGCTGATCCACCCGGCGCAGGTCGAGCCGTGCAACCGGATCTTCGCACCGTCCGAAGAGGAGATCGACCGGTCGCGGCGGATCATCGAGGCCTTCGAGGAAGCCCGGGCATCCGGCAAGGGCGTGGTCACGGTGGACGGCCGGATGATCGAGAACCTGCACGTCGACAACGCGCGGCGGGTGCTGGCGCTTGCGGAGGTCTGCCGCGGCTTGTCGTGAGTCGTAAGGCGGGTTAGAACCCGCCTTACCACTCACGACCGCGGTCCGGCGGTTTACTTCGGCAGGGAGTCCGTCCACTCGGCACTGACCTCCGCGCCCTCCGGACCGGAGCCCCCGTAGATGGCGCCGTCCGCCGTCACGAACATCGACGTGTGGTTGATGCGTGCGGTCGCGGGGTCGACGACCAGGCGGTAGTCCCCGGGCAGCAGGAATCCCCGGCCGCCCGGGACGGGGCCAAGGTCGCGGACGCCGGGGTAGGCCGCGATCGAACGGAAGGCCGCCGCCCGCACGGCCGGCGGTGCGGGCAGGCTCGACACCAGGGACACCATGGACAGCAGCAGCTCCCGCTCCCGGTCCGCCGCGGTGAACGGGCCCGCGCTCGTCCGGGCGCCGCTGTGCGCGATCGCGTCGGCGAGCCAGTCCTGTAGCGCCGCCGGGTCGGTGGGCAGGGTCCGCAGCTGCTCGAAGGTCACGTTGGTGGCGGCCAGCTGCAGCCGGGCCAGCCCCAGCGGGATGACCCGGCCGCCGGACTTCTCGCCGCGGAACCACATGTGGCCGTCGGCGCTGAACCAGTTCTCGTAAACCAGGTGGTCCGACGCGGTCCTGATGTGCCAGTACTTGCCGGTGCCCGCCGGGGCGTGTTCGGCCACCGTGGCCGCCGCCAGCAGGACCTGGGTGCCGGTCACGACCGGGGCCACCGCCTGCGGCTGCGGCGCGGGCGCCTGGGTGCCGGGCAGGGTCGCCACCACGACGGCCGCCGCGGCCGCGGCGGCCACGAGACCGGCACCGAGCGCGAGCGGGCGCACCCGGCGGCGCGGGGCCGCGAGCATCCGGTTCTGCAGCCGGTGCCGGCTGCGGTCGACGACGTCCTGCGGTACTTCGTGAGGTGCCAGCGCCGCTCGCAGGGTCTGCAGGTCATTCATCGGAGGCCTCCTGGGCGAGAACGGGGGTGAGCTTCTTGCGGGCGCGGTTCAGGCGGGAGCCGACCGTGCCCGGGGAGATGCCGAGCGCTTCGGCCACTTCCGCGTAACCGAGGTCGCCGAGCGCGACGAGCAGCAGAACGTCGCGCTCCCCGGCGGACAGCTGGGACAGCGCCTTTCCCAGCCGCGCAACCGTCACCGAAGCGACAACGCGGCTTTCGTGTCCTTCGGCGGCCTCGCGCGGGTCGAGCCGCGAGAGCGCGCGGTAGTGGCGCGCCTCCTTGCGGCGGTGCCGGGAGATCAGGTTCGTCGCGATGCCGAACAGCCAGGCACGCAGCTCGCCTCGGGAGGCGTCGAACGTCTTCCGGCGGTCGAAGGCGACGAGGAACGTCTCGGCGGCGACGTCCTCCGCGGCCTGCGCACCGAGGCGCCCGGCGACGTACCGGTAGACGGCCGCGAAGTAGCGGTCGTGCACCTCGGTGAACTGCTCGCTGCCGAGCACCGGGGCCGCCGTCATGGGCCTGCCTCTGTCATGGGGTTCCTTCCCGTCGGCGACAGCTTCACCCCCACTTCGCCGAAGGTCCGGAACTCCTTCCCTACCCGATCGGCCAGGGGCGCTGCGGCGGCCGGAGCCCTTCGTAAGCCGCGGCGGCGCGCAGGACGCCGAGGTCGTCGAAGCGGCGGCCGGCGATCTGGAGGCCGATCGGACGGCCGTCGTCGGTGTACCCGCAGTTCAGCGACGCCGCGGGCTGGCCGGACATGTTGTACGGCACGGTGAACGCGATGTGCTCGAACGGCCGGGCGGGGTCGTTCGTCGGCGACGCCCACTCCGCCGGCGGCGCCGCGACCGGGCAGGTCGGGGACAGGACGACGTCGAACGCCGAGGTCGCGCGCAGGGCCGCCACGCTCATCACGTCGATCTGGGCGAAGCCGCGGTACACGTCCACCCCGGACACGTCCGCGCCGCCCGCCGCCCAGTCCGCGATGTAGGGCAGGACCTTCGCGCGGCGGTCCGGCGGCAGCGCCACCAGGTCCGACCAGGCGCGCGTGCGCCAGAAGACGTCGAGGCCTTCGAGCATGCCGCGGGTCAGGAACGGCCCGACCGGCTCGACCACCGCGCCCGCGGCTTCGAAGGCCCGGCCCGCCGCGGCGACGGCGTCCCGGATCGCCGGGTCCACCGGGAGCCCGACGCCGGGCTCGAGCTGCAGGCCGACGCGCAGACCGGCCAACGAGGAAGCCGTCGAAGACCAGTCGAGGTCCGACGGCGGCAGGCACAGGTGGTCACGCGGGTCCGGGCGCGAGAGCACGCTCATCAGCAACGCCGTGTCGGCGACCGTGCGGGTCATCGGGCCGGCGACGCGGCCGAGGAACGGCGGGTCGACCGGCACCCGCCCGAAGCTCGGCTTCAGCCCGGCGAGGCCGCACCAGCCCGCGGGCAGCCGGATCGAACCGCCGATGTCCGTGCCGACGTGCAGCGGGCCGTACCCCGCGGCGGCCGCGGCGCCCGCGCCGGCGCTGGAGCCGCCGGGCGTGGCCGAGAGCTGCCACGGGTTGCGGGCCGTGGTGTGGAAGCTCGAGAGCCCGGACGTCAGCATCCCGTAGTCCGGCATGGTCGTCTTGGCCAGCAGGACGCCGCCGGACTCGCGGACCCGCGCCGCCGCCGGGGCGTCCTCGGTGGCCGGGGTCAGCGCCGTCGCCGCCGTGCCCAGCGGAACCGGCGTGCCGCGGGTCGCGATGTTCTCCTTGAGCGTGAGCGGGACCCCGTCGATCGGGCCGAGCGGTTCGCCGGACGCCCAGCGTGCTTCGGACGCCTTCGCGTCGTCGCGAGCGCCTGAAGGGTCGTACGCGTACAACGCGTGCAGCTCCGGCTCTCGCGCTTCGATGCGGGCGAGAACGGCTTCGGTCACCTCGACCGGCGAGAGCGTCTTCGCGCGGTACTGCGCGACGAGCTCGACAGCAGTCAGGTCAGGCAGCTCGGTCATGAGCGCTCCTTACGAGGCAGGCGGTTCGAAGCGGCCGTCGACGGCGGTCCAGCCACCGTCCACGGCCAGCACGGAGCCGGTCACGAACGACGAAGCGTCCGAAGCGAGGTAGACGACCGCTCCGGCGAGCTCGTCCGGACGCGCCCAGCGGCCCAACGCGCCCTTCGCCGCGTACGCGTCGTACCACTCGGGATTCGCCTTGATCTGCGCGGTCAGCGGGGTCTCGACGACGCCGGGGGCGATCGCGTTGGCCCGGACGCCGGACGGCCCGAACTCCGCCGCCGCCGTCCGGAGCAGCTGCACGAGCCCGGCTTTTGTCGCCGCGTACGGGCCTTGGCCGGGTTCGACGGTCGTGCCGCGGATGGACGAGAACCCGATGATGCTGCCCCGCCCGCGCGCGGCCATGCCGGCGCCGAACACGCGCACGACGTCGAAGCTCGCGCCGAGGTTGAGCGCGATGACCCGGTCGAACTCCTCGCGCGTGTAGTCCACCAGCCGCTTGCGCACGTTCGTCGCGGCGGTCAGCACGACGACGTCGACATCGCCCAGCTCGGCCGCGGCGCGCTCGACAGCGCCGGGGGCCAGGAGGTCGAGCTCGTACGGCTCCCCCACACCCGCCTCGCGCGCGGCATCGAGGTCCCGATCGGCGCAGACGACGTCGGCGCCGTGCGCGGCCAGCGCCCGCGCGGCTTCGCGGCCGATGCCGCCCGCGCCGAGCACGACGGCCCGCCGTCCGTCCAGCCGGAACAACGTCGAGTAGTTCACGGCCGCAGCACCGCCATCCTCGTCACGGTCAGTTCCTCGACGGCGAAGCGCGGCCCTTCGCGGCCGATGCCGGAGTCCTTCACGCCGCCGTAGGGCATGGTGTCCGAGCGGAAGCCGGGCACCTCGTTGACGACGACGCCGCCGACTTCGAGTTCGTCGAGGGCGCGGAACGCCGTGTTCAGCGACTTGCTGTAGACGCTGGCGTGGAGGCCGTAGCGGGACGCGTTCACCGCGGCGAACGCTTCGTCCACATCGGACACCGTGCGCACGCAGACGACGGGGCCGAAGATTTCCTCGTCCCAGGCTTCGACGCCATCCGGGACGTCGAGCAGGACCGTCGGCCGCAACACCGTGCCGTCGACACCCCCGCCGAACCGGCGGCCGCCGGCCTGCTCGATCCACGAGGCGACCCGGTCGGTGGAAGCGGGGTCGATCAGCGCGGACACCCGCGTCTTCTCGTCCCGCGGGTCGCCGGCGACGACTTCGCCGAGCCGCGCCAGCAGCCGTTCGGTGAACTCCCCGGCGACCGACGCGACGACCAGGACCCGCTGCACCGAGATGCAGGCCTGGCCGGACGCGTAGAACCCGCCGCGCAGCACGGCGTCCACGGCGGCTTCGAGGTCGGCGTCGCCTGCCACGACGAGCGCCGCGTTCGAGCCCAGCTCCAGCAGGGTTTTTGTCGGGGCCGCGTCGCGGGCGATGCGGTGGCCGACCGCGGCCGAGCCGGTGAAGGAGACCGCGCCGATGCGGCGGTCGGTCGTCAGCGCGGCGCCCACGGCCGCGTCCCCGGTGACCAGCTGGACCATGGCGGGCACGGGCGCGAGCGAGCGCACGAGGTGGACCAGCCAGAGCGTGGCCAGCGGCGTCTGCGGCGCCGGCTTGACGATCACCGGGCAGCCCGCGGCGATCGACGGTGCGATCTTGTGCGACGCGAGCAGCAGCGGGTAGTTGAAGCCCGCGATCCCGACGACGACGCCGATCGGCTTGCGCTTCCAGAACCCGACCAGGCCGTCGCCCGAGGGCAGGAGGTCGAGGGGCACGGTCTCGCCGTGCAGCCGGGACACCTCTTCGGCGGCGGCTTCCCAGGTGACGATCGTGCGGGCGACCTCAACGCGGCAATCGACCAGCGGTTTACCCGTCTCCAGGACGAGCAGGTTCTCGAACTCCTCGCGGCGAGAACGCACAGCAGCGGCGACGTCGTTCAACAAGGCGCGACGAACCCGCGAAGGCAGCGAAGCCACTTCACGCGCAACCGCGACAGCTTCGTCCACGGCGCGAGTAGCCAGCTCGGGAGTGCCGACCGGCGCGCGACCGATCACACTCCCGTCGTACGGGAAAACGATTTCTTCGCTATCCACAGTGGACACCCAGCCCGCGCCGACCGGCAGGCCGTCCGGGTACTCAGCCATCGTCACCTCCGCGCAGCCGGGCCAGTTCCGCGCGCAGGTTCGGCGCGGCTTCCAGCAGTTCCCGCGTGTACTCGTGCCGCGGCGCGTCGTAGACCTGCGCCACGTCGCCCAGCTCGACGATCTCGCCGCGGCGCATCACCGCGACCCGGTCGCAGACGTGCCGGACGACGCCGAGGTCGTGCGACACGAAGATCAGCGTCAGCGCGAACTGCTCCACGAGCGAGCCGAGCAGGTCGAGGATCTGGCCGCGCACGGAGACGTCGAGCGCGCTGACCGGCTCGTCGGCGATCAGCACGCTCGGGTTCGGCCCCAGTGCGCGGGCGATCGAGATCCGCTGCCGCTGGCCGCCGGAGAACTGGTGCGGGTAGCGCCCCGCCGCGTCGGCGGGCAGGCCGACGGCGGCGAGCAGCTCGGCGACGCGGTCGGGCGCTCGCCGGCCCATCGGCTCGCAGATGATGTCGCGCACGCGCATCCGCGGGTCGAGCGAGCCCATCGGGTCCTGGAAGACGATCTGCAGTTCCGACCGCAGGAAGCCGAGCTTCCGTTCGGGCAGGTCGTCGATGCGGCGGCCCCGGAACGAGACCGTGCCCGCGGTCGGCTTGTCGAGCGCCGCCAGCAGCCGGACCAGCGTGGACTTGCCGGAGCCGGACTCGCCGACGATGCCGAACCGCTGCCCGGCCTCGACGTCGAAGCTGACGCCGCGCAGCGCGTGCACGTCCCGGCGGGCGTACCGGCGTTCGAGGTCGCGGACTTCGATGATGGTCATCGCCGGGCCTCCAGGTCCGAGGCGTCCAGCAGCTTCCGCGTGTACGCGTGCTTCGGCTGCGTCAGCACTTCGCGCGTCGAGCCCGCTTCGACGATCTCGCCGTCCAGCATCACCAGCACGCGCTCACACACCGAAGCCACGACAGCAAGATCGTGCGTGATGAAGAGGAGCGAGCTTTCACGTGAAAGCTCGGTCTTGATGAGCGAGAGGATCTGGGCTTGGACGGTGACGTCGAGGGCGGTTGTCGGCTCGTCGCAGATCAGCAGCGACGGCTCGTTCGCCAGCGCCATCGCCAGCACCACCCGCTGCCGCTGGCCGCCGGACAGCTGGTGGGGATAGGCGCGGGCGGTGCCGGGCAGGCCCACCGCGGACAGCAGGTCCTCGGCGCGGTGACGGCGCCCGTGGATGCGGCCGGGCTCGGTGACCTGGCGGCCGACGCGCATGGCCGGGTTCAACGCCGTCATCGGCTCCTGGAACACCATGGCCAGCTCGTCGCCGCGCAGCCGGGAGAGGTCTTTTTCGGACATTCCGAGCAGCTCGCGGCCGTGCAGGGAAACCGAGCCGGACGCGGGCAGCTCCTCAGGCAGCAGGCCCATGATCGCCAGCGCCGTCAGCGACTTGCCGGACCCGGACTCGCCGATCAGGCCGACGCGCTCACCTGCGCCGATCTCGAAGGAGACGTCCCGGACCAGCGAAGAGACGCTGAGGCCGCGCACCGAAAGCGTCATACGCGCGCCGCCAACCGGGGGTCCAGGCGATCGCGGAGGCCGTCGCCGAGGAGGTTGAAGCCCAGCACGGCGACGGCGATCGCGATGCCCGGTACCAGCGCCAGCCGAGGCTGCACGGTCAGCAGTTCCTGCGATTCCTGCAGCATCCGGCCCCACGACGGCGTCGGCGGCCGCGTGCCGAAGCCGAGGAACGACAGCGCCGCCTCGGCGAGCACGGCGATCGCGAACGACACCGACGCCTGCACGATCAGCAGGCCGGAGACGTTCGGCAGCACGTGCCGCAGGGCGATGGTCAGCCGCGACCGCCCGCCGGCGCGGGCCGCGAGCACGAACTCGGTGCTCATCACCTGCAGCGTCCCGGAGCGGGCGATCCGCGCGAACGACGGGATGGTGGCGATGCCGATCGCGACCATCGCGGTCAGCGTGCCGGCGCCGAACACCGCGCCGAACATGATGGCCAGCAGCAGCGCGGGGAACGCGAGCACGAGGTCGTTGACGCGCATGACGAACTCGCCGAGCTGCGTCGTCTCAGACATCCCGGCGAGGATGCCCAGCGGCGTGCCGATCACCGCGGCGATGCCGACGGCGACGACCCCCACGTACAGCGTCGTGCGGGCGCCGACCATGAGCTGGCTCAGCAGGTCGCGGCCGAACTTGTCGGTGCCGAACCAGTGGGAGCCGGTGAAGCCGAGCAGCCGGTGGGTCGCGTCGACCTTCACCGGGTCGAACGGCGTCCACGCGAACGACAGCAGCGCGGCCAGCACGACCAGGCCGACGAGCACCCCGCCCAGCACCAGATTGCGCATCACGAACCCCGCAATCGCGGATCGAGCACGGTGTAGAGGACGTCGACGACGAAGTTGACCAGCAGCACGCCGGCCACCAGCACGAGCACGATCCCCTGCACGGTCAGCAGGTCACGCGCGGAGACGGCGTCCAGCAGCATCGAGCCCAGCCCGGGCAGCACGAAGACGCGCTCGACGACGACCGCACCGATCAGCAGCGTCGCCAGCTGCAGGCCCAGCACCGTCACCACGGGGACCGAGGCATTGCGGAGGCCGTGACGCACCAGCGCCTGTCCCGGCCGAAGGCCCTTCGAGCGCGCGGTGCGCAGGTAGTCCTGGCCGAGCGTGTCGAGCACCGCCGACCGGACGTACCGCGTGAGCACCGCACCCTGCACCAGGCCCAGCGACAACGCCGGGAGGACCAGCCCGCGGACGAACTCGCCCGCGTCCTGGTCCGGCGGCGTCCAGCCGCCCGACGGCAGCCAGCGCAGCTGCACGGCGAAGATCTGCACGAGGATGATCCCGGCGAGGAAGGCGGGGATCGCAACGCCGATCTGCGACAAGCCCGAGACGCTCGCCCCCGACGCCTTCCGGTGCTTCACCGCGGCGAACGTCCCGGCCGGCACGGCGATCACCAGCGCCACCAGCATGCCCGCGCCGACCAGCCACAGCGTCACGCCGAGGCGGTCGAGCAGCTGCGGGCCGATCGCGTCCCGCGTCACGTAGGAACGGCCGAAGTCGCCGTGCAGCACGCCGCCGATCCAGTCGAAGTACTGCGTGACGAGCGGGCGGTCGATGCCGAACTCCGCGCGCGTCTTGGCGAGCAGTTCCGGCGTCGCGTTGACGCCGAGCGCGACCTGCGCGGGGTCGCCCGGCAGCACGGCCATGAACAGGAACACCACGATCGACGCGACCAGCACGCTGACCACGAAGATCGCCACCCGGCGCACCACCCTGGCCGTCATCGCGGCGCCAGCCCGGTCAGGTCGAAGGACTCGCTGACCTGGTTCGCCGCGAACCCGCCGACCTTCGCCTTCGCGGCGATCACGTTGGGGAACAGGAACAGCCAGTCCGCGGCCGCGTCGGTGTTCAGCTGCCGCGCCACCTGCTTCATGTCCGCGACCTGCTGCTCCGGCGTCCCGCTGTCGGCCTCGGCGAGCAGCTGCTGGACGCGCTTGCTGTCGTAGCCCCAGTAGTACTTCGGCTTCCCGAACGTCGTGATGTCCCGCGCCTCGACGTGCTGGATGATCGACAGGTCGTAGTCGTGGTCGGTGAACACCTGCTTGAGCCACACCGCCGGGAAGTCGAGCGGCTCGATCGTGGTCCGCACGCCGACGTCGGCGAGCTGCGACTGGACGACCTGCGCGGCCGACACCGCGTACGGCAGGTTCGGGATCCGCAGCCGCAGGTTCAGGTTCGTCACGCCGGCTTCGGACAGCAGCGCCTCGGCCCGCGCGGGGTCGAACGGGTGGACGTTCGACAGGTCCTCGTACCAGGGGTCGGTGGGCGGGACCATGCTGCCGATCAGCGTGCCCCGCCCGGCCCAGGCCGTGTCGAGCAACGCCTTCCGGTCGATCGCGTACGTCAAGGCCTGGCGCACGCGGACGTCGTTCAGCGGCGGCCGCGCGTTGTTCATGGCCAGCGTGACCTCGGAGTTCGTCGTGCCCTGGACGACCTGGAACCGGTCGTCGGCCTGGAACTGCGGGATCGAGTCCGGCGCGGTGATCGCCGAGATGACGTCGATGCCGTTGCTGAACAACGCGTTGTTCAGCGCGGTCGGGTCCTTGATGTACTTGAGGACGACCGTGCCGTACGCCGGTTTCCGGCCCCAGTACGCGGGATTCGCCTTGAGCACCACGGAGTCGCCGCGCTTGCGCGCCGCCACGACGTACGGCCCGGTGCCCACCGGCTTGTTCGCCAGGTCGGCGACGCCGGTGGGGCTGAACATCGCGCCGAGCCGGCTGGTGAGGCTGAACAGCCAGCCGTTGGACGGCTTCGACAGCACAACCCGCGCGTGGTCCGGCGCCACGACGTCGACGTGGTCGATGACGTCCATGTTCGCCTTGATCGAGATCGTCCAGTCCGTCTTCACGCGCATGAGGGAGAACTTGACGTCCTCGGCGGTGAAGGGTGCACCGTTGCTGAACTTGACGCCCGGCTGGAGCTGGAAGTCGTAGGTGCGCCGGTCCGGGCTGATCGTCCACGACTTCGCCAGCAGCGGCACGACCCGGCCCTGCGCGTCGAGCTTCACCAGGCCTTCGTAGACGTTGTAGAGCAGCGCCTGCGGAATGGCGGCGCCGTCGGTGCGGGTGAAGTCGAAGTTCGCCGGCTCCGCCGTGAAGCCGACGGAAAGTGTGTCCGGACCGGCGGAAACACTGGCCGACGAGCCGGCCGAGCAGCCGGACACCACGAGCAGCAGCGCCGCTGCCAGCACGTGAAGTCGGGCTTTCATTCGGCCTCCAGGTAAGTACACTGGTCTGACCAGTAGCCTGCACCGAGCGGACGACGAGGTCAAGGGATGCGGTTCGAACCGGTGGCTCCGGTCCGCGCGTACGAGCGGGTCGTCGAGCAGATCGAGCAGGCCGTGGTCAGCGGCGCGCTCCAGCCGGGGGAACGCCTGCCGAGCGAGCGTGAGCTGATGACGCAGTTCGGCGTCGGCCGCTCGACGGTCCGCGAAGCCCTGCGTGTGCTGCAGGCGGCCGAGATGATCCGGTCGCGGCCCGGGGACCCGCGCGGCCCGGAGGTGCTGGCCGCCTCGCCCGCCGCGTTGCACCGCTCGATGCACCGGCTGGCGCGCGCCGACCACGTCGGGCTCGCCGAACTGCTGCAGTTCCGGATGATCCTCGACGGCTCGGCGCACCTGCTCGCGGCCGAACTGCGCACCGAAGACGACCTGACCGGCCTCGACGCGGCGCTGGAGTCGATGCGCGAAGGCGTCTCGCGCGGTTATGCCGAGTTCAGCCGCGCCGACGTCGCCTTCCACGAGGTGATCGCCCGCATTTCCCGCAATCCCCTGCTGGTGATCAGCGAAGAAGTCGTGCGCGGGGTGGTGCTGGAACTGATCGAGGACAAGCTCGAGCACGCCAGCAACCGGACGTCGCTGATGCGCACGTGGCTCGCACACCACGCCGAGGTGCTCGACGCGATCCGCGCGGCCGACGGCAGCGGCGCGGCGCACCTGGCCAAACAGGCGTTGTACGACAACTACGCCGAATACGTGCCCGCCGGGCAACGGCCGCTCCTCACGCCGTTGCTGCGGCCCTAAACTCGGCCGGGTGGATGCGACGAAACGCGACGGCGTCGGGCTCGCGCTGTCCGGGGGCGGCTACCGCGCGATGCTCTTCCACGCCGGTGCGCTCTGGCGGCTCAACGAACTCGGCTGGCTGCCGAAGCTGACCACCGTCTCCAGCGTCTCCGGCGGGTCGGTCGCGGCGGGCGTGCTGGCGCACGCGTGGCACAAGCTGTGGTTCGGCGAAGACGGCGTCGCGGAGAACTTCGGCAAGGAAGTCGTGCAGCCGCTGCGGAAGCTCGCCCGCACCAACCTCGACGTCCCGGTGACGCTGAAGGCGATGGTGATCCCCTGGCGCAGTGCCGGCGAAGAACTGGCGCGCCGGTACACGAAGCACCTCTTCGGCGACTGCTGCCTCGCCGACCTCGACCCGGCCGGGCCGAACTTCGTGTTCACCGCGACCAGCCTCCAGGACGGCTCGCTGTGGTGGTTCTTCCGGCAGCCCGGCCCGCACGGGCAGATCCCGCTCGCGACGGCGGTCGCCGCGTCGTCGGCCTTCCCGCCGATGCTCTCGCCGGTGGTGATCCCCGACCCGCACCAGCCCGGCCGCAAGATCGTGCTCAGCGACGCGGGTGTGTACGACAACCTCGGCCTCGACCCGATCGAGAACCAGCGGGCGACCGTCCTGGTCAGCGACGCGGGCAAGAAGATGAGGCACGAGGCCAAGCCGAGGCACAACTGGCCGATGCAGCTGCTGCGCGTGCTGACCGTGATGGACAACCAGGTCCGCGAGCTGCGCACCGGTTCGCTGCTGAAGTCCTACGAGGACAAGACCTACGCCGGGACGTACTGGGCGACCTACAGCAACATCGAGAACTTCGAACTGCCGGACGCGCTGCCCGCCCCCGTCGAGCAGACCAGGAAACTCGCCGAGACGAAGACCCGGCTGACCAGGATGTCCGAAACGACGCAGGACCAGCTGATCAACTGGGGGTACGCGGTCTGCGACGCGGGCATGCGGCGCTGGGTGTGCCCGGGCACGGAGCTGAAGCCCGAGTTCCCCTACCCCGGCTCAGGCGTCGGCTAGGTTCGCGTAGACGACGATGTTGTCCTGGTAGCTGTGCTCGGCGTGGTCGAACGCGCCACCGCAGGTGATCAGCCGCAGCTCCGGCTTGTTGCTGTTGCCGTAGACGGCCTCGCGCGGGAACGTGTCCTTCGGGACCTGCGTGACGCGGTCGACGACGAACTTCAGCTTCCGCCCGTCGCTGCGGTCGACGTCGACCTCGTCGCCGGGCGCGAGGTCCTTGAGCTTGAAGAAGATGCCGGGCTTCTTGTCGCCGTCGACGTGCCCGAGCACGATCGCCGGGCCGACGTCGCCGGGCACCGGCGAGAGCTTGTACCAGGCGGCCTGCATCGGCGTGTGCACCGACGGGACGGAGATCGTGCCGTCGGTCTTGACCGCCACCGCGAGCAGGCTGGACTCCGCACCGATCTTGGGGATCTTCACCGACGTCGGGCGGAGTCCCTTGAACGGCACGGTCACGGGCACCGAAGGGGGAACGGGTGCAGGCGCGGCTGCCGGCGGCGCCGGGGTGCTGCAGGCGGCCAGCGTCAGGACGAGGGCGAGGGCCGCCCCCGCCCGCCGGACGGTCACCGGGCGGTGCCGCCGAAGCCGGTCTCGACGCCGCCCTTGGGGGCGACCTTGACCTGGGCCTTCGGTGCGGCGTTGCCGGCGGGGGCGGAACCGGTGGCCGTGGCGATCGGCGCGGTGCTCGACGTCGAAGAGCTGCTCGTGGCCGTGCTCGTCGACACCGGCGGCTGCTCTTGCTCGAACTCGACGATCCCGTAACCCTCGACGCCGTCGCAGGTCCAGCTGAACTTGGCGGTGGTCGTGCCGGCCGGGGCGTCGACCACGCGCACCGAGTAGTTCCAGTAGCGGCCGTCGGCCTCGTCCTGGTCCGGGCCGCCGGTGACGCTCAGGTACTGGGTCGCGACTCCGCCCGGCCTGCCGGACGCGCAGGCGATGACCAGGACGCCTTCGCCGCCGAGACCGACGAAGCCGGCGCCGGCGTTGTCCCGGTAGTCGTCCTTCGGCGGCTCGGCCGACTCCGGCGCCGAAGACGTGGTCTTCGGCGTCGTGGTGGTCGTGACCTCGGTCGTCGCCGGGGCTGACGTCGTCCCGGTGGTCGTGACCGGCGAGGACGGTGCCGTGGTCTCCGTCGAAGTCGGAGCCGTGGTGGTGGTCGTCGTCTCCGACGTGGTCGTGGTCGTCTCGGAGGTGGGAGTCTCGTCCTCCGCCAGCGCGGCGGGCGCGGCGGCGAAAGTGATCAGCGCACCGGCGGACACGATGCCCGCGACCCGGCTCAACGTTCTTCCCACGGTGACTCCCAACGGCGGACGACCTACGACGTCGCGACTATCGAAGGTTCACCCGTCCGCGTTACTCCGAGAGGGCGAACGCCAGGTCGCGCCAAAGGTCCTCCGGGTCCTCGAGGCCGACGCTGAACCGGATCAGCCCGGGCGGCACGCGCTCCTCGCCGGGGAGCCACGCCCGCCGCTCGACCAGGCTCTCGACGCCGCCGAGGCTCGTCGCCGCCCGGATCAGCCGGACGGACGCGCAGCACCGGTCCGCCGTCGCGGCGTCGGCGAGCTCGAAGGCGACCATCATCCCGAAGCCCGGGTAGCGCACCCGCCGGACCGCGGGGTGCCCGGCGAGCCGCTCGGCCAGCAACGCGGCGGTGCGGGACTGCTCGGCGAGCCGGACGGGCATGGTCCGCAGGCCCCTGAGGGCCAGCCACGCTTCGAGGGCGCCCGGCGTCGATCCGACCCGCGTCCGCGCGCCCCGCAGCTCGGCCGCGACGGCCGGGTCCTTGGCCACGGTGATGCCCAGGAGCAGGTCGCTGTGCCCGCCGATCAGCTTGGTCGCGCTGTGCACGACGACGTCCGCGCCGAGGTCGAGCGGCCGCTGCTGCAACGGCGTCGCGAAGGTGTTGTCGACGACGACCCGGCCGCGCGCGGCGGCGGCGATCGTCTCGATGTCCATCACGTCGAGGGTCGGGTTGGTCGGCGACTCCAGCCAGACCAGGTCGGCCGTCGCGGCCTCGGCGACCCAGGCACCGGTGTCGGTCGGCTCCAGCTCGGTGACGGCGAGCTTGCCGAGCTTCTGCGCGTGGGCCAGGACCCCGCGCGTCACGGCGTAGCTGAACGTCGGCACGGCGACCCGCGACCCGACCGGCAGCAGGTCCAGGACCGCGGACAGCGTGGCGACCCCGGACGCGAACGCCGTCGCCTGCCCGCCTTCCAGCGCCCCGACGGCTTCCTCGAGCGCGTGCCAGGTCGGCGTCCCGTCGCCGCGCGCGTACACAAAATCGCCACCGGCCTGGTAGGTGCTGGTGGCGACGAGCGGGGTGTTCAGCGGCTCACCGGGACCGTGCGGCCGGCCGGCGGCGATGGCCTTGGTGCGAGGCGTCCAGTCGTCCATGCGCCCACAGTAACGACCCGTCGTGAGTGGTAAGGCGGGTTAGAACCCGCCTTACCACTCACGACCGGCCGGGGCAGAGCGCGCTACCGGCCGAGGATCCGCTCGATCCCGGCCAGCTCCTCGTCGGTGAACTCGAGGTTCGCGGTGGCCGCGACGGTGTTCTCCAGCTGCGCGACGCTGCTGGCGCCGATCAGCGCCGAGGTGACGCGGCCGCGGCGCAGCACCCAGGCGATGGCCAGCTGCGCCAGCGTCTGCCCGCGCCCCTTCGCGACGTCGTCCAGCGCCCGGACGGTCGCCAGCGTCTCCTCGGTGATCCGGTCGCCGGTGAGGAACGGGCTGGCACCGGCGGCGCGGGAGTCGGCCGGGATGCCGTCGAGGTAGCGGTCGGTCAGCAGGCCCTGGCTCAGCGGCGAGTACGCGATCGAGCCGACACCGTGCTCGTCCAGGGTGTCCAGCAGGCCGTCCTCGACCCACCGGTCCAGCATGGAGTACCGGGGCTGGTGGAGCAGCAGCGGCGTCCCGAGCTCCTTCAGCGCGGCGAGCGCGGCCTCGGTCTGCTCGGGCGAGTAGTTGGAGATGCCCGCGTACAGCGCCTTCCCGGAGCGGACGGCCGTGTCGAGCGCGCCCATCGTCTCCTCGATCGGCGTCTCGGGGTCCGGGCGGTGCGAGTAGAAGACGTCGAAGTGGTCCAGCCCGGTGCGGGCGAGGCTCTGGTCGAGGCTGGCCAGCAGGTTCTTGCGGGAGCCCCACTCGCCGTACGGCCCGTCCCACATCAGGTAGCCCGCCTTGGACGACACCAGGATCTCGTCGCGGTACGGGCGGAAGTCGGCGGCGAAGTGCCGTCCGAAGTTCGCCTCGGCCGCGCCGGGCGGCGGGCCGTAGTTGTTGGCCAGGTCGAAGTGCGTGACCCCGAGGTCGAACGCCCGGCGCAGCACGGCGCGCTGGACGTCGAGGGGCTTTTCGTCCCCGAAGTTGTGCCACAGGCCCAGGGACACGGCGGGCAGCTTCAACCCGCTGCGCCCGGCCCGCCGGTACGGCATGTCCGCGTACCGGTCTTCGGCCGCGACGAAAGGCGACATGGTTCTCCTTGTCGGAAGGGGACGGCTCGCGCAGTCTAACGGCGGGGCAGGAGCGCGCCGGCGAACGACGCCGCGGGCGGCAGGCCGGGCAGCAGCGTCGCCTGGTACGCGTGGTAGACGTCCGGTTTGCCCGCCCACACCGTCGCGGCGGGACGGTTCTGCGGGTCGAGTTCGTGGTGCCACGAGCCGAGTTCGCGGTCGACGAAGCACGTTTCGGCGTGCTCGCACCACTGCGCGAAGCGGGCGAGGTACGCCGGGTCGCCGGTGGCCTGGTGCAGCGTCCACGCGGCGGCGATCGCCTCGGTCACCACCCAGTGCAGCCGGGTGCGCACCACCGGCGTCCCGGCGAAGTCGGTCGTGTAGACGAATCCCGGCCTGCCGTCGACGGCCCAGCCGCGGCGGACCGCGGTCTCGAACAGCGCGGCCGCGTCGGGCACCAGCCACGGCGGCGCGCCGTCCCCGAGCGCCCGTCCGAGGTGGACGGCCAGCCGCGCCCATTCGAAGAGGTGCCCGATGGTCGCGCCGAAGGGGCGGAACGGGTCGGCGGGTTCGTCGCGGTTGTACTCCGGCCGCACGCGCCAGCCCGCGTCGTAGTGCTCCGGGAGCAGCCAGCCGTGCGCACGGGCTTCGCCGTGCACCAGACGCTCCACAATGGACAGCGCGCGCGTCGCCCACACCGGGTCGCCGGTGACGTCGGCGGCGGCCAGGAAGGCCTCCACGGTGTGCATGTTGGCGTTGGCGCCGCGGTAGTCCTCCAGGTGCGTCCAGCCGCGGTCCCAGACGTCGGCGACGAGCCCGTGCGCCGGCTCCCAGAACCGGCGTTCGGCCACTTCGAGGGCTTCGCCCAGCAGCCGGTCGGCGCCTTCGGCACCGGCGGCGGCCGCGCTCGCGGCCGCCAGCACGACGAACGCGTGCTCGTAGGCCCGCTTCCCGGTCACGGCCGTCGAGGCGTACCAGCCGCCGTGCCCGGCGTCCCGCAGCGGGCCGGTCAGCGCCGCGACGCCGTGCGCGACCTGCTCGCCGGTGTCCGCTCCCTGCAGCGACGCGAGCGCGAAGACGTGCGTCATGCGGCAGGTGATCCAGGTCTCGACGGGCCGGTCGAGCACCGGCCGCCCCGTGTCGTCGAGCCAGGCGAACCCGCCGGCGGGGTGCGCCGCGCCGCCGGCGAACCCGAGCAGCCGGGCGGGTTCGGCGCGCACCCAGGCGGGAACCGATGACGGACTGTCCACTCTCTGCCTTCCTCCACGGGCCCGCCCGGTTCGACGGCCCCCGCCAAGGTAGGCCAAGGCACCCGCCCCGGCCATCGCGGGCTGTTCCGGAAGTGACCGCCACCGCGTATCCTGACCTTGAGAGCGCTCCCAGTCTTCGACGCACGCTACCCGACGAAGGGACTGACGTGACCAGGAGACGAAGTACCATCCTCGCCGCCGTCACCGTGTTGCTGGCGAGCCTGACCGCCGTCCTGCTGAACACCGGCACGGCCGAGGCGCACGGCGCCATGATGAAACCGGGCAGCCGGACCTTCCTGTGCTGGCAGGACGGGCTCAGTTCGACCGGCGAGATCAAGCCCCAGAACCCGGCCTGCGCGGCCGCGGTGGGCGTCAGCGGCGCCAACTCGCTGTACAACTGGTTCAGCGTGCTGCGGTCCGACGGCGCCGGGCGCACGCGCGGGTTCATCCCCGACGGGAAGCTGTGCTCGGGCGGGAACCCGAACTTCGCGGGCTTCGACGGGGTCGGCTCGTGGCCGCTGACCCACCTGTCCGCCGGAGCCCAGTTCGACTTCTCGTACAACGCGTGGGCCGCGCACCCGGGCTGGTTCTACACGTACGTGACCAAGGACGGCTGGAACCCGAACCAGCCGCTCACCTGGGACTCGCTGGAGGACCAGCCGTTCCTGACGGTGGACCACCCGCCGGTGACCGGCTCGGTGGGCACGGTCGAGGGCCAGTACAAGTGGAGCGGCGCGCTGCCGTCGAACAAGACCGGCCGGCACATCATCTATTCGGTGTGGAAGCGCTCGGACAGCGCCGAGACGTTCTACGGCTGCTCGGACGTCACCTTCGACGGCGGGCACGGCGAGGTCACCGGCGTGAAGGACCCGGGAACCGGGCCCGGCACATCGACCACGCCGACCACCCCGACCACGCCGACCACCCCCACGACGCCTACCACGCCGACCACGCCGACCAGCGGCAACCCGCAGCCGGGCTCGTGCATGGCGATGTACGAGATCACCAACACCTGGAGCGGCGGCTACCAGGCGACGGTGACGGTGATGAACCACGGCACCACGGCGTACACGAGCTGGCAGGTGGGGTGGACGCTGCCGGCGGGCCAGACGGTGGGCAGCGTGTGGAACGGCACGCTGAACCAGTCCGGCTCGGCGGTCACGGTCCGCAACGCCAACTGGAACGGCCAGGTGGCGGCCGACGGCACGACGACGTTCGGGCTGGTCGTCAACACGACGGGAGGCAACGCGGCCCCGTCGCCGACGTGCCAGGGCACCTGAGTCGTCCTGAGTGGACAGTCCGGGAAGGCCGCTTCGGGAACGCGAGTCCTCGAAGCGGCCTTCCCGCGTTCGCGGGGCCCGGCCCGGCCTTCACCCGTTCGCCGGACCGGTGCTCCCCCGGGTGATCAGCCTCGGCCGCGACGCGCACACGTCGCCCGGCCGCTCCCCCGCCAGCAGGTCGTGCAGGACGGAGGCCGCGAGGGCGCCGAGTTCGGGCAGCGGGCGGCGGATCGCCGTGAGCGCCGGGCGGACCAGGCGGCAGAGCGGGGTGTCGTCCCAGGACACCACCGAGAGGTCGCGGGGCACCGCCAGGCCCAGTTCGCGCGCGGCGGCGAGGGCGGCCACCGCGAGGTCGTCGGTGTCGCACAGCAGCGCGGTCGGCCGGGGACGGGCCGCCAGCACGCGGCGGACCGCGTCGGCCGCGGGTTCGGGGTGGACCGTGCCCGGGTGCGGGAGGCCGGTCGCGGCCGTGGTGAACGCCCGGCGGCGCGCCGCCGGGTCGGCGAACACCGCCGCGCCCGCGATGCGGACCACGCGCCGGTGCCCCAGCGCGGCGAGGTACGCCAGCGCCTCGGCGGCGCCGGTGACGTCGTCCACCAGCACCGACGGGACGCCCGGCACGCCGCCCGGCCCGCCGAGCACCACGGCGGGCAGCCCGATCCGCACCAGCTCGGCCGCGCAGCCCGGCTCGGTGAGCAGCACGCCGTCGACCTTGCGTTCGGCCCGCCAGCGGCGGTAGATCGCGAGCGCCGCGTCGCGGCCGGGAGCGACCTGCAGCAGCAGCTCGCCCTCGAACCCGTCGAGCAGGGCCGGGACGAACACCTCCAGCGGCCGGTCGAGCACCAGGCCGATCGCGCCGGACCGGCCGCCGGACAGCGCCCGCGCCGTGCTGCTGGGCGCCCACCCGAGCTCCCGGGCGATCTCGGTGATCCGCCGCCGGGTGGCCTCCGAGACGCCGGGGCGGCCGTTGAGGGCGTAGGAGACCGCGCCCTTGGAGACGCCGGCCTCCTTCGCGATGTCGGTGATCGTCGGACGCTTCATCGCACCCCTTCGTTGCACCTCAAGGGCCGGAGCCCGCGGTCCGTGTCCGCACGGACACCCGCCGTCGCGCACCTTGACACCCGCCGCACCGGGAAACGACACTCCCCCCGGGAGCGCTCCCAGCCAACGGGGGCCGGGTCGCGAACGGGGAGTGCGCGCGCATGAGGAAAATCCGAAGACAGCTGGCCATCACCGTCGCTGCCGTCCTGTCCGCCTTGTCCGCCGGGTGCGGCCCCGGCACGCCGGAGCAGATCACGCTCACCATGGCGACCTTCGGCGAGTTCGGCTACGAGGACCTCATCCCCGGCTACGAGTTCACCCACCCCGGGGTCACCATCCGCCAGGTCCGGACCGAGCAGGGCGGGCCGTACCACCAGGACCTGCTGGCCAAGCTGCAGAACGGGCAGGGGCTCGCCGACATCCAGGCGGTCGAGGAAGGCCACCTCGCCGACGTGCTCGCCCAGTCGGCGAAGTTCGCCGACCTGGCGAAGGTCGGGCCGGCCGACGTGAAGCCCGGCCGGTGGCTGGAGTGGAAGTACGAAGCGGGCCGGAGCAAGGACGGCAAGCTCGTCGGCTACGGCACGGACATCGGCCCGCTGGCCATGTGCTACCGCAAGGACCTCCTGGAAACGGCCGGGCTGCCCACCGACCCCGGCTCGGTGAAGACGATGTTCGCGAGCTGGGACAGTTTCTTCCGGGCCGGCGAAAAGTACGTCAAACGCTCGCACGGCAAGCCGTGGTTCGACTCCTCGGCGCAGATCTTCAACGCCAAGGTCAACCAGCTCCCGGTCGGCTACCTCAACCGCGAGGACCGCTCGACGCTCGAGACGAACACCGCGCTGAAGGACGCCTGGGACCAGGTCACCACCGCGGTGAAGCAGGGGCAGTCCGCCGGTCTCACCGCGTTCGAGGACGACGGCAACAACGGGCTGCGCCTCGGCTCCTTCGCGACGAAGGTGTGTCCCTCGTGGATGCTCGGCATCATCGAGCAGCAGGCCGGGATCGGCAACGCGGGCAAGTGGGCCCTCACCGACGCCTTCCCCGACGGCGGCGGCAACTGGGGCGGCTCCTACCTCACCGTGCCGTCCGCGAGCGCGCACCAGAAGGAGGCCGCCGCGCTCGCCGCCTGGCTGACCGCGCCCGAGCAGCAGCTGCACGCGTTCCGGGTGAGCGGCAACTTCCCCAGCCAGGTCGACGCCTTCACCTCCCCCGACCTGCTCAGCGAGATGAACGGCTACTTCGGCGGGACGCTGAGCGGCCAGGTCTTCGTCGCACAGGCCCGCAAGGTCGGGAAACCGCAGTACAAGGGGCCGGGCGACGGCAAGATCCAGGAGACGGTGATCGCCCCGGCGCTCAAGGCGGTCGAACAGGGCGCCGACCCCGCCGCCGTCTGGCAGCAGGTGCTGATCGGGGTGCACCGGGTCGTGCCCTGACCCGCGCACGGGCGCTCGGTGGTACAGGCGATCACTTCGCCGGAGAACAAGGGTTCGCACGCGTTCCACACCCGGATGGGGGTTCGTCACCGAACCAGGGCCGAAGGGGTTCGAGGGGGTGCCGGGCCGGGCCGGCTTCCGCACGGACCCCGGCCGGACCGCCTGAGGTGCGCGACGCGGGATCCGGCCTGACGCCGTTGCCGGACATCAGGCCGAACCCCGCTGTCCCGCCCGGCCGGTCAGGCGGCCGAGCGGGACCACGGCGAGCGGACCTGGCGGGACAGGTCGCTGCCGGTGCTGCGATGGCGGAGGTGGAGCCCGGGCCGGCCGGCGGCTGCGCGGCACCGGCCGGCCCGGGGTCTGTTCACTGCACCGGCGGGTAGGCGTTCTGGACCAGCTGCTCGAACTGGGCCTCGAACCACTTGCCGGACAGCGGGGCGTTCGGCAGGGCACCGGTCAGGTTGCCGCCGTTGGCCTGCTCGGTACCGTGGAAGGTCGGGTCGCACATCGGGTCCGCGCCCTTGCCTTCGTCGTTCGGGATCTGCTGGCTCGCGCCGTCGGACTCACCCGGCGGCTTGATCCAGACGTAGGCGTCGAAGTGCGCCGCCGGCGATGCCGTCGGCCGGACACCCAGACCCGCGCCGCTCTGGTTGCACCAGTTGCCGCGGTGCAGCCGCCGGTCGATCCGGCCCGAGTCGACGTAGGCGTCCACAGTGGACCCCGAAGCACCGCTGGGCCGGGCCGAGCCGCCCCAGCCGTTGCGCGAGGTGTCGACCAGCATGCCGATGCCGCTGGGCAGCCCCGCCGACACGAACGCGTTGTACATCGCCGTGGCGAAGGGCACCTCGGCGAAGTACGGGTTCCACTGGTAGAACTTCGCCGACTTCAGCTGCTGCCCGCCGACGTTCAGGTTCGGGTCGGGCAGGTTCGGCTCGGTCAGCGGCGTGTAGTTCGCCGTGGAGCTGATGAAGCCGTCGACGCTGTTCACGCCGGCCGTGGTGCCCTGCAGCGTCTGCTTGACCAGGTTGACGAAGGGACCGAAGTTGCTGTCCCAGCCCAGCCACGCCGAGTGCGCGATGTCCAGGTAGTTGTAGACGTTGGAGATCGCGTGGAGCTTGTTCAGCGCGTACTGGATGCCCTGCGTGTACACCCCGGTGGACTGCGCTTCCGCGCACGCCGCCATCGAGGTGTTCGTGATCAGGTTCGGCAGCGAGTCCGGCTCCACGATCGCCACGATCCGCAGCGGCGCGTACTTCGAGTCGGACAGGATCGACGCGATCGGGTCGATGTACTCGCTCTTGTACCGGGCCAGGCCGTTCTGGGCGGCCTTCAGCTCACCATTGGACGCCAGCGCCGCGCAGTCGCGGTTCGGCAGGTCGTAGACGACGATCTGGATCGTCACCGGCGTCCCGCCGCTCTGCTGGGCCAGCGCCGCGTCGAGGTGCCCGCGCAGGCCGCGCGCGCTCGACGTGCCCTCGATCGCCGCGATCCGGTCCAGCCAGACCGCGGTCGAGGTGTTCGCCACCTTGGCCATCTGGGCGCCCAGCGTGCCGCCCTTGGCCGCGGCCGCCGCGGACACCTGCCCCGACCAGTCCGGGTTCACGTACCCCTTCGAGCCGGCGTACGGGTTGTCCACGTGGGTCCCGGGCTGGGGCGTCGTGGTCACCGTCGTCGGGGTGGTGGGGGTCGTCGGCGTGGTGGGCGTGGTCGGGGTGGTCGTCTGGGTCGGCGTCGTCGGTGTCGTGGTCGGCGACGTGCCGTCGCAGTGGGCCCCGTTGAGCGAGAACGACGCCGGGATGTCGTTCGTGCCCGAGAACGAGCCGTTGAAGCCGAAGCTGGCCGTGGCGTTCGAGCCCAGCGACCCGCCCCACGACGGGTTCTTCGCGCTCACGTGCTTGCCGTTTTGGCTGAACGTGGCGCTCCAGCCCTGCTGCACCTGCTGGTTGCCGCCGAAGTCCCATTCGACGTTCCAGGACGAAACGGCGTCGCCCAGGTTGGTCACGGCGACGTTGGCGGTGAAGCCGGTGCTCCACTGGTTGACCGTGTAGGTGACCTTGCAGCCGGTGGCGGCGCCCGCCGGGCTGCCCCCGGCCACCAGTAGCCCTGCGGTGACCGCTGCCGCCGTCACCGAGGATGCCACGGCGAACCGTGACTTCCTCCTCGCGGACCAGAATTCACTCTTCATCGAGTGCGCTCCTTAGTGTTCGGTGGGTGGGTCAGGTGGTGCAGGCGGTCGCGCCGACGGCGAAGCCGCTCGGTGCGCCGCTCGAAGGGCCGGCGTGCCAGACCCCGTGCCGGAAGCCGCACTTTCACGTGAAAGTGCCGGGTCGGGGGCCGCGGCGGCCGGGGACGCCGTAAGAACGGCGCCCCCGACCCGTGCGGCGACCACCAGTGAGAGCAGTCGCTTCATCAAGTGCCTCTCAGCCGAACAGGGCGACGTGCGCGGCGAACGCCGTGGCGATCTCCGACTGGGCCCAGAATCGGTGGTAGGTGAACGTCGGCGCGGCGCCGCCGTCCAGGTAGGCCTGGACCTTCGGCCACTGCGGGTCGCTCTTGTAGAACGAACGGATCGACAGGAACGTGGAGTTCGCGTTGATCGGGTCGCCGTTGGGCATCGTGCCCGTCCAGCCCGAGGGGATGTACAACCCCTGGTCCGTACTGGCGTTGTACTTGTCGTCGAACCGGTCGTAGTCCGACCGGGTCTCCGGCACCGCGATGCCCTTGGTGTCCGCGTTCGCCGACAGAGCGGTCAGCAGCTGCTCGCCGACCGTCTTGGCCTGGGCGTTGCTCGACCCCGACGCGTAGTAGAGCAGCGTCTTCGCGAGCGAGGCCGCGACCCCGACGTCCTGGCTGAAGTTCTTCACCGTGACGTGCAGGCCGGTGTTCGAGCCGGGGCTGGTGGCGTTCCAGGTGTCCGGCGCACCGCTCCAGGTCAGGTCGGACGGGATCTGGAAGCTCCCGCCGGCACCGACCGTGGTGTTCGCGATGGCCCACGGGACCCACTTGTCGAGGATCTTCTTCGCCCGGGCGTCACCGGTCGCCTGGTAGTACTCGGCGATCCGTTCCATGCCCCAGGTCTGGAAGCCGAACCACTGGTTGCTCGGCGGGTCGTGCCAGACCGGCTGCTGGTCGTAGAACATCCCGTAGAAGGTCGGCGTGCCCGCGGGCGGGGTGCCGTACTGGCCGTCCCAGCTGTTGGTCGCGCCGCCGGCGAGACCGCCTTCGGAGGACTGCAGCCACTGCAGGAACTCCATCTGCCGGCTGAGGCTGGTCGCCCAGTCCGTCGCGCCGGTCGCCGAAGTGACCTTCAGGCCCGGGTCGGCCGACAACGCGTAGGCGGCCAAGGGGTTCTGGTAACCCTGGTGCGCCGCGCCGTCCCCGATCCGCCACGCCCACGCGCTGGAGGAGTCCATCGAACCGCCCCAGGCGTAGTACCACGAAATCAGGTAGTGCTCGCTGTCCTTGCCGGTACCGGCCGGGCAGCTCGAGGGGCCGACGCAGTTGCCGATCTTCTTGAAGTACTTGTCGAACAGCGAGTACCGCAGGTAGTCGCCCATCTTCGAGGCCTTCTTCAGCACGGCCGCGACGTCGGCGCTCTTGCCCTGCGCCTGCGCCCACTTCTCGGCCTGGAAGGCCACCTGCACGACGCGGGCGTCCGCGTCGGGCGCGTTGGTGTACTTCCACTGCTTCGCGTAGGACGAGTCGCCGGTGAACAGGTCGAGGTACCCGTTCTTGCCGCCGAACTTCAGGACGTCGCAGCTGGGCTGGGTGACCGTCTCCCAGACCGATTCCTGCGAGCCGCGCTGGAAGGTGTTGATGAACGCCGGCGCGGTGTTGGTGCCGTCCTCGCAGTGCCCGAACTTGTAGATGTTGTCCACGTCGAGCAGCCAGTGCATGCCGTAGACGTCCGGCGAGCCGTAGGCCGCCTTCAGCTCCGCCGCGATCGGGTCACTGCCGACCGGCACGTTGCTCTGCAGCGGCGACGGGTAGGACTTCGGGCTCGGGTACTCCGCCGCGTACGTCGCCGGCTTGCTGGCGTTGTAGCCGGAGTTGCCCGGCTGGTCGGCCGCGGACGGGATCGCGTACGTCTCGATCGACGTCCACGCCTGGTTGAACGGCGCCCAGTCACCGGTGACCCGGCCGTAGGACGCTTCCAGCCACAGGTAGTAGCTGAACGCCTCCGACGTCGTCTCGTGCCCGTGGTCGGGCGCTTCGACGATCAGCGTCTCGATCGAGTGGTAGGGCACCAGGATGTTCCCGAACTTGCGGAAGTAGCCGTTGTTCGGGTCCTTGATCTTGTTGTACTGCGTGAGGAACGCGAGCTGGTAGTCCGAAGTGGACGACGAGATCTCGTTGACCGCCACGGTGGCCGCGGTGTAGCCGCTGCTGCTCGCGGTGAAGGTCGCACTGCCCAGCGCTCCCCCGTTGTCGGCGCTGGTGACCGTGACGTTCTGCGGAACGTTCCAGTTCGCCGCCGTGAACGTCAGGCTCGCCGGGCTCGCCGTGAGGTCGGTGCTCCCGGCCGTCCGCGCGAGGGCGACGGTGACCGGGGCCGTGGGGGCACCGGCGAGGGTGACGGCGAACGTCGTCGTGCCGCCCTGCTTGACCTGCGCTGTCGCCGGGGTGGCGACGATCGTCGGCCCGGAGAGGACCTTCGCGCTGACCGGGCTGGACGTCGTGCTCGCGCCCTTGTCGTCGAAGGCCTTGGCGGTGATCGAGTACGTCCCGGCCGGGACGTTGCCCCAGCTGCCTTCGAAGGGCGCGGCCGTGTCGGTCGCCAGCAGCGTGTCGCCGGCGTAGAACTCGACCTTGCTCACCGTGCCGTCGCTGTCGGCGGCCGTCGCGGCCAGGGGGATCGTCGCCGGGGCGTAGTAGGACCCGGTCGAGGTCGGCGAGGTCAGGGTGACCGTGGGCGCCTTGTTCGCGCCGGTGCACGCCGTGCCGTTGACGGAGAAGTCGGTGGGCGGCCGGTTGGCCGAGCCCTTGGTGCCGTTGAACCCGAACGACGTGCTCGCCCCGGTGCCGAGGTGGCCGTTGTAGGACAGGTTCGTCGCGGTGACCGCGGAGCCGGACTGGGCGAAGGTGGCGCTCCAGCCCTGCTGGACCTTCTGGCCGTCGAGGAACGTCCAGCCGACCTTCCAGCTGTCGAACGCCGCTCCGTCGTTGCGCAGCGAGACGCTGGCGGTGAACCCGGTGTCCCAGTCGTTGGTGGTGTAGGTGACCGAACAGGCGATGTCGGCGCCGAGCGCCGGGGGTGGGGCGACCACCGCGCCCGTGACCGCCAGCACGGCCGAGGCCAGTGCCAGCGCACGCACGCGCTTTCGAGGAGAGGAACGCATGGCTGCGGAACTCCTTTGTCCGTAGGGAGCCAGCGATCTGGGAGCGCTTCCAGGCGCAGACGGTAGCCAGCCGGAAACCTGGATGTAAAGAATCGAGTCAGAAGGACACCGCAGCCACAGGTGTCACACCAGCGCGCCCGGCGAACACCGGCTCACTGAACACTCCTGAACAGACCCACCCGATAGTGGGATCATCACCCGTTTGGCTCAGCGAAGTGGTGACACGGCGTTTCGTGAAACGTTATTTAGCGCCAAACGTGTACACCTGGGCGGTTGGGCTCCCACCGAGCGGGCAACGCCGGCCGGCCGAGCACACACGGAGTTCACCGGGCCGGAGACGCCGGCAGGCACCCACGCGGACGCCACGCGTGTCCGGATGGACGACACGCGTGTTCGGCCGGACACCGTGACCTCAGCTCGAGGCGCGGACCGCCAGGGAGACCGGGAGGATGTGCTGGCGCGGTTTGAGGTTCTGGTCGTCGAGCAGCCGCATCAGGGTCTCGACCATCGCGTGGACCTGCTCGCGGGGGTCCTGGTGCACCGACGTCAGGGGCGGGTCCATGGCCGGGGCCAGTGTCGCGTTGTCGTCGAAGCTGACCACCGCGACGTCGTCCGGGATGCGGTGGCCGGCCGCATCCAGCGTCCGCAGCGCGCCCACCGCCATCATGTCGCTGGCGACGAACACCGCGTCGATGTCCGGGTGCCTGGCCAGCAGCGCGGACATCGCGTTCGCGCCGCCCGAGAGCGTGAAGTCGGCCTCTTCGGCCAGGTCGGCGGGGTCGAGCCCGGCGTCGAGGAGGGTCTTGCGCCAGCCGGCGAGGCGGTCGATCGGGGCGCTCTGGTCCTGCGGGCCCGCGATGGTGGCGATCCGCCGCCGCCCGGCCGCGACCAGGTGCTCGACCGCCAGCCGGGCGCCGCCCTCGTTGTCGAAGTCGACGACGTGCACGCCGCGGCGGATGCCGGCCGCCTGCCCGCCGAACACGACCGGGATGCGCAGCAGCCGCAGCGCCTTGGGCAGCGGGTCGGCCCGGTGCGGCGCGAACACCAGCGCACCGTCGACGTGGCCGCCCTCGAGGAACCGGACCGTCCGGCTCAGGTCCTCCCGGATGTCGCTGAAGATGAGCACCATCTGGCGGCCGACGTCGGCGAGCTCCCGGTAGCCGGCCCGCATGACGGCGGCCCGGTACGGGTCGTCGAGCAGCCGGGACTCCGGCTCCGACAGCACCACCGCGATCGCGCCGGTCCGGCGCGTGACCAGCGACCGCGCCGCCTGGTTCGGGGAATAGCCCAGGTCACGGGCAGCGGACAGCACCTTCTCGCGCGCCGCCGCGCTGACGTACGCGTCGTCGTTCAACGCGCGTGACGCCGTCGACCGCGACACACCGGCGAACGCCGCGACGTCCTCCAGTGTCGGCCGTTCTTCATCCCCTGCTCGAGGCCCCACGGCACCGCCCTCGCTCACCACAACCACCCGGACCTGGACAGCTTAACGGTCACGCAGGGCGATGTCCGGGAGCGCTCCTCGCAGGAAACACTCCGGTTACGACCCCTTGACACCGGTGGAGGGCCCCAGCAGACTCTGCCACACCTGGGAGCGCTCCCAGATCGGCTCCCAGCAGTGAGAGCGCTCATTCCCGTCAACAAGGTGGTTGGACACGTGAGAACGATCCGGAACGGCCTGGTCCTGGCACTGGGCATCACGATGACGGCGCTCGGCGCCACGGCCTGCAGCGGGGGCGGTGAACAGCAGCCTCCGGCCGCGGCGAACCCGAACGAGCACGTCGACCTGACGCTGGCGACGTTCACCGAGTTCGGCTACGAGGCCCTCATCCCGGAGTACGAGCGGCTGCACCCCAACATCAAGATCACCCACCGCAAGACCGGCCAGGGCGGCCCGTACCACGAGGACCTCGTCACCAAGCTGGCCGCCGGCTCGGGCCTCGCCGACGTGACGGCGCTCGAAGAGGGTCACCTGTCCGACTTCCTCAGCAAGGGCTCGAAGTTCAACGACCTCAGCAAGATCGGGCCGGCCGACGCCTCCCCCGACCGCTGGCTGAACTGGAAGTACGACGCCGCCAAGACCAAGGACGGCAAGCTCATCGGCTACGGCACCGACATCGGCCCGCTCGCCATGTGCTACCGCAAGGACATGTTCAAGGCCGCCGGCCTGCCGGAGGACCCCGAAGCGGTCAAGCCGCTGTTCGCCACCTGGGACAGCTACTTCGCCGCCGGTGCGGACTTCGTGAAGAAGTCGGGCGGCAAGGCCTGGTTCGACTCGGCCGCGCAGAACTTCAACGCCATGGTCAACCAGCTCCCCGAGGGCTACGTCAACACCGACGACAAGCTCGCCGTCGAGAACAACCAGGGCATCAAGGACGCCTGGGCCAAGGTCACCGACGCGGTCGCCAAGGGCGAGTCGGCCAAGCTCACCGCGTTCAGCAACGAGTGGAACACCGGCTTCAAGCAGGGCGCGTTCGCCACGAAGGTGTGCCCGGCCTGGATGCTCGGCGTGATCAAGGAGCAGGCGGGCCCGGAGAACGCCGGCAAGTGGGCGGTCACCGCGGCCTTCCCCGGCGGCGGCGGCAACTGGGGCGGCTCGTACCTGACCGTGCCGACGCAGTCGAAGCACCCGAAGGAGGCCGCCGAGCTCGCGGCCTGGCTGACCGCCCCGGAGCAGCAGATCAAGGCGTTCCAGGCCAAGGGCACCTTCCCGAGCCAGGTCAAGGCCCTCTCGGACCCGGCGCTGCTGAGCAAGACCGACGACTACTTCGGCGGCACCAAGGTCGGCGAGCTGTTCGCCGAGCAGGCCAAGAAGGTCCAGAAGCCGCAGTACAAGGGCCCGGGCGACGGCCAGATCCAGGAAAACGCGTCCAGCCCGGCCCTGCAGGCGGTCGAACAGGGCAAGCCGGCGGCGGACGGCTGGAACCAGATGGTCGAAGCCGCGAAGAAGATCACGCGCTGAGCCGATGACCGTCCTCGACAAGGTCGCGCCAGAAGGGAGTAAGGCCGGGGAGCGCGTGTCTCCCCGGCCCACCTTCCGTCACCGGTTGAGCCGGTGGGACGTCAAGGTCTCGCCGTACCTCTACATCGCGCCGTTCTTCATCCTCTTCGCGATCGTCGGGCTGTTCCCGCTGCTCTACACCGCGTACGTCTCGCTGTTCAAGTGGGAAGCCGGTTCCGACGACCCCGACTTCATCGGCCTCGACAACTTCAAGGAGCTCTTCGCCGACGCGCAGTTCTGGAACGCGCTGACGAACACGATCAGCATCTTCCTGCTTTCCAGCATCCCGCAGCTCGTCATCGCGATGCTGCTGGCGGCGCTGCTGGGCGCCCGGCTGCGCGGCGCCACGGGCTGGCGGGTCGGCATCCTGCTGCCGTACGCG
Source organism: Amycolatopsis sp. A133 (assembly GCF_031082405.1). GTDB lineage: Bacteria > Actinomycetota > Actinomycetes > Mycobacteriales > Pseudonocardiaceae > Amycolatopsis. The sequence continues at coordinate 361,201 of NZ_JAVHJU010000007.1, forward strand.
GCCAGCCTCGTCGCCATCGGCATCATCTTCGCCAACCTCTTCGGGCCGAAGTACGGGCTGATCAACGGCGTGCTGCAGACCATCGGGCTGGACCCGGTCGACTGGCAGGCCAGCCGGTTCGGCAGCCACGTCGCGATCGCGATCATGGTGAACTGGCGCTGGACCGGCTACAACGCCCTGATCGTGCTGGCGGCCATGCAGGCCATCCCCAGGGAACTGCACGAGGCGGCCTTGATCGACGGCGCGGGCACGTGGCGCCGCTTCTTCAACGTCACGCTGCCGCTGCTCAAGCCGACGCTGATCTTCGTCACCATCACCTCGACGATCGGCGGCCTGCAGATCTTCACCGAGCCGAAGCTGTTCGACGCCATGCCCGGGTCGAACAACGGCGGATCCACCAACCAGTTCCAGACCGTGACGCTCTACCTCTACCAGTCGGCGTTCCAGAACGCCGATCTCGGCTACGCCTCGGCGATCGCCTGGGTGCTGTTCCTGATCATCGTGCTCATCGCGCTGGTGAACTTCTTCCTCACCGGCCGGATCGCCCGTACCCCGGCGGTGAAGACAAAATGACGACACTCCAGAGTGACCTCCGAGGCAGTGACCTCCGAAAACCGGGACTTCGGCAGAAGGTCGCGACGCTCGGCAAGCCACGCAAGGCGACCTACGTCGTGCTGGCGATCTTCGTGCTCGGTTCGCTGTTCCCGTTCTACTGGTCGTTCCTGGTGGCCAGCCGCGACAACGGGATGCTCACCGAGCGCATCCCGCCGTTCGTGCCCGGCGGCAACTTCTTCGCCAACGCCGCGCGGGTGTTCGACACCGTGCCGTTCTGGAAGGCGCTGGCCAACAGCGTCATCGTGTCCGGCACGGTGACGCTGACGACGGTGCTGTTCTCGTCGCTGGCCGGGTTCGCCTTCGCGAAACTGCGGTTCCGGGGACGCGACAAGCTGTTCGTGTTCATCGTCGTCACGCTCGCGGTGCCCACCCAGCTCGGCATCATCCCGCTGTTCATCGCGATGTCGGAACTGGGCTGGTCGGGGAGCCTGACCGCGGTGATCGTGCCCAACCTGGTCACCGCGTTCGGCGTGTTCTGGATGCGGCAGTACACGCTCGACGCGCTGCCGTACGAGCTGATCGAGGCCGCGCGCGTCGACGGCTGCAGCATGATCCGGATCTTCTGGAACATCTGCATGCCCGCGGTGCGCCCGGCCGCGGCGATCCTCGCGATGTTCACGTTCATGATGTCGTGGAACGACTTCCTGTGGCCGCTCGTCGTGCTGGACGCCGGCAACCCCACCGTCCAGGTGGCCCTGGAAAAGCTGCAGAGCGGCTACTACGTCGACTATTCGCTCGTCCTGGCCGGCACGACCCTGGCCACCATTCCCATCCTCATCGTCTTCGTCCTCCTCGGCCGCCAGATCGTGGCCGGGATCATGCAAGGTGCCGTGAAAGGGTGAACATGTCCGTACATCCCGACAGCGTTCGGGCGGAGACCGCGTTGATGTTCCCGCCTGGCTTCGTCTGGGGCGCCGCCACCGCGGCGTTCCAGGTGGAAGGAGCCACGACGGCCGACGGGCGCACCGACTCGGTCTGGGACGTCTTCGCCCGCCGCCCGGGTGCGGTCCGGGGCGGCGACAACGGCGAACCGGCGGCCGACCACTACCGCCGGTACTCCGAGGACGTCGGCCTCATGCGCCGGCTCAACCTCGGCGCCTACCGCTTCTCGCTGGCCTGGCCGCGGGTCCGGCCGGACGGCGGCGGGGTGAACACCGCCGGGCTGGCCTTCTACGACCGGCTGGTCGACTGCCTGCTCGAGTCCGGGATCCAGCCGTGGGCGACGCTCTACCACTGGGACCTCCCGCAGGCGCTGGAGGAACAGGGCGGCTGGACGAACCGGGACACCGCGTACCGCTTCGCCGAATACACCGAGACCGTGCTCGCGCGGCTCGGCGACCGCGTCACCAGCTGGTCCACGCTCAACGAACCGTGGTGCGCGGCGATGCTCGGCTACGCGGGCGGCATCCACGCCCCCGGCCGCAACGACCACCCCGCGGCCGTCGCCGCCACGCACCACCTGCTGCTGGGCCACGGCCTCGCCATGGACATCATCCGGCGGCACGCCCCGGGCACCCCGGCCGGCATCACGCTCAACCTGTACCCGGTCGCCCCGCACGACCCGGCGAACGTCGCCGACGTCGCCGCGGCCCGGCGGATCGACGGCCTGCAGAACCGGCTGTTCCTCGACCCGGTGCTGCGCGGCGGCTACCCGGACGACCTGGTCGCCGACCTCGAGCCGTTCGGGCTCGGCTCGGTCGTGCGCGACGAAGACGCCGCGGTCATCGCCGCGCACATCGACTGGCTGGGCGTGAACTACTACCGCGACTACCGCGTCGCGGGCCGCCCGGTGCCCGGCAGCGAGCCGGCGGGCCCGGAGTGGGTCGGCGCCGCCGACGTGCACTTCGTCCCGGACCCGGCAGCGCCCCGCACCGACTCCGGCTGGGAGGTCCAGCCGGCCGGGCTGACCGAGTCGCTGCTGCAGGTGCACCGCGGCTACCGGCAGGTGCCGCTGTACATCACCGAGAACGGCGCGGCCTACCCCGACGTCGTCTCCGACGGCGGTGACATCGTCGACACCGACCGCGTCGCGTTCCTCGACTCCCACCTGCGGGCGGCGCACGACGCCATCGAGGCGGGCGTCGACCTGCGCGGGTACTTCTACTGGTCGCTGCTGGACAACTTCGAGTGGGCCGAGGGGTACGCGAAGCGGTTCGGCCTGGTCCACGTCGACTACGCGACCCAGCAGCGCACGCCGAAGCAGAGCGCCCACTGGTACTCCCGGGTGATCGGCCTCAACGGGCTCGGCTGAGCGGGGGTCCGTGAAGGCCACCGGCGCGGGTGGCCTTCACGGACGCCGGGGGGTGCGTTCGGCGAAGCGCGTTGCCAGACTGGGCGGTATGGGACTGCGCAGCGAAGCTTGGTTCAACAACCCCGCCGACCCCGGGATGACCGCCCTCTACCTCGAGCGGTACCTGAACTGGGGCCTGACGCGGGAGGAACTGCAGTCCGGCAAGCCGATCATCGGGATCGCGCAGACGGGCTCCGACCTCACCCCGTGCAACCGCCACCACCTGCAGCTCGCGGACCGGACCCGGGAAGGCATCCGCGAGGCGGGCGGGATCGCGATCGAGTTCCCGGTGCACCCCATCCAGGAGACCGGCAAGCGCCCGACCGCGGCGCTGGACCGCAACCTCGCCTACCTCGGCCTGGTGGAGACGCTCTACGGCTACCCGATCGACGGCGTCGTGCTCACGACCGGCTGCGACAAGACGACCCCGGCGTGCCTGATGGCCGCCGCGACCGTCGACCTCCCCGCCATCGTGCTGTCCGGCGGGCCGATGCTCAACGGCTGGTACAACGGGGAGCGCACCGGGTCCGGCACCATCATCTGGAAGGCGCGGGAGCTGCTCGCCGCCGGCGAGATCGACGACGCCGGGTTCATGGAGCTCGTCGCGTCGTCCGCGCCGTCGCCGGGGCACTGCAACACGATGGGCACGGCGTCGACGATGAACGCGCTCGCCGAAGCGCTCGGGATGAGCCTGCCCGGCTGCGCGGCCATCCCGGCCCCGCACCGCGACCGGGCCCGGATGGCCTACCGGACCGGGCTGCGGATCGTCGAGATGGTCCGCGAGGACCTCAAGCCGTCGGACATCCTGACGCGCGAAGCGTTCGAGAACGCGATCGTGGTGAACTCCGCGATCGGCGGCTCGACCAACGCTCCCGTCCACATCAGTGCGATCGCCCGGCACATCGGGGTCGACCTGCCCCTCGGCGACTGGCAGCGGCTGGGCCACGCCGTCCCGCTGCTGGTCGACCTGCAGCCCGCGGGCAAGTACCTCGGCGAGGAGTTCCACCGCGCGGGCGGGGTCCCGGCGGTGGTGCACGAGCTGATGCGGCACGGGCTGGTCCACGAAGACGCGCCCACCGTCAACGGCCGCACGCTCGGCGACAACTGCCGCGCCGCCGAGGCCGGCGACCGGGACGTCATCCGCACCTTCGAGACCGCGCTCATGCCCGACGCCGGGTTCCTGGTGCTGAAGGGCAACCTCTTCGACGCGGCGATCATGAAATCGAGCGTGATCTCCCCGGAGTTCCGGCGGCGGTACCTCGCCGGCGACGTCTACGAGGGCACCGCGGTCGTCTTCGACGGCCCGGAGGACTACCACGCCCGCATCGACGACCCGGACCTCGGCGTCGACGAGCACTCGCTGCTGGTGATGCGCGGCACCGGCCCGCTCGGCTACCCGGGATCCGCGGAGGTGGTGAACATGCGGCCGCCGGCGGAGCTGATCAAGCGGGGCGTGCACGAGCTGCCCTGCCTCGGCGACGGCCGCCAGTCCGGCACCTCCGGGTCGCCGTCGATCCTCAACGCCTCCCCCGAAGCCGCGGCCGGCGGCGGGCTCGCCGTGCTGCGGACCGGGGACCGGGTCCGGATCGACCTGAGCGCCGGCACCGCGGACGTGCTCGTCGGCGACGACGAACTGGCGCGCCGCCGCGAGGAGCTCGCCGAGGCGGGCGGCTACCCGGTGCCCGGGTCGCAAACGCCCTGGCAGGAGCTTCAGCGGTCGATGGTCGACCAGCTCTGCGACGGCATGGTGCTGCGTCCGGCGGTGGCGTACCAGCGCATCGCGGCCACGAAGGGGATCCCCCGCCACAACCATTGACTTTTCCCGCATGGCCCGCGGGGAAAACGGGTATCCCCAGCGGTAGCCGAGGCGAGGAGGCCCATCATGCTCCCGGATCGAGAACGCCACGCCCTCCGCGAAATCGAGGCCGAGCTGCGAGCGAGCGATCCCGCGTTCGCCGCCGCTTTCAGCGGGCGTGAGCTGCGCTCCCCCCGACGCTGGAGCCTGCTGCTGGTGCTGTGCGACATCACCGCGGTGATGATGCTGCTCGTCGGCCTGTTCGCCCGCGACGCCGCCCTCGTGCTGTGGGGCACGGTGAGCGCGGGCGCGCTGGTGGCCTGGCACATCGCCCGCGCCGAGTCGGTCCGGGAATCCACTGAGGACGGTGCCGCCCCGGCCACCGAAGCGCCCTGACGCGCAGCGCAGAACGGCCGCCCCCGATCCTCGCGCCGGGGGCGGCCGTTCTGCGCAGGGGGTCGTTCAGTCGTAGGACAGGGCCTCGACCAGCTCACCGGCACTCGGGTTCGACAGGGCCCGGGCCACGTCGGCCTGGGCGACGATCCCGACGAGGTCGTGCCCGTCGATCACCGGCAGCCGGCGGACGCGGTGCTCGGACATGGTGCGCAGGATCTCCTGGGCGTCGTCGTCCGCGCCGATCGTCACGACCTCGCCCTGGGCGAGGTCGCCGACGTGGACCGCGCGCGGGTCCTTGCCCTCGGCCAGGACCTTCACCACGATGTCGCGGTCGGTGATCATGCCCTTCAGCCGGTTGTCCTCGCCGCAGATCGGCAGGGCACCGACGTTCTTCTGCGCCATGGTGACCGCGGCGTCGTGCACGGTGTCGGACTCCCGGGCGCAGGTCGCGTCCGACGTCATGATGTCGCGTGCGGTGGTCATCGTGAACTCCTTTCCCTGGGCGGTGGTTTCGGCTACCCGGGCCGGGCGGGTTTACCCCTGCCCCGGGCGGGGAATTTCCGGGCACATGCCGGATTCCCGCGGTGCCGAGCCGCCGGACACCACCGACCTCGATCGCCTGCGGTCGGCGGCGTCCGGCTGCCAGGGCTGCCCCCTCCACCAGGACGCCACGCAGACCGTCTTCGGCGAGGGCCCGGCCGGGGCGAAGGTCCTCGTCGTCGGCGAGCAGCCCGGCGACAAGGAGGACCTCGCGGGCGAGCCGTTCGTCGGGCCCGCGGGGAAGCTGCTGGACCGCGCCTTCGAGGAAGCCGGGTTCGACCGGGGCTCGTTGTACGTCACCAACGCGGTCAAGCACTTCAAGTTCAAGCGCGACGAGCGCGGGAAGCGCCGGATCCACCAGAAGCCGGGCCGCACGGAGGTGGTCGCGTGCCGCCCGTGGCTGCTGGCGGAGCTGCGCGCGGTCGGCCCGGAGCTGGTGCTGCTGCTGGGCGCGACGGCCGCGCAGTCGTTGCTGGGCCCGAAGTTCCGGCTCACCGCCCACCGCGGAGAGCCCGTCGAACCGCCGGCGGAGCTGGCCGGGCTGGTCCCGTCGGCGGTGGCGACGGTCCACCCGTCGGCGGTGCTGCGGGCTCCGGACCGCGACGACGCCTACGCGGCCTTCGTCGCCGACCTGCAGGCCGCGGCGAAGCTGCTCGGCTGACGCTTCGCGTACTCGTTGCGGTTGGCGTCCAGGAAGATCCGGTCGCCGCCGCCCGGCTTGCGCTCGAAGATCCGGTCCCGGTCGGAGAACAGGCAGCCGCTCACGACGCCTTCAGCGCCTTCTCCAGCTCGGCGCGCGTCATCTTCGACCGGCCCTTCACGCCCTGCTCGCGGGCCAGCTTGTCCAGGTCCGACTTCGACAGCTCGGAAAGCCGGGGCTTCTTCGCGGTCTTCTTTTTCGGTTCCCTGCCGCCGCCGCTCTTGCGGTTCTTCACGCTGCGCGAGAGTGCCTCGAACAGGTCGACGACGTCGGCCGAGGGCTCCGGCTCCGCTTCGTGGGCGATCTCCTTGCCCGCTTCCTTGGCCTTGATCAGCTCTTCGACGCGCTTCGAGTACTCGTCGCGGTAGTCCTCGGGCTTCCACGGCGCGGTCATCTCGTCGACCAGCGCGAGCGCCATGTCGAGCTCCTTGGGCCGCGGCTTCGGCAGCTCCGGCAGCTTGCCCATGACGTCCTTCGGCTTCCGCAGGTCGGCGACGAAGTGCAGCGTGTTGAGCACCATGACGTCTTCGCCCGCGCGGACCGCCGCGAGGTATTCCTTGCCGCGCAGCACGAACTTCGCGACGCCGGCCTTTTCGCTGCGGTCCATCGCCTGCAGCAGCAGGCCGTACGCCTTGGCGAAGTCCTCCTTCGCCGGCTTGAGCCAGTACGTCTTGTCGAAGAACCACGGGTCGATCTCGTCGAGCTCGACGAACTGCTCGATGTCGATCCGGCGGGAGCGCTCGGGGGCGATCTCGTCCAGCTCGTCCGGTTCGACGAGCACGTGGTCGCCGCCGCCGAGGTCGTAGCCCTTGACGATCTCGTCCTGGGTCACCTCGTCGCCGGTCCGCTCGTTGACCCGCCGGTTGCGGATCCGGTCCGACGTCCCGCGTTCGAACTGGTGGAAGTGGATCGTGTGGTCCGCCACCGCCGGGTACAGCTCCACCGGCACGGTGACCAGTCCCAGGCTCAGCGCGCCGCTCCACACCGGTCGGGCCATGTCGTCCTCCTCGCCCGGCTCAGGCGACGTCGCTGGCGCGGCGGCCGGTCCGGTGCAGCCCGAGCATGTCCAGCAGCCGGGCGCAGTCCTCGGGGTCCTTGGCCCGCGCGGCCACGGCCAGTGCCGCCTTGCGACGGGTGCGCTCCTGCTCCGGGGAGTTCCCGCCGTCGGCGAGCAGGTCCGCCACCGGCCGCAGATCGTTGCGCTTGTCCCGCATCTCGTGCTCCCCTCCGGAAATCCCCGGTGAACCGTTCGCGGGCGGGTTACCCCGGATCACCGCGCGCGACACCGGTGTCCCCTAAGGAGGCAACTAAGACCGCTCCCACTAGGCCGAACGAGTGAATTCGCCCGGTTCCGGCCCCGGACACGGCAAGGTGGTGAGATCCACGTCACAGCAGGAGGCCGGATGGGCACCCAGCTCCGCATCAGCCGCGAGGACGGCTCACTGCCCTGCGAGGTCTGCGGCTTCCCGACCATGCACGTCGCCAAGCTCGTCGCCGACGACGGAACGGTGCTCGGCCGCACTCTGGTGTGCACGACCTGCCAGCGCAGCAAGCACCACCCCGAACCGGCCGCCGTCGAGTCCGAGGCACCCCCCGACGAGGTGCCCGCCGGCTAGCTCACGCCGTCGTCGTCGCCACCGCCGCGACGAACTCCGCCGCCACCTCGTGGAGCTTCCGGTTGCCGTCTTGAGAGCGCTTCACCAGCCGCTGGAACGCTTCCTCGGCGGTGATCCGGTGCGCGGCCATGAGGATGCCCTTGGCCTGGTCGATCACCGCCCGGGTCTCCAGCGCCCGGTTGAGCTGGTCGACCAGCTCCCGGGCCGCGAAGTACCGCCGCGCGCTGCGCAGGCCGAACACCACGGTCGCCGTGTACAGCTCGAGGATCTTGGTGCTCAGCTCGCTGAACCCGTGCTCGCCGAACCCGAACAGGTTCACCGCGCCGGACATGTCCTCGTCCACCGTCAGCGGCGCGGCGAGGAAACTGGCCACGCCGAGCTGGGCGGCCGACGTCACGAACTGCGGCCACAGGTCCCCGACCGCGCCGACGCCGACGCGGACCGGCTGGCCGGTCTCCGCGGCGCGCAGGCACGGCCCGTCCCCGATCCGGTACTGCTCACGGTCGAAGTTCACCGCCCGCTGGTCGGTGCTGGCCACCGTCTCCGGCACCCCGTCGCGGACCAGGGTGATGCTCGCCATGTCGGCCCCCGGCACCACCTGCACGGCGTGGTCGCACACCGCCTGCAGCATCTGGCCCAGGTCGAGCCCGCTGTCCAGCATCGCGGTCAGCGACTCCATCGCGAGCGTGACCTCGTCCAGCCGCGCGATGAGCTGCTCATGGCCGCCCGTCATCCTGGTGACGCCCCTCCCTCGTTCTTCGGGGCGCTCTGGACCAGGGAGGACCCGGGCGCGCGCCACTAGTGGGCCGCTAGCGCTTTAACGGGTCCAGCGCGAGATTACTGCATCGCGACCGGGCCGGGCACGAGCGGTCACCGCCGCGACGCGGCACACGCCCGTTCGGAGCAACGGCGGTTGCGGCCCGTGGGCGCGGGGTTAGTCTCGGTGGACACGGTTCAACCAGCAGCCGCTCGAACTCCCCCGAGCGCGGCGCTGCGGCCGCGCCGCATCAGAACGGCGGTGAACCGGCATGAACCTCCCCCGAGCCCGGCACCCGGGCCTGCGGCTGCGCACGGCGTGGCCCGCTCCGCACGCGGTCCTGGTGACCGCCCGCGGCGATCTCGACAGCGCGACGGCGGGCGACCTGGCCACGCTGCTCTCCGACCGCCTCCGGGCGACACCGGAGCGGCTGGTGGTCGATCTGTCCGAAGTGGACTTCCTCGGCGTGGCCGGTGTCCGGGTGCTGCTGCACGCGGCCCTGCAGGCCGGGCAGGCGGGCACCGAGCTGCTCGTGGTCACCGGGACGAACCCGATGGTCCGCCGCGCCTTGCGGGTGACCGGGGCGGACCGGCAGCTCGCGCTGACCGATCGACGCCCCGCCCCGGCCCCGGCCTGACCCGGCGGCTGCTGTCCCTGCCCTCGTGAACTCAGCCGCGCAATGCCGGGAGCAACTCCTTTTCGGCGAAGTCGAGGAAGCCGTCCTGCTGGTCACCACCGATCTGGACCAGCGCGACGTCGGTGAAGCCCGCCTTCTCGAACTCGCGCACCGCCTCGGCGATCGGCTCGACGTCGGGGCCGCACGGGATCGAGCCGGCGACGTCCTCCTCGCGGACGAACTGCGTCGCGCCGGCGAACCCGGCCGGTCCGGGGAGCTCGGCGTTGACCTTCCAGCCGCCGGCGAACCACCGGAACTGCGCGTGCGCCCGCTTGACCGCGGCGTCGCGGTCGGTGCCCCACGACACGGGCAGCTGCCCGACCTTGCGGCTCGGCGCGCCACCGAGCCGGGTGGCGTCCCATTCCCGGGACAGCTCCGCCTTCGGTTCGACGGCGATCATCACGTCGGCGACCGGGGCGAACCGCTGGACCGACTGCGAGCCGGACACGGCGACCCCGATCGGGACCCGCCGCTCCGGCAGGTCCCACAGCTTCGCCGAGTCGACGCGGAAGTGCTTGCCGTCGTAGTTGAAATAGCCGCCGTCGAACAGGCCGCCGATGATCTGCACGGCTTCGGCCAGCATCTCGTGCCGGACGTTGGCCGGCGGCCAGCCGCGGCCGACGACGTGTTCGTTGAGGTTCTCGCCCGCGCCGAGGCCGAGGGTGAACCGGCCGTTGGAGAGGGCCTGCACGGTCGCCGCCTTCTGGGCCACCACCGCCGGGTGGTAGCGCATGGTCGGGCAGGTCACGTACGTCATCAGCTCGGCGCGCTCGGTCACCTGCGTGACCGCGCCCAGCACGGCCCAGGCGTACGGCGCGTGGCCCTGTTCGTCCAGCCAGGGCGAGTAGTGGTCGCTCATGACCTCGAAGTCGAAGCCGGCCTGTTCCGCACCGGCGGCGAACCGGACCAGGTCGCCCGGGCCCGCCTGCTCGGTCATCAAGGTGTAGCCGATCCGCATCGGCCCCTCCTCTCGCTCGGCCCTCCGCGTACCCGTCCCCGGCGGCCGGTAACCCGCCCGACCGGGACGTTTACCGGGTGATCGAACGGGTACCCGCCCCGCGAGACGAAGGGAGCGGGCATGCCTCAGTCGTGGAGCGGCAAGCGCGAGCGCCAGTATGAGCACGTCAAGGACTCGGCCGAGGAACGCGGCGCGAGCACAAAACGGGCCAAGGAGATCGCCGCCAGGACGGTGAACAAGAACCGCGCGCAGTCGGGCGAGTCCCGGCAGGCCAGCAAGACGTCCCTGAAGGACAAGTCGCCGCAGCAGCGCGGCGGGGAGCGGTCCGGCAACCGCAAGGGCCCGGGCGGCCCGACGAAGGACCAGCTCTACAACGAGGCGAAGAAGCGGAAGATCGACGGCCGGTCGAAGATGACCAAGAAGGAACTCGAACGGGCGCTGGGCCGGTGACAAAACCCGAAATTCCCGACCACGAAGTGTCAGCATTCCCCCAGATGGGTAGTACCTCGCGCATGGAAGAAACTCGAAGCGGCAGCTCGTTCGGCGCGAAGCCGACGCTCGACGAGCTGCTCGACGAACTCGTCGAGCTGCGGCTCCCCGCGATGGCGGAGCAGATCCCGCTCGTCCGGATGCTGACGCACGGCGTGGTGTCGCGGGCGGACTTCGGGCTGGACGCCATCGCCGACGCCAAGATGGCCGTCGACGAGGCGTGCGCACAGCTCGTCCAGCTGGCCGAGCTCGGCGCCCAGCTGCAGTGCCAGTTCCGCCTGGCCCCCGACGGCCTGCACGTCGTCGTCTCGACCCGGTCGAGCGACCCGCGCCCGCCGAGCGACCGCACGTTCGGCTGGCACGTCCTGACCACCCTGAGCCGGTCGGTGACCGCGCACTGCGACGTCCTTCCCGGTGGAGGCGCGGGCATCGTCACGATCGAGCTGGTGCTGAACCCGGGAACGAGCGCGTGAGCAGCGAGCGGAAAACCCTCCTCCACCGCCCGGACGAATACGCCCACTGCGAACCGCTGTTCCGGGAGCTGGGCGAGCTCGACGCCGACGACCCGCGGCGGGAGGTGGTGCGGAGCAAGCTGGTCACCGAGCTGCTCCCGCTGGCCGAGCACATCGCGACCCGGTTCTCCGGTCGCGGCGAGCCCCGGGAAGACCTGGTCCAGGTGGCGCGGATCGGCCTGATCAACGCCGTCGACCGGTTCGACCCCACCCGCGGCCACGACTTCCTCTCCTTCGCCGTCCCGACGATCATGGGCGAGGTCCGGCGGCACTTCCGCGACACCGGCTGGTCCGTGCGGGTTCCCCGCCGGCTCAAGGAGCTGCACCTTTCGCTGAGCCAGGGCTCGGCGGTGCTCTCCCAGCGCCTCGGCCGCGCGCCGACGCCGACCGAGCTGGCCGAGCACCTGAGCCTGGACGTCGACGAGGTCCGGGAAGGGCTCCTGGCGGGCAACGCCTACCAGGCGCTGTCGGTCGACAAGCCGGTGCACGACGACGCCGAGGCGCTGTCGCTGGCGGACACCATGGGGGAACCGGACCACGAGATGGCCATGGTCGAGAACCACGAGGCCCTCCAGCCCCTGCTGCAGGAACTGCCGAAGCGCGAGCGCGCGATCCTGGTGATGCGCTTCTTCGGCGGGCTGACGCAGACGCAGATCGCCGACCGGGTCGGCATTTCCCAGATGCACGTCTCCCGGCTGCTGTCGCAGACCCTGGAGCAGCTGCGCGGCAAGCTCACCGGCGACGCCTGAGCCCCCTTCAAAGCGCCCCAATGTGGCGTTCGGTGCGTTGGACGCACCGAACGCCACATTGGGTGCGTTGGACGCACCCAACGCCACATTGGGGCGCTTGGGCGGGGTGCGGGCGTTGCGGTCGCCGGAACTGTCGGACCCCGGCGTTACGCTCTGCCCATGCCCGACGCCGACACCGTCACCACGGAACCCCCAGCCACCGCCGTCGCCACCGAGGTGCGGCGGCGGCCCGCGTTGTCGCCGTCCCGGGCCAGCGACTTCAAGCAGTGCCCGCTGCTCTACCGGTTCCGCGCGGTCGACCGGCTGCCGGAAGTCCCGACCAAGGCCCAGCTGCGCGGCACGCTCGTCCACTCCGTCCTCGAACGGCTCTTCGCCCTCCCGGCCGCCGAACGCGTCCCGCCCCGGGCGCGCGAGCTGCTCGGGCCGGCGTGGACGGACCTGTCCGCCGACCGTCCGGAGTGGACCGAGCTGTTCGACGGCGGGAAGCCCGGCGACCACGCGGAGTGGCTGCGGTCGGCGGAAAAGCTGCTGGACGCCTACTTCGAGCTGGAAGACCCGCGACGGCTGGAACCCGAAGCCTGCGAGCTGCACGTCGAGATCGAGCTGGGCTCCGGCGTCCTGCTGCGCGGCTACATCGACCGCCTCGACGTCGCGCCGACCGGCGAGATCCGGGTCGTCGACTACAAGACCGGTGCCGCGCCGCGCGAGATCGGCGAGGCCAAGGCGATGTTCCAGATGAAGTTCTACGCCGTGGTCCTGTGGCGGCTGCGCGGAATCGTGCCGCGCCAGCTGAAGCTCATGTACCTGACCGACGGCCAGTCGCTCGCCTACACACCCGACGAAGCCGAGCTGCTGCGCTTCGAGCGCACGCTGGAAGCCATCTGGCAGGCCATCCTCAAGGCGGGCAAGACCGGCGACTTCCGGGCGAACAAGAGCAAGCTGTGCAATTGGTGCGACCACCAGGCGCACTGCCCGGAGTACGGCGGCACGCCGCCCGACTACCCCGGCTGGCCGGAGCCCGACGCGGGCGACGAAACGCCGCTGGACCGGGCCGACTGATGGCCGACGCCTTCTACGTCCCGCTCGGCGGCGACCGGTACTCCGCGACCGGGCACACCGCCGGGCCGTGGACCCCGGACGCCCAGCACTTCGGCCCGCCGTCGGCGTTGCTCGTACGCGCCCTCGAAACCGTCGGATCGGCCCACCCGGCCGAACTCGCGCGCGTGACCGTGGAGATCCTCGGCCCGGCGCCGGTCGCCGAGCTCACCGTGCGGGCCCGGGTCGAGCGGCCCGGCCGGTCGGTCGAGCTGCTGCAGGCGGAGCTGGCGAGCACCGATCGTGTGGTGGCGCGGGCCTCGGCGTGGCGCATCGCGACGTCGGACACGGCGGAGGTCGGCACCGACGCCGGCCCGCTGCTGCCCGGGCCCGGCAGCGTCGAAGAGTCGCCGTGGCCGGAGGGCTGGCAAGGCGGCTACCTCGACGCGGTCGAGTGGCGGGCGGTGCGCGGCGGCATGGACGTGCCCGGCCCGGCAGCGGTGTGGGCGCGCCAGCGCGTCCCGCTGGTCGACGGCGAGGAGCCGAGCGGGCTGCAGCGGCTGTTCGCCGTCGCCGACTCCGGCAACGGCGTGTCGAACTACCTCGACCCGCGGAAGTGGTGGTTCATCAACTCCGAGCTCACCGTGCACCTGCGGCGGGTACCCCGGGGCGAGTGGATCGGCCTCGACGCGGTGACGCTGGTGGGCCACCACGGCATCGGCACGGCGACGAGCATCCTGCACGACGACGGCGGCCCGGTGGCCACCGGCGCGCAGGCGCTGATGGTCCGGCCGCGACAGGCCGGGGGCGGATAGCCACCCACAACGGGCCCGTATCCAATAACCTTCGCGGAACGACCGACTTGAGGAGCGCTCCGGCATGCAGATCACCTCGGTGGTCAACCAGAAAGGCGGGGTCGGCAAGACCTCACTGAGCGTCGGCACCGCGGCCGCACTGGCCGAGAAGGGCCGCCGGGTGCTCCTGGTCGACCTCGACCCGCAGGGCCACGCGACGACCGAGATGCTCGGGTTGGCCGAGGTGCCCGCGGACCGGCCGAGCCTGGCGAAGGCGCTGGCCAAGACGTGGAAGGGCCCGATCGAGGAACTCGTCGTCCCGCACCCGCGCAGCAACCTCGGGCGCGGCGGCGCGCTCGACGTCGTGCCGACGTCACCGGGGATGTTCGACCTGATCCGGCGGCTCGACTCGTTCCGCGTCCCGGGCTGGCAGCTGGCCCGGGTCATCCAGTTCGCCAACTACGACCACTGCGTCATCGACTGCCCGCCCGCGCTGGACGTGCTGACGAACAACGCGCTGGCGGCGTCGCACGGCATCCTGGTGCCGGTCCAGCCGGACAAGACGAGCATCCGCGCCCTGCGGCTGCTGGCCGACCAGGTCCGGTACGTCGAGCAGACCGTCGGGCGGCAGCCGCTGTCGTGGTTCGGCCTGGTGCCGAGCCTGTACCGGCGGCCGATCTCGCACTACGCGGCCGCGGCGCTGCAGGAGATGTACGACTTCGGCATCCCGATGCTGTCGCACCTGCCTCTTGGTGTGGTGATGAACGAGGCGGCGGCGCACGGCGTCCCGGTGACGACGTACGCGCCGGAGACGTTGCAGGCGCTGTCGTTCCGGGAGATCGCGGGCACGCTGGACAGCTACCTGGAGCAGAACGCGGCCCCGGCGGTGGTCCCGGCCGACGAAGAGTTCGTCTTCGAAGACTTCATCTCCGAGGTGGCGGTGGCCCGCAACGTCAACGACAACGGCGCCCGCAAGGGCCTGTACGACCTGCTGCCGAAGAAGCCCAACCGCCCACGCTGACCGGTCGTGAGTGGCAAGGCGGGTTCTAACCCGCCTTGCCACTCACGAGCGGCGTGCGGTCAGAGGCGGCAGGACCGGATGTCCGACGCCAGGATCGCCTTCGCGCCGACCTCGGCGAGCTCGTCCATGATGAGGTTGACCTTCTTGCGCGACACCATCGCGCGCACGGCCACCCAGTCGTCGTCGGCCAGCGGCGCCACCGTCGGCGACTCCAGCCCCGGCGTGATCGCGATCGCGCGCTCCACCAGCGTCCGCGGGCAGTCGTAGTCCAGCATCATGTACTGCTGCGCGAACACGACCCCGCGCAGGCGCGCGGCCAGCTGCGACTTCGCCTTGCTCTCTTCGGAACCCCGGCGTTGCAGCAGCACCGCTTCCGACACGCAGATCGGGTCGCCGAACGCCACCAGGTTGTGCTGCCGCAGCGACCGGCCGGACTCGACGACGTCCGCGATCGCGTCCGCCACGCCGAGCTGGATCGAGATCTCCACCGCGCCGTCGAGGCGGATCACCTCGGCCTCGACGCCGTGGCGGGCGAGGTCGTCGCGGACCAGCCGCGGGTACGACGTCGCCAGCCGCTTGCCGTGCAGGTCCGCCGGCTTCCAGTCCCGGCCGGCCGGGGCCGCGTAGCGGAACGTCGACCCGCCGAAGCCGAGCGCCTGGACTTCTTCCACCGCGGCACCGGAGTCGAGCGCGAGGTCGCGGCCGGTGATGCCGAGGTCGAGCTCGCCGGAGCCGACGTAGATGGCGATGTCCTTGGGCCGCAGGAAGAAGAACTCGACCTCGTTGACCGGGTCGAGCACGGTCAGGTCGCGCTGCTCATGCCGCTTGCGGTAGCCCGCCTCGCCGAGCATCTCCGTCGCCGCGGCGGCGAGGGCTCCCTTGTTCGGCACGGCAACACGCAGCATTTCGCTTCTCTCCTCGTTCAGCGGTGGACCACCCGTCACAGGTAGCGGTAGACGTCCTCGGTCGACAGGCCGCGGCCGAGCATCAGCACCTGCACCCGGTACAGCAGCTGGGAGATCTCCTCGGCGAGGCGCTCGTCGGACTCGTGCTCGGCGGCGATCCACACCTCGCCGGCTTCCTCGAGCACCTTCTTGCCTTGGGCATGGACTCCCGCGTCGAGGGCGGCGACGGTGCCGGACCCGTCGGGACGGGTACGCGCGCGCTCGGCAAGCTCCGCGAACAGCTCATCGAAGGTCTTCACGGTCCGCGATCCTTCCATCCCGGACCCCCCGGCGCCCCTCCGCCCCGCCGCGGGTGCCGCCCATCTCACACTGCCGTGGACCGTGCTTCCCACGGGCTGGGAATCAGAAGAGCGCACCCTGCTCGAAGTCCAGCAGGTACCGCTTGCGTTCCAGGCCGCCGCCGTAGCCGGTGAGCGAGCCGGTCGAGCCGACCACCCGGTGGCACGGGACGATGATGCCGATCGGGTTCTTGCCGTTGGCCAGGCCCACCGCCCGCGACGCCGTGGGGTTGCCCAGCCGGTCCGCCAGCTGCCCGTAGGAAATCGTCGTGCCGTAGGGGATCTCGCGCAGCTGGGCCCACACCGCCCGCTGGAACGGCGTGCCCACGAACGCGAGCGGCACTTCGAACTCGTGGCGCTGCCCGGCGAAGTACTCCTTCAGCTCGCTCTCGGCGCGGTCGAAGATCTCCGCGCTCGCGTCGTGCGAGCCGAAGGTCAGCTCGTCCGGGCGGTGGCGCTGGTCGACCATGTAGAGGCCGCAGAGCGCGGCGCCCTCGGCGACCAGCGTCAACGGGCCGCACGGGCTGTCGACGACAGCGTGGGTACGCATGATTTCTCCTGTCGGGTTCATGCCGCGGGCATCCGGTTGATCGCGTGGTCACCGGTGGCCCAGAGGTGCTGGGTGGCGTAGGCGCGCCAGGGGCGCCAAGCCGCGGAACGGGCGACGACGGCGGCCTGGCCGCCGAGGCCCAGAACCTCCGTCGCGTACTTGATGCCGAGGTCGGTGGGCAGGAACGCGTCCGGATCGCCCAGCGCCCGCATCGCGATGCTCTCGACCGTCCACGGCCCGAAGCCGGGCAACGCGGTCAGCGCCGCCCGGGCCGCGTCCCAGTCGCTGCCCGCGCTGAGGTCGAGCCCGTCCGTCAACGCCGCGACCAGCCCGAGCAGCGTGCGCCGGCGGCTGCGCGGCATGGCCAGGGTCTCGGGGTCCAGCGACGCCAGTGCCGACGGTGCCGGGAACAGGTGCGTCAGGCCGCCCTCGGGGTCCTCGACCGGTTCGCCGTGCGCGACGACGAGCCGGGCCGCGTGGGTCCGCGCCGCCGCCGTCGAGACCTGCTGCCCGAGCACGGCCCGGACGGCGAATTCGGCGCCGTCGACCGTCCGCGGCACCCGGCGGCCGGGTGCCGCCGCCACCAGCGGCGCGAGCAGCGGGTCGGTGGCGAGCTGGTCGTCGACGGCGACCGGGTCGGCGTCGAGGTCCAGCAGGCGGCGGCACCGGCTGGTCGCGGCCGGCAGGTCCCGGAGGTCGGCCAGGGTGAGCCGGCAGGCGATGTGGCCGTCAGCGGAGTCTCCGGGGCGCAGCGCGACGACGCCGTGGCCGTGCGGCAGCCGCAGCGTCCGGCGGTAGGCGCCGTCCCGCCACTCCTCCACGCCCGGCACGCCGGTCGCCACGAGGTGCCCGAAGAGGTTGTCCGGGCACAGCGGCTTCCGGTACGGCAGCCGCAGGACGAGCGCACCGGGGGCCGCGGTGGGCCGGCCCTTCGCGCGGCTGCGCAGCTCCGTCGGCGAGAGGGCGAACACCTCGCGGACGGTGTCGTTGAACGTCCGGATGCTGCCGAACCCGGCGGCCAGTGCCAGCTCGGTCATCGGCAGCGTGGTCGTCTCGATCAACGTGCGTGCGGTCTGCGCGCGCTGGGCCCGCGCCAAGGCCAGCGGGCCGGCGCCGAGTTCGGCGAACACCTGCCGTTCGACCTGCCGGACGCTGTAGCCGAGCCGGGCGGCCAGCCCGCGGACGCCTTCGGTGTCGACGACGCCGTCGGCGATCAGCCGCATCGCCCGCGCCACCAGGTCGGCGCGCTCGTTCCACAGCGGCGAGCCGGGGCTGGCGTCGGGACGGCAGCGCTTGCACGCGCGGAACCCGGCCTGCTGGGCGGCCGCGGCGCTCGGGTAGAAGCTCATGTTCCGCGGCTTGGGCGGCACCACCGGGCAGCTGGGCCGGCAGTAGATCTTCGTCGTCAGGACGGCGGTGTAGAACCACCCGTCGAACCGGGCGTCCTTCGCCTGCACGGCCCGCACGCACCGCTCGAAGTCCTCATGCACCCCGCCAGCATCGCGGACTGCGGCGGCCCGGGGCTAGCGGAAAAACGACATGGTGGTGATCAGCCGAGCAGGGCCGCCAGCGCCGGGACGTCGACGCCCACGAGCGAGTCGCGGAACACGCGCCGCTCCCCCGCCTCGACCGGGACGTCGTTGGGGATCACCAGCACCGTGCAGCCTGCCGCGACCGCCGAGGCGGTGCCCGGCGGCGAGTCCTCGACCGCGACGCACCGCTCCGGCGAGACGCCGAGCAGCTCGGCCGCCTTGAGGTACGGGCGCGGGTGCGGCTTGTTGAGGCCGTCGACCTCGTCGCCGCACACGGTGACGTCGAAGAAGTCCCGGCCGATCGTGTTCAGCGCGAGCTCGGTCAGCTCGCGCTCGGTCGAGGTGACCAGCGCCGACCGCAGACCCGCTGCCCGCACCGCCGTCAGCGCTTCGCGGGCGCCGGGGCGCCACGGCAGCTCGTCGTCGAAGAGACCGGCCGTGCGGCGGCGGATCTCCGCGCCGGTCGAGGCGATCGCCTCGGGCGTCACCGGG
This sequence comes from Amycolatopsis sp. A133, assembly GCF_031082405.1. Classification (GTDB taxonomy): domain Bacteria; phylum Actinomycetota; class Actinomycetes; order Mycobacteriales; family Pseudonocardiaceae; genus Amycolatopsis. The sequence continues at coordinate 379,961 of NZ_JAVHJU010000007.1, forward strand.
AGACCGACGACCTCCAGCAGGTAGGCCGAGGTGTCGTCCATGTTGGACCCGACCAGCGTCATCCGCTGTTCCTCGGACAGCTTGCCGCCGAGCGATTCCGCCGTCTCGTAGAGGGCGACGTCCCACAGCTTCTCGGAGTCGACGAGCGTGCCGTCCATGTCCCACAACACGGCGTCGATACCGTCCACAGTGGAGTCTCCTCAGGTGTTGAAGTACTTGGCTTCCGGGTGGTGGCAGACGATCGCGTCGGTCGACTGCTCGGGGTGCAGCTGGTACTCCTCGGACAGCTTCACGCCGATCCGGCCCGGTTCGAGGAGGGCGACGATCTTCGCCCGGTCTTCGAGGTCGGGACAGGCGCCATAGCCCAGGGAGAACCTCGCTCCACGGTAGCCGAGCTTGAAGAAGTCCTCGACGTCGTCGGGGTCCTCTGAGGCGACCGCCACACCGCCGGGGAAGGTCAGCTCCTGGCGGATGCGGCCGTGCCAGTACTCGGCGAGTGCCTCGGTCAGCTGGACACCGAGGCCGTGGACCTCCAGGTAGTCGCGGTAGGCGTCGGCGGCGAACAGCTCGTTCGCGTAGTCGGCGATGGGCTGGCCCATGGTGACGACGGTGAACGGCACGACGTCGATTTCACCGGCCTCCCGCGGCCGGTAGAAGTCGGCCAGGCAGAGCCGGCGGTCGCGGCGCTGCCGCGGGAAGGTGAAGCGCAGCCGCTCCGGCGCGCCGGGTTCGGGCTCGGTGAGCACGACCAGGTCGTCACCCTCGGCGACGCACGGGAAGTAGCCGTAGACGACGGCCGCGTGGGCCAGGACGCCGTCGGCGGTCAGCCGGTCGAGCCAGTACCGCAGCCGCGGCCGTCCTTCGGACTCCACCAGTTCGTCGTACGTCGGCCCGGCGCCGCCGCGCGCGCCCTTGAGCCCCCACTGCCCCATGAAGGTCGCCCGCTCGTCGAGCATCGCCGCGTAGTCGGCGAGCGCGACGCCCTTGACCACCCGGGAACCCCAGAACGGCGGGGTCGGCAGCGGCACGTCGGTGGCGACGTCCGAGCGCGCGGGCGGCGGCCCTTCGAGGGCTTCCTCGTGGGACTTGCGGGCTTTGCGCGCCTCGGCGATCCGCAGCGAGCGTTCGCGGCGTTCCTTGCGCTCCTGACGCTTCTTCTCCGCGTCGGCGTCCACCAGCGGCGACTCTCCGCGCTTGGCCGCCATGATCGCGTCCATCAGCCGCAGCCCTTCGAACGCGTCCCGGGCGTAGCGGACGTCGCCGAGGTACAGCTCGGTCAGGTCGTTCTCCACATAGGACCGGGTGAGCGCCGCGCCGCCGAGCAGCACCGGCCGGCGCGCGGAGACGCCCCGGGAGTTCATCTCCTGGAGGTTCTCCTTCATGATCACCGTCGACTTGACCAGCAGCCCGGACATCCCGATGGCGTCGGCGCCGTGTTCCTCGGCCGCGTCGAGGATGGTGGTGATCGGCTGCTTGATGCCGAGGTTGACGACCTCGTAGCCGTTGTTGGACAGGATGATGTCGACCAGGTTCTTGCCGATGTCGTGGACGTCGCCGCGGACGGTGGCCAGCACGATCCGGCCCTTGCCCGAGTCGTCACCGGACTCCAGGTGCGGTTCGAGGTGGGCGACGGCGGCCTTCATCACCTCGGCCGACTGCAGCACGAACGGCAGCTGCATCTGGCCGGAGCCGAACAGCTCGCCGACGGTCTTCATGCCGGACAGCAGCGTGTCGTTGATGATCTGCAGGGCGGGCCGCTGCTCCAGGGCCGCGTCGAGGTCGTCGGTGAGACCGGTGCGCTCGCCGTCGACGATCCGGCGTTCCAGCCGTTCGAACAGCGGCAGCGCGGCCAGCTCCTCGGCGCGCGACGCCTTCGACGACGCCGCGCTGACGCCCTCGAACAGGGCCATCAGCTCCTGCAGGGGGTCGTAGCCCTCGCGGCGGCGGTCGTGGATGAGGTCGAGGGCGACCGCGCGCCGGTCGTCCGGGATGCGGGCCATCGGCAGGATCTTCGACGCGTGCACGATGGCGGTGTCGAGCCCGGCTTGGACGCACTCGTGCAGGAACACCGAGTTGAGCACCTGCCGTGCCGCCGGGTTGAGCCCGAAGGAGATGTTCGACAGCCCGAGCGTGGTCTGGACCTCGGGGTGGCGGCGCTTGATCTCGCGGATGGCTTCGGTCGTTTCGGCACCGTCGCGGCGGGACTCCTCCTGGCCGGTGGCGATGGTGAAGGTGAGTGCGTCGATGATGACGTCGGACGTCCGCAGACCCCACTTGCCGGTGATGTCCGCGATCAGCCGGGACGCGATGTCGGCCTTCTTCCCGGCCGTCCGCGCCTGACCCTCCTCGTCGATGGTCAAGGCGACGACGGCGGCACCGTACTCGCTCACCAGCTCCATGACCTGGGTGAACCGGGATTCCGGGCCGTCGCCGTCCTCGTAGTTGACGGAGTTGACCGCGCAGCGGCCGCCGAGCCGTTCCAGCCCGGCGCGCAGCACGGGGACCTCGGTGGAGTCGAGCATGATCGGCAGGGTGGACGCCGTGGCGAGCCGCCCGGCCAGCTCGGCCATGTCGGCCGTGCCGTCGCGGCCGACGTAGTCGACGCAGAGGTCGAGCAGGTGGGCGCCGTCGCGGGTCTGGTCGCGGGCGATCTCGACGCAGTCGTCCCAGCGGCCCTCCAGCATCGCGGTGCGGAAGGCCTTCGAGCCGTTGGCGTTGGTCCGTTCGCCGATCATCAGCACGCTGGCGTCCTGTTTGAACGGCACCGCCTGGTAGAGCGACGACACGCCGGGCTCGGGCCGCGGCCGCCTCGGCACGGGCGCGGTGCCCGCGACGGCCGCGGCGAGCTGCCGGATGTGCTCGCCGGTGGTGCCGCAGCAGCCGCCGACCAGGCCGACGCCGAACTCCCGGACGAACCCGGTCAGGGCCTCGACCAGCGCTTCCGGGCCGAGCGGGTACACCGCGCCGTCCGGGCCCAGCTCCGGCAGGCCGGCGTTCGGCATCACCGAGAGCGGCACCCGGGCGTGCTTGGCCAGCTGCCGCAGGTGCTCGCTCATCTCGGCCGGGCCGGTGGCGCAGTTGAGCCCGATGACGTCGATGCCGAGCGGTTCGAGCGCGGCGAGCGCCGCGCCGACCTCGGTGCCGAGCAGCATGGTGCCGGTCGTTTCGACGGTGAGCGAAACGAGGATCGGCACGTGCCGGCCCTCGGCGGCCATCGCCCGCTTGGCGCCGATGACCGACGCCTTCGTCTGGAGGATGTCCTGGGTGGTTTCGACGATCACCGCGTCGGCGCCGCCGGCCAGCAGGCCGCGGACCTCCTCGCGGTAGGCGTCCCGCAGCGTGGTGAACGGCGCGTGGCCGAGCGTCGGGAGCTTGGTGCCCGGCCCGACCGAGCCGAGGACGAAGCGCGGGCGGTCCGGCGTGGCGAACTCGTCGGCGGTCTCGCGGGCCAGCCGCGCGCCGGCCTCGGCGAGTTCGAAGATCCGCTCCGTGATGCCGTACTCGGCGAAGTTGGCCGAATTGGCCCCGAAAGTGTTCGTCTCGACCGCGTCCGCGCCCGCTTCCAGGTAGCCGCGGTGGACCGAGCGGACCACGTCCGGCCGGGTGACGTTGAGGATCTCGTTGCAGCCCTCGAGACCGCCGAAGTCGTCCAGGCTGAGGTCGTGGGCCTGCAGGGCGGTGCCCATCGCGCCGTCGGCCACCAGGACGCGGGATCGCAGGGCATCGAGGAACGGTGACGACAGGCGATCGGACATGCTGAACAGCGTAAGGCCGGTGGTCGTAGGCTGGGCCGGTGAGTGAGCCCGACGACGAGACCCCGCGGCCGCCCGGCGACCGCCCCGAACCCTCCCGGCCGCTGATGGTGGTCGCCTTCGAAGGCTGGAACGACGCAGGTGACGCGGCCAGCCGGGCGGTCGAGCACCTGCAGCTGAACTGGGACGCCACGCCGCTGGCGGAGCTGGAGCCCGACGACTACTACGACTTCCAGGTCAGCCGCCCGACCGTCCGGATGGTGGACGGCGTCACTCGCCGGGTGGACTGGCCGACCACGACGCTCTCGGTGTGCCGTCCCGACGGGTTCGACCGTGACGTCGTCCTCGTGCAGGGCCCCGAGCCGAACATGCGCTGGCGCGCCTTCTGCGCCGAGCTCCTGGAGCACATCAAGCAGCTGGACGTCGCGACGGTGGTGACGCTGGGGGCGTTGCTGGCCGACACCGCGCACACCCGCCCGGTCCCGGTCACCGGGACGGCGTACGACAAGGACACCGCGTCGCTGTACGGGCTGGACCTGAACAACTACCAGGGCCCGTCCGGCATCGTCGGCATCCTGCAGGACTACTGCGTGCAGGCGGGCATCCCGGCCGTGTCGATCTGGGCCGCGGTGCCGCACTACGTGTCGCACCCGCCGTCCCCGAAGGCCACGCTGGCGCTGCTGCACAAGCTGGAGGACATCCTCGACGTCGAGATCCCGCTGGGCGCGCTGCCCGAGCAGTCCGAGGAGTGGCAGCGCACGGTCAGCGAGATGGCCGACGAGGACGAAGAGATCAGCGAGTACGTCCGCAGCCTCGAAGAGCGCGGGGACGCCCAGAGCGAGGTCGTCGCCGAGGACGTCAGCGGCGACAAGATCGCCGCCGAGTTCGAGCGCTACCTGCGCCGCCGCGGCCGCGGGGGCGGCCAGGAGGGCTTCGGCCTGCGCTGAGTCACCCTTCGGGGTGTCACTTGAGCCAGCTGGTGGCGAACGCCCGCGCGGGGTTCGCCACCAGCATGGCCGTGACGACGTCGCCGCCGAGCACCTTCGTCAGCCGGGGCGCGAGCGTCGTGAGCAGGTACGGCACGCCGACCTCGCGCCGGGCCGTGGCGGTGGTCGTGTCGCCGCCCAGCAGCAGCTGAGCGCCGTGCCCGGCTTCGACGAGGGCTTCGAGGCAGTCCGGGAGCCGCCAGTCCGTCGCGTGGTTCGCGCGGGACGGCCCGTCGAAGGCCAGGAAGACGCCGGTTCCGGCGAGCTCGCGGTGGATCCGCGGGTCCGGGTTCCGGTTCAGGTGCCCGAGGATCACCCGATCGGGGGAAACTCCGAGGGTGCCGCACAGCAGCTCCGCGATCTCCGGCCCCGCGGTGCCCAGCTCGAGGTGGACCGCGATCGGCGCCCCGGTCTCCTCGTGCGCCACCGCAGCGGCGGTCAGGGTCGTGCGGGCGTGGGCGTCGATCCCGTGGAACCCGCCGGCGACCTTGATCAGCCCGGCCCGCTGCTGCCGGGTCCGCAGGTCTTCGGGCAGATCGGCCGGCCCGGTGCCGTCGACCAGGTCGTCGACGAAGACCCGGACGAGGTCGTCGACGACCGCTTCGAGCACCGACGGCGAGTAGTGCCCGGCCCGGTGCAGCCCGGTGGCCGCGACGACGTGCACCCCGAGCTGACGGGAGACCTGGGCGAGCTCCCGGGTCCGGCGCCCGAGGCCGTACGGCGTCCACTGCACCACCGCGCCACCGCCGGCCCCCTTGAACTCGATGAGCTGCCGCAACGCCGCGATCGGGTCGTCGAGCTCTTCGCCCGGCAGCAGCTTCGAAGCGAAGAAGAGGTGGTCGTGCGAGTCGGTCACGCCCAGTTCGGCGGGATCGATGTCGCCCAGCAGCGTGCGCACCTTCGGTTCCCCGGTCACGCCGACGAGTGTAACGACTCAACCGTTACGATGGCGAGGTGTCCGAAGACTTCCGCCTCGACATGGGCGCACCTTGGCTGAACCTGCTCGCCACCCGCGGCCGCCACTTCGGCAGCCAGCCGGTCGAGCGGCTCCCGGCCGCGGACCGGCTGCGTGACTGGCTGGCCCGCGCGGAGCTGACCCCGCTCGCACCGGTCACCGGCTTCGACTTGACCACCGCCCACGAACTCCGCGAGACACTGCGGCCCCTCGCGCTGGGCGCGGTCGACGGCCTCGCGCCCCGGGCGGAGCAGGTGCGGGCCCTCACGGCGTTCCTCGAGCCGGAGCCGGTGCACCTGGCCGCGCTCGACCGGCTGCACCGGAGCGCCCCGCCGACCGCGGCCGCCGCCTTCGCCCGGCTGGCGCACCAAGCCGCCGACTGGCTCACCGGGCCGCTGCGGCACGACCTGCGGGCCTGCCCCGAGCAGGACTGCCGCGGCGTCTTCGCCGACCCGGGCGGCCGGCGGCGCTGGTGTCCCTCCCCCGCCTGCGCCAGCCGCGGCCGGGTCCGCGCGCTCAGGGAGCGGCGGCGCGCGGAATCATGAGGGCGGCCGCAGCGGGAAACGGCTGGTCGCGGGCAGCCGGGCCGCACCTCGCGGCGTCACGACGGCCAGAGGAGCCGGCGCATCGGCACCGCACCCCGCGCCCGCTTCCGCCACTCCCGCGGATAGCCGAGCGAAACCTCTTCGAAGCGGACGCCGTCGGCCTCGGTGCTGCGTGGGATGTGCAGGTGGCCGTAGACCGCGATCTCCGCGCGGTAGCGGATGTGCCAGTCCTCGGTCTTCGTGGTGCCGCACCAGAGCGCGAACTCCGGCCAGTACAGCGGCGCCGTCGGGTGGCGGTGCAGCGGCCAGTGCGACATCAGGATCGTGCCGTGGTCCTCGGGGATCGCGTCGAGGCGCTCGGTGCTGATCTTCAGCCGGTCCGCGCACCACGCCTGGCGGCTCGGGTACGGGTCCGGGTGCAGGAAGTACTCGTCCGTGCACACCACCCCGGCCTCCCGGGCCTGGCGCAGGGCCTCCTCCAGGGACTTGCCCGCCGCTTCCGGGGTCCGCCAGCTGTAGTCGTAGAGCAGGAACAGCGGCGCGATCGTCAGGGGCCGCGAGCCGTGCCGCCAGACCGGGAACTCGTCCTCCGGCGTCAGCACGCCGATTTCGCGGCACTGTTCGACGAGGTACTCGTACCGGGCCTGGCCCCGCAGCTGGCAGTCGTCGTTCTTCGTCGTCCACAGCTCGTGGTTGCCCGGCACCCAGACGACCTTCGCGAAGCGGCTGCGCAGGGTCTTCAGCGTCCCGATGGTGGCTTCGGCCAGCTCGGCGACGTCGCCGGCGACGAGCAGCCAGTCTTCGGGGGTTTCCGGGACGACCGAGTCGAGGATCGGGCCGTTGCCCTCGTGGGTCACGTGGAGGTCGCTGGTGGCGAAGAGGTGCGGCACCCCTCCACCGTAACCACCGCGGCCGGGGTCGCTGCGCAAAACCTGCGGATCGCTTCGCGCTGGGCCGGGCTCAGGCGGTCCGGTCGCGCCGTGACGGAGATCGGCCCGGCTCCGGTGCCGGACAGTTCCAGGGGGTCGGCGACGGCCGGTCGGCTCCGGATCACGTCGAGGGCGGCCGCCGCCCGCCGCGAAGGCCAGCCGAGGGCGGTGGCCAGCTCGTGCACGGTGATCGGCCGGCCGGCGTGCACCAGGGCGGCGAGCACGGTCAGGGCGTCGTTCCCGGCGGCCCCGGCCAGGGTGCTGCCGCCCATCTGCTCGCTGAGCTGCCCGAAGAACCGGCCCATGCTCGCGAGCCGGGTGCCGGCGGTCGTGTCCGGCCCGAAGATGCCGATGCCCCGCTGCGCGACGGCCGCGACCCGGCCGTGGGCGCCGGTGTCGGCCTGCCACGCCCGCAGCCAGACGTCGTCGTCGATCGTGTAGCGCTCGCGGCGCCCGTTCGGGTCCGGCCGGCGCCCGACCAGTTCCATGGCTTCGAGGGCGCCGATGGACTTCGACACCGACGCCGGGCTGACCTGCAGCAGCGCCACGAGGTCGGCCGCGGTCAGCCCGGCGGCGTCGGCGGTGAGCAGGCAGACGAACACCCGGGCGGTCATCCGGGGCAGGCCGGTCGCGGCGAGCAGGGCCGCGAACTCGTCGACGAACCCGCGCACCACGCCGGTGGGCTGCTCGGGCGGCCTCGCCGGCCGGCGCCGGCGAGTGCGGTGGACGGCGGCCTCCTGCGCACGGCCGGGCCGGTACTCGCCCGATGTGCTGTTGCGGGCCACCTCCCGGCTGATCGTGGACGTCGGGCGGCCGAGCCGCCGTCCGATCTCGGCGTACCCGAGCCCGTCGGCGAGCCAGCCGGCGATGCGGCGGCGGTCGTCGAGCGTCAGTCTGCCACCGGGTGCGTTCATCGACACTCCAATGCAACGGCTCGTTGCGTTCACTATCAGAATCGACGCAATGATTTGCCAGTTTACCAGGCAATATGCACACGGATTGGTTGAGAGCGCTGAAAACGCAACGTAGCTTTTCGACATGAGCAAAGAGAAGACGCACGTGCTGGCCATGTCGGCCGTGACGGACGAGAACCGGTTCTGGAACGGGTTGAAGAAGGCCCACGCCCAGCTGCCCCCGGGCGCCGCGTGGACGCTGGCGGTCGCGAGCAAGGACGGCACGAGAGCGGTCAACGTCATCGCCCACGACTCCGTCGAAGGGGTCCGGGACTTCTTCGAGACCCACGCCGGCGCACACGCCACCACGGAATACTTCGAAGCGGACGCCGCCAACGCGGTCGGGCTCCCCCGATGACGCTCCAGGACCGGATCTCGGCTCTGCTGGCGGAGTACGGCATCCCAAGCGCCGCGATCGGCGTGCTCCGCGACGGCGAGATCACCGAGTTCGCCGTCGGCGTCAAGAACGTCGAAACCGCCGAACCGGCGACGCCGGACACCGTCTACCAGTGCGGCTCCATGACGAAGACGTGGACCGCCCTGACTTTCCTGCAGCTGGTCGACGAGGGCCGGGCCGACCTGGACGAGCCGATCCGGACTTACCTGCCGGAGTTCTCCGTGGCCGATCCGGAGACGACCAACGCAGTGACGGCCCGCCACCTGCTCGACCACACCAACGGCATCGAAGAATCCTTCGGCGACCCCGGCGAAGACGACGACGTCCACGAGCGCATGGTCGGGAACATCGCCGGCGCGCCGCAGGTCTTCCCGCTGGGCCACACCCACGGCTACAGCGCGGCGCTGGGGTACGCGATCCTCGCGCGGATCGCGGAGGTCCTGGACGGCAAGCGCTGGGACGACGTGCTGCGGGACCGGCTCTTCACTCCCCTGGGCCTGACCGGCACGAACAGCCGCCGCGAGCAGGTGGACCCGACCCGGGCCGCGACCGGCCACCTGCTCCGGTCCTTCGCCGAGGGCCCCATCGTCACGCCGATCGACCACCTGCCGAGGGCGTTCGGCGCCGGCGGGGGCATCACGTCGACGACCCGCGACGTGCTCACGCTGGCGCAGGTGCTGCTCCGCGCGGGTCTCGCGCCGGACGGCAGGCGGATCGTGTCGGCCCGGAGCGTCCGGGAGATGATGCGGTCCCGCGTGCCGGTCCCGGATCCGTACATGTTCGGGCCGGAGTGGGCGCTCGGCCTGATCGTTTGCGACTGGCCCGGCGAAACCGGGTACGCCACCGACGGCAGCACGATCGGCCAGAACGCCCGGCTGCGGATCCTCCCGGACTCGGACACCGCCGTCGCCGTGCTGACGAACGGCGGCCCGCGGGAAAGCTTCGCGCGCAAGGTGTTCCGCGAGATCCTGGGCACCGCCCCGGAGCTGCCGAAGCCGGACCCCGCACTGAAGCTCGACCTGCCGAGGTACGAGGGCGTGTACGAGCGTCCCGGCGCGCGGTACGAGGTGACCGCCGACGGCGGAGCTCTGCACCTGACGCTGGACCTCGATCCGATGCAGGCGCAGGTCCTGGGAAAACCGCCCCGGCTGCGGTACGAGCTGCTGCCGGTCAGTCCGACGCACTTCCTGATGCCGTCGGCAGATCCCCTCGAAGACACCCAGACGGTCGCGCTCTACGACTTCGCCGACGGGGCCGCCCGGTACCTCCACACGAACTGCCGGGTCCACCCCCGGGGCGGGAGCAGCATCAGCAACCCGGCGACGACGTAAACCCCGGCCTGGACGTTCAGCAGCACGGCAGGCCCGGTCGTCGCGACGAGCGTGCCCGCCAGCAGCGCGCCGGCCGTCGTGCAGCCGGCCACGGCGGCGAACGTCGTGCTCAGCACCCGGCCGGCGCGCTCCGGCGGAACCGCGCTCTGGATCTCCGCGAGCGTCCCGGCGCCGACGGCCACGCCCGGAGCGCCGGCCAGGGCGAACAGCCCGACGTAGACCCCCAGCGCCGTCGTGACCAGCCAACCGTTCCAGATCACCGCGGACAGCAGGCCGAGCGCGAGGGAGCCCCAGCCGAGCAGCGCCGCCGGTGCGGCCCGCCGCGCGACGGTGGCGAGGGCGAACCCGGCGGCCAGCCCGCCGATCGCCTGGACCCCCCGCAGCAGGCCGGCGTCGGCTTCGCTGCCGCCGAGCACGTCCAGGACGTAGACCACGAAGAGCACCAGGAACATGCCCTGCGCCAGCGAGGTGAAGACGAGCGCGAGCCCGGTGCGCCGCAGGCGCCGGTTGTGCGCCAGCTCCCGCAGTCCGTCGAGCCAGGCCCGCACCACCGGTTCCCGGGCCGGCGCCGGAGCCGGCGCGGCGACCCGGCGGAAGGGCTTGGCCAGCAGCGCCGCCGCGACCGCGAGAACGACCAGGTAGCCGGTGACGACGGGGGTGAGCCCGCCGAAGCCCAGCAGCGCACCACCGGCCCAGCCGCCGGCCAGCCGGGCGACGCTGCCGTTGACGCTCATCAGCCCGTTCGCCCCGGTGACGTCCGCGACGCCGACCAGTTCGGGGACCAGTGCGTTGCGCGCGGGTTCGAACACCGACGCGCACGCCGCCTGGGCGGCCATCACCGCGTACACCACGGAGATCCCGGGCTGGGCCAGCAGCGGGAGCGCCACGACGGCGAGCCCGCAGCAGACGCCGAACAGCACCGCGCGGCGGTTCCACCGGTCGGCGACGACGCCGGCCACCGGGCTCAGCAGCACCGCGGGCAGCAGGCCGAGCACGATGCTCAGCGCCGTCGTCGCGGCGGAGCCGGTGCGCTGGAAGACGTAGATCGGCAACGCCACCTGCAGCATCCACTCGGCCGTCTCGCCGAAGAACGCGGCCACCCACAGCCGCGCGAACGCCGGTACCCCCAGCAACTGGTTCATTCCTCCGCCATCCCCGAGTGTTCGATGCGCGGGAACGCCCGCAGGCTGACGTGCACCGGGCGCGCGTTCGCCGGGACGTCCGGCCGGATCGCGCCCACGTAGGGCCGGACCAGCGCGTCGATCGCGTCGGTCAGGCGGGTCAGCTCCTCCGGCGTGACGCGCAGCGTGTACGTCGAAAGCCCGGACGCGTCGAGCCAAGCCGGGTCCAGGTCGTCGAGGGAGTCCAGGTACCGCTGGGTCAGCTCCTGCTCGTGGCCGAGGCTCGCACCCACGACGCCCAGCTGGGCGGCCCGGCGGGCCGGGTCGTCGGCGAACCGGCCGATGTCCAGGCCGACCTGCCGGGCGCGCCAGGGGCGTTCGCGGCCGTCCTCGGCGTCGGCCCGCTCGACCAGGCCGTACTGCGCGAGCTGGCGCAGGTGCCAGCTGCAGTTGGACGCCGTCGAGCCGACGGCCTCGGCGCACTCGCTCGCCGTGCGCGGGCCGACGGCGGTGAGGTGGTTGAGCAGCGCCGACCGCAGCGGGTGCGCCAGCGCACGCAGCAGCTCGACGTCTTCGATCCGCTTGCGCGGCGGCAGCCCGGCCATCGGTTGTCCAATCTGAAAGGATCATTTCGAAAGTTCTCCTTCATAGTTGGTACCGCCGGTGGCTTTGTCAAACGGCTCGCCTATCGTTGTCGGTGCAGTGACTGCACGAAGCAGTGACTGCGTCGTGACCCGACCTTGGATGGACGTTGCCCGACCAGCGCGAACTCGCCACCGCCGCCGCTCTCGCCCTCCCCCGCTTCGTGGGTTCGACCGCGCTGTTCCACGCGGCGGTCGCCGAGCGGATGGCCGTCACCCCGACCGAGCTGCACTGCCTGCACCTGCTCCACGGCGGTGTCAGCGACTCCCCGACGGAGCTCGCCCGGCTGCTCGGGATGAGCACGGGCGCGTTCACCCGGCTGCTCGACCGGATGGAACGGCACCGCCTCGCCGAGCGCGCCCCCGATCCCGCGGACCGCCGCCGGCTCGTCGTCCGGCCGCTGCCCGACCGGATGGCCGAGCTCGCGGAGCTGTACGCGCCGATGGCCCGGTTCGTCGGCGAACGCCTCGCCCGCTTCGACCGCCGTCAGCTGACGGCGTTGCTGGAGTTCCTCACCGACGGCACCGCGGCGGCCGAACGGTCGACCGCCGGGCTGCCGGATGTGACCCAGGCCATAACGAGTTGACTAACTCTACAGTTGTTGCGTTAACCTGGTTCCACTATGAGGAACTGAACCGCGCCCGTCCCGCTTGAGGCGGCACCCGGTCGAGCCGACGCTCCCGCGTGCCACGACGCCCGGCAGGACATCCGCTTTCTTCCCCCAGGGTTCGGTGATCGCCCATGTCTTCCCCCTTTCCGTTGCAGGCCAAGAACGTCGTCTTCGGCTACGGCGCCCGCGTCGTCCTCGACGGCGTCTCGCTGACCGCGTCCGCCGGGCAGCGGCTCGGCCTGGTCGGCGAGAACGGCAGCGGCAAGTCCACGCTGCTGAGGCTGCTCGCCGGGCTGGAAGAACCGCGCTCCGGCGAGGTGCTGCGCGGCCCGGACGTCGGGTTTCTGCTGCAGGAACTGCCGTTCCCGATGGACGCCACGTTCGCCGGCGTGCTCGACGACGCGCTCGCCGAGATCCGGGCCGCCGCGGCCCGGCTCGACGAGCTGACCGCGGCCATGAGCGACCGGCCCGACGACGCGGGCGTGCTCGAGGAGTATGGCCGGGTGCTGGAATGGGCCCAGGCCCACGACCTCTGGGACGCCGACCGCCGCGCGAAGCTCGTCTGCGACGGGCTCGGCCTCGGCGGGGTCGAACCGGACCGGCGGCTCGGCACGCTCTCGGGCGGGCAGCGGTCGCGGCTGGGCCTGGCCGCGCTGCTGATCCGCCGTCCGGAGACGCTCCTGCTCGACGAGCCGACCAACCACCTCGACGACACCGCGATGGCGTTCCTCGAACGCCACCTCACCGAGCTGACCGGGATCGTGGTGCTGTCCTCGCACGACCGGGTGTTCCTCGACGCCGTCTGCACCGACATCGTCGACCTCGATCCGGCCGCCGCGGACCGGCAGGCCGGCGGCGCGGTGCGCTACGGCGGCAGCTACACCGATTACCTCGGGCACAAGAAGGCCGAACGAGCGCGGTGGGAGCAGCGCTACGCCGAGGAACAGGAGGAGCTGAAGGAGCTGCGGGAAACCGTCGAGGTCACCGCCCGCAACGTCGCCTACGGCCGCGGCCCGCGCGACAACGACAAGTTCATCCACGCGTTCAAGGGCGCCCGCGTCCAGAAGACGATCTCGCGGCGGGTGCGCGATGCCGAGCAGCGCCTGGAAAACCTCGAACGCGACCAGGTGCGCAAACCGCCGGCGCCGCTGCGGTTCCGGGCCGGGCTCACCGGCCGTGCCACCGGCGACGGACCGGCGATTTCGGTGCGGTCACTGGAAGTCCCGGGGCGGTTGTCGCTGCCGCGGCTGGACGTCGGCGGTTCGGCCCGGCTGCTCGTCACCGGCGGGAACGGCGCGGGGAAGTCGACGCTGCTCTCGGTGCTGGCCGGGCGGCTCGCGCCCGCGAACGGGACGGTCCACTTCGGACACGGCGTGCGCGTCGGGTTGCTGGAGCAGGACGTCGTGTTCGACGCACCGGAACGGACGGCGGCCTGGGCGTACCGGGACGCCCTCGGCGAGGACGCTCCCCCGCTGAGCCGGCTCGGCCTGCTGGCGTCACGGGATCTGCGGCAGCCGGTGGGTGCGCTGTCGGTCGGTCAGCGGCGGCGGCTGGCGCTGGCGATCCTGCTCGCCGAACCGCCGGACGTCCTCCTGCTCGACGAGCCGACGAACCACATCTCCTTGACCCTGGCGGAAGAACTGTTCGCGGCCTTGGAAACGGCACCGGGCGCGGTGGTCATCGCGTCCCACGACCGCTGGCTGCGCCGCGACTGGCCCGGCGACCACCTGCAACTGACCGACGGCCACTCCGCCCCCGCGTAGCTTGTTATCCACCTGCCAAGGACGGAGCTTTCACGTGAAAGCTCCGTCCTCGGTCGTCGGCGGCGGCACTTTCGTAGGGTTAGAGGGTGATGCCGAGGAGGGCGTCGACGGCGTCGCGGATCAGGGCCGGGGCGGCCGGGTCGGTGCCGTCGCGGCGGAGGGCCTCGTTCGCCCACGCGTCGATCGCCGCCAGGGCCTTCGGGGTGTCGAGGTCGTCGGACAGGTGGTCGCGCAGCCGCGTGACGGTGTCCTCGGCCGACGGGCCGGTGGCCAGCGAGACGGCTTCCCGCCAGCGGGCGAGCCGGGCTTCGGCGTCGGCCAGCAGCTGCGCCGTCCACGGCCGGTCTTCGCGGTAGTGGCCGGCGAACAGCGCGAGCCGGATCGCGCCCGGGTCGACCTGGTCGGCCCGCAGCCGCGAGACGAACACGAGGTTCCCGCGCGACTTCGACATCTTCTCGCCGTCGAGGCCGATCATCCCGGCGTGCACGTAGTGGCGGGCGAACGGGCCGTCCTTGGCCACGGCCTCGGCGTGCGCCGCGCTGTACTCGTGGTGCGGGAAGATCAGGTCCGAACCACCGCCCTGGAGGTCGAACCCGAGGCCCAGCCGGTTGACCGCGATCGCGCTGCACTCGATGTGCCAGCCCGGGCGGCCGGGGCCGAGCTCGGACTCCCACGACGGCTCGCCTTCGCGGGCCACGCGCCACAGCAGCGCGTCCAGCGGGTGGCGCTTGCCGGCGCGGTCGGGGTCGCCGCCGCGCTCGGCGAAGAACTTCGCCATGGTTTCGGCGTCGTAGTTCGACTCGTAGCCGAACCTGCCGGTCGCCGTGTGGTCGAAGTAGACGTCCGGGAACTCCGCGTCGTCGGCGCGGTACGCGGCCCCGTTGGCCAGCAGCTTCGCGATGACCTCGACGATCTCCGGGATGCTCTCCACGGCGCCGACGAACTGCTTCGGCGGGAGCACGCGCAGCGCGGTCATGTCCTCGCGGAACAGCGCCGTCTCGCGCATGCCCAGCACGACCCAGTCGTCCTGGTCGCGCGCGGCCCGCTCCAGCAGCGGCTCGTCGATGTCGGTGACGTTCTGCACGTAGTGGACGTCGTGCCCGTTGTCCCGCCAGATGCGGTTCACCAGGTCGAAGGCGAGGTACGTCGCGGCGTGCCCCAGATGCGTCGCGTCGTAGGGCGTGATGCCGCAGACGTACATCCGGGCGGTGGCGCCGGGCGCGGTCGGGCGGATCTGCCCGGTGGCCGTGTCGTGGAGCCGCAGCGGGCGGGGGGTGCCGGGGATGCGGGGCACGTCGACCGATGACCAAGTCTGCATACCCCGACTGTAAGGGCTGACGCGTCAGGTCTTCCCGAGCGGTGGGACGAGCCTCACGCGCGCGTAGGCTTCGATGGCCCGCGCCAGCCACGCCGGCAGCTCCGGGTCGGCCCCCGCGGCCAGTTCCCGCTGCCGGGGATCGGTGACGTAGAGCCCGCCCATCGCGGCGTAGGCCGGGGCGGTCGGCTGCCAGAAGTGGCTCACCGCTTCGTAGTGCTCGGCGACGGCGTCGAGCGCGGCGGGGTCTTCCGGCGCCGCACCGGAGCGCATCACGGCGGCCAGCCGCCGGAACAAGGCCGCGCTCCGGGCGGCGGCCTGCTCGTAGTCCGCGGCGGTGAGCCCCTCCTGGGCGGCCTGGGCGGTGTCGAACGCCACGGCGGCGCCCTCGCCGAACGTCTCGCGGTAGTTCTGCCGCATGGCGGCGCTGTCCTTGCGCAGCCCGGCGAAGAACCGGTCCGGGTCGCCGATCCGGGCGTGGTGCAGGTCGGCGATCGTCTCCTCGACGGTGGCGATGACCCGGTCGAGCCGGCGCCGCTCCTCCTCCAGCTGGGCCAGGTGCCCGCGCAGCGCGGCCGCCTCGTCGACCTGGTCGCCCAGCACGGCCCCGATCTCGGCCAGGCCGAGCCCGAGCCGCCGCAGCAGCAGGATGCGCTGCAGGCGCAGCAGTTCGAGCCGCCCATACCAGCGGTAACCGTTCGCGGCCACCGAAGCCGGCGTGAGCAGGCCGATCGCGTCGTAGTGGCGGAGCATCCGCGCCGACACGCCCGACGCCTTCGCGACCTGGCTGATCGAGTACCGCATCCGGCCAGCTTGGAGTTGACCTTCACACCATGTCAACTTCTACCGTGCAGCCGTGACCACCACCATCACCGGCGCCCGCGTCTTCGACGGCGAGCGCCGCACCGACCACACCGCCGTCCGGCTCGACGGCGGCCGCATCGCCGCGGTCGGCGCCGACACCCTGCTCCGGCCCGGCGACGAGCACGTCGACGCCCGCGGCGGCACCCTGCTGCCGGGCCTGATCGACGCCCACGTGCACCTGCTGCCCGGCGCGCCCCGGCAGGCAATCACCTTCGGCGTCACGACCGTGCTCGACATGTTCAGCAAGCCGGACACGGTCCGGGAGGCCCTGGCCCGCGGCGCCGGGCCGGACTGCGCCGACGTGCGGTCCTCCAGCGTCGGGGCGACGGCGCCGGGCGGGCACCCGAGCATGATGTACGCGCCCTTCCCGGTCGTGACCGGACCGCAGGACGCCGAGCGGTTCGTCGCCGGCCGCGTCGCCGAGGGCGCGGCGCACCTCAAGGTGCTCTACGACGACGGGACCGGCGGCCCGATGCCGATGCCGTCGCTCGACGTGCCGACGATCGCGGCGCTGACCGAGGCCGCGCACCGGGCGGGCCTGGTCGTCGCGGCACACGTGTCGACCGCGCGCGGAGCCGTGGACCTCCTGTCCACCGGCGTCGACGTGCTGGCCCACGTGCCGTTCGACGCGCTGACCGCGAGCCAGGTCGACGCCATCGCCGCCGCGGGGGTGGCGGTGGTCTCGACGCTGTCGGTGGCCGACGGCTTCCCGGGCGACGGCGGTCTGCTCGCCGAGCCCGCGCTCGCCGCCCGTCTGGGTCCCGCGTGGCGCGGGGTCCTCGAACGGCAGGGCCGGCGGTGGCTGCCACCGCAGCTGCCGGACTTCGCGGCCGCGCGGGCCAACGCCCGGCTGCTGCACCAGGCCGGCGTGCCGCTGCCGGCCGGGACGGACGCCCCCAACCCCGGCACCGTCCACGGCGCGAGCCTGCACCGGGAGCTGGGGCACCTGGTGGCCGCGGGACTCGCCCCGGCAGCGGCGCTGACCGCGGCGACGGCCCGCCCGGCGGACGTGTTCGGGCTGGCCGACCGCGGCCGGATCCGCCCCGGGCTGCGCGCGGACCTGGTCCTGGTCGACGGGCGCCCGGACGAGGACATCACCGCGACGCAGCGGCTCACCGCGGTCTGGAAGCAGGGCGTCCGCGCGGATCCGGGCGGTTACGTCGGCTCGGCCGACGAGCAAGCGGGCCTGGCCGCTCTGCGGGCGCAGACCGAGAAGGTGATCGCCGCCGTCCGCGACCGGTTCGGGGTGCAGCTGTGAGCGGCGCTCACGCAGCCGAAGCTGCGTGAGCGCCTGCCCGGATCACCGCCGGGTGCGCAGGTAGTCCCCCACCACCGCCGCGCCCAGGCCGTCGAGGTCCGGGGCGATCACGCGGCCGCCCGATCTCCGCGCGATGAGGTCCACGAAGGACGTCAGCCGCGGGTCGTCGCCCAGGCGGAACACCGAGATCGACGCGCCCAGCTTGGCCAGCCGGTCCACTTCGGACAGTGTCTTGTGGAGGGTCCGGGGCAACGGCGGGTAGTCGAAGACCGCCTCGCCGTCGGGCTCCAGGTGAGCCGTCGGCTCCCCGTCGGTGACCATCAGGACCACCGGCTGGGCGTCCGGGTGCCGCCGCAAGTGCTGCCCGGCGAGCAGCAGCCCGTGGTGGGCGTTGGTGCCCTGCTCCCACGCGCCCTCCAGGCCGACCAGCTCCGGCAGCTCCACCGACTGCGCGTAGCGGCCGAACGTGATCAGCTGCAGCGCGTCGTTGCGGAAGCGGGTGCTGATCAGCTGGTGCAGCGCGAGCGCGGTGCGCTTCATCGGCAGCCAGCGCCCTTCCTGCACCATCGACCACGACGTGTCGACCAGCAGCGCCACCGCCGCGCGGGAGCGGTGCTCGGTCTCGACCACTTCGACGTCCTCGACGTCGAGGCGGACCTGGCGCTCGCCCACCGACACCGACCGCAGCACCGCGTTGCGGATGGTCCGCGGCACGTCCCAGGGCTGCATGTCCCCGAACCGCCACGGCCGCGACGCGCCGGTGGGCTCGCCGGCCGCGCCCGCCGACTCGGTTTCGCGCTCGCCGGTCTTGCCGCGCAGCGCGTTCACGATGTCCGACAGCGCCGTCTCGCCCAGGCGCCGCAACGCCTTGGGCGACAACCGGAGCGAGCCGTCGGCTGCGCGCTCGAACAGGCCCTGGCGACGCAGCTCGCGCTCCAGTTCGGCCAGCCGGCGGGCGTCGACGCCCGCGTCCTTGCCGAGCTGGGCTTCCAGGGCCTCCAGGTCGATGTCCTCCAGCCGCGCGCCGGGGTAGGACTGGCCCAGCTGCTCGGCCAGCGCGTCCAGTTCGGCGAGATCCTGCATGGCCTGGGCGCCTTCGCCCATGCCGAGCGGGTTGTTGCCGCGGAAGCGCGCCGAGCCGGTCCAGTCCTCGCCCGGGCGCGCCGCCCGGAGCTGACTGTCCAATTGGGACAGCTGCTGCGCCAGCCGCGGGTCGCCGAACGCCTGCTGGGTCAGCTCGGCGAGTTCCGCGCGCTGCTCGGCCGACATCGAGTTGAGCATGCGCTGCGCGGCCGCCGACCGCTCGGCCAGCGCGTCGATCAGCTCCTCGACGTTCCGCGGGTTCTCGGGGAAGAACTCGCCGTGCTTGCCCATGAAGTCTTCGAAGCGCTGCTGGATGTCCTCGGCGCCGCGGGCGTGTGCCGCGAGGAGGTCGTTGAGGTCGGAGAGCATCTCGTTGATCCGCTCGACGTCCTCGGGTCCGGCGTTCTGCAGCGCCTGCTTCATGCCCTGGAACCGGGACTCCATCAGTTCCCGGCCGAGCAGGTCCCGGATCTGCTGGTAGTTCTCCCGGCCCTGCTCGGAGCGCCAGTCGTAGTTCGCGAGCTCGTTGACGGCCGCGGCCGTGCCCGGCGGCAACGCGTCGAGCTGGGCCTCCCGGAACCGGGCGTCGTCGTCCGGGTCCGGGAACAGCGTCCGCCGTTCGGCGTCGAGGGCCTCCTGCAGCAGGCGCTGGACCTCCTGGAGGGTGCCGTCGAGGTTGTTGCGCCGCTGGATCTGCGATCGGCGCTGCCAGAGCCGGCGGGTGAGCTCGTCGAGGCCCGCGGTGCGGTTCGTGCCGCGCCGCAGCATTTCCTCCAGCGCGGACCGCGGTGACGCCCCGGCCATGACGTCCCGGCCGATCTCGTCGAGCGCGTCGCGCAGGTCGGCCGGCGGCGCGAGCGGGTCCGGCCCGTCGTGCCACGGGCCGTAGGAGTAGCCGTCGGGGAGCGGGACCGCGGTCATCGGCCGTAGACGGTCGTCGCGTCGTCGGAGTCCTTGGCGAGCCTTCGCGACAGGAACAGCGATTCGAGGGCGAGTTCGACGGCGGCCGCGATCCGACCGGCGGGCTCGTCGGCGGCGACGCCGGCCCGCTGGGCGACCTCGTGCAGCACCGGCAGCTCCGGCAGGGCTTCGAGGACGTCCTTGCCCGGCACGCGCTCGCCGGTGGCGACCAGGTGGCCGTTCGCGACCGCGTCGGCCAGCGGCCGCAGGTCGAGCCCGGCGAACCGGTCGCGCGCGGTCTCGGCGACGGCCAGGCGCAGCAGGTGCACGAGGTGCTCGATCTCGCGGCCCTCTTCACCGGGTTCGAACTCGATCTTGCCGCGCAGCACCGACGGCACGGCGTCGAGGTCGACCGGGCGCGCCACCGCGGGCTCCTCCCCCGTCAGCGCCGAGCGCCGCAGGGCCGCGGCCGCGACGGTCTCCGCCGCGGCGACGGCGAACCGCGCCGAGACGCCGGAGCGCTGGTCGACGACCGTGGACTCGCGGAGGTTCCGGACGAACCGGGCGAGCACCTCCAGCAGCGGCTCGCCGACTTCGGCGACGAGGTTCGCCTCCTGCCGCACGACCGCGACCTCCGACTCGACGTCGAGGGGGTAGTGGGTGCGGATCTCGGCGCCGAAGCGGTCCTTCAGCGGGGTGATGATCCGGCCGCGGTTCGTGTAGTCCTCGGGGTTCGCGGTCGCCACGAGCAGGACGTCCAAGGGCAGCCGCAGGGTGTAGCCGCGGACCTGGATGTCGCGCTCCTCCATCACGTTGAGCAGCGCGACCTGGATGCGCTCGGCGAGGTCGGGCAGCTCGTTGATGGCGACGATGCCGCGGTGGGCGCGCGGGACGAGGCCGAAGTGGATCGTCTCCGGGTCGCCGAGGCTGCGGCCTTCGGCCACCTTCACCGGGTCGACGTCGCCGATCAGGTCGCCGACCGAGGTGTCCGGCGTGGCGAGCTTTTCGGTGTAGCGCTCGGAGCGGTGGCGCCAGGCGACCGGCAGGTCGTCGCCGAGCTCGCCGGCGCGCCGGATCGACGCGGGCGTGATCGGCTGCAGCGGGTGTTCGCCCAGCTCGGAGCCTTCGATGACGGGCGTCCACTCGTCGAGCAGGCCGGCGAGGGTGCGCAGCAGGCGGGTCTTGCCCTGGCCGCGTTCCCCGAGCAGGACGACGTCGTGGCCGGCCAGCAGCGCGCGTTCGAGCTGCGGCAGCACGGTGCGGGAGAACCCGACGATGCCGGGCCAGGCGTCTTCGCCGTTCTTGAGGGCGGTCAGCAGGTTGTCGTGGATCTCTCGGGCGATCGGGCGCGGCTCGTACCCGGCCGCGCGCAGGGCCCCGGCGGTGCGGGGAAGAGCGTCTGGAACAGCGTTCACCTCCTCGACGCTACTGCCGGAACGGCGGTCCGTCGACGTGGAGCGGCTCCAGCGTGGGCGCGCACCCGGCTCAGGAGGGCGAGCCGGTAAAATAGGGTGTCGTGTGCCGTCCCAGTGCGACTTTCGCCGTGTGGTCGAGCGCGTGGCTCAACGGGGCCGCCGCGTCCGACGATGTCCTCGATGCCCTGCTCGCGTGGGGTGAAGCCCACGACGTCGTGGCCGCCGACGCGGCCGCGGCCGACGCTTTCGCGCTCCCGCTGGCGTTCAACCGGGCGGCCACCCCGGTGCAGCTGCTGATGGCCCTGCGTTCGCAAGGAGCGAAATCCCTCCAGCTGGTCCTCCCCGTCCCGGGCGACGTCCGCGGCCTCGGCGGCGGCGGCCCGTTCACCGAAGCGGCGTTGCGTTCGGGCGACGCGCTGGTGCTCCCCGACCTCGGGTTCGGCGTGGTGCCGGAGCCGATCGCCGAAGGGCTGGTGCGCTGGACGGTCTACTCGCTGTCCTCGCCGACGACCCCGGAGTTCGTCCCGCTCGGCGAGGCCGAGCACGGCCTGACGGACGCGATCCGCGCCAGCGCCGGAGCGTTGCAGACGCTCGACGTGGCCTCCGACCGGCCGGGCGTGCGCGCGGAGCTGTCGGCCCACCTGCGTTCCCGCCCGGACGTCGACTGGCCGGCCGGCACCCCGGGACGCGCGTTGCGGGTGCTGCAACGGGCCGACGAGATCGCGGCGATCCTGGTGGTGGCCTCGACGGACGACCCGGGCGGAGCGCTTTCGGCGTCGGCATCGACGTTGCGGGCCCAGGCGTTGCGCCCCCTGTCGGACGCGGTCCGGACGGCTCGCTGCGCGGCGGTCAACGAAGCCGTGCGGGTGTTCGCGGAGCAGACGGCCCGCGAAGGCTGACGCTTCCAGCGCACCCAATGTGGCGTTCGGTGCGTTGAACGCACCCAACGCCACATTGGGGCGCTGGGGGCAGTGGGGCCGGGCGGTACCGTGACGCCATGGGCGAGGACACCTGGGCCGCGGTGGCCGGCGATTTCGCCGACGGTGCCTACGCGTCCGTGAAGGGGCGTGTGCGCACCCTTGTGATGCACCGCCAGTTGCTGGAACACCTGCCGGCCCCGCCCGCCTCGGTGCTCGACGTCGGCGGCGGTGCGGGCCACCAGTCGTTCCCCCTGGCCCGTGCGGGCTACGACGTCACCCTGCTCGACTCGTCGGCGGCGATGCTCGGCAAGGCCCGGCAGCGGCTCGGGCAGCTCCCGGAAGCCGTCCGGCAGCGGGTGACCCTCGTGAAAGCCGACGGCGCCGACGCCGACGAGGCGGTCGGCGGCCGTCGCTTCGACGCCGTCCTGTGCCACGGTGTGCTCGGGTACCTGGAGCGGCCGGACCCCGTCCTCGACCAGGTGTGCCGGTGTGCCGCTCCCGGCGGCCTCGTCTCGGTGATGACGGGCAACGCCGAAGCCGCGGCCGTGCGCCCGGCGATGGAAGGACGCTGGGAGGACGCCTTGGAAGCGTTCGACGCCCGCAGCGAAGTCGGGGTGCTGGGCCTGCCGACGCACGCCGGCACCGTCGCGGAACTCGGCGAGTCCCTCCGCCGCCGCGGGGTGGCACCCGTCGAGTGGTACGGCGTCTGGCTGTTCGTCGACTGGCTCGACCTCAGCGGTGCCGGACCGGGCCTCGCCGAAACCGAGCGTGTGGCGGCCGTCGAGTTCGAAGCCGGCCGGCGGGATCCCTACCGCCGGCTCAGCCGCGTCTTCCACTTCGTGGGGCGCAGAACCTAACGGCCTGGCCGCTTCGCCGGCTCGCAGCAACCCACCGCGCAAGGCGCCCCGTTGACCGTGCAGCCCGCCACCGGGAAGGACGACAGCTTCCGCGGCTCGACGCCGTGCGTGTGCTCGCGGATCAGCTCCACCACCAGCTCCGCGAACCGCGGGTCCGATCCCGCCGTCGACGCACGGGCGAACGCCATTCCGTGCTCCGCCGCGCGCTCGGCCGCCTCGTTGTCCAGGTCCCAGATCACCTCGAGGTGGTCCGACACGAACCCGATCGGCGACACGACCACGCCCGGCACACCCGACTCGTGCAACGCGTCGATGTGGTCGACGATGTCCGGCTCCAGCCACGGCACCTGCGGCGGCCCGGACCGTGACTGCCACACCACGTCGTAGGATTCGATGCCCGCCTCGGCCGCGACCAGGCGCGCCGCCTCCGCGATCTGGCGGGAGTAGCGGCGGCCGCCTTCCGCGGGCGGGCCCGCTGCGCGGTCCGCGCCGTCCGGCACCGAATGGGCCGTGAACACCGTGCGGATCCCCGGCTCGTTCCCCAGCGACGCGTGGGCCGCGCGCACGCCGTCGGCGACCGCCGAGACGAACAGCGGGTGGTCGAAGAACTGGCGGATCTTCACCAGTTCGGGGGCACCGTCGCCGACCGCCGTGCGGGCGCGCTCGATGTCCTCGTCGTACTGGCGGCACGCCGAGTAGCCGCCGTACGCGCTCGTGGGGAACACCAGCACGCGCTTGGCGCCGTCGGCCGTCAGCGAAGCCAAGGTGTCCTCGACCATCGGGTGCCAGTTGCGGTTGCCGAAGTGCACCGGCAGGTCCATGCCGGCCGCCGACAGCTGCTTCTCCACCGCGGCCATCGCGTCGCGGTTCAGCTTGTTGATCGGCGAAACCCCGCCGAAGTGCCGGTAGTGCTCGGCGACCTCCAGGAGCCGCTCGCGCGGCACCCCGCGGCCCCTGGTGACGTTCTCGAGGAACGGCATGACGTCGTCGGGCCCTTCCGGGCCGCCGAACGAAAGCCACAGCAACGCGTCGTATCCCACCCCCGTCATCTTGCCGATGTGGCGGCCCGCACGCTGATCCGGGCCGGTTATGAATCGCACAGTCCAAAACTCTGGTACGGTGGTTTCATGGCCAGGCCACGGGAATTCGACGAGACCGCCGCCGTCGAGAAGGCGATGCACGCGTTCTGGGAACACGGCTACGAAGCGACGACGACGCAGGACCTGTGCGAAGCGACCGGACTCGGCCGCAGCAGCGTCTACAACACCTTCACCAGCAAGCGAGCCCTCTTCCGGCGTTCGCTGAGCCACTACACCAGCACCCAGCTGGACAAGCGGCAAGCGATCCTCGACGGCCCGGGCACCGCGGCCGAGCGGCTGGCCGCAGTGCTCGACAGTGCGGTCGAGGACGACCTCGAGGACCGCCGCCGCGGCTGCTTCGTGGTCAACACCCTCGCCGAACTCGGCGTGCCCGACGACGAGGTGGGCGCCGCGCTGCGGCACGACACCGACCGGAACCTGACCATGTTCGCCGCGTGCGTCCGCGAGGGCGTGCTCGACGGCAGCCTCCGCGACGGCCTGGACCCCGCCGAGGTGGCGGAGTTCCTGCTCGGCACCACCTCGGGCCTGCGTGTGATGGCCCGCCGGGGCACGAGCCGCGACAGCATGCACGCCGTCGCCGACATCGCGCTGTCGGCCATCGTCGCCCGCTGACCACCGCTCTCCCCCCGAGTCCGCTCGGCGCTGCCGCAGTTTTGAACTGACCGATACATAATCGGAGGAGAACCCATGCCCCTGGCCGTCTTCGTCCTCGGGCTCAGCGTGTTCGCGCTGGGCACGTCCGAGTTCATGATCACCGGCCTGCTCCCCGGCATGGCCTCCGACCTGCAGGTGAGCATTCCCGACGCCGGGCTGCTGATCTCGGCGTTCGCCATCGGCATGGTCGTCGGCGCGCCGCTGCTGGCGATCGGCACCCTCCGGCTCCCCCGCCGCCGGACGCTGCTGGCGTTGCTCGGCGTGTTCGCCGCGGCGCACGTCGTCGGCGCCCTCGCCGAAAGCTACGCCGTCCTCTTCGCCACGCGGGTGGTCGCGGCGTTCGCGTGCGCCGGGTTCTGGGCCGTCGCGCTGGCGACGACCATCGCGCTCGTGCCCGCCGAGCGGCGCGGCCGCGCGATGGCGGTCCTGGTCGGCGGCCTGACCGTGGCGAACATCGCCGGGGTGCCGGCGGGGACGTTCCTCGGCCAGCACGCCGGCTGGCGGACGGCGTTCTGGGCCGTGGCGGTGGCGACCGTGGTCGCGGTGGCGGGCGTGGCGCTGCTGGTCCCGGAGACGACTGGGGCCGCGGTGAGCGTCCGCGGCGAACTGCGGCTCTACCGCCGGGGCCGGGTCTGGCTCGCCCTCGGCGTGATCGCGTTGGCCCAGGCCATGATCTTCGCCGCGTTCAGCTACTTCGCCCCCCTGCTGACCGAGACCGACGGCCTCCCCGAAAGCTGGGTGCCCGGCGTACTGGCCCTGTTCGGCGTCGGCGCGCTGATCGGCATCACCGCGGGCGGCCGGCTCGCCGACCGGCGGCCGTTCGCGACGCTCTACGCCTGTCTCGGGCTCGCACTGGCGGCCCTGCTCGTGCTCGCTCTCACCACCGACACGCTGGTCGCCGTCGCGGCCGTGGCGGCCTTCGGCGTCGCGGGGTTCGGGGCCAACCCGGCGCTGAACGTGCGCGCCTACCACGTCGCCGGTGACGCGCCCACCCTCGTGGGCGCCAGCACGACCGCGGCCTTCAACGTCGGCAACACGATCGGGCCGTGGCTGGGTGGCGTCGCGATCGACGCCGGGCTCGGCTTCCCGAGCGTCGCCTGGACCGGGATCGCTCTCGGCGTGGCCACCCTGGCCGCGCTCACGGTCGCCGCCGCCGTCCAGCGCGGCGACGACCGTGAGCCGGTGGCCGTGTGAGGCTCAGACGCCGAGGAAGTGGACCCCGCCGTCGACCATGATCATCGAGCCGGTGGTGGCGGGGAGCCAGTCCGACAGCACCGCGCAGACGCTCTTCGCCACCGGGTCCGGGTCCGTGCTGTCCCACCCGAGCGGCGCGCGCTCGCCCCAGCCGTCCTCCAGGTCGACGAAGCCCGGGATGGACTTCGCCGCCATCGTCTTCATCGGGCCCGCGCTGACCAGGTTGACGCGGATGCCCTGCGGGCCCAGCTCCTTGGCCAGGTACCGGTTGACCGACTCGAGCCCGGCCTTCGCGACACCCATCCAGTTGTAGACCGGCCACGCGACGCGCGCGTCGAAGTCCATGCCGACGTACGACGCGCCCCGGCCCATCAGCGGCAGGCACGCCTTCGCCAGCGACATGTACGAGTACGTCGAAATCTCGATCGCGGTCTTGACGTCTTCGGCCGGCGCGTCGAGGAACGGCGCACCCAGGCAGGTCTGCGGGGCGAAGCCGATCGAGTGCAGCACGCCGTCCAAGCCGTCGACGTGCTCGCGGACCTTGTCGGCGAGGCCGTCGAGCTGCTCCTGGTTGGTGACGTCCAGCTCGATCACCGGCGCCGCTTCGGGCAGCCGCTTCGCGATGCGCTCGACCAGCGACATGCGGCCGAAGCCGGTCAGCACCACCTTCGCGCCCTCCTGCTGCGCGATCTTGGCCGCGTGGAAGGCGAGCGACGCGTCGGTGATGATGCCGGTGATCAGCAGGCGCTTGCCTTCGAGCAGTCCGGGCACGGGTCCTCCAAGTCTTGTTCGGGTGGTACGGAAGTCAGTGACCGAGGCCGAGGCCGCCGTCGACCGGCAGCACCGCGCCGTTGACGTAGCCGGCTTCGTCGGAGGCCAGGTAGCGCACGGCGGCGGCGATCTCCGACGGCTCGGCGTACCGGCCGGAGGGCACCTGGGCGAGGATTTCCTTCTTGCGCGCCTCGGGCAGCTCGTCGGTCATGTCGGTGTGGACGAACCCGGGCGCGATGACGTTCGCGGTGATGTTGCGCGAGCCGAGTTCGCGGGCCAGCGACCGGGCGAAGCCGACCAGGCCGGCCTTCGACGCGGCGTAGTTCGCCTGACCGGCCGAGCCGGAGAGGCCGACGACCGAGGAGATGAAGACGAACCGGCCCCACTTGCCGCGCAGCATGCCGCGCGAGGCGCGCTTGGCGACGCGGTAGGCGCCGGTCAGGTTCGCGTTGATGACGCGCTCGAACTGCTCGTCGCTCATCCGCATCAGCAGCGTGTCATCGGTCAGCCCGGCGTTGGACACCAGCACCTCGACCGGTCCCTGGTGCTCCTCGACGAGCTTGAAGGCCGCGTCGACCTGCTCGGAGTCGGTGACGTCCGCCTGGACGCCGAACAGCCCCTCGGGAGCACCCGAACCACGGTGCGTGACGGCGACCTGGTGTCCCTGTGCGGCGAGGTCCCGGGCGATCGCCAGACCGATGCCCCGGTTGCCCCCGGTGACCAGAACCGACCGTCCCACTGTGTTCTCCCTCTTCGTGAACTCCTGCGCTGATGCCGCGCACGAGGTTATCGGCAGCGCCGCCGGGTCGCGCACCCGCGCCCGGGCTGGCGGAGACCGTCCTAAGCGGGTGTTAGGAACTGCCTCCCGACCTTGCTGGTTACCCGCCGGTTGGTCACCGTGAGTCGCAACACAGGAGGTCGACGATGACAACCCGGCTCAGCGGTGCCACCACGTACCAGCACGGCGGCGAAAAGCGCGTGATCGGCAACGTGCTGCGCGGCTCGATCGGCAACTTGGTCGAGTGGTACGACTGGTACGCCTACGCGGCGTTCACCACCTACTTCGCCAAGTCCTTCTTCCCGACGTCCGACACGACGGCCGCGTTCCTGGGGACCGCGGCCGTGTTCGCCGTCGGGTTCCTGATGCGCCCGCTGGGCGGCTGGATGCTCGGCCGGTTCGCCGACCGGTTCGGCCGCCGCAGCGCCCTGGTGCTCTCGGTGACGCTCATGGCGGGCGGCTCGCTGCTCATCGCCGTCACGCCGAGCTACCACACCATCGGGATCGCCGCGCCGATCCTGCTGCTGATCGCGCGGCTGATCCAGGGCCTGTCGGTCGGCGGCGAGTACTCCACTTCGGCGACCTACCTGTCCGAAGTGGCCACTCCCGGCAAGCGCGGTTTCTACTCGAGCTTCCAGTACGTGACGCTCTACGGCGGCCAGCTGCTCGCGCTGGGGCTCCAGCTGATCCTGCAGGCGCTGCTCACCGAGCAGCAGCTGACGTCGTGGGGCTGGCGGATCGCGTTCGTCGTCGGCACCTTCGCCGCGCTGACGGTGATGTGGCTGCGCCGCGGCATGGACGAGTCGGCGAGTTTCGAGCGGGAGTCCGGCGGCGAGGTCGGGAAGGCGGCGGGCGAACGCGGGACGCTGCGCGCGCTGGCCAAGTACCCCAAGGAGATCGCGCTCGTGGTCGGCCTGACCCTCGGCGGCACGGTCGGCTTCTACACCTTCGCCACCTACAGCCAGAAGTTCCTGGAGAACACCGCGCACATCCCGCGGCGGCAGGTCACCATCGTGCTGTTCTGCGCGATCCTGCTCGCCGCGTGCCTGCAGCCGGTGTTCGGGCGCCTGTCCGACCGGATCGGCCGCCGCCCGCTGCTGCTGTTCTTCGGCATCGGCGGCACGCTGCTCACCGTCCCGCTGATGACGGTGATGGGCTCGACCCGCAACCCCGTCGGCGCGTTCTTCCTCGTGCTGGCCGGGCTGGTGATCGTCGCCGGGTACACCTCGATCAACGCGATCGTGAAGGCCGAGCTGTTCCCGACGAAGATCCGGGCGCTGGGCGTCGGGCTGCCGTACGCGCTGACCGTGGCGATCTTCGGCGGCACCGCCGAGCTGATCGCGCAGGCGCTGAAGAGCGCCGGGCACGAAACGGTGTTCTTCTGGTACGTCGCGGGCTGTGTCCTGGTGTCCCTGATCGTCTACGGCACAATGCGGGAAACCTCGAAGACCTCCGAGCTGGAAGAGCGCCGGGAAGACCGGCACTGACAGGGGGATGGCCGTGCGCGTGCTCCTCGTCGAAGACGACGCGGGTGTCGCCGGCGCGCTCGCCGAGTCGCTGCACGCGCGCGGTCATCCCGTCACCAGCGTCGCCCGCGGGGCCAACGCGCTGCACCACCACCGCGCCGCCGACCTCGTCCTGCTGGACCTGGGGCTGCCCGACCTCGACGGCCTCGACGTCCTGCGCAAGATCCGGGCCGTCTCGCCGGTCCCGGTGATCGTGCTGACCGCCCGCGGCGACGAACGGTCTGTGGTGCGCGGCCTGCGGCTCGGCGCCGACGACTACCTGACCAAGCCGGTGCGGCTGGCCGAGCTGCTGGCCAGGATGGACGCCGTCGTGCGGCGCGCGGTGGCCCGTGCCACCCCGGCCGACAGTGCTGGTGACGTCGTGCGCCTCGAAGACGTCGAGATCGACCTCGGTGCCCGCCGGGTCCTCGTCGCCGGGCACGACGTCGGGCTGACCACCAAGGAGTTCGAGATCCTGGCCGTGCTCGCCGCCCGCCCCGGCACCGCGGTCAGCCGCCAGCAGCTCATGGACGAGGTGTGGGGCGACGCGTACCTCGCGGTGTCGCGCTCGCTCGACGTCCACCTGACCGGGCTGCGCGCCAAGCTGGACCGCCCGGGCCTGCTCACCACGATCCGCGGCTTCGGCTACCGGCTCGGCCGGGACTGACCCGTGCGCACCCGGCTCCTGGTGGTCCTGGTCGCCCTGGCCCTCGCGGTGGTCGCCGCGTTCGCCGTGCCGCTGCTGACCGCCACCGCCGAGCAGCGCACCCAGCAGCTGGTCATCTCCCGCACCGCCGACGTCGACCGGTTCGTCGTGCTGGCCCAGCAGGCCGTCGACACCCACGACCCCGCGGCCCTCGCGGCGGACGCGGCCCGCTACGCCGAGCTGTACGGCGAAGGCGTCGTCATCGTCGACGCCCGGCGCCTCCCGCTGGTGCAGGCGGGCGGTCTGACCGCGGGCGACCCGGCGGTGCGCACGCTGGTGGAAGCGACCATGCGGAACGAACCGGCGCCGCGGGCGGACCGGCTGGACCCGTGGTCGGCCGAACCGGCCTACTTCGCGCGGCCCGTCGGGACCGGCACCCGCGTGTCCGGGGTGGTCGTGCTGCGCGCGTCGGTGACGGCGGCGGCCGCGGACGTCGCCACCCGGTGGGGCACCATCGGGGCCGGCGCCGTGCTGGTCGCGGTGGTGTTCGTGCTGCTCGCCGTGGTGCTGGCCCGCTGGATGGTGCGGCCGCTGCACGAGCTCGAAACCGGGGTGCTGGCCGTCGCCGACGGGCACCGCGCGCACGTCCCGGAACGCGCCGGGCCCCGCGAGCTGCGTTCGCTGGCCGCCGAGGTCAACCGGATGTCCGAAGCCGTGCTCGAGGCCGCCGAGCAGCAGCACCGGCTGGTCGCCGACGCCTCGCACCAGCTCCGGAACCCGATGGCCGCGCTGCGCCTGCGCGTCGACTCCCTGGCCGGGCGCATCGAAGGCGACGACACCACCTACCGGGCGACCGTCGCCGAGGTCGAACGCCTGGAGAAGCTGCTCGACGGCCTGCTCGCGCTCGCCCTGGCCGAGAGCACCGCGACCCGCGTCGCGGCCGGCGGTGCCGACGAGACCTGCGACCTCGCGTCCGTGCTGGCCGAACGCGTCGACGCCTGGCGCCCGGCCGCCGAGGACGCCGGTTCGGCGATCGTCCCCCCGCCGGGCCACGACGAGCCGGTGATCGTTCGCTGCCCGGAAGGCGAGCTGGCGCAGGTCCTCGACGTCCTGCTCGACAACGCCGTCCACTACGCCGGCCGCGGCGCGAAGATCACCACGGATTGGGAAAGCGGTGACACGACCGCCACGCTCGTCGTCGCCGACGACGGACCGGGACTGTCCGAAGAGGACAGAGCGCGGGCGACCGAACGGTTCTGGCGCGCCGGCGGTGAAGGCGCCCCGCGCGGGACCGGCCTCGGCCTGGCCATCGCGCACCAGCAGGTGCGTACCCGCGGCGGCGTCCTCGACCTGCGGCAGGCAGACCCGCACGGCCTCGAAGTCCGCGTCACGCTGCCGCTGCAGGAGGTGCCGGGATGACGCTCACCCGCCGCACGGCCCTGCTCGGCGGCCTCGGCCTCGCGCTGGCCGGGTGTTCGTCGGCGGGCTACGCCGGCCCGGAACGCGCGCTCACCATCGCGGCCGGCGAGCGGGGCGGGTTCTACCTGGCCTTCGCCGAGCTCCTCTCGGCCGAACTGAACCGCGCGGAACCGCTGCTGCACGCCACCGCCGTGCCGACCGAGGCGAGCGTGGCCAACGTCGGCCTGGTGCAGCGGGGGCAGGCCGACCTCGGGCTGGTGCTCGCCGACGTCGCCCAGACCGCGCTCCGCGGCGGCCCGCCGTTCGCCGGGAAGGTGCCGCTGCTCGCGCTCGGCCGCGTCTACGAGAACTACCTGCAGCTCGTGGTCCGGGCCGACGGGCCGGTGCGCGAGCTCGCCGACCTCGCCGGGCGCGCGGTGTCCCTGGGCGCGAGCGGCTCCGGCGCGGCACAGCTCGGCGAGCGCCTGTTCACCAAGGCGGGCGTCGCCGTGGACGCCCGGCACCTGCTGTTCGACGACGCGGTCCGCGCGCTGGCCGGCCGCCGGATCGACGCGATGCTGTGGTCGGGCGGGGTGCCGACGCCGAAGCTCGCCGAGCTCACCCGCACGACCCCGATCGCGCTGCTGCCCCTGGATTCGGTGGTGCCCGCGTTGCGGGCGGCGTACGGCCCGGTCTACGACCAGGTCCAGGTCCCCGACGGCGCGTACCGCGGGGTCGGCGCGCTGAGCACGATCGGCGTGGCGAACCTGCTGGTGTGCGCGCCGTCCCTGCCCGGCGACGTCGCCGCGGCCGTGGTCCGGCTGCTCGTCGAACGGGCCACGGCGCTGGTGCCCGCCGAAGCCGTCGGCACCCAGTTCCTGGATGTCCGGACACTGATCGGGACGCAACCGGTGCCGCTGCAGCCGGGCGCGGCGGCCGCGTACCGAGCGCTGCACGGCTGAACTAGATTGGGCGCGTGACCGCACCTCGCCGCCCGATCGCCGAGATGCCGCTGCGCGTGCGCTACCACGAGTGCGACGGGCAGGGCATCGTCTTCAACGCCCACTACCTGGCCTATGTGGACATGTGCGCCTTCGAGGCGGAGAAGGCCCTCTTCGGCTCCCACGACGAGTTCCTCGCGCACGGCACCGATGTCGTGGTCGCCGAGGCGAACCTGAAGTTCCGCGCGCCCGCCCGGTACGACGAGGAGCTGGTCGTCTCGCAGTACCTGACCCACCTCGGGACGACGTCGCTCATCTTCGACTTCGAGATCCACCGCGACGGGACGCTCCTGCTGGCGGCGAACCTCCGGTACGTCTTCATCGACCCCGCCACCCTGCGGCCCGCCCCGCCGCCGGACGCGGTCCGCAAGGTCTACGCGGGCCTGCTCGGGGACTGAGCCGTGTTCCGCATTCTCTTCTACCAGCCGGAAATCCCGCCCAACACCGGCAACGCGATCCGCCTCGCCGCCAACACCGGCTGCGAACTGCACCTGGTCGAGCCGCTCGGCTTCACGTTGGAGGACAAGCAGCTGCGCCGGGCCGGGCTCGACTACCACGACCTCGCCCGGGTCCACGTGCACGCCTCGCTGGCCGCGGCCTGGGAAGTACTGCTGCCGGCCGAGGTCTACGCGTTCACCGCCTCCGCGACGCGGCTGTACACCGACGTCGCCTACACCCCGGGCGACGTCCTGATGTTCGGGCCGGAGTCGGTGGGGCTGCCCGCCGACGTCCGGGAAGCGCCCGAGGTGACCGACCGCGTACGGCTGCCGATGCGGCCGACGAGCCGGTCGCTGAACCTCGCCAACACCGCGGCCATCACGGTTTACGAAGCCTGGCGCCAGAACGGCTTCCGGTAGGTTCACCGGATGCGACAGCAGTTCCTGGGGGCGCTCATCGGCGCCGCGTTCGGCACCGTCTTCGTCCTCGCCAACTCCGGCGACCCGCTTCCCGCGGCGCTCGGCTGGGTGCTGCGGGTCCTCGCCGTGCTCGCCCTGGCGGCGGTGGTGGTCCTCGGCGTCCGCGCGGGCGGGCGGCCGACGCTCGACGGGCGGCCGATGTTCGGGCCGGGCTACCGGTTCGTCGTGCTGGGCGAGGTCGTGCTCCTCTTCGGCGGGTTCTTCGTCCTGCGCCTGCTGGAGGCGCCCGTCCAGGCCAACGTGGCCTGGATCGCGACCGTCGTCGGCCTGCACTTCGCCGCGCTCGCGTCGGCGTGGAAGACCCGCTCGATCCTCGCGGTCGGCGTGGTCCTGACCGTGCTCGGCGTCGCCGGCCTGGCCCTGCTCGGCAGCACCGCGCTGCCCTGGGTCCCGTTCGTCAGCGGCGTCCTCTCCGGGGTGACCCTGCTCGGCGGAAGCCTCCACGGCGTCCGCCGAGCCTGACCGGAAGCGCACTTTCATAGGGAAAGTGACGCCTCGAGGCCCGAGCTTTCACGTGAAAGCTCGGGGCGCTACGGGAGCCGCTGGCCGAAGAAGAGGCTGGCCGCGGCGCCGAGCATCAGGATCAGCGTGCCCACCACCACCCACGGCTTGCTCGCGTCGGCGTCCTTGAGCTCGTAGCCGATCTGCTCGCCGAGGTCCGCGTAGACCTTCTTCAGCTCCTCGGCGCTGGCCGCCTTGTAGAAGTCGCCGCCCGAGAGCCGGGCGATCTCCCGCAGGGACTCGTCGTCCACGCTGACCGGCTGGGCCTTGCCCTCGATGTCGACCGAACCGTGGGTGGTGCCGAACGAGATCGACGAGATCGGCACCCCGGCCTGCTTCGCCGCCTGCGCCGCGGTGTACCCGCCCCGCGCCGCGTACAGGTCCTCCGGGACCGTCTGCTTCCCGTCGGACATCAGCACGATCCGCGCCGGCGGCGGCCCGTCGGCGCCGCCGACGACGCTCGAGAAGCTCTCCACCGACTGCAGCGCCGCGAAGATGCCTTCCCCGGTCGCCGTCGACTGGGCCAGCTTCAGGTTTTCGATCGCCTTGATCACGCCGTTGCGGTCCGTGGTCGGGTTGACCAGCACCGTCGCCGTGCCCGCGAACGAGATCAGCCCCAGGTTGATCCCCGGCGTCATGTTCCGTGCGAAACTCGTCGCCGCTTCCTGGGCCGCCTGCAGCCGCGTCGGCAGGACGTCGGTGGCCTCCATCGACAGCGACACGTCGATCACCAGCATCACGGTCGCCCGGTTGCGCGGCACCTTCTGCTCGGCGGTCGGGCCGGCCAGCGCCACCGTGAGCAGCAGCAGCGACAGCACGATGAGCACCGCCGGCACGTGCCGCACCCAGCCCTGGCTCTTCGGCGCGACCTTCTCGAGGAGGTCCAGGTTCGCGAACCGCATCGTCCGCTTCCGGCGCGCCCGCTGGGCGAGCACGTACCCGACGGCGACCGCGGCCACGGCGATCAGCAGCAGGAACCACCAGGGCGACGCGAATCCGGTCATCCTCACGCCACACCCCCCGACCAGCGGCGCTTGCGGGCGACGACGAACCGCACCATGTCGGCGATCCAGTCGGCGTCCGTGCGCAGCGTCAGGTGCGCCGCACCCGCGCGCCGCAGGCCGGCCGCCACCCGTTGCCGGTGGGCGTGGGCCGCGGCCCCGAACTCCTTGCGCAGCAAGGCCGAAGCGTGCACTTCGCGCTGTTTCCCTGTCTCCGGGTCGGCCAGCACGACGGTGCCCACCTCGGGCAGGTCGACGTCGCGCGGGTCGAGGACTTCGATCGCGATCAGTTCGTGGCGCCCGCCGAGCGCCCGCAGCGGCCGCTCCCAGGAGGTGTCGCCCAGGAAGTCGGAGATCACCACGGCCAGGCCGCGGCGGCGCGGCGGGCGGCGCAGCGCTTCCAGGGCCTGGGCGAAGTCGCCCCGGGTGCCCTCGGCCGCGCGCGGGGTCTCGGCCAGCTTCCGCACCAGCCCGCGCGCGTGCGCCAAGCCGCCGCGCGCCGGGATGCGGACCGTGTCGGCGCCGGTGGAGATCAGCGCGCCGATGCGGTTGCCGCCGCCCCCGGTCAGGTGGGCGACCGCCGCGACCGCGCAGACCACCAGGTCGCGCTTTTCGCACAGCGCGGTCCCGAAGTCCAGGCTCGCCGAGAGGTCGGCGACGACCCACGTCTCCAGTTCGCGGTCGGCCACGGTCTCGCGGATGTGCGGGGTCGTGGTGCGGGCGGTGACCGCCCAGTCCATCCGGCGGACGTCGTCGCCGGGCTGGTAGGGGCGCGCCTCACCGGGCTCGGACCCCGGCCCCGGCACCAGGCCGAGGTGGTTGCCCTGCAGCAGCCCGTCGAGCCGGCGGCGGACGTCGAGCTCCAGCGTCCGGAGCCCGGCTTCCAGGCGGTCGCCGCGCAGTACCGGCGGCGCCCACGAAGGGCGGACGCCCTTCTCGTTCTTCGCCATCGCCGGGTTACCTGACCGGCGCGCCCGCCGGGACCGGGCCACCCTGGCCGGTCCCGCCCTGCGGCCGGGCGGAGACCTGCGGCAGCGGCACGGTCTGCAGCACGCGCGTGATGATGTGGTCGATCGGCACGCCGTCGGCCAGCGCGTCGTAGGACAGCACGAGCCGGTGGCGCAGCACGTCGGGCACGACGTCGACGACGTCCTGCGGCAGCACGTAGTCGCGGCCGCGGACCAGGGCCAGCGCCCGCGCGGCGGCGATGATGCCGAGGCTCGCACGCGGCGAAGCGCCGTAGGAGACCCAGCCGGCGACGTCGGCGAGGCCGTGCTCGTTCGGCGTCCGGGTGGTCAGCACCAGCCGGACCACGTAGTCGACGAGCGCGTGGTGCACGAACACCTGCGCCGCGACGCCCTGCAGCCGGACCAGCTCGCCGGGGCTGAGCACTTCGTGCGGGGTGGGCGGGGTGACGCCCATCCGGTAGATGATCTCGCGCTCCTCCTCCGCCGAGGGGTACTCGACGAGGATCTTGAACAGGAACCGGTCGCGCTGCGCCTCCGGCAGCGGGTAGACACCCTCGTTCTCGATCGGGTTCTGCGTCGCCAGCACGAGGAACGGGTCGGGCATCGGGAAGGTCTGCCCGCCGATCGACACGTGCCGCTCGGCCATCACCTCGAGCATCGCCGACTGGACCTTGGCGGGCGCGCGGTTGATCTCGTCGGCGAGCACGAAGTTCGCCACGACCGGGCCGAGCTCGACGTCGAAGCGCTCGGCGCCCTGGCGGTAGATCCGGGTGCCGAGGATGTCGGCGGGCACCAGATCGGGGGTGAACTGCACGCGCGAGAACGAGCCGCCGACGACCCGGGCGAACGTCTCCACGGCCAGGGTCTTCGCCACGCCGGGCACGCCTTCGAGCAGCAGGTGCCCCTTGGCCAGCAGGCCGACCAGCATCCGCTCGACCAGGCGGTCCTGGCCGACGATGATCCGCTTGACCTCGAACACGGTCCGCTCCAGCAACTGGGCGTCCCGGGCCGGGGTCGCGGGCTGCTGCCCGTTCCCGCCCTCGGCGTAGCCGGGCTCGGTCACTCTGCCTCCTCAAACTCGTGCGCCGCCCCCGCGACGGTGATCACGCGGTGCGACCGTACTGCTTCCCCCGGGCCGCCGTCCGTCCGGCACGCGGACGGCGGCGTCGGCCCACGATCAGCCAACACGGTCAGCGGTGTGACACCTGTGAAGGGTTCCGACCCGACAGGGCCCGCGGACACGCCGGCGCTCGCCCGGAGTCCGACACCCGCCCGTCCAGCCGGGACCGGCGGACCGGGGACTTTGCTGCAGCCTCGCCCGGCACCGGAACGGCTCAGCGGTGGCGCTCGAGGTCCTCCGGCGTGTCGATGTCGTCCGCTTCGCCCCGTTCCGCCGGGAGCTCGGTGACCGTCAGCCCACCCAGGACCCGGCGCAGGGCCGCGTTGTCGACGTCGTCCGGCAGGGCCGCGCGAAGGGCCGTGACCCGCCAGGCGCCCAGCAGCCACTGCCGCTTGCCGGCGGCGTCCACCAGCACCGCGCCGTCGCCGGGGCCGATCGCCGCCAGCAGCCTGTCCACTGTGGACCGGCGGACGCCCGGGAGGTCGGCCGCCAGCACGACGACCGCCTCGACGTCGTCGGGGACGAACGCCAGGCCCGCCGCCAGTGCCGCCACCGGTCCGGTGCCCGGCACCGGCTCGCGGGTCCACACGACGTCGAAGCCGGGGCGTCGCGGGCCGACCGCGATCACCCGCTCGGCGCCGTCGAGGGCGTGGATCGCGCGGGCCAGCAACGGTTTGCCGCCCACCGTCAGCGCCGGCTTGTCCACACCGGACAGCCGGCGGGCCGAGCCGCCGGCCACCACGATCCCCGCGTAGCGCACCGGGGCACCCTAGCGGCCCAGCACGAGGTAGGTGAAGCCCAGCACGCCCCGGTAGTCACGGACGTACTCGCGCAACCGCCGGTCGAGCCACTCCCGCACCGGCGCCGCCCGCGGGTCGGCCGGGTGCGCCGCCAGCCACTCCGCCCAGCCGGCCCGCGAGGTCGACTCGAACTCGTCCCACTCCAGCTGGTCGGCGGTGCTGAAGTGCAGCACGCGCCAGCCGGCGGCGTCCGCGGCGTCGAGCAGGTCCGGCAAGGTCAGGATGTCCGGGCCGAAGATGTCCTGCGCCGTCGGGTCCGGCGGCGCCGCCCAGAAGCCGTCGCCGTAGAGCAGCCTGCCGGACGGCACCACCCGCGCGAGGCGCTCGAGGGCCGCCTCGGTCGAGCCGAAGATGTGGGCGGCGCCGATGCAGAACGCCCGGTCGGCGGGACCGTCCCAGGTCGCGGCGTCCGCCTCGGTGAAGTCCACGGCCAGGCCGCGTTCGCGAGCCGCCGCCCGGCCCCGCGCCAGCCCGGTCTCGTCGGTGTCGACGCCGGTCCCGCGCAGGTCCGGCGCCCGGCCGAGCGCCCGCAGCAGCAGCTCGCCCCAGCCGCAGCCGAGGTCGACGAGGTGTCCCCCGGCCAGGTCCATCCGGTCGAGCAGCAGCTCCGCGTGCGGCTCGGACAGGGGCGTGTTCCAGCGCATCCGCGAGCGCCGCAGCGCGTTCAGTTCGTCGTCCACCAGGCGATCCTGGCGACGACCCCGGCCGCCGTCGAGCGAGTTTCAGCCGATCAGCCGGGTCGCGTACGGCATGATCCCGCCGTAGCGCACCGGGGCGACCCGGACCCGCAGGCCGGACTGCGGCGCCTCGACCATCTGCCCGCCGCCGAGGTACAGCGCCACGTGGTGGATGCCGCCCGGGCCGCCCCAGAACAGCAGGTCGCCGCGGCGCATCTGGGACAGCGGCACCCGCCGCCCCGTCGTGTACTGGTAGCCGCTGTAGTGCGGCAGGGAGCGGACCCCGGCGAAGGCGTAGATCATCAGGCCGGAGCAGTCGAAGCCGATCTTGTTGTAGTCGCCGTAGCGGTCGGCGACGCCGCCGTCGCGAATGCCGCGGGTCGGGCCGCTCGCGTTGCCGCCGCCCCACGCGTACGGCATGCCGAGCTTCGACAGCGCCCGGGCGATCACCGCCTCGATCGACGAGCCGGCCGGGCCCGCGGGTGCCGCCCCGCCCGACGGACGGCCACCGCCCCCGGACGCGGCGAGCGCGGCCTGGCGAGCGCGTTCTTCGTCCTCGCGCTGCTTCTGGGCCAGCCAGTCCTGGTAGCGCTGCCGCTGGCCCTGCAGGCCGCTGACCTTCGCCTGCGCGGCGAACAGCTGCTGCTCGACGTCGGACTTGTTCTGCTCGAGCTGGGTGGCCTGGGCCGCCTGGCCGTCCTGGGCCCGCTCGGCGACGGTCTGCGCCGCGTCGGCGCTGTTCTTGGCCCGGCGGGCCGCGTCCTGCTTCTCCCGGGCGATCTCGGCGGCCTTGCGGGCGGCGGCGTCCTTGTTGGACTTGTCGGTCTGCGCCTGCTGGAGCCGGTCGAGGGCGTTGAGCCGGTTGCCGCCGACGGCGTCGAGCAGCTGCGCGCGGGCGAGCATGTCCTTGGGGCTGTCGGCACCCAGGTACGCCGACAGCGAGCCGACCGTGCTGCCCTGCTGGAAGCTCGCGGCGGCGAACGTCTTGAGGTCCGCCCGGGCCTGCTCGATGGCCGCCGCCGCCGCGTCCGCCTCGGTCCGCGCGGCCTTGGCGTCGTTCTCCGCCTGGGCGGCGGCGTCCTGCGCGGTCTGCAGGTCGACCAGGGCCTTGTTGGCCTCTTCCTGCTTGAGCTCGACGTCGTCCTGCAGCTGCGAGAGCTTCTGCTCGGCCTGGGCCAGCTGGTTGGTCAGCCGGCCGACCTCGCCCGCCTTCGCGTTCGCGTCGGCCTTGCCGGCCTGGATCTCGGAGTCACTGGGGTTGGGCGGCGGCGGGGGCGCCGCCAGACCGGTCCCGCCCAGGCCGAACAAGATCACCAGCGTGAGCGTGCTCACGCTGAGTCCCCGGCGGACGCCCGGCACCCGCGGACTCCCGCACCCTTCGGCCACGACCGTCACCTCCGCTCACCAGCACACACCGCGTGTCACTGCAGTCACACCACTATCACAAGCATCAGCGGCAACTTACAGAACGTAGGCACCAATTCCCCTCATTGAGGGACCCCCGCCGCGCCGCCTGTCCGAATGGCGCAGCCCACACCGCGTGTCGTCTTGTCCGTTAAACAGGACACGCGTACTGTTTGAACCACCGCGAGGTGTGCCATCCCGAATCCGGTCCTACGGTGGGGGTGCGCAAGACTCGCCCCACCGAACCGACCGAACTGACCCGGGACTCCCCTGCCGCGACGGAGCGGCGTCCCCGCCACTGGAGTTAGACGTGACCGCACCTGCCAGCAAGGACAGCTTCGGCGCCAAAGACACGCTGAAGGTCGGCGACGCCTCGTACGAGGTGTTCCGCCTGAACAAGGTCGAGGGCGCCGAGCGCCTGCCGTACAGCCTGAAGATCCTGCTCGAGAACCTGCTGCGCACCGAGGACGGCGCGAACATCACCGCCGACCACATCCGCGCGCTGAGCTCGTGGGACCCGAAGGCCGACCCGTCGATCGAGATCCAGTTCACGCCGGCCCGCGTGATCATGCAGGACTTCACCGGCGTGCCGTGCGTCGTCGACCTCGCCACCATGCGCGAAGCGGTCACCGACCTGGGCGGCGACCCCGACAAGGTCAACCCGCTCGCCCCCGCCGAGCTGGTCATCGACCACTCGGTGATCATCGACGTCTTCGGCCGCCCCGACGCCTTCGAGCGCAACGTCGAGATCGAGTACGAGCGCAACCGCGAGCGCTACCAGTTCCTGCGCTGGGGCCAGGGCGCCTTCGACGAGTTCAAGGTCGTCCCGCCGGGTACCGGCATCGTGCACCAGGTCAACATCGAGCACCTCGCGCGCACGGTGATGGCCCGGGGCGGCCAGGCCTACCCCGACTCCTGCGTCGGCACCGACTCGCACACCACGATGGTCAACGGCCTCGGTGTGCTGGGCTGGGGCGTCGGCGGCATCGAGGCCGAGGCGGCCATGCTGGGCCAGCCGGTGTCGATGCTCATCCCGCGCGTCGTCGGCTTCAAGCTGACCGGCGAGATCCCGGCCGGCGTCACCGCCACCGACATCGTGCTCACCATCACCGAGATGCTGCGCCGCCACGGCGTCGTCGGCAAGTTCGTCGAGTTCTACGGCGAGAGCGTCGCCGAGGTGCCGCTGGCCAACCGCGCCACCATCGGCAACATGAGCCCGGAGTTCGGCTCCACCGCGGCGATCTTCCCGATCGACGACGAGACCGTCCGCTACCTCAAGCTGACCGGCCGCTCGGCCGAGCAGGTCGCGCTGGTCGAGGCCTACGCCAAGGAGCAGGGCCTCTGGCACGACCCGTCGCGCGAGGCGGCCTACTCCGAGTACCTCGAGCTGGACCTGTCGACGGTCGTCCCGTCGATCGCCGGCCCGAAGCGCCCGCAGGACCGCGTCGCGCTGACCGACGCGAAGACGTCGTTCCGGGTGTCGCTCGGCGACTACGTCACCGACGAGGTCGAGGGGTCGGCCGAGCGCAAGCCGGGCGTTCCCCCGCAGGAGCAGCCGAAGGGCGTCGAGTCCACTGTGGACGAGGCGTCGGCGGAGTCCTTCCCCGCCAGTGACGCGCCGGCGCACGCCGCCTCGGGCAACGGCGGCGGCGAGCCGGCACCGCATCACACCGGCAAGGCCGCCGAGGGCCGCCCGAGCAAGCCGGTCAAGGTGTCCACCGCCGACCGCGGCGAGTTCGTCCTCGACCACGGCGCCGTGGTGATCGCCTCGATCACCTCGTGCACCAACACCTCGAACCCGTCGGTCATGCTCGGTGCCGCGCTGCTCGCGCGCAACGCCGTGGACAAGGGCCTCACGGTCAAGCCGTGGGTGAAGACGTCGATGGCGCCGGGCTCGCAGGTCGTCACCGACTACTACACCAAGGCCAACCTGTGGCCGTACCTGGAGAAGCTGGGCTACCACCTGGTCGGCTACGGCTGCACCACCTGCATCGGCAACTCCGGCCCGCTCTCGGACGAGATCTCCGCGGCGATCCAGGAGAACGACCTCACCGCGGTCTCGGTGCTCTCGGGCAACCGGAACTTCGAAGGCCGGATCAACCCCGACGTGAAGATGAACTACCTCGCGTCGCCGCCGCTGGTCATCGCCTACGCGCTGGCCGGCACGATGGACTTCGACTTCGCGAACCAGCCGCTGGGCCAGGACGCGCAGGGCAACGATGTGTTCCTCAAGGACATCTGGCCGACGGCCAAGGAGATCCAGGAGACCATCGACCACGCGATCACGCAGGAGATGTTCACCAAGGACTACGCGGACGTCTTCGACGGCGGCGAGCGCTGGAAGTCGCTGCCCACCCCCGAAGGCAAGACCTTCGAGTGGGACGCGGAATCCACCTACGTGCGCAAGCCCCCGTACTTCGAGGGCATGACGCCGGAGCCGGCCGCGGTCACCGACATCACCGGCGCGCGCGTGCTGGCGAAGCTGGGCGATTCGGTCACCACCGACCACATCTCCCCCGCCGGCGCGATCAAGCCGGGCACCCCGGCCGCGCAGTACCTCACCGAGCACGGCGTGGAGAAGAAGGACTTCAACTCCTACGGTTCCCGGCGCGGCAACCACGAGGTGATGATCCGCGGCACGTTCGCGAACATCCGGCTGCGCAACCAGCTCCTCGACGACGTGCAGGGCGGCTACACCCGCGACTTCACGCAGGAGGGCGCTCCGCAGGCGTTCATCTACGACGCGGCCCAGAACTACGCCGCGGCCGGGACGCCGCTGGTCGTGCTGGGCGGCAAGGAGTACGGCTCGGGCTCGTCCCGCGACTGGGCGGCCAAGGGCACCTCGCTGCTGGGCGTCCGCGCGGTGATCACCGAGTCGTTCGAGCGCATCCACCGCTCGAACCTGATCGGCATGGGCGTCATCCCGCTGCAGTTCCCGGCGGGCGAGTCGGCTTCGTCGCTCGGCCTCGACGGCACCGAGACGTTCGACATCTCGGGGATCACGAAGCTGAACGACGGCGAGACCCCGCGCACGGTGCACGTCACCGCCGCCAAGGCCGACGGCACCAAGGTGGAGTTCGACGCGGACGTCCGCATCGACACCCCCGGTGAGGCGGACTACTACCGCAACGGCGGCATCCTGCAGTACGTGCTGCGGAAGATGACGCAGGCGTAAGGGTTTTCGCAGTACGGAGGGCCTCCCCGCGCGGTGCGCGGGGAGGCCCTCCGCTTACGCGGGAACGGCTTCCCACCGCACGCTCGACACCGACGGCTCCAGCGAGAGCCGCGACACCGCGGCCTCCATCTGGGCGTCGTCGCGCTGGTCGCCGACCAGCTCCGCCCGCACCTCGACCGTGTGGTCCTCGCGGTCGGTGCTCAGCACCGAAAGCAAGCGGAAGTCCGTGCGGGTCAACGACTGCACGAGCAGCGCCCGCACGTGCGCTTACGCGGGAACGGCTTCCCACCGCACGCTCGACACCGACGGCTCCAGCGAGAGCCGCGACACCGCGGCCTCCATCTGGGCGTCGTCGCGCTGGTCGCCGACCAGCTCCGCCCGCACCTCGACCGTGTGGTCCTCGCGGTCGGTGCTCAGCACCGAAAGCAAGCGGAAGTCCGTGCGGGTCAACGACTGCACGAGCAACGCCCGCACGTGCGCTTACGCGGGAACGGCTTCCCACCGCACGCTCGACACCGACGGCTCCAGCGAGAGCCGCGACACCGCGGCCTCCATCTGGGCGTCGTCGCGCTGGTCGCCGACCAGCTCCGCCCGCACCTCGACCGTGTGGTCCTCGCGGTCGGTGCTCAGCACCGAAAGCAAGCGGAAGTCCGTGCGGGTCAACGACTGCACGAGCAAC
>NZ_JAVHJU010000007.1:422851-475988 GCF_031082405.1 Amycolatopsis sp. A133
TCGACCGTGTGGTCCTCGCGGTCGGTGCTCAGCACCGAAAGCAAGCGGAAGTCCGTGCGGGTCAACGACTGCACGAGCAACGCCCGCACGTGCGCTTCCGTGGCGTCGCGCGTGACGGCCTGGAAGGCGTACCGCGTCGGTGTCTCGTCGCCGGCGTCCGGGCGGCGGTCGACGACGCGGCCGAGGGGCCGCAGCACCACGTTGACCCCGACCACCACGGCGGTCCCGGCCGCCGCGACCGCGTACAGCCCCGCCCCGGCGAGGGCGCCGACCGCGGCCGAGCACCACAGCGTCGCGGCGGTGTTGAGGCCGCGGACGTTGAGGCCGTCCCGCAGGATGACGCCGGCCCCGAGGAACCCGATGCCCGAGACGATCTGCGCGGCCACCCGGGTCGGGTCGGCGTCCCCGCTGCCCGGCAGGCCGCCGAAACCGTGGGCGGACAGCAGCACGAACAGCGTCGCGCCGACCGCGACGAGGGCGTTGGTGCGCAGCCCGGCCATCCGGGCGCGGAACTGGCGCTCGAACCCGATGACGGCACCCAGGCCGACGCCGGCGCCGACGCGCAGCAGCATTTCGAAAATGGTCATGATCCGGCTCTTTTCCGGCGTGCGCGCACTGCCGAACAGGGGGCGGCCGGATTCAGCCCAGCCGGAAACCTCCGGTGAGCGCGCGCCCGGCCGTCCGAGGACTGTCCGCTGGCATGTGCCGCTCACCTCGCTTCCCGTGTTCGTCGATGATCAACCGCCCCACTGTAGCGCCGGATGGGCGAAGCCGGGCTTGTGATGATCGCTACGTCCAGTGCCGGCGCAGGTGCGGCACGAGGTCTCCGGGCCGCTCGTCCGGGAAGAACAGCCGCGCGCCCGGCACCTCGACGACCTCGGTGACCCCCGGGACGGCCTCGCGGAAGCGGTGGGCCCACTCGACGCCGAAGTTCGGGTCGCCGGTGCCCCAGACCAGCAGGGTCGGCACCCGGAACTCCTTGAGCAGCGGCTCGATCGCGTCCAGTTCCTCGCCGCGGACCGACGTCAGCAGGCGCTCGAACTGCCGGGCCGCGTCGAGGGTGCCGAACACCGGCCGGACGAAGGCGCCCAGGACTTCGTCCGGCACCAGGTCGGGACGCTCGTAGCCCCCGCCGAGCGCGCCGGCCCGCGCCCGGTCGAGGTCGGCGGCGAGCGGGACCGACAGCGGCGCCAGCTCCCCGCGCTCGGCCAGCTCGACGATCGGGCGGAACGCCGCGGGCGGCAGGTTGCCCCGGGTGTCGCAGTTGGTCAGGGTGAGCGTCCGGAGCCGGTCGGCGTGGTGCACGGCGAAGACCTGCGCGACCGCGCCGCCGGTGTTGTTGACCACCAGGTCCAGTTCGCCGACGTCCAGTGCCGCGCAGAAGTCGCCGAGCCACCGCGCCAATCCGTTCAGGCTGAGGTCCTGCCCGGGCGGCACCGG
The DNA here is from genome assembly GCF_031082405.1 of Amycolatopsis sp. A133. Taxonomy (GTDB): domain Bacteria; phylum Actinomycetota; class Actinomycetes; order Mycobacteriales; family Pseudonocardiaceae; genus Amycolatopsis. The sequence goes on from NZ_JAVHJU010000007.1 coordinate 424,292, forward strand.
CGAGCCGCCGTGCCCCGGCAGGTCGGGGGCGAGGCACCGGCGCACACCCGCGAGCTCCGCGATCGCCTTGCGCCACAACAGGTTGTTCGTCCCCGCGCCGTGGAGGAAGACCGCCACCGGCCCTTCGCCGACGTCCACGTAGCTCACGTCACCGGACGCCGTCGACACGCGCCCGCGCTCGTCCTCCCAGGTCCGCAGATTCATGGACTAAGGTCCCTCCAGAAGTAAACCGACTGTCGGTCTAGTATCAACAGACCGACAGTCGGTTTGTCAACGACGGAGGCAGCCCACCCGCATGAACAAGAAGATCGACCGCGGCCAGGCGACCCGCGAGCACCTCGTCGCGGTCGCCACCGGCCTGTTCACCGAACACGGCTACGACGGGACCTCGATCGACGCCGTCCTGCGGGCCGCCGAGGTGAGCCGGGGCGCGCTCTACCACCACTTCCCCGGCAAGGACGCGCTGTTCGCCGCGGTCCTGGACGCCGTCTACGACCGCGTCGAAGCAGACGGCGCGCGAGCCGTCGAGGGGGTGACCGAGCCGGCGGCGGCGTTGCGCGCCGCCTGCCTGGCGTGGATCCGGAGCACCGCGGATCCCGTGGTGCGGCAGGTGATGCTGATCGACGCGCCCGCCGTGCTCGGCTGGCAGCGCTGGCGCGAAGGCGACGAAGCCCGCACGCTCGGCAAGATCAAGGCGGCGTTGCGGCGCGACGGCCGGATCCCCGCCGCGCGCGTGGACCTCTTCGCGCACGTGGTGCTCGCCGGGATGAACGAGATCGCGATGCTGGTCGCCCGCGCCGGCGACCCCGCGAGCGCGGCCGCGGAAGGCGAGGCCGCGGCCGGGGATCTGCTCGACCGGTTGCTGCGCGCGTGACGGTGTCCGCGAAAAACGGGGCCGGGGCGACCAGCGTCGCCCCGGCCCCCTCACACTCGGGCTACGACGTCTCGAACGGCTGGACGTTCGGCTGGAACACCTGCCCGTTCGCCGGCACCTTGAGGTCGGTCAGGTAGTCGGCCACGGCCTTGTCCACGCCGAGGGCGTCACCGAGGATGCAGTGGCCGAACGCGTCGACCGACAGCAGCCGGCTGTTGCCCAGCTCGGCCGCCATCCGCTGCGCGAACTTGTACCGCGTCGCCGGGTCGTAGTAGTTGCCGACCACGACCACCGGGACGTCCGTCTTCGCCCGCCACGGCCCGCGGTAGGCGTCCGGCTTCTTCGCCGGCCACACCGGGCAGGCCGCCGTGTCCGAGAACGCCTGCAGGCGGCCGAAGGTCCGCGACTCGCGCTCCCACTTCGCGGCGATGTCCGGCACCTGCTCCTGCCTGATCTTGAACGGCTTGTCCGAGCAGTTGACGGCGAAGTACGAGTCGTCGCTGCTGTAGGGGCTGTCCGGCCTGAGGTCGGCCAGGCCCCGATGACCGACGGCGGGCGCCTGCAACGGCCGGGCCTGCAGCGACTGCGCCTGCGCGGACGGGTGGATGGCGTCGTAGTACGCCTGCAGGTACTCGGCCAGGCTGCCGAACACACCCGGGCTGTAGAGGGCACCCGCCACGGTGCCGGTGAACCCGCTGATGTCGAGCGGGTCGGCGCCCGGGAGGGTGATCGGCTGCTTGCGCAGGTACTCGCGGAGCTCGTCGAACTTCGCCCGCGGGTTGCCGTCGCTGAACGCGCACTTCGCGCCCACCTGGTCGCAGCGCTCGAGGAACCCGGCCAGCGCGATCTCGAAGCCCTGCGCGCGCTCGCGGTCGTACTGCACACCGTCGCTGGTGCGCAGGGCCGGGTCGACGTTGCCGTCGATCACGATCGCCCGCGACTGCTTCGGGAACATCGACGTGTAGGTCGAGCCGATCAGGGTCCCGTACGAGAAGCCGACGTAGGTCAGCTTCCGGTCGCCGACCGCCGCGCGCAGCGTGTCGAGGTCCCGGACGACGTCCTTCGTGGACATGTGGTTCAGCAGCGAACCCGCGTTGTTCCTGCAGAACCGGCCGTAGTCGCGGTAACTGGCGAGCGTGCCGGAGATTTCGGTGCGGCTCAGCGGCACCGGGATCTGGGCGGCGAAGATCTCGTCGGCGTCTTCCTGGGTGGTGAAGCAGCGCAGCGGGTTGCTCTGCCCGACCCCGCGGGGGTCGAACCCGACGAGGTCGAAGCGGTCGAGCACCTGCGGCTGGAAGTAGTACTGGCCGCTGATCGGCATCCGCAGGCCCGACCCGCCGGGACCACCGGGGTTGATGAAGAGCGAGCCGACCCGCGCGTCCGGGGTGCGGGCGGCCCGCTTGAGCAGGGCGATGTCGATGGTGCCCAGCGAAGCGTTGTCGTGGTCGATCGGCACGCGGTAGCGCGCGCAGCTGTAGAACTTGACCTGGTCCGCGGGCACGCCGGCGAGGGTGTCGCTCGAGCACGTGCCCCAGGCGACCGCGGGGGTCGCCCCGACGACGGCGGGCTTGACCGCCGCGTCTTCGGCCGCGGCGGCGGCGCCGGCCGGCCCGGCCAGCCCCACGCCGGCCACGAGTGCCCCCACCAGTGCGAACGCCCGCACCCGGCTCTGTGTGGATCTCGGCAAGACGGTTCCTCCCTAGGTAACGCTTGCACGCAGCGCCGTGAGATCACGACGTCACGGCGCGTTACCCGGGTGAGACTGGCACAAACCGGTGAATCCCGGCACCGGCCGAACGGATGGTGAGAACCTAACGAGCCACCCGCGTGAGCACAAAAACCGGCAACGGACGGTTCGCTTCCCGCTGCTCCATCCGGTAGCCCGGCCAGAAGGCGAGCAGCTCGGCCCACATCCGCTCGTACTCCTCGCCGTGCAGCTCCCGTGCGAGGACGTCCACCGGCTTTCCGGCCCGCGCCACCTGGCACTTCGGGTTCGCCCGCAGGTTGAGGGCCCACGCCGGGTCGTTCGGGCGGCCCCAGTTGGACGCCGTCAGCACGAAGTCCTCCCCGCGCGGGAAGTAGAGCAGGTTCGTGCTCCGGGGCAGCCCGCTCTTGCGGCCGGTCGTCGTGAGGCGCAGCGACGGCAGCCCGGCGAGCGCCACGAGGCTCACCCGGCCGCCGAACGCCGTGTGCAGTTTCCGGTCCACCCACACGACGAACCGGGCCGTGCGCATCAGCCACGGCCGGGTGCCGGCGGCCCGGGCCAGTACCCGGAGAGGATTAGCCACGCACGGATTTTGCCAGGCTCACCCCGAACCGCTGCTGGGAGTCGGTCCACCAGTGTTCGAGCGCGAACCCGGCCGCGGCGAGCTCGGCCTCGACGCCGCCCGGGCGGAACTTGGCGGAGATCTCCGTCCGGATGTGCTCGCCCTCGGCGAAGGTCACCGTCAGGTCCGCGTCGGGGATCTCGACGGTCAGCGCGCGGCGGGCCCGCAGGCGCATCTCGATCCACTCGTTCTCCGCGTCCCAGTGCGAAACGTGGTCGAACTCGTCGGGGTCGAAGTTCGCACCGAGGCGGGAGTTGATCACCCGCAGCACGTTCTTGTCGAATTCGGCCGTGACACCGGCGGAGTCGTCGTAGGCGCGTTCGAGAATCCGGGGGTCCTTGACCAGGTCGGTGCCCAGCAGCAGCCACTCCCCCTCGTCCAGGACTTCCCGGACCGAGTGGAGGAAGGCCGCGCGCTCGGTGGGCAGGAAGTTGCCGATCGTGCCGCCGAGGAAGGCCACCACCCGCGGCTGGCCGCCGGGCAGCAGGGCGAGGTGCTGGGTGAAGTCCCCGACGACGCCGCGGACGCTCAGCCCCGGGTAGTCCTTCGAAATTGCCTCGGCGGCTTCGGCCAGCGCGGACTCGGACACGTCGAGCGGGACGAACGCTTCCAGCGTGCCGTGCCCGGTGAGCGCGTCGAGCAGCAGCCGGGTCTTCTCGCTCGAGCCCGAGCCGAGCTCGACGAGCGTGTGGGCGCCGGTCAGCCGCGCGACGTCGCCGGCGTGCGCGGCGAGCACCTCGCGCTCGCTGCGGGTGGGGTAGTACTCCGGCAGCTGGGTGATCTTTTCGAACAGCTCGCTGCCCTCAGCGTCGTAGAACCACTTGGGCGGCAGCCACTTCTGCGCCGCGGTGAGCCCGGCGACGACGTCGGCGCGCAGTTCCGCGGTGACGGCGTCGCCGGAGCGGTGGTGGTCGAGATCGACTTCGGTCATGACAGCTCCTGGGTCAGGGGAAGCAGGTCGACGCCGGCCGCGGTGGCGCGCACGGCGTGGTGGTCGGGGACGGGCCGCCAGCGCGGGTCGCCGTCGCAGGGTTCGGACGCCAGCAGCACGCCGGCCGGGGTCTCCAGCACGGACAGCGCGTGCGTCCAGGTCGTGCCGATCAGCGTTGCGCCGTCGGTGAGCAGGAAGTTGAGCCGGGAGCCGGGCGCGGCCGCCTCGACGGCGGCGCTCAGCCCGGCCACCGCCGTCAGCGGGTCCTCGCCCGTGGCGAGCCGGGCCCGCAGCAGGGCCCAGAGCACCACCGAATCCGTCGGTGCCTCCAGCGTCAGCAGTTCGGTGACCGGCAGGGTCTTGGCCAGCTCGGCCAGTGCGCCGGGGTAACCGCGGACGACGCCGTTGTGGCTGAACAGCCAGCGCCCGGCGGTGAACGGCGCCGCGGCCGCCTCGGTCACCGGCAGGCCGGTGGTGCCGTTGCGGACCGCGGCGACGAACGCGCCCGTGGTCACCGCCGCCGCGAGCGGCGGCAGCGTCTCGTCCGTCCACAGTGGAGTGGAACGCCGGTGGCGCAGCGGCGGCGAGCCCGGGCCGGGGTACCACCCCAGCCCGAACCCGTCGGCGTTCACCGAGCCGCCGCCGCGCATGTCCGCCGGCGCGTACGACTGCACCAGCAGCGAATGCGGGGCGCGGAAGAGCACCCCGGCGGGCGAAACCGGCTCGCCGAGGTAGCCGATGTGGCGGCACATGCGCCTACCCCACCTCGCCGGGGCCTGCGTCGCGGGCGGTGCGGAAGCCGGCGAAGATCTGCCGCCGGATCGGGTAGTCCCAGTTGCGGAACGTGCCCCGGATCGCCGCCGAGTCGGTGCCGAACGACCCGCCGCGCAGCACCTTGTGCTCGGGGCCGAAGAACACCTCCGAGTACTCCCGGTACGGGAAGGGCGCGAAGCCCGGGTAGCCGTGGAAGTCGGTGCTCGTCCACTCCCAGACGTCGCCGATCAGCTGGTGCACGCCGGTGGGCGACGCGCCCGCCGGGTACGCCCCCGCCGGCGCCGGGCGCAGGTGCCGCTGGCCGAGGTTGGCGTGCTCGGGGCCCGGTTCCTCGTCGCCCCACGGGAACCGGCGCGACCGGCCGCTCTCCGGGTCGAACCGGGCCGCTTTCTCCCACTCCGCCTCGGTCGGCAGCCGCCGCCCGGCCCAGGCCGCGTACGCCTCGGCCTCGAAGTAGGAGACGTGCACGACCGGTTCGTCCGCGGGCACCCGCTCGTAGACGCCGAACCGGGTCCGCCACCAGCCGTCCTGCTCCCGCTTCCAGAACCGCGGCGCGGTGATGCCGTTGTCCTGCCGGTAGGCCCAGCCGGCCGGGCTCCACCAGCGCTCGTCGTCGTAGCCGCCGCCGTCGAGAAATTCGACGTAGGCGCCGCACGTCACCGGCACGGTGTCCATCCAGAACGCCTCGACGGCGATCTCGTGCGCCGGGCGCTCGTTGTCCAGCGCCCACGGCTCGGCCGAGGTGCCCATGGTGAAGGCACCGCCGGGCACCAGCACCTCGGCCGGCAACACGCCGGACCGCGCGGGCGGCGGCTCGGGCGCGTGCAGCACCGGGTCGCCCTTGCGCAGCTGGTGGGTGGCCAGCATCGTCTCGTCGTGCTGCTGCTCGTGCTGGGTGATCATGCCGAACGCGAACGCCTGCTCGGTCAGCCTGCTGCCCTGCAGCGGGACGCGTTCGAGCACGTCGAACGCCTTCTCGCGGACCTGCTTGACGTACGCGCGCGCCTCGGCCGGGCCGAGCAGCGGCAGCTCCGGCCGGTCGGCGCGGGCGTGCTGGAAGGCGTCGTAGATGTCGTCGATGTCCGGCCGCAGCGGTTCCCGGCCGCCGACGTCGCGGACCAGCCACAGCTCCTCCTGGACGCCGATGTGCGCCAGGTCCCAGACCAGCGGCGACATCAGCTTCGAGTGCTGGCGGACCAGGTCCTCGTCGTCGACCGCGTCGGTCAGCGCGACGCTGCGCGCCCGCGCCCGGGTCAGTGCTTCGGCCGCCTGGGCACGCAGGTCCTGCGCGCTCAGCTCGCTCAGTGCGTCCGTGCTCATGCTTCGCTCCTCGATCGGTACGCGCGCCCCTGCACGCTCTCGCTGATCTCGGTGATCGATTCCTCCGCCAGCCCGGTGCCGCCCAGCTCGGCGCAGCCGAGGTCGGCCAGTGCCGCCGCGGCGGCCGCCACCTCCGGGTCCGCCAGGCCGCGCCGCGCCGCCGTGGTCCACCGGTCGGCGACCGGGGCGCAGACCTCGCGCACCTTGTCGACCGTGGACGGCCGGGCGAGCAGCGCGGCGACCAGCGCCACCGGGACCAGCCACTCGTCCGGCGGTTGCGCGTCGAGGTAGCGGATCTCCAGGTAGCCCTGGGGGCGGACGGGGGTGAACATCGTGGTGAGGTGGTAGTCGAGATCCGCCACGGTCGGCCTCGGCAGCAGGGCCGCCGCGCCCCGGCCGTCGATCCAGTCGGCGAACGTCAGCCCCTCCGGCGCATCCCACGGCCGGTCGCCGCGGGGCAGCACCATCAAGGGGACGTCCATCAGGCGCCCCGCCCACTCTCCGGCGGGGTCGTCGCCCGCCACGGCGGCCGTGCGCGTGCGCACCGCTTCCGTGTCGTGCACCGCCAGCCAGCGGGCGGAGGCGTGTCCGGTGTCCCGTCCGGCCTGGACGCGGGAGTTGGCGAAGAGGGCGAGCAGCGGCGGGCCCATCGCGTGGGCCGCCGCCCACCGGGCGGCGTAGTGCTCGGGCTCCCCCGCGTCGACGCAGATCTGCAGGCCGGCGGTGCTGCACATCATCGTGATGCCGCCGGGACCGATCGGCGCGAACCGGCGCTCCATGGCCGCGTACCGCGGTGTGTGCAGGAGCCTGCGGGGCGCGCGGTGGGCGTCGATGCCCGTTTCGCCCAGCTCAAGGCCGTGGGAGGCGAGACGGTCGCGCAGGTGGTGGAGGTCGGCCGTGACAGCTGCGTCGAGGTCACGCAGGGAGGCCTGGGGAAGAGCGGAAATCTCGACCTGGCACCCGGGTTCGAGGCTCACGGGTGAGCCGGCCGGGAGCGGTGAGGCGGGGCTGCCGGGGCGGAGCGTCCGCGGGGTGTGCGGACCCAGCGCCGAGGCGAGGACGTCGGGATCGAGGGGTCTGGCCGGGTCGTCGGCGTGGTGCACGGTGAACTCCAGTTCCACGCCGATCAGGCGCGGCGGTCCGTGCTTGAAACACACCGATGCGACATACGCCTCGCCGGCCGCGCGGTCCGCCAGGACCCGCGCGGTGCGGTTCGACGCACTACCCGACTTCTCGGGGAAATCGTGCACCGCTTGCATGTCCATTCCTGTTCCGTGTGGAGGAACTTCTCGCCTTCGGACGCTACACGCGGGGTACGACAAAATCAGGCCGGATCTTGCGCACCGGGAGCCGGTCACCACTCCGTAAGAAGACCCTGATCAGGGCAAAGCGGGCTCGGTGCCGAGGCCGAGTTCGGCCGCGGAAGCCCGCACGGCCTCGATCACCAGGTGCAGCGCGGGACGCCGGGACGCGGTCCGCCGGTAGGCGATCGACACCGTCCGCAGCAGCGGCGTGGTCAGGGTGACGACGTCGATTCCCGGCGGCCGCAGCAGGCGCAGGCCCAAATCGGACACGAGGGTGATGCCCAGCCCGGCGCCCACCATCGCCATCGCCGTCGACTGCTCTTCGACCTCGTGGTTGATCTTCGGCGTGAAGCCGTGGCGCCGGCAGGCGGTGCGCATCGCCCGGCCGAAGTGCGACTTCGCGCCGGCCAGGATCCACGGGTGCTCGGCGAGGTCGTCCAGGGACGCCGACCCGGCGGGCACGGCACCCCGCGGCACGGCCGCGTGCAGCCGTTCGACGGCCACGACCGCGCGTTCCAGCCCGGCGTCCCACGGCGTCGGCGCGTCGGAGTAGTCGATGACGAACGACAGGTCGAGGCGGCCGTCCCGGACCGCCTCGGCGGTGTCCTCCGGCGCCAGCTCGCGGGTGCGCACCTCGATGCCGGGGTGCGTGCCGGCCAGTGCGGTCAGCGCCGTCGGCAGCAGGCCGGAGGCCACCGACGCCCACACCCCGGCGGTCAGCCGGACCGTGCGGGATTCCTGGGCTTCCTCCAGGGCGAGCGTCGCACGCTCGACCGAACCGAGGATTTCTTCGGCGTGCTCGGTCAGCAGCGTGCCCAGCTCGGTCAGCTGGACGCGCCGGCCCAGCCGTTCGAACAGCTTCGCGCCGACGTCCCGCTCGAGCTGCGCGAGCTGCTGCGACACCGCCGAAGCGGTGTAGTGCAGGGCCGCGGCTGCCGCCGTCACGGTGCCCCGGCGGTGCAGCTCGCGCAGCATCCGCAAGCGGCGCAACGAAAGCTCCATGCACAAAACCTAAACGAGATCGTGCAGCAGCGGTAAATGGACGGGCGGGCCACCCGGGGCGCACGCTCGTGCCGGCGGTCGCGAGGCCGCCCGGACTCCCCTGGAGGTGAGTGGCCCGATGATCCCCGCCCCGCCACTGATGCGGCTCACGTGGACCGACCCCGTCACCGGCGCGAACGGCTACCTCGTCGTGCACAGCCTGGTCTCCGGCGTCGCCACCGGCGGCACCCGGATGCGGGCCGGCTGCACGCTGACCGAGGTCGAGGACCTCGCCCGGGGCATGGCCGACAAGACCGCGACCTTCAACCTGCCGGTCGGCGGGGCCAAGGGCGGCATCGACTTCGACCCCAAGGACCCGCGCGCGTACGACGTGCTGAAGCGCTTCTGCGCGTTCCTGCGGCCGTGGCTGGACGCGCACTGGGTGACGGCCGAGGACCTGGGCGTGCCGCAGCACCTGATCGACTCGGTGTTCGCCGAACTCGGGCTAGAGCAGTCCTACCACGCCGCGATCCGCCGTTCGGCCGATCCGGCGCGCACCCTGCGCCGGGTGCAGGCGGGCCTCACCGCGCCGGTCCCCGGCGGGCTGCTGCTCGGTGACGTCGTCGGCGGCTACGGCGTGGCGCAGGCGTGCCTGGGCGTCGCGGCGGCGTGGGACTGGGACGTGCGCGGGACGACGGTGGCGATCCAGGGCATCGGCACCATGGGCGGCGGAGCAGCGTGGTACCTGCACGAAGCGGGGATGCAGGTGGTCGCGGCGGCCGACGCCGCGGGCACGCTGTACGACCCCGCCGGCCTCGACGTCCCGGCGCTGCTGGAGCTGCGCGACCGCTTCGGCGAGGTGGACCGGTCCCGGCTGCCCGCCGGAGTCCGCTCGCTGCCGCGCGAGACGATCGCCGGCATCAACGCCGACATCTTCGTGCCGGCCGCGATCTCCTACGCGCTGCGGCCGGACAACGAGGACCTCGTCAAGGCCAAGGTCGTCGTCGAAGCGGCCAACGCGGCGACGACGCCGGAAGCGGAGGCGGCGCTGTCGGCCCGCGGGGTCGCGGTCGTGCCCGACTTCGTCGCCAACGCGGGCGCGGCGGCCTGGGCGTGGTGGCTGCTGCTGGGCGAGGTCGGCGCGGACCCGGCCGACTCCTTCCTGCGGCTGCGCACGGAAATGCAGGCGAAGGTCGCGCTGCTGCTGGCGGAGTGGAACTCGGACCGGCTGCCCCTGCGCCGCACCGCCCTGCGGCTGGCCGAGGCCAACCGGACCCGGCGCACCGAAGCGACGCCGGTCCCGGAAGGCGAGCCGGGGCTGCTCATCCCGTAGTCAGGAGCGGTCCGCGAAGCGGTCGGTCGCGCCGATCAGGACTTCCTGCATCGACGCGGCCGACACCGTGTGCCCGACGTCGTCGAGCAGCACCAGTTCACTGCCCGGCCAGGCGTGGTGCAGCAGCCACGGCGTGCCGGCGAGGTTGCTCGTGTCCAGCACCCCCTGCGCCAGCACCGCCGGGATGCCCGCGAGCTCGCCCGCCCGGCGCAGGATCTCGCCGTCCGGGAGGAAGGCGCGGTTGCTGAAGTAGTGCGTGACGAGCCGCGCGAAGCAGAGCCGGTACGCCGGGTCCTCGAAGACGTCGTGCGGGGGCACGCCCGGCAGCATCGCGTCCTCCCAGGCGCACCAGTCCGCGGCCGCCCGGTGGTGGACGGCGGGGTCCGGGTCCATCAGCAGGCGGTGGTAAGCCGCGGACAGGTCGCCGTCGCGCTCGCTTTCCGGTACGCCTTCGCGGAACTTGGCGAAGCCCTCCGGGAAGTACGCCCCCAAACCGCGGATCAGCATCTCGATCTCGAGGAAGCGGTCGGTCGCCAGGCCCATGAGGACGACCTCGCTGACCCGTTCGGTGTGGCGCAGCGCGTAGGCGAGGCTGAGGACCGAGCCCCAGGAACCGCCGAACAGCAGCCACTTGCCGATGCCGAGGCGCGTCCGGAGCAGTTCGAAGTCGGCGATCAGGTGCTCGGTGGTGTTGGCGGACAGGTCGGCGACCGGGGCGCCGGCGTGCGGGGTGCTGCGCCCGCAGCCGCGCTGGTCGGCCAGGACGATCCGGTAGCGCGCCGGGTCGAAGAAGCGGCGGACGTTCTCCGAGCAGCCGGAGCCGGGGCCGCCGTGCACGACGAGCGCGGGCTTGCCCTCGGGGTTCCCGCAGGTCTCCCAGTAGATCTCGTGCCCGTCGCCGACGTCGAGCATCCCGTGCTCGTACGGGGCGATCTCGGGGTACAGCCCAGCCATCAGCGCGTCCTTCCACCGGAATACAACAGCGCTGTCACATTAGTCGCGCCACCGGCCCCGCGCACGGTCTTTTCCGTTCAGCCGAGAGTGCCGGCCAGCTCGGCGAGCGTCTCCGCCAGCTCCTGCGAACCCGCCGGGCCGATGTGGATGACCGCGTCGCCGCCCGAGCCGGACGTGTAGCTGAGGTAGCGGCCCCAGTCGGTGTCGGCGTAGTGGAGCGGCTGCTGCAGGCAGGTGTGCCTGCCGACGTCGTCGCGGCGGCCGACGTAGAGCTCCCCGCTGCCCGAAACCGGCCGCTGCACCAGGCTGACGACGTCGGCGACGGCGGGGTCGAGCGGGTAGGCGCCCGGCCCGCGGCGGGCCGCCTCGGTCAGGTCCGCCACCCGCACGGTGCGCCGCTGGCCGCCACCGGGCCCGACCGGCGGCAGCTGCTCGACCAGGGACTCGGCGAGCCGGTTCCGGTCGATTTCCTGCACGCCGACGTGGGTCCCGTCGGAGACCGCCAAGACCGCTTGCAGCCCCTTCGCGGCGGCGAGGACGCCGTAGGTCCGGCCGCCGGCACCGACCCAGCCGTAGCACTCCCGCGCCGGGCTGACCAGCAGCGGCAGCCAGTCGAGGAAGTCGACGGTGGCGCGACCGCGGGCGTCGACCAGCCCGGCCTCGGCGAGGGCGGCGTCGACCCGCTTGGCGGCGTCCTCGCGCTCTTCGTCCGAGAGCCACAGCGGCTCCGGACGCAGGGTGAGGTGCAGCTGGCCGACCTGCTCGCGGTCGGCCAGCGCGGCCAGCGCCTCGACCGGAACGTCCACCCGGCCTGTTGCCACGTCCACCCGCCTATTCGCCGATGACCGGCGGGCTGGTCCGCTGGTCGGTGCCGAAGATCGCGTCCGGATCCGCTTCGATCAGGTAGTCCGGCCGCTGGTGCTCATCGTCGTCCTCACCCTCGCCCCGGCGGCCACCGGGCCCCATCGGCCCCAGCTGCCCGGACCGCCCGGCCGCCGACCGCGCGGCGGCGGCCTCCGCGGCGGCCGCGTTGCCGAGGCTGCCCATGCCGGAGCCGCGGCCCCCGCCGAGCCCGCGCTCCCCCGCACCGCCGGCCCCGCTGCCGGCGCCGGTTCCGGTCCCGGTACCGCCCCGGCCCGTCGGGTCCAGCAGCCGGCTGCCGGCGTTGCCGCCGGTGGGCCCGCGCCCGCCGGTGCTGGAGTTGGGGTCGTAGGTGTTCGAGTAGTTCTGCCCGCCACCACCGCCGGGGTTGGTGGGGTAGAACTCGACCCCGCCGGTGCCGGGCGGCGTCCTGCCGGGCTGATCGGCCGGCTGCCCGGGCCGCGTCTTCGTGGGCAGGGTGCCGGTCGGCCGGGTGGTGTCCGTCGGGCGCGTCATGTCGGTGCCGATCGGCTTTTCCGTGCCACCGGGCCGATCCGTGCCACCGGGGCGGTCGGTCCCGCCGGGACGATCGGTGCCGCCCGGGCGGTCGGTGCCGCCGGGCTTGTCGGTGCCGCCGGTGTGCGTGGTGTCGACGCTGGAGGTCGAGGTGTGGTCGTCGCCGCCCGGGTCGCCACCGCCGTATTCGGGGTACCACCGGTTCCGGTCGGTGGGCTCGTTGCTCCACGGGTCGACGCGCCCGGGCGGGCTCGGCTGGTTCACGGCGATCGCGGCACCGTCGGCCTCGAGCACGCCGTAGTCGGTGGGGAGGATCGCCCTGGTTCCGCTCGTGACGCTGCTGTACTGGTCCATCACGCGGACGTTCGTCTCGTTCGCGGCGTTGTACCGCGCCATGCCCTCTTGGTAGTTGTCGATGTCGTCCTTGGCCATGAACGGCCCGGCGATCGGGATGGCGGCCTTGAGGCCGGTGGTCCAGGGGTTCGGCTTGTCCGGCTTCGGCGGCACCTCGACGACGGTGGCGCTCGAGGCGTTGAAGACGTCGGCCTGGGTGTCCACGGAAGCCTTGGTCACGTCCAGCGGCGCGGCGGTTTCCGCGAAGGCCTGTTCGAGCGGCCCGGCCCCGGCGTTGGCCGCGTCGGCGGCGTCACCGGTCCAGGCCTGCTTCATCCGCTCCTGCAGGGACTTGATGCCCTGGGCGCGGTCCAGGTAGGCGGCGGACAGCTTGTTCACCCCCTCGGACAACTGCTGGAGTCCTTGGGTGTCGCCCTGTCTGAAGTTTTCGTAGATCTGCTTGCCGTCCACTCGTCAAGCCCCCTTGAGTGTTTTGACCGTCCCGGCTGCGACGCGCTGGGCGACGTCGCAGGAATCCTGTTGCCCCTCGTAGCCTTCCGCGAAGATCGACACCGCCAGGTCGTCGGCGATACCGAGCGCCATGGAGCAGTTCCCGATCGGGCGGCGGTCGCGGATGTCGAAGTACACCGCGGGGTAGCCCTCGATGTCCGGAGCGGGCTCGAGGAACCTGATCAGGCGGTTCGGGCGTTCGTACGCGGCCTGGATCCCGGTCAGCCCGCCGGCGCCGGCGTCACGGTTCCCCGTACCCAGGATGATCAGCACGCTCGTCCCGTCCCCCCGGATCTTCCAGCCGCAGCTGGGACCGGACTGCCGCTCGGGAGCGCTGTCCTGGGGACGCGGGTCGCCGGGATCGGTGTACCGCAGCTGGGACAGCAGTTCCTTCGGCACCAGACCACACGGGTCGCTCACGAACTTCGTCGCGTCCAGGGGAACGGCGACCTTCGGCACGTTCCCGGAGGGACTCGGCTGCGACGCCGTACCCGGCGAAGAAGGAGTGTTCGCCGGCTGAGCGGTACCGCCGGTCGTCGGGTTGCAGCCGGCAACGAGCGCGCAGACCACCAGAACGGCCCCGCCGAGCACACTCGCGCGGGCGGTGTTGCCCAGCTTCACGTCGCCTGCCCGAAGGTCTCGGACAGGCCCTGGTCGGTCGCGACCGTCTTCGTCTGGGCTTCCTTGAGCTTCTTGATGTAGTTCTGCACGTACTTGCGCATGGAGTCGTTCTGGGCCTGCAGCGAAGCGATCGAGTCGTAGGTGGTGGAGGCGTAACTCGAGCTCGCCGGATCCTGCCCCGGAGCGGGCGAGTGGTTCGTGAGCCCCTGGATCGTGCGCGCGTCCTCCACGATCTTGTCCAGTTCGGCTTCCCACAGCCCGATCACCGAGGCGAGCTCCTCGGGGTCCATCTCGAACTTGCCGCCCCCGCCGCCCCCGCCGCCGTAAACCCGGCCGGACCCGCCCAGGATGTCGCCACCCCAGACCGCCTGGACCGCCTGCCCGGCTTCGCCGATGATCACGCCGCACCTTCCCCTCGGTTCACCCACCGTGATGGGGCAGACCTTAGCCAACTGTCTCACTTCGTGTCAGCGAATCGCCGCAACGTTCAGACGGCAGGGTCACCGGATCGGTTCCCGGGCACTCCGGGTCACAGTACGTACGTACGGATTGCGAGAAGCCGGTCCCCGGTGCCAGGATTTCAGGATGCCACGCGTAAGCCAGGATCACCTCGACGCACGCCGGCGCCAGATCCTCGACGGCTCGCGCGTCTGCTTCGCGCGCTACGGCTATGAAGGTGCCACAGTCCGGCGGCTGGAGGAAGCCACCGGCCTCTCGCGCGGGGCCATCTTCCACCACTTCCGCGACAAGGAGTCGCTCTTCCTCGCCCTTGCCGAGGACGATGCCCTGCGGATGGCCGACGTCGTCGCCGAACAGGGGCTCGTGCAGGTCATGCGCGACCTGCTCGCCGGGGGTGACCACCCCGCCGACTGGCTCGGGACGCGCCTGGAGGTCTCCCGGCGGCTGCGCACCGACCCCGAGTTCCGGGGCCGCTGGGCCGAGCGGTCCGAGCAGCTCACCACCGCCACCCGGCTGCGCCTGCTGCGCCAGCGGGAGGCCGGGAACCTGCGCGACGACGTCGACGTCGACGTCCTCACCGCCTTCCTCGAGCTGGTTCTCGAGGGACTGGTGTCGCACCTGGCGATGGGCCTGCCCGCCGCCGGGCTGGGGCCGGTGCTCGACCTCGTCGAGGAGACCGTGCGGCGCCACCGGCCCGGCACCGCCTGATCCGCGGATGAGCTCGGCGACACACCGGCTGCGCCAGCGGCGAGCACCGGGGACACGTTAGGATTGTCCGCATATCCGCAGTACACGCCGATTCACATCTAGGAGTGACCGTTTCGTGCGCGCAGCGCAGTCACCCGGTGACAGTACCGGGCCGGGTGACCGACCCGGCTGTCCGATAGGTTCATCCCCCGCCGCCGAGGCGGCCGCGGAATGATGCAGATCCTCTTCGCCGTGCTCGGCGTCCTCCTCTTCGTGCTGCTGACGGTCGGCACCGGGCTCGCCGTCGCGGCCGAGTTCTCGCTGACCGCGCTCGAGCGCAGCACCGTCGACGCCAACGTCCGCCAAGTCGGCGACCGCCGCGCGGTGACCGTCCAGAAGGCCCACCGGACGCTGTCGTTCCAGCTCTCCGGTGCCCAGGTCGCCATCACCCTGACCACGCTGATCACCGGGTACCTGGCCGAGCCGCTGATCGGCGAGCTCGTCCGGCCGCTGCTCACCGGCATCGGGCTGCCTGCCGGGTTCGCCGCGGGCGCGTCGATCGCGCTCGCCCTGATCATCGCCACCTCGCTGTCGATGATCCTCGGTGAGATGGTGCCGAAGAACCTCGCGATCGCCCGGCCGCTGCCGACCGCGCGCGCGGTCGCCGGTTACCACTCGCGGTTCTCTTCGCTGTTCCGCTGGCTCATCACGCTGATGAACAACAGCGCGAACTTCCTCGTGCGCAAGTTCGGCGTCGAGCCGCAGGAAGAACTGCGGTCCGCCCGTTCGCCGCAGGAACTGGGCTCGATCGTGCGGTCCAGCGCCGAGAGCGGCACGCTCGACACGTCCACCGCCGAGCTGCTCGACCGCTCGCTGCGGTTCGGCGAGCGCACCGCGGAAGAGCTGATGACCCCGCGCGTGCAGCTCGAATCCCTGGCCGTCGACGACACCGTGGAAGACCTCATCGAGATCTCCCGCCGCACCGGGTTCTCGCGGTTCCCGGTGCACGCCGAGGACCTCGACGACGTCCGCGGCGCCGTGCACGTGAAGCAGGCCTTCGCCGTGCCCGCCGCGGACCGGGCCGCCGTGCCGATCGGCTCGGTCATGCGGCCGGTGCCGACCGTGCCGGAGTCGCTCCCCGGCGACGACCTGCTGCTGCGCCTGCGCGACTCCCGCTTCCAGCTGGCCATCGTCGTCGACGAGTACGGCGGCACGGCCGGGCTGGTGACCCTGGAGGACGTCGTCGAGGAGATCATCGGCGACGTCCGCGACGAGCACGACGAGCGCGAGGCCCCGGCGTCGCAGCAGGTCGGCACGGACAGCTGGCTGGTCTCCGGGCAGCTGCGCGCCGACGAGGTCACCGACGTCACCGGGTTCCGGATGCCGGACGGTGACTACGAGACCATCGCCGGGCTGATCCTCGAGCGGCTGGGCAAGATCCCCGCCGAGGGGGACGCCACCGAGGTCGACGGCTGGCTGCTCACCGTGACCACGATGGACAAGCGCCGGATCGCCGAGGTCGAGGTCGCCCCGGTCCGGGTCGGCGCGGACGCGGAGGTGGTCTCGTGACCGACTGGCTGAACATCGCCCTGGTCGTGGTCCTGCTGCTGACCAACGCCTTCTTCGTCGGCGCGGAGTTCACGCTGATCTCCTCTCGGCGGGACAGGCTCGAGGCGCTGCTGGAACAGGGCAAGACGCGCGCGAAGATCGTCATCAACGCGAGCAAGCACGTGTCGCTGATGCTCGCCGGCGCGCAGCTGGGCATCACCATCTGCTCGCTGCTGCTCGGCCGCGTCGGCGAGCCCGCCATCGCGCACCGGCTGTCGGCCGCCTTCGACCTGCTGGGCCTGCCCGAGGCGCTGCTGCACCCCATCTCCTTCGCCATCGCGCTGGCGTTCATCACCGTGGCGCACGTCCTGATCGGCGAGATGGTGCCGAAGAACCTCGCCATCGCCGAGCCCGAGCGGCTCGCGCTGTGGCTGGTGCCGGTGCACGTCGCGTGGGTGAAGCTGGCCAACCCGTTCATCTGGCTGCTGAACTTCGTGGCGAACTCGCTGCTGCGCGCGTTCCGCGTCGAGCCGAAGGACGAGCTGGAGACGGCCTACACGTCCGACGAGCTGGCCGAGCTGCTCAGCGAGTCGCGCCGGGAGGGCCTGCTCGACCAGTCCGAGCACCAGCGGCTCGCCCAGACGCTGTCGTCGGTGCAGAAGACGGTCGCCGACGTGCTGGTGCCCACCGCGGAGCTGACCACGCTCCCCTGCGGGCCGACCGTCGGCGAGGTCGAGAAGGCCGTCTCCTCCACGGGGTTCTCGCGGTTCCCGGTGTGCACCGACGACGGGCGCCTGACCGGCTACATCCACGTCAAGGACATCCTCGAGCTGGCTGGGCAGGACCCGCGGACGACCGTGCCCGACTCGAAGACGCGGCCCCTCACCGAGCTGCGCGCCGACGCCCGGCTCGACGTCGCGCTTTCGGCCATGCGCAAGGAGCGCAGCCACCTCGCGCGGGCGCTCGACGCGAGCGGCAACGCCGTCGGCGTCGTCGCGCTGGAGGACCTGGTCGAGGAGTACGTGGGCACGGTGCGCGACGGCACCCACGTCGGCGCATGACCGGCGTCGAGGTGCTGGCCGAACCGGACTGGCTGGCGCGGGAGGCGGCGCACGTCTCGCGGATGCGGCGGTGGACCGGCCCGCACCAGCAGCGGCGGTCGCGGGGCGAGAAGCACCCGGTGCTGGACTTCCTGTTCACCTACTACTCGTACCGGCCGTCGCACCTCGAGCGGTGGCAGCCCGGGCCCGGCGTCGCGCTCGCCGGGCCCGCGGCGCGGCGCTTCCTGGACCGCAAGGGTTACGTCTCGACGCCGGAGGGCGTCCTGCTGGATCCGGCCGGCTTCGGCGCGGGCAAGGTGCGCACGGCCGAGTTCGTCCTGAAGCTGCTGACCGCGACGGCGGCACGCGCGCCCCGGCTGAGCTGCTTCGGGCTGCACGAGTGGGCGATGGTCTACCGCGAGCCGGCGGACTCGGTGCGGCACGACCAGGTGCCGCTGCGGCTGGGGTCGGCGGGCACCGACGCGGTCGTCGAAGCCCTGGACATCCGGTGCGGGCACTTCGACGCGTTCCGCTTCTTCACGGCCGCGGCGCGGCCGCGGAACGAGCTGACGCCGGCTCGCGAGACGCAGATCGCCCTCGAGCAGCCGGGGTGCCTGCACGCGAACATGGATCTGTTCAAATGGGCGTACAAGCTCGACCCGTTCGTGCCCGCCGAGCTCGTGGCGGACTGCTTCGAGCTGGCGGTCGAGATCCGGACGCTCGACATGCGGGCGAGCCCGTACGACCTCGCCGCGCTCGGCTACCCGCCGGTGCCGATCGAAACCGCGGCCGGACGGGCCGAATACGCCCGGTTCCAAGGGGAGTTCGCCCGCCGGGCGGCGCCGCTGCGTCATCGCCTGATTGCGCATTGCCATCGCCTGGTCAGCGCAGCCGACCCTGAGCACGGGCAACTGTGAGTCAGATTATTCTCTCTCCGATACTCACCTGTTAGGGTGATAACGGTTTGATTGCATCGCAGCGCGTGCTTGGCATGCGCTCACCCCCGAAAGGATGACGATGGGGCGACACTACCGGGACGAGGAGCCGGTGCCGCACCCTCAGGACCGCACGCCGCGTGTGCCCGCCGAGGGCCGCAGTGAAGCCTCCGGCGCCTTCCGCACCCCGGGCCGCAGTTCCATCTCCGACGCCTTCGGGATCGCCGGCCGCGCCACGGGCGCCACCCGCATCCCCAGCGAGTCATCCGGTTCGGCGTTCTTCACGGAGGGGGCCGAGGCACCCGGGTTCGCGCCCGAGCCCAGCGGCACCCACCCGGCCCGGCGAGGCGAGGCTTCGGGTGCGTACCCGGCCACTCGCCGCGGCGAAGCCTCAGGTTCGTACCCGATCACCCCGGGCGGCGAGACCACGGCCACCCGTGCTCCCCGCCGCGGAGAGGCTGCCGGTCCCCCTCCGGTCGCGACCGGCAGCGAATCGACCCTGACCCACGCCCCTCGGCGCGGGGAAGGTTCGTACCCGGCGGCGAGCCGCGCCGAAGCCACCGCCACCCGCGCTCCCCGCCGCGGCGAAGCCCCCGGCCACCCGGCGGCCAGCACCGAAACCACCACGGTCTTCTCCACCCGCGTCGGCGATGCTTCCGGTTCGTACCCGGCCGCGAGCCGCACCGAAGCGACCGGTGCCCGCCCCGTCGCCACCCGCAAGTCCCGCCGGGGCGAAGCCTCCGGCGTCCACCCGGTCACCGCGGAAGCTCCCGCCGCCCCCCGCTCGCGCCGCAAGGGCAAGCCCGCCGGCGACCCCCACCCCGAATCCGCCGCCGAGCGCACCGAGGTCATCACCCGGCCGGACGACCTCGCGGTCGAGCTCCCCGACGACGTCGCCGCCACGGCCCGCACCCTCGACCGGAGCGACGACACCGGCTCGTCCCGTCGCCGGGGACGGAGCGCCGAACGCAGCGATCCCGGCACCGGACCCGACCGCGCCGGCCGCAGCGACAGCACCGGGCCGGCCCCGGCCGGGCGCAGCGAGGGCACCGGTTCGCACCGGATCGTCGGGAAGAGCGACGTCACCGGCTCGCACCGCATCGTCGGGAAAAAAGCCCCGCGCCGGCGGATCGCGACCTGGCCGATCGCCTGCCTGGTCCTCGCCGTCCTCATCGGGCTCGGGGTCGTCGGCTGGAACTGGGCCGACAACGAGCTGAACAGCCGGGCCGAGGCGCAGGCCGCCAGTTGTGACGGGGGCACCTCGCACATGCGGGTCGTCGTCACCCCGAGCGTGCAGAAGCCGGTCACCGCCGCGGCCGAGCGGTGGAACCAGGCCGCCACTGTCGTCCACGGCCAGTGCGTGCACATCATGATCGAAGCCAAGCCCTCGGCGCAGGTGCTCGACGCGCTGGTCGGCCGGGCCAACCTGGACTCCATCGGCGGGCTCCCGGCCGCCTGGCTGCCCGAATCGTCGTACTGGGTCAGCGAGCTGACCACGAAGAAGCCCGAGATGATCGGCTCGGCCGCGCAGTCGGTGGCCAACGCGCGCTCGGCGGACTACCCGTTCATCGGGCTGGCCGGCCCGGGCATCGACGACACCGTGCTGCGGGCCGCCCAGACGTTCCGCGAGTACCTGGAGCAGCCCGCCCAGCAGGCCGACTTCGCCGCGGCGGGGATCAAGTCCGCCTAGACGCGCGTGCCGTTGCCGAGCTGGACCGAGCCGCTGTTGCCGCCTCTGCCGACGCGGTTTCCGCTCACGCCCGCCTAGACGCGCGTGCCGTTGTCGAGCTCGGCCACCACCGAGACGTCGTCGTCGGCCAGCTCGAAGTCGAAGATCCCGAAGTTCTCGCGGATCCGGGTCGTGGTGGCCGAGGCCGCCACCGCGACCGTGTCGTTCTGCAGGTGCCAGCGGAGCACGATCTGCGCCGGGGTCTTGCCGTACTTGGCGGCGAGCGCGGTGACCGTCTCGTCCGACAGCAGCGCGGCGTTCGCGGCCGGGCTGGCCGCCGCCGTCAGGATGCCGCGCTCGCCGTGGAACTCGCGCAGCGGGAGCTGCTGCAGCCACGGGTGCAGCTCGACCTGGTTGATCGCGGGCACCGCGCCGGTCGCGTCGATCAGCCGGCGCAGCTCGGAGACACCGAAGCCGGCGACGCCGATCGAGCGGGCCCGGCCGTCGGCGCGCAGCCGGCTCAGCGCCCGCCACGTGTCGGTGAACGCGCCGTTCGTGCCGTCCAGCAGGACCAGGTCGACCCGCTCGACCTGCAGCGCCGCCAGCGCGCCGTCGACGGCCCGGCGGGCGGTGTCGTAGCCCTGGGCGGGCACGTGCACGCCGACGAACAGCTCCTCGCGGGGGACCTCCGCCGCGGCGAGCACGGCGCCCACCGCCGTCTCGGTGCCCGGCGTGGTGTCGATGCCGCGGTAGCCGGTGTCGAGGGCGATGCGGACGGCCCGGCCGGTTTCGGACGGCGACAGGCCGGCGACGCCGAACAGCAGCTGGGGGATGCGGACTCCGTCGGACAGGGCGAGCGAAGGCGGGACGGCCATCAACCGGTGATCCTCACTTCGGATGCTGCGCGGACCCCCATCATCCCACCCGGGCGGCCCGCTCGCGCAGATATGCCGCCGTTGCCGGGTCGGCCGGGAAGAACGACTCGATCACCAGCTCCGCCACGGTGACGTCCAGCGGGGTGCCGAACGTGGCCACCGTGCTGAAGAACGTCAGGTCGGTGCCCTCGTGGCGGAACTCGAGGGGCACGAAGATGTCGCCCGGCCCGGGGACCTCCACCTCGGGCACCGGCTGGTCGCACGGGTACCCGCGCAGCTCGTCGAGGAGCTCGGCGAGCCCGGCGTCCGCGGTCTGGGCCACCTGGCGCCGCAGCCGGCCGAGCAGGTGGGCGCGCCACTCCCCCAGGTTGCGGATGTGCGGGGCCATACCGGCGGGGTGCAGGGTCGCGCGCAGCACGTTGGTGGTGAGCTCGGGGGCGATCCCGGCCACGAACAACGTGATGCTGGAGTTGGCGTCGACGAGGTCCCAGTTCCGGTCGACGACGGCGGCCGGGTACGGCTCGTGCCCGGCGAGCAGCTGCCGGACGGCCTGGCGGACGGCAGAGAGCTCCGGGTCCGCGAGCGCGTTCTCGGTGTAGGCGGGCGCGTAGCCGGCGGCGAGCAGCAGCCGGTTGCGTTCCCGCAGCGGGACGTCGAGGTGTTCGCCGAGCCGCAGCACCATGTCCCGGCTCGGCTTGGACCGGCCGGTTTCCACGAAGCTGAGGTGGCGGGTGGAGACGTCCGCCGAGATCGCCAGGTCGAGCTGGCTGATCCGGCGCCGGTCGCGCCATTCCCTCAGCAGTTCACCGACGGGCCGCTGCCGTGCCTGCACCATGGTCGTCACTTCGGCGACGCTACGGCGAACACTGAACCGCTGCCATTACTTCGGAGGTAATGCCCCCGCATTACCTCGCGCGTAATCGACGCGACGCCGGCGCGCCGCCAGGGTGGGTTCCAGCGCCGGGACGACGAACCCGTTGTCCCCCAACGAAAGGAACCACCTGTGACCGACGTGCGTACCCTCGTCGAGCAGTACATCGCCGTCTGGAACGAGACCGACGCCGGCAAGCGCCGGGCCCTCGTCGCCGACGTCTTCACCGCCGGCGCCGGCTACACCGATCCGCTCGGCGCCGTCCGCGGGCACGACGGGATCGACCAGTTCGTCGCCGGTGCGCAAGCCCAGTTCGGCGGGCTCACCTTCAGCCTGCCCGCCGACCCGGACACCCACCACCACCTCGCCCGGTTCCAGTGGTACCTCGGCACCCCCGGTGCCGAGCCGGTCGCCATCGGCTTCGACGTCGTGGAGCTCGAAGACGGGAAGATCGCGAACGTGCACGGCTTCCTCGACAAGCTGCCCGGCTGAGCGCGTGCGGGCTCCCGGACGGCGGGAGCCCGCCCCCGCTAGGCCTTGAGCGCGCCCCGCCAGCGCACGGTCGGGCGCAGCTTCTCCGGGTTCACCCGGTGCTTGTTGGCGCCGACGATGTCGAACATCGACTCGATCAGCGTGTCCGAGAGCAGGTGCGGCTCGAGCCCGAGCCCGACCAGCCCGGTGTGCTTCACGTTGTAGTAGTGCTCCGGCGCCTCGGTGCGCGGGTTCTC
The DNA here is from genome assembly GCF_031082405.1 of Amycolatopsis sp. A133. GTDB lineage: Bacteria > Actinomycetota > Actinomycetes > Mycobacteriales > Pseudonocardiaceae > Amycolatopsis. Next base: position 446,743 of record NZ_JAVHJU010000007.1, read on the forward strand.
CAGGTGCTCGATCTGCACCGGGCCGGGGAACCGGTCGGCGACGAGTTCGGCGATGCCGGCCACGGACAAACTCTCGGTCATCTGGTTGAAGACGCGGAACTCGCCCGGCTCGGCCGGGTGCTCGACGGCGAGGCGGATGCACTCCACGGTGTCGCGGATGTCGATCAGGCCCCGGGTCTGGGTGCCCTGGCCGTACACGGTCAGCGGCTGGCCCAAGACGGCCTGGATGACGAACCGGTTGAGCACCGTGCCGAACACCGCGTCGTAGTCGAAGCGGGTCGCCAGGCGCGGGTCGAGCGCGGTCTGCGGCGTCTGCTGGCCGTACACGACACCCTGGTTGAGGTCCGTGGCGCGCAGTCCCCAGGCGCGGCACGTGAATTCGATGTTGTGCGAATCGTGGACCTTGGTCAGGTGGTAGAAGGAACCCGGCCGTTTCGGGAACAGCACCCGGTCTCGGCGCCCGTTGTGCTCCAGCTCCAGCCAGCCTTCTTCGATGTCGATGTTCGGCGTGCCGTACTCGCCCATCGTGCCCAGTTTGACCAGGTGGATCGCCGGGTCGGTCTCCGCGATCGCGTACAGCAGGTTCAGCGTCCCGACCACGTTGTTGTGCTGGGTGTACACCGCGTGTTCGCGGTCGATCATGGAGTACGGGGCCGACCGCTGCTCGGCGTAGTGGACGATCGTGTCCGGCGCGAAGTCACGCACCGCCGCGAACAGGAACTCCGCGTCGAGGAGGTCGCCTTCGTAGCTGGTGATCGTCCGGCCGGAGACCTCCCGCCAGGTCGCGATCCGGTCCGCCAGCGAGGCGATCGGGACCAGGCTCTCGACTCCGAGTTCGGCGTCGTACCCCCGCCGCGCGAAATTGTCGAACACGGCCACCTCGTGGCCTTTGTCCGATAAGTGCAACGCGGTCGGCCAGCCCAGATATCCGTCACCGCCGAGAACCAGCACCCGCATTGTGCCGCCTTTCCTGCTCGTTTACGCCACACGAACGCTATAGATCACGTGCTGATGAAGACCTGGCAATGACCTGTGAATCTCCTATGCGTGAGGGGGCCGGACGGCGGCGCGGCCGGCCCGCGGGGAGGATGGGGGCATGACGACCGTAACCAACGGCGTGCGGCCCCGCAGAGCGGAGAAGACGCGCCGTCGCGGCTGGGCCCGCCTGGCCCGCGCCGCGACGACGTCCGTCGCGGCCACGGTCCTCAGCCAGGTCGTCCTGCTGCTGGTCCTCGCCACCGGCGGCGCCGCGGCCCTGGCGAGCACGCTGGCCTGGGCGGCCGGGGCGGTGCTGAACTTCCTGGTCACGCGGCGCTGGGTGTGGGGCCGCACCGGACGGCCGCGCGTCCGGGGCGAGCTGCTGCCCTACCTCGCGGTGGTCGGGCTCGGCGGGCTGGCGTCGATCGGCCTGACGACCCTCGCGGGCTCGCTGCTGACCCGGGCGGACCTGCCGCACTTCTGGTGGGTCGTGCTGGTCGACGGGGCGTACACCGCGAGCTACGCGCTGGTGTTCGTCGTCAAGTTCACCCTGCTCGACCGGCTCGTGTTCGGCCGCGGCGCAGGACGTACCCCCGCCACCACGTCCCGGTCATGACGCGGGCGTAGTTGGCGCCGTAGACGAGGCTGCCGCCCTTCTTGCTCTTGCCCGCCTTGCGCAGCCGCATGCTCATCGGCAGCTCGACGACCCGGGCGCCGCGCGCGGTGACGCCGAGCAGCAGCTCCGAGGACTGGTACTGCGGCTCGCGCAGCGGGATCGAGCAGGCCAGCTCCGCCCGCATCGCGCGGAAGCCGAACGACGTGTCGGTGATCCGCCGCCCGGTCAGCACCGACGCCAGCACGGCGAACACCCGCACGCCGAGCCACCGGACGCGGCTGTCGGCCTCCTCGTGCCCGAGCCGGCGGGACCCGGTGACGAAGTCGGCGGTGCCCTCGGCGATCGGGCGGACGAGCGCTTCGAGCTCGCTGTTGTCGTACTGGCCGTCGGCGTCGGTCGTCACGACGTACTCCGCGCCCGACCCGGCCGCGAGGTGGTAGCCCAGCCGCAGCGCGGCGCCTTGGCCGCGGTTCCGGGGCGCGACGCAGACGTACGCGCCGTGTGCCGCGGCGATCGCCGCGGTGTCGTCGGTTCCGCCGTCGACGACGACGAGGACGTCCACCGGCAGGCCGAGGCACTCGTCCGGCATCTTCTCCAGGACTTCGCCGATGCCGCCGGCTTCGTTGTAGGCGGCGATGACCACGGTCAGCGGAGCGAGGGCCAGGTCCGGGTGGCGGCCGCGGAAGTCGTCGAGGGCGCCGGAGTCGACGTCGTCGGGGAAGGCGGCGAGCCGCTTCCGGCTCGCCGACGTCAGCGTCGTGAAGCCGAGGGCCCCGGCGATCGGCAGCAGCACGAGCGCCGGGATCTGGTAGCGCCAGGAGAACTGGAACACCGCCGAGGCGAACAGCAGCAGCAGCCCGCTGGACGCCGCCAGCAGCGCCCCGGCCTGGGCCCGGTCCAGGGGCTTCTTGCGCCGGAACACCGTCAGGAGGCCGAAGAGGGCGCCGATGCCGAGCACCGCGCCCGGGACGTACCCGCCGCCGAGCTGGTAGTCGCGGAGGATCTTGGCCAGGGGCCGGTCGACGCTCGCGACGACACCGTCGTTCTGCAGCGTGACCAGATCGATCAGCGATTGGTCGGCCCATTGCGGGTAGCTCGGCTGGAACTGCCACCGGTCCAGGGCGACGTCGGTGGGGTCCTGCTCGCGCGTCCAGGCGAAGCTCTTGGCGAAGTCGTCCAGGATCGCTTCGGCGACGTCGCCGGGCTGCTCCTTCAGGACGTCGAGCGCGAACTCGTGCGCCAGCGCGGCCTTGTCCGCGCCGGGTGGCAGCGGGCCCGGCCAGTTCGGGTCGAGGTCGGCGTGGGTGTAGTTGTCGACGAGCCGCGTCTCGCGCGGCTCGGCCGGGCAGAACACCCGCAGCTCCGGGTCGAGGTGGAGGTTCGCACAGTCGGCGACGGCGGCGGTGCGGCCGTAGAGCATGTTCCCCGAAGGCCCGCTCAGGCCCCACTTCCCGGTCTCCGAATGCACCCGCGCCGAGTACGGCACCAGGACGGCGAGCAGGCCCAGGAGACCGACGCCGGCCCGGCGCCACCCCGCCCACTGCCGCCACGCTCCCCCGGCCACGACCAGGCAGACCAGCAGCGGGAGGGCGAGGGAGATCCCGATCAGCCGCGTCAGCACGCCGAACCCGAGCAGCAGTCCCGCGGCCCCGGCGCGCTTCCAGCCGGGGGTGCCCCGGCCGAGCAGGAGCCAGAGGAGCCCGAGGAGCACGGCCTCGAACGTCACTTCGGACATGATGTTCTGTTCGATCTGCAGCTGGTAGGCGTCGAGCAGCACCGGGGCCGCGGCGAGCGCGCCGACCCACGGGCGGCCACCGAGGCGCAGGACCAGCCCGTAAGCGCCGATCGCGATGAGCACCCCGCCGACGTGCTGGACCGCGGCGACCCAGGCCAGCCCGCCGACCCCGAGAAGCGGCCGCAGGACCAGGTCGTAGCCGATCGGGTCGAGCTGGTCCGCGCGCAGGGCGTGCAGGTTGTCGAGGTAGCGGAAGGAGTCGATGAACAGCAGCGCGGGCCGGTAGGCCAGCCAGGTCAGCACCCGGAGCGTGATCGCCGGGACGAGCAGCAGCAGGAGCAGCCAGTGGCGGCGTAAGAACACCTTCATGGTGTCGCGAGGCCGGAAAAGTACTTCCACGCCGTCGCCAGGCCGTCGGTCAGCGAGACCTCCGGCCGGTAGCCGATGGTCTCCGCACTCGCCGAGACGTCGACGACGACCGCGGGCATCTCCCCGGCCGGGGCCTCGACGTGCTCGACCGGCAGCTCGGCGCCGGTCACCTCGCGGACGGCCTCGACCAGCTCCAGCACGGACACCGAACGCCCGGCGCCGACGATCGCGCGGCCGGAGTAGCCGCGGCCGAGGGCCAGCAGGACCGCGCGGACGACGTCGTCGACGTGCACGAGGTCGCGGCGCTGACGGCCGTCGCCGTAGACCTTGACCCCGCCGCCGGTCAGCGCGGCCCGCATCATCCGCGGCACGAAACTGTCCTTGTGGGACATTCCCGGGCCGTAGACGTTGGTGAACCGCAACGAACACGTCGTCATGCCGTACGCGCCGGCGTAGCCCGACAGCAGCATTTCGCACGCCGCTTTGGTGGCGCCGTAGGGCGTCAGCGGGCGCAGCGGCAGATCCGGGGTGATGGTGGCGGTGCCGACGTTGCCGATCACCGCGTTGGTCGAGGCGAGCAGGAACGTGGGCACCTCGTGGCGCCGGGCGAGCTCCAGCAGTTCCTGGGTGACCAGGACGTTGTCGGCGAAGGTGTCTTCGGGCAGCTCGACCGACTTCAGCACCGACGTCAGGGCGGCGAGGTGGACGATGCCCGCCGTCTCGCGCGTCACGGCTTCCGCGCGGACGCCCGCCTCGCGGAGGTCCCCGGTGACCACGCGCACTCCGCCGAGGTCCCCGGGGAACGGGACCCGGTCCACGACGGTGACCGGGACGCCCCGGTCGCGCAGGGCGCGCACGACGGCCTGGCCGATGAAGCCGCTGCCGCCGGTCACGACCACGGACGTCCGATCAGGACCGCGCCCACTCGCCATGGGCGTCAACCTACCCGGAGCTCCTGTGCGCCCGCAGTGCGCGTACGCAGAACTGCGGATGGCCGCGGCCCCCGCCGGCTTGGTGTCCTTGAGCGGTCACACAGCAATGGGGAGGAAGCCAGACATGAAACGACTCTTCACCGTGCCGGCGCTGCTGCTCGCTTCGCTCGCCGGGGTCCTCGCGGCCCCGGGTGCGGCCCAGGCGGCCACGACCGACGTCGGGGTCATCCCGGCGAGCCGGTCGTGCCCCGCCGGGACCGAGGCCATCGTGATCCGGATGGACGACGAGGACTCCGGCAACACGAACTCGCGCGGCGGGTTCATCGGCGCCGTCAGCAGCACCAGCAACACCGAGATGTTCTACTGCCGCGTGAACGGCGCCGCGTTCCGCGGGGTCGTGCAGTCCGGCTCGTTCCGGCCCTACGCGGTCCTGAAGCTCGGCGCGAACTGCCCGAACGGCTCGCAGGAGTTCTCCCGGCGGTTCGACAACGAAGACGACAGCAACAACAACTCGTTCTCGGGCAACATCTTCCCGAACGTGAGCGACAGCAACACGCTGCTGCGGTTCTGCCTCTTCGCGCCGGGGGTGGCCACGACGACGGCGTTCCCGAACCTCGGCTTCGGCTACCTGGTGTTCTCCGGGGTGGACTCGTCGGGCTTCTTCCGCACCGACGACGAGGACGACAGCAACAACAACTCCTACAGCGCCCCGGCGGGGATCAGCAGCATCGCGCAGTCGATGGTGAGCGCCGGGCCGAACACGACGCTGAACGTCCGGATCGCCGGGTAACACCCGTTTTGTATCTCCCTCGGCTCCCCTGGGTCTTTTCCGACCAGGAGAGCCGAGGGGGACGCGGAGTGAACAGTGAGCTGACGGCGCGGTGCCTGCACCGCGCCCTCGACGTCGTGCACGACCTGAAGGCAGGCCCGGCCGCCGGCCTGGCCGCGCTGGGGCGGCTCGTCGGCTGCGACGTCGTCGCGTGCACGAGCACCGAGCACACGACCCGGCGGCTGACCGGCACGGTGATCGACCGTCCGGAGCAGAACCTGCTGCGCCACCCGGAGTTCCGCGCGCAGGCCCACCAGCACCCGGCGTTCGCCGCCCACCGGAGCGGACGGCTGCCGCTGGGGAGGTCGGCCGCGCTGAGCGACCTGGCGGACCTGCGCACGCTGCGTGCCCTGCCGCTGTACACGGACTTCTACCGGCCGCGGGGCACGGCCGACCAGCTGCTGTGCGTCGTCCAGGCCGACGACCGCCACGGGCGGATCCTGACGCTCAACCGCTCCCGGCCCGGCTTTTCCGCGCGGGACCGCGAGCTGGTCGACCTGCTCGCACCGCACGTGGCCCAGGCGTTCGCCCGCGAGGAGCACCCGCCGGTCCGGCCGGTCACCGGGGTGGCCCTCGAAGTGCTGACCGCGCGGGAACGCCAGGTGGCCGCGGCCGTGGCGCGGGCGGCGACCGACCGGGAGGTCGCCCGGCACCTGGGGATCAGCCCGCGGACGGTGCAGAAGCACCTCCAGCAGATCTACCGGAAGCTGGACCTGAGCAGCCGCGCCGAGCTGATGGTCCGCCTCACCCGCGGGGCGGGGAATCCGTGAACGCCTCCGGGGGCGGGCAGGAGCAGACCAGGTTCCGGTCACCCGCCGCGCCGTCGATCCGCCGGACCGGGGGCCAGATCTTCGCCGCGGTGTTCCCGGCCGGGAACACCGCGGTTTCGCGGCTGTACGGCCGGTCCCAGTCGCCGGCGAGGCACCGCGCGGTGTGCGGTGCCTGCCGCAGCGGCGAGTCTTCGAGGGGCCACTCCCCCGCCGCGACGCGGTCGATCTCGCCGCGGATCGCGATCATCGCGGCGCAGAAGCGGTCGAGTTCGGCGAGGTCTTCGCTTTCCGTCGGCTCCACCATCAGCGTGCCCGCGACGGGGAACGACATCGTGGGCGCGTGCAGGCCGTAGTCCGCCAGCCGCTTCGCGACGTCGTCGACCGTGACGCCGGTGGCCTTCGTCAGCGGCCGGAGGTCGAGGATGCATTCGTGCGCCACCAGACCTTCGTGCCCGGCGTACAGCACCGGGTAGTGGCCGCCGAGGCGGCGGGCGACGTAGTTGGCGGTGGCCACCGCGACGAGGGTGGCCCGGCGCAGCCCCGCGGCCCCCATCATCCGGACGTAGGCCCACGAGATCGGCAGGATCGACGCGCTGCCCCACGGCGCCGCGCTGACCGGGCCGACGCCGGTGGCGGGACCGGCCGCCGGCTGCAGCGGGTGGTTCGGCAGGAACGGCGCCAGGTGCGCGCGGACGCCGATCGGGCCGACGCCGGGCCCGCCGCCGCCGTGCGGGATGCAGAACGTCTTGTGCAGGTTGAGGTGGGAGACGTCGGCGCCGAAGCGGCCGTACTGGGCGACGCCGATGAGGGCGTTCAGGTTGGCGCCGTCGACGTACACCTGCCCGCCCGCGTCGTGCACCGCCGCGCACACCTCGCCGACGGTGTCTTCGTAGACGCCGTGCGTCGACGGGTAGGTGAGCATGATCGCGGCCAGGTCGGCGCGGTGGGCATCCACAGTGGACTTCAGGTGCGCGAGGTCGATGTTGCCGCTCGCGTCGCAGCGGACCACGACCACCCGCATGCCCGCCATCACCGCGCTCGCCGCGTTGGTGCCGTGTGCGCTCGCCGGGATCAGGCAGACGTCACGCGCGTGCTCGCCGCGGGAGCGGTGGTAGGCGCGGATGGCGAGCAGGCCCGCGAACTCGCCCTGGCTGCCGGCGTTGGGTTGCAGGGAAACCGCGTCGTAGCCGGTGATCCGGGCGAGCCAGGCGCTCAGGTCGGCGGCCACGTCCAGGAGCCCGGCGGCGTCTTCGGCCGGTGCGAAGGGGTGCAGCCCGGCGAACTCCGGCCAGGTGACCGGCTCCATCTCGGCGGTGGCGTTGAGCTTCATGGTGCACGAGCCCAGCGGGATCATGCTGCGGTCGAGGGCGATGTCCTTTTCGGCCAGCTGCCGCAGGTAGCGCAGCATCGCCGTCTCCGAGCGGTGCGCGTGGAACACGGGGTGGGTCAGGAATCCGCTCGTCCGCCGCAGCGGGGCCGGGAGCGCGTCCGCGGTGTCGGCGTCCAATCCGTCCACATCGGACACCGACACGCCGAAGGCCTTCCACACGCCGGTGAGCCGTTCGCGGGTCGTGGTTTCGTCGCAGGCGATGCCGACGTGGTCGTCGTCGATCCGGCGCAGGGAGATGCCGAGGTCGCGGGCCGCCGCGACGACCGTGTCCGCCCGGCCGGGCACCGCCGCGGCGACCGTGTCGAAGAATTCGCCGTGCACGACGTCGACGCCGCCTTCGGCGAGGCCGGCGGCCAGCACGGTGGCCATCCGGTGCGCCCGCAGCGCGATCGCCCGCAGCCCGTCGGGGCCGTGGTGGACCGCGTACATCGACGCCATGACCGCCAGGAGGACCTGCGCCGTGCAGATGTTCGAGGTCGCCTTCTCCCGGCGGATGTGCTGCTCGCGGGTCTGCAGGGCGAGCCGGTACGCGGGCAGGCCGTCGGCGTCCTTCGAGACGCCGACCAGCCGGCCGGGCAGCTGCCGCTCCAGGCCTTCGCGCACCGCCAGGTACGCGGCGTGCGGGCCGCCGAAGCCGAGCGGGACGCCGAACCGCTGTGTCGAGCCGACGGCGACGTCGGCACCGAGCTCGCCCGGCGGGCGCAGCAGGGTCAGGGCGAGCGGGTCCGCGGCGACGATGACGGCCGCGCCGTGCTTCTTGGCGTCGGCGATGGTGTGGTCGAGCTCGCGTACCGCGCCGGACGCGCCGGGGCAGGACAGGAGCACGCCGAAGAAGTCGCCGCCGAGCCCGAGCCCGGTCAGCCCCTGCGAGAGGTCCTCGACGACCAGTTCGATGCCGAGCGGCTCGGCCCGGGTGCGGAGCACGGCGAGGGTCTGGGGCAGGGTGTCTTCGTCGACGACGAACCGGTTGGACGTCGTGCGCCCGGCGCGGCGCACCAGCGTCATCGCCTCGGCGGCCGCGGTGGCCTCGTCGAGCAGGGACGCGTTGGCGACCGGGAGCGCGGTGAGGTCGGCGATCATCGTCTGGAAGTTGAGGAGGGCTTCGAGCCGCCCTTGCGAGATTTCGGGCTGGTAGGGCGTGTAGGCGGTGTACCAGGCGGGGTTCTCGAGGACGTTGCGCCGGATGACGGGCGGGGTGACGGTGTCGTGGTAGCCGAGCCCGATCATGGCGGCGGTCGGCCGGTTCCGGGCGGCCAGCTCGCGGAGTTCGGCGAGGGCCTGCGCCTCACTCGCGGCCGGAGGCAGTTCGAGCGGCTGCGCGGACTCCCGCAGCGACGCCGGGACGGCCCGTTCGGCGAGTTCGTCGAGGGAGGCGACGCCGATGACGTCGAGGATGTGGCGGAGTTCGCCCGGACCGGGCCCGATGTGCCGGTCGGCGAAGGGAAGGCCCTGTTCGAGGGAGGCGAGTGACGGATCCACGATGGGCCTCCTGGGGACAGCGGGGGTGGACCGGGACGGCGACGTCCTGGTCCTCCCCGCTCTGTCCGTACCCACTGGGGGCGCCTGAGAGTTTCGCCCGCAGTTTGCCGGGCTTGCACCGTCGGCGGGGCCATCAGGTGGTGTCCTGACGACCCGCTTTCCAGAGGCGTCTCGTCCGCGCGGTCCAGGGTGCCTGAGAGGTTCCGGGGAGGACTTGCTCCTTCGGCGCCGAGCTCAATATGAGGCTCGGACTCTCCCGCGCGGATTCGTCGACCGCACGGTGCAGCTTACTCTGCCCGCCGCGGTGGTGATCAAGCGGTGGTGATCAAGCGGTGGTGATCAACCGGTCTTGCGGGCGTTGCGGCGCTGGGTGAGTTCGTCCGGCTGGTGCGCCTCGACGATGCCGCCGTCGGCGCGTTCGGCGGGGAACTCGTGGATGGTGCCGCTGATCTCCTGCATGGCGCCGCTGACCGCGATGCCGAAGACGCCTTGCCCGCCCTGGAGCAGATCGACGATCTCTTCCGGCGAAGTGCACTCGTAGACGGTGGTGCCGTCGGAGAACAGCGTCACCCTGGCCAGGTCGCGGACGCCGCGGACGCGCAGGTGGTCGACGGCGACCCGGATGTTCTGCAGGGAGACACCGGTGTCCAGCAGCCGCTTGACGACCTTGAGGACCAGGATGTCCTTGAACGAGTACAGCCGCTGCGAGCCGGAGCCGTGCGCGGTGCGGATGCTGGGCGCGACCAGTTTGGTCCGGGCCCAGTAGTCGAGCTGGCGGTAGGTGATCCCGGCGATCTGGCACGCCGCCGGCCCCCGGTAACCCACCAGCTCGTCGGGCAGCGAGTTGTCGGGGAACAGTTCCCCCTGCTCACCAGTCGCGACCCCGACAGGCTGCTTCTCGGAACCAGCCTCGACCACGCAAGCCTCCCTTCGCCCGACCAGGCGGCCGGCGAATGACAGCCGGAGGAGTCCCAGGAGCGGGACCCGCCGGAGATCAACCGCCACGGTCCGGCCCCAGACCGTGAATCACACCGTGACGATTTACCTCCTCCGACGGTAAGCGCCAGGAGAACACCGGTCAACGCGACGCGCGGCAAGGCTCAACGGTCGGCTGAGCCTTTGAGCCGTTCGCCGTACCCCCTACGGCGTGGTTCAAACTTCTTGCCTCTTTTTACTCAGCCGTGTAACTTTTTACTCATGCAAGTAAACACGGACCTCATGGCCGAGATGGGCCTCAGCGTCACCGAGGCCGCGCGCCGGGCGCAGATCATCGGCGCGACCATCGGCGTCCTGGCCGACCTCGGCTACCGCCGGACCACCTTCGCCAAGATCAAGGAGCGCGCCGGGCTCAGCAGCACGCGGCTCATCTCCTACCACTTCACGAACAAGGCCGGCCTGATGCAGGCCGTGCTCAGCACGGTCGTCGAGACGAAGAACGAGTTCCTCACCGAACGCACCGGCGGCGGTCTCGACCCGGCCGACCGGCCCGGCTACCTGCGGGCGCACATCGAGACGTCCGTCGCGTTCCTGCGCGCGTACCCCCAGTGCGTCCGGGCGCTGACGGAGCTGGCCGCCAACGCCGACGACGCCGACGGCTGGGTGATGACGAAGGTGCTGGTCGACGACATGCGCGTGCACGGGCTGGCCCGCCAGCTGAAGCAGGGCCAGGCCGAGGGCGCGTTCGGCGACTTCACGCCCGAGGTGATGGCGATGTCCGTCGCCCAGGCCATCGACGGCGTCGCCGCGGCCTACGCGGCCGACCCTTCGCTGGACCTCGAAAAGTACGGGCGCGAAGTGGCGGACACGTTCGTCAAAGCGACGGCGCCTTGAGCGCCCGGTCGAGCCGCTCTTCGATGCGGGCCTTCGGGAACGCGCCGACGATCGTCTCGACCGGCTCGCCGCCCGAGAAGAGGATCATCGTCGGCAGCGACATGACCCGGTAGGAGCGGGTGGTCTCGGGGTTCTCGTCCGCGTTCACCTTGCGGACGGCGAGCTCCCCCGCCCGCTCGGCGGCCAGCTGCTCCAGCACCGGGCCGACCATCCGGCACGGGCCGCACCAGGTGGCCCAGAACTCGACCAGCACGGGGACGTCGCTGCCGAGGACCTCGGTGAACGTCGCGTCGGTGACTTCGGCAACGGGATTTTCGGACATGGCGGGCTCCTTCACGGGCGGGGTGCTCCGGGGACGACACACGGATCGGGCGCCTGCCGGGCGAGCGCACCGGCGAGCTTCGCGGCCAGTTCGGCGCGGATGCCACCGAGCCGGGCGAGGAGGGCGTCGGCTTCTTCGAGCTTGCGCCGGTACACCTCGATCGAGCTCGCGCACGAATCGCCGGTCTCGTGGCCGCTGCGCAGGCAGTCGACGAACGGGCGGGTCTCTTCGAGGGTCAGGCCGACCGTCTGGAGGGTCAGGATCTCCTTGACCAGCTGGAGGTCGTCCTCGCCGTACTCGCGGTAGCCGTTCGCCGAGCGCCGGGCCCGCAGAAGGCCCTGGTCCTCGTAAAACCGCAGCGCACGGGTGGTGACACCCGTGCGCTGCGCCAATTCTCCGATCCGCATGCCTCCGACGCTAGACGTTGCCGTCCACGTGAAGGCAAGGGCTCAGGTGTCTGCTCCGCGGAAGTCTTCCGGCGACACGGAGTCGAGGAACTCGCGGAACTTCTCGACCTCGTCCTCCTGCTCGTCCGGGATGATCAGGCCGGCCTCCTCCAGCACCGCGTCGACGGCGTGGATGGGCACCCCGATCCGCAGGGCCAGCGCGACCGAGTCGCTCGGCCGGGCGGACACCCGGATGTCGCCGTCGAACACGAGCTCCGCGAAGAACGTGCCTTCCTTCAGGTCGGTGATGACGACCTGCTCCAGCTCCCGGCCGAGCGCTCCGATGACCTCTTTCAGCAGGTCATGCGTCAGCGGACGGGCGGGGCGGACCCCCTGCTGCTCCAAGGCGATGGCGGTGGCTTCGACCGAGCCGATCCAGATCGGCAGGTACCGTTCACCTTCGGTCTCCCGCAGCAACAAGATCGGCTGATTCGCGGGCAGCTCGACCCGCACACCGACGACGCGCATTTCGCTCATCGGGCTTCGCCTCCCTCTCGTGCACACGGGCTGCAGCGCCGAACCGGCTTCACGCCCATACTCCCGACGCTACCCGTCATCCGTGCGCTGTGCTCGCTGTCCGGACTCTCTCGGTTCGCCTGCCGCAAACCCGTGCCTTCACGGTACGGCATGCGGTGCCGAACATTCAGTCATTGACATGGGACCGCAAAGAGGATCTCACTGCCCCGTTATCGATCAACACCCGGAAACGCCACGGATTCCGGCCTTGACGAGCAGCGTGTGCAGGGTCACGGACAGGGCCGCGAGCTCCCGCACCACCTCGTCGGCCCGGGCCTTGGCCTCCGGGTCGCGGTGCCGGTACACCGGCGTCACGATCTGCTCCAGCAGGCCGACCTCGCGGTCGGCGGCGGCGCGGAAAGCACGCAGGTGTCTCGGTTCGATCCCGAATTCGGTCAGCGCCTTCACCGTCCGCGCGACCAGCACCGCGTCCGGGTCGAAGAACCCGGCGGGACCGGACCGGACCAGGCCGTACTGCTGCAGCTCGGCCAGCGCGGGCGCGTCGATGCCGGCCTGCTCCAGGAGCTCCTCCTGGGTCAGGCGCTGCTCCTTGCCCCCGGCGAAGTCTTCCGCCACGGGCAGGCCGACGTTCTCCGCCAGCACGTCGATCGGCACCAGCCGGCGCGGCGGGCGGGGCAGGTCCGCGGCGGGCCCGGCCCCCGAGTCCGCCGCGTCCAGCTGTTCCTTGATGACCTTCAACGGGAGGTAGTGGTCCCGCTGGGCGGCCAGGACGAACCTCAGGCGCTCCACGTCCGCCGCGGCGAACTGCCGGTACCCCGAAGCCGTCCGGCCCGGCTGGACCAGGCCTTCCGCTTCGAGGAACCGGATCTTGGAGATGGTGACATCGGGGAAGTCACCGCGCAGCTGCGCGAGTACCGCCCCGATGCTCAGTCCGTGGTTCTGTGGCCGCCCGGCCGCCGTCACTGCGCCCCCTGGCCCCCGTGCCCCGGGCCGGTCAGGAAGACCAGGCGGAACTTCCCGATCTGCACCTCGTCGCCGCCGGCGAGGACGGCCTGGTCGACCGGCTCGCGGTTGACGTAGGTGCCGTTGAGGCTGCCGACGTCGATGACGACGAACTCGCCGCCCTCACGCCGGAACTCGGCGTGCCGGCGGGAGACCGTGACGTCGTCCAGGAAGATGTCGCTGTCCGGGTGCCGGCCGGCGCTGGTGGTGTCGCGGTCGAGCAGGAACCGCGAACCCGCGTTCGGCCCGCGCTTCACGACCAGCAGGGCCGAACCCGGCGGCAGGGCGTCGACGCCCTGGACCGGCGCCTCGGCGGCCGGGGCGGGCTCGTGGCCTTCGGCTTCGGCCAGGAAGTCGGCCCGGAAGACAGAGGTCCGCTCCGGAGACTGCTCCGGGGGAACGCCGCCGGGCCCGTCGTTCGTGCTCACCTGAGCTCTCCTCCACACATGCTGTGATGCCTAGTACTCAAGAACGTGTAGCTGCCAACGTACCGTGCCTGATCGATTCTCCGAGCCCCGGCTCCCCGAACCGGCGGAGCGGGCTTCAGCCCTTGGTCAGCGCGTCGTACGCCTCGGCTTCGAGCAGGGCTTCCAGACCCGCCGGGTCGTCGAGCCGGATCTCGATCAGCCAGCCCTCGCCGTAGGGGTCGCTGTTGATCAGTTCCGGCGAGTCGGCGACCGCGTCGTTGACCGCGACGACCTCACCGTCGACCGGCGCGAACAGCTCGGAGACGCTCTTGGTCGACTCGACCTCGCCGAAGACGTCACCCGCGCTCACCAGCCTGCCGACGTCGGGCAGGTCGACGAACACGACGTCGCCGAGCTGGTCCTGCGCGTACTCGGTGATGCCGACGCGCACGAGGGTCTCCTCGCCGCGGGTGGCGACCCACTCGTGTTCCTCGGTGTAGCGAAGCTCTTCAGGAGCGGACACCGCCGGTCCCCTTTCATGCCCTCACTGGCCAGACTGTTGCGCGAAGTCTTACACCCACACGGCGCAGCCGCCCGCCACGACCCGGGGAAAGCTCACTCTCCGGCTTCGCGGAGCGCGTTGCGCGCCTGGACGACGTAGAGCACGCCGGACCAGACGTAGAGAACGCCGCCCCAGATGGTGAAGGCGTACCCGATCGGTCTCGCCACGGCGGCGACGTCCGAGCCACCCTGCGCGAGCAGCAGCAACGGGAAGGCGTACATCAGGACGAAGGTGGCACCCTTGCCGATGTAGGTGACCTCGGGCGGCGCGAAGCCCCGGCGGCGCAGGGTGACGACGCAGACGCCGAGCACGGCCTCCCGCAGGATCAGCGGGACGACGACCCACCACGGGATGATGTCCCGCACGAGGAAGGCGACGAGGGTGGCGAGGATGTAGAGCCGGTCGGCGGCGGGGTCGAGCAGCTGCCCGAGCCGCGACATCTGGTTGAGCCAGCGGGCGAGCTTGCCGTCGAGCCAGTCGGTCAGGGCGCTGAAGACGAGCAGGGCGAGCGCCCAGCCGTCTTCCCGGGGGCCGAGCAGCAGCCAGAGGAAGACGGGCACCCCGGCCAGCCGCAGCAGCGACAGGATGTTGGGGACGTTGAGGGCCTGCCGCAGCAGCGACGGCTCGGCACCCGCCTGAGCGGCGGGTTCGGGGGCGGCTGTGCTCACGGGGCCATTAAACAGCGGCGCGGGGGTGGGTCGCCCGGTGGTGCGGGGGTGGGTGGCTGGGTTCCCGACGCCCGGTGGTCGCCTGACCGGCCGCGGGCCTGCGGCTCGGGCGGGGCCGGGCGGCGCCGGCGGGTGGGACTGGCGGCGGCGGGCGGGGCAGCGCTGGCGGCGGGCCGAGCTGGACTGGGCGGCGAGCTGGGCTGGGCCGGCGGCGGCAGTTCCCGCCCCGGCAGCCCGCCCGCCCTGCTGGCAACCTGATCGGGCCGCAGCGGCGCATCGCGGGGTTCCGCACGTCTGGCGGGCTGAAGTCTCGCCCCTGCGGCCCGCGGACCTGGGCCTCGAGCGCCACAGCGGGGCGGCCGGGTTCCGGGCCAGGCCAGCTGGAGTTTCGCCCGGTCAGCCCGCCGGGCTGCGGCTCGAGCGGCATGGGCCGGAAGTCACCCGGCAACCGCCCCGCCGAGTTCCCGGCGCACCGTGGTGGCCGGGCCGCCCCCGCGGCCCGGCGGCACTCTCAGCTCGCGCGGCGGTGGCTCCAGCCGCGTCGCTGCAGCTCGGCGCTGGTCAGGGACTCGGGGCGGCCGCGGTAGTCGGTGCCCATCCAGCGGGCTCGGCCGGCGCGTCCCTCGAGGACGTACGGGCGGCCGCAGCACCAGACCACGGTGCAGGGGACGGTCGGCGGACTGGACGGGTTTTCGGTGCTGGTCACAGCGTCGGCGTTCATCGCTCTCACGGATTCGGGACGGGGATTCGGGACGGGGAAACTCTTCGGCCTCCACCCAGATCTTCGGCGTGTGAGGCCGGATTGTTAACCGTTGCGGCGCGAATTAGACCGATCGGTTCTTGATGGCAGCGGGAGGTTTCAGAGCGTGAACGGAATGTTAATCGTCCATTGTGGACACCATTCCGGCAGCCACCGGACCGGGCCGCCACCCGGCTGTTGTAATCTCCGGCACACCCGTGGGCGCGCCGCTCCCCGGAGATCAGCGGAGACCAGGACGACCGCCCGGCCGGCCGGGGAGGAAGGATCGCGGTGCCCCACCCGACCACCACGAGGACGTGGCTCGTGGCCTGCCTCGCCGTGCCCGCGCTCGCGGCCTGCTCCGGCGACCCGGCCGCGCAGGCTCCCCCGGCCCCGTCGTCCTCGGCGGCCGCTCCCACCGCGCCGACGCCGACGGGCACCCCGCCGCCCCCGCCCGCCTCCGGGGACGGTTCGACCGCGCCGGCCGCGCCCCCCAAGCCGTCCGGGGCGCCGCCGCCGGTGCCCGGGTCCTGCGGCACCGTGACCGCCGCCAGCGGGCTGACCCTCTACGTCTTCGACAGCGGCGCCGCCGGCGTCAGCTGCGTCGCGGCGACGAAGCTCGTCGGCGACTTCCACCGCACGATCGCCGGGCGGCAGGGCGCCGGCTCGAACGACGCGGTGAACGAGACCGTCGACGGCTGGCTGTGCACCTCCGGGCCGCCCGCCGCCCAGGGCGGTACCACCTGCACCAAGGGCGAGCAGACGGTCTTCGCCGCCGTCGTGCCGTCCGAGTGAGTCCGTTCCGATCTCCTCGCGCTCCTGAAGGGCCCATGAAGACACTCGCGTACCCCCTGCTGCTCGTCGCCGCGACCGCCGCGCTGGCCGGCTGCGGCGGCGGCCCGGAGCCGGCCGCGCCGTCCTCCTCCGCCGGTCCCGCGCCCGTCCCCGCCGCGGCCGCCGCGGCCGGGTCGACGGCACCCGGCGTGCCGTGCGGCGAGGTCACCGGCACGGGCGGCGCGAAGACGGCGGTCGTCGCGCACGGCCGCGTCGACTGCGCCGCGGCGGCGAAGCTGCTGACGGACTACTTCGCGAAGCTGACCCCGGCCGAGGCGAACGACGCCGACGGCCCGGGCCCGATCGCCCTCGACGAGTGGACGTGCGGCAGCGGCCCGAACGACCCGGTGACGGCGTGCTCGACCGAGGACGGCCGCCAGGTCGAGGGCACCCGCAGCTGAGCGGCCCCCGAGCGCCCCAATGTGGCGTTGGTTGCGTCAGACGCACCGAACGCCACATTGGGTGCGTCTGACGCACCGAACGCCACATTGGGGCGCTTGAGGAGCCGGGACCGTCAGGACTTGAGGTCGGGGAAGTCCTCCTCGCGGAACTCGGTTCCCGCGCCGCGCTTCGGGTCGTTCTCCCGGCCCCGCAGCTCGACGCGGCGGATCTTGCCCGAAATCGTCTTCGGCAGCTCCGCGAACTCGAGCCGCCGGATCCGCTTGTACGGCGCCAGGTGCTCGCGGCAGTACGCCAGGATCGACCGCGCGGTCTCGGCGTCCGGCGAGAACCCCGCCGCCAGCACGACGTACGCCTTGGGCACCGCGAGCCGGATCGGGTCGGGGGCCGGGACGACCGCCGCTTCGGCCACCGCCTCGTGCTCGATGAGGACGCTCTCCAGCTCGAACGGCGAGATCCGGTAGTCCGACGCCTTGAACACGTCGTCGGTGCGCCCGACGTAGGTGATGTAGCCGCGTTCGTCGATCGAACCGACGTCACCCGTGTGGTAGAGGCCGCCGGCGAAGGCCGCCGACGTGCGCTCGTCGTCGCCGGTGTAACCGGTCATCAGGCCCACCGGCCGGTGCGCGAGGTCCAGGCAGATCTCGCCCTCGGCCGCGCGCTCGCCGCTGACCGGGTCGACCAGCGCCACCACGAACCCGGGCAGCGGGCGGCCCATCGACCCGGGCACGACGTCCTGGCCGGGCGTGTTCGCGATCTGGACGCTGCTTTCGGTCTGGCCGAACCCGTCGCGGATGGTGATGCCCCACGCCTTTTCGACCTGGTCGATCACCTCGGGGTTCAGCGGCTCCCCGGCGCCGACGACCTTGCGCGGCGGGTTCCGCAGGGCCGTCAGGTCGGCCTGGATGAGCATCCGCCACACCGTCGGCGGCGCGCAGAAGCTGGTCACGCCGCAGCGGTCCATCTGGGCCATCAGCGCGCCCGCGTCGAACCGGCTGTAGTTGTAGAGGAACACCGTCGCCTCGGCGTTCCACGGGGCGAAGAAGTTGCTCCACGCGTGCTTGGCCCAGCCGGGCGAGGAGATGTTGAGGTGGACGTCGCCCGGTTCCAGGCCGATCCAGTACATCGTCGACAGGTGGCCCACCGGGTAGGAGACGTGCGTGTGCTGCACCAGCTTCGGCTTCGCCGTCGTGCCGGAGGTGAAGTACAGCAGCAACGGGTCGGCGGCCTTCGTCGGGCCGTCCGGGGTGTACTCCGGCGACTCGGCGAACGCGGCCGAGTACGGGTGCCAGCCCTCGACCGGCTCCCCCACCGCGATCCGCGTGTAGTCCCCCTCGACGCCGTCGAACTTCGGCGCGTCCACCGAGCGGACGACGACGTGCTTGGCCGCGCCGCGCTCCACGCGGTCGGTCAGGTCGGCCGGGCCGAGCAGCGTCGACGCCGGGATGATCACGGCGCCGAGCTTGATCGCGGCGAGGATCGTCTCCCAGAGCTCGCCCTGGTTGCCCAGCATGAGGATCAGCCGGTCGCCGCGGCGGACGCCGAGGCCGCGCAGCCAGTTGGCGACCTGGTTGGACCGGCCGGACATCTCCGGGTAGGTCCAGCGGTTCTCGGTGCCGTCCTCTTCGACGATCCACAGCGCGTACCGCTCGGCGTTGTCCGGGTCGTGCGCGACGACGTCGAACCAGTCGATCGCCCAGTTGAACTCCTCGAACTCCGGCCAGGCGAAGTCGCGGTACGCCGTGTCGTAGTCCTCGCGGTGGGTCTGCAGGTAGTCCCGCGCCACGCGGAACGCGTGGTGGACTTCCGAAGCGCTCACGCTGCCTCCTCCGTTATTCGCCCTTGAACTCCGGCGCGCGCCGTTCCATGAACGCCTGGACCGCTTCGCCGAGGTCCTTGCTGGGCAGGAACGCCGAGTTCCACGCCGCGACGTACCGGAGGCCGTCGGCGACCTGGCGCTCGGTGTTCGCCGCCAGCACCTGCTTCGTACCCTGCACCACCAGCGGCGGGTTCGCAGCGATCTCCCCGGCGAGTTCGCGCGCGGCCTTCAGCACCGCGGCCTGGTCCTCGTGGACGTCGTTGACGAGGCCGATCTTCTCGGCGCGGGCGGCGTCGACGTCCTTGCCGGTCAGGGCGAGCTCCCGCAGGTGCCCCTCGCCGATGATCGACGCGAGCCGCTGCAGGCTGCCGAGGTCCGCGACGATGGCGACACGCACCTCGCGGACGCTGAACTTGGCGTCGGCGCTGGCCAGGCGGACGTCCGCGGCGGCGACGACGTCGACACCGCCGCCGATGCACCAGCCCGAAACGGCCGCGACGACCGGTTTGCGGCATTCCGCGATCGAGCTGACCGCCGCCTGCAGCGACCGGACCTGGTCGAGGAACGCCGTCCGCGGGCCGGCCAGGTTGTCCCCGCCCAGCATCGGCGCCCAGTCGCCCATCATCGCCGGCAGGTCGAGACCGTAGGAGAAGTTCGCCCCGCTGCCGGTCAGCACCACGGCCCTGACCTGCGGGTCGGCGTCCAGCGCACGGAAGACCAGCGGCAGCTCGCGCCAGAAGTCCGGCCCCATCGCGTTGCCCTTCGACGGGCCGAGGAGCGTCACTTCGGCCACATGGCCGTCGACGTCGACCTTCAGGGAGACGAGGTCGGGCAGACTGTCAGCAGTAGCGGTCATGGGGTCATCTTGACCCATGCCCGTGACGAGCCGCCATTGGCACATTGTCAATTGACGCGAGTGTCACCGTGCCGACGTCGGCACGGGATGATTTCCTGAACGCAGGTGTCCACGACTCGGGGAGGACGGTGGGACATGAGCCCGGCAAGCAGCGCGACCCTGATCGAGCCGGATCCCCCGGCCGCGCCGGCTCGGCGCGAGTCCCGGCCGATCGAGCTGACCGGCTCGTTCGACCACGAGGGACACCGCCTCTGGTACACCGAGTTCGGCAGCGGCGACAAGGTCGTCGTCCTCACCCACGGCATCATGCTGACCCGCCGGATGCACGCCCCGCTCGCGCGCCGGCTGGCCCGGGCCGGCTTCCGGGTGATCACCCTCGACCTGCTCGGCCACGGCGACTCGGACCGGCCGACCGAGTCGTGGCTGTACTCGATGCCGTCGTTCGCCGCGCAGACCCTGGCGCTGCTCGACCACCTCGAGGTGTCGTCCGCCGTGATCGGCGGGACGTCGCTGGGCGCGAACGTCTCCCTCGAAGTCGCGGTGCAGGCGCCGTCCCGGGCGCGCGGGCTGATCGTCGAGATGCCGGTGCTGGACAACGCGATCGTCGCCGGGCTGGTCACGTTCGCGCCGCTGCTGATGGCGGCCCGGTTCCTGCCGTTCACGGTGCAAGCGGTGGCGCTGGCGGCGTCGGTGGTCCCGCACGGCAACCAGTGGGTCGACGTCGTCACGGACACGCTCTCCCAGCGCCCGGCTCCGATGGCGGCGCTGCTGCACGGGGTCCTGTTCGGCCGGATCGCGCCCCCGAAGTCGGTCCGCCGCAAGATCACGACGCGCGCGCTGGTGATCGGCCACCAGGGCGACCCGATCCACCCGTTCGGCGACGCGGACAGCCTGGCGATCGACATGCCGGAGGCGGAGTTCGTCCAGGCGCGCAGCCCGGTCGAGCTCAGGCTCGACCCGACCCGGCTTTCGGACGCGATCCGGGATTTCGCCGCGAGCTGCTACGAGGATTGACATGCCCTTGGTGTGGGTGACCGGCAACGCGGGGGCCGGCAAGTCGGCGGTCTGCGCACTGCTGAAGGAACGGGGCGAGTTCGCGGTCGACGCGGACGAGGAGGGCTACCACCACTGGGCGGACCGGACGAGCGGGCAGGTCGTCACCGATCCCCCCGACCCGGTACCGGCCGGCTGGCTCGACCGCTTCGGATGGCGGATCAGCCGCGCGAAGGTCGAGGCCCTCGCGGCCCGGGCGGCCGGCCGGATCGTGTTCTTCTGCGGCTGCCCCGAGAACCACGAGGACGTGCGGGATCTCTTCGACCTCGTGATCTGCCTGGTGATCGACGAAGACACGCTCCGCCACCGGCTCCTGACCCGCACGTCGAACAGCTTCGGCAAGCACCCGGAGGAGCTGGCGGCGGCCCTCGGCGACAACGCCTACCGCTACCCCGGCGCAACGATCCTCGACGGCACCCGCCCGTTGCCCGAAGTAGCCGACGCAATCCTCACCACCGCCCGCCGTGCTTGAGCGGGCATCACCCGTGTTTGGAGGGGCATCACGCGTGCTTGGGCGGGCATCACGCGTGATTGAGGGGGCATCGCGGTGATGCCCCGCTGATCACGCGTGATGCCCGCCGGATCACGGGAAAGTCCCCTTAGGACACGGGGGCGAGGCCCGCTACCGGGCCGATCACGATCACCGCCGGTGGGCGGACCGCCGAGGCCGCCGCGTCCGCGACCACCTTGTCCAATGTGGACCGGAGGGTGCGCTGGGTGCGCATCGTGCCGTCCTCGACGATCGCCACCGGGGTGCCGGCCGGGCGGCCGCCGTCCAGGAGGGCCTTCGCGAACTGCGGGAGGCGCTCCACGCCCATCATCAGCACGATCGTGCCGCGCAGGCGGGCCAGCACGTCCCAGTCGACCAGGGACCGGTCGTCGCCGGGGGCGACGTGGCCGGAGACCACCACCACCTCGTGCGCCACGCCGCGGTGGGTCACCGGGACGTCCGCCACCGCCGGCACCGCGAACGCGCTCGTGATGCCCGGGACCATCGTCACCGGGACGCCCGCCTCGGCGCAGGCCAGGACCTCCTCGAAGCCGCGGCCGAACAGGTACGGGTCGCCGCCCTTGAGCCGGACGACGAACTTGCCCTCCTTGGCGCGCTCGATCAGCGTGCTGTTGATGACGTCCTGGCTGGCCGCGCGGCCGTAGGGGATCTTCGCCGCGTCGACGATCTCCACCTCGGGCGCGAGCTCGTCGAGCAGCTCGCGGGGCGCCAGCCGGTCCACCACGACGACGTCCGCGCGCGACAGCAGGCGCCGCCCGCGGACCGTGATCAGCTCCGGGTCGCCCGGGCCGCCGCCGACCAGCGCCACCCCGGGCAGGCTGCCCTCCGGGTGCGGCTGACGGCCGTCCTCGATCGTGCCGTTGTGCAGGCCGTCGAGGATCGAGTCGCGGACCGCGGCCGAGCGCAGCGGTTCGCCGCCCGAAAGCACCCCGAACAGCAGGCCACCGTGCCGCCCCGACGCCGGGGTGACGGCCGAACCGGACTCGCCTTCGTCGGCGCGGACGCAGAACACGCGTTCCTGCTCGGCTTCGGCGCAGACAGCCGCGTTCACGTCGGGGTCGTTCGTGCAGGCCAGCGCGTACCAGGCGTCGCGAAGGTCACCGGGAGCGTAGGGGCGTTCGTGCCAGACGAGCTCGCCCGCGTCCACCATCCCCTGCACGGAAGGCGTCGTGTGCGGCGACACCAGTTCGACACGGGCCCCCGCGCCGATCAGCCGGGGCAGCCGGCGCTGAGCCACGCTGCCGCCGCCGATCATCACGACGCGGCGGCCGGTCAGCTGGAGGCCGGAGAGGTAGTGCGGGTCGTCCATGGCCGGGAGTTTATTGGTGACCGGAGCCCGCGCCAGCCCAGCGTGGGTCACGCCACCCGGAACACCGGCCCGCGGGCCACGAACGGCAGCCGCGCACCCCGCGGCACCAGGAACGCGTGCTCCCGGCGCGGCCGGACGTGGTCGCACTGCGCGTCGGTGATGAGCAGGATCGGCCCGTCGGCCGGGAAGTCGGCCGCCCGCTGCAGCAGGTCGACGCCGGGTTGCAGAACCGTCCCGCCCCGCCCGCGCACCTTGACGCGGCCCGCGATGTCCTCCACCGCCAGGTACCCGGCGTCGTAGGCGACGGCGTCGCAGAACACCACGCGGGCCGCCGGGACGTCGCGGGCCAGCGCGTACGACGCGATCGCGCCGAGCGCCTTGCCCAGCAGCTCGGCGTTCATCGACCCCGAGGTGTCCAGCACCACGCCGAAGGTGACGCGCCGGTCGAGGCGTTCCGGGCGGACGCGGCCCGGCCGCGGGATGTCCGGCGTCGCCGACTGGCGGCGTGACGCCCGCGCGTAGCTGCGCACCGGGAGCTCCGCACGGACGTGCTCGTCGAACCAGCGCGCGAGCTGGGCATCCCACGGCAGCGGCGGGTGATCCAGGGCCCGGATCTCCTGCTCCAGCCCGGCCGGCAGGAGCCCGCGGCCCTGGGCGTGGTGGTACTCGAGCCCCTGGGTGAGCGCCCGGCGGTAGAACTCGTCGAGGTCGACACCGCCGGCGCGGTCATCCCACGGCACCGGCCGCGCGCCCCGCCGGGACGACCGGCGCTGCGCCGCCTCCGGCTCGGACAGCCAGCCGCCCAGCACGTCCCCGGCCTCGCGCGAGCCCAGGGTCAGGAGCTTGCGGGCCCGGCGGAGGTCGGTGGTCAGCGTGTCGTACACCGACTCGGCCGACATCCCGGCGAGCTGCCGGTCGTGCAGGCTGCCGTCGGGCAGCTCGCCGACGCCCATGGCGACCAGCCAGCCGTTGATCACGTAGTCGCAGGCGACGTTCCACAGGTACGGCTCGCGGCCCAGGGCCCGCCGGTCGTGCCGCAGCGCGGCGTGCAGCATCTCGTGGGCCAGGACGAACCGCCACTCCTCGGCGGTCAGTGCAGCGGCGGGGTTGACGTAGATCTCGCCGTGCTCGGCGTCGACCGCGGCCAGGGAGATGTCCCAGGCGCGGACGACCTCGGCGTCGGCGACCAGGGTGAACCCGGCCGCGACCGCGCCGAGCAGCGGGAACGAAGAGACGAACCAGGACAGCGCGCGGTCCCACTCCCCCATCGCGCGCCGATGGCGGGTCTGGCCGCGCGCGTCGGCGGCGTGTTCCATGGCTTCGGTCGCCGAGGCGATCAGCCCGCGGGCGAACCTCTCGGTCCACGGCTCCGGCTTCCCGTGGTACTGCAGCTGCCAGCGGGACATCGGCTCCGCGAGCGCCAGGCACGGCCGGCCGGTGCCCAGATCGGCGAACGGCGCCGGAACGCCCGTTCGCCGCCAGGCCCGGGTCAGGGCCTGCTCCTCGGTGCTCGGGAGTTCGGGCAGGTACAGCACCGGTGTCCCGACGTGGACGGCCTCGGCGAACCGGTGCACGGCGACGCAGCACGCGGCGGCGTAGACCGGGTCGACCGCACGGTCCGGGGTGACCGCTTCCGCCTCGGTGAGCCGGTCCTCGTCGAGGTGGCCGAGGCCGAGGTGCAGCAGCAGGTGCGCGAACACCCAGGCCCACTCGGCGGGCTCGGCGTCACGGGCGCGGTTCGCCGTGACCGCCCCGCGATCGGTGACCACGGCCCAGCCACCGGTGCTGTCCGAGCTGAGGCTCGCGCCGCGGGCGAGGTGCTCGAGGACGGTGTGCGAGCGCGCCTGGGCCCAGCCGTCGAAGATCGCCTTGTTCCGGCGCTCGCGGCGCTTGGCTTCGGCGCGGGCGTTGCTCACGCTCGCGCCGCCACCAGCCGCGGCAGGTCACGGGCCGCTTCGACCAGGAACCACGACGGCAGCCGCGGGTTCCCGGCTTCGTCGTCGGCGATGACCAGCTGCGCCATCTCCAGGGAGATTTCGGCCAGCTCCACGAGCAGGCTCTTCGCCCGGAAGGCGAACTGGCGCACGGCCGCCGACGCGTGCCGCTTGTCCGCGGGCAGGTCCTTGACCAGCCGCGCGCGGAACGTCTCGGCCAGGAAGTAGAGCAGGTCGCGGTCACCCGGCCCGGCGGGCCGGCGCGCGTCGCCCTTGAGGATCGCCTCCAGGCCGAACGCGTGGCGCGCCACCTTGAGGTACGCGCGGAAGGCGCCCGCGTGCTGGGGCGTGAGGGTGGCGTACGCCAGCAGCGCGATCGTCTCGTCGTCGGCCGGGTCGCCGGCGGAGTGCAGGAGGTCCGAGAGCATGTGCCAGGACCGCGGCGTCGAGAACGGCTCCTCGGTCTTCGGCGGCGCGCTCCAGAGGTGGTCCGGGCGCTGGGTGAGGTACTCGATCACCCACGGGTGGATGCCGTGGCCCGCCGCCCACGCGAGCCAGTCGCCCGGCGCGGCGCGCAGGTGGACGTGCACCAGGCGGTTGACCAGGGCCGAGGCCATCGGCCGCGCGAGGGCCTGGTCGGTGGCCCGGTTGCCGGCGCCGATGACGACCGAGCCCGGCGGCAGCTCGTACGAGCCGATGCGGCGGTCGAGGATGAGCGAGTAGAACGCCTTCTGCACGTCGGGCGCGGCGGCGTTCAGCTCGTCGAGGAACAGGCAGTACGGCTCGTCGCGGGCGATCTGCTCGGGCGGGCAGAACCGGCTGCGGCCGTCGGCGATCTGCGGGACGCCGATGAGGTCTTCGGGCGCGAGCTGGGTGCCCAGCAGCGAAACGCAGTCCAGCCCCAGCGACGCCGCGAAGTCCCGCACCAGCGAGGACTTCCCGATCCCGGGCGCACCCCAGAGGAACACCGGCCGGACGACGGCGACGGTGAGCAGGAGCTCGGGCAGCCGGGCGGGCGTGACCGTGAGCTGGGCGTGCAAGCGTGGACCTCCTGCGTCAGGACATCCCTTGCGACGCCCCGTTCGCCACGCCCATGGTCGCGCACCGCCCGGCCGCCCGCACCTGGTTTTAGCTCGCGCGCCCCGCGGACGGGTACGGCAGCAGGGCCATCTCGCGCGCGTTCTTGATCGCCGTGGCGACCTGTTTCTGTTGCTGCGGCGTCAATCCGGTGACCCGGCGGGCGCGGATCTTGCCGCGGTCGGAGACGAACTTCCGCAGCAGGTCGGCGTCCTTCCAGTCGACGTGGGTGATCTTGTTGGCGCGCAACAGGTTCACCTTGCGCTTGGCCGGGCGGTCGCGGTGCGGCTTCGGCATGCGGCTCACCAGCTCGACTTCGCGACGCCGGGCAGCTCGCCGCGGTGCGCGGCCTGCCGCATCTTCACCCGCGATAGCCCAAACTTCCGCAGGTAGCCGCGCGGGCGGCCGTCCGCGACGTCGCGGTTGCGGATCCGCGTCGGGCTCGCGTCGCGCGGCAGCTTCTGCAGCGCGACCACCGCGTCCGCCTTCTCCTCCGGCGGCGACGCCGGCGAGGCGATGACGGCCTTGAGCGCGCGGCGGCGCTCGGCGAACCGGGCGGCGATCACCTTCCGCTGCTCGTTCTTCGCGATCTTCGACTTCTTGGCCATCAGCGCTCTTCCTTGAACTCGACGTGCTTGCGCGCCACGGGGTCGTACTTGCGCAGGACCATCCGGTCCGGATCGTTCCGGCGGTTCTTCTTCGTCACGTACGTGTAGCCGGTGCCCGCGGTGGACCGCAGCTTGATGATCGGCCGGATGTCGGTGCTCTTCGCCATTACAGCTTCACCCCCTTCGCTTTCAGCTCGGCGACGACGGCCTCGATGCCGCGCTTGTCGATGGTCTTCATGCCCTTCACGGACACGCGCAGCCGCACCCAGCGGCCTTCACTGGGCACGAAGTAGCGACGGCTCTGCAGGTTCGGCTCCCACCGCCGGGACGTGCGGCGGTGGGAGTGCGAGACCTGCTTGCCGTAGCCCGGCTTGCGGCCGGTGACCTGGCACACGGCGGACAAGAGACCCTCCCGAGTTGATAGTGGTTATCATTGTCATCTACTCTACGCACCGTACCCCGCCCGTATTCCTGGAGCCGTAGTGACCCCCAAGCAGACCCGTCACCCCCGAGTCCCGCTCGTCCTCGTGAGCGGCCTCGCCGCGGGCCCGAACGCCGAACTGGCGGAGCTGCTGCGCGCCGCCGGGCCCGGCACCGCCGTCGTCCACCACGACCTGCGCGAAATCCACTCCGGCGTCGTCCGCCGCCGGCTGCGGCTCGGCGAGCGCGACGAGCTGACCGTGCTCGAACTGGCCCACGGCTGCGTGTCCTGCACCATGCGCGAGGACCTGCTGCCGCTGCTGCGGCGGCTGGCCCGGCGCCCGGAGGTGACCCGGATCGTCGTCCGGCTCGACGAGGCCATGGAGCCGGAGCCGGTGAGCTGGGCGATCCGGAACGTCCTGGTCGGCGACCACCCGGTGCGCGACGACGTCGACCTGCGGGCCGTCCTCACCGTCGTCGACTGCGCGACCTGGCTGGCCGACGCCACCGGCGACGACGAGCTGGCCGACCGGAACCTGCAGGGCAGCCCCGAAGACGAGCGGACCGTCGCCCAGGTGGCGCTGTCCCAGGTCGAGTTCGCCGACGTCGTCGTGCTGGCCGGCGCGGCCACCGACGCGTGGAGCGCCGCGAAGGCGTCCGCGGTGCTCGACCGGGTGGCGCCGTCGATCCCGCGGGTCGAACTGGCCCGCACCGACGGCCACCGCGTGCTCGACGCGGTTCCGGCGGACGCCCGGCGCGGCGAGGTCACCGACATGCACGGCGCGCTGCTGCGCGGCGAGCCGCCGCTGCACCCCGACTGCGGCATCGCCCTGCTCACCTTCACCGCGCGGCGGCCGTTCCACCCGGAGCGGCTGCACGACGCGCTCGACGTGCTCCTCGACGGCGTCGTCCGCACCCGCGGGCGCGCCTGGGTGGCCAGCCAGCCCGACGTGGCGTTCTGGATCGAGTCGGCGGGCGGCGGGCTGGGCCTCGGCCACGCCGGGCCGTGGCTGGCGTCCCCGGACGGTCCGGAGTGGACGGACGTCTCCCCCGAGCGCCGCACGCTGGCGTCCCTGCGCTGGGACCCGGTGCACGGCGACCGGGCGCAGGAACTGGTGGTCGTCACCGACCAGGCGACGCCGGACGAGGTCGAGGCCGCGTTGCGCGGCGCGCTGCTCACCGACGCCGAACTCGCCGAGGGCCCCGAAGCCTGGCTGCGCTACCCCGACCCGTTCGGGGACTGGCACGAGGAACCGTGCGAGGACACCGAAGCCGACCCGGCGCGGCACGACGCGACCGCGGCCAACCGAAAGGAAGACCAGTGAAACCCGGGATCCACCCCGACTACCACCCGGTGGTGTTCAAGGACTCGTCGACCGGCGATGCGTTCCTGACCCGCTCCACCGTCACCTCCGAGCGGACGATCGAGTGGTCCGACGGCCGCACCTACCCGCTGGTCATGGTCGACATCAGCGCGTGGTCGCACCCGTTCTGGACCGGCACCCAGCGGATCATGGACAGCGCCGGCCAGGTCGAGAAGTTCCACCGCCGCTACGGGAAGCGAGGCACCCGCTGATGGCCGTCCCCAAGCGCAAGACGTCCCGCAGCAACACGCGGTCGCGGCGGTCGCAGTGGAAGGCCGCCGTGCCCGACCTGGTGCCGATCAAGGTGGACGGCAAGGTGCAGCTGGTCCCCCGCCGGCTGATGAAGCACTTCCACGCGCGGTGAGCGTTCCGGTCACCGTGCTGTCCGGCTTCCTCGGCGCGGGCAAGACGACGCTGCTCAACCACATCCTCGCCAACCGGTCCGGGGTGCGGGTCGCGGTGATCGTCAACGACATGAGCGAGGTCAACATCGACGCCGCGCTGGTCCGATCGCAGGAGCGGCTGGTCGAACTGACCAACGGGTGCATCTGCTGCACCCTGCGGGAGGACCTCCTCGAAGAGGTCGCGGCGCTGTGCGCGGACGACCGCTTCGACCACGTGCTCATCGAGTCGAGCGGGATCTCCGAGCCGATGCCGGTGGCCGCGACGTTCACCTTCCTCGAGCGGGTGGCCCACCTCGACACGATGGTGACCGTGGTGGACGCGGCCGGCTTCGCCCGCGAGCTGGCGGCCGGCGACTCCCTGGTCGAGCGCCGGCTCGACCAGTACGAGAACGACGAGCGGACGGTCAGCGACCTGCTGGTGGACCAGGTCGAGTTCGCCGACGTGCTCGTGCTGAACAAGACGGACCTGGCCACCGACGTCGACCGGCTCGTGGCGACGCTGCGGCGGCTCAACCCGGCCGCCGACGTCGTCACGGGCAGCTTCGGGAAGGTGCCGCTGGAGCGGGTCTTCGGGACCGGGAGGTACGACGCCGTCCGGGCTCAGGAGGCACCGGGCTGGGTGGCCGAGCTGAACGGCGACCACGTCCCGGAGACCGAGGAGTACGGCATCTCCAGCGTGGTGTTCCGCGCTTCCCGGCCGTTCGACCCGGCCCGGCTGTGGGATTTCGTCACCCGGCGGCTGGATTCCGGCGAATTCGGGACGGTGCTGCGGTCGAAGGGGTTCTTCGCGCTGGCCTCCCGGCCCGGGGTGCTCGGGCTGTGGTCGCAGGCGGGCACGGTGGCGCGCTTCGAACCCCAGGGCGTGGCCGTCGAACCCCGGCAGGAGCTGGTGTTCATCGGTGTCGACCTGGCAGGGGAGGCTCTGCTGGGGGCACTGCGGGACTGCCTCGGGGAGGTCGCCACGGGACCGGACCCGTTCCCGGAGTGGGACCCGGTCCACGTCCATTCCGCGTAGGTGGTCTGCCGCGGCTTGTCGTGAGTGGTAAGGCGGGTTCTAACCCGCCTTACCACTCACGACCGGGTCAGGGGGCGTCGTAGTGGTCCTCG
>NZ_JAVHJU010000065.1 GCF_031082405.1 Amycolatopsis sp. A133
TCAACGAACAAGCCATCATCTCCTACCTCGTCTCCGCCTACTACTCCGCCGCCGTCCTCGTCCCCGACGCCCTCGCCATCCTCGAAAGCGCCGAAATCGGCCGCTGAACCACGGGAAATCCGAAACTTTCGAAATCAGAGCCATTTCGAAAGTTTCGGACCCCGCCCCCTTCTTGACGACGGAAACGAAACGGTTCTACCGTTTTCACATCCGTTTCACCGGAAGGGAGCACCCCCGTGCCCGGTTCGCGGCTCCGCCCTGCCCTCGTCCTGCTGGCAGCCACCCTGCTCGCCGTCACCGGAATGGTCACCGTGGCCTCCGGTGCCGCCGCGGCGGTCGAAGACGACGGCGCCGACTGCCCCGTCTCCCTGCCCGGCTTGTTCCCGTCGTCCGCCAAGCTTCCCGACCCCTTCAAGAAGATCGACGGCACGCGCATCACGTCGAAGTCCGACTGGCGGTGCCGTCGCGAAGAGATCAAGAAACTGGCGGAGCGGACGATCTACGGCGAAAAACACCCGAAGCCGGCCAGTGTCAGCGGAACGGTCTCGAGCACGAACATCACCGTGAACGTCAGCGAAAACGGCCGCAGCGCCAGTTTCTCCGCCGGCGTGCAGCTGCCCAGCGGAACCGGGCCGTTCCCGGCCGTTTTTGTGGTCGGCGGGTTCGGCGCGGACACCGCCACCATCAAGGCCTCCGGTGCCGCCGTCATCAGTTACGACCCGCTGGCCGTCGGTAAGGAAGGGACGCCGCGGAACAACAAACAGGGGGCGTTCTACAGCATTTACGGCTCGTCGAGCAGCACCGGGCTGCTGGCCGCCTGGGCGTGGGGCGTCAGCCGGATCATCGACGTGCTGGAGCAGTCGGGCGGGCAGGTCCTCAAGCCGGACGCCCTGGGCGTCACGGGGTGTTCGCGGTACGGCAAGAGCGCCTTCGCGATCGGCGTGCTCGACCAGCGCATCGCGCTGACCATGCCGATCGAGTCGGGCACCGCCGGTGTCCCGGCCCTGCGCGCGATCCCCGGCGAGAGCGGGTCGCAGGGGCTGAGCAACGCCTACGGCGAACAGCCGTGGTTCGGCGACGCCTTCAGCGCGTACACCGGCAACCCGGCCGGGCTGCCGGTGGACACGCACGAGCTGGTCGCCATGGTCGCGCCGCGCGGGCTGTTCATCATGGAGAACCCCCACATCGACTGGCTGGGGGCCCGGTCCGGCAGCGTCGCGGCGCTGGGCGGCGCGGAGGTCTACAAAGCGCTCGGCGCGGGCGGCAACATCAGCTACTGGTCCGACGTCCAGGACGGCACCCACTGCGCGTCGCGGCCCGAATGGCGGACCCCGCTGCAGCAGAACATCCAGAAGTTCCTGCTGAAGACCGGCAGCGCGGCCGGGACGTTCCGGATTTCGCCGAAGAAGGCGGGCAACCTCGCCGAGTGGCGGGACTGGACGACGCCGGTCCTCACCGACGGCCCGGGCACGACCACGCCGACGACGTCCACGACGCCGACCACCCCGACGACCCCGACGACTCCGGCGGGCGACGGGTGCACGGCGGCGGTGTCGATGAACCAGTGGACGGGCGGGTTCGTCACGACGATCCGCGTCACGGCCGGCGCGGCCCCGATCACCGGCTGGACGGTGGCGGCGAGCCTGCCCGCGGGCGCCGCGGTCACGTCGGTGTGGAACGCCGGACGCAGCGGCGACACGGGCGCGGTCCGCTTCACGAACACCGGCTTCAACGGGACGCTCACGGCGGGCCAGTGGACGGAGTTCGGTTACCAGGGCACGGGAACGGGCACCGGCACGACGGCCACCTGCACCACCGGCTAGCGCCGCGCGTCCCAAGGTCCGTTCGCCGGTCGGGGCGGCTGGACCGGTGCACCCCAAGCGCCCCAATGTGGCGTTCGGTGCGCTGAATCGGCACTGCGGCGCGGAGCGCCTCCGTTGAGGGCGGTGGCGGGGGCATGGATGGAGCACCGAACGCCACTTGGGTTCTTGGGGTGGTTGCAACATCGTGTGGTTGGAGGGTGTTGTGGCTGGTCGGGTGGGT
>NZ_JAVHJU010000044.1 GCF_031082405.1 Amycolatopsis sp. A133
CTGAGACGTGATGCGTAGCCGTTTGAGGCGAAGTAGAGTGATCCTATGCTGCCGAGAAAAGCCTCTAGTGAGTGCATGCACGGCCCGTACCCCAAACCAACACAGGTGGTCAGGTAGAGAATACCAAGGCGATCGGGTGAACTGTGGTTAAGGAACTCGGCAAAATGCCCCCGTAACTTCGGGAGAAGGGGGGCCAAACATCCTGAAGCTCTTCTCGAGCTAGGGGTGGGTGGCCGCAGAGACCAGCGGAAAGCGACTGTTTACTAAAAACACAGGTCCATGCGAAGTCGCAAGACGATGTATATGGACTGACGCCTGCCCGGTGCTGGAACGTTAAGAGGACCGGTTAATCCCTTTCGAGGGGTGAAGCTGAGAATTTAAGCGCCAGTAAACGGCGGTGGTAACTATAACCATCCTAAGGTAGCGAAATTCCTTGTCGGGTAAGTTCCGACCTGCACGAATGGCGTAACGACTTTCCGGCTGTCTCAACCACAGGCCCGGCGAAATTGCACTACGAGTAAAGATGCTCGTTACGCGCGGCAGGACGGAAAGACCCCGGGACCTTTACTATAGTTTGGTATTGGTTTTCGGTTCGGCTTGTGTAGGATAGGTGGGAGACTGTGAAGCTGCAACGCTAGTTGTGGTGGAGTCGTTGTTGAAATACCACTCTGGTCGAATTGGGAATCTGAACCTCGGGCCATGATCTGGTTCAGGGACAGTGCCTGATGGGTAGTTTAACTGGGGCGGTTGCCTCCTAAAGAGTAACGGAGGCGCCCAAAGGTTCCCTCAGCCTGGTTGGCAATCAGGTGTTGAGTGCAAGTGCACAAGGGAGCTTGACTGTGAGACAGACATGTCGAGCAGGGACGAAAGTCGGGACTAGTGATCCGGCACCACCTGGTGGAAGGGGTGTCGCTCAACGGATAAAAGGTACCCCGGGGATAACAGGCTGATCTTGCCCAAGAGTCCATATCGACGGCATGGTTTGGCACCTCGATGTCGGCTCGTCGCATCCTGGGGCCGGAGTAGGTCCCAAGGGTTGGGCTGTTCGCCCATTAAAGCGGCACGCGAGCTGGGTTTAGAACGTCGTGAGACAGTTCGGTCCCTATCCGCCGCGCGCGTAGGATACTTGAGGAAGGCTGTCCCTAGTACGAGAGGACCGGGACGGACGAACCTCTGGTGTGCCAGTTGTTCTGCCAAGGGCATGGCTGGTTGGCCACGTTCGGAAGGGATAACCGCTGAAGGCATCTAAGCGGGAAGCCTGTTCCAAGATGAGGTATCCCACCCCTTTGTGGGTTAAGGCCCCCAACAGACCATTGGGTTGATAGGCCAGAAATGGAAGCACAGTAATGTGTTGTCGAGTTGACTGGTACTAATAGGCCGAGGACTTGCCTACGAAGATGTTACGCATCCACTCTACGGTTCTGAAACACCACACAGAAATGTGTGTGTTGTTTCGGAGTGTTTCGGTGGTTATAGCGTCAGGGAAACGCCCGGTCCCATTCCGAACCCGGAAGCTAAGCCTGACAGCGCCGATGGTACTGCAACCGAAGGGTTGTGGGAGAGTAGGACACCGCCGAACTTA
>NZ_JAVHJU010000029.1 GCF_031082405.1 Amycolatopsis sp. A133
AGCCTGGGCCGGGCGGCGGCCCGGACACTGGCCACGACGACCAAGTCGGTCCCGCAGATGCAGGGCATCTCCTCACGCTGGCTGCTCAAACTGCTGCCGTGGGTCGAGGTCTCCGGCGGCGCCTACCGGGTCAACCGGCGCCTCTCCTACGCCGTCGGCGACGGCCGCGTCACCTTCAGCACCATCGGCGCCCAAGTCCGCGTCATCCCCCCCGAACTGGGCGAACTGGCCCCGCTGCGCGGCTTCTGCGACGACGAAGTCCTCACCGAACTGGCCGACCGGTTCACCCAGCAGGAATACGCCCCCGGCGACGCACTGGTCGAATTCGGCTCCCCCGCCGACCAGGTGTTCCTCCTCGCCCACGGCAAAATCACCAAAATCGGCACCGGCGCCTACGGCGACCAGGTCGCCCTCGGCACCCTCGCCGACGGCGACCACTTCGGCGACACCACCCTCACCCGCGACGACGGCATCTGGGAATTCACCGCCAAAGCCGTCACCGCCTGCACCGTGCTCACCCTCCCCCGCGTCGCGTTCGACGACGTCCTGGCCCGCTCCGAAGCCCTCCAAGCCCACCTGCAGGACTACCTCGCCCGCGGCGCCGCGGCCCGCAACGACCACGGCGAAGCCGAAATCTCCCTCGCCTCCGGCCACGACGGCGAACCGGTCCTGCCCGCCACCTTCGTCGACTACGAAGCCAAACCCCGCGAATACGAACTCTCCGTCGCCCAAACCGTGCTACGCGTCCACTCCCGCGTCGCCGACCTCTACAACCAGCCAATGAACCAGATCGAACAACAACTCCGGCTCACCGTCGAAGCCCTGCGCGAACGCCAGGAACACGAACTGATCAACAACACCGGCTTCGGGCTGCTGCACAACGCCGACTTCGCCCAGCGCATCCCCACCCGCACCGGCCCACCCACCCCCGACGACCTCGACGAACTGCTCACCCTCGTCTGGAAAGACCCCGGCTTCTTCCTCGCCCACCCCACCACCATCGCCGCGTTCGGCCGCGAATGCACCAAAGCCGGCGTCTACCCCACCAGCGTCGACCTCGGCGGCCACCAAGTCCCCTCCTGGCGCGGAATCCCCATCCTGCCCTGCAACAAAATCCCCGTCACCGAAACCCGCACCAGCTCCATCCTGCTCATGCGCACCGGCGAAGCAGCCCAAGGCGTCGTCGGCCTCCACCAAACCGGACTACCCGACGAATACCAACCCGGCCTCAACGTCCGGTTCATGGGCATCAACGAACAAGCCATCATCTCCTACCTCGTCTCCGCCTACTACTCCGCCGCCGTCCTCGTCCCCGACGCCCTCGCC
>NZ_JAVHJU010000037.1 GCF_031082405.1 Amycolatopsis sp. A133
GTGTGGAGTTGCCCCGGCGGGGCGGACACGGGGTTTTCAGGCAGCTGGGGCTTGAGCGTAGTAGTTGGTTCGGGTTTCGGCTGGGGTGTGGTGGCCGTTGGTGGAGTGCAGCCGGTTGTGGTTGTAGTAGCGCAGCCAGGTGAACACGTCCTGGCGGGCGTGGGCGCGGGTGCGCCAGATGGTGGTACCGATTTCGGTTTTGAGGGTGGCGAAGAAGGCTTCGGCGGCGGCGTTGTCGTAGCACGATCCGACCCGCCCCACCGACGGCCGGATCCGGTGCTCGGCCAGCGCGGCCCGGAACTGGCTGGAGGTGTATTGGACGCCGCGGTCGGAGTGAAACACCGCATCGGGCTGGATGAGGCCGCGGGCGGTGGCGAGCTCGATGGCCTGGCAGACGAGGTCGGTGCGCATGTGCTCGGCCATGGCGTGGCCGACGATTTCGCGGGTGTGCAGGTCGATGACGGTGGCCAGGTAGAGCCAGCCTTGGAAGGTGGGCAGGCAGGTGATGTCCCCGACCAGCCGTGTCCCCGGTTTCTCGGCGGTGAAGTTCCGGCGGACCAGATCAGCCACCGGCGGGGTCGGGCCGGCCGCGGGCCGGGTCAAAGCTCGGCGTTTGCGGCGGGTGATCCCGGCCAGGCCGTGTTCGCGCATCAGCCGCTCGACCCGCTTGTGGTTCACCACGATCCCGCGGCGGTGCAGCTCCGCGGTGATCCGCGGGACGCCGTAGGCACCGCGATGCTCGGCATGGATCTCGGCGATCACCCGCACCAGCTCGGCCTCGGCCTCCGCCCGCGCAGCCCGGACCTGCTCGGCGGCGACCCACTCGTGGTAGCCCTGCCGGCGCAAGCCCAGGACCTGACACAACCGCTTCACGCCATAGGTGGCGCGGTGTTCGGAGATGAACCGGTAGCGGTAGATCATCGATCCATCTCGCGCGCAAAATAGGCGGCCGCTTTCCGCAGGATCTCCTTCTCTTTCTGCAGCTCAGCGACCTGCTTGCGCAGCCGCGTCACCTCATCGGTCACCGCCGGATCCTCCGCCTGCGGCCCGGCCTCGGCGGCCTGCTTGGCCACGTTCACCCACGACCGCAAGGTCTCGTGGTTCACCCCGAGCTCGCGGGCGATCTGCCGCAACGGCCGATCGCTCGAGTTCACCAACTCGACCGCATCGCGACGAAACTGCTCCGGATACTTCGACCTGCGAGACACCAGGACATCCTCCCTCCAGACCACCGTCTGGAATCAAGGTGTCCG
>NZ_JAVHJU010000012.1 GCF_031082405.1 Amycolatopsis sp. A133
CTTGGGTTCTTGGGGTGGTTGCAACATCGTGTGGTTGGAGGGTGTTGTGGCTGGTCGGGTGGGTCGGGTGTCGTTGCCGCGTGGTGTGCGGGTCCGGTTTTGGGAGCAGGTGCGGGCGGGGCGGGCTGTGGCGCCTGCCTCGTGGGCTGTGGGTGTGTCGCATCGGACGGGGCAGCGGTGGTTCGCCGAGGCTGGTGGGGTGATCGGTAACGCGCCTGGTGAGCTGGGCAGTCGGTATCTGTCGGTGGCCGAGAGGGAGGAAATCTCGCTCGGCCTGGCCCGGGATGAAGGAATCCGGCAGATCGCCTACCGGCTGAGCCGGTCGCCTTCGACGATCAGCCGGGAGATCACCCGCAACGGTGGCCCGTGCCGGTATCGGGCGCATCGTGGCGAGGCAGCGGCGCGGGAGCGAGCACGGCGACCGAAGACCGCGAAGCTGGCCGAGGCCGGCCCGAACTGGGAGTTGCGGGAATATGTGCAGGCCAGGCTGGTTCAGTTGTGGTCACCGGAGCAGATCTCGGCCACGCTGAAGCTGCAGTTTCCCGACCGGCCGGAGATGCGGGTGTCGACCGAGACGATCTACCAGTCCCTGTATGTGCAGTCCCGCGGTGCGTTGCGTCGTGAGCTGAGCGCCTGCCTGCGCACCGGGCGGGCGTTGCGCAAACCTCACCGCCAGGCCCAGGCTCGCCGGTCCCGGATCCCGGACCCGGTCGCGATCAGTGACCGCCCTGCCGAGGTCGCGGACCGGGCGGTGCCCGGACATTGGGAAGGTGATCTGATCCTCGGCGCGGCCAACGGCTCGGCGATCGGCACGCTGGTGGAGCGGAGCAGCCGGTTCTGTCTGCTGCTGCACCTGCCTGATGGGCACGACGCGGCCGCGGTCCGAGATGCGATGATCCACGCTATCGGCACTCTGCCCCAGCAGCTGAAACGGTCGCTGACCTGGGACCGGGGCACCGAGATGGCCAGGCATGCCGAGATCACTGTGGCTACCGACCTGGCGATCTTCTTCGCCGACCCGCACTCGCCCTGGCAGCGCGGCAGCAACGAAAACACCAACGGGTTGCTTCGTCAGTACTTCCCCAAGGGCACCGACCTCTCGGTCCACACCGCTGAGCGCCTCACCGCAGTCGCCGCCCAGCTCAACGACCGTCCCCGCAAGACCCTGAACTGGATCAGCCCTGCAAAGAAGCTCACAATGTTACTGTCCTAAATAGAGCATGTTGCGACGACCGCATGAATCCGCC
>NZ_JAVHJU010000072.1 GCF_031082405.1 Amycolatopsis sp. A133
TGTAAAGCGGGTTCTAACCCGCTTTACCACTCACGACACTTATCCACATCAGTTCTGGTTGTCCACAGATTTGCGGAGCGCTCCCCGCCGCGCGCCTGAAGGCGCCATCGTCGGATCATGCCCCTGCACCCACGCTGGTCGGCCGACCGGCTACCGGACGTGGCCCGCCCCAGCTGGCCACCGCTGCTCGACGCCCAGCACGGTGTCGTCAGCGGTGCACAGCTCCGCTCGTACGGCCACACCAAAGCGGACATCGAGGCCAACCTTGAGGCCGGTCGCTGGCAACGCGTGCTCCCGAGGGTCTACGCGACGTTCACCGGCGAGCTGCCCCGGCCCGCCCGGCTGTTCGCGGCTTTGCTCTACGGCGGCGCGAACGCCGTCCTCAGTCACCACACGGCGGCGGAGGAATGGGGCCTGATCCCCCGGGGAGACCGGCCGGTGGAGATCACCGTCCCGTACACCAGTTCCGCGATCTCGCAGCGTCCCCTCGTCGTCGTCCACCGCTCCCGGGCGCTGCGGTACACGACGCTGGTGGCCACGCCGGCTCGGACCCGCCTGCCCGACACGATCCTCGATCTGGCGGTCTCACAGCCGACCGCACGCGAAGCGACACTGCTCGTCGTCGATCTCGTGAGCCGGAGCCCGGTCGCCGTCGGGGACGTCCGGGATTGCCTCCTGCTGCGGCCGCCGTACCGCTATCGTGCCGCCGTTCGCCGCGGGCTCGCCCTGGTCGCCAACGGGCTGATGTCGGCGTTGGAAGTCGAATACCTCGAAAGCGTCGAAGACCGGCACGGGCTGCCTCGCGGCGAACGGCAGACCCCCTTCGCCGTCGACGGGAAGACCCTGTGGGAAGACGTCACCTATGACGTCCACGGCGCCGCGGTCACGATCCGGCTCGATGGCCGGGCCACGCACGCCACCGGCGGCGTCGCATTCCGCGACCGTCGCAGGGACAACGCCGCCGAGCTCGCCGGCCGAGCACGTCTCGTTTACGGCTGGCAGGACGTGCACACCTCACCGTGCGCGGTGGCGGCCGAGGTGCGCAAAGTCCTCGCGCGCGAGGGCTGGTCCCCGGCAGGAAGCCGGGCCCCGACTTGCCGACAGTGCCGCCCACCGCAGTCGTGAGTGGTAAGGCGGGTTAGAACCCGCCTTAC
>NZ_JAVHJU010000005.1 GCF_031082405.1 Amycolatopsis sp. A133
AGCGCCCCAATGGGGTTGTTTCATCGTGGTTGTGGCTGGTGAGGGTGGTGTGTGTGGGTTGTTGTGGTTGTGGGGGAGGAAGTGGCGTCGGGACCCGGCGTGGTGGCCTGGGCATGGGTGAAGCCCTCGGCAAGATCGCGATGTGAGTCAACCACCCACCGAGGGCTTCGGCCCCATTTCTTACCAGGTCACCCTTCCTCTGTCGCGGCAGACCCTGAGCATGGTCGCCGAGCTGATCCGGGCCCGGCGGCGTCGGGTTCGGTCACGTTGGCGCAAAGCCGGCCCTGCCGGGCAGGCACTGGTGGTGCTGGCCGTTCTGCGCCACGACCCGCGCCTGGCCGATCTCGGCGGTGGGATGGGTGTGTCGGCCTCGACGGTGCGGCGCTGGGTGTTGGAAGTCATCGGTCTTCTCGCAGCCCGGGCGGCACGCCTGGGCCGGGTCTTGCGCCGGTTGGTCGCCCGGGGCGGGGCGGTGGTGCTGGTGGATGGCACCCTGATCCGGACCCGCCGTCGCACCGGCCGGGCGAACCGGGCCAACTACAGCGGCAAACACAAACAGCACGGCCTGCTCGCCCTCGCCCTCACCGACGAAGACGGCCGGTTGCTGTGGGTCTCGGCGGTGCTGCCGGGCCGCACTGCCGACATCACCGCCGCCCGCCGGCTGCGGATCCGGGAACGTCTGCACGCCCACGGACTGACCCCCGCTGGGGACAAAGGGTTCCACGGCTGGCACAAAGACGTCCGCGACAGCCGCGACTGCCGCCAGTGTGGAGGTCGGTGTGAGCAGGTCGTGCTCACCCCTTACAAGGCTGAGGCCAAGCGGCCGTTGACCAAGGCCCAGAAACAGGCCAACGCCGCGTTCTCCGCCATGCGCTGCGCGGTTGAGGGCGGCTTCGCCGCCCTCAAAAACTGGCGCATCCTCGACAAACTCCGGTTGCACCCCCGCCACGCCACCACCCTGCTACGCGCACTGCTCGTACTCACCCAGCATGAGCAGAACGTCCGCGACACCACCCGGCCCGACCCCGCCTGAGCGATACCACCCTCCATCACCACAGCCTGACCAGCACAAACCACGATGAAACAACCCCA
>NZ_JAVHJU010000027.1 GCF_031082405.1 Amycolatopsis sp. A133
TTTCGGTGGTGGTCTTACCCGAGGAGGATGCGGTGGCGAAGGAGAGCAAAGCCTGCTCGTCCGTACATTTGCCGCTTGAGGAGCTTCGTTTTGGTGTTCACGCCTTCGGTGCGTCCGTTGTGGTGATCGAGGGTGATCGCAGCGGTGACGGCGTCGGTGTCCTGGTCGATGCCTCGGGCGAAGGAGTGCACGTGGGGTAGATCTGCCTCGCGTGCGGCGGTGGTCCATGCCGCCAACTGAGCCGGATTGTCCTTGTGGGGCGCGAGAAGGACGGCGAAGGAACGCACAACGGCGGCCAGCGCCGTCATCTCGGGGCAGGCCGCGGCCAGGGCTTCGAGTCGATCGCGTTGCCGCTCGGTGAGATTCTCGGGCCGGGTCAGCAGCAGCCGGGCGGCCCGGCGCGGCGAGAGGTGCGGATGGTCGTCGAGATGCCGTCCCTGGTTCAGATACCGCACGAGGAGATTCTGGCTGCCGTGGTAACCCAGAGCGCGGATTTCGCCCAGCAGCACGGTAGCCCCCACGCCCGGCTCCTGTTCACGGCGGGCGCGCAGGTGGTCCCGATACGGGTCGACCATGCAAGCCCGGTACTTGGGGACCCGCTGGATGCGCTCCGGTGTGGCCGCGCGGGCGTATCGCTTGACTGTGTTCAGCGCCAGGCCGAGGCGGCGTGAGCAGTCCAGCAGCCCGACTCCGGCCTCGAGCAGGGCATGGATCTGCTGCCACCGCTGGAGGGTGGTTTCGGCAAGCTTTCCCTGGCGCAGTCCCGTGGCCGAGGCCCAGCACGCGCTGTGCGCTGCGACCTCTTTGCCCGCGGCGTCGCACAGGCCGTGCCAGAGATGCCATCGGTCGGCTACCTGGATCGCTTGCGGCAGCGCGTCCCGCACGGCCTGCGCGTAGGCTGCCGAACCGTCCCGGCACACGACTTCGACTCCTGGATGTGCCCGCAGCCAACCGGCCACCACCTCAGCACCGCGCCCGGGCAGCACGTCGATCCGGGCTCCGGTATCGGCGTCGATCAACACGGTGGCGTAGTCATGCCCCCTGCGCAGGGCGAAATC
>NZ_JAVHJU010000036.1:0-75879 GCF_031082405.1 Amycolatopsis sp. A133
AGCACGTCGATCCGGGCTCCGGTATCGGCGTCGATCAACACGGTGGCGTAGTCATGCCCCCTGCGCAGGGCGAAATCGTCGATCCCCAGCACCCGAGGCACCGCGTGCTCCGGTAACGGCAAGCCCAGCAAGACTCGTACAGCGGTGTCGCGCCCGAGGGCGATCCCGACTTTGGGCAGCAACCGGGCAGAGGCCCTGCCGGCCAACTCGCGCACGACAGCACGGACCTGTTCACCGAGCCGGACGGTGCGTCGCTGGTAGCGCTCGACCAGGCCCGGTACTTGCTCCCGGAAGGTCTGGCGCGCGCACTCGATGACAGAGCACCGCATCCGGCGTACCCGCAGCCTCACCAGCACCCGGCGTCCATCAACCGGCACATCCGCCGGGACCCGCTCGTGGAAAGCATGAACCCGGCCCGTCGGCGTCCCACAGCCAGGGCACGCCACCGCATCGCCCCTGGTTGATGCCCGTACCACGATCACATCTCCAGCGTCCTCGACACCCTCGATCGACAGCGCCGAAAGCCCCGAGAACACCACACCGACCAGCTTCGCCATCTCAGCCACAAACGATCATGGCAACCCCGCAAAACCCGTCCCGGCCGGGGACCCACCGCCCCACCACCGAAAGCGCGCCAGAGCCGATCACGGGATAGACCCACAGTCGGCGGGACTGCCGGCGGAACTCGCGTGACCAGACCCGTATCTCACGTGACTGAAGACGGAACTCGCGTGATTGGACGCGGAACTCGCGTGACTGGAGGGGCTTCTCGCGTGACTGGGGAGGTATCTCGCGTGATTGGGGAGGCTTCTCGCGTGATTGGCG
Source organism: Amycolatopsis sp. A133 (assembly GCF_031082405.1). GTDB lineage: Bacteria > Actinomycetota > Actinomycetes > Mycobacteriales > Pseudonocardiaceae > Amycolatopsis. The sequence continues at coordinate 826 of NZ_JAVHJU010000036.1, forward strand.
GGGCATCACCGCTTACCGGGCCGGGCGGCGAAGCAGGTATGTGTCCATGATCCAGCCGTGGCGTTCCCGAGCCTCGGCGCGAACCTCGCGGATGCGGGACGCCAGCGCCGGCGTCAGCGGACCCGAGATCAGGATCTCGTCGGGCGTCCCCACGTACGCGCCCCAGTAGATCGTCAAGCCCGCGGACGTGAAGCGGTCGAACGTCGTGTGGGCGTCCAGGAGCACGAACACGTCGTCGACCCCCTCCGGCCAGCCCGCGGCCAGCCGGCGGCCCGTCGTCAGCTGGACAGCGCGGCCGATCTGGTTCATCGTCGTGCGGTGGCGGGCCACCAGCGCCGAGATGCTGCTGATCCCCGGCACCACCTCGTACTCGAACGTCACGTTCCCCCGCGCCAGGACCGCCTCGATCAGCGCGATCGTGCTGTCGTACAGCGACGGGTCGCCCCACACCAGGAACGCCCCCACCCCGGCGGGCCCGAGCTCCGAACCGATCAGCTCCTCGTACACCGCCGCCCGCGCGGCGTGCCAGTCGGCCACCGCGGCCCGGTAGTCCGCCGGCGTGCGGTCGCGCGGCGGGTCCGGAACCAGGACCACCCGGTACTCCCGCGTCACGAACCGGTCGAGGATCTCCTGCCGCAGCCGCACCAGGTCGGCCTTCTCGGACCCCTTGTCGAGCACGAAGAAGACGTCTACGCGGTTGAGCCGGTCGATCGCCTGCACCGTCAGGTGTTCCGGGTCGCCGGCGCCGATCCCGATCGCGTAGAGCTTCCGCATGCCGCGAGTCTCGCGTGCCCCGATAGAGAACCCCTACCCCCGATGGGTATAAAGGAAGGAGACGAAAGGAGCGGGAGATGGCCGAAACGACCTACACCGTCGAGGGCATGACCTGCGGACACTGCGCCACCTCGGTCCGCGAGGAGGTCTCCGAGCTCGACGGCGTCCGGCAGGTGGACGTCGACGTCGAGAGCGGGCGCGTGACCGTGACGAGCGACACCCAGCTGCCCACCGACGCGGTCGCCGCCGCCGTCACCGAGGCCGGCTACCGCCTGGTCGCGTGAGCCAGGCCGAGGTGACCACCGCGGCCCGCGTCGAACTCGCCATCGGCGGGATGACGTGTGCGTCCTGCGCCGCCCGTGTCGAGCGCAAGCTCAACAAGGTCGACGGCGTCACCGCGACCGTCAACTACGCCACCGAAAAAGCGCAGGTCATCTATCCGAGCGGGCTGTCGGTCGACGACCTGCGGGCCGTCGTCGAAGCCGCCGGCTACTCCGCGCGGCTGCCCGAGCCGGAGACCGCCGACGAGACGCCGGCGCTGCGCAAGCGTTTGCTGATCTCGGCCGGGCTCACCGTTCCGCTGATCGCGCTCGCGATGGTTCCGGCCTGGCAGTTCGCGGCCTGGCCGTGGGTCGCGCTCGCCCTCGCCGCGCCGGTCGTCACCTGGGGCGCGTGGCCGTTCCACCGCGCCGCCGCGGTCAACCTGCGCCACGCCACCGCCACGATGGACACGCTGATTTCGCTCGGCGTCGTCGCTTCCGTGGCCTGGTCGCTGTACGCGCTCGTCTTCGGGATGCCCGGCCACCACCAGCTGTACTTCGAGGTGGCCGCCGCGATCACCACGTTCATCCTGGCCGGCCGCTACTTCGAGACGCGCTCGAAGCGTCGCGCCGGCGCCGCCCTCCGCGCGTTGATGGATCTCGGCGCGAAGGACGTCGCCGTGCTCCGCGACGGCGAAGAGCACCTCATCGCCGTCGAAAAACTGCAGGTCGGCGACGTCTTCGTGGCCCGGCCCGGCGAGAAGATCGCCACCGACGGCGTGGTCGCCGAAGGCGGCTCCGCGGTCGACACCAGCGTGCTCACCGGGGAGCCCGTGCCGGTGGAGGTCGGCCCGGGAGACGCGGTCACCGGGGCGACGGTCAACGTCGGCGGCCGGCTGCTCGTGCGCGCCACGCGCGTCGGGACGGACACCCGGCTGGCGCAGATGGCGCGGCTCGTCGAAGCCGCGCAGAACGGCAAGGCCGACGTCCAGCGGCTCGCCGACCGGGTGTCCGCGGTCTTCGTCCCGGCGGTCGTCCTCGCGGCGCTGGCGACGCTGGCCGGCTGGCTGGCGACCGGCGGCACGGCGGAGGCGGCGTTCACCGCGGCCGTCGCCGTCCTGATCATCGCCTGCCCGTGCGCGCTCGGCCTCGCAACGCCGACGGCGCTGCTGGTCGGCACCGGCCGCGGCGCGCAGCTGGGCATCCTCATCAAGGGTCCCGAGGTGCTCGAGTCCACCCGCCGGGTCGACACCGTGGTCTTGGACAAGACCGGCACGGTCACCACCGGCCGGATGGCGCTCGTCGAGGGCGACGGCGAGGCACTCCGGCTCGCGGGCGCCGTCGAGGCCGCCTCCGAGCACCCGATCGCCCGCGCCATCGCGGCCGCGGCCCGCGAGCGCTCCGGCGCGCTGCCCGCCGTCACGCAGTTCCGCAGCACCGCGGGCCTCGGGGTGACCGGCGTGGTGGAGGGACACGAGGTCGCTGTCGGGCGGGCGGCGTTCGTCGGCGGTGAGCTCACCGAGACCAAAGGCGCGACCACGGTCGGCGTGGCCGTCGACGGCGAAGTCCGCGGACGGCTGGTCGTCGCCGACACGATCAAGCCGACGTCCGCGCGGGCGGTCGCCGAGCTGCGCGAACTCGGCCTGACGCCGGTGCTGCTGACCGGCGACAACGCCGGCGCGGCGCGGGCGATCGCGGCCCAGGCGGGGATCGACGAGGTCGTCGCCGAGGTGCTGCCGGAGGAGAAGGTCGCCGTCGTCAAGCGGCTGCAGGCCGAGGGCCGCGTGGTGGCGATGGTCGGCGACGGCGTCAACGACGCGGCCGCGCTCGCCCAGGCCGACCTCGGCTTGGCCATGGGCACGGGAACGGACGCGGCCATCGAGGCGAGCGACCTGACCCTGGTGCGCGGCGACCTGCGGGTCGCGGCCGACGCGATCCGGCTGGCCCGCCGCACCCTCTCCACGATCAAGGGGAACCTGTTCTGGGCGTTCGCCTACAACGTGGCGGCGCTGCCGCTGGCCGCGCTCGGCCTGCTCGACCCGATGATCGCGGGCGCGGCGATGGCGTGCTCGTCGGCGTTCGTGGTGAGCAACAGCCTCCGGCTGCGTCGCTTCCGCTGACACCCCGGGAGGGTATAGTCGGGGCGAAGGGTGCCGACGACGGGGACAGGTGGGCGATGACGGGTTACGGCAGCGAGCGGGACGCCTATCTCAAGCGCTTGCGCCGGATCGAGGGGCAGATCCGCGGGTTGCAGCGGATGGTCGAGCAGGACAAGTACTGCATCGACATCCTGACCCAGGTCTCGGCGGCGACGAAGGCACTGCAGTCGTTTTCGCTGGAGCTGCTCGACGAGCACCTGGCGACGTGCGTGGTCCAAGCCGCCGCGGCGGGTGGCGAGGAAGCGGATCTGAAGGTGCGGGAAGCCTCGGACGCCATCGCCCGGCTGGTTCGTTCGTAGGCCGGGGCAGGTCAGCGGACCAGCACCGCCAGCGTCAAGCCGCCCGCGTTCGTCGTGAAGTGCACGATCACCGGCGCCAGCACGCCGCGGCCCGCGTGGCGCCACCAGTGCATGAAAATGCCCGCCGCGGCCGCGGCCGCCATCGCCAGCACCTGGAGCACCACCGCCGGCGTCGAGCCGAACACCGCGTGGACCGCCGCGTTGCGGCCGATCGCCAACGCCGGCAGGGCGTGCCACAGCCCGAACAGCGCCGCCGCCGCGAGGATCGGGGGCCAGCGCCACCGCTCGTCCGTGGCCCCGAACAACGCCGGGAGCACTCCGCGGAACGCCACCTCCTCGATCAGGACCGTCCCGAACAGGATGCGGCCGCACGTCAGCCACAGCAGCTGGCCCACGTCCGGGTCGCCGACGCGGCCGTCCTGGTACACCGTGCGCAGCGACGGCACGGCCAGCGCGATGCCGAACCCCAGCGCCACCAGCCCGGCTCCGGCCAAGCCGACCAGCGCCGGGCGGCGGAACGTGCGCAAGCCCAGGTCGTGCCACGTGCAGCTGGCCGCGCGCCCGAGCAACACCAGGACCAGCGCCGCGACCAGACCGCACAGCGGATACGCCCAGCCGGGCAGCACGCGGTTGGCCAGCGTCGTCGACGCCGCCAGCGTCACCACCGCCGCGACCACAGCCGGCGCGCGCCGGGGCGGGGCAGGTGCGGCGTCGGTCAAGGCACGCTCAGCCGACCGCGTCGGTGAGGTCGTCCGCGGGTGACCGTCGCTGGACCGGCACTCTCTTCGACATCGGCAGGGTGGCCTCGGGGTCGAACGGTGCCGCGCGTTCGTCGAGGGCCACCGCCGCGTCGGCCAGCAGGGCGCGGCAGCCCGTCAGGCTCGCGTGGAGCTTGTCGCGGACCTCGGTCAACGCCGTGACCTCGCGTTGAGCCGCCTCGACCAGCGTTTCGCCGTGGCGGGTGGCGTCGGTGACCAGCTGTTCGGCTTTCTTCCGGGCGGCGGCCAGCTCGCCCTCGCCGGTCGCGACCAGCTGTTCGGCCTTCGCGCGGCCGGCCGCTTCCTGCTCGGCCAGTTCACGCATCGCGTCGGCGCGCCGGACCGTCATGGCGCGCGTGTGGTCCTCTTCCAGCTGCGCACGCCGGCGCGCCGCGGCTTCGTCGAGCTCACGGCGTCGCTGCTCGGCCGCGCGCACGAGTTCCTCGTGCTCGGCGCGCTGCCGCTCGCGTTCGGCTTCGGCCTCGGCGACCAGCCGGCGTTCCTCCGCGGTGAGCCGGACGGCCTCCGCCTCGGCGTCGCGCCGGATCCGCTCCGCGGCTTCCGTTGCGTGCGCGGTGATTTCCGCCGCTTCCTCGCGGGTCAGCTCGATCATCCGGCGGGAGCGCTCCTGCAGCGCGTCCGCGGGGATCGGGGTCATGCTGATCCGGTCGATCTTCACGCGGAGCTCACGGTTCTCCTCGGCGAGCGCCGTTCCGCGACGGCGCGCCGCGTCGCGTTCGGCGGTGAGTCTGCGGATCTCGGCCTCGGCCCACGCGACGTATTCGGTGACCTGGGCGCGGTGAAAACCGCGCCACGCCAGGTCGAATCCGGGCACCGCGAGCGCCGCGTCCTCGCCACCGCCGGGGGCCATGCCTCACCTCCGAATTGGATGGTTTCTCCCCGGCCGCGCGTTTTTGTTGCGGCACCGGGGAATTTCGCGTGCACCCCAGTGTGCCGCAAACTCACCGCCGAGCGCTCCCCGGGCGGCCGATCATTCGTCGAACGGTTCCCCGCGGCCGGTGGACGTGCCCCGCACGTCGGCCGGTCCGGCCGGTTCCGGCGCAGCGTGACGACCGCGATCCGTTGTCCCTCTTCGGAAAGCGGCTCGTGGTCGACATCGACGTGGTGCACCGACCAGCGCTCGCCGAGGTGGACGACCGAGTGGGCAAGGTCACGACCTCCCGAGGGGCCGGGCTGGGGGGCAACCGGGGAGAACCGCCGGGCCCGTCACCAGGTCATACTGGGCCGGGAGCACGACCGTGCCAGGGTGAGGTGGAACGCGTGACAGCGACTCGGCCGGTCCCGGCCCCGGACTTCGTGGCCTACCCGGAGGTGCGGCGGGGCATCCGCGCGCTGCTCGACGGGCGGCCCGGCACCCACCGCCGCCCGGTCCCGGCGTGTCCGGAATGGACGGTCACCGACCTGCTCGGCCACCTCACCGCCATCGCCGAGCGCGTGCTCGAGCGCCACGGCGGCACCCCACCGGCACCGGCGGCGGCGTTGGCGGTGCCGGAGCTGCTCGACCGCTGGGACGACGTCGGCGAGGACCTCGACCGGCGGCTCGCGGACGCGGGCGGCCGCAGCGGCGAGGTCATGGTGATGGACGCCTACACCCACGAACTCGACCTGCGTGCGGCACTGGGCGTCCCGCCCCCGGTGGAGCACGTCGCCTGGGCCCCGAGCTTCGAAGTGCTGGTTCGCGGCTTCTCCGGTTCGGTCGCCGGCCGCGGCCTCCCCCCGCTGCGCCTGCGCACCACGGGCGGCTCGACGTGGACGGCGGGCCCGGGACGCCCCCGGGCATCGGTGACGGCCCCGGCCCACGACCTGTACCGCGCCCTGGCCGGCCGGCGGTCGGTCGCCCAGCTGGTGGCGCTGGAGTGGAGCGAGGCGCCGGGGCCTTGGCTGGCCGCCTTCAGCTGGGGGCCGTTCGTGCCGCCGGCGCGACCTGGGGTTTGAGCCCGGACGCCGGGGCGGGATCGCCGTTCTCGGAGCCGGCAGCATCGCTCGTGCCGCTGCCGCCGGCGCGACCTGGGGTTTGAGCTGGTGGTGGGCGGTCCCGGTGCCGTTCTTCCGGCGGCCGCGGCTTGGTGTCCGAACCCGGCCGCCGGGTGGGATCACGGCCGCTCGTGCCGCCGCTGCGAGCCGGTGGGCGGGTTGGGGCGGTGGTGTTCGTCCGGCGGCCGGGGCCCAAGGCCGGCGCCGCCGGGTGGGGCCGCCCTGCCCAGCGCCGCCGCGGCGGGCCTGGCAACTCAGGCTGCCGCCCCTCCCGCCGCGGCGGTCTGGCAACTCAGCCGTTGGGTGGGGTCGCCGCACCCGGCCCACCCGCGGCCCCCGCAATCACCCGCCCGGCGGGGTCACCGTCAGCAGGGCCGCCAGCCCCAGCACCAAAGTACTCAGCACGACCTCCGCGGCCACCGCCAGCCGCAACCGGCGCAAATCCGCCGTTACCGTTGCCGTCGCGCCCGCTCCCGGGGCCGCCAGACCTCGCTGCACCACCCGCCGGGACCGGCTCGCCACCGCCAGCAGCAGCACGAACCCCGCGATCTTCAGCAGCACCAGCACCCCGAAGCGGGTCGTCCACAGGGACGACAGCGACGGCATGATGCGCAGCGCCAACACCGCTCCGCTGATCGCGATCGCCGTCACCGAGCCCGCCGCGATGCGGGAGAACCGGGCCGCCACCGGGGTCAGGTCCTCCCCGCTGCTCGGGCGGTACAGGCACACGGCCAGCTGGATCAGCCCGCCCGCCCACACGGCGATCGCGCCGAAGTGCACCAAGTCCGCCGAGACCGAGAAGAACATCACCGGGTCCGTGACCGGGTGGCCGGTGGCCGAGAACGTCAGGAGCACGAGGAACCCCGTCACCATGGTGAGGTTCTCGTACCGGGAACGCAGCCGGTCCGGCAGCTCCGGCCGCAGCAGCCTCGGCAGCAGCACGGCGAACGCCGCCACCGCGGCCAGCCTCAGGAGCAGCAGCTTCCCGTACGCGACGCGCAGCGTGTCCGCCAAGAGCCCCGTGTCGAACACCGCTCCGAGGCCCCGGCCGGCCGCGTACGGGCCCTGCAGCACGAACGCCGCGACCGTCGTCGCCGCGACCAGGCCGACGCCGCCCGACAGCAGGCGGCGGGCTCGGCGGTCGGTGCGGGCGGCCGGGCGGCACAGCACCACGAACACGAGGCCGCCGAGGAGCACCACCCCGAGGTAGGCCAGCCAGCGCACCGCCGTCGACGTCGTGTCGACCGCCGTGTCGGTGCCGGTGGCCGCCGAGACCGCGCCCGCCGAGGTCACGAGCGGCCCGGTGCCGACCACAAAGGCGAACGTGCCGCGCACCGGGTGCGAATCGGCCGAGACGAAGGCGTATTCGACCAGGTAACTGCCGTCCGGCAGGCCCGGCCGCAGCCGTACCCCGACCTCCTCGGCCACCTGGCCCGGCTGGAACACCGGGCCGGAGTCGACCTGGTGGCCTTCGAGGTCGACGACCTTGATCGACCCCGGCTGGATGCCGACGTTCTCCGACAGGGTGATCGACACCAGGGACGGCGCCGCGCTCAGGCGGGCGCCGTCCCCGGGGGTCGACGAGACGACTTCGACGTGCGCCGAAGCCGGTGTGGCGCTGAACAGCAGCCAGCCGGCGAGCAGCGTCAGCAGGGTCAGCGCCCGCTTCACGACGCGGCGAGCGCGGGCTGCCTCGGCACGCCGCAGGAGCAGCCGGTCAGTTCGCGTTCGGCGGCCGAGGCGCGCCGGTGCAGCACCACCGCGACGATCATCGGGATGGTGACGATCGTGTTGTAGAACAGGTGCAGCTCCACGCGCGGCACGAGCAGCTGGACGATGCTGGTGGGCACCTTCGAGCCGGCCAGCCGCCAGCCGGACTGGGCCTGGACGAACAGCAGCAGGTGCTCGATGTGGTGCCAGAACTGCAGGCCCAGCGCCAGGTTCCACCACTGCCGCGACCGGCCCGCGAACCCGCGCCGCAGAGCCCACAGGAACACCAGCATCACCAGCGCGTAGCCGTAGTGCAGCCATTCCTGCGAAATCAGCCACGGGAACGGCACGCCGAGGATGCCGCGCGCCCGCGCGGTGGGCCAGCCGAACCCGTAGATCTGGACGGCCTGGACGATGTGCTCCGCCCAGTGCGCCACCACGACGAGCATGAACACGGCGAGCGCGCGGTGGTGGTGGCGGCTGTTGAGCCCGCCGAGGAACCCGCCCGGCCGGGCGATTTGAGACGTCGACATGCTGACCCCAGTTCCCGAAGACGACGGTGTGCGTAGACGATAGCCGCTCCGGAACGATGATCCGTTACTCCGGATTGCTGATCTCGCAACGGAAATTACGATGCTCGGCGGATTGCCTGCCGCCGGGCGGGGCAGTGCGCCCCGCCCGCGCGACTGGTCAGTGCGCGACGAGGCCGGTCGGGCGGTCCGGCGACGGCGGGACGTGGAACAGCCGGGTGAACAGGTCCAGGTGCGCCGGGTCGCCCTGGACGCGGACCTTGCCGCTGGCGATGGCGTCCCGTGCGGACAGGCTGCCCCGCAGCAGGTCCAGGATCGCCGGCCCCTGCGGCTCGATCACCAGGTCGGCGGCGGGCAGCGCGCCGGCGGAGGCCTTCAGCGCGCCGTCGTCGACCATGGCGTGCACGATCATCTCGCCGCCGAGGTGGTGCAGTTCGTAGTTGACGTGCACGCCCGCGGCGGCCTCCTCCTGGAAGGTCGTGTACAGCGAGATGATCGCGGCGTCGAGCGTGAAGACCTCGTCCGGCTTCGGGTAGCTCAGCGAACGAGCGCCCCACAGGCCGAGGTCGAGCACGATGTGGTCGAGTTCGCAGCCGTACTCGGTCAGCTCGTAGACGACGCCGGCGTCCAGCTGCGACAGAACGCGCCGGCGGACGACGCCCGCCTCTTCGAGCTCGTTGAGGCGGGAGGTCAGGATGCTGACCGGGATCCGCGGGAGGGTGCGCTGCAGGTCGTCGAACCGCTTCGGGCCGAGCATGAGATCACGCACCACGAGCAGTGACCACCGTTCGCCGACGATCTCGAGCGCCCGCGCCAAGCCGCAGAACTGTCCGTACGTGCGAGCAGAGGTAGTCATACTCGGGTCCTCACTTGTCTCGGGGTGCCAGGCCGGGCGCCGCCCGATTCGCGCAGGGCCGCGAGTTCGGTTACGGTCCCCCGTGACGCGCCGTGCCGCCACGGGCGTCGCTGTCTACGGTGACGGTTCGCCGCCGTGCCCGGCCAGTGAGCCGTACACCGCCGCCCCATGTGTTTCGCACGCCGGACCATGCGTTTTGCACGACTTCCCCGTGCTCACGGCACTGGTCGAGTAGACGTCGGGTGGAGCAGGATTCCCTGGTCTCCCATCTCGCCTCCCGACGACCGGCAGGAGAGCTCATGCGCACGACAGCGGTGGACGCGTGGGTCCCGGACGACGGGGGCGCCGCGGCCGCGCCCGCCGCTCCCACGCGGTCCCCGGCGTTCCGGCGGCACCTGCGGGCGGAGGTCCGGGCCGGCAAAGGGGCGTACCTGTTCTCCGAGCAGGGCGTGATCGCGATGCGCGGGGCGAAGATCGAGTCGCTGGCCGCGCTGCTGGACGGCACGCACGACCTCGAGCGGCTGCTGCGCGGCCGTCCCGGCGGGATGGCGCCGGAGGAGGTCGCCGCGCTGCTGGCCCAGCTCGTCGACGCGGGGCTGGTGACGCTGCGCAGCCAGGGCGGCGACGAGCGGCCCGGCGACGAGCACGCGCTGGCCTACTGGGACGCCTGCGGCGTCGACGCCGACGTGGTCGCGGCCCGGCAGGGCACCGTGCGGCTGACCGCGGTCGGCGACAGCGCCGACGGCGTCGACCCCGGCGCGGTCGAGCGGGCACTGGCCGGGGCCGGCCTCGAAGTGGTGCGCCCGGACACCGGCGCCGCCGACCTGTCGGTGGTGCTGTGCGCCGACTACCTCGACCCGCGGCTGGCCCGGATCGACGCGGAGCACCGGCGGGCCGGGCGGCCGTGGCTGCTGGCGCGCCCGTTCGGGGCCCAGGTGTGGATCGGGCCCGTGCTGCAGCCCGACGGCGCGTGCTGGCACTGCCTGACCCACCGGCTGTGGGGACACCGGCACGCCGAAGCGTGCGTCCAGGAGGAGCTCGGCCACGCCGGCCCGGCACGCCGCCCGGTCTCGGCGCTGCCGCCGCTCACCTCGGCCGCGGCGCACCTCATCGCGCTGGAGGCGGCCAAGTGGGTGGCCGGGTACCGCCACCGCGGCCAGCAGTGCGTGTGGACGCTCGACACGCTCGACCTGCAGGGCAGGCTGCACGAGCTGCGCCGCCGCCCGCAGTGCCCCCGCTGCGGCGACCCGTGGCTGGTGGCGTGGCGCTCGACGCGCCCGGTCGTGCTGCAGCCGGCCAGGAAGGCGACCACCGGGGGCGGCGGGCACCGCACGGCGACGCCGGCGCAGATGCTCGACCGGCACCGGCACCTGGTCAGCCCGGTCACCGGGATCATCAAGGAGATCCAGCCCGACCCGGCCGCGCCGTGGTTCGCCAACGCCTACCGCTCCGGGCCCAACATCGCCCGCGGCGTCACCGGGATGGCCGCGCTGCGCGCCGGATTGCGCTGCGAGAACGGCGGCAAGGGCGTCAGCCCGCTCGACGCCGAGGTCAGCGCGCTCTGCGAGGCCGCGGAACGGTTCTCCGGCAACTTCCAGGGCGACGAGCTGCGCATCCGCGGCTCCTACGCCGAGCTGGGCGAGGAAGCCGTGCACCCCAACGAGTGCATGCTCTTCGCGGACCGGCAGTACGCCGAGCGTGCGACCTGGAACCCCGAACACGCGGACTTCCAGCGCGTCGGCGAGCCGTTCGACTGCGCGGCCCCGATCGACTGGACGCCGGTGTGGTCGCTGTCCGGGCGCCGCCGTCTGCTGCCGACGTCCTACCTGTACTACGGAACCCCGCGGGAGGGCGCGGCGCGCGGGGTGCGCGCCGACTCCAACGGCGCCGCGGCGGGCAGCAGCCTGGAGGACGCGATCCTGCAGGGCGCGCTGGAACTCGTCGAACGCGACGCCGTCGCGCTGTGGTGGTACAACCGCACGCCGGTGCCGGGTGTCGACCTCGCCTCCTTCGCCGACCCGTGGCTGGACGAGATGGTCGCGAGCTACGCCGGGATCGGCCGTCAGCTGTGGGTCCTCGACGTGACCTCGGACCTGGGGATCCCGGTGACCGTGGCGCTGTCGCGGCGGATCGACGGGCCGCACGAAGACATCATGCTGGGCTTCGGTGCGCACCTCGACCCGCGGATCGCCGTGCGCCGCGCGGTGACCGAGCTCAACCAGATGCTGCCCGTCGTGCAGGCCGCCGGCCACGGCCTCGACGACCCGGACGCGCGGCGCTGGCTCGAGTACGCCACCGTCGCGAACCAGCCGTACCTGCGGCCCGCGGCCGGGCAGCGGATGCGGACCGCCGCGGACTTCCGGTTCGTCAACCGGGCCGACGTCCGCGACGACGTCGAGGCGCTGACCCGGGTGTTCGACCGCGCCGGGCTGGAGCTGCTGGTGCTCGACCAGACCCGGCCGGACGTCGGGATCCCGGTGGTCAAGGTGCTGGCGCCGGGGCTGCGCCCGTTCTGGGCCCGCTTCGCGCCCGGACGGCTCTTCGACGTCCCGGTGCGGCTGGGCAGGCTCGACGCACCGACCCCGTACGAGCGGCTCAACCCGTTCCCCATGTTCCTGTGAAGGCGCCCGCGGGCGCCCGCTGTTCGTTGTCCGCTTGAGGAGTTGGCCTTGCCTGCTGAGCGCCCGGAGGGGATCCCGGAGACCATCCGGCTCTGGTCCCTCACCGAAGACACCCTGCTGGAGGCGGGGGACGACGACACGGTCGTCGCGATCACCTGGTGGGGCGAGTACGAGCTGCCGGGCATTCCCGGGCCGGTCCGCGAGTCGCTGAGCCGGATGGTGCTCGGCCCGGTGTCGATGCGCAACCTCGCGTCGTCGGCGAGCGGGGGTTCCGAAGCCTGGGCGGTCGTGCTGCGCAAGGTCCTCAGCCGGCTGTCCGGCTCGGTGGTGCACTCGCTGGCGCTCAACGACGGCCGCGGGCCGGTGCTCTCGGCGATCCCGGTGACCCAGTCCCCGGTCTTCCCGACCGATCCGGTGCCGCCCGGCAGGCTGATCAAGCTGTCGCGGTTCTCGGCGATGCGCCCGGACAGCGGCGGTCTGCTGCTCGAGTCGCCCCGCGCCCGGTACCGGGTCGCGCTGCTGCGGCCGCCCGCGGTGAGCGTCGCGTCGTCGCTGGCCGGGCCGGTCACCGTCGCGCAGGTCGCCGAGACCACCGGGCTGACCGAGGCGCTCGTGGCGGACGTCGTGGCGTTCCTGGTCGCCGCGGGCGTGGTGCTGGTGGCCGACGACTGGGCGGCGTTCGCCGAGGACACCGACGCGGAACTGGCCGTCTGGTCGCCCGACGACCTGATGTTCCACGCCCGCAGCCGGACGTGGCAGAAGGGCGGGCCGCCGGACCCGGAGGCGCACCGGAAGGGCACCGAGCCGCCGGTGGTCAAGCAGATCACCGCCGGCCCGACCTTCCCGCTGCACCGACCCGACCCGGCGGTGCTCGAGGCGACCGACCCGACGCTGAGCACGTTGCTCGAACACGACCACAGCTGCCCCGAGGTCACCGAGCGCGCGCTGTCGGCCGAGCAGGTCGGGGAGCTGCTCTACCGCGCGGCCCGGGTCCGGTCGATCGGGCCGGCGTACCTGCCCGGCGGGCCCGGCCACGAGGCCTCCCAGCGGCCGTACTTCAGCATCGCCTGCCTGTACGAGCTGGAGATCTACGTCGGGATCAACCGCTGCGCGGGCCTGGCGCGGGGGATCTACCACTACGACCCGCTGTGGCACACGCTGACGCTGATCAACGACGACATGGGCGTCCTCGACGGCATGCTCGACCTGGCGATGATCGGCGCCGGCAGCCACCGCAGGCCCTCGGTGCTGCTGACGATGACCGCGCGGATGTCGCGGATCGCCTGGGTGCTCGGCAGTGCCGCGTACGCGACGACGCTGGTGCACGTCGGCGCGCTGCAGCAGGTCCTCTACCTGACGGCGAAGGCGATGGGACTGACCGCGCACGCGGTGCCGGTGGACGCCGGCGACCGCGTCGACCGCTCGCTGAAACTGGAGTGGCCGGCCGAGGTCAGCGTCGGCGAATGCGTCCTGGACTTCCCGCTCGCGCGGTGAAACGGCGGTCCGCCCGGTACGTCCGCCCTGTTACCTTGGTGTCGCCGGGGTGCGGGGGGTATGCGGGAGAGGGGCCGTGGTCAGCCGGTGCGGATTCGCGGTGCGTGGTTTCGGGAACGGGACGACGGGCAAGCTCCCCCGTTCAGGGAGGAGCGGCCCGGCAGCCGCACGCTCGTCTTCGGCGCCCAGGCCGTGGCCGCCGCCGCGGTGGCGTCACTGGCGTTCCTGCCCGTGCTGGCCGGGCGGGAGCCCTGGTTCGTGCGGCTGGCCGCGCTGGTCTGCGCCGCGGCGCTCGCGGGCGCGCACGTGGCCTGGTTCGCTCGCGGCCGCGTCCGGCGTCCGGTGCTGGCTCTCGTCGTGCAGGCCGCACTGGGATTCCTGCCGTTCCTGCAGCTCGGCGCGTTGTGGAGCACGGCGCCCAGCTTCTTCGCCGGCGGGCTGCTGCTGGCGTTCCGGCCGGGAAAGGCGGTGCCCGGCGCGGTGCTGGTGTGCGTCGCGGCGGGCGGCGTCTCGGGGTGGTCGGCCGGTTCGGTGGACGCGGCGGTGGCGGGTGCGGTGTCGGCCGGGGTGGCCGCGCTGACGCTGTTCGGGCTCGCCACGGCCGCGCGGCTGGTGGCCGAGCGCGCGGACGAGGTGCGCGAGCTGAAGCGCCAGGCCATCGCCGAGGAGCGGAAGCGGTTTTCCCGCGACCTGCACGACCTGCTGGGGTTGAGCCTTTCGGCGATCACCCTCAAGGGTGAACTGGTCGACCGGCTGGTGCTGAGCAGACCCGCGCAGGCGAAGGACGAACTGGCGGAGCTGCTGGTGATGTCGCGACGGGCGCTGGCCGACGTCCGCACGATCGCCGCGGGCTACCGCGAGCTGTCGCTGGACGACGAGTGCCGCGCGGCGGCGGCGGTGCTGAGCGCGGCCGGCACCCGGGTGACGGTCGCCCGTTCGGGTATCGGCGACCTGCCGCCGCGGGTGGCGACGGCGCTGGCCACGGCGCTGCGCGAAGGGGTGACGAACGTGGTGCGCCACAGCACGGCGAGCTGGTGCGCGTTTTCGGTGAGCACGGAGGACGGAACGGCCTGGCTGGAGATCGTCAACGACGGCGCGGGCGGCGCGGCGGGCGGCGGCGTGGATTCCGGTGCGGGGCTGCGCAACTTGAGCGCACGCGTCGAGGATTTGAAGGGCACGCTGACGACCGAAGCCGGCGCGGACGGCACGCACCGGCTGGTGGTGGCGATCCCGGTCCGCGAACCACGGGCACCGCGGGCGCCACGCACACCGCGCGCACCGCGCCAGGGCGGCCGGCGGTGGGCGAGCTGAGGCGGTAAGCGCTTTCCACCTCGGGCGGTGCGGGGCCGGCTCAAGCGCCCCAATGTGGCGTTCGGTGCGCTCAACGCACCCAATGTGGCGTTCGGTGCGTTGGACGCAACCAACGCCACATTGGGGCGGTAGGGCCTGCTAGAGCCACTCGGCTTCGGTGGCGATGCGGATCGCGTGGACGCGGTTGCGGGCGTTCAGCTTGGTCACCACCGCCGCCAGGTAGTTGCGGACCGTGCCCGCCGACAGGAACAGCTCCGACGCGATGTCCGCGACCGTGCGCCCGCGGGCCGCCAGCGAGAGGATCTCGATCTCGCGGGGGGTGAGCGGGCAGTCGTCGGTCTCCCAGGCCGCCAAGGCCAGCTCGCTGTCGATCACCCGGCGGCCGATCGCCACCGAGCGGACCGCGTTCGCCAGCTTGTCCGACGGCGCGTCCTTCAGCAGGAAGCCGTTGACCTTGGCGTCCAGCGCCCGGCGGACCGTGCCCGGCCGGCCGAGGCTGGTGAGGATGAGCGTGTGGCAGTCGGGGAGGCTCTCGTGGATCTCGATCGCCGCGGACAGGCCGTCCTTGCCCGGCAGATCGATGTCGATGACCGCGACGTCGGGCTGGGACGCCTTCGCGGCCGGGAGGATCTGGTCGCCCGAAGACACTTCGGCCACCACTTCGATGTCCGATTCCAGGTTCAGGAGGGCGACCAGGGCGCCGCGGACCATGTGCATGTCCTCGGCCAGCAACACCTTGATCACGACGGTACCTCGCACCCCAGTCCGGCGACTCCGAAGGGCAATTGTACGCCATTGCGCGACAGCGCCGGTGTTTCCGCGTTCGCGGCCGCCGTGAATACCGAATTGCCCGGCCGGTTACCCGAGTTCGGCCGGTGACCGCAATCCTGCCGCCGATGTCGGCAGGTTGGGCCGAATGGCTGCGGTTCGGCCCGGACCGGGTGAGCCCGCCGCCCGCGGATTAACGGACGGCGGATTCGGGGTCCGTCAATTGCACGCTCAGCTCGCCATCGGGCGGGCGACGGCGGCCTGGCGCAGGTCCGGCAGCGCCAGCAGGACGGGCGGGTCGAAACCGTGGCGCGGGCGCAGCCGGACGTCGGCCAGGCTCGCGGTGACGCCGCGGTGGATGGTCACCGGCCCGGTGAGGCCGGTGAACGGGCGCAGCCCGTGGTTGTCGAGCGGTGAGGTCCCGTAGGCGTGCGTCAGCACGTACCACGAGCCCTGCGGCACGTCGGCCAGCGCGTACGGGCCCGGCCCGGGCAGGATCGCGTACCGGGCCGGCGCGCCCTCGGCGATCCGGGCGGCGAAGAGCCCGACGAACACCGGCCCGACCTCGGCGGGCGAGGGGACGCGCAGCTGACCGCGCACGGTCGCCCCCGAACCCGGCTGGGCCTGCCGGTCGGCGATCCGCGGCGCCATGCCGTGCAGCTGGCGGTAGCCGGACGGCGAGACGCCGACGCTGCCGCTGAACCGCGCGCTGAACGTGCCGACGCTGTTGTAACCGACCTGGTGGCTGATGTCGGCCACCGAGATCACGGTGGTGGCGAGCAGGCGCTTGGCCTCCGCCAGCCGCAAGGCCGAGAGGAACCGGCCCGGCGACAGCCCGGTGACCCGCAGGAACACCCGGGTGAAGTGGAACTTGCTGAACATGGCCGCGCGGGCGAGGTCGTCGATCGTGAGCCGCTCGCCCAGGTTGTCTCGCATGGTCACGATGGCTCGTGCCACGGCTTGCCGGACGATCTCATCCATGGCCGTCCCTCCGGTCGACGGTGCCGCCGCCGGTGCCTCCGAAGCGGAGGCACCCGGTGCGGGGAAATGATTTCGGCTAAAACTGTAGGTCCGCGGCCGTCTACTTCTTAAGTGCTCTGTGCACCGGTCGGGATGGATTTCACCGGTGGTCGACATGCGTTTTGCACATGCCTGGTTTGGCCGCGCCGTCGCCGGGTACTCCGCCCATGACGGATGCACGTCGAAGCCGTCGTTGATAGCGCGGTGCACCTGTGCGATCGCGCATGGTGACGAAATTCGCGGGTTTCGACGTCCTTTCGATGCCTTGTTAGTCCATTCGGACTCCCTCCCGAAACCGCACGGACCATGTGTAAGCCACAGCAGCCCGATGACGCGGGCACTGGCTGTTGCTGCACTGCTGGGCGACGATTTATGTCACGTGAAGCATTCATCTTCGCCACTGGGAGCACAAAATGTCCGCACAGGTTTCTGCTGACGTCCGCACGCTTTTCGCCGGTCTGGGCATCGAGGTCGAGAAGACCGTCACCGATCTGGCGATCGACCGGTTCGAGCAGTGGAGCGACGGTGTCGCCGACGTCCGGCCGATCCTGGGCAGCATCTGCCGGCTCGACGTCCTCGAGGCGGCCTGAGGCCGTTTTCGCAGTTCTCGTGTCTGCTGAGCCGGTCCCGTCGGGCGCGCGCCGCGCGCCGGCGGTGGCCGGCTCATCGCGTGTGGAGCACAGAAATGTCCACAAGCGACGTGACGGGAAAATTTCCAACAGCATCCCGTAGGGGGTGTACATCCGTCACGGGTGGTAGCCGCCCGGTCGCGACCAGACGTTTTCAACCTGACATTTGCCTGTGCATGTGCATTTCGGTGCATCGCCCCCAAGAGGTGCCCGAATGGTGCATCCGATTCGCCAAGCAGAATGGTTGACTTGGCTTCTGGGGAATCGTGAGTGCGGAGGCACCCGTGATCAGAGTGCTGGTTGCCGAGGACATGCACATCGTGCGGGGCGCGCTGGTCGCCCTGCTCCGGCTGGAACCCGACATCGACGTGGTCGCGGAGGTCGCCTCCGGGCTGGAGATCCTGCCCGCGGCCCGCGCCAACCAGGCCCAGGTGGCCGTCATCGACATCGACCTGCCCGGCAAGGACGGGCTCACCGCGGCCGGTGAGCTGCACGAACAGCTGCCGGGGTGCCGGACCCTCATCCTCACCAGCCTCGGCCGGCCGGGGACGCTGCGGCGCGCGCTGGACGCCAAGGTGGGCGGGTTCCTGCTGAAGGACGCGCCTCCCGACAAGCTGGCCAACGCCGTCCGCGGGGTCCTCGCCGGCCGCCGCATGGTGGACGGGGACCTCGCGCTGGCCGCGTGGGACACCGTCGACTGCCCGCTCACCGGCCGCGAGCTGGACGTGCTCCGGATGACCGCGCAGGGCTACGGGACGGTGGAGGTCGCCGCGCGGCTCTACCTGTCCGCCGGCACGGTCCGGAACTACCTGACGACGGTGGTCGCGAAACTCAACGCCCGCAACCGGGTGGACGCCATCCGCATCGCCGAGGAGTCCGGCTGGCTCTGACCGGCCGGAGGTCCAGACCAGCCGGTCAGCCGGTTCAGACCGGGACGACCGCCCGCAGCCGGAACCGCCCGTCGGGCTCGACGCCGGCGGTCAGTTCGCCGCCGAGGTCGGCGACCCGGTGCGAAAGGTTGCCGATCCCGCTGCCGGGCGACGAATCGCGGGGCGCCTCGCGCGGAGCGGGCACCACGGCCGCCGGCTCGGCGTCGTCGCCCGTCCCCGGGACCGGCGATGCCCCCGAGCCGTTCCGCACGACGCCGTCGTTGACGATGTCGAGGCTGATCCCGCGGTCCGTGTGGTACATCGCGATCTCGCAGCTCTCCACCCTGCTGTGCCGCAGCACGTTCGTGACGCCTTCGCGCAGGACCACCGCCAGCACCGTGCGCACCGGCGTGGGCAGGTCGTCGGAGAGCATCTCCATGCGCACCCGGACGTCGGCGGCCGCGAGCACCGACTTCGCGGTGCGTGACTCGCTGTCGAGGGAAAGCTCGCGGTAGCCGCTGGCCACCGACCGCACGTCGGACAGCGCCTGGCGCGTCAGGCCGAGGACCTCGGCCAGCTCTTCGGCGGCGCGGTCGCGGTCCAGCGGCAGGACCCGGGCGGTCAGCTCGCTCTTCAGCGCGATCGCCGACAGGCTCATGCCGAGCAGGTCGTGCAGGTCGCGGGCGAAGCGCAGCCGTTCCTCGGCCAGCGCCATCTCGGCCAGCCGCCGCCGGGTGTTGTCGAGCTCGGTGACCAGCCGGACCAGCCACAGCAGCCCGAACACGGCGAGCGAGGTCATCACGGTCGCGGCGGTGTAGAAGACGGTGGACGTGACGTCCGCACCCGAAATCCGCTGGATCTCGGCGTAGGCGGCGATGTTGATCGCGAAGAACACCCACCCCGCGACGGGTGGCAGGACCAGCAGCGCGCTGCCGATGAGCAGGCCGGGCAGGCTGACCCAGTTCGGGCCCAGCGGCAGCAGCGGCAGGTAGATGAGGCAGGCCTGCACGAACAGCATGCCGTAGCTCTGCCCGGAGCGAAGGTGGGTCGACGGCCGGTTGAAGTAGGAGAACTGCAGGGCCAGCAGCGCCACGATCGAGCCGACGACCAGGGCCACCTGCCACGGCTGGTCGGTCAGCTCGAGCACGTGCAGCGTCGCGCCGCACGCCATCAGGGCCATGACCACCGGCAGCAGCCGCCGGATCCGCTTCGAGTCGGCGTCCGACTGCTGCTCGGCTTCGTGCGCGACGGCGCCGCCCAGCCGCTCGGGCACGGGCAGCTCGACGCGCAGCCGGAAGCGGCCGTCGGGGCCGGCCTTCGCGGTCGCCGTGCCGCCGAGCGCGGCGACCTCGTCCGGCAGGGTCGCCAGCGTGCTGGCCGGGTCGTCCGCCGTCACGCCGTCGTTGACGATTTCCAGGGTGACCTTGCCGTCGTGGTGCCGGACGTCGATTTCGCAGTGTTCGACGTCGCTGTAGCGCAGGACGTTCGTGACGCCTTCGCGCAGCACCTTGGCCAGCAGCGTCCGGGCCTGGACCGGCAGGTCGCCCTGGTCGAGGTGGACCCGCACGGCGATCTCGGACGCCGACAGCAGCGATTCGGCCGTCCGGGATTCCTTCTCCAGCGACAGCTCGCGGTAGCCGTGCGAGACCGCGCGGACGTCGGACAGGGTGCGCTGGGCCGTCGCGGTGATCTCGCCGAGCTCGGCCTTGGCCGCCTCGACGGATTTGCGCATCAGCCGCTGCGCGAGCTCGCCCTTCAGCGCGATCGCCGACAGGCTCAGGCCGAGCAGGTCGTGCAGGTCGCGGGCGAAGGCGAGCCGCTGCTCGGCCACCGCGCGCTGGGCGAGTTCGGTGCGGGCCTGGTGCAGGTCGTGGACCATCCGCGCGAGCCGGGCCAGCAGGTAGTAGAGGATGCTGTAGAAGCAGGCCGAAAACCCGATGTAGATCGTGTCCAGCGGCGACGCGCCGAACGTGTGGTAGACCCACACCTCGCTGAGGGCGACCACGCCCAGCGTCGGCCACGCGTACCGCGGCGGCAGCACCAGCAGCGCCGCGCCGCCGACGAAGTCGGGCATGTCGGCCCACAGGATGCCGAAGGTCGGCAGCGGGACGTAGGCCAGCACGACCACCACGGCGAGCAGCACCCGGCTGGTGACCGAGTCGAGCCGGGCCGACGGCCGGCTGAACCACAGCAGCTGGATCCCCAGCAGCACGGCGACGGCGACGATGCCGTACAGGGCGTGCAGACCGTCGACCGAAGCGGGCAGCAGGCTCACGACGCCGATCACGCTGAACCCGGCGATGACCACGACGATGATGGCGGAGGCCAGGTAGGTGGCCAGCCGGGGGCGCCGGTCCGCCGCGGTGGTGCCGCGGGGTTCGGCGGTCGCTGAGCGCCCGGTGGTGGGCTCGAGTGCGGCGACCGGAGACATCAGTGAGGACCCTCCGGGATCTGCGCGGCGACCGGGCCGCCCGGGAGGCCGGGTCTGGGCGCTGTGTGCGTGCTGACGGCTGATCCTAACTCACGCCGAGCGCACCGGAAGCGGTGCGAAAGCGCGCGAAGGAGCGGGGAACAGTGAAAAACCGGCGGCCGTCCGGTCCGATTCGGTCCGATCCGGTTCGGTCAGCGGCCGTCCGGTGTGGGCGGCAGGCCGCCGGGATTCGCGAGCAGGCCCACGAAGTCCAGGTGCGGCACGGCGACCGACCCGGTGTGCAGCACGGAACCGTCGACCAGCCGGAAGAAGCTCACCCCGGATTCGTCGTCGTCCCACGCGTCGCCGCCACCGGCGCCGGCCACGTGCCGGGTCGCCGGGAAGTCGCCGGTGAACGCGGTGCCCGCGGCCGAGTACGCGGCCACGTCCCAGCCGAGGTGGCGCCGGTACTGCTCGAGCTTGGCGTAGGGCGCGCGGGAGACGAGCACCAGCCGCAGGCCGGGGTCGTGCAGCGCGGCGGTGACGTCGGCGGTCGGCACGACGTCCGCGGGCCCGCTGTGGTCGGTCATCGGGTGGTGCACGGCCAGCCGCTCGCACCCGCCGAACAGCGCGGCCAGCGACACCCGTCCCCGTGGGCCTTCGAACCGGTACCCGGCCCCGGCGACGAAGCGGGGGCGGTCGAGCTCCGGCACGGTCAGTTCCGACATGGCTGGCCCTCCCTGGCTGTGGTCCCACTGCGGATTGTGGGCCGCGGCCGGCGGCCGGGCCCAGCATTCGGCCCGGGAACCGCAAGCTGGGAGACGCGCGGGCCCGCCGTGCCGGTGCCGCGGGGCGACCCTAGGCTCTGTCGCATGGCACGTTATTTCGACCTGCACCCGGAGAACCCCCAGAAGCGGGCGCTCGGCCAGGTCGTCGAGATCCTCCGGAACGACGGGCTGATCGCCTACCCGACCGACTCGTGCTTCGCCCTCGGGTGCCGGCCGGGCAACCGCGACGGGCTCGACCGCATCCGCTCCATCCGCAAGCTGGACCACCGGCACCACTTCACGCTGGTGTGCCAGGACTTCGCCCAGCTCGGGCAGTTCGTGCACGTCGACAACGCGGTGTTCCGCGCGATCAAGGCGACGACGCCGGGCAGCTACACGTTCATCCTGCCCGCCACCAAGGAGGTGCCGCGGCGGCTGATGCACGAGAAGAAAAAGACGGTCGGCGTGCGCATCCCGGACCACCGCGTCACCCAGGCGCTGCTGGCCGAGCTCGGCGAACCGCTGTTGTCGAGCACGCTGCTGCTGCCCGGCGAGGGCGAGCCGATGACGCAGGGCTGGGAGATCAAGGAAGAGCTGGACAACGTGCTGGAAGCGGTGCTCGACTCCGGCGACTGCGGGGTCGAGCCCACGACCGTCGTCGACTTCTCCTCCGGCGAGGCGGAGATCCTGCGCGTCGGCGCCGGTGACCCGGCGCCGTTCGAATAGGGCTCAGCGTTCCAGCAGCTCCAGCCATTCGGCGGTGTGCCCGCCGGCGAACGCCAGCGCGAGGTCTTCGGCGAACCGCCGTCCGGTCACCAACAGGCAGAAGTCCACGGCCGGGCCGGTGACGCGGTCGGTGGCGTCCGGCGGCCCGAAGTCCCACCGCGTCCCGGACGGTGCCTGCAGCTCGAACCGGAACGGCACGGGCGGCGGCGGCAGCTGGTGCCGCCGGTAGGCGCGGTCGCGGGTCCGGACGCCGTAGTAGGCGACGTGCCCGATGGCGTCGTCGCGGCGGGCGGGGACGCCGAGCGCGTCGGCGATGTCCTGGCCGCAGGCGAACAGTTCGGTCAAGGCGGCCGCGGCGAGCACCGACGGGCGCAGCGGGCCGTCGCTCCACGGCAGCAGGAGCTCGGGCGGGGCCGAGGCGAGCAGGGCGTTGGCCTTCCGCTGTTCGATCAGCCAGGTCACGATCGCCTCGTCGAGCGAGCCGTAGGAGATCTGCGGGGTGACGCCGAACGCGTCCGGGTTCTCGGCGCTGAGCGCGATCAGCCGC
This sequence comes from Amycolatopsis sp. A133, assembly GCF_031082405.1. Classification (GTDB taxonomy): domain Bacteria; phylum Actinomycetota; class Actinomycetes; order Mycobacteriales; family Pseudonocardiaceae; genus Amycolatopsis. Next base: position 23,329 of record NZ_JAVHJU010000036.1, read on the forward strand.
GCGGTCGAGGTCAGCCGGGCGAAGTGCCCGGTGACGTCCGGGCCGGGACCGTCGCGTTCGGCCAGCTCGGCCAGTGCCTCGGTCTCGGTCTGCAGGTCCGTGAACACGTCGGTCACAGTGCCAACCTCCTGGTCCGGTCAACCGGGACTGCCCGGATCCAGGCTGGCAGCCGGCTGCGGGGTGGCTCCACTCCGCGCTTGCGCCGTGGTCGGCTATGTTCGGCCCCGGACGCGGCGAGGGTGGTCGAAGGGAGCCCGGACGTGAAGTACCTGCTGGCGATGTACCTGAACCCCGACGTGATGGCGAGCCTGTCCGAAGCGGAGATGGACACCATCATGACCGGGCACCAGGAGTTCATCCGCACGATCCGGGAATCCGGCGAGATGATCAGCACGCAGGCGCTCGGCGCGGTCGCCGACAGCAGCGTCGTGCGGGTGCGCGGCGGCCTGCCGGCCGTCACCGACGGCCCGTTCCTGGAGTCGAAGGAATTCCTGGCCGGTTACTACCTCGTGGAGTGCGCGAGCAAGGAGCGCGCCGTCGAGCTGGCGGCGATGATCCCCGACGCCGCGGTCGAGGGCCTCGGCATCGAGGTCCGCCAGGTCGTCTTCTTCGCCGACGCCGAAACCGAAGCCGCCATGGCGTGACCGGCGTCGCCGAGGTGCTGCGGCCGCTCGTGCCGCAGGTGCTGGGCGTGCTGGTCCGCCGGTACGGCCAATTCGACGCGTGCGAGGACGCCGTCCAGGAGGCCCTGCTCGCGGCGAGCGAGCAGTGGCCGGCCGAAGGGGTCCCGGACAACCCGCGCAGCTGGCTGATCACGGTCGCGACCCGGCGGCTCACCGACCTGTGGCGCAGCGAGAGCGCGCGACGGCGGCGCGAGGAGTCGGTCGCCGTGCGGGAGCCGGTGCCGGTCGTGGCCGGCCCCGGCGAGGAGCGGCCGCCGGACTCCGACGACACGCTGTCGCTGCTGTTCCTGTGCTGCCACCCGGCGGTTTCGCCGCCTTCGCAGGTCGCGCTGACGCTGCGCGCGGTCGGTGGCCTGACCACGGCCCAGATCGCCAGCGCGTTCCTGGTGCCCGAGGCGACCATGACCCGGCGCATCACCCGCGCGAAGGAGAGCATCGCCGCGGCGGGGTCGACGTTCAGCAAGCCCTCGCCGGACGACTTCCCGGCGCGGCTGCGGGTGGTGCTCCAGGTGCTGTACCTCATCTTCAACGAGGGGTACACGGCGACGTCGGGGGAGAACCTGCTGCGCGACGAGCTGGCGGCGGAGGCGATCCGGCTGACCCGCGCGGTGCACGCGCTGATCCCCGGCGAGGGCGAGGTGGCGGGCCTGCTGGCGCTGATGCTCCTGACCCACGCCCGCCGCGCGGCGCGCACCGGCCCGGACGGCGAGCTGGTCCCGCTGCCGGAGCAGGACCGCGGGGTGTGGGACGCGGCGATGATCGAGGAGGGCGTCTCGCTGGTCCGGGCGGCGTTGGGGCGGGGCCCGGTGGGCCCGTACCAGGTCCAGGCGGCGATCGCGGCGGTGCACGACGAGGCGCCCAGCACGGACGACACCGACTGGCCGCAGATCGTCGAGCTGTACGGCGTGCTGGGCGAGCTCATGCCGAGCCCGGTGGTGACGATGAACCTGGCGGTGGCGATCGCCCAGGTGGCGGGCCCGGAGGCCGGCCTGGCGGTGCTGGACGGCATCAACGCGAAGCTGGATTTGGGCCGCCGGGTCGACGCGGTACGCGCCCACCTGCTGGAGCGCGCGGGCCGTACCGCGGACGCGCGGGAGTGCTATTTGCGGGCGGCGGACCGCACCGAGAGCGGGCCGGAGCGGCGGTACCTCCTGGCACGGGCCGAGGCGGCGGGGCGGTGAGCCCGAGGTCGCGAATGAGTCATTGGCGACCTTTGGTGAGGTCGCGGTCGGTGGGGCTTGGCCGCGGGTCTGAGGTCGCGAATGAGTCATTGGGGACGTCCGGGGTCGCGAATGAGTCATTCGCGACGTTGCCACCCCCCTCGGCCGAGCCGGTCGCGGCCGTGAGGGGTGGTTTTGGCCGGCCCGGGCCGGACCCGGTGGCGGTTGGCGTCGGCGGCCTGGCAGGGCTGGACGGACACACCACCGAGCTCGGCCCGGGCCGGCCGGTCGGGGCCGGGCCTGCCGGGGGGAGCAGGCCCGGCCGCGGCTCAGCGGACCACGATCCCCGTGGCCGGCTCCGGGGCCGCCGGAACGAAGAACAGCTGCGCGAACAGCTCCAGGTCCGCGATGTCGCCCTCGATGCCGAGCTTGCCCGAGCGGATCGCCGAGGCCGCGGTGAGCTGGCCGCTCATCAGGTCCAGCAGCGCCGCGCCGTGCACGGCCTTGATCACCAGCTCGGCGCCGGGGAAGCGGCCTTCGCCGACCTTGACCGCGCCGTCCTCGACCAGGGCGTGGACGATCATGCGGTCGTCGTAGCGGATCTCGAAGTTGATCTGGACGCCTTCCGCGCACTCGGCGCGGAACGTCGTGTACAGCGACAGGATCGCCGCGTCGAGGGTGAACACGTCGTCGGCGCCCGGGGCGTGCAGCGAGCGCGCACCCCAGAGACCCAAGTCGAGCAGGATGTGGTCGAGCTCGCTGCCGTACTGGGTCAGCTCGTAGACCACACCCGCGTCGAGCTCGGCGCGGACGCGGCGGCGGATCACGCCGGTGCCCTCCAGCTCGTTGAGCCGGGCGGACAGGATGGACGGCGGGATCTTCGGCAGACCGGCCTGCAGCTCGTCGTAGCGCTTCGCGCCGAGCACCAGGTCACGGATGATCAGCAGAGACCAGCGCTCACCGATGATCTCGAGCGCGCGGGCGACGCCGCAGAACTGGCCGTAAGCACGGGTGTGCGGAGTGGGCATCGAACTTCCTCACTTCTTTCTCGGGCGGTGCGATGGTTCGGCAGGGTGCCGGGGAAGCAGGGGGCGGCTCACCGGTGGTCGCCCTCGGAAATCAGCTCTCGGTGCAACAACTGCAGGTCGTCGCACGGTTCGACACCCAGCTCGCCGGCCAGCCGGGAGCGGAGCTTGCGGTAGACGGCCATCGCGTCGGACCGCCTGCCGCTGCGGCCCAGCACCCGCATCAGCTGGCCGTGCAGGGCTTCGTCGAGCGGGCTGCCGGTGGTCAGCGAACGCAGCTCGCCGATCAGCTCGCGGTGCCGCCCGCTGACGATCTCCGCCTCGATCCGCAGGTGCAGGACGCTGCGCCGCTGTTCGAGCAGCTCGGTCCGGTACGCGGACAACACCGGTCCACAGTGGACGTTCGCGAACGGCGAGCCGGACCAGAGGTCCAGTGCCGCCCGGTAGGCGTCCGCGGCGCCGGCGTGGTCGCCGACGTCCTGGTGCTCGTGCCCGAGCTGCTGCAGCCGCACGAACCGGTAGGTGTCCACCTGGGACGGATCGATGTGGAAGGTGTAGCCGGACTGCTTGGTGGCCAGCATCTTCTCGCCGTCGGGCGCGAGCCCGTTCTGGTCGATGCAGCGCCGCAGGTGGTAGACGTAGGTGTGCAGCGTGGTCCGCACCGTCCGCGGCGGGTTGTCCGACCAGAGCTCCCGGATCAGGGTGTCGATGTGTACCATCTTGCCCGGGCGCATCACGAGCACGGCAAGCAGCGCGAGCACCTTGGGCGTGGTCGGTGCGTAGTCGACCCCGCCGCGCAGCACTTCCAACGGCCCCAGCACGGTGAAGCGGACACCACCGTGGTCCGGCTCGTCGGTTCGCCGCTGTTCGGAGTACATGGCAGGCCTCCAGCCTCGTCAATGCGTCCTCGCGCTCCCCAGTTCGTGCCGCGCGGGTCGGTGGACGGCCGATCTCCGGGCTTCTATCCGAATGTGACAGAGTGCCGCCCCGGCGGCCAGTGAGCCGCCCACCAGAGTCGACGTGCGTTCACCCCGTCCCCACCTGCGTTTTGCAGGTGTCGGATGTGCATCGCGCACCCGCGGCCATCCGGCGCAACCTGCGGCTCGCCGGTCACGGGGTCCCTGGAACGGACCAATGAGGCGTCCCGCGGGGCCGCCGCGGATCATGGCCGCGGGTGTCCGGCACACCGCACCCGGGTGTTCCGCACGGACGGTCCGGGTGGATCACCCGCCCCCCGCCGGGTGTCCTGCGGACGGGTGACGCCGGACGGTCCGATTCCTCCATCGCGCGTCAATCGATCTGCGAGAACCGGCGTCTTCCCTGACACCAGGAGAACTGCCATCAGGGGAATTCGAGGTTGGACTGATGATGTTGCGCTCTATTGCGGCTGTCGGACACGACAGCGAGTTCGGCGATCCGCCCCGCGAACCGGCGCTCGAGCGAGTGGAAAAGTCGGTCCGGCCCGCGGTGCTGCAGGCCATCTCTTCCATCCAGGAGCGGTACTTCGAGCCGATCACGCTCGCGGAGCTGGCGTCCGAAGTGTTCGTCAGCAGGTTCCACTTCTCCCGGATGTTCGCCGAAGCGACCGGGGTGACACCCGGCCGGTTCCTCACCGCCGTCCGCCTGTTCGAGGCGAAACGGCTGCTGCTGACGACGTCGCTCAACGTCTCCGACATCGTGTGCAGCGTCGGCTACAGCAGCGTCGGCACGTTCACCAGCCGGTTCTCGCGCGCGGTCGGGATGACGCCGACGCAGTACCGGGAGCCGCAGGTGGCCGAGCTGCTCGTGGCGATTTCGCCGACGTTCCAGCGGCTCCCGCCGCTGCGGACGCTGCGGGCGGCCGGCCGCAGCTGCGCCTCGCTGCAGACCGGCACCGGCGTGCTGTCCCTGCAGCTGGCCATGCCGCACGGCTCGGCCCCCGCCGACACGCTGGTCGGGCTCTTCGCCGACCCGGTGCCCCAGTGCGGCCCGGTCGCCTTCGGCGGCATGGCGAACATGAGCTCGGGCGAGCTGACCATCCACGGCGTGCCCGCCGGGCGGTGGACCGCGATCGCGGTCGCGCAGCACCGGCCGGGTGCGCCCGGGCCGCGGTTCTCCATCGGCTACTCGGGGGTGCAGGTGTCGCCGTACGGCCAGTCCACCGGCCGGGTCGGCCTGCGCCCGCCGGCGGCCACCGACGCGCCGATCGCGATCACGCTCGCGTCGAAGCAGTCGCCGTTCACCCAGCGGATGCTCGCCGCGCAGCGGCCGCACCTGCGCGCTGTCGCCTGATCCCCCCGACGAGTAAGGAACGATCACGGATGTCGACCGTCATCGGAGTTCTCCGCAAGCGGTTCCTCGCTCCTTCGCTGTCCTCGGTCGGGTTCGCCGAGCGCGGCTTCCCGGTCACCCACACCGACGCGACGGCCCGGCTGGAGGCGGTGCCGCAGGCGGTGGTGTGCGGGTTCGAATGGGCCATCGAAGGCGCCTCGCTGTGGGAGATCGAACGCCGCCTCGCGCTGATCGAGCCGGAGCAGCGCGGGTTCGCCTACGAGGGCGCCACGATGGGCTACTCGATCCTCGACGCCATGCCCGGCGGCGGCCGCAACCGCACGCGCGAGCTGCTCGAAGGGCCGGCCCGCCCGCACATCTTCCTGACCTACATCGGGATCGGCTTCGCCATGGCCCGGCTGCCGCGTCCTCTGTGGAAGAACATCCTGCCCGAGCTGACCGGCGTGGCCTACCACCCGGTGATGAGCTGGCTCGCCGTCGACGGCTACGGCTTCGACCGCGCCTACTTCGACACGGACAAGTGGATCGGTGAGCAGGCCGACCCGGTGCCCTACCCGTGGGCGGGCCGTCCGGAGTACTTCGGCCGCGCCTTCGACCAGGGGGTCGGCCGGGCGCTGTGGTTCATCAACGGCGGCAACCCCGAAGCCGTGGCGGCCGCGGTCGGGAAGTTCCCCGAGCCCCGCCGGGCGGACCTGTGGAGCGGGGTCGGACTCGCCGCGACGTTCGCCGGCGGCAGCGACCAGGGCGGCCTGGGCAAGCTGCGCCGGGCGTCCGGGGAGTACTACGACGAGCTCGCGCTCGGCGTCGTCTTCGCCGTGAAGGCCCGCACGTACTCCTCCTACGTCCCGGCCCACACCCACCTCGCGGCCGGCGTGCTCACCGACCTGTCCGTGCAGGGCGCGCAGAACCTCGCCGACCGCACCGAGCAGGCCGACGGCGAGGACGGGCCGGAGCCGGCCTACGAGCTGTGGCGGCAGCGGATCCGGGCGGAATTCGACCCGGCGGCCCGCCGCAAGGCCGGCTGAGCGGATTGCGCATTCGCGCGTGATCCGCACGCAAGCGTGGAGTAGAGCGCTGATCAGCGGATCTGTGACCGTAGAACGAAGAACCGATCCGTTCCATCCGACCCTAAGGGGGAGAGTGCGTTGGGCAATGGTTGGCGCACGCTCAGACGTCGCATCCTGACACCGAACGTCTCCGAAACCTTGCTGGAGACGCGAGGATTCCACCGGAAGAGCCCGGCCGCACAGGAACGGCTCGAAACCGTCGGGGAGATGTTCCTCCTCGGGTACGCCCACGCCGTCGAAGCCAAGTCGGCCGAGCAGGCCGAAGAATGGCTCGAGCGCATTCCCCCGCAGTTCCGCGGATTCGCCTACGAAGGCGCGGGAATGGGGTACGGCGTGCTGGACGGGCTGCCGTTCGGCAAAAGCTCGAACACCGCCGAGTTCCTGGCCGGCCCCGGCGAGAAGCACGACTACATCATCTACGTCGGCGTCGGCTGGGCGATGGCCCGCCTCCCGCGGTTCGCGTGGCCGAAGGCCTCGGCCTTCGACCCGCTGCTGCGCTGGCTGGTGCTCGACGGCTACGGCTTCCACCAGGCGTACTTCAAGACCGAGAAGTACATCCGGCAGCAGCACCAGGAGCACGGCTTCTCCTGGCCGGACCGGCGCTACGACGGCTACGCGCTGCGGGCCATCGACCAGGGCATCGGCCGGGCGCTGTGGTTCATCTGCGGCACCGACGTCTCCCTGGTGACCAAGACGATCGAAGAGTTCCCCGAGTCGCGCCACGGCGACCTGTACGCCGGGGTCGGGCTGGCCTCGACCTACGCGTGCGGGGTCACGGCCGGCGAGCTGGCGGAACTGGTCGACCGGGCCGGGATCCACCACGGACCGCTGGCGCAGGGAAGCGCCTTCGCCGCCGAGTGCCGGGTGCGGTCCGGCCTGCTGATCCCGGAGACCGAGATGGCGGCCCGGGCGATCTGCGGGCTTTCGGCCGAACGCGCGGCGGCCATCACCCAAGAGGTCCGGCCGGACGTGGTCGTCGACGGTGACGACGTCCCGGCCTTCGAAACCTGGCGGCAGCGGATCGCCGAAGAAGTGCTGACCCACGGAGGGAAGAACAAATGACCGCGACCTTCGGCTGGCTGCGCAAGCAGCTGGCGGGCATCGTGGCGCTGGTGCTGATCCTCGGCCTGTTCCTGGTCGCGCGGCTGCCCAGCGTCTCGGCCGCCGAGCAGGACTCGATGGCGGACAAGTTCCACTTCACCCCGATGACGATCGCGTTGCCCGCGGCGAAGAAGTCGCAGTCGATCCGGACGGTGAACAAGGAATACGAGCACATCGCCGCGTGGATCTCCTCGGTCGGCGCCGCCATCGCGATCAACGACATCAGCGGCAGCGGCAAGCCGAACGACCTGTGCCTGGTGGACCCGCGCAGCGACCAGGTCGTCATCACGCCGGCGCCGGACTCGGGCCCGCGCTACGCGCCCTTCGCGCTCGACCCCGCACCAGCCCTGCCGACCTGGGACTACATGGCGCCGATGGGCTGCGTCCCCGGTGACTACAACGAAGACGGCCGCACCGACGTCCTGGCCTACTACTGGGGCCGCACCCCGGTCCTGTTCCTGCAGAAGGCCACCGCGACGAAGTTCGACGCCGACGCGTTCCAGCCGACCGAGCTGGTGGCGGGCAACCACCGCGGCCCGGACGGCAAGTACAACGGCCCCCTGTGGAACACCGACTCCGTCACCATCGGCGACTTCGACGGCGACGGGCACGTCGACGTCTTCGTCGGGAACTACTTCCCGGACAGCCGGGTCCTCGACCCGAACGCCGACGGCGGCATCACGCTGAACCAGTCGATGTCGCACGCGGTCAACTCGGGCGCCAAGTTCATCTACCGCTGGACCGGCGCCTCGTCCGGTGCGCACCCGAGCGCGCAGTTCGCCGACGCCTCCGCCGGCATCCCGGAGAGCGCGCGGCTCGGCTGGACGCTGGCCTCCAGCGCGACCGACGTCGACGGCGACAACCTGCCGGAGCTCTACATCGCCAACGACTTCGGGCACGACCACTTCCTGTACAACAAGTCCACCCCGGGCCACGTCGAGCTCGCCGAGGTCACCGGCGTCCGCGGGATCGACGACCCGAAGTCGAAGGTGCTGGGCCACGACTCCTTCAAGGGAATGGGCGTCGACTTCGGCGACCTGAACCACGACGGCCTCTACGACCTGTTCGTCAGCAACATCACGACGTCGTGGGGCATCGAAGAGTCGAACTTCCAGTTCATGAACAAGGCCAAGGACAACGGCGACCTGACCCGGCAGCTGAAGGACGGCGTCGCGCCGTTCCACGACGACAGCGCCGCGAACGGCACGGCGTGGTCCGGCTGGGGCTGGGACGTCAAGATCCAGGACTTCAACAACAGCGGCGACAACCAGATCGCCCAGGCGACCGGGTTCGTCAAGGGTGCGGTCAACCGCTGGCCGAACCTGCAGGAGATCGCCACCGCCCACGACGGCCTGCTGTCCAACCCGTTCTGGTGGCCGAACGCCCGCGCCGGTGACGACATCGGTGGTGACCAGACGCTGCACTTCTTCGTGAAGAGCCCGGACGGCCGCTACGCCGACCTCGCGCCGAAGCTGGGTCTGGCGGTGCCGGTGCCCACCCGCGGCATCGCCGTCGGCGACACCGACTCCGACGGCCTGCCCGAGTTCGCCGTCGCCCGGCAGTGGGAAGAGCCGATCTTCTACCACAACGACAGCCCGAACCCCGGCAAGTACCTGCAGCTGAAGCTGACCACCGACGCCCCGGTGGCGCCCGGTCCGCTGCCCGCGGCCGGCGTGCCCGCGATCGGCGCCCAGGTCACCGTGACGACCTCGGACGGCAAGAAGTACCTCGGCCGGGTCGACGGCAGCAGCGGGGAGGCCGGCCGGCGCAGCTTCGACATCCAGATCGGCCTTGGTCACAACGTCAGCGGCCCGCTCGACGTGCACCTGCAGTGGCGGGACCGGACCGGGCAGCTGCGGACGCAGGACCTGAAGCTCGAACCCGGCTGCCACATGTACCAGCTCGGCTCCACGGCGAAGGAAGCGATGTGACATGGCCACCCCGACCCTGACCAAGGTGGACAGTGCCCCACCGAAGCGGACCAACAAGGTCATCACCGCGCTGCGGCGGTTCGCGATCTCGATCACGATCTTCAACATCGTCGGCTACACGGTCCTCGGCTTCGAGCAGCCGTGGCTGTACCCGTTCGTCGCGCTGGCGACCGCGTACACCACGGAGATCGTCCTCGAGATCATCAACGCCCGCGTGACCCAGCGCGACGTCCGGTTCCGGGGCAACGGGTTCAAGGGGCTGATGGAGTTCCTCCTCCCGGCGCACATCACCGGTCTCGCGCTGAACATGCTGACCTACGTCAACGACCAGATCCTCGTGATGATGTTCGGGGTCGCCGTCGCGGTCGGCACCAAGTGGGTCCTGCAGGCCCCGGTGTACGGCCGGATGCGGCACTACATGAATCCGTCGAACTTCGGGATCACGATGATCCTGCTGGTGTTCCCGTGGGCCAGCATCGCCCCGCCGTACCACTTCACCGAGCAGATCCCCACCTGGGGCGGCTGGCTGATCGTCGGCATCATCCTGGTGTCGGGCACGGTGCTCAACGCGCTGCTGACCAACCGGATGTGGCTGATCGCGGGCTGGCTGAGCTTCTTCGTCGTCCAGGCCTTCGTCCGCGGCTGGATCTTCGGCACCTCCATCCCCGGCGCGCTGGCGATGGGCACCGGCGTCGCGTTCGTGCTCTACACCAACTACATGGTGACCGACCCGGGCACGTCGCCGTCGAAGCCGGCCTCGCAGTTCGCCTTCGGGGCCGGGGTGGCGCTCGCGTACGGCTTCTTCACCGCCGTGCACGTCGCCTACGGGCTGTTCCTGGCCACCGCGACCATCTGCCTGATCCGCGGGATGTTCCTGTGGGGCCTGCACTTCTCGAACAAGGCACGGATCAAGTTCGAGGCCGACCAGGCCGCGCTGAAGGCGAAGCTCGAGCTCGCCAAGCCGGCGAGCGACGAGAAGCCGGGAGCCGTCGCGGCATGACCGCCTCGCAGCACGAAGCCCGGGCGGCGCGCACCGCGCCGCCCGGGCCGCCGCGCCGGGCGACGTTCCGGTTGCTGAAGCAGCTCTTCACCGACCGGCTCGCGCTCATGGGCGACAACGCCGAGACCTACGGCGACGTCGTCCGCATCGCCATCGGACCGAAGGCGATGTACCTCGTCAACCACCCGGACCTGGCCAAGCACGTGCTCGCGGACAACGCCGCGAACTACCACAAGGGCATCGGCCTGCAGGAGGCCCGCCGGGCCCTCGGCGACGGCCTGCTCACCAGCGACGGGGACACCTGGAAGAAACAGCGCCGGACCATCCAGCCGGTGTTCCAGCCCAAGCGGATCTCGCGGCAGGCCGCCGTGGTGGCGTCCGAAGTGGACGGTCTGATCCGGCGGCTGGCCGCGCACGACGGGCCGGTCGAGATCCTGCACGAGATGACCGGGCTGACGCTCGGCGTGCTCGGCAAGACGCTGCTCGACGCCGAGCTCGGCGGCTACGAGACGCTGGGCCACTCGTTCGAGGCCGTGCAGGACCAGGCCATGTTCGAGGCGGTCACGCTCAGCATGGTCCCGCAGTGGGTGCCGCTGAAGAAGCAGCTGCACTTCCGCAGCGCCCGCGACGACCTGCGCCGGATCGCCGACGAGCTCGTCGAGCAGCGGCTGGCGAACCCGGTCGAGAACGGCGAGGACGTGCTGTCGCGGCTGCTCGCGTCCGGGTCCGAGCAGGGCGCGTCACGCGAACGCATGCGCGACGAGCTGATCACCCTGCTGCTGGCCGGCCACGAGACCACCGCGAGCACGCTCGGCTGGGCGTTCCACCTGATCGACGAGCACCCCGAGGTCGGCGAGCGGCTGCACGCCGAAGCCGTCGAGGTGCTCGGCGACCGGCTGCCCGAGCACGAGGACCTGCGGAAGCTGACGTTCACCGTGGCGGTGGTCGAGGAGGTCATGCGGCTGTACCCGCCGGTGTGGCTGTTGCCGCGGGTCGCCCAGGCCGACGACGAGATCGGCGGGTACCACGTGCCGGCCGGGTCCGACGTGGTCGTCGTGCCCTACACGCTGCACCGGCACCCGGAGTTCTGGACCGACGCCGAGCGCTTCGACCCGGGCCGGTTCACCGCCGCGGAGCGACCACCGCGGTACGCCTACCTGCCGTTCGGGGCCGGGCCGAGGTTCTGCATCGGCAACAGCCTCGGGGTGATGGAGGCGGTGTTCGTGCTCGCCATGGCCGCGCGCGACCTGGAACTGCGCAAGGTGCCCGGCAAGGTCGTCGAACCCGAGGCGATGCTCTCGCTGCGGGTGCGTGGCGGGCTGCCGATGACCGTGCACCCGCGGGCGGCGCGGGCGCGCAAGGCCGCCTGAACCTGTTGTGGACATTTCGATGAGGAGGTAGGCCGGTGCAACCCGAGGCCACCGAAGAAGAACGCGTCAAGAACATGACTCTCGAGGCCTACGCGGACACGATCGTGCCCGGGGAGAAGCGGTTCCCCGAAGACCGGGCGATCGCCGGGGCGGCCCCCGGCGCGGGGTCGGTGGCGGCGGGCGCGCTCGACCTGCTGAACTTCGACGCCACCGGCGTCACGGCCGGCCTGCCGTACCTCGCGCAGTCGCTCAACGACCACGCGAAGTCCTACGCGGGCGAGGTGGAGCTGGCGCTCGACCACGACGTGCCGCCGTTCGTCGCGCTGCCGTACGAGCACCGCCGCGAGCTGGTGCGCCGGCTGACCACACCGGGGCACCCGGAGAAGGACGGCTGGGTCAGCCTGGCGCTGTTCTGCAACATGGCCTACGACAGCGCCCCGCACCTGCACACCGCCGACGCCATCCGCGACGGCCACCCCGGCCTGCTGGCCCTGGGGTACCGGCCGCCGGACGCGGACGGGTTCTGGCGGTTCCCGAAGTACGGCTACGGCCGCAAGCTGGCCGAGCTCCACCCCGACACGACTGCCTCCGGGAGCCCCGCATGAACGCGATCGACAAGACCGACGTCGTCATCGTCGGCAGCGGTTTCGGCGGATCGATCCCGGCCTACCACCTCGCCGCGGGCGGGGCCAAGGTGACCGTGCTGGAACGCGGGCCGTGGCTGGCCGCGGACGACTTCGAGCACGACTACCTGCTCGGCTCGTCCTACACCCGCGCGTTCGACTTCGTCGTCGGCGACGGGATGAGCGTGCTGGGCGGCAACTGCGTCGGCGGCGGCAGCGTGGTGTACTTCGCCGCGATGCCGCGCGCGCCCAAGTTCGTCTTCGAGCGCCACGGGAGCATCGGGCGCCGGATGTGGCCGTCGGTGATCACGCGCGACAGCCTGGAGCCGTGGTACGACCGCGTCGACGAGTCGATCCCGGTGTCCAAACAGGACTGGAGCGACGTCTCCTACGCCGGTGGCCTGTGGGCCGCGGCCTGCAACCACTCCGGGCGCACCGCCAACCCGGCGCCGGTCGCCGTCGACAACGACACCTGCGTCAACTGCAACTTCATGATGGCGGGCTGCAAGTTCGACGCCAAGCGGTCGATGCTGACGAACTACCTGCCTGCCGCGCTGGCGCACGGTGCGCAGATCCGGCCGCTGCACGAGGTCCAGCGGCTCGAGCGCACCGAAGACGGCGGCTACCGCGTCTACTTCGACGTCGTCGACGAAGAGGACTACCGGGTGCACACCGGCACCGGCGTGATCGAGGCGAAGGTCGTCATCATCGCCGCCGGTGCCGGTGCGACCCCGGTGATCCTGCAGCGCTCGGAGGCTTCGCTGGGCGAGATGCCGCACGGCGTCGGCCGGTACTTCTCCGGCAACGGCGAGCGGCTCAACACCGCGATCATCGACGAGGACCGCGTCCGCGAGGTGCTCGGGCTCTCCCGCGAGGACGGTCCGGTGTACTCGGCCAACCACATCGGCAAGGGCCCGACCGTCGCGAACTGGGACAAGCTCGACGGGTCGCTGCCGGAGTACGAGCGGTATTCGCTGGAGCAGCTGTACTTCCCGCCCGGGCTGGGGACCATCCTCGCCCAGGTGCCCGGCGGCGAGGAGCCGCGCTGGTACGGGGCGGAGAAGAAGGAAATCCTCAAGCAGTGGGCGAACTGGCTGACGATCTTCTTGATGACCGAGGACGACAACGAGGGCGTCTTCGGCACGCCGCCGCCCACCGGAAACGCGTACCGGATCTCGCAGCAGATGCTCGGCCGCGGCCCGCTGCGCTACGACCCGACGCCGAACACGCGTCGCGGCTGGGCGCTCGCGGACGCCGACTGCAAGGCGATCATCGAGAAGGACGGCATCGCCAAGGTCGCGCCGTGGACCAACGACGTCGTCGGGGCGTACACCGTGCACCCGCTGGCGTCGTGCCGGATCGGGGACGACGAGGCGACGTCCGCGCTGCACCCGAACCACGAGCTGCGCAACCACCCGGGCATCTTCGTCACCGACAGCGCGTCGGTGCCGGGCGCGCTCACGGTGAACCCGGCGATGACCATCGCCGCGCTCGCCGAGCGCTCGATCCCGGGCATCGTCCGGGCCCTGCAGGCCCGCGACGTCGACGTCAAGTACGGGGCCCCGGCCCCCGACGGCTCCATCACGGGCCGCCGTGCGGTGTCCAAACTGGACCTGGTCGCCGGCAACTGAGGACACACGTGTGATCGGACGGGCATCACGTGTGATTGAAGGGGCATCACGCGTGATTGGAAGGGCATCGGATGTGATGCCCCGCCAATCACGCGTGTGTCCCCTCTGATCACGCGTGATGCCCGTTGGCTTGAGGAGGAGTTATGACGGCGGGTGTGGTGCGGGTTGCGTTGCGGCGGACGCTGCGGGAGGTGAAGTACGTCGGGGTGGTGCGGCCGCGGCGGGCGCGTGGGCTCGTGCGGGACGTCTACCGGCAGGTGGAACGGGACTTCGGGATGCTCGCCCCGCCGATCGCGCTGCACTCGGCGGCGCCGGAGGTGCTCGCCGCGGCTTGGCTGGTGCTGCGGGAGTCGCTCGTCGCGGCCGGGACGGCGAGCCGGGCCGACAAGGAGGTCGTCGCGGCCGCGGTGTCGGCGGCGAACTCGTGCCCGTACTGCGTCGAGGTGCACGGGATGGCGTTGAGCTCGCTGGGTGAGCCGGACGCGGCCGCGGCCATCGAGGCCGGCGACGCGGGGTCCATCCAGGACCGCGACACACGGGCGCTGGCGCTGTGGGCGCGGGGCGAAGGCGCCCTGCCCCCGGACGTGCCCGCCGGCACCGCGGCGGAGTTCATCGCCGTCGCCGTCGCGTTCCACTACCTCAACCGGGTGGTGAGCGTGTTCCTCGGCCCGTCGCCCCTGCCCGAGGCCGTCCCGCCGCAGGCGCGCGGCAAAGCCAAGGCGGTCCTGGGCTTCCTGCTCAAGCCGGGGGACGCGCCGCCCGCCGGTCAGTCGCTGGAACTGCTGCCCGCCGCGCCCGGAACGACCCCCGCCGACCCGCTCGACGACGCCTTCGCGCGCGCCGCGGCGGCCGTGGAGGCCGCCGGGGAACGCTCGGTGCCTTCGCGCGTGCGGGACCTCGTCCGCCGCGAACTCAAGGACTGGGACGGGAAACCGCCCGGGCTGAGCCGCGCGTGGGTGGAGCCGGTGCTCGCCGAACTGCCGGCTGAAGAGCGTGCCGCCGGACGGCTGGCGTTGCTGACGGCCAAAGCGGCGTACCAGACCGGGCCCGCGGACGTGGCCGCCGTCCGTCCGGAAAGGACGGACGATCGCGGCCTGGTGGAGCTGGTGTCGTGGGCGGCTTTCACCGCGGCCGTGGCCGCCGGTGAACGGCTGCCGCACCGCGCGCGAAGAGAAGACTTCCCAGGTCGGCGCGGGTGATGATCGAAAGGTCGGATCGCCCGCCGGGGCGCGCAGCACCGGGACACACCGAATCGCCCGGTTCGCGCTTGCCGCCCCGCGCGGTGGCCGATCTGCCCGGCCGGCGGTCGCCGCACGGTGGCTCGCCACCCGCGACGACCGCCGGCCCACGAAAAGACGTCGTATCGGTGAGAGGACAGACGGGTGACTGACACCAGGGGCGTGATCGCCGACCTGACCGCAGAGGCCGAGGAAGTCGACGCGCTCGTCGCGGGCCTCGCCGACCACGGGTGGGACATGCCCACCCCCGCGCCGGGCTGGCGCGTCCGGCACCAGATCGGGCACCTCGCCTTCATCTTCCGCATCGCCGGCCTGTCGGCGGCGCAGCCGGAGGCGTTCGTGGCGATGACGAAGTCGCTCGCGAACGTCGGGTTCGAGAAGGCGGTCGAAGGCGCGCTGCAGGAGTACATCCACGACCCGGCCGAGGTGCTGCTGACGCGCTGGCGGGCCGAGCGGGACGCCGGCATCAAGGCCCTCGCGGCCGTGCCCGGCGACCAGCTGGTGCCGTGGCTGGTGAACCCGCTGCCGCCGTACGTGCTGGCGTGCGCCGGGATGATGGAGGTGTTCGGCCACGGCCAGGACATCGCCGACGCGCTGGGCGTCCGCCCGGAGCGCACCGACCGGATCCGGCACCTCGTCGGGTTCGCCGTGCGGGTGCGGGACTTCGGCTACGAGGCGCGCAACCTGACGCCGCCGGCCGAGGAGTTCCGGTTCGAGCTCACCGCGCCCTCGGGCGCGCTCTGGACATTCGGGCCCGCGGACGCCGAGCAGCGGATCAGCGGCAGCGCCGAGGACTTCTGCCTGCTCGTCACCCGGCGGCGGCACCGCTACGACCTCGACGTACGGGCGAAGGGCACGTTGGCCGACCAGTGGCTCGACATCGCCCAGGCCTACCGCGGACCGGCGGGCCAGGGCCGCCGTCCGGGTCAGTTCGGCGCCTGAAGTTCTTGCAAGACAGCGAAGATCCTTGTCCGAGCGTGCTGACGTGGTGGCCGCGGGCAGGAAGAGAGAAGACGGTCCGCACCGCCCGGGAGATGCTGGACCGGACGGCCCGGCGGACCGGGCACCGGGCGGCGGCACAGGCCGCCGCCCGATGGCAAAACCGGAGCGGGACCCCGATCCCGTTCCGGAGGACAGCGGGGACCTGAAGGTTCCGGTGATACGGGGCTCGAGAGCCAGTGGGAGTGCGGTGGCATGAGCGTAGAGCGGATTTCGATCGTCGGTATCGGTCTCCGGTACCCCGACGCGAGTTCTCCGGAGGAGCTCTGGGAAAACGTGCTGGCCGGGCGCCGGGCGTTCCGCAGGCTGCCGGATGAACGGATGAACCGGGCGGACTACTATTCGCCCGACCCGAAGGCCCCGGACCGCTTCTACGCCCAGAAGGCGGCGGTGCTGCGGGACTACGAGTTCGACCGGGTGGCGCACAAGGTGGCCGGCAGCACGTTCCGGGCGACCGACACGACGCACTGGCTGGCCCTCGACGTCGCCGCCGCGGCTCTCGCGGACGCCGGCTTCGGCGAGGGTGACGGTGCGCCGCGGACGACCACCGGTGTTGTCATCGGCAACAGCCTCACCGGCGAGTTCTCCCGCGCCAACATCATGCGGCTGCGCTGGCCGTACGTGCGCCGGACGGTCGCGGCGGCGCTGACCGCCCGCGGCTGGGAGGACGAGGACACCGCGAACTTCCTGCGGGAGCTCGAGGTCCAGTACAAGGAGCCGTTCCCGGAGATCAACGAGGACACCCTCGCCGGTGGCCTGGCGAACACGATCGCCGGCCGCGTCTGCAACTACTTCGACTTCGCCGGCGGCGGCTACACCGTCGACGGTGCCTGCTCGTCGTCGCTGCTTTCCGTGGTGACGGCGGCCAACGCGCTCGCACAGGGCGACCTCGACCTCGCCATCGCCGGCGGTGTCGACCTTTCGATCGACCCGTTCGAGGTGATCGGCTTCGCGAAGACCGGCGCGCTGGCCAAGCGCGAGATGAAGGTCTACGACGCCGACTCCAACGGCTTCTGGCCCGGCGAGGGCTCGGGCATGCTGGTCCTGATGCGCGAGAGCGACGCGCTCGAGCAGGGCAAGCGGATCTACGCGTCGATCGGCGGCTGGGGCGTTTCCTCCGACGGCAAGGGGGGCATCACCCGGCCCGAGGCGGCCGGGCACCGGCTGGCCCTCAAGCGCGCTTACGACCGCGCCGGCTACGGCGTCGAGACCGTCTCGTACTTCGAGGGTCACGGCACCGGCACCGCGCTGGGCGACGCCACCGAGATCGAGGCGCTGTCCACCGCCCGCCGCGACGCCGACCCGCTGGCCAAGCAGGCCGCGCTCTCGACGATCAAGGGCAACATCGGCCACACCAAGGCCGCGGCCGGCGTCGCCGGCCTGATCAAGGCGACGCTGGCGGTGTACCACCAGGTCATCCCGCCCGCCACCGGGCACTACGACCCCCACGAGTCGCTGACCGGGACGTCGGCGCGGATGTACGTCCCGCGCGACGCGGCGCTCTGGCCGGCGGACCAGCCGGTCCGCGCCGGCGTGTCGGCGATGGGCTTCGGCGGGATCAACTCCCACGTCACGGTCACCGAGGCGCCGACCGCGGCCCGCCGCCGCGAGCTCGACGAGCGGGCCAGGACGCTGGTCGCCGGCCGGCAGGACGCCGAGCTGCTGCTGTTCGACGCCGACGACGTCGCGACCCTGCGGGGGAACATCGCGGCGACGCTGGAGGTCGTGCCGAAGCTGTCGTTCGCCGAGCTGACCGACCTCGCCGGCTCGCTGGCGAAGGAGCTGTCGGGCAAGCCGGTGCGGGCCGCGGTCGTCGCGGGCAACCCGGAGCAGGCCGAGCGGAAGCTCACCAAGCTCCTGGAGCAGCTCGAGTCGGGTGACTCGGTCTTCAACGGCGCCGACGGCATCTTCGCGAGCAGCCGCACCTCCGCGCCGAAGATCGGCTACCTGTTCCCCGGCCAGGGTTCCGGCCGCGGGGGCGACAGCGCGCTGCGCCGCCGGTTCACGGTGGCCGACGAGATCTACCGCGCCGCCGCGCTGCCGGTCGCCGGCGACCAGGTCGCCACCGAGGTGGCGCAGCCGCGGATCGTCACCGGTTCGCTGGCCGCGCTGCGGGTGCTGCGTTCGTTCGGCATCGAGGCGTCGACCGCCACCGGGCACAGCCTCGGCGAGCTGACCGCGCTGCACTGGGGCGGCGCGCTCGACGAGCGCGGGCTGCTCGACCTGGCGAAGGTCCGCGGCAAGGTGATGGCCACGACGACCGGCGACGGCACCGGCGCGATGGCGGGCATCGCCGCATCGCCGGGCCGGGTGGAGGAACTCGGCCTGGGCGACGACGTCGTCATCGCCGGGTACAACGCCCCCGAGCAGACGGTGATCTCCGGGCCGGCCGGGGCGATCGACAAGATCGTCGCCCGGGCCAAGGCCCAGGGCGTCGGCGCGACCCGGATCAAGGTCTCGCACGCCTTCCACTCGCCGGCGGTCGAGCCGGCCGCGAACGCGATGACCGAGCAGCTGGGTCAGTTCGCCTTCTCCCGGCTGGAGCGGCCGGTCGTCTCCACCGTCAGCGGCGACGTCCTGCACGCCGCGGAGAACCTGCCCGAGCTGCTGCGCGACCAGATCGTGCTGCCGGTCCGCTTCCGCGAAGCCGCCGCCAAGGTGGCCGAGCGCAGCGACCTGGTGGTCGAGGTCGGCCCCGGCCGGGTGCTGACCGGGCTGTTCGAGGAGATCGCCCCGGACACGCCGGTGCTCGCCATCGACACGGACAACGCGTCGCTGCAGGCGCTGCTGCGGGTCGTCGGTGCGGCGTTCGCGCTCGGCGTGCAGCTGACCGTGGACGCGCTGTTCGAGGGCCGGGTCGTCCGGGCCCTGCCCGCCGACGGCCAGTTCAACTTCCTCGCCAGCCCCTGCGAAGCGGCTCCGTCGATCGACAGCGAGCTCGCTGCCGAGCTGGCCGCGGAGAAGGCGCAGGCCGCCGAGGCCGGCGCAGGCGCCGAGAGCGACGGCAGCTCCACGCTGGACCTGCTGCGCAAGCTCGCCGCCGAGCGCGTCGAGCTGCCCCTGGAGACCGTCACCGCCGACACCCACCCGCTCGACGACCTGCACCTGTCGTCGATCACGGTCGGGCAGCTGGTCAACGACGTCACCCGGGCACTGGGCCGTCCCGCACTGGAAGGCATGCCGAACTTCGCGACGGTGTGCCTCGGTGAGCTCGCCGAGATGATCGACGAGCTGGCGCAGACGGCGAAGCCGAGCGACTCCTCCGGTGGGGGCGAGGCCCCGGGCGTCGGGCCGTGGGTCCGGCCGTTCGCGGTCGAGTACGTGCCCGCGCCGCGGCCGACGGCGGACCTGACGCCGGGTGCGGGCAACGCCGAGTGGCAGGTCTTCGCCACGCCGCGGCACCCGCTGGCCGAACCGCTGCGGGCCGCGCTGGCGAAGTCCGGTGCCGGCGACGGCGTGCTGCTCTGCCTGCCCGCGGACTGCGACTCCAGCCACGTCGGCCTGTTCCTCGACGCCGGCCGCGCCGTCATGGCCGCCCCCAACGGCACGCGCTTCGTGGTCGTGCACCACGGTTACGGCGCGGCCGGTCTGGCCAGGACCCTGCGGCTCGAGGACCCCTCGGCGAAGACGACGATCATCGACTTGGCGAACCCGACGCCGTCGGGCGCCGACGAGATCGCCTCGGCCGTGACCACCGTGGTGGCCGAGGTCGCCGCGACCACGGACTTCACCGAAGCCCGCTACGGCGCCGACGGCGGACGCACCGTGCCGCGGCTGTCCGCGCTGCCGGCGCCGAAGCCCGGCCCGATCCGCGATTCGCTGGACGCCACCGACGTCCTGCTCGTCACCGGTGGTGGCAAGGGCATCACCGCGGAGAGCGCGCTCGCGCTGGCCAAGGACTCCGGAGCCCGGCTGGCCCTGCTCGGACGCAGCGACCCGGAGTCCGACAGCGAGCTGGCGGAGAACCTCGACCGCATGGAAGCGGCGGGCATCCGCTACCGCTACGAGCGCGCCGACGTCACCAGCGCCCCGCAGATCGCCGAGGCGGTCGCCCGGGTCCAGGCCGACCTGGGCCCGGTCACGGCGATCCTCCACGGCGCGGGCCGCAACGAGCCGGCTGCCCTCTTCAGCCTGACCGAGGACAGCTTCCGCAAGACCCTCGCCCCGAAGATCGGCGGCCTCAACGCGGTGCTCGCCGCGGTGGACTCCGACCGGATCAAGCTCCTGGTCACCTTCGGCAGCATCATCGGCCGGGCCGGCCTGCGCGGTGAAGCGCACTACGCCACGGCGAACGACTGGATGACCGAGCTGACCCTGCGCTTCGGCCAGGAACACCCGAAGGCGCGGGCGATCGCGCTGGAGTGGTCGGTCTGGTCGGGCACCGGCATGGGCGAGAAGCTCGGCGTGGTCAGCGCCCTGATGCGCGACGGCATCACGCCGATCCCGACCGAGGAGGGCATCACCATCCTCCGCCAGGTGCTGGCCGACCCGGCCGCACCGCCGGTGCTGGTGGTCTGCGGCCGCACGTCGGGCCTGGCCACGCTGCCGATCCAGAAGCGGGAGCTGCCGCTGACGCGGTTCGTCGACCGGGCGATCGTGCACTACCCGGGCGTCGAGCTGATCACCGAGGCGGACCTGTCCGACGGGGCCGACCCGTACCTGACCGACCACCTGCTCGACGGGCAGCTGCTGTTCCCGGCGGTGCTCGGCATGGAGGCCATGACGCAGGCCGCGGCGGCGACGCTGGACCGCACCGGCACCCCGGTGCTGTCGGACGTCGAGTTCCTCCGGCCGATCATCGTCTCGCCCGGTGGGTCGACCACGGTCCGGCTGGCCACGCTGGCCCGCGACGCCGACACCGTCGACGTCGTGATCCGCAGTGACGAGACCGGCTTCAGCGCCGACCACTTCAAGGCGCGGCTCAGCTTCGCCCGGCCGGACCAGATCGGCGAATGCGTGCCTCGCGACGTCGCGCTGCCGCCGGTGCCGGTGGAGCCGATCAGCGAGCTGTACGGTTCGGTTCTCTTCCAGGGCAAGCGGTTCCAGCGGGTCCTCGGCTACCGCCGGGCCAGTGCCCGGCACGCGGTCGCCGAGATCTCGACGAACGCGGACCACTACTGGTTCGCCCCGTTCCTCCCGCAGGAGCGGCTGCTGGCCGACCCCGGCACGCGGGACGCGATGATGCACGCGATCCAGTGCTGCGTCCCGGACGCGACGCTGCTGCCGCAGGGCATCGAGAAGCTGTACCTGGCCGAGCCGGGCCGCCAGCACGACGAGTACGTCTTGCTGGACGCGAAGGAACGGTCCCAGGACGGCGACAGCTACGTCTACGACCTCGACGTCCGCAACCCCGACGGGACGCTGGTCGAGCGCTGGGAAGGCCTGAAGCTGCGCGCGGTCCGCAAGCGCGACGGCGCCGGGCCGTGGGTCCCCTCGATGCTGGGGTCCTACGTGGAGCGTGCGTGCGAGCGGCTGCTCGGCGGGACGCGGTCGGTGGTGCTCGAGCCGGACCCGGCCGGGCGCCCGGCGGAGGGCATCGCCGAGCGGAGGGCGCAGACCGCGCTCGCCGCGGGCCGTGCGCTCGACCGGCCGGTCGAGGTGCTCTACCGCCCCGACGGCAAGCCGGAGTGCGACGGCGTCCAGGTCAACGCGTCGCACACCTCGCAGCTGACCCTCGTGGTCGCCGGCGCCGACCAGGTCGCCTGCGACATCGAGACGGCGATCGAACGCACCGACGAGGACTGGGCCGGGCTGCTCGGCGAAGAGCTCCTCGCACTGGGCCGGCTGCTGGCCGCCGACACCGGCGAACCGATCAGCGTGGCCAACACCCGGGTCTGGAGCGCGCTGGAGTGCGTGCGCAAGACGGGCTCGATGACCCAGGCGCTGACCGTGCGCCAGGTCGACGCCGACGGGTGGGCGCTGCTCGCCTCCGGCGGTGCCCGGATCGCCACCTGGTCGACCACCGTCAACGACCGGACCGACCCGATCGTCTTCGCCGTGCTCCACGCAGAGGGGAACTGAGGATGTCCGACTACTACGAGATCCGCCACACGGTCGGCTTCGAAGAGACCAACCTGGTGGGCAACGTCTACTACGTGAACTACGTGCGCTGGCAGGGCCGGTGCCGCGAGATGTTCCTCAAGGAAAAGGCCCCGGCGGTGCTGGAGGAGGTCCGGCACGACCTCAAGCTCTTCACCCTCAAGGTGGAGTGCGAGTTCTTCGCCGAGATCACCGCGTTCGACGAGCTGTCCATCCGGCTGCGGCTGGAGGAGCTCACCTCGACGCAGATCCAGTTCGCTTTCGACTACGTCCACCTGCGTGCGGAGGGCGAAGTGCTGGTGGCCAGGGGACGGCAGCGCATCGCCTGCATGCGCGGGCCCAACACGGCCACCGTGCCGTCGCGGGT
Organism: Amycolatopsis sp. A133; assembly: GCF_031082405.1. GTDB lineage: Bacteria > Actinomycetota > Actinomycetes > Mycobacteriales > Pseudonocardiaceae > Amycolatopsis. The sequence goes on from NZ_JAVHJU010000036.1 coordinate 45,834, forward strand.
CCCCGAGCAGCTGCGCGAGGCGCTGGTGCCCTATTCGACGGCCGCGGTCAACGGCAAGGGAGTCTGAAGTGGGCTACGAGTCTGAGCCTTCGGAACGGCCGGTGCTGAAGCGGCTGCCGACGTCGCCGGCCCGCCGCGGCCTGTCGGCCCAGCCGGGACTGCGCCAGGTGATGGCGCAGTTCGCGACCGGGGTGACGGTGCTGACGGCGGGCGGGGAAGACGCGCACGGGATGACCGCGAACGCGTTCTCGTCGGTGTCGCTGGAACCGCCGATGGTGCTGTGCTGCGTGTCCAAGGCGGCCCGGATGCACGCCGCGATCGTCACCGCCGGCTCGTTCGGGGTGAACATCCTCGCGGCGGACCAGCAGGAGACGTCGAAGTACTTCGCCGACTGGCGCCGTCCCGACGGGATGGCCCAGTTCGAGGCCGTCGGCTACACCGCGGGCGGCAAGACCGGGTCGCCGTTGCTGACCGGCGCGCTGGCCTGGCTGGAGTGCGAGCTGGCGCAGGTGATCGAGGGCGGTGACCACTCGATCTTCCTGGGCCGGGTGGTCGCCACCAGCCGGGGCACCGGCGAGCACGCCCTCGTCTTCTACGGCGGCGGTTACCACCACGTCGACGGGAAGGCCCGCGCGGCCTGAGAGGGGCGAAGGTCATGCTGATCGCGGTCACGGGCGGTACCGGCTTCCTCGGTGCCCACACGGTCGCGGCGCTGCTGCGGCGGGGGCACCGGGTCCGGCTGCTCGCCCGTGACGCGAGCGGCGTGGCCGGTGCGCTGGCTCCGCTCGGCGTCGATGCGTCCACTGTGGACGTCCAGGTGGGCGACGTGACGGACGCCGCGGCGGCCGGCCGGCTGGTCGCCGGGGCGGACGCGCTGCTGCACGCGGCCGGCGTCTACACCTTCGACAGCAGGCGGCGCGCCGAGCTGTGGCGGGTGAACGCCGGTGGCACCGAGGTCGTCCTCGGTGCCGCGCGGCGGGCGGGCACCGGGCGGATCGTGCACGTCTCGACGGTCGGGGCGCTCTACCCCACGGCCTCGCCGTCGATCGGGACGGCGAGCCCGGTCGGCGCGCCGCGGGAGCCCTACCTGGCGTCGAAGGCCGAAGCCGAGCGGATCGCCCGGCGGCACCGGGCCGACGGCGTGCCGGTCACCGTCACCTACCCGCCGGCGCTGCTCGGCCCGCACGACCCGCACCTGGGCGACCAGAACGCGCGGCTGCGGGACCTGCTGCGCGGGCTGATGCCGATCTGGCCGGGCCGCGGGCTGCCGCTCGGCGACGTCCGCGACTCGGCGGCGTTGCACGCGGAGCTGGTCCGCGGTCCGGCCGTGCCCGCGGCCTTCGGGCCGGGGCACTTCCTGGCCACCCGCGAGTACCTGGCGACGGTCCGGGCCGCGACCGGGCGCGCCCTGCCGGCGGTGTTCCTGCCGCCGCGGGCGATGTTCCCGGTCGGCCGGGCCGCCGACCTGCTGCAGCGCGTCTGGCCGTGGCACGTCCCGGCCCAGTACGGCGCGCTCTACGTCTGCGCCACCGCCGTCCCGGTCGCCGCGGACGCACCCACCGGCGGCGTTGCGGCGCGGCCGGCTCTCGACACCGTGCGCGACACGGTGGCCTGGTTGCACACGACCGGGCGCCTCACCGACCGGCAGGCCGGTGCGGCCGCCGTGTCCACCGCATCCATTCCGGACGCCGGTCCCGGCCGATCCGGGATCCAGACCGAGGAGGTCCTGCCATGACCGCCAGCGACGCCGCCCGTGCGGGCACCGGTGACCAGCAGCCCGTGCGGCTGGCCGCCGACCCGGTCCCGGCCGGGCTGCCGGTGGACGTGCCGGTCCGCCCGATGCCCCGGCTGGGCCGCGGCATCGTGTGGTCCGACATCGTCGCCGAGATCGAGCGGGACGAGCGTGCCCGGATGAGGGATGCCGCGTGAGCGGAAGCCAGGAGGCCGCCGACGACGCCGAGGTGGTGCCGGTCCCGGACGGGCTCTCCCGCGGCCGCCGCCGGCTCGGGCGGCCGGGGGAGGCCGGTGACGCCCAGGTGATCGAGCTGGCGCGGGCCGCCGACCAGGCGCGTCCCGCGCCGCCGGACATGCCGCTGCTGCGGCGCCGGCGCGAGGAACTGCGGGCGCACATCCACGAGGGCAAGCTCGACGCCGTCCGGCGCCAGCACTCGCTGGGCAAGCTGACCGCACGCGAACGGCTCGCCCTGCTGCTCGACGACGACTCCTTCACCGAGATCGAGCCCTACCGGCGGCACCAGGCGAGCGGACCGGGCCTGGCGGGCAACCGCCCGCACACCGACGGCGTGGTCGCCGGCTCCGGCACGATCGACGGGCGGCGGGTGTTCGTCTACGCCCAGGACTTCACGCTGTTCGGCGGCTCGCTCGGCGAGGCGCACGCGGCGAAGATCCACAAGGTGCTCGACCTCGCGGTGGCCAACGGCGCACCGGTGATCGGGCTCAACGACAGCGGCGGCGCCCGGATCCAGGAGGGCGTGCTGGCGCTCAACGGCTACGGCGGGATCTTCCGCCGCCAGGTCGAGGCGTCCGGCGTCATCCCGCAGATCAGCGTGATCCTCGGGCCGTGCGCGGGCGGCGCGGCGTACTCGCCCGCGCTGGCGGACTTCACGTTCATGGTCCGGGACACCGCCCGGATGTACCTGACCGGGCCCGACGTCGTGGAGGCGGTGAGCGGCCAGCGCGTCACGCACGAGGAACTCGGCGGCGCGGACGTCCACGGTTCGGCTTCGGGCGTCGCGACGGTGGTGCACGACGACGAGGAGAGCTGCCTCGCCGACGTCCGCTACCTGGTCTCGCTGCTGCCGTCGAACTACCTCGACCCGCCACCGGTCACGGCGTCGACGAACGCGAAGGACGACTACCGGCCCCTCCTGGCGGAGCTGGTGCCGGTGGAGCCGAACCAGCCGTACGACATGCGGGACGTGTTCGCCGAAATCGCCGACGACGGTGAGTTCTTCGAGCTGCACGAAGGCTGGGCGCGCAACGTGCTGTGCGCGCTGGCGCGCATCGACGGCCGGGTGGTCGGCCTGGTCGGCAACCAGCCGATGGTGTTCGCCGGGGTGCTCGACGGGCCGGCGTCGCAGAAGGCCGCGCGGTTCGTCCGGTTCTGCGACGCGTTCGGCATTCCGCTGGTGAGCCTCGTGGACGTCCCGGGTTTCCTGCCGGGGGTGGAGCAGGAGCGCGGCGGCATCATCCGGCAGGGCGCGCAGCTGCTGCACGCGTACTGCGAAGCGACGGTGCCGCGGATCCAGGTGATCCTGCGCAAGGCCTACGGCGGCGCGTACATCGTGATGGACTCGCGGTCCATCGGGTGCGACCTGTCGCTGGCGTGGCCCACCAACCAGATCGCGGTGATGGGCGCGGAGGGCGCGGTGAACGTCCTGCACCGCCGCGAACTGGCGGCGGCCCCGGACCCGGCGGCGCTGCGGGCGAAACTGGTGGCGGAGTACACGGCGGAGTTCCTGAACCCCCAGTACGCGGCCGAGCGCGGGCTCGTCGACGACATCATCGACCCGGCGGAAACCCGCGCGGCACTGGCCAGGGGGCTGGCGATGCTGCGGGACAAGCGCAAGGCCGGCCCGGGACGCAAGCACGGCAACCTGCCGATCTGACGGGAGTGGATGGTGTCGGCGACCGAAAGTCCGGACCTGGTCCGGGTGCTGCAGGGCACCCCCGACGACGTCGAGCTCGCGGCCTTGGTCGCCGTCCTGACCCTGCGGCGGGCGGCCCCGGAGCCGCCACCGCAACCGTCGGCGTGGTCGCGGCCGGTGTGGGGCCGCGGGGTGGAGGTCCGAGCGGGGCGCGACGCCTGGCGGATGTCGGGGCTGCCGCGCTGAGGTTCCGGGTCTGAAGCGCCCCAATGTGGCGTTGGTTGCGTGAACGCATCCAACGCCACATTGGGGCGTTTGCGCTGGGCCGGGTTTGGGCGATTCGGCGGGTCTCGCGCCGTGAGGTAGGGGCCGCCCTGGGCGTGGTGCCCGCTCTGCGGCTGCGCGGCGGAGCCGGCCGAGTTTTGCGGCCGGTCCGGCGCTCTGCCCGAGTTCGGTGGTGACCCCCGGCTCGCCGGCGACGACCTGTTGCGCCCCAATGTGGCGTTCGGTGCGCTCAACGCACCCAATGTGGCGTTCGGTGCGTTGGACGCAACCAACGCCACATTGGGGCGCTCGAGGCGGGCCGCCGGCGCGTGAGCCGCGCGTGGGCCGCGTGGGCCGCGAGCCGCGTGGGCCGCGTGGCCGCGCGTGAGCCGCGTGGCGCCGCGTGGGCCGCGAGGGCCGCGCGTGGGCCGCGTGGCCGCGAGTGAGCCGTGTGGCCGTGTGGCCGCGTGAGCCGCGTGGCTGCGAGGGAGCGAGTGGGCCGCGCGTGAGCCGCGTGGCCGCGAGTGAGCGAGTGAGCTGCTGAACCCGTCAGGCCGCGTTGTGCAGGCGTGTGGCCGCGGCGCGTTCCCGGCGCGGTGAGTACGTCGTGTGGCCCGCGTGGACCGCTACGTACCTCACCTCGCCGTCCAGCAGCACCTCCACCTCCGTGCGGTCGCCCAGCTGGAACGCGGCGCCGCAGGCTGCGCACGTTCGCTGGCGCTCGGCCGCCGATGGGCGGGGGACGGGGGAGCCGTTCGAGGGGGTCATCGCGCACCTCCGGGGTCGTCGGGCGGGATGCGTGCCCGGGGCGGGCATGCGGAATTCCCGTTCTCCAGTGCACCTCTCACGCCCGGGCGCCCACCACTCGTCCGCTGCGGGCGCGGCCCGCCGATAGCGATTTCCATCCGATCCTCGAGCCCGGCCGCGCATGGTGGAACCCACCACCGGAAGCGAAAGCGAGGTCCCACCATGACAGCAGCGGCGGCGGTTCCGGAAGGTCCCGACCGGACGATCACGGCCGGAGCCGAGGTGCGGCTCCGGCTGGTCGAGGCCCCCGCCCCGGCGGCGGCGGACGAAGACGACCTGGGCGAGCACATCGTCCTCGGCTACAACTGACCGGCTCCCGGCACCGGCACGGACGGTACCCGTCCCGTGCCGGAGCGCACGCTCGGAGATGAGCGCCGCGCAAGCCAGACGCCAGACTTGCAAGTGTTCGGGCCGGAGTGTCACCGGGCTTCCGGCGGGTGCTGCCGGTCGCCCGTGCGTGACTACGCACGAGCGGCGACCGGCCTACGTTGGTTGGGAGGCCGGCGGATGGCAATGCGCCTCCAGCTCACCACGGGCCTCGACGTGCTCGAGGAGTGGGCCGAGTCCGCGTCGCAGGCGCAGCGGAACGTCGTCTACGAAGCATTGTTCGCTATCGGCGACGGTTCCGTGTTCCTGGTTCACGACATTTTCGCCGATCCGGCGGATCCAGGTACTTTCATCATTGTCGTGAAATCGGGTCTCATCATGAAAGTCGCTATTCAACGGGCCGAATGCACGTTCGGGATCCGGTACGTCGGCGCCGTCGAGGACGAGGTCGACTCCCCTGCCTTCCAGCAGGAACCCTCGTCTTCGGAGTGAGCCGAACGGCCTAATCGGCGACGCACCCGGCTGCGGGTGATTGCGCCGACCGGATGACGAATTACCCGGCCGGACCGTGTATTCGTCATCTTGACGCAGGTGTCCTCGATGTGAAAGCCTTTGCGTGTTCGCTGGTCACGCCTTTATCTCTGGGGTGGATTACGTAGGAGGCTGCACCATGTCGTCACCTGAATTGCCGGGACTCGATGTTTCCAGCCGGGTTCGCGCCCGGGACGTCCAGATGACCGGGACCGCCGACCTGGCCCGCCGGGTGCTGATGATCACCGGGGCCATCGACACCACCGATCACGACGTTTCGGTGAGCGTCAACCTGCCCGAGCCCGGCCGCTGGCAGGTCATCAAGGCGGAAACAAACCTGACCGACCAGACGTGGGTCGCGATGCAGGCGGTGATGGACGAAGACTCGACGTTCCTCGACGACGAGATGCTGATGTCGCCGCAGTTCTCCAAGAGCTTCATGACCCCGGACCAGCGCCGCCTCACCTTCTACGAAGGCGAGGTGCGCCCGGGCGAGACGGTGCTCAAGACCTACTCGATGGAGACGAGCGGCCGCAAGCCGACCTACTTCTACTCCCGCTACAGCCCGATCGCGACCGACAGCGCCGAACAGTCCCAGCAGACCCTCGGCGAGCTGGTGGCCAACGGCATGGGCCAGCGGCCGGTGGTCGAGCTGATCGTGCCGGTCACGGTGCTCTGAACGCGCCGCCCGACCGAGCGATCCGAGGAATGCCGTGATCACGTTCGTGCCGGAGCCGCACCTGCTCGACTCCCCGCGCGGCCGGGAATGGCCACGCCCGCCCGCGCCACCGTCCCCGGCGCGGGGGGCGTCGCCGCCGGCGTCGGCCGACGTCGTGATCGTCGGCGCCGGCCCGGCCGGGCTCGCCGTCGCCTCGGCCCTGTGGCACCACGGCGTGCACGACGTCGTCGTGGTGGACCGCACCGGGCGCCCGTGCGGGCGCTTCTTCGACCGGATCGACACACTGGGCCAGCGTGTCCTGCGCTCGCCCTACGAACACCACCCGGGCGTCGAAGGCTTCCGCGACTGCGAACTGCTCGACTTCGCGCGGCTGCACTGGAGCCGGCTGACCCGCACCGAGCGCCGCGAGATCCGGATGGCGCAGTCCGGCCACCGCTCGGTGGTGCCGGTGGACGTCTTCGACGCCTACTGCGCCCACCTGGCCACCTCCCACCACGTGGCCGAAAAGGCGTGGCAGGCCACCGTCCGCGCGGTCGAGCCCGGCCGCGATGCGGTCACCGTCCGCACGGACCGGTTCTCCGTCGCCGCGCGCCACGTCGTGCTGTGTCCCGGTGAAGAACGCCGCTCCGCCCCGGAAACGTGGTGGGGCGGCGGCCATCCGCCGCGCGGGGTGTCGTTCTGGGACGAGTCCGTGCCGTCGGGCGCGCAGTGCCAGGTGGTCGTCGGCGCCGGGCTGACGGCGGCGCACCTCATCACCGGCGCGCTGGCCGCGGGCCGCGAGGTGCAGTGGGTCGTCCGCGAACCCGGCGAGCGCTACCAGTGCGCCGACGTCAACTCCTCGTTCTTCCGCCCGGAAGGGCGCAAGCGCTTCGACGGCGTCGGCTGGTCCGAACGGCTCGAGCTGATGGGCCGGTTCCGGCGGGCGTCGATCATGTTCGAGTTCCGGCCGCAGCTGGAACGCGCCGAAGCCGTGGGCCGGCTGGTCGTGCACCGCGGCGAGGCGGTCAAGGAGGTCGCGGCCGCCGTCGGCGGCACCGTCGTGCTGCGGCTGGAAAGCGGCCGCCGGGTCGCGGGCGACCACGCCGTGCTGGCCCTGGGCACCACCCCTTCGATCGGCACCGGCCTGCTGCCCGACGACGTCGTCGCCGCCCGCGACGGCTGGCCGGAGCTCGACGAGCGGACGCTGTCCTACCGCCGGGAGCCGCGCGTGTCGGTGGTCGGGGCGGCGGCCGGGATGGTGCTCGGTCCCGCGGCGCGCAACATCGACGGCCACCGCGTCGCCACCACCCGCGTGGCCGCGGCCATCGCCCACCGGCTGCGCCACGGCGTCCCGGCCGAGGTGGCGGCCGGTGTCTGAGCCGCACGACACCCGCTTCGCGCTGCCTGCCGTCGACGACCCGGGGTCCACCGAGGCCGGGGTGATCCTGCTCGGCCTGGACCCGGACCGGCTGCTGGCCGGGCTCGGCGTGGCCCGGCTCGCCGACGACGCGGCCGTGGTCACCCAGGTCGTCGACCAGGCCCGGCACGGGGCGGGCGGGTTCACCATGGCGGCGCTGGTCGACTCCGGCGCCGGGCACTGGCGGGCCCTGCGCGACGAGCTGGGCGAGCCGCCGTCGACGTCGTCACCCGGTTCGCTGCGCCGGACGTGGGCCGACCGGCTCGAGCGGGTCGCCGCGGCGGTGCCGGGGGCCGGCGCCGCGACCGTCGCCTACCTCACCGCGTGTGCGCTGCGCCGCACCGAGGTCGACCAGCTCGCCGACCGGCGGGCGGACGGAAAGGAATCCCCCGATGTCGTACCTGAGGTCCCTGCCGGCTGAGACCACGCTGCTGCAGGTCTTCAAGGCCTACCCCGGACCGGCGCGGCACCTGCTGGCGTTCCACGAGGAGCTGCTGCGCGGCGAGTCGCCGTTCACCCCCGGCGAGCGGGAGATGATCGCCGCGTACGTCTCCGGGGTCAACAGCTGCGATTACTGCCACGGAATCCACACCGTGACCGCCGAGGCCTTCGGCGTCCCCGAGGGCGTGCTCGCCGCGGCGGTCGCCGATCTGGAGACGGCGCCGGTCGAGGAAAAGCTCAAGCCGGTGCTGGCCTACGTGGGCAAACTGACCCGCACGCCCGCGCGGATGACCGACGCCGACGCCGAGGCCGTCTTCGCCGCCGGCTGGGACGAGCGGGCGCTGCACGACGCGGTGCTGGTCTGCGCCCTGTTCAACTTCATGAACCGGATGGTGGAGGGCCTGGGCATCCGGGCCGACGAGGCCTACGCGACGACGTCGGGCGAGCGGCTCAAAGAAGGCGGTTACGCCGGTCTGGCGCACCTGCTCGCCTGAGCGGACGAAGAGGAGGAGGCCCCCGGCGGACCGCGCCGGGGGCCTTCTCCGTTCGCGGGAAGTCCACAAAGGATGAGCACAGTGGACGGTCGCGGACGGCGGCGCAGGGTGCTCGCGCGGACACGCTCGGTCGATGGTGGGCGAAGTGTACGTTTTCTGTTGCCTACCAACATGTTTCGCTTTGGCATTCCGGCCGTTCAGGGCATCGTGGGAGATGTACCGCCGCCCCCGCCGCGTACCGTCGCCTGGTGACAGAGCCGGTCCGTGCACCGGTTTTCCACGAGCCGATCGGTGATGGGGGTCGCGAACATGCGCCTGAAACAACTACGGAACGGCCGGATAGCCGGCCGTTCGGTGCTCGCCGTCGTGGCGGGCGTGCTGCTGCTGTCGTCCGGCCACGTCATCCCGGCCGCCGCCCGGTCCGACGGCCCGGCGCACACCCGCGTCGCCCCGGGCTGGGGAGAGCCCAACGGCGACAAGGCGGGCACGCGCCGGGTCGGCGGCCCGGTCGACAGCCGCACCGTCGGCACCCTGCAGACCGCCTGGACCGCCCCGCTGGTGGGCAACCTCGACCGCTACGTCGGCACGCACTCGGCGACGCCGGTCGTCGCGAACGGCGTGCTCTACACCCAGGACCACAGCTCCAACGTGTACGCGATCGACCTGCGGACCGGCCGTCAGCTGTGGACGAAGCTGTACCACTCCGAGAGCAACGGGCCCACCGGTGTCGCGGTCGGCGACGGCCGCGTCTTCGGCGGCACCGCCGACTCGGTCTTCGCGCTCGACGCGCGGACCGGCGCCGAGCTGTGGATCAAGAAGATCACCCGCAACGCCAACGAGGGCATCGACATGGCACCCGGGTACGACAACGGGACCGTGCTCATGTCCACCGTCCCCGGCGTCTACGGCGGGTTCTACCGCGGCAACGGCCAGGGCGTCGTCTGGGCGCTCGACGGGCGCACCGGCGCGACGAAGTGGAAGTTCGAGACCGTTCCCGCCGACCTGTGGGGCATGCCGGACGTCAACTCGGGCGGCGGGCTCTGGTACCCGCCGAGCTTCGACAGCCGCGGCGACGTCTACCTGGCGGTGACCAACCCGGCGCCGTTCCCCGGCACCACCGAGTACCCGTGGGGCTCGAGCCGGCCGGGCGCGAACCTCTACACGAACTCCGTGGTCAAGCTGGACGGCCGGACCGGGAAGCTGCTCTGGTACAACCAGGCCAGCCCGCACGACATCTACGACTGGGACCTGCAGAACTCGCCGATCGTCACCACGGCGGGCCGCCGTCCGGTGGTGATCGGGTCGGGCAAGGCCGGCTTCGTCTACTCCTACGACCAGGCGACCGGCAAGACGCTGTGGAAGACGGCCGTCGGGATCCACAACGGACACGAGAACGACAACCTGCTGGCCATGAACGGCGAGTACGACAAGCTGCCGCAGCTGCCGGTCGAGATCTTCCCCGGCGTGCTGGGCGGCATGCCGGCGCCGCTGGCGGTCGACGACACGACCATCTACGCGGCGGTCAACAACCTGGGCGCCACCTGGACCACCCAGGGCCTGCCCACCCTGGCGCCGTTCGACAAGGGCACCGGGGAGATGGTGGCGCTGGACAAGGTCACCGGGGCGATCAAGTGGCAGCACCCGCTCGACCACTCGCCCTACGGCGCCTCGTCCGTCGTCAACGACGTCGTGTTCACCACGACCTACGAGGGCAAGGTGCACGCCATGAGCACGAAGACCGGCGAGGAGCTCTGGTCGGCGCAGCTGCCCGCCGGGTCCAACTCGCCGGTGATGATCGACGGCGACACCGTGGTCGCGGTCGGCGGGTACCCGCTGACCCCGGACCAGAAGCCGACGATCGTGGCCTACCGCCTGGGTTCCTGCCCGCGGCGCTGAGCCGCTCCCACCACGATGGCCGTCCCGGGCTGCCCGGGACGGCCATCGTGCTTTTTTGCTTCTCCCGCAGCGGGTCCGGGGCAATCGGGAAGACGTCCGGCGCCCCGGCGCGGTGTGAGGATCGCAAGGTCAGTTGTCCTCGCCGACGAACGGGCCGTGACCAATGCAGCCGTTTCGCGTCTCCATCCCGCAGGCCGACCTCGACGACCTGAACGCCCGCCTCGCCGCCACCCGCTGGCCCGCCGAACTGCCCGGCGTCGGCTGGAGCCGGGGCGTTCCGCTGGGGTACCTCAAAGACCTCGCCGAGTACTGGCGAACCGAGTACGACTGGCGCGTCGCCGAAGCGAAGCTCAACTCCTTCCCCCAGTTCCGCACCCGGATCGACGGTTCGGACATCCACTTCGTCCACGTCCGCTCGCCGCACGAGAACGCGATCCCGCTCCTGCTCACCCACGGCTGGCCCGGCGGTGTGGTCGAGTTCGTCGACATCGTCGAGCCGCTCACCCACCCCGCTCCCGGCGAGCAGGCGTTCCACCTGGTCGTCCCGTCGATCCCCGGTTACGGCTTCTCGACGCTGGAGGAGACCGGCTGGGACGTGCCGCGCATCGCCCGCGCGTGGGCGGAGCTGATGAGCCGTCTCGGGTACGACCGTTACATCGCCCAGGGCGGGGACGCGGGCTCGGTGATCTCGCTGGAGCTCGGCCGCCTCGCTCCCGACCACGTGCTCGGCGTGCACGTCAACATGCTGATGACCTTCCCGTCGGGCGACCCGGCGGACTTCGCCGACCTCGACGAGGTCGACCAGGCGCGGCTGGGCCGCCTCGGCCAGTTCGACGCCGAGCTGTCGGGCTACATGCGGGTGATGGCGCAGCGGCCGCAGACGCTGGCCTACAGCCTCACCGACTCGCCGGTGGGGCAGCTCGCGTGGATCGTCGAGAAGTTCCGCGAGTGGACCGACGCGGCACTCGTCCCGGAGGACGCGGTCTGCCGCAACCACCTGCTGACCATCGTCTCGACCTACTGGCTGACCGCGAGCGGCGGTTCGTCCGCGCAGTTCTACTACGAAGGCGCCGAAGGGGTCCGGCTCGCGGCGAGCGGGGTCAAGCCGCCGCCGATCGAGGTGCCGGTCGGGGTCGCGGTGTTCCCGCGGGACCTGTTCCTGCCGATCCGCCGCTGGGCCGACCGCGACATCCCGACCATCAAGCACTGGACGGAGTTCGACCGCGGCGGTCACTTCGCCGCGATGGAACAGCCGGAGCTGCTCGCCGGCGACATCGCCAAGTTCGCCCGTTCCCTGTAGCCCGGCCGAACCCGGATAGGAGTTCCCGATGGTTTCCCGGTCCCTTCAAGAGCGCTTCGCCGAGCAGGTGGACCGCACGCCGGACGCGGTGGCGGTGTCCGCCGAGGGCGTGGTGCTCACCTACCGGCAGCTCGACCGGCTGGCGAACCGGCTGGCCCACCGCCTGCTCGGCCTCGGCGCGGGGGAGGAGCGGCCGGTCGCGGTGCTGATGGACCGCTCGCCCGACGTCGTCGTCGCCGTGCTGGCCGTGCTCAAGGCCGGGGCCGCGTACCTGCCGCTGCACCACTCGTACCCGGTGGAGCGCAAGCAGTGGATCCTCGAGCACGCCGGCGACCCGATCCTGCTGACCGACCGCGTATTGCGCGAGCAGGGGCTGCCGAAGGCGGGCCGGGTGGTCGTCGTCGACGAGGACGACCGGTCCGCGCTGCCGGAGAGCGACCCGAAGGTGGCCGGGCACCCGGAAGACGTCGCCTACGTCATGTACACCTCCGGCACGACCGGGGAGCCCAAGGGCGTCTCGATCCCGCACCGCGCGGTGCTCGGGCTCGTCGACGACACCCGGTGGGCGACCGGCTGGCACGACCGGCTGCTGCTGGTCGCGCCGCACGCGTTCGGCGTCTCCACCTACGAGCTGTGGGTGCCGCTGCTGCGCGGGGGCACCATCGTGCTGGCCCCGCCCGGCGACCTCGACATCGCGACGCTGCGCCGGCTGATCACCGACCGGGCGATCACCGGCCTGCACCTGACCGCCGGGCTGTTCCGCCTGATCGCGTCCGAGGCGCCGGAGTGCTTCGCCGGCGTGCGCGAAGTGCTGACCGGCGGTGACGTGATCGCGCCGAACGCCGTGCGGCGCGTGCTGGAAACCTGCCCCGGCACGGTGGTCCGCGCGATGTACGGCGCCACCGAGCTGTCGACGTTCGCCGTCAGCTGGCCGATGCGCACGCTCGCCGACGTCGAGGCGGGCGTCCCGGTCGGCGAGCCGCTGGACGGCCTGCGGGCCTACGTGCTCGACGAGCGGCTCGAGCCGGTGGCCGACGGGGTCGCCGGCGAGCTGTACCTGGCCGGCAGCCGGCTGGGCCGCGGCTACCACGGACGGCCGGACCTGACGGCCGACCGGTTCGTCGCCGACCCGTTCGGCGGCGACGGCGGCCGGATGTACCGCACCGGCGACCTCGTGCGCCACACCCCCGATGGCGTGCTCGACTTCGTCGGCCGGGCCGGGGACCTGGTCAAGATCCGCGGGTTCCGGGTGGAGCTGGGCGAGATCGAGACCGTGGTGTCGAAGTTCGCCGGCCTCGCGCACGTGGCCGTCGTCGCCCGGGAGGACGAGCCGGGCGAGACGAAGCTCGCCGCGTACGTGGTGCCCGCCTCCGGCGAGGTCGACGTGCCCGCCCTGCGCGCCCACGCCGCCGAGCTGCTGCCCGACTACATGGTCCCGGCCTTCGTCGTGCTCGACACGCTTCCGCTGACCCCCAACGGGAAACTCGACCGCAAGGCGCTGCCGGCGCCCGAGACCGCCGTCGCGGGGGACTACCGCGCGCCGGTCACCGAGCGGCAGCGCGTGCTGTGCGGCCTCTTCGCCGAGGTGCTCGGCGCCGAGCGGGTCGGGCTCGACGACAGCTTCTTCGACCTCGACGGCCAGTCGATGCTCGCGATGCAGCTGATCAGCCGCATCCAGACCGAGCTCGGGGCCGAACTGACCATCGGCGACCTGTTCAACGCACCGACCGTCGCCGGCCTCGACGAGCTGATGCCAGGGGAAGCGAGCCAGTCATGAGCACCAACCCGTTCGACGTCGAGGACGGCACGTTCCGGGTGCTGGTCAACGCCGAAGGCCAGTACTCCCTGTGGCCCGCGGCGCTCGCCGTGCCGCGCGGCTGGACCGGCGAGCACGGCCCGGCGGCCAAGGCCGCCTGCCTGGCCTACGTCCGCGAACACTGGACCGACCCGCGGCCGCGCAGCCTCGCCGCCGCCGACCCGAGGAAGGGCGCCCGATGACCGGATCCGCGGTGCCGGAGGGGCCGTTGCCGCTCTCGCTGAACCAGGAATTCCTCTGCGCCTACGACAAGGGCGACACCGACGGCGCCTTCGGGCACCTGCACACGCTCGCCTACGGCTGGCGCATCCGCGGCCCGCTCGACCTCGCGACGCTGCAGGCCGCGCTGGACGACCTCGTCGTCCGGCACGAGACGCTGCGCACGTCGATCACCCGCGGCGAGGAGCGGTCGCAGCGGATCCACCCGCCGTCGCCGGTCGAGCTGGAGGTCCGCGAGCTGCTCGCGGAGCCGAGCGGCCGTGACACGCGGGCCGAGGAGTTCACCAACGAGATCGAGGCGGTCCCGTTCCCGGTCACCCGGCTGCCGCACCTGCGCGCGGTGCTGGGCCGGTTCGACGACCAGGACGCGGTCCTCGTGCTCGTCACCCACCACAGCGCCACCGACGGCTGGTCGATGCAGGTGCTGATGCGCGACCTGACGCTCTGCTACGCCGCCCGCCGCGGCAACGCCCCGCGTGAGCTGCCGCCGGTGGGGCACTACCGGGACTTCACCGCGTGGCAGCACTCGGACGCCGCGGCGGCCGCGGTCGCCCGCCCGCTGGCCTACTGGCGCGAGCAGCTGGCCGGCGCGCAGATCCTCGCCGTGCCCACGGACGTCCCGAAAGACCCGGCGCGCCCCAGCGCCTACGCCGTACACCGGTTCCTGATCGACCGGGAGCTGACGGCCGCGACGCTGGCGTTCGCGAAGTCGGCGCGGAGCACGCCGTTCATGGTGCTGCTCGCCGCCTACGTCGCGCAGCTGCACCGGCTGACCGGCGAGGCCGACATCGTGGTGCCGACCTTCACCTCGGGCCGGTTCCAGCGGGAGTACGCCGACTCCGTCGGGCCGTACTTCAACTTCGTCGCGCTGCGCGTGCGGCTCGACGGCGCCGCCACGCTGCGCGAGCTGCTGGAGCGGGTTCGCAAGACGTGCTTCGACGCCTACGCCAACGACATCCCCTTCAGCCTCGTCGTGCCCGAGGTGCCCCAGGTCGTCACCCAGTTCGCCGCGGCGGACCGCGCGGTGGTGGCGTTCGAGGTGCTGCAGTCGCCGGACGCGCTGGACGAGACCGTCGTCGGCGACCTCACCTGCACCGAGATCCGGCGCCGCACGATCTCGCAGCCGGTCAGCTGCGGCATCCCGGACGGCGGGCTGTGGGCCACCGACATCCTGCCGTCGGGGGAAATGGCGTCCAGCCTCAAGTACGACGCCAACCTGTACGACCGCGCGAGCGTCGAGGCGACGGCGAAGGAGTTCCGCGAACTGCTCGCCGAACTGGTCGGCGCCCCGGACTCCCCGGTCGCGGGTGGCTGAACGGCAAGCGGGAAGACGAGAGCGCCGTCCGGTGCGTGTCACCCTGGCCGGTGGTGCAGCGGCGAAATACCTTCGAGGCAAAGGATCTGTCCAGTCATGACGACCGTGACGAGTGTGTCCACAGAGGACTTCCCGCCCCCGCCGGAACCGGACCTCACGCCGGCGCAGGTCGTCGCCAGGGCCGAGGCGATCGCGGCGTCGCTGGTGGAGCGCCAGGCCGAGACCGAGAAACGCACCTACTACGCCGAAGACACCCACGAGCAGTTCCGCGAAGCGGGCTTCTACCGGATCCTCGTGCCGCGGCGCTACGGCGGCTACGAGTTCGGCGTCGAGACGTTCATGCGGGTGGCGATGGCGATCGCCCGCGGCTGCCCGTCCACCGGGTGGGGCTACCTGTTCGGCGCGGCGCACGCGCTGCCCGTGGCGAGCCTGTTCGGCCGTGAGGCCCAGGACGAGGTGTTCGCCGGCGGCGACTTCATCTGCCCGATCACCGTCGGCCCGACCGGCAGCGGCGTCCGCACCGAAGACGGCAGCTGGCTCGTCAACGGCAACTGGGGTTACAGCTCGGGCGCGCCGTACGCGACGCACTTCGTCGGCCACACCCTGGTGTCCGGCGAGGACGGTCCGCGGCCGCTGATGTTCCTGCTGCCGCGCGCGCAGTGGCAGCGGCTCGACGACTGGGGCAACGGCCTCGGCCTCAAGGGCAGCGGCTCGCACACCATCCGCGTCGAGAACGTCGTCGTGCCCCCGCACCGCGTGCTCGAGGCGCACGTCAGCCAGCTGCCGGTCACCGAGGGCACGCCCGGCCGGGAGCTGCACGGCAACCCCGAGTACGGCGGCGGCCCGCTCAGCTTCATGCTGCTGGAGCTCGGGGTCCTGTCCGTCGGCATCGCGCAGGGCGCGCTCGACGCGTACGCGGACCTGATGCGGACCCGGACCACGACGTACCTGCCGATCGTGCCCCGGGCCGAAGACACCGACTACCAGTTCCACTACGGCGAAGCGGTCAGCAAGATCGGCGCCGCCGAAGCCGCCGTGCTCGGTGCCCTGCGGCAGTGGAGCGAGACGTGCGCCCGCGGCGCGGCGGCGTTCACCCGCGAGACCGAGCTGCGGCTGGCCCTGATCAGCAAGCAGGCGATCGCGCTCACCTGGTCGGCGGTCTCCGACCACCTCTTCCCGACGGCCGGCTCGAGCGCCGTCAAGGCGGGCGAGCGGATCGAGCGGGTGTGGCGGGACCTGTCGATGCTGCACAGCCACGCCGGCGTCGGGCTGTTCCTCGGCGGCAAGGCCGGCCGGGAGCTCGCGCGCCTCACCTTCGGCGTCCCGGAGTGACCCCGGCCGCCGCGCGGTACCAGGATCCGCCCGAACCACTTGGAGAAAGTCATGGCTGACCGCTGTCCCTTCGCCCTCGACACCAGCGGAACGAACATCCACGCGGAGGCGGCCGCCCTGCGCGCGCAGGGGTCCGCGGTCCAGGTGGAGCTGCCCGGCGGGGTGCTCGCCTGGAGCGTCAACAGCTACCGCGTCATCAAGCAGCTGCTCGCCGACGCGCGGGTCACCAAGAGCGCCCGCAACCACTGGCCGGCGTTCATCAACGGCCAGATCCCGCCGGACTGGGAGATGATCAGCTGGATCGCCATGGACAACATGGTGACCTCCTACGGCAAGGACCACGTGCGGCTGCGCCGGCTGGTCGGCAAGGCGTTCACGCCCCGGCGGACCGAGGCGATCAAGCCGCGGATCGTCGAGCTGACGAACGAGCTCATCGAAGGGCTGGCCGCGGCCGCCCCCGGCGAGGTCGTCGACCTGCGGGCCCGGTTCGCCTACCCGCTGCCCGCCCGGCTCGTCGCCGACCTGATCGGAATGGGCGAGGAGGCGCGGGTCAAGACCGCGAAGGTGATCGACATGATGGTCGACACCACGGTGACGCCGGAGCAGGCCCAGTCGGTGCTGGCGGGCTGGCGCGGGGCGATGGGCGACCTGATCGCCGAGAAGCGCGCGAACCCGGGCGAGGACATCACCAGCGACCTGGTCGCCGCGCGCGACGAGGACGGCTCGAAGCTGAGCGAGGTCGAGCTGACCGACACCATCTTCGCGATCCTCGGTGCCGGTTCGGAGACGACGATCAACTTCTTCGACAACTCGATTTCGGCGCTGCTGGCCA
Source organism: Amycolatopsis sp. A133 (assembly GCF_031082405.1). GTDB lineage: Bacteria > Actinomycetota > Actinomycetes > Mycobacteriales > Pseudonocardiaceae > Amycolatopsis. Next base: position 63,091 of record NZ_JAVHJU010000036.1, read on the forward strand.
ACCCGGAGCAGCTGGCGCTGATCAAGTCGGGCGGGGCGAACTGGGACGACGTCATCGACGAGACCCTGCGCGTCGAGTCCCCGCTGGCGCACCTGCCGCTGCGGTACGCCGTCGAGGACATCGAGCTCGAGGACGGCGTCACCATCCCGGCCGGCGACCCGATCCTGGTCAATTACAGCGCCGTCGGCCGCGACCCCGAGCTGCACGAGGACCGCCCGGAGGAGTTCGACATCACCCGCGCGGACAAGCACCACCTCTCGTTCGGCCACGGCCCGCACTTCTGCCTCGGCGCCGGCATCGCCCGCGCGGTCGCGACGATCGGGCTGTCCACGCTGTTCGACCGGTTCCCGGACCTGAACCTGGCGGTGGAGCACGCGGAGCTCCAGCCCCTCCCGACGTTCATCATGAACGGCCACCGAGCCCTCCCGGTCCGTCTCGCAGCCGCGGCCGAGGCAGCCGACGCCGCCTGACCCGCTCCGCAAAGTGCCCCGGCGCCCCCCGAGCGCCGGGGCACTTCCGTGCGCAAACCCGAAACTCGCGTGATCGAACCCGAAACTGGCGTGATTAAAGCCGGATCTCACGTGATTGAAGCCGGAACTCGCGAGGTTCCGTCCCCAATCACGCGAGATACGGCCTCGATCACGCGAGTTCCGGCCCCGATCACGCGAGTTCCGGCCCGAATCACGCGAACCGACTGGTTGCGTACACAGGGAAGCGCCCCCGGCGGGAGGCCGGGGGCGCTTCGGGGGGTGGGTCAGGCGGCTTTGGACTTGCGGAAGACCTTCAACATCATGCCCGGGCTCATCAACGCCCCCGGCGGGTCGACCAGGCCGGCCACCCGCATGAACGTGCGGGTGATGCTGCCGTCGCGGGTCGCGGCCGACTGGAGCTTCGCCATGTACGCGTTGCCCATCCGGACCTTCGCCGTGCGCTTGCCTTCGACCTCGGCGAACGCGAGGTCGCCGCTGGCCGAGAACTCCCACGGCGTCGCGATGACGCCGTCGATGTCCTTGAAGAACGCCCGTGCGTCGACCTCGTGGCCGAGCCCCAGGTGCTCGCGCAGCACCAGCGACTCGAGCGCGGCCACCGTCATCCCCTGCCCGTAGACGGGGTTGAAGCTGCACGCGGCGTCGCCCAGCACCAGGAACCCGGCCGGGAACCGCGTCAGCCGCTCGAAGTGCTTCCGCACGCTGGCCGGGTACTTGAACGCCACCGGGTCGTCGACCGGCTCGGCGTCCTTGATGACGTCGTAGACGTCCGGCACCGGCAGCGTCCGGGCCCACTCGAGGAAGCCCTCCGGGTCGGTCGGCGCGGCGTCGCCGAGCACGCCGGTCAGCGACACCGCCGACTTCCCGCCCTCGATGCGCGAGAAGAACGCCCCGCGCGGGTGGGACGGCGTCGCCACCGGGTTGATCGACAGGTCGCCGTTCAGGATCGACTCGTCGGGCAGGCGGTAGACGCGGGTCGTGTACGTCAGGTCGATCTTGACCCGGTCTTCCTCCGGCCGCTCGTAGCCGAGCTCCTCCAGCCACTTCGGGGTCCGGGAGCCGCGGCCGGTCGCGTCGACGACCAGGTCGGCCTCGAGCACCTGCTCGGTGCCCTCGTGCGGGTGGATCCGCACCCCGGTGACCCGGTCGTGGCCCGCCGATGTCGCCAGGCCGACGATGTCGGTCCGCTGCTCGAACCGGACGTTCGACAGCTTTTCGACGCCGGCCCGCACGTGGCTCTCCAGCACCGGCCGGGCGGCCGAGACGCAGGTCAGCCCGGTGGTGCCGGGCTGCAGCCTGCGGCCGTTGAAGAACCAGCGCAGCTCGCCGAGGTCGCCGGTCGGCACGCCGGCCGCGATCGCGCCCTCGGTGAAGCCGGGGAACAGCTCCTCCAGGATCTGCTGGCCCCGGGCGAGCAGCCCGTGCACGTGCCTGCCCTGCGGGACACCCCGGCGGGCACTGGCCACCCCGGTCAGGGTGTCCCGGTCCACGATCACCACTTCGGCGTACGCGTCGGCCAGCACACGCGCGGCCAGCAGCCCCGCCATGCTCCCACCGAGCACCACCGCACGGTCGCCAAGAAGGTTCGGCACCGCGGTCACCTCCAGCTTCTCGGGGCTCAGATGTAGAGCGTGTTGGGCTCGAGACCGGCGAGCACGCGGCCGTAGAGCTCGGCGTTGGTGTTCGGGTGCATCAGCGCGTGCTGGTGCACGGCGGCGATGTCGCGGGCGATGCGCTGGATCGGCACGTCGAGGAAGACCGACGAGCCGCCGCTGGCGCCGGCGAAGATGTCGACGGCCTGCTTGGCCAGCCGGACGACGGCGCCGAGGTCCCCCCGCGCCTGCGCGCGCTCGGTCAGCGTCCACTCGGCCCCGCTCACCGCGTGCGCGTCGACGGAGTCCGCGAGCCGGAAGGCGTGGAACTCCGCCTGGTCGATCTTCTGGGTGGCCTCGGCCAGCTGGTGGTGGGTCAGCGGCGCCTCGGCCTGGTTGGCGTAGTTCGTGTAGGTGATCTTGCGGTTCGGCAGGCGCTCGAGGAACGCCTCGCGCGCGGCGTGGGCCAGCCCGACCACGGTGCCGACCGACGACGCCGACGCGACCGGCAGCAGCGGCGCGCGGTAGATCGCCGCGTCCGCGTTCGCCTGGGACGCGCCCTGGCCGCCGAGCACCGCGGGCAGCGGCAGGACGCGTTCCTGCGGCACGAACAGGTTCTCCGCGATGGTCGTGATGCTGCCGGTGCCGCGCAGTCCGGAGGTGTGCCAGTCGTCGATCGTGATGAGCTCGCTCATCGGCACCAGCGCCATCACCGGGTACGGCTCGCCGCCCGCCGGGTCGACGAAGATCGCGATGATCTCCTGCCACTGCGCGTGGTGGGCGCCGGAGATGAAGCCCCACTTGCCGTTGACGACGATGCCGCCGTCGGCGGGGGCCGCCATGCCGGTCGGGCTCAGCGTGCCGCAGACGCGCACGTCGGGGACGGAGAACACCTCGTCCTGGACGGCGTCCGGGAACTGGCACGTCATCCAGGTCGGGATCCAGTAGACCGAAGCGGTCCACGAGGTGGAGCCGTCCGCCCGGCCGAGCTGCTTGCCGACCTCGACCAGGGTGCGGGTGTCGGCTTCGTAGCCGCCGTAGCGCTTCGGGGTGCGCAGCCGGAAGATCCCGGCGTCCGCGAGGGCCTGGACGGAGTCGTCGTGCAGGCGCCGGTTCTCCTCGGACCAGTCCCCGTTCTTCGCCAGTGCGGGAACCAGCTCGGCCGCGCGGCCGACGATCTCTTCGCGCGTGGGGACGTCGCTCGTCGTCACCATTTCCTCCAGGTAAGTTCTCCGACGGTGGACTGAGCGGTGTCCGTGATCCGGACTCGCGCCGACGACACAGGGGCCGCGCCTCAATCCCGTCGTCGACCGTCGCACCCGCGCTCCGGCCGCGGCATCTCCCCGATTGCCCATCCCTTCCCCGGCAACGAGAACGGCCGCCGCGTCGCACCGGACGAGAAGAGCCCGCCGCGTCCCGGGTGCGAGCATCGGATCCGGCAGCACGCTTCGTCGGCCACCCGCTCGCACGGCGGGGCGCGCCGGGATGAGGGAGAGGAGCGCCGTGACCGACCGTCAGGGCCACGCCGCGGACGAGGCCGGCCGGCGGCCGGTCACGCGCCCGCTGACCGGCGACGAGTACATCGAGAGCCTCCGCGACGACCGCGAGGTCTACCTCTTCGGCGAGCGGGTCAAGGACGTCACCACGCACCCCGCGTTCCACAACCCGATCCGGATGACGGCGCGGCTCTACGACGCGCTGCACGACCCGGCCACCAAGGACGTCCTCACCAAACCGACCGACACCGGCAGCGACGGCTACACGCACCGGTTCTTCGCGACCCCGCGCAGCGTCGAGGACCTCGTCGGCGACCAGCAGGCGATCGCCGCGTGGTCGCGGCTGAGCTACGGCTGGATGGGCCGCAGCCCGGACTACAAGGCCGCGTTCCTCGGCACGCTCGGCGCGAACGCGGACTTCTACGCGCCCTTCGACGCCAACGCGCGCCGCTGGTACAAGGAAGCCCAGGAAAAGGTCCTGTACTGGAACCACGCGATCGTGCACCCCCCGGTCGACCGCAACCGGCCGCCGGACGAGGTGTCCGACGTGTTCGTGCACGTCGAGAAGGAGACCGACGCGGGGCTGATCGTCAGCGGCGCCAAGGTCGTCGCGACCGGCTCGGCGCTGACCCACGCGAACTTCATCGCCCACTACGGCGTTCCGATCAAGAAGCGCGAGTTCGCCCTCGTCTGCACCATCCCGACCGGTGCGCGCGGCACCAAGCTGATCTGCCGCCCGTCCTATTCGGCCACCAGCGCGGTGATGGGCAGCCCGTTCGACTACCCGCTGTCTTCGCGGCTGGACGAGAACGACACGATCCTGGTGCTGGACAAGGTGCTGGTGCCGTGGGAGGACGTGTTCATCTACGGCGACATCGGCAAGGTGCAGCTGTTCACCGGCCAGTCCGGGTTCATCGAGCGGTTCACCTTCCACGGCTGCACGCGGCTGGCCGTCAAGCTCGAGTTCCTCGCCGGGCTGCTGGCCAAGGCGCTGGAGATCACCGGCACCAAGGACTTCCGCGGCGTGCAGAGCCGGCTGGGCGAGGTGCTGGCGTGGCGCAACCTGTTCTGGTCGCTGTCGGACTCGGCCGTGCGCAACCCGGTCGAATGGCGCAACGGCGCGCTGCTGCCGAACCCGCAGTACGGGCTGGCCTACCGGTGGTTCATGCAGATCGGCTACCCGCGGGTGCGCGAGATCATCATGCAGGACGTGGCCAGCGGGCTGATCTACACCAACTCCAGCGCCGAGGACTTCAAGAACCCAGACATCCGCCCGTACCTCGACAAGTACGTCCGCGGCTCCGGCGGGGTCGACTCGGTGGAGCGCTCGAAGGTGATGAAGCTGCTGTGGGACGCCGTCGGCACCGAATTCGGCGGCCGCCACGAGCTCTACGAGCGCAACTACGCCGGCAGCCACGAGAACACCCGCGTGGAGCTGCTGTTCGGCCAGATGGCCGACGGCAAGCTGGACGGCTACAAGTCCTTTGTGGACCAATGCCTCGCCGAATACGACCTGGACGGCTGGACGGTGCCCGACCTGTCCTCGTTCCCCGAGCTCCGCCACCTCCGGGACGGCTTGTCCGGGCTCTGAAGCGGCGGACCCAGCGTGGCCGCGAGGCCCGGACAACGAAGGACGGCACATGACGACGTTCGCGGCCGCGGTCGGCGAAACCCTCGCGGACCACGGGATCCGGCACGCCTTCGGGGTGGCCGGCAACGGGAACATCTACTTCGTCGGGGCCCTCACCGGCCACGGCGTGCGGTACGTGCCCGCCCGGCACGAGGGCGGCGCGATCGGGATGGCCGAGGCCTACTACCGCACCACCGGCGAGGTGGCGGTGTGCACCACCACCTACGGCCCGGGCCTGACGAACACCGCGACCGGCCTCACCGAGGCGGTCAAGCGGCGCAGCGCGGTCCTGGTGGTGTGCGGGGACGCGCCGGTGGGCCGCCCGCCGCGGCCGACCGACTTCGCGCAACGCGAGTTCATCGAGAGCCTCGGCGCCCGCGCGGTCCGGATCACCGACGCCGCCACCGCCCGCGAAACCACGGCGGAGGCGCTCGACCTGGCCCGCCGCGAGTGCGTCCCGGTGGTGCTGTGCCTGCCGGACGACCTGCTCAAGGCCGAGGTCCCGGCCGGGCCCGCGCCCCGGGCCGCCACGACTCGCCTGCTGCGGGTGACCCCGCCCGCCGCGAACGAGCTGGCCCCGGTCCTCGAGGCGCTCGCGGGCGCCCGGCGGCCGCTGGTCCTCGCCGGGGCCGGGGCGTGGCACGCGGGTGCGGCGAAGATCCTCGCCGACCTCGCCGACGAGCTCGGCGGCCTGCTGGCCACCAGCGTGCAGGCGGCCGGGTTGTTCGCCGGGCACCGCTGGTCGGTCGGGATCTGCGGCGGCTTCTCCTCGCCCCGCGCGGCCGAGCTGATCGACGGCGCCGACGTCGTGCTCGCCTTCGGCGCCACCCTCAACACCTTCACCCTGCACGGCGGCCGGATCCCCGCGCCGGACGCGACGCTGGTGCAGATCGACCTCACGGCGGCGCCCACGGTGCCGCGGGTCGACCTCGCGGTCACCGGCGACGCCGCGGACGTGGCCGTCGCGCTGCTCGACGCCGTCCGCGCGCGGGGACTGGGTTCGGCCGGCTGGCGGGCGGAGCTGGGCGGCGAGCTCGGCCCCGTCGGCTGGGTGGACGCGCCGTTCGAGGACCGCGGCACCGCCGACCGGATCGACCCGCGGACGCTGTCGGCGGAGCTGGCCCGGCTGCTGCCGCCCGAGCGGACGCTCGTCACCGACGGCGGGCACTTCGCCGGCTGGCCGATCATGTACTGGCCGGCCCCCGACCCGGCGGGCCTGGTCTTCACCGGCGTCGGCTTCCAGGTGATCGGGCTGGGCTTCGCGGGCGCGGTCGGCGCGGTCGCCGGGCGCCCGGACCGCACCACCGTCGTCGCCCTCGGCGACGGCGGCGCCCTGATGGGCCTGCCCGACCTCGAGACGCTGGTCCGCACCGCGGAGTCCGCGCTGGTGGTGATCTACGACGACGCCGCCTACGGGTGGGAGGTCCACGTCTACGGCGACGTGGCCGACCCGGCTTCGATCGCCTTCACCGACACCGACTTCGCCGGCGTCGCCCGCGCCTTCGGGGCGACCGCCGCGGTCGTGCGGTCGGTCGAGGACCTCGACGCCGTCCGGTCCTGGCTGGACCGCGGCTGTGCGGGGACGCTCGTGCTGGACTGCAAGGTCGTCCCGAACGTGGTGGCCGGGTTCCTCGCGGAGCTGGCCGGACAGCTGCAGGCGGGCGGTGGCCCGGCGGGAGCGCCCGGGCCCGGCCGGGCCGCCGCCTAACTGGGAGGAAATCCGATGGGCAGCAGAACCGTAGTCGACGTCTGGCTCGCCGACCTGACGTTCCCGGACTACATGGCGCCACTGCTGCGGCTGGGCGCGGAGTTCGAGCGGCGGCACCCCGAGTACGAGATCGCCATCCAGAGCAGCAACTTCCGCCGCATGCCGCAGGAGATCCACGAAGCGGCGCTCGGCGGCAGGCGCCCGGCGATCGCCGAGTACTACTACACCGCCACGCAGATCGCACGCGACGCCGTCGACCGCGACGGCGCCCCGCTGTTCACCCCGGTGGAGCGCGCGGTCGCCGGCCGCACCGAGATCCTCGGCGAGCCGGTGGTGACCGGCGACGTCATCCGGCCGATCCGCGACTTCTACAGCTACGACGGCGAACTCGTCTCGATGCCGACGGTCGGCACGACGAGCCTGCTGTACACCAACAAGTCCGTGCTCGACGCCGCCGGCGTCACCGGGATCCCGCGGACGTGGGCCGAGCTCGAGGCGGCGTGCGCGGTTGTCGAGCGGCTGCCCGGCGGCCCGCAGCACGGCGTCACGTGGGCCAACCACGGCATCTTCTTCCAGCAGGCGCTGGGCACGCAGGGCGCGCTGATGGTCGAGCCGGACAACGGCCGGTCGGCGCGGGGGACGCGGATCAGCCTGGCGGGCAAGGAGATGCTGACCTGGGTGGAGTGGTGGCAGCGGCTGCACGCGCGGGGCACGTACCTCTACACCGACGTGGTGAACGACTGGCTCGGCACGTTCCAGCGGTTCATCGGCGGCCAGACGGCGTTCCGGTTCAGCTCGTGCACGGACGTCCGCTACACCGTCGCGGCGGCCAAGGAGGCCGGGTTCGAGCTGGTGGTGAGCCGCCTGCCGTACAACGAGCAGGTGCCGTTCGCCGGCAACGTGGTGGCGGGCACGTCCCTGTGGCTCGGCGCCGGCCTCGACCCGGCGGTCGAGGAGGGGGCGCTGGCGTTCCTGCAGTTCATCAACAACCCGCAGAACGCGGCGGAGTGGCACAAGATCAGCAGCTTCATCCCGATCACGAACGCGGCGATCGCCCGCCTGGAGGACGAGGGGTACTTCCGGGAGCACCCGTACCACCGGGTGGCCCCGGACCAGCTCCACGCGGGCGACGGCTCCCTGGCCGCCCGAGGCCCGCTGCTGGGTGATTACGGCGGCATCCACGACGTGCTGACGGGCGCGATGGACGACGTGCTGACGCGCGGGGCGGAGCCGGAGGAGCGGTTCCGGCGGGCGGAGGCGGAGGCCCAGGTGCTGCTGGACGCCTACCACCGGGACGTGACGTCGGGTGGGCTGCGGGGGCCGCACTGCTTCAGCGTGGACTGATGCGGACGAGCCTGCCGCGAACGCTGTGCAGTTCCTCGCCGGTGACACCGGCGTCGAGCAGGTACTGCTCGACGTCGAAGCCGTCGAGGGTCGCCATGACGGCCTCTTCGGCCGTGGTGCCCCGGGCGGCGAGGGCGGCCTGGATGACCGGTTGCTGGTCGGCGGTTCCCATCGCGGCGTACAGGGGCTTGAGGGCTTCGGCGGACAGGGCGTAGTCCGCGGCGATGGCCCGGGGTTCGACGCCGGCCAGCGCGAGCAGCAGGAGCGTGATCAGCCCGGTCCGGTCCCGGCCGGCGCCGCAGTGGAACAGGACGCCGCCGGGACCGGTGTGGGCGATCGCCTTGACGACCGCAGCGCACCGCCCGGCCTTCCGCCGGAGGAAGACGGGGTAGTAGAGCGGGGTGCCGTTGAGCCGCTCCCGGTTGACGTGCTGCCAGAACGCGACGTCGTCGATGTCGTCGAGCGGGACTTCGAGCCGGTCGACGGCCGCCGGGCTGGTGGGGCCGTCCGGGGCGGCCGCGAACTGGGCCGAACCCGCCTGCGCCGTCAACGGAGCTCCGGCAGGCCGGATCTCGTCCGCGTTGCGCAGGTCGATGACCGTCCGGACGCCGGCCTCGCGCGCTTGGGCCCACCCCGCCCCGGTCACGAACCGGAGGTCCGCTGCCCTGTAGAAGGCTCCCCGGCCGGTCGTGCCGCCGGACCCGGTGGGCAGCCCGCCGAGGTCCCTGGTGTTGAAGAAGCCTTCCCAGGTCACCGCTCTGCTCGTGCTCATCAAAGGTATCGACGTCCGGCACGCGGGTCGGTTCATCGACGCCGGGAAGCAAAACGCCCCCGGTGCACCGGCACCGGGGGCGTTCCGCGTGACTCTCAGTCCTCCGGAAGCTCGATGGAGAGGCTGTGGTGGAAAACGTTCTTCGGGTCGTACCGCTTCTTGACCTGCTGCAGCCGCGGGTAGTTGTCCTTGTAGTACAGCGTGCTCCACGCAACCCCCGACTTGTTGTGCGCCGGGTCGGCCAGGTCGGCGTCGGGGTAGTTGATGTACGAGCCGTCGTTGTACTCGTTCGGCACCGGCACTCCGCCGGTCTCGGCGTAGACGTCGCGGTAGAAGTCGCGGACCTGGCCGAGCACCAGCTCGTCGTCCGCCTCGTCGCCCCACCACGCCATGAACGCGGCCTTGAGGATCGAGTCGCGCTGGGCGGTGGCCGTCGCCTCCGGCGCCACCGTGTTCACCTCGCCGCCGTAGCCGATCAGGATCAGCTCCTTGCGGCTGCTGGCGCCGGTGCCCAGGTGCTCCCAGATCGTGTCGATCTGCGCGTCCGTGTAGCCCTTGCGCAGGTACGCCGCCTTGATCTTGACACGGCGGATGTCCGGCGTGCCCTGGTCGCCCCAGTTCGGGTAGGCCGCGAAGTACAGCCACGGCCGCAGCGTCTGCTGCCGGAACACCGGCTGGGCGGACACTCCCTCCATGACGGCGTCGAAGTACTCGTTCAGCAGCGCTTCGCCGTCCTCGATGCCGCCGTCGACCATGCCGCCGATGGAGAGGATGCCGTTGGAGCGGTGCGAGGAGTAGAAGAACGCCGAGTGCTGCGCGTGCGGCGAGCCCGCTTCGCTGTTGCGCTCGAACCAGTCGCCGACGTTGCGCAGCATCCGCTTGAAGTCGGCTTCGCTGATGGAACTCCAGTCCCACGCGACCATGCCGTTGCGCCACAGGCCGGGCGCCTGCGGCAGCAGGTCGGCCGGCTCGCCGCCGGTGACACCGGGGGAGCGCACCCAGTACCGGGTGACGATGCCGAAGTTGCCGCCACCGCCGCCGGTGTGCGCCCACCACAGCTCGCGGTGGGGGTCGTCCTCCTCGCGGGTGGCGACCACCGCGCGGGCGGTGCCGTCGGCGTCGACGACCACGACCTCCACGGCGTAGAGGTAGTCGACGACCGCGCCGAGGCGGCGCGAGAGCGTGCCGTAGCCGCCGCCGGCGAAGTGCCCGCCGACGCCGACCTCGGTGCACTCACCGGCCGGGAGCGTCACGTTCCAGCCCTTGAACAGCACGCGGTAGACGTGCCCGAGGGTCGCGCCGGACTCGATCGCGAACGCGAGCCGCTCCGGGTCGTAGTAGACCTGGTTCATCTCGGACATGTCGAGCAGCACGCCGCTGTCGGCGGTGGCGAAGTCCTCGAAGCCGTGGCCGCCGCTGCGGACGGTGATCCGCTCGTCGGCCGCCGCCGCGGCGCCGACGGTCTCGACGACCTGCTCGGTCGTGGTCACCACGCGCACGTAGTCGGGCCGGCCGACGAAGCGGTGGTTGTGGCCGCGCACCATGCTGGGGTAACGCGGGTCCGTGGACGTGATGGTGGACGCGCCGAACCCGCTCGGATGGCCGTTCGTGCTCACTGTGATCCCTCCTGATTCCTGCCGGAACTCCCCGGCCGTGTCACGCGAACTCACGCCGTCGCGAAGCGGTCCAGTACAGGAACCACTGGGCGATCATGAGGTTGACGACCCAGCCGACCCAGCGGGCCGACTCGAGCAGGTAGGTGATGTCGACGCCGAGCGGCATGCCGATCTTGACGATGACCGGGCCCCACACGTTGTTCATCAGCAGCGCGAAGCTGTAGATCATGAACCGCCGGTGCAGCTTGAACTTCCGCTTCGCCGCCAGCACCCAGGCCGCGACCGTGCTCGCCAGGAACAGCGCGGTCGTCAGGGTGACGCCGATCTGACCGACCGGCGGCGCGAACGGGACGATGATCAGCCCGGCGACGCCGGTGGGGATGGCGGCGATCGCGTAGACCCGGCCGAACGCGCGGTGCACCTTCGGGTAGCGGTGCCGGATCATCGGCCACATCTGCAGGCAGGCCGAGAGCATGACGACGGTGCCGAACGCGATGTGCGCGATCAGCAGCGGGTAGTAGGCCGCGAAGCCGGCGTGCGGCGGGGCGGGGGCCTGGCTTTCCGGCACGCCGATGAACGGGCTCGTCTGCACGTACAGGAACGCGGCGACGACCAGCCAGAGCGGGACGATCCACGGTCGCTGCCAGAACTTGACGGTGGTGGCCGTCCGGGGCGGCAGCTGGTCGGCCCGCCGCGGATCCGGGACCCGGACCTCTTCGATGTGCTGTGTCACGGTAGTTCCTCCTGCTCGGCGCGGGGCGCCCACGGCGGCCGCCGGTGCCAGCCTCGCCCCGGGCGGGGCGCGGCGGCATCTCCCCGGTTGCCCGTTCTACTGTGGACTGACGATGTGGCACTCGGCCGGCCGCTGGTCGCCGGCGACGAGCGCGCGGAAGACGTCCGCCGCGTCCGCCAGCCCCTCGACCGGGCGCACCGCGCACCAGGAAGCGGCCCGGGCGACAAACCGCGCTTCGGCCGCGTGGTAGCGGGCGTAGAAGGATTCGGCGCCTTCCCGGGCGATGGTCTCCGACTCGATGGCCGGGGTGAAGAAGATGCGGGGTTCGGGGCCCGGCATGGGATCCGGCCGGACGACCGCGTCCGGGCTGGTGTACCCGACCAGCGCGCTGTGCTGCAGGCCGTCACCGAGCTTCTCGTGGATTTCGCGCAGCAGCTTGGGATCGCCGGTGAAGTCGACGAGCACGGCGGGGGTGGTGATCGGCAGCCGGGCGAGGTCGTCGTAGCTCGCGACGACGTCGTAGATCCCGCGGCCGGCCACGAAGTCCCAGTTGCGCCGCGACGTCACGCCGACGACGGTGAGGTCGCCGCGGTGCTCCAGCAGCTCGGCCAGGCCCAGCGCGGTCCGGCTGGAGGCGCTGGTGATCACGACCGTGCGCGCGCCGGCGGCGGCGTGCTCGCCGAGGAATTCGTCGAGCAGGTACGACGCCGGGAACACCGGGCGCGCGACGGCGACCAAGTCGTCCGCGGGCGACGGCGCACCGGCCGGCTGGTAGGTGCGGTACCACGGGTGCAGGAAGGCGCGTTCCGGGGCCGGGTCGACGAAGCCGGCGCCCGACGGCTCCACCGCGAGCGTGTGGTGGGTGCCGATCGGCAGGAAGCCGAACCAGCGGCTGCCCTCGGCGATGCTGGGGTGGCGCGAAGCGACGACCCGGGCGAAGCCCCACACGGGCACGCGGCCGCGGCCCGCCGGCGCGGGGAAGGCGTTCCAGAACGGCAGCAGCGCGTCGCCGAGGCGGGCGTAGGTGACGTTGATCTGGCCGAGGGCGAAGCGTTCGACCTCGAGGGTGACCTCGCCGTCGCCGGGCGGGCGCACCGCTTCCGGCACCACTTCGGTGGCGCTCAGGTCGTCCTTCCGGACCAGCAGTCCGTATCCGTCCACAGGAGACACTCCTCGGGTCGCGGTTCGGTCGCCGTCTCGCATCGTCACCGGTGGCGGGGCCCGTTCGCATCTCCCGCAGTGCCGGGGCGGTCCCGGCGGGACGGCACACCGCACGCGGCGAGAACCCGCCGGCGGGCCGCGCTGCCACCATGAGGGACCGGACGGGTCGTGAGTGGTAAGGCGGGTTAGAACTGGCCGAGCCGGCTTCGGCGACGATGCTCGCCGCGCGCGTCGGCCTGCCCCGCCAGA
>NZ_JAVHJU010000036.1:75889-313780 GCF_031082405.1 Amycolatopsis sp. A133
GAGTGGTAAGGCGGGTTAGAACCCGCCTTACCACTCACGACAGCCGCGGCAGACTGCAGAGACCGGGAGGCACCACGTGAAGATCGGCTTGGAGTTCGGGGAGTACGGCTGGGCGGGCGGCCCGGGGAAGGCGGCCGAGGTCATCGCCCGCTTCGCCCGCACGGCCGACGACGCCGGGGTGGACCTGCTCGGCGTGGGCGACCACCTCTGGCAGGGCCCGCAGGCGGGCGGGCCGGAGCAGCCCTACCTGGAGTGCTTCACCACGCTCACCGTGATGGCGGTGCACAGCTCGCGGGCCCGCCTGGCGCCGGTGGTGGCCGGGGTCCACTTCCGGGAGCCCGCGGTGCTCGCGAACGCGATCACGTCGCTGGACGTGCTGTCCGGCGGCCGCGCGGTGCTCGGCGTCGGGGTCGGCTGGGACGCCGACGAGTCGGCCGGGATGGGCATCGCGTTCCCGCCGGTGGCCGAGCGCTTCGAGCGGCTCGAGGAGACCGTGCGGATCTGCCTGCGGCTGTGGGAAGCCGGGACGCCGGAGCCGTTCGAAGGGGAGCACTACCGGCTGCCCCGGCCGCTGCTGGTGCCGAACAGCCTGACCCGCCCGCACCCGCCGATCCTCATCGCCGGTGGCGGTGAGCGGCGCACGCTGCCCCTGGTCGCCCGCTACGCCGACGCGTGCAACCTGTACCCGACGCCGGACCTGGCGGACAAGCTCGCCGTGCTGCGCCGCCTCTGCGAGGCCGAGGGACGCGACTACGACACGATCGAGAAGACCGTGATCCTGCCGTTCGAGCTGGGGACCTACGGCGAGCGCGCCGACGAGCTGGCGGGCATGCTGCGCGGCCTGGCCGGCCTCGGCGTCGACACGGCGATCGGCATCGTCTCCGGCCCCGACCCGGTGGCGCAGGCGGAGATCGTCGGCAACAAGATCGTCCCCGCCGTCGCCTGAAAGACGACAAAGCGAGCCGTGACTCCCGAGGGGGTCACGGCTCGCTTTTCGGTGCGGACAGCTCAGCTCAGCGCGGTGGCGTTGGGGGCGATGTCGCCGCGGAACACCCCGCCGGGGTCCACCCGCCGCCGGACGCGGTCCACCGCCGCCACCTGGTCGTCGTCCAGGTGCCGCTGCGGCTGCTCGAAGTGCTCGACGAAGTTGGGCACCGTCCGGCCCGTCCGCCACGGCCGGAGCGCCGTGCGGATCTTCGCGCACCGCCCCAGCAGCCGCTCGGGGCCCGACGGGTCCGGGACCCCCGACGCGGCGAAGGAGTACGCCGCGTCCAGCCGTCCCAGCACGCCGGCGCCCGCCGGGGCCGTGGCGAACGCCCCGCCCAGCTGACGCAGGCCCGCGCCGACGAACGGGGACCCCGAACCCGGCCCGAGCAGGCGCAGCAGCTCGGCCTCCCCGTCGGCGTCCAAAGTGGACAGGAGGTGGTGCTCGCCGAGGAACGGCACCGGCTCCGGGGGGTCCATGTGGATTCCGAGGACGCCTTCGGCCGTCAGCTCGCCCCAGGTGTCCACGAGCGGCTCGCCGAGCGCGTACAGCGGCCGCAGCAGGTCGTCGGCCAGCCGGTGGGTTTCGCCGGCCGACCCCGCCCGCACCAGGCCGTCCACGCAGACCGTCGTCCGCCCCGCCAGTGCCGGTGGCACGCCGGGCACCGCGGGCAGGTTGAGCAGCCGCAGGCCGGTGGTCACCTCGCGCGGCGCGTCCGCGGTCCACGCGTTCCACCGGGAGAGCACCGCTTCCGCGAGCTCGCCCGCCCAGTAGGTGGCGCCGCCGAACAGCTGCCCGGCGGGGAAGAGCGCGATCTCCACGGACGTGACGACGCCGAACCCGCCGCCCCCGCCGCGCAGCGCCCAGAACAGCTCCGGGTCATGGCCGGCGTCGACGCGGCGGGACTCGCCGTCCGCGGTGACGAGCTCGACCGCGACCACGCCGTTGACCGCCAGCCCGGCGAAGCGGCCGTAGCCGCTGAGCCCGCCGCCGAGCAGGTAGTTCACCAGGCCGACGTTCGCGGACGAACCGTGCGCCGACGTCAGCCCGTGCTTCGCGGTGGCCGCGACGAGCTCGCCCGCGCGGCTGCCCGCGGGAACCCGGGCGACCAGGCGGGCGGAGTCGACGTCGATCCCGCCCGCCAGCTCGGTCCGGATCAGCAGCGCCTCCGGCATCGGGCGGGCCGCGCCCGCGCCGTGGCCGCTGGTGAACATGCGCACGCCCAGGCCGGCCGCGGCGGCGTGCCGCACCGCGGCCCGC
Source organism: Amycolatopsis sp. A133 (assembly GCF_031082405.1). Lineage (GTDB taxonomy): Bacteria > Actinomycetota > Actinomycetes > Mycobacteriales > Pseudonocardiaceae > Amycolatopsis. The sequence goes on from NZ_JAVHJU010000036.1 coordinate 78,135, forward strand.
ACCTGACCGGCCGACCGGGCGGTCACGGCGGCGGCCGGGTGGACCGGCGCCGCCAGGTTGAAGACCCGGGTCGCCGCCTCGTAGTGCGGATCACCCGGCCTGCCGATCGTGACGTCGTCGAGCTCGGTCATGCCACGCGCTCGGCCGTCAGGAACACGAACGTGCCCGAACCGGACTCGTCCCGCACGCGCATCCCGGCGTCGGCGAGCCAGCCGCGGAGCTCGTCGAGGCTGAACAGCCGCATCCCGTCCTCGGCGTTCGGGAACCGGTGCGCGTGCTGGAAGTAGCTGTAGAGCGCGTCGTCGCCCCACCGGAAGGTCAGCAGCGTGAAGGTGCCGCCGGGCCGCAGGCAGCGGCCGACCTCCGCGATGCCCGCGGCCGCGTCCGGCAGCGCCTGCAGCGCGTTCCAGCACAGCACCGCGCCCAGGGAACCGTCTTCGAACGGCAGTTCCAGCGCGCTCGCCTGCAGGGCGGGCACGCCGGGCAGCGCGATCCGCAGCGCGGCGAGCATCGGGACGCTGACGTCCAGCGCGACCAGCCGCTCGGGGCCGACGGCCTCGGCGAGCACCGTGGTCCAGCGGCCCGCACCGGCGGCGAGGTCCAGCACCGGGCCGTCCGCCGGGGCGACGTGCTCGGCGATGTAGCGGTCTTCGTCGGCCGGGGTGACGGCTTCGTCCCAGTTGGACCCCATCGCCCGTAGGAACGCCGGTCGCAGCACGGCTTCGTAGTACAGGCCCATGCTGGGCATCGCGGCGAGCTTGTGCAGCGCGTCGCCGGTGTCCTCGTCGCCGGGGGCGACCCGGTCACCCGGCATCAGGTCGAGGATGCCGCCGGCGACCGGGTACGCCGTCGCGCAGCCGGTGCAGGTGACGCCCTCGCCGTCGAACGCCAGTGCCTCGTGGCAGTTCGGGCAGCGCAGCGCGGCGGCGTGCCTGCCGAAGATGCCCGTGCCCACCTCGGCCTGGCGGCCGGCTTCCAGCGTCCCCGGGTCGGGAACGGGCGCCGCGACGATCGGGGCGGGCACGCCGTGGCGGGCCGCCCAGTACGCCTTCGCGCCGGCGTGCCCGAACAGCGTGCGCTGGTCGTTGCGCCACGCGGCGGTGAACTGCTCCGGCGTCAGCGCGGTGATCCAGCTGGTGTCGAAGTCGCGTTCGGACTCGTCGAGCCCCCACACCGACGGCGAGGGCCAGACCCGGCCCAGGTCCGCGTTCGCCTGGTCCGCCGGGGTGAGCAGCCGGACGAGCCGGGTCAGGTCGTCGTCGGACAGCGACGGCGTGACGGCGTCCGCGGCGGCGAGGATCCGCTCGCGGTCGCCGGGGAAGTGCGCCAGCAGGTAGACCAGCCCGAGGGTCAGCGGGTCCCGGTCCGCGCCCTGGGCCAGCAGCTCGAGGTAGCGGTCGAGGCCCGCGCGCACGGCCGTGGCGACCGGGCCGTCCGTCGCCGGGAACTCGGCCTCGGCCAGCACGCCCAGCAGCACGGCGAGGTGCCCCTTGCGGTCGTCGGCGGCCTTGTCCAGCCGGGCGACCAGCGCCGGCACGGCGGGCAGCGCGAGCTCCGTCAGGACACCGTCGTCCCACAGCGCGCCGGTCAGCCGCCGGAACTGCTCGTCGAGCCGCTCGGGCGGTGCGTTCACGAAACCGTCGGCCAGCTCGGCGATCTGTGCCGAAGTGCCGCTAACACTCATGACAGGCGTCCTTTCGCGCGGGCGCCCGGGGGACTCGCCGGCCGGCCGGCGGGCCCCCGGAACGGCACCGCTAGTCGACGATCTCCATCTGGCCCATCATTCCGATGGCGCCGTGCTCCAGGAAGTGGCAGTGGTACACGTACTTCCCGAGGTAGCCGGTGAACTGCGCCTTGACCTGGACGACGTCGCCGGGCGGCAGCAGCACGGTGTCCTTGAGCCCGGCGTCCTCAGGGGCCGGCGGGCCGCCGTTGCGGCTGATCACCTGGAACTGCACCAGGTGGATGTGGAAGTTGTGCGTGAACCCGTAGGCGCCGTCGGCGTTGCTGATGTTCCACAGCTCGGTCGAACCGCGCTTCACCGTCATGTCGATCCGGTTGTGGTCGAACGGTTTCCCGTTGATCACGCCGACCGGGATCGGGCCGCCCTGGGAGAAGTCGGTGGCGATGGCGACGTCGCGGGTGACCGTCGCCGCGGGCAGCACCTCGAGCGGGCGCAGGCGCGCCGGGACCTTGCTCGTGTCGGTGGCGCGGCGCACGACGTCGAAGCGCAGCATCGGGCCGAAGGTGGCGTCGGTGAGGACGATGCTGCTGCCGAACTTCACCTGCGAGAAGTCGATCACGACGTCGACCCGCTCGCCGGAGCTGAACTTCAGCTCGGCCTTGTCCACCGGCGCGGGCAGCAGGCCGCCGTCGGTGCCGATCTGGGTGATCTTGGCCCCGGCCAGGCTCAGCCGGAACACGCGCTCGGTCGCGGTGTTGACGATCCGGAAGCGGTACTTGCGCGCGGCGACCTGGAAGTAGGGCTGCGGCTTGCCGTTGACCAGCGCGACGTTGCGGTCGGCCGGGTTGCCGCCGAAGACGAAGTTGCCCGCGGCGTCGAAGAGCGCGTCCCGCAGCATGATCGGCACGTCGAAGGCCCCGCAGGGCAGGTTCAGCCCGGCCTCGGCAGGGTCGTCCACGATGTAGAAGCCGTGCTGCCCGCGGTAAACGTGCTCGGGGTCGGTGCCGTGCGAGTGCGCGTGGTACCAGAGCAGCGCGCCCTGCTGCTTGTTCGGGTAGCGGTAGGTGCGCGACCCGCCGGGCTCGATCAGCTCCATCGGGTAGCCGTCGTTCGCCGCGTCGACGTGCGCGCCGTGCAGGTGGACGTTCGTCGCCAGGGCCAGGTCGTTGCGGAAGGAGACCTCGGTGGCGCGCCCGGTCCGGGCGCGGATCACCGGGCCCATGAAGGAACCGCCGTAGGTCCACATCGGAGTCTTGAGGCCGGGCAGGATCTCGACGTCGGCCGGCTTGACCGTCAGCTCGTAGCGGTCGGCGGTCGACGTCGACGCCACCGGGCGCAGTTCCTTGGCCAGCGGCATCGGCACGGTGAACGGCGTCACTGCCGGGCGGATCGCGGGCCCGCCGGGAACGGCGAAACCGCTCGGCACGGAGTGGCCCACGTGCCCGGCCGCGGCGGCCCCGCCGGCGCCCGTCGGGGTCACCGGGGCCGGTGCCGCCCCGGCGGTGACCGGTGCGGTGGTGCCCTTGGGCAGCAGCACCGCGGCGGCTCCCGCGCCCCCTGCCACGGCCCCGAGCGCCAGCATTCGTCTTCGGTTCAGCATCGGATCCCCAATCGGTGACACACTCGAACGGGTGGCGCGCCGGACGGGCGCAGCGCACGAAGTTCCCCCGGCACCCCAAGGCCGGTCCACGGATCGTCACACCAGACCTGAACGGGTGTCCTCTTCGAGGGTGCGAAGTGTCCGATTCGGTCACTTCCGGCAGGCTCGGCCGAACGCCGTATCGGCGCGGGTGCGAACAGAGCACGGCGGAAGATGTCCGGCTCGGGCCGGCACCGGTTGAATGGAAGCTGGACCCGTATTAGGGAGGAGACAATCGTGACGACTGACGTTGCGGCGCCACGGGCCGGCAGACGGGAGTGGGTGGGCCTGGCCGTACTGGCCCTGACCGCGATGCTCGTGTCCGTCGATGTGTTCGTGCTGCTGCTGGCGCTTCCGCACCTCAGCGCCGATTTGGGTGCCGACAGCATCGAACAGCTGTGGATCATGGACATCTACGGGTTCATGGTCGGCGGGTTCCTGGTCACGATGGGCGGTCTCGGCGACCGGATCGGCAGGCGCAAGCTGCTGCTGATCGGCGCCGCGGCGTTCGGGATCGCGTCGGCGCTGGCCGCCTACGCGACGACCCCGGAAATGCTGATCGGTGCCCGTGCCCTGCTCGGTATCGCCGGTGCGACCCTCGGGCCGTGCACGCTGGCCCTGATCAGCAACATGTTCCGCAACCCCAAGCAGATGGGGCTGGCGATCGGGATCTGGTCGGCGTTCTTCACCGTCGGCGCGATCCTCGGCCCGATCATCGGCGGCGTGCTGCTCGCCCACTTCTGGTGGGGCTCGGTGTTCCTGATCAACATCCCGGTGATGGCCGTGCTGCTGGTCTTCGGCCCGGTGCTGCTGCCGGAGTTCAAGTCGCCCGCCGGCGGCCGGATCGACCTGATCAGCGTCGGCATGTCGCTGGCCGCGATCCTGCCGTTCGTCTACGGCTTCAAGGAGCTGGCGAAGAACGGCTTCGAGCTCGTGCCGGTGCTGGCCGTCGTGGTCGGCATCGTGTTCGGCGTGCTGTTCGTGCTGCGGCAGCGCACGCTCGCGGACCCGTTGCTGGACCTGAGCCTGTTCAAGAACTCGGTGTTCACCGTCGGGCTGGTCAGCCTGCTGGCCTACAGCCTGCTCACCGGTGCGGTGATGATGCTGGCCACGCAGTACTTCCAGCTCGTCGACGGCCTCGGTTCGCTGGCGGCCGGGCTGGCGCTGCTGCCGGGCATGGCGGTCTCGACCGTCGCCGTGCTGGTGTCGCCGATCCTGGCCCGCCGGGTCCGGCCCGCCTACCTCATCTCCGGTGGCCTGCTGATCGTCGCGGTCGGCCTGCTCCTGATGACGCAGGCGGCTTCGTCGGGCGGCAGCGGGCTGCTGATCCTCGGCTTCGCGGTGTGGTGCCTCGGCGGTGGCCCGCTGCTCTCGCTGGGCATCGGCCAGGTCATCGGCTCGGCTCCGCCGGAGAAGGCGGGCGCGGCCGCGTCGATGCCGCAGATCAGCAACGAGCTCGGGGCGGCGATGGGCTTCGCGATCATCGGCAGCGTCGGTGCCATCGTGTACCGCTCGACGCTCGCCGTCCCCGCCGGAGTGCCGTCCGGTACCGCGGACGCGGCTCGCGAGAGCCTCGCCGGGGCCACCACGGCGGCCAACGGGCTGCCCGGGGACGTCGCCGGTCAGCTGCTGGCCGCGGCGCGCGAGGCGTTCACCAGCGGCCTGCACACCGCGGCGTTGATCAGCGCGGTGGTCCTGGCCGGGGTCGGGGTGCTGTTCTTCGTGAAGTGCCGTCACATCGGCGCGCTCGGTGCCCCCGCCGAGGAGGCGCCGCCCGCACCCGCCGACGAAGCACCGGAACCGGTGTCCGGGACCCCCGCCGGCTGAGGCCGGCGGATCGAGGGACCAATCCGGCCAAAAGCAGGCCGCCCCCCAGGCGGCAGGTAACCGTTGCCACCCAGCCGGATGGCCGTGGCTGTGGCCGGATTGGTCCCTGACAGCTCAGTAACAAACCACAAAGGAGAAATTCGCATGGCGCAGTACGCAATCCTGATCTTCGAGCGGGAGACCCCCGGCGGGATCGCCGACATCCCGCCGGAGGTCCTGGAGGCGCACGGCCGGGTCGAGGGCCGGGTCGCGGAGTCCGGCGGCAAGCTGGTGGCCGGGTACGCCACCCAGCCGACCGCCGAAGCCCGCTCCCTCCGCGGCGGCAAGGTCACCGACGGGCCCTTCATCGAGAGCAAGGAAGCCCTCGCCGGCTTCTTCGTCGTGGACGCCCGCGACCTCGACCACGCCCTGGAGATCGCGAGCTTCGTGCCGATCATGGACGGCGGTGTGGAGGTCCGTCCGCTGATGGGCTGACCGGGAATTCCTGGACGCGCGTCGCCGTGCTTGCTTGCTTGCTCACGGCGACGCGCGTTTTCCGTTGTGGAAGGGAAGAGCGCGGTGCGCGAAGTGGTGCTGTACCTCCAGATGACCCTCGACGGCCGGATCGAAGGCCCGGCCGGAGCGATGGACTGGATCCGGGTGGACGACGACACGTGGCGGGTGGTCGGCGAGCTGCAGGAGCGAGCGGACACGGCGGTGCTGGGCCGGGCGACGTACGAGCAGTTCCTGACCCATTGGCCCGCGACGGCGACCGACCCCACGGCATCCGGCGGCGCAGGCGAGCACGCGCGCTGGCTGGAGAAGACGCCGAAGCTGGTCTGCTCGCGAACCCCGCACGAGCCGGGCTGGGTCAACGCCCGCGCGGTCCCGGAGGCGGCCGCGGCGATCGGCGCCCTGCGTGCCCAGCCGGGCGGGGACGTGCTGGTGCTGGGCGGAGTGGGCTTGGCCCAATCGCTGGTGACGGCGGGTTTGGTCGACGAGTACCGGCTGCTGGTCAACCCGGTGGTCCTCGGTCGCGGCCGCAAGCTGTTCGGGACGTTCTCGGAGCGGATGGATCTGGAGCTGGTGAGCGCCGAGGCGTTCGGCTCGGGTGTCGTGTCGCTGTGTTATCGGCGGAGCTGACGGCTCAGACGGGGTGGCCGCGCCGAGCGGTTCGGCGCCGGTCGCCCGCGAGGGTTCCTGGGCCGCGAGGTGTCCTGTCGCGAGGTGCGTGGGCCGCGGCGGCCTTGCCCGCCGGAGTTGGTTCGGCGCCGGCCGCCCGGCGAGCTGCCTGTGCCGCGGCGGCCTTGCCGCTGAGCGATTCGGCGCCGCCGCGAGCTGCCTGCGCCGCGCCGGCCTCGCCGCCGGAGTTGGTTCGGCGCCGCCGCGAGCTGCCCCCGCCGCGAGCTGCCCCGCTCCCGCGAGGCCCGCCCGCGAGCGGCTCAAGCCGCGGTGGCCTCGTCGAGCCGTCCGGCGAGAAAGGCTCGCTCGGCGTCGTTGTCCGCAAGATCCAGCGCCGCCCGGTAAGCCGTCGCGGCCTCCGCTGTCCGCCCCAGCCGGCGCAGCAGGTCCGCCTTCGCCGCCGGCAAGTAGTGGTACCCGTCGAGCCTGCCGTCGTCCTCCAGCACCTCGAGTTCGCCCAGCGCCGTCTCCGGACCGTCCACCATGGACACCGCGATCGCGCGGTTGAGCGACACCACCGGGGACGGCCACACCTTCAGCAGCTCGTCGTAGAGCACCACGACCTGCGCCCAGTCCGTCTCCGCGTAACTCGGCGCCTGCGCGTGCAGCGACGCGATGGCCGCCTGCAGCACGAACTTGCCCGGCCGGCCCGCGCGCATGGCGTCGAGCACCAGCTGGTGCCCCTCGGCGATGGCCGCCCGGTCCCAGCGGGTGCGGTCCTGCTCTTCCAGCAGCAGGATCCGGCCGTCGGCGTCGGTGCGGGTGGCGCGCCGGGCGTCGGTGACGAGCAGGAGCGCCAGCAGGCCCCAGACCTGGCGCTCGTCCGGCATCAGCTCGCGCAGCAGCCGCGCCAGGCCGAGCGCGCGGTCGACCAGGTCGTCACGCACCAGCGCGTCGCCCGAAGGCGCCGTGTGCCCGGTGGTGAACAGCAGGTGGATGACGGTGAGCACCGCGTCCAGCCGGTCCGGCAGCTCGCTCGCCGCGGGGACGCGGTAGGGGACGCCGGCGGCGGAAATCTTCTTCTTCGCCCGGGTGATCCGGGCGGCCATCGTCGCTTCCGGCACCAGGAACGCCCGCGCGATGTCGCCGGTGCCGACCCCGCACACCAGCCGCAGCGTCAGCGCGATCTGCGCCTCGCGCGGCAGCACCGGGTGGCAGCAGGTGAAGATGAGCCGCAGCCGGTCGTCGGGGATCGTCTCGCCCGCCACCAGCGCGTCCAGGTCGTCCATCTCGGTCACGTCCGGTTCCACGAGTAGCGGTATCCGGCTGCGGAACGCCTCCTGCCGCCGGAAGTGGTCCGTCGCCTTCCGGCGCGCGATCGTGGTCAGCCAGGCCCCCGGGCGGGCCGGGACACCGGTGCGGCGCCAGCCGTCCAGCGCGGAGACGAACGCCTCCTGCACGAGCTCCTCGGCGAGGTCGAGGTCGTGGGTGACCCGTACCGTCGCGGCGAGCACGAAGGCCCACTCGCGACGGTACGCATCGGCGATCGCCCGCTCGACGTCGGTCATCCGCGCTGCCCCTGCGGCATCGGTGCTTCCCCTCGATCCGGCGGCCGGTGCTCGGCCCCCACGCTAGCGCGGTGGCGGGGCGCGAGCGGGAAATCGCGCACGCAGGGAGAAGACGTCAGCCCAGCGGGGTGTTCTGGTAAGCGGCGATCAGCCATTCGCCGTCCTGCTTGGCCAGCACCCAGATGGCGCGCACCGAGCGCTCGCGGGCGACCTCGGTCTCGCCCGGGGCGAGCACGCCGCCGACGGTGACGACGATCGCGCCCTCCTTGCCGATGAAGCGGACGTCGACCGGCTCGCCGTGGACGCGGGTGCCCTTGTACGGCCCGGCGTAACCGGCCGCCATGAACTCCTTGATCCCGGGGCGGCCCTTGACGAAGACCCCGCCGGGCAGCGCCATCGTGCCGTCCTCGGTGAACGCCGCGGCGAAGGCGTCCGCGTCGTTGCCGGCCCACGCCGCGATGATGCGCTGCGGGACCGCGGCGACGGCGGCCTGCTCGGTCGCCACGGTGGAAGTGCCATTGCTGCTGGACATATCGGGATCCCTCTTCCTGCGGTGGGCACGAGTGGGTACGACGGTATCGGCCGCGGCCGGTCCGGTACTTCCGCTCGATTGCGAGAACCGTTGCCGGTCAAGGCTTTCCGTCAGGTCGCTGCGCAACGGTGGAGACGTCGGCCGCCCGCGCGGCCCGGGAGCATGGACCTGCAGGCCCATCCCGGCGGCCGCCGGCCACGGGACCGCGTCGCGCTGGAGGAGTGCTGACAACATGGTCATCGTCATGGCAACCGACGCCACGGCAGAAGACGTCGACGCGATCGTCGAGCGGGTGGGCGCGGCCGGGGGCGAGGCCTTCGTCAGCCGCGGGGTCAGCCGGGTCGTCATCGGCTTGGTCGGCGACGTCGACCGCTTCGAGACGCTGAACCTCGGCGGCATGCGCGCGGTGCAGAGCGTCACCCGGATTTCGGCCAAGTACAAGCTGGTCAGCCGGGAACACCACCCCGAACGGTCCACTGTGTACGTCGGCGGCGTGCCGGTCGGCCCGGACACGGTCACCCTGATCGCCGGGCCGTGCGCGGTCGAGACGCCGGAGCAGACCCTCGAGGCGGCGCGGATGGCGCAGGCGGCCGGCGCGGTGCTGCTGCGCGGCGGCGCCTTCAAGCCGCGGACGTCGCCGTACGCCTTCCAGGGGCTGGGCGAGGAGGGCCTGAAGATCCTGGCCGACGTCCGGGCCGAGACCAAGCTGCCGATCGTCACCGAGGTGGTCGCCGCCGACGACGTCGAAATGGTCGCCCGGTACGCGGACATGCTGCAGGTCGGCACGCGCAACATGTCCAACTTCGGGCTGCTGCAGGCGGTGGGCGAAGCGGGCAAGCCGGTGCTGCTCAAGCGCGGGATGAGCGCCACGATCGACGAGTGGCTGATGGCGGCCGAGTACATCGCGCAGCGCGGCAACCTCGACATCGTGCTCTGCGAACGCGGCATCCGCACCTTCGAGACCGCCACCCGCAACACCCTCGACATCTCGGCCGTGCCGGTGGTGCAACGGCTTTCGCACCTGCCGGTGATGGTCGACCCCTCGCACTCCGGCGGCCGCCGCGACCTGGTGCTGCCGCTGTCGCGGGCCGCGGTCGCCGTCGGCGCGGACGGCGTGCTCGTCGACGTCCACCCGCACCCGGAGGAGGCGCTGTGCGACGGCCCGCAGGCGCTAGTCGCCGAGGACCTCGAGCGGCTGGCCGCCGAGCTCGACGAGCTGAGCGGCGTGGTCGGCCGCCGGCTCTCCACCTGGTGGAACCGGCGGCTGCTGGCCGGCTGAGCACGCGCGAAGACGCCGGAAGGGGCGCTCCCGGCTAGCGTCGCCGACGAGAAGCGGCTGGGGCGCTGCTCCGCCGCCGGTCGACCAGCCGGGAGGTTTCGCCGTGCCCATGGAGCCCACGCACCGGATGTGCCCGAACACCGCGGCGGTGACCGGATGACCGGCATCGCGCCCGCACCGGCGGCAGAAGTCGCCACCGGCCTGCAGTTCCCGACCAGCCTGGCGTTCGACGACGCCGGCGGGATCTACGTCGCCGAGTCCGGCCTCGCCTTCGGGGGCGCGGCTCCCGGCGGGAAGGTCTGGCGCTTCGACGGCGGCGAGCGGACGCTGGTCGCCGACGAGCTCGCCGCCCCGGTCACCGGCCTGTGCTGGTTCGAAGGCGGCCTGTTCGTCTCCGAAGGCGGGGCCGGCCGGATCACCCGCGTCGAGGCCGACGGGAGCAAGCACGTCGTCGTCGACGGCATGCCCGGCCCCGGCAACTACCACACGAACATGGCCGTGGTCGGCGCCGACCGGAAGCTCTACTTCAGCCAGGGCGCGATGTCGAACCTGGGCGTGATCGGCCTGGACGCCTACGAGCTCGGCTGGCTGCGCCGGCTGCCGCACGCGTTCGACCTGCCCGGCCTCGACATCACCCTCTCGGGGTTCAACGCGACGACCCGGGACCCGTTTTCCGACGAGCCCGGCGCGACGATCGACACCGGCGCGTTCGGCCCGTTCGGCACCCGGACCACCCCGGGGGAGAAGATCGCGGCGCAGCTGCCGTGCACCGCCGCCGTGCTGCGGTGCGAGCTGGACGGCTCCGGCATGGAGCTGGTGGCGTGGGGGCTGCGCAACGCCTTCGGCCTCGGCTTCCTGCCCGACGGCCGGCTGATCGCGCTCGACCAGGGCGCCGACGACCGGGGGAGCCGCCCGATCGGCAACGCCCCGGACCTGCTGTTCGACGTCCGGCCCGGCGCCTGGTACGGCTGGCCGGACTACGTCGGCGACCGCCCGGTGACCGACCCCGCGTTCGCCCCCGAGCGCGGCTCGCAGCCGGAGTTCGTGCTGGCCGGCCACGACGAGCTGCCGCCGCCCGAGCGGGCGCTGCTGGAGTTCGAGCCGCACGTCTCGGCCACGCGCTTCGCCGTCGTCCCGGGCGGCGCCCTCCGCGGGCAGCTCGTGGTGACGCTGTTCGGCGACGAGGCACCGATGTGCCTGCCCGCGGGCGGGCCGCCGGTCGGCCGCAGCCTCGTCGTCGCCGACCCGGCGGACTGGTCGCTGCGCGACCTGCCCGGCGCACCCGCGCTGGCGCGGCCGATCGACGTCGGGTTCGCCCCCGGTGATGACGCGCTGTACGTGCTCGACTTCGGGAAGTTCGAGATGTCGGACGACGGCGTGCGCGCGACCCAGGGCACCGGGCGGCTGTGGCGCTGGGAGTCCTGGTCGGACGGTCCACAGGGGACGCTCCCGGCCTGATCGGCGCCGCACTGCGCGAGAAGCCAGTCACTCCGGCTCGAAGCTACCGTGGAGTCCACGCGGAGCCCGGCCCGGGCCCCGCCGGAGTCCGAAGTGGACTCCCCATGGGGGAGCCGGTGTGGCTGGTTGGCGCGCGACGGTGGTCGCCGCGTGCCCGGCTGGGTTGGAGACCATTGTGCCGTACTCGCGTTCGCTGCTCGGCTGCCTGGCCGACTTCGCCCGCACCCGGCCGGAGTCGACCGCGCTGGTGCTGGGCGAGGTCCGGGTGTCCTACGCCGAGCTGTGCGCCATGACGATGTCGGCCCACCAGGGGCTCACGGCGTTGCAGCTGCCGCCCGAGGCCCGGGTCGCGGTGCACGCGGCGAAGACCCCGCGGACCGTCGCGCTGATCGTCGCCTGCCTGCTGGCGCGCCGCCCGTTCATGCTGCCCTCCACCGAGCTCGGCGGGACGGCGCTGGAAGAGCTGCTGGAGAAGGCGGACTGCACCGACGTGCTCACCGCCGAATCCGGCGTGGGCGTGGGCGGGCTGCGGGTGCACAAGATCGACACCACCGCGGTCCTGCCCGACGGCGACCTCGCCGGCCTCGACGGCATCACCGGTCCCGACGTCAGCCCGGACGCCACCTCGTTCATCTTCACCACCTCGGGGTCCACCGGGCTGCCGAAGGTGGTGCCGCTGAGCTTCCAGGCCGTGGAGCGGTTCACCGAATGGGCCGTGACGAAGTTCCGGCTCCGGCCCGGCACCGTGGTGCTGAACTACGCACCCTTCAACTTCGACCTGTGCCTGCTCGACATCCGCGCCACCTTCAAGGCCGGCGGCACGACGGTGCTGGTCGACCCCGAGAAGGCGACCAACGGCAAGCACCTGGCCGAGCTGATCCGCGCCGAGTCCGTCGAGGTCGTGCAGTCGGTGCCGATGCTCTACCGGCTGCTGGCCGACGTCCCCGGCGGCGAGCCGTTCGAGTCGGTGAAGCACGTGATCGTCACCGGCGACAAGATGCCCGCGAAGCTGCTGCCGGAGCTGCCGCGGCTGTTCCCCAACGCGCGCTTCCACAACATCTACGGCGCCACCGAGACCAACGACAGCTTCATCCACGAGATCACCGGCTTCGAGGGCGCGGGCCCGCTGCCGATCGGCCGCCCGCTGCCCGGCGTCGACGCGCTCGTCCTCGACGCCGACGGCGAGGTCGTCGACGGCCCGGCCACCGGTGAGCTGCTCGTGTCGACCCCGTTCCAGACCGCCGGGTACGCCGTCGGCGGCGGCGCGGACAAGTTCGTCGAACGGGACAACGGCCGCGTCTACTTCCGCTCCGGCGACCTCGTCGAGCGGGACGCCGACGGCGTGTTCACCCTGGTGGGCCGCAACGACTCCCAGGTCAAGGTCCGCGGTGTGCGGGTCAACCTGGAGGAGATCGAGCAGGTCCTGCTCGGCCACGAACGGATCGCCGGTGCGGCCGTGGTCGCCGTGCCCGACGACGTGGCGGGGCTGGTCATCCACGCGGTCGTCCGCCGCGACACGACCGAGCCGCTCGGCGTGCTGGGGCTGCGGCAGTTCTGCCGCGAGCGGCTGGCGCGGGCGGCGCTGCCCACCACGATCCGCGTGGTCGACGACCCGCTGCCCACGACGTCGACGGGCAAGACCGACCGCAAAGCCGTCATCCGCGACCTGGTTACTGGGAGCTGACATGAGTTATTCGGAGCAGATCAAATCCTACGTCCTCGACGAGTTCCTCCCCGGCGTCGGCCCGGAGGAGCTGGAGGCCGACTACGACCTGCGGGCCAACGGCGTGATCGACAGCCTGGGCCTGCTGCGCGTGGTCACCTGGCTGGAGGCCACCTTCTCGATCCCGATGGAGGAGGTCGAAATCGTCGAGCAGGACTTCACCTCCATCGACTCGATCACCCGGTTCGTCGAGCAGCACTCGCCGTCCGGTGCGTCCGGTGTGGACTACCTCGGAAAGGCGGCCTGAGCCGTGATCATCCGCAAACTTTCGGAAGTCGAAGGCGTCGAGTGGGGCAACGGGCTGAGCCACCGCTTCCTGACCCTCAAGGACGGCATGGGCTACACCGTCACCCACACGATCGTCCGGGCCGGCACCGACTCGGCACTGGAGTACAAGAACCACCTCGAAGCCTGCTACTGCATCGCCGGCAGCGGCAAGGTGATCGACTCCGCGGGTGACGAGCACGCGATCGAGGTCGGCACGATCTACGCACTCGACAAGCACGACCCGCACCACCTGATCGCGTCGCCGGACCAGGACATGGAGCTCGTCTGCATGTTCACGCCGGCCCTCATCGGCGACGAATCGCACAACCTCGACGACGAATACTCCAACTACTGAGCCGGAGCTCCCCCGATGCAGCAGTGGACCGACAAGCAGCAGGCGCTGCGGGACGGCTACACCGAGGCGTTCCAGGCCTGGGGCGCCGACCACCTCCGGCGCGACCGCGAGGCGGAGTTCCCCGGCGGGTTCTGGCCGGAGATCGGCGCGTCGGGACTGTTCGGCCTGCCGTTCGGCACCGAGTACGGCGGCGGCGGGCACGACCTGCCGACCACCATGCACGTGCTGGAGGGCCTCGGCTACCACTGCCGTGACGGCGGGCTGAGCTTCTCGATCTCGACGCAGCTCGTCAGCACCGGCGTGCCGGTCCACCGGTTCGGCACCGACGAGCTGAAGCACCGGCTCCTGCCGCGCGTGTGCGACGGTTCGGTGATCTGCGCGCACGCGATCACCGAGCCGCAGGGCGGTTCCGACGCCGCGGCCATGCAGACCACGGCCGAGCGCCGGGGCGACGACTACGTCATCAACGGCCGGAAGTTCTTCATCACCAACGGCCCGGTCGCCGACGTCGTCCTGGTCTACGCCCGGACCTCACCCGGCACCGGCCCGCTCGGCATCAGCGTGTTCGCCGTCGAGAAGGGCACGCCCGGCTTCGAGGCCGGGCCGCCGATCGACAAGATGGGCCTGCGCACGTCGCCGCTGGGGAACCTGACGTTCACCGACTGCGTGGTGCCCGCGGCGAACATGGTCGGCCGCCGGGGCAAGGGCTTCCTGCTGCTCGACTACGTGATGAAGTGGGAGGTGCTCCTGTCCTTCGCGATCAGCTTGGGCGCGATGGAGTACCGCCTGGAGCAGAGCATCGACTACGCGAAGAGCCGCAAGCAGTTCGGGGCGCCCATCGCGTCCTGCCAGCTGATCGCGGAAAAGATCGTCGAGATGAAGATCGACCTGGAGACCACCCGCAACTGGTTCTACGACACCGCACGGCGGTTCGAGGCCGGGGAAGACGTGATGGTGGACGTGGCCATGGCGAAGGTGCTGGCCAGCGAAGCCAACGTCCGGTCGGCGACCAACGCCGTGCAGATCTTCGGCGGCCGGGGTTACCTCAGCGAGTTCGGGATCGAGAAGGAACTGCGCGACGCCACCGGCGGCACGATCTACTCCGGCACGTCGGAGGTCCAGCGGGACAAGGTCGCCAGAATGCTCGGAGTGCGCTGACAGGCGCCGGAACCGGAAGAAGGACGACATGGCGGCCGAGACGCCTCCGCAGGACCTGCTCGGGGTCACCCCCTTCCTCGACTACGACCACCCGGTCGTGCAGGAGTTCGTCGGGCAGGCGCTCGACGGCACGGAAACCACGCCGACCGACAAGGCGGTCGCGTTGTACTACGCGGTCCGCGACAAGCTGCACTACGAGGTCTACGGCGCGGCGCTGAGCCGCACGGGCCTGAAGGCCAGCGCGATCATCGAGCGCGGCCGCGGGTTCTGCGTGCACAAGTCCATCGTGTACGCCGCCGTGTGCCGCGCGGCGGGCGTGCCGAGCCGGATCGCGCTCACCGACGTCCGCAACCACCTGGCGTCGCCGCGCCTGCGCGAGCTGGTCGGCGGGGACGTCTTCCGCTTCCACGCGCTGAACTCGGTGTACCTGGACGGGAAGTGGGTCCGCGCGACCCCGGTGTTCAACAAGCTGCTGTGCCGGCTGTACGGCATCACGCCGCTGGAGTTCGACGGGACGGCCGACAGCATGTCGCACCCTTACGACAGCAAGGGCCGCCGGTACATGGAGTTCCTCCACGACTACGGCGACTTCGACGACTTCCCGTACGAGCTGGTGGTCGAAGGCATCCGGTCGGCCCACCCGGCCCTGTTCGCCAGCCGCTACGAGACGGCGGACGGCTCCCTCGTCGCCGAGGCGGCCGACGAGACCGGGCTCGGCAAGGCCGCGTAACCGCACGGGCACACAAGGAGATGCGGTCCGCCGTCGCCCGGGAGGACGGTGGACCGCGGGCTGCGGGGGTGGACCCGGAAGGGGCAGTGATGGTGAATCTGGCGCCCGGTTTCGTCCGGAACCGGTGGCAGCGGTCGGTGCTGGGCCGGTTCCCCGGTCTGGGCAAGCTCACGGTGAGCAGCCTGCTGTCCGAGACCGCCGACGAGTTCGCCTCCGTCGCCCTCATCTGGATCGTGCTGGTGGAGACCGGTTCCCCGGGCCTGGCCGGCCTCGCGGTGCTGTTCCGCCGGGCGCCGGAGATCGTGTCCGGGCCGCTGCTCGGCGCGTGGTTCGACCGCTGGTCGCCGGTGAAGCTCACCGCGATCGGGTTCGCCGTCCGCGGGATCGCGATCGGCGGGATCGCGCTGCTGTCGGTGGTCGGGACGTTCAGCGTCCCGGTGGTGCTCGGCCTGTGCCTCGTCATGGGCGTCACCAACCCGCTGGCCAAGGTCGGCACCCGCGTGATCACGCCGCTGCTCATCCCGCGCCGCGAGCTGCACGTCGCCAACGGCGTCCTCACCATCGGCGACCAGTTCCCCTACCTCGTCGGCCCGGTACTCGGCGGTTCGCTCGCCGGCTTCATCGGGATCTGGTCGCTGTTCATCCCGGCGGTCATGTGCCTGGCCGCGACGCTGCTGGTGCTCGGCGTCCGGGTGAACCCGGCCGCGGCGCCCCCGGTCTCCGCGGCCGTCCCCGCGAAGAAGGCCAGGAACGGGTTCGTCACCGGGTTCGGCCCGCTGATCACCGTGCCGGTGGTCCGCGCGATGATGATCCTGACGGTCATCTACTTCCTGTCCTACGGCCCGCTGCTGACCGCGGTCCCGGTGTTCGCCGAGCAGAACCTCGGCGCCGGTGGCGCGGGGTACGGCGCGATGTGGTCGGCGATGGGCGTCGGCGCGCTGCTCGGCCTGGTGATGGTGCCGCGGCTGGCCCGGTTCCGCCCGGCCGTGGTCAACGCGGTCGGCGCCACGGTGTGGGGCCTCATCCTGCTGCCGCTGGTCCTGGTGCACACGCTGCCGCTGGCGCTGGTGATCATGTTCGTCGGCGGGTTCGTCTGGGCGCCGTACGCGTCCACCGAGATCAGCGTCATCCAGAACGCGGTCACGGCCGAGCAGTACGGCGCGGTGTTCGGCGCCCGGCGGTCGGTGATCGTCGCGTCCTCGCCGACGGGCGCGGCCCTCGGCGGCCTGCTGCTGGAGCACCTCAGCGCGGCCCAGGTGGTGGCGCTGTCCGGGTTCGCCTGCGTCGTCGGCGGGGCGCTGTGCCTGTGCCTGCCGTCGGTCCGCGCGACGAAACCCGTGCCGGAGCCCGAAGTCGCGGTCCCGGCCAAACCCGAGCCCGAACCGGAACCGGTCTGAGCCCTCAGGAGTGACCAGCGAAATGGCGCCACGCATCCTGCTCATCGGCGGCAACCCCAAGCACTTCCACGCGGCGAAGGCGGCCGGCCTCGAGGTGGTGTACTGCCAGTTCCCGGCCGAGTTCAGGCCGGAGTACGGCCCGCTGGTGGTGGGCGCGCTGCTGGCGGACTACACCGACTGGGCCACGTTCGGCCCGCTGGCCGAGGCGGCGCACCGCACGTGGGGCTTCACCACGGTGGTGTCGCTGACCGAGCCGGGCCTCGACCCGGCAGGCCGGGTCCGCGACCTGCTCGGCCTCGCCGGGCCGTCGTACGAGGTGAGCCACCGGTTCACCGACAAGTACGTGATGCGCCGTTGCCTGGCGGAGGCGGCCTCCCCGGACGTCCCGGCGATCGGCGCGGAGGCCATGACGGACCGGGAGAGCTTGACGGCGTTCGGCGCCCGCTACGGCTACCCGTTCATCGTCAAGCCCGGAGCGGGCACGGCGAGCTTCGGCGTCCACCGCGTCGACAGCGCCGCCGACGTTTCTGCGGTCCACGAAGCGATTTCGAGCCGGCGCGATGTCTCCGATCACCCGTTCCTCGGCCAGTACGACCTCGACGAGTACGTCATGGAGGAATACATCGACGGAACGCTCTACAGCGCGGAAGCGTTCTCGTTCGCGGGCCGCCACACGGTGCTGGCGATCACGGAGGCGGTGACGCTGCCGGGCACGGTGGTCCACGCGGGCCACGCGATCCCGGCCCGCCTGTCGGCCGCGGAGGTGGCTGCGGTGGAGCGGATGATCCCGGCGTTCCTGGACGCACTGGGGTACGCGGACGGCCCGAGCCACACGGAGTTCAAGTTCAGCCCCCGCGGCCCGGTGGTGATCGAGAGCCAGAACCGCATCGGCGGCGCGCTGATCAACGAGATGGTCCGCGAGGTCCACGGGGTGGACATGCACGAGCTGACGATGAAGTGGCCCCACGGCACGGTGACCCCGGTGCTGCAGGCCCCGCCGGCCGAGGGAGCGGCGGCGAGCTGGCTGGCGGTGGCGCAGCCGGGCGAGATCCTGGAGATCGCGGGAGTGGACTCGGTGTCGGCGGACCCGGCCACGGTGGCGATCGACCTGGGCGGAGCAGCCCCGGGTGATGTGGTCCGGTCGTTGGACGGATCTTGGGACGGGCTGGGCCACGTGGCGGTCCGCGCGGCCGGCACGACGGCCGCGATCGAGTACAGCCGCGCGCGGGTGGCAGACATCAAGGTCCGGACGCGGGCCGTCGAAGACTGAGTTTCTGTTGCTGCGTTTCTGTTGCTGCGAAAGGGCTCCTGTGCCAGGCACAGGAGCCCTTTGCGTCGGCCGGTCGGCCACGAGAACGGGCCCGCCCCCGGCTGGGAGCGGGCCCGGTCGCCGGGTGCGGGGGTCACGGCACTCCGACGACTCCGGTGCAGTAGTCCTCGATGTAGGTCCGCTTCGCGGCCTCGTCGCGGTCCGAACGCAGGAACCGCGCCCACGCCCGGCGCTCGTGCGCGGTGGCGTCCAGCTCGACCACGTTCTGCGTCGCCCGGAACGCACCGGGCTTCGCCGGGTAGCGCTTGAACTCGTCGCCGTCCAGGAAGAAGATTCCCGTCCACAGCTCGTCCTTGCGCCACAGCCCGACGATCAGGTAGTAGCCGCCGTCGTGGTGCAGCATCGCGTAGCCGAGCTCGTTCTGGAACTCCAGCTCGCCCGCCTCCGCCTGGTCGCGCAGGTACTGGCGGGCCTGCTCGCTGATCGCCGGGGCGGCTTCCTCGCCGGCTTCGCGGATGTCGTACCACTTCAGGTACGCGCCCGGCAGCCGCAGGTCGTCGCCCGGGTAGATGCGCTTCTCGACGTGCACCCACTCCGCCGGGATGTCCGCCAGCTCGCTGAGTTCCGTGATCGCCTTGGTCACCTGGTCACCGCCTCACCTGTGTAGAGCCCGTTCAGTTCGTACTCGCGCAGCTGCTTGTAGTCCCGTTCCACCTGTTCCGGGTCGTCCGCCTCGAGGTAGACGTAACCCACCGACGTGGCGAGGTCGACCGTCCGCCGCACCGGCCCCCCGGCCGGGGTGGTCAGCACCAGGTCGACGAACGACGGCAGCGCGCGCACCGCCGCGAACCCCGCTTCGTCCGGGACCACGCCGTCGCCGGGGCTGATCAGCGTGACGTAGCGCAGGAACGACCGCGGCCGGTACGTCGGCAGCGCGGCGACCCCCTCGGCCACCGCCCGCGCCAGGCACTCGACCTGGTTGGTCCCGATGCACCGCGAGACCACCGACGGCTGGTGCGAACCGCCCATCCGCGCCCCGGATTCGACCAGGACCGGCCCGGCCGCGGTGAGCATAACCTCGGTGTGCCCGGCGCCGTTGCGGATCTCGAGCGCGTCCAGGACGCCCAGGGTGTACTCGACCAGGGCGGCCACCTGCGGGTCCTCCACCGGCACCGGCTGCTCGTAGTCGTACATCCAGCGATCGCCGCCGATGGACTGCTTGTGGTAGCGCCACACCTCGACGACGTGGTGCTCGCCGTCCCGGCTGACCGTGTTGACGAAGTACTCGTCGCCGTGCAGGTATTCCTGGGCCAGCACGGTTTCGTTGCGCGAGCCGTAGCGCGTGGTGCTGGCCAGGATCGCGGCGTGCTCGGTACGCACCTCGTCGGCGGAGTGGCAGATCCGCACGTTGTCGGTGCCCGCGCTCGCCAGTGGCTTCAGCACCACCGGCCAGCTGCCGAGCGCAGCGGCCCAGCCGGCGACCTCGTCGCCGGACGGCGAGGCGAACGACGCCGCCGTGGCCAGGCCCGCCTCGCGCACCGCCGCCACCATCTCGAACTTGTCGCGGCGCGCCGTCGGCCGGGTCATGCCGTTGCCCGGCGTGCCGAGCGCCGCCGACAGCTCGTCGGCGAGCAGCACCCCCGACTCGGTGCCGGCCAGCACGAACCCGACGTCGAGGCGCCGCAACGCTTCCGCGGTCGCGGCGACGTCGCCCTGGTGCCGGACGTCGGCGTCCGCCGAACCGGTCAGGTGCACGTCCGGCGCCTCGGACCGGACGCGCACCGCACCCAGCCCGTGCGCGGCCAGCACCGCGGGCAGGTGCGCCGCGATGCCGTCCGCGTCGACGACCGCCACCCTCACGACGTGGTCCCGCCCAGCCGCGGGATCGACGCCGCCGCGAGGTCGAGCGCCTCTTCGTTGACGACGTCGTCTTCGAGCGTGCCCGCGAAGTACTTGTCGTAGGCCACGAGGTCGAAGTGCCCGTGCCCGGAAAGTCCGAAAAGGATGGTCCGGCCGACGCCTTCGGCCTTGCACTTCAGCGCTTCGTCGATCGCGCCGCGGATGGCGTGCGTCGACTCGGGCGCCGGGAGGATCCCCTCGGTTCGGGCGAACTGCACACCCGCCTCGAAGCACCCGGTCTGCCCGACGGCAATCGGCTCGATCAGCTTGTCCTCGACGGCGCGGCTGACGAGCGGCCCGATGCCGTGCGCGCGCAGGCCACCGGCGTGCACGGGCGGCGGCATGAACTCGTGGCCGAGGGTGTGCATCCGGAACAGCGGCCCGAGCCGGCCGGTGTCCGCGTAGTCGTAGGCGATGCTGCCGCGGGTCAGCGTCGGGCACGCGGCGGGCTCGACGGCCAGCACCCGCACGGCGGGGCCACCGCGCAGCTGCGCGCCGATGAACGGGAACGTGAGCCCGGCGAGGTTGCTGCCGCCGCCGGAGCAGCCGACGATGACGTCCGGGTAGTCCCCGGCCAGTTCCATCTGCAGCAGGGCTTCCTGCCCGATGACGGTCTGGTGCAGCAGCACGTGGTTCGCGGCGCTGCCGAGCACGTAGCCGAGCGACGGGTCGGTGGCCGCGGTCTCCAGCGCTTCGGAGGTGGCGATGCCGAGGCTGCCGGGGGAGTCGGGGTGCTTGGCCAGTATCGCCCGTCCCACCGCGGTTTCCGGGCTGGGGCTGGGCACGCACTCGGCGCCGTACGACTCCATCAGCGCCCGGCGGTACGGCTTCTGCTGGAAGCTCACCTTGACCATGAACACCTTGGCGGTCAGCCCGAAGAGCGCGGCCGACAACGCCGTCGCGCTGCCCCACTGCCCGGCGCCGGTCTCGGTGATCAGGCCGGTCTTGCCCGCCTGCTTGTTGTAGTACGCCTGCGGGATCCCGGTGTTCGGCTTGTGGCTGCCGGACGGGGCGACCCCCTCGTACTTGTAGTAGATCTTGGCCGGGGTGCCGAGGGCCTGCTCGAGCCGGCGCGCGCGGTAGAGGGGGCTGGGCCGCCACTGGGCGTAGAGCTGCCGCACCGGCTCCGGGATCTCGATGTCCCGCTCGGTGCTCAGCTCCTGGTCGATGATGGGCTCCGGCATCGTCGCGCCCATCTCGTCGCGAGTCAGCGGTTCCCCGGTCGCCGGGTTGAGCGCGGGCGCCAGCGGGGCACCGGGCAGGTCGGCGGCAATGTTGTACCAGGTGCTCGGAATCTGGGACTCGTCGAGCTGGAACTTCGTTCTCTCCATCGCGGAGCCTCTCGTCTGTGCAGGACCGATCCGGCGCACGCCGGCAACCGGCCGGCACGCCCGATGCTGCCGTTCCCGCCCGTCCGCGCACATCTCCCGGAGTGCGCGCTCTCCACCGCGGAAGATGAGGTGGTTCGCCCACCGGGCCGCGGTGATCCGCGGCTGGGCGACGTCGGGCGACCACCGCGAAGGCCACATTGGGGCGCGTTGGCTCACCATGCTGTTCCGCACCCACCTGCCGGTTGGCCATCGGGTTCGGGGCGTTGACGATCACCCTCGGCTCGGCGCGCCCGGGAATCCGTCCACAGTGGTGGTCATGCTGCCGATTCCGTGCCCGTCGGCGGGATCGGACCGGGTGCCGGTTCGCCGGCCGCTGTGGTGGGCGGAAGTTGCTCCCGTGTGGACGGAGGGGAACCGCCGCCGCCCGCGGAGCGGACCGGTTCGGCGAGTGGTCCGCCCGCCGTGCCCGGCTCCGGCCGGGACGTGAGGTACCGCAGCTTCGTCAGGTGCCGCTGGACGAGGCCCGCGCGCCGGGCTTCGTCCAGGGCGGCGCGGGTGACGCTGTTGGTGCGCCGGCGCCGGTGCCGTCCGCCGGTTTCATTGGGGTTCACGTGTGTCACCGCCTCCTTCGTCAGGGGTGGCCTCGCTCGATCGGGTCGGCGTGTCGCTTTGCCCGCCCGCCGCAAGGGTTGTCGCTGGGGGTGATCGTCCGGTTGCGCGGAAGCACAACCCGGCAAAATGACCGACCAGGTCACAAGGTTGTCTCGACTGGAACTCGGCCGGGGATCGTTGCGCCACTTGGCCGCTTGCACGGTGCGACTTCCGGGCGCCGCACGTTGCGGGGGTTCGAAGGCCGCCACCGTCCACAGTGGGAGCACGGGAAGAACCGCGGTGTGGGGCCGGTCACGTGGCAGGGGGCGCCGTGCGCAACCGCGCACGGCGTCTTCCCTGGTGGCGCCCCCGGCAGGACTCGAACCTGCGACCTAGAGATTAGAAGGCTCTTGCTCTATCCAGCTGAGCTACGAGGGCCCGCGCCGACGACCGCTGCCGGTCTTGCCGGTCGCCCGGCACCGGCAGCTTAGTCGTCGCCATCCTCTCGATCGTTCGACACCGGCGAATCGTTTCAGGTCTCGTTCGACGTAATTCGGGAATTCGGCCAAGTGACGGCCGCGGTCAAGCGGCAGTAACCGGATGGCAACGGTGTGTGTGCTCCTCTCTGTCCGGTGCGGGCGGCGGCCTACGGGTGGGTTGGGGTTCCCTGACGGGCTCGAACCTGCTATTCAGAGATCAGAAGGCTCTTGCTCTGTCCGCTGGCGCTCCGGCTGGTGGCTGGCCGGTTCGGGGTAACTCGCCGGCCCGGGATCGGCTCCGGTCGACGGCCGTGCGCGGTCAGTTCCGGGTCTCCGACCTGGAGATTCGCAGGCTTGTCCGGCGCCGGGCGGTCCGGGAGTGCTTCGGCGGCAGCTCGCTGGGGCGAACGACCGCTGAGCCTGCGGTCGGCCGCAGTCGCCGGGTGGCGGCCTGCCTGGCCATTCGGAGAGGGCCGGGCCTCCCCGCAGACCATCGCCTGCCGCAGCTCGGGGATGGTGACCCGTCTGGTGGCTCGCGGGCCATCGAGGCTTCCGAAGCGGGGTGTTGGCCCCCTGCCCGGCCCGTGGTGGGCCCGCTGCAGTCGCCGGTTGGCTACCTGCGGTGGACCCTGCGGTCCCACGGTGTGCCTGCTACGGCTCGCCGGTTGGCGACCCGCAGCGGCTCCTGCGGAGCCGCAGGGGCTCCTGCGGAGCCGCAGGGGCTCCTGCGGCCCCGCGGCGTGCCCGCCGCGGGCCGCTGGCCGGCGACCTGCGCAGACCCTCCCGGACCTGCGGCCCGCCACCTGCACTCGCTGGCTGGCGACCGGCGCCCTGCAGCCCGCAGCTCGTCCGCCGGGCGACCGGCCCCGGCCGCCGGCCGTCGGGCGACCGGCCCCGGCCGCCGGCCGTCGGGCGACCGGCCCCGGCCGCCGGCCGCCGGGGGACCTGCCCTGCCGCCCGGAGAGCTCACCGAACCCCGCAAACCGCTGCCTCGCCTACCGCAACACCCCGAGGGAGCCGGTGGGCGCACCCCGCCAACCCCCCCCGGAGGGGCCCGTGTGCGCACCCGCCAACCCCCCGAGGGGGCCCGTGGGCGCACCCCGCCGCTGAGGTGCGCCCACGGGTGGGGCCGCTGTCGGGGAGCGGCCCCGGTCGGGCCCGGCCGCCGCCGCGAGCCGGCTCGCTTCCTGGAGCGGGCGGCGGTGCGGGCCCGGGTCACCGGTTCACTCCCAGATCTGGATGCCGCGGACCAGGAACGGGGCGTCCGGTACGTACGTGCCCCCGCCCGGGTACGTCACAAAATCTCCCTCCGTCGAGCATTCCTCGCTCTGGTACACCGTCACATCGCGGGTCATCAGATTCGCGAACGACGACCCGTCGAATCCTTCGGGTAGTGGCAGGCATTCCTCGGTATTGGCCGTGCGCAGGTCGAAACGCTGGATTTCCCCGCCGTACCCGTCGGACGGCCACAGGCAGAACTCGCCCTTGCGGCAGCCCGGATCGGTGCCCGCCTGAGCGGCTCCGACGCTGGTCAGGAGCCCGATCATGGCCAGGACCACGATGTGCGGCAGGCGGGAACGAAGACGACGTGCAGACATGGTGGATTTCCCCTCCGGAATCGCGGCTCTCGTGGGCCGCGGTGAACTGGTGATTCCAGATTGGCGGGCGGGGGGAGATTTGTCAGCCCGCTATTTCGATTCTGTGGACAACCGGGCGGTGCGGGAATGGTTGTCCACAGATCCGCGAACGGTCTTGCGGTGGGGCGGGGACGGTGCTAGGCGGGGCCCGTGCTGCCGCGGATGACCAGGGAAACCGGCACCTCGGACGACTCCGCGGCCGGCGCCGGATCGCCGTCCAGCAACGCCAGCGCCAGCTCCCCGGCGATCCGCCCCTTGGCCGCGAGGTCCTGCCGGACCGTGGTCAGCGGCGGTGCGGACCACGAGGCCGGCGGGCTGTCGTCGAAGCCGGCCACCGACAGCTCGCCCGGCACGTCGATCCCGAGCTGCCGGGCCGCGGCGAGCACCGCCAGCGCCAGCTGGTCGGACATGCACAGCACCGCCGTCGGCCGCGGGGCCGCCCCGAGCAGCGCGAACGCGCCGGCCATCGCGCTCTCCGCGCTCAGCCCGGCAGCCTCCTCGACGACGACTTCGCACGTCCCCAGCTCGTCCAGGTAGCCGCCCAGCCGTTCGCGGACGTCGTGGAAGGGCGAGGCGGCCGCTTCCGCCACGGTCAGCCCACCCCCGCCCGGCTTCAAACAGCTGCACGCGGCGAAGATCCCGAACCGCCGGTGCCCCAGGTCCAGCAGGTGCCGCGCGGCCAGCGCGGCGCCGGTCCGGTCCGCGCAGCCGATCCGCGCCGCGCCGGGCAGCAGCGGCTGGTCGATCACCACGAGCGGCAGCTCCCGCGTGCGTAGCGCGTCCACCGCCGGAGCGCCGTCGGGCAGCGAATACACGATCGCGAGGTCGGCCTGCGCGGTGAGCACGCGGCCGGCGGACGGTCCGCCGGGCAGGAGCAGCAGGGCGTGCCCGCGCGAGTCGATCACCCGCGCCAGCGCGTCCAGCGTCAGGTACAGCGCGGGGTCCGAGAACGCCATCGACAGCGACGTGTCCAGCAGCACCGCGATCGCGCCCGTGCGGCTCGTGGCCAGGCTCCGCGCCGTCGGGTCTGGGCCCGCGTAGCCCAGCTCGGCCGCCGCCCGCAGCACCCGGTCCCGCAGCCGGGCGGACAGCTGATCGGGCCGGTTGTAGGCGTTCGAGACGGTGGCCCGCGAGACGCCGACGGCCGAGGCGACGTCGTCGAGCGTGGGACGGCGGCGCCGGGTCATGCGCGCAGCTTAGCCGGATCCCGTGGACTTTCTGAAGCGCTTCAGTCAAGCTGGAATCACGGAAGGGGGACGCCCATGCGCGACCGGATCGCGGTCTTCACCGTGTTCGCCCTCAACGGCCTCGCTCTCGGGTCGTGGGCGTCGCGCACGCCCGCGCTGACCGCGCAGGTGCACGCCTCGCCCGGCGTGTTCGGCCTGACCCTGCTCGGCGCCAGCGTCGGGATGCTCGCCGCCGCTTCGGTGGCCGGACGGCTGATCGAGCGGGCGGGCGCCAGGGTGGTCGTCGCCGGGAGCACCGCGTCGGCCGCCGGTTCGCTGGTGCTGATCGGGTTCGCCCCCACCGTTCCGCTGCTGGCCGGGGCCCTGCTGCTGATCGGCGCGAGCGTCGGGATGCTGGACGTCGCGATGAACGTCGCCGGGGTGGCCGTCGAACGCCGCCTCGGCAAGCCGGTGATGTCGGTGTTCCACGCCGGCTTCAGCGTCGGCGCGCTCGCGGGTTCGCTGGCCGCGGGCCTCGCCGCCGGTCACGACTGGTCCCCGGGGCGCCACCTCACCGTGGCCGCCGTGGTCGCGGTCGTCGTCCTGGCGCTGGTGATCCGCGCCGTCCCGGGCAGCAGGCCCGAGCACACCGACGAGCCCGCCGTCACGCCGGCCAAGGCGCCGATCCGGCGACCGGTGCTGTGGCTGCTCGCCGCGGTCGCGCTGTGCTCGGCCATCGCCGAAGGCGCGTCGTCGGACTGGTCCGCGCTGCTGATGACGGTCGAGCGCGGGGTCGGCCAGGGCGCCGCGGCCCTCGCGTTCGCCGGGTTCCAGCTGGTCATGGCCCTCGTCCGGCTGGGCGGCCCGTGGGCGCAACGCCGCTTCGGCCCGACCCGCTGTCTCGCCGCGGGTGCGACGCTGGCCGCGGCCGGGCTGGTCGCCGCGGCCGCGATCCCGGTCGCCGCCGCCGGTTACGCCGGCTTCGCGCTGGCCGGGGCGGGGCTCGCCGCGTCGTTCCCGCTGGCGCTCAGCCTCGCCGGGGACGCCGGGAAGCGCGGCGACGGCACCGGCGGCGAGCGCGAGATCGGCTTTGTCACCGCTATCGCCTACACCGGCTTCCTCGGCGGCCCGCCGATCGTCGGCGGTATCGCGCAGGCGACGGACTACGACGTGGCGTTCGTCTTCGTCGCGCTCGTCGCGGCGTTGATCCTGCCCGCCGCGGTCGCGGCCCGGCGGTCGCGCCGGCGGGAAGAAGCGGACGCGATGATCGGCCGGTAGCCGTTCCGGGTACGAAATCCGTGCCGCGACCGGCGTTTCCGCCACGCGCCGGGCGTTGACAGTCTCCTGGTGCGCCAGGCAAGCTGAACCCCGTCGGTAAACTGAAATGAATACGGCGACGTTTCAATTTCAGGTCGGCTGATCAGGGTAGGGGCCTTGATCCGGGGAGGACGTCGTGAGGGTTGTACTGCTCGGCGGCGCGGGGGCGCTCGCCGTCCGGAGCGGGCGGGTCAGCGGGACGGGGCTGACGCTCGTGCAGGACGCCGTGCCGCGGCTCGTGCTGGTGCCCGTCGCGTTCCGGCTGGCGCTGTTCCTGCAGGCGATCTGGTCCGGTGATCCGCTGAGCGCGCCGGTGCTCTGGCTCGCGATCGCCCTCTACCTGGTGCCGAACCTCCTGGAAGTCGCCTGGGTCTTCCGCCGGGCCACCGGCATCCGGCCGGTACTGGCCGCCGACACGGCGTACACGCTCGCCGCGAGTTTTGCCGCGGCCGCGTTCGCGGCGCAGTCACCTGAGCTGCTGGGCCTGGCCTGGCCGAACATCCTGGGCACGGTGATGGTCTGGACCCTGCTGCGCGGTGCGCCGGCCGGGGCGATCGCCATCGCCGGCGCGCTGCTCCTGCGGTACGGCATGGCCGCGGTGTCGGGCACGTCGGCGCCCGCCACGTGGATCCTGCTCGCCCTGATCGCGGCCGCGGCGACGGCACTGGCGATCGTGCTGCTGGTCGCCGGGGCGATGCGGTTCGCGCTCGGGCTGGGCGAACAGCGCGGCCGGGCCGCCGAACGGGAACGCCACCGCCGCGACGTCCACGACACCGTCCTGCAGGTGATGGAGTCCCTCGCGCTGCCGGCGCCCGGCGACGCGGTCGACCCGCGGGGCAGCCTCGACCAGGTCCGCCGCACCGCCCGCGCGCACGCCCTGCGCCTGCGGCTGAGCCTCGACGGCGACGCACCCGCCAAGCCGGGCGGGCTCGAACACCGCCTCGGCGCGCTGGCGGTCGAGATGACGGCCGACGGCCTGCGCGTCGACCTCGTCGTGCTCGCGAAGCCCACCGACCTCCCCGAAGCCGTCGTCAACGCCCTTCACGACGCAACCCGCGAAGCACTGCGAAACACCTTGAAGCACGCGAGGACGGCGAAGGCGGTGGTGTGCCTCGAAGCACACGAAGGAGGCGTCACGGTGTCCGTGCGCGATCACGGCACGGGCTTCGACCTCGACGCGCGTCGCGCGGGGTTCGGCATCGAGAACTCGATCCACGCGCGGATGGCGGAGATCGACGGCGCCGCACGCATCGACTCGGCGCCCGGCCACGGCACCCGGGTCGTGCTGACCGCCCCGCTAGAGCTGGGTTTCCCCGTCGGGTGAGTCCCGCCACTGGGCGAACGGGCGGTCCAGCGCCCACTTGCCGTCGTGTTCTTCGAGGACGCGGTATTCGCAGGTCGCCGGGTTGGACAGGGACTCGAACAGCTCGATGCTCCAGCCGAAGAGCCGGCGGCACAGCAGCCGCAGCGTGAGCCCGTGGGAGACGATCAGCACCGTCTCGGGGTGACTTTCCTCGCGCAGCCGCAGATCCGAGAGGAACGCCGCGACGCGGTCGTCGACGTCCGCGCCCGACTCGCCGAACGGCAGCCGGTAGAAGAAGTGCCCGAACTCGTTGCGCCGGGTCTTCTGGACCGCCTGATCGGCCGGGTCCTGCAGGTTGCCCCAGTCCTGCTCGCGCAGCCGCGGCTCCTGCACCAGCCGCTCGCACGAAGCTTCGATGTCCAGCAGCCGCAACGTCTCCCGCGTGCGCAGGTACGGGCTGACGTACACCGCGGGCCGCGTGCCGTCGAGCAACCGCGCGATCTCCGGACCCGCCGCGAGGGCCTCCTGCCGTCCCTTCGCGGTCAGCGGCAGGGCGTGGTCGGGAATCCGCGTGTAGGCGAGTTCGTCGACGTTGCCGAGTGCCTCGGCGTGCCGCAGCAGGATCATCTTCACGGCTCCATCCTGCCCGTCACGCGGGCGTCACGGGGGCGGGGCATACCCTCGGGGGCGTGTCCAGCGAGCCCGTGACGAAACCCGACGTACCGACGCAGCGGCGGGCCAGTCCGCTGCCCCTGCTCGTGGTCGGGGTCCTGCTGGCCGCCGTGGTCGCGATCGCCCTGATCGCGCTCACCGGCGGAGCCGGCTACGCCATCGCCGGCCTGCCCGATCCGGGGCTGGTCACCAAGTACGGCATAACCGTCATGCGCGTGCTGTCCGAATCGGCGTCGGTGATCTGCGTCGGGTCGCTGCTGCTGGCCGCCTTCCTGGTGCCGCCGCAAAAGTCCGGGACGCTCGGGCCCGAGGGCTACGGCGCCCTGCGCGCGGCGGGGATCGCGGCCTGGGTGTGGTTCGCCGCGGCGCTGCTCTCGGTCGCCTTCACCGCCGCCGACACCGCCGGCAAGCCGTTCGGCGACGTCCTGGACCCGCAGACGCTGCTCGACCTCGTCGGCGCCATCGAACAGCCGAAGGCCTGGCTCTGGACGGCGCTGATCGCGGTCCTCGTCGCGCTCGGCTGCCGGCTCGCGCTGTCCTGGGGCTGGACGGCGGTGCTCTTCTTCCTGGCCGTCGGCGGGCTGGTCCCGGTCGCGGTCACCGGGCACTCCGCCAGCGGCGGCTCGCACGACGTCGCCACCAACAGCCTGCTGTTCCACCTGGTCGCCGCGTCGCTGTGGGTGGGCGGCCTGGTCGCGCTGCTCGCGCTCGGGTACCGGCGCGGGAACCACCTGAGCCTGGCCGCGCAGCGGTTTTCCCGGCTGGCCCTGGTCTGCTGGATCGTGATGGCGCTCTCCGGCGCGGTCAACGCGCTGGTCCGGATCGGCCTGAACGACCTGTTCACCACCGACTACGGCCTGCTCGTCGTGGCCAAGACGGTCGCGCTGCTGCTGCTCGGGGTGTTCGGCCACCAGCAGCGCGAAAAGGGCGTCGCGAACCTCGTCGACGGCAAGGGCGGCGCCCAGCTGCTGCGCCTGGCTTCCGTCGAGATCCTGATCATGTTCGTCACGATCGGCATCGCCTCCGGGCTGGCCAGGACACCACCGCCGGCGGACGCGATCACCCAGCCGTCGACCACCGAGCTGCTGATCGGCTACAACCTCGACGGCGCGCCGACGGTGTGGCGGCTGCTCTTCGACACCCGTTTCGACCTGGTCTACGGCACCGTCGCGCTCGTGCTCGGTGGTCTGTACCTCGCCGGGGTCCGGCGGCTGCTGCGCCGCGGCGACACCTGGCCGGCCGGCCGCACGGTCGCCTGGATCGCCGGCTGCGTGGTGCTGCTGATCGCGACGTCGTCGGGCGTCGGCCGGTACGCGCCGGCCATGTTCAGCGTCCACATGGGCAACCACATGCTGCTGTCGATGGTGGCGCCGGTGCTGTTCGTGCTCGGCGGCCCGGTGACGCTCGCGCTGCGCGCCCTGCCCGCCGCGGGCAAGGAGGCCCCGCCCGGGCCGCGCGAGTGGCTCGTCGCCTTCGTGCACTCCCCGGTGTCGCGGTTCCTCACGCACCCGGTGGTCGCGCTGGTGCTGTTCGTCGGCTCGTTCTACGCGCTGTACTTCTCCGGCCTGTTCGACACCGCGCTGAACTACCACTGGGCGCACCTGGCGATGAACGGGCACTTCCTGCTCGCCGGGTACGTCTTCTACTGGCCGGTGATCGGCGTCGACCCGTCGCCGCGGCGGATCCCGTACCTCGGCCGGCTCGGCATGATGTTCGCCGCGATGCCGTTCCACGCCTTCTTCGGCGTGATCCTGATGAGCAAGCAGACCGTCATCGGGCAGGCGTTCTACGGTCAGCTGCACCTGCCGTGGGTCACCGACCTGCTCGCCGACCAGCGGCTCGGCGGCGGCATCGCGTGGGCCGCGGGCGAGGTCCCGGTGCTGCTGGTGCTGATCGCGCTGCTGGTGCAGTGGTCGCGTCAGGACGAGCGCGAGGCGAAGCGGCGTGACCGGCGCGAAGCGGTGACGGGCGACGAGGAGCTGAACGCCTACAACGCGATGCTCAAGAACCTCGCCGAGGGCAACCGACCCTCGGGTTCCAGTTGAGGTTGAGGCCCGTCCGCTTCCCGGGAAAACGGCGGTTTCGGTACTCTCGCCGTGATCTCGGGCTGACTTTCGGTAGTCCGACGGTGACCGGCGTCGAGCCGCGATCAGGTGCGCTCTACGATCGTGGGTATGGCCGAGTTCATCTACACCATGAAGAAGGTGCGCAAGACCGTCGGGGACAAGGTCATCCTCGACGACGTCAGCACCGCGTTCTACCCCGGCGCCAAGATCGGCGTGGTCGGGCCGAACGGTGCCGGTAAGTCCACCGTTCTCAAGATCATGGCGGGGATCGAGCAGGCCAGCAACGGCGAAGCCTTCCTCCAGCCCGGCGCCTCCGTCGGCATCCTCATGCAGGAGCCGGAGCTCAACGAGGAGAAGACGGTCCGGCAGAACGTCGAGGAGGGCCTCGGCGAGATCAAGACCAAGCTCGATCGCTACAACGAGATCGCCGAGCTGATGGCGACCGACTACAGCGACGCGCTGATGGAGGAGATGGGTCAGCTCCAGGAGGAGCTGGACCACGCCGACGCCTGGGAGCTCGACTCGACCGTCGAGCAGGCCATGGACGCGCTGCGCTGCCCGCCGCCGGACGAAGGCGTCACCCACCTCTCCGGTGGTGAGCGCCGCCGGGTCGCGCTCTGCAAGCTGCTGCTGTCGGCGCCCGACCTGCTGCTGCTCGACGAGCCCACCAACCACCTGGACGCCGAAAGTGTCCTGTGGCTCGAGCAGTTCCTCTCCCGTTACGCGGGCGCCGTCCTCGCCGTCACCCACGACCGGTACTTCCTCGACAACGTGGCCCAGTGGATCATGGAGATCGACCGCGGCCGCGTCGTCGGTTACGAGGGCAACTACTCGACGTACCTGGAGAAGAAGCGCGAGCGCCTCGAGGTCCAGGGCAAGAAGGACCAGAAGCTCGCGAAGCGCCTGAAGACCGAGCTCGAGTGGGTGCGGTCCAACGCGAAGGCGCGGCAGACCAAGTCCCGGTCGCGGCTCGACCGCTACGAGGAGATGGCGGCGGAGGCGGACAAGCACCGCAAGCTGGACTTCGAAGAGATCCAGATCCCGCCGGGCCCGCGGCTGGGCAACGTCGTGGTCGAGGTCGAGAAGCTGCAGAAGGGCTTCGACGGCCGTGTCCTCATCGACGGCCTGTCGTTCGACCTGCCGCGCAACGGCATCGTCGGCGTCATCGGCCCGAACGGCGTCGGCAAGACGACGCTGTTCAAGACCATCGTCGGGCTCGAGGAGCCGGACGACGGCGTGGTCAAGATCGGCGAGACGGTCAAGCTGTCCTATGTGGACCAGAACCGCGGTGGGATCGACCCGAAGAAGACCGTCTGGCAGGTCGTCTCCGACGAGCTGGACTACATCCACGTCGGCCAGACCGAAATGCCGTCGCGGGCGTACGTCAGCGCGTTCGGCTTCAAGGGGCCGGACCAGCAGAAGCCGGCGGGCGTGCTCTCCGGTGGTGAGCGCAATCGGCTCAACCTGGCGCTGACGCTCAAGCAGGGCGGGAACCTGATCCTGCTCGACGAGCCGACGAACGACCTGGACGTCGAGACGCTGGGCTCGCTGGAGAACGCGCTGGAGCAGTTCCCCGGCTGCGCCGTCGTGATTTCCCACGACCGGTGGTTCCTCGACCGGGTCGCGACGCACATCCTGGCTTGGGAAGGCACGGACGAGAACCCCGCGCAGTGGTTCTGGTTCGAGGGCAACTTCGAAGGGTACGAGAAGAACAAGGTGGAGCGGATGGGCGCCGAGGCCGCCCGCCCGCACCGTGTCACCCACCGCAAGCTGACCCGCGACTGAGGGGGCGGGTTTCCCCGTGGAAGCCAGCAAGCAGCACCGGACGGGCCCGCTCTCGCGCACTGAGAGCGGGCGCTCCGCCAATGCCGGGGGAACCCTCTCCGCAGTCGGACGGCTGATCGAGCGGGCGGACGCCCTGCACCTGCGGGCGCCCGAGCTCGCCTTGGTCCTCGGCGAACGTGCCGCCGCGCTCTCGGAGGCCGCCGGCGCCGACGAACAGTGGATCCGGGCCGAAAGCCTGGTCGTGTCCGCGCGCGTCCGGCTCGGCGAGCGGCCGGGCATGGTCGGGCGCGCGGTCGCGGCCCTGCGCGCGGCCGAGCACGCCGGCTACGGCGACATCGCCGCGCGGCTGCGCATCGACCTCGCCGTGTGCGCCCGCAGCCTGGGCGTGCCGCTCACCGGTCTCGCCGCGTTGCGGCCGGTGCTGACCGACCCCGTCGTCTCGCCGGTGCACCGGGCGGCCGCGCTGTGCCACCTCGTCGGCTGCCTGGGCCAGCTCGGGCGCAAGCCGGAGCTGGACCGCGTGCTCGTCGAGGCGGACAAGCTCGTCGTCGGCGACGAATCGCTGGGCGCCGACACCCAGCTGCTGGTGCGGGCGCTGCTGCGCGTGGGTACGGCGTCGCACCGGCGCCGCCACGGAGACCTGACGGCCGCGGCCGACGCCGCACGGACCGGGCTCGGGTTCCTGGAGAAGCTCGACAACCCGGCCGACGACGGCGGCCTCGTCCGGATCCGCCTGGTGCTGCTGCTGGTCAGCACGCTGCTCGACCGCGGCGACGCGGAAATGGCGTACGAAATCGCCGAGCCGGTGCTGGCCGAGCCGGTGCGGGCGGCCGGCGTCGCGCCGATGGGCTGGCTGCGGCTGGCCGTCGCGACGCGGATCCACCTGCCCTCGGGGGCGGGCGAAGCGGCGATCGAGCTGGTTCGCGAAGCCGTCGCGAGCACCGACCGGCACGGGCTCCCGGCGGTCACCGCGCGGTTGTGGCTCGAGCTGGCCCAGCTGCAGGAGCGGTTCGGGCAGGCGGAGGAGGCCATCGCGTGCCTGTACCGCTCACGGGCGGCCGAGCAGCTGCACGCACGGGCCCGCCGTCAGGCGTGCAGCGTGCTGGCCGGCGAGTTCGGCACGGGGGAACCGGCGTCGGTGGACTTGGACGAGGTGCTCAAGGCGGTGCCGTCGCGGCCGGTGCCGGTCGTCGCGCCCGAGCCGGCGCCTTCGCCACGGACGCCGGCCTGGTCGTTCGGGCGCGAGGAGGCATCGGCACCGCGGCAGCCGGCTCCCGCCTGGTCGTTCGAACGGCCGCGGGTGACGGCCGACGCCGCCGAGACGACGCTGATGCCGGCGGTGCGGGACGAGCCGCCGGCGCCGGTGCGGCGCCCGGAGCCCCGGGTGCGCCCGGAACCGATCGTCGTGGAGCGGCGGCCGGGCGAGGTGCGGCCGGAGCGGGAGCCGGAGTTTCGGCCGGAGCCGGAGTCGGCTGGGACGAGGTCGGTTGAGAACCGGCCTGAGGTTGCCGAGGTGCGGTCTACGCGGGAGCCGGGACATCGGTCCGAGGCGGCCGAGTCGCGGCCTGCGCGGGAGCCGGAGTACCGGTCCGAACCTGTCGAGGTGCGATCCGCGCGGGAGCCTGGGTATCGGTTCGAACCTGCCGAGACTGGGTCTTCGCGGGAGTCGGGACATCGGTCCGAGGCGGCCGAGTCGCGGCCTGGGCGGGAGCCTGGGTATCGGTTCGAACCTGCCGAGACCGGGTCTTCGCGGGAGCCGGGACATCGGGCCGAGGCGGCCGAGTCGCCGTCTGGGCGGGAGCCTGGGTATCGGTCCGAACCTGTCGAAGCGCGATCCGCGCGGGAGCATGGCCGGGAGGCGGAGCAGCGACCCGAGCCGATCGAGGTGCGGTCGGCGCCGGAGCCGGAATACCGGTCCGAGCCCGTCGAGGTGCGGGCCACGCGGGAACCCGCCGAATCGCCGTCCGAGCGGCGTCCCGAGGCCGCCGAGGAACGTCCTCCCGAGGTGGCGCCGAGCGTCGAGAGCGGGAAGACCAAGTTCTCCTGGGCCGCGCTGGCCGAAGCGCGGCTGCGGGAGACCGCCGCCGAACGGGATTCGGCACCCACGCGGGTCACGCCGGCGCTGCCGCTCGCGCCCGAGCCCGCCGCCGAGCGGGAGTCGTGGGAGCCGGAGGAGCGCCGGCCTGAGCCGCAGCCTTCGACGCGCCACGATGCCAAGCACGGCTCGGTGGCCGCGCGGTCGGTGCTGGACCGGCTGGGCATCTCGGCTTCC
This sequence comes from Amycolatopsis sp. A133, assembly GCF_031082405.1. GTDB lineage: Bacteria > Actinomycetota > Actinomycetes > Mycobacteriales > Pseudonocardiaceae > Amycolatopsis. The sequence goes on from NZ_JAVHJU010000036.1 coordinate 112,641, forward strand.
GGAGGTGCCGGGGGCCGTCGCCGGGCGGAAGATGCCGAAAGCCCGCGGGCCGGGGAACCGGCCCGGCCCGAACCCGAGCTCGCTCCGCCGCCGCGGCCGGAGGACGAACCACCGTCGGTGCCGGACTACCGCGACGAGGCCGAACCGTGGCTGCCGCGGCTGCGGATGCCACCGTCGCTGGAGCCGATGGAGGACTTCGGCCACTGGACACCGGCGACGGCCCCGTTCCCGGAGAGCTACGCGCGCGCGATCGCGGAGGACGAGCCACCGCCGGACGCCGGTCTCGCCGACCTGCTCGCCCGCGCCCTCGCCGAGCACCAGGCAGGCACGGCCAGCGCGGCCGCGCTCGTCAAGCAGCTCGGCTCCGAGGACACGGGCCGCCGCAACGGCCACGGCCGCAACGGCCACGGCGCCGAGGTATCGGACTCCCGCGGCCGCCGTTCGCGCGACTGACCGCTCGGTGCACTTCGACGGCACCCTCGGCCGCGGCTCGCGCGACTGACCCTGCGCGGCCGCTTTGGGTCCGCTCAGGCCGCAACGGCCACTGCGGCCGGCTCCCGCGGCCGCAGCTCGCTCGGCCGCGCTGGGGCCGCCAAGCCGCCGCCGCAACGGCCAAGCCGCCGCCGCAACGGCCCACGGCGCCGGACTCCCGCGACCGACCTGCCCACCAGACCGAGTCCCCAAGCCGCGAATGACTCATTCGGGACCCCCAAGGTCCCCAATGAGTCATTCGCGACCTCCGGAACCCGCCCAGTCGGTGAGACACCCGGTTTTGTCGCCAACCTGCCGCACACCCTCCGCCGCCGGTTCCCTCCCCATGCGACGTCGCCGACCGGCCGACAGCGCTCGCCGAACGGCGTCGCCGCCCGTGAGCTGAACCGATCACGTTGGCCTCTCCCGCCGCGCCGCTCGCGGACCGAGGCTGGTCAGCGCTGCGCGGACCCCGGGAACGCAACCCGTCAGTAGCTTGACCGATCACGCGAATCCGCTGTCCCGGAAGGGTTTCCGCGCCCCGGGGAACCCCTGGGTCTTCATGTGATCCGCGATCCCGGCGCATTAGTGTGGGGTGGCCGGCTCAACGCCGAACCGGCGCGGTGCCACCTCACGCAAACTGGAGAGTTGCCTCAAATGAGCTCGACCGGAGTCTCGTCCCCACCCGGAACCGGAGCCGACGCCGAACCCGAATTCGGTGCCCCGCGCTCCCCGGCCAGCCCGGAGCAGATCAGGGACGACCTGATCGACTCCGCCGCCGGGCTGGCGCCGGAGATCGGTGAGCTCATCCGGCTCTACTACCGGCACATCCCGCCGGAAGAAATCGTCGGCGACGAGCCCGTCAACCTGGTCGGCGCCGTCCGCTCGCACCTGCAGCTGGCCAAGCACCGGATGCCCGGCCGCCCGGCCGTGCGGCTGCTGAACCCGACCGTCGCCGAGGACGGGTGGGCCCGCGAGGCCACCGTCGTGCAGGTCGTCACCGACGACATGCCCTACCTGGTCGACTCGATCGCCGCGGAGTTCGCCCGCGACGGCGTGCAGGTGCAGCGCATCGTTCACCCGATCGTGGTGGTCAGCCGCGACCTGACCGGCGAGCTGCTCGAGGTCCACCCCGACGCGGACCCGGCCGAGCCGCCCGCGAACTCGGCCGCCGAGTCGTGGATGTACATCGAGATCGACTTCGTCACCGACCGCAACCGCGCCCGCGAGCTCGACAACCGCCTTTCCAGCGTGCTGGGCGACGTCCGAGAGGTCGTCGAGGACGCCGAGAAGATGGCCCAGACCGCCTGCCAGCTGGCGAGCGAACTGGAGACGGACCCGCCGCAGCTGCCCCAGGGAGAGGTGGCCGAGGGGGCCCGGCTGCTGCGCTGGCTGGCCGACGGCCACTTCACGTTCCTCGGCTACCGCCGCTACGAGCTGATCGACAGCCCGGACTCCGGCGAAAACGCCGCGCCGGCCCTGCGCGCCGTCCTCGCCTCCGGGCTGGGCGTGCTGCGCCAGGACAGCCTCGCCGCCCGCGGCCTCACCGCCGGCCCGGACACCGCCGCCACCGCCCTCGCGCCGACGCTGCTGGTGCTGACCCAGGCGAGCGCCCCCTCGACCGTGCACCGGCCGGTCTACCCCTACTACGTCGGCGTGAAGACCTTCGACGCCGCGGGCAACGTCACCGGCGAGCACCGCTTCCTCGGCATGTTCACCACCACCGCGCTGCACGAGAACGTCCTCGACATCCCGGTGGTGTGCAAGCGCGTGCGCGAGGTCATCCACCGCGCCGGCTTCCCGATCGAGTCGTTCTCCGGCCAGCGGATGCTCGAAATCCTGCAGAACTGGCCGCGGGCCGACCTGTTCTCCGCCGACACCGACTCGCTGTACTCGACGACGACCGGCGCGATCACGCTCTCGGACCGCCGCCGGCTGCGGCTGTTCCTGCGCCGCGACCCCTACGGCCGCTTCTACTCCTGCCTGGTCTACCTCCCGCGCGACCGCTACACGACACGCTCGCGGCTGGCGATGCAGGAAGTCCTGCTCGAAGAGCTCGAAGGCACCCAGCTCGAATACAGCGCGCGGATCGGCGAGACCGTCCTGGCGCAGGTGCACTTCGTCGTGCACACCGACCCGGCGCGCCGGCTCGAGCCGGACACGCTCAAGATCCAGGACCGGCTGAACAACGCCGTCCGCACCTGGGACGACCGGATGGTCGAGGCGGTCCTCGACGAACGCCGTGAGCGCGCCGACGGCGGCGTCGCGGTCGGGATCGTCGGCGAGGAGTCGGCCACCGAGCAGGGCCAGCGCTTCGCGATGGTCTTCCCCGAGGGCTACAAGGAGGACTTCACCGCCGAAGAGGCGCTGGCGGACCTCCGTTCGCTGGACTCGCTGACCGACGAAGGCGACCTCGCGCTGTCGTTCTACCGGCCCGCCGACGCCGGGCCCGGGGAGCGGCGCTTCAAGCTCTACCTGCGCGGCGAGGGCGTCACGCTCTCGAAGGTCCTGCCGGTGCTGCAGGCCATGGGCGTCGAGGTGGTCGACGAGCGGCCGTACGAGCTGCACCGCGAGGACGGCGGCGCGTGCTGGATCTACGACTTCGGCCTGCGCGTCGACCAGAAGATGCTCGACGAGTCCGACGACGAAGCCGTCGAAGAGCTGCGCGGCCGGTTCCAGGACGCCTTCGAGGCCGCCTGGCGGGGCGACGCCGAGGTCGACGGCCTCAACGGTCTCGTCCTGCGCGGCGGCCTCACCTGGCGCCAGGCCGCCGTGCTGCGGGCGTACTCGCGCTACCTGCGCCAGGCCGGCAGCGCGTTCTCCCAGGACTACATCCAGAACACGCTGCTGAACCACACGCAGATCGCGACCAACCTGCTGCGGCTGTTCGAGGCCCGGTTCGACCCGAAGCTGCCCGACGCCGACCGCGAGTCCGCCACCGAGGCGCTGGCCGCCGAGCTGACCGCGATGATCGACGAGGTCACCAGCCTCGACGAAGACCGGATCCTGCGCCGCCTGATGGCCGTCATCCAGGCCACGCTGCGCACGAACTACCACGTCATGGGCACCGACGGGCGGTCGCGGTCGTTCCTGGCGATCAAGCTCGACCCGGCCGGCGTGCCCGACCTGCCCGAGCCGCGGCCGAAGTTCGAAATCTTCGTCTACTCGCCGCGCGTCGAGGGCGTGCACCTGCGCTTCGGCGAGGTCGCGCGCGGTGGCCTGCGCTGGTCGGACCGCCGGGAGGACTTCCGCACCGAAATCCTCGGCCTGGTCAAGGCGCAGGCGGTGAAGAACGCCGTGATCGTGCCGGTCGGCGCGAAGGGCGGCTTCGTCGTCAAGAGCCCGCCGGCCCCGAGCGGCGACGCGAGCATCGACCGCGACGCCCAGCTCACCGAGGGCATCGCCTGCTACCGCATGTTCATCTCGGGCCTGCTCGACCTGACCGACAACCGCATCGAGGGCAAGACCGTCCCCGCGCCCGGTGTCGTCCGGCACGACGCCGACGACTCCTACCTGGTCGTCGCGGCCGACAAGGGCACGGCGAAGTTCTCCGACATCGCCAACGAGGTCTCGGCGCAGTACGGCTTCTGGCTGGGCGACGCCTTCGCCTCCGGCGGCTCGGTCGGCTACGACCACAAGGCCATGGGCATCACGGCGAAGGGTGCCTGGGAGAGCGTCAAGCGGCACTTCCGCGAGCTGGGCAAGGACACCCAGACCGAGGACTTCACCGTGGTCGGCATCGGCGACATGATGGGTGACGTCTTCGGCAACGGCATGCTGCTGTCGGAGCACATCCGCCTGGTCGCGGCGTTCAACCACATGCACGTCTTCCTCGACCCGGACCCCGATGCGGCGACGTCGTACGCCGAGCGGCGGCGGCTGTTCGACCTGCCGCGCAGCTCGTGGGACGACTACGACCGCTCGCTGATCAGCGAAGGCGGCGGGATCTACCCGCGCACGGCGAAGTCGATCCCGGTCAGCCCGCAGGTCCGCGCCGCGCTCGGCCTGGACAGCGGTGTCACGGCGCTGGCGCCGATGGACCTGATCCAGGCGATCCTGCTGGCGCCGGTCGAGCTGCTGTGGAACGGCGGCATCGGCACCTACGTCAAGGCGGAGTCCGAAACCCACGCCGCGGCCGGCGACAAGGCCAACGACGCCATCCGCGTCGACGGCAAGCAGCTGCGGGTCAAGGTCTTCGGCGAAGGCGGCAACCTCGGCCTCACCCAGCTCGGCCGGATCGAGTTCGCCCGGGGCGGCGGCAAGATCAACACCGACGCGCTCGACAACTCGGCCGGCGTCGACTGCTCCGACCACGAGGTCAACATCAAGATCCTGCTCGACCATCTCGTGCAGACGGGCAAGCTGGAGCGCGAACAGCGCAACGAGCTGCTGGAGGAGATGACCGACGAGGTCGGCGCGCTGGTGCTCAAGGACAACTACCGGCAGAACGCCGTCCTCGGCGTCAGCCGGGCGCACGCCGCGCCGATGGTCTCGGTGCACGCGCGCCAGGTGCAGGCGCTGGTGGCCGCGGGTGCCTTCGACCGCAAGCTCGAAGCGCTGCCCGGCAACTCGGAGTTCCGCGAGCTGGAGAAGGCGGGCAAGGGCCTCACTTCGCCGGAGCTGGCGACCCTGCTGGCCCACGTCAAGCTGGAGCTGAAGGACGAGCTGCTGGCCAGCGATCTGCCCGACTCGAAGGTCTTCGCGGCCCGGCTGCCCGGGTACTTCCCGAAGCCGCTGCGCGAGCGGTTCGCCGACGCCATCGGCGAGCACCCGCTGCGCCGCCAGATCATCACCACGATGATCGCCAACGAGGTGGTCGACGGCGGTGGCATCTCGTTCGTCTACCGGCTGATGGAGGAGATGAACGCGACCGCGACCGACGCGGTGCGCGCGTACGCGGTCGTGACGCAGGTGTTCGACCTCCCCGCGCTGTGGCAGGAGATCGACGCGCTCGACAACGTCGTGCACACCGACGTCGCCGACGCGATGGTGCTGGAGACGCGGCGGCTGCTCGACCGGGCCGCGCGCTGGTTCCTCACCAACCGGCCGCAGCCGCTGGCCCCGCTGTCGGAGATCAAGCGCTTCGGCCGGGTGCTGGGCAAGCTCGTCCCGAAGATCGGCGACCTGCTGCGCGGCCGCGAGGCCGAGTCGGTGCAGGCGCACGCGGACGAGCTGATCGGCGCCGGAGTGCCGGCGAGCCTCGCCCGCCGCGTGTCGCTGCTGCTGCACACCTACGGCCTGCTCGACGTCACCGAGGTGGCCGAGCTCGCCGAGCAGCAGATCGGCGTGGACGCCGTGCACAGCCCGGCTGAAACGGCAGAGCTGTACTACGCGCTCTCGGCGCACCTGGACATCGACTCGATGCTCACCGAGATCAGCAAGCTCGAACGCGGCAACCGCTGGCACGCGCTCGCCCGGCTCTCGCTGCGCGACGACGTCTACGGTTCGCTGCGGGCGATCACGCTGGACGCGCTGCGGCACAGTGATCCCGGCTCGTCCGGGGACGCCAAGATCGCCCAGTGGGAGAAGACGAACGCGTCCCGGCTGCAGCGGACGCGCGTGGCGCTGGACGAGATCACCAAGTCCGACCGGCTCGACCTGGCGATGCTGTCGGTGGCGGCCCGCCAGATCCGGAGCACGGTGCGGTGACCTACGTTGCGCACGTCCGCCCGCGCTGGACGGACATGGACGTCTACGGCCACATCAACCACGCGAAGCTGGTCACGCTGCTCGAAGAGGCGCGCATCCCGCTGTTGTTCGGTGCGGCGGTCGAAGCGGGGCTGGAGCAGCTGCCGAAGGGCATCGTCGTGGTGCGGCTGGAAGTGGCCTACAAGCGGCCGATCGTGGTGTCCGGGCAGCAGCTGCGGATCGGCATCGACCTGACCGAGCTGCGGGCCGCGAGCTTCACGCTGGCCTACCGCGTCCACGGCGGGCCCGCCGCGGACGACCCGGTGGCGGTCACGGCCGAAACGGTGCTGGCGCCGTACGACACGGCCGAGCTGCGGCCGCGTAGGCTCACCCCGGCCGAGTCGGAGTTTCTGAAGCAGGGGTTCGCGGATGCCTGAGTTGTTCGTGCCGGACGCGGCCGACCGGGAGACCCTCGGCGCGTTTGTCGCCCGCGCGGTCCGGCTGGACGGCCAGACGGCCGTCCGGCTGCGGCAGCGCGGCGACGGCGTGGTCGAGGCCTGGACGGCAACGCCGTTCGAGTGCCTGGCCACCCGCGCGGTGGCCGGGGACGTCACCCCCGGCGACGTCACGGTGTCCGGCAACGAGCTGCTCGCGGCGCTGACCGTGGCGGGCGGGCCCCGGATGGACCCGGGCCCGGCCCGCGACCTGTTGTGGCACGGCGAGCTGCCGCCGCCGGGCCGCTGGCCGCTGGTCGACGAGCTCCCGGCGCGGGTCGTGGCGGAGCTGGCGGACCGCGGCGTGACACTGGCCAGGGACAACGCCGGCCCGCACGGGACACCACCGGCGTCGCTGATGGACCAGGCGGTGCTGACCGTGAGCGGCGGCACGGTCGAGGTCAAGGTCCAGATGCGGTGCCTGTTCGCGATGTCCGGCATGGGGTTCGTGGACTCGGACGTGGAGGGCGACGTCGTCCGCGTGACGGCGACGGACTCGTGGCTGCGCCTGGACGCGCGGTACGGCGCGATCGTGCGGCGCCGGCACGCGCTGCTGCCGCTGCTGTTCTGACCAAGTCCTTACGGCGGCCACCGCTTTTCGCCGGGCGGTGGCACGCTGGAGGCATGACCCCGGACGAAGACCCGACCGCGGAGTTCCTCGACGCTGTGCGCGCCGATGAGACGCCGTGGCGGACGGACCGTCCGGCGGGCGAGCAGGCGCCGGAGCGCGCCGAAAGACCTGAGAGGTGGGGCCGCACGCGCGCGGCGGGCCGGGCGGCTGCCCACGCGGCGCCCTACCTCCAGGCCGCGGCCCTGATGGCGTGGCTGGCGAGCGGCGCCTTCGACGACGGCTCGGGCACGGGCGACCAGGGTCAGTGAGCGCCGGTGGTTCCGGCAGGATGGCCCGGGTGACGGAAGATTCGCCGGGCCGCACCGGCCTGATCCGGGTGCCCAGGGGGCTCGTGGTGCTCGTCGGCCCACCGGCCTCGGGTAAGACGAGCTTCGTCCGGGCGCTGATCGCCCGTGGTCAGGTCGATGCGGAAGCCGTGGTGTCCAGCGACGAGATTCGCGCGGAGCTCTTCGGCACCGCGCCCCCCTCCGACGCGGCGGACGCCCGGGTCTTCGAAGAACGCGACCACCGGATCGTCGCCCGGCTGGCTGCCGGGCGGTGGGCGGTCGCCGAGTCGACGAACGTCACCCCGGAGGCGCGCGCCCGGCTCATCACGATCGCCCGGCGCTTCGACGCCCCGGTGACGGTGCTGCGCTTCGACCCGGACGTCGCCGACCTCCTCCGGCAGAACGCGGAGCGGGGCCGCCCCGACACCACCTCCGCGGATGTCCACGCCTACGCCGCGGTCATGGCCCGGCACGCCACTGCCGAGCAGCTGCGCTCCGAGGGGTCGGCTGCCGTCCACGACGTTCCCGGCCGTGCACAGGCGACCACACCCGCCGAGGCCGCGGCGCGGTTCTCGTTCGGCTGACCGGCCCGGCTAGACCAGCCAGGCGGCCGAGTCCGCGGGCAGCTTCCCCGCCACCAGCGGGCTGCTCGACAACAGCACCTCACCCGGCGGCAACGCGATCGGGCTCGCCGAGGTGTTCAGCGCGCACACCAGCCCGCCCCCGCGCCGCCGGAACGCAAAACACCCGGCAGGGGCGCCGTACCACTCCAGCTCGTCGCCGCTGAACGCCGAGTGCGTCTTCCTCAGCTCGATCGCGGCGCGGTACAGCGACAACGTCGAGTCCGCGTCCTCGATCTGCTTCTCCACCGTCAGCCCGGCCCATTCCCCGGGCATCGGCAGCCACGTCCGCGGGTTCCGGGAAAAGCCGAACGGCGGCCGGTCGCCCTCCCACGGCAGCGGCACCCGCGCCACGTCGCGCCCGAACTCCGGCCCGCTCGTCTTCGCCCGCGGGTCGGCCATCTCCGACGGCGCCAGCTCGACGTTCGCCAGGCCCAGCTCTTCGCCGTTGTACAGGTACACCGCGCCGGGCAGGGCCAGCTCGACCAGCGCCATCGCGCGGGCGCGGCGCACGCCGAGTGCACCGCCGCCGTAGCGGCTGACCTGCCGCCAGACGTCGTGGTTGCTCAGCGTCCAGGTCGCGGGCGCCCCCGTGCGGGCCGGCACCGCCAGGGATCGCTCGATGGCCGTGCGCATCGCGTCGGCGTCGAAGTGGGTCAGCACCAGCCGGAAGTTGAACGCCAGGTGCAGCTCGTCGGGGCGCAGGTAGCGCGAGAGCCGCTCCTCGTCGGTCACCCAGATCTCGCCGACCGCCATCGCGTCCGGGAACTCGTCGAGGACCTTGCGGATCATCTGGTGGATTTCGTGGACGCCGTCGTGGTCCCACCGCGGGTCGTAGTAGAGGCTCGGCCCCAGCGGGTCCGCGCGCGGGTCCATGTCCGGCAGGCCGGGCGGTTTGGCCATGCCGTGCGCGACGTCGATGCGGAAGCCGTCGACGCCGCGTTCGAGCCAGAACCGCAGCGTCCGCTCCAGGTCGGCGGCGACCTCCGGGTTGGTCCAGTTCAGGTCGGGCTGCTGCGGCGCGAACAGGTGCAGGTACCACTGCCCGTCCGGCACCCGGGTCCAGGCCGGGCCGCCGAACGCGCTGACCCAGTTGTTCGGCGGGTCCTCGCCCTTCGGGCCGACGCCGTCGCGGAAGACGTACCGGTCGCGCTCCGGGCTGCCCGGGGCCGCCGCCATCGCCGACTTGAACCAGGCGTGCTGGTTGCTGGTGTGGTTGGGGACCACGTCGACGGTGACCTTGATGTTCCGCTTGTGCGCTTCGGTGAGCAGCACGTCGAAGTCGCCGAGGGTGCCGAACATCGGGTCGACGTCGCGCGGGTCGGCGATGTCGTAGCCGTGGTCGGCCATGGGGGAGCGGTAGAACGGCGTCAGCCACAGCGCGTCGACGCCCAGCAGCTCCAGGTAACCGAGCCGGGAGTGGATGCCCTCCAGGTCTCCGACGCCGTCACCGTCCGAGTCGGCGAACGAGCGTACGTAGACCTGGTAGAAGACGGCGTCCTGCCACCAGGCGGCCCGGTTCATCAGACGAAGCTGTTCATCATGCTGTGCGCGGCCATCTCCAGGTAGGCCCAGAGCTGCCCGCGGTAGGGCTCCTCGAGGTTCTCCTCGTCGACGGCGATCCGGATGCAGCGCAGCCAGGCGTCCCGCTCGATCGGGCCGATCTTGAACGGCCCGTGCCGCATCCGCAGCCGCGGGTGCCCGCGCTGGTCGGAGTAGGTGTGGGGGCCGCCCCAGTACTGGATGAGGAACAGCCGGAACCGCTCCTCGGCGGGCCCGAGGTCCTCCTCGGGGTAGAGCGGGCGGAGGATCTCGTCGCGCGCGACCTCCTCGTAGAACCGTCCGACGATCCGGCGGAACGTCGGTTCGCCGCCGATCGCTTCGTAGAGGTTCGCCGGTTCGCTCACTGCAGACACGCCTTCCATTTTGCCCTTGGGGTGCGGGTTCCCGACGCCCGGTCCGCACTGTGCCGGATCGTCGCGAACCCGCTTCCCAGCGTAACGGCGTCGGCGGCGGCTACTTCCCGGCCGCCGGAGCCGCGGGCGGGAACAGCCGCCCGAGCGGCGGCTCGAAGCCGGCCTCTTCCAGTGCCGCCAGCAGCTGGCCGCGCAGCGCCCGCTGCACGGCCCACTGCTTGCCCGGCCGGACCTTCACCGTCAGGCGAATCTGGAGACCCTCCGGTGTGACGCTTTCCACACCCAGAATCTCCGGCGGCTCGAGGATGTTGTCCTTCAGCGCGTCGCCCTCGGTGGCCGCGGACGCCGCGTCCGCGAGCACCGTCGTCGCGCGCTCGACGTCGGCGGTGTAGCCGAGGGGGACGTCGACGACCGCCACCGCGAAGCCCTGGCTCGAGTTGCCGACGCGCAGCACTTCGCCGTTGCGGACGTACCAGACCGTGCCCTTGACGTCACGCAGTGTGGTGATGCGGAGCCCGACGGACTCGACCGTGCCGGACGCCTCGCCGACGTCCACGACGTCGCCGACGCCGTATTGGTCCTCGACCATCATGAAGATCCCGGACAGGAAGTCCTTGACCAGGTTCTGCGCGCCGAACCCGATCGCGACGCCGATGATGCCCGCCGAAGCGATGATCGGGCCCAGGTCGATGCCGAGTTCGCCCAGCACGAGGATGAACGCCAGGCCGTAGACCAGGAACGTCGACAGGGACTTCAGCACCGAGCCGATGGTCTGGGCGCGCTGCCGGCGCCGTTCGATGACGGCGGCGCCGAGAACCTCCGGGGCGCGCTCGCGCAGCGGCCGCAGCATCGACGGCAGCTTGCCGCCCGTCTTGGGCAGGGTGGTGACGCGGTTGATCAGCCGTCTCACGAGCATCCGCACGACGAACGCGATCACGATGATCATCAGGATCTTGACCGGCTTGGTGATCAGCCAGTTCGCCGAGCCCGCCAGCCACTGGTTGTTCGTGACCTGGAACACCTGGAAGCAGAAGGTGCTGGGGTCTTTCAAGCACGGCGGCGGGTCGGCGGGGAGCAGGGGGAGCACGGGGGTTCGTTCATCCTTCCGGTCGGGTCGGGCGCCCCAACGCCGAGTGGATGTTGGGTCGCGCGGATGTGACACGTCGTGTAACACACGTGCGCTGGGGGCCTGTTTTGTGGTCGACTATGCCTACGCCCCTGGAGGTGGTCGAGTGCCAGACCGACAACCCAGCCCCCGCGGCGTCTCCGGCCAAGCCACGGCCGACGAGGCGCCAGAGGTGGTTCTGCGTGCCTACCCGGGGGGTTCCGCATCCGGCGGAGCCGTCCCGGCCGGGCCGGGGACCCGCCCAGGGGGAGTGACCCGCCCGCCCGGACAGCGTAGTAGAGGCCGGGATCCGGCCGCTCCGGCCTGGGGCCGGCGCCGGGTGCTCCTGCTCAACGCCACCTTCGAGCCGTTGACGGCGCTGCCGCTGCGGCGCGCGGTCGTGCTCGTGATGTGCGGCAAGGCCGAAGTGGTGCACGGTGACCCCGGTGGGAACGAACTGCACTCGGCGAAGGTGTCGCTGCCGGTGCCCTCGGTGATCCGCCTGAGCACGTACGTGCGAGTACCGTACCGCGCGCAGGTGCCCCTGACCCGCGCCGGGCTCATGCACCGCGACCGGTACCGCTGCGCCTACTGCGGGGGGCGGGCCGAGACGATCGACCACGTCGTCCCGCGCAGCCGGGGCGGGCCCCACGCCTGGACGAACTGCGTCGCCTGCTGCGCCAAGTGCAACCACCGCAAGGCGGACCGGCTGCTCTCGGAGATCGGCTGGCGGCTGCGCGTCGTCCCGCGCGCCCCGCACGGCCCGCACTGGCGGCTGCTCGCGCACTCCAAGGAGGCCGACCCGCTCTGGCGGCCTTATCTCGGCTCCGCCGCCTAGGGCTTGGCGGTCCGGGCGGCGGAGTTCGGAGTGGGTTCGGCGGCTTCCGGGTGGCAGTGGCCTGCGCGAGGTCCGCTCGCGGCTCGGCTTGTCATGCGTTCCGGACGTGGGCTTCTTGCCGGCGCGGCGTTCGGCGGGTGCTGAGTTCCGGCCCCGGACAAGCCGGCGCCCCGGCTGCCGTGCGGCGGCCGGGGCGAGCCGGGTGCTTGCGCGAGGTGCTCAGGTAGTGCGCGGCCCTGGAGGAACGGGTCAGGCGGCGAGCGTGTAGTCGCTCTGGCAGGTGACGCGGGTGCCCATGGTGACGCGCGTGCCGCGGGTGACCCGAGTGCCACGCGTGACGCGGGTGCCGCAGGTGACGCGCGTGCCGGCCGTCACACGCGTGCCCATCGTGACGCGAGTGCCACGCGTGACCCGGGTCCCTCGGGTGACTCGCGTGCCGGCCGTCACCCGGGTGCCCATGGTGACACGGGTTCCCGCTGTCACACGTGTACCGCGAGTGACGCGTGTACCCCGCGTAACCCTTGTGCCCGCCGTCACACGCGTTCCGGGGACGAATTCGATTTCGCTCAGTGACGAGAAGGTCTCGATGATCGCCTGTGCGGGCGTCTGGACGCTGTTCATGGCAAGGCCTCCTGGACCGGTGCGTTACCTGCTGGAGCTGAGAGCCGGGGCGCAAGGCCCGTACAGGTGAAAAAGCTACGAGGATTTCAAGGCCCGGACAAGACGACAGCGGCGGGTGCGGCCGCCTGTACGTTGAGTTGCAACCTTTCGGCCCGACGGTCTTCGCCCCAACGTTCCAGTGGCCACGAGCCAAGCGGCGGACGGCACCCGGCTTACGACGAACGGTCGAGTGCGCCGCGCGCGGTGGGGGCGGAGGTCATCCGATACGCTCAGCGCCGTGAACGTTGTCGAGACGATCGTGGTCTTCGCCGTGATCCCGCTGGCCATCTACGGCCTCGCCGGGCTGCTGACGCTCCGGCGCAGGTCCGGCGGTGCCTCGCGGCACCGGTCCGGCCAGGCCTGGGAGTACCCGGCCATGTGGTGGAGCGCCAACCCCGAAGGGGTCGGCGCGGGGCACCGGCACGCCGCCACCGAGAACAGCGCGCCCGAGGGCGCCCCGACCGCGGCGGGAGGCGCTCGTGGCAACTGGTGAACTGACGAAGCGCGTCGACGAGTCCGAGCTGGGCTACGGCCAGGCGCTGATGGCCACCGGGCGGGTGTCCGCGGCCAAGATGTACGAGCCCGAGGCGCCGTCCGGCCCGTTCAACACGCGCCAGCTGGCCCGCCTCGACGAGGCACTGACGTTCGCGAGCCGCGAGACCGGCCTGGACTTCAGCCTGTACCTCGGCGAGCTGGGGCCGGAAAGCCGGGCGGCGGCGGAGAAGCTGCACGCGACGACGGCGAACCCGTCGAACGCGGTGCTGATCGCGGTTTCCCCGGGCGAGCGCTTGATCGAGATCGTCACGGGCAAGGCGGCCCACCTGCGCCTGCCCGACCGCGGCGCCAAGCTGGCGGTGGCGAGCATGGTCGCGTCGTTCAAGGAGGGTGACCTGATCCGCGGACTGGTCAACGGCCTGGTGAACGCGCTGCGCATGCTGTCCGACCAAGCGGGCCCTGCGCCTCGCTGATCTTTGGGTAGGAAAGGGCCCCGCACCTCGGTGCGGGGCTCTTTTTTGTGTGGGTCTTGGTGGTTGTCCCCAGGTTGGTCTGGTTGTGGACAAGTGGGCGGCGGTGGGGCGGGTTCGGGTTCTTTTGTCTGCCGCTCTCGATACGCTGGAAGCGGGGGAGCCCCCAGGGAGGGCGGGCCTTGCCGGGGGTGTGGTTTGGCGGGGGAGCTGTGCCTGTGTGGGCTGTGCCTGTGTGGGCTCTGCCGGGTGCTTCCCGCCGACCCGAACGCCGGATTGTTCAACGGCCGACAGGCCGTGTCAAGGCGGGAAAGCGTGCCTTGACACGGCCTGTCGGCCGCTGAGGCGGCTGCGTATCGGTTCGGCAGGGGGGTGTGGTCGGAGGGCGGGCTGTGCCGGGGGCGGGCTGTGCCGGGGTGAGCGTGCCGGGGGCGGGCTGTGCAGGGGAGAGCGTGCCGAGGTCGGGCTGTGCCAGGGGCGGGCTGTGCCGGGCGCGGCCGTGCCGGCGGCGGGCCGTGCCGGGAGAGCTGCGCCGGGGCGGGCTGCGCCGGGGAGAGCCGTGCCGGGCGCGGACTGCGCCGAGGTCGGGCGGTGCCGGGGGCGGGCTGTGCCGAGGAGAGCTATGCCGGGCGCGGCCGTGCCGGGGCGAGCCGTGCCGGGGGCGGGCTGCGCCGAGATCGGGCTGTGCCAGGGGCGGGCTGTGCCGGGCGCGGCCGTGCCAGAGGCGAGCTGTGCCAGATGCGAGCCGTGCCGGGCGCGGCCGTGCCGACGGCGGGCCGTGCCGGAGCACGACCCGCCGCCGCGTCGTCAGGACTGAGCGTCGAAGTCCCGGGCCGCCAAGGCGCGGACGATGCCCGCCCGGCCCTCCGATACCAGCCGGCGCAGGGCCTGTGGGTGGTCGCCCGCCAGCCACTCGTCCGAGGCCGTCACCGTCTCCGGGGCCACCGCCCACGATGGGTACAGCCCGATCGCGATCGGCTGGGCCCGCTCGCTGGACCGCCGCTGCCACACCTCGTCGATGACCTCGAAGTACTTCGCCACGTACGAACCCAGCAGCGCCTTCTGGCCCGGGTGGGAGAAGCCCGAGATGAGCGAGTCGCTGACCGCGTTGGGCAGCTCGTCGTCGTACACCGCTCGCTGCCACGCGTCGGTCTTGGCCTCCGCCGTCGGGCGCAGGGCGCGGGCGCGCTCCGCCTGGCGGCGGCCCGTGGCCGTGTTGTCGCGGGCCAGCTCCGCGTCGATCTCCGGCGCGGCCGCCTTGCCGTGGGCCACCAGCGCGTGCAGCAGCCGCCAGCGCAGGTCCGTGTCCACCGTCAGGCCCGGAAGCGGCGCCGACTCGTCGAGCCAGCCCGCCAGCACCTCCAGCGTGGAAGCATCCAGCACCGAACCGGCCAGGGAGTTCACGAACGCCAGCTGGTGGTCCGAACCCGGCTCGGCGCCGCGGACCAGCTCCAGCAGCCGGGCGGTGAACGCCGGCCAGCCCGTCGAGGCCGCCCACTCCTGCTCGGCGTAGGAGTTCAGCGCGGTCTGGGCCTGCAGCAGCAGCCGCTGGACGACGCCGACCTCGCTCTCGGTGTGGATGCCGCGCTGCACCAGCGTGACGAAGTCGCGGGCCTTCAGCTCGGCCTCGCGGGTCATCTCCCACGCCGCCGACCAGCACAGCGTCCGCGGCAGCGGCTCGGTGATGTCGGCGACGCGGTCGATCAGCGTGGTCAGCGACGCCGGGTCGAGGCGCATCGTGCAGTAGGTCAGGTCGTCGTCGTTGACCAGGACCAGCTTGCCCGCGGGCAGGCCGACCAGGTCCGGCACCTCGGTGCGCTCGCCGTCGACGTCCAGCTCGACCCGCTGGGTCCGGACGATCTTCCCGGAAGCGTCCTCGTCGTACACGCCGACGGCGACGCGGTGCGTGCGCAGCTCACCGGCCCCCGGCTTCGCGCCGGACTGCACGACGGCGAACGACGTGAACTTGCCGTCCGCGCCGATTTCGTAGCGCGGGCTCAGCGAGTTCAGCCCGGTGGTCTCCAGCCACTGCGCGCTCCACCACGACAGGTCGCGGCCGGACGCCTCCTCCAGCGCGCCCAGCAGGTCGGCCAGCGTCGCGTTGCCCCAGGCGTGCTTGCCGAAGTACACCTTGAGGCCGTCGAGGAAGTGGTCCAGCCCGACGTAGGCGACGAGCTGCTTGAGCACGCTCGCGCCCTTGGCGTAGGTGATGCCGTCGAAGTTGACCTCGACCGCGTGCAGGTCGACGATGTCGGCCGCGATCGGGTGCGTCGAGGGCAGCTGGTCCTGGCGGTAGGCCCACGACTTCTCGATGTTCGCGAAGCTGGTCCACGCGTTCTTGTACTCGGTCGCCTCGGCCTGGGCCAGCACGCTGGCGAAGGTCGCGAACGACTCGTTCAGCCACAGGTCGTCCCACCAGCGCATGGTGACCAGGTCGCCGAACCACATGTGCGCCATCTCGTGCAGCAGCGTCTCGGCGCGCCGCTCGTAGGCGTAGCGGGTGACGCGGCTGCGGAAGACGTAGTCCTCCAGGAACGTCACCGCGCCGGCGTTCTCCATCGCGCCCGCGTTGAACTCCGGCACGAACAGCTGGTCGTACTTGGAGAACGGGTAGGGCGTGCCGAACTTCCGGTGGTAGAAGCCGAAGCCCTGCTTGGTCTCGGTGAACAGGCGGTCGGCGTCCATGTGCTCGGCCAGCGACGCGCGGCAGTAGATGCCGAGCGGGATGGTCTTGTGGTCGTCGGTGTACTCGTCGTGCCACTCGGCGTACGGGCCGGCGACCAGCGCGACGAGGTAGGTCGAGATCCGCTCGGACTCCTTGAACACCGTGCGGACGGCGCCTTCCGGTGTCTCTTCGGCCGACTCGACGATCGCGTTGGAGACGACCTTCCAGTCCTTCGGCGCGACGACCGTGAGCCGGTAGACCGACTTCAGGTCGGGCTGGTCGAAGCAGGCGAACATCCGCTTCGCGTCCGCCGTCTCGAACTGCGTGTACAGGTAGACGCCGTCGTCGACCGGGTCGACGAACCGGTGCACGCCTTCGCCGGTGTTCATGTACCGGCAGTCGGCGGTCACCGTGAGCTCGTTGGACTCGGCCAGCCCGGCCAGCGCGATGCCCTTGTCCTCGACGTAGGCGCTGACGTCGACGTCCGCGCCGTTCAAGGTGGCCGAGTGCACGCGGTCGGCGACGATGTCGACCCACGTCGATTCGCCGGCCCGGGCGCTGGAGAACCGGACGGTCGTCGTCGACGCGAAGGTCTTCTCCCCGGGTCCGCCGTGGCCGTCGGTCAGATCGAGCTCGATGTCGTAACCGGTGACGTCGAGCAGATCCGCGCGCAGCTTGGCTTGGTCGCGGGTCAGGTTGGGGGCGGGCACAGGCACCTCTGGTCGTTGGTATCGGTTTTCAACTCCCCGCATCCAATCATGGGGACGGGGTGGCGGGCGATAAGGGAACAACCCCGCGGCCCCGGGTGTTGGCCCGCTGTGTGGGGGTCCGCCCACATCGAGACGGAACTCAGGAGTACCCAGATGACCGCTGCCGAGCAGCCCACGAAGGTCGATTTCTACTTCGACCCGATCTGCCCGTTCGCGTGGATCACCTCCCGCTGGATCCTGGAGGTGGAGAAGCACCGCAACCTGGACCTGCACTTCCGGATCATGAGCCTGTCGGTGCTGAACGAGGGCCGGGACGAGCTGCCCGAGCAGTACAAGGAGCTGCTGGCGAAGGGCTGGGGCCCGGTGCGCGTGGCCGTGGCGTTGTCGCAGCTCAAGGGCGAAGACGTGCTGCGGGAGTACTACACCGAGTTCGGCACCCGCTACCACAACCAGGGCGTCAAGGACTACGACGTGGTCATCAAGGAGGCGCTGGTCGCGATCGGCGCGCCGGCCGAGCTGGCCGACGCGGCCCACTCGACCGAGTACGACGAGGCGCTGAAGAAGAGCCACCACGAGGGCATGGACCCGGTCGGCATGGACGTCGGCACCCCGACGATCCACATCGACGGCGTGGCGTTCTTCGGCCCGGTGCTGACCTCGATCCCGCGCGGCGAAGACGCGCTGAAGGTGTTCGACGGCGCGGTGGCGCTGTCGAGCTACCCGGACTTCTTCGAGCTGAAGCGCACCCGTTCGGGCGAGCTCAACTTCGACTGACGCCTCCGGAGGTCGCAGCTTTCACGTGAAAGCTCCGCACTTTCACGTGAAAGTGCGGGTCAAGGTCAAGGGGTGGCGAGGGCGGCCAGGGTGACGTCGCTGGGGTAGCGGGAGGCGGCCACGGCGGCCACCTCGGTCGTCTCGCCGCGGCCCACCCCCGCCTTGAGCGTGATCAGCTCGTGCAGGCCGTCGCGGTGGTAGCGGACGAACTCCGCGTCGACCGGGTCGCCGTGGCCGGGCACGACGACGCGGGGGTCCAGCGCGAGGATTGCGTCGAACGCGTCCGGCCAGGCCGTCAGGTCGGTCTCGTCGCTGAACGAGAACTCGCTGAACCCGGCCTCGGCGTGCTCGACGACGTCACCGCCGAAGACGACCGCCGCGTCCGGGACGTGCACCACCACGTCGTGGTCGGTGTGCGCTCGGCCGGGGTGGAGCAGGACCGTCGTGCGGCCGCCCAGGTCCAGCTCGACGCGGTCGGTGAAGGTGTGGTCCGGCGCCGCGACGGTCGTGCGCGAAATCGCGTCGGCGATCTCCGGCTTGCCCTCCTTGCGGTAGTGGGCCACCCACGTGGCCTTGGCGGCCTCGGTGTCCCCGCGCAGCTCGGCCGCGCAGCGCTCGTGCGCCCAGATCTCGCAGGGCAGGAACGCCTCGGCGCCCCAGGCGTGGTCGAAGTGCGCGTGCGTGTAGACGACGGCCCACGGCAACGGCGTGAGCTCGCGGACCGCCGCGGCCAGCTCGGCACCCTGCTCGAGGTCGCCGCGCGTGTCGACGACCAGGCACCGTTCGGCGCCGACGACCAGCCCGACGGTCAGGTCCAGTTCCGCGTAGCGGCGGGCGTGGACGCCGTCGGCGACCTCGATCCAGCGGCCGGTCATGCCAGTACTCCTTCGATCAGGACGGGAGCGGTCTCGCTCACGTCGATTTGCCCGGCCAGCGCAACGTCGCCGCCGTGGCCGGCTTCGATCAGTTCGCGCCCGGACACGCAGCTTGCCAGGGCCGTGACGTCGGCGGACCGTGCGGCGAGCGCGGCTTCGGCCGACAGCGAAAGCCCGTGTCCCGCCAGTGCGGCGCCGATCGCCCCGGCGCCCACCTGGTCCTCGAGGCACGGCCGCAGCGGGCCGGATGTTTCGTCGTGGCCGAAAACGTTCACGCCCCAGCGTTCCCCGGCCGCGATCAGCCCGATCGGGCCGCCCAGCTCAGCGGCCTTCGCGGCAACGGCGGAGGCGTTGCGCAGGCAACCCGCGAGCACGTGCGCGCCGGTCGCCGCGGCGGTGTCGCAGAGGGTCGCGCCGTTGGGCGAGGGGAGCGCGAGCAGGGTCCCCGGCGGGATTTCCGTCACAGAAGACGGCCGCAGGGTGAATTCCCCTTCGCCCGCGACGACCGCCCCGGCCGCC
This sequence comes from Amycolatopsis sp. A133, assembly GCF_031082405.1. GTDB lineage: Bacteria > Actinomycetota > Actinomycetes > Mycobacteriales > Pseudonocardiaceae > Amycolatopsis. Next base: position 131,778 of record NZ_JAVHJU010000036.1, read on the forward strand.
CTGGCCCGCGCCACGCCGCGTTCGTCGCGCCACCGGACCGGCAGGACGCGCCCGCCGCGGGCGACCACGAGATCCGTGGTGGTGCCGAAGGAAAGCACGTCGACCACCACCAGCACGGCGCATTCCCGGCCGAGGGCGGCGACGCCTTCGGCGCCCCAGTCCAGCCGTACGTCGCTGCCCGTTTGCTCCCAGATCCCCACCCCCGGAGCATGCCCGAAACCGGCCGTGGTGGCAGACTCCCAGGCGTGCGTGTCTACTTGGGATCCGACCATGCCGGCTTCGAGCTGAAGAACCACCTGGTGGCTCACCTGGAGAAACAAGGCCACGACGTCACCGACATCGGTCCGCAGGTCTACGACGCGGCCGACGACTACCCGGCGTTCTGCGTCGAGACGGCGCTGCGCGTGGTGGCCGACGAGGGCAGCCGCGGCATCGTCGTCGGCGGCTCCGGCAACGGTGAGCAGATCGCCGCCAACAAGGTGCCCGGCGCCCGCGCCGGGCTGGCCTGGAGCGTCGAGACGGCGAAGCTGTGCCGGGAGCACAACCACGCCCAGCTGATCGGCGTCGGCGCCCGGATGCACACCGCCGAGGAGGCCGTCGAGATCGTCGAGGCGTTCCTGGCGACGGAGGTCTCGCCGGAGGAGCGGCACGCCCGCCGCGTGCAGCAGCTGCTCGACTACGAGCGCACCGGGACCCCGCCGGCGTTGCCGGAGGCCTGATGCCCGAGGGGCACACGCTCCACCGGCTCGCGCGGCTGCACAAACGCCGGTTCGCCGGCGCCCCGGTCGCGGTGAGCAGCCCGCAGGGCCGGTTCGCCGCCGAAGCGTCCCGTTTGGACGGTCAGGTGTTCGCCGGTGCCGAAGCGCACGGCAAGCACCTGTTCCACGACTACGGGCCGCACGGCATCGTGCACATCCACCTCGGGCTCTACGGCACCTTCGGCGAGTCGCCGCTGCCCGCGCCCGAGCCGGTGGGGCAGGTCCGGCTGCGGCTGGCCGGCCGGACACATTGGACGGACCTGCGCGGGCCCACGCGCTGCGAGCTCCTGGACGTCCGGCAGGCGGACGCGATCAAGGCCCGGCTCGGTCCCGATCCGCTGCGCCGCGACGCGAAACCGGAACTGGCCTGGACCCGCATTTCGCGGTCCAAGACGTCGATCGCGACGCTGCTGATGGACCAGGCGGTCCTGGCGGGCGTCGGCAACGTCTACCGCGCCGAGGTGCTGTTCCGCCACGGCGTCGCGCCGCTGACGCCGGGGCGGGCGCTGGATCGCGCGCTGTGGGAAGACCTGTGGGCCGACCTGGTGACCCTGATGCGCGACGGCGTCCGCGTCGGCCGCATCGACACGGTCCGCCCGGAGCACCTGCCGGAGGCGATGGGCCGCGCGGCTCGGGTGGACCGCCACGGCGGCGAGGTCTACGTCTACCGCCGCACCGGCGAGCCGTGCCTGGTGTGCGGAACGCCGGTGGCGCACTCGGAACTGGTGGGGCGCAACCTGTACTGGTGCCCGAAGTGCCAGCCGGCCTGAAAACGCCGTGAGCGGCCCGTTCGGTTGAACGAGCCGCTCACGGGTGTCAGGCGTCAGAAGTCGAAGCCGCCGCCGTCGAAGCCTCCGCCGTCGAACCCGCCTCCGTCGAAGCCGCCGCCGCCGTCGCCGCCCATGTCGCCGCCGGCGTCACCGCCGCCGTCGCCGCCCGCGTCGCCGGACTCGAGCGCGTCCTGCTGGCCCGCGTCGTAGCCGGACTCCCAGGCCGAGGCGCTCGCGATGCCGCCCATGCCGGAGAACATCGCGCTGAACAGGAACATCGACCCGAGTCCCCAGGCGCCGGCGACGAGCGCGGGCTTCCACCACGGCTCGCTGTACCAGCCCTGCGGCACCGGACGGCCCGCGACGCGGCCACCCGGGTAGTAGTACGGCGTGTCCTGGCCCGCGTCGGGGGAGGCGGCGTAGTGCTGGCCCTCGACGTCGACCTCGCGGCGCTCGGTGACCTTGCCGGCGCGCTCGCGCTCGGCCTCCTCGGGCAGCTGCGGGCCGGGGTCCATGCCCATCGCGACGCGCGCGGCGCGGACGTAGTAGAGGCCCTCGATGGCGGTCTCCTTGACCAGCCGGGCCTGTTCGATCGTGCGGGCCTGCTCCATCTGCGAGCCGGCCGCGTTGTAGCGCTCGGCGGCGTCGGCCATCGCCTGCTGCGACGCGGTGTCCGTGCCGTTGATGTTGAGGACCTGGCCGCCGAGCCGTTCGAGCAGGCGCCGGGCGTCGGCCTTGGCGTCGTCGAGCTCCCGCTGCCGGGCCGCGGCGCGCTGCCGCGAGAAATAGAGGCCGCCACCGACGATCACGACGACGAGCACGATCAGGAAGATCGCGGTGCCCATGGACCACTCCCAGAAGATTCGGGGCTCGGTGACCGGTGGTCACCTTTGATTCGGACAACGCGGACGCTACGCGGGAGGTTCCCGCCGAGTGATCGGGCCCACCGCGAGACCTGGCCGAAGAAATTAGAACACGTTATAGTTCGTCTCCATGAAGTTCACCCTGTCGATCGCGATGAACCCCCTCGATCAGCTGGGCGAGCTCGCCCGGGCCGCCGAAGAGGCCGGCTTCGCCTCCATTGCCCTGCCCGACTCGCTCTTCTACGCCGAAACGGTGGACACGGACTACCCGTACACCCCCGACGGCAGCCGGTTCTGGACCGCGGAGACGCCCTGGGTGGACCCGCTCGTCGCGACCGCGTCGATGGGCGCGGTCACCAGCCGGATCCGCTTCTACACCTCCGTGCTCAAGCTCGGCTCGCGCAACCCCGTGCTGCTGGCCCGCCAGGTCGGCTCGGCGGCCGTGCTCACCGGCGGGCGGTTCGGCCTCGGGCTCGGCGTCGGCTGGCTGCCGCAGGAGTTCGAGTACTGCGGTGTGCCGTTCGAGCGGCGCGGCAAGCGCGTCGACGAAGCCATCGACGTGCTGCGGCTCATCCTCGACGGCGGCATGGTCGAGTACCACGGCGAGTTCTACGACTTCGACAAGCTGCAGATGAGCCCGGCGCCGCCGAGCCGGGTGCCGTTCTACATCGGCGGCCACACCGAGGTCGCGCTGAAGCGCGCCGCGCGGGTGGCCGACGGCTGGTCGTCGGCGATGATGAAGCTCGAGGAGCTGCGCGGCACCATCGCCCGGCTCAAGGAGCTGCTGGCCGAGCGCGGCCGCGCCGATGACCCGTTCGAGTACCAGGCGGTCTGCATCGACGCCTTCGGCCTGGACGGCTACCGCGCGCAGGCCGAAGCGGGCGTCACCGACGTCATCACCATGCCGTGGGTGTTCGACGGCGTCGGGTTCGACGCGCCGGTCGGGCCGAAGCTCGAAGCGATCCACAAGTTCGGGGCCGAGATCATCGCCAAGTTCGAGGAGTGACTCCCATGGGCGTGCAGGTCAGCTGGGACACCGGGCAGGAGCAGCCGCCCGCGCGGCGCGCGGCGTTCGCGTCGATGACCGCGGTGACGGCGGGGGACAAGGAGGCCTGGCTCGCGCTGTTCGCCCCGGACGCCGTCGTCGAGGACCCGGTCGGGCCCTCGATGTTCGACGCCGAGGGCAAGGGCCACCACGGCCGTGACGGCATCGGCGCGTTCTGGGACATGACGATCGCCAACGTCGAGCGCTTCGAGTTCACCATCCGCGACTCCCACGCCGGCGGCGACGAGGTGGCCAACGTCGGGACGATCACGACGTTCCTGCCGGGCGGCTACCGCGTCGACACCGACGGGGTGTTCGTCTACCGCGTCGGCGACGACGGGCTGATCAAGTCGGTGCGGGCGTTCTGGGAGACCGAGCGCGCGATGGCGACCGCGCGCCAGGTGGAGGGCTAGCTCCCCGCCCCGCGAAGGCCACCCCGCACCCGGGGTGGCCTTCTTCGTGTCCGGAAGACGGTGCGGTGATCGACACATACCGCAACCGGGACGTTGCGGAAAGAGCGCATTCTGGCGATTGTTTGCTCAGCCGTGCTACTTTTTGCTCGTGCAAGCAAAAACGTTCACCGAGAACGCCCGGCGGGCGCAGATCGTCCGCGCGGCGATCGAGACCATCGGTGAACTGGGGTACGCGAAGGCTTCGTTCGGGCAGATCGCGAAACGTGCCGGGCTGAGCAGCACCGGCATGATCTCCTACCACTTCGACGGCAAGGCCGACCTGATCGCCGAAGTCGTCCGGGACGTGCTGGCCACGAGCCTCGCCTACATGCGGGAGCGGATCGACGCGGTGCGGGGACCGGCGGCGGAGCTGCGGGCCTACATCGAGTCGAACCTGGCGTTCATCGCCGAGCACCCGGTCGAACTCGCCGCGCTGCTCGATTGCCTGCGGCACGGCGGTGGCGGCGCCACCACCGCGGGCAGCGACGACTGGTACCACGGCGCCGTCGACATCCTGGAATCCTGCCTGCGCGAGGGGCAGCGCACCGGCGACTTCGGCCGGTTCGACCCGCGCGTCATGGCGATCACCGTCCGCCAGGCGATCGACGGCATCCACACCGAACTGATCCGGCGTCCCGGCACCGACGTCGACGCCTATGCGGCCGAGCTTGTCGCCATCGTCGAACGGGCCACCGCGCACGACTGAACTGGGGAAACCATGGCCACCACGAACACCTCCGCCCGCGTGCTGCGGCCGGTGATCGTCCTGCTCTACCTGAACCTGCTGATCAGCGTCGCGTTCGCGGTGCTCACGTTCCTGAACAAGGAGGGCATCCTCGACTACCAGGTGCTGCACTGGGAGTCGACGGGCCAGGCCAACCCGGCCGACCGGGCGGAGACGCGCTCCTCCCTGGAGAGCGTGCTGTGGATCCGCCCGGTGTCCGTGCTGGTGATCGCGATCGTCTACGTCCGGCTGGCGGGACGGCTCAAGCTCGGCCGCCGCAGCACCTACGTCCGGCTGATGGTGATCACCGTCCTGGGGCTGGCCGGGCTGGTGTACCTCGTCGTCGCCGCCGAATTCCCGGACTGGATGCGGGCCGGCCAGGCCGGGCAGGCGCTGGTGCTGCTCGTGCTGTTCGTGCTGCTGTGCACCAAGAGCGTGCGCGGGTACTTCTCGAAGCAGGGCCGGGTCCGCGAGAAGGTGTGACCCCCGGTCCCGATTCTCGTTCACATTGTGTTCGCCGGGACTTATTTTGGAAGAATCCGGAATACGGGTGACCTCGGAGTAAACGTTACGCAACGGCAAACTGCCTGCGCTCCGCTCACTCGAATGCCCGAACGCGCCCGCGGCGGCTTCCACGGTGAGTGGAAAACCGCCTGCGGGCGTCGCGGGGACCCCTCTTTGGTCGTGCTTTGGCGAACGGGACCAATCGGACATCGGGGTCCGGGTGAACCCCCGTCGTGGCTCGTTGCGGCACGTAGGGGCAGGTGGTAGCTTCTGATCGTTATCTCCTTGCGGCGAACCGGGCGATCAGGGCAGTAATCGCCCAAGCGGGAACCGTGAGGATCTGGGGTCTGGGGAAAGGTTGTCCGATGCACGTTTACCGCGGTCCGTCATAAGGGACGCCGAATAACACTTCACCGCCGGCTCGTGCGCGAGCTGCCGGAACTTTGTCATCACCAGGTGACCGTTGGGGAGCGGCGGGCCCGGTCGATCGACCGTTAAGCATTGCGTGCGGCGGCGATTTGTCCGCCGCGCACGCTGCTGTGCTGGTGATCCACGGAAAAAAGCCGAGTTGGGCCCGTCTGGGGTGGCCGCAACGCGGGCGTGGATCAGACGAATCCAACACGCAACGAATTTCTGGGGGAAGTTCCCGCCATGCTCATCGAACGTGATTTCGAAACGGCGACACTGAGTCAGATGCTCGCCGACACCCACTCCGGCGCCGGCGGTGTCGGCCTGGTCCTCGGCCCGGTCGCCAGCGGCAAGACCGCGCTGCTGGAAGCCTTCGGCAGGCAGGCCGCGGGCACCGGCGCGGTCGTGCTGTCCGCGTCCGGCGCCCGGTCGGAAACCGCCGTCGGGCTCGGCGTCGTCTCGCAGCTGGTCCACACGCCGGGCGTCCGCGCGGACATCGCGGAGCAGGTTTCGGCGTACGTGGAGGACGCCGAGGCCGACGCGACGCTGCTGGACAGCCGGTTCCTGCACCGCCTCTCCGGCGCCGTGATCGGCTGGTCGGCCGAGAGCCCGCTGGTGATCTGCGTCGACGACGCCCACCACGCCGACCCCGCGTCGCTGCAGTTCCTGCAGCACATGGCCCGGCGCATCCGGCCGGCCCGGGTGCTCGTCCTGCTCGCCGAACGGGCGGACCCGGGCGAACGGCGCCCGGTGCGCCACGTCGACCTCATGCGGCGGCCGCACTGCCGCCAGCTGCGGCTGGCGCCGTTGTCCCGCAACGGCGTCGGCGTCCTGCTGGCCGGCAAGCTCGACGAGGGCACGGCCCGCGCGCTGGCCGCGGAGTGCTTCGCGGTCAGCGGCGGCAACCCGCTGCTGGCCACCGCGCTGGTGCACGACACCCGGATCGCCGGCACGGGCGAGGTCGTCGCCGGGGCCGCCTACCGGCACGCGGTGCTCAGCTGCCTGCACTCCAGCGAGCCGCGGGCGCTCGAGCTCGCCCGGGCGCTCGCCGTCCTCGGCGACGACGAGCAGTCGCAGATCTCGCTGGCCGGCGGCATGGTCTCCTTCGCGCCGGCCACCACCGAGCCGGTGCGCCGGGCGCTGGAATCCGCCGGCGTCCTCGACGGGCACCGGTTCCGGCACGCCGAGGCCCGCGTCGCGGTGCTCGACGAGCTCGACCCCGGCGTCCGGTCGGCCCTGCACGGCCAGGCCGCCCGGCTGCTGTTCGACCAGGGCGCCCGCCCGACCGCCATCGCCGCCCACGTGGTGGCGGGGAACGTCGACGAACCGTGGACCGAGCACCTGCTGTCCGAGGCCTCGGAGGCGGCGCTGCTCGAGGACGACGTCGAACTGGCCCGCGCCTGCATCGCGATGGCCGGCCGCTGCTGCACCGACGACCGCGACCGGGCGATCGCCAAGGCGTCCCTGGCGGACATCGAATGGCGGACCACCCCGGCGAAGGCGATGCGCCGGCTGCCGGAGCTGGTGCACGCGACCCGCGCCGGTCACCTGCCCGGCATCCGGGTCGTCGGCATCTTCGAGTTCCTGCTCTGGTTCGGCCGGGTCGACGAAGCCGTCGAGATCGCGAACGCGTTCGGCGACCTCGTCGACGGCCGCGACCGCCGCACCCGCGGCGAGCTGCTGACGTTGGCGTCGTGGCTGACCAGCTCGGTGCCGGGGATGCGGCACCTGGTCGAGCCGATGCTCGCCACGATCACCGGCGACACGACGGCACCGCAGCTCGGGCTCGCGGTGAACTCGCAGCTGAAGGCGATCGACGCGCTGACCAGCGCGGTCCGCGAAGGCCCGTCCGAGGCCGCCGTGCTCGACGCCGAGCAGGTGCTGGAAGGCACCCGGATGACCGACATCACGCTGCGGCACCTGGTGTTCGCGGCGACGGTGCTGATCTACGCCGAACGCCTCGACAAGGCCGCCACCTGGGCCGAGCACCTGGTGGCGCAGGCCGCCGGCCGTCCGGCCCCGACCTGGCAGGCGTCGCTGGCGGAACTGCGCGCGGAAGTCGCCTTGCGGCAGGGCGACCTGCCGCTCGCGGCCCGCAACGCGGAGATCGCGCTGACGAAGATGACGCCGGAGGCGTGGGGCATCGGGGTCGGGGCACCGCTGGCGACCCTGCTGGCGGCGCTGACCGAGATGGGCCGCTTCGACGAAGCGGCGGAGCTGCTCAACCAGCCGGTGCCCGACGCGCTCGGCGAGACCCGGTTCGGCCTGCACTACCTGCACGCGCGTGGCCACTACTACCTCGCGACGGGCCGGCTGCCGACGGCGCTGAACGACTTCCTCGCCTGCGGGGAGCAGATGGCGCGCTGGGACCTGGACCAGCCGTCGCTGGTGCCGTGGCGCTCCAGCGCGGCGGAGGTCCACCTGAAGCTGGGTGACCGCGAGAAGGCCCGGGTGCTGGCCGAGGAGCAGGCCGCGAAGCTCGGCCCGGACTGCGGCGACCGCACCCGCGGCATCACGCTGCGGACGCTGGCGCTCGTGGCCGACCCGGCCCGGCGGCCGAAGCTGATGCAGGAAGCGGTGGACGTGCTCGAGAAGTCCGGCGCCAAGCTGGAGCTGGCCCGGACGCTGGCCGAGCTGAGCCGGGCATGCCAGGCGGGCGGGGACGCCGCCACGGCTCGCACGGCGAGCCGCGACGCCCGGGTGCTGGCCAAGGAGTGCGGGGCGGAGCTGCTGCGGAAGACGCTGCTCGACGGCGGGGACGACGACGTCGTGGTCTCCCTCCGCGGTGCGGTGGCCCCCGCCGACGTCAAGCTGCTGACCGACGCCGAACAACGCGTCGGCTGGCTGGCCGCGCGCGGGCACACCAACCGGGAGATCGCCAGCCAGCTCTACATCACCGTCAGCACGGTGGAGCAGCACCTGACGCGGGTGTACCGCAAGCTGAGCGTCAGCCGGCGGCGCGACCTGGCGGCGGAACCGCAGCTGCGGGTACCGGAGCAGCAGGAGCGCCTGCCGGGGATGGCCCGGCAGGTCGCGGTCAACCACCGGGCGCCGGCGCCCCCGGTGCGCCGTCCACTGAGGCCGGTGCCGCCGGTTCGCTGACCGGGCTGGGGAAAAGGAGCCGGGATCCCGCGCGGGGTCCCGGCTCCTTCCGTTGCCGGGGCCCCTAGGCGCGCCCCTAGGTTTCCCCGCGGGGCCACTGACTTGGCGCCGGATTCATTGACAAAGAACCGGCGCCCCGCAAGCGTGGACCTTGTTGCCGGGCACCGGATTCGGCGCCCACAGCGCGATTTCGCGGCGGCAGGGTTGACCGGAGCTGCTCGCAAGGCGGCCGGACGACGCCACGGCGGGAGCTGCATTCGTGGCAAGGAAGGCACTTTCATGGCGAAGCGGGCGTTGATCACGGGTATCACCGGGCAGGACGGGTCGTACCTGGCCGAGCACCTCCTGGCCGAGGGCTACCAGGTGTGGGGCCTGGTCCGCGGCCAGGCGAATCCGCGCAAGTCGCGGATCAGCAGGCTGGTCTCCGATCTCCACTTCGTGGAGGGGGACCTGATGGACCAGGTCAGTCTCGTGTCCGCGGTGGACATCGTGCAGCCGGACGAGGTGTACAACCTGGCGGCCATCTCGTTCGTGCCGATGTCGTGGCAGCAGCCCGAACTCACCACCGAGGTGAACGGCATGGGCGTGCTGCGGGTGCTCGAAGCGGTCCGGATGGTGTGCGGGCTGGACAAGTCCCGCCCCACGGGCGGCGGCGGGATCCGGTTCTACCAGGCGTCGTCGTCGGAGATGTACGGCAAGGTCGCCGAGACCCCGCAGAACGAGCAGACCATCTTCCACCCCCGCAGCCCCTACGGGGTCGCGAAGACCTACGGGCACTTCATCACCAAGAACTACCGCGAATCCTTCGGCATGTTCGGCGTTTCGGGCATCCTGTTCAACCACGAGTCGCCGCGCCGCGGCGCCGAGTTCGTCACCCGCAAGATCACCATCGCCGTGGCGGAGATCAAACTGGGCCTGCGCGAAAAGCTCTACCTCGGCAACCTCGACGCGGTGCGCGACTGGGGCTTCGCCGGCGACTACGTCCGCGCGATGCACCTGATGCTGCAGCAGGACACGGCGACCGACTACGTGGTGGGCACCGGCCGGATGCACTCGGTCCGCGACGCCGTGGAAATCGCCTTCGACACGGTGGACCTGAACTGGCGCGACCACGTTGTCGTCGACCCGGCCCTGGTGCGGCCCGCGGAGGTCGAGACCCTCTGCGCCGACCCGGAAAAGGCCCGTGCCGAGCTCGGCTGGAAGCAGTCGGTCGACTTCGAGGAGCTCATGCGCATGATGGTCGAGGCCGACCTGCGGAAGGCGTCGAACGAGCACAAGTACAGCGAGCTGATGCTCGCCGGGAGCTGGTGACGGCCGTGGCGCCCATCCTGTTCGCGTCGATCGCCGACGCCGGCATGATCAACCCGCTGCTCGTCATCGCCGGCGAGCTCGCCCGCCGTGGCGTGCCGGACCTGTACTTCGCGTCCACTGAGGACCGCCGGGCCGACGTCGAGGCGATTTCCGCCGACAACCCCGTCCGGTTCGTGTCGTTCGGGGAGCGGCTCGAGCGCCCGCCGGGCGAGTGGGACCCGGACCTCTACGCCGCGGCGACGCGGCCCGCGAAACCCGGCAGCCGCACCGCGCGGCCGCAGAACGTGATCGCCTACCTGAGCGGCGTCACCGACGCGAGCATCATGGTGACGATGTACCAGCGGGCGCTGGCCGTCGTCGACGAGGTGCAGCCGGCGCTGATGGTCATCGACTCCTCGAGCGTCTACCCCACGGACGCGGCGATCGCCCGGGGCATCCCGTACGTCTACAGCGTGCCGATCTCGGTGAGCGAGATCTTCGCCGAGCGCCTGCCGCTGAGCTACCCGAGCCCGAACACCGGATTGCCGCGCGAGCTTTCCGGGCGCCAGAAGCTGGCGAACCTCTGGTTCCGGCTGCGGCTGCTGCACGGCATGCTGACGAAGGTGCCGGCGGTGCAGTTCACCAAGGCCCGCAAGGAAGCCGGCATCCTGAACGCCACCGCGGGCCAGTCCGGCTACGCCGACCGCGCCCAGGCCATCCTGGGCTACTCGGTGTTCGGCATGGAGTACCCGTTCGACGCGGCGCCGTCGCACCTGCGCATGGTGGGCCCGGTCGTGCCGCCGCTGCCCGAAGCGGTGGAGCCGGACCCGGCCCTGTCGGCCTGGCTGGACGAGCACGAGTCGGTGGTGTACCTGGCGTTCGGCACCCACATGCGGCTGACGGCCCGGCAGGTGTCGGCGATCGCCGAGGCGGTGCGGCGGATCGGGCCCGAGCACCACGTGCTGTGGAAGCTGCCGAAGGCCCAGCGCGTCCACCTGCCGGCGGACCTGCCGCCGAACGTGCGCCTGGAGCACTGGGTGCCGTCGCAGTTCGACGTGCTGGCCCACCCGCACGTGCGCGCCTACTACCACCACGGCGGCGGCAACAGCGCGTACGAAGGCATCTACTTCGGCAAGCCGGGGCTGGTGCAGCCGTTCTGGATGGACTGCCACGACCACGCGGCCCGGGTCCTCGACAGCGGGTGCGGGCTGGTGCTCTCGTACGAGGAGACGATCTCCGCGGACGCCATCGTCGCCAAGCTGCGCCGGGTGCTGGAGGAGAAGGAATTCACCGCGCACGCCGAAGAGTGGGCGGACCGCTTCCGCTCGGCGGGCGGCGCCGGCGCCGCTGCCGACACCGTGCTGGCCGCGCTCTGAAGGGAAACGGAATGTCCGTCAAGTATCCGGTCTCGCAGCCGTACCTGAACGGCGACGAGCTGGCGAACGTCACCGACGCCGTCACGAGCGGCTGGATCTCTTCGCAGGGCCCGTACGTGGAGCGCTTCGAGTCGGCGTTCGCGTCGTACAACGGAGTTTCGCACGGGGTGGCGTGTTCGTCCGGCACCACGGCGCTGACGCTGGCCCTGCGGGCGCTGGGCATCGGCCCGGGCGACGAGGTGATCGTCCCGGAGTTCACCATGATCGCGTCGGCGTGGGCGGTGACGTACACGGGCGCGACGCCGGTGTTCGTCGACTGCGGCGACGACCTCAACGTCGACGTGTCGCTGATCGAAGCGAAGATCACCCCGCGGACCAAGGCGATCATGCCGGTGCACGTCTACGGCCGCCGCTGTGACATGGACACGATCATGGAGCTGGCGTACGAGTACAACTTGCGCGTGGTGGAGGATTCCGCCGAGGCGCACGGGGTGCGGCCGGTGGGGGACATCGCGTGCTTTTCGCTGTTCGCCAACAAGATCATCGCTTCGGGTGAGGGCGGCATCTGCCTGACGTCGGACGCGCGGCTGGCTTCGCAGATGAAGCACCTGCGGGGAATGGCGTTCAACCGGGACCACACGTTCCTGCACAAGAAGCTCGGGTACAACTTCCGCATGACGAACCTGCAGGCCGCGGTGGCCACGGCGCAGGTGGCCCAGCTGGACGAGATCCTGGAGCTGCGGGCGGCGATCGAGGCTCGTTACGACGCCGGGTTGCGGGACGTCGCCGGTGTCACGCTCATGCCTCGGCGGGATGTGCTGTGGATGTACGACCTCCGGTGTGAGCGCCGGGACGAGCTGAAGGACTTCCTCGCGTCGGAGGGGATCGAGACGCGGGTGTTCTTCAAGCCGATGAGCCGGCAGCCGATGTACCTCGATCCGGTGTGGACCTCCCTGAAGGCGAACCGCTTCGCCGAGGAGGGGTTGTACCTGCCGACGTACACGTCGTTGACCGAGGCCGATCAGGAGTACATCACTTCGCGGGTGCGGAAGTTCTACGGGTAAGCGCCTTCACCGCTTGAACACGGGGCAGGCCCGTAGCCGGACGGCTACGGGCCTGCACCCCTATCCCTGTCGTACCTTGCTGCTCAGGTAGGTCAGCACCGCCAGCACCCGCCGGTTGTCGTCCTCGTGCTGGGCCAGGTCCAGCTTCGTGAAGATGCTCGCCGTGTGCTTGCCCACCGCGGCCTCGCTGATCGTCATCCGCTGGGCGATCGCCGCGTTCGAGCGGCCCTCGGCCATCAGCTCCAGCACCTGGCGCTCCCGGGGCGTCAACGCGTCCAGCGGGTCGCGGCGGGAACGGCTCGCCAGGAGCTTCGTGATGACCTCGGGATCCATCGCCGTGCCTCCCGCCGCCACCATGCGGAGCGCGTCGACGAACTGGTCCGCGTTCAGCACCCGGTCCTTCAGCAGGTAACCGATCGCGCCCGCGCCGTCCGCCAGCAGCTCCCGCGCGTACGTCTGCTCCACGTGCTGGGACAGCACCAGCACCGGCAAGCCCGGTCGCCGCCGGCGGGCCTCCAGTGCCGCGCGGATGCCCTCGTCGCTGAACTTCGGCGGCAGCCGGACGTCCACCACCGCGATGTCCGGTGCGTGGTCCTCGACGGCCTTCAGCAGCTCCGTCGCGTTGCCGACCGCGGCCACGACGGTGAACCCGTGTGCTTCGAGCAGCCTCGTCATGCCGTCTCGAAGCAGGTAGAGATCCTCCGCGAGGACAACGCGCACGAACCGCTCCTGGGGTTCCGGGCCGGGCGGGGCCGGGCTGGGTGTCCCAACCGTACCGCCGGCGCAGCCGCCCGGTTACCCCGAGTCAGTCCAGCGCGCGCTTCAGGAACCCGGCGATCCCGAACGCGCCGGCGATCACCGTGGCCACCACCATGACCAGCAGCGAAATCCACAGCGGGATCGACGGCACCTGGTCCGGCATCACCAGCCGCCGCAACGCCTCCGACACGTACGTGAGCGGGTTCGCCGCGCAGATCACCTGGAACCACCGCAAACCGGACAGGCTGAGCCACGGGAACTGCCCGGACCCGGTGAAGATCAGCGGGACCAGCAGGATGGTGAACACCAGGTTGATGTGCCGGGGCGGCACGATCGTGCCCAGCACCATGCCGACGGCCGCGCCGGCCAGTGAACCCAGGGCGACGACCCCCGCCACGGCCGGCAATACCGCCGGGTCCCAGCTGACGCCGTCGAGGATGAGCAGGCCGATCGGGATCATCACCAGGCCGGCGATGATCCCGCGGATCGCGCCGAACAGCATCTTCTCCACCGCCACCAAGCGGATCGACAGCGGCGCGAGCAGCCGGTCCTCGATCTCCCGGGTCACCGAGAAGTCCAGCACCAGCGGGAGCGCGGTGTTCTGCAGCGCCCCGGTGAACGCGTTCATCGCCACCATGCCGGGCAGCAGGATCTGGGCGTACCCCGCGCCCGCGTAGCCGATCTGCGACAGCACCTTGCCGAAGATGAACAACAGGAACAGCGGCTGGATGAGCATCTGCGCCAGGAACGGCAGCAGCTCGCGCCCGGTGACGAAGAAGTCGCGGCCGAGCACGGCGAAGAACGCGCGGGCCTGGCCGGGCTGGGCGACGGTGGCGGCGGTCATCGGAGGTCCCGTCCGGTGATGGAGATGAACACGTCTTCGAGGGTGGGCTTGCCGAACGAGATGCCCGTGACCTCGCACCGCTCCCGGCCCAGCACGGCCAGGACACCCGGCAGCAGCGACGCCGGCTCGGCTTCGGTGTAGAGGCGGAACTGGACGGCGTTCTCGTCGGCGGCGGCCCGGCCGGCGGCGGCGAGCCGCTCCACCCGGACGACGGACGGCACCTGTTCCAGTTCCTTGGCGACGGCTTCGGCGGGCGAATCGGCCAGGCCCACGCCCACGGTGAGGGTCGTGCTGCCGGGCAGCGACCGCGTCAGCGCGTCGGTGGTGTCGAGGGCGAGCAGCTTGCCGCGGTCGACGATGCCGACCCGGTCGCACAGCTTGGCCGCCTCTTCCATGTCGTGGGTGGTGACGACGACCGTGACGCCTTCGGCCGTCAGTTCGGCGACGCGCTCGTGCACGAACAACCGCGACTGCGGGTCCAGCCCGGTCGCGGGTTCGTCGAGGAACATCACCTTCGGCTTGTGCATCAGCGCGCGGGCGATCATCACGCGCTGGGCCTGGCCGCCGGACATCTCGTCGACCCGGGCCTTCGCCCGCGGGCCGAGGCCCATCCACTCGATCAGCTCGTCGGCCCGGCGGTGCCGCTGCGCCCGGCCCATGCCGTGGTAGGCGGCGTGGAACAGCAGGTTCTGCCGCACGGTCAGCGACTGGTCGAGGTTGTTGCGCTGCGGCACGACGGCCAGCGCCTGCCGGGCCGCCGTCGCGTGCTTGACGACGTCGATGCCGGCCACCTCGGCCCGGCCGGACGTCGGCAGCGCGCGGGTGGTCAGCATGCTGACCGTCGTCGTCTTGCCCGCGCCGTTGGGGCCCAGCAGGCCGAACACCTCGCCGGTGGCGATGGTGAAACCGAGGCCGTCGACCGCAGGCCGTTCTGCTTTCGGGTACCTCTTCACGAGGTCCCGTACCACCACAGCGTCCTGCACGCCGGTCCTCCAGGAGATCAATGTGGACGAAGAAGAGGTGAGGAAGGGCCGTGGTGCTGGGGGACAACCTCGGCCCTTCCCCACAGGCGGCTGGTTCTGCGAACCAGCGGGTCAGGAGGTGTGCTTGAGGTGCCGCTCGAGCTCGTCGGCGGCGCGGACCGCGCCACCGGAGGCGCGCACCTTCGCACCCATCTCCGCGACGGCGGACCGCACGCGCTCGTCGCCCGCCGTCGTCTGGACGGCGTCGCGCAGCAGCTCCGGCGTGGGTTCCCGGCCGGCCAGGTTCGTCCCGAGGCCGAGTTCGGCGACCCGGTTGGCCACGGCGGCCTGCTCGACGCTCTGCGGCAGGGCCACCATCGGCGTGTCGAAGTACAGCGCCTCCATCGTCCCGCCCATGCCCGAGTGGGTGATGAAGGCCGAAGCGTGGTCCAGCACCGCCAGCTGCGGCACCTGGGCGTGCGCCTCGACGTTCGGCGGCAGCTCGCCGAGCTCCGCCGGGTCGAGCGCGCCGATCGAGAGCACGACGTGCCACTGCTCGCCGGTGAACGCCGCCACGACGGCCCGGAAGAAGTCCGGCCGGTCGTTGAACGCCGTGCCGAGCGAAACCAGCAGCACGGGCTTCCCGTCCGAGGGCGGCTGCCAGCCGCCCTGGAACTTCCGGTCGCCGAGGCACGGGCCGACGAACGCGAAGTGGTCGTCGAAAGTCTCGCCCTGGTACTGGAATTCCTTGGCCACGAACGCGAGCGCGAATTCCTCGCGGCCGATGGCGAAGTCCGACGGCGAGATCGCCGGGACGCCGTGGGCCGCGGTCAGCTCGGCGATCTTCTCGCGGAAGGCGACGCGGGCGGGGTGCTCCTCGCTGAAACCGTTTTCCTCGCCGAGGAACTTCGCCAGCGACCAGTGGTCGTTGTAGGCGAAGGACGGGAACAGCTCCACCGCGGGCACGCCCCACTTCGCGGCGAGCACCCGCCCGGTCGCGTACACGGTCCGGTCGTAGAGGATCAGGTCCGGCACGTCCTCGGCGAAAGCCGCCTCGAACACCGGGATGGTCGCCGTGCTTTCCATGACCAGCACCAGCGGCAGCCAGGCGGCGAAGTCGGCGGGCGGGTCCTCGGTGCGCGGCTTCGGCGTCAGGGACGACTCGTACCGCAGCACCCGCGCCCCGGTCGGCGCCACGAGGTCCGCGAACTGGTCCGTCGTGGCGAAGGTGACGCGGTGCCCGCGGCGGACCAGCTCGGCGGCCACGTCCAGCGTCGGCATCACGTGGCCGTACGCGGGGATGGTCAGCAGCGCGATGTGTGCCATGGGAAAGCTCCTCGGATTGGTGGACGGCCGGGGGCCCTCAGGCACGCAGGTCGTGCTTGCGGGTGTAGTAGGCCATGAAGCCGATGAGCCCGCCGAGGACCACGATCCACTGCACGGTCGTCACCAGGTTGATGTCGTCGAGCGGCAGCGTGTAGGCGAGCACGACGCGGACGACCGCGTCCACGATCATGCCGACGCCGAAGACCACCGTCAGCAGGCGCAGGCCGCGGCGCATCTGCGGCTCGGTGTCCCAGCGGCGCTCCCACACCTCGGCGCCGGCGCCGCCGCGCTTGGTGCGCGCGATGCTGACCCCGGCGTGCAGGAAGAACGGCTTTTCGAAGAACAGCGTGATCAGCATCCAGACGCCGAACATGGCGGTGAGCCAGCCGTCCTTGGCGAAGAAGAACCGCGCGTCGCCCGAAATCAGCGAGACCGCGGTGCCGATGACCATCATCGTCACCATGAAGAGGCCGAGCCCGTCGATCTTGCGGTACCGGGCGAAGACGTACACGGTGCGGACCACCGGGACGATGCCACCGATGATCGCGGCGGTCAACAGCGGGACACCGTTCTGGCGCAGGATGTAGTAGACGGCGAGCGGGACGATCAGGTCGAAGGCCGCGGAAGCGAACAGCGCCAGCCGCGGGTTCCGCGGTTCCCCGTGGGACGGCGCGGCGGCCTGGGTGCGTTGAATGCCGGCTTCGTTCATTGCTGCTCCTGGTGGTTCGCGAGTTCGTTCTCTTTCGCCAACGCCATTCGCTTGTGTCGTGGCGCTGCTCCGGGCACAACGGTAGTGTCGCGATCCCGGTCGGCGTGAGCCTGTTAGGCCGAACATAGGGGTATGGGTAGCTATACCCCTAGGAGTGGGCTTGGCCGATTGTGCGGCCCCTCGGGGCGCCCTCAGACTGGAGCGACCTCGAGTGCGAGCGGGCCGATCCGGCCCCCTGGAGACGATGGGGGACGCGATGAGCCGACCGGGAACACTCTCCCGCGGAGAGTATGATCTGCCGATGTCGACGATTCCACGGCGAAGCGCCTCGGCCGTCCGGCGGGGTGTCGCCGGAATGGCGCGGCTGGTCGTTTTTGTGCTGCTCGCGGTGGTGCAGGTGTGCGTTCTCACGCTGCCCGCGCTGTTCTGGCTCCCGGAATACGTCGCCGCCGCGGGGCTCACCGTGCTGGTGGCCATTCCGGCGTGCCGGCTGCTGCCCGTGCTTTCCCGCAAATCCGCGCCGGTGCTCTACGGCCGCGCCATCGAATCGCCGTACCTGCCGTTGCCGGCGCTGGAACGCACCGAGAACGGCTGGTACTGGAACGGCTACGACTTCCACAAGTTCCGCTGGGTCTCGCTGGCCCAGCGCCGCGGCCGCTGGTTCTTCACCGACCCCGCCACCTGGCGGGACCTGGGCTGGCTGGTGGTCAACCCGCTGACCGGCGGCCTGCTGGCGGCCGCGCCGGTCGCCCTGGCCGGGTTCGGGGCGTTCCTGCTGGTCGCCCCGCTGACCGCGCCGCACCTCGCGGCCGGGGCGTGGTACTTCCCGCTGCCGGTGGACACCCCGGCCGGGATCGCCGCGACGGTCGTCGCGGGACTGGCGCTGCTGGTGCTGGGGCTGGTGGCCGCGCCCGGCGCGGTCGGCCTGCACGAAGCCTGGACGCGGTGGCTGCTGGCGCCCGACGAGCGGGCCCTGCTGGCGCGGCGCGTGGAGCGGCTGTTCGCCACGCGGGCGGCGGCGATCGACGCGCAGGCCGCCGAGCTGCGGCGGATCGAGCGCGACCTGCACGACGGCGCCCAGGCGCGGCTGATCGCGATCGGCATCTCGCTCGGCACCGCGGAGATGCTGCTGGACACCGACCCCGACGAGGTCCGGCGGCAGCTGGCCGGCGCGCGGGAACTGTCGGCCGCGGCGCTGCGGGAGCTGCGCGGGCTGGTGCACGGCATCCAGCCGCCGATGCTCGCCGACCGCGGCCTCGGCGCCGCGCTCGAAGACCTCGCGATGGACGCCCCGGTGCCCACCGACGTCGAGGTCGGGCTGATCGGCCGCCCCGACGCGGCCCTGGAGTCGGCCGTCTACTTCTCCGTCGCCGAGCTGCTGGCCAACGCGGCCAAGCACGCGGCGGCCAAGCGCGTGCGGGTGAGCGTCGCCCACCGGCCGGGCGCGCTGCAGGTCGTCGTCGCCGACGACGGCAAGGGCGGCGCCGACTTCCGGCGCGGGACCGGGCTGGCCGGCGTCCAGCGCCGGATCGCGGCCTTCGACGGCGTCGTGGAATGCGTCAGCCCGCCGGGCGGCCCGACCGAAATCACCATCGTCATCCCGTGTGCGCTGCCGCCGGAAAGCAGTGCCGGATAACCAGGGGGATCAGCATGCGTCGCGCGATTGTGGTGTGCCTGTTCGCCGTGGTCACTTCTCTTTCGGTGGCCGGGTGCGATCACCTGATCGATTTGGGTTGTGCGGAACGGTCCTGTCATTTCAACCTCGTCAGCGGCGGAAAAGTGGACCTCGGCGGGCAGGAATTGGCGGTGCAGAAGGTGGACAACAATTCCGTCACCTTCCTGTCCAACGGCATCAGTGTTTCGCTCTTCCAAGGCGTCGATCTCGATTTCCTGGGGTACCACCTGCACCTCGGGGAGATCCGCGGCGGCGAGGCCAGCTTGGACGTCACGCGGAATTAGCCGCACGTTCACCGTGACCCCGGTTGACCGCCGAACGTGCTGGTCAAGACAGGGGTTACGGTCCGTGCAACAGTCACCTAGGTTGGTCGTCGATTGGACCAACTAGCGGCGGGGGCGACCCTTTCGCGGGTTTCTGGGGTGACTATGCGTAATGATCTTCTACGGGCGCGGCCGCGCGCGGCGGCGGTCGTCCTGGCCGGCGTGCTCCTGGCGTCCGGTTTCGCGGCGACCGGCGCCGCGGCCGACCCGGCCGCGAAGTTCTCGCCCAGGGTGAAGAGCCTCGTCGGCGAGCTGACCCTCGACGAGAAGCTTTCCCTGGTGCACGGCGGAAACGACCCGAACAGCGTCGGCGAAGCCGGGTACGTGCCCGGCGTACCACGGCTCGGGATCCCGGCGCTGCGGCTGGCGGACGGCTCCGCCGGGGTGCGGGTGGACAAACCGTCGGTCGTCATGCCCGCGCCGGTGGCGCTCGCGGCCAGCTTCGACGAATCGCTCGCCACCCGCTACGGCGCCGGTGTCGGCCGCGAAGCCCGCGCGCTGGGCACCGACGTCCTGCTCTCCCCGATGGTCAACACCATCCGGATCCCCTACGGCGGCCGCAACTTCGAGACCTTCAGCGAGGATCCGCTGCTGACGTCGCGGATGGCCGGGGCCGAGGTGCGGGGCATCGCCGGCCAGGGCACCATCCCGGTCGTCAAGCACCTCGCCGGCAACAACCAGGAGAACGACCGGCAGACCGTCAACGTCGTGATGGACGACCAGACGCTGCACGAGGTCGAGCTGCCCGGGTTCGAGGCGGCGGTCAAAGCCGGGGCCGGCGCGGTGATGTGCTCGTACAACAACCTCAACGGGCCGTCCGCCTGCGCGAACTCCGACCTGCTGACCGGGGTCCTGCGCGAGCAGCTGGCGTTCCAGGGCTGGGTGATGTCGGACTGGCGGATGTCGCTGACCCCGGACAGCCTGCCCAAGGGCCTCGACCAGGAGATGCCGGACGGGACGTACTTCGGCGACCGGCTCAAGGCGGCGATCACCGCGGGCACCATCCCGCAGTCCGCTTTGGACACCGCCGTCGGGCGCATCCTCGGCCAGCTGGACCGCTTCCACCTCCTGGACAACCCGGCTCGGCCGTCCCGCGACCTCGCCGGGCTGACGGCCACCGCGCAGGACGTCGCCCAGGCGGGCGCGGTGCTGCTGCGCAACGAAAAGTCGGCGCTGCCGCTGAGCACCGCGCGTTCCGGCAAGGTCGCGGTGATCGGCTACAACGCGAAGACACCGAAGCTGAACGGCGGTGGCAGCTCCCACGTGCTCCCGTCGGCCGTGCCGGCCGCGCCGCTGGACCTGATCAAGCAGCGCGCGGGCAGCACGACGACGTACACCCCGGGCTACGACCCGGCGGGTGAGGTCGTGCCGGCCGGCGCGCTGTCCCCGGCGTTCACCCAGGGCGGCGGGCTGCCCGCCGGCGCGGAGGGCGTGTTCTACAACGGCACGATCACCGCGCCGAGCGAAGGCGACTACAGCATCCAGCTGCAGTCGACCGGCGGTGGCGGGTTCCTCCAGGTGGACGGAACGGCGAGCGGCCTGTTCGGCGACTCCATCGCGGGCGGCTACACCGGGATCACCGTGCACCTGACGGCGGGACCGCACACGTTGCTGCTGTACGGGTTCGCGGACTTCGTCAACCCGCTGAAGGTCGACCTGCACTGGATCACCCCGGCCGCGGCGCAGGCGAAGATCGCTCAGGCGGTGACGGCGGCGAAGGCGGCCACCACCCCGGTCGTCTTCGCCTACGACGACAGTTCCGAAGGCCTCGACCGGCCGGACCTCGCGCTGCCCGGTTACCAGGACGAGCTGATCGACGCCGTCGCCGCGGCGAACCCGCGCACGGTCGTGGTGCTGAACACCGGGTCCGCGGTGAAGATGCCGTGGCTGGCCAAGACGGCCGCGGTGCTGGAGATGTGGTACCCGGGCCAGAAGGGCGCCGAAGCGACGACGGCGTTGCTGTACGGCGACGTCAACCCGCAGGGCAAGCTGACCCAGACGTTCCCGGTGGACGAAGCGCACACGCTCGTCAGCGGCGGCGCGGGGCTCTACCCGGGTCAGGACGGCCAGGTGAGCTACACCGAGGGCGTCGACATCGGCTACCGCTGGTACGCCGGTCACAAGACGGCCCCGCTGTTCCCGTTCGGCTTCGGCCTTTCGTACACGACGTTCGCCTACAGCGGCCTGACGGCGGCGAACGCGCCGGACGGCGGCCTCGACGTCAAGGTGACGGTGCGCAACACGGGCACCCGCACGGGCACGGAGGTGGCCCAGGTGTTCGTCGGCCCGAGCCCGGAGGTGACGGCACCCCAGCCGTCGACGGCACTGGGGGGCTACGCGAAGGTGACCCTGACCGCGGGTGCGTACCGCACACTGACGATCCACATCGATCCGCGTCAGCTGTCCTACTGGGATTCGGCGGCGAAGGCGTGGAAGCGCGGAGCGGGCACACGCGCGATCCGAGCCGGCTCGTCGTCGGCCTCGACGTCCCCGAGCACGCGGGTCGCGGTGCGCTGAGAGGCATCACGCGTGTCTGAAGGGGCATCACGTGTGTCTGGAGGGGCATCACCTGTGATTGGCGGGGCATCGAACGTGATGCCCCGCCAATCACGCGTGATGCCCCGCCAATCACGTGTGATGCCCCGCCAATCACGTGTGATGCCCCGCTGATCACGTGTGTGTCCCCGGACGAACGAACGGCCGGCGCCCTGGTGGGGCGCCGGCCGTTTTTGTTTGCTCGTCAGCCGTTTGTCACCGGTAGGTGGCGAAGGCCGCGGATGATCGCCGAGCGGCGGCGGTGGGCCGGGCCCGTCTGGTGCAGGCCGGGGAGGCGGGTGGCCAGGACGCGGAACGCCACGTCCGCCTCCAGGCGGGCCAGGGGTGCGCCCAGGCAGTAGTGCGAGCCGCCCGAAAAGGACAGGTTGTCCGGGGTGGTCGGGCGGGTGATGTCGAAGCGGTCCGGGTCCGCCCACACCGCCGGGTCGCGGTTGCAGCCCGCCGTCAGGATCACCACCGCCGTGTCCGCGGGGATGACCGTGCCGTCGAGGTCGACGTCCACTGTGGACACGCGGCTGGACTGCTGGACCGGCGCCTCGAACCGCAGCGACTCCTGGGCGGCCTGCGGCGCCAGGTCCGGGTCCGCCACCAGCTTCTCCCACTGGTCGCGCCGCTCGAGCATCGTCTTCACGCCGACGCCGATGAGGTTCACCGTCGACTCCGCACCCGCCAGCGTGAGCAGCTGGCACAGCGACACGAGCTCGTGCGTCGACAGCCGGTCCTCGGCGCGGGCGGTGAGCAGCTTGCTGACCGCGTCGTCGCCGGGGTGGGCCAGGCGCAGCTCCATCAGCTCGGTGAACAGCGCGTCCAGCTCGTCCAGCGACCGCTGCACGCCCGCGATGTGCTCCACCGAGGTGATCTCGTCGAAGATCGTGCCGAACTTCGGCCCGTGCTCCAGGTACCGGCCGAGGAACGGCTCGGGGATGTCGAAGATGGCCGCGACCACGGTGACCGGGATGAGGTCGGCGAACGACGTCATCAGGTCGAACTCCCGGCTCGTGTCGACCCGGTCGAGCAGCTCGTGGCAGATCGCGGTGAGCCGGTCGCGGAAGCCGGCGATCGCCTTGGGGCCGAGGAACGGCGTGGCGAGCTTCCGCAGCCGCGCGTGGTCGGCGCCGTCGGCCCCGAGCATCGAGTTGTCGAACGTCGTGATCACCGGGCTGATCGGGGTGCCGTCGGACTTGAGCACGCCGAACCGGCGGTCCCGCAGCACCTTCGTGGCCGTCGCGTGGTCGACCGTCGTCCACGCCCCGAGTTCGCTGCGGTGCAGCGGGCCCTTCGCGCGGATCCGTTCGTACAACGGATAAGGATCCTCCGGGCCGCGCAGCAGCAGGGCGAGGGGATCGCCGAGTTCGCCGAGGGTCCACAGCACCCGCATCTGCGTGGTCATGTCCCCGGCCGTCTGGACCGACATGGCTTTCCTCCTACGGCTTTCCGGCGGTGATCAGCCCGGCCACGCCCCGCACGGTCGGCGCTTCGAACACCTGGGAGATCCGCAGCTTGACACCGAGGTCGCGGCTGATCCGCGAGCACAGCTGGGCGGCGGACAGCGAGTTGCCGCCTTGCCGGAAGAACGAGACGTCGGCGGCGATCGACGGCACGCCGATGATCTCGCGCAGGATCCGCGCCACCGCGGCTTCGGTTTCCGACAGCGGCGCGGCCTCCACCGGCGCGGCCGCGGTACGCAGGCGCGCGGCCAGTTCGGTCAGCGCGTGGCGGTCCAGTTTCCGGTCCTCCAGCACGGGCAGCCGTTCCAGCCGCTGCACGACGGCGGGCACCAGGTACCCGGGCAGCCGCTCGGCCAGCCGGGCCCGCAGCTCGTCCTCGCCCGGCGCGGAGCCGGACCCGGCGTAGAACAGGCAGAGGTCCTCGTACGCGCCGTCGGCGCCGGTCACCGGCACCACCGCGCAAGCGCCGACACCCGGGACGCGGCCGGCGTTCCGCTCGACGTCGTCGAGTTCGATGCGGTGGCCGCGGATCTTGACCTGGCGGTCGGCGCGGCCTTCGAAGTGCAGCAGGCCGTCGCCGGTCCAGCGCCCGAGGTCGCCGGTGCGGTAGACGCGTTCCGGCCCGGACGGCAGGGCGATCTCGGTGAACTTCCGCGCGGTCAGCTCGTCGTCCTCGAAGTAGCCCAGCGCCAGACCCCGGCCGCCCAGGCAGATCTCGCCGCTTTCGCCGACTTCGCACAGCCGGTCGCCGTCGAGGATGTATGCCTGGGTGTTGGGCAGCGGGACGCCGAGCGGCACCTCGGGGCGGTCCCCGGGCCGCACGCGGTGGCAGGTGGCCGCGACGCTCGACTCGACCGGGCCGTACATGTTGTACAGCGGGATGTCCGGGTACGCCTCGAGGAACCGGGCGGCGTGCCGGGCCGAGAGCCGCTCGCCGCCGGTGCCCACCGCGCGCAGGCCGGCGAAGGCGTCGAGGTCGTTGTCGACCATGCTGTGGAACACCGCGGTGGGCGGGAAGATCGTGGTCACGCCGTGGATCGCGATGAGGTCACGCAGTTTCGTCGCCAGCTCGAGGGTGTCTTCGAGCAGCACGAGGGTGCCGCCGTTGAACAGCACGCCCCACGAGTCGAGGCCGAAGGCGTCCCACGTGGCCGCGAGCGCCTGCGGCATCACCGCGCCGGAGTCCAGCGGCGTGAACAGCCAGTCGTCGAACAGCCGCACGTTGCCGCGGTGCGCGGTGACCACGCCCTTCGGCGTGCCGGTGGTCCCGGAGGTGAAGAACACCGCGCAGGCGTCGTCCGCGCCGACGTCGATCGCGGCCGGCCGGGCGCCGGGGACCGGCCGCTCCGGCGGCGACCACAGCGACGCCCACGAGGCGCCGCGCTCGGCGACGACGAGCGGGCCGTCGAGGTGTTCGATCAGCTCGGCGAGCCGGCCGGCCGGCCACCGCAGGTCGAGCGCGGCGTAGGCGGCGCCGCACTTGAGCACCGCCAGCAGCGTCGCGAACAGCTCGGGGGAGCGGGGCAGCAGCACCGGCACGATCGAGCCGCGCCCGACGCCGCGGGCCTGCAGCTGGGCCGCGTAGGCGTCGGCGGTCTCCGCGAGCTCCCGGTAGGTGGTGTCCCGGCCGCGGTGGTGCAGCGCGGTGCGGTCCGGCCAGCGCTCGGCGCACCACTCGAACAGGCCGTGCATGGTCTCGGCCCGCTCGAACGGCACCGGCGCCGGGTTGAAGGACGTCGTCATCGGGTGCTCCCGCGTTCGGTGATCAGCTCCGCCAGCGCGGCCGGCGTCGGGTGGGAGAAGGCGGCGGACAGCTTCAGCCGGACCCCGGTCTGCTTCTGGATCCGCTGGACGAGCTGGGCGGCCAGCAGCGAATGGCCGCCACTGGCGAAGAAGTTCGTGTCCTCGGTGACGTCGGTCCGCTTGAGCAGCTGCCCGAACATCGCCACGACGGCGCCGGTCGTCGCGTCCGGCGCGGTTTCGGCGGGGGTCTCCGGCGCCGGGGCGGCTCCGGTGACCAGCTCGGCGACCGCCTCCCGGTCCACCGCGTGCGTGGTCGTCTCGGGCAGCGCGTCGACCCGCAGGTACCACGCCGGACGGGCCACGGGAGGCAAGACCGTCTCGGCGTGCCGGGCCAGTTCGGCGGCGAGCTGCGGTTTGTCGGGCGCCTGCACGACGGCGACCAGTTCCGCCGCGCCGGGCCGCACGGTCACCGCGGCCGCGACGACGTCGGTGTGCGCGGTCAGGGCGTCCTCCACGGTGGCCAGGTCGACGCGGGTGCCGCCGAACGTCAGCTGGCGGTCCAGGGGGCCGTGGACGTGCAGGGTCCCGTCGGTGCGCCAGTGCGCGAGGACGCCGGTGGCAGAGCCGCCCAGCTTCAGTTCGCCCCGCACGCCGAGCGGCAGCCGCCGCCCGTCCGGGGCGACGACCTCGGCGCCGAGGCCCGCGACCGGCACGCCGTCGGCGAGCACCCAGCGGCCGCCGAAGGGGAACACGGTGTGGACGTCGGCCTCGAGGGCGCGCAGGGTGCGGACGAGCGGGCCGGGCGCCGGTTCGGCGCCGATCAGCGTGGTGCGCCCGCGGGCGGCTTCGCCGAGGTGCTCGGCCACCCGGGCCCAGACGGCCGGGGTGGCGTGCACGACACCGACGTCGTGCCGGGTGAGCAGCCCGGCGAGCAGGTGGCCGTCCGTGCGGGCCGCGTCCGGTGCCACGACCAGCGGCGCGCCGGTGGTCAGGGCCAAGAGCAGTTCCGGGACAGCGGCGGAGAGCCACAGCACCGGGCGGCCGGCCACCAGCCCCGCGACCGGCCGGACGGAGTCGGCGAGCTCCCGGTGGGTCACGCCGGGCTGCGCGGGGCCGTCCGGGGACACCGCCGAAGCGTCCGGGTCGACGGTCACCGTGACGGCGTAGGAGATTTCCTCGGCGCCCAGCACCGATTTCGCGTCTGTGACGTCCGTGGTGACGGTGGCGCCGGCCAGCCAGCTGCCGAGGATCGCGGCCGCGAGGTCCGGGCCGCGCGGGACGGCCACGGCGACGACGTCACCCGGCCCGGTCCCGGCGTCGGCCAGCAGGGTCGTGACCGCCGAAGCGGCGCGCCACAGATCCCGGTAGGACGTGACGCCTTCGTCGGTGACGACGGCGGGTGCGCCGGGGTTTTCCGTGACGTGCCGGGCGATCGCGGTGAGGACGGTGTCCGTCCCGGCGGGCCGGCCGGGGGTGCCGAGGACGGCGTGGTCGGTGGCGCCCCAGCCGTCCAGTTCGCGCAGCGGCCGGTCCGGCGCGCTCGCCGCCGCGACGAGCAGGGCGTCGTAGCGTTCCAGCAGCAGCTCGACTTCGCCGCGGTCGAGCACCTCGGCGCCGTAGACCGCCTTGACGCGGCTCTCCTCCGCCGAGGGCAGGATGACGAACTCGAGGTCGAACTTGCTGTGCCCGGGGTCGATTTCGACGACTTCGGCGGAGGCGCCGCCGATGCTCGTCGCCGCCCGGCCGCCGAAGGGCAGGTAGTTGAACACGTGCCGGAACAGGGTGGTGCGCCACGACGAACCGGCGCGCGCGACCTCCGGCAGCAGGACGTCCATCGGCACGTCGGCGTGCGCGATCGCCTCGAAGAACAGGTCTCGCACCCGGCGGCTGAACCCGCGGAACGTCTCGGCCGGGTCGATCCGCACGCGCAGCGGGACGATGTTGACGTGGTAGCCGATGGCGCGCTGGGCCTGCTGGCTGCGGACGTTCACCGGGAAGCCGACGGCGAGGTCGGGGCCGGCGCCGTGGGCGTGCAGCAGCAGGTAGTAGGCGGCCAGCAGCACGACGACGTCGGGAGCCTTGAGTTCCTTCTGCAGTGCGGTGACGACGTCCTTGGCCTCGGCCGAGAAGGGACGGACGAGCTGCTCGCCGCGCAGGGTCGGCTGGGCGCTCTCCTGCCCGCCGCACCACAGGCCGGGCCCGCCCGCGTCGAAGTTCCGCAGGTGCTCGCGCCAGAAGGCGAGGCTCTCCGGCTTCGGCTCGGACTCCGGCCAGAGCGGGACGGGCGCGCCGGCGTCCGGGAGGTCCCCGGCCCGCACCGCGTCGTAGGCGGCGGCGAGTTCCTCGAGGAAGATCGACATCGAGGTGCCGTCGAAGATGAGGTGGTGCACGGCCACGCCGACCGAGTCGTGTTCCGGGCCGTGGAACAGGCCGACGCGCAGCAGCGGCGTGCCGTCCAGCACGAACGGCCGGGTGATCAGCTCCCGCAGCCCGGCCTCGACGTCGGCGCAGTCCTCGCCCTCCAGCCGGACCGGGACGGCCGCGAGCACCGACTTGGTGAGCCGGGTGTCGTCGGCGTGGAAGACGGTCCGCAGCGTGTCGTACCGGCGCACCAGCTGCGCGACGGCCTCCTGCAGGACGGCCCGGTCCAGCCGGCCCGCCACCCGCAGCGCGACGCCCGGGACGTTGTTGACACCTTCGCCGGGCACCAGCCGTTCGAGCAGCCAGAGGCCTTCTTCCTTGCGGGTCGCCGGAATCCGCGGCGGGTGCTCAGCGGTCGGCATGGCCGGTCCCTTCGGGGAGGTCTTCGACGGTGACAAAAGCGTGCGGGATCGACTCGGCGGGCAGCCGCGCGGCGAGGTACGCGCGCAGCTCGGCGACGAACGTGCTCGTCTTCGCCGCGCGCGAGGGGGCGTTCGCGTAGGCGGTGAAGGGCCGTCCGGGAGTGGCGGGCGAGGAGGGCACGGTCACCGGTTCGGCGTCGCGGGTGTAGACGACGTCGACCAGGCCGGGGCCCTCGGCCGACCAGGTCACCGCGGCCTGGTAACCCCGGCGGCGGCCGATCTCGTGGAGGTCCTCCGGGTCCGGGGCGGTCACCGCGGCGGGGGCGGTGCCGGTGTCGAGCTTCGCCAACGCGGCCAGTTCCCGGGCGACCCGGCCGTTCGGCACGCCGGTGATCCGCGCGGACGGCGGCCGGACGTCGCTCAGCAGCGTCTGCAGCGCGGCCGGGTGCCAGGCCAGCGTGTGCGCGGGTTCGACGGTCTCCGCGGGTTCCTTGCGCAGCACGGCGTCGTAGCGGTGCCGGCTCAGCTCGTTGTGGTGGCGGGCGCGCTTCAGCCGGACGTCCGCCGCCGCGATCCCGGGCAGCGTCGCGGCCAGTGCGGGGAAGAAGTCCGGGTCGACGAGCAGTTCCTTCTCTTCGAGGACGCTGT
The DNA here is from genome assembly GCF_031082405.1 of Amycolatopsis sp. A133. GTDB lineage: Bacteria > Actinomycetota > Actinomycetes > Mycobacteriales > Pseudonocardiaceae > Amycolatopsis. Next base: position 159,910 of record NZ_JAVHJU010000036.1, read on the forward strand.
TCTCGACGAGTTCCCGTGCCGTTTCGGGGGCCGCGGCCACCTCGCCGGCCAGCACGGCGGTGCGGAAAGCCCGCAACAGCCGCAGGTTGCGGACGTCGCCGACGAACACCGCGCCACCGGGCACGATCAGCGCGGCGGCCTGGCGCAGCACATCCGCGAGGTAGCCGATGTCCGGGAAGTACTGGACGACGGAGTTGATCACCACCGTGTCGAAGTGGTCTTCCGGCAGCGCGGAGAAGTCGTCGGCCTCGCGGTGGTGCAGTGTCACGTGGGTCAGCGCGGGGTCGGCGGCGACCTGGCCGGTGAGCGTCTCGATCACGGTGGCGGAGAAGTCCGTCGCGACGTACTCCTCGCACGACGGCGCGAGCTGGGCCATCAGCAGGCCGGTGCCGACGCCGATCTCGAGCACCCGCCGGGGCCGCAGCGACCGGATCCGCTCGACGGTCGCGTCCCGCCACTCCCGCATCTGCGCGAGCTCGATCGGCAGCCCGGTGTAGGTGCTGTGCCAGCCCACGAAGTTCTCGCCGAGCCCACCGGACTCGGGGAGCTCGCCGTAGACCCATTCGTAGATCAGCTGCCACTCGTCGACGCGCTTGCGGTCGTCGCCGTCTTCGGCGACCGGGTCCCGGGGCACCACCCGGGCGACGAGCCGCCCGGTCCCGGGTTCGCGGGTGACGCTGGCCCGCGCGACGCCGGGGTGCCCGGCGAGCGCGGCTTCGGCTTGGCTTTCCGTGCCGGTGCCCAGACCGGTCGGTGACGTCGGCATCAGCTCTCCTGCTGTCTTGCGGGCGAACGGGCGGTCAGGGGAGCAGGCCGCGGACGGCCTGCGCGACCTCCGGCTGGCTGAGCAGGCCGGAGTGGTCGATGTCGAACCGGACTTCGCGGGCGCCGATCTCGAGGGCGCCGGGCAGTTCGGCGGAGCGGATCACGTCGACGCCGTCGAGGTCGCCGGCGACGGTGAGCTGGGAAGCGGCCACCAGGTAGGTCATGTAGCTGCTGAACCACTCGACGAGCTCGTCGGCGCGGTCGGCTTCCAGGCCGACCCGCTCGAACGCGGTGCTGCCGACCTCGCGGTAGAGGCGCACGAACTCCTTCGTGAGCGTCTCCAGGTCGTCGTGGGTGCGCTGGGCGGCCTCGCCGGCGGCGTGCGCGTCCCGCACCTCGTCCTCGGTGAGGACGGCCGCGAGGGCGTCCACCACGCGGAAGAAGCCGTAGTGCAGCACGGTGAACCCGGTGGCGGCGGTCGGGTCGAACAGGACCACCCGCGGCTTCGCCTGCCAGGTCGCGACGCGCTCGGCGATGGCGAGGGCGAACACGCTGGACGCGCAGTAGCCGAACACCGCCTTGACGTCGGCGCCGCTCGCGCGCAGCTCCGAAGTCCACCGGTCGAGGTAGTCCTCGCCGGTCATGCCGGTCTCGTCGCCGACGGCGGGCGGCAGGCTCTCCCAGATGCCGTACGGCGTCTCGAGGTGCTTCGCGAGCTCGGCGAACCCCGCTTCCGGCCGCCCGGTGACCGTGAAATCAACCGTGATGATTATTTCCTTGTCGTCCGAATTCTCGTCGATCGGGTGCCATGAATGGAGTTCGGCCACGATTGCCCGCCCTTGTTGATTGGCAGAATAAAGATTTCCGCAGTCTGAAGCTAGCAGCGGCCGATCGGACCGGTAACCCCTAGCGCGCCCCTAAGAAAGCGGCCGTTGAGCAGCGGTTCCGGGGGGTTAGGGGTTGGAGTGGTGATCGGCGCCGCCGTAGTGTTCGGCGACGAAGACGGTGCGTGGGATGCCCATTTCCGGTGCCGTTCGAAACCGGGGATGTCCGAGCGGAATGAGGGCGATCGATGGGTGCGGTGACCGTTCTGCCGGACGACGCCCGGTACGCCGATCTCGTGCGCGGGGTCAACCAGCGCTGGGTCGGCAAGCCCGACTACGTCTGCGTGCCGACGTCCACCGACGAGGTGGTGGCCGCGGTCGGCGCCGCGGTGCGCGAGGGCAGGCGGATCGCCGTCCGCAGCGGCGGGCACTGCGTCGAGGCGATGGTCGGCGCGCCGGACGTCCAGGTCGTCATCGACCTGTCCGAAATGCACCGGATCGCTTTCGACGCCGAGCGCGACGCCTTCGTCGTGGAGCCGGGCGCGACCGTGGGCCAGGCCTACCGGACGCTCTACAAGCGCTGGGGCGTCACCATCCCGGCCGGGTCCTGCCCGAGCGTCGGGCTGGGCGGGCACATCGCGGGCGGCGGGTACGGCCCGCTGTCGCGGAAGTTCGGCTACGTCTCCGACCACCTGTACGCGGTCGAGGTGGTCGTGGTCGACGCGCACGGCACCGCCCGCGCGGTGGTCGCGACCCGCGACGCGGGCGACGAAAACCACGACCTGTGGTGGGCGCACACCGGCGGTGGCGGCGGCAGCTTCGGCGTCGTGACGCGCTATTGGCTGCGGATCCCCGGCGCGACCGGCGCACCGGAGGCCCTCCTGCCGTCCCCGCCCGCCCGGCTGCTGGTGCAGCAGGACGTCTGGGTGTGGGACATGCTCGACGAAACCGCGTTCACCCGGCTCCTGCGCAACCACGGCGAGTGGTACGAGCGCAACAGCGACCCCGGCTCCGCGTACGAGGACCTCTACAGCGGCCTGTGGTGCGGAACGCGCGCGTCCCAGTTCGTCGCCATGTCGACTCAGATCGACAGCGCCGCCCCGAACGCGGCCGCCCTGCTGGACGACTACGTCGCCGCGATCCGCCGGGACCTCGGCGTCGCCCCGGCGCTGAGCAGCCGCCAAGAACTGCCGTGGCTGCACGCGACGTCGTGGGGCGGCATCGCCGACAGCGGCGACCACACGCTGAGCTTCAAGATCAAGGCGGCCGACCTGCGCAAGCGCTGCACCGACGAGCAGGCCGCGAAGCTTTATCGGCACCTGCTCCGCGAGGACTACGGCAACCACCGCGCCGGCGTGATGTTCGTCGGCTGCGGCGGGCGGATGAACGCCCTTTCGCCGTCCGAGACCGCGATCGCGCAGCGGGACAGCATCCTCAAGCTCGTCTACTCCACGCACTGGGACGCCTCCGAACAGGCCGAGCCGCACCTGGCGTGGCTGCGGGAGTTCTACGCCGACGTCTACGCCGGAACCGGCGGCGTGCCGGTGCCGGACGAGCGGACGAACGGGTCCTACGTGAACAACCCGGACTTCGACGTGCAGGACGAGCGGTGGAACGGCTCCGGGCTGGCCTGGCACGAGCTCTACCACCAGCACAACTACCCGCGGCTGCAGGCGGTCAAGGCGCGCTGGGACCCGGGCGACGTGTTCCGGAACCCGTTCTCCGTGCGCCTGCCTTGAGCCGGCCGCCCCACCCGGGAGGTAACGAGTGGCCACCCCGACCCTGACCACCGAGCACGAGCACACCGGCAGTGGTCACGACGTCGTGCCGCTGATCGTCTCCGCGGACAGCAAAGCGGGGCTGCGGTCGAAGGCCCACCGCCTCGCGCGGTACCTCGCCGACCACCCGGACACGCCGTTCGAGTCGTTCGCGCGCTCGGTCGCCGCCGAGGACACCGGCCGGGCCCACCGGGTCGTGCTCCTGGCCGGCGGCCGCACCGACGGCCTGCGCGGGCTGGAAACCCTGGCCGCCGGGCAGCACCCGCCCGAGGTGGTGCGCGGCAGCGCCCGGCGCGCCGAGCGGGTCGTGTTCGTCTTCCCCGGCCAGGGTTCGCAGTGGCCGGGCATGGCACTGGACCTGCTGGACTGGTCGCCGGTGTTCGCCGCGGAACTCGCCCGCTGCGACGCCGCGCTCGCGCCCTTCGCCGGCTGGTCCATCATGGACGTCCTTCGTGGACACACCGGCGCCCCGACGCTGGACGACGGGGCCGACGTCGTGCAGCCGGTGCTGTTCGCGGTGATGGTGGCGCTGGCCGCGCTGTGGCGCGCGCACGGCGTCGAACCGGCCGCCGTCGTCGGGCACAGCCTCGGCGAGGTGGCCGCCGCCTGCGCCACCGGCGCCCTCTCGCACGGCGACGGCATGCGCGTGGCCGCGTTGTGGAGCAGCGCCCAGGCGACGCTGTCCGGTCGCGGCGACATGATCTCGGTGCCGCTGCCGGTGGCCGAGGTGCGGGCCCGGCTGGCCGGCCGCGACGGGCTGGACGTCGGCGCGGTGAACGCGCCGACGTGGGTGATCGTCTCGGGCGATTCGGCTGCTGTGGCGGAACTCTTGGCCGACCTGACCGCCGAGGGCGTGCGGGCCCGGCGCATCCCGGTCGGGCTGGCCGCCCACTCGCGCCACATCGACGACATCCGCGACCGGCTGCTCGCCGACCTCGCCCCGCTGAGCCCGGTGTCCACCGTGATCCCGTTCCACTCGACGGTGACCGAAGGCCCGCTGGACACCGCCACGCTCGACGCCGGCTACTGGTTCCGCAACCTGCGCAACCCCGTCCGCTTCGACGAGGCCACCCGCGGGCTCGTCGAGCAGGGCTACGGCGTCTTCGCCGAGATCAGCCCGCACCCGGTGCTGACGGTCGCGGTGCAGGACACGGTCGACGCGCTCGACGGCCGGGCCGCGGTGCTCGGCACGATCCGCCGCCGGGAAGACGGCCCACGCTCCTTCCTCGGCTCGCTCGCCGCGGCCTACGTCTCCGGCGCGAGCGTGGACTGGACCGCGGCCTTCCCCGGCGGTGCGGCGGAACCCCTCTCGCTGCCCGGCGCGGGCACGGACGCCACGGTCGCCGCCGCCGGCCTGCTCGCCGCCGGCCACCCCCTGCTCGGCGCGGCGCTCGAGCTCGCCGAGGACGGCGGCTGGCTGTTCACCGGCCGTCTCTCGGCCGCGCAGCACCCGTGGCTGGCCGGGCACACCGTGCTCGGCCGGACCGTGCTGCCGTCGTCGGTGCTCGTCGAGCTCGTCGTGCACGCGGCCACCGAACTCGGCTGTGCCCGGATCGAAGAACTCACCCAGCACCTGCCGGTCGTCTTTGCCGAGGAAGCGCTGTGCCTGCAGGTGCGGATCGGCCCGGTCGACGACGCCGGCGCGCGCCGGATCGGGGTGTTCGCCCGGCCGGACTCGGTCGGCGCCGCCCAGGGCGGGCCGTGGACGCGGCACGCGACCGGGACCATGGCCGAGACCGCGGGTTCGGCGGGGGGCGAGCCGGTGCCCGCCGAGTGGCCGCCGCCCGGTGCGCGTCCCGAAGACGTCACGACCGTCCGCGACCGCCTCCGCGGGTACGGGATCGAACTCGGGCCGGCGTTCGGCGGGCTCACCGCGGCCTGGTCCCGCGACGGCGAGCTGTTCGCCGAGATCGCCCTGCCGCCGGAGGCCGGCAGCGGGGCCGGTTACGGACTCCACCCCGCACTGCTGGACCCGGCCCTGCAAGCGGTCGCGCTGTTCCCCGCCGCGGCGGAGGCCGACGGCTGGCTCGCGTCCTCGTGGAGCGGGCTGACCCTGCACGCGGCCGGCGCGACGGCGCTGCGGATCCGGCTGCGCGCCACCGGCGCGGACTCGGTGGCCGTGACCGCGGCCGACGGGGTGGGCCGTCCGGTCTTCTCGGCGGAGAACGTCGTCCTCGGCGCGTTGCCGCAGGAGTACGTCCGCGCTCCGCACACCGGGCCGGCCACCCGGACCGAGCCGGACGGCGGGTTCGCCGCAAAGGTGGCCGCGTTGCCCGCGCCCGCCCGCGCCGAACTGCTGCTGGACCTGGTCCTCGACCACACCGCGCAGGCCCTCGGCCTGGCCGGCGCGGCCGGGATCGGCGGCGACGACGCGTTCACCGGGCTCGGCTTCGAGTCGCTGACCGCGGTGGAGCTGCGCAACCGGCTCGCCGAGGCGACCGGGCTGAAGCTGCGTACCACCCTGGCCTTCGACTACCCGACCCCGGCCGCGCTGGCCGGGCACCTGCTGGAAGCGCTGAGCCCCGCGGATTCCGACGTGCTCGCGGACCTCGACCGGCTGGAGGCGGCCCTGTCCGGCGAGCCGGGCGGCCCGCTGCACGGCCGGGTCAAGGTCCGGCTGCGGGACCTGCTGTTCCGGCTGGACGGCGCGGTGGAGGTGCGCGGCCCCGAACCCGGGGACGCCCCGCTCGACGCCGCGTCGGACGACGAAATCTTCGCACTGCTCGATCGGGAGCTCGACCTGTCCTGAGACGGGTCCGGCGTACAAGGCACGGAGTTGACGGCACATGGCGAACGAGGACAAGCTCCGCGACTACCTGAAGCTGGCCACGGCGGACCTGCGCCAGGCCAAGCAGCGGTTGCGGGACTTCGAGGCGCGGGACACCGAGCCGATCGCGATCGTCGGCATGGGCTGCCGCTTCCCGGGCGGGATCGAGACGCCGGAAGCGTTGTGGCGCTTGGTGTCCGAGGGCGGCGACGTCATCGGCGACCTGCCCGCCAACCGGGACTGGGCCGCGCTCTACGACCCGGACCCGTCGCGGCCCGGCACGTTCTCCATGCGCGGCGGCGCGTTCCTGCACGACGCCGACCGGTTCGACGCCGGCTTCTTCGGCATCTCCCCGCGCGAGGCCCTCGCGATGGACCCGCAGCAGCGGCTCCTGCTGGAGACGTCGTGGGAGGCCCTCGAACGCGGCGGCATCGACCCGCGGACGCTGCGGTCGAGCCGCACCGGCGTGTTCGTCGGGGCGATGCAGCAGAACTACGCGCCGAGCTCGCACAAGGTGCCCGAGTCGGTCGAGGGGCACCTGCTCACCGGCACGATCACCAGCGTCGCCTCCGGCCGGATCGCCTACGTGCTGGGACTGGAGGGGCCCGCGGTCACCGTCGACACCGCGTGCTCGTCGTCGCTGGTGGCGCTGCACTGGGCGGTGCAGGCGCTGCGCCGCGACGAGTGCTCGCTGGCGCTGGCCGGCGGGGTGACGGTGATGGCGACACCGGGCATCCTGATCGAGCTCAGCCGGCAGCGGGCGCTTTCGCCGGACGGCCGGTGCAAGCCGTTTTCCGCGGACGCCGACGGCTTCGGCGCCGCCGAGGGCGCCGGGATGCTGGTGCTGGAACGGCTGTCCGACGCCCAGCGCCACGGGCACCCCGTGCTCGCGGTCGTCCGCGGTTCGGCGGTCAACTCCGACGGTGCGTCGAACGGGCTCAGCGCGCCGAACGGGCCGTCGCAGGAGCGGGTCATCCTCGACGCGCTCGCCAACGCCCGGGTGGCGGCGAGCCAGGTCGACCTGATGGAGGCGCACGGCACCGGCACCCCGCTCGGCGACCCGATCGAAGCGCAGGCGCTGCTGGAGACCTACGGCCGCGGCCGGTCGCCGGAACGGCCGCTGTGGCTGGGATCGGTGAAGTCCAACATCGGGCACACCCAAGCCGCGGCGGGCGTCGCCGGGGTGCTGAAGGCCGTGCTGGCCCTGCAGCACGCGACGCTCCCCGCGTCGAAGCACGCCGCCCGCCCGACGTCCGAAGTGGACTGGTCGGCGGGCACCCTGCGGCTGCTGGACGGCGACGTCGAGTGGCCCGAGCGGGACCACCCGCGGCGCGCGGCCGTGTCGTCCTTCGGCATCTCGGGGACAAACGCGCACGCCATCCTCGAAGCCGCGCCCGAGCGCCCCAATGTGGCGTTGGTTGCGTCCAACGCACCGAACGCCGCATTGGGTGCGTTGGACGCACCGAACGCCACATTGGGGCGCTTGGGGCCGGTCGTTCCGTGGGTGGTGTCGGGGCGCACCGCGGAAGCCCTGCGCGCGCAGGCGACGGCGCTCGTGTCCGCGGTGGACGGGCTGGGGCTGCCCGATGTCGGCTACTCGCTGGCCGTGACGCGGGCCCGGTTCGAGCACCGGGCCGTCGTGGTCGGCCGGGACCGCGCGGAACTGCTGCGCGGGCTGACCGCCGTCGCCGAGGGTGCGCCGGACGATTCGGTGGTGTCCGGGGTCGCCGGGAAGCCGGGCAAGGTCGCGCTGGTGTTCCCGGGCCAGGGTTCGCAGTGGGCCGGGATGGCTCTCGAGCTGGCGGAGTCGTCGCCGGTGTTCGCGGCCCGTCTGGACGAGTGTGCGTCGGCTTTGGCGTCCTTCGTAAACTGGTCGCTGCGCGACGTACTGGCCGACGCCGACGCGTTGGCGAGGGTCGACGTGGTCCAGCCCGCGCTGTTCGCCGTGATGGTGTCGCTGGCCGGGCTGTGGCGCTCGTACGGTGTCGTGCCCGACGCGGTGGTGGGGCATTCGCAGGGGGAGATCGCGGCCGCGGTGGTCGCCGGGGCGCTGCCGCTCGAAGACGGCGCCCGGGTGGTCGCGCTGCGGAGCAAGGCGCTCCTGGCCCTGGCCGGGCGCGGCGGCATGGTTTCGGTGGCCGCACCCCTCGAGACCGTCGAGGCGCGGCTGACCGAAGGGCTGTCGATCGCGGCGGTGAACGGCCCGGCCGCGGTGGTGGTCTCGGGTGACCCGGGTGCGCTCGACGCGTTGCTCGCGTCGTGCGAGGCCGACGGCCTGCGCGCCAAGCGGATCCCCGTGGACTACGCCTCGCATTCGGCGCAGGTCGAACAGATCCGCGACGAGCTCCTGACCGTGCTCGCCCCGATCGCCCCGCAAACCGCCGGGACCGGCTTCTTCTCCACCGTGACCGGCGACTGGGCCGACGGCGCCGAACTGGACGCCGGGTACTGGTACACGAACCTCCGCGGCACCGTGCTGCTCGACGACGCCGTGCGGGCGCTGACCGAACGCGGTTTCGGCACCTTCATCGAGGCTTCGCCGCACCCGGTGCTGACGATGGCCATCGGCGAGACGGCGACCGCGCTGGGCACCTTGCGCCGCGGCGACGGCGGCCTCGCCCGGTTCCAGCGGGCCCTCGCCGAGGCCCACTGCGCCGGTGTCGAGGTCGACTGGACCCCGGCGTTCCCCGGCGCGGGCCGCGTCGACCTGCCCACCTACGCCTTCCAGCGCGAAAGCTTCTGGCTGCGCACCGAAGACGGGTACCGCGGCGAGGCCGCGCCCGCCGACGCGCGGTTCTGGGACGTCGTGGACCGAGACGACCCGGCGGATCTGGCCGGCACGCTCGGCGTTGCGGTCGACACCCCGCTGGCGGAGGTCCTCCCGGCGCTGGCCCGGTGGCGGCGCCGCCGGACCGTCGAATCCACTGTGGACTCCTGGCGGTACGGGATCACCTGGCAGCCCGCCGACCTGCCCGCCGCCATGCCGTCCGGGCGCTGGCTGGTCGTGCGCGGCGAGGACGGCACCAGCCAGGACGTCGTGGACACCCTCGCCCGCACCGCCGACGTGGTCACCCTCACCCTGACCGGCACCGATCGCGCCGCGCTGGCCGAGCGCCTCACCGGGCCGTTCGACGGCGTGGTGTCGCTGCTCGCCGCCGACGAACGCCCGCACCCGGAGTTCCCGGACAGCCCGGCCGGGCTGCTCCTGACCCTGGTCCTCGCCCAGGCGCTGGGCGACGCCGGGATCACCGCCCCGCTGTGGGTGCTCACCCGCGGCGCGGTCCGCACCGGACCCGCCGACGAACTTCCGGGCCTCGAACAGTCGCTGCTCTGGGGCCTCGGTCGTGTCCTCGCGCTGGAACACGCGGACCGGTGGGGCGGTCTCGTCGACCTCACCCCGGCTCCCGGCCCCGCGGAGCTGGACCGGCTGGGCCGGATCCTGGCCGCCCGCGGGGACGAGGACCAGCTCGCCGTGCGGCCGGGTGGCCTCCGCGCCCGGCGGCTGCGCACCGCCGGCCGGAGCGAGCGGCCGCGGGACTGGCGGCCCGGGGGCACGGTGCTCGTCACCGGCGGGACCGGGGCGCTCGGCACGCACGTCGCCCGCTGGCTCGCCGCGGAAGGGGCCACGCACCTGGTCCTGACCGGCCGTCGCGGACCGGACGCGCCCGGCGCCCGCGAACTGGCCGCCGAACTGGAGGCGCTGGGCACCCGCGTCACCCTCGCGCGCTGCGACGTCGCCGATCGCGACGCCCTCGCCGCGCTGCTGGCGGACCTCGGCGAGCCGGTCCGCTCGGTGTTCCACGCCGCCGGCACGGTCGAACTGCTGCCGGTGGCCGAGACGACCCTGCCGGGGTTCGCCGAGGTCGTCCGGGCGAAGGTCGCCGGGGCCCGCCACCTCGACGAGCTGCTCGGCGACGACCTCGACGCGTTCGTGCTGTTCTCTTCGATCGCCGGGGTCTGGGGCAGCGGCGACCACGCGGCCTACTCCGCCGCCAACACCTTCCTCGACACGCTGGCCGAGCAGCGCCGGGCCCGCGGCGCGGCCGCGACCTCGATCGCCTGGGGCGTCTGGGCACCGACGGAGATCGAGGGCCGGGGCGGGATGTCCGAGGGCGTCGACTCCGGGCAGCTGGCCCGGCGCGGGCTGCCGCTGATGGACCCGGCCACGGCGATCGCCGCGCTGCACGAAACCCTCGGCCACGACGAGACGTTCGTGGTGCTCGCCGACGTCGACTGGGCCCGGTTCGTCCCGGTGTTCACCGCCGGCCGTGCCCGGCCGCTGTTCGACGACCTGCCCCAGGTCCGGCAGCTGCGCGAAGCCACGACGGCACCGGCCGTCGATACGGCTCCGCTGGCCGCGCAGCTCGCCGGGCTGTCCGGCGGCGAAGCCGATCGGCTGCTCCTCGACCTGGTCCGCGCCCAGGCCGCCGCGGTGCTCGGGCACGCGGGCGGCGACGCCGTCGAGCCGGACCGGCCGTTCACCGACCTCGGCTTCGACTCGCTGACCGCCCTCGACGTGCGCACCCGGATCGCCGCCGCGACCGGCCTGCGGCTGCCCGCGACGCTGGTCTTCGACCACCCGACCCCGCGACGGCTGGCCGTGCACCTGCGGGACGCCGTGCTCGGCACGCGCACCGGGCCGGTCACGGTGACCCGGACGGCGAACGCCGACGACCCGATCGCGATCATCGGCATGGGCTGCCGGTACCCCGGCGGCGTGCGGTCGGCGGACGACCTGTGGACCCTCGTCGCCGAAGGCCGCGACGCCATCTCGGGGTTCCCCACCGACCGCGGCTGGGACCTGGCGAAGCTGTTCGGCGGTGACGCCGACGAGCAGGGGACGTCGACGGTCCGCGAAGGCGGCTTCCTGCACGACGTCGCCGACTTCGACGCCGGCTTCTTCGGGATTTCGCCGCGCGAGGCCCTGGCCATGGACCCGCAGCAGCGGCTGCTGCTGGAGATCGCGTGGGAGACCATCGAGCACGCCGGGATCGACCCGGCCACCCTGCGCGGCGAACCGGCGGGCGTCTTCGTCGGCGCCAACTACCAGGACTACTACACGCGGATGCGGGAGATCCCGGACGGCCTCGAAGGGCACCTGCTCACCGGCAGCGTGTCGAGCGTGCTGTCCGGCCGCGTCGCCTACACCCTCGGGCTGGAGGGGCCCGCGCTCACCGTCGACGCCGCTTGCTCGTCGTCGCTGGTGGCGCTGCACCTGGCCGCGCAGGCCCTGCGCCGCGGCGAGTGCTCGCTGGCCCTCGCTGGCGGGGTCGCGGTGATGGTGACGCCGTCGTCGTTCACGGCCTTCAGCCGTCAGCGCGGGCTGGCCGCCGACGGGCGCTGCAAGGCGTTCGGGGACGGAGCCGACGGCATGGGCATGGCCGAGGGCGCCGGCCTGGTGCTGGTCGAGCGGCTGTCCGACGCGCGGCGCCTCGGCCACCCGGTGCTCGCCGTGCTGCGCGGCAGCGCACTCAACCAGGACGGCGCCTCGAACGGGCTCAGCGCACCCAGCGGCCCGGCGCAGCAGCGCGTCATCCGCGCCGCCCTCGCCGACGCCGGACTGTCCACAACGGACGTCGACCTGGTCGAGGCGCACGGCACCGGCACCGCACTGGGCGACCCGATCGAGGCGCAGGCGCTGCTCGCGACCTACGGCCAGGACCGCGACGAGCCGCTGTGGCTCGGCTCGCTCAAGTCGAACATCGGCCACACCCAGGCCGCCGCGGGGGTCGCCGGCGTGATCAAGACCGTGCAGGCGCTGCGGCACGGCGTGCTGCCGCGGACCCTGCACGCGGGCCCGCCGTCGTCCCACGTGGACTGGGAGAGCGGCGCCGTGCGGCTGCTCGACGAGCCCCGCCCGTGGGAGCCGCCGCGGCCGCGGCGGGCCGCGATCTCGTCGTTCGGCATCTCCGGCACGAACGCCCACGTCATCCTGGAGCAAGGTGACGCCGGCCTCGCGCCCACGCCCGAGCCCGCCGTGGTGCCGTGGGTGTTGTCCGCCAAGTCGCCCGAGGCGCTGCGGGCCCAAGCCGCCGCGCTGCAAGAGCGTGCCGCCGAAGACGGCCTCGCCGACATCGCGTTCTCGCTGACGGCTTCCCGCACCGCCTTCCCCCACCGCGCGGTCGTCACCGGCTCGGGCCGGGACGCGCTGCTGGCCGGGCTGTCCGCCCTGGCCGAGGAGATGCCGGCGCCGAACGTGGTCACCGGAACGGTGGTCCCGGGCCGGACCGCCCTCGTGTTCCCGGGCCAGGGTTCGCAGTGGGCGGGCATGGCCTTGGAGCTGGCGGAGTCGTCGCCGGTGTTCGCGGCCCGCCTCGACGAGTGCGCGGCCGCCCTGAGGTCCTTTGTGGACTGGTCGCTGCGGGACGTCCTGGCCGACGCCGGTGCGTTGGACCGCGTCGATGTCGTCCAGCCCGCGTTGTGGGCCGTGATGGTGTCGCTGGCCGAATTGTGGCGCTCCTTCGGTGTGGTGCCGGAAGCGGTGGTGGGTCACTCGCAGGGCGAGATCGCCGCTGCCGTGGTCTCCGGGGCACTGTCGCTCGAGGACGGTGCCCGCGTGGTGGCGTTGCGCAGCAGGGCCATCCTGGCGTTGGCCGGGGGCGGCGGCATGGTCTCCGTCGCGGCACCCCGGGAAGCTGTCGAGGCGCGGCTGACCGGCGGGCTGTCGATCGCCGCCGTGAACGGCCCGGCCGCCGTCGTCGTCTCCGGCGAACCCGGCGCGCTGGACGCGCTGATCGCCGCGTGCGAGGCGGACGGCGTGCGCGCCAGGCGGATTCCCGTCGACTACGCGTCCCACTCGCCGCAGGTCGAGCAGCTCCACGCCGAACTCCTCGACGTGCTGGCCCCGATCCGGCCGCGGACCGGCGACATCCCGTTCTTCTCGACCGTCACCGGCACCTGGCTCGACGGCGCCGAGCTGGACGCCGCGTACTGGTACACGAACCTGCGCGAGACCGTCCGGCTCGACGTCGCGGTGGCCACGCTCGCCGCGGAAGGCTTCGGCACGTTCGTCGAATCCTCACCGCACCCCGTGCTGACCACGGCGATCGGCGAGACCGACGGCGTCGAAGCGCTCGGTTCGCTGCGCCGCGACGACGGTGGGTACGAGCGGTTCCTCCGGTCACTCGGCGAGGCGCACGTCCGCGGGGTCGCGGTCGACTGGACGCCCGCGTTCCCCGGTGCCCACCGCGTCGAGCTGCCCACCTACGCGTTCCAGCGCCGTCGCTACTGGCTCGACGCGGGCACCGCGGCCGCCGACCCGGTGGATGCCGCGTTCTGGGCCGCCGTGGACGGTCTCGACCTCGACACGGTCGCGGGCACCCTCGACGTCGAACCCGGCAGCACCCTGGCCGAGGTCCTGCCCGCGCTGACCCGCTGGCGCGACCGGGCCCGTATCGGGTCCGAAGTGGACTCGTGGCGGTACCGCATCGAGTGGAAGCCCGTCGCCACGCCGTCCGCGCCGGAGCTGTCCGGCCGCTGGCTGGTCGTCGTCCCGGACGGGCACGACGACGCCGGTGTCCCGGACGCTCTCGCCGCGCACGGTGCCGAGCCCGTCGTGACGTCCGGATTCACCGGCGCCGAGGGATACGCCGGGGTCGTCTCGCTGCTCGCGCTCGACGAAACCGCCGGAGCCACCGCGAACCTCGCGCTGGCCCAGGCCATGGCCGGGAGCGGAACGCCGTTGTGGCTGCTGACCCGCGGCGGAGTCACCGGCGACGGGATCTCTCCCGACCAGGCGATGACGTGGGGCCTGGGCCGGGTGATCGGCCTCGAGCTCCCGGCGATCTGGGGCGGGCTGCTCGACCTGCCCGCCGCAGCGGACGCGGCGACAGCGGCGTTGCTCGCCGCCGCACTGTCCGGAGTGGACGCCGAAGACCAGCTCGCGATCCGGCCGTCCGGGCTGCTGGCCCGGCGCTTGGTCCGCGCGCCCTTCACGCCGGTGGCGCAGCGGTGGAAGCCGCGGGGCACCGTCCTGGTCACCGGGGGCACCGGCGCGCTGGGCGGCCACGTCGCCCGCCGGCTCGCCGCGGACGGTGCCGGGCACCTGGTGCTGACCAGCCGCCGTGGCCCGGCCGCGCCGGGCGCGGCCGAACTCGAGACCGAACTCTCCGCACTCGGGGCGCGGGTGACGATCGCCGCGTGCGACGTCGCCGACCGCGACGCCCTCGCCGCCCTGCTGGCCAGCCTGGACGAGCCGGTGCGCGCGGTGGTGCACGCGGCCGGGCTGCCGCAGGCGACCCCGGTGCTGGACACCACCGCGGCCGAATTCGCCGCCGTGGTCGAGGGGAAGGTCGCCGGCGCTCGCAACCTCGACGAACTGCTCGGTGACGACCTCGACGCCTTTGTGCTCTTCTCCTCGAACGCCGGTGTCTGGGGCAGCGGCGGCCAGGGAGCGTACGGCGCGGGCAACGCCTACCTCGACGCCCTCGCCGAGCAGCGCCGCGCCCGCGGAGCTGCCGCCACCTCGGTCGCCTGGGGCTTCTGGGGCGGTGGCGGCATGGCGGGCGACGTCGAGCTGGAAGACCAGCTCCGCCGCCGCGGCCTCCGCGAGATGGCCCCGGAAGCCGCGGTCGAGGCGCTTTGCCAGGCCCTCGACGCGCGAGAGGTCTTCCTGGCCGTTGCCGACGTCGACTGGGCCCGGTTCGCGCCCGGGTTCACGCTGTCCCGGCGGCGTCCGCTGATCGAAGACCTCCCCGAGGTCCGGGCCCTCCTTTCCGGAGAGCCGGAGGTGGCGCGGCCCGCGCTGGCCCGCCGGATCGCCGGGATGGGCGAGACCGAAGCCCGGCGGCTGCTGCTGGACCTCGTGCGCGGCCAGGCCGCCTCGGTCCTGGGGCACGACTCGGCGACGGCGGTCCCGGCCGGGCGGGCGTTCCGCGAGCTGGGCTTCGACTCGCTGACCGCGGTCGAAGTCCGCAACCGGATCAACGCGGCGACCGGGCTGACCCTGCCCGCCACGCTCGTGTTCGACCACCCGAACCCGGCCGCGCTGGCCGAAGAACTGCACCGGCTGCTGCTGGGCCGCACCGGAACCGCGGTGGTCACCTCGGCCGCGGCCGTCGACGAACCGATCGCCGTCGTGGCGATGGGCTGCCGCTTCCCCGGTGGCGTGCGCTCGCCGGAAGACCTCTGGCGGCTCGTCGACGGCGGCGTCGACGCGCTGACGGCGTTCCCCGCCGACCGCGGCTGGGACCTGACGTCGTTCGGCGACGCGGAATTCGCCGAGGTCGGCGGGTTCGTGGCGGACGCGGCGGAGTTCGACGCGGGCTTCTTCGGCATCTCGCCGCGCGAGGCACTGGCGATGGATCCGCAGCAGCGGGTGCTGCTGGAGACGTCGTGGGAGGTGCTCGAACGGGCCGGGTTCGACCCCGCCGGCCTGCGCGGCAGCCGGACCGGCGTCTTCGTCGGGGCCAGCACCTCCGGCTACGGCGCGCACCTCGAACAGGGACCGTCCGGCTCGGAGGGGTACCTGCTCACCGGCGAGGCCCCCAGCGTGATGTCCGGGCGGCTGTCCTACACCTTCGGGCTGGAGGGCCCGGCGGTCACGGTCGACACCGCGTGCTCGTCGGCGCTGGTCGCGCTGCACCTGGCCGCGCAGTCGCTGCGGCAGGGTGAATGCTCCCTCGCACTGGCCGGCGGGGTGGCGATCATGGCCAAGCCGATGGCGTTCCTGGAGTTCGCCCGCCAGCGCGGGCTCGCTTCGGACGGCCGCTGCAAGGCGTTCGCCGACGCCGCGGACGGCACCGGCTGGGGCGAGGGTGTCGGCCTGGTGCTGCTGGAACGCCTGTCGGACGCGCAGCGGAACGGCCACCCGGTGCTCGCCGTGGTGCGGGGTTCGGCGGTGAACTCCGACGGCGCGTCGAACGGCCTGAGCGCGCCGAACGGTCCGTCGCAGCAGCGGGTGATCCGGGCCGCGCTGGTGAACGCGGGTCTGTCTGCTTCGGACGTCGACGCCGTCGAAGCGCACGGCACCGGGACCCGCCTCGGCGACCCGATCGAGGCGCAGGCGCTGCTGGCCACTTACGGCCAGGACCGCGACGAGCCGCTGTGGCTGGGTTCGGTCAAGTCCAACCTGGGGCACACGCAGGCCGCGGCCGGCATGGCCGGGGTGATCAAGACGGTCGAGGCGCTGCGGCACGGCGTCCTGCCGCGCACGCTGCACGTCGACGCACCGTCGTCCCAAGTGGACTGGTCGGCCGGAGCGGTCGAGCTGCTCACCGAAGCCCGTGCCTGGCCGGAGCGCGACCGGCCCCGCCGGGCCGCGGTGTCGGCGTTCGGCGTCAGCGGCACCAACGTGCACACGATCCTGGAACAGGCCCCGGCCGGTTTGCCGCAACCTGAGCCCGAACCGACGGACGCGCTGCTGCCCTGGGTGCTTTCCGCGCACGACGAAGCTGCTCTCACGGCGTTGACGGCCCAGGTTCGCGAGCTGGACGCGAACCCGGTGGACGTCGGCTTTTCGCTGGCCACCACCCGGGCCCGGCTCGACCGCCGTGCCGTGTTGCTCGGCTCCGACGTCATCACCGGCACCGCCGACCCCGACGCGTTGCTGGCCGTGCTGTTCACCGGCCAGGGTGCGCAGCGGGTCGGCATGGGCCGCGGTCTCCACGACCGGTTCCCGGTCTATGCCGAAGCGTTCGACGCCGTGCTCGCGCACTTCGGCCCGGAGCTGCGCGAGGCCTTCGACGACGCCGAGCTGCTGAACCGCACGGAGTTCACCCAGCCCGCGTTGTTCGCGGTCGAGGTCGCGTTGTTCCGGCTGGCCGAGTCGTTCGGCGTCCGTCCGGATTTTGTCGCCGGGCACTCGATCGGCGAGATTTCGGCCGCCCACGTCGCCGGAGTGCTGTCCCTCGAAGACGCGTGCCGCCTGGTCGCGGCCCGTGCTGCGCTGATGCAGGCCCTGCCCGCCGGTGGCGCGATGGTGTCGATCGCCGCCGCCGAGGCGGCCGTCCTGTCCGCTGTGGACGGTTGTGACGGCGTGTCCGTCGCGGCGGTGAACGGCCCGTCGTCGGTGGTGATCTCCGGGGTCGAAGCGGTGGTGCTGGACATCGCCGCCGGATTTGCCGCGGACGGCGTCAAGACCAAACGGCTCAGCGTGAGCCACGCGTTCCACTCGCCGCTGATGGACCCGATGCTGGCGGAGTTCCGCGCGGTCGCCGAAACCCTGACGCACCACCCCGCCGAGATCCCGGTGATCTCGAATGTGAGCGGTGCTCTCGCAGAGTCGTTCACGGCGGACTACTGGGTCCGGCACGTCCGGGAAGCCGTCCGGTTCGCCGACGGTGTCTCGACCTTGCAGGCCGCGGGAGTCGGGATCTTCTTCGAACTGGGCCCCGACGGAGTCCTCAGCGCGCTGGTCGACGGCACCGCCGTCCCCGCCCTGCGCCGGGGCCGCGACGAGGAGAGGGCACTGCTCACCGCGTTGAGCACTGTTCACGTCCACGGCGTCGACGTCGACTGGGCGGCGTTCTTCCCCGGCGGCCGCCGGATCGCCCTGCCGAGCTACCCGTTCCAGCGCGAACGCTACTGGCCGCGCCCGGTCGCGGCCCGCAGCGACCTCGGCGCGGTCGGCGTGGGCGCGCTCGAGCACCCGCTGCTCGGCGCGGCGGTCGAGCTGGCCGGCGACGAGGGGATCGTCCTCAGTGGACGCCTGTCGCTGGAGACGCACCCGTGGCTGGCCGGGCACGCGCTGTCCGGCACGGTCCTGCTGCCCGGCACCGCGCTGCTCGAACTGGTCGTGCAGGCCGGTGACCAGGCGGGCTGCGCCGTCGTCGACGAGCTGACGTTCGCCGCGCCGCTGGTGCTGCCCGCCCGCGGCGCGGTCACCGTCCAGGTCTCGGCCGGCCCGGCCGGCCCGGACGGCCGCCGCCCGATCACGGTGTCCTCCCGGCCCGCCGGCTCCGGCGCGGACTGGACGCGACACGCCACCGGCAGCGTCAGCGGTCCCGAGCTTTCACGTGAAAGCTCCGCCGAGCTTTCACGTGAAAGCTCCGGCGAGTGGCCGCCGGCGGGAGCCGAGGTGGTCGACGTCGAAGCGCTCTACCCGCGGCTCGCCGCGATGGGCTTCGTCTACGGCGAAGCGTTCGGCGGCCTCACCCGCGTCTGGCGGCACGGCGCCGAACTGTTCGCCGAAGTGGCGCTGCCGGAGCCGTTCGACGCTGAGGGGTTCGCGCTGCACCCGGCCCTGCTCGACGCCGCCCTGCACCCGCTGGGCCTCGGCATCGTCACCCCCGACGACGGTGCGGCCCGCGTCCCCTTCTCCTTCACCCGGGTCGCGGTGCACGCCACCGGCGCCACCGAGCTGCGGGTCCGGCTGTCGCCGGCGGGGGAGAACGCCGTCGCCGTCACCGCGTGGGACACCACCGGCGCACCCGTGGTGACCGTGGGCTCGTTGCTGCTGCGCGCGGTCGCCGCCGCACCGGGCACCCTCCCGGATACGCTGTTCGAGCAGGTCTGGACCGAGGTCACCGCCGATCCCGCGGCACCGCGCGAGGAACTCGTCTTCGCTTCGGTGGCCGGGGACGAGGTGCACGAGACCACCGGCCGGGTCCTGGAACGGCTGCAGTCCTGGCTCGCCGAGGAGCGCACGGGCCGGCTGGTCGTCGTCACCCGCGGTGCGGCCGACGGTGACCTCGCGGCCGCGGCCGCCGGTGGCTTGGTGCGCTCCGCGCAGGCGGAGCACCCCGGCCGGTTCCTCCTGGTCGACGTCGACGACGACCCGCGGTCCCTGGACCTGCTGTCCACTGTGGACACCTATGGCGAACCGCAGCTGGCCTTGCGGGAAGGCACCGCGTCGGCGCCACGGCTGGTCCGCGCGAGCGGAATGCCGCTGACCCCGCCGGCCGGAGGCGCGTGGCGGCTGGTCACCACCGGCACCGGCACCACCGACGGCCTGGCCCTGGCCGAAGCGGCCGAGGCGCCACTGGGCGACAACGACGTCCGCATCGAGGTGCGCGCGGCCGGGCTCAACTTCCGTGACGTGCTCATCTCCCTCGGCATGTACCCCGATCCCGCAGCGCGGCTCGGCTCCGAAGCGGCGGGCGTGGTCGTCGAAGCCGGCTCCGCGGTCCGGCACCTCGCCGCCGGGGACCGCGTGTTCGGCCTGGTCGACGACGCCTTCGCGCCGCGGGCCGTCGCCGATGCCCGCCGGCTGGCGCCGATGCCCGCCGGGTGGACGTTCGCCGAGGCGGCGACCGTCCCGGTCGCCTTCGTGACCGCTTACTACGGGCTGTTCGACCTCGGCGGGCTGCGCGCCGGGCAATCCGTGCTCGTCCACGCGGCCGCCGGTGGCGTCGGGATGGCCGCGGTGCAGCTGGCCCGCTGGACGGGCGCCGAGGTGTTCGCGACGGCGAGCGAAGGCAAGCACGCCGTGCTGCGCGAACTCGGCCTCGACGACGCGCACCTGGCGAGTTCGCGCACCCTGGGCTTCCGGGAGAAGTTCCGGCCGGTCGACGTCGTCCTGAACTCCCTGACCGGCCCGTTCACCGACGCCTCGCTGGAGCTGCTCGCCCCCGGCGGCCGGTTCGTCGAGCTGGGCAAGACCGACGTCCGCGAGGGCCCGGGCCACCACACCTTCGACCTCGGCGACCCCGGCCCGGACCGGATCGCGGCCATCCTCGCCGACCTCCTCGCCGCCTTCGGCCGCGGCGAGCTGACGCCGTTGCCGCTGCGCGCCTGGGAGCTCGGCCGGGCGGCCGAGGCCTTCCGGTTCGTCAGCCAGGCCAAGCACGTCGGCAAGAACGTGCTCACGCTGCCGCGCCCGGAGCCGGTGGGCACCGTGCTCGTCACCGGCGGCACCGGCACGCTCGGCGCGGCCGTGGCGCGGCACCTGGCCCGCCGCCCGGGCGTCCGGCGGCTGGTGCTGGTGAGCAGGCGGGGACCGGACGCACCCGGCGCGGCCGGGTTGTGCGAAGAACTGACCGCGCTCGGCGTCGAGGCGATCGTGGTCGCCGGCGACGTGGCCGAGCCCGGCTTCGCGGCGGACGTGCTGCGGGAGATCCCCGCCGGGCACCCGCTGATCGGGGTGGTGCACGCCGCCGGGATCCTCGACGACGGCGTGCTCGAAGCGCAGACACCGGCCCGGGTGGCCTCGGTGCTTCGCGCCAAAGTGGACGGCGCGTCGGCGCTCGGCAGGCTGGCCCGGGACCACGATCTGGCCTGGTTCGTCCTGTTCTCCTCGGTCGCCGGGATCGTCGGCGCGGCCGGGCAAAGCGGGTACGCCGCGGCGAACAGCGCACTGGACGCGCTCGCCACGCAACGGCGCTCCCAAGGCCTGCCCGCCGTGTCCCTGGCCTGGGGCCAGTGGGCGCTCGGCAGCGCGATGACCGGCAAGCTCGGTGACCGCGACCGCGGCCGCATCGAACGGTCCGGGATCCGGCCATTGTCCACTGAGGACGCATTGGCCGCGCTGGATGCCGCCACCGGGCTCGGCAGGCCGGTCGCCGTGCCGCTGCGCCTGGACCTCGCCGCCCTGCGCGCGGCCGACGACCTGGCTCCCCTGTGGCGCAAGCTCGTGCGCACACCGGTGCGCCGGGCCACGGCGGCCGTCGCCGACGACAGCTGGACCGGTCTGGCCCCCGAAGAGGCCCGGGGCCGGTTGCTGGAGCTGGTCCGCAAGCACGTCGCGGCGGTGCTGGGGCACGCGAGCGCCGGCGCCGTCGACCCGGGGCGGGCGTTCAAGGACGCCGGCTTCGACTCGCTGACGGCGGTGGAGCTGCGCAACCGGCTCGCCACCGCGACGGGCCGCGCGCTGCCCGCGACCCTCGTCTTCGACTACCCGAACCCCGAGGTGCTGGCCGGGTTCCTGCACGGCGAACTCGCCGGAGCGCACCCCGCGGTGGTCCCGGCGGCGCGGGCCGCCGCCGGCGACCCGATCGCCATCGTCGCGATGAGCTGCCGCTTCCCGGGCGACGTCGATTCGGCCGACGCGCTGTGGCGCCTGGTCGCCGAGGGCCGCGACGCGATCGGCGGGTTCCCGGCCGACCGCGGCTGGCCCGTCGAGGAGCTCTACCACCCGGACCCGGCGCACCCGGGCACGTTCTACGCCACCGGCGGCGGGTTCCTGCCCGGCGCCGCCCGCTTCGACGCCGCGTTCTTCGGGATCTCCCCGCGCGAGGCCCTGGCCATGGACCCGCAGCAGCGGCTGCTGCTGGAGGTCTCGTGGGAGGCCTTCGAACGGGCGGGGATCGACCCGGGCACGCTGCGCGGCAGCAACACGGGCGTGTTCGTCGGTGCCGCCCACTCCGGGTACGCGGCGGGCCGGGCGCCGGCCGCGGACGGTGTCGAGGGGCACCTGCTCACCGGCAACGCGGGCAGCGTGCTGTCCGGGCGGGTCGCCTACCACCTGGGGCTGGAGGGCTCCGCGGTCACGGTGGACACGGCCTGCTCGTCGTCGCTGGTCGCGCTGCACCTGGCCGGGCAGGCGCTGCGGGCGGGCGAATGCGACCTGGCGCTCGCCGGCGGGGTCGCGGTCCTCGGCACACCGGACATCTTCGTCGAGTTCAGCCGCCAGCGCGGCCTGTCCGCGGACGGCCGCTGCAAGGCGTTCGCGGACGCGGCCGACGGCACCGGCTGGAGCGAAGGCGCGGGCATGGTCGTCTTGGAGCGGCTGTCGGACGCGCGGCGCAACGGCCACGAGGTCCTGGCGCTCGTCCGCGGTTCGGCGGTCAACTCCGACGGTGCGTCGAACGGCCTGACCGCACCCAACGGCCCGTCGCAGCAGCGCGTGATCCGGGCGGCACTGGCGAACGCGGGATTGTCCACTTCGGACGTCGACGTGGTGGAAGCCCACGGCACCGGCACAACTTTGGGTGACCCGATCGAGGCGCAGGCGGTGCTGGCCACCTACGGCCAGGACCGTGCGACGCCGGTCTGGCTGGGCTCGCTGAAGTCGAACCTCGGCCACACCCAGTCGGCCGCGGGCGTGGCCGGGGTGATCAAGATGGTCCAGGCCATGCGCCACGGCGTGCTGCCGAAGACCCTGCACGTGGACGCGCCGTCGACCCGGGTGGACTGGACCTCGGGGGCGGTCGAGCTGCTCACGGACCAGCGGCCGTGGCCGGTGACCGGGCGGCCGCGCCGGGCCGGGATCTCGGCGTTCGGGATTTCGGGGACCAACGCGCACGCGATCTTGGAACTGCCGGTGGAGCCGGTTGCGGCGCAGGTGCCGGTGCCGGAGCTGCCGGTGGTGGCGTGGGCGTTGTCGGGGAAGGGAGAGCCGGCGTTGCGGGCCCAGGCGCACAAGCTGGCGGCGGCGGCGGGGATTTTGTCGGCCGCGGGCGAGCCGGCGTTGCGAGCCCAGGCGCGTGAGCTGCCCGATGCTTCCCCCGCGGCAGTCGCCGGGGCGTTGCTCACCCGTCCGCGGTTCGACGACCGCGCCGTCGTGCTCGGCACCAACCGCGAAGAACTCCTGTCCGGGCTCCGTGCGCTGGCCGCCGGCGATCCCGCACCCGGGGTCGTCCGCGGCACGGCGGCGTCCGGCAAGCTCGCGGTGCTGTTCACCGGCCAGGGCGCGCAACGGACCGGCATGGGCCGCGAACTCTACGACCGCTTCCCGGTCTACGCGGCGGCGTTCGACGAGATCTGCGCCGAGTTCACCGTGCCCGTGCGCGATGTCGTGTTCGGCGACGCGCCGGGCCTCGACGAAACCGGGTTCACCCAGCCCGCGCTGTTCGCCGTCGAGGTTGCGCTGTACCGGCTCTTCGAGTCGTGGGGTGTGCGGCCGTCGTTCGTCGCCGGGCACTCCATCGGCGAGCTCGCCGCGGCGCACGTCGCCGGGGTGTTCTCCCTCGAAGACGCCTGCCTGCTCGTTTCGGCCCGCGCCGCCCTCATGCAGGCGCTGCCGAAGGGCGGCGCGATGGTGTCGATCGCCGCGCCGGAGTCCGACGTCCGGCCGCTGCTGAACGACCGGGTGGCCATCGCCGCGGTCAACGGCCCGGCGTCGGTGGTCGTCTCCGGCGACGAGCCCGCGGTCCTCGCCGTCGCCGCGGAGTTCGCCGGCCGGGGTGTGCGGACCAAGCGGCTCAGTGTCAGCCACGCCTTCCACTCGCCGCACCTCGACCCGATGCTTGACGAGTTCCGCGCGGCCGCTGACAAGGTCACCTACCACCCGGCGGAAATCCCGGTGCTCTCGAATGTGAGCGGTGCTCTCGCCGAGCCGTTCACGGCGGACTACTGGGTGCGGCACGTGCGGGAGGCCGTCCGGTTCGCCGACGGCGTCGCCACGCTCGAAGCCGAAGGCGCGCGGTTCTTCCTGGAACTGGGGCCGGACGGCGTCCTCAGCTCGATGGCCCGCGACAGCGTCTCGGGGGACGTCGTCGTGGTGCCGTCGCTGCGGCGCGACCGGCCGGACGGCGAGGCGGCGCTGACCGCGCTGGCGACGTTGTTCGCGAACGGCGCGGCCGCCGACCTGGGCGCGGTCTTCGGCCCCGCCGGGCGCGTGGAGCTGCCGACCTACGCGTTCCAGCACGAGCACTACTGGCTCGAACCGGCCGCTCCCGCGCCCGCGGCGGACACGGCGTTCTGGTCGGCGGTCGAACGCGAGGACGTCGGCGAGCTGGCCGGGGCGCTGGCGATCGGCGAAGACCAGCGCCCGTCCCTGACCGCGTTGCTCCCGGCGCTGTCGTCCTGGCGACGGCGCCGGGACGAAGAGTCCGCTGTGGACGGTTGGCGGTACCGGATCGCCTGGGAGCCGGCGCGCGAGACCGGTTCGGTCCCGCCGGGCCGGTGGCTGCTGGCCGTCCCGGCCGGCGAAGCCCGCCTGGGTGACCAGGTCGCGGCGGCTCTCACCGTGCGCGGTGTTGCGTTCACCCGGCTCGACGACCCGAGCGAGGAGGCTCTCGCGTCGGCTGCGCCGGGTGTGGACGCGGTCCTGTCCCTGCTCGCGCTCACGGAGGGAGCGGGAACCGTCCCGGCCGGGGTGGCGGCGACGCTCGCCTTGCTCCGGGCGGTGCCGGACAGTCCGGTGTGGACGGTCACGAGAGGTGCCGTGGCCATCGGCCACCCCGACCCGGCCCCCGACGCGACCCAGGCCCAGGTCTGGGGCCTCGGCCGCAGCGCGGCCCTCGACCGGCCCCAAGCCTGGGGCGGCCTGGTCGACCTGCCGGCCGGCGAGGCCCCCGCCCGAACCGAAGTCCCGCCTGTTCCGGCGGGCCTCGGGGGCCGGGGCGGCGAAGCCCCGCAGGCTCCAGCGCATTCCGGGGCCCAGGCCGGCGAAGTCACCGCCCGAACCGAAGTCCCGCCCGTTCCCGCCCTCGACGCCCGCATCGCCGACCTCCTGCTCCAAGCCCTCGCGGACCCGGCCGAGGACCAGGTCGCCCTGCGAACGGACGGCCGGTTCGTCCGGCGGCTCGTCCCGGTCACCGGCGTCCCCGCCGGGCGGCCGTGGCAGCCGCGCGGCACGGTGCTCGTCACCGGCGGCACGGGCGCCCTCGGCGCGCACGTCGCCCGCTGGCTCGCCGCCGCGGGTGCCGAACGGATCGTCCTCACCAGCCGCCGCGGCACACGAGCGCCGGGCGCGGAAGACCTGCTCGCCGAGCTGGCCGGCGCGGGTGCCGACGTCACGATCGCGGCCTGCGACGTCGCCGACCGGGCCGCGCTGGCCGTCGTGCTCGACGAGATCGGCGACGACCTGACCGCCGTCGTCCACGCGGCCGGGACCGGCGGCGCGACGCCTCTGGACGACCCGGACCTCGGGGCCTTCGAGACCATCCTGTCCGCCAAGGTGACCGGCGCCGAAAACCTCGACGCGCTCCTCGGCGACACCGAACTCGACGCCTTCGTCCTGTTCTCTTCCATCGCCGGGATCTGGGGCAGCGGCGGCCAGTCCGCCTACGCCGCGGCCAACGCCCACCTCGACGCGCTCGCCCGCCGCCGCCGGGCCGCGGGCCGGGCCGCGACCGCGCTGGCCTGGGGTCCGTGGGCCGACGGCGGCATGGCGGCCGACCACAACGCCGAGGACTACCTGCGGCGCCGCGGCCTCACGCCGCTGCGGCCCGCGCTCGCCGTCCGCGCGCTCGCCGGCGCGGCCGGGCGGGACGAGACCACGCTGACCCTGGCCGACGTCGACTGGACGCGGTTCGTGCCCGCCTTCACCTCCGCCCGCCCGAGCGCGCTGCTCCTCGGCGTGCCGGAAGCGCGGCAGGTCCTCGAAGCGGAGGTCCCCGGCACCGACCTCCGAGACGAACTGGCCGGGCTGTCCGAGGCCGAAGCCGAACGGACGCTGCTGGGCCTGGTCCGCTCCGAAGCGGCGGTCGCACTCGGGCACCGTGGCGCCGACGCCGTCGCCGCGGCCCGGCCGTTCACCGAGCTGGGCTTCGACTCCCTGACCTCCGTCGAGTTCCGCAACCGCCTGGCGGCGGCCGCCGGGGTGGCCCTGCCCGCGACGGTCGTCTTCGACCACCCGACCCCGGCGGCGCTCGCCGCGCACCTCCTCGGTGTCCTGCGGCCCGGCGCCGCGGCCGATCCCGAAGAGGCCCGGATCCGGGCGGCGCTGACCACCGTGCCGCTGGCCCGCTTCCGCGACGCCGGCCTTATGACGGCGCTGCTGGAGCTGGCCGGGCTCGACGCGGCCGAAAGCAGCGACCCGGACGCCGTCGACGACCTGGACGCCGAAGCGCTGGTGCGGCTGGCGCTGGACGGTACCGATTCCCGATGACCCACTCCTGGAGCTGAACCATGGCCACGCCCGAGAAGGTGCTCGACGCGCTGCGCGCCTCCGTCAAAGAGGCCGAGCGGCTGCGGCGGCAGAACCGGCAGCTCGTCGAGGCCGCGACCGAGCCGATCGCCATCGTCGCCATGGCCTGCCGGTTCCCCGGTGGCGTGCGCTCGCCGGAGGGGTTGTGGGACCTGGTGGCCCGCGGCGGGGACGCGGTCTCGGCGTTCCCCGCCGACCGCGGCTGGGACACCGCGTCGCTGTTCGACGACGCGGGCGGCCGCCCGGGCACGACGTACGCGCGGGAAGGCGCTTTCCTGCACGACGCCGGCCTCTTCGACGCGGGCTTCTTCGGCGTCTCGCCGCGGGAGGCCCTGGCGATGGACCCCCAGCAGCGGCTGCTGCTGGAGACGTCGTGGGAGGCCTTCGAGCGCGCCGGGATGGACCCGGAATCGGTCCGGGGCAGCCGGACCGGCGTGTTCGTCGGCTCCAACGGCCAGGACTACGCCACGCTGCTGCGGTCGTCGGCCGAGGACGTCGAGGGTTACCTCGGCACCGGCAACGCGGCGAGCGTCGTCTCCGGGCGGCTGGCGTACCTGTTCGGGTTCGAGGGTCCGGCGCTGACCGTCGACACGGCGTGCTCGTCGTCGCTGGTCGCCCTGCACCTGGCCGCGCAGGCGCTGCGACAGGGCGAGTGCGACCTCGCGCTGGCCGGCGGGGTCACCGTGATGGCCACGCCGGGCACGTTCGTCGAGTTCAGCCGTCAGCGCGGCCTCGCCCCGGACGGCCGGGTCAAGGCGTTCGCCGAGGCGGCCGACGGCACCGGCTGGGGCGAAGGCGCCGGCGTGCTGCTGGTCGAGCGGCTCTCCGACGCCCAGCGCCACGGCCACCAGGTCCTGGCGGTGGTCCGCGGCTCGGCGGTCAACCAGGACGGCGCGTCCAACGGCCTGACCGCACCGAACGGCCCGGCCCAGCAGCGCGTGATCCGGGCGGCCCTCGACAACGCCCGGTTGTCCACTTCGGACGTCGACGTCGTCGAAGCGCACGGGACCGGGACGACCCTGGGCGATCCGATCGAGGCGCAGGCCCTGCTGGCCACCTA
The DNA here is from genome assembly GCF_031082405.1 of Amycolatopsis sp. A133. GTDB lineage: Bacteria > Actinomycetota > Actinomycetes > Mycobacteriales > Pseudonocardiaceae > Amycolatopsis. The sequence goes on from NZ_JAVHJU010000036.1 coordinate 186,794, forward strand.
CGGCCAGGAGCGGGAAACACCGCTGTGGCTGGGTTCGGTGAAGTCGAACATCGGCCACACCCAGGCGGCGGCGGGCGTGGCCGGGGTCATCAAGATGGTGCTGGCGATGCGGCACGGCGTCCTCCCGCGGACGCTGCACGTCGACGCGCCTTCGTCCCACGTGGACTGGTCGGCCGGCTCGGTGCAGCTGCTGACCGAGGCCCGGGAGTGGCCGTCCGGTGACCGGCCGCGGCGGGCCGCGGTGTCTTCGTTCGGCGTCAGCGGCACCAACGCGCACACCATCCTCGAAGCCGTCCCGCCCGCCGAACCGGTGCCCGCCGAGGCGCCGGCCGGCACGCTCACGCCGTGGGTGCTGTCGGCGAAGAGCCCGGAAGCGTTGCGGGCACAGGCCTCGCAGCTCGCCGCGGTGACGGCCGATCCCGTGGCCGTCGCCCGGACGCTGGCCACGACCCGGACGGCGTTCGAGCACCGCGCCGTCGTCCTCGACCCGCCCGGGGCGACCGTGGTCACCGGGGAGGTCCGCGAGGACGCCCGGCTGGCGGTGCTGTTCACCGGACAGGGCGCGCAGCGGATCGGGATGGGCCGGGAGCTCTACGAGCGGTTCCCGGTGTACGCAGGCGCGTTCGACGAGGTGTGCGCGCACTTCGCCGTGCCGGTCCGCGACGCGATCTTCGGCGCCGTGCCCGGGTTGGACGGCACCGGACTGGCCCAGCCCGCGCTGTTCGCGGTCGAGGTGGCGCTGTTCCGGCTGGTCGAGTCGTGGGGTGTGCGTCCGGACTTCGTGGCCGGGCACTCCATCGGCGAAATCTCGGCCGCGCACGTCGCCGGGGTGCTGTCGCTGGAGGACGCGTGTCGGCTGGTGTCGGCGCGGGCGTCGCTGATGCAGGCCCTGCCCGCCGGGGGCGCGATGGTGTCGATCGCCGCGCCGGAACGAGACATCGTCGTGACCGAGCGGGTTTCGATCGCGGCGGTGAACGGCCCGGAATCGGTGGTGCTCTCGGGTGACGAGGCCGCGGTGCTGGCGATCGCCGCGGACTTCGCCGGGCGGGGCGTGAAGACCAAGCGGCTGGCCGTGAGCCATGCGTTCCACTCGCCGCTGATGGACCCCATGCTCGACGAGTTCCGCGCGGTCGCGGAAACGTTGACGTACCACCCGGCGGAGATCCCGGTGCTCTCGAATGTGAGCGGTGCTCTCGCCGAGCCGTTCACCGCGGACTACTGGGTCCGGCACGTCCGCGAAGCCGTCCGGTTCGCCGACGGTGTCGCCATCCTCGAAGCCGAAGGGGTCCGCACCTTTCTCGAACTCGGCCCCGACGGGGTCCTCAGCGCGATGGTCGGCGGCGCCGCGGTCCCCGCGCTGCGCCGCGACCGGCCGGAGGAGCGGACCCTGCTGACCGCCCTCGCCGGGGTGTGGGTCCGCGGCGGCGCCGTCGACTGGGCCGCGTACCTGCCCGCCGGGCCGCGGATCGACCTGCCCACGTACCCGTTCCAGCGCGAACGGTTCTGGCCCACGCCGGCCGGGGGCGTGCTCGACGACGCCGACCTGCCCGCTCTCGCCGCCGAACTCGGTCTGCCCGAAGACACCCTGCGTCCCGCACTGACGGCCGTGCGGCAACGCCGCGCCGAGGTCGCCGGCCGGTACCGCGTCACCTGGACCCGCTTGGCGCCCGGGCCCGCCCGGACCGCGGGGAGCACGACGCTCACCGGTGAGTGCCTCGTCGTCGACCCGTCTCCGCAGCTGGAAGCCGTCCTGGCCACCTGGGACGGCCCTGTCCGGCGGCTCGACGGGCCGATCACCGCGGAGACCGTCGGTGCGGCGGATCCGGTCGTCGTGCTCAGCGGTGCCGGGCTGGAACGCACCGTCGAACTGGTCCGGGCTCTCGGCGACGCCGGGATCGAGGCGCCGCTGTGGTGCGTCACCTCGGGTGCCGTGCGGGCCACCGCCGCGGACCCCGCGCCGGATCCGGACCAGGCCGCCGTCTGGGGCCTCGGCCGCGCCGCCGCGCTCGAACTCCCGCAGCGCTGGGGCGGCCTGATCGACCTACCGTCCACAATGGACACCAAGCTCGCCGCCCGGTTCGCCGACCTGCTGACCGGCACCGGCGAAGACCAGGTGGCGTTGCGCGCGGAAGGCTCCTTCGGCCGCCGGCTCGAGCACGCCCCGCCGTCCGGCGGTCCGGCGTGGACCCCACGCGGCACCGTGCTCGTCACCGGCGGCACCGGTGGGCTGGGCACCCACGTCGCCCGCCGCCTCGCCCGCGAAGGCGCCGAGCACCTCGTGCTCGTCTCCCGCCGGGGCGCCGGCGCGCCGGGCGCCACCGCGCTGGGCGAGGAGCTGGCCGAGCTGGGAGCTCGGGTGACCTTTGCCGCCGGCGACATCGCGGACCGCGGGTTCGTGGCGGACCTGCTCGACCGGATCAGCCCCGGGCTCACCGCCGTCGTGCACACGGCGGGCGTCGTCCGGTCCGCGCCGCTGTCCGAAGTGGACGACGTCGCCGGGCAGTGGGCGGCCAAGGCGGCCGGTGCCCGTCACCTGGACGAACTGCTCGCCGACACCGACCTCGACGCCTTCGTCCTCTTCTCCTCGATCGCCGGGGTGTGGGGCAGCGGGCAGCAGGCGCTCTACGGCGCCGCGAACGCCTACCTCGACGCGCTCGCCGAAGCCCGCCGCGCCCGCGGCCTGGCCGCCACCGCGGTCGCGTGGGGCCCGTGGGCGGACGGCGGGATGGCCGCCGACAACAACGCCGAGGACTACCTGCTCCGCCGCGGCCTCCGCGCGCTGGACCCGGGCGCGGCCGTCTCGGCCCTCCTGCGCGCCGCGGGCGGCGACCCGAACGTCACCGTCGCCGACGTCGACTGGCCCCGGTTCACCGCCGCCTTCACCTCCCGGCGGCCGAGCCCGCTGCTGGCCACGATCCCCGAAGCCGTCCTCGACGCCGCACCGGCGGCCGAGCCCGGCGGCCTCGTCACCCGGCTGCGCGGACTGTCCCCGGCCGTCGCCGAAGATGTGCTGCTCCAGCTGGTCCGCGACCAGGCCGCCGCGGTGCTCGGCCACCCCAGCGCGGCCGCCGTCGCGCCCGACCGCGCCTTCCAGGAAATCGGCTTCGACTCCCTGACCGCGATCGAGCTGCGGGACGCCCTGCGCGCGGAAACCGGGCTCGCACTGTCCGCGACCCTCGTCTACGACTGGCCGACGCCGGTGGCGCTCGCCGGGCACCTGCGGGCCGGGGTCCTGGGCGACGCCGTCGCCGAAGCCACTACGACGGTAGCCGCTCGTCCCGACGAGCCGATCGCCATCGTCGCGATGAGCTGCCGGTACGCGGGCGGCGTCGCTTCGCCGGAAGATCTGTGGCGCCTGGTGTCCGAAGGCGCGGACGCGGTCTCGGGCTTCCCGGCGGACCGCGGCTGGGACCTGGAGAACCTGTACGACGCCGACCCCTCGCGGCTCGGCTCGGTGACCGTGACCGAAGGCGCGTTCCTCGACTCGGCGGGCGGGTTCGACGCCGGCTTCTTCGGCATCTCACCGCGCGAAGCGCTCGCGATGGACCCGCAGCAGCGGCTCCTGCTGGAACTCGCGTGGGAGGCCTTCGAGCGCGCGGGCCTCGACCCGGCGACCGTGCGGGGCAGCCGGACCGGCGTCTTCGCCGGCACCAACAGCCACGACTACACGACCCTGCTCCTCGGCTCGGCCGACGTCCTCGAGGGCCACCTCGCCACGGGCAACGCGGCGAGCGTCGCCTCGGGACGGCTGGCCTACACCTTCGGGCTGGAGGGCCCGGCCGTCTCCGTCGACACGGCGTGCTCGTCGTCGCTGGTCGCGCTGCACCTGGCCGTCCAGTCGCTGCGGCTCGGCGAGTGCTCGATGGCCCTGGCGGGCGGGGTCACCGTGATGGCCACGCCGGGCACGTTCGTCGAGTTCAGCCGGCAGCGCGGACTCGCCGCCGACGGCCGCTGCAAGGCGTTCGCCGAGGCCGCGGACGGCACGGCGTGGGGTGAAGGCGCGGGTTTGCTGCTGCTGGAACGGCTGTCGGACGCCCAGCGCAACGGGCACCGGGTCCTGGCCGTCGTCCGCGGCTCGGCGGTGAACCAAGACGGCGCTTCGAACGGCCTGACCGCGCCCAACGGCCCCGCTCAGCAGCGAGTCATCCGGGCAGCCCTCGACAACGCGGGCCTGTCCGCTTCGGACGTCGACGCCGTCGAGGCGCACGGCACCGGCACGACGCTCGGCGATCCGATCGAGGCCCAGGCTCTGCTGGCGACCTACGGCCAGGAGCGGGAAAGGCCGCTGTGGCTGGGTTCGGTGAAGTCCAACATCGGCCACACCCAGGCGGCGGCCGGGGTCGCCGGCGTGATCAAGATGGTGCTGGCGATGCGGCACGGTGTGCTGCCGCGGACGCTGCACGTCGACGCGCCTTCGTCCCACGTGGACTGGACGGCGGGCGCGGTCGAGCTGCTGACCGAGCCGCGCGAGTGGACCGCCGACCGGCCGCTGCGGGCCGCGGTCTCGTCGTTCGGCATGAGCGGCACCAACGCCCACACCATCCTGGAGGCACCCCCCGAGCGCCCCGATGTGGCGTTGGTTGCGTCCAACGCACCGAACGCCACATTGGGGCGCTTGGGGCCGGGGGCGGTGCCGTGGGTGTTGTCGGCGCGGTCGGCCGAGGCCCTGCGCGGCCAGGCGCGGGCACTCACCGCTGTTGACGCCCACCCGGCGGACATCGGGTTCTCCCTGGCCACCACCCGGGCTTTGCTGCCGCACCGCGCGGTGGTGGTCGGCGATCTCGCGGCCGGTCTGGGCGCACTGGCGGAGGGTGCTCCGGCGGCCGACGTCGTGACCGGCGTGGCCGGGGCACCGGGCAAGGTCGCGCTGGTGTTCCCGGGTCAGGGTTCGCAGTGGGCGGGCATGGCGCTGGAGCTGGCGGACTCGTCGCCGGTGTTCGCGGCTCGGCTGGACGAGTGCGCAACGGCGCTGGAGTCCTTTGTGGATTGGTCGCTGCGTGGGGTGCTGGCGGATGCGGCGGCGTTGAGGCGGGTCGACGTGGTGCAGCCCGCGTTGTTCGCGGTGATGGTCTCCCTCGCCGAGTTGTGGCGCTCGTTCGGTGTGGTCCCGGACGCGGTCGTCGGCCACTCGCAAGGTGAGATCGCCGCCGCGGTGGTTTCGGGCGCACTGTCCCTCGAGGACGGCGCTCGGGTGGTGGCGTTGCGCAGCAGGGCGATTCTCGCGTTGGCGGGTCGTGGTGGGATGGTGTCGGTGGCGGCGTCCTTGACCACCGCCGAAGAGCGGCTGACCGACGGGTTGTCGATCGCGGCGGTGAACGGTCCCACCGCGGTTGTGGTCTCCGGTGAACCGCAGGCCCTCGACACCCTGATCGCGTCCTGCGAAGCCGACGGGATCCGCGCGAAGCGGGTGCCGGTGGATTATGCGTCGCACTCGCCGCAGGTCGAGCAGCTGCGCGACGAGCTGCTGGACGTCCTGGCCCCGATCACGCCCCGCCAAGGCGAGACCGCCTTCATCTCGACGGTGACGGGGGAGTGGAACGAAAGTGTGGACGCCGAGTACTGGTACACGAACCTCCGCAGCACCGTCCGCCTGGACACGGCGGTCGAGCGGCTCAAGGGCGAGGGTTTCGGCACGTTCGTCGAAGCCTCGCCGCACCCGGTGCTCACCATGGCGATCGGCGACGACGTCGTCGCCTTGGGCACCCTGCGACGGGACGATGGCGGCTTGACCCGCTTCCACACCGCGCTGGCCGAAGCCCACGTCCACGGAGTCGCGGTCGACTGGACCCCGGCCTTCCCGGACGCCCACGTCGTCGACCTCCCCACCTACGCCTTCCAGCGCAAGCAGTACTGGCCCCGCCCGGCCACCCGCACCGGCGACGCCGCCGGGCTGGGCCTCGGTGCCGTCGAGCACCCGCTGCTCGGCGCGGCCGTCACCCTCGCCGACGACGACCGGCTCGTCCTCACCGGACGGCTGTCCCGGCCGGCCCACCCCTGGCTCGCCGACCACGAGGTCCTCGGCACCGTCCTGCTGCCCGGCACGGCGTTCGCCGAACTCGCGATCCACGCGGCCGACCACACCGGCTGCGGCACCGTCGAAGAGCTCACCCTCGGCGCACCCCTCCCGGTGCCCGCCACCGGCGGCGTCCAGCTCCAGGTCGTCGTCGACGCGCCGGGCGAAGACGGCCGCCGCGGCCTGACCGTCAGCGCCCGCCCCGACCGGCCCGGCGCGCGCTGGACCCGGCACGCCCAGGGCGTCCTGGCCCCGGGCTCGCCCGAACCCGCCGCACCCCCGGCCGAGTGGCCGCCGTCCGGCGCGGAAGCCCTCGACGTCGACGGCCACTACACCGCGCTCGCCGAGGCCGGTTACCACTACGGGCCCGCCTTCCGCGGCCTGCGCGCCGCCTGGCGCCGTGCCGGCGAGGTGTTCGCCGAGGTGGAACTGCCCGGCACCGACGCGTTCGCCGTGCACCCCGCCCTGCTCGACGCCGCCCTGCACGCGCTGGGCTTCGGCGGGTTCTTCCCCGACGACGGCCGGGCGCGGCTCCCGTTCGCTTTTACCGACGTCGCACTGTTCGCCACCGGGGCCACCGCCCTGCGCGTGCGCCTGGCCGCGGCCGGGCCGAACGCGGTGTCGGTCGTGGCCACCGACCCGGCGGGCACGCCGGTCGCGGTGATCGGCTCACTCGCGTTCCAGGTCGCCGCGTCCACGGTGGACGAGGTGCCGGACGCGCTGTTCCGCACGGAATGGACCCCGCTCACCGCGGACGGCGACGCGCCGGAATTCGAGGTCCTGTCCGGGCCGCCGGCAGACCTCGACACCGTGCCGGACGCGGTGGTCCTGCCGGTGACCGGCCTCGACCAGGTCCTCACGACCGCGCAGGAGTGGCTGGCCGGCGAGCGGTTCGCCCACGCCCGGCTCGTCGTGCTGACCACCGGCGCGGTCGCCGCGCTGCCCGGCGACCCGGTGCCCGGCCTGGCCCAGGCCCCGGTGTGGGGCCTGATCCGCTCGGCCCAGTCCGAAAACCCGGGCCGGTTCGTGCTGCTGGACGTCGACGAGCGGGCCGACGCCGATGCCGCGATCGGCACCGCGCTGGCCTCCGGCGAACCGCAGGTCGCGGCCCGCGCCGGGACACTGCTCGTCCCGCGCCTGGCCCGCCCGGCCACCGAACTGGCCCTGCCCGCGGACCACGCCTGGCGCGTCGGCACCGCCGGCACGGGCACCCTCGACGGCCTCACGACGCTCCCGGCGCCGGAAGCCGAAGCGGAACTCGGGCCCGGCGAAATCCGCGTCGCGGTCCGCGCGGCCGGCCTGAACTTCCGCGACGTCCTCATCACCCTCGGGATGTACCCCGGCCGGGCGCTGATGGGCGGCGAGGCCGCCGGGGTCGTGCTGGAGACGGGGGAGCGGGTCCGCGGGCTCGCCACCGGCGACCGCGTCACCGGGCTGTTCACCGGCGCGCTCGGCCCGGTCGCGGTCACCGACCACCGCCTGGTCACCCCGATACCGGACGGCTGGAGCTTCGCCGAAGCCGCATCGGTCCCCGTGGCCTTCGCCACCGCCTACTACGGGCTGTTCGACCTCGGCGGCCTCGAAGCGGGCCAGTCCGTGCTCGTGCACGCGGCCGCGGGCGGTGTCGGCATGGCCGCCGTCCAGCTCGCCCGGCACCGCGGCGCCGAGGTGTTCGCCACGGCGAGCACCGGCAAGCACGACGTGCTCCGGGACCTCGGCCTCGACACCGTCCACATCGGAGATTCGCGTTCACTGTCCTTCGAGGACCACTTCCGCGCGGCGACCGGCGGCCGCGGGGTCGACGTCGTGCTCGACGCACTGGCCGGCGAGTTCGTCGACGCGTCCCTGCGGCTGCTGCCGCGCGGCGGCCGGTTCGTCGAGATGGGCAAGGCCGACGTCCGCGACGCCGGCGAAGTCGCCCGCGCCCACGAAGGCGTCCGGTACCGGGCCTTCGACCTCATCGAAGCGGGACCCGGGCGCCTGCAGGAGATCCTGCGCGAACTCGCCGCGCTGTTCGAAGCCGGTGCGCTGACCCCGCTGCCGCGGCGGACCTGGGACGTGCGGCAGGTGCCGGAGGCGTTCCGCTTCATCAGCCAGGCCCGGCACGTCGGCAAGAACGTCGTCACCCTGCCGCGGCCGCTCGACCCGGACGGCACCGTGCTCGTCACCGGCGGCACCGGCACGCTCGGCGCGCGGATCGCGCGGCACCTGGTCACCGCGCACGGCGTCCGGCGGCTGCTGCTGCTCAGCCGCCGTGGCCCGGCCGCGCCCGGCGCGACCGAACTGGCCGGCGACCTGACCGCCTTGGGTGCCGAAGTCACCGTCGTCGCGTGCGACGCGGCGGATCGGGACGCGCTCGCCGAGGTGCTGGCCGGCCGGGCGCTGACCGGGGTCGTGCACACCGCCGGCGTGCTCGACGACGGCCTGCTGACCAGCCTCGACCCGGCGAAGCTCGCGGACGTGCTGCGGCCCAAGGTGACCGCCGCCGTCAACCTGCACGAGCTGACCAAGGACACGGACCTGGCGCTGTTCGTGCTGTTCTCGGCCGCCGCGGGCGTGTTCGGCACAGCCGGGCAGGGCAACTACGCGGCCGCGAACACCGCGCTCGACGCACTGGCCGCGCACCGCCGCGCGCTCGGCCTGCCGGCGGTGTCCCTGGCGTGGGGCCTGTGGGCGGAGGCGAGCGGCATGACCGGCCACCTCGGCGCCGCCGACCTGGCCCGGATGGCGCGGGGCGGGATGAGCGGGCTGTCCGACGCCGAAGGCCTCGCGCTGTTCGACGCGGCCGTCGCCCGCGGTGAGACCCTGGCCATCCCGGCCCGGCTCGACCTCTCGGCGGCGTCCGGCCCGGTGCCGCCGCTGCTGCGCGGGCTCGTCCGCGGCACCCGCCGGGCCGCCACCGCGGCGGCGGCCGCGGACGGCGACCTGGCCGCCCGGCTGCGGCCCCTGCCCGCCGCCGAACGCGACCGGCGGCTGCTGGACCTCGTCCGCGACCACGTGGCCGCGGTGCTCGGGCACGACACGGCCGGCGAGATCGAGCCGGACCGCTCGTTCGCCGAACTCGGCTTCGACTCCCTGACCGCCGTCGAGCTGCGCAACCGGCTCGGCGCCGCGACCGGCCTGCGGCTGCCCGCGACGCTCGTGTTCGACCACCCGGCCCCGGCGGCACTGGTGACGTTGCTGCGGACCGAGCTGTTGGGCGGCGCGGCCGAGCCGGCCGCGGTCGTCCCGGCCGCGATCGTCCCGGCCGCCGCGACCGGCGACGACCCGGTTGTCATCGTCGCGATGAGCTGCCGCTACCCGGGCGCGGTGGCCTCGCCGGAGGACCTGTGGTCCCTGGTGGCGGCCGGCGCCGACGCGATTTCGCCGTTGCCCGCCGACCGCGGCTGGGACCTCGACGGGCTGTACGCCCCCGAACCCGGGACACCGGGACGCATCTCCACCCGCAGCGGCGGGTTCGTGCACGACGCCGGCAGTTTTGATCCGGAACTTTTCGACATTTCGCCGCGCGAAGCGCTCACCATGGACCCGCAGCAGCGGCTCCTGCTGGAAGCGACCTGGGAGGCGTTCGAACGCGCCGGCATCGACCCGGCGTCGGTCCGGGGCAGCCGGACCGGGGTGTTCGTCGGCGCCGCCACCTCCGGCTACGGCACCGGCGCGGCCACCGACGGCCTCGAGGGGCACCTGATGACCGGCGGCACCTCGTCGGTCGCGTCGGGCCGGCTGTCGTACGTGTTCGGCTTGGAAGGCCCGGCGCTGACGGTGGACACGGCGTGCTCGTCGTCGCTGGTGGCGCTGCACCTGGCGGTGCAGGCACTCCGGCGCGGCGAATGCGACCTCGCGCTCGCGGGCGGGGTGACGGTCATGCCGACCCCCGGTGTCCTGCTCGCCTTCAGCCAGCAGCGCGGCTTGGCCGAGGACGGCCGGTGCAAGGCCTTCGCCGAGAGCGCCGACGGCACCGGCATGGCCGAGGGCGTCGGCCTGCTGCTGGTGGAACGGCTGTCGGACGCGCGCCGGAACGGCCGCGATGTCCTGGCCGTGGTGCGGGGTTCGGCGGTGAACTCCGATGGCGCGTCGAACGGCTTGACCGCGCCGAACGGCCCGTCCCAGCAGCGCGTCATCCGGGCGGCGCTGGCGGACGCGGGACTGTCACCGTCCGAAGTGGACGTCGTCGAGGCGCACGGGACCGGGACCAAGCTGGGCGACCCGATCGAAGCCCAGGCGCTGCTCGCGACCTACGGCCAGGACCGCTCGACGCCGTTGTGGCTGGGTTCGGTGAAGTCCAACCTGGGCCACACCCAGGCCGCGGCCGGGGTCGCGGGCGTGATCAAGATGGTCATGGCGATGCGCCACGGAATCCTGCCGCAGACACTGCACGTCGACACGCCATCGTCCCATGTGGACTGGGATGCCGGTGCCGTCGAGCTGCTGACCGAGCCGCGCGAGTGGACGTCCGATCGACCCCGGCGGGCCGGCGTCTCCTCGTTCGGCATCTCCGGCACCAACGCCCACACGATTTTGGAGGCGCCCGAGCGCCCCAATGTGGCGTTGGTTGCGTCCAACGCACCGAACGCCACATTGGGTGCGTTGGACGCACCGAACGCCACATTGGGGCGCTCGGGGCGCTTCGTGCCGTGGGTGCTGTCGGCCAAGGGGACGGCGGCCCTGCGTGCCCAGGCGGCCCGGCTGCGCGAGTTCCTCGGTGATCGCGAGGTGGTGCCCGCCGACGTCGCGCTCAGCCTGGCCACCACCCGGGCCGACCTCGGCCACCGCGCCGCGGTCGTCGGCGAGACCGGCCCCGAGCTCCTCGCCGGGCTGGCCGCGATCGCCGACGGCGACCCCGGTGTCCTCACCGGCAGCGGCACCCCCGGCCGGCTGGCCGTGCTCTTCACCGGACAGGGCGCGCAGCGGCCCGGGATGGGCCAGGAGCTGTACACGCGGTTCCCCGTGTTCGCCCGGGCCTTCGACGAGGTGAGTGCCCTGCTCGGGGACATCGACATGGAGCAGCTCGACCGAACCGGGCACGCGCAGCCCGCGATCTTCGCCCTCGAAGTCGCGCTCTTCCGGCTCGTCGAGTCCTGGGGCGTCCGGCCGGCCTTCGTGGCCGGCCACTCGATCGGCGAGCTCGCGGCCGCGCACGTCGCCGGCGTGCTGTCGCTGCCCGACGCGTGCACGCTGGTCGCCGCCCGCGCGAGCCTGATGCAGGCGCTGCCCGAGGGCGGCGCGATGGTCGCGATCGGGGCTTCCGAGGCGGACGTCCGGGCCGCACTGGACGACGACCGGGTCGGCGTCGCGGCGGTCAACGGGCCCGCGAGCACGGTGCTCTCCGGCGCGGAAACCGCCGTCCTGGCCCTCGCCGGCGAGTTCGCCGCCCGCGGCGTCAAGACCAAGCGGCTGCGCGTCAGCCACGCCTTCCACTCGCCGCTGATGGACCCGATGCTGGCGGAATTCGGGGCGGTGGCGGCGAACCTGACCCACCACGAGCCGGTGATCCCGGTCGTGTCCACCCTGACCGGCGCGCTCGCCGAGCCGTTCACCCCGGGCTACTGGGTGCGGCACGTGCGCGAGACCGTCCGGTTCGCCGACGCGGTCCGCACCCTCGACGGCCACGGGGCGAGCACCTTCCTGGAACTCGGGCCCGACGGCGTGCTGTCGGCGATGGCGGCCGAGACCGCCGACGTCCCGGCGATCCCGGCATTGCGGGCCGGCGAGGACGAGCCGAGGGCCGTGGTCACGGCGTTCGCGCGGCTGCGGACCGCGGGCTTCCCGCTCGACACCGAGGCCCTCCTGGACGGCGCCCGCCGGACCGAGCTGCCGACGTACGCCTTCCAGCGGTCGCGGTTCTGGCTCGAACCCGCACCCCCGGCCGTCGACGACGGCTTCTGGGCCGCGGTCGACGCGGGTGACCTCGACCTGGACGCGCCCGCCATGGCGGCACTGGACCGCTGGCGCTCGACGTCCACTGTGGACACGTGGCGGTACCGCGTCACCTGGCGTCCCGTGGCCGGGGCCGCGGGCCGGCCGACGGGCCGCTGGCTCGTCCTCGGCACGGACGGCCCGGCCGCGGAGGTCGCGAAGGCCTTGGCCGACCACGGCGCCGAAGCGGTCGTCGCGTCCGGTGCGGGCGACCGCGCCGCGCTGACGACCCTGCTGCGCGACCACGCCGACGTCGAAGGGGTCGTGTCCCTGCTGGCCTTCGCCGTCGACGCCGAGGCCGGGCTCGCCGCCAACCTCACGCTCACCCAGGCGTTCGCCGACTCCGGCGTTCCGGCGCGGCTGTGGTGCCTGACCCAGGGCGCGGTCAAGGACGTGACCCGCCCGGACCAGGCGACCACCTGGGGCTTCGGCCGGATCGCGGCCCTGGAGCTGCCGTCGGCCTGGGGCGGCCTCGCCGACCTGCCCGAGACCTTCGACGCGGCGGCCGCGGCCCGGCTCGCGGCCGTGCTCGCCGACGGCACCGAGGACGAGGTCGCCATCCGGCCGGACGGCGTCTTCGCCCGCCGGCTCGCGCCCGCCCCGGCCGGGGAAACGCGGGACTGGCGGCCCCGCGGCACGGTGCTGGTCACCGGCGGCACCGGCGCGCTCGGCGCCGCCGTCGCGCGGGAACTGGCCAAGGCGGGAGCCGAGCACCTCGTCCTCACCGGCCGTCGCGGCGCCAAGGCACCCGGCGCGGCCGAACTGGCTTCGGAGCTGTCGGCACTCGGCGTCCGCGTCACGCTCGCCGCCTGCGACGCGGCCGACCGGGACGCCTTGGCGGAAGTCCTCGCGGCGATCCCGGCGGAGCTGCCGCTGACCGCGGTCGTGCACGCCGCCGGCACCGGCCAGCACGGCCCGCTCACCGAGATCACGCCCGGGGAGGTGTCCGCGGTACTGGCCGGGAAGGTGGCCGGGGCCCGGCACCTCGACGAGCTGACCCGCGGGCACGACCTGGACGCGTTTGTGCTGTTCTCCTCGATCTCCGGGGTCTGGGGCAGCGGCGAGCAGGCGGTCTACGGCGCGGCCAACGCGTTCCTCGACGCGCTCGCCGAACAACGCCGTGGCCGCGGGCTGGCCGCGACCGCGATCGCCTGGGGCCCGTGGGCCGACTCGGGGATGGCGGCCGATGCCGACGCCGTGCGGATGCTGCGCGAGCGCGGCCTGCCGCCGATCGACCCCGCGCTCGGGGTCGCGGCGTTCCGGCGGGCGCTGGCCGCCGGCGACACGGCCGTCGTCGTCGCCGACGTCGACTGGTCCCGGTTCGCGCCGGTCTTCACCGCGGCCCGGCCGCGCCCGCTCCTGGCCGACCTCCCGGCGGTGCGGGCCGCGCTGGCCGAACCGGAGCCGACGTCGACCGGGTTCGCCTCGCTGCCCGCGGCCGAACGGCCGAAGGCGCTGCTCACGCTGGTCCTGGACCAGGTCGCGGGGGTGCTCGGGCACACCTCGGCCACGGCGATCGGGCCCGAGCGCGCGTTCAAGGAACTCGGCTTCGACTCCCTGATGGCGGTCGAGCTGCGCAACCGGCTCGGCACCGGGACCGGGCTGAGCCTGCCCGCGTCCCTCGCCTTCGACCACCCGACCGCCGCCGACCTGGCCGAGGAACTCGACCGCCGGTTCGGCGGCGGTGACTCCGGCGTCCGCCTGCTCGACGAGCTCGACCGGCTGGAGGCCGCGTTCGAGACCGTCACCGAGGCGGACCTGGCGCGGGTGCCGGCGAGCGACGAGATCACCGCGCGCCTGAAGGGTTTCCTCGCCCGCTGGACCGAGCTGGCCGGTGGCCGCAGCGGCACCGACCTCGGCGGCGCCAGCGACGACGAGCTCTTCGACTTCATCGACAGCACCTTCCGCACATCGTGACCGACAGTGGGGCTTCCATGGCCAACGAGCAGAAACTCCGTGATTACCTCAAGTTCGTCACGGCCGATCTGAAGGACACCCGCGACCGGCTCGCCGACGTCGAGGCCCGGGACCGGGAGCCCATCGCGATCGTGGCCATGAGCTGCCGCTACCCCGGCGGTGTCGGCTCGCCCGAGGACCTGTGGCGGCTGGTCGAGGACGGCACCGACGCGGTCGGCGGCTTCCCGTCCGACCGCGGCTGGCCCGTGGGTCCCTTCCAAGGCGGCTTCCTCCACGACGCCGCCGAGTTCGACGCGGATTTCTTCGGCATCTCGCCGCGCGAGGCGCTCGCCATGGACCCGCAGCAGCGGCTGCTGCTGGAGACGTCGTGGGAACTGCTGGAGCGGGCCCGGATCGCGCCGAAGTCGTTGCGGCGCAGCGGCACCGGCGTGTTCGTGGGCGGGGCCGCGTCGGGGTACGGCTCTGATTGCCTTGCCGGGGTCCGGGTGGCGAAGCCCCCGGTCCGGGGCGGAGCCCCGGATGTCACTGCCGGCGACGACGACGTCGCCGGCTACCTGCTCACCGGGACGGCGGGCAGCGTGCTGTCCGGGCGGCTGTCCTACCACCTCGGCCTGGAGGGCCCGTCGGTCACGATCGACTCGGCTTGCTCGTCTTCGCTGGTCGCCCTGCACCTGGCCGCCCAGGCGCTGCGGCGCGGCGAGTGCACCCTCGCGATCGCCGGCGGGGTCACGGTGATGGCCACGCCGGGCACGTTCGCCGAGTTCGACCGTCAGGGCGGCCTGGCGGCCGACGGGCGCTGCAAGGCCTTCGCCGACGCGGCCGACGGCACCGGCTGGGCCGAGGGCGTGGGCCTGCTGCTGGTCGAGCGGCTGTCGGACGCGCGGCGCCACGGCCACCCGGTGCTGGCGGTCCTGCGGGGCTCGGCGGTGAACTCCGACGGCGCGTCGAACGGCCTCACCGCCCCCAACGGCCCGTCCCAGCGCCGGGTCATCACCGCCGCCCTCGCCGCCGCACGGCTGTCCGCTTCGGACGTCGACGTCGTCGAGGCGCACGGCACCGGCACGGCGCTGGGCGACCCGATCGAGGCCCAGGCGCTGCTGGAAACCTACGGCCGGGACCGGTCCGTGCCGCTGTGGCTGGGTTCGGTGAAGTCGAACATCGGGCACACGCAGTCGGCGTCCGGGGTCGCGGGCGTGATCAAGATGGTGCTGGCGATGCGGCACGGCGTCCTCCCGCGGACGTTGCACGTGGACGAACCGTCGTCGCAAGTGGACTGGTCCACCGGCGCGGTCCGGCTGCTGACCTCGGCCCGCGAGTGGCCGGCCGACCGGCCGCGCCGGGCGGGCGTGTCGTCGTTCGGGATCTCGGGGACCAACGCCCACGTGATCGTCGAGGAGGCCGAACCCGCTGCCGCGTCGGGTTCCTCCCCGGTGACGGGCCCGGTGCCGTGGCTGCTGTCGGCCCGGGGTCCGGACGCCCTGCGCGCCCAGGCCGCGGCGCTCGTCCCGTTCGCGGACGGGGATCTGCCGGACGTGGGGGCGGCGCTGCTTTCCGGCCGCGCGGCGTTCGAGGACCGGGCCGTCGTGTTCGGCGCGTCGGCCGAGGAGTTCCGGGCGGGCCTTTCCGCGCTGGCTTCGGGCGGCAGTGCGCCGAACGTGGTGCGCGGCAGTGTTGTGCGGGGCGGGCTGGCGGTGTTGTTCACCGGCCAGGGTGCCCAGCGGGTCGGCATGGGGCGTTCGTTGTACGAGCGGTATCCGGTGTACGCCTCGGCGTTCGACGCCGTGTGCGCGCAGTTCGATCTTCCGGTCCGAGACGCGGTGTTCGGTTCGGTGTCCGGTTTGGACGGTACGGGGCTGGCGCAGCCGGCGTTGTTCGCGGTCGAGGTGGCGCTGTTCCGGCTGCTGTCGTCGTGGGGCGTACGTCCCGACTTCGTAGCCGGGCACTCGATCGGGGAAATCTCCGCGGCCCACGTCGCGGGGGTGCTGTCGCTCGAGGACGCGTGCCGGCTGGTTTCGGCGCGCGCGTCGCTGATGCAGGCATTGCCCTCCGGCGGCGCGATGGTGGCCATCGCGGCTGCCGAAGCCGACCTGGTGCTGGATTCGCGGGTCTCTGTTGCGGCGGTGAACGGCCCGGAGTCGGTGGTGATCTCCGGAGACGAGTCCGCGGTGCTGGAGATCGCGGCGGGGTTCGAGAAGACGAAGCGGCTCACGGTCAGCCACGCTTTCCATTCGTCCTTGATGGACCCGATGCTCTCGGAGTTCCGTGCGGTGGCGGAGACGTTGACGTACCACCCGGCGGAGATACCGGTGATCTCGAATGTGAGCGGTGCTCTCGCTGCCCCGTTCACGGCGGAGTACTGGGTGCGGCACGTGCGGGAGACCGTCCGGTTCGCCGACGGCGTGTCGACGTTGGAAGCGGCGGGCGTGGGCGTGTTCCTGGAGCTGGGACCGGACGGGGTGCTCAGCTCGATGGTGCCCGGGGTCGCCGTGCCCACGCTGCGCCGTGACCGCGACGAGGAGCAGGCGCTGCTGACCGCGCTGGCGGCGTTGCACGTCCACGGCGCCGAGGTCGACTGGACGTCGTTCCTGCCGGCCGAGACCCGTGCGGACCTGCCGACGTATGCGTTCCAGCGGAAGCACTACTGGCTCACCGGGAAGCCGCCGGTCTCCACAGAGGACCAGGCGTTCTGGTCGGCGGTGGAGAGCGCGGACGCGGACGACCTCGCGGCGGCGCTCGGTCTGGACGCGCAGCTGGCGGAAGCGGTGCGGCCGGCGTTGTCGGCGTGGCGGCACCGGAGTCGTCGGGACCGCACGGTGGCTTCGTGGCGGTACCGGGCGGAGTGGATGCCGCTCGCTGTCGGTTCGGGTGCGCCGGGGCCGTGGCTGCTGGTGGCCCCGGAGGGTGACGAGGTCGGTGCCTGGCTCTCGGATGTCGTCACGTTGAGCACGGCCGGGGAGTCCCGTGCGGAGCTGGCCGACCGCCTGCGAGCGACGGGAACGGACTGGACCGGGGTCTTGTCGACGGCCGGCGACGTCGCAGCAACGGCAGCGCTGGTCCAGGCCCTGGGCGACGCGGGCATCACTGCCCCGCTGTGGTGCCTGACCCGCGGCGCGGTATCGGTCGGCCGCTCCGAGGCCCCGGTGGCGCCCGAGCAGGCCGGGGTGTGGGGATTCGGCCGCAGCGCAGCCCTCGAGGTCCCCTTCCGCTGGGGCGGCTTGGTCGACCTGCCGGCGGCTCTGGACGAGCGCGCGGCCGGAAGGCTGTGGGCGGTGCTGGGGGGTGGCGAGGATCAGGTGGCCATCCGCGCTTCGGGGGTGTTCGCAAGACGCCTCGTCCCCGCCCCGCCGGAGAGCCCGAGGCGCCGGCACCCCACCCCGGCGACGGCGACCGGTGTGCCTGCTCAGCGTGGCTCGGCCGAGGAAGCGCGCCCCGGCACCGCCCCGGCCGGCAACGCACGCGACTGGCACCCCCGCGGCACGGTCCTGATCACCGGCGGCACCGGCGCCCTCGGCAGCCGCGTCGCGCGGTGGGCAGCCGCACGCGGCGCCGGACACCTCGTCCTCACCTCGCGCCGCGGGCTCGACGCCCCCGGTGCCGCCGAACTGGCCGCCGAACTCGTCGCCGCCGGTACCCCCACCACCGTCGAAGCCTGCGACGTCACCGATCGCGCCGCCGTGGCCGCTCTCCTCGACCGCGTCGGCGACGACCTCCGCGTCGTCATCCACGCCGCCGGCATCCTCGACGACGGTGTCCTCGAGACCCTCACCCCCGAACGCCTCGCTCGCGTCGAGGCGGCCAAGGTCACCGGCGCCCTCCACCTCAGCGAGCTGACTCGCGACCTCGACGCCTTTGTCCTCTTCTCCGGCCTCGCCGGCACCCTGGGCTCCGCCGGGCAAGCCGGGTACGCCGCCGCCAACGCCCGGCTCGATGCCCTGGCCGAGACGCGCCGCGCCGCGGGACTGCCCGCACTGGCCGTCGCCTGGGGCCCCTGGGCCGGCGGCGGCATGGCCGGCGACGACGTCATCGCCCGCCTCGGCGCCGCCGGGCTCCGGCCGCTCGACCCCGAGCTCGCCCTCGCCGCCCTCGAAGGGGCGCTGGCCGCCGGCGACACGACCGTCACGATCGCCGACGTCGACTGGGCGGTCTTCGGCCCCGCCTTCGCCGCCGCGCGGCCGAGCCCGCTGCTCGCCGGGCTGGCCTCGGCCGCCGGGACCGAGGCCGCCGGGATCAGGGGCGCCGGGATCAAGGGCGCCGGGACCAGGATCGCCGGGACCAGGACCGCCGGGATTAAGGGCACCGGGACCGGGACCGCCGGGGCCGAGGCCGCCGGGATCAGGGGCGCCGGGATCAGGGGCGCCGGGACCAGGACCGCCGGGGCCGAGGCCGCGGGGACCGAGGCCGCCGGGATCAGGGGCGCCGGGACCAGGACCGCCGGAACCGAGGCCGCCGGGATTAGGGTCACCGGGACCGAGGCCGCCGGGACCGAGGCCGCCGTCGAACTCACCGCCGCCGGAGCGCTGGAGCTCGTCCGCGAACACGTCGCCGCGGTGCTCGGGCACGCCTCGCCGGCCGCCATCGACCGCAGCCGGGCCTTCAGCGACCTCGGATTCACCTCGCTCTCGGCCGTCGAACTCCGCAACCGCCTGCGCGCCGCCACCGGGCTCGACCTGCCCGCCACCCTGACCTACGACCACCCCGACCCGGCCGCCCTCGCCCGCCACCTGGAAGCACTGATCTCAGGGGAGAGCAGTGCTCTCGAAGCAGAGCACTCGGTCACCACCGCCGACGACGAGCCGATCGCGATCGTCGCGATGGCCTGCCGGTTCCCCGGCGAGGTCCGGTCGCCGGAAGACCTGTGGGACCTCGTCGCCCGCGGGGCCGACGCGCTGTCCTCCCCGCCCGCCGACCGCGGCTGGCCGGACCACCTCGCCGCCGTCCGGCCGGGCGGCTTCCTCACCGGGGCCGCGGACTTCGACGCCGCCCTCTTCGGCATCTCACCGCGCGAAGCGCTGGCCATGGACCCGCAGCAGCGGATCCTCCTGGAGACGGCGTGGGAGCTGTTCGAACGCGCCGGCCTCGACCCGCGCTCGGTGCGCGGCCAACGCGTCGGCGTCTTCGCCGGCACCAACGGCCAGGACTACCCGGCGCTGCTCACCGACGCGGGTGACGACGTCGCCGGATACGTCGGCACGGGCAACGCCGCCGCGGTGGTGTCCGGCCGGATCGCCTACGCCTTCGGCCTGGAGGGCCCGGCGGTCACCGTGGACACGGCCTGCTCGTCGTCGCTGGTCGCGCTGCACTGGGCGCGCCAGGCGCTGCGGGCGGGCGAGTGCGACCTCGCCGTCGCCGGCGGCGTCACGGTGATGGCGACCCCGGGTGCGTTCGTCGAGTTCGACCGCCAGGGCGGCCTGGCCCCGGACGGCCGCTGCAAGGCGTTCGCCGACGGCGCGGACGGCACCGGCTGGGGCGAAGGCGCCGGTCTGCTGCTGGTGGAACGGCTGTCCGACGCCCGCCGCAACGGTCACGAGATCCTCGCCGTGGTCCGGGGTTCGGCGGTCAACTCCGACGGCGCGTCGAACGGCCTGACCGCGCCGAACGGCCCGTCGCAGCAGCGCGTGATCCGCGCGGCCCTCGCCGACGCGCGGCTGGATCCGTCCGAAGTGGACGTTGTCGAAGCGCACGGCACCGGCACGAAACTCGGTGATCCGATCGAGGCGCAGGCCTTGCTGGCCACTTACGGCCAGGAGCGCGAAGAGCCGCTGTGGCTGGGTTCGGTGAAGTCCAACCTGGGCCACACGCAAGCCGCGGCCGGGGTCGCCGGGATCATCAAGGTGGTCATGGCCATGCACGCCGGCGTTCTGCCGCCGACGCTGCACGTCGACGCGCCATCGTCCCAGGTGGACTGGACGGCGGGCGCGGTGGAGGTGCTCACCGAGACCCGGAAGTGGCCGTCCGACCGGCCCCGGCGCGCGGGCGTGTCGTCGTTCGGGATCTCCGGCACCAACGCCCACACGATCCTCGAGCAGGCACCGGACGACGGCGTCGGCCACGACACCGCCCCGGCCGGCCTGCTCCCGGTGCCGGTTTCGGCGCAGACCGACGCGGGGCTGCGCGAGCAGGCCCGCCGCCTGCTCACCGCCGAGCGCGGCGCGCTTCCGGACGTCGCTTTCACGCTGGCGAACGGCCGCGCCGCCCTGCCGCGACGGGCCGTCGTGCTCGCCGAGGACGACAGCGAACTGATCCGCGGCCTGACCGCACTGGCGGAAGGCACCCCGGACCCGGCCGTGGTCCGCGGCGACGTCCAGCCGGGCTCGCTCGCCGTGCTCTTCACCGGGCAGGGCGCCCAGCGCGCCGGGATGGGCCGGGGGTTGTACGACCGGTTCCCGGTGTACGCCGAGGCGTTCGACGCGGTGTGCGCCGAGTTCGACCGGCTCCTGGACCGTCCGCTGCACGAGGTGGTCTTCGGTGGATCTTCCCCGGACGAGACCGGTTCCGCGCAGCCCGCGTTGTTCGCCGTCGAAGTCGCGTTGTACCGGCTTGCCGAGTCGTGGGGTGTGCGGCCGGACTTCGTGGCCGGGCATTCGATCGGGGAGATCTCGGCGGCGCACGTGGCCGGGATCTTGTCCCTTGTGGACGCTTGTCGGCTGGTTTCCGCGCGGGCGTCGTTGATGCAGGCGTTGCCGTCCGGTGGGGCGATGGTGTCGATTGCCGCTCCTGAGTCCGACATCGTCTTGACCGAGGGTGTGTCCATTGCGGCGGTGAACGGTCCGGAGTCGGTGGTGATCTCCGGGGACGAGGCTGCGGTGCTGGAGATCGCGGCGAAGTTCGCGAAGACCAAGCGGCTCACGGTCAGCCACGCGTTCCACTCGCCGCTGATGGACCCGATGCTGTCCGAATTCCGTGCGGTGGCGGAGTCTCTGACGTATCACCCGGCGGAGATTCCGGTGATCTCGAATGTGAGCGGTGCTCTCGCTTCGCCGTTCACGGCGGAATATTGGGTGCGGCACGTGCGTGAGGCGGTCCGGTTCGCCGATGGCGTGTCCACGCTGGAGGCCGCCGGTGTCGGCGTGTTCCTGGAACTGGGCCCGGACGGCGTGCTCAGCTCGATGGTCCCGGGCACGGCGATCCCGGCGTTGCGTCGTGATCGGGATGAAGAACGAACGTTCTGGTCCGCCTTGGCGTCGTTGCACACCGCCGGAGTTCCGATCGACTGGACGAACCTGCCGGGCCACCGGATCCCGTTGCCCACCTACGCGTTCCAGCGGGAGCGCTTCTGGCCCGCGCCGGCCCCGCGGCCGGTGGGCGGCGAGGTCGACGCGCAGTTCTGGGCCGCGGTCGACCGCGCGGACGTCGCCGGCCTCGCGGCTGGGACGGGCGTGCCCGAGCCGGACGTCGCCAAGGTGCTGCCCGCGCTGGCGTCGTGGCGGCGGGAACGGGCCGAGGCTGCGGTGACGGAGGCGTGGCGCTACCGGGTCACCTGGGTGCCGGTACCGGAGCCCGTTCCGGCGGCCCCGGCCGGCCGGTACGTGCTCGTGGCGTCCCCTGGCGCGGCTCGCCGCTGGGCGGAAGCGTTGGAGCGGCCCGGAGTTGTCGTCGTGGGACCGGGGGAGCTGCCGTCGGACGGACCGGTCGACGGAGTGGTGTTGATTTCGGCACCCGGCGACGACGCCTTGGGCGATGCCGTCGCGTTGGCCCGCGCGGAAGTGGCGGCGCCGCTGTGGTGCATCACCCTGGGCGGCGTCGCCGTGCCCGGCGACGAGACCCCTGGAGACGTGGGATTGGCCGGGTTGTGGGGCTTCGGTCGCGCGTTGGCCTTGGAGACCCCGGACCGCTGGGGCGGGTTGCTGGACGTGCCGGAGACGCCCGATGAGCGTCAGGCGGCCCGGGTCTGGGGAATCATCACCGGCGCAGGTGGTGAGGATCAGCGCGCCCTCCGCCCGTCCGGCGTCTTCGCGCGGCGCATCGCCCGCGCCCCGCTGCCCACCCCCACGTCCCCGTGGACCCCCCGCGGCACCCTCCTCATCACCGGCGGCACCGGCGCGCTGGGCGGCACCGTCGCCCGCTGGGCCGCCCACGCCGGCGCCGGCCACGTCGTCCTCCTCAGCCGCAGCGGCCTCGAAGCCCCCGGCGCCGCCGACCTCGTCGACGAACTTCAAGCCGCCGGGGCCGAGGCGACCGTCCTCGCCTGCGACGTCAGCGATCGCGACGCCCTGGCCCGCACCCTCCGGCAGCTCCCGCCCGTCACCGCCGTCGTGCACGCGGCCGGTGCGAGCCAAGCCACCGCCTTCACCGACCTCACCGACGACGACTTCCACCGCGTCCTCGAAGCCAAGGTCACGGGGGCCGAAAACCTCGACGCCCTGCTCGGTGACGACCTCGACGCCTTCGTCCTGTTCTCGTCCATCTCCGGCGTGTGGGGCAGCGGCGGCCAGACCGCCTACGCCGCCGCGAACGCGCAGCTCGACGCCCTCGCCCAGCAGCGGCGGGCCCGAGGCCGCAAAGCTACTTCCGTCGCCTGGGGACCGTGGGCCGGCAGCGGGATGGCCGCCGGTGCGGCCGAGCAGGAACACCTCCGACGCCGGGGGCTCACTCCGCTGTCGCCCGACCAGGCGCTCAGCGCGCTGCGCAGCGCCGTCCAGGCTGGGGACGCCGCCGTGGTCGTTGCCGATGTCGACTGGGGGCTGTTCGCTCCTGCCTTCACCGCCACCCGGCCGAGCCGGTTGCTGGCCGAGCTGCCCGAGGCGCGGTTGCCCGAGCCGGTCGCGGTCGTCGAGACCGCTCGGTTCGCCGGCCTGGCTCCCGCCGATCTGCTCGCCGAACTGGTCACTCTGATCCGGACGGAGGCCGCGCAGGTGCTCGGGCACGCCACGACCGCCGCCGTCGACCCGAAACTCGCCTTCACCGAACTCGGCTTCGACTCGCTCACCGCCGTCGAACTGCGGACCCGGCTCGCCGCCGCGACCGGGCTCACGCTGCCCCCGACCCTGGTGTTCAACCACCCCAACGCCACCGCGCTCGCCGAGCACCTGCGGGCCCAGCTGGGGGACACCACCCCGAGCGTCCTGGCCGAGCTCGACCGGCTGGAAGCGGCACTGGCCGGCGGCGAGCCCGACCGCCTGACGCGCACCGAGCTCGCCGTGCGGCTGCAGACGCTGCTGAGCCGCTACGCTGAACCGGAGGCGAAAATTGCGTCCGGCGAGCTCGAATTCGCCGACGACGAAGCCCTTCTCGAATTCATCAACAATGACCTCGGAAAAATGTAGAACACCATCCGAAAAGGAAAATCCTGCTCCCCGCCGGGAGCAGGATTTTCCTGCGTAGGGGCCCCTTTAAGGGGGATCTTTAGGGGTTGTAGGCCCAAAACCGGTCCCATAGCCTCACTTTGATGCCACTTCGGCGCGCGGATGTGCCGGGTGTCCGCACTTCGCTGGAGAAAAGGCTGGTGGCACTGACATGGCCGACGAGGAGACGCTGCGCGAGCACCTCAGGTGGGTCACGACCAATCTGCACCAGACGCGCCGGCGGCTGCAGGCGGTCGAGGAAGCCGAGCAGGAGCCGATCGCGATCGTCGGCATGGGGTGCCGGCTGCCCGGCGGTGTCCGCAGCCCGGAACAGCTGTGGGACCTGGTCGCCGCGGGCACCGACGCCGTCACCGGGTTCCCGGACAACCGCGGCTGGGACCTCGACGCGCTCCGCGACCCCGATCCCGACCGGCCCGGCACCTCCCACACCGCGTCCGGCGGCTTCCTGCACGACGTCGCCGACTTCGACGCCGGGTTCTTCGGCATCTCCCCGCGCGAAGCGCTCGCCATGGACGCCCAGCAGCGGCTGCTGCTGGAGACGACCTGGGAGGCCGTCGAACGCGCGCGCATCGACCCGGCTTCGCTGGCCGGCTCGGAGACCGGCGTCTTCGTCGGCAACACCGGCCAGGACTACGCGAACCTCATGCGCGGAGCCGGTGAGCACCTCGAAGGGCACCTGCTCACCGGCACCGCGACCGCCGTCGTCTCCGGACGGCTGGCCTACTTCCTCGGCCTCGGCGGTTCCGCCGTCACGGTCGACACCGCCTGCTCGTCTTCGCTCGTCGCGCTGCACTGGGCCTGCCACGCGCTCCGGCGCCGCGAGTGCTCCCTCGCCCTCGCCGGCGGCGTGACCGTGCTGTCCACCCCGGCGGCGTTCGTCGCGTTCAGCCGCCAGCGCGGCCTGGCCCCGGACGGCCGCTGCAAGTCCTTCGCCGACGCAGCCGACGGCACCGGCTGGGGTGAAGGCGCGGGCATGCTGGTGCTGGAACGCCTGTCCGACGCCCAGCGCCACGGGCACCCCGTGCTCGCCGTGGTCCGCGGTTCGGCGATCAACTCCGACGGCGCGTCCAACGGCCTCACCGCACCCAACGGCCCGGCCCAGGAACGCGTGATCACCGACGCGCTGGCCAACGCCCGGCTCTCGGCCAAGCAGGTCGACGCGGTGGAGGCGCACGGCACCGGCACCACCCTCGGCGACCCGATCGAGGCGCAGGCGCTGCTGGCCACCTACGGCCGCGCCCGCACCGGCGACGACCCGCTGTTCCTCGGGTCGCTCAAGTCGAACGTCGGGCACACCCAGGGCGCCGCGGGCGTGGCCGGGGTGATCAAGATGGTCATGGCGATGCGGCACGGCGTGCTCCCGCAGACCCTGCACGTCGACGCCCCGACGTCGCACGTCGACTGGGCGTCCGGCGGGGTCCGGCTGCTCACCGAAGCCCGGCCCTGGCCGGAGACCGGCGAGCCGCGCCGCGCCGGCGTGTCCGCGTTCGGGATGAGCGGCACCAACGCCCACGCCATCCTCGAAGCCGCGCCGGACGCCGAGGATCCGGAGGCTCCGCCCGTCGCGGCGCCGGTGCCGTGGGTGTTGTCCGCGCGGACCACGGACGCCCTGAAGGCCCAGGCCGCCGCACTCGCGGGCCACGACCACGCCAACCCGGCCGACGTCGGATTTTCCCTGGTCACGACCCGCACGGCGTTCCCGCACCGCGCGGTCGTGGTCGGTGACGACCTCGCCGGAGGCCTCGCCGCCCTCGCCGAGGGGGCGCCCGTAGCGAACGTCATCACCGGCGAAGCAGGCGCGCCGGGCAAGGTGGCGCTGGTCTTCCCGGGCCAGGGTTCGCAGTGGGCGGGGATGGCCCTCGAACTCGCGGAGTCGTCGCCGGTCTTCGCCGCCCGCCTGGACGAATGCGGCGCTGCGCTGGCGTCCTTTGTGGATTGGCAGCTCCGCGACGTGCTGGCCGACGCCGAGGCGCTGGCCCGGGTCGACGTGGTCCAGCCCGCGTTGTTCGCCGTGATGGTGTCACTGGCGGAGCTGTGGCGGTCGTTCGGCGTGGTCCCGGACGCGGTCATCGGCCACTCGCAGGGCGAGATCGCCGCCGCCGTGGTCTCCGGTGCCCTCTCCCTCGACGCTGGCGCCCGCGTGGTTGCCCTGCGCAGCAAAGCGATCCTGGCGCTCGCCGGTGGCGGCGGCATGGTGTCGGTGGCGGCGCCCCTCGCCACGGTCGAAGCACGGCTGACGGACGGGCTGTCGATCGCCGCGGTGAACGGTCCGGCCGCGGTGGTGGTGTCCGGCAGGCCCGCTGCCCTCGACGAGCTGCTCGCGGCTTGCGAGGCCGACGGCCTTCGCGCCAAGCGCGTGCCGGTCGACTACGCGTCCCATTCGGCGCAGGTCGAGCAGCTCCGTGACGAGCTTCTCGACGTCCTGGCCCCGATCACCCCGCGGTCGGGGGAGACCGCCTTCATCTCCACGGTGACCGGCGAGTGGATCGACGGGTCCGCTTTGGACGCGGAGTACTGGTACACGAACCTGCGCAGCACGGTCCGCCTGGACACCGCGATCGAGCGGCTGAAGAGCGAAGGTTTCGGCGCTTTCATCGAAGCGTCGCCGCATCCGGTGCTGACCATGGCGATCGGCGAGGACGTCGTCGCGCTGGGGAGCCTGCGCCGGGACGACGGCGGCCTGACCCGCTTCCACACCGCGCTGGCCGAGGCGCACGTCCGCGGGGTCGCCGTCGACTGGACCCCGGCCTTCCCCGGAGCCCGCACCGCCGACCTGCCCACCTACGCCTTCCAGCGCGAACGGTTCTGGCCCGCCGTCGTCGCGGACCCGGGCGACGCGGGCGCGCTCGGCCTGAACGCCACCGGGCACCCGCTGCTCGGCGCCACGGTGGCGCTGGCCGCGGGCGACGGCCTGGTCCTCACCGGCCGCATCTCGCCGCAGGTCCAGCCGTGGCTCGCCGACCACGCCGTGCACGGCACGATCCTCCTGCCCGGCACCGCGTTCGTCGAGCTCGCCGTGCAGGCGGGCGACCGGGCCGGCTGCGGCACGGTCGAGGAACTCACCCTCGAAACCCCGCTGACGCTGCCCGCTCGCGGCACGCGCGCCTTGCAGGTCCGCGTGGACGCGGCCGACGCGACCGGCCGGCGCGCGATCGAAGTGCACTCGCGGCGCGACGAGGACGAACCCTGGACCCGGCACGCCACCGGCGTGCTCGCGCCCGGAACCCCCGAAGCCGGGTTCACCCTGGACTCCTGGCCGCCCGAGGGCGCGGCCAGGATCGACCTCGACGGGTTCTACGACGGCCTGCGCGCGGCGGCCGGCTACGGCTACGGACCCGCGTTCCAGGGCCTGCGTTCGGTGTGGCGCCGCGGTGACGAGCTCTTCGCCGAGGTCGAGCTGCCGGAGGAGCGGGACGCGGCGCGCTTCGGCCTGCACCCGGCCCTGCTGGACGCGGCCCTGCACCCGCTCGCCCTGGTGATGTCCACAGAGGACGGGCAGGCCCGGCTGCCGTTCGCCTGGACGGGCGTGGCCCTGCACGCCACCGGCGCGTCCGCACTGCGCGTCCGGCTGACCCGCCGTGGCGCGGATGAGGTCACGGTCGAGGTCGCCGACCCGTCGGGCGCCCCGGTCGCGTCGGCGGCGTCGCTGGTCCTCCGCCCGCTCCCCGCCGGCGGCGGCCTGGACCGCACCGCCGACGATCTGTACCGGGTCGACTGGACCGAAATCCCGGCCGGAACGGCCGAGACCGACGTCGTCTTCGAACGGCTCACCGGTTCGCCGGTCCACCGCACGCTCGGGCTCGTCCAGGACTGGCTCGCCGCCGAGCGTCCCGAAGCCCTCGTCTTCGTCACCAGCGGCGCCGTCGCGGTGGACGACGGCGAAGCCCCGGATCCCGGCCTGGCCGCCGCGTGGGGCCTGGTGCGCTCGGCCCAGTCGGAACACCCGGGCCGGTTCCTGCTGCTGGACACCGACGACCCGGACCACCCGGTCGTGCCGCCCGAGCCGCAGTCGGCCGTCCGCGACGGGCGCGTTTTCGCGCCCCGCCTCGCCCGCGCCGCCACCACCGGCGAGACGCCGGACTGGGGTGACGGCGCCGTCCTGGTCACCGGCGCCTCGGGTGTGCTCGGCGGGCTCGTCGCCCGGCACCTCGCGCGGCAGCACGGCGTCCGGCGGCTGGTGCTGCTCAGCCGTCGCGGCGCCGACGCGCCCGGTGCGGCCGAACTGGCCGCGGACCTGGCGGAAACCGAAGCCGTCTTCGTCGCCTGTGACGCCGCGGACCGCGACCGGCTCGCCGAAGTGCTGGCCGCGCACCGGATTTCCGCCGTCGTGCACGCCGCCGGGGTGCTCGACGACGGCGTCGTCGAAGCCCTCACCCCGGAGCGGCTGGACGCGGTCCTGCGCCCGAAGGTCGACGCCGCCCGCAACCTCGACGAGCTGACCACCGATCTTGCCGCGTTCGTGCTGTTCTCCGCCGCCGCCGGGACGACCGGCGGCAGCGGCCAGGGCAACTACGCCGCCGCCAACGCCTACCTCGACGCCCTCGCCCAGCGCCGCCGCGCGGCCGGGCGGCCCGCCGTGTCGCTCGCCTGGGGTCTGTGGGCCGAGGCCAGCGGGATGACCGGGCACCTCGACGACCGCGCGCGGGACCGGCTCGGCCGCTCCGGCGTGCGTCCCCTGGAGTCCGCGCAGGGGCTCGCGTTGTTCGACCGGGCCGTCGCCGCGGGGCCGGCCGCGCTGGTCCCGATCGCCCTCGACGCCGCCGCGCTGCGCCGTCAGGCCGCCGAGGGCAGTGTCTCGCCGCTGTTCCGCGGGCTCTTCCCGCCGCCGGCCCGGCGCACCGCCGCGGCCGGCGGCCACTCCGGCGACCTCTCCGAAGAGGGGCTGCTCGACCTGGTCCGGACGCAGGTCGCGGCCGTGCTCGGGCACGCGTCCGCGCAGGCGGTCGACCCGGCGCGCGCGTTCAAGGACCTCGGGTTCGACTCGCTGACCGCGGTGGACCTGCGCAACCGCCTCGCCGCGGCCACCGGCCTGCGGCTGCCCGCGACACTGGTGTTCGACCACCCGACCCCGGCGGTGCTCGCCGCCCACCTCGCCGGGCGGACGGCCCGCACCGCCGTCACGGAGCCGGCCGGCGCCGACGAGCCGATCGCGATCGTCGCGATGAGCTGCCGGTACCCGGGCGGCATCGCCTCCCCGGACGACCTCTGGCGGCTGGTCGCCGAGGGCCGCGACGCCGTTTCGGTGTTCCCCGCCGACCGGGGCTGGCCCGGGAGCGGGCTCTTCGACGACGACCCCGCCCACAGTGGGACGTCGTACGTCCGCGAAGGCGGGTTCCTCTACGACGCCGCCGAATTCGACGCCGAGTTCTTCGGCATGTCGCCCCGTGAGGCGACCGCGACGGACCCGCAGCAGCGGCTGCTGCTGGAAGTCGCGTGGGAGGCGTTCGAACGCGCCGGGATCGTGCCGGACGCCGTGCGCGGCAGCCGGACCGGCGTGTTCGCCGGCGTGATGTACCAGGACTACGCCACGCGGCTGCAGAACGTCCGAAGTGGACTGGAAGGTTACGAGGGTTACCTCGGCAACGGCAGTGCCGGCAGCGTCGCTTCCGGCCGGATCGCCTACGCGTTCGGTCTCGAAGGCCCGGCGATCACCGTGGACACGGCGTGTTCGTCGTCGCTGGTGGCGCTGCACCTGGCGTGCCAGTCGCTGCGGCAGGGCGAGTGCGACCTGGCGCTGGCCGGCGGGGTCACGGTCCTGTCGACGCCCGCGTTGTTCGTCGAGTTCAGCCGCCAGCGCGGGCTCGCCGCCGACGGCCGGTGCAAGTCGTTCGCGGACGCCGCCGACGGCACCGGCTGGGGCGAAGGTGCCGGGCTCCTGCTGGTGGAACGGCTGTCCGACGCCCGCCGCCACGGCCACCCCGTGCTCGCGGTCGTCCGCGGGACGGCGGTCAACCAGGACGGTGCTTCAAACGGCCTGACCGCCCCGAACGGCCCGGCCCAGCAGCGCGTGATCCGGCAGGCACTGGCCAACGCCGGTCTGGCGGCGTCCGAAGTGGACGCGGTCGAGGCGCACGGCACGGGCACCACCCTCGGTGATCCCATCGAGGCGCAGGCGCTGCTTGAGACTTACGGTCAGGACCGCTCGGGCCCGTTGTTGCTGGGCTCGCTGAAGTCGAACATCGGGCACACGCAGGCGGCGGCCGGCGTCGGCGGCGTCATCAAGATGGTGATGGCGATGCGGCACGGCGTGCTGCCGCAGACCCTGCACGTCGACGCGCCTTCGTCGCACGTGGACTGGTCGGCCGGGTCGGTGGAACTGCTGACCGAGGCTCGCGAATGGAACTCCGGCGACCGGCCGCGCCGGGCCGGGGTGTCGTCGTTCGGGGTGAGCGGCACCAACGCCCACGCCATCCTGGAGGCCCCCGAGCGCCCCAATGTGGCGTTGGTTGCGTCCAACGCACCGAACGCCGCATTGGGTGCGTTGGACGCACCGAACGCCACATTGGGGCGCTTGGGGCCGGGGCCGGTCGTGCCGTGGGTGCTCTCCGGCCGGACGTCCGCTGCGCTGCGGGCGCAGGCCGGCGCGCTGCTCGACCGGGCGGACCTCCCCGCCGCCTCGGTCGGGGCCGCGCTGGTCTCGACGCGGTCGCTGTTCCGGCACCGGGCGGTCGTGGTCGGCGACGACCTCGCCGGGGGCCTTGCGGCGCTGGCGGAGGGGACTCCCGCGGCGAATGTCGTCGTGGGGGAGGCCGGGGCGCCGGGCAAGGTGGCGCTGGTCTTCCCGGGGCAGGGTGCGCAGTGGGCCGGGATGGCCCTGGAGCTGGCGGAGTCGTCGCCGGTCTTCGCCGCTCGTCTCGACGAGTGCGCGGCGGCGCTGGAATCCTTTGTGGACTGGTCGCTGCGCGAGGGCTTAGCGGACGCCGAGGCGCTGGGCCGGGTCGATGTCGTGCAGCCTGCGTTGTGGGCCGTGATGGTGTCGCTGGCCGAGTTGTGGCGTTCCTTCGGCGTGGTGCCGGACGCGGTGGTCGGGCACTCGCAGGGGGAAATCGCGGCCGCCGTCGTTTCCGGCGCTTTGTCGCTGGAAGACGGCGCCCGGGTGGTCGCGTTGCGGAGCAAGGCGATCCTGGCGCTGGCCGGCGGCGGTGGGATGGTCTCGGTGGCGGCATCACCGGCCACCGTTGAAGAGCGGCTGATCGAAGGAGTCTCGGTCGCGGCGGTGAACGGCCCCACCGCGGTAGTGGTCTCCGGTACGCCGGCCGCCTTGGACGAGTTCATGGCCGCCTGCCGCGCGGACGGCATCCGCGTCAAACGGGTCCCGGTGGACTACGCCTCCCACTCGCCGCAGGTCGGGCAACTCCGTGACGAGCTTCTCGACGTCCTGGTCCCGATCACCCCGCGGTCGGGGGAGACCGCCTTCATCTCCACGGTGACCGGCGAGTGGATCGACGGGTCCACTTTGGACGCGGAATACTGGTACACGAACCTGCGCAGCACGGTCCGCCTGGACACCGCGATCGAGCGGCTGAAGAGCGAAGGCTTCGGCGCTTTCATCGAAGCGTCGCCGCACCCGGTCCTGACCATGGCGATCGGCGACGACGTCGTCGCACTCGGAAGTCTGCGCCGGGACGACGGCGGCCTCACCCGCTTCCACACCGCCTTGGCCGAAGCGCACGTCAACGGCGTGCAGGTCGACTGGACCCCGGCCTTCGCCGGCGCCGGCCCGGCCGACCTGCCCACTTACGCCTTCCAGCGCGAGCGGTACTGGCTCGACGTCCCGGAAGCCGAGCCCGTCGCCGCCGACCCGGCCGACCAGCGGTTCTGGGAGGTCGTCGGCGACCAGGACGTCCCGGCGTTCGCGGGTGTCCTCGACCTCGCCGAGGACGCCCCGCTCGACGCCGTCCTGCCCGCGCTCGCGAAGTGGCGCAGCCGCCGCCGCGACGAATCCACCACGGACTCCTGGCGCTACCGGATCGCCTGGCGCC
Organism: Amycolatopsis sp. A133; assembly: GCF_031082405.1. Classification (GTDB taxonomy): domain Bacteria; phylum Actinomycetota; class Actinomycetes; order Mycobacteriales; family Pseudonocardiaceae; genus Amycolatopsis. Next base: position 217,924 of record NZ_JAVHJU010000036.1, read on the forward strand.
CTATCGCCGCTCCACCAGCCCGTCTCACCGGCCGCTGGCTGGTCGTCGGAGCCGGTGAGGAAGTGCAGGAAACCCTGGCCGCCCACGGCGCCGAGATCGTCGAGGACCACGGTGACCACGGTGACCACGAGGACCTGACCGGGGTCGTGGCCGTCCGCCCGGACGCCACGACCGCCCTCGAGCTGACCCGCATCGACGCCCCGCTCTGGCTGCTCACCGAAGGAGCCGTGGCCACCGGGCCGGACGACCGCGCTCCCGACCCCGTGCAGGCGCGGGTGTGGGGACTCGGCCGCGTCGCCGGGCTCGAACACCCCACCCGCTGGGGCGGCCTGGTCGACCTGCCGTCCACCCTCGACGAGACGACCGGCACCCGGTTGGCCGCTGTGCTCACCGGCACCACCGGCGAAGACCAGGTGGCCCTGCGCGCTTCCGGCGTCTTCGCCCGCCGGCTGGTGCACGCCGAAACCGCGGAACCCGCGCGGCGCTGGCGGCCCGAGGGCACGGTGCTCGTCACCGACGTCGACGGCTTCGCGGCCGTCCGGCTCGCCCGCTGGCTCATCAGCCGGGGCGCCACCCGGATCGTGCTCGCCGCGGCGGCCCTGCCCGGGGTGGCAGCCCTGCGCGAGCCCGGCGTCGAGGTGATCGAGGCGCTCTGCGACGTCGCCGAGCGCGACGCGCTGGCCGCGGTCCTCGAAACGCACGGGCCGGTGCGGTCGGTGTTCCACACCGCCGCCGGCACGGACCTGGCCCCGCTCGCCGAAACCGGCCCCGGCCTCCTCGACCGGGCGTGCCGGGTGAAGGCGGACGCCGCCGACCACCTCGACGCCCTGCTCCCGGACGACCTCGACGCCTTTGTGCTGTTCTCCTCCATCGCCGCCGTCGTCGGCAGCGGGGCCCACGGCGCCTACGCGGCGGCCAACGCCCACCTCGACGCGCTCGCCGAACGCCGCCGGGCCCGCGGGCAAGCCGCGACGTCGATCGCCTGGGGGGTGTGGGACGCCGACGAAGGCGTCGACCGCGCCCGGCTGACGGCCGAAGGGGTCCCGCCCCTCGACCCCGGCCTCGCGCTGACCGCGCTCGGCCGGGCCCTCGACCTCGACGACACCACCGTGGTCGTCGCCGACGTCGACTGGCCGCGCTTCGCCCCGGCCTTCGCCGCCGCCCGCACCCGGCCGCTGCTCGCCGAGATCCCGGAAGCCGCCGAGGAGGCGGCGCCGGTGACCACCGGCTTCGCCGCACAGCTCGCCGGGCTGAGCTCGGCGGACGCCCACCGCGTCCTGACCGACCTGGTCCGGGCGCAGGCCGCGGCCGTGCTCGGGCACGCCTCCCCGGCCGCGGTCGACGTCGAACGCGCCTTCTCCGAACTCGGCTTCGACTCGCTGACGGCGGTCGAGCTGCGCACCCGGCTGGCCACCGCGACCGGCCTGCGGCTGCCCGCGACGCTCGTGTTCGACCACCCGACGGTCACCGTGCTCGCCGGGTTCCTCGGCGAACTGCTCGGCACCGGCCGGGAGACGGCCGAGGAACGCGCGACCGGGATCGCCGCGGACGAGCCGATCGCCATCGTCGGCATCGGCTGCCGCTTCCCCGGCGGCGTCCGCTCGCCCGAAGACCTCTGGCGGCTGGTCGCCGCGGGCGGCGACGGCATCACGCCGTTCCCGGACGACCGCGGCTGGGACCTCGAAGAGATCTACGACCCCGAGCCCGGCACCGGCGGCAAGAGCTACGCCCGCGAGGGCGGCTTCCTCGCCGACACCACCCGCTTCGACCCCGGCTTCTTCGGCATCTCGCCGCGCGAGGCCATCGCCATGGACCCGCAGCAGCGCCTCCTGCTCCAGACGTCCTGGGAAGCCTTCGAACGCGCCGGGCTCGACCCGCTTTCCGTTCGGGGCGAACGGATCGGCGTGTTCGCCGGCACCAACGGCCAGGACTACCCGGCCCTGCTGGAACGCTCGACCGAATCCCTGGAAGGGCACGCCGGTGTCGGCAACGCCGCCAGCGTCGTCTCCGGGCGGCTTTCCTACGTCTTCGGCCTGGAAGGCCCGTCGCTGACGGTGGACACGGCGTGTTCGTCGTCGCTGGTGGCCTTGCACCTGGCGGTGCAGGCACTGCGGCGCGGTGAGTGTTCGATGGCGCTGGCCGGCGGGGCGACCGTGATGGCCACGCCGGGCATGTTCGTCGACTTCAGCCTTCAGCGCGGCCTCGCCGCGGACGGCCGCTGCAAGGCCTTCGCCGAGGCCGCCGACGGCGCCGGGTTCTCCGAAGGCGCCGGCGTGCTGCTGGTGCAGCGGCTGTCCGACGCGGTGCGCGACGGCCGCCGGGTCCTCGCCGTGGTCCGGGGTTCGGCGGTGAACTCGGACGGCGCGTCCAACGGCCTGACCGCACCGAACGGCCCGTCCCAGCAGCGGGTCATCCGCGCGGCCCTTGCGGACGCGGGCCTGGCCGCGTCCGAAGTGGACACGGTCGAAGCGCACGGGACCGGCACGACCTTGGGTGACCCGATCGAAGCCCAGGCACTCCTGGCCACCTACGGCCAAGAGCGCGAAACGCCGCTGTGGCTGGGATCGATCAAGTCCAACCTCGGGCACACCCAGGCCGCGGCCGGGGTGGCGGGCGTGATCAAGATGGTGATGGCGATGCGGCACGGCGTCCTGCCGCAGACGCTGCATGTCGACGCGCCCTCGTCGCATGTGGACTGGAAAGCCGGTGCGGTCGAGCTGCTCACCGAGTCCCGCGAGTGGCCCGCCGACCGGCCCCGGCGAGCCGGGGTGTCGTCGTTCGGCATCTCCGGCACCAACGCGCACACGATCCTCGAAGAGGCCCCGGCCGTCGTGATCGAGGAGCGCGAGCCGGTCGCCGGGCCGGTGCCCTGGGTGCTGTCCGGACGGACCGAAGCCGCCCTGCGCGACCAGGCCGCCGCTCTCGCCGAGGTCGACGCCCACCCGGCCGACATCGGGTACTCCCTGGCCACGGCCCGGTCCCGGTTCCCGCACCGCGCAGTGGTGCTCGGCCCCGACGCGCTGACCGCCGTCGCCGAGGGAACGCCCGCGGCGGACGTGGTCACGGGGATCGCCGGAACGCCCGGCAGAGTGGCCTTGGTGTTCCCGGGCCAGGGTTCGCAGTGGGCCGGGATGGCCCTCGAACTCGCGGAGGCGTCGCCGGTGTTCGCTGCGCGCCTGGACGACTGCGGCGCGGCGCTGGGGTCCTTTGTGGATTGGCCGCTGCGTGAGGTCTTGGCGGATGCGGAGGCGTTGACGCGGGTCGATGTCGTGCAGCCCGCGTTGTGGGCCGTGATGGTGTCGCTGGCGGAGCTGTGGCGGTCGTTCGGTGTGGTGCCCGAGGCCGTCGTGGGTCACTCCCAGGGTGAGATCGCCGCGGCGGTCGTCTCCGGTGCCCTGTCCCTCGAGGACGGCGCCCGGGTGGTGGCACTACGCAGCAAGGCGATCCTCGCCCTGGCCGGTCGCGGCGGGATGGTATCGGTCGCGGCACCCCTGGCAGCCGTCGAGGAACGCCTCGCCGAGGGGATCTCGATTGCGGCGGTGAACGGCCCGGCCGCGGTGGTCGTCTCCGGTGAGCCGGACGCGCTCGACGCCCTGATCGTGTCCTGCGAGGCCGACGGGATCCGGGCGAAGCGCGTGCCGGTGGATTACGCGTCCCATTCGGCGCAGGTCGAGCAGCTGCGCGACGAGCTGCTCGAAGTGCTGGGCCCGATCACCCCGCGCGAAGCCGGAACCGCCTTCATCTCCACCGTGACCGGCGAGTGGGCCGAAGGGTCCACATTGGACGCTGAATACTGGTACACGAACCTCCGCAGCACGGTCCGCCTGGACACGGCGGTCGAGCGGCTCAAGAGCGAGGGTTTCGGTACGTTCGTCGAAGCCTCGCCCCACCCGGTGCTGACCATGGCGATCGGCGACGACGTCGTCGCACTGGGGAGCCTGCGCCGGGACGACGGCGGGCTCTCCCGCTTCTACACCGCCCTCGCCGAGGCGCACGTCGGCGGGGTCGCGGTCGACTGGACCCCGGCCTTCCCCGGCGCCCGGTTCACCGACCTCCCCACCTACCCGTTCCAGCAGGAGCGGTTCTGGCCACAGTGGACCGCCGCCACGGCGGGCAACGCCGGCGGGCTCGGCCTCAGCGACGCCGGGCACCCGCTGCTCGGTGCCGCCGTGGCCGTCGCGGGCACCGGCACCACCCTGCTCACCGGCCGGGTCTCCCTCGGCACGCACCCGTGGCTCGCCGACCACGCGGTCGGTGACACCGTGCTGCTGCCCGGCACCGCGTTCGTCGAGCTCGCCGTGCGGGCCGGCGACCAGGTCGGCTGCGACACGGTCGAAGAGCTGACCCTGCAGGCGCCGCTGGTGCTGCCCCGCCGGGGCGGCGTCGCCCTCCAGGTCCGGGTCGAAGCCGCCGACGAGCACGGCCGCCGCACGATGACCGTCCACTCACGACCCGGCGACGACCTCGGCTGGACCCAGCACGCCGAAGGGGTGCTGGGCCTCGGCGCCGAGCCGGGCACGACCCTCACCGCGTGGCCGCCCGCGGGCGCGGAGCCGCTGCCGGTCGACGGCCACTACGCCACCCTCGCCGGCCACGGCTACCGCTACGGCCCGGCGTTCCAGGGCCTGCGCGCGGCCTGGAGGCACGGCGACGACCTCTACGCCGAGGTCGTCCTGCCCGACGACCAGCGTGCCGAAGCGGCGCGCTACGGCCTGCACCCGGCCCTGCTCGACGCGGCCCTGCACCCGATCGGCCTGACCAGCGCCCAGGCCGGCGCCCGGCTGCCGTTCGCGTGGACCGGTGTCCGGCTCTACGCGACCGGGGCGACAACGCTGCGGGTCCGGCTCGGCGCGCTCGGTGCGGACGGCGTCTCGGTCGCCGTCGCCGACGAGACCGGCCGGCCGGTCGCCGAAGCCGAGTCGCTCGTCATGCGGCCGATTTCGGCCGCTCAGCTGGCCGCCGCCGCGGACCACGGCACCGACTCCCTGTTCACCCTCACCTGGCAGCGGGTGGAAACCGGGCCCGCCGCTCCGGCCGTCCCGCTCGGGGAACCCGGCTCGGTGGCGTACACGGAGTGCCGCGGGGACGTGACGGCCGACGCGCTCGAGACCCTGCAGGACTTCCTGACCGGAGCCGGGCGGCTGGTCCTGGTCACCGAGTCGGCCGTGGGGGAGGCGCCCGCCGACCCCGCCGCCGCGGCCGTCTGGGGGCTCGTGCGTTCGGCGCAGTCGGAGCACCCGGACCGGTTCGTCCTCCTCGACGTCGACCGCACCGAAAACCTCGCCGCCTGGGCCGGTGCGGCCGCCGCGTCCGGCGAACCGCAGCTGGCGTTGCGCGGTGGCGAGCTCCACGTGCCCCGCCTGGCGCGGGCGGCTCCGCCGCAGCGGGCGCACACCTGGAACCCGGACGGGACCGTCCTGATCACCGGCGCGAGCGGCGTGCTCGGCGGGCTGCTCGCCCGGCACCTGGTGACCGTCCACGGCGTCCGCCACTTGCTGCTGCTCAGCCGCAGCACCCCCGGCATCGACGAGCTGACCGCCGCGGGCGCGTCGGTGACCGTGCTCGCCTGCGACGTCGCCGACCGGGACGCCCTCGAAGCCGCCCTGGCGCGGATCCCCGCCGAGCACCCGCTGACGGCGGTGGTGCACGCCGCGGGCGCGTTGGACGACGGCGTCCTCGAAGCGCTGACCCCCGAGCGGCTCGACACGGTCCTGCGGCCCAAGGCCGTGGCCGCCCGGCACCTGCACGAGCTGACCGAGCACCTCGACCTCGACGCATTCGTCCTGTTCTCCTCCTTCGCGACGACGATGGGCGGCGCGGGCCAGGCCGGCTACTCCGCGGCCAACGCCTACCTCGACGCCCTCGCCCAGCACCGCCACGGCCGTGGCCTGCCCGCGACTTCGCTCGCGTGGGGCCTGTGGGAGGCACGCAGCGGCCTGACCGCGCACCTCGGCGACGACGACGTGTCGCGGCTCGGCCGGTCCGGCGTGCGCGCCCTGCCGACGGATCGCGCGCTGCGGCTGTTCGACCTCGCGCTCGGAACGGGCGAGCCACTGCTGATGCCCGTCGCGCTGGACCTCGCCGCCTGGCGCGCCCGGGCCGAGGTCCCGGCGCTGCTGCGCGGACTGGTCCGGACGCCGGCGCGGCGAGCCGTGCGCGACGGCGTCCCGGCCGGGCCCGGGCTGGCCGAGCGGCTGGCGGGACTGCCGGAGCCCGAGCAGCTCCGCGTCGTCGACGAAGTGGTGCGCGCCCAGGTGGCGGCGGTGCTCGGCTACGCATCGGGCCACGCCGTCGAGGCCGGCCGGGGCTTCCTCGACCTCGGGTTCGACTCGCTGACCGCGCTGGAGCTGCGCAACCGGCTCAACGCGGTGACCGGGCTGCGGCTGCCCGCCACGCTGATCTTCGACTACCCGAACCCGGACGCGCTCACCAAGCACCTGTGCGCCGAGCTGCCCGCGGACGGGGTGAAGGTCGTCCTGCCCGTCCACGCCGAGCTGGACCGGCTGGCCGCGGCGCTCGCCGCGACCGATGCCGGCGACGGCGAACGCGACCTCGTCACCGAACGCCTGCGCGAGCTGCTGGCCCGGTGGACCGCGACCGACGACCGCCGGGACGAACCCGGCACGGAACTGGCCGACGCCACCGCCGAGGAGATCTTCGACCTCCTCGACGACGAACTGGGGATGTCCTGAATGTCGAACGAACAGAAGCTCCTGGACTACCTCAAGCGGGCCACGGCCGATCTGCGCGAAGCCCGGCGGCGGCTCAAGGAGAACGAGGACCGGGCGCAGGAACCGGTCGCGATCGTCGGCATGAGCTGCCGGTTCCCCGGCGGCGTCCGCACCCCCGAACAGCTGTGGGACCTCCTGGAAGCGGGGGAGGACGCGGTCGGGGCCTTCCCCGCCGACCGCGGCTGGGACCTCGAGGCCCTGTACGACGCCGACCCCGGCAGCGCGGGCACCAGCTACACCCGGGAGGGCGCGTTCCTGCACGACGCGGCCGACTTCGACGCCGGGTTCTTCGGGATCTCCCCGCGCGAAGCCCTCGCCATGGACCCCCAGCAGCGGCTGCTCCTGGAGGTGTCCTGGGAGGTGCTGGAGCGGGCGGGCATCAACCCGGCGTCCGTGCGCGGCGAGAAGGTCGGCGTCTACGCCGGGGTGATGTACTCCGACTACGCGGCCCGGCTGCTGCTCGCGCCGGAGGTGTTCGCGGAGTTCGAGGCCCACCTCGGCAACGGCAGCGCGGGCAGCGTCGCCTCCGGCCGGATCGCCTACACCCTCGGCCTCGAAGGCCCCGCGGTCACCATCGACACGGCCTGCTCGTCGTCGCTCGTCGCGTTGCACCTGGCCTGCCAGGCCGTCCGGCTCGGTGACTGCTCCCTGGCACTGGCCGGCGGCGTCACGGTGATGGCCACGCCGGGCACGTTCACCGCGTTCAGCCGTCAGCGCGGCCTGGCCGCCGACGGCCGCTGCAAGCCCTTCGCCGACGCCGCCGACGGCACCGGCTGGGGCGAGGGCGCGGGCATGCTGCTCGTCGAACGCCTTTCCGACGCCCGCCGCCACGGGCACCCGGTGCTCGCCGTCGTCCGCGGCTCCGCGGTGAACTCCGACGGCGCGAGCAGCGGCCTGACCGCGCCGAACGGGCCGTCGCAGCAGCGGGTCATCCGCGCCGCGCTGGAGCGCGCCCAGCTGTCGGCCGAGCAGGTGGACGCGGTCGAGGCGCACGGCACCGGCACCACGCTGGGCGACCCGATCGAGGCCCAGGCCCTGCTGGCCACCTACGGCCGCGGCCGCGCCGCCGACCGCCCGCTGCTCCTCGGCTCGGTGAAGTCCAACCTCGGGCACACCCAGGCGGCCGCCGGCGTGGCCGGGATCATCAAGTCCGTCCAGGCCATGCGCCGCGGGCTGCTGCCGCGCTCGCTGCACATCGACGCGCCGTCGTCCCAAGTGGACTGGAGCGCCGGGGAGGTCCGGCTGCTCACCGAGGCGGCGCCGTGGCCGGAGACCGGGCAGCCGCGGCGGATCGGCGTCTCGTCGTTCGGGGTCAGCGGGACGAACGCGCACGTGATCCTGGAACAGGCTCCTGCCGAGGACGCCGCGCCACCGTCGCGGGCGGCGTCGGGACCGGTGCCGTGGGTGTTGTCGGCCGGGTCTCCCGAAGCTTTGCGGGCCCAGGCGGCCGCGCTGCTCGGCCACGACGGCGACCCGGCCGACATCGGGTTTTCGCTGGTCAAGTCGCGGGCGTTGCTCGGCCACCGTGCGGTGGTCACCGGGGAGGGCGGGCTGGCCGCTCTCGCCGCCGGCTCGCCGAGCCCGGCCGTGGTCACCGGGGAAACTTCGGCTCGCGGCAAGGTCGCGCTGGTGTTCCCGGGTCAGGGTGCGCAGTGGACCGGGATGGCCTTGGAGCTGGCGGCATCGTCGCCGGTGTTCGCGGCGCGCCTCGACGAGTGCGCGGTCGCTCTTGCGTCCTTTGTGGACTGGTCGTTGCGGGACGTCCTGGCGGACGATTCGGCGCTCGCCCGGGTCGACGTGGTGCAGCCGGCGTTGTTCGCGGTGATGGTGTCGCTGGCGCAGCTGTGGCGGTCCCATGGTGTGGTTCCCGACGCCGTGGTGGGCCATTCCCAGGGTGAGATCGCTGCCGCCGTCGTTTCGGGGGCTCTGTCGCTCGAGGACGGTGCTCGGGTGGTCGCGTTGCGCAGCAAGGCGATCCTCGCGCTGGCCGGACGCGGCGGCATGGTTTCGGTCGCTGCTCCGCTTTCCGCCGTCGAGGAACGGCTGGCGGACGGTTTGTCGATCGCGGCGGTGAACGGTCCGTCCGCGGTGGTCGTCTCCGGCGAGCCGGCCGCGCTCGATGCGTTGATCGCTTCGTGTGAGGCGGACGGTATTCGCGCGAAGCGGGTGCCGGTGGACTACGCCTCGCACTCGGTGCAGGTGGAGCAGCTGCACGACGAGCTGCTCGAAGTCCTCGGTCCGATCACGCCCCGGCCGGGGGAGACGGCGTTCATCTCGACGGTCACCGGCGAGTGGATCGACGGGTCCGCGCTGGACGCGGAGTACTGGTACGCGAACCTGCGTTCGACTGTGCGGCTGGACACGGCGGTCGAGCGGTTGACGGGCGAGGGTTTCGGGACGTTCGTGGAGGCGTCGCCGCACCCGGTGCTGACCATGGCGCTCGGGGAGGACGTGCTCGCGCTGGGCTCGTTGCGCCGGGACGACGGCGGGCTGACCCGGTTCCACACGGCACTCGCCGAGGCGCACGTGAACGGGGTGGCGGTGGACTGGACCCCGGCGTTCCCCGACGGCCGGGTGGTAGATCTCCCGACCTACGCCTTCCAGCGCAAGCGGTATTGGCTCGACGCACCTCAGCGGCCCGCGGCGGCGGACCCGGCGGACGCCCGGTTCTGGTCCGCGGTCGACGGCGAAGACCTCGGCACGCTGGCCGAGCTGCTCGGCGTCGGTTCGGAGACGTCGTTCGCCGAGCTGCTGCCGGCCCTCGCCCGCTGGCGGCGGCTGCGGCAGGAGAAGTCCACTGTGGATTCGTGGCGGTACCGGGTGGAGTGGAAACCCCTGGCCGAGCCGGAGGCAGGGAGGTTGTCCGGGCGCTGGGTGGTGGTGGCCGCACCCGGCACGGACGCGACGGAGCTGACGAATTGCCTCGCGGCCGCTGGTGCCGAGCCGGTGACGCTCGAGTGGCCGAGCGGCGGGCTTTCCGCCGCCGAGGTGGCGAACAGCCTCGCCGCTGGAGGTGAACAGCGTGCGGCACTCGCCGGGGATACCGAGGTGGCCGACCTCGCCGCTGGAAGTGCCGAGTCTGCGGCGCTCGCCGAAGCCGCCGGCGGGGATGCCGGACTCGCGGGGCTCGCCGAAGCCGCCGCCGGAGATGCCGGGCCCGCACTGACCGAAGCCGCCGGGGTCATCTCCCTCCTTCCCGACGCCCCCGGCACCCTCCTCCTCACCCAGGCTCTCGCCGGAACCGCCGCGCCCCTCTGGCTGCTGACCCGCAACGCCGTCGCCGCCCTTCCCGGCGACCACGCCCCCTCCGCCGATCCCGCGCAAATCTGGGCCCTGGGCCGCGTCATCGGCCTTGAACACCCCGAACGCTGGGGCGGCCTCGTCGACCTCCCCGCCACCCTGGACCCCCGCGCCGCGCGGCGCCTGGCCGCCGTCCTGGCCGGGCTCGACCGCGAAGACCAGGTTGCCGTCCGCGCCTCCGGTGTCTTCGCGCGGAGGCTCGCGCACGCCCCGGTCAGTGCACCCGCGCGGCAGTGGCGGCCCGCAGGCACCGTGCTCGTCACCGGCGGCACCGGCGCGCTCGGCGGGCACGTCGCCCGCTGGCTGGCCCGGAGCGGCGCGGCCCACCTCGTCCTCGTCAGCCGCCGCGGCGCCGATGCCCCCGGCGCCGCCGACCTCGAAGCCGAACTGACCGCCCTCGGCACCGAAGTGACCTTCGCGGCCTGCGACCTCGCCGACCGCGACGCCGTGGCCGCGCTCGTCGGAAGCCTCGACGATGTGCGTGCGGTCGTCCACACCGCCGGCCTGCCGCAAGCGGCCACCATCGCCGAGACCGGCATCGGACAATTCGCCGACGTCCTCGCGGCCAAGGCTCTCGGCGCCGACCACCTCGACGAACTGCTCGGCGACGACCTCGACGCCTTCGTCCTCTTCTCCTCCAACGCCGGGGTCTGGGGCAGCGCCGGACAGGGCGCCTACGCCGCCGCGAACGCCCACCTCGACGCGCTCGCCGCCCGCCGTCGCGCGGCCGGGCGGACGGCGACGGCGGTGGCCTGGGGCTCCTGGGCGGGCGACGGCATGGCGGGCAGCGCCGCGGCGAAAGACCACCTGCGCCGTCGCGGCCTGCGGGAAATGGACCCGGGGCTCGCCATCGCCGCCCTGCAGCACGCGCTCGACGCCGACGAGACGTTCGTGGCCGTCGCCGACGTGGACTGGCCCCGGTTCGCCGTCGGGTTCACCGCCGCGCGGCGCCGTCCGCTCATCGAAGACCTGCCCGAACTGCGCGAGCAGGCGGAAGAGGTCGTCACCGAGGTCGGCACCGGACTCGCCGAGACCGTGCGCGGGCTCGGCCCGCGGGAGGCCGCGCACCACGTCCTCGACCTCGTGCGCGCCCAGGCCGCCGCCGTGCTGGGGCACGACTCGGGTGCGGCCGTCCCCGCCGACCGGGCCTTCCGCGAACTCGGCTTCGACTCGCTGACCGCCGTCGAACTCCGCAACCGGCTGACGGCCGCGACCGGCGTCCGGCTGCCCTCGACCGTCGTCTTCGACCACCCGCACCCGCGGGCACTGGCGGGTCACCTGCTGCGCGAGGTCTCCGGCGCCGCGGCCGACGACGGCCCGGTCACCACCGCCGCGTCCGACGGGCCGATCGCGATCGTCGCCATGGGCTGCCGCTACCCGGGGGACGTGCGGTCGCCCGAGGACCTGTGGCGCCTGCTGGCCGACGGCGCGGACGGCGTCGGCCCGTTCCCCGCCGACCGCGGCTGGGACCTCGCCGCGCTCTACGACCCGGACCCGGCGAACCTCGGCACCAGCTACACCCGCGAAGGCGGGTTCATGACCACGGCGGCGGAGTTCGACGCCGGGTTCTTCGGCATCTCGCCGCGCGAAGCATTGGCGATGGACCCGCAGCAGCGGGTGCTGCTGGAGACGTCGTGGGAGGTGTTCGAGCGGGCCGGGATCGACCCGGAGTCGTTGCGCGGCAGCGGAACCGGCGTGTTCGTCGGCGCGACGTCGTCCGGCTACGGCGTCGGCGCGCGCGACGAGTCCGGCGGCTCCGAGGGCTACTTGCTGACCGGCAGCGCCCCGGCCGTCGTCTCGGGCCGCCTGTCCTACACGTTCGGGCTGGAGGGCCCGGCGGTCACCGTCGACACGGCGTGTTCGTCGTCGCTGGTGGCGCTGCACCTGGCCTGCCAGTCGCTGCGGCAGGGCGAGTGTTCGATGGCTCTCGCGGGCGGGGTCACGGTGATGGCGCACCCGGCGGCGTTCGTCGAGTTCAGCCGCCAGCGCGGCCTCGCCGAGGACGGCCGGTGCAAGTCCTTCGCCGATGCCGCCGACGGCACCGGCTGGGGCGAAGGCGTCGGCTTGGTCCTGCTGGAACGCCTGTCGGACGCCCGGCGGAACGGCCACTCGGTGCTCGCCGTGGTCCGCGGGTCGGCGGTCAACCAGGACGGTGCTTCCAATGGCCTGAGCGCCCCGAACGGCCCCTCTCAGCAGCGGGTGATCCGGGCCGCGCTCGCGAACGCCGGTCTGTCTGCTTCGGACGTCGACGCCGTCGAAGCGCACGGCACGGGGACCCGCCTCGGCGACCCGATCGAGGCGCAGGCGCTGCTGGCCACCTACGGCCGTGACCGGGACCGGCCGCTGTGGCTCGGCGCGCTGAAGTCGAACATCGGGCACACGCAGTCCGCCTCCGGCGTGGCCGGGGTGATCAAGATGGTGCTCGCCATGCGGCACGGCGTGCTGCCGCGCACCCTGCACGTCGACGCGCCTTCGTCCCATGTGGACTGGTCGGCCGGTGCTGTGGAGCTGCTCACCGAGGAACGCGAGTGGGCTTCCGACGGCCCGCGCCGCGCTGCCGTGTCGGCGTTCGGGGTGAGCGGCACCAACGCCCACGTCGTCTTGGAGGAAGCCGAACCCGGCACGGTCCCGCCCGCCGCTCCGGACGCGACGCCGCCGCTCGTGCCGCTGTCGGCCCGGAGTGCCACGGCGTTGCGGGCTCAAGCCGAGCGGCTGCGGGGCACGGACTTGGCGCCCCAGGACCTCGCGTACTCCTTGGCTTTCACGCGCGCCACGCACGATCACCGCGCGGTGCTCGTTGCGGACGGCCAGGAGATCGACCGGGCGCTGGGTGTCCTCGCCGACGGCGGAACCGACGCGGCCGTGGTGACCGGCACCGCCGACCGGGATGCGCTGCTGGCCGTGTTGTTCACCGGCCAGGGCGCGCAGCGGGCCGGGATGGGCCGGGGGCTCTATGACCGCTTTCCGGTCTATGCCGAAGCTTTCGACGCCGTGCTTGCGCAGTTCGGTCCGGAGTTGCGTGAAGCCTTCGACGACGCCGAGCGCTTGGACCGGACCGAGTTCACCCAGCCGGCGTTGTTCGCGGTCGAAGTGGCGCTGTTCCGGTTGATGGAGTCGTGGGGCGTGCGGCCGGATTTTGTGGCCGGGCACTCGATCGGCGAGATCTCCGCTGCCCACGTCGCCGGGGTGCTGTCCCTTGAGGACGCGTGCCGCCTGGTGGCGGCCCGCGCGTCGCTGATGCAGGCGCTGCCCGCCGGTGGCGCAATGGTGTCGATCGCCGCCCCCGAAGCCGACATCGTCCTGACCGAAGGTGTCTCCATCGCGGCCGTGAACGGCCCGGAATCGGTGGTGATCTCCGGTGACGAAGCCGCGGTGCTGGCCATCGCGGCGAAGTTCCCCAAGACCAAGCGGCTGAAGGTGAGTCACGCGTTCCACTCGCCGCTGATGGACCCGATGCTCGACGAGTTCCGCGCGGTGGCGGAGCAACTCCACTACCACCCCGCCGAAATCCCGGTGATCTCGAATGTGAGCGGTGCTCTCGCGGAGCCGTTCACCGCGGAGTACTGGGTGCGCCACGTCCGTGAAGCGGTCCGGTTCGCCGATGGCGTTTCGACGTTGGAAACGGCCGGTGTCGGGGTGTTCCTGGAGCTGGGTCCGGACGGGGTGCTCAGCTCGATGGTGCCCGGTAAGGCGATCCCGGCGTTGCGCCGCGACCGCGACGAAGAACGCACCCTGTTCACCGCACTCGCCCGGCTGCACGTCAGCGGCGTCGACCTGGACTGGCCGAGCCTCTACGCCGGTTCGGCCGGCCGTGCCGTCGCGCTGCCGACATACCCCTTCGAGCACCGGCGGTACTGGCTCGAACCCGCTCGTCCGCAGGCCGTGGCCGATACCGCCGACACCGGGTTCTGGTCCCTCGTCGAGCACGGCGACCTGGCCCGCGACCTCGCCGTCGACGAGGACCTCGCCGTCGCGATCCAGCCCGCGCTCAAGGCCTGGCGCACCCGGCACCGCGAGGCGAACACCCTCGAATCGTGGCGCTACCGCGTGGCCTGGCGGCCCCACCCGATCCCGGCCGGCCGGCTCTCCGGCACCTGGCTGATCATCGGCACCGAGCACGCCGGGATCGCCGAAAGCCTGGCCGAGCGGGGCGCGGAAGTCCGCACCGTGCCCGTCGAACGCCTGCACGACGTGCACGACATCGCCGGTGCGCTGGCCTTCCCGGCGGACCTCGGCGAAGCCCTCACCGTGCTCCAAGCCGACCTGCCCGGCCCGCTCTGGTGCGTCACCACCGGAGCCGTGCGCACCGCCCGCTCCGACACCGCACCCGATCCGGCGCTCGCGCAGGTCTGGGGCCTCGGCCGGGTCGCCGCCCTCGAACTCACCGGCCGCGAGATCGGCCTGCTGGACCTGCCGGCCACCCTCGACGACCGCGGCCACGCCCGGCTCGCGGGCCTCCTCGCCGCCGGCACCGCCGAGGACCAGGTGGCGCTGCGGGCATCCGGGGCCTTCGTACCCCGGCTCGTCCGGGCCCCGGCGGGCGCCGAACCCGGCGGCTGGACCCCCTCGGGCACCGTCCTCGTCACCGGCGGCACCGGGGCACTGGGCAGCGCGCTGGCCCGGGAACTGGCCGCCCGCGGAACCCGGCACCTCCTGCTCCTCAGCCGCCGCGGTCCGGCCGCCCCGGGCGCGGACGACCTCGCTACGCAGCTGCGCGACCTCGGTGCGGAAGCCGAGATCATCGCCTGCGACGTCGCCGACCGCGCGGCACTGGCCGCAGTCCTGGCCGGACGGTCCGTGACCGCGGTCTTCCACGCCGCGGGCCACGGCCGGTTCACCCCCATCACCGCATCGTCCACCCAGGACTTCGCGGAAGTGGTCGGGGCCAAGGTCGACGGCGCGGTCCACCTCGACGAGCTGCTCGGTGACGACCTCGACGCGTTCGTGCTGTTCTCGTCCATCGCCGGGGTCTGGGGCAGCGGCCACCAGGGCGCCTACGCGGCGGCCAACGCCCACCTCGACGCGCTGGCCGAGCGCCGCCGCGCCGCCGGGCGCACCGGCACCTCGATCGCCTGGGGACCGTGGGCGGGAGCCGGCATGGGTGCGTCCGAAGAGGGCGAAGAGCTCCTCCGCCGTCGTGGGCTCAACCCCCTGGACCCGGTCCTCGGGCTGCGGGCGCTGCTGCAGGCCGTCGAGCTCGACGAGACCACCGTGGTCGTCGCGGACGTCGACTGGGCCCGGTTCGCGCCGTCGTACGCGGCCGCCCGGCCCCGGCCGCTCATGGCCGAACTGCCCGAATTCACCGTCGGCGAGGCGCCGGCGGCCCGCGGCACGGCCGAGCTGACCACGCGCCTGGCCGCGCTGCCCGGCCCCGAACGCCGTCGGGTGCTCCTGGACGTCGTGCGCGCCGGCGCCGCGGCGGTCCTCGGGCACGACGGCGCCGAGGCCATCGAGCCGGTCCGGCCGTTCAAGGACCTGGGCTTCGACTCGCTCACCGCGGTCGAGCTGCGCAACGGCCTGGCCGCCGAAACCGGCCTCGCCCTGCCTTCGACGCTGGTGTTCGACCACCCGACCCCGGCGGACCTGACCGACCGCCTGCTCGAAGAGATCTTCGGCGCGGATGCCCCGGAACCGGGCGCGCCCGCGACCGTGGCCGGCGTCGCCGACGACCCGATCGCCATCGTCGCGATGAGCTGCCGCTACCCGGGCGGCGTCCGCTCGCCGGAAGACCTCTGGCGCCTGGTCGGCACGGGCGGCGACGGCATCGCCGCGTTCCCCGCCGACCGCGGCTGGGACGTCGGGGCGCTCTACGACCCCGACCCGGGCAAGAGCGGCCGCAGCTACGCCCGCGAGGGCGGGTTCCTCGACGGTGTCGGGGATTTCGACGCCGGGTTCTTCGGGATCTCGCCCCGCGAGGCCCTCGCGATGGACCCGCAGCAGCGGCTGCTGCTGGAGACGGCGTGGGAGCTGTTCGAGCGGGCGGGCATCGACCCGCACTCGCTGCGCGGCACCAAGACCGGGGTGTTCGCCGGCACCAACGGCCAGGACTACGTCACCCTGCTCGGCGCGTCGCTTTCCCGTGACAGCGGCGCTTCCACCGGGGTCGAGGGGCACCTCCTGACCGGGAACACCACCAGCGTCATCGCCGGGCGCCTCTCCTACACCTTCGGGCTGGAGGGCCCGTCGGTCGCGGTGGACACGGCCTGCTCGTCGTCGCTGGTCGCACTGCACCTGGCGTGCCAGTCGCTGCGCCAGGGCGAATCCACGATGGCCGTCGCCGGCGGGGTCACGGTCATGTCGACGCCGGGCGCGTTCGTCGAGTTCAGCCGGCAGCGCGGGCTGGCCCCCGACGGCCGGTGCAAGCCGTTCGCCGAGGCGGCCGACGGCACCGGCTGGGCCGAGGGCGCCGGGCTGCTCCTGCTGGAACGGCTCTCGGACGCCCGCCGCCACGGCCACGAGGTCCTGGCGCTCGTGCGGGGTTCGGCGGTCAACTCCGACGGCGCGTCCAACGGCCTGACCGCACCGAACGGCCCCTCGCAGCAACGCGTGATCCGGGCCGCACTGGCGAACGCGGGGCTCGAGCCGTCCGATGTGGACGTCGTCGAAGCGCACGGCACCGGGACGACCCTCGGCGACCCGATCGAGGCCCAAGCGGTGCTGGCCACCTACGGCCAGGACCGCGAGACGCCGCTGTGGCTGGGCTCGGTGAAGTCGAACATCGGCCACACGCAGGCCGCCGCCGGGGCCGCCGGGATCATCAAGGTGGTCATGGCGATGCGCCACGGCGTGCTGCCCAAGTCGCTGCACGTCGACGCGCCGACGTCCCATGTGGACTGGACGGCGGGGGCGGTCGAGCTGCTGACCGAGACCCGGGACTGGCCGTCCGACCGGCCGCGCCGCGCCGGCGTCTCCTCCTTCGGCATCTCCGGGACCAACGCGCACACCATCATCGAGCAGGCCGAGCCCGTTCCTACCGTGGCCGCGACCGAGGGCACGGGGTTGGTGCCGTGGCCGGTGTCCGGCCGGTCGGTGGCCGCGCTGCGCGCCCAGGCCGCCCGGCTGTCCGAAGTGGACGACCACCCGGCCGACGTCGGATTCTCCCTCGCCACCGGCCGGGCCGCGCTGGACCACCGTGCCGTTGTGCTCGGGACGACGGCCGGCGACTTCCGGCCGGGACTGGCCGCGCTCGCCGCCGGCACGCCGGCCGCCGAGGTGATCTCGGGCGAGGCGGCCACCGGCCCGCTCGCCGTGCTGTTCACCGGGCAGGGCGCCCAGCGCGCCGGGATGGGCCGGGAGCTCTACACCCGGTTCGAGGTCTACGCCGACGCGTTCGACGAGGCCTGCGCGCACCTCGACCCGCACCTGGAGCACTCCCTGCGTGACCTGGTGTTCGCCGAGCCCGGCACGCTCGAAGCCGCGCTGCTGGACCGGACCGCGTACACCCAGACGGCGTTGTTCGCCGTGGAGCTGGCCCTGTACCGGCTGGCCGAGAGCTGGGGCGTGCGGCCGGACCACCTCGCCGGCCACTCGATCGGCGAGCTGGTCGCCGCGCACGTCGCCGGTGTCCTGTCCCTGCCCGACGCCGCCGAGCTGGTCGCCGCGCGCGGCCGGCTGATGGAGGCCCTGCCGGACGGCGGGGCGATGGTGTCGCTGCGCGCCGGCGAGGAAGCCGTGGCCGCCGAGGTGGCCAAGACCGGCGGCCGGGCCGGCATCGCGGCGGTGAACGGGCCCGGCTCGGTCGTCGTTTCCGGTGACGAGGACGCCGTGCTGGAGCTGGCCGCCGGGTTCGCCGCGGCGGGTGTGCGGACCAAGCGGCTCAAGGTCAGCCACGCCTTCCACTCCCCGCGGATGGACGCGATGCTCGAGGGCTTCGCCGCGGTCGCGCGGCGGCTGACCTACCACCCGGCCGAGCGGGCCGTGGTCTCGACGGTGACCGGCGAGCTCGCCGGCCCGGAACTGTCCACTCCGGACTACTGGGTGCGCCAGGTGCGGGCGTCGGTGCGGTTCGCCGACGCCGTCGCCACCCTCGCCGCCCACGGCGTCCGGACCTTCCTCGAAGCCGGGCCGGACGCGGTGCTCAGCGCGATGGCCGCCGACTGCCTCGGCGAGGACGTCGTGGCCGTGCCGCTGCTGCGGCGGGACCGGCCGGAGGAACGCACCTTCGTCGCCGCGCTCGCCGGGCTGTGGGTCCGCGGCGTCCCCGTCGACTTCTCGGCCGCGGTCCCCGGTGCCCGCCGGGTTCCGCTGCCGACCTACGCCTTCCAGCACCGGCGGTACTGGCCCGAGGTCTCCGCCGTGGCCGGCGACGTCGGCGCGGCCGGGCTCACCGACGCGGCGCACCCGCTGCTGGCCGCGACGCTGCCGCTGGCCGGGGGCGACGGCGTCGTGCTCACCGGGCGGCTGTCCCTCGGCGCGCAGCCGTGGCTGGCCGACCACGCCGTGCTCGGCACCGTCCTGCTGCCCGGCACCGCGTTCGTCGAGCTGGCGATCCGGGCGGGTGACCAGGCCGGTTGCCCGGTCGTGGAGGAACTGACCCTCGCCGCGCCGCTCGTGCTGCGCGAGCAGGACGCCGTCGCGATCCAGGTGTCGGCCGGCGGCCCGGACGCCGACGGCCGTCGCGAGCTGACGATCCACTCGCGCCCGGAGGGCCGGGACGAGTGGACCGCGCACGCCGCGGGCGTTCTCGCGCCGCCGGCCGCGGCGGAACCGGCCACGCCGGCCGAGTGGCCGCCCGCCGGCGCGGAACCCGTTGACGTGACGGGCTTCTACGACACGCTCGCGGCGTCCGGGTTCGGCTACGGCCCGGCCTTCCGCGGCCTGCGTGCGGCCTGGCGCCTCGGCGAGGAGATCTACGCCGAGGTCGCGCTGCCGGACCAGCAGCAGGCGGGCGCGTTCGGCCTGCACCCGGCCCTGCTGGACGCCGCACTGCACGCCCTGGGCCTGCGTGACGGCGAAACCGGCCCGCGGCTGCCGTTCGCCTGGACCGGCGTCACCCTGCACGCCACCGGCGCCACCGCGCTGCGGGTCCGGCTGCGGCCCGGCGCCGGGGACGCGGTCGCCGTCGACGTCGCCGACTCCACCGGCGCACCGGTCGCTTCGGTCGACGCGCTGGTGCTGCGCCCGGTCTCGGCCGCCCAGCTGCGCGGCCCGGACGCCGCCGACGCGCTGTTCGCCGTCGAGTGGACGCCGATCCCGGTGCCGGAGCCGGTGGGCGGCCGGTACGCGGTCATCGGCCCGGACCCGCTGGGCCTGGTGGCCGGGCTCGGCTCGGCCGGCACCGTCGAGTCCTGTGTGGACCTGGCGGAACTCGGCCGCCGCACCGAGGAAAGCGGCGAAGAACCGCAGTACGTGTTCTCCGCGATCCGGCACTCGACGCAGCCGCGCGAACGGGCCGCCTTCGCGCTGGAGCTGGTCCGGGAGTGGCTGGCCGACGAGCGGTTCGCCACCGCCCGGCTGGTGCTGGTGACCCGCGGCGCGGTCGGCGCGGCCGACGGCGACCGCGTCCCC
Organism: Amycolatopsis sp. A133; assembly: GCF_031082405.1. Taxonomy (GTDB): domain Bacteria; phylum Actinomycetota; class Actinomycetes; order Mycobacteriales; family Pseudonocardiaceae; genus Amycolatopsis. Next base: position 237,462 of record NZ_JAVHJU010000036.1, read on the forward strand.
GACCTCACCGCCGCACCCGTGTGGGGCCTGCTGCGGTCGGCGCAGTTCGAGAACCCCGGCCGGCTCGTCCTGGTCGACCTCGACGACGAAGACCCGCGCTCGGCGGCGCTGCTGGGCGCGGTTGCCTCCGGGGAACCGCAGCTCGCGCTGCGGGACGGCCGCGCACTGGCCGCGCGGCTCGTGCGTGCCGGCTCCGGCTCCCTGCTCCAGCCCCCCGCCGAGGGCAACTGGCGGCTCGACAGCACCGGCCGCGGCACCCTGCAAAACCTCGCCCTCGTCCCGAACCCGCTGCCCGAGCGCCTCGAGCCGGGCACGGTCCGGGTGGCCATCCGCGCCGCCGGGATGAACTTCCGCGACGTCCTCATCGGCCTCGGCGTGTACCCGGGCGAGCCGCTCATGGGCATCGAAGGCGCCGGCGTCGTGCTCGACTGCGGTGAAGGCGTCACCGGGCTCGCCCCCGGCGACAAGGTGATGGGGTTCTTCCCCGGCTCCTTCGGGCCGCGCTCGGTCGCCGACCAGCGGATGCTCGCGAAGATCCCCGACGGCTGGTCGTTCAGCGAAGCCGCGTCGGTCCCCATCGTCTTCCTCACCGCCTACTACGGCCTGGTCGACTTGGCCGGGCTGCGCGCGGGGGAGTCCGTGCTGGTGCACGCGGGCGCCGGCGGGGTCGGCATGGCCGCCATCCAGCTGGCCCGCCACCTCGGCGCCGAGGTCTACGCCACCGCGAGCCCCGGCAAGTGGGACGTCCTGCGCGCCTCCGGACTCGATGACGCGCACCTCGCGTCCTCCCGCACGACCGGGTTTTCGGAACTCTTCCGCGAGGCCAGCGGCGGCCGGGGGGTCGACGTCGTGCTCAACGCGCTGACCAACGAGTTCGTCGACGCCTCCTTCGCGCTGATGCCGCGCGGCGGGCGCTTCCTCGAGATGGGCAAGGCCGACGTGCGCGACGGGACCGCCGTCGCCGCCGCCTACCCGGGCGTCCGGTACCAGGCGTTCGACCTCGTCGAAGCGGGCCCGGACCGCATCCGGGAGCTGTTCGCCGAAGTGCTCGCGCTGTTCGAGGCCGGAGCGCTGACGCCGCTGCCGGTGCGGACCTGGGACGTCCGGCGCGCCCCGGAGGCGTTCCGCTTCGTCAGCCAGGCCAAGCACGTCGGCAAGGTCGTGCTCACCATGCCGCCGTGCTTCGGCGACGGCACGGTGCTGATCACCGGCGGCACCGGCGCGCTGGGCGGCCTGGTCGCCCGGCGGCTGGTCACCGGGCACGGCGTGCGGGACCTGGTCCTGCTGAGCCGGCGCGGACCTGCCGCGCCCGGCGCGGCCGAGCTGGCCGCCGGGCTGCGGGAACTCGGCGCGGACGTCCGGATCGTGGCCGGCGACGCCGCCGACCGCCGCGAGCTGGCCGCCGTGCTGGCTGCGATCCCGGCGCTCACCGGCGTGGTGCACGCGGCCGGTGTCCTCGACGACGGCGTCGTCGCGTCCCTGACGCCGGAGCGGCTCAACGCGGTGCTGCGGCCGAAGGTCGACGCGGCCCTGAACCTGCACGAGCTCACCCGGGACGTCGGTCTCTCGGCGTTCGTCCTGTTCTCCTCGGCGGCAGCCACGCTGGGCAGCCCCGGCCAGGGCAACTACGCCGCGGCGAACGCCTTCCTCGACGCCTTGGCGCAGCACCGCGCGGCCCGGGGACTCCCGGCCGGGTCGCTGGGCTGGGGGCCGTGGGCCACCGACGGCATGCTGCGCGATGCGGACCTCGCGAAACTGGCGCGGTCCGCCTTCGTCCCGTTCACCGCCGAACGCGGCCTCGACCTGTTCGACGTCGCGGCCGCCCGGCCGGAACCGGCGCTGCTGCCGCTGCAGCTCGACCCGGCCGCGCTGGGTGCGCAGTCCGGGCTGCCGCCGCTGTTCGCGTCGCTGGTGCGGGCGCCGGCCCGCCGGACCGCTTCGGTGGCTGTGCCGGGCGAAGGCCCCGCGCTGGCCGAGAGGCTGGCAAGCGTGCCCGAGGCCGAGCGCGGCGACTTCCTGCTCGACGTCGTGCGCGGGCACGTCGCCACGGTGCTGGGCCACGGCTCGGCCGCCGACGTCGAGGGCGGCCGCGGCTTCCTCGACCTGGGTTTCGACTCGCTCACCGCGGTCGAGCTGCGCAACCGCCTCACCGCCGAGAGCGGGCTGCGGCTGCCGGCCACGCTCATCTTCGACCACCCGTCGCCCGCCGACCTGGCCGCGCACCTGCTCGCCGGGCTCGCCCCCGCGGCCGTCGACACGGAGGCCGCGGTGCTGGCGGAACTGGACCGGCTGCTGGAACGCGCCGGGGACAGCCGCCGCGTCACCGCGCGGCTGGAGACGCTGCTCGCGCGCCGCCGGGGCGGTTCCGGGGACGAGGACACCGAACTCGACTCCGCGAGCGACGACGAGATCTTCGACCTGATCGACAACGAACTCGGACTGTCCTGAATGGACGGCACGCGACGGGATGGGGCCTGATGGACAACGACGCGAAGCTCCGGGAGTACCTGAAGAAGGTGACCGCGGACCTCCGGCGCGCCCGCAAGCGCGTCCAGGAGGTCGAGGACGCCGGGTCCGCCCCGGTCGCGATCGTCGGGATGGCCTGCCGGTTCCCCGGCGGCGTCCGCTCGCCCGAGGACCTGTGGCGGCTGGTGGACACCGGCGGCGACGGGATGTCCGGGTTCCCGGCCGACCGCGGCTGGCCCGACGCCCACGACGCCGGCTTCGTCGCCGAGGGCGGCTTCGTGCACGACGCAGGCCGGTTCGACGCGGGCTTCTTCGGGATCTCCCCGCGTGAAGCACTGGCCATGGACCCGCAGCAGCGGCTGCTGCTCGAGACGTCGTGGGAAGCTCTCGAACGCGCCGGGATCGTCCCGGAGACCTTGCGGGGCAGCCGCTCGGCGGTGTTCGTCGGCGCGGCCTCCCAGGGTTACGGCACCGGCGCGGGGGAGGAGGCCGAGGCGGTCGCGGGGCACCTGATGACCGGCACCGCCACCAGCGTCCTGTCCGGCCGGATCTCCTACACGCTGGGCCTGGAGGGCCCGTCGGTCACCGTGGACACGGCGTGTTCGTCGTCGCTGGTCGCGCTGCACCTGGCGGTCCAGTCGCTGCGGCGCGGGGAGTCCGACCTCGCGCTCGCCGGCGGCGCGGCGGTGATGGTGAACCCGGACATGTTCACCGAGATGAGCCGCCAGGGCGGGCTGTCCGGGAACGGGCGGTGCAAGGCGTTCGCCGACGGCGCCGACGGCACCGGCTGGGGCGAGGGTGCCGGCATGCTGCTCGTCGAGCGGCTGGCCGACGCGCAGCGCCTCGGCCACCCGGTGCTGGCCGTGGTCCGCGGCACCGCGGTCAACCAGGACGGCGCGAGCAGCGGTCTCTCGGCGCCGAACGGCCCGTCCCAGCAGCGCGTGATCCGGGACGCACTTGCCGACGCCCGCTTGTCCACTGTGGACGTCGACCTGGTCGAGGCGCACGGAACCGGCACGGCGCTCGGCGACCCGATCGAGGCGCAGGCACTGCTGGCCACCTACGGCCAGGATCGCGACGAGCCGCTGTGGCTCGGTTCGGTCAAGTCGAACATCGGGCACACCCAGGCCGCGGCGGGCGTCAGCGGCGTCATCAAGCTCGTCATGGCGCTGCGGAACCGCCGGATGCCGCCGACCCTGCACGCCCGGACGCCGTCGGCGAAGATCGACTGGACCGCCGGGGCCGTCGAGCTGCTCCAGGAAGGCCGCGAGTGGACCGCCGACCGGCCGCGGCGGGGTGCGGTGTCGTCGTTCGGCATTTCGGGCACCAACGCGCACATCATCCTGGAGGAGGCGTCGGCTCCGCCGTCTTCCCCGGGAAGCGCCTCCGGTCTGGTGCCGTGGGTGCTCTCGGCCAAGTCCGCCGAGGCGCTGCGCGAGCAGGCGGCCCGGCTGTCCGGTGTGGACGGTGATCCGGCCGACATCGCCTTCTCGCTGGCGACGACCCGGTCGGCGTTCGCGCACCGGGCCGTCGTGGTCGGTCCGGACCGGGAGCGGCTCCTGGCCGGGGTGCGCGCTTTGGCCGACGGAACGCCTGCGCCGCACGTCGTTTCGGGGGTGGCCGGGAGCGGCAAGGTCGCGATGGTCTTCCCCGGTCAGGGCGCTCAGTGGACCGGAATGGCGACCGAACTCCTGGCGACGTCGGAGGTCTTCGCGGCTCGGTACACCGAATGTTCGCGGGCGCTCGAACCGCACACCGGCTTCTCGCTGCTGGACGTCCTCGACGTCGAACTGGACCGCGTCGACGTCGTGCAGCCCGCGCTGTTCGCGATGATGGTGTCCCTGGCCGCGCTCTGGGCGGCCCACGGCGTGCGGCCGGACGCGGTGATCGGCCACTCCCAGGGCGAGATCGCCGCCGCGGTCGTGTCCGGTGCGCTGTCCCTTGAGGACGGTGCTCGGGTGGTGGCTCTGCGCAGCAAGGCCATTCTTGCTTTGGCGGGCGCGGGCGGGATGGTCTCCGTGGCTGCGTCGCGTGAGCGGACCGCGTCGCTCGTGGCGCCGTGGGGTGACCGGATCGGCATTGCTGCGGTCAACGGCCCGGAGGCGACCGTCGTGTCCGGCGAGCCTGGTGCGCTCGACGAGTTCATGGCTGCCGGTGACGTGCGCACCCGCCGGATCCCGGTGGACTACGCGTCGCATTCGGTCCAGGTGGAGCAGTTGCGGGACGAACTCCTGGACGTGCTCGCGCCGATCACCCCGCGAACGGCGGCAATCGGGTTCTTCTCGACCGTCACCGGCGAGTGGGCCGACGGCGCGGAGCTGGACGCGGAGTACTGGTACACGAACCTGCGTTCGACCGTGCGGCTGGACACGGCGGTCGAACGGTTGAAGGGCGAGGGTTTCGGGACGTTCGTGGAGGCGTCGCCGCACCCGGTGCTGACCATGGCGATCGGGGAGGACGTCGTCGCGCTGGGGTCCTTGCGCCGTGGCGAAGGCGGGTTGGAGCGCTTCGCGCTGTCGGTGGCCGAAGCGCACGTCAACGGCGTCAAGGTCGATTGGACGCCGTACTTCGCCGGCGCGGCTCGCGTCGACCTGCCCACGTACGCCTTCCAGCAGCGTCATTACTGGCTGAAGCCCGGCGGGACCGCGGTCACCGATCCGGCGGACTCCGGCTTCTGGGCGGCGGTCGACAGCGGATCTCTCGCGGAAACGCTCGGCGTCGATCCCGAGGTTCCGCTCCACGAGCTGCTGCCCACCTTGAGCGACTGGCGCCGGACCGCCCGCGAAAAGGGCACCGTGGACGCCTGGCGCTACGACATCCGCTGGCGTTCCGCGCCGGAGCCCGCCGGCGCGCTGTCCGGACGTTGGCTCGCGGTGGTCGCACCCGGTCAGGAAACGTCTCTTGTGGACACGCTCGGCGCCGAAGTCCTGCCGGTGACCGGCGACCGCGAAAGTCTGGCCGCGCGACTGCGCGAAGCCGGGCCGGTGGCGGGCGTGGTGTCGTTGCTGGGCTTCGACGAGCGGCCGCACCCGGAGTTCCCCGAGCTGCCGTCCGGGGTCGCCGGGACGCTGGTGCTGGCCCAGGCCCTCGGCGACGCCGGGATCGACGCGCCCCTGTGGCTGCTGACCTCGGGTGCGGTCGACACGGACTCGCCGTCACCGGCGCAGGCGCAGATCTGGGGTCTCGGCCGGGTGATCGGCCTGGAGCACCCGGACCGCTGGGGCGGGCTGATCGACCTGCCCGCCGAGCCCGACGCCCGTGCACTGGACCGGCTCACCGCCATCCTGGCCACCCCCGGCGACGAAGACCAGTTCGCCATCCGGTCCTCCGGCGTCCAGGTCCGCCGTCTCGTCCGCGCGACCCCACCCCGGACGTCCCCCACGTCGTGGTCCCTGCGCGGCACCGTCCTGGTCACCGGCGGCACGGGCGCCCTCGGCCCGCGGATCGCCCGCTGGCTCCGCACCGCCGGCGCCGAGCACGTCATCCTCGCCAGCCGCCGCGGTTACCAAGCCCCCGCGGACGCCGACCCGGGCATCACCTTCGCCGCCTGCGACGTCGCCGACCGCGCCGACGTCGAAGCGCTCGCCGAAGCCCACGACATCCGAGCCGTCGTCCACGCCGCCGCCCTCATCGAACTGGCCTCGATCGACGCCACCGACGTCGCCGAATTCGCCGCCGTCGCCCGCGCCAAGGTCCAGGGCGCGGAAAACCTCGATGCCGTCTTCGACCGCGACCTCGACGCGTTTGTCCTCTTCTCCTCCATCGCCGGCGTCTGGGGCAGCGGCGACCACGCGGCCTACGCGGCGGCCAACGCCCACCTCGACGCCCTCGCCCAGCGCCGTCGCGCCCGCGGCCTGCGGGCCACCTCGCTCGCCTGGGGCGTCTGGAACGCCGCCAACCCCGCCAAGGCCAACCAGGACTTCGACGCGAGCCGCCTGCTGCGGCAGGGGCTGCCGTTCCTCGACCCCGATCTCGCGTTCGCGGGCCTGCGGCAGGTCCTCGCCGACGACGAGACCTTCCTCGCGCTCGCCGACGTCGACTGGGCCCGGTTCGCGCCCGTCTTCACCGCCCTGCGGCCCCGCCCGCTGCTCGACGAACTCCCCGAGGTGCGCCGCGCGCTGGCCGCCGGGACACCGGCCGCCCCGGCGGCGGGCGGCCTGCGTGACCGGCTCAACGGGCTTTCCCCGGCCGACCGCACCCGGACCGTGCTCGAGCTGGTCCGCGCCACCGCCGCCGCGGTGCTCGGCCACGACGGCCCGGACGCCGTCGCCCCCGGCGTGGCCCTGCGGGAACTCGGCTTCGACTCGCTGACCGCGGTCGAGCTGCGCAACCGCCTCGCCGCCGAGACCGGGCAGCGGCTTCCGGCCACCCTCGCCTTCGACCACCCGACGGCCGAGCGCATCACCGAGTTCCTGCTCGGCGCCACGGCGACCGTCCCCGAGACCGTCGTCGCGGTCGCCGACGACGAGCCGATCGCCATCGTCGCGATGAGCTGCCGCTACCCCGGCGGTGTCACCAGCCCGGAAGACCTCTGGGCGCTGATCACCGCCGGCGGCGACGCGATCACCGGGTTTCCCGCCGACCGCGGCTGGAACGTCGAGGCCCTCTTCGACCCCGACCCGGACCACGACGGCACCAGCTACACCCGCCACGGCGGCTTCCTGCACGACGCCGGGGACTTCGACCCGGGCTTCTTCGGCATCTCGCCCCGCGAGGCGCTGACCATGGACCCCCAGCAGCGGCTGCTGCTGGAGACGTCGTGGGAGGCGATGGAGCGGGCCGGCCTCGACCCCGAGAGCCTGCGCGGCAGCGCGACCGGCGTGTTCGTCGGCACCAACTACGCCGACTACGGCATCGGGCTCGCCCAGCCGGACAGCTCGGCGGGGCACCTGCTCACCGGCGGCGCCGCGAGCGTCGTCTCCGGCCGGATCTCCTACACCTTCGGGCTCACCGGCCCGGCGGTCACCGTCGACACGGCGTGCTCGTCGTCCCTGGTCGCGCTGCACCTGGCCTGCCAGTCGCTGCGCACCGGCGAGTGCACGATGGCCTTGGCCGGCGGGGTGGCGCTGATGTCGACCCCGGCGTCGTTCGTCGCCTTCAGCCGCCAGCGCGCCCTCGCCGCCGACGGCCGCTGCAAGGCCTTCTCCGACGACGCCGACGGCATGGGCATGGCCGAGGGCGCCGGCGTCGTGCTCGTCGAACGGCTCGCCGACGCGCAGCGCCTCGGCCACGAGGTCCTCGCGGTGATCCGCGGCTCGGCGGTCAACCAGGACGGCGCGTCCAACGGCCTGACCGCCCCGAACGGTCCCGCGCAGCAGCAGGTCATCCGCCAGGCCGTGGCCAACGCCCGGCTGACCTTCGACGACGTCGACGCCGTCGAAGCCCACGGCACCGGCACCACCCTCGGCGACCCGATCGAGGCACAGGCCCTGCTGGCCACCTACGGCCGCGACCGGGCCGAACCCCTGTGGCTCGGCTCGGTGAAGTCCAACATCGGGCACAGCCAGGCCGCCTCCGGCGTCGCCGGTGTGATCAAGATGGTCCTCGCCCTGCGCCACGGCGTGCTCCCGGGCACGCTGCACGCCGGCACGCCGTCGTCGCATGTGGACTGGTCGGCCGGGAACGTCCGGCTGCTGGCCGAAAACCGCGCCTGGCCCGAGACGCACCGCCCGCGCCGGGCCGCCGTGTCGTCGTTCGGGATGAGCGGCACCAACGCCCACGCGGTCCTCGAAGCCGCACCGGAGCCGGTCGCGCCCGAGCCGTCCGGGCCGGTCGCGACCGGCCCGGTGCCCTGGGTCCTGTCCGCGAAAACGCCCGCCTCGCTGGCCGCGCAGGCCCGCCGGCTGCAGGCCCGCGTAGGGGCCGCACAGGGGGTCCGGGCCGCAGATGTGGGGTACTCCCTCGCGAAATCCCGGTCTACGTTCGAGCAACGGGCGGTGCTCGTGACCGGCGGCGAGCACGACGGCCACGACCCGCTGGGCGCGCTCGCCCACGGCCGGGCCGTGCCCGGGCTGGTGCGGGGCAGCGCCCGCCGCGGGGGCAAGGTCGCCTTCGTCTTTCCCGGGCAGGGCTCGCAGTGGGTGGGGATGGCTTTGGACCTGATGGACACGTCGGCGGCGTTCGCGGCCCGCATGCGGGACTGCGAACGCGCGCTCGCGCCGTTCGTCGAGTGGTCGCTGCCCGAAGTCCTCGGCGACGAAGCGATGCTGCAACGGGTCGACGTCGTGCAGCCCGCGCTGTTCGCCGTGATGGTCTCCCTGGCCGAAGTCTGGCGCGCCCACGGGGTCCGGCCCGACGCGGTCATCGGCCACTCCCAGGGCGAAATCGCCGCCGCCGTCGTATCGGGTGCGTTGTCCCTTGAGGACGCTGTCCGGGTGGTCGCGTTGCGCAGCAAGGCGATCCTGGCCCTGGCCGGCCGCGGTGGCATGGTGTCGGTGGCCGCCACCCGCGAAACCGTCGAGGCGCGGCTGACGGAGCAGCTGTCGGTCGCGGCCGTCAACGGCCCGGCCGCGGTCGTGGTGTCCGGCTCGCCGGCCGCTCTCGACGAGCTGATCGAGTCCTGCGAGGCCGACGGCATCCGCGCGAAGCGGGTCCCGGTGGACTACGCGTCGCACTCGGCCCAGGTCGAGGCGATCGAGACCGAGTTGCGCGAGCTGCTCGCCCCGGTTGCGCCGCGGTCGTCGGAGATCGCCTTCTACTCCACGGTGACCGCCGAGCCGATCGACACCGCCGGGCTCGACGGTGCCTACTGGTACACCAACCTGCGCCACCCGGTGCTGTTCGACGCGACCACGCGGCTGCTGGCCGAGGACGGCTACGACACCTTCGTCGAGTGCAGCCCGCACCCGGTTCTCACGATGAGTATCCAGGACACTGTGGACGAAGCCGTCGTGACCGGCACGCTGCGCCGCGGCGAAGGCGGCCTCGACCGGCTGTACACCTCGTTCGCCGAAGCTTGGGTACACGGCGTCGACCTCGACTGGACGCCCGCGTTCGGCGAAGGCGCCCGGCGGGTCCCGCTGCCGACGTACGCCTTCGACCACCAGCGGTACTGGCTGGACCCGGCCCCCGCGGCCCCGGCCGCAGACGGGCTCTGGACGGCGCTCGAAGAAACCGACGACCTCGCCGGTGTCCTCGGCGTCGACAGCGCCGCACTCGACGCCGTGCTGCCCGCGCTGACCCGCTGGCGCGAACGGCGCGCCGAAGAGTCCACAATGGACACTTGGTGCCTGAAGGTCGGCTGGGTGCCGGTCGCCGAGCCCGCCCTGCCGCTGCTGTCCGGTCGCTGGCTGGCTCTCGTCCCGGCGGGCCACAGTGGACTGGTCGCGGCGGTGCTCGACGCGCTCGCCGCGCGCGGCGCCGACGTCGTCACCGGCTTGCCGGAGACCCTGCCGCCGGGTGAGTACGCCGGCGTCGTTTCCCTGCTGGGACTGGACGAAACGCCGCTGCCCGGGCACCCGCTGATCGCGGCCGGGGTGGCCGCGACGGCCGCGCTGGCCCCGGCACTGGCCGCCGCCGGGATCGACGCCCCGCTGTGGCTGCTCACCCGCGGCGCGGTCGCCACCGGCGCCGGCGACGCCCCGGCGTCGAGCGTGCCCGCGCAGCTCTGGGGCCTCGGCCGCGTGATCGGCCTGGAGTACCCGGGGAGCTGGGGCGGGCTGGTCGACCTGCCCGCCGCGCTCGACGAGCGGGCCGCGGACCGGCTGGCCGGGCTGCTGGCCGAGCCCGGCGGCGAAGACCAGCTCGCGATCCGCGCGCACGGCATCCTGGCCCGTCGGCTGCGCCCGGCGCGGCCGGCTCCGGCGGGGGAGCCGTGGCGGCCGCGGGGCACCGTGCTCGTCACCGGCGGCACGGGTGCGCTGGGCGCGCACGTCGCCCGCTGGCTGGGCCGCTCCGGCGCCGAGCACCTCGTGCTCACCAGCCGCCGGGGCGAAGCCGCTCCCGGCGCGGCCGAACTGGCCGAAGAGCTGCGGGGGTACGGCTGCGCGGTGACCATCGCCGCCTGCGACGTCGCCGAACGCAAGGCCGTCGAAGCCCTGCTGGACAGCCTCGGCCACCCGCCGGTGGCCGTCGTGCACGCGGCAGGGCTGCCGCAGTCGAGCACCCTCGCCGAAACCGGCCTGGACGAGTTCGAAGACGTCCTCGCCGCCAAGGTCGCGGGCGCGGCGCACCTGGACGCCCTGCTCGGCGACGACCTCGAAGCGTTCGTGCTGTTCTCCTCCAACTCCGGCGTCTGGGGCAGCGCGGGCCAAGGGGCCTACGCTGCCGCGAACGCCTACCTGGACGCGCTCGCCGAGCAGCGCCGCGCCCGCGGGGCGAAGGCCACGTCGGTGGCCTGGGGGCTGTGGGCCGGTGGCGGGATGGCCTCCGACGACGGCGAGCAGCAGCTGCGCCGCCGCGGCCTGCGGCCGATGGCACCCGGGCGGGCCGTGGCCGCGCTGCAGGGCGCCCTCGACCGCGACGAGACGTTCCTGGCCGTGGCCGACGTCGACTGGGAGCGGTTCGTGCCCGCCTTCACGGCGTCGCGGCGCCGCCCGCTGATCGAGGACCTGCCCGCGGTCCGCCGCGTGCTGGACCGGCTCGAAGCCGAGCAGGAGCGGCACGACGAAGGCGCCGCCGCCGGGTGGCGCGAGCGGCTGGCCGGGCTGCCGGAGGCCGAACGCGACCGGGCCGTGCTCGACCTGGTCCGGACCGAGGCCGCGGCCGTGCTCGGCCACCGCGGTGCCGAGGCGATCGGCAGCACCCGGCCGTTCCGCGACCTCGGGTTCGACTCGGTGACCGCGGTCGAGGTGCGCAACCGGCTGCGCGCGGTCACCGGCCTGCGGCTGGCGGCCACCGCCGTCTTCGACCACCCGACGCCGGTTGCGCTGGCCCGGTTCCTGGCCGCCGGGATCGCCCCCGGCGGCACCCCCGCCGAGTCGGCGTTCGGCGCGCTCGACCGGCTGGAGGCGTCGCTGACGGACCTCGAGCCGGACGAGAACGTCCGGATGCGCGTCGAGATGCGGCTGAAGTCCCTGCTGAACCACTGGAGCGCGGACGCCGCGGCGCCGCGGCAGGCGCAGCTCGCGGACGCCTCGGCGGCCGAGGTCTTCGCCTTCATCGACAACGAGCTCGGCGTTTCCCCGCCGCCGGCGGGCTGACGCCCCCCTGACTGGACGAACGGATGAGGTTGGCGATGGCAGAGCAGGACAAGCTCCTCGAGTACCTCAAGCGCGTGACCGCCGACCTGCACCAGACCAGGCAGCGGCTGCAGGCGGCCGAGGCAGCGGAGCAGGAGCCGGTCGCCATCGTCTCGCTCGCTTGCCGGTACCCCGGCGGCGTCGCCTCGCCCGAGGACCTGTGGGACCTCGTCGCGGGCGGCACCGACGCGATGGCGGGCTTCCCCGAGGACCGCGGCTGGGACGTCGAGCGTATGTACGGCGCGGAAGGCGCCCGGGCGGTCGAAGGCGGGTTCGTCCACGACGCGGCCTCGTTCGACCCCGGGCTGTTCGGCATCTCGCCGCGCGAAGCCCTCGCGATGGACCCGCAGCAGCGGCTGCTGCTGGAGACGTCCTGGGAGCTGCTGGAGCGGGCCCGGCTCGACCCGTTTTCCTTGCGCGGCAGCCGGACCGGCGTGTTCATCGGCGCCAACGCGTCCGGTTACAGCAGCACGCTGCAGGCGGCCGCGGGCTCGGAGGGGTACCTGCTCACCGGCGAGGCCCCCAGCGTCATGTCCGGGCGGCTGTCGTACACCTTCGGGCTGGAGGGCCCGTCGGTCACCGTGGACACCGCGTGTTCGTCGTCGCTGGTCGCCCTGCACTGGGCCTGTCAGGCGCTGCGGCAGGACGAATGCGGGCTCGCGCTGGCCGGCGGCGTCACCGTGATGGTCAGCCCGCTGGCGTTCGCCGAGTTCAGCCGCCAGCGCGGGCTGGCTTCGGACGGCCGGTGCAAGTCCTTCGCCGACGCCGCCGACGGCACCGGCTGGGGCGAGGGTGCCGGCCTGGTCCTGCTGGAGAAGCTGTCCGACGCCCAGCGCAACGGGCACCGGATCCTCGGCGTGATCCGCGGCTCCGCGGTCAACTCCGACGGCGCCTCGAACGGCCTGACGGCGCCGAACGGCCCGTCGCAGCAGCGCGTGATCCGCCAGGCGCTCGCCAACGCCGGTCTGTCCACTTCGGACGTCGACGCGGTCGAGGCGCACGGCACCGGCACCTCGCTCGGCGACCCGATCGAGGCCCAGGCGCTGCTGGCGACCTACGGCCAGGACCGGCCCGCGGACCGGCCGCTGTGGCTGGGTGCGCTGAAGTCGAACATCGGGCACACGCAGTCGGCGTCCGGCATCGCGGGCGTCATCAAGATGGTCATGGCCCTGCGGCACGAGGTGCTGCCGCGCACGTTGCACGTCGACCGCCCATCGTCCGAAGTGGACTGGTCCGCCGGTGCGGTGGAGCTGCTGACCTCGCCGCGGCCGTGGCCCGCCGGGGAGGTTCCCCGCCGGGCCGGGGTGTCCGCTTTCGGCGTCAGCGGCACGAACGTGCACGTGATCGTCGAGGAGGCGCCTCCGGTCGCGGTGCCGTCGCCGGTTCCCCGTCCGGACGGCCTGCTGCCCTGGGTGGTGTCCGGGGCGAGTGCCGCCGCCCTGCGGTCGCAGGCCCGGCGGCTGCTGGCCGCCGACCCCGACCCCTTCGACGGTGGTTACTCCCTGGCCGTCACGCGCGCCGATCTCGCCCATCGGGCGGTGGTGCTCGGCTCCGACCGGGAGTCGCTGCGGTCCGGGCTGGAGCGGCTGGCCGCGGATGAAGGCGTCGCCGGCACCGCCGATCCGGATGCGTTGCTGGCGGTGCTGTTCACCGGCCAGGGCGCGCAGCGGGTGGGGATGGGGCGGGGGTTGTCCTCGCGGTTCCCGGTCTACGCCGAGGCGTTCGACGAGGTGTGTGCGCACTTCGGACCGTCGCTGCTGGAGGCTTTCGACGACGCTGAGCTGCTCGACCGGACGGAGTTCACCCAGCCGGCGTTGTTCGCGGTCGAGGTGGCGTTGTTCCGGCTCTTCTCGTCGTGGGGTGTGCGTCCGGATTTTGTGGCGGGGCATTCGATCGGGGAGATTTCGGCGGCGCACGTGGCTGGGGTGTTGTCCCTTTCGGACGCCTGCCGGCTGGTTTCCGCGCGGGCTTCGTTGATGCAGGCTCTGCCGCCGGGTGGAGCGATGGTGTCGATCGCTGCTCCCGAGTCCGACATCGTTTTGACCGAGGGTGTGTCCATTGCGGCGGTGAACGGTCCGGAGTCGGTGGTGATCTCCGGTGACGAGGCCGCGGTGCTGGAGATCGCGGCCGGGTTCGCGAAGACCAAGCGGTTGCCGGTGAGCCATGCGTTCCACTCGCCGTTGATGGAGCCGATGCTGGCGGAGTTCCGTGCGGTGGCGGAGTCTCTGACGTATCACCCGGCGCAGATTCCGGTGATCTCGAATGTGAGCGGTGCTCTCGCTTCGCCGTTCACGGCGGAGTACTGGGTGCGGCACGTGCGTGAGGCGGTCCGGTTCGCCGACGGCGTTTCGACATTGGAAGCGGCCGGCGTCGGCGTATTCCTCGAGCTGGGCCCGGACGGCGTCCTCAGCTCGATGGTGCCGGGCACGGCGATCCCGGCGTTGCGGCGGGACCGCGACGAGGAGAGAGCAGTGCTCTCGGCGTTGAGCACTGTTCACATCCACGGCATCAACGTCGACTGGGCCGCATTCTTCCCCGACGGCCGCCGCGTCGATTTGCCCACGTATGCGTTCCAGCGCGAACGCTTCTGGCCGCGCGGCGGGGTAGCGCACGGAGACGCCGGTTCGCTCGGCCTCGGTGCGCTCGACCACCCGCTGCTGGGTGCGGCGGTCAGCTTGGCGGGTCACGACGGCGTCGTCTTCACCGGACGGCTGTCGTCGGAGACGCAGCCGTGGCTGGCCGGCCACGCACTGGGTGGTGCGGTGCTCGTGCCGGGGACGGCGTTGCTGGAGCTGGCCGTGCGGGCGGGTGACCAGGTCGGCTGCGACGTCGTCGACGAGCTGACCTTGGAGGCCCCGCTCGTCCTGCCCGCCCGGGGAGGGGTGGCGATCCAGGTGTTCGCCGGCCCGCCGGACGGCGAGGGCCGCCGCGAGCTGACGTTGTATTCCCGCCCGGACGACGGCACAGCGCCCGGCCAGGACGAGTGGACCCGCCACGCGAGCGGTCTCGTGTCCACCGGCGCGCGGCGGGCGGCGGAGCTGACGGAGTGGCCCCCGCCCGGAGCGGAGCGGGTTTCGACGGACGGCCTGTACGACCAGCTGGCAGGCCTCGGCTTCACGTACGGCCCGGCGTTCCAGGGTTTGGGCCGGGTGTGGCGCCGGGGCGACGAGACGTTCGCCGAGGTGGAGCTGCCGGAGGACTACCACCCGGACGCAGCGGCCTTCGGCTTGCACCCGGCCCTGCTGGACGCGGCCCTGCACCCGCTCGGCCTCGCGGCCCAGGGGGCGGGCGACGCGGCCGGCCCGGCGGCGCGCGTTGACAGCGCCGGCTCGGCTGGCGCCGCCCCCGCCACCGGCACCGCGCCGGTCAGCGGCACCGCCGGCCCGGCGGCGCGCGTTGACCCCGCTGGCTCGGCTGGCATCGGCGCCGCCCCCGCCACCGGATCGGCCGCCACCACCGCCGGTCCCGCAGCCGGCGGTATGCCGTTCTCCTGGAGCGGCGTCACCCTCCACGCTTCCGGCGCCACAGCCCTCCGCGTCCGGCTCACCCCGGCCGGCGACAACGCCGTCACCGTCGCCGTCTGCGACCAGTCCGGTGCCCCCGTTGCCTCGGTCGATTCCCTTGTCCTGCGCCCGATCTCCGCCGCTGCGGCCGCTCCCGTCCAGCACGGCTCGCTCTTCCGCCTCGACCAGACCCCCGTCCCCGCCGGGCCGAAGACGGAAGCGGTCGTCCTCGGCCCCGATGACTTCGGCCTCGGCCTCCCCACCGTGTCCGATATGGACAGCGACGCACCCCTCGTCTTCGCCACCGTGCCCACCGCTAAGGTCGCGACCTCGGCCGCCACCCACCGCGCCCTGAAACTCGTCCAAGACTGGCTCGCCGCCGATCGATCCGGCCGCCTGGTCGTCGTGACCCGCCGCGCCGGAACCGATCCCGCCGCAGCCGCCGCGCGGGGGCTGGTTCGCTCCGCCCAGTCCGAACACCCCGGCCGGTTCCAGCTGCTCGACCTCGACGACGCGCCCTGGCCCGACCTCACCACCCTGCCGGCCACCGAACCCCAGCTCGACATCCGCGAAGGTGCCTTCACCGCCCCTCGCCTGGCCCGCGCCCACACCGGCGCCCTGAGCATCCCCGACGCACCCTGGCGGCTCACCACCACCGGCGGCACCCTCGACGGCCTCACCCTCCGGCCGGAACCCCCGCAACCCCTCGCGGCAACCGAAGTCCGGGTCGCCGTCCGCGCGGCCGGCGTCAACTTCCGCGACGTCCTGATCGCCCTCGGCATGTACCCCGACCCCGCCGCGGTCCTCGGGTCCGAGGCCGCCGGGGTGGTCACCGAAGTCGGGGCGGACGTCACCGGGATCGCCGTCGGTGCGCGCGTTTTCGGCCTCTTCACCGGGGCCTTCGGCCCGTCCGCGGTCACCGACGCCCGCCTGCTCGTCCCGGTCCCGGACGGCTGGACCTTCGCCGAAGCCGCGTCCGTGCCCGTCGCCTTCGTCACCGCCTACTACGCCCTGTTCGACCTCGGCGAGCTCGAAGCGGGCGAGTCCGTGCTCGTCCACGCGGCCGCCGGCGGCGTCGGGATGGCCGCCGTCCAGCTCGCCCGCTGGAAGCACGCCGAGGTGTTCGCCACGGCGAGCCCGGCCAAGCAGGACGCCGTCCGCGCGCTCGGCGTCGAGCACATCGCGTCTTCGCGCGACCTCGAATTCTCCCACCGGTTCCAGGGCATCAACGTCGTCCTGAACTCGCTGACCGGCCCCTTCACCGACGCCTCGCTCGGCCTGCTCGCACCCGGCGGCCGGTTCCTCGAAATGGGCAAGACCGACCTGCGCGACCCCGAAGGCGTCACCTACCTGCCCTTCGACCTCGGCGACCCCGGCCCGGACCGCATCCAGGAGATCCTCCGCTCCCTCCTGGGACTCTTCGCGAACGGCGACCTCACCCCCCTGCCGACCCGGGTCTGGGACGTCGTCCGCGCGCCCGACGCCTTCCGGTTCATCAGCCAAGCCAAGCACGTCGGCAAAAACGTCCTCACCGTCCCCGCGGCGCCGGACCCCGGCGGCACCGTGCTCGTCACCGGCGGCACCGGCACCCTCGGCGGGCTCCTGGCCCGCCACCTGGTGACCACGCACGGCGTCCGGAACCTCCTGCTGACCAGCCGCCGCGGCGCCGACGCCCCCGGCGCCGCCGAACTCGCCGCCGACCTGGCGGAACTCGGCGCGAACGTGCGCGTCGAGCGCTGCGACGTCACCGACCGGGCGGCCCTCGCCGCGCTGCTGGACTCGGTGCACCTCACCGGGGTCGTGCACACGGCGGGCGTGCTGGACGACGGCGTCGTCGAGTCGCTCACCACCGAGCGGATCGACGCCGTCCTCGGCCCGAAGGTCGACGCCGCGCTGAACCTGCACGAACTGACCCGGGACCGCGACCTCGCGTGGTTCGCCCTCTACTCCTCGCTCGCCGGGGTGGCCGGGGCCGCGGGCCAGGCCAACTACGCGGCCGCCAACGCCGCCCTCGACGCACTCGCCGCCCGCCGCCGCGCCGACGGCCTGCCCGCCGTTTCCCTCGCCTGGGGCCAGTGGGCCGAAACGAGCGGCATGACCGCCACCCTCGACGACGAGGACCTCTCGCGGATCGCGCGGTCCGGCATCGGGGCCCTCGCCACCGCGGAAGCCTTGGCGCTGTTCGACGCCGCCCAGGTCGCCGGCGCCGCCTGCGTGGTCCCGGTCCGCGTCGACCTCGCCGCGCTGCGCGCCCAGGCCGAACACCTGCCCCCGCTGTGGCACGGCCTGGTCCGCGGCCGCACCCGCCGCGCGGCCGGGCCGGCGGCCGGCACCGGCGGCCTCGCCGCGAAGCTGGCCGGTCTCGGCGGCGACGACGTCCGCCGGTTCCTGCTCGACCTCGTCCGCACGCACGTGGCGGCGGTCCTCGGCCACGACGGCGCCGGCGCCGTCGAGCCCACCAAGGCGTTCAAGGACCTCGGCTTCGACTCCTTGACCGCCGTCGAGCTGCGCAACCGGCTCACCGCGGTGACCGGCCTGCGGCTGCCGGCCACGGTCGTCTTCGACCACCCGAGCCCGCAGGCCCTCGCGGCGCTGCTGCAGGCCGAGCTGGCCGGCGACACCGGGCCCGTGACGACGGCGGCGGTCACCACCGTCGCCGACGGCGACCCGATCGCCATCGTCGCGATGAGCTGCCGCTACCCGGGCGACGTGACGTCGCCGGAAGACCTCTGGCGCCTGGTCGAGACCGGGCGTGACGCCCTCACCGCACTGCCGGCCGACCGCGGCTGGGACCTCGCGGCCCTGGACGCCGCCGAGGGCGGGTTCGTGCACGACGCCGGCGGCTTCGACGCCGAGTTCTTCGGCATCTCCCCGCACGAAGCCCTCGCCATGGACCCGCAGCAGCGGCTGCTGCTGGAGATCTCCTGGGAGGCACTGGAACGCGCCGGGATCGACCCGCGCTCACTGCGGGGCAGCAGCACCGGCGTCTTCGTCGGCGCCGCGCACCAGGCCTACGGCAGCGGCGTGGCCGAGGTCGCCGACGGCGTCGAAGGCCACCTGCTGACCGGCAACGCGACCAGCGTCGTCTCCGGCCGCGTCTCCTACACCTTCGGCTTCGAAGGTCCCGCCGTCTCGATCGACACCGCCTGCTCGTCGTCGCTGGTCGCCCTGCACTGGGCGGTGCAGGCCCTGCGCCGCGGCGAATGCGACCTCGCGCTGGCGGGCGGTGTCGCGGTGATGGCGCAGCCCGGCATGTTCGTCGAGTTCGACCGGCAGGGCGGCCTCGCCTCCGACGGCCGGTGCAAGGCGTTCGCGGAGGCCGCCGACGGCACCGGCTGGGGCGAAGGCGCCGGCCTGGTGCTGCTGGAGCGCCTGTCCGACGCCCGCCGCCACGGTCATGAAGTCCTCGCCGTGGTCCGGGGTTCGGCGGTGAACTCCGACGGCGCTTCCAACGGCCTGACCGCCCCGAACGGCCCGGCGCAGCAGCGGGTCATCCGCGCCGCACTGGCCGGCGCGGGCCTGGCACCGTCCGAAGTGGACGCCGTCGAGGCGCACGGCACCGGCACCACGCTCGGCGACCCGATCGAGGCGCAGGCGCTGCTGGCCACCTACGGGCAGGACCGTGACGAACCGCTGTGGCTGGGCTCGCTCAAGTCCAACATCGGGCACACGCAGGCGGCGGCCGGCGTCGCGGGCGTGATCAAGGTCGTGATGGCGCTGCGGCACGGCGTCCTGCCCCGGACCCTGCACGTGGACGCGCCGTCGTCCCGCGTCGACTGGGAGTCCGGCGCGATCGAGCTGCTCACCGAAGGACGGCGCTGGCCCGAAACCGGACGGCCGCGCCGCGCCGGCATCTCCTCGTTCGGCATTTCCGGCACCAACGCCCACACGATCATCGAACAGGCCCCCGCCGCGCCGCCCGAGCCCGAGCGCGCGGACGAGCCCGGCACCATCCCGTGGCTGCTCTCCGCCCGCGACGCCGACGCCCTCGCCGCGCAGGCCGAACGCCTCCGCACGCACGTCGAGGCCCACCCGGAGCTGACCCCGGCCGACATCGGCTTCTCGCTGCTGAACTCACGGGCCGCCCTCGAACACCGGGCGGTCGTGGTCGGCGGTGACCGCGAGGAACTCCTGGCCGCACTGGAGAACGCGGCGGTGACCGGCATCGCCCGGCCGGACCGGCGGCTGGCGGTGTTCTTTACCGGCCAAGGCGCGCAGCGGGCCGGGATGGGCCGGGGCCTCTATGAACGCTTCCCGGTCTACGCCGAAGCCTTCGACGCGGTGCTCGCGCACTTCAGCCCGGAGCTGCGCGAGGCCTTCGCGGACGCCGAGCTGCTGGATCGGACCGAGTTCACCCAGCCCGCGTTGTTCGCGGTCGAGGTGGCGTTGTTCCGGTTGGTGGAATCGTTCGGCGTGCGGCCGGATTTTGTGGCCGGGCATTCGATCGGGGAGATTTCGGCGGCGCACGTGGCCGGGGTGCTGACGCTGCCGGACGCGTGCCGGCTGGTGGCCGCGCGGGCGTCGCTGATGCAGGCGCTGCCCGCCGGTGGGGCGATGGTGTCGATCGCCGCGCCGGAGTCGGCCATCACCTTGACCGAGGGGGTCTCGATCGCGGCCGTCAACGGCCCCGAGTCGGTGGTCATCTCCGGCGACGAGGCCGCGGTCCTGGAGATCGCGGCGCAGTTCCCGAAGACCAAGCGGCTGAAGGTGAGTCACGCGTTCCACTCGCCGCTGATGGACCCGATGCTCGAGGAGTTCCGCGCGGTCGCGGAAACCCTGACGTATCACCCGGCGCGGATACCGGTGATCTCGAATGTGAGCGGTGCTCTCGCCGAGCCGTTCACCGCGGACTACTGGGTGCGGCACGTGCGGGAGACGGTCCGGTTCGCCGACGGCGTGTCAACGCTGCAGGCCGCCGGTGCCGACGTGTTCCTGGAACTGGGCCCGGACGGCGTGCTCAGCGCGCTGGTGCCCGGCCCCGCGGTTCCCGCCCTGCGCCGCGACCGCTCTGAAGAAAGAGCACTGCTCTCGGCGTTGAGCACTGTTCACGTCCACGGTGTCGACGTCGACTGGACGTCGTTCTTCCCCGGCGGCCGCCGGGTCGACCTGCCCACCTACGCCTTCCGGCACCGCACCTACTGGCTCGCCCCGGAGCCCGGCGCGGCGCCCGGCGGCGACTCCGGCTTCTGGGACGTGGTGCGCAGCGGCAAGCTGGCTGCCGAGCTCGAGCTGGACGCGAACGTCGCCGAGGCGGTCACCCCGGCCCTGTCGGCCTGGTACCGGCGCCGCCACCGGCAGTCCACTGTGGAGTCGTGGCGCTACGGCATCGCCTGGCGCCCGGTCTCGCCGGACGCCGCCGCGCTCACCGGGCACTGGCTGCTGGTCGTGCCGGAAGCGGGCGAACCCGGCGTCGTGGCCGGCGTCGCCCAGACGATCATCGAACGCGGCGCCCGGATCACCCCGGTGCGGATCGACCCGCTGCTGCCGCGCGCGGAGTTCGCCGCCCGCCTCCGCGCGGCCCTGGCCGGGTCCGAAGTGGACGGTGTGCTCTCCCTGCTGGCCCTGGCCGACGGCGGCCACGGAGTCGCGGCGGGCACGGCCACCCTCCTCCAGGCCCTCGGCGAGCTGGGCACGACCGGACGGCTGTGGTGCCTCACCCGCGGCGCGGTCGCGGCCGTCCGGGCCGACGGTGTCGAAGCGCCGGTGCAGGCCCAGGTCTGGGGCCTCGGCCGCACCGCGGCCATGGAGTACCCCCAGCGCTGGGGCGGCCTGATCGACCTGCCCGCCGAGCTGGACGACCGCGGCCGCGAACGGCTGGCTTCCGTGCTCGCCGGCACCGAAGACGAAATCGCGCTCCGGCCGTCCGGCGTCTTCGCGCGCCGGCTGGAACGGCGGTCCGCGACGGCCGAACCCTGGCAGCCCCGGGGAACCGTGCTGGTCACCGGCGGCACGGGTGCCCTCGGTGCCCAGGTCGCCCGCCGGCTGGCCGCGGGCGGTGCCGAGCGGCTGGTGCTGCTCAGCCGGCGCGGCCCGGCGGCGCCGGGGGCCGCGGACCTCGAACGCGAACTGACCGCCCTCGGCTGTGCCGTCTCGATCGTGGCCTGCGACGCCGCCGACCGCGCCGCCCTGGCCGCGGTGCTCCCCGGCGATCTCCGCGCGGTGGTGCACGCGGCAGGCGTCCTCGACGACGGCGTCATCGAGTCCCTCACGCCGGAGCGCTTCGACGCCGTCCTGCGTGCGAAGGCGACCGCCGCCGAGAACCTGGCCGCGCTCACCGCCGACCTCGACGCGTTCGTCCTGTTCTCGTCGATGGCGGGTGCGTTCGGCGCCGCCGGCCAAGGCAGTTACGCCGCGGCCAACGCCCACCTCGACGCGCTCGCCCAGCAGCGGCACGCCGCGGGGCTGCCCGCGGTCTCGATCGCGTGGGGTCCGTGGGCGGGCGACGGAATGGCCGCGGGCGACGCCGAAGCACGGCGACGGCTGCGGGCTGCCGGCGTCGGCGCCCTCGACCCCGGCCTCGCCCTCGACGCGCTCGCGCTCGAAGCGACAGCCGGTGCGCCGCTGGCCGTGGTGGCCGATCTCGACTGGGACGCCTACCTCCCCGCGCTGCGGGCCGTTCGGCCCCGGCCGCTGTTCACCGGGTTCGGCGAGCCGCTCGAAGCCCCCGAAACCCCCGAACCGGCGGGGCTGCTCACCGGACTGTCCGAAGCGGACGCCGCCCGGAACGTCCTCGACCTGGTCCGCACCCACGTCGCGGCCGTGCTCGGCTACCCCGACGCGGCTGCGGTCGACGCCGGCCGCGCGTTCTCCGACAGCGGGTTCACCTCGCTGACCGCGGTCGAGCTGCGCAACCGCCTCGACGCGGCGACCGGGCTGAACCTGCCGGCGACCCTCGTCTTCGACCACCCGACGCCGGCCGCGCTGGCCCGGAACCTGCACCGGGAGCTGCTCGGCAGGCACCCCGAACCCGTTGTCGCCGAGCCGGCGCGCACCGGGACCGACGAGCCGATCGCGCTCGTCGCCATGGGCTGCCGGTTCCCCGGCTCGGTCAGCACGCCGGAGGACCTCTGGCGGCTCGTCGCGGACGGCGTCGACGCGATGACCGGGCTGCCCGAGGACCGCGGCTGGGACCTCGGCGCGCTCTACGACCCCGACCCGGGCAAGAGCGGCCACAGCTACGTCCGCGAAGGTGGTTTCCTCGACACCGCGGCGGAATTCGACGCGGGGTTCTTCGGGATCTCCCCGCGGGAAGCCCTCGCCATGGACCCGCAGCAGCGGCTGCTGCTGGAGATCACGTGGGAGGTCTTCGAGCGGGCCGGGATCGATCCGCACTCGCTGCGGGGGAGCCGCACCGGCGTGTTCGCCGGCACCAACGGCCAGGACTACGCGGGCCTGCTGGGTGCGGCGGGCGAGGAGGTCGGCGGGTTCATCGGCACCGGCAACGCCGCCGCGGTCGTGTCCGGCCGGCTGGCCTACGCGTTCGGCCTCGAAGGCCCGGCGCTCACCGTCGACACCGCCTGCTCGTCTTCGCTGGTCGCGATCCACCTCGCCGCGCAGGCGCTGCGCCGCGGCGAGTGCGACCTCGCGCTCGCCGGCGGCGCGACGGTGATGTCGACCCCGGCCACGTTCGTCGAGTTCAGCCGTCAGCGCGGCCTGGCCTCCGACGGCCGGTGCAAGGCGTTCGCCGAGGCCGCGGACGGCACCGGCTGGGGCGAAGGCGCCGGGCTCGTGCTGCTGGAGCGGCTGTCCGACGCGCGCCGCAACGGTCACCGCGTCCTGGCCGTCGTGCGGGGTTCGGCGGTGAACTCCGACGGTGCTTCCAACGGCTTGACCGCGCCGAACGGCCCGTCCCAGCAGCGCGTCATCCGGGCCGCGCTGGCCGACGCGGGATTGTCCACTTCGGACGTCGACGCCGTCGAAGCCCACGGCACCGGCACGACCCTGGGCGACCCGATCGAGGCGCAGGCCCTGCTCGCCACCTACGGCCAGGACCGGGCGATCCCGTTGCTGCTCGGCTCGGTGAAGTCCAACATCGGCCACACCCAGGCCGCGGCGGGCATCGCCGGGGTCGTCAAGATGGTGCTGGCCATGCAGCACGGGGTCCTCCCGCGCACCCTGCACGTCGACGCGCCGTCGTCGCACGTGGACTGGTCGGCCGGGGCCGTCGAACTGCTCACCGAGCCGGTGCCGTGGCCGGAGACCGGGCGCGCCCGCCGTGCCGGCGTGTCGGCGTTCGGCGTCAGCGGCACCAACGCGCACCTGGTCCTCGAAGCCGGGGAGCCCGAGCCCACGGCCGTGGCCCCGAGCGGGCTGACGCTCTGGCCGCTGTCCGCCCGCGACGAGCAGACCCTCCACGACCAGGCCCGCCGCCTCCGCGCCGCGCTGGGCGGCGGCGCACCCGTCGCCGCGGTCGGCCGCACCCTCGCCACCGGCCGCGCGGCCCTGGAACACCGGGCCGTCGTGGTCGGTGCCGGCGAGGAGGAGCTGCTCGCCGGGCTCGCGGACCTCGGCAACGCGGTGCGCGGCACGGCGACGACCGGTGGCCGCCTGGCCGTGCTGTTCACCGGCCAGGGCGCCCAGCGCGCCGGGATGGGCCGCGAGCTCTACGACCGGTTCCCGGTGTACGCCGACGCCTTCGACGCCGTGTGCGCGGAGTTCGACGGCCTGCTCGACGCGTCGCTGCGCGAGATCGTCTTCGACGGCGGCGACCGCCTCGACCGGACCGGCTACACCCAGCCCGCGCTGTTCGCCGTCGAGGTCGCGCTCCACCGGCTCGTGACGGCGTGGGGCGTGCGCCCGGACTTCGTCGCCGGGCACTCGATCGGCGAGCTGGCCGCGGCGCACGTGGCCGGGGTGCTCACGCTGCCCGACGCGTGCAAGCTGGTGGCCGCGCGGGCGTCGCTGATGCAGGCGCTGCCCGCCGAAGGGGCGATGGTGTCCATCGCTGCTTCCGAAGCCGACATCGTCTTGACCGAGGATGTCTCCATCGCGGCGGTGAACGGCCCCGGGTCGGTGGTGATCTCGGGCGACGAGGCCGCGGTGCTGGCGATCGCCGCGGAGTTCGCCGGGCGCGGTGTGAAGACCAAGCGGCTCACCGTGAGCCACGCCTTCCACTCGTCGCTGATGGACCCGATGCTCGAGGAGTTCCGCGCGGTCGCGGAAACCCTGACGTACCACCCGGCACAAATTCCGGTGATCTCGAATGTGAGCGGTGCTCTCGCCGAGCCGTTCACCGCCGACTACTGGGTGCGGCACGTGCGCGAGGCCGTCCGGTTCGCCGATGGGGTGGCCACCCTCGAAACCGAGGGCGTGACGACGTTCCTGGAGCTGGGGCCCGACGGGGTGCTCAGCGCGCTGGTCGGCGGCACGGCGGTCCCGGCGTTGCGGCGGGACCACTCTGAAGAGAGAGCACTGCTCACTGCGTTGAGCACTGTTCACGCCCACGGCGTGGACGTCGACTGGGCCGCGTTCTACCCGCCCGCGCGCCCGGTCGACCTGCCCACGTACCCCTTCCGGCGGCAGCGCTTCTGGCCCGAACCGGCCCCCGCGACCCCGGTGTCCGAAGTGGACGCCGAGTTCTGGAACGCCGTCGAAGGCGAAGACCTGGACTCGCTCGGCTCGCTGCTCGGCCTCGACGGCGACCAGCGCGCCGCCATCGCCACCGCCCTCCCGGCCCTGGCCGGCTGGCGGCGGGAGACCACGGCGAGCGCCGACTCCTGGCGCTACCGGGTCGTCTGGCGCAAGCTGCGCGAACCGGCCGCCGCGGTGTCCGGCGACTGGCTGTTCGTCCTGCCGGAGACCGTCGACGACCCCGGCGCCATGACCGCGGTGGCGGGCGCCTTCGCGACGTCCGGGGCGCGGCCCCTGGTCGTCCGGGTGCCCGAGGACGCCGACCGCATCACCGTCGCGAAGCTGGTGGAAGCCAAGCTCGCCGAGGAAGGCGCCACGCCGGTGGGTGCGCTGTCGCTGCTCGCCTTCGCGGCCGGCGCTCCGGGATCGGCCGTGGCGGCCGGGCTCCCGCAGACCCTCGCCCTGGTGCAGGGCCTCGGCGACGCGGGTGTCACCGCGCGGCTGTGGTGCGCCACCCGCGGCGCGGTCGCGACGACCGACGACGAGACCGTCGCCGATCCGGCCCAGGCCCAGTTCTGGGGCTTCGGCCGGACGGTCGCGATGGAGCACCCGAACCGCTGGGGCGGCCTGGTCGACCTGCCGGGCACCCTCGACGCCGAGGACGGCGAGCGGCTCTGCGCGGTCCTCGCGGCCGGCGGCGAGGACGAGGTCACCGTGCGACCCGGCGGCGTCTTCGCCCGCCGGCTCGTCCGCGACCACCGCACTGGTCCACAATGGACTCCGCGCGGCACCGTGCTCGTCACCGGCGGGACCGGGGCCCTCGGCGGGCACGTCGCCCGCTGGCTCCTGGACCACGGCGCCGAGCACGTCGTCCTGGCGAGCCGCCGCGGCGGGGAGGCGCCGGGCGACCGGATGACGGTCGTCGCCTGCGACGTCGCCGACCGGGCCGCGGTCGCGGCGCTGCTGGCCGAGCACCCCGTGTCGGCGGTGGTGCACGCGGCGGGCGTCCTCGACGACGGCGTCGTCGACACCCTGACCGGCGACCGGTTCGCCGGCGTCCTGCACGCCAAGGTGACCGGCGCCCGGATCCTCGACGAGCTGACCGGCGACCTCGACGCGTTTGTGCTGTTCTCCTCGCTCGCCGGCGCGGTCGGCGCCGCGGGCCAGGCCAACTACGCGGCTGCCAACGCCGAACTGGACGCCCTCGCCCAGCGCCGCCGCGCGAGGGGCCACGCGGCCGTCTCGATCGCCTGGGGCCCGTGGGCGGGCGGCGGCATGGCGGCCGGGAACGCCGACCGGATGCGGCGCGCCGGCGTCACCCCGCTGCCCGCGGCGGAGGCGGCGGCCGTGCTGGGCCGGGTCACGCGGTCGCAGGTCGTCGCCGACATCGACTGGGACACCTACCCCTCGTCCCGGCCGCTCTACGCCGAGCTGGCGCCGGTGGCGCCGGTCGCCGAAGCCCCGGTCGGGCTCGCCGGCCGCCTGGCCGGGCTGCCGGCGGCCGACGCGGGCGAACTCGTCCTCGACGTCGTCCGCGAGCACGTCGCGGCGGTCCTCGGCCACGGCCGGGCGGCCGACGTCGCCCCGGAACGGGCGTTCAGCGAAACCGGTTTCACGTCGCTGACCGCGGTCGAACTCCGCAACCGCCTGGACCGCGTCACCGGGCTGGACCTGCCCGCGACGCTCGTCTTCGACCACCCGTCGCCGTCCGCGCTGGCCCGGTACCTGACCGCGGAACTGCGGGACGACGAGCCCCGCGGGGTCGACGGGCTGCTCGCCGAGCTCGGCCGCGCCGGGGCCGCCCTCGGCGAGGCCGACCGGGTGCGCGTCGCCGAGCAGCTGCGGCTGCTGACCGCGGGCTGGGCGGGCGAACCGGCCGCCCCGAGCCTCGAATCCGCCAGCGACGAGGAGATGTTCGACCTCCTCGGCAAAGAGTTCGGCATCTCCTGATCCGGCGCCCGCGACTGCATGGAGTGAGAAGACGATGGACAACGAGGAGAAGCTCCGCTACTTCCTCAAGCGGGTCACGGCCGATCTGCAGGACACCCGCCGCCGCCTCCACGAGGCGCAGACCAGCGAGCCCGTCGCGATCGTCGGCCTCGGCTGCCGGTTCCCGGGCGGCGTCCGCACCCCGGCACAGCTGTGGGAGCTGGTCGAGGGCGGGCGGGACGCGATCTCCGGGTTCCCCGAAGACCGCGGCTGGGAGCTCGGCTCGCTGTACGACCCGGACCCGGAAGCACCGGGGACGTCGTACGTGCGCGAGGGCGGCTTCGTCGACGGCGTCGCGGACTTCGACGCCGGGTTCTTCGGCATCTCCCCGCGCGAAGCACTGGCCATGGACCCGCAGCAGCGGCTGCTGCTGGAGACGTCGTGGGAAGCACTGGAACACGCGGGCATCCGGCCGCCGTCGCTGAAGGGCAGCCGGACCGGGGTCTTCGTCGGCTCCAACGGCCAGGACTACGGCACCCTCATGCTCAGCTCCGCCGAAGCCCTCGAAGGGCACCTCGCGACGAGCAACGCGGCGAGTGTCCTTTCCGGACGCGTCGCCTACGCCTTCGGCCTGGAGGGGCCGACGCTCACGGTCGACACGGCGTGCTCGTCATCGCTGGTCGCGCTGCACCTGGCGGTGCAGGCCCTGCGGCAGGGGGAGTGCGACCTCGCGCTCGCCGGCGGCGTGACCGTGCTGCCGACACCGGGTTCGTTCATCGCGTTCAGCCGGCTGCGCGGCCTGGCCCCGGACGGCCGGTGCAAGGCGTTCGCCGAAGCCGCCGACGGCACGTCGTGGGGCGAGGGCAGCGGCATGGTCGTCGTGGAGCGGCTGTCCGACGCGCGCCGCCACGGGCACCCGGTGCTGGCCGTCGTGCGCGGCTCGGCCGTGAACTCCGATGGTGCGTCGAACGGCCTGACCGCGCCGAACGGTCCTTCGCAGCAGCGGGTGATCCGGGCCGCACTGGCCGACGCGGGTCTGTCCGCTTCGGACGTCGACGCGGTCGAAGCCCACGGCACCGGGACGACGCTGGGTGACCCGATCGAGGCGCAGGCGCTGCTCGCGACCTACGGCCAGGAGCGGGAAACGCCGTTGTGGCTCGGCTCGGTGAAGTCGAACATCGGCCACACCCAGGCCGCCGCCGGGGTCGCCGGGGTGATCAAGGTGGTCATGGCGATGCGGCACGGCGTGCTGCCGCCGACCCTGCACGTCGACGCACCTTCGTCACGGGTGAACTGGTCGGCGGGCTCCGTCGAGCTGCTCACCGAGCGTCGTGAGTGGCGGCCGGACCGGCCGCGGCGGGCCGCGGTCTCGGCGTTCGGCATGAGCGGCACCAACGTGCACACGATCCTGGAGGAAGCCCCGGCCGAAGACGCGCCCGCCGCCGGGCCCGACGAGCCCGGCCGGGTCGTGCCGTGGGTGCTGTCGGCCCGGTCACCGGAAGCCCTGCGCGCCCAGGCCGCCGCGCTCGCGGACGTCACCGGGCCGGTCGGCGACATCGGGCTCTCGCTGGCCACGACGCGGTCCGCGTTCGATCACCGCGCGGTGGTCGTCGGCGACCGCGACGGCCTGGCCGCCGGGCTCGCGGCGCTGGCCGGCGATCTCCCGGCACCCGCCGTCGTCAAGGGCACGGCCGTCGCGGGCAAGGTCGCGATGGTGTTCCCCGGCCAGGGGGCCCAGTGGGCCGGGATGGCCGTGGACCTCCTCGCCGAATCCCCGGTGTTCGCCGCGCGGATGGCCGAGTGCGCGACGGCTCTCTCGTCCTTTGTGGACTGGTCGCTGCCCGACGCTCTCCGCGACGCCGCCATGCTGGACCGCGTCGATGTCGTGCAGCCCGCGTTGTTCGCCGTGATGGTTTCGCTCGCCGAGCTTTGGCGCTCGTACGGTGTCGAGCCCGCCGCGGTCGTCGGGCACTCGCAGGGGGAGATCGCCGCCGCCGTCGTCTCGGGTGCACTGTCGCTCGAGGACGGTGCCCGGGTCGTCGCCCTGCGCAGCCAGGCGCTCCTGGCCTTGGCGGGCGAAGGCGGCATGGTTTCGCTCGCCGAGTCCGCGGACGCGGCGGCGGCCCGGATCGCGCCCTGGGGCGAACGGCTGTCGATCGCCGCGATCAACGGTCCCGCCGCCGTCGTCGTCTCCGGCACGCCCGGCGCGCTCGACGAACTGCTGGCGGCCTGCACCGATGTCCGCGCGAAGCGGGTCCCGGTCGACTACGCCTCGCACTCGCCGCAGGTGGAACGGATCCGCGACCGCCTCCTCGAGGTACTGGCCCCGGTCCGGCCCCGGGCCACCACGACCGGCTTCTTCTCCACCGTCACCGGCGCCTGGATCGAGGGAACCGAGCTCGACGCCGGGTACTGGTACACCAACCTCCGCCGTCCGGTCCGGCTCGACACCGCCGTGGCCGCGCTGACGGACCAGGGCTTCCGCACCTTCGTCGAGGCCTCGCCGCACCCCGTGCTGACCATGGCGATCGGCGGCGACGACGTGACCGCGCTCGGCTCGCTGCGCCGCGAGGACGGCGGGCTCGCCCGGTTCCACACCTCCCTGGCCGAAGCCTGGGTGCACGGTGCCGACGTCCGGTGGGACCCCGCGTTTCCCGGCGCCCACCGCACCGAGCTGCCCACGTACGCGTTCCAGCACGAACGCTACTGGCCGCGGCTGGTAACCGTCGGCGACGCGAGCGGCCTCGGCCTGGCGTCGGCCGGACACCCGCTGCTCGGCGCCGTCGTGGCCTTGGCGGGCTCGGGCGGCACGGTCCTGACCGGCAAGCTCTCGCTGTCCGGCCTGCCGTGGCTGGCCGACCACCGCGTGGGCGGGGAAGTCCTGCTGCCGGGCACGGCGTTCGTCGAGCTCGCGCTCCGCGCCGGCGACCAGGCCGGTCGCCGCACCCTCGACGAGCTGACCCTCGAAACCCCCCTGGTGCTGCCCGCCTCCGGCGGCGTCCAGCTCCAGGTCTCCCTGTCCGGCCACGGCGACCTCGCCATCCACTCCCGCCCGGACGACCTCACCCCCTGGACCCGCCACGCGACCGGCCTCCTGACCGAAGCGGAGCTTTCACGTGAAAGCTCCGCCGAGGGAACCGCACTTTCACGTGAAAGTGCGGTTCCCTCGGGCGCACTTTCACGTGAAAGTGCCGCTTGGGAGTGGCCGCCGGCGGGGGCCGAGCGCGTCCCGCTGGACGGCTTCTACCCGGCCATGGCGGCCACCGGTGTCGACTACGGCCCGGCGTTCCGCGGCCTGCGCGCGGTGTGGACCCGGGGGGACGAGGTCTTCGCCGAGGTCGAGCTGCCCGAGGCCCTGCGGGCCGAGGCGGCCCGGTTCGGCCTGCATCCGGCCCTGCTCGACGCGGCCCTGCACGCGGCCGGGTTCGGTGCCCTCACCGTGGACGGCGACGGGCCGAAGCTGCCGTTCGTGTGGAGCGGTGTCTCTCTGACCGCGTCCGGCGCGACCGTGCTGCGGGTGGCGCTGACGCGCGTGTCCGGCGACGCCGTCGCGCTGACCCTGGCCGACGAAACCGGCGCCCCGGTCGGCGAGGTCCGTTCGCTGACGCTGCGGACGCCCGCCAAGGCCGACCCCACGCGTGACGCGCTCTTCGAAGTCGTCTGGTCCGAGCCGGTCGTCACAGAGTCGACCGGCGAGTTCACGGTGTTCCGGGTTCCGGGCGGTTCGGTGCGGGAGGTGACCGCGGCGGTCCTCGAGCGGCTCCAGGAGGAGCTCGCTGGCGACGAGCTGCTGGTCGTCGCCACCTCCGGCGCGGTCTCGGTCGGCGGCGAGGACGTCACCGACCTCGCCGCCGCGGCCGTGACCGGCCTGGTGCGGTCGGCCCAGGCCGAGAACCCGGGCCGGTTCGTGCTCGTCGACGCCGACGCCGACGTCGACGCCGACGCCGTCCCGGCCGAGCTGCCGCTCGGGGAGCCCCAGCTGGCCCTGCGCGCGGGGAAGTGGCACGTCCCCCGGCTGGCCCGGGCGTCCACTGTGGACGATACGGCGTCCTGGGGCGACGGCGCGGTGCTGATCACCGGCGCGTCCGGCCTGCTCGGCGGATTGGTCGCCCGGCACCTCGTCACCCACCACGGCGTCCGGCGGCTCCTGCTGCTGTCGCGCCGCGAACCGTCCGCGGAGCTCGTCGACGCACTCACCGCGCTGGGCGCCACCGCGACGGCCGTCGCCTGTGACGTCGCCGATCGCGCGCAGCTGGCGGCGGTCCTGGCCGGGCACCCGGTGTCGGCGGTCGTCCACGCGGCCGGGGTGCTGGACGACGGCGTCCTCGAATCCCTGACCCCGGAGCGCCTGGACACCGTCCTGCGGCCCAAGGCCGAGGCCGCGCTCAACCTGCACGAACTCACCTCCGACCTGTCGGCCTTCGTCCTGTTCTCGTCCTTCGCCGCCACCATGGGCGGCGCGGGCCAGGCGAACTACGCGGCCGCGAACGCGTTCCTCGACGCCCTCGCCCAGCACCGCCGGGCCCGGGGCCTGCCCGCCGTCTCCCTGGCCTGGGGGCTCTGGGCCGAGGCCAGCTCGATGACCGGGCACCTCGCCGAGAGCGACCGCCACCGCATGACGGGTGCGGGCATGACCCCGCTGGACACCGCACTCGGCCTGGCGCTGTTCGACCGGGCCGTCGCCGCGGACCGGGCGGTGCTCGCCCCGGTCCGGCTCGAACTCGCGGCGCTTCGTCGCCGGCCGGTGATCCCCGCGCTGCTCCACGGCCTGCTGCCCCCGCCACGGCGGCAGGCCACGGCCGGCGCCGCGAAGTCGTCGTTCGCCGATCGCCTGGCCGGGCTCGGCGCGGACGAGCGCGCCCGCCAGGTCCTCGACCTGGTTCGCGGGCTCGTCGCGGGCGTGCTCGGGTACAGCTCGGGCGCCGCCGTCGAACCGGCGCGCGCGTTCAAGGAGCTCGGCTTCGACTCGCTGACCGCGCTGGAACTGCGCAACCGGCTCGCGGCCGAGACCGGGCTGCGGCTACCGGCGACGCTCGTCTTCGACCACCCGACCCCGCAGGCGCTCACCCGGTACGTGGCCGAGCGGGTGTCCGGGGCACCGGCGCCGGTCGTGGTGCGGGAGCGCCGGGTGGACGGCGACCCGATCGTCGTCGTCGGCATCGGCTGCCGCTACCCCGGCGGGGTCCGCGGCCCGGAGGACCTTTGGGACCTCGTCGCCGCGGGCCGCGACGCGATCGCCGGTCTCCCGGACGACCGCGGCTGGGACGCCGACGCGCTCTACGACCCCGATCCGGACCACCCCGGCACCAGCTACGCCAAGGAAGGCGGGTTCCTCTACGACGCCGCCGACTTCGACGCGGGCTTCTTCGGCATCTCACCCCGTGAAGCGCTCGCCATGGACCCGCAGCAGCGGCTGCTGCTGGAGACGTCCTGGGAGGCGCTCGAACGCGCGGGCATCGACCCGGACTCGTTGCGCGGCAGCCGGACCGGCGTGTTCACCGGCGTGATGTACTCCGACTACGCGTCCCGCCCGCTAGCCGTGCCCGAGGGCGTCGAGGGGTTCCTCGGCACCGGCAGCTCGGCGAGCGTGGTGTCCGGCCGCATCGCGTACGCCTTCGGCCTGGAAGGCCCGGCGATCACCGTGGACACGGCGTGTTCGTCCTCGCTGGTGGCACTGCACCTGGCGTGCCAGGCGCTGCGGCAGGGCGAGTGCGACCTCGCGCTGGCGGGCGGTGTGACCGTGCTTTCGACGCCGGGCGTGTTCATCGACTTCAGCCGGCAGCGCGGCCTCGCCGCCGACGGCCGGTGCAAGTCCTTCGCCGACGCGGCCGACGGCACCGGCTGGGGCGAAGGCGCCGGAATCCTCGCCGTGGAGCGGCTTTCCGACGCCCGGCGGCTGGGGCACCCGGTGCTCGCGGTGGTCCGCGGCACGGCGGTGAACTCCGACGGCGCGTCCAACGGCCTGACCGCGCCCAACGGGCCGTCGCAGCAGCGGGTCATCCGCGCCGCGCTGGCCGCGGCCGGGCTGGAACCGTCCGAAGTGGACATCGTCGAGGGGCACGGCACCGGCACCACGCTGGGCGACCCGATCGAGGCGCAGGCGATCCTGGCGACCTACGGCCAGGACCGGCCGACGCCGCTCTGGCTCGGCTCGCTCAAGTCGAACCTCGGGCACACGCAGGCCGCCGCCGGGGTCGGCGGCGTCATCAAGATGATCATGGCGATGCGGCACGGCGTCCTGCCGCCGACGCTGCACGTCGACGCCCCGTCGTCCCATGTGGACTGGACGGCCGGTGCGGTGGAACTGCTGACCGAGGCGCGGGAGTGGTCGCCCGGCCGGCCGCGGCGGGCGGGTGTCTCGTCGTTCGGCGTCAGCGGGACGAACGCGCACGCCGTCCTCGAGCAGGCGCCGGACTTCGAACCGGCTCTGCCCGAACGCGGTGCAACCGGGGTCCTGCCTTGGGTGGTGTCCGGCCGCGGTGAGGCGGCGCTGCGGGCGCAGGCCGCCCGGCTGGCGGCCGTCACCGAGCACCCGGCCGATGTCGGGCTGTCGCTGGCGACGTCCCGCAGCCGGTGCACGCACCGGGCCGTGGTCCACGGCAGCACTACCGATGAGCTTTCGAGCGGGCTGGCCGCGCTGGCGGAGGGCCGGTCCGCGCCGAACGTCGTCGTGGGCCGCGAACGGCCCGGACGGCTCGCCGCGCTGTTCACCGGCCAAGGCGCGCAGCGCGTGGGCATGGGCCGGGAGCTCGCCGAGCGGTTCCCGGTCTACGCCTCGGCCTTCGACGCGGTGCTCGCGCACTTCGGCCGGGAGCTGCGCGAGGCCTTCGACGACGCCGAACTGCTGAACCGCACGGAGTTCACCCAGCCCGCGCTGTTCGCGGTCGAGGTCGCGCTGTTCCGCCTCGTCGAGTCGTTCGGCGTCCGCCCGGACTTCGTGGCCGGCCACTCGATCGGCGAAATCTCCGCCGCCCACGTCGCCGGGGTGCTGTCCCTCGAGGACGCGTGCCGCCTGGTCGCCGCCCGTGCCTCGCTGATGCAGGCCCTGCCGCCCGGCGGGGCAATGGTCTCGATCGCCGCTTCCGAGGCCGACATAGTCCTGACGGAGGGGGTCTCCATCGCGGCGGTCAACGGCCCGGAGTCGGTGGTGATCTCCGGTGCCGAGGCCGCGGTGCTGGAGATCGCGGCGAAGTTCCCGAAGACCAAGCGGTTAAAGGTGAGTCACGCCTTCCACTCGCCGCTGATGGAGCCGATGCTTTCGGAGTTCCGCGCGGTGGCTGAGACGTTGACGTACCACCCGGCAGAGATCCCGGTGATCTCGAATGTGAGCGGTGCTCTCGCCGAGCCGTTCACCGCGGACTACTGGGTCCGCCACGTGCGCGAGACCGTCCGGTTCGCCGACGCCGTGCGCACCCTCGAAATCGAGGGTGTGACAACGTTCCTGGAGCTGGGCCCCGACGGCGTGCTCAGCGCGATGGCCAGGGAGACCCTCGGCGGGAGCTGCGTCGCCGTCCCGGTGCTGCGACGTGACCGCGACGAAGAGAGAGCACTGATCTCTGCGCTGAGCACTGCTCACGTCCAGGGCGCCGACGTCGGCTGGGCGCCGTTCTTCCCCGGTGCCACCCGCGTCGACCTGCCCACGTACGCCTTTCAGCGGAGCCGCTACTGGCTCGACATGGTGCTGCCCGACACGGTGGTGCCCGAAGAGAGCGAAGTGCCGCAGGCCGAGCCGATCACCGGGCGTCTGGCGGATCTTCCTGCCGCCGAGCGCCCCGGGTGGCTCCTGGAGTGGGTTCGCGCGGAGGTCGCGGCGACGCTGGGGCACCCGTCGGTGGACGCGGTCGAGCCGGAGTCCGCGTTCGCCGAACTGGGGTTCACCTCCCTCGGCGTCGTCGAGCTGCGCAACCGGATCAGCGCGGCGACCGGCCTGGAGCTGCCCGCCGCACTGGTCTGGGACTACCCGACGGTCGCCGAGCTCGCCGACCACCTCCTGGCCAACGTCTCGCTGCCCCCGGCGGACTCGGGCGGCTCGCTGGGCACGCTGCTCCGCACCGCCCGGGAAACCGGCCGCACGGCCGAGTTCCGGACGTTCCTGAGCACCGCCGCGCAGTTCCTGCCCGCGGCCCCGTGGACGCCCCGGCTCCGGCGCGCGACGGCGGGCGCGTCCCGGCCGCTGCTGTTCGCGGTCAGCACCCTCACCGGCTCGACCCGGTGGTGCGAAGACGTCACCGCGCGGTTCGACGGCGTCCGCGAGGCGTGGCTGGTGCCCGCACCGGGCTTCGACGGCGAGCCCCCCGCGCCCGCCGACCTCGGTGCCCTGATCACGACGGCGGCCGAAGCGATCCGCGCGCAAGCGGACGGCGAACCGTTCGTCGTACTGGGGGCGGGCTCGGGCGCGCTCCTCGCCGCCGCCGTGGCCGACGCCGCCGGCGCGACCGGCGTGGTCCTCGCCGACCCGGCGGAAGTGGAGTTCGACGAGCTGCCCGAAACCACGACCGACGCCGAGCTGACGGCGATCGGTGCCTATCTGCGGCTGTTCGGCACGCCGGTCGCCGAGCCGCGGCTGCCGGTCCTCACCTTGAAGACCGGAGAAGACGTGGCCGACGCGGCCCGGCAGATCCACACGTGGCTGGTGGAGGAGCTGCCCGCGCCGTGCCGGTGACCGGGATGATCCGGCGTCATATCTGATGTTTCGTGCATCAAGTCTTGACCGCCTGATTGGAAGGACCTTTTACTAATCGGAGGTCGCCCACCTCACCTCCGGGAGCACGCATGTCCTCACTCCGGCGCATCTCCAGCGCGGCCGCCGCGCTCGTGATCGCGGCCAGCGGTCTCGTCCTGGGTTCGGCACCGGCGTCGGCCCTCGAAAACGGCCTGCTGCGCACACCGCCGATGGGCTTCAACAACTGGAATTCGACGCAGTGCCGCGCCGAGTTCGACGAAGCGATGATCAAGGGCATCGCGGACATCTTCGTCGCCAAGGGCCTCAAGGACGCCGGCTACACCTACGTCAACATCGACGACTGCTGGGCGCTGCCGTCGCGCAACTCGGCCGGGAACCTGGTGCCCGACCCGGCGCGTTTCCCCAGCGGTATCAAGGCTCTCGCGGATTACGTGCACGCCAAGGGCCTGAAGTTCGGCATCTACACCAGCGCCGGCACAAAAACCTGCAACAAGGCCGGGTTCCCGGGCGCGCTCGGCCACGAGCAGCAGGACGCGAACCTGTTCGCCTCGTGGGGCGTGGACTACCTGAAGTACGACAACTGCAACAACCAGGGTGCCGACGCGCAGCAGCGTTACCAGGCGATGCGGGACGCGCTCGCGAAGTCCGGCCGCGCCATCGCGTACTCGATCTGCGAATGGGGGCAGAACCAGCCGTGGACGTGGGCCGCGCCGGTCGGGAACCTGTGGCGCACCACCGGTGACATCTCCGACAAGTGGTCGAGCATGATCGGCAAGGCGCAGGCCAACCGCGGCCTCGCGCAGTACGCCGGCCCCGGTCACTGGAACGACCCGGACATGCTGGAGGTCGGCAACGGCGGGATGACCGCGACGGAGTACCGCACGCACTTCGGCCTCTGGGCGATGATGGCGGCGCCGCTGCTGATCGGCAGCGACCTGCGCAAGGTGTCGGACGACAGCTTCGCGATCCTGAAGAACACCGACGTCATCGCGCTCGACCAGGACCCGCTGAGCAAGCAGGCGACCGTGCTGAGCGCGAACGCGGGTCTGGTCGTCTACAGCAAGGTGCTGGCGAACGGCGACCGCGCGGTGGCGCTGTCCAACGAAACGGCGGCGACGGCGACGATCGGCACGACCGCGTCCGCCACGGGGATCGGCGGTGCGTCCTCGTACACGCTGAAAGACCTGTGGAGCAAGGGTGTCCGCACCACTGCGGGCGCGATCAGCGCGTCGGTCCCGTCGCACGCGACGGTGCTGTACCGCGTGTCCCGCGCCGGCGGCGCGACGCGCTACGAGGCCGAGTCGGCCACGCTTTCGACGGGCGGCACGATCGACGCGAACCACGCGGGCTTCTCCGGAACCGGCTTCGCGAACGGCGCCAACGCCGTCGGCAGCTCCGTCGAGTGGCAGGTGAGCGGGCCGGCGTCGTCGCTGACGTTCGGCTACGCGAACGGCACGACGGCGGCGCGCCCGGTGGACATCGCGGTCGACGGCACGGTGGTGGCCACGGCCGTGCCCTTCCCGGCGACGGGCGCGTGGATGACGTGGAGCACGGTGAGCCGCCAGCTTGGCCTGCCCGCCGGGGCACACACGATCCGCCTGACGGCGACGACCGGCGACGGCCCGGCGAACCTCGACTACGTGGACGTTTCGCCGTGAGCGGTCGGTGCAGATCTTGTCGGCGTCCCTCCGACGTCGCCGCGGAGGCTTACCTGGCCGGGCTGCGGGAGTCGTAGGCCTGCCGGGCCGCGTCGACCTTCCCGAGGTTGCCCGACCACTCCGAGAGGCTGGCGAACAGCGGCCCGAGGCTGCGGCCGAGTTCGCTGATCTCGTACTCCACCCGCGGCGGCACCTCGGCGTAGTAGGTGCGCACGACGAGGCCGTCGCGCTCCAGCTGTCGCAGCCGCTGGGTGAGCACCTTCGGCGTGATGGTGGTGATGCGCCGCTGCAGTTCGACGAACCGCTGCCGGCCGTACTCGTGCAGGACCCACAGGATCGGCGTCGTCCACCGGCTGAAGACGATGTCGACCACCGGGGCGATCGGGCAGGCCAGTTCGGGAGTGGTCTCGGTCACTTTTGACGCCTCCAGCCATTACTTTCCTCTAGGTACCTACTATATCGCTGAATGTACCGTCGTCGGCATGATCATGGTTGTGGGAGCGACGGGAAATGTCGGAGAGCCACTGGTGCGGGCGTTGGCGTCGGCGGGCGAGAAGGTGACGGCGGTGTCCCGCCGGATCACGACGGCGCCACCGGGAGTCGTTGTCCGGCGGGGAGAGCTGGCTTCGCTCGGCTTCGCCGGTGTGTCGGCGGTGTTCTTGATGACGCCGCCGGGGTTCGCGGATCCGCTGGGTCCGGTGCTGGACCGAGCACGCGCGGCGGGCGTCGAGCGGGTGGTGCTGCTGTCGTCCCAGGGGGTGGGGACGGGCCGGCACCCGGCGGCGCCCGAGGAGGCGGTGCGGGCTTCGGGTCTGAAGTGGACGATCCTGCGTCCGGCGGGGTTCGCGTCGAACGCGTTGCAGTGGGCGGAAAGCGTGCGTGCGGGGCGGAAGATCGCCGCACCCTTCGGTGACGTGGCGTTGCCGGTGATCGACCCGGAGGACATCGCTTCGGTGGCGGCAGCGGCGCTGCTTTCGCCGTCGCACGAGGGCCGGACGTACGTACTGACCGGTCCGTCCCCGGTGTCCCCTCGCGAACAAGCGGCGGCGATCGGCGAGGCGGTGGGGGAGCCGGTGCGGTTCGTCCCGCGGACGCGCGAGGAGGCGCTCGCGGCGCTGCTGGGCTTCATGCCCCCGGAGGTAGCGGAGTCGACGCTGGCCATCCTCGGGACACCGACGCCGGAGGAGCAGCAGGTGAGCCCGGACGTCTCGCGGGTGCTGGGCCGCCCGCCACGCTCGTTCGCCGAGTGGGCGTCGCGGTTCGCGGGGGTGTTCAAGTGACGGTTCTGGCTCACCGGGAGATCGGCACCGGTTCACCGGTGGTGTTCCTGCACGGGAACCCGACGTCGTCATTGTTGTGGCGCAACGTGATGCCGTCCCTGCCGGGCCGGCGACTGGCGCCGGACCTGATCGGCATGGGTGATTCCCCCAGGCCGGATATCCCGTATTCGTTCGAGGACCACACGCGCTACCTCGACGAGTGGTTCGACGCTCTCTCGCTGGACGACGTCGTCCTGGCAGGCCACGACTGGGGTGGCGCATTGGCGGCGGACTGGGCGTCACGGCACCCTGCGCGGGTCCGGGGCTTGGCGTTCACCGAAGCGGTCTTGAAGCCGATGACGTGGGAGGAGTTCCCGCCGGCGGGCGCGGAGCTGTTCCGCGCGATCAAGACCCCGGGTGTGGGGGAGTCCCTAGTCGCGGACTTCCTGTCCGGGCTCCCGCCGGAGTACGCGACGTCGCACCACCGCCCCCTCCTCCAGTGGGCGCGCTCGTTGCCCTTGGGCGGCGAGCCGGCCCCGGTGGTGGCTCGCATCGAGGCGTTCGGCCGCTGGCTGGCGTCCTCTGTGGAGATTCCGAAGCTGCTGGTGACGTTCGAGCCGGGCCCGGACACGATGCTGACGCCGTCGATGATCGAGTGGTGCGCGTCGGCCTTCGCTTCCCTGGAGGTGGTGGCTCGCCCCGAGAAGGCGGGCCACCACACCCCGGAAGACCAGCCGGCGGCATTGGCGGCGACCTTGGCGGGCTGGCTGGCAGACGCGGTCGCGACTGGCGCCGTTCGGCGCGAACTCCAGGCGGGCTTCGGCGGCAGCCGGTAGCAGGATCGCCGTGCCGTCGGCGCGGTCATCCGCACTCCGCGCGCCGAGGTCCTTGCCGCTGCGGACCACGGTGTCGGCCATCGTGGGCAGGGCTACCTCTGCCGCCGTCGAGCCGCGGCCGGGATCGGCTTGTTCGTCGGACAGCACCTCTCCGTGAACAAAGCCGCGCGAGCGCCGGGAATGCCAGGTCGCCTCCCGCGCCCGCCGGCTCGACCGGGCCGGCCGCTTCGGCAAGACCGTTGGAGGGAGCGAACGCCGATTCGGCGGCTCAGGTCAGGCCGGCGAGCCGGCGCGCCTGTGCGAACACCGCGTCGAGCATCGGCTCGGTGAGCAGGCCGGTGTGCACGTTGCGCGGACTCGGGTGGTAGCTGCCGAGCAGCACCGGCCCGCTGCCGAGCCGGTGTTCGCCGCCGTGGGCGAACCTCGGTTTCGGCCGCACCCCCGCCCAGTGCAGCGCGGCCCGCCAGGCGAACCCGCCGAGGCAGACGATCACCCGCAGGTCGCCGAGGGCGGCCACCTCGGCCGAGAGGTGCGGCAGGCAGTTGTCGCGCTCGGCGGGCGTGGGGCGGTTGGCGGGCGGGGCGCAGCGCACGGCCGAGGCCAGCCAAGTCCGGTGCAGCCGCAGCCCGTCACCGGCGTGGTCGGAAGCCGGCCGGTCGGCGAGCCCCGCCCGGTGCAGCGCCCGCATCAGCAGGGTCGCGGTGGGATTTCCGGTGAACGCCCGCCCGGTGCGGTTGCCGCCGTGCGCGGCCGTCGCCAGCCCGAGCACGAAAATCCTCGCCCTCGGGTCCCCGAACCCCGGGACCGGCCGGGACCGGTAAGCCTGCCCGGCATAGCGCTCCGGCGCCCGGCTCGCGGCTTCCGTCCGCCAGGCGACCAGGCGGGGACACCGGACGCAGGCCACGATCCGGGCACCGACGCGATCGAGTTCGGTCGAGGACACGTCCTCAGTCCAGCACGACATCGACGGCGAAGGTAGCGGAATCTCCGAAGCGTGGGCGAAACCGCTCAGCCGCAAGGCTGACAGTCGCTCTCGTCGCCGGGCGCCGCGTGGATCTCATGACCGCTCCGCACTCGAGGGCGGTCTCGGGTACTTCCTGTCGGTGCACGACCTGCTCCTTGATCAGGTGGAGCGAAGACGGTGCCGGTGCGGCCACCGGCCTGTTCGCCCGGGGCCGGGTCAGCGGCAGGGCGCTCGAGCACGGGTGCCGCAGGACAGTCGTGCCCACACGGTCTTTCCGCCGGCATCGTGGTTCTCGTGGACACCCCAGGTGTCGGTGAGCTCCTCGACCAGGAACATGCCCCATCCGGAGGTGTCGTGGGCGCCGGGTGCCGTCGGGTGGACGTGTGGGTGGGCGGAGGAGACGTCGTCGACTTCGACGACCACGCAGCAGGGCGTGGTCATGGCGGTGATCCGGGCTCGCAGCGGACCGCCGCCGTGGGTGTAGGCGTTGGCGGCCAGCTCGTCGACCACCAGCAGCACGTCGGCCAGGTGGTCGGTGCCGAGGTGGGAGCACTGTCCGGTCGCCCAGCGGCGGAGCCCGCCCAGCGCGAACGGACCGGTGCCGCGCAGATCCATGACCCAGCGCGCGGCATCACCGCTTACGTCCTCACCACGCACCGGTCATGGTCCCCATGGCGTCGGTCACGGGTGCGAATACCCGCAGACCGTTCGCCCG
Source organism: Amycolatopsis sp. A133 (assembly GCF_031082405.1). Lineage (GTDB taxonomy): Bacteria > Actinomycetota > Actinomycetes > Mycobacteriales > Pseudonocardiaceae > Amycolatopsis. The sequence continues at coordinate 278,224 of NZ_JAVHJU010000036.1, forward strand.
AACGGCTCCACCGCCACGGGAACCGGCCGCGTCACAGCCGGAAGTGGACGCGGATGGCGGTGCTGCGGGTGCCGGTGTGGAGCCGCACCAGGTCGGACATGTGATTGACGAGCAACAGGCCCCGCTGCCGGTGCTGGCCGGGTGCGGCCGGGTGCCGGCCGGCCAGCGGGTCGGTCAGCGTGCCCTGGTCGCGGACGTCGCAGACGAGGTGCCCGCCGGCGGTCCAGATCCGGAGCCGGCCGGTGCCGCCGCCGTGGTCGATGCTGTTGGTCACCAGTTCGGTGACGACCAGTTCGACGTCGGCGATCCGGTCGTCCGTCAGGCCCGCCTGCAGGGCGTGGGTGCGCGCGAGGAACCGGGCCTGGGCGAGGTTGGTGGCGTCGACGGTGAGTTCGGTGGCATCGGCCGGCTCGGGCAGCGGCTGGTTGTAGCCGGTGATGATCCGCTCGGGGTTGTACGCGGTGCTGGTTCGCTGACCGGTGCCGTCGATCAGCAGCGGGTGGGTTGTTTCGGCGTCGGCCAGTACTGCCGGTGTGAGGTTCTCGGTGTCGTAGGGGCAGAGGATGGTGACGTCGCGGCCGGTGAAGGCGAGGTTGATCAGGGCCTCGTGCTGGGCGCAGGCGGGATATTCGTCGTCGGTGCGGGTCGGCCAGATCGGTTCGCCGATGATGCGGACGGGCTGCTGGGGATGGGTGTCGGCGAAGGCGCGCAGCACACCGGGGATGATCCGGCCGGGGTTGCGACCGGCGGTGTTCATGTCCAGGAGCCGGACTTGCTCGGCGTCGGCGCCGAGTTCGGCGCGCAGCAGCGCGAGGTTGGGTCCCGGGACGGCCACGGCGACCGGTTCGCCCGCGGCGAGTCCGGACCGGATGAACGGGACGGTGCCGTCGAGGTACTCGTCGGCACCCCGGTAGAACAGGGCCGGGTGGACGAACGGCTCTGCGCCGGGTGTGTCGACGGGCGTGCTCAAGACGCCTCCTGTTCTTCGATCACGATCTGCGCCGGCTCACCCGGGCACAGCACCGCCAGTACCCTGCGCAGGACTCTCGGTGGGCGGGTGATCGTGAGAGGTGCCGTGTCGGGTTGGCGTTGCGCCGCGGAGAGCAGCATGGACGCGCCGCGGGTATCGATGAACGACAGTTCGGACAGATCCAGCCGGGTGGGCGCACCGCTCGCGGTCGCCGATTCCAGCACCTTCCGCCAGGCCTCCCGGGTGCTGAGGTCGACCGCACCGATCACCCGCAGGCCTCCCCCATCGGGTAGCGGGACCACCTGCAAGTGGCTGATGTGCGAGTCGCTCACCCACGCAGCCTACCGGGGCTGCCGTCCGGCCATGGCTCGAGAGGCTTTCCGCGACCCACCCGCCCCGCGCGGCGCGGGACAAGGCCGCGAACTGCCGGCCACCGGACGTCGACTCGATGGGCGTGGCCTGGCAAAACCTCCGTCCCGGCCAGGCGCGGGCATGGCGTCCGCCGACCCCGCCGGCCGGACGCGCTCCTGACTGACTTCGAACCGATCGGCGGCTGAGCCGCGGCGAGCGTGGCGGTCTGTGGTCAGGCGCCGAGGCGGCTGTAGATCCGGCTGGCCATGGTCGCGGCGAGCTGGTGCAGCTTGTCCGTGGGATCGAGCTGGGCGTACTGGCCGAGCAGTTCGGCCACGGCGTAGGCCTCGGTGCCCGACATCACGGCGATGCAGCGTTCCCGGCGGCCGCGGTCGATCAGCCGGGTGAGGGCGTCGGCGTAGTCCGAGCGGTTGCGGACCGCGGCGAGTTCGAACGGCTCCTGCCCGGCGACCTGGTCGCTCATTGCACTGTCCTCCCCTGTTCGTGTTCTCGAGGGCGTCCGCCCGGGAGCTCACCTGCGACTTTGCGAGGTGGGGGTACCCCGTTCGGGTCGCGTAGTAAATCTATGGCGGCTGGGTTAGACATTCGGTGCTGGGTGTGTGTAGAGTCCTTCTCGTACGGAGAGAGACAACGTCAAGCAGGCGCGGGAGAGGACGTAACTACCCGCGAAGTGAGACAAGCGGTCAGGCAGGACGGGGCCAATCAGTGAACAGGTCTCGGCTGGTGACCGAAGCAGTGCCCGGGACCGGGTTGTGAAGATGAAGTCAGAGGTAGCGGTCCCGGTGAAGTGAAGCAGTGCATGACGTGGGCGGAGTTCGAGTGCCCGCGGAGCAAGGCAGTACCCAGTAGTCAGTTAGTCCGCAGTAGCAGCAGTACCCGTAGTTGGCTAGATCGCAGTAGGCAGTGAAGTAAGCCAGGTGGCCGGGACCGAGCAGGGTAAGGGGTTCCGGGCAGTGGCCGCGGTGTTGCGCGTGCTGGGGCCGATCGGTGAAAGGGTTCCAGCCGGTGACGACCGCGACAGCAGGACGCAGCAAGAAGGAAACACAGGAAAGAAGGGACAGGGCCCATCATTGGATCGCCCGCAGCGGCTGGGCAGTAGCGCCGCGCGGGTACCGCAGTCCCATCGGATTGGCAGGTGGTTCTCGGTTACGAATCAGCGATCCCCGCGTCAGCGGCCTCTCGGCCGGACGCGAGTACAGGAAGCCGGCGGTCGCGCCGGCCGACAATGGTGAAACCCAACCCTGGGACCCCGGGTGCCGTGCATGGCACCCGGGGTCCCTTGTCATGCGGAGGCCGAATGATCCCTGACCAATACCACCCGGCCACGCCCGCGGCCGACAAATTCGACGACGAACACTACCCCGGCTACACCATGGGCCGGGCCGCCGAAATGCTCGGCACCACCCAGAACTTCCTGCGCAGCCTCGACGAAACCGGGCTGATCAAGCCACAACGCTCCACCGGCGGGCACCGTCGCTACTCCCGGCACCAATTGCGCATCGCCGCACGAGTACGGCACCTCGTCGACGAAGGCACCGCCATCGACGCCGCCTGCCGCATCATCACCCTCGAAGACCAACTCCACGAAGCCCAACGACGCAACACCCGTCCCCAACCCGCCACCGACTGAGCCGCGAGGTGTACCACCCGCGGGTGGTACACCTCGATCGACCGCCGAGGGCCGGGGCCATCCCACCCTCGGAAGCCGGCGCCCGTTCCCGGCTGGACTCGTGCTGCATCCTCGGGAGGGACACCGCGGCAGCGGACCCCCCGGCGACTGGTCGTCAGCGAGCCGCACGGCCGACGCCGCGAGCAGGCTGATCCAGCGGGATCCCAGGCACGACCGCGACTCGGCACGGGCATCCGGCTGCGGGTCATCCGGTGAGCTGGGCCGGTGTCGACTTCGGGGATGACGCGGCCGAGGGAGTCTTTCCACGCTCGGGCGTACCGGATGCCCCGGCACCGGATCGCGTTCCGCCTACGCGGGCACCCCGCTGATCTCGTTCGGTACGTCGGGAAGCGCGCCGGTCGCGGTTTTCGTGCCTGACTCGAGGTCGACCGAGTGGATTTCCTTCTTGCCCGGGTCGGTGACATAGGCGGTCCCGCCCCGGACGAAGATCGCCGGCCGGGGTTGCTGCCACTCCAGCGGCTCCTGCCAGGCGCCGGTCACCGCGATCTTCCGCACCACCGAACCGGTCACCGGGTCGAGCACGTGGATCCGGCCATCGGTACCCAGCACCAGCGCCTCTCCCCGCGGGCCGCGGGCCAGCGACCGGAAGGTGTAGCTGACTCCGAGGTCGACCAGCCGGAGCGTGGCCTTTTCGGTGTCGATCAGGGAAACCCTGGTCGGTCGCTCGAGTTCGGCGTCTCTGTCCACTTTGTAATCACCGAGGGTGATCGGCGAGACGTCGGAGCCGGCCTGGTTGCCGATCCGCCCGTAGGGGTCGGGGCTGGCGACCTTGGTGATCTTGCCGTCCCGGTAGATCAGCGCGCCGGTCTCGCAGCCGATCACCACGGCCTCGCCCCGCGCGGCCGCTTCCCCGTGCACGCCGGGGCACTGGTCGTTGCGCGTGATTTCCCGGCGATCCTTGCCCAGCACCGCGATCCCCGGCCGGGAGTCTTCGTTGCCGATGGTGGTGACCAGCTCGCCGTTGGCGAGTTCGACCGCGACACCGTGGTGCGGCTCCGGCGTCTTGTACAGCGGCGCCGGAAGGGGCCCGTGGCCGATGGTCTGCGGGTCGACCACGGTCACCTCGCCGGTACCGTCGGCGAACAGCACGGTTTTGCCGGCGTGCCGTACGACGTGTCCCGGCTTGGCCGCCTTGAACTCCTTGTCGGTCAACGTCGCGGTGGTCAGCTCGAGAACGCGGAACCCGGTGGAGGTCGAGACCAGCAGGTGCCGGTCGTCTCCGGCGGGGTTGAGGCGGTTGAAGCCGTCCAGCGGGATGTCCTCGGCCACCTTCAGGGTCTTCCCGTCGAGCACGGTGATCCCGCCGTCGTGGGTGACGGCGACGGGTTCGGTGATCGCGGCCGGCGCCGCGGCGGTGTCCGGCGCCGGCTCCGATCCGCAGGCCGACAGTGCGAGCGTGCTCGCCCCCGTGAGCGCGGCGTACCTGATGGTCCGCCGTCGAGTGGACAACACATTCGCCATTTTTGCTGCCTTTCGTTCTTCCAACCGGCTTCGGGTCATATCCGTGGTCAGGGCCGGGTCAGGCCGGCGGCGATCGCCTCGGTGTTGGCGCGCATCATTTCCAGGTAGGTGGCCGCACCCTGGCCGGGCTCGCTGAGCGACTCGGAGAACAGGGGGGTGACCGCCACCCGGAGACCGGCTTGGTCCGCCAGCACGCGCGCGAGCCGATCCGGCTGTGAGGAATCGGCGAAGATCGCCGGGACGCCGGCCGACCGGACGGCGTCGGCGAGTGACTTCAAGTCCGAACTGCTGGGGGAGGCCAGGGTGGAGCCGCCCGGGATCACCGCGCCGATGACCTCGAAGCCGAACCGCCGGGCAAGGTACCCGAACACGTGGTGATTGGTGACGAGCTTCCGTCGCTGCGGGGGGATTTCCGCGAAGCGCCGGCTCATCGTGGCCTCCAGCGCGTCAATTTCGCCGCGGTACCGGTCGGCGTTGATCCGCACCGCCGGCGCGTCCACGCCGTCGACGTGGGCGATGACCTGATCGGCGATCGCGTTCACCGCGTCACGCACCCGGCCCGGATCGGTCCAGAAATGCGGGTCGGGACGGCCGGCGGCTTCGTCGCTCGTATAGCTGATCGGGTTCACGCGCTCGGCGACGGGCAACGCGGGGACACCGCTGTCCTCGGCTGCCCGCACGGTGCGCAGCATTCCTCCTTCGAGGCCGAGTCCGTTGTAGACGATCAGCCCGGCGCGCTCGACTTCGGCCGCCTGCTGGGCGGAGATGCCGAAGGAATGCGGGTCGGCGTTCGGTTTCATCAGCACCGTCACCTCGGCCTGCGCACCCACGATGGCGCGGGTGATGTCGCCGAGGATGTTCGTGGTCACCACCACCGAGGACCGGGCGTCACCGGTGCTCGTGCAGCCCGTGACGACGAGAAGTGCCGCGGAGACCAGCGCGATCAGGGAAGGTGCGGTCCGGCCGTGGTTCATCGGCCGGTCTCCACGACGTAGCTGGCCTTGCCTTCGACGGTGAGTGTCCTGGCAACACGCAGGTTGTCGTTGTAGTCGATTTCGTACACCTCTCCGGAAGCGGGATTGTTGACGTAGGCACGAGTGGTGTCGACCTGGATGGTGGGCGCCGCGGCACCTCCGGTCGCTTCCGGCGGCAGCAAGCGCGTCTGCGCCTGCTCGCGTCCAGTGGCGATGTCGAAGGCCCGCAACACCCCGTCGCGCGCCAACGCCAGCACGGGTGCGCCCTCTCCCACGGCGTTGACAGCGGTGACCGGACCGGTCTCGAGGTGGCTCCACGCCCGCCGGCCGACGTCCAGCAACCACACGGCGTCGTCGCCTGCCGCGGCGGCGAGCGTGGTACCGCCCGGCCGGTGGGTGAACCGGGTGGCGCGCTCCTGTTCACTCACCCCGCGGGGGTAAGGGATCTTCTCCCCGGCGAACACGCTGTCCTTCTCGGTGACCAGCAACGCCCCGTCCGCACAACCGAAGACGACGCCGCGCCGGGTCACCGCCTGGCCCTGGAGGTCCGGGCACGGCTGCGCGATCTCGGCGACCGGTTTTCCCCGCCTGTCGTGCACCCGCACGCCGCGCGCGTGGCGGTGACCGGGGTCGGCGACCGACGCCAGGACGTGCTCGCCGTACGGCACCGCGGTACTCGGGTGGGGCTCGCGGAGGATCTTCGCCGTCTCGACGACCGATCCCGCGTCGAGCTGCGCACGGTCGAGCAGGCTGGTGGTTCCGTCCGGAAAGGACACTGCCGTGACGACGGGGTCGCTGTGGACACCCAGCGGTGTCCTGCCCGGTGCCACCCCGACCTCGCGGACGGGCGCCCGGTAGTAGTGCACGTGGTCGCCGTGATCGACCGTCCACGAACCACTGTCGATCACGTGGACCGAATCACCGGCGCCGGTCAGGTACCCGAACCGCCCGTCGCCGGCGATGTTCCGCACCCCGTCGACGCGTCCGGCCGGGTGAACCTGTCCGGTGATGAGGTCCACCACGCGCACGGCACCCGTGTCCGCGTCCGCCACCACCAGCCGCGACTGCGCTTCGGCGGTCTCCTCGGCACCTTCGACGTAGCCGTGCGGCGACGCGTCGGCGGGCACGGCGTCGTTCTGCCGCTCACCGCCGCAGGCCGCCACCGTCAGTGACGCGGCCGCCAGCAGTGCGGCTGCCCCGTGTCTCCGGACTTTCATCGTGAACGCTCGACCTCCGTCGTCGGGTGGGGATGCCGCCGGCTCAGCCTCCGCTGGGCGAAGGACAGCAGCGCGGAAAGGAAGAACAGCAGGACCGCGCCGGCGGCGATGCTCGCGCCGGCGGCGGTGCCCCAGTGCCAGGAAACGAGCAGTCCGGCGACCGTCGCGAGGATGCCCAGGAGTGCGGCGACCAGCATGATCGTCCTGATTCGCTTCGCCCAGAACAACGCTGCCGCGGCGGGCGCGATGAGCAACCCGAACACCAGCAACGTACCGACCACCCGGAACGACGCGACGATCGTCAGCGTCACCAGCGTGAGCAGCAGGGCGTTGGCCAGTCCCGGCCGGAGGCCCAGGGAGTGTGCCTTCCGGGTGTCGAAGGAGAGGGCGACGAACGAGCGGTATCCGAGCACCGACACCGCCGCCACGACCGCGAGGGCGAGCGCGAGGACAACCAGGTCGCCGTGGCCGACGGCGAGCACGTCGCCGAAGAGGAATCCGGTGAGGTCCACCGCGAACGACCGCGAATGGGAAACGATGATCACCCCGGTCGCGAGCATGCCCACGAAGAGCAGGCCGATGGTGGTGTCCTGGGAGAGCCGCCGGGACCGGCTCAGCACCGTGACGCCGAGCGCCATCACCCCGGCACTGACCGCGGCGCCGAGCACCAGGTTCACGCCGGCAAGGGAGGCGAGCGCGACGCCGGGCAGCATGCCGTGCGACATCGCGTCGCCGATGAAGGCCATGCCCCGCACCACGACCCAGGTCCCCACGAGCGCGCACGCCACCGAAACGAGCACCCCGGCCACCAGCGCACGCTGGACGAACGACACCTCGAAGGGGATGAGCAACCAGTCCACGCGTCACACTATAGTGGTAATGATTGTCATTATCATGGACGGTGCGAGTTGAGTCACGGCAAAGCGGCGATCACGCTGAACGAGGTAAGCGCGGGTTACGGCCCCCGCGTGGTGCTCCATGGGGTCACGGCGGAGGTGCCGGACGCGCGGATCACCGCGATCGTCGGGGCGAACGGGGCGGGCAAGTCCTCCCTGCTCAACGTGATCGCCGGAGTGTTGCCGACGATCGGCGGGTCGGTGACGACCACCGGACTGGAACGCCCGGCTTACGTGACCCAGCACAGCGATGTATCCGACGCGTTGCCGATCACCGTGCGTGCCGCGGTCGCCATGGGGCGGTGGGCTCGTCGGGGACCGTGGCGCCGGCTGACCGCGGAGGACCGCGCGGTGGTGGACGACTGCCTGGCCCGGCTGGACATCACCGCGATCGCCGACCGCAGGCTGGGCACTCTCTCCGGAGGACAGCGGCAGCGGGCACTCGTGGCGCAGGGACTGGCACAGCGATCCGGTGTGCTGTTGCTCGACGAACCCACGGCGGGACTCGACCCGCGCGCCCGGATCCTGATCGACCGGGCGCTGACCGTCACCCGCGACGAAGGCGTGACGGTCCTGCGCGTCACCCACGACCTCGCCACCGCAGGCCACGCGGATCACTGCCTGCTCCTCCGGGACGGTCACCTCGCCGCCGAGGGCCCGCCGGACTCGGTGCTGACGCCCGGGCAAGTGGCCGAGGCTTGGGGTCTTCCGCCGCTGCGATGATCCTCGACCGCGGGGGAGCGCGTTGGCGGGGTGGCGTGGCGGAGGCCGGGGTCAGGGTGTGGGGGCGACGCGTTTGGTGTAGGAGGTGATCAGCGCTGTTTCCAGTCCTTCGACGCCGGGGACGGTGCCGATCCGGTCAGTGAGGCAGGTGTAGAGGCCGTCGGAGTCCCGGCAGATCACGATGGCGATCAGGTTGCGCTCGCCGGTCGTCGCGCCGACGAACGCCGTTTCGGAGCCTGCGGCCAGGGTGCGCGTGACGGCGGTGAGCCGGGACGGGGTGACGGTCAGCCAGAGCAGGCACTGGACGGAGAAGCCGAACAGCGCCGGGTCGACCTCGACGTCGAGCTGGAGCACGCGGGAGCGGCGTAGTTCGTCCAAGCGGCGGCGAACGGCGGACTCCGACCAGCCGACCTCCCGGGCGAGGCCCGGATAGGCGGCGCGGCCGTCGGCGGCGAGAGCGGGCAGCAGCCGACGGTCCAGATCGGTCAGGGCCACTGCCGTGGGGTCGCCGGTGCCGGGCGGCCGCAGTGCGGTGATCTGCTCGGCGGTGAGTGCCGAGGTGCGGCCGAGCCAGCGGCGGTCCATCAGGTGGCGCAGCAGCCGTTGTGCGGTGACATCGAGGATCTGCGGATGACGGGCCAGCGACTCCAGCGGGGCCGGGCCGCCGCCGGCGACTCGGACGATGCAGACGATCTCGGCGCCGCTGGACAGCACGCTCACCCAGGCGGTGTCCGGGCGCCGGGCGAGAGCACGGGCCAGGGCGGTGGTGTGCCGGGGATGGACGCGTAGGCGCACCAGCCACTCCGCGTGTCCGGCGAGGTGGCTGTCGATCGCACCGGTCACGCGGGCCGCGCCGGTGACGCGGAGCCGGCCGAAGCGGCGGGCCACGGTGCGGTCGGACACGTCGAGAACTTCGGCGATCTTGCTGAACGGAGCGCGTCCGTCGAGCTGGAGCGCGTGCAACAGTTGCAGGTCCAGGGTGTCCAGCATGACCGAATCCACCCGATCAGGGTAAGCCGATGTCGGATCACGGCGGGGAGCCGGGAGTTCCGGGCCGGCCGGCCGCGGCCGACGCAGCATCGTTCCCATGACGAATGACATTCTCGGCATTCACCACACCGGCATCCTGACTCGCGACCTCGATGGGCTGGAGCGAAGGTACGCCTCGTTCGGCTTCACGCTGAGTCCCCGCTCGCGGCACCTGCTCAGCGAACGGCCCGGCGAGCCGCCGGTGCCCGGTTGCACGGCCAACCGGTGCGCGCTGTTCGGCGGGTCGTACATCGAACTGCTCGGCATCGTGGACGAGTCCGCTCCCGATCCCTGGCACACCAAGGCGATGGCCGACCGGTACGAGGGGTTCCGGCTGCTCAACCTCGACACCGACGACCCCGAATCCGTCCATCGGCGACTGGACGGCGCCGGCCTGCGCACCTCGGGTGTGCTCGACCTGGACCGCGACGTCGACACCGAGGACGGCACCCGCACCGTCCGGGCCCGGGCCGTGCACATCGACCCTCGCTCGACTGCGGAGGGCTACCTGGGGATCGCCCAGCACCTCACGCGTCAGTACGTGCACCAGCCGCGCTACCTCGACCACCGGAACGGCGCCTTCGGCCTCGGCGGTGTGCTGATAGTGGCCGGCGACGCCGAATTCGACGCCATCATCGACCGGTACACCCGCTTGCTGCAGGCAACCCCGAGGCACGACGGCCCTCGTGCAGTGCTGGACCTGGCGGCCGGGCGGCTGGAGATCGTGCGGGCCTCCGACGTCGAGGAGGTGCTGCCCGGCGAACCCGCGCCGGCCTCGTCGTACCTCGCCGCCATGACGGTCTTGGTGGACGACGTCGACCACGCCCGCACGATCGTCGAGAACGGCGCTATCACGACCCGGACGACCGAAGACGGGTTCTTCGTCTCCGCACGCGATGCCTACGGCGCCGGACTGTTTTTCACCGAAGCCGCATAAGCACCCCTTGAGAGGACAGTGATGTTCACAACCCCGATGCTCCTCATCGGCCCCTTGCTGGGATTCCGCCTGCTCGGCGCGCTCGGCGTCAGCCGGTTCGCCACCTGGCGAGTCAGCGCGGCACACGGGTTGGCCACGATGCTCGTGGCCACCGGAACGGCGCACTTCGCCCCCGCGACCGTCACGGTGATGCCCAACCACGCGGATCTGGTGGCCATGGTCCCGCCGTTCGTGCCCTTCCCGCACCTGATGGTCTACGCGACCGGCGTACTCGAACTCCTCGGCGCGCTCGGCCTCGTCCTGACCACGACCCGCTCGACCACGGGAATCGGCCTGGCTGCCCTCTTCGTGCTGATGTTCCCGGCCAACGTCTACGCAGCCACCGCGGACATCCCGCTCGACGGCGACCCGCCCACCCCCCTGTGGTTCAGGATCCCGGAGCAGCTTCTCTTCATCGCGGTCGCGCTCTGGGCGGCTGGAATCGCCGACCTTGTCCGAAGCCACCGGCGAGCAGGTGTGGCAAAAAGCCGGCCTTGGCGATCCCACTGAACTCGGTGCAGCCCGGTCCGCCGGAAGTCTGGTCGATCAGGGTGAACCAACTCGGCGACAGGCCGCCGGCCCCCTGTTTCGGTGGGCCGGGCTGCACCGGTCCCTCGGCATCGACCGCTGCCGCCCCGCCTTCCCGGGACACGATGATCCGCCCGGCCGCTCCACCCCGGCCAGCTGATCGGCGCCGAGGCCCGCTGTCCCGGCTGCAGGATCACGAACGGCGGGATGCGCAACTCCAGTGTCATCCACTGATCCACATCCAGCGGTTGTCCGTCCACTCCCAAGGGACGCAGCGCCGGCTTGTTCCCCAACCGGCAGGGCCGCCCGCTGACATTCTCGGCAACGACCTCGCCCCGCAAACCACCACCGCCGGCGGCCGGGGACCACCGCACCGAACGGCAAGATCGTCCGAGCCGCACGGAACATCGTGCTGGGTGCGGTCTGCAGTGCCACCGCGACCGCAAGGGCCTGGTCGTGGTCGAACGACAGTGGCGGCAGGGTGTGTCCGGCGCCGAGCCGGTAGCCGCCGTCGGGGCCGTGGACGGTGGTGATCGGGTAGTCGGGCCGGCGCAGGGTTTCGATGTCGCGGCGGACGGTGTTCGACCGCGACACCTGGGCATGAAGACCGTCCGATGGATCCTGGCCACCGACACCGCACTCGGCGCCGCAGCCACCGTCGTGAGCACGCCGATTCTGGCCGCAGCCGTCCGGCTACGCCACTGACGAGCCGCGCGACGCCCGCGTTGCCGGCGCTCAGAACAGGGTGTCGCGCACACGCCGGCGTCCCCGAGTTCACGGACAGGAGCCGGGCTGCTCGCTGCCGGTGCGGCCACGGCGCGGTAGATCGCGTCAACCGCGAGGGTGGAGGGGCCAGTAGGGGCGACACGGAAAAGGCTGAACCTCTCAGGTCCAGCCCATCGGTCGGGATGACAGGATTTGAACCTGCGACCCTCCGCTCCCAAAGCGGATGCGCTACCAAGCTGCGCCACATCCCGGGTCCACCCCCAGGGGGGTGTGCGATCAGCCTAGCGGGTCACGCTAAGCTGGCTGCGCACCCGGGTACCTCGGGGGCACGCGGGTGTAGCTCAATGGTAGAGCCCTAGTCTTCCAAACTAGCTACGCGGGTTCGATTCCCGTCACCCGCTCAACTGGCCGGTGAGGCGGCGTCGCGGGTTGAAGCGGCGTCGGCCTCCAGTTTGGCCGCTATCACGTCCAGCAGCTTGTCCGTGTCCACCGGCTTGGTGATGTAGTCGTCCGCGCCGCTGGCCAGGGTGCGGGCTCGGTCCTCGGCCGTGGCCTTTGCGGTGACCGCGATCACCGGCAGGTCCGCGTTGGCGGCCTCGGCGCGGATGGCCGCGATCGTGGCGTTTCCGTCCAGCTCCGGCATCATCACGTCCATCAGGACCAGGGCCGTGTCCTCGTTGCGTTCCAGGGCGCGGATGCCGTCGACGCCCGTCTCCGCGTAGATGACCTCCAGGCCCGCCTGCTCCAGGACCGCCGCCAGGGCGAACACGTTGCGGAGGTCGTCGTCGACGATCAGGACCTTTTCGCCGTGGAAGCGCTTCGGGGTGATGTCGGGGGCGGCCACCAGGACCGTGCTCGGGACGGCCGGCAGCCGGGGGGACGACAGGGCCGCCCACGCCGGGTCCACCAGGTTGGCCGCCGCCACCGGGAGGTACAGCGTGAACGTCGAACCGACGCCCGGTTCGCTCATCACGCGCAGCTCGCCGCCCAGGAGCTCCGTCAGCTGCTGGCTGATGTTCAACCCGAGGCCCGTGCCGCCGTACTTGCGGCTCGTTGTGCCGTCCGCCTGGCGGAACGCCTCGAAGATGACCGCCAGCTTCTCCTCCGGGATCCCGATCCCGGTGTCCTCGACCGCGAACGCGATGATGCCGGGCGCGTTCCGCAGGGCCTCCTGCTCCACCTCGGCCGGGTCCGCCGCCCGGATGTGGAGCCGGACGCTGCCCTCGTTGGTGAACTTCGCCGCGTTCGACAGCAGGTTCCTGAGGATCTGCTGGAGGCGGTGCTCGTCGGTGTGGACGCTGCCCGGCACCGGCGGGTCGATGTGGACGGCGAACTCGAGGCCCTTGTCCGCGGTCAGCGGGCGGCACAGCGACTCGACGTAGTCCACCAGCTCCGGCAGCGTGATGTCGGACATCTGCATGTCCAGCCGGCCCGCTTCGACCTTGGCCAGGTCGAGGATGTCGTTGATCAGCTGCTGCAGGTCCGACCCGGCCGCGTAGATCGTCTTCGCGAACTGGATCTGCTTCTCCGTCAGGTTGCCCTCGGGGTTCTCCGACAGCAGCTTCGCCAGGATCAACGCGCTGTTCAGCGGCGTCCGCAGCTCGTGCGACATGTTCGCCATGAACTCGGTCTTGTACTGCGACGCGACCGTCAGCTGCCCGGCCCGCTCTTCGAGCTCCTGGCGGGCCTGCTCGATCTCGCTGTTCTTGACCTCGATGTCGCGGTTCTGCTGGGCCAGCAGCGCGGCCTTCTCGGCCAGCTCGGTGTTGGACCGCCGCAGCTCGCCCTGCTGGGCCTGCAGCTGCTCCGACCGCGCCCGCAGCTCCTGGGCCAGCCGCTGCGACTCGGTCAGCAGCGCCTCGGTGCGCGAGTTCGACAGGATCGTGTTCACGTTGACGCCGATCGTGTGCCGCAGCTGCTCCAGCAGGTCCTGGTGCACCGTGCTGAACTCGTTCACCGAGGCCAGCTCCAGCACTCCGAGCACCTCGCCCTGGAACAGCACCGGCAGCACGATGAGGTTCACCGGCGCGGCCGAGCCGAGCCCGGACGAGATCAGCGCGTACTCCGGCGGCGCGTTGTGGACCAGGACCGTGCGCTGGTCGACGGCGGCCTGGCCGATCAGGGACTCGCCCATCGCGAACCGCAGCCCCGCGCGGGATTGCGCGAGCCCGTACGCGGCGATGCACTCGAGCACCGTGCCGGCGCGGTCGTCTTCGCGGGCCAGGAAGAACGCGCCCTGCTGCGCGCGGACCAGCGGGGCCAGCTCGGACAGGATCAGCGCGGCGACCGACGCCAGGTCGCGGTGCCCCTGCATCCGGCCCGAGAGCTGGGCGAGGTTCGTCTTCAGCCAGTCCTGCTCGCGGTTGGTCCTCGTCGTCTCCTTGAGGTTCGCGATCATCTGGTTGATGTTGTCCTTGAGTTCGGCGACCTCGCCGGACGCGTCGACCGTGATGTGCCGGGTCAGGTCGCCCGCCGTCACCGCGGTGGCCACCTGCGCGATCGCGCGGACCTGGGTGGTCAGGTTCCCGGCCAGCTGGTTCACGCTCTCGGTGAGCCGCTGCCAGGTGCCGGACACGCCGTCGACCTCGGCCTGGCCGCCCAGCTTGCCTTCGGTGCCGACTTCGCGTGCGACACGCGTGACCTCGGAGGCGAACGCCGAGAGCTGGTCGACCATCGTGTTCATCGTGGTCTTGAGCTCGAGGATCTCGCCGCGGGCGTCGACGTCGATCTTCTTGGTCAGATCGCCCTTCGCGACCGCGGTGGTGACCTGCGAGATGTTGCGCACCTGGCTGGTCAGGTTGTGCGCCATGAAGTTGACGTTCTCGGTCAGGTCCTTCCAGGTCCCGGCGACGCCCGGAACCCGCGCCTGACCGCCGAGGATGCCTTCGGTGCCGACTTCGCGGGCGACGCGGGTGACCTCGTCGGCGAACGCGCGCAGCGTCTCGACCATGCCGTTCAGCGTCTCGGCCAGGGCCGCGACCTCGCCCTGGGCCTCGATGCGGATCTTCTTCGACAGGTCGCCGTTGGCCACCGCGCTCGCCACGGTGGCGATGTTGCGCACCTGGTCGGTCAGGTTGTCGGCCATGACGTTGACGTTGTCGGTGAGGTCCTTCCACGTGCCCGCGACGCCGCGGACGCGGGCCTGGCCGCCGAGGATGCCTTCAGTGCCGACTTCGCGCGCCACCCGGGTGACTTCGTCCGCGAACGCGGACAGCTGGTCCACCATCGTGTTCAGCGTCGTCTTGAGCTCGAGGATCTCGCCGCGGGCGTCGACAGTGATCTTCTGCGTCAGGTCGCCCTTCGCGACCGCCGCCGTCACCTGGGCGATGTTCCGGACCTGGTCGGTCAGGTTGTTCGCCATCGAGTTGACGTTGTCGGTGAGGTCCTTCCAGGTCCCGGCGACGCCGGGCACGGTGGCCTGGCCGCCGAGCTTGCCCTCGGTGCCGACCTCGCGGGCGACGCGGGTGACTTCGTCCGCGAACGCGGACAGCTGGTCCACCATCGTGTTCAGCGTGTTCTTGAGTTCCAGGATCTCGCCGCGGGCGTCGACCGCGATCTTCTGCGTCAGGTCGCCGCGCGCGACGGCGGTGGCGACCTGGGCGATGTTGCGGACCTGGGTGGTCAGGTTGTTGGCCATGAAGTTCACCGAGCCGGTGAGGTCGCGCCAGGTGCCGGCGACGCCGGGGACCTGCGCCTGCCCGCCCAGCTGACCCTCGGTGCCGACCTCACGCGCCACTCGGGTGACTTCGTCCGCGAACGCGGACAGCTGGTCCACCATCGTGTTCATGGTCGTCTTGAGCTCGAAGAACTCGCCGCGGGCGTCGACGGTGATCTTCTGGGTCAGATCGCCCTTCGCCACGGCCGTGGTCACGTGGGAGATGTTGCGGACCTGGTCGGTGAGGTTGTCGGCCATCTGGTTGACCGAGTCGGTGAGGCTGCGCCACGTCCCGGCCGCGCCCGGCACCTCCGCCTGACCGCCGAGCTTGCCCTCGCTGCCGACCTCGCGGGCGACGCGGGTGACTTCGCCGGCGAACGCCGAGAGCTGGTCGACCATCGTGTTGAGCGTGTTCTTCAGCTGCAGGATCTCGCCGCGGGCGTCGACGTCGATCTTCTTCGTCAGGTCGCCGGTGGCCACCGCGGTCGCCACCTGCGAAATCCCGCGGACCTGGTCGGTGAGGTTGTCGGCCATCAGGTTGACCGAGTCGGTGAGGTCGCGCCACGTCCCGGCGACGCCCGGCACCTGGGCCTGGCCGCCGAGCTTGCCGTCCGAGCCGACCTCGCGGGAGACGCGGGTGACCTCGTCGGCGAACGCCGAGAGCTGGTCGACCATCGTGTTGATGGTGTTCTTGAGCTCGAGGATCTCGCCGCGGGCGTCGACGTTGATCTTCTGGGTCAGGTCGCCGCGCGCGACGGCGGTGGTGACCTGGGCGATGTTGCGGACCTGCTCGGTGAGGTTGTCGGCCATGAAGTTGACCGAGTCGGTCAGGTCCCGCCAGGTGCCCGACACGCCCGGGACGACGGCCTGGCCGCCGAGACGTCCCTCACCCGCGATCTCGCGGGACAGCCTCGTCACTTCGGCGGCGAACCGCGACAGCTGCGCGATGAGGCCGTTGACCGTCTTCGCCAGCGTGGCGTACGCGCCCCGCAGCGGGCGTCCGTCCAGGGTCAGGGTCATCGGCTGGGACAGGTCGCCGTCGGCGACCCCGCCGAGCACCCGCTCCAGCTCGATCGCCGGCCGCGTGAGGTCTTCGACCAGGCCGTTCACGGCGTCGACGGCCGTGGTCCAGCCGCCGGGGCCGACCTGGCCCTCGAGCCGCTCGCTGAGCCTGCCTTCCTGCCCGACGGCCGCGCGGACCCGCAGCAGCTCGCTGACCAGCCGCTGGTTGCGCTCGGCGATGTCGTTGAAGGCGACCGCGAGCTGCGCCGAAATGCCGTCGCCGTACGGGACGAGCCGCCGGCGGAAGTTGCCGTCCCCGAGATCCCGCACCGCGACGAGCACCCGCTCCAGCGCGGCCGCTTCGCTTTGGGATTCCGTTGTCATGTGTGCCGACCCTCTCCACCACGCATGCGCCAGCCATGGTCGTCGACCCAGCGTGCCATGCTTCGCCCTACACTTCGAGCCAGCCCGCCCGCTCACGCGGTAGCCGTGCGACAGCAGTCCGGAGGCAGGAGGTCCGTGCATGGTGTCACGTCCGGCCCCGGCCTCGACGGCCCTGCCGCCGATGACCGGTGACGGCGGGCCGCCGGGCTTCGACGCGTTCGGCCGGGCCGTTCTCGAAGACGTGCGCGACGCGGTGTTCCTGCAGGACGACGCCGGGTTGGTGCGCTGGGCGAACCCCGCGGCGCGGACGCTGGCCGGCGACGCCGAGCCGCAGCTGCAGTCCGGGGCTTCGCCGCCGGCCGTGAGCTCGGCGGACCAGGTGACCGGGCACGTCGAGCTGGCCGGCCACCGCCACCCGGCCCGGATCCGGGCCCTGCCCGGCGGGTGGCACGCCTGGACGGTGGCCGCCGAGGAGATCCCGCAGCGGCACGTCGGCGACTTCCTGGCCGCGGTCGGTCCCCGGCTGGCCGCCGCGCGCGGGCGGCACGGCACCGCCAGGGTGATCGCCGAGCTGGCCGCGTCCGCGCTGGCGGAGACCGTCTTCGTGCTGCTGCCGACCACCCGCGGCCGGTGGGAGTGGTGGAGCTGCGAGCGCCCGGCCGCGCAGGGCCACGGCCGGATCCGGCGGGTGCCCGCCCAGGTCGCGCCGGTGCTGGCGGCGACGTTCGGCACCGCCGGGCGGCCCCAGCCGGTCCCCGTGCCCGCGCCCGAGGTGGCGACACTGCCGTCGGTCGTCGCCGACCGGTTCGCCGGCCACGCCGAGGTCTCGGTCGTCTCGCTGGGCCCGAGCGCGAGCTCCGGGGTCACCGGCGCCCTGCTGCTGGGGCGCCGCGCCGACCCCGGGTTCGGCGCCGAGCAGTCCCGCGCGGTGGTCGAGTTCGCCGCGGCGGCCGGGACGGCGCTCGCCAACGCCCAGCGCTACGCCCGGCAGGAAGAGGCCACCCGCGGCCTGGAGACGACGCTGCGCCCGGTCGACCCGCCGGAGCTCGACGGCGTCCGGTTCGAGACCTGGTACGAGCCGGCCGGCGGGGTCCTCGCGGTCGGCGGCGACTTCTTCGACGTCCTGCCCCACGAAGACGGCAGCGCTTTCCTGGTGCTCGGCGACATTTGCGGCAAGGGCCCCGAGGCGGCGGCGCTGACCGGCCGGGTCCGGCACGCGCTCACCGCGCTGGCGATGGTCGAACGCGACGGCCGCACGCTGCTGCGCCTGCTCAACGAGCTGCTCATCGCCGGCGGCAGCAGCCGGTTCGCCACCCTCGTGCTCGGCACGGCCCGGCCGTCCGACGGCGGCGTCGGCCTCACGCTGGCCTCCGGCGGCCACCCGGCGCCGCTGATCGTGCGCCGGTCGGGCGTGGTCGAGGAGGTGACGGTCCCGGGCACGCTGGTCGGCATCTCGCCGCAGGCCCGGTTCGCCGAGGCGGAGGTGCGGATCGAGCGCGGCGACGTCTGCCTGCTCTACACCGACGGCATCACCGAGGCCCGCAACCGCCACGAGCAGACGGAGCTCTTCGGAGACGACCGGCTGCGCTCGGTGCTCGCCGCCGCGGCCGGTGAGCCGGCCCGCGAGGTGGTGCGGCGGCTGCGCCAAGCCGTGCGCGACTGGCTCGGCAGCTCCGCCCACGACGATATCGCGGTGCTCGCCATCGAATGTGCGGACTGACCACACCGTCCTTTGTGGACCTGGTTTGACGTCGTGACAAGGGGGTAACTACCCCGGTGCACTCAGTTTTCCGACTGACGGAGGAGCCGCATGGCGAACGCATTGCAAGGACGCCGGGTCGCGATCCTGGCCGCGGACGGCGTCGAACAGGTCGAGCTGGAAAAGCCGCGCCAGGCCGTTCTCGACGAAGGCGCGACGGTCGAGCTGGTTTCGCTGGACACCGGCGAAATCCAGGCGATGAACGGCGACATCGACAAGGGTGACCGGTTCCCGGTGGACCGGAAGGTGGCCGACGTCGAAATCGGCGATTTCGACGCGCTGCTGCTGCCCGGCGGCACGATGAACCCCGACAACCTGCGCACGAGCCCCGAGGCGGTCAAGTTCGTCGGCGACTTCGTGCGCGCCGGCAAGCCGGTCGGGGTGATCTGCCACGGTCCGTGGACGCTCGTCGAAGCGGATGTCGTGCGTGGCCGCACGCTGACGTCGTACCCGAGCATCCGGACCGACATCCGTAACGCCGGCGGCACGGTCGTCGACGAAGAAGTAGTAGTGGACAACGGACTGGTCTCCAGCCGCAATCCGGACGACCTGCCGGCCTTCTGCCGGACGGTCGTACGCGAGTTCGCCGGCTGACCGGTGTCCACAGAGGACATTCACTCGTTCGTGTGTTAAGTCCCGCTTAAATCTGTTGGCTTTCGGCACCGCGGCGGAGGACGCTGAGGGTGTGACCGGGATCGCCCGTGGAGAGGAGGTGGACGCGATGACTGTGCACGCAAGGCGCTACGGCCGCTGGTGCCGTGAACACTTCGACGCGATGGCCGCCGAGGGCGTTCCTGCACCCCGGGGCGGCGAACCCGCCGGACCGGCCCTGCCCGAACCCGAGCCGGAGCCCGTCCAGCCGGGTGCCGAACCGCCCCGGCACTGACCGGACCGAACCACGAAGAAGGCCTCCCCGGCACCGCGCCGGGGAGGCCTTCTTCGTGGTTCGGGGTCAGCGGTAGCTGCGCCGGTACCAGACCCGCCTGGGTCCGGGCGCGCCGATGCGGGTGATGACGTCGGTCAGGATGGCGCCGATGATCAGCCAGAGGACGGCGGCGAGGCCGTCGTTGAGGAACGTCCGCAGCCCCTCCGAGTCCGGCGTGAAGAGGTTCCGCAGGCCGAGCGACACGCCCGACGACCACTCCGAGATCAGGCGCGCGAAGCCGTTCGCCGAGTTCGCCCCACCCAGCACCAGCACGATGTGCACGGCCAGGACCAGCGCGAACACCGCGCAGACGAGGTGGATGAGGGCGTTGATCGTGCGCACGACCCGGATGCGCGGGTGGGTGCGCTCCACGATCTCTTCGGCGGGTGCGAGCTCGTACGGCGTTCCGTACGGCTCCGGGGGCGGGGGATACGGCATCGTCGGCGCCGTCCTTTCGACTGTCCGATGTGGACGTATCTGGCGAGCGGGAACAACCCGGGGAATACCCGTCACCCGGGTGAGTGAACCGCGCCTTCCTTAAACTTCCCTATGGCCAGCGTGTTAGGGTAATTTGCGGAAGGTAAGGAGGGTCATGGCGCAGGACGTCTACTCCGTCGAACAGGTCGCCGCCCAGCTCGGCCTGCACGTCCGGACGGTCCGGAACTACGTTCGGGACGGCAGGCTGAAGGCGGTCCGGATCGGCAAGCAGTACCGGATCACGGCCGAGGACCTGGCGGCCTTCACCGGGCTGCCCGTCGCCGAACGGGCCCCGGCCCCGACCGCCGAGCTGTCGGGCGTCGCCGAAATCGGCGGCGTCGACCGGGCGGCGGCCGACCGGATCTCGACCATGGTCGTGGCCTCGGTGAACGGGCCGCGGGACGGCGGCGAGCGGCCCCTGCGCGTCGAGACGATCCACGACGGGGAGCGCTCCACCATGAAGATCATCGTGCTCGGCGACCTGGCCGCCGGCGCCGACCTGCTGCGCTGGGTGGCTTCGGTCGCGGAAAACCCGACATGACGGCGATCTACCGGTCGGCGGCCGGGGCGGCCGCGGTCCGCGACCGCTACGACACGCTCCTCGCCCGCTGGCCCGTGCCGTCCGGGCAGCGCACCTTGGCCACCCGGCTGGGGGACACCTTCGCCGTGGTGTCCGGACCGGTGGACGCACCGCCGGTCGTCGCGCTGCAGGGTTCCGGCGGCACCGCCGCACACTGGCTGCCGGACATCGCCGCGCTGGCCGGGCGGCTGCGGGTGTACGCCGTCGACGCCCCCGGCGAACCGGGCCGGACCGTCGCGGCGCGGCCCCCGCTCGCCTCGTCCGCCTACGCCGAGTGGCTCGACGACGTGCTCGACGCGCTCGAGGTGCCGCGCGCGGCCTTCCTCGGTACCTCGCTGGGCGGCTGGTGGGCGCTGGACTACGCCTTGCGGCGGCCCGCCCGGGTCACCGCGCTGGCGCTGGTCAACCCGGCCGGGATCGGCCGGCGCCGGGTCGCGCCGCTACTCAAGTTCGCCGCCTACCGCGGCTTCGGTGCCCGGGGACGGCGCCGCTCGCTGGCCATGGTCGCCAAGGGCAGCCCCGCCGACCCGGCGCGGCAGGCGCTCGGCGAGTTCACCCTCGCGACGTTCGAGCACTTCAGGCCCCGGCTGGAGACCATTCCGGTGTTCCCGGTCGAGCGGCTGCGTGCCCTGGCGATGCCGGTGCAGGCCCACTTCGGCGCGCACGACGTCCTCCTCGACCAGCGCGACGCGGCGGCGAAACTGCGGGAAGCCCGCCCGGACGCCGACGTCCGGCTGGCCGAGGACGCCGGGCACTTCCTGCCCGGCTGGGCCGGAGCCGCCGCCGCGTTCCTGGCCGGAGCACGAGCGTGATCGACGGCGGGTGGGTCCGGCCTGGTGCCGAATCCGGTCCGCGGCACGGATGTCCGGTTCGGGGCGCCCGGGCGGCCGCACCGCGCTGAGCCGCGCGGCGCAACTCCGCGCGGGACGGGCAACCCGGGCCCCGCGCGGGACGTCCACGTGATCATGAGAACTCCCCGGCGCGGTGCGCTGCTGGTGTCCGTCCTCGCCCTGCTGACCGCGTTCGCGTCGCCCGCGACCGCCGAAGCCGCGGTCCCGAAGGGATTCCAACCCGCGTCGACGAGCTGGACCGGCCCGGACACGGGATACGTCCTCGGGTACTCGCCGTGCGCGCAGGGGTGGTGCCCGGCGCTGCTGGGCACCACCGACGGCGGCCGGAGCTGGCGGCGGCGGGGAGCGCCGCCGGTGCCGCTGCCGGACAACCACAACCACGTCGCGCTGAGGGCCTTCGGCGACCGCGTCGCGTACGTCAGCGACGGCGTCCACGTGCGCACGACCCGCGACGGCGGCGCCACCTGGCACCCGGTCACCCTGGCCGGCGCGCGGGAACCGTACTACCTCTCGAAGCTCACCGAAACCGGCGGTCGCGTCTTCGCCGTGCTGACCACGTACGGCGAGGGCCGCGGCTCGACCCGGCTGTACTCGGCGGCCGCCGGCTCGCCGGTGCTGAGCCCGGTGCCCGGGTTCGTGGTCACCGGCGGCCTCACCTACGGCGACCTGGCCGTCGGCGGCGGCCTGCAGGTCGCGCTCGGCGCGGACTACGGCAAGGAGCAGTACTGGACCTCCCGCGACGGCGTCCGGTTCACCCCGGCCGACCCGCCGTGCCCGGAGGGGGAGGTCGCTTCGCTCGCCGGGGTCCGCGAACGGCAGGTCGTGGCGTTGTGCAGCAGCAGCCCCGGCTCGCCGTCGCCCGGTTCGACCGAGCGGCAGCTGCGCCGCGCGCCGCAGCTGGGCGCGCGGTTCGGCGAGGGCGGCGCCGCGCCGTTCGCCGGCATCAACCAGGGCTTCGACGCGGCCTCGCCGACGTCCGCGACGGTCGCGGCGGTGGGCGGCGGCGTCGGGTTCCTGCACAGCACGGCCGACGGCGGCCGCACCTGGACGACGCTCGCGCTGACCGAACGCGGCTTCGCGCTGACCGATCTCGACTTCCCCGGCCGCGGCACCGGGGTGGTCGTCGACGGCCAGCCGGACGCCGACGGCGGCTCGGCCGTGTACCGGACCACGGATGGGGGAACGACGTGGAAAGAACTCCGTTTCGGGTAGTTCTCCCTGGCAGGCAAGGCCCTTGCGCCCGGTTCACTTGGTGAACCGCATGTCGTAATCTGAGCACTGTCCGTCGCCGGACACGGTGAGCGAGCCCGGGCAGGGGGCGCCGTCACCACGCGCAGAGTGGGAGTACAGCCGATGACGCCTGGCGACCTGCGGTCCGGAACCGAGGGCGGTGCGGCCGCCCTCGATTTCAGCAAGGCGAGCCTGGCCCGGCTGTCCGACGCGCTGCTCGGCGGGCACGACCACTACGAGGTGGACCGCGAAGCGATGCGGCGCCTGCTCGCCATCGCGCCCGGCGCCCGTGGGATGGCGAAGGAACACCGCGACTGGCTGGTGCGCGCGGTGCGGTTCCTGGCCGGCAAACGCGGCATCGACCAGTTCCTCGACCTCGGTTCCGGCATGCCGACGGCGGAGAACACCCACGAGGTGGCGCAGCGGTACAACCCGGACGCGCAGGTGGTGTACGTCGACAACGACCCGCTGGTGCAGGTGCACGGGCGGGCGCTGCTCGAGGAGAACTACCTGACCCACGTCACGGGCGCCGACCTGACGCGGCCCGCCGAAACCCTCGCCGACGAGGTCGTCAAGGAGTACCTCGACTTCTCGCGGCCGGTGGCGCTGATCCTCACCTCGATCGTCCACCACATCGACGACTACGACCGCGCGAAGGCGATCGTCGCGGAGTACGTCGCCGCGCTCGCGCCCGGGTCGTTCCTGCTGCTCACGCACAACTGCGACCCGGAAGAGGACTCCCCGCGCCAGGAACTGGCCCGGCTGCTGGAGACCAGTTTCCAGGGCACCGGCCTGGGCAGCGTCTACCGCACGCGCGAGCAGATAACGGGGTTCTTCGACGGTACCGACCTGCTCCGGCCGGGGCTGGTCTACCTGCACGAATGGTGGCCGGACGGCCCCCGGCTGCACCCGCTGGGCGAGCTGAACTTCCTGACCTTGGGCGGAGTGGCCCGCAAGCAGTGACTCTCCCGCAGCTCGTCGTGAGTGGTTAGGCGGGTTCTAACCCGCCTAACCACTCACGACACCTCAGGCGGCGTTGAACGAGTCCGGGTCCGGGCCGGTGCGCTCGGCGCGGTCCAGCGGGGTCAGCGACTCCATCTCCTCCTCCGTGAGGGTGAACCCGAACAGGTCGAAGTTCTCCTCGATCCGGGACGGCGTGACCGACTTCGGGATCACCACGTTGCCCAGCTGCAGGTGCCAGCGCAGCACGATCTGCGCGGGCGTGCGGCTGCGCTTCACCGCGAGGTCGGCCACCACCGGGTCGCCGAGCAGGCTGCCGCCCTTGGCGAGCGGGCTCCACGCCTCGGTCGCGATGCCGTGCTTCGCGTCGAATTCGCGCAGCTCGGCCTGCTGCAGGTACGGGTGCAGCTCGACCTGGTTGACCGCCGGGGCGACGTCGGCGGCGTCGAGCAGGCGCTCGAGGTGCGCGGGCTGGAAGTTGGAGACGCCGATCGCGCGGACCCGGCCGTCGGCGTGGAGCTTCTCGAACGCCTTCCACGTGTCGAGGTACTTGTCGCGCGCCGGGGTCGGCCAGTGGATCAGGTAGAGGTCCAGCTGCTCCAGGCCCAGCTTGGCCATGCTCGAGTCGAACGCCTTGAGCGTCGAGTCGTAGCCCTGGGCGGAGTTCCACAGCTTCGTCGTGACGAAGAGCTCGTCGCGGGCGATGCCGGATTCGGCGATCGCCTGGCCGACGCCCTTTTCGTTGCCGTAGACGGCGGCGGTGTCGATGCTGCGGTAGCCCGCTTCGAGGGCGGTCTTCACGGCGGTGGCGGTCTCGTCGTCGGGGACCTGGAACACGCCGTAGCCGAGTTGCGGCATCCGCACGCCGTTGTTGAGTTCGATCACGGGCACGCTGGTCACGAGGGTTCCTTTCGGTGGGTGGTTCATCGGACGGGTACCCGTTCCCCGGCCGGGAAACGGGCCCGGCGGTCGAGCAGGCCGGAGACGAGCGCCACGGCGAGGCCCGCCGCGGCGAGCGCGGCGCCGATCCAGCTGGGCGCGGTGTAGCCGAGGCCGGCGTTGATGGCCTGGCCGCCGAGCCAGGCGCCGCCGGCGTTGCCGAGGTTGAACGCGGCGATGTTCGCTGCCGACGCCAGGGCCGGGGCGCCTTCGGCCTTGGCCATCACGCGGGCCTGCAGCGGCGGCACGGTGGCGAACCCCGCCGCGCCGAACAGCACGATCGTGATCGCCGCCGGCACCTTCGCGTGCGCGGTGAACACGAAGGCCACCAGCACGAGCGCCAGCGCGGCGAGGATGACGTAGAGGCTCGGCATCAGCTTGCGGTCCGCGGCCCGGCCGCCGAGCAGGTTGCCGGCGAACAGGCCGGCGCCGAAGAGCACGAGCAACCAGGTGACGGCGCCGCTGGAGAAGCCCGCGACCTGCGTCATCATCGGTGCGATGTAGGTGAAGGACGCGAACACCCCGGCGAAGCCGAGCGCGGTCATGGCCAGCGCGAGCCACACCTGCGGGCGGCGGAACACGGCGAGTTCACCGCGCAGGCCGGCGCCCGGGTCCGGTTCCTGGCGCGGCACGAGCGCGATGACGCCGATCGCGCCGGCGACGCCGAGCGCGCTGACCACCCAGAACGTCGAGCGCCAGCCGAAGGCCTGGCCGAGCGCGGTGCCGGCGGGCACGCCGAGCACGTTCGCCACGGTCAAGCCGGTGAACATCAGGGCGATGGCGCTCGCCTGCTTGGCCGGGGCGACCAGTGACGCGGCGACGACCGAGCCGACGCCGAAGAAGGCGCCGTGGCTCAGCGCCGCCACCACGCGGCCGGTCATGAGCAGGCCGTAGCCCGGGGCCAGCGCCGAGAGCACGTTGCCCGCGATGAACAGGCCCATCAGCGCGACGAGCACGGTCTTGCGCGGCACCCGGGTGGCGAGCGCGGTGAGCACGGGAGCACCGACGACGACGCCGAGCGCGTAGCCCGAGATGAGCAGGCCTGCGGTGGGGATCGAGACGCCGAAGTCGCCCGCGACCTCGGGCAGCAGGCCCATGATCACGAACTCGGTGGTGCCGATCCCGAAAGCGCTGATCGCCAGTGCGAGCAGAGCGGCGGGCATGGGGTTCCTTCTTCCCGGGGTAGACTGGTTGCTGGCGTGGGCAACTACAAGCGTCCGAGATAGTTGCAGACGCCGTCTATTGCACAAGCTTGATGGTGCTTCGTGCAACGACCTGCGCGCAAGCCGGGAAGAGGTGAACCGTGTCACTGGACGACGATGCCGTCGAAGCCCGCGCACAGGGCTGGCGCACGCTGGCCGCGCTGCACGCGCGGATCGAGGACCGGCTGCAGCGCGCGCTCGAGCGCGACCACGAACTGTCGGTGAGCGAGTACACGGTGCTGGACGTGCTGGCCCGCCAGGACGGCTTCCACCTGCGGATGAACCAGCTCGCGAACGCGGTGGTGCTCAGCCAGTCGGCGACTACGCGGCTGGTCACGCGGCTGGAAGGCCGCGGGCTGCTGGCCCGCTACCTCTGCGCGGACGACCGCCGCGGCATCTACACGGAGGTGACGCCGGCGGGCCAGGCCCTGCTGACGGCGGCGCGGCCCACGCACGACACGGCGCTGGCGGACGCCCTCGCGGACGCCGGGAGCTTGCCGGAACTTTCGCCGCTGGTCGCGGCGCTGAGCAAGCTCTCTTTCCCGGCGGTGCCTTCGGCCTGACGGAAACTTGCGCAAGTACGCCGACACTCCCGCTGAGCGGTGCTGCCCGATCGGCGGGGGGATTACGGCGGGCGCACACCCTAACTCCTGCTCCATCCGTGGGACACTTTTGCTTCCCGCGTGCGATAGTTTCGCTGGTCAACCCCGGTTGCCCGGCTTTCGCCCGGCACCCGGGCGCGTTGACCCGATGGTTTCCGCCGACCTAATTTGTTGTTCCAGCAAACGAACCGGGGCGGTGTCGGCGTGGACTCCTCCTTTTTCCTCAAACCGGTGCGCCCGGCCGACCAGGCCGCCGTACGCCGGAGCAACCTGGCGCTGGTGTTGCGGCACCTGCGGGACGCGGGCCCCCGGTCGCGGGCGGCGATCGCCGCGGACACCGGGCTCAACAAGGGAACCGTGTCGAGCCTCGTCTCGGAGCTGGTCGGCCGCGGGTTGGCGCGCGAGGGCGAGCGGGAACGCGCCGGCGCCGTCGGGCGGCCGGGCACGATCGTCGAGCTGGACGGCCGCGGCGTCGGCGGCATCGGCGTCGAGATCAACGTCGACTACCTGACCGCGCTCGCCCTCGACCTCACCGGCACGGTCCTGTTCGAGCAACGCGTGGCGCTCGACGTCCAGGCGCTGCCCGTGGCGAAGGTCCTCGACGCCGGCGCGGAACTCACCGCGCGGGCGCTGCGGGAATGTCGTCGGCTGGGCGTCACGCCGGCCGGCGTGACCGTCGGCGTCCCGGCGCTGGTGGACGTCGCGAGCGGCACCGTCGCCTTCGCGCCCAACCTGCACTGGACCGACGTCCCGGTGGTCCGCGGCATCACCGACCGGCTGACCCGGCGGCTCGGCCCGCCGTCGTTCCCGATCCGCACGGCCAACGACGCCAACCTCGGCGCGCTCGGCGAATACGCCATGGGCAGCGTCGCGGGCACCCCCGACCTGGTGTACCTGACCGGCGAGATCGGCGTCGGCGGCGGGGTGATCGCCGCCGGCCGGCTGCTCGGCGGCGCCGGCGGGTTCTCCGGTGAGGTCGGGCACATCCAGCTCGACCCGGCCGGGCGCCTTTGCGGGTGCGGGCGCCGCGGCTGCTGGGAAACGCTCGTCGGGCTGGCCGGGATGCTGCGCCTGGCCGCGTCGCCCGCCGATCCGGTGCACGACCCGTCGCTCGACCTCGAACAGCGGCTCGACATCATCCGCCGCCGCGCCGAGCGGAAGGACCGGCGGACGCTCGACGCGCTCGCCCGGGTGGGCACCGGGCTCGGCGTCGGCGCGGCCGTGCTGGTCAACGTCTTCAACCCGCGGGTGGTGCTGCTGGGCGGGTACTTCGCCCAGCTCGGGCCGTACCTGCTCGGCCCGATGCTCGCCGAGCTCGAGGCCCGGGTGATCGCTCCCGGGATCGGCGGCTGCCGTGTCGAGCTGTCCTGGCTCGGGTTCTCCGCGGCTTCGCGCGGCGGGGCGCACGTCGCGCTCCAAGCGGTGTTCGACGACCCGGCGCTGGTGCCGGTCCGAGCGGAAAGGGACAGCGGATGAAGACCCCTCAACCGGTCCGCAAGATGGGACGTGTCACGGCCGGATCCAGCGGGCAGACTGGGCCGCAGTCACGACTGGGTGGAAACACGTGATCGACTCCGGCGATGTAGCTCTGGCGGGCACCCGCACGCGCGGCGGCACGGACGCCGCGCGCGGTGCCCCGCCCCGCGGCACCGGAGGAACTCGCGGCGCGGGCTGAACCGAACAGGTGGAGGAACAATGGGGAAGATCGGTGTCTGGCTGATCGGGGCCCGGGGATCGGTGGCCACGACGGCCGTCGCCGGGGCGGCCGCGATGCGGGCGGGACTGGCCGCGCGCACGGGGTGCGTGACCGAGCTGCCGGACTTCGCGGGGGCCGAGCTGCCCGGGCTGGGGGACCTGGTCTTCGGGGGCCACGACGTCGTCGACACGCCGCTGGTCAAGCGGGCCGAGCACCTGGCGGCGGCGGGTGTGCTGCCGGCGACGCTGCCGGGCCCGGTCGGGGCGGACCTCGAGGCCGCCGAGACGCGGCTTCGGCCCGCGCCCGACGGCGGTGGCCGCGCGGCGATCGACCAGGTCGTCGCCGACCTCACGGCGTTCCGCGAGGAGCTCGGCCACGTGGTCGTCGTCAACGTCTCCTCCACCGAGCCGCCCTGCGTGCCGCACCCGGCCCACGCGTCGCTCACGGCGCTGGAAGCCGCGCTGGACGCGGGTGAGGACGTGCTCCCCGCGAGCGCGCTCTACGCCTACGCCGCGTTCCGCGCCGGTTGTGGCTTTGTCGACTTCACCCCCTCCACGGGCGCGCGGCTGCCGGCGCTCGACGAACTCGCCCGCGCGACCGGACTGCCGTACGCGGGCCGGGACGGCAAGACCGGCGAGACGCTGCTGCGGGCGGTGCTCGCGCCGATGTTCGCCCAGCGCGGGCTGAACGTCCTGGCCTGGTCGGGTACGAACCTGCTCGGCGGCGGCGACGGTGCCACCCTCGCCGATCCCGGCGCGGCGGCCAGCAAGAACGCCTCCAAGCAGCAGGTCCTCCAGCAGAACCTCGGGCACCCGGTCGACGGTGAGGTCCACATCGACTACGTCCCGGCCCTCGGCGACTGGAAGACCGCCTGGGACCACGTGCTGTTCGAAGGCTTCCTCGGCGCGCGCATGACCCTGCAGCTCACCTGGCAGGGCTGCGACTCCGCGCTCGCGGCGCCGCTGGTGCTCGACCTCGCCCGGCTGACCGGCAAGGCCTGCCGCGACGGCGTCGCCGGGCCGGTGGCCGAGTTCGGGTTCTTCTTCAAGGATCCCGTCGGCGACGGGCCGCACGACCTGGCTTCGCAGTACGCCGCGCTGGTCGGGTGGGCGAACCGGTGAAGGCGCTCGTCGAACTCGTCCGCGCGCCCGCCGCGCTGACCGTGCCCGGGGACGCCGTCGCCGGGGCCGCCGCTTCGGGCTGGCCGTTCGGCCGCCGCACGCTCGCCCTGACCGGGGCGTCCGTCTGCATCTACTGGGCGGGCATGGCGCTCAACGACTACGCCGACCGCCACCTCGACGCGCTGGAACGGCCCGAGCGGCCGATCCCGTCCGGCCGGATCACGCCGGGCACCGCGCTCGGCGTCGCGACCGGGCTGACCGCGGGCGGGCTGGGCATCGCCGCGGTGGCCGGCGGGAAGCGGGCTTTGCGCGTCGCGGTGCCGCTGGCCGCGACCGTCTGGGCGTACGACTTCGTGCTCAAGGAGACCGTGTTCGGGCCGGCCGCGATGGCCGCCGCCCGCGCGCTGGACGTCCTGCTCGGCGGGGGCGGGGCCCGGGCGGCCGTGCCCGCGGCGCTGACCGTCGGGGCGCACACCTACGCCGTGACGACGTTGTCGCGGTCCGAAGTGGACGGTGCGAAGCCCGCGCTGCCGGCGGCCACCCTCGCCGCCACGGCGGGGGTGCGCGTCGCCGCGGGCCGCGTCGGGCCGCTGGCCTCGGTGCTGCTCGGGACGTACGCGCTGACCACCGGGCGGGCGCAGTACGACGCCGTCCGCGACCCGGCCGCGCCGAAGATCCGCCGCGCGGTCGGCGCCGGGATCCACGGCATGATCCCGCTGCAGGCCGGGCTGATCGCGCGAACCGGGGCGTGGCGTTCGGCGCTGGCCGTCGCCGCCGCGTTCCCGATCGCCCGGGCGCTGAGCCGGAAGGTGTCGCCGACATGAGGTTCGGGTACGGCACCAACGGCTTCGCCAACCACCGCCTCGGCGACGCGCTGCGCGTCCTGGCCGACCTGGGCTACGACGGCGTCGCGTTGACCCTCGACCACCAGCACCTCGACCCGTTCGGACCGGACCTCGCGAGCCGCGTCGCGTCGCTGGCCGCCGAGCTGGACCGGCTCGGGCTGGCCGTCGTGATCGAGACCGGCGCGCGGTTCCTGCTGGACCCGTGGCGCAAGCACTCGCCAACGTTCCTCGACCCCGGCCGCGCGCGCCGCGTCGAGTTCCTGACGCGGGCCGTCGAGATCGCCGCGGACCTGGGCGCGGAGGCCGTGTCGTTCTGGAGCGGGAACAAGCCCGCCGATCTGCCCGCCGAACAGGCCTGGGCGCACCTGGTCGACGGGTGCGCCGAGGTGCTCAAGGCGGCCGACGAGCACAACGTCAAGCTGGGCTTCGAACCGGAGCCGGGCATGCTCGTCGAGGACCTGGACGGGTACTTCGAGCTTGCGCGCCGGCTCGGTGATCCGGAGCGGTTCGGGCTGACGCTGGACATCGGGCACTGCCGGTGCAACGAGTCCGCGTCCGTGCCCGCCTGCGTCCGCCGCGCCCTGCCGCGGCTGGTCAACGTCCAGATCGACGACATGCGCCGCGGCACGCACGAGCACTTGGAGTTCGGGAAGGGCGAGATCGACTTCCCGCCGGTGCTGGAAGCGCTGTCGCCGTACCCCGGGCTGGTGGCCGTGGAACTGCCGCGCGACAGCCACGCCGCCCCGCGGATCGCCCGGGAATCGCTCGAATTCCTGCGGAAGGCGGTGACGGCGTGAACGCCTGGCTCGACGAAGCCCTGAAGAAGGTCGCGACCGACTCGACGGCGCTGCGCACGGTGTTCCCGGGAGTCGGCCGCCGGGTCGGCCGGGGTCCGGCGGACACCCCGGGGTGGACGGTCGACGACGTGGCCCGCGTGGAGCTGCTCAAGGCGGCTCCAGGGGCCGCCGCGGAGATGCCGGACCTCTACCGCTACGGCGACGCCGCCGAGAAGCGGGCCGTCCTGCGTGGACTGTCCGTTGTGGACACCGGCGATGCCGGGCTGGACCTGGTCGCGGACGCCCTCCGCACCAACGACACGCGGCTCGTGACCGCCGCGATGGGGGAGTACGCCGCCGAGCACCTCGACGACGCCGCGTACCGCCACGGCGTCCTCAAGTGCGTCTTCATGGGCATCCCCCTCGCCGAAGTCGCCGGCCTGGACCGCCGGACCGACGACGAACTGCTGCGCATGATGCGGTCCTTCGCGGCCGAGCGCACCGCCGCGGGCCGCGACGTCCCCGCCGACCTCCGCCCGCTGCTGAACGAACAGGACGCCTGATGCGCATCTTCGACCCGCACATCCACATGAGCTCCCGGACCACCGACGACTACGCGGCCATGCACGCCGCCGGCGTCCGCGCGCTCGTCGAACCGGCGTTCTGGCTGGGCCAGCCCCGCACGAACGTCGGCAGCTTCACCGACTACTTCGACGCGCTCGTCGGCTGGGAGCCGTTCCGCGCGAGCCAGTACGGCATCGCCCACCACTGCACGATCGCGCTCAACCCCAAGGAGGCCAACGACCCGCGCTGCACGCCGGTGCTCGACCTGCTGCCGCGCTACCTGGAGAAGGACGGCGTCGTCGCGGTCGGCGAGATCGGCTACGACTCGATGACCGCCGAGGAGGACAAGGCGTTCGCGGCGCAGCTGGCGCTGGCGATCGACCACGACCTCCCGGCGATGGTGCACACCCCGCACCGCGACAAGGCCGCCGGCACCCAACGCAGCATCGCCGTCGTCCGCGAGTCCGGCATCGCGCCGGGGCGCGTGGTGCTCGACCACCTCAACGAGATGACCGTCGCGATGGCCAAGGACGCCGGCTGCTGGCTGGGGTTCTCGATCTACCCGGACACGAAGATGGACGAGGACCGCATGGTCGCCATCCTCCGGGAGTACGGCACCGAGCGCGTGCTGGTGAACTCGGCCGCGGACTGGGGCAAGAGCGACCCGCTCAAGACCCGGAAGACCGGGGACGCGATGCTGGCCGCCGGGTTCACCGAGGACGACGTCGACCAGGTGCTGTGGCGCAACCCGGTGGCCTTCTACGGCCAGAGCGGGCGGCTCTCGCTCGACGAGACGGCCCCGGCCGCCGAGTTCGCGGGCAACTCCATCCTGCGGGGGGCACGCAAGTGAGGTTCCGGCACCGCGACGGCACGCTCGTCCACCTCGCCTACTGCACCAACGTGCACCAGGCCGAGGACCTCGACGGCGTGCTCGCCCAGCTGGCCCGCTTCGGCGAGCCGGTCCGGGACCGCCTGGGCGTGGACCGGCTGGGAATGGGCCTGTGGCTGGCCCGGCCGGTGGCTTCCGAGCTGACCGCCGACCCGGGGGCCGTCGGCAAGCTGCGCGCCGAGCTGGCCGCGCGCGGCCTCGAAGTCGTCACGCTCAACGGGTTCCCGTACCAGGGGTTCCACGACCCGGTCGTCAAGCACAAGGTGTACCGGCCGGACTGGTCGACGCCGGAGCGGACCGCCTACACCCTCGACCTGGCCCGGCTGCTCGCCGAGCTGCTGCCGGCCGACGCCGTGCGCGGCAGCGTGTCGACGTTGCCGCTCGGCTGGCGCACCGAATGGCGGGACGACCGAGGGCAGCTCGGCCTGCTCGCCGAGGGGCTGGCGAAGCAGGACCGTCCGGTGCGGGTGGCGTTCGAACCCGAACCCGGGTGCGTCATCGAGACCACCGCGCAGGCGGCGGCCCTGCTGTCCGATGTGGATACCGAATGGCTCGGCGTCTGCCTCGACACCTGCCACCTCGCGGTCGGGTTCGAGGACCCGGCGGCCGCACTCGGCCGGCTCGAGGCAGCCGGGCTCGACGTCGTCAAGCTGCAGGCGTCCGCGGCTTTGGAAGCGGCCGCGCCGAACGACCCGGCGACGCGGAAGGCGCTCGAGTCCTTTGTGGAACCGCGGTTCCTGCACCAGAGCAACGAAGGCGAGCCTCCGGGCGCCGACGACCTCGACGAGGCGCTGGCCGGCGGGCTGCCGGGCGAGGCGCCGTGGCGCGTGCACTTCCACGTGCCGCTGCACGCCGATCCCGCGCCACCGCTGACGTCGACCCGGCCGGTGCTGGCCGGCACCCTCGCCGAGCTGTTCGGCGGCGCCGCCGCGCGCACCGACCACGTCGAGGTCGAGACCTACACCTGGCAGGTGCTCCCGGACGCACCCGCCGACGACGCCGGGCTGGTCGCGGGCATCGCGGCCGAGCTGGACTGGACCCGGCGAGAACTGATCGCCTTAGGCTTGGAAGAGGTTTCCGCATGAGTTTGCTGGTTCTCGACGTCGTGGGGCTGACCCCGCGGCTGCTCCCGCACATGCCGAACCTGCGCAAGATGGCCGAACCCGGCTTCACCGCGCAGCTCGACACCGTGTTCCCCGCGGTCACGTGCTCGGTGCAGTCGACGTTCCTCACCGGCCTGCAGCCGGCCGAGCACGGCATCGTCGGCAACGGCTGGTACTTCCGCGACCTCGGCGAGATCTTCCTGTGGCGCCAGCACAACAAGCTCGTGCAGGGCGACAAGTTCTGGGACGCGGCCCGCCGCGTGCAGGCCGGGCACAAGGTCGCCAACGTCTGCTGGTGGTACGCGATGGGCATGGACGTCGACCTGACGGTGACCCCGCGGCCGATCTACCACGCCGACGGCAAGAAGTCCCCGGACGCCTACACCCACCCGCCGCAGCTGCACGACCGCCTGGTCGGCGCCCTGGGTGAGTTCCCGCTGTTCACCTACTGGGGTCCGACGGCCGCGATCACGTCGTCGAAGTGGATCATCGCCGCCGCGCAGAAGATCATGGCGGAGGACAAGCCGGACACCACGCTCGTTTACCTCCCGCACCTCGACTACGACCTGCAGCGCTTCGGGCCGGACGCACCCCAGGCCGCGGCCGCTGCCCGGGAGATCGACACGGCGCTGAAGCCGTTGCTCGATCAAGCGGCCGCGGGCGGGCACACGGTCGTCGCGCTCTCGGAGTACGGCATCACGAACGCGAGCCGGCCGGTCGGCATCAACCGGGCGCTGCGCCGCGAAGGCCTGCTCAACGTGTACGTCCAGGCGGGCATGGAGTACCTCGACCCGTGGACGTCCCGGGCGTTCGCGGTGGCCGACCACCAGGTCGCGCACGTTTACGTCGCCGACCCGGCCGACATCCCGCGCGTCCGGGACATCGTCGCCGGACTGCCCGGAGTGGACGTCGTGCTCGATCGCGAGGGACAGGCGGGCATCGGGATCAACCACGAACGCGCCGGTGAGCTGGTCGCGATCGCCGAGCCGGACGCCTGGTTCACGTACTACTACTGGCTGAGCGACGACCGCGCGCCGGACTTCGCGAAGACCGTCGAAATCCACCGCAAGCCCGGCTACGACCCGGCCGAGCTGTTCTTCGACCCGAACGACCCGGCGGTGAAGCTGAAGGCGGCGTCGGCGCTGGCGCGCAAGAAGCTCGGCCTGCGGTACTCCATGCAGGTCGTCCCGCTCGACCCGGCGCCGGTCCGCGGGAGTCACGGGCGGCTGCCCGACGCGCCCGAGGACGGGCCGGTGCTGCTGTGCTCCGACCCGGCACTGGCTCGGGAGAAGATCCACGCCACGGAGGTCAAGGAGCTGCTGCTCGCGGCGGCTGTCCGTACCGAGTAACCGCACTTGGAGGAGGTCAGGACATGGCACGACCGTTGACCCTGTTCACCGGGCAGTGGGCCGATCTGCCGTTCGAGGAGGTGTGCGAGCTGGCGAGCGGCTGGGGCTACGAAGGCCTCGAGATCGCTTGCTGGGGCGACCACTTCGAAGTCGACCGGGCGCTGGCCGACGACGGCTACGTCCCGGCGAAACTGGAGACGCTGGCCAAGTACGACCTCAAGGTGTGGACCATCTCGAACCACCTGGTGGGCCAGGCCGTCTGCGACCACCCGATCGACGAGCGGCACGAAGCCATCCTGCCCGCGCGGATCTGGGGTGACGGCGAGGCCGAAGGCGTCCGGCAGCGGGCGGCGGAGGAGATGAAGGCCACCGCCCGCGCCGCGGCGAAGCTCGGGGTGTCCACTGTGGTCGGTTTCACCGGCTCGTCGATCTGGCACACGGTCGCGATGTTCCCGCCGGTGCCGCCGTCGATGATCGAGCGCGGGTACGCCGACTTCGCCGACCGCTGGAACCCGATCCTCGACGTCTTCGACGAGGCCGGCGTCCGCTTCGCCCACGAGGTGCACCCGAGCGAAATCGCCTACGACTACTGGAGCACCGTCCGGACGCTGGAGGCGATCGGCCACCGCGAGGCGTTCGGGCTCAACTTCGACCCGTCGCACTTCGTCTGGCAGGACCTCGACCCCGTCGGGTTCCTGTGGGACTTCAAGGACCGGATCTACCACGTCGACTGCAAGGAGGCCCGCAAGCAGCTGAACGGCCGCAACGGCAGGCTGGGTTCGCACCTGCCGTGGGCCGATCCCCGCCGCGGCTGGGACTTCGTCTCCACCGGCCACGGCGACGTCCCCTGGGAGGACGTCTTCCGCATGCTCAACGCCATCGGTTACGACGGCCCGATCTCCATCGAGTGGGAGGACGCCGGCATGGACCGGCTCACCGGCGCACCCGAAGCGCTGGAGTTCGTCCGCAAGCTCAACTTCTCCCCACCCACCGCGGCGTTCGACGCCGCGTTCTCCTCCAAACCGTAAGTCTGCCGCGGCTTGTCGTGAGTGGTAAGGCGGGTTAGAACCCGCCTTACCACTCACG
>NZ_JAVHJU010000036.1:313790-439830 GCF_031082405.1 Amycolatopsis sp. A133
GTTGAGTTTGGTGTTCCCGACCCCCGACGACACGATGGAGTTCGGGCGGGCGCTCGGCCGCGTGCTGCGCGCGGTAAGGCGGGTTAGAACCCGCCTTACCACTCACGACAAGCCGCGGCAGACCATGAAACTTCTGTTCAACGGGTGACCGCCAGCCCCGTCGGAAGGTGATCGAAACCGGCTTCGCGCCACTCCGGGGCGAAGCACGCTCAAATCAGGAAGGATCCGCATGTCTCCGTCCCCACCGAAGTGGGCGAGGCTGTTCGGCACCGCGCTCCTGGGCGCCGGCCTCCTGCTCACCCTCGACACCCCGGCCCGCGCGGACATCCCACCCGCGGACTACCAGCAGGTCGCCCTCGCGACCGGCGCGGCCGAGCTGGGCGGCGAGGCGATGTCGCTCGCCGTGCTGCCGGACCGCTCGGTCGTGCACACCTCCCGCGACGGCACCGTCCGCGTCACCACCGCGGCCGGTGCGACGTCGATCGCGGGCAAGCTGAACGTCTACACCCACGACGAGGAAGGCCTCCAAGGCGTCGCCGCCGACCCCGGGTTCGCGGCGAACCGGTACATCTGGCTGTACTACTCGCCGCGGCTGTCCACACCGGACGGTGACGCGCCGACCGACGGTACCGAGGCGGACTTCGCGCCATTCAAGGGTGAGCTGCACCTGTCCCGGTTCGTCTTGAAGACCGACAACACGCTCGACCTGGCCGGCGAGAAGGTCGTGCTGAAGGTCGCCAACGACCGCGGCCAGTGCTGCCACGTCGGCGGCGACATCGACTTCGACGCCGCCGGCAACCTGTACCTGACGACCGGTGACGACACCAACCCGTTCTCCTCGGACAGCTACTCGCCGATCGACGAACGGACCACGCGCAACCCGCAGTTCGACGCGCAGCGCTCGTCCGGCAACACGAACGACCTGCGCGGCAAGCTGCTGCGCATCCACCCGCAGGCCGACGGGACCTACACGATCCCGCCGGGGAACCTCTTCGCGCCGGGCACCGCGAACACGCGGCCGGAGATCTACGCGATGGGCTTCCGCAACCCGTTCCGGATGAGTGTCGACAAACCGACCGGCGTCGTCTACCTCGGCGACTACGGCCCGGACGCCGGCACGACCGATCCGAACCGCGGGCCGCAGGGCCAGGTCGAATTCGACCGCATCACCGGGCCGGGCAACTTCGGCTGGCCGTACTGCACCGGCTCGAACACGACGACCGAGACGTACAACCACTACACGTTCCCGAGCGGGCCCTCGGGCGCGAAGTACGACTGCGCCGGCGGGCCGGTCAACTCCTCGTTCCGCAACACCGGCCTCGCGAAGCTGCCGGTGCCGAAGCCCGCGTGGATCAAGTACGCCGGTGACGAAGGCTCGCCGCCGGAGTTCGGCAGCGGCTCGGAGTCGCCGATGGGCGGGCCGGTGTACCGGTACGACGCCGCTTCGACGTCCACGGTGAAGTTTCCGCAGTCGTTGGACGGCAAGTACTTCGCGGGGGAGTACGGGCGGAAGTGGATCAAGGCGGTCACCGTCAACGGCGACGGCACCCGCGGGCCGATCGAGGACTTCCCGTGGACCGGAACGCAGGTCATGGACATGGCCTTCGGCCCGGACGGTGCTCTCTACGTCCTCGACTACGGCACCGGGGACGACAACCAGGCGCTCTACCGGATCGAGTACCTGGCCGGCACCAACCGCAACCCGGTCGCGAAGGCCGCGGCCGACAAGACGTCCGGACCCAATCCCTTGACGGTGAACTTCTCGTCCGCCGGCAGCGCCGATCCCGAGGGCGGGGCGCTGAGCTACCGGTGGAACTTCGGCGACGGAGCCACGTCGACGTCGGCGAACCCCGCGCACACCTACACCACGAACGGAACGTACTCGCCGACGCTCACCGTCTCCGACCCGGAGGGCCTGACCGGCACCGCGAGCCTCGTGGTGACGGTCGGGAACACGGCGCCTTCCGTCGCCCTCGCTTCCCCGATCGACGGACAGCTGTTCTCCTTCGGTGACACCGTGCCCTTCCAGGTGACGGGCAGCGATCCGGAGGACGGGCCGCTGGACTGCTCGAAGGTCAAGGTCACCTACCTGCTGGGCCACGACAGCCACGAGCACCAGATCACGCAGGCGACCGGGTGCTCCGGCTCGATCGCGATCCCGGTCGACGGTGAGCACGACGCCGCGGCGAACGTCTACGGCGTCTTCGACGCGCAGTACACCGACAAGGGCGGCCTGACCTCGCACAGCGTCCGCAAACTGCAGCCGCGGCACCGCCAAGGCGAGCACTTCGCGGCGCAGTCGGGGGTTCAGCTCGCCAGTCACGGCGCGGCGGAGGGCGGCCGGACGGTCGGGTACACCGACGACGGCGACTGGATCTCGTTCACGCCGTACGCGCTGGGCAACGCCACGGCGATCAGCGCGCGGGTGTCGTCCGGCGGGCCCGGCGGGACCCTGGAGGTGCGGGCGGGCTCGCCCACCGGCACGGTGCTCGGCTCGGCGGCCGTCGCCAACACCGGGGACTGGGACACGTTCCAGACCGTCACGGCGAACCTGGCGAACCGGCCGGCCGGGACGACGGCGCTGTACCTGGTGTTCAAGGGCGTGACCGGGCAGGGGAACCTGTTCGACCTCGACGCGTTCACGTTCACCACGGCGGCGCAGGCGGGCGCGATCGAGGGCGAGTCGTTCACGTCGGGCTCCGGCGTGCAGATCGCGCCGCACGCCGCGGCGAGCGGCGGCAGCACCCTCGGCTACCTCGAGGACGGCGACTGGGCCGGGTACGCCTCGGTGAGCACGGCGGGCGCGCGGACCTTCACCGCGCGGGTTTCGTCGGCGGGCGCCGGCGGGACGATCGAAATCCGGTCCGGTTCGGCGACCGGGACGCTGCTGGGGTCGGTGGCCGTGCCGTCGACCGGGGACTGGGAGACGTTCCGGGACGTGACGGCGTCGGTGTCGAGTGGCTCCGGACCGCTGTTCCTGGTGTTCCACGGTGGTGCCGGCTCCCTGTTCGACGTCGATTCCTTTACGCTGGGCGGTATGCCGACCCACGTGGACCCGTCGTACGACGTGCTGGTGTTCTCGAAGACGGCGGGCTTCCGCCACGATTCGATCCCGGCGGGGATCCAGGCGATCCGGGAACTGGGTGCCGCGAACGGCTTCACCGTGACGGCGACCGAGGACGCGTCGGTGTTCACCGCTGCTTCACTGGCGTCCTATGAGGCGGTCGTGTTCCTTTCCACCACGGGCGACGTCCTGGACGCCACGCAGCAGGCGGCGTTCCAGTCCTACGTGGAGGGTGGCGGCGGCTACCTCGGCATCCACGCGGCGGCCGACACCGAGTACGACTGGCCGTGGTACGGGCAGCTGGTCGGCGCGTGGTTCAAGAGCCACCCGGCGATCCAGCAGGCCCGGTTCGTGACGGAGGACGCCACCCACCCGGCGACGGCGCACCTGCCGCCGGTGTGGACCCGCGCGGACGAGCTGTACAACTACCGCACGAACCCGCGCGGCAGTGTGCACGTGCTCCAGACGCTGGACGAGTCGAGCTACGCCGGCGGCGAGATGGGGGCGGACCACCCGATCACGTGGTGCCACCCGCAGGGCAGCGGCCGGGCGTTCTACACCGGGCTCGGCCACACGATCGAGTCGTACTCGGACCCGGTGTTCCGGGCCGAGCTGCTGGGCGCGATCCGCTACGCCGCGGGTGCGGCCCCGGCCTCGTGCGGTGTGCCGTCCGCGTCCACTGTGGAGGGTGAGGCGTTCACGTCGGGTTCGGGTGTGCAGGTGGCGGAGCACGCCCCGGCGAGCGGCGGCCGGACGCTGGGCTACATCGAGGACGGTGACTGGGCCGGCTACGCGTCGGTGAGCACCGCGGGCATCACGCGGTTCAGCGCGGTGGTGTCGTCGGCGGGAGCGGGCGGCACGATCGAGATCCGCGACGGCTCGGCTTCGGGTGCGCTGCTGGGCACGGTGACGGTGCCGAACACGGGTGGCTGGGAGACGTTCCGGACGGTCTCGGCTGCGGTCACCTCGGGCTCCGGCCCGCTCCACCTGGTCTTCCGGGGCGGTGCGGGTTCCCTGTTCGACATCGACACGCTGACGGTGTCGTAAGCCCGGGAGGCCACATTGAGGGACGTCCAGTCCCTCAATGTGGCCTCCGCGGTCAGCGCACGCCGAGGAGGTGCTCCAGGGCGAGCTGGTTCAGCCGCGTGAAGTGGTAGCCGCGCTCGGCCGCCGCGTCGAGGTCGAACTCGTCGTTCAGCACGTCGTCGAACGTCTCGCCCGGCGCCAGCGTCGGCGTCGAGAGGTCCGGCACCCGCGACGCCGCCAGCGCCTCCGCGACCTCGGGGTCCTCGCGGTACTTGCGCGCCTTCTCCTTGAGGATCAGGTACGTCCGCATGTTCGCCGCCGCCGACACCCACACGTCGGCCGAGTCTTCGGTGCGCAGCGGCTTGTAGTCGAAGTGCCGCGGGCCGTCGTAGCCGCCGTTCTCCAGCAGGTCGACCAGGAAGAACGCGCTCTTCAGGTCGCCGTGGCCGAAGATCAGGTCCTGGTCGTACTTCGGGCCGTGCTGGCCGTTGAGGTCGATGTGGAACAGCTTGCCCTGCCACAGCGCCTGCGAAATGCCGTGCACGAAGTTGAGCCCGGCCATCTGCTCGTGCCCGACCTCCGGGTTCAACCCGAACATCTCCGGCCGCGCGAGCTGGGAGATGAAGCCCAGCGCGTGCCCGATCGTCGGCAGCAGGATGTCGCCGCGCGGCTCGTTCGGCTTCGGCTCGAGCGCGAACCGCAGCGAGTAGCCCTTCTCGACGACGTAGTCGGCGAGCAGGTCGAGGCCCTCCTTGTACCGGGCCAGTGCCGCGCGGACGTCCTTCGCGGCGTCGGACTCGGCGCCTTCACGGCCACCCCAGACGACGTAGGTTTCCGCGCCGAGCTCGGCCGCCAGGTCGATGTTCCGGCGCACCTTCCGCAGCGCGTACCGCCGGACGTCGCGGTCGTTGCTGGTCAGGCCGCCGTCCTTGAACACCGGGTGGGTGAACAGGTTGGTCGTCGCCATCGGCACCTTCAGGCCGGTCTCGGCGAGCGCCTTGCGGAACCGCTCGATCGCCCGGTCGCGGTCCGGCTCGGTGGCCAGCAGGTCGTCGTCGTGGAAGGTCACGCCGTAGGCGCCCAGCTCGGCCAGCCGGTGCACGCTCTCCACCGGGTCGAGCGGCGCCCGCGTCGCGACCCCGAACGGGTCGTTCGCGGGCCAGCCCACGGTCCAGAGGCCGAAGGTGAACTTGTCGGCCGGCTGGGGAGCGTAGTCGCTCATGACTGTCCCTTCATTTAGTTCACGTTGTAGACTAAATATGCGCCGCGGGGGTCCCCGGCGTCAAGGGGCCGGGTTACAGTGCTTCGCGGGAGGACACGATGACGCAGGCCGTGCGGCACGAAGAGATGCGCGCCCGCAACCTCGAGGTCGTGCTGGGCGCGGTCAGCCGCGGCGGCCCGCTCACCCGGGCCGCGCTCGCCGAGGTCACCGGGCTCACCAAGTCCACGGTCTCGAAGCTCGTCGGCGACCTGGTGGACGCGGGCCTGCTCGCCGAAACCGGGCCCGCCCGGGCCGGCGAACGCGGCCGGCCGGGCGTGGCGGTCGTGCTCAGCGGGGCGCGGGTGGCGTCGCTGGGGCTGGAGATCAACGTCGACTACCTCGCGGTGCGCGTGCTCGACCTCACCGGCGCGGTCCGGTTCGCCGCCCGCCGCGAGCGCGACAACCGCGGCTCGCGGCCGAAGAAGGTCCTCGGGGAGCTGCAGGACCTCGCGGTGGAGGCGCTCGCCGAGACCCACCGGCTCGGGCTCGAGGCGGCGGGCGCGGTGCTGGCGGTGTCCGGCCCGGTCGGCGACGGCGTCCTGTTCAGCGCCCCCAACCTCGGCTGGCAGGACGTCCGCCCGGCCGACCTGCTGCGGCTGCCGGTCCCGGTCGAGCTGGACAACGAGGCGAACCTCGCGGCGCTCGGCGAGCTCTGGTACGGCGACGGCGAACGCGACTTCCTGTACGTGTCCGGCGAAATCGGCATCGGCGCCGGCCTGGTCGTCAACGGCGTGCTGTTCTCCGGTGCGACGGGCCTGGCCGGCGAGCTGGGGCACGTGGTCGTGACCCCGGAGGGAGCGCCGTGCCGCTGCGGCGGCCGCGGCTGCCTGGAAACCTACGCCGGGCAGGAAGCCTTGCTGGCGGCGGGGAACGCCGCTTCGGTGCCGGCTTTGCTGAGCGCTCTCGAACGGGGTGACGGGACGGCGCTGGCGGCGTGCACGGCAGCCGGGCGGGCCCTCGGCGTCGCCCTGACGTCCGCGGTGAACCTGCTGGACCTCGACCGGATCGTCCTGGGCGGGATCTTCACGCAGCTGTACCCGTGGCTGTCGGAGCCGGTGTCGGAGGTGCTGACCACCCGGCTCGGCGGGCTGCGGGGCACGCCTCCGGTGCTCACGGCGTCCCGCCTGGGCGGCGACGCGGCCACCCTCGGCGCGGCCGGCCGGGTCGTGCACCGGGTGCTGGCCGATCCGGCACCGTTCGTCACCCGGGCTCAGGAGGCGTAGGCCGCCACTTCGGACACTTGACCCGCCGGCCACCCGGTGTTGCCGGTGAACGTCAGCCGCAGGTACCGGTCCGCCGAGGACACCGGGATCGTGACCGTGTTCCCGGTCGCCGGGTCGAACACGTACTGCGCGGGACCGCCACCGTTCACGCCGATCGTCTGCGTTCGGCGGCCCCACGACGGCGGTAGCGCGAGCACCACCCGGCCGACCGCGGCCGGTGCGCCGAAATCCACCGTCAAGGTCTGCGGGAAAGCGTTGTTCGAGCTCTCCCAGTAGCTGGAGACGTTCCCGTCGACGGCGTTCCCCGCCGGGTACCCGCCCTGCGCGCCGCTCGCGGTGACCGCCTTGCCCTGCGCCAGGTTGACCGGGGCGGGCGGTGGACCGCCGAGCTGCGCCGCCCAGTACCGCGTCCGGTCCAGGTAGGCGGTCTCCGAAGCCGCTCCCGAAGTCCCGTAGGCGCCGGAGAACGTCTCGTACGACCCGGAAGGCGGCGAAGAGCGGGCCGGTTCGATGACCGACCCTTCGTGCCACTCGTTGAACGACGTCACCGAAACCCAGTCGGCCCCGGAAGAAAGCGCGTTCTGCCATTCCCGGTCGTAGGTGGCCCCGCCCTCACGGGACAGCGTCGGCGTCGTGTTCCCCGGCACCGCGCGGTCGTCCACGTACCCCGGACCCACCGAAGGCGCCCAGACCAGCCCGTTCGCCTCGCAGAACGCGCCCGCCTCGCGCCAGCCCGGCGCGGTCGCCCCGGCTATCGCGTCGTAGGTGTACATCCCGCCGAAGTGCGCGACCTTGCTCGTGTCCGTGGTCTGCGCCAGCACGATCGCCGACGAGCGCACCTGGTCGAGGGCCGTCCAGTCGGTGATCCGCAGGCTTTCGAAGACGTAGAACGCGCCGCGGCCGCCCTCGCGGTAGAACGCCGGGCTCGAGCCGTACCGCCCCAGGAGGTAGTTCACGTCGGCCACGGTGGACGCCGCGGTCCGTCCGCCGTACGGCTCCAGGTGCCACGCGACCTTGATCCCGTGCCGGGCCGCGGCTTCGAGCACCCCGGCGGCCAGACCGTCCTCATAGGACCCCTGACCCCACCAGCTGTAGACGATCACCCCGGCACCGGACTGCTCGATCCACCGCATGTGCTGCTCCACAGCCCCGGCGAAGTCCCCGGAGTCGTATGCGCCGAGCACCGGGTAGAAGTTCGCGCCGACGTCGGCCGGCGGCGTGTGCCCGCCCTGCGCCCAGTGCCGGTAGCCGGTGGAACTGCCGCCGTACCACGGGTAGTAGAAGAGGTGGGTGCGGCTCGAAAGCGCCGCGGCGGCGTGCGCGACACCCGGGAAAGCGGCCGCCAGCAAGAGAAGCGCGGCGAAGAACGTCGAAATCCGTCGCATCGGGACTCCTCGGTGGGGTCGAAGTGTTCCAGACCATACGGACACCGCCCGAACGAGGGCAACACTTCACCGGATATCCGCAAACTTGCGTCGGAAACCCACCAGGACCTCCGTCGGGGAAACGAAAACCGCCCCGGGCGCACCCGGGGCGGTTTCCGTTGAGCGGGACTAGCTCACCGCGAGGATCTGCACCAGCGAGGAGCCGACCGTGACCCCGGTGTCGGTCTGCACGGTCAGCTGACCGCGCAGGGTCCGGCCCGCGGCCGGGACGGCGGTGGCCGTCACCGTCGCCGGCACGGTCCACGAGCTGCCCGACGCCCGCAGCGCGTTCGCGTCGGTCACCGCGACCGAACCGAACGCCGGGTTGGTGAACACGTCGAGGTAGTCGTACTCCGTGGTGCCGGCCGGCACCGCGTAGCCGTCGACCAGCGCGAGCCAGGTACCCGCGGCCGGGTTGGCGATGGTCACCGACTCCTCGGAGTCACCGTCCGCGCTCTGCCCGGCGACCACGCACGACCCGGTCGTGCAGTTGTACAGCACCAGGTCCAGGTCGGCGCCGACGTCGGACGTCTTGCCGATGGTGACCGTCAGCGCCGTCGAGCCCGGCGTCACCGGGATCTGGTACTGCTGCTGCGTGCCCTCGGCGATCGACGGCCGCTGTGTCTTGGCGCTGCCCAGCGTCGCCCCGGTGAGCTTGCCGGTGAACGCGCCGAGCGTGTTCTGCACGGTGTAGGACCGCGCGATCGGCGTGTTCAGCGTGGCCGAGGCGATGGTGTCCGGGTTCGGCGAGATCGCCGTGCCCAGCACCGCGGCCGACAGCTTGTACGGCGCTTCGGCCACATCGGACGTCCGCCGCGCTTCGACGGTGATCTCCCACACGCCCGGCAACGGGTTGGCGATGGTGCGGCTGGTCGGCGTGCCACCCGGGCAGCCGGCCCCCGCGTCGGGCAGGTAGCAGTACGTCGTGGAAGTGCTCGCCTCGGCCGGGACGCCGGTCGGGTCGTAGCGCAGGAACCGCACCTGGCCCTTGCCCGGGGCGCCGCCGCCGGCGTCCAGGTCCACCTTCAGCGCGCTGGCGCCCTGCGGCACCCGCACGAAGTAGCTGGTCGCCTGGTTGCGGGCGGCCTTGCCCGAGACGTCGACCTGGAAACCCTTGCCGGCGACGAACTCCTGCGGCGCGAAGACCGTGTTCAGGGTCTGCACGTCGATGCCGATGGTCAGCGGGTTGTCCAGGTAGAGCAGGGCCGAGTGGACCCCGG
The DNA here is from genome assembly GCF_031082405.1 of Amycolatopsis sp. A133. Classification (GTDB taxonomy): domain Bacteria; phylum Actinomycetota; class Actinomycetes; order Mycobacteriales; family Pseudonocardiaceae; genus Amycolatopsis. Next base: position 323,009 of record NZ_JAVHJU010000036.1, read on the forward strand.
TGCTCTTCGGGTTGACCTTCACGTCGAACTTCACCGGCGTGTTCAGCGGCAGCGCCACCGTCGAACCGGAGGAGAACGTCCCGTCGTTGCCGACCCACCGCACGAAGTACGGCACCGGGTGCGCCGAACCCGTGGTGCGGGTGATCGTGTAGGTGCGGGTGTAGGCCTTGCCCGTGGTCACGCCTTCGCGGTCGTGGATGCCCACGCCCGTGTTCGGCTTGGCCAGCAGGCCCGACAGCGCCGTGTGCACCTCGACCGACGTCGAGACGGTGTCCGGCTTCGGGTTGAGCGAAAGCGCGACGAACGCGGCGGGCACGTTGAACAGGCCCGATCCCTGGGCGTACGCGCCGATGCCCGGCACGAACCGCGCGGTCGACTTGATCGCCGCGCGCAGCTGCGCCACCGGCGGCCGCTGTCCCTTGTGCGTCGCCTTGTACGCGCTCACCAGCAGTGCCGCCGCGCCGGTCGCCTGCGGCGCCGCCATCGACGTGCCCTGCAGCATCGCGTAGCCGGCGGGCAGGGGGTACGTGCCGGCCACCGGGGTCGGCACCTCCCACCGCGGGACGGTGGCGATCGCCGCGCCGGGCGCGATGATGTCCGGCTTGAAGCCGCCGTCCTCACGCGGGCCGCGCGAGGAGAACGGGTGCATCGACTCGGGGTTCTTGGTGACCGAGCCGTAGTTCGACAGCCAGGTCTCCTTGGTGATGTACGAGCCGACCGAGATCGCGTCCGTGGCCACCGACGGGTCGCCGACGGTGTTCGCCCCGGCACCACTGTTGCCGGCCGAGATGAAGATCTGGACGTTGTACTCGGCGATCGTGCGGTTGTAGAGCTCCGCACGGGCGTTGTTGCCGTCGTTGAGGGCCGGCAGGCCGCCGATCGAGATGTTGATGACGTCGGCGCCGTGGCTCGCGGCGTAGACGACACCGTCGATCAGGCCGGACGAGGTGCAGCCGGCACTGGTGAGGCAGACCTTGACCGCCAGGACCTTCGCGCCCGGAGCCGCGCCGTCCATCTTGCCGCCGAACAGGTCGTTGCCGGCGGCGATACCGGCGACGTGCGAGCCGTGCTCCGCACCGGCGATGCCGATGCCGACGAAGCCCGGCTTGTCGGTCTGGACCACGAAGGCCATCCGCTCGGCGATGTCGGTCGCCGGGTTGTCGGTGCCGAAGAAGCCGACGTCGTACTTCTTGTTGTAGTCGGTCATCGGCTTCTCGTCGGTGAAGTCGCCGTTGCCGTTGAGGTCGACCCGGACCTCCTTGGTGGCGGGGTCGAGCAGCACGCCCCAGGAGTCGGCGCGGTCGCCGTCGCGGTTGAGGTCACCGCCGGTCTCGCTGTCCGCGGCGCCCAGGTCGCCGGCGGTCTCGCCGAACAGGCCGAAGGTGTACGGGCCACCGGTCGCCGGGGCCGTCCAGGTCTTGCCGTTCGAGGTGAAGGTGCCGGTGTAGGTCTGGGTGGACTGCTTGACCCAGGTGCCGTCGCCGGAGTTGGTGGCGTTGGCGTTGTACCAGTCGACGATCTTGCGTTCGCCGTGGCTGGTGGTGGCCAGCGCCGGGGAGTCGAGGTCGACGCCGGAGTCGAGCACCGCGACCGTGGTGTCCTTGCCGTCCCAGTTGGGCAGGACCTGGCCGAACTGCGCCGCGTAGGTGTCCCCGGTCGGCAGGTACGGGTTGACGCGCGGGGTGTCCTTGCCCGGGGCCGGCTGCGGCAGCGGCGTGGCCGCGCCGTCGGGCTTCGGGTCGTCGCGCACGATGAGCCCGTCGACGTCGACGGCGTTCACCGACTTGAGCTTCGCGGCCTTCTCGGCCTTGGCGGTGGGGATGCTGACCTTGACGTAGTCCAGCTTGGTGTCGGTGGACTGGACGACCCCGCCGAGGGCCTTGAGCTCGTTCACGGCGGTGCCGGTCTGGCCCTTTTCCGCGGCGATCAGCAGCGTGACGTCGGGCTTCCCGGCCTTCTCGGCTTCGGCGACGAGCGCGCGGTCGTGCTCGTCGAGGGTCTTGCCGTCGGCCGCGCCGTTGGTCGGCGGGGCCTGCTGGGCGGAGGCCACCGGGACGGCCACGCCGAGGACGGAGGCGCCGAGTGCGGTGGCGAGGACGGTGATCCCGGCCCGCCGTCTCCAGCGCGATCTGTGCTGTGTCACTGAAACGACCCTTCGTGAAGATGTGCGTCCGTGCAGTACACAGGGTGGGATCTTCCGCAGCAATAAGACAGTTAGCCCATAAACCGCAATTGGTTGCGAGCCAAATGGCCTAATGCACTGCCCGGTTAGGCCGTCGCCGGATGCGGAGCTTTCACGTGAAAGCTCCGCCTTGCTACACGTGCGTGTAGTGGGCTATATTCCTGTGTAGTCGACTACACGTACGTATAGGACTGGTGATGAACGCCGAAGACCTCACCGCCCGCGCCCGGATCCGGGACGCCGCCATCCGGCTGTTCACCGAACGCGGCATGGAAAAGACGTCGATCCTGGACATCGCCGAGGAAGCCGGCGTGTCCGGCGGCCTGATCCGGCACCACTTCGGCTCCAAGGACGGCCTGCGCGAGGCCTGCGACACCCACGTCCACGACGAACTGCTGAAGTTCAAGCTGGAGGCGCTCGAGAAGGGCACCGGGACCACCGGCTTCCTGCCGACGTTCGACCCGCGCCAGCTGCTGCTGCGGCGTTACCTGGGCCGGGCCATGATCGACGGCTCGGCGGCCGCGGCCCGGCAGTTCGCCGAGGTCGTCGACGAGACCGAGGCGTACCTCCGCGCCGCGGACGCCGGGGGGCCCGATCCGCGCGCCGCCGCGGCCGCGCTCGTCGCGATGACCGGCGGCCTCTTCGTCTTCCACGGCCCGATGGCCGACGTGCTCGGCGAGACGCCGAACACCCACGAGGCCACCCTGCGGATCATGGCGGCCGCCGGGTACCTGCTGACCCACCCACCCGCCGCGCCCGAGCTGCTGGACAAGGCGCGCGCCGCTCTGTCCGAAATGGACACCGAAGGAAAGGGATGACGATGGCCGAAGCGATCACCGCCGACGGCCTCACCAAGGCGTTCGGTGCGGCGAAAGCCCTCGACGGGCTCGACCTGACCGTCCACACCGGCGAGGTGCACGGCTTCCTCGGGCCCAACGGCGCCGGCAAGACCACCACGATCCGCGTCCTGCTGGGGCTGATGCGGGCCGACGGCGGCCGCGCCACCCTGCTCGGCGGCGACCCCTGGACCGACGCCACGGAGCTGCACCGGCGCCTCGCGTACGTGCCCGGCGACGTCACCCTCTGGCCGAACCTCACCGGCGGCGAGGTCATCGACCTGCTCGGCCGGCTGCGCGGCGGCCTCGACACCGTTCGCCGCGCGGAGCTGATCGAGCGCTTCGACCTCGACCCGCGCAAGAAGGGCCGGACGTACTCCAAGGGCAACCGGCAGAAGGTCGCGCTCGTCGCGGCGCTGGCGTCCGAGGTGGAACTGCTGGTCCTCGACGAGCCGACGTCCGGCCTCGATCCGCTGATGGAGGAGGTGTTCCGGGAAGTCGTCGACGAGGAGCGGCACCGCGGCGACCGGACGGTGCTGCTGTCTTCGCACATCCTCTCCGAGGTCGAGGCGCTGTGCGACCGCGTCACGATCATCCGGGCCGGCCGCACGGTCGAGTCCGGCACCCTGGACGAGCTGCGCCACCTGGGCCGGATCACGATCGACGCGTCGCTCGCGCACGTGCCGGCGGACCTGGCGGTGCTGCCGGGCGTCCACGACCTGAGCTCGTCCGGCTCGCACGTCCACCTGTCCGTCGACCAGACCGCGCTCGACGACGTGATGCGGCACCTCGCCAAGGCCGGGCTGCGGAGCCTGGTGAGCCGCCCGCCGACACTCGAAGAGCTGTTCCTGCGCCACTACCGGCAGGGCGAACCGGCCGGAGCGGCGCGATGAGGGGCACCGGGGCGCTGCTGCGGCTGGTGCTGCGCCGCGACCGGCTGCTCATGCCGATCTGGATCCTCGGCCTCACGCTCGCGCCGGTCGGTTACCTGTCGTCGATCGATGCGGCGTACCCGGATGCCGCGTCACGGCAGCACTTCTACGACCTCAACGCTTCGAGCGCGACCTTCGTGGTCCGCAACGGCCCGCTGTACGGTTCGTCGGCCGGCAACCTGCTGGCCTGGCAGTGCGGGTTCGTCCCGGTGGTCGCCGGGTTGATCGCGCTGCTCACCGTGGTCCGGCACACCCGCACCGAGGAGGAAGCGGGACGCCGCGAGCTCACCGGCGCCACCGTCGTCGGCCGGCACGCGGGGCTGGCCGCGGCGGTGCTCGCCGCCTGCGGTGCGTGCCTGGTGTTCGGTCTGCTGGCCGGGATCGGGATCGCCGCGCAGGGCGTCCCGGTGGCGGGCGCGCTGGCGCTGGGAGCGGGGTTCGCGTTGGCAGGCTGGGTGTTCGCCGGGGTCGGCGCTGTCGCCGCCCAGCTCACCTGGGGTGCGGGTGGCGCGCGGGGGATCGGCATCGGTGCGTTGGTGCTGGCGTTCCTGCTGCGCGCGGCGGGGGACAGTAGCGCCTCGGCGGGCGGGCTGGTGTGGCTGTCGCCGATCGGCTGGGCCCACCGGCTGCGGCCGTTCGCGGGGGAGCAGTGGTGGGTGCTCGCGCTGGGCGTCTTCGCGACCGCGGCGCTGGTGGCCGTGGCCGTCGCCCTGTCGGCCCGCCGGGACCTCGGTGCGGCGCTGCTGCCGGCGCGGCCGGGCCGGGCGACGGCGAAGGCGTCGTTGCGGTCGCCGCTGGCGCTGGCCTGGCGGCTGCAGCGGGGGACGCTGCTGGTCTGGACCGTCTGCCTCGGGCTCGTCGGGTTGCTGATGGGCGGGGTGGCGCAGAACGTCGCGGACATGATGCGGGACAACCGCGCGGTCGCGGACGTGTTCTCCCGCGTGGGCGGCGGTGGCGCGGTGACGGAGGCGTACCTGGCGGGGACGATCACGTTGTTCGGCTTGGCGGCGGCGGGTTACGCGGTGCAGGCGACGCTGAAGCTGCGCGCTGAAGAGGCGGCGGGCCGGGCGGAACCGGTTCTGGCGACGGCGGTCGGCCGCCTCGGCTGGGCGCTGGCCCACCTGACGTTCGCCGTGGTGGGTTCGGCGGTCGTGCTGGCGGTCACGGGCTGGGCGACGGGCCTGGCGTACGGCTCGGGCTTCGGCCTGGTCCCGGCGGCGCTGGCCCAGCTACCGGCGGTGTGGGTCTTGGCGGGCCTGGCGGTTTCCCTGGTCGGCTTCCTCCCGCGTTTCGCGGCGGGGGCTTGGGGTCTGCTGGCGGCGTTCCTGCTGCTGTCGCTGGTGGGATCGGCGTTGCAGTGGAACGACGCGGTGCTGGGGATCTCCCCGTTCCAGCACCTGCCGAGGCTACCGGGCGGAACGTTCTCACCGGCACCGGCCCTGTGGCTGGTTCTGATAGCGGCGATCGCCGGAGCGGGCGGCCTGCTTGCGTTGCGGCGCCGCGACATGCCAGTGGGCTGACCACCAACGGGACAACGGCCGGTTCGCGGCGCACCGGCGGGAATGCCGGCGACTTGACCACCCAACGACACACACCCGCGGGTTGCGCGGCACAAGACGCCGGCGACCTGACCGCCCAACGCGACCACAGCCGGGGGTCCAGGGGGCTTGCCCCCTGGCGGGGGCCTGGGGGTTCGACCCCCAGGAGACACCGCGAGGCGAGGCCCGGTGCGCGCTTTCCGCGCACAGACCTCACCCCGAGCATCGCGAGCGGCAACCGAGGGAGTCGAACCCTGCGCGGCTTGTGAAGGCGGCGCCCATGGACCGGCCCTGACCCTTCGGCGGGCGACGGCTGCCATCTTCTGCAACGGTAGCTGGTACCCGGGTATTTCCCATCTCAAGCCGTGCTTCACCCGGACGGGGTCGGGCTGGCATGGTGGTGCGCATGGATGATCTCCTGCTGCGCCGCGTCCGGCCGGGTCTCGGTGGTGACCTCGCCGATGTGCGGGTGAACGACGGGCGGGTCACGTCGATCACCGAACCGGGTTCCGGCGGGTTCGCCGCGCGCGTGGTCGACGGGCACGGCGGGACGCTGCTGCCGGGGCTGGTCGACGCGCACGTCCACGTCCTGCAGTGGGCGACGTTCCGGCGGCGCATCCCGCTGGATGCGGCGCGTTCGGCGGCGGAGGCGATCGAGTTGCTGCTCGCGCACCTGCTGGCGACGCCGGCGCCGCAGGCGGAACTCGTTGTGGGCGCGGGGTTCCGCGATGGGCTGTGGCCGGACCGGCCGCACAAGGACATGCTGCAGCGGGCGCTGCCCGGGCGGGCGGTCGCGTTGTTCGGCGCGGACCTGCACACGCTCTGGCTGAGTCCCGCGGCGCTGAAGCTGATCGGCCGCGAGCACCCGACGGGTGTGCTCCTGGAGGGCGACTGCATGAGCGCGACGGCCCAGTTGCCGACGGCGGCGATCGACGTCCAGGACCGGTGGGTGGCGGAAGCGGTTTCCGCGGCGGCCGCGCGGGGCGTGACGCAGATCGTCGACTACGAGTACGCGGACACGGTGGCGGACTGGACGCGCCGGGGTGCCCCGCCCGCGCGGATCTCGTGCGTGATCGCGAAGCACCTCCTGGACCAGACCATCGAGCGCGGCCACCGCACGGGTGACGTCCTGCCGGATTCCGGCGGGCTGCTGACGGTCGGGCCGTTCAAGCTCTTCGTGGACGGGTCGCTCAACACCCGCACGGCCTACTGCCACGACCCGTACCCTGGCGTGGATTCGCCGGGGTCGCTGGAACTGCCGCCGTCTTCGCTGGTTCCCTTGATGGAACGGGCTTTCGCGCACGGGCTGCTCCCGGCGGTGCACGCGATCGGCGACCGGGCGAACACGATCGCGCTGGACGCGTTCGAGGAGGTCGGCTGTCCCGGCCGCATCGAGCACGCGCAGCTGCTTTCCCCGGCCGACGTCCCCCGGTTCGCTTCCCTCGGGGTGATCGCGGCGGTCCAGCCGTCGCACCAGCCCGACGACCGGGACGTCGCGGACCGCCACTGGCACGGGCGCACTTCGCGGGCGTTCCCCTACCGCTCGCTGCTGGAGTCCGGTGCCCGTCTCGAGTTCGGTTCGGACGCCCCGGTGGCCCCGCTGGACCCGTGGGACGGAATCGCGTCGGCGATTTCGCGCACGGACGACGACCGCCCGCCGTGGCACCCGGAGCAGGCGATCCCGTTCACCGACGCGCTGGCGGCTTCGTCGGGTGGCCGTCGCGCGGTGGCGGTGGGCGACGTCGCGGACCTGATGGTGACGGCGGCGGACCCAGCCGTCCTGTCGCCCGCGGACCTGCGCAACCTCCCGGTGACGGCGACGATCCTCGACGGTCGCGTCACGCACCAGGTCTGATCTGGGGGCTTGATTTGTCCACCGGACAACGGAAAAGATCCCACCGTGCATGTGACAACGTTGTCAGGAGGACACGGATGAGACGGTTCACCTCACCAAGGCGGACGCGCGTCCTGGCCACCCTGCTTGCGGGAGCCACGACGATGGCGCTCGCCACCCCCGCCGAAGCCCACAGCGGCCCCCGGTTCGCCGACGACCCCACGACCCTCGTCGACACCTCGATCGGCAACAACGGCGACGGCACCACCTTCCCCGGCGCCACCACGCCCTTCGGGATGGTCCAGCTCAGCCCGGACACCCAGCTGAAGAAGTACGCGTCCTACGACTACGCGCAGGACACCACCCTCGGCTTCAGCCACACCCACCTCTCCGGCGTCGGCTGCCAGACGATGGGCAACTTCCGCTTCATGCCCACCACCGGCGCCGTCACCACGAGCGACCCCGCGAAGTACGGCGCCAAGTTCAGCCACGCCGACGAGACCCGCCAACCCGGCTACTACGGGGTCGAGCTCGCGAACGGCATCGGCGCCGAGCTGACCGCCACCCAGCGCACCGGCCAGCACCGCTACACCTTCCCGAGCGGCGCGACCAGCGAAAACGTCCTCATCGAGGTCGGCGAGAGCAACGGCTACACCTACGCCGGTGACGTCCACGTCGTCGGCGACGACACCGTCGAGGGCTGGCTGCAGGGCGGCAACTTCTGCTGGGAGACGCAGAAGGAGCGTTACAAGGTCTTCTTCAGCGCCAAGTTCGACCGCAAGTTCACCAGCTTCGGCACCTGGACCGACAGCAAGCTGACGCCGAACCAGCGTGACGCGAAGCTCGGTAGCCAGCGCACGGGCGCCTGGCTCACCTTCGGCACCGACAAGAAGCAGGTCGGCGCCTCGGTCGGCCTCTCCTACACCTCGATCGACGGGGCGCGGCTCAACCGCGGCGCCGAGCAGCCCAAGTCGTTCGACAAGGCGCGCAAGGCCGCCCACGACACCTGGCGCGACGAGCTGAACCGCATGCGCGTCGCCGGCGGGACCACCGCCGACCAGCGGACCTACTACAGCGCGCTGTACCGGTCGCTGCTGCACCCGTCCGTCGGCTCCGATGTGGACGGTTCCTACCGCGGCTTCGACGACGCCGTCCACCGCAGCCGCGACACCTACTACCAGATGTTCTCGCTGTGGGACACCTACCGCTCGCAGAACCAGCTGGTCGCGCTGCTGCACCCGGACAAGGCCGCGGACATGACCAAGTCCGTCCTCAAGATCTACCAGGACGGCGGCTGGGTGCCGCGCTGGGCGCTCGCCGGCGGCGAGACGAACGTGATGAGCGGCGACCCCGTGACACCGTGGGTGGTCGACAACTACCGGCGTGGCCTGCTCGACGACCGGACCGCACGTCAGTTGTTCGACGCGTTGTGGCGCAACGCCAACGAGGTGCCGCAGGACCAGTCGATCTTCCGCGGCCGCGACGGCAACCCGACCTACGTGAAGAACGGCTGGATCGGCTACCAGGACCTGCCCGGCTACACCTACGGTGACACGCGCCAGGCCGGTTCGGCGACGCTCGAGTACGCCCTCGCCGACTGCGCGCTGTCCACCATGGCTTCCGGGCTGGGCTACGGCGACAAGGCGGCCACCCTGCGGACCCGCTGCGGCAACTTCGCGAAGCTGTGGGACACCAGCGTCGAATCCCACGGTTTCACCGGGTTCCCGCGCACGAAGGCCGCGGACGGCACCGGCGTCGGCGACCCCGACCCGGCGAAGTCCACCGGCTTCCACGAGGGCACGCCGTGGCAGTACCAGTGGCTCGCCCAGCAGGACACCGCGAAGCTGTTCGGCCTGATGGGCGGCCCGGCGCAGGCGGAGAAGCGGCTCGACACGTTCTTCGACCTGCCGCTGCTGCTGACCGACCCGGCGAAGGCGGCCAAGGACTCCTGGGTCCACGGCGCGTACGACTACCACAACAACTTCGCCTTCAACCCGAACAACGAGCCCGACCTGCACGCGCCCTGGATGTACAGCTGGACGGGCGCGCCGTGGAAGACCTCGGCCGTGCTGCGCGCGGCGCGGACGCTGTTCACCGACACGCCCTACGGCATGCCGGGCAACGACGACCTCGGCACCATCTCGTCGTGGCTCGTCTTCGGGATGGCCGGCGTCTTCGAGGCCCAGCCCGGTACCGGGACGTACCTGCTCAGCACGCCGATGTTCGAGAAGGTCGAGATCCGGCCGGACGGCGGGCGCAAGATCGAGATCGAGGCGCCCGGCGCGAGCGCGTCGAAGCTGCAGTACACAACGGACGTCCGGATCGGACACCGCGGTTACGACCGCAGCTGGATCTCGCACGCGGACCTGCTCCGCGCGGGCAAGATCCAGTTCCGCCTGAGTGACACGCCCACGGCGTGGGGGACGGCCTCGGCCCCGCCCGCGATGTGACCCGTGACGGCCTCCCCGGCACCCGGGGAGGCCGTCACGCTTTCAGGCGCGACGCAGGGCCGGGAGCATCGCGGCCACCCCGAGCGCGGCCACGATCAGCGGGACGACGAGCGCGGCTCGCAGGCTGCCGGTGGCGGTCACCGCCGAGACGACGCCGAGCGTCAGCGCCGGCCCGATCTGGAACGCCGTGTTGACCAGCCCGCCGGCCAGGCCCTGGTCGGCCGCCGGGACGCTGTCCGCGGCCGCCATCGTCAGCGGGCCGTACGTCAGCGTGAAGGCCAGTCCCACCAGCAGGAACGCCGGCAGCATCAGGGTCGCGTAGCCGCTGGAGGCGTCCAGGAACTGCAGCAGCGCGTACGCCGCCACCGAAGACGTGAGCCCGGCCAGCGCGACGCGCCCCGAGCCGTACCGGCCGACCAGCGGCGCGGCGATCCGCGGCGCCAGTACCGCCACGACGATGCCGCTCGGGCACACCGCCAGCCCGGTTTCCAGCGCCGACCAGCCGCGGACGCCCTGCAGGTACAGCGTGACGATGAACAGCGCGCCGACCCAGCCGCCGAGCAGCGACATCGCCGCGACGTTCGCCCGCACCAGCGGGCCGGACCGCAGGATCCCCAGCCGCAGCAACGGGCTCGCGACCCGGCGTTCGATGACGACGAACACGGCGAGCAGCGCCGCGACGGCGACCAGCGAACCGAGCGTCCGCACCGACGCCCAGCCGGCGTTCGGCGCCTCGACGAGCGTGAACACCAGCAGGAGCATGGCCGCGGTGACGGTCGCGGACCCGGCGATGTCGAACCCCCGGCCCGGCGCGGCGGCCGTGCGCGGGACGACGGCGAGTGCGCCGGCCAGCGTCACGAGCGCGACGAGCACCGGTGCGTGGAACACCCAGCGCCAGCTCAGTTCGGTGAGCAGCCCGCCCGCGACGAGCCCGAGCGAGAAGCCGGTCGCGCCGGTGGCGGTGTAGATAGACAGCGCTTTGTTGCGGACCGGGCCGTCGGCGAAGCTCGTCGTGATGATCGAGAACCCGGCGGGCGCGCTGAAGGCGGCGCTGATCCCGGTGACGAACCGCGCGGCGATGAGCAGCGGGCCGCTGGTGGCCAAGCCGCCGAGCGCGGTCGCGACGGCGAACACGGCGAGCGCCCCGATCAGCATCCGGCGGCGTCCGAGCAGGTCGGCGGCGCGGCCGCCGAGCAGCAGGAACCCGCCGAAGCCGAGGACGTAACCGCTGACCACCCACTGCAGGGAGCCGGTGGCCATGCCGAGTTCCGCCCCGATGGAGGGCAGCGCAACGCCCTTCATGGAGACGTCGAGGGCGTCGAGGAAGAGCGCGCCGCAGAGCACAAGCAGCAGCCCGCGGGCGCGCGGGGTGAGGCGGTCGTGGACCGCGGACGGATGGGCGGAGACGGTCAAGGCAACCCCCAGGTGAGTCGGACCGATCGGTCCGGGACCGAACGGTCCGAATCATGGCGGGGCTTGTTCCGGGTTGTCAACCGGGAACCCACGATATGGACCATTCGGTCCGGTACGATTCCCCCATGCCCCGCAAGCCGACACCGGATGCACGTGAGCGCATCCTCGAGACCGCCACCCGGCTGTTCAACCGGCACGGGGTGCACGCGGTCGGGATGCAGCAGATCATCGACGAGTGCGAGTGTGGCAAGAACCTGCTCTACAGCCAGTTCGCCAGCAAGGACGACCTGGTGGTGGCGTACTTGAGGCGCTGCAGCGGGGATTGGGACACCATCGTCGCCGACGCGAAGGCGGCGGTATCGGAGCCCGGTCGGCAGCTGGTCTCGCTGGTGCGCGAGGTGGGGGTGCGGGTGAGCGAGCCGGGCACGCGGGGGTGCCCGCTGCGCACGACGTTCGCCGAGTTCCCGGACCGGGAGCACCCGGCGCACCGGGTGTCGATGGACCACTTCGTGCGGGTCCGGGCCCAGCTGCGCGAGCTGGCGGCGGAGACGCCGGCGCCGGACCCGGAGAGGCTGGCGGACCGGATCATGTTCATCATCGACGGGCTGTACACGAACGGCCCGATCTTCGGCGGTGAAGGGTCGAAGGTGGCGGTCGCCTTCGCGGAGGACGTGGTGAAGGTGGAGACTTCAGCGAAGCCGGCGCAAGGCGGCTGACCAGGCTCGACGTGAGACGGTGAGCTGGCCGGCGGAGGGGGCCTTGCTGTCCCGGATGCCCACGGTGCGCTCGACCGCCACCTCGACGCACTCGGAGTTTCCGCCGCTGTGGCTCGACTTGCGCCAGGTGGCTTCCATTCGGTCCTCCGGCTATCTTGCCGCCTCGGCGATCAGGGTCCGCGAGGCATCTTCGCTCAAAGCTCTTCCCGACAACACCTTAGCAAGCCGGAAGTAAGCGCGGATGTGATCCTCTTCGTAGAGAAAGGCGCTCGAGTACGCATGTTCGAGCAAGGCGATCGGCAGAGTGTCGCCGTATTCGTAGAGGAAGAATGATCCGAGCATGCCCGGGTGGTACGAGCCGTCGGTGGTCAGCACCCGCAGCGAGACATTGGGCCTCTTCGTGACTTCGAGCAGGTGATCCATCTGGTCCGACATGACGCCTTCGTCGGCGATCGGCTCGCGGAGAGCGCGCTCGCTGATGATCGCCCGGTATTGGACCGGTTCCGGCCGGGAGAGGATCCGCTGGCGATTCAGCCGCGTGACGAGATGTGTGTCGGCCTGGGTCGGAGCCAGATCGGAATTGCTGAGAATGGCCCGCGCGTAGTCTGCCGTCTGCAGGATCCCGGGAATGATGGTGAAGGCCCATGCGGTGATCTTCGTGGCAGATCGCTCGCATTCCAGCAGTCCGGACAGTTCGGGAGTGATCTCGGGCGAACCGGGCGTGACCCAATCGCGCTCGCGGGCTGTCCTCGCCAATTCCAGGAGATGCTTCTGCTTCTCTCCTCTCACCTCGAAGAAGCCGAGGATGAGCGCCACGTCTGCCACCGTAGGCAGCCTCAAGCCCTTCTCCCACAGTGATAGCGCCTGTGGTGCAAAGCCGAGTATTCGAGCCAGCTTTCTCAAGCCCATTCCATGCGCTTCGCGAAGTTCGCGCAGTCCCGCGGCCAACGCGCGAGCTCGCGGCGTCGAAGAAGTCGGTTTCATGTCCCGATACTACAAACCCGGCCCATCACTCCCTCGACGTGTTGGTGTCAACGGATCGAGACAGTTCTAATGGACAGCATGTTGAGGTGGCAGCAAGCGGAGGGAAAGCGCCACGCGCTCGACGGGCCGTTCCCTCCGCGTCCGGAGGAACGGTTCGTGACTTTGTGCGGGGAAGAAGTGACCGTCGCGGTGCGGGATGTTCCGCAGCTCGGCGGGAATTGGTTCGACCCGACCTGTGTCGAATGCGAGTCGGCGTGGCTGGCGCGGTGCTGATCGATGCCGGGCGGGACCTGCGGCTGCTGGAGCGCATCCGGGACCTGCACGCGTCGCTCGTGCCCGACCTGGCGTGGCTGGCCAGGACCGTCGGGGAGGAGCTGCCGCGGCCCGACATCCTCCGGGATCTGGGGGAGCGGCTCGCCGATCTCGGCGCGGACCTGGTCACCCGGGCCGATGAGCTGGACGCCCAGGTCCGGGCCGGGCTCCCGGAACACGGCTGGCTCCCCGAAGCGGGCGCACGGCGGCGCGCACTGGCCGTCGCCCACCAGGTCGGCCCGCACCCCCTCCGGTGCGGGCCGATCTTCCTCGCCGTCTGCGGCGCGGCCTGCTTCCCCTTCTACGGGACGGACCCGACCGGCCGGACAGCTCGCCACGAAAGGTGCGAAAAGTGCCTCCACGTGCACTGATCCGCCGTTTCTGCTGAGCTGGGGGCATGCAGAACACGACGGCGACCGAGCGGTTCTTCCGGATCGCGATCGCGCTCAAGGGCCTCGACGGCGTCCTGCAGGTCGTCGGGGCGCTGGTCCTCGCGTTCGTCCCGGCCTCGACGGTCAGCGGGTTCACCCACGCGGTGATCACCCGGGACCTGCTCGGCGACCCGTCGGGCACGCTGGCGCGCCACCTCGAGTCGGCGACGGAGAACTTCCTCCACGGCGACACCAAGACCTTCGCCGTCGCGTACCTGCTCGCCCACGGCCTGATCAAGCTCGCTCTGGTGTGGGCGCTGGCCCGCAAGATCGTCCGCGCCTACCCCGTCGCCGCGGTGATCCTGGCCGCGTTCGTCGTCTACGAGATCGTCCGCGCGGTGCACACCCACTCGATCGCGCTGCCGTTCTTCGCCGCGCTCGACGTTGTCATCATCGTGCTCGTCCTGCGGGAGTACCGGCAGCTCAAGCGCGCCGCCTAGGGTTCACGCGGCGACGGGAAACCGGACCGTCGTGCTGCCGACGACCTCCGAGGGCTCCACGTAGAGGGCGGTCGCGTTGTCCGAGCCGCCGCGGGCGAGGGCGGCTTCGACGAGTTCGGCGGCGCCCGCGCCCGGCTGGGCCAGCACCGCGCGGATGCCGCTGCCGGTGAGGGGCTTGTGGACGCCGTCGCTGGTCAGCAGCAGGCCCGCGCTCGTGGTCTCCGCCGTGCCGATCTCGTGCGTCTCGGCGGTGCGGACGCTGGTGGTGACCACGTGCTCCATCCGCGGCGTCACCGGCTGGTGGCGGGCGCGGAAGAACTCGGCGAGCGTGTGGTCGGTGGTGAGCCGGTTCAGCGTGGTGCCGTCCCAGGCGTACGCGCGGGCGTCGCCGACCCAGGCGATGCGGTACCCGCCGTGCTCGGCGGGCATGGCGACGACGAGCACGGCGTCCCCGCGCGGCTGCTCGCGAACCGCGCGCTGCGCGGCCAGCACGGCCTCGACGGGTCCTTTGTGGATCGGTGTGCGCGCGGCGGCCGCGGCGGCGGTGCGGGCGGCACGGGCGGCGGCGGGATCGTCGCCGACGCCGTCGGCGAGGGCGAACGCGATGCCAGGCCCGCCGGCGGCGGCGTACGCCCCGACGGCGTCGGCGTTGAGCGAGCGCGGCCCCTGCGCGCTCGCGGTGTGCCAGCGCGGGTAACCCTGACGTGTGGTGCTCATCGCGGCCTCCTCGTCCCCCTCCGACCTCCATGATCCGCGCGGAACCTAAGGGCGGGCTGAGACTTTCCTGTGCCGTCGGTGCCGGTCCGCGTACGGTGGGAACGGGGTGGGGAATGGAGTTCCGGATTCTCGGGCCGCTGGCGGTGTCGCGCGCCGACGGCCGCCCGGCCGCGCTCGGCGGGCGCAAGCCGCGGACGCTGCTGGCGGCGTTGCTGCTGGCCCGCGGCCGGGTGGTGCCCGACGAACGGCTGATTTCGCTGCTGTGGGAAGGCGACCGGCCGTCGACGGTCGACGCGCAGGTGTGCACGTACGTCTCCCGCCTGCGAACGGCCCTCGGACGGCCGGCCCGGCTCGTCCGGACCGGCGGCGGGTACCTGCTGACGCCGGGCGGGACCGTCGACGCCGAGGAGTTCTCCCGGCTGGCGTACCTGGGCCACGACGAGCTGCGCGCGGACCGGCCGGCCCGCGCGGCGGGGCTGTTCCGCGCCGCGCTGGAGCTGTGGCGCGGTCCGGTGCTCGCCGACGTCGCCGAACCGCTCCGCGCGGGCGAGGCGGCGCGGTTCGACGAGCTGCGGCTGGCGGCGCTGGAGGGCCGGATCGAAGCCGAGATCGCGTCGGGCGACCACCTGCGCGCGGTGCCCGACGCGACCGCGTTCGTCCACGAGCACCCGATGCGCGAACGCGCCCGCGCCCTGCTCATGGCCGCCCTCTGCGCGAGCGGACGGCCGGCGGACGCGGTCGCGGTGTACCACCGGGGCCGCCGCCTGCTCGACGAGCGGCTCGGGATCGCGCCGGGCCCCGCGCTGCGGACGGCGTACCAGCGGGTGCTGGACGCTCAGGCGGGGTAGGGCGCCGACTGGAAGTCCCGGTCGAGCTGGGCGGGCGAGCGCGGCAGCCAGTACCGGGCCAGCGCGCGGACCTGCTCCCGCGGCAGGCCGGGATTGACGTGCCGGTGGTCGGGCTTGGCGATGGACTGCAGCGCCCAGGCGAAGCCGAGCAGCGGGTCGATCCGCGCCCACCGGTGCCGGTCGATGCCGAGGAACATCTGCCCGCGCAGGATGACGTGCCAGAAGTGGTAACCACCGGGCGGGTTGCCGTTCATGGTGTGCACCTCCGACTCGACCGGCTCCCGCCGCGGGTCGAAGAGGATGCCCTGCCCGAAGGCGGCGAAGGCGGTGACGAGGCCGGCCTCGTCACCGCGGTAGAAGCGGTCGAAGTTGTCGAGCTGCAGCGTCGAAAGGACCCGCAGCGGCTGTTCGACCGGCTTGACGAACTCGGCGTAGTTCTCCGGGTAACCCGGTTCCCCGCTCAGCTCCCGCCACTTCTCGTACAGGCCTTCCGGAGCGTTCTCCTGGACGAAGCGGATGAGCGCCGAGAAGGCGTCCTGGACTTCCGGGGAGCGGTTGTACAGCGAGATTTCGTCGAGCTGGTACCAGACTTCGTTGGCCCGCCGGTCCCCGAGCATCCCGGGCACGGGCGGCAACCCGGTGCCGGCCGACGCGATCCCGGTTCCGGTGAGCACGGTTGTCCCGGCAACGGCGGCCGCGCCGGCGGTGAGTTTGAGCAGACTGCGGCGATCCACGGTGTACCCCCTTGCCCGGCGACCCCCTGCCGCCGTTCGCCGCCAAGGTACGGAAGATTTCTATACTTTCTCTGTAAGAGCCGCTCCGAGCGGTCACGCGCGAAGGGGCCGTGAGCGGACTCACGACCCCTCCACACGCTCTTCAGCTCTGCAAGTCGTAAACCGTCTGCCCATCCACGGTGGTGGCGGTGAAGTTCGCCGTCACCCAGGCCGTGATCTCCGACGATCCACCGCCCGGGCCGCCGCCACGGCCGCCCTCGAGGTAGTACTCGACCTCGCCGGCCGCGACGTACGCCTTGAACTCCGCCAGTGTCGGGGCCGGGTCCGAACCGCTCCAGCCGCCGATGCCGATCACCGCCTTGCCACTGGCCAGTTCCAGCGAAGCCGCGTTCTGCGAACCCGTCGTCGCCGCGGCCCACTTCGTCGTCGTCTTCGCCAGCAGCGCGCCGATCGCGCTCGAAGACGCGTCCTCGCCGCCGGGACCGCCGCCGAAACCGCCGCCCATGGCGCTCGACGTCGGGCCGGACGTCGGGATCGAGCCGCTGTGCGCCACCGACGCCGTCTCGACGCCGTACGCCGCGGACGACACGCCGATCGTCAGCACCAGCGCCGCCGCGACCACCGCGGCCGCCCGGCGGACGCCGGGGACGCCCATCACCAGCACCGTCCCGGTCAGCACCCCGAGCACCGCGACGATCCAGCGCAGCGCCGGAAACCACTCCGGCGTCCGGTCGAGCAGGATGAACGACCACACCGCCGTCGCCACCACCATGCCGGCCAGCACGGCCCGCGGCGCCGCGTGGGCCCGGCCCTGCCACAGCGCGCGGCCCGAAATCGCGACCAGCGCCGCGATCGCCGGGGCCAGCGCCACCGAGTAGTACGGGTGCACGATGCCGCTCATGAAGCTGAACACCAGCGCGGTGCCGACCAGCCAGCCGCCCCACAGCACCAGCGCCAGGCGCGTCCGGTCGGTGCGCGGCGCCCGGCGGGTGAACCACAGCCCGGCGACCAGCCCGATCAGCGCGGCGGGCAGCAGCCACGAGATCTCCGTGCCGAAGCTCGAGCCGAACATCCGGAACAGCCCGGCCGCCCCGCCGAAGCCGGTGTTCCCGCCCCCGCCACCGCCGGGGCCGCCGCCCGCACCGCCGCCGAAGATGCGCCCCAACCCGTTGTAGCCCAACGCCAGTTCGAGCAGGCTGTCCCCTTCGGACCCGCCGATGTACGGCCGCGACGACGTCGGCCACAGGTCGGCCAGCGCGATGTACCAGCCCGCCGAGACCACCAGCGCCACCACCGCGCCGCCGAGGTGCAGCAGCCGCTTGCCCAGCGACGCCGGCGCCGCGATCAGGTACACCAGGCCGAACGCCGGCAGCACCAGGAACGCCTGCATCATCTTCGTCAGGAAGCCGAACCCGATCGCGACGCCGGCCAGCGCCAGCCACCGCGGGCTCGCCTTTTCCGTGGCCCGCACAACGAAGTAGGCACCCGCGACCATGAGCAGCACCAGCAGCGCGTCCGGGTTGTTGAACCGGAACATCAGCGCCGCGACCGGCGTCACCGCGAGCACCGCGCCGGCCAGCAGACCGGCGGCCGGGCCGGAAGTCCGCTTCACCGTCAGGTAGAGGATCCCGACGGACGCGACGCCCATGAGCGCCTGCGGGGCCAGCACGGTGAAGCTGGAGAACCCGAAGATCCGGGCGAACGCCGTGGCGACCCACAGCGCCGCGGGCGGCTTGTCGACGGTCAGTACATTGCCGGAGTCCAGCGACCCGAACAGCCAGGCCTTCCAGCTCTGCGTGCCGGACTGGACGGCGGCGGCGTAGAACGAGTTGCCGTAGCCGGACGCGGTGAGGTTCCAGAAGTACAGCACCGCGGTCGCGGCCAGCAGCCCGAACACCGCCGGGCGGACCCACCGCGGCGGTGGGTCGACGCCGGGTTCCTTGCGGTGCTTCGGTTGCTCGGTGACCGGGGTGGACAGGACGGCGGTCATCAGTACTCCTTCTTCAGCGCGGCCTGGCGGCGCGGGTTGAACACCCAGCCGCGCAGGAGCAGGAACCGCAGCACGGTGGCGGCGAGGTTCGCCAGCACCAGCACGGTGAGCTCCAGGACGAGGCCGGGGGTGGTGGATCCGTTGAGCAGCGCCAGCGATCCGCTGGTCAAAGCGAGCCCGAGGCCGAACACGAGCAGCCCTTCGAACTGGTGGCGCCCGGCGCCGGCGCGGCCCCGGATGCCGAACGTGAGCCGCCGGTTCAGCGCGGTGTTCCCCACCGCCGTCACCAGCAGCGCGGCGAAGTTGGCCGGCTGCGCGCCGACGACCGTCCGCAGCAGCAGGAACAGCACGAGGTAGGCGAGCGTGCTGCCGACGCCGATCGCGGCGAACCGCACCAGCTGCGTCACCAGCCGCGGCGGCACGCCCGGCGCGTCGACCCCGATCGGCTGCCGGCCCAGCTGCTCGCGCAGCCTGCTGACCGGGATTTCCCCGGTGAACGTGGCTTTTGTGACGCGGGCGATGCCCTTGAGGTCCGCGACGGCCGTCTTGACGATGTGGACCGACGAGTTCGGGTCGTCGACCCAGTCGACGGGCACCTCGTGGATCCGCAGCCCGGCCCGCTGCGCCAGCACGAGCAGCTCGGTGTCGAAGAACCAGCCGGTGTCTTCGACGTGTGGCAGCAGTTCGCGGGCGACGTCGGCGCGGATGGCCTTGAAGCCGCACTGCGCGTCGCTGAACTTCGCGGCGAGCGTCGAGCGGAGGATCAGGTTGTAGCAGCGGGAAATGAACTCGCGCTTCGGGCCGCGCACCACTCGCGCCCCCCGGGCGAGCCTGCTGCCGATGGCGAGATCGGAGTGCCCGGACAGCAACGGCGCGACGAGCGGCCCGAGCGCGGCGAGATCGGTGGAGAGATCGACGTCCATGTAGGCGAGCACGGCGGCGTCGGAGGCCTGCCAGACGGCGTTGAGCGCGCGGCCGCGGCCCTTCTCGCCGAGGTGGTGGACCGCGACCTCGGGGAACTCCCGGGCCAGGCGTTCGGCCACCTGCAGCGTCGCATCGGTGCTCGCGTTGTCGGCGACGGTGATCCGGTACGGGTAGGAGACGTGCTCGGCCAGGTGGGCGTGCAGCCGGCGGATGCACGGTTCGAGGTCGGTCTCTTCGTTGCAGACCGGGATGACGACGTCGAGAACGGGCTGCGGGCCGGCCAGATCGACCGGGACGGTCCCGGGCCGCGACGCGGAGGCGGTGGCTGTCATGCCCCTACGGTCGCGGCTGCCGCTTTGGTGACCGTGTGATCTCTCTGTGCGGTTCCTGTGCGGTGCCCGGCGCGCGGCCGGGCACCGGCGGGGTTCAGCTGTGGGCCCGCAGCGGGACCACGTTGCTCGGCAGGGAAGCGCGACCCGGCTCGTGGTGCGCCTCGGTCGGGCTGATCGTCAGCGTCACCAGGCTCGCGTACCGCGGGTGGCGGTCGACGTACACCTCGGGCACCGAGCAGGCGGCGGCCAGCACCGAACGGTGGCGGTGGAGGTGCTCGAACGCCTCGCGGCCGTACAGCGACACCACGATGTCGCCGCCGCGGGGCCGGCTCCACAGGATCGCGGGGTGGCGGCCGCCGGGCAGGCGCAGCTGCGGGAAGACCGCCCGCAGCCGGTGCTGCAGGCGGATGGCGTGCACCCGCGCCTGCACGCGGCGGCGGCGCAGCACGGCCAAGCCGAGCGCGCCGGCGAAGACCGCCGAGGCCCACAGCGGACCGGCCCACAGGGCGAACGTCACCACGACGTAGGGGAGCAGCGTCACGGCCAGGATCTCCCACCGCCAGTGGTAGACCCGCAGCGGGAAGGTCGGTGGCGTGCTGGTCATTTCCGTGCTCCTTTCGGGCGGACGGCGGCGGAGGAGGCCGCCGAGGTGGCGCAGGAGACGTCCGGTGCCGGCGGCCACCACGAGGGCGGCGACGATCACCGGCCCGGACGTCATGTCGGGATCCGGGTCTTGGGTGCGGGCTCGGGTTTGCGGTCCCGGTCGCGGCCGAGCTGCCAGGTCCAGCGCCAGCCGGCCCAGATCGCGACCGCGGAACCCAGCAGGACGAGGACGAAGGCCTGACCCACCAGCCCGTTGAGCGGCGCGAGCCGCAGCAGCACCAGCAGCGCCCAGAGCTGCGAAGCGGTGAAGGGGATGACGAGACCGGCCGCGTAGACGCCACGGCGCCAGCGGCTCGGGCGCGGGGCGGGGGTGTAGGGGTCCATCGGTACGCCTCCTCTGCTGTGGATCCAGGAAACCTCCGGCTCGCCGTGCCCTGTGTGTCAGTTGACACACACCGCGGGATTCAGCTCGCCAATCGTCGAAGTTCGGCCAAGCGGTGGATCGTCACCTGTCTTCTGCCGGTGCTGATCACCCCCTGCCGGCGCAGGTCGCGCGTCACGCGCGCCCAGGACTCACGGGAGATCGCCGCGGTCATCGCCAGTTCGGCCTGCGTGGCCGGGACCGCGATCCGGATGTCGTCGCCGCGCGGTACGCCGTGCTGGACGGCCAGCTGCATGAGCTGCGCCGCCACCCGGCGTGCCGCGCCTCCGCCGCCGACGTCCAGCCACTGCCTGCCGACGGACCGCAGCCGGGCCGAAAGCACGAGCAGCAGCGCCCAGGAGATCCGCGACCGCGCCCGGCACAGCGCGGCGAACCGGTCGCCGGGGATCTCGAGCACGTCGAGGTCGTCGAGCGCCTCGACGGTCGCGGAACGCGGCAGGTCGTCGATCGCGGCCAGCTCGCCGACGACGTCACCCGCACCCCGTACCCCGGCGACGACTTCGCGCCCGTCCGGGGTGCCGTGGACGATCCGCACGTGCCCGGCCAGCAGCACCAGCACAACGCTGGAGAGGTCGCCTTCCCGGCACACGGTTTCGCCGCGCCGGTAGGTCCGCCGCGCGGCGGACTCCGTCAGCTTGCGGCGATCGGCCGGGGCCAGTCCGGCCCAGAAGCCCGTCGGTTCCACTGTCCCCACCTCGTCCCGTGCTACGCGGTCATGCCCTCCCGGCTGCGGGTGGCTTCCGGGGTGTGGATCCACCCGCGGAGCCGCTGAGTGCCGACCTTGATGTGCACCGCCTGGGCGAAGGCGCCGTGATCGATCCCCGGGTAGCCGTGCCGGACGACCGACCGGTGCATCTCCTGCGAGATGACGAGCACGAGCTGAGCGGCCGTGATACTCAATTGCCGCCGGAGTTCGCGTGCGTCGACGAAGCGGCAGGCGATGTCGACGTCCTCGCCGTACGGGCCACGCCTGTCGTAGTGCACCTCGCCGGCGTGCACGGCGACCCGGAGCCGGAAGGCGAGCTCCGGATGGCTCTCGGCGTGCCTGTCCAGCAAGGTCGCCAGCGTGGGGACGACGGTGGTGAGCAGCACCGGCTTCGGCACCTGGTCGACCGGCCGGACCAGGCACAGCGCGCCGTCACCCCGGTCGACGAAACCGTCGCGGAACTTCCTGGTGATCCCGCCGGCCACGAGGGCTTCGTCCAGCAGCTCGAAGAGGACGGTGCGGAGCTGAGCCCTGGCCGGGTTGGTCCGCGTCGTCGAGCCTTCGATGTCGACCGCCACGATGGCCCGGTGGAGGGGGACGTGGTGCGCTGGAGTACTCATGGCCTGCTCCTGCCTTCAGATCAAAACTGAAGTTCAGTCAAGGAGACTGTAAGCCCGTGAAGTACCCCGGATCAACTGAGATGAATCGGTGTTATCCGTTCGGTGTGAGGACGTTGTGCTGGGCGTAACGTTTCAGTCCCGGCTCCGGCGGGCCGTCGGCCGAAACGTCAGTGACAGGGAGTACTATCAGTGCCCTCGTCGGGAGTACTGAAATTTCCTGAAGGGCGGCCCGAGTCGTGTCCCCAGTCCACCAGCCTCGGCCTGCGCTCGCCCGCCGCCTGCGCGCGCTGCGCGAGACGCGCTGGCCCGAAGCCGGTATCACCCAGGCTCAGCTCGCCCAGGCGCTCGGCGGGCTCAGGTCGCTCAGCATCTCGCTGATCTCGTCCTGGGAGAACCCGGACAAGCCGGTCGCACCGCCCAGCAGACGGCTCGAGGCCTACGCGACGCTGTTCGCGACCCGCCGGTCGCTGGACGGCGGCACCCTGCGTGTCCTCCCTGCCGAACAACTGACGGACGAGGAGCGGACCCAGCGCGATGAGCTCCTGCAAGAGCTGCTGTGGCTCCGCGAAGGAGAGGAACTCGCCGGTCCGGGGCCGGCGGCCGACATCTGGACGTTCGACGAGGACCAGAACATCACGATCGTCTGCGCCCGGCTGCCGGAACAGTACCGGCGGCACCTGTCCTATGCGGACCCGGAGAGCGCCGACTTCGTCTCGCTGTACACCTACGCCGACCCGGACGCGCTGATCGAGCTGTTCGGGCACATCCGCGCGCGCAACCCCGGCAACAACGTCAAGTTCTGCACCAGCGAGGAGCTGACGGCGGACGACTACACCAGCCACCTCGTCCTGCTCGGCGGGGTGGACTGGAATTCGGTGACCCGGGACGTGATCGAGCGGGTGGACCTCCCGGTGGAGCAGGTCGCCCGGGAGGACGACGCCGAACACGGCGGGTTCCGGGTGCACTCGGGCGGCCGTCCGAAGCTGTTCGAGCCCAAGCTCGACCGCGGGGGGCGCCTGCTGGAAGACGTCGCCCACTTCTACCGCGGGGAAAGCCCGTTCAACCGGAAGCGCACCGTGACCGTGTGCAACGGTATGTACGGTCGTGGCACACTCGGCGCGGTTCGCGCGCTGACGGACGCGCGCTTCCGGGACCGCAACATCGCATACGTGCGTGCGCGGTTCGGCGATGTGGAATCGTTCAGCATCATCAGCCGGGTGCCTGTCGTCGGCGGACAGGGCATCACTCCCGACTGGACCCTCGAGGAGAACCGGTTGCACGAGTGGCCCGAGGCTGCCGGGTGAACCCGCGGCAACACGAGTCGCACCAGGACCTCCTGGCGCACTTCGACCCGGCGGACGTCTCCGGTGCGGCGATGGACGCGATCATCGTGCCCACCGCACGACCCGCCGTCTACCTGCGGCAGGCGATCGCCGCGGCCAAGGACCGCAACGTCTTCCTCCTCCTGCTGTGCAGCCTCCGTTCCACCGCGTCGAGTGCGGCCCTCGAGGCGAAGAACGCCGGGGTCCGCGCGCTCGCCATCGACACCGACCTGCTGAACCCCGGGCTCGTGCCGGAGTTCGCCACGGACCAGGTCCTGCGCTTCACCCGCTTCCAGCGGCAGACCGACACCAGCTTCAAGCGGAACCTGGGGCTGCTCATCGCGGTGCTCGCCGGCTGGAAGCGGATCCTCTTCCTCGACGACGACATCGAGCTGCCGCATCCCGCCGACCTCGACGTCG
The DNA here is from genome assembly GCF_031082405.1 of Amycolatopsis sp. A133. Classification (GTDB taxonomy): domain Bacteria; phylum Actinomycetota; class Actinomycetes; order Mycobacteriales; family Pseudonocardiaceae; genus Amycolatopsis. Next base: position 346,735 of record NZ_JAVHJU010000036.1, read on the forward strand.
CCGCCGGTCTGCTCGGCGAATACCCGGTGGTCGGGCTGGCCAACGTGGGCATGCCGGACAACTCCGTGGTGTGCCACGCGATCCGGGACGCCGGGCAGAAGCAGGACACCTTCATCGGCGGCGGTGCGCTCGCGGTCGGCGAAGCCGCGTTCAGCTCGTTCTTCCCGAACGTCTACAACGAAGACTGGTTCTTCATGCTGGACGGCATGAGGCTGCGGCCGTCGGCGAGCACGGGAACCGCGGTCCAGAAGCCCTACGACCCCTACCGCGACGCCCGGCGCGCCCGCAGCGAGGAACTGGGCGACACCCTCGCCGAAGGCGTGTTCGGGCTGTTCGACAGCCACCTCGGCCTGGCGCACGCCAGCAAGGCGTACTGGCGGGACTTCCTCGCCGACCGGCGGCGGATCATCCGGGACACCATCAAGCTGGTGCAGGCGTCGCCGATCGAGGCGGGCCAGCAGGCGCGGATGGTCAGCGCGCTCAGAGCGGCGATCGGCCGCAGCGAACTGATCAAGCCGGAATTGTGCGTGCGCTACCTCCGGGCCTGGCAGGAGGACTGCGTGCGCTGGCGGCAGCGGATCACCGATCTCCGGCGCGACCACCACGGCCGCTCGGGTATCGAGCACGCCGTCGCCGCGCTGGGCATCCCGCCGGAGGCCCGCTCCGGTACCGACGTCGAGCTCACGACGGGTACGAAGCCCCGATCGGCCGCGCTTCCGTCCGCGGCGCCGGTGTGACCGGCACCAAGTCCTTGACCCGCACGAAACAGGGTTCGGCCTCGGTCACGACCGAGCCGTCCGGCGAGATCGCCCGCGCGTAGCAGACGACCACGCCGTGGCCCCAGTCCCGGTAGCCGAGCCGTCGGTAGAGGCGGGCGGCGTCGTGGTTGTCCGTCCGCACCGCCAGCGCGACCCGCTCGTGGCCCCGCTCGACGAGGAGGTGCTCGACCGCGCCGACCAGTGCCTGGCCGACACCGAGGTTCCGCAGGTCCCGGCGGACCTCCAGGTGCGTGATCAGCGGGACGCGCGGCAGATGCCAGCGGATGGGCCGCTCCTCGGCCTCTTCCAGCCACAGGTACACGGCGCCCGCGGGCTGAAGGCCCAGCCAGGCGAGGAACAGCTCCCCGAGGCCTTTCCGCTGCCGCTCGAAGCGATCTTCGAAGAATTCGCGGTCACCGAGGGCTGCGGCGAACGATTTCAGGTCTGCGAAGCGGGCCGACCGTACGTAAGGCTCGGGCATCGGCAGTGACTCCTCTTCGCCTGGGCACCACACAGTGTGCCGGAGTGAGCCGGTCCTTGACCAGGTTGCCCGGGGCCGGACCGGCGTCACACCCTGCTTTCGTCGTGTCTCACGCCGTCGCAGCCAGGTCGTACACCGTTACACCGTCCACAGTGGAGGCCTCGTGGTGGGAAGCGACCCACTCGGCGATCTGCTGGGCCGCGTCCGAGCCGGTCGTGCCCTGCATCGTCATGCCTTCGCCGAGGAAGTAGTGGATCCGGCCCTGCGCCACGTACTGCTGGAACTGCGCCAACGTCGGGTACGGGTCCGTTCCGTTGAACCCGCCCACCGCCATCACCGGGGCTCCGCTCGCCAGCTGGTAGCCCGCCGCCGCGTTCGACAGCACCGTTGCCGCCGTCCAGGTGTAGCTGGATGCGTCCTGCCGGAGGAGGGCGGTGAGGGAAGCGCCCGGCGTTGTCGTGCTCAGCAGCGAACCCGGGCCGCCGCCGCGGCCGCCACCACCGAAGCCGGGGCCGCCGCCGGGTCCGCGGCCGCCGAAGCCCGACACCGGGCCGGCCGACGGGATGGCGCCGCTGTGGGACGTCGCCGCCGTGGCGAGCGTGTACGCGCCCGTGCCGGACACCAACACCACCAGGGCGAACGCCGCTGCGACCGATGCCGCCCAGCGGGTCAAGTGCGTGGCGAAGAACAGCGCCACCGCCGCCAGCAGGCCGCCGACCAGCACCGCCGGGGCCAACCACGGCTGCCACGAGGAACCCAGCAGCAGGTACGCCGTGAGCGCCGTCAACGCCACTCCGCCGCTGAGCAGGCCGGACGCCGCCGGGTGCGCGCGCAGCCGCCACAGCTGGACGGCCGCCGTGCCGGCCAGTGCCGCCACCGCCGGGGCCAAGGCCACCGTGTAGTACGGGTGGATGATCCCGCCCATGTAGCTGAACACCAGCGCCGTCACCAGCAGCCAGCCGCCCCACAGCAGCAGGGCCGCGCGGGAGGCGTCCGTGCGCGGGGCCCGGCGGGTGAACCACAGGCCCGCGCCCAGCGCCAGCAGCGCCGCCGGCAGCAGCCACGCGATACCGCCCGCCATTTCGCTGCCGAACAGGCGGGTCAGGCCCGTCGAGCCCCAGCCGCGTCCCGCGCCGCCGCCCACGCTGCCGACCTCGTCGCCGGTGATGCGGCCGAAGCCGTTGTAGCCGAACACCAGCTCCCACAGCGAGTTCGTCTGCGACCCGCCGATGTAGGGCCGCGAAGCCGCCGGCCAGAGCGCGACGACCACCAGGTACCAGCCCGCGGCGGCGACCGTCGCTCCGAGCGCGCCGAGCAGGTGCAGCAGCCGCTTGCCGAGCGACACCGGTGCCGCGACGACGTAAGCGAGAGCGAAGGCGGGCAACACCAGGAACGCCTGCAGCATCTTCGCCAGGAACCCGAATCCGACCGCGACGCCGGCCAGCGCGAGCCAGCGCGGGCTCGCCTTCTCGCAAGCACGCACCACGCAGTACGCGCCCGCCACCAGCAGCAGGACGAGCAGCGCGTCCGGGTTGTTGAACCGGAACATCAGCGCCGCGGCGGGTGTCAGTGCCAGGATCAGACCCGCGACGAGCCCCGCCGTCGGGCCGGACGAGCGGCGGACGGTCGCGTGCAGCAACCAGACCGAGCCCACGCCCATCAGCGCCTGCGGTACCAGGATGCTCCACGCGTTGACGCCGAACAGCCGCGCCGACAGGCCCAGCACCCACAGCGCGGCCGGGGTCTTGTCGACGGTGATCGCGTTGGCCGCGTCGCTGGAACCGAAGAACAGCGCCTTCCAGCTCTGCGCTCCCGCCTGGGCGGCCGCGGAGTAGAAGGCGTTGGCCCATCCGGAAGCACCGAGATCCCACAGGTAGAGCACGGCGGTCCCGAGCAGGAGCACGGCAAGGGCCGGCCGGTGCCACGAACGGCGGGTGGGTACTGACGGGGTCACCACGGTTTCGCGTGCCGCGAGTGCGGCTTCTTCCCGGTGGTCCCCGGCCCGGGGCGAAGCCCCGGATGTCACGGCTTCTTTGCGGGGGCTCCGGGTGGCGGAGCCCCCGGCCCGGGGCGAAGCCCCGGATGTCACAGCGGTCATGATCTCAGCTTCCGGTGCCGAGCTGGGGCCGGGTTGTGCCGATGCTGTGCACCCGCTGTGCGGGCACGGCCACGGGCAGGCGCACCGCGAATTCCGTCCGCCCGGGCCGGCTGTGCACCTCGATCGAGCCGTGGTGGGCGACGACGACGGCGGAGGCGATCGCCATCCCGAGCCCGGTGCTGCCGGCGTGGCGGGAGCGCGACGAGTCGCCGCGGGCGAACCGCTCGAAGACGTCCGGCAGCAGGTCGGCAGCGATGCCGGGGCCGTCGTCGGTCACCGTCAGCACGGCGCTGCGGGTGTCCTTCGTGCGGGCCAGCGCCGTCACCACCGTCGTGCCCGGCGGGGTGTGCGTGCGGGCGTTCGCCAGCAGGTTCGCCAGCACCTGGTGCAGGCGCTGGACGTCGCCGAACACGAGCACCGGCTCCGGCGGCAGCTCCAGCAGCCACCGGTGCCCGCGCCCGGCGACCCGGGCGTCGCCGACGGTGTCGGCGACCAGCCGGGTGAGGTCGACGTCGCGGACGTCCAGCGGACGGCCCGCGTCGAGCCGGGCGAGCAGCAGCAGGTCCTCGACCAGCGCCGTCATCCGGACGGCCTCGGACTGGATCCGGCCCATCGAGTGCGCCACGTCCGGCGGCACCAGCGCGCTGCCGCGGGCGGCCAGCTCGGCGTACCCGCGGATCGCGGCCAGCGGGGTCCGCAGCTCGTGGCTGGCGTCGGCGACGAACTGCCGGACCCGGATTTCGCTGTCGTGGCGCGCTTCCAGTGCCTGCGCGACGTGGCCGAGCATCAGGTTCAGCGCCGAGCCGACCTGGCCGACCTCGGTCCGCGGGTCGGTGTCGGCCTCCGGCACCCGGATGGACAGCGCCACCTGGCCGCGGTCGAGCGGCAGCTCGGTGACGCGGCCGGCGGTGGCCGCGACGCGCTCGAGCGGGCGCAGCGTGCGGCGGACCGCGAACGCGCCCAGGACGGCCGCGCCGAGCACCCCCGCGGCGGCGACGCCGAACAGGATCAGCCCGACGGTGAGCAGCGTGTCGGTGACCGGCTTCATCGGCAGGCCGGTGACCACGACGTCGGACGTCCCGGCGACCGGCAGCGCCATCAGGCGGTACTCGCCGAGGTCGGCGAACGACACGGTGTGCGGCTTGCCGTCGGCGGGCACCGAGAGCAGGACGGCCTGCTGGTCCGCGGTGAGGTTCAGCCGGCCGCCGTGCTCGGAGATGCTGTCGTCGCGCACGAGCTGCCGGCCCGAGAAGGTGCCGCTCACCGTGCCGACGTTCTGCCCGAGCGGGTGCTGGCCCAGGTTTTCCGGTGGCGGGCCGCCGTTCGGCGGCTGGGCGTTGCTCGCGAAGACGAGCGAGCGGTTCGCCGCGGCCGACAGCTGCTGGTCGACCTGGCGGGTGAGGAACACGTCGAGCGCGAACTCGCTGACCACCCCGACGATCAGGCACACCACGGTGAGCAGCACGACCATCGAGCCGGTCAGTTTCGCGCGCAGCGAAAGCCGCCCCCGGCGGGGGCGGGGCGAGGTGGTTCGCGCGGCCATGGATCCAGCGTCCGTCCGCGCCGTGTGTGCGGGTTGTGTGCTGCCTGTGAGGCGGCTGTGGGGTGACCGGCCCGCGCTTCCGCCGGTCACAGGAACGGCTGACGGCAGGCACAGTCCGCACACAGCGGCCGGCTCCACCGTGGATCGCACCGAAGGATCTCGTTGAGGAGCAAGACATGACCACACCGCAGGCACCGTCCACTCCGGACCAGACGTGGGGCGCCGCGCCCGCACCGGGCACGCCACCGCGCCCGGCCCGGTCCCCGGGCAGGAAGATCGCGGCGGGCGCCGTCGCGGCGGTGATCGTGGCCGGCGGGGGAGCGGCGATCTGGGCCGCATCGTCGTCGTCGGCGGCCACCGACGCCCAGGCCGGCCCGGGCGGCATGCCGGGCGGCGCGGGCGCCTTGGGTTCGGCGCTGCACGGCGAGTACGTGTCGTCCGACGGCAACGGCGGTTACGTCACGAAGATCATGCAGACGGGCGAGGTGACGGAGCTGAGTGCGACGTCGCTGACCGCGAAGAGCGACGACGGCTTTTCGAAGACGTACACGATCACGTCGGACCAGGCGACCGGCCTGGCGACGGGCGACACGGTCACGGTGGTGGCCACGGAGTCCGGCAGCACGGCAACGGCGACGTCGGTGACCGACGGCGAGTCGGGCGGCCAAGGCCGGCCGCCGGGCAGCGGCCAGGGAACACCACCCTCGGGAGCCCCGACCCAGACCGGCTGACCCCGGCTCCCAAGCGCCCCAATGTGGCGTTGGGTGCGTTGGACGCACCGAACGCGGCGTTGGGTGCGTTGGACGCAACCAACGCCACATTGGGGCGCTCTGGGCCGGGGGTCAGCGGCGGTCGTAGTCGACCGTCACCTCCGGGGTCGTCGCGCGGGAGCGGCACGTCAGGATCCGGCTCGCCGCGACGTCGTCCTCCGTCAGCGCGTACCGGACGTCCATGTCGACCTGGCCGTGCCGCAGCGTCGCCCGGCACGTTCCACACGCGCCGCCCGTGCACGAGTACGGCACTTCGAGCCCGGCCCGCAACGCCGCGTCCAGGACCGTCTCGCCGGCTTCGGCCGCGACGCACGTCGTCGTGCCGCCCAGCGTCACCGCCACCTTCGCCGCCGTGCCCGCCGGGTCGCGCGGGGGTGCCGCGCCGCGGAACAGTTCGAAGTGGACGTTCTCCTCCGGGACGTCCGCGTCGGCCAGGGTGCGGCGGGCCACCTCCAGCAGGCCACGCGGCGCGCACAGGAACCACTCGTCGACCTTCGCCGGGTGCAGCCGGTTCTGCAGCAGCGCGCGCAGCCGCGTCCCGTCGAGCCGGCCGCGCTGGTAGCGCTCGTGGGAGATGGCGAGCGCCTCGCCGATCGTGTCGAAGTGCCGCGGCCGGTGCGCGTGCAGGTCCGGGTCGCGCTCGTCGGTGCGGTAGTGGACGACGTGCAGCCGCCCGCCGAACCCCTCGGCGAGCGCGCTCAGCTCCGCCGCGAACAACGTCGTCGCGCCCGACGTGTTGACGTACAGCAGCGTCGCCCGGCTGTGCGGCTCCGCGGTGAGCGTGCTGACCAGGATGGACAGCACCGGCGTGATACCGCTGCCGGCGGCCAGCGCCACGTAGTGCGCGGTCCGCGCCGGATCCGGGGTGTGCGTGAACGCGCCGGAGGGCGGCAGCACGTCGAGGACGTCGCCCTCGGCCAGCGTCGTGGTCGCGAAGCCGGAGAACGCCCCGCCCGGACGCCGCTTCACCGCGATCCGCAGCCGGCCCGAATCCGACGGCGCGCAGATCGAGTACGTCCGCCGCACCGGGTGGCCGTCGACCACCGCGCGGACCGCCACGTGCTGGCCCGGGGTGAACCGGAACTCCGCCGCCAGGTGCGGCGGGACGTCGAAGGTGATCGCGACGGCGTCGGCGGTCAGCGGCCGGGCTTCCCGCACCCGCAGCCGGTGGAACCGGCTCGGCCAGAGCGGCGGCGGCTCGGGGCCGGGCTCCTGGTCGCCGAGGTCGTCGGCCAGCCGCCGCCACGCGCGGTACTCCGCCGGGGTCAGCTCCCGGCCCCACGCCGTGATGATCGGGACGTCGCGGGCCAGGTACGCGTCCCGGTTGTCCCGCCACGCCCGCAGGTAGCGGTAGAACGGCACGGCGGGGTGGAGGTGGTGGACCAGGTGGTAGTTCTGGAACAGCATCATCGGCGTCATCAGCCACTCGAGCCCCACCCGCACCCGCGTGGTGCCGAACTTGTCCCGCGGCTTCGCGGCCGGCAGGCCGTGGTGCGGCAGCCAGTCGAACCACCACGCCAGCACGGCCAGCCCGATCCGCTGCGGCAGCAGGTACCCCAGCAGCAGCTCCCGGCCGTGACCGCAGGCGATCAGCGTCGCGGCCGCGACGAACGCCAGCGACAGCGCCACGATCGTCTCCGCCCGCTCCGGGGCCGGCCGGGTGCGCACGCGGGCGGTGTAGAAGCGCGCGTACCAGCAGTCGATGGTGAGCCAGCGGAACGGCAGCGACCACCAGGCTCCCTGCGACGTCCATGCGTCGGGATCCGTGTGGGAGTCCGCATTCGTGTTGCGGTGGTGTTCACTGTGGATGAACCGGAGCAGCGGGAACGCCGCGTACGCCGCGACGAACGGCATCGCCAGCCGGCCGAGCACCTCGTTGACCCATGTCAGCTTCCCTGCGGCGTGGTGGGCCGATTCGTGCACCACGGTGAACATCGTGAAGGTGACGATCGCGTGCAGCGGCACGGTGTACACCGGCGGCGCGATGCCGGCCAGCAGCAGCCAGGTCGCCGTGGCCCACAGCGCGGCGCCGCCGGTGAACAGCAGGAGGGTCGGCACCGAGAGGCGGGGCAGCGGGATGCGGGGCGAGGGCACCGAGCGCGGGGCCGGCACGCCGGTCGCGGGCGACGGTGCCGCTCCGGACGTCCGGGAGCCGCGCGGCGGGGTATCGACGACGGGCATCGAGCGGTCTCCTCGGTCGAGAAGCTCCTGGCGAGGCGGGAGTCACCGTAGACAACCCGCCGGGCTTTGTAAACGTTGCGCCACGCTTCGAAAAAAGGTCCCGGCCAGCAGAACGCAAGCGCTGGGTAAGCTGCCCATGTGAAGGCCGTCACCCACCCCGCCCCGGCGCGCACCCGGGACCGGCTGCTGGACGCGGCCGCCGATCTCATCGCCGTCGACGGCTGGACCGCGGTGACGATGGGCAAGCTGGCCGCGCACGTCGGCGTCAGCAGGCAGACCGTCTACAACGAACTCGGCTCCAAGGCCGAACTGGCCGAGGCGCTGGTGCTGCGCGAAACCGAGCGCTTCGCCGAACGCGTGGCCGAGGTCGTCGCCGCCCACCCCGGCCGCCCGGTCGACGGCGTCACCGCGGCGTTCCACCGGACCCTCGAAGCCGCCAGGGCCAACCCGCTGCTGCTGCTCGCGCTCGGGTGCCCGAAGGGTGGCCGCGACGATTTCCTCCCGCTGCTCACCACCCGCCCCGAGGGCGTGCTCGAGCGCTCGGTCGACACCGTGGCGGCCCTGTGCGCGCGGTGCTACCCGGAGGCCGGGCTGACCCCTTCGGAGTGGACGGTCGCCGTCGAGACCTTCGTCCGGCTGCTGCTCTCCCACCTGGTTCAGCCCACCGGGTCGGTGGCGCACGCGAGCGGCCAGATGCGCTGGGTGATCGGCCGGATGCTAGGCCGGTGACCTCGCAGGTGGCCCCCGGCCCGGTGGCGCGGGCCACTGGCCTAGACTCGGACGTCCCGGCCTGCACGTGGGGCGGGGCCATTTCCGCAGGATTGTCCACCACAATCGTTACCGCTCGAGGAGAAGACCTTGAAGAGCACCGTCGAGCAGCTGAGCCCGACGCGAGTCAAGATCAATGTCGAGGTGCCGTTCGACGAGCTCAAGCCGAACTTCGACCGCGCCTACCGCAAGATCGCCCAGCAGGTGCGCATCCCGGGCTTCCGGCCCGGCAAGGCGCCCGCTCGCGTCCTGGAAAGCCGGATCGGGCGCGGCCCGGTGCTCGACGAGGTCGTCAACGAGGCCATCCCGGCCAAGTACATCGAGGCCGTTCGCGAGAACGAGGTCCGCACGCTCGGCAACCCCGAGTTCGACGTGACCAAGCTCGAGGACCGCGACGTCCTCGAGTTCACCGCCGAGGTCGACGTGCGCCCGGAGATCGAGCTGCCCGACCTCGAAGGCTTCGCGGTCACCGTCGACGACGTCGAGCTGACCGACGCGGAGGTCGACGAGCAGCTCGACGAGCTGCGCGCCCGCTTCGGCACGCTGACCGGCGTCGAGCGCCCGGCCGAGACCGGCGACTTCGTCTCGATCGACCTGGCCGCGACCGTCGACGGCGAGGCCGTCGAGGAGGCGAGCACCACCGGGCTGTCCTACGAGATCGGCTCCGGCCAGCTCGTCGACGGCATCGACGAGGCGATCGTCGGGGCCACCGCCGGCGAGACCAAGACGTTCACCACCCAGCTCGTCGCCGGGGAGCACGCCGGCAAGGACGCCGAGGTGACCGTGACCGTCCAGTCGGTGAAGACCCGCGAGCTGCCCGAGGCCGACGACGAGTTCGCCCAGATGGCGAGCGAGTTCGACACGATCGAAGAGCTCAAGAACGACCTTCGCGAGCGGCTCGGCCGCGTCAAGAAGATGCAGCAGGGCGTCCAGGCGCGCGACAAGGTGCTCGACGAGCTCCTGGAGCGCACCGAGGTGCCGATCCCGGAGAAGGTGCTCGACGCCGAGATCGAGAACCGCAAGCACGACGCGATCCACCCGTTCGACCACGACGAGGCGCAGTTCGCGCAGGCGCTCGAGGCCGAGGGCCGCACGCTCGAGGAGTTCGACGCGGAGACCCGCACCGAGTCGGAGAAGGCCGTCCGCACGCAGCTGCTGCTGGACACCATCGCCGACAAGGAAGAGGTGTCGGTCAACGACGGCGAGCTCACCGAGCGGATCATCTACCAGGCCCAGCGCTTCGGGATCAGCCCGGACGAGTACGTCCAGCGCGCCCAGCAGTCGGGCCAGCTGACCGCGATCTACGCCGACGTCCGGCGCGGCAAGGCCCTCGCCTCGGTGGTCCGCAAGGCCACCGTGACCGACGGCTCGGGTGCCGAGGTCGACCTTTCGGAGCTGTTCGGCAGCGACGAGCCGGCCGCCGACGCGGCAACCGAAGAGACGCAGGTCACCGACGAAACGGCGAAGACTCCGGCGGAGTGAAGCTGTGAGCGAACTTGGGCGGTGTCAGGCATTCTGCGCCGCCCAAGTTCGTTAGGGTCGGATACAAGATCTCAAGCATCTGAAACGACAGCGGCGGCCGTCAGCACCGGGCCGCTGCCGGCGAAAAGGCAGGCAGACGTGACGCAGCACACGCCCGAGGCGCGGACCGGCACCGCAGGGCTCACCCTCACCGACTCGGTGTTCGAGCGATTGCTCCAGGAGCGCATCGTCGTCCTCGGTTCCGAGGTCAACGACGAGATCGCCAACCGCATCACCGCGCAGCTGTTGCTGCTCGACGCCGACGACGCCGAGTCCGACATCCGCTTCTACATCAACTCGCCGGGTGGCTCGGTCACCGCCGGGTTCGCCATCTACGACACGATGCAGCTGATCCGCCCCGACGTCGCGACCTACGCGATGGGCATGGCGGCCTCGATGGGGCAGTTCCTGCTCTCCTCGGGCACGCCCGGCAAGCGCTACGCGCTGCCGCACGCCCGCATCCTGATGCACCAGCCGTCGGCCGGTGTCGGCGGCACGGCGTCGGACATCGCGATCCAGGCGGACCTGTTCAACAAGTGGAAGCGCGAGCTGGCGCAGATCACCGCGGAGCAGACCGGGCAGACGGTGGAGCAGATCATCAAGGACGGGGACCGCGACCGCTGGTTCACCGCGCAGGAGGCGAAGGACTACGGGTTCGTGGACCACGTCCTCACCGCCGACATCGCCCGTCCGGGCTCCCGCTGAGCCCGAAGCACCAAGGAGACTTTCGATGAGCAACTTCAGGCTCCCGGGTGACTTCCGGGCCCCGAACATCCCCCAGTCGCGGTACATCCTGCCGTCCTACGTCGAGCGCACCAGCTACGGCGTCAAGGAGTCGAACCCGTACAACAAGCTGTACGAAGAGCGGGTCATCTTCCTCGGCGTGCAGGTGGACGACGCGTCGGCGAACGACGTCATGGCCCAGCTGCTGCACCTCGAGCACGAGGACCCGGACCGCGACATCCTGGTCTACATCAACTCGCCGGGTGGCTCGTTCACCTCGCTGATGGCGATCTACGACACCATGCAGTTCGTCCGCCCGGACATCCAGACGTACTGCCTCGGCCAGGCCGCCTCGGCCGCCGCGGTGCTGCTGGCGGCCGGCACGCCGGGCAAGCGCTACGCGCTGCCGAACTCGCGCGTGCTGATCCACCAGCCGGCCACCGAGGGCACCTACGGCCAGGTCTCGGACCTGGAGATCCAGGCGAACGAGATCCAGCGGGTGCGGCGCCAGATGGAGGTCATCCTGGCCAAGCACACGAACAAGGACCCGGACCAGATCCGGACCGACATCGAGCGCGACAAGATCCTGACGGCCGAAGAGGCCAAGACGTACGGCATCATCGACGAGGTACTCCCGTACCGCAAGGCGTCGGCTCTGTAGTTCCGCCAGGCCGGTGTGTGTCGAGAAGACGACACACACCGGCATCCTGGTTTAGGGTCGTCCTCTGACGTGCTCCCGGAACTCGTGGGTGTTCCCGCCCGCGGCATCGGACGGGTACCGTCAGTGGCAATGTGTGGGGCTCCGCTCGGTCAGCTGTGACCGGGGGTCGCACCGTCGCAACACAGTCAGGCGCGGAAACCCGCGCCGGAGGGGACGAGGTCAACGGCCATGGCACGGATCGGTGACGGCGGAGACCTGCTGAAGTGTTCTTTCTGCGGGAAGAGCCAGAAGCAGGTGAAGAAGCTCATTGCCGGCCCCGGGGTCTACATCTGCGATGAGTGCATCGACCTCTGCAACGAGATCATCGAGGAGGAGCTGGCCGAAGCCGGCGACGTCAAACTCGACGAGCTGCCCAAGCCCGCCGACATCCACGAGTTCCTCGAGCAGTACATCATCGGGCAGGAAGACGCCAAGCGGACCCTCGCGGTAGCGGTCTACAACCACTACAAGCGGATCCAGGCGGACGACAAGGCCGGGCCGAAGGACTCCAAGGAAGAGTCGGTCGAGCTCGCCAAGTCGAACATCCTGATGCTCGGCCCCACCGGGTGCGGCAAGACCTACCTGGCGCAGACGCTCGCGAAGCTGCTGAACGTGCCGTTCGCCATCGCGGACGCCACGGCGCTGACCGAAGCCGGCTACGTCGGCGAGGACGTCGAAAACATCCTGCTCAAGCTCATCCAGGCGGCGGACTACGACGTCAAGCGGGCCGAGACCGGGATCATCTACATCGACGAGGTCGACAAGATCGCCCGCAAGAGCGAGAACCCCTCGATCACCCGGGACGTCTCCGGCGAGGGGGTCCAGCAGGCGCTGCTGAAGATCCTCGAGGGCACCACCGCCTCGGTTCCGCCGCAGGGCGGCCGCAAGCACCCGCACCAGGAGTTCATCCAGATCGACACGACGAACGTGCTGTTCATCGTGGCCGGCGCGTTCGCCGGGCTGGAGAAGATCATCAACGAGCGGGTCGGCAAGCGTGGCCTCGGCTTCGGCGCGGAAATCCGCACGAAGTCCGAGATCGAGGAGAGCGACGTCTTCTCCGACACCATGCCCGAGGACCTGATCAAGTTCGGGCTGATCCCGGAGTTCATCGGCCGGCTCCCGGTCGTGGCGACGGTGAACCACCTGGACAAGGACTCGCTGGTCAACATCCTCACCCAGCCGCGCAACGCCCTGGTGAAGCAGTACAAGAAGCTCTTCGAGATGGACAACGTCGAGCTCGAGTTCACCAAGACCGCCCTCGAGGCCATCGCCGACCAGGCGGTCCTGCGGGGCACGGGTGCCCGCGGGCTGCGCGCCATCATGGAAGAGGTGCTGCAGCCGGTCATGTACGACATCCCGAGCCGCGACGACGTGGCGAAGGTCGTCATCACCGAGCAGACCGTCCGGGAGAACGTGAACCCGACGATCGTCGCCCGGCAGCCGACGCGGCGCGCGCGCAGCGAGCGCGGCGAGAAGTCGGCCTGAGGCCGGGCGTCTCCGGGCCGCCCGGCCCGGAGACCCGACAGGAAAGCTGAATGACTGCTGACTCTTTCCCGGGTTCCGGGGCCGCTCCGGGCGGTGGCGTGCAGGCGCCGCCGCCGCCGGCCCCGGAACCCGCCGGCACCTCTCCGGCCGGGCCGGTCCTGGGGTTCCGCGAGCTGAGCGAACGCGTGATCGCGTCCGTCGCCGACCGGTACCCGTGGCTGAACCGTGTGCTGATGGGGATGCTGGCGGTGTTCACTGGCACGTGCGTCGTGGCCGTGGTGGCCCGGCTTTCGCCGTTGCCGCTGATTCCCGTGCCGTTGTTCGTCGTGGCGGCGTACGCGCTTTGGCGGGCCCACGGCGTGACCGCGCGGCGTCAGCTGTTCAACTGGGTGCTGCTGTTCGCCCTCGCGACCATGGTCGGCTTCTGGCTGATTTCCGTGGTCGGCCGTTGGGTGGAGTGAATTCCGACTTCCGTAGGGTTTGAAGCCGTCACCACCTGGGTAAGCCCCACCTGTGGTAGATGCCCTCAGACCGTTTCGGCATCCGGCACTCTTCTATCGTGGTGACACCGAGTATCTGGATGGTGTCATTCCGTACCTCCTCGAAGGTCTCGACCGGGGTGAGCCCGCGGCCGTCGCCGTTCCCGGCCGCAACCTGCTGCTGATCGAGAAGGCCCTGGAGAACCGGGCCGCCGAAGTGCGGCTCATCGACATGCAGCGGGCCGGCCGCAATCCCGGCGCCATCCTGCCGTCGGTGCTGCACGCCTTCGCCGGTGAGCACGACGGTCCGGTGCGCATCGTGGGGGAACCGATCTGGGCCGGACGGACGGACTCGGAGTACCCCGCGTGTGTGGTTCACGAGGCCCTCATCAACAACGCTTTCGCGGGGCGTGACCTGGCGGTGCTCTGCCCGTACGACGTCGGCGCCCTGCCGCCGCCGGTCCTGGCCGACGCCGAGCGCACCCACCCCGAGCTGTGGGGCCTGGCCGGGCCGTTCATCAGCGCGCGCTTCGACCCCGACGGTGTGCGCGCGGACTTCACGCGGCCGCTCGAGGCGCCGCCGGGTGCCGTCGAGCGTGGGTTCGACCTCGGTCAGCTGGCGTCGCTGCGCGGCTTCGCGGAGATCTGGGCCGCCCGGCACGGCCTGCGCCGCCCCCGCCGCGACGACTTCGCGCTGGCGATCGCCGAGCTGACGACGAACAGCGTGCTCTACGGCGGCGGCACCGGCGTGCTGCGGCTGTGGGCGGAGCCGTTCGAGGTGGTCGCCGAAGTGAGCGACGACGGCACGATCGCCGAGCCGCTGGCCGGCCGCATCCCGCCGTCGGCGAAGACGCTGGGCGGCCGCGGTCTCCTGCTGGTCAACCGCCTGGCCGACCTGGTCCGCACGCACTGGGTCCCGGGCCGCACGACGACCCGCATCCACTTCACCCGCTGAGCGAGCTCGCGTACCCGCTGAGTCGGGTACGGATCAGCCGGCGCGGGGGACGTGCTTGCCGAGGAAGCTGATCAGGCTCGGCACCACCGTGCGGTTGAACGGGTCGCCGTGCTTGCCGTGCGCCGTGTGCGCGACCGCCGGGCGGGCCGCGTCGATGTAGCGGCGGACGCCGGTGATGAACGAGTCCTCCGTGCCGCACCAGATGCCGTTGGGCACGCCCTTGGTCTCGTCGATGTGCCGCAGCGGGTCGAGCGCCGTCCAGTCCTGGATGCCGGTGAAGATGTGACGCTTGGCCATCTCCGGCCACGACGTGATCAGCGCCGGGGCCAGCGTCGCGACGGCGGCGGGCGGCTGGCGCCGCTCGACGCGGCGGCGGGTGTACACCAGCGCGCCGAACCCGCCCATCGACGCACCCGTGCAGGCGAACGGCTGCCCGGTGGGGCCGGCGAAGCCGCGGGCCCGCAGCCACTGCGGGACCTCCTCCAGCAGCATCGCCATCGGGTCGTCGCCGGGGTGCACCTGGTGCCAGTAGTTGTCGCCGCCGTCGACGGCGACGAAGCCGAACGCCGGGACCGCCTTGCGGGCGACGTCGCTGGCGAGCTGCTTGAGCGTGCCGGTCGGGGCCGCGCTCCGGGCGTTGCCGTGCAGGCCGTGCAGCATGAGCGACATCGGCAGCCCCTTCGGCGGGGTTTTCGACGGCAGGATGAACACCAGGTCGACCATCCGGCCGCGGGCCGCGGAGTAGACGCGCTCGACGCGGGTGCTGCCCAGCTGGGTCGTCGGGTTCGACGACGTCACGCCGAGCGTCCGCTGCAGGGCCTGGCTGAACGGCAGCTTGCCGGTCGCGGTGCCGACGGCCAGGCCGGTCACGGCCAGCCCGGACGCGCCCGCGATCAGCACCGAACGGCGGCTCAGCCACCGCCGGGCGCCCTGGACCGCCTCGGCGACCGCCCCGGCGGGCTCCGCGTCCCGGTTTTCCTCGTTCACCCTGTCTCCATCCCCCTGGCCCCTCACTAGGACGCCGCGCACCCGCTCCGCGTTCCCTCGCGTCCGCCTTCACCGGGTTATTCGTTCCCACCCTGCCCGGCGTTTCCGGCCCGCGCCCGCCAGGCCGCCTTCGCCGCTTCGGCCGAGCGTCCGGCCCGGTCCACAGTGTCCCCGAGACCCACCGCCATGGTGATCCCGAGGGGGATCAAAATGTGGTCGATGCCCTGTTCACCGGGGCCGAAGTGGCCCGACGCCTCCAGCGTGACGAACCCGTGCAGCGCGCTCCACAGCTGGGCCGCGGCCTGGTACTCGTCCGCGGGCCGGAACCGGCCGGCCCGGATGGCCCGCTCGGCCGCCCGGACGATGTGGGCGAACGCCTCCAGTCCCTCCTGAGCGGCTTCTCGGCCTTCCGCGGTCGTGAGGTCGGACAGCGTCGCCCGCTTGCCGCCGGGCGCGGACTGGCCGAACGTCACCGCGAACAGCTGCGGCTGCTCGGCGACCGCCTGCCGGTAGGTGCGGGCCAGGCTGAAGATGTCCGCCACCGGGTCGTCGGTTTCGCCGACCTCGGCCAGCCATGCCGACAACCGGAGGAAGCCGGCCCGCGCGACCTCGTCGACCAGCGCCGCCATGCCGCCGAAGTGCGTGTAGACGGCCATCGTGGAGACGCCGACCTCCGCGGCCAGCTTGCGGGCCTGGAGGGCTTCGGGGCCGCTCTCGTCGAGCAGCCGGATGGCGGCTTCCACGAGCCGGGCCTTGACGTCGGTAGCGCGCGGTTTCGGGCTCATGCTTGCCAGTGTCTCATAACCCTGTTATACCTGTACTCATAACCGAGTTATAGAACCCTGGAGGGGTCGCATGGGCAACAAGTTCCTCGAAGGAAACTTCGCCCCGGTCAGCCGGGAGCACACGATCACCGAGCTCGCCGTCACCGGGCGGATCCCCGCGTTCCTCGACGGCCGGTACCTGCGCAACGGCCCCAACCCGCTGTCCGAAGTGGATCCGGCGGCCTACCACTGGTTCATGGGCGACGGCATGGTCCACGGCGTCCGCCTCCGCGACGGCAACGCCGAGTGGTACCGCAACCGGTGGGTGCGCAACCCCGCCGTCGCGGCGGCGCTGGACGGCGAGGACGCGAGCCGGTTCTGCGGGCTGGACGCGCTCGGCGCCAACACCAACGTCATCGGCCACGCGGGCAAGACCCTCGCCCTGGTCGAAGCGGGTGCGCCGATCTACGAGCTGACCGACGAGCTCGACACCGTCGGCCGCTGCGACTTCGACGGCACGCTGCCCGGCGGGTACACCGCCCACCCCAAGCGGGACCCGCGCACCGGGGAGCTGCACGCCGTCTCGTACTTCTTCGGCATGGGCAACAAGGTCCAGTACTCGGTGATCGACGCGCAGGGGCGTGCCCGCCGCACGGTCGACGTCGACGTCACCGGGTCGCCGATGATGCACGACTTCTCGCTGACCGAGAACCACGTCGTGTTCTACGACCTGCCGGTGACGTTCAACGCTGAGATGGCGGTCGCCGCCAGCGTGCCGGGTGCGCTGCGCACGCCGGCGAAGCTGGTGGTGTCGGCCATGGTCGGCAAGGTCCGCGTGCCGGACCCGGTCACCGCGATGATGGCCCGCAAGATCGGCGCGAACGGCGGCCTGCCCTACCGCTGGGACCCGAAGTACCCGGCGCGGATCGGCGTCATGCCGCGCGAGGGTGGCAGCCGGGACGTCCGGTGGTTCGACGTCGAGCCGTGCTACGTCTTCCACCCGCTCAACGCCCACGACGACGGCGACAGCGTCGTGCTCGACGTCGTCCGGCACCCGCGGATGTTCGACCGCGAGCTGCACGGCCCGGACGAGGGCGGCCCGACCCTGGACCGCTGGACCGTCGACCTGACCGCGGGCAAGGTCCTGGAGGAGCGGCTCGACGACCGCGGCCAGGAGTTCCCGCGGGTGGACGAGCGCCTGGTCGGCCGCCGCCACCGCTACGGCTACACGATGTCGGCCGACGGCGGCGCGCAGCCCGGCGGCTCGCTGTTCAAGCACGACTTCCGGACGGGCTCGCGGGCTGAGCGCGCGTTCGGCGCGGGACGCCAGCCCGGCGAGTTCGTGTTCGTGCCGCGCCACGACGAGGCGGCCGAGGACGACGGCGTCCTGATGGGCTTCGTGTTCGACCCGGGGACCCAGCGCAGCGACCTGACGATCCTGGACGCGGGCACGCTGGAGACGGTGGCCGCGATCCACCTGCCGGACCGCGTCCCGAACGGCTTCCACGGCAACTGGGTCGCCTCGGTCTAGGTCAGGATGCGGTGATCACCGGTGTAGAGGTTCATCGAGTCGCCGCGCAGGAAGCCGACCAGGGTCATGCCGTTCTCCTCGGCCAGCTCCACCGCCAGCGACGACGGTGCCGAGACCGCGGCCAGCAGCCCGATGCCCGCCATCGCGGCCTTCTGGACCAGCTCGAACGAGGCGCGCCCGGACACCAGGAGGCCGTGGCCGGGCGCCGGGATCCGGCCTTCGAGGACCGCCCAGCCGAGCACCTTGTCCACCGCGTTGTGCCGGCCGACGTCTTCGCGGACGACGTCGATCTCGCCGTCCGGGGTGAACAGGGCCGCCGCGTGGAGGCCGCCGGTGCTGGCGAACACCTTCTGGCGGGCGCGCAGCGCGTCCGGCAGGGCGGACAGCGTCTCGCTCTTCACCGCGAAGGCGGCCTCGGCGGGGGAGAAGCGGGTGCGGAGCTTGACCGCGTCGAGCGCGGCCTTGCCGCAGACGCCGCACGACGAAGTGGTGTAGAAATTGCGCTCGACCCCGGTGTCCGGCGGCGGGACGCCGTCGGCCAGCGCGATGTCCAGCACGTTGTAGGTGTTGCGGCCCTGGTCGTCGACGCCGTCGCAGTAGCGGGCGACCGCGATGTCCTCGCGGCCGCCGATCACCCCCTCGGACAGCAGGAAGCCGTGGGCCAGTTCGACGTCGTGCCCGGGTGTGCGCATGGTCACCGCCAGCGCCCGGCCGCCGACCCGCAGCTCCAGGGGCTCTTCGGCCGCCAGCGCGTCGGGGCGGCGCCGATCCCCGGTCGCGGAAATCCGCCGCACCGGCCTGCGCACGGTCACCCTGCCCATCGGCACACCTTTCCCTGCCCGGAAGTTCGACACCCGTATGGTGCAACACCGGGTATTTAGTAATACATTCCCTCCATCATCCCCAGAATACGGAGGGAACCGATGGCTCTCGGCTTCCTGGACCGATCCCGGATCGTGGCACCCCCAGGCTGGACGCGCTGGCTGGTGCCGCCGGCGGCCCTGTCGGTACACCTGTCGATCGGGCAGGCCTACGCGTGGAGCGTCTTCAAGACCCCGCTCGAGAAGACGATGCACCTCAACGGCACGCAGAGCTCACTGCCGTTCCAGCTCGGCATCGTCATGCTCGGCCTGTCCGCGGCCTTCGGCGGCACGCTCGTCGAGAAGAACGGCCCGCGCTGGGCGATGTTCGTGTCGATGTGCTGCTTCGCCAGCGGATTCCTCATTTCCGCGCTCGGCGTGGCGACCGGGCAGTTCTGGCTGGTGGTGCTCGGCTACGGCGGCATCGGCGGCGTGGGGCTGGGCATCGGCTACATCTCGCCGGTGTCGACGCTGATCAAGTGGTTCCCGGACCGGCCGGGCATGGCCACCGGGATCGCGATCATGGGCTTCGGCGGCGGCGCGCTGATCGCCTCGCCGTGGTCGTCGTCGATGCTCGGCACCTCGCCGACGACGAACACGATCGCGACGGCGTTCCTCGTGCACGGCCTCGTCTACGCGGTGTTCATGTCGATGGGCTGGCTGCTCGTGCGGGTGCCGGCCGACGACTGGAAGCCGGCGGGCTGGGAGCCGAAGACCGACCACGGCAAGGCGATGATCAGCACGGCCAACGTCTCGGCCGCCAACGCGATCAAGACGCCGCAGTTCTGGTGCCTCTGGGTCGTCCTGTGCTTCAACGTGACCGCGGGCATCGGCATCCTCGAAAAGGCGTCGCCGATGATCCAGGACTTCTTCAAGGGCACGTCGACGCCGGTGGGCGTGGCCGCGGCGGCGGGCTTCGTCGCGCTGCTGTCGCTGTGCAACATGCTCGGCCGGTTCGTCTGGTCGTCCACATCGGACCTGGTCGGCCGCAAGAACGTCTACCGCACCTACCTCGGCGTCGGCGCGCTGCTGTACCTGGTGATCGCGCTGACGCAGAACTCGTCGAAGCTCGTGTTCATCCTGTGCGCGATGGTGATCCTGTCGTTCTACGGCGGCGGGTTCGCGACGGTCCCGGCCTACCTGAAGGACCTCTTCGGCACCTACCAGGTCGGCGCGATCCACGGCAGGCTGCTCACCGCCTGGTCGGTGGCCGGCGTGCTCGGCCCGCTGATCGTCAACCGCATCGCCGACGGCGAAAAGGCGGCGGGCAAGTCCGGCCCGGACCTGTACACGACGTCGTTCTACATCATGATCGGCCTGCTCGTGGTCGGTTTCGTGGCCAACGAGCTCGTGCGCCCGGTCAAGGAGAAGTTCCACGAGCCCGCCGCGGCGGGCGAGGCCGTGAGGAGCGAAGCGTGATGGCGGAGCAGGAAACCCGGCCGAACCGCGTGCCGCTGATGGTGCTGGCCTGGGCGTGGGTGGTGATCCCCTTCGGGTACGGGGTGTACCAGCTGTTCCTGAAGCTGGTGCAGCTGTTCGGATGAGCAGGGGAGTTCTCGTCACCGGCGCGTCCCGCGGGATCGGGCGCGCCGTGGCCACGGCGTTCGCGGCGCGGGGGGACCGGGTGGCCGTCCACTACGGACACCGCGCCGCGGACGCCGAGGAGACGCTGAAAGCGCTGCCCGGCGACGGGCACGTGCTGATCGGCGGCGACCTCGCCGATCCCGAGGCCGCGCGGCGCATCGCGGACGCGGCCGAAGCCGGGCTGGGCGGGGTCGACGTGCTGGTCAACAACGCCGCCGTCGCGACGTCGCCCGAGACCGCGCACGCGATCGCCGACGTGTCCTATGCGGACTGGCAGCGGATCTGGCGGCGCACCGTCGACGTCAACCTCGTCGGCGCGGCGAACCTGAGCTACTGCGTCGCCCGGCACCTCATCGGGCGCGGCGTTCCGGGCCGGATCGTCAACATCGGCTCGCGCGGGGCGTTCCGGGGCGAGCCCGACCATCCCGCGTACGGGGCGAGCAAGGCCGCGCTGCACGCGCTCGGCCAGTCGCTCGCCGTCTCCCTCGCGCCCCACGGGATCTCCGTGACGTCGGTGGCTCCGGGCTTCACCGCCACCGAGCGCGTGGCGGACCGGGTCGACGACGCCGTGCGCGCCCAGAGCCCGTTCGGCCGGGTCGGCACACCCGAGGAGGTCGCCGCGGCCGTGGTCTACCTGGCCTCGCCCGAAGCGACCTGGGCCTCCGGGACGATCCTCGACCTCAACGGAGCCTCGCACCTGCGGATGTGACCCCGCTCACTCGTGCAGCGGATCGCGGGCCCCGGGCGTCGAGAGGGCGTGCATCCAGTGGGGAAGATCGTCGTCGCCGGGCTGGCCCTGGTCGTGTTCGGCGGCACGGCGTACGGCTACGTGAACCTCAACGCACTCGACGAGGTGACGCGCGACAGCGTGATCGACGGGGCGACCGAGACGCGACCGGGGGAACAGCCGGCCGACGGCTCGCTCGACGTCCTCCTGGTCGGCCGGGACTCCCGCAGCGACAACCAAGGCCACCCGCTCCCGCCGGAGGTCCTGCGTGAGCTGCGGGCCGGCGCCAACGGCGACGACCTCACCGACACCCTGATCGTGCTGCGGATCCCGAACGGCAGCAAAGAGGTGAAAGCGTTTTCCATCCCCCGCGACAGCTACGTGTCGATGCCGGGCGGGAAGGGGAAGATCAACGCCGCGTTCGGCCGCGCGAAGGCGGCCGAGGCGCGGCGCCTGCGCAATGCGGGCGAATCCGACAAAGCGAAGATCGACCAGGGCGCCCTCACCGCCGGACGGCGCGCGACGCGCCAGGCGGTCGAGGACCTCACCGGGGTGAGGATCGACCACTTCGCCGAGGTCAACCTGCTCAGCTTCTACGACATCAGCAACGCCATCGGCGGCGTCGACGTCTGCCTGAAGGAAGCCACCAAGGACAAGAACTCGGGCGCGGACTTCCCGGCCGGCCCGCAACGCGTCTCGGGTGCGGACGCGCTGGCGTTCGTCCGGCAGCGCGACGGCCTCCCGGGCACCGACTTCGCCCGCGTCCGGCGCCAGCAGGTGTTCCTCGCCGGGCTGGCCCGGCAGGTGCTGTCGGCGGGCACGCTGGCCGATCCGGGGAAGCTGTCGGACCTGATCGGCGCGGTGAAGCGCTCGGTGGTGCTGGACGACTCGTGGAACCTGCTCGACTTCGTCGCCCAGATGCGCGGGGTCAGCGGCGGTGGCATCCGGTTCGCGACGATCCCCGTCGTCAACGTCGACTACCGGTACAGCACCACCGACCCGCGCGCGACGGCGGTGCAGGTCGACCCGGTCGCGGTGCGGGCCTTCGCGGCGAGCCTGATCGGGAGCGCGGCTCCGGCCAAGCCGGCGACGCCCCCGGTCACCGTCGACGTTTCCAACGCGAGCCCGCGGGCGGGGCTCGCGGCCCGCGTGGCCGGGTTCCTGGTCCAGCACGGGTTCACCCAAGGCGGTACCGAGAACGCCGCCACCCGGCGGACGTCGCTGGTCCGCTTCGGACCCGGCCTCGCCGAGCGCGGCGCCGAGGTGGCGAAGCTGCTGGGCGGGCTGGCGACGCAGCAGTCCGCGTCGGTGCCGGCCGGGCACATCGAGGTGGTCCTCGGGACGGTCTACGCCGGCCCCGGTGTGGCCGCCGGCGGCGGCGCCCCCGCCGGCGAAGGGGACGAGCCGATCACTTCGGACGGGGTCGTCTGCGTGAATTGATCGACGGCGGAGGGCCGGATTTTCCGGTAAATCCCGGAAATGCGCGGAAAATTCCCGCGAGTACCGCCCACTGGACCACGGTGGACCACCGGGGTCAGTGGTCTTGACGCTGCCGCACTGGTGAGGCAGGGTGCGGGGACCGCCGACGGGGCAGGACCCGTGGGCGGCCGGAAAGTTCACCCGATCGGTGAGGCGATCCGGTAACTCAATTTCAGGGAATACGGAAAGTCCGGAATTTATGCGCAGCAGCGTCGCCCGGGGTGGGTGGATCTTGCCCGTCCTCGCCTCAGCCGTTCTTTGTGCCGGGTGCCAGTCGGCGTCCGCTTCGGTGCACTACCCGGGCGCGATAGACGCCTGCCGGCTGCCCGGGCCGAACGCGCAGGCCCAGCTCGCGCCCGGCACCGTCGAGATCCCGCCCGAGTCGGTGAAGGCCGCCGAGGCCAAGGTCGTCCCCGACGACCACGCCAGCGACGGCAACGAGATCACCACTTGCCGCCGCCTCTTCGCCCGCGACCTCGGGGGCGGGAAGGCCAACCTGCAGGACTACCGGGTGGTCACGATCGCCGTCGTGCGGTTCACGCAGTCCGATGCGGACGATGCCGCCGCCAAGGCCAGCCAGCTGATGACCGACGCGCTCGGCGACCACTCGGGCGTCCGGCTCGCCACCGGGGTCGGCGACGAGGCCGGGTTCTCCGAGCAGTGGGCCGCCGTGCGCACCGGGAACGTCGTGCTGGGCCTGGCCGTCGCCGACGGCGGCACCGAGGCCGCGCTGATCCCGCCCGCCACGCTGGACAGCGTGCAGGCCGTGGTCACGGACATGACCGGCACGCTGCAAAAGGACTTTCAGGGCTGAGGTTCGGCCCGTACCGGTTCGAGCCGCACCACGATCGCCTTCGACACCGGCGTGTTCGACTTGTCCGCCACCGAGTCCAGCGGCACCAGCGCGTTCGCCTCCGGGAAGTACGCCGCCGCGCAACCGCGCGCGGTCGGGTAGGCGACGACCCGGAACGCCGGGGCGCGACGATCCGGGTCGTCGCGCCACTCGGAGACGAGGTCGGCCAGCCCGCCGTCGGACAGGCCGAGTGCGGCGATGTCGTCCGGGTTGACCAGCACCACGCGGCGGGCGTTCTCGATCCCGCGGTAGCGGTCCGAGAGCCCGTAGATGGTGGTGTTGTACTGGTCGTGGCTGCGCATCGTCTGCAGCAGCAGCCGGCCCTCGGGCACCTGCGGGTACTCCAGCTCCGAGACCGTGAAGTTGCCCTTGCCGTTCGCGGTGCCGGTGAACTCGCGGGAGTCGCGCGGCGCGTGCGGCAGCACGAAGCCGTCCGGCTCGCGGACGCGGCGGTTGTAGTCCTGGCAGCCCGGCACGACCCGCGAAATCCGGTCGCGGATCAGGTCGTAGTCGGTCTCGAACGTCCGCCACGGCACGGCGTGGCCCGCGCCGAACAGCTTCTCGCCCAGCCGGCAGACGATGGCGACCTCCGAGAGCAGGTGCTCACTCGCCGGCTTCAGGCGCCCGCGCGAGGTGTGGACCTGCGACATCGAGTCCTCGACGGTGACCAGCTGCTCGCCGCTCGCCTGGACGTCGCGTTCGGTGCGCCCGAGCGTGGGCAGCACCAGCGCGGTGCGGCCGTGCACGACGTGGGAGCGGTTCAGCTTCGTGGACACGTGCACGGTCAGCGAGCACGAGCGCAGCGCCCGCTCGGTCAGCGCCGAGTCCGGCGTCGCCGCCGCGAAGTTGCCGCCGACGGCGAAGAACACCTTGCCGCGGCCGTCGCGCATCGCGCGGATCGCGTCGACGGTGTCGAAGCCGTGCTTGCGCGGCACCTCGATGCCGAACTCGGCGGCGAGCGCGTCCAGGAAGGACTGCGGCATCTTCTCCCAGATGCCCATCGTCCGGTCGCCCTGGACGTTCGAGTGCCCGCGCACCGGGCACAGGCCGGCGCCCGGCTTGCCGATCATCCCGCGCATCAGCGCCAGGTTCGCGATCTCCGAGATCGTCGGCACCGCGTGCTTGTGCTGGGTGAGGCCCATCGCCCAGCAGTAGACGGTGCGCTCGGAGGAGGCGATCATCCGCGCGACGCGCTCGATCTGCTGCCGCGGGAGGCCGGTCGCGCGCTCGACCTCCGGCCAGTCGATCTCCTGCAGGTGCTTCGCGTAGTCGTCGAAGCCCTCGGTGACCCGCTCCACGAACTCGCGGTCGACGATCGCGCCGGGCGCTTCTTCGTCCCAGGCGAGCAGCAGGTGCCCGACGGCCTGGAACAGGGCCAGGTCGCCGCCGAGGCGGACCTGGGCGAACTCGTCGGCCAGCGGCGTGCCCTTGCCGACGACGCCGCGGACGTTCTGCGGGTTCTTGAACCGCATCAGCCCGGCCTCGGGCAGCGGGTTCACGGCGATGATCTTCGCGCCTCGGCCCTTGGCCTCTTCCAGCGCCGAGAGCATCCGCGGGTGGTTGGTGCCCGGGTTCTGCCCGACGACGACGATCAGGTCGGCCTGGTGGATGTCGGCGAGGCTGACCGAGCCCTTGCCGATGCCGGTGGTGGCCGAGAGCGCCGCGCCCGAAGACTCGTGGCACATGTTGGAGCAGTCCGGCAGGTTGTTGGTGCCGAAGGAGCGCACCAGCAGCTGATAGAGGAACGCGGCCTCGTTGCTGGTGCGGCCGGAGGTGTAGAAGATCGCCTCGTCCGGGTCGGTGAGCGCCCGGAGCTCGCCCGCGACCAGCTCGAACGCGTCGTCCCAGGAGATCGGCTCGTAGTGCGTGGCGCCTTCGCGCAGCACGAACGGCTCGGTGATCCGGCCCTGCTGGCCGAGCCAGTAGTCGGTCTTGGTGTTGAGGTCCTCGATCGGGTGGTTCGCGAAGAACTCGCGGTCCACCCGGCGTTTTGTGGCTTCTTCGGCGACGGCCTTCGCGCCGTTCTCGCAGAACTCGGCCAGCTTGCGCTTCTCGCCGTCGACCTCGCGGGGTTCCGGCCACGCGCAGCCGGGGCAGTCGAAGCCTTCGCGCTGGTTCAGCAGCCGCAGCGCCTTGATCGTCCGGCCGGTGCCCATCTGCTCGACGCTGCGGGCCAGCGACACGGCGACGCCCGGTATCCCGGCCGCCCAGCCCTTCGGCTTGCCCACCTCGAGGCGGGTTTCGTCCACGTCCTGCGCCGGCGCTTCACGGGTCATGTGTTCATCGTGCGCCTCGATGATCGCCGGGCGCCACGAGGGGTCAAGCCTTTTCGGTGCGCAGCCCCCGGTCGGCGGCGGTGACCACGAGCAGCAGCCCGCTGATGACGACCAGCGCGATGGCGAGCCGGTGCAGGCCGGCCGAGTCCGCGTGCGGGCCGTAACAAAGCGCGATGAGCGTCGAGGCGACGATCGCGCCGAGGTACTGGGCGGTGCGGAACAGGCCGCTCGCGGTGCCCATCTGCTCGGCGGGGGCTTCGCGGTAGAGGGTCGTCTGGTTGGCGACGCTGGTCAGGCCCTGGGCGAGGCCGAACAACGCGGCCAGTGCGAGCAGCGCGCCGATCCACGTCCCGTCGTGGACGAGCAGCAGCAGTGCCGAGCCGCCGGCCAGCGCCACCGCGACGGTGACCAGCCGCGCCTTGAGGCCCGACGCGCGCCCGGAGAACGCCGCGGCGCAGACGGCGGTGCCCGACATCGGCAGCAGCATCAGCCCGGCGGCTTCCTCGGACAGCTGCCGGGCGGTCTCCAGCCACTGGACGTACCCGAACATGATCGCGTAGATGGCCATGAAGCTCAGCGCCTGCCGCAGGTAGGTACGCAGGATCGCGCCGTTGGCGGCGAGCATCCGCAGGTCGAGGAAGGGCGTGTCGCGCCGGAGCTCGACCAGCGTGAACGCGGTCCCGAAGGCGGCGACGACGGCGAGCAGCCAGACCTCGGTGCCCGGGTCCATCAGGAAGAACAGGAGCGCGAGGAGGGTCGCGGAGAACAGCGCGATGCCGAGCACGTCGATCCGGGTGGCGGTGCGCTCGCCGCGGTCGTCCTTCGGCACCCACAGCAGCGCCAGCACCAGCGACAGCCCGGCAAGCGGGATGTTGACCGCGAAGATCGCGGGCCAGCCGAAGAGCCCGATCAGCAGCCCGCCCAGCGTCGGGCCGATCACCATCACGGTCTGGGCGGACATCGACAGCACCGACAGCACGCGCGCGGGCACGCCTTGGCCGCTCGCTTCGGCGTGGTGGCGCAGCACGGCCATCGCGGCCGGGAAGCCGGCGCAGGTACCGAGGCCGAGCACGACGCGCACGCCGGTCAGCCAGCCGACGGAGACGGGGATCATGCCCGCGACCCCGGCCACGATCACCAGGCTCGCGCCGCCGAGCAGGACGCGGCGGGCGCCGTGGCGGTCCACCAGCAGCCCGACCACCGGCTGCCCGACCGCGGTGGCCAGGTAGAGCGCGGAGATCAGCCAGGCGGTCTGGCCGGGGCCGGCGCCGAAGCTGTGCCCGATCGGCACGAGCGCGACGGCGATGAGCGTGGAGTTGATCGGGTTGAGCACGGCGCCGGCCACCAGCGGGGTGACCAGTCGGGCGCCGAACCCGGCGGGGGCGGTGACGGTGCTCGTGCGGACTCCTTCAGTGTTCGGCTTCAGTGTTCGGCGATGCGCTGCAGCAGCGGCAGCGCCCGGGTGACGGCGTCGAGCTCGGCGGGGGACAGCTCGTCCAGCAGTGCCTGGGCCAGCCACTCGTCCCGGTGCTGCTGGATCCCGCGCACGGTGTCCCGCCCGGCGCCGGACAGGCTGATCACGACGCGGCGCCGGTCGGCCGGATCGGGCGTGCGGGCGAGGTAGCCGAGCTCGTCGAGCACCCCGAGGGTGGCGGCCATCGACTGCTGCCGCACGTGCTCGGCGGCGGCGAGCTCACCCTGCGTGGCCGGGCCTTCCCGGTGGAGCCGGTGCAGCACGGCGGACTGCGAGGGCGTCAGGATCCCGGCGTTGTCGACCTGGCGCAGCCGCCGGTGCAGCTGCCCGACGACCCCGCGGACCCACCCGGCGCTCTCGGCCACGTGCGGAGGTACTTCGCCCATGTACACAGGTTAACTGTGCAGTCCAGCCTGTGCATCGGGGTGTGACGAAGCCTTCTCGGGCCTTCGGGCGAGCAGCGCTACCCGAAGTACGCGAACTCGTTGACGCCGATGCCCTGGATCTGGTGCACGATGATCGCCGCGGCGACCAGGCCGACCACGATGAGCAGCGCGAGCACGCCCGGCCAGCGGTTCTGCCCCGGTTGCTGGTGGCCGCCCACGCGGCGCTCGCGTTTGCGGCGCTTCTTGAGGTCCTTCTTCGCGCCCAGCCAGGCGTCCCGCTCGGCGAACTTCTGCCAATCCGGGTTCATCAGGTCCGGGTGCGTCTCGAGGCGCCGGTCGTCCGGATCCTGCGGCTGCTGAGGCTGTGCCATCCCGAGTGCCTTCCCCCTGGGTGACCCGCCGTGACGGGTTCGTAGACTTGTCCATTGTGACCGAGAACGCTCCGCAGCAGACCACCGACCTTCCGGGTGCCTGGGACCCGGCCGCCGAGGAAGCACCGATGTACGACCGCTGGGTAGCGGCCGGGTACTTCACGGCCGACGCCTCGTCGGGGAAGCCGCCGTTCTCGATCGTACTGCCGCCGCCGAACGTCACCGGCAGCCTGCACATGGGCCACGCGCTCAACCACACCCTGATGGACGCCATGAGCCGCCGCCGTCGCATGCAGGGCTACGAGGTGCTGTGGCTGCCGGGCATGGACCACGCGGGCATCGCGACGCAGAACGTCGTCGAGCGCCAGCTGGCCGGCGAGGGCCTTTCGCGCCACGACCTGGGCCGCGAGAAGTTCGTCGAGCGCGTCTGGGAGTGGAAGGCCGAGTACGGCGGCAAGATCCTCGGCCAGATGAAGCGCCTCGGCGACGGCGTCGACTGGTCGCGTGAGCGCTTCACCATGGACGAGAACCTGTCGAAGGCCGTCCAGACGGTGTTCAAGAACTTCTTCGACGAGGGCCTGATCTACCGGGCCGAGCGGATCATCAACTGGTGCCCGCGCTGCCAGACGGCCCTGTCGGACATCGAGGTCGACCACAACGACGACGACGGCGAGCTCGTGTCGATCCGCTACGGCGACGGTGACGGCGCGATCGTGGTCGCCACCACCCGCGCGGAGACGATGCTGGGCGACACCGCGGTCGCCGTCCACCCGGACGACGAGCGGTACGCGCACCTGGTCGGCACCGAGGTCGAGCTGCCGCTGACCGGCCGCCGCATCCCGATCGTGGCCGACAAGCACGTCGACCCGGAGTTCGGCACCGGTGCGGTGAAGGTCACCCCGGCGCACGACCCGAACGACTTCGAGATCGGCCGCCGCCACGACCTGCCGATGCTGACGATCATGAACGAGCGCGCCGAGATCACCGCGCCGGGACCGTTCCAGGGTCTCGACCGGTTCGAGGCGCGCCCGGCGGTCGTGGCCGCGCTGCGGGAGGCCGGCCGGATCGTCGCCGAGAAGCGGCCGTACGTGCACGCGGTCGGGCACTGCTCGCGCTGCGACACGGTGGTCGAGCCGCGGCTGTCGCTGCAGTGGTGGGTCAAGGTCGAGGAGCTGGCCAAGCTGGCCGGCGACGCGGTCCGCGACGGCCGCACCAAGATCCACCCGCCGGAGCTGGGCAAGCGCTACTTCGACTGGGTCGACAACATGCACGACTGGACGATCTCGCGCCAGCTGTGGTGGGGGCACCGCATCCCGGTGTACTACGGCCCGGACGGTGAAGTGGTGTGCGTCGGCCCGGACGAGCAGCCCCCGTCCGGTGAGGGCTGGACGCAGGACCCGGACGTGCTGGACACGTGGTTCTCGTCCGGTTTGTGGCCGATGTCGACGCTGGGCTGGCCTTCGTCGTCGGAAGACCTGGCCAAGTTCTATCCCACCAGCGTGTTGTCGACCGGCTACGACATCCTGTTCTTCTGGGTCGTCCGGATGATGATGTTCGGCGTGCACCAGATGGACGGCAAGCAGCCGTTCGACCACGTGTACCTGCACGGCCTGATCCGTGACGCGCAGGGCAAGAAGATGTCCAAGTCGCGCGGCAACGTGATCGACCCGCTGGAGTGGATGGACGCGTACGGCGCGGACGCGACCAGGTTCACCCTGGCCCGCGGCGCGAACCCGGGCGCGGACATGGCACTGGCCGACGAGTGGGCGGCGGGCTCCCGCAACTTCTGCACGAAGCTGTGGAACGCCACGAAGTTCGCGATGATGAACGGGGCTTCGGTCGCCGCGCCGCTGCCTGCTGCGTCGTCGTTGACCGAAGCCGACCGCTGGATCCTGGGCCGCCTCGGCGCCCTGGTGTCCGAAGTGGACGGCCTGTTCGAGGACTTCCAGTTCGCGAAGGTGGCGGGCGCGCTCTACCAGTTCACCTGGAACGAGCTGTGCGACTGGTACCTGGAGCTGGCGAAGGTCCAGCTGTACCAGGGTGATTCCTCGCGGGTCGCGGCGACGCGGTCGGTCCTGGGCCACGTGCTGGACACGGTGCTGAGGTTGCTGCACCCGTTCATCCCGTTCATCACGGAGAAGCTGTGGACGGCGTTGACGGGCGGCGCCTCGCTGGTGGTCGCGCCCTGGCCCGCGGCTCCCGAGGGATACGCGGACGCGGTGGCCGACGCCCGGATCGCGGACGTCCAGAAGCTGGTGACGGAGATCCGCCGCTTCCGCGCGGACCAGGGCCTGAAGCCGGGCCAGAAGGTGGCCTCCCGCTTGGCGGGTTACACGGGAGGGCACGAGGAAGCGGTCCGGTCGCTGGTGCGCCTGACCCCGCCTTCGGAGGACTTCGCGGCGAGCGCATCGCTGGAGGTGGCCCTGTCGGACGGCGTGGTGACGGTGGAGCTGGACCTGTCCGGAACGGTCGACGTGGCAGCAGAGCGCAAGAGGCTCCAGAAGGACCTCGCGGCAGCGGAGAAGGAGCTGTCGCAGACGGAGGCGAAGCTGGGCAACGAGGCATTCATCGCGAAGGCCCCGGAGCACGTGGTGGCGAAGATCAAGACCCGCAAGGAAGCAGCGGTGGCGGACATCGACCGCATCACGGCTCGGCTGGCGGCCCTGCCGGCTTCCTGAGGCTGTGGACAACGGCCCGGCACTCCTGCGCGGAGTGCCGGGCCGTTGTCCTTCCGCCCTGCTCCTGCCGCACGGCGCCGCCGCGTCCCGCGAACAGTGGGCAAAGGCGGCCCGGTTCACCGCCCTGGCCCCTCCTGCTCCGGCCTGACCACCGACGACAGCGGCCCGCTCACCGTCGAGAGAAGCCGTCTTGGACCGGACGTCGTCAGCGCAGCACCTTGAGGACCACCGCCGCCACCCCGGCCATCCCGGCCTGCAGCGGGTGGTAGGCGGCCGCGGCGAAGATGTTCTGGTTCCTGCCGTTGATCCACGCCGAGCCGCCGCGTGCGCAGGCGTCGTGGCCGGTTGACGGGCCGAACGTGTCGACGTACTCCGCTGCGCCGTCCGCGGCCGCGTCCGCGAGGGCCGCGTTGAGGTCGCTTTCGACGCGGTTCAGCCAGGCGTAGTCGGCCTCGGCGAACGGGAGGACGTCCGGGCAGTAGCCGTTCTCCGGCGCGATCCGCGGGTAACCCACGACGATCACCCGCGCTCCCGGCGAGCGCTGGTGGATCGTGGCCAGGACGGCCTCGATCCGCGGCTGGATGGCGGTGATGGCCATCTGCACGGTGTCGACGCCGTTGACCGTGAAGTGCTGTTCGCAGGGGTTGCCGGTCGGGGCGCCCGCGCGCAGCCCCGGGCACGTCTCGATCAGCCGGCCGAGGAGGTCGAAGTCGTTGCCGCCGATACCGAGGGTGACCAGGTCGGTGTCGAGGCGCAGGGCATCCAGCTGCGGCGCGTTCGTGCCGTTGAACGACACCTTCTGCGGCCCGGTCATCGAGCCCGTGTCGGCGCCGGCGCAGCTGACGTCGGTGAACACGGCCGGGTGCAGCGCGGCCGCCACCACCGACGGGTAGTTCGCCGTCGACCGCCCGCAGCCCAGCGGGTCGGACCGCTGGATCGGGATGAACGGCCCGGAGGTGTACGAGTCGCCGAGGGCGACGTAGTGGTGGACGCCTGCCGCCGACGCGGTGGCCGCGGTGCTCGTGAGCAGGATGGCTGCGGAGGCGACGGCGACGAGCAGCCGGGTGGTGCGCATGAAGACCCCGTTCTGTTCCGGAAACGCTGCTCCCACATCTAGCGAGCGCCGGACGGCGAGGGGACGGACTTCACCCGCCAGTCGGGTCACCGTCACCCAGCTCACGGTAAGTGATCAACGTGCGCCAGAAGAGCAACGGCCGGACCGTGCTCCCGGGCAGCAACCGGGCCGATTCGCGGCGCAGCTCGGCCAGCGTCGGGTAGTCGTCGACGACCGGCGCCTTGGGTCCGTCTTCGGGGCCGCCGTTCAGCCGATCGCCGGCGTAGACGACCAGCCGCGCGAGCGCGTCGACCGGGACCGCCGCGAGGGCGAGCGCCCAGTCCGCCGGCGTGCTCGGTTTCGCCAGGCCGAGCACCGCCAGCACCCCGCCCGGCACCAGCGCGCGGCGCAGCTTGACGACCGTCTCGAACGGCATGTGGTGCAGTGACGCCAGGCAGGAGATGTAGTCGTAGTGCGCCTCGGGCAGGGCGTCGGTGGTGACGTCGGCCTGCCGGTAGACGATCTTGCCGGGACCCGGCGACCCGAGCCCCGCGGCCGCCTCGATCATGGCCGCCGAGACGTCGACCGCCTCCACCTCCATCCCGGTCGCGGCCAGCCGCCGGGCGAACCGGCCGGTGCCGCACCCGACGTCCAGCGCGATCCCCGGACCCGGCGGCAGCAGGTCCAGCAGCAGCGGGTGGTAGTGGTCGTTGTGGTTGAACGGCATGCGTCGAGAGTGCCACCAAGCACGCACGTAGACTCGCTTGAGCAAGCCGAAACCCCAGGCCGGAGGAGATTCAGTGCCGCAGGATGAGACAGGTCGCAGGCCGGACCTGTCGGATCTGGACAGCTTCGCGGGCGTCGACGAACTGGGGACGTCGGGGTACGAGGAGTCCGACGACCACGACCCCGAACTGGACGTCCGCGACACCGCGTTCGAAGCCGGCGGCGGCTCGCGCGGCGGGATCGGCGGCGTCGGCCAGCTCGGGGACAACCTCGCCACCGGCCCGGTGCCCGACCTCACCGTGCCCGAGGACGCCGAGCTGCACGAGCTCGACGACCAGGGCGAGCCGGCGGAGTACGGCGACCCGGACGGCCCCCAGGCGCGGCGCGAGCTGATGGCCGTCGAGGCCGAGCTGAACCAGCGCTGGCCGGAGACGAAGATCGAGCCGTCGCTGACCCGGATTTCGGCGCTGACCCAGCTGCTGGGCGAGCCGAACCGCGGCTACCCGGTGCTGCACGTCGCCGGCACCAACGGCAAGGGCTCCACGGCCCGGATGATCGACGCGCTGCTGACCCGGATGGGCCTGCGCGTCGGCCGCTACACCAGCCCGCACCTGCAGCTGGTCACCGAGCGGATCGCGCTCGACGGCCGTCCGATCTCCGCCGCGCGCTACAGCGAGCTGTGGAACGACATCGCGCCGTACGTGTCCATGGTGGACGGCGCGTCCGCGGACGGCGTCGCGATGAGCAAGTTCGAGATCCTCACCGGGATGGCGTTCGCGGCGTTCGCCGACGCCCCGGTGGAGGCCGCGGTGCTCGAAGCGGGCCTGGGCGGCGCCTGGGACGCGACGAACGTCGCCGACGCCGACGTCGCCGTCATCACCCCGATCGGCCTCGACCACGTCGAGTACCTGGGCCCGGACATCCTCGGCGCGGCGCGCGAGAAGGCGGGCATCATCAAGCCCGGCTCGGTCGCGGTGATCGGCGAGCAGGACCCCGAGGTGCTGAAGGTGCTGCTGGAACGCGCCGTCGAGGTCGACGCCGCGGTGGCTCGCGCGGGCAGCGAGTTCGGCGTGCTCGAAAAGGAGATCGCCGTCGGCGGCCAGCTGCTGAAGCTGCAGGGCCTCGGCGGGGTCTACGACGATATCTTCCTGCCGCTGCACGGCGCCCACCAGGCCGCGAACGCGGCACTGGCGCTGGCGGCGGTCGAAGCGTTCTTCGGCGCGGGCAAGGACCGGCAGCTGGTGATCGAGGCGGTGCGCGAGGCGTTCGCCGAGGTCGAGACGCCCGGACGGCTCGAGCGCGTCCGCGCGGCGCCCACGGTGCTGCTCGACGCGGCGCACAACCCGCACGGCGCCCGCGCGCTCGCGACGACGGTGTCGGAGGAGTTCGCCTTCCGCCGCCTGGTCGCGGTGGTCGGCGTGATGGCCGAGAAGGACGCCCACGGCATTCTCGACGCCCTCGAGCCGGTGGTTTCGGACATCGTCGTGACGCGCAACTCCTCGCCCCGGTCGATGCCGCTGGAACAGCTCAACGAGCTGGCCATTTCGGTGTTCGGCGAAGACCGCGTCGTCGCCGAGACGGACCTGGAGACGGCGATCGAGACGGCGATCGCGCTGGTGGAGACCACCGACGACCCGGAGGAGCCCCTCGCCGGCGGCGGCGTGCTGGTCACCGGCTCGGTGGTCACGGCGGGCGAGGCGCGCACGCTGTTCGGGAAGGAGCCGGCGTGACGTCGCCGTCGCAGAAGCCGAAGGACCCGATGAAGGGCTTCCGCGGCGTGATGTCCGGGACGTTGATCATGGAGGCGATCACGGTCGCCTTGGCCCTCCCGGTGGTGAACAAGCTCGGCGGCGGGATCTCCACGGCCACGGGCTGGACGGTCATCGCGGTGGCCGTCCTGCTGGTCGTGACGTGCGGGTTCGTCAAGCGCCCGTGGGCGGTGCCGGTGATCCTGGTGTTGCAGGTGGTGCTCGTCGCGCTGGTGTTCTGGCTGCCCGCGATCGCCGTGCTGGGGGGCATCTTCCTGGCGGTGTGGCTGTGGTTGCTGTGGCTGCGCCGGGACGTCGCGCGCCGGCTGGCGGCCGGGACGCTGGCGAGCCAGCAGCCCCAGCCCTGATCTTTCGGGACGTTGAGGCGCCTGCAGGCGCACAGGTGCTCCTCAGAGGTAGTCGCCGTGCTCGATGTCGTCGAGCAGGGCGGGCTGGGTGGGTGACCAGCCGAGCAGCTCCTGCGTGAGGGCGCTGGAGACAGGCGCGTCGAAGCCGTAGACGGTGGCCATGAACGGGCTCGCGTAGTGCCCGGCGGCCTCGTCCGGAGTCAGGGACACCACGGGCAGGCCCAGGCCGCGCCCGATCGTCTCGGCGATGCCCCGGAACGGGACGTTCTCCGCTGTTCCGTGCAGCACGCTGCCGGCCGGCGCCTTTTCCAGCGCCAGGCGGAACAGCACCGCCGCGTCGAGCCGGTGGACCGCGGGCCACCGGTTGCCGCCGTTGCCGACGTAGGCGGACTTCCCGGTCTTGCGGGCGGTGTCGACGAGCATGCCGATGAAGCCGTGGTCCCCGGGGCCGTGGACGCTGGGCGCGAGCCGGACCACGCTCGCGCGCACGCCGCGATCGGCGAAGCCGAGGCAGGCCCGTTCGCCCGCGATCCGGAACGCGGCGAGCCCGGACCGGTCGGGTTCGTCCCGTTCGGTGCTCTCCTGGCCGGCGGGCATGACCAGCGTGCCGGAGGTGCTCACGAACGGCTTGCCCGTGTGTTCCAGCACGCCGCCGAGGGCTTCGATCGCGGCCCGGTCCCGCCGCATCATGTCGTCGGGATCGGCGAAATCACCGCCGAAGGCCATGTGCAGGACACCGTCGGCGGCTTCGGCGCCGCCGCGCAGGCTGTCGAGATCGTCGAGCGAGCCGCGGTGCGGGACGGCGCCCAGCGACTCCAGGCGGGCGGCCGCCGCGTCGGACCGCGCCAGGCCGGTAACGGTGTGGCCGGCGCGGATCAGCTCCGCGACGACGGCGGGGCCGGTCAGGCCGGAACCGCCGGTGACGAAGACGTGCATGGGACTCTCCCGGGTAGTGACAGTGACTGACGCTACGGACCCTACCTCGTAGTGTCAGTCACTGTCACCACGGGTAAGCTGACGGAGTGCCACGCAGCGGAGAAGAAGCGCGCCGCCGCCTCCAGCAGGCGGCCTTGGAGCTGTACGCGGAGCGTGGTTTCGACCGGACCACCACGGCCGAGATCGCCGCCAGGGCCGGCGTCACCGAGCGCACGTTCTTCCGGCACTTCCCGGACAAGCGCGAAGTGCTGTTCGACGGCGAAGCCGCCCTGCGCGCGGACTTGACCCGGTCGGTGGCCGACGCGCCCGAGGGCCTGCCGCCGCTGGAAGTCCTGATCCGCGCCTTCCGGACGGCGGCGAGGATCCTGGAGGGCAACCGGTCGTTCGCCGAACCGCGGCTGGCGGTCATCGCCGCCACCCCGGCGCTGCGGGAGCGTGATTCGGCCAAGGCCGCGGCGATGGCCGATGCCCTGGCGGCGGCCCTGCGCGAACGGCGAGTCGGCGACCGGGTCGCCGAACTCGCCGCCCAGGTCGGCTGGGTCACCTTCCACCACGCGGCCGGAGCTTGGATCCGGGAGTCCGCGCGAAGCCTGGACGAGCACCTCGACGAAGCCTTCGCGGATTTGCGGGCCCTGTCGGCGGAGGTGCGCTGAGCGGCTACCGGTGTCACCGAGATCAAGCCGGAACCATCGGCGACCCGTCAGATCGGCTCGGACGAGGTTCCGGCGGGCAGCATCCTGCCGATCGCGGCGGCCACGTCACCGGGATGCGAGATCGGGGAGAGATGGCTGGAACGCAGTTCGGTGACTGTTGCGTTCGTCCGTTCGGCGAACCAGTGCTGTAGTCCGGGGTCGAGGATCCGATCGTCCACGGACAGGACATAGGCACACGGCAGATCATGCCACGCACCACGCCCCGAGGGGCTTGAGAAGCACGCGCCGTGGGTCGGCTTCTGCACCGCCGCCAGAACTCGGGTCGTCGGCTCGGGGACATCCGCTGCGAGTGCCTCCCTGAACAGGTCCGGGTCCAGGTCCGACCAACCGTCCTCGGCGAATCGGATCGCACCGCGGCCGCGGGTGTTCGCGCCACGCTCGCTCAGCACCGCGATAGTTTCGGATTCGTCCGGGGCGTAGGCCGCGACGAGCACCAGCCCCGTGACCTGCGTGTTCTGCTGTGCGGCCCCGGATATCACCGCGCCTCCGTAGGAATGACCGACCAGTGTCACCGGCCCGTCGAACGCCGCGATCTCCCGTCGGGTCCAGGCGATGTCGTCCGCCAGCCCGGTCAACGGCAATTGGACGGCCACCACGCGATGTCCGTCATCCTGCAGGAGCGCGATCACCGCCTGCCACATCGACCCGTCACACCAGGCTCCGTGCACCAACACGACGTTCACCACTGCCGCCTCTCATCGCCCCACCGCCGACCGGCGATGTGTCCGATCTCGTCACGGAGGAACTTCCTGCGAGCGCAACGCAATCACGCAAGGGCGGCGGATCCTGCTGCACAGGGGTGATCCGGCAACGTTTCGACATCGGCCCGCCTTGGATGACGCATGTCGACAGCGCACCCGGCCAGGCAAGCTCGAAAGCCGGCCGCGCGGGGAGACCGCGCAGCGCGCCGCGACGTCAACGCCGGTGGAACACCGGCGTGTCCCGCGCTCGGCGGGCGCCGTAGTGGGTGGTGGCGGCCTTGACGTTACGCAGGGCTGACGCGGTCTCGACCGCGCCGACGAAGGGAAGGCCGGCGACCACCGTGGTGAGGTAGCGGTAGAGGGCTGCGGCATCGCGGGTCGACACGCTGGCGAAAATGTTGGCCGAGCCCGTGGTCGCCGCGGCGAACGCCACCTCGGCGTGTGCGGCCAGCGCTTGCCCGACCGTGTCGAAGTCACCGGCCCCGACGGTGAGCCACAGCATGGTGCGCACCGGGAGCTCGAATACCCCGAGGTCGACGTCTACGTCGAGGTGCAGCACGCCGCCGGCGCGCAGGTCGTGCAGCCGGCGGCGCACCGTGCTCGCCGCGACTTCCGTGGCGGCCATCAGCTCCTCGACCGTGGCGCGCCCGTCGCTGCGCAGTACCTCCAGGATGCGCCGGTCGGTGACGTCCACCCGTGAGGGTGGCCCGGTCGGGCCGGGGAGGGCCTCGGTGAGCTGGGCGACGTGGTGCGCCTGAAGCGGGCCGTGCTTGGTGAACGGCTTCCCGGCGCCACCGTCGAAGACGTGCAGGACCTGGTCGGCGCGGACGTCGAGGACAAGGCGGGTGCGCGGCAGGGCCTCCAGGAGCAGCGGTTCGATCCCGGTGCCGTAAACGGTGGTGACGATCTCGGTCCCGCCCGAGCACAGGCTGATCCAGCCGGTGTCGGAGCGCCGGGCCAGGGCATCTGCGATCTCCGAGGCGGTGCCGGGCGTCGCCCGGACACGCACCATCCATTGCTCCTGGGCGAGCGCCACCGGATCGCTGAGCCCCACCACCCGCAGTCCCCGGGTGCTGCGCAGCCGGGCGTAGCGGCGGGCGACGGTCTGATCGGAGACCCCGAGCACCTCACCGATGCGCCGGAACGGGGCCCGGCCGTCGATCTGCAGGGCGTGGAGCAGACCACGGTCGAGATCATCAAGACGGTCGAGAGCCACCAGCCGGACGGTACCCGGACTTCGAACATCGACAGCCGAGGCCTACGGTCCGGAGGCGGGCGGCCGGGCGCCCGCCTCCGCCGAGCCGTCCGTCAGCGCAGCACGACGACCCGCAGCGCGGGCGAGCGCAGGATGTCGGCTTCGCAGAACCGGCCCTTCACCCACTCACCACGGCTGTAGAGCTTCGTCTGGTCACTGAAGTACGGCGACCGTGGATTGGCCGACTGCGAATACGTCAGCAGCGTCGAGGAGTCCGGGCACCCGCGCCCGTTGAACCCGACCACCTGGATGTAACTGGACCCGTGCGCGACTTCGGTGTTCCCGCGCGCCGGGTCCCACTGCGGTGTCATCACGTTCAGCACGCCGAGGAAGCCCTGTGCGCCGTGGATCGGGATGCGGTCGCCGTTGCGGGTGACGGCTTGGCCGTCCCGCAGCCGCACGTCCGGCGCCAGTCCCGCTGCGCGGAGCTCCACGATCGCGTCGCCGAACGCCTTCCGGATCCCCGGGTCCGCCGTGTTCAGCGTGTTCGGGGTGGTCAGCGGGGCCTTCGGGTCGAACGGCACGGTGAACCGCGGAAGGTTGCCCAGCCGCGTGGCGAACCGCTGGAACAGCAGCGAACCACGGCTGTCGAGCGTGTACGTGTGGTCCCAGTTCGCCAGCGCGGTGCACGC
This sequence comes from Amycolatopsis sp. A133, assembly GCF_031082405.1. Lineage (GTDB taxonomy): Bacteria > Actinomycetota > Actinomycetes > Mycobacteriales > Pseudonocardiaceae > Amycolatopsis. The sequence continues at coordinate 385,300 of NZ_JAVHJU010000036.1, forward strand.
CGGGCCGACCGGTACCGGACCGGAGGACGACGGCGCCTGCCCGTCCAGGAACGACGCGCACAGCTTCGCCAGGTCCGCCGCCGCCAAGTCGGCGAAGAGGCTGTGGTCGGCGAAGAGCATCTTCTTCATCGAGCCGGTGGTGAACCCGCCCTTCTCGGCGGTGAGCAGCGCCTCCCGGGTGCGCGGACTGCGCTCGGTGGCCTGGTCGCCGACGATCCGCGGGTAGCCGGTGATCGGGGCGCGGGCGTTCGCCAGCCAGGCGCTGTCGTTCGCGTTCAGCTCGTAGTCCCGGCGCTGCTGCTGTGGCAGCCGCGACGGCGCGAAGATCCCCGGCTCCAGCGCACCCGGGTCCGAACCCCACTGGCACGACGACCGCGAACCGTCCAAAACGGGCAGTCCGTCGACGGCGAACGTCTCCCGCCCCACCGGCGTGCTGCAGTCCCGCGCCAGCTGGTCGGTGACGTGCGGGACGACCTGGATGTCGGCGTAGAGCGCGTGGCCCGCCCGGTCGGTGGCGATGGTGTTGACCCACGGCACACCCTGCGTGCGGGTGAGCGCGCCGACGACGTCGGCCGTGCTGCGGGCCTGGTTGAGTTCGAACCACGTGTTCAACCCGCGCAGGTTGGTCGCGTTGGCGTCGCGCAGCGCGTACGCCGACTTCGCCGTCCACGGCACCGGGAACCCGCCGACGTCGTTCAGCACCGGGCCGTACCGCGTTGACCAGAAGGTCCGGCGGACCGGCTCCAGCGAGCCGTCGGGCCGGCGCACCTGGACCGTGACCTCGCGGGACGTCATCTTCTCGGCCTTGCCGTCGACCAGGTACGTCGTCGGGTCCCCGGGCGTCAGCGGCACCTCGAACAGGCCGAACGTGACCGGCGTGGACACCGTGTGCGTCCAGGCCGCGTCCGCGGTGTGCCCGATCATCACGAACGGCATGCCGAGCAGGCCGGCCCCGGCGACGTCGAACCGGCCCGGGATCGTCAGCTGGCTCTGCCAGAACCGCCGTCCGTCGTGCCACGGGTAGTGCGGGTTGCCGAGCAGCACGCTGCCGCGGCCCGCCGCGGTCCCGTCGGCGCCGACGGCGATGCCGTTGCTGCCGAGCCCGCCCTTGCCGAGCCCGTCGCGCAGGCTCGCGGACAGCTGCGCGGCCGTGCCCGCGGCCGGCGAAGGAGCGCCGGACGGCGGCGCCGCGAACAGGCCTTCGGTGACGAAGCCCAGCCCGCCGGTGACCGTGATGGCGTAGAAGTGCCGGTAGAAGTCCTGTTCGGTGATCGGCCGGACCCAGTCCGCGCCGCGGCAGGCCGGGTCGGTGATGCCGGGCCGGCCGGTGCGGGCGAGGAAAGCGTTGAACCCCTTGATGTAGCCCGAAACGATCTGGCGGACCTCCGGCCGCGGTCCCAGCGGCGCGGGCCGGGCGACCAGCCGGTCGATCACGCCGGAGTCGTTGATCTGCTGGAAGAACAGGTCGCTGTGCAGGTTGTCCTTCGCCTCGGACAGCGACGGGTAGCCTGCCCCGTCCGGCCCGAAGTACCGCGACCGCTGCGCGCTCACCGTGACGTAGATCTTCGCGAGCTCGCAGACGTTGTCGGTCGCCGCCGCGTAGCCGTACCCGTAACCGAGGCCCGCGAAGTCCTTGGCGACGATGTGCGGGATGCCGTGTTCGGTGTAGCGCAGGACGGCTTTCGCGCTGCTTTCCCCGGCCGTCGCGACGCCGGTACCCAGTGTGGTGACCGACAGCGCGGCGGCGAAAACGGCCAGCGCCTTCCGGATGTGCGTCATTCGTACCCCCTTGTCGTGAGCGCCACGCTACCGACGGCGACGGCCGCCGGGTATGGGGGAAAACCCCAATGTTCGTTCACCCGCGCGCAAGCCGGCGTTGGCCGCGGCGGGATAGAAACCGCGCATGACCGAACCGACCCACCACTCCCGCCGCTCCCTGCTCAAGGCCGGGCTCACCGGCGCCTCCGCGGTCGCCGCCGGCCTCGTCGTGCCGTCCACGGCCTTCGCCGCGGTCCCGCTCGTCCGCCGCGACCGGCCGGTGCTCACTCACGGCGTCCAGTCCGGCGACGTCACGTCGGGCTCGGCGATCGTCTGGTCGCGCGCGGACCGCCCGTCGCGCTTGGTCGTCGAGATCGCGCGGGACCCGTCGTTCCGCCACGCCCGCCGGGTCCCCGGCCCGCTAGTGGGCCCGGACAGCGGCGGCACCGGCCGCGTGCGCGTCGCGGCGCTGCAGCCGGGCACCGGGTACCACTACCGCGTCACCGCCGAAGCTCTCGACGGGCGCGCCACGAGCGAGCCGCTGACCGGCCGGTTCGCCACCGCGCCGGTGGGCCGCCGCGACACCCGGATCGTGTGGTCGGGCGACGTCGTCGGCCAGAACTGGGGGATCAACCCGGACCTGGGCGGGATGACGATCTTCTCCGCGATGGCCGCCCGCTGCCCGGACCTGTTCCTGCACAGCGGCGACACGGTGTACTCCGACGGCCCGCTGACCGAGACCGTCACGCTGCCCGGCGGCCGGACCTGGCGCAACGTCGTCACACCGGAGAAGTCGAAGGTCGCCGAGACGCTGGACGAGTTCCGCGGCCAGCACGCCTACAACCGCCTCGACGACAACTTCAAGCGCTTCGCCGCGCAGGTCCCCGCCTACGTCCAGTGGGATGATCACGAAGTCTCGAACAACTGGTACCCGGGCGAGATCCTCGACAACCCGGCCTACACGGAGAAGCGCGCCGACGTCCTCGCGCCGCGGGCGTACCAGGCGTTCCACGAGTGGCACCCGATCGACTCGCGCCGGGCCGTCGACGGCCGCGTCTACCGCAGCTTCACCTACGGTTCGCGCGTCGAAGTCTTCGTCCTGGACATGCGGACCTACCGCAACGCCAACACCGCGGACCGGACGAAGCCGGGCTACATCCTCGGCGACACCCAGGCCCGCTGGCTGGCCGACGCGCTCGGCCGCAGCACGGCGACCTGGAAGATCGTCCAGGCCGACATGCCGCTGGGCCTGGTCGTCCCGGACGGCGCCGACATCGAAGCCGTCGCGAACAACCTGCCGGGCGCGCCCGGTGGCCGCGAGACCGAGCTGGCCTGGGTGCTGCGGGAGATCCAGCGGCGCCGGGTCCGCAACGTCGTCTGGCTGACCGCGGACGTCCACTACACCGCCGCGCACCACTACTCACCCGACCGGGCGGCCTTCCAGGACTTCGACCCCTTCTGGGAGTTCGTGTCCGGGCCGCTGAACGCGGGCGCGTTCGGGCCGAACGCCCTCGACCCCACCTTCGGCCCCGAGGCGGTGTTCGTGCACGCCCCGCCGTCGGCGAACACGGCCCCGATCGACGGCTTCCAGCACTTCGGCGAGCTGAACGTCGACGGCGCGAGCGGCGACCTCACGGTGGACCTGCGGGACGCGACCGGGGCGTCGCTGTGGTCGAAGACACTGCACCCGGCGGGCCGCTGAGCAGGGTCGGCTAGGCTCGCGCGCACCGAAACCCACCGCACCAATGACATCCGGGGCTTCGCCCGAGCCGGGGGCTCCGCCACCCGGACCCCCGAAAACAGTATTGAGGAGAAACACCGTCGTGACTGAACGCACGCTGGTCCTGGTCAAGCCCGATGGCGTCGCGCGCGGCCTCGTCGGCGAAGTCATCTCGCGGATCGAGCGCAAGGGCCTCAAGCTCACCGCGGTCGAGCTGCGGACCGTTCCGCAGGCGCTGGCCGAGGAGCACTACGCCGAGCACAAGGAGCGTCCGTTCTTCGGCGACCTGCTGGAGTTCATCACCTCGGGCCCGCTGGTCGCGCTCGCCGTCGAGGGCCCGCGCGCCATCGCCGCGTTCCGCCAGCTGGCCGGCGGCACCGACCCGGTCGAGAAGGCCACCCCGGGCACCATCCGCGGTGACTTCGCGCTGGAGACCCAGTACAACCTGGTACACGGCTCGGACTCGCCGGAGTCGGCCGAGCGCGAGCTGAAGCTCTGGTTCCCCGACCTGTGATCGGCACCGGGGTCGCGCACCCGCGCGACCCCGGTCCCTTGGAGCGACTATGACCACGATGCCGTTCGCGCCGCGCGGCTACCTGCCGGTGCTGGCCGAGCTGACCGGCGCGTTCGCCGAAGCGCTGCGCACGGCCGATCCGGCCGCGGCGGTGCCCGACTGCGCCGGCTGGACCGTCGCCGACCTCGCGACGCACCTGGGCAACGTGCACCGCTGGGCCGCGACGGTCGTGCGCACCGGCGAGGTGCAGCCGCAGGACTTCGCCGTCGGCCCGGGAGCCGATCTCGTGGCCTGGTACACCGAAAGCGCGCGGCTCCTGCTCGCCGAACTCGAGGCCGCCGATCCCGAAGACCCGTGCTGGCACTTCGCGGGCACCGGGAAGACCAAGGCGTTCTGGTACCGCCGCCAGGTCCACGAAACCGCCATCCACCTCGCCGACGCGGGGAGCGCCCACGTGCTCGACGCGGACGTGGCCGCGGACGGCGTCGACGAGGTCTTCGGCGCGATGCTGCCGCGCGTGACGCGGTGGCACGCCGTGCCGCAGCTGCCCGGCCCCGTCACCGTGCGCGCCACCGACACCGGTGACGTCTGGACCGTGCACCCCGGTGAGCCGCCCGCGCTGGGCCCGGCCGACGACGGCGCCGCGACCGTGGCGGCACCCGCGCGCGATCTCCTGCTGCGGCTGTGGAAGCGCTCCGGACCGGATCCGCGCGTCACCGGCGAAGCCGCCGAGGCGCTCCTCGCCGCACCGCTCACCCCGTGAGGGTGTTCTAGACCATTCAGGCGGCGTTCACCGGGAAGTCTTCCCCCGGCTGCGCTGCTGCGCTGTGCTGGTCCGGCTCACTCTCACTCGATACTGGGGTACTTGGTGAAGAAGTCGCACATCGTGCTGCCGTTCGTCGCGCTCTTCGCGACGGCGTTCGTCGCCCCCGCCCACGCCGACCCCCTCGCCGCGCCGCTCGGCACGCCGCCGGTCGAGGCCGCGCCCGCCGCGTCGTCGGCCCACGAAGGCCCGGTCGCCTTCGCCGCCGCAGACCCCGGCGACGGGCTCGTCACCGGCAGCGCGACCACCGAGGTCGCGCCCGGGCTGAACCTGACCCAGTTCGACCGGTTCGACCCGGCGGGCTGGATCCGCGGCGACACCCTCGCCGTCGACCTGGGCAGCAAGGTGCTGAAGCCGGCCTACCTGAGCCCCGGCACGGTTTCCGGGCGCACGCCGCTGTCCCAGCAGCTCGCGCGGGCGGGCGCGGTGGCCGGCGTCAACGGCGACTTCTTCGACATCAACGCCACCGGCGCGCCGATCGGCGTCGGCATCGACCGCGGGCGGCTGCAGACCGCGCCCGCGGCCGGGCACAACCTCACCGCGTCGATCACCGAAGAGGGCAAGGCCCGGCTGGCTTCGGTCTTCCTCGAGGCCACCGTGACGCTGCCCGGTGGCACGGTGCGGGCGACCAACTTCAACAGTCCCGTCCTCGAGGCGGACGCGATCGGTGTCTACACGCCGTTGTGGGGCGCTTCCGGCCGCCGGACGTCGGTGGCGGGCGCTTCGCGCGTGCGCGAGGTCGAGCTGCGCGACGGCGTCGTCACGCAGGTCCGCAGCGCGCCCGCGGACGGCCCGATCGCGGCGGGCACGACGCTGCTGCTGGCCCGTGAAGCCGGGGCGGACGCCCTTGCCGCGCTGCAGCCGGGCGACCCGGTGGGTGTCACGTACGCGCCGCGCTCGGACGCCGGGAAGATCGCGGTCGCCGTCGGCGGCAACGAGGTCCTGCTCCGCGACGGCGTCGTGCAGCCGGTCGACAACGTGGCCATGCACCCGCGGACCGCGGTCGGCTTCTCCGCCGACGGCAAGCGGATGTGGCTGGCCACTGTGGACGGACGCCAGGCCGACAGCCGCGGGATGACCGAGCTGGAGCTGGCCCGGCACCTGAAGAGCCTCGGCGCCGACGACGCGATCAACCTCGACGGCGGTGGCTCGTCGACGCTCCTCGCGCGCAACGAGGGCGAAGCCGCGCCGAGTGTCCGCAACGCGCCGTCCGACGGCGGGGAACGCCTGGTGCCCAACGGGATCGGCTTCACGACCGTGCCGGGCAGCGGCCGGCTGACCGGATTCGCTCCGACCCCGGCCGTGGCCGCGGAGGGCGCGAACCGCGTGCTGTCCGGCCTGACCCGGCACCTGGTCGCCGACGGCCACGACGAGACCGGCGCCGCGGTGGCCGCCGACCCGCGCTGGAGCACGACGGACCTCCGGCGGGCGACCGTGACGCGCGGGGTCGTCACCGGTCACCGCGCGGGTGACGTCGACGTCGTCGCGCGCTCCGGCCGGGCGTCCGGGAAGACGGCGCTTTCGGTGCTCGGCGAGCCGGTCCGGCTCGGCACCAGCACCGAGCAGGTCGCGCTGTCGGCCGCAGGCGCGCGAAGCACCTTCAAGGTTTACGGCTACGACGCCGACGGCTACGGCACCTGGCTGGAGCCCGACGACGTCAAGCTCGGCTACGACCACTCGGTCGTGCGGATCGAGCCGTCCGGCGACGGGTACGCGGTCACCGCGCTGACGTCCTCCGGCGCGACGGCGATCACCGCGACGGCCGCGGGCCTGACCACGCACCTGGCCGCGTCGGTCGGCACCGTGGCGCAGGTGGCGGCGCCGCTGGACGGTCCGGCGGGCTGGACGGCCACGGTGTTCCCGGCGGTCGTCGGCGCCGCGCTTTCGGCGGCACCCGGCCACGACGGCGGCGCCGGGCTCGCGCTGGACTACCGGCTGACCGGCACCACCGCCACGCGCGCCGCCTACGTGACGCCGGCCGCCCCGCTCGCCGTCCCGGCCGGCACGCAGAAGATCGGGCTGTGGGTGGAGGGCGACGGCAAGGGCGCGTGGCTGCGGGCGGAACTGCGCGACGCCGCGAACGTGGCGTCCATTGTGGACGTTTCGCTGAGCGTCGACTGGACGGGCTGGCGGTACGTCACCGCCGCGATCCCGGCCGGGCTGCCCGCCGGACAGCGCCTGGCGCGCTTCTACGCCGTGGAAAACGTGCCGGACCAGCAGTACGAGGGCCGGCTGGGGTTCGACGACCTGACCTTCGAAGTGGCGCCGACGACGGCCGTGCCCGCCGACCCCGCCCCGCGCGACCCGGCGCTGGTCACGGACGGCGTCGTGGCCGGTGGCCTGCGGGTCGCGGTGGTCAGCGACGCCCAGTTCACCGCGGACGATCCGGCGGGCCCGCTGGTCGCCCAGGCGCGGCGGGCGCTGCGCGAAGCCGTCGCGGCGAAACCGGACCTCGTGCTGATCAACGGCGACTTCGTCGACCGCGGCACGGCGCCCGACTTCGTGCTGGCCCGGCAGGTGATCACCGAGGAGCTCGACGGCAGGGTGCCCTGGTACTACGTGCCGGGCAACCACGAGGCCGAAGGCGGCAACGGCCTCGCGAACTTCCAGGCCGCCTTCGGGGTGACGCACCAGGTCGTCGACGTCCGCGGCATCCGGCTGGTGCTCCTGGACTCCTCCCGCGGCTCGCTGCGGGCCGGCGGGTTCGACCAGGTCCGGATGCTGCGGTCGGCGCTCGACTCCGCGGCCGCCGACCGGTCCGTGCGCGGGGTCGTCGTCGCGATGCACCACCCGGTGCAGGACCCGAGCCCGACCGGGAACTCGCAGCTCGGCGACCGGAAGGAGGCGGCGCTGCTGACCCGGTGGCTCACCGGGTTCGAGCAGGCCTCCGGCAAGCCGGCCGCCGCCGTCGCCTCGCACGCCGGTGTGTTCTCGCTGTCGCGGGTCGACGGCGTGCCGTACCTGGTCAACGGCAACTCGGGCAAGGCACCCGCGGCCGCACCCGGTGACGGCGGGTTCGTCGGCTGGACGTTGCTGCGCGTGGACCCGGCCGACCGCGGCGAGCCGGTGCGGTTCGAGACGCGGCCGAACGTCGACTCGCTGTCGCTGTCCGGGCCTTCGTCGATGGCGCCCGGCGAGCGCGCGGACGTGCGCGCCTCCGTGCGGCAGGGGACCCGGGACGTGCCGGTGTCGTACCCGGTGAGCGCGGATTGGCGGGTCGGCTGGGGGGTTGTCGCGTTCGATCCTTCGACGGGTGTGCTGAGGGCCTTGCGGCCGGGTGTCGCGCGCTTGTCGGTGACGGTCAACGGGGTGACGCGCACGCTGGTCGTGACGGTCCGCGGCTAATCCGTTCGGTTTTTGTCGGTGGTGGGTCCTATGGTGCGGAGCGTGGACGAATCGGAGGACCGGGAACCGGCACTGGTGCAGGCCAAGGCACTGGTGAAGCGCTTCGGCGGGTTCGAAGCCGTGCGCGGGATCGACGTCGAGGTGCGGCGCGGGGAGGCGTTCGGCTTCCTCGGGCCGAACGGCGCCGGCAAGTCGTCGACCATGCGGATGATCGCGTGCGTGTCGCCCCGCACGGACGGTGACCTCCGCGTGCTGGGGCTGGATCCGGAGGTGGCCGGGCCGCGGATCCGCGCGCGCCTCGGTGTGGTGCCGCAGCAGGACAACCTGGACGTCGAGCTGACGGTCCGGGAGAACCTGCTGATCTACGGCCGCTACTTCGGGCTGTCACGGGCGGCCGCGCGGCGCAAGGCCGAGGAACTGCTGGAGTTCGCCCAGCTGGGTGACCGGGCCGACGACAAGGTCGACCCGCTGTCAGGCGGTATGAAGCGGCGCCTGACGATCGCCCGCTCGCTCGTGAACGACCCGGAACTGCTGCTGCTCGACGAGCCGACGACGGGGCTCGACCCGCAGGCCCGCCACCTGCTGTGGGACCGCCTGTTCCGGCTCAAGGCCCAGGGCACGACGCTGATCGTCACGACGCACTACATGGACGAAGCCGAGCAGCTGTGCGACAGGCTGGTGGTGATGGACCACGGCCGCATCGCGGGGGCTCGCCGGCCGAGCTGATCAGGCGGTATTCGACGCGCGAGGTGGTCGAGCTCCGGTTCGCGCCGGGCGAGCAGGTCTCGGCGGCCCAGCAGGTGGAGGGGCTCGCGGAACGCGTGGAGGTGCTGCCGGACCGGGTGCTGCTGTACAGCGACGACGGCGAGGACGCATTGGAGCACGCGCATTCCCGCGGTGTGCGGCCGTTGTCGAGCCTGGTGCGCCGGAGCTCGCTGGAGGACGTGTTCCTCCGGCTCACCGGCCGGACGCTGGTCGACTGATGGCGACGATCCCGACCGGCCGCGTGGTCGGCAAGTGGCACGGCGCCTGGCTGCGCGTGGAGGGGTACTGGACCTGGTACCGCCGCCACTGGCTGTCCACTTTGTACTCCACGGGTCTGCAGCCGGTGCTCTTCCTCGCCGCGATGGGCCTCGGCTTCGGCTCGCAGGTGCAGCCGGGCGCCGTCACCGGCGGGCTGTCCTACCTGCAGTACATCGCGCCCGCGCTGCTGGCCGCCGGTGCCGCGCAGCAGGCGGTCGGCGAGTCGAGCTACCCCGTCCTCTCCGGGTTCAAGTGGCAGAAGGACTACCTGGCGGTCACGGCCACCCCGGTGTCGCCGGGCCAGGTGTTCGGCGGGCACCTCATCTGGTCGGCCCTGCGGCTGACGCTGGCGGGCGCGATCTACGCGTTCGTCGCGCTGTTCTTCGGCGCCTGGACCGGGCCGGGCGTGCTGCTGGTGGTCCTGGCGGGCACCGTCACCGGGCTCGCCTGCACCACGCCGATGGCCGCGCTGGCCGCGCGGACCTTCGACGAGGGCCAGCGCTTCGGGCTGATCTTCCGCTTCGTCGTGATGCCGATGACGTTGTTCTCCGGCACTTTCTTCCCGATCTCCCAGCTGCCGGGCGCGATCCGCTGGCTGGCCTGGCTCTCGCCGCTGTGGCACGGCACGCAGCTGGCCCGCGGCGTGAGCGTCGGCGGGGTCGGCGGCTGGGCGCTGCTCGGTCACCTCGCCGTGCTGGTGGCGTTGTTCGCGGCCGGGTGGGTGCTCGCGCACCGGGCCTTCTACCGGAGGCTGGTGGTCTGAATGGCGACCGTCGAAGCCCGTGCCGGGCTGCTGCTGCGCATCCTGCCGCCGGGGTTGTACGCGGGCCGTGCCCGCATGCTCGTCGAGCGCTCGGCCATGGTGTACCGCGGCAGCTGGCTGATCTTCCTGTCCGGCGCCGTCGAGCCGTTCCTCTACCTGCTGGCGTTCCAGCTGGGGTTCGGCAAGCTGGTCACCGAGGTGGCCGGTCCCGACGGGCACCCGATGAGCTACGTCGCGTTCGTGGCGCCGGCGCTGCTGGCGACGTCGGCGATGAACGGCGCGGTGTTCGAATCGACGTACAACCTGTTCTTCAAGCTGCGCTACGCGAAGCTGTACGACGCGATGCTGGCGACCCCGATCGGCCCGCTGGACGTGGCGTTGGGCGAGATCGGCTGGGCGATCACCCGCGGCGGCATCTACGCGGTGGCGTTCCTCGGGATCGCGGCGGCGATGGGGCTGCTGGCGTCGTGGTGGGCGCTGCTGATGGTCCCGGCGGCGCTGCTGGTGGGCTTGGCGTTCTCCGCGATCGGCATGGCACTGGTGACGTTCCTGCGCTCGACGGCCCAGTTCGACTACATCCAGCTGGGCCTGACCCCGATGTTCCTCTTCGCGACGACGTTCTACCCGCTGTCGGTGTACCCGGAACCCCTGCAGTGGGTGGTCCGCTGCCTCCCGCTGTACCACGCGATCGAGCTGATGCGCGGCCTCGCGACGGGCCTCCTGTCCGGCAGCATGCTGGTCAACCTGGCCTACCTGCTGATCCTGGGAGCGGTGGGCCTGTGGGCATCAACGCGCCGAATCGCCAAGCTCCTCCTGACGTGATGCCCCGCCAGTCACGCGAGATGCCCCGCCAGTCACGCGAGATGCCCCGCCAGTCACGCGAGATGCCCGCCCAATCACGCGAGTTCCGTCCCCGATCACGTGAGTTCCGTCTCTGATCACGCGAGTTCCGCTTCCGATCACGCGACATCCGGCTTCACGCACCGCCCGGCGGGTCACCGAGCCGGATCGGGCCGCCCGCCCGGGGCCGCCACCGGCGGCACCGTCACCATGCCGTGCCCGTAGAACCCGTTGTAACCCTCGTACCCCGCGCAGTAAGCGTCCTGGAGCCCGTCCCCGGTCAGGTCGTAGTCGGCCGGGCACGGCATCGCCGTCGCCTGCGCCTCGAGCGTCCGCCGCAGCTGCCGCGGCCGGGCGTCCGGAGCCGCGGACGCCAGCAGCGCCAGCACCCCGGTGACGTGCGGCGCGGCCATCGACGTCCCGCACAGCGGCGCGTACCCGCCCGGCACCGTCGAGAGCACGCACTCGCCCGTCTCCCCGCCGGGCGCCGTGATGTCGATCACGCCGAGTCCGTACGAGCTGTAACCCGCCTTCATCCGGTCGGCGCCGACGGCGGACACCGCGACGACGTCCCGCAGGCCGGCCGGCAGGGCTTCGCAGCCGGAGCCCGCCCCGGCCGAGCCCGAACGCGCCGACGGCGTCAGGTCCACCGCTTCGTTGGTCGCCGCCGCGACGTTCAACGTCCCCGCCGACGTGCTGTGCTCGACCGCTCGGGCCAGTACCTCGTGCACCACCCCGCGGTCGTTGCCGCGGATGCACGACAGCGTCCACGGGTTGACGAAGAAACTGCTGTTCGTCAGCCGCAGGTGGCGTGAGGCAGCCCACATCAGGCCGCACACCGCGGCTTCGGGGTCGGCGTAGCCGCGGTCGTCGATCACCTTCACCGAGGCCACCCGGACCCCGGGCGCCACACCCGTCACGCCGCGGCCGTCAGCGGCGGCCGCGATGATCCCCGCCACGTGCGTTCCGTGCACCGACGTCGTCGGCGCCCAGGCCGCCGGCGACCGGTCGGGGGCGCCGGTCAGGCAGCCGGCGGAGTCGGCGCGGTCGAGGGCGTCGCTCAGGTCCGGGTGGTCCGGGTCGATGCCGGAGTCGAGCACGCCGACGACGACGTCGCGGCGCCCGTCCGAACCGCGGCGTGACCGGCTCGCGTTGATCATCCGCATGTCCCACTGCCGCGCGCTCAGGTCCGCAGCGGGCACCTTCGCGCGGTCGGTTGCGGGCAGCGTCGCCCGCGTGGGCTGCGGTTTGACCTCGGTCGCGCGCTGCGCGGCCAGCCGCTCGGCCTGGGCGCTGAACGCCCGGTCGAGCCCGATCCGCGCGCCGAAGCCCGGGTCGCCGGAGGTGGCGACGGCGACGGCGATCTGGGGGTAGTAGACGGTGGTGGCCCCGCAGGCGCCGCCGATCTCCGCGCGGGCCGCGGCCTCGGTGGTGCCGCGGTCGAACGTGACGACGTAGCGCAGGGCCCGGCCGTGGGCGCAGGCGGGCTCGCCCGCCGCCGCCGGACCGGCGGTGACGCATCCCGAAAGCACCAGGACGGTGCACACGGCCGCCCGCAGGGGCCGCGCCAGCAGGGACACCGGACCTCCCACCGGATGCAGGAACCGCGGGTGCCGGCGCGCGAGATCCCGGTCACCCCGAGCCGCACCGTAGCCACCCCGTGCCCGGCGGACAAGCGCTGCGGCGAAGTTCCCCCGGCCGTGGGGTGGTGGCGGCCGGTACGGCACGCCCGGGTGCCTGCGGGAGGTACCGAGTACACCGGAGTGGTCACCCGGTGTGGGATACTCGGGGTGGCCGCTGGGCCGTGGGGCGCATGTGAGAGGTGCTGCCTGCGGCGTTGTGGCCCGGTGGATGTGCATGAACTCCCGCGACGCGCGTCGCTGCCCGGGAACCGGGCGGCTGGACGACGTGGCGGGTGGTCCGGGGGCCGCGAGTGCCTTACGCACGCCGCCGAGCAGACCTTTGACCGGGTTGCGTCCCATCGGCAGCGGTGGTGCGGCGCCCGGTCGTCGGGCAAGGATTCCCGCCGCTGGTGACCACCACGGCGGAACGAACAGAAAGGGGCCCCTGCGCGGCCGCGTCCCTGCCGGTGCGAACCGGCAGACGCGCCCGGGGGCGGAGGAGACACATGTCGAACGCGGAAACACCCGCCGAGCACACCGGCGGGAATCCCGCCACACCCACGGGCGGCCCCCTGGCCGACCTGCCGCCCCGGATCCGGGTGCACGCGCTGGCCAAGCTGCTCGAGTCGCACAGCCGGGACGTCCTCGCGAAGCTGGTCGAGCTGGGTGAAAGCGTGCGCAGCGCGCAGTCGAGCGTGACCAGGGAAGTGGCGCTCAAGGTGGCCGAGGCCTTCGCGCCCGCCGACACCGGTGACGCGGATGACACCGCCGCCGGGCAGAGCGAGCCGGCTGCGGCCCCCGAAGCGCCGGAGGCCCCCGCGGCCGCTCGCCCGCCGGTGCCCGAAGTGCCCGAAACGCCCGAGGTGCCGGTCGCCGAGGCCGAGAAGCCGCGCCCGCGCCAGAAGACCCGCGCGCACCTGCCGGTGTTCGCCGCGCCGTCGCCCGTCTTCCTGCCGCCGGAGCCGCCGGAACCCGCGGCCAAGCCGGCCCGCAAGCCCGCCGACCCGTTCGCGGAGCCGCCGTCGCGCCCCGAGCCCGAGGTGGCCGAGGACGAGATCGAGGACACCGCGCCCGGCACCGACGCCGATGACGACGGCGAGGACGCCGGCAGCCGCCGTCGCCGCCGCCGTGGCCGTCGCGGCCGTGGCCGGGGCAAGGGCGCCGATGGTGGCGACGAGACCACCGAAAGCGAAGACGACCAGGTCGAGGAGCCGCAGCCCCAGCCGCGCCGCAAGGGCCGCAACGGGGACGAAAAGCCCGAAGCGGAGGTCGAGGAGCCCGAGGACGCCACCGCGGAGACCGACGACGCCGACGCCGATGCCGACGGCGAGGGGGGCACCAGGCGCCGTCGCCGCCGCCGTCGCCGCAAGGGCTCGGACGGCGAAGACGCCGAGGCCACCGTCACCGACGACCCGCCGAACACGGTCACGCACGTCCGCCAGGCCAAGGCCGAGGCCGTCGAGCGCCCGGCGCGCGACGAGGTGCGCAGCGTCCGCGGGTCGACCCGGCTCGAGGCCAAGCGCCAGCGCCGCCGTGACGGCCGCGAGGCGGGCCGCCGCCGCGCCCCGATCCTGTCCGAGGCCGAGTTCCTGGCCCGGCGCGAGTCGGTCGAGCGCACGATGGTCGTCGCCGAGCACGGCGACTCCACCCAGATCGCGGTGCTCGAGGACGGCGTCCTCGTCGAGCACTTCGTGACGCAGTCGGGCTCCGGCTCGATCGTCGGCAACGTCTACCTCGGCCGCGTCCAGAACGTGCTGCCCAGCATGGAAGCCGCGTTCATCGACATCGGCCGCGGCCGCAACGCCGTGCTGTACGCCGGCGAGGTCGACTGGGACTCCGCCGGCCTGGAGGGCAAGGCCCGCAAGATCGAGCAGGCGCTCTCGACCGGCGACTCGGTGCTGGTCCAGGTGACCAAGGACCCGGTCGGGCACAAGGGCGCCCGGCTGACCACGCAGATCTCGCTGCCCGGCCGCTTCCTCGTCTACGTGCCCGCGGGCGGCGCCACCGGCATCTCCCGCAAGCTGCCGGAGAACGAGCGCCGCCGGCTCAAGGACATCCTCAAGCGGATCGTCCCGGAGGACGCGGGTGTCATCATCCGCACCGCCTCCGAGGGCATCGGCGAGGAGGAGCTGGGCCGCGACGTCGACCGCCTGAAGGCGCAGTGGGACGTCATCAAGGAGAAGGCCGCCGCCGGTTCCGGCAAGAAGGGCGGCGCGCCGACCATGCTCTACGAAGAGCCCGACCTGCTGGTCAAGGTCGTGCGTGACCTCTTCACCGAGGACTTCACCAAGCTGGAGATCCAGGGCAACCGGTCCTGGGAGACGATCAACGGCTACGTCAGCCACGTCGCGCCGGAGCTCACCGAGCGCCTCCGGCGCTACACCGGCACCGGCGACGCGTTCGCCGACCACCGGATCGACGAGCAGATCACCAAGGCCCTCGACCGGAAGGTCTGGCTGCCCAGCGGCGGTTACCTGGTCATAGACCGCACCGAGGCGATGACGGTGATCGACGTCAACACCGGCAAGTTCACCGGATCGGGTGGCAACCTCGAGGAGACGGTGACCCGCAACAACCTGGAGTCGGCGGAGGAGATCGTCCGCCAGCTCCGGCTGCGGGACATCGGCGGCATCATCGTGATCGACTTCATCGACATGGTGCTCGAGTCCAACCGCGAGCTGGTGCTGCGCCGCCTCACCGAGTGCCTCGGCCGCGACCGCACGCGCCACCAGGTGGCCGAGGTCACCTCGCTCGGCCTGGTGCAGATGACCCGCAAGAAGATCGGCACCGGCCTGCTGGAGGCGTTCTCGGCGCCGTGCGAGCACTGCAAGGGCCGGGGCGTGGTCGTCTCGACCGAGCTGCAGCGCACGGCGAACAACTCGTCCTCGCACGGTGGCGGGAACGGCGGCGGTGGCAACGGCGGCGGTGGCAACGGCGGCGGTGGCAACGGCGGCGGTGGCGGCGGGGAGAAGAGCTCCCGCCGGTCGCGGGGCCGCGGCAAGAGCGAGGAAGCCGCCAAGGAGCAGCCCGAAGCCGCGAAGGCCGAGGTGCACGCGGTGCCGCCGCCGGAGCGGCGCGAGTCGATCGCGTCCGCGGTGGCGGCGGTGGCCAACGCCGCGAAGGCGGCCAAGGAGCACGACCACGGTGCCCTGAACGGCAACGGGCCCGTCCCGGAGCCGGCCAGGGAGGTCGCGGACGTCCCGGCGACCACGGAGGCGGACGAGATGCCGGTGGCGGCCGAACCGCCCGCCGAGCCCGCCCAGGAGGTCGCCGGCACCCCGGTGACCACCGAGGCGGACGAGGTGCCGGTGCCGCTGAACGAGGAGCCCGAGGTCGAGCAGTCCCCGGCTCCGGAACCGGCGGAGGAGCCGGTCACCGGCTCGGCGGAGCCGGTCACCGAACCCGAGGTCAGCGTGCCCGAACCGGCCGTGCGCTCCACCCGGCGCCGTCCGCGCCGGGCGGCGTCGCGGCCGGCGGGCCCGCCGGTGCACGCCTCCGACCAGAGCAAGTGAACAACTAGGGGGACCCCGGTGGTAACGCACCGGGGCACCCCACGTAACCTGTAGTACGGCCTGCCACCAGAGCAGGTCGTCTGCGCGAGTCCAGGACCGCCTTCCCGGAGGTGGGCCGATCGCGCGGAGCCCCCACCCATTGTCGAGTAATGCAGGAGACTTCCGTGTCGGCGTACGCGATCGTCAAGACCGGCGGCAAGCAGTACAAGGTGGCCGTCGGCGACGTCGTCGAGGTCGAGAAGCTCGAGGGCGAGCCGGGCACCGAGCACATCCTCCCCGCCGTTTTGTACGTCGACGGTGGCGATGTCACCACGGACGCCGACGCGTTGGCGAAGGTCTCGGTCACCGGCAAGGTCGTCGAGCAGACCAAGGGCCCCAAGATCCGGATCCACAAGTTCAAGAACAAGACGGGCTACCACAAGCGTCAGGGTCACCGGCAGAAGCTGACCCGCGTCGAGGTCACCGCCATCTCCCTCTAAGGGCTTTTCCGGATCTTCGTTCAGAAAGAGGATTGAGCTATGGCTCACAAGAAGGGTGCGTCCAGCTCCCGCAACGGTCGTGACTCGAACGCGCAGCGCCTCGGCGTCAAGCGCTACGGCGGCCAGGAAGTCAGCGCCGGCGAGATCCTGATCCGCCAGCGCGGCACCAAGTTCCACCCCGGCGTGAACGTCGGCCGTGGCGGCGACGACACGCTGTTCGCCCTGGCCGCCGGTGCGGTCCAGTTCGGCGAGAAGCGCGGCCGCAAGACGGTCAACATCGTCGTGCCGGTCGAAGCCTGAGTTTCGGCTTCGAGCTAGACCTCTGACGAGGGGTGGGGCCGGAATATCCGGTGCCACCCCTCGTTTGTTTTGTTCGTACCTTTTCGTTGAGTGAAAGAGGCAAAGTCATGGCGTCCCGGTTCGTGGACCGCGCGGTCATCCACCTGACCGCCGGTGACGGGGGCAACGGCTGCGCCTCGGTGCACCGCGAGAAGTTCAAGCCCCTCGGCGGCCCCGACGGCGGCAACGGCGGCAACGGCGGCGACGTCCTGCTGGTCGTCGACCCGAACGTGCACACGCTGCTCGACTTCCACTTCCGCCCGCACGCCAAGGCGGGCAGCGGCAAGATGGGCCAGGGCGGCAACCGCGCGGGCGCGGCGGGGGAGACCCTGATCATGAAGGTGCCGTCCGGCACCGTCGTGTTCACCGAAGACGGCGAGATGGTCGCCGACCTGATCGGTCCCGGCACCACGTTCGTCGCCGCCCAGGGTGGCCGCGGCGGGCTCGGCAACGCCGCCCTGTCGTCGAAGGCCCGCAAGGCGCCCGGGTTCGCGCTGCTGGGCGAGCCCGGCGAAACCCGCAACCTCGTCCTGGAGCTGCGCTCGGTCGCCGACGTCGGCCTGCTCGGGTTCCCGTCCGCCGGCAAGTCGTCGCTGATCTCGGTGCTGTCCGCGGCCAAGCCGAAGATCGCCGACTACCCGTTCACCACGCTGGTGCCGAACCTCGGTGTCATCACCGGCGGCGACACGGTGTTCACGATGGCCGACGTGCCCGGCCTCATCCCCGGCGCGTCCGAGGGCAAGGGCCTGGGCCTCGACTTCCTCCGCCACATCGAGCGCTGCGCGGTGCTGGTGCACGTCGTCGACTGCGCGACGCTGGAGCCGGGCCGCGACCCCGTGTCCGATGTGGACGCTCTGGAGGCGGAGCTCGCGAAGTACACGCCGAGTCTCGGTGGAAAGCTCGAAGAACGTCCCCGCGTTGTCGTCCTCAACAAGATCGACGTGCCGGAGGCCGCCGAACTCGCCGAGTTCGTCCGGTCCGACTTCGAAGCCCGCGGCCTGCAGGTGTTCGAGGTCTCGACGGCCTCCCGCAAGGGCCTGCGGGAGCTGACCTTCGCGCTCGCCGCAGTCGTCGACAAGTACCGCGAAGCGCAGCCGGTGCTGGAGCCGGAGAAGATCGTCCTGCGGCCGCTCGCCGTCGACGACTCCGGCTTCACCGTCGAGGTCGACCCGGAGGAAGAGGGCGCCTTCATCGTGCGCGGCCCCCGGCCGGAGCGGTGGATCCGCCAGACCGACTTCGGCAACGACGAGGCCGTCGGTTACCTCGCCGACCGGCTCGAGCGCCTCGGCGTCGAGGAGAAGCTGGCGAAGCTGGGCGCGAGGCCCGGCAGCCCCGTCACGATCGGCGACGTCCAGTTCGATTGGGAGCCGTCGACGCCGAGCGTCGCGATGCACCTGTCCGGGCGCGGCACCGATGTCCGGCTGGAGCGCAGCGACCGGATCGGCGCGTCCGAGCGCAAGGAGGCCCGCCGGGTCCGGCGGGCGGGCTCGGACGAGCTGGAGGACGACCTGGACGTCGAAGAGTGAGCGGCACCCGCGAAGCCATCGCGGCCGCGCGGCGGCTGGTCGTCAAGGTCGGGTCGTCGGCGCTGACCACGGCGGGCAGCGGGCTCGACGCGGCCCGGCTGGACGCACTGGTCGAC
This sequence comes from Amycolatopsis sp. A133, assembly GCF_031082405.1. Taxonomy (GTDB): domain Bacteria; phylum Actinomycetota; class Actinomycetes; order Mycobacteriales; family Pseudonocardiaceae; genus Amycolatopsis. The sequence continues at coordinate 403,680 of NZ_JAVHJU010000036.1, forward strand.
GCGATCGCCGAGCGGGTCGCCCGGGATACCCAGATCGTGCTGGTGTCCTCCGGCGCGATCGGCGCCGGGCTGGCCCCGCTCTCGCTGGGCAAGCGCCCGCACGACCTCGCGACGCAGCAGGCGGCGGCGAGCGTCGGCCAGCTGGCGCTGGCGCACGCGTACGCCGAGTCGTTCGGGCGGTACTCGCTGACGGTCGGGCAGGTGCTGCTCACCTCCGACGACGTCGTCCGCCGTTCGCACTACCGCAACGCGCAGCGGACGTTTTCGCGCCTGCTGGCGCTCGGCGCAGTCCCGGTGGTCAACGAGAACGACACGGTGGCGACCGAAGAAATCCGCTTCGGCGACAACGACCGCCTGGCGGCCCTGGTGGCCCACCTGATCGGCGCGGACGCGCTGGTCCTGCTGTCCGATGTGGACGGACTGTACGACGGCGACCCCCGCGGCGGCGCGACGCGCAAGCTGACGGAAGTCCTGTCGGAGTCCGATGTGGACGGAATCTCGGTCGGCATGTCCAGCTCGGGCCTGGGCACGGGTGGCATGGTGTCCAAGCTCGCGGCGGCCCGGACGGCCGCGGGGGCCGGCATCCCCGTGCTGCTGGCGGCGGCTTCGGAAGCCTCGGCGGCGTTGACGTCCGCTTCACCGGGCACAGCGTTCGCCCCGGCGGACACGCGCTTGTCGGCCCGCAGGTTCTGGCTGGGCTACGCGGCAGGCACAACGGGCAAGCTCCGCCTCGACGACGGCGCGGTCTCGGCCGTGGTCCGCCGCCGCAGATCCCTCCTGGCGGCGGGCATAACGGGCGTGGACGGCGAATTCCAGGCCGGCGACGTGGTCGACCTGGTGGACGCGAAGGACCGCCCGGTGGCCCGCGGAGTGGTGGCGTTCGACGCAACGGAGCTCCCGGACCTGATCGGCCGATCAACGCACGAGCTCCCGGCCGAGCAACGCCGAGAGGTAGTCCACGCCGACGACCTCGTCCCCCTCCGCCGCTGACGCCCGCGCTTCATGCCCGCCCAATCACGCGAGATGCCCGCCCAATCACGCGTGATGCCCCTTCAGTCACGCGTGATGCCCTTTCGAGCCCATGATCTTGCCGGTTACGGTGCCTCGACCGCCGAGATCCGGTAGCGCGCCACCCTCGCGTCGAGGATCCGCGACGCCTGCTCGTCCGACGGCCCCGACCCGCGGAAGCCCTCGAGGTCTTCATCGGACTCCCAGCGTTCGTGCACGGTCACCCGGCCGGGGTCCAGCAGGTCGGCACCCAGCGCGTACTCCAGGCAGCCGGGTGCCTCCCGCGCGAGGCGGACGGCTTCGGCGCACCCGGCCAAGTAGGCGTCGCGATCTTCGGGAGCGACCGCGAGCCAGCCGGCGACGATGATCATGTCGAGCTGATCCGATCCGGTTTGATCGTGAGCAGCAGCCGCGTCTGGTCCCGGCCGCCCCACCACGGGTACGGACCGCCGAGGTAGCGCTGCGCCAGCTTCTCGATGTGTTCGACGGCGCCGTCCTCGGTCATCTCGATGACCTGCCCGCGGATCGCGAAGTAGCGCGACGGCTGGTCGCGGTCGGCGACGTTGAGCGCCACCCGCGGGTCGCGGGCGATGTTGCGCTGCTTCTGGTGGCCCAGCACGGTGTTGACGAGGATGTGCGTTCCGTCGGTGTCCACCCAGGTCTGGGTGAGCTGCGGCGAGCCGTCGGGCATCAGCGTCGACATGAAGCAGAGGCTGGGCTCGCGCAACAGAGCGAGCAGATCGCCGGGCAGTTCCACAGTGGTCTCCCGCTAGAGCTGGTCGGGCGCTTCGATGCCGAGCAGGGAAAGCCCGAGCACGAGCGTGTGCGACGTCAGCGTAGTCAACCTCAGCCGCGACGCGCGCAGCGACGGCGAAGACGCTTTCAGGACCGGACATTCCTCGAAGAACCGCGAAAAAGCGACCGCGGTCTCGTACAGGTACGTACACAGCTTGTGCGGCGCGTACCCGCTCGTCGCCGCCTTCAGTGCTTCACCGAACCGAAGCAGCTTCAGCGCCAGCGCGCGTTCTGCCGGCGCTTCGAGCACCACCTGGCTGCCCTCGGGCGGGCCGCCCGCCTTCCGGAGGATCGACTGCGTCCGCGCGTGGGCGTACTGGAGGTACACCGAGGTGTTGCCCTCCTTGGCCAGCATGCGGTCCCAGGCGAAGACGTAGTCGCGCTCGCGGTCGCCGGACAGGTCCGCGTACTTGACCGCGCCGATGCCGACCGCGCGGGCGACTTCGGTCTGCCCCGCCGCGTCGAGCTCACTGCGTTCGGCGACGACCGCGGCGGCCTGCGTCACGGCTTCGGTGAGCAGGTCGGCCAGCTTGACCGTCTCGCCGGCCCGGGTCCGCATGGCCTTGCCGTCCGCGCCCAGCACCGTGCCGAAGCCGATGTGCTCGGCGTGCCCGGTCAGCCAGCCCGCCGCGCGGCAGGTGGCGAACAGCATCGCGAAGTGCTGCGCCTGCGGCGTCCCGACGACGTAGAGCAGGTCGGTGGCGCCGCGCTCGGCCGTCCAGTACCGGAGGGTCGCGAGATCCGTGGCGGCGTACCCGTAGCCGCCGTCACGCTTGCGGACGATCAGCGGCAGCCGGTCGCCCTCGCGGTTGCGGAACCCTTCGGGGAACACGCAGACCGCGCCGTCGCTGACTTCCGTCAGGCCGGCTTTCTCGAGGTCGTCGACCACGGTGGCGAGGTGGGGATTGTAGAAGCTTTCGCCGTAGATGTCCTTGTCCGTCAGGGAAATCCCGAGCAGGGCGTAGACCTCGTTGAAGTGCCGGGTCGACTCGTCGACGAGTTCCTGCCAGACGGCGAGGGTCTCTTCGTGGCCGCTCTGCAGCTTGACGACGCGGGTGCGCGCCCGCGTCGCGAACGCTTCGTCGCTGTCGAACTTCTGACGCGCTTCGCGGTAGAAGGCGTCGAGGTCGGCGATTGCCCGCTGCCCGGCGGAGACGTCGAGGAGGTGCTCGATGAGCATGCCGAACGGCGTGCCCCAGTCGCCGAGGTGGTTGTGCGGCAGCACTTCGTGGCCGGCGAACCGCAGCAGGCGGGCGAGCGCGTCGCCGATCACGGACGAGCGCAGGTGGCCGACGTGCATTTCCTTGGCCACGTTCGGGCTGCTGTAGTCGAGCGCGATCCGCCGGGGCGCCGTGGTTTCCGGCACGCCGAGACGCGGATCGCCGAGCAGTGCGGCGGTGCGCGCTTCGAGCCATTCCCCGCGCAGCACGAAGTTCAGGAACCCCGGTCCGGCGACTTCCGGCGGATCGGCGATCCCGTCGAGCTCCAGCGCCCCGGCGATCAGCCCGGCGACCTCGCGCGGCGGGCGGCCGAGCCGCTTGCCCAGGCTCATCGCGAGGTTGGCCTGGTAGTCGACGCCGTCGCGCGGCGACGCCTGGACCAGCGCCTGCTCCGGCGTCAGTTCGACGTCCAGTGCCCGGCCGGCGGCGGTCACCACGCGGCGCGCCAGCTCCTCGGTAACGTCGGCGGTCTGCACGGTGTCCCTCCTTCGGCTCGGGTGATGAAGCCCGCAGCGTAGCGAGCGTGACCGGCCGACCACGACGGGTTTACCGCAGTTCGCTGCCCTTGGTCTCCGGGAGCGTCAGGATCACCGCGAAGGCGATCGCGGCGCCCACGGCGACGTACCAGAAGTAGAGCGTCTGCGACACGGCCCCGAACAGCGTGATGAGCAGGGGAGCGGTGCCGCCGAAGATCGCGACGGTCAGGTTGTACCAGGCCCCGATGCCCAGCCCGCGCAGTTCGGTGGGGAACAGCTCGCTCATGACGGCCGGCGCGATCGACGTCATCGCCGTGTACAGCCCGAGCCCGACGCAGAACACCACGAGCAGCCCGCCGACGCCCGGGCCGATCAAAGTGGACAGCGGAACGACGACGACGGCGGTCGCCCCGGACCAGACGAGCAGCTGCGGCTTCCGCCCGAACCGGTCCGACAACGCGCCGAGCGGGTACTGCAGCGCGATGAACAACGCGGTGCCGACCGAAAGGGCCAGGAAGACGGCGCCGGCATCAGCGTGCCGGTTCTTCACCGCGAACGACGTCAGCGCGCTGAAGAAGGTGTAGTAGCAAAGGGTCGACAGCATCGTGAAGCCGACGAGCCTGCCGACGGCCTTCGGGTGGTGCGTCAGCGTCGTCAGCAGCGGCCGCTCGATCTTGCGCGCCTTCGTCTTCGTCTGCTCGAACAGTTCGGTTTCGGCGAGGCTGCGGCGCAGCCACAGCCCGATCAAGCCGAAGACGCCGCCCAGCAGGAACGGCAGCCGCCAACCCCACGACGTGAGCTGGGCCTTGTCCAGCGCACGGGCCAGGACGAAGCCGAGCACGGTCGCGACGAGCACCGCCGAGCCGGTCGAGATGTAGAAGAACGCCGAGTACCGGCCGCGACGCGCCGGCGGCGCGATCTCGCCCAGGTAGGCCGACGCGTTCGACACCTCGCCGCCGAGCGACAGGCCCTGGGCGATGCGCGCGAGCAGCAGCAGGATCGGCGCCAGCCAGCCCACCTGCGCGAACGTCGGCAGCAGGCCGATCGCCACCGAGCCGCCCGCCATGAGCAGGATGGTGAGGATCATGGCGGGTTTCCGGCCGCGCGTGTCGGCGAACCGCCCGAGCAGGACGCCGCCGAGCGGCCGGAAGAAGAACGCCAGCGCGTAGGTGGCGAAGGTGTTGATCAGCGCGAGCGTGTCGTTCCCGGCGGGGAAGAACGCACTGGCGAAGTAGATGCTGAACGTCGCGTAGATCGTCCAGTCGAACCACTCCAGCGCGTTGCCGGCGCTTGCCGCGAACAGCTTGCGCACCGGCAGCCGGTGCCGCTGGGATGCCTGCACGGTGGACTCGGTCATGGCGGCCTCCACGTCACCCGAAGGTGAAACGGGACTTTGCCACATTCATTCGCAGTGCGAAAGATCCTGACTGCCGCGGTTTCTCGTCCTCCTCTGCTCAGGCCGTGCTGGCCAACGCGAACGGCAGCACCGCGGGCGCCCCGGCTCGCCGCAGCAGCCGCGCGGCCAGCGTCATCGTCCAGCCGGTGTCGATGACGTCGTCCACCAGCAGCACCGGCCCGGACGGCAGCGTCGCCGCCAGGTCGGCCGGCATGCTCAGCCGCCGCCACAGGTCGGCCAGCCGTTGCGCGCTGTTCGCCTGGCGGGGTGGCGGGCCGTCCGCGTCGAGCGCGCCGAGGAACTCCAGCTTGCCGATGTCGGCCAGCTGGGTCGCCAAGCTGTACACGAGCTGTGGCCGCGTCGAGGACGGCACCGCCACCACCGCCACCGGCCGTTCCGCCCACTGCCACCCGGCGAGCACCTGGACGCAGGCCTTGAACACCGAGTCGGGCACGTCGGCGTCCTGGGCGCCGGGGCCGACGAGTTCCCGCAGCCGGTTGCCCCAGCCGACGTCGGTGAGCCGCCCCAGCACCTGCCCCGGCTCGGCCTGGTCGTCGGCGGAGATCCGGCCGGAAACCGGAACGTCCAAAGAGGACATCCCCGTCGGCCACTGCTTCCGCGGCGCGACCTCGACGCCGGGCCGCTGCAGGCGTTCCCGGGTCGCGTCGACGACCTCGTCCGCCACCGTCGTGTCCCAGTGCTGCCCGGTGCAGTTGTCGCACCGCCCGCACGGCGCCGCCTCGGGATCGTCGAGCTGGCGCCGCAGGTACTCCATCCGGCAGCCGCCGGTCGCGAGGTAGCCGAGCATCGCCTCCTGCTCGCGGTGGCGCGCCTCCGCGACCCGCTGGTACCGGCCGCGGTCGTACTGCCACTCCTCGCCCGTGCTCGTCCAGCCGCCCTTGACGCGCCGGACCGCGCCGTCGACGTCCAGCACCTTCAGCACCATCTCCAGCCGCGACCGGGAAAGCTCCACCGACGGCTCGAGCGCGGCCGTCGACAGTGGACGGTCGGCGTAGGCGAGGGTGTTCAGCACCTGCGTCACCCGCAGTTCGTCGGGGAAGGCCAGCGACCCGAAGTACGCCCAGATCGCCTTGTCCTCTTCGCCGGGCAGCAGCACGACCTCGGCGCGCTCCACGCCACGCCCGGCGCGGCCGACCTGCTGGTAGTAGGCGATCGGCGACGACGGCGCGCCGAGGTGCACGACGAACCCGAGGTCCGGCTTGTCGAACCCCATGCCCAGCGCGGACGTCGCGACCAGGGCCTTGACGCGGTTGCCGAGCAGGTCGTCCTCGGCCGCCTGCCGGTCGGCCGGGTCGGTCTTGCCGGTGTAGGCCGCCACCGGGTAACCGCGGTCCTTCAGCAGCGACGCGACGTCGTGCGCCGCCGCGACGGTCAGCGTGTAAATGATGCCGGAGCCCGGCAGCTCGGCCAGGTGCTCGGCGAGCCACGCCAGCCGCGCCTGCGACGTCGGCAGCCGGCACACCGACAGCCGCAGGCTTTCCCGGTCGAGGCTGCCCCGCAGCACCAGCGTGTCCGTGCCGGTGCCGAGGCCCAGCTGCTCGGCGACGTCGGTGACCACGCGGTCGTTCGCGGTCGCGGTGGTGGCCAGCACCGGCACCCCTTCGGGCAGGTCGCCCAGCAGGGTGCGCAGCCGCCGGTAGTCCGGCCGGAAGTCGTGTCCCCAGTCGGAGATGCAGTGCGCCTCGTCGACCACCAGCAGGCCGGTGCTCGCGGTCAGCTTCGGCAGCACGTTGTCGCGGAAGTCCGGGTTGTTCAGCCGTTCGGGGCTGACCAGCAGGACGTCCACCTCGCCGGCGGCGACCGACGCCTGGACCTGGTCCCACTCCTGCGGGTTCGCGGAGTTCATGGTCGCCGCGTGGATCCCGGCCCGCGCCGCGGCCGAGATCTGGTTGCGCATCAGCGCCAGCAACGGCGAGACGATGACCGTCGGCCCGCTGCCCTGTTCCCGCAGCAACGCCGTGGCCAGGAAGTACACCGCCGACTTGCCCCAGCCGGTGCGCTGCACGACCAGCGCGCGGCGCCGTTGCGCGACCAAGGCCTCGATGGCCGTCCATTGGTCTTCGCGCAGCTTCGCCGAGTCGCCGGCCAGTGCCCGGAGGAGGGTTTCGGCGCGGTCGCGCAGTGCTGGGGTGGTGCTGGTCGTGTCCACGTCCCCACGTCTACCCCATGGCACCGACAGACCGGGAATCGGCGGCGTCACGAACGGACCGTTCGCGACGAATACGGGCCGTAATGTGACCTGAATCACAAGTTCTGCCCGGTCGGGCGAGGTGGTGAAGAGCACCCGGTCCGCCGGCGCTCGGCCTTATAGGCTCTCCGGTCATGTCACCACGGCGGATCGGGGTCATGGGCGGCACCTTCGACCCCGTGCACCACGGCCACCTCGTCGCGGCCAGCGAGGTCCAGTCCCGGTTCGGGCTCGACGAAGTGATCTTCGTCCCCACCGGGCAGCCGTGGCAGAAGACCGACCGCGAAGTGACCAGGGCCGAGGACCGCTACCTCATGACGGTGATCGCGACCGCGTCCAACCCGGTCTTCTCCGTCAGCCGCGTGGACATCGACCGCGGCGGCCAGACCTACACCGTAGACACCCTGCGCGACCTGCACGCCGAGTACCCGGAAGACGAGCTCTTCTTCATCACCGGCGCCGACGCCCTCGAACAGATCCTGACCTGGCACAAGGCCGACGAGCTGTTCGACTTCGCGCACTTCATCGGCGTGACGCGGCCCGGCTACCGGCTGAACTCCCACCACCTGCCCAGCGGCAAGGTGAGCCTCGTCGAGGTCACCGCGATGGCCATTTCGTCCACCGGCTGCCGCGACCGGGTCGAGCGCGGGGAGCCGGTCTGGTACCTCGTGCCCGACGGCGTCGTCCGCTACATCGCCAAGAAGGATCTGTACCGGAAGAGCGACTGAAGGCCCGCTGGTCCCGGCGGGTACCCTTCTCGGGCGAACCCGATCTGTTAAGGAGCACTGTGACAGCCACGTCCGAGGCACGAGAGCTGGCCGTAGCGGCCGCCCACGCGGCGGCGGACAAGAAGGCCAGCGACGTCGTCGTGCTGGACGTGTCCGAGCAGCTCGTCATCACCGACGCCTTCGTCATCGCCTCCGCGTCCAACGAGCGCCTGGTCGGCGCCATCGTCGACAACGTCGAGGAGAAACTGCGGGAGAGCGGCCACAAGCCGGTCCGCCGCGAAGGCGCCCGCGAAGGGCGCTGGGTACTGCTCGACTACGTCGACGTCGTCGTGCACGTCCAGCACGTCGAAGAGCGCTCGTTCTACGGCCTCGAGCGGCTGTGGAAGGACTGCCCGCGCATCGAGGTGGCCGGACTCGAGGAGCCACCCGCCGACGAGGACCCGGACGTCCCGTGAGCCCGCGGCGGCTGGTGCTCTGGCGACACGGCGAGACGGACTACAACGCCGCCGGGCGGATGCAGGGTCACCTCGACTCGGCGCTGACCCCGCGCGGCTGGAACCAGGCCCGGTTCGCGGTGCCCGCGCTGGCCCGCTTCTCCCCGGACCTCGTCATCGCCTCCGACCTGCGCCGGGCCACCGACACCGCCACCGTGCTCACCGACGCCATCGGCGTCCCGCTGCGGATCGACAAGCGGCTGCGCGAGACGCACCTGGGCGAATGGCAGGGACTCACCGGCGAAGAGGTCGACCAGGCCTATCCCGGTGAACGCGACCGCTGGCGCACCGACGCGACGTGGGCCCCGCCCGGTGGCGAGAGCCGCGTCGACGTCGCCGACCGCGCGGGTGAAGTCGTCACCGACCTGCAGCAGGCCAACTCCCAGGCGGGCGAGACCGTGCTGCTGGCCGCGCACGGCGGGCTGATCATCGCGCTCACCGCGCGGCTGCTGAACCTGCCGGTCGAGAACTGGCCGTCGCTCGGCGGGATCTCGAACTGCCACTGGGTCGAGCTGGGCCGTCGCGACGGGAAGTGGCGGTTGAACGCCTACAACGCGGGGATGCACGGCTAGCCGATGGGGCCACGCCTGCTCGTGTTCGGCGACTCGCTGAGCTTTCACGGTCCGGAAGGACCCTGCGCCGCGGACGAGCCGCGGCTGTGGCCCAACGTGGCCGCTGCATCGTTGGGCGGCACCGCCGACCTGGTCGCCGGCATCGGCTGGAACGCCCGGGACGCCTGGTGGTCGCTGACCGGCGACCCGCGCGTCTGGGCCGACCTGCACCACGTCGACGCGGTCGTGTTCGCGATCGGCAGCATGGACACGCTGCCCTCGCCGCTGCCGACCTACCTGCGCACCGGGCTGCGGTACCTGCGGCCCGATCCGGTGCGGCGCGTGGTACGCAAGGCCTATCTCGCCGCGCAGCCGCGGCTGGCGGTGGCGCTGCGCGGCCGTCCCGCGGTGCTGCCGGCCAAGCTCACCGTGCAGTACCTCGACACCGCCGTGGGCGCGCTGCGCGTTCTGCGGCCCGAACTGCCGATCTTCGGCATGCTGCCGTCGGTGCACCGCGCGGCGGCCTACGGCGGCGTGCACACCGCGCGCCCGGCCGCGGCGGCGGCGATGGCGGCGTGGGGCTCGCGAGCGGGAATCCCGTTGCTGGACCTCGAAGCCGTCGTGGGGGAGCACGTCCTGAGCGGCGAAGGCAACCCGGACGGCATGCACTGGGGCTGGCAGGGACACGCCGCGGTGGGCGAAGCGATGTCCGTGTTGATGGCGCCGGCGCTGGCCCCCGGCCACGTAGGCTGACGGGCGTGTCGGTCGCCGTAGTCACGGATTCCACCGCCCACCTGCCGGAGGGCTTCGCCGAACGGCACGCGGTCCGGGTGGTCCCGCTGCACGTCCTGGTCGACGGCGTGGTCTCCCTCGACGGCGTCGAGACCGGACCGGCCGCGGTCGCCGAGGCGATGAAACAGCGGAAGATCGTCACCACGTCGCGGCCGACCCCCACCGAATTCGTGCAGGAGTACCAGGCGGCGTTCGCGGACGGCGCGGAGGCGATCGTGTCGGTGCACCTGTCGCGCGAGCTGTCGGGCACCTGGGAAGCGGCGGTGCTCGCGGCGCAGGAAGTCGGGCCGGACCGGGTCCGCGTCGTCGACTCGCGCACGACCGCGATGGGGCTCGGGTTCGCCGCCCTGCGCGCCGCTTCGGCCGCCTCCACCGGTGCTTCGGCTGCCGAAGTCGAGGCCGCGGCGGTGACCGCGGCCGGCTGTTCGTCGACGTTGTTCGTCGTGGAAACGCTGGAGCACCTGCGTCGCGGTGGCCGGATCGGCCCGGCGGCCGCGCTGCTCGGCACGGCGCTGGCGGTGAAGCCGGTGCTGCACATGTCCGACGGCCGGATCCTGCCGCTGGAAAAGGTCCGCACCATGAACCGGGCGATCGCGCGGCTGGTCGAGCTGGCCGCCAAGGCGGCGGCCGAGGACGACGTCGAGCTCGCCGTCCACCACCTCGCCTCGCCGGAACGGGCGGTCGAACTGGCCAACCGGCTCGAAGAGGCCGTGCCGCGCTCGGCGGGCTGCGTGGTTTCCGAGCTGGGCGCGGTGATCGGGGCGCACACCGGTCCCGGGGTGCTGGGCGTGGTCGTCCAGCGGACGGTCCCGCTCCGGAGCTAACCCTCCAGGATGCCACCCGGGTCCGACGGAAACGGCTGGTCCCGGGCCCGGCCCCGCGAATCCGTCCACAACACCCCGGTTGTCCACAGGACGCGGCGGCACCCCTGTCGGACGCTCCCCGCGGGCCCTAACGTCGATCGTGTGTTCGAGCAGTCCGCCCGGGATCCGGGCCCTCCCGTCAACGACCGGCTCTCCTGGCTGGCCGATCAGCTCTCGCCCGATGCGAGCACGGTCGGCCCCGGCGGCCGGCTGGTCCGGCGCTGGCTGCCGGGCGGACCGGCCGGTGCCGGCAGCCGCCGGTGGGCGCTGGCCGGTGCCTTCGCGGCGGTCGTGGTGATCGTCCTCGGCTCGGTCGCACTCCTCGGTGGCGCTCCGGCGCCCGAGTCACCGCCCGCGCTGCCCAGCGCGAAACCGGCGGCCGAGGCCCGTGCGGCACCCCAGGCCGCTCTCGTCGTCAGCGTGATCGGGCGCGTCCGGTCCCCGGGCCTGGTCACCGTGCCGCAGGGGGCGCGGGTGGCCGACGTGCTGCGGGCGGTCGGCGGGGCGGAGCCGGGCGCGGATCTCGGTGCGCTGAACCTCGCCCGCAAGGTGACCGACGGCGAGCAGCTCGCGGTCGGCATCCCGGCACCCGCCGCGGCCCCCGACGCCCCGGCGGGCGGAGGAAAGGTCGATCTCAACACGGCGACCGCGGACCAGCTGGACACGCTGCCCGGCGTCGGCGAAGTGATGGCCAAGCGGATCGTCCAATGGCGCACCGACCACGGCGGCTTCACGAAGGTCGAGCAGCTGCGGGACGTCGATGGCATCGGAGAAAGCAAGTTCGAACGGCTGCGGGAGAAGGTGACGGTCGGATGAGCGTCTTCCCCGTCACCGACACCCGGCAGGACATGCGGCTGGTCCCGGCGGCAGCGGCGTGCTGGCTGGCGGCGTTGGCCGGCCTGCTGCTCGGCTGGTGGACGGCCGTGGCCGTCGGCCTCGCCTCGGCAGTGCTGGCCGGGCTGGTGCTCTGGCGAGCCCGCGATCATCCCCGGGCCCGCGGCGCGGCCGCGGCCCTGCTGGTGCTGGGCCTGCTCGCCGCCGGTCCGGTCGCCTGGCGCATCCGCGATGCCCAGCGCGACGACCTTCGCACCTTCGCGGCGGAAGGGTTGCCCGCGGCGTTGCGGGTCGTCGTCGCCGAACGTCCGAAGCCCGTGCGCAGCGCGGGCTACGCCGACCGGCAGGCCGGCGCCCGGTCGGTGGTGCTGGCCGCCGACGTGCGCACGGCGTCGGTCGACGGACACCCGGTCCCGTCGTCCGGCCGCGTCCTGCTGCTGGCGCCGGTGGCGCAGTGGGCGTCGCTGCTGCCGGGCCAGGAGGTGACCGCGGCGGGGCTGCTGATGCCGCCGCGCGGCTCGGACCTGACCGTGGCCGTGCTTTCGGTACGCGGACCGCCGGGGGAGCCCGGCCCGGCACCGTGGTGGCAGCGGACGGCGGCCGGGCTGCGCAGCGGGCTCCACGACCTGTGCCAGGTCCTGCCGGACGAACCCGCGGGCCTGCTCCCCGGGCTGGTGCTGGGCGACACGAGCGCGTTGTCCCCGCGCGTCGAGCAGGAGTTCGTCACCGCGGGCCTCGCGCACCTCACCGCGGTCAGCGGCGGAAACCTCGCGGTGATCTGCGGGGCGGTGCTGCTGCTGTTGCGCCTGCTCCGGCTCGGGCCCCGGCTGTCGGCCGCGGCGGCGGGGACGTGCCTGGCCGGGTTCCTCGTCCTGGTCGGCCCGGAGCCGAGCGTGCTGCGCGCGGGGGTGATGGCGGCCGTGGCGTTGCTGGCGCTGGCGCTGGGACGGCGGGGTTCGGCGCTGCCCGCGCTGGCCTTCGCGGTGTGCCTGCTCGTGGTAGCGGATCCCGCGATGGCCACGGACTTCGGCTTCGCGCTGTCGGTGGGCGCCACCGGCGGGCTGGTCCTGCTCGCGCCCCGCTGGGCCGCGACGCTGGTCCGCCGCGGGATCCCGCCGGGATTCGCGGAAGGGCTGGCGATCCCGCTGGCGGCCTTCCTGGTGACGGCACCGGTGCTCGCGGGCATGGCGGGCTCGGTGAGCCTGGTTTCGGTCCTGACCAACGTGCTCGCCGCGCCCGTGGTGGCCCCGGCGACGGTGCTGGGCGTGCTGGCGACCGTCATCGGCCCGTGGTGGCCGGGCGCCGGGAAGGTCCTGGTGCACCTGGCCGACCCGGAGGCCCGGTGGCTGATCACGGTGGCCCGGCACGGCGCGCGGGCCCCGGGCGCGGTGATCACCTGGCCCGGCGGCTGGGTGGGCGGGATCCTCGCCGCCGCCGTCCTGGGCGTCCTGGTGGCGGTGGTCCGGCACCGGCGGGTGCGGGTGCTGCTGGCGGTGCTCGTCGCCGGCGCGTTGCTGGTGTTCGTGCCGGTCCGGGTGCTGGCACCGGCGTGGCCGCCGCGGAACTGGGCGATGGTCGGGTGCGACGTCGGCCAAGGCGACGCGGTCGTGCTGGCGACCGCCGACCCGGGGCGGGCGGTCGTCGTGGACGCCGGACCGGAGCCGGGCCCGGTCGACGAGTGCCTCCACCGGCTGGCGGTCGACCGGATCCCGCTGCTGGTGCTGAGCCACCTGCACGCCGACCACATCGGCGGCCTCGCCTCGGTCTTCGACGGCCGCGCGGTCGGCGCGATCGCCGTCGGCCCGGGGCGGTCGCCGGAGTGGGCGTGGCGCCAGGTCGCCGCGGAGGCCGCTCGGCAGGGGGTGCCGCTGGTGGAGCTGAACCCGGGCGAGCGGCTGGACTGGCCCGGGCTGGCGCTCGACGTCCTGGGCCCGCGGTACGTACCGGCCCGCTCGACCGGGCAGCAGGACGGCACCACGATCAACAACAGCTCGGTGGTGCTGCGAGCGGAAACCCCGGCGGGCCGGATCTTGCTGACCGGCGACGTCGAGTTGGCCGCGCAGGCGGACCTGCTGGCCGGCATCGGAGATCTGAAGGCGGAGGTGCTGAAGGTGCCCCACCACGGCTCGCGGTACTCGCTGCCGTCGTTCCTCGCGGCGGTGGCCCCGAGGGTGGCGGTGGTCAGCGTGGGTGCGGGAAACACGTACGGGCATCCGAGCAAGTCCACAATGGACACCTTGACCGCACTCGGCGCACGCATCACCCGCACCGACGTGGACGGCGACACGGCAGTGGTCACCGGAACGGCAATAGCCCGCCGCGGCGAGCCCCGCGGCCCGCCTCGCCGGTGACCGGAAGGCGCTCGGTGGCGCGGGCTTTCCGGCGGTGGGCGTGGGAAGGATGGCTGCCCTGCCGTGGCTGACCGCATGGCGGTCGACGGTCGTGGGCCTCTGCGGCGGCGTGGCAAGGGGCGCAGCTGCTCCGCCGCACCGCCGGCTCAGCCGCACGAGCCATCCGGTCCACCGCGGTGAGCCCGCGACCCGCCCGCCGGTGCCAGAGGTGGCAGGCGCGGCTTCCCGAGGGCCGAGCCACGGACCGCCCTGCGGCTGAGCGCCGGGGCGGGTCAAGCGCCCGCCCCGGCCGGAGCTCAGTAGCCGAGTGCCTTGTTCACCGCTGCGGCCGAGGGCGGCAGCGTCGCCTTGGGACCGACGTGGTTCTCGATGGCGTCGAGGGTCTTGAGGCCGTCACCGGTGATCAGCAGGACCGTTTCGGCGTCCGGGTCCAGCTTGCCCGTCTCGACCAGCTTCTTCGCCGTGGCGACGGTGACCCCGCCCGCCGTCTCGGTGAAGATGCCTTCGGTGCGGGCCAGCAGGCGGATGCCTTCGACGACCTCTTCGTCGGAGACGTCCTCGATCGCGCCGCCGGTGCGGTTGACGATGTCGAGCACGTACGGGCCGTCGGCCGGGTTGCCGATCGCCAGCGAGCGGGCGATCGTGTCCGGCTTCACCGGCTGGACGACGTCGTGGCCTTCGCGGAACGCGGCCGACACCGGCGAGCAGCCGGTGGCCTGCGCGCCGAACACCTTGTACGGGCTGGCGTCCACGAGACCGAGCTGACCCAGCTCGCGGAAACCCTTGTCCACCTTCGTCAACTGGGAACCGGAGGCGATCGGCACGACGATCTGCGGCGGGATGCGCCAGCCGAGCTGCTCGGCGACCTCGTAGGCCAGCGTCTTCGAGCCCTCCGAGTAGTACGGGCGGACGTTCACGTTCACGAACGCCCACTTCGGGTGCTCACCCGCCAGCTCGGTGGCGAGGCGGTTGACGTCGTCGTAGTTGCCGTCGATGGCGAGGAGGTCGCCGTCGTACACCGCGGTGGTGAGGATCTTGGCGCGCTCGAGGGACTTCGGGATCAGCACGACCGACCGCCAGCCGGCGCGGGCCGCGGCGGCGGCCGTCGCGTTGGCCAGGTTGCCGGTCGACGGACACGCCAGCACCTCGAACCCGAATTCGCGGGCCGCGGCCAGCGCGACGGCGACGACGCGGTCCTTGAACGAGTGCGTCGGGTTGCCGGTGTCGTCCTTGACCCACACGCGCTTGAGGCCGAGTTCCTTGGCGAGGCGGTCGGCGCGGACCAGCCGGGTGGCGCCCGGCTCGGTGTTCGGGATCTCTTCGACGTTGGACGGAACCGGGAGGAGCTTCTTGTAGCGCCAGATGTTGTTGGGGCCGGCCTCGATGTCTTCGCGGCGGACGCGGCCGAAGTCGTAGGCGACCTCGAGCGGCGAGAAGTCTTCGGCGGAGACGAATTCCGGGGCGAGCGGCTGCCGGTGGCCCTCTTCCTTCGACACCAGTTCGACGGCGGGACCCAGATCCGGGGTCTTCGTGGTGGAGGTCGTGCCGAGGGTGGCGGTCATCGCGAGGTTCCTTCCTCATCTGCCCCGCCGAAGCGGGCCGGAATTGGCACCGTGGTCGTCAGCTACCCCGCGATCGCGGGATGACAGGCTGTACGCCGGTTGCCGGGGCTTCGTCGGGCCGTTCCCTCTGCCCCTCTGGATGAGCGGTATTCAGTTGTCGGTGCGCGCACTCCGGATTCCCGGGGCGGCTGCCTCGGCTACACCGTACGACATCGCGCTCGGGCCGTGCCACGGTGGCCGCTCGACATCACCGGAGCGGGGGCACGGCAGCGCAAGTGAGAGGATTCCCGGGTGACCGCGCAAGCCACCGCCCCGGCCCCGCTGCAGCTGGTGCTGGGGGAGGAAGAACTGCTGATCGAGCGGGCCGTCCGCGAGACGCTCGCCGCCGCCCGCGCGATGGACTCGACCGCGGAGCTGACCCGGGTCCGGGTGTCCGATCTCACAGCCCCCGAGCTGGCCGAACTGGTCAGCCCGTCGCTGTTCAGCGAGGGCCGGGTGATCGTCCTCGAGTCGGCGCAGGACATCTCGCAGGAGCTCGCCGACGCCGTAGCGGCCTACCTGAAGGACCCGGCGGACGGGATCGTGCTGATCGTCGTGCACACCGGCGGCGGCCGCAGCAAGGCGGGCAAGTCGCTCCCGGCGGCGCTGAAGAAGGCCGGCGCCGAGATCACGGAGTGCCCGAAGCTGACCAAGCCGGCCGAGCGCGAGCAGTTCGTGCGCCACGAGGTGCGCCGGGTGAACGGCAAGATCGACCCGGCGGGGGTCGCCGCGCTCCTCGACGCGGTGGGCTCCGACCTGCGTGAACTCTCCTCGGCGGCGACGCAGCTGGTCGCGGACACGGGCGGCGCGGTCGACGAGGAGGCGGTCCGCCGCTACCACCGCGGCCGCGCCGACGTGACGGGGTTCGCGGTCGCGGAGAAGGCGGTCGGCGGCGACCGCGCGGCGGCGCTGGAGTCGCTGCGCTGGGCGATGCAGCTCGGCGTCCCGCACGTCCTGGTCGCCGACGCACTGGCCGACGCGGTCCGCACGATCGCCCGGGTCTCCGGCGCCGGCCGCGGCAACCCGAACCAGCTGGCGGGCGAGCTCGGCATGCCGCCGTGGAAGATCCGCAAGGCCCAGGGCCAGTCCCGCGGCTGGAACCCCGACGGCCTGGCCACGGCGATGCGCGTGGTCGCGCGCCTGAACGCCGAGGTCAAGGGCGTGGCGGCGGACCCGGGCTACGCACTGGAGCGAGCGGTCCTCGAGGTAGCGGCCGCCAAGGGCGACCGCTGACAGCAGGGCGGCGCAGACGGGCAGGCGACCCCGCGCGCAGGGCCGCCGCAGCCGGGCCCAGAGCCGCTGCAGCCCGCGCAGAGGCGCCGCAGCCCGCGCGCAGGGCCGCCGCAGCCGGGTCCAGAACCGCCGCGGCCCGCGCAAGGCGGCCGCAGTCCGCGCTCAGCGCCGCCGCAGTCCGCGCAGGGCCGCCGCAACCCGCGCTCGGCGCCGCCGCAGTCCGCGCAGGGCCGCCGCGGCCCGCGTAGAGGCGCCGCAGCCGGGCACCCAGAGCCGCCGCAGCCCGCACATGCCGCCACAGCTCGCGCGCTCAGAGCCGCCGCAACCCGGCCCACCCCGCGAGCCGCCCGCAACCTGCGCCCCCACTCACCGGCGCGCGCCCCCGGACATGAAAGAAGGCCCCGGCCGAAGCCGGGGCCTTCCAGAAATCAATCAGCTCAGAGCGCGTTGACGCGCTTTGCGAGCGCCGACTTCTTGTTGGCGGCCTGGTTGGCGTGGATGACGCCCTTCGAGACGGCCTTGTCCAGCTTCTGGGCGGCGTCGCGCTGCAGCTCGACGGCCTTGGCCTTGTCGCCGGACTCGGCGGCTTCGCGGACCTTGCGGATCGCGGTCTTCACCGAGGACCGGATCGCCTGGTTGCGCTGACGCGCCTTCTCGTTCGTGGTGATGCGCTTGATCTGCGACTTGATGTTGGCCATAGGGCAACTCCTGCTTCACTCGGTGAGATTCGCCGCCGCGCTGATGTGGCCCCGCTCGCGAGAGCGGGTTTCCTCCATGACGGAACGCCGCACGACAACGAGCGCCAACTCTAACAGCCCAGCTCGCAGCGGCCGCCGTCGGCACTCCTGGTGATGCCGATCACCAGGAGTACCGTGGACGGCGGTAGTGCCTAGGGTTCCGTCGCCGGTCCGCGCGCTCCCGCATGACACAACCAGGACCGGCGGGACTGGTCCGAGCGGCACCGTCGGCGGGCCTGGGCGGCCGGTCGTTCATCTGACGGGGGAAAAGCCTGGAGGACGGGGTTTCCCGCGCCCGCGGGAACCCGTAAGGGGTCCCATGAACGCCACGGCACTGTCCCTCGTCCTCGTCGCCGCCGTTGTGCACGCCGCCTGGAACCTGGCGGCCAAGCGGGTCTCCTCCGGCGGGACCCAGTTCGTCTGGCTCTACTACACCGCGGGCGCCGTCTTGCTGCTGCCCGTGACCGTCGTGGTGCTGGTCGTCGAGGACGACCGTCCACAGTGGAGCTGGTTGCTCGCCGCCGGGGTCACGGCGGTGCTGCACATCGCCTACGGCGTCGTGCTGCAGCGCGGGTACCGCGTCGGCGACCTTTCCGTCGTCTACCCGGTGGCGCGCGGCACCGGCCCGCTGCTGTCGGTGCTGGCCGCCGTCCTGGTGCTCGGGGAGCGGCCCGGCCCGCTGGGCCTGCTCGGCGCGTTCCTGGTCGTCGCCGGGGTGCTGGTGATCAGCACCGGCCACCGGGACGGCGACACGCGAGCGGTCAAAGCCGGCATCGGTTACGGCCTCCTGACCGGGGCCGTCATCGCCGGCTACACGCTCTGGGACGCGCACTCGGTGACCGGTCTCGGCGTGCCGCCGGTCGTCTACTTCGGCGTCGGCTCGGTCCTGCAGAGCGTGCTGCTCGTGCCCGGTGCGCTGGCCGACCGCGCCGAGGTGGCGCGGGTCTGGCGCGAGCAGCGCCGGGAGGTCCTCCTCGTGGCGGTCCTGTCGCCGATCGCCTACGTCCTCGTGCTGTACGCCCTCACCATGGCGCCGGTCAGCCTGGTCGCGCCCGCCCGGGAGCTGAGCATCGTGCTCGGCGGCCTCGCCGCGTGGCTGGTGCTGGGCGAACGCGACGCCGTGCGGCGGCTCGCCGGGTCGGTGATCGTGCTGTCCGGCATCGCGGCGATTGCGGCCGCCTGAGCCCGTCCGGTAGGGATGGTCGGATGGAAATCCTGAAGAGCCGGCTGCTGATCCGCCCGCGCGACGTCGCCGCTTCCACGGCGTTCTACCGCGACACCCTCGGCCTGGCCGTGGAGCGGGAGTTCCCCGGCGGCACCGTGTTCTTCCTCGGCCACGGCTCCCTGGAGGTCTCCGGCCGGGGCGAGACGGGCTCGTCACCCGATCTGGTGCTCTGGCTGCAGGTCCGGGACCTGGCCGGCGCCCTGGCCGACCTGAAGGGGAAGGGCCTGGCGCCGGTGCGCGACGCCCAGCGTGAGCCGTGGGGCCTCGACGAGGCCTGGATCGCCGATCCGGACGGGACGCGCATCGTGCTGGTCGAGGTGCCCGAGGGCCACCCGATCCGCACGGACAACCGCTAGGCGGGCTTGACGGCGCGCAGCTGCGCGGCGAGCGCGGCGAAGCCCGGGGGCTCCCAGGTCCAGGTCTGCAGGTCGGCGAAGCCCGCGGCGGCGGCTTCGTCGGCCAGGACGTGCCTGCTCACGGGCAGCCACTTCTCGTGCGCGGACAGCAGCAGCCGGCCGCCGGGGCGCAGCACCCGGAACAGCTCGGCGAACCCGGCGGCGCGGTCGTCCCACAGCATGACGTTGTTCACGGTCAGGACGACGTCGACGGACCCGGCGGGCTCGCCGGTGTGCGCCGCCGACCCCTCACGCAGTTCGGCCCGGTCGCCGCAGCGCTCGTGGCACAGCGACAGCATCTCGAGGGAGGGGTCGACGCCGACGGCGCGCCCGGCCAGGCGGGCGACGGCTTCCAGGCCGACGCCGGGGCCGGGCCCGACGACCAGGACGGTCTCGTCCGGTTCGATCTTCGCCAGGTCGACGACGCGGTGTTCGGTCGCGGCGTTGCCGCGGGCCATGACCCAGCCGCCGAGGCGGCCGAGCGCGCCGGAGGGGTGACCGAACGTACGGTCGAGGACGCGGGCGAACCCGCTGGTCTCCGGCCGGGGAGGGGGTGCAGGCTGGTGCGGAGTGCTCATACTTCGAGGGCACCACGGATCGCAAAACCCCGCATCGGGGATGACCCCCACCCGCACCCGGAGGGCCATGGGACCATAGAGGTGGCCATCCCCGACTTTCCGAGGACTCATTCGAGTGACAGCGCTCAACAAGTTCGCCGACACCACCTTCACGCCGCCGGAGCTCATCCGGAACTTCTGCATCATCGCGCACATCGACCACGGCAAGTCGACCCTGGCCGACCGCATGCTGCAGCTCACCGGCGTCGTGGAAGAGCGGGCCATGCGCGCTCAGTACCTCGACCGGATGGACATCGAGCGCGAGCGCGGCATCACGATCAAGGCGCAGAACGTCCGGCTGCCCTGGAAGGTCGACGGGCAGGACCACGTCCTGCACATGATCGACACCCCGGGTCACGTCGACTTCACCTACGAGGTTTCCCGGGCGCTGGAGGCGTGCGAAGGCGCCGTCCTGCTGGTCGACGCCGCGCAGGGGATCGAGGCCCAGACCCTGGCCAACCTCTACCTGGCGCTGGAGAACGACCTCCAGATCATCCCGGTGCTCAACAAGATCGACCTGCCCTCGGCCGACCCCGACAAGTACGCGGGTGAGCTGGCCCACATCATCGGCTGCGAGCCGGAAGACGTCCTGCGGGTCTCGGCCAAGACCGGCATGGGCGTCGGCGCGCTGCTCGACGAGGTCGTGAAGTCGGTTCCGGCGCCGCAGGGTGACGCGGACGCGCCGGCCCGCGCGATGATCTTCGACTCGGTGTACGACACCTACCGCGGCGTCGTCACCTACATCCGGGTCGTCGACGGCAAGATCACGCCGCGCGAGCGCATCAAGATGATGTCCACCGGCGCGACGCACGAGCTGCTGGAAGTCGGGATCATCTCGCCGGAGCCCAAGGCCAGCAAGGGGCTCGGCGTCGGCGAGGTCGGCTACCTGATCACCGGCGTGAAGGACGTCCGCCAGTCGAAGGTCGGCGACACGGTGACGTCCGAGCGCAACGGTGCGAAAGAGGCCTTGGCCGGGTACCGCGAGCCGAAGCCGATGGTCTACTCCGGGCTGTACCCGGTGGACGGCTCCGACTACCCCGAGCTGCGCGAGGCGCTGGACAAGCTCCAGCTCAACGACGCCGCGCTCGACTACGAGCCCGAGACGTCGGTGGCGCTGGGCTTCGGCTTCCGCTGCGGTTTCCTCGGCCTGCTGCACCTGGAGATCACGCGCGACCGGCTCGAGCGCGAGTTCGGCCTCGACCTGATCTCGACGGCGCCCAACGTCGTCTACGACGTGGTGCTGGACGACGGCAAGGAAATCCACGTGACCAACCCGTCGGACTGGCCGACCGGGAGCAAGATCGACAAGGTGCTCGAGCCGCTCAGCAAGGTGAGCGTCCTGGCGCCGTCGGAGTTCATCGGCACGATCATGGAGCTGTGCCAGAACAAGCGCGGCCAGCTGCTCGGCATGGATTACCTGTCCGAGGACCGGGTCGAGCTGCGGTACAACATGCCGCTGGGCGAGATCATCTTCGACTTCTTCGACACGCTGAAGTCGCGTACGCGCGGGTATGCGTCCCTGGACTACGAAGAGGCCGGTACGCAGGCGGCGGACCTGGTCAAGGTGGACATCCTGCTGCAGGGCGAGGGCGTGGACGCGTTCTCCGCGATCGTGCACAAGGACGACGCCTACAACTACGGCAACCGCATGGTGAACCGGCTCCGCGAGCTGATCCCGCGGCAGAACTTCGAGGTGCCCATCCAGGCCGCCATCGGCGCCCGGATCATCGCCCGTGAAACGATCCGCGCGATCCGCAAGGACGTGCTGGCGAAGTGCTACGGCGGTGACATCTCGCGGAAGCGGAAACTGCTGGAGAAGCAGAAGGAAGGCAAGAAGCGGATGAAGACCGTCGGCCGGGTCGAGGTCCCGCAGGAGGCTTTCGTCGCCGCACTGTCCACTGAGGACTCCGGCAAGAACAAGAAGTAGCTGTTTCCGTTGCGGTGACTGTTCCGTTGATGTGACAGTGGCGCCTATATTCACGCCTACGCGTGAATATGGGCGCCGAACCTGTGTTCGACGTGGTTTCTGTCGGTGCTCTCTGGTTTCCTCTGGTGCGAAGAGCGAAAGGAGAGCACCATGACGGTCATGGCAGACATCGAGCATCCCGCCGATTCGGGCCCGCTGACGGTGCACGATCTCGAGGGGATGCCGGACGATGGCCGACGCCGCGAACTCATCGACGGGGTGCTCATCGTGAGCCCCGCGCCGGGAAGAAGACATCAGAAGATCGCTTACCGGCTCTATGGCGTTCTGGAAGCCGCGTGTCCGCCTGAGTACGACGTACTCGCCGCGCCGTTCGCCGTGCACTCGGGCGACGACACGGAGCTGCAGCCGGACGTCCTGGTCGGCTTGGACGAAGACTTCACCGAAAAGGATCTTCCGGCGTCGCCGGTGCTGGCGGTCGAGGTGCTGTCGCCCAGCACGGCGATCCACGACCTCAACACCAAGAAGGCGGTCTACGAACGGCTCGGGACCGGCAGCTACTGGGTGATCGACCCGGCCGACCCCACGCTCACGGTTTTCGAGCTGGACGAGGACGGTCACTACCAGCAGGTGGCCAAGGCGGCGGGCGACGAGGCGGTCGAGCTCGAGCGGCCGTTCCCGGTGCGGATCGTGCCACGGGAGCTGCTGGGCCGGCTCGGCTGAGCCACGGCCGATTCCCGGGCCAGCCGGTAAGGGACGGCGTTCCCGGGTGATCGTCCGGGGTCAGTGGTGCCGGAGGCGGGGTGCGCCGCGGAGCTGGGCGTGCAGCTGCCGGTGGCGCAATTCCTTCCGGAGCCGGTCGAGCACCGCGTCGAACAGGGCCGGGGCGAGGATCGCCGTCTGCTCGAACTGCCTTCGCTGGGGCGGCGCCGGTTCGAGCTTGCTTCGCGGCGCGTAGCGCTGCACCGAACTCTCGACGCCTCCGCCGGTGACCAGGTCGACCCAGAGGGCGTCGCGCAGGTAGCCGTCGCCGAAGCGGGCCGAGCGGCGGACCGTGATCTCGGCGATTTCCGGCCAGGGGACCACCCGCGTGCTGAGCGTGCCCGCGGGCAGGCGGAGGCCCTCCTCGCCGACGGTGAGGTCGCGGAGAGCCTCGAACCCGCGCTTGAGGTCGCGAGCACGCGACACCCGGAAGGCCACGACCGCGGCGAGCACGGTCGCCGCGTAGGCGCCGCCGATCAGCCACGGCGAGAGGCCGCGCACCAGCCCGGAGAGGAGCGCCGCGCCGAACCCGGCGTCGGCGACGACGAGCAAGCCGACGAGGACCTTGACCGGCGTGGTGACGCGGGGCGGGGACTCGGACAACGGGACGACTCCTGGGGCCGGATGGGTCAGGGATTGCCGATTATCCGGTCCGCCCGGACGAACACCGCGACCCGCCGCTCTTCGGCCATCACGCGGTCGTACTCGGCCCAGTCGTCATGGGTGCCGGTGGCGGCGATGAAGACGTCGCGCAGCAGCTGCGGCAGGCCGGCCGGGTCGAAGGCGGGATCGGGATCGTCGGGGCCGATGAGGTGGGTGGCCCCGGTGACGGAGAGCCAGTTCCAGCCGCGCCGGAAGGTGACGGTGGCGTGCCCGGCCCGCCGCAGTAGGGTGAGCTTGTGCGCCTGGCCCACGGCCACGTAGGCGACACCCGGGGCGCCGGTCACGGGATCGCCGAAGACGCCGGCGTTGACGACCGAGGCGTGCACGGTGCCGTCCGCACGCGTCGTGGCCACGGTGGCGAGGCCGTGCTCCTGCAGCGACAGTGTGCGCACCTGCTCCAGATCAGCGCTCATGGCCCCAACCTAACCCGCCGGCCGCCCCGGGTGTCCGGTGTTCACCGCCCGAAGTGCGCCGATAACCGTCCGCACAGACCGGTGACGTCCTCCCGCGGCGCGCCGGCCCAGTCGACCGCCATCCACCCGGCCTCGGCCGGAGTGCCGCGATGCCGCACGAAGAGGTGCTGGTGGAAGTGAGCGCGCGCCAGTCCGCGCCCGGCGACGGCCGAGTGCACGGACTCGGGATCCAGCTCGGCCCGCAGGGCGCGGGCGCCCACCCAGACGGCCCGCGCGACGGCCAGGGCTTCGGCTTCGGTGAGCCCGTCGAGGTGCGCCACGTGCCGGCGGGTCTCGACGAAGAGGTAGCCGGGGAAGTCCCCGGGCCGATGGCTGACGACGACGAGCTCGTCGGCCCAGACGACCGGGCTGACGAGCGGCCCGGCGCCACGGTGCTTGGCGCAGACGGGACACGGCATGACCCCAGGTTAACGGCGATCTCGGACGAGCCCGGCGCCTTCGTGTGAAGGCGCCGGACCCGCCGTCACCTCAGCAAGCGCCGTTGTCCTTCCACACTCCCCACTGGCCCGTCGTCCCCGGTTCCTCGCCCTGGGTCCACCACTGCGCCATCCACTTGTGGCCGTTGTGGGACACCACGTTCCCGCCGTTGTACACCTGCGAAGCGCTCCACGCCGGGTCCGTGCACGTGCCCGGGTTCGTCGTTCCGCCGGTGTCCCACGCAACCTGCGACGACCGGTAGAAGTTGATCCCCTGCGCCACCCAGCGCGGGGCCTGGGCGCCCAAGCGCGTCCGGAAGGCCGTCCAGTCGTGGGTCGACCACGGGGACCAGCCCAGCTCCGCGTGCGCCGCCAGCCTCGGGAACGCCAGGTAGTCGATGTCGGACGGGGTCACCACCGTTTCCGTCCACAGCGGCGATTCGACCCCGCGGACCGCCGACTCGCCGACGCCCGACAAGTACGCTCCCGGGTTCCAGTTGTACGCGTCCTGGACCTCGATGTAGCCCGCCCACGACAGCCCGATGGGTGTCGAGCTGTTGTACTTCATGTCCAGGTACGCCTTGTTCGCCGGCGACAGGATCACCTTGCTGCCGCGGGAAACCGCCGTCGAGACGCCCGCGTCCGACGTCGAAGTGCCCCAGAACTGCGGCGACGCCGAAGCCGGCAGGGACGCCTTGGCGATGTCGTGCCAGCCCACCACCGATTTGCCCGTCGCCGCCACCAGGGGGAGCACCTTGTTCATGAACGCCACGTAGTCCGCCTGCGAAGTCGCCGAAGCTTCGTCGCCGCCGATGTGCAGGTACGGGCCCGGCGTCAAGGCCGCCAGCTCGCGCAGGACGTCCGCGACGAACGTGTACGTGATGTCCTTCGAGATGCACAGCGAGCTGTAGCCGACCGCCGTGTCCGTCCGCAACGCCGGGGCCACCCCGTTGCAGTTCAGCTCCGCGTACGAGGCCAGCGCCGCGTTCACGTGACCCGGCATGTCGATCTCCGGGATGATCGTGATGTGGCGGGCCGCCGCGTAGGTCACGATCTCCGTGTACTGCGCCTTCGTGTAGTAGCCGCCCGCGCCGCCGCCGACCTGGGTGCTGCCGCCGTACGTCGTCAGGCGGGGCCAGCTGTCGATCTGGATGCGCCAGCCCTGGTCGTCCGCCAGGTGCAGGTGCAGGTTGTTGATCTTGTACTGGGCCAGCTGGTCGAGGTACCGCTTGACCGTCGAGACCGGGTGGAAGTGCCGTGCGACGTCGAGCATCGCGCCGCGGTAGGCGAATCGCGGGTAGTCGACGATCGTTGCTCCAGGGATGCTCCACGGGCCCGGCTGGGCGGCCGGGCTCTCCACGCGACCCGGCAGCAGCTGCCGCAGCGTCTGGACGCCCGCGAAGAGCCCGTCCGCGGTGGACGCCCGCACGGTGACCGAGGACGCCGTCGACACGAGCTGGTAGCCCTGCGCGCCGACGGAGGCGGGCGCGCCGCTCAGCAGCAGCGCGATGCTGTCCGGCGGTACGGACGCCGGTGCGTCGGACACCGGCAGCGCGAAGCCGGTCGACGGCCGCAGCATGCCGGCCAGGTAGTCGCCGACCTGCTTGGCCGGTGCCGAGCCGGCCTCGGTGACGATCTTCGTCGTCGTGACCAGCGGGAACGTGACCCCGGTCGCCGGGGTCACCGAGACCGGCGCCGGCACGATCGACTGCAGCGCCGGCGTGGCCGCCTCGGCCGGCGCGAGCTGGGTACTGGCGCCGATCAGGGCCAGCACGGCGAGGGCGCGGCCGAGACGCCGCGCGACGGGTTTCTTCACCGGGGGACCTCCTGGCGGGAAGGGTGCGACATCGCCGTCGCACCTGCCCGGATCGTCGCACTTCCGGCGGTCATGGTCTAGACCAGTCTGGGTGGTTAGGCTCGGGCCGTGACGCGGGACTTCGCACCCGGGTCGCCGTTCGCGCTGCTGTCGAGCGCCGAGACGGCCGCCTGGTACGCCTACATGAAGGTGCACCTCCGCCTGGAGTACGAGCTGAACCGGCAGCTGCGCGCGGACAGCGGGCTTTCGCTCGCCGACTACCACGTGCTGGTCGCGCTGACCAGCGCGGACGGCGGCCGGATGCGGGTCACCGACCTCGCCGTCCGGATCGGCTGGGAGCGCAGCCGGCTCTCCCACCACCTGAAGCGGATGCGGGACCGCGGGCTGGTCGGGACCGGGACGGCCGCCGGGGATCGCCGGGTCACCGAGGTGGCGCTGTCCGAAACCGGCTGGGAATCGTTGCGGCAAGCGGCGCCGGACCACGTCGGGTTCGTGCGGCAGGCGTTCCTCGACGCCCTCGAGCCCGCCGAACTGGCGCAGCTGACGACCTTGCTCGACCGCGTCTACGACACCCTGCTCGAGCACGGCACCCTCCCGCGGCCGGACGACCACCCCTGAGAGTTGCGTGACATGTCACGTAATATGGCCGCGAACCTAGGAGGGTGCGACATGGCGACGGTGGCCGAGCTGATGGAAGCCAACCTGCTGAGGGTGTTCAACGAGCGCGACGACGAGCGGCGGGCGAAGGCCATCGCCGAGACGTACGCGCCCGACATCACGTTCGCCGATCCCGAAGGGGTCGTGACCGGGCGCGAAAACCTGGACGCCAAGGCCAAGGGGCTGCTGGCGGAGTCTCCCGGCTTCGTGTTCTCGGCGGCGGGCCCGGTCCTGGTCAACCACGACCTCGGCCACCTCGCCTGGGCCCTCGGCCCGGAAGGCGAGCCGCCGGTCGTGCGGGGGATCGACGTCGCGCTCGTCGAGGACGGGGTGATCAAGAAGCTCTACACGATGCTGCTGCCCGCCTGAGTACTACGCTCGGTGGCATGTTCGACGAGCTGACGTTCCCGGTCGTCGCCGCGCCGATGGCCGGCGGTCCCACCACCCCGGAGCTGGTCGCCGCGGTGACCGAGGCCGGTGGCTTCGGCTTCCTCTCCGCCGGCATGCTCACGCCCGCGGCGCTCGCGGCGCAGATCGACCGCACCGCGGAGCTCACCGGGCGGCCGTTCGGCGTCAACCTCTTCGTGCCACAGCCGGACACCGGCGCCGACATCGGCGCGCACCGCGAGCGGCTCGAAGAGTTCGCCCGCGAGTACGACGTCGAGCTCGGCGAGCCGAAGTGGGACGACGACGCGTATCCGGCGAAGCTGGACGTCGTGCTCGAGAAGCGGGTCCCCGTCGTGTCGTTCACCTTCGGGCCGCCGTCGCCGTCGGACGTCCTCAGGCTCCGAGACGCCGGCAGCAAGGTCCTCGTCACCGTGACCACCCCCGAGGCCGCCCACCGGGCCGCGGATCTCGGCGCCGACGCGCTCGTCCTGCAAGGCTTCGAGGCGGGCGGGCACCGCAGCCTGTTCACCGACGACCCGCGCCTGCCCGGCGGCGGCGCCGAATACGGCGTGCTCGCGCTGCTGAGGCTCGTCGCCGCCCGCGTCGACCTGCCGCTGATCGCCGCCGGCGGGCTGGTGCACGGCGCCGACGTCGCGGCCGTGCTCGCCGCCGGTGCCGTGGCCGCCCAGCTGGGCACCGTGTTCCTGCGCGCGGACGAAGCCGGGACGTCGGAGGCGCACCGGAAGGCCCTTGCCCTCGCCGAGCGCGAGACGGCGTTCACGCGCGCCTTCAGCGGCCGCCCGGCGCGCGGGCTGGTCAACAAGTTCATGGACGCGCTGTCCGACGGCGCGCCCGCCGCCTACCCGCAGCTCAACCACCTGGCCGGGCCGGTGCGGAAGGCGTCGGCGAAGGCCGGTGACCCGGAAGCGATCTCGCTGTGGGCGGGCCAGACCTACCCGCTCGCGTATGACGCTTCGGCCGCCGTGATCATCGAGCGGCTGAAGGTCGAGGCGCGCGCCGCCGCCGCACGCCTCGACCGGATCCGCTAGCCGCCGGTGCGGTTCAGCACCGAGTGCCGCCGGCTGTAGAGGAAGTAGACGATCAGGCCGAGGACGAACCAGACGGCGAACCGCAGCCAGGTCGCCGGCTGCAGGAACGTGATCAGCCAGATCGAGAATACGATCCCGATCGCGGGCACCACCGGCATGCCCGGCGTCTTGAACGTCCGCGGCAGGTCCGGCTGCTTGTAGCGCAGCACGATCACCGCGACGCAGACGACGACGAACGCGAGCAGGATGCCGATGTTCGTCAGCTCGGCGGCCTCGCCGATCGGCAGCACGCCGGCGATGATCGCGGACGCCCCGCCGAGGATCCACGTCATCCGGCTCGGCACCTGCCGCGTCGGGTGGGTCTTGCCCAGCCACGGCGGCAGCAGCCCGTCGCGGCTCATCGAGTAGCCGACGCGGGTGGCGCCCATCAGGAACGTGAACAGCACGGTGAGGATGCCGACGATCGCGCCGATGGCGATCACCGTGGCCAGCCCGTCGAGGCCGACCGACTTGAACGCCGTCGAGAACCCGCTCTTCGGGTCGATCTCGGTGTACTTCTGCATGCCGGTCAGCACCAGGCAGGCCAGCACGTACAGCACCATCGAGATGGCCAGCGAGTACAGGATCGCCTTCGGCATGTGCCGCTGCGCGTCCTTCGACTCTTCCGCGGCGGTGCTCATGGCGTCGTAGCCGAACACGGCGAAGAACACCGTCGCGGCGCCGGTCACCGCGCCGCCGAAGCCGGCCGGGGCGAAGGGCGTGTAGTTGCCGGTCTTGACGTAGAAGAAGCCGACCAGGATGACCACCAGCACGATCAGGACCTTGATCCCGACCATCGCCGTCTCGAACCGGGCGGCGCTGCGGATGCCGCGGTTGAGCAGGTAGGCGATCAGCAGGCACAGCAGCGCGGCGAACAGGTCGACCTTGTGGCCCGGCCCGGTGCCGGGCGCGCCGAGCATCCAGGCGGGCAGGTCCAGGCCGAGCTGGCCGAGCAGGAAGCTGAAGTAGCCGGAGATCCCGATCGCCACCACCGCCACGATCGCGGTGTACTCCAGCAGCAGGTCCCAGCCGATGAACCAGCCGACGATCTCGCCGAGCACCGCGTAGCCGTAGGTGTAGGCCGAGCCGGCCTTCGGGATCAGACCGGCGAACTCCGCGTAGGAGAACGCCGCCGCGGCGCTGGCGACGCCGGCGATGAGGAACGAGATCAGCACGGCCGGGCCGACGCCCGGGATGCCCGCCGCGTCGTCGCCGTGCGCGACGCTGCCGGCGAGGGCGAAGATCCCGGCGCCGATGATGCCGCCGATGCCGATGGCGGTCAGCTGCCACAGCCCCAGGGTGCGGTTCAGGCCATCGCTTTCGCCGGTGCCCTGGATCTGGTCGATCGGCTTGCGCCGGAAGATGCCCGAGCTCGAGCCCAGGCCTTCTGGAGCGGACATCATCATCTCCCGAACGGTCGGTGGAGAGCCCGGATCACGGACCCACCGCGGGAACCTACCGTCAAATCCGCGTGAAGACAGCGTGAGCGCGTCAGCCCGCCGCGGTGTCCTCGCTCACGGCCTTCGGCGCCGTCGCGGCGGCCCGCTTGGCCTGCGTGGTCCGGACCGCGCTCGCGGCGAAGTAGGCGAGCAGCTCGGCGATTTCGACCGGGTCGTCCAGCTGCGGGCAGTGCCCCCAGTCCTCGCGGACCAGCAGCCTGCTGTGCGGCACCAGCGTGTGCAGCTGCCGCCCGGACGCGGCCGTGACGAGCCTGTCCTTGCCGCACGCGACGACCAGCAGCGGGACCTCGACCGAGTCGAGGCGGTAGGCGTCGGCGAGCTCGGCGACGAGCTGCCGGGCCTCCTCCAGCCGGCTCTTGGTCGCGCGGTAGTCGGGGAAGAGCGCGGTGAAGCGCTGCACCTGGGTCGCGTCGGCCGCGCCCGAGTTGGCGTACAGCAACCGCGGGACCAGCTGCTCGGCGACCTTGCGCACCAGGAAACCCGGCACCGGGACCGGCAGGGACGAGTACAGCCGCAGCGGCAGCGGGTAACGCGCCACCGTGCGGATCAGCCACGAGTCGACGAACCCCGGCGCGGCGATGGACACGACTCCGGAAAGCGGCAGCCTCCCCTTCGAGGCACTCTTCTCCGCCGAGAAGGGATCCACCGCGGTTTGCGCCGCGCGCAGGCTCATGGTGCCGCCGAGGGAGTTGCCCGCCAGCACGACCGAACCGAGCACCGCCTGCTCGCGGACGACGGCGGTGGTGAACGCGTCGAGCTGCGGCAGCATCGGGCCCGGCCGCAGCGGCTGGGCGTCGCCGAAGCCGGGCAGATCGACCGCGACCGCCGGGATCCCGGCGGCCGCGAGCTGCTCCAGGGCGGGGCGCCAGGTGTCGGCGCTGTCGCAGTAGCCGTGCAGGAGCACCAGCCGCGGTGCGGTGGGCCGGACGTGCGGCGCCGCGCTCCGGCGACGCAGTGAGCGGCGCGGGGACTCCGGCTCGGGGGCGGGGTCGCCGACCTCGAGCACGCGGGTGCGGACACCGGCGTAGCGCCGGAAGGAAACCCGGATCGGGTCCGGGTCGCTGGACCGGCCGTCCGGTCCAGCCGGAGTGGGCCGCTTCGTCGCGGTCATGACTACAGATTAGCTGGCCGGCATGGGGTTTTGGTCGAATTTGGGTGCTAACGACCAGATCTCGAAGTGAACACGTTAAAGATTCACCGGATGCCGGGCTGGGTGGAACGAACCGATCCGCCCAGCTCAGCCGGGTCTAGCGGGTGAAGACGATCTTGCCGGCGGTCTCCCCGTCGAGCATCGCCTGGAAACCCTTCGGCGCCTCGGAAAATGGCAATTCCGCCCCGATTTGCGGCCGGACGCCGGTCAGTTCGAGGTACGTGAGCAGGTCCGCGAGTTCGTCGCGGGTGCCCATGGTCGAGCCGGCGACGCGCAGCTGGAGGAAGAAGACGCGCTGCAGTTCCGCGTGCGCGTCCGGGCCGCTGGTCGAGCCGGAAACCACGATGATCCCGCCCGGCTTGAGCGATTTGACCGAATGCGACCAGGTCGCCTTGCCGACGGTCTCGAACACGGCGTCGACGCGCTCGGGCAGCCGCGCGCCGGACTCGAACGCCTGGTGCGCGCCGAGGCTCGTGGCGAGGGCGCGCTTCTCCTCGGTGCGGCCGGTGACCCAGACCCGGAACCCGGCCGCGCGGCCGAGCTGGACCAGCGCCGTCGAGACGCCGCCGGACGCGCCCTGCACGAGCATCGTCTGCCCCGGCCGCAGCCCGGACTTCACGAAGAGCATCCGGTAGGCGGTCAGCCAGGCGGTGCCCATGGTGGCGGCTTCGGCGAAGCTGAGCGACGCGGGCTTCGGGACGACGTTGCGGGCGGGCACGACGACCTGGTCGGCGAAGGTGCCCTGGTGCTTCTCGGTGAGCAGCGTGCGCTTGGGGTCGAGGGTGTCGTCACCCTGCCAGCCCGGCGCGTTGATCACCGAGTGGATGACGACCTCGGAGCCGTCGTCGAGGGTTCCGGCGCCGTCGCAGCCGAGGATCATCGGGAACTGGTCCGGCTTGATCCCGACGCCGCGCAGCGTCCAGAGGTCGTGCATGTTGAGGCTGGCCGCCTTGACGTGCACGCGGACCCAGCCGTCGGGCACTTCGGGTTCGGGGCGCTCGCCGACGACGAGCGAGTCCAGCGGGCTGTCGGCGTTGGGTTCCTGCGCGTACACGGCGAACATGTCCTGCAACGTACCGTCTCTTCAAACCCTGTGCTGCGTGTCGCGAGACACGGCGAGCGGCCCTTGCGACGGTGGGTCCGAACCCGACTCCGTCGGGTGGCTTCGCCTCCGTCGCAATCGGCTCCGCCGATTTCGGAAGCGAGGCCCAGAGGCGCGGGGGCAGCAGAGCGCGCGTAGGCTCACACCGTGTTCAACGGGCTTGCCGACTGGTGGGACGGGGTCGAGCTGTGGCTCGCCCAGGCCTGGTTCCCGGTCCAGTTCGTGCTGGTCATGGTGGTCGTCGTGCCGCTGTGCCTGGCCGCCGCGTGGGCGCTCGACAAGGTCGTCGGGCTCTTCGCGCACAAGCTGGCTCCGGGGCGTGACGACGACTCCGACGGGTCGGCATAGGCTCGCGCACCATGTTCAACCGAAGGCGGATCACCGCCGCGCTGATCGGGCTCCTCGTGCTGGTGCTGGGGGGCTGGCTGGTCCAGGACAACCTCGGCGGCGGCTCGTCCTCTGGTCCGAGCACTTCGGCGAGCGCCCCCGCGCAGAGCAGCACGCCCGCCAAGGGCAGCGCCGCCGTGCCGGGCGCGGACTCCGGGCTGCCGGTGAAGGCGCTTTCCGCGCTGCCGCCGCAGGCCTCGGACACGTGGAAGCTGATCGAGGCCGGCGGCCCGTACCCCTACCCGCGCAACGACGACGTCGTCTTCGAGAACCGTGAGAAACGCTTGCCCGGCAAGAAATCCGGCTACTACCACGAATACACGGTGAAGACCCCGGGCAGTCCCGACCGCGGCGCCCGGCGGCTGATCACCGGGCAGGCGCACGAGCTGTACTACACCGGCGACCACTACGCGTCGTTCGTCGTCGTGGACCCGGCCCGATGAGCGCCGGCGAGCAGGCGAAGGCCGCCGCGGAAGACGCTTTCGCCCGTGGCGCGTACCCGCACCTGGTGAACTCCCGGCCGACCGTGGACAAGGCCAGCACGCTCACCGCCTTCGCCGAAGCACTGTCCTTTCCGGACTACTTCGGGCACAACCTCGACGCGCTCTACGACTGCCTGACCGACCTGTCGTGGCTGCCGCCGGGGGAGCACGTGCTGATCTGGCCGGGCTCGGACGCGTTGCGCAAGGCCGAACCCAAGACCTACCTGGCGATCCGCAGCGTGCTGTCCGACGCGCAGCGCGCGCTCGGCCCGAGCGGCCGCAGCGCCGGTTCGTGGCGGCTCACGGTCGTGCTGCCGGACGCCTGAGCGGTGTCCCCGCGCGTTTGACCGTGCGGATCACCGGCGCGCTCTCGAGGGTCTGCACGCCGCGGATCCCGGCGACGCGGCCGGTGAGGTAGCGGTAGAGATCGCGGCCGTCACGGCAGTTCACCATGGCCGTCAGGTTCGTCGTGCCGGTGGTGGCGACGGCGAACGACGTCTCCGGGTGGCTCGCCAGGGCCTCGCCCACCTCGGCGAGGTGCGCCGGGGACACCGTCAGCCACAACCGCGTTTCGGACCGGAACCCGAGGCGCGCCGGGGCGACGTCGAGGTGGTAGGTCAGCGTGCCGTGCCGCCGCAGCAGGTCCATCCGGCGCCGCACGGTCGAGTCCGACCAGCCGGTCGCCCTCGCCAGCGCCGTGTAGCTCGCGCGCCCGTCCTCCGCGAGGGCGTCGAAGAGCGCCTGGTCGCCCGGTTCCGGGGCGACGCCGGTGCTTTCGGGCTTGGGCGGGCGCAGCTGCTCGACCTGTCCGGGGGACAGGCAGTGCAGCCCGCTCCAGCCGTCCGGCAGGGCGAAGGTGTGGAGCAGTTCGTGCGCGGAGACGGCGGTGACGCGGCTCGCCCGCGGGAGTTTGCGCAGGAGCAGGTCGTCGCGGCCCGCTGTGTCGGGGGCGTGCACGGTGCAGGAGATTTCGGTGCCGCCGGAAAGCAGGTGCACCCAGGACACGTCGGCGCGGTCGGCGAGCGCGTCCGCGACGGCTGCCCCGGCGTCCGGGGTGGTGCGCAGGCGCAGCGTCCACGTCGTGTAGCCGGCGTCGCCGCCGCTGACCGCGCCGGTGACGCGGAGGACGCCGGCGGTGCGGAGCCGCCGGTAGCGCCGGGCCGCGGTGTTCTCCGAGACGCCGAGCACCTGGCCGAGGGTGCGCATCGGCGCACGGCCGTCGATTTGCAGCGCGTGGACCAGGCCGCGGTCGACGTCGTCCAGGGTGACGGTTTCCATGCGTTGAGCCTAGGGGATGACGGTATCCGGCGGACTTGTCGACTTGTGTGGTGACGAACGGCGTCGTAATCGCACCCTTCGGAGCACACGAAGGGAGATTCGATGCGCAAGTGGTGGCCGTTGCTTGCCGTGTGTGCGGGCTCGTTCCTGTTCCTGCTGGACACCACCGTCGTCACGGTGGCCCTGCCCCGGATCGGCGCCGATCTGAGGGCGTCGGTGGGGCAGCTGCAGTGGGTGCCGAACGTCTACACGCTGGTCTTGGCCGTGCTCATGCTCGCGGCGGGAGCGGTGGCGGATCGCTGGGGGCTGCGGCGGGTGTTCCTCGCCGGGCTGGCCGTGTTCGGGCTGGCGTCCCTGGCCTGCGGCCTGGCGCCGGACATCGGGACGTTGATCGCGGCCCGCGGGGTGCAGGCGATCGGCGGCTCGGCGTTGGCGGTGACCGGGTTCGCGATCCTGGCGGCCTCTTACGAAGGGCGCTCGCTGGGGACGGCGATCAGTGTCTTCTTCGCGGTGAACGGGCTCGGCGCGGCGGCGGGGCCGGTGGTGGGCGGCGTGCTGACCGAGTACTTCGGCTGGCCCGCGGTCTTCTTCGTCAACGTACCGCTCGCGTTGGCGACGGGGTTGTTCGCGCTGCGGGCGGTGCGGCCGGACGAGCCGGGGCGTCCGGGCCGGTTCGACGTTGCGGGCGCGGCGTGGTTCGCAGCCGGCGCCGCGAGCTTGGTGCACGGGCTGACCTCGGACCGGTGGGTGCTGGCGGTTTCGGTGCTCGGTTTCACCGGGTTCGTCGTCGTGGAACGGCGTCGGGCCGAGCCGATGCTGGACTTGCGGCTGTTCCGCGACGGCGGGTTTTCGACGCTCATCGCCTGCGCGGCGGCATCGACGTCGACGTTCGCGGCGCTGGTCTACGTCTCGCTGTCGCTGGGACTTTCGCGGTCGCCGGTCGCGGCCGGGTTCGCGCTGGCTCCGCTCGCGGTGGCGTCCTTCCTGACTTCGACGCTCCTCGGCAAGGTGCTGCACCGGTTTTCGCCGCGAACGCTGCTCGGGACCGGAGTTCTGGTGGGCGCGCTCGGCTGTCTGTCGCTGCTCGTCGTGGCGATCCCGCTCGGCCTGGCGGTGACCGGGATCGGGGTGGGAATCGCGGGCCCGGCGATGGGCGCGGCCATCGCTTCCGCGGCACCGCCGGGCCGATCCGGGATGGCCGCGGGGATCTTGACGACGACCCGGCAGTTCGGGCAGACGCTCGGGGTCGCGGTGCTCGGGATTGCGTACCAGACAGGCGGTTTGGCGCCGGTGTACGTGATCGCCGCAGCGTGCGGCGCGGTGACGGGCCTGCTCGCGCTGCTGCCGCGCAAGCAGGCTCCTGTCCCTGCCTGAGTCCCAAGCGCCCCAATGTGGCGTTCGGTGCGTCCAACGCACCCAATGTGGCGTTCGGTGCGTTGGACGCAACCAACGCCACATTGGGGCGCTTCTTGCGGGCTACGGGCGGTAGCTCACGGGAGGACGTGGGCGTCGACACGCCGCCCGGTAAGCCGACCGCAGGTCCTCGATCACCCGGTCCGGCTCCTTGCGCAGGTCGATCGGCAACGTCTGCAGGAAGGTGATTCCCGCCGCGGTGTAGCGGGCGTTCCGAGCCAGGGTGTCGGAGTAGCCGTCCCCCTCGCCGTGCCATTTGCGCGAGTCGATCTCCCACGCGAACGCGATGTCGTCGCACCAGGCGTCCGGCTTGGCGATGAACCCGCCGCGCTCGTCGAAGACCCGGACGTTCCACTCGGCCGGTGGCAGCTCAGCGAGCTTCCAGATGTCCCAGGCTTCGGCTTCGGCAACCGATTCCGCGCCGCCGAGGATCGCCTGGAGGGCTCGACGAACCAGGGCTGATCCTCGTTGGCTTCCGAGCCGGAGTTCCTTGTCGAGCAGTTCCGGGGTGCAACGCCTGCGCTGTACGGCCTCGGCGAGCAAGGCCTGCACGGTTTCGAAGTCCCGGATACGGCGTGCCGCATCGAGCGCGGCACGGTACACCGGTGCGACTGGGAGTCCGCCCCGCATGACCGGGGCGGGCAGCCGGGTCGTACGTTCGACGACGACGAACCCGCTACTGGTGATCTCACGCTCATCCGGAACGAGGATGTGCACGTCGTCAGGCTCCGGGAACTCCCGGAGCCCGTGTCTTCGCAGTGCCCACAGCCCGGTGAGCATCGTGGAACGACCACCGCGGATCAGCGCTGCTTGCAAGCGCTGCTCGTCGGTCGGTTCGTTGGGATGCAACAAGATGATTCCCGGCAACAACCGTCGCCACGGGCCGCCGGGCAGGCAGCGGCGGTAGACGCTGCTACGGCGCATGCCGATCTCTTCGAGTTCGGCGGTGCGCACGACATCCGGATTGTCTTTGTGGCCGGCAACGAGTGGGTGCCGCGCCCAGGTTCCTCTCTTCACGCCTCAAGCATCGGCACACTCGCCGACCGAAGGCCAGGCCCGGGCGTCGCGAGTGGCCCGTTCGCTACGTTTTTGGCCAGAAATCAGCCGTTCGTGTCCCCGCGGCTCAAGCGCCCCAATGTGGCGTTCGGTGCGTCTGACGCACCGAACG
>NZ_JAVHJU010000036.1:439840-472186 GCF_031082405.1 Amycolatopsis sp. A133
CCCCCCCCCCCCCCCTGGGGGCGGGCGGCCCCCCCCCCCCCCCCCCCGCCACATTGGGTGCGCTGGACGCAACCAACGCCACATTGGGGCGTTTTAGTCCTGCGGGACCCAGTTCGGCTTGCGCTTCTGGGCGAAGGCCAGGATGCCCTCCTGGCCTTCCTCACTGGCGAAGAACTTCGCGGACAGGCCGAGCATCTCCTCGAAGCCCTCCGAAGGCGTCGAAGGGCGGGGACGGCTGAGCAGCGCCTTCGTCTCGGCCAGCGCCTTCGGTCCGCCCGCCGCGAGTGCCTTGACGTACCGGGCGACCTCGCCGTCGAGGTCGTCGGACGCCGAGTTCAGCAGGCCGATCTCCACCGCGCGGCGCGCGTCGAACGTGTCGCCGGTCAGGAACAGCTCGTGGGCCGCGCGCGGGTTCAACCGCGGGAGGACCGTCAGGGAGATTACCGCCGGGACCACGCCGATGCGGACCTCCGAAAACGCGAACGTCGCTTCCGGGACCGCCACCGCGATGTCGCACGCCGCCACCATGCCGATGCCGCCGGCGCGGGCGGGGCCGGCCAGGCGGGCGACCACCGGCTTCGGGCTGGCCCACAGCTGCTCGAGGATGCGGGGGAACTCGTTCACGCCCTGGTCGCCCGCGCCGGCGCCGCGGGCCTCCTTCAGGTCCATCCCCGCGCAGAACACCGGCCCGGTGTGGGTCAGCACGATCACGCGCACGGCGTCGTCGGCGGCCGCGTTGGCCAGCGAATCCGAGAGTTCGCGGCGCAGCTGCGCCGACAGCGCGTTGCGGTTGTGCGGGGAGTCCAGGGTGATCGTGGCGGTGCCGCCCACCACGTCGTAGTGCACCAGTTCGTCAGCCATGCCCGACACCCTTGCACATCCGCCCCGCGCGGCCGGTGTTACGCAGGCCACCCTGCGGTGGGACCCGCAGGGTGGCCCGCCGCTCAGCCGATGGTCGTCGTGGTGAAGACCGGGCTCGGGTTGGGGAAGCAGGCGGTCGGGGCGGTGAGGTCGCCGATGATGGTGCTCGCCACCGCCTTGAACG
The DNA here is from genome assembly GCF_031082405.1 of Amycolatopsis sp. A133. Lineage (GTDB taxonomy): Bacteria > Actinomycetota > Actinomycetes > Mycobacteriales > Pseudonocardiaceae > Amycolatopsis. The sequence continues at coordinate 440,886 of NZ_JAVHJU010000036.1, forward strand.
TCAGGCCGGGGTCGCGGTAGCTGGTGCCGCCCAGCCTGGTTTCGATGGTGCCCGACTGGCCCGCGGTCAGGTGCGCGGTCACGGTGGGCAGCTCGAACGTGGCGCCGCCGGCGATCGGGCCGGGGAAGCTCAAGGTGGCGACGCCGTTCGCGACGGAGAGGGCCGGCGGGGTCGGGCCGAGGCCGGAACCGCCGGTGAGGTCCGCGCCGACGTAGGACGAGTTCGCCGGGATGGGGATCTTGAGCGCGAAGGTGTTGATGTTCTTCACCTTGTTCCCGCTGACCTCGCCGGGCACGGTGTTCGGCGCCGGATCGATGACGACGTCGAACGCGGCCCCGGGCGCCACCGTCGGCGGGGCCGTCACGTCGGCGACCTGGTCCAGCGCGACCTTCTGCGGTCCGATGATCGGGGCATCGGCCTGGCAGTCGAAGGTGACGGTGGTGGCCGCCGACGCGGGGGCGGCGAGGGCGATCGGGAGCACCGCGGCCGCGGTCAGCGCGGCGAACTGGGAGAAATGAAGAGCTTTCATCTGTATCCACCTACCTGCGGTTTCACGAGGGGAGGAAGGAAAGCTGCGCAGCCGTTCAGATAGTTACCGGCAAGTTAAGTACCACGTCAAGGATTCACCGTTCCCATGCGCCCAGGGTTGCGACGAATGTGAATGAGACTCACCTTTCGGCGGTGTCGCCGGCCTGAAACTCAGGCGTACTGCCGGAGCAGGCCGCTGACGGCGGTGGCGTACCGCGCCACAACGACGTCCGCGACCCGCGGGTCGTCCGCCAGCGGTTCCGCGATGAACGCGTCCGCGTCTGCTTCGCGGGCCAGCCGCGCGATCCGGTCCGGGAGCAGGCCCGGCGCCAGGAACCAGGACGCCACCACCAGGTGACGCACCCCGCGGGCCCGCAGCCGGGCCGCGGCCGCCGGGATGTCGGGCTGGGTGGCGCTCGCGAACGCCTCGCTCACCGGGAGCCCGAGCCGTTCCTCCCACTGCGCGGCCAGCGAAGCGACGACGGCGTTGGCGGGCGCGTTCGACGAGCCGACCGCGCTGACCAGCACTCCCGTTCCGCGGCGGCGGGGCGTGGCCGTCAGCCGGTCGAGGGCGACGGCCTGCAGGGCGGGGTCGGCGCCGAGCACGTCGGACGTGCGCACGACGAAGCCCGGGCAGGACGCCGTCACCGAGTCGATCAGCGCCGGCAGGTCGACCCGGGCGTGGAACGCGCTGCCCAGCAGCAGCGGCACCACGACCGCCGTCCGGTGGCCGGCCGCGTACAACGATCGCAGGACGTCCGTCACGAGCGGTGCCGACAAGTCCAGGAAGGACTCGTATACCGCGACGCCCGGTGCCTGCGCGCGCACGACGTCGACGAGCGCCCGCACGGTCGCCGCCGAGCGGGGGTCACGGCTGCCGTGCGCGACGGCGACCAGGGGAGGCGTCACGAGAAGCGCTCACCCACCAGCCCCGCGGCGAGGGTGTCGCCGTCCTTCGGGTCGATCACCAGGAACGCGCCGGTGCGCGGGCTGACGCCGTAGTCGTCGACGCCGAGCTCCTGCGCCAGCCGGAGTGTGACGCTGCCGATGTCGTTGAGTTCCAGCGACGCCGGCGAGTCCACACTGGACAGTGTCTGCTCGTCGAAGCGGGCGTGCAACTCGTCCACCAGCGCCTGCACCGTGCGGGTGCCGTGCTTGACCAGCACGCGCGCGCCCGGCTTGAGCGGCTTGGCCGACAGCCAGCAGAGTGTGCCGGTGATCTCGTCGGTGACCCGCGGCGGCGCGTCCGCGGCCGCGATCAGGTCGCCGCGGGAGATGTCGATGTCGTCGGCCAGCAGCAGTGTCACCGACGTGCCCGCGCCGGCTTCTTCGAGCGGGCCGTCCGCGGTGTCGATCCGCTCGACGCGGCTGCGGATGCCTTGGGGCAGCACGACGATCTCGTCGCCGGGACGCACCGTGCCCGCGGCGATCTGGCCCGCGTAGCCGCGGTAGTCCGGGTATTCGGCGGTGCGCGGGCGGATCACGTACTGCACCGGGAACCGCAGCGCCGAGTCGTGCGGGTCGGGCGCGACCGGCACCTCCTCCAGGTGCTCCAGCAGGCTGGGGCCGGAGTACCACGGCGTCCGCTCCGAGCGGGTCGCGACGTTGTCGCCTTCCAGCGCCGACACCGGGATCGCGAGCACGGAACCCTGCTCGTAGCCGAGCGAGTGAGCGTGCGAGGCGAACTCCTTCGCGATCACCGTGAAGGTCGCCTCGTCGTAGCCGACCAGGTCGATCTTGTTCACCGCCAGCACCAGCTGCGGCACGCCGAGCAGGGCCAGCACGGCCGCGTGCCGCCGGGTCTGCTCGAGCACGCCCTTGCGCGCGTCGACCAGCAGCACGGCCAGCTGCGCGGTGGACGCGCCGGTCACCGTGTTGCGCGTGTACTGCACGTGCCCCGGCGTGTCGGCGAGCACGAACGACCGCCTCGGCGTGGCGAAGTAGCGGTAGGCGACGTCGATGGTGATGCCCTGCTCGCGCTCCGAGCGCAGGCCGTCCACCAGCAGGGACAGGTCCGGTGTGGACAGTCCCTTGTCGACGGACGCGCGGGTGACGGCGTCGAGCTGGTCGGCGAGCACCGACTTCGTGTCGTACAGCAGCCGGCCGACGAGCGTCGACTTGCCGTCGTCGACGCTCCCCGCGGTGGCCAGTCGAAGCAGCGAACTCATCAGAAGTACCCCTCACGCTTGCGGTCTTCCATGGCCGCCTCGGACATCCGGTCGTCGGCGCGGGTCGCGCCGCGCTCGGTGAGCCGCGAGGCCGACACCTCGGCGATGACCTCTTCGACGGTGGCCGCGGTGGATTCGATCGCGCCGGTGCACGAGCCGTCGCCGACGGTCCGGTAGCGCACGGTCATTTCCCGGACCTCTTCGCCCGGCCGCGGGCCACCCCACGGGCCTTCGGCCAGCAGCATCCCGTCGCGCAGGTACACCTCGCGCTGGTGCGCGTAGTAGATCGACGGGAGCTCCACCTTCTCGCGGGCGATGTAGTTCCAGACGTCGGCCTCGGTCCAGTTGGACAGCGGGAAGACGCGGACCTGCTCGCCCGGGCGGTGCCTGCCGTTGTAGAGGTTCCACAGCTCGGGCCGCTGGCGCCGCGGCTCCCACTGGCCGAAGGCGTTGCGGAGGCTGAAGATCCGCTCCTTCGCGCGGGCACGCTCTTCGTCACGGCGACCGCCGCCGAAGACGGCGTCGAACTTGTTCTCCGCGATGGTGTCGAGCAGCGGCGTGGTCTGCAGCGGGTTGCGCATCCCGTCGGCGCGCTCTTCCAGGCGTCCGTCGTCGATCCAGTCCTGCACCTTCGCGACGACCAGGCGCAGGCCGTGGCGCTCGACAACGCGGTCGCGGAACTCGATGACCTCGTCGAAGTTGTGCCCGGTGTCCACGTGCAGCAGCGGGAACGGGACCGGCGCCGGCCAGAACGCCTTGATCGCCAGGTGCAGCAGCAGGGTCGAGTCCTTGCCGCCGGAGAACAGGATCACCGGACGGTCGAACTCGCCGGCTACCTCCCGGAAGATGTGGATGGCCTCGGACTCCAAAGCGGCGAGGTTGTCCTGAGCCGCGTCGGTGGCAGGTTCCAGTGTTGTCATGCGTCCCTCGGTGTCTGACATCAGCCGTGCAGTCCGCACTCGGTCTTGCTCTGCCCCGCCCACCGGCCGCTGCGCGGGTCCTGACCCGGCGCCACGCGAGCCGTGCAGGGCGCGCAGCCGATCGACAGGTAGCCGATCGACACCAGCGGGTTCTCGAGGATCCCGTGCTCGCGGATGTAGCCGTTGAACTCCTCGTCGGTCCACGCCGCGATCGGGTTGACCTTCACCAGGCCGTTGCGGTCGTCCCAGGTGACGATCGGGGTGTTCGCGCGGGTCGGCGCGTCCACGCGGCGGACGCCGGTGACCCACGCCGAGTACTTCGCCAGCGTCTTGCGCAGCGGCACGACCTTGCGCAGGTTGCAGCACATCGTGGCGTCGCGTTCGTGCAGCCGCGCGCCGTACTCCGCGTCCTGCTCGGCGACGCTCTGCTCGGCCTGGGCGTTGACGATCTTCACCCCGGGGTAGACCGTCTGCACGGCGTCGCGCGTGCCGATCGTCTCCGGGAAGTGGTAGCCGGTCTCCAGGAAGAGAACGTCCACATCGGACTTGACCTTCGTGGCGAGGTCGATCAGCACCGCGTCCTGCATGTTGGACGCGACGATGAAGTCGTCGCCGAACGTCTCGACGGTCCAGCGGAGCGCTTCTTCGGCGGTGGCGTCGGCGAGCTCCCGCGAAGCGCGCTCGGCGAGGGTCTTGTAGTCGGCGGTGGCGGTCATCGGGAAACCTCCGGAAGGGACAGGCCGAGGAACTTGACCGAGAAAACCCGGCGACAGGCGGAACACAGCCAGCCTGCCGGCCCCTCGCCCACCACCGCCCTCAGCGGAGGCGCTTCGCGCCGCGGTGTTGTTTGAGGGTCTTCCGGCCGGAGGTCCTCGTCGCCGCAATAAGGGCAGTAGAACGGTGCCGCACGCTCATCGGAAGTCACTGGAGGGCACTTTCCTCGGCGCGCGCGGCCCACTGCGGGAACCGTTCGCCCGGCCCGCGCCCGGTGACGTAGGCGCGCACGACCCGCTCGACGTAGCCGGTCAGCTCGCCCGAAGTCACCTTGTGCCCGCGCAGTTTCCGGCCGAACCCGGCGTCGAGGCCGAGGCCGCCGCCGAGGTGCACCTGGAAGCCTTCGACCTGGTTGCCGTCGGCGTCGGTGACGATCTGGCCCTTGAGACCGATGTCCGCGGTCTGGATCCGCGCGCACGAGTTGGGGCAGCCGTTGAGGTGCACGGTGACCGGCGTGTCGAGGCCGTCCTGGAGGTCGGCGAGGGACTTCTCGAGGTCCGCGACGAGCTGCTGCGCACGGGCCTTCGTCTCGACGATGGCGAGCTTGCAGAACTCCAGCCCGGTGCAGGCCATCACGCCGCGCCGCCACGGCGACGGTTTCGTCTCCAGCCCCAGCTCGGCCAGCTCGGCCGAAAGCGCGGCGACCTGGGCCTCGGGGACGTCGAGCACGACGACCTTCTGCTGCGGGGTGAGCCGCACCCGGCCCGACCCGGCCCGCTCGGCGGCCTTGGCGACGGCGACGAGCGTGCCGCCCGACGACCGGCCGGCGATCGGGGCGGCGCCGACGTAGAACTTGCCGTCGACCTGCGGGTGCACGCCGACGTGGTCGATCGGGACGGCCGGGTCCACCGGCGGCGGGCCGTCGATCAGCTCGCGCTTGAGGTACTCGTCCTGCAGCACCTGCCGGAACTTCTCCGCACCCCAGTCCTTGACGAGGAACTTGAGCCGGGCCCGCGAGCGCAGCCGCCGGTAGCCGTAGTCGCGGAAGATCGAGATGACGCCTTCCCAGACGTCCGGGACCTCGTCCAGCGGCACCCAGGCGCCGAGGCGCTGCCCGAGCATCGGGTTGGTGGACAGGCCCCCGCCGACCCAGACGTCGAAGCCGGGCCCGTGCTCCGGGTGGTCCACGCCGACGAAAGCGACGTCGTGGATCTCGTGCGCCACATCGGGCTGACCGGAGATCGCGGTCTTGAACTTGCGCGGCAGGTTGGCGAACTCCGGCTTGCCGATGTAGCGGCGCTTGATCTCGTCCAGCGCCGGGGTGCCGTCGATCACCTCGTCCGCCGAGATGCCGGCGACCGGCGAGCCGAGCATGACGCGCGGGCTGTCGCCGCAGGCCTCTATCGTCGTCATGCCGGCGTTCTCGAGCTTGGCCCAGATCTTCGGCACGTCTTCGATCCGGATCCAGTGGTACTGGATGTTCTGCCGGTCGGTGATGTCGGCCGTGTCCCGCGCGTACTGCTGCGAGATCTCGCCGAGCACGGTGAGCTGGCCGGTGGTCAGCGCGCCGCCATCGAGCCGGACCCGCAGCATGAAGTAGCGGTCGTCGAGCTCTTCGGGCTCCAGTGTCGCCGTGCGGCCGCCGTCGATCCCCGGCTTGCGCTGGGTGTAGAGGCCGAACCAGCGGAACCGGCCGCGCAGGTCGCCCGGGTCGATCGCGTCGAACCCGCGGTGGGCGTAGATGTTCTCGATGCGCGCCCGCACGTTGAGGGGGTGGTCGTCCTTCTTGGACCGCTCGTTCGGGTTCAGCGGCTCCCGGTAACCGAGCGCCCACTGCCCTTCGCCGCGCTTCTGCTTGGCACGCGCGGGGCGGGCGGGGGTTTGGGGCGTGGCCATGGCGGCGTCCTCCGAGAGGCTTTCGTGGCAGCGGAGGACACCGGCTCGCGGGTTTCCTCCGGCGCCGGCTGTCCGAAATTCGTGGCAGGTGGTGGCGACGGCAGTCAGCGAACGGGTACGCAGAGGGCGCTGGCGACCCGCAGCAGGTCGACGTGGCGGCGGGCCACGAGGAGAACACCGGCATGAGTCACGGCGTCAGCGTGCCACGCGTCCACAATGTGGTCCAGGCCTGCCCGGATGGTGGGAGAAGGGTCACTCACCTGCGGAAATCGTGTCAACCGCCTTGTGTAGCCACTCTTGCGAGACCAGACCACTACATGTAAAGTACTTCAGGTACAGTGCTTTGCAGAGAGGAATTTGGGGATGCAGGTCAAGGGTTTCGGGGCGGGTTTCCTGGTGGACGACGTCGCGGCGACCACCCGCTTCTACGCGGACGTCATCGGCCTGCCGGTCACCGTCGAGCTCGACTGGTTCGGCAGCGTCAACGCGGGCGCGCCGGGGTACGAGATCAGCTTCGTGCAGCGCGGACACGAGTCGGTGCCGCCGGCCTACCGCGCACAGGAGACGGCGGGGCTGATGTTCGGGCTCGTCGTCGAAGACGCTCGTGCCGAGGCGAAGCGGCTGGAAGAGGCGGGTGTGCAGCTGGTGACCCCGGTCGTCGACGAGGTCTACGGGCAGCGGCACTTCTACGTCGCGGACCCGAACGGCGTGCTGCTCGACGTGATCGAGATGATCCCGGTCGACCCGGACTGGGCGGCGGCCAACCTCCCGGTGTCGTAACGGGTGTTAACCCGATCGGCCTCCCGCCGCGACCGAGCGTGGCGGGGTGGACAATCCAGGGGTGCCCGAGCTGCGTCCCGACCCCGCCACCCCGATCGACCCCGTGTTGCCGGAAAGCGCGCTGAAGGGCCTCGGCAGCAGAGCGTTCGGGGTGTACGTGCACGTCCCGTTCTGCGCGACGCGCTGCGGGTACTGCGACTTCAACACCTACACCGCGGGTGAGCTCGACAGCAGTTCGTCGCCGCAGTCCTGGCTCGAAGGGCTGCGGCGCGAGCTGGAGCTCGCCGCGCGCGTGCTCGTCGTGCCGCCCGCCGCCGACACCGTGTTCGTCGGCGGCGGCACGCCGTCGCTGCTCGGCGCCGACGGCCTGCGCTCGGTGCTCGACGCCGTCCGCGACGTCTTCGGGCTCGCGCCCGGCGCCGAGGTGACGACGGAGTCGAACCCGGAGTCGACGTCGCCGGAGTTCTTCGCCGGGATCCGGGAGGCCGGTTACACCCGCGTGTCGCTGGGCATGCAGTCGGCCGCGCAGCACGTGCTGAAGATCCTCGACCGCGTGCACACCCCGGGCCGTCCGGGGAAGGCCGCCGCCGAGGCGCGCGCAGCCGGGTTCGAGCACGTGAACCTCGACGTGATCTACGGCACGCCGGGGGAGCGCGCCGACGACCTGCGCGCGACGCTCGACGCCGTGCTGGCCGCCGGCGTCGACCACGTCTCGGCCTACGCGCTGATCGTCGAGGAGGGCACGGCGCTGGCCCGCCGCGTGCGCCGCGGCGAACTGCCCGCACCGGATGACGACGTGCTGGCGGCGGACTACGAGATGATCGACGCCACGCTGTCGGCGGCCGGGCTGCGCTGGTACGAGGTGTCGAACTGGGCGGCCTCCGACGCGGCCCGCTGCCGCCACAACCTCGGCTACTGGCGGGGCGATGACTGGTGGGGCGCCGGTCCGGGCGCGCACAGCCACGTCGGCGGGGTGCGCTGGTGGAACGTCAAGCACCCGGCGCGGTACGCCGCGCTGCTGGCCGAGGGGGCCTCGCCCGCGGGCGGGTTCGAGGTGCTCACCGACGACGACCAGCACCTCGAGCGGATCATGCTCGAACTCCGCGTTGCCGAAGGGCTGCCGCTCGACGTGCTCGACGAGCCCGGGCTCGCCGAAGCGCGCGCGGCCGCGGCCGAGGGGCTGCTCGATCCGTCCGCTTTGGACTCGCGGGGCCGCGCGGTGCTCACCGACCGCGGGCGGCTCCTGGCCGACGGGGTGGTCCGGCGCCTCGCGGGCTGACGGGAATGAAAACTGGGGACCTTGTCGTTGCTTGTATTGAGCAACGACTTTTGGAGGCCCCATGGCGCGCGCGATCAGGTTCGACGAGTACGGCGACGTGGAGGTTCTCCGGGTCGAGGACGTGCCGCGGCCGGCGCCGGGACCGGGTCAGGTGCTGGTCGAAGTGCGCGCCGCCGGGATCAACCCGGGCGAGGCGTCCATCCGGCGGGGGTTCCTGCACGACCGCTTCCCCGCGACGTTCCCCTCCGGCCAGGGCAGCGACTTCGCGGGGGTTGTCGCTTCGCTGGGCGAAGGCGTCGAGGAGATCGCCGTCGGCGACGAGGTGATCGGTTTCGTCGACACCCGATCGAGCCACGCGGAATTCGTCGTGGCGGAGGCGGCGCACCTCACGCCGCGGCCCGACGGGGTGCCGTGGGAGGTCGCCGGTTCGCTGTTCGTCGCCGGGACCACCGCGTACGCCGCGGTCGGCGCGGTGTGCCCGCGTGAAGGGGAGACCGTCGTCGTTTCGGGCGCGGCCGGCGGGGTGGGCTCGCTCGCGGTGCAGCTGGCGAAGCTGGCCGGTGCGACGGTGATCGGGCTCGCCGGCGAGGCGAACCACGAGTGGCTGCGCGAGCTCGGCGTCATCCCGGTTTCCTACGGTGAAGGCGTCCTCGAGCGCATCCGGGAAGCCGCTCCGGAAGGCGTGCACGCCTTCGTCGACACCTTCGGCTCCGGCTACGTGGAACTGGCCCTGCACCTGGGCATCCACCCGGGGCGGATCAACACGATCATCGACTTCGCGGCGGCGGGGAAGTACAACGTGAAGGCCGACGGCAACTCGGCCGCGGCGTCGGCCGACGTGCTGCGCGAGCTGGGTCTGCTGCTGGACAAGGGATTGCTGGAGCTGCCGATCGCCCGCGTGTACCCGCTGGAGGAGGTCCGGGACGCCTACCGCGAACTGGAGCAGCGGCACACGCGCGGCAAGATCGTGCTGCGGCCCTAGTTCCCGGCCGCGATGACCTTGAGGCCGGCGATGTAGGTGTCGAGGGCGAACTCCAGGCGTTCGGTCGCCGTCTCTGCCGAGAAGAACTCGCCGATCTGCAGCATGTTCGGGAACGACTCGGCGGGGAGCGACCGCATGTACGCCACCATCTGCTCGCCGCGTTCGGTGACTTCGGCCTGGTCGATCTCGCCCCAGGTCCAGCTGCTCGCTTCGTAGGCGTACGCCTTGGCGTAGAGCGCCAGGGCGTCGCCCGCGAAGGTCGCCTGCTTGAGGGTCAGCCCGCCCGCGCGCAGCAGGGCCAGCATCGCCTCGCCGTGCCGCAGTGAACTGGGTGTGACCGGCACGGCGACGTCCCACGCGATGCGGGCGATGCCGGGGTGCGCGACGAGCACCCGGATCTGGCCGCGGATGAGCTCCCTCACCTGCTCGTCCCAGTGTTCCGGGTCCGGCTCCGGGACCGGGGCGTCGGCGAGCACGGCGTCGAGCATCAGCTCCGCCAGTTCGTCCTTGTTCGACACGTGCGCGTAGAGCGATGCGGGCCCGGTTTCCAGTGCTTGGGCGATCCGCCGCATGGTGACCGCGTCGAAGCCCTCGTCGGCCAGGATCACCAGCGCCGCTTTCACGATCGAGGCTTGGGAGAGAGCGGGTTTCGCGGCGCGGCGGCGGGGGGCGCTGCGCCACGGCGGCGGGGGAACGGTCACCCGAACACTGTACTTGACGCGAACGACGTTCGAGAGTAGAACGGTGTTCGTAAGACGAACAGCGTTCGAACCAGGGGGGACCTCATGACCACCGCTGAAGCCGACGTCCGTGCTGTGCTCGGCCGGCTCACCGACGCGTGGAACGCCGGCGATGCCGTCGCCTACGCCCGGCTCTTCACCGAGGACGCGGACTACGTGACCTTCTTTGGCCTGAACTTCCCCGGCCGGGAGGCGATCGAGAGTTCGCACCAGGCCCTGTTCGAGGGGCCGCTGAAGGGCTCGAAGCTGACCGGGCAGCTCGGCGCGTCGGCGAAGGTGCGGTTCATCCGCCCGGACGTCGCCGTGGTTGTCGTCGGGGGCGGCTCGTCGCTGACCGGGGCGGAGGTCGGCGACGAAGGGCGCGAGTCGACCGTTTCCTTCGTGCTCGTCCAGGAGGGAGGCGAATGGCTGATCACGGCGTTCCAGAACACCCGCGTCTCGGATCCGCGCGGGTGAAAACGCTTGCGGAGACGTCAGGGGTCGTGGCGCGGCCGCCGGGGGAGGTGTTCGAACGGCTGCGGCGCCGGCTCGCCGGAGGGGCGTACCCGATGCGGATGGAGGCCGATCGTGCACGGGGGTTCCTCGCGGTCCAGGGCGGCTGGTGGTACCGCGGGGAGTACCGCGTCACGGCCGATCCCGCGGGGGCGCGGGTGGAGCACCGGGTGGTGAACGCGGCTTCGTGGGGCCGGTGGGGTGTGCCGCTGGCAAATAAGTTCTTTGTCGGATTTCGGAAGGAGGTGACTGCCGGGTTTGCGGGATTGCTCGCCGAACTGGGTACACCTGAGTAGCCCCGCGTCGTTTTCGGCGCGTAGGGTGAGTTAGGTAAGCCTTAGCGATGGTTGGAGTGGCCGATGGCTGAAGCACCCCGGCGGACCGGACGTCCCGCGGCGCGGCTGCGGGTGCTGCGCACCGAACGGCTGACCCCGCACATGATCCGGATCGTCGCGGGTGGCGAAGGCATCACCGGGTTCACGCCGAACGACTTCACCGACGCCTACGTGAAGGTGCTGTTCAAGGTGCCCGGCGTCGAGTACCCGGAGCCGTTCGACGTCCAGGAGTGCCGGGCGACGATGCCGCGGGAGCACTGGCCGCGGCAGCGCTCCTACACGGTCCGGGCGTTCGACCCGCAGGCCGGCGAGCTCGTCCTCGACTTCGTCCACCACGGCGACGAGGGCATCGCGGGCCCGTGGGCGGCCTCGGCCCAGCCGGGCGACGAGCTGCTGGTGCTGGGCCCCGGTGGCGCGTACGCGCCGGGCACCGAAGCGGACTGGCACCTGCTGGCCGGGGACGAAAGCGCGTTGCCGGCCATCGCGTCGTCGCTCGAAGCGCTCCCGGCCGGCGTGTCGGCGCACGCGGTGATCCTCGTCGAGAACGCGGACGAAGAGCAGCCGCTGGTCACCAAGGCGGACGCGCAGATCACCTGGCTGCACCGGGCGTCCGGCGGCGACGTCGCTTCCGCGGTGCGCGAGCTGCCGTGGCGCGAGGGCGTCGTCCAGGCGTTCGTCCACGGCGAAGCCGGGTTCGTGCGCGAGCTGCGGCGGTACCTGCTCGACGAGCGCGGGGTGCGGCGCGAGCTGCTGTCGGTCTCGGGTTACTGGCGGTACGGCAAGAACGACGAAGCCTGGCGGGAGGAGAAGGCGGCCGAGCGGGCGCGGGAGAAGAACTGATCCGGCCCAAAGCAGGCCGACCCGCGCGTAACCGTTGCTGCGAAGTCGTTCGGCCGTGACGGTGGTCGGCTGGTACCGGTCGGCGCAGTAACCTCGTCGCATGGCGGATTTCGAGGTGGACGTCGACCCGGCCGAGGCCGGCTTCGACGCGGCGCGGCTGTCCCGGATCGATGCGCATTTCGACCGGTATGTCGAGAATGGACAGTTGCCGGGCTGGCTCGCGGTGGTGAGCAGGCACGGCCGGATCGTCCACCTGGGCCGCGGCGGGCACCGGGACGTCGAGGCGCAGCTGCCGGTCGAGACCGACACGCTGTGGCGCATCTTCTCGATGACCAAGCCGATCACCTCGGTCGCGGCGATGATGCTCGCCGAAGAGGGCCTGCTGGAGCTGGACGACCCGATCTCGCGGTGGCTGCCGGAGTTCGCTTCGCCGCGGGTGTACGTCAAGGGGTCGGCGCTGTCGCCGTCGACCGAGCCCGCCACTTCGCCGATCCGCGTCTGGCACCTGCTGACGCACACGGCGGGCCTGACGTACGGCTTCCACCACGGCCACCCGGTGGACGCGATCTACCGCGTGGCGGGGTTCGAGTGGGGCACACCGCCGGGGCTCGACCTGGCTGCTTGTACGGAGAAGTGGGCGTCGCTGCCGCTGTTGTTCCAGCCCGGCGCGGAGTGGAACTACTCGGTGGCGACGGACGTGCTCGGCCGGGTCGTCGAGGTGGTGTCCGGTCTCCCGCTGGACGAGTTCTTCGCTTCGCGGATCTTCTCGCCGTTGGGCATGACGGACACGGGATTCGTGGCTCCGTCCCCATCGCGCTTGGCGGCGATGTACGTGTCGGCGTCCGGCCGCGCGGTCCGCAACGACGCATTCGGCCGCCTCGGCACTGTCCGCCCGGACTGCTTGTCCGGAGGCGGCGGCCTGGTGTCCTCGGCCCGCGACTACTGGCGTTTCACCGAGATGCTGCTACGCGGCGGCGCCCTGGACGACGTGCGGTTGCTGTCCCCGCGAACGGTGGCCCTGATGGCGAGTAACCACCTGCCGGGCCGCGTGGACCTGGAGGCGTTCGGCCGCCCGTTGTTCGCGGAGATGCCCTTCGACGGCCACGGTTTCGGACTGGGCTTCTCGGTACTGGAGGACCCGGTGAAGGCCCGCACGTTGTCATCGGCGGGCGAGTTCGCCTGGGGCGGAGCGGCGTCGACGGCGTTCTGGGTGGATCCGGACGAGGACTTGACCGTGGGGTTCTACACGCAGCTGCTCCCATCGAGCACCTACCGCCTGCGCCCCCAGCTGCGCCAGCTGGTCTACCAGGCCTTGGTGGACTGAGCGGCCGCGACGGGTTCGGCCACTTGCACCTGCCCGGCGGTGAGGTACCTCGCCACCGTGCCGCGCAGACAGCCGCGCAATCGGCTTCCGGTTGTTGTCATCAGGAGAACACCAAAGTAGGTCTTTGGTGCTGCGCGAGGCGCTGGAAGCCGTCCGGCAAGAAGCCGGGGGCGATGCGTTCCGCTGATCGCCCCGTGCCGCGTACGTTGGCAGCACACGGTTTCCGGGGAGGGGCGGCCATGCGGCGGATCGGGATCGTCGGAGCGGGGCAAGCGGGATTGGTCCTCGCCATCGGATTGCGGCAAAAGGGCTACGACGTCACGGTGTTCGCCGAGCGCCCCGCCGATGAAGTGCAAGCGGGCCGGCTCATCTCCAACCAGTGCCTGTTCGCCCCGGCGCTGCAGCGCGAGCGCGAACTCGGCATCAACTTCTGGGACGACGAGGCCCCGCCGATCCGCGAAGTCGCCTTCGCCGCCGCCGGTGAGGGCAGCGAGCCGTCGATGGCCTGGCGCGTGGGGCTCGACCGGCCGGCCCAGTCGGTCGACCAGCGCGTGAAGGTGTCGGACTGGATGGCCGAGTTCGAACGCCTCGGCGGCGAACTGCGCCTCCGCCGGATCGTCCCGGCCGAGCTCGACGAGTGCGCCCGCGAGTTCGAGCTGCTCGTGGTGGCCGCCGGCCGCGGGCCGCAGTTCGACGCGCTCTTCCCGCGCGACGACGAGCGTTCGCCCTACCGCGAACCGCAGCGCGCGATCGGCATCCTGTACGTCGACGGGAAGCTGGACGCGGTTCCCGGGCTGACGTTCGGGATGTCCCCGACCGGGGAGTTCTTCCTGCTGCCGGTGCTTTCGGTGCACGGACCGGCGCACGGCATCGGCTTCTTCGGCGTGCCCGGCGGCCCGCTCGACGTCTGGGACAGTGTCGCCGACGTCGAGCAGCACTACGAGACGGCGCGGAGGCTGCTGCGCACGCAATACCCGTGGCAAGCCGCGCTCCTCGACGACGCCCGCCCGGTGGCGCCCACCGAACTGCTGCACGGCCGGATCACGCCGATCGTCCGGCACCCGGTGGGCACCCTGCCGTCCGGGGCGAAGGTCCTCGCGATGGGCGACACCGCGGTGACCAACGACCCGGTCGGCGGCCAGGGCGCCAACCTGGCCGCCCGCGCGGCCCGGGCGTACCAGGAGGCGATCGTCGACCGCGGTGACCGGCCGTTCGACGAGGAGTTCATGCACGCCGCCTTCGCCCGCTACTGGCACCACGCCCGCCCCGCGACGCGGTTCAACAACGACCTCCTGGCCCCGCCGCCGGAGCACGTCCTGGCCACTTTGGCCGCCGGCCAGCGTGAACCGCGGGTGGCGCACCGGTTTGCGCACCTCTTCGAGGATCCGGCCGATTACGAGGGTTGGCTCGACGATCCCGAGGCGGCGTGGCGGTACCTTCAGTCCGGGGCGCAGAGCGTGCCCGGGGCAGGAACGGCGCCGACGGTGAAATAGCGGTCCAGCCACGCGTCAACGCATGCGCTCTTGCCGCGGGAACCGTGGCCGTACGTGTCCAGGCTCAGCAAGCGCGCGTTGGCGAGCAGGCGCTCGGTTCGTTGCGCGCCGGCGTACGGGGTCTCCAGGTCGCCCTGGCGGTTGGCCAGCAGCAAGATCGGGGCCGTTGGGCGGTTCCACGGTCCCGCGTAGCGGCCCGTGTCCGAGACCTCCCACGTGGCGCACGGCAGCGTCTTGTAGACGTCGTACGGGCCGAAACCTCGCCCGATCTGGTCGGCGCGCTGGGCGAAGTCCCACCAGACGGCCGGATCACGCGGGTTCTCCGCATCCGAACACAGTGTTGCGCCGCCGCCCAGCATGGAGTCGATGTCCGGGGGGCCGGCCGGAGATGCCGGAGCGGGAGAAGCCGGGTCGGCCAAGGCCTGGAGGAACGCCGTGAGCAGAGGCGCAGACTCGGCGTCGGTCAGGTAGCTGTGGATGCGGGCGATTGCGCTCTGGTAGGTGACCGTCACCGGGCGTCCGGTCGTGTCCGTCACCGTGATCGGGCCGGTCGCCAAGCGGTCGAGAATGGCGGAATAGTCGAAGGTGCAGCGGGCCGCGCAAGCGTCCAGAAAGGACTGCAGGGCCCGTGGGCCGTCTTCGAAGCCGCGCAGGCGGTAGCTCATCGGGGCCGTGCCCGTCGACCAGCGCACCGGGTCGTCGACCGCGTCCAGTGCCAGCGCGCCCACCCGGGCGGGGAACAGGTTCGCGTACGTTTCGCCGAGGTACGTGCCGTACGACTTCCCGTAGTACCGCAGTTTCGGCTCGCCGAACGCCGCGCGCAGCCGGTCGAGGTCGCGGGCGATCGTGCCCGTCGACAAGTGGTTCGCCAGGGGGCCCGCGTTCTGCTCGCACAAGCCGGTGACCGTGCGCGTGTCCGCGATCTGCTGCTGCTCGGCCGCACGGGTCAGCGGGAACGTGCCGAGGGCTCGTTGCAGCACTTCGAGCTGTGATGGATCGGTGAAGCAGTGGATCTTCGCACTGGCGCCGACGCCGCGTGGGTCGAATCCGACGATGTCGTAGCGAGCGTGCAAGGAGGGCGTCAACGCCGGGGCGAACCGGCCGGACGAACCCGGGCCGCCCGGGTTGTAGAAGATGGTGCCCAGCTTGCGGGCCTGGTCGGTGGCCGGCAGCCGGGCGACCGCCAGCCGCACCGTGCCCGCCGAACTGTCCTGATAGGACAGTGGGACGTCGAGGTGGCCGCAGTCGTAACCGGCCTGGCAAGAGGCTTCCCAGACGATTCCGGCGGGGCTCGCCGCGGCCGCGGGGGCGAGGGCGCCCACCGCGAGCGCGGCGGCCCCCAGAGCCGTCGCAGTGCGGAGTTTCCGAGAGGTCATGGAAGCGACCTTCCCGTCCCGGACCCGGTGGGTGCGATGGGGTGAACCACCGAATCCGGGGTGGGGTAAACCTCAGCTCGATCAGGTGGTGAGCTTCGGGATGATCTGCGATCCGTAGGACGCCAGCGTCGCCTCCCGGTCGTCGTGCATCAGGTACAGCGAGAACTGGTCCACGCCCAGCTCCGCCAGTTCCTGCAGGCGGGAGAGGTGCGCGGACGGCGGGCCCAGCAGGCAGAACCGGTCGACGATCTCGTCCGGGACGAACTCCGTCGACGGGTTGCCCGCCTTGCCGTGGTGGCTGTAGTCGTAACCCTCGCGCTCGCGGATGTAGTCGGTCAGCTCGCGGGGCACCGCGCCCGACGAGCCGTAGCGCGCGACCAGGTCCGCGACGTGGTTGCCGACCATCCCGCCGAACCACCGCAGCTGTTCGCGCTGGTGCGGGAGGTCGTCGCCGACGTACGCCGGTGCCGCGACGCAGATCGTGATGCCGGCCGGGTCGCGGCCGGCGGCGCGGGCCGCGTCGCGGACCGCGCCGATCGTCCAGCGGGCGATCGCCGGGTCGGCGCACTGCAGGATGAAGCCGTCGGCGTGCTCGCCGACCGTCTGCAGCGCCTTCGGCCCGTACCCGGCCATCCACATCTCGAGCTGCCCGTTGGTGACCCACGGGAGCTGCACGGTCTTGTCGTTCATCGTCACCGCGCGGCCTTCGGCCAGGTCCTTGACCACGCGCATGCAGTCGCGCACGGTGGCCAAAGTGGACGGTGGCTTGCCGACCACCCGGTGCGCGGAGTCGCCGCGGCCGATGCCGCAGACCGTGCGGTTGCCGTACATGTCGTTCAGCGTGGCGAACGTCGACGCCATCACCGACCAGTCCCGCGTCCCGGGGCTGGTCACCATCGGTCCCACGACCAGTGACGACGTCGCGGCCAGCGCGGCCGAATAGATGACGAACGGTTCCTGCCACAGCACGCAGGAGTCGAACGTCCAGCCGTAGCGGAACCCGCAGGCCTCGGCGTCCTTCATCAGCCGCACGACGTCACGCGCGGGCGGGTCGGTCTGCAGCACGATCCCGAAGTCCATCCTCCTCCTTCCTCCCCTCCACCACCCTCAACGGAGTGGCTTCGCCACGCTGTGCTGACTTAGTTCAGGTACTGGTTCAGCGAGCGGGACAGGAACCTGCCGTGCGACGTCGAACCCGAGAAACCGGAAGGCGACACGACAACGCGCCCACGAGACAGCACCGTGTGCACGCGACCGGTGATTTCGAACCCCTCGTACGCCGAGTAGTCGACGTTCATGTGGTGCGTCGAAGCCGACAGTGTCTGCGTCGCCGAAGGGTCGTAGATCACGATGTCCGCGTCCGAACCCGCCGCGATGACTCCCTTCCTCGGGTACAGCCCGAACATCCGCGCCGGTGTCGCCGAGCACGTCTCCACCCACCGGCCGAGGGTTAGCCGGCCGGCAACGACGCCTTGGTGCAGCAGGTCCATCCGGTGCTCGACGCCCGGCATCCCGTTCGGGATGGCCCGGAAGTCGCCGCGGCCCAGTTCCTTCTGGTCCTTGAAGCAGAACGGGCAGTGGTCGGTGGACACCACGGACAGGTCGTTCGTCCGCAGTCCGCGCCACAGGTCGGCCTGGTGCGACTTCTCGCGCAACGGCGGCGAAGCCACGTACTTGGCGCCTTCGAAGTCCGGCTTCGCCAAGTCCTCGATGGAGAGGTACAGGTACTGCGGGCACGTTTCCGCGAAGACGTTCTGCCCCTCGTTGCGCGCTTCCGCCACGGCCGCAAGCGCTTGCGACGCCGAAAGGTGCACGATGTACAGCGGTGAACCGGTCACCTTCGCGAGCTGGATCGCCCGCGACGTCGCTTCTCCTTCCAGTTCCGGTGGACGCGTCAGGCCGTGCTGGACCGGGTCGATGTTCCCGGCCTCGAAAGCCTGCGCGGCCAGCTGGTCGATCGCGATGCCGTTTTCGGCGTGCATCATGATCGTAGCGCCGATTTCCCGCGCTTTCTGCATGGCCAGCAGGATTTCCCCGTCCGTGGAGTAGAAAACCCCCGGGTACGCCATGAACATCTTGAAGCTGCCGACACCGCCGTCGATGCAGGCTTCCATCTCCTTCAGCGACTGGTCGTTGACGTCGGAGACGATCATGTGGAAGCCGTAGTCGATGGCGCAGTTGCCGTCCGCCTTGGCGTGCCACTTGTCCAGTGTGGACAGCAGGGACGTGCCCTTGGCCTGCACGGCGAAGTCGATGATCGTGGTGGTGCCGCCCCACGCGGCCGCCGTGGTCCCGGTCGAGAACGTGTCGACCGAGTGCGTGCCGCCGAACGGCATCTCCATGTGCGTGTGGGCGTCGATGCCACCGGGCAGCACGTACTTCCCGGTGGCGTCGATCGTCTCGTCGCCGGTCAGCGTCCCGGGCGCCCCGACGGCGGCGATGGTTTCGCCGTCGACGAGGACGTCCGCCAGGAGAGCGCCCGACGGCGAGACGACTTGGCCACCACTGATGAGCGTGGTCATCAGGCCTCCGCGAGGGGGCCGTAGGTGTCCGGGCGGCGGTCGCGGTAGAACGCCCACTGGTTGCGGACGTCGTCGAGCAACCCCAGGTCGAGGTCGCGCACGACGACCTCGTCGTCGGTGTCGGACGCGGCGTCGCCGACGAGCTGCCCGCGCGGGTCGACGAAGTACGTCTGTCCGTAGAAGTCGTTGTCGCCCAGCGGTTCCACGCCAACGCGGTTGATCGCGCCGACGAAGTACTCGTTCGCCACCGCGGCCGCCGGCTGCTCCAGCCGCCACAGGTACTGCGACAGGTTGCGGCTGGTCGCCGACGGGTTGAACACGATCTTCGCTCCGGCGAGGCCGAGCGCGCGCCAGCCCTCGGGGAAGTGCCGCTCGTAGCAGATGTAGACGCCGATGCGGCCCACCGCCGTGTCGAACACCGGGTAGCCGAGGTTGCCGGGCCGGAAGTAGAACTTCTCCCAGAACCCCTTGACCTGCGGGATGTGGTTCTTGCGGTACTTGCCGAGGTAGGTGCCGTCGGCGTCGATCACCGCGGCGGTGTTGTAGTAGACGCCGGGCTGCTCGACCTCGTACATCGGCACGATCAGCACGATGCCGTGGCGCTGGGCCACCTCCTGCATGAGCTGGGTCGTCGGGCCGTCGGGGATGGCCTCGGTGTAGGAGTAGTAGTCGGTGTCCTGCACCTGGCAGAAGTACGGCCCGTAGAACAGTTCCTGGAGGCAGACGACCTGGGCGCCCTGCGAAGCGGCGGTGGCGATGTGATCGACCGCCGCCTTGATCATGGACTCCTTGTCACCCGTCCACCGCTGCTGGATCAGGCCGGCTCGGACGACGCTCACTTGCTTCCTCCTTGGTTGACGGACGGGACAAGGCGGCGAAGACGACGAAGGCGCCGACCAGGCCGACCACCCAGTTGTAGTCGTAAAGGGGCTTGAGGAACGGGATGATGCCGTCGGCGGGGAACGGTCCGCCGTATGCCCCGCCGACCGCCAGAAGGGCTCCCACCAGCGTCGCGACCAGCGCGCGCCAGTTCCAGCCGCCGCTGAACCAATACACCCCATCGGGTGTGTACAGGTCCTTCAGCCGGAGCTTCGTGCGGTTGACGAGCCAGTAGCCGGCGACGAGCACCCCGGCGACCGCGCCGAGCAGACCGCCGTAGAAGCCGAGCCAGGCGAAGATGTAGATGTTCGGGTCGGAGTACAGCCGCCACGGCTGGATGAGGATGCCGATGACGCCGGTGATCCCGCCGCCGACGGCGAAGGTGATCTTCTTCGGGAACGCGTTCGAGAAGTCGTAGGACGGGCTGACGACGTTGGCCGCCAGGTTCGCCGAGATCGTCGCCAGCACCAGCGCGACCAGGGCGACGACGACCACGACCGGGCTGGTGAACCGGTCCGCCAGCTGCGCCGGGTCCCAGATGTCCTCGCCGTAGAGCACGTGCCCGCCCGACGTCGTCAGGATGGCCACGATCGCGATGAACGTCATCGTCGTCGGCAGGCCGAGGAGCTGGCCGCGGACCTGCTTGCGCTGGCTGCCCCCGAAGCGGGTGAAGTCCGGCATGTTCAGCGACAGCGTCGACCAGAACGCGATCATCGCCATCAGCGACGGCGCGAACACCTTCCAGAAGTCCGGGCCCCAGCCCAGTTCGCCGGGGGCCGACAGGATCGGGCCGAGGCCGCCCGCCTTGACCAGCACGTACCCCAGCATGATCAGGAAGCCGACGGACACCAGCGGTGCCGTCCAGTTCTCGAACCGGCGGACCGCGTCCATGCCCCGCCAGATGATCAGCATCTGGCCGATCCAGAAGACCACGAAGGACAGCCACAGCGTCCAGTGCTGCCCGGCGACGACGGCGGAGTCCCGCCACCACGAGCCGAGCAGCCGGCCGAGGATGACGTAGATGGCCTCGCCGCCGACCCAGGTCTGGATGCCGAACCAGCCGCACGCGATGAACGCGCGCAGCAGGGCGGCGAGGTTGGCGCCGCGCAGGCCGTAGAACGCGCGGGCGAACACCGGGAACGGGATGCCGTACTTCGTGCCGGCGTGGCTGTTGAGCAGCATCGGCGCGAGCACGACGAGGTTGCCGATCGTGATCGTGATCAGCGCCTGCACCCAGTTCATGCCGAGCGCGATGAGCGACGCCGCCAGGGCGTAGCTGGGGATGTTGTGCGCCATCCCCATCCAAAGCGCGAAGTAGTTGTAGGTGGTCCAAGTCCGTTTTTCGACCGGGACGGGGGCCAGTTCCTCGTTGAAGAACCGGCTGCCTTCGAGAGACCGGACGTCGGCGGGATCGAGCTCGACCCGGCCGTCGTCGTGCACGCGCTGGTCTGCGGGTGTCGGCGCCATTGCGGCATCCTGCGCGCCAGGTCAGGGCCGGGGCAACGGCAGACTGTTCACTCTTCGCTGATCAGGAGTGCAGTCTGTCGATTGCGCTCGGGGGTGCCGGAGTGCATGACCTGCGTCACACATCCAGCCGTCACGAACCGGCAAAGCGGGTGAAACGTCTCCACAGGATCTTCACACTTCACACGAACCGTCTCCACCGGGGGTGCTTAGGGTCGTGACCATGGAACTGGGTGGACGGCGGGTGCTCGTCGTCGAGGACGACGTCACGATCGCCGCGTCGATCGCGGCCCGGCTGCGGGCCGAGGGGTTCGGGGTGGACGTCGTCCACGACGGACCGGCCGCCGTCGAGGCGGAGGCCGCAGCGGAGCCGGATCTGGTCGTGCTCGACGTGATGCTGCCGGGGTTCGACGGCCTCGAGGTCTGCCGCCGGATCCAGGGACGGCGTCCGGTGCCGGTGCTCATGCTGACCGCGCGGGCCGACGAGACGGACATGCTGGTCGGGCTCGGCGTCGGCGCCGACGACTACCTCACGAAGCCGTTCTCGATGCGGGTGCTGACGGCCCGGGTGCACGCGCTGCTGCGGCGGGTCGAGCGCTCGTCTTCCGTGGCGGGCACGCGGATCGTGCTGGGCGACCTCGAAATCGACGTCGACCAGCGGCGCGTCGCCCGGGCCGGGGTCGCGGCGCAGCTGACGCCGATCGAGTTCGACCTGCTGGTGCACTTCGCGCGGCGGCCGCGGGTGGTGCAGCCGCGGGAACGGCTGCTGTCGGAGGTGTGGGACTGGGACGTCCACGGCACGTCCGCGGGCACCCGGGCGGTGGACAGCCACATCAAGGCGCTGCGGCGGAAGCTCGGCGCGGACCTGATCCGGACCGTGCACGGCGTCGGCTACGCGTTGGAGGCGGGATCGTGAACCTGGTGCCCCGGCCGCTCGACCGGATCCGGTCGATCAAGCTGAAACTGGCGATCCTGATGGTCGCCTCGGGCGGGGTCGCGTTCGCGTTCTTCAGCTGGCAGATCGGCTGGTTCCCGCCGAAGACGATCTTGACCGCGGTGCTGCTGGCACTGGCGCTGTCGCAGCTGCTGGCCCACGGCATGACGCGGCCGCTGCGGGAGATGACGGCGGCGGCGCGGGCGATGGCGAAGGGCGACTACAGCCGCCGGATCCGGGCCACCACGCGCGACGAAGTCGGGGTGCTGGCCGGGGCGTTCAACCAGATGGCGGGGGACCTCGGCGACGCGGACCGGCAGCGCCGGGAGCTGATCGCGAACGTGTCGCACGAGCTGCGGACGCCGATCACGGCGTTGAACGGCGTGCTGGAGAACCTCGTCGACGGCGTCGAGGCCCCGGACCCGGCGACGCTGAAGACGGCGTTGCAGCAGACCGAGCGCCTGGCGGCGCTGGTGGACGAGCTGCTGGACCTGTCGCGGTTGGACGCGGGGGCTCTTCCGCTCCACAAGACTTCGTTTTCCCTGTGGTCGCTGCTGGCGGAGGTGGTGGGGGAGGCGAAGTTCGCCGGGCGCGGGGTGACGTTCGAGGTGACGGTGGCTCCCGAGGGTGCGGTGGTGACGGCAGACCGCGGGCGGTTGTTCCAGGTGCTGGCCAACCTGCTGGAGAACGCGGCCCGCCACGGCCCGGCGGGCGGCGAGGTCCGGGTGATCGCCCAGGTCCGGCCGGACGAGGTGCGCATCGACGTGTGCGACGAGGGACCGGGGATCGCGGCGGCGGACAGCGAGCGGGTCTTCGAGCGGTTCACCCGCGGCGAGCGGCCTTCGGGTGGGGGGACGGGGCTGGGGCTGGCGATCGCCCGGTGGGCCGTGGAGCTGCACGGGGGGACGATCGGGGTGGTGGATCCGTCGCCGGGGACGGGGAGCCGGATCCGGGTGACGCTGCCGGCTTAGTTCTTTGCCCGGCTCCGGGTGTCGCGAATGACTCATTCGGGACGCTGGAGGTCGCGAATGAGTCATTCGCGACCTTTGGGGGCGGGCTCGGTTGGTGAGATTTGCGAACGCGAACATGGGAGCAGGCGAGATGCCGAAGAACAGGATGGGCGGGCCCGGGGAACCGGGGGCGGGGGAGAAGGTGCCGCGGGGGAAGCGGCCGGTGGTGGCGGGGGAAGGCTCGGCTGGTGTGGCCGGGGCCGGTGGGGGTCCGGCGGAGACTGGGGATGGGTCGGCTGGTGCGGCGCCGGTTGGCGTGACCGCGGGGGTCGGCGGGGTTGGCGGGCGTCCCGGTGCTGGGGCTGGTGGAGTCGCGCTTGCCGCTCCGCCCGTTCTCCTGCAGCCGCTGGCGCCGCCGAAGTCCGCTGTTGTTCCGATGCCTCCCGTTGTGCTTCCTGCTGCCGGCGTGGCCGGGGTTGCCGGTGCTCTTCTGCTGCCCCTTGACCGGCCTGGGGTCGGGTGGCTGCTCTCCGGCGTTGCCGTCGTCGCCGGCGTTGTCACCGCCGATCGGCGTTCGCGTGAAGGTGGCGAAGGGGCCTTCACCTGGCGCAATGCCGGGTGGGCCGTCCTCGCCCTCGCGCTTCTCGGCGTGGGGGCCGTGCGGGCGTCGGAGTGGCTGTTCACCCTCTGTGTGCTCGGTGCCGTTGTTGCCGGGTCGCTGGCCGTCGTCGGGGAACGGACCGTTCACTCCGTTCTCTACGACATGCTCGCCCTGCCCGTCGAAGCCCTTCGCGCCATTCCGTGGGTCGGGCGCGGAGCCGGGCGCTTCACCGCCCGCCGCGACGGCGTGGCCCGGCGGATCGCCCTTGCCGTGCTGGCCGCCGCCGCGCTCGTCGGGGTCTTCGTGCCGCTGCTCGCCAGTGCCGATGCCGCCTTTGCCGCCGTCGTCAACGCCGTGGTTCCCGATCTCGGTGTCGCGACGCTCGTGCGGTGGTGCTCGGTCTTCGCCGTCGTCACCCTGGCCGTCGCCGGGGCGTGCTACTTCCTCGCCGCGCCACCGGGGCGCGCCTCGGGTCAACGTCCACAACGGACTGGATACAGTCTGGAGTGGACGTTCCCGCTCGCCGTTCTCGTCCTGGTGTTCAGCGTCTTCGTCGGGGTGCGGCTGGTTGTGCTCTTCGGCGGCACCGAATACGTCCTGCGCACCAGCGGCCTGACGGCGGCGCAGTACGCTCGCGGCGGCTTCTGGCAGCTGTGCGCGGTCACCGTGCTGACGCTGGCGATCGTCGCCGCGGCGCTGCGCTGGGCACCCGACGCGACGAAAGCCGACCGGCTCCGCCAGCGCGTCCTGCTCGGGACGCTCAGCGCGCTGACCCTGGTGCTCGTCGGCTCGGCGTTGAGTCGCATGTGGACTTACCAGCAGGCGTACGGCTTCACGGTGCTGCGGCTGCTGGTCGAGGTCTGCGAACTGTGGTTCGGCGCGGTGTTCGTCCTGGTGTTGGTGGCCCTGGTCCGGTTGCGTCCGGGGTGGCTGCCCCGCGCGGCGATCGGCACGGCCGCGGGTGCGCTGCTGGTGCTCGCCGTCCTGGACCCGGAACGCCTCATCGCCGACGCCAACCTCGACCGCGCGGCCGTCGGCAAAACCCTCGACGACCACTACCTGGCGCGCTTCTCGGCCGACGTGGTCCCGGTGGTCTCCGCCCGGCTGCCGGAACCGCTGCGCACGTGCGTGCTGCGGCAGGTCCTGCGCAACGACACCCCGGACGGCTGGCCGGCGTGGAACCGCAGCCGTTCGACGGCCCGTGATGTGACGCTCGCCCCGGCGGCCGCCTGCGGCTGAACCGGACCGGTGGGTAGCGCGTGGTTAAGAGTTACGCGGAAGCCACCGGGCCGTCGTGGGGGCGGCCCGGCGGCTTCCGCGCGTTCAGGCAGGCCACCAGGGCTTCCCACGATCGGGTGGTGACGGAGAGTGTGCCGCCCGCGCGGTCTTTTGTGTCGCGGATCTGCGACACCCCGGCGAGCCGCACCTCGACGCAGTTTGTCTCTTCGCCGCTGTGAGACGACTTCCGCCAAGTGGCATCTGACATTTCAGGCCTCCAGTTCCGAGATCACCCCCTGGACGAGCTGGAGCGATTCGGGTTCGCCGAGCGCCAGGGCGGACAAGTCCTGCAGGGCCGCGCGGTAGTCGGCCAGGTGGTTCTGATCGTAGACATAGCCACTGCCGCGATAGTGCTCGAGATGCACGATGGGCGGCAGGTCGTGGAAGTCGAAGATGACGAACGGCCCGTAGAGGCCGGGGTGGTAGCCGATGCCGTCCGGGACGATGCGCATCGAAACATTTCGGGCGCGGGCGACCGTGAGCAGGTGGCGGAGCTGCTCAGCCATCACCTGCGCGCCGCCGATGTTCTGGCGCAGCACGGATTCGCTGAGGAGGGCGCGGTACTCCAAGGGCGCGCGGCCGGTCAGCACCTCGCGGCGGGTGATCCTGATCATCAGGCGAGTCTCGATATCCCGTACGGGCAGCGCGGTGGAGGTGAAGAGAGCCTTGATGTAGGCGGGAGTCTGCAACAGCCCGGGCATCAGCCCGGTGGCCCACTCCGACATGGCCGCGGCGGTCTGCTCGTACTCGACGAAGGTGGCCAGCTTCGGCGGGGCGTGCTGCTCGAGCCAGTTGGGCTCGTTGGCGTTGCGGGCCAGCTCCAGGAGCCGGGCGCGTTCGCCTGCCTCGACCCGCAGCGCGGCGAGGATCGTGGCGACTTCTTCGAGCTTCGGGATGCGTTTGCCGCTCTCCCAATTCGAAATGTTCTGGGGCGGCACGTCAACCAACCGGCCCAGCTCCCGGACCTTCAAACTACGGGCCTGTCTGGCCCGTTTCATCCCGAAACCCAGTGCACGGGCCCGGGGTGTGGCGATCGGTGGTGGCATGGGGCACAGCCTGCCCGGGAGCAGGCCGTGCCCGGTCGGGTGATGCCGTTCCGCTGTCGCGGAGGTGCGTCAAATACCGCGTCAGAACGCGAAAACCTCGTCCGAATCCCGGTCGGCCTCGCAGCGGTTCGCGTACGTCGTGCGGAACGACACCGGTTTGCCGCGCCAGGTGCCCACCGCCGTCACGTCCACCGGGGCGTAGATCAGCGTGCACGCCTGGTGGCGCGCGTTGATCCGGGAAAAGTCGCCGCCGGCGGCCGACAGCACCGCGCACGCCTTGTCGCGCTTGGGGTGCGTGCCACCCGCCGGGTCGCACGTCAGCACCACCGAACCGATCCGGTTGGCGGTGTCGTGGGTGGTCAGCTGCAGCGTCGACGCCGGGGGTTGCGCCGGTGCCAGACAGCCGATGCTCATCAAACAGGTTACGAAGGGGATGAGGGCCATATCGGTCTCATCGGCCGTCCGGTGCCGATCACTGTGCTGCACGTCCGGGTGAGTCTTCATCACTCGGCCGGGTGAGGTCCCACGCCAGGAGGGCGACGTACAGCGAAAGCATCGACTCCGGCTCCTCCAGCCGCACGCCCAGTACCTGCTCGATCCGGGCGAGCTGCTGGTAGTAGGCCGTCCGGGAGGTGTGCGCCGCCGCGGCCGCCGCCGACTTGTTGCCGCCCTGCTCGCAGTAGTGCCGCAACGCCTGGACGAGCCGGCTGCCCGAGGCCGCGTCGCGCTGCAGCAGCGGGCCGAGTTCGCGGTGCGCGAACGCCGAGACCCGCTCGTCGCCGGACAGCAGGTGCAGCAGCCCGCGCAGGCGGACATCCGACAGCCGGTGCACCACCCGGTCCGCGCCCGTGCCCAGCGCCGCCGCCGCGACCTGGCCCGCTTCCAGCAACGTCCGGCGGGCTTCGGCGGGGGACGACACCGTCGTGCCGACCGCGAGCACGCCCGGCGCGCTGCCGCGGGCCTCGTGGACGTCGGTGGCGAGCCGGTGCAGCACCGCGTCGGCGTTCGCCTCCGGGGACAGCGCGATCAGGGCCCGAACGCCGAGGTCGTCCGTCGCCACCAGCGCCGACACCTTCGCGCGGCGCGCCGCCAGCACCGTCGCCTCGGCCAGCTCGCGCAGGACCGGCGGGGTGGACAACGCCGGCCGTGGAGTTCCGGTCAGCCGCGGCCGGACCGCCAGCCCGACCAGCTGCCGCCCGGGCAGCGGCACGGCCAGCGCCGAGGCCCGGGCCAGCAGCTCCGCCGTCGGCGCGGGCGACGCCAGCAGCTCGGCGAGCACCGCGCGGTGGGCCTGGCGCTCGAGACCGTCGGAATCCTTGGCGACCAGCCGGTGCACGGCCAGCGCGGACGCGGCCCGCTCGGCGACCACCCGGTGGCGGTGCGGCGGCTGGTCGGCGCAGACGACGATCAGCCGTCCCCAGTCGTGCCCGCGGGCGCCGACCACGGTCACCAGCCACCCCGAACCGGGGTGGTAGCCGGTCCGCTCGCCGACCTGGACCACCCGCGACCGGGACGGCCAGCCGGTGAGCAGCTCGGCCGGGTCGGTGCCGGCCGCGTCGTAGGCGAGGACCTCGTGGGAGAGCGTCTCGAGCACCACGGGCTGCTCGGTGAGCCGGGCGACCTCGCCCAGGACGACGCCGGGTTCGGCGCCCGCGACCGTCAGGGCGGTGAACGTCTCGTGCACGCGCTCGGCGGCGCGCAGCTCGGCGACCTGGGCGTCGACGATCTGGCCGTTCACCGCCTCGGTGACGCTGACGAACCGCGTCTCCCGCGACAGCGTGACCAGCGGCAGGCCGTGCTCCTCGGCCGCGCCGACCAGCGCGGCGGGCAGCTTGTCGCTCCAGTGCCGGACCAGCTCGACCACGACGCCGGCGGCGCCGACCCCGGCCAGGTCGGCGACGTACCGGGCCAGCGCCGGGCCGTCGTCGGGCAGGGCGACGCCGGTGGTCAGCACCAGCTCGCCGCCGCGCAGCAGGTGCGCGATGTCGGCGACCTCGGCGACGTGCGCCCAGCGCACCGGCGCGTCGAGCCCGGCGGCGCCGGCGACGACGTGCGGACGGCCCTGGCGCAGCACCGGGAGCGCGAGGACCTCGGCGACGGTCGGGTACATGGCTCCTCGGCGTGTGACGAGCGGCAGGGACAGACTGTACGGCCGCGACGCCGAGTCCGTACACGTTGCCGATGGCCTGGCGTGGCGCCCGCCCGGAGACTCGGGGGGACGTTGCCGGAGTGAAGGAGTGCCCGCCGTGACCGACCGCATCAGCCACTGGATCGACGGCAAGCCGTTCAGCGGGGCCGCCGCGCGCTCCGGCGAGGTCTTCGACCCCGCCACCGGCGAGGTGCGGGCGCACGTCGACTTCGCCGGCGACGCCGAGGTCGAAGCCGCCGTCGCCGCGGCCAAGGCGGCGCTGCCGGGCTGGCGCGGAACGTCGCTGGCCGGGCGGACGCGGGTGCTGTTCGCCGTCCGCGAGCTGCTGTCGGCCCGCAAGCACGAGCTGGCGAAGATCATCACGAGCGAGCACGGCAAGGTCGAGTCGGACGCGGCCGGGGAGATCGCCCGCGCGATCGAGAACGTCGAGTTCGCCTGCGGCGCCGCCCAGCTGCTCAAGGGCGGGTTCAGCGAGAACGCCTCCACCGGCGTCGACGTCCATTCGATCGCCCAGCCGCTGGGGGTGGTCGGCGTGATCTCGCCGTTCAACTTCCCGGCCATGGTGCCGCTCTGGTTTGTCCCCAACGCGCTGGCCTGCGGAAACACCGTCGTGCTCAAGCCGAGCGAGAAGGACCCGTCGGCGGCGGTGTTCATCGCGGAGCTGTTCGCCGAGGCCGGGCTGCCCGCGGGTGCGCTCAACGTGCTGCACGGCGACAAGGCCGCCGTCGACGGGCTGCTGACGCACGCCGACGTCAAGGCGATCTCGTTCGTCGGGTCGACGCCGATCGCGCGGTACGTCTACGAGACCGGCACCCGGCACGGTAAGCGCGTGCAGGCCCTCGGCGGGGCGAAGAACCACATGGTGGTGCTGCCGGACGCCGACCTCGACCTGGCCGCGGATGCCGCGGTGTCGGCCGGGTTCGGCTCGGCGGGGGAGCGGTGCATGGCGGTGTCGGTGGTCGTGGCCGTCGACCCGGTCGGCGACGAGCTCGTCGCGAAGATCACCGAGCGGATGTCCCGGCTGCGCGTCGGCGACGGCCGCGACCCCGAGTCCGAGATGGGGCCGCTGGTGACCGCGGCCCACCACGCCCGCGTCGAGTCCTATGTGGACGCCGGGGTGACCGCCGGTGCCGACCTGGTCGTCGACGGCCGGGGGATCGAGGTCGCCGGCGGTGGCTTCTGGCTCGGCCCGACGCTGTTCGACCACGTCCGCCCGGAGATGTCGATCTACACCGACGAGATCTTCGGCCCGGTGCTGTCGGTGGCCCGCGCGGCCTCCTACGACGACGCGCTGGCGCTGATCAACGCCAACCCCTACGGCAACGGCACGGCCATCTTCACCGGCGACGGCGCGGCCGCACGGCGGTTCTCCAGCGACGTCGAGGTGGGCATGGTCGGCGTCAACGTGCCGATCCCGGTCCCGGTCGGCTACTACTCCTTCGGCGGCTGGAAGGACTCGCTGTTCGGCGACAGCCACGCGTACGGGCCGGAAGGGTTCCACTTCTTCACCCGGACGAAGGTGGTCACCTCGCGGTGGCCGGACCGCTCGCACGCCGGGGTCAACCTGGGCTTCCCGCGCAACTCCTGAGCGCGGCCCGGCTCGCCTCGTCCGCGGGACGGCCGATCATCACCCGCTGGCCGGTGTCCTGGAGGGGCAGGAGCACTTCGAAGTCCACCGCGAGGACGCCGGCCGCGGGATGGCGCAGCACCTTGCTCCCGCGGCCGGTGGCCTTGACGTCCCGCTCGGCCCACAGCCGCGCGAACTCCTCGTCGTGCGCGGTGCATTCGGCGATGAGGCCGAGCAACGCCGGATCCTCCGGGTGGGCGGCCCACGCGGCGCGCAGGTGACCGATGCCTTCCCGCACCACGCGCTCGCGGTCGACGTAGTAGTCGCGGATCTCCGGGTGCCGCAGGCACAGCCACATCGCGTTGCGCCGTTCCGGCGGCAGGGTGCCGAAATCCAGGAGCAGCGCCGCCATTTCGCCGTTCCAGGCCAGGATGTCGTAGCGGTGGTTCATCAGCATGGCCGGGAGCGGCGACAGGTCCGCGACCAGCCGGGCCAGTGACGGCACGGCGGTGGTGGCGGGCTCGACGGCGTCGTCCTGGCGCTGCCGGGTCAGGTCGAAGAGATAGGTGCGTTCGGCGGGGGTCAGGCGCAGCGCCCGGGACAGGGCCGCCACCACGTCCACCGAAGGCCGTAGCCCGCGTCCCTGCTCGAGCCGCACGACGTAGTCGACGCTGACGCCGGCCAGTTCGGCGACCTCTTCGCGGCGCAGACCCGGGGTCCGCCGGGCTTGCCGGCGAGCGGGCAACCCGAGTTCGCTCGGGTCCAGGCGCTCGCGCCGGGTCCGCAGGAACGCGGCGAGCTCCTCGGTCGGGGTGATCATGCCCGGTTCAACCGTCGGAGGTAGGACTCGTGTTCCCAGGAAGTCCTCTCCCTTACCCCCGGCCCGCGGTGATCACAGGCTGGTGCCCGACGACCGATCACGAGCACAGGAGGACCCGATGTCCCTCACCCTCGACACCTACCGGCTGCTGGGCCGCTCCGGGCTGCGGGTTTCCCCGCTGGCGCTGGGCACGGCGACTTTCGGCACCGACTGGGGCTGGGGCGCGGAGAAGGACGAGGCGCGCAAGCTGTTCGACACCTACGTCGAACGCGGCGGCAACTTCGTCGACACCGCGCCGACCTACACCAACGGCAGCTCCGAGCGCCTGCTCGGCGAGTTCGCACGCGACCACCGGGACAGCCTGGTGCTGGCGACCAAGTACACGACGCTGCGCCGGCCCGGCGACCCGAATTCCGGGGGCCCGCACCGCAAGAACCTGTTCGCGTCGGTGGAGGACAGCCTGCGGCAGCTGAACACCGACTACCTCGACCTCCTCTACCTGCACGTGTGGGACTTCACGACGCCGGTGGAGGAGATCCTGCGCGGCCTGGACGACCTGGTCCGCGGCGGCAAGGTCCTGTACGTGGCGATGTCCAACGTCCCGGCCTGGGAGGTCGCGCGCATGCAGGCGATCGCCGACTTGCGCGGCTGGTCGCCGCTGGTCGCGCTGCAGATCGAGTACAACCTCCTCAAGCGGGACGGCGAGCGTGACCTGATCCCCATGGCCCGGGCGATGGGGCTGGGCGTGACCCCGTACTCACCGCTGGCCGGCGGCCTGCTCACCGGCAAGTACAGCCGCGCCGACCTGACCGCGGCGAACGCCGGACCCGGCACCCGCAAGAGCTTCAACGCGGGCTTGGGCATGGTCACCGAGCGCAGCCTCGCCGTCGCCGAGGTCGTGACGGAGGTCGCCGCCGAGCTGGACCGCACACCCGCCCAGGTCGGGCTGGCCTGGACCCTGCGGAACCCGGACGTGACGGCCCCGATCATCGGCGCCCGCACCCCCGCGCAGCTGGAGGACAACCTGGGTGCGCTGGAGGTCGGCTTCACCGCTTCGCAGCTGGCTCGCCTCGAGGAGGTCTCCGCGATCGACCTCGGTTACCCGCACGCCGGGCTCGCCGGCGCGCACCTGCGCACGGTGACCCGTGGTGACCTGCGGATCGAAGCGCGCCGCTGATCGCCGGTCGTGAGTGGTAACGCGGGTTAGAACCCGCGTTACCACTC
>NZ_JAVHJU010000013.1 GCF_031082405.1 Amycolatopsis sp. A133
GTACAAGCACTTCATCGCAGGGTGGATTCAGCTGGTCAGCGCAACACCGGGTGGATTGCTGTCTGGCTGTGAGAGTAGCTGATCGAGTGCTTCGGCGGGGCTGCGCCATCCGAGGCGTTTGCGTGGCCGATTGTTGAGTTCGGCAGCGACGAACTCGAGGTAGTCCGGGTGGTAACCCGACAGGTCGGTGAACTTCGGAAAGTACTGCCGGAGAAGGCCGTTCGTGTTCTCGTTGGTTCCGCGCTGCCAAGGCGAGTGCGGGTCGCAGAAATAGATGTCCAGGTCGGTCGCCGCAGCGATCTGGATGTGGTTGGCCATCTCCTGTCCCTGATCCCACGTCAATGTCCGGCGCAACGTCCGCGGCAACCTGGACATCGTCGCCGTCATCGCTTCCTGGACATCAAGGGCCTTGTGCGTGTTCGGCAAATGCAACAACATGACGAACCCAGTGGCTCGCTCGACGAGCGTGCCGATAGCAGAGCCGTTTCCGGCCCCGGTGATGAGGTCACCCTCCCAATGCCCCGGTACCGCTCGATCCTCAACTTCAGACGGCCGCTCGCTGATCGAGACAGCACCAGCATGCCGGCTGCGACGCTCGTCGGCCTTGCGGTGAGGCTTGCGCAGCGCGCGACCGGTTCGCAAACACTGCGCCAGTTCACGTTTCAGCGCGCCTCGCCCCTGAACGTAGACCGACTGATAGATCGTTTCGTGGGACACACGCATCTCCGGATCGTCAGGAAAGTCGATCAGCAACCGTTGACTGATCTGCTCGGGACTGTGCTTGAGCACCAGCTGCCGCTCAACATAGGCGCGTAATCGGGTATCACGGCGAAGCAACGCCATTTTGGGACGACGAGCACGGTTGTCGGCCAGCGCTTGAGCGACAGTCGCCCGGTAGCCGGTCTTCGGCCGACGAGTACCACGGGTGAGTTCGCGGCTGACGGTCGAGGGCGACCGGCCGATCGCCCTCGCGATGGCTCGAATACCCTCGCCGGCCGCTCGGCGA
>NZ_JAVHJU010000071.1 GCF_031082405.1 Amycolatopsis sp. A133
ACTGGCGATTGGGACGAAGTCGTAACAAGGTAGCCGTACCGGAAGGTGCGGCTGGATCACCTCCTTTCTAAGGAGCACAACACATCCATCAGGCCGGGATTCCCGGATCAACCTGGTGGGGTGGCTGGAGTTTAAAACCCGACTGTGGTTTTGCTCTGGTTGCTCAAGGAATCGTGGAACTACTGGTTATGGCTTGTTCTGGTTGGCAATGCCTCTTCTAGTACTGCGGCTTGCCGCGTGGAACGGAGAGCCGGCGCCTGGAGGGCAAGTTGTTCACTAAGCACACTGTTGGGTCCTGAGGCAACACGCCTCAGGGCTTCTGCCCTGAAACGTTGTGTGTTTCTGGTGTGGTGTTTGAGAACTGTAGAGTGGATGCGAGCATCTTTGTGGTCAAGTTGTTAAGGGCACATGGTGGATGTCTTGGCTTCAGGAGCCGATGAAGGACGTAGGAGGCTGCGATAAGCCTCGGGGAGCTGTCAACCGAGCTGTGATCCGAGGATTTCCGAATGGGGAAACCCAGCACCAGTGATGTGGTGTTACCCGCACCTGAATATATAGGGTGTGTGGAGGGAACGCGGGGAAGTGAAACATCTCAGTACCCGCAGGAAGAGAAAACAACCGTGATTCCGTGAGTAGTGGCGAGCGAAAGCGGAAGAGGCTAAACCGATTGCATGTGATACCTGTCAGGGGTTGTGCAGTCGGTGTTGTGGGACCCAGCGTCGAGGATCTGACAGTCCTCGGAATGGTCACGTATGTTAGTGGAACGCCTTGGGATGGGCGGCCGGAGTGGGTGAGAGCCCCGTACGCGAAAACATATTGTTGATTGTTTGTTTGGTGTTCCCGAGTAGCAGCGAGCTCGTGGAATTTGCTGTGAATCTGCCGGGACCACCCGGTAAGCCTAAATACTTC
>NZ_JAVHJU010000031.1 GCF_031082405.1 Amycolatopsis sp. A133
CAGGAGTTCCGCGACGATGTCGTGCGGGTCGCGCGTGACCGCGAGCCCGGTGTGACAGTCGAGCAGATCGCGAAGGACTTCGGGGTCCACCCGATGACGTTGTTCAAGTGGCTGCGCCAGGCCGACACCGACGAAGGCGCCAAACCGGGTGTGAGCCGCAGCGATTCGGCCGAGCTGCGTGAGGCGCGCAAGCGGATCAAGCTGCTGGAGCAGGAGAACGAGGTTCTGCGCCGGGCGACGGCGTATCTGTCGCAGGCGAACCTGCCGGGAAAAGGCTCTACCCGCTCGTGAGCGAGCTGGCCGCCGACGGTGTCCCCGTCGCGGTGACGTGCCGGGTCTTGAACATCGCTCGGCAGCCCTACTACCGGTGGCGTGCCCGCCCGGTCACCGATGCCGAACTGGTCATGGCGTACCGGGCGGATGCCTTGTTCAATGCCCACCGCGACGACCCGGAGTTCGGTTACCGGTTCCTGGCCGACGAGGCCCATGCCGCCGACGAGCCGATGACCGAGCGCACCGCCTGGAAGATCTGTTCAGGCATGGGTTGGTGGAGCGCGTTCAGCAAGAACAAGCGTCGGGGCAAGGGCGGAAGGCCTGGTCCGCCGGTGCACGACGACCTGGTGCGTCGCGCTTTCAGTGCCGAGGGCTCGAACCGGTTGTGGTTGGCCGACATTACCGAACACCGCACTGGCGAGGGCAAGCTTTACCTGTGCGCAATCAAGGACGTGTGGTCGAACCGGATCGTCGGCTACTCCATCGACTCGCGAATGAAGTCTCGGTTGGCGGTCAATGCCCTGCGCAATGCTGTCGCCCGGCGCGGTGACGTGGCCGGCTGCGTGATCCACACCGACCGCGGGTCGCAATTCCGATCAAGAAAGTTCGTCCGCGTTCTTCA
>NZ_JAVHJU010000022.1 GCF_031082405.1 Amycolatopsis sp. A133
TGGTGTTCCCGAGTAGCAGCGAGCTCGTGGAATTTGCTGTGAATCTGCCGGGACCACCCGGTAAGCCTAAATACTTCCTGAAGACCGATAGCGGACTAGTACCGTGAGGGAAAGATGAAAAGTACCCCGGGAGGGGAGTGAAAGAGTACCTGAAACCGTGTGCCTACAAGCCGTCAGAGCCTGTGATGGGTGATGGCGTGCCTTTTGAAGAATGAGCCTGCGAGTTAGTGCTGCGTGGCGAGGTTAACCCGTGTGGGGTAGCCGTAGCGAAAGCGAGTCTGAATAGGGCGTCTGTAGTCGCGTGGTCTAGACCCGAAGCGGAGTGATCTACCCATGGCCAGGGTGAAGCGACGGTAAGACGTCGTGGAGGCCCGAACCCACTTAGGTTGAAAACTGAGGGGATGAGCTGTGGGTAGGGGTGAAAGGCCAATCAAACTCCGTGATAGCTGGTTCTCCCCGAAATGCATTTAGGTGCAGCGTCGTATGTTTCTCCACGGGGGTAGAGCTACTGGATGGTCTAGGGGCCTTACCGGGTTACCGAAATCAACCAAACTCCGAATACCGTGGTGTTAGAGTACGGCAGTGAGACGGCGGGGGATAAGCTTCGTCGTCGAGAGGGAAACAGCCCAGAACACCAGCTAAGGCCCCTAAGTGTGTGCTCAGTGGGAAAGGATGTGGGATTGCCCAGACAACCAGGAGGTTGGCTTAGAAGCAGCCACCCTTGAAAGAGTGCGTAATAGCTCACTGGTCAAGTGGTCCTGCGCCGACAATGTAGCGGGGCTTAAGCACACCGCCGAAGCTGTGTCATTGACA
>NZ_JAVHJU010000018.1 GCF_031082405.1 Amycolatopsis sp. A133
ATAGCTCACTGGTCAAGTGGTCCTGCGCCGACAATGTAGCGGGGCTTAAGCACACCGCCGAAGCTGTGTCATTGACACAATAGATCCGCTTGTCCCCTTGAGGGACTTGTGTAGTCGTGTTGATGGGTAGGGGAGCGTCCTGCATCCAGGGAAGCCGTGGCGGAAGCTAGCGGTGGAGGGTGTGGGAGTGAGAATGCAGGCATGAGTAGCGAATGCAGAGTGAGAAACTCTGCCGCCGGATGACCAAGGGTTCCTGGGCCAGGCTAATCCGCCCAGGGTAAGTCGGGACCTAAGGCGAGGCCGACAGGCGTAGTCGATGGACAACGGGTTGATATTCCCGTACCCGAGCATGTGCGCCCATGACGAGGCGTTTGATACTAACCACCCAAAGCCATTGTCCAATGTCTTCGGACGGAGGATGGTGTGTGGAGCGTGGGACCTGATTTCGTAGTAGTCAAGCGATGGGGTGACGCAGGAAGGTAGCTCCGCCAGGCGATGGTTGTCCTGGTGTAAGCGTGTAGGCCGTCATGTAGGCAAATCCGCATGGCAATAGGCTGAGACGTGATGCGTAGCCGTTTGAGGCGAAGTAGAGTGATCCTATGCTGCCGAGAAAAGCCTCTAGTGAGTGCAT
>NZ_JAVHJU010000060.1 GCF_031082405.1 Amycolatopsis sp. A133
GGCTTTCCGGCCGGGGTCAGGGCTTCTCGAAGTGCTGGTAGTCGATCGGGGTGTCCCAGGAGCCGCCCCAGGTCCAGCCGCGGGAGCTGAACGCCCGCTCGGTGACGTCGCCGGTGTGGATCATGCCGGGTGCGTTCTGCGTCCGGTCGGCGTAGGGCGCGCCGTTGGGTGGGTAGACCGTGCCGCTGCCGGAGATGTAGGGGTTTTGCACGGTGTTGATGTCGATGGCGCGTCCGTAGGAGTGGTTGGACCAGGCGGTCCCGCCGGTGATCGCGCGGCAGTTGAACGCCGAGGTGTTGTTCGCGGCCATGGAGGCGTCGTCGTCGGAGTTGTACTTCTCGACGGTTTCCATCCGTTCGATGGGGAACCGTCCGAAGTAGAGGTCGGCGAAGACCCGGGCGATTTCGAACGCCCGATCGGCGTGGACGACCAGTTCGCCCCGGTGCACGGCACCGTCGAAGCCGAGGTGGCTGAGGTTGATCAGCCGGAGCTGGTCGGGTCCGACCGGGCAGCCCTCGCGCCAGCTGTTCCCGAGCCGTTCGGCGGTGACGGGCTTGATGACGGCCA
>NZ_JAVHJU010000019.1 GCF_031082405.1 Amycolatopsis sp. A133
TGGCTGGGGTTGTTCGAGGATGACGTGGGCGTTGGTGCCTCCGATGCCGAAGGCGGAGACGCCCGCGCGGCGTGGCCGCTCGACCGGTGGCCACGGTGTGGGTTCGGTGATGACGGCGACGCGGCCGGCGGCCCAGTCGACGTGGGGGGTGGGTGCGTCGACGTGCAGGGTGGCGGGCAGGACACCGTGTCGCATCGCCAGGATCATCTTGATGACGCCGGCGATGCCGGCGGCGGCTTGGGTGTGGCCGAGGTTCGACTTCGCCGACCCGATCCACAGGGGATGGTCGCGGTCTTGGCCGTAGGCGGCGATTAACGCCTGCGCCTCGATCGGGTCACCCAGGGTGGTGCCGGTGCCGTGGGCCTCGACCACGTCCACCTCCCGAGCGGACAGTCCGGCGGCAGCCAGTGCATCGCGGATGACCCGTTGCTGGGCCGGTCCGTTCGGCGCGGTCAACCCGTTGGACGCGCCATCGGAGTTGACCGCCGAGCCCCGGAGCACCGCCAGCACGCGATGTCCGTGGCGACGGGCGTCGGACAACCGCTCCAGCACCAC
>NZ_JAVHJU010000076.1 GCF_031082405.1 Amycolatopsis sp. A133
AAGCGGCAAATGTACGGACGAGCAGGCTTTGCTCTCCTTCGCCACCGCATCCTCCTCGGGTAAGACCACCACCGAAATGCGCCAGAGCCGATCTTGGAACAGGCCCGACGGGGGTCGTGCTGGTAGCCCTGGTCGGCCAATTCATCCCGGTGGACGCCGAGTCCACCTGGGGGCGTGACCGCCCGGCAGGCGACCGGCGACCTCGACGGCGGGCCGGTCTGGGGCACGCGGGTGTTCGGGATGCCGGCTGATCCGCCGCGCAAGAGCACCCATTACAACACCGAGGTGTCCGACGCCGCGATGAGCCTGATCGACGAGGTGGTGACCAAAGCCGAAGACACCGGGTTCACGCCGCCAAGCCACCGCCAGCGGCCCGGCGCGGTGGGCAGGCCATGGTTTCTGCCCACGCCAGGCGCACTTTTCTCGCTGCAGTCCCGCCGGCCCGACGGGGCCGGAACCATCCCGTCCGCCCCGCCCACGACTTACCGGGCCGAGACCTGTTCGCTGATCGTGGTCGCGCGGTCCGCCGAATCGAACCTCCTCGGCCCCGCCCCGGCAGACCGGGACGGGGCTGATGGAGGTTCGGGGCCCTTCCGGCCGTTGACCGCACGATTGCGGCGGTGCGGCTGGTCGTCGAGGAGCGCCCGTCGCGGCGGCTCGCGCCCAGCGGCGGGAGCCAGGTCGACGGCATCCGGATCCGTGCCCACCGTCGGACCGGCGAGCTCGCGGC
This sequence comes from Amycolatopsis sp. A133, assembly GCF_031082405.1. Taxonomy (GTDB): domain Bacteria; phylum Actinomycetota; class Actinomycetes; order Mycobacteriales; family Pseudonocardiaceae; genus Amycolatopsis. Next base: position 731 of record NZ_JAVHJU010000076.1, read on the forward strand.
TACCGGGCGGGTGCGCTCTTCGCGCGGAGTGGCGCGCTCGCGTCGTGCAGGTGTTGCAGGACGTAGTGGTAGGTCTTCAGCAGCCCGCATTGGGCGTAGTCGATCCCGCGATCGGCGCAGAACGCTCGCACCAGGGGCTGCGCGCGGCGCAGGTTGGCGCGCGGCATGCTGGGGAACAGGTGGTGCTCGATCTGGTAGTTCAGCCCGCCGAGCGTGAAGTCGACCCACGGACCACCGCGGACGTTGCGGCTGGTGAGCACCTGCTTGCGCAGGAAGTCGAGCTGCGTCTTGTCGGTGTAGGTGGGCATGCCCTTGTGGCCCGGCGCGAACGAGCAGCCCAGGTAGACCCCCCACAATCCCTGGTGCACGGCGATGAACGCCACCGCCACCGGCGGGGACAACACCACGAACACCGCACCGAGGTAGACACCGACGTGGACGAGCAGCAGCACCGCCTCGAGCCGGCGGGCTTTGACCTCGCCGCGCCACACCGCTTGGATGCCCGCCCAGTGCAGGCTCAGCCCTTCCAGCAACAGCAACGGGAAGAACAGCGCCGCCTGGTGCTTCGAGGTCCAGCGCACGAACCCGCTCTTCTCGGCCGACTGTCCCCGGGTGAAGGCGAGCAGCGGGATGTCGATGTCGGGATCTTCGCCTTCGTGGTTGGGATTGGCGTGGTGGCGTCGGTGCTTGCCCATCCACCAGCCGTAGCTCATCCCGACCACGGCGCCGAAGGCGTAGCCGGCCCGGTCGTTGGCGCGCCCGGTGCGGAAGATCTGGTTGTGGCCGGCGTCATGGCCGAGGAACGCGATCTGGGCGAACACCACCGCGAAGAACACCGCGGTGGCCAGCTGCCACCACGAATCGCCCAGCACCGCGAACGTCACGCAGGCGCCGGCCAGCGCGAGCAGTGTGAGAGTGATCTTCACCGCGTAGTAGCCGTAGCGGCGGTCAAGCAGGCCTTCACCCTGCACGAGGCGAACGAGATCACTGAAGTCGTTACGCGACTTCGCGCGAACGCCGACGTCGACGCTCTCCGGAGACGCAACCATGGAAGCCCTTCCCTATCATGGCGCCGGGGACCGGGGCGACCACATGTTCGCTACTTTGCCGGGCTTCCCCGCGGACTCACGGGCTAAACGAGACAGGACCGGCGCCACAAGAACCGTCAGGTGTTCACGGGAACGACCGCGGGCACGGGAACAACCGGCTTCCGGCGGCCACCGGGAAGGAGCTGCGGGGGTCGGCGGCCCGCCAGGTCCTCGACCCAGCCGAAGGCGAGCACGGCCACGGCCGTGAGGACGGCCGATGTCGCCGGGCGGATCCGGCGGAGCAGGCTTTCACGATGGGCGAACCCCGGCACCCAGCACGCCCCGAAGGTGACGAAGTCCGGCACGTCCTCGCCGATCGCCCCGAATCGGCCGGCGGAGAGCCCAGTACGGCATCTGTTGCCCCCGCTGTGGCTCTTCGGCCTGGTCGCGGTCGGGCTGATGCTCGCGCACGGCCGGGCCCGCGACACCGGCGACCTCGCCTTGAGCTGGCCGCAGCTGGTGCTCTGGGTGTTCCCGATCCGACCGCGACGGTGACGGTGGCGAAGTGGTGGCCCTGCTGCTGGTGCACCGCCGCCGGCCCGCTCGTGCCATTCTGCGCTCCGCCTGCGGGCTGCTGTCCCCCTGGCACGTTGCCGCCCGCTACCGCGGACAGGCGGAGGACGTTCGCGGGTATGGCGATCCGCGGCCCGGACTTCCGGCCCGTCCCCGGCGACTGCTTCTCTCCCGCGCCGGCGGCGGGCTGCCACCCCGCGCCCGGCGCAGCCGGCAGTCCGCCCGGTGCGGAATTCGACTCGGCGTCGCCGGAGGCGGACGTCGCCGGCTGGTTGGCCGGCAACAGCCCCGTACCGGTGATGAACGCGACCCCGCGACGGCCGGCACTCCGGCCGAACCAGCCGCCGGCGCCCGCTCGGATCGGCGAACACCGGATCGAGGCGACGGTTCGCCTCGACTTCGAGCCTCGATCGCCGAATCGTGCCCCACCGGAAGTGGGGCTAAGATTCGGAAAGAGCAGCACGTCGCGGCAACCCCGGACCCCGGTGGCCGAACACACGTCACCCGCCCACCGGGAGCAGCCGATGACCAGCGTCCAGCACACGACGAAACCACCCATCACGCGCGAGTTCGGCCGGCGAGCAGCCAACGCCTGGGTCCGCGCCGCGGACGCCGGCATCATCGACGCCGCGGAACTCGTCTGGTTGCTGGACCACCTGCCGGTGGATTCAGCGCGGCCGAAGGTGAACGGATGACCGCCGAGAGCCGCTCCCGGTCCTCGGTGGCGGGCACCGTGCCGGAGTGGGAGTCAGCGGAGGTCGATCTGCCCGGCCGGATGCTGACGCTGGTGTACCGGGTCGCGTGCCAGACCGGCCATTCCCGGCGGACGAGTGCCACCTTGTGCCGCCGAATCCTTTGTGCACAGCCGAAAGCCACCGAATCGCGGGCGGTCGTGGACGCCGGACGGCAGGTGCGCGCCCGCGTCCTGCTGGAGCTGCGCGCCGACCTGGGCCGGCGGATCGACCGGCCACGGCTGGACGCGGCACTGCGGGACGCGGTGCTGCTCGACGAAGTGACGCTGTTACCGCCTCGCCAGCGCTTCGCCTTGTGGTCGACGGCGGTGGACCACCTCACGACGGCCGAACTCGCCACCCGCACCGGCTGGACCTCCCCTCAGATCGCCCGGCTGCTGCGGGGTGCGCTGCGAACCGTGACTTCGAAGGCCACGTTGCCCGCGTGAGGGCGCTCGACAACGTCGTCGCGACGCCGCGGCCCCGGTGGTGCTCGGAGCTGCGGCGGCGGCTGCTGGTGCCGGGCCGGCCTGCTGCGGAAAGACAGGCGGGCCGGAGACCGGTTACTTGTTCGTGCCGGGGGTGAGGACCTTGTCGATGACGAAGACGGTGGCGTTCTTGGTGGGGATGTTGCCGCACAGGACCTTGGCGCCGTTGACGGTCATGGTGTCGCCCGAGCCTTCGATCTTCAGCGCGCCACCGGCGGTGTCGAGGGACTCGAGCGTGCCGGCGGACTCCAGGCCCTTGGCGTCGTAACGCTGGCCGACGACGTGGTACTGCAGGATCGGGGACAGCTCGGCCGGCTTGCCCGCGAGCTCGGTGAACTTGGCGTCGCCGAGGGCGGCGAAGGCCGGGTCGGCCGGGGCGAACACCGTGATGGCCTGCTGGCTGTTGAGGGTGTCGACGAGGTTGGTGGCCTTGACCGCGGCGACCAGCTTGGTCAGCAGCGGGTTCGTCGACGCGGCGGAGGCGACGGGCTGCGGGCCCATCGAGTCCAGTGAGCCGGGCGCGGACCCCTGCGGCAGCTGCGAACACGCCGGGCCGAAGACGTCGGCGTTGGTGGTCACGCCGTTCGCGGCGGCCATGCTGGGCGACGGCGCGGCCATCGAGGGGGTCGGAGCCGGGGCGCCGGAGCTGCCCGAGGATGCGGTGTCGTTGCTGCCACACGCGGTCAGCGTGAGCGCGGCGGCCGCGGTGAGACCGAGACCGGCGATACGAAGATTACGCACGAATATTCACTCCAATTGGATGATGCGGCCGAGGCGAACTGAGCGGCGCTGCCTCTGGTCACTGGTTATTCGATCCCGGCGGCGAACCGGATTGGTCAATCGGGAAGGAATTTCTCAGGCGGCGGTGAAAGTGCCGTTGTGCCAGCCGGTGGCGCCGTCCGGGACGGTCCCGGCGCGCTGGTCGGTCTTGGTGTAGCCGGATTTGTCGGTGGCGCGGCAGAACACCTGGTGCACCCCGGTGGGCAGGTCGACCTCGGTCCGCCACATCCGCCAGGTGTTGCGGTTGACCTCTTGCGAGAGCGTGGCTTCACGCCAGGGACCTTGCTCGATCCGGACTTCGACCTTGGCGATCCCGGTGTGCTGGGCCCAGGCGACCCCCGCCACGCGCACTTTCCCTTGGCTACGTTGGCGAAACCGCGGTGGGAGTCGATCCGCGACTCGGTCCTGATCGGCGCCTCCTGGCCCCAGCCGCGTTTCAACCAGTACGCGTGGCGCGCGGCCCAGGTGGTGACCTCGATGTCCACGACCCACTTCGCCGCCGACACGTACCCGAACAAGCCAGGTGTCACCAGCCGGGCCGGGAACCCGTGCTCCAGCGGCAGCGGTTCGCCGTTCATCCCGATCGCGAGCATCGCGCCGCGGTCGCGATCCTGCGCCGCGCCGACGGGGTGCCCGACGTCCAGCCGTCCACGCTCCGGCAGAACAGCTGCTCGGAGCCGGGTTTCACGCCGGCTTCGGCGAGCAGGTCGGCGAGGTCGACGCCGATGAAGTTCGACGTCGACACGTAGTCGCCGCCGACCTCGTTGGACACGCACGTCATCGTCACCGTGCGCTCGACCAGCGGCCGGTTGCGGATGTCGTCGAAGCGGTAGCGCACTTCCCGCTCGACCATGCCGTGCAGCCGCAGTGTCCGGTCCTCGGCCCGCAGCTGCGGCACCGACAACGCGGTATCCACCCGGTAGAAGTTCGCGTTCGGCGTCAGGAACGGTGGAGTCCCGAGCTTCGCTAAGTCGGCGTCGGCCGGAATCATCGGCGCGGTCCGCGCCGGAACCAGCTTTCCGATCGCCTCCGGCGACGCGGGGCGTCTCGCGACGAGCTGATCAGCTGACCGCCGAGCCCGGCCGCGCCGACGCCGGCGACGACCCCGGCACCCCCGAGCAGGAACGCGCTCCGGGACGTCCCGGCCTGCACCCCGGACTTCGCTGACCACCAAGTGCGAGGCTCGATCCGGTGCAAGAGAAGGAAAACGGCGATGCCGGTGACCAGGCTGGCGAGCGGCGCGAGCAGCGCCACCGCGGTCAGGTCCGGGCGCTGGTAAACGGCGATGGCGCCGACGAGCCCGAACAGGGCGATGAGCGCGGTGCCGGGTACCGGCGATCGTCGCGAAAGGACACCGGCGAGCGCGGCGACACCCACCATGCTGCCCAGCAGCACCAGCTTGTCGTAAGTGCCGAAAGTGCGGACGGCGAAGTCCTTCAGCTCCACCGGGGTGAGGTCGATGGCGCCGTTGCCCACCGCCAGGTAAGGCGAGGCATTGACACTGATGAATCCCGCCACCAGGTGCCGGCCGCCAGCGCGGCGGCGAGGGCGAGGATCCCGGTGAACGCGGCCGCGAAGAATCGCAACCGTGTCCGCTGCGGCGGAGGGGGCTGGTCGGGCTTCTTCTCGATAGTTGCGGCATTCGGCGTGCCGGCTCGCCGGGATTGGTCTCGCCACCTTATCGAGACCCGTATCACCCATTTCGGTGAGCGCGAGCATCGGCCGGGCCTCGTACCAATACGCCGGGTCGTCGCCGACGAATCAGAGGCAACAGCTCACCCGCACCGCGGACGATCCGCCGTAGGGCGAGCTCGGCTCCGGCCGGGAAGGATCCACCATGGCCGCCGCGCGCACCACCCTCACCGCTCTTCCACCACTACCCGGCGATGCCCTCGTCGTCCCCTCGACGCCCGAGGAGCTTCTCGGACGAGCCGCCGTTGGTGACGAGCGGGCTTTCGCCGAACTCCACGACCGGCTCGCCGGTCCGATTTTCGGGACCGTGCTGCGGGTTCTCCGGTCCCGGGCCCAAGCCGAAGAGGCCGCCCAAGAGGTGCTGCTCGAGATCTGGCGCAAAGCCACGCAGTTCGACCCGGTCCGCGCCAAGCTCCTGGCTTGGGCACTGACCATCGCGCACCGCCGTGCCGTCGACCGGGTCCGCGCCGAACGGTCCGCCCGAGACCGGGAGGACCGCGACCAGCGGCTGGATCCGCGCCGTCCCTACGACGACGTCGCCGAGACCGCGTTGTCGACCGAGGAACAGCATCTGGTCCGCGAGGCGCTGTCCACCCTCACCGAGCTGCAGCGGGAATCGGTCCTGCTGGCCTATTTCGACGGGTTCACCTGCCGTGAAGTCGCCGAGAAGCTCGGAGTGGCCACCGGCACAGTCAAGACCCGCATGCGCGACGGCCTGATCCGGCTGCGGGACGCGTTGGGAGCAACCCGATGACCACCGCCGACGCCCACACGCTGACCGGCGCGTACGCCCTCGACGCGGTCACCGACGTCGAACGTGCCGCCTTCACCCGGCACCTGGGCGAGTGCCCGGCCTGCGCCCGCGAAGTCGCCGAATTCCGCGAAACGGCCGTCAAGCTCGCGATGGCGGCGACCACCCACCCCACCGGCCGGCTGCGCAGCAGAGTCCTCGCCGGCATCACCATGACGCGGCAGCTCCCGCCGGTGGTCGCGACACCGACGCGGAACCGCCGGCCGTGGCGCACGCGCGCCGCCGTCGCCGTGACCGCCGTGGCCGCCGCCGCGGTCGCCGGCGGAATGAGCATCGGCTCGTCGCCGCCGGAACCGGCGCCATCGACTCAGCTCGCCGGTCCCACCGGGGTGCACGGTGCGCCGGATGTCACGGTGTTGCGCGCCGACAGCACCGGCGGCGGTTCCGTCGTCGTGCACCTTTCGCGACAACGAGGTGAAGTCGCCGTCGCCGCGCAAGCTCTGCTTCCTCTCGACACGGGCCACGCCTACCAGGTGTGGCTCATCGGAACCCGGGGCGCGCAGTCTGCCGGGCTGGTGCCCGGCGTGTCCGGGATCGTCGCGGCGCGGCTTCCGGCGGACGTCGACCGGATCGGCATCACCACGGAACCCGCGGCGGGCTCCCCGCAGCCGACGACTCCGGCGGTGGCCCGCGTACCCCTCGCCTGAGGTGCGTGCCGCGCGAAATCGTCCAGCAGATCGGCAACGCCGGTCGACGGAATCGAAATTGCCGGCCTGGTCACGGTGCGAAAGGTGATCACGGGTGTCCCCGGAATCGTCGAGCAGCGGCGCCATCTCCGGTGTTGCCGGTGATGGTGCCGCTGTGGTGCAAAACCCACTCGACGTATCCACAAGAGACGCAGGATTCCGGCACGGCCCTCGCCCGCAACGCCGAACGGCCGCGCCCCCACTCGAGGCGCGGCCGTTCTCGTCGCCCCGGTTTCGTCCGGGGCAGGGACTGGATCAGCTGTTGGTCTACGGCGTGGTCGGGAGGACGCAGGCGTAGCTCAGCGGGAGCAGGTTCACGAACGTGCCGCCGGCCCCGGTGCAGATCCGGCCGGCCTCCGTGACGCGGCGGTTGGTGGGACTGAGGGGATTGAACACGCAGACGTAGCCGACCGGGTTCGCGGTGAGGGACAATACGCCGCCGGTCGCGGTGCACAGCTGGGTTGCGTTCGCCGTACCCGAGCCCGGGCCCGTCGTCGGCGGGGTGCTGGTGTTTTCGCAGCTTGCGTGGATGTCGGGGTCGGGTGCGGGGCCCTGGCAGGTGTCGGTACCGAGGCCGCCGTCGAGACTGTCCTGGCTGCCGTCGTTGGATGCGCCGATGAGGGTGTCGTTTCCGGCGCTGCCGGAGATCGTGTCGATGCCCAGGCCGCCGGTGAGGGTGTCGTTGCCGGTGCCGCCGGTGATGGTGTCGTTGCCGTCCCCGCCGTTGATCGTGTCGTCGAAGTCCGAGCCGGTGATCGTGTCGTTTCCCCCGTTGCCGTTGATGGTCTTGCCGGGGTTCGTGCCGCCGCAGTCGATCGTGTCGTTGCCGGGAGTGCCGATCACGGTCGTATCGGTCTGGGTCACCCCGGCGCTCACGACGCAGTTGACGGCGGCATCGGCGGTCAGCGGGGCGATCACCCACATGACGGGAACCGCAAGTACTCCGGCCAGCGCGGCGACGAATCCCCGGTGGAATTGAGTCTGTTGAATTCTCATGGCTTCATTTCCTGGAACGCAATTCAGCGATGACTCACATGGGCGCGGCGCGCCACCGTGACTGAGTTGTGCGGATCACCAGCCATTCACCGTCGCCGTACTGCCGGCGTGCGCTCCTGAGCGCAGAAGAACCTCGGCTCGTGATCTGCATCCGCGATCATCGCGGACTGTCACGTCACCGAGGTCCGGGGCAACGACACACGAATCTACCCCTGCGTTCGCCTGAATCAATACCGGAGTCCCCCGAATGGACGCACTCTCCCCGACGCCGACACGAACCCCTCTCGGAGGCACTCGGTTCGACGCGGCGCCGGCCCACGGCGATCGCGGGGCTGACCGATCTCCGAGCCGGCGCGTCGGCACGCTTGCGGCCCGAATGGCGGAAACATCGCGGGCGCACCGGGCGGAACGGCTCAAGCTGTTCCCCCAGCTCGTCGGTAGCGCTTCCTCACGCATACCAAGATTCCGGAAAGTCACGCAGGCGACGCGAGGACGACAGTGCAGACTTCGTCATCAAGCGGACGCGGCGGCCGATCAGCTGGAACCCACGCAGACGAACGGCCTACGGTACGGGTCTTGCGCAGTCGCCTGCGCGAGCGCGCTCGCCGGTTTGATCCCGGCCGCGAGCTGACGGTGAAATTCACTCATGGCCCGCGTCGCGGCGTTCCTGCCGACCCGGGTGACCGCGGCCACGACCGTGCTGACGCCCGACGCCAGCAGAACACCGGCGAATCCCAGCGGCTCGTCACCCGGCCTGATGTGGGTCAGGGCGAGCTCGCTCGCAGCCAGTACCACCTGTGCCGGAGGTTGCCGAAGTCGGAGCACGTCGTGGGCGAAGAGCGGCCCGTCGGCCAGCTCCAGCCGCGAAAACAAGGCATTTTCCGGCTCATGCTGCCCCTGGACGGCGAGGTGGGCCATCTGCGCACCGTCCAGGCGCTCCGTCTCGCCCGCCCGGCCGCGAGTCGGCGGGCGATCCGCAGCCAGCCAGGCCGTCGCGGAAGGAGTGACGACGTGCGGACGGCTCTGCAACGACGGCAGCACTCCCCAGGAGATCGAATGCAGCGGTCCGCTGGGAACGATCACCAGCTCCCGTCCGGCAAGCAACTCCAGCAAAGGCACAAACAGCTGGTCGTCCAGGGAACCGGCTCGCCGTCGCGCCGACGCGATCACGACCTCCGCGATCGGCTGCGGCAAGTTGTCCGGTGCGTAGGCGTCGATGTCCGCGTAAAGCTCCCACGCCAACTGTTCCGCGCGGCGCCGGCTGCCGATCTGGACGACATGGGCACGACCGGCGGCAATCACCACCGCGAGCTGCGTCTCGCCGATCGCCAGGAAGTTCACAAAAGCTCGATCGCCGAGCTGGTCCGCAAGCTGGGAGAGACCGGCCCGTCTCCGGAAGCCACCACGCGTTGCCGCAGTGGTGGACTGGCTGGCCGAGGCCGGTGTCGCTCCCACGAGCGCGGCACCGAATGCCACCACTGCGGCAGCGGTCGAAAACAGGCGTCTCATGCGTTACCTCCGGTGAAGAGGGTTAGTCGGATGGGCGAGTTTCCCGGCCGGCCGGGAGAATTCTTGATCAGCGCCGTCACTTCGTGAGGAGGGATCACTGCTGCGCGACAACCACGTGACCACCGGCCTCGTGGTTGTCACGGTCGCTCCTAGCGGACGGCCTGGAACTGAGCGGTCCAGGTCGTGTGGAAGGTCATGGCCTGGCAGCGGATGTCCGTGTCATCCTTCATTTTCACGGCGTCGGTCAGCTTGTACGGGAAGTTGGCCTCACTCACGGCGAGCGTCGGCAGCAGCGGGTCCGCGCCGGCGACGGACAGTTCGAGCTGACCCTGGCAGTAGGGTTTGTCGGCGACGTTTCCGACGGTGTCGATCGCAACATCACCCGGGGTCACGGACAACAGTTTGATCTTCACGTTGGCGTTCGGGTTGGACAAGGTCAAGGTGACGTAGGCCTTCTCTCCCGGCAGCAGCGTGCCGGTCTGCGCACCGGTCACGGTGGCGGGGGTCATCGCCTCGGCGGACCCGGACACCCCGCCGGTGGTGCTGTCCTGGACGAACGCGGCGACCGCGAAACCACCGACTCCCACCAGCGCGCCGGAAGTGGCGACGACGAGGACGGATTTGACTTTATTGCTGATACGCATGGAACTTCTCCTTCAATCGAATGGTGCTCGGTTCTCAGGGTTCGGTGGTCGGCGCCGGTTCAGGGGGACTGGGTGTCACCTGGGTGGGCGTGTTGCTCATCGGCGTGACTGTCCCGGCTGGTGTCACCGGCTCCGCCGACGGCGCGGCAGACGACGTTACAGTTTCGATCGCCGATTCCGGCGTGTGGATCGGCCGGTTCCCCAGTTGCCGGTCGTGCCGTCGACCGTCGCGGTCACCACGACCAGGTCAAACCCCGTGGCCACCGCTGAATTGGCGGCGGAAAGCGTGATGGCCGTCAAGGCCACGCATCTGCGACGTTCCCTGTTACGAAATTCGACCTGCGGCTTCGAACTGTTATAAATGTCCGAAAATCGCGCAGAAAACGAACTCCGTACGTACTGTGTTCACGAACGTGCCGAACCAGGTACCCTCGGCGAGATCATCGGGAAACCGCAGCCCGGATGTCGAGCGGGCAATGTTGTCGCCGCCATCGAGGCAATTGGCGCCTCGGCGCGCGGCCCGACCACCAGATGGTGATCAGGTGGGGTCGGGCCGCCTTCCGCGTCCACGACGTCCGGCTGGGCATGTTGACCAGTTCTCCGCGGCCGGTGCACCACAGCGGCACCCGAGCGGGGTCTTCGGCGGAGCGTCGGGAAACAGCCGATCGAGTGTGACTGCGCTCGACGGTGCCGACGACAGCGCGGCTGCAGCTTGTCCGCGGCACGGGGGTCAGCGCGCCGTTCGCGTCCGGATACCGGTGAGCCTGCGGGTCGGCCGCCGCCCGACGACGTACCAGGCGACTCCGGCGCTGCTGCCCGGCGATCGTCGTGGCCGACAGCGGCGGCGCAACTCGTGGCGTTCGCCCGCGGGGACGGCACGCCGCTCCCCGCTCACGGGGTGGCGATCGGCGAAGGCCTACACGGCGGCGGCGTTCACCCGTCGACAGCCGAAGCCGCGGCCGTGTCCGGCGGGCGGGTCCAGGTCACCGGGACCGGAATGGCTAAAGGCTCATCCAGCAGAACAGCGGCTCATCGGCTTCTCGAGCCCGCCGCGCGAGCCCGCCCACCGCCTCGATGAACGCCTGCGCCTCCGCCACGCCGACGCGGCCGCCGAGTTCTTCGATCCGGGCCCACTCCCGCGCCACCCGGGGCAGATCGCCGGCCTCGGCCAGCACATTGCGGGCCGACTCGTTCAGCTCGGTCACCCACGGGCCCTCGTGGCCGGGATCCGGTTCGCCGCCTGGTGGCCAGACCAGCTTTTCGCTCACGAGGTCCGGGCGCCACGGCACCTGCCGGACCGCCGCGATCAGCATGCCCAGCACGACCGCCGGATCGACTCCCTTCGCTTCGACCCCGTCGAACACCTCGCCCATCGGAGAGCACTCGTCAGTGACATCCATCGCCCGTCGCACGGCGTCGGCGCCGGGTGCACGGAAGTAGTCGAACAACGGCATGGGGCGATTATGTCGAAGCGGCGCCTCACAAGCTTCCCGCCACACCTCTGCGTCCGGGGTAACGCGACACGCCGGCACATCCCAGCAGCTCGGCGGTCGCCTCCCGCAGGCGCCGCTCCCCGTCGCGGTCGTGGGCGACCGGGTGGACCTCGACCCGCTCGGTCTTCACCACGAACGCGGCGTCACGCAGGTGCGCCCACCGGTCGTCGAGAGCCATCGCGGCCGGCCGCGGCCCCGAGCGCTGCGGCGTCGAGACGCCAGGAGGCCGGGAGCGGGTGCCCGGCCGGTCAGCCGGCGATCCTGCCGAACAGGTGCGCGGCGGGGGCGTCCGGGTTGTCGCCGTAGAAGAACTCCTCCAGCGCCTGGTGGAACTCGGCGCGATCCAGGCCGCCCGAGCCGTCCACGTCCAACGCGGCGAAGACCGCTGAACAGTCCTCAGTGGACACGTTGCCCGCCAGGCCGAAGATCTCCCCGAACTCCGCCTGGTCGATCCGGTCGTCACCGTCGAGGTCGATCAGGTCGAAGTAGCAGTCGGCCACCGGTCCGACCTGCTGCGGGTACAGGGCGGGATCGGCCAGCGCCCGCCGGAACCCCTCGGTCATCTCCCGCAGATCGACCTGCCCGTCGCCGTCCTGGTCCATCGGCGCGATCACGTTGGCCCAGAACGCGTCCAGCCCTTCGGTCAGCCGGCGGGCAGTCGCGGCCTCGGGCGCGGCCCCCCGGGCGGCGATGTAGCGTTCGCCCATCAACCGGACGTCCTGGCGGGTGATCACCCCGTCGCCGTCGACGTCCGCGCCCTTGAACCACTGACGGTACTTGAGATCCCGAATTTCAGTCATGGGCCCGCAACGTATGCACGCCCTCACGTGATGTCCAGCGGCGTCCCCCAAGGAGGGAATCGGATCATTCGTTCGGGTGGCTACCGGGCAGCACGAGGCTGGGTGGTGCGAAGGCGAGCACTTCGGGCAGGGGGCCGTCGTAACGCTCGACGTCGACCAGCGCGCTGAGAGCACTCGGTCCCTGGGACAGGCGCGAGCACGGCCGGTCCGCGGTGAGAACGTTCGGATTGCCGTGGCGGTCCATGGTTCCGCTCTGCCCCGGCTGAACCGGATCCCACCACGCTCCCGTGGACAGTTGCACGACGCCCGGCATGACGTCGTCCGACAGGACCGCGCCCGCGAGACAGCTGCCTCGGTCGTTGTGGACGCGGACGATCATGCCGCTCTCGATGCCGCGTGAAGCGGCGTCCGACCGGTTGATCGTCACCGGCTCCCGGCCACGGATCTTCGAGCCGAGGCTGTGGCCACCGTTGTCGTACTGGCTGTGCAGGCGCGAAGCGGGCTGGTTCGAGATCAGGTGCAGCGGGAACCGGTCCGACAGTTCGGCACCCAGCCACTCCGCCGGCTCGAACCACTTCGGGTGCCCGGCGCAGTCGTCGTAACCGAACGAGTCGATCTCCTCGGAGAAGATCTCGATCCGGCCGGACGGCGTCGTCAGGGGGAACCGCCGCGGGTCCGAGCGGAGAGCTGCGAAACTGCCGGGATACGGTCCGGTCGACGCCGGCAGCTCAGCGCTGGAGCTTCGCCAGAAGTCGTCGAAGCCCGGCAAGGCGGCATCGCCGCCGAGCTTGTCCCGTGTCTGCTCGTAAAGGTGCCGGACCCATTCGATCTCCGAACGCGACTCGGTGAATTCCCGCTCGAATCCGAGCCGGGAGGCCAAGGCGGCGAAAATCTCGTGATCGGTGCGCGACTCGCCCGCCGGCTCGCGGACTTTCGGCATCGCGACGAGGTGGGGATCGGAGAACCCGGCGGCGAAGTCGTCCCGTTCCAGGCTGGTGGCGACGGGCAGGACGATGTCGGCGAACTTCGCCGACGTGTTCCACCAGGCCTCGTGCACCACCACGGTGTCCGGGAGCTGCCAGGCGCGGGTCAGCCGATGGAGGTCCTGGTGGTGGTGGAACGGGTTCCCGCCGCACCAGTAGATCAGGCGGAGCTCGGGCAAGGTGAGGCGCCGGCCGTCGTAGTCGATGACCTCGCCCGGACGCAGCAGGGTATCGGCGATCCTCGCGACCGGGATGAAATCCGGGACCGGGTTGGCCACCTCCGGTACCGACGCCACGAAAGCGCGGTCTTCGGCCACGCCCGTCGCGTCCATCGTCGCGTAACCCGTGCCCCAGCCGCACCCGGGCCGCCCCATCGAACCCGCCATGGCGGCCAGCACGACCGACATCCAGACCGGTTGTTCGCCGTGGTCTCCCCGCTGCACCGCGTAGTTGACCATGACGAGGGAACGCCGGCTGGTGAGGCGGCGAGCGAGGTCGACGAGCGCGTCACGGCCGATGCCCGTGATCTCCGCCGCCCAGGCGGCGTCCTTCGGAACGCCGTCGAGTTCGCCGGTCAGGTAGGCGGCGAAGCGGTCGAACCCGGCGCAGCACCGGCGCAGGAAGTCCTCGTCGTGCCACCCGTTGACCAGCATCGTGTGGGCGATGCCGAGCATCGCGGCGACGTCGGTGTTGGGGACGACGGGCAGCCACTCGGCGTCGAGGAAGCCGGCGGTGTCGCTGCGGATGGGACTGATGTTCACGAACCGCACCCCGGCCGCCCGGCACCGGCGTTGCAGCTCCTGCGTCCGGTGCTTGACCAGCCCGCCGGGGTTGATCTGGCTGTTCTTGAGGGCCAGGCCGCCGAACGCCACCACCAGCTCACAATTCTCGGCGATGGCGTCCCACATCGGCATCCGGCTCTGGTAGCTCCACGGGTGACCGCCGATCACGTGGGGAAGGATGACCTCAAGAGCCGCGGTGCTGTAGGTGTTGCGGGAGTCGGTGTAGCCCCCGCCCAACGCCAGGAACCGGTGGAGCTGCCCCTGCGCGTTGTGGAACCTGCCCGCACTCGCCCACCCGTAGGACCCGCCGAACACCGCGCTGTCCCCGTACCGGGCACGAACTCGACGGAGTTCCTCGCTCACCAGGGTGATCGCCTGATCCCAGCTCACCTCCACGAAGGCGTCCGCGCCCCTGGCCGCGCCAGGGGCGCGCGGCTCGCCGTCCAGCCAGCCCTTGCGCACGGCGGGGCGCAACACGCGAGCGCTGTCGTCGGCGGCAGTCACCATTCCGGGGCCGATGAGCGACGGCGCCGGGTCATCGTGCCTCGGCTCGATGCGCACCAACCGCCCGGAATCGACGACGGCGACGAAACTACCCCAGTGCGTCGCCACCGGCACGCGTCGTTCCATCACGCATCAACTCCACCTCTGCAGTGTCCCGGTGTGACGTGGCTCTCACAGTACCCGGCCGAGGCGAGGCTGACGCCGACCTTCGCTCCCCGGGCCCGGACCGCGCAAGGTCTACAACTTCGCCCACGGCTACGGCAGCAGCCCGCAGAACTCCCTGTTCATCATCCGGGCCCTGGCTGCCGCCGGCTTCGTCGTCCCCGCCCCGCACTTCAACCACCACTTCGGCGACGTCAACAACGGCAACACCTCCAAAGACGTCTCCCAGATCATCACCAACACCCTCGCCCTCAACACCAGCGGCCCACTGGCCGGGCACCTCAACACCGGAATCGGCGTCGGCGTCTCGGGCCACTCCCTGGGTGGCATGGTGACCCACGGCCTGCTGACCTCCTGGCCCGACAGCCGGATCGTCTCCGCCAACCCACAGTCCTGCGTCGACATGGGCAACCCCGCCACCTCGGTCAACGCCAAAGGTCCTCTTCGTCCACGGCGACCGGGACACCACCTGCGCCTGCTCCTCGGCCCACCAGGCCTACAACGAAATCAACTGGCCCAAGGCGTTCCCCACCTTCGTCGGCGGCAGCCACACCAGCTTCTGGAGCGACCAGCGCTTCCCCAAGACCGTCGTCGACTGGGCCCGCTGGACCATGTACGACGACACCGCCGCACGAGACCGCCTCGCGGCCGACGCCTCCGGCACCAAAACCAGGTGGGAAGCCCAACTGGGCTGACCCGCCCGCGGTGCCGGGCCACCCGGGTGCGGGTGGCCCGGCACCGCGGCAAGCCCGCCGGCATCCCCCTTCGCAACCACACTGGGCGGGTTCCATGACCCAGCCTTTCCCCGAGTCGGCCGCACCGCGACGTCCGCGCCGACGCCGCAGTAGTCGCTCTGGCCGGCGCACTGCCCGCACTGCTGCGCCGCTTGCCGGCGCTGCGGCCGGCCGTGCCGTTCGAGGAGCTCGAATTCCGGACGCTCTCCCCGATCCACGGCGTGGCATCCCTTCCGGTGACCTGGTGACGCCCTGAGCCCCGCGCCGCTAAGCGGTCGGGTCGGGGCCCAGCGCGCGGTCGTGGAGTTCCGCGCGTTCCGGGAGCTCGCCGACCCCGGGACGTTCCACCGCTACGAGATCTACGCCGACACCGACGCGTTCCGCGCCCACCTCGCGACCGGCCACGTGGCGCACTTCTTCACCGAACCGGCCCGGCACAGCACCGCCGACGCCGGCGCGCTGACCCAGCTGGGCGAGCTGCCCACAGCCTGATCCCTCGGCGGCCGCCTTGCTCGACGACCGCCGGTGACCGGTCAGCCCGTCAGCCGTCTACAACGACGACGTCCCGTGCCATTTTCGAGCGAGGCGACGAGCGATCCAAGAGCCTGCGCGACTACCCGCCGCGCCGTGCCGCGAGCACTCGCACCGGCCAGGTGTGCGTAACCGGACGCCTGCACAACGTCATCCTCGACGGCTGATCGCAACACGACCTCGCCGGCCACAACATCAGTGCCGAGACAGGCCTTGGGCAAGCGCCCGGGATGCCCATCGGTTGATCAGCGCCGTCGTGAATCTCGCGTTGCGGTGCAACGCGAGATCGTGCGCGGCGTTCGGGATCAACACCGCCTGGACGCCGGCTGCGGCGTCGAATGCGCGCTTCTGGTCGGGTTCGAACGTTGCCGGATCGTCGCCCTCGTACTGCACGGAGGTGCGCGTAGACCACGATGTTGTCCAGATAGCTGCGCGCAGTACGGTCGAATTCGCCGCCGCAGGTGACCAGCCGAAGCCCGGCGTACTCCACCGCGCCGTAGACGTCCTTCGCCGGAAACCGGCTTTTCGGGTACTGCCGCTTGGCGTCGACCGTGAACGTCGCCGTCTTGCCGTCGCCGCGCAGCACCTCGATTCGATCGCCGGGGGCGAGCTTCGAAAGCCGGAAGAACACCGCCGGGCCGCGGTAGAAGTCGATGTGCCCGAGGATGACCGACGCGCCCACCTCGCCGGGCGTCGGCCCTTTGTCGTGCCACCCCGCCTTGCCGAAGTCCTTCGGGGACTCGACCGTCCTGTCGGGATTGAGCCCCAGAGACAGCAGCGGACTGCTCACCCCGATGCTCGGCACCCGGAGGGACACGGGCGCGGACCGGGGCAGGGGAACCGGCGGCCGGGCAACCGGCCGGGCGGTGGCCGTGGGGTCCGAGGTCGTCACCGCGGTCGCCGGCACCGGGATGCTGCCCACCGAAGCGACGGGATCCGGACCGGACGTGCGGGTGACGCCCGCCCAGATCAGGCCGCCGCCGGCGAGAGCCAGCACCACAGCGAGCGCGAGGAGGAGCCGGCGGGCGTTGCGGTGACGCCCACCGGCTCCGGCCTTCACGGGGTCCGCGTCAGGCATCGGTTCCTTCGCCGGTGTCGGCGCGGCGATGGCGGCCCACCGCTACCGCGGTCGCCGCCGCGCCTGCGACCAGCACGGCGCCGGTCGTGGTGAGGGTGGCGCCGGTCGAGTTGTCACTCGACCCGCCCGCGCCCATGTCCGGCGCACCGGCCGGGACGTTGGGGGTGGCGACCAGGAACGGCGCGACAGCGGCCAGCACGGTGGCCTTGTCCGTCGGGGTCTCGGTGTTGCCTTTGAAGACCCCACCCTTGGCGGGCAGGCCGAGCAGGTTACCCACGATCGCCGCGTGCCGCGCTTCGACACCGAAAATGCCTGCGGCCGCCAGCAGGATGGTCTTGTCCTTGATGAACCCGGCCGCACCGAGGTAGGCGCCGACACCGACGTTCTCGAAGGTGTGACTCGTGGTCAGGAAGCTCGTACGGCTCTCGAACGCGGCCCCG
This sequence comes from Amycolatopsis sp. A133, assembly GCF_031082405.1. GTDB lineage: Bacteria > Actinomycetota > Actinomycetes > Mycobacteriales > Pseudonocardiaceae > Amycolatopsis. Next base: position 18,176 of record NZ_JAVHJU010000076.1, read on the forward strand.
AAGTTCACCATCGGCGCCTCGACCGGGGTCCCACCCAGCTTTTTGATCGTCGAAGTCAAGGTCGTGACGTGCGACTCCTCGTCGGACTGGATCTTCTTGAGATAGTCCGCCTCGGCCCCCGAAAGAGAAACGGCTTTGTTGCCCTGCACGTAGAAGGCCGATTCGAGGTACTCCAGCGTCAATGCGTAGTTGAGAACATCGAGGTCGCTCCCGAAGTCGCCGGCCTGCGCCGGCGCCCAGCGGTTGTTGAGCGCACCGAGCGCCAGCAGAGGCGACACCTCGGTGGCCTGCCCGTGGATCAGATCACGCCTGTTCATAAGTGCTTTCCTTCAGGAGTCGGGAGTCAGGAGAGGAACGGCTTGACGAGGGCGAGGACTTCATCCTTCGTCCGCTGCTTCTCGATGGGCGCGGGGAACGGCGCCCCACCCATCAGCGAGGCCAGCACAGCCGCGTGCCGCGACTCCACACCGGCGATCGACGCCCCCGCCTTCAGCACATCGGCACTCTTGATCAGCCCGACCTGACCGTGATAGGCCGTTACCCCGACTTCTTCGAACATCGACGCCGACTTGAGGAAACCCGCCTTGTCGGCGAACGTCTCGGCCGGGTACTTGATCCCCGGCTTGGCGACCGGAGTGCCGCCGAGCTGCTTGATCAGGGCCGTGACCGCCGTGACGTGCGCGCTCTCGTGGTCGGCGATCTCCGTGATCAGCTCGAGCTCACGCCCGCTGACGAGGTCCTTCGTCAGCCCCATGGCGTAGAAGTCCGACTCGAGGTACTCGAGCGTCAACGCGTAGTTGAGGATCTCGAGATCGCCCGCGTCGCCCGCGGCCGGTGCGGCGATCGCCGAGGCCACCCCCGCCCCCAGGCCGCCGGCGACCAGCGTCGCGCCGACCCCGACCAGACCCGCCATCCGCAGGAAGGCCCTGCGATCGCTCTCCTTGGCGATACCCAGCACCGGCTTACCGCCGAAAACCCTGTCGTTCTTGGACGATCGCATTCGACATCACGCTCTCTGCCGCCCTGCACGCGGCCGCGCCGGGCAGGCTCGTTGGTGAAGATCCAGCCGGATCACCCGGGAACCCGGTGTCCGTCGACGAACACGATTCGGAGGCACGCCCGTTCGGGCTCAAGCGGTGCGGATGTTCCCGACACGCCCTCGCCTCCGGCAGAACGGCGCGACCACCGCCTTGGCCTGCGGTGACGTCGGCGAATGAGCCGAAATCCCGGGAAGCGACCGCGCACGGGAATCACTCTTATGGTCTAAGGGCCGCAGTTCCGCCGGACCAAGCTCGGCGCGGCAGTGCCTCGAACGCCCAGTGAAGAGGCAGCCCAGCCCCCGCTGCTGAACAGCTTGACATTTTTGTCGATCGGGCTACTGAGGCTGGAACGAGTCCATGGAAGAACTACTCGAGCGGGTGGCCGGCGGGGACCGGTCCGCTTTCGAGCTCTTGTACCGCGAGTTCTTCGGCTTGGTCTTCCACACCGTGTTCACGGTGGTGCAAGACCACGCGCAGTCCGAAGAAGTCGCTCAAGAAACCTTTCTCGAGCTCTGGTCGACGGCTGCGCGGTTCAACGGCGCCCAGGGCACCGCAGCGCGCTGGGTCACGATGATCGCACGCCGGAGGGCGGTCGACCGGGTGCGGGCGGCGCAAGCGGCGCGGGAGCGCGACACGTTGATCGCGCGTCAGGCGCTGATCCCGACGGACCCCGATCCCAGCGAGCTCGTGCTGGGCGGAGTCGAGGTCCGGCAGATCCGGGACGCACTGGCACAACTGACGCCGGAACAACGCGCTTTGCTGACGCAGGCCTACGTCGACGGCGTGCACTACAGAGAGATCGCCGCGTCACTGGGGATCCCGCTCAACACCGTGAAGTCGAGGGTACGGCTGGCCGCGACCAAACTCCGGGGCCTGATCAGCAGTGAACGTCGTCGACCCGAGATGCCTGCGAAGGTCCGGAACGCCATTGCCACTGCGGTCCGGGCAGGCCCCGTGGGAGCCGCGGCGGCGGCCCGGCCCGGCCGGCCACCACCCGCCGCCCGGACCGGGTGCGCGGGCTGATCATGCTCGGCTCGCCGGTGGTGGACCCGCTGGCGCGGTGCGGGGCCGGCGAGGTGCTCGCGTCACCGAAACGGCCGTGGGTTCGCCGACCGGTGAACCTCCTCGAGCGCCGCTCACGAGTGGAGGTGCGGGGAAGCCGATCTCCGGCTCGAACACCGCTACGAATCCCCCGGCACGGGAACGGGGTTTCACCCGGCCGAGTGAGAGGTATCAAGGGGTGGGCACTGCTGTGACCACGTTCTCCGCACGCGGAAAGGATGCAAGCCGAGGACCGACCGATCAGGTCCGGCCCGGTGAACGCCGGCCCCACCGACCAGTACGTCGAACCTGAGGGCGACGTGCGAGTGCGCCTGCACGAAGCCGGAGATCTACCCGGTTTGCTCGTGCTGGCCGTCGCCGGTGCGGTCGATTTGCTCACCTCGGGGCAGGTGGCCGACGCCGTCACCGCCGCACTCACGCGGCGCCCCCAGGTGCTCGTGGTCGACTTGAGCGAGGTCTCGTTCCTCGACTCCACCGGCCTGTCAGTCCTCGCCCAAGCCCACGCCGCCGGCCCAGCCACCGCACTGCGGGTCGTCGCCCCTGAGGACGGCATGCCCCGGCGCGCGATCACGTTGACCGGGATGAACTCGCTGCTGCAGGTGTTTCCCACCCGCGCCGCCGCGCTCGCTGTGGATTGACGCGATGCCCCGTACCACCGACGACCCCGGCGACGAAGACCGTGTCGCAGCCGTACCCGGCCTGCAGTGCCGGGCCGTGCCCGCCGACCCCGGACAGTTGAGCGCCCTGCGCGAAGACCTGGCCGCGTGGGCGGCTCGGACAAGCCTGCCGCCCCCGCGGGCGCAGGATCTGCTGCTGGCGGCATACGAAGCCATGGCCAACGTCATCGTCCACGCCTACCCCGGCCACGCCGGCACCCTCACCCAGCACGCGGACAACCACGCTGATGCCGTGACCGTGACCGTCACCGACCACGGCCAATGGCGTCCCGCTCCACGCCCCGGCCTCTTGGGTGGCGGCCGGGGCCTGCCGCTCATCCACGCCCTGGCCGACCACGCCGCCATCGAGACCAGCGCCGCCGGCACCACCGTCACGATGACCTGGACCCACGACCGGTAGGGACGGCACCTGAGGTCGGTCCTCACTGCTCAACGAGACCTTGAGCGGTCCAGCTCTTCCCAGCCGATGACCGCGACACGGTCATCGGCGCGCCGCAACGCGGCCACCGCACCCGTCCCCGCCATTGCTGCCGCCACGACGGGAGGGCACACAGGCCCGCGGCTGCGGCCGGCGACCAACCTCCGGTGACGGCGAGCAGCCACGGAACGGCCGAGAACCAGGTGACAGGCGCCTGTCGACCCCGACCGCCTGCAACTCGGCGGCGAACGCGTCCCGCAACCTCGACCTCCCTCGCGATCGAGCCACGTCGCTGGTCGGCGGGCAAGCTACGGCACTGCGCCCGGGTCATGTTCCCCATGGCCCGCCGAATTCAGCCGGGGAAAGATCCGAGTGCAGTCGCCGGGGGTACCGGCCGCCGGCGTTGGTCTCGATCGTGACGCCGTCGCAGCCCAGCTCGCCGACCGCGTACGCCAGCTCGGCGAGCGCACCGTCGACGTCCGGCAGCGAACTGCCCGAACCGGTCCGGGTGCACCCGACGTCCGGACGCGCAGGCGTCACATCGACCGAGGCGAAGGTGCTGGTCAGAACCGCTTGAAAATTCGCGGAAATCATGTGTTTGTGGTGATTTCCGCGGGGCATCCGCCCTACCAAGAGCCACCCACGGCTCTGACCGCACCCAGGACCCCGGTGACCCACGTCCGGTTTCATGTCACCGGAGAGGTCCGCGTGACTTCTCATGATCACCCGAGGAACGGCGACGACGGTCCGACGTCGAACGCGGTCTTCCGGGATCGCCCGACGCAGCGGTGACCACGACCGGACCGCGCCGGCGAAGAACGAACCGTCAAAGCAGGGCGAACGAGCACCCAGGGCCCCGGCCCAGCACGCCCGGCTTCCTGTGTGCGCGCTCGAAGCGCTTGATCCCGAACGGAAGGAAAACATGTCCTCAACCAACACTGTTGTCCGAGCCATGCACGACGTCGGCCTGGCCGCTTGGTTCGGCGGGTCGCTCGCCGGAGCGGTCGCCGTCAACGGCGCCGCTGCCGACCTTCCCGACGCCAAGATGCGCCTGAAAGTCGCCAATGCCGGCTGGGCGCGCTGGACACCGGTGAACGCCGCCGCCATCGGCGCCCACCTCGTCGGAGGCGCCGCTCTGCTGCGGGCGAACCGCAGCCGGGTCGCCGGACAGCGCGGAGTGGCCGCCCAGACCGTCGCCAAGCTCACCCTGACCGGAGCCGCTCTGCTCGTCACCGCCTACAGCCGGGCGCTGGGCAAGAAACTCGAGGGCGCCGAGGGGACGGCGGTCGAAGGCGGCACCACGCCCGCGGAGTCCACCCCGCCGGAAATCGCGCACACCCAGCGGCAGCTGGACGCCTGCCAGTGGCTGATCCCGGCCTTGACCGGCGGCGTTTCGGTGCTCACGGCGCTGGCCGGTGAGCAGCAGCGCCCCGGCCGGCAACTGGCCGGAGCGATCGCCAAGCCGGCGCGGTGGCTCCGTACCGCGGCGTGACGAAACCGCGGCCGGCGGGTCCTGACGACCGCCGACGCACCATGCCACCCCGATCTTTCCGCACCGGACCGGACCCTTCAGGAGAAATCATGACGACCCCCACCATCACGACCCCCACCCGCTCCGTCGAGATCGAGAAAGCCACCGCCGGCAAGCTGGCCTCGGCGCAGGGCACCACCACCATCGCCGACACCGTCGTGGCGAAGGTCGCCGGCCTGGCCACCCGCGAGGTCTCCGGGGTGTACGCCCTCGGTGGCGGCGCGGCTCGCGCGTTCGGCGCGATCCGCGAGCGCATCGCCGGCGCGTCCGCCTCGGTCTCGCAGGGCGTCTCCGTCGAAGTCGGCGAAAGCCAGGCCGCCGTCGACCTGCAGATTCTCGTCGAGTACGGCGTATCCATCGTCGACCTCTCCCGTTCGATCCGCAGCAACGTCATCTCGGCCATCGAGGCGACCACGGGGCTGGACGTCGTCGAAGTGAACATCAACGTCTCCGACGTGCACATCCCCGGGCAGGACGAGGACGACGACACCCCGCCCGACATCGGTCGCGTTGAGTGACCCCGGGCGTCGAGATCGACGCCGACCGCATCGCCGCCGCCGTGACGGCCCTCCCGCACTGGCGGGCCTCCACAGCGGTCGGTTCGGCGAGAGATCGCCACTCTGCTGCCGGGCCGTTCGGATCGGCGACATGGCACCCCCTGCTGCGATCGTGGTGACCGTCGCCCCGAGCACCAGTTCCCCGCTCCCCCTCGGCGGGCCGTTCACCGCAAGGAGAAACCCATGACCCACACCCAGCTGGGCCTGCTCACCGGCCTCGCGCTCGGCTTCGCCGCCGCGATCGGTGGCCTCGGCGTCTTCCTGGTCGTGCTGGTCCTCGGCGCACTGGGCCTGCTGGCCGGGCGCGTGCTCGACGGCAAGCTCGACCTGTCCCAGCTCAGCGGCCGCGACCGGGGCTGATCCGCGATGACGACCACCTTGCCGAAACCGGAAGAGCGCGGCCGGCTCACCATCTCCGACACCACCGTCGAACGGATCGCGGCTCACGCCGTGACCGAGGTCGAAGGCGTCGGTGGCACCGCGAGCCGCGTACTCGGCGTCGCCGTCGGCGGCGAAGGTCCGGACAAGAGAGCCGCGGTCACCGCGAGAGTCAGCGGCGACACGGCCACCCTCGATGTCCGGCTGTCCGTGGCTTATCCTGCCTCGGTCGGCGAGACCACCGCTGAGGCGCGCCGGCATCTGCTGCGCCGGGTCGGCGAGTCCACCGGGCTCATCGTGTCCCGAGTGGACATCGTCGTCACCGCACTGCACTCCGGGAGCGCCGGCACGAGGAGGGTGCGATGAAGCGCCGGACCCGCCGCAGCACTCCCGCGACCCTGACCGCGGTCGTCCTGCTCGCCGCGTGCGTCGTGGTCGCCGTCGTGGCCATCCAGATGATCGTCGCCACGACGCCCTGGTTCAGCTATCAGTCCGCCGCCCGTACTTTGCACGACACCCATTGGAACGATTCGGTTCCCGCCGTCGCGGGCGGGGTATCCGCGTTGCTGGGCGTGATCCTGCTGCTGGCGGCATTGCTGCCGGGCAAGCTCACCGTGCTCCCGCTGGAGGGCGAAGTGGACTCCGGCGCTTCGCGACGCAGCTACCGCTCAACCCTGCGCAGTGCAGCGTCCACTGTGGATGGTGTGTCGCGGGTGAGGGTGCGGCTGAAGCGTCGCAGTGTCTCCGCCGAGGTGACCACGGGGCGCACGAGCACAGACGGACTCGCCGACGCCGTCCGCCGGGCACTCGAACGGCGACTCGACCAGCTCTCCCCCGTCGCCCGTCCGAGCGTCAAGGTCAGCGTCCACTCCGCCAGGAGCACGTCATGACCAGCCGTCCCGCCGGCCTCAACCGAGCCTTGCTGGCGCTCGTCGGAGCGGTACTGCTCGCGGCCGGTGCTTTCGCCGTATTGGCGCACTTCGGTACGCTCCCGGCGCCCGAACCGGGTTCCGCGATCGTGCCCGGCACCGCGAACCCGCCGACCTGGGCCTTGTACATCGTCGTCGCGATCGCCGTCGTCTTGGGCGTGTCGCTGGTGCGCTGGCTCCTCGCGCAACTGGTCCGCAAGCCCAAAACCCACTTGTGGCACTGGGAATCGGACTCGGAGCCCGGACGCACCGAACTGGCGGCGAGCACCGCGGCCCAACCGTTCGTCGACGAGGTGAGAACCTACCCCGGCGTCCACGCCGCCCATGCCACTCTCGCCGGAACGCACGCCGCCCCGGCCATGGCCATGGTCGTCACCGCCGAGCACGACGGCGACCTCACGACGATCCGCCACCGGCTCGGCACCGAGGGAATCCCGAGGTTGCGCCAGGCTCTCGATCTCGACGCTCTGCCGGTGACCGTCGAATTCCGTTTCTCCGTGAAGAACGGCCCCCGCACTCATTGAGCCGGGTCGGCAGCCGGCACCGGTCGATCTCGTCGACGCGGCGAGCTACCTTGGCGCTGCGCGGTGATGCGCAAACCACCCTTGAACGCTTCGGTCTGGCCCAGTCCCCGCCGCCGCCCAGCGTCCGTCTCGACGCCGGCCAGGAGGCCCCGTGCCGAACCGAGTGATCATCAGCCGTGACACCGAACCGATCCCGTGCGAGTCGTGCGGTCTCCGAACGCTGTACGTCGCCCGTTTGGTGACGAGCGACGGCGTGACGATCGGCCGGGCAATGGTGTGCACCGCTTGCCGTCGCCACCGCGCCGAGGCAGCGGCCACCGCGGCGCGGTAGTGATCCTCGCTCGGGCATGGCCTTCGACCGGTTACCGCAACCGCCGAGGTCCACGCTTCTCCGAGCACACCTCAGGCCCGCGTCATCCAGTCTTCCGCCTTCGCACCGCACGCCCCACGCCGTCGCCAGTTCCTCGAGCAGCAGCCGTCCCCACGCAACGCCGGCGCCGGCCCGACCGCGCGTGAGGTGCACTTGTGCCGTTTCGACATGCCGGCCGCCGCGCACATCGAGGTGATCCGACCTCCGCGCGGAACGCCGGGCCGAACACCGGTGGGAGACACGCGAGACGGCCTCGGTCCGGGCCGGCCTCGCGGCAGAATCATGGTTGCCGCCGGTACAGCGGCAACGCGGTGTCATCCGGCAGGAACGTCTCAGAGCTGGATCGCGAGCAGGGCATGGGCAACGGTGCAGCGGTCGTTGCCGCCCAGCTCAACCTCGGTCATTCCCTCGACCGGCCGCATTGTTCCTACCGGGAGCCGGCACCAACATGACGATGAAAACGACGACCACCCAGCACAAAGCCACACCCACGATTCCGGCAGGCAGGTCGTTCCCCAGCGAGAACCGGAAACCGACCGCGACGACGGTACGCCACGCGCGCGAATTCATGGCTACGGCAAACTCCTTGCCGACAGACAGCTCATCCGTCGACCGCCAGGTAGCGCCGCGGATCGCCGCTCGCACGGGCACCGCTGCTCAGCCACCGTTCGAATCCGGCACGGTCCCGGCGCTCGATTTCGTCGAGGTACTTCTGCCGCCGCTGAATCAGCCGGTACCGGGCTTCCTCATCGGTGGCTCGGTGCAGAGCGAGGTAGCTCCGCCGCCACGCGAGGCACAGCTCGTCGGTCGGCAGTTCGCCGACACTGGGTTCCGCTGGCGGAGCCGCTGTGGTGCGTGTGGCCGGGTCGGGCCTGTGCGCCCGCTGTCGCGCGAGAAGGTGTCGGCTCGTCAGGAGGATTCCGACGCCGAACCCGACCGCCGTGGCCGCGGCGCCACCGAAGATCAGGACCAGCCCGCTGGCCACCAGGCAAACGGCGAGGATCCCGACGGCGGCGGCGGCTCCCAAGCCGCCGGGAGTCCCGGTCCAGCCCGTCAGCCGCCGTACGCAGCGGGTCGCGCCCGCACTGCGTCCCAGGCACAGCCCGGCCGTCGCGGCCAGTACGGCCCAACCGATCGTGGCACCGATCGGGAGTCCGGCGAGTCCGATCGTGCCGAACGAGAAGCAGATGGCGGCCTGTGTTTTCCAGCCGGCGTGGGTGGTCATCGCCTGCCTCGACTTTCGATATCGAGTTCGATCCGACGGCGACGGCGATCAGCCGACCGCACTGTGTTGCTCGACGAGGCGCTTGATGTTCGCCAGGGTGTCCTCGAGGCCCCGCTGGACGTTTTCGTCACCGTCGGGAACGCGCGTCGTGTGCATCCGGACGTCGACTTCTGTGCTGTCTTCGGCGTCCTGGAGTTCCAACGAGCCGTGGTGCTGTTGGCGCCCTCGGCGCCCCATTCGATCCGGTGGGTGGCGGCGTCCGCCCGAAACCAGGCTTTACCCGCGACGTGCTGACCGTCCGGGAGTTCCGCCGAGGTGCGTACCTCGTCGCCCCCGCCTCGTGCCGCGGAGGTCATCCTCGCGAAGTACCGAGGCAGGTTGCCGACCTCGGACAGGTAGTCGAACAGTTCTTCTTTCGCCGCGTTCACCCTGGTTGCGGCACGAAACTCGGACACATCTTCTCCTCTGTCGTTCTTCGGGGCTACCGGGCGAGCGGTACGTCGTGGGCGGAGGCCGCTCAGACTCGGCGCGGCGTGGTCCGGTATCGGGCCGCGCTGGCGGCGCCGAGGGCGATCATGCCGATGCCAAGGCCGAGGTGCAGCCAGTTGTCGGCGGTGTTGACCGGGACGAAGTTGGCGGCGGAGTCGTGGTCGATGATCAGGCCGTAGAGCCACAGCACCAGGTAGATCACCCCGCCGCCGATCAGGTAGCCGTGCGCGCCGCGGGAGGTGCGGGCCAAGACGAGGCCGGCGATGCCGAAGAGCAGGTGCACGATGTTGTGCAGGACCGACACCATGAACAGCCCGAGAAGCATGGCCGTCGAGTTGTGCCCGGCGAAGGTCAGCTGGTCGTAGCCGGTGGTCAGGCCGGGAATGAACCCGCCGAGGCCGACGAGCAGGAACACCGCCCCGACCACCGTGGCGATCACCTGGCCGGGAGAACGTGCCGTGGTGCGGGTCGCTTCGGGGGAACGAGTCATGATCTTCCTTTCTGCGCCGCTCGCGGCGGCTCGGCAGAGGTGAACGTGCGGGCATCGATGTGCCGGCGTATCCGGTGAACCAGGCGAGAGGACTGCTCGACGGTCACGGTGATCGATAGGGTGCGGGGTGCCGACCAGCCCGGGATGCCGGGTAGCCCGCCGAAATGACGGCAAACCCACTGAGGCGCACGGAGGCCGTCACGCGAGTCATCGTCGATCGGCTTCCGCCGACGGCTGTCCACCGACGGCCGGCAGTTCGGTCAAACCCATCACCGTCAGCACGCGTCGCACGAGCGGCGATGCGACCACGACCAGATCCGTGCCATCACGCCGGCATTCGTCGTAGAGGTCAAGCAGCGTGCCGATACCCGTCGACGACAGGAAGACCACGCCGGACATATTCACGACCAGGCTCTTGGGTCGTGTGCGGCGGACCGCGTCGAATTCGTCCGCCATCAGCGGAGCGGTGGCCAGATCCAGCTCACCTCGCATCGCCACGATCGCCACCCCGGGCTCGGGACGGGCGGTCGTGAAAGACAAAAGCCCGTGGTGACCGATGTCAGCCCAGATCGGTGAATGATCCATGGGATCCCCTGCACGGCGACGAGACAGACGCTCGTGACAGGCGGGGACCCGGCCAGATCGCGGCGATGGAAGCGGCGGCGGCAGTTCTGCCGACCACGCAGCGCTACCGTAGCTCGCCTTGATAGAAGGATCAACCACTGCCCGTCCCGCATTTCCTTATCACCTCGATGGAGCAACGAGGTGAAGCCGTCCTCACCCGGCGATCACCTCGGATCCCCATCCCGGCAAGGCTTGCGACGCCCCGGGCTGCTCGGCCGGGCCGTGCGGCGCACCGCATGATCGAACGCCTCCACCATCGACGGTGACTCTCACTTGCCGTATTGCATCGTTTATGCAACGATATGGAGACCTTCAGGTGCGGCCGTGCACACCGGCGGCTTTCGACGGCTGCGATGTCCACTCGGTCCGCGCCAACCGCCCCGGCCCCTGGCGGAGTTCGCACAGCTACCAGCGGTGCACCGATGCGGCGGGTGGGCAGATGTGATCCCCTCGGCCTTTGCCGTGCCGGCAAGGACTTCGGCCATTCCCCGGTGGGTGGCCGGCTCCGCGGTGCGCGTTTGCGATGTCCCACGGTTTGCCGGGCAGGCGCCGAGGTCTGCCGAGTCCGGCTACCCCCAGACCGACATGCGGGCGGACACCGTCCCCGACGGCGCCACCGGCTGGCACAACGTCACCTTCACCGCCGCCTAGGAAGTTTCTTCCCGATCACCAATCCGGCGCCCTCCGGAGCTCGAATACCCGATCAACAGAGGCGCTCACCGGAACGGTCGCGTCAGCCGCGTATCAATTGGAGTGATTTTCGTGCGTAACCTTCGTATTGCCGGTCTCGGTCTCACCGCGGCCGCCGCGCTCACGCTGACCGCGTGCAGCGGCAGCGACACCGCCTCTTCGGGCAGCAGTTCCAGCGCCCCGGCTCCGGCGCCGTCGTCCTTGATGGCCGCGCCGTCCTCCAGCATGGCCGCCGCCGACGGTACGACCACCAATGCCGATGTGTTCGGTCCGGCGTGTTCGCAGTTGCCGCAGGGTTCCGCGCCGGGTTCGCTGGACTCGATGGGCCCGCAGCCGGTCGCCTCGGCCGCGTCGACCAACCCGCTGCTGACCAAGCTGGTGGCAGCGGTCAAGGCCACCAACCTGGTCGACACGCTCAACAGTGCCCCGGCGATCACGGTGTTCGCCCCGGCCGACCCGGCCTTCGCCGCCCTCGGTGATGCCAAGTTCGCCGAGTTGGCGGGCAAAGCGGCCGAGCTGTCGCCGATCCTGCAGTACCACGTCGTGGGCAAGCGCTACGACGCCAAGGGACTGGCCACTGCCACGACGCTGGAGTCGCTGAACACCGCCGGTGGGCCGCTGAAGATCGAGGGCACCGGTGAGAACATGACCGTCAACGGCGCGAAGATCCTGTGCGGCAACATCCCCACCAAGAACGCCACGGTCTTCGTGATCGACAAGGTGCTGACCCCGGGCGCCAACAAGTAGCCAGTTCTCCGGCCGCCCGCCTCTTCGTCGCGGGCGACCCGCCGGCAGCGGCCGCCGGTCGTCACCACAGCCGAATCACTCCAGGGTTGTGGCGGCGACCGGTCTCGCCCGTACCCAGCCGCGGCATGCGCTGCTCACGCGGCGAACGACGAGCGGATTCTGCTGCTCCGGTTCCGCACGCTCGCCGTCGGACCGCAGTCCGCGGACGTCGCTTGCCGTACCGCACGGGTGTCGAGCAGCCCCAAGGCTTCCGCGCGCCGGCACAGTGGCCGGCCGCGCTGTCCCAGCGCGCCGGGATTCCCGCGAAGTATTAGCCTGGAATCACCGCGCCGGGAGGGCCGAGACCACGCGCTCGCGACGATCACCGTTCGACAGCTGGCCGCGTTTCCCGCCTCGGAAGCCAGCGCGCAGGAGCTGATCGTGGACCACTCCGAAAATCAAGGCTTCGAACCTGTCCTGGCCAGGTCGCCGATCGCCCGGGCCCACCCTGGCCCGGCACCGTCCCCGCCAGGGCTGCGGCTCTCCGTGACTCGCCGACGCGACGCGGTGGTGCTCACTGCAGCGGGTGAGATCGACCTCGCCACCACTTCGGCCTTCAGCGAGGCCCTTGTCGACGCGATCGGCCGGCGGCCGCCACTGCTGGTCGTGGACCTCACCTCGATCAGGTTCCTCGCCTGTTCCGGTCTGTCGGTCCTGGTCGCCGCCCGCCATCTGGCCGGTGAGCGAACCCGCTTGGCCGTAGTCGCCGGTTCGCGGACGACTTGGCGGTCCACGCACCTCACCGGGGTGGACCAGCTCTTGATCGTGCACCGCACCCTCGACGACGCGTTGCCCCAGCGGCCTCTGGCTCCCCGGCTGGTGCTGCGGACTGTCGTGGCGGATGGCTCGATTCTCCTGACCGCCACCGGCGGTTCGCGAAGCGGCGATGCGGAGGCCGTGACCGACGCGCTTCGACAGGCGTGCGACCTTTGCCGGGGCGTGGTGCTGTTCGACGTGTCGGCCTGCACGTTGCCCATTGCGGATCTCGTCGGCAGCCTGCACGCCGTCATTTCCCGCGGAGGCCGGGTCCGGTGTGGCGTGCGTGTGCTGACCGCCGACGAGCGGCTGATCAGGGCCTTGGATTTCGCGGGCATCGCGCACGGCGTCGCGGCGGAGCCGAGCTGATGACCAGGACGACGGAACAAGCCGTAGCAGACGGGGTCGCACCTCCGTGGATCCGGTGCTCCGAGGTCGGCGACCTCGACCGGATTCTCGCGATGGTGTACTCCGTCGCCCGGCGGACCGGCCGGTCCGCCGGCGCAGCCGCTCGGCCGTGGGCCCGGTCGGCGCCCGGGTTGGCCGTGGCATCGTCCGTCGACCGGCTTTCGCCCGATCACCGCTTGGCTGCGGCGCGACGCGGCCGGGTGGCGGTGGCCACCGCCCTTCGTGCCCACAGCCGTCGTTGCGAATAAGCGGTGTTCGAGGCCGCACTGGCCGAGGCGGTGGCCCGGGGCGAACTGGCGCTCCTGCCCCACGCCGGCGGTTCACCGTCTGGGCCATGGCAGCGCGGCACCAGCAGCTCGACGAAGTGGCCGACGAGACCGGGTGGACCCGCGCCCAGGTCGCGCACCTGCTCAACGCCGGCCTATCCACCACCACCAAGTGGAGTACGAACTCGGGTTTCGTGGCCTGATACGGCATGTCCACCCCCTGCCCGGCCGGCGGTGTCGAAGTCGCCGGGAACAGCGCGTCCGCGGCGCCACCGAGCGCCCTGCCCCGGCAGGCGGCGGGGCGTCAACCGGACATGACCGGACAGTTACCGCCGAGGCGCGGACGGTCACGCAGCGTGTGCTTAGTGATCAACGATTGGCGCAGGTCTCCACCCGCGGGGTGGATCGGCTGGGTCGGTCTCGATCATGCTGCCCACTCTGCGGCTCGAGGGTCGAGTCGTTGTCTCCAGCAGGGTCCTCGACCGTCTCGTCCAGTCATCAGCAGCGTCGGCGCCGCAGATTGGCCAAGCCGATGCGCGGTTTGCCGAGCCATCAAGCGTGTCGATCCGGTCTCGTTGTCCGAGCCGGCAGTCAGCGGCACAGTGGAGTGCGGGGTCATCGGGCCCCGCGGAAAAAGCAGCAGGGCGCCCGTGGTCGGGTGTCCGTGCCATGTCCGCGAAAGGCATGGCACGGCTGCACATCGGCACGCGGCGCCGGGGCCGCGTGCCGAGTCCGGATTCAGTCGCCGACGTGGAGTTCGGTGTTGCGACGCCGGGCTTCGTGAAGCTGATCTTCGAGAGTGATGATGCGGCAGGCGGCGTCGATCGGGGTGCCCTTGTCGACCAGTTCCCGCGCGCGGGCGGCCAGGCGCAGCTGGTGCCGGGAGTAGCGGCGGTGGCCGCCGGCGGAGCGCTGCGGGGTGATCAGGCCGGCTTCGTCGAGGCTGCGCAGGAAGCCTTGGGTGGTGCCGAGCATGTCGGCGGCCCGGCCCATCGTGTAACCCGGGTAGTTCTCGTCGTCGAACTTGTCGGCCGCGCTGGGCGTGGCCGGGCCTGGTTGGTCAGGGATCATTCCACCTCCACGTCACAGAGGACCCCGGGTGCCGCGCACGGCACCCGGGGTCCTCGAGGGTAGGGATTTTCACCATTGTCAACCGGCGCGACCGCCGGCTTCCTGCACCCGCGTCCGGCCGAAAGCCGGATGACGCGGGGATCGCTTACTCGTGACCGAGCACCACCTCCGAACTCGATGGGACTGCGGCACCCGCGCGGCACTACTTGGCCGCTGCGGGCGATCCAATGATGTTCCCGTTCCCTTCTTTCCTGTGTTTTCCACTTACTCGGTACTGCCACTTCACTTGCCAGTACTGTTACTTCACTTCCTGCTGCAGCCGTCACTGCCGGAACCCTTCCACTGATCGGTCCCAGCACGCTGACGCCGCTGGTCACTGCCCGGAGCCCCGTTCACTGATCGGCCCCGGCCACCTGACACGTACTGCACCTGCACTTGCACACAACAACTACTGGTACTGCTGATCTTCAACTACCGATACTGCAACTGCTTGCAACACTGTTACTGCTGTTCTTCACGGGCACATTCACTCCGCCCGCGTCCTGCACTTCCGCTCCAGGACCGGTACTGAACCTTCTTCACGACCCAGCCCTGGAGTAATCCTCGCGGTCACCAGCCGGAACCTTGTTCCCTTGATCGGCTCCGTGCTGCCTGACCGCCTTGTCTCACCTCGCGGGTAGTTACGTCCTCTCCCGCGCCTGCTTGACGTTGTCTCTCTCGGTACGAGAAGAACACTACACACACCCGTCGTGGAATGTCTACTGCGGGCGGCATAGGTTTTCTGGAGCCTCCGCCGGCCGCGTTGAACCAGCTGGCCGCGTCGCTGGCCGGCCGCATCTACAGCCGTCTCGGCGCCTGCCACCCGACCGGCCGAGTGTCCGTCGAAGGCACAGCCGACATTGCGCGCTCGCAACACCGGCACCGTCTTCGCTCCACCCGGATCGCTACCAACCGGTGACTTGTGCCGACACTGGGCCGCTTCGGCCCCAACCTCCACCGGTACGCAGCCTCGGCTACGCGAGTCCTCGAGTCACCGGCTACCTTGCGGCCGGGGCGATGTGGATGATGAGGTTGCGTTGGCTCGAGGGGTCGGAGGTGGTGGTGGACGATGGGGTGCTGGGGCCGCGTGCTGTGCTGGGCGCGGCCGAGAGCGCACCACCCGCGGAGTCGGTCGAGGTCGTCGCGCGCGACCTGGCGAAGCGGCTGGGTGCCTTCGATGTCTCCTTCCTGCTGGTCGACCTCGTCGAGGAACACCTGGTTCGGCTGGCCTCGACCGCGCAGGACCCCGACCCGGAGCCGGTCGATTTGCGGGACAGTGCCTACGAAAAGGTGCTGCGCACCCAACAGCCGTGGCAAGAGCAGAACGAGGACGGGGTCCGGGTGGTGCTGCCGGTGACCAACCGCGGCGACTGCATCGGTGTCCTGGAGGTGACCGTGCCCTCCTGCGACGAGGAAGTGCTGGCACAGCTGGGAGAAGCCGCGCACGCCCTGGCCTACGTCATCATCACCGACCGCCGCTTCACCGACCGCTACCACACCGGCCGGCGCACCACCCCGATGAGCCTGGCCGCGGAGATCCAACACCAGCTCCTGCCCTCGGCGTCCTGCTGCGAGGCGGCCCAGTTCACCGTCGCCGGTGCGCTGGTGCCCGCCGACGACATCGGCGGTGACACCTACGACTACACCCTGGACCACGACACCCTGCACCTGTCGATCACCGACGCCGCCGGCCACGACGTGACCTCGGCACTGACCGCGACCCTGCTGGTCGGTGCGCTGCGCGGGGGCCGCCGAGCTGGCCACGACCTGGCCGAGCAGGCCCGCCAAGCCAACCAGGCCCTGCTCGACCACGGCGAGGAAGTCTCCCTGGCGACCGGGCTGCTGCTGCGCGTGGACCTGCACACGGGAGGCGCCGAGCTGGTGAACGCCGGACACCCGCCACCCCTGCTGCTGCGCGACGGGGTGGTGGCGGAGCTCGAGCTGGAGATCGACCTGCTCTTCGGCTTCAAGCCGTACCAGTACCGGGTGCAACGGCTGAACCTGCGCCCCGGCGACCGGCTGGTCCTGCTCACCGACGGCATGCTCGAACGCGACGCCGCCGGCGTCGACCTGCCCGCGCTGATCCGCGAGACCGAGGAGCTCCACTCCCGGGAGGTGGTGCGCACGGTGACCAGGGCGGTGCGGCACGCCTGCCGCAACCAGCTCCAGGACGACGCCACCGTGCTGTGCCTGGACTGGCACGGAACCGATCGCACCGAACGCCAGGCCGACAACGGCGCCGACACCGACACCGCCTCGCCCGCCTAGCACCTCCACGATCGCGCCGCACGGCGCCCGCGACCACAGCCGCGCACGGCCGCTCACCTTGACCTCGGACCGGCTTCGAGGAACTTCCTTGGTGCCGACGTGCAGACGACACCAGGCCCCCAGGGTGCAGGTGCGGCGGCGCGGCCGATCCGCACCTCGCAAGACAGCGACGGCGAGCTCGCATAAAGGCTGACCACCGCCAGTCGCCTGGCACTTGACGGCGTGGCCTGCGATCGCCGCACAGACGGCCTACCCTCGAAGTACGGCACACGATGGGAGTGGTCAAGGTGTCCGAGCGGCGGCAGCGGTTCCAGGGGCTGCTGACCGCCGAAGGCGAGATCGACCGGGGACAGCGGATAGCGTGGATCTGCCGCTTGTGCGTCTCCGAGCTGGCCGTGTCCGGCGCCGGTGCCACCGTGCTCAGTGAGAGCCACAACGGTGCGGTGAGCAGTCCCCGCCGGGGCTTGGTGCACGCCAGCGATCCGGTGAGCGCCGGGCTCGAAGATCTGCAGCTCACCGTCGGTGAAGGCCCGTGCCTGGATGCCTTCGCCGCGGGCGGACCGGTCCTGGTGTCCGACCTCGCCGCCGACCTCGGGCGGTGGCCGGCGTTCGGCCCGGCCGCGGCCGGTCTGGGCGCCGCCGCGGTCTTCTCGTTCCCCCTGCAGGTCGGAGTGGTCCGGCTCGGCTCGATGGACCTTTACCGCGACCGGCCAGGTCCGCTGACCCCGCTGCAGCTGACCGATGCGCTGATCCTGGCCGACCTGGCCACGCACGCCGTGATCGACCAGCTGGACGGCCACGCCACCACCGATCTGAGCTGGCTGGCCGATGCCCACGTCGAAGTCCACCAGGCCACCGGCATGGTGAGCGTCCAGCTCGGCGCCACCACCGAAACGGCGTTGCTGCGCCTGCGCGGCTACGCCTTCACCCACGACGTGACGGTGACCCACGCCGCCCGCCAGGTCGTGGCCCGGAGGTTGCGGTTCACCCCGGACGGGGCAACCGCATGATGATCAACGACGAGAGGCGCGCCGCATGAGCACTGGCAACCCGGACCGGCGGCTGGCGCGGACCTTCGTCGCGCTCGCCGACACACTCGTCGCCGACTTCGACGTGCTCGACTTCCTCGCACTGCTGACCGAACGCAGCGTCGAACTCCTGGCCGTCGACGCCGCCGGGGTCATCCTGTCCGACCAGCGCGGCGGCTGGCGGCCCGCCGCCGGCTCGTCCGAGCGGGCGGACCTGCTGGAACTGTTCATCGCGCAAACGCGTCAAGGTCCGTGCTTCGACTGCGTCGCCACCGGGGAGGCGGTCACCAGCGCCGACCTCGGCCTGGCCACGGAACTGGCCCGCTGGCCCCGCTTCGCGCCCGCAGCCCTGGACGCCGGCTTCCGCGCGGCGTCGGCCGTGCCGATGCGGTTGCGGGAGCAGAACATCGGGGCGCTGACCCTGCTCAACCACGAA
This sequence comes from Amycolatopsis sp. A133, assembly GCF_031082405.1. Taxonomy (GTDB): domain Bacteria; phylum Actinomycetota; class Actinomycetes; order Mycobacteriales; family Pseudonocardiaceae; genus Amycolatopsis. Next base: position 36,238 of record NZ_JAVHJU010000076.1, read on the forward strand.
CCCATCGCGCTCGACGCCGACACCATCGCCGTCGCGCAGGCACTCGCGGACGTCGCGACGATCGGCATGCTGCACCACCGCGCCGCCGACCGCGGCGAGCTCCTCGCCGAGCAGCTGCAAGCCACGCTCCACCAACGCACCGTCGTCGAGCAGGCCAAGGGCGTCCTCGCCGAACACGACGGCTTGGACATGCACGACGCGTTCACCCGGCTGCGCGAATACGCCCACCGGCAGCAGCGCCGGCTCTCCGATGTCGCGCGCGACCTCGCCGAGAGAACCCTCGATCCCGCGGACCTCGGCGCTGCCCTTCGCTGACCGCTCACCCGGGCAACCGTCAGGCGAGACGTCGCCGATCCGCCTCTTGCGACGGCGGTTCGATGATGGTGAACACCTCGGCCAACCCCGCCACAGTCAGTACACGCCGTACGAACGACGACGGGATCAACGCCAGATCCGTGTCGCCACTCTGACACTCACGATGGAGGTTCAGCAGCGCTCCGATACCCATCGACGACAGGAACACCACGCCGGACATGTCCAGCACGAGCCGCCGGGGTGCTTCGCCGTGAACCGTGTCGAGTTCGTCCGCCATCCGCGCGGCGGTGGCCAGGTCCATCTCGCCCCTGATCGCCACCACCGCCACCCCGGCCTCAGGACGAGACGTCCGGAAAGACAGAAGCGCCTCATGACCGATGTCGATCCAACCGGGCAACTTGTCCATCGAAACCCCTGCACGCGTCAAGATCAGACGCTAACGACAAGGCGGGGACTCGGCCAGGCCAAAGCGTTGGAGGCGGTGGTACTGCTCAACCACGCAGGGCTACGGTAACTCGCTCAGGTGACGCGATCAACCGGCGCCCGATCGCGGAGCCGCCACATCCGGGCGGATACGGCGGCGGGTCGTACGCTGCGGGTAGTCGCACGAGGGTCGAGCGCCTGGAGGACCGATGGTGGAAAACCGGCGTCAGCGGATGCAGGCCTTGCTGGCCGCCGACAGTGCCGCCAACCCTGCGTCGGCCGTGAGCCTGGCGTGCGAGCGGTGCGTGCGGGAGCCGTCCGTGTCCGGAGCCGGCGCCACCGTCCTGAGCAAAATGCCCCGACGGCAACGGGTCGTCGCCGAGCCGTGGACTGGTGCACGCGACCGACCACGTCAGCGCCGGACTGGAGGATCTGCAGCTCACCGTCGGTGAAGGGCCATGTCTGGACGCCTTCGCCTCCGGCGGGCCGGTGCTGATCGCCGACCTGGCTGCTGCGACCGCTCGGTGGCCCGCGTTCACCCCCGCAGCGTGCGAGCTGGGTGCGGCGGCGGTGTTCTCCGTCCCGCTGCAGATCGGGGTGGTCCGCCTGGGCTCGCTGGACCTCTACCGCGAAACGCCCGGCCCCCCTCACCAGAGTCGAGCTGGCCGACGCGCTGGTCCTCAGTGACCTGGCGACCCAAGGGGTGATGGCCGATCCGGACGGGGCACCGCACGGAGGACGTGAGCTGGCTGGCCGACCCGTACGCACAGGTGCACCAGGCCACCGGCATGGTTCAGGTTCAACTGCGCTCGACGACCGACGTGGCGCTGATGCGGCTGCGTGGCCACGCATTCACCCACAACGTGCCTCTGACCGACGTCGCCCGGCAGGTCGTCGAGCGGTCGCTGCGCTTCACCGACACCGAGGACGGGCAATGACACACAGTGACGGAAGGCCCGACAAGATGAGCGATGCCCGGGACCAGCGGCTCGCGAACACCTTCGTGGCGCTCGCCGACACCCTCGTCGCCGACTTCGACGTCCTTGACTTCCTCGGCATGCTCACCGAGCGCGCCGCGGAACTGCTCGACGTCGACGCCGCCGCAGTCGTCCTCGCCGACCAGCGCGGCGGCTGGCGCCCAACCGCCGGGTCATCAGAACAAGCCGAGCTGATCGAGGTGTTCGCCGCGCAAACTCTCCAGGGACCGTGCCTGGACTGCGTCGACACCGGGGTCGCGGTGGCCAGCGCCGACTTGGCGACCGAGTCCGGGCGGTGGCCCCAGTTCGCGCCGGCGGCGGTGAACGCGGGATTCCGCGCCGCGTGCGCGGTCCCGATGCGGCTGCGCGACGACGTCATCGGCGCACTGACCCTGCTGGGCACGACCCCGGGAACCATCAACGACGCCAGCGTCGCCCTGGGCCAAGCCCTGGCCGACATCGCCACCATCGGCATCCTGCAACAGCGCGCGATCCGCCACGACGAGGTCGTGTCCGAACAGCTGCAAGCCACCCTGCACCACCGCACCGTCGTCGAACAGGCCAAAGGCGTCCTCGCCGAAGCCGGCGGGCTCGACATGCACCAGGCGTACCTCGCACTGCGCGGCCACGCCCGCACGCACCGCCGACGGCTCTCCGACGTCGCGCACGACGTCGCGACCGCGGACCTCGACCCCGCCGAACTGCTGACCGGATCCACCCACACATCGCGGCCGTGAGATCGGGCGAGACGGGGGTAACCACCCCTCATGGCAGCCACCCCTGAAGCACTGGAGCAGGCGCTGCAAGACCGGGTGCGGCGGATATCCCGCACCTTCGTCGAGCTCGCCGACACCCTCGTGGCCGATTTCGACGTCGCCGACTTCCTCCACATGCTCACCGAACACTGCGTCGACCTGCTCGGTGTGTCGGCGGCCGGGGTGATCCTGCTCGACGCCGATCGCGGCCTGCAGGTGGCTGCCACGTCTTCGCAGCGAGCCGAACTGCTGGAACTGTTCGCCGTGCAGACGAACGACGGTCCCTGCGTCGACTGCGTGCGCAGCGGAGCGCCGGTGTCCTGCACCGACCTGCCGGCCGAGGCGCACCGCTGGACCAGGTTCGCCGCGGCCGCCGCCGAATGTGGCTTCCGCACCGCACAGGCCCTGCCGATGCGGCTGCGCGACCAGGTCATCGGAGTCCTGACCCTGCTGAACACCGAAACCGGCGGCGCGGACCGGGAGGAGATCGAGCTCGGGCAGGCATTGGCGGACGTCGCCACGATCGGCATCTTGCAGCAGCGGAGCATCGAACGCGGCGACCAGCTCACCCAACAGCTGCAAACCGCGCTCACCAGCCGCCTGGTGATAGAACAGGCCAAGGGAGTGCTCGCCGAACACGGCACCGTTTCGATGGACGAGGCGTTCGCCCGGCTACGCGGTTACGCTCGCGCGCGACACCTGCGTCTCACCGACCTCGCCCGCGCTGTCGTCGACGGCAACGTCGAGCTGACCAAAATCCTGGAGCGCCCGCAGCGGTGAGCGACTGCCTGCCGCCGCGGACAAGGCGTCCAGAGATCCGGCTGAACGGGGAGCGTGCCGAGGCCCATCCTCGGCCGGCAGCAGCGCCGCGCAGCGCCCGACCGACGGAAGCGATGAGCAAGACCAGGGGCCACGGAGGGCTCGCGAGGTTGCTCGGGACGCTCACCACCGCCACCTTCCTCGAGGTGAGCCGGATCTCGTCGCTGCGGCAGCGCATCGACGTGGCGAAAGTGATCGCCGACATCTCCGGCGTTGTGCCCATCGCCAGCCTCGTTCCCCCCGCGTCCGCATCAAGGAGTACCCCGGCTCGGTGTACTTGTACGTCCCTTGCCCAAGCGGCGAACTACTCCGCTACGGATTCAACGGCTACCGCGAGGCGGGACGGCGCAAATAGCCCGCGTCGCGACCGACATCCCGATGGGTCTCTCGTACGCGGCGGCGACGAAAGGATTGTCTGGCCGGCGGTGCGGTTGCGCTGTTCAGACCTGCTCCCGATCGCCTAACGGGCTGGGTCTCCCGCGGAACGGTTCAGCAATTCACGCCGGCGACGCTCCAATCCCTACCGCGCCGGGCCGGCGATCACGTCGTCGCCCGACAGGTGGTAGTAGTTGGCTCGACGCTCAAGTAGCTCGGCTGACTCTGGTGCCGCCCTCCGCGGCCTGATCCCGATAGGACTGTCCAGACCGGACATGGCGGAGCGGCGGACGGCAGCCCAGCCGTTCGGGGCGATGCGGCGGCCGGACTGGTCGGTGCCGGCGCTGGGGCTGGCCGGGATCGCGTCGTCGTTCCTGGAACCCGCCCCTGGAATCATCTGGGGCGCCGAGCGCATCGACGCCACGCGCCGGGCGACGGCGTCCCTGGCTGTGCCCACCCCGTGAGCACGGTGGTCCGGGCTACCCGTGACCGCACGTAGATGAGCCGGAGCTGCGGCAGGTGGCATGGCCACCCGGCAGATCCTGCTCAGTGGACCACCCTTGTCACCGAGTCAGAACTCGATCACCAGACGCGCGGGAACGCGGTTGGCCAAGACCTCTTCGAACGCTTCGTTGATATCCTCGAGCGTCCCGCCGACGTCGCGCATCCAGGCGTCGATGTCGGTGCGGCAGCCGCAGCGGATCGGGCACGCACCGGGATTCTGCGCGGTGTGGAGCGCCGACGGCACCGGCTGGTGCGGGAAGTCGGCGTTTCCGCGGATCCTCTACCGGATGCACGAGCTGGTGCCGTCGGCGAGCCTGGCCGGGCAGGTCCTGCTCGACGGTGCGGACATCCACGCCGACGGCACCCGGGCCCAGCACGTCCGGCTGCGGATCGGGATGGTGCTCCAGAAACCGAACCCGTTCCCGGCGATGTCCATCCGGGACAACGTGCTCGCCGGGCTCGAGTTGGCCGGCGCCAAGTGCGGCGACAAGGACGCGCTCGTCGAGCAGAGCCTGCAGCGCGCCGGGCTCTGGCGCGAGGTCCTCGACCGGCTCGGCGCTCCGGGCGGCGCGCTGTCGGGCGGCCAGCAGCAGCGGCTGTGCATCGCGCGGTCGCTGGCCGTGCAGCCGAATGTGCTGCTGATGGACGAGCCGTGCTCCGCGCTCGACCCGACGTCCACCCGCCGGATCGAGCCGACGATCGCCGAGCTCGGCCACGAGGTCACCGTCGTGATCGTCACCCACAACATGCAGCAGGCCCAGCGGGTTTCCGACCACTGCGCGTTCTTCCTCGCCGCGGAAAACGAGCCGGGGCGGGTGATCGAGCGCGGGCCGACGGCGAAGATCTCCGGCCGCAGCGTGGTGACCCGGCCGGGGACGACCACGTATGTAATCACCCACCTTAGCCTGTTCGGAGCCGAGTTGGTCGGCGGCCTTGGCGTGGAGCTCGGTGACGTTCTTCTCCGTGGCCTCGCTCTCGTTTGTTGCCGGCGCCTCACCGCCAGCAGCAGGCGAAGCCTCAGCCGCTGGGCTGCTCGCGGGTGAAGCCACAGCCGCTCCCGGGACATCAATCCGTCATCAGGTCGAGCCGGCCTTCTACGCACCTTCCGGGTGCGAGACAGTGCGGTGCCCATGACCTTCTTCGTCGTCTACCGACCCGTCGAGGACTACCTGCCGGTAGGGAGATCATCGGCAACGTACTCAAGGTTCCCGTGCTGGTCACCGTCGTCGCCGTCCTGCTCGGTGGCGCGCTGCTCGGCATCATCAGGGCGCTGGTCGTCATCCCCGTCGCCGCGGCGATCCTCCGGCTGGCCGAGGAGGTGCCCTACGCACGGCTCGACCAAAGCGTGACGCCTACGACGCGGGATCAACAGCGGCTCCGGTGCTCGGCGATCAGGTCGGCGTAGAAGTGGCCGCTGGCTTTGACGGTGCGCAGCTGGGTGCCGTAGTCGACTCGGACGAGGCCGAACCGTTTGTCGAGGCCGTTGTCCCACTCGAAGTTGTCCAGCAGTGACCAGGCGAAGTACCCCTTGACCGGCGCACCCGCTTCGGCGGCCGAGGCGACCGCCGTAAGGTGCTCCTCGAAGTAGGCGATGCGGTCGTTGTCCTGGACCGAGCCGTCCTCGGCAACCTTGTCGTCGAACGCGGCACCGTTCTCGGTGATGTAAATGGCCTGGGCGCCGTACTCCTCGTGCAGCCGGTGGATCAGGTCAGCCAGACCCTGACCGTGGATTTCCCAGCCCATGGCGGTGGTACCCGCGCCCTCCGCCGGCACCTGCCTGGCGAAGGGCGCGGGGCCGGTGGGATCGTTCTCGACGATCTGGCGGAAGTAGTAGTTAAGGCCGTGGTAGTCGGTGGACGCCGCGATGACGTCGAGGTCGTTGTCGAGCACGGGTGGCTCGACGCCGTAGACCGCGACCATGTCGGCCGGGTAGCCGCGCCCGTTGGCCGGATCGAGCCACCACCGGTTGACGTGGCCGTCCATCCGCTTCGCCGCGGCGATGTCCTCGTCGCGGTCCGAGGCGGCTTCGATGCCCGAGAGGTTGCAGACCAGACCGATGCTCGCGGGACGGGCGGCGTGCGCCCGGATCGCTTGCACACCAAGCCCGTGGGCAAGCAGCAGGTGGTGCGATGCGTGCACAGCCTGCTTCAGGTCCTTGACGCCGGGGGCGAACCGGCCCTCGAGGTAGCCGAGCCAGGCGGCGCACAGTGGTTCGTTGATGGTGCTCCAGTCCCGCACCCGGTCGCCGAGCCGGGCGGCGACGACCGCGGCGTACTCCGCGTAGGCGTAGGCCGTGTCGCGCTCGGGCCACCCGCCCGTGGCCTGCAGCGCCGAAGGCAGGTCCCAGTGGTACAGGGTGACGAACGGGCGAATCCCGGCTTCACACAAGGCGTCGACGAAGCGGTCGTAGTGGTCGAGACCTCGGGGGTTCACCTCACCGCGGCCGGTGGGGATCACCCGTGGCCAGGCGATGGAGAAGCGGTAGGCGTCGAGACCCAGCTGCTTCATGATCGCCAAGTCTTCGGGCCAGCGCCGGTAATGGTCGCACACGACGTCGCCGGTGTCGCCGTTGTCGATGGCGCCGGGTATCCGGCAGAAATCGTCCCAGATGGACGGGAGGCGGCCGTCGACGTCGACGGCGCCTTCGACCTGGTACGCGGCAGTGGCCGCGCCCCACAGGAAATCCGCGGGCAGAGAAAGCTTCAAGGCAGGACCTCACCTAGGGAAGTACGTGGGCGGGGGGTTACTTGACGGCGCCGGCGGTGAGCCCGGAAACCAGGTAGCGCTGGAAGAGGAGGAACCCGGCGACGATCGGCACCGAGACGATCAGGCTCGCGGCCATGACCTGGTTCCAGTACACCTGCACCTGCGTGGAGTACTCCTGCAGGCCGACGGCGAGTGTCCTGGTGTCCGAGTCGGTCATGACGGAGGCGAACAGGACCTCGCCCCAAGCCGTCATGAAGGAATAGATCGACACCGCGACGATGCCGGGGACCGCGGCGGGGATGACGACGCGGATGAGCGCGCCCACCGGCCCGTTGCCGTCGACCATCGCGGCTTCGTCGAGCTCCTTGGGGATGGAGTCGAAGTAGCCGGCGAGCATCCAGATCGCGAACGGCAGCGAGAAGGTCAGATAGGTCAGGGTCAGGCCGAGGCGAGATCCGTAAAGGACGATGCCGGTGGTGTTGCCGATGCTGACGAAGATCAGGAACAGCGGCAGCAGGAACAGGATGCCGGGGAACATCTGGGTCGACAGGACGGTCATGGCGAAGAAGTTCCGGCCGCGGAACTTGTACCGGTTGATGGCGTAGGCCGCGAAGATCGCGATCAGCACCGAGCACACTGTGGCCGCACCGGAGATGACCAGGCTGTTCAGGAAGTACTTGGCCAGCGGGATGGTCTTCCAGATGTCGAGGAACGGCTGGATCGTCAACGTCGTCGGAATCCACTGCCACACTCCCTGGACGTCGCCGAGGGGCTTCAGCGACGTGGATACCATCACGTACAGCGGCAGCAGGGTGAACAGCGCGAGGAAACCGAGGACGAAGCGGCGGGCCCAGGGGACCCAACGGGGCTCAGACACTGGCCGTCCTCCTCCGGCGGGCGGTCAGCGCGAGGTACGCGGCGCTGACCACCATCAGGAACAGCAGCAACAGCACCGACATGGCGGAGCCGAGGCCGAAGTTCCAGGTCACGAACGAACTCTGGTAGATGTGGATGGAGATCAGCGACGCCTCGCGCGGAGCGGACTTCCCGAACAGGACGTACGGGGTGTTGAAGTCGTTGAACGTCCACAGGAACAGCACGAGCAGCAGCACCTGGTTGACCGGCCGCAGCATGGGCTGCGTGATCGCCCGGAACTGGGTCCACCAGCCGGCGCCGTCGATCGAGGCCGCTTCGTAGAGCTCCCCCGGGATGTTCTGCAACCCCGCCATGACGATGAGGAACGCGAACGGCCAGTTCCGCCACACCGACACAGTCACCAGCGACCAGAAGCTGTTGTCCCCGATCAGCCAGAACGAGTGGGTGCCGAACAGGCTGTTCACCAGGCCGGTGTCGCGTTGGAACATGAACGACCAGGTGATGACGGCGGCGTACATCGGCAGCGCGTACGGAACGAGGAACAACGTCCGCAGCAGGCCCCGCCCGCGGAAGCTGCGCTGCATCAAGACCGCGGCGGACGTGCCGAAGAGCCAGCAGAGCCCCACCGACAGGACCGTGTACTCGACGGTGATCCCGAACGAGTGCGCCAGTGCCTTGCCCGTGGCGGTGTCGAAGTCGAGGACGAACTTGTAGTTGTCGAGCCCGGCACCCGGGGCAGCCGACCAGTTGCGGATGTAGTACTGGGTCAGCTTGACGAAGCTCATCACGACGCCGACGAGCATCGGGACGACGTGGATGAGCAGTTCGAGCAGCAGAGCGGGCAGCAGCAGGAGGTACGGGAGGGCCGGCCGGCGGCGTTTGCGCCGCGTGCTTCCGGGCCGGGGGGCGCCGGCCGCCTTCGCGGCCGGAGCCCCCCGCACAGCGGTCGTCATCTCGGGTTAGCTCCCGGCCGCGATCTGCTGGTCGGCTTGGGCCAGCTGATCCTTGATCTTGCCGGCCTCGACCGTGCGGCCCGCCGCGACGTCGGCGAACATCGTCTTCATCGCGGTGCCGATCAGCGTCTCGAACTGCGATTCCTGCGTGACCTGCGGCATCGGTTCGGCGGTGGTGCTCAGGACGCTCTGGAACACCTTGACGTCCTCGGTCTGGAAGGCCGGGTCACCGTAGGCGTCCTGGACGGTGGGCAACGAGCCGTAGGTCTTGTTCAGCTGTGCCTGCTCGGGCGCGGAAACCATGAACTTCACGAAGTCCAGCGCGGCGGCGGGGTTCTTGGCGCTCTTGAACACCGCCAAGTTGATGCCCGCGACGAAGCTGGTGACCTTCCGGCTGTTCGCGGGCGGGTTGGCCGGCAGCGGGATCGGCGCGACTCCGATGTTGGCCAGGTCCGCCCCGATGTTCTTGAACGAACCGGCCGACGCCTGGTTCATGAACATCGCGGCTTTACCGTCCACCAGGTCCTTGAGGGACTTCGCGGTGTCGGCGTACTCCGCGTTCGACGGGTTGACGATCTTGTCTTTCTGCATGAGGTCGACGTACTGCTGGACGGCCGCGACCGCCGGGTCGGACGCCAGCTGCGGCTTGCCGTCCTGGGAGAAGAAGTTCGCCCCGTGCTGAGCGCCGAGGATCGCGGCGTGATGGCTGTTCTCGGTCACCTGGCCCGCCTGCAGCGACAGCCCCCACTGCCCCTTCTTCGGGTCGGTCAGCTTCTTGCCGTCCGCGACGAGCTCTTCCCACGTCGCCGGGGGCGCGGTGATACCGGCGTCGGAGAACAGCTTCTTGTTGTAGTAGAGACCGTAGGCCTGACCGTAGAGCGGAACGCCCACCGGAGGCTGGCCGTTCGCACCGGTCGCGGCCAGTGAAGGTCCGAGGAACCGGGACTTGCCACCCACCTTGTCGAGGGCGGCGTCGTCGAACGGCAGGAAAGCGCCGGTCGCCTGGAGCGACGCCGACCACGTGTTGCCGATGTTGAGGACGTCGGGCCCCTGGCCGGAGGTCGTGGCGGCCAGGATCCGGTTGAGCAGATCCGACCACGGCACGACCTCGAGCTTGACCTTGACACCGGTGGCCTTCTCGAACTTGTCGAGCTCGGGCTGCAGGACCGCTTTGTCGTTGTCGAGGCTCGTGCCCTGGTTGGAGGCCCAGTAGGTGAGTTCCTTGGGGCCGTCGGCCGATGTGGAGTCGCCGCCGCTACAGGCGGCGGTGGTGGCGGCGGCCAGCGCAAGGACGAGCGCTGACGCGGTGGTTCTCATTCGCATCTGAAGTCCTCGGGGTGCGTGGACGAGCCACGAAGGGTATCTGTGACTCAGGACACAGCTTAATTCGCGCCTTGATTTAACTCGTGTGGCCAAGAAGAGTCAAGGCCATGGACCCCGTCCGTTCACGCCGGGGAGAAGTGTCACCGGGAGAACACAAGCTATGACGCAGCGCCAACCAAGCACAGTGGGCACCCTCGGCCGAGGCAATCGTTCGCTGCTGCTCCGCTCGCTGTACTTCAGTGCTCCGGCCAGCCGGCACACGCTGGCAACGGCCACCGGGCTCAGCGCGGCATCGGTCGGCAAAGTGGTGCGCGAGCTGGTCGGTGAAGGCGTCGTGATCGAGGCCGGTTCGCTGGATTCCAACGGCGGCCGACCCCAAAGGCTGCTGCGGATCGCTCCCGGTTACGGCCACGTGGTCGGTGTGGACGTCGACGAAGCGAGGCTCCGGGTCGGCTTGTTCGATCTGTCCATGACCGAGCTCGCCCGGGCCGACCATCCCCTCGATCCCCGCCGGCACGGCCCGGAAGCGGTCGTCTCGCGGATTCTCGCGGGCTTGACCAGCGTGCTCGCCGAGAGTGCCGTTCCCCGCGACACCATTCTCGGAGTGGGGCTGGGAGTGCCCGGCGCGGTACGGCAGACCCCCGAGGTCACGGTCAACTCGCAGACCTTCGGCTGGGAAATGGTCCCCCTCGAGAGGCTCCTGCGCGGCGGCACCGACCTGGCGCTGCATATCGACAATCGCGCCAACGCCGTCGGACGAGCCGAGCTGGGGTTCGGGAACCGGGAAAGGCCCAGCGTGGTGGTCGCCTTGCTCGGCTCCAGCGTGGGAGCCGGCATCATCTCCGACGTCCACGGCGCCTCGGCCGGGGCGGGCGAACTCGGACACACCGTGCTCGTCGCCGGCGGACGTAGCTGCCGATGTGGCAGCAAAGGCTGCCTCGAGGCCTACGTCGGAGCCGGAGCGATCCTCGATCGCTTCCGCGAAGCGGGCGGGATCGTCGCAAACGACGCCGACCAGGAAGCTGCCCTCGCCACTGTGGTGTACGACGACCAGGGAACCGGGATACTAGCGGAAACCTGCCGCCATCTCGGCGCCGCCATCGGCGGATTGATCAACCTCCTCAACCCCTCCCGCCTCATCCTCGGCGGCTGGGCCGGCTTACTCCTCGGCGAACGCAATCTCGACGCCATCCGCGACGCTGCCTGCCTTCACTCGCTGAAGCGCTGCTTCGCCGCCACGTCGATCGACCTGTGCCGCCTCGGACCGGACGCAGCAGTACGCGGCGCCGCCACCCTCCCCGTCGAGCGTTTCCTGAACGACTGAAGCTGCATCCACTACGGGGTGGCGGCACTCACCGCAACCGCTTCGACTTCGACCAGCAGCTCAGGCAGGGCCAACCCCGCGACGTAGACCAGCGTGGAGGCGTTCTTCGCCCCACCGGTGACTTCCGAACGGACAGCCGAGAAGGCAACCCGATCCTCCGGACGCACCAGGAACACAGTCGTCTTCACCACGTCGGAGAAAGCCATTCCCGCCTCATCCAAGACGGCTTTCATGTTGGCGAAAACCAACCGCGTCTGCGCCTCGACACCCTCCGGGACCGAGCCGTCCTGGTCCATCCCGATTTGACCGGCGATGTAGAGCGTGCGAACGGCTCCCGACACCTCAACGCCGTGATGGTAGCTCCCGGGGACGGGACGGCCCTGCGGGTTGCGGATGGCGATCACATCAACTCCTGTTCGCGCGGTGTCGACCGGACCACAAGTCCGACATATCAGCGACCGACAGCGTGTCACGGACCGGCCGTCCAGATTCGGTCCTGGCGAACGAGGCGCCCCCGCCGTCGAGCCGCACGATCGTCGAACTCCTGCCGTGCGTGAGCACCGGTATCGCCAACTCCGGCAGGCACTGCGGCAACCAGGTACACAAGATAGCGCGTAATGAGGGAGCTCAGGCGACGAGCCTGGATCAAGGGCGTCGCCACACCACTTCCCGTTGTTCGTATTCCAGTACCGTTTCGGCCCCTGCTGCGGCAGAAGCGCCTAACGCGACCGCGAGCATGTTCGTCTTCGGTCATCTGATCGGGGTGGCGTAGTCACGGCTGCGCGGCCGCCGGACTCCCCTGCTCAGCACCCGAGCCACGGCAGCTACGTGACATGTTCGGATGCTCGCCAATTTGTCTAGTGCTGTGACCGCATAGGTTCGCCGGGTCGGCGGTCGTGGCGGTTGCATGTGCGGTGACATCCGAGTGCCGGGGCAGCACGAGTTCGGTGTGCTACCGGCGGGCGATAATGCTGCTGGCCTCCGCTGGAGGAAAACGGGTGCCGGTGATCGCACAGCTGGTGCAGGCCGACGAGGACACCGTCCGGGATGTGATCCACGCGTTCAACGAGAAGGGCCTGGCCTGCCTGGACCCTCGGTGGGCGGGAGGCCGGCCCCGCCAACTCAAGTCTGACGAAGAGGACTTCGTCGTCCAGACGGCCACCACCCGCCCGGTCAAGCTCGGCCGGCCTTTCACTCGCTGGTCACTGCGCAAGCTCGTCGCCTACCTGCGCAAAGTCCACGGCCGGGTGATTCGCATCGGCCGTGAGGCGTTACGGTGCCTGCTCGCCCGCCGCGGCGTCACCTTCCAGCGCACCAAGACCTGGAAGGGGTCCCGGACCCCGAACGGGAGACGAAGCCGGACCGTATCGAGCACGTCTGGACCGCTTCCCGGACCGGGTATTCGCCTTCGATGAGTTCGGCCCACCCGGGATCCGGCCCATCGGCGGCAGCTGCTGGGCCGAACAGACCCGGCCCGACCAGCCGCCGGCCACCTACCATCGCACCCACGGCGTCCGGTACTTCCATGGCTGCTGCTCGGTGGGCGACGACCGTCTGCGGGGCGTGAACCGCCGCAAGAAGGGTGCCGGGAACACGCTGGCCGCGCTGAAATCGATCCGCGCCGCCCGGCCCGACGGCGCACCGATCTACGTGATCCTGGACAACCTGTCCGCCCACAAGGGCGCCGACATCCGCCACTGGGCAAAGAAGCACAAGGTCGAGCTGTGCTTCACCCCGACCTACGCCTCCTGGGCGGACCCGATCGAGGCGCACTTCGGACCACTGCGGCAGTTCACCATCGCCAACTCCCACCACCCCAACCACACCGTCCAGACCAGGACCCTGCACTCCTACCTCCGCTGGCGCAACGCCAATGCCCGCCACTGCGACGTCCTGGCCCCCGAACGCAAGGAACGCGCCCGCATCCGCAGCGAGAAAGGCACCCGATGGGGCGGACGCCCCCTCACAACCGCAGCCTGATCCAACCCGGCGAACCTACGCGGTCACAGCACTAGATCGCTGCCGTTGCGGCTCCGTAGGGCGACACGGCCGTCGGCCCACCGGCCGGCCAGGGCGCGGTAACCGTCCGACTTCTGTTATGCGCTGTTGAGCTGTCCACGGACTTTCGTCCAGCGTCATGTCGATCACCGGTTGGCGAGCACGGGAGTTCAGCTCCCTGTTGGCCGATCTCGGTGAGGGGTTGGATGATCTGGGGGTGCCCGAGGGGCAGCCCCTCCGGCCGGCCGGCCCCACCCGTCCAGTCATGCCGGTATGGGCAGCAACGGCCGGATGACCTGCCATTCGGGGATTCGGGCCATGCCGCAGCCGAGGGCTACCCGGATGGTCGCCTGGGCCTGAGGCTGGCCGCGCTTCAGCGAGGCAGCAGGACGTCGACCTGCCTGCGGATGTCCTGCACGATCTCCTCGACGCTCAAGGCGATGTTCACGCCCGCCGCCATGCTGAGGAACATCACGGCGGACACGATGTGTGCCAGCGTCGCGGCGTCGCCCTCTGCGACCCGTTCGTCTCGGCGCAGCACGGCGGCGATGGCCTCCTCGGTCTGCGCGACGATGGCCAGTGCCGCGCCGTGCCGGGGCTCCTCGGGGTCGCCGAAGACCATCTCTCGCAGGTAGGTGCGTCCGTTGTCGATCTGGATGCGGTTGCACTCGACGATCGGCCGGATGATCGCCAGCACCGCGTCCAGCACGCCGGGGACGGTCTCGGCGTCCGCCCGGCCCTGCTCAAGTGCTTCGACGTACTTGGCGTTCTGGACAAGGAGGAGCAGTTCGCCCTTGGTCTTGGCATAAAGGAACAGGGTCCCGGTGCCGATGTCGGCCTTGTCGGCGATCTGCTGGGTCGTGACCTCATCGACGCCGTGTTCGGCGAACAGCTCACTGGCGGCAGCGACGATGCGGTCGAGTTTTTCCTGCTTGTTCCGCTCGCGCCGGCCGACCGGCTGGGAGGCGGCAGACATGGGTGTCCTCGTGCGTTCTGTGTCGCCCGTCGCGGTTGCGGCGGGTCAGCTGTGGCCGATGACGGCCTTGCCGCGGATGCCACCCTGGGACAGGGACTGCAGCGCCTGCGGGGTCTGGTCGAAGCCGGCCACCTTTCCCACGACCGGACGCACCACGCCCTGGTCGATGAGAGTGGTGATCTGGCGGAGCTGGTCGCCGCTGGCGCGCATGAGCATGAACTCATACGTCACGCCGAGCTTCTTCGCCTGCTTGCGGATCTTGCGGCTCAGGGCGGCGACCCCCAGGCGCAGCAGCGGGTTGAGGCCGGCCTCGCGCGCGAAAGTGGGCTCCGGGGGACCGGCGATCTCGATGGCTTTGCCGCCGGGCTTGAGCACCCGCAGGGACTTCTCGAGAGTCTCCCCACCGAGGCTGTCCAGCACCAGGTCGTAGCCGGTCAGGAGCTGCTCGAAGTCCTGGGTGCGGTAATCGATCACCGTGTCCGCGCCGAGCGCGCGCACGAAGTCCGCGTTGGAAGCGCTGGCGGTCGTGGCGACGTGCGCACCGAGGTGCGCGGCGAGCTGGATCGCGATCGAACCGACCCCGCCGGCGCCGGCGTGGATGAGGACCTTCTGCCCGGGCCGCACCTTCCCGCGCTCCACCAGCGCCTGCCACGCCGTGAGCGCCACCAGCGGCAGCGAGCCGGCCTCATTCATGCTGATCGAGGCGGGCTTGAGCGCCAGGTCGCCCTCCGCGACGGCGATGCGTTCGGCGAAGGTGCCGATGCGGTCCTGGTCGGGCCGACCGTAGACCTCGTCTCCGGGCTTGAAGCCGCGAACCGCCGTCCCGACGCTGATGACAGTGCCCGCGACATCGTTGCCCAGGATCAGCGGCAGCTTGTAGGGCAGGATCTGCTTCAACTCACCGGCGCGGATCTTCTCATCCAGCTGATTCAGCCCGGCGGCCTCCACCCGCACAAGCACGTCGTGCTCCCCCACGGTGGGCTCGGGGACGTCCGCCTCCTGCAGCGGCTCCTTGTGCTTGGTGACGACGAACGCTCGCATGAAGCGCCACTCCTTGTCTTCATCCTATTTATCCGGGCATGAAGCCAGATCAGCCAATTCGGCGTGACATGGGGCCTAGCCTCACTCCATTAATCCGATTGCACTCAACTATGAGTCTACTCAGGATTACTGCCCAGGGAGGTCCCATGGGACACGGCTCACATGCCGATCGGGCGCCGCGAGCGGGCCACCGACGTCATCGTCCTCGGTGCCGGCTCGAGCTGGTACGTCGCCGCGATCCGCGCCGCGCAACTCGGCATGAACATCCAGTCCGGCAGTGCGGACAACGGACAGCCGCAAACCCTGTCCATAACTTCGGTTCCGGCGGGCTACCGGCAGGCGGGGCGGGCCGCGGTGGAGGAGCGGGGGAGCGGCGTGGCCGCATCGCGGGTCGAGGCGGTCCGAGGCGGTCCGGCGGGCGGGCGCCGCTGACGGGCGGCCGACGACGCCGCCGTCCTCGGCACCGAGGGTGTCCTGGGCCCGCAACGCGCCCTCCCCGGTGCCACATACCGGCCGCGAGCACCCGCCGGCAGCAGCAGGCCCCGGCCACCACCGAAGACACCCCTCCGGCGCGAGCCGCAGCCCTGCCTCCGCCCCCGTGCGAGCCGCCCCGGCCGTCACCGAAGCACCCCGACGAGCCGCAGCCCCGCCCCTCCGAAGCCCCGAGCCGCAGTTCCGTCCCGTCCGGCTGTGCCCGCAGGTCCGCCCCGTCCCGTTCGGCCGCGCCCGGAGCCGCGGGACCGGTCGGTCCCGGGGCTCCGGTCCCGCTCCACCTGCCCGCAGCCGACCCGGCCGGGGCGGCCGGCGTCAGGCGACGCTCAGGACGATCTTCCCGGTGGTGCGGCCCTGCTCGCCGATCTCGTGCGCCTTCGCGGCCTCGGCCAGCGGGACGACGGTCTCGACCACGGGCGTGAGCGCGCCCCGCTCGGCCAGTGCGGCGATCTCGCGCAGACCCAGGTGGTCGGGCTCGACCCAGCATCCACACCGCCCGCACGTGGCCGGGGACGTCGTCGGGGCCGGGCAGGGTGATCAGCCGGCCGCCCGGGCGCAGCACCGTCAGGGACCGCTCGGCGTTCTGGCCGCCGAGCCCGTCCACGTGCGCGAAAGCGGCGGACACCCTGTCGATCTGTTTCCAGTCATCGTCCCCCCAGTTACCGCGGTGGCCGGTGTAGTCGGCCACCAGGTACTGCACGAGGTTTTCGCCGCCGCTGCGAAACACTCCGGCTCGATGGATCAGACCGGCGAGCGCCCGGGCAGCAAACGCGCCCCGGCTGAACCCGAAGATGAAGACCCGATCGCCAGGTTCCCAGTGGTGCATCAGAAACTCGTAGGCCTCGGCGAGGTTTTCCCGGACGCCGACACCGAATGCCAGCCCGATGAGCTTCGATACGGCCCGGCCGACGCCCGTCCACGCCCCCTGAGCACTGAACGTTCCGACGCCGGGATCGTAGTACGCGACCTGAGCAGCCGGATCGGAAAGGTCGAGCAGCTCGGACAGGCGCACCACGTTGGTACTCGACCGCGCCTTGACCTGGTGGCCCGTACCGTCGAGGCACAGGACCACGTTCTTGCTCACCGCGACCACATCCGTCCACCGCCACGTGTTGCAAGCAGCGACGCTGGGGCCACCACCCGGGGCCTCGCTGCAGTGAGGAAGTCAGGCTGCCCGGAATTCTGTTACGGAGTTACAACATACGGATGAACCCGAGCTCGGTCACTCACCTACCACGTCAGCTCCCCGAGCCACGGGGCTGGAACGCCGACCGAGCGCTACCGTCGGCCCAGCATCCGAGGGCTCGGCTCGTCACCCTACGACTACCCTGTGCATCGATACGAGCACATTCAGTACCCGATTCGTGCGCGGAACAGGCCCCGAAACGACGCTGAGTGGTCGTGTCCAAATCTTTCGGCGCAGCCGCCCCACCCTTTACGGGCCAGTGTTCTTGAACCTCCTGACGCACCTCTGCTGCGTTGCTAAATTCGGTCGGGGAACTCGCGAAATCCGTGGAGGTAATGATGAGGAAAGTGCTGGCCTGGGCTGCCGTAGTCGTACTCTGCACCGTGCCGGTCTTCGCGGGATCGACGGCTTCCGCCGAGTCCGTCACGGCGACCGGACGAGTCGTGGTGTTTTCCACGGAATTGCAGGAACTCGACACGTGGGAAGCCCCGGAAGGCTGCCAGAAGCTGCCCGCCGCCGCGCACGTGCTCATCAACGAAACCGACGAGGTGGTCAACACCTACGGCGATCCCTTGTGCACGACGCCGGGCGCCTCGGTGCAACCGGGGTACGGCACGCACGTCGCGCCGGGCACCGGCTCGTTCTCGGTCGGCGCGTGAGGCCCGGCGCCGATCTGGTCGTGGTCGGGCTGGGCCACGCCGGTCTGCCCCTCGCCGAATCGGCCTGCCGGTCGGGGCTGCGCACCACGGGTTTCGACGTCGACGACACCGTGGTCGCGACTCTGGCCGCCGGCCGGTCACCGGTCGCGGGAGTATCCGACGCCGACGTCGGCGCCATGCTCGGCTCCGGGTTCACCACGAGCACGGACCCGGCGCAGCTCGGCGCGGCGGACGTGGTCGTGATCTGCGTGCCGACCGGCCTGACCGGCGATCGTGTCCCGGATCTCGAGCCGCTGCGCGCGGCGTCCGCGACCGTCGGCGACCGGTTGCGGCCGGGCACGCTGGTCGTGCTCGAGTCGACGAGCTTCCCCGGCACGACCGAGGAGGTCGTGCTGCCGATCCTCGAGCAGCGCAGCGGGCTGCGGGCGGGCGAAGACTTCTACCTGGCGTTCGCGCCGGAGCGGATCGACCCGGGCAACACGCGATTCGGCCTCGCCGACACACCCAAGGTCATCGGTGGCCACACACCCCTGTGCGCGAAGTACTGCGCCACGTTCTACAGCCGGTTCGTCGACGCGGTGGTCGTGGCCAGGGGGACGCGGGAGGCCGAGCTGGCCAAACTGCTGGAGAACACCTACCGGTTCGTGAACATCGCGCTGGTCAACGAGTTCGCCCGGTACTGCGACACGACCGGCATCGACGTGTGGGACGTGGTGCACTGCGCGGGCACGAAGCCGTTCGGGTTCGCGTCGTTCAGCCCGGGCCCCGGCGTGGGCGGGCACTGCATCCCCGTCGACCCGGTGTACCTGACCACTCGGGCCGCCCAGGAGGGGTTCACGTTCACGCTGGTGGAGGCGGCCGCCCGGGTGAACGAAAGCTCACCCGCACGTGTGGTGGACCGGGCCGAGACGTTGCTCGGCGACCTGCGGGGCGCCTCCGTGTTGCTCCTGGGGGTGACCTACAAGGCGGACGTGCCGGACGTGCGCGAGTCCCCCGCCCGGCCGATCGCGGCGCAGCTGCTCGCGCGCGGGGCGGACGTCGCCTACCACGACCCGCACGCAGCCGGCCTCGACGTGGGCGACCGCCCGCTGCGCCGGGAAACCGATCTGCGCACCGCCGCGGCGGCCGCCGACCTGACCATTCTGCTGCAGGACCACCGCGATTACGACCTGGTTCTGCTCGCGAACGCGTCGCGGCTGCTCCTGGACACCAGGGGAAAAGCTTCCGGCAGCCGCGTCCGGCATTTGTGATTCTTCCCGGTCCACACCGGGCCGGGCTGTTGTTTCCATCCGACGAAAGGATTCTACCGGTATGACGACCGCAATCACCACCGACCGGCTCCGCCGGCGATTCGCCAAGTGGGACGTCGACGGCAGCGGCACGCTGGAACGCACCGACTTCGAACGCGAGGCGGAACGGGTCGCGGGCGCGTTCGGCGCCCAGCCCAAGTCCAAGGAGGCCACCGCGCTGCGGGACGCCTTCCGCAACCTGTTCGACTTCCACGCCCGGGAGGCGGGCGTCCCGTCGAACGGCTCGGTCAGCGAGGAGCAGTTCATCCGGATCAACGAGAAGCTCATGTTCTCCGAGGGGGAAGCGAGCTTCAACCGGGTCCTGCGGCCGGTCATGCAGGCGATCGTCGGGCTGTGCGACCGCAACGACGACGGCATGATCAACCGGGAGGAGTTCATCGCGTACCTCGGCGGCGTCGGGGTCGACGAATCCACCGCGCAGGACGCCTTCCGGCAGATCGACACCGACAACAGCGGTGAGCTGACCGTCGACGAACTGCTGGCCGCGGTGCGGAACTTCCACTACGGCAAGCTGGACGTGCCGCTGCTGGGCTGAGCGACGACGAGCTGAACGGGGCGGCCCGTCCTCGGGCCGCCCCGCTTTTGCGCGTCGGGATCGCTCAGCCCACCGGCCTGAACGTGACCGGCAGCTCGGGGGCCAGCGTGAGATCACCGCCCGAAACCGGCGCCGGAGCGGCGATGAGGATGTTGTAGTGGTTCGGGAAGTGGCAGGCGTCGAACCCGTGCACGGTCCCGATCAGCCGGCCGCCGATCCAGACTTCGTCGCCGCGGTCGATCACGCCCGCGTTGTGCAGTTCGGCGAACCCGAGGAACCCCACCCGGTCGATCCGCGCGCCCGGCGCCGTCTCGGTGTGGTCGGTGGTCACCAGTTCGTGCACCTCCCCTTCGCGCACGCACCGGCTCGCGTGCGGTTCGAGAGTCATTCCGCGCTCGTCGCGCCGGTGCAGCAGGACCTTCACCAGCGCACCCCGGACGGCCCGCTTGGCGCCGTTTTCGCTCATCACGCGCGAGTCACCCGGCTTTCCTCGCGGTAGCAGGACTCCACGAGCTCGAGCGCCGCGACACCGTCGCCCGGGGCGCTCCCGCCGGTCCGGACGAGATCGGCGAACTCCGCGACCACACCGCGGTATTCGTGGTCCAGCGACTGCTTGAACCCGGGGTGGCCGGCGAGCAGGTCCGCGTACCGGACGGTGCCGTCCGCCGACTCGATCCGGACGTCCTTGACCTCGCCGGGGAACGACCAGTCGAGCTCCACCCGCGCGGTCGCGCCGCCGGACGCCCGCAGGGCGACCACGGCCTGCCGGTCCACTCCGCCGGTTCGCGCGATCTCGACGCCGGTGACGGCGACGTCGCCGAGGAACGACCGGACGAGGTCGAAGGCGTTCGGCCCGTTGTCGGCCACGCAGCCGCCGCCGCACCGCACCGGGTCGAGGTACCAGGCGTCCACCCCGACGTGGTCCTCGATCCGTTCGAGGTAGCGCACGGTCACGTCCCGGATCGGGTACTCCACCGTGGACCGCAGAGCACGCAGGTTGTCGTTGTACCGCCGGTGGAACGCGGTGAACAACGGCCGGCCGGCCGCACGTGCCAGCCGATCGAGGGCGACGGCGTCGGACAGCGAGGTGGCCAGCGGCTTCTCGACGCACACCGCGACGCCGGCGGCGAGCGCGTCCCGGCACACGGCGGCGTGCGCATCATTGGGCACCGTGACCACCACCGCGTCCAAGCCGGCTTCGGCGAGCATCCGGCCGTGGTCGGTGTAGCGGGCGGACTCGTCCCCCTCGATCAGTTCAGGTCGTAGATCGCACACCGCCGCGAGGCACAGGTCCGGCCGGGCCGTGATCGCGGCGCGGTAGAACGCCCCGATCACGCCGAGGCCGACGAGACCGATCCGGATCACCGCGGCAGTCCCGTCGCGACCAGGTCTTCGTGGACGTCGCGGGCGAGCGGGACGCCGGACCTCCGGTGGGCGGCGGCCCGCTCGGCCTCCAGCCACCCCGGGTAGCGGACCACGTCGGCGCCGGCCGCGGGCGGGCAGTCCAGCAGCGTGCCGAACACCGTGCCGGTGATGGCGGCGAACCCACCGCCGGGCCGCAGGGTTTCCGGGGCGATGGCGAGCACCAGGTAGCCGATGTCGTCGTCCGTGCCGTGCGGTCCGCCGTCGCCCTCCAGCGCGGCGGGCGCGGGCCCGAGCGCGGCGCCGGACAGCGCCGCGGCGAGCAGCTCCACCGCGAGCGCGAGCCCGAAACCCTTGTAGGCGCCGGTCTCCGGGTCGCCGCCGAGCCACCGCAGGTGGGCCTCGCCGCGGTCGAACGCCGCCGGGTCGGTGACCGGCCGGCCCTGCTCGTCGGCGAGCCAGCCGCCCGGGATCGCCTCGCCGGCCCGCGCGGCGGCCCGGATGCGGCCGGTCGGCACGACGGTCGTGCTCATGTCGAGGACGAACGGCCGGTCCGGCAGCGCCGGCGCCGCGACGCTCAACGGGTTGGTGCCCAGCATCGCCACCGCTCCCCCCGGCGGCCGCGCGATCCGCTGACCGCCGCAGTTGCTCGCGACCACCCCGATCATGCCGCGCGCGGCGGCGACGGCCGCGTGGTGCCCGGCGCAGCCGAAGTGCGTGCCGCCCCGGACCGACACGAGCCCGACGCCGTGCTCCCGCGCCTTGTCCGCCGCGAGCTCCACGGCTTCGGTGGCCGCCCACAGGCCGAGCGCGGTTCCGGCGTCGACCACGGCGGCGGGACCGGTGTCGCGGACCACTTCCGGTTCGGCCGCGGGGTCGCACCGGCCGGTGTCGAACAGCGGCAGGTACAGCGGGCGCAGGTTCGCGAGTCCGTGGGAACCGAGCCCGTGCAGGTCGCCGTGCAGCAGGGCGGTCGCGGCGGTCTCCGCCCGGGCGGCGGGCACACCACGATCGTGGAACACGCGTGTGGTGAACGCCAGCAGATCCGCGTACGGCACGCGGATACCGGTGTCAGGGAGCGTCAGGGACATGGTCCTCCTCGTGGCGCGCCGCGAACTCGGTGAGCACGCGGGTGATCGTGTCGGCGAAGGCGTCGAGCTGGGACAGTTCGGCGAACTCGCCCGCGGCGTGGGCGTTGTTGCCCGCGAGATCACCCGGCCCGAGGACGACGGTGGCCGTACCGGGCACGTCGTGCATCCAGATGGCGTCGCAGGTGAAGCCGGGTTCGGCCGGAGGCCAGGCCGCGACGCCCGCGGCGTCGAGCAGCCCGGTGGCCCACCGGTCGCGGCAGTCCAGTGCGGGCAGGCCCCGCTTGTGCCACCTCAGGGACACGATCTCCTCGGCGTCCTCGGCGGTGCGGTGCAGTTCCCTGGTCGCGTGGAAGCGGTTGCGGAACTCGGTGAGCCCATCGCGCACTGCGCCGGTCACCCGTTCCTCGAGCCGCCGGCCCGCGGCGAGCGAGGGGTAGGACAGGTTGAGCAGCAGGCGGCCGGTGCCGTACACGCGGTTGTGGGCCGTGCCGGTGTGCAGGCCCGCGACGCACACCCGGCCACCCGGTTCCACGCCGTCGAGGGCCGTGGCGAGGTGCTGGGCGAGGAAGCCGAGCAGCACCGTCGCGTTGTGCCCGGCGCCGGGCTCGTCGTCGATGCTGCCGGTGCCCTCGACGGCCACGCACGCCGTCATCGCCGCGGTCGACCTGGTCAGGTAGCGCAAGCCGGTGGGTTCGCAGAACACGTTGAGCCGCCCCACGTACCCGGCCTCGACGAGCGGCCGGGTGCCGTAGACGCCCATGGCGCCGCCTTCCTCCCCCGCGACCGCCTGCACCAGCACCGCGACCCGGTCGCCGAGCACGCGCCGCGCGGCCCGCACCCCGGCGAGCATCGCCACCGCGGGGCCTTTGGCGTCGATGGCGCCGCGGCCGGTGAACCGGACGCCGTCGAACCCGGTGGGCTCGGCGCCGGCGACGGTGTCGAGGTGCACGTTGAACATGACGGCCGGCGCGCCGGCGGGGCCGTGGCGCAGCACCAGGCTCGGCTGCGCGGCGAGGAACCCCGGCTCGCCGGCGTGCTCGCGCACGATCGAGGGCACGTCGTCGCGTTCGAGGACGGCCGGATCCGGTGCGGCGTCGTGGACGGTGGTGAACCCCGCCTCGGTGGCCGCGGCGGCGAAGATCCGCTGCGCCGACGGCAGGTCGGTGTTCTCGCCGGCCGCCTCGAGCGGGCTGACCGTGGGGGTGCGCAGCAGCTCGAGGAGCAGGTCGTGGTCGGCGGGGCTCAGCACGGCGTGTCCTCGACCAGCTCCGCCAGCCGGCGCCCGGCGGCGATGAACGACGCCGTGCCGGTCACGTCCGCCCACCAGCCCTCGTGCGGGCGGGTGGCGAGGTGGGGCTCGATCGACAGCGCGCCGGAGTAGCCGCCCGCGCGGAGCAGCCGCAGGCATTCGGCCACTCCGGCCTTGCCGTCGCCCGGCAGCGTGTAGGTCGTGCCGGCCCCGCCGCCGACCGCGTCCTTGACGTGGACGTGGGCCACGAACGGGACCAGCTCGGCCAGCAGCGACGGCGCGTCGTAACCGTGGGCGACGCCGTTGCCGACGTCGAACAGCAGCCGCAGCGCCGGGCTGCCGACGGCGTCGAGCAGGTCGAGCGTGCGCTCAGCACTCGCCGCCGCCCAGCCCGCGCAGTTTTCGTGCAGCAGGGTGATCCCGGCCGCCGCCGCGCGGTCGGCGAGCACGCGGATCCGGTCGACGACCGCCCGCCGCCATCCGGCGCCCGGCAGCCCCGCGTTCGGGTAGGACATGATCCGCACGAAGCCGGTGCCCAGTTCGGCGCCCAGCGCGGCGAGCGCCGCGAGCTCTTCGGTGTCCCGGTCCAGCGGGTCGGTGATCGTGCCCGCCCAGCTGCCGATCCGGGAGTCGAGGCACACCACCCGCAGCCCCGCCGCGTGCACCGCGCGGACCAGCCGGTCGCGTCGGGCGCGGTCGAGGTCGGCGAGCGCGAGCCCGTCGACGGTGCGCAGTTCCACCGCGTCCCAGCCGAGGGTGCGCACGGCGGCGAGCTGGCCGTCGAGGTCCGGGGCCGCCTCGTCACCGATCCCGGCCAGGCCGCCGGGCGGCCAGAGCTCAGCCGGCATGGGCGGGCACCTCCTCGGGCGACCGGGCTGCGTCACGTGCGGCGGCCAGCAACCGCACCACGGCCGCGTGCACGGCGAACTCGCCGGGCGGCGCGGTCGCCGCGCCCGTGAAGTACCGGTAGGCGGCGAGCAGGAAGGCGCCGAGCGCTTCGTCTTCGAACACCTCACGGGGACCGGCGCCGACCCGCAGCTGGGCGTGGTGGTCGTCGGCGGACACCGGGTAGTGGCCCACCACGGTCGTGTCCCGCAGGCGCAGGGTGATCTCGCGGCGGCGCACCGGTGAGGTGAGGTCGGAGCGGATCGTCGTGCGCGGGCCGCCGCGGTGCCGCACCGAGATCCAGGCGCCGCCCAGCGGACCGGCCTGCGGATCGGTCCACCCGGCGCCGACCAGCCCGGCCGGTCCCGCGAGGGTGAGCGCGACCGCCAGCGCGTGCGGGATCTCCACGTCGAACGCATCGGCGTGCGCCGGGTCGCCCGCCCGGGCGAACCTCGGCTTGTCCTGGCACACGGTGATCGACGCGAGCGGGCCGTGCTCTCCCGACCGCGCCAGCGCGGCGAGCCGCCGGGTGAGGGCGGCGGCGAGCCAGTGCGTCACCACGACGACATCGAGGCCGTGACCGGCCCGCAGCCGCTCGATCGCCGCGAGCGCGGCGAGGTCCCCGGCGACCGGCTTCTCGACCACCAACCGGCGAAACCCCTGCACCGCAAGGCATGTGAGCACGTCGACCCGCGTCGCGGGCGGAGTGCACACGTGCACGACGGTGTCGTCGGGCGGGACGAGCGCACGGAGCCGGTCGAGCGAGCCCGCGACAACATCCACGCCACCGTCACGCAGAGCCATTCCGGTACGGAGATCGAACCCCACGATCGGCTGAGTTCCGATCAGCTCCGGAAACTTCGCGCGCAAGCGCTTCAGCACCGGCACGTGCAGGCCCGCACCCGACCGCCCGAGTCCCACGACCACCGTGTGCGGCATCGCCGTCCCTTCGTCCTGACGTGGTTTTTGTTCTCCGTGGCAACGAGATCACCGCCGACAGTAGCGTCCCGGCCGACCGGCTGCGACAGCTCGGACCGCCGAACCGGGCGTGCGTCTTCGCGCTGTGTCGTCGGGCGTTGGTCCATTGAGTTACGCCCGCACCTCGACCGGATGATTCCGGTCGAGGTGCTCGCCGCACTCGCTCGAAGCGGGCTACGTTCGAAGGGCGTCCATCCGCGACAGACGAGGAGCCATGTCCGTAACCTCCCTTCCTCACAGGGGAAACCAGCCTGCCGCCGAGTTCGCGCCGATCCCGTTCTTCAGCCAGGCGGCCGGCTTCCGGCGGCTGTGGCCGGAAATCGAAGCGCGGCTGCACGAAGTCGCCGACAGCGGGAAGTTCTCCCACGGCGGGCAGGTCGCCCGCTTGGAAAACCTCTTGGCCGAGTACACCGGAGCGGCCCACGTCGTCGGCGTCAACAGCGGGACCGACGCGCTGACCCTGCTGCTGCGCGCGTGCGGGTTGGGCGACGGCGAAGGGGTGCTCGTCCCCGCGTTCACGTTCGTGGCGACCGCGACCGCGGTCGTCCACGCGGGCGGACGGCCCCAGTTCACCGACATCGATCCGGTGACCTACCAGATGTGCCCGGAAGCGGCGGCGCGGGCGATCACGCCCCGCACGCGCGCGGTCATGCCAGTGCACCTCTTCGACCGGATGGCCGACGTCGCCGCGTTCACCACCCTCGCCGACCGGCACGGGCTCACGTTGCTCGAGGACAGCGCGGAGGCGATCGGCATGCGGCGACAAGGCAAGCACGCCGGGCTGCACGGTGCCGGCGGCGTGCTGTCGTTCTTCCCCAGCAAGACACTCGGCGCCCTCGGCGACGCGGGCGCGGTGCTCACCGACGATCCGCAGGTCGCCGCGAACGTCGCCGCGCTGCGCCACCACGGACGCCCCGGCGCGACCCTCGGCGACTTCCCCGCCATCAAGACCGGCAGCGTGCTGGCCGGGGTGAACAGCAAGATGGACGACATCCAGGCCGCCGTGCTCATCGCCAAACTGTCCGCTTTGGAATACGACATCGCCCGGCGGGCCGAGCTCGCCGCCGCCTACACCGAGCGGCTGTCCGGCCTTCCCGGCGTGCGCCGGGTGCCCGGTCCGCTCGCGGACGGCGGGGACGACCGCGACGTCTGCTACGTCTACGTGGTCGAGGTCGAGGACCGCGACCGCCTCGCGGACGCCTTGACCGCCGCGGGCATCGGCACCGAGGTCTACTACCCCGTCCCGCTGCACCTGCAGCCGTGCTTCGCCGGCCTCGGCCACCGGCCGGGCGAGTTCCCCCACGCGGAGGACGCCTGCCGCCACACGATCGCGCTGCCGCTCTACCCGGACCTCACGGTCGCCGAGGTCGACTCGGTGTGCGCGGAGATCCGGCGCCACTACACGGGAACCCCGTCGTGACCGCGACGCTGCCGTTCTTCCCGCCGGACCTGTTCGAGGCCGATCGCGACACCCTGATCGGAATCGTCCGCGACCTCGGCACCGCACCCGCCCAGCGGTTCATCCTCGGCGACCACACGGCACGCTTCGAGCACGCGCTGCGCGACACGGTCGCCGGCGCCGACGTGGTGGCCTGCGGAAGCGGCACGTCCGCCCTGTCGCTCGTGTTCGCCGCGCTCGGCATCGGCCCCGGCGACGAGGTCGTGGTGCCCGCGTTCGGCTGCGCCCCGATCGCCGCGACCGTCGTCACCGCGGGCGCCACCCCCGTGTTCGCCGACGTGCAGGCGGACACCATGACGCTGGACCCCGGACTCGCCGAGGCGGCGATCACCCCGCGCACCCGGGCGATCATGCCCGCCCACCAGTTCTCGGTCATGGCCGGCATGCCCGCGTTCGAGGACATCGCCGAGCGCCACGGACTGCGTCTCGTCGAGGACTCCGCGGTCGCCCAGGGCGCCACCCTGCGCGGCCGGCCCGCGGGCACGTGGGGTGACGCGGGCGTCTTCTCGTTCGTCCAGGTGAAGTCGTTCGGGATGCCGGGCGAAGGCGGCGTCGTGATCACCAAGAACCCGGAGCTCGCCGCGGCCGTGCGCATGCTGCGCAACCACGGGCAGGACGGCAACCGGCGCTTCTTCCACCACCGCATCGGGTACAACAGCCGGTTCGACGAAGTGCAGGCCGCGTTCCAGCTGCGGCGCCTCCCCGGCCTCGCCGCCCGGCTCGCGCGCCGCGCCGACATCGCCGCGTACTACACCGAACAGTTCGCTCCCCTGGCCGACCGGGGCATCACACCGCCACCGCCCGGCCGGGACGGACGCTGCTACTACGTCTACTGCCTGCGGGCCCGCCGCCGGGACGAACTGGCCGCGCACCTCGCCGCACACGGGATCGGCACCCACGTGTACTACCCGGCCCCGCTGCCCGCTCAGCCCGCGTTCGCTCGCTACGCCCCACCCGGGGCGGCGTGGCCGAACGCGGTGGCGGCCAGCGAAACCATCCTCGCCCTCCCCGTCTATCCCCACCTGAGCGACGCGCAGGTCGAGCACATCGCCGCCGCGGTGTGCCGGTTCGCCGACCGGAAGGATCCCCGACCGTGAACACGACGGCAGGCGGCATCGAGACCGTCACCGAGGACGAAATCTCCGGGGAGTGGCGGGAGCGCGCGCGGCGCGACGGCCTGCGCCGGGTCATGCGGGCGTCCCAGCCGGACAGCCTGAACGCCGGCGTGACCGAGCGGACCCGTGCCGTCGTCTCCGGACAGCTCGCGCTCGTCGCGGACCGCCTCGGCCGGCGGCCGCGGCGTGCCCTGGAGATCGGCTGCGGAATCGGACGG
The DNA here is from genome assembly GCF_031082405.1 of Amycolatopsis sp. A133. GTDB lineage: Bacteria > Actinomycetota > Actinomycetes > Mycobacteriales > Pseudonocardiaceae > Amycolatopsis. The sequence goes on from NZ_JAVHJU010000076.1 coordinate 64,142, forward strand.
CTCACCCCGACCATCGCGGCGCACGCCGAACGGGTGCACGCGATCGACATGACGCCGGCGATGGTGGACCAGGCCCGGGCCACCTGCGCCCACCTGCCCGCCGTGGAGTTCGAATGCGTGCGGGCGGACCGGATGTCCCCGCCGCGGGAACGGTACGACGCCGCGGTGTGCGTGTGGGTGCTCATGCACGTGCTGGACGAGCGCCGGCTCGCCGAGTCCTGCCGGGTGATCGCGGCGTCCACCCGCTACCTCACGCTCATCGAGTACGAGCACGCGAGCGTCCCGGTGAGCAGGTGGTCGCGGCTGCGCACGCTCGAGGACTACGTCCGGCTCCTGCCGGGCGCCGAGGTCGTCGACGAACAGGTGATCGACTACGGCGGCGACCACTCCTTCGCCGCGCTCATCGCGCTCGGTGGGCAGGCCGCCCGATGACCGGCAGCACCGTCCGGGCGGTACCGTCCACCGCCGGCGAATCCAAGCTCGTCAGTTACGCGCGGCTGGCGAAACTCGACGTGTTCGACTACTACCTCAGCCTGCCGCTCGTGCTGTCCGCCGTCGTGCTGCCGATCGGCGCCTTCGATCCCGCGGTGCTGGGAACGCTCGGCCTGTTCGGGCTCGGCGCCGTCCTCATGACCGCCTCGCTGGTCGCGTTCGACGACCTCACCGGCTACCGCGACGGCAGCGACACCGCCAACTACCAAGCCAATCCGACCCTGCGCCGCGCCCGGCGCAAGCCCCTGGTGACCGGAGCGCTGACCGAACGCGAGGTCGTGCGGTTCGGGTGGCTCACGGCCCTGGCCGGCGCCGCCGTCTTCGCCGTCACGGTGGCGACCGCACCGCACACTCCACAATGGACGATCTGGCTGATCGTGGCCAACTTCGTCTTCGGAATCCAGTATTCCTACGGTCTGAAGATCAGCTACCACGGCTTCCAGGAGGCGTACATCGCCGCCCTCGGCTGGGTCATGGTGCTCGCCCCCTACGGCCTGATCACCGGCCGCTTCGACGGTTTTGTGCTCGTGCAGGCGCTGCTGTTCGGGCTCGGGCCGCTGCTGTTCGGCGTGTACTCCAACACCAACGACATCGCGGGCGACCGCTCGGTCGGCCGGCCGACGGTGGCCGCGCTGACGACTCCCCGCGGCAACCGGCGGTTCGTCGCCGCCCTGTCGGTGGCGGAGTTCCTGCTCGGGGCGGTCGCGTCGGCGACCGGCGTGGCCCCGTGGTGGTTCGTCCTGCTGATGTTCCCCGTCACCGTCCTGCGGGCCCGCCAGTTCGGCGTGGGGTTCGGGCCACGCGGCGACATCCTGCGCGCCCGGGCGATCGGGTTCACCGCCCACCGGGTGGGCGCCGGGCTGCTCGTGGCCGCGAACCTGCTGCCGGCGGTCACAAAATGAGCGGCAGGCAGGAACCCGACGTCGATGTCGCGGTGGTGGGTGCCGGGATCGCCGGCCTGACGGCAGCGCACGAACTGGTCCGGGCGGGCCTCGCGGTGCGGGTCTTCGAGACGCGAGCCCGGGTCGGTGGCCGCATGGCGAGCCACCGCCACGCCGGGTACACGATGGACGAGGGCGCGGAACAGATCCCGTCGAGCGGGTACCGCGCGACGTGGGAACTGCTGCGCCGAAGCGGACTGTCCGAGACGGACTTGCCGAGGATCGGCGGGCCCATCGCGATGTGGCGCAACGGCGCGGCGCACAGCGGGGTCTCCGACCCCCGCGGCCTCCTCGGCGGTGCCGGGCTCGGGCCACGAGCCCGGGTCGACCTGGCCCGGTTCCTGGCCTGGGCGGCCCGGCACCGGCGACGGTTCGACCCCGACGTGCCCGAGGAGAGCCCGCTGGGCGCCACCACCGTCGCCGCTCTCGCCCGCCGGTACCATCCCGACCTGCACGACTACCTGTTCCAGCCGGTGGCCGGCAGCTTCTTCGGCTGGCGGCCGGAACGCTCGGCCGCCGCACCGTTCGTCGGCCTCATGCTCGACGTCGGGCCGCCCTCGACGTGGCGCACCTACCGCGACGGCATGGACACCCTCGCCCGCGTGCTCGCCGGGCGCCTCGACGTGAGCACCGGCACCACCGTCACGCACGTCGCCGCCGGCACCGGGATCGCCGTGCTCACCACCGACCGCGGCCCGGTCACCGCCAGAGCCGCCCTGCTGTGCGTCCCGGCACCGGTCGCCGCACGGCTGCACACAGACGAGCGCGAACCCGTACGGCGATTCGTCGACGCGTGCACGTTCACCCCGACGCTGAAGGTCAGCTGCCTGCTCGACCGCCCGTTGCGGCTCCCCGCCCGCAAGCGGCTCTACACGCTGCTGACTCCCGCCGCCGAGGAACCGGTGCTCGCCGGCATCATCGCCGACCACGTCAAACACCCCGGCCGCGCCCCGGCGGGCCGTGGCCTGCTCACGCTGATGACCCACCCGTCGGCGATCCCGGGGCTGCTGGACGCCCCGGACGACACCGTCGCCGCCGCTCTCGTCGAGCCCGCGGCGCGGTACGTGCCCGGGCTGGCGGACGCGGTCACGGCGACGTTCCCCCACCGGTTCCGCCACGGGCTGCCGGAGGCCACCCCGGACGCATTGCGGCTCCGAGCCGGATTCGCCGCCCGGGACGGCCGGTACCCGGTGGACTACGCGGGCGACTGGGAATTCCTGCGGCCCAGCAGCGAGGGTGCGGTGCGCTCGGCAGCGCGCACCGCGTCCCGGGTGCTGGCCCGCCTCCGGACGCCGGTTCGCGCCGAGGAGCGGGTGTGAAGCCCTACGACATGGGCGTGCTGCTCGACGAGTGCGCCGACCGGGGGGTGCCGACGGTCGTGCACCTGGACCGCCCCTTCGACATCGCCCCGGACTCCGGCACGACCCACGACGTGCCCGCGCTCGCGCGGCTCGTGCGGACCGCGGCGGGCTGGCTCGCCGCGGCCGGTGCGCGGCCCGGCGACCGCGTCGCGATCGTCAAGGACAACCACTGGGACTACGACCTGCTCGCCTGCGCGGCGGTGCGGATCGGCGCCGTGCCGGCGAAGCTGTCCGGAACGCTGCCGCCCGAGTCGCTCGCCGTCCTCCTCGGCCGGCTCTCCCCCGCGGTCCTGATCACGACCGCGGACGTGCTGGACGGGGGGCACGCGGCCGCAACCGACCTGACCGCCGCCTGCCGGGTGACGGTCACCGTCGACCGCGAGCACCCGGGCGCGGCCCACGTCGGCGAATTCCGCGACGCCGCCCCGCCTCCCCCGGTCCGGCCCCGCGCGGACGACCCGCTGGTGATCATGCACACCTCCGGCACGACCGGTTTGCCCAAGCTGGTGGCCCATTCCACCCGCACCATCATCGGGGCGCTGGCCCGGCTGGAGGCCCGCCGGGTGCCGGTGGTCGGCGTGCGGCACAGCGACACCGTGACGACCGTCAGCGCGTACGCCCACGGCCGGACGTTCTGCTGGACGGCGAGCGTGTTCTGCCTCGCCCCGCGGAAGATCGTGGTGCTGACCGACGCCGATCCCGACCGGGCCGACCCCGTGCTGCGCGCGCACCCGCCGACGGTCCTCGAAGGACTGCCCGCGAGCTACGTGCGGCTCCAGCCGCTGACCACCCGGCTGGACAACGCCTTCCGGGACGTCCGGCTGTTCGTGAGCACCTACGACGCCGTGCACCCGCCGACCGTGCGGAGCTACCTCGCCGCCTCGGCTCGCCGGCGCCCGCTGTGGATGCAGGGATGGGGGCAAAGCGAAACCGGGCCGATCACGTTCCGCTTCCTGGCCCGGAAGTCGGCATCCTGGCGCAACGCCGGACACCCCATCCCGCTGCGGACGCGGCTGCGGGTCGTCGACCCGGCCACGCTGGTTCCGGTGCCCCGGGGCCGGCCGGGCGTCGTGCAGGTCCGCACCCCGGCACGCTGCCTCGGCTACGTCGGCGAGGACGAGCGGTTCGCGGGCAAATGCGCGGACGCGTGGTGGAACACCGGCGATCTCGGGGTGCTGAGCCGGACCGGATCCGTGCGGCTGCTGGACCGCGAAGTCGACACTGTGCCGGGGATGAGCTGCCTCGCGGCGGAGGACGCGATCGAGGACCGCCTCGACACTGTGGCCGAGTGCGTCGTGCTCGGCCGGGCGGGCGCCCCGCCCCTGCCGGTGGTGGTCGCCGACGGCGCGCTGGACCCCGCGGCCTGGGCCGCGGCGGTCGCGGACCTGCCGCCCATGGCCGGGCCCGTGGTCCTGGCGCGGGAGGACGTGCCCCGCACCGGCACCGGGAAAGTCCGCCGCACCGCCCTGCTCGCCGCGCTCACCGGGAACGCCGCACCCGCGGGTTCCGGCCGCTGGACCTGAAGGAGCACGATGACCCTCGCCGGCCGGCGCTACGTCTTCGACAACAACAACACCCACAGCGACGAGCAGCACCGCTGCCTGGCCGCGGCCTACGACCCGGCCACCATCGGATCGCTCGCGGCGACCGGTGTGGGACCGGGGTGGCAGTGCCTCGAAGTCGGCGCGGGCGGCGGCAGCATCGCGCACTGGCTCGCCGGCCGGGTCGCCCCCGCCGGCGGGGTCCTCGCGACCGACATCAACCCCCGCCACATCCACGCGGCCCCCGGCCTCACCGTGGAACGGCACGACGTCGTCCACGATCCGCTGCCGGAGCGGCGGTTCGACCTGGTCCACGCCCGGCTGGTCCTGCTCCACCTGCCCGAACGCCTCGCGGTGCTCGACAAGCTGGTGCGGGCGGTCAAGCCGGGCGGCTGGCTGCAGCTCGACGAGTTCGACATCGCCTACGGGCCGGCGCTGGCCGGCCCGGACACCGGGCGGTACGAACGGTTCCTCGACGCCAAGGCCGAGCTGATGCGGACCGCGGGGGCGCTCGGCACCTGGGGACGTTCGGTGGGTGCGGCCATGATCGCCGCCGGGCTGGAACGGGTCGAGGCGCGGCCGCACGTGTCGCTGTGGGACCGCGACTCGCCCGGCCTGCAGCTGCTCGTGCACCACACCCGGCACCTGCGGGACGAATTCGTCGCGGCCGGGTTCTCCGACGACGACCTCGCCCGCGTGCGGGACGTGATGGCGCACGAGGACTTCCGCGCCTGTTCCTGCCTGTTCTACACCGTGCGCGGGCAGCGTCCGGCATGACCGTGACCCTGCCTTCCACCCACCCGGCGGTCCGGCTCGCCCGTGACCACCTCGCCGCCCTCGGCGCGGGTGACACCGGCGTCGAACCCACCGTCGGCTGGGCCGGTCCGGTCGACCTGCCGCTCACCGACGAGGTGCTCGTGCAGGCGGCGTGCGGGATCATGCACGTCCACGGCCGCGCGCGAGGCACCCCCGAGCCCTTGGCTGTCGACTACGCGACGGCGGTGGCCGGGGTGCTCGCCACGGCCGGGGTGCTCGCCGCGGAGTTCGCGCGAGGCCGCGGCGTGCAGCTGCCTGCCGTACGTACGTCCGTCGCCCAAGCCGCGTTGTTGTCGGTCGGCCAGTATCTGGCGTGCGGGCCACCCGAGACACCTGCCGCGGTCGGCGTGCCACCGCCGTTCGTGTCGGCCGACGGCGTCCGGTTCGAGATCGAGACGCTGCGCGCCGAGGACTGGCAACGGTTCTGGCGGGCGATGGGTGCCTGGGAACCGGCACTGCGGCAGGGATGGGCGCCGTTCGTGCACCGGTTCGCGACCGCGGTCTGTCCCCTGCCCGCCGCCCTGCACGACGTGCTCTCAGTGCACCCGTTCACGGTGATCGACCGCGCCGGTACCGCGTCCGGGGTGAGCGTCGTGCCCATCGGTGAAACGCCGGTGGTCCCGGTATGGGCCTTCAGCCCGTTGCCGGGTGGGCCCGGTGCTTCGGCGGCCGACCCCGACGTCGACGCGCCGCTGCGAGGAGTGCGGGTGGTCGAGTCGGCGCGCCGGGTCCAGGGGCCGCTGGCGGGGCACGTGCTCACGCTGCTCGGCGCGGACGTGCTGCGGATCGAGCCGCCGGGCGGCGACCCGGCGCGCGGCGTGCCGCCCCTGGCCGGCGGGGTGTCCGCGCGTTTCGCGGCCTTGAACGCCGGGAAGGACGTGGTGGACCTGGACCTCACCGAACCGGCGGGGCGGGCAGCGGCGAAGGAACTGGTCGCCGACGCAGACGTGTTCCTGCACAACTGGGCGCCGGGCCGGGCCGCGGCGTGGGGCCTGGACGCGCCCGACCTCGCGGCGGTGCGTCCCGGGCTGGTGTACGCGGCGGCGTCCGGCTGGGGCCCGCACCTGGGGCCGCACCCGCCGCTCGGCACGGACTACGTGGTTCAGGCGCACAGCGGGCTCGCCGCCGCGCTGCGCCCGCCCGGCGAGCCACCCGCACCGTCGCTGATGACGATCACCGACGTGCTCGGCGGACTGGTGTGCGCGGTCGGTGTCCTCGCCGGGCTCAACCGCCGGGAACGCACCGGCGCCGGCTGCCGCGCCGACACGTCCCTGCTGTCCGCGGCGAGCACGGTTCCGCGGGTGCGCCGGGAGTTCCACCGTCCATTGCGGACCGCGGACGGCTACGTCGCCGTGTCCGGCGCCTTTCCCGAGGACACCGGCCGGTGGTCGACCGAGGAGGTGCTGACCCGCCTCCGGGAGCACGACGTGCCCGCGGTGGCCGTGACGACGGACCTCGCAGCGCTCCGCGCCGACCCCCGCTTCACCGCCGCGCTGCACCGATCACCGTGGGAGTTCCGGTGAGCGCCGTGTGGACGTCGAGGGCCGGGGTCGTGATCCCGGACCTCGTGCCCGAGCAGCTGCGGCGTGCGTGGGTGACGCGCGGACTGTGTCCCGGCAAGGACATCCACCGGTCGTTCACCGAACACGTGGACGCGCACCCGGACCGGCAGGCGGTGATCGACGACGCCGGTCCGGTCACCTACGCCGAACTCGACCGCGCCGTGTCCGCCACCGCGGCCGGGCTGCGTGCCGCCGGGCTGGGACCCCGCGACGTCATCGGCATCCGGATGGTCAACAGCAGGCACGCGGTCGCCGCCGAACTGGCCGTGGCCGCCGTCGGCGCGGTGTCCATGCCGTTCCCGGCCGGGCGGGGCAGCCGGGACGCGCTGAGCCTCCTGCACCGCGCCAGGGCGACCGGCCTCCTCATCGACCAGCAGGCCGACGACCTGCCGACCCGGACCCTCCCCCACCTGCAGGCGACGATCGCCCCCGAGCAGCTCGCCACCCGGGCGGCCGCTCGCCCCGCGCCCGTGGCCGCACCGGGTGACCCGGCACGCATCCTCGTGTCCTCCGGCTCGGAGACCGAACCGAAGATGGTGGCCTACTCGCACGACGCGTTCCTGGGCGGGCGCGCAACCTACGTGCGTGCCCTCCACGAAGACGACACCCCGATGCGGAACCTGGTGCTGGTGCCGCTGTCGTCGTCGTTCGGCTCGTGCGGGATCCCGGTCACCGTGGCCGCGCTCGGCGGGACGCTCATCGTGCAGCGGCGGTTCGACCCCGACGCTGCGCTGCGCGCGATCGACGAGCACGAACCGACCCACGTGTTCGGCGTGCCCACGATGCTGAGCCGCCTGGCCGAGCGTCACCGCACCGGACGCCCACGCGGGTTGCGTGCGCTGGTGTCAAGCGGCGCGCCCATGCCGCCGGCGGTCGAACAGCGGATCCGGGCCCGGTTCCGCACCCCGGTGATCCGCGTCTACGGCTCGACCGACGGCGTGAACTGCCACAACGCCATCGACGGCCGCCCCGACCCGGCGGTCGCCACAATCACCGTCACCGACGAAGCCGGCAGGCCGCTCCCTCCCGGCACGTCCGGGGAAATCCGCGCCCGCGGCCCGATGACGCCGATGTCCTATGTGGCCGATCCCGAACTGAACACCCGTTACCGCACCGCCGACGGCTGGGTCCGCACCGGAGATCAAGGTGTCATCGACGAGAGCGGCGTACTCCACGTGACCGGTCGCAGCGGCCAGATCGTCCTCCGCGGCGGCCGCACCATCAGCCCGGCCGAAGTCGAGACGTACCTGTCCGGCCACCCCGCCCTGGCCGAGGTCACCTGCATCGGAATCCCCGACCACGACCTGGGCGAACGGCTGTGCGCCTGCATCGTGCCGCACCCCGGTCACCCATCACCCGGCCTGGCCGAACTGACCGAGTACCTCCGCACCCGCCACGACCTCGAACCGGTCAAGCTCCCGGAACGCGTCATCGTCCTGCCCACCCTGCCCCTGGGACCGACCGGGAAGGTCTGCCGAACCACTCTCACCCGGCTGGCCACCACCCCGGCAGCGTCCGGGAAAATGTTCAGAACCGGTAGCGGAGTATGCGGGTGCCTTGCCGGGACAGGGCGGTGCTGTGGCTCATGAGCCGGGTGGCCGCGCGCAGTGGCTGGGGGAAGCCGGCGACTTCCGGGGCTCGGGTGAGCAGCTGCTCCTCGACCATGGTCAGGCCGGCGTCCCACGTCTCGGGGTCGTGCGGGTCGTCGAAGCCCTGGGCGGCGGTGATGCCGATGGCCTTGATCGCCGGGTGGTACTTCATCGACCACGCAGCGAAACGGGTGTAGCCGTTGAGGGCCAGTTCGCCGGTGGTGAAGTGCGCGGTCAGCTCCCGGGTCATCCGCTGGAACGTGTCGCCGGGCAGGAACGGCAGCAGGCCCTCGGCGACGATCATGACCGGCCGGTCGCGGGGCAGCGGGGCCAGCCAGCCCGTCGTGGTCAGGTCGGCGCCGACGCGTAGGGAGCGGTCCGGGAGGAACCGGGACCGCAGATCGGCGACGTCGGGGAAGTCGACGTCGTACCAGCCGACGCCGGCGGGCGGGTCGCAGCGGAGGACGCGGGTGTCGAGCCCGCACCCGAGGTCGAGCACGACGGCGTCCGGATGGGCGGCGACGAACGCCCGGACCGCGTCGTCGAGTTTCTTGGCGCGCAGGGCGGTGCCGCAGACGAGGCCGGGCTTGAGCTTCAGCTTGGCGAAGTCGTAGTCGATCGCGTCGGCGATGCCGGCGGAGTGGGTGTCGCCGAGGATCGGGTGGGGCAGTTTCGTGTCCAGAGCCCTCGCGTAGAGGGTGAGCAGCAAGGTTTCCCGGAGCGGGTCCAGGTCCAGTCGCAAGCGTGGCACGAAAGTCCTCACGTGTTCGGGGGGTTGCGGGCGGCGATGTCGCGTAGCCAGGTCAGGGACTGCTGGGCGGCGCGGATGCGTTCGGTCTGAGCCCCGCTGCCGCCGGCGAGCTTCAGGCCCTCGTCGGCGATGTCGCCGAAGGCGCCGAGGCTGTCGAGCTTGCGCTGGATCACCTTGTGCCAGGCGTCGTCCTCGATGCGGTAGTAGGTGGTGCGGTCACCCGGCACGCGAACCTTGCGGACCAGCCCGATGGCGGCGAGGAACCGCATGTTCGACGTCAGCGAAGCGCGGCTGGCCCGGATTGTCTCGGCGATCCGGCCGGCGGAGCACTCGGGCGGGTCGCAGATCATCAGCAGGCCGAGGATGCGCCCGGTGATCGGCGGGAGCGCCCATTCCTCCACGCAGAACGTGGCCACCCGCTCGACCCACTGCAGCACCTCGTCCTGGTTGTCCTCACTGGACATAGCGCCCCCGCGGCTCGCCCACACTGGCACCGACCGTGCGGTAATCGATCGCCAGCACGGCGAACCCGGCGCGCACGAAGTGCGGCGCGAACACGGCCAGCGCCTCCTTGACCATCACCCCGCTGTGCCCCAGCACCAGACCGGGCACCGGGGCATCCGCCTCCGGCAGGTACAGGTCACCGGCGCACGCGGTGCCGAGGCTGTTGAACCGCACTTGCTCAGCACGCTGAGTCACCGTCTCCCCCTTCCCTTCGTCGGCCAGTTGTTTCAGTCTTGACTGAAATAGCTGGCAAAGTCAATCACGAGCCGATCGGAGTGTCACCCCGGGTGGCCGGCGGTAGCTGGAGCTCAGCGTCCGCCCGGCGCCGGCGCACGTAAAGCGCTTTCGGCGCGGGCCACCGACCGGGCCGAACCGGGCGGGTGGAAATTTGCCGTCATGCGTCTTGACGTCACCCAGTCGGGACGGGTTTACTGTCAGTTGTCTCGATGGAACCGGTTCCGCGGCCGCCACCTGGAACACTCCAGCACCTCGGGTTTGACTACATCACCCGAATGCCGATACGAGCCGTGTGCTCGCCTCGGCATCGTGACGCGCGCAGTGCGCGACACGGTGGATCACGACTGACCAGGTGGGCTCGATGAGATCAAAGACGTTCTCCCGACCACGACGCGCCACAGCACACCGACCGCACCCGCGGGGCACAGCTTCCGCCGCCCGCTCCGGCCGAGTGGTGCCCCGTCTCCGCGGAATCGGGTCATTGCCGTGCGACTCCTGTGTGGCCGCGGGGTTCACCCGGACAATGGCGCGCCGGCACCAGCCCGGGCGCGGGTGTTCATTCTGCGCGTTTCCAGATCGGCGACTGCCGCCCCAGTTCCGCGTTGACCGTGTTCACCGGCGCGAGCAGTAACACAGCTCCCCGGCAGTAGGCTGCCGTTCTCGCAAGCGGCAGTTAACGGCGCCCAGGCATCGGAGAAGATCCGCGCCACCATTGCGGTTATAACAACATCTGCGGCCACGGGTGCCATCTCCGCTATTGCATTACTTCGGACCTTCGTAGTACGCATGCGACTCTTCGAAAACAAAGCAAGGAGATTCATATGCAAAATATGACAAGTCGGGCTGCTGGTTGGCGACCTCGACAGTCCCGGCTCCGGACCCGGGCCGTTCTCACCGCTGCCCTCGCGCTGGCGCTGGCCGGGAGTACAGCCTTCGTGGCCGGCGCGAGCGAAACCAGCGAACCGGGCTCCGCTGCCGCCGGCGCTTCGGGCAACTCCATCGCGGCGGATGCCGGCTGGGTGGATGTCGACCAGGCCCGGTACCAGCGCGAACTGACCGCCTACCAGGGCATCGTGCCGCCACCGGTGCCGGCCGGGACGACCAGGGTTCCCGAGTTCCACACCGACTGCACGGTCGCGAACGAAGCCAAGGACGATGCGATCGTCTTCCCCCGCCTGCCCGGCGCCTCCCACATGCACACGTTCTTCGGGCCGAGGAACGACGCGTTCATGACCACGGAAACGCTGCTGGCCGCCGGGTCGACCACGTGCAACTCCCCGGGTGACAACGCCGCTTACTGGGTACCGCAGCTGCAGCGGAACGGTGTGGCCGTTCCGTTCAAGAGCATGCGCACCTACTACGGTTCCCGGCTCCCCGACCCGTCGGCCGTCCGACCGTTCCCGCCCGGGCTGGTGATGGTGCAGGGTGATGCCAAGCTGCAGGTCCCCACCCAGAAGGGCCAGGGGAACCAATTCTGGTGCGCGGGCAGCGCCGAGGTCGGGCGGAGCGCCGACGGGAACTGGCCGGTTTGCGCCCCTGGCGGGAACCTGATCTACCAACTCACGTTCAAGGATTGCTGGGACGGCAAGCACATCGACTCACCCGACCACAAGTCGCACATGGGTGACCCGGTCGGCGGCAAGTGCCAGGGAAACTACCCGGTCGCGGTGCCGAACCTGTCGTACATGGTCAACTACGACAGCCTGGGCGGCAACGGCCTCGCGCTGTCGTCGGGAATGGCGTCGTCGATGCACGGTGACTTCATGAACGGCTGGGACCACGTCAAACTGGCCGCGCTGGTCAAGACCTGCCTGAACCAGAACGCGAAGTGCGGGACCACGCCGAGCTTCACCGGCGGCTGAGAGCGACGGCAAGCGGGCGCCGTGCCGTCCCGACGGCCGGCACGGCGCCCTTCAGCTGGTCTTTCCCGGCGATCGCGGAAGCCGGCAAGTGGTCGATCGACGAGCTCAGGACCCGGCATCCCGCGCGCGGCGCCACCGAATGCCACGGGGTGACGGCTCAGCGTTCGGCCCTGACCAGCGCGGAGAGACTGGCCTGTTCTTGCAGGACTCGCGAAGCCAGGCTCACGGTCTGCGGCTCTTGGCCGGACGACTTCTCGCCGAGCGCCAACCGTTCCTTCTGATCCAGGTGCTCGCGCAGGCACTTCTTGAAGTAGTTGTCGAAGTCCGCCTCGCGCAAAGCGCCGGCCTGCGTGATCTGGTTCGAGGAAACCATCCCGGGCATCTCCATCCCCTTGTGGGGGTTCTCCGCCGGGAGGCCGGCCTGATCGTGAAGCCGCCGCAGATCCAGCAGCTCCGATTTTGTCGAGGCGTCGGCCTTTTTCCCGAGGTCGCGGACAGCTGCGGTTCCGGTGTGACTGTCGACGAGGCCGAGCATCGGAACAAGCTGCTCGTCCATGGCCACGTTGATCTCGATCCAAGCGCGGTCCGTAGCAGCGAACGACGACGCCGCAGTAGGGATGGTTGTATTCACGGATGGATTTCCGGAGTGACTGTGGAGACCGGTGGCGCAGCCGCCGGCGAATACCATGCCCATGATGCCCAATCCCAGAAAAATGCGCATGTATTGATTACATGCTATCCCCTCCGACGAAGTCAACATGTCTTCATTCTTTTACCGCGACAAGCGCGCGGACGGCCTGGGACGAGACCGGAAGGGACGGAGACGAAGGCGTTGAGCTCGGCCGGCGACCCATGGTGCGCGGGTGGTCGTGGGTAGAACTGCGGGCCCGCGATCCCCGCTCCCGTCTCCAGAATGGCGGGTGGAGACGGGAGTGGTCACGTGCGCGTGTTGTTGTCGACCTACGGGTCGCGCGGGGATGTCGAGCCTCTGGTCGGGCTGGCCGTACGGGCGCGGGAACTGGGCGCGCAGGTGCGGGTGTGCGCGCCGCCCGATTTCGCGGAGCGTCTGGCCGGCGTCGGTGTGCAGCTGTTCCCGGTCGGCTGGCCGGTGCGACCGGTGTTGCACGGGGCGACGCCACCACCGGCCGGCGACCGGTCCCAGCGCGTCGCGGAGCTGATCGCCGCGCAGTTCGAGGCGCTGGCCGCGGCGGCGCAAGGGTGTGACGCGATGGTGGCGGCCGGGCTGATGCCGGTCGCGGCGCGGTCGGTGGCCGAGAAACTGGGTCTGCGCTACCGGTATGCGAGCTACTGCCCGGTCATCCTGCCCTCGCCGCACCACTCGCCGGTGCCGTTCGCGGAGCGACCGTTCCCGCCCGGGGCGACCGACCACCAGGCGCGGTGGGAGCTGGATGCCCGCAACTACAACGCGGTGTTCGGCGCCGAGCTCAACGCCCACCGGGCGGCGATGGGCCTGCCCGCCGTCGACGACGTCCGCCGCCACGTCCTGACCGACCGGCCCTGGCTGGCCGCGGATCCGGTGCTGGCACCGTGGCCCGAGCCGTCGGACCTCGACGTCGGGCAGACCGGTGCGTGGATCCTGCCTGACGACCGACCGCTGCCCGGCGAGGTCACGGCGTTCCTCGATGCCGGTGATCCGCCGGTGTACGTGGGGTTCGGCAGCATGCGTGCCCCGGCCGACGTCGCCAAGGTGGCCATCGAGGCGATTCGGGCCCAGGGGCGCCGGGTGGTCGTCGGGCGGGGCTGGGCCGATCTGTCGCTGATCGACGACGGCGCGGACTGCTGCGCGGTCGGCGAGGTCAACCTGCACGCCCTGTTCGCGCGGATGGCCGCGGTGGTGCAGCACGGCGGCGCCGGCACGACGACGGTGGCCGCGCGGGCCGGCGCGCCGCAGGTGGTGGTCGCCCAGATGGTGGACCAGCCGTACTGGGCCGGGCGGGTGGCCGAGCTGGGCATCGGGGTGGCCCACGAGGGTCCGACGCCGACGGCCGAGTCGCTGTCGAGCGCGCTCGATCGGGCGTTGGCGACGGAAACCGCTGCCCCGGCTCGGGCGGTCGCGGCCGCGATGCGGACCGATGGGGCCGCGGTGGCCGCGTCGTGGCTGCTCGATACGGCCGGATCGGCGCGCTGAACCGAGGCGGTGCCGAGCGCGGTCGGTACGAAGGCGTCGTCGTTCGCCTGCGTCGCGAACACCCGGCGCCGTCAGGCGGACTCCTCGACGCGCTTGGCCGCACGCTGCCGCCGGTGGGCGGCCATCCGGACCGGCGAGTTCGCCGCGCCGTCGCCGGCGTAACCGCCGATGCGTTGCACCACCTCGAAAAACACGCGGCCGCCCAGTACCACCGTGAAGAAGTGCAGCAGTTCGCCGTGCTCGTCGCGGTCGTAGAGCACCGACTGCTGCCGCAACGCCGTCAGCAGCTCGGGGTCCGGGGCCAGCCGGGCGTCGAGGTCGTCGTAGTAGTTGCCCGGAATCTCGAGCAGCGGCGCCCCCAGCTCCTGCATCCGGCGCGCGGACGCGAGCGCATCGCCGGTGGTCAACGCGACGCGCTGCGGCTCGCGCACTCCCGGCGCCCAGTCACCCCGCCGGAGCAGGGCCGATTCGAGCGCGACGCGGACCCGGCCGGACGGGTCGGCCACCGTCCGGCTGCGCACCAGGCCGAACGGCGCGGCGAACTCCGTCACGGGTTCCGGCTCCAGGCCGAGCACCGCACGGTAGAACAACGCCGCTTCGTCGAAGTGGTCGAACGGCTGGGTCAAGGCCAAGTGGTCGATTCCGGTGACACCGGCGCCCGGGCCGGGCGGCTCGGTCAGCGTGAAGTCGCCGAGCCAGCTGTCGCCGGTGTCGGCGCCGGTGCGGCAGAAGAAGACCGAGGTCCCGTCCGGCGCGGCGATCGCCGACAGGTCCGCTTCGTCCGCGCGGTGGCTGCGCGGCAGGATCGGCGCGAGCAGCCGCTGGGCGCGGCGGGCCGAGCCGACCGGGTCCGCGCTCTCCACCGCGACCGCACCGACCGACGCACCCGCCGAAGAGCCGGCGCTGTTGAGCAGGATCCGCGCGTTTCCCTGCTGCCACAACCGGACCGGCTTGGACCGGTGGTGGCCGGCTTCGGTGAAACCGAGGCCGGCCAACGCCTCCGCCAGCGGAGGCTCCGCCACGTCGTCGACCGCCAGCTCGACGAACGCGTGCCCGGCCAGCGCCGGCGCCGGCGGCAGCTGGGCGACCCCGAGCGTCTCCTGCAGGACGAGCAGGGACCGCATCGCGTCGACGGCCGCCGGCACCGGATCGGCCTGGCGGAAGACGTCGTTGAACACTTCCAGCGACAACGGGCCGCGGTAGCCGGCCGCGAGCACGTGCCCGGTGAACGTCGTCAGGTCGAACGCGCCCTGGCCGGGGAAGAGCCGGTGGTGCCGGCTCCACTGCAGGACGTCCATCTGCAGCCGCGGCGCGTCGGCCAGCTGCAGGAAGAACAGCTTCTCGCCCGGGATCGTCCGGATCGCGGCCGGGTCGCTGCCGCGCGAGAGGATGTGGAAGCTGTCCAGGCACAGCCCGAGGGCGGGGTGGGCGGCGCGGCGCACGATGCGCCACGAGTGCTCGTAGGTGTTGACGAACCGGCCCCACGCCAAGGCTTCGTAGGCGATCCGGATCCCCCGCGCGGCGGCGTGTTCGGCCAGCAGGTGCAGCTGCTCGGCGGCGAGGTCGTCGTCGTCGACCGCGTCCGGTGACACCGACGAGCACACCAGCATCGTGTCGGCGCCGAGCTGGTCCATGACGTCGAACTTGAGCTCCGCGCGCCGGAGGTTGCGGGCCAGCACGTCCGGCGGCACCGCTTCGAAGTCGCGGAACGGCTGGTACAGGTCGATCGACAGCCCCAGTTCCGCGCAGTGCTCGCTGATCTCCTTCGCCGACCACGACGAGGCGACGAGGTCGTTCTCGAAGATCTCCACCCCGTCGAACCCGGCGCGCGCGGCCGCGGTCAGCTTGTCTTCCAGCGTCCCGGACAGGCAGACGGTGGCGATCGAACGGCGGAACTCAGTCGAGGACATCGGCAGGCTGCCTTTCCAGGGGTGGCGTACGGGTCAGGTCGGTGAAGTGGCGCAGCATCCGCCCGGCGTCGGGCCGGGCGCCGGTGAAGAGGGCGAACGCCTCGGCGGCCTGGAACACCGCCATGCGGCCACCGTCGAGGACCCGCGCCCCGAGCGCGCGGGCGGTGCGGACCAATTCGGTCTCGAGCGGCCGGTAGACCACCTCGGCGACCCACAGGTCCGGGCGCAGCAGTCCGGCGGGCAGCGGCAGCCCCGGGTGGGCGGCCATGCCGGTCGGGGTGGCGTGCACGAGCCCGTCCGCGGCGCCGATCGCCGCCTCCAGGTCCGTTCCCGCCGATGCGCGGCCGGCCCCGAACCGGCCGGCGAGGGCGCCGGCCAGCTCGGCGGCCCGGCCGGCGTCGAGGTCGAAGACCTCAACCCGACCGGCGCCGGCCGTGAGCAGGCCGTGGGCCACCGCCGCGCCGGCCCCGCCCGCTCCGAGCACCACGACAGCGCCGAGGTCCACGCCGGGCAGTCCGGTCCGCAGGCCACGGGTGAAGCCGGACCAGTCCGTGTTGTGCCCGACCGCGCGGTCACCTTCGAACACGACGGTGTTGACCGCGGCCAGCGCCGCCGCGTCGGGAGACAGCTCGTCCAAGTGCTGGAGCACCACCTGCTTGCACGGGTGGGTGATGTTCAGGCCGCGATACCCGGCTTCGCGAGCCTCGGCCAGCAGCGGACCCACAGCCACGCCCTGGATGTCGTGCTCGTCGAGGTCGAACCGGGCGTAGACCAGTTCCAGCCCGAGCCGGTCGGCCTCGGCCTCGTGCAGCGGCGGGCTCAGCGACGGTCCGATGCCCGCGCCGATCAGCCCGGTGAGCACCGTGCCCGGCGTGGCCCGCGCCGCGTGGGCGCGGATCGCGTCGGCGGCTGATGACAAGGTCACGCGCACTCCCGTAATGTACGAACCAGTACGTTATTTGTACCTCACGGTGTCGCCGCCGTGAAGAACCCCGGCTCCGCGGCGACGGCCTAGAGTGGGAACCCCAGCTGAAGCGAGGAAGGAACTCCGTGGCAGCACCATCGGCGGACGAAGTGGTGAACAGCGGACCCGAACGCATCCGCGACGCCGACCGGACCCGCGCGGAGATCCTCGACACGGCCGCCCGCGAGTTCGCCGAAAAGGGCTTCGACGGTGCCCGGGTCGACGAGATAGCCGCGAAGACCCGCACCACCAAGCGGATGATCTACTACTACTTCACCAACAAGGACCAGCTGTTCGTCGAGGTGCTCGAACGCGCCTACACGGTCATCCGCTCCCTCGAGCAGCACCTCGACGTCGACCACCTCGACCCCGCCGAGGCGATCCGGCAGCTCGCCGGGCTCACGTTCGACCACCACGAGTCCCACCCGGACTTCGTGCGGCTGGTCAGCATCGAGAACATCCACCGCGCCGAGCACATCGCGCGGTCGACCGCACTGTCCAACCTGGCCAATCCGGCCCTCGAAGTGCTCACCCGCATCCTCGCCCGCGGCCGCGAAGCGGGGCAGTTCCGCGACGACGTCGACGCGCTCGACGTGCACATGGCCATCAGCGCGTTCTGCGTGTTCCGCACCGCGAACCGCTACACGTTCAACGCCATCTTCGACCGCGACATGCTCGACCCGGCGCTGCGCGACCACCACCGGCGCATGGTCGCCGACATGCTCGTCAGCTACCTGACGACGCGCTGACCTCACGCGATCCGCACGATCCGGTCGGCGACCGGCGGGTAGCGCGCGAGCACTCCGGGGTCGTGACCGGGGATGACGGGGCCGGCACCGGCCAGCTCCTTGACCCGGTCGAAGGCGCCGTACACCCCGGTCATCGAGTGCAGCAGCGGCGCCGGACGGTCGTGCTCGAGGTTCTCGTGGAAGTGACTGGCGTCCGACGCCAGCACAACCGCGCCGGCGGCGGTTTCGACGCGGACGACCTGCATCCCGGCGGTGTGCCCGCCGACCAGGTGGACACCCAAGCCGGGCACGACCTCGGCGTCGCCGTCGACGAGGTCGACCGCCCCGGCGCGCACGTGTTCGAGAGCTGCTTCGTCGAGCAGCCACCGCTCCCGCTCGATCCGCTTCGCCCACGGCCCGGTCCAGTAGTCCAGTTCGGACTGCTGGACCGTGAACCGCGAGCCGGGGAAGCCGGCCACCGCGCCGCAGTGGTCGTAGTGCAAGTGCGTGAGGACGACGTGACCGACCACCTTCGGGTCGACGCCGAACTCGGTGAGCAGCCGGACGGGATCGACGTAGTCCAATCCGGACACTTCGCGAGCCCGCTCCGCACGGATACCGGCGTCCACGACCACCGTGTGCTCCGGCGACACCGCGAGCCAGATGTAGTAGGCGGTCGGGTGGGGTTCCGCGGAATCTCCGCCGTAGCCCAGGAAGTGTTCGCCGCGGTACCCGGTCCGCCGGCCGTAGCACAGGGCGTAGACCTCGAACACGCTCACCGCGGGACGCCGGCCTCGCTCCGGTCCGGCGCCGGCTCCTTGAGGCCGAGCTGCGCGGTGGGCACCCGGTAAGTCTCCTTCCCGGTGGCGACGGCGATCGCGTTCACCAGGCACAGCGCGGCGGTGAAGACGGCGACGCCCAGCCACGCGCCCCGGCCCGTCCCGGTCATCCCGACCGCGATGGTGGGCAGGAAACCGCTGATCGCGAACCCGATCTGGGTCCCGATCGCGGTGCCCGACAAGCGCACCCGGGCGGGGAACATCTCGCCGTAGAACGACGGCCACACGGCACTCGTGGCGGTGTAGACGATCCCGAACATCCCGATACCGACGACGAAGATCCACAGGTAACTCCCGGCCTCGATGGCACCGAGGTACGCGAAGATCAGGACGGCGCAGCCCAGCGATCCCGCGATGAAGATCCGCTTGCGCCCGACGCGGTCGGAGAACTTCGCCCACAACGGGATCGAGACGACGGCGGCGACGTTGGCCAGCACACCGACCCACAGCATGGGCGTCCTGCTCAGGCCCACCGTGTTCACGGCGTAGCTGAGCGCGTAGACGGTGAAGATCGTGCTCACCGAAGCGATCAACGCGGCCACGACCACGCGCAGGACGTCGGCCCAATGGTCCCGCAACAGGATGGCCAAGGGGAGCTTCGCGACCTCGCCGCTCGCGACCTCCTCCTGGAACACCGGCGTCTCTTCCAGCGAACGGCGGATGTAGTAACCCACCAGCACCACGACGGCGCTGAGCCAGAACGGCACCCGCCAGCCCCAGGACAGCAGCTCTTCCTGCGGCAGTGCGGCCACCGGCAGGAAGACGGCCGTGGCCAGGATC
The DNA here is from genome assembly GCF_031082405.1 of Amycolatopsis sp. A133. Taxonomy (GTDB): domain Bacteria; phylum Actinomycetota; class Actinomycetes; order Mycobacteriales; family Pseudonocardiaceae; genus Amycolatopsis. The sequence continues at coordinate 83,168 of NZ_JAVHJU010000076.1, forward strand.
TGCCCGGCTTGCGTGCCGCTGAGGGTGAAGCTCGTGTAGTAGGCGCGCCGGTGTTCCGGGGCGTGCTCGAGGCTCATGGAGTTCGCGCTGGCCTGCTCACCGCCGGCGGACAAGCCCTGCAGCAACCGCAGCACGACCAGCAGGATCGGCGCGGCCACACCCAGCGAGCCGTAGCCCGGCAGGCAGCCGACGAGCACGGTGGACAACCCCATCAGCAGCAGGGTGGCCAGCAGGACGCGCTTGCGGCCGAACTTGTCACCGAGGTGCCCCAGCAGCAGCGCCCCGAGCGGCCGCGACACGTAGCCGACCCCGAAGGTCGACAGCGCCAGCAGCGTGCCGGTCGCCGGCGACGAGGCGGGGAAGAAGATCTTGTTGAAGACCAGCGCCGCCGCTGTGCCGTAGATGAAGAAGTCGTAGTACTCGAGCGCGCTGCCGATCCACGCGGCCAAGGCTGCCTTGGCGGGCTTGCCCGCGGTCGGGGCGCCCGCTGCGCCGTCCGGACGATCAGTCACGTCGTTCTCCTCCGCGGATGCACCCTTGCAGTCCAGTGAACTAACCGGTTAGGTATGTACCGTACGGTTAATTAGAGAGACTGAAGGGCGCTCGCGAGCTTGTCAAGTACTCCTTGTCCCCTTTGATGAGCGTGACCGCAACCAGGTCGACCGGTGGCTCACGGCACATCGGCCCGTTCGGCGGCGCGGATGGTGGCGTCGGCGTCCGCCTGGACGAGGAAGCCGTCGCGGACGTTCTGGGTCGTGACCTGGCGGACCGCGCGGACGTACTGCGCATGGGTCGGGTAGAGCTCGCGCAAAGTGGTGCCGTCGAACGGGATCCAGGTGCCGCCCTGCGCGCAGGCGCTGTCGCGGTCGGGGGTGAGACCGCTGTTCCAGCCCGTGTTGCGTTCGGTCGGCGCGGCGACCGCGGCGAGCCGGATGCCGCCCTTGATGATCTGGTAGGCGTCCCGGTTGGCCGTGGCCGGCCTGGTCGAGCTGTCGGTCACCTCGATCCGCGGGGCGGCGGGTGGCCGGGTACCGCGGACGACCCAGCGGACGATGTGGTCGAACATCGCGTCGAGCACGTACTCGTAGGGCACGTTGCTGCGGGCCGGCGCCACGCAGGGCGCGGTCGGCCCCGCCGGCAGGCCCGACACTCCCGCGTCGCGGAGCCGGATCGGGTTGTTCACCAGGTAGGCGTGCCGGTCGGAGTGGGACGCGCCCGCGATCTCCCAGTAGCCGAACCGCCCGGTGTCCGGCTGGCGGCGAGCGGCCTGGCCGGCGAGCACGTCGTACTCGCTCGCCGTCTTGAACACCTTGGTGGTCAGGTCGGTCCGCACCGGGCCGCCGCCGTCGACGATCGTGATGGCGTCGTACACCGGTGCGATCGGGTGAACGGAGTTCGCGTACGTGGTCAGCCGGGACGCCGACTGCGACTGGCCGGTCGCGATCACCGTCCGCACGTCGAGTCCCGGCACCGGGTTCGCGCCGCGTGGATGACGCAGGGCCTGAGCGGCCTGACTGAACACGTCGTAGGACAGCGCGTCGTCGGTGACCGTGCCGCCGTCGGTCAGGTCGAGTGAGCCGTACCGATCAGGGCTCCACGCCTTGAGCCCGCGCGGGGAGTGGACGCCCGTGCCCTGGGCACTGACGCCGACCCAGGCGTAACCGGCTTCGAGCAGGTGCCGGAACGAGCGGCTCCACACGACCTCGTAGTCGAACGTGTTGGTCACGTTGTACCACTCGACGACGGCGGTGCCGTTGAACTTCTTCGGTGAGATCGGGCGCCGGACCACGATTCTCGTCCGGTACGCGTGCCCTCCGTCGACGACCGTGCCGGTGGCACCGTCCGGCGTCGTGTAGCGGTTGGCGGTTCCTTCGACGAAGTACTCCTCTTCGACGTACCCGTACGCCCGGAGGTTCTGGTCGGTGGCGAAGAACGGGTAGCCGTGGGAGGGGTCGCCGGGTTTCGCCTTCGCAGGGATCGGGCCGGTGACCACCGGCGAAGGCACGGCCGCCGGGCTCGCCGGCGCCGATCCGGCGGCCGCGGCCGGGCCGGTCACCATGCCGGCCAGAAGTGCCGCGACGACAAGGAAAACGCGCATTTCAGTACACCTCGATCTCGCCGGTGGCCGGAAAGTCCTTTGTGGACGTGAAGTCGTCTCCTCCGACTCGACAGAGGTCCACTAGGTGGACCTGGCGAACCGTCTCACGGAACGACCATAGGGCGCAGTTCCCCGCGAGCGCAATACGCCCGGCGGCCGCAGCGTTCCGGAAGGCCGTCCAGGGCAACGCCGGCGAGCCTCTTCCGACGCCGCTGCTGTCACACCCTTCCCTATTCCGGCACCGGGGCGTATATGTAACTACCTAGTACGTTCACGGGCAAGGAGGCCGCGTGACCGCTCGAGACGGCCGTTTACCCGTCCCGTCCCTCCCCGCATCCGGCACCGCCGGTACACAACGACGCCTCGGCATCGCGACGGCCTGCCTGTCCGGCACCCTCGACGACAAACTGTCCGCCGCCGCGGCGGCCGGCTTCCACGGCGTCGAAGTCTTCGAACACGACCTCGTGGCGTCCTCGTGGTCACCGGGACGGGTACGCCGGGAATGCGCCCGGCTCGGCCTGTCGATCGACCTGTACCAGCCGTTCCACGATTTCGAGGCCGTCCCGCCGGACGTGCTCGCCACCAATCTCCGCCGCGCCGGGCGGAAGTTCGACGTGCTGGAGCAACTGGGCACGGACACCTTGCTGGTCTGCTCGTCCACTTCACCGGACGCGGTGGACGACGACGACCTCGCCGCCGAACAGCTGCACCTGCTCGCCGACCGGGCCGCGGCCCGTGGGCTGCGGATCGCCTACGAGGCACTGGCCTGGGGCCGGTTCGTCCACACCTACCAGCACGCCTGGCGGATCGTGCGCCGCGCCGGCCACCCCGCGCTGGGTCTGTGCCTGGACAGCTTCCACGTGCTCTCCCGCGGCGGCGATCCCGCGGGAATCCGCGTCGTGCCCGCGGAGAAGATCTTCCACCTGCAACTCGCGGATGCCCCGCGCCTCGTCATGGACGTGCGGGAGTGGAGCCGGCACCACCGGTCGTTCCCCGGGCAGGGCTCGTTCGACCTCGCCGGTTTCGCCGGTCACGTGCTCGCGACCGGGTACGCGGGCCCGCTGTCGCTCGAGGTGTTCAACGACGTCTACCGCCAGACCGACCCGTGGCACGCGGCCGTCGACGCGATGCGCTCGCTGCTCGCGATGCAGGAGTCCGTCGTGATGAGCGGCCTTCCGCCGGCGTCCCCGCTCGGCGGGCACGTGTTCACCGAACTCACCGTGGACGAGGTGTCGGGCCCGGCGATGGCGCACACGCTGACGAGGCTGGGGTTCACCCACACCGGGCAGCACCGCTCCAAGCCCGTCCAGCTGTGGCAGCAGGGCGAGGCCAGGATCCTGCTCAACCACGGGTCACAACGGACGGTCGCCCCGGGGACGGCGATGATTTCCGCACTGGCGCTGGAAAGCAGCGACCCGGCCGGTTCGGCCCGGCGTGCCGAACGCCTCCTGGCGCCCGTGCTGCCCCGGACCCGCCGCCCCGAGGAGGCGGACCTGTCTTCGGTGGCCGCGCCCGACGGCATGGAGATCTTCTTCTGCCGCAACGACGGCTGGCCGGACGACTTCGTCCCCACCGGCCACGCGCTCCCCCCGGCCCTGCTGACCGGTACCGACCACGTGTCGCTCACCGAGTCGGTCGACGACTTCGACCAGAGCTCGCTGTTCTACCGATCGGTGCTCGGGCTCGAACCGGACCGCACCGTCGAGCTGACCGCGCCGTTCGGGCTGATCCGCAGCCGGGCGGCGAGCGATCCGGCCCACCACGTCCGGATCACCCTCAACACCGCACCACTGCGCCGGGGCGACTGGGCACCCGCGGTCCCCAACCCCCAGCACGTCGCGTTCACCACCGGCGACATCTTCGCCGCCGCGAAGGCCGCCCGCGGAAGCGTGCTGCGCATCCCGGGCAACTACTACGACGACCTCGACGCCCGCCTCGCCCTGCCGGCCGAGCGGCTCGCCACCCTGCGCGCGCACTCCGTGCTCCACGACCGCGACGAGCACGGCGAGTACCTCCACTTCTACACCGGGATCGTCGGCTCACGGGTGTTCTTCGAAGTGGTGCAACGCGTCGACGGCTACGCCGGGTACGGCGCGGCCAACACTGCCGTGCGCATGGCCGCGCACCGCCGCAGCCGGCTGAGCGCTCTCCGGGAGACGGCGGACGCGCACGACCACGGGCACGACTACTCCCTGGCCCACCTGACCGCGCTGAGCCTGTCCCCGCCCGAACTCGTGGCCGCGGCGGCGAACGCCGGCTATCGCTACGTCGGCCTGCGCCTGACCCGGGTGACCCGGGAGGAACCGCACTACCCGCTGGCGACCGATCCCGCGCTCATGCGCGCGACGAAAGCACGTCTGGCGGCCACGGGGATCGAGGTCCTCGACATCGAGCTCGCCCGGATGGGCCCCACCGACGAGCCACGCGACTTCCTGCGCGTCCTCGAAGCCGGCGCCGAGCTGGGCGCCCGGCACGTCATCACGCAACTGCCGGACCCCGATCCGGTCCGCAAGGTCGACCACTTCACCGAACTGTGCGACCTGGCCCGCCCGCTCGGCCTGACCCTCGACCTGGAGTTCCCGTCCTGGACCGAAACCGGCGACCTCACCGAGGCCGTCCGCGTCCTGCGCGCCGCCGGCCGGCCCAACGCGGGTCTCCTGATCGACGTGCTGCACTTCGCCCGCTCCGGCTCCGGCATCAACGAACTCGGCGAGCTGCCGCGTGAGTGGTTCCACTTCGCCCACGTCTGCGACGCGCCCGGCGAAATCCCCGCCACGACCGCCGGCCTGATCTACACCGCCCGCTTCGAGCGCCTGTTCCCCGGTGAAGGTGGACTCGACGCGCCCGGCATCCTCGCCGCGCTCCCACCCGGAATCCCGTACACCTTGGAAATCCCCCGCGCCATGCTCGTTGCCCAGGTCGGCGCGAGCGAACACGCCCGCCTCGCCCTGGCAGCCACCCGACGCCACCTCAACGCGGTCAGCCCGGCGGCACTCCGCCCCTGACGGCCTCTTGCCGGGTCAGGCGACGAACTGCTCTTCCGGCGTGACGCCGCGCCGGGCGGACGCCGGAGCTCGCTCGGGGCGCAGTCCCACGCCGACGAGGTACACCGCCAACGTCCGCAGGATCGGCGACCACTGCGCCGCGGTCATGATCCAGCCCGCCGGACCTGCCTGCCTCCCGGACCCGAGGGGGCCGGCGAGGTCGGCGTGCATGATCCGCTGCAGGGCCTGCACCAGCAGCAGGGACGGCAACCGGCGCCGCCGGATCCGGGCGAGGTCGGCTCCGCGCACCGCACCCCGCTGCAACCGCCCGGCCAGCAGGGTCGCGGTCGCGACGGCGTCCTGGACGGCGAGGTTGATGCCCACGCCCCCGACCGGCGACATGGCGTGCGCGGCGTCCCCGATGCACAGCAAGCCCTCGACGTGCCATCGGCGCCGCCGGTTGAGCCGGACGTCGAGAAGCTTGACGTCGTCCATCGAGACCAGCTCGCCGACCCGGTCGGCGTACTCCGGGAGCAGTTCGGCCACATCGCGCCGGAACGCGTCGATTCCGCGAGCACGCAGCCGGCTGTCGGTGCCCTTGCGGGCGACATAGCCGATCTGGAAGTAACCCTCCCGCGGGATGACGATCGCGAAACGTCCCCGGCCCGGCCGCCGGGTCAGCTGTTCGACCTGCTCGCCCGCGCGACGCGAAAGCCGGAACCACCAGGTGTCGAACGGAACTTCGAACTCGGTCACCCCCAACCCGGCCGCCGCGGGCAGGACCGAATTCCGGCCGTTGCACACCACCGTGAGGTCCGCCCGGATCTCACCCTTCCCGCCGCCGGGACCGCTCGTGCGGTAGCGGACCCCGGCGACCCGGCCGCGCTCCCGGATCAGCGAGGTCACCGCGGTCCCCGTTTCGAGCCGGAACGACGGTTCCGCCCGCGCGGCGTCGGCCAGCAGGTTCAGCAGGTCCCACTGGGGAACGATCGCCACATACGGATGCCGCACTCCCCACCTGCGCAACGCACCGAAATCACCGATCCGCCGGACCCCGCCGGCTCCGTCGGGCAGGACCACGTCGGTGATCCGCGTCTGGGGCAGCCGCGCGAAGCGCTCCCCCAGTCCCAGCTCGTCGAGCAGCTGCAGGGTCGCCGGATGCACGGTGTCGCCGCGGAAGTCGTGCAGGAAGTCCTCGTGCTTCTCCAGCACGGTGACCTCGACGCCGGCCCTCGCGAGCAGCAGTCCCAGCACCATGCCCGCCGGGCTACCGCCCACGACGCAACACGTCGTCCGCTCCACCACGCCCCCGCTCCCCCGTCGGCTGCACCCCACCACCTTCTACACCCGACGGGCCGGCGGTTCCGGGCCCGCGGCGCGGACGGGAGTATCCAGGGCAGCTTTGCCGCGCGAACGTTCCCTAGGAGGACCGGCGGATGTGCTGCGCGGCCAGGTAACCGAAGACCAGCCCGGCTCCGATCTGGCACCCCGCCCCCGGGTACTCCGAGGCGGTCGCCGACATCGCGTCGTTGCCGCACGCGTACAGCCCTCGCACCGGATCACCGTGCTCGGCGAGGACCTGGGCGTGCGCGTTGATGCGGAGGCCCAGCGTGGTCGCCAACGGGGTGGGGACCACGGCGATCGCGCAGAACGGCGGCTTTTTGATGGCCCCGAGGTGGTTCGCCGCTTCGATCGTCCTCTTCAGACCGTCCGGGTCGACGCCGATCGTCTCGGCGAGTCCTTCGATCGTCTGTCCGATGTGGAGGTATCCGTCCTCGATGTGCCGGCGGAGAACGCGCTCGCGGGCGTGGGGACGGATCAGGCCCAGCCCGTACCGCTTCAGCGTGTGCGCGTCGAGGATCAGCCACGCCGGGATCGCGTCCGGCGCGGCGTACATCGCCCGGACGAACCGGTGGTAGGACACCGACTCGTCCACGAACCGCCGGCCCGCCGCGTTCACCGCCACGATGCCCGGCTTGGCCCGATCCCAGATGTGCGGGAAAACCGCCGTGGAACCGTCCGCCCGACGCCCGAGCGAACTCGGGAACCACAACGCGTTGTCGTCGCGCGGCTCGGCCAGGACACCGCCGGCCGACCGGGCCAACACGATGGTGTCGCCCGTGGCGCCTTCGGCGGCCGGCGTGAACTGCGGCGTCGGCGACGGCAGGTGCTCGGCGCGCAGGTCCGGGTTCGCCGGGAACCCGCCGCCGGCCAGGACGACACCACGACGGGCGGAGAGCCGGACGACGTGACCGCGGTGGGACACGACCGCACCCGTCACCCGACCCGAATCATCGGTCGTCAGCTCGGTAGTGCGCGCGGTGAACCAGACTTCCCCGCCGCGGCGCGTGAGCTGGTCGTAGAGGGCGGCGACGAGCGCGTTGCCCATCGTCAGGCGCGTCCCACGAGGGTGGCGGAGACGGTCGAGCGCCCACCTCGCGCCGAGGCGGAGGGCCAGTGCCGTCGCGCGTACCGAGCCGTCGAACACCTTCAGCAGCTGGTCGGCTTCGCTCCGGCGGACCATGAGCGTCCCGCCGAACAATGCGAACTCACGAATCGGCCACCGGACGCGGCCGAAGCCGGCGAGCCGCCGGGCGTCGAACGGGTGCGGTTCCAGCGCCCGGCCGATCCCCGAGCCCGGCAGTTCCGGGTGGTAGTCGGCGACGCTCGCCGAATGCCGGAACCGGAGCCCGAGCCGTTCGAAGTACTCGATCGCCTCGGCCCCGTGGCGCAGGGAGGACTCCCGCAGTTCGCGTGGTGCGCGATCGCCGACGAGCGCGTCGAGGTACCGGCGTGCCGCCGCGAGGTCGGCGGCCGGGTCGGGCTGGCGCCGGTGGCCCGGGATCCAGGACGTTCCGGCCGAGTAGGCGCTCGTGCCACCGAGCCACTCCGTCTTCTCCAGCACCAGCACCGAAAGTCCCCCGGCGGCCCCGGCGACGGCCGCCGCGAGACCGGCCGCGCCGGAGCCGAGGACGAGCAGATCGACCGTGCGGCCGGTCACGCCCGGCCCGGCAGCACGGCCGGCAGGATCGACGTCGGCATCGGGCCCTTGTTCCGCCGGCCCTGCGTCGTCTCTTCCCAGGCGTGAGCCAGGATTCCGACGCTGCGGCTGAGCACGAACAACCCCCGCGCGAGCGGCGGGGGGAACCCCAGCTCGGCGTAGATCACCGCGGTGGCGCCGTCGATGTTCATCGGGATCGGCTTGGCCCGGCCCTGGTTCAGCAGTTCCTCCACCGCACGCGCCGCGCGCAGGTGGTTCCCCGCCACGACACCGTCGGCGACGGCCGCGTCGACCAGCCCCAGCAAGGGATCCCGGCGCGGGTCACGCGGGTGGAAGCGGTGACCGAAGCCGGGCAGGTAGCGGCTGTGCTTCCGGAAGCCCGTCACGGCGGCTTCGGTCGCGGCTTCGAGGGAATCACCGGCGGCTTCGCGCTCGACGATCGCCGACAGCAGCTCCACGCACTGTTGCCCGGCGCCGCCGTGGGAGTCGCCCAGCGCGTTGACCCCGGACGCCATCGCGTTGTTCAGGCCCACGCCGCAGGTCGCCGTCATCCGCGCGATCGCGATGGACGGTGCTTGGGGACCGTGGTCCACCGACGCCACCATCGCGGCTTCGAGCAACGCCGCTTCCCGGGCCGACGGGCTCGTCCCCCGCACCATCAGCCAGATCGTGGCGACAAAACCGTGGGAGCCGATCAGCTCCTGCACCGGGATTCCGCGCAGCTCGACCACGCCCGGTTCCATGCGGCAGATCGCGGTGGCCCACCAGTCGGCCACGGCCGTCGTTCCGGCGTCCATTTCAGTCCTTGTCCACGGGCGCGAACGACCGTTCCGGAGCGGGCCGCGGGATGGGCGGCTCGTCGTTCCACCGGCGGGCCAGCAGCCCGGCTTCGTCGTTGTGTTCGCCGAGCAACGGCGGGCGCGCGCCCGGCCGCAGCGGCTCGCCGTCGACGAGGACGCCGTTGCCGCTGGCCCGCAGGACGCGTTCGGAGCCGCCGGGAAACGGCAGTTCCGTGAAGAAGCCGCGATGGGCGAGCTGTTCGGACTCCAGCGCCTGGGGGACGGTGAGGATCCGGGCCGCCGGCACCCCCGCGCCGGACAGCAGCTGCTCCCATTCGAGCGCGGGCCGCGCTCCCAGGGCCTTGTTCAGCTCGGCGTCGAGGTCCGCGCGGTGGGCCTTGCGGTCCTCGCGATCGGCGAAGCGGGGGTCGGTGGTCAGTTCGGGCCGCCCGACCAGCGAGCACAGGGTGACGAACTGCTCCTGCCGGTTCGCCGCGATGTTCAGCGGGCCGTCCGCGGCGAAGAACGTGCCCGAGGGTGCGGCCGTCGCGTTGTCGCGCCCCATCGGGACCGGCGGGACGCCGCTGATGACGTAGTTCGAGACCGCCCAGCCCATGGCCGAAATGGACGCCTCGAGCATCGAGAGGTCCAAAAACGACCCTTCACCGGTGCGGTCCCGGCCGACCAGTGCAGCCGAGATGGCCAGGGCCGCCATCAGCCCGCCGACGGTGTCGGAGACCGGGAACCCCACGCGCAGGGGTGCCGTCTCCGGCGTGCCGGTCACGCTCATCATGCCCGAGAGGCCTTGGATGATCTGGTCGTAGGCCGGGGCCTGGCTCAACGGCCCGCTTTGGCCGAACCCGGAAATCGCGCAGTACACCAGCCCGGGATTCAGCGCCCGCAGGCTTTCCCAGCCGAAGCCGAGCCGGTCGAGCACGCCGGCCCGGTAGTTCTCGAGGACGACGTCCGCGCCGCGGACCAGATCCTGGAAGAGTGCTCGCTGGCCGGTGTCCTTGAGGTTGAGCTCGATCGACTTCTTGCCCGCGTTCTGCGCCAGGAACGACGTGCCGATCCCGGCCCGGTTCAGGGCCGCGTCCGGTCCCAGGTTCCGGGCGAGGTCGCCCGAACCCGGCAGCTCGATCTTGACCACCTCGGCGCCGAACAGCATCAGCTGGTAGCTGCAGTACGGCCCGGCGAGGACGTTGGTCAGGTCGAGCACCCGGATCCCGCGCAGCGGTCGTTTCGTCATTCCCTCTCCTTGCACCTGGCGACGAGCCCGGCCGGAGTCAGCCGGCGAACGGATGGTCGAATCCCCGCTCGCTCATCCGCGTTGCGGACTCGATGAGATCGGTGACGAACTCGGCGATCCGTTCCTCGGAGAACCGGACCGTGGGACCGCTCAGCGACAACGCCGCGGCGACGGAACCGTTCTTGCCGAGCACGGGGACCGCCACGGCCGACAGGCCCGCTTCACGTTCGCCGTGGCTCACCGCGTACCCCTGGTCCGCCGCCTCGGACAGTCCTTTGTGGATACTGTCGACGTAGTCGGCACCGGCCGGGGAACTGCGCGCGATCCTCTTCAGCAAAGCAGGAGAAGCGTCGCGGAGCAAGACCTTCGACGAAGCACCACCCCACAACGGGAGTTCGTCACCGACCCGCACGACGTGCCGCAGCGGCTGCGGGCTTTCCTGCTGCGCCACGCAAACCCGGTACATGTCCCGCCGCACGTAGAGGTTCACCGTCTCCCGCTGCCGATCGCCGAGCTCGCGCATCAGCTGCATCATCTCCGCCGGCAGTTCCCAGCTCTGCCGCGCGAGGTGCGCCCACCGCCACAGCCCGGGTCCGGCCATGTAGCCCTTGCTGGTCGACCACAGCAACCCGTTGAGCTCCAGGGTCTGCGCCAGCCGGATCGCCGTCGTCTTCGCGAGACCCGTCGCCTTCACGATGTCGGAGATCGTGACGGCCGGCCGCTCGTCGGTCAGCAACCCGAGGATGTCCAGCGCGCGCTGCACGCTCCGCACACCCCCCTCGCCGGACGAGCCCTCGCGCTCCTCGGCCCCGTCAGCCTTCATCTCGGCACACCCTTCGTCGTGTTGCGGGTCCCCGGCCGGTGGACCAGTTCGCAACAGTTTCAGATCCCGCTCTTGCCACCGGCAGGCGGCTCACCGTACGTTACACGGAGTCCGCAGAGCGGTCCAGATGTGCCGTTTGATGGTTCACAAGGGAGTGTGGCGGTGCTGGAGCAAGTCCTCGAAGCCGCAAAATCCGATACCCCGGTCGAGGCCGCCGCGTTCGTCGCCGGGCAGTGGTCCCGAGCCGGATCAAGGGCCGACCGCACCGGTCCCCACCGGCGAAAAGTGGTGTCCACTTCGTTCCTCGCGGACGAGGCCCAGATCTCCCGCGCGGTCCGGTACGCCGCCGCGTCCGCACCCGCTGTCGCCCGCTTGGCCCCGGCCTCCCGCGCGGCGATCCTGGAGCGCGCCTCACGGCTGGCCGAAGACCACCGGGACGACATCGCCCGGCTGATCGCCCTGGAACTCGGGAAGCCCCTCAAGGACGGACGGGGCGAGCTCGACCGCGTCGCCGACACCTTCGCCGTCTGCGCCGCCGAAACCCGGCACATCGGCGGGGAGAACCTGCCGGTCGCCGGCTGGGAACGCGGGGTCGGCAACACGGCACTGACCTACCGCGCGCCGGCCGGGGTGGCCCTGGCGATCACGCCGTTCAACGCTCCGGCGAACCTCCTCGCGCACAAGCTCGGCGCCTCGTTCGCCGCCGGCAACACCACGCTGGTCAAGGCCCCGCCCCAGGCACCGGCCACCACCGCGGCGGTCGTGGCGTTGCTGCTGGAAGCCGGGATGCCACCGGAAGCCGTGCAGCTGCTGCACGGCGGCGGTGACGTCGGCGCCGCCCTCTGCGCGGCCCGCGAGGTCGCCGTCATCAGCTTCACCGGCAGTGCCGAGACCGGCAACGCGGTCGCCCGCGCGGCCGGTGCGAAACGGCTGGTGCTGGAACTCGGCGGCAACGCGGCAACGCTGGTGTGCGCCGACGCCGACATCACCCTCGCCGCCAAAACCTGCGCCCGCACCGGTTACAGCAACTCCGGCCAGAGCTGCATCTCCGTCCAGCGGGTCTACGTGCACCGCAGCCGGTTCGAAGACTTCCTCACCGCGTTCCGCACCGAAGTCGAAGGCCTGCGGGTCGGCGACCCCCTGGACGAGACCACGGACGTCGGCTCGATGGTCGACGACGAAGCCGCCGCCCGCGTCGAAAAGTGGACCGCCGAAGCGGCAGCCGGCGGCGCGCGGGTCTTGCTGGGCGGTACCCGCGACGGGGCCACGCTGCTGCCCACCATCGTCGCCGACCCCGCACCGGACGCCACCGTCGTCGTCGAGGAGGTGTTCGGCGCCCTGGTGGCGGTGCTGCCGTTCGACGACCTCGGCACCGTGATCGCCGCGTGCAACACCAGCCGGTTCGGCCTGCAGGCCGGCATCTTCACCCAGGACATCGGCACGATCTTCACCGCGTGGCGCGAACTGCAGGTCGGCGGGTTGATCGTCAACGGCTCGTCGAACTTCCGCCTCGACCACGTGCCCTTCGGCGGGGTGAAGGACTCCGGCTTCGGCCGCGAATCCCCCGCGCCCATGATCGACGACTACACCGTCGTCAAGACCCTCGTGCTGCGCAACCTGTCCATCTGGGGCGAGCAGTGACCAAAACCGCCGAGCGATAAGAGGAGTCCGACTTCGATGAGCGCCCCCGCCCCGACCATCACCGCCGCCGACGCGCTCGTGCGCCAACTGGAGTCCTACGGCGTCGAGTACGTCTTCGGCCTGTGCGGACACACCAACATCGCCTTCCTGGACGCCTTGGGCCGCAGCCGCATCGAGTTCGTCATGGCGCGCCACGAGCAGGCCGCGGCCCACGCCGCCGACGGCTACGCCCGCGCCACCGGCAAGCCCGGCGTCCTGCTGGTGCACGTCGGCCCCGGCATGATGAACGCGGTCACCGGCGTGGCCACCGCGGCGTTCGACTCGGTCCCGCTGATCACCATCTCCGGCGACGTCCCGTCGTACTACCACGGCCGGCACCCGCACCAGGAAGTCAACCTGCACGCCGACGCCGACCAGACCGCGATCTACCGCCCGTTCGTCAAGCGGGCCTGGCAGGTGCACCGCGCCGAGGACCTCGCCCGGTTCACCGAGCGCGCGTTCTGGACGGCGACCTCGGGCCGCCCCGGTGCGGTGCTGCTCAGCGTCCCGATGGACCACTTCTCCCGCGAAGTCCCGCTCGTCGAGTACCCGCTCGTCGCCCACCCGGCGAAGCCCGCGCTGTCCGACGCCGACGCCCGGCGGATCGCGCAGGCACTGGCCGGCGCCGAACGCCCGCTCGTCTACCTCGGCGGCGGCCTCCGTTCACCGGAAGGACGGGCCGCGCTGCTCGAACTGGTCGAGCACCTCGACATCCCGGTGGCCCACTCCCTGATGGCCAAGGGCACCCTGCCCGACCGCCACCCGCTCGTCATGGGCATGACCGGGTTCTGGGGCCTCGAGCTGACCAACGAGTACACCCGCAAGGCCGACGTCGTGCTGGCCCTCGGGACCCGGTTCGCCGAGACCGACGCCAGCTCGTGGAACTCCGATTACACCTGGGCGTTCCCGCCGGGCCGGCTTATCCAGATCGACCTCGACGCCGCCGAGATCGGCCGCAACTACCCCGTCGAGATCGGCGCGGTCGCCGACGTGAACCACGCCGTTCCGGCCATCGCGGCCGCCGTCAAGGACCTGGTGGCCGAGCCCGTCGACCGGGCCGACGTCCGCGAGCAGATCGGCACCGTCCGCACGGAGCTCTTCTCGGCGAGCCAGGAACGCGGCCGCAGCACCGATTTCCCGCTGCGCCCCGAACGGATCCTGGAGGATCTGCGCACGACGCTGCCCGCGGACGCCGTGCTCGTCACCGACGTCGGGTGGAACAAGAACGGCGTCGCCCAGTGCTACGAGCTGCCCGAAGAGGGCCGGTTCATCACCCCGGGCGGCGCGTCCACGATGGGCTTCGGCCCGGCGGCCGCGGTCGGCGTGCAGCTGGCCCAGCCCGACCGCGTCGTCGTCGCGCTGGTCGGCGACGGCGGGATGAGCGCCCAGCTGCCCGCCGTGCCCCTGGCCGTCGAGCGGGGCCTGCCCGTGCTGTTCGTGGTGATGAACAACCGGGCGCACGGCACGATCGCGGACCTGCAGGCCCACAACTTCGGCCAGAGCTTCGGCTGCGAATTCCGCGACCGGGACGGCAATCCCTTCTCCCCCGACTTCGCGGCCTTCGGCCGGTCCTGCGGCGCCGACGGCTACACCGTCGAACGCCCCGAGGACCTCGCCGCCGCGCTGCGCGAGGCGATCGCGAACCGGCGCCCCGCCGTGCTCGACGTCCCCATGGTCAACGAGCCGGTGCCGACGCCGGGGCACTGGAACATCAACGACATCTACCAAGGCGTCTTCGAATGACCCCCGCCACCGCACACAACGGAGTGTCCCCCATGCACCGACCCGGAATCAGACGACTGCTCGCCTCGCTGACCCTGCTGGCCGCGGGGGCCGCGGCCGCCTGCAGCGCGCCCGGCAGCTCCACGTCGTCCCCCTCGGACACCAGCGGCCCGATCAAGATAGCAGTGGTCAACGCGCAGAGCGGGCAGCTCAGCTCGCTGGGTGCGTGGGAGTACAAGGGCGCGAAGCTGGCTGTCGACCAGTGGAACGCCAAGGGCGGGGTCAACGGCCGCAAGGTCCAGCTCGACGTCTTCGACGACGCCGGCGACCCCACCGTCGGCACCAACCTGGCGCGCAAGATCTCCAGCGAGGGCTACATCGCGATGATCGGCACCGCCGAGAGCGCGGTGACCGTGGCGATGGCACCGGTGCTGCAGCAGGCGAAGATCCCGAGCATCACCTCCGGGCAGTCGCCGGCGATCATCGCGGTGAAGAGCCCGTTCCAGTTCCTCAACGGGCCGACGAGCACGACCTACGACGAGACGCTCGCGAAGTACCTGGTGGACCGGAAGGGCCAGAAGAACATCGCGTTCATCACCAACAACGGCTCCTACGGCAAGGGCGAGCACGACGCGTTCGGCAAGGCGCTGGCCGCTCGCGGCGTCACACCGGTCGACGATCAGGTCGTCACGACCGATCAAAAGGACTTCAGCGCCGCGCTGACCTCGATCCGGCAGAAGAACCCGCAGGTGCTGTTCGTCGGGACCGAGGAGGTCGAGGCGGGGCTGATCGTCAAGCAGGCCCGTGAACTCGGCATCACCGCGACCATCGCCGGCGCCGCCCCGATGGGCACGACGGTGTACCTCACCACGGCCGGAGCGAGCAACGCCGAAGGCACCGTCGTCAGCAGCCCGTACCTCAGCAACGAGACCAGCGACGCGGCCCGGCAGTTCGCCCAGGCCTACAAGGCGGCCTACAACGAGGACGCGGAACTGCACGGCGCCAAGGCCTACGACGGCGCCGGCATCTTCCTGACCGCGCTGAAGACCGGCAACGGCGCGACCGGCCGGCAGCTGGCCGACGCCATCCGCGGCACCAAGTACCCCGGGCTGCTCGGCGAGTTCACGTTCGACCAGACCGGGGTCGGCATCCACGCCACGTCGATCGGTGTCATCACCGGCGGCAAGCTCGTCGCGGCCCCCGCCAGCTGACTCGCCCCCGAGGGGCCGCGCGGAACCGCCCGGCCCCCGCCGGTGGAAGGACCCCCATGCAAGTTCTGCTCCAAACCCTCGTCGGCGGGCTCAGCTTCGGTGCCGTCTACGCCCTCGTCGCGATGGGCTTCTCGATCGTCTACCGCACCATGGGCCTGGTGAACTTCGCCCACGGCCAGGTGGTCATGGTCGGCGCCTACGCGGCTTCGACGTTCTACATGTCTTCCCGGCTCCCGTTCATCCTCGCCATCGTGGTCGCCATGGTGGTGACCGGGCTCATCGCGCTGGTCATGGAGCGGGTGCTGCGCCCGCTCGAAAACAAGGACTTCGACCTCATGCTGATCGGCACCATCGGCTTCGGCGTGGTGCTCGAGTCGCTGGCCACGATCATCTGGGGCGCGACCGGGCACGCGGTCCCCACGCCCGTGGAGACCGGGCCGCTGGACCTGTTCGGCGTGCGCGTCCGCACCTACAACCTCGTGGTGCTCGCCGTCGCCGCCGTCGCCACCGTGCTGTTGCTGCTGTTCCTGCAGCGCACCAAGCGCGGTGCCGCGATGCAGGCGGTGGCCATGGACCACGAGGCCGCGACGGCCGTCGGCATCCACGTCGGGCGCAGCAACGCGATCGCGTTCGCGATCGGCGCGGGGCTCGCCGCCCTCGCCGGAGGGCTGGTCGGCCCGCTGCTGTACGTCAGTCCCACGCTCGGCGGCACCTTGGGCATCAAGGGGTTCGCCGCGGCCATCCTCGGCGGCTTCGGCAACATCGGCGGCGCGATCGCGGGTGGTCTCGCCATCGGCTTGCTCGACTCGTACGCCTCCGGTCAGTTCCAGGGCTATTCGGACCTGGTGGTGTTCCTCGCCTTCACGGTCATCATCATGATCCGGCCGACCGGGTTCTTCGGCGAACGGACGGTGAACCGGGCATGAGCACTGGGACGTCCGGGGCTGCGCCCCAGGCCGGGGGCTCCGCCACCCGGAACCCCCGAAAAGCACCCTTCCTGCGTGACAAGTCCACCGCGGCCAAGGTGATCGCCGTCGCCGCGATCGCCGTCCTCGCCTGGTTCCTGCCCTACGGGCTGGACACCTACGGCATCCACGTCGTCAACATCGCGATCGTCTTCGCCCTGCTGGCCGTCGGCCTCGGCCTCGCCCTCGGCGTCGCCGGGCAGATCAACCTCGCCCAGATCGCCTTCTTCGGCATCGGCTCCTACTCCCTGGCCATCTTCACCACGTCGGCCGGCCTCGGGTTCTGGGTTTCCGCCGTGCTCGCGATGCTCGCCACCGCACTGGCGGGGCTCTTCGTCGGCATCCCGGCCCTGCGCGTCCAATCGCACTACCTCGGTATCGTCACCCTCGGTCTCGCACTGGCCTTCACCAACTGGGTCACCAACGCCCAGATCGCCGGCGGCGCCTCGGGGATCAACGGAATCCCCGCCCCGCCGCTGTTCGGCATCGACCTGACCAACGAGTACCTGTACTACTACTTCGAGCTGATCGTCTTCGCGCTGGCCATCGGGTTCGCCGTGTTCCTCGTCCGCACCGCGCTCGGCCGGCGCCTGCGGGCGATGCGCGACGACTCGCTCGCCGCCGGCGCCGTCGGTGCCCCGGTATCGCTCCTGCGCATGACGGCGTTCCTGACCGCGAGCGTGTACGGCGGCGCGGCCGGCGTCCTGTACGCCGGGCTGATCCACTACATCGCGCCCGAGTCGTTCAGCGTGGCCAACATGTTCCTGCTGCTGGCGATGGTCATCATCGGCGGACGGCAGAGCATCGTCGGCTGCGTGGTCGGCGCCCTCGCGCTGGCCCTGGTGCGCGAGGCGCTCGTCGACTTCTCCGTCTACGCGCAGCTCGGCTACGGGAGCGTCGTGGTGCTGATGGTCGTGTTCGCACCCACCGGCCTGGCCGGCCTCCCCCGCCGGATCCGCGCCGCGGTGCACCGCCGCCGGCACCGGGAAGCGGGTGTGCTGCGGGAGTTCCGCCCGTACGAGCCGGCCACCGGGGAAGCGACCTCGGGTTCCCTCGAAATCTCCGGAATCACCAAGCAGTTCAAGGGTCTGCGCGCTCTCGACGGCGTGACGCTGTCGGTCGCGCCCGGCGAGATCCGCGGCATCGTCGGGCCCAACGGCTCCGGGAAGACCACGCTGTTCAACGTGATCAGCGGGATCTACACCACCGGCGGCGGGACCGCGAGCTTCAGCGGGCGGCAGCTGATCGGGCAGCGCCCGCACCAGCTGTCCCAGCAGGGCATGTCACGGACGTTCCAGAACCTGCGGCTGTTCGGGCAGATGACGGTCGAGGAGAACCTCCTGGTCGCGCTCGACCGCACACCGATGCGCTCGGCGTGGCAGTACGTGGTGTGGCCGATCGGCATCTGGCGCCACGAACGGCGGCTGCGGCGCGCCGCGGCGGAGCTGCTCGACCGGTTCGGCCTGACGGACTTCGCCGACGCTGCCCCCCGCTCGCTGCCGTACGGCATCCAGCGGCGGGTCGAACTGGCCCGGGCGATGGCGGCCGAGCCCAGCCTGCTGCTGCTGGACGAGCCCGCCGCGGGCCTCAACGGCCAGGAGGTCGGGCAGCTGCAGGAGATCGTGCGGTCCATTCGCGACAGCGGGGTGACGGTGGTGCTGATCGAGCACAACATGGGCCTGGTCATGTCGCTGTGCGACCGGGTCACGGTGCTGGCGAGCGGCCGGGTGATCGCGGAAGGGACACCCGCGGAGGTCGCCGTCCAGCCGGAGGTCATCGAGGCCTACCTCGGCGACTCGTTCAGCACGGCCGAGGTCGTGGAAGCCGTGGAGACGGAGGCACTGCAGTGAACCCAGGCGACTTGGTCGTGGAAGACCTCGCCGTGCACTACGGCGGGGTCCAGGCGGTCAGCTCCGTGTCGTTCACCGTCGGCGCCGGCCGCTGCCTGGGCATCATCGGGGCCAACGGCGCGGGCAAGACGTCGACGTTGAAGGCCCTGATGGGGCTGGTCCCCCGCAAGGTGGGCACGCTCCGCCTCGGCGACCAGGACCTGACCAAGGTGAAGCCGAAGGACATCGTGCGCCACGGCATCGGGTACGTCCCCGAAGGCCGGCACGTGTTCACCGGGCTGACGGTGGAGAAGAACCTGTTGCTCGGGGCGTACCTGCGGTCGTGGAAGGGCAGGGCGCAGGAGAAGCTGGCCGAGGTCTACGAGATGTTCCCGGTCCTCGGCGAGATGCAGCACCGCCTGGCCGGGGCCCTGTCCGGGGGCCAGCAGCAGATGCTGGCGATCGGCCGGGCCCTGATGTCCGAGCCCCGGCTGGTGCTGCTGGACGAGCCGTCGATGGGCCTGTCCCCGAAGCTGGTGGAGGAGATCCTCGGCACGCTGCAGCGGCTGTCCGCGTCGGGGCTCGGGCTGCTGCTGGTGGAGCAGAACGCGAAGCTGACGTTCGAGGCCACCGAGACGTGCGTGGTCATGGAGAACGGGCGGATCGCGATGACCGGCAGCTCCGCCGAGCTGGCGCACGATCCGCTGGTCCGGCAGATCTACCTCGGGCTGTAGCGGTTGCCACGAACACCCGGGGCACACTGGTGCTTCGTGGTCATCGGGGGTCCGGGAACGACGTGCCGCAGTTGCAAGTCCACTTCACCGCTGCCCAGGTCTTGCAGCACGGCGACGGCGGGTTGCCGCTGAACCTACTTCCCGGACTTCCTCCCCCGCCGGAGAAGTGCGCGACAGCCGGGCGTTGCACGTGTACTTCGGGGCCCTGCTCGAATCGGATCTCCCGGTGATTGCCGGCGCGCGCATCGCGTGCGCCGGCGGCATCCAGCGGTACCTGAGCGACGGTACGGCGGCAACCACGTGGGCGCGCTGCTGGGACCCACGCGGGCCGCGATCCTGCGCTCCGCCGTCACCGGCACGACCACCTGCCGGCTGGCCCGGCAGGCCGGGGTCGCCCCGGCGACCGTCAGCCACCACACGAACGTCTTGCGCGACGCGGGGCTCATCACGACCGACCGGCACGAGAACCTCGCGACCCGCCTCATCACCCCGCTCGGACCGGCGGTGCTCACCTCCGCGGGCTAGCCCGCCGGGAGTGTTTCGAGCGAGTTCGAAGGAGCGCTCCCACCGGTGGCCGAGGTGCCAGAGTCTCCCCCGGATCTCCTGGTCCGGAAAGACACTGCGAATGGAGGGTGAGATGAGGTTGCCGAAGTGGGGGGCAGTCGGCGCGGCGACGATCGGCGCGGCGGGGCTGCTGGCGCTGGGCGCTCCCGTGGCGGGGGCCGCGAACACCACGGACGTCGCGAGACCGTCCCAGAGCGCGCAGATGCGGGCTCTTCCCTGTGAGAACTGGACGGTCCAGATCCCCGAAGGGCACGCGTCGGGGACGTGGTGCAACAACTACACGACCGTGAGCGGGAAGGTCACCGACGACAAGGCCGACGGCCGGTGCCCGTACGTCCGCTCGCACTGGAGCAACGGCGGGGTGAGCGACAGCGCCTCGATCGGCCCGAAGGGCGCGTCCCGGTCGTTCACGCTGAACGCGCCGTCGGGGACGACCTCGACGCAGATCAGCATCCACTACGTGCTCTGCTGAGCCGACGTCCGGCTCGGCGCCCGGCCGGGAAACCTCCCGGCCGGGCGTCCGGCCTCCGCGGGATCAGCGGCAGAACGGCGCCGCCCCCGCCGCGGACTTGATGCCGTTCGCGACCAGCGTCCGGAAGTACGCCGCACCGTCCGAAGTGGACGTGCTGGTGAACGCCCAGCTCTCGTGGCCGAGCGTGGTCACCCACGACCGGCCGCCGTCGTAGTACTGGCACCACGCCACCGGGTGGTCGTTGCCGTGCCCGGGGTGGCCCATCGAACCTTCGACGCCCTTCGCGAGCGACTTCTCGCCGACCTTCGCCAGGAACCGCACGTTGCTCGGGAACGGCACCAGGTTGTACCACTCGTCGGTGAAGGCCCAGCGGTTCGGCAGGTCCTTCGTCGACACGTCGTTGCGGTCCACCGTCTGCACCACGCCGGCCTGTGCGGGGCCGTGGTCGTAGTAGTTCGCACCGCCCAGCAGGCCCTCGTACCAGGGCCAGTTGTACTCGGTCCCGAACGCGTTGTGGATGCCGACGAACCCGCCGCCGCCCCGGATGTACTGCCGCAGCGCGGTCTGGGCGGAGTCGTCCAGAGTGTCCCGGGTGGTGCTCATGAAGATGACCGCGTTGTACTTGAACAGGGTGTTCGGGCTGGCGAGCTGGGTGACGTCCTCGGTCCAGTCGACGGTGAACCCGTTCTCCTTCCCCAGTTCGACAAGCCCGCTCTGCGCGACGTTCGCCGCGGTCAGCGGCGGGTTCAGCCCCGGGCCCAGCACCGGCCCCAGGTTCGCGTGGCGCGGACCGGCGGTGCGCGAGTAGACGAGCACCTTCACGCCCTTGCTCAGGTCGAAGTTGCCCCAGTTGTGGTAGCACCGCGAGTCGAGGCCGCGGCAGACGCCGTAGTCCGGGTCGCCGAGCGCCTGCGCGCCCTGCTTGTTCCCGTCGTGCGCCGAGGCGGGCATGCCGATCACCGCGGCCGTGGTCAGCGCCGCGGTCACCGCGCTCCCGAGCATCGTCAGCAACGTCGTTGATCTCTTGTTCATGGTGGTTCCGACCTTTCTCCGGGCACGGCGGTGCCCCGGGGTCTTTCGGGGCGGCGAGTTACAGCTCGAGCAGGCCGTCGGCGGCCACGGCCGGCTCCGGTGCGTCCGGCAGGACGAGCGGGTTCGTGTTGTTGAAGTGGGTGAACAGGTACCGCGGCGGTCTGTAGAGGGAAGGCGGTCGTGAGGGCTTCGTGCACGCGGCAGCCGCAGTTCCACTACGGCGCCCCACCACCGGCGGCCGTGCCGAGGAACCGGACCTTCACGGCATCCGCCGGGGTACGGCGGGGGCCGGCGTCGGCTCCGCGACGCCGTCCAGCACCAAGTGGTGGGATTCCGAGAGATCGCAGACGGGGTCGGTCACGGTCGCGTCGCCGGTCAGCTGGTAGGCCTGGCACCGGCAGCCCCCGAAGTCGATCTCCTTGAGGGCGCAGCTCCCACAGGGGTCCGGCAGCCACTCCGTGCCCCGGAACTTCCGGAAGGCCGGGGACTCGTACCAGATCCGTTCCAGCGAATCCGACTGCACCGACGGAATTTCGAGCCCAGGCAACGTCTCCGCCGCCAAGCACGGCAGCACGTGCCCGTTGGGCGTCACGGTCAGCTGCCGCGCACCCCAGCCGTAGTTGCACGGCTTCGGGCGCGGGTCGTAGTAGTCGGCGGCGACGTGCACGACCTCGTAGCCGTACCGCTCGCGAACGCCGGCGACGTCGCGTGCGGCTTGGTCGACCTGCTCGCGCGTCGGCATGAGCGCGGCGCGGTTGCGCAGTGCCCAGCCGTAGAACTGGGTGTGGGCCAGCTCCAGCCGGTCCGCGCCCAGGCGATCGGCCAGCTCGGCGATCGCCGGGACGTGCCCGGCGTTGCCGCGGTGCAGCACCACGTTGATGGTCAGCGGCAACCCGGCGGCGCGCACGGCCTCGGCGACGACCAGTTTGCGCTCGTGCGCCGCCCGCCCGGCGATCCGATCGGCGGGCGCCGCTTCGGCGTCTTGGAGGGAAAGCTGGAAGTGATCGAGACCCGCCTCGGCGAGCCCGGCGATCCTGGTCGCGTTCAGCGAGATCCCGCTGGTGACCAGATTCGTGTACAGCCCGAGCCGGTGCGCGGCCGCGACCAGGTCGACGAGGTCGCGGCGGAGGCCGGGTTCGCCCCCGGAAAGGTGCAGCTGCAGGACGCCGAGGTCCCGCGCCTGGGTGATCACGTCCAGCCAGCCGGCCGTGTCCAGTTCGTCCCGGTAGTCGGCGAGGTTGAGCGGGTTCGCGCAGTACGTGCACTGCAGGGGACACCGGTAGGTGAGTTCGGCGAGCAGGCCGAGGGGCACCGGCGACCGGTGCCGCACCGGTGTCGCCGACACCCTCGGAGAAACCGGCGCCGGGCGGGCATCCGGCGTCTCGCCCACCAGGCCACGGTGTTCGAAGTCGGCCAGCGTGCGCAGCACCGAGCCGGCCGAGACACCGGCGTACTGGGTGGCGAGGTCGTCGACGATCTCGGTCACCGAGCGGCGGGTGTCGCACCGGGACAGGACGGCCACCGCGGTCTCGTTGAGCAGCAGCACCCCTTCGGGAAACAGCAGCACCGGACGGCCGCGGACGGCGTCGAACTCCACCCGCACCCCACGACGCAACCCGAGGCGGCTCCCGGCGGTCACCGTCATGACGCCCCCGCGTAGTCCACCGCGTCGAGCACGGCCCACAGCACGTCGCACTTGAAGTTCAGGGCCCGGATCGCGGCCTCCTGCTGCTCCGCGGTGACGCAGTGGTCGAGCACCAGCCGCAGCGTCAGGGCGCTGTCTTCGCGGGCGGCGGGGATCCGGCGGTCGAAGTAGGCGAAGCCCTCCGGCCGGATCCAGTCGTAGTGTTCCCGCCACGCGTTGACGCGGTCGGTCATGTGCCCCGGGGAGAACAGTTCGGTGCACGCGGCCGCGACGCTTTCGATCCACGGCTTGGTGCGGCAGAAGTGCAGGTACCCGTCGACGGCGAACCGCACGCCGGGCAGCACGTGCCGCTCGTCGAGGACCTCCGCCCTGCTCAGCCCGACCGCTTCCGCCAGGCTCAGCCACTGTTCCATGCCGCCTTCGCCCGGGTTCGCTCCGTCGTGGAAGACGATCCGGTCCACCCAGACGCGGCGGACCTCGGGCAGCGGGCACGCCGCGATGATCGCGGCGTTCTTCTGCGGCAGGCACTTCTGGTAGTACCAGCGGTTGGCCACCCACCGGCGCAGGTCCGCCGGTGGGCAACCCCCTTCGTGCAGCCGGAGGTGGAACGGGTGGTGAGCCCAGTAGCGCTTCTCGAGGCGGAGCAGGGCGTCGGACAGCTCCGCCCGGCTCAGCGGGCCCGCCACGGCCCGCTCTCGCCGGCGTACGCGGTGACCTCAGGACGGGTTTCATAACACTCGACCGCCGGCTCCGACCACAACGGGAGGACTCGCTCGTCTCCCTGGGCCACAACGGTTTCCACCACAGCAGGCATACCGGCACTCCTCTTCGAGTCGCGGATATCTGGTCCACGCAGCGGTCCTATCGGTCCGCCTAGCGTTCCGTGACCGTACCCCCGCAGCCGCGCACCGAACAAGGGGCGAGCACTCTTGTCACTCCGTCGACCCCGCCTTACACTCAACCGTCGAGCGGTCCGAGAGTACCACTAGACGGACCTCGTGTCGCCCTGGACCATCTCGTCGCAGCGCGCTTTTCCTCAATGAAGAGAGGGCTTGATCGATGGATCGACGCAAATTCCTGACCGGCGCGACGGGAGTCGCCGTGGCGGGGACCGTCCTCGGTGCACAGTCCGCGACCGCCACCACGGTGGACACGCCGCGACAGCCGGAAGCGTTCGGCCGGCCGGGACGGGACTACCCCAAGGTCGGCGGCGATCTCGGCAACCAGAACCACACGCCGCTGCACCGGATCAACCGGCAGACGGTGCACCGGCTCGGCGGCGCCTGGCACGTCAACCTCGAAGGCGGGGACACCTCCCGGGCCCAGCAGAGCACCATCGTCGCGCAGAACGGCGTCCTCTACGTCCAGACCACCCAGCAGCACGTCTTCGCCGTCGACGGCCGGACCGGCGCGGTGCGCTGGAAGACCGACGTAGGCACGGAACCGACCAACATGCGTGGCGTGGCCCTGGGCCAGGGCAAGGTGTTCTCGACCTCGGGCGCGAACTTCCTGTACGCGCTCGACCAGAAGACCGGCGCGGTCGTCTGGAAGACCCCGCTGCTGACCGAAGACGCGTCGCAGGGCACGCCCGAGCCGTGCGACCCGGCGAACGGCCAGTGCGGCGGCAGCATCGGCAGTCTCGCCGGCGCGGTCGTCTACTCCGACGGGCTCGTCTACGTCGGCATGCAGGGCAGTACCGCCGGCGCCCGTGGCCGGGCCTACGCCCTCGACGCCGCCACCGGCAGGATCGCCTGGACCTTCTGGGCCGTGCCCGGCCCGGGCGAATTCGGCAACGACACCTGGGAAGGCGAGTCCTGGAAGACCGGCGGCGCCGTGCCGTGGATCCACCCGGCGGTCGACCCCGAACTCGGCCTCGTCTACTGGACCTTCGGCAATCCCTACCCCCGCACCAACGGCTCGACCCGCGGCGGCGACAACCTCTTCGCCAACTCGATCGTCGCGATCGACGCCAAGACCGGCGAGCGCCGCTGGCACTTCCAGTCCGTGCACCACGACATCTGGGACTACGACAACGTGATGGCGCCGGTCCTGATCGACCTGCGCATCAACGGCAAGCTGCGCAAGGTCGTCGTCTACGGCAGCAAGGTCGGGATGTACTACATCCTCGACCGCACGAACGGAAAGCCGATCCAGGGCATCACCGAACGCCCGGTGCCGCAGGACCCGCGGCACAAGACCTCACCCACCCAGCCGTTCCCCGAGGGCGACCCGTTCGTCCCGCAGGAGCCCCGGCTGGACAACTCGACCCGCCCCGTGCCCTTCTACCCCACCGGAGGCTTGTTCGCGACGCACTGGGACCGCGCGACGATCATCTTCCCCGGCGCCGGCGGCGGCGCGGACTGGTCCCACGTCTCGTTCAACCCCAGCACCGGCTGGGCGTACGTCGGCTACGGCCTCATCAACTCCGCCTACTCCAACACCACCGGCGGCCGGGTCAACACCGCGCGTCCGTACGGCGAGTACTTCGCCGGCGGACTCGCCGCGGTCGACCCCCGCACCAACAGACTGGTGTGGAGCAAGGACAGCGAGTGGTCCCTGGCCCACGGCAACGGCATCCTGACCACCGACGGCGGTGTCATGTTCCAAGGCGGCCCGGACGGAAACCTCCTGGCCATGAGCGACACCGACGGACGCGAGCTGTGGCGCTTCCAGTGCGGCGCCGGCGTCCACACGAGCCCGATCAGCTACGAGATCGACGGCGAGCAGTACCTCGCGGTGTTCGCCGGCGGCAACGGCCTGCCCTACCCGGACATCCCGAAGGGCGACCACCTCTGGGCGTTCAAGCTCGGCGGCAAGGTGGCTCCCGCACCGGCGCCCACTCCCCCGTCGAAGCGCAACCAGATCCGCGCGGCCGCCGTCACCGCCGCCGCGGCGAAGAACACGGTCACCCTGGGCCGGATCTGGGACGCCACCGCGGGAGCACCCGGCGCGACGGAGAACACGGTGGCGCAGACGGCGATGTCGCCGCAGAACCTGACGGTCCCGGTGGGCACGGAGATCACGTTCGTCAACCCGCAGGGCAACACGTTCGCCCACGGCGCGGTCTCGTTCTTCGAGTACGAGTTCGACAGCGGCACCCTGATGCCGGGACAGTCCTTCAAGCACACCTTCACGAAGAAGGGCGAGTTCTTCTACAACGACCCGATCTTCCCGCAGAACACGGGCAAGATCGTGGTGACCTGAAACCGGGCTGCCGGGCGTCGGCCTCGCGGTGGTGTTCCGCGGCGAGGACGATGCCGGTGATCAGCGCCGGCAGGTCCGCCGACGTCACCCCGGCCGGGTGATCCCGGCTGCGCCTGAACCGGCCTGCCCGGCGGTGCCGGGCACGTCTCGAGCCCTGCGCGGGCACGTTCACCCATCCCGATCACGCTTCGCGCCGGGAATCTTCGGCGTCAGCTCGCCTTCGAAGCCGGCGGCCAGTTCCGCAGGGCGGCGTCGGCGACTCGCAACAGGTCTTCCCGGGCCGCGCCGCCCGCCGCCTGCACGGCCAAGCCGTTCGCGATCGTCATGATGTAGCGGGCGATCAGCTCGGGATCGGCGTCGGCGGGCAGGTCACCGCCTTCGACGGCCCGCTGGAACCGCTCGCGCAGGTACGTCAGACCCAGCGCACGCCACGCGGCCAGGGTGTCGCGCGCGACCTGCCCGGTCGCGCCGACGGCCAGCGCGCCCTGCACCCCCAGGCACCCGGCCGGGAACCCGGGCCGGGTGTTGGCCCGGACCGAGCCGTCGAGGAACAACGTCGCCACCTCGTGGGCGGTGGGTGCCCGCAGCGCCTCGAGGATGTAGGCACCAGGGCCTTCCGTGTAGCGCTGCAACGCCTTCCGGAAGAGATCTTCCTTGTTCCCGAAGGCGGCGTACATGCTCTTGCGGGAGATGCCCATCGCCTCGGTCAGATCGGCGAGACTCGCCCCCTCGTACCCCTGCTCCCAGAAGACCACCATGGCCTTCTGGAGCGCAACCTCGGCGTCGAACCCCCTCGGCCGACCCACCTGCGCCTCCGTCACCACCCCATCGTAGCAGTTGTGCACCGATCGGTGCACAACTGCTACGGTGGCATTATGCACCGATCGGTGCCGAACATTTCGGAGGTCGACAATGCTCAGGCTGGCAGGCAAAACCGCGGTGGTCACCGGCGGCGGCACGCGAGGGATCGGCCGGGCCACCGCCGCCCGGCTGGCGGCCGAAGGGGCGCACGTGTTCATCACCGGGCGGCGCACGGCCGAGCTGGACGAGGCGGTGGCGGCGATCGGCGGCACCGTGACCGCGGTGCCGGGCGACATCACGGACCCGGCCGACCTCGACCACCTCTACGACGTGGTCGCGGCCCGCGGACGGGGACTGGACGTGCTGTTCGCCAACGCGGCCACCGCCTCGTTCGCGACCATCGAGACGATCACCGCCGAGGACCTCGACCGAGTCTTCGGCGTCAACGTCAAGGGCACCGTTTTCACGGTTCAGAAAGCGCTTCCGCTGCTGAACGAAGGCGCGTCGGTGATCGTCAACGCCTCCACCGCGGCCGACCGCGGCACCGCGGGATTCGGCGCCTACGCGGCGTCCAAGGCGGCCTTGCGGACGTTCACGCGCAGCTGGGCGAACGAGCTCAAGGACCGGGGGATCCGGGTGAACGCGATCTCCCCCGGCCCGACCGACACCTCCGGGCTGACCGAGCTCGTCGGCGAGGACGATTCGGCGGCGTTCAAGGCGAACGAGGCGGCCCGCATCGCCATCGGGCGGCTCGGACACGTGGACGAGGTCGCGGCCGCGGTGGCCTTCCTCGCCTCCGCCGACAGCACCTTCATGCTCGGCGCCAACCTGTACGTCGACGGCGGGGAGAATCAGATCTGAACCTCGGGCGTGGCGGCGTGTCGATCGAGATCGGCACGCCGCCGCGGTCCGAACTCAGGTGGCGAAGACGTTTTCCAGCGCCGCGAGCCGCGGCGTCGGGAACTCGATCTTGCGCGCTTCGGCGAGCACGTCCCTGGCGTAGAGGCCCGCGCCTTCCCGGGTCAGGTGTCCCGCCCGATCCAATTCTTCCATGAGGAAGCTGTACATGTTCTTGCCCGCGAGCAGCCTCTGCAGGAAGAAGCTCAGCAGTCCCGCCGGGACGCGGGAGACGAGGGCCGCGCCGCCTCCCGGCGATCCGCCTCTGGCCTTCACCAGTGGAATCATCTCGCGCGTCAGGAGAACGGCTTGCTCGACAGCCTTGCGCGAGGCGAACAGGCGGGCCTGCCCTCCCACCGCCAGCACCTGAGTCAGGAGCCCGGCGTCCAGGACGAAGTGGACCCAGAGCCACGAGCGGAAGTCCGGCTGCTCGGACACCGAGAAGCCGGCGTCCGCGAAGAGGTCCCGGACGAGGGTGTACCGCTCGGCCCGGTTCGAGCCCTCGCAGAAACCCAGGAAGATCTTCTTCGTGACGCCACCGCGGAGCGTGGAGCCGGTGAAACCTCCGCCACCGGCGGGAAACCCCCAGACGACCTGGTCGCCGGGCAGCGGGGACACGACGGCCGACGGCTCCGCCCAGACGTTGCCGAACATCAGCACGGTGGCGTCGCCGACGCGGCTGCCGAGGAAGCCGACGGCGTCGTCCAGCTGGTCGTGGTTGACACTCAGCACGATCAGGTCGTAGTCGTGCCCGGCGTCCAGGTCCTCCCGCAGGGTGACCGGCCACCGTTGCGCGACCGGAGCGCCGCGGCGGACCCGGCCGTCCCGGATCCGCAGGTCCACTGTGGAACCGAGCGCGGCCGCCCGGCCCGGCCGCACGTAGAACTCGACCTGGTGCCCCGCTTTCTCCAGGGCCCAGCCGTAGAGCGTGGCGATCGTCCCGCGCCCGAACATCAG
This sequence comes from Amycolatopsis sp. A133, assembly GCF_031082405.1. Lineage (GTDB taxonomy): Bacteria > Actinomycetota > Actinomycetes > Mycobacteriales > Pseudonocardiaceae > Amycolatopsis. The sequence goes on from NZ_JAVHJU010000076.1 coordinate 111,815, forward strand.
CACCTTCACCGGATCGACGCTAACACCGCGAACGGAAAGCGTTGTCCTCTTGATCGGAAGTGAGAACGATCGTCGTCCGGGTGACTCATCTCGCCACGGCGCAAGCCGGGTGGAGATCCGATGGCACATGCGGTTGACTGCAGGTGTGAAGGCACCACGGACCGACGAGGCCGGCCTGCGCTCCGACGCCGCGCGCAACCGAGCGCGGATCGTGGAGACGGCCCGGGAGCTCTTCCGCGCCCGCGGAATCGACGTCCCCATGAGCACGATCGCCCGCCACGCCGACGTCGGCGTGGCAACGCTTTTCCGGCGGTTCCCCACCAGGGACGCCCTGGTGACCGAGGTGTTCACCGAGCAGATCGCCCGCTGCCAGGCTCTGCTGGACGAAGCCGTCGACGATCCGGATCCGTGGCGCGGCTTCCGCCGGCTCCTCGAGTTCACCTGCACCGAGCAGCTGGACGACCGCGGGTTCACCGAGGCGTTCCTCGCCCTGTTCGCCGACGAGGTCGACTACCGGAAGCGGCGCCGGGACGTCGAAACCGCCTTCGGGAAACTCGTCCGCCGGGCGCAGGAGGCCGGTCGGCTCCGGCCGGACTTCGCCCCCGGCGACTTGGTCATGATCTTGCTGGCCAACGGCGGCCTCCGCAACGCCCCGCCGGAACACGCAAAGGATCTCTCCCGCCGATTCGTCGCCTACCTGCTGCAGACGTTCGGCACCGAAGACGCGGCCGAACGCGAGCCCCTTCCGCCGGCCGGCCCGCTGGGCCTGCACCACGCTCAGGGGCAGGGCACGGCCAGCTGACCGGGCGGTATCGCACCGGCCCTCACCGGCCGGTGAGGGCCGGCTTGCCCGGTGGCGGAGGCCGTGGTCGGTGCGGTCGTGGCGAGCAGAGCAAGGGCCACGGCACCGGCACCGGCGAGGCGGGGAACGCGGGGACCCCTTCCGGGGGAAGGTGGCGCCCCGCCCCGCCGGATCGCGGCGAGGGCGGGTCAGCGGCCGTAGGCTTCGAGCAGCCGCAGCCACACCTCGCTGACGGTGGGAAAAGCCGGGACCGCGTGCCAGAGCCGGTCCAGCGGGACCTCGCCGACCACGGCGATCGTCGCCGCGTGCAGCATTTCCGCGACGTCCGGGCCGACCAGGGTGAACCCGGCGATCACCTTGCGGTCCTCGTCGACGACCATCCGGGCGTGTCCCCGGTAGCCCTCGGCGTGCACGGCGGAGCCGGCGGTGGCGGCCAGGTCGTAGTCGACGACGCGGATCCGCAACCCGGCGGCCTCGGCGCCGGCCGCCGTCAGACCCACCGACGCGATTTCCGGGTCGGTGAAGACCACCTGCGGCACCGCGCGCTCGTCGGCGGTCGCCGCGTGCCGGCCCCATTCGCCGTCTTCGACCGGTTCGCCCTTCGCGCGCGCCACGATGACGTCGCCGACCGCGCGGGCCTGGTACTTGCCTTGGTGCGTCAGGAGAACGCGCCGGTTGACGTCCCCGGCGGCGTAGAGCCAGTCGTCTGCTCCGAGGACCCGCATCGTGTTGTCGACCGTGAGCCAGGCACCCGGCTGCAGGCCGATGGTGTCGAGGCCGATGTCCTGGGTGTTCGGCGTGCGGCCGATCGCGACGAGCAGTTCGTCGGCGTCGAGCTGCTCGCCGTCGGTGAGCGTGAGGGACACCGTTCCGTCTTCGTTGCGCTTGACGGAGCCGGCCTCGGCACCGATGCGGACCGAAACCCCCTTCTCCTCGAGCGACTCCGCGACACGTTCGCCGACGAACGGCTCGTTGAGGTGCAGCACGCCGTCACGGGCCAGCATCGTCACCGACGACCCAAGCTCGCTGAACGCGGTCGCCATCTCCGAAGCCACCACCCCGCCGCCGATGACGGCGAGCCGGCCCGGGACCGCCTTCGCCGCGACGGTTTCGCGGCTGGTCCACGGCTCGGCCGCGCGGAGGCCGTCGATGTCCGGGACCAGGGCGCTGCTGCCGGTCGCGACGATCACCGCGTGCCGCGCGGTCAGCGTCGTGGTGGTGCCGTCGGCGCCGGTCACCTCGACGACCCGGGCGGCGGCGATCCGGCCGTGGCCGCGGTAGAGCGGGATGCCGGCCGATCCGAGCCAGGACACCTGGCCCTCGTCGTTCCAGTCCGAGGCGAAGGAGTCGCGCCGGCGGAGCACGGCCGCCACGTCGAGCTCACCCGTCACGGCTTCCCGCGCACCGGGCACCTGCCGGGCCGCGCGGAGTGCCGCCCCGCTGCGCAGCAACGCCTTGGTCGGCATGCACGCCCAGTAGGAGCACTCACCGCCGACCAGCTCCCGCTCGACGACGGCGGCGGTCAGGCCGCCCTGCACCACCCGGTCGGCCGCGTTCTCCCCGACCGGGCCCGCCCCGATGACGACGACGTCGTACGTGGTCACTTCAGTTCCCCTTGGCGGCGCGGCCGAGCCGGATCGCCGAGACGAGGAAGAAGATGCCGCCGAGGACCGCGTAACCGGCGACGCTGCTCAGCGACGGCTGCGCGCCGGAGGCGCTGATGACGAAGTTGGCGCCGGCCAGCACGGAGATGCCACCACTGAGGATCATCGGCCACTGGCCTCCCATTTTGCGGCGGCGGACGCCGACGATCAGCTGGACCAGCCCGGCCACGATCGCCCAGGCCCCCCACACGCGCAGCACGCCCGCCACCCCGGACGCGGACGCGATGCCGATCCCGATGGCCGCGAGCAGGCTGATCGCCATGTTCACGTACAGCGCGGTCACCGACCCGCCGCCCTTCGAGGAGCGCGCGTCCACCACGGCCGAACCCACGTCGAACAGCGGGTACAGGACGACCAGGACGACGCCGGCCGCCCCCAAGCCCGACTTGGTCGTCAGGAACACCAGGACCGCCCACACGACGGCGAACGCGAACCGCACGAAGTACAACCGGCGCAGAGCCGGTGCGAACCCACCTACGGCGGGCGAGTCGACAGTAGTCACCATGATCCCTTCAAGGCTGCGGGACATCATCCCGACAAGACCGAACGTTCTATCTCACGTCAGCATGGTCGACGCCGGCACCGGTGTCAAGACAGAACGTTCTATCTGAGTTCTTACGCGCGGGGAGCGTGGGATCCCGGCGGGAGCGGAGGCAGTGGAGATCGCCGTGCCGGTGCAGCTTCCGAGCCGTGGCGACCACTCGGCGGCAGGTCAGGACCGACGTTCTCGCCCGAGTGCCCCGCGGCCGTTACTTCGAGGCGGAGTCGATGCGGTGCTGCAGGATCCCGTCGACACCTTGCAGGAACGTGTCGCAGACGCCGGCCGGGTCGGCCAGGCAGCCCGAGACCATCGCGCCGTCCCGCAGCAGCACGAAGTGCCGGCCCGCGAGTTCGGGCGGCGTGTCGCCGACCTGCGCGAGCAGGTCCGTGACGATGTTCAGGAACCACTTGCGGTGCGCGAGGACGGCTTGGTGCACGGGGTGCGCGGGATCCGGGTACTCCGCGACCGCATTGAGGAACGCGCAGCCGCGGAACCGGGCGGAGCGGATGCCGTCGGTGATCGATCCGGCGATGGCTCGCAGCTTGTCCGCGGCCGAAAGGTCGCCGGCCAGAACCTTGCCGAACCCTCCGCGCTCCATCTCGTGCACACCCCGCAGATACGCGACGACGAGGTCTTCTTTGCCGGGGAAGTGCCGGTACAGCGTGGCGCGGGTGACCTTCGCCTCCGCGACGATCCGGTCGATTCCCACGGAGTGCAAACCCTCCGCGTAGAAGATCCGGGTGGCCGTCGCGAGCAGCCTCGACCGCGCTTCGGACACCTGGCTCCGAGTGTTGTGCACCATCCGTTCGAGTTTAGCAGATAGAACGGTCGGTATCGAGTCGAGAGCCGCCCGCTCGACGTCAGCCCGTCCGGTAGGGACGGAAGAACTCCCGCAGCTCGTGGGCGTACAGCTCCGGCTCCTCGAAGGCCGCGAAGTGCCCGCCGCGAGCCGGTTCCGTCACCCGCACGGTGTTCGCCACCCGGTCGAACCACGCGCGAGGCGGACGGACGATGTCACCGGGGAAGATCGCGAAACCGGAGGGAACCTCGACCCGGCGGGCGAGCTGAGCCGGCGGGATCGCGGCGTTCGCGCGGTACATCCGCATCGACGACCCGATCGTTCCGGTCGACCAGTAGATCATGATGTTCGTGAGGATCTCGTCCTTCGTATAACTGCGCTCGACGTCGCCGCCGCAGTCGCTCCAGGCGCGCAGCTTTTCCACGATCCACGCCGCGAGGCCGGCCGGGGAGTCGTTGAGCCCCACCGCCGCCGTCTGCGGCTTCGTGCGGTGCATCGCCGCGTACGCCCCCTCCGCCGCGCCCCACGACGCGACCTCGGCCAGCCAGTCGCGCTCCTCCCGCGTGAGTTCCGCCGGGTCACCCGCGAAGAACGGCAAGCCGGCGTCCGTGCGGTGCACCGCCACCACCCGATCCGGGTGATCGAGGGCCAGGTAACGGCTCACGTGGCTGCCGATGTCGCCACCGGCCGCGCCGAAGCGCCGGTACCCCAGCACGTCCATCAGCTCGGCCCACAAGCCCGCCACCGCGATCGAATCCACCGGCACCCCGGGCCGGCCGGAATACCCGAAGCCGGGCATGTCCGGTACGACGACGTCGAACGCGTCGGCGGGATCGGCGCCGTGCGCGCCCGGGTCGGTCAGCAGCGGGAGGAGCTTCGTGTACCGCCAGAACGAGTCCGGCCACCCGTGGGCGAGCACGATCGGCAGGACGGGGCCGGCCGGCGCGACCGCCCGCACATGCGCGTAGTGGATGCCGAACCCGCCCACCGGCACGCGGAACCGGCTGATCGCGTTCAACTCGGCTTCGCGGGCACCCCAGTCGAACTCCTCCGCCCAATAGGCGACGAGTTCGCGCAGGTAGCCGAGATCGGCGCCGGCCGACCAGCCGGCCTCTTCGGGCGTATCGGGCCACCGCGTTGCGCGGAGGCGGGCGCGAAGGTCTTCCAGGTCCGCCGGGGCGGTTCGCGAGACGAAGGGTTCGGGGGTCGGCATGGAACCGACCGTACAAGCCTGAAGAGGAAGGCGTCCCGCGGAAATCACCGCACGGGAACGAGCGGAACGTCGAGGAGGCCGCGGTTTCCGTCGTAGCCACCGGCCAGCGCGGCCACGACGTCTTCGTGTGGCGCTCCCAGCCGCACCGCGCTCACCTCGTCCAGCCGACGGTAGTGCTCGTCGGCGAGCCCGACGTCGAGCGCGTCGAGGTACCCCTGCAGCTGGGCCGGGGTGCGAGGTCCCACGATGGGGATCATCGAAGTGCGAGCCAGGGTGGCGCGCCGGCGCAGCCACGCCAGGGCGACCTGGATCGGCCCGGTTCCCGCCTCTTCGGCGACGGCGAGGACGGCGTCGACCACCGCCGTGCGCTGTTCGGTGCCGTCGACGCCGCCCGCCGCGACCCGGGCGCTGAGCCGCCCCTGCTCGCCCTTGCGGTACTTCCCGGTGAGGAGACCACCTGCCAGCGGCGAGTACAGGACGATGCCGAGCCCGTGGGCTTCGGCCATCGGGATGAGTTCCCGTTCCGCGGAGCGCTCGGCCAAGCTGTACTCGGTCTGGATGCCGAGGAGCGGCACCCGTCCGCCCAGGTCCGAGCGGACGGCGGCGCCGGCGACCCGCCAGGCCGGGAAGTTCGACAGTCCGCCGTAGCGGATCTTGCCCGCGCGGATCAGGTCCTCGAAGCCCGCCAGGATCTCCGGTATCGGCGTCACGCCGTCGGGGAAGTGCGCCATGAAGACGTCCACGTAATCGGTCTTCAGCCGCTGAAGGCTCTCTTCCAGGGAGCGGACCATCGCCTTGCGGCTGTTGCCGGTACCGGTCGGCGGGGCCCCCGCCTGCCGGGTGCCGCCGTACTTGGTGATCACGACGAAGTCATCGCGTTCGCCACCGAGGAGATCACCCAGGATGCTCTCGGCCTCGCCGTTCTGGTAGATGCTCGAGACGTCGAAGGTGCTGCCGCCGGCCGCGACGAACGCCTCGAAGATGGCCTTGGCTCCCGCCGTCCCGGTGGCGGCCGGTGCCGTGCCGAAGCCGGCCGTGCCCAGCACGTACTCCGAGACCCGCAAGCCGCCCTGTCGCCCGAAGGTTTGATAGCGCACGAAGTGCACCTCGACGCGCGCCGCCGGCAGATCGTCGACGCGGCCCGCGCCCGCTTCGCCACGCACGGATTCGCGCGGACGTCCATGACCGACCTCGTCGAGGCCTCCGGTCTCTCCGTCGGCGCGATCTACCGGTACTTCGAGAGCAAAGACCAGGCGGTCTCCCCGCCGCTGGCCACCCTCGTCCGCAGTCAGGTCGAGGACCTGCGCGCGGGGATCGCCGCGCTCCTGCCCGACCACGAGCCGGCGAAAGCGGAAGCCGCCGCCGAGGCGTTCGTGACCCTCTGCCACGGCTACGGCCAGCAGCTCGCGGTCCGCGGCGACCTCGACCCGGCGCCCTACGCCGCGGCCCTCCTGGCGATCATCGATTCGTGAGCTTCAGACGGACCCGAGCTGGTGCGCGCCGGTGCGCCCGGGCGGCGTCGGGATCGCCGCGATCCGGGCGCCCCCGCTCAACCGCGCCCCGCCGCCGCACGAGGGGACGATGAGGACTCGGTCCCGATGCCGGCCGGCCGCCGGCAACGCGACCGCTGCTGCGGCGCGAACAGGTCACCGCGCCGCAGCAGCGGGCCTACGACGAGAACGACCAGAGCTGGCAGGTGTTGTTGAGCCACATCCACATCTGCGCCTTCGTGCCGTTGGCGGTGCCGCAGTTCTGGTCGTCGAGGACCATTCCGCTGTTCTCCACCACCAGTTCGTAGCGTCCGTTGCCGGCCGGGATCACCGCCCACTGCTGGCACTTGTTGCCCAGCGACTGCCACAGGTCCGTGGCGGTGCCGAGCGCCAGGCCGCAGTTGACCGCGTCGAGCACCGTGCCCGAGTTGACGTTGGTGATGGTCCACTTGTTGGCGCCGACACTCGTGAAGCGCCACTGCTGGCAGGCGTTGTTCAGGTTGTCCCACAGCCGGACCGCGGTGCCGTTCGCGGTGCCGCAGTCGGCCGCGTCGAGCACCTTGCCGGCCGCCAGGTTCGTCAAGCGGTAGCTCGCGCCGTTGACCGGGAACGTGACGCTCTTGGTGTAGCCCACCGAAACGATGTTCGCCTGCACCGAGTTTTCCGTGGCGTCGGAGGGGTAGCCCGAGGTCATCACACCTTCGAAGAACGAGCCGACCGAACCGTTGCTGTTGTCGCCGCCGATCCCGAGGATGATGGCGCCCTGCTTGGTCATCGGCCGGTAGCCGTCCTGCGTCGGCAGGGATCCGTTCCACCGGGTCGCGAGCCCGCCGGACTGCGCGTTGCCGTCCTTGATCGCGTACGTCGAGGTGCCGTTGTTCTTGGTCACCGCGGTGACGAACGCGCTGCTGCGGCCGGTGTTCGCGGTGTTCGAGCCGTTCCCCCCGGCGAACAGGCCGTTCTCCAGGTCGGCCATGACCTTCGGCGCGGAGCCGCTGCACGGTGAGAACCAGCACAGGGTGCCGAAGTAGATGGCGTCCATGTCCCCGTTGCCGGTGTCGTTGTTGTTCGTCTCGGCGTTGCCGTAGTCGAAGCAGCAACGGTCGTTGAAGTGCGTGCCCTCGGTCACCATGTACATGCCCTCGGGGGCACTGCCGGTGGCGACGCCGTTGGTGTTGTTGTTCCGGTAGCCGTTGCCCGCCGAGATGTAGACCCCGTACACCTTGTGGCCGCCCGCCGTCACCGGCAGGGCCGCGGCGTTCGCGCCCTGGTCGGCGGTGGGGTTGGCGCCGCCGCCGGGGGCGATGGTCAGGTCGTTGTGACGCGAGGTCTGGTCGTAGATCCGCACGATCGTGCAGTAGGTGCCCGAGCAGAACGAGTCCTGCGTCGCGGCGTTCGCGTAGCCGCCGGTGCTGAGCACGCCGATGTTGGCGGTGGCTCCGTCGGACCAGCGGCGCACCTGGTACAGCGATCCGCCGTAGGAACCGAACAGCGCGCGAGTGGTGCTGTGCGCGGCGACGCAAGGGGTGCCGCCGGACGCGTAGATGTCGCACGGCCCGGTGCCGGCGGCCGTGGCCGTGCCCGCCGCGGCGGCCAGCGCGGCGCCGGTGAGCAGGGCCGCGGCTCCCACCGCGAGCACCTTCCGCCAGCGGTGACGGAGAACCTGGAACCTCATGGCTGTCTCCTTTCGTCAGACCCAGCAGCCGGCCAGGACGTCCACCCGAGGGTCATCGCGACGCCGTTGCCCAGGTCGAAGGAGATGAAAGCGATCAGGAGTACCGAAAACCGTTTCATCGACGGGACCACGATGTCCTCGATTCCGCAGAATCACGGCGACGTCAGCGCCACCGGAAGCACACACAGCACGATAACGCCGGCGAACAGCCCCGACAAGGAGCAATTGTTATCGCTAACACTGAATGTTCGGCCAATGCTTCCCGCTATCTTGGCCGAACATCCTGGCCATCTGGGAAAACTCCGGATCGACCGCCATTGCGGCGAGAAGAAAGTTACCGAAAGTGTTCACGCTAACACTCCCCCGCTGCCGGTCACGCGAGCCGCACCGCGGTCCACGACACCGGGGTCAGGACGGTGCGCAGGGTGCCGTCCGCCAGCTCGGCGGGGTGGGGCCGGGGCACGACCCGGTCCGGGTGCGCCGCGGTGTTGGTCGCCGCGGTGTCCGGGTCGTGCAGGGTCCAGGACTCGGCCACCGACACCGCCCCGGGCACGGTGACGGTCAGCTCCACCGGCTCGGTGCGGTGGCGGTTCACGGCGAACACGACCGTCCCACCCGTCGCCGGGTCGTGGGTGGCGACCGCGTCGACCACCGGCACGTCGCCGTAGCGGGCCGTCTCGTACACCGGAGACGTGACTTCCGTGCGAAGGACCTGTCCCCGGGCGAGCCGGGCCGTCAGCGCGAACGGGTGGAAGATCGTCTGCCGCCACGCCGGGCCCCCGGGTTCCGTGCGGATCGGGGCGATGACGTTGACCAGCTGCGCCTGGCAGGCGACCGCCACCCGATCGCTGTGCCGCAGCAACGAGATCAGGAGGTTCCCGACGACGACGGCGTCGGTGACGTCGTAGGTGTCCTCGATGAGCGGGGCCGCGGTACGCCACTGCGTGGGCGGATCGGCCTGCAGACGCGTTTGGTACCAGACGTTCCACTCGTCGAAGGACAACCCGATGCGCTTGTCGCTCCTGAGCCGCGCGCCCACGGCGTCGGCCGTCGCGACGACGCTGTCGATGATGTGGTCCATGTCCACGGCCGAGGCGAGGAAGCTGCCGACGTCCCCGTCGAGCACCTCGTAGTAGGCGTGGCACGAGATGTGGTCGATCTGGTCGTAGGTCAGCTCGAGCACGGTCGACTCCCACGCGCCGAACGTCGGCATGCCCGAGTGCGAGCTGCCGCACGCGACCAGTTCGAGCCCCGGCTCGGCCTGCCGCAGCGCCCGGGCCGTCTCCGCCGCCAGCCGGCCGTATTCGTGCGCGGTCTTGTGGCCCGTCTGCCACGGGCCGTCCAGCTCGTTGCCGAGGCACCACAGCCGCACCCCGTGCGGTTCCGGCGTGCCGTTCGCCCGCCGCCGGTCGGACAGGTGCGTGCCGCCCGGGTGGTTGAGGTACTCGTGCACGTCGAGGGCTTCCGCGACCCCGCGGGTGCCGAGGTTCACCGCGTACATGATCTCCGCGCCGGCCTTGCCCGCCCAGCGGGCGAACTCGTCGATGCCGACCTCGTTGGTCTCGATACCGCGCCACGCGAGGTCGCGGCGCACCGGGCGGCCGGGGCCGACGCCGTCCTCCCACCGGTACCCGGACACGAAGTTGCCGCCCGGGTAGCGGACGACGGTGACCCCCAGCTCCCGCGTCAGGGCGAGCACGTCGCCGCGGAAGCCGTCCTCGTCGGCGGTCGGGTGCCCCGGCTCGTGGATCCCGTTGTAAACGCAGCGCCCCAGGTGCTCGACGAACGAGCCGAACGTGCGGCGCCGCACCGGCGCGATCACGAAGTCGGGGCTGAGGACGATGGCGGCACTGAGCACGGGTCTCCTATCGCAGTGCGCCGGCTGCGGCGCCGCTGCGCCAGAACCGTTGCAGGAGGACAAAAGCGATGACGAGCGGCACGATCGCCAGCAGCGAGCCGGTGACCACGAGGTTGAACAGCACGCGCGTGCCGGCCTCCTGCTGGGCGGTGTTGAACCACGTGGTCAGCCCGACGGTCAGCGGGAAGAGCTCGGCGTCGCTCAGCATCACCAGCGGCAGGAAGTAATTGTTCCAGGTGGACACGAGCGTGAACAGGAACACCGTGACCAGGGCCGGCCGGATCATCGGCACCACCACCTGCCGGAAGACCCGCCACTCGCTCGCCCGGTCGAGGCGGGCGGCGTCGAGCAGCTCGACCGGCACGCTTTCGGCCACGTACACCCGCACCAGGTAGGTGCCGAACGGGCTGAGCAGCGACGGCAGGATCACCGCCCCCATCGTGTTGACGACGCCGACGTTCGACAGGATCAGGTAAGTCGGCAGCACCAGCGCCGTCGCGGGCACCATGATCATACCGAGCAGCGCGGTCTCGAAGAACCGTTTGCCCCAGAAGGAGAAGCGGGCGAGGCCGTACCCCGCGAGCGCGGCGAGCAGCGTCGCGCCCGTCGCGCTCGCCCCCGAGTACACCGCGGTGTTGACGAGCCAGTGGCCGTACACCCCGCCGTCCTCGCGGAACAGCTGCGCGAGGTTGTCGAACAGGCTGAAACCGTCGAACCACAGGGCCGGGCTGGAGAGCAGGGCGGCCTGGCTCTTGGTCGCGGCGATCACGACCCACAGCAGCGGGACGAGGAAGTACAGCATGCCCGCCGCCATGAGCACGTGCGGTACCCGCGTCTTCGGCGCCACGAGCGACTTCATGACCGCCCCCGCTTCCTCGTCAGCAGCACGAACGCGTACGCGGCGACGAACACCACGAAGCCGAGCGCGAACGAGATCGCGGCCGAGTAGTGGAAGTCGGAGTAGGCGAACGCCTGGTTGTAGGCGTACAGGTTGGGCGTGTACCCCGCGGAGATCTGCGGGGCGAACCGGGACATCACGTACGGCTCGACGAAGAACTGCATGGTGCCGATGACCGTGAAGATCGCGGCGAGCCCGATCGCCTGCCGGATGGCGGGCACCTTGATCCGCACCGCGATCTGCACCTGGGACGCGCCGTCGATCAGCGCTGCCTCGTACGTCTCCCGCGGTACGCCCTGCAGCGCCGAGTACAGGACGATCGTGTTGTAGCCGGTCCACGCCCACGTCACGATGTTGCCGAGCGACAGGAGCAGCAGATCCGCCGAAAAGAAGTCGACCGGCTCGCCGCCCACCACCGCCGGCAGGCCGGCGAACGGGCCGAACGTCCTGCTGTAGAGGAACCCCCACATGAGCGCGCCGAGAACAGCCGGCACCGCGTAGGGCATGAACGCGATGAGCCGGAACGCGATCGCGAACCTCGTGGTGACCGCGTCGAGCGTGAGCGCCCCGGCGAGCGCGATCCCGAGCATGACCGGGATCTGCACCGCGCCGAACACGACCACGCGGCCGACGCCGTCGAGCAGCACCGGGTCGGTGAAGGCCCGGGTGTAGTTGGCGAACCCGGTGAAGCGTTCGCCGAGCGCGAGGCTCTTGCTGGACAGGCTGAGCCAGAAGGCGTACCCGAGCGGCACGACCAGGAACGCCAGCACCACGAGGAAGAACGGGAGGACGAACAACGCTCCGGCGACCGGGTGGCCGGTTGTGTGCTTGCGCCGCACGGGGTCTCCTCCGTCACCGGCCGACCGTGAAGCCCTGTTTCCTGGCGTAGTCCACGACGTTGGCTTGGGTGGTGGCGAGCACCGTGTTCCACTTCCGCTTCCCCGAAACGGCTTCCGCGCACCGGTCGAGCAGGTCGCCGAACACGAAGTCCTGGAACGGCGTGTACTCGAAGTCGCCCAGCTTCTCCGAGACCGGCACGAAGATCTCGTTGACCTTCTGGCCGGCGAAGAAGCCGTAGGCCTTTCCGGTGAACGCCGGGTCGGCCGCCACGTCCTTGGCCAGCGGGTAGAGGAACGCCTTGTTGAGGCCGATGTCCCAGGCCTGCTTCGACTTGCCGAACAGCTCCCGCGCCACCACGGTGGCCGCCTTGGGGTTCTTCGCTTGCTTGGTGACCGTGAACGTCGAGCCGCCCCAGTCGCCTTGGGCGTCGGCACCCTCGGTCCACTGCGGCATCGGCGCGACCGCCCACTTGCCCGCGGTGTTCTTCAGCGAACCCGCGACGTAGCCGGGGGTCCAGCCCGCGGCCGCCCACGTCCAGTACTTGCCGGAGTCGAGCGCCGCGGCCGCGTCGGCGGTGAAGAACGGGTCGGTCGCCATGAGGTGCCGGTCGACGAGGTCGCCGTAGAACTCGATGACCTTCTCGCAGGCCGGATTGGTCAGGTCGATCTTCACCTGGTCCCGCGCCTTGGCCAGTGAGTAGCCGTAGGGCCGGCAACCGGCCTGCCACATCAGGCCGTTGAGCCAGCCGCCGTCGCTGCCGAAGCTCGCGACGAACGCGGTGGGGTCGGCCGCCTTCAGCTTCTCCGCGGCGGCCGCGTACTCGGCCCAGGTGGCCGGCACCGGGATCGCGTGCTTGTCGAAGAGGTCCTTGCGGTACATCAGCGCCATCGGGCCGCCGTCGACGGGGATGGCGTAGACCTTGTCGCCGTCGGTCGACTGCTGCCAGGCCCATTCGGCGTACCGGCCCTTGTCTTCGCCGGCGCCGTACTGGGCCATGTCGACGAGCGCGTCGAGGATGAGGAACGTGGGGATCTGCTGGAACTCCACCATCGCGACGTCGGGCGCTCCGGTGCCGGCGGTGAAGGCGGTCTTCAGCTTGGCGTACTGGTCGGGGCCGGTACCGACGTTCGTCCAATCCACCTGGATGTCGGGGTGGGCGGCGTTGAACGCGTCGACCACGCCCTTGAACTCCGGGTACCACGCCCACACCGACACGCGCACGGGGCCGCCGGTGCCACCGTCCGCGCCGTCGCCGGAGCCGCCGCTGCACGACGTGACCGCCAGCACGCCGCCGACGGCGAGGACGGAGACGAGCTTGCGCAACCCGTGGAAGCCGAGCATTTGACAGCGCCTTTCCGCGGGCTCACGGCGGCTTCGGCCGTCACGGAACGCGATCTTCCGCAAGGCACGCCGAACCGGGAGCGAAGGGCAGGGACCGAACGGTGTCGCGCGCCACGGCCGGCCGGGTCTGCAGGGACCGAACGGACTGCCGCCGTGGCACCGGGATTTTGCTGCGCTGCAAAAGAGTATGGACGCCGGTTTGCCGCGCTGCAAGCCCCGGTTTCGCCGGCCGGGCCCGGAAGGCTCGGGTTGTCGCCGGTCGAGGCGGCCGTGCACACTTCTCCCGGAGCGGGATCGTCCACCGAAGGAGCACGTCATGCGCGATGCCACCCTGCGTGACGTCGCCCTGCTCGCGGGCGTGTCCGCCCGGACGGTCTCCAACGTCGTGAACGGCTACGCCCGCGTGTCGGAGCGGACCCGGGAGAAGGTCGAGCGGGCGCTGCTCGAGCTGAACTACCGGCCGAACGTGCTGGCCCGCAACCTCGCACGCGGCCGGTCCGGGCAGATCGCGGTGGTCGTGCCCTACCTCGACACGCCGTACTTCGCCGAGCTGCTGCAGGCGATCATCCCGAGGGCGCGCGAGCACGGGTACAACGTCCTCATCGACCAGACCGACGGCGACGCGGCGCACGAACGCGAGCTGATCAGCCGCGGCGCCCGCGCGTTCCTGTTCGACGGGATGATCTTCTCGCCGCTGGGGCTCGCCCAGGAGGACCTGGTCGAGATCGACCCGGACCTGCCGCTGGTCGTCCTCGGGGAACGGGTGTCCAACGGCGTGTTCGACCACGTCGGCATCGACGACGTCGAGGCGTCCCGGGCCGCCACCGCGCACCTGATCGGCCTCGGCCGCCGGCGCATCGCGGCGATCGGCGACCAGCCCTACCCCACGGGCGAGGCCGCGCAGCTGCGCACCCGCGGCTACCGCCAGGCCCACGCGGACGCCGGCCTGCCCGTCGACGAGTCGCTGATCATCCCGACCCCGCGGTTCAACCGCGCCGACGGCTCGGGCGCCATGCGCGCCCTCCTCGCCCGCGAGGACCCGCCGGACGCCGTCTTCTGCTACAGCGATCTTGTGGCCCTGGGGGCACTTCACACCGCTTTGGAGCTCGGCCGTCGTGTGCCGGAGGACATCGCGCTGATCGGCTACGACGACATCGAAGAGGGCCGCTACTCGAACCCCGCGATCAGCACGATCTCCCCGGACAAGGTCGCGATCGCGGCAACCGCGGTCGAGCGGTTGCTGAGACGCATCGCCGGCGACGAGCCGATGCCCGGCATCGAGGTGCGCGCCGATCACCGGCTCATCGCGAGGGAAAGCACGGTCGGGAGGCCTCCCGTCGCCCGGCAGAACCCCGGAGGCACGTGACGGCAGCGGTCCCGGTGGGCTCGCCGTGCGCGGCCGTGACTCGGCACCTGCCCAGCTGCTGCCGGCGCACTTGCCCTGACCGGGACGTCGTGCCGAGAGGATCGCACTCCGATGCGCCGACAGACGCGCCCGGTGGGGCCTCAGCCGGTGCTGGCGGCGGTGGCCCCGGAGTCACCCGGGTTTCCGGGTGCGTACTCCGTCGGGGTGCAGCCGGTGAGCGCGCGGAAGTCGCGGTTGAAGTGGGACTGGTCGGCGTAGCCGCACCGGTGGGCGATCTCCGGCCAGGGCAGCCGGCCGGCCAGCGACGTCGCGTGCTGGAGCCGGACGACGCGGGCGAGGGTCTTCGGGCCGAACCCGAACGCCGTGCGGAAGCGGGTGGTGAGGTGCCGGCGCGTCCACCCGGCCTCGTCGGCGAGGTCCTCGATCCGCACCCGGCCACGGGTGGCCAGGACGCGCTGCCACGCGCCGAGCACCGGCCGCGGCGGCGCCGGCGGGTCGCGCAGCCGCGCGCCGAGGAAGGCGTCGAGAACCCGGAAGTCCGGGTGTTCGCCGAGCCGCTCGGTGAGCAGTTCCGCCTCCCGGCCGAGCAGGTCGGCGAAACCGGCGGTGGTGTTCGCCAGCTCCCGCAGCGGCATGCCGAACAGCGCGTACGCGCCGGGCGGCGTCAGGGCGACGGCGATCCCGCGGGACGGACCGGACTGGACCACCTCCAGGGGCCGGTCGCGCAGGCCGAGCACCGGTGACACCGGCAGGTCGTGGGCGGTGCCGGCCACCCGCCGGACGGGTGCGGTGAAGTCCAGCGTCACGGTGACCAGGCCGAGCGGGGTGAACCGCCACGGCAGCGCGTCCGTGCGGTGGAAGTCGTGGAAGACGTAGCCGAGCACCGGTCCGGCCAGCCGGGGGTGGGGGCGCCCGGGACGCCGTTCGGCGGGCACGCGGACCGCGTCGCGCCGCGGCAGCACCAGCGTCCAATCCGCCATGCCTCATCGTACTTTCGTCCAAGACGGTTCCGGGGTGCTTTTTGTACTTTCGCCCCATGAAGGACATCGGAACGTTCCGCGACCCCGCTGCCCGTGCCCGCTACTTCACCGCCTACGACCGGGCCATGCGGCTCTGCCCGGTTCCGGACGCGGTCCTCGACGTCGACACCGCGCACGGCACGACCCGGGTGTACCGCTTCGGCCAGGGCGACGCGCCGCCGCTGGTGCTGCTCCCCGGCATGGCGGCGACTTCCGCGTGCTACGCCGATCTCCTGCCCGCGCTGGCCGCGACGGGCCCGGTCTACGCCGTCGACACGCTGGGCGAGCCGGGCCGCAGCGTGCACCGCAAGCCGCTCAGCGGGGTCGCGGACCGGGCCCGCTGCCTGGACGACGTCCTCGGTGAGCTGGGGCTCGCTTCCGTGCACCTGGCCGGCGGATCGGCGGGCGGCTGGCACTGCGTCAACCAGGCGATCCACGCCCCCGGCCGGATCGCTTCGATCAGTCTCCTGGATCCCACGACCGTGACCGCGCCGTACAGCCGCGCGGTGATCCGGCTCGCACTGCTGTGCGCGGTGGTCCGCACCGAACGGATGCTGCGCCGGTTCGTCGTCCGGGCTTCGGGGGAAGGCGCGCTCGGCCGTCCGGAGGTCGAACTGGTCCTGTCCGGGGTGCGGGAGTACCGGCCGCGGGTGCCGTTCCCGGCGTGTCCGCCGGAGGACCGGCTGCGCGCGTTGCGGCTGCCGGTGCTCGCGATCTTCGCCGGGCGCAGCCAGGTGCAGGACGCGGCACTGGCGGCGCGCCGCTTGGGCGCGTTCGTGCCGCACGCCGACGTCGAGGTCCGGCCCGGGCTGTCCCACGCGTTCCCCCTGCCGCCGCGGGAGCGGGACCACTTCACCGCGCGGGTACTGGCCTTCACCGGACGGCGGCCGGCGGCCTCGCCCGTTCTCGGTCAGGAATCCTGACTATCATGAAATCCGGCTACATCGGGCGAAGGCGAGGAGACGACGATGCCGGTCGCCGAGCTGACCGGCGCGACCGTGGCACAGCCCCGCAGGATCGTCTTCGTCCTGTTCGACGGCATGAAGATGCTCGACGTCACCGGACCCGCGGAGGTTTTCGCCGAAGCCGGCCTGGCCGGCGGCCGGTACTCGATCGAGTACGTCTCCCCCACCGGGGAGCCGGTGACGACGTCGGTCGGGATCCGGCTGCCCGTCGGCGGCCGGGCCGCCGACACCGGGGATCCCGACACCGTCGTCGTCTCGGGCGGCGACGCCCTCGCGACCCACCCCGTTCCCCCCGAACTGGTCGCCGCCGTCCGCGAGCTGCGCCCGCGCACCCGGCGGCTGGTGTCGATCTGCACCGGCTCGTTCGCTCTCGCCGCCGCCGGGGTGCTGGCCGGGCGCCGCGCCACCACCCACTGGCGGCACACGCGGCGCCTGGCCCGCGCCCACCCCGACGTCCGGGTGCAGCCCGACGCGCTCTTCGTCGAAGACGGCGGGATCTTCACCTCCGCGGGGGTCTCGGCCGGCATCGACCTCGCACTCGCCCTCGTCGAGCAGGACCACGGACCCGAGCTGGCCCGGACCGTCGCGCGCAACCTCGTCGTCTTCATGCAGCGGCCCGGCGGTCAGTCCCAGTTCTCCGCGCCGCTGGAGATCCGCCGTCCCTCGGCACCCACCTTGCGCGCCGTCGTCGACCTGGTCTCGGCGCAGCCGGCGCTCGACCACAGCGCGAGTTCGCTGGCCTCGCGCGTGGGCGTCAGCCCCCGGCACCTCGCCCGGTTGTTCGCCGACGAGCTCGACACCACGCCCGCCAAGTACGTCGAACAGGTACGGCTGGACCACGCCAAGGCGCTGCTGGACGCCGGTCACGGGGTGGCCGAGACGGCGCGATCGGCCGGTTTCGGGAGCTCGGAGACCATGCGCCGCACGTTCGTGGCGCGCTTGGGCACCTCCCCCAGCCACTACCGCGCCCGGTTCGGGACGACCAGCGCGAGCCGGCGCGTCCCGGGCTCCTCCGCCTGAGGGACCGTGTCCGCATCTGTGGGCCCGTCGTCGGTTTCGGCGGTGGGCGAGCCCCGCGCGACCGGCAAGACTGGACGCAGTCCACAAAGCACACGACGGAGGGCTCGATGTCCGAAATCATCGCGGGAATCGGTATTCCCGGCACGGAACTCGTCCGGGAAGCGACGACGCTGGTGCGCAGCACCGCGGACGAGACGTTGTTCCACCACTCGCGGCGCGTGTTCCTGTGGGGCTCGCTGAAAGCGGCGGCGCGCCGGCTGGACGTCGATCCGGAACTGGCCTACGTGGGCGCGCTCTTCCACGACCTGGGTCTCACCGCCCGCTACGCGACGAAGGACCGCCGGTTCGAGATCGACGGCGCGGAGGCCGCGCGCACCTTCCTGCTGGAGCACGGACGGTCCGAAGAGGACGCGCGGACCGTCTGGCTGGCGATCGCCCTGCACACCACACCGGAGGTGCCCTTGCACCTCGCCCCGGAAGTCGCGGTGGTGACCCTCGGGGTGGAAACCGACGTACTCGGTTTCGGCCTGGACGAAATCACCGGCGAGCAGCGCGCCGAGGTCGTGGCCGCCCACCCGCGGCCGGACTTCAAGAACCGCATCCTGCGCGCCTTCCGCGACGGCATGGCCGCCCGGCCCGACACGACGTTCGGCACCATGAACGACGACGTCCTCGCCCACTTCGACCCGTCCTTCACCCGGAAGGACTTCGTGCGGATCATCCAGGACAACGCCTGGCCGGAATAGCCGGCCCCGGAAAAGGTTCTGCACCGTGCCGCCGGACGCCGTGATCGTCCAGCCGCCTCGCGGTCGCGCACCGTGATTGGGGTTGTCGGATTCGGGGTATCTGCGCAGTCCGCACCCACCGAACAGCGCCAGACCGGATCATCGAGGACGAGCATGCCTGAGCCGACCACGTCCGAGCCCCTGCCCGCCGAGCTGCGCGCGCTGGCCGCCGACGCCGAAGCGCTCGCGAACCGGACCGCGGAGGTCGCCGCCCGGCTGAAGACGGCGCCCGACGGCAACCTGCAGCGCCTCGCCCGGCCCATCGCGAAGGCGACCCACGACCTGAGCGAGTACACCGAGGAAGTCTCCCGGACCGCGGAAAACCTGGCCCGGGTCCGCGTGGCCCGCGACCCCGGTTTGTGCGACGTTCCGTGGGGCATCTGCCCGGCCCACGGCGTCACGCTGCGGGCCGGCGAAGACCGCGCCTGGTGCTCCGTCCCCGGCTGCGCCGGCGAGTGGGACTACGACCGGCTCCACACCCCGTGCGGCGAGCGGGCCGTCGCGGTCGTCACCGACGAAGACGGCGCGGCCGGCAAGATGTGCGCGGCCCACGCGCGGGACGCCGGCGACCGGTTGGCCGGCTGCACCGTCTCCTCCCTGGATCACCGGGCCGCGAATGGCTGACCGAGCCTGATCCCGGGATGGGGCGACCACGGCAGCCGAGGTCGATCGCCCGGGCCGCAGCGCGTTTCCCCGGAACCGGAGCGGGCACCCGGTCCCCATGACGCTGCCCTTGCCCGAGAGCCACCCGGACGGCCTCGGCCGGCCGGATCCGGCCGCCCACCGCGCCGGCCCGGTGTGATCACCATGTCCGCAACCGACCAGCCCCTCGGCGAGCTCGAGGTGGTCCACGAGTTCTCCGGCGCGATGCCCACCGGGGTCAGCGTGTCCCGGCAAGGCCGCGTTTTCGTCAACTTCCCCGAGTGGGGCGACGACGTCCGCTTCACGGTCGCCGAAATCCGCGACGGCGAACTCGTCCCCTACCCCAGCCAGGCCTTCAACGACAGCAAGAGCCGGACCGACCCGGACGCGCTCGTTTCGGTGCAGAGCATCGTCGTCGATCCCGCCGACCGGCTCTGGATCCTCGACACCGGCAGCCCGCTGTTCCAGCCCACCGCCCACGGCGGACCGAAGCTCGTGTGCGTCGATCTCGCACGCGACGAGGTCGTGCGAACGATCCTGTTCCCCGAAGACGTCGCCCTGCCGACGACCTACCTCAACGATGTCCGCTTCGACCTCGGCCGGGGGTTCGCGTTCATCACCGACTCTTCCGACCAGGGACCCAACGGGATCATCGTCGTCGACCTCGACACCGGCGAGTGCTGGCGGCGGCTGCACGACCACCCCAGCACCAGGGCCGAAACCCCGCCGGACCTGCGCATGATCGTCGAAGGACGGGAGTTCCTGGAGCGCTCCGAAGACGGCTCCACCAGCCCGGTGCAGATGGGCGCCGACGGCATCGCGATCGGCGCCGACGGCGCTCGCCTGTACTACTGCTGCCTGGCCTCACGCCGCTGGTGGAGCGTCGCCACCGACGCCCTGATCAACCGGGAGCACGACGACGACGCGGTCGCCGCCACGCTGATCGACGAAGGCGACAAGGGAGCCGCCGGCGACGGCATGGAGACCGACGACCAGGGCCGCCTCTACGTCACCGACGGCGAGCACAACGCCATCCACCGCCGCCACCCCGACGGCCGCTGGGAAACCGTCGTCCACGACCCGCGGCTGCTGTGGCCGGACACGCTGTCCGTCGCCGCCGGCGGGTACCTCTACGTCACGGCGAACCAGCTGCACCGCCAGGACAAGTACCGCGGCGGCAGCGACGAACGGGAGTACCCGTACTTCCTGTTCCGCACCCCGATCGACGCCGGGCCCATCGACCTGCGCTGACCGGGCCGCCGATCACCCGGATCCTTCGACGAGGCCGAGCCGGCCTCCTCCCCACGCGCCTTCCGGTGCGAGACAGTGCGGTGCTCATGACGTCCCCATCCGATTCCGAAGCAGCCGAAGGACACCACCCGCTGGTGGGCCAGCCCCACAGCGAGGACGAAGGCGCGGTCGCCGAGGCCGAAGCCGAGGCCGCCGAAATCAGCACGCCGGACCAGCCACTGGGCCGGCTCGGCAAGCGGCTCGACCGCCGATCGCCGTTCTTCATCGGCATGACCGCCGCGGCGGGGGTCGCCGTCACCTACGGGGTGATCCAGCTCCTCGCCGGCGCGGCGCACATCCTGATCCTGGTCGGACTGGCCCTGTTCCTCGCCATCGGCATGGAGCCCGCGGTGTCCTGGCTGGCCCGGCACCGCTTCCCCCGGTGGCTCGCCGTGACGACCGTGTTCGTCGTCGCCGTCGCCGCTGTCGGCGGGTTCCTCGCCGCCGCCATCCCCGTGCTCGTCGAACAAGCCACCGCGCTCGTCACCAAGGCCCCGGACTACCTGCGCCAGGCCCAGGACCACAACACCCTCCTCGGCCGGCTCAACGAGCGGTTCCACCTCCAGCAGGGGATCGAATCGTTGCTCAGCTTGGGCAGCGGCCTCACCGGCGGCGTCCTCGGGGCCGGCAAAGCGGTCTTCGGCGTCCTGACCGACACGCTGATCCTGATCGTCCTGACCATCTACTTCGTGGCCGGCCTGCCCCGCATCCGCGCCACGATCTACCGGCTGATCCCGCACTCCCGCCGCCCGCGGGCGATCTTGATCGGGGACAACATCTTCGCCAAGGTCGGCGGCTACGTCCTGGGCAACCTGGCCGTGTCGGTCATCGCCGGCGTGCTCACGTTGATCTGGCTGCTGATCTTCGGGGTGCCCTACGCGGCGTTGCTGGCCATCACCGTCGCCGTGCTGGACCTGGTCCCGGTCGTCGGATCCGTGGTCGCCGGCGTGCTGGTCAGCCTCGTCGCGCTCACGGTGTCGCTGCCGGTGTGCCTGGCGACCGTGGGGTTCTTCGTCGTCTACCGGCTGGTGGAGGACTACCTGCTGGTGCCGAAGATCATCGGCACCGCGCTCAAGGTCCCGGCGCTGGTCACCGTCGTCGCCGTCCTGCTCGGCGGCGCCCTGCTGGGTGTCATCGGCGCTCTGGTGGCCATCCCCGTCGCCGCGGCGATCCTTCTGCTCGCCGAAGAGGTGCTCTACCCGCGCCTCGATCAGGCTTGAATCGCCCGTGATTGAGAGCCGCGCGCACGGGGCAAAGAGAATCCGTGGACAGCATTCCCGGTACCGAGGCCCCGGCCGCCCCCCTGGCGGCAGAAGCGCTGGTGTCCGCCGCTTTCGCCGCGGCGGGCGCCGGCGTGTACGCCGTGGACGCCGGCGGTGTGGTGATCGCCTGCAACCCGTGGGCGGAGCGGCTGCTCGGCTACGACCCGGGCACGCTGGTGGGCGTCGACGCCCAGCAGGTGCTCAATCCGCACACCGGTGACAGCTCCGGCTTCCCCGGTCAGCAGCCCGTCCTGCGTGAGGTCGCGCTCGGCAAGCGCATCAGCGGTGACCGCGCGGTGCTGCTGCGCCGGGACGGCTCCGCGCTCGCCGCGTGGTGGTCCGCCGCGCCCCTGCCACCCGAGGCCGGGCACGGCGCCGGCGCCGTGGTCGTTTTCCACGACATGTCCGCGCAGCGTGCGCGTGACGGCCGGCGTGCCGACCGCTACGCGCACAGCGAGACCATGCGGGAGCAGGCCGAGTACGACCTGGCGGAGATCAGCTGGCTGAGCGAGGTGACGCTGGCCATGGTCAGCACCCTCGACGCGGGCCAGGCCCTCGAACGCCTGGTGCGGCTGCTCGTGCCCCGCCTCGCCGATGCCGCCGTGATCGACCTGGCCGAAGCGCGGGAACCGCGTCGCATCGCCTGGGCCAACGACCTCGGTGCCGCGGTGCCTCCGAGAACGGCGGAGCCGGGCGGGCATCCCGCGCACGAAGCCGCCCTGCGCAAAGTCCTGAGCGGCGGCGGAGTACAGCACCTTTCCACACCGTCGGCGTCGGCCGACGCGCCGCAAACCCTGCTGGGCCTGGTGGACGCGGTCGACGTGCTCGTCGTGCCCGTGCGGCTGCGAGCCACGACGTTCGGAGCACTGACCCTCACCCGCGGCGCGGCCGGCCCGCCGTTCAACGAGGCCGACCGGGTCCTGGCCGAAGAAGTCGCCCGCCGCACCGCACTCGGGCTGGAAAACACCCGGTTGCACACCGCCCAAGCCGACATCGCCGCGACCCTCCAGCGCGCCCTGCTCACCGAGCTCCCCACCGTGCCCGGCCTGGACCTGGCCGCCCACTACCGGCCCGCCGCCAGCGTCGCCGAAGTCGGCGGCGACTGGTACGACGCCTTCCCGCTGGGCGACGACGACATCGCACTGGTCATCGGCGACGTCGTCGGCCACGACATCCACGCCGCGTCCCGCATGAGCGAGCTGCGCAACATGCTGCGCGCCCTCGCCGTGGACCGCCCCGACGAAACGCCCGGACGGATCCTGCAACGCCTGGACATCGCCCAGTCCCGCCTCGCCTTCACCGACCTGGCCACCGTCATCTTCGCCCGCCTCCATCCCGCGCCCGGCGGATCGTGGGAGCTGTCCTGGTCCATCGCCGGGCACCCGCCACCGCTGCTCCTCAGCACCGGCGGCGCCGCCACCTACCTGACCGGTGCGCACGGCGTCATCCTCGGCGCCCGCCCCGACCGGCCGCGCCCCACCGCCCGCGAAGAGCTGCCCGCCGGTTCGACCCTGGTGCTCTACACCGACGGGCTGATCGAATCGCGCACCCAGGACATCGACACCGGCATGACGCGGCTGCGGCAGTACACGGCCGGCCACCCGGACCTGCCGCTGTCCCGGTTGTGCGCCCAGCTGGCCCGCGACCTCGGCAGCACCCGCGACGACGTGGCCCTCATCGCCGCCCGGATCCCGCCGCACTCCGGCGGATGACCCGGCCCGAGGCCGGTGAACCGTCGGGACGAGCTGTACCACCTGGCGTACGAGATCAACGCCGCCACAGCCGCGGTCGCCCGGATCGAGTCCGGTTGCGTCGGGGAGTCGTCAGTACGGGACGGCGATGTCGGTGGCGCTGGTGGTCTCGTAAACCACACCGCTCTTGGTGGCGTAGTGGGTGCAGGCGACGTGGACCGTGCGCAACACGGCGCCGTTGGGGATCCATGGCGTCTCGAAGTGGACGTCGACCAGCGCGCCGCCGTTCTCGGAGTCGTAGTCGCCCGTGACGGCGCCGGTCGGACCGGTGGCGGTGCACCGGACGTTGATGTAGTCGGCGTCGCGCCGGTCGTTGCCCGGGGTGGCGAAGCGCGAGTAGCCGCGGAGCTTCACCCGGCGGCCGGTCCCGTCGCTTTGGGTGCCTTCGGTCTGGATCACGCCCTGCAGGACATAGGCGGCCGTCGTACTGCCGCCGGAGCCGCCGCCGGTCCCGGGGTCCTCCGGGGTCGGCTCGCTGATGTCCGGCAGCTGGTAGGGGTCCGCCTGGGCGGGGGTGACGACCCCCAGGGAGAACGCGGCGACGGCGACAGCGGTGAAGACTCGTTTGCGCGATGAACTCATGCCCGAAGCATTACCGCGATATCCGAAATACGCCACGAAATTCCGCGGACGATCCGAAAGTTGGTACATCCGGACCAGGCTTCGCCTGCACACGCAGTACCATTTCGGCAAAATTGCCCACATTCCGGAGAACTCGCGCCAGGAGTACCGGGTGGAATACCCGCAGCGACGCCACCACGGGATAAATACCGTCATCCGGCCGGCGCGGACCACCCGAATGACCGCTGTTCTTTCCCACGCTTCTCTTATGCTTCCCCCGAGGAGTCTTTTTGACGAAACGGGAGCCATTCACGTCGATGAAAAACCGTTCCGGCGGCTGCCGGTCGACCTTCCGCCGTAACGCGGTGCCGGCCCCCGCGGCGCCGGCCGAGCGGACGATTCGCGGGCCGCCAGCGGGCAGGTACCGGCGAGCCGGTGTTGGTACCGGGCAGCAGCCGTCAGGCCGTGCCGACGTGCAGGCGCACGGTCGTTCCGCCGTCACCGGTGTGGACTTCGACCAGGTCACACAACTGGCGCACGATCCACAGGCCGTGTCCGCTCTGCCCACCCGGCTCGGGAGGCAAGTACCCCAGGTACCAATCGAGTGCTCCGGAGCCGGGGTCGGTGATGTCGCAGATGATCCGGTTCCCGGAGCGGCCGACGGCCACCCGGCCGCGGCCGCCGCCATGGCTGACGGCGTTGGTGGCGATCTCGTTGGCGGCGAACACCAGCAGCTGCACACCGGATTCGGACAGCCCCAGCGAGCTGGCGTGTTCGGCCACGAAGGTCCGGACCGGGACCAGGTCGGCGTCGAATGGCAACACGGCGTACGGGCTGCCCGCGGGTATGGGTGCGAGGCGACGCGTCCACGCGCCGTCGGCAGCATCCGGCGGGGTGTAGTCGTCGCTGGCCTGCGCGGCGGGACCCGCCACCAGTTGCGGGTGGGTGCGGCGGGCGTCCTCGACGACGTGTCCGGGCAGGACCCGGGTGTCGTAAGGGCAGACGATCCAGGCCGGGCAGCCGGCGAAGGCGACATTGATCGCCGACTCGTACCGGGTCCACTCCGTGGTCTCGGTGGCGTCCCGGCCGTGCCACACCGGTTCGCCGATCACCCGCACCAGCGGGTATCGTCCGCCGGTGGTCCGCTGGTCGACGTAACGGTGATACGCGCCCAAGGTGCGCCCCGGAGTCCGGTACCACTCGTTCGCGTCAACGAATTCGACGTCTCCGGCGGCTCCTCCGAGCGACTGGCGCAGCAGATCGATGTTGGCGCCGGTCGTCACGGCCAAAACGGCGTCGCCTTGTTCGAGCCCGTCGAGGCAGAACGGCACGGTGGCGGCGAGGAATTCCTCGTCGCTGCGGTAAATCAGGCCTTGGTGGGTGAGACCGGGCCGGGAACGGCGTGCGACGGGGGCCGGCTCGTCGTGGTCATGCGCCCGCCTCGCGGGGAGTGACCACCAGAGCCGGCTCGTCGTCCCAGCCGACCACGCTGATCACCCGGCACAGCAGCTCGGCCAGGTTGGCCACGTGCATCCGCTGGCCGTTGCCCAACCGGCCTGCCGCCTGGGCCAGCGCTCGCATCCCGGCCAGATCGATGAACTCCAGCTGGGTCATGTCCACCCGCACATCGCCCGGCCAGGTCGACACCGTCTCCAGCGCCGAGGCCAGTGCACCGGTGGTGCGATGATCCACGACGCCGATCACCCGCAAAGTCAGCCTGCCGTTCTGTAAGGTCCGCGCCAGGCGTAGCACGGTGTCGACATAGAGAGGTTCCAGCGCCACGGAACCGGAGTGGCGACGGTCGACGGCGGTCAAGGTTTCGGCGTCGAAGCGGCGGGCGTCGTACTGGCAAACCGCCGAGGCGCGGCTTCCGTCGAACACCGCGTTGACCTTCGCCTCGTACTCGTGCAGCCGGTCGGCACCCGGGACGTCCCGCAGTGCCCAGCCCATCTCGCCGCTGACCCGGAGGCCGGTGTAGCCGGCGGCCAGGGAAGCGGTGACCTCTTGCTGCAGGGTGGCCACCATGCCGTCGGCGTCGAACGAACCGCCGGCCAGATAGCTGCGGCCGGCCGTGGTGATCTGGAGCTGACCTCGCGCGACCGCCGGTCCCGGGTCGGTTCCGGCTCCGTCGAGCCAGTCCAGCACCTGCTCGGGTGCACATTGGTCCGAGAAGTACTTGACCCGCTCGCCGCGTTCGAGTCCCGCACGCAAGTAGGCGGTGACGACCCGGCGCTGCTCGTCGTCATCGGCGAACGTCAGACACAGGTGGTCACCGTGGCCCACGTCCTCCACCCGGTGCTCTCTGCTTTCTCGCGCCATCACTTCAGCCAGTCCTCGCGTCGCCGTCGGCGAACGTCCCCGCACCGGCTCGTACGGACACAGCGCGCCCCCGACGACTCTAGCGCCGACCGTCCGGACGCCGGAGCCGCGGGGCGGCGGTCTCCTTACTTGTTGGTGCCCGGCGTGAGCACCTTGTCGATCACGAAGACGGTGGCGTTCTTGGTGGGGATGTTGCCGCACAGGATCTTCGCGCCGTTGATCGTCATGTTGTCGCCCGAACCCTCGATCTTCACCGGCCCGCCGGCGGTGTTCAGGGTGTCGACCGAGCCCGCGGTGGCGAGCCCCTTGCCGTCGTAGCGCTTGCCCACGACGTGGTACTGCAGGATCGGCGACAGCTCGGCGGGCTTGCCGGCCAGCTCGTTGAACTTCGCGTCGCCCAGCGCGGCGAACGCGGGGTCGGCCGGCGCGAAGACCGTGATGGCCTGCTGGCTGTTGAGCGTGTCGACCAGGTTCGTGGCCTTGACCGCCGCCACCAGCTTGGTCAGCAGCGGGTTCGTCGACGCGGCCGAGGCGACCGGCTGCGGGCCCATCGAGTCCAGCGAACCGGGCGCGGAGCCCTGCGGCAGCTGCGAACAGGCCGGGCCGAACACGTCGGCGTTGGTGGTCATGCCGTCGGAGGCGGCCATGCTGGAGGAGGGCGCGGCCATCGACGACGACGGAGCCGGCGCCGGGGCACTGCTGGAGCTGCCCGACGACGCGGTGTCGCTACCGCTGCACGCGGTCAGCGCGAGGGCGGCGGTCGCGGTCATGCCGATACCAGCGATACGAAGCTTGTTCACGGAAATCACTCCAAGAGGGGAATAAATGCGGCTGTTCCCGCGGGGGGAACTTGCTCTCTGACCCCGGCCCCAGCCGGATTGGTCAGCCGGGAAAGTTTTGGTCAGGCAGCGGTGAAGGTGACGTTGTGCCAGCCGGTGGCGCCGTCGGGGACGGTGCCGGCGCGCTGGTCGGTCTGGGTGTAGCCGGTTTTGTCGGTGGCGCGGCAGAACACCTGGTGCACGCCGGCCGGGACGTCGACCTCGGTCCACCACATCCGCCAGGTGTTCAGGTTGACTTCCCGGGACAGCGTCGTTTCCTGCCACGGTCCCCGGTCGACGCGGACTTCGACCTTCTCGATGCCGGTGTGCTGCGCCCACGCCACGCCGGCGACCCGCACTTTTCCGGGCTTGACGTTGGCGAAACCGCGGTGCGAATCGATCCGGGATTCCGTTTTGATCGGAGCCTCCTGGCTCCAGCCGCGTTTGAGCCAGTACGCCTGGCGCGCGGCCCAGGTGGTGACTTCGATGTCCACGACCCATTTGGTCGCCGAGACGTAGCCGTACAGGCCGGGTGTGACGAGCCGCGCCGGGAAGCCGTGTTCCAGCGGCAGCGGCTCGCCGTTCATGCCGATCGCCAGCATCGCCCCGCGCCCACGGTCCTGGGCCGCCGCGACCGGGGTGCCGGAGGTCCAGCCGTCGACGCTGGTGCAGTAGAGCTGCTCGGCGCCCGGTTTCACGCCGGCTTCGGCGAGCAGGTCGGCCAGGTCGACGCCGATGAAGTTCGACGTCGACACGTAGTCGCCGCCGACCTCGTTGGACACGCACGTCATCGTCACCGTGCGCTCGATCAGCGGCCGGTTGCGGATGTCGTCGTAGCTGTACCGGATTTCGCGGTCGACCATGCCGTGCAGCCGCAGTGCCCAGTCCTCGGCCCGCAGCTGCGGCACCGACAGCGCGGTGTCCACCCGGTAGAAGTTCGCGTTCGGCGTCAGGAACGGCGGGGTGCCGAGCTTGGCGAAATCGGCGTCGGCCGGAACGGCCGGCGCGGTCCGCGCGGGAACGAGCTTGCCGATCGCCTCCCGGGACGCGGTCGCGTCCCGGGCCAAGCTGATCAGCTGCCCACCCACGCCCAGCGCGCCGGCTCCGACGACAACACCCGCACCGCCGAGGAGGAAGGACCGCCGTGACGTGCCGCTCTTGTCTTCGGATCCGGCGTCTCGCCACACCCGCGGAGCGATCCGATGCAGGACGAGGAAAACCGCGACCCCGACGAGCAGGCTGGCGGCCGGTGCCAGCAGGGCCACGGTGGTCAGGTCCGGGCGCTGGGACACGGCGAACCCGCCGATCAGTCCGAACAGGACGATGACGACCGTTCCGGGTACCGGCGAGCGGCGCGAAAGCACGCCGGCGAGCGCGGCGGCAAGCACCATCACCACGGCCATGCTGCCGAGCAGCACCAGCTTGTCGTAGGTGCCGAACGTGCGGACGGCGAAGTCCTTCAGCTCCACCGGCGTCAGGTCGATGGCGCCGTTGCCGACGGCCAGGTAAGGCGAGGCGTTGATGCCGAGGAAGCCGGCGACGAGGTGGCCGGCCGCCAGCGCGGCGGCCAGCGCGAGAATTCCGGTGAACGCGGCCGCGAAGAACCGAAGCCGGGCACGCTCCGGAACGGTGGGGGCGTCGAGTTCGGTAGCGGTCATGTCCAGCATTCGGTGCTCGCCCCCGGCCGGGATTGGTCGATGACCTCCTTTACCCGAATGGGTGAGAGCGGTCTCGGGAGACGGCCGTCACACGATGGAGCCGTGACGATCTCCGGGCGGCGGGGTCTGTAGCGGTGTGGGAGTGAACGGAACTTCCACGCAGCCCAGCAAAACGCCGGTCAGAAGGAGAACACCATGACGAAGCCGACCGCCACCACGGCCGCTGCCGACCCGGCCTCGACCGCGCTGGACAAGGGGGGCGTCAGCGCGCTCGTGTCCGCGCAGGGTTCCACCACCATCGCCGACACCGTGGTGTCGAAGGTCGCCGGCCTGGCCACCCGTGAGGTGTCCGGCGTGTACGCCCTCGGCAGCGGCGCGGCCCGGGCGTTCGGCGCGATCCGCGAGCGGATCCCCGGGGCGTCCGCCTCGGTGAGCCAGGGTGTGTCGGTCGAGGTCGGTGAGCGTCAGGCCGCGATCGACCTGCAGATCCTGGTCGACTACGGCGTCTCCATCACCGACCTGTCCCGCTCCGTGCGCCGCAACGTGATCACGGCCGTGGAGCAGATCACCGGGCTCGAGGTCGTCGAGGTCAACATCAACGTCTCCGACGTGCACCTGCCCGGCGACAACGAGGACGGCGCCGAGGACGGCGCCGGGGCCGGAGCCGGAAACGCCAAGGCCGACACCGGCCGCGTTCGGTGACCTCCGGCGCCGAGATCGACCCGGACCGCATCGCCGCCGCCGTGCAGGCCCTGGCCCCCGTCGCGGGCCTGCACAGCGGCCGGTTCGGCGAGATCGCCACCCCCCTGCCCGGCCGCCGCGTCCCCGGCGTCCGGATCCGTGAAGACGAAATCACCATCGGCGTCACCATCCGCTACCCGGCCCGCTGCACCGAGGTCGGTGCCGCGGTCCGCGCGGCGGTCGGCGCCGTCGACCGGCCCGTGGTGGTCCGGATCGGCGACGTCGTCCCCGCGGCAACCGGCTTCGGCACCGCAACGGTGTCCGCACCAGGAGGAGAACCTTCGTGAACTCGACCCACCTCGGCCTGCTGACCGGCCTCGCCCTCGGGCTGGCCGCGGCCTTCGGCGGCTTCGGCGCCTTCTTCGTCGTCCTCGTCCTCGGCGCGATCGGCCTGCTGGCCGGCCGCGTCCTCGACGGGAAGCTCGACCTGTCCCGGCTCACCGGACGCGATCGGGGCTGAGCACCGTGACCGCTGTCATCCAGGACGAACGAGGGCGCACCACGATCGCCGGCCGGACCGTCGAACGCATCGCCGCGCGGGCGGTCACCGATCTCGACGACGTCGGCGGCGCGGCGACGCGGGTGCTCGGCCTCGCGGTCGGCCGCGGGAACACCGCCGAAGTGAGCGCGACGGTCTCCGGCGGCACCGCCGTCCTCGACGTCCGGCTCTCGCTCGCCTACCCCACCCCGGTCGGCCCGGCCACCGAGTCGGCCCGGCAGCACCTGATGGACCGGGTCCGCGAGCTCACCGGGCTCACCGTGTCCCGGGTGAACATCACCGTCACCGCTCTCCGCGGCGGCGCCGGAGAAGTCAGGAGGGTCCGGTGAAACGCCGGCCTCGTCGCAGCACTCCCGCCACTCTCACCGCCCTCGTGCTGCTGGCCGGGTGCGTGTTCGTCGCGGCCATCGCGATCCAGCTCATGCTGGGCCGGACCCCGTGGGCCGACTACCACGCGATCGCCGCGGTCCTGCACGACACACAGTGGAGCGATCTGGCGCCCGCGCTCGCCGGCGGCACCGCCGCCGTGCTCGGCCTGACGATGCTGCTGTGCGGGGTGCTGCCGGGCAAGCGCACGATCCTCCCGCTCGCCGGCGATCTCGACTCGGGCGCCTCGCGGCGCAGCTACCGCAGCACCCTGCGCACCGCGGCGTCCGGTGTGGACGGTGTATCGGCCGTGCGGCTGAAACTGAAGGACCGCAAGGTCGTCGTCAAGGTCGCCACCCGCCGCACCAGCACGGCCGGGCTGGCCGACGCGGTCCGTGACGCGGTCTCCCGCCGGGTCGACCAGATCGAGCCCGCCACCCGGCCGGTCGTCAAGGTCCGGGTCCACGCCGTCAGGAGCTCGTCATGACCGACCTCAACCGTCCCGCACGCCTCAACCGGACGCTGCTCATCCTGCTCGGGGCCGCCCTGCTCGCCATCGGAACCTTCACCCTGCTGACCCACTTCGGGCGGTTGCCCGTCTTGACGCCGGACTCCGCGCTGCTCCCGGAAACCGGGGAGCTGCCCACGTGGAGCCGCTACGCGGCTGCGGCGGCCGCGGTGATCACCGGGCTGCTCCTGCTGCGCTGGCTGCTGGCCCAGCTGACCCGCAAGCCGAAAACCCACACCTGGCGCTTCGAGGACGACCCCGCCCGCGGCCGGACCGAACTGGCCGCCGGCACCGCGATCACGCCGTTCATCGACGAGGTCAAAGGCTACGCAGGGGTGCACAACGCCCACGCCACCCTCGCCGGAAGCCGCGACCACCCGGCCGTCGCCCTGGTGATCAGCGCCGGGCAGGACGGAGAGCCGGCCGCGATCCGCCGGCAGCTCGGCACCGCCGGTCTTCCCCGCCTGCGCCACGCCCTCGGCGTCCGTGCGCTGCCGGTCACCGTCGAATTCCGCTTTTCCTCCGAAACCGGGGCTCGCGCTCGCTGATCCACCTCCGCGCGGCGGAGCCTTCCGATCCACTGTGGACTTTTGCGGCACTGACCCTTGCGGGTGACCGTTGTCGCTTCCTTTCCTCCGCACCAATCCGCGCGGGCCGCCGGAGCCGAACTTGTTCCGACACGCCGCCGACAGCGGCGCGTGACTCGGCGTTCGCCGAGGAAGGACAGGTGGCATGACCGCCCGCGCAGTGACACTCCGCACCCGTGCCGAACGCCTGGACGTCGCGATCGGCACCGGCAAGACCCGCCTGCGCGACGCTCTCGGAGTGAGCCGATGACCACCGCCGACGCCCACGCCCTCACCGGTGCGTACGCCCTCGACGCGGTCACCGACCTCGAGCGCGCCGCCTTCACCCGCCACCTGGCCGACTGCCCGGTCTGCGCCGTCGAGGTCGCCGGCTTCCGGGAAACCGCCGCCCGGCTGGGCGGCGCGGCGGCCCTCGTCCCGGACGGGAACCTGCGCCGGCGTGTGCTCGCCGTGGTCGCCCAAACCCGGCAGCTGCCGCCCCACGTGACCGCCCGCCCTGCCGCGCGGGGGCAGCGCACGCCGTGGCGCCGGCGCGCGTTGATCGGTGTCGCGTCGGTCGCCGCCGCAGCCGCGGCGCTGGCCGGGGGAATCGGCATCGGGCTGAACCACCCGGGGTCCGCACCGGTGCCGGTGGCCGAGGGCAACACGGTGACCAGCGCGCCCGACGCGATCACCGTGCGGACCGCCGCGACCGGTGGCGGCGCCATCACGGCGACGATCTCCCGGCGGCTCGGGAAAGCCCTCATCGCCGCCCAGGCCCTTCCGCGGCCGGCTGCCGGTCACGCCTACGAGGTGTGGCTGACCGGGCCGCACGGGCCGCAGCCGGCCGGGCTGGTCACCTCCGGCGGCACTGTCGAGACCACCGTCCCCGGCGGCACCGACGGCGTCGCCGTGACCGTCGAACCCGCCACCGGATCCCTGCAACCGACCACGCCGCCGATCGCCGCCCTCGCGCTCGGCTGACCCACCGCGAACGGCGGCCGGCTCGGCACCGCAAGGAGCGGGGCACCGGATTCCTCCGGTGCCCCGCTCGGGTGCTTCCCGCTGACCGTCAGACGGTGTGCGGGGCGTGCGCGACGGTGTTCCAGCCGGTGGCGATCACAGCGGCGTCGCCGCCGTTGCCGCCCCAGCCCGAGTTGCCGCCGTGGGTGACGCCGGCGTTTCCGGCGTTCCCGGTCGAACCGGTCGCACCGGTGCTGCCGGAATCACCCGAGGTGACCGTGGTGTTCACGTGGTCACCCTGGTGGTGCCGGCCGCCGTGGTGGTGGCGGCCCTGCTGCTCGTGTCCGCGGGTCGAGGACACGGCGGTGTTGCCGCCGGTCGAGCCCGAGTCACCCGAGTGGCCGGTGGTGCCGGTCACCGCGGAGTTGTGGCTGGTGGCGTTGCCGGCATCGCCGGAGCCGCCACCGTTGCCGCCCTGCGCGGAGCCGAAGACCCGGCCCAGGACGCCGGTCGTGCCACCCTGGCCGTGCCGGTTCCCGCCGGTGTTCGTGGCGGAGTCGGTGCCGGTGCCGACGACGGTGGCGTCGCCACCGTGGCCCGCGGCACCGGAGTCGCCACCGGCGGTGGTGCTGGTGTTCGTGGCGTCACCGGTCGAGCCGGTGGCGCCGGTGTTGCCGGAGTGGCCCGACGTCACCTCGGTGGCCGACTTCGTGCCACCGTTGTCCCAGCCACCGTTGTCCCAGCCACCGTTGTTCCGGCCACCGTGGGAGCAGCCGCAACCCTGGTGCCCGCCGCCGTTGCTCTGGCCACCGAGGGTCCACCCGATGGCGCTGTTGCCACCGGTCGAGCCCGAGTCACCGGAGTTGCCGGACGTGCCGGTCACCGCGGAGTTGTGGCTGTTCGCGTTGCCGGCGTCACCGGAGTTGCCGCCGTTGCCGCCCTTGGCGATGCCGGTCACGAGACCGACGACGCCCGTGGTGCCGCCCTGGTCGTGACGGTTCCGGTTCCAGCTGTGCCCACCGGTGTTCGCACCGGACGCGGTCGTGGTGGCGTCGCCACCATGGCCCGCGTTGCCGGAGTTCCCGCCGGTGGTGGTGCTGGTGTTGGTCGCGTCGCCGGTCGAGCCGGTGGCGCCGGTGTTCCCGGAGTCACCCGAGGACACCGTGGTGGAGCACTGCGCCAGCAGGCAGAGGCCGTAGGCGCTGTTGCCGCCGGTCGAGCCCGAGTTCCCCGAGTTGCCCGAGTCACCGGACACCGCGGAGTTGCCGCTGGTGGCGTTCCCGGCGGCACCGGAGTCGCCGCCGTTGCCGCCCTTCGCGGTGCCGGTCACCGAACCCAGCACCCCGAGCAGCCCGCCCCGTGAGGCGTGCGAGCCGGCGGTGTTGTGGCCGGTGGCCGCCGTGGTCCCGGAGCCGCCGTGGCCGGCGTTCCCGGAGTGGCCGCCGGTGGTGGTGCTGGTGTTCGAGGCGTTCCCGGTCGAGCCGGTGGCGCCGGTGTTCCCGGAGTTGCCCGAGGACACCGAGGTGCTGCACTTGGCGAGCACGCAGACGCCGTAGGCGCTGTTGTGCCCGGTGGAGCCGGAGTCGCCCGAGTTGCCGGAGTTCCCGCTGACCGCGGTGTTGCCGCTGCTCGCGTTCCCGCCGGAACCGGAGTCCCCGCCGTTGCCGCCGGCCGACCCGCCGGAGACCACGGAGTGCAGGGTGCCGCCGAGCCCGCCCAGCGGGCCCGGGTTGCCGGTGTCCGCACTGGCCACCGCGCTGCCCAGCAGGACGAACCCGCCGGAGATGAACGCGACGGTCAGGCCGCGTCGCACGTACTTGTGCATGTCTTCCCTTTCCTTACCTTCTGTCCACAATGGATTTCTGGTGGTGGAAAGGGAAAGTCAGCTCGGATGGTCGTTTCCGTAGAAGACCAGCCAGTACAGCGGCGCCCGCCCGCCCGGCGGTGCCCGCCAGGCACGATCCGTGCCCGGCGGGCCCGACCCGGCCATCGTCACGGCGTGCTCACCACCGTGCTGCCCGGCCGGCCCCGCCGACACGGTCCCGCTCGCGGCGGGACCTTCCGGCGCCGGCGGCACGCTGCCGCCACCGGCCGGCCCGGACATCCGGGCGAACCCGGCCGGTACACCCGCGTCCTTCGCGGTGTCTTCGGCGAACGCCGGCCGATCCGCACGCGGCTGCCTCGGCGGAACGACCGCTTCGGCCTCCGGCTGCTCGGTGGTCACCGCAGCGGCCTGTTCCGCCGGAGCAGGCCGGACGTCGTCCCGGGGACGCGTGGTCCCCGTGGTTTCCGTGCTCCCGGCGACCACCGTGCCGGCGGGATCGGCTCCCACCGCGTGCACCACCGGCTCGGTCACCGGCGCGAGCGCGTCCAAGACCGGCCGGAGGACCGGCTCGGTCACCGGGCGCACCACCGACAGCACCGGCGCCACCGCCGTGACCACCGGCCGCACAACCGGCGCGAGCACCGGCTCCACAAGCTCGGTCACCGGCTTGGCCACCGGTGCGACCTGTGACGACACCGTGTGTACGACGTCGGTGACCGGCCGCAGGACCGGCTTGGCCTGCTCGATCGTGCCCCGCAGCGGTTTCCCGATTGCGGACAACAAACCAGGCCGATCCGTTCGGTCCGGCGAGGACGATTCGGCCGCATCGGCCGTACCCGAC
Organism: Amycolatopsis sp. A133; assembly: GCF_031082405.1. GTDB lineage: Bacteria > Actinomycetota > Actinomycetes > Mycobacteriales > Pseudonocardiaceae > Amycolatopsis. The sequence goes on from NZ_JAVHJU010000076.1 coordinate 146,701, forward strand.
ATCAGCAACGCCAGAACAGCGAGACCCACCAAGACGCCCGCGACCAGCAGCATCCGGGCCACCATCGAGCTTTCGCCGACTTGCACGTCCTCAGACTGGGAAGTATTCATCCATCTCACCTCCCTTCGAGTGCGATCTTCACCCGTCAGGGGAAATTCGCCGCGCGATCGTCACCGGATTGGGTGGCCGAGGGAATTACTTTTCTTTTTCTCCACGGGTTTCTCCTCACCGGTAGCGGGTAAGCACCGCGGCTCGTTCAGCCGATCCGGGAGCCGGCCTGTCCGCTCGGCCGGCAGCTTCGAAAGGGTGACGTCAGCGACCATCCATCCTGCTCGCCCGGGAGGCCATGCCGGGCGCGCGGGACACGTCCGACGTCGCGCAGCGTCGCGCGCGGGCGGGAAGGAGTGCACGTGTTCGGCAAACGCTATGCCGCTTCGATGATCAACCGCAGTGCCGGGAACGCGCAGGACCGGCGCCGGTTCCTGCGCGCCGCGGGCATGACCGGGCTCGGTGTCGTGGGCGCGGGCGCGCTCGGCGGGCTCACGGCCGGCCCCGCCGCCGCGGCCGCGGCACGCCCGGCTGCCGCCGCCGGAGAGGCCGCGGCGCCCGGCGTCAGCGATGGCGCCGTCCTCAACTTCGCCCTCAACCTCGAGTACCTCGAGGCCGAGTTCTACCTGCACGCCGTCACCGGCCGCGGCCTCGCCGACGCCATGACCACCGGCACCGGTACCCGCGGCGGCGTCACCGGCGGCCGCGCGGTCCGCTTCGAAACCAAGACCGCCCGCCAGTACGCCCAGGAGATCGCGGCCGACGAGAAAGCCCACGTCCAGTTCCTGCGCTCGGCGCTCGGCTCGGCTGCCGTCAGCCGGCCCGCGATCGACCTGCAGTCCAGCTTCACCGCCGCCGCCCAGGCCGCCGGCTTGGTCAAGCCGGGCCGCAGCTTCGACGCCTTCGCCTGCGAAGAGAACTTCCTGCTCGCCGCATTCCTCTTCGAAGACGTCGGCGTCACGGCCTACAAGGGCGCCGCCCCGCTGATCACCAACAAGACCTACCTCGAAGCAGCGGCCGGCATCCTCGCCGTCGAGGCCTACCACGCCGCCAACATCCGCAGCGCGCTCTACCAGCGCGGCGACGCCAAAGCGACGGTCAAGCTGTCCAACGCCCGCGACAGCCTCGACGGCGCAGGCGACGACGACCAAGGTGTCATCGATGCCCGCGGCAACGCCAACATCGTCCCCACCGACGCCAACGGCATCGCCTACAGCCGCTCCCCCGGCCAAGTCCTCAACATCGTCTACCTGACCCCCAAGGCCGCCACGTCCGGCGGGTTCTTCCCCCAGGGTGTCAACGGCGAAGTCAACACCAGCGCCGCCAACGGCTGAGCCCACCGAACGCGGGTGCCCGGAACGTCCGTCGGGGACGCTCCGGGCACCCTCGGCGTCGTCCTGCGGAAGGATCACCGGAGGCAACCACGGCGGTCTTTCCGGCGTGCTGGAGGCATGACGTCGTCGAGATCCTGGCTGCCCCAGGCGGCCGTGCTGTGGCTACCGCCGGTGCTGCTGGTCGGCGGGCTGGTGGTCATGGGCGTCGGCGTGCACACGCTCGCTGACGAGAGCCGGTCGGCGGGGCTCTTCCCGGGCCGGGTCGTCGCGACCGATGACCGGACCGCGAACGTCGAGTACACCGGACCCGACGGGCGCGCCACGACGGCCACCGTCGGGCTCCAGAAGCCGGCGCTCCGCCTCGGTGCCGCGGTCCGGATCCGGGCGTGGCCCGACGCACGGCGGGCGGAGCTCGACCACGGCGTCTCGCACGGCGCGACGATCGTGGTCGGCAGTGTGCTCGCGCTGCTCGGCGCGGCCGCCACCGTCCTCGCCTTCGTGCGGCACCACCGGGAACGGAGCCGGTCCTGAAGATACGCACGGTTGCGCGCCGTAGAGGCCCTGAGGCGTTCCGACGCCGCACCCCGCCGGCAACAAGCCGGCTCCGCCACCGGCACCCGTGGCGGCGGCTTCTGCTGGTTCATCCTCGACCGCGCCAAGAGCCAGGCGGATCTTTCAGTGACGCGTTTCCGGGACGACTTCGGCCGTGAACGGGCTGCCCGCCGGATCCACCAGACCGGCGAGCTGGAGGATGCGCAGCGGGGCGGATCCGGCTCTTCCCCGGATGGTGAGTTCCAAGTCCCGGCTCCGGCTCACTGCCGCGGTGTCCAGCAGCAGGGCGATGCCGCAGCTGCTCAGGTAGCGCACTTCCGTCAGGTCGACGAGCACGCTGCGGGATTGCGTGGCTCTCACCTCGGCGAGGGTGGCCGGTCCGACCTGACCGACCGTGCTCAGATCCAGATCGCCGGTCAAGCGCACGGTCAGCTGCCCCGGCACCGTGGCATCGACGGACACGTTCGCCGGGGCCGGGACGTCGGGAGCGGCGGCCGGCCGCGCTTCTCGTTCGCGGGCCGGGTCCGGGGAGAGGGCGAAGCGGACCGCCGTGCCGTCGTCGTGGTGTTCGATGGCGAACTGGTCGGACAGCGCCTTGATGATGCCGATGCCGCGGCCGCGATGGCTGTTGTCGGCGGGTTCCGGGCGCCATCGGCCGTCGTCGTGCACGACGCCCACGAGCCGGCTGTCGGCGGTTCGGGTCACCGAGTACGTGACTTCGCCGGGGCCCGCCGGGAAAGCGTGTTCGACGGAGTTGGCCACGGCTTCCCCGAAGGCGAGGGTGAGGTCCTGGTGCACCTCCGCGGACAGCCCGGCCAGGGCCGACCAGCGGGAAAGGTCGTCGCGCAGGTGCCGCAGCACCGCGGGCTCGGCGACCGCCCGCCGCTGCAGCGGCGGCGGCATCAGCCGGACCGCGAGGACGGCGACGTCGTCGTCCTGCCCCCCGTCCAGCAGCTCGTCGGTGATCGCGGCGACCAGCAGATCCGGCGCCGAGGCGTGCGCGCGCGCCGCCGCGTCGCACAGCCGCCGCAGTCCTTCGTCGATCGGCTCGTCACGGCGCTCGATCAGGCCGTCGGTGTAGAGCAGCACCGAAGCGCCCGGAACAAGTTTTGTGCTCTGCTCGGTGTAGCCCGGCCGGTCCGGACGGCCCAGGACGCTCCCGCCGCCCGGCAGCAGCCGGGCCGTGCCGTCGCCGACGAGCACCGGCGGCGGGTGCCCGGCCACGGCCCAGCGCAGTTCCCCGGTTTCCCAGTCGAGCGTGAGGCACGCGCACGTCGTGCCGGCCGCACCGTCCGTGCGCGCGGCGAACGCGTCCAGGCGTTCCAAGGCGGCGGCCGGCCCGTGCCCGTCGAGCAGGCTGCCGGTCAGCGCACTGCGCAGCTGTCCCATCACCGCCGCCGCCTGCGGGCCCTTTCCGACGACGTCGCCGACCGAGAGAGCGACCACCGAGCCGCCCAGCGCGACCAGCTCGTACCAGTCCCCGCCCGTCTGGGCGTGCGCCGCCGCGGGCTGGTACCGGGCTGCGGCGGCCACCCGCGCCAAGGCGGGCAGCTCACGCGGCAACAGGCTCCGCTGGAGTGTTTCGGCGATTTCGTGCTCCCGCTGCAGCAGCAGATCCCGCTCGGCTTCCCGGCGGCGCCGCTCGGTGATGTCGCGCCCGATCGCCTGCACGCCGGACGGCGTGACCTGGATGCTCAGCTCGAGCACCACCTCGGCACCGCCGGCCCGGCGGACGTGGTGCACTTCGCTGGTCTCGCGGACCGCGCCGGGTTCCGCGACCAGCTGCCGCCACCGGCGGATCCCGTCGTCGTCGAGGAGCCCGGTGATCGGGGTACCGATCAGTTCGTCGCGGCGGTAACCGAGCAGCTCGCAGGCCGCGGCGTTGATCTCGGCGAAGCGCAAGGCGCGGTCCAGCACCCAGATGGCGTCGGTGGCGCGTTCCACGAGCAGCCGGTGGCGCTGTTCGCTGTCGCGCAGCGCGCGGCCGGCGTGGGTCCGCTGGATCGATTCCCAGCACCGGCTCACGATGAGCTCGACCAGGTCGACCTCGGCGTCCGTCCAGTGCCGGACCGTGGCCTGGTGCACGGCCATCGCCGCGACGAAGCGGCCGCCGCGCAGCAGCGGCACGCAGATGACGGCGCGGATGCCGGTGACCCGGTAGGCGTTCAGGTCGGCCGGGACGAGACGGGCGTCGGCGGAGCAGTCGTGGACGACCCACGACTTGCCGGCCCGCATCGCCCGGACGCAGCCCTGCCCGAACGCCGACATCGCGAACCGGCCGGGCAGCGGCGGCAGACCGGTGTGGTGGTCGCCGCTCATCAGGAAGTGGTCTTCGTCCCCTTCCGCTTCGGCGTACGCACAGCGGTCGGCGCCGAGGTGTTCACCCAGGCTGCGCGCCGCGTACTCCATCACCTGCTCGGCGTCGTCGAGTTCCTGCAGGCCCCGCTCGAACCCGGCGAGGAAGCGCTGCCGTTCCGCCTCCGCCCGCCGCTCGCCGGCGTCCAGCCACACGCCGCGGACCGTGCCATCGGGCGCCACCCGCGCCAGCTCCTGCAGCCACACCACCCGGCCGTCGGCGGCCAAGGCCCGGTAGGTGAGCTCGTACCGGCCCCGCGCGCAGCCTTCTTCCCGGGCGCGGGCGCAGTGCTCGCGATCCTCCGGGTGCACCATCGACGACGCCAACGCCGGATCGCTCAGCCAGGAGGCGGGCGGATACCCCAGAAGCTCCCGCACGGCGCCGGACACGAAGGACAAGGCGCCGCTGGCGATGGCGCCTTCCCACACCACGACCGGCAGACCATCGAGGAGGTTGTCCAAGTGCTCGAGTCCCTGCTCCAGATTTCCCGCCGACGCCGGCTCGTACGCGGCCGGTGCCAGCCTAGACGAGACGGACGGTCACCGCCCAGCTCACCGGCCGGGGCACCGATGAGGTTTCCGCGCCGCGCCCGTCTGTACCGGTGAGATCGACACAAGAAAGGCCGGCACGATGCGGAAACTGATCTTCGGCATGAACGTGACCCTGGACGGCTACATCGCCGCGCCCGGGGCGGACATCGGCTGGAGCGAGCCGAGCGACGAGCTGTTCCGGTGGTGGCTCGACCAGGAACGGGCGAGCGATCTGACGCTGTACGGGCGCAAGCTGTGGGAGACGATGAGCTCCCACTGGCCGACCGGCGACGAGCAGCCCGGCGCCACCCCGGCGGAGGTCGAGTTCGCGCGGAACTGGCGGGACACGCCGAAGGTGGTGTTCGCCTCGACCGTCGACCGGGTCGGCTGGAACACCCGCCTGGTCACCGGCGACGCGATCGCCGAGATCACCCGGCTCAAGGCCGGGGACGGCGGCCCGATGCGCATCGGCGGCGCAACGCTCGCCGGGGCCGCCGTGCGGGCCGGGCTGATCGACGAATACGCGATCGTCACCCATCCGGTCCTGGTGGGCGGCGGCACCCCGTTCTTCACCGCGGTGGACAGCCGGGTGCCCCTGAACCTGGTGGAGACGCGGGAGTTTCCCGGCGGCGTGGTGCTGACCCGGTACGAGACGAGGCGATGAGCCGGGCTTGACGCTCGGCCCGTGAAGCCCCGCCGGCCACGCCGGCGGGGCAGGACGATCATCACAGCGCCGGCGGCAGGCCCAGCCACGGTTTGCCGGCGGCGTCGAATCCGGTGAGCTCGGCGATCTTGCCGTCGACGACGTGCAGGACCGCGATGGCGAACAGCCGGTACCCCGGGTCGTCGGAGGTGCGCAGGTACAGCGCGGCGGCAGGCATGCGGTTGACCGTCGTGGTGATACCGCGCCAGTCGTCGTGGCCGTGCCGGAAGAGCCCGCCGGAGACCCAGCCGTCCACCGCGTCCCTGGCCGTCGTGGTCAAGGTGCCCTGCTCGGGCAGCATCGCGAAGCGCAGGTCGTCGCGCAGCAGGGACGTCAGCCCGTCGAGGTCGTTGCGCTCGTGGGCGTCGATGTAGGACTTCACCACGCCGCGCTCGTCGTCCGACAGCTCGTGGGAGGCGGGGCTCCGCCAGTCGAGGCGGCGGCCGGGCAGCTGCTCGCGCATCGTCACGCGCGCCCGCTGCAGTGCGCTGGTCACCGATGCGACGGTCAGCCCGAGGGCGTCGGCGGCCTTCGGCGCCGGCCAGCCGAGGACGTCGCGCAGGATGAGCACCGCCCGCTGCCGCGGCGGCAGGTGCTGGACGGCGACGATGAACGCCAGCTCGATCGTCTCCCGCGCCACCACCGATTCCTGCGGGTCCTCGGGGAGCATCCGGTCGGGGTACGGCTGCAGGTACAGCACCTCGGAGCCGGAGCCCGGCAGCTCGGCCGGTACGGGTGTGCGGTCGTTGCGCTTTTCGAGGAAGTCGAGGCAGGCGTTCGTCGCGATCCGGTACAGCCAGGTCCGCAGCGCGGCGTGCCCCCTGAACGACTCCCGCTTGTTCCACGCCCGCAGGAACGTCTCCTGCGTCAGGTCCTGGGCGTCCTCGTAGTGCGCGAGCATCCGGTAGCAGTGCACCTGCAGCTCACGCCGGTGGCGCTCGGTGACGAGCGCGAACCGCGCCGGGTCGTCCGAGCGGACCGCCGCGATGAACGTGGCCTCGTCGGCGCCCAGCGGTCTGGTGTCGGTCATGGTCGTCAATCCTTCCACCGGTGTGGGGGGTCACCAGAACTGACGACGCGGCGGAGGATTCCTGATCGGTGCAGCCCGATCCGGCTAGTTCACCACGATGGAGTAGTCACGGCCGAGGTTCGACTGGGTGCCGTCGGCGGTACGGCTGTAAACCTGGATGGGGTAGAAACCCGACGCGGTGGGGGTGAAGGTGAAACTCGCCCGGCCGTCGGTGCCGGCCGGGACCACGGTCGGATTGTCCCAGTCCCAGTAGAAGTAGTAGACGTAGTCGACGACGCCCGGCGAGCGGGGGGTCAAGGTGAAGACGCCGGGGACGCCGGGGCCTCCGCTGCCCTCGAAGTCCGGGTAGTCGGTGCTCGCCACCAGAGGCGCGTCACTGGCCGTGTACGGGGTACGAGCGGTACCGGACGTCAACCCCGTTCCGGTCGTGCTCCACACTTCGAGCCGGTGGAAACCGAGGGCCGAGGTGATGTTCGCGGTCGTGGGGACGCCGGCCGAGGCCGCGAGGGTGGTCTCCGGCCCGTTGTCGATCCGGTAGGTGTAGGAGACGACATCGGCCATACCGGGCGAGAACCGGAATTCGGCGGGCACTCCGGCACCGGTTTCCCTCGGCCCGCTGACCCGGGGTTCCGTCGACTGCACGTAGAAGTGGTGGACGTGCTGGGGCGACCGGTTGCCCGCGTTGTCGACGCTCGCCACGTAGAGATCGTTGGGGCCGGAGGTCTGCGGCGTGTGGGAAACCGTCGCCGTGCCGCCAGGGTGGTCGGCCGCCACGAAGGTGCCCGCCGGATCGGTGGTTCCGTAGAAGAAACCGACGACCGCTTCTTCGCCGTTCGCCTCGAAGGTGAACGAGCCCGGCATCCCGGCGCCGGGGTGCCAGGCACCGTCGTCGGGGTACTCGGCCGAAACCACGGTGGGCTCGGCGACCGGAGCAGCGGCACTCGCCTGGCCCGGTGCGGCGCCGGACGCCACCACCCCGACGGCCAGAAGCACGGTGACTCTACGGCGAACTCTCATCGGAAACCCCCCAGGCGAATCCTGCTGTCGGCTACAGCTAAGCACAATTCCGCCACCGGACGAACGCCAAGCCGTCACGCTCCCCCGAGGCGCCACACCTGCGCCGGCGATGCCGCCTGACCACCAGGGCGACGACCATGCCCAGCGATGCGAAGGTGGTCTTGCGTCCCGGCGGCGGGAGTGATGTGGTTGGGTGGACTCCGAGTGGTCGGAGGTGGCCGTGGACGAGGGAGTGCTGGGACCGGGTGACGTGCTGGCGGCGGCCGAGACCGCCCCGCCGGTGGAGTCGGTCGAGGTCGTCGCGCGTGATCTGGCGAAGCGGCTGGGTGCCTTCGACGTTTCCTTCCTGCTGGTCGACCTCGTCGAGGAACACCTGGTTCGGCTGACCTCGACCGCGCAGGACCCGGACGGAAGCGCTCCGGAGGCGGTCGATCTGCCGGGCAGCGTCTACGAGCGGGTGCTGCGCACCCAGCGGCCGTGGCGGGAGCAGGACGACAGCGGGGTGCGGGCGGTGCTGCCGGTGACCAACCGCGGCGACTGCGTCGGCGTCCTGGAGGTGACCGTGCCCTTCTGCGACGACGAGGTGCTGGCCCAGCTCGGCCAGGCCGCACACGCGCTGGCCTACGTCATCGTCACCGACCGCCGCTTCACCGACCGCTACCACACCGGCCGGCGCACCACCCCGATGAGCCTGGCCGCGGAGATCCAGCACCAGCTCCTGCCCTCGGCCGCCTGCTGCGAGGCGGCCCAGTTCACCGTCGCCGGTGCCCTGGTGCCCGCCGACGACATCGGCGGTGACACCTACGACTACACCCTGGACCGCAACACCCTGCACCTGTCGATCACCGACGCCGCCGGCCACGACGTGGCCTCGGCGCTGACCGCGACCCTGCTGGTCGGCGCGCTGCGCGGCGCCCGCCGAGCCGCTCGTGACCTGGCCGAACAGGCAGGGCACGCCAACCAGGCCCTGCTCGACCACGGCGGGGAAGTATCCCTGGCGACCGGGCTGCTGCTGCGCGTGGACCTGCACACGGGAGCGGCCGAGCTGGTGAACGCCGGACACCCGCCACCCCTGCTGCTGCGCGACGGGGTGGTGGCGGAGCTCGAGCTGGAGGCCGATCTGCTCTTCGGCGTCCGGCCGTACCGGTACCGGGTGCAACGGCTGGACCTGCGCCCCGGCGACCGGCTGGTCCTGCTCACCGACGGCATGCTCGAACGCGACGCCGCCGGCGCCGACCTGCCCGCGCTGATCCACCAGACCGCCGGACTGCACACCAGAGAGCTGGTCCGGGCGGCGACCAGGGCGGTGACGCACGCCTGCAACGGTCACCTGCAGGACGACGCTACGGTGCTGTGCCTGGACTGGCACGGGACCGCCCGCACCGAACGCCAGGCCGACTACGGCGCCGACACCGACACCGCCTCGCCGGCCGCCACCTCCGACGACCCGGTGTGACCGCCGGGCCCCGCACCGGCTCGCCGCGGGGCTGCGACCACGCCGCCATCCGCTCCACCTCCGATGGGGACCTGCGCGCCGTCGTGGTGCCGTTGCCGAACGCAGGCCTCACGGCGGGTTCTTCCACCCCACCGCCGACGAGGCCGGCGACCGGCGCCTGACCCGGTGAAGCCGCGGGGTCGCCCGGTCATTCCGCCGGGAATCCGGTGGTGCCGGGAAGGGTCCAGGTCAGGGTGACGGTGGTGCCGTTGTCCCGGTGGATGGTCGAGGCGTGGTCGGCCAAGGTTGCGATGAGCAGATGGCCGCGTCCCCGGACCGAGTCGGCGGCATCCGGGGGCTTCCAGGTGCCGTAGTCGGTGACGGTGACCGTCACCTCGCCCCGGCGGTGTTCGCCGTGCACCTCCAATGCGCCGGGCCGCGGGTGGTCGCGGTAGGCGTGTTCGACCGAATTGGACATGGCCTCGTAGCTGGCCAGGACCAGGTCTTCGTGGCGTTCGGCGCCCATCCCGAGGCCCGCGGCCCATTGGGTCAAGCCGGTGCGCAGCGCGGTGAGCTGGTCGACGGTGGCGTCGGCGCGCCGGTGGAATTCGGCCGCCGGGGGGTCGATGTGGCGGTGGACGTGGATGAGGGCGATGTCGTCGTCGTGGCGGCCGAGGGTGAGCTCGGAGATGAGCTTGTCCCATGCCGTCTCCAGGTCGGGCGCGTCGAGTACCCGGGGGATGCCTTCCAGCAGCCATTCGATGCCGAGGGTGAGGTCCCGGGTGCGGCTTTCGACCAGGCCGTCGGTGTAGAGCACCAAGTCGACCCCGGGTGGGAACGGCGTCGTCCGTTCGGGGAACTCGGCGCCCACGCCCAGCGGCTGGGCCAGTGCTTCCCCGATCTGGCGGGTTTCTCCTTGCGGCTCGACGAGGATGGCGGGGAGGTGGCCGGCGTTGGCGTAGGTGAGGGCGCGCCGACCGGGATCGTGCACGGCGTAGAAGCACGTGACGAAGCCGGCTTCGACCAGACCGGCGGTCAGCTGGGAGACGTTGCGCAGAACGTCGGACGGCGACAGCTCGAGCAGCGCGTAGGACCGGATGGCGGTGCGGACCTGCCCCATGACGGTCGCGGCGGTGACACCGTGCCCGACGACATCACCGATGACGAACGCGGTGGCGCCGGAGGTGAGCGGGATGACGTCGAACCAGTCGCCGCCGATCTTGCTCCCCATCGCCGCCGGCAAGTACCGCGTCACCACGTGCGCCCCGGCAACGTCGGGGACGTCCGGCAGCATGCTTCGTGACAGCTCGGTGACCAGGGTGCGTTCGCGCTCGTACAGCCGCGCATTGTCCAGGGCGATGGCCGCGTAGCCGGCGATGCCCTCCGCGAGGAACTCGTGCCGCGAGGTGAACCGATCCGGCTGCGGGTGGCCGAAGAAGAACCCGCCCAGCACCTCTTCGGTCGTCGGGCTGATCACCGGGACAGCGAGGTAGCTGCGCACCGGCAGGTGACCTTCCGGCATCCCGTGATAGGGCGGGTTGCGGCCGAACCGGGCGTCCTGGGTGATGTCGGCACTGCGGAAGGTGCCCACACCGTCGAACGTGGGAGCGAACACCGCGCTGTTGCGGGGCATCGGGAACCGGGAGAACGCCTCCCGCGGCACCCCGGAGATCGTGTACCGGGTGTAGGACTCGCCCAGTTCGTCGACCAGGTTGTAGAAGAACGCGCCGAACTCGGCCCCCGTCGCTCTTGTGGCCGCGTCGGTCGCGTTCTGAACCATCCGGTCGAGGTCGAGCTGAGCGGTCAGCTCCCGGCCCACCGAGTGCAGCAGGTCCAAAACAGCCGCTTCGGCCTGCAGTTCGCGGACCAGCCCGGCGACCGGACCGGCCACCATGCCGGCGCCCTCCACCAGGGCCCGATGGCGATCGCCGACCGGATCGGTGGCGAACATCAGCACACCGTGTCCGCGGCTGACGACGCCCACGGCCGCGGACACCGTCAACCCGGGCAGCAGCTCGTCCAGCAGGGCACGACCGGGAACGATCACGGCCGGATCGTCGTCCGGGTCACCATCCATCAGCCGGTGCAGCTGAGCGTCGTCCAACTGGTGTGTCTTGACGTCGACCGGGTCGCCGTCGCCACTGACGAAAGCGCCGCGCAACGCGTCGATCAGGTCATCGAAGCCGCTATGGCGGGTCACACGCGATCCAGCGCAGCCGCGAGCGTGGGAACGATCACCAGTTCGTCGGTCAGCCGCGTGAGCTCGAGCGGGCGCAAGGTGACCCGCCCGGTGGCCACGACCCGCACTGCCATCGACGCGGTGAGGCGATGGGCCCGCACCAGTTCCGCCATCCCGGCCGATGCCAGGAAGTCGACCTCGGTCAAGTCGATGACCAGCACCGAAGGGGCCAGCCGCTGCGCGCGGTCGACGAGCTGGCGGATCTTCGGCGCCAGAACGAGGTCGAGAGCTCCGGTAACCCGCAGGACGAGCGCGTCGCCCAGCGTTTCGAGTTTCACTCCGTCCGCCGCGCCGCCGGCATCCCCCAGCGGCTCCTCGGTCTCCCTGCCATCCGTCTCGAACATGCTGCAATTCTGCCTCGACCGGGCGGCAGGTGCTCATCTGGTGGCGCGACGCCTGCCCCGTCGGCCGCTGGTGACCGAGCGTCTCGGCCCCCACTCGACGGGCCACGGTGACCGGAAACACCGAACCGGCTACCCGGCAACGCACACGGAGCCGGCCGGCGCTCAGGCGCCGAGGCGGCTGTAAATCCGGCTGGCCATGGTCGCGGCGAGCTGGTGCAGCTTGTCCGTGGGATCGAGCTGGGCGTATTGGCCCAGCAGTTCGGCCACGGCGTAAGCCTCGGTGCCCGACACCAAGGCGATGCAGCGTTCCCGGCGTCCTCGATCGATCAGCCGCGTGAGCGCCTCGGCGTAGTCCTCACGGTTGCGCACCGCGGCAAGTTCGAACGGCTCCTGCCCGGCGACCTGGTCGCTCATCCCACTGTCCTCCCCTGTCCGTGTGCTCAAGGGCATCCGCCCCCGAAGCTCACCTGCGACTTTGCGAGGTGGGGGTACCCCGATCGGGTCGCGGAGTAAATCTATGTCGGGTGGGTTAGACATTCGGCGTTGGGTGTGTGTAGAGTCCTTCTCGTAGCGAGAGAGACAACGTCAAGCAGGCGCGGGAGAGGACGTAACTACCCGCGAAGTGAGACAAGCGGTCAGGCAGGACGGGGCCAATCAGTGAACAGGTCTCGGCTGGTGACCGAAGCAGTGCTGGATCGCAGTAGGCAGTGAAGTAAGCCAGGTGGCCGGGACCGAGCAGGGTAAGGGGTTCCGGGCAGTGGCCGCGGTGTTGCGCGTGCTGGGGCCGATCGGTGAAAGGGTTCCAGCCGGTGACGACCGCGACAGCAGGACACAGCAAGAAGGAAACACAGGAAAGAAGGGACAGGGCCCATCATTGGATCGCCCGCAGCGGCTGGGCAGTAGTGCCGCGCGGGTACCGCAGTCCCATCGGATTGGCAGGTGGTTCTCGGTTACGAATCAGCGATCCCCGCGTCAGCGGCCTCCCGGCCCGACGCGAGAACAGGAAGCCGGCGGTCGCGCCGGCCGACAATGGTGAAACCCAACCCTGGGACCCCGGGTGCCGTGCATGGCACCCGGGGTCCCTTGTGATGCGGAGGCCGAATGATCCCTGACCAATACCACCCGGCCACGCCCGCGGCCGACAAATTCGACGACGAACACTACCCCGGCTACACGATGGGCCGGGCCGCCGAAATGCTCGGCACCACCCAGAACTTCCTGCGCAGCCTCGACGAAACCGGGCTGATCAAGCCACAACGCTCCACCGGCGGGCACCGCCGCTACTCCCGCCACCAATTGCGCATCGCCGCACGAGTACGGCACCTCGTCGACGAAGGCACCGCCATCGACGCCGCCTGCCGCATCATCACCCTCGAAGACCAGCTCCACGAAGCTCAACGACGCCACACCCGTCCCCAACCCGCCACCGACTGAGCCGCGAGGTGTACCACCGAAAGCCCCGCAGGTGGTACACCTCGAACGCTCAGTTCGTCCACCACGGTGGGTGCCCGGCGATGGCCGGCAGCCATCGCCGGACCGGGTTCTCGCTAACCGGCCGGGCAGAACTTCGCCTCGATCACTGACTTGACCGTGGGGAGCTCGGGGGTCATCTGGTCGATGTTCATGCTGATCCCGACCAGGTGCTCTCCGTCCCGGGTGCCCAGCGAGAACGTCATCGCGCCGCTGATGGCACCGCCGATGCCCCAGACCTCCCTCCCGCAGCCCAGCGTCCAGGACCAGACGCCGAGACCGTAAGTGGTGCCGGAAACCCACGACTCGATCTCCTCGCCGGTGGCCGGGCTCTTGACCACGGTCCGGACCATGGTGAACATCTCCCGCTGCTGGGCGGGCGCCAGGATCTGGCCCTGAAGCAAGGCTCGGGTGAACTTGTCGACGTCCTCGACCGTCGACACCATGCCGCCCGCCGCCCAGCCGTAGGACACGTTCTGCTCGGTCACGTCGTAGACCTCGGCGCCCGGCTCGTTCACGAACAGCGTCGAGTAGTGCCTGGGGTGGGGCCCGCGTATCCGCACTTCGTCGTCGTTCGGCAGGTAGGTCCCCTCGAGCCGGAGCGGGAGGACGATCCGCCGCCTGATTTCCTCGGCAAGCGTGTTTCCGGTCACCTTCTCGACGATCATCGCGGCCAGGAAGTATCCGGTGTTGGAATAGGCGAAACCGTCACCGGGTTCCGGGAAATAGCGTTCGTTGCGCAGGCCGGCCTCCACCAGCTGCCCGGGGGTGTACCGGTCGAAGCGGTGCTCGAAGAAGTCTTGGCCCGTCCGCACGATCTGCGCGTCGTTGCCGTAGTTGAAGATCCCGCTGGTGTGGTTGAGCAGCTGCCTGATGGTGATCTCGCGGCCGTCGTTGCCGTTGCCGCGGACCAGGCCGGGCAGCCACTTCTCCACTTCGTCGCCGAGGCTCAGCTCGCCGGCGGCCTCCAGCTGCAGCACGACCGCGGCGGTGAACGCCTTGGCGGCGCTGCCGATGCGGACCCGCTCGTGCGGGCGTTGCGCACGACCGGTTCCGGTGTCGGCCACGCCCGCGTGGCCGAACCAGCTCTGACGGCCGTCGATGACCTCGGCGACCATGCCGGGCACGCCCTTCCCGGCTACGGCTTCTGCCATCGCGCGCCGCACCGCGGCGTTGTCGGGACGGCTCGTCGCCGGATCCGCTTCCGAGACCGCCGCCACGGCCGTATTGCCGCCGTACTCCGTCATCGCCGTTCCCGAGATGAGCAGGGTCATCCCCGCCAGGACCGCGCGCACCCGGTTCTGCGCAGAGGAATGCACCCCGATTGTCATCGCCATACCCGTCCCCCATTTCCACTCGACGGTGAACGCTAATTTGCGTTCACCGTCTCGTCAAGGATCCCCCGTCGGGTTATGGCCGTCCAAGGCCCATTGATCAGGTCTTTTGCAATGGCGCTGCCCGTGAATGCAAAGGACGCCGGCGAAGGTGATTTGCAATGGACTGGAGACGAATGCACACTGTCGATCGGCTCCGGGGGCGGAGCGGTGATGGTGACGGCCGAGCGGCGGAAGGTGCGCACATGCCGGGCAGCAGACTGACTCACGAGGACCGCCGGGACATCGAGGTGGGTCTGGCCGAGGGGTTCACCTACTCCGGGATCGCCGAACGCCTGTCGCGCCCGGTTTCGACGATCAGCCGCGAGGTGGCCCGCAACGGCGGCCGCGCCGCCTACCGCGCCGACCACGCCCACCGGGCGACCGAGGGACGTGCGCGCCGGAGCGGGCCGGCCGCGGTCGAGGGGGCCGGGGCCGGCGGCCGTGATCCCCGGGTGCTGCACCAGTTCGAGGAACGGTTCGCCGCGCTGATGGCCGGGACCGGCCTCCCGCGGATGACCGCCAGGGTCCTCGCCTGCCTGTACGCCACCGACACCGGTAGTCTCACCGCCGCCGACCTCGTGCACCGGCTCCAGGTCAGCCCGGCGTCGGTTTCCAAGGCCGTCGGGGACCTCGAGGCGCAAGATCTGATCAAGCGCGAGCGTGACGCCCGGCGACGGCGTGACCGCTACGTCATCACCGGCGACGTCTGGTACCGGGCGTGGCTGAACAGCGTCCGGGCGAACCTCGCGCTGGCCGACGCCGTCCGCCAGGGTGCCGAGAGCCTCGGTGCCACCACCCCGGCCGGTGCCCGCCTCCAAGACATGGGCCGGTTCCTCGAGCACGTCAGCCGCGTGCTGATCCAGGCCGCTCAAGGCCGGCCGGGAACCGCCGTCGCTCGCCACGGAGGCTCGGCCGGCTGACCGGCGACCACCCGCCGAACCTCGGAGGCCACGCCTGCCGCTCCGCTTCCGCCGCCTCCGCTCGCGGATCGCGGCGAACGACGCGTCGACCCATCGTGTCCACTGTGGAGAGTTCGCGGCCGCCTGCGCGCTTCACCGCGAGCTTCGGCGACCGTAGCGAGTTCCGGTAAGCCGCGGCGTGGCACCCGGCCACTTCCGCGAGCACGGGGTACCCACTCCGCCGCCCCGGACCATCGTCCTGACGACCTCACCACCGGCTACATGCTCAGCCAGCGCGAGCAGAGCGTCACCCGCCAGTCGGAAGTCGACGTGCGCCTGGTCGAGGCCGCACTGGGCGACGACCCGGAGGGACTCGAAGAACTGCTCACCGGATTGGCCACCGGGCCCGACTCCTCGATCCTGCTCTCGCGCCCGGCCGGCTGGCTCACCAGCGGCCGCCGGGTCGAACCCGCCGTCGTGCCCGGTGCCCTGCTGGACCAGGCCCGGCACGGGGTCGCGGCCCGCCAGCGCTTCGCCGCCGGCGGGATCCCCGTCCTCGGGGTGGCGACGCCGGTCGGCGCGGACGGCAGCATCTACGTCGAGCTCTACCCCCTGCTGGAACTCGACCGCAGCTTCCGCTACCTGAGCACCCTGCTCATCACCGGCACCGTCGTGGCCGCCCTCTTCGGCGTCGGCCTCGGTGCCTGGGCCGCCCGCCGGGCCCTCCGGCCCTGACCGCGCTGACGGCCGCCGCGGCCCGCGTCGCGCGGGGCGACCTGTCGACCCGGCTGCCCGAGCAGGCCGACCCCGACCTCGCGCCCTTGGCCGCCGGCTTCAACACGACCACCGAACAGCTCGAACAACGCGTCCGGCGGGACGCCCGGTTCGCCGCCGACGTCAGCCACGAACTGCGCTCGCCCTTGACCACGATGGTCAACGTCACCGAGGTCCTCGACCGCCGCCGGGACGCCATGCCGCCGACAGCACAGCAAGCCCTCCGGCTGCTCCGCTCCGAGCTGCGCCGCTTCCAGCGGATGGTCGTCGATCTCCTCGAGATCTCGCGAGCCGACCAGGACGACACCGGCCGTTCGGTCGAGCTGGTCGACCTCGGTGCGCTCGTCCGCAACGTCGTCGACAGCCGGGCCGAGTCCGGGGTGCGGATCGACACGGATCCCGCAACGCCGCTCGTCGCCGTGGACCGCCGCCGGATCGACCGGGTCGTCGCCAACCTGCTGGACAACGCCGGCCACTACGGCGGCGGCGCGGTCACCGTCCACCGCCACGGAACCCGGGCGCGGATCGTCGTCGACGACGCCGGCAGCGGCGTCCCACCCGCCCTGCGCGAACGCATCTTCGAACGCTTCGCCCGCGGCCTGCACGCCGGCCGCCGCGACGCCGGCACCGGCAGCGGCCTCGGCTTGGCCATCGTCGCCGACCACGTGCACCGCCACGACGGCCGGGTGTGGGTCGAAGACCGCCCCGGTGGCGGCGCCCGCTTCGTCGTCGAACTCCCGGAGGCACCGACATGAGAATCGCCCTGACCGCCGTGGCCGCGGTGGCCGCGGTGTGGCTTGGCGGCTGCGGGGTGACCACTCAGGACCGGCCCGATCCGATCACCACCCCGGTGCCGACCGCGACCCCGGCGGTCACCAGCCGGCCGGCCTCCTCGACACCATGCACACCGACGCCCCGAATTCACCGGTGAGGCACACTCGAGGTATGCCTCGCAGCACTTCCGCCCTCGACGCGACGGACGTCGACGCCGTGACCGACGCCGTGCTGACCGCTTCGCGCCTGCTGGTGGCCGTTTCGGCGCGTTCGATCGCCGCCGCCGGCGACACGATCACGCTGCCGCAGTTCCGGCTCCTGGTGGTCCTGCAGACCCGGGGACCGCTCAAGCACGCCGATCTGGCCGAGTACCTGCAGGTCACGCCGTCCACCGCGAGCCGGATGGTCGACCGTCTCGTCGGGGCCGGCGTGGTGGACCGGCAGCACAGCCCGGTTTCCCGTCGCGAGATCGTGCTCGCCCTGACCCGCGAGGGCGCGAAGGTGGTCCGCCAGGTCACCGCGCGCCGCCGCAAGGAGATCGCGAAGATCGTCGCCCGGATGCCGGACGACGCCCGCAGCGGCCTGGTCGACGTCCTCACGGCGTTCGCCGAGGCAGGCGGCGAACCTCCGGCGTCCACCGTGGCGCCCGAGGTGGTCTGGACCTGACGGTCCGCACGACCGGTGCTGGCCCCCGGCGATGCCGATCCGGAAGCGCGGTGGCAGGGCACGACGATGTGCCCCGCCACCGCGGCACGACGCCGCTTCCACCCGGCCCGGGGCTTCCTCGGCACCCAGGGACCGCGCCCACGAAACCATGACACGTTCCCCGCTCACGACGACATCCGCTCCAGCCCGCCGGCGCCGGAATCCACTCTCCCCCACGGGCCGCGCGCCGGACCTGACGATTGCCTTGCGATCCGGCCCGGCCGGGCACGAAGCGGCGCGCCGGCGGTACGGTGCGGCGATGCCGAGCACGACGACGTTGGCCCTCGCCCTGGCACGACATCGACCGGCCGGTCTCAGCCGCCCGGGGCGCCCAAGGCGGCCGCGATCTCGGCGTCGGTGAGCCGCCGCGGGCCGACGTAGTAGAGCACCGAACCACCCGGGAGCTCGCCGTCCCAGCCGGGGTTGACGACGAGGCCGTCGACGGTCCGCACGGCGAGGATGGTGACCCCGAAAGCGCGCCCCAGCGCGATCCGGCACCGCTCGATCCCCGAAATGCCCGGCGACTCCGGAAGGGTCACGGAGTAAGTGGCGGCGCCGCCCGCGGTCATCAGCTCCGTGTAGACGTCGGCGATCCCGGGCGAGGTCAGCTCTTCGGTGATCATGCGAGGCGTGTGCCACTGCACGCACTTGATCTTCGGGTCGACGTAGCGAACCAGCTCGGCGCGGTCCATGTCCCGCAGCGCCACCACGACGTGCGCGCCCGGGTTCGCGTGGTCGACGGTGACCGCCACCGCCAGTGCCTCGTTGTCGTCGGCCATGTCCACCAGAACGGTCGCCGCGCGGTGCACGGCCGCCCGCGCCAGCACGCCCGCCGCCGTCGGATCACCCCGGACGAAGTCCACCGGCTCCCCGGGCATCGGGTGCACCGGCACCTCCTCGCCCGCGCAGAGGACCAGCCCGGTCACGCCGTCGGCCAGCAGCTGGGCCACGATCCGCTCGGTCCGCCCGGCCGTGTAGCCGATCAGCACCGTGTGCCCGGTCGCGCGAACCGGCTCGCTTCCCTGCATCCGCCGTCCCTTCGCCTGCTCGAGCGCCGCCGCCAGTTTGGTGAAGACCGTCGTGAGGGTGGCGATCCCGCCGAAGATGACGTAACCGCCCACCACGTGCCCCGCGGCGGTCTCGGGCGATAAGTCCCCGTAGCCGACCGTCGAGGCCGACACGACGAAGTACCACCAGTAGTTGCCCGGACGCACGAGCTCGCTGCCCGCCGGTTCGGCGAGCGCCATCAGCGGCCAGCTCGTCACGAACACGACCACGACGACGGCCACCGGCAGCAGCCACCCCCGGGTCAGCACCCAGCGCGCGAGCAGCCGGGACAGGAAGAACGCCATCCGTGCCCTCCGCCGGCGCGACCGTCGATCGCACCAGCCGACCACACGACCGGACCGGACACAATGGACTTTACCGGACCGTGATCCCGGCGGCCGGGATGGATCGGGGTGGCACCGGGCCATCGTGTTGCCGGTCAACGCCGGACCGCACTCAGTCCATTGTCGACAGTCGGCGCCGGGATCTCCGTGCTGAGGAGCGGAGCTTCATCCGAGGCGATCCGGGCCCGGCAGCCGCACCCGCCCCGGCAACGCGATGACGGTGTAACCGCTCAGCAGCTCGGCCAGGCCGGCTGCGCCACCGCGGGCCGGTTCCCCGCCTCGGCGCTGCCCCGCCAGGACCTGGTCGACGAAGCGTGCCACCCGGACGGGTTCGGGGACGAGCGGGTCGCCGAACCGGGCCAGTACCTCTCCCGGCCGCAGCTCCGTGCGCTCGAGCACCAGTGCCCACCCGGACTCGGCCGACCAGACGAGCAGGAGGCCGTGCCCGGGGTGCCGCGCGGACCGCCGGCTCAACGCCAGGTGTGCGGCGGGCGGGTCGAAGCCGCGGCCGACACCACCCGGGAGCACACCGACCGCCGCGGAGACCGCCCGCAGGTAGCCGGCCAAGCCGACCTCCCAGGACCGGGGTCCGCCCTGCAGCACCTGCTTGCTCTCCTTCGATCGGGCCGGAACGAACGGACGGCGTGCGCGGCACCGTGCACCGCCGCCGCCGGGCCCCGATGCCCTCGGCGGCCGGCTGCGAGCCGTTGCTTCCCCGCTCGCACCGAGTCGTCGCAGCCCGCGTTCGCCGGCCCTCGGGCCGGCTGCCCCCCAGCATGCCGGAAAGCCGGGAAGCCGAACCTGACGAATACCTTGCGATCTCGCCCCGCCGGGTGAACGACCGATCGGCGACGGCACGTGCAGCACCGGACCGGGGCCACCGGTGGCCGGTGGGACGAGCTGCGCGGCACCGCTCACGAGCTCGGTCATCGGCGCACCCGATAGCGCAGGTGAAGCACCCGGTCGCCCTGGACCACCGCGTCCGGATCCTCCAGCAGGTGCTGCGCGTGGACCGACCCGAAGTAGCGCTTGCCGGACCCGAGCACGACGGGGACGACGTCCATGCGCACCTCGTCGACCAGGCCCGCGGCGAGCACCTGGCCACCGACGTCGCCGGCGGCGACCTCGACCGTGCGGTCACCCGCGAGCTCCTGCGCCTTCGCCACGGCCGCCTCGACGCCGTCGACGAAGTGGAACGGCGCCGCGGGGTCCCAGCCCTCGGGCGGCGGCCGGTGCGTCACGACGACCACGTGGTCGATCCCGCCCGGGGGCTTCCCGTCCCAGCCGTCCGTCAGGTCGAAGACGTGGCGGCCGGCGATCGTCACCCCGATTTCGTCCCAGTACGGCCGGGTGTGGTCGTAGGACGTCTGCGACACCTTCAAGACGCCGCTGTCGTCCAACGGGACGTCACCGTTGGACAACCAGTCGAACAGCAGTCCGGGCTGGTCGTTCTCGTCCGCGACGAAGCCGTCCACCGACACCGAGCTGTACATGACCACCTTGCCCACGGGGCTCTCCTCTGCTTCGGGGGTGGCCTCAAGCTAGCGTGCCGTGAGGGGGTCGCTCTTGTAAGAAATCAATCGGCGGGCAGCGGCCAGCCGTCCAGCGCGTGGCCGGGGTGTTCGCGCAGGAACCGCCGCCGGACTTCCACGTACCGGGTCGGCGTGAGCCCGGTGAACGCCCGGAACTCGTGGCCGAAGTGGGCCTGGTCGAAGTAGCCCGCGCCACCGGCGAGGTCGCCCCAGTCGATCGGGCCGGCGGGGTCGATCGCGAACACGGTGGCGGTGAAGCGGTAGGTGCGGGCCAGCCGCTTCGGCGTGACGCCGATGAGCTCCTTGAACCGCCGGGCCAGATGAGTGCTGCTGACCCCGGCTGCCGCGTTCAGGTCGCCGATCGCCGCCGCCCCGCCGGCCGCCGCGAGGACGCTGCTCGTGTGGCGGACCAGCCCCAGGCCGGCGATCTCGCGCAGCCGTCGCCTCAGCTCCTCCTCGAGCAGCGTCAGCATCGCGTGTGGTCCGGCCGCCGTGGCCAGCCGGTCTCGCAGCGACGCGGTGGCGGCCCGGCCCCACACCTGCTCCACCGTCACCGGCCGGTCACACAGCTCGGCCGCGGGCATCGGCAGGAACGGCGCCAGCCCCCACGGCTTGACGTGCACGCCGACGGACCGGGTCGGGAGCGGGTAGCCGAACTCCCACGCACGGGTGGGCATGGTGACCACGCAGCCGTCGGCGTACTCGGTCGCCTCGAGGTCGGTGCCGCCGCGGATGCGGAACGGCGCCCCGAGGTTGACGATGAGCAGCGCCGACGGCGCGGGCGGCAGCGTCAGCCGGGCGTACGGCGGCGCACCCTCCAGGTAGTAGAGGTCGTCGATCAGCCCGTCCAGCGGCGGTCGCGGCACTCTGGACACGTACTCCACGCCCACAGCATCGCCGACGCCCCGCCGGGATCGCGCGCCGGGATCCGCTGCGCGGCGAATACGCCGAGCAGACTCCCCGGGACCGGGCAGGCCGCTCACCCCGTGGTCCCGAGGTCCCCCTCCGGGAGGGCGGCCGGCGCCTTTTTGCTGGCTTCCACGATTGCGAGGGGCGGGTGGCTCAGCGGATCGCGCAGCCGGCGTCCCGGCAGCCACCTGGTCGTGCGGCGGAACGCGGCGCCACGGCCGGGATCGAGGGAGCCGATCGCCGCCAGGACGGCCTGATAGGCCTCGACTTCGTCGATGACGGTGGCGAGGTCGCTGTCGAGTCCGAGTCCGGTCCGCGTGCGGCGCCCGCGTGGGTGCACCTCGGTCCAGGTGTGCGTGCCGCTGCCGACCTCGTGCTCGGCTCCGGACGGTGGCCCGGGTGTCGGGCGGCACCTCGAGCTCGAACCGCACGAGGTCCTTCGAGCGGAACCAGCCGGCCGACGCCCGCCCGTACGGCGTGTCGTGCCACGCCGAGGCGTCTTCGAGCGCGTCGAGCAGCGTCGGGACGACCAGGATCCGCCGGTAGTGCCGGTGGTCGGGGTGCCGGGCCTCGATCAGGCCGTGCCTCGCGGTGTCGATCGACGGCGCCGCGCCGCCCCGGCCGTGCGGGCAGTAGCGCGCTTGGCGCGGCGGCGCGGCGAGCTGATGCGCGACGCGGCCCGTGAACCCGGTGGCATGCTCGCCGTGCCGGCCCCGGCCTCGGCCGTCGAGAACGCGATACGCGCGCTGGGTCGCGCGATCTGTGGCCGGCGAACCACAACGCACCCGAGCAGGTGGTGGTCTCCGGCGGCCGCCGGTCCCTCGCCGCCCTGGCGCGCCGGTTGGCCGAACGCGGCGTCCGCGCGCGCCCGCTGGACTGTCGGCGGCCTTCCACAGCCCGCTCGTCCAGGGCATGGCCCGGCCGTGGGGCGACCGCGTCCGCGGTTTGGCTCTCACCACCCCGGAAGTGCCGGTGTACGGTACGCCAACTCCGATGCCACCGCCTACCCGTCCGCACCGAGGGAGATCGCCGAGCGGATCGCCCGGCAGCCGGTGTCCGCGGTGCGGTTCGCCGACCAGGTGAACGCGATGTACGCCGCCGGGGTCCGGACGTTCGTCGAGGTCGGTCCCGGGTCAGTCCTGACCGGTGCCCCTGGGAACCCCCGGAGGAGCGGGAACGCCGACGTCGTGCTACTCCGAGACCCGGCCTCGGCGCCGGCCCGCGGGCGTCACGGGTTGAAGTACGGATCCTTCGCCATGCGCTGATAGGCCGCCAGCGACGGCACCGACGAGGTGATCTGCCACCGCCGCTCCTTCTCGACGTCGAACCACACCACCGCCTTGACGAGCGGGAACCTCCGCTGCAACGCGGGAACGACGTCTCCCACCCAGCGCGCCTTGTCCCCGCCGGTTTCGTCGGATGCCATTTCACCGATGATGATCGGCTTGCGCAGCGCGGCGAGCTTGCCGTAGCTGTCCGCGAACACCTCTTCGAAGCTCTGCCAGCCGAAGCCGGCTTCGGATGTGCCCCAGTTGTACCCGTCCACGCCGGTCCAGTCGACGTACTCGTCGCCCGGGTAGTAGGCCGTCGCCGGGGGTGCGCCGGGGGTGTCGGTGTTGTTCGGGCACCAGGCCCACACGACGTTCGTCACCCCGCGGGCCGCGAACACGTCGTGGATGTGCCGGTACGCGGCGATGTACTTCGCCGGCGAATGCCCGCCCCAGCCCTCTTCCTCGTTCATCTCGGCCGCGAAGTCCACGATCACCTTGGCACCGAGCGTCTTGACGCCGTCGGCGCGCGCTTCGACGGTGTCGTCCAGCTCGCCGGCCGCGAGGTCGTCGAAGGAGACGCCGAACGGTCCCCAGTTGATCAGCGGGATCCGGCCGCCGGCGAGGTCGGCGCGGGTGGCCCCGGCCGCGACCCAGTCGTCCGCCCAGCCGTAGTACGCAAGGTGGACCGCCGGTTTGCGGCCGATCCGGGCGTCGGTCTCCGCGATGGTCCCCGAACCGTAGTAGTGGCCCAGCAGGGCACCTCGCTCGGGGACCAGGATGTGGGCGGCCGGACCCGGCGGCGGTGCCGCCGGTGCTTCCCCGACGGCCGAACAGGCGACCACAGTCGCCGCCAGCACCGCCACCAGCCCCAGTGCCGAGCCGATTCTCTCCAGTACGCGCCCGGCCGTCACACCCGGCTCCCTTCCCGCAAGCCGCTCAGCACCTCGCCGACGATGTCGGCGTTCTTGTACCTGGCGATTTCGTCGATGCGCACCAGCCGGTTGACCACGCGCCGGCCGAGGCGGAAGCGGCGCAGCCAGGGCACCGCGCGGCGGAACCGGATCTCCGCCTTGCTGTTCACCACGAAGACCTTCCGGTCGGCGGCCGCGCCGTCGAGGTAGTGGCCGACGTAGGGCCGCAGCGCGCGCTCCCACTCCGTCAGCGCGGTGCCGATGTCGCCGGGGTGGCGTTCGAGCATGGTCCCGAGCAGCTCGGCGCCGGTGAGGCCCGACGAAACACCCATGCCGGCGTAGAGGGTGACGCACCAGGCGGCGTCGCCGAGCAGGACCACACGCCCGGTGTGCCAGGTGTCCATCCGGACCTGCTCGGCCGAGTCGAACAGGACGGTGTCCGCGGTCGCGGCCGCGCGCAGGACGTCCTCGAGCGTGGTGCCCGGCGGTTGCGGGCCGAAGACCTCGCGCAGCCGCTCGGCCGGGGGACGGCGGAACTCCGCGTCGACGTCGTCGGTGCGGTAGGTGATCAGCACCGTCGGGTCGTGGTCGCGGTAGGCGAAGACCCACATGGACCGGCCCGGCTCGAGCAGCGTCACCGCCTGGCCGGGGACGAGCCCGGCCGGGGTGCCGTCGAACCGGTAGGCGGCGACCATGTACCCCATCCGCCGCAGGTACCGCTCGTGCGGGCCGAACACCAGGGAGCGGACCGTCGAGCGCAGCCCGTCCGCGCCGACGACCAGGTCGAACCGCTCGGTGACCGACGTTCCCGCCACGGTGTCGAGCAGCGTGACGTCGACGCCGTCGTCGTCCTGCTCGATGGCGGTGGGCACCGTCGAGTAGCGGATCTCGACGTCGTCGGGCAGGACCGAGAAGGCCGCCTTCTCGATGTCGCCGCGCAGCATGGTCCACGGCCGGCCGGGTAAGTCCGAAAAGGACATTCCCGGCCGGGCGGCGCCGTCGCGCTCGATGTCGAGCTTCGGTGTTGTGGTCGCCCGGTCGTGGACGGCCGCCAGCAGCCCGAGCCGGGCGGCAGCTGCCTTGCCCGCGTCGAACAGGACGATGAAGTAGCCGTCGGAGCGGCGGCCCGGCGCCCGCTCGACGAGCACGGGCCGCCACCCTGCCCGGCGCAGCCGCACCGCGGTGGCGATCCCGCTGACGCCCATCCCGACGACGAGCACCCGTCCGGTTCCGGATTCGGTCATTGGTCTTCCCCTAGTCGACG
The DNA here is from genome assembly GCF_031082405.1 of Amycolatopsis sp. A133. Lineage (GTDB taxonomy): Bacteria > Actinomycetota > Actinomycetes > Mycobacteriales > Pseudonocardiaceae > Amycolatopsis. Next base: position 171,565 of record NZ_JAVHJU010000076.1, read on the forward strand.
AAGAGGCGGGCGAACTCGGCGACCTGCGCGGTGCTGGTCGGGTCCTCGAAGTAGACGATCAGTTCCTGCACCCCGGCCTCCTCGAACGCGGCGATGCGGCGGCGGACCGTGTCGAGCGAGCCGACGAGGCCGTAGGACCCGACGTCACCGGGGAAGACGAACTTGGACGCGAGCGGGATCAGCGCCCGCGCTTCGGCGTCGGTGTCCCGGATGATGCAGGGGGTGGTGACCGTGCGGGTGATCGCCGCGTAGTCGCGTCCGACGTCCTCGCAATGCCCGCGCAGCACGGCGAACTTGTGCCGGGCCACCTCGGGCGAGTCCATGATGTTGCAGGCGTCGCCGTAGCGGGCCACCAGCCGCAGCGTCCGCTTCTCCCCCGCCCCGGCGATCATCAGCGGGATGTGCGGGCGCTGCACGCCCTTGGGCTCGTTGACCGCGTCCTCGATGCGGTAGTAGCGGCCTTCGAAAGTCGCCTTCGGCTCCGTCCACAGGGCCAGGATGACCTGCAGGGCCTCCTCCAGCCGGCGCAGCCGCTCGCCGGTGGTGCCGAAGTCGTAGCCGTACTGCCGGTGGTCGGGCTCCAGCCAGCCCGCGCCGATGCCGAAGTCCAGCCGGCCGCCGGCCAGGACGTCCACTGTGGACGCCATCTTCGCCTGCAGCGCGGGGTTGCGGTAGCCGTTCGCGGTGACCAGGTGGCCGATCCGCACGGTGGTGGTTTCCCGCGCCAGCGCGGTGATCAGGGTCCAGGCCTCGAAGACCATGTCGGTCGACGGCTGGACCGTGGTGAGGTGGTCGGGCGCGAGCAGCGCCCGGTACCCGGCGTCGTCGGCCAGCTTGGCCAGCTCCACCAGCCGCGCGGTCACCGCGATCGGGTCGGTGAAGCCGGCGAACTCGCGGGCGAAGCCCGTGGGCAGGAAGATGCTGTACTTCATCGGGTGCCGTCCTCCTGGAGGAAGTGGGTGATCCGGGGCCACAGACCGGTCCAGGCCGCGTCCTTGTGGCCGGTGTCGTGCGCCATTCCCGGCACCACGACCAGTTCCGCGGGCACTCCCGCTTCGCGCGCAGCGGCGGCCAGCTCCTCGGACTCGGTGAGTTCGGCCACCGGGTCGGCGTCGCCGTGCACGACCAGCAGCGGCACGGTCACGTCGCCGAGCGCGCCCAGCGGCTGCCGGCTGGGCGAGGAGAAGTACTCCTCGATCGCGGCCGGGTCGCTCGGGGGCAGCAGGGAACCCGGCCGCGCCTGGTCGGCCAGCACGAACCGGACCGGGTCGTAGAAGCCCATGAGCAGCACCGCTCGCTGCCACAGGCCGGGCGCGCGCTCCACGGCCAGGAGCGCGGAGTACGCGCCGCGGCTGGTGCCCAGGATCCCGATGCGCCGCTCGTCGATCTCGGGGAGCCCGGCGAGGTGCCGGGCCGCCGCGACGACGTCGTCGATGTCCTCGGCGCCGATCCGCGCCAGCGCGCGGAATTCGGGCCCGTGCCCCGGTGCACCCCGCTGGTCGACGGAGAACACCGCGAACCCGGCCGCGGTCAGCGGCGCGTGCTCGCTCGTGTGCCGGTACTCGCCGTGGTCGTCGAGCACCCCGCCGTGCCCCGGCAGGCAGACGACCACCGCCGGGTGCGGGCCGGGGCCCTCGGGCAGGCTCAGGTGGCCGTAGACCACCGTGCCGTCGGCCGAGGTGATTTCGTGGACGGTGAGCTGCGTCCCCGGCGCCGCCGGCCGGGCGCGGTCCAGCTCGTCCGCGAGCAGGCCGCTGAGCACGTCGACGCTGAGGCTGCGCTGCAGCCGCGCCGCCGGAACGGCCACGCCGAGCTGCTTCTGGAGCAGCACCCGCAGTTCCACCGCGGTCAGCGAGTCGACGTCGACGGCCTGCTGCTCGGCGAGCTGCTGCTCGCCGAGGCCGGTCGTGCGCTGCAGCAACGGGGTGACCAGGGCGGGCAGCATGGCCGTGCGCTCGGCCGGGTCCGCCTGCTTGAGCCGCAGCGCGACCGACTCTTCGCCGCCGGAGTCGCCGTCGCCGTCCGCGGCCCCTTCCGGCACGACCGCGCGGAACTTCGGCAGCGAGGCCAGCTGCCGGTTGGCGCGGGCCCAGCGCGGCCAGTCGACGTCGGCCACCGACACCTCGGCCGGGGCGGTGCGCAGCAGCGTCTCCAGTTCGGTGACGAGCCGGGCCGGCGACATGCCGCGGTGGCCGTTGCGGCGCAGGACGTTGCCGACGTGGCCGTCACGGCTGACCGCGACGCCGACCTCGTCGATCATCCCCCAGCCGATGGCGGTCGCGGGCAGGCCCAGTGCGTGCCGGTGGCGGGCCAGGCCGTTGAGGTACTCGTTCGCCGTCGCGTAGGCGCCCGCCCCGAGCGCGCCCAGCTGCGCCGCGACCGAGGAGAACAGCACGAAGAAGTCGAGCTTGTCGGTCTGCGTCTCCCGGTGCAGGTGCCAGGCGCCGTCGGCCTTCGGCCGGGTGGCCCGCACGAGCCGGGCCGGGTCGGTGTCCGAGAGCACCACGTCGTCGAAGTCGGCCGCACCGTGCACGATCCCGCCGAGCGGCGGCAGGAAGGCCCGCACCCGCTCCAGCAGCGAGCGCACCTGTTCGCGGTCGCCGACGTCGGCCTTGTGGATCCGCACCTTGACCCCGCGCGCGGTCAGCTCGGCCACGTCCTGCGCCGCGGCGGACGACGTGACGCCGTGGCGGCCCGCGAGGACCAGGTACCGGGCGCCCCGGTCGGCGAGCCGGCGCGCCACCGCGCGGCCGAGACCGCCGAGGCCGCCGGTGATGAGGTAGGTGACGTCGGGGCGCACCGGCGAGCCGGGCAGCGACGCCGCCGGGACGGCCACCGGCTCGCCGCCGAGCCGCACGACGATCTTGCCGTGGTGCTCGGGCCGCGCCATCGCGCGGAAGGCCTCGCCCACCTCGGCGGCCGGGTACTCCGTGCACGGCAGCGGGGCGATGGCGCCCTGCTCGTACAGGTCGGCGACCGCGCGCATGCTCGCCCGGACGTCGTCCGGGCGCAGCGCCATCATCTGGTCGTAGTCGAAGGAGTGGAACGACAGCGCCCGCCGCGCGGAGGCCAGCCGGACGGCGTGGTCGGCGACGTCGCCGGGCTTGCCCAGCTCGACGAAGCGGCCGAAGGTGCCCAGTGCGCGGAGGCTGTGGTGGATCATGTCGGCGGGCAGGGAGCTGACGATGACGTCGACGCCGGCGCCGCCGGTCCAGCCGAGCACGTCGTCGGCGAAGGACGTCGACCGGGAGTCGGCGATGCGGGTGAACCCCTCGCGGCGCAGGACTTCCCGCCGCGGTTCGCTGCCCGCGGTGACGAACACCTCGGCGCCGAGCCACCGCGCGATCCGCGCGGCGGCCAGGCCGACGCCACCGGCGGCCGAGTGGACCAGCACGCGTTCGCCGGGCCGCAGGTTCGCCAGCCGCACCAACGACAGGTGCGCGGTGACCACCGGCAGCAGCGACGCGGCTTCGGCGCCCGACAGCACTTCGGGCTTCTTCACCACGCGGAACGCCTCCAGCGTCACGTGGGAGGCGAACAGGTCGCGGCTGTGCGCGAACACCTCGTCCCCGGCGCGCAGGTCCGGCACCCCTTCACCGACGCCGACGACGGTGCCCGAGCACTCCAGCCCGAGCGTCGTCCCGGAGTGGCTGCCCTCGATGGCGTGCGGGGAGATCAGGCCGGTCTGCTTGAGGACGTCCTTGAAGTTGAGGCCGGCGTGCGAGACCGCCACTTCGACCTCCCCCGGCCCCGGCGGACGGCGGGTGGCCGCGACGAACCCGAGGTCGCCACCCGCCAGCCCGGCCGGGCGCAGCCGCACCGGCGTGCGGTCGGTGCTCGTGCGGACGTGGTCGAACCCGGAGCCCTCCCCGGCCGGCAGCAGCCGCCGGACGTATCGGCCGCCGGCGCGCAGGGCGACCTCCTCGAGGCTGTCCTGGGTGAGCTCGGTGAGCAGCGCGGCCAGGATGCCGTCGCCCGGGGCGAGGTCGACAAGGCGACAACGCAGCTCCGGGCGTTCGGCGGAGACGACCCGCCCGAAGCCCCACAGCGCCGCGGCCGCCGGGGCGGTCGTCGGGTCTTCGGCGGAGACGCTCTGCGCGCCCGTGGTCACCAGGAACAACGTCCCGGACTCGGCCGGGAGCTCCTGGACCAGCCGCAGCGGCGCCGCCACCGGTTCGCACGCGGGCGCGTGGTCGTCTTGGGCGCCCTCGACGTAGACGACGCCGCGGCAGCCCCTTGAGACGGCGGCGAGCACGTCGTCGAGCCACCGGTCGCGGGCCGGGTCCGCGCGGACGACCTCGGCGTCCGCGCCGGCCAGCTCGCCGGCGACGGCGTCCGCGGTGGCCGACGAGCCCACGACGATCCAGCGGCCTTCCGCGCCGCCGGCCCGCTCCAGCGGTTCGGGCTGCCAGGCGTGCCGGTAGGCGAGCTTCGCCGCCGGCTCCTCCGCTTCGACCAGCCGGCTGGCCCGCAGGCCCTCGACCCGGGCGACGACTTCGCCGTCGTCGGTCACCAGGGTCAGGTCGCATTCGATGGTTCCCGGAGCGCTGCCGTCGCGGCCCCGGCCGTGGATCCACAGGCGGGTGCCCGGGGAGCGGAAGAACTTCAGCGCGTCGATCCGGGCCGGCACGTACGTGCCGGCCTCGACGCCGCCGCCGAGCAGGTGCGCGCCGGTGATGGCGGCCTGCAGCGCGCCGTCGAGCAGCACCGGGTGCAGCCGGTGGCCCGCCTGTTCGACGGTGTCGAGCCGCAGCTCGCCGAAGACCTCGCGCGTTTCCGTGCGCCACCACAGGCGCTGCACGACGCGGAACGCCGGCCCGTAGTTCAGCCCGCTGCCGCCGAGCCGCGCGTACACGTCGTCGTGGCCGAGTTCCGGCAGTCCTTCGGTGAGTTCGGCGAGGGTCCGGGGGTGCGGTTCCGCGGGGCGGGCCTTGGCGACGTGGGCGCGGCGGAGCTCGGCGTGCAGCGTCCAGCCGGTGTCGTCGGGGCCGCTGCGGCTGTGCAGGGTGACCAGCTGCCGCGCCGGGTCGTGCCCCACGCGCAGCGTCGGGACCGACGAGGGCGCCGGCGCGAACGGCCGGTGGAAGACGACGTCTTCGAGGACGCACGGGGCGTCGTCCGGGAAGGCGGCCAGCGCGGCTTCGAGGTAGCCGGAGCCGGGGAAGACCACCGACTCGCCCACCTTGTGGTCGGCCAGGTACGGGAACGCGGCCGCGGACAGCTCGACGTCGCGGACCGGGGTGACCGACGGCACGGGACGGCCGCTCAGCCGCAGGCCGTCGTGGCCCAGCCGCCGCTGCCGGGACGCGGCCGACTCGATCCAGTGCCGTTCCCGGTGCCACGGGTAGCGGGGCAGGTCCAGGTGCTCGCGCGGGCCCGGGTGCACGCGGTCCCAGTCCGGCTCGGCCCCGGCCTCGTACAGCAGGCCCAGGGTTTCGGTGAGCTGCTCGCGCTGCGGGCGGTCGCGGCGCAGCGACGCCAGCCGGGCGACGGTGTCCGCGCGGCCGGCGAGCGCCTCGTCGATCGCCGAAGCCAGCACGGGGTGCGGCCCGACCTCCAGCACGGCGCCGACGCCCCGGGTGAGCACCTTGCCGAACGCGTCGGCGAACCGCACCGGCTGCCGGACGTTGCCCCACCAGTACGCGGCGTCGAGTTCGGGGCCTTCGACGTGGTCGCCGGTCACCGTCGAGAACAGCGGGACCTCGGCGCGGCGCGGGCGGATCCCGGCCAGCGCGGCGAGCAGCGGTTCGCGGATCTCGTCCATCTGCGGGCTGTGGTAGGCGACCTCGACCCGCAGCGGCTTCACCGACGCGCTCAGCAGCTCGGTCAGCGCGGCAGTCACCGTTTCGAGGGCTTCGCGGTCCCCGGCGATCGTCGTGGCGTGGGTGCTGTTGATCGCGGCGATGCCCACGCCGTCGACCAGGTGCGGCGCCACCTCCGCGGCGGGCAGGCCGACCGCCGCCATCGCGCCGCGCCCGGCCAGGCGGGCCTGCAGGTTCGCGCGGTGAAAGCTCACCGTGAGCGCGTCTTCGAGGGTGTAGACGCCGGCCGCGTACGCCGCGGCCACCTCGCCCACGCTGTGCCCGACGATCACCGCGGGCTCGATGCCCCGCTCGCGCCACAGCGCGGTCAGTCCCGCCTGGACGACGAAGTTGGCAACCTGGGCGTAGAGCGTCTCGGTCAGCCGGGAGTCGGGCTCGGGGCGGCGCAACTCGTCCGCGATGGACAGGCCGTGGCGGGCGAGCACCTCGTCGCAGGCGGCGACCACTTCCGCGAAGCGCGGCTCCGTCTCCAGCAGCTCGCGGCCCATCCCCCACCACTGCGGACCCATCCCGGTGTAGACGAAGGCGATCGCCGGGCGCGTCACGCGGGTCGGGGCCGGCGTGAGGGCGCGCAGCTTCTCCGCGGCTTCCGCGGGCTCGGCGGCGACGACGAACGTCCGCATCGGGTGGTGGTCACGCCGGCGCGAGGCCGCACGGGCGATCTGGCGCAGCGGCGGCACGGCCGGTTGTTCGAGCAGGCTCGCGTAGGACTCCACCAGCGACTGCAGGGCTTCCGGGCTGCGCGCCGACAGCGGCAGCAGCACCGGGCGGCCGTCGTCGGTCCCGGCCGGCCCGGCGGCCTCGGCGGGCCACTGTTCGAGGATGGCGTGCGCGTTGGTCCCGCCGAAGCCGAAGGAGTTGACCCCGGCCCGCCTCGGCTCCGGCCGCTCCGGGAACGGGACCGCCTCGGTGGGCACCCGGATCGGCAGGCGGTCGAACGGGATGCGCGGGTTCGGCTTCTCGAAGTGCAGGTTCGGCGGGATGACCCCGCGCTGCAGGCACAGTGCCGCCTTGATCACCCCGGCCACGCCGGCCGCGGCCTCGGTGTGCCCGAAGTTCGACTTGACCGACCCCAGCCAGTGCGGGCCGGCGGAATCGCCGAGCACCTCGCCGATGGCGGTCGCCTCGACCGGGTCGCCCGCGGCGGTGCCGGTGCCGTGCGCTTCGAAGTAGCCGATCGAAGCCGGGTCGACGCCGCCGACCCGGCAGGCGCGCTCGATGAGCACCCGCTGCGACTCCACCCGCGGCACGGTGATGCCGGGCGTGCGGCCGTCCTGGTTCGTCGCGGTGCCCCGCACGACGGCGTGGATGCGGTCGCCGTCGCGCACCGCCGCCGACAGCGGCTTCAGCACCAGGACGCCGGCGCCCTCACCGCGGGCGTAACCGTTGGCCCGGTGGTCGAAGGACTTGCACCGGGCGTCGGGTGAGAGGAACTGGCCCTTGGACATCAGGATGGTGGTGGCCGGGTTCACCATGACGTTCACCCCGCCCGCCACCGCGAGGTCGCAGTCGCCCTGCGCGAGCGCGGTGCAGGCCTGGTGCAGCGCCACCAGCGAAGACGAGCAGGCGGTGTCGAGGGTGAACGCCGGGCCGCGCCAGTCGAAGGCGTACGACAGCCGGGCCGCCAGCATGGTCATGCTGACCCCGGTCGGGGTGGCCGAGCTGACCAGGTGCTGGTTGGACTCGGCCAGCTGCAGCGTCGCCGAGTCGAAGGTGAAACCGCCGATGTAGACCCCGATGTTCGCGGCCGCGGTGGTGCTCGGCGGGATGCCGGCGTCCTCGAAGGACTCCCAGGTGACTTCGAGCAGCAGCCGCTGCTGGGGGTCGAGCGCGGCGGCCTCGCGCGGGGACATGCCGAAGAACCCGGCGTCGAAGGCGTCGACCGGCGTGCGCAGGAACCCGCCCTGGCGCACGAACATCCGGCCCGGTGTCGCGCGGTCTTCGTCGAAGAAGTCGTTCGCGCGCCACCGGTCGCCCGGGATGTCGGTGATGGCGTCGGTGGCCGACTCGATCAGGTGCCAGAACCCCAGCGGATCCGCGACCCCGCCGGGGAAGCGGCATCCGATGCCGACGATCGCGACGGGCTCGGCGGTGCGTGGTGCGGAGGCTGCCATGCGCGTGAACTCCTTGACTACCGGGGGCGGCGGGGAGGGGTTTTTCCGGCGGTCTCTTCGACCACCGGGACGGTGCGGCGCATCGCCGTCGCGGCGAGGGCGCCCAAGAGCAGCACGGCCAGCGGCAGCAGCAACGTTTCGCCCGCCGCCTCGCTGAGTCCGATGTGGATGGTCCGGACCGCGAGCTCGCCCGGCAGGCCGGGCCCGGGAACCGGGCCGGCCGCGGGCGCACCGGCCGACGCGGTCACGCTTTCGATGAAGGGCACGCGGAACTGCTCCGGCAGCGTCGCCGCGGCGGCACCGGCCGCACCGGTGATCGAGGCCGAGATCCGCGCCTGCAGCAGGACACCGACCGCCGCGCTGCCGAGCACGCCGCCGACCTGGCGCGCGGTGTTGAAGACACCGGACGCGGTGCCGGCCAGCCGCGGCTCGACCGAGCCGAGGGCCACGGTGCTCATCGGCGCGAGGACGAGGCCGAAACCCAGGCCGCACAGCAGCAACGCGGGCAGCAGCGTCCACGGTTCGGTGGCCGGGGCCGCCTGCAGCGCCAAGACGCCGACCCCGGCCGCCAGCGCGAGCAGGCCGGTCACCACCAGGCGCTTGCCGCCGACCTTGGCCGCGGCGCGGCCGGCGACCGGCCCCAGCGCGGCGGTCAGCACGGACATCGGCGTGGTGAGCAGACCGGTCGCCGAGGGCGTCAGCTCCAGCACCGACTGCAGGTAGATCACCAGCGGCAGGAACATCCCGGTCATCGCGAAGCCGACGGCCGCCCAGGCGAGCGTGCCCGCCGAGAAGTCGCGGTCACCGAAGATCCGCAGCGGCACCAGGGGTTCGCGGCGGTTGGCGCGCTGCCAGAGCACAAACGCGCCCAGCAGCACCACACCCAGCCCGAGGGTCCCGAACACGCCGGCACCCCAGCCGCGCTGTTGCCCGTTTTGGACACCGAAGACGAGGAGGAACAACCCGGCGCCGGAGAGCAGAACACCGGCGACGTCGAACGAATGGGCGTGCTTCGGCTGCCAGTCGGGCACCAGCCACCAGGTCAGCACCAGGGTGGCGAGGCCGAGCGGGACGTTGACGAAGAAGATCCATTCCCAGCCCAGGTGCTGGACGAGCACGCCGCCGAGCAGCGGCCCGGCGATCGTGGCCAGCCCGGCCACGGCGGCCCACACCCCCATCGCCGGACCGCGTCCGGCGGGGGCGAACAGGTGGCTGACGAACGCGAGCGTCTGCGGGGTCAGCAGCGCGGCGCCGAGTCCCTGCACGGCGCGGGCCGCGATGAGCGTCTGGACGTCACCGGCGAGACCGCACCACAGCGAAGCGAGGGTGAACACGATGAGGCCGGCGAGGAACACCCGCTTGGGGCCGAACCGATCGCCGAGCCGGCTGGTGAACAGCATCGGGACCGCGTAGGTCAGCAGGTAGACGCTGACCACCCAGACGACCGCGTTGAGGCTCGCGCCCAGGCCGCGCAGCATGGCCGGGATGGCGACCGAAACGATGGTGGTGTCCAGCAGGATCATGAAGAAACCGAGGCACAGCGCGGAAAGCGCCGCCCACGGCCGGACCGGGCTCGTCGTCATGGGTCGTGTCCTCCGGGAAAGGGGCCGACACGGGATCACTCGCCGGACGGCCGGCCGGTGGGCACGATCGGTGCCGCACCCGGTGGCCGCCGCGGCGGAAAAGGCTTGCCCAGAAACTAACTCCGCCCGACGGCGATTGGCGATCGCCGCCCGCGCGGCACCGTCAGTTCGTCGAGCGGGTCTGCCCGATCAGGCCCGCGACCGGAAACCCGTCACCACACCGGCATCAACGACGGCAGCTCACCGCGGCCGCAGGGCACAACGCGACCAACAGCCCCGCCGCGCACACGCGGCCAGCTTCCGCGAGCCGAAGGACGCTACGCCCGCGGCCGGAAGCCCGTCACCACACCGGCATCATCAGCGACGGCAGCTCGCCGCGGCCGGAGATGCCCAGCTTGCGGTAGCCGTTCGACAGGTGGAACTCCACCGTGCTGGTGCCCAGGTGCAGCCGCGCCGCGATGGCCTTGTTGGCGAGGCCGGCGCGGGCGAGGTTCAGTACCTTGAGCTCCTGGGCGGTCAGTTTCGCGTCGGCGTCCTCGCCCGCCCAGCGGCGCAGGGCCGCGTCGATGCGGTGCACCCACGCTTCGCTGTTCATCGCCGCCGCGGTCTCGCGGGCGGCTCTCAGCGCCGGGCGCCCGTCTTCGTCGCCGGCGCGCACGCTGAGCTTGACGCCGAGTTCGTACCGGGCTCGCAGCAGGGTGCCGCGGGCGTTGCTGCGCGCCAGGTGGTCGGCGGCTTCCTTGAGCAGCTTGACGTCCCGGTCCTCGTCGGACACCAGCGCGACCGCCCGCAGCGCGGACCCGACCGCCTGCGGCGTGCCCCAGCGCTGGGCGTGGAACAGCTCTTCGTTGGCCAGCGAAAGCGCCAGGCTGCGCCGGTCGGCCGCCGCGGCGCACAGCGCCGCCTGGGACCGCCACGGCAGCACCGCCGGATTCGTCACGCCCCAGCCCGCGAGTTCCCTTCCGCAGGCGGTCCAGTCCTCGTAGGCCGGCTGCGCGCGTCCGGTGGCCTCCCGCAGCGCGCCGCGGGCCGCCAGCACCTCCGCGCGGTCGACGACGCCGTCGAGCGCGTTGGCGAACCCGTGCTCCAGCAGGAGGTCTTCGGCGCGGTCGAGGTCGCCGAGGTCCACCAGCGCCGCGATCGCCCAGGCGACGGCGACCTCGTGGAACTGCTCGACCACTCCCTGCCGCAGGGCGGCGTCGAGCAGCTGCCAGGCCCGCCGGGGCTCGCCGCCGAGCGCCGCGACCCGCGCGCGCAGCGCCGTGAGCGCGGAGCTGTGCGGGTGCGGGCCGGACCAGCCCGACCGCGCCATCGCCCGCTCGAGGTGGTGGCCGGCGGCGGCGATGTCGTCGGCGTAGGCGAGCGCGAGCACGGCGTACCAGAACGTCCCGAGGTCGCGCCAAGCGAAGGACTCCAGCGCCCGGTGCGCCAGCTCGACCACGGTCTTCGGCTCCCGGCCGCGGTTGACCAGCAGCATCGCGCAGGTCGCGTGCAGCCGGTCGGGCGGCACCGGCCCCCAGTTGCCCTTCAGCCGGGCGTGCCCGGGCCGGGGACTGCCCGCGACGTAGACCAGCCCGCCGAGGTCCGTTCCGATGATGTCGTGCGAGGCCGCCGCGAGGACGTCACGCAAGGTCACCAGCACGGCTTCGTCGGCTTCGCTCCACCGCCCGAGGTCACCGAGGCGGTCCCGTTCGGTGCGGGCGTTCTCGAGCGCACGCTGGATGCGCCCGGCGTCCTCGGACTCGCCCGGTTCCCGCATGCCACCCCCGTTCACGCCCCGGCCACGAACGAAGCGGGTGACCCGATTTTATCCGGCGCTCCCGCCCGCCCGGCCGCCACCACACCGCGAATTCACCCCAACCGGTGATCCACTACTCTTCGTCACGGCGCCCAAGGCGGCCCAGCACGCGCTTCAGCTCTTCGGGATCCTTGAGCCTTTCGAGCTCGGCGACCTCGGCCGGCACCGGTCCGGCGGGCGGCGGTGCGGCGACCGGACGGCCGAGGACCGGCGCCCCGTCCGCACCGGAGGTCCAGGCCCCCGGCTCGACCTCGAGGAACTTCGCCGGATCGCGTTCCCGCTCCGGCTCCTGCCCGGCCGCGCCGGGGAACGCCGACCCCAGGTACCCGCCGGCGGCGGAGTGGTCCCCGGCCACCCGCGGCGAGCCGGGCACCCCCGGTCCCACGGGCGGCACCCCCGCGGCCGTGGCGTCGAGACTTCCGCTGACCGGCTGGAACGCCGGCGAAGCGGGCAAGGCACCGGGCCCGCGCGGCACCCCGGCAGCGGGCTCGTGCCCCCCGAACCCGCCCGGCGACGGCGACCCGGGAAGCGGCCCGTGCCCCGACGCGGCCGGTGCCGTGGGAAAAGCGGGCCCCGCCGCAGTGGGAGTGGCGGGGAACGCCGGTGCCGCGGGCGCGGTCGCCGGCAGCGCGGGGGCAGCCGGGGTGCCGGGCGCCGGGGCGGCCGGAACCCCGGGCGCGGTCACCGAGGCCCCGTGGACGGCCGGAGCCACCTGCGCAGCCGAAGCCGAGGCCGGAGCCAGGTGACCGGCAGGTGCAGAAGCCACGCCCGGAGCCGGGTGACCGGCCGGTGCGGCGGCCGCATGAACAGCCGGCGCCGAAGCCACCTTCGGGGCCACGTGCTCGGACGGAGCCACCTCCGCAAGCGGTGCCGAGGCCGTGCTCGCTGCCCCGTGGCCGGCCGGTGCCGCGGCCGTCACCGGAGCTGCGTGGGCGGTCGGCTCCGCCACGGCCTCGATGGTCTTCGCGGCCCGCGGCGCCGCTTCCCGCGCGTGCTCACCTTCCGGCGCAGAAGTCGTGGGCACCTTCTCCGTCGCCGACGCGGGCTCGTCGTCGCGGCCGGGCTCCGGCGCGCACCCGTCGGACTTCTCCCCGAGCACCTCCTTGCGCCTCCCCCGGCCTGGACGAGCGGTCTCCTTCCTCCCCACCGACGGCCGTCCCAGCACCGCCGCCGCCACCGCGTCCGTCTCCGCCTGCGCAGACCCCGCGGCCGGAGCCGGAGCCACCGTGCGGCCGAGCACCACCGCACCCCCGGACGGCGCCGCCGGGGCAGACCCCGGCTCCACCCCGGCGGCCCGCGCGATCCGGCCCTGCACGCCCGGGTGCGCCAACGCCGCCGACGGCGCGAACCCGCCGCCGGCCGCTCCGCCGCCGCTCGGGTACTGCTCCTGACCGGACGGCCGCCACCCGGGCCCGGTCTGCGGCTCGCCACCGGCCGGCACACCACCCGGCGGGTTCGACGTCGACGGCACCTCGGTGCCCGCGCCCGGCACCGGGGTCAGCACCGCAACCAGGTCCCGGTACGCCGTGCCGAGGTCGTAGAGCACCTGGCGGGCGGCCTCGAGGTCGCCCTGGCGGTTCTGCGCGCGCAGGTCGTGCACGCGCTGGCGGGCCTGGGTCAGCGCGTCCCCGGCGCGGCGCAGCACCGCTCCGTAGCCGGGGTCCGCCATGGCGTGCACGACGGCTCCGGTGCGGCCGGACACCTCGCGGACGACCTCGTCGAACGCCTCCGCGATCCGGCCGGACCACGCTTCCCACAGGTGGCGGGTCTGGGCGCCGAGGTCGTCCTGCAGCTGCTCGAACCGCGCCATCGCGGTGTCGAACGCCGCGGCGCGCTCGTAGAACGCGTCCGGGCTCACCTCCTCGACCAGCTGGGCGAGCTGGTCGAACGTCAGGGTCTGCAGGTCGGGGTCGAGGACCGGCGGCGGTTCGGGTGCGCCCACCGCTCAGTTCCTGCCCAGCACGTGGCTGCGCGGCTCGTCGCTGTCCTCGCCGCCCCACGCACCCTGCTCGGCCTGCATCCAGATCTGCGGCTCTCGCTCCTTTTCGCCCTGGGCGCCGCCGCCACCGCCCATGCCGCCCATCCCGCCCATGGGCCCCATCGGGGCGCCGGCCGCGCCGGGGGCCGCCGGGGCTTGCGCGGACGCGGCCGGTGCGAGGGGGCCGCCCTGGGTGTTGACGCCGCCGCCCTGGAACGGCTGCGTGTCGAACTTGCCCGGGGCGGGTCCTTCGCCGGCGAGGGGGCCACCCAGCCCGGTGGTCGCGCCGCCGCCGGTGACCGGTCCCGCCGATGTCGCGGGCAGGCCGGGGCCGCCCCCGGGGCCGCCACCGGCACCGCCGCCCAGGCCGCCCTGCGGCGCCTTGAACTGCGGTTCACCCGGCTTGAGGAAGTCGTGGAGGGCGGAGGTGCCGTCGGTCCCCCCGATGCCGTCGATGGCCTTGTTCACCGCGTCCTTCGCGTTGGCGAGCGCCTGCCGCTCGGCGGGGGTGTCGTCGGGCTGGCACAGGGCGTCGATCGCCTTGGCGGCCTCGTCCTTCGCGTGCTGCACGGCTTGGTCGTGCTCGGGGCCGCTCAGCTCCGGGGTGTCGTTGAGCTCCCCGATCGCCTTGTCCGCCGCGGCCTTGGCCGCGTCGAGGGCGTGCCGGCGCTGCGGGTCGTCCCCGGCGGCGCCCAGGCCGTCGATCGCCTTGTCCGCGGCGTTCTTCGCGTCCTGGACCTGCTGGAAGTGCTCGGGAGCGGCGGCTTTGTCGATCGCGTCGCTCATCGCGGCCTTGGCGTCCTCGAGCGCCTGCTTGCGTTCGGGGTCGTCGGTCTGGCCGATGAGGTCGTCGATCGCCTTCTGCGCTTCGTGCTTGGCGTCGAGCAGGCCGGCGCGCTCCTGCGGGTCGGCGGCGCCGGGCCCGTCGGTCGCCTCCGGGTCGCCCAGGCCGTCGAGCGCGTCGGAGGCGGCCTGCTTGGCGTCCTCCAGCGCCTGTTTCCGGGCCTCGGAGTCGCCCGGCTCGGCCAGGTCGTCGATCGCCTTGCCGGCCGCGTCCTTCGCCGCTTCGATGCCCTCTTCGGCCGGGCCGCCGGTCAGCTGCCCCGGCGCGTCCGCCGGGCTGCCGAGCCCGTCGATGGCGTCCTCCGCGGCCTTCTTCGCGTCTTCCAGTGCCTTCTTGCGCTTCGGGTCGTCCGTCTTCCCGGCGAGACCGTCGATCGCTTTGCCCGCCGCGTTCTTCGCATCGGTCAGCGCCTGCTGGGCGGTGGGGTCGATCCCGCCCACCGCACCCGGGGACGGCGTGTCCGCCGGGCTGCCGGGCCCGGTCGCCGACGGCTGGCCGGTGAGCCCGTCGATCGCTCCCTGCGCGGCCTGCTTGGCGTCCTGCAGCGCCTGCTGCCGGGCCGGATCGGTTGTCTGCGCGGTCAGGCCGTCGATCGCGTCGCCCGCGGCCTGCTTCGCCCCCGCGAGGGCCTGCTGCTGCTCCGGGGTCATCCGGCCCAGGCCGGGTGCGCCTTCCTGCCCCGCACCCGGCGTCGCCTGCGGATCACCCGGCGTCTCGCCCGGCTTGACGGACTCGTACGCCGGCTTCAGCGGCCCCGCCTGCAGCGGCGTTCCCTGGCCCTGGGTCGTCTCCCCCGGCGTGGCCGGGTTCACCCCGGCGTAGGCGTTCTGCTGCGGGGTGTTCGTCGTCGGCGTGGCGGACTGCGAGTTCAGCTGCGAGTTCTCCACCGTCGGCTGCAGTGTCGGGGTCTCGGACGGCTTCGCGTTCGGGTCCAGCCCGGCCCCGATCCGCTGCTGCACACTGCCCTGGGGCGCGGCGGTGGTCGTGTCCCCGTCGGAGATGTAGAGCGGCACGAGGTCCGCCGCGCGGCTGTTGTACTGCCCGCCGAGCGCTCCCAGCGCGTTCTGCAGGTCCTTCAGCAGGGCCGTGTCCATGTTGGTCTTCATGGTGTTGAGGTCGGTGGTGACCTGCGCGTAGATGTTCGTCACCTGCTGGCTGGTCTGCGCCGCGGCGACCTGCGTCTGCGCGGTCGTGACGATCGAGTTCGTCAGCTGCGTCCGCGTCGACGTCGACGCGGTGTGGATCTGCCACCAGCTGTCCGCGAAGGACTGGACGGCGTGGCCGACGTTGCCCATCGTCGTTCCGAACTGCTTCTTCATCAGGGTGTCGTAGACTTCTTCACTGGTCTTGAGGATCGCGGTGGCGTACTTCCCGAACGCCTCGCCCGCGGTTCCCTCCAGGGCGTCCTTGACGGCCTTGATCTGCTTGGCGAAGTTCTCGTTGACGGTGGCGAGCGCCTTTTCCGCGCTTTTCACGTCCTTCTCGATCGCGTACCACGCTTCGGCGACGGTGGACTTGCTCGCCCCCGCCTTGGAGCCGTCCGCGTTGTAGACGAGGTCGCTGACGACGGACTCGATCGAGTCCAAAGTGGAGAAGAAGGCCGGGTCCAGCGTGGGCGCGGCCCCCGAGTACTGACCGACCAGCGGCGCGCCTGGGGAATCGGGCATGACGGAGATCCTTTTCTGGCCGGCCGGCCGCCGGGCCGGCGGACGCGGGGTTCACGCGGACCGGCCCGGCGCTCGCCGGGCGCGGGACTTCAGGTGGTGACCTGGTCGTTCAGGTTGTCGTTGTACCCGTCACCGTCGGTCGGGCGGTTGTAGCTGAAGCCGGTGTGCTGGGTGTCCGGCGTGTAGTTGTGCTGCTCGGTTTCGGTTTTGCCGTCGAACGTGTGGACCGCGCCGACGACCGCGCCCTCGAGTTCGGACATGGCCTTGCTGATCGCCTGGGCGTTGTCGCCGTCGGCGTTCTGGAAGTTCGTCGCGATCCCGTTGAGCTTCTTCTCCATTTCGTCGAAAGCGAGCTTGAGGTGCTCGGCGTGCGCGACGATCGCGTTGCGGCGGTCGTCCACGACCCGCTCCAGCCACACGGCGAGCTTGAACTTGCCCGCGTTGGGCCAGTGGTGCTTGAGCGCCTCGAAGGCGCTCATGTCGTCCATGAGACCACCGATCTTGCCCGCGGCGGTCTTGATGGCTTCGGCATCGAACTTCGTCGACACGGCAACTCCTTGCTTTCCACGAGGGCCGCCGGGGGCGGCGGGGGGCCGCGGTGTGCCGGGCGGGAAACGCCCGGCACACCGAGCGGGCTAGTGCATGCCCTTGGCACCGCTGGAGTCGGCCTGCTTCATGCGCTCGGCCGCGTCCTCCAGCGACTTGCGCAGGCTGTCCAGGTTGGACTTGTTCGCTTCGATGTCCGAGCGGAGGTCGTTGGCCAGCTGGTTGTAGGCGTCGGCCGTCGTGCCCTTCCAGTCGACCATGATCCGCTTGACGTCGGATTCCAGGTCGCCCGCCTGGTTCTCGATTTCGTTGGCCTTGCTGACCATCATCGAGATGCACTCTTCGATGACGGGGTAGTCGTAAGTGATCGTACCGTCGGACATTCAAGTCTCCTTTTCGGTCGGTGTTCGGGGTGGCGGTGCTCAGACGCCGAGGAAGTTGCCGGTCTCCATGGGCACGTTGAGGATCGCCTGCATGGATTCGGAGTCCATCGCGTCCTGGTTGTTCGCCTCGCGGCGCATGTTCTCGCCCATCGCGTGCATGTGGTCGAGCACCGACTTGCGCACCGATTCGACCCAGCGGTCGGTGGTCGTGCTCAGCGCGCGCGTGGCGGCGCTGGGGCTGGCCGCCAGCGTGGCCTCGATCTGCGACTTCAGCGTGTCGAGCTGCTGGCTGATGTTGTCGGCCGTCTCGTCGTGCCTGCTGGCCTGCTGGTTGATGGTCTGCGCGTTGAGCTGGGTGGAATGCGACACTTCGAGTCCTCCTGCGATGAGTGCTACGACTTTGGTGAGCGCTACGTTTCCTGCAGTAGCACGACCACGATTCGAGGGTAATTACCGCGGGCGGGCCGGAAAGCCGTTCCGCGAGCCGGTGCGCCCGTGGTAGGGATTCCCCTTACGAATTCCCGTCACGGCCCGGCCGCCGGCGCCCGGCGCGCGGCGTCCCCGCTGAGCACCGGCCCGGTGGGCAGCAGGTCGAGCAGCGGCACCGGAACGGGAACCGCCGCGGCCGGGGTGTAGCCGAGCGCGGCGACGGTTTCGGCGTCGGCCACGGCGTACTTTTCCCCCGCTTCGGTGACCAGGTACGTCACGCCGCCCCCGCCTCCCGGCGCGGGCGGGACGTGGGCGAGCACCCCGCGGCCCGCGGGAATCGCGACCCGGTCGGCCGTCGCGCCCGCCCGGTGGGTGCCGAGGGGGACCGAGGCCTGCGCGACCTCGTCGCCGGGCAGCAGTTCGGCCACCGGCGCCGGTGCGCCGCCGTCCACCGGGGTCTGGCGGATGCAGGGCTGCCGGCCCGCCGGCGGGGTCACCACCTCCGGGGGCACCGGGGGCAGCTCGGGCGCGATCCCGGCCGACGCCGCGATCGGCAGGCCGGTCAGCGCGTCCGGCCCGACCCGCACCGGCTCGATCACGCCGTCCGGGTAGGCCTGCCGGGTGCTCGGCGCGGCCAGCAGCAGTGCGGCCCCGGTACGGCTGAGCACGGCGAGGCCGTCCTGGCGCACCAGGTAGTCCTGCTCGGTGTTGATGGCCGGGTTGCGCACCTGGTAAACCTGGCCCACCCGGCTCTGCCGCCCCTCGATCACCGGGCCCGGCTCCCCGAGCCCGGCCACGGCCGGCGCGGCGACGTCCGGCCCCTGCGGCAGCGTGTTCAGCCACGCCGGGGGCACGTCGAACGGGCGCAGGGCGCCGTAGCCGAGTGCGGCGGCGACCGCGCTGCTCGGGACGTGGAACCGCTTTCCGCGGGACACCAGGTACACCGTCCCGCCCGGCGCCGACACGAGGAACGCCTGCCCGTCGCCGAGCGCGGGGCCCGCGGGGTGGCCCAGCAGCAGCGTCACCACCGCCGCGCCGGACGGTGTCGTGGCGCTCTGCAGGCACACCGTCCACGGCCCACCGTCCACTTTGTCCGGAGCCGGCAGGGAGTCCGGTGCCCCGGCGATCCCGATCGGCGGGCCGACCGGGGTGCCGGCCAGCGCGCCGGGGGAAACGGCGGTGAGCTTGCCGCCGGCCTGCGTGGCCACCAGCCGCGCGGAGGAGTAGTTGAGCACCGGCCGCAGCTGACCGCCGAGGTAGGCGTAGCGGGCTCCGCTGGTCTTGTCCATCACGAGCGCGCCCTCCTGCCGCCAGGAGGAGTCGCCGCCCGAGGGGACGAACATGCCGAAGATGCCGAAGACGCCCATGATCACCGCGGCCAGCACGAAGCCGAGCACCGTTCCGGTGGTCATCCGCTTGCTCGGCGACTCCAGCACGTCCGGCTTGCCGTGCGTTACCGCGGCCGCGAGCCGGCCGACGACGAAGAAGTAGGCCTGCACCTGGTCTTTGCGTGATTTCATCAGCCCGCCAGGTTCCGCATGAAGGTGTACACGTGCAGCACCTGCAGCAGGATCGGCAGCACCGCGACCGCGGTGATCAGCTCGAAGATCTCCACCGCGCGCCCCCAGTAGGGCCGGAACCGGCGGCCCGGCAACCGTTCCCCGCCCAGCAGCAGCAGGCCCGCGACGAGCGCGAGCGGGACGACGACCACGAACCGCGTGGCCGGCGCCGCGGCCAGCCCGAGCGCGGCGACCACGACCAGCACGGTGATCGCGGCGGGCACCAGGACCGCCCAGCGCTGCACCACCCCGTTCGGGTGGCGCGAGCGCAGCACCAGGAGCAGGGCGAGGACCAGCCCGAGGGTCAGGTGCCAGCCGTCCCCGCCGGTGAGCAGCACCGGCAACAGCACCGCCTGCGCGAGTCCCAGTCCGATGTGGAGCGCCGTGGCGTAGCCGAAGGTCGCGGCCCCACGCTCCACGACCACCTTGTGCGGCACGGGATCGATGTCCTCGTGCAGCTCTTCGGCGCCCGTGGGGAGCATCGGCAGCGTCAGCCCGGAGAGGCGGAACGCGGCCGTCGGGATGAACAGGCCCAGGATCCCCGACAGCACCAGGCCGATCGCGGTGGCCTGGGCCGGATCGGCCGGGGTCACCGAGCCGATCAGCCCGGTGCCCAGCAGCACCGCGGCGAACAGTACCGCGCCGGTGAACAGGAGCGCGGCGTCGGCGACCAGGATGACACCGGCCAGCAGGGCCAGCAGTGCGCCCGCCGCCGCCCCGGTGAGGCCCGCCATCGGGCTCGCCGCCGGGTCCAGCAGCAACACCACCGACCAGCCGGCGACCGCGGCGTGCGCGGCCCCGCCGGCGGCCAGTACCACGGCCGGCAGCGGTTTCGCGGCGCCGCGGGCCACCAGCGCGGCCGCCACCAGCAGCGCGAACGCCAGCCCGGCCGCGAGCAGCACCCCGGTCGCACCGGCGGAGCCGGGCAGCAGCACCAGGCAGCCGAGCAGCAGCGCCGCCACGGCACCCGCCCGGAACAGCCACCGGATCCGCGCCGGCGTCACCGCACCGGGGTGTTCGCGTACCTGTTCCGCGACGCCGTCGACGAGGTCGTCGTAGTCGATCGCGGCGAGCTGCGCGGCGCGCGGCAGCAGGTGCAGGCTCTCCCCGTCCAGCACGTTCAGCTCGGTCAGGGAACGGTCTTCGTCGAGCGCCGGTTCCCCGATCCGCTGCACCACCCAGCCTTCGTGTTCGGCACCTTGCTCGATCGTCTGCGCGCCGAACTGGGTGAGGACCGCGGGGAGCAGGTCGGCCAGCGGAACTTCCGCCGGCACCGCCAGATCCCGGGTCCGGTCGCCCAGAACGAACCGTAGCCTCGCCGAACTTGTTGTGCGATGCTGTGTTTGCTCTTCCATCGAAGCATCAGGCCCTTCCTGCCAGGTCCAGCCCTGAGACCGGCCCCGACGCTAGTGACCGGCGCGCCCCCGCGGCGCCCCGTCGCCCCGCCGGGGGCCCGAAGAGGGGAAGACCACTCACCAAACGGGAGAGCCTGTGAGCACCACCCTGTTCGCCCGGCGGGCGCGCCGGCCGAAACCACCCGCGCCCGACACCCGCATCGAGCTGCAGCCGCCGCCCGGCGTGCCCGAGAACACCGGCGGCGGGATCAGCTCCGTGCTGATGTACGCCCCGATGGGACTCGGGTCGCTGGCCATGGTGATGATGTTCGTCCGGCCCGGCGCCGGCGCGTTCGCCTACGTCGGCGGCGGCCTGATGGTCGTGTCGGCCCTCGGCATGCTCGTCACCCAGATGCTGCGCGGTTCGGTGACCCACAAGCAGAAGCTCAACGGCCACCGGCGCGACTACATCCGCTACCTCGGCCAGCTGCGCAAGCAGGCGCGCGACGCGCTGAGCGCCCAGCAGAAGGCCGCGCGCTGGATCCACCCGGACCCGGGCGCGCTGTGGTCGACGGCGCTGGGCTACCGGCTGTGGGAACGCCGGCCCGCCCACGACGACTTCGGCGAGGTCCGGCTGGGCCTGGGTGCCCAGCGCTCGACCTTCAAGCTGGATCCCCCGGACAGCAAGCCGATCGAAGACCTCGAGCCGCTCACCGCGCACGCCCTGCGCCGGTTCATGCGCGCCTACACGACGTTGCCGCACGCTCCGGTCGCGGTGTACCTGCGCGGCTTCGGCCAGATCCAGTTCAGCGGGGACGACGAAGCCGTCCTGGGGCTCGCCCGGGCGATCCTCGGCCAGCTCGCCACCGCGCACGCCCCCGGCGACGTGCGGATCGCGGTGTGCGCCGACGAGGCCCGGATGGGGCGCTGGGACTGGCTGAAGTGGCTGCCGCACAACCAGGACGCCGAAAGCCGCGACGCCGCCGGGGCGCGGCGGCTGGCCACCGGTGACCTCGCCCAGGCCGAGCTGCTGCTCGGCGGGCCCGCCTTCACCGGACGGCCGCGGTTCGAGGCGGACACGCCGGTCACCGCGTCGGAGCCGTTCGTCGTCCTCGTCCTCGACGGCGTGCCGGTGCCCGCCGACCACCGGATCGCCGACGAGGGCTACCGCAACGCCGTGGTCCTCGACGTTTCCGGTTCGCTGCCGTGGCAGGCCCGCCCGGGTGTGCTCTTCCTCGAGGTCGACGCGGACGACCTGCGGACCGTGTCGTTCGACCGGGTGGGCAAGCCGGAAACCGCTTCGCTGGGCCGTCCCGACCGGCTGAGCGAAACCTCGGCCACCGCGCTGGCCCGGATCATGGCGCGGTTCCGCATCGGCGAGGCGGTCGAGGAGGACGAGCCGCTGGCCGGCGACTACGACCTGGCGTCGCTGCTGGGCATCGGGGACGTGGCGAGCTTCGACCCGGTGCGGTACCGCCGCGACCGGATGACGAGCAAGCGCCGGCTGCGGGTGCCGATCGGGATCGCCGGGGCGGGCTCACCGCTGGAGCTGGACATCAAGGAGGCGGCCGAAGACGGGATGGGGCCGCACGGCCTGTGCGTCGGCGCGACCGGGTCCGGCAAGAGCGAGCTGCTGCGCACCCTGGTCATCGCCCTGGCCACCACCCACTCGTCCGAGGACCTCAACTTCGTGCTGGTGGACTTCAAGGGCGGCGCGGCGTTCCTCGGCTTCGACCAGCTGCCGCACACCTCGGCCGTGATCACCAACCTCGCCGAGGAGCTGGAGCTGGTCGACCGGATGCAGGACGCGCTGACCGGCGAGATGAACCGGCGCCAGGAACACCTGCGCGCGGCCGGGAACTACGCCTCGCGGCGGGATTACGAGGCCGCGCGCGCCCAGGGCGTGCCGCTGGAGCCGATGCCCGCGCTGTTCATCGTCGTCGACGAGTTCAGCGAAATGCTGTCCAGCAAGCCGGAGTTCATCGACGTGTTCGCCATGATCGGCCGGCTCGGCCGCAGCCTCGGCGTCCACCTGCTGCTGGCGTCCCAGCGGCTCGACGAGGGGCGGATCCACAAGGTCGAGACGCACCTGTCCTACCGGATCGGCCTGCGGACGTTCTCGGCGATGGAAAGCCGCAGCGTGATCGGCGTCCCGGACGCCTACGAGCTGCCCAACAGCCCGGGCAACGGGTACCTGCGGCCGGACACGCAGACGCTGGTGCGGTTCAAGGGTGCGTACTCGTCGGGCCCGTACCGGGCGAAGCAGAAGCAGGCCGGGGTCGCCGTCGAGCAGCACATCGTGCCGTTCGGCACCGCGTACGTCGAGCCGCCCGCCGCGCCGGCACCCGAGCCGGTCGCCGAAGCGGACGACGCCGGCGAGGCCACCCGGACCGTGATCGACGTGCTGATCGGCCGGCTGCGCGGCATCGGCCCGCGCGCCCACCAGGTCTGGCTGCCACCGCTGCGGACGTCGGCGACGCTCGACCAGCTGCTGCCGCCGCTGGTGGACGACCCGGCCTACGGCCCGCGCCCGGTCGGGGACCTGAACACCGCGAGCCTGTCGGTCCCGGTCGGGCTGATCGACCTGCCCGCCCAGCAGCGGCGCGAGCTGCTGGTCGCCGACCTGTCGGGCAGCCAGGGCAACGCCGCGGTCGTCGGCGGCCCGCAGAGCGGCAAGAGCACCCTGCTGCGCACGCTGATCTGCGCGCTGGCCCTCACCCACACCGCCGAGCAGGTGCAGTTCTACTGCCTGGACTTCGGCGGCACGCTCTCGGCGCTGGCGGCGATGCCGCACATCGGCAGCATCGCCAACCGGCTGGACCGGGACCGCGTCACCCGCACGGTGCTGGAGGTGACCAACCTGATGGCGCGCCGCGAAGCCCTCTTCGCCGAGCACAACATCGACTCGATGGCGAGTTACCGGCGTGCCCGCGCCCAGGGCAAGTACCGGGACCTCGACCCCTACGGCGACGTCTTCCTCGTCGTCGACGGGTGGTACACGATCCGTCAGGACTTCGAGGACGTCGAGGAGAAGTTCACCGAGCTCGCCGCGCGCGGGCTGAGCTTCGGCATCCACCTCGTCATCGCGTCCAACCGGTGGTCGGAGATGCGGCCGTGGCTGCGGGACGTGATCGCGACGCGGTTCGAGCTCAAGCTCGGCGACCCGGTCGACTCGGAGATCAACAGCCGGTTCGCCGCCACGGTGCCCGCCATCCCCGGCCGCGGCATCACCCCCGAGCGGCTGCACTTCCTGGCCGCGCTCCCCCGCATCGACGGCGACTCGCGGACCGACGACCTCGCCGAAGCGACGGTCGAGCTCGCCGAAGCGCTGGCCCCCGCCGGCGTGTCCCGCGCCCCGCAGGTCCGGCTCCTGCCGCAGACGCTGTCGGTGCGGGAGCTGCCGGGTCCGCGCGCGCCGTCGCCCGCGGCCGAGCTGCGGATGGCGCTGGGGCTGGAGGACCAGCACCTGGAACCCGAGTGGCACGACTTCGACGCCAGCCCGCACCTGCTCATCTACGGCGACGCCGAGACGGGCAAGACGAACCTGCTCAAGCACATCGCGCGCTCGATCGTGGCGCACCACAGCACCGACGAAGCCCGCATCATGTTCGGCGACTTCCGCCGCGAGCTGCGCACCTCGATCCCGGCCGAGTACCAGCTGGAGTACGCGGTGGGGGCCGAGGCACTCACCAAGTCGATCGCCGGCGCGGCCTCGGTGATCGAGAAGCGCATCCCCGGCCCCGAAATCACCCCCGACCGGCTGCCGCTGCGCGACTGGTGGACCGGCGGCCGGCTCTACATCATCATCGACGACTTCGAGCTGACGGAGTCCAGCGGCAGCGCCGGCCCGCTGCAGTCGCTGATGCCGGTGCTGGCGCAGGCCGCCGACGTCGGCATCCACGTGATCCTGGCCCGCAGCACCGCGGGCGCGGCCCGGTCGATGGGCAACCCGGCGATCCGCCGGATGTGGGAGCTGGGCACACCCGCGCTGCTGATGTCGTGTCCCAAGACGGAGGGCGCGTTCCTCGGCAACCTCAAGCCGCGGGTGCTGCCCCCGGGCCGCGCGCAGTTCGTCAACCGCCGCCGCGCGGTGCGGCTGGTGCAGACCCCGCTGGTCGACGGCGAACCGCAGCCAGCAAGCTGAAGCCGGGAAAGACAGCCGAGGAGGGCGCCATGCCGGAGAAGCTGACGGTGGACCTGCACCCGGTCTTCCGCGACGACCGGGCCATCGACCGCGCGGTGCGCAGCGCGCTGTTCCGCGCGGCCGGCACGAAGGTGCCGCTGCTGGAGATCATCCCGGGCAAGGGCTCCGGCAAGCTGCGCGACCGGGTGCTGGCCGCGCTGCGGCAGCCCCACCTGAGGAAGCTGTACCGGCGGGTGGAAGTGGCGCCGGGCAACGACGGGGTGGTGCTGGTGCACCTGCGGTGACGGGGGTTCGCCGCGGCCGGCCGGGCCGCGGCGAAGCCGCTTCCCCTTGCGGGGGCGGCACTGTGTCCGCGGTCGGGCGGCAGCGGGTCGTGAACGGCTCACCGGCCGGCCGGGCCGTGTGGAGGTCGCTGTGGGTGGGCCGCTTCCCTTGCGGGCACGGCACTGTGTCCGCGGTCGGGGCAGCGGGTCGCGAGCGGCTCACCGGCCGGCCGGTGCCGCGGCGACCCAGCCGAAGCCGCTTTCCTCTGCGGTGCAGAAAAAGGACCGCGCCCACGCAGGCGGGCTACCGGGTCAGGAAGCGGCGGCCGCGTTCAGCCGGGCGAGGAACGCCTGGGCTTCCCCCGCCTCCTCGCCGTCGAGCTGGACGAAGATGTCCAGTGCGCGCTGGGCGCGGTCGCGGGCTCGGGCGCGGCGGCCGGCGCGGCGTTCCAGTTCCGCGATGCCCAGCAGCGCCAGGGCTTCGTGGTAGCGGTCGCCGAGTTTCGCGCACAGCTCCAGCACCGTCTCGTACTCGCGGAGGGCGGTGGTGGTCTCCCCGAGGTCGCGGTGTGCGTGCGCCATGTTGAGCAGGAGGTTGACCTCCGTCAGCCCGGTGTCGCTCGCGCGGGCCGCGCGCAGGCCCGCCGCGCCCGCCTCGAGTGCCCGGCGCGGCTGCCCGGACTCGACGTACAGCTCGCACAGGGAATCGAGGCAGGAGGCCGTGCGGAAGTCGCGGCCGGCCGCCGTCGCCAGCTCGACCGCCTCCTGCGCCCGGCGGATCCCCTCGTCGTAGCGCCTCATCTCCCGCAGCGCCGAAGCCAGGTTGGCCAGCAACGCGATCTGCAGATCCGGGTCGCGCACCGCGCGGGCCAGCGCGAGCCCGCTCTCCAGGCGTTCGACGGCGAGCCCGTTCTGCCCGATCCGGGAGTAGGCGATGCCCAGCAGCATCAGGATGCGCGCCCGCGGCTCCGGGTCGTCGATTTCGCCCGCCGACGCCAGCCCGGCGTTGAGCAGCTGGATCCACTCGGTGAGCAGGCCCGTCGCGTAGTAGTGGTTGTAGGTGAAGAAGGCCAGCTGCCAGGCGATGTCGTGCTCGCCGAGCTCCGCGGCGCGCTGGATGAGCGGCAGTGTGTTCGGCGCTTCGGCCGCGTACCAGGCGTACACCGCTTCGCGGCTGTCGAACACGGGGAGCTCGTACCGGTCGTCGGGCACTCCCGCGGCCACCAGCGGGTGGTCGGGGATGAAGCAGGCGAACGCCGACCGGGCGGCCTGCAGGTACCAGCCGAGCAGTTCGCGGGCGGCGGTGGCGCGGTCCTCCGTGCTGTCGTGCCGCTCGGCCAGTTCGGCGGCGTAGACGCGCACGAGGTCGTGGAAGCCGTAGCGGTCACCGGCGCGCTCCAGCAGGTTCTGCTCGCACAGCACGGTGAGCAGTGCGGCCGCCTCTTCGACCGGCCGGTCGAGGAGGGCCGCCGCGGCGGCGAAGCCGATGTCCTGGCCGGGCAACGTGCCCAGGTACCGGAACGCGCGGGCGACTTCGGGGTCGAGCGAGTGATAGCTCCACGAGAACACCGCCCGCACCGACGACATCTCGTCGTCACCGGCCTCCAAGGTGTCCAGCCGGTCCTGCTCGGCGGTCAGGTTCGCCACCAAGTCGCGCAGGCTCGTCCCGGCATTCGCGGAAATCTTCTCCGCGGCGATCCGCAACGCCAGCGGCAGGCAACCGCACAACCGCGCCAGCTCCGCCGCCGCGCCGGGCTCGCCGTCGATCCGCGCCCGCCCCACCAACGCACGCAACAGGTCCCGGGCTTCCGCTTCGGTCAGCATCCCCAGCGTGAGGCGGTGGGCCCCGTCCCGGACGACCAAGCCGCTGAGCCGGTTGCGGCTGGTGATCAAGACAAGACTGTTGGACGGCCCCGGCAGCAGTTCCCGCACCTGCTCCGCCGACGCCGCGTTGTCCAGCAGGATCAGCACCCGCTTGTCCGACAGCAGGGTGCGGTAGATCGCCACCTGCGCGTCGCGGTCCTGCCGCTTGCCGCCCGCGCCCAGTGACCACAGCAGCTGCCCCAGCGCCTCGGGGCCGGACAGCGGTGGCCGGTGCGGGTCGAACCCGCGCAGGTTCAGGTACAGCTGCCCGTCCGGGAAGTCCGCGGCGACCTGGCGCGCGAACCGCACCGCGAGCGAGGTCTTGCCGACGCCCCCGAACCCGTCCACCGCCGAAATGACCAGCGCCCGGCTGTCCCGCCCGGCGGTGGCCCGCCACTGGGCCAGCTGCTCGAGTTCGTGGGTCCGGCCCACGAAGTCCGGCACCCCGTGCGGCAGCTGGGCCGGCACCGGCGCGGACGGCGACGCGGCCGGCGCGTCGAGCCCCGGGTCCGCACGCAACACCCGCGCCTGCAGCTCGATCAGCTCCGGCCCCGGATCGAGACCCAGCTCCGCCACGAACAACCGCCGCGTCGCCTCGAACTCCGCCAACGCATCCGCCCGCCGCCCACCGCGATAAAGCGCCAGCATCAACAGCGCCCGCAACCGCTCACGGAACGGCTCCGCCTGCACCGCCTCGCCCAGCTCGCCGACGACCTCGCGGTGCCGGCCGAGCTCCAGCAACAGCTCCGCCCGCTCCTCCACCAGCTGGAACCGCAGCTCCGTCAACCGCACCCGCTCGGCCTCCGCGAGCGGCCCGGGCAGCCCGAACAGCGGCTCCCCGCGCCACCGGGCCAGGCTTTCGCCCAGCACCCGCACGGCGCCGGGGTGGTCCCCGGCCGCGGCGAGCTCGCGCGCCCGCCGCGCGCCCGCTTCGGCCGCCGTCACGTCGACCGCGGCCGGCTCCAGCACCAGCCGGTAACCGGCGCCGGTGCGCACCAGGACGTCGCCGCCGGCCGCGGCCAGTACCCGGCGCAGCCCGTGGATGTAGGTGTGCACGCTGCCTTCGACCGACGCGGGGGCGGCGTCGCCCCACACGCCGTCCACCAGTTCCGCGCGGGAGACCGTCTCACCGGCCCGCAACGCGAGGACGGCGAGGACCGCCCGCTGCCGCGGCGGCCCGACCGCCACCTCGCCACCCGCCACCCGGGCCCGCACCTCACCCAGCAAGTCGATCCGCAACACCCGGCCAGCACCACCCACGCCGATCCAACCTCCACCCGTTCCCCCGCGAGGGCACCCTCGAACCGGCCGGTCGCCCACCCGGCGACGACCGCTCCTCCACGTCGGCCGGCTGCGGCACCACCGCACCCGGTTGTTCCCGCCGGCGCGACCACCTCTTCGGCCGGCAGCGGCTCTGCACCCTTGATAACGCCGCGACCGCGGCCGTACGCGGTTTGTTGCCCGAGCTTGGTGGCTTCCTGCCCGAAATGCCGGGCACGGGGGAGGGGTCGCCGCCATGTTGTTGTCCGGTGCCAGCGCCCCAACGCACCGAACGCCACATTCGGTGCGTTGAATCGGCACTGCGGCGCGGAGCGCCTCCGTTGAGGGTGGTGGCGGGGGCATGGATGGAGCACCGAACGCCACATTCGGTGCGCCCAACGCACCGAACGCCACATTGGGTGCGCTGGACGCACCGAACGCCACATTGGGTGCGTGGAACGGACCCTAGGCGGCCCGCACGAACCTCAGCCGTGCTCGCGCAGCTCCGCCAGCAGGTCCGGCCCGGGGACGCACCCGGCCACCCCGACCGCCCGTACCGTGTCCACCAGCCGGCCGCTCGAGGCCGCGACCCGCGGGAGCACCGCGCGCACCCGGCAGCGGGCCAGGACTTCGAGGTCGGCCTTCTCGATCCGGTTGGCCACCAGCACCGCGGGCGCGGCGAAGCGCCGGGCCGAGGTGCGCAGCACCTCCACGAACGCGTCGTCCACCCGCTCGGTCGCGTGCACGCACACGTCGATCGCCGGGTGGCCCCGGTCCCCGACCACGACCAAGCCGGGCGCCGCGCGCAGGCAGGCGCTCAGGCCGGTCAGGGTGAGCGGCTCGACCGCGTTCGGCAGGACCCGCACCGGCCGCGCGGGTGCCGCCGGCCCGTCCGGCTCGTCCCGCCCGGCCGCGGCCGACCGGCGGATCCGCCGGTCGAGCACCGACCAGCGGTCCAGCAGCAGGTCGCTCCAAAGCTGCTGCAGCCACAGCCGCCCGGGCTCCGCCGGCGAACGGTGCCACCGGATGTAGCGCCGGACGTCGAGGAGCTCGGCCTCCAGGCTCCGCAGCTCCCCGGGGCCGCCGGCCGCCGACCGCACCTCGCCCACCTCGTCTCCCCTACTCGGCTATCCAGGCGTGTTTGCGCGCCAGATCCAGGAAGCTCCGCCGCACGGCGACGAGCTGCTGCCCGGTCAGCGACGGCACGTCCGCCAGCACGGCTTCGGTCAGCTCCCCGCACAGCTGCTCGGCGGAGAGCACGTCGTCGCAGTGGCTCTCCGGCCGCGCCAGGCTCACCCGCGACGCCTTCAGCCCGCGGTCGCCTTCTTCGGCGGCGAACCGGACGCGCACGCCGGGCGCGATGAGCCGCTTGTCGCACTGCAGGTCGTTCACGTGGAGGAAGACGTCCTCGGTGCCGTCGTCGGGGGCCACGAAGCCGTAGCCGCGGACTTCGTCGAACCGGATCACCTTGCCCGTGACCACGGAAGACATTCCTCACCTCGCTCGTTCGAACGCCGCGACCGCGGCGAGCAGCCGGAAACCGATGCTAACGGCGGCGGGGAGCCGCCAGCCAGGCCGCGGCACGAAGGGGCACCCGATGCTGTCCGAACGGCCCCGGCCGGGTCCGTCCTAATCGGACTCTTGTGCCCGCCCGGCCGCGCCGGGCTCCCACGGGACGACCCGCAGGCCGGCGCCGTCCTGCTCGCCCGGCCCGTAGAGCTCGGCGACCTGCGCTTCGTCCAGCGCCAGTGACTCGCGCAGGAAGTCGCCGGTCAGCCGCACCGCGGCCGGGCCGCCCGGGTTGAACAGCACGTCGACCCCGTCGGCGAGCAGCGCGGTCAGCTCGGCCAGGTCGACGCGCCGCCAGTCCGGCGCGGCGACCCGCCGCCGGTGCGGCTCGCCGGTGGCCACGACGACGCACGGGACGTCGTCCGGCGACCGGGTGACCAGCGGGCGGCCGTCGCCGTTCATCGCGACGTCGACCAGCGTCTCCCGCACCACCAGCTGGATGTGCCCGGCCTCCGCGCGCCCCTGCAGGACCAGGCGCAGCACCGCGTCCAGCGGATCCGACGGCGAATGCTCGTCGGCCGGCACGTACTCCGGGTTGGCCCGGAACTTGCCGAGCCCGCCGTCTTCGGCCACCGGCCAGAGGCCGACGACGGCTTCGACCGGCGGTGCGTCGTTCTCGGCGGCCGGGCTCCAGGCCGGGTCCATCAGCAGGAACCAGTTCTCCAGCGGGCCCTCCGCCGGGGTTCCTTCGTTCGTTTCGGTCATGGTGGCCATCGGGCCCCTTTCTCAGTCGGTTTCCGGATCGAGGGCGGCGAACGCGCGCCGGATCCGCTCGGGGTCGCCGGTGGCCAGCGCCCCCTCGCCCAGTTCGTGCGCGGGCAGGTCGGTGTACACCACGACGTCGGCGGGCAGCCAGCCGCCCGGCACGTCGGCGAAGGCACCGGCGGTGATCGCCACCGGTCCCGGCGCCGGGACCGGGAGGCCGAGCGCGGCCAGCCGAGCGCTCTCCGCCGCGAACTCCGCGCGGAAGACGCCGGCGACCTCCTCCGCCCGTTCCCGGCCGCGTCCGGCGGTGTCGCCGTAGCCGACGATCTCCACCGCCGGCGCCGGAGCGCCGAGGCGCGAGCGCCACGCGGCCGCCCGGGCCACCTGGCGGGCCGCCCGCCGCACTTCGGTGTGGTCGGCGCCGGGACCGAAGACGTCCGCCTGCTCGATCCGGCTCGCGGCCAGATCGCTCAGCGGGATCGGCTCGGCCGGGGTGGCGTCCGAGCCGAGCACCTCGCGCAGGTGGCCGCCGTCGCTGACGTACCGGGCCCCGTCGGCGTCCAGCGCGGCGAAGCCGTCCGGCGCCAGCACCCGCAGGGGCCGGCCGTGGTCCCACGCCTGCTTCAGCAGGAAGGCGGAGCTGGGGCGGCCCGGTCCGGGGCGGACGTCGGCCAGGCAGCTGAGCAGGGTCAGCTCGACGGGCCCGGCCGGGCCCGCGCGCCGGAAGGCCGCACTGCCGAACAGGGCGGCCACGCTCGGCGCCCCGGCCAGCGTCACGCGGTCGCCCAGCCGGTGCGGGGAGCCGGCGAGCAGCCGGAAGTGGAAGCCCCGGCCCGCCGTGCCGTGCAGCACCGCGTTCCACGAACGGGTCGCGTCGGGCCGTGCGGGCGTGAGGTAGGGCCGCCACACCTCGTGCTGACCGCCTTCGCCGTCCGGCTCGGTCGTGCCGGAGTAGTAGATCCGGCTCTGCGCGGTGGTGTCGTTCACCGCGCCGGCCGCCATCAGGGCGCGGTCGAAGTCCCGGGCCGGGAAGTACTGGCCCCGCGTGCCCAGCTTCGCGTTCGCCCGTTCGTAGCCGGCCAGGTGCCGCGGTTGCGGCACGATCGGCGCGACCCGCTCGAACCCGCCGCTGCCCAGGCCGAGCACGCCGTCCGGGCGGAACTCCAGCGCGCCCGCCGATCCGTACCAGGTCCGCGAGTAACCGGCGGGCACGAACTCGTCGGCGAGCTCGGCCAGGCCCGTCACCGGGCCGCCGAGGCTCGCCAGCACGATGCCGGTCTCCTGGCCCTCTTCCCCCGCCACCGCGCCTTCGGTGCCGAGCATCCCGCGCAGCTCCCGGCCGTCGCGCACGGACCGGCCCAGCTCGCCCGCGGTCAGGTCCAGCTCCCGGCCGTCCCGGCGGAGGGCGCGGTAGCCGGTCTCGCTCCGGTGCGCGAACAGCAGCACCGGACGCTGCTGCCACGGCGTGAGCGCCCAGGTCCCGTCCCCGGTGAGGAACGCGGTGAGGGCGCCGGCGTCCTTCGCCGCCCACCGGCGGACCCGCGCGAGCACGTCGCCGTCCCCGGGGAACCGGACGAACTCGCCGATCGGCTGCCCCGCCGGGCCGGTGATCACGGTGGTCCGCAGGTCGCCCGCCCGCGGCACCGACACCAGCGTCAGCGTGCCGTCCGCGGCTCGCACGTGGACGTCGCCGAAGAAGCCGGCCGCGCGCAGCGCACCGGCGAAGTCGAAGCCGAGGCCGCCGGGGCCCACCCGCACGTCGGCGGCACCGGTGTCGAGGACGACGGGCCGGCCGTGGGCGAGCTGCTGCCGGAAGCCGGGATCGCGCAGCAGCAGTTCGCCCAGCGCGGTGCCGCCGAGGTCGGTGCGCTCGCCGTTCACCAGCTCGACCCGGGCCGAGGTCTCCGTCCCCGGCACGGCCACGACGAGGGCGTCCCCGTCGCCGGTGAACACCTCCGCGGTGCCGTCGAAAACGGTGCGGGCGCCGTCCCGGTGGTAGCGGACGTCGGCCGGGGCCAGGGGCGGCCCCGCCGCGAACGGGTGGTCGACGACGAGGACGCCGTCCTCGCGCAGGCTCAGTGGCCCGGCGTAGTGGTAGGACACCCACGGACCGGTCAGCTCGGCCAGCCGCGCCAGGAAAGCCTTGTTGAGCGAGTGGTCGCCCGGCGGGACGCCGTCGGCGTAGGTGATCACGGCCAGCGGCGGGCGCACCGGGCCGGCGGTCAGCCGCCGGAACTGCGCGCTCGCCGCCACGCGCTCCGCCATCTCGCCGGGGGTCAGCATGGCGTGGCGGCCGTCCCGCAGCGGCGCGAAGTACCGGCCGTCCGCGGCGCTCAGCAGCAGGCGCACCGGGTTCGGGCCGTCGGCCCAGTCCGCGGTCACCTCCACGGCGGTGACCTCCCCGGCCGGGTCGGCGCGGTTGAGGCCGTACAGGCGGTCGCTCTGCTCGGTCGTCCACTTGACGGTGCCGGCGAGGTAGTCCGCCTGCTCGTCGCCGTCGGACACGGTCAGCACGGTCTCCCGGCCTTCGGCGTTGCGGGCCGCGAACCAGCGCACGTCGTCCGCCGTGACTTCGTGCGCGGGCACCGGAGCCGGCGCCGGGGTGGCCGGCGGCGGTGGCGTGCCGGGTGCCGCGGGCGCCTGGTTGCCGGTGAGGGTCAGCAGCGGCGCGCCGGACGGACCGACGCCGAAGCGCGGACGGACCGGCGGCGTCCGGGTTCCGGGACGGCTCAGCCACTCGAGGGCCGCCCCGAGGTCGGTCAGTCCGGTGTGGACGGCCGCCCCGGTCCCGGACAGCTCGATCCACTCCGAGCCGGCTTCGACGCGGCCGTCCCCGGTGATCCGCACCCCGCCGTGGGTCACCACGACCGGCGCGGCGACCTCGGCCAGGACGGCCGGTCCGAGCCGGGCCGCCCCGCCCGGGACGGCCAGCACCAGGCGCAGCCGGGCGTCGTCCGGCGCCGCATCGGCGGCGTTGGTCAGCACCTCACGGGCCGCCAGGACCTTGCCGAACGCCGCGAACGGAACCGGGTCGGCCGACCACAGCTCGACGGTGTCCCGCCCCGGCGTCACCGTCGCGGCGACGATCTCGACCCCGTCGTAGGCCGGCAGGCTCCTGACCGTGCGCAGGGCGTCGCGCACGCTGTCGCCGCGCACCGGGTACACCCACCCGCGGGCCCCGGGGCCGATGACGACCTGGGACCGCAGGTGGTGGTCGTTGCCGCCCCGCTCCGACCACGGGGTGGTCCACGCGTAGAGCTGCACCGCCAGTTCCTGCGCCGCCGGGCTCAGCGGCAGCAGCTCCAGGAAGTCCAGCAGCAGGCCGAGTTCCGCCTCCCGCGTCGCGGCCGCCGGCTCGTGCCCGAGCAGCCGGGGATCGGCCATCAGCGCGTCGAGACGGCGGTGCAGCGACGGATCCTTCGCCGCCAGCACCATGGCCGCCGAGATCTCGGCGTGCACCTGCCACACCGCAACGTCGAGGGTGCCCGCCCAGAACCGGAACTCCAGCCAGTCACCGGCGTCGCCGTCGATGTGCTGGAAGTTGATCGCGTCGGGCTTGCCGGTGCTGAGGGCCTGGACTTCGTCGGCCGAGGTGATCGTCGCGGGGTCCGGCGGGAGCGGGTTGGGTCCGACCATCCACAGCTTCCGCTGCGGCGCGGTGGTGCCGTAGTGGTTGCCCAGCCGGTACAGCAGGCCTTCGAACGCCTTGTTCAGCTGCGCCAGCCGCCCGTACACCGGCAGTTCGGGTTGCTCGGCGAAGCTGAAGTTCACGTGGCCGCCCACGTACGAGGCGTCGGGACGGCCGCCGTGGAGGCCGCGGTGCGCGTGGATGATGTTCAGCACCTTC
Organism: Amycolatopsis sp. A133; assembly: GCF_031082405.1. Lineage (GTDB taxonomy): Bacteria > Actinomycetota > Actinomycetes > Mycobacteriales > Pseudonocardiaceae > Amycolatopsis. Next base: position 205,273 of record NZ_JAVHJU010000076.1, read on the forward strand.
GCGAGGTCGGCCCAGCTCTCGACGGGCCCGCGGAGGATCGGCGAAACCACTTCCACGCCGCCCTCGTGCGCCCCTTCCCGCACGATCGTCCAGTCGTGGAAGCCGGCCGCGTCCAGCTTCGGGCGCAGGGCCGCCTCCGCGGCGGCGAATTCTTCGCCGAACAACTGGAATTCGATCTCGAAGCCGAACCGCGCGTCCGGCCGGCTGCTGACACCGCCGGGGACGCCGCCGGGGTGGAAGGCGAGCGGCTTCTTGTCGGCCTCGACCTCGGCCACCGCGGCCGTGTAGCTGCGGTCCAGCTGCTGCAGCCGCAGTTCCCGCAGGCGGGCGGTCAGCCGCCGGGCACCCGCGAGCCGGTCGGCGAGGTCGAGCGCGTCCACATCGGACAGTGCCGCGGCCCGCAGCAGGCTCGCGCGCCGGCTCCAGTCCCGCACCCGGGCGCGCAGTTCCGGCTGGTACGCCGCCGGGAAGACCGCCAGGTGCCGCCGCAGCTGGGCGATCTCGTCGGAGAGCTGCCCGATCAGCGCGGGCACGTCGGGGCGCGCGTACTCGGGATCGCTCTCCCCTTCGGCGTCCCGGTCGCTGTCGTAGTCCGGATCCGTTTCGCCGTCGGCGTCCCGGTCCGAACCTTCGTCGACGTCGGTCATCGGAACGTCTTCGTCCGGGTCGTGCCCGGGCGCTTCCGGCAACGCGGCCGCTTCCTCCGGGTGCGCCGGCCGGCCGGACCCCACCCCGGTCGTCGCGCCCAGCGCCCGGGCGCGGTTCTCCACCAGCCACAGGTTGCGGGGTTTGACCGACGGCACCGCGAGATCCGTGCGCCCGTGGCGCCGCAGGTCGTCGAGGTACGCGTCCAGGTGCGCGGTGAACAGGCCGTCGTCGCCGGCCACCCGGTTCGAGGACGGCCCGCGGAACACCCACGGTTCACCGTCGCCGCTGCGGCGGACGTACTCGTCGTAGAGGCCGGCGAAGTGCCCCAGTTCGTGGCCCAGCGTCAGCTCGTGGGCGTCCGACGGCCAGTGCAGCTGGTCGGCGGCGCTGCCCGCCGGCCCGACGGTGATCGTGGCGTGCGCGGCGGCGGTGGGGTCGTGCGTCACGCGGAAGTGGAAGGCGTCGCCGGTGGGCAGGCGGAACTTCCCGTTGTAGAGCCGGTCGACCCCGGCTTGCGCGCGGGCGAGGTAACCGGGCACGTCGAAGCCGGGAGGGGCCGCGAAGCCGAGCCGGACGGTGTACTCCTGCACCCACTTGCCGGGCCGCACCTCGTACCGGCGGTGGTCGTAGGCGATCGGCTGCCGCCACCGCCCGTCCGCACCGGCGGTCGGCCCGGTGTCCTCGCCGAACACGGTGACGGCCGTGGCCCGCGCCCGCGCGGCGGCGAGTTCGCCGTCGGTCGCCGGATCGGGGTCGGTCATCCATCCGGCGGTGGCGGCCGGGCTGTGCGCCCAGGCGGCGTCGTCGAGCACGGGGTGTTTGCGCGGCAGCAGCTCGGTGGTGACGTCGAGCGGCGCACCGGCGCGCTCCGGCCCGGTGCCGGCGAGCGTCCCGTGACCGGAGCCGCGCAGTTCCCAGTCCACGCGCAGTTCGACCGCATCGGGAAGCAGCCCGGTCGCCCGGCGCGGAGCAAGACCGATACCGGTGGCGGTCACCGGCTTCCCGAGCAGCCGGCTCGCGTGCGCGGAAATCTCGTCGGTCAGGATACGGGCGGCCTCGGTGGCCGGAGTGCCTTCCGCGGGGGCCAGCAGGGTGACGACCTGGGGTGCGAAGCCGAGCCGGCCCCGGGCCAGGGCGTGCTCCACGAGCGCGCGGGCCTGCTCGGTCAAGGCGTCGCGCTGCTGCGGGGACAGCCCCGTGTGGTCCGGTTCCCGGCGGAGGAGCAGCTCGCGGGTTCCGTTCTCGGGCGCGGCGGGGTCGGACCGACGCGCCTCGCCCGCTCCCGGCCGCGGGTCCGGAGCCGGTTCCGCCCGGCCGGACCCGCCCGGCGCCGTGCCGGGGTCGAGAGCAGACCGGCTCGCCTCGCCCGCACCCGGCCGCGGGTGCGGAGCCCAGCCGGACCCGCCCGGCACCGCGCCGGGGTCCTGCTCTCCTCGCCGGTGGGCGGCGAGCTTCAGCCGCTCGGCTCGACGCCGGGGAATCTCCTCGATCAAGGGCCGCCGTTGACCGTGCGAAATCGAGGCGCGCCAATCCGGAGCCGCCGGGCCGGCATCGGGGGTCGCCGCGGCTGCACCAGATTCGGTACCCGGCCCGGCCGAACCCACCGGATGTCCCGCCGGGCCGGCATCGGGCCCGGCCGGTTCCGCGAGCGTCGCCGGGCGAACCGCCTCGCCGAGGAACTCCGCCGAACGGCCCGGCTGCAACCTCACCAGGCCGGCCGCCTCCGGGGGCAACGGGACCTCCGCGAACCCGTCCTGCAGCACCCTCTCGAACGTCACCGAGCGCACCTGGGCCCGGAAGGCGGGCACGCTCGCCAGGAACTCGAGGGCGGCCTTCCAGACCACGGCCGGGGCCTCGTGGTCCGCCACCAGTCCGGCGACCTCCATCAGGTGCAGGTCACCCGGCCGGTTGTACAGCTGGCGGACCAGCGTCTGGACCACCTTCGCCGTCAGCAGGGCGGTTCCGCCGGCGTCGGCCGCCGCGATGCGGGGGCGGCGCGCCGCCGTCCGCGCGCCCGGGACCCAGCTCTTGGCGGAGCGCACCTCCACCCCGGTCAGCAGCGGCAGCTCCGCACGGCCGAGCCGCTGCCGCAGCCGGGAGAACAGGTCCGGGCCGGTCCGGCGCAGCACCGAGCGGCGGCGGATCGGGCTCCGCGGGTCCGCGATGGTCTCCGTGGCCGTGGGGCCGGCCGGACGGCGGAAGAGCTCGAACTGGGTCAGCCCGTAGTTCTCTTCGATCTGGTCCAGGTAGAGGCGGGTCACGGGATGGCCCTTGGCCATGGCCAGTGCGCTGTTGCTGGAGCGCACGCGGGGCCGGCCGTCGGCGTCGGCGAAACGCTCCCCGCCGAAGGCGTAGCCCTCGGGCGACTCGTGGACCGCGAGCAGCAGGCCGGGGTCGTGCAGCAGGTCGTCGCCGTCGAGGTAGAGGCCGCCGAACCGGGCGAGGACGTGCACGCGCAGGCTGTCCGCCGCGGCGGCGTACCCCGGCCCGCTGCCCTTGGCCAGTTCGGCGCGGTAGAACGGGTCCAGGCGCATCGGCGAGTCCGCGTTGAACACCTCGTCGACGTTGACCAGGTGGATGTCGTTCTCCCGCGCCCACCGCACCATGTCCCGCACGCCGTCGAGGGAGCGGTCGGCGTCGTCGGCGAGCGCGGCGGCGATCCGGCTGCGCGGCACGTCGGTCCACAGCACCGCCCGGCCGCCGAACGACTCCGCCGACGCGGCGAACCCCCGCCGGAACTCCCCGGTCGCGCCGCCGTCGGCCAGCTCGCCACCCAGCCAGATGCCGTGCAGCAGCTCGGGGGTCTCCCGCGTCGCGGGCAGCGTGGCGACATCGATCCCGAGCGCGGCCCAGTGCCGCAGCTCCGCCTCGCTCCAGTCCCCGGCCAGCACCTCCTGCCGGGCTTCGGCGAGGGCCTCGGGCGTGAGAGCTCCCGCGTCGGGGAACGGTTTCGTCAGGTCGATGCGCTGCAGCAGCGTCATGCCCTGCGCCGCACTGAGCCGGTCGTGGTCCAGACCACGCAGGGCCGCGGGCGCGGCGGGGGTCCGGCCGGAGCCGAACAGGTCCGGGCCGAGCAGCTCGGGCCGGCCCCGCCCACCGGCGCCCGCTTCCGCCATCCGCTCGAGCCGGGCCCGCACCTCGGCGACGGTGACGGGTCCGGCGGACGGGGTCGCCGGACCGGTCTCCGAGGCCGTCCCGGGTTCCGCGTCCGGTGCCCCCGCGTGGCGGATCGCCACCGCGCCCGTCCCGGCCGGGGCCGGAGCCGGGTTCGGGACCTTCCCGGGAGCCAGCGCCCGGAAGGCCTCGTTCAGCTGCTGAACGGCCTTCTCCGAACGGTCGCCGCCGGCCACGCGCCGGACCGCTCGCTCGCCGAGGTCGTGCTGCGGCAGCCGGACCTCCAGGCGCGCCACCGGACCCGTCTGCGGAGGTGCTTCGGCGCCGAGCACGCGGACGGCGAGGTCGCCCGGCCGGACGTCGAGGCCGAGCCGGGCCAGCCGCAGCGCTTCTTCCTCCAGCTCGTGGCGGAACACCGCGGCCACCGCCTCGGCCCGCGCCCGGCCGGTTTCCTTCGCCTGTTTCCCGCCGCTGAGCAGGCCGGACTGGCCGAACCCGCGGATCGTCACTTCCGGCGGGCCGGCGTGGTTGCGGCGCCGCCAGGCCGCGGCGCGCGCGACCTGCTGCGCGACCCGGCGGACGACGGCGACCGCCGGCCCCGGCAGGGTTTTGCTCTTCGACGCGAACGTGAGCACCTCCGGCCGGATCCGCTCGGCCGCGAGGTCGGCCAGCGGGACTTCGGGGGTGCGCTCGTGCTCCGGCAGCGCCTCGACGATCGTCCCGCCGTCCTCGACGACCCGGACGGCGGTCGAGGTGGTGACGGTGACCTCCCGGGTGGCGCCGAAGACCGCGCCCGGCCCCACGATGCGCCGCCACTCGAGCTTGAACCGCTCCGCGTGGGTCTGGCCGGCGCCGCTCCGGGGCGCCATCGTCCAGCATTGGCCCAGCGGGATCGACGCCCACGGGTCGAGCCCGGCCCGCCGGAACAGCTCGGTGCCGGCGACGAGCCGCGCGCCGGCCTCCGGGGTCAGCATGACGGTGTCGCCGATGTGCAGCGGCCGATCGGTCTTCAGCGCGAACGGCATCCACCCGCGGGGGCTGACGTGGCCGTCGAGGAACCACGCGGGGACGGTGCTGCCGGCCCACGGCGCGACGAGCGGCTCGAACCGCGAACCGCCGTCCGCGCGGTTCGCGAGCCGCCGCAGGTAGTACTGCTGCCGCACGGCGGAGTCGTACCGCGCGGGCAGGTACATGTCCTGGGCGTCGATCTCGTTCAGCGGGAAGAACTGGCCGTGGGTGCCGAGGGCTTCGTTGGCCATCGCGTAGGTGACGACGTCGTCCGGCCCGGGCAGCGGAGCCGGTTCGGTGGCGAACTCCGTCCCGCCGGTGGCGAAGGTTCCGTCCTCGAACAGCGAGAAGCCGTCCGGCACGTGGTGCACGGCGCGCGCAAAACCGCCGGGCAGCAACGACTGCGTGAATTCGGGGACCCCCGTGGTGGCCCCGGTCAGCGCGGCGAGCACGAGCGAGCGGTCGTCGCCGCGGCCGTGCCCGCGGCCGAGCGCCCGGCGCACACGGGCGTCGGTCCGCACCACCTGGGCCAGCTTCGCCGGGGTGAGCTGCAGGGGCGCGCCGTCCTTCCGGATGGCGGTGTACCCCCGCGGGCCCGCGCCGCCGAACAGGAACAGCGGCACCGAACCGGCCGGCCACGGCGAGTCCGCCGCGCCGGTGCCGGTCGCGTGGCTGCGCAGGCGCTCGGCCGTGGCGTTGCGGGCCCACGCCCGGGCCAGCCGGACCGCCCGGCGATCACCCGGGTAGCGCACGAACAGCGCGACCGGCTCACCGTCGGCGCCCGGCAGGACCTCGGTCCGCACGTCGCCGGCCCGCAGGTCGGACACGAGCAGGAACCCGGTGGTCCCGCCGGTGCCGATCCGGTCCGGTTCGAGCACCGCCGGCCCGTCCGGGGCGTAGACGTCGGGGAAGAATCCCGCCGACCGCAGCGCGCCGGCGAAGTCGAAGCCCAGGCCGCCGAAACCGGCCAGGGTGCTGCCGTCGCGGGCCACCAGCACCACCGGGCGCAGCGGGTCGGCCGCCAGGCGCCGCCGGAACCGCGGGTCGGCCAGCAGCATCTCCCCGAGCCGGCGACCGTCCACTTCGAGCACGGCGCCGGCGCGGGTGGCGAGGCGGGCGAACCGGCCGTCCGGGGAGTCGACCGCGACGACGATCGGCTTTTTCGGCGCCCAGAGCCCGTCCAGGTCGGCGGTGCCGTCCGCGACCGCGTCGAGGAACGCGGTCAGCACCGCGGTTTCCGCCGCCGGTTCGCGCGTCCCGCCCGGCACGGGGAACCCGAACACCCCGCCGCCGGCGATGTGCACCACGTCCGCCGTCGACGGCGGCGGGCCCTCGGTGAACCGGGTGCCCCGCGGGACGGTCACCATGGCGGTCTCGCCGACCGAGTACGGGCCGGTGTGGTGGTAGGTCTCCCAGGGCCCGGTCAGCGCGCGCAGCTCGGCCAGCAGCCGCTGGACGGCTGCGCCCGCCGTCGCCGCCGCTTCCGGCGGGAGCGTGCCGAAGACGATCAGCGGCGGGCGGGCCGGGCCCGCGGTCAGCTGCCGGAACGCCGAAGACCGCGCCAGCAGCTGCGCGCTGCGCTCGGCGTCGAGCCGCCAGGTGCTGCCGTCGGACAGCGGGACGAGGAAGTCGTCGCCGTGGACGTCGAGGAAGAGCTCGACCGGGCGGGTCCGGGCGCCTCCGGTCGCCGCGGCCCACGCCTGCGTGGCCGGTTCCGGGTGCTCCTCGGCGCCGGCCTCCAGCAGCGAGCGCAGGCTGTGGTCGGTGGTGTGGGCCAGCTTGCCGGCCAGGTCGTCGTCGAGGCGCGCGGGCGAGGCGAAGCCCATGCCGAAGCGCCGTCCGTGCGTGTCCGCCAGCGGCAGCCACCGCACGTCGTCCGGCCGGATCGAGGCCACCGGCTCCGCGACGCCGTCGTGCTCCGGGACCGCGCGGCCGGCGGCGTCCAGCGTGAGCCGCTCGGTCAGGGCGGTCACCGTGCGGTACGGCCCGTCGCCCCGCAGCGCCTCCGCGAACTCCTCCGCCGCCGCGGTCGTCCCGTCCGGGTCGGCGGGGTCGGCGCCGGCCAGGCGGACCGGCACCGACGGATCGGCGGCGTGGCGCCGGAACGCCGGGGAGTTCCGCACGTGCCGGGCCAGGGTGACGCCGTCGACCAGCGCGCCGCCGACCAGGAACTTGCCACCGCGGCCGGTGACGTAGACGAAGAAGGGCTCGGCTTTGCCGGTCTTCGGCGGCAACGCGTGGTGCAGGCGCTCCCAAGCGGCCCGTTCCGACGGGGCGCCGGCGTAGAAGCTGATCCCGCCGGCCGCGTTCGCGGTGGGCGCGTGCTCCGCACCCCGCGGCACGACCGGCACCGTCACGTCGACGGCGACCGGCCCCGGAGTGCCCGGGGCGAGCCCGATCTCCGGCTCCGGCCGGCCCCGGTCCAGCGCGGCCCGGAGCAGGTCGGCGACGATCCGGGCGTCGCGCCGGTCGCCGGTGATGCGGACGCGCGGCACCGGCAGCCCGGCGGCCCGCTGTGCGCGCACCGCCGACGACAGCGCGGCCGCCAGCGTCCGCAGGTCCGCCGCCGCGGCCGGGTCGGCGAGGCGCGGCCGGGCCGCGTCGACGACGTAGTGCCGCCGCGAGCCGAGACCGGCGCTCGTCGCGGGCGGCGAGCCGAGGATGACGGAGTCGTCGTCCGGCGTGGCGTCGTCCGGCGCGGGTCGCACGGTGCCGTCCCGGCGCACCTCGACCCGGGTGCGGTGGCCGCGGACCTCGCCCCGGAACCCGGACTGCCGCAGGAGTTCCCGCAGCGCCCCCAGCCGGTCGCCCACCCGGCAGCTCAGGAAGACGAGCGCCGGCCAGGCCGTCGCGCCGGGCAGCCGCAGCCCGGTCAGCAGCCGCACCACGCCGCGTTCGTCGAGCCGCACGACCCGCCCGCCGCGCGTGCGCACCAGGAAGCCGTGCCCGTCGTGGTGCAGGGGAACGCCGAACTCCCCCGCCGCGCCGGCGCCGTTTTCGAACGCGTCCCGCAGCACGCCGCGCTCGCGGTCGGAGAGCGGGAACCCGACACCCACGACGGCGCCGCCGCGATCACGCAGCACCACGTGCTCGACGTCGCCCGGCTCGACGTGCTCCGGCCCGAGCAGGTCCGCCAGCGGCACGGTGCCGGCGGGTTGCGACCCGCCGATGTGCACCTCGATGCCGTGCTGCGTGCCGGTGGCCTGGTGCACGACGGCGTCGACGCGGTCGAGGACGTCGCCGGCCGAGATCCCGGCTGCGGGGTGCTGCGCCAGCCGGCGCCGCACCGCGTCCTCGACGACGGCGCGGAACGGCGCGACCCTCGCCCCGTCGCTGACGAGCCCGCGGCTGGCGAGCTGGGGCAGGTGCGCGGTGAGCCGAAGCCGGGCGGCCGTCCCCCCGCGCGCGGCGACCAGCGCGTCGGTGAAGCCCTCGGCGACCCACTCGAGCCGCCGCCGGTCGACGGCCGCGAGACGGTGCACCCCGGCCAGCGGCGCCGCGAAGTGGCTCTGCGCGCGGTAGAACGCGATCGTGCGGCGCGGGCCGTCGTGCCGGGACAGTTCCCAGCTGCCGTTGGTTTCGCGGGTGCCGGGGAGCTGCTCGAGGGTGAACTCCCACGCCGCCGGACGATCGGGGAACCGCCCGGCGGGGTAGAGCTCGTCCAGCGCGGCCTGGAGTTCGCGACGGGCCCGGTCCTGGAGGAACGCGCTGAGGTCGGCGAAGCGCCGCTCGAGGTGGCGGCCACCGGTCATCCGGACACCGAGCCGCAGATCGAGGCCTTCCCGGCCGGCGTTGGGCCCGGCCATGACGAGGCGGACGAGGTCCCGCGCGGCCTGGCGCAGGCGAGCCTGGTCCTGGGGCGGGAGGTCGGAGTTCGGTCCGCGGGAGGTGTCGGCGCGGCCGTGCGCGAGCACGACGGACGGCGGGCGGGCGGGGATCCGGGGCGCCTCGGTGGGGGTGGGCCGGGTTTGCTGTCCGGCCCGGCCGGTCCGCGCCTGGGCCGGGCGGGCCTCGCGGTCGGCGGTTTGCCCGGCTTGCCGGCGGGCGTCTTGTTCGGCCCGGATCCGGTCGGCCTGGCGGCGAGCTTCCTGCTCGGCCCTGGTCCGCTCGGCCTCGCGGCGAGCCTCCTGCTCGGCCCGGATGCGGTCGGCTTCGCGGCGGGCGTCTTGCTCGGCCCGGATCCGGTCGGACTCCTGCCGGGCCAACGCCTCACGCCGAACCCTCGCCTCCTCGGCCTCGCGGCGAGCCTCCTCGGCCCGGATCCGCTCGGCCTCACGACGGGTCTGGTCGTTCTGCTGGTTCTGGTGGCGCCCGGTTTCGCGGTCCCACCAGTCCGTCTCCCGCCGGTCCTGTTCCGCGCGCCGGCGTTGCGCGTCGCGCTCGGCCATCCGGTGGTGGTGGCGCTCCGCCTCGGCGCGGGCCAGCACCGCGGCCTGCTCCTCGATGCGGCGCACCCGCTCCGCCGCCGTCGCTTCCGGGCGCGGGATCGTGGGCTGCATCCGCAGTTCCCACTTGCCGTGGTCCTCGCGCGGGGCCCTGGCGACGGACTGGTGGCGCACCGTGAAGGTCAAGCCCTCGACGGAAGCCACGGGGAAGCCGCCGCCGCGCAGGAGGCGGTCGACCTCTCCGCGGAGGGCCGTTCCGGCCAAAGTGGACAGCTGCTCCTGGTGCACGCGCAGGCGGGCGGGGCCGTGCAGGGTGAACAGCACGTCGAACGCCCGGTGCCCGTTGCGCACCTGCTCGGTCACCTCCCGGCCGAGCTCGGTCAGCCGCGCGATCTCCTGCGGGGTGAGGACCGGCGGGCCCGTCAGCTGCCCGGCCAGCCGCACCGGACTGCCCGACAGCCGCAGGTAGCGCGCCAGGTCCGATTCGGCCGCCGGAACCGCCGCCGGCTGCCCCGCCGATCCCGGCTCGACACCGGTCGCCGGAACCGCCGTCGGCCGCGCAACCGAACCAGGCTCGGCACCAGTCGCCGGAACCACCGCCGGCTGCCCGACCGAACCAGGCTCAACACCAGTCATCGGCTGCTCGACCGATCCGGGCTCGACACCAGCCGCTTGCCCCGCAACCGACCCAGCACCAACACCCGACCCCGCAACCGAACCAGGCTCAACACCAGCCACCGGAACCACCGCCGGCTGCGCGACCGGGCCGCTGCTCGCCGGAGCCGGAGCCGGAGCCGGAGCCAGAGCCGGATCCGGCTCCGGCTCCGGCGTCACGTCGTACAGGCTGTCCCAGTCGGCCGGGCCCTCCTCCGGTGCCGCTTGCTGCGGTACCGCCCGGAAGCGCAGCTCCCAGCCGCCGAAGTCGGGGCGCTCCGGGTCGGCCTCCCGGTCGCCGATCCAGCCGATCTCCACCTCGGCCGTCGAATCCACCGGGAAGCCGCCGCCGGCGAGGACATCGCCCACCGATCGGCGGAAGGCTCCTTCGACCACCGCCGCCATCCGGTCGTGCAACGCCTCCGGGGCGTTGAGGTCCAGCTGGACCTCGAACGTCCGGTGCCCCTCGGTCACCAGGCCGGCGAACCGGGTCGCGGCCTCGGCCACGGCCGCCTCTTCGGCCGGGGACAGCACCGGGCCGCCCTCCTCGGTGAACCGGCCGCGGACCACCGGGTCCGGCACCTCGGCCGGGAAGTCGAAGAGCCCGCCATCCCCCAGGTCGTCCGGGAAGTCCGGCGGGAAGCCGGTGAAGGCGTCCCAGTCGAACCCCTCCAGCAGGTCGGGCACGCTCCCGGGTTCTTGACCGGCGTCGAAGTCGATCAGGTCGTCCATCAGCGCGTCGAGGGCCGGGTCGTCCGCCGGGAGGAAGGCGCCGGGCTCCGGTTCGGCGAACGGCAGCGGGGCGGTCCACTGTGGATCGGGGTCCTCCTCCAGCAGCCGCTCCAGGTCGTCGAACACCGACGCTCCGCGCGGGCGCGCCGGCTCGGGGGACGCGTCCGGCATCGCCGTGTCGGACACCGGGGACGGCGCTTCGGGACCGCTCTCCACGAACCGCAACCCGGGACCCGTTTCCCCCTGCGGCGCCGGCGAAATCCGGACGTGGTCGCGCAGGATCGTTTCCACCGGGGGCAAGCCGGGGTGGCCGGCCAGTGCCGCGCGGACCAGGGCGTCGACCCGGGCGAGGCGGCCGGGGAGCACATCCGCGGGGCCGTCGACGGTGATGGCGAGCGTGGGTGCGAGCTCGCTGTCGGCCAAGCGGGCGAAGAAGCCCGCCAGGGCCCAGCCCAGCCGCCGTTCGGTCGCCACCGGCAGCCGGACGCTGTGGCTGAGGAACCCGGCCGTCAGCCGCCGCGCGTCGCCGTACCAGGCGGGAACCCGCCGGGACGCGGCGATCGACCGGAACACGATTTCGCCGTCGTACCCGCCGCCGCTGCCCTCGTACCAGCTCCAGGTGAGGGGCAGGCGCTCGAGGGTGGCGTCGTCGACGCCGGCCGCCCGCATCCCGTCGTGCAGGAAGCCGAGAAGGTCCGCCGTCAGCGCCTCCCGCGCTCCGGCGTCGCGGGCGGTGATCCGCGAACGCACCGCGATCCGCAGGTCCGGCAGCTCCAGCTCCGGCCGCGCGACGACCTCCCGGCCCTGCTGCCGCCCGAACTCCGTGAAGGCCACCCGGTCCGGTTCGAACACCAGCAGGCCGCGCCGGCCCGTGCGGAAGTGGCCCACCACCCGTCCCGGCGTCTGCGGGGCGGACGCGTCCAGCGGGACGGGGGCGGGACTGCCCCGGCGGACGTACCGCTCGATGTCGGGCAGCCCCGGCGTCTGCGGGCCGGACACGTCCAGCAGGACGGCGGCGGGAGTGTTCCGGTGGACGTACCGCTCGAACCGCACGGCGTCGAGCAGCAGGGCCGAAACGCGCCGCGCGGTCTCCGCGTCCGGGTGCCCGGCGAGCACCTCGGTGGCGGCCGCTTCGACGAGCTCCCGGACCTCCCGCGTGCGGGCCTCGTTGTTGGCCGGCGAGGGGTGGACCACGGCGATCCGCAGCTGCTGCCCGCTGTCCGGCTGGGCCAGCAGCCCGTCGACGAAGCCCTGCACGACCCAGGCGGCCCGCCGGCGGGCCGCCTGCGGCAGGACCGGCAGCTGGGGCAGGAAGAAGAACGCCGACTGCCGCGCCGCGCGGTGCTCGGCCGCGGTGGCGCGGGGCGTCTCGTGCCAGGTCACCCGGAGCGTCACCGGTGCGCCGGTGGCCGGGACCTGCTCGGTGAGCAGGGTGAACTCCAGGCCCGGCGGCACGGCACCCCGGGCCGCGACCGCGGCCAGCAGCACGTCGCGCAGCCGGCGGTGCTCGTCGGTCAGGTGCCCGTGCCCGGACCGGTGGCCCGCGCGCACGGACAGCCGGACGTCGGGCAGCTGCTCCCCGCGCGCCGTGCGTTCGGCGACCTCGCGGGCGAAGCCGTCCGCGAAGCGGTCCAGCTCCGCCCGGGCGGCGGCGGACAGGCCCCCGCCGGGTTCCAGCGGGCTCGTCCACTGGCCGAGCACGGGGTCGTTGCGCCGCATGACGCGGCCGGCGTCCGTCCGCGTCAGCGTGCCGACCGGCGGGAGCTCGGGCGCGGGGTCCGCCTCGGGAACGCGGCGGGCCGGAGCCGGGGCGGGCGAATCCGCGCCGTCGGTCCAGTCCACGCGCACGCCCGGTTCCGGCGAGGTGCGGTCCAGCTCGTGTTCGGGCCCGGTGATGTCGGCGAACAGCTCGGCGTGCTTGACCGACGTCTCGTGGCGGAACGCGATGTGGTCGCGGATCACCCGCTCCGCCGTCAGCGCGGAGTCCGGCCCGAGCAGCGCCCGCAGGGCCGCGTTCACCCCGGCGGTGAGCTCGTCGGTCCGCGCCGCGATCAGGCCGGCCGAGGACCGCAGGTCGAGCAGCAGCCGCGGCGGATCACCGGCGCCGTCGGTGTCGCGGATCCGCTCGACCAGGCCCGCCAGCAGCAGGTCGAGGCGGCGGCGTGCGGCGTGCGGCAGGGCGGCCGCGCGGGGGCTGTAGGCCGCGTTGAAGGTGCGGGCGGCCCGGTAGGCGTGCCGCGAGGGGTGCGGCGCCCGGTGGACGGTCACCTCGAGGCCGGCTCCCCGGCCGCGCTGCCTGCCGTCTTCGACGTGGTCGAACGCGAGGTCCGGGGCGGTCACGTCCCGGTCTTCGAGGCCGGACCGGAATTCGTCCTCCAGCAGCGCGAACAGCGCGGGCCCGTGTGCCTGCCGCCGCGCCGCGGTGTCGTGGAGGGCGAACCGGACGTCCGGCAGGTCCCCGTCGTGCTCCAGCAGCAGGGCGGTGTTGCGGGCGACCAGGTCGACCAGCGCGCCGAGCGACGCCTGGTCTTCCGGCGCCAGCCGCAGCGGACCGTCTTCCGGGAGCTCGACCGCCCAGCGGCGCACGACCGGGTCCGTCCGCGCCGCGGTGCCCCCGGACCCGTGCCGGGGTGCCCCGGTGGCCGCGGGCAGCGGGACGAGCTCGGCCCCGGGCGTGGAACGGGCGTCCGCCATCTCGGCGTCGGCGGAACCCGCCCGCGGGCCGGGTTCGGGTTCGGGGATCGACGGCAGGGTCACCGTCGCCGAGGCCTGGCCGGCCCGGAACGAGTAGTCCCCGTCCGAAGTGAGGTGCAGCTGCGGCATCAGCTCCTCGACCGACGGCAGGTCCGCCACCCCCCGGGCCGCGCCTTCGGCCACGGTTTCGGTGAGCGCCTGCCGCACCAGCGCGGTGAATCCCGCCTCGCGCTCGGCGTGCGCGGCGGCCACCTCGTTGACCTGGCCCCGGACGGCCACCAGCACCGGCGGCAGCGGCCGGAGCCTGGCCCGGATCGCCCGCACGGCCGCGCCCTGCACGGCCCAGCGCACCCGGTTCGCGTGCGCGACGGGCAGCAGGGCCGAGCGGTGGGCGTAGTCGACGTCCAAGGTCTCCGCGGTCCGGTAGTCGGCGACCCGCCGCCCGGGGCCGGGGTGGGTCCACAGCTCGAGGCGGCGATCGGTACCCGCGGTGAAGACCGCCGCGGTGACGGCCAGCCCCGTGCTGTCGGCGGTGTGCCGGGGCTCGCCGTCCTGAAGGGCCCGCAGCTGCGCGTCGATCAGCAGGCGGAAGCGGTCCGCCAGCGCCGGCACGGCCGCCCGCTCCCACGCGGCGCCGGCGTACCCGGTCAGCCGGATGTCGAGCCCCTCGCGGCCGTCGCGGGCGAGCTCGAGCAGCCGGACGGCGAACGCGCGGGCCAGGTCCGCCAGCGCGGCGTCGTCGGCGCCGCGCAGCTGCCGGTTCCGGTCGAACCGGCCGGTCCACTCGTGCGTGGCGCCGTCCGGCCGGTCGCCGGGACCGGCCAGCTCCACCGACCGTGCCGGCGAGCCGTCGGCGCGGGTGCCCGCGGGCCGGACCTCGCCGTCTTCGAAGACCTCGATCCGGGTGACCGGACCGCCGACGCGGCCGCGGTAGCCGTCCTCGCGCAGCAGGGTGCGCAGGGCGGCCAACCGGCCGCTCAGCACCGGATCGCCCACGGCGCAGGCCAGGAACACCAGCTTCGGCCGCGCCCGCCAGGCCTGGGCGCCCGGCAGGCCGGCGCTGTGCAGCAGCCGCAGGACGCCGTGCTCGTCGAGCCGGATCCGGGTGCGGTCGGACTTGCGCCACACCGAGAAGCCGTCCTCGCTGTGGTGGATGGCCGTGGTGTAGGCGTCCGGGTCGCCGGCCCCGCGCTCGAACGCGCGCCGCACGATCGCGGCCTCGTCGCCGCCGGGCCGGGGGAAGAACACACCCGCGGTCCCGCCCGCGCCGTGCGAGAGCGGCACCATGTCCAGATCGGACAGGTCGACGGGGGCGGCGATCTCGCGGAGGTAGCCCCCGCCGGCGACGGTGAGGGTGCCGCCCGTGCCGGCGATCACCTCCTGGTCGGCGCCGAACAGGACCACCGGCCGGAAGTCGCGTTCCCACGCCCGTTTGACGCCGAAGCCGACGGTGACCTGCCCGGGCCGCCGTCCGTCGACCCGGCAGTGGCCGAGCAGCACCAGGCCGCCGGGGGCGCCGGCCCGCACGAAGATCTCGCTGGCGTAGACCGCCCGGGCCGCTTGGTCCTCTTCCCACGTCAGCTTGTCGCCGGCGACGTGCGGACGGCCGGTCCGCATCGCGAAGACGAGCCCGTCGAGGCCGCCGTGCCCGTCGACGCGCCACGGCCGGCTGCCGAAGCCGGCCCACGGCACGACGGCCCGCACCACGGTGCCCGGCAGCTGCCGGTCGTAAGTCGTCCTCTCCGTGCTCGCGTACCGCAGCCCGTGCAGCGCTTCGTTCGCCGCGTCGAACGCCTTGGAGGGGAAGAACTGGCCGTGCACGACGCCGTCGAGCGTCACGTGCGGGTAGCTCAGCAGGTCACCGGGTCCGGGCTGGACCGGGTCGAGGCGCGCGAACCCGTCGCCGTCGACCCGCAGCGTGCCCGACGCCGAGAACGAGACCGGCCCGAGCGGCCGGAACAGGGTGCGGGCGTACCCGCCCGGCAGCAGGCCCGCGGAGAACGCCGTCAGGGACGAGGTGCCGGCACCGAGCCCGAGCACCAGGAACGGCACGTCGGCCTGGTCGCCCGCCAGGGCCCGCAGGTCCTCGTCGTCGCGCAGCACCTCGCTCAACCAGGTCTCGTCGAGCAGGACCTGGGCGTCGTCGCCGCGCACACCCGCGTACCGGCCCGGCGCCGGGCTGCTCGCGACGATGAGCACCGGCGGCTGCTGCGGGTCCCACGGCACGGCCCGGCGCGTGCCGTCGCGGTCGAGGAACTCCGCGAACGACTCGGCGGTGGTGCGGGCGAGCCAGTCCCGCAGGCCCTCGGCCAGCTCGTCGTCGCCCGCCGCCCGCACGAGCCGGAGCGAGAGCGAGCCCTCGGGATTGCTCAGCGAGAGCGTCTTGAGGTCCCCCGCGCGCCACCGGGACACCGGCACGAACACCGATCCCGGTTCGAGCGTGAGCCCGGTGCCGTCGGCGCGGACCCCCTTCGTCGGGGCGAAGACGTCCGGGAAGAGCCCGGCGGCCCGGAACGCCCCCGCGAGGTCGAAGCCCAGCCCACCGAAGTTCACCCGGGCGCCGCCGCCGGCGGACACCACCACGACCGGCCGGTCCGGCGCGTGCTCCAGCACTTCGCGGAACTCGGGCACCGACAGCAGCAGCCGCCCGACCGCGCTCCCCGTCACCTCCACGTCCGGTCCGTCGGCCAGGCCCAGCTTCGCGTGGTCCGCCGCGCCGTCCAGCACGACGAACACCGGGCGGCGCGGGCCCCACGGTCCGCGCACGGTGGCCGCGCCGGCGTCGGCGAGCTGCCCGAAGGCCCACACCGGCGCGAACGAGCGGCTGCGGTCTTCGCCCGTGAGGAAGCCGAACACCGAACCGAAGAAGGCGGGGTCGAAGTCCTCCACCGGGATCGGCACCTCGCGGAACGCGCTCCCGCCGGGCAGGGTCAGGAACCCGTAGTGGCGGTCGATCCCCACCGGGCCGGTGAACACGTGCGCCGGCCACGGTCCCGACAGCGCCCGAAGCTCCGCCAGCAGCGCGTCGTTCGGGTCGGCGGCCGGGATCCCCGCCGGATCGGAAGTGGCGATCACGAGCGGACGGCGGACCGCGGCGGCGGCGATCCGCCGGAAGACGGGCGTCTCCCGGATCAGCCGGGCCAGCTCGGCCGGGCTCACCCACACCCGGGCGTGGCGTTCGGCCAGCCCGATGAGGTACCCACCCGACCGGCCGTCGAGCAGCAGGTGGAACGGGCGCGCCCGGCCGGGGCCGGTCGCCCCGGCCCAGGCCGCGACGACTTCGGTCCGGGCGTCCTCGTCGCTCTCCTCGTGACGCTCGTCCGCGCCGGGCTCGGCGGCGAGCACCCGCTGGGCGTGGTCGGTGGCCTGCCGGACGGCCTTCTGCGCCAGCTTCCCGACCCACCGGCCGGCGGGGAAGCCGAGGCCGTGGTCCCGCTCGTGCGCGTCGGTCAGCGGCAGCCAGTAGACATCGGCCAGGTGCAGCCGGGAAACGCGGGAGAACGTCCCGCGGCCCGGATCGCCGGCCACGGGCCGGTCGGCGACGTCGACTTCGCGGTACGGTCCGCGGCCCCGCAGCGCCTCGGCGAACTCGCCCAGGGCGGCGACGGGCCGCTCGGGCCCGGCGAGAACGACGCTGACCGCGAACTCCGGTTCCGCGAACAGCGCCCGCCGGTACGCCGGGCTGCTCTTGACCGCGGCCGCGAGGCCGGCTCCGTCGAGCACCTCGCCGCCGACGTCGAACCCGCCGTCGCGAGCGGTCACGAACACGTACAGCGGACGGCCGTCTTCGCGCGCCGGCAGGTCTTCGTAGACCTCTTTCCAGTGCGCCAGTTCCCCGGGTCCGGCCGCGAAGGCCAGCGCACCCGCCGCGTCCCCGGTTCCGTCGAACGCTTCGCCCGGGGTGGCGTGCCTGGCCCGTTTGGCCGCCGGTCCGGCGGGCGGCGGGGCCAGGTGCTCCGGCGCTTTCAGCCCGAGGCGGGCCGGCGCGTCGTCGGGAACGGGCAGGGCGTAGGTGGCGGGTTCGGTCCGCCCGCCCGGGTGCTGCTTCACCCACGGTTCACCCTCGCTCGCGACGAAGCCCGGCCGGCCGTCACGGGTGACACCCAGGTCGCCGACCCGCACGGCCGGGCCCGGCCCCTCGACCCCGGCCCACAGCAGCTTCGCCGGCCGGTACACGACCCGGTCCAGCCTGTCGGCCAGGCCGAGGGTGAACTCCGCCAGCCCGTCGACGTTGCAGTCGTAGACCCGGACCGGGTCGGAGCCGTTCCAGCCGCCGCGCCGCAGGGCTTCGCGCGCCGCGGCCACGTCCCGCAGTCCTTCGTCCGCCAGCACCAGGCCGAACACGCCGTCCTCGCGGGGCAGCCACCGGGCCGCGCGCCCCCACGCCGAGCCGGGGTCGCCGAGCACCACGCCGGCGCGGACCGGCGTCACGGCCTGGCCGCCCGGGAGGTGGGAAGTGGTGCCCGTGACCGGGGCGAGCCCACCGGGCACCGGGCGCGCCCGGCGGCGGGCCGGAACGCGGTCGGCCAGCCCGGCGGCCTCGACTGCCTCGTCAAGGTCCTTCGCGGCCAGCCGGCGCCGCTCGGCGCCGTCGCGGTAGAGCACCCACCCGCCCTCGCTCGCGGGAGCGGGCGAGGCCACCCCGCGTGCGCCGAAGGCGACCGATCCCGCCCGCACCCGGCCGTGGGCGGACAGCGTGGCGCCGCCGCCCGGGGCCAGCACCTGCGCCCGGCTGTGCTCCGAGACGGTCCCGGCGAGCGTGCGCGCCCCCGGCTCGGGATCGGCGGCCGGGGTGGCCGCACCGTCGGCGAGGAGCACGAACTTCAGGTGCTCGGCCACGTCCCGGTAGCGCAGGTGCAGCAGCTGCGCGTACTCGCGGAAGGTGCGGGTGCTGCCGTCCCACAGCCGCACGTGCTTGCCGTCGGGGGTGAGCGTCACCTTGACGACCTGGACCCCGGGGTACCGCGGCAGCAGTTCGGCGACGCGCACCGCGGACGCCACGCTGTCCCCGGGTGCCGGGAAGACGAGACCGTGGCTCGGGGCGCCGACGGTGAGCAGCCGTTTGCGGTCGTCGGTGTAGCCGGTCGGCTCCCACGGCCGCGTCGCGGCGTACAGCTGGATCACCTGGTCGCGCGCGGCCGGGCTCAGCTCCAGCAGGTCCAGCAGCTCCTGGAACCGGGCCCACCGCTGCCGCTCGTTCAGGGGGGCCGCGTCCGGGCGCCACAGCAGGTCGGGGTGGCGCAGGGCGGCGGCGATCTCCTTGACCTGCTGCCGGAAGCCCTCGCCGCGCAGCTTCGCCTCGATTTCGAAGCCCATCCGGGCGTCGGGGTCGGAGCTGACCCCACCGGGAACCCCGTCGGCGTGGTAGCCGATCGGGGCGGCCGCGCCCCGCGCCGCTTCGAGAACCCGCCGGTCGGTCGGGCGGTGGTGCAGCTCGATCACGGCCCGGCGCCCGGCCGCACCGCCGCCCGACCGGCCGCCCGAACCGGCTTCCACCTCCGCCGTCAGCTCGGCCAGCGGCGGCAGGCTTTCCCCGTTCGCGGTCCGTTCCCGGTGCTCGGCCGCCATTCCGGAGAGCAGGACGTCGCGCACGGCGGTGGCGCGCTCGAGCCCCGATTCGCGCGCGGAGAACAACGTGGTGCCGTAGCCGGTGATCCGGACGGTGGTGCGGGGCCGGCCCTGCCGGTGCTGGTCGAGGCGGTCGGCGAACAGCTTCCGGCCGAGGTCCGTGACGGCGCGGCGGTCGGCCGGCGCCGGCGTCTTGACGCCCTTGCCGCCGAAGGGCACGGTGATCCGCTCCGGTGCGGCCGCGTCCGCGGGCCGCGGGGGCATCGGCACGAACCCGGCGTCCTCCGGCGCGGTGAGCAGCGCTTCGAGCTCGGGGTGCCGGTTCGGCAGGATCTGCTGCAGGTAATCGCCGAACCGCGGCACGTCGTCGAGCAGCCCGGCCCGGGCCGGGCTTTCCCCGAGGATCGACCGCACCGCGGCGAAGAGCTCGTCTTCGCCCGGGTAGGCGCCGGTTTCGACGCCGCGTCCGTAGAGCCCGGTGACGTGGTCCTTGATCCGCCCGGCCAGCTTCCGCCGCGCGACGATCTCCGCGTGCCGGACCTGGTCGCCTTCCTCCAGGTTGCGCACCAGGCGGTCGTACTCGCGGAGCGAATCCAGCTGCCGGTACCGGTCGCGGTCCACCACCCACTGCGAGGCGTGCGCGTCGGTGACGATCGCGTACGGGACGGTCATCTGGCCGTCTTCGCCCCACCGCCAGGTGTCCCGGCGCAGCACGTCCATGACGTCGGTGACCGTCTTCAGCGGCCCCTCGATCGGCGGCTCGGGAAGCTCCGCCCCCATCCGCGCGATCCACTCCCGCTGCCCCAGCGGGTGATCGGCGAAGGACGGGTCGAAGACCATCCACTCCGGACCCCGCGGGCCGCGGACGTAGACCAGGGCGGCGGTGTGGAAGTCCCAGATGATCTCCTCGCCGGCCCCGTCGAAGTCGTTGTCGGGCCCGCGCAGCCCCTCGTCCCAGGCCGCGAAGATCTTGCGCGGCTCGGCGCCGAGCTGCTGCAGCTTCAGCACGCTCAGGTGTGCCCGGACGTAGCACCCTTCGTCGGTGTACTCGTGCGGCACCGGGACGGAGCGGTCCCGCAGGTCCAGCGTCATGGCCTTGAGTTCGCGCAGCCACTCGAGCGCGGTGTCCCACTCGACGGCGGTCGGGGTCGCTCGCCACGCCGCCACCTCGGGCGACGGCTGCGCGAACACGTGGTCGAGGTAGTCGCTCTCCTCCGGCAACGCGGTGCGCAGGTCCTCTTCCAGGTCGCGGGGCTCGCCACCGTCGCGGGCGGTCAGCTGCCGGTACGCGCCGGTCACGGCCCACAGCGCCCGCGGGTTGCGGTCCAGCCGCTCCACCAACGCCAGCGCGTCACCCTCGACGCCGGAAGCGATCCAGTCCGCGAGGACCGCCGCGAAGCGCTGCACGTCCGGCAGGTCCGGCAGGTCCACGCCGGCGTCGGTCCGGATCAGCGGGACCGGCGGCACGTCGCCGGGCTCGAGGTGACTGCCCGCGGTGACGCCGAAGCGGTCCAGTACCCGGTGGACCTGTTCCTCGGTGAGCCGGCCCGCTTCCTGCGCCCGGTCGAGCGCGGTGCCCAGGTCCGTGCCGGCGGCCTCGGCGAACGCCGCAGCGAACGCCGCGCCGTCGCGGCGGACGTGGGCTTGGCGCAGGATGTTCAGCACTTCCCGGAAGTCCACCGGGTCCGGGCCGGCGAGCTGGTCGTGCAGCCGCCGCGCGTACGGGCCGTCCGCCACGGGGACCATGTCCTCCCCGGCGAGCCGCGGGCCGTCCGTCCCGGTCAGGTCCGGCAGCGCCGTCCGCGCGGGCACCGGGTTCCACCCGGCGACCGGGCCCAGCTGGCCGGCCATCGTGCGCTCGAGCAGCCACGCGTGCCGCGGCTTGAACACCGCACCCGTGTGGATCGCCGCCCCCATCGGCCCGTCGTCGGCGGCCACCCGGCTGCGCCCGGCGGTGCGCAGGAAGACGCGGTTCGCGTCCAGGCCTTCGTCCACCAGGCCCAGGAAGTGCAGGACCTCGTGCGCGAGCGCCCGTCCGTCGCGGACGTTCCACCGGAGCTGGTGGCTCTCGCGCGGATCGGCGGCCTCGAGCAGGACGACGCCGGCGTGCGCGGGCTCGTCCGCCGCCGTGAACTCGACGCGCACGTGCAGCTGGTCCCCGCCCGGCAGCCGCAGCCCGCCGGTGACGCCCAGGTCGGTCAGCCCGGCGCGCACCTGCTTCAAGACGGCGCGTCGTTCGGCGCCGGTCACCGCGGACGCGTCCGGCCGCAGCCGCACGGTGTACTCCTGCACGAACCGGCCGGGGCGCACCTCCATCCGGCGCAGGTCGTAGCGCACCAGGTGCGGGTACCGGCCGATCCGCAGCCGGCGCCCGTCCGGCCCCAGCTCCGCCCGCACCTTCGGGTCGGCCAGTTCGGTGTCCACCGTGCGCACCTGCGCGCCGGCGCGCAGGTGCTCCCACTCCGCCGGCCGCAGCGGATCGGCCGGCGCGTCGAACCAGCTCGCCGACCCGGCCTCGCTGTGCCGCCATGCCTCGTCGGCCGCCGGGTCCCCGGCCCGCGGCGCTGTAGTTCGGGTTCCGGCCGGGGCGTTCGGCTTCGGCTCGTTGGCTCGCGGCGCTGCAGCCGAAGTCTCTGCCGGGGTGTTCGGCACCGGCTGCCGCGACTCAGCCGACGGCTCCTCGGCCCGCGGCGTTTCAGCCGAAGTCCCGGCCGGGCCGTCCGGCGCCTGCCGCGGTGGCATCGGGACGAAGTCCTCACCCGGGGAGACCGTCCGGTCCGCTCGCGAGTGCCGGCGGCGGTGGGCGCGGGCCGCTTCGGCCTGCCGGCTCCGGTCGGTGGGCACCCCGGACGGCCCCGGCAGCTCCGGGAGGGTGTCGTGCCAGTCCTGGGCCGCGGGCCGGTTCAGGTCGTCCAACAGGTCGCGGAAGCCGAAGTCGTCGCCCTCCAAGCCCTGGTACGGGTCGAAGTCCTCCTCGTCGAAGCCCGGCCACGGGTCGAACGGCTCGTAGACGTCCTGGGCCGGTACCCCGCCCTCGTCGTCTTGGAGGAGGGCGTTCAGCAGCTCGGCCAGGTCGTCGTCGACGTCCTGCGCCTCCTCGGCCGCCCGGCCGGCCGGGGTACCGGCGCCGAGGATGTCGTCGTCCGGCACCGCCGCCGCGGGGCCGGCCTCCGCCGCCCGGCGCTCCTCCCGCGCCGCCGCCGACTTCCACATCTCGCGAACCCGGCCGGGCTCGATCGAGTCGTCGCCGGACCAGTGCACGACGTCCGCGGCGGTGACGGCGGAACCGTCTCCCGGCGTCGTCACGTCCCGCATCCCCAGCAACCAGAACCGCAGCAGCTTCGCCGAGTGCCCCGACAAGCGCTCCCCCGCCGCCGGGACCGCGTACGCCGGCGGCAGCACGCCCCGCTCCTTCAACGACTCCAGCTCCGCGACCCACGTCGGCGTGTTCGATTCCCACGGCCGCCACGACAGCAGGCCGGCGGTGGCGGCGTCGACCGCGCCGGTGTCCGCGGGCAGCAGCTTCCGCCACCGTCGCAGGGTGCGGACGTTGACCGTGGTCGGCCCGGCCAGCCGCACGATCTCCGGCTTGCTGAACGCGGGCCGGCCGGCCACCCGCTCGCCCAGCATGCCCAGCGCCCACTTGCGGAACGCGATGCGGATCGGCCCGGCGGGCCACCTACCCGGCGCCGGCCGGTCCGCCGGCCGGAGCAGCCCGCGGGTGTGCAGCCGCTCCCACGCCTCGCGCCACGTCGCCGACTCCGACGTCCACGGGCGCCACGACTCGAGTTCCGCGTATTCGGCCGGCTGCGCGACGGCACCCGGCTCCGGCTCCGGCCGGCGCTCCTCCGCCCAGCGCCACAGGTCGCGCAGCTTCTTCCGCTCGACCGGGATGCCCGCCCACTGCACGACTTCCGCCGGGATGACGGCGGGACCCCCGCCCGGCGTCACCACCCCTCGCATCCCCAGCAACCAGAACCGCAGCAGCTTGGCCGTCAGCCCCGACGCCTGCTCGCCCGCGGCCGGCACCGCGAACGCCGGTGGCAGCACTCCCTGTTCCCGCAACGATTCCAGGTGGGCCAGCCACGTCGAAGCGCCCGGGTCCCACGGCCGCCACGACACCAGGCCCACGGTCACGTCGTCCGCGGCGCCGGGGGCGTCGGCGGGCAGCAGCCGCCGCCACTTGCGCAACGTGATGAGCGTGATCGCCGTGGACCCGGCCAGTTCCACGATTTCCGGCGCCGTGAAGGCGGGCCGGCCGGCCACCGTCTCGCCGAGCATGCCCAGAACCCAGGTGCGGAACGCTTTCCAGGGCAGCCCGGTCAACCGCTCGTCCGCCGCCGGGAGCCGGTACGCCGCGGGCAGCCATCCCTGCGCGTACAGCCGTTCCCACTCCTCGCGCCACGTCGACGCGTCGGAATTCCACGGTCGCCAGGATTCGAGACGCCTCTCGGCTTCGCCCGTGCGGGCGCTCGAACCCGACGGCGCGCCCTCGGTCGTCACGGTGAGCCAGGTTCCGTTCGAACTGGCCACGACCGGTGCCGAGCGCGGGTACTCCAAGGCGGGCGCGAACTCGTCGGGGTCGAGCGCGGACCCCTGGCTGCGGAGCTCTTCGCCGACGAAGGCGCGGACCAGCGCCCCCAGGTAGCCGGAGCCGAGCGGCGCGTCGGTACCCGCCTCGACGGCCACCCGGATCGGCGGCATCTTGTCCGCGCCGGCGGCCAGTGCCCGCGCCGCCGCACCCCGGACGACCCGGCGCAGCCGGTCCACGTGCGCCGACGGCAGCTCGCCGGACCCGGCCGGGAACTCCACTTCCAGCGCGGATGCGTCGCGGTAGCCGGCCGTCGTCCGGGCGGGATCCGGGAACCGGAGCAGCCGGTAGTTGCCGGGCGAGGGGTCCGTGGCCTTCTTCCACTGGAAGAGAGTCGTCACCTTCAGTCCCGCGCCGGCCGCAGTCACCACCGACCCGCCGGCGGTGCGGCGAGCGATCTCTTCGTCGATCAGGCGGAGCAGGATGTGCGGCATGGCCCGGAGACGGGCCTGCACGGTGGCGCGCTGCAACCGGGCCGTGCCCTGCCGGGGCCACGAGTGGATGATGCGCAGGTCGGGTGGTTCGGTGCCGCGGGCGGCCCGGTCCAGCAGCTCGGGCACCAGGTCGCGCGCCACCTGCCGCAGGGCGGCCTCGTCGGCGGGCACCAGCCGGTCGGTGCTCTGGTTGCGGCCTTCGCCGTCGAACCCGCCCCGCCACAGCTCCGCCGCGCCGGCCGCGACCGGGTCCCAGTCGGAGCTGACGGGCGGGACCGGCGCGCCGGTTTCCCAGCGCACCTCCGTCGCGCCCTCCTCCCCGGAAAGCCACGTCCCGGGCGCGGGCGGGCCGGCGGGGACCGGCACCGCGGGGGCCAGCGCGACCCGCAGCCCGGCACCGTGCATGGCGGTGTCCTCGGTCTCCGGCCCGGGGAACAGCAGCTCGGGCACCAGCTCGGCCGGACGGCGGTCCGGTGCGAGGCGGGCGGCTTCCTCGGCGACGACGGCGTGGACCAGCTCGGTCAGGTGGGTCACGCGGGCCTCGTGGACCTGCGCCCGCTCCCGTTCGGCCCGCTCGGCTTCGAACCGGATCGGCGGTATCGGGCCCACACCGTGCGCCCAGGCCCGTTCCACGTGCCCGCGGACGACCTCGCGGAGGCGGTTCGCGTGCGCGGCCGGCAGCTCCGCCACCCCGTGCGGGTACTCCAGCGCAACGGACGTGGCCGTCCGGTAAGCGGCGCGCGGCGCCCCCGGGTCAGGGAACCACAGCAGCGAGTACTTGCTGGGCGACGTGTCGTCGTCCTTCTTCCGCGCGTAGATCGAGTCGACCGCGAGCCCGAGGCCGGCCGAGGTGAACCCCGGGCCGCCGCCGGTGCTCCGGTCGAGTTCCTCGTCGACGAGTTCGGTGAGGATGCGGACGATCTCCGCGCGGTGCCGCCGCATGCCCGGGCGCTGCAGCTTCGCCGTGCCCTGCTGCTCCAGGTCGTGGACCATGCGCAGGTCCGGTGGCTCCAGCCCGAGCCCGGCCCGGCGCAGCAGCTCGGGCACCAGCGCGCGCACGACCTGCCGCAGGGCGCCGAGGTCGGCCGGGAGCAGCGTGTCGTACTTCTGCGAAGCCGCCTTCCCGGAGAAGTTGCCGGTCCACAGCAGCTGGGCGCCGCCGGCCAGGGGATCCCACCGGGCTCCGGCGAACGGCGGGACCGGGGGCGCCGGCTGCTCGGGCCGTTCCCACTGCGTCCCGGCCGCGATCGGCTGCGGTTCCACGCGCGACGGCCCGGCCACGGGCCCGGCGGCGCCGAAGGGCCCAGCCACCGGCCCGCCGAGAAGGCTCGTCCCGGACGGCCCAGCCGCCGACGAACCCGCCACCGGCCCGCCGAGAAGGCTCGTCCCGGACGGCCCAGCCACGGGCCCCGTGGCGCCGGACGGCCCGGCCACCGACGAACCCGCCGCCGGTTGCGGTTTGGGGCGTTCCTTCGCCCAGTTGGCCAGCGAGCCTTCGAGGGTGTTCTCGCCGGCCACGTTCTTGATCGCGAGCTGGCCGTGCACCGGCTTGCCGTCCTCGCCGGTCTCGGCGAGCATTCCGCGCGCCCACTGCCGCAGGGCGAGCCACGCCGCCCCGGTCGGTTTTCCGTCCTCGGCCGGGGCCGGGAAGCCGGCGGGCAACCGGCCGCCGTCGTGCAGCCGGGCCCACTGCTCCCGCCACGTCTTCGGCTGCCCGTGAACCCCGGACGGCCGCCAGTCCACCAGCTCGGCGACCCCGGCGTGCACCGGCTCGGCGGCCGCGGCCCGCGGCGGCCGCTGCTGCCGCGTGGGCCGGTCCTTGGCCCAGTTGCTCAGCGCGCCTTCGAGGGTGTTCTTGCCGGCCGCGGCCCGGATCGCGGGCAGGCCGTAGGCGGGTTCGCCGTCCTCGCCGGTCTCGGTGAGCATTCCGCGCGCCCACTGCCGCAGGGCGAGCCACGCCGCCCCGGTCGGCTTGTCCTCCCCGGCCGGCGCCGGGAAATCCGCGGGCAAGCGGCCCTCGGCCGAAAGCAGCGCCCACTGCGCCCGCCACGTCGCCGGCTGCCCCGCGGCCCCGGACGGCCGCCAGTTCTCCAGCGCGGCGACCCCGGAGTCCGCCGGGTGGTCGGGACCCAGGTGCGCCGGCTCGGCCAGCCCCAGCCGCGGCGGCGCGTCGGCCGGCACGGGCTGGGTGTAGTGCGGGAAGCGGCCCTTCTTGACGAGCTTGCGGTGCTTCGCCGCGATGTGCCAGCCGTCCGCCGGTTCGCGGAACCGCGGCCGTCCGTCGGCGGTGAAGGTGGTGTCCCCCACCCGCACCGCCGTTCCCGGCGTGTCGATGCCCAGCCACAGCAGACCCTTGGGCCACGCGAGGTCGACGCCCACCGCCTGGTGCAGGGCGGTGGCCAGGCCGTCGAGGTCGTCGACGTTGCAGGCGTAGAGCCGGATCCGGTCGCGGCCGTTCCAGTTCGCGGCGCGCAGCGCGGTCACCGCCGTGGGCACGTCCCGCAGCGCGTGGTCGAGCAGGACCAGGCCGAGCACGCCCGATTCGGCGGGCAGCCGGCTCGCCGCACGGCCCACCTTCGAGGCCGGATCGCCGAGGATCGCCCCGACCCGGGCCCGGGTGGCCGGGGTGCGGAGGCCGAGCGGGCGGGTCAGTGCGGTGGCGCCGTCGCGCGGGACCGGCGCCGGGGCGGACGCGGCCGGGGCCGAGCCGCGCCGGGTGGGTCCGGTGGCGGGTGCCGGGGTCGCGCCGGTCGCGGTGGCGGGGCGGGCAGCGGCCGGGTCGAGGCCGAGCGCGCGGGCTCCGGCCTCGTCGACGCGCAAGCTGACCGTCCCGTCGGGGCCCAGGTGCACCGGGGCCGACGCCGTTCCGTCGTGGGCGTGCAGGGTGATCGTGGGGTTGAGCGTGGCCTTGACCAGGTAGACCGGCCGGTCCTGCGCCGGGCCGGTGACGTCGGTGCGGTCCGGGTCGTCGGCGGGCAGCTCCCGGGTCTTCTCCTTCGTGAACGTGGCCAGGTCGCCGGCGAGCGCGGCGGGCAGGCCGCCGAGCGGGGTGGCGGTGAACTTGCCGGCGGTCGCGACCGCGGTGGTGGTGTCCTCGTCCGTCGCGTGGTGGCTCGTCACCGTTCCGCCCGGGATGGCGCGCACCAGTTCCCGGTCGGTGAGGTCGAAGGTGATCGCGACGCTCGCCACCGTCGTGCTGTCCACCGTCACGACGTGCCCGGCTCCGGTGAGCCCGGTGGCGAAGTGGGAGCTGAGCCGGTCGGCCCGGCTGCCGGCCAGCAGGCCGTGCCCGCGGCGGGCGTTGAGCCGCCCGAGCAGGCCCAGCAGCTGGTTCTGCAGCTTGGGCGCGGGGAACGGCCAGGCCGCGACGACGGCGTCCGCGGGTACCCCGGGCGTGCTGCCCTCGCGCCGCCACTGCTCCCGCAGCGAGCCGGGCCGGCGGTCCAGGGCGGTGCCGCCGGCGGGCAAGGCCGGGACCGTCGAGCGGAACGCCGTCTCGAGTTCCAGGCCCGGCAGGGTTTCCAGGCCCGTGACCGGGGTCTGGCGCAGCAGCGGGATCCGCCGCCGGTACACCCCGGAGCGCGCCCAGGGCCGCAGCAGGAACTCGACCTTCAGGCCGTGCTCGTGCCGGTCGGACCGGCCCGTGTGGGTGTAGACGGTGGTGTGCTTCTCGGTCCGCACCGGCCCGCGGCGCTTCGTGCGGCTGCCCTCGGCGGCGGCCTTGGGCTCGACCGCGCCGCCCAGCAGGAATCCCGCACCCGGGAAGCCGGGCGTGGGGATGGCCGGCGTGCCCTTGGCCGAGAAGCCGTAGCTCACCGTCGAGACGACTCCGTCGCGCACCAGCCGGTTGGTCGTCACCGTCGAACGGTGCGTGTGCCGGGTGTCCCCGCCGCCGGGGCGGGTCGTGGTCCGCTCCGCCTTGACCACGACGAGCTGCTCCAGCTTGCCGGACTTCCCGATCCGCGCGGCGAACAGCTCGTCGCCGCCGTTGAGCATGTTGCGCATCGTGACGTCGAACCCGCCCAGCAGCAGGCGATCCCCGAACGCGCGCGCCATCGCGTCGTGCAGCACCGCATAGTCGGCGGCGACGTCCCGGTCGGTGATCGACTTCTCCCACTCCCGCAGCCGCGACCGCAGCCCGTCGACCAGCTCGGTCACCACGTCGGCCCGCGCGGGCTCGAAGCGGCCCAGCTCGAGCCCGGCCGCCCGGTCCGGCGCGGGCACCGCCGGCGCCGGGGCGGCGGCGGGGGCGGCGTCGTCTTCGGGGAAGAGGTTGTGCCGCACGTCGTGCGGGGACAGCTCCCCGATCGACGCGAGCTCGCTCGCCGGCACCCACACCCGGACCGCGCGCGGGACGAACTTGACCCGCTCTCCGGTGGCGGCCGGCCGGTCGTGCTTGCCGCCCAGCGGCCCGGTCAGGCGCTCGCGCACCGACGTCGCCAGCAGGTGCCGCGCGTCGAACTCCACCAGGTAGCCGCGTTCGACGCGCTGGTGCTCGTCCCGGGTGGTCACGACGTCGATCTCGTTCGCGGCCGGGCCGCGGTGGTAGCCGGCCGACACCTCGCCGCCGCCGGTGAACACCTCGCCCGCCGACGCCGACACCCCGAACGACGCCGGGACACCGACCTGCTTGCCGCTGTCGTTGGTGAGCACCGTCTGGGTGCTCTCGGCGCCGCCGAACACGTGGGCCGGCTCGCGGTCGACGATCCGCGGGTTGCCGTAGAAGGTCGACAACGCGGCCGTGCCGGTCAGGTCGCGCCCGCCGAGGCCGAGGTCGCTGCCCGCGTTGTAGCTTTCCAGGCTCAGCACGTCCGACGGCCCGGCCGCGAGCCCGAGCCGGCCCTGGCGGCTGGTCCAGTTCGCCCACGTCTCCAGCGCTTCCTGCGACGCCGACGCGGTTTCCTCCCCCTCGGCGCGGCCGCCCAGCGGTTCCGACGGCGAGCCCAGCAGCAGCCGTTTCGCCGCCGCCGACAGCTTGGCCCCGGCACCTCCGGCCGCCGGGGCCAGCAGCAGCTCCGCGGCCGCGGACAGCAGGCCCCGCACCGGCGCGAAGGCGTCCAGGTCGTAGGCGGCGGGCAGGGTGCCGGGCCGCATCGACGCGATCAGCCCCGCGCCCACGGAATCCGCGTCCAGCCAGCCGGTCTCCGCGGCCGGCGTGGTGGGGTCGGGGACGGCGCCGAGCCCGCTGCGGGCGGCGACCTTGATGCCGAGGCGCCCGGTGAGCCCGGGCCGGTACTCGGGTTCGGTGGCGGCCGGGTCTTCGTCGCGCCACTGCAGCGGCGGCCCGAGGTGCGCGCGGTCGGTGCCCAGGCGGGCCTGGATGACGACGGGGTAGCGGTACTGGTGGATGTCCGCCTCGCCGCTCCAGGCCTGTTCCCGCTGCACCGCGCGGGCGACGAGCCCGCCGCGGTGCTTCTTCTCGGCCAGGGCGACGGCCCCCGAAAGCGACACCGGGCCGGCTTCGCCCTCGACCGAGACACCGAGCTTCTTCTCCCGGCGCCGGTGCTGCTCCACCCGCTTCTCGTCGCGGGCGGTGATCACCCCGGCGAGCTCCTTGCGCGGCACCGGACCGAGGTAGTGGCCGTGCTCGGGGTCCAGCTCGCCCACCAGGAAGAGGTCCTGCTCGGTGCCTTCGAGCGGGAACCGGACGCCGTCCCCGCCGTCGAGCAGGGCCCGGGTGGCGCGGTCGTCGAGGAACCCGGTCAGCTGGTTCCGGACGCGCTGGGCCGCGGTCCCGGGGATGACGCCGTCGAGCACCAGCCGGTGCACGATGCGCCCGGTCAGGTCGACGAGCGTGTTCTCGGTCAGCTGCCACGCGCTGCGCACGGAGTCGGGCACGTGCTCGCGCGGCAGCCCGGCCGGGCCGTGGGAGCCGGATCCCGACCGGCTGCCGGAGCTGCTGGAGCGGTCGCTGTCGGGGTCGATCCGCTCGGCCAGCACCAGCCGCGCGTCGGCGCCGAAGGTGAACGTCACGCGCGGGGCCTCGTGGCGGTGCCACAGCTTCCGCCTCCGGCTCTCCTGCTCGCGGTAGACGGACTGGTCGACCTCGGCCGCCGACACGACGAACTCGAACGGGACGCCGTACTTTTCGACCTCGCCGCTGGTGCGCTCGGTCGACTCGGCCACCACCCCGCCGACGTGCTGCTCGGCGTGCTCGGCCTGCCGCCCGTAGGACACCCCGACGGTGAGCTTCCCGCCGGCCAGGCCGAGCAGGTCTTCGCCGAGCCCGACCGACAGCTCGCCGCCCCAGCCCTGGACGTCGCGGTGTTCGACGCCGTGACTGTCACTCGCCCGCCGCCGGTGCCCCACGCTCTGCTCGGCCCGGCCGACGAACTCGGCCACCGCAGCCGGGTCCAGCCGCCGGGCCAGCATGATCTCCACGGGCCGCTTGTGCCCGGGCAGCTCGAACACGCGCCGCGCGACCCCGCCGGTGAACAGCTCGACCCCGTGGTCGGGGCCGATCCGGTCCAGCCACCGGTCCAGCTCGGTGGCCGCGTCGGTGGCCCGGTCGAGCTTCAGCTCGTCGACCAGCCGGTCGTACAGCCCGGCCAAGCCGGTGAACCGCACCGACTTGATCGCCTTGCGGGCCTGCCGGAAGGCTTCGAACATCGCCGTGAGCTGCTGCGGGCTCGCCGAGGGGGGTGCCTGGGGGTAGGCCAGCGGCACCATCCGCCCGCTGGCCCCGGCCGCCGCGTCGTGGCGCGGCCACTCCAGCCGCACCGGCACGGCCACTTCGCGCACCACGCCGGGCCGGTTCCGGTGCAGCACCCGCCCCGGCCGCGGGCGCACCAGCACCCGGTGCACGATCACGTGGTCCGACCGCGACACCCCGCCGCGCTCGCGCACCTCGGTGGTCGCGCCGGTCTCGCTGGTGGCGCGCATCCGCCCCACCGACGTCACCCCGGGGTCCTTGAGCCCCACGCCGACCGTGACCGGCCCCGCCGGAATGCTCTGACCGGTCGGGTTGAGCGGGGTCCGCGTGGCCTCGGCGACGGCTTCGCCCGTCCGCCGCTCCCCCTGGTACTCGTGGCTGATCTCGCCGATCCCCCGGACCTCGTCCATCGGCGCGCCGATCCGCACCGCCTGGACCTCGATCTCGACGTCCCGCTCGGCGTCGTGGATGGTCTCCAGCGTCCGGTCCAGCTGCCGCAGCACGTCGTCCGGGAACGACTCGGCCACCCAGCCCTGCCAGTCCGCGCGCTTCTCGCCCGCCTGCACGAGCTGGGCCAGCACCGCTTCCCGCAGCGGCGCGAAGTCCGGCTCCCCCACCACCGCGGGGTGGTCCAGCCGGGCGCGTTCCGCGCGCTCCAGCCCCGCCAGCACCGCGGGATCCGCCGCGCTCGGACCGGTCCCGGCGCGCGTTCCCGGTGCGTCCGACCACGCCGAGGCGTCCGACAGCGCCCGCGCCCGGCGCACCTGTCCCCCGCCGCCGGGGTGCAGCAGGGACTCCGATCCCGCCCGGCCGTGCCGCTGCCCGCCCGCGGGCGCCAGGTGCACCACCTCGCCGAGGCCGTAGCGGGGCGGCGCGTCGGCGGGGAACGGCTCGTCGAACGCCGCCGGGCGCTCCTCTCCGCCGGGCAGCTCCTCGACCCATCCGCCGGCTTCCGCCTCGGCGAAGAAGGGGGTGCCGTCGGCCCGGTAGCCCACCGAGCCGACCCGGCCCGCCCGGCCGTCCCACCCGGCCGGCTCGTCGAACCCGAAGTACAGCAGCCCGGTCGGCCGGAACACCGCGGCGCCCGCCGCGGCCCGCAGGTCGCGGGTGAAGGCGGCGAGGAAACCGACGTTGCACGCCCACACGCGGATCGCGTCCATGCGGTTCCAGCCCGCCGTGCGCAGCGCCTCCATCACCACCTGGACGTCGCGCAGGCCGTGCTCGAGCAGGATGAGGGCGAACTCGCCGTCCTTGCGCGGGAACCACTGCGTCGCCCCCGCCACGGCCGAGGCCCGGTCGCCGACGACCACACCCGAGCGCACCCCGGTGAGCTCGGACCCGCCGGCGGACCCCAGCGGTTCGAAGCGCACTTCGTCCGGGTCGCGGTCCAGCCGCGAGATCCCGCGGCGGCGCTGCATCACGTCGTGGGCCTCGGCCAGCCGCCCCGGCGAGATCCCGCTCTCGTCCGCGGCCTGTTCGCCGGTGGCCGGGCCGGCCCACGCCGGGAGGCCGAAGCCGAAGTCGAGCAGGCCGGCACCCGGCTCGAACTCGAACACGCCCTGGTCGCCGAAGAAGTCGTTGATGGCGTCGAACGGGGCCGGGTCGAACGACGGGGCGTCACCGAAGGAGGCCTCGAAGGAGCCGTCGAAGCCATCGGACGGCCACGAGGCGTCGAAGCCCGCCATGAACTCGTCGACGTCGAAGCCGGAGCTCTCCCCGGCCACCGGCTGTTCCGGCCCGGTGTCCGCCGGTTGCTCCGGAACCATCTCTCCGGCGCCGGGGACGGCGGGGCTTTCCGGCCGCGGGTCCGGAACCGCCGGCTCGTCGGGGAGGTCCTCCAGCACGAACGCTTCGGGCTCGTCCCGTTCCCCGGTGACCGCCGCCGGGTCGGCCGCGAGCATCGCCTCCACCGCCGGGACGAAGTCGGCCGGCACCGCCGACAGCCGCAGGTCCACGCCCGGGGTGTCCCAGTCGCCGCCGATCCGGAAGCGGAAGCGGGCGTCGATGAAGGCGTCGACGTCGCGGGGACCGTCCGGCATGGACCGCAGCACCGCCGAGACCGCGGACCGCATCGAGCCCACCCGCTGGTGGAACTGCTTGACGCCCTTGGCGACCACCTCGACCAGCAGCAGCGGGGTGCCGGCGCCGATGGCCGCTGTCAGCCAGGCCCGCAGCTGCCACTCGACGGCCGGGGAGAGCTCGTTCATCTCCGGCCGCATCACCGCCGTGGTCTCGGTCGCGGCCGACTTGCCGAGGAAGCTGCCCTCCCACCGCGGCGAGGCCGCGGCCTGCTCCGCGGTCACCAGCGGGGTCGGCTGCACCGTCACCGACACCCGCGGCACCAGCGCCGACTGCGTCAGGTAGATGAACTCGGTGAACTTCCACCCCGAGGTGTCGACGCCGGTTTCCCGCAGCCGCGTGCGCAGCTGCTCGACGACGAAGTCCAGCGTGTCGTCTTCGTACTTGACCACGGAGTACGGCTGGGCGAGCCGGATCCGGACGTCGGGCATCCCGACCTTGCCGCGCACGGCCTTCCACTGCGTCGCGAGCTGCCGCACGAACGCCGTCAGGCCCGCCTCGTCGTCCCGCGACAGCAGCGAAACCTCCGCCGGCGCGCGCTCGTCGAGGCGCCGGGCCTCCTTCAGCCGCTCCCGGGGCAGCTTCCGCCGCGGCACGACGTCCAGCTCGCCGCGCCACGGCGGCACCACCAGGCGCGCCGGGCCGGGCGCCGGAAGGCCGCGCGGCACCGCGGGCGCCGGCCCGTCGTCGACGACCACCGAGGCGGCCGTCAGCTTCCGCGGCCACTCGGCGGCCTCCCGCACCCGCACGTCGGCGACCACCCGGTCGCCCAGCGCGTCGCCGAAAACCTCCTGCAGCAACCGGTTCAGCGACGCCGTCCGCAGGCGATCCACCGCTTCCGCGCCGGGCCCGGAGACCAGCTCGATCGTCACGGTCACCGGCGCCGGCCGGTCGGCCGCCGCCCGGAGCCGTTCGGCGGCGCCCTCGAGCAGCCACCGCAGCCGCCACCCCACCACCGGGGCGAGCTCCGCCTCGTCCGGCTCGAACGGCAGGTCCAGCACCCGGGCCGCGCGGTAGCCCGCGATCGAGCCGCCGGGATCGGGCCGCAGCCAGACCTCCATCCCGAACCGGTGGTTGCGGTGCCCGCGCGTCACGGCCGAGACGAACCGGGCCGGATGGCCGCCGAAGAGGCCGGAAAGGCCGGCCTGCCGCGCGGCCGCGTCCAGCAGGTTCCCGATGCGCTGCCGGTCGGCTTCCGCCGCCCGGCGTCGTTCCGCGGGGTCGCCCGTGCGCTGCAGGTAGCGGACGACCTCGATGGCGAGCGGTTCGAGGCCGGCGGCCTCGCGCGCGCGCAGCAGGGGAACGATTTCGCCCGCCCACTGCACGAGGGCCGCGCGGTCCGGCTCGGGCAGGGTCACCGCGCCGCGCCACTGCAGCCCGACCTGGCCGGGCCGCTGCCACCAGTCCCCCAGCACCTCGCCGTCCGTCAGCCGCTTCTTCCGGGCGTGGTACTCCTCCTGCTTGCGCTTCCGCAGGCCGGCTCCGGGGTCGGCTCCGCCGACGGCGACGCGGGCCACCGGGTGCCCCTTGGGCTGCACCTCACCCGTCCCGACGGTCACCACGGGCGGCCGGAGGGTGAAGCCGCCCGTGCCGGCCGCGGTCTTCCCGGCCTCCGCCACGGCTTCCCGCACCAGGTCGCGAACCAGGGCCGACAGGTACTTCCGCCGTTCTTCGCCCAGAGCGGCGGGCTCGCGCGCGATCCGCACGGGGGCCAGCGTGATCGGTTCGATCGTCGCGGTCCGGTCACCGGCGGCGAGCGCGGCTCCGGCCGCTCGGCCGACCGCTCCGGAGACGAGCTGCCGCACCTGCCACACCGCGGCGTCGGTGAGCCGGGCGGCTCCCTCGACGAAGGCCAGGCCGGGCAGCTCGCGCGCCTGCCGGTAGTCGGCCGCCGTCCAGCCGGGGTGCGGTTCGGGGTGGACCGTCAGCAGGATCCCGGTCCGGTAGTCGCCCGCGCTCGTTTCGGCTTTGGTCAACGGCCGGTCGCCCACCGGGAAGGTGAGCCCGAGCGCGGCCGGCCCGGCTTCCGGCGAGCGGCGGCCCGGCAACCCGGCCAGCAGCTCGGCGAACCGGCGGCTCACGTACTGGAAAACCTCGCCGGAGGCGGCTTCGACGGTCTGCTTCTCGGCCGCCGTCTTCGCCGGGTGGTGGTGCGCGGTGAACCGGAAGTCGACCGGGGGCCGGTCGGCTTCGTGCCGCTCGAGCGACGTCCGCGCCGCCTGGTCGAGCCAGGCGTCGAGCCGCGCCCGGTCGTGGGGGTGGATTCCCTCCTTCGCGCTCTGCAGGCCGGCGGACCACGGTTCGCCGGTGTCGGTCGCCGCCGCGAGCGTGAGGCGCACCGGGATCTCCCCGTGCCGGGCCGCACCGCGGTAGCGGATCTCCACCCGGGGGACGAGGCCGTCGCCGAGCCCTTCCCCGAGCAGGCGCCGGAAGTGCGCTTCGCGCTCGGCCTGCGCATCCCCCGTGTCGCTCTTGATCTGCCCCACTTCGAACACGAACACCGGCAGCGGCGCGCCGTTCGCGCGCCGGGCCGCGCCCGCCGCCACCTGCCGCAGCTGGTCCGCGTGCACTTCCGGCAGCTCGTTCGTGTTGCTGAGCAGGGTCAGCTCGAGCGAGGTCAGGTCCCGGTAGTGCGCCGGCGGCATCCGGTCGCCGTCCGGGTGGCGGACCAGTTCGAGCCGCGCCTTCCCGGGCTGGGACGTCAGGAGGACCTTGGTGATCTTGACGTCGTGCGCGCCGGCGGCGGCCAGTCTGTCCAGCACCTGGGTGTGGGCGGCGGCGAGCCGGGGCAGCACGGTCTTCAGGTGCTTGCCGCCCTTGTCCGCGGTGGACAGGACCAGCCGCAGGTCCACCGGGGTCTGGCCGGCTTCCCCGCGGGCCCGCTGCTCGGCCAGCACCGCGGCCAGCTGCCCGGCCAGCGAGTCGAGCGCTTCCGGGGCCACCACGCCGGAGAACTGACTGGTGAAGTGGCCCTCCCACAGCTTCCGGGGGCCGGCGGCCGGGTTCGTGGCGCCCGCCGCCGGGCCCGGCTGAGCGGCCGGGTTCGTGGCACCCGGCTGAGCCGCCGTGCCTGCCTGAGCCGTGGCGGCGGCCTGCCGCCGGGCGGTGCGCCACACTTCGTTGGCCCACTTGGGCGGAAGTGCGAAGCCGGAGAGCCGCTGGACGTCCGGTGCGGTGACCGGGCGGCCGGTGCCCGGGTGCCGCACCCCTTCCATGTCGCGCATCCACGCCCGCACCAGGTCCCAGACGGGGCCGGTCCGGCGGGTCTCCCCGATCGGCTCCGCGTACTCCGGCGGCAGCTGGGGAAGGACCTCGTCGAACCGGCTGCGCCACGTCTGCGAGCCGTCCCAGGCCGTCGGCCGCCAGGTGCGCAGCTGATCGAGGACCGCGGCGCCCGCTTCCGCGCTGCTGCCGCCGGGCTCTTCGCCCGCGTCGCTGCGGGCACCGCGTGCCCCGCGGGTCCGCGGTGCACCGACGCTCGCGGCCAGCTCCCGCGCCAGGTCGGTGACCCGGTCTTCGGCCTGGGGAACGTCGAGGCCGGCGACGTGGTCCTGGACGCGGCGGGCGGCGACGATGGTGCGGAACACGCGGTCGCGGGCGACGAGGTCGCGTTGCGCGGGGCTCACCGGGGCGATGAACGTCTGGGTCTGGTAGGCGTCCGACAACAGCTGCCCGGCACGCACGGACAGCGCGCCGACCACGGACGCGGGCAGCTTCGACGCCCCGAGCACGTCCCGCGCGCGCTGCCACTGCGCCGCCACGTCCGCGGGCAGCGCCCGGGCCACCCCGGGGAGCAGCTGCCCGGTGCTCACCCCATCGGCGCCGGCGACGGCACCGTCTTCGGCGAGCACAACACCGTCACCGGCGAGGTCTCGCGCGAGTTCCGGCAGTGTCGAGTCCGGCAGTGTCGATTCCGGCAGTGTCGATTCCGGCAGCGTCGATCCCGGGGCCGCCGCGTGGGTGAAGCGCTCGTCGAGGTCGTCCGGTGCCCCGGTCGGGTGGTCCAGCCAGGTCTGCCACTCCGCACGGACGTCGTGCCCCGCCCCACGGCCGGTGCGCAACCCACCGAACCGGTCCTCGAACCCCTCCTCGCGAGCGGCGACGAACTCGTCGTGGATCCGCTCGACGGCCGCCTCCGGCAGCACCGCGTCCGGGTTCGCCGCCCGCCACCCCGCGAACCGCTGCGCGAACTCCCGCTCGGCCGCGTGGAGCGCACCGGCGAGGCCTTCGTGGTAGGTGAGCTCGATCGGCTCCCGCCGCTGATCTTCGTCCCGGTCGACGAAGCCGGCCTGCGACGTCGTCGTGGCCGCTTGGGCGAACCGCTCGTCGAGCCCCGCCACGCCGGCCGGGTCGGTCAGCCAGGACTGCCACGCCGCGCGGACGTCCTGCCCCGCACCACGGCCGGTGCGCAGCGAACCGAACCGGTCCTCGAAGCCTTGTTCCCGGCCCGCGACGAACTCGTCGTGGATCCGCTCGACGGCCGCCTCCGGCAGCACCGCGTCCGGGTTCGCCGCCCGCCACCCCGCCAACCGCTGCGCGAACTCACCCTCGGCCGCGTTCAACGCACCGGCGAGCCCCTCGTGGTAGGTCAGCTCGATCGGCTCGCCGGGCCGGGCGTTCGGATGTTCCGGCGGCCGGGTTTCCGGCGCGCCGTCCCGCGTGCCGGTGCCGGTGCCGGGGCCGGCGGGCGGGGCGTTCGGCCGGCCCGTACCCAGGTCGACGGTCGGGTGCCCGGAGTTGGGCTGCAGCGGGGCCACCAGGTCGCGCAGCTGCTGTTCGGCCGCGGCCAGGGCCGGGGTGTCGCCGGCGGCGAGCGCGTCGGTGTACTTGATCACCACCTGCTGCACGTCCGGGTGCCGCGACAGCTGGTAGATCTCGTCCTTCGGCGACGAGTAGTACACGACCTCGCCGCCGCCCCCGCTGCGGCCGGCCCGGTTTTCGGCCTGCACGTCGATGTCGGCGGAGATCTCCGAGTGCGCGGTGACCCGCACGAACAGGTCACCCCGCGCCTTGGCCTCCGCGGTGGTGGTGATGTCGACCCCGCGCGCGCCCTGCATGTTGATCACCAGGACCTTGCCCGGCGCGCCGGCCGCGTCGATGATCCCCTTGAACGCCTCGTCGAGGTTCTTGCCCTGTTCCAGCTGCCACTTCGCGTCGATCGCCTCGTGCTCGACCTTCAGCTCGGCGAGCAGTGCCGACACCGCGGCCACCTGGTCGTTGCGGGTGGCCAGGATCAGCTGCGGCTGCCGGGTTCCGTCCGGCGACTGCATCGCCCGGACGTCGCGGGCCAGCTGCGCGAGTTTGGCGGATTCGTCGGCGGCGACGACGTCGGCGGACTTCTTCAGCCGCGACTCGTAGTAGCGCGGCATGTCTTCGACCACCGCGGACATGCCCTTGCCAGCGAACTCCTCGCCGTGGCCGTTGGCCGTGCCCGACGCCCCGGTCTTCTGCCCGTACTCCTTTTTGGACAGCAGCTCGTGCGCGGTGACGCTCTTGCTGCCGGCCGAGTCGCTGCGGATCTGCAGGCCGTGCGCGAACTCCACCGCCTGCGCGAGCCCGCCGTTCCACCGGCTCTCGGAGCTGGTCTCCGGGTTGAACAGCACGTTGTGGGTGGTCTGGTCGATGATGTAGATCTTGCCTTCGTGCTGCACGTAGTGCACGTTCTCGCGGTATTCCCACTTGGCCGCCGCGGCCATGTCGATCCGCGAAACCTCCTCCTCGGTGAGGGGACGGCCGAGCAGCAGTTCCACCTTTTCCCGGCCGGGCCCGCTCAGCCGGGCGGGACCGCCCGCCTGGCCTTCCCGGCGCCCGAAGTCCGCCGTGTCCAGCCAGCCGCTGTCCACGCCGTCACGCACCAGGTCGTGCGCCCACTCGACGTGCGCGCGAACCTCCGGTGTGGCTTCGCCCTGCACGCCTTCGCTCAGGATGTACTGCGAGTTCGAATAGACCAGTGCCTCGTCGATCTCGTCGATGCTGACCGTCAGCACCGTCGGGTCGCCGGGGTTCTTCTGCCCCGGCAGGGTTTCGTGCCGCAGGTAGGTGAAGCCGACGTCTTCGGCCGTGCCGAGGTAGACCGTCGGGCGGCCGTCGCGCGGCCCCGGCGGCGGCTTGTCGGGGTTCAGCCGGTGCACGTCGATCCCCAGCACCGACATCAGATCCAGGTAGTGCGGCAGTTCCCGGTCGGCCAGGTTCCCCCGCGTGGTGGTGACCTGCACGCCGTCGACGTCCGGGCGCGCGGCGTTCACGGCCGCGTGGGCGAAGAAGAGCCACGACTTCCCCTCGCCGGCGGCCATGTTCACCACCTGGCCCTTGCCGAAGGCGTGCACCGCCGACACCTGCGTCCACCGCAGGGCGATCCCGTTGCGGCGCCGGATCAGCTCGAACACCGCCGCGAACGCGTCCGCCTCCGGGCCCCGCGAGTACAGCTGCGCCAGTTCGGCGTCGCCGATTTCGGTCAGCTTCCGGTGGCCGGGGACCTCCGGGCCGGAGCGCGCGGCGATGTCCCACAGCGTCCGGGCCGCGTCGTGCGCCTTGTTCGCGCCGGCCAGCCAGCCCTCGTACGCCACCGCGCCGGTGCCGTGCTCGGTCCACCCGCCGCCTTCGGCGGGCACGAACACGCGCGGCTGCGGCAGCCACTTCCCGGCGTCGTCCTTCAGCTGCCGGTAGGCCACGACTTTCTCCGCGTCGCTGTGGCGGTCGACGACCTTTTCGCTCTCCGGCGGCAATTCGGCCAGCAGCGACCCGTCCGGGCGGTGCAGCGGTTCGACCGCGTCGGTCTTGCGCGCCCGGACCTCCCCGGGCCGCGTCCGCGGCGGCGACCAGCCGCCGTCGAGGCCGCGTTCGAAGCTGACCCCGTTCCCCAGCACAACGTGCCGGACGTCGCCGCTCGCGTCGAACACGGCCAGCGCCCCTTCGGGCACCTCCGTCCGCTCGCCGCCGCGCTCCAGCACCCCGGGGGCCTCGGCGCGGTACCACCCGTCGGCGCCGCGCGTCCACGCCGTGCCCAGCGCCGAGGACCGGTTCGGCCACACCACACCCCCCGACGGGTCCGCGACCACGGTGGGTCGCTTCGGCGCCGGCGTCGGGTCCGGGGCTTCGGCGCGGGTGTCCCGGATGGCGGCGTCGATCGCCGCGAGGTCCGCGGCCCGCAGCCGCCCGTTCCCGTCCACCCCGGCGAGCGACAGCAGTTTTTCCACCGCGGCGTCGAGGTCCCCGGGCCGCCAGGTGAGCTGACCGTCCCGCGCGGTTCCGTCCACCTCGACGGGCACCCGCCGGGAGCCATCGTGCTCCCACCCGGGCCGCGGCGGCCCGTTCGGCGTCGCCGCATCGACGACGACGTGCAGCCGGGCCCCGTCCCCGAACCGGTGCCGCCCGTTGACCCGTTCGTCGAGCAGCCGCTGCACCCCGTCGGCCAGCGCCCGCCGCGCGCCGGCGTCGACCCGTCCCGAGGAGGAGACGAGGTCGACGGGCACGGAGATCTCCCGCACCCACTGGTTCGGCGCCACCTGCCCGCGCCGCACGTCGAACCGCAGCGGCGACACGGTGGTCCCACCGGAGGCGACCCGTTCCCCCCGGTGCCGGGTGGCGGGAACGGACTCCCGCACGGCCGACCAGCCGGCGGCGGGTGGGTTGCCGGCGGGCGGGTGGCCCTCGTGCCCGGCCGGTCCGGGTCGGCCGGCGGCAAGCTGAGCGGCCACGACGGCGGCTTGGGCATCGGCGGGATCGGTGTTGGGGTCGTCTTTCCCGGGCCGGTGGGGTTGCGCCGGGCCGGAGTCGGTGCGCGGGAGCTGAGAGGGGCGCGTGGCGGGATCGGTCCCGTTGTGCCGTTCGGACGGCCGGGGGCCGTCGCTGTGACTGGGGCGCGCGGTCTCGGTGGTGGGGCGGGTTGAGTCCGTGGTGTTCGGGCGGGCGGTGTCGGTGGGCGGGCGGGTCGAGTCGGTTGTGGTCGGGCGGCCGGCGTCGGCGGGCGGGCGGACCGGGTCGATCGTGGTCGGACGGGCGGTGTCGGCGGGCGGGCGGGCCGAGTCGGTCGTGTTCGGACGGGCGGCGTCGGCAGGCGAGCGAACCGGGTCAGTCGTGCTTGGGCGGCCGGCGTCATTCGTGGTCGGCCGACCTGCTTCGGCGCCCGGGCGCGCCGAGTCGCTTCCGCCTGGGCGCGCGGTGTCGGCGGGCGGGCGGACCGGGTCGGTCGCGCTTGGGCGCGCGGTGTCGCCGCCGCTTGGCCGGGTGGGCTCGGTGCCGGGCTGTGCGGACGGGCTCGGCGCCGGTTGCTGCGGGGTGTGGCCCGCCGGGGCGCTGGTGACTGGACGGGCCGGATCTCCTCCCGGAACGGGACGGGCGTCCCCCACCGGCGCCACCGGCCGCTGCCCCGGCGGCTGACCGGCAGGCGCGGACGTGCTCGTGGCCGGACGGCCGTCCCCGACACCGGCCGTACCGGAGCCCGGACGTTCCACCGGCGAACCGGCAGCCGGTCGTCCCCCCTGCTCCCCCGCCGCGGGTCCCGGCTGCCCCGGAACGTTCGGGCCGGGACGGGCATCGCCGCCGGTCGCACCCGAAGACTGATTCGCCGCACCCGGGCGCACCTCTCCGCCCACGGGCGACGCAGGCTGATTCGCCGCACCCGGACGCACCTCCCCACCCGCCGGCGACGAAGGCTGACCTGCCACCCCCGGGCGGGTGTCACCACTCGAGCCACTCACGGAGGTCGAGGGCTGCCCCGCCGTACCGGTACCCGGACGGGCGTCGCCGTTCAGGCCACCGGACGGCTGCCCCGCGGGGCGTGCGTCGCCGCTCGAGGTGCCCACGGCGGTCGAAGGCTGGCCTGCCGCCGGGCGGGCGTCGCCCGTGGCCGCGGGGGCAGGTGGGCCCGATGCGCTGGTGCTCGGGCGGGGCTCCCCGCTCGTCGGCGCCGATGACTGGCTCGACCCGCTCGTGCTCGGACGGGCATCGCCGGTCGCCGGGCGGGTGTCGCCGCCCGATGCGGCCGGGCGGCCGTCCGCGGACTGGCCGGTCGCGCTCGTGGCCGGGCGGGTGTCCTGGGCCGACGGGCTCGCCGCCGGCGGCTGGCCCGCCGTGCTCGTCGCCGGGCGGGTGTCCTGGGTCGACGGGCTGGCGGCCTGCGCCGGCGGCTGGCTCGTGGTGCTCGTCGTGGGCCGGGCTTCGCCGCCCGGCGAGACGGGCGCGCCGGCCGGGCGGGCATCCTGGACCGGACCGCCCGCCGTCCCCGAAGCCGGGCGAGCCGCGCTCTCCCCCGCGGGCCGGCCGCTTTCCTGACCCGGTGCGACCGGGCCGCCGATCGTTCCCGAAGCCGGGCTGCTCGTCGCCTCCGGCGAAGACTGCCCGTCGGTGCTCGTGGACGGGTGCGCCTCGGCGGGGGTGAACAGCTGGCCCAGCGGGGTTTTCCCGCTGGTGACCGGCTGCGACACCGCACGCTGCTCACCCTGGGACTGCGAAACCTGTTCGCCCGCCGAAGGGCGGTCGCTCGCCAGCGGGGTCTGCCCGTTCGCCGAGGGCCGGCCGGCCGTCCCCGGCTCCGGGGTTTGGCCGTTCAAAGCACCGTCCGACGGGGCCTGTCCGTTCAAGGCACCATCCGCCGGAGCCTGACCGTTCAAAGCACCATCCGTGGGTGCCGCGCCCGGTGTCTGCGTCTCGCCCGCCGGTGGGATCACCAGCTTCGGCGGCCCCTCGCCGCCGCCCGGGGATGCCGGCTTCGCCAGCTCCGGCGGTGCCAGGTCCGGGACATCGAGCTTCATCCCGCCTTCGCCACCGCCCGACCGGTCCGGCAGGTGAGGACGGCCGTAGCCCGACATCGCACCCAGGATGCCGCCCCAGAACGCGTCCGGGTTGTGGAGCACCTTGTTCACGATCGGGTTGCTCCACGCGACCGAGGCGGCCTGGCCCGTCGCGTAACCCAGGTGTCCCAGCACGACCAGGCCGCGCGGGATCTTCTTGCCGAACTGCGCCGCCGCCGACTTCGCCGCGTACACCACGACCCGGGCGCCGCTGGTCATCACGCCCGAGGCCGCGCCGCCGATCGCGCC
Organism: Amycolatopsis sp. A133; assembly: GCF_031082405.1. Classification (GTDB taxonomy): domain Bacteria; phylum Actinomycetota; class Actinomycetes; order Mycobacteriales; family Pseudonocardiaceae; genus Amycolatopsis. The sequence continues at coordinate 247,872 of NZ_JAVHJU010000076.1, forward strand.
GCCGATCGCGGCGTAACCGACCGACTTGCCGTCGATGTGGTCGCGCTGGTGGTTCTTGTGCTGTCCCAGCTGGGTGAAGTAGTCCGCCGACGCCATCAGGCCGGCGCCGACCCCCGCCGACACGCCGATGTCGATCGCCGTCGACTGGACCCACGGGGCGATCCGGATCAGCAGCTGCTTGACCGCTTCCCAGGACAGCTTCTCCAGCGACAGCGACGTCAGCTTGGCGATCAGCTGCTGCATGATCATGCGCAGCGTCAGCTGCGCGGCGGCCTCCACCGCCGGCGCCATCCACGCGAAGATCACCGAAGCCAGCAGGAAGATCACCTGGGCCAGCGCGAACGTCGCGGCCACGATGATGAGGATCTGCGCCTTCTCCACGTCGGCCGCGGAGTTGCGCAACGACGCCGACAGCTGATCGGCGTACTTCTCCAGCTGATCCAGCGCCGAGGCCACCGTCCCGGTCAGCCATTCGGACATCGCTTCGGCGTATTCGCCGTCCATCGCCCGGTCCAGGTCGGTCGCGCGGGCGCGCACCTTCGCCTCGAAGTCCGCCGCGGCGTGGGAGATGTCCGACCACCCCTGGGACATCGCCCGCATGCTGCGGACGTTGCCCTCCGGCCACTCCATCCCCAGCGTGACCTTGAGGAACTTCTGCAGTTTGGCGGGCGGGTGCACCGGCCCGTCACCCGATTCGAACACCGCCCACCTCCCTTCAGCGCAGCGACGGCCGACAGCTTGCGGCTACTTGTCGTCCTGCTGGTGCACGGATTCGGCGAGCTGGTGGTCGTACTGCTTCGCGTTGTCCTGGTCGAGCCCCTGGAACTCGGTGACCGTGCTGGTGATGCCCTCGCCCAGCTCGTGCACGTTCTTGGGCAGGTCGTGCAGTCCCTGGCGGACCTGGCGGGCGTTTTCCACGTAGCCCTGGGCAAATTTCTTGCCCGCTTTGTCGTCGCCCCAGCAACCGTCGTACCGGTCCAGGGTGTGTTCGAGCTTCGCCACCGCATCGGAGAAGTCGGAGCTCGCCGTGCCCAGCTTCTGCACCATTTCCCGGACGGCGGCGGGATCGAGCCGGAACTGGTCAGCCATTGCGCTCACCCCGGTCGGTGCGCGACAGGCCCACGCTGTCGAGCATCGGCGAAATCAGCGATTCCAGCAGGGCCTGCGGATCCGCTTTCCCCGAGGCCACCGCGCCGTAGTCGAGGCCCGACGGACCGCTCGTGCCCATCAGTTCCGCCACCTTCGCCAGGGATTCGGCCTTGCCGCGCTGCAGCGTCTCCACGACCACGCTCGCCAGCTGCGCCGGCGCCAGCGAGCGGTACTTCCCTTCGTTGAACACCAATTCGACCAGTTCGCCCCGGCCGTCGAACGTCATCGACAGCGACTGGTCCTTGGCCCGGACCGTCGTCCGGGCGTCCCGCCACAATTCGCTGAGCTTGCCCAGCTTTTCGCGTTCGCGTTCCAACGCGGCCATCGCTTCTTCCACGCCGCCGCCGTCGAACAATCCGTCCGGGAACATCACTCACCAAGCCCTTCCGCCGAGTGCTTCCGCCACGCTCTCAAATTCCCGTTCGCCGCCCCAAGGGATCCGGGGCGGGAACGGTTGTTCGTCGAAGGTTCCTGCCCCGGCGCACCAGCGACCTCGGCGACGCGCGCGGGCAGCCAGCGCCGCGTGCGCGCCCCGCGCAGGAGCCGGGAAAACAGCAACGCCACCAAGGCGACGACGGGAACCGCGACCGCGGCGGCGAGCGCCACGGTCGCCCCGGCGCCCGCGACCGGCGGCACCGGCGGGACCGGTGCGGGCGCGGGCGTGACGACCGGGCCGAGCCCGCCGGTCTCCTCCGGCAGCACGGTCGTCACGGCCGCCACCGCGTTCACCGTGCCCCAGCCGAACCCGGGATCGGGCAGCGCCGCCGCCGGGTGGTCGGCGGTCAGTTCGAGGCGGCGCTTGACCTGCGCGGCGGACAGCTGCGGGTGGTAGGCCCGCACCAGCGCGGCGACGCCCGCGACGAACGGCGCCGCGTAGCTGGTGCCGCTGCCCAGCCAGTGCCCGGCGCCGCCGGGGCCGACGCTCGTCACGCCGACCCCGGGCGCCACCAGGGAAAGGAAGCCGCCCGTCTGGGAGAAGTCCGCCTTCTTGCCGGTGGCGTCGACGGCGCCGACCGCGAGCACCCCGGGGAAGGCTGCGGGGTAGGTGACCGGATCGCCTTGCTGGGCGCTGTTGGCCGCGGAGGCCACGACGACGACGTCCCGGTCGGCGGCGTGCTGGACCGACTTCTCCAGTTCCGGGTCGGGGACGTTGGTGCTGGCCGAGATGTTGACCACCCGCGCGCCGCCGTCGACCGCGGCGCGGATGCCGTCGGCCATCTGGACGGCCGTCAGCACCGGCGGCGAGCCGTCCGGCGTGAGGGTGGCACACCGGATCGGCAGGATCGTCGCCTCGGGCGCGATCCCGGCGAACCCGGTGTCCGGCCGCGCGCCCGCGGCGATGATGCCGGCGACGAAGGTGCCGTGCCCGAAGCAGTCCGCGTCCGCGGGGCCGCCGCCGGGGTTGGCGACGTCCTGCCCGCGCTGCACCCGGCCGCCGGCCAGCTGCGGGGTCTGGGCGTCGACGCCGGTGTCGACCACGCCGACCGTCACGCCCGCGCCCTTGGTCAGCGGCCACACGCGCTCCGGCACGAGCCGCTGCTGCGCCCACGGCACACCGGGTTCCGCGCTGACCGGCGGCGGCAGGCAGCCCAGCTGCTCCGCGGGCAGCGGTGCGGGCGCCTGCTGGGCCGCGGCCGGTGCCGCGGGCAGGACTGTCCACAAGAGACCGGCCGCCAGCAGGCAGCGCGCCGGACGCCGTCCGGCTTTCCCCGTCATCGTCGCCACTGTCCTTTCCGGATCGCTCACGACGCCAAGGTGGCGGTGTGGTTCGCCGTGGCCCGGGCGGTCGTGTCCGCCCGCCACTCGAGCAGGGAGGTGGTCATCCGGGCCACGACGTCGGGCTCGTCGACGACCCGCAACGCGCCGCGGCGGCGCCGGTCGAGCGCCTGGTCGAGCTTGGCCAGCGCGGCGAGGTCGCGTTCGTCGAGCTCCCCGGACGCCGGCGCCTGCTCGCCGGGGGCGAGCTCGCGGAACAACGCGGCCACGCGAGGCGCGGCCGGGGTGTCGTCCGCCGGCTCGCCGTCGGGTGGGACGGTGCGCACGGCCAGCGCCTTGAAGCGCGCGCCGGCGAAGAACACCACCTCGTTCACCGGCGGGCCGATGCGCAGCTCCGAGGTGCGCCGGGCCGAGGCCGGCCAGATGAGGACGTCGAGGCCGGCGTCGGGCACGGTGACGTCGAGGTCGGTGCTGCCGACGAGGAATCCCGGCTCGGTGAGCACGGTCCCGGGCGCGGCCGTCCCTTCCGGCGGCTGCCCGGCGCGGCCCTGCCGGAGCACGGCGCGCCGGTGGGTGGGCAGCCGCCGCAGCCCGGACACCAGGCACGGCAGCTGACCGTCGAGCTCACCGGCGCTGCCGGCGCGCACGGCGGCGCCGAGGTCGGCGGAGCTGCCCGCGCCACCGCCGAGGTAGAGGCAGACGGCCACGTAGTCGGCTTTGGCCACGGCTTCCTCTTGGCGCATGGACGGCCAGGTCGCCAGCGCGGCGTTGACGGTGGCGAGCGCTTCCCCGTAGGCCTCCCCGGCCGCGGCGGTGAAGCGCGCCTGCTCGGCGGGAGTGCTCGCGCGGTCGGCGACGACGAGTTCCCGGCCGGACACCACCGGCGGCTCGGCGACGGGGGTTTCCGCCGGTGGAGCCGGCTCGGCTGCCGGCGGCTCGGCGGGTTCGGCTTCGGCGGGCTTGGTCTCGGTTTTGGTCTCGGGCTTGGTCTCGGGAGGCGGCGCGGGGGCACCGGAGACGGTGGACACCGGCGGCCCGGAGACCAGCAGCGAGGGCGGCGCGAGGGGTCCCGGCTGCGGGCGCTCCCCCGCCGGGGCTTTCGATTCGGCGGGCGTTCCGGCCGGAGCCGGGGACTGCGGGGGCCGCGTGATCCTCACCGTGGCTTCGGAAGCCGCCTCCGCCGGCCGCAAACCCTCACCACGCGGCCTCCCCTGCGCATCGGAAGCCGCCCCCGCCGGTCGCAAACCCTCGCCGCGCGGCATCCCCTGCGCAGCAGCAAAACCAGGCACCAGACCGGAGCCCGTCCGTGGCCGGGTGCTCGCCGCCGCGCGGGTGCCGCGGACCGCGGCCGACGGGCGGGCCGACAGCAGGGCCCTCGCGCCGTCGTCCAACGTTCCCGCCAGTCTCAACCAGGCCGCCGCCCGGGTCTGCGGGGTGAGCTCGCCGAGGATCTCCTCCGCCGCCGCCAAGAGCTCCGGGGTCAGGCGCTCACCCGGAGTGCCCAGGTGCAGGGTCCAGCCCCGCGGGTCGGACGGGGCCCGGTCCGCCGCCGGGTCGGGGCGGCCCGTGCGCAACGCCAGACCCGACGGCACCACGTCCGCCTCCACCGCGCCCAGGCGGTAGCCCGTGCGGCCGCGGCGCCGCCAGCGGCCCGGCGGGGGTGCCGCCTCCGCCACCTCCTGGCCGCCGTCCGGCCGCTGCCGCAGCAACGACGCGAACGGGCCGAAGCGCCCCTCGCCCCGGCCGGCGGCGGGAGCGGCCGCCACGACCACGTCCCGGCCCAGCGCCTTCGCGAACTCGCTCAGCCACGCACTGGTGCGGGCCGCCGACGGCAGCACCACCAGCCGCGTGGGCCCTTCCGGCAGGCGCGCGGCCGCCGCGGCGACGTCGGCCGGCGGCGGGACGCGGCCGCCCGCGCCCACGACGACGGCCGCCGCGGCCGGGTCGGCCGGTACCGCGAACGCCGGGCCGTCCGGTGCCGCCGGGGGTTCGGCGGCGCCGCGGACCCGGACGCCCGCCGGGACCGGCTCGAGCACCACCCCGCCCACCGTGATCGCCTCGGCCGGCAGCCCCGCTTCCCACGGCGGTACCGGGTGCCGGTGCCCGCCGGGGGACGGCGACGCCCCGGGCCGGAAGCGCCGCCAGCCGCCGGCCGCGTAGAGGGCGGCACCGGGGTCGGCGCAGAAGTCCCCTTCCGGGGCCAGGATTTCGACGTCCAGCGCGTCGGCCAGCGCCTGCGGGACGAGCGCGTCCGCGCCCAGGTCCGGCACGCCGATGCGCACGGTGCGGACGTCGCCGCCGGCCACGACGTGCCGGTGCAGCAGCGACGGCAGGGCCGTCACCAACGCGGGTTCCGCCGCCGCCGCGGCCGACACGCGCACGAACGCGTGGCCCGGCACGAGCGCCGGGCGGCCGGGCGGTTCCGCTTCACCGGGGCGCCGGATCAGCAGGTCCGGGCCGCGCCGGTCGACGGCGAAGGCCTCGGCCCGCGGCCGGGCGGTGCTGGTCATTTCGCCTCCTGCTTCGGGGGTGCGCCCGCCGGGCGGTGGCGAGCTCCCGGGCGACGTCGGTTCAGGCACTGGGTTCGAGGTCCTCGACCGTCAGCAGGGTCAGGTCGGCCGCGGTGACCGACGGCGATTCGGCCAGGCGGGACGCCTGCCGGTCGGTCATCCGCTCGAAGACCCGCCGCGCGGTGCGGCCGTTGCCGAACGTGCCGTCCTTCGGGATGGCTTCGAAGTGCTCCCGCAGCGCCTCGGCGGCGGCGTCTTCGAGGTGGTAGTCGTGCTTCGCGCACTGCGACCGCACGATGGTGACGAGCTCGTCGGCGGTGTAGTTGGCGAACTCGATCGTCCGGCTGAACCGGGACTCCATGCCGGGGTTGGCCGAGAGGAACGCCTGCATCTCGGTGCTGTAGCCGGCCGCGATGACCACGACGTCCTCGCGGTGGTCCTCCATCAGCTTGACCAGGGTGTCGATCGCCTCCCGGCCGAAGTCGGGTCCGCTGCCGCCCTGCCCGGAGCTGAGCGTGTAGGCCTCGTCGACGAACAGGACACCGCCGAGGGCGGTGGTGAACGCCTCGGTCGTCTTGATCGCGGTGCCGCCGATGATCTGCGCGACGAGGTCCGCGCGCGCCACCTCGACGAGGTGCCCTTCGCGCAGCACCCCCAGCTGGGCGAGCACCTGGCCGTAGAGGCGCGCGACCGTCGTCTTGCCGGTGCCGGGAGCGCCGGCGAACACGAGGTGGCGGGCCATCGGCGGGGCCGACAACCCGGCGTCCTGACGCCGCTTCGCCATCTTGTTGAGGTTGATCAGCGACGTCACTTCGCGCTTCACCCCGGCCAGCCCGACCAGGTTCTGCAGTTCGGCGAGCGGGTCACCGGCGGGCTTCGGGCGCTCGGCCGCCGCCGGTGGCACCGGTTCGGCGGCCTCGACGGACGCGGAAGTCCCGTAGGCGTCCGGTTTCGCGTTGCCGGCGGTGATCAGGTCGAGCACCTCGATCGCCGTGCCGGGACGCAGCTGGCGCACGCCGCTGCCGCGGTTGTCCCGCACCGTGCAGGACGCCACGCGCACGGCTTCGCCGGTCTCCAAGGTGATCCCGTCCGATCCCCCGTCCGAAAATTCGGACTCGGTCACGGTGCCCGACGCGCCTTCGCCCAGCCGGCAGCCCGCACCCGCGCTGCGGTGCACGCGGCAGCGCAGCACCGACAGCGTGGCCCCGGGTCCGGCGTGGACACCGTCGCCGCCGGCGCCGTCGATCGCGCTGTCGGCCAGCGACAACGTCGCTTCGGTGACTTCCACGCCGGTGCCGGTGGTGTTGCGCACGCTCAGCCCGCTGGCCGACAGCCGCGAGCCGCCGGCGACGCGCAGGCCCGCCCGGCCGCCGTCGATCTCGACGTTCTCCATGGTGCCGCGGCCACCGCCGTCGACTTCGACGGCGGCGCCGTCCGAGCCGCGCACGCGCAGGCGGCGGAAGAACGGATCGGCGGCGTCGGTCACCTTGAGCCCGGCTCCGGTGCACCCGGAAATCGCGAGCTGGTCGAACTCCGGCGCGGAGCGCTCGGTCACGTGGACGCCGATCCCGTCGACGTCCGAGACTTCGCAGTCGGTGACGAAGCCGCCCGACCGCGCGGCGAAGTGCACACCCCGCGTCCCGGTCGCGCGGACCCGGCAGCCGGACAACGCCGGCTTGCAGCCTTCGGCGACGAAGACGCCTTCGCCGCCGACGCGCTCGGCAACGCAGTCTTCGAGGGTGACTTCCCCGGTACTGGCAAGGTAGAAGCCGATGCCGTCGCCGTCGGACGCGGTCAGCCGCTTGGCGGTGATCGCCGCCTGCTGCTCGACCGCGACCGCGGGCTTGGCCGAGGCGCGGATGGTGGTGTCCTCGACGGTCAGCCGGCCGCGGCCGTTGAGGCAGATGCCGTTGCCCGCCGCCTTGTCCACCGTGCACGCGCGCATCAGCAGCGTGCCGTCGTCGGCGACGACGACCGCCGAGGTCCCCATGGCGTCGAACCGGCACGACTCGAGCACCCCGCCGTGCGGGGAGGTGACCACGACGCCGGCGCCGGTTCCGTTGCGGACTTCGCAGCCGCGCATCAGGATCGTGCCTTCGCCGGAGGCGAAGACCGTGGACCAGCCCGCGGCTTCCAGGGTGCATTCGGTGAGGCTGAGCTGCCCTCGGGCCACGAAGACCGCGGGGTTGTCGGCGTCCGCGGAGACGGCCGTGATGCCCGACAGCGCGGCGGAAGCGGCGTTGAGGGCCACCGCGACGCCGGTCCGGGCGAACACCGTCACCGTGCCGGCGCCGTCTTCGGCGGTGATGGTGACCGCTTTGGACAGATCGAGGTTTTCGGCGTAGCGGCCCGGTCCCACGACGATCAGGGCGCCCTCGGGTGCTCCGGCCACCGCGTCACCGATGCGCCGGTACCCGTGCCCCGGCGTCTGGGTGACCATGATGACGTTCTGGCTCACGCTGCGGCTCTCCTTCGTCGTCACGCCGGTCCGGGCCCCACCCGACCACTCGCGACTCAACAAAATCTCTATCCCGGGCCGCGGCGGCGGAATCCGGGGACTTTCGGGCACGATCGCCGACGAACGTCCCTTCCCCGCCCCGGTTCCCGGCCGCCGCGTGCCGATGATGGCGGGGTGGAGCACGTTCTCGACGCCGTCGCCGCGGCCGGAACCCCGCTGGTCCTGCTCACCGGATTCGCGGGCACCGGCCGCACCACCCTGCTCGCCCGCCTCGGCGAACGCCGCGAAGCCGAAGGCCGGCACGTCTCGGCGCTGAGGTTCACCTCGGACGGCGACGTCGTCCCGGCCCGCTTCGCCGTTTCTCCGGACGGCGGTGGCGCGAGTTCGGCGACCCGCCTGCGCGGCCCCGTACGCGGCGAGCCCGCGTGGGCGACGATCGGCCCGGTCGACGGCGCGGCCGACGACCCGGCGGTGGCACTGCGCGCCGCCCGCGCGGCCGCCGCGGCCCTGCGCCGCACGGGCGACGGCACCGTCCTGCTGCTCGACGACCTGCAGTGGATCGACCGGAACTCGCTGGCGGTGCTGGAGGCGCTGGTCCGGATGGCGGCCGGGCCGACGCTGACGTGCGTCGGCGCGCTGCGGGTTCCGCCGGAGCCGGGCACGGTCACCCGGGCCGCGGCCCGGTACGGGCCGGAGGTGCTGGTCCGGCTCCGGGCGGAGAACCTGGTGACCACCCTGCGCCTGCCGCCGTTGACCGGGACGGCGCTGGCCGGCCGGCTGCGCGAAACGTTGCGGGCCACCCCCGACGCGGCGCTCGCCGAGCACGTGCGCGCGCTGAGCCGTGGGGTGCCGGCGGCCGTGACCGATGCGCTGGCGGAGCTGCGGCGGCGTGGCGCGATCCGGGTGGTGGACCGGACCGCGTACCTCGTGCCCGCCACGCCGGCCGGGGAGCCGGGGCCTTCCGGGGAGTACGTCCGGGTGGTGCGCGAACTGGGCGCCGAGGCGTGGGACGCGGCGAAGGCGATGGCGCTGCTGAGCCCGCTCGGCCCGGCCGCGCCCCGGCTCGCCGCTCAGGCGCTGGGCACGAGCGCGGAAGAAGTGCTGCGGCGCCTGGACGTCCTGCGCGCGGCGGGGATCCTGCACCGCGGAAAGGCGGGCTGGCGGTTCCCCGTTCCGCTGCTGGCGAGCGCGCTGGCGGCGGCCTGCGGGCCGTACGAACGCCGGGCGCTGGCCGCGGGCGCCGTCGAAGCCCTGTGGGACGGCAGCGCGACCTGCGCCGACGCGGGCCACCGGGCGGACTTGCTCGCCGGCGCGGGCCGCCTGGTCGATCCGGCGCGGGCGGCGGCCGAGCTCGTCCGCCACGCCGCCGCGGCCGGGGAGCCCGGGGCGGCACTGCGCCGGCTCACCGCCGCGGCCGGGCTCGCGAACGACCGGGCACAGCGCGCGGAGGTGCTCGTGGCGCTCGCGGCGGCCCACCACCGGCACGGCGGCCACGAGGCGGGCCTGCGCACCATCCGGCTCGCCTTCGCCGAAGGGGCCGACGGGTTCGAGGCGGGCGCGCTGTTCCTGCACGGGCTCAACGGAACCGGCGACCTCGCGGCGGTGCGCGCCATCGCCGACGGCCACGAGCAGCCTCCTGGCGACCCCGCCGCCCACACCGCACTCAGGGCGCTCGCGTGCGCGCTGCTCGATCGCTGGCCTGAAGCGGAGAGGTGGGCCGACGCGGCCGGTTCCGCGGACCGGACCCGGGGTTCGGCGGAAACCACGGACCGGGCAGGAGCCCCCGGCGACCCCCCGCAACAGCCACCAATTCCGATCGAAGCCGCCGACCTCAGCCCGCGGCCGCAGGCGGTGGCCGTGCAGCTGATCCGGACGCTCGGTGCCCTCTGGCAAGGCCGGGCCGAACCGTTCGAGCGCAGTCTCCGCGAACGGGACCGGTGGCCCGATGTCGCCGGCCGGCGCGCCGGTCACCGGGAAGCGCACCTCACCGGATTGCTCGTCAACGGCGAACTGCGGCGCGCCGAACGGCTGCTGACCGAGGAACACGCTGCCTGGCCCGATACCGGCGCCGCGAACCGGACGATGGCCGCGGTCCTGCGCGGGGACTTCCGGGACGCCGCCGAACTCGCCTGCCGCAGCGTCGCACGCCGGTCGGTGCCCGGGTCCGGCGCCGCGACGGCCGGGATGGTGCACGCCGCCGTCTCCGCGCTCGTCCGCCAAGGCCGGCTCACCACCGCGCGCGAGCTGCTGACCGCGGCCGCCGAGACCCCTTCGGTGCTCGCCCACCTGCCCGCCTTCGCCGAGGCGCAGCTCGACCGCGCCCTCGGTGACGCCCGCGGCGCCGCCGGCCGGCTCACGGCCGCGCTGGCCGCCGCCGCCGATCGCGGTTTGGTGGCCGGCTGCGACGACGCCTACGCGGAGCTGGCCGACCTCGCCCTCGACGCGGGTGACCGGGCGACGGCCCAGCGCTGCCTGGTGGCCGCCGAGCGGCTGGCGCGGACGCTGCCCACCGGCCGTGCCGCGGTGGCCGCGCGGTTCACCCGGGCGGTGGTGACGCACGATCCCGCCGCGGCCGCCGACTGCCTCGCGCTGGCGCGAGACCGCGGTCAGCCCTTCGAGCTGCCGGTCGTGCTCGCCCGGCTGGTCAAGCACGGGGTCGCCGAGCCGGCTCTGCTCGGCGAGGCCTACGAGCTGATGGGCGGAACCGGGGACCTGCTGCACCGCGCGAAAACCCGCACCCTCATGCGGGAGCACGGCGTCGTCGTCCCCGGCCGCCGGAACACCGTCGCCGAGAACGAACGGCTGCTCGCCACCCTCGCCGCGGAAGGGCTGAGCAACAAGCAGATCGCCGCGGCGCTGCGCACGAGCGAGAAGAGCGTCGAAGGCCGGCTGAGCCGGCTGTTCACCCGCAGCGGGTACCGCTCCCGCATCGAGCTGTCCACCGCCATCGTCAACGGCGAGCTCGCCCCGTTGCGGGAGAACAGCGTTTCGCAGCGCAAGCCCGGCCGGCCGGGGTGACGCCGGCGGGGAGCCTCACCCGGAGGCTCCCCGCCGTGCAGTGGTTCAGAGCGAGCCGACGACCTCGGCCACCGTCACGCCGATCGGCGTGCTCGCGCGGCCGGTGGACTGGCCGATTCGGCGGCGAGTTCGCGGTTCGACCAGGCGACGTCCCCGGCGAGCTCGTAAGTCTCGCCTTCGTGGCCCTCGCCGGTGAGCCCGGCGGCCGCGGCCGCCGCGTAGTCCGCCCGGGTGGAGCTGGCGACGCGGCTCAAGCCGGCTGCGCCAGTTCCCGGACCGCGTCCGCGAGCAGCCGCATCGACGCGGGCGAGCCCGGGTTCAGCAGCACGTCCACGCCGTGCGGGGGCAGGGCGACGGCGAGTTCCTCGACCGTGACGTCCAGCCAGCGGACGGCGTCCCCGACCCGGGCGCGGTGGCCGTGGGCGGTGGCCACCTGGACCGACGGCACGCCGTCGGGAGCCGGCCGCACCAGCGCGGTGCCGTCCCCGGCCGTGGCGATGCCGAGGACGGTGTCGCGCAGCACCACCGGCAGCCGGTCCGCGACGTCCTCGCCGCCGGCCAGCGCGCGCAGCACCGCGTCCACCGGGTCGAGCGGGGAGTCCGGCGAGCTGGGCCGGTAGTGCGGGTTGGGGTGGAAGCGGCTGGGCGTCCCCGTTTCGTCGACGAGCCACGCGCCCAGCACCACGTGCTCCGGCACCGATTCCTGCCCGTCCAGGGTGAACGCGGGGTCGAACAGCAGCAGCAGCTCGCCGGCCACGCTCACACCTGCCCGTCCGGCGCGGCGTCGACGCCGGGCACCCGGCCGAACCGGTGCGCCTGCGCCGACGGGACCGGGGCCGGCGCCCGGGTGCCGCGGTCGGTGAACGTGCGCAACGCGGCCCGGACGAGGTCGTCGCGGCCGGTGGCCGTTCCGGCTTCGGCGGGCGCCAGCTCGCGCACCAGGATCCGGCCGCGCTGCGCTCCGGCCGGCTCGACGGCTTCGAGGACCTTGAAGCCCGTGCCGGGCGGGAACACGACGCGGTCGGCGACGCCGTCGTCCTCGGGCTCGAGCGACGCCGTCAGCCGCCCGGTGAGCGACCAGACCACCAGGTCGGTCGAGCCGCCGCCGACCGGACCGAGACAGGTGCGCGTGTGGAAGAACCCCCACTCGCGCAGCACGGTGCCCGGTTCGAGCAGCGACCACACCGGCGAGCCCGGGTCGAGCACCGTCGCGGTCGCCTTGCGGTGCCCGGGCAGCTTCTGCAGGCCCGCGGCCACGCACCGGCCGAAGTCGAGGTGCGGCCCGGCGGTGCCGGCCCGCAGCGCCGCGTCGACGTCCGGGTCGGCCGAGGCCAGGTAGAGCCCGGTGGCGACGGCCGCGGTCAGTGCGCTCTCGGGCACGGGGCGACCGGGTGAGAACCGGCGCATGACGGCGCCGACGCGGTCCGACAACGCGTCGAAAGCGGCCTCGCGGTCCGTGCGCACCACGGCGCGGTCCGCACGGAACCCCTCCGGCAGCGGCCAGGCGCGCACTTCCGGCGTGGGCTGCGCGGCCACGGTCTCGGCGTACGCGGGCCGCGGCGCGGGCAGGGTCGCGACGGCGGGGTAGCGGATCTTCGTGGTGACGGCCACGGCGTCGTCGTCCGGGGCCGGCCGCGCGCCGACCGCGGACCGGCGCTCCGGCGCGACGGCCACGGACCCCGCGGTCTGCCGTTGCAGCAGCCTCGACAGCCGGGGCAGCGGGGTCAGCGGCCGGGTCAGGTCGGCGCCGAAGGGCACCGGCGGCGAGCCGACCGGGGTGCTGACCGGGACCGGCCGGACCGCGGCCCGGTCCTTGTCCGGCAGCGGGCCGAGCACCCGGGCCACGAGGTCGTCGTCGGCGGGGTCGTGGAACACCAGGAGCGCGGCCGGGTCGGGCGGGGTGGTGCGGATGTCGCCGGCCTGCCCGGATTCGTCCGGCGTGCGCACCCACAGCCCCGCCTGGACGACCTCGACGACCGCGAGGGACTCGTGCTGGTAGACGCCGGGCCGCAGCTCGGTCAGGCCGTCGCCGGGACGCCGCGCGCGCCGCACCCGCGGCACCGGTGCGTCGGCGCCGGGGTCGCGCCGGGGTCGGAACGCCAGCTGTTCGGCGAAGGTGCGGATGCCGTGGGACCCGTCTTCCCGCAGGGCGAACACCTCCGGCGCGTCGGGCCGGCCGGCCGGCAGGCCGCCGTGGCACACGACTTCTTCGCCGAGCGCGTCGGCCAGGGCCTGCCCGGGCGCGGCGGAACCGGCCCCGGCGAGCTCGCCGAAGCAGAAGAACCGGGTCCTGGCCCGGTTTTCCGGCGCGACGGTGGCCCACCACCGGACGACGTCGGTCAGCGGCAGCGGCGGTGTCCCGTGCGCGCCCAGCACGACGGTGAACTCCCGCGGCGAAACGGACAGCCAGCGGGTGAGCTTCGCGCGCCCGGCTTCCAGCCAGTCGTCGCGGCCGTCGGTGCGCAGCCACAGCCCGGCGGGCAGCGGTTCGGCCGTCGTGGTCTCCCCCACCCGGGCCGGAGTCGTGTTGGCCGGCTCTTCCCACTCCGGCACCGGGAACCGCCGCCCCCGCCACTCCGGCTCCTGATCCGGCGCGCACACCGCCCAGCCCCGGCCGGTGGACGGCGGCAGGAACACCACGCCGGTCGAGCCCGGCAGCGCACCGTCCGGGCAGAGCACGGGCTGACCGATCCGATCGGCGAGCCACTGCACGGCGTCCAGGGGCACTTCGCCGGTCTTCTCCGCGGGGAACAGCCGGACCGGGCACCGGTCGCCCGCGACGGCCGTCGCCAGGGCTTTCCAGTGCTCCGGCGGCGCATCGGCGGGGAAGTCCACCACGACGAGCGTCCGCCCGGCTTCGGCGGGCAGGGCCGACGCCAGCCGGCCGGCCTGCGCCGTCATGCCCGCGGGGCCGTGGACGACCAGCGCCTCGCCGACCCGCCGGGTGGACACGCCGGCCTTGCGCCGTCCGAAGCGCGGCACCTTGAGAAGCGACATCGGGTTCGCCTTCCTCTTCCGCCGCTCGCCGGCGGCTGACCACTGTGGACCGGTGTGCGGAGCGGGTCCGGCGGGACACCGTCCACTGTGACCCGCCCCGTGGGCCTCCGGTGGGCCCGGACGTCCGCGGCGGGCGTTCCTGCCGGGGATCCCTCACGAACTCCCGCCGGGGTTTCGGCGGGGCTCAGGCGCCGATGGCGTCGGGGTGGCGGCCCAGCCCCGACGTCGCCAGGCCGTAGCGGGTCCGGCACCCCGCCTTGGCGAAGAGGCGGGAAAGGTGCTTCTCCACCGTTTTTTCGCTCATCCGGATGGTGCGGGCGATCTGCCGGTTGGTCTGGCCGGTGCGGATCAGCTGCAGGATTTCCCGCTCCGTCACCGACAACGCCGCCGCCCGGCCGGTCGCGGTCGCGGTCGCGGGCTCGGGTTCGCGGGCCGTGCGGGCGGCGCCGCCGGCGCGGGTGTTCTCGTAGGCCTCCCGCAGCCAGCCGCGGGGGCGCCGGACGGCCGGCTCGCTCAGCAGCACCAGCTCGTGGTCGCCGCGCCGCCGCACCAGCCGCTCGGCCGTGCGGATCTCCGTCTCGTCGCCGGCGGCCAAGCCGCGGACCGCGGCCAGGACGCCGAACGAACGCGCCGAGTTGCGGTTCTCGTGGTAGTTCTCGGCCACGCCGACGACCACGCGGGCGGGTCCGGTGTCCTCGACGCGGCCGGCGAGCCAAGCCAGGCGCAGCAACAGCCGGGACGCCCCGAGTTCGTCGCGGGAGAAGGGGTGCGCCCGGAACGCGCGCCGCCCCACTTCGAACGCCTGCTCGGGTTCCTGCGCGTGGTGGCACAACCCGGCCTGCACCCAGGCTTTCAGGTGCGGGAAGTGCCCGTGCTCCGGCACTCGCGCGAGCCACCCGGCCGCCCGGGCGGTCTCGCCCCGCCAGCCGCACACCTCGGCCGCCAGCAGCCGCGCGTGTTCGCGGGCGAGCTCGTCGACGGCTTGGTACGACTCCAGTTCTTCGACCGCGGCCAGGGTTTCGGTCCAGCGCCCCTCGGCGTAGGCGGTGCGCACCCGGTGGTAGGCCGCCAACGGCCCGGCCGCCGGCACGCGGTAGTCCTCCCCCAGCACGGCGGCCAGCACCGGGACGAGGTCGCGCACGGCGCAGGCGTCGGCGAGCGGGGCGCCGTGCCGCCGCCCGGACCAGGCCGCCCGTCCGGGCGGGGCGGGGACGCCGAACCGCTGCCACACCGGCAGCAGCGCGGCGACGACATCGGCGGGCTCGACCCGCTCCCCGGCGAACCAGCGGTCGGCCGGCAGCAGCACCTCGCGAGCCGCACCGCTCCGCCCGAGCTCGGCGCGGACGCCGGCGGCCACGGGCTGTCCGGTGTGGACGGCGGCGAGCACGGCCGCGAGCGCGAGCCCGGCCCGCCAGTCCTGCGCGGCCTCGGCTTCGGGTTCGACGGCGAACGCGGCCCGCCCAACGGCAACCGCCACGGCCCGCGACGCCGGAGCCCCGAGCGCTCGCGCAACCTGCTCTCCATCGCCAAGCCCGTCCTGCGCGGCTTCGGGTTCGAGGGCGAACGCGGCCCGCCCAACGGCAACCGGACCGTCGTGCGCACCCTCGAAACCGCCCCGAACCTGCTCACCACCACCCGGCACGGCGCCCGCAACCCGCTCCCCCTCATCAGACCCGTCCTGCACCGCCTCGGCCACGAATTCAGCCATGGCCGGATAATCCGCCTCGCGAACCAAGTGCCGGACGAGCTCCGCCTGGCGGGCAATGCGCCCGGCGCCCGATGCGGTGTGCCACCAAGCGGCCCGCAGGTGGCCCGTCCGGAGCGGTGAACCGGGGCTGAGCGCGCTCGCCGCGGTCCGCAGCAGCTCGGCGAACTCCGGGCGGCGCGGGACGGCCGGTCCGGCCGCGGCGAGCTGCCTCGCCAGCACGTCCTCGCGGGGGCCGGTTTCGAGCAGCCGTGCGACGATCTCCCGGTGCAGCCGTTGGCGGGCACCGCTTCCCGCCGCCTCGGCCACCGCCGCGGCGAAGGCGGGGACGCGGCAGCGGAGGGTCCCGGCCGGGTCGCACTCGAGGAGGCCGGCCGCGACCAGCGCGTCGACCGCCTGCCCCGCCCGCGCGCCGGGGGCGGCCGCGTACCGGAGGTCTTCGGCGGCCAAGCCGCCCGGTTCCGAGGCGAGCAGCACGATCCGGCGGCCCACCTCCCCGAAGGGGGCGAGCACCGCGAACGCCGGGTGCGCCGCCGGCAGGGTGATCGGTCGCGCCGGCCCGGTCAGCCGGGCGAAGCCGTCCACCGTCTCCCACTGCCCGCGCTCGCGCAGGCCGGCGATCGTCGAGACCACCGCTCCCGGGTTGCCCCACAGCGGGCCGAGCGCCTGCCGGACCGCCGTCTCGGCGGCGGGGGTGACCGGCGCCTTTCCCTGGCGCCGCACCAGGCTCGCGGCTTCGTCCGGCAGCAGCGGCCCGAGTTCGACCACCCGCGGGAACGCGGGGCCGAGCGGGGCCGTGGCCGACGCGAGCACGGCGTGCCCGGCGCGGTGCACCGGGGCCGCCGCGAGTGCCGGCTCGTCCAGGCGGTCGACGTCGTCGAAGACGACGGTCACCGGCGCGGTGGCGCTCAGCCTGGTGAACAGCGTGCTCATCGCGTGCAGCAGGCAGAACCGCGTCCACGGGTCGGCGTAACCGTCCTCTGTGCACAGCCGGCTGACCTCGTCCAGCGCGTCGGGGAGCCGGGGGTCGGCGTCGAAGCACTCGTACTGCTCGCGCACCGCCCCGAGCACCGCGCGGAAGCCGAACCGGTCCCACGCCGGTCCGTCCGCCGGTACCGGCACGTCCAGCACCGGCGTTCCCCGGGCCGCCAGGACGCGGCGGGCTTCCCGCAGCAGCGCGGTCTTCCCGCTGCCGGCCGGCCCGGATACCAGGACCGGGCCGGCGCCGCCCGCCTCGAGGACGGCGTCGAGTTCCGCTCGCCGCCCCACCAGCCCACCACGCCGACGCGTCATCACCCGTCCCCTTCGGTTCCGGTCCCGGGTCCGGTGCCCGGGCCGTCCGCCGCCACTCGCGGACCCTGCGAAATTCCACCAGGGCCGGCTCAACGAATTCTTCATCCGGGAAACGAAAAAACCCGCGCACGCGCAAGTCCCGGGCACCGGCAGGGCCGGTGTCCGGGACGCGTTCAGGAAAGCGCTCTCTGTCCTAACTGGACACAGGACGGATCAGATGACCCCGGCCTGCACCGCGTAGGCCACCGCGTGCGGCCGGTTGCGCAGGTTGAGCCGGCTGGTCAGCTCGTAGATCACGTTTTTCACGGTGCGCTCGGAATAACAGAGCCGCCCGGCGATTTCGCCGGTGTCCAGCCCGTCCGCCATGAGCCGGAGCACGTCCACTTCACGCGCGGTCAGCCCCGCCGCGCCCAAGCCGCGGGGGGTGAGCACCTCGTGCTGCAGCCGCCGGACGCTGTCGAGCAGCCGGCCCAGCAGGTCCGGTGGCAGCACCCCGCGGCCGGACGCGGCGGCGATCACGGCTTCGACGAGCGCCTCCCCCGTGGTCCGGCTGCGCGGCAGCACCACCACGACCCGGCACTCGACCGCGTTCAGCACGTCGTTGTCGCGCAGCTCGTCGATCAGCAGCACCTTCGGCACCGCGGCCTGGCTCTCCGCGCGCAGTTCGGCGGCGACCTGCGGTGTCATCCGCTCGGCCTGGACCACCAGCACGTCCCGCTCGGTCAGCTCGGCGCGCTCGACGACGCGGACCTGCCCGCACGTGCGCAGGTAGCTGGTCAGTCCCAGCTGCGTGATCGAGTCGGCCGCCTGGACCCCCACTCGCACCGGTTCCACTTCGGACCTCCACGATCGGCGACGACCCGGCGGGTCGTCGGTTCTGCGGTTCTGCGGTTCTGCGGTTCTGCCTGGTTCGCCGCCACGGGGGCGGCCGCGATCGGTCAGATCACGCCGGCGCGCATGGCGTAGGCGACGGCGTGGGAACGGGAGTTCAGCCGGAGCCGGGCCATCATGCCGTAGAGCACGTTCTTGACGGTGCCCTCGGAGTAGGTGAGCCGATCGGCGATCTCGTCGGTCTGGTAGCCCTCGGCGATCAGCTGGAGGACATCGCGCTCGCGGGTCTCGATCCCCGACAGCGTCAGGCCCGCCGGGGCGAGCACCTGCGAACGCAGCTGGCTGATCTGGTCCAGCAGCACGCCTTGCAGCCGGTACGGCATGAGGGCGGCGCCCCGGCTCACCGCGGTGATCGCGGTCGCCAGCGTCCCCTCCTTGAGCTCGCGGCGCGTCAGCAGCGCCGAGGCCCCGCACTCGACGACGGGCAGGAGGTCCTCGGCCCGGAACCGCTCGGCCACCAGCACGGCGCGCGGCCCCGTGCCACCGGCGCGGAAGCGGCGGAGGCGGGCGAACGCGCTCGTGCCGACGGCCCCGTCCACGACCACCACCAGCACGTCCGGCGGGCGCTCCGGGTCCTCCGGCACGAGCCGGAGCTTCTCGTGCCCGCGCAGCATGGCTTCGACGCCCGCCGCGCTGATCTCGTCGGTCGCGTGCACCAGGACCTCGACCACACCCACGCCACCGCTCCCTTCGGACTGTTCCGGCTTCGGCACCGAGCGTGGCCGGTACTCCTTCACAAACCCTCTATTCGCCGCAACGAACCCCGTCGCCGCTGGTCGAAGCGGTGAAGGTCTGTTTTGAACAGTTCAGTTCAAAACAACGGCAGGCCGGTGGCGGGGGGTGGCGGGCCGGCCGTGCGGCGCAAGCCCGCCGCACGGCCGCCTCAGGATTCGCCGGGAACCGTGATCCAGCTGCCCGGCGCCTCGGGGATGGCGATGCCGGACAGGTTCCGGGGACCGAGGAGCGTGGCCACCTTGTCCTTCCACTCGCCCTGGTCGCGCGCGGCGTCCTCCTGCTGCACCTGCGCGAAGCGGAGGATGCCCTCGGTGTCGATCAGGAAGGTGCCCCGCCGGGCGACGCCGGCGGCGTCGTCGAAGGTGCCGTAGGTGGTCGCGACCTCGCCGTGCGGCCAGAAGTCGGACAGCAGGGGGAACGGGTACCCCTGCTGCTCGGCCCACGCCTTGAGGCAGAACGGGGAGTCCACCGACACCCCGATCACCTGGACGTCGTAGCGGTGGTAGAGCTCCATCTCGTCCCGCAGCTGGCACAGCTCACCCCGGCAGATCGGGGTGAACGCGCGCGGGTAGTAGACGAGCAGAACGTTCTTGTCCCCCGCGAAGGAGGACAGCGTGACGGGCTCCAGCTGGTTGCTGTCGAGCGTGAAATCCGGAGCTCGGGTGCCGATCCTGATTCCCACTGGCGTCGCCTTTCCCCACCCGTGGCGGGCTGCTATTCCGCCGCGTCGGCGGCGGCCATGGACTTGCGGACCGCTTCGACGTCGACCGCGCGGGCCTGGCGGATGACGTCGTTCAGCGTTTCTTCGCTCAGCGAACCCTCGTGCGTGAAGATGAGGGCGCCGCCGCGCATCACGGCGATCGTCGGGATCGACTTGACGTTGAACGCGGCGCCGAGTTCGGGCTGCGTGTCGGTGTCGAGCGAGGCGAACACGACGTCCCCGGAATTGTTTTCCGCGGTCGCGTGGAACACGCTGGTGAACGCCTTGCACGGGGTGCACCAATCCGCCGACAGGTGGATGACGATCACGCCGTCCGACTCGGTCAGCTCGGCGAACTTGGCCACGTCGAGCGCGACGATCCCGGATTCTTCCTCGGCCATCGGCCGTCCTTTCTTCGCTCAGTGGGTAGTGCGGGCGCGGATCGCACCGCCTACGTCATCGACGGCTGGGCGACCTGCTCGACCTTCTTCATGACGTGCTCGATCAGTCCCAGCAGGGTTTCCTTGACCTCGTCGCGCTCCCGCGCGTCGCAGCGGAAGATCGGCACGGCAGGGTCGATCGCCATGGCCCGCCGGACGTGCTCGAGCGGGTGGTGGAGGATGCCGTCGAACGTGTTCACCCCCACGACGTAGGGGATGTTGCGGTTCTCGAAGAAGTCGATCGACGAGAACGCGTCGGCGAGCCGGCGGGTGTCGGCCAGGACGACGGCGCCGATCGAGCCGCGGACCAGGCTGTCCCACATGAACCAGAACCGCTCCTGCCCCGGGGTGCCGAACAGGTACAGCAGCAGCTCGTCGTCGAGGGCCACCCGGCCGAAGTCCATCGCGACCGTGGTCTTGCCCTTGTAGGGCAGGCGCTCGGTGTCGTCGAGCTTCCCGCTGGCCACCGTCATCATCGCCTCGGTGGTGAGCGGCTTGATGTCGGAGACCGCGCCCACGAACGTCGTCTTCCCCACGCCGAAGCCGCCGGCCACGACGATCTTCGAGGTCGTCATGGAGTTCTTGGCGGAGCCCCCGACCCTGTGCTTGGTCATCTGAGTCCCTTTCCGATGCAGGAAGCTAGTTCGCCCGGGTACCGGCGGCGGCCGTGGTGGGCTCCGCTTCGTTCGTCCGCAGCTCCGGGGTCAGCATGTGACCGAACCGGTCCACCAGCAGCGCCATCTCGTAGGCGATCTGGCCGATGTCGTAGCCGGGGTCGGCGAGGATCGACAGGCACGAGCCGTCGCTGATCGCCATCAGCAGCATGGTGCCCGCGTCCATCTCCACGATGGTTTCGTTGACGTTGCCCGCCTCGAAGCAGCGAGCCGCGCCCTCGGTCAGGCTCACCAAGCCGCAGGCGACCGCCGCGAGCTGGTCGGCCCGGTCTTCCGGGAGTGTGCTCGACGACGCGATGAGCAGGCCGTCCGAAGACACCGCGACACCGTGCGCGACGCCGGGCACGCGCTCCACGAAGTCGTTGATGAGCCACGCGTACTCGTTCAGGGACTCGTCGTTTTCGACCATGACAGCTCTCCGTTCAGCAATTGCTATTTTTCGATTTCGAGAATGGTCCAGCCACCGGTGTGCCCGGTCCCGCGGAGGCGGGCCTCCTGCTCCTTGGCCTTCTGCACGCCCTGCTGGTAGCTGGACAGCCGGCGCCGGGTGTGCGTCGCGTCGCGTTCGATCGGTTTCGGCGTCCGGGCCGGCTCCGCCGCCGCACCGGCGTCCGCGCGGCCGGCGAACAGGTGCTCGCCCTTCTTGCGCAGCGGCAGACCGTCCTCGGTGTAGGTGTAGTCCTGCTCGTGCTGCGACTTCTCCACCATTTCCCACGCCCGGTCCGCCGTCGATCGCCAGTTCTGCGCCGTCCCGTCGTCCGCCGTCCCGGAACCGCCGGCCGGCCCTTTCTCCCGCAGCCGCGTCCGGCTGCGCGCCTCGAACCAGCGCGACGCCGTGCGCGGCGCCGACGGCGGTGTGGTGCCCGCCGGCGCGGCGGGCCGGTTGGGCACCCGGGTCGGCAGCTCGCCGGGCACGTCGGAATGGGCCTGGGCCACGAGGTCGGTGGAGCTCAGCCCGGTCCCCGGCCGGCGCGGGGCGCTGCCCTTCTTCCGCTCGTGCCACGCCGAGGGCCGCCGCGCCTGCGCGCCTTCGGCGGCCGGCGCGTCCTGGCGCCGCACCGTGGTGGTCACCGGGACCACCGGGTGGCCGCGCCCGGTGAGGCGCGACGAGCCGCCGGCGGGAGCGGGCCGGGACCCGGACCGCCGGAGGCCGCCTGCCGGGTTGCGGCCGACGTCGCCGGGCAGGGTGGCGCGGACCGCGTCTTCGTTCACCAGCGCCGAACTCGGCACGGAGACCAGGGCCGAGACCCCTTCGACGTCGTCACCGCCGAACAGCTCGACGCGGAACCCGTGGCGGCCGGCGAGCCGCCCGACCACGAGCAGCCCGAGCCGGCGCGACCGGGCGATCTCCGCGGACCCGAGCTTCCGCAGCTGCTCGTTCGTGTCGCGGATGTCGTCGTCGGACATCCCGATGCCGTTGTCGATCACCCCGATCGACAGGCCGTGGTGGCGGGCCAGTTCCGCCTTGACGGTGACCGGCTTGTCCGGCGGCGAGAACGACGTCGCGTTGTCGAGCAGCTCGGCCACGATGCGGATGAGGTCACCCGCCGCCGTGTTCGACACCCGGACCGACGGCGTGGAGAGCAACCGGACCCGCTGGTAGCTGTCGATCTCGGAGATCGAAGCCCGCAGCAGGTCCTCGACCGGCACCGGCTCCTTCGTCTTGCGCACCAGTTCGGTGCCCGAGAGCACGAGGATGTTCTCGTTGTTCCGGCGCATCCGCATGACGAGGTGGTCGAGCTGGTAGAAGCGGTTGAGGTCCGAAGGGGACCGGTTGTCGCGTTCGAGCCCCTCGATGATCTGCAGCTGGCGCAGCAGCAGGGTCTGGGTGCGGCGGAACATGTTCACGAACACCTCCGCGTAGCCGGCGCGGATTTCGGCGTGGTCCTGGGCCAGCCGGACGGCGTCGGTGCAGACCCGCTCGACGTTGGCGGCCAGGCCGGCCAGCCGCTCGTCCAGCACGGCGGGCAGCCGCAGCCCGCTGCCGTCGGCGTCCCGGCCCGCCACGACGTCCGCGACGAGTTCCGGCAGCTGCTGCCGCCCGAGCAGGTCGAGCTCCCGGTTCAGGTTCTCCAGTTCTTCGCGCCGCCGTCGCGCTTCCGAGAAGACCAGCGCACCGGCCACCAGCGCCCCGGCCGCGAGCACCAGACCGGCCACCCGCGGCCACCAGGCCGGCCACACCAGGCTGACCGCGACGAAGGCCGCCGAGGCGGCCAGCGCCGTGCAGAGGACGGCGAACCGCGCCAGCAACGGCTCGGGGCCGCGTCTCCGTATCGCATCGGTGTTCATCGTTCCTCCGTCGGAAAGGGCGGGTCAGGACAGCCGGGACAGTCCTCTGTGGACCCGCCGGAGTAGTTCGAGGGACGGCAGGCCGTCCACGGTGGGCGGCGCGGTGCTGTGCACGCGGAGGAACCCCCGCTCGATCCCCTCGCCGATGATCAGCTGGGTCAGGTCGATCGGTGCCCCGATCGCCACCGCGATCTCCGCGACCGACTGCGGCACCGCGCAGGTCCGGTACACCCGCCGCTGGTCGGCGCTGAGCGACTTCAGCGGCAGCGTGGCGTACGGCTGCACCGTCTCGATCATCGTCTCCAGCCCCAGGTCGGCTCCGGCCTTGGCCGGCCTGCCGGCCCCCAGGTACGGGCGGACCAGCGCGGAGGGGTCCACCTCGAGCGTGAAGTCGGCCTCCGCCCCGTCCTCGCCGGGCGGCGAGATCCGGCACACCTCCCGGATCTCGAACTCCTCCGCCGGCTCCTCGGGCAGGTGGATGGGCACGACCGCGGTCATCACCTCCACCACGATCGGCCGCTTGCCGCCGGCCCCCGGTTCGTCCGACGCGCCGCGGTCGCGGAAGTCGTGGTCGGCCCACTCGCCGTAGTCCGACCAGCCGCCGAAGCGCACCGGCTCCCCCGCGGCCGGGAGCCGCCCGGGTGATCTCCCCGCCGCCGCGGCCGCCACCGCCCGGTCCTCCCCCGTCATCGGCCCGCCACCGGTTCTCCCGTCGACGGCGCCACGCCGGCCGACGGGTCGTGCCCGCCGGAGGAGCCCATCTCCATGCCGCTCATCGGTTCCGGCGCCGGCGCCGGGCCGCTCGAGGGCGGCGGCGCGGCCGACCACGCGGTGGCGAAGTCCTTCTCCGGCACCGGCGCGCTGATCGTCCGCGGCGTTTCGCGGTAGGGCAGCGGGACGACGACGGAGCGGTAGTCCGGGGAATCGGCGGTCATGATGGACAACCCCGTGGTGAGCGAGGAGAAGTTCGGTGACTGCTGGATGGCGAGCGCGGCCGCGGCGGCCAGCGCGACGAGGGAGAAGATCCCCAAGACGTTGGGTCGCATGCAGTCGTCCTTTCGGCTTCGGCTTCGGTCGGGCTAGACGCGGAGGAACTCGGGCCGCGGGTCCGGCTTCGGTTTCGGGGTCACGGGTCCGGGTGCCGCCGGTACCGGCGGGGCCGCCGCGCCCAGCGGCGCCTTGTCCGTGAAGGTCTTGGCGTAGTTGAGCACCGCCGCCGAGTTGTCGAAGCCGATCACCCCGACCAGGGTGTCGTCGCGGTAGTAGCCGGTCAGCGAGTGGCCGCCCGGGGTCGTGGGGTCCATCGGCTCCCGCTTGCTCCCGACGGCGGGCATGCCCGCCGCCTGGATGCGCAGCCCGTGCTGCTCGGACCAGAACCGCGGCACCGGCGTGAACGGCGTGGCCGAACCGCGCCCGCTCAGCAGGTTCTCCGCCGCCGCCCGGCCCATCTCGATCGCGTTCGTCCAGTGCTCGACGCGCCGCGGCTTCGTGTCGAACCGCAGGTTCGGCCAGCTGGCGACGTCGCCGGCGGCGACCACGTCCTCCAGCCCGGCCACGTGGCAGGTCGCTTCGCACACGACGCCGTTGTCCAGCACGGCCCCCGAGTCGCGCAGCCACGAGACCGCGGGCACCGAGCCGGCCGCGGCGACCACAAAAGCCGCGTCCAGCTGCCGTCCGTTGGACAGCCGCAGCTGCACCTTCGACCCGCCGGCCGCCCACTGCTCGACCCGCGTGCCCAGCTGCAGCTGGACGCGGTGGCGGCGGTGCAGCTCGGTCAGCCGCTGCGCGTGCCCGGCGTCGAGCAGGTTTCCCATCAACAGCTTGGAAGTGCCGATGAGCACGACGCTGTGGCCGAGGGAGCGGATGCTGGAGGCGGCCTCGCAGCCGATGAACCCGGTGCCGACCACCGCGATCGGGTCGCGGGCGCCGGTGAGGGCCTGGCGCAGGCGTTTGCTGTCGGCGATGGTGCGCAGCACCGCAACGCGGGAACCGGCTCGCATCGCGCCGGGCAGCCGGCGGGCTTCGACGCCGCTGGCGATGATCAGCCCGTCGTACTCGAGCTCTTCACCGCCGGGCAGGTGCACCACGCGCCGCTGCGGGTCCAGCTGGGACACCACGGTGTTCAGCCGCCACAGGGCGTCGAGGTCGTGGGTCGGCGCGGTGATGACCTCCTTGAGGCCGAGCTCGCCGGTCAGGAACTGCTTGGTCAGCGCCGGCCGGTAGACCGGCATCGTCGACTCCGCGCCGACGATGACGATCTCCCCGTCGAACCCCAGTTCGCGCAGCCGCTCGGCGGCGCACATGCCGGCCAGCCCGGCTCCGACGATCACGATGCGGGGCAGCTCACTCACGGTGGTTCGTCCCTTCCAGTTGGATGGCCCGCATCGGGCACGCCCGGGCCGCGGAGATGACGTCGAGGTTCCGCGCCAGCTCGGGCTGCTGCCGGTAGGCGAGCCTGCCGTCCTCGCGCAGCTGGAAGACGTCCGGCGCCTCCGCCTGGCAGAAGCCGTAGCGGTGGCAGCGCTGGTTGTCGACGCTGATCTTCAGCGGCGCCGACTTGCCCACCTGCTTCGGCGCGACGGTGGCCGCGTCGCCGATCAGGCCGATCTTCACCAGCACGGGCACCGGCAGGAACCGGGCCGTGGTCAGGGCGATCACCGGGGCCAGGACGGTGATCCCGGCCAGCCACACCAGCTGGAAGTTGCCGTTGGCCCACGCGCCCCACCAGGAGTGCGCCACCCCGAGGGCGATGGCCGCGTACGCGGTCTGGTGGAGGCGCAGCCAGTTGCGGTAGCGGATGAACCGGTGCATCCCCGCGGTGACGACGATGGCCACCATCAGCTCGAAGGACAGGATGCCGATGCCGTGGCGGACGTAGCCGTTGAGGAACGGGATAAGCACCTGGGTGCCCACGACGACCTGCTCGTCGAGGAAGAGCATGCCGAACCCGTGCACGGCGGCGGTGGCGAGGGTGAACGACGCCAGCATGACGTGCCCGGTGCGCAGGGCCTGGTGGCCGGTGATGCGCCGGATCCACCCGGTGGCGGTCAGGATGCCCCAGCACAGCGTCAGGCACATGGACAGGTAGGCCAGGCGCGCGGACATCGCGACCACGGACCGCACCCCAGCGTCGTTCGAGGTGTACCCGGCGGCCAGCACCGCGTCGGGCGCGCTCGCGAAGAAACCGGTCATTCGAGTGCTGCTTCCTCTTCCGCCGCTTCCGCGGTCTTGCGGGAGGCGAGCCGGACGACCACCAACGTCCCGAACGCCGCGACCAGGGCCAGCCCGACCCCGGTGACGATCTCGGTGGTCGTCGGCGTGGCCTGGTAGGGCGCGTCCGTTCCGGCGTGCACGGCGACCGAGTCGGAGTCGGCCAGCCCGGTGCTCTCCAGCAGCGCCATGTGCCGGGCGACGTACTCGGTGGCCACCTGGGCCAGCGAGCGGACCACGTCGTTCTGGGTGGTCGCCCGGACCGTGGCGACCTTCATGTAGACCGAGCCGTGCGCGGCCCGGGTGAGCCGGACGTAGAGCCGGTCGCGTTCGTCGCCGCGGGCCGCCTCGATCTCCCGCCGCCAGCTGTCCTGCTGCGGCGTCGCGGCTTCGGGCAGCTGGACGTTGAGGCGCGCGGCGGCTTTCTCGTTGTCGGCGTTGAGCACGTGGTGCTCGCGGGCCAGCTGCGCGGCCACCGCCCGGACCTTCGGGTTCGCGCTCTCCCCGGCCACCAGCTCACTGGTGGGCGCTTCCCAGAAGCCCGCCTGCGAAACGGCGACGAGCACCGCGATGTCGGCCGGGTACAGCGGCCCGAAGGGAGCGTCCATGTTGGTGCGCTTCTGGTCTTCCCGGCCGGGCACCGCGGGGTTGTAGCCGGAGGTGGCGGAGATCCCGCAGGAGGAAACCGCCCCCAGCACCGCAACGGCGGCCAGCAGCCGGGCGACCCGGCCGCGCCGGGGCCCGGAGCCGGCCGGCGGCACGGCTGCGGTGCGACGGGGAATCATGGCTGCGCACTCCCTTCCGGTGTGCCGTACCCGAGCCGTGCAGGCCACGGACTCGGTGTGCCCATTACGCACCTTCACCGGATCGGGTGGAAGGGTGCGGTGGCACGGTGGGCGAGTTCGTCGAACGCCAGTGCCCTCAAGGGCACGGGGCCCGCTCCGGCCGGGAAAACGGGCCGTCCGACGGTGTTTTCGGGAAGCCGGCGGCCAAGGACAGCACCGTCCGCCGAGGACACGCCGGGGTCGCGGTTCCGCGGCCGGGTTTCAGGGGCGGCGCAAGCGGGACCCGGGGTGCCAGAACTCCCCGAAGGCACTGGTGATTTTCAGCTCCGCCTGCTCCCGGCACGCGCCGGGCCAGATCTGGACCAGTGCCGCCGCGCGCGGCAGCGAGCCGGCGCCCGGGCGGCGGCCCGGCTCGGCGGGTTCCTTGACGTGGTAACGAACGCGGTAGTCCCCCGGTCCGCCGGGCAGCAGCGGCAAGTCGCTCACCAGCGCGCGCGACCAGTCCAGCAGCGCGGGGGCGCCGGTGGCCGAGGGGTAGCCGAACTCGATCGCGTCGTCGAAGTCGTCGAGGACACCCGCCGGTTCGGTGCGGTGGACCTCGATCGCGACGCACGCCCGGTTCGCCCGGGACGGCAGCTGCAGTTTCAGCTTGCCCGCCGACGCCGTGACCATTCCCGACCAGGTGGAAACGCGGTGGTTGATCAGGGAAGTGTGCTCGCTGAGGTAGAAGTACGGGTATTCGGCGTCGAGATCGCACTCCGTGCGACCGGGGTGGGTCGCCGGGCTTTCACTGGCAGACATGGAAATCGGTTCTACCGGCTCCGCGCCGGTGCGCGCGCGCAGCGCCGGCCGGCCGGGGACTTCCGTCAGTGCCTTCTGCCCGAAGGGCACCGTGTTCTGCGAATGGGGAGGCCGGAACTCAGGGCTGCATTTCTTCGAGCAGGGCGACGGCGGAACGCAATTGCCGTTCGGCGGTTCCCGGATCGCCGCGGTCGGCCGAGCGCAGCGCTTCCGCGGCCCGGGTCAGGCCGTCGGCGAGGTCGACGCAGCGGCGGGCCGGCGCCGCGGCGCCGGGGCGGAAACCGTTGCGCAGCAGGCTTTCGGCGTACCGGTCGAGCCGGGCCGCGAGTTCCAGGGCGGGAACCAGGCCCGCACCGGCCGTCCGGCCGGGATCTCCTGCTGTCACGATGCCCCACCTTAACCGTTGCGGTCGCTCAGGAGACCTGTCGACGAGGCCGGGTTTTCCGGACAACGTAGCACGCTCGCGCAACCGGCGGCCCGCGTCCGGGTGCCCGCTCCCGGGGTTCACGGCAGCCGCGCCGGGCCGTCCCGCAGCTCGCGGCGGCTGGAGATCCCGAGTTTCCGGTAGACGTTGGACAGGTGGAACTCGACGGTCCGCACCGCGAGGTAGAGCTTTTCGGCAATCTGCTTGTTGGCGTAGCCCGCGCGGGCCAGCTCGGCGATCTTCGCCTCCTGCGCGGTCAGCGCGCCCGGCTCGGCGGCGTGGGCGAGCTCGGCCAGCGCGGCCCGGACGTTCGCCGTGAGGCGTCCGTTGCCGATCTGCCGCGCCCATTCGCCGGCGCGGTCGAATTCCCGCTTCGCCGCGGCGTGGTCCCCCGCCGCCACCGAGCGCCGCCCGCGTTCGTACCCCGCGGCGGCGAGCACGACGCGGGACCGGGCGAGCTCGAGCAGGTCGATGGCGTCGTCGAGGAGCGCGGTGGTCGCCTCGGACCCGTCGACGACGGCGCGGACGTACAGCGCCCAGCCGACGTAGGCGGGAGAACCCCAGGCGAGCGCGGCTTCGTGTTCCTGCGCCGCCAAGGCGGCGGCGCGCTCAGCGTCCCCGGCGGAAGCGGCGGCCAGCGCGGCCAGGCCCCGGCGGTGCAGCACGGCGAAGTGCGCCGACAGCTCGGCAGCCGGCAACGGCAGGCAGTCCGCGTAGTCGCGGGCGGCTTCCGGGAACCGCCCGGCCACCAGGTGCGCCGAGCCGCGCGCGGCCAGCAGCAGCGGCCGGGTGCCGCGGGTGCCGCCCGGCCGGCCGGCGAAGCGGTGGGCGGCGAGCAGCGCGTCGGCGGCCTCGCCGGCACCGGCGGCGGCGAGCGCGTCGACGAGGAAAGGCACGGCGAGCCGGCGCACGAACGGCGTCTTCGCGGAGGACACGGAGGCGGCGAGCGCCGCGCGAGCCCCGCCGAGATCACCGGCGAGCCGGGTGTGCTGCGCCCGCAGCAGCGCCACGAGCTCGGCGGCGGGCCCGGCACAGGTGGTCTCGAGCCGCCGGAGCCGGGCGTCGGCGGCGACCAGTTCACCGGCGCACAGCAGCACGGTCACCGCGCGCCAGAGGCAGCGCACGTGCCGCAGGCAGGCTTCGTCATCGAAGGCGAGATCGGCGCACTGGACGGCGGTCGCCCGATCGGTCCCGCGCTCCAGCAGCGCGAGCGCCTCCCCGGCCGGGCACCGGCCATCGTGCGGCTCCGGCGGCCCGGGCCGGGCCGTGGCCGGGACGGCACGGTTGTCTCCCACACCCACCACCCCTCGAAAGCTCCGGCCGCACGGTACCGGTGGCGCTCTTCACGCCTGCGGCCCGGTGGATTGAGAAAGTCTGAAGACGCCTACTGGACGGTAGAGCCGAACCAGTGCCACCCCGGAACGCCGAGCCGCCCCGATTCCCCGCCGGGAGAGGCGGATCGGCGCCGGATCCGCCGCCTGACCGACCAGCCGAACGGAGCGCCGAGACATGCCCGCTGCCCCCGCCGGCCGAGCCGCCGACCACGCCGCACCTGCCTGCCGCGCCTTCGCGAGCCGAGCGGCCACCTGTATTTTCGGGAGCCGTGCTGCCGCCTGCCGGGCACCGCACCGGCGCAGCCGCACGAGCCGCACCACCGCGAGCCGCGAACCGATCGGTCCCCACGTCACCGCGAGCCGCACCCCCGCAAACCCTGCCCCCGCCGGCCGAGCCGCCGACCGCGCCGCACCTGCCGGCCGCGCCTTCGCGAGCCGAGCGCCCGCCCCCCGTATCCCCGGGACCCCTGCCCCCGCCGGCAGACCGCGAAGACCGCGCCGCCCCCACTGACCTGATCGCGCCCCAGGCGGCTCCCCGACACCCTCGGCCGGTCGGGCGACAGAAAATCACCGACCGCTTCGCCGCCACACCTGGGGCTGAACCACAGGATCTCGCCCGAGATGTCCCCTACTCCACGTGATCACCAGAGAATGGAACAGCACTCCTACTGGCCGGTTCGGGTGAACCGGCCGCCCACCTCGGTCGCCGCCGGCAGGGTGACGGCGATCACGTCCGGTAATGGCCCAGCGGAACCGCGGAGGCGATGATGCGGTTGCAGCTCGATCTCTTCGGACCGGTCCGCGCCTGGCGCGGCGGCCGGGAGATGGCGCTGGGCTCGGCGCAGCGGCGGGCGCTGCTCGCGGTGCTGGCGCTGAAAGCCAACCAGGTCGTCACCCGGGCGGATCTCATCGACGCCATCTGGGGCGAGAAGGCGCCGGCCAGCGCCAACGGCAGCGTCTACACCTACGTCTCGTCGCTGCGCGCCGCCCTCGATCCCGATCGGCCCGCCGGGGGGTCCGCGGTGCTGACCTCCGGCAGCTCCGGCTACTGCCTGCGGGTGGACGCCGAGTCGATCGACGTGGTCCGCTTCGAGAACCTGCGGGAACGCGCACGGCTGTGCCAGCGCGCGAACGACTTCCCCGGGGCGCGGGCCGCGCTGGACAGCGCGCTCGCCCTGGCCCGGGAAGAACCGCTGGCCGGGCTGCCCGGGCCGTACGCCGCCACGCAGCGCGAGCGGCTGCGGGAGCTGCGGCTCGAGCTCGTCGAGCGGCGGGCCCGGATCGTGCTCGACGAGGGCGGCCACCAGCAGGTGCTCGCCGACCTGCGGCCCTTCACCGCGCAGCACCCGCTGCGGGAAGGGCTGCAGAGCCTCCACCTGCTCGCGCTCTACCGGTGCGGGCACCGTGACGAAGCCCTGCGGCTGTTCGAGCGGCTGCGCGCCGGCACCGTCGACGAGCTCGGCATCGAACCGGGCAGCGAGCTCACCACGCGCTACGAGCAGATCCTGGCCGACGACCCCGCGCTCTGGCGGCAGCTGGCCAACGCGCCGCGCACACCGGCTCCCGCCCCGGCGCCGCGCCCGGCCGGCCGGTCCGGGATCTTCGTCGGCCGCGAGGACGAGCTGGCGCTCCTGCGGTCGGTGACCGACGGCCTCGCCGGGGGGCGGGGCGCCTCGCTGTGGCTCGAAGGCGAGCCCGGTATCGGCAAGTCGGCGCTGGTCGCCGCCGGTCTCGAGGCCGCGTCCGGCTGCACCGTCGCGCTCGCCGGCGCGGACGAGCTGAGCCGGCACACCCCGCTGCAGGTGCTGCTGGACTGCTTCGACGTCACCCCGGCCTCGGCCGACCCCCGCCGCGCTTCGGCGGCCCACGCGCTGCGGCGGCTGTCCCTCGACGACGACCACGACCTGGCCGCCGCGGTGGACGTCGTGACCGGCCTCGTCACGGCGCTGTGCCGTGAGCGCCCGCTCGTCCTCGTGCTCGACGACCTGCAGTGGGCCGATCCGGCCACCCTCGAGGTCTGGGGCCGGCTCGCGCGCGGCTGCGCCCGGCTGCCGCTCGCGCTGGTCGGGGTGTGCCGCCGGGTGGCCGGGCACTCGCGCCTCGACGAGCTGCGCGGCGCGCTGGCGGCCCACGGCACCCGTGTGCACACCCTGGGCCCGCTCCCCGAAGCGGAGGTCCACGACCTCGTCACCGCCCTCACCGGGGCCGCACCCGGGCCGGAACTGCGGGAACTGGCCCGGACCGCGGCCGGCAACCCGCTGTTCCTCCGCGCCGTCGTCGAGGGGCTGGCCGGTGCTGAAGCCCCGGAACCCGCGGTCAGCGAGGCCCGCCCGGCCGTGCCGCCGGCCGCGCTGGACGCCATCAGCCGCCGGCTCGGCTTCCTCTCCGCCGCGGCCTCGGAGGTGCTGCGGTGGGCCGCGCTGCTCGACCGGAGCTTCACCCGCGCCGACCTCGCCGCGGCGCTGGGCCGCCCGGCCGGGGAGTTCGACGACGTCCTGAGCGAGGTCGCGGCGCTCGGCCTCGTCGTCCGGACGCGGGGCAAGCTCGCGTTCCGCCACCCCGTCGTCCGCGAAGCGCTCTACGCCCGGACGCCCGCGGCGTTCCGCCTCGCGCTGCACCGCCAGCTGGCGGAGGCACTGGCCGACGCGGGCGCGCCCGTGGAACGCGTGGCCTTCCAGCTGCTCGCCGCGCCGCTGCCGGTGGACAAGTGGCAGTGCGAGTGGCTGACGCGGGAGGTCTACCGCCTGGCCGCCCGCTCGCCCCTCTCGGCGATGCGGCTGCTGCAGCGGGTCACCGCCGCGAACAGCGTCCCGGCGGCCGCGCGCGACGCCCTCGCGATCGCCACCGCGCGGATCACCCTCTGGCTCGAACGCGATCCGGTCACCGGCGCGAGCGCGCCGGCGGCGCGGACGAAGGACCCGGCCGTAGTCGCCGAGCTGCGCTGGCTGCTCGCCTACGCGCGGCTGGTGTGCGGCAACACCGGGCAGGCGGTGGCGGGCGTCGAGGAAGCCCTGCGCGACCCCCACACCCCGGCTGAGTGGCGCAGCGTCGCCACCGCGCTGCGGTCGCGGGCGCGGGTCGGCTGGTGGCCCGCGTGCACGACCGCCGCGGAGCGGACGGCGGTGGTTCCCGCCCAGCGGGCGCCGTCCGACGACGGCCCGGCGGCCGCCTTCTGGCTGGGTCACTGGGACGCCGCGCTGGCCGAGCTGACCCGGCTGTTGCGGGGCGGGCCGGTGTTCGCGCGGCACACCCTCGGCCGGCCCGGCGCGCTGCGGCAGCTCAGCGGGGTGGCCGCGGTGATCGCCGCCCACCGCGGCCGGCCGGACGACGCCCGGGCGCACCTGATGTCCGTGTGGACCCTGGCCCCCGCCGGTGAACCCGGCGCCGACGGCACGGACTTCACCCTCGCGGCCAACGCGCTGCTCGCCGAGCTGGCGGGCCGGCCGGAACAGGCGTTCGCCCTGCTCGCCGGCCTGCTGGAGGCCGAAGACGGCGTCGCCTGCCCGTGGATGCCCGACCTGGTCCGGCTCGCCGCCGGTCTCGGCGAGCACGACCGGGCGAAGGCGGCGACCCTGCTGTGCGAGCGCACTCCCGGCCGGCAGCTCGCCGCCCTCCGGTGCCGGGCCCTGCTCGACGAAGACCCCCTGGCCGCGCTGGCCGCGGCGGGCCGGTCGCGGCGGGCGGGCGACCGGTTCGGCACCGCGCAGGCGATGGAGGACGCGGCCGCGCTGCTGGCCGCCCACGACGAGCCGGTCAAGGCCGCGGCGGCCCTGCACACCGCGCTGAACGCCTACGAAGAGCTGGGTGCCGTGCTGGACGCCGAACGGGCCGGGCGGCGGGTCCGGCACACACGATCGCGGGTCCGCCGGTGAGCGGGCCGCGCCTGCGGGTCGCGGTGCTGGGCACCCTGCGCGCCTGGCTCGGCGACCGGGAGCTCACGCTCGGGCCGGCCCGGCAGCGGGCCGTCTTCGCCGCCCTGGCGACCCGCGCGGCGACGCGGCCCGCCACCCGGGGTGAGCTGATCCAGGCCGTCTGGGGTGAAGCGGCGCCGGCGAGCGCGGACGGCAGCGTCCACACCTACATTTCCGGGCTGCGCCGCGTCTTGGAGCCGGGCCGGACGCGGTGGTCGACCGACGGTTTGCTGCTGTCGGACGCGACCGGGTACCGCCTCCGGCTCGACCGCGAAGCCCTCGACGCGCACGTGTTCGGTTGCCTGTACGAGAAAGCGCGGTCGCGGTGGTCGGCCGGTGATGCCGACGGCACGATCGAGATCCTGGACCGCGCGCTGGCGCTGTGGAGCGGTGAAGCGCTTTCCGGCGTACCCGGCCCGCACGCCGAGGCGCTGCGCACCAGCCTGACCCGGCAGCGGGTGCTCGCCCGGGAACTGCGCGCCGAAGCGCTCCTCGGCCGCGGGGCGCACGAAGACCTGGTGCCCGAGCTCACCGTGCTCGTCCGGGAACACCCGTTGCGCGAGCCGCTGTGGCGGCTGCTGATGACCGCCCTGCACCGCGGCGGCCGGACCACCGAAGCGCTGGACACCTTCCGCTGCGCCCGCGAGGTCCTGCGGCGCGAGCTGGGCGTCGCACCCGGCCCCGAGCTCACCGAGGCCCACCGGCGGATCCTGACCGACGACCCGGTCGTCGCCCCGCCCTCCCCCGCCGAGCCGCTGCACCGGGTGCTGCCCGGGCAGGTCGCCCACGCCCTCGGCCGCCGGGCGGACCGGGGGGCGGGCTGCCGGGGGCGCGAGCCCGAAATCGCGCGGCTGCGGCAGCTCGCCGACGACGTCGTGGCCGGGCACGGCCGCACCGTGTGGATCGAAGGCGAGCCGGGGATCGGGAAGTCCGAGCTGCTCACCACCGCGCTCGGCGACGTCACCGGCCGCGGCTGCCACGTCGCGTGGGCGGCGGCGAGCGAGCTGGGGCCGTCGGTTCCGCTGCAGGTGCTCACCGAAGGCCTCGGCCTCGGGGCCGGCGACCCGGCGGCGGCCGGTGCGGAGGAAGTGCTCGCGCACGTCGAGCGGCTCTGCGCCACCGCGCCGCTGGTGCTGGTCGTCGACGACCTGCAGTGGGCCGACGAGGCGAGCGTGCTGCTGTGGAACCGGCTGTCCGCGGCCGCGGAACGGCTCCCGCTGCTGCTGGTGGCCGCGTCGCGGCCGGCCGGACGGCGGGAAGACCTCGCCCGGGTGCGCCGCGCGGCCGAGCTGCGCGGCCTGGAAACGCTCACCCTCGGGCCGCTGGCGCCCGCCGACGCCGGGGACCTGATCGAGGACCTCGTCGGGGGCCGGCCCGGCCCCCGGCTGGCCTCACTGATCGGCAAGGCCGCCGGCAATCCCTTGTACCTGCGGGAAGTGACGACGGCGCTGGTGCGCGAAGGCGCGGTCGAGCTCGAGAACGGCGTCGCGGACCTGCGGGAAGGCACGGCGCTGACCGTGCCCGGCTCGCTGCTCGGCGCGGTGGACCGGACGCTGGCGCAGCTGGACGGGCTCACCCGGGAGGCGGTCCGCCGGGCGGCGATGCTGGGCATGGAGTTCGGCCTGGCGCAGGTGGCGGCCACGATGGGCGTACTGCCCTCGGCGCTGCTCGGTGCGTTCGGCGCGGTACTGGACCTGGGGATCGTCGTCGACGCCCGGACGCACCTGGTCTTCCGGCACCCGCTGCTGCGGTGGGCGCTCTACCACGAAATCCCGGCCGCCGAGCGGGCCGCGTGGCACCGCCGGGCGGCCGAGGCGCTGGCCGACACGGGCGCGGGGGTCGAATCCGTCGCCCAGCAGCTGGTGGCGGTGCCGGCGAAGGTGGACGACTGGGTGACCGGCTGGCTGACCGAGCACCACGCGGCCCTCACCGCCCGCGCCCCCTCGATGGCCGCCGTGCTGCTGCGGCGGGTGCTCGACGAGTGCGACCCGGCCGACCCGCGCCGCGAAGTGCTGGTCGCCGCGAACGTCCTCGTGCTGTTCGGGCTGGACCAGGAACCGCTCGAAGCGGCGAAAGAGGCGATGGCGCTGAGCCGCGATCCCGAACGCGCGGCGGAGATGCGGCACATCGCGGCGGTGCTCACCCACCGGCGCGGCGACACCCGCGGAGCCCTCGCGCTGCTCGAGGGCAACGACGCGCCGGGCACGCCACCGCTGTGGCGGGAACGGCGGCGCTCGCTGCTGGCGCACCTCGGCCGCGGCCGCCTCGACGACCTCGGCCGCGCCGCCCGGCAGGCCCGGCGCACCCACCGCGCCGCGCTGTCGGCGGGCGAGCCGTACCCGATCGGCCACGCCCTCCAGACGCTGTGGCTGATCAAGTCGATCGAACGCGACCACGGGGCGGCGCTGCGGTACGTCGAGCGCGCCGTCAAGGCGGTCGAGGGACGGCCCGAGCAGGCGGAGCTGTACTTCGACCTGCTGGACAACCGGATGTTCACCCTGCGCAACCTCGACCGGCTGGCCGAGGCGGAGCAGGCCCTGCACGCCGCCCGGCGCGCGGCCGCGCGCCTTCCGCGGCCGCCCGGGCTGCAGGTGTCCGCGGCCGTCCACGGTTACTGGACCGGTGCTTGGGACGACGCGCTGGCGCAGCTGGACAGCCTGGGCGAAGACGGCCTCGCCACCACGGTCCACGGGCTGCGGGAGCCGCGCAGCGCGGCCCTGCTCCGGCACGGCATCGCCGGGGTCATCCACGGCCGCCGCGGAGACGCCGAGCGCGCGGCCGCGCACGTCCACGCCGTCGAGGACCGCGTCCCGGTCACCGACGTGGAGCACGCGGGCGGCGACTTCCTGCTGGTCGCCCGTTCCCTGCGGGCCGAGCAGCAAGGGGATCCGCAGCGCGCGATCGACGTACTGGCGCCGCTGACGAAGCCGGCTCACGCGCCGATGATGCTGCGCCACCAGTGGCTGCCCCGCCTGGTCCGCCTGGCGCGGGAGCACGACCGGGCCGACGTCGCGGCCGAGGCGCTGGCGGTGTGCCGGGAAGAGGCGGCCAAGGAGGTCGTCCCGGCCCGGGCGGCCGCCGCGGCACGGTGGTGCGAAGCGCTGGTGACGGGCGACCCGGAACCGCTGCTGCGGACGATCACCCGCTACGGCGAGGTGGGCCGCACGGTGGAACGGGCGACGGCGCTGGGCGACGCGGCTGTCCTGCTGGTGGCCGCGGGCCGTGCGGAGGACGCGCGGAAAGCGGCGGCCGAAGCCGTCCGCGGACTGACCGCACTCGGCGCAGCGTGGGACGTGCGGCGGATCAGGACGCGCCTGCGGAATTCCGGCATCACGGCCGAGCCGGCCACCGGCAAGTCGCCCTCGCGCTGACCCCGGGAGTCCGAAAAGGACCGTCGGAAGAATAATTCGACGGTCTACAGTGGACCCGGGAGGGCTAGATCACGCCCGCCCGCATGGCGTAGGCCACCGCGTGCGGCCGGTTGCGCAGGTTCAGGCGGTTGGTCAGGCCGTAGACGGTGTTCTTCACCGTGCGCTCCGAGTAGCACAGTTTGTCCGCGATCTCCGCGGTGTCGCAGCCTTCGGCCATCAGCCGCAGCACGTCCACCTCGCGGGCGGTCAGCCCGGCGGCGCCGACGCCGGGAGCGGGCGGGACCGCGTGCTCGAGCTGCCGCACCGTGTCGAGCAGCCGGCCGAGCAGGTCGGCCGGCAGGAGGCCGCGGCCGGGCACCACCGACAGCACCGCCTCGACGAGGTGCTCCCCCGACGTCCGGGCCCGGGGAAGCACGGCCACCACCCGGCATTCGACGGCGGTCAGGATGTCGTTCTCGCGCACTTCGCCGGCCAGCAGCACCTTCGGCACGCGGGTCTGGGCGCCGTCGCCCCGCAGCTCCGCGACGACCTGCGGGGTCATCCGCTCGGCGTGGACCACCAGGACGTCCCGCTCGGTCAGTTCGCCCGGCTCGACGACGACCAGTTCGGGGCGGGTCCGCAGGAAGCTCGTGAGCCCCGCGTGCATGATCGGGTCGGCTGTCCGCACCGCGACGCGTACCGGTTCCACTGTGCGTCCTCCCTGCCTCGGGTGTCCCCGGGGACAAGCATCCGCGCACCGGCTTCACGATCTCTCAACGCCGGCTCGGGCAACCCCGGGAAATCACCGCGGGCTACGGCCGCAGCAGCAGGCGGAGCAGGTTGCCGTCGTACTCCCGCATCCGCTGCAGCCCCTCGGCGACGCGGGCCAGCGGCAGGATGGCGCTGATCGACGCGGACACGTCGAGGCGGCCGCGGTCCACCAGCTCGACCACGTCCTCCAGGTGCTTGACCCGGTAACCGGTGTGCGCCACGACGGTCTGGTTGTTGCGGGTCAAGGCGAACTCCGGGCCGGCCTCGTCCACGTCGAGCGACGTGCCCACGACGACCAGCCGCCCCCGGTCGCCGAGCACGGCGCGGGCCTGGGCGAAGGAACGGGCCCGGCCGACGAAGTCGA
The DNA here is from genome assembly GCF_031082405.1 of Amycolatopsis sp. A133. Taxonomy (GTDB): domain Bacteria; phylum Actinomycetota; class Actinomycetes; order Mycobacteriales; family Pseudonocardiaceae; genus Amycolatopsis. Next base: position 285,397 of record NZ_JAVHJU010000076.1, read on the forward strand.
AGGCCACGTCGAGGCCACGGCCCTTGGTGACGCCCCGGATGTAGGACTCCAGCCGCGTGTTGGCCGGGTCGAGCGCGATGTCCGCGCCCCGCCCGAGCGCCAGTTCGCGGGCCGCCGGCCGGGTGTCGAGCGCGATGATCGGCGACGCACCGCACACGCGGGCGAGCTGCACCAGGTGCGTCCCGAGCCCGCCGAGGCCCCAGACACCGACGGCTTCGGCCGGACGCAGCCGGGCGGTGTCGATCGCCCCGTACGGGGTGGACACCGCGCCGGAAAGCACCGTGGCCTGCTCCAGCGGGATGGAGTCGGGCACGGGAACCAGCGACGTCTCGGACGTGACGGCGTACTCCGCCCACGCCCCGTCGTGGTGGATCGCCATCATCCGCAGGTCGGTGCAGCCGTCGGAACCGGCCCCGACCCGGCAGGCGGCACACTCGCCGCACTGGCGGCCCGCGGCCATGACAACGCGGTCGCCCGGGGCCCAGCGCTGCACGCGCGCTCCGACGGCCGCGACCACACCGGCCGCTTCGTGCCCGGGTGTGTAGACCGGCAACCGGGGCTCGATCTCACCGTCGATGCGGCGCACGTCGGACTTGCAGATGCCGCAGGCCGCGACCTTGACCACCACTTCGTCGACGTCCGCCGCCGGGGTCGGCACCTCGTCGAGCCGCAGCGTGCCGGCCGCCCGGTCGAACCGGATCGCCCGCATCGTCGCGGGTAGCCGGCCCGCCGTCGTCGCCATGCCGCGGCTCACCCGTGCGAGCGGGAGCGCCCCGCCGGAGCCCGGCGCCGGTCAGGAAGTCGCATCTCCACCGCTCCCCAGTCGCGCTCGTCGGACGGGCCGCGCCCACCCTGCCGCACGGGCGCACCCCGATTCCGGAGCCAGCGTACGAGCCTCCCGCGCCGGGCGGTAGCGGCCGCGCGGCCCGGGCTGTCGCTTCAGCTAACGAGGCTGCCCGAAAGTACCGGGCCGGGCGTCGTACTCGGCGAACGGGACCGCCTCGGCCAGCGCGAAGTCCCGGTAGGCCCGGAACCGCGCGACATCGGCGTGCACGAGCGGTTGCCGGTCGAGCACCCGCCCGTCCTCCGGGGCGTGCAGCAGCTTGATCACGACTTCGTCGTCGAGGAGGACGAAGTCGTGCTCGGGCAACCCGCCGGCCGGGACCGCCGAGGCGTCGAGGACGCGGATGTCCTCCCCGGCTTCGGCGAACCGGCGGTAGTAGGCGAAGGCGAACCGCAGGTAGTCCGACACCGGCGGGACGACCACCTGGACCCGCTGCAGCACGCGGCCGCCCGAGAGCTGCTGCCGCTGCCGGACCAGCCGGGGGTCGTCGGCCGGGATCTCGCAGGCGCCGATCTCCCGGAACCGCGCGAACGCGGCGCGCTCGGCCCGGATCCGGTAGGTCTGGTGCACCTGGAGGCGGAAACTGGTGCGCTTGAACGACATCAGGTCCAGGTACTCGGTGGACGACGACACGTCGGTGCCGGCCTCGTGGGTTCCGTGCTGCATCGGTTTCCTCCGGGGTGGGTCGAAGGCGGGCGCCGGCTCCCGCCTTCCTTTCCCCGATCGTGGCAGCGCCGCACCCGCGCGCAGAAGGGCCGGACGGGCCAAGCGGGCCGAGCATCGGGCAAACCTCGGTACCGTCCACAAGGGACCAGTGGCTCGGTCGGCCAAGGGTGCGGCCCGGAAGTCGGCTCCCGGGCCGCGGTGATCACCCGGCGTCGAGAGCGTCTTCGGCGTCCAAGGCGGTGAGGAACGCCTGCGCCGCAGCGGCTTCTTCGGCGTCGAGGCGGACGAACGCCTCCAGCGCGCGCCTCGCGTGCTGCCGGGCCTCGGGGTAGCGGCCGTCCCGCCGGTGCAGTTCCGCCACGCCGAAGCTGGCCAGGGCTTCGTGGTAGCGGTTGCCCAGCCGCGCGCAGAGTTCCAGGGCCGCTTCGTAGTCGCGCAGCGCGGCCGCCGGGTCGCCCAGGTCGCGGTGCGCGTGCCCGACGTTGATCAGCAGGTTGACTTCCAACAGCTCGTTCTTCGCCGCGCGCGCCGCCGTCAGTCCCGCCGTGCCGCACTCCAGGGCTTCCGCCGGGCGCCCCGCCTCGACGTACAGCTCGCACAGCGCGTCGAGCGCACCCGCGTCCTCGTAGTGCCCGCCCACTTCGTCGGCCAGCTGCACGGCTTCGCGCGCGTAGGTGATCCCCCGCTCGTAGTGCTTCATCTCCCGCAACGTCGAAGCCAAGTTGACCAGGAAGCGGATCCGGAAGTGGTGGTCACCCGTTTCCCGGGTCACTTCCAGGGCGTGCTCCAGGTGCCGCACGGCGACGTCGTTGCGGCCCAGCCGGGAATTCGCGATGCCGATCTGGTTCAGCACCTGCAGCTGCGGCGCGAGGTCGTCCTGCTGCTGCGCGGAGTGGTAGGCGACGTCGAGGATGTCCACCCACTCGGTGAGCAGGCCGGCCGAGTAGTAGTAGTTGTACATGTACCAGGGCATCTGCCAGGCGACCGCGTGGTCGCCCAGCTCCGCCGCGCACCTCGTCAGCGCCCGGATGTTCGCCGCTTCGACGTGGCACCAGGCGAAGGCGTCGTCGCTGGTGGCGAAGTCCGGGACCTCGTACGGTGTCGGGGGCAGGCCGGTCTCGAACAGCGAGTCGACCGGCATGATGCGGCGGTAGGCCGCCCGCAGGGCGTAGAGGTACCAGTGGATCAGGCGGCGCAGCGCCGCGGTGCGGTCCTCGGGGCTCTCTTGCTGCTCGGCCAGTTCCGCGGCGTAGACGCTCACGAGGTCGTGGAAGCCGAAGCGGTCACCGGCGCGTTCCAGCAGGTTCTGCTCGTGCAGCCGGTCGAGCAGCCCGCTCGCGGCGGCGGCCCGGCTGTCGATCAGGGCGGCGGTGGCCCGGGCACCGATGGTCTGGCTGGGCAGGGTCCCCAGGTACCGGAACGCGCGGGCGACTTCGGGGTCGAGTGAGTGGTAGGACCACGAGAACACCGCCCGCACCGACGACATCTCGTCGTCACCGGCCTCGAGGGTGTCGAGCCGGTCCTGCTCGGCGGTCAGGTTGGCGACCAGATCGCGCAGGCTCGTCCCGGCATTCGCGGAAATCTTCTCCGCGGCGATCCGCAACGCCAGCGGCAGATAACCGCACAACCGCGCCAGCTGCGCCGCCGCGCCGGGCTCGCCGTCGATGCGCGCCCGCCCCACCGACGCGCGCAGCAGGTCCAGGGCTTCGTCTTCGGTCAGCACCCCGAGGTTGAGGCGGTGGGCGCCGTCCCGGACGACCAGGCCGCTGAGCCGGTTGCGGCTGGTGATCAGGACCAGGCTGTTCGAGGGGCCGGGCAGCAGTTCCCGCACCTGTTCGGTGGATTCGGCGTTGTCGAGCAGGATCAGCATGCGCTTGTCCGACAGCAGGGTGCGGTAGATCGCCACCTGCGCGTCGTGGTCCTCGCGCTGGCCGCCCGCCCCGAGCGACCACAGCAGCTGGCTGAGCGCCTCGGTCGCCGAGAGCGGTGGCCGGATCGGGTCGAACCCGCGCAGGTTCAGGTACAGCTGCCCGTCCGGGTATTCGCCGGCGATCCGGCGCGCGAACCGCACCGCCAGGGCCGTCTTGCCGACGCCCCCGACGCCGTCCACCGCCGAGATGACCAGCGCCCCGGAGCCCTGCCCGACCGTCGCTCGCCACCGGTTCAGCTGCGCGAGCTCGTCGGCCCGGCCGACGAAGTCGAGGATTTCGTGCGGCAGCTGCGCCGGCATCGACGCGACCGCCGGCGCGGCCGGCGCCGCGGTGGGAGCGTCGAGCCCCGGGTCCGCACGCAACACCCGCGCCTGCAATTCGGTCAGCTCCGGCCCCGGATCCAGGCCCAGCTCCGCCACGAACAACCGCCGCGTCGCCTCGAACTCCGCCAACGCGTCCGCCCGCCGCCCACCGCGATAAAGCGCCAGCATCAACAGCGCCCGCAACCGCTCACGGAACGGCTCCGCCTGCACCGCCTCGCCCAGCTCGCCGATGGCTTCGCGGTGGCGGCCCAGTTCCAGCAGCAGCTCCGCCCGCTCTTCCACGAGCTGGAACCGCAGCTCCGTCAACCGCACCCGCTCGGCTTCCGCCAGCGGTCCGGGCACGCCGGACAGCGGGACCCCGCGCCACAGCCGCAGGCACTCTTCCAGCGCCTCGGCCGCCGCCGCGGCATTTCCGGCCGCGGCCAGTTCCCGGGCCCGCCGCGCGTGCGAGTCGGCCGCCACCGCGTCGACGGCGTCCGGTGCGAGCGCGAGCCGGTAGCCCGGCCCCGTCCGCGTCAGCACGTCGCCGGCCGCGACCAGCACCCGGCGCAGCCCGTGGATGTAGGTGTGCACGCTGCCCTCGACCGACGCCGGGGGCGTCTCGCCCCACACGCCGTCGATCAGCTCGGCGCGCGAGACCGTCTCACCGGCCCGCAACGCCAGGATCGCCAGCACCGCCCGCTGCCGCGGCGGCCCGACGACGACTTCCCCGTCCGCCACGCGAACCCGCAGCTCACCCAGCAGATCGACCCGCACCGCGCTTTCAGGGCCGGTCACGCCGCTTCAACCTCCACCCGATCCCCAGACGGGGATTCCCGGACCACCACCTTAACAAGGCGGTGCACGGCCCGGTCCGGCCGACGCTTCCGGCGCGGCGGCGGGGGAAGCGCCGAGCTCGCCGGTCACCCGGACGGACGAAGGGGGCGGCGCTCAGGCTCCCGACGTGGTCCAGACCGGTTCGTCGGCTGCGGACGGCCGCAGCGCGTCCAGCGCCCGCCCGAGCAGGACCGTGTCCAGGGGCGGCGGCGGCCCCTCGGCGTCGCGCAGGTGCCGGAGCAGGCCGGGCTCGGGCGCGAGGTGGTGGTGGCGGAGGTAGTAGGTGACCGTGTCGGTCCACACCCAGTGGCCGTCGGTGCGGAAGTTCATCGGCACGACCGAGCCCTGCTCCGGGTCGACGACGTCGGCCATCGTGCCGGTGGTGACGAGGAGTTCCGTGCCCGCATCGAGGTAGCCGACGAGCGACGCGCGCTCGCCGGCGTCGGTGATCTTGACGTGGTCCGGCGAAAACCGCGGCCCCGCTTGGGGATCGACCTCGTCGAAGACCCGGGCGACGCCGACCTCCACGTCCTCGTGGGGCGACCACAGCAGCTTCCCGCCCTGCTGCGCGGCCCGCTGGTACCGGGGCCGGACGCCGTGCATCGACACGACCTCGACCTGCGGGTCCCGCTCCCCCGCCGCGGTCAGCGTTTCCTGGAAGCGCCCGGCCAGCTCGGCGGGTTCGGCGGCGGCGTCGTCGGCGTCGTCGACCTCCGCCACGTAGACCACCCGGGGCTCCGGGTGGGGCACGTCCCCGGCGGGCCGGCGCACCGCGCTCCAGAACCCCCGGATCCCGGGCACCGCCGTCACCTCGGCGAGCAGGTCCTGCTCCGCGAGCGCGGCGATCAGCATCGCGCTGTCGGCGCCGTCATCGCCGTCATTGCCGTCCGCCGTCCCCCAGTCCGGCGAAAACCGCCACAGCAGCGGCGGATTCTCGGCGATGAGCTCCATCGCGTCCAGGACGGCCGGATCGGCACCTTCGGATTCCAGCAGCTCGGCCAGCGCGTCGAGGTCGTCTTCGTCCAGGGGCAGCACCGTGCGCCGCGCGGCGAAGGCCAGCAGCTGGGCCACCTCGGCACACCGGTCGGCGGCGAGCGCGCCGCGAGCACGGGTGAGCGTGTCGTCCGGCAGCCAGCCGGCCACCCGGAGCAGGATCTCGTGCAGCTGCGGGGTAAAGGGGTGGCTCATCCATCGCTCCCTGGGGTTCGCCGGCCTACCGGCCCATTTTCACCACGCGCACCCGCTCCCGCCCCGGCCGGGGACGATGACTGCCCGAAGACGCAGGCTTCGCTGGCTTAACTTCCCCAAGCCCGCTCACCAGGTGTGCGCGTCACCTCCGCCTGCTCACGATCGCCGGCGCAGCACCCAGAAGCCGCCCCCACGGGCGACCAGGTCGTAGCCGGCGCCGGGGTGAGGCTGCGCCGCTCACCGGAATCCCCGCCACGGTGATCATCACCGAAGCCGACGCGCTCTGCCCGCCGCGACGGCAACACCAGCTCGCCGGCCGACTCGATGCGAAGACCGTCCCTCAGCCCGGTCGGTCCTCGAACCGGTTGCATCGGTTTGTCATCGGTTTGTCCTCGGTTTGCCGGGGTAGTCGAAGATCCAGCTGCCCGACTCCGATGCGAAGGAAGTGCCCGATGCCCGCGTTGACCCGCGTACTCGGAGCGGCGACCGCCGCCTACAGCGCGACCATCATCGCCGCCCCGAAGGTCTTGGCGAAGCCGTGCGGCCTGACCACTCCGGCCGGGGAGGTCACCCGGGACGTCCGGACGTTGATCGGCGGCATCGGCGCCCGCGACGCCGCTATCGGCCTGGCCATGATGTTCGCCCCGCCCGGCCGGCCCCTGCACGTGGCCCTCGCCGCGCGGGTGGCCTCGGACACCGCGGACGCCCTCGTCTTCGGCACCGGCCTGCCCGACCGCTCGGCCCGGAAGAAGGTCGCGGTGTTCGCCGCGGCGTGGGCAGCGCTCTGTGCCGCCTCCGCCCTTCTTCCCTGACCCGTGTCTCGCCGCGCGCCTGAGTCACTGCAGGCGCGTCGCCCGCGAAGCCGTGCGGGCGCGGAGCCCACGAATCCCCGCGCCCGCACGGCGAACCCGCACCGACCCCGCACCGACGTCGCCGCGGCCCAGGAGGTACTCCCTTGCTCACCGCCGCTCGCCGCACCCCGGCCCCGCGTCCCGCGGTCACCGGCCGGAGCTCCGCCCAGCCACCGGTGGTGCGCACGGTCCCCGTCGCCCGCGCACTATTGGGCCGGATCCTGATCGGAGCGTCATGCGCAGTCGCCTGAAACCCCGGCGTGCCCGGGCCGCGACCGGGCGGGTCGTGCTGATCGTCGGCGCCACCAGCGGGATCGGGTTGGCCACGGCGGTCGCGTTCGCGGGCCGGGCCGACAAGCTCGTCCTCGTCTCACGCAGCGCCGAAGCGCTCGATGCCGCCGAAACGGCCTGCCGACGTGCGGGAGCCGCCGAAGTGGACACCCTGGCCGCAGACATCGCCGCCCCCGAGGCGGCCGCCCGGCTCGTCGCGCGGACCGTGGCGCGGCACGGCCGGATCGACGTCGTCGTGCACACCGCGGCGGTGATGGGCTACGGCAGTGTGGAGGCGATGCCGGCCGAGGTGTTCACCGCGGTCGTCGACACCGCCGTCCACGGCACCGTCCACCTGGCCCGCGCGGTTCTCCCGGTCATGCGCAGCCGGCACGCGGGCACGTTCATCGGCGTCAACTCGCTGCTGGGGTCGATCACCGTTCCGCAGATGGGCGCCTACGCGGTGTCGAAGTGGGGCCAGCGAGCCGTGCTGCGCACCCTGCAGCAGGAAACGCGGGACGAGCCCGGGGTGTCGGTCTGCATCGTCAGCCCCGGCAGCATCAACACCCCCATCTACTACCAGGCGGCCAACTACACCGGACACGCCGTCCGGCCCCCGAGGCCGGTCCTCGCCCCGGAACGGGTGGCCGCCGCGATCACGCGGCTCGCCGACCGGCCCCGCCGGCACGTGTCGGTGCCGGTCGGCCCGGGCAACCCGCTGGTCATCACCGGATTCCGGCTCCTGCCCCGGCTCTACGACCGGCTGGTCGGTCCCCTGCTGCAGCTGGCCGTGCTCACCCCCGGACGGTGGCGGCGCACCCCCGGAACCGTGCACCACCCGGCGCCCGTTCGAGAACGCATCCACGGCCGCTGGCCGGCCCCTCCCGAGGAACAGGTGCTGACAATGCCGACCGACCCCGCCACCGACACCCCGGCGGCGCGCTCATGACCGCGCCCGGACCGGAACCCGACGACGTACCCGGCCTGGAGCCCGGCGGTTCGGTCACCCCCGGCGACACCTCGCCCGACGCCGGTCAGACCTCCGGCCTGTCGCACCCCCAGCCGATGCCGTCGAGGAAGGGACCCGTGCTCGCGCTCGTCGTCATCGGGATCATGGTGGCCGGGATGGCCGCGTTCTTCCTGCTGCGGGCCTTCGACTTCCTGGACTGACCCCGGATCGAGCCGATTCAGCCCGCCTGACCGGGTCACCGCCAGGGCAGGACCTTCCCGTCCCGGACCAGTTCGCCGTACTGGGCCGGATCGACGGGGCGGAACACGAGGTCCAGCAGTGCCTGCGCCGCCCAGGCGGGGCTCGGCGCGGCGCGCACGTCCCACCACAGCGCCGACGTCGGGGTGTTCATCATCCCGGGACAGACGGCGGCGAGCAGGATCCCGCGGGCCAGGTCGTCGTCACGGCGGGGACCGGCGAGGGCGCGCACGGCCGCGACCTGGGCGATCTTGGACGGGATGTTGACGAAGCCCGGCCAGTCGCCGCCACGGGCGCTGCCGTCCTTCACCGCGTCGCGCCAGGCCGCGACCTGCTTGTCCACCTCGGCCAAGGACGACAGCCCGTCGAACCGGTCGTGCAGGGCGGGGGCCAGGTGGTTCAACGTGCCGAAGGAGCTGGCCACGACGAGGAACCGGCCGTTGTCGCGCAGCAGCGGGGCGAAAGCCCGCAGCAGGCGGGTGGTGCCGAAGTTGTTGACCTCGGCGTAGTCCTCGACGATCGCCCGGGGGTCGTCGTCCGGCCCGACGCGCATGACGGCGTTGCCGAACACGATGTCGACGCCGCCGTGCCGCTCCGCCACCCGCGCCGCGAGACGGCCGGCACCGTCGGGTTCGGCGACGTCGAGAACCTCACCGCGGACCCGGGCACCCCCGGCGGGCAGAGCTTCGACGGCCCGGGCGACGCGGCCCGCGTCGCGACCGGTGAGGTAAACGGTGTCCTCGGCAGACATTCTCCGGGCGAGCCCTTCGACCAGGGCGAGGCCCAGGCCGTGGGTGGCGCCGGTGACGAGGGCGGCTTTGCCGGTCATGCGATTCCTTTCGCGGACAGGGTTCCGATCGGTTCACGACTGCACGCTAGAGCCACCTCCGCCATGCGAACAGCGAAAGAAACTCATCCCTGGTATGCGTTGGAGTCATGGCCTTCTCCGATGCGTCGCTCACCGCGCTCAGGGTGTTCCGCGAAGTGGCCGAGCGCGGCACGCTCACCGCGGCGGCCACAGCGCTCGGCTACACCCAGTCCGCGGTCTCGCGGCAGATCGCGTCCCTGGAACGCGCGGCGGGCACGTTGTTGCTCGAACGGCGCCACGACGGGGTCCGGCTCACCCCGGCCGGGCAGATCGTGGTGCGCCGCGCCGCCGGCGTCCTCGACCAGCTCGACGCCACCGCCCGCGAACTCGCCGGGCTGCCCGGCGAAGCGGGCACCGTCCGGCTGGGCTGGTTTCCCACCGCCGGAGCCGACCTGCTCCCCCGCGCCCTGGCCGCCCTGCGGCGCACCCACCCGGCCATCACCGTGCTCAGCCGCGAAGGCCGCACTCCGGCCCTGATCCGCGCTCTGCGCGCCGGGACGGTCGACCTCGCGCTGCTGGCCTCGGCCCCGCCGTTCCGGCCGCCCGACACCGAAACCCCCGCGCTGACGCTGCACACCCTCGCCGAGCGCAGCCTGCACGTCGCCGTGCCTGCGAACCACCCGCTCGCCCGCCGTGAGTACATCGACGTGGCCGACCTGCGCGGGCAGCGCTGGATCGCCGACTCGGGCGACGACCGGGCCATGGGCGTGTGGCCCGGGCTCGACGAGCGGCCCGAGATCGCCCACACCGCCCGCGACTGGCTGGCCAAGCTGCACCTCGTGGCGGCCGGCTGCGGCATCACGACGGTGCCCGGCGCACTCGAACCCGTCGTCCCGCCCGGGGTGCGGGTGCTGGCGGTCCGCGGCGGCCCGGGCGAGCAACGCCGCATCCTGCTCGCCCACCTCCCGCGGCCCCTTCCGGAACCGGCCGCCCGCGTCGCCGCGGCGCTGCGCACCGCCGCCCTCGAACCGGGCACCCGGCCGTAGGGTCGGGTCAGCCTCTCGCTCTACGGCGGCTGCTCACCACGCCAGCCGGAAGACGGGCCAGCCGATCTCGGTCCGCCAGGTCGCCGGATCCGGGTCGTCGCGCGGGCCGGCGAGGTACGCCTCGTGGACCGGACCGTCCACGGTGAGGGCGTGGTCGACCACCCAGGCACCGAGCCTGCCGTAGGTGACGTCGATGTCGTCATGGGATCCGGAATGGACGACGACGGCGAGCTCGGCGGCCGGCAGCTCCACGGGCCGCACCCGTCCCCCGGGCGGGCGGGTCGGCGACCGGCCGGTAGACCAGGACGGCACCCCGGCCGCCGGTGAACAGCTCGTTGGCGTAGCGGCCCCCCGGCGGCCCCAGCGGCGGCAGACCGGCGACCGCGGCGTCGAGTTCGGCCATCGCCTCGCCGTACCGGGCCAGCACGTCGTCGTGGTCGACCACACCCTCGACCGCGGCGACCGTCTTCGCGGCCACCGCGCGGAGCTCGACGTCCAAGCCGTCGTCGCCGGGACGCAGCACCCGCCGCAGCGAAACCACCGCGGCCCGGGTCCGGTCCAGTTCCTCTTCCAGCCGCCGCAGGTGCCCCCCGGCCAGGTCCGCGCGCTCCGCCGCGTCCTCGGTCGCGAGGATCTTGGCCACGTCGTTCAGTGGCACGCCCAGCTCCCGCAACCGGTGGATGACCTGGGCGGCCGGTATCTGGTCGGCGGTGTAGTACCGGTAGCCGCTGGCGGGGTCGACCGACGCGGGTTCCAGCAGCCCGGACTCGTGGTAGCGGCGCAGGGTCCGCACGCTCAGGTGCGTCAGCTGCGCGAACTCGCCGATCGTCAATCCACGGAACACCCCTCCACTGTGCACCGCCTTGACCCTCTCCCCGGGAGAGGGCCCACGGTGGTCAGCATGAGTGAAGCGATCGACACCCGCGAGCTGCCCGCGGTGATCACCGGCTACCTGTCCGCCCACCAGGCCCGCGACCTGGACCGGGAGCTGGCGTACTACACCGAGGACGCCGTCGTCACCGACGAGGGCAAGACCCACCGCGGCAAGAAGGAGATCCGCGGCTGGCTCACCCGGGCCGCGAGCGAGTACACGTACACGACGACGCTCGTCGCGGCCCACCGAGTCGACGACGAGCACTACGTGGCGGTCCACCACCTCGAGGGCGACTTCCCCGGCGGGGTCGTCGACCTGCGGTTCCGGTTCACCCTGGCCGGGGATCGCATCACCGGGCTGGTGATCGAACCCTGATGCACGGCAACACGGTCGACGTTCGAAGCAGGCCGCACCGACGTCGGCTCCTCCCCTAGCGAAACCGGCGGGGGTTGAACGGCGCCAGCATCGGGTGCGGGGTGCCCGTGGTGATCTCGTACGTCAGCAGCTCGCCCGCGATCAGCGCGAGCGTGGCGCCGCTGTGGGTGAAGGCGAGGTACAGACCGCCGATCTCGTCCGTCCGGCCGAGGACGGGCTCGCCGTCGCCGGGGACCGGCTTCGGGCCGATCCCGTGATGGGCGGCCGTCAGGGGCGGATGGCCCGCCAGCAGCCGGGACGCCTCCCCCAGCAGCTCGGCCACGATTTCGGCGGGGACGTCGAAGCCGTCGCCGGTGGGCCGGATGCTCGCGGTGGTCCAGTCCGCGTCGACGGCGAGGCCGCCGTGCGGCGTCGGACGGAGGGAGACCCGTGGCGTGTTGAGGACGGCGCGCAGCGGCGTGTCCACCGGCGTGGTCGTCACCAGCAGGGAGACGGGCGTCGCGTCCGGGACCGGGACACCGAGCCGGGACGCCATCGCGGGTACGGCGGGTCCGGTCGCCAGCACGACCGATCGGGCCGGGTGCAGCTCGCCCGCGGCGGTGCGGACGCCGGCCACCGCGCCGTCCGCGGTCACCACCTCGGCGGGACCCGCGTTGGTCAGGATGTGCCCGCCGTGCCCGGCGAAGTCCTCGATCAGGAACACGGCGAGGCTGGGCAGGTCCACCCACCCCTCGCCGGGGTTCCAGACGGCGCCGGTCGGCGGGATCGCGCCCGGATCGACGCCGGGGACGGTCGCGGCGACCCGGCCGGGGTCGAGGAGGTGGCTTTCGTAGCCGTGGGCGAGTTCGTGCTCGTGCTGCTGCCGCAGTTCAGGTGCGCGGTCACCGGGGAGCCAGGCGAGGCCCCCGTCGAACCGCAACCAGTCCACGCTCGGCTGCCGGGCCGCGAGCGTGCGGTAGCGATCGATCCCGGCGATCCGCAGCCGGTGGTAATCCTCGCTGCGCGGGCCCGCGGAGTTCAGCCACGACAGCGAACGCCCGGAAGCGTTGCTCGTCAGCTCCCCCTCGGTGATCAACGTGACCGGGGCCCCGGCCCGGGCGAGGTGGCGGGCGGTGGAGATGCCGACGATGCCGCCGCCGACGACGACAACGGGAGCCTGGGTACTGCGCATCGGAAGAATGAGACCTTTCGGGAGGGTCGCGGTTTTCAGCGGCCGCGGTCGCGACCCTCCGCTCGAGTTCGCCCCTGACCGCCGCCGCCTTCCGGGCCCCGAGGGGATCACCGCCGGGACACGACCCGGCCGGCCGCGACCAGGAGCCTGCGAAGCTCGCGCCGGTCCTGTTCGCCGAGCTCGGCCAGGACGCGGTCCTCGGCCTCGGCCACCTCGGGGTCGAGGCGCGCGAGCACGGTCACGCCCTCGCGCGTCAGCGTGGCGGGCAACGACCTCCCGGACGGCACCGTGGCGGGTCGCGTCACCAGGCCGCGATCCTGCAGCTCGCGAACCACCTTGTTCATCGCCTGCGGCGACACGCGGGCCTCGCGGGCCAGCTGGGCGTTGGACTTCGGGGACTGCGACAGCATCCGCAGGCAGAGGTATTCCGGCGCCGCCAGCCGCGACGGCTCCAGCACGGTAGCGGCCACCTCGGCGCGCAAGGCCGCGGTGATCCGATGCAGCAGGTAGCCGAGCGGCTCGTCCCGAACACCTTCCATATCAACCATGTTGACATATATCAACTTGGTTGACACCCTGGGGTGCATGACGAACTCATCCGGCGACGCGTTGTTCGAATCCGCCTACCGTGGCCAGGCTCCCGAGATGGGGCCGGGTTTCCGGCCGCCGTGGAGCATCGGCGAACCGCAACCCGAGATCGCCGCGCTCATCAACGCGGGCGCATTCCACGGCGAGGTCCTCGACGCCGGCTGCGGCGAGGGCGCGACGTCGCTCCACCTCGCCGAGCGGGGCTTCACGACCGTCGGCCTGGACCAGTCGCCGACCGCGATCAGGCTCGCCCGCACGGAAGCCGCCCGCCGCGGCTTGGCCAACACCAGTTTCGCGGTCGCCGACATCAGCACGTTCACCGGCTACGACCGCCGTTTCGGCACCATCGTCGACAGCACCCTGTTCCACTCGATGCCGGTCGAACTGCGGCGGGGGTACCAGGAATCGATCGTGCGCGCCGCGTCACCCGGCGCGTCCTACTTCGTGCTGGTGTTCGACAGCGCGACCGTGCCCTCGGACAAAGTCAACCCGGTCTCCCCAGCGGAACTACGCGAAGTGGTGGGCGCACACTGGACGATCGACGAGATCCGGCCGGCCCGCATCCACGCCAACGTCCCCGAGAACTTCCCGGATTTCGCGGCCTTCGCCGGCAGCGACGTCCGAAACGAGGGCAACGGCCGCAAGTCGGCACCCGCCTGGCTGCTGTCGGCGCACCTGTCCTGACCGGGAGGTCGTGCCGGGCACCGTCACCCGGATCCCCCACGGCGTGACGCACCGTCGCCGGCCTCGCTCCGCGTGTTTCCGGGGCGGAACCGCGCGAGCACGCCGTGGCGCGGAGCGAACACCCAGCACACCAGGAACACCGCCGTGGTGACCAGCACGATCAGACCGCCGGCAGCGAGGTTGAGCGCGTAGGACAGGTACAACCCGGTCGCCGCCGAAACCATCCCGATCGCCGGGGCCAGCGCCATCATGATGCCGAGGCGGTCGGTCAGCAGCCGCGCGCAGGCGGCCGGGGTGATCAGCAGTGCGAGCACCAGGATGTTGCCCACCGCCTGCAGCGAGATCACGATCGCGACCGTCACCATCGTGTAGAGCGCGATGTCGAGCCGGAACACGCGGATGCCCAGCGCCCGCGCGGTTTCCCGGTCGAGGCTGACCGTGACGAGTTCCTTGTGCACGGCCGCCGCGGCGAGTAGCAGGACCGCGCCCGCGATCGCGACGACGCGGACGTCGCCGTCGCTGATACCGAGGATCTGGCCGAACAGGAACGACTCCAGCGAACCGGAATAGCCGGGCGCGCTGGAGAGGATCACGATGCCCAGGCCGAATGCGGCCGCGAAGAACACCCCGATCACGGTGTCCTCCTTGAGCCGTTTGTTCTGGGCGAACACCGCGACGCTCAACGCGGTCAGCAGCCCGGCGATCGCGCCGCCGATCGCCAGGTCGAACCGGAACACGAACGCGAGCGCGACGCCGGGGAACACCGAATGGGAGACGGCGTCGCCGATGAAGGCCATGCCGCGCAACACGACGTGGCTGCCGATCACGCCGCAGACCACGCCCGACATCATCGCGACGAGGAACGCGCGGCGCATGAACTCGTGTTCCCACGGCGCCAGGAGAAAGCCGGTGACGGCGGTCATCGGGTGATCCCCAGGGAGTGGATGAGCTGGTCGGACCGGGTGACGCCGAACGCGCGCAGCCACACTTCCGGGTCCCGCAGCCGCTCGGGTGGTCCGTCGGCGACGATGCTGCGGTTGAGCAGGCACAGCCGGTCGCACAGCGCCGCGGCGGCAGGCAGGTCGTGGGTGGTCATCAACACCGCGTCGCCCTCGTCCTTCAGGGCCCGGAACAGCCCGGTGAGCAGTTCCTGGGTGGGCACGTCGAGCCCGGTGAACGGCTCGTCCAGCAGCAGCAGCCGCGGCCGGACGGCCAGCGCGCGGGCGACGAGCACCCGCTGCCGCTGCCCGCCGGACAGCTCACCGATCGGGCGCCGGGCGAGGCCGGTCAGGTCCACCCGGCGCAGGGCGTCCCGGACCGCCTCCCGGTCGTCGCGGCCGGGACGGCGGAGGAAGCCGATGGCCGGCGCGCGGCCGGTCAGCACGGCCTTCTCCACCGAGATCGGGAAGTCCCAGGCGAACTCGTGGCGCTGCGGGACGTACCCGACCGTGCCGTCGAGCCGGATCGCCCCGGCCGCGGCCGGGAGCAGGCCGAGGACGGCGCGCAGCAGGGTGGTCTTGCCCGCACCGTTGGGCCCGATCAGACCGACCAGTTCACCGCCGGCCACGCTCAAGTCCACTTCGGACAGTGCGTCGCGGCCGCCCAGCCGGACGCTCAGCCCGGTGATCTCCAGCGCGGTCACGAGCCGCTCCGGCCGCGCCGCGCCTTCAGCGCGACCGCCAGTGCACCCGCGACGACCACCCCGCCCGCCAGGTACCACCAGCCGTGGTTCGCCGCGTCGTCTTCACGCGGAGCGACGACCGCCCGGGGCGCAGCCGGCGTCCCGGACGTCGGCGGGGGCAGGAACGCTCCGGCCGGGTCGCCGTCGCCGACGTGGATCCGGAGCTGCTGCCGGTCGCTCAAGGTCGTCCCGCCGGCCGCGGCGGTGCGCATCTCGACGTCCAGCGTGTAGCCGCCGGGCGCGGAGAAGGCCCAGTTCCCGTGGACGTGGGACGCCGCCTCGATCCCGGTTTCCTGCGGGAAGGGCCTGCCGCTGTCGAAGACCTCCTCGGGTTTGCCGAAGCTGCCGTTGAGGAACAGGGAAAACCGGCCCGGTCCGCCGACGGCGTGCAGCCGCCAGGTGACTTCGCGGGTGACCAGCGCGGCGATGGACGGATCCTGGGTGTTCCACCCCGGCCACAGCACCCCGGGCCGCTGGACTTGCGGCAGGAGCCAGACCGGCGCACCGGGGGCGCCGAGGAACGCGTACTCCGGTCCCGGCGGCACCGCCATCTTCGACGCCGAGCCGGCCTGCAGGACGACGTCGGACAGCGGCCGCCAGGTCGCCGGCCGGGTGGTGTCGTCGCGGAGCTGGATCGTCCAGGCGCCGCCGACCATCCGGGGGCCCATGTCGACGTGCCCGTCGGCGATGACCGTCGGCGCCGCAGCGGCGGCCGCGGCCGGTGCCGCGGCGAGCACGGCCGCGAGCACCAGTGCGGCGAGTTTCCCGGTCACGCGCCACCGCCGAGGCAGGTGCGCAGCTCGTCGGCGTTGTGCCGCATCATGGCCAGGTAGTCGCGCGCGTGCTCGTCGAAGGCGTCGCCGTAGAGCAGGCACACCTCGACGTGCTGGTCGGTCGCGACCTGGGTGAGGACCGTCGCGCGCTGGGCCAGGTTGGGTTCCATGAACACGGCCGGCACGTGCAGGTTGCGGATCGTCTCGGTGAGTTTGCGGACCTGTTCGGCGCTCGGTTCCGACGCCGGGTTCGGCACCACAAAACCGGCGACGGTCAGGTCGTAGGCCTTGGCGAGGTAGCCGAACGCGTCATGGGTGGTGATCAACTGGCGGCGGTCCTTCGGGATCCCGGCGATGCGCTGCCGGAGGTAGGTGTCCAGCTCGTCGAGCTGGACCGAGTAGGTGCGGGCGTTCTCGTCGTAGGTGGCCGCGCCCCGGGGGTCACGCTGTTTGAGGGTGTCGCGGATCAGCTGGACGTAGGCCTTGGCGTTGCGGGCGTCCTGCCACAGGTGCGGATCGATCTCGCCGTGGACGTGCTTGCCCAGCACCGCCTGGGGCAGCTGGTGGATCGAGGCATCCGGCCGGCCGAGGAAGGCGAACCGCGGGTCGCCGGGGACCGTTTCCAGCGCCCGGTTCGGCACGTCGACCACAACGTCGGCCGCGGGCACCGGGTGCTGCTGCCCGGTGCTCGCGTCGGTGTAGGCGTAGACGCCGCCGGTGTCGAGGTCGACGGCCAGGTCGGTGTGCCCGACCCCGATGATCGTGGACTTGCCGGGCACGGTGTGCGGGTCGACGCCGACGGCGAAGGTGAACGTGCCCTCGCCGATCGGCGCCGGGGCGGCCGCACCGGTCACCAGCTGCGCCGACAACGTCAGCCGGTAGACCCCGGGTGCGCTGAACGCCCAGTTCAGATGGGTGTGGGCGGCCGGTGGCAGGGTCGTCGTGTCCTTGGCGTCCAAGCCGTCGGCGGAGTCGAAGTAGACATCGGGCTGCCCGAGGGCCTCGGTCAGGTAGACCGCGACCGTGCCGGGCCCGTCGACCTTCGTCGCGGCCAGCCGGACATCGGAGGTGCGCGTCGCGCCCCGGGCCTTGCCCTCCCCGCGGACGGCGAGGCCGAGCCACGCGACGTCCAGCCCGATGTCCTCGACCAGCGGCAGGACCGTGGCGCCGTAGGTCTCGGCCGCTTCGGCCAGCGACACGTTCGGCGTGCCCGGGCGGGCGTTCGAGTCGATCGTCTTGATCAAGGCGTGCTCTTCGAGCAGCAGGTGGTTGGTGAACGTGACGTCGGCCTTCGCCACGTTCGCCGCGTCCCGGGGCGTCGGCTCGTAGGAGTGCGGATCGCCGCCCGGGGGGACGATCGAGGTGACCGACACGCGGTCGCCGCCGACGTTGCGCACCAGGTCGGCCAGGATCTCGGTGGTGGTGACCACCTGCAGTCCCCCGCCGGCCGCCGCGCCGGTCGAGCACGCGGTGGCCAGCACGCCCGCGGCCAGCAGCACCGGAAGCCGCATCACCGTTCACCGTCCACAAGCGACTTCCGGCGGCGGGCCACGAGCAGGCACACCGCACCACCGAGCAGCGCCAGCCCGGCCAGCGAAAGCGGGACGGCCACGGAGAACCCGGTCGACGCCAAACCGGCCGCGCGGGCGCGGGCGGCGACGTCACCGGCGCAGGTACCGGTGGGCGGGGTCGAGGTGGTGACCGGCAGCGCCTGCTTCGGGTCCACCGGCCCGACGGCGAAGGTCACCGTCTGCCGGTCGCTCGACTGGGCTCCGGAGGCGAGCTTCGCGGTGTGGGTGAAGGTGACGTGGTAGATGCCCGGCTTGGTGAAGGCCCAGTTGCCGTGGGCGTGCGTGCCGAGCCGGACGGCGTAGCTGTCCGGGACACCGTCGCCGCTGTCGAAAGCGAGCACCGGCTTGCCGAAGGGATCGAACTCGAACACCGCGAGCGCACCGGGACCGGTCACTTCGTCCAGCCGCCAGGTGACGTCTCCGCTGACCTCGGTGCTCTTGAGCTCCTCGGTGTTCCAGCCGAGCCACAGCACGCCGGCCTGCTGCGTCTGCGGGATCTGCCAGATCCGGTCGCCCGGCTTGCCGAGGAAGGCGAACTGCGTCCCGCCGGGCACGGTCGTGGCCGCCTTGTCGACGACGTGGAAGACGACACTGCCCGGTGCCCGCCAGGTCGCGGCGCCGTCCTTGACCTGCGAGACGAGCTTCCCGCCGACGAGCCGCACGGCGTAGTCGGCGTGGCCGTCGGCCAGCACGACCCCGGCGCTCGAGGTCACCGGACCGGCGGGCACACACGGCTTCGTCGTCGCGCCGGGTCCGGGACTGCCGCCGGACGGAGACGAGGGAGCAGCCGGCGGGGTGGTCGGCGGGGTGGTCGGCGGGGACGACGAGGCCGCTGTCGGTGCCACTGTCGGTGCCACTGTCGGTGCCGACGTGGGCGGTGGCGGCGTACCGTCGCCGGTCACGACGTGCTCGACCGCGGCCGAGCGCGCTTCGGTGAAGTCGGTCGAGTACCGCGGGACGAACCTTGCGGTGAGGGAATGAGTGCCGGAAGCCAGCGAGGTGGTGTCCATTGTGGCCTGTCCACCGGTGACGGCGGCGTGGCCGAGCAGGGTCGCTCCGTCGGCGAACTCCACCCAGCCGGATGCGTTCGCCGGGGTGACCGCGCCGGTCAGCCTGAGGTTCTCCCCCACGGCGGTGGTCGCCGGGGCCGCGGTGAGCGTGGTGGTCGTGGCGGCAGCCGGGATGTCGGCGGCCGACGTGCCGCCGACGTACCAGGTGTAGTCCACGAGCCCCGAACTCAGCCGGTGCCCGGCCGGGTCGGTCGCGGTGGCTTCGAACGTCACCGTGTACCGGCCGGGCGCGGTGAACGCCCAGTTCGCGTGGACGTGGCTGCCGACGGCCTGGCGCCAGGACCGGGGGCCCTCGTCACGGGAGCTGAACACCCGCAGCGGCAAGCCGAAGGAGTCGGTCTGGAACACCTCGAGCGCGCCCGGACCGGCGACGCCCGCGAGCCGGAGGTCGATCGTGTCCCCCGCGAACGTCCCGGTGGGCAGGCTTTCGGTGTCCCAGCCCGCGAACAGCAGCGAGAAGTCCTGGACCTGGGGCGCGACCCAGACCGGGGTGCCGGGGGCGCCGAGGAACGAGTACTCCGGGACGTCGGGAACGGCGATGCGGGAGACGTCGTTGTCCCGCAACTGGAAGAGCACGTCTTCGGGCGCGAAGTACTGGTGGGGTTCGGTGCCGACGCGGGTTCGCAGCGCCAGGCGCCCGTCGGTGTACTGCACGTCGACGGTGTCGGTGTGCACGTCGTTGAGCACCGTCCGCAAGCGGGCCGCCGGCGCCGGCCCGGCCTCGGCGTGCGCCGCCGGCGCCAGCAGCGGGAGCGACGCCGCCACGACGCACACGGCCAGCAACGTGCGCACCGGTCTTGACCTACCCAGCATGGATCTTGCCCCCATCAGCGTGAAAACACATGCGCGAACCCTGTCTTGTTAATGAATATCATTGTCGTTAATGTTCTGTCCAGTCCGTCCCCTCCCGCACCAAGGAGTTCTCGTGCGTCGTCGTCCTGCCCTGCTGGCCTGCAGCGCCGCCACCGCGGCCCTGTTCGCCGGGCTCGTCGCCACCCCGGCCCACGCCGCGTCCCCCGTCGTCCTCGACCACGGCCACGTCGACGCGGTCGACGTCGAATACGAAGACGGGGCTCTCGAACTGCACGTCCACGACGAGTCGGTCGAGCCGTCCGTCGAATACGACCCCCGTGAGGTGGTCCTCAAGGCGCTGCCCGGCGCCCGCACCACCGTCCCCGCCGACGCTTCGTACCGGTTCCTCGGCCCGGCAGGCGCCCCGGTCTCGATCCTCCCGCAGACCCAGGACCCGGACCTGCTCTGGCCCGGCTTCAGCACCGAAGAGCTGGCCACCGGTGTCTTCGCCGGCGACTCCCTCGAGGTCGCCCTCAAGTCCGTGCGCGGTCCCGGCACGGCGAGCGTGTTCACCACCGGCCCGTTCGGCGCGGCGACCGTTCTGCTCGACAGCAGCGACGGCCTGCCCGACGCCTTGACCTTGCCGGCGGGGCTGCACGAGCACGTCGGCTGGGGCTTCACCAAGCCCGGCGTCTACCAGCTGACCTTCCAGGTCAGCGCGAAGCTCACCACCGGCGCGAAGGTGTCCTCGGCCCCGGCCGTGCTCACCTTCTGCATCGACTGATCCCGCCCGACCCCGAAGGAGGCACTGCCATGCGCTCGAAAACCCGTTCCCTGGCCGTCGCGGCCCTCGCCGCCGCGCTGACCCTCGGCACCGCCCTGCCCGCCGGCGCGGCGACGACGGTGCTCACCACCGGGCACGTCGACGTCCTCGACGTCGACTACACCGCCGGCGCCCTCACCGTGCAGCTGCTCGACGGCACCGGGAGCCCGAGCGTGAGACGGGCGCCGTCCACTGTGGAACTGGACGTGCTCGCCGCCGCGAAGACGACGGTCCCGAACAACTCCGCCTACGGTTTCCTCGGCACACCCGGCTCGACGGTGTGGATCCTGCCGCAGACGCAGAACGCGAACCTGCTGTGGCCGGGCTGGAACAGCACCGACGTTCCCGCCGGCACCTTCCAGGGCAACACGCTGACGATGAGCTTGCTCGGCGTCAGCGGCGGGAACCTCAGCGTCTACACGCAGTCGCTGGGCACGCCGACGGTGCTGTACAACAGCGGCGACGGGCTGCCCGACGCAAAACCGCTGACGACCGGCGGGCACACGCACGCCAACTGGGCGTTCAGCGCCGCCGGCACCTACACGGTGACCTTCCGCGTCAGCGGGACACTGGCGGCCACGGGCGCGACCGTCTCGGCGGACGCGACTTACACCTTCAAGGTCCTGCCCTGAGCCGTGGCCGGGCGTGCCGGCTCGGCCTCGGCACGCCCGGCCCTCGCGGTCACCGGCCGGCCGCGCCGCGCACGCGGTCGATCCGGTCGAGGAGGTCGCGGGCACCGGCGTGGCCGGGGTGCCGGGCGGCGGCCGCGGCGAGTGGGGACATCCGCTGCCTCGTCCGCTCGGACCGGAGCCCGGCGGCGACCTCGATCGCCTCCGCGCCGATCCGGGCGGCTTCGTCGAGGTCGCCGGCCAGCGCGTGCCCGGTGGCGAGCCAGATCTGCGTCAGGGACCGGCTCCGCGTCATCGCCGGCCCGTACCCGTTGACGGCGACGGTGAGCGCGTCGATCGCCGGGCCGGCGAACCGGACGTCCGAGCTCTGGGTCAGTTCGACGTGCACGGTCCCGATCATCGCCGCCAGATCCGTTTCGCCGAAGAACGCCGACCACGGTGCCGAAGCCGGTCCGGCGGCGGCGAACTCGTCCCTGGCCGCGTGGAGCAGGGCCAGCGCCGCTGTCGCGTCACCGCGTTTTGCCCGCGCCCACGCCAGGTTGGCCGACAGGATCGCCCGGGCGAGCAGGGAGCTGTCCCGGCAGGCCGCCTGCCCGCGTTCGAACTGGTCCGCCGCCTCTTCGACGGCACCGTGGTGGAGGTACAGCCGGCCGATCCGGTAGCGGACGTTGGCCACCAGCTCGTCGTTGCCGGCGAGCCCGGCCAGTTCCAGCGCCCGCCGGAAAGCCGCGAGCGCCGCCTTCGGCTTGCCCTCGTCGAAACTCGCCCAACCGGACAGGTTGTGCAGGTCGGCGACTGCGGTGCACAACCGGGACACCACCTTCTCCGGCACGGCACCGAGCAACATCAGCTCCGCGTAGGACAGCAGCACCTGCACGGCGTGGCGGCACGATCCGCCGCCGTACCGGTAGTCCACGGCCCGGAACGCCCGGGTGGCGGCCTCGAGCCTGCCGACGTCGGCCGCGCCGATCCGGACGCCGCGCGGATGTCCGGCCGGTGGCGGGACGACCACGGCCGCCTGCTCACTCTCCACCGGGCGCGGCCGCGTGCTTCGCCGGGGTCTTCGCACCGCTCAGCACACCGGCCGCGGAGAGCACGACCCCCGTCGCGGTCTCCGCGATCCTGGTGGCGGCGAGGAAGCCGGCCAGGGCCACGGCACTGCCCAGCCCGGGTTCGCCGCTGTGCGCGGCCTCTCGCCCCCGATCCCCCGGCCCCGGGAGCCGCGGCTCCCGGGCGCTCATCCCGCGCTCTTCGCCGGCCGGCCGGCGCCCGAACGCCCATTGCAGGCGCACACCCATGATGCGTCCTCCCGAAATCCTCCGAAGGATCGTGCACCGCCGGGGTCCGGGACGAGACACATTCTCACGGAAAGGCCAGCGAGCGCGCACAGAGGGTTGTTCCGCTGAACGGTTGAATTGAAACCGTTGCCCCACAACGATTACGACACGCGCCCGGTTCTTGCACGTGCGCATGCAGAACCGTGTCCGGGCGCCCGTGGTCCGGGTCTTCGTCGTCGTCCTCCGCCGGCGTGGACGGCGGCCGGGCGTCGATGATGTCCATCGCCCGCACCAGCTTCGGCGGCGTGTGCGGAGCCGCGCAGAACGGCCGGACCACCACCCAGGTGGTGCCGGTGTGCTCGTCACGCAGAGTGGGTCCCGCGATCGTGCCGATCCGTTCCTGTCCCGCCCGCGGTCCGGCCCCGCC
Source organism: Amycolatopsis sp. A133 (assembly GCF_031082405.1). Classification (GTDB taxonomy): domain Bacteria; phylum Actinomycetota; class Actinomycetes; order Mycobacteriales; family Pseudonocardiaceae; genus Amycolatopsis. The sequence continues at coordinate 308,082 of NZ_JAVHJU010000076.1, forward strand.
GAAAGCGGTCCGCTCCCGCCTGCCGCGGCAGGCGGACCTGCCAGCCCGCCGGGTAACCGCCGCCGTGCCTCGACGGCCAGGTCCGTTCCGCGCCGGATCCGGTGCCTTCGCCCATGTCGCCACCCCGTTCAGCCGGGTTCGGGACCGGCACCCCGGCCTGAGCTCGGCCGGATTCGCCGGCCGGGCGGGTGATCTTCCCCGCGAGCGTCCGTTGTGGACACACGGAAGGGCGCGGCCCGCCGTCGGGGACCCGGCGGGGCTCGATGCCGATCACGTCCCGGTCCGGCACCCAGACCGTGGGGCCGTCGCCGAGCGAGGCGAGCGGATGGATTCGAGGCCGGTGCACGCGTCCCGCACGGGCGGGCCGAGGACCACCCCGGCCGCGCAACCGCCGAACGGCGGACCGGGCGTCCGGCGGCGCCGGTAGGTGAGGACCCAGCCCACCGGGTACTCGTCACGGAGATCGTCCAGCGGTGGTTCCACGGCACACCCCGGTTCGGTCGGTGGACGGGCACTCGCCGGGGTCCGGGGCGGGATATCCCACCGTACGCGGCGGTCTCGCGGACCGGCAGCACTGACCGGGTGGTTCGGCCGGCGGGGTGGGCCCGGGCCGCGACGTCGGCGGTAACCGGGACCCGGCCCCGGACCTCGGCGTTCACGATCCCGGCCGCGCACCGCGATCCTGCGGGCGGTCCTGCCGGATCAGCACGAGTGCGGGGTCGAGTTCCCGCGCCGCGAGCGCTCGGGCGACTTCGCCGAGCATGAGGCTGTTGCTGCGGGCGTAGCCGCGCAACACGGCGAAGGCGTCGTCCATGCTGAGCCGGCCGGTCACCGCGAGGACACCCTTCGCCTGCTCGATCGTCACCCGGCTGTTCAGGGCCGTCTGCAGCTGCTCGGACATCGTCTCCCCGTGGCGGATCGCCCGCTCCTGGAGGATGCCGATCGTCGCCGTGTCGGCCAGCCCCTGCGCCAGGTGGACGTCGTCGGGGCGGAGCTCACCGGACCGGGTGCCGAACAGGTTGAGCGCGCCGATGATCTGCTTGCGCAACCGCATCGGCAGCGCGTGCACCGACGCGAACCCCTGCCGGGACGCCTCCGCCGCGAACCGCGGCCACCGCGGGGCGTCCGCGGTGACGTCCGCGACCAGGACCGGGGCCCGGGTCGCGAAGCACTCCACGCACGGGCCTTCGTCGATGCCGAGCTGGAAGAGTTCCAGCAGGCGGGCCTGCTCGCTGGAGGACGCGAGCACCTGCAGGCTCCCCCGCTCGTCGGCCAGCGTCAGGCCGGCCGCGGCGACGTCGAGCAGCTCCACGCAGCGCAGCACCAGCGTGTGCAGGAGGTCGGCGACGTCGTAGTCGTCGACGAGGGTGTCGGCCAGCGCGACGAACGTCCGGGTCACCTGTTGTTCACGGTCGGCCATCGCCACCATCTCCTGGTTGCTCGTCGGAAGTCTTCATGGTGGTCCTCACCAGGCCCCCCGGTCCAATTCGAGCCGGCCGGCGACGAGGTCGGCGGCGACGTCCCGCAACGCGCGGTCGTGCCCGAAGGCGTACGCGCGCAGCCGGGCCAGCGCCTCCGCCGCCGGCACGTCCAGGTGCGCGATCAGCATCCCGGTGGCCTGGTGCACCACGCGGTGCCGCATCCCGGCCCCCTCCATCCACCGCCCGTCCCCGTCGAGCCACCGGTCTCCGCCGAGCAGCCCGGACAGGGCCAGCGCGGCGATGTCCGCCACCTGCAGGGCGATCGCCAGCTCGTCGCCGGCGAGGGAGCCCGGGGTCGCCCGGTAGGTGTCCAGGGTCGCCACCCGCACCACCCCGATCTGCAGCGGGAAGGTGAACAACGCCGCCACCGGGTACTCGGCGGCTTGCGCCGCGAACACCGGCCAAGCGGTGGTGAGCCTGGCGCCGAGATCGGCGACCAGGACCGGACCGCCGTGGGCGAAAGCCTCGAAGCACGGTCCTTCCCCGAGGGCGAACTGCAGTTCGGCCAGCGCCGCGCTCACCGCGTCACTGGTGTAGACGGCTTCCCGGTGTCCGGCGTCGGCCATCACCGACACCGCGGCGCCGTCGACCGGGAGCAACCGCACGCACGCACGGCACACCCGGCCGACCACGTCGACCCCGCTGCCGGACGGACCGCCGGCGAGCTCGGCCAGCACGCTCTCCCGCAGTACCTCGATCTCAGCCACCGGCCACCCGCCCCTGCATCCTGGTCTCCTCCGAGCCGGTGCCCTCACAGCACACCGGCTCGGGAACAGCAGGTCCGGATCAGCTCCGCCACGGCGGGTGCGTTTCCCGCACCCTACCGCGCGAGGTCGTCACGTGCGGTTCCGTTCACCGCGCCGCGGCGGGGCTACCATGGAGAGTCCGGCCGCACAGCCGACACCGGCGGAGAACCGATGACCACTGAGACGTCGCGACACTTCAGCTGTCCCTGCCCGTACCCGCGCCGATGAGGCGCGCCACGCCACGACCGGTCGAAGAGACCGGGTTCGACCTCACCCGCGACCAGCGCTACCACGGTGCCCGCGTGGTGGCCTCGGCGGCGATCGACGCGGACGACTGCGCGTTGCTGCTCGCCGTTCTCGGGCTCGAACCCGCCGACGGCATCACGGATCCGCCTCCACCCGCCCCTCCCGGACACCCAGTCGGGTGAGCACCGCGGGGCCGGAGAGTCCGAAGTAGACGGATGGCCTACGGCAGGGCGGGCAGCAGGGCGTCGAGGGTGATCGGCAGTTCCCGCACCCGCACCCCGGTCGCGTGGTACACCGCGTTCGCGACCGCCGCCGCGGTGCCGACGATGCCGATCTCGCCGATGCCCTTGGTGCCCATGGGGTTGACGTGCGGGTCGTGCTCGTCGAGCCAGTCCGCGCGCAGGTCGCCCACGTCGGCGTTGGTGGCGATGTGGTACTCGGCCAGGTCGTGGTTGACCACGTGCCCGGTGCGGGGGTCCATGACGCTGCCCTCGAACAACGCCATCGACAGCCCCATCGTCATCCCGCCGAGGAACTGGGAGCGGGCGGTCACCGGGTTGACGATCCGGCCGGCCGCGAACGTTCCGTACAGCCGCGGGACGCGGATCTCGCCGGTGTCGGCGTCGACCCGCACCTCGGCGAACTGCGCGCCGAACGCGTACATCGAATAGTGCTCCTCGGCCGGGTTTTCCGGCGTGTCCGCGCTCGCTTCGGCGCCTTCGGCCGGATCGGTGCCGAACTTGTCGCGGAACGCCTGCGCGGCCGCGATCACCGCCGTTCCCCACGAGGCGGTGCCGGACGAGCCACCGGCCACGGTCGCGTTCGGGTAGCCGGTGTCGCCGATGCGGGCCTCGACGTCCGGCGCGGGCACGCCGAGCGCGTCGGCGGCGATCTGCGGCAGGATCGTCCAGGCCCCGGTGCCGAGGTCGGCGGCGCCGATCTCCACGACGTACCGGCCGTCTTCGAACCGGATCAGCGCCGTGGACCCGGGTGACCGCTGCGCCGGGTACACCGACGCGGCGACCCCGGTTCCGGTGAGCCACCGGCCGTCCCGGCGGACGCCGGGCCGCGGGTCCCGCTCCGCCCAGCCGAAGCGCTCGGCCCCGGTGCGCAGGCAGGCGATCAGGTTGCGGCTGGAGAACGGCTTCCCGTTCTCGGGATCGCGATCCGGCTCGTTGCGCACCCGCAGCTCGATCGGGTCGATTCCGAGCGCCACGGCGAGCTCGTCCATCGCGACCTCGGGGCCGAACATCCCCGGGCACTCCCCCGGTGCCCGCATCCACGACGGCACCGGCACGTCCAGCGCGGCGAGCCGGTGGCTGGTGGCCCGGTTCGGCACCGCGTACATCATCCGCGCGGGCACCGCGGTCTGCTCGGCGTACTCCTTGATCCGCGACGTCTGCTCGACGACGTCGACCCGCAGCGCGCGCAGCCGCCCGTCGCGGTCCGCGCCGAGCCGGACGCGCTGGATCGTCGGCGTGCGGTACCCGGCCAGGGCGAACATCTGCTGCCGGGTCAGCGCGAGCTTCACCGCGCGGCCCGGCACCGCACGGGCGGCCAGTGCGGCGAGCACGACGTTCGCGTGCGGTGTGCCCTTCGAGCCGAAGCCGCCGCCGACGTAGGGGCAGCGGACCCGGATCTTCTCCTCGGGCAGCCCGAACACCTCGGCGAGGGCCGAGCGCACCGAGTGGACGCCCTGGGTGGAGTCCCAGAGGGAGAGCACCCCGTTGTCCCACAACGCGGTCGTCGCGTGCGGCTCCAGCGGGTTGTTGTGCTGCATCGCCGTCGTGTACGTCTCCCCGACGGTCACCTCCGCCCGCTCGAGCTCGGCGTCGGCGTCACCCTGCGCGGTGTCGGTCGGGAAGTCCGGGTTCACCGAATCCGGCGCGTACAGGTCGGCGCGATCGGCGCTGAGCTCGACGTCGTGCGGCTCGGCGTCGTACTCGACCGTGACCAGCTCCGCGGCGTGGCGGGCCGTCTCCGGGGTCTCGGCCAGCACCAGTGCGACCACGTGGCCGCGGAAGGGCACGTCACGGTCCTGCAGCACGGCGAGTTCGGCGTCGTCGGTGCCGGCCAGCCGCTCGGCGGTGAACGGCGTGATCACCTGCACGACGCCGTCGACGGTTTCGGCGGCCACGGTGGCGATCCGGCGGCAGCGCCCGCGGGCGATCGTGGCCTGCACCGGGTGGCAGTACAGCGGCCGGTCGGCCGGCGCTTCGAAGGCGTACGGCGCGGTGCCGGTGACCTTGGCCGGGCCGTCGCGGCGGGTGGCCGCGGTCCCGATGGCGTGGGGTTCGAGCAGCTCGGTCACCGGTTCGGCTCCTCGGTCGTCAGGTCGCGCAAGACCGCAACCAGGGTGCGGCGGGCGAGCGGGATCTTGAAGGCGTTCCCGCCGTCGACGCCCTCGAGCGCACGGGCACCGGCCAGCTCGGCGTCCGCGGCGGCCCGGAACACGTCTTCGCCCGGCCGGGCGCCGCGCAACACGGCTTCCGCTTCGGTGGCCCGCCAGGGTTTGTGGGCCACGCCGCCGAGCGCGACGCGGACATCGCCGATCTTGCCGTCCGCCAGCGACACGCCGGCGGCGACCGAAACCAGCGCGAACGCGTACGACGCCCGGTCCCGCACCTTGCGGTAGGCCGACCGCCGCGACCACGGCCCGGCGGGCAGCGTGAAGCCGGTGATCAGCTCGCCGTGCTCGAGCACCGTGTCGCGCTCAGGGGTGTCGCCGGGCAGCCGGTGCAGGTCTTCGAAGGCGATTTCGCGCTCACCGCCGGTCCCGGCGACGTGCACCCGCGCATCGAGGGCCGCCAGCGCGACCGCCATGTCCGACGGGTGGGTGGCCACGCACGCCTCGGACGCGCCGAGGATCGCGTGCTGGCGCGTGGCCCCGCCGATGGCGGAGCACCCCGAACCGGGAGCGCGCTTGCTGCACGGCGTCGTCACGTCCTGGAAGTACAGGCACCGGGTGCGCTGCAACGGGTTACCGCCGGCCGTGGCCATGTTGCGCAGCTGGGCCGACGCACCGGACAGCAGCGCTTCGGCCAGGACGGGGTAGCGTTCGCGGACCGCGGTGTTCGCCGCCAGGTCGCTGTTGCGCACTCCGGCGCCGAAGAACAGCGTGCCGTCTTCGTCCTCGCGGATTTCCCCCGACGTCACGCCGGTGACGTCGACGACCCGGTCCGGCCGGGCCACGCCCAGCTTGAGGTGGTCGACGAGGTTCGTGCCGCCGCCCAGGAACACCGCGTCCGGCTCCGCGGCCACGGCGCCCACGGCCTCGGCCACGGTGGCGGGCTTGGCGAAAGCGAAGGTCTTCATCGCGACTCCCGGACGGCGGCGACGATCCCGGCGTAGGCCCCGCAGCGGCAGAGGTTTCCGCTCATCCGTTCGGCGATCTCCTCGTCGGACCACCGCGGGGCAGCACTGACCGGCGAGGTGACGTGGCTCGGGGCACCGTCGGCGAACTCGGCCAGCAGCCCGGCCGCCGAGCAGATCTGCCCCGGCGTGCAGTACCCGCACTGGAAGGCGTCGTGGTCGAGGAAGGCCTGCTGGACGGGGTGCAGTTCCCCGTCGGCGGCCAGCCCGGAAGCGGTCGTGACCTCCGCGCCGTCGCAGGTCACGGCCAGGGTCAGGCAGGCGAGCACGCGGCGGCCGCCGAGCAGCACCGTGCACGCGCCGCACTGGCCGTGGTCACACCCCTTCTTCGCGCCCGTCAAGCCCAGCTGGTCGCGGATCAGGTCGAGCAGGGTGCGCCGCGGGTCCACCGCCAGCCGGTGCTCGGTGCCGTCGATCAGTACCCCGATCGTGTGATCCGTGTCAGCGTCTTCGGTCGTCGCCATCGGGTCTGCCCCCTCTCCGGGTGATCGCTGGGGCGTACCCGCTCGAGCCGGCCCGAAACCGGCGGCGGTGCGATGTCGTGATCGGCCGTTTGGCGGAGCCTCCGACGGGCTACCCGGCGTACGCCCCCGGGTGAAAGTTCGGAGGCATCGGCGTCCCTGCCGGTCAAGCAGCGGCCGGTGGGGACGCCCGGCTCAGGAGCGCGCCCGACAAGCACATCCCGACGGCGACCGCGATCATCGTGACCACCCCACGCGGCCAGAAGATGTGACTGTCCAGGAAGGACACGCTCGCCGTCAGGAGCAGCACCGCCCCCGGCGCCGCCCTCCACCAGCCCGCGCGGACGACGACCGCGGCGACGATCAGGACATTGGCGGCCAGGAAGCAGGCCGAACCGAGGTGACCGAGCCGGTCGCCGGCCGCGAACACGGCCCCGACGACCGGCGTGGCGCCGTGCTGGGCGTGCACCACGGTGCCCGCGGCGATCCCCGCGACGGCGTCGAGACCGCCGTAGAAGGCGGCAAAACCGAACGCGGCCAGCCGCCCGGGCCACCGAAGCCAGCGTGGCGCCGAGGTCAGCAGAAGCCACTGCGCCACGGCCGGCAGGGGGAAGACCAGGAGCAGGACCACGTGCAACGAGGCCCACCACGCCGCGGTGGCCGCGTCGAGCCGGGCGGGGTGCACCACGCCGATCCCGGCGAGCAGCAGTCCCGGTACGGCGAAGAAGGCACCGCGCAGCCATCGCGATTCGAGCACCGGGCGACCCTAGCCGGGGCCGGCCGGAGATCGAGCGGATCGGTCGATTAGGAAATCCTTACGCGGGAGTTCAGCGGTCCGGGACCACCGCGTTCACGCGAAGACGAAGTAGCGCAGCCAGAGGTAGGGCGCGGCCACCAGCACGGTGATCACGGTGATGACGGCGCCCTTCTTCGTGAATTCCCAGAAGGTGATGGGTGATCCGGAGCGGGCGGCGATGCCGAGCATGACGACGTTGGCGCTGGCGCCGACGGCGGTCATGTTGCCGCCGAAGTCGGCGCCGATCGCCAGTGCCCACCACAGTGCTTCGGAGTGCGCCGGGTCCGGGATGTCGTTGGTCAGCGCCAAGACGAGCGGGCTCATCGTCGCCACGTACGGGATGTTGTCGATGACACCGGACAACAGGGCCGAGACACCGAGGATCAGCATGACCGCGAGGAGGGCGTTGCCGCCGGTGGCGTCGGCGGCCAGCCGGGCGAGCGTCCCGATGACACCCGTCTTGACCAAAGCGCCGATCATGATGAACAGCCCGGCGAAGAACAGCAGCGTCTCCCACTCCACGCCGGCGAGGTACTGCTTCGGCTCCGTTCCCGAGAGCAGCACGAGAACACCGGCACCGAGCAGCGCCACGACCGACGGCTCGATGTGGATCACCGAATGCAGCACGAACCCGGCGAACACCGCCAGCAGCACGACACCGCATTGGATCAGCAGTTTCGGTTTCCGGATCGCTTCCCGCTCGTTGAGCGCCATCACATCGGCGACCCGGGCCGGGTCGACGGTGAAGGAGCCGCGGAACAACCGGGGCAGCACGAGGGTGAACACGACGAGCTCGATCGCGACGATCGGCGTCAGGTTGATCAGGAAGTCGTTGAACGTCAGCCCGGCGCGGCTGCCGATGATGATGTTCGGCGGGTCGCCGATCAACGTCGCCGTGCCGCCGATGTTGGAGGCGAGCACCTCCGCGATGAGGAACGGCGCCGGTTTGATGTCCAGGCGGTCGCAGACCAGCAGCGTCACCGGGGCGATCAGGAGGACCGTCGTCACGTTGTCCAGGAACGCCGAGGCGACCGCGGTGATCAGCGACAGCAGGATCATCACCCGCAGCGGGGATCCCTTGGCCCGTTTCGCCGCCCAGATCGCGACGAACTCGAAGACACCGGTCCGCCGCAGGATCCCGACGATGATCATCATACCGAGCAGCAGGAAGACGACGTTCCAGTCGATGCCGGTGTCTTCGGAGAAGAACGCGTCGTCCGCGCCGCTGATCCCGAGGGCCAGCACCACCCCGGCACCGGCCAGCGCGGCGACCATCTTCGGGATCTTCTCGGTGGCGATGAAGAGGTAGGCGACCACGAACACCGTGACCGCGATCGCGGTGCTCATGCCGCCACCGCCGCGATGGTCAGTGCGGCATCAACGCCAGCTCCAGCAACCGGGACGCGGAAATGACCCCGATCAACGTCCGGTCCTCCATGACCGCGACCAGCGGGCAACGCAGCCGGGCCATCACCGCGGCGACCTCGACGATCGTGTCGTCGGCGTTCACCCGCGGCAGTTCGGAGGTCTCCTCCGGCAGCAGCGACCGCACGGACTTGCCACCCAGCTTGTCCGCGACCCGGTCGGCCATCGACTCGTCGAGCACCCCCGCCAGCGACGGGTCGTCGCGCACGTAACTGGGCACCAGGAACCGCACCACCTGCGACGCGGGCAGCACCGACTGCGGGCAACCCGACTTGTCCGTCACGACCAGCCCGGGCAACCGTCGCTCGGCCAGCAGCCGGGCGGCCTCCAGCGCGTCGGAGTCCAGCTCCACGACCGGGTATTCCTCGGCCATCTCGACGGCGTGCATCGTCCCAGCGTACGACGTCCCAACCGGCTACACCGGACGGCGAGATGAGCGCCATCGGACTCCCACGGGTCGGTCCAACCGCCCGCCGCCCGGGCCGGGCGCGGGCAGGCCGACCAGACTTCCCGGCACTCCTCGCGTAAAGATGCCGCAAGTGCGGCCCCGGGGCAAATCGGCCGCCCTCCCGGCGGGCCGTCCCCGCCGAGCGGTCAGCCGGCCACCACGGCCACCAGGGACACCACCTCGTCGAGGTCGGCGGGGGTGGTCAGGTGGCCGACGCCCGGAAGGACCCGGACGTCGAGGTCCATGGTCCGGCGCACCACCGGCACGAGCCGGCGGGGCGGCAGGAACCGGTCGTGCTCGCCCACGCCCACGACACAGGGCCGTTCGGCGCTCCGCGCCGGTATTTCGGGCGGCAGTGGCGGCGGCGCCAGCGTCGTGCGGCACCAGCGGGCCAGCAACACCATCCACGCCACCTCGGTTTCCGGTGGCGGCACGCCGGGCGCGACGAACAACCGCAGCATCCCGCGAGTGTGTCCGGGCGTCGGCCGCAGCAGCCACACCGCCGACGCCACGGCCAGCTGCGGGTCGACGCTCAGCCGGATGAACCCGGCGGGCGAGAGCAACGCCCGGGCGGCGATCCGGGGCGAGCGGGCCGCCAGGGCCACCGCGGCGCCCAGCGAGTTGCCGAGCACCACGACACCGTCGGCACCCATCGCCGCGAGGGTCTCGTCCAGCACCCGGGCGTACCAGCCCGGCTTCGCCCGGCGTGGCCGGCGCGGATCGCTGAGCCCCGGCTGCCCCGGCAGATCCACCACCGTCGTGCCCCAGCGGGCCGGCAACGCCCGCAGCCACGGCAAACCACCGCGGCATTGAAGCCCGTCCCGGGCACCACGACCACCCGCGCCGGCCCGGCGCCGGCGGAGGTGAGGTGCACCGGGCCCGCGCCGGTGGCCAAAGTGGTGGTCGTCAGCGGGAAATCCGCCTGCGCCAGCGCGGCCGAACACCACTGCCGCACCGCCTCTCGACCACGGGGGCTCCGGTACGCGGTCGGCATCGAACCAGTGTGTCCGGCCGCGCGCGCCCGGTCCAGGAGCCGCTAGGGGCCGTCCTCGCCGGCGAGGGCCTGGTACACCGGGCGGAGCAGCTCGGCGACGTCCTCGCCGCCCACCGTGATCGGGAACGGCGGGGCCTGGTCCAAGAGCGCGTCGGACGGCGTCCGCGGCCGGTGCAGCGGCGCCGCGCCGCCCAGGCCCGGCGCCGCACCGCTGTCGAAGAACGTGTCCATGACTTCGGTCAAGGCCGGAGACCGGTCGCCGGGATCGAGTGGCCCGGCGGACATGAGCCGGTTCTTCAGCTCCTCGAGCAGCGTTTCGCGGTTGCGGCCACGCAGCGCGAGAACGGTGAACGGGTCGTCGCCGACCCGCGCCACGAGCGCGGAGAACACCGCGTTCAGGTGGCCGCACGGCACCTCGGCGGACGGGCACGTGCAGTCCAGTGACACCTCCCGTGCCGACGACGGGAACAACGGCAGCCGGACCGCCTTGAAGGTCTCTTCGACGTCGCGGGGCAGCTCGCCGCGGAGCAGGAGGACCGTGGTCGACGCTTTCGCCGCGAGGGCGTGGGTGATCGCCGCCCAGTCCGTCTTCCCGAACGCCGTCAGCCCGATTCGCACCTGGTACTGGCGGCTGTCCTGCACCTCGGCCTCGACGCGCCCGGCGCCGACCGCCAAGGACACGACCCTTCCCTGGCCCTGCGCGGGCAGGAGGACGCCGATCGCCGTCAACGCCCGGATGAACCGGGCCGGCCACCACGGGAGCGGGTCAGTCATCGATCGCCTCCTCCCCCAGCGCGAGCACCCCGCGCAGCGCGTCCGTGGACAGTTCGGTGAGCCAGCTTTCGCCTTCGCCGACGACCATGCCCGCGAGCGCGCGTTTCTTGGTGATGAGGGTGTCGATGCGTTCCTCGATGGTGCCCGGGCAGACGAACTTCCGGACCTGGACGGTGCGTCCCTGCCCGATCCGGAACGCCCGGTCGGTGGCCTGGTTCTCCACCGCCGGGTTCCACCAGCGGTCCAGGTGCAGGACCTGGCTGGCGGCGGTCAGCGTGAGGCCGGAGCCGCCTGCCTTGAGCGAGAGCAGGAGGATCCGCGGCCCGTCGCCGGACTGGAAGCGTTCCACGATCGCGTCTCGCGCCCCTTTGGCCAGGCCGCCGTGCAGGAACGCGACTTCGGTGCCGAGCCGGCCGGACAGGTGGGGCACGAGCAGGTGGCCGAATTCGGTGTACTGGGTGAAGCACAGCACCCGATCGCCCGACGCCAGGATTTCCGCCAGGACCTCTTCGAGGCGGCTGACCTTGCCGGACCGGTTTCCGATCGGGGAGCCGTCGTGCAGCAGGTGCGCGGGGTGGTTGCAGACCTGCTTGAGCTTCGTGATCGCGGCGAGGATGTTGCCGCGGCGCTTGATGCCGTGGCTGTTCTCGATCTTCTTCATCATCTCGTCGACGATCGCGCTGTACAGCGTGCCCTGTTCGCGGGTGAGCCGGTATTCCTGCCGGATCTCGAGCTTTTCCGGGAGCTCGGGGACGATCGCGGGGTCGGTCTTCACCCGGCGCAGCAGGTACGGCTGCGTGAGCCGGCGCAGCGCGGCGGCCGCGGCGGTGTCACCGCTGCGCTCGATCGGGGCCGCGAACCGCTGCCGGAACTCGAACCGGCTGCCGAGCAGCCCCGGGTTGAGCAGGTCCAGGACCGACCAGAGGTCCGCCAGCCGGTTTTCCACCGGGGTGCCGGTCAGCGCGAGCCGGTGCCCGGCGGTGAACCGCCGGACCGCCTTGGCCGTCGCGGTGTCGGCGTTCTTGATGGCGTGCGCTTCGTCGAGCACCAGGCGCCGCCAGGCGAACGTCTCGAGTTCGGCGGCGTCACGGGCTGCGGTGGTGTAGGTCGTGACGACGAGGTCGGCCGCGGCGACCTGCTCGGCGAGCACGTCCCCGTGCGCGCGGGCGCTGCCGTGGTGGGCGTGGACACGCAGGCCCGGCGCGAAGTTCGCCGCCTCCCGCTGCCACATGCCGACCAGCGACATCGGGCACAGCACCAACGTCGGCCGGCTGTCGTTGTCGTCCGCCCGCTCGACGGCCTCGAGCGCCAGCGTCTGGACGGTTTTGCCGAGGCCCATGTCGTCGGCGAGGCACGCACCGAGCCCCAGTGCCGACATGAAAGCCAGCCAGGCCACGCCCCGCTGCTGGTAGGGGCGCAGCGTGGCCCGGAACGACGGCGGCAACGCGACCGGCCGCAGGGCCTGGTGGACCCGCCCGGCCAGGACGTCCCCGACCCAGCCGCCGGCGCTGACGTCGGTGACCGGGAGCGGCGTCTCCCGCGCGAGGTGGACGAGTTCCAGCAGCTCGGCCGCGGTGGGCCGGCCGGCGTGCCGGTGCGGGTCGCGGCGCAGGAACTCGAGACCGGCGCGGAGCCGGTCGGCGTCGACGCTGATCCACCGGCCGCGCAGCCGCACCAGCGGCGTCTTCGCCGCGACGAGCCTGGCCAGTTCTTCTTGGCCGATCTCGTCGTCGCCGACCGCGATCGTCCAGCGGAACCCGCCCAGCTCGTCGCGGCCGACCCGGCTGCGGGCGACGACCTGTTCGGAGGGCGTGCTGCGGACCGACAGGCGCAGCCCGAGCCGGCGCCTGCCGTCCCAGGTGGCCGGGAGCTGCACTTCGAACCCGGCCTCGACCAGCCGGGTCGCGCCCGAGGTGAGGAACCGTTCCGCTTCCTCGACAGTCAGGTCGTACTCGGACGGCCGGGTCCGGCGCAAGGCCGGCGCCAGCATCGGTTCCACCAGCGCGGCCCGGCCCAGTTCGGCGACGAACAGCCCGTTCGGATCTCTGACCAGCCCGTTCGCCTCGCCTGACCAGATCTGCCCCGCCGACAGCAGCAAGCTCGGATCGGCCGTCGCGCGCAGGAGGAACTGCAGCTGCCACTTGGTGCCGTCCCCGGTCTGGTCGTCGGGGTCGTCCGCGTCCGGCTGCCGCAGGGTGCCGACTTCGGCCAGCCGGAAACACGCCCGGCCGTCGACGACGTCGGTGTCGGCGACCTCGTCCCACTTCGCGACGGCGCCGGCCAGGACACCGAGCTCACCCAGCGGCAGCTCGACGCGGGGAAGGCCGCCCTGCAGAGCGGACAGCCACACGCCGGCCGCGCCCCGGCCCCCGCGCAGGTCGACGGGCGGATCCGCCCGCGCCAGCCGGTCCCGGACCGCGGCGTCGACCAGGGCGTGAAGGGCATCGGTCACGAGCGCGCGCGGCGAGGCACCGGTGAGCGGCGCGACCTGCTCGGCCCGCCCGACCGGCGGCATGGCCGCGACCAGCGCGTCGAACGCGACGAAGTCCACACCCTGGAGCACCGGGCGCCACCGCGCTTCCGCCGCATCACCCTGGCGGACCAGCGTCGGCAGCACCCGCCCGCGCCGCACCAGATCCGCGGCCAGGCGGGCCACCGCCCGCAGGTGGGTGACCGACGAGCCGTAGGAGGCCGAGTCGTCGAGGTCGTCCAGTTCGGTCGCGTCCACGATCAACGCCGGCACCGACCACGCCCGCAACGACGGCGCCGGGCCACGTCGCTTGCCGCCCGCGGCCGGCTCGGAAGAGCTGAGCGGCCGGTTCGCCCGCGACGGGAGCAGCAACGTCGCCGAGGTGGGCTTTCCGGGGTGCAGGGCGGTCAGTTTCGCGCTGGAGACGGCGAACGGATGCGGAAGCGCGATCCGCGCCGAACGACTCGACGTGCCGGCCGGGCCGCCGTCGTGCTCCGCCCAGAGCAGCAGACCCCGGCCCGGAGACCACAGCGCGTGCACCACGGGCAAGGTCTGGGGCTCCTTCGTCCGGGTTCGGGTTCCCGCAGATCGTCGCACGGCGGGCGTGGCGCCGGCGCGGGCCGTCTCCGGTTCGGCCGGGTCGCCGGTTCGAAATTCACGGCACCCGGCCTCCTCTTCGGCCGATCTTCGCGGTAGCCTAAGTCAAGCAGTTGATTTAATCGAGTGTTCGCTCCGGACGACCACGCCCTGCCCCGGCAGGCGGAAGGGATCACATGTCCTCGCAGCCGGCAGGCCTGGACCGCACCCGCCTCACCCCCGAGCAGCTCGGCTTCGACCCCGAGGCCCTGCGCGAGAAGTACCGCGCGGAGCGGGATCGCCGGATCCGTCCCGACGGAGCCGCCCAGTACCGGCGGGCGGCCGGCGAATTCGGTTACTACGCCACCGATCCCTACACCGAGCGCAGCGAACGGGCGCCGGTGGGCGATCGCGTCGAGGCCAAGCGGGAGCACCCGGCCGACGACCTGCTCTCCGGCCTCATCCACGGTGACGCGGAGCCGCCCTTGACCGGCACCGAGCTGATCGACATCGCCACCGTGCTGCTGGGCGCCGGCCACGAAACGACGGCGAACATGCTGGCGCTGGCCACTTTCGCCCTGCTGGAGCACCCGGACCAGCTGGCCGCCGTCCGCGCCGACCCCACGGTGCTCGACGACGGCGTCGACGAGCTGCTCCGCTACCTTTCGATCATCCACATCGGACCGACCCGCATCGCGACGGAGGCCACCACGATCGCCGGCACCCCGATCGCGGCCGGCGACACGGTGCTGCTGTCCGTCCCGCAGGCCAACCGCGCGCAGGACCAGTGGCCGGAACCCGAACGCCTCGACCTCACCCGCCCCCGGAACCCCCACCTGGCCTTCGGCCACGGCGTGCACCAATGCCTCGGCCAGCAACTGGCCAGGTCCGAGCTCCGGGTCGGCCTGGCCGAACTGATCCAGCGGCTCCCGGACCTGCGGCTCGCGGCCCCGGCGGACGAGATTCCCGTGCGCAGCGACATGCTGATCTTCGGCGTGCATTCCCTGCCCATCACCTGGTCCTGACGCGGGCACCGGGTTCGCCGGCGCCCGCCGCTCAGCAGTTGGTGCGCGCCGGCTTGCCCGCGAACCGGTCGGCCAAGTACGTCACGACGTCGCCCGCGGAGAACGCCAGCGTCGTCACGTGCTCGCCGAGGTAGGTGCCCCACGTGACGTCGGCCCCGGCCGCGCAGTACTCGCGCCGCAGGGTCTGGGCCTGCGACAGCGGGATGATCTCGTCGAGGCTGCCGTGGAACAGGAAGATCGGCGCCTTCGGCGGGCGGGCGCCCAGTTCGTTCTCGGCCAGCCGCGCCTGCCACTTCGCCGTGGTGAGCGGGTTCGAAGTCGTGTAGTCGGCGATGTGCCCGAACGCGTAGCCGAACACCGCGTCGACGCACGCCTCCTGCTGCGTTGCGTACAGTGTGCGGCCGCGGTCGTTGAGGTAGCCCGGCAGGTCCAGCTCGGGGTACGCCGCGTCCAGGCCGAGCGCCGAAAGCAGCAGGAACCCGAACCCGATGCCGCCGTCGAGGCCCTTGGCCACCGCGTTCAGGTCCGCGGGCGTGCCGCCGGCCGTGATCCCGGCGACGTGCAGCTCCGGCGCGTACGACGGCGCCAGCTCGCCCGCCCAGGCCGCTCCCCCGCCGCCTTGGGAGTACCCGGAGAACGCGACCGGTCCGCCGGTGGCCAGGCCGGTGGCCGGGAGCCGGGTGGCCGCGCGGACGGCGTCGATCACCGTGTGGCCCTCCGAACGGCCGACGACGTAGGTGTGCCGGCCCGGCGTGCCGAGGCCCTCGTAGTCGGTGATCGCGACGGCCCAGCCGCGGCTCAGCATCGCGTCGACGAACAGCGGCTTCTCGTAGTCCGGCTGGAACTTCGAGGGCGCGCAGCGGTCGCCGATGCCGCGGGTGCCGCTGGCCACCGAGACGATCGGGCGCGGGCCGGCGCCGGTCCAGGGCGCGGCCGGCACCAGGACCCGGCCCGACACCGCGATCGGCGTGTCCGTCGCGGACCTCGACCGGTACAGCACGAGATAGCCCTTGGCCGTGCCGGAATCCGGCAGCGGCCGCCACCAGACGACGGCGCCGTCGGCGCCGTCCGGCAGCGGGCTCGGTGGTGTGTAGAAGGCGTCGCCGTCGGGGCCGCGCGGCGGATCGGCGGCCGCGGCGCTCGCGGACACCGTGGAGGGCAGGGTGAGCAGGGTGACGACGACGGCCAGCAGGACCGTCCAGACGGGGCTTCGGCGCACGGGAACTCCTCGTTGAGTCCGACTCGGGGTCAGAAGACGCGGTCGGCGTCTTCGGCGATCAGGTGGTCCAGCGCGCGCTCGGCGAGCGCGGCGATGGTCATCGACGGGTTGCAGGCGGCGGTCGTGCCGGGCATCAACGCGCCGTCGAGCACGTAGAGCCCGCGGTGGCCGAGCACGCGGCCGTCCAGGTCGCAGACCGAGCCCATCGCGGCGCCGCCGAGCGGGTGCCAGGTGCTCGGCACGACGGCGGTGGTGTCGAGCAGCACCCCGAGCGGGCCGGCGATGCGGGTGATCCGCTCGCGGATGCGGGCGCTCAGCTTCGCGTCGCCGCCGGAGGGCCAGTGCAGGACGGCGTCGTCCTTCGCCGCGTCGTAGACGAACCGGCCGCGGCCTTCGCTGATGCCGTACCCGACGAGCATCGTGGTCCGCAGGTCCGGCAGCGGCGGCAGCGACGCCTGGATGACGGTGTTGGCCGTCGCGGGGTCGTCCCACTCCTTGCTGCCGTAGACGACCGGGCCGCCCTGCGGGGCGCCGAAGTCGTCGGCGAGGTTCGTCCACGTGTAGATGCGGTCGCCGTTGGTGCCCCAGCCGGCGCCGAGCCCGTCGGGCAGGTCGGGGATGTCGCCCCTCGCACCCGCCCGCATCAGCAGCCGGGTGGTGTTCGCCGTGCCGGCCGCCATGACGAGCGCCTTCGCCGTCAGGACCTTCTTCTCCAGGACGGTCCCGCCGGTGTTGATGCGGTCGGCCCGGATCTCCCAGCGGCCGTCCGGGGCCAGCGCGACGCCGGTGACGTTGTGCAGGGGCGCGACGGTGCAGCGGCCGGTGGCCTCGGCGGCCGCGAGGTAGGTGACGTCGACCGAGTGCTTGCCGCCGTTGTTCACCCCGAGGGCGCAGTCGCCGTTGGTGTAGGACGGTTTCAGCTCGCCGTCGAGCTCGCGCAGCGCGTAGTCCCAGTCGATCGGCATCGGGATCTTCTCGACGGCGTAGCCGGCGTTGCGCGCGTTGCGGGCGAAGATCCGGGACGCCTTGTACGGCCTGCTTTCGACGAGGGTGTCCGGTGCGGTGGCGATGCGGAGCATGGCGGCGACGCGCGGGTAGTACTCGGCGGCCAGCCGCGCGTAGTCGAGCTGCTCGGGGAAGCAGGCGTGGAACAGCTCGGCCGTCGGCTGCAGCGTCATGCCCTGGTAGACCAGCGAGCCGCCGCCGACACCGGCCGCGCACATCATGCTCATCCCCTGGCCGGCGACCTGCTCCAGCAGCCCGGTGTAGCGCTCGAACGGCGGCAGCGACGGCAGGCCCGGCAACGCGGGCGCCGAGCCCAGCCAGAAGATCCGCTTGTCGGGCGCCGACGTCGGGTGCGGGAACGTCTCGGCGTCCGGTCCGGTCGGCCAGCGCCGTCCGCGTTCGAGCACCAGCACCGGCACCCCGGCCTGGGCGAGCCGCAGCGCGGTGACCCCGCCGCCGAACCCGGACCCGATGATCACGACCCGGTGTTCCTCCCGGGTGACCGGCACGCGGCCCGCTCCGAGTGCGGCGACGCCGGCGACGGCGGCGGTGCCCCGCAGGACGGTACGGCGGTTCAGGGTGCGCATGGGCGGGCTCCTCCGGGGGCGATCATGACCCTCCGGTGACTGTAGGAACCCGAAACGAGAGATGGAACGGATTGCCGGTCTCACTACTCGCGAGTAGGGTGCCGTTCCATGCGCGCAGTGCGACCGTCCGCGGCCGTGCCCCGGCGCGTCGACGCCCGGCGCAACCGCGAGGCGATCCTGCGCGCGGCCGACGAAGCGTTCAGCGAAGACGCCGACGTCGCGCTGGACGAGGTGGCCCGCCGCACCGGCCTCGGCCGCGCGACCGTCTACCGGCACTTCCCCGACCGGACGGCGCTGGCCCTCGCCGTCGCCGCGCACCACCTCGCCGCGCTCAAGAACCAGGTGCGCGGCCGGGAGCCGTTCCGCGAGCTGCTGCGGGCGGTGCTCGCCATGCAGGCCCGGCGGCGCCCGCTCGTCCGGCTGTTCCGCGAGCTGCCGGAGCGCAGCCAGCGCCAGTACACCCACGCCCTGATTTCGTTGCTGCGCCCGGCTTTCGAGCAGGCACAGCGCGAAGGCACCGTGCGGCCGGACCTCGAACCGGCGGACCTGGCGCTGCTGTTCGAGATGCACGAGGCGGCACTGGTGTCGGGGCTGGCCCCGCGGCAGCCCGCGGAACCGGCGGAGCGGCTGGTGCGGGTGTTCCTCGACGGCCTCGCCGGCGCGCGGGACCGGACCGCGGACGCCGGCTAATCCTGGGCGGCTTCGGCGGAGCGCTCCGGCGGGGCCTGCAGATCGTGGGCGCGGAACAGGACGGCGTGCTCGACGCCCATGGCCTGGCCGCTCATCGCGGCGAACTGCGGGATGAAGTCGGCGGGCGCCGGGTGGTCCGGGAGCGCGGCCAGGTACGCCGCGTGCGCCTCCAGCGAAGCGACTCCGCGGCGCAGCGGCTCGCCGGTGACGTCGACGCCGTGGGTCGCGTCCGTCATGCCCGGGGTGAGGTACCAGCGCGCGGAGTGCGGCTCGAGGCCCTCGTCGTCGATCTGCTCCGGGAAGACCCACCGGTTGCCCGCGTCCCGGATCGCGTCCAGCGTCGCGAGCCCGGCCGCGCGGTGGTCGGCCTGGTCGAAGCCCCAGGGCGTCTCGACCTCGAAGCCGGTGCCGTAGACGACGTCGGGCTTGAACCGGCGGATCTCCCGGCAGATGTCCCGGCGCAGGTCGAGGCCGTAGACGAGCACGCCGTCCGGGTGCTCGAGGACGGTCAGGTGCTCAACGCCGACGACGGCGCAGGCGGCCTGCTGCTCGGCGACGCGCAGGCGGGCCGTCTCCTCGGGCGGGTTCGGCATGCCGGCCTCGCCGCGGGTGAGCAGGAGGTAGCCGACCTCGATGCCGCGCGCGGTCCAGCGGGCGACGGCCGCGGACGTGCCGTACTCCATGTCGTCGGGGTGCGCGACGACGCAGAGCACGCGCCGGAAGGACTCCTCGGGCAGAGCTGGCAACGTCATGCCCGCCATCCTGCCGCATTCCGGGGCCGCCGCGCCCCGCGTTCACGAAGTCACGGCGAGCCCCTCCGGTTCGCTGCCGACGGGCACCGTCTCGATGACGGTGTTCGTCGCGATGTCGATGACCGACATCGACCCCGAAGCGGAGTTCGTGACGAACACGTAGCTGCTGTCGGGAGCCGCCGCCAGGCCCTCGGGCTCGTCCTGCACCGGGATCGGCCCCGGCGGGTTCCGGCCGAGCAGCGACACCGTGTCGGAACCGGCGTTGGCGACGTAGACCTGGCCGCGCGGGGTGACCGCGACGCCGATCGGCGTTTGCCCGACCTCGTGCGTCGCCCGCAACGGGGGCGCGCTGAGGGTGATCGCATCCACGCTGTTCGCCCCGGTGGTCGCCACGTAGGCGTGGTCGCCGCCCGTGTTGATCGCGATCCCGGCCGGGAACCGGCCCACGGGCAGCGTCCCGACGACCCGGTCCGACCCGGTGTCGATGACCGACACGCTGGCCGCACCGTTGTTGGTCACGTACACCCGGCGCCCGTCCGGGCTGGCGACCGGGCTGTGCGGGAACCGGCCGACCGGGATCTGCCGCGTCACGGTGTTCGTCTCGGTGTCGATCACGGTGACGTTGTCGGCGCCGAAGTTGGTCACGTAGGCGTGCGAGCCGGTGACGGCGACGCCGAACGGGTGAACACCGACCGGCACGGTCGCCAGGGTCGCGTACGTCCGGGCGTCGATCACCGTCACGGTGTCGGAGAGTTCATTGGTGACGTAGACCCGGTCCCCGTCGGGGGCCGCGCCCACCCCGACCGGCGACCGTCCAACCCGGACGGTCGCCACCACCTCCCTCATCCGGGTGTCGTACACGGTGACGGTGTCGGAACCGCTGTTCGCCACGAATACCTGAATACGCGCGGGATAAGCGTGCGCGTCGGGGCAGAGGAGACCGAATGAGAGCAGCACTGCCGCCACCACCCGGTTCACCCGCCGGCGCAAAAACCGTCCGGCGGGCGTGCGCGAACGAGGAATCCTCGTCGCACCATTGCCTGATGACATTGCCTTCTCCCAAATAAGCTGCCTGGCGAGTCTTCCACGGGGAATTGAAGGCTTTTCAGATTTGCTGATCGGACGCCTTCCGGGGCCGCCGGTGGGCGAGGCGCTTGTGGCGCGCCGATTTCGCCGGCCGGTTCCACGCTAACCGACGGCTCGGTGAGCCTGCCACCGGAACATGATCATGATCGCCTCGACGGGTGAAGACACCACCGCGGCAAGCGGATCACCGCAGAATCCGGCCCCCCATTCGAGTCACCGACCGGCAATATACAGGAATGGGCGACCACGACGGTGCACTCGTCCACCCGAATCCGCAGGAATACCGGCACGGAACCGGTGCCCGAGCGATCCGGGGCCGCGGTAACGCTT
Source organism: Amycolatopsis sp. A133 (assembly GCF_031082405.1). Lineage (GTDB taxonomy): Bacteria > Actinomycetota > Actinomycetes > Mycobacteriales > Pseudonocardiaceae > Amycolatopsis. The sequence goes on from NZ_JAVHJU010000076.1 coordinate 328,565, forward strand.
GTTTGATCGCCGAGGAGTGCGGGTATCCCGGCGCCCCGAAGCGAGCCACCACCACCACTTCGTGAGCCGGACCGGGCCGGCCGTCTTCAGCGGCGCGCGGTTCTGATGTCGTCCATGCGGGTCGAGCTGACCGTGAGGTCGCGGTACGGATACCCCTCGCGTTCCAGCAGATCCATCACCAGCAGCTCGGCCTCGTCGTGAGCCCGTTGTTCGGCGTCGTCGCCCGCGGGGACCTCGATCAGGACCCGGAAGCTGAACCCACCCAGGTGCCGGCTGTAGGTCAGCGTTCCCGCTTCGCTGAACGACAGGCCGGAAAGGTCGTCGTCGCTCGCGTTGGCCAAGAGCCTTTCGCGGACGGCCCCGGCCGGTCGGTCGAACTTGCCCCGGACGAGGACGCGGTAGGTCGGCATGCGCGTCAGGGTAGCGAAACGCTTTCCGGAAGCGGACGGATTTTCTTCCCCCCGGCTGCGACCGCCGGCGACGGCGGGTCCGTCTGTGGCACCCAGTGCCACAGCCGCTAGGACGCGGGCCGGTCACCGTCGGCGCCGAGCGCGGCCCGGACTTCGGCGACGACCTGCTGCAGCGGAGTCGCCGTGGTCATCACCGCGACCACCGTGGCCAAGTCTTCGCCCGCGGGCCGGAAAGCGTCGCCGACCAGCGCGAAAGCCTCGGCCGCACCGGTTTTGATGTCACCCTTCCCGCCGCTGCGCAGCCACCGGCGGAGCACGTGGTTGTTGGCCGCGGCGATCGCCGCCGCGATCACCGCCGCACGCAAGCTCGCCGCCTCGTCGCCGCGGTCCTCGAACCGCGCCTGCAGGTAACGCGCGAGGACGCGCTGGTAGCGGTCGACGGTCGCGACTTCCTTGTCCCGCAACGCAGGCACCGCGCGAGTCAACGCGAACCGCTTGAGCGACACGTCGAGGTCGGCGGCGTAGGAGTCGAGGACCAGCCCGACCGCGGCGCACGCCACCTCGACCGGGTCGCGCCCGGGGTCCGCGGCCGCGAACACCGCTTCCATCTCGGCCACGATTTCGTCGTGGTTGGCGAAGAGCACGTCGTCCTTCGTTTCGAAGTACCGGAAGAACGTGCGGCGGCCGACTCCGGCCGCGGCCGCGATCTCGTCCACCGTCGTGGCCTCGTAGCCGTTCGCCGCGAACAGGTCCACCGCCGCGGAGGCGAGCGCGCGACGCAGCCGCCGCCGGCCCGCCGGGGTCGCTCCGGCCCGGGCGGCCGGCATGCGGCGTGGTGCATCGGTCATGACGGGAAAGTTAGCAGCCGGGTTGCTAGTGGCACTGAGTGCCGTTAACCTGGGAGTCTCGCCCGCACGATCCCCCGGAAGGCGTCGACGATGTCGTTGCAGCCGATCGAGCCCGTCACGCCGTCCGACGCCGTGTACCGGCGCCTCTTCGGCTGGCCGGTGAAGTGGCGCGGAGATCAGCCGTTCCTGGTTCTCGAGCACGGGATCTGCGCGGTGACGCTGCCCAAGATGAACGCCGCACCGGTACTGGGCCGGCTCGCCGCCACCGGGTGCCAAGGCCCGGCCGTCGTCGTGCCGACGCCACACGGGCAGCGGGTCGCGGTCCTGGCCGAAACCGACGGTCTCATCCCGCCGCAGTCGGCCCTCCCCCGGGCCGTCGAGGTGCTCGCGTGGGGAGCGCTGCTCCCCCTCCCGCCGGCTCCGCGACGCGGCGACTTCGGAACCGAGTGGCTGGTCGCGCCGGATCCGCAGCGGCGGTGGCTCCCGAGCCTCGACGCCGTCCTGGCCGGCATCCACCGGCAGTAGCGCCCGGCCGGCACTCCGGCGGCGACCGGGTCAGCCGGCATGCAGGTGCTGCAGGCCGTTGATGATCAGCTCCACGCCGAAGGTGAATTCTTCTTCGAGGCGCACCGGCAAGGAGCCGGCAACGGCCAGGGTGGCCGGATACCGGTCCGGCGGCACGCGGTGGAAATGGGCCGCCGTCCGCTCCTGCTCCACGTGGTCCTGGGCGCCGGTCAGCTGGATCGCGAAGCCGAGGACGTAGCGGGCAAGGGTGGCGTAAGCGCGCGCGGCGAGGTGCGGCGGGAGTCCTCCGTCGAGCAGGACGGCGATGCCGCGTTCTCGCAGGACCATGGCGTTCGGGCCGTCCTGATCGTCCGTCCCGACGGCAACATCGGACACGTCGCGACCCGCGGCTTCCTCGGCTCGGCCCGCGCCGCCGTCCGCGCCATGACGCCGGGGGCCGGCCGATGGCCGCAAGGATCTTCAAGACGCGCGGAGCGGCCGTGGGCCAGGCTGGCCACCCAGCCCATGAAGGACAGGGGAGAAATGGCTTCCATCAGCAAGGAAATCGTCATCGAGGCCGGCGCCGACGACGTGTGGGAGGTGATCGGCGACTTCGCCGCCGGCCCCTCACGCATGGCCCCGGGGTTCGTGGTGGACACCCGGGCCGAAGCCGGCTTCCGGGTGGTGACCTTCGCCGACGGCACGGTGGTCCGCGAGCGATGTGTCGATGTCGACGACGCCACCCGCCGGATCGTCTACTCGGTCGTCGACGGCACCGTGCGACCGGAACACGACAACGCCTCCATGCAGGTCGTCGCCGACGGCGAGCGGCGGTGCCGGCTGCGGTGGACCCGCGATTTGCTGCCGGAGGAGCTCGCCGCACCGATGGCGCGGGCGATGTCGCGCGGCCTGGAAGCCGTCAAGCGGACCCTGGACGGAACCGGCGATCCGCACCCTCGCGAAACGTCGTCGTCAGCTCGCCCAAGCCGTCGATTCGGCTGATCAGCACATCGTCCGGGGTCAGGTAGCGCGGTGGGTCCATCCGGTTGCCCACCCCGCCCGGGGTGCCGGTGAAGATGAGATCGCCGGGCAGCAGCGCGCAAATCGCCGACAGCCGGGACACCAGTTCCGGGACGCCGAAGATCATGTCTTCTATGGACGCACTCTGCACCACGGACCCGTTGAGCAGGCACGTGATCGCGGCACCGCCGGGCAGTTCGTCCACGGTCGTCAGGTGGGGTCCGGTCGGCCCGAAGCCGGGGAACGACTTGGCGAGCGAAAACTGCGGTGGCTTGCCGAGCAGCTGCACCCGCCGCTCCGAAAGGTCCTGGCCGACCAAGAAGCCGGCGACGTGGTCGAGCGCGCGTTCCTCGGGGATCCGGTGCCCGCCCCGGCCGATCGCCGCCACCAGCTCGACTTCCCAGTCGACCCGGTCGCCCGGCAGCTCGACCGTTTCCCGCGGGCCCGCGATGCAGGTCGGGAACTTGGTGAACACCAGCGGGTCGGCCGGCGGTTCGAAGCCGGCCTCGGCCGCGTGCGGCGGGTAGTTGAGCGCCACCGCGAACACCTGCCGCGGCCGCGGGACGGGCGGCCCGAGCCGATCCGGGTCGACCGGGACCGAACCAGGCGGTGCGGAGCGGGCCCACTCGGTGAACGCCGTCCAGTCCGCCAGGACGGCCATCGGGTCGGGGCCGAAGCCGCCGGCGTCGAAGACGTCGAGGGCGCGGTCGCCGGTGATCAGGGCGGCCCGGCCACCGACGTTCGCCAGCCTCACCGCCACTGGCCGGCGGCCGGCGGCGGGGTGCCGTGGGCTTCTTCCCACGAGACGATCCGGTTGCGGAGCACGCCGAGCTTCTCGATCTCGGCCTCCACCACGTCGCCGGGCTTGAGGTAGTTGTCCATGGGGCTCCCGGTGCTCGCGGCCACCCCCGCGACCGTGCCGGTCGTGATGAGGTCGCCCGCGCTGTAGACCTGCGGCGAGTGGTAGGCGACCAGCTGCGGGAGCGAAACCGACATCCGCGCGGTGTTCGACTTCTGCCGCACCTGGCCGTTCACCCGCAGCTCCATGTCGAGGTCGTGCGGGTCGCCGACCTCGTCGGCGGTGACGATGTACGGGCCGATCGGGCAGAACGTGTCGATCGCCTTGGAGAACGAGAACACCCCGGACTCCATCTCGCGGCGCTGGATGTCGCGGGCGGTGATGTCGTTGAACACCAGGTACCCGGCGATGTGCTCGGCCGCCTGCTCGGCGGTGAAGAACTTGCCGGGCTTGCCGATCACGACGGCCATCTCGAGCTCGTAGTCCAGCTCGTTCGTCAGGTGCGACGGGTACACGACCGGGTCGCCGGGGCCGATGATCGCGTCGACGTTCTGGAAGAACACGATGCCCTTGTTGACCGGGTGCGACCAGTTGACGCGGGCGAGGTCTTCGTGGTGCTCGCGGAAGTTCCCGGCCGTGTGGAAGAACTTCTTCGGCACGATCGGGGCCCGTAGGCGCACCTCCGACGCGCGGAAGCGGCGCCCGGTTTCGGGCACGCTCCCGCCGCGTTCGAAGAACTCGCGTGTCGAGGCGGTGTCGAGTTCCAGGACCAGGTCGTCGGCGAGGCGGCCGACCAGGCCGTCGTCGAAGGTCACGAGCTTCACGGGCGCTCCACGGGGACGGTGACTCGGAAGACGCGCAGCTGCAACGCCAGCGTCGCGTAGTAGCCCACCAGCGTGGTCAGCTCGACGGCCACGCGATTGCCAATGGCCGGCACGGTCTCGGCGTAGGTCACGTCGTCGGCGTCGTCCTCGGTCAGCAGCGCCAGCACGAACCGCAGGGCGGCGCGCTCGACGTCGCCGAGGTCTTCCGGCACGGTCAGCGCGGCGATCGCGGCGAGCTGGGCGTCCGTCGCCCCGGCGGCGCGGGCGGCCGGTTCGTGCGCGTACCGCTCGAACGCGGCGTCCCAGCGCGCCGCCACCGCCAGGATCGCCAGCTCCCGCACGCGGGCCGGGAGCGCGGTTTCGTAGCGCACGGCCGCACCGAGCCGCTGCAGGGCCTGGCCGATCGGCGGCGCGAACAGCATGGCGTTGAACGGCCCGGTCAGCGCGCCCTCGGCGTCGGTGAGCGGAAACGGGCCGCCCGCCCGCGGTCCGGCCGCGATGGCGTTGTGGAGGGCGCGCTGGTCGTCGTCCAGCCCTGCCGGGGTGAGCCGCGGGAGTCTCGTCATGCGCCGATCCCAGCACCACGTCCGGCGCGCGGACGACGAGCTGCCGTTCAATGGCACGACCGTTCCTTCCCGGCGAGCCGCGCGCCTACCGTCGCCGCCAGATCGGGAGCGAGGAGCGCAAGGTGGAGTGGCTGGGTCTGCGGGGCAAGGGCGCGCTGGTCGCCGGCGCGGGCGGGATCGGCGGCGCGGCCGCCCTCGCGCTCGCCGAGGCCGGGGCCGACGTGGTCGTCGCCGACATCGACGAGGAGCGCCTCGGCGAACTGGCCCGGCCGGGGGTCCGCACGCTCGTCGCCGACCTCAGCGACGCCACCGGCGCCCGCGACTGCGTCACCCGCGCCGACGCGCTGCTGGGCCGCCTCGACGTGTTCGTCCACGCGATCGGCGTCAACGACCGGCGACCGGTCCTCGACACCCCGGACGACGTCTGGCGGGCGATCACCGCGGTCAACGTCGACAGCGCGTTCCGGACCGGGAAGGCGGCGGGCGAGCTGATGGTCGCCCGCGGCTACGGCCGGATCGTCTTCCTCTCCTCGGTGTCCGGCCTGCTCGCCCACCCGCACCACGCGCCCTACGCGGCCGGCAAGGGCGCGGTCAACCAGCTCGCCCGGGTGATGGCGCGGGAGTGGGCCGCATCCGGTGTCACGGTCAACGCCGTCGCCCCCGGCTACACCGAAACCGGCCTCACCCACGCGCACCTGGAGAAGCCCGGCGTCCGCGACGGGCTCACCGCGCTCGTCCCCGCCGGGCGGCTAGGCACCCCCGAAGACCTCACCGGCCCGATCTTGTTCCTCTGCTCCGACCAAGCCGCGTTCGTCACCGGGCACGTCCTGTACGCCGACGGCGGCCGCACCCTCGTCTGAAGGAGTTCCCCCTTGCGATTCACCGGCAAGACCGTCCTCGTCACCGGCGCCGGCACCGGGTTCGGCGCCGAGATCGCCGTCCGGGCGGCGGCCGAGGGCGCCGACGTCGCCGTGCACTACCGCGGCTCCCGCGCCGGCGCCGAGCGCACCGCCGCCCGGGTCGAAGAGCAGGGCCGCAAGGCCTTCCTCGTCCGGGCCGACATCGCCGAGCACGCCCAGATCCGGCGGATGGCCGACGAGGTGTGGAGCCACTTCGGCCGGGTCGACGTCGCCGTGAACAACGTCGGCGACGTCGCCCGCGACCAGATGTCCTGGCGGGACCTCACCGAGGAATCGGTGGACCACGTCCTCGCCGTGGACATCAAGGGCACGCTGCTGTGCACGCACGAGTTCGGCGACCGGATGCTCGCCCAGGGCGGCGGCGCGATCGTGAACATCGGCTCGACGGTCGTCGCGCGCGGCAGCGCCCGCGCCCCGCAGTACGCGGCGGCGAAGGCCGGGATCATCGGCCTGACCAAGTCGTACGCGCACGCGTTTGCGCCCACCGTCCGGGTGAACGTGTTCGCCCCCGGCTTCATCGAGACCGAAGCCACCCTCGGCCGTGAGGACTGGCGAACCGGCCGCGCGGACAAGCTGCGGAACGCGACCCCGATGGGGCGGATCCCGAAGCCCGAAGAGCTCGCCGGGGCCGCGTTGTTCCTCGCCACCGAGGACGCCGGGCACATCACCGGCGGTTTCCTGGTCGCCGACGGCGGCTACACCATGATCGGCGCATGATCTCGTCAAGGAGGACGCAGATGGCACCCAGGGTGGTCTTCACCGGCGGCCGGGTCTTCGACGGCACCGGCTCCCCCGCTGTCCCGGGCGACGTGATCGTCCGCGGCGACCGGATCGAGGCCGTCCGGCCCGGCGGCGGTACCGAGCTCGCGCCGGACGACCGGGTGGTCGACTGCCGCGGCGCCACGGTCATGCCGGGGCTCGTCGAGTCGCACTGCCACCTGACGTTCCCCTCGGCGGTCGGGCACCTCGACCCGTCGTTCAACCCGCCGCTCGACGTGAGCTTCTTCCGCAGCATGCCGAGCCCGGACGAGCACCTGGCGCTCGCCGAGCGCAACGCCCGGATCCTGCTCGACCACGGGTTCACCAGCGCCTACTCCGCCGGCTCGCTGACGCCGGTGCCGACCGAGGTGCGGCTGCGCGACCGGATCGCCGCCGGGTTGACGGCCGGGCCCCGGCTGCGGGCGGCGTCGTTCGAGCGGGACAACAACCCGGTCCGGATGGGCCCGGACGGCCCGGTCCGGCAGGAGACCGGCCCCGGCGCCGTGCGCGCGTTCATCCGCGAGCAGGCGGACCTCGGCTTCGACAGCGTGAAGCTCTTGATGAGCAACGACGACGTCTTCTTCGAGGGCGGCTCGATGGTCACCCAGTACAGCGCCGAGGAGGCGAACGCGGCCGGCGAGCAGGCGCGGGAGTCCGGGGTGTGGCTCAACTGCCACGCCCAGTCCCCCGAGTCGATCAAGCTCGCGGTGCGGGCCGGGTTCCGCTCGATCTACCACTGCTCCTACGCCGACCCCGAGGCCGTCGACCTGCTGGAGGAGCACAAGGACTCGATCTTCCTCTCCCCCGCCGTCGGCATCGTGTGGGCGAACGTCCACGAGGGCGCCGAATTCGGCATCGACGCCGCGATGGCCGAAAAGATGGGCTCGGTCAAGTCCCTGGAGGCGATGGAGCAGCTGTACCCCGAGCTGCGCAAGCGCGGGCTGCGGGTGCTGCCCGGCGGGGACTACGGGTTCCCGAACAACCCGATCGGGCGCAACGCCCGCGACCTCGAGCTGTTCGTCCGGCTGTTCGGCTACTCGCCCGCGGAGGCGTTGCGGGCGACGACGTTCCACGGCGGCCAGGTGATGGACCTGCCGGTCGGGCTGCTCACCGAGGGCTACTTCGCCGACGTCCTCGTGGTCCGCGGCGACCCGACGTCGGACGTCACGCTGCTGCAGGACCCGGCGAACCTCGTGGTCGTGATGCAGGGCGGCCGGTTCCACCGGGCGGGCGCGTGATCTACCGGGAGGTGCCGGGCTTCCGCCCGCTGGAGCTGGACCTGACCGGGCCGGCCGACCCGGTGGCGACGATCGTCTACCTCCACGGCGGCGGCTGGCGGCGGGGTTCCCGCCAGGTGTTCCTCCCCGGCTTCGAGAAGCTGCCCGCCGAACTGGCGGCCGCGGGGTTCCGCGTCGCCGCGGCCGACTACCGGCTCAGCGGCGAGGCGGTGTTCCCGGCGCCCCTGGAGGACGTCCGCGCGGCAATCGAGTTCGTGCGCGACGACCGGCCGCTGTTCGTCTGGGGCGAGTCGGCGGGCGCGCACCTCGGCCTGCTGGCGGCCCTCGGCGGGTCCGCTGTGGACGGTGCGGTGGCGTGGTTCCCGCCCACCGACCTGCTCGGCCTGCGCGGCGACCTCTCCCGCGAGGCATCGCTGCTGGGCGCGGAACCCGGGTCGGTACCGGACCTTGCGCGGGAGGCGAGCCCGCTGACGCACGCCCACGCCGGCGCACCACCGGTCCTGCTGATGCACGGCGAGGACGACGACCTGGTGCCCGCCGCGCAGAGCGTCCGGCTGGCCGAGGCCCTGCGAGCCGCGGGCGCGCCGGTGGAGCTGCACCTGGTGCCCGGCGCCCGCCACCGCTGGACGGGCGCCGATCCCGCGGCCGTGGTGGCCACGTCCGTCAAGTTCCTCCGCACAACGCTCTTCCGCGCCCGGTCGTGAGTGGTGAGGCGGGTTAGAACCCGCCTTACCACTCACGACCGCCTCGGCCAGCTGCCCGGCGAACGCCTGCCCGGTTCTCGGTCGTCGCCCGCACCTCAGCCGGCGGAGAGTGCAGCATCGCGGCACCTCGGCCATCCGCGCCACCAGCGACGCCGGCGCGCGGCTGCTGCGGGTGCAGCACCGGGTAGACCAGGGCCAGCGCCGCGGGCAGCCAGCCGTCGTCGTCGCGCAGGCGCAGGGTGGCTCCCGCCGACAGGTTGCCGCCCGCGCTCGTGCCGCCCGCGCCGATCCGGCCGACCACGAGCCGATAGCCCACGCTCATCACGACGATCCCGGCCCGGTGCGCCGGCTCGCGGGCCACCCGGTCGGCTTCCCGCATGTCGAGGTCGCCCATCCGGAACGCACCGCCGTGCAGCCACACCAGGCACGGGGAGCCGTCGTCCGGGCCGCGCGGCCCCGGCACCTGGACGTCCGTGGTAGACGGGAAACCGTCCAGCAGCGGGAACTTCGCGGCCAGCAGCGGGTGGACGGGCATCAGGCCTGCCTCTCGGAAACGCGGGCGGTGTGCCCGATCGGGAAGAGCGGGTCCGCGGTGCCGCCCGGCCGGTCCTCCGGGTGGGCTTCGACCGCGGCCATCGAGGACGGCAGCTCGATCGGCAGCCGCCCCTCGGCGGTGGCGTGGCCGAACACGACGTCGAGGACGGCGTCGTCGGCCGCACCGAAGTCGGCGAGCAGCGCGGTGGCGTGCGCGGCGAGTTCCGGGACGACGGCGGCCCGGTCGAGGAAGACGTCCACGACCGTGGGCACCGTGGCCGCCAGCGCAAGCAGGTGCTCGCGGAGCTCGTCCGGCAGGTCGAGCCGTCCTTGGTGGAAGAAGGCTTCGGGCAGGCGTGAGCGCGGCTCGTACGGCGCGGCGATCCGCACCAGCGCCGCGTCGGCCTGGTCGGCACTGTCCACTATGGAGGCATAGCGGCCGGCGACCTCGGGATCGATTCCTTCGACGTACAACCGGATGCCCGGTTCCAGCGGCAGCGTCCCGGCGAGCAGGACCATCGACCGGCGTTGGGCGTCGGCGCCGGCCGCGGCGAAGTCGGCCCGGCCGGCAGTGGTCACCGCGTGGTTCTCGTCGACGTACGGGTTCTCGAACAACCCGAGCCGGAACACCACGTCCAGCACGCGGCCGGCGGACTCGTCGATCCGGGCCTCCGCGACCCGGCCCGTCTCCACCAGCCGCACCACGACGTCCGGGCACCACTCGCCGCCGAACTGGTCGACGCCCGCGTCGAGCAGCCGCAGCACCCGCTCGGCGACGTCGAGGTGCTCGGCGCCCCAGGCGCGGGCGGGCCAGACGGAGCCGTCCGGCAGCCGCGCGTCGGTGAGCAGCCCGAAGTCGGTGCACACCAGGCCGTCGAAGCCCTCGTCGCGGCGCAGCTGCCCGGCGATCACCTCGCGGTCGAAGGCGAACCCGACCCCGGCGAGCCCCGGGACGCCGACCGGGCGGCCGTAGTACGGCATCACCGCGGCCGCACCGGCCCGCAACGCCGGGCGGAAGACGGCGCGGTGCTCCTCGTAGCGCCCGTCGGGGTAGACCTGGTCCTTTCCGGACGCGAAGTGGGCGTCCTCGCCCCCGGCCTGCGGCCCCGCGCCCGGCCAGTGCTTGACCATGGCCGCGACCGAATCCGCGCCCGAGCCGTTGCCCTGCAAGCCTTCGACGTACGCGGCCGCCAGCCGGGCCACCAGCGCCGGGTCGGCGCCGAACGTTCCCGAAGTGCGGCACCAGCGCGGCTCGCTGGCCAGGTCGGCCATCGGGTGCAGGGCCAGCCGGATCCCGACCGCCCTGTACTCGGCGCGCACCACTTCGGCGAACGCGCGGACGGCGTCTTCGTCGGCCAGCGCGCCGAAACCGAGGGGCTCGGGCCAGCGCGAACAGCCGCCCGAGGGCACCGACGTCAGCGGGTTCTCGTTCGCCGAGTGCCGCGGATCGGACGACACCAGCACCGGGATGCCCAGCCGGCTGCCGGCCGCGAGCCGCTGGACCTCGTTGTGCCAGCGCGCGAGCGGGCCCGCCGGGACCGGCGCCATCAGCGACAGGCAGCGGAGGTGCTTGTCCCGCACCACTTCCGTCGTCGGCGCGGTGGGCAGCGGGCCGGCCGGCTCCTCGGCGAAACCGCCGTCGGGCCGGACGGCGACCGGGGCGTGGAAGAGCAGCCCGGCCTTCTCCGGCAGCGTCATCCGGCCGAGCAGGTCGCGGACGCGCGCGGCGACCGGCTGCCCCGGGTCCTGGTAGGGGTCCATGCCGGCGAGCATGACCGGCGAGGCGGGGCGGAGCCCATCGACGTGCCGTTCAATGGCAAGTCAGCGAGCGCCCAGCTCCCGGGAGATGCCCCGCGCCGCCGTCTGGACGGCCAAGCCGAGGTGCCGCGGCCGGGCCACCTGCTTGGGCACGAGCACACCGAGGACGCCGGCGAGGACGTCGTCGCGCCCGAAGATCGGCGCGGCGACCGACACGATCGACTCCGTCTCGTCCTGGCGGCGGAAGATCGCCAGCCGTTCCCGCCGGACCTCGGCCAGCGTGCGGCGCAGCTTCTCGGGCGGGATCAGCTGGTTGTCCGGCTCGCTGTAGACCGGCTTCGCCAGCAGTTCCTCCTGGACCTCGCGCGGCGCGAACGCCAGCAGCGCCAGGCCGACGCCGGTGGAGTGCAGCGGCAGCCGCCCGCCGGTGCGGTAGTCGACCGGGGCGGCCTGGTGCCCGGACAGCCGCTCCACCAGCAGCGCCTGCATGCCGTCGCGGACGGCCAGCTGGACGTGCTGGTGGGTGACCTCGGCCAGGTCGTTCATGAACGGCAGCGCGACCTGCCGCAGGCCGTGCCCGCGCGGCGCGAGCGTGGCCACCTCGAGCAGCCGCAGGCCGACGCAGAACCGGCCGTCGTCGTCGCGCTCGAGGGCACCCCACTCCCGCAGCCGGTTCGCCAGCCGCAGCGCCGAGCTCGGCGGCATCTCGCAGCGCCTGCTCAGCTCGGCCAGCGACAGCGTGCGGTGCTCGGCGTCGAAGGCGGCCAGCAGCGCCAGCGCCCGGTCGACGACCGGCTCCCCGTGCGCCGGACGGCGGCCCCGGTTTCCATTGGTTGGCACAACCGGTGACCGTACCCGAAGCCGCTGGTCATCCTTCCGGGCAACCGTGGCGAAAGGTGCCCGACGATGAGTGCTTCCCTCGAAACCACCCCGGCCGGACCGGGCTCGGCGGTCCCCCGCCGGGGCTTCCTGTTCTTCCTCGGCCTCGCGGCGGTCGGCGCGGCGATGGCCAACCTGGTCCCGGCGGTGCTGACGCTGTCGCTCAAGGCCACCGAGCTCGACGCCGCCCGCGCGACCACCACCGTCTCCGTCGTCACCGGCGTCGGGGCGCTGGCGTCGCTGGTGGCGTTCCCGCTGCTCGGCCGCCTCAGCGACCGCACGACCGGCCGGCTGGGCCGCCGCCGGCCGTTCCTCCTGCTCGGTGCCGGGTTGTTCGCCGTCGGCGCGCTGGTGATGCTCGCCGCGGGCAGCACGCTGGTGCTGACGCTGTCCGCCGTCGCCACGTTCGCCGGGTTCAGCTCGGTGACGGTCGCGTGCACGGCGGTGCTGGCCGACCAGCTGGCGCCGCACCGGCGCGGCCCCGCGTCCGCCGTGCTCGGGCTGAGCCTGCCCCTCGGCGCGGTCATCGGCCTCTTCGGCGCGCAGCTGGTCGCACCGGACCTCGGCGCGATGATCCTGCTGCCCGCCGCCGCCGCGATCGCGGGGACCCTGCTGCTGTTCGGTTTCCTCATCGATCCGCCGATCGCGCAGCGCCCGCCGTTCGACGCGCGCGAGCTGCTGAAGACGTATTGGGTGAACCCGCGCCGCCGACCGGACTTCGCGTGGGCGTGGGCGAGCCGGCTGCTGGTCTTCCTCGGCGTGGCGGCGATCCAGGCGTACCAGACCTTCTACCTCATCCTGGTGCTGCGCTTCCCGCCGGACCGGGTCGCCGGCGCCGTCTTCCTGTCCACTTTGGTCTTGACGGCGGCGGCGGTGGTGTTCGCCCCGATCGCCGGCAAGCTGTCCGACCGGGTCCGCCGCCGCAAGCCGTTCGTGGTGGCCGCCGCGCTGATCTTCGCCGTGGGCCTGCTGCTGGCCGCGGTCGCGCACTCGTTCCCGGCGTTCCTGGTCGCGGTCGGCGTCGTCGGCCTCGGGCAGGGTGTGTACCTGAGCGTGGACATCGCGCTGGTGACGCAGCTCGTGCCGGACCCGGCCAACCCGGCGAAGGACCTGGGCCTGATGAACATCGCGAACACCCTGCCCAGCTCGCTGGTGCCCGCGATCGCGCCGGCGGTGCTCGCGATCGGCGCCACCGCGCAGGCGCCGCAGAACTTCGCGGCACTCTTCGTGTTCGGCGCCGGCGCCGGGCTGCTGGGCGCGGTGCTGGTCCTGCCGATCCGCCAGGTCGCCTGATGCTGTTTCCAGGCCGGGCCGGCGGGCAGGCCCGCTCTGAACCGGAGGCTCCCACGCCCGCCGTCTCCCGCCGCGGTCACCCGCGACCCGGTCGTCCACCCGGCACGGTGGCGAGGTGCTCCCACGGGCCGCCGCGGTAGCGCCAGACGTCCAGGCCGGTCGCGGTGGCCGTGCGGGGACCGGGGTCGCGGCGGACCGCTTCGAGCGCCGCGGCCACGACGTCCGGGCCGGCCTTGTTCTGGACGGTCACGTGCGGCTTGAACGGCTGCGCGTCCTGCCGGGTCAGCCACGGCGACCAGCGTTCCCGCAGTGCGGCGTGCAGCCGGAGCAGGTCCGCCGATTCGATGTCGAGCGCTACCCCGCGGCCGAGCGACCGGACGCGCGCGACCGTCATCCCGAACGGCTCGCCCGCCACCTCCGCGCAGTCGGCGAGCACCGTCGTCAGGTGCGCACCCGGGAGCGCGTGGAACAGGGTGAGATGGGCGTCGACGAGCAGCCGATCCGGCGGGAACCACCGGCGCCGCAGGACGTTCCACGCCGCCTGCGCGCGCTCGTCGACGGCGAGGGTCACGACCAGGGGCGGCACCGCGCCGAGGATACGCCGGCGCCGGCCACCGAGCGCCGGAATCCGAGCCGGCCGGGCAGGCGTTCGACCTGCCGCCCCGGATCGGGGCGGCGTCAGGCGGTGGCCGGGACGACGACGACCTTGCCGTGCACCCCACCTTCGGCGGCCCGGGTGTGCAGCGCCGTCAGTTCGGCCAGCGGCACCCGCTCGGCGATGTCGACGCGCAGCTCCCCGCGGTCGACCAGCTCCACCAGCCGCGCCAGCTGATCCGCGTCGCTGCGGACGAACAGGTCGATGCCCCGCACGCCACGCTCCTCGTCGGACGGCGCGGGCATCCACACCGTCGTGTTCACCACGACCCCGCCCGGCCGGACCAGGGTGACCAGCGCGGCCAGCTCGGCCGGAGCGACCGGGGCGAGGTTGAGCACGACGTCGACCGGCTCGGTCACCGCCGCCGGCACGCTCGTGGCGGTGTGGTCGACGACCTCGTCGGCACCGGCGGAGGTGACCGCGTCGCCGCTGCGCGGGCCGGCCGTGGCGATCACGTAAGCCCCGGCGCCCTTGGCCAGTTGCACCGCGTAGCCGCCGACCGCTCCCCCGGCGCCGTTGATCAGCACGCGCTGCCCGGCCGTCAGCTTGCCGTGGTCGAACAACGCTTGGTAGGCGGTGAGGCCCACCAGCGGCAGCGCGGCCGCATCGGCCAAGGGGACGCTTTTGGGCGCGCGGGTCAGCACCTCGGCCGGGACGAGGACGTACTCCGCGGCCGCGCCCGGCTTGTCCATCGGCAGGAAGCCGACGACCTCCTCACCGATCGCGAGACCGGTCACACCCTCGCCCAGCGCGTCGACCGTGCCGGCGACGTCGAGGCCGGGGGTGTGCGGCAGCTCCACCGGAATGGGGCCCCGCATGAAACCGCCGCGGATGTTGCCGTCGACGGGGTTGAACGACGTGCCGGCGACGCGGACCCGGACCTGCCCGGCACCGGGGGCGGGCTGCTCCACGTCCTCGTAGCGCAGGACACCGGGGTCGCCGTACTCGCGGAAACGCACTGCCTTCATCGGAGTCTCACCTTCACTGGTTTCGCTTCGAATTCGAAGCAACTACGAGCTACGGTACTGCTGCTTCGAATTCGAAGCAAGTGATACCGGTCACCGCGGCCGCGAACACGAGGGCGCGCCGAAGGTTCCCTTGATCCACATGGACCTCAGGATCGTGGGCGGGGGCTCGGTCAGCCTGGGCCGGTTTGGCCCACCCTGACCACGGCCGGTCCGCCGGCGGCGCGGACGACCTCGCCGAGCCGGGCCGCGTCGGCCGAGCCCGGCGCCGCGGTGAGGACCACCGCCATCAGGTCGTCGCCGGGCACCTCGAGCAGGGTGCCGTCGAGCGCGATGGCCGCACCGTCCGGATGCCGGAACACGGCCCGGTTTTCGTACGTGGAAACGGTTTTCGGCGTGCGCCACAACAGGTCGAACGAACGGCTGGCGCTCCGCAGCTCGTCCACGAGCTCGGCGAGCGACGCGTCGCCCGGGTAGCGCAGGTGGGCGTCACGCAGCCGGGCGGCGAGCACGGCCCGGAAACCGGCCTGGTGGTCGTCGGTGCGATCGATCTCCGGGCGTGCGTCGCAGAACGTGCGCCACGCGACGTTCCAGTCCCGCGCGGTCCCGGTCACCGCACCGCTGCCCAGTGCCAGCCACGCGCCGTTGACGGCGACGACGTTCCACGCCGCGTCGACCAGGAACGCGGGGGTGTCGTCGAACCGCTCCAGCAGCCGCATCGCCGCCGCGCCGGCTTCACGCGGCACGTGCCCGTCGACCGCGGCGTACCCGGCGAGGGCGCAGAGCCGCTCGTAGTCCGCCCGGCCGAGCCGCAGCGCGCGGGCGAGGGCGGTCACCACGCCGGCCGACGGGTGCCGCCGTCCCTGCTCCAGCCGCCGCAGGTAGTCCGCGGACACCCCGGCGAGCTCGGCGAGTTCTTCCCGCCGCAGCCCACGGACCCGCCGCCCGGCGGCGCGGGGCCCACCGGCGGGCTCGGTGTGTTCGCGCAGCCGGCGGACGGCGGCGCCGAACTCGGACAGGGACATGGCGCCAGTGTGCACCAGCGGAAGATGCCCGTTTTCGGCACGGCCCCTTCGAATTCGAAGCAGTAGACTCGCGGCATGTCTGACGCACCACCGTCGCTCGACCCCGTGCAGCTCGGCGCCTACTTCGACCTCATCGAAGTGACCAGCCTGCTCCGGCACGCGGTCGAGCAGCAGCTGCGCGAAGCCGGCGACCTCAGCTACGTGCAGTTCCAGCTGCTGGCCCGGCTCGGGGACTCCCCCTCGGGCAGCCACCGCATGACCGACTTGGCCGACGGCGTCGTCTACAGCCGCAGCGGCCTGACCTACCAGGCGGGGTTGCTCGAGAAGGCGGGCCTGGTCGTGCGCACCCCATCTCCGGACGACGAGCGGAGCATCACGGTCACCGTCACCGACGCCGGGCGCGAGCGGCTCGCCGAAGTCCTGCCCGGCCACGTCGAAGTGGTCAGCGGCCTGTTGTTCGAGCCGCTCTCCCGCGACGACGTCACGGCCCTCGCCGGCCTGCTGGCACCGGTGCGCGAGCACATGCGCTCGACGCCACCCCGATCGGCCACGCCCCGCCGTCGCACGAGGAAAGGGTGATTTCGCGCCGGAGCAAGGAGTTCTAGGTTCCTTCCGGGCCGGTACGTGCGTGTTTCTCGGCGGCGCGGAGGATGTCGTTGCCGATCTGCTCGAGGAATTGCCCGGCGGCGGCGAGCCGGGTTCCGACGGCGGTGTCGGCGCCGAAGATGTCGGCGCCACGCAGCGCGGTGGTGGCGAGTCGCTGGTTGGCGCGGACACCGGCCACCGCGGAGCGGACGCCCGCGTCCTCGTCGAGGAAGTACCGGTGGCGCCGGCTGTGGCCGTCGCGGCCGCGGCGGATCAGCCCCTGCCGGCGCAGCAGGGCGACCGCGTGCGAGATGGTCGCGGCGCTGACCCGCAGGTGCCGCGCCAGCTCGACGGCCGTGTGGCTGCCGGTCCCGGAGGTGAACAGGCAGGCCAGCACGCCGGCGGCGGTGCGCGGCAGGCCGGTCTCGACGAGGACCGCGGTGAGTTCGCCGGCGTACGCGGCGGCCGTACCGGGATCGGGGCCTGCGTGCGCACCGGTTTCCGGGTGGGCGGGCGGGCGCGGCCGTCGCCTGGCGCGGTGGGTGGTCGCGAGCTGCGCCAGTTCCGCGCGATAGCGGCCCGGCCCGCCGTTGCGCGCGACCTCGCGGCTCACCGTCGAGGTGGGACGGCCGAGGCCGCGGGCGATGTCGGCGTAATCCCGGCCCTGCGCCAGCCCCTCGGCGATCCGCTGCCGGTCCGCGCTGGTCAGCCTGCGTCCTGGCATCCGGCCGGCTCCTCCGTTCGGGGTGCGGGCGGCCAGTATGCCCGGCCGCACGTCGATCTTTGCAACAGGCCGCCGTCCGCGTGCATTAGGCGGCAACGTCATTGCAATGATCATCAGCGAGCCGAGCTGCACAAACAGCGTTGTTCAGAAAGTGATCTCGTTGACCGGACTTCACCTCATTCCTAACGTTCCGGGCCCAGGCCCAGCAACGTGTGAGGTATCCGGTGAGAGCTCGAGGCATCACGTACGACACCGGCTTCAGCCCCGGCGGGCGGAGTTCGCGCCCCGTTTTCGACGCCGAAGCGGTGCGCCGGGAGATCCGCGTCATCGCCGAGGACCTGCACTGCGACGCGGTGCGGATCACCGGCGGTGACCCCGAGCGGCTGGCCGTCGCGGCCCGGCACGCCGCCGACGCCGGGCTGGAGGTCTGGTTCTCCCCGTTCCCCTGCGAACTGCCGGCGGCAGAACTGGTGCCGTACTTCGCCGGCTGCGCGGACCGCGCCCGGGAGGCGGGGGCGGCGGTGTTCGTCACCGGCTGCGAGCTGAGCCTGTTCTCCCCCGGTTTTGTCCCGGGGCCCGACAGTCTCGCGAGGATCGACACGGTGATGGGCGGCACGCACGAAGGGCTGGCCGAGGTGTCCGCGAAGCTGGACCCCGTGCTGGCCGGCATCGTGGCCGCGGTGCGCGCCCGGTTCCGCGGCAAGGTCACCTACGCCTCCGGAACGTGGGAACAGATCGACTGGACGCCTTTCGACATCGTGAGCGCCGACGCCTACGGCGAGCCCGGCGACGCCCTCCGCCAGGGCGTGCGGGACTATCTCCGGCACGGAAAGCCCCTGGCGGCAACGGAATTCGGCTGCTGCACCTACCGCGGCGCCGCCGAACGCGGCGGCGTGGGCTGGCAGGGTGTCATCGACTACGACGCCGATCCCCCGCACGTCAACGGGAATTACGTCCGCGACGAGGAGGAGCAGGCCCGCCACCTGCGCGAGACGATCGCGGTCTTCGACGAGGAAGGGGTGGACACCGCCTTCTGGTTCACCTTCGCCGGCTACGAATACCCGCATCACACCGACCCCCGCTTCGACCTCGACGTGGCGTCCTACGGGGTGTGCAAGCTGATGCCCGACGGCAGTCTCGCCCCGAAACGGTCCTTCCACGCCATGGCCGAGGCCTACCGATCGAGCCGCACGGTGCCGGTGCCGGTGATCGGAACTTGACCGCCGATCCTCGACGGTCAAGCGGGCAGCACGAGTGGCTCGACCCCACCTCCGGGCTCGCGTCGAGGTGAAACTTTCCGACGCCTGATCCGCCAGCCCTGACTCGTGCGCACGAACTGATCCTCGTAGGTGAAACTGGCCACCGAACCATCTTGGTTCACGGTCATGCCCTTTGACCATGCCCGAGCGCCGTCGCCGTCTTCACCGACGATGATGTTCGTGACGTGCATGGCGAGCGCACTACCCGGGGCCCGTCGATGCGCGACAGCGATATACGCGTCCAGACGCGACTGGGATGCATCATCGGCCGGTACCGGCCGCAGACCAAGATCGCTGACGTCAACCTCGAGATCGGGGGTGAACACCTCGCCGAACCGGTCGTAGCTGCCGGCGTCACAGAGGTGACCGTGGAGCGCGATCACCTCGTGAATCTCCAGACGGTCGCCGACGCTCAAGCTCATTCCAACCCCCGTTGACTCGGTGACGCCTTGGCCGAGGCTAGCAGCGCGGCACGACAGGTCGCATTCCTCGGCAGGACAGGACGCTTGCCGGTGGGAGAGTTGTGGTCATGGCAGCTGAGCTGACGCCGGGGCGTGGGGTCGTGTTCGAGACGGATCGCCTGTTGCTCAGGCCTTGGCGGGTGGCCGAGGCTGTTGTCCAGCGTGAGCTGTGGACCGAACGTGATTCACGAGTGCCGCCGCACCGCCGGATCGACGCGGACGGGCGCCCCACGGTCGCGGAGCTCGAGGATGCGATCCGCGCCGGCCGGCCATCGTCGACCGGGTTGCTGGCGGTAGAGCGGAAGGCCGCTGGTGACGTCATCGGTTACTGCGGGCTGATCGACAGCGGTCGGGGGTTCGAGGGGGAACCGGAGCTGGCGTTCGAGCTGCTGCGCCGGGTCTGGGGTCGGGGATACGTGACTGAGGCCTCGAAGGCTGTCTTGGACTGGGCCAGATCGTCCGGGTACGTACGCCTGTGGGCCACGGTCTGGGAGTGGAACACCGCTTCTCGTCGTGTGCTGGCCAAGCTCGGGTTCACCGAGACCGGGCGGAAGGAAGTGGACGCGGTCCACGGGACCACCCTGTTCCTCGCAAAACGGCTCTGACGCAGCCGGCGTTGCCCCTTCTCCGGTGCGCTCTCCTCGGCATGAGCGGCGTCGCGACAGTTCGGGTCTGCAGTAGCGGCACCCTCGTCGGCGTGGGTGGTCAGCGTGCCCGTTCCCAGAGCGGCAGGCGGAAGGTCGCGTAGGTGAACTTGCCGGTAATCTTCCCGGCGGGGTCGAAGTGGAAGACGTCCAAGCCGTGCCACTGCATGCGGCCGCCGTAGCGGAGGCGGGCGAACCACCGCAGCGGGGGTATCGCGTGGCGGCCGTGCGCACCCGTCAGGTCCAGCCGGCACGCCCACCGGATTGTTGCCCGGCCGCGGGACTCGTCGATCACCTGGTCGTAGACGTCGAAGGTCATCGCGCCGTAGCGGCCGGCGAACTGCGGCGCGAACGCCGCCCGGATCGCCGGGAGGCCGCGCAGTTCGGGGCCGCGGCCGGGTAGGTAGCGGGCGTCCTCGGCGAAGAAGGACATGACCCGGTCGAGGTCGGGGTCGTTGAAGGAGGCCACGAAGGCGTCGATGGTCCGGCTGAGGTCGGTGCCGCTGGCGGTCATGTGCTTGCCGTTTCGGAGTGGGGAGCGGGTCGGGGCGAGGATATAAGAACAGCGTCTCTTTAACAAGAGAACATCGTTCTACTAAGTGCCGGGTTAGAGTGGTGGCTGCCATGGAAGCGTCGTTTCAGCGGGCCCGGCGTCCGGAACAGAAGAACCAGCGGCGCGAGATGATCCTCGCCGCCGCCGCCGAGCTCGCCCGGGCTTCGGGGGTGGCCCGGGTCAGCCTGGGTGACATCGGCGCGGCGGTCGGGCTGGCCAAGTCCAACGTCCTGCGCTACTTCGGCACGCGCGAGGAGATCTACCTGGAGCTGGCGATGCGGGAAGGCGCGGACTGGGCCGCCGCCGCCGGCGCCGCGCTGCACGGGGCGAGCGGGTTTTCCGCGGCGGCGGCCGCTCTCGCCGGCGCCTACGCCGACCGGCCGTTGTACTGCGACCTCACCACGCACGCCGAGACGATGCTGGAGCACAACGTGTCGGTCGCGGCCTTGGAGGTCTACAAGCGGTGGGCCATCGACACCTACTTCACCCTGGGTCGGCAGCTCACCACCGCCTGCCCCGAGCTGACCGGCACCGACGGGGCGTCCTTGGTCATGGCGGCCGGCGCGTTCGTTGCGAAGCTGTTCCCGTTGACCCGTCCCTCGGCCGCGCTGCGGGAGCTGTACGACCGCGAGCCGGAGATCGCCCGGGTGTTCCCCCCGTTCCGGCCGACGCTGCAGCGCATGATCGCCGCGACCGCGGCCGGCCTGCCGGCCACCCGCTGACGCGGCCGGCTTTGCCTCAACGAGCCGCTCAAACGCCGCCGTCGATGATCGGCAGCTGCAGATAACCCAGGCGTGTGGGGCCCGTGTGCACCGTGTTGGCAGCGCCGTCGTGGTAGGTGGGGTCGTAGGCGTGGTGCATGCCGTGGGCGACCCCGTCGTAGGGCTGCACGTCCACGCGGATCCGGTGCCCCTTCTTCAGCAAGCCGGTGCTCGGGATCAATTCGATCTCGACCTCGACCGCCTCGCCCGGGACGAGGGGCGCGTAGTCGGCTTTCCGGTGGGTGTGTTTGACCGTGTAGCCGGTGCTGCGTGCTTCGTCGATGCGGCGGTGTGACGCCTTCAGCCAGCCCAGCATCAGCGGGATGGGCCGGTCGCCGAAGCCACTCGTGGCGAATCCGGTGAAGTCGACTTCTTCGCCGCCGTCGTCGATGACCCGTACCGACACGTAGATGTCCATGTCGTGGCTGGTGGACGAGACCACCATGCCGGCCTTGCCGTAGCCGGCGAGGACCGCATCAGCCGTCAACGGAGCGCTCAGGAACGAGATTCCGGTCGCACCGGGGTCGGACCCGGCCGCCGTGGGATCGACGCGCAACGCCGCTCCGGCGGCGGGAGGGACGAGGGCGATCTCCGCCGGGTACGACTCCTCCGCCGTGGCGGTCGGCCGGGTGGTCGTGAGCCGGAGGAACCGTCGTTTCCCGGCCGGCTCGGGTGTCTGCGTGGTGGACGCGTCGAAGTACCAGCGGCGGTAGTCGGTGCGGGCGACGGGCCACTCGTTCTCGTGGCGGACGACCGCGGCACCGTGGCCGGACCGGATCTCGAGGCGGACGGGCGGGGCGGCCATGATGCCGTTGTCGGTTCCCTTGAGCCAGTGGTCGAAGAACGCTTTGTGCGCGGCGACGGTCTCGGCGGCGTAGGCCTTCTGGAACCAGTCGTCCCAGATGTCGAGCTTCTTGTCCGGAGCGGGCGTGGCCAGATAGGCGTTGCTGCCGCCGACCTGGTGGAAGTGGGCGGAGTGGGTGGCGGCGGCGACCGCCCAGAGCGGGACGGTGACGCCGGTCAGGTCGGGGCTCATGAAGACGTTCGCCCGCGGCCCGAAAACGGCGTCCGGATCGGTGTCGCGGAACGGGCTGTCCTGCAGGGTCCGGATGAAGTCGGCGACGTCGGGTTCCCCGACGATCGCGGGGTCGATCCCGGCGGCTTTCCAGACGGACCAGAACTGCTCGTTGAAGATCCCGCCGTTGTAGGCGACCTCTTCGTAGAGGTCCACGTCCGTGCCGATGGCGATCATCGCTTTGAGGTGTTCCGGGTGGAGGCTGGCGGCCTGGTGCTGGCTCATCGCGAGGTAGGACATGCCCCAGGTGCCGACGTTGCCGTTGGACCACGGTTGCCCGCCCGCCCACTCGATGCAGTCGCGCAGGGCTTCGGCCCCGGCGATACCCCAGGGGGCGAGCTGCCCGGGGCTGTTGCCGGCGCCGGGCATGTCCGTCCGCACGACCGCGTACCCGTCGGGAACCCAGGACGCGGTGTTGACCGTCTCGTGGTTCTCGAACGGCTGCCCGCCGGGGTTGCCGGAGAAGTAGTCGTCCTCCATCAGTTCGTGCTCTTCGAGGTCGCCGTCGGTCGCGATGGAGTGGTGGTTGAACGCCTTGCCGTAGGGACCCGAGCTGATGACGACCGGGTAGCTGCCCGGCTCGGCGGGCCGGAAGACGTCCGCGAGGACGTGCTCGCCGTTGCGCAACGGGATCTCGACGTCGCGGAAGCGCAGGATGCCCATGGCGTTGCGGCGGACTTCGTTGCGGGCGTTCGCCGGCGTGCACAAAGTCCGCGGCTCGGTGCCCGCGAAGACGCCGGCGTCGTTCAGGTCGCGCAGGAGCGCAACGACCACCGGGTCGTCGGCGAACGCCTGAAGTTTGTCGCCGGCGCCGGTGCCCGCAAAATCGGCGTCGTGCCGGAAGTCGATCCGCCGGTGACCGATGATGTCGTGGACCTCCGGCGCGATCTGCGTCCCGTGGTCCCGGAGGGCCTGCCGGCCGAGGCTGAACACGAACCGGGCCACGTTCGTCAGCCCCGGGTCGCGCAGTTTGGCGACGTCGCCGTCGACCCGGGCGACGATCTGCGCCAGGTTGACCCGCGGGCGGGCGGAAACGTTGCCGATGGGCGTCGCCCCCACGAGGAAGGCGACGCGCTCCCCCGCCTCGTACCGGAATTCACCCTGCTCGCCGGTAAGGCCCCGGTGCGTCGGGGTTTCGTACCTGAGGCCGCTGATCGGGCCGGCCAGCAGTCCTGTGTGGGTCATCGTCGCCTCCTCAGGATATCAACGTCCGTTGATATCCTGAGGTTCACCGTACGCTCTCCGCAGGACCGGGCACCCCGCCGGGCCGATGCCGCCACCGCGGCGTCCGCATCCGGACGCCACGCCTCGTCCGAATTCCGGCTCAGCCCAGCACCGTGCCCGAGTTCGCGGTGTTCCGGTTGCGCTTGCGGGAGAACGCACCCAGGTCGATCTCCAGGCCGGTGCGCGGAGCCCGGAACCGGACGGGCACGGCGTCGTGGTCGGCGCCGCTCTCCACCCGGTTGATCAGCTCCGTCATCAGCTGCCCCACGACCGGCGCGTTCTTGAACTGGTTGCCGCTCGTTCCGATCGCGAGGTAGAAACCCTCGAGCCCGGTGCGGTCGTAGATCGGTGTCCAATCGTCGGCGACGTCGTAAACGCCCACCACGCCGCGCGCCCGGTTGGGCACCGCCAGGTCGGGCAACCGCCGCGCGGCCCGTGTCACCTGAGCCTCGAAGACCGCGGCCGTCGGGTGAATGCCGACGGCGTCCGGGTCGTCGGTCCACTGCAGCGGATCGCACTCCGGTTCCGTGCCGCCGACGAGCAGGTCCCCGCCCGCTTCACCGCGGAAATAGGTGCCCAGATCCATGTCCGCCACCACCGGCCCGCCATAGCCCTCCCGGACCGGCACGTGCGCCACTTCCTGCCTCATCGGGCGCACCCCGACCGTGAAGCCGGCACCCACGCCGGCCAAGCGATTCACCGCGCCCGACCACGGACCGGCCGCGTTGACCACGACGGCACAGGGGATCCGGGTGCCGTCCGACAGCCGCACCGACGTCACGCGCCCGCCGGCCTGCTCCACCGCTGTCACCGTGCTGCGGAAGCGGAACTCCGCCCCGCACGCCGAGGCCGCGGCCGCGAGGTTCACGGCGGCGAGGCTCGGGTCCGAGACGTAACCGGCGTCCGGGGTGTACACGCCGCCGAGCGAGTGTTGTGCGTCCTCCCAGAATTCCTCGTCGTCGAGCCGCTTCGGCGGCCAATAGCGGCCGGTGTTGATACCGGGAACGCGCTCGGCCAAGGTCGTGCTGTCCCATTCCTCGTAGGGAACGCCGATCTCGTCGAACAGCGGAAGCCAGGACGTGCGCGGAGCCGCCTCGACGTCCAGCATGACCAGCCCGCTCCGGCGGAACACCGCGAGGTCGCCGACATCGTGCCCGAGGTGGCCGGCCCAGTCGAGCCAGCCGAAGTGCGCCTCCCACGCCGTCGCCACCCCGGCGGTGGTGGAGAAGTTGAACCGGACGATCGCACTCGACGCCGAGGTCGACCCCTGGCCGGCCCCGGCGGCCCGATCGAGCACGGCAACCCGGTGCCCCGCCCGGGCCAGCTCGAGGGCGATCGACGAACCGATCACCCCGGCCCCGATCACGACCACATCGGCACTCCGGCGCTCACCGGGCACGGCAGGTCCTGAGGTAGCTGAGGAACGAGGCCTGCAGGCCGGTCACGTGCGTTTCGCGCAGGACCGCGCTGGTGACGGCTCCGCCGCGGGCCGTCAGGCGGTGCAGGACGGTGGCCGCGTTCTTCGTGAGGTTCTGGTAGACGGGCAGGTCTCCGAGGAGCTCCCGGTCGTTGAGGGTCAGGTGGAGCTGAGCGGCGGGCAGGCTGTCGCCCATTTCTTCGAGCATCGCGAAGACCTGGCTGTCTTCACCGACGACACCGGGGCTGCCCGCGCCGATGCTCTCGAAGAGCGTGCTGCCGGTGAGCCAGGTGTAGAGGCTGAAGAGCCCGCCGTAGGAGTAGCCGAAAAGGCCGTGACCGCTCGCGGCGGTGCCGTAGTCGCGCGCGATCCGGGGGTGCAGTTCCGCGGTGAGGAAGGCCAGGAACGCATCGGCCCGGGTGTCCTTCAATTCGGCGAGGTAGGCGTCGGCTTCCTCGCGGGTCATCGAACCCGTCCGGATTCCCGTCTCCACGGCGTCGACGAACTCCTGGGCGATGGGCTCGCCGGGTGGTACGAGGTCCCTGTTGCGCAGCCGGGCCCAGTGCTGGGCGTCCTCGCCCGCGTAGCCGACGCTGACTTGGAGGTAGGGCCGGATCTGCTGCATGGGGTCTTTCTGGGTGACGATGAGCGGGGCCGTCATGCCCACGGCCCAGTTGCCGTCGAGCACGTACACGGCCGGCGCCGGCGTCGTGGCGGGGTCGTAGCCCGGTGGCGTGGTGACCCAGACGCCGTAGTCGTGCCCGCCGCTGGACCGCAGCTCGAAGTAGTCGGTGTCGGCGAGGCAGCCCTGCCACATGGTGCTCATCGGAGGTCCTTCACAATTCGGCCGGCCTGGAGAACGAGGACGGCGTTGGCGGGATCAGCGAACAGCTCCGGGTCTTCGACCGGGTTGCCGTTCCACAACACGAGGTCGGCCTGCGCGCCGGGAGCGATGACACCGACCTGGCCGGGCAGGCCGAGGATCTCGGCGTTGGTCTTGGTGGCCGCCACGAGGGCTTCCATCGGGGTTTCGAGCTTTGCGCGCAACTTGAGCTCTTCGCCACGGCGGTCCTGAGCCGGGCCGATGAGATCGGAGCCCAGCCCGATCCGCACTCCGGCCTCCTTGGCGACCGCGAGCGCCTCGGTCATCCGCTCACGAACACCCAGCACCCGATCGCGGGTCGATGCGTCGAGGCCCGCTCCGGCGGTGTCGTGCAGCAGTTGCTCGACGACGGCGAACGTGGGCACGAGGGCGACCCCGCGCGTGGCCATCAGGGTGGCCGTGGGTTCGTCGAGGTCGGTGCCGTGCTCGACGCAGCGCGCCCCGGCCTCGATCGCGTTCCGGATGCCGTCGTTGTTGTGGGCGTGCACCGTCACGTAGGTGCCCCGCGCCGCGGCTTCCTGGACGGCGACGGCGATCTCCTCGACGGTGAACTGGGTGTCGGTCAGCCGGTCGTGGGCGCCGACCACGCCGCCGGTCACGCAGAGCTTCAGGAAGGAGGCTCCGCGGCGGAAGGCCTCGCGCACGTTGCGCCGCAGCTCGTCGGCGTTGCCCGACATCATGGACAGGGCGCACAGGCCGGGCAGGTGGTGGCTGCTCCACAGCTCGGTGGGTTCCCAGTCGGCTCCGTAGTAGCCGTGCCCGCCGAGCTGGCACTGAACCGGCCCGCACGACAGGACGCGTGGCCCCCTGACCTTGCCCTTCGCGATCGTGGTGACGAGGCCGCCGTCGACCCCGCCGGTGTCCCGGACGGTGGTGAAGCCGGCGTCGAGCGCCGCGCCGGCCGTGGCGAAGATGTCCGCCGCGAGCTCGGCGGCGCTGATCCGGAACGAGAACTGCGGCTGGATCGGGCTCGACAGGCCCAAGTGGACGTGGGCGTCGATCAGGCCCGGCGTCATCGTCAGGCCTGCGGCGTCGAGGCGCTCGCCGCGTGCGCCGGCGGCACCGACCTGGGTGATCTGCCCGTCTTCGATGCCGACGTCGACGTGGACCGGGTCGCACCCCGATCCGTCGACGACCGTCGCGCCGACCACTTGACACCGTCCCACGAGTTCGTTCCCTCCACCGGCGCCGGCTGCGACCATGTGTGAGCCACACGGCGCTTCTTTTCCAATGGATAAACTGTGGGAGTGACCCTGTCAAGTACGGAACGCACCGGCGACGCACGCGAGCGGCTCCTGGCCCGGCTTCTCGACGCCTTCGAGCAGGGCCTTCCCGCCCCGGAGGTGTCGCTTCGCGAGATCGCCGCCAAGACCGAGACCAGCCACGCCCTCTTGCGCTACCACTTCGGGTCACTCCCGGGCGTCTTGGCGGCCATGCTGAAGGCCCAGCGATCCCGGGACAACGAGGCACTGCTCGAGACCGCCCGGCAGGGCACCTTCGACGACCTCGTCGTGGCGATCTGGCGGGCGTACACCCGCCCGGAGCAGCTGTCGCGCGTCCGCGGCTTCTTCCACGTCGTCGGACTGGCCGCGTACAGCCCGGAGGACTTCCGCGAGTTCGTCGCCTCGCTCGACGACCTGACCAGGATGCTGGCCTCGCTCGCGGAACGCGAAGGGCTCGACACCGGGGAAGCGCTGACTTTGGCCACCGTCACCATTGCCGCGATTCGTGGCCTGCTTTTGCAGGAAGTCCTGACTCCGGCCGCCCGCTCCGACGACGCGCTCGCCTTGATCCTGCGCATGAGCAAGGACCGATCCACATCGGACAGAGGTCGGTCCGGGGCGGCTCCTTCGGCGAGCTGAACCCTTCAGGCGGCCGCATTCCGGCGCACCGTGCGTTCCAAAATCCCCAGCGTCGCCTTGATGGCCGGCTCGGAGACCACCGGGAAGTCGACGCGCTTGCGCCACTCCTCGTCCACTTCCGACCAGTCGTAGTACGAAGTGACGCGCGTGCCGTCGCCGGCCCGCTCCAGCCGGTAGCCGAAGGTGTGGCGGGCGTGCGGCGGGACTCGGCCCTCCACCGTCCACGCGATCTCCTCGCCCGGGATGAGCTTGGTGATGACGACCTCGACGTCGTACCTCCCCAGCGGCACGTCGCCGAGGGCTTCCCGGTCCATGTGGACCACGAACCGGTCGCCGGGCCGGGTGACCGGGGCTCCTTCGGCGTCCATGAGCGTTCCCGACGCGTCGATGTCCACGTGGCCCTTCGGATCGGTCAACACCGCGAAGACGGCGTCGGCCGGTGCCGGGATGAGCCGGGAGGCTTCGATGCGTTCCGGACCCGGCGTTTCCGCCGTGGCCACCAGGACCGCGCGGGCGAGGGTGTGCGAGGTCATCGTGAAGCCGAGGACAGCCGGGGTGGCGTCGGCCGGGATGCCGATGGACTCGACGTCGAGAGCGTGCACCACGACGAAGTAGCGGTGCGGGCCGTGGCCGGCCGGCGGGGCGGCGCCGAGGAAACGGGCGACGCGGGCGTCGTTGGGTAGCTGGAACGCACCCTCCGGCAGGCCCGGCCCGGTGTCGTCGCCCGCGCCCTCGGGCAGCTCGGTGCAGGTGGCGGGGATGTCGGCGACCGCCCAGTGCCAGAACCCGGACCCGGTGGGGGCGTCCGGGTCGTAGACGGTCACCGCGTAGCTCTTGGTGCCTTCGGGCGCGCCGCTCCAGGACAGCTGCGGAGAGAGGTCCTTCCCGCCGGGAAGAGCGGCGGAGAGGTGTTCGGCGGGCCACGCCGCACCGTCGGTGACGGTGCGGCCGGCCACGGTGAAGGTGGCCACCTCGGGAAGCCGGGCGAACGGGTCGTTGACGGTCATCGTGTCGTTCCTTTCTGCTGCGCCGGGTCGCGCTTGATCGACCATAGCACCGATAATCGATTATCTTCTCCTTCATCTATACTTCAGGGCATGACGCGAACGAGTTCGCCGGACAAGCCGATGCTCTCCGAGCAGGTCTACGCGCACTTGCGGAGCGCGATCATGCACGGTGCCCATGCCCCCGGCGCCGCGCTGAAACCCCAGGACCTCGCCAAGGAGCAGGGGGTGAGCCTGGTGGTCGTGCGGGAGGCGCTCGTGCGCCTGGTCGGCGAGGGCCTCGCCGACCGCCTGCCCAACCGTGGCTTCGCCGTCCCGGCCTTCTCCGATCGCCGCTGGCAGGAGATCGCGGAGGCCCGGCGGGCCGTCGAGCCGGTGGTCCTGCGCATGTCCGTCGAGCGCGGCGACGTGGACTGGGAGGCCCGCGTGCGCGCCGCCCACCACCGTCTCGCCCGCACGCCGCCGTTCCTCCCCGCCGAAGGCGAGCACTACAGCGACGCCTGGGCCGAAGCGCACCGGATCTTCCACCGCACCCTGCTGGAGGGCTGCGGCAACACGATGCTCCTGGAGACCTTCGACCGGATGTGGACCGCGAGCGAACTCGCCCGCCGCTGGTCGGCCCACCGCACCCCCGGCCGGGACCACCTTGCTGAACACCGCCGGCTGGAGGAAGCCGCACTCGCGCGGGACGCCGACGCCGCCGCTGCCGCGCTGGCCCAGCACCTCACCCTGACCGCGGCCGGGCTGGCCGAAACCCCCGGCGCGAAGCCTGAGCACCGGCCGGGCCGTCAACGACCGGCAGGCGTGTAGCGCCAGAACGATTTCACCAGGACGGCGCCGGCCAGGACGAGCACCACGCACGCGAGCGCGGTTCCGGACCAGGCCACGACGAGCGGCAACGCCGAAGCCATGATCCCGGCGCGGAGGTCGCCGAGGCGGGGACCGCCGGCGACGACGACCGTGTACACCCCCTGCAACCGGCCGCGCATCCGGTCGGGGACGGCGGTCTGCAGGATCGTCTGCCGGTACACCGCGCTGACGAGGTCGGCCGCGCCGGCGACGACGAGCAGCGCCGCCGCGAGCCACAGGCTCGGAGCGAGCCCCGCCAGCGCGACGGCGCCCGCCCAGACCGCCACCGCCGCGGCGAGGGCGACGCCTTGGCGCCGCACCCGGCCGATCCAGCCGCCGGACAGCCCGGCGAGGACCGAGCCGATCGCGATCGAGGAGTACAGCAGGCCGGCTCCCCCGTGCCACCGCGTCTCGGCGGCTTCGGGGAACAGGGCGGTCGGCATGGCCAGCACCATCGCGGCGACGTCGAGCAGGAACGACATCAGCAGGACCCGGCGGCCGGCGAGGAAGCGCAGGCCGTCGAGGACCGACCGCAGCCCGGGACGGCCGATCGGGTCCGCCGAGGGCAGGGCGGGGAGCCGGAAGGTGGCGTAGAGCGCGGCGGTGAACAACACCGCGTCCGCGCCGTAGGCGTAGCAGAACCCGTTCGGGAGTCCGATGAGGACACCGGCGACGAGTGGACCCACCACCTGCCCGACCGTCGAGGCGGTGTAGCTCAGCGAGTTCGCCGCGGGCACCAGTTCCGGCGGGACGAGGGCGGGGACGATGGCGCCGCGGACCGCGGACGACACGGCGAAGCCGCCGGACTGCACGGCGACGAGCGCGAGGATCAGCGGCACCGACCGGAGCCCGGCCACCGCCTGGGCGAGCAACGCGAGCGTGACCGTCCAGGTGAGCGCCGAGGAGAGCAGGTACAGGCGCCGCCGGTCCACGGCGTCGGCGATGGCGCCGCCGTAGAGCCCGAACACCAGGATCGGGAGGAGCCCGGCCAGCCCGGCGAGACCGACGTCGAACGACGAGTGCGAGAGGTCGTAGAGCTGCACCGGCACGGCGACTTCGGTAACCATCGTCCCGACCACGGCGGCGCCTTGACCGAGGAAAGTCCGGCGGAACACGGGATCCGCCAGCGGACGGGTGTCCACGGCGATCCGGCGGAGCCGGTTCTTCGGCGCGCTGGTCGTCATGCGCTCACGTTCGCAGCCGCCGCGGGGCGGCACTTCCGATAATCTGTCGAGTTGTGTCGGAAAACCGCCACCGGCACGCGGCCGGGCAGGTCATCGAACGGCACCGGCACGACGAACACCAGCTCGTGTACGTCATCCGGGGCGTGCTGGCGGTCCGGACCGACCGCGGCGCGTGGGTCGCCTGCGCCGACCGCGCCGTCTGGATGCCCGCCGGTACCTGGCACGAACACCGCGTCTACGGCGCCACCGAGGTCCTCACCCTGATGTTCCCCGTCCACGACGAGCCGCTGGACGGCACCGCACCGACCGTCGTCGCGGTCAGCGCGCTGCTGCGCGAACTGCTCATCGCCGCCACCGAACCCGGCCTCGGCACCGACGAGGCCGGCCGGCTCCACGCGGTGCTGCGCGACCGGCTCCGCCGCGCCCACGACCAGCCGCTGACCCTGCCCGAGGCCCGCGACCCCCGCCTGGCCCACGCTTGCCGCCTCGTCACCGACGACCTCAGCCGCCCCCGCACGACGGCGTGGCTGGCCCGCCGCACGGGCACGAGCGAGCGCACGCTGTCCCGGCTGTTCCGCCTCGAGTTCGGCACCACCTACCCGCAGTGGCGCACCACGACCCGCGTGTTCCACGCGATGATCCAGCTCGCCGAGGGCGCCGGCGTCACCCAGACCGCACACCGCTGCGGCTGGTCCACGCCGAGCGCGTTCGTGGAGACGTTCACCCGCACCATGGGCCAGACCCCGGGCAGCTACCGAGCCGCGCGACCTCGGCGTCAGCCGCGGAAGTCCGGCCGGCTGCCGTAGGTGGGCCTGGGTCATTCTCCTCGCAGCTGCGCACGAACTTCGGCGGCACGGGGAAGGTCGAACACTTCGTAGACCGCCAGAGCTTCCTCCCAGCAAGCCGTCGCGCGTCGGTGATCACCCAGCACGACGAGTGAACCCGCCATGACGTCGAGGAGCCTGCCGGCACTCCTGGGATGGTCCCGGTGCTTCCGGAGTCGAGCGAGCGCGTCATCGCAGATTCGCACGGCTTCGGCGTGCCGGCCGTGGCTCTGGTACGCCAGTGCGAAGTGAAAGGGAGAGGCGAACTCGAGGCCTTCGACGTCACCGGCTCGCCGGCGCAGCACCCGCTCCCGTTCGGCGTGGTCGATGGCCTGTTCGTGGTTGCCCAGGTGGGTATGGGCTTCACTGAGGTTGCCTTCGATGACACCCTCCATGCGCCCATTCTGATATCCGTCACTCAACGGGAGCGCTCGCTGCAGGTGGCGGACGGCGTCGGCGTATCGACGCTGGGCGAGGCTGATCAAGGCCAAGGTGTTGAGCGCCCAGCACATGATCGACGGCCGGCCGAGGCGTTCCGCCAGTGCCAGGCCCTGTTCAGCCACTTCGATGGCCCGGACGGCGTTGCGCTCGGGCATGTCCCAGAGGAATTCGGCCAGCTGACAGAGCAGGTGAGCTTCGATGACCTGGTCGCCACTGCGTTGTGCCGCCGCCACGGTCGACTCGAGGACGTCGACGACGTCGGTCCACCGTCCTCGGCGGGTGAAGGTCCCTGCCGCCCCGTACAGCAACATCACAGTCAGCTTGAAGAGCGCCGTGTTCGTGGAACTCCAGCGCAGGATTGCGGAAACGTTGGTGGCTTCGTCGTCCCACCAAGCGGTGGCGTCGTCGATCGAGGACAGCTCCAGTAGCGGCAGGTCCTCCGCGATCGGCTCCCGGAAGGGGTCGGCCGAGGACGGTGGATGGGTGATCAGTTTCGCCGCTGCCACCTGCTGGGCGTACCACTCGACCAACCGGCGCTGTGCCTGCTCGCGCTCGACCCGTGTGTTCTCGAGGCCGGCTCGTTCGGCGGCATAGCTGTGCAGCAGATCGTGGATGCGATACCGGTGCCGTCCGGCCGGTTCGATGAGGTGAGCGGTGGCCAGCTTGCTCAGCAGCCGCCGGATAGCCGGCAGATCGAGTCCGGCGAGAGCCGCGGCGGCGTGGGTGCCGATGTCCGGCCCCGGGATCAGGCCCAGCAGCCGAAACACCCGTGACGTGGCGGGGTCGAGCGTGCGGTAGGAGCCTTCGAACACCGCGCGGACCGTCGCTTCTTCGTCATCGGACATGCTCAGCGTGTCCAAGCGAGCTCGTTCGTCGGTGAGTTCCGCGACGAGGTCGGCGATGGTGAGGTCGCCCTCGGCAACGCGAGCGGCCGCGATGCGCAAGGCCAGGGGCAATCTCGCGCAAAGCTTGATCAGTTCGTCCACTCGGCCCGGGCTCGCTGCGGAGACATCGGCGCCGATGAAGGTCCGCAGCATGCTTCTGGCCTCGTCCGGATCCATGAGGTCCAGGGCCATCCGGCGAGCCGAGGTGGTGACGACCAGCCCGGTCAGGGAGGCCCGGCTGGTCACCAGGACCAAGCAGCCGGAATTACCCGGGAGCAGCGGCCGGACCTGGCCGGCGGTGTTCGCGTTGTCCAGGACGATCAGCATCCGCTTGCCCGCGAGCAGCGACCGGTACAGGCCGGCTCGGCTCTCGGTCCGGGGAGGAATCATCTCGCCCGGCACGCCGAGGGCCTGCAAGAATCCCTCCAATGCCTCCCCTGCGGACAGTGGGTCGCCGGGCCCGTAACCGCGGAGGTTGACGAAGAGGCTCCCGTCGGGGAACAGCGGCTCGACCTGGTGCGCCCAGTGCAGCGCCAGCGTTGTCTTGCCGACGCCGCCGGTTCCGTCGACCGCTGTGATCACGACGGCCTCCGGGTGGTTGTCCCGGTCCTCTGCCGGCAGTTGCGCGTCCAGGAATCGCAATTGCTCCTGCCGGCCTGTGAAACCGGGCATGGTCTGCGGGAGCTGCCGGGGTACGGCGAGAGCCGGCCACCATCGGTTCGTTCCCGTGACGGAGACGTGCTGAATCGTCCCGGCTTGCACCACCGAGCCGACATCGTGGACGTCGGCGAAGTTTCCGGTCCGGGCACTTGTCGGATCCATGGCCGTGGTCATGCCTTTCTGAGCGATGCGTCGATACGGCCCGCAACACCGGGGAGGGCACGGCCCTCCCCAGGGTAAGCTCACGGCTCCCAGTCGGAATCGTGCAAAGGACTTCCCCATGGGGATTGTCAAGTCACGCAGCCGCCGGGATCGGGGGTGAAGCGTGATAGTCAGCGTGGTCGCGGAGCATGGCCCACAACACGTTGAGGCGGCGGCGGGCAAGGCAGAGCAGTGCCTGCTCGTGCCGCTTTCCCTCGGCCCGTTTGCGCTGGTAGTAAGCCTTGGAGGTCGGGCAGGCCGGCAGACTGGCCATGGCGGCAAGGTAACAGGCACGCAGCAGACCGCGGTGATAGCGGCGTGGTCGTCGCAGATTGCCGTGGATGCGGCCGGAGTCGCGGGGCACGGGCGCGAGACCGGCGTAGCCGGCGAGACGGTCGACCGAGCCAAACGCGGTCATCTCACCACCGGTCGCGGCGAGGAACTCCGCGGCGAGAGTCGGCCCGAAGCCGGGCAGAGTAAGCATCACCTCGGCGTGACGGTGCCGGCGAAACCGTTCCTCGATCATCGCGTCGATCTCCGCGATTTCGGTGTTGAGGGCAATCACCCCCTTGGCCAGCCGCTCGACCATCGCCGCGGCGAGCTGCTGCCCCGGCAGCGTGGTGTGCTGCGCCGCAGCGGCTTCGATCGCTGCGTGGGCAACCGTGTCGGCGTTGCGGGCCTTGCGGTGCCGCAGCCACTGGGCCAGGCGCTGCTCGCCCAGCCTGCGGATCGCGTCGGGGGTCTGGTAGCCGGTGAGCAGCAGCAGGTGTCCTTTGCGGGACAGGTCGAGGCTGCGTTCCAGCGCGGGGAAGTACTCCAGCAACTGGTGGCGGATCCGGTTGATCGCCCGGGTACGGTCGCAGATCAGGTCGGTGCGCCGGTTGGTCAGGGTCCGCAGGTCGACGGCGATCTCGTCTCCGGCCCGCAGCGGCCCGAGATCACGGCGGACCCGGGCCTGATCAGCGATGACGAACGCGTCCTTG
Source organism: Amycolatopsis sp. A133 (assembly GCF_031082405.1). Lineage (GTDB taxonomy): Bacteria > Actinomycetota > Actinomycetes > Mycobacteriales > Pseudonocardiaceae > Amycolatopsis. The sequence goes on from NZ_JAVHJU010000076.1 coordinate 362,744, forward strand.
GCGTCGGTTTTGCCTTCACCACGGTAGGTTCCGGCGGCGCGGTGGACTTTCAGCCCGGTGATGTAGACCAGCTGCTGGTCGTGGTTGACCAACAACCCGATCAGCAGCGCCGCACCACCACAGTTCATATCAATCGCCCACAGTGCGTCGGCGTCGATCGCGAGAACGTCGGCCATCAGGGCCAGCAGCTCTGTTTCGTCGTTGCGGACTCGCCGCGACAGCAGCCGCTCGCCGTTGTCGTTGATCACCACGCAGTGATGGTGTTCCTTGCCGATGTCCACGCCGGCCCAGATCCGGGGCACGACCACCTCCATCGCTCGAGCTCACCACGTCACCCACAGACGACCACGCCGACACTGTCCTACACAGCGATCACATCGCATATCCCCATCAGCGGTCGTGCCGTCACGGGAGCCCAGGCGGCCAAGTCCTTTCAGCCTTCACCACCGGCGTGACCATGCAAGCCATACCTGAGCCCCAGGGCCCACCGATCCTACGAATGACCAGTTCAGACCCAACGAGAAAGGTAGGACAGCACCATGCCCGTGGTGGAGATGTTCATCTCCGGCCTGGTGGGCTGGCTGATCCAGGAAGCGGGCGGTTCCGGGGTGCGACGGTGGGGCGATCCCGTCCACCGAGCTCTCGACCAGGCAATTCGAGAAGCGGTGCCGCGCGCCGTCGACCAGGTGTATTCGATGGCCGAGCAACGGGCTCACACCGTCGCGCTGCTGCTGGAATATCCGCCGCGGACGATTCCCGAGGCCGGCGGTGTTCCGTTGTCGCGGCTGGCCGACGCTGTCCGGCTTTGGGTTGCCGCTACCGAGTACCCCATCGGTGCCGATGGGCGACCGGAGCACGTCGACGACGATCACCCCTTGATCGAACCCTTGTGCACGCAGATCCTGGCAGCGATCAGGAAAGAGTCGACGTTCGGCCGGCAGACACTGAGTCCCCTCTGGAACGAGTACCTCCACGCCTCCACCCAGGACGAGATCGACCGCCAGGTCCAGGGCCTGCACGCGGATCTGCGGGGGGTCGCACAGATCTCGGGCCTCGCGGCGGTACGGCCGGAACGGATCGAATACTGGCACACCCCGGTCGTCCACCCGGCCGGTTTTGTCGGGCGGGGTGCGGAACTGGCGCTGCTGGCCGGGACCGGCCCCGTGCACCTGGTCCACGGCATCGGTGGCGTCGGAAAGACGGCGCTGGTCCTCGAGCACGCGCGCCGGATCGCCGATCAGTACCCGGACGGCCAGGTGTTCATCGACTTCCGAAGCTGTTCGGGACGCCGGGCGAGATCGGCTGACGAGGTGCTGGCCGACCTGCTGCCGCACTGCGGAGTGGACGGGCGCCACATCGCCGAAATGAGCCTCGAGCAACGGGAGACGGCTTGGAAGCGGGCAATCGCCGGCCGCCGGATGTTGTTCGTTTGGGACAACGTCGGCGACGTCGAGCAGGTCCGGCCACTGCTGAGCGGACAGCCCGGCTGTCTCACCTTGCTCACCAGCCGGACCGAACTCGACCTGGCCGGGGCGTCAACGCTGCCGTTGGCTCCGCTCGATGAGGCCGACGCCGTCAAGCTGTTCCGGGCCATCGCCGCCGGGGAGGGCAGCACGGACCTGGAGTCGGAGGCCGTGCGGCTGTGCGCGTGGATGCCGCTGCAGATCGGCGTGCACGCCGCCAGCGTGCGGCGCAAGCGCACGTTGGCCGAGCTCGTGACCGAGCTTCGCGCACTGCCGTCGGACCAGCGCCTGGCCACCTTGTTCGCCAGCTTCGACCTCACCTACCGCAGCCTGTCCGAAGACGAGCGACGCGCACTGCGGGTGCTGGGCACGAATCCCGGGCCGCACCTGACCGCCGGTACGGCAGCGGCCATGATGAACTGCTCGGCCACCGATGCGGTGCGACTGCTCGACGAGCTGGTGGACGCGAACTTCGTCGCCCGGTATCGAGACCGCTTCGACCGGCATTCCGGTGGCGTCGAAATCCCGCCCGCGCCCGCCTTCTACGCCTATGTGATGCACGACGTGCTCCGGGACTACGCCCACCACAAGGCGACCGGACTCGAGGCCGAGTTCCGGGACACCGTGGCCCGGCTGCTGGACCACTACCGGGAGTGGAGCTACTCGAGCAGCGAACTGGTGCCCGCGTGGATTCAAGCGGAGCGAGCCTGCCTGCTCGCCGCGCTCCGGCTGCCGGTGCCGCCCGACACGATCAAGAACATGGCTCTGGACATCGGTGCGCGCCTGTCCAAGCTCGGCTGGTACTCCGACGGTGAGACGGCGTACTGCGTCGGGCTGGGTCAATCGTGGAAGCTGGGTGACCGTCCCGGCGAGGCCGAGGCGTTGCTGGGCCTGGCCGACTGCGCGTTGCTACGCGCCCAATACGACACGGCGCGAGTGCTGAGCCACCGGGCATTGGCCATCCAGCGAGAGCTGGGCGACCAACGCGCTCAAGCCCAGGCGCACTCACGCCTGTCCTCTGCCATGAGCTTTCTGCGCGACACCGACGCCGCCGAAAGCCATCTTCGCGAAGCATTGGCGATCTACCGGCAGCTCGGCGACCGACGTGCCGAGGCGGAGACGCTCCTCGGCTTGGCGCGGATGGATCTGTCCGACCGAATGGATGATCCGACCGTCCGGAAGCGGTTGGCGCGGCTGTCCCGGCTGGGCAGCGAGCTCGGCGATCGGCGGATGCAGGCGGATGCCCTGCTGCTTCTGGGATTTTCGGCTCTGCTGCGCGGCTCGGCCCAACGTGCCGCGGACAGCTTCCGAACGGCCTACCGGCTGTTCACCCAGGAGCACCACCGGCACGGGCAGGCCAATGCGTTGCACGGTCTCGGCCAATGCGAACTGGCCAGAGACGATCATGGTGGAGCAGGCGGCCATTTCGCCGAGGCGATCGCCCTGTACCGGGAGATCGGCGACGTGCTCGGCGAGATCAAGTCCCTGATCAGTATCGGTCAGCTGGCGTTGGAAACCGCGGACCTCCCGCACGCCGAGGGGCGCTTCCGGGAGGCGTACGAACTCTCCCGGAGGACCGACACCCCGCAGTTCCAGGCCAAGTGCCTGGAGGGACTCGCACTCGTCGCGAGGGCTACCGGGGATCATGCGACCGCGTGCTCCCGGTTGCGCACCGCGCTGCGGACACTCCCGCCCGAAGGGGCCGGGATCGAAGCTGCGCAGGCATCCCGGATCCTGATGTTGCTGGCCGAGCTCGGCTGCTCGAACGGATAACGCCGGCGCGCGCCTGTCGAGTTACGGTCGAGCTGTTCGTCATCCTCTCCGACGGAGCACCGCCGCCCCAGCTGGAGGACCTGTGCACTACATGCTGCTGATCTACAACTGCGACCGCCCGGAACCCGGCGATCCGCGCTTCCCCGACGCGCTGGCCAGGGTGAACGCCTTTGCCGACGAGTGCCGGCGGCGTGGAGTGTTCGTCGCCGCGCATCCGCTGCAGGGCGAGCACACCGCCACCACCGTCGCCGTCCGGGGCGGCAAGACGCTGATCACCGATGGGCCCTTCCTCGAGACCCACGAGCACCTCGGTGGCGCCTACGTCCTCGACTGCCGTGATCTCGACGAAGCCCTGGAACTGGCCGCGCTGTGCCCGATGGCCGCGGACGGCACCGTCGAGGTCCGGCCGCTCGCCGGGGTGCCGGGCCTGAACCACCGGACCGCGACCGGCGCATGACCGCGGCACCCGTCCTGCAGACGGCCTACCGGGAACACCGGACCCGGATGCTCGCCGCGCTGGTCCGCGTCCTGGGCGACTTCCAGCTCGCCGAGGATGCGCTGCAAGACGCCTGTGCGCTCGCCCTGCGCAAGTGGGACGGCGCCGTCCCGGACGATCCCGTCGCCTGGCTGCTGACCGCCGCCCGCAACAGCGCCGTCGACCGGCTTCGGCGGGCCCGCCGGGGCCGGGAAAAGCTCGCCGAGCTCGGACCGCCGCCGGAGGTGACCACGATGGACGTCGGCGAGGACCGCCTGCCCGGCCTCGGTGACGAGCGGCTCAGCCTCATCTTCACCTGCTGCCACCCCGCGCTGGCCGAAGACGCCCGCGTCGCGCTGACGCTGCAAGCCGTCGCCGGGCTGACCGCCGCGCAGATCGCCCGGACCTTCCTCGTCGGCGAGACGACCCTGGCCCAGCGGCTGGTCCGGGCCAAGCGCAAGATCCGCGACGCCGGCATCGGCTTCGCCGTCCCCGCCGACCACCTCCTGCCCGAGCGGCTCTCCGGCGTCCTCACGGTGGTCTACCTGATCTTCACCCAGGGCTACACCGCCGACGGTGACCGGCCCGAGTACCGGCTGCTGCAGCAGGAGGCGATCCGGCTCGCCAAGCTCGTCGCCACCCTCATGCCCGACGAGCCCGAAGCTCTCGGCCTGGCCGCCCTGCTGCTCCTGCAGGACTCGCGGTCCTCCGCTCGCTACACCGACGGCGGTGACGTCGTCCTGCTCGAAGACCAGGACCGCACGCGGTGGGACCGCGCCGGGATCGCCGAAGCGGTCGGGCTGCTGGACCGGGCGTTGCGCCTCGGCGCGCCCGGGCCGTACCAGCTGCAGGCCACCATCGCCGTGCTGCACACCCAGTCCCCGACGGACTGGGCGGGCATCGCCGGGCTGTACGACCGGCTGCTGGAGCTGACCCCTTCCCCGGTGGTCGCGCTGAACCACGCCGTGGCCGTCGCCATGGCCACCACCCCGGCCGACGGGCTCGCGCTCGTCGACCGGATCGACGGCCTCGACCGCTACCACCTGTTCCACGCCGCCCGCGCCGACCTCCTGCGCCGCCTCGGCCGCACCACCGAAGCCGCGGCGGCGTACCGGCGCGCCCACGACCTCGCCACCAAACCCGCCGACCGGCGTTATCTCACCGGCCGGTTGCAGGCCCTCGACACCGCGGAGTCCCGATGAGACTGTCCGTCCTCGACCACGGCCACCGCCGCCGCGCCCGGCTGTTCCTCGCCCTGACCTCGAAGAGGTCCGGGGTGGCCGGTCCCGACATCGTCAAGATGCTGCTGTACCGGCCCGGCTTCCTCAGCCGGCCGCTGCTCGAACTCACCGCGGACGCGATGCGCGGGCCGTCGTACTGGACCGCCGGCGAGCGCGAATACCTCGCCATGACCACCGCGCAGGTGCACGAGTGCCCGTTCTGCGCCGTCACGCACGCCGAGCTCACCCGGCTCGCCGGCACCGGCGAGATCGACCCCGGCGACCCCGCCTCGGCACGCCCCGAACTGAAGGCCGTCCGGGCCTTCCTCGAGACGGTCAGCGCAGCTCCCGGGCGGATCGACGCCACCGCCGTGGCCGGCCTGCCCCAGCAGGCGGTCCTGGAGGCGCTGCGCGTGAACCTCGTCTGGAACATCGTCAACCGCCTCGCCAACGCGTTCGGCTTCGTCCTGCGAGACGGCCAGCTCGAGACCGGAACCCGCGCGCTGCACCGGTTCGGCTACCGCTTCCCCGGGTTCCTGCTCGCCGACGGCCACCCGTCCGGCCACGGCGACGTCACGCGGAAACTGCGCCATTCGGTCCTGGAGGCGGACGCCCGTGCGGACCGCCGTCTCCGCGCAGCGGCCGCGGCCGGCGAGGAGCTGCCCGAACCGTTGCAGTCCTACGCCAGGACGGTCCGCGACAGGTCCGCCAAGATCACCGACACCGACGTCGGCGCCCTCAAGACGGCCGGGTACAGCGAAGACGAGATCTTCGAACTCACCGTCGCGGCCGCGGTCGGCGCGGCGCTGCGCAGCTACGACGCCGGCCGCGAGGCCGTCGGGAACTGACCTCCGCGCGCGGTCGAGACGAGCCGGTGCCGTTCGTCCTCTGGTGAGTCAACCGACGCACCACCGGAAGGACCGATCATGCCCGGACAGGTCAACTGGGTCGAGATCCCCGCCGCCGACACCGCCAAGGCCCGCACGTTCTACGGCGGCCTGTTCGGCTGGGGCACCAGCGAGTTCGGCGCCGACTACCACGTGATCGGCAACGGCCCGGCCGGCGCCATCACGGCCGCCGAGGACGGCTTCACCCACCCCAGGGTCTACTTCGCCACCGGCGACATCGACGCCTCGGTCGAGCGGCTGCACGAGCTCGGCGGCCGCAGCGAGGGCGTCCAGGAGGTGCCGGGCGTCGGCCGGATCGCCCACTGCCACGACGACCAGGCAACACCGTTCAGCCTCTACGAACCCGCCCCGCAGGGCTGACGGCGGCAGGACGCCTGTGTATTTCACCCGATTGTGGGTATCCGGTCTCTGTGACTGCCGAAGCCCTTCCCAGAACACCGTCAGAAGACATGCTGACCGTGCCGGTGCCGCGGCGGTCGGACCAGTACGCCCACTGCGCTCCCCTCTTCGCCGAACGCAGCCGGCTCGAGCCCGAGGACCCCCGGCGGGCCACCCTGCGCGATCGGCTGATCACCGAGTACCTCCCGCTCGCCGAGAACATCGCGCGGCGCTTCAGCGGCCGTGGCGAGCCCTTCGACGACCTGCTCCAGGTGGCGCGGACCGGGCTGATCCACGCCGTCGACCGGTACGAGCCCGGCCGGGGGAGCAATTTCCTGTCCTTCGCCGTCCCGACCATCATGGGCGAGGTCCGGCGGCACTTCCGGGACGCCGGCTGGTCGATGCGGGTCCCGCGCACCCTCAAGGAGCTGAAGCAGAAGCTCAACCAGGCGAGCGACACCCTGAGCCGCGAGCTGGGCCGGGCGCCCACCCCCAGCGAACTCGCCGCCCACCTGGGGATCGACGTCGAGACCGTCCGGGAAGGCCTGCTGGCCGCCGAGGCCTACCGCGCCGGCTCGATCGACACCCCCGTGCGCGGCGCCGAGGCCGGCCTCACCGTTTCCGACCAGCTCGCCGAGGACGACACCGGCTTCGAACGGTTCGAGAACCACATCGCGCTCAGAGCGGCGATGGCCACCCTGGGACCGCGTGAACGGACCATCGTCAAGCTGCGGTTCGTCGACGAGCTGCCCCAGAGCCGGATCGCCCAGCAGGTCGGTGTGTCGCAAATGCACGTCTCGCGCCTGCTGGCCAAAGCGCTGGGACAGCTGCGGCAGCACATCGACGCCGAATGACCGCCGGAAAACGAATTACGAAACGACGGTGACGTCCACCTGGAATTTTCCGGCCGCCAATCCTTCGTTGTCGACGGCGACGTACCAATGCCCGTCGAAGGGGACCCGGATGTCCAGCCGCTGCGCCGTCGCGACGCCTCCGATCATCCGGTAAGCGCTTCTCCGCCGATAGGAATCGACGTTTTCCGCGCTCAGCAAGCGGACGTTCACCACGGCGTCGAGGCGCACGCGTACGATGACGGCCCGGTGGAGCCAACCCAGGTCCAAAACGACCGGTTCCCAGAGCACCATGAATCCTCACTGCGATGGTCGATCCCGCACCTGAACGCATTCGGGAAAAGACCCCCGAAGCCCTTTTATGCTGGGTCGCGGTCGAATCTCGCAGTGTTACAAGAAGTTTGCAGGAAGTGATAACGGACGCCTCCGGGGGACGTCGGTTCAGCGCCCCGGGGACTGGGTAACCACCTCCGACATCGGCTCCTCGACCGGGAGCCGCGGAGCAGGAAGGGGTCGGACCCCGATGCCGATCGAACAGCAGACGACGGAGCTGGACGACTCGTTGCGCGTGATCGCGCTCGAGCTCGCCGACGACCTCGCCGAGCTGGCCAGGGTGCGTTCCTGGGCCGACCGGCTGCTGCAGGACCTGCCCGAGGGCCAGCGGGTCGACGCGCTCATGGTGGTCGACGAGCTGGCCTCGAACGCCCTCCGGCACGGGAAGCCGCCCCGTCAGGTCCGCTTGCTGCGCAAACGCGACTGGCTCTCCGTGGAGGTCGACGACACCTGCATCGACCCCGCCTGCCCACGCCCGCCCTCCTCCGACGGCGGGCACGGGCTCAAGCTGGTCGCCGCCACGAGCGTGGCGTGGGGCCAGTGGCAACGTCCCACCGGGAAGACCGTCTGGGCCGAGATCCACCTGACCCGCGCGCCCGAACCCGGTCACCCGCGCTGAGTTCCGGCCGGTGCAGCCCGGCTACCCTCACGCGCCGGCGAGGGCGGCGTCGCGCAGCTGACGGCGTGAGCTGATCCCGAGCTTGGTGAAGATCTTGCGCAGGTGCCATTCGACCGTGCGCGGGCTGAGGAACAGCCGGGTGCCGATCTCGGGGTTCGAGTAGCCTTCGGCCGCCAGCCGGGCTATCTGGAACTCCTGGGCGGTGAGCTCACCGGTCGGCTCCGCCGTGCGTTTCCGCGCGGTCTCCCCCGTGGCCTGCAGCTCTCGCCGCGCCCGGTCGGCGAAGGCCTCGAGCCCCATGGCGGACAGCTGCTCGTGGGCCGTGTGCAGGTGCGCGCGAGCGTCCACGCGGCGGCCCTCGCGGCGCAGCCACTCGCCGTACAGCAGGTGGCTGCGGGCCAGGTCCACGCGGAGCGTGGTCGGTTCGAGGCACGCGATCGATTCGAGGTAGAGGGCGTCGGCGTCGGCGGTGCCCAGCGCGCGCACGCGGGCGTCGATTCCCCGCGCTTCCGCCGTCCCGGACGCCGCGGCGCGCTCGGCCGACCGGGCCGCCGCCGCCCGTAGCCGGGCCTCGTCGCCGGTTCGGGAGGCCGCTTCGGCCAGTTCGGCGGTGGCGAGGCCCTGGAACCCCACCACGTCGTGGTCGAACACCCGGCGGGCGGCGTCCAGCGCGGCGTCGTGGCGGCCGAGGCCGTTGTACAGCACCGCCCGCCCGTAGTCGGCGAAGGTCACCAGCCGCAGCTGGCCGCGTGCCGACGCCTGGCGCGCGGTGTCCTCGAACAGCTCCGCCGCCCGCGCCTCCCGGCCGCGGAACGCCTCGAGAAGCATCGTCGCGTAGCCGACCGGCGCGTTGCCGGTGACGTCGGCGATCACGCGGTCTTCCTCGGCCGACGCCGCCGCCGCGGTGAGCTCCCCCGCGAGCAGCTCGTTGACGGCGAGGAAGTTGAGCGCGAACTGCAGCTGCACGAGGGCGCCGGCGTCGCGGGCGAGCTGGACCTGCCGCACGGCGAACGAGCGTGCCGCGGCGAAGTCCGCCGCTTCGGTGGCGATCAGGCCGCCGGCCCGGTTGCCCAGGAGCCAGAGCACCCGCCCGGTGTCCTCGGCGCCGACGTCCAGGCTGCGGACCGCCACCACCGCCGCGGACAGCAGGGGCGCCGCGGCCGGGTAGCCGTCGGTGAACCGGGTGACCAGGGCGTCCAGCACGAGGTCGACGGCGCGGGGCGGCCCGGGGGCCGGCGGCGCGGCCCGGGTGGCCTCGGCCACCGCGACGAGACCGGCGGAGTCCGCCCCGGCCCACAGGGCCGCCGCCAGCGCTTCCAGGTACGTCTCCCGCGCCCGGTTCGCGTCGAGCGGGCCGAGCTGCCCGGCCGCGCGCAGCAGGAGCCGGGCCGCTTCACCACCGCGCCGCCGGTCGAACGCGATCTGCCCGCGCAGCCGCTCGACCTCGGCGGCGCGCCGGGCGTCCGGTGGTCCGGCCGCCGCCGCGTCGAGGAGCCCGAGTGCCCCTTCGAGCGCGCCGGCGTCGCGTTTCACCGCGGCCGCCGCGAGTTCGCGGTGCGCGCGCCGGGCGGGTTCGGGGGTCAGGAGCGCCGCCTGCTCGAAGAACGCGGCCGCCGCGACCAGGCCGCCGCGGGCCCGGGCCCGGCCGGCCGAGCGTTCGAGGTCGGCCGCGACGTCCTCGTCCGGGGTGACGGTCGCCTGCGCGCGGTGCCAGGCCCGGCGGTCGGGATCGCGATCGGGGTCGGTCACCTCGGCCAGGGCCCGGTGCACGTCTTGGCGGTCCCGGGCCGGCGCCGACCGGTAGACCGCCGATCGCACCAGCGGGTGGCGGAACCGGATCCGGCGGCCGAACTCGATCAGCCCGGTCGCCTCGGCCGCGGCGGCCGGGTCGGCGCCGAGCCCCAGCCTGCCGGCCGCGCCCCAGAGCAGGGTGGCGTCGCCGAGCGGCTCGGCGGCGGCGATGAGCAGGAGCCGCCGGGTGTCGGCGGGCAGCGGCTCCAGCTGCTTGACGAAGCAGTGTTCGATGCGCCCGGCGAGCGGCACCGCCCCGGGCGGCCCGAAGCCGTCGACCAGCTCGGCGGCCGTCCACGCGCGGGGCAGTTCCAGCAGCGCCAGCGGGTTGCCGTGGGTTTCGGCGATGATCCGGTCACGGACGCGGCCGTCCACCGGCCCCTTGAGCACCGAGGCCAGCAGTGCGTCCGACTCGGCCTCCCCCAAGCCGGCGACCGCGAGCTCCGGCAACCCGGCCAGGTCGGGCTCGGGGCCGGGCTCCCGCACCGCGAAGACGACGGCGATCCGCTCGGCGAGCAGCCGGCGGGCGACGAAGGCCAGGACCACCGCGGACATCCGGTCGAGCCACTGCGCGTCGTCGACCAGGCAGAGCAGCGGCTGGTCCTCGGCCACGTCGGCGAGCAGGGTCAGCACCGCCAGCCCGACCAGGAACCGGGTCGGCCGGGCACCGGAGCTGAGCCCGAACGCCGTGCCGAGCGCGTCGCGCTGGGGTTCGGGGAGGCGGTCGAGCCGGTCCAGGAACGGCGCGCACAGCTGGTGCAGCCCGGCGTAGGCCATCACCTGTTCCGATTCGACGCCGGCGGCGCGCGCGACGCGGAATCCCCGCGCCTGCTCGTGCACGTACTCCAGGAGCGCGGTCTTGCCGATCCCGGCTTCGCCGCGCAGGACGAGCACCCGGCCCCGCTCCGACCGGGCGTCGGCCAGGAGGCGGTCGAGCGCGGCGCATTCGCTGTGCCGTCCGATCAGCGCCGGTCCACGCCCCGGCATGCGAAACCTCCCACGGCCGACCGGCGGCGGCGGGACGACCGTGCCGGGCGAGGCGAACGATAGCGCAGCGCGCGCCGGGCACCGGCCGTCGGACGTCGGGCCGGGCGATCACGCGTCGCCGCGGGCCTCCGCGTTCCGCGCCTCGACGGCCCGGGCGGTCTTCGCCAGCTCACCGCCGAGGACGCGCTTGCCCAGGAGCCCGAGCAGGCCCCCGAGCAGCCGGCCCTTGAGGTTCTTCCCCTCCCGCACCACCACGGCGTCGATCTGCGTCGACCCGTCCGCCAGCCGGGTGAAGGTGTAGGTGTGCCCGGAGGCGCCGCCCCACGTGTTGGAGTCGGTGGTCCGCAGCACGACCCGGGCCGGATCGGACCAGTCGTAATGCAGCCGCTCCCAGACGCCACCCGACCCTTCGGTGACGTCGGCGTGGCCGGGCCCCTGCTCGTGCACGCGCAGGTATTCGCCCGCGCTGCGGCCGAAGAGCCGGGCGCGCTCCGGACCGAAGTCGGTCAGCCCGGCGAGGAACTGCTCCGGTGACGCGGTGGTCACCTGGCGCAGGTGGATCGTGGACATTTTGTCTCCTCGTGCTGCTTCGGGCGGTTCAGGCGTCCTGGTGCTCGGCCATGTACCGGGCGTACCAGGACGGCCACTCCTCGTCGTACTGCCCGGTTTCCTTCTCGTGCTCGCCGTGCGCGGCCGCCGCCCGCCGCAGGGCCTGCTCCAGCTCCTCGGCGGAGCCGTAGGTCACCCCGGAGGTGCGTCCGGGGAACCGGGTGGTGATCTCCTGGAGCAGCCAGGTGTTGCCGTCGGGGTCGCTGAAGGACGCGAACGACGAGTAGGTGCCGTGGTCGGGGTGCACGCCCGGGGCGAACGCGCCGGTCTCGTCGCGGTGGAACACCTCGCTGACGGCGACGCCGTGCCCGGCCAGCTCGGCCCTGGCCGCCTCGATGTCGGCCACGACCAGGTAGCTGCCGCGCACCGAGCCGGGGGCGGCGTCGGTGATGCCGGTGCCGAAGTGGACCGACGCCGGCGACCCCGGCGGGGTCAGCTGGACCACCCGCGAAGTCCCGAAGACGATGTCGGCGTCTTCGCGCCAGCCCAGTGTCTTGTAGAAGTGCTTGCTCCGGTCGACGTCGGCGACGGGCAGAACGACGACTTCGAGTTTCATGTCCATGATCGGCAACTCCTCGGTGTCCCGAGCGGCGGGGTTCGCCGCTCGGGATTCAGCGTGGCCCCCGGCGGGGCCCGTTCGCCCCAGGGAGACACCCTGGTCGGTCCCCGGGCCCCGGGCCCGGGCCCGGGGCCCCGAGCGGCGGAGAACCCGGTCTCGCTCGCCGTGGCAGATGAGGAACGGCACGGTGATCCGCTCGACGACGGCAGTTGCTCCGAAAGGGCACACTCGCGGGACTTTCGTACCTCACCCGCCGCGGCGCGTCTTGACCGCGCGGGTGGGCGGACCTACCGTTCGGCCACCCACCCGGCGGATTGGTCCATACCACCGCCTTCCCCGAGGAGGTGCCATGCTGTCGAGGCGTACCTTCGTCACCGCGGGCCTGGTCGCCGCGGCCGGCGCGCCGCTGTGGTCCGCCCTGGCCGCGCCGCGCGCCCGTGCCGCCGCGGCGTTGCCGTTGACCCTGAAGAACAACTCCGGTTCCGGCACCGTCTACGCCTACATCAGCGGCGCGGACAGCTCCGGGTGGCCCGGCTTCGTCACCGCCGACGGGCGGTTCCAGCGGCTGCCCAACCCGTCGTCGCCGGTGACGCCGGTCCCGGACTACGCCATCCCGCTGACCGGCTCGGGGGCCCAGGTCACGGTGACGCTGACCGACTACGTCATCGGCGGCCGCGTGTGGTTCTCGGTGGACCGGAAGCTCCAGTTCTTCGTCAACCCGGGTCCCGGGCTGGTGCAGCCCGGCCTCACCGCGGCCGACCCCAACTGGCAGACGAACTGGACGTTCTGCGAGTTCACCTACAACAGCGCCAACCTCTACGCGAACATCAGCTACGTCGACATGGTGGCACTGCCGGTGTCGATGGCCACCACGGGCGCGGCGGGGGCACAGGCGGTCAGCCCCCTGCCGGACGGCGCCCTCGGGAACATCGCGGACGGCCTGCGCGCGCAGCACAACGCGGACGGCGCGCCGTGGGACCGGCTGGTCGTCACCGACGCCTCCGGCAAGGTCGTGCGGGTGCTCGCACCCGGCCACTCCCCCGTCGACTTCGGTGGCTACTGGACGAACTACCTCAACGCCGTCTGGGACCACTACCGCACCACGCCGCTGACCATCAACGGGCAAGGCGCGATCGGTTCCTACACCGGCACGGTCAACGGCGACGCGATCGTGTTCGCTGGGCTGAACACGAACGGCGTGCCGTTCACCAAGCCGAGCGCGGCCGACATCTTCGGCTGCGCGAGCGGCCCGCTGTACAACTCCGGCGGCGACGCACGGGGCGCGGTGGCCGCCCGCCTGGCCGCCGCGCTGAACCGCAGCAGCCTGCTGGTGGCCGGCGGCGGCAACCAGCCCGACGGCGTCGCGCCGGCGCAGTACTACAGGGACGCCACGACCAACCACTACGCGCGCTTGGTGCACCAGCACGCCTCCATCGGTTACGCCTTCCCCTACGACGACGTCGGCCCGACCGGCGCCCAGCCCGTCGACGGCCACCTCCAGGACCCGGCGCCGACGTCGTGGACGGTGTCGCTGGGCCCGGGCGCGGGCGGCGGCACGACCCCGCCCGGCTCCGGCGGCACGAGTGCGTACTCGACCATCCAGGCGGAGGCGTACAACGCCCAGAGCGGCACCCAGAACGAGTCGTGCGGCGACACGGGCGGCGGGGTGGACGTCGGCTGGATCGCCAACGGCGACTGGCTGAAGTACGCCCGCGTCGACTTCGGGCCGAGTTCGCCGCGCCAGTTCGCCGCCCGCCTCGCCTCGGGTGCGGCCGCCGGGGTCAGCGGCGCGCTCCTGGTGCGCTTGGACAGCGTGTCGGGACCGGTCATCGCCGAAATCGACTTCGCGAACAACGGCGGCTGGCAGCAGTGGCAGACGGTCCCGGCCAACATCGTCGGCCCGGCGACCGGCGTGCACGACGTCTACCTGACGTTCTCGGGCAGCTCGGCCGACTTCGTCAACGTCAACTGGTTCACCTTCACCCGCTGACGCCGTGCCCGGACCACCGCGGGCGGGCGATTCGCGGCGGGCTCTGGTCTGAACCGGGCCGCGAACCTGGGCCACCAGCGCTCAGGCCGCAGCCCGATCCCCGTGACTTGCCGCCAGTCTCCTACGGCGGAAGTCCTCGCCGCCAGGGCCGGAAGCCGTCGCCCTGCGCTCATTCGGGTGAAGCGGCCAGCCCCGATCGCCTGACACGCGGACACCGTCCGGCGCGCTCCCTGCTGACCTGCCTCCTATTCGCCACCGCCACTCGCCACACCTCGAAAATAGTCCAGATTTATGACTATCATGAGTTTGGACTACTGCTGCACCCGAGAACGAGGAGTGGACGATGTCGGTCATCGAGCTGACCACCTTCACCGTGGCCCCGGAGAACACGGCGGCGATGCTGGCCGCGCGCCCGGGCATGGTGGCGGCCTTCCGGGAGGACCGGCGCGGCTTCCTCGCCGCCCGCCTGGTCCGCCTCGACGAGCGGACGTGGCTGGACTTCGTCGAGTGGACCGACGACGCCGCCTGGGACGAGTCGAAGGCCAAGGGCGCCAACCTGCCCGCGATCGGGGCCTTCTTCGCCACGATCGGCTCACTGGTGGGTGCCGAGCGCGGCGTGCGTTACGACGACGCCGAGGAGGGCGCCCGGCGGGTCCGCACCGTCGCCTACGGTCCCGGGCCCTCGCAGGTCGGCGAGCTGTACCTGCCGGAAGGCGACGGGCCGTTCCCCGTCGTGGTGCTCGTCCACGGCGGCTATTGGACGGCGATGTGGGACCGCCGCCAGCTCACCGACGTCGCCGACGACCTCGTCGCCCGGGGCCACGCGGTGTGGAACGTCGAGTACCGCCGGATCGGCGAGCCGGGCGGCGGCTGGCCCGGCACGTTCCTCGACGTCGCCGCGGCGATCGACGCCCTCGACGGCATGGACCCCGCGCTCGACACCGGCCGGGTGGTGCTGCTCGGCCACTCCGCGGGTGCGCACCTGGCCACGTGGGCCGCACACCGCGGGGCGCTGCCCCCGGAAGCGCCGGGCGCCCACCCGAAGATCACCCCGATCGGCCTGGTCGAGCTGGCCGGCGCGCTCGACCTGCAGGCGGCCGACGCGGCGGGCTTCGGCAAGGTCCTCGCCGACCCCGCCGCCGAGCCGCCGAAGGGCGCGCCCGAGCCCGCCCGGCCGGAAGTGTGGCCCGCGGTCGCGAAAGCCGTCGGCGACGGGATCCTGCCGCTGCTGGTGGGCGGGCACGTCGCCGACCGGCCCGGGCACTACGCCTGGACGTCGCCGCTGGAGCTGGCCGGCGCCGGCGTCCCGGTGCTGGCCGTGCACGGCACCGCCGACGAAGCCGTTCCGGCCGAATGGAGCCGCCGGTACACCGAGAAGGTCACCGCCGAGGGCGGCACCGCCCGCTACGTCGAGGTCGAGGGCGGCACCCACTTCGACGTCGTGTCGCCGGGCCACCCCGTCTGGCGGGAAGTCACCGGCTGGATCCGCGAAGCCGTCACCGGGCGGGAGCAGGCGTGAACCACGAAGCGATCTTCGAGCAGGCGTGGGCGGCGCCCGGCACGACGGCGCTGGAGCTCCCGCCGGTGCCGGTCAACGAAGTCCTGCACGACCGCTACGACGTCCGGCCGCCGTTCGCCTACACCGGCGCCCGGCTGTGGGACATGGAGGTGCGCAAGGCCGCGGCACCGGACAAGTACATCCCGACGGTCGTGCGGGCGGGCAGCGCCGAGAAGTTCCCAAGCGTGCGCCACGGCCGCTTCGAGGACTTCACCCGCGTGTCCGACCAGCGGCTGTGGGCCGACCCCGAGCGGTTCGCGACGATCATCGAGCACGTGCGCCTCGACCACGAGCACCGGCGCGCGTTCTTCATCGGCGCCGGACGCTTCGAGGCACCGGACGGCCGCGTCTTCACCGCCGGCGCCGGCCAGCCGCTCTTCCACGTCGAGCACTCCGTGGCCGGCCCGGAGGGTGCCCCGCTCAACCTCTGGCGCATCGTGCACCTGACCGCCGAACCGGATCGGTCCCTGGTGGACGCGTTCGACGCACTGGCGAACGACCCCTACCTGCGGGTGTTCGTCGAAGTCCACCTGCGCGAGGACTTGGGGCGTGACCTCGGGCGCCGCTGACGCCGATCGTTAAGGTGAGGCCGGCGGGCGAGGAACGAGGAGCGGCGGATGGTCACCCGGGCGGAGCGCAACGCGACGGATCCCGACCTGGGTGTGCTCGCGGGCCGGCTGTTGTTCGCCGTGCAGCGGGAGCTGTTTTCGACGCTCGCCGAGCGGGGCTTCGGCGACCTGAAGCCCCGCCACGGCGCCGTGCTCGCCTACCTCGACCCGGACGGGGTGCGGGCGACCGACCTTTCGAAGCTTTCCGGCCAGTACAAGCAGAACGTCGGGATCCTGATCGACGAGCTGGAATCGCTCGGGTACGTCCGGCGCCGCCCCGATCCGCGCGACCGCCGGGCGAAGCTCGTCTGCCCCACCGAACGCGGGCTCGCCCAGATGCGGGCGGCGGACGCGATCATGGCGGACATCCAGCGGCGGCACGCCGAACGCCTGGGCGACGACGAGTACGAGCGGTTCAAGCACCGGCTCGTCGACATCACCGAGCACCAGCGGGCCCACCTCGGCGCGGCCGGCGACGACTGAGCACCCGTGCGCAGGACCGTGCTCGGCCGAGTGGCGCAATCCGTCAGTTTCCGCCCGGAGTGCGGCGGGACGGTGTTAGTTTCCGTCCGTCATCCGCTGCCGAGCGAGGTGTTCGGAGTCACTTTGGCACTGCACACGGACAAGTTCGCCGCTTACCTGCGCATGTTGAAGGACCGCAGCGGACAGGGCTACGAACGGCTCGGCAAGCAGGCCGGGGCCAGCGGTTCCAGCCTGCACCGGTACTGCTCGGGCAAGAGCGTGCCCGCCGACTACCGCGTGGTCCACTCCTTCGCCAAGGTCTGCGGCGCCTCCACGGAAGAACTGCGCGAACTGCACCAGCTGTGGGCCCTGGCCGACGCCGGCCGGGTTGACGAAGCGGAGCAGCCCGCGGCCGCGACCGGTGCGGACGGGGCGCCGTCACCACGCCGGCGCGGGTACCTGGCGGTCGCCGTCGCGGTCGTGCTCCTGGTGACGGGCGGGCTGGTCTGGCTCACCGCCGACGGGTCCGTGCCCGCCACCGGCCGGTACGCCGACCGGATGCTGTTCTCCCCCGCCTGCGAGCCGCCGGTGAGCATGGGCCAGCACGACGAGTGCGTCACCGAGGTGCAGAACCTGCTGGTCGCGGCCGAGGGGCGGCTGTCGGTCGACGGTTCGTTCGGCCCGGAGACGCTGCGCCGGGTCACCGCGTTCCAGGTGCTGGCCGGCCTGCCCGCGCGCGGTGTGGTCGACGAGGCCACCAAGAACGCGCTGTACGACCACCGGACCAGCATGGCGACCTGGTCGGCGGCCGTGGTGGAGCAGCGGATCCGGGCCGTGTTCACCGAAGCGCCGGACACCGCGGTCGCGATCGCCCGCTGCGCCTCGTTCCTCGATCCGCTGTGGGTGCTGCCGAACACGAACGGCAGCCGCAACTGGGGCGTCTTCCAGATCTCCGACGCCCGCCTGCTGGACCTGGGCGGCACGCCGCGGCGGGCGTTCGACCCGGTCTGGAACATCGACGCGGCACACCGCCTGTGGAGCGTGCACCACGACTTCCACGACTGGCCGGCCTGCTCGGCGGCCCTGGAGACCCCGCAGCCGCACTGACGCCGGAACCCCGGGGCATCCCTGGGTTTCCCCGGGGTTTCCGGCGTCAGGCCCCCAGCTCGCCGGTCAGACCGTTCCGTTCTCCCACCACCACGCGCGGCCGAGGTCGGCCCGGCTGTCCACGTGCTGGTGGTCGGTGTTGTAGGTCTCCAGGCCGGAGAACCCGCACGTCTCGGCCTTCTGGTAGACGGTCTTGTTGGCCACGCCCGGCACGTCCAGGTCGGCCGCGGTGCCGTACAGGTGCATGCTGTCGCTGGCGCCGCCGATCTCGGCGTTGTGCGCGATGCTGCGGAACCCGGAGTTCACCGTGATCGCCTTGTTCCCGAGCTTCTTGCGCAGCGCCTCCAGCTTGTACATGCAGCGGCGGGCGTTCTCCCGGGCCGTGGCCGCGCTGACCTTGCCACCGTTGAAGGTGCCGCTCACCCGGTCGGTGAACTCGCTGAAGTTGAAGTGCGCGGTGGACCCGTCGCTCTGCTCCAGCGCGTTGAGCGCGGCCTGGGTGGCCGGGCCGGCCTGGCCGTCCACGCCCAGGCCGTAGGCCGCCTGGAACCGGCGGACCGCCGCCGCCGTGCCGGGGCCGAACTCGCCGTCGATCGAAACCCGGCTGTGACTGGCCGAGTCGGCCGCCCAGCCCGCGACGCGGATCTGGAGTTCGGTGACGTCGGCGCCCGTGCTGCCCTGCGTCAGGGTGCGGGACCACGGGTACGCCTGGGCGGTGCCGGACAGCAGCAGCGGGGCGGCCGCCGCGGTCGCGCCGAGCACCACCGCGCCGCGCAGCACCGTGCGACGGCTCATGGGGAGTTTCATTCTCGTCCTTTCCTGGCAGGGGATCTTTCAGCGGTTGGCGAGCCGGTCGAGGTCGGCTTGGGTGCCGTTGAAGACGTCGCCGGTCGCCGGCGCGGGGATGCCGTCGGGGATGGCCGCGTCGGTGTACTGCCACATCAGCCAGGTCTTCGACCCGGCGGGCAGCGCCGGCTGCGTGACGGATTGCCGGTAGTCGGCGAGCTGCATCGGATAGGCGGACAGTGCCGTGGTGCCGCCCAGGCACGCGTCCAGGAACGACTTCTGGGTGTAGATGATCGGGGTCCGGCCGAACGCCGCCTGGACCTTGTCCAGCCACGCCTTGGCGTCGGCGACGGTGACGTACGGCGGGCAGCCGCCGGAGCCGTCGTCCTTCCACTCCAGGTCGAACACGGGCGGCAGGTCACCGGCGCGTTTGCCGGTGTAGCCGGTGGCCCGCACCGCGGCGATGAACCGGTCCGCCTGCGCGCCGCCGGTGCCGGCCGCCGTGCCCGTGTAGAAGTGGTACGGCCCCACGGCCAGGCCGGCGTTGCGGGCCGCGGGCAGGTCCGTGGCCAGGTAGTCGTCGGTGGTGTTCAGGCCGCGGGTCGCCTTGACGGTCGCGAACTCGACACCGGACGCCTTCACCGCGCCCCAGTTGATCGGCGCGCCGCCGGGGTGCTGGTACTTCGCCGTGTCCACGCCGTCGATCGGGTGCCCGGCGGGCTTCGGCGGCGTGCAGTAGGTGTTGCGGCCGGACCAGTCGGCGACCTTCGCCCACGTCGTGGGCCCGGCGACCCCGTCGGCACTGGCGTTGACGCAGTGCTGGAACTGGATCACCCGGTTGCGGGTGCCGTCGCCGAAGTCGCCGTCCACCGTCAGCGGCGGGTAGTGCCCCGGCTCCATGGCGAGGTTCAGCCGGCACTGGAGCTCTTCGACGTCCGTGCCGGTGGCCCCGCGCTGCAGGGTCGGGCGGGCCGTGGACAGGCCGCAGACCGCGGCCTGCGCGGTGTCCGCCGTGCCCTGGGTGGCGCACTTGCGCGGCCGCGCGGCCCACGAGTTCAACGCGGCCCAGGTGTTCGGCCCGATCCGGCCGTCCACGCTCACCGCGGCGCACCGCTGGAACACGCGCACCCGGGCGTCGGTCGCCGCGCCGAAGGAGCCGTCCGCGCCGATCGGGGTGTACCGGCTGGCCTTGGTCGCCAGGTTCAGTTCGCACTGGGCCTCGGCGACCGCGGTGCCGGTCGCTCCTTGGGCCAGGGTGGGCTGGGCGGTGGTGTGCCCGCACACCGCAACGGGTTCGGCCGCGTGCGCGGCTGCGGCGGTGGGGAACACCAGCAGCACCGCGACGGCCAGAGCGAGTCTTTGCATGGCGAGAAGGCTGGCAGCGGCCCCTCCCGCCGGTCGCCCTTCGGGGTCCGACTCGGGACGCCGGGACGGTTCCACCCCCTCGGACCAGCGAGAACTTCACCACCGTGGGACACCGCCGGGACGCCCGCGCGGGCTCGGGTCAGTTCCGTCGCCTGTCGGTGCCGTCGACGGCGGTGAGCAGGCCGTGTTCGCCGAGCGCGGGCACCGACAGCGTCTTGTAGCCGTGGTCGTCGAACACGGCGACCACCGTCTCGTCGTCCGCGGACATCACAACGCCGTGGCCCCACTCCGCGTGTTCGACGGCGCTGTTGACGGAAAACGCCGCGCCGTCGGACGACTGCGCCCCGGCCGTGCCGGCGATGCAGGTGTCGCAGTTGCCGCAGGGCTGCTCGAGCTGTTCGCCGAAGTAGCCGAGGAGGAACCGGCGGCGGCAGCCGGTGGTCTCGGCGTAGCCGCGCATCATCTCGATCCGGGACCGGATCAGCCGCTGGTGGGCCTCGGCCGCCTCGACGCCCTGCTCGACGGCCTGGCCGGGGTCGACTTCGGGATCCCGGTATTCGAGGCGGCCGTCGGCGGTGACGCCGACCGAACCCGTCTGCTCCAGCAGGTTGACCGCCCTGGTGCGCTGGGCCGCCGAGACGGTCACCTCCTTGCCGAGCTCGGCGGGTTTCAGCGGTGTGTCGCGCCCGGCGAGGATGGTGGCCACCTCCGCCAGCGCCTGTTCGGGCGCCTTCGCCGCGGTGAGGAACTTCTGCAGCCCCAGGTCCCGGGGCCGGTGGTACAGCGTGATTTCCGCCGGTTCGCCGTCGCGGCCGGCGCGGCCGATCTGCTGGTAGTACGTGTCGAGCGAGTCCGGCGCCGACGCGTGCAGGACGAACCGCAGGTCGGCCTTGTCGATCCCCATGCCGAACGCCGAGGTCGCCACCACCGCGTCGAGGTCGCCGCGCAGGAACTCCTCGTGCACCCGTTCGCGGTCGGCCGCCTTCATCCCGGCGTGGTAGGCCGCCGCGCGGACGCCCTCCGCGGCGAGCTCCCCGGCGTAGGTTTCGGCGTCCTTGCGGCTGGTGACGTAGACCAGCCCGGGGCGGGTGGCGGGGTCCGCGGTCAGCGCGCGCGTCCGCGTGATGACGGCCTGGTGCCGGTCGTCGTCGTTCGGCAGCGGGTCGACGCCGAGGCGCAGGTTGGGCCGGTCGAAGCCGGCCAGGACCTCCCGGTGGTCGCGCAGCCCCAGCCGGGTCACGATGTCGGCTCGCACGGGCAGCGCCGCGGTGGCCGTCAGCGCGATCACCCGCGGGTGCCCGAGCCGCTCGATCACCGGCGCCAGGCGCAGGTAGTCCGGGCGGAAGTCGTGCCCCCACCCCGAAACGCAGTGCGCTTCGTCCACCACGAACAGCGAGACGCCGAGCTCCGCGACCGCGCCGAGCACTTCGTCGGAGGCCAGCTGTTCCGGGGACAGGAACAGGTACTCGGCCTCGCCCCGGCGCAACGCCTCCCACGCGTGCTTGCGCTCGGCGGCGCGTTGCGCGGAGTTGAGGGCGACGGCCGCCGGGGCCCGGCTCTCCTCGATGCCCTCGATCTGGTCGTTCTGCAGGGCGATCAGCGGCGACACGACCAGCGTCGGGCCGTCCAGCAGCAGGGCAGGCACCTGGTAGATCGCCGACTTGCCGGCCCCGGTGGGCAGCACGGCGAGGACGTCGTGCCCGCCCATCACCTGCTCCATCGCCGCCAGCTGCTCGTCGGTCAGCTGTGACCAGCCGAAGGTCTCCGCCGCGATCCGCTGGAGTTCGTCGCGTCTTCTCGCCACCCGCCGCAGGTACCCGCGCGCCGGCGGCGGAAACCACGCCGGCGCCCGAGGAGGTGCACCGATCAGGTGAGCGAGGGCACGGCGTCCGCGGCCTTCGGCTCGGCCGGGCGCTCCTCCTCGGCCCGGCTCTCCGGCTCGGCCGGGCTCTCCGCTTCGGCCTCGACGCCGATCCGGTCACGCAGCTCGTTGACGGCGTCGACGATCTGGCTCAGCTGGGTCAGCACCGTCTGGTGGGTGGCCCGGATGGCGGCGGCTTCCTCGTCCGCGCGGGCGACGATGACCCGCGCGTCCTGCTGCGCGGTCTCTTTGATTTCCGCGGCCTCGGACTTCGCGACCTGGAGGATCTTTTCGATCCGCCTGCCCAGCCCGGCGGCTTCGTCCGGTTCGGCGGCCCGGGGCGCGGGGACCTGGGCTTTGGCCAGCCGGCGCTCCGCGACCCGCCGCGCCTTTTCGTGCCGGTCCACTCGCTTCTCCGCGACCCGCACGTATTCGTCCACCTGACGGCGGTCGTACCCCCGCAGGACGATCGGGAACCGGACGTCGGACTCCGGTTCTGTTTCGGGTTCGGAAACCGTGTTCTCCATGCCCCGAGTGTCGGCAAGATCGCGACGCCCGGCAATCCGAAATCACTCGTCCACACCCACCGAGCGCACTTTCGGTGGAATTCTCCGCGATTCAGGTTTCTGCGGGCCCGGCGCTTTCCGGCGCGCCCGGTGGACGGGCGAGCCTCACCTGTCTCGACGGCCGTGTCGTCACAAATGCCGTGAAACCCCCGCGCGCACCGGTGATAGACCACGGATCACCGCGTCGCCCGGTTTCCGCCGGCGGCGCCCTACCGGTGAAGGAGTTCAGCATGTTCATGCGTCGCTGCCTCGGGGTGCTCGGCGCCCTCGCCGTCGCCGTCGGCTCGGCCGTGGCCGGTCCCACCGTCGCGGAGGCCGCCGATACCTGCACCGCCAACACCAACCGGGCCGTCCTCGGCGGCTACGAACAGTCCCTGAGCTGCTACGGCAGCTACTACCGCGTCGTGTACGGCCTCGGCACCACGCTCAGCGACGCCTTCGCCGAAGCCACCGCGCTGGTCCAGGACCCCGCCATCGCCGGGCTGAGGTGCACCTCCGACAACGCCGGCGACACCGAGCTCGGCGGCTTCAGCGTGCGCCTCCGGTGCAACCCCCCGGCCGGCCTCGTCGTCATCGAGGGCATGGGGACCACGCTCACCGACGCCGCCCACGAAGCCCACACCCTGGCGCACGTCTACGCGGCGAGCAACCAGCTGTGCACCGACTCCATGACGAGCCCGGTCACCGGGGGCTTCAGCGTGACGGTCCAGTGCATCACCCCGGCCGGCATGTACTTCGTCACCGGCACCGGCACGAAGCTCACCGCCGCCGCCGCGGCGGCCCGCGGGCTGATCCACACCGCCTGAGGCGGGCTCCGGGCCCGTCAGCCGACCAGCCGGGGGAACAGCTCCCGGACGCCGCGCCGGAGATCGCCGAGTGCGTCTTCCGCGCCGGCGAGGTGGCGCAGCAGCGCCTGCTGGAACAGGCCGTCGAACAGGGCGTAGGCCTCGGGCGCCGAGCACGTCGGCTCGGCGCCCGCGAGGCCGGCGTAGGCGCTGACGTTGCGCCAGATCATGTCCTGGAGGCTGTCGTCGATCTCGGCGACGTCCTCGCGGAAAGCCGGCTCGAACAGCGACTGCGTCCGCAGGTCGTACCACATCCGGTGCATGAGCGGGGCTTCGCCGAGCGCCTCCGCCAGCCCGTCCGCGCAGGCCGCCGCCAGCTCGTCCGGCGTGGCCGCCTCGCCCACGCCGCCTTCGTAGCGCTTCACGCAAGCGGCCTTGTACCGTCGCACGCAGTAGGTGATCAGCTCGACCTTGTCGGCGAAGTAGTAGTGCAGCAGGCCGTGCGAGAACTTGGTGTGCTCGGCGATCGTGCGCAGGCTCGTCCGGGCGTAGCCGAGGTCGGCCAAGGCCAGTAGCGCCGCGTCGGCGAGTTCGCGGCGGCGGTCCTCGAACTTGTCGGCCGGGGTCCGGCGCCTCACGGCTGCGCTGGTCACGTGACCGAAGATACCACCGAGCCATTCTCTGACCAATCGTCCAAGAAATTCTTGACAACCGTCCAAATCGGGGTCAAGGTCGTCACCAGCCGCCGGCGCCGTCGGAAGGGACGACGATGTCTCTGTTCTTCTACCTGCACAAAGGTGCCTCCCTGGACCCGGGAGCGCCCTGCCTGACCCTCGACGGGACCTCGTGGTCCTACGGCGAGGTCGTCGAGCTCGCCGAGGCCGTCGCCCGCGCCCTGCGGCGTTCCGGTGTCACCCCCGGCGACAAGGTCGGCATCCTCTCGGCCAACGACCCGACCGCGTTTTCCTGCGTCTTCGGCATCTCCCGGGCGGGTGCGGTGTGGTGCCCGATCAACCCGCGCAACGCGGCCGCCGAGAACGCGGAACTCCTGGACTTGTTCGACTGCACCACGCTGATCTTCCAGCCGGCCTTCGAAGAGCTGGTTCGCAAGATCGCCCCGCAGCTGCCGAAGCTGACGACGCTGGTGCGGCTCGGCGACGGCGACGAGGTCGCCCCCGGCTTCGACGCCTGGCTCGACGCCGCCCGCGACGACGCGTCAGCCGAAGCCGCCCAGCCCGACGACGTCGTCGCCCTGGTCGGCACCGGCGGCACCACCGGACGTCCCAGGGGCGTCCTGCTCACCGACCGCAACCTCGAGGTCATGTCGGCGATCACGCTGATGAGCTACCCGTTCGAGGGCCGCCCGGTGTACCTCGCCCTGGCCCCGCTGACCCACGCGGCCGGCGTCCTGTGCTTCCCGGTCCTCGCCCGCGGCGGCGAGGTCGTGATCATGGCCGAGCCCGACGTCGGGCGGTTCCTGGAGCTGATCGAACGCCACCGGGTGACCCACACGTTCCTGCCCCCGACGCTGATCTACCTGGTGCTCGGCCATCCGGCGCTCGGGTCGACGGACCTGTCGTCCCTGCAGTGCTTCTGGTACGGCGCGGCCCCGATGTCGACCGCGCGGCTGACCGAAGCCCTCGACCGGATCGGGCCGATGGCGCAGCTGTTCGGCCAGTCCGAGGCCCCGATGATGATCTCGACGATGTCCCCCGCCGAGCACCGCCGTCCCGACGGCACCGTCCACACCGGACGGTTGTCGTCGGCCGGCCGGCCCTCGCCGCTGGTCACGGTGGCGATCCTCGCCCCGGACGGGCAGCCGGTGCCGCGCGGGGAACGCGGCGAGATCTGCGTGCGCGGATCGCTGGTGATGGCCGGCTACCACCGCGACCCCGAGGCGACCGCCGAAGCGTCCGCGCACGGCTGGCACCACACCGGCGACATCGGCTTCCTCGACGACGAGGGTTTCCTCCACATCGTCGACCGCGCCAAGGACATGGTCATCACCGGCGGGTTCAACGTCTACTCCGCCGAAGTCGAGCAGGCGGTCATGGCCCACGCCGCGATCCGCGACTGCGCGGTGATCGGCCTGCCCGACGACAAGTGGGGCGAACGCGTCACCGCCGTCGTCGAGCTCCGGCCGGGCGCGGTGCTGGACACCGGCGAGCTGCTCGCGTTCGTCAAGGACCGCATCGGCAGCGTCAAGGCGCCCAAGCAGCTCGAAATCTGGCCGGAGCTGCCCCGCTCGGCCGTCGGCAAGGTCCTCAAGGCCGACATCCGCTCGACCTTCACCGAACGCAGCAAGGAGGCTGTCCGACCATGAAACTCGCGCTCTACCTGCCGAACTTCCGCGACAAGGTGACCGTGGCCGAACTCGGGGACCTCACCGCCCTCGCCGAGGACCTCGACTTCGACTCCGTCTGGACGCTCGACCGGATCATCGTCCCGGAAACTTCGGACACCCAGCAGATGCAGCACTCCTTCGGCATGATCGAGGGGTTTCCCAAGGGCCTCCCGGTCACCTCGCGCGGCGAATTCCTCCAGGGCATGCCACTCCTCCCCTGGCTCGCCGCGAAGACGTCGAAGGTGCGCATCGGGATGAGCATCATCGACACGCCCTACCGCTCCCCCGGTGTCCTCGCGGCGGAGCTCGCGACCATCGACCACCTCTCGGGCGGCCGGCTCAACGTTGCCGTCGGCTCGGGCTGGATGCCCGAGGAGTTCGCGGCCGCGAGCGCGTCGCACATCTTTCCCAAGCGGCACCGGCACGTCCGCGAAACCCTGGAGATCATGCAGGGCATCTGGACCAACGACCTGTTCGAGTACCACGGCGAGTTCGCCGACTTCCAGCGCAGCGGGTTCGGCGCGAAGCCGGTGCAGAAGCCGCACCCGCCGATCTTCTTCAGCGGGCTCAAGGACGCCAAGCGGTCCGCGAGCCGCATCGCGAAGTACGGCCTGTCGGGCTGGATCGGCATCCAGGACTCCCCCGACGACATCCGGCGCTGGCGCACCGAGATCCAGCGCGAGCTCGAAACCCTCGACACGCCGCGTTCGGTCGACGACCTCGAGATCGCCAGCATGATCTGGTTCGTCATCACCGACCAGGACCTGGACCAGTCCCCGATGGGCAAGGGCACCAACCTGCTCGCCGGCTCGGCGGCCCAGATCACCGACCAGCTCAAGCGCTACCAGGACGCCGGGCTGACCATGCCGTTCCTGTGGCCGCCGTTCCAGGACGTACCGGTGGCGAAGACCCTCGACGACATGAAGCGCCTGAAGGAAGAAATCCTGCCCAAGATCGACGCGATGTGAAAGGGACCGGCATGTCCGAACTCCAGGGAAAGCGCGTTTTTGTCACCGGCTCCGGTGCCGGCATCGGCAAGGCGATCGCGGCACTGTTCATCGAACGCGGCGCGCAGGTCGTGGTCAGCGACCTCAACGCCGATTCGGCCAAGCAGGCGGCCGACGAAATCGGCGCCACCGGCGTCGCCAACTGCGACGTCACGGAAGAAGCCCAGGTCCAGGCGGCCGTGCAGCAGGCGGCCGATCTGCTCGGCGGCCTCGACGTCCTGGTGAACAACGCGGGGATCGAGGTTTCGTCGCCGCTGCTGCAGCAGTCCACGGAGAGCTTCGACAAGATCTTCGCGGTCAACGTCCGCGGCACGTTCGTGACGATGAAGGCCGCGATCCCGCACCTGCTGGAGTCGAAGGGCAACATCGTCAACATAGCCTCGATCGCGGGCATCGGCGGCAGCCCGCTCCTGGGCTCGTACTGCGCAACGAAGGCGGCGGTCATCCAGCTGACCCGCGTCGCGGCGGTGGAGATGCGCCCGGCGGGGGTGCGGGTCAACGCGGTCTGCCCGGGTTTCGCGGACACGGCCATGGTGGAGCGCCTGGTCCCGGACTTCGAAGCGGCAACGCAGGTGCCGTTCGCCGACCTGGTCGCGGCCAAGCAGGGCCGGCTCGGAACACCGCAGGACATCGCCGAGGTGGCAGCGTTCCTGGCGTCCGACCGGGCCACGTGGATCACCGGCAGCCACTACGTCCTCGACGGCGGTTTGACTGCATCCCTGGTGTGAGGGTCAGGTGGACAGCTGCGCGGCGCCGAAGGAGACGTCGAAGCGATCGCACCAGAGACTCACGCTGGTGTAGCCGGTCAGGTCGGTGCCTGGGGGAAGCGGGTAGTTCTGGTTTCCCTTGTTGCCTTTCAGTTTGCCGGCATCGAGGTACTTGCCGTCGTCGAAGAGGCCCCAGCCGTCCTTGCCCGGTTTCACCGGGGCGTCGGTGAGCCAGACGTGCACGTCCGGGCCGCTGCTGGTTTGGAGGTTTTCCAGGCGGAGGACGAGTGACCCGTCGGCGGCGCGGATGATGCGGACGGTGCCGGCGGTGCGGTGTTCGTGGCTGATGAGGGTTCCGGTCGCGAGATCGGCGGGCTCCGGGGGTGGCTTCGGTGCTTGCTTCGGTGCTTGTGTCGGCTCCGGTGCTTGCGGTGGCAGGGCTTCCTGCACAGTCTCGTCGACCAGCAGCTGCCACGGCTGGAACCAGTACAGGCCCGCGGTGACCGCCACGAGCCCCGCCACGAGAACGCCGACGACCCAGGGGCGGCGAAGCACCGGCCGGGTGCGGTTCATGGTATTTCCTCCGAGTTTGTCCGTTGGCGTCTTATTCAACCCGGGCAGGTCGACCGGTGGGGTTCGGTAGCGGTTACCGATCTCTTACGGAGGGGCCGGGCTGGGCCAAGTCAATTTTTGTGCTCGTGGGTTTGGGCCCGTAGCCGTGTGGCTGCGGGCCTTTCCCGTGTTCAGGCTGCGAATGGGAGGGGTTCGTGGAGGCTGTTGCGTCTCGGTTTTCGGCGTTTGTCGATGAAGGTTGGTGGGAGGAACTCGGGGAGGCCGTCGGGGGCGATGCGGACTTCCCAGCCGGAGCGGTGCATCAGCCGGTGGTGGTGGGCGCACAGCAGGACCAGGTTGTTCAGGTCGGTGGGGCCGCCGTCGGCCCAATGCCGGATGTGGTGACCCTGGCAATGCCGAGGCGGGCGATGGCAGCCGGGGAAAGCACAGCCACGGTCACGTAAGAAGAGGGCCCGGCGCAGACCGGCGGAAATCAGGCGGCGGAGGCGGCCGAGGTTGAGGGGTTCGCTCTTCTCACCCAACACCGCTGGGATGATCATGCTGTCGCAGGCATGCACCCGAGCCTCCGCGGCCGTCATCTCCCCGGTGTCGCCGAGGGTCGCGCGACCGACACCGCTCTTCAGGTCCTCCAACGACACCGCGACCATGACATGGGCGCGTTCACCGGCCTGCATCGGCAGGTCCGGAGAGTTCAGCGCCAGGTCGAGAGCATCGGAGAAGGCATCCCCGTAACGCTGGGGCAGCGTACGGAAGTCGGGGCCCTCGTCGGTGGTGCGGCGCTCGGCGAGGGCGTCGAGCAGAGCGCTGGCGCGGGTACCGGTTTCGTCGTCGAACGTCCCGTTCAACTCCCACATACCGGTTCTCTTACGGCGCAGAAACAGCTCACGAGCCGGAACGACCGGTTCGGCGGCGTCGGGTTCCCGACCATCGGGATCCAGGTGAGCCAGGATCCGGGCACCGAGGGCCGCGACCTGCTTGTGCCCGGCCTCCTCGGCAAAGGTCAGCAAGTTCTCCTCGGCACTGTCGCGGTGTTCGACGGGAACGTGGGTCAGGACATCAACGATCGTGTCGATCATCGGATTGCTCAACCGGCCCGCACGGGCGGCAACACCGGTGGCGGGAGCCACGGCAGGAATGGGACTGCCATCAAGGGTCCGACCGGCATTGAGGGCCCGGGCACGTTTCACCGTACGTTCGGCAGCCTGTCTCGGCACATCGGCGAGGTGCTCCAGCAAGCGAGCGACCGACCGGTAGCCGAAGAGTTCCATGACACCCCGCTGCTCGATCTCCACCAGCAGAGCACCCAGCGACGCCTCAGCCGACCGCATACACGCAAGCAGCTCACCGGCACGGTCGGCCAAGGCCACCGCATCGGGGTGCTGGATCGCGTCGCTGGACATAAATCAAGAATATCAACAAACAAGAAGAACCGAATCACACGATCAGGCAGTAAGTGTCCGCACCCCAGAACAGCCACAACAAAAACCCCGGCAGAGGAACCGAAGCGTGGGGAATCGGCGCTACCGACCAAGACGCAAAGCAACCACAAACAAGCGCCGATTTCCCACGCCCCGGCGAAGCCGTCATCTTTAAAAGATGACCAGAAACAAGCCGAAAGCACCCGAGGCGGCCGCTAGTCCAGAGCGCGACGGCGGCGGCGATCCACGGCGCCGTCGAGGAGGGGCTGCAGCTCAGCGACCACCGTGTCGAGCGGTGCGACGTCTTGGTGCGCCCGGGCCAGGACGATCGCACCCTCCAGCGCGCTGAGCATCAGCACGGCCAGCGACGCGCTGCGGGCCGGGGGCACGCCCAGCTGCTCGAGGGTGGCGGCGACCGGCCGTTGCCACCCCTCGAACGCCTTGCCGACCGCTTCGCGCAGGCTGTCGCTGGTGGCGGCGGTGTCGGCCACCGTTGCGACCAGCGGGCAGCCGGCGTCGAAGCCCGCCGTCGTGAACTCGTCGCGCCACTGGGCGGCCATGGCCGCGAACAGCTTCCCGGGCGTCGGGTCTTCGAGCTTGGCCGCGACGCGGGCCACGCGCCGGGCGGCGTAGTCGCCCGCCCAGGCGACGGCTTCGGCGATGAGCTGGTCCTTACCGCCGGGGAAGTAGTGCTGCAGGGATCCCCGCGGTGCTTCGGCGTGGGCGACCACGTCCCGCATGCCGGTCGCCCCGACACCGTGGATCCGCACCAGCTGCGCGGCGCTGAGCACCATCCGCTCGCGCGGTGTCCTCGTCATCGGCTGCCTCCTTCATGACGTCCGTCATGGTAGCCCAGTCCGGCACGACCAGTGTGAAGTCGCGTTCGCCGCGCTCGTAGGACGGCACCGGCCGGAAGCCCTGGGCCAGCAGCAGCGCCTCGGCGCCGGTGTTCCCGGCCTGCACGGTGGCGCGCACGGTCCAGCCCGGCCAGCGCCCGGACGCCCACAGCCACCGGCTCAGCGCGCTGGCGATCCCCTGCCGCTGCCACGCGTCGGCGACGAGGATCCCGACCTCCGCCTCTCCCGGGGTCACCGAGACGAAGTTGAGCAGCCCCACCGGAGCGCCGCCGCGCCAAGCCAGCAACGCGACACCGGATGGCGGTCCGGCGAGCAGAAACTGCTGGTAGCGCTGGAAAACGTCGGCCGGATGGGCGGGTCCGCCCATCATGAACCGGCGCCGGAGACTGTCCGGCGAGCAGGCCGCGACCAACGCGGCGACACACTCACGGTCCGCGACCTCTATGACAGTGGTCATAGATCCATGAGACCACAGCGACACGAAAAACACCATGACCGTCGTCATAGACCACCGCGGCGGTTCGCCCCGAAGGCGCGCGGGTAAGTTGCCGTGGCCGCGCTCCCTCCCGCGAAAGGCGTCCGATGATGCAGCTCTACGCCGAACGGCCGATCCGCCGCACCGCCCAGCTCGTCAGCGACCTGCTGGCCGTGCTGCTCGTCGTCCTCGCGGTGTGGCTGGGGACCTCGGTGTACGACCAGGTCATGAAGCTGCGCGCGCCCGGGGACGGGCTCGTCGACGCGGGCACCGGCCTGCGCGGCACGTTCGATTCGGCCGCGAACTCCGCCGACGGGATCCCGCTCGTCGGGGACGCGCTCGCGAGGGCCCTGCACGGCGGTTCGGACGTCGGGACCAAGCTCACGGACGCGGGCCGCTGGCAGATCGAGGCCGTCGAGAACCTCGCGTGGTGGATGGCGGCGATCATCATCGCGGTGCCGGTGCTCGCGCTCGTGGTCACCTGGCTGCCGCTGCGCTGGCACTACACCCGCCGCGCCACGGCGGCCGCGCGGCTGCGGGCCCTCGGCGACGAAGGACTGGACCTCCTGGCCCTGCGGGCACTGGCCACGCAGCCGTTGGGCCGCCTGGCTTCGGTGGGCGCGCCGGCCACCGGCTGGCGGGAGCGCGACCGGGACGTCATCGGGAAACTGGCGGGGCACGAACTGGCCCGCCACGGCCTCGCGTCCTGAGCCGGAGGTCGTCCCGCCGGAGCTCAGGACACCGGCGGGAAGACCTCCGCACTCCGTGGGCTGACGGACGTGGGACTCAGCCGACGGAGGGGCCCATCCCCAGGGACTGCGGCGTGCTGGCGTCGGGCGAAGGCTGGTGCAGACCTTCGTCCAGCGGGCCGAACTCGGTCATCAGCGCCGGGCTGCCGCCCCACGGGGTCTGTTCCTCGGCGATCAGCGAGTTCGTCGTGAGCAGCAGGCCCGCGACCGACGCGCCGTTCTGCACCGCCGAGCGGCACACCCGCAGCGGGTCGACGACGCCGAGCGCGATCATGTCCCCGTAGCGGTCGTGCAAGGCGTCGAAGCCCTCGTCGTCGCCGAGTTCCCGGGTGCGCGCGACGATTTCGTGGGCCGGGTGGCCCGCGTTGTGCGCGATCAGGAACGCCGGCTCGGCCAGCGCGCGCCGCACGATCTCGACCCCGATCGCCTGATCACCGGACAGCCCCAGGTCCTCCAGGGCTTTTTCGGCGTGCAGCAGCGCCGCTCCCCCGCCGGCCACGATGCCTTCGGCCATCGCCGCGCGGGTCGCCGACAACGCGTCTTCGACGCGGTGCTGCAGTTCCTTCAGCTCGGCCGGCGTGGCCGCGCCGACGCGGACGACCGCGACCTTGCCGGTCAGGGCGCCGATGCGTTCGGTCAGGACGTCCTCGTCGACGCCGAACTGCGCGCGTTCCAGCTCCGCTCGCAGCTGGCCGACCCGGAAGTCCACCGCCGCGGCGGACCCCGCGCCGCCGACGATCGTCGTCCGGTTCTCGGTGACCCGGACCTGCTTGGCCCGGCCGAGGTGCTCCAGCGTCATCGTTTCCATGGTGAACCCGGACTGCCGCGAGAGCACCGCGCCGCCGACGATCGCGGCCAGGTCCTCCAGCTTGTGCAGCCGCCGGTCGCCGAAGCCCGGCGCGCGGACCGCCACCGACTGGAAGGTGCCGTTCAGGTGGTTGTGCACCAGCATGGACAGCGCCGTGCCCTCGACCGTCTCGCCGATCACCACCAGCGGCCGGGGCGCGCGCATCACCTTGTCCAGCAACGGCATCAGCTGCTGCACCTTGGTGATCTTCTCCGCGCACATCAGGATGTACGGGTCGTCGAGCACCGCTTCCAGCCGCCCCGGGTCGGTGACCAGGTACGGCGAGAGATAGCCGTTGTCGAATTCGAACCCTTCGACGAACTCGACGTCCATCCCGATCGACGGTGACTCCTCGACCGTCACCACCCCGCCGTCGCCGACGGTGTGCAGGGCCTTGGCGATGACCGCGCCCACGGCGTCGTCGTCGTTGGCCGAGATCGCCGCGACCCGCGCGTAGTCCTGTTCGGACACCACCGGGTGCGCCCGCTTCTCCAGGTGCGCCACCAGCAGCCCGACGGCGTGGTCGATGCCGCGCTTGACCAGCACCGGGTTGCCGCCGGCCGTGATCGCCCGCATGCCTTCGCGGACGATCGCCTGGGCCAGCACGGTGGCCGTGGTGGTGCCGTCGCCGACGACGTCGTTGGTCTTGATCGCCGCTTCCTTGACCAGCTGCGCGCCCATGTTCTCGAACTGGTTCTTGAGGTGGATCTCGCGGGCGATGGTGACGCCGTCGTTGGTGACCACCGGCGAGCCGGTGATCTTCTCGATGATCACGTTGCGGCCTTTGGGGCCCAACGTGGACTTGACCGCTTCGGCCAGCTTGTCGACGCCCGCCAGCAGCAGGTCGCGGGCGTCCGGGCCGAACCGCAGTTCCTTCGCCATGTGCGGTGCTCCTAGGGGGTGAGGATGGCCCGGCCGCGCACGCGCCCGGCGTCGAGGTCGGCCAGCGCGTCGAGCGCGGCGTCCAGCGGGTACTTCTTCGTGTGGAGGGTGACCTTCCCGGCCTGCGCCAGGACCATCAGCTCGGCCAGGTCGTTGTAGGTGCCCACGAGGTTGCCGATGACGTTGCGCTCGGTGGAGATGATGTCGATCGTCGGGATTTCGATGTTCGAGCCGTAGCCGATGACGAAGTGCGACCCGGCGCGGCGGGTCATCGCGAAGGCGTCCTGCTGGGCGCCCTGCTCGGCGACGAAGTCAAGGACGACCTCGGCGCCGTTGCCGTCCGTCAGGTCGAGTACCGCCTCGACGTGTTTCCCGTCGGCCAGCACGGTGTCGTCGGCACCCAGGGTCGACGCCAGCTCGAGAGCGTCGGCGTTGCGGTCGACCACGATCACGCGGGCGGCGGTCAACGCGCGAAGCGACTGGATGCCGATGTGCCCGAGGCCGCCGGCGCCGTTGACGACGCAGGTCGTGCCCGGGTACAGCCGCGGGACGGCCTTGCGCACCGCGTGGTAGGCGGTAATGCCCGCGTCGGCCAGCGCGGCGACGTCGGACGGCTGCGTCGCCGGGTCGAGCTTGATGCACGCCCGCGCCGACGTCAGCAGGTACTCCGCCATCCCGCCGTCGGCGTTGATGCCCGGGAACGTGCTGTTCGGGCAGTGCATGTCGTCGCCGGCGCGGCAGGCGTGGCACAGCCCGCACGTCGGCGTCGGGTGCAGGATGACCGTGTCGCCGGGCTCGACGTTCGTCACCGCCGGACCGACCTCGTGCACCCAGCCCGCGTTCTCGTGCCCGATCGTGTAGGGCAGGGTGACGCCGGACTTCTCCGCCCACTGCTCTTCGATGATGTGCAGGTCGGTGCGGCACACGCCGGCGCCGCCGATCTTGACCACGACGTCGAAGGGCCCGGTGGCGCGCGGCTCCGGAACGTCCTCGAGCACCGGGTTCTTGTGGTACTCCTGCAGCCGCACGGCCTTCATCCCGTGCCCTCCTCGTCGCTGGTCAGGGCGTACCGCGCGCGCAGCATGCCGCGGCAGACGCCCGAGTTGGCCTCCATGCTCGTGCGGGTCAGCCGTGCGAAGGCGAGGTGCCGCTTCGCGTCGGCCGCGGACACCGCCGTCCCCGTCGCCGGGTCGAGCAGCAGCGGGTCGCCGTCCCCGGCGGGCAGGCCGAGCTCGCGGCGGCGGGCCCGCAGGCGGTCGAGGTCCGGGCCCGGCGGGACTTCGCCGAGCGTCAGCGATTGCGGGTCCCGGCCCAGGGCCCGGCAGACGCGGTCGGTACCGGCGAGCACGGCCTTGCGGACGAAGTCGTACCGCAGCGTGTCGAGCTCGTCGACGGCCTCACCCTCGAACGACGCGACGAACCCCTGCCGGGCCGCCACCCCGCGGTTGATGACGTCGGACGCGAAGTGGTCGTCGAGGCGGATGTCGAGCCCGGTCAGGCCCGGCACCCCGGCCACGGCGTCGTAGGCGTCCGCCACCATGAGGAACGCGAAGTTCGGCGCGCAGAAGTACGTCGGCAGCCGCAGCCGGACGACGGCGTGGCCCGCGTCGCCCACCTCGCAGCGGGCCACGAACCCGAGGTCGGTGAGGGGTTCGTCCAGCTCGGGATCCCGGACGGTACCCAGCGCCGCCCACACGGCGGCGCGGGCGCCGGTCGCCAGCGTGGTCACGGGTTCGGCACGCCGACGGGCTCGACGTCCTTCGGGTCCGCGAGCTTCAGCTCGTCCGGGACGTCGATGCCGTAGAGCCGCGCGGCGTTCAGCCCGAGGATCTTCTTCTTCTGGTCGACGGTCAGCGGCGGGAAGTCCGACAGCTCGTCGTCGGCGGGCATGTTCCAGTCGACGAAGCCCTCGACCTGCCACTTCGGCTCCCAGATCGCGTAGTCCGCGCCGAAGATCAGCTTGTCCTCGCCGAGCCAGAACATCAGCTCGCCCATGACTTTCGCGAAGAACTTCGGCCGGGCGTGCATCAGGCCGCCGACGACGACGGCGAGCCCCGCGTAGACGTTGCGCTCCTGGGTGGCCATGAAGCAGAAGTCCTCGATGCGCGGCAGGCCGACGTGCTCGACGATGAAGTTCAGTCCCTGGAAGCTCGTGGCCACCTGGTCCACATCGGACACGTCGAAGGCGTCCTTGTCCAGCGGCCAGATGGTCGGTCCCTTGTGGACGTGGACGTTGGTGACGCCGAGTTCTTCGCACTTCTCGAGATAGCGAGCCGCTTCGGGGTCCTTCAGGCTCCAGCCGCGGGAGTCGCCGAGCCACTCGGCCGTGTAGAGCTTGACGCCCTTGCAGTTGTAGCGCTTGACGCGTTCCTCGAAAGCCTTCATTCCCGCGTCGCCTTCCCGCGGGTCGAAGGTCGTGTTGACGAGGAACTGGCCCGGGTGCTTCTCGGCCAGCGCGCCGTCGTTCTCGGTCGTGTTGAAGCCCGTCTTGTACCACTGCCGCAGGTTGGTCGGCTGGAAGATGGCCTGGTCGACGTGCCCGGCCTCGAACAGGTCGTGCATCATCAGTTCCTCGGAGTACTTCTGGAACCGGTCGATCGGCCAGTGCGTCTCCTTCGGGCCGAGCCCCTGGTAGGCGTGGAAGCACTCAATCCAGCCCTTGGCGTATTCCTCCTGGCCCTCCACCCAGTTGTCCGGGCTCGCGTCCCAGAAGTGGGTGTGGGCGTCCACCACGAAGTATTTTTCGCCGTCTTTTTCGTACATCTTCTGATCCTCCTGAGCGGGATCGAGTGCTTTCGCTTACTTGATCGGCTTCAGATCGAAGTCGAGGTATTCGGCCGCGTCTTCGGGGTTGGCGAACATGATCGTGCGGTCGTCTTCGTGGATCATCCGCCCGTAGTGGGTGGACATGCTCTCCTCGAACTCGGCCGCGTTGAACCAGCCTTCTTCCTCGCCGGCGGCCTCGTCGACCTCGGCGTAGACCAGGTCCGTCCGGCCCTTCGCGTCGACGCGGATCATCGACGGCAACGGCGTCACGGTCACGTTGTCCTTGGTGGCCATGACTTCCGCGATGATCGCGCCGACCTGGTTGTTCATCAGGGTGAACCCGCACATGTTCGACGCGGTGTTGTCGGCCTTGAACGGGCTTTCCGCGGTTTTGAAGACAGTCACCGGCTCAGCTCCTCGGGTGCCTTGAGGCCCAATTCGGACAGGACGCCGGCGAACCGGCTCTTGACGCGGTCGAGACCGTCCTCGAACCGGATCGGCTTGGCGTCGGGCTGCGACCACAGCGGCTGCAGCGCCCGGGCAGCGGCGATGCACCGCGGCACCCAGTCCTCGAGCCACTTCTGCAGCAGCGCCTTGTTGTGGCCGGCGAACTCCTTGTCGTTGATCAGCAGGTGGTACAGCTGCTTGGTGTAGCGGAGGTCGCGTTCGGAGAAGTCGAACTCCTCGGCGCCGATCAGCGTCGGGGTGACGAAGTCGCCGTTGGCCGGCGCGGCCTGCTGCACCAGGTTGCTGCGGAACAGTTCGCCGACGAGTGGCTCGAAGACGACGTTCGCGGCGAAGATCGCTTCGCCCCAGTCCCAGATTCCGGTCAGCTGCTCGGCGGTCTCCCGCACGCCCTGCCAGGCCGGGTCCTCGTTCCAGGTCGACACGTGGGCGGTGCCGTCGAAGCCCTCGATCTCCTCGGTGAGCGTCAGGTTGTACAGCGCCAGGTCCTGCGCCGCGCGGATGCGGTGCATGCTGTTCACCGAGATCGCGTTGTTGTGCATGTTCGTCGGGCCGCGGCGGTTGGCGTTGGCGAACAGGTACAGGCCGAGCCCGTGGTCGACGTGCATCCAGGCGCCCACGTGCTTGGCGACGAAGTCGACCCAGTTCCGGTTCCACTGCTCGAACGCCTTGGCCTGGCGGGCCGCGTCGATGTTCTGGTTGAGCTGGCGCACGACGTTCGCGTTGTAGCGGTAGAGGGTGAGCTCCCACTCCTCGTTGGGGTCGCGGAACTCGTGCCAGCCGTGGGCGGGCCAGTCGTAGCCCTTGCCGCCGGAGCCCGGGCCGCGTTCGGGCAGCGGCCGGTCGGAGCCCCACGCCTTCAGCGCCGTCCACTCCAGCGGGTAGCCGCCCTGGCCGTCGGCGAAGGCGTAGAGCCAGCCCTGGGACAGGTAGTGCCGCGGGTCGGGCTGGACCTCGACGGTGACGTCCTCGTAGTGGCTCTGCTTGCGCTTGGCGGGGGTGAAGTAGTTGTACTGGCGGGCGGTGGAGTCCGGGAAGACCTTCGCGCCCGCTTCGGCGTCGGTGAACGCCGGCTTCGGCACGCTGCGTTCATGGGTGGCTGTCATGGGTTCCTTACCCTTCGCCCGTGGTGGTGAACTTGTCGTAGAAGACGCGCTTGCCGTCGACACCGAGCGCGGGCAGCAGCTCCAGCGCCGCCTCGACCATCGGCGGTGGCCCGCAGACGTAGGCATCGGCACCGGTGAAGTCGAGGCCGGCGCGGCGCAGGACGTCGGTCACGAACCCGGTTTCGCCGTCCCAGCCGTCGTCACCCGGCTCGGAAAGCGCCGGCACGTACCGGAAGCCGGGCAGCTTCGCTTCCAGCTCCCGCAGTTCCGCCTCGAAGCAGAGGTCGCGGCGGCGGCGGGCGCCGTAGTAGAAGGTCGCCTTCCGGTCGAGGCCGCGCTCGGCCATGGACCGCAGCAGCGACAGGATCGGCGCCATCCCGGCCCCGCCGCCGACGAAGACGAGGTCCTTGCCCGGGTTGTCCCGGAGGGTGAATACCCCGAACGGGCCGGTCACCCGGAGCCGGTCGCCGACCGCGACCCGCGTGTCGAGGAACCGGGAGAACAGCCCGTCCGGGTAGATCTTGATGACGAACTCCAGGAACCCGTCGCGGGCCGAGGTGTTGGCCATCGAGAACGACCGCGTCTCCTCGGTGCCCGGGATCGCGAAGTCCAGGTACTGGCCGGGGAAGAACTTCAAGTCCCGGTCCAGCCGCACGACCAGGTGCCGGAGGTCGTGCGTGACGTTTTCGTTCGCGACGACCTCGGCCGTGGCCTCCTGGATCGGCAGGCCGGACTGGATCATCTCCTCGTCGTAGTTGAGCAGCTCGATCGTCAGGTCTTCGTAGGCGTGGGCCCGGCACAGCAGCGTGAAGCCTTCCTCCTTCTCGTAGTCGGGGAGCGCGAAGGTCGAGTACCGGTCGTGTTCGACGTCGTCGCCGTCGAGGAGGAACGACTTGCAGGCCGCGCACTGTCCTTCCTTGCAGCCGTGCATGAGCATGACACCCTGCTCGGCGGCGGCGCGCAGGATCGTCTGGTCCTCGGCGACGTCGATTTCGATCCCGACCGGCTCGAACCGGACGCGGTGCTTTTCGCTCATGCCCGGCCCTTCCCGGGCACTTTCACGTGAAAGTGCCCACCTGGGGGCGGCACTTTCACGTGAAAGTGCCGCCCGTTCTCGTCAGGCCTGTGGTGCCGGGCGCCCGGCAGGGCCCTGGCGGTTGTAGTCGGCGACGAAGGCGGCGCGCTGCTCGGCGGTCATCCGGTTGAGCAGCACGTTCGGCGACTGCACCTCCGGCATCCGGCGCAGGTGGTCGAGCGTCCACATCTTCTTCGGGTCGAGGTCCAGGTGCGGCTGGGCGACCATGGTCTTGCCGTCGTCGCGGACGAAACCCATGTCGGAGACGACGTCGGCCCAGTTCCAGCCGTGGTAGAGCGTCTCCCACTCGCGGGCGCCGACCAGCTGGCCCATGTTCGGGGTGCTGCGGCCCTGGTAGGTGGGCCGGAACGCCTCGGCGTCGGTCCAGCGGCACGTCTCCGAGCAGTACGTCCGGTGCTGGCCGTCGACCTCGTCGACCACCATGTCCTCGCGGATGAGGCACGGCACCATGCAGGTCCAGCAGCGGTGCGGGTACACGTAATCGACGTCCTCGGCGACGATCGGGTGGTGCCCGTTCGGCGTCGCGAGGCGGTTGTAGTTCTCCCACCACTTGCCGTACTTGTCGTACCAGCCCGGGTACTTGTACTCGAACCACTCGAAGTCTTCGTCGGTCATCGGGTCGATGCGCCAGTAGTTGGCGAGCCACCCGGTGGCGAAGAACTGCGCGACTTCGTGGACGTAGCCCTTGTTCCAGATCCGGTTCCAGGCTTCTTCGATGAGGTCGTGCGGGATGACCAGGCCGTACTTCTCGAGCGGGACCAGGTACGAACGGTAGTAGTCGTCGTAGATCCAGCGGCGCCACATCTCCGCGTAGCTTTCGCGGTCCTTGCGGCGGTCCTTGGTGCCGTATTCGATGAACGTGCCGATCGCGGCGTCGACGACGGCGTGGTTGTTCCACCACGCGTACCGCAGGTCGCGTTCGAGCAGCTGGTGGTTGCTCTCGTCCGACAACGCCATCAGCAGGGTCGCGTAGCCGTTGCTGATGTGGCGGGATTCGTCGGACTGCACCGAGTGGAACACAGTGGGCAGCAGGTAGTCGCCGTTCGCGGCGGCTTCGGCGGGCATGGCGACGAACAGCGTGTTCGTGAACGCCGTTTCCGCCACGATGGTCAGGTAGATGCTCGCCGCCGTGATGGCGTCCCCGGTGATGAAGCCTTCGGCGAACTGGCGGCCGATCGTGCCGCAGTAGTCGTTCTGGAAGTTGCGCAGGCTCGAGTTGAAGCCGGCCGGGTCGATGTAGTTCTGCATGTACAGGCGCTTGAGGTTCTGCTGGATCGTCGAGTGCCGGACCTCGTCGATCATCTGGATCGCCTGGCCGTTGTGCAGTTCCGGGTTCGGGACCGTGCGGAACAGCAGCGGCATCGCCCGGGCCGCGGAGATCTCCGGCAGCGGGATGATGGACAGGAACAGTTTCTGCCACTCCAGCCAGCGTTCCTGGACCTGGCGGAACATGTTGCCGCGGATCGCGCCGTCTTCGGCGCCGTAGACCCGGTGGTCCTTTTCCTCCTGCATCGGGAAGTAGGAGCGGAGGACCTGCTTCAGCGGGTCCTTCTTCTTGGCCTTGCGGAAGGTGTAGTCGGTGCCGTAGTGCGAAACCGGGGTGTGGTAGGCCGGTTCCCACGAAAGTTCCTGGATCTTCTGGTGGGCTTTCGCCACACTCTGGCGACTCATGGATCACTCCTTATCTCCTGAGCTCGCCGCCCAGGGCGTCCTGCGTTCCCCATTAGGGGGGCACCGGCGCGCGGCGCGGGTCTCAATCTGAGACAGAACCGCTGTTCAGGGCGCTTCGCCGGCGTCGAGCATCCGGGCGCGCAGGCCGGCCAGCTCGTCGTGGATCCCCGCCTGCACGCGCGCGTCGCCCTCGACGGTGGGGACGATCCCGAAGGCGCGCAGCAGGGCGGCGGCGGGCTCGCCCGGGTGACCCTGCGCGCCCAGCGTCGGGTGCAGGCCCTGCTCGGCCAGGTGCGAGAAGACCAGGTTGACGATCGTCCAGGGGTTGTACGTCTCGGCGGCCATGACCTCATCGCACCGCCGCCGCGGCAGCGGGAACGTCTCAATTTGAGACACCGGCGCGGGCCCGGCGCGCTTACGCTGGAGGGGCGGCACAACGGGTGTGCCCGCACCCACGTGGGCCGCGGGGAACTGGAGGTCACGTGGACGAGATGGCGCCCGGCACCCTGCTCGCCGACGGCGAGCTCGCCCGCACCCGGGTGCGTTTCCTGACCGCCGAACCGGTGCCGGCGGGCGTGGTCCGGCAGACGATCCTCGCCTCGTGGCGGCGGTCGCGGGAGTTCCGGGTCGAAGCCGACCGCATCGACCCGCTCTACCTCGGCGGCCAGAACCCCGACAGCCCGCTGGTCCGCGGCGCCGAGCCGGTGCTGCACAAGCTGGCCGAGCAGTTCGAGGGCCAGCCGATCAGCCTCATCCTCACCGACGCGAGCGGCGTCGTGCTCACCCAGCAGACCGGCGACGCCGACCTGGCCCGGCACCTGGAGCGCGTCGAACTGGTCCCCGGATTCAGCTACGGCGAGCAGTCCGTCGGGACGAACGGCATCGGCACCGCGCTGGAGGACGGCCGCCCGACGACGGTGTTCGGCCACGAGCACTACGCCGAGCACCTGGAGAACCTGGCGTGCGCGGGTGTGCCGATCCACCACCCGATCTCGGGCAAGAAGGTCGGCGCGGTCGACCTCACCTGCTGGTACAAGGACGCGGGCGGCCTGCTCGTCGCGCTGGCCCGCTCGACGGCCGAGCAGATCCGCCAGGCCCTGCTGCGGCACAGCGACCTGCGGGAGATGATGCTCTTCCAGGCCTACCTGCAGACCTGCCGCCGGTGGACGGGCATCGTGCTGGCGTTCAACGAAGACATCGTGATGATGAACGACCGGGCCCGGCAGCTGCTCGATCCGGCCGACCAGTCCGTGCTGCTCGGCCACGCCACCGAAGCGCTGGCCGAAGGACGCCGGACCCCGGCGACGCTGTCCCTCTCCAGCGGGCTGCGCGTCCGGGTTCTCTGCCGCCGCGTCGCGGGCCGGCGCGAGACCGAGACCGCGGGCGGCGTGCTGTCGGTGAAGCTGATCGAAGCCGAAGAGACCCTCGCCGCACCGACGCCGATGCTGCCGATGTACCTGCCGGGCGTGGTCGGCTCGGCCCCGCTGTGGCTGCGCTGCGGGCACGACCTCGACACCGGCCACCGGCGCGGCGAGTGGGTCGCGCTGGAAGGCGAGCCCGGGACCGGCAAGCTGACCCTGGCGAAGGGCCTGCACCAGCGCCACCACCCGGCGGCCCGGCTGCTCACCGTCGACGCGGCGGTCGGCTCGGACTGGGCCGCGCTGCCGCGCGAACACGCCGAAGCCCCCATCCGGACGCTGGTGATCCGGCACGCCGACCGCCTGACGGCCCCGGCGGCGAACGCGCTGGCGGCGGTCCTGCGAACCCTGCGCGAGGACGCCGCCGCGCCGTGGGTGGTGCTCACGCTCGTCCCGGAGGCCGAGACCGAGCCGGCGCTGGCCGAGCTGCTGAAGTCCTTCCCCCGGACGGTGCGGGTGCCGCCGCTGCGCCACCACGTCGAGGACCTCGCGGAGCTGGTTCCGCTCGTGCTGAGCAAGCTCGGCTACGGCGGCAGGCTGACGTGTTCGGCCGCGGCGCTGCACCTGCTGATGCGGGCGGAGTGGCCGGGCAACACCGGCCAGCTGCACCAGGTGCTGCGCAAGGTGGCCCAGCGCCGCCGCGCGGGCACCATCCGTCCCGGCGACCTCCCGGCGGAGTTCCACGCGGTGACGCGGCGGCCGCTGAACCGCTTCGAGTCGATCGAGCGGGACGCCATCGTGCGGTGCCTGGAAGACGCGGACGGCAACAAGGTCCGGGCGGCGAAGCTGCTGGGCATCTCACGGGCGACGATCTACCGCAAGATCCACGAATACGGCATCGTGCCGCCGGCCCGCTAGGACCGTGTCACTTCGCCGGCGGGTTCACCGCCGCCGCGACGTCGGCGATCGTCTTCGCGTCGACCAGCCCGGTGTCCTCCAGGACCGTCATGTGGTCGAGGACGGTCTGGTTCGCCTGCGTCGCGTGCCGCCGGATGACGTCGTTCTGCGTGCCGGCGCGGACTTCGGCGATGGTCGCGAAGATCTTGCCGTGCGACTCCCGGAGCAGGTTCGCGAACAGCTTGTCGAACTCCAGGCCCTGGGCGTCGGTCAGCCGGCGGACCCAGCCCTGCTGCTCGGCGCTGGCCTGGTCCGGCAGCGTCACGCCCAGCATCTTCGCGTCCTCGCGAACGAGCTGGTCGAGGTGCGAGTGCCCGTCCAGCAGGTGCAGCCCGGCCCGCTTCACGGCCTCGCTGCTGGCCCGGGTCTGCGCCAGGTCGCCCGCGGGGATCTCCCAGAGCCCGGCTTGGCGGACCTTGACCAGGAACGTCTTGTCGAGCTCGGTGACCGGACCGGCGCCCGCCACGTCGTTCGTGGCCGCGGCCTGGGCGGCGGAACCCAGCTGCATGCCGGCCATGTTGTGTGCCGGGACCTGCGCCTGCGTCGAGCCGGGCGCGGTCTGGGCACTCGCGTTCAGCACCATGACCGAGCCCACGCCGACCACGGCGAGCGTGGCCACGACGACCAGTGCGGTCCGGGCCTTCGCCCGGCCCGTCATGCCACGGTGATCCGGCATGGTTCCTCCTTCTGACGACAGTCCGTACGGGGTACACGGACGCCGTCGCGGGGCGGTTCAGCGAAATCCGGAGGAATTTTCTTGTGCGGCAAGGGATTCAGCGGAAAAACACGCCGATGGCACACGAAAGAGGAGAAGGCGGCCGAGCCGGCCGGATACTCCGGCGAGGCCGGGGATGTCCATCTTGACCGATGCTCTTGCGGTTGGCAAGTATTGCGGCATGCAACCCCTCGAAGACGCGGTCCCGGGCGCCGACCCGGACGTGGCCGCCCTCGACGGCCTCACCGTGGTGCTGGTCGGGATCGCCTGGGAATGCGCGCACGCGGCGCCGCCGGAGGTGTCGTTCCCGCAGACGCGGCTGCTGCTGATCCTCGACCGTCTCGGCCGGGTCCCGAGTTCGCAGCTGGCGGCGGCGATGGGCGTCAACGCGTCGTCGGTGACGCGGCTGGCCGACCGCCTCGAAGCCCTCGGTTACGTGGCCCGCGGCCGCAGCCCCGGCAACCGCAGCGTCGTCACGCTCGAGGTGACCGGGGCCGGGCACGAGATCGTGGCGCGGATGCTCGAACAGCGGCACGCCGCACTGGGGGCGTTGCTGGACAAGCTGCCGCCGTCGCAGCGCAAGGCCGCGGGCAAGGCGGCCCGGCAGCTGCTGCACGCGGCCGCCACGATCCCCGCGCTCGGCCCGGCGGCGCTGTGAGTGCCACCCTGGACGGCATGCCGACCCGGTGGACGTGCCCGCGCTGCGACCGCGAGTTCGCGCGCGCCCGCCAAGGCCACACCTGCGTCCCCGGCGGCACGGTCGAGGAGACGTTCGCGGGCAAGCCGCCGTGGCAGCGCGAGGTCTACGACGCCGTCCTCGGGCACCTGCGCACCCTCGGCGACGTCCACGAAGACGCGGTCAAGGTCGGCGTGTTCCTCAAGCGGGAGCGCAAGTTCGCCGAACTGCGTCCCCGCTCCCGCGACGTGCTGGTGTACCTGTGGTTGCCCAGCCCCGTCGAAACGGCCCGCATCGCCCCGGCGAGCTGGGCGAGCGGGC
Source organism: Amycolatopsis sp. A133 (assembly GCF_031082405.1). GTDB lineage: Bacteria > Actinomycetota > Actinomycetes > Mycobacteriales > Pseudonocardiaceae > Amycolatopsis. The sequence goes on from NZ_JAVHJU010000076.1 coordinate 406,788, forward strand.
CGCGCGTCGGGCACAAGCTGAGCCTGCGTGCCGTGTCCGATGTGGACGACGAAGTCCGCGGCTGGCTGACCGCGGCCTTCGCCGTCTCCTGAGCGCGGGTGGTCAGGCGGCCGGGCCCGTCCAGCCGTCGGGCACGTGGCCGAGGCGGACCCGCTGCGGGTGGTCGCCGACCGGCACCGAGAGGAGCTTGCGCCCGGTCGCGAAGTCGATCGCGGTCACCTGGTCGGCGCCGGCCTCCGAGATCACGCAGGCGCTGCCGTCACCGCTCACCGTCGCCCAGTACGGCTTCACCGCGGGCACCAGCGTGCCCTGCTGCAGCGACGCGCGGTCGACGACCGTGGCGTAGTCGTCCATGGTCCCGGCGACGCAGAGCTTGGTCCCCGCCGGGTTCATCGACATGCCGTGGTGGCGCGAGTCGTTGACGAAGGTCTTGCGGTCGTCGCTGGTGGCCGGGTTCTTCGGCAGTTCCTTGACCCGCGTGATCTTGTCGGTCGCGACGTCGTATTCGGCGAAACCGTTGAAGAACGACACCTGGAAGTACAGCTTCGACCCGTCCGGGGTGAACGCCACCGGCCGCACGGCGTCGGAGAGGTCGCTGCGCCCGAACGCGTCGAGCCGCTGCCGCATGTCGATCACCTTGACCTGGCGGAACGTGGCGGCGTCGACCACGGTGATCCGCCGGTCCCCCTTGGTGAAGTCCCAGCCCGGGTCGTCGAGGTCGGTGTTGACCTCGCCGATCGACATGTTCCACAGGTACCGGCCGCCGTCGGTGAACACGTTCTCGTGCGGCTTGTCCCCGGTCGCGAAGGAGCCGACCTGCTGGCCGGTGACGATGTCCAGCACGTGCACGGTGTTGGACGTCGAGGCGGAGACGGCGACGCGGCGCCCGTCCGGCGAGACCGCCATGTGGTCGGCGCGGAAGCCCGACACCGGGAAGCGCCAGTTGATCCGGCCGGTGGTGAGGTTGATCGAGACGACGTCGGCGAAGCTGGGCCGCGACGCCACCACCGAACCGCCGTCCGGCGTGGTGTACATGTCGTCGACGAACTGGTCGTGCCCTTCGCCGGGCCCGTTGCGGATGCCGAGGAAGAAGGCGAGCTTGATCGGGTTGAGGTAGATCTCCGTCAGGCGTGCATCCTTGTCGGGGATGATGTTCACCCGGCCGATGCGGGTGAAGGAGCCCCGGGACTGGATGACGTCCGCCGTGCCTTCCCAGTTGTTGCCGACGAACATCACCTCCCGCAGGGCCGCCGCGGCGCCGGTCGCCGGCACCGCGGCGCCGGTCGCCAGCAGGGCGACGGAGGCGGTGAGGCAGGCCAGGCGCGAGAGGTACGAGCGTTTCCGACGAACCGGGGAATTGCGCACGGGAGACACCTTTCGGCACTGAAGGGTGTGGCGATGGATTTCGCGGAGGAACGGGGTTACTGTCCGGTATCGTCACGATAACCGGCCACCGGAGCCGCTCCGGTAGGGCCGCTCGCCCAACACCGCGGCGCGGTGTTGTGGCGTTGCCACAACGGGGAGGGTGCCGTGCCGGCCTCGCCACTGCTCCGGCAGGTGCTCGACGCGATGGCCGCGGACGAGACCGTGCTGGACGAGCTGGTGAAGGCCGCGCGGAGCCAGTCGCCCGCCGTCGCGCGGCTGCCGGAGGCGGAGAACCGGCGGCACGTCCAGTTCCTGCTGTCGGCCGCGCTGCGCGCCACGACGAACCCCGACACCGCCGACTACACCACCGCCGAGGCGCTCGGCGCCGACCGCGCGGCGCAGGGCGTCCCGCTCACCGACCTGCTGCGCGGGGTCCAGGCCGGCCGCACGCTCGCGGCCCGCTTCGCCGTCGAACGCGCACGGGCCGCGGGCCTGGCCGACGACGTCATCCTCGAAACCGTCCTCGACGCCGAGCGCTACACCGGCGCGCTGGAACGGCACATCGTCAAGGGCTACCACGCGGCCGAGCTCCAGCTGTCGCGCACGGTGCGCGACGCCCGGACCCAGCTGCTGCGCACCCTGCTGCTCGCCGGGGACCCACCGGCACCGGACGAGGTGCGGCAGGCGGGGCTGCGTCCCGACGGCCGGTACTCGTGCGTGGTGTCCGACGTCAGCGACCCGGCGCGGGCGCGCACGCTCGAACAGGCGCTGCTGGAGTTCGGCGGGGTGTACGGGCTGGTCGAAGGCAGGCTCACCGGCCTGGCGGCGCGCCCGCCCGCCGGGATCGCGCTCGCCGACGGCGTCCGGCTGGTCGTCGCGCCCCCGGCCGCCCTGCCCCGGCTGCGGGAGGTGCACCGGCTCGGCACGGCGGCGGCGCGGATCGCCGGGCCCGGCTACCACGACCTCACCGAGCTGGCGGGCGAAATCGCGCTGGCAGCCCAGCCGCTGCTCGCCGAGCTGCTCACGACCGGCCTGCTCGGCGCGCTCGATCGCGGGAACGCGTTCCACCGCGAGCTGGCCGCGACGGCGCTGGCCTACCTCGACCACGGCCACCGCTTGCGCCCGACGGCCGAAGCGCTGCACCTGCACCCGAACACCGTCCGCTACCGCCTCGACCGGCTGGCCGAGCTCACCCCGGTGGCACTGGCCGAGAACAGCGGCGGCGGCGTGCTCGACTCCGTGCGGTCGTGGTGGGCGTTGCGCCACTGGCTCGACGGCACCTGACAACACCGCCGGTGATCGATAAGGTCACCCGCATGGCTGAACTCCGCCGCTTGCCCGCGACCACGTCCACGTCCACCGGAGAATGCGTTTTCTGCGCGATCGGGACGGGCCAGGCGCCGGCGGCCTTCGTCCACGAGGACGACGACTTCGTCGCGATCGTCGACCTGCGCCCGGTGACGACCGGTCACCTCCTGGTGCTCCCCCGCGCCCACCACGCGGACCTGGCTTCGCTCCCGTCCGCGGCGGGCGAGCGGATGTTCGCGATCGCCCAGCAACTGGCGGCGGCCCTGCGGCGCACGGACCTGAAGTGCGAAGGGATCAACCTGTTCCTGGCCGACGGCAAGGCGGCGGGCCAGGAGATCCCCCACGTCCACCTGCACGTGATCCCCCGGTTCGCCGGCGACGGCTTCGTGCTGGACGCCGACTGGCGGGTGCGATCGCGGGAGGAGCTGGTCGAGGTCGCGGCGAAGGTCCGGGCGGCGCTTTAGGCGCTGTTTCAGGCTTTGTGCAGCTTGTCCGGGTGGTGCACGGCGGTCTTCCCGGACTTCTCGCTGCGGACGAGGTACTGCGGGTTGTCGGGTGAGGCCTTGACGTCGCGCTTGCCCGCGTGCGTGTCCTCGGTGATCTTTTCCTCGACCGTGCCGACCGAGGATTGGTTGCCCGCGTCCCAGCGGACGCGGTCGCCCTTCTTGAATTCTTCGCTCATGGCGGCCCGAGTACCCGTGATCATCGCGGGTACGCGCCCCGGATGGACGACGACGAAACGCGCCGCGAATTCGGGCCGGCACAAGGACGGCGAATCGATCGGGCACCAATCCGGCCGGCACATCGCCGAGATCCTGCGGAAGAAGCCGGGCGCTAGGCGTAGTCCTTCAGCACCAACGCGTTAGCCGCTTCCCGGATCGGGCGGGCCATCTGCTCCAGCACGCGGTTGCGGCCCGGCAGGTACGGCATCAGCTTGATCATCCGGGTGTTGAACCACGCGAAGGCCCGTGACTGCGGGATGATCCCGCGCAACGCCGTCTTCGCCAGCGCCTGGTTCTTCTCGATGAACGGCCGCATCGAGGCTTCGTACCGGGACAACGCCGTGGCGAAGCCGTCCGAAGCGGCCAGTTCGCCCGCCAGGACGTACGCGCCCGCCAGGGCCAGGCTGGTGCCCTGCCCCGACGCCGGTGACGGGCAGTACCCCGCGTCGCCGAGCAATGTCACCCGGCCGGCCGACAAGTGCTCCATGACGATCTGGCAGACCGGGTCGAAGTAGAAGTCGTCCGCCTCGCGCATCGCCGCCAGCAGCGCGGGAATCTCCCAGCCCAGGCCCGCGAACCGGTCCGCCACCAAGGCCTTCTGGCCTTCGACGTCCCGCCGGTCGTACGACAACGGCGGCGCTGTGAACCAGAACGCCGCCTTCGCGTCGTCCGCGCGGGCCGTGCTGTAGACGTTGACCATCTTGCCCGGGGCCGCCGAGTGCAGCAGCTCCCAGCGGTCCAGCCGCTGCGTGTTGGGCACCGTCGAGATCGAGATGTAGGCGTCGAACCGGCGCAGGTGGTCCTCCTCCGGGCCGAACGCGAGCGCGCGGACGCCGGAGTGCAGGCCGTCGGCGCCGACGACCAGGTCGAACCGGCGGGGCGCGCCGTGGGCGAACGTCACCTCGACGCCGTCGGGACGCTGGTCGAGCCCGGTGATCCAGTCGCCGAAGACGTACTCGGTGTTCGCGCGGGTGGCGTCGTGGAGGATCCGGGCGAGGTCGCCGCGCAGGATCTCGGTGTCGTCGCCGTGGCGGAAGCCGAACGTGTCCGCGTCGAGGGTGGCCAGCTGCTTGCCGCGCTTGTTCACGAACGCCGCGCCCCGCATGTCGGTGGCCGCCGCGTGGACCGTCTCCAGCAGGCCCATCCGGCGGACGACGTCGACCGCGACCCCGCGGATGTCGACCTTGTAGCCGCCTTCGCGCAGGCTCGGGGCGCGCTCGACGACGGTGGCGCGGAAGCCGTGGTGGTGCAGCCACCAGGCAAGGGCGGGGCCGGCAATGCTAGCGCCCGAGATCAGGATGTGTTTTGTCATGCCCCGAAGCTTCGGCGCGGCCGCCGACCGTTCACGAACCGAGCGCGAACCGCCGCTGACCGGCCTCCTCGACGGCCTGCTCGGGCGGCAGTTCGCGGCCGCGGCCGAACGCCTCGGCGTAGGCCCCGGCGCCGAGACGCGCCCGGACGCGGTCCGCCACCCCGGCGACGTCGGCGTCGCCGGTGACGGGCGCCCCGCGCAGCCCGACCGCCACGCCGAGCAGGAACGCCGCCCGCTCGTCTTCGTCCCGCCCGGCGAGGACCCCGGCCAGTCCTTCGATCGCCTGGGCCGCACCGGGCAGGTTCGCGTGTTCGAGCGCCGTGGCGAGCGCTTCCTGGTGCAGCTCGGCCGCCTCGTCCAGGCGGCCCTCGGCGGCCGCCGTCCAGCCGGAGCCGGTGTGGAGCCGGATCCGCGTCTCGCCGCCGGTCACCGGGTCCGTGGCCAGGCCGAGTGCCGAGGAGTACCAGCGCCGCGCCGCGGCCAGGTCGCCGGCGCGCCGCGCGATCTCGCCCAGCCCGCCGCGGGCCCGGGCGACCGTCAGCGGCGTGCCCGCGGCGCGCGCCTGCGCGGCGGCGGCTTCGTAGTCGGCTTTGGCGGCTTCGGCGTCCCCGGCCCGGAGCACGCCGTCGGCGCGGCGGCAGAGCAGTTCGGCGGCGTCGCCGACGGCGCCGAGCTCGCCGGCCAGCCGCACGGATTCGTCCATCAGCTCGCGGAACCGCCCGTGGTCGCCGCGCCAGTCCGCGAACTCCGCGAGCTTCTCCAGCGTGCTCGCCTCGCCCCAGCGGTCGCCGAGGGCGCGGAACGCGGCCAGTGACGCCGAAAAGTGCGCTTCGGCTTCGGCGATCCGCCCGCGGTACTGCGCACCGAGGCCGTCGCCGATCCCCGCGAACGCCCGCGACCACGCGTCCTCGCCGATCAGCGCGGCCAGCCGTTCGCCGTCTTCGGCCTTGGTGCGGGGCGAAAACGCCCACAGCAGGAAGAGGTACGGGTACCGCAGCGGCCCGTCGAGCCGCCGCAGGATCGGCTCGATCGCCACGTCGGTGTCCGACGCCTGGATGGCGCACAGGACGTATTCCTCGGCCAGCCCCGGCGGCGGCTCGGGGCCGACGGCGGCGAGCACGGTGTCCGCGATCGGCGTCGCCTCGCTCCGCAGGCCGCGCAGCCACCAGTACCAGGACAGCGCGGCCATCAGCCGCAGCGCGGTTCCCGGGTCTTCGCCGGCGCTCCAGCGCAGGGCCGCGTGCAGGTCGGCGTGTTCGGCGGTCAGCTCGGCCAAGGCCGTCAGCTGATCGGCGCCGCGCAGCTTCGGCTCGTGCGCGCACGCGAAGTCCAGGAAGTACTTCGCGTGCGCCGCGCGCCGGTCGTCGCCCTGCTCGGCGCAGAACGCGCGGATGGTCTCCAGCATCCGGTAGCGGCCGCCGCCGAACTGGACGAAGGACTTCTCGACGAGGCCGGTGAGCACGGCGTCGGAGCCAGCGCAGACGCGTTCGACGGCGGCCGGTCGCGCGCCGCCGGCGAACACCGCGAACCGGCCGGCCAGCCGCTGTTCCGCCGGGTCCAGGAGGTCCCAGCTCCACTCGACCACGCCGCGCAGGGTCCGGTGCCGCGGCTCGGCGGTGCGGTCCCCGCGCGAGAGCAGGCCGAACCGGTCGCCGAGCCGGGCGGCGACGTCGTCCGCGGACAGCGACCGCAGCCGCGCGGCGGCGAGCTCGATGGCCAGCGGGAGGCCGTCGAGCGCGGCGCAGATCCGCGTGACGACGCCCGGCTCCGGGGCCGCGCCGGGCGCCACGGCCGCGGCCCGGTCGGTGAACAGCCGCGCCGCGGCGCCGGCGGGCAGCGCGCCGACCGGCACCAGCGTCTCGCCGGTCAGGCCCAGCGCCTCCCGGCTGGTGGCCAGCACGCGCAGGCCGGCGCACTCGCCCAGCAGGCGCCCCACCAGCCGCGCGGCCGCGGCGACGACGTGTTCGCAGTTGTCGAGGACCAGCAGCAGCGGCCGGTCGGCGAGCCCGGCGGCCAGCCGGTCGGCGGGGTCCGCGGGCGCTCCCGGCGCCAGCACGCCCTGTTCGCGCAGGCCCAGCGCGGCCAGGACCGCGCGCGGGACCTCGGTCGTCGTCGCGAGTTCCACAAAACAGACCTCGCCCGCCGCGCGGGCCGCGGCTTCGACCGCCAGCCGGGTCTTGCCCGCACCGCCGGGACCGGTGAGCGTGACGAGGCGGGCCTCGCGCAGGGCCGCGGTGAGCCGGTCGAGTTCGGCGCGGCCGACGAACCCGGCGAGCGGCACCGGCACCCGGCGGGCCGGAGCGGGCGCGGCGGCGCGCAGGACCGCGGCGTGGGCGTCCGCGAGCCCGGGCGACGGGTCGGCGCCGAGTTCGTCGGCCAGGCGCGCCCGGACCTCGGCGAACACGGCGAGGGCTTCGGCGGACCGGCCGCTGCCGTGCAGGGCCCGCACGAGCTGGGCGGCGAGCCGTTCGCGCAGCGGGTGCTCGCGGGTGAGCTCCCGCAGTTCGGCGACGAGCCGGTCGTGGTGGCCGAGCGCGAGCCCGGCTTCGACGCGGTCCTCCGTCGCGGCCAGGCGCAGCTCCGCCAGCCGGGCCGCGCGCGGCGGGTCGGCGAGCCCGTCGAGCGCCGGCCCCCGCCACAGCGCCAGTGCTTCGGTGAACAGCTCGATCTTCCCCGCCGGATCGGGGGTTTCCCGCGCCTGCCCGGTGAGCCGGTCGAAGCGGTGGACGTCGACGTCGGCGGGATCGACGGCCAGCCGATAACCGGCGGGGGTGAATTCGACGAGGCCGTCGGGCGCGCCGCCGTCCCGCAGCCGTCGCCGCAGCCGCGAAACCTGCGACTGCAGGGCTTCGGCGGCGCCTTCGGGCGGGTGCTCGCCGTGCAGGCCGTCGATCAGCCGCCCGGCGCTGACGACCCGCCCCGCGTCGAGGGCGAGCAAGGCGAGCAGCCCGCGCAGCTGCGGGCCGCCGAGGGCGACCGGGGTCCCGTCGGGGCGGCGGGCTTCGACCGGCCCGAGGATGGCGAACTGCACGCCCACGATTCTGGCCCACGCACCCCGGTCGTGAGTGGTAAAGCGGGTTAGAACCCTACTTACCACTCACGACGGCCACGGCAGACTGCTCCGCCTCGAGGAATTCCAGCAGCCGCGCGCCCTCCTCCTCGATCTCCGCCCGCTCCGCCGCCGTGAGCCGGTCGTGCGCGGTGACCTCCAGGCCGTGGGCGTGCAGCCGCCAGTCCGCGCGGTAGAACCCGTCCACCAGCAGCGTCCCCCGCGAAGCGCCGTTGCCCGGCGGCAGCGGGACCCGCCGCCCGGGCGGGAGCACCCGGGTCCGGTCGGCGTGCGCGAGCAGGACGTTGTCGTACTCCGGCAGGAACCGCGCCGGCGCCGGGGTGTCCGGGTCCGGGAGAAGGCCGTCTTCGACGTCGTAGAGCACCTCGCCGGACTCCGCGCGGACCGTCGGCAGCCCCATCCGCGCCACGACCTCCCGCAGTTTCGTCAGCCCCGACCAAGCCTGGACGTCGGCGACCGAAGCCGGGCCGAACGCCCGCAGGTAGCGCCGCACGACGTCCTCGAGGGACGGTCCGCCGGCCAGGGGACGGCCGAGCCAGCCCTCGAGGGTGGTCAGCGTGGCCGGGCCGGTCGACCCCCACACGCCGCGGGGCGTCACCTGCGCGGTCGGCACCAGGTAGCCGACCGCGTACGAAAGCGCTTCGGCGTCCGCACCCGGCCACCGCACGGCCAGCGCGTCCTGCAGCTGCCGCCGGGTGCGCGGCCGCTCCTCCAGGAGTTCCCGGCCGTACCGGGCCACCGCCTCGAGGTCGGCGTCGCCGACGCGGCGGCCGAAGTGCCCGGTGTAGCCGCCCGCGACGACCCGCTGGACCAGCGGCCGCAACGTCCGCGCGTCCTCGGCGAGGACCAGGTGGACGGTCCCGCGCATCAGCAGCCCGCGCACGGCGTCCCGCCCGGTGAGCAGGGCCGCCAGCTCGTGCGGCCGGAACCCGGAGATCCGGGTCCACAGCCCGACGTACGGCGCGAGCGGCGCCTGCGCCTGCATCCCGACGAGGTGCGCGAGCATCGCCGCGGCGGGCACCTCCCCGCGGTCGAGGAGGTGCTGCCGCGCGAGCAGCGCCCGGTTGAGCGCGCGGGGGTTCACGGCCGCAGGGTGCGGAAGAACGCCCGGACGTCGGCCACGAGCAGCTCCGGCTCTTCCATCGCGGCGAAATGGCCGCCCGAAGCGAACTCCGACCAGTGCGCGATCTTCTCCTCGGGATCCATGATCCGCCGGACCACCGGCGAGGTGTTGAACACCGCCCAGCCCGCCGGGACGGCCGAGGGCGCCAGCCAGCCGTGGGCCGCGTGGGCGGCCTCGTAGAGGAACCGGGCCGCGCTCGCGCCGCTGCGGGTGAACCAGTAGAGGCTGACGTTGGTCAGCAGCCGGTCGCGGCCGACGCCGTCCGCGCCGGTCCACGCCTCGAACTTCTCCGCGATCCAGGCCAGCTGCCCGATCGGGGAGTCGGTCAGCGCGGCCGCGATCGTCTCGGGCTTGTGCGACTGGAGGTCCAGGTAGCCGCGGCCCGCCCGCCACGCGGCCCGCGCCGCGTCCAATTCGGACTGTTCCGCCTCGGACAGGTTCTCCGGCAACGGGAGCTGTTCGCCGGCGAGCGCGATCGTGCCGCGGTCGCTGTTGACGTGGGTGCCGATGACCCGCTCCGGGTACAGCGCGGCGAGCCGCCCGGTGACGCCCGCGCCGATGTCGCCGCCCTGCGCAGCGAACCGGTCGTAGCCGAGCCGGGTCATCAGCTCGGCGAACGCGTCGGTCGTGCGGGCCAGCTCCCAGCCGGGTCCGCTCAACGGCGTCGAGAACCCGAAGCCCGGCACCGACGGGACGACGACGTGGAACGCGTCCGGGCCCGGCTCGGTCAGCGGGCCGATGACGTCGAGGAACTCGGCGACCGAGCTCGGATAGCCGTGGGTGAGCAGCAGCGGCAGCGCGTCGGCCTGCGGCGACCGGACGTGCAGGAAGTGGATGGTCTGCCCGTCGATCACGGTGGTGAACTGCGGGAACGCGTTGAGCGCCGCCTCCTGGGCCCGCCAGTCGTAGCCGTCGCGCCAGTACCCGGCGAGCTCCCGGACGGCCTCGGTGGGCATGCCGCGGGACCAGTCCGGCTCGTCGCCGGGCACGGGCTCGGCGAACCGGGCCGAGGCCAGGCGCCGGTCCAGGTCGGCCAGCTCGGCCTGCGGGATCTCGATGCGGAAGGGGCGGATTTCGTTTGTCATGAGAAGCACGCTAGGAGCCATTGCGGAAGACTTCCTTCCGCGATTCGTGCCATCCTCGAGAGATGTTGCAGACCTCCGCTCGCCTCCTCCGGCTGCTGTCGCTGCTCGAGACGCGGCGTGACTGGACCGGCGCCGACCTGGCCGACCGGCTCGGCGTCACCGCGCGCACCGTCCGCAGTGACATCGGCAAGCTGCGGGAACTCGGCTACCCGGTCGAAGCCGCCCCCGGCGTCCAGGGCGGCTACCGGCTCGGCGCGGGCGCGCAGCTCCCGCCGCTGCTGCTGGACGACGACGAAGCGGTCGCCGTCGCGGTCGGGCTGCGGACGGCGGCGGGCGTCGCCGGCATCGGCGAGACGTCGGTGCGCGCGCTCGCCAAGCTGGAACAGGTGCTGCCGTCCCGGCTGCGGCACCGGGTGCGGGCGCTGCAGACCGCGACGGTCGCGGTGCCCGGCACCGGCCCGGCCGTCGACGCGGACGTGCTGACCGCGATCGCGGCGGCGATCCGGGCGAGCGAGCGGCTGCGCTTCGACTACACGAGCCACCAGCGCACGCCGAGCCGCCGCGACGTCGAGCCGCACCGGCTGGTCAGCTGGGGACGGCGCTGGTACCTCGTCGCCTGGGACACCGCCCGCGACGACTGGCGCACCTTCCGCGTCGACCGGATGACGCCGAAGGTGCCGAACGGCCCGCGCTTCGCCCCGCGCGAGCCACCGGAGGGCGACGTCGCGCAGTTCGTCCAGCGCAGCGCGGGCGCGGCGACGTGGCGGTTCCACGCCCGGGTGCGGCTGCACGCACCGGTGGAGCACGTGCGGGCCCGGCTGCCGATCGCGGTGGACGTGACGCCCGAGGGCCCGGACCGCTGCGTCGCGGAGGTCGGGTCCGACAACGCGCAGATGCTGGGGCTGTACCTCGGAATGCTCGGAGTGGACTTCGAAGTGCTCGACGCGCCGGAGCTCGCCGCGGAACTGGCGAAGACGGGCGAGCGGTTCCTGCGCGCCGCTAGCGCAGGGAGTCCGCCAGTTCCTGGATGATCTCCATCTGCCCCCGCGCGCCGACCTCCATGCCGGACTGCAGGATCGTGTCGCGCAGTTCCTTGCTCACGGTTTCGGTCAGCAGCTCCAGGCGCGTGCGGTCGCCGTCGAGCGCGGTGAACGTGACGGTGTTGAGCGGGCCGTCCACGTCATCCGGGTCGACGCCGGGCAGCTCGAACACCTCGGTGTAGACGAGCCGCTCGTCCGGCACGACCTCGCGGTACTCGCCGTGGAAGCCGACCTCGGCGCCGTCGTCCGTCTTCAGCACGTACCGCCAGCGGCCGCCGGGCCGCAGGTCCATTTCGACCTCGGTGGTGGTCCCGCGGTGGCCGCTCCACCAGCGGCGCACCAGCTCCGGGGTGGTCCACACGCGGTAGACCAGGTGTCTCGGCGCGTCGAACTCGCGCGTGATGAGGATCCGGTCGTCGGCGGGGGTGGTGATCTCCACGTCAGTGCTCCTGTTCCTTGAGGTCCTCGAGGACGTCGTCCATCAGGTCGAACCGCTCCGCCCACGTCCGTTCGTAGCGCTTGACCCAGTCGTGGATGGGCTTGAGCGCAGGCCCGTTGAGCCGGTAGAGCCGCTGGCGGCCGTCGCCGCGCACGTCCACCGCGCCCACCTCGCGCAGCACCCGCAGGTGCTTGGACACCTGGGGCTGGGCGAGCCCGAGCAGGTCGACCAGGTCGCCGACCGACCGTTCGCCCGCCATGAGGACGTCGAGGATCTGCCGCCGCCGGGGTTCGGCGACCGCGTTGAACGTGTCCGCCGTCGTCGCTGCTCGTGCCACGCGGCTTATAATATGCCCATATGGGTATGCGTCAAGCCCGCATCCTGGGCACGCTGGGCGCACGCCGGTTCGTCTGTCACGATCGGACGATGACCAGCCGGGCGGTGAGTCCACAGAGGACGGACGAGCGCGGCGCCCGGCGCAGCGCCAGCGCGAGCGCCGTGCTGCGGGCCGTCCTCGACGGCGGCCCCATCGCGCGCAGCACCGTCGCGCGCCGCACCGGGCTGTCCGCGGCCGCCGTCACCGGGCACACCGCCGAGCTGCTCCAGCGCGGGCTGCTACGCGAACTCCCCGAAGCGGAGTCACGCAAAAGCGTCGGGCGGCCGCACGTACCAGTGGACCTCGACACCGGGCGGCACGTCGCCGGCGCGTTGCACCTGGCGGTGCACCACGCCACTGTCGCGCTGCTGGACCTGCGCGGCAAGGTGCTGGTCCAGCACGAGGAACCGCACGACGGCCTGGCCGCCGAAGACCTGCTGGCGCGGGCCGCCGAGATCTTCGACGACCTCCTGCTCGGACACGCCCCGGACCGCGAGCCGCTCGGCCTCGGCGTCGCCACCGGCGGCTGGGTCGACCGCGCGTCCGGCACCGTCGTCGAGCACCCGCTGCTCGGCTGGCGGGACGTGCCGGTCCGCGACCTCCTGACCGGCAGCACCGCGCTGGCCGTGGAGGTCGACGGGCACGCACGGGCGCTGGTGCACGCCGAACGGCTCTTCGGGCACCCGCGGGCCCGCGAAAGCGTCGTGCAGCTGTTCACCGGCAACGTCGTCGACGCCGCGTTCGCCACCGGGACGACCGTGCACCACGGGCCACGCTCGGCCGCGGGCGGTGTCGCGCACCTGCCGGTCGACGGCAGCACCGAGCCGTGCCGCTGCGGGCGCACCGGCTGCCTCGAGGCGGCCGTTTCGGAAGCAACCCTCGCCCGCCAAGCCGTGGAAAACGGATTGCTCGACGAGCCGGAATTTCCGGAATTGCTCGCGCTCGCCACCGCCGGCAATTCCGCGGCACTGCGGATGTTCGACGAACGCGCGCGGCTGATCGGCCGGGCGGCGGCCCTCCTGCTCGACGTCCTCAACCCGGCCGTGCTCGTGGTGGTCGACCGCAGTGTAGCCCGGCTACCGGACTGCCTTCCCATCATCCGGGAAGAGGTTCGCGACCGGGCCCGCGGCCCCGCACCGGCGGAAACCGTTGTAAGCAGCAGCTTCCCGGGCACCGAGCTGGCCACCGCCGGCGGCGCGGTGCTCCTGGAGGTGCTCTACGAGAACCCGCTCGGTCCGCTTCTCACCAGGTGGCCGCGCGCCTCGTGAACCGGCACCTCGTGAACCGCGCCTCTTGAACCGGCAGAGTTATTTCACTAACTCGCAAAATTGACCGTCCGCTCGTCGACAGCGAACAATTGCTGCATCCCCGCCGACTCCCGGAACGGACGAAACCACCGTGAAGAAAACCCTGCCTCTGTTCGCCGCCGCCGCGGTGCTGCTGGCCGGCTGCGCTTCGGCGACAGCCACCGGTGCACCCGGCCAACCGGAGAAGCCGGAACTGCGCTACCAGGGCAGCGCGAACGCCGTCACCCTGCCCGAACTCGCCGAAGACCTGGGCTACTTCGGCCCGGTCAAGCTGAAGTGGGTCGGCAACACGATCAGCGGCCCGCAGGACATCCAGTCGGCGGCCACCGACCAGACCGACTTCGGCGGCGCCTTCACCGGCGCGGTCGTCAAGCTCGTCGAAGCCGGGGCGCCGGTCAAGGCGGTCGTCAACTACTACGGCTCCGACGACAAGGCCTTCATCGGCTTCTACACCAAAGAGAACAGCCCGATCCGGACCGCCCGCGACCTGATCGGCAAGAAGGTCGGCGTCAACACCGCCGGCGCGAACCTCGAAGCCGCGCTCGACACCTGGCTCAAGGGGCAAGGCCTCTCCGACGACGAGATCAAGCAGGTGCAGCTCGTCGTCATCCCGCCGGTGAACGCCGAACAGGCCCTGCGCAACGGCCAGCTCGACGTCGCCGCGCTCCAGGGCATCCTGCAGGACCACGCCGTCGCGGCCGGCGGCGTGCGTCCGCTGTTCACCGACGTCGGCGCGTTCGGGCCCTACAACGGCGGCCCGTACGTCCTGCGCACCGACTTCATCAAGAAGTACCCGGAGACGGCGAAGATCTTCGTCTCCGCCGTGGCCCGGGCGATCGAGTGGGAACGCACGACTCCGCGCGACGAGGTGATCGCCCGCTTCACGAAGATCATCAAAGCCCGCGGCCGCAACGAAAGCACCGACACCCTGAAGTACTGGAAGAGCGTCGGCATCACCCGCGGCGGCCTCATCTCCGACGCCGACTACACCCGCTGGGAGCCGTGGCTGAAGCAGGAGGGCTACCTCGAGCACGACAAGATCGACACCGCGAAGCTCTACACCAACGAGTTCAACCCCTACCGCGACGGCGCTCCGGCGGTGACCAAGTGATCGGCATTCGCTCGGTGACCAAGACCTTCGGCGCGCTGACCGCGCTCGACGACGTCTCCCTCGACATCGCCGACGGCACTTTCCTGTCACTGGTCGGCCCCAGCGGTTCGGGCAAGTCGACGCTGCTCGACCTGCTGGCCGGGCTCACCACCCCGACGTCCGGCGAGGTGCTCATCGACGGCGATCCGGTGCGCGGCCCGGGGCTCGACCGCGGGGTCGTCTTCCAGCAGTACGCCCTGTTCCCGTGGCGCACCGCCCGCGCCAACGTCGAGTTCGGCCTGGAAGGCGGCCCCCTCGGGAAGCGGCAGCGGGCGGAGCGGGCGCGCGAATACCTCGCCCTGGTCGGGCTGTCCGGCTTCGAGGACCGCTACCCGCACGAGCTGTCCGGCGGGATGAAGCAGCGCGTCGCGATCGCCCGCAGCCTCGCCTACGACCCGGCCGTGCTGCTGATGGACGAGCCGTTCGCCGCGCTCGACGCGCAGACCCGCGAGCAGCTGCAGGAGGAGCTGCTGCGGATCTGGCGCCGCACCGGCAAGACGATCGTCTTCATCACCCACGGCATCGACGAGGCCGTCTACCTGGGACAGCAGGTGGCCGTGCTGACGTCGCGGCCCGGGCGGCTCAAGGCCGTGGTGGACGTCGACCTCGGCGACCGCACCGGTGACGTCCGGTCCGGGCCGGAGTTCGGGCGGCAGCGCCACCGGCTCTGGGAACTGCTGCACGACGAGGTCCGCAAGGCGGCCGAACACGAACGGAGCGCGGCCCGATGACCACCACTCTGGAAGCTCCCGCTGTCCACACCAGACCCGAGGATCCGCCGCCGAAACCGCGCCGGTTCACGAAGCAGCTCACCCGCGCGGTCCACGCGTCCGCCGCGGTCGTCCTGTTCGTGCTGCTCTGGGAGCTGGTCCCCCGGTTCGTCCTCGACGAGAGCACGCGGACGTTCCTCCCGCCGCTGTCGGAGGATCTGCAGGCCCTGTGGGAAATCGCCCTCGACGGCGAGCTCGCCGACCATCTGCTGGCCAGCGTCGGACGGTCCGCCGCCGGGTTCGCCGTGGCCGTCGCGGTGGCCGTGCCGCTCGGCTTGCTGATCGGCTGGTACCGCCCGGTGGCGCGGTTCCTGCAGCCGCTGCTGGAGCTGGCCCGCAACACCGCCGCGCTGGCGTTGCTGCCGGTGTTCACGCTGCTGCTGGGCATCGGCGAGCTGTCGAAGGTCAGCCTCGTGGTGTACGCCTGCGTGTGGCCGGTGCTGCTCAACACGATCGCCGGGGTCAACACGGTCGACCCGCTGCTGGTCAAGGCGGCCCGCTCGCTGGGCCTGTCGAGCCCGCGGCTGTTCCGGAAGGTGATCCTGCCCTCGGCCGTGCCGACGGTGTTCACCGGCATCCGGATGGCGGCGTCCTACTCGATCCTGGTGCTGGTGGCCGCGGAGATGGTCGGCGCCAAAGCGGGCCTCGGCTACCTGATCAACACGAGCCAGGTGAACTTCCAGATCCAGCAGATGTACGCCGGGATCATCGCGGTCTCACTGCTCGGTGTCCTCGTCAACTCCGGCTTCGTCGCCCTCGAACGGCGGTTTTCCACCTGGCGTCCCAAGGAGACCCCATGATGCACCTCAACGCGTTCGTGATGCCGAACGGCCACCACGAAGCCGCGTGGCGGCACCCGTCGACCGACCCGCACCGGGCACGGACGCTGCAGCACTACGTGGACATCGCGCGGACCGCCGAACGCGGGAAGCTCGACTCGATCTTCCTCGCCGACGGCGTCGCCCTGTGGGGCAACGTCAAGCACAATTCCCACAGCCACTTCGAGCCCCTGACGCTGCTGTCGGCACTCGCCGCGTCGACGGTCCACATCGGACTCATCGCGACGGCGTCGACGACCTACAACGAGCCCTACCACCTGGCGCGGAAGTTCGCCTCGCTCGACCACCTCTCCGGCGGCCGCGCGGGCTGGAACATCGTCACCTCGGCGGGCATCGACGAGGCCCGCAACTTCAACCTGGCCAAGCGCCCGTCGCACGACGCGCGGTACGACCGGGCCGAGGAGTTCGTCGAGGTCGTCAAGAAGCTCTGGGACAGCTGGGACGACGACGCCGCGGTCGTGGACCGCGCCCGCGGCGTGTACGCCGACACCGATCGCGTCCGCGCAATCTCCCACGACGGGCCCCATTTCCAGGTCCGCGGGCCGCTCAACATCGAACGGCCGGTGCAGGGGCACCCGCTGCTCGTGCAGGCCGGCTCGTCGGAGACCGGCAAGGAGTACGCGGCCCGGCACGCCGAGGCCGTGTTCACCGCGCAGCAGACCTACGCCGAAGGCAAGGCGTTCTACGACGACGTCAAAAGCCGGCTCGCGAAGTACGGCCGCACGCCGGACGAGCTCAAAATCCTGCCCGGGATCTCGCCGATCCTCGGCCGCACCGAGGCTGAAGCCCGGGCGCGGGAAGCCGAGCTGAACGCGCTGATCATCCCGGACTACGGGCTGCGGCAGCTGTCGAAGATGCTCGACCACGACGTCACGGGCTATCCGCTGGACGGTCCGCTGCCCGACGTCGGCAGCTTCACCGAAGGCGGGCAGAGCCGGTTCGACCTCGTCGTCGGCCTGGCCCGGCGCGAAGCTCTCACCATCCGGCAGCTCCTGGAACGGCTGGCCGGCGGGCGGGGGCACCGCGTGTTCGCCGGCACCCCGGTCCAGGTCGCCGACGAGCTGGAGGCCTGGTTCCTCGGCGGCGCCGCCGACGGCTTCAACGTCATGCCGCCCACCCTGCCCGGCGGGCTCGACGACTTCGTCGACCTCGTCGTCCCGGAACTGCAGCGGCGCGGGCTCTTCCGCACCGAGTACTCCGGCACCACCCTGCGCGAGCACTACGGCCTCGCGCGGCCCGTCAACCGCAACCGAGTGAAGGAGCCCGCATGACCACCATCGGCACTGACGTCCGCAAGATCACCGGGAGGATCGGCGCCGAGATCGTCGGCTTCGACCCTTCCGGCGACCTCGACGGTTCGCAGGTGGCGTTCCTGACCGATGCCCTGCACGAGCACAAGGCGCTGGTCTTCCGGAACGTCCGGCTCGACGACGAGGGCCAGCAGCGGTTCGCCGCGCACTTCGGCGAACTGACCAAAGCGCACCCGACCGTGCCCGCCGTCGAGGGAGCGCCGACGATCCTGCCCGTCGACAGCGAGCAGGGCAGCGCGAACCACTGGCACACCGACGTCACCTTCGTGCTCAACCCGCCGAAGGCCAGCACGCTGCGCAGCCTGGTCGTGCCGCCCTACGGTGGCGAGACGCTGATCGCGAACGCCGCGGCGGCCTACCGCGACCTGCCGGAACCGTTGCGGGCCTTCGCCGACACGCTGCGGGCGGTGCACACCAACGACTACGACTACGTCCAGCCGCCGGAGACGGTGGACGAGCGGGAGCGGGAGCGGCGGGCCCGGTTCGTCTCGCGGAAGTACCGGACTGTGCACCCGGTCGTGCGGGTGCACCCGGTGACCGGCGAGCGCGGCCTGTTCATCGGCGGGTTCGCGCAGCGGATCGAAGGGCTTTCGGTGGGCGAGTCGCGGGATCTGCTGCGACTGCTGCAGTCCTACGTCACGCGGCCGGAGAACGTCGTGCGGGTCGCGTGGGAGCCGGATCAGCTGGTGCTGTTCGACAACCGGATCACGCAGCACTACGCGATCGCCAACTACGACGGCCTGCCGCGGCGGCTGAACCGCGTCACGGTCGCCGGGGACGTCCCCGTGGGCGTCGACGGGCGGTCCAGTGAGTCGCTGGAAGGTGACGCCTCGCACTACACGACGGTGGCGTGAGCCGGGGCGCGCCGGTACCGGGGCCGCACCGGCGCGCCGCCCGGTCAGCGGCCGTTCCGGGCCAGGTCGCGGAAGCAGTCCCACGCGCGGCTGACCAGCGCCGGGTGCGTGCGCAGGTCGATCACCGTACGGGCCAAAGCTGCCGCGGAGGCCAGCATCGCGACCCGGCCCCGTGGGCTCGCCGCCGCGGCCGCGAACTCCGGCGTGTGGTCCGACATCTCCTCCGCCGTGATCGCCACGAACGGGTGGATCGCCGGCACGCGGACGCTGACGTCGCCGATGTCCGACGACCCGAGGTAGACCCCCGGCACCGGCGGGGTCGCGTGGATCCCGCACGCCGCGAGGTGCTCGGTGAACCGCTCCGACAGCACGGAGTTGTCGCGGAAGTGCGCGTACCCGCGCCCGAGGCGTTCGACGTCGGCCTTCGCCCCGGTTGCCAGCGCCGCGCCCTGAGCGCACGTCGAGACGTCCTCGACGAGCCGGTCCAGCGCGTCGGTGGTCAGCGCGCGCAGGCCGAAGCGGCCTTCGGCCCGGTCGGGGACGATGTTCGTCGCCTCGCCGCCCTGGGTGATGATCCCCTGAACGTGCGAGCCCGCGGGCAGCCGCTGGCGCAGGGCCGAGACCGCTCCGAACGCCTGGATGAGCGCGGCGAGGGCGTCGATGCCGTGCTCCGGGTCGCCGGTCGGGTGGGCGGCCCGGCCGTGGAAGGTCACCTTCAGCTCCACCTGCGCGGTCAGCGGCGCCCACGACCACGAGTGGACACCCGGGTGGACCATCAGGGCCGCGTCGACGTCGTCGAACACGCCCGCCTCGGCCATGGCGACCTTGCCGCCGCCGCGTTCTTCGGCCGGGGTGCCCACCGCGAGCAGGGAGCCGGGGCCGTCCCCCAGGACGTCCTTGGCGGCCAGCGCGGCGCCCAGGCCGGCCGCGGCGATCAGGTTGTGCCCGCACGCGTGGCCGAGGCCGGGCAGGGCGTCGTATTCCAGCAGCAGCGCGACGCACGGCCGTCCGTGGCCGGCGCGGGCGACGAACGCCGTGGGGAGCCCGGCGACCCCGGTTTCCACCTCGAAGCCGTCGGCGGCCAGTTCGCCGGTGAGCCGCTCGGCGGCGGCGTGCTCCTCATAGGACAGTTCCGGGCGCTCGTGCAGCGCGGTGGCGACGGCCCACAGCCGCTCGTCCAGGTGCGCGATCCGTTCGTCGGCCTGCTCGTGCAGCTCCTCGTGCCACTCCATGCCTTCCGGGATACCCCAACCCCGCGCGGTCATGCCACCGGGGTGTTTCGCGCGGGGCGGCTCCGGTTACGTTCCGTACCACACCACGAAGGGGCGGCACTTTCACGTGAAAGTGCCGCCCCTCGGACGTCGGGGGTCAGGCTTTGGCGCTCTTGAGTTCCAGGGGGTTCTTGGGGGCGTCGGAGCGGGCGTCCATCATCCGCTGCCCCAGTTCCTGCAGCTGCTTGCGGCCCATCGCCGAGCGGACCTCGGGGAACCACTCGTCCTCTTCTTCTTCGACGTGGTGGCGGACGTTCTCGGTGAGCACGGTGACCTTCGCGTCGAAGGTCTCGTCCTTCGGGTCCATGGCCATCAGCTCGGACAGCATCCACACCACGACGTGGTGCTCCTCCACGCTCTCCAGGACGTGGTCCTTCGTCTCCGGCACGGCTTCCCGCGCCGCCGGGTAGAAGATCTCTTCCTCGATGTAGGCGTGGACGGTCAGCTCTTCGATGATCGAGTCGGCGATCCGGCGCTTCTCGTCGTAGGCGTCCTCCCCCGCCTTTTCGAATTGCTTGAAGAGCTTCTCCACGGTCTTGTGGTCGTTCTTGAGCAGCACGATCGCGTCGGTCGACATCGGTGTCCTCACGGTGTGGCCAGGTCCCGCAGGGCGACCTGGGAGTTCTCCAGTTCCTTCATCATCAGCAGCGCCACGGTCCCGGCGTGCGCCAGGGCCCGCCCGACCTCCCCCACCGAATCCCACGTCGCGGCGACCGCGTCGGTGCCCGGGTGGACCACCCGGCCGGACAGCAGCCCGTCCTCCAGCCGCCCCTGCAGGGCGGGCAGCAGGTGGGTGAGGTCGTCGGCCAGCAACCGCAGGGCGCCGAGCACGCGGTACATCTCGGCCGGGGAGTCGAGCTCGCCGTCGCCGACGCAGCGCGACAACCGGCGCACGGTCGCACCGGCGTCGGCGGCCAGCAGCGACGGCGAGGAGGCGGCGCTCGGGTTCATGACCGGCCGGATACCCGCTCACGGCGCGGGAAAACGCCGTTTGCCGGATCGCCCATTCGGGTATTCAGGCGGTCCCCGACCTCCAGGAGCGCACTGGTGAACGACCTGACGGGCGACGTGCTGACGTTCGGCATCGAAGAGGAGTTCTTCGTCGTCGACCGCCGTGGCCACCTGTCCCATGCCGGCGACGACGTCGTCGACGCCGCGGAAGCCGCCGGCGACGACCAAGGCGAGCTGCAGCACGAGCTCACCCGGTCACAGGCCGAGGCGGCCACCGATGTCTGCCGGACCCACGCCGAAGCGTTGCGCCAGCTGCGCGGGCTGCGCAACGACCTCTCCGGAGCCGCACTGCGGCGCGGGTACCGCGTGCTGCCGGCCGCATCCCCGGTGCTGTTCGAGGCGAACCCGCCCGTCATCACGCCGAACCCGCGCTACGAACGGATGGCCGAGCACTTCGGCGCCACCGCGCGGACGTCGCTCACGTGCGGCTGTCACGTGCACGTGGCGATCCCGGACAAGGAGACCGGCGTCCAGGTGCTGAACCGAATCCGGCCGTGGCTGCCCGCCCTGCTCACCATGACCGCCAACTCGGCGATCTCCGACGGCTACGACACCGGCTACTGCAGCTGGCGCTACCAGCAGTGGAGCCGGTGGCCCTCGGCGGGCCCGCCGCCGCGGTTCGCGTCGCTCGACGAGTACGAAAGCATCGTCGACGGCTGGCTGCGCGCCGGCTCGATCCTCGACCGCGGGATGATCTACTGGGACGTGCGGCTGTCGGACAAACAGCCGACGCTGGAATTCCGCATCGCCGACGTCGCGGCGACCCCGGAAGACGCGGTGCTGCTGGGCGTGCTGGCGCGCGGCCTGGTCGCCACCGCGCTGGCCGACGACGCTCCCGCACCGCACCTGTCGAACGAGGTGCTGCGCGCCCAGCTCTGGCGCGCCTCGCGGGAAGGGGTCACCGGCTGCTGCCCGCACCCGAAGAGCGGCGACCTCGAACCGACCAAGGCGGTGCTCGACGACCTGGTCGCGTTGACGGCGCCGGCGCTCGAAGCGGCCGGGGACCTCGACTTCGCGCGGGAAGGAACGGCCCGGCTGGCCGCGGAAGGCGGCGGCGCCGACCGGCAGCGGCGCCGGTTCGCGGAACGGCACCGCGCCGAGGACGTCGTCGACCTGCTGACGGGCAGCTAGCGCACCGGGAGGCGGTCGAGCAGTTCGAGGGCGCGGACCGCAGCGCGCGACCCGCCGGGGTCGACGACCAAGTGGACTCCGGCGGCTTCGGCGTGGCGCTGGGCCCGCAGCAGCACGCGGATGCCCGCGGCGCCGAAGAACCAGACCTGGCCCAGGTCGACGCGCAGCACGCCGGGGCGGGCGCGCAGGTGCTCGTCGAGCAGCGCCGCCAGCCCGGCCACCGTGCACAGGTCGACTTCGCCCGCGACCTCGACGACGACCGCGTCGGGGCTCTTCCACCGGATCCGGCTGTCGAAGTCGCCGTCGGACGGGGCGCGGGGTGCGGGCAGGCGGTCTCCCGCCGGCAGATCCACCCCGGCCACCCGCAGCCGCTCGTGAGTCGTCATGGGTGCGAAGTACCCCTGGCGAGCTCACCGCGAAACAAGCCCGGGGTCCGGGCGCATTTCCGTGCCCGGAACGGGTAACCCCGCCGGACGCCTGTTCGTCCGGAAGGAGCCCGACCATGTCCGACGGCCCGCCCACGATGGGTGTCGAAGAGGAGTTCCTCCTCGTCAATCCCCGCACCGGGCACGCGTCGCCGTGCGCGGAACCGGTGCTGGCCCGCTACCGCCACCACGGACCGCTGCCCGACGGCGTCCGGGTGCACCGCGAACTGCGGCTCACCCAGCTGGAGGCGGCCAGCGGCGTCTGCACCACCGCGGCCGAGCTCCGCCACCAGCTGACCGCCGCGCGCCGCGTGCTGGCCGGCGCCGCGGCGGCCGAGGACTGCGCACTGCTGGCCACCGGCACGCCGGTCGGCCCCGGCCCGGCCACGCCGCCGCCCGCGAGCACCGGCCGCTACGCCGAGATCGACGCCGCCTACGGCGCGGTCGTCGCCGACTACGAGGCCAGCGGGTGTCACGTCCACGTCGGGGTGCCCGATCCCGACACGGCGGTCGCCGTGGTCAACCACCTGGGCCGGTGGCTGCCGACCCTGCTCGCCCTGTCGGCCAATTCGCCGTTCGACCACGGGCGCGACACCGGCTACGACAGCTGGCGGATGGTCCTGCAGTCCCGCTTCCCCGGCTCCGGCGTCGCACCGCACCTGAGTGGGCACGCCGAATACCGCCGGGCTGTGGAAACGCTGGTCGACTGCGGTGCGCTGGTCGACCCCGACCAGACGTTCTGGCTGGCCCGCCCGTCCGGCCGGTTCCCGACCGTGGAGTTCCGGGTCGCCGACACCGCCCTGACCGTGGACCACGCCGTGCTGCAGGCCCTGCTGAGCCGGGCCCTGGTGCAGCGGGCCCTCACCGACCTCGCCGCCGGCCGGGAGGCCGCGCCGCTCTCCCCGCAGGTGGCCGCGGCGGCCGTGTGGACCGCGGCGCGCCACGGCCTCGGCGGGCAGCTCGTGGACGCCGCCGAGGAGACGCGGCGGCCGGCGTGGACACTGGTCGAAGAGCTCCTGACGCACGTCCGTGCGCCGCTGGAAGAGAGCGGCGACCTGGCCGAAGCCCGGAAACTCGTGGAGGCGGTGCGCGAGGACGGCACCGGGGCCGCGCAGCAGCGCGGGGTCGCCGATCTCGGGACGGCGGCCGCGGTGCGGTGGCTCACCGCGGCGACCGTGCCCGCCGCGCATGGAACGCTGCTGACGGGGTAGCCGGGATCATGACGACTTCCACCACCGCGGCGGCCACCCTGCCCGCCGTGCGGGGCCCGCTTTCGGCTTCGGTGCTGGGCCTCCTCCTGCGCGAGCAGACGCGCGCGGACCTGGACTTCGACGGGCTCGCGGACGCCGACCCGCTCGGCGACGACCTCCAGCTGGCCCTGCACCTGTGCTACGAACTGCACTACCAGGGCCTGCCGGGCGTGTCACCCGACTGGGAGTGGGACCCCGAGCTGCTGCGCCTGCGCGGCGCGCTGGAGGCGCGGTTCCTCGCGGCCCTCCGCGAAAACGTGGCCGGCGGCGACGACGTCGCGGGTGAACTCGACGCCCTGCTGGTCGAGCCGATCGACGCCGAAGGCGTCTCGCACTACCTGCGCGATCACGGCGACTGGACGCAGCTGCGTGAGTACTTCACCCACCGCTCGATCTACCACCACAAGGAAGCCGACCCGCACGCGTGGGTGATCCCGCGGCTGCGCGGCCGCGCCAAGGCCGCGCTGGTCGCGGTGGAGTTCGACGAGTTCGGCGGTGGCCGCGCGGAGTTCGTGCACGCGCGCCTCTACGCCGACCTCCTGGGCGCGGCCGGCCTGCCCGACGGCTACCTGGAGCTGATCGACCAGGTCCCCGGCGCGATGCTGGCGGTGGTCAACATGATGTCGCTGTTCGGCCTGCACCGGTCGCTGCGGGGCGCGCTGTGCGGGCACTTCGCGGCGGCGGAGATCACGACGGCGCCGTCCGCGCAGCGGATGGACCAGGCCCTGCAGCGGCTGGACGCGCCGGAAGCGTGCCGGTTCTTCTACACCGAGCACATCGAAGCGGACGCCGTCCACGAACAAGTCATGCGCCACGACGTGCTCGGCGACCTCCTGGACCAGGAGCCCGAGCTGGCGGCGGACGTCGTGTTCGGCATCCAGGCCACCGAATTCCTGGAAGGCCGCTTCGGCGAGCAGCTGCTGAGCAGCTGGAAGGCCGGGAAGTCCTCGTTGCGGAGCTGAACCGGGAACGGCCTCCCGGTTTCCGCCGGGAGGCCACCTGCGTCAGCTGTCGTCGTTCGCCTGCGTGCGGATCCGCTTGCGGTGGCTGGTGTCGCAGAAGGGGAACCGCTTGCTCCGCCGGCACGCGCACACCGCGACCAGGAACCGGTCGGACCGCACGAGCTCGCCGTCGGGGGTGCTCAGCTCGACGGGTCCTTCGACGAGAACCGGGCCGCCGGGGACGACGGTCACGCGGCGGGGCCCGCGCTCAGCGGTCGGCACGGAGCACCACCAGCTCTTCCATCCGCTGACCGGGTTCGATCAGCCCGGCCGCCTCGAGGAACTCCGTCCGTCCGGAAAGGACCGGACCGAACGGGATCCGCGCGCGCTGCACCACCGACGTGCGCAATCCCTGCGCGGCCAGCTGTTCCCGCGACTTGTCCACATCGGCCATGGCGGACTGCACGAGCAGCATCGTCCCGCCCGGGCGCAGCAGCGTGCCCGCGGCGGCGCACAGCGGGTCCAGCAGCGCGCGGCCGTCCGGGCCCGCGTCCCAGCCCCGGGTCGACCGGACGGTCGGCGCCGGGGACGGCACGTACGGCGGGTTCGCGACGACGACGTCGAACGGGCCCTCCCGCAACGCTCGGGCGAGGCCGCCCCGGCACGGGCGCACGGCGAGCTGCCGGATCAGCGCGTTGAGCCGCGCCGAGGCCAGCGCCCGGCGCGAAAGGTCCACCGCCAGCACGGTGCCCGCACCGCGGCGGGCCAGGGTGATCGCCTGCGCGCCGGTCCCCGTGCACAGGTCGAGGGCGTGCGCACCGGCCGGGATCGTCAGCTCGGCGATCGCCGAGGCGAGCAGGGCGGTGTCTTCCTGGGGGCGGTAGACGCCGGGCAGCCGCAGCATCCGCGGGGCGGGCGGCACGGGCGGGTGGACGACGGACCGGGCGGCCAAGGGGCCCGGGCGGACGGGTTCCGCCGACGTGGTCATCTGGGTCTCCTTCACTCGCCGCGGTCCCGGCGCGATCGCCGGTGGGACAACCGCGTCGCCCCCGGCTACCCGGCGATCATCGCGGCAAACCCCGGCGGTTGAGCCCTGCGCGGCCGGGTATCCGGTGCGGAAAGGACCGTGAAGGAGGCAGGGAATGACCGACGACCGCACGCAGCACCCGACCGATCCCGCCGAAGGCGCCCGCGGCGACGACCCGCACGGCAACACCCCGGAGGCCCAGCGCGAGACCCTCCGCGGCGAGCAAGGCACCTCGGGTGGGGACGAGCACGACGACAGCGACCCGCAGTCCGGCTGAGCGGCCGGTGCCGAAGCGGGGGTCGCGTTCGGACTGTCCGAACGCGACCCCCGCTTTCCACGCCCGGGTTCAGGCTCCGGCGAAATCGAAGGGCAGCGCGTCCACGCACGCCTGGTACTTCTGCACCATCTCGTGCTCGGTGTGCGCCGCGACGAACAGCTGTGCCAGCTCGAAGCTGCAGCTGTCCTGCGCCGGCAGCTCCGACAGCCGCTGCCCCACCCGCGGCACGATTTCGATCCGGGTGCCGTCGATGCGCTCCTGCACCGCCGCGACCTCCTCGGCGCTCGGCACGCGCGTCACCACACCGTCTTCGAAGCGGCGCAGGTACCACTTGCCCGCGATCTGGTAGGTGCCCCTGGTGGGACGGCGGGCGGGGTCCTGGCCCAGGCCGAGGCGCACCATGATCTCGTGGTTGGCGACGCCGTCGACGAACTCGAAGAGCTCGGCGTGCGACTGCGAGTGCCGCGGGTTGATCTCCAGCAGGGCCACCTGGCCGGATTCCGGGTCGCAGAAGAATTCGATGCCGAAGGTGGCGTTGTCGAAGCCGATCTGCTTCGTCACCCGCTCGGCCACCTCCCGCATCCGCTGGACCGGCTCCTCCCCCAGCTGCGACGGGTACTGGTGGCGCAGGAACGACGAGCTGTCCGGGTAGTTGACCGAGTCGAGGGCGCCGTAGACGACGACCTCGCCCTGGTGGACGTACCCTTCCACGGCCGCCTGGACGCCGTGCAGCGCCTCTTCGGCCAGGCACGCGGCGCCGCCGACCCGGGCGACCTCGGCCGGGAGTTCGACCTGTTCGAGCACGTCACCGAACGTCTCCCCCACGCGGCCGACGCCGGCCCGGATCTCGGCCACGGCCGCGGCGAACTCGGTGTCGTTCCCGGCCTTGAAGGCGAGCTCGGAGGAGAACGACTCGACCGGCTTGAGCCACATCGGGTAGCCGACGCCCTCCGGCGGGGCGGGGGGCTCGCCGTCGAGGTCGACGATGCCGAAGTTCGGCAGCTCGTCGATGACCTTCCGCTGCTCGAGCCGGCTCCAGTACTTGTGCTCGCACTTCAGCACCGCCTCCAGCGAAACGCCGGGCAGGCCGTACCGGGCGCACAGGATGGGCACCAGCGACGCGGCCGGGAAGTCCCAGTAGCCGACGATCGCGTCGACGTCGCCGTCGAACGCGTCGAGTTCGTGCTGCGCCGTCTTCAACAGCGCTTCGAAGTCGCTCTCGCCGTGCTGCAGCTCTTCGGGGGTCAGCAGGCCGTGGAAACGGTAGCCGGAAGCCCACGGCAGGCGGTCGAGAACGCGCCGGTTCTCTTCGTCCAGGCCGATCACGAAGATGTTCTCACCCATGCGCAAGGGCTACCCGAGGCGCCGAACGGGCGAAACGGGCCGGATGGCCGGTTTCACCAGGCCGGCAGCGGGCATCCGCAGGTATGACAGCCCTGCCCGAACCGCTTTCGCTGTGGGTCGAAACCGCTCCTGCCCCGGACCGCACCGGCGTGCCGGTGCCGGAGTCCGCCGACGTCGCGGTGCTCGGCGCGGGCATCGCCGGCCTCACCACCGCGCTGCTGCTGGCGCGCGCCGGCCGGTCGGTGGTCGTGCTGGAGGCCGAGCGGGTCGCGGCCGGGGTGTCCGGCCACACCACCGCGAAGGTCAGCGCGCAGCACGGGGCGAAGTACGCCGAGCTGACGTCCCGCCACGGCGCGGGCGCCGCGAAGGCCTACGCCGGCACCCAGGCGGCGGCGTGCGAGTGGATCGCCGCCACCGCGGCCGAGCTCGGCATCGACTGCGGCTTCACCCGCGCGGACAGCTACGTCTACACGACGCGGGAAAGCACCGTGGACTCCCTGAAGCGGGAGGCGGACGCGGCCGCCGCGGCGGGCCTGCCGGCGTCCTTCACCGACGACGTCGCGCTCGACGTGCCGGCGCTCGGGGCCGTGCGGACCACCGGGCAGGCGCACTTCCACCCGCGGCGGTGGCTCCTCGGCCTGGCCGCCGAAATCGAGCGGGCGGGCGGCACCATCGTCGAGCACGCCAGGGCGACCGCCCTCAACGGGCAGACCGTCCGCACTTCGCGGGGCGACGTCGTGGCGGACGAAGTCGTCGTCGCCACCCACTACCCCGTGCTCGACCGCGGCCTGTACTTCGCCCGGCTCGACCCCGTGCGCGATCTCGTGGTCGCCGGCCCGGCGGCCGGGAACAGCGCGCCCGAGGGCATGTTCCTCGACGCCGACACGCACCACTCCGTGCGCGGGTACACCGAGCAGGGCACGCCGATGGTGATCGCCGGCGGCGAGCACTACCGCGTGGGCGCGCACGTCAACGTCGAACGCCGGTACCGGCGGCTCGCGGACTGGGCGGACGCGCACGCCGGTCTGCACCGCGTGACCCACCGCTGGTCGGCCCACGACATGTCCACGCCCGACCTGCTGCCCTACATCGGCCGTTACCTGCCCGGGACGAAGAACCTGTGGGTGGCCACCGGGTTCGGCCAGTGGGGCATGACCGGCGGCACAGCCGCGGGCCACGTGCTGGCGGCGCGGATCCTCGGCGAGCCGCACCCGGCCGCGGACCTGTTCGACCCCAACCGCTTCGACGCCCGGTCCGTGCTCGGCGTGGCCCAGGACAACCTGACCGTCGCCAAGTACCTCGTCGGCGACCACGTCGCCGCGCTGTGGCGGTCGGAGAAGCTCGACGACCTCCAGCCCGGCGAAGCCGAGGTCGTCCGCGTCGGCGGCGAGCTCGTCGCCGCTCACCGCGACGAGGCCGGAAAGCTGCACACCGTCGGCGCCCACTGCACCCACCTGGGCTGCCTGGTTTCGTTCAACGACGCGGAGCGGACCTGGGACTGCCCCTGCCACGGCTCGCGGTTCGGCGTCGACGGCGAAGTGGTACAGGGCCCGGCCGTCCGCCCGCTGCGCCGCGGCCCGGAGTGAGCTCCGGCGGAGTGCGCAGCGGGCGGACCGGCTAACCGGACGCCAGTTTCTTGCCCGCGTCGTAGAGCAGGTGCAGGGCGTCCGCCACGCCCACGGCGGTCAGCACCGTGGCCGCCAGGCGCGTGGCCCGCGGCGCGATCACCAGCCCCGCGGTCAGCCCGGTGCCGATCCAGACGTTCAGGCAGAACGGGCACGACAGCAGCTCGCCGGCGGCGTGCTCGACATGCCCCTTCCCGGGCACGGACTCGTTCAGCTCGGTGGCGCCCGCGGACTCCTCGTACCGGGTGAACGGGGCCCGCAACGGGCTCGTGACGGCCGCCTTCCCGAGCATGCGGCTGGCTTTGAACGTCGCCGTGCCCAGCAGGACGGTGTCGCCGAGGCCGAACCGCTGCGGCAGCCGGGCGCCGAGCGCGCGGCCGAGCACCGTCAGCCCGCCCACCAGCACGCCGTAGGCGCCCATCGCGCCGACGTAGCCGGCCAGCGGGCGGTCCTCGTCGCCGGCGTAACTGCGTTGGACCTGCTTCGCCTTCTCGGTGATGTCCTCGACCATGCTGGTCATCCGTGCTCCTTCCGGGTGCTCGTCCGCTGGCTACCCACCGCCGCGCACGGCAATCATGGTTTCCCGGTACACCGGGCGGGTATTTCGCGGCGGTGGGACGCATCAGACTCCGGCGCAGTGACCTGCGCGGCCCCGGCATCAAGCGGATCCGGCGGGGCCGCGGGTTCTCCTACGCCCAGCCCGACGGCTCGCCGGTGACCGACCCCGAGCTCCTCGAGCGGATCAAGGGGCTCGTCATCCCGCCCGCGTGGCGGAACGTGTGGATCTGCCCGTACCCGAATGGGCACGTCCAGGCGGTCGGCACCGACGACGCCGGCCGGCGCCAGTACCTCTACCACGAGCAGTGGCGACGCGACCGCGACGAGGAGAAGCACGACCGCGTGCTGCAGATGGCCCGCCGGCTCCCCCGGTGGCGCGAGGCGGTCGCGGCCGACCTGGCCGGGTCGGGTATCACCCGGAAGCGGGTCCTCGCGGCGGCGCTGCGGATGCTCGACCGGGGCATCTTCCGCACCGGCGGCGAGGAATACGCGGAGGAGAACGGCACCCACGGCGTCGCGACGCTGCTGCGGGAGCACGTCGCGGTCCGCGGGGACGAATGCCGGTTCTGCTACGTGGCCAAGGGCGGCCTGGACCGCGAGGTGGCCATCTGCGACGCCGAGCTCGCTTCGGTGATGAAGTCGCTGCTGCGCAGCCGGTCGGGCAGCGACCGGCTGCTCGTCTACCGCGAGGGCGGCACCTGGCACGAGGTGCACGCCGCCGACATCAACGAGCGGTTCAAGGAACTGGCCGGCGAGGACTGCACGGCCAAGGACATGCGGACCTGGAACGCGACGGTCCTGGCGGCGGCCGCGTTCGCCGCGGCGGACCCCCCGACGTCGGAGACCGCCCGCAAGCGCGCGGAGGCGAAGGTGATGAAGGAGGTCTCGACGGCGCTCGGCAACACCCCGGCGGTCTGCCGCTCGTCCTATGTGGACCCCCGGCTGGTGGAGGCCTACCGCGCCGAGCGCACGATCGCCCCGGCCCTGAAGCGCGCGGCCCGGCTCGACGGCGACGAGGCACGGGCGGTGCTGGAGAAGGCCTGCGCCCGGCTGCTCAACGCGTCGTGACGAACTGACTATCCGACTATCCGACTACCCGACGAGGAGGCACGGTGAGTGAGCGTCAATCCATCCGAACGTGTACTGGCCCGCGACCGTGCTTGTCGGGGAACCTGGAGAGGATGACATCCGAAGCCTCCCCCGTGCGCTGGCGCGCGTCGATCGGCCTCGCCGTCGGCGGCGACGGCCCGGTCTCGAGCATCGTCGAGTCCGACCACGGCAGCGAGGGCTCGGCGCGGGAGTGGATCGAACAGAAGCTCCCGGGAACCCGGTTCCCGGCGTGGATCCCGGCGGCGCGGCGGCGCGACGGGGTGGAGTTGTTCGGCCGGGTGGCGCGGGGCCGGGTCCTGACGGACCGGCTGGTCCCGACATGGGAGTCGGAAGCGACGCCGGTGTGGCACGCGGATCGGGCCGGGGACCGGGTTCAGTGGCGCCGGTGCGCCGCTGACGACCACTGAGGGTTCGGTCGGAGCCGCTGGGCCGCCGAGCCGACGTCGGCGAGCCCGAGCGGAGTTCAGCGCCCCAACGTGGCCTTCGGTGCGCCCAAGCGCCCCAATGCGGCGTTCGGTGCGCCCAACGCACCCAATGTGGCGTTCGGTGCGTCCAACGCACCCAATGCGGCGTTCGGTGCACCCAACGCACCCAAAGTGGCGTTCGGTGCACCCAACGCACCCAACGCGGCGTTCGGTGCACCCAACGCAACCAATGCGGGGCGGATTCATGCGGTCGTCGCAACATGCTCTATTTAGGACAGTAACATTGTGAGCTTCTTTGCAGGGCTGATCC
>NZ_JAVHJU010000001.1 GCF_031082405.1 Amycolatopsis sp. A133
GTGGTAACGCGGGTTAGAACCCGCGTTACCACTCACGACGGGCTGCGGGAGGATCAGGAAGCCGCGGAAACGACTCCGGCCAGCCGGTCGGCCGCGGCCTGGGCCGTCGACTGGGCCGGCGCCTCGACCATCACCCGGACCAGCTGCTCGGTGCCGGACGGGCGCAGCAGCACCCGGCCCTCTTCACCCAGCTCGGCCTCGACCTGGCCGACGGCGTCGCGGACCTCGGCGGAGCCGGCGACCGCCGCCTTGTCCGCGACCGGGACGTTGACCAGCACCTGCGGCAGCCGGTTCATCACGGCGGCCAGGTCGGCCAGGGACTTGCCCGTCTCGGCCATGCGGCTCATCAGGCGCAGCGCGGTCAGCAGGCCGTCGCCGGTGGTGGCGTGGGCCGGCAGCACGACGTGGCCGGACTGCTCGCCGCCCAGCGCGAACCCGCCGGCGCGCAGCTCCTCCAGGACGTACCGGTCGCCCACCGCGGTCGTGACGACGGTGATGCCGTGCGCCTTCATCGCCAGGTGCAGGCCGAGGTTGCTCATCACGGTCGCGACCAGCGTGTCCTTGGCCAGCTCGCCGGACTCGGCCAGCGCGAGCGCCAGCACCGCCATGATCTGGTCGCCGTCCACCAGCTCGCCGGCGGAGTCGACGGCCACGCAGCGGTCGGCGTCGCCGTCGTGCGCGATGCCGAGGTCGGCGCCGTGGGCGACGACCGCCTCGCGCAGCTTCGCCGGGTGGTTGGAGCCGCAGTGGTCGTTGATGTTGATGCCGTCCGGGTCGGCGTGCAGCGCCACGACCTCGGCGCCGGCCCGGCGGTAGACCTCGGGCGCGGCGGCCGCCGAGGCGCCGTTCGCGCAGTCGACGACCACCTTGAGCCCGGCGAGCGGGTGCGGCGTGGCGTCGAGCAGGTGGGCGGCGTAGCGGTCGAGGGCGTCTTCGACGTCCGTGACGCGGCCCACACCGGCGCCCGTCGGGCGGACGGCGTCGGCGGACAGGCCGGCTTCGATCTCGTCCTCGATGCCGTCGGGGAGCTTGTGCCCGCCCGCGGCGAAGAGCTTGATGCCGTTGTCGGGCATCGGGTTGTGCGACGCGGAGATCATCACGCCGAGGTCGGCCTCGAGCGCACCGACCAGGTAGGCGACGGCCGGCGTGGGCAGGACCCCGACGCGGCGCACGTCGGCCCCGGCGGACGTGAGGCCCGCCACGACCGCGGCTTCCAGCATCTCGCCGCTGGCGCGCGGGTCACGGCCGACGACCGCGACCGGCCGGTGCGAGCGGTCGTGCGCGGCGAGCACCCGGGCGGCGCTGGCCGCCAGCGCCATCGCCAGCTCCGGCGTCAGCTCGGCGTTGGCCAGGCCACGAACCCCGTCGGTCCCGAACAGGCGTGCCATCGATCGACCTCCTCTGCGCGGTCACACCGGTGCGACCACCACGACAACCTAGCGACCCTGACGGACCGCATTCCCCCACCCCGGTGAAGTCGCTCCACACTTTGGAGACAACACAAGTCCCGGGAAAACGCCGGAGCGCCCATCCGATGGACGGATGGGCGCTCCGGTGGTTCGCGCCTCGGGGCGCGATCAGCGCTTGCTGTACTGCGGGGCCTTGCGGGCCTTCTTGAGGCCGTACTTCTTCCGCTCCGTGGCGCGCGCGTCACGGGTCAGGAAGCCGGCCTTCTTGAGGGCCGGGCGGTCGTCGGCGTCGACCTCGATGAGCGCACGGGCGATCGCCAGGCGCAGCGCGCCCGCCTGACCCGAGACGCCGCCACCGTGGAGGTTGGCGAAGATGTCGAACGAGTCCGGCTTCTCGACCAGGACCAGCGGGTCCTTGATGAGCTGCTGGTGCACCTTGTTCGGGAAGTACTCCTCGAGGGTGCGGCCGTTGAGCTTGAACTCACCGGTGCCCGGCACGACTCGCACGCGGACGACGGCTTCCTTGCGGCGGCCGACGGTCTGCGCGTTGCCACCGGCGGCCCGCGACGGGCGCGGCGCGGCGGCGGTCTCGCTGGTCGCAACCGGCGTCTCGCTGGTCGCAGCAGGCGTCTCGCTGGTCGCAGCGGGGGTTTCGCTGGTCGCAGCCGGGGTTTCGCTGGTCTCAGCCGGAGTCTCGCTGGTCGCGACGGCGCCGGTCTCGGTCGCCTCGGGGGCCTCGACGACCTCGGGGGTCTCGTTCTCGGTGCTGGTCACAGACTGTTCCTCACTCACTGCGCGACCTGCGCGATCTTGGTGATCTCGCGCGCCTGCGGCTGCTGCGCGGCGTGCGGGTGCTGCGGGCCGGCGTACACCTTCAGCTTCTTCGCCTGGGCGCGGCCGAGCTTGTTCTTCGGCAGCATGCCCTTGACGACCTTCTCGAGCAGGTGCTCGGGCTTGGTGTCCAGCAGCTCGCCGAACGAGCGCTTCCGCAGACCGCCCGGGTAACCGCTGTGCCGGTACGCGAACTTCTGCTCGCGCTTGTTACCGGTGAGCGCGACCTTCTCGGCGTTGACGATGATGACGAAGTCACCGGTGTCCACGTGCGGGGCGTAGGTCGGCTTGTGCTTGCCGCGCAGCAGCGTGGCGACCTCGGTCGCCAGCCGTCCGAGCACGACATCCTCGGCGTCGATCACGTGCCAGGCACGAGTGACGTCGCCGGGCTTGGGGCTGTACGTGGGCAAGGGTCTACCTCGTCGTCAACATTGCGTGTGGGTTCTGTGCGGGCCTAGCGCTTACGCGCCGCAGCGCACAACGACATATGAAGATACCCCCACGGTCACCGCACCCGCGCATGGGGGGTGGTGGAAGCGCCCATACTAGGCTCCGGGCGGCCCGGGCGCAGCCGGGACCCTACCGGAGTTTTCCCGCCGAAGCGCCTACGCGCGCCGCCGCGACACGCGAGGATGGGGCCATCCGGAGGGCAGCAGGCGAGCAGGGGACGGCATGAGGAAACGACCGACGGCGATCTTCGTCCTGGGCGCCCTGCTGGCCCTGGTCAGCGCCTGCGGCCAGGCGAAGGCGGGCACCGCGCTGCCGAAGGGCGACGACGCGGCGGACTACGTCGGGGCCAAGTTCGAACAGGTGATCGGCAAGCTCGGCGACGCCATCACCGACACGCGCGACGTCACCAACTCGCTGGACGCCTACTTCAAGTTCGACGACAAGTGGATCCACAGCACGGTGACGTCGGCGCGCACCGGCAGCCCGGAGAGCCGCGCGGTGCGGCACCGCTCGCAGAAGAACCCGGACGAGATCATCGACACGTACACGCCGGCGGACGGCGCGGTCGAGTACACCTACCTCGGGCCGGTCTACGTGCAGAAGGGCGTCTCGCCGACGGCGTGGGTGTCGATGCCGAAGCCGGAGGGCGGCCTGGTCCTGCCGTGCGCCTGGGGCGGGGTGCTGACCCCGTGCCGGATGGCGGACTCGGCCGTGCAGGCGTACGAGGCCGACAAGCGCGCGGTCCGCGGCGCGAAGAGCCTCGGCGACGGCAAGACCGCGCTGACCGTGAACGTGCCGTTCGAGATCTTCGTCAAGAACAAGGTCGAGATCCTGCCGCCGAGCATCACCGGCCAGGTCGGGCCGGAGCTGAAGAAGGCCGCGGTCCCGGCCACGATCACGCTGAACCCGGACGGCAGCCTCGTCTCCTTCGCGATGGAGGCCAAGTTCGCCGGCGACGGCCACCAGGTCGAGCTCAAGTACGAATTCCGGTTCACCGGCAAGGCGAGCCTGCAGGACATGCCCAAGCTGCCGGACGCGGGCCAGATCACGGTCCTGCCGGACCGGGCGGCGATGGACGAGTTCTACCGGCGGCTCGGCGAAGCGCAGGGCAGCTGAGACGTGACCATGACCCGAGGTGATCTCCGATGAAGCCACCGTCACCACCGTCCCAGCCACCCGACCCGCAGCAGCCGCAGCAGTGGTGGCAGCCGCCGTCGAACCCGCCCGGCGCCCCGGCGGGGTGGCAGCCCGAGCAGCAGGCGACCGGCCCGCACGCCGGGCAGTGGCAGCAGCACGCGGACCCGGCCACCGGGTCCTACACCGGCCCGTGGAACCCGGGGCAGCCGTCGGGCTCGTTCTCCGGGCCGTGGCAGCCGGGACAGCCGGGCAGCGGGCCCTGGCAGCCGCCGTCCGGGCCGGCACCGCAGCAGCAGCCGCCGGTGACGCCCGGCCACGGGCAGCAGCAACCGCAGCAGTACGGCGGCGGGTTCCAGCCGGCGCAGTACGGGGGTCTCGGTGCGTTCGCCGCGGAGCCGGGGAAGAAGCCGAAGAAGCCGTTGCTGATCGCCGTCGCCGCGGTCCTGGTGCTCGCCGTCGGCGGCGGGGCCGCGTGGCTGCTGGGCGCGTTCCGCGGGGACGTCCTGGAGCGACAGTCCCTTCAGGACGGTGTGGTGAAGGTCCTGAACGAGCACTACGGCGAGCCCGACGTGAAGAACGCGCAGTGCCCGGCGAACGAAGCCGCGCAGAACGGGACGACGTTCGACTGCACGGTGACCATCGGCGGGCAGCCGAAGAAGGTGACGGTGCGGGTGCTCAACGACCGGCCCGAGTACGAGGTCGGCGCCCCGCACTGAGCTTTTCCTTGCCGGGTTTTTCCTTGCCGGGTAACAGCCGAGCCGTCAACAGAAAACGGCGGGCCCCGCACCGGAGTGCGGGCCCGCCGTGGTTTCCGGGGCTACCGGCTCAGAACAGGCCTTCGACGGCGCTGTCGGTCTGCTGGTAACCGTCGGCGATCTGCGGCAGGGCGGCGGCGATCTGCGCCAGAACCTGCTTCAGGTCCTCGAACTTCTCGTTCCACTTCCGCTGGGCCTGGTCGTACTGCTCCTTCGCGGAACCGGTCCAGGTGGTGACCAGCGGACGGAGGTCGTCCTGCAGGCGGTCGAACGCCTGCTGCAGCTCGTTACCGGTCGACGTGCAGTCGTCCGCTGCCGCGCGGATGGTGGCGTAATTGACGACAATGCCGGCGCCATCAGGCATGACGTGCTCCTTTTGTGCTGAGGAAGATTTGGTGGGTGAAGAGAAAGTTCAGGGTGGAGATCAGCCGAGGGCGTCGAAGCCGCGGTTCACGGCCCCGAGGATCTCCTGCTGCTGCTGCTCGGAGCGCTCGTACTTGGAGCCGGCCTCGCGCAGCAGTTCACCGATGCGCTGAAGCGCCTGGTTCATACCACGGGCGTCTTCGTCGAAGCGCAGCATCACGTGGTCGAACGCCTTCTGCGCGTCACCCTGCCAGCCGGCACGGGTGGCCTCGATGCGGTCGCGCAGCGTCGAGAGGTTCTGGTCCATCTGCGCCCGAACCTCGGTCACCTTGCCTTCGGCATCGGTGAACTGGGCAACTGTCCCTTGAAAACCAGGCCCGCCGCTCATGCCGGGACCCCCTTCTGTGAAGTGATGATTGGCCGTAACCAAGCTCGTTCGTTCGTACGGCCCTACGACGCAGACATTGCCACGTCCGGTTCCCCCTTGTCGTGGTTTGCCCGGAAGTAGTTGCTTGCGTTAACGCCCGCACCGGGAACCGGTCGCCGCAGGTGTCCCGCGGCCGCACCGAACTGACGGCGCAGCACCCGGAAAAACGTTCTCCACCAGCAGGATTAGCACGCGCACACAGCCATCGGCCGCGCGAACTCACCGATCGCGGTTCATGATTCGCATCTGGGAAAAGTCTTCGTCGTCGTCACCCGATCGAGGGGCCCGGGCCGGAGGTTGCGAACGCGAAGGAACCGGATCGTGAACAACCGGAACCGAGAGCCCCCGAGCCCGGCGGAACCGTTCGGCGGCCGCGCGCAGGGTGCCCGGTGTCGGATCACCGGACTTCGCGCCGCGCCCGCTTCGCTTCAGGAGATCGGCGTTTTCGCTGTGGTGCCGCTGGTTGCGCGCCTTCGCGGTGCCGGCGACGCGACGCGCGTGCGTCACCGCGTCCTGCCCGATCCGCCTGAAGGACGCCGCGGCGCTTTCGAATTCTTCGGACGGCACCGCGTGCCCTCCTCTCAGTTGAGGATTTCGACCGTGCGCACGGCCTGCACGCAGGCGGCACCGACCCGGTCGCGCAGCGGGGCCGTGGCGTACTGGCAGCCGATGTGGACGCGGACCCGGCCCTTCGCCACGACGTACCAGTCGACCTGGAGATCGGCCCGGCCCGGCTTGACTTCGTGGTACCCGATCACGGTCTTGCCGGCGTAGGACAGGTTCGGGGTGAACGCGCTCCAGCGGTCCGGCTTCTCTTCCGCGATGCGCTTGAGCTCGTCGACCAGCTTCTGCGGCTCCGCGGTCGCGTCGTAGTCCATCACGATCTCCTGCGCGACCAGGAGGTCGTTGCCGTCGCGGGATTCCTGCGGGTGGATGACGACCTGCCGGTCGGCCACCCGGTCGTCGGTCTGGACCCAGTCCTCCGGCGCGATGAACTTGAAGTCGTACTGCGAAAGTGTCCGGCCGGTCTCCCCCGACTGGAACACGAAGATCCCGGTGACGACGAGCGCGGCCACCAGGGCCACCCCCCCGCCGGCGATCCACCAGCGCTTTCCGCGGCTCTTCCGTTCCGGCTGCGCGGCGGGGCGGTTGCCGGCCGGGCCGCCCTGCGCCGGACGGCCGGCGGGCGGGGTCCACGGCCGGGCCGCCGGCTGCCCGTGGGGCGGCGACGGCGGCGGGGCCGCGCGGTTCGGGAACCCGGCAGGACCGGACGGGGCCGGCGTCCGCGGCGGTGCCGGGCGACGGCCCGCGTCACCGGGACGCGGGGCGATGTCGCCGGGCCGGACGACCTCGGTGCGCTGCGCCGCCGGACCGACGGCACCGCCCGGTGACGCCCCCAGCCGCGCCATCGCTTCGCCGGGCAGCGCGCCGGTGCGGTCCGGGTCCACCAGCACCGCCCGCAGCGCCCCGCGCGCGACGACCGTCTCGGGCTGGTCGAGGCTCGTCGGCACCACACCGGTGCGTTCGTGCACCAGCCGCGAAATCATCGGGATCCGGCTCGACCCGCCGACCAGGAAGATGGCCGTGAGCTGCTTCGGCCGCAGACCGGCGTCGCCGATCGCCGCGACCGTCAGCTCGACGGCGCGGCCCAGCGGGGCCGCGATCAGCCGCTCGAGGTCCTCGCGCGTGACGTGCGCGTCGGCGAACGGCGGCGGCATCGGCACATCGGTGTAGGCGTGCCGCGACAACGTTTCCTTCGCGCCCCGCACGTCCTGGCGCAGCACGCGGCGGCGGCGGCGGTCGGCCAGCTCGCGGCCTTCGACGAGCTCGCGCCAGGCGTCCGGATCGGCCGCGGACACCAGGGAACCGACGTGCTCCAGCAGCGCCTGGTCGATGTCCGCGCCGCCGAAGCCCGGATCGCCCCGGGCGGCGAGCACCTGGAAACCACCGCGCTGCGGACGGCCGGCCCGGTCCCGCGCGGTGTCCGGCGGCAGCCGCCGGACCACGCTGACGTCGACCGTGCCGCCGCCGAGGTCCAGCACCGCGAGCGCGTCGCCGGGGCGGCCGCTGAACTCGACGGTGCGGTCGTTCGTCACGTCCTGCGGCGCGAACGTCGCCGCGTGGTACACCGCCGCCGCAACCGGCTCGGGCACCAGCGCAACCTCGCGCGCCAGCCCGCCGGCGGCCTGCCGCAGCAGCCGGGTGCGGATCGCGCCCCAGTCCGCCGGGTGGGTCAGGACCAGCAGGTCGACCTCGGCGTCACCGGCCAGGCGGCGCGCCTCGGACACCGCGCGGTCCAGCACGGCGTGCACGACGTCGGTCACCCGCAGGACGTTCTCGCCGAGCAGCAGTTCGCCCTCGTCGATCCGCCGCTTCGGGTGCGGCTCGTACCGCGACGGGTCGACCGCCGCCTGCCGCTCGGCCTCCTGGCCGACGAACAGCGTGCCGTCCGCCGCCGCGTACACCGCCGAGGACATCAGCGGCTGGCCGTCGATCACCACGACCTGCGGTTCGCGCCCGTTCACCGAGGCGACGACACAGGTGCTCGATGTCCCGAAGTCCACCGCAACCCGGACCGTCACCAGCAGCTCCCAAGAACGACGCAGTGTGCGTTTCCCGCGCCCGGCCGACGGGACGCGCCCTCGGGGAGGAACCTACCCACCCCGCCGGGAGCACGCCCCGCCGCCGTCGTCAGTCGGGCTGGATCCACGACACCTGGATGAGCTGCTTGCCGTTCTTCCGGGTCAGCATGTTGCCCCGGCCCGGCGGCATCGCGCTCGCCTTGATGTTGCCGACCAGCGCACCCTCGTCGCGGGAACCGTTCATCACCAGGCCCGGGGCCGCGATCTCCTTGAGCTTGCCGATGATCGGGTCGTACATCGCCTTGCTCGCGCCACCGGTGCGCCGCACGACGATCAGGTGCAGGCCGACGTCCTTGGCTTGGGGCAGGAAGTCGGAGATCTTCCGCAGCGGGTTGTTCGTCGACGTGGCCACCAGGTCGTAGTCGTCGACGAGGATGAACAGCTCCGGGCCCTTCCACCAGGACCGCGTCTTCAGCTGCTCCTGGGTGACGTCGGGGCCCGGCAGGCGCCGCGTCATCGAGTTGAAGACGTCGCCGACCATGCTCTCCAGCTGCGCGGCCGAGACCGCGTACCCCAGCAGCGAGTCGCCCTGGACGAAGCCGAGCATCGTGCGCCGGTAGTCGACCAGCAGGATGAGCGCTTCCTTGGCGGTGTAGCGCTCCGAGATGCCCCGGGCGATCTGCCGCAGCAGGTTCGTTTTGCCCGACTCGCCGTCGGCGAAGGCGTAGAAGTGCGGTTCGGCGTTGAAGTCGAGGTAGATCGGCTGCAGGTCCTCTTCGTTGACGCCGATCGGGATGAGCTTGGAATTCCGCGCGGTGTCGAGGGCGAGCACGTCCTCGTAGGTGATCATCTCCGGCAGCAGGCGGACCTGCGGCGCGACCCGGCCGCGCCACGCGCCCTTGATCTTCGCCACCGCGTCGGCCACGCCGGCCGCGATCGTCTCCGGGTCGCTGGAGCCGTCGATCCGCGGGAGGCCGCCCAGCATGTGCAGCTTCTCCCGGGTCAGGCCCCGGCCCGGCCGCCCGGCGGGGACGTTCACCGCGACGCGCCGGTCGATGTCGGACTCGGTCGGGTCACCGAGGCGCAGCTCGAACCGGGTGCCCAGCATGTCCTTGATTGCCGGGCGG
Organism: Amycolatopsis sp. A133; assembly: GCF_031082405.1. Lineage (GTDB taxonomy): Bacteria > Actinomycetota > Actinomycetes > Mycobacteriales > Pseudonocardiaceae > Amycolatopsis. The sequence goes on from NZ_JAVHJU010000001.1 coordinate 9,082, forward strand.
ATGTCGGCCCACCGGTTGGCGGCGATGATCACGTGCACGCCGTAGGACAGACCCTGCGTGGCGAGCCGGGTGATCGTGGTCTCGAGCTCTTCGAAGTCGTCGCGCAGGGCGCGCCAGTTGTCGACGACCAGGAACGCGTCGCCGAACGCGTCCTGCTCCGGCCGGATCTCCCCGCGGCGCCTGCGGTTGCGGAACTCGGTCATCGAGTCGATGCCCATCGCCCCGAACCGGCCTTCCCGCTCGGTGAGCAGGGTGGTCAGCTCGGCCACGATCCGCCGCGCCTTGTCCGGCTCGCGCCGCGCGACCGCGACGCCACCCACGTGCGGCAGGTCGGCAAGCCCCGCCAGGGTGCCACCACCGAGGTCGAGGCAGTAGAACTGCGCCTCTTCCGGCGTGTGCGTCAGCGCCATCGACATGATCAGCGTCCGCAGCATCGTCGACTTGCCGGTCTGCGGGCCGCCGACGATCACGCCGTGGCCCGCCGCACCGGAGAAGTCGGCCCAGAGCGGGTCGCGGCGCTGCTCGTACGGCCGGTCGATGATGCCCAGCGGCACCTGCAGCCGCCCGTTGCCGAAGAAGCCCACCGGGGACAGGCCGCGGTCGTCGGTCGGGTTCAGGTTGGGCAGCAGGGTGTCGAGCGAGTTCGGGTCCTTCAGCGGCGGCAGCCACACCTCGTGCGCCGGCGGGCCCTGGCCGACCAGGCGCGACACGATGACGTCGAGCTCGCTGGGTTCGACCGCCTCTTCGGGCTGGCGCTGCTCTTCCTTCGGTGCCGCCTCGACGAACTGCGGCTCCGGTTCCTTCGGCAGCTCGACGAAGTCCGGGACGAACAGCTGCGGCCGCTTGTCCGCGCGGACCACGGTCGCCGCCGGGCCCGCCGCCTTGAGCCCGGCCGGCCGGTACGGGCCCGAGACGTAGGACGCCTTGAACCGCACCAGGGTCGACGTGTCGTACTTGAGGTAGCCGCCACCGGGGACCGACGGCAGCTCGAACGCGTCCGGCACGCCGATCGCGGCGCGGGACTCCGCCGCCGAGAACGTCTTCAGGCCGATCCGGTACGACAGGTGCGAGTCCAGGCCGCGCAGCTTGCCTTCCTCCAGGCGCTGCGAAGCCAGCAGCATGTGCATCTGCAGCGACCGGCCCAGCCGGCCGATGGCGACGAACAGGTCGATGAAGTCCGGCTTCGCCGACAACAGCTCGGAAAACTCGTCGCAGACGATGAACAGCGCGGGCAGCGGGTCGAGGTCGGCGCCGTTTTCGCGCGCTTTCTCGTACTCCCAGACGTTCTTGAAGTTGCCGCCGTTCTTCAGCGCTTCCTGGCGGCGGTTCATCTCGCCGGCCAGCGCGTCCTTCATGCGGTCGACCAGCGTGACCTCGTCCGCGAGGTTGGTGATCACCGCGGAGACGTGCGGGGCCTTGTCCAGGCCCATGAACGTCGCGCCACCCTTGAAGTCGACGAGGACGAAGTTCAGCGTGCTCGACGAGTGCGTGGACAGCAGGCCCAGCACCAGGGTGCGGAGGAACTCCGACTTACCGGAACCGGTCGCGCCGATGCAGAGGCCGTGCGGGCCCATGCCTTCGGCGGCGGCTTCCTTGATGTCCAGCTCGACCGGCTGGCCGTATTCGCCGACGCCGAACGGGACGCGGTAGCGGTCGCGGATCGGCCGCGGCCGCCACGCCTGCTGGACGTCGAAGGTCATCGGGTCGCCCGGGATGCCGAGCAGCTCCAGCAGCGACGGGTTCGACAGCAGCGGCTCTTCGTCGCCGACGTCCTGGCCCGCGGCACCGCCGACGCGGTACGGCGCGATGAGCCGGGCCAGCGACTCGGTCTCGACCAGGCTGAGCGTGTCCGGGCGGCCGAACCACTCGACGCCGCCGGCGCTGCGGGCACCCAGCCGGTCGGCCTCGACGACCAGCCGGAGGCCGCGGCGGGCGGCGAGGTTGCCGAGGGAGTCGGACAGGTCGATCAGCGTGACGCCGACCAAGCCTTCCTCGAGCACGATCTGCTCTTCCCGGGTGACCTCGGCGTCGTCGATGATGATCACGACGTGCGGCTGGTCGGGGGCCGGGGTGGCGTTGCGGGAGAAGCGCTGGCGGTCACGCAGCTCTTCGTCGAGCCAGTCTTCGATCTGGGCCAGCGAACCGGCCATCATGCGGAGCTGGCCGATGCCGTCGGACAGCGTGGGGTGCTGGGCGTGCGGCAGCCACTTCGCCCACTCCCACTCCTCCTTCGCCCGGCCCGCGGTGGCCACCGCGATCAGCACGTCGTCGGGGCTGTGGAAGGAAACCAGCTGCGCGAGCATCGCGCGGGTGAGGCCGCGGGTCAGCGCGCGGTCGCCCTGCATGCTGACCGCGGCGAACCCGCGGAGGGTGATCTGGGTCGGCAGGTCCGGCACGATCGAGTGCGCGCGCACGAACCGGCGCAGCGCGAGGGTGGCGATCGGCTCGAGCTCGTCGACCGGCCCGGTCTGCGGCGGGACCAGCCGCGTCGCGAGGCGGTGCGAGCTGCGCCCGACGCGCAGGTGCAGGAAGTCCTGGTCGTTCTGGCGGCGTTCCCACATGCGGCGGCTGGCGGCCAGCGACCAGAGGGACTGGGGGTCGGGGTGCACCCATTCCAGAGCGGCGCGCTGGTCGACCATCGCCTCGCGGGCGCGGTCGCGCATCTGGCCCAGGTAACGCAGGTAGTCCTTGCGGTCCTCGTCCATCTCGGCGCGCTTGGCGCCGCCGCCCTTGCCGCCACCGCCCGCCATCATCCCGAGCGTCCCGACGACCATCATGCCGCCCATGGCCATCATCATCGGGTTCCGCCCGCTGGCGGTGAACATGAAGACCATCATCCCGATCGACGCGAAGATCATGACGATCGGCAGCGCCTTCATGACGATGTTGCCGGGGATGACCCGGGGCACCTCGGGCGGCGGCTCGAGGTGCACCTCGCCGCCCGGCGGGCGCGGTGCCGCCAGCCGCGGCGACTTCTTGAACTGCAGCGTGCTCATCGAAGGACCCCTCTTCAAACTCGACGATGGCGGCCACCGCTTTGGTGCGCAAGGTGCGCGGAACAACCTATCGAACGCCGCGGTGGAATTCCGGCGGATGCCGTAACGCCCTCGTGAACCCGGTCCTGACCTCGCCTGGCGAGTGTACGGCGGTCCACCGACAGTAATCGCGGCGTGTGGTCCGCGAGCGGCGATTGGCGGTGATTTTCGGACGTTCGATGATGCCCGCGCCGGGGTTCGGTATAAGTTCCCCCGGGAGCAGTATCAACCGAGCGGGGGCAGTGCAGTGGCTACGGGCACGACAGTATTCAGCAGGGTGACGGTCGTCGCGCCGTCCACCCGGATCGACGTGGCGCTGCCCGCCGACGTCGCGGTGGCCGACCTGCTGCCGATGCTGCTGGACATGGCCAAGGAGACCTCGCCGGACGGCGGGGCCCGCCACGGCGGCTGGGCGCTGGCGAAGCTCGGGGACGCCCCGCTCGACCCGAGCCGCACGCTGGCTTCGCTCGGTGTGGTCGACGGCGAGCTGCTCCAGCTGCGCAAGCGCAACGAAAATCCGCCGCCGCCGCTGTACGACGACGTCGTCGACGCGATCGCGGAGTCGTCCCCGGACAGCTTCCGCCCGTGGACCAAGGAGACGGCGAACCGCTTCGGGCACGTCGCGGGCGGGCTGGCGCTGTTCGCCGCCGCCGTCGCGCTGTTCATGAGCGGCTCGTTCTACGGCGGGAGCGCGCTGGGCGCGGCCATCGCCGGCGGCATCGGCGCGATCGCCTGCGTCGCGATCGGCGCGACGCTCGCCAAGGGCTACCAGGCCGAGCCGACCGGCGTGCTGATCGCCGCGGCCGGCGGCCTGCCGCTCGCCTTCGTCAGCGGCTTCTACATCGTGCCCGGCCTGTCCCTGCGGGCGAACCTGCTCCTCGGCGCGGTCCTGGTGATCATCGTCGCCTCGGTCTGCATCATGGTCATCGGCGCCGGCATCACGACGTTCATCGCGGCGGCCACCGCGGGCACCTTCGGCGCGCTGGCCTTCCTGTTCGGCACGCTCGTCGCGCACCCGGCGGCCGGGATCGCGGCCGGCACGGTCGCGGTCGCCCTCGCCTGCATCTCGATCCTGCCGCGCGCCACGATCTGGCTCGCGAAGCTGCCGCTGCCGCACGTCCCGAGCAACGCCGAAGAGCTGAAGGAAGACTCCGGCTTCCCCGACTACCGCGCGATCGAGCGCCGCACGGCGGTCGCGCACAACTACATGACCGGCCTGATGGTCGGCTGCGGTGCCACGGTGGCGATCTCCGCGATCATCGCCGCCACCGCGCCCGGGTCGTTCGGGATCATCCTCGGCGTCGTCGCGACGCTCGTCCTGCTGCTGCGCGCCCGCGCGTACGCCAACGGCAGCCAGGCGATCGCGCTGCTCACCACCGGCCTGGTCTCGGCCACCGGGATCGCCGTCGGCTGGCTGGTCTCGGCGAGCGCCCAGAACCGCCTGCTCTACGTCTTCGGCCTGCTGCTCCTGCTCGCCGCGGGCGCGCTCGTCGTCGGCGTGATCTTCCCGAACCAGCGGTTCTCGCCGCCGCTGCGGCGGACCGTGGAGATCATCGAAGCGATCTGCATCGCCTCCGTGCTCCCCCTCGCCCTCGGTGTGATGGACCTCTACACCACCCTGCGGCACCTGAACTTCAAGTGACCGGATCGGGTGGATCTCCGATGGCAGCAGCACGGCGTTCCGGCGCCCCGCGACGCACCACCACGGCCCTGCTGGCCGGCACGATCGGCCTCCTGTCGCCGCTGACGCTCGCGGTGCCGGCGTGGGCGCAGGCCACCCCGGCCGACGGTTACTTCGCGACCCCGCCGCCGGTCGACGACAGCAAGCTGATCCCGGACTCGCGCCAGCCCGACAAGAGGTACAAGCAGACGAAGGGCTGCGTGCAGCGCAGCACCCTCGGCCAGAACATCGAGATCAAGAACCGGCCGTGGGGCCAGGAGTACCTGCAGATCTCCAAGGCCCAGGACATCGTCAAGGCGGCAACGGGCAGCGCCGGCGGCGGCGTCCGGGTCGCGGTGATCGACACCGGCGTCACGCGGCACCCGTGGTTCCAGGACCGGATCAAGTCCGGCGGCGACTACGTGGCCACGCCGACCAAGGGCCAGCCCCCGGGGCTCGAGGACTGCGACGGCCACGGCACCGAGGTCGCCGGGATCATCGGGGCGAAGCCGGACAACCCGGAAGTCGGGTTCGTCGGCGTCGCGCCCGACGCGACGATCGTGTCCTACCGCCAGCTCAGCGAGAACTACGAGCCCGACACGTCGACCGCGACCCCGCCGGCGAGCAGCACCGGCGGAGGCGCGCCGTCGTCGAGCACGAACCCGCCGAGCGGGTCCAGCACGGAGCTGCCGCCGGGCGGTGGCGGCAGCGGTGAAGGCGACCGGACCTCGCCCGGGCAGTCCAACGGCGGCCGTCAGCTGGAGAAGGCGGGCACCGCGGGCACGCTGAAGACGCTGGCCGAGATCATCCGCGGCATCGCCGACCGGCACGAGGCCGACGTCATCAACATGTCGGTGGACAACTGCCGCCCGGCCACCGGGTCGATCACCGAAGGCGAGCAGCAGGTCCAGGCGGCGGTGCACTTCGCGGCGAAGGCCGGCATCGTGATCGTCGCCGCCGCCGGCAACGCGACGGACACGTGCCCGCAGAACGACCAGCCGGACGCGCGGAAGCCCAAGACGATCGTCACGCCCCCGTGGTTCGCCGACGACGTGCTGTCGGTCGGGGCGATCGACGAGTTCGGCAGCGTGGCGCCGTTCAGCGTGCACGGCCCGTGGGTCGGCGTCGCCGCGCCCGGCACGAGGATCATCTCGCTCGACCCCGCCGAGGGCTCCAGCAGCCTGGCGAACCTGACGTTCGAGAACGGCGACAAGGCCAGCGAAATCCAGGGCACGAGCTTCGCGGCACCGTACGTGGCGGGCCTGGCGGCGCTGGTCAAGGCGAAGTACCCGCAGCTCGACGCCAAGGGCATCATCAACCGGATCAAGGAGACGGCCCAGCACCCGGCGGCCCCGGGCGGGCGCGACAACTTCGTCGGCTACGGCGTCATCGACCCGGTGGCGGCGCTGACCCAGGTCCTGCCGTCGGAGGTGGGCAACCAGGCCCCGATCCCGGCCCCGCAGATGGCCCAGCTCCCCCCGGCCAACAACCACAGCTCGACCCCGATGATCGTGGCACTGGCCGGCACGGCGGGCGGCGTGCTGGCGCTGCTGATCACGTTGTTCGTCGTGCACACGATCCGCCGCAACCGCCCCGCCGAAACCGACACTTCGCGCCGCTGACACGGGCATCACCCGTGTCTGGAGGGGCATCACGCGTGTCTGGACGGGCATCACCCGTGATTGGAGGGGCATCGGCGTAATGCCCCTTCAATCACGCGTGATTCCTCTCTGATCACGGGTGATGCCCCTTGGGACACGTCACTTCGCGGGTGGTTTTTTCTGCTGCGGGTCCTCGTCCTCGCCGATCACCGGCGGGGCCACCAGGCCGGGCTCGCCGAGCAGGTCCGACGACTTCGTCATCGGGCGCGTTTTCGACGGGCGGCGGGCCTGGCCGCCCGTGCCGAAGGCGCCGAAACCCATCATCGGCATCATCGGGACGCCGCCCGATGAGCTGTGGTCCTGCTCCGCGGGCGGCTCTGGGTCGACGGTGCCGGCGCCGGTGTGCTTGCCCTCCGCCGGGCCGTCGGCCGACGACGGTGTCATGACCTCGTCGGCCGGAGCCGAAGACGGAGCCGTGGCGTCGGTGGCGGTCTGCTCGCCCGCTTCGTTGAGGGCGTCGTCGTGCAGCTTGAAGCCGTCCTGCGGGTACCGGTGCCGGATCTCGATGGTGCGGGCGGCCGCGTCGGGCTCGTCGACGCCGGCGCACAGCCGGTCGAACGCCTCCATGACGTCGCGCGCGGTCTCGTACAGCGCCTTCGCCGAGTCCTGCGTCTCCTGCAGCTGCGCCCGCGCGCGTTTGGTGCCGCCGCTCGGGAGCAGCATCGTCTCCGACGTCAGCTCCGCCGCGTCCACCAGCACCTCGACGAGGTCGACGACCACGTGGCGGAGCGTCGTCACCATCTCGTCCAGCGCGCCGGCGAGGGTGTCGAGCGCTTCACGGAGGTCGCCGCCCGCCGCGCCGATCTCGCGGATGTAGACGACGAACGAGTCCGCGTCCTTGCCCTCCCAGCCCGCGTCGAGCCGGCCGAGCTGGTCGTCCAGGCGCGCCGAAACCCCGGCCGCGACCGAGGCGGCCTGGCGCAGGCGGTCCGCTTCGGCACCGAGGTCGGCCCAGCGGCCGATCAGCGGGCGGAAGTACGTCTCGACGGGGTCGATCACGCCGAGCTGCCGCGCGAGGTCCGTGAGGTACGCCAGGTACGGCTCGGCCGCCGCGGTGATGTCCTCGCCCGCGGGCACGGGCACCGCGGCCGCGAGCGGGTGCGGAATCGACTCGGTCGAGCTCTCGGCCATCACCGGTCGAGCCTCCCGGCCCGCTTGATCAGCTCCGCGGCTTCCGCGTCCTGCCCGCCGTGGCGGACCGTCACCTGCCGCAGCGCCTCCGCGGCCGAGCGCAGCGCCTCGGCGCCGTCGGCCAGCTGCCGCCGCAACGCCCCGGCCGCGCGGCCGTACGACTCCCCGAGGCCGATCTGCGCCCCCAACGCCCCGTAGGACTCCGCGGTGACGTCGCCACCGACCTCGGCCGCCGCCGCGTCCAGGTCGTCCGCGGCGGCGTCGGCCGTCTCGGCGTACCGGGCGACGACGACGCCGTCCATCCTCAAGCCGGCCACGGCACCTCCGCTCACGAGAAAGACCTTCGAGCGTGGGACGCCCGCCGCGCGCCGGCGGTTCCGCTCAGTGTTCAACCGAGGCTTCGCCTCGGGCCGGGGGCTGCGCCACCCGGACCCCCGGAAGCGTCAGTGTTCAACCGAGGCTTCGCCTCGGGCCGGGGGCTGCGCCACCCGGACCCCCGGAAGCGTCAGTTCCCCGGCGGCGGGGTCGGGTACGTGCCGGCGTTCGGGTCGATCGGCACCGCGTCGAACTGCCGCAGCACGTCCTGGGTGTTCAGCGACGCCCCGGTCGGCAGCAACCCGATGATCGACTCGGGCGCGGGCTGGCGGTTGTTCAGGCCGATCGCGTCCGCGGTCTGCGCGTCCGGGACGCTGTAGCGGACACCCCGGTCGGAGATCAGCTGGATCTGGCCCTTGCCGAAGCTGGCCTTGCCGGTGGCGGACTGGACCACCGCGGCGAACCCGGGCTTGAGGTAAAAACCGTTGAGCGGCACCCGGTTCGGGCCCGGCGTGGTCACCGTCATCGGGGTGAACTTGTCGCCGGTGCTCTTCTGGCCGGGCAGCTGCGTGTCGACGTACACCGACGTGTGCGCGTCCTGGTCCGGGCCGGACCCGACCAGCGACCAGCCCAGGCACGCGACCGACGAGTTCTTCGTCGCGTCGAGGACCGTCGGGACCGAGCGCGGGAAGTCGTCGACCGGGATGTAGTCGGGGTCGGTGGGCTGCAGCGTGTGCACGCCGGCGAGCTTGTCGAGGCCCAGCGTCTGGATCTTGCCGGAGCTGCCGTTCTTCGCGACGCGGATGATGTCGGCGACGGCGTTGGACACCCGCTGGATGCCGCCCGTGGTGATCGCCCAGTAGTTCAGCGTCGTCTCGCCGGCCTGCTGCGTGGCGAAGACGTCGCCCGCGGTGAGGCCGTCGAAGTCCGCCGGGGCCGGGCCGTTCGCGATCTTCGGCGGGCTCAGCTTGGCGACCTCGGGGATCGCGTTCAGCAGCCCCTGCGTGATCTTCCGCGGCGCCGGCGGCAGCTGCAGCGCCGTCCGGACGGCGTCGTTCGGGTTGTCGACGTCGATCTCGGCGCGCACGGTGTTCGCGTTCGGCCGGTTCCGGGAACTCGGGAGCCGGTAGACCAGGTAGGTCTTCCCGTTGTCGGCCTTCGCCAGCAGCGCCTCGTTCTCGCCCAGCTCGGTACCGAGGCCACCGGGCGCGATCCCGCCGAAAACGTAGGTGTTCGTCCGGCCCGTGTCGGGGTTCGGCAACGACGGTTCGAGCTGAACCTGGTCGCAGACCGCCCAATTGGGGGAAATGCGCTGCGAATCCGACGGGATCAGCTGCGGGCCGTCCGGAATTCCGGTGAGTTTGTCGCGCGGAATGTCCTTCAGCTGCTCATCGGAAACGACCGTGGGATTCTTCACACTCGCCGGGCTCGCCGGGGCGGCGGCGGGCGCCGCGGTCGCGCCGCCGGCGCCCGCGCTCGGCTGCTTCTGCTGCGCCAGCAGCAAAAGGCGCGCGGAGGCGAGGTTGAAGGTCGGGATCAGCTTCTTCGGGTTGCCCGTCACGACGTAGACGGTGCCGGACTGCTCGCCGATCACGATGTTCCCGGCCTCGGGCACGGACGGCGCCGGGCTGAGCAGCCCCCAGACGACGAAGACGATCATGCCGAGCGCGCCCAGCACGACCCCCACGATGGTGGCCCTCGTGTGGGTGCGCATCGGGTCGTGCAGCATCACGGCGTCCCGCCGGACCAGCGCCGACTGCATCCGCCGTAGGACGAACTGATACGCCTGGACCTGAGACTTAGTCGTGGGTGTTGATGGCATTCTCGACCTACAGCTCTCCCCGTCGCGGTACGGTTCCGCAGGATAGCCGTACGGGGACCGTCTGGTGTGGGGTTTCTACCAACTCAAGCTAGTCTCGGGCACCCCGGGACCCGGCTTCCGGGTACGCAGCAAGCACGAGGGGAAGAGAAAGCGCGGATGTCCGTCACCACTCCTCCACGTCCGCCTGGCCCGCCCGGGCCCCCGCCCCCCGGTGGCCGTCCGCCGGGCCCGCCGCCGCGGCCGGGCAGACCCGGTGGTCCCGGTGGCCCTGGTGGCGTTCCCGGCGGCCCTGGCGGGCCCGGTGGCGTTCCCGGCGGCCCGGGTGGTCCCGGCGGACCCGGTGGCGGTCCCGGTGGACCCGGCGGCCCTGGGATGCCTCCGCGCGGTCCTGGCGGTCCGGGTCCCGGTGGACCCGGCGGGCGGCCTGGTGGTCCCAGCGGCCCGGGTGGTCCTGGCGGACCCGGTGGTCCCGGCGGCGGTGGTCCTGGTGGTCCTGGTGGACCCGGTGGCGGTGGCCCGGGTGGTCCCGGTAGTGGCCCCGGCGGTCCCCAGGGGCCGGACGACAGCGGTTCCGCCACTCCCCCGCCCGGCCCGGCCCGGGTGGCTCCGCCCGCGCGCCGGCGCTCCTCCGGCGTCACCCTCGGCCCGCTGCCCGTGGCCAACCTCGTCGTGCTCGAAGTCGGCCTCGCGATCGGCCTGGTGCTGCTCGCGATCGACATGTCGCTGAAGTACGTCGCGATCGGCATCGTCGGCTTCGCCCTCATCGTCGCGCTGCTGCGCTGGCGCGGCCGCTGGTTCACCCAGTGGGTCGGCCTGACGCTGCGCTACACCTTCCGCTCGCACGACCGGGTCGCGACCCCGCTACCGCCGAGCACCGTCGAAGCCATGGCCGCCGAAGAAACCACGGTCACCGGCCCCGACGACGCCCGCGTCAACCTGCTGCGCATCGCCGTGCCGGACCTCGTCGTGGCGCACGGCGTCGACCACGAGCGCCAGCAGGTCGGGCTCGCGTGGAACGACGGCACGTGGACGGCGGTGCTGCTCGTCGAGCCGGCCCCGGCGCTGATCACCCAGGCCGACGGGGCGCCGAGCCTGCCGCTGTCGGCGCTCGCGCCCTGCCTCGAGGACCGCGGGGTGGTCCTCGACTCGATCCAGATGATCTGGCATTGCTACCCGGGCAGCGCGGCGCTGCCGTCGGACTCGCCGGCGCTCAGCTCCTACATGGAGGTGCTCGGACCGCTGCCGGCGGCGGCGCGGCGGACGACGTGGGTGGCGATCCGGCTCGACCCGAAGCGGTGCCCGGCGGCGATCCGGGAGCGCGGCGGCGGCGTTGTCGGCGCCCACCGCGCGTTGATCGGCGCGCTGTCGCGGGTGCGCAACGCGCTGGAGTCCCAGGGCGTGCCGACCCGGCCGCTCGACCCGGACGAGCTGCTGCGCGCGAGCATTTCGGCCGCGGAGCTGACCTCCGTCGCCGGCTCGCCGAGCAAGGTGACGCTGCAGGAACGCTGGTCCGGCGTGACCGCGGCCGGGATCGGGCACGCGAGCTACGCGATCACCGGCTGGCCGAAGGGCAAGGTCACCAGCAGCTTGAACGCGCTGACGAGCGTCCGCGCGCTGTCGGCGACGCTCGCGATGTCGATTTCCCCGGCGTCCGACGAAGGCAAGATCGGGCTGCGCGGCGTGGTCCGGGTGAGCGCGCGGAACCCGCGTGAGCTCGACGCCGCCGACCAGCGGCTGCACGGGCTGTCCGAGCGGCTGGGCGTCGACCTGACGCCGCTGCGCGGCCTGCAGGTTTCCGCGTTCGCCGCGACGCTGCCGATCGGAGGAACAGCATGAGTTCGCGCGTCCGCGACGCCGGGCAGAACAGCGGTGTCGCACCGGAGTTCACGGTGGATCCGGCGATGCTCGACGCGATCAGCCCCTCGGGTGACCGCGGCGGCATCGTGCTCGGCTCGGGCCTGAAGGGCGAGCCGCTGACGATCTCGGCGCTGCGCTCGACCCCCACCCGCATCGTGCTGGTGGGCGGACTCTACCTGGCCCGCCAGGTGGCCATGCGCGCGATGGCGGTCGGCGCGTGGGTTGTGGTCGCAACCGGGCGCCCGACGGAGTGGCAGGTGCTTGCCCGGGCGGCCGGCAGCCGCGACGGGCGGCCGTCACCGCTGGTGCAGATCCGCCGCCTGTCCCCGGTCGAGCTGCCCCGGCCGTCGGAGGACGCGCCGCTGCTGGTGGTCACCGACGGCGGCCCGACCCCGCAGGACCTGTTCCCGCCCCGATCGCCCTGGCAGACGACGGTGTACGTGCTCCCGTACCTGCACCCGCAGGCGGGCGCGACGGCCAACGCGGCGGACCTGGTGCTGATGCAGCGCCTCCCGGCCGGCCAGGCCGAACTGGCGGCCCGCATCTGGCGCCTGCCGCCCCAGATGATGCGCCAGCTGACGACGTTGAAGGACGACCAGGTGGTGGCCTTGGGCCGGAACCTGTGGCGGCCGCTTCGCTTGGTCACGACGGGCAAGGAGCAGCAGCTCCTCGGCCCGGTCCGCCGCGGCGACTGAGTCTGCCGCGGCTTGTCGTGAGTGGTAAGGCGGGTTCTAACCCGCTTTACCACTCACGACGGTGAGGTGCGGACGTTGCGGGTTTGCTCCGCACGGGCGGCCAGGTCCGCGTCCGGCGGGTAGTCCACGCCGAGCAGGGTAAGGCCGTGGGCCGGGGCGACCGCGCTGTCGCGGATGCCGCTCTCCAGCACCTTCGACGGCCACCCGTCGGTGCGGCGGCCGTCGCCCACCAGGAGCAGGACGCCGACCAGGCTGCGGACCATCGAGTGGCAGAACGCGTCGGCCGAGACCCGGACCTCCAGCAGGTGATCGTCCACCCGCTCCCACTCCAGGCGCTGCAGCTCGCGGATCGTCGTGCCCGTCTCGCGCTGCTTGCAGTACGCCGCGAAGTCGTGCAGGCCGAGCAGCTCGGCCGCCGCCGCGTTCATCGCGTCCGTCGACAGTGGACGGTTCCACGCCAGCGTGTCGTGGCGGCGCAGCGGGTCCACGCCCCACGGGGCGTCCGAGACCCGGTAGCGGTAGTGACGGCGGATCGCCGAGAACCGCGCGTCGAACCCCTCCGGGGCGACCCGCGCACCCAGCACGCGCACATCGCCCGGCAGGAGACGGTTCCAGCGGCCCGCCATCCGGCCCAGGTCCGGGATGCCCTCCGGAGAGACCGGGATCCGGCCCGAAGGTGCCGAAAGGGGCACGACGTCGACGTGGACGACCTGGCCAGTCGCGTGCACCCCGGCGTCCGTGCGGCCCGCCACGACCACGGACTTCGGCACCGAAGCTCCCGGTGGCTGCCGCTGCAGGGCCTCCTCCAGGACGCCCTGGACCGTCCGGCGGCCCGGCTGCCGGGCCCAGCCCGAGAAGTCCGTGCCGTCGTAGGAGACGTCCAGGCGCAGACGGACGAGCCCGCCCTCCCCGAGGGGAGTGGCGGGCTCGTCCGGTGTCGAATCGGCCGTCAGGACGTCAGTCCTTCTTGGCGTCGGCGTCGGTCTCCTCCGAAGCCGGAGCCTCGGTGGTCTCCTCGGCCTTGGCCTCCTCGGCAGCGGGAGCCTCCTCCTCGGCCGGAGCCTCGGTGGTGGTCTCCTCGGCAACCGGAGCGGCGGCCTTCTCGTCCTTGGCGAACTTCGTCTTGCGAGCCCGCTCGGCCTCGGACGTCACGGTCTTCTCGGCCACCAGCTCGATGACGGCCATGGCGGCGTTGTCGCCCTTGCGCGCCATCGTCTTGGTGATCCGGGTGTAGCCACCAGCGCGCTCCGCGAAGTGCGGACCGATCTCGGCGAACAGCTTGTGCACGACGTCCTTGTCACGGACGACCTTCTGCACCTGACGGCGGTTGTGCAGGTCGCCCCGCTTCGCCTTCGTGATCAGCTTCTCGGCCAGCGGGCGGACCCGGCGGGCCTTCGCCTCGGTGGTCGTGATCTTGCCGTGCTCGAACAGCTGCGTGGCCAAGTTGGCCAGGATCAGCCGCTCGTGCGCGGACGACCCGCCGAGCCGGGCTCCCTTGGTAGGGGTGGGCATTGGTTCTCCTACTAGTTCAGCTCGCAGCGTCCAGGCACAGAGCCCTAGAGCTGCTCGGTCTCTGCGTAGTCCTGGCCATCGTCGTGGTGGCCGTCCGAAATCCCGTCGGCGATGCCACCGACACCCTCCGACCAGCCTTCACCGTCGTAGCTGGCGGCCGCCGCGGTCGGGTCGAACCCGGGCGGGCTGTCCTTCAGCGCGAGACCGAGGCCGACGAGCTTGAGCTTGACCTCGTCGATCGACTTGGCGCCGAAGTTGCGGATGTCGAGCAGGTCCGCCTCGCTGCGCGAGACGAGCTCGCCCACCGTGTGGATGCCTTCGCGCTTGAGGCAGTTGTACGACCGGACGGTGAGGTCCAGGTCCTCGATCGGCATCGCGTAGGCGGCGATGGTGTCCGCCTCCTGCGGCGACGGGCCGATCTCGATGCCCTCGGCGTCGACGTTCAGCTCGCGAGCGAGACCGAACAGCTCCACCAGCGTCTTACCGGCCGACGCGACCGCGTCGCGCGGCGTGATCGACGGCTTGGTCTCGACGTCCAGGATCAGCTTGTCGAAGTCGGTGCGCTGCTCGACACGGGTGGCCTCGACCTTGTAGGTCACCTTGAGCACCGGCGAGTAGATCGAGTCGACCGGGATCCGGCCGATCTCCGCGCCCGCCTGCTTGTTCTGCAGGGCCGGAACGTAACCGCGGCCGCGCTCGACGACGAGCTCGATCTCGAGCTTGCCCTTGCCGTTCAGCGACGCGATGTGCAGGTCCGGGTTGTGCACGGTGACACCCGCCGGCGGCACGATGTCGGCCGCCGTGACCTCACCGGGGCCCTGCTTGCGCAGGTACATGGTGACCGGCTCGTCCTCTTCCGAGGACACCACGAGCTCCTTGAGGTTCAGGATGACGTCGGTGACGTCTTCCTTCACCCCGGGAACGGTGGTGAATTCGTGCAGCACGCCGTCGATGCGGATGCTCGTCACGGCCGCGCCCGGGATGGACGACAGCAGCGTACGACGCAGCGAGTTGCCGAGCGTGTAGCCGAAGCCGGGCTCCAGCGGTTCGATGGTGAACCGGGAGCGGGTCTCGTTGACCGTCTCTTCGCCGAGAGCCGGCCGCTGGGAAATCAGCATTTCTTCCTAATTCCTTTCCAGACGACGCCCGCCATATGACGTCGAAGGGATGGCGCGGCGGCGGCGCACCTGTTGCGCCGCCGCCCGTATTCCGACCGGGGCCGGACTACTTCGAGTAGAGCTCGACGATCAGCTGTTCCTGAACCGGAACGTCGATCTGCGCACGCTCCGGGAGCTGGTGGACCAGCACGCGGAGGTTGGACTGGACGACCTGCAGCCACGCCGGGATCGGGCGGTCGCCGAAGGACTCCTTGGCCACGACGAAGGGCAGCATCGAGAACGACTTCGGCCGCACGTCGATGATGTCCCACTTGGTGACCTGGAACGACGGGACGTTCACCTTCTGGCCGTTGACCAGGAAGTGGCCGTGGCTCACCAGCTGACGCGCCTGACGGCGGGTGCGGGCGATGCCGGCGCGGTAGATCACGTTGTCCAGGCGGGACTCGAGGATCTGCAGCAGGTTCTCACCGGTCTTGCCGGGACGCCGGACGGCTTCCTTGTAGTACCGGACGAACTGACGCTCGAGAACGCCGTAGGTGTAGCGAGCCTTCTGCTTCTCCTGCGACTGCAGGAGGTACTCGGACTCCTTGATGCGCCCGCGGCCGTGCTGGCCCGGCGGGTAGGGGCGACGCTCGAAAGCCTGGTCGCCGCCGATGAGGTCAACCTTGAGGCGACGCGAAATACGCGTCGCGGGGCCGGTGTAACGAGCCATTTCTTCTTACTCCTCCCCGTTCCTCAGACCCGGCGCCGCTTGGGCGGGCGGCAGCCGTTGTGAGGCTGCGGGGTCACGTCCTGGATGGTGCCGACCTCGAGGCCGGCCGCCTGCAGCGAGCGGATCGCCGTCTCGCGGCCCGAACCCGGGCCCTTCACGAAGACGTCGACCTTCTTCATGCCGTGTTCGGCGGCCTTGCGAGCAGCGTTCTCGGCGGCCATCTGCGCGGCGAACGGGGTGGACTTGCGCGAGCCCTTGAAGCCCACGTGCCCACTCGACGCCCACGCGATCACGGCACCGGTCGGGTCCGTGATCGAGACGATGGTGTTGTTGAAGGTGCTCTTGATGTGCGCGTGACCGTGCGCAACATTCTTCTTTTCCTTGCGGCGGACCTTCTTGGCCCCGGCCGCAGTACGAGACTTCGGTGGCATGTTGTGAGGGATCTCCTGTTAGCGCGCGTTCTCTTGGTGAGCGGCGACCGCTTCGGCCTGTCCGCGCCGGATGATCGAACCGGCGTCGGTGTACAGGTTGCGGAGCGCCATCGGGCGGGCGTAGAGCGCCTTGGGCGAGACACAAGCCGAGCCGCGGCGGTGAACGCCACCCATCTGCACGACCTTCTTGCCCTGGACGCTCACTTCTTGCCAGCCTTCTTCTTGCCGGCGACCGTCTTCTTCGGACCCTTGCGGGTACGGGCGTTGGTCTTCGTGCGCTGACCACGGACGGGAAGTCCGCGGCGCCAGCGAAGGCCCTCGTAGCACCCGATCTCGATCTTCCGACGGATGTCGGCGTTCACCTCACGGCGAAGGTCACCCTCGACCTTGAAGTTCTCTTCGATGTACACACGCAGCTTCGCGAGGTCGTCATCGCTGAGGTCCTTGACGCGGGTGTCCGCGTTGAGCTCGGCAGCCTTGATGAGCTGCTTCGAGCGGGTACGGCCGATGCCGTAGATGTAGGTAAGCGCGATCTCCAGCCGCTTTTCGCGGGGGAGGTCTACGCCAGCGAGTCGTGCCATTGGCGTTGATGCTCCTTCTTCGGTTTCATCTTCAGGTCTGCTCCCCGTCCGGTTCCGGGACCGACTCGCCTGTCGTGCCCTCGGCTTGCGCTTCGGGTGTCCCGGCCCCGGCCTGAAGCCCGGGGGTGAACCGGCTCACTCGCGTGACCCGGCAGGTGCGGGGAGGTTGTGTAGCCGTCAATCCGCTCTGCTCGAGTGCGGGTGATCAGCCCTGCCGCTGCTTGTGCCGCAGGTTCTCGCAGATCACCATGATCCGGCCGTGACGGCGGATCACCTTGCACTTGTCGCAGATCTTCTTGACGCTCGGCTGGACCTTCACGTCTTCTGCTCTCCTGCTGTTGAGCCGCTCTTCGTGATCACTTGTAGCGGTAGACGATGCGACCACGAGAGAGGTCGTAGGGCGAAAGCTCCACGACAACCCTGTCCTCCGGCAGGATGCGGATGTAGTGCTGCCGCATCTTGCCGCTGATGTGAGCCAGGACCTTGTGGCCGTTCTCCAACTCGACGCGGAACATCGCGTTGGGGAGCGGCTCGACTACGCGGCCTTCGACCTCGATGGCCCCGTCTTTCTTCGCCATGTCCTCCGCATTTCCTTGTCAGCAAGCGTCTGTCGCCACACCATGATCAATCCGAGCACTAGTGCCGGGGTTGGGGTGTTGCGTGGCACACCGGTGCCCGGCTCCCAAGACCGTGAATTCACGAGCGCGCAGGATCCGGGCGCGATAAGTGCGCCGACTTGACAGTGTACGCAGGTCGTGTCGCGACCCCCAAACCGGGGGTGACCATGCTAAAGGAACGTGCAGGTGGACGTGATGGCGATCACCGCTTGTGGGTGAATGCGCAGGTCAGGCGTCTTCGGCCGCGGTGAGCACCCAGGGACCGTCTTCGGTGATCGCCACCGTGTGCTCCCAGTGGGCCGCGCGGGAACCGTCGGCCGTGACGACCGTCCAGCCGTCGTCCAGCTCGCGGGTCTCGCCGCCGCCGCCGGTCAGCATCGGCTCGATCGCCAGCGCCATGCCGGGCTTCAGCCGCGGGCCCTTGCCCGGCTTGCCGACGTTCGGCAGGAAGGGGTCCATGTGCATCTGGCGGCCGATGCCGTGGCCGCCGTACTCGACGATCATCCCGTACTCGACGCCGTCGTCGCGGCCCGCGCGTTCGGCGGCGGACTGGACGGCGTAGGAGATGTCGGTGAGCCGGCCGCCGGCGCTGACCGCCTCGATGCCGGCCCACATCGCCGCCTCGGTCGCCGCGGACAGCGCGAGGTCGGCGTCGGAGACCTTGCCGATGGCCAGCGTCACGGCGGAGTCGCCGTGCCAGCCGTCGAGGATGGCGCCGCAGTCGACGGAGATGATGTCGCCGTCGGCCAGCACCTGGGTCGTCGCCGGGATGCCGTGCACGATCTGCTCGTTGACCGACGCGCAGATCGAGGCCGGGAAACCGTGGTAGCCCTTGAACGACGGCACCGCGCCGGCGTCCCGGATCGTCTGCTCCGCCAGCTCGTCGAGCTCGGCGGTGCTGACGCCCGGCTTCGCCGCGGCGCGGACCGCGGCGAGCGTGCGGGCGACGACGAGGCCCGCGGCCCGCATCGCCTGCAGCTCGTCAGGGGTCTTGACTTCGATCATGCGCCCACGGCGGAGCACTTGCAGAACACGCAATCCTCCGAGGTTCACGTGCGGTCGCGCAGCGCTTTCAGCACCCGGCCGGAGATCTCCTCGACACTGCCGACGCCGTCGACGGTCACCAGGATGTCGGCGTAGTACTCCAGCAGCGGCGCGGTGTCCGACACGTAGATCTGCTGACGGCGGCGGATGACGTCTTCGGTGTCGTCCGCGCGGCCGCGCGACATGAGCCGCCCGACGACGATGTCCTCCGGGACCTGCAGCTGGATCACGGCGTCGAGCGTGACGTCCGCGTCGCCCAGGATCTCGCCGAGGACCTCGGCCTGCTTGGTGTTGCGGGGAAAGCCGTCGAGCAGGAAACCGACCTTCGCGTCCGGCTCGGCGAGCCGCTCGCGGACCATTTCGTTGGTCACCGAGTCGGGCACGAGCTCGCCCGAGTCCAGGTAGCGCTTCGCCTCCTGGCCCAGCGGGGTCTCCTGGCCGACGTGCGCGCGGAACAGGTCACCGGTGGAGATGTGCGGGACGCGCAGCTGCTCGGACAGGGCCACCGCCTGGGTGCCCTTGCCCGCACCTGGCGGGCCCACCAGAACCAGGCGCGTCACTTCAAGAACCCTTCGTAGTTGCGCTGCATCAGCTGGCTTTCGATCTGCTTCACGGTGTCGAGGCCGACACCGACCATGATCAGCACAGACGTACCGCCGAACGGGAAGTTCTGGTTGTTCCCGCTACCGGTGAGCGACAGGAAGAAGTTCGGGAGGATGGCCACGATGCCCAGGTACAGCGAGCCCGGCAGGGTGATGCGGCCGAGCACGAAGCTCAGGTATTCGGCGGTCGGGCGGCCGGGGCGGATGCCCGGGATGAAGCCGCCGAACTTCTTCATCTCTTCCGCACGCTCGTCCACGTTGAACGTGATCGTGATGTAGAAGTACGTGAAGAAGATGATCAGGCCGAAGTACAGCGCGATGTGGACCCAGTTGCCCTGGTTCACCACGTAGTTCTGGATGAAGGACTTCCACCAGGAGTTTTCGTTCTGGTTGCCGATCAGCCGGCTGATCAGGTCCGGCAGGTAGAGCAGGGACGACGCGAAGATGACCGGGATGACACCGGCCTGGTTGACCTTGATCGGCAGGTAGGTCGACGTGCCGCCGTACATCCGGCGGCCGATCATGCGCTTGGCGTACTGCACCGGGATCCGGCGCTGGCCCTGCTCGACGAAGATGACGCTCGCGATGATCACGAGGCCGAACACGCAGATCATCGTCAGCGCGAGGCCACCGCCGTTGCTGAGGATGTTGCCGCCCTCGGCCGGGATGCGCGCCGCGATGTTCAGGAAGATCAGGACGGACATGCCGTTGCCGATACCGCGCTCGGTGATCAGCTCGCCCAGCCACATCATGACGGCGGTACCCGCGGTCATCGTGATCACGATGAGCGACAGCGAGTAGATGCTGTTGTCCGGGATGATCGCCGAGTCGCAGTCGGGGAAGAGCTGCTTGCGGTCCGCGAGCGCGACGACCCCGGTGGCCTGCAGGATCGCCAGCGCGATCGTCAGGTACCGGGTGTACTGCGTCAGCTTGCTCTGACCGGACTGCCCTTCCTTCTTCAGCTCCTCGAACCGTGGGATGACCACGGTGAGCAGCTGGACGATGATGCTCGCCGTGATGTACGGCATGATGCCGGTCGAGAAGAGCGACAGCTGCAGGAACGCGCCACCGCTCAACAGGCTCAGCAGCGCGTAGACGCCTTCCGGAGACTGGGTGCTGCACGCCTGGACGGCAGAATACGAGATCCCGGGGGCCGGGATCGTCGCACCGATTCGGTACACCGCGACGATGGCTAGCGTGAACAGGATCTTCTTGCGTAGATCCGGCGTCGCGAGAGCCGAGCGGAAGGCGCTGAACACGCGGGGAACCTCCTCGGCGTCGTCGGCTGTCCTACCGACGATCGGCTTGGCCGGCACGAAGCCGGCGGGAACACACATCACCACTGGCACGCAAGCCAGGAACGCTTCGGGGCACACTCGTCCCGAAGCGTGTCGCCGACTCTAACAGCTTCACAGGGCGTGTCCGCAGTCCGTGTGCGTTTTCCGTACCAAGGTTGCTCCGGCGGGTTGATCGACATCGCCGTCTTGGCCGAATTCCTTGACAGATGTGGATCAAGCGTTCGACGCGGCGAGCACTCCGGCCAAGCCGACGAGGACCGCGCCGGTGCCGCGGTCGACGTTGCGCCGGGTCCGCCGGGACAGCTTGACCGACTGCACCGCGGCGCCGAGACCGACGTAGACCGAACCGGCCAGGAACTCGGCCAGCAGGTAGACCGCGCCCAGCAGCGCGATCTGCGCCGGAAAGGGCCCGTGAGCTGCGTCGATGAACTGCGGGACGAAGGCGGTGAAGATCAGGATCGCCTTCGGGTTGGTGATCGCGACACCGAACTCCTTGCGCGTCACACGCCAAGCGGAGGCCGGTTCGGTGGGCAGTTCGACGGCGTCCGCGTTACCCCGGAAGGTGGACCGGAGCAGGCGTAGCCCGAGGTAGAGCAGGTAGCCGGCACCGGCCCACTTGATGATCGTGAGCGCGGTCTCGGACGCGGCCAGCAGCTGCCCCAGCCCGGCCGCGACGGCGGCGATCAACAGGGTGAAAGCGGCCAGCCTGCCGCCCAGCCCGGCGAGGCCGCGGCGAACACCGTGCGTCATCCCGTGGTGGAGGCCGAGCAGGTTGTTCGCCCCTGGCGTAAGCGCGATCAACACGGACGCCCCGAAGAAGACCAGCAGCCACGACACACGTCTACGGTAGCGGCGGCCGCGGGGTTTCGTCGTCCGGCGGCAGGACGGTGATGGCGACCCCGGAGGGCGGCGTCGGGGTGTCGGCGTAGGCGAGGGCCGGATCGGCCCAGGGTTTCCGGAACGGCAGGTGCGCCACGACGGCCGCGGCCGCGGCCAGCAGCGCGCCGGCGATCAGGAGCCACATGCCCGGCGCGATGGTGACCTCCAGGTCGAGGCCGTCACCCACGGCGGAAAGCCCGATGCCGCTCATGCCCACGGTGGCGACGACCCCGGCGGTGAAGACGGCCCCACCGGCGATCAGCCACCGGCCGGCCCCGCGCCCCGCCCGGGAGAAGCCGGCCAGGGCGGCAACGACCAGCACGACGACGGCGATGAGCACCGGCACCCCCACGGGCGAGCCCGCCTGGTCGACGGGCGCCTGCCCGGGCAGCTCCATGGTGCTGCCCCAAGCCGTTTCGGTGAGGGACAGGCTCGACTCGAAGGGGTAGCCCCGCGCGACGCCGAGGTGCTGCTGGAGCCGGAACAGGGGGAGGAAAGAGCCGGTGAGAGCCATCAGAGCGGCCACGGCGGTGAGGCTGGGCGGGAGGAAGCGCAGGAGGGCGGGATGGGCTGCAGGGGGTGGCTCGGGAGCCGGGTTCTGGGGCGGGCCGGGCTGGTGGGGTTGGCCGGGCTGGTGTGGCGGCCCGGCGGTTATGCCCGGCAGTTCGGCGACGGGGTACGGCAGCGGCGCTGCGTCCTCGGACCGGCGCGCTTCGGCGGGGAAGGGCTCTGAGGTGGGAGGCGTCCCGGCGCCGGCCGGTCGGAAGCCCTCCGACGAGAAGGGCTCCGCAGTCGGAGGCGTCCCCGCGCCGGCCGGTCGGAAGCCCT
The DNA here is from genome assembly GCF_031082405.1 of Amycolatopsis sp. A133. Classification (GTDB taxonomy): domain Bacteria; phylum Actinomycetota; class Actinomycetes; order Mycobacteriales; family Pseudonocardiaceae; genus Amycolatopsis. Next base: position 30,880 of record NZ_JAVHJU010000001.1, read on the forward strand.
CCGACGAGAAGGGCTCCACGGTGGGCGGTGTCCCCAAGCCGATGGGCCGGAAATCTTCCGCCGTGAAGGATTCCGCGACGGAAGGCGGCCCGATGTCCGGGTGCCGCGGAGCTTCGACCGGGAAGTCGAGGGGCGACTCCCCCGAGCCGGCGTCCGCCGCCCGAGGCGCCTCCACCGGGAAGCTGAACGGCGACGCCACCCGATCTTCCGCGGGCCGGGGGGCCTCCACCGGGAAGTTCAGCGGTGACTCCGCACCGCCGGGTGGGGGTGCTGGCTCCTGCGACGGTCTGTCCACCCTGTGATCCTCCGTCCGGATTCGCGTCCCGGCAAGGAACCATCCGGTCAGTCCGGCGGCAGCCCCGCAACGCCGAAGGCCCGCCTGGCGGAGCCAGACGGGCCTTCGAACGTAGAACGAGCTCAGTTGGTGGTGGCGGAGCCACCGGCCGCTTCGAGCTTCTCCTTGGCCGAACCGGAGAACGCGTCGGCGGTGACGTTCAGCTTGACGCCGTTCACGTCGCCGTTGCCGAGGACCTTCACCAGCTTGCCCTTGCGGACCAGACCGCCCTTGACGAGTTCCTCGGCGCCGATCGTGCCGCCGTCCGGGAAGACGCGGGCGATGTCGCCCACGTTCACCGGCTGGTACTCGGTGCGGAAGCGGTTCTTGAAGCCGCGCAGCTTCGGGAGCCGCATCTGGATGGGCATCTGCCCACCCTCGAACCGGGCCGGCACGTTCTTCCGGGCCTTGGTGCCCTTCGTACCGCGACCGGCCGTCTTGCCCTTCGAACCTTCACCACGGCCCACGCGCATCTTGTCGCGCTTGGCGCCCGGAGCCGGGCGCAGGTGGTGGATCTTGATGGCCGTCATGCCTTGACCTCCTCGACCTCCACCAGGTGGCGGACGGTGTGGATCAGGCCGCGCACCTGGGGGCTGTCTTCACGCACGACGCTCTGGCGGATCTTGCGCAGCCCGAGGGTGCGCAGCGACTCGCGGTGAGCGTGCTTCGTGCCGATCTTGCTCTTGACCTGGGTGACCTTGAGCTGTGCCATGTCAGACCACCTGGCCCGCGCGCTGGCGCATCATCCGAGCCGGCGCGACGTCCTCGAGCGGCAGGCCACGGCGGGCCGCCACCTCTTCGGGACGCTGCAGGCCCTTCAGGGCCGCCACGGTCGCGTGCACGATGTTGATCGCGTTGTCGGAGCCGAGCGACTTCGACAGCACGTCGTGGACACCCGCGCACTCCAGCACCGCGCGCACCGGGCCACCGGCGATGACGCCGGTACCGGCGGACGCCGGGCGGAGCAGCACGACACCGGCGGACGCCTCACCCGTGATCGGGTGGGGGATGGTGCCACCGATGCGCGGGACGCGGAAGAAGTTCTTCTTCGCTTCCTCGACGCCCTTGGCGATCGCCGCGGGAACTTCCTTGGCCTTGCCGTAGCCGACGCCGACCTGACCGTCGCCGTCGCCGACGACCACCAGGGCGGTGAAGCTGAAGCGACGACCACCCTTGACGACCTTGGCGACGCGGTTGATCGTCACGACCTTCTCGAGGTGCGGGGTCTTGTCCTGGCCGGCCCCGCCACGGCCGCTGTCGCGCCGGTCCCGGCCGCCACCGCGACGTTCATTGCGGTCGTTGCCGCCCTGCCCGCCGGGTCCGCCCTGTCCGCCGCCGAATTGCCGTGTACGTCCCGGCATCAGGCTTCCTCTCCGTGCTTCTGCAACTCCGTCATACTCAGAACTCCAACCCCGCCTCACGGGCGGCGTCGGCGAGCGCGGCGATGCGGCCGTGGTAGGCGTTGCCCCCACGGTCGAACACCACAGCCGAGATCCCGGCACTCTTGGCCCGCGCGGCGACGAGTTCCCCGACCTTGGCGGCCTTGGCCTTCTTGTCGCCGTCGACCGACCGGACGTCCGCCTCGAGGGTGGACGCCGACGCCAGCGTGTGGCCGGCGAGGTCGTCGATCACCTGCACGGCGATGTGCCGCGAGGACCGCTTGACAACCAGGCGCGGACGCTGTTCGGTGCCCGAGACCTTCTTGCGGAGCCGGAAGTGCCGACGGGCCTTCGCGACGCGGCGGCGGGTCGAGATGTCCGTGCCCACCGGCTTGCGCTTCGTAGTCGTGTCGCTCATGATCACTTACCCGTCTTTCCGACCTTGCGGCGGATCTTCTCACCCTCGTAGCGCAGGCCCTTGCCCTTGTACGGGTCCGGACGACGCAGCTTGCGGATGACGGCCGAGATCTGGCCGACCTTCTGCTTGTCGATGCCCGAGACCGAGAACCGGGTCGGGGTCTCCACCTTGAAGGTGATGCCCTCCGGGGCCTCGATCTTGACCGGGTGCGAGTAGCCGAGAGCGAACTCGAGGTCCGACCCCTTGGCCTGCACGCGGTAACCCACGCCGTGGATTTCCATCTTCTTCTCGTAGCCGGCGGTGACGCCGACGACGAGGTTGTTCACCAGCGTGCGGGTGAGCCCGTGCAGCGCCTTGCTGGTGCGCTCGTCGTCCGGGCGCTTGACCAGCAGCGTGCCGTCCTCGTCGCGCTCGACGGTGATCGGCTCGGCGACGGTGTGCTCCAGGGTGCCCTTGGGGCCCTTGACCTTGATCTGCTGACCGTCGATGGTCACCTCGACCCCGGAAGGGACGGCGACCGGCAGCTTTCCGATGCGTGACATGCCTGTTCCCCTTCCCTTACCAGACGTAGGCGAGGACTTCGCCGCCCACGCTGTTGCGCTTGGCCTGCCGGTCGGTCTGCAGACCACCGGAGGTCGAAATGATCGCGATGCCCAGACCGCCGAGCACGGACGGCAGTTCGGTCGATTTTGCGTAGACCCGCAGACCGGGCTTGGAGACGCGCCGCAGGCCGGCGATGCTCCGCTCACGGTTGGGGCCGTACTTGAGCTCGACGACGAGGTTCTTGTGCTTCTCGCCCGGCTCGTCGTGGTAACCCGCGATGTAACCCTCGCGCTTGAGGATCTCGGCGATGTTCGCCTTGAGCTTCGAGTGCGGGAGCTTGACCTCGTCGTGGTACGCCGAGTTCGCGTTACGCAGACGCGTCAAGAAGTCTGCGATGGGGTCGGTCATCGTCATGGTGACCTGTCAACCTTTCTCGCCCTGGTTCCCCGCCGTCCGGAACACGGACGGCGGGGCCTGTGGCGAAGTGGGAGTTCTGCATCTAATGTTTGCCAATCCGGCCGGCAGTCACGGCGGAAGCTGCCGGTGAGCTCGCTGGCTTCCGGAAACGTTCCGCCTTCTTCCGCGGCCGAATTGGCAACTGGAAGCTCTTACCAGCTGGACTTGCGGACGCCGGGCAGCTCGCCCGCGTGCGCCATCTCGCGAAGGCAGATCCGGCAGAGCCCGAACTTGCGGAACACGGCGTGCGGACGGCCGCACCGCTGGCAGCGGGTGTAGGCGCGCACGGCGAACTTCGGCTTCTTCGAGGCCTTGTGGACCAGGGCTTTCTTGGCCATGGGCTCAGTTCTCCTTGAACGGGAAGCCGAGCTTGCGCAGCAGCGCCCGGCCCTCGTCGTCGTTCGTGGCGGTGGTGACGACGGTGACGTCCATGCCGCGCGGGCGGTCGATGGAGTCGGGGTCGATCTCGTGGAACATCGACTGCTCGTTGAGACCGAAGGTGTAGTTGCCGTGGCCGTCGAACTGCTTCGGCGAAAGCCCGCGGAAGTCGCGGATACGCGGCAGCGCGATGGTCAGCAGCCGGTCGAGGAACTCCCACATCCGGTCGCCGCGCAGCGTGACGCGCGCGCCGATCGGCTGCCCCTCGCGCAGCTTGAACTGCGCGATGGACTTGCGGGCCTTCCGGACCTCCGGCTTCTGGCCGGTGATCAGGGCGAGGTCCTTGACCGCGCCGTCGATCAGCTTGCTGTCGCGGGCGGCGTCGCCGACGCCCATGTTCACGACGACCTTCGTCACGCCCGGGATCTGGTGGACGTTGGCGAAGGAGAACTCAGCCTGCAGCTGGCCCTTGATTTCCTCGCGGTACCGCACCTTGAGGCGCGGAGAGGTCTTCTCTGCGGTGGTCATCAGATGTCCTTACCGTTCCGGCGCGAGATCCGGACCTTCTTGCCGTCCTCGCCGATGCGGTAACCCACCCGGGCCGGCTTGCCGTCCGAGTCGACGACCATCACGTTCGAGACGTGGATGGGCGCCTCCTGCGTGACGATGCCGCCGGACTGCGCACCGCGCTGGGTCTGGCTGATCCGCGTGTGCTTCTTGATCCGGTTCACGCCTTCGACCAGCACGCGCTCGCGCTCGGGGTAAGCCTGGATGACCTTGCCCTTGGCGCCCTTGTCCTTGCCGGCGATGACGACGACCGTGTCGCCCTTCTTCACCTTCATCACAGCACCTCCGGCGCGAGCGAAATGATCTTCATGAACTTTCGGTCGCGCAGCTCGCGGCCCACCGGACCGAAGATGCGGGTGCCGCGGGGCTCGTTGTCGTTCTTGATGAGCACGGCGGCGTTCTCGTCGAACCGGATGTAGGAACCGTCCGGACGACGGCGCTCCTTGACCGTGCGGACGATGACAGCCTTGACGACGTCGCCCTTCTTCACCCCGGCAGCCGGGATGGCGTCCTTCACGGTGGCGACGATGATGTCGCCGATGCCGGCGTAGCGCCGCCCGGAGCCACCGAGAACGCGGATGCAGAGGATTTCCTTCGCACCCGTGTTGTCGGCTACCCGAAGCCGCGACTCCTGCTGGATCACGTCAACTCCTGTATGTCGCGCCGGTTCTCGCCCGCTTGTGAGGTCCACATTGGCGAGCCTTGCGGAACTAAAGACTCCGAAGAGCCCTGCTTACTTGGCCTTCTCCACGATCTGCACCAGGCGCCACCGCTTCGTCGCCGACAGCGGGCGGGTCTCCATCAGGGTGACCCGGTCGCCCACGCCCGCCTCGTTGTTCTCGTCGTGCACCTTCACCTTGGAGGTGCTGCGGACGACCTTCGAGTAGCGGGGGTGCTTCTTGCGGTCCTCGAGCTCGACCACGATCGTCTTGTTCATCTTGTCCGAGACGACGTAGCCCTCGCGGACCTTGCGGTCGTTCCGGGCCGGCGTCTCGGTGGTGGGCTCGCTCATGCGGCACCTTCACTCTCGGCGTCGGGGGCAACGGACAGGCCGAGTTCGCGCTCGCGCATGACCGTGTAGATCCGCGCGATGTCCGTGCGGACGGTGCGCAGACGGCGGTTGTTGTCGAGCTGCCCGGTCGCCATCTGGAAGCGGAGGTTGAACAGCTCCTCCTTGTATTCCTTCAGACGCAGGACGAGCTCTTCCGCGGTGAGCTCACGCAGCTCCGATGCCTGTGCGGCACCTGCGTTAGCCATCAGAACTCACCACCTTCACGGGTCACGATGCGGCACTTCATGGGCAGCTTGTGGATCGCGCGGCGCAGCGCCTCGCGAGCCGTCTCCTCGTTCGGGAACGAGATCTCGAACATCACGCGGCCCGGCTTCACGTTGGCGATCCACCACTCGGGCGAACCCTTACCGGAACCCATGCGGGTCTCGGCCGGCTTCTTGGTCAGCGGGCGGTCCGGGTAGATGGTCGTCCACACCTTGCCACCACGCTTGATGTGACGGGTCATGGCGATACGAGCGGACTCGATCTGCCGGTTCGTCACGTAGCTGTGCTCAAGCGCCTGGATGCCGTACTCGCCGAAGCTGACCTTCGTGCCACCCTTGGCGGCGCCGTGGCGCTTCGGGGAGTGCTGCTTCCGGTGCTTGACCCTGCGCGGGATGAGCACGTCTCAGCCCTCCGTCTTTTCTGCGGTCTCGGTGGCCGGGGCCGCCTCGGTCGTGGCGGCAGCGGCGGCGCGACCGGCTTCGGTCGAGGTGGCGGTCGTGCCCGAGGCGCCCGAACGACGCGGACGGGACGGCCGGTCGCTGCGGTCACGGTCGCGACCGCCGCGCGGCGCGCGCTCGGCGGCGTCGCGAGCCTCGCGAGCCTTCAGGCCACCGACGAGCTCACCCTTGTAGATCCACACCTTGACGCCGATGCGCCCGAACGTCGTCTTGGCCTCGAAGAAGCCGTAGTCGATGTCGGCGCGCAGCGTGTGCAGCGGGACCCGGCCATCGCGGTAGTGCTCGGAGCGGGACATCTCGGCACCGCCGAGACGACCGCCGCACTGCACGCGGATGCCCTTGACCTGCGGCGAGCGCATGGAGGTCTGGATCGCCTTCCGCATCGCGCGGCGGAACGCCACGCGGTTGGAGAGCTGCTCCGCGACCGCCTGGGCGACGAGCTGGGCGTCGGCCTCGGGGTTCTTGACCTCGAGGATGTTCAGCTGGACCTGCTTCTTGGTCAGCTTCTCCAGCGCGCCGCGGATCCGGTCGGCCTCCGCGCCGCGGCGGCCGATGACGATGCCCGGCCGGGCGGTGTGGATGTCCACGCGGACGCGGTCACGGGTGCGCTCGATCTCGACCTTGGAGATGCCGGCGCGCTCCATGCCCGTCGCCAGCAGCTTGCGGATCTTGACGTCCTCGGCCACGTACTCGGCGTACTGCTTGTCGGCGTACCAGCGCGACTTCCAGTCCGTGGTGATACCCAGGCGGAAACCGTGCGGGTTGATTTTCTGGCCCACTACCGGCCACCTGCCTTCTTCTTGCTCTGAGCCTTCTGCGCGACGGCCGGACGCGACTCCACCTCGACGGTGATGTGGCTGGTCCGCTTGCGGATCCGGTACGCGCGGCCCTGGGCCCGCGGGCGGATGCGCTTGAGGGTGGGGCCCTCGTCGGCGTACGCGTTCTTGACCCAGAGGGTGTCCGGGTCCAGCTGAAGGTTGTTCTCGGCGTTGGCCACAGCGCTGGCGAGCACCTTCGCGACCGGCTCACTGGCCGCCTGCGGGGCGAACCGGAGCACGGCCAAAGCGTCGGCGGCGCTACGTCCCTTGATGAGCTCGATCACCCGGCGCACCTTGGTCGGCGAGTCCCGGACGAAGCGAGCCCGCGCGTACGCCGTAGGCAGTTCAGCCTCGGTCGTCGCGTCGTTCTGGGCGTTCATCGCTACTTCCTCTGTCTGGTTTCGTGCCCGCTCAGCGGCGGCGCGACTTGCGGTCGTCCTTGATGTGGCCCTTGAAGGTCCGCGTCGGGGCGAACTCGCCCAGCTTGTGACCCACCATCGCCTCGGTGACGAACACCGGGACGTGCTTGCGGCCGTCGTGCACCGCGATCGTGTGACCCAGGAAATCCGGGATGATCGTGGACCGCCGCGACCAAGTCTTGATCACGGTCTTCTTGCCCGATTCGTTCAGCGCGTCCACCTTCTTGAGCAGGTGGTCGTCCACGAACGGGCCCTTTTTGAGGCTACGTGGCATTTGGTTCTACCTCCCTGCTCAGCGCTTGTTCTTGCCGGTACGCCGGCGGCGGACGATGAGGGCGTCGGACGCCTTGCGGCGACGCGTGCGGCCCTCGGGCTTACCGTTCGGGTTGACCGGGTGGCGACCACCGGAGGTCTTACCCTCACCACCACCGTGCGGGTGGTCGACCGGGTTCATGACGACACCACGGACCGTGGGGCGCTTGCCGCGCCAGCGGTTGCGGCCGGCCTTGCCCCAGTTGATGTTGGCGTGCTCGGAGTTGCCGACCTCGCCGACCGTGGCGCGGTTGCGCACGTCCACGTTGCGGATCTCGCCCGAGGGGAGACGCAGCTGGGCGTACGGACCGTCCTTGGCGACGAGCTGCACCTTCGCGCCCGCGGACCGCGCCATCTTCGCGCCGCCGCCGGGGCGGAGCTCGATCGCGTGGATCACGGTGCCGACCGGGATGTTGCGCAGCGGCAGGTTGTTGCCCGGCTTGATGTCGGCCCGGGGGCCGTTCTCGATGGTGTCGCCCTGCTTCAGCTTCTCCGGCGCGATGATGTAGCGCTTCTCGCCGTCGGCGTAGTGCAGCAGCGCGATGCGAGCGGACCGGTTGGGGTCGTACTCGATGTGCGCGACCTTGGCGGGGATGCCGTCCTTGTCGTTGCGACGGAAGTCGATGACGCGGTAAGCGCGCTTGTGGCCGCCACCCTTGTGCCGGGTGGTGATCTTGCCGGACGAGTTGCGACCGCCCGAACCGCTCAGCGGACGAAGCAGCGACTTCTCCGGAGTGGAGCGGGTGATCTCGGCGAAGTCCGAGACGCTCGAACCGCGACGACCCGGGGTCGTCGGCTTGTACTTGCGGATGCCCATTGTCAGCTCAGTCCTTTACGCGGTGGGTCCGCCGAAGATCTCAATCGCCTTGCTCTCGGGCGAAAGAGTCACGATGGCGCGCTTGGTGTCCTTGCGCTTGCCGAAGCCGGCGCGAGTCCGCTTCCGCTTGCCCTGGCGGTTGGCCGTGTTGACGCTGACCACCTTGACGCCGAACACCTTTTCGACCGCGATCTTGATCTGGGTCTTGTTGGCGTCCGGGCGGACGATGAACGTGTACTTGTGGTCCTCGAGCAGCCCGTAGGACTTCTCGGAGATGACCGGCGCGAGCAGGATGTCGCGGGGGTCCGGAATGGCGACCGAACTCACTTCTCGTCACTCCCTTCCGTGACCTCGCCCGACCGCGCGGAAGCCTTGACGGACTTGCCACGGACGGGGCCGGCGACGAACGCGTCGTACGCGGCCTTGGTGAACACGACGTCGTCGTTGACCAGCACGTCGTAGGTATTGAGCTGGTCGGCCCAGAGGATGTGCACCTCGGGCAGGTTCCGCAGGGAAACCCAGCTCAGCTCGTCGGCCCGGTGCAGCACCACGAGCACGCGCTTCGCGGCCGTCACGGCGGCGAGGGCGGTCTTGGCGGCCTTGGTCGACGGCTTCTCGCCGGTCACCAGTTCGGTGACGACGTGCAGCTGGCCGGCGCGGGCCCGGTCGGAGAGGGCGCCACGCAGAGCGGCGGCCTTCATCTTCTTCGGGGTCCGCTGCGAGTAGTCACGCGGCGTGGGGCCGTGGACGACGCCACCACCGACGAACTGCGGCGCGCGGGTCGAACCCTGGCGGGCACGGCCGGTGCCCTTCTGCCGGTACGGCTTCTTGCCGCCACCGCGAACTTCGCCACGGGTCTTCGTGTCGTGCGTGCCCTGGCGCGCGGCGGCCTGCTGGGCCACCACGACCTGGTGCATCAGCGCGACATTGGCCTGCACGTCGAAGATCTCCTCGGGGAGGTCCACGGTGCCGTCGGCTTTACCGGCCGGGGTCTTCAGCTCGACGCTTGTCATTCGGAGTTACCACCCTTCGCGGCGCTGCGAACGAACAGCACGCCGCCCTTGGGACCGGGCACGGCGCCCTTGATCAGCAGCAGGCCGTCGTCGGCACGCACGGCGTGCACGGTCAGGTTCTGCGTGGTGACCCGGTCGTTGCCCATCCGGCCCGCCATGCGCAGGCCCTTGAAGACGCGGCCGGGGGTGGCGCAGCCACCGATGGAACCCGGCTTGCGGTGCACGGCCTGGGCACCGTGGCTCGCGCCCTGGCCCTTGAAGCCGTGGCGCTTCATGACGCCCGCGTAGCCCTTGCCCTTGCTGGTACCGGTCACGTCGACCTCGACGCCGGCGGCGAACACCTCGGCGGTGATCTCCTGGCCGACCTCGTAGGTCTCGGCGTCGGTGGTGCGCAGCTCGGCGAGGAACCGGCGCGGGGTCACGCCCGCCTTGTCGAAGTGGCCGGTGCGCGGCTTGTTCACCTTGCGCGGGTCGACCGCGCCGAACGCCAGCTGCACGGCCGTGTAGCCGTCCTTGTCCTGGGTCCGAACCTGGGTGACCACGTTCGGACCGGCCTTGACGACGGTGACCGGGACAACCCGGTTCTGTTCGTCGAAGACCTGGGTCATGCCGAGCTTGGTGCCCAGGATGCCCTTCATCTGCCTGTCAGACATGAGTCTCTTACTCTCCGCCGCTCGCCCGCCGCTACTACTGGATGTTGACGTCGACGCTCGCCGGGAGGTCGATGCGCATGAGCGCGTCGACCGTCTTCGGCGTCGGGTCGAGGATGTCGATCAGACGCTTGTGCGTGCGCATCTCGAAGTGCTCGCGCGAGTCCTTGTACTTGTGCGGCGAGCGGATGACGCAGTAAACGTTCTTCTCGGTGGGCAGCGGCACCGGCCCGACAACACGGGCGCCGGTGCGCGTGACCGTCTCCACGATCTTGCGCGCCGAGGTGTCGATCGCCTCGTGGTCGTAGGCCTTGAGCCGGATGCGGATCTTCTGTCCCGCCATGGTGGCTGCTCGTTCCTTGTCGTCTCGTGCCGCTATCTCACAAAACCCCGGCCGGTGTCCCCACCAGACCTTGAGTTTCCGCAGTTCAACGGCCCTGTCCCCGGTCCACGCGGTCGGGCGTGTCGCGCCCGACGCACAGACGGATCCCGCGGGATCGTCGTCTTGCCTGGTCTTCCTCAACGTGAGGAGGCCATGAGCCGGCTGACCGTCTCGCCGTCTCACTGCCCTTGCCCGCTCGCCTCACCCGAAGGAAAGAGCTCCGCGGACCGTGGCCACTCGCACCGGAGCGGCCGGACCCCAAAGGGATCGGCCGCCCCAGGACGAGCAACCTGAATAGTGTTGCACACGTGATTTGACGCCCCTGAGCCGGGGGTGTATTACCCCCGGCCGGGGCGCCTAAATCACTTGATGATCTTGGTGACCTGGCCGGCGCCGACGGTCCGGCCACCCTCGCGGATGGCGAAGCGCAGACCCTCGTCCATCGCGACCGGCTGGATCAGCTGGACCGAGATGTCGGTGTTGTCGCCCGGCATGACCATCTCGGTGCCCTCGGGGAGGGTCACGACGCCGGTCACGTCGGTGGTGCGGAAGTAGAACTGCGGGCGGTAGTTGTTGAAGAACGGGGTGTGACGGCCACCCTCGTCCTTCGACAGGATGTAGACCCGGCCCTCGAAGTCGGTGTGCGGGGTGGTGGTACCCGGCTTCACGACGACCTGGCCGCGCTCGACGTCCTCGCGCTTGATACCGCGGACCAGCAGGCCCACGTTGTCGCCCGCCTGGCCCGAGTCGAGCAGCTTGCGGAACATCTCGACACCGGTGACGGTGGTCTTGGTCGACTTCTCGCGGATACCCACGATCTCGACCTCTTCGTTGACGTTGATCTGGCCGCGCTCGACGCGACCGGTCACCACGGTGCCACGACCGGTGATGGTGAAGACGTCTTCGATCGGCATCAGGAACGGCTTGTCGAGCTCGCGCACCGGGTCCGGCACGCTGTCGTCGACGGCCGCCATGAGCTCGAGAACGGCCTCGGCCCACTTCTCGTCGCCCTCGAGGGCCTTGAGACCGGACACGCGCACGACCGGCGCGTCGTCGCCCGGGAACTCCTGCGAGGACAGCAGCTCGCGGACCTCCAGCTCGACGAGCTCGAGGATCTCCTCGTCGTCGACCATGTCGGCCTTGTTCAGCGCGACCACGATGTAGGGCACGCCGACCTGGCGGGCGAGCAGCACGTGCTCACGGGTCTGCGGCATCGGGCCGTCGGTGGCGGCCACGACCAGGATCGCGCCGTCCATCTGGGCGGCACCGGTGATCATGTTCTTGATGTAGTCCGCGTGACCGGGGGCGTCGACGTGGGCGTAGTGACGCTTCTCGGTCTGGTACTCGACGTGCGAGATGTTGATCGTGATGCCGCGCTGCTTCTCTTCCGGCGCGTTGTCGATCTGGTCGAACGCCCGCGACTCGTTCAGCTCCGGGTACTTGTCGTGCAGCACCTTGGTGATAGCCGCGGTCAGAGTCGTCTTGCCGTGGTCAACGTGACCGATGGTGCCGATGTTGACGTGCGGCTTGGTCCGCTCGAATTTCGCCTTCGCCACTGGAATGTCCTCCTGGACTGATTTCGCTTTGTGCTCGTGGGGCGGCGTGGCTGCCGCCCCACGATTGTTCCTTCGTCGGTGCTGCGGACGTTCAGGAGAGTCCCTTAATGCCCGCGAGCGCTGGGGGGAGTTACTCCCCCGTCGCCTTCGCGATGATTTCCTTCGCGACGTTCGCGGGAACCTCGGCGTAGGAGTCGAACAACATGGAGTAGTTCGCCCGGCCCTGGGTGCGGGACCGCAGGTCGCCGACGTAGCCGAACATCTCCGACAGCGGGACCAGCGCCTTCACGACGCGGATGCCCGCCCGCTCCTCCATGGCCTGGATCTGACCACGGCGGGAGTTGAGGTCACCGATGACGTCACCCATGTAGTCCTCGGGCGTGGTCACCTCGACCGCCATCATCGGCTCCAGGATCACCGGGCCGGCCTTCTTCGCGGCTTCCTTCATCGCCATGGAACCGGCGATCTTGAACGCCATCTCCGAAGAGTCGACCTCGTGGTACGCACCATCCAACAGGGTGAACTTCAACCCGACGAGCGGGTAGCCGGCCAGCACGCCGTACTGCATCGCGTCCTGCGCGCCCGCGTCCACCGACGGGATGTACTCCCGCGGCACGCGACCACCGGTCACCTTGTTGTCGAACTCGTAGAGCGCGCCGTCGGTGCGCTCGAGCGGCTCCAGCTTCACGATGACCTTCGCGAACTGGCCGGAACCACCGGTCTGCTTCTTGTGGACGTAGTCGAGCTTGTCGACCGTCTTCTTGATCGTCTCGCGGTAAGCGACCTGCGGCTTGCCGATGTTCGCCTCGACCTTGTAGTCGGACTTCATCCGGTTCACCAGCACCTCGAGGTGCAGCTCGCCCATGCCCGCGATGATCGTCTGGCCGGTGTCCTCGTCCAGCTTGACCTGGAACGTCGGGTCCTCTTCGGCCAGCTTCTGGATCGCCAGGGACAGCTTCTCCTGGTCGGCCTTCGTCTTCGGTTCGATCGCGACCCGGATGACCGGCTCGGGGAACGTCATCGACTCCAGCACGATCGGGTTCTGCGGGTCCGCCAGGGTGTCACCCGTGGTGGTGTCCTTCAGGCCGATGACCGCGTAGATGTGGCCGACCTGGGCGTCGTCGACCGGGTTCTCCTTGTTGGAGTGCATCTGGAAGATCTTCCCGATGCGCTCCTTGCGCTCCTTGGTCGCGTTGATGACCTGTGCGCCGGCGGCGACCTTGCCCGAGTACACCCGGATGTAGGTCAGCTTGCCGAAGAACGGGTGCGCGGCGATCTTGAACGCGAGCGCGGCGAACGGCTCGTCGACCGACGCCTTGCGGGAAGCCACGGTCTCGCCGTCGGGCAGCAGGCCCTCGACGGCCGGGACGTCCAGCGGGGTCGGCAGGTAGTCGATGACCGCGTCGAGCATGGGCTGCACGCCCTTGTTCTTGAACGCGGAACCGGCGAGCACCGGGAAGACCTGGCTGGTGATGGTGAGCTTCCGGATGCCGGCCTTGATCTCGGCCTCCGTCAGCTCCTCACCCTCGAGGAACTTCTCCATCAGCGCGTCGTCCGCCTCGGCGACGGTCTCGACGAGCTTCTCGCGGTACTCGGCGGCCTTCTCGGCCAGGTCGGCCGGGATTTCCTCGATCGAGTAGTCCTCGCCCTTCTGGACCTCGCCGCGCCAGGTCAGCGCCTTCATGCGGACCAGGTCGACGACGCCTTCGAAGTCGTTCTCGGCGCCGATCGGCAGCTGGATGACCAGCGGGCGGACGCCGAGGCGGTCCACGATGGTCTTCACGGTGTAGTAGAAGTCCGCGCCCAGCTTGTCCATCTTGTTGACGAAGCAGATGCGCGGGACGTCGTACTTGTCCGCCTGCCGCCAGACCTGCTCGGACTGCGGCTCGACGCCTTCCTTGCCGTCGAAGACGGCGACCGCACCGTCGAGCACCCGGAGGTTGCGCTCCACCTCGACGGTGAAGTCGACGTGCCCGGGGGTGTCGATGATGTTGATCTGGTGGTCGTCCCAGAAGGTGGTGGTGGCAGCCGAGGTGATGGTGATACCCCGCTTCTGCTCCTCCTCCATCCAGTCCATGGTGGCGGCGCCGTCGTGGACTTCACCGATCTTGTAGTTGACCCCGGTGTAGAACAGGATCCGCTCGGTGGTGGTCGTCTTGCCGGCGTCGATGTGGGCCATGATGCCGATGTTGCGGACCTTGTTCAGGTCGGTCAGCACTTCACGTGCCACGAGAGTGTTCCCCTGTTCTCAAGCTTGGGGCCCGGCATGGCTTGGTCGACAGCCGGGCGGTCATCACCAGCGGTAGTGCGCGAAGGCCCGGTTGGACTCGGCCATCTTGTGCGTGTCCTCGCGACGCTTCACCGAGGCACCGAGGCCGTTCGAAGCGTCCAGGAGCTCGTTCTGCAGGCGCTCGATCATCGTCTTCTCGCGGCGAGCCTGCGAGAAGGAGACCAGCCAGCGCAGCGCCAGCGTCGTGGAGCGGCCCGGCTTGACCTCGATCGGCACCTGGTAGGTGGCGCCACCGACGCGGCGGCTCTTCACCTCGATGGTGGGCTTCACGTTGTCGAGGGCGCGCTTCAGCGTGACGACCGGGTCGGTGCCCGTCTTCTCGCGAGCGCCTTCGAGCGCGCCGTACACGATGCGCTCGGCCAGGGACCGCTTCCCGTCCTTCAGCACCTTGTTCACCAGCTGGGTGACCAGCGGGGAGGCGTAGACGGGGTCGGAGATCAGCGGCCGCTTCGGGGCCGGACCCTTGCGGGGCATTAGCTCTTCTCCTTCTTCGCGCCGTACCGGCTGCGCGCCTGCTTGCGGTTCTTGACACCCTGGGTGTCGAGCGAACCGCGGATGATCTTGTAACGGACACCCGGAAGGTCCTTCACACGACCACCACGCACGAGCACCATCGAGTGCTCCTGCAGGTTGTGGCCCTCACCGGGGATGTAAGCGGTGACCTCGATGCCGCTGGTCAGCTTCACACGCGCGACCTTGCGAAGCGCCGAGTTCGGCTTCTTGGGGGTCGTGGTGTACACGCGAGTGCACACGCCACGCCGCTGCGGGCTCCCCTTGAGGGCCGCGGTCTTCTGCTTGGCAGCCTTGTCCTGGCGGCCCTTGCGGACCAGCTGCTGGATCGTGGGCAATGGACCAGCTTCCTGTCGTGATCTGCTTCTTCGTGTCTTCACCGGCCCCCGCGGTCGGGCGTGTCGGCCCGCGTCACGGTCTCGCGACCGGTAACTTCCCGGAGGGATTTCCGTCGGAACCCCGACCTGCCGAAGCCGGTGACCGGGTGCCTGAGCACCCCGCCCATGCGCACGGCACGCGGAGCGGCCCGACGCATGCCGGGCACGGTCTCCAAAGATACCCGCCCGGGTCCGGGAGGAACGCGGCGGGGGGTCTGTAGGTCGGCGAACCTCCAGCGTACCTCTCAACGCCCGCCGACCGCGGCACATTCCACGCCTCGGGTCGCGGGGCCGATCACCCGGCGCCGGCGCGACCGGCGCGGCGCGGTTTCACCGTCGCGAACGGCTCGTCCGGGACGCCAGAGGCCCCCGATGACTCGTTCGCGGCACCGGAACCTGCCGCCGGTAGCCGGCGAACCGGGCTCAGTCCTCGTCCGGCTTCGCGTGGTCCGGCTTGCCCGGGTTGGGGTCGCGGGACAGGTCGATCAGCGGGTGCACGCCGGCGCCCTCCGGGGCGGCGTGGCTGCCCGTCGGCTTCGGTTCGTCGACGGGCCGTCCGGCCCCTTCGGTGCTGGTCATCACACACTCCTCGCGCGTTGTCCCCGGCTTCCCTCTCCGCCGAAACCTACCCATTACCCGGTCAGGTGACGCAGTGGGATCGGATCGGCCGTTCCGTGCGTCACAGTGCGGTCGAAGCGTCACGATGGGTGGACGAGCACAGGGAGGGGCAGGCATGTCGGCCGAGTTCGAGCACCTGGTGGCCGAGTTCGAGCGGTTCCAGGCGGGCGTCCGCAGCGCCGACGACCGGTTCGCCGGGCTGGGCGCGATGCAGCAGCAGCTGACCGAGCTGCGCGCGAGCGCGGCGTCGCCGGACGGGGGCGTCACCGTGGTCACCGGGCCGGGCGGGGCCGTCCTGGACGTCAAGTTCACCGAGGCCGCGCTGGCCAAGGGCCCGCACGCCCTCTCGGCCACGCTGCTGGCGACGCTGCGGGAGGCCGTCGGCGAGGCGGCGCGGCGGCAGGCCGTCATCGTCGAGGAGAACATGGGCGACGACCTCGGCCTGGTCGACCAGGTCCTCGAGACGCAGGCCGTGGCGTTCGGAACCACCGTCGAAGAACTGCGGTCGAAGCTGGCGGAAGAGCGGCCGCGCGCGGCCGAGGACTTCTCGGAGCAGCGGGTGCTGCGCCCGGCCGACCCGCCGGCGGCACCACCCGCGCCGAGCCCCTCGGCGGGCGACCGCTTCCTGCGGAACCTGTTCGACGAGGAGGACTGATGCCCGACGGAGCCGGCGGTTACCGGGTTCGGGTGGATGCGCTGCACGAGTACGCCGGCGACCTGGGCAAGTACCGGGAGCAGGGCGCGAAGATCACGGAAAAGGTGGCCCAGGCCGACGTCGGCGACAAGTCGTGGGGCGTGGTCGGCGTCTTCACCAAGGGCGGCTACGACGACACCCTGCGCGAGCTGCACTCCCTGCTGGCGTCGATCGCGGACGGGCTGGCTTCGGCGCAGGCCAAGCTGACCGACGCGGCGAACGTCTACCAAGGCGTCGAGGACGACCACAAGACCTTCTTCGGCCAGGTCGAGCTTCTGCTCGACGGCCCGGGCGAGCAGAAGCACTGAGGGGGCCGCCATGGCAGAGGTCGAAGACGTCGCGAGCGGGATCACCGTCAAGCCGGACGACCCGGAGACGGTGCTCGGGGTCAACGTCGGCAACGCGGTCAAGGCGACGCCGTTCGCCGGAGGCGCCGTCACCGCCGGCAAGGACGCGGTCTCGGTGACGAAGGCGGTGTTCGCGCCGCAGCCCGACGGCGCGGACATCACGCTCGCGCTCGGTTCGCTCGCGACCGACACGGCGAGCTTCATCCAGTCGAGCGCGAGCACCTTGACCGACATCGCCACCGACCCGCTCGGCTGGCTGGTCGGGCAGGGGCTGAACTTCCTGGTCAACGCCGTCCAGCCGATCCAGGACGCGATCCACTTCGTCAGCGGCGACGGACCGGCGCTGGGCATCGCCGCGGAAAACTTCGGGGCGATCGCCACCGGGCTGGACCAGCTGGCGAAGAACTTCGCCGAGGTCGCCGACGAGTCGTTGAAGGACTGGGAGGGCGACGCGAGCAACGCGGCGAAAACCGCGCTGGGCGAGTTCGCGCACGGCATCGAGGGCGTCGCCGGCCGGTCCGGCGACCTGGCGCGGATGCTGCAGCTCAACAGCATGCTGATGAGCTTCGCCGAGGACCTGATCAAGGCCATCCTGACCGAGTTCGTGACCTGGCTGATCCTGCTGTGGGTGCCGGCCCTGGCCGCCGCGGTGCCGACGTGCGGCGCTTCGCTCTCGGCCGCCGCCCCGGTGACCGAGGTCAAGGCGGCCCAGACGACCGCGAAGACCACGCAGAAGGTGAACAAGCTGCGCGAGCTCCTGCAGAAGGTCCTCGACTGGCTCCGGAAGCTGCAGCAGAAGTTCGCCTCGACGACGCTCGGCAAGTCGCTCACGAAGATCGCGAAGGAGAACGAGGGCAAGGACCTCCTCCAGAAAGCCGTCGGCGACAAGGGCATGATCGGCAAGCGCTGGGCGAAGGCCTTCGAGAACCCGGTGCTCGACGCCGCGGGCAAGATCGACTACCGGAAGACGATGCTGAAGGCCGGCGCCGTCGAAGCCCTGAAGAAGGGCGGCGAAGCGGCGGTCAAGGGCGTGCTGGGCTACCACCCGGCCAACCCCGGCGACAACCCGGCCAAGACGGTGAACGACCACCTCGGCAAGCTCAACAGCCACGTCAAGAACGCGAAGAAGGCGAGCGGCTACGACGGGACGGGCCGCGACCAGTCCGTCGAAGAGACCCGCGAAGACCTGGACTTCTGACGATGCAGACGCTCTTCACGATCGGCCTGCTCGTGGTCGTCGCCGCGGTGGCCGGCGCGATCTGGTGGCGGTCGCAGCGGAAGTCCGCGGCGAGCCGCGCAGGGCACTGGTTCAAGGCGTTCGCGGCGGAGCGGGGCGGCACGTTCGGCAGCGGCGACGGCGGCCCGGCTCCTTCCTTCGGCGTGTTTCACCCGACCGGGCGGCCGCTGGCGGGCGCGCCGGACGACCCGTGGGTCGAGTTCCGCCTCGGCGACCGGCCGGTGCTCGGGATCGACACGCGGGAGTCCTACCGGCACTTCGACGACCACACGTACTTCCGCGACCTCCACGTCACCCAGGTGCGCGTGCCGCCGGGCCCGGAGCTGCGGATCGTCCCGGGCCGTCCGGTGATGATGCCGACGCTCCCGCCGGACGCCACGCTCGACGCCGAGCTGGCCCGCTGGCTGGCGGCGAACCCGCGGTTCGGGCAGCGGGAAGTCGTGGTCGAGAACGGCGCCGCCCGCACGTGGGGCCCGGGCTGCGCGACGCGGCAGAACCTCACGGCCGAAGCGCGGTACCTGGCCGACCTGGCCGACCACCTCCCCGCGGCGCTGTGGGATTGACGCTGTGGAATTGACGCTGTGGAACCTCAGCGGCGGCGCGTCGTGAGGTGGGTCAAGCCCGCCGAAAGCGCGAAGACGAGCCCGAGACCGACGACGTAGGGCCCGGCGAGCAGGGCGAACCCCGCGCCGATGTTGGCGTCGGGCTGATCGGAGGTGGCCCGGAAGCCGATCGCACCCACCGACAGCAGGACGGCCCCCGCCGTGATCAGCACGACGGCGACCACGGTGAGGCGCTTGGTGACGGGCGTCATACCTTCATGGTGCCCGGGGCGGCGGGGATCCGCTGAACGGCCGCCCGCGGTCGGAACGAGGGCAGGAGCTTGCCCGGCGCCCATCAGCAACGCGCGGCCGCGGCGCCGGGAGATTTGCCGGCAACGACCCGGCTACCTGCCGTTACGGGGCACCAGCAGCGCCAGCGGGAGCAGGGCCAGCACCCCGCCGACCACCGCGACCAGCGCGTACCCGCCGCCCGCGAACAGGGCCCCCGAGCCCAGCCCGGCCAGTGCGGACGCCGACCAGACGACCGCGTCGACGGTGCCCTGCACCCGGCTGCGCGTCTCCGGGGCGAGGTCCCGGCTGAGCTGCGCGCTGCCGCCGACGAACACCAGGTTCCAGCCGTACCCCAGCAGGAACAACGCCACCGGCAGGCCGGACGTGTGCGCCGTCGGGGCCGCGAGCGCGGTCGCCGTCGCCAGTGCCAGTACCCCGAGCCCCGCGTTGACCGTCACGGCCGGGCCCCAGCGGTCGGCGATCCGGCCGGACAGCGGCGCCAGCGCGAACATGCCGATCATGTGCGCGCTCAGCACCCACCCGACCGCATCGAGGCCGTGCCCGTGGCTCTGCAGCTGCAACGGCGTCATGGTCATCACCGCGACCATCGCCAGCTGCGCGGCGACCATCGTGGCCAGCGGCCGCACGACGGCGGGCGAGCGGACCGGGCCGCGCACCGCCGCGGTCACCGGCGGCCGCGGCGGCGGGATGTCCCGCGGCAGGACGGCCGCCGCCGCCACCGCCCCCGCCGTGGCCAGCACCGCGATCGCGATCGGCCCCGACAGCGGCGGCCAGCCGAAGCCGGTCACGACGTGCGCCGCCGGTGCCATGAGCGCCGGGCCGGCGAGCGCGCCGACCGTCCCGGCCCAGACGACGGTGGCCAGCGCGCGGCCCCGGCGTTCCTGCGGGTACAGGTCCGCGGCGAGGTAGCGGGACAGCTGGGCACCGCCGTTGCCGACGCCGACCAGCAGGATGCCCAGCAGCAGCGGCACGATCGACGTCGCCAGCGCGCCCGCGAACGCGACCAGCGCGCCGGCCGCCGCGACGCCGTACCCGGTCACCAGGACGCGGCGGCTGCCGTGGACCGGCAGCAGCAGTCCCGCGGCGAGCGCGCCGCCCGCGGTGCCGAGCACGCTCGCGACGCTCGGCAGCCCGCTCCAGGCCGCCCCGCTGCCCGCGGCGACGATCAGCGTGGCCGCGGTGGTCAACCCGACCATGGCCGTGTTGAGCAGTGCGACGCCGGCGAACAACGCCCCCATGGACCGGGTCCGGCCGGTCACCGTCGAAGTCCCCATGACCAGCAACTTTAGGGAGCTCCGGGCCCGATCCGAAGGGACGATGAACGGGATTTCGCTCGCCCGGCCTGCGCTTCGGAAGGAAGATGGGGCCCATGACCTTCCGTTCGGAAAAGGCGCTGGACGACGTCGACTGGCGGCTGCTGGAGCTGCTGCAGGCCGACGGGCGGCTCTCGTTCAAAGAGCTCGGCCGCCGCATCAACCTGTCGGCGCCCGCGGTGGCCGAGCGGGTGCGGCGGCTCGAAGAGACCGGCGTGATCACCGGGTACCGCGCCCAGGTCGACGCGCGGCGCGCGGGCCAGCCGCTGCAGGCGTTCGTCGAGATGCGGTGCGCGCTCAGCAGCTGCCTGCTGAAGACGTCGAAGTCCGAGGACTACCCGGAGGTCGTGGAGATCCACCGGCTGAGCGGCGACCACTGCACGATGCTGAAGATCCGGGCAGCCTCGCTCGAGCACTTCGAAGGCCTGCTGGAGCGGCTGGGCAAGCACGGCGAGCTGCGGTCGTCGGTGGTGCTTTCGACGCAGTTCGAAGGGCGGCCGGTGCAGCCGCCGTCCGACGACTTCCTGCGCGCGACGACCCCGGAAGGCTGGTCGTGACCCGAAGGGCGGCTGAGTTCCGGGCGCCCGGCTGCTAGACGAGAGGGATGCCGATCTTCCCTCGCCGGGTGCGCGCGCTCGCCGTCACCCTCACCGCCATGGCCGGCCTCGCCGTCCCCGCCACGGCGGAGGCCGGCACCCCCGCCGGCTTCGTCGCGCTCTCCGATGTCGCACCGTCGATCCTGCAGGACATCCGCTACGACACGCGGCACAACTTCGTCGGCCGCCGCATCGACGGGTACCGCCGTCCCCTGTGCCTCCTGACCCGGCCGGCCGCCGAAGGCCTGCGGAAGGCGCAGGGGCAGCTGGTCAAGCTCGGGTACACGCTCAAGGTCTACGACTGCTACCGGCCGCAGCGCGCCGTCGACCACTTCGTGCGGTGGGCGAAGGACCTCGCGGACGAGAAGATGAAGGCGGAGTTCTACCCGAACGTCGCCAAGGACCGGCTCTTCGCCGACGGGTACATCGCCGAGAAGTCCGGGCACAGCCGCGGCAGCACCATGGACCTCACCCTCGTCCGCATCCCGCCGCCGTTCCAGCGGTCCTACGTCCCGGGCGAGCCGCTCGAGCCGTGCTTCGCGCCGCGGGACCAGCGCTTCCCCGACAACACCGTCGACATGGGCACCGGCTACGACTGCTTCGACCCGCTCGCCCACACCGACAACCCGGCGATCACCGGCGTCGCCCGGCAGAACCGCGACCTGCTGCGCTCGACGATGAGCGCGGCGGGCTTCCGCAACCTGCCCGAGGAGTGGTGGCACTTCACGCTGAACGGCGAACCCTTCCCGGACACCTACTTCGACTTCCCGGTGTCGCGCCGCAGCGTCCGCTGAAACCGGAAAGCGCCCCGGTCCACTGTGGACCGGGGCGCTTCGCTGCGAGCGTCAGGCGGAGCGACGGCGACGGCGGGCGCCGAACACCAGGCCACCGCCGAGGGCCAGTGCGGTCAGCGCGAGCGCGCCCAGCCCGAGCGCCTCGACGCCGGTGCTGGCCAGCCCGGAGCCGCTGCTCTGGCCGCCGCCGGTGCCACCGGCCGCGCCGGTCGTCGACGTCGGAGCGCCCGCGGTGCAGTCCGCGGGGTTGACCGGCACGACCGGGAGCGGTGCTTCGCCCTCTTCGGCGTCGATCCGCCACACGCGGTGGTTCTCCGGCGGGCCCCAGACGTCGATCCGCACCGGGTTCTCGTACTTGATCTTCCAGCCCGTGGCCGGCAGCAGGACCAGCCGGTAGTCCGGTCCCGGCGCGACGTCGCGGAACTCGAAGTGGCCCTGGGCGTCGGTGGTCCGCTCCCCGGCGACCGGGCAGTGCCGATCGGACACCAGCACGACCTTGACCCCGGCGAGGCCCTGCTTCACCTGGCCCTGGTCGTCGAAGACGCCGATGTTGCCCTCGACGACGGCCTTGGCGCCCGGGACCGACGCCTGGGCGCGGGCCTGCGCGTGGTTGTCGATGTCGACCTCGGGGTAGCCGAAGTCGCAGGAGGCCACCACGATCCCGCGGTTGAACGCGGCCTGCGGGACAGCCTCCGACACGTCGAACACGCGGGTCTCCCCCGGGGCGATCGTCACGCCGTTGCCGGCGAGGTCACCCCAGCCCGGGGTCCGGCCGCTCAGGATGTACGCGTCGCCGATGCGGTTGCACTCGGCCACGATGCCGGTGAGCGGGAGCTTGCCGGAGTTGGTCAGCGTCACGGTGACGTGCGCGAGTTCGCCGACCTGGTAGCTGTCCTTCGCGAACACCATCGACGCCTTGAGCGCGCCGTTCAGCGGTGCCGCGCCGCGCAGGTCCAGCGGCGTGTTCTCCCCGATCCGGACGGTTCGCCACGGGAACAGCCAGCCGTCGACCACTTCGCCGCCGAGGTAGTACTCCGCGGCCGGGACCTTGAAGGTCAGGTTGCCCTTGTCGTCGCTCGTCGCGGTGTACGTGACGTCGCCGTGGACGTACCGGAGAGTGAGTTTGATCCCGGCCAGCTCTTCGCCGCGGTCGCGAACGCCGTTGCCGTTCTTGTCGCCGTAGACGATGCCCGACGCCTCGCCGGAGGCCGGCGTGACCTTCGCCGGCTCGTCGAACTGGCCGATGCCGAAGTGGGAATCGTCGAACACGACACCCCGGACGTGCACGGTGTCCTTGCTGATGTCCCGGATGTGCCCGGTCATCGCCAGCTCGAACGTCTGCCCCGGCTCGAGTTCGATCCCCCGCCCGTAGGTCAGGTCACCCCAGCCCGGCTCGTACGCGACCTGCAGGTCGGTCGGCTGGTCGATGTGCTGGGAGACCCAGACCCCGGTCGCGGTGACGTCGCCGGTGTTCTTCAGCTGGAACGTGAAGCGGACGTCCTCGTTGGACGCGTACTCGCCCTTCAGACCAACGATCGAGACGGTGACCTGCGCGCGTTGCGCGGAATCGGTCTGCGGCTGCGCCGCGGGCTTGCTTTCGGGCGCGCTCGAAACCGGCGCGGACGATGTCGGCGCAGCGGAACTGGCCGGCGCCTCCGATGTGGACGGCGCGGCTGAGGCCGGCGTCGGCTCTTCCGCTCCAGCCGGGACGGTGAACGCGCTGGTCAGCGCGGCCGCGGCCGCGAGCACGGCGAAACACCGCGCGATGGGTCTCGCGCTTCTGGATTTGTTCACGAACAGTCACCCCTGAATACCCGTTGGAAACGCGCAAAGCCCCCGAACCGCGTGAACCGGGATGCTCTAGCGAGATTCAGGAGGGGTGAATACCCGATTGAGTGAAATTTGGGAAACGGGAAAGGCCCCCGCCGGACACCCGGCGAGGGCCTTTCCCGTAGTTCGGCTTCGTCAGCGGAAGTCGCGGCCGAAGTCGTAGTCGTCCAGCGGAACCGCGGCACCGGTACCCGTACCGAACACGTCCGGGGTGTAGTAACCGTCGTCGTAGGACGGGATCGCGTACGCCGCGACCCGGGCCTCCTCGGTCGGCTGCACCTGGATGTTGCGGTACTTGTTGATGCCCGTACCGGCCGGGATCAGCTTACCGATGATCACGTTCTCCTTGAGGCCCACGAGCTTGTCCGAGCGGCCGTTGATCGCCGCGTCGGTCAGGACTCGCGTGGTCTCCTGGAACGACGCCGCCGACAGCCACGAGTCCGTGGTGAGCGACGCCTTCGTGATCCCCATCAGCACCGGACGGCCCGAAGCCGGCTCGCCGCCCTCGGCGACCGAGGCCCGGTTCGTCGCCTCGAACTTCGTCCGCTCGGGCAGCTCGCCCGGCAGGAAGTCCGTGCCACCGGAGTCGATGACCGTCACCCGGCGCAGCATCTGCCGGACGATGACCTCGATGTGCTTGTCGTGGATCGACACACCCTGCGCCCGGTACACCTTCTGGACCTCGTCCACCAGGTGGATCTGCGCCTCGCGCGGCCCCATGACCCGCAGGACCTCGTGCGGGTCCGGCGTGCCCTCGAGCAGCTGCTGACCGACGTGGACGTGGTCACCGTCGCCCAGCGGGCCGTTCGGGGTGTTCGCGAGCCGCTGCCGCTTGGACAGCTTGTCGAAGACGATCTCCTCGCCCCCGTCGTCCGGGATGAGGGTGATCTTCCAGAACCGCTCGCTCTCCTCGATCCGCACGCGGCCGTCGACGTCGGCGATGGGCGCCTTGCCCTTCGGGACGCGGGCCTCGAACAGCTCCTGGACACGCGGCAGACCGGTCGTGATGTCGTCACCGGCCACACCACCCTGGTGGAACGTACGCATCGTCAGCTGCGTACCCGGCTCACCGATCGACTGGGCCGCGACGATACCCACGGCCTCGCCGACGTCGACGAGCAGACCGGTCGCCATCGAGCGGCCGTAGCAGGTCGCGCAGATACCGACGACCGACTCGCAGGTCAGCACCGAGCGGACCTTGACCTTCGCGATGCCGCTGGAGATCAGCTTGTCGATGGCCGGGTCGCCGATGTCGTCACCGGCGTTCAGCACGACGTTGCCCTTGGCGTCCACCGCGTCCGTCGCGAGGTTCCGCGCGTACACGGAGGTCTCGACGTGCTGGTCGCGCAGGACCTTGCCGTCGCCGATGTCCTCGCCGATCGGCATCATGATGCCGCGGGTGGTGCCGCAGTCGGTCTCGCGGACGATGACGTCCTGCGAGACGTCCACCAGACGCCGGGTCAGGTAACCCGAGTCGGCGGTACGGAGCGCCGTGTCCGCCAGGCCCTTCCGGGCACCGTGCGTCGCGATGAAGTACTCCGCCACCGACAGGCCCTCACGGAAGTTGGCCTTGATCGGACGCGGGATGTACTCACCCTTCGGGTTCGACACCAGGCCACGCATCCCGGCCAGCGACCGGACCTGCGTCATGTTGCCCGCCGCACCCGACTTCACGATCACCGCGATCGGGTTGTCGTCCGGCAGCGCCGTCTCCATGATCTTGTGGACCTCTTCGGTGGCCTGCGTCCACACCTTGACGAGCTCGTTGTTCCGCTCGGCGTGCGACAGCTGACCACGCTGGTAGCGCTTCTCCACCTGGGAGGCCTTGCCCTCGTACTCGTCGAGGATGGCCTTCTTGCCCACCGGGGTGAGCACGTCCGAGATGGCGATGGTGACACCCGACCGGGTCGCCCAGTAGAAGCCGGCGTCCTTGAGCCGGTCCAGGGTCTGCGCGACCTGGGTCATCGAGTACCGCTCGGCGAGGTCGTTCACGATCGCGGCCTGCCGCTTCTTCGGCATCGGCTCGTTGATGAACGGGTAGTCCGCCGGCAGCAGCTCGTTGAACAGCACGCGGCCCAGGGTGGTCTCGGCCAGCCACGCCTTGCCCGGCTCCCAGCCCTTCTCCGCGAGCCGCGCCTCGTCGGCCTTCGCCGGCTGACGGTCGGTGATGCGGATCTTGACCGGCGCGTGCAGGCTCAGCGCCTTGCGGTCGTACGCCATGATGGCCTCGGCCGGCGACGAGTACGCGTTGCCCGCGCCCTCGGCCGTCTCGGTGAGGCGGGTCAGGTGGAACAGACCCGTCACCATGTCCAGCCGCGGCATGGCGAGCGGACGGCCCGACGCCGGCGACAGGATGTTGTTCGCCGACAGCATCAGGATCCGGGCCTCGGCCTGCGCCTCGGCCGACAGCGGCAGGTGCACCGCCATCTGGTCACCGTCGAAGTCCGCGTTGAACGCTTCGCAGACCAGCGGGTGCAGCTGGATGGCCTTGCCCTCGACCAGCTGCGGCTCGAAGGCCTGGATGCCGAGGCGGTGCAGGGTCGGCGCGCGGTTCAGCATCACCGGGTGACCGGTGATGACCTCTTCCAGCACGTCCCACACCTGCGGCCGCGAGCGCTCCACCATCCGCTTGGCGGACTTGATGTTCTGCGCGTGGTTCAGGTCGACCAGCCGCTTCATGACGAACGGCTTGAACAGCTCGAGCGCCATGTCCTTCGGCAGACCGCACTGGTGCAGCTTCAGCTGCGGGCCGACGATGATGACCGAACGGCCCGAGTAGTCGACGCGCTTGCCGAGCAGGTTCTGGCGGAACCGGCCCTGCTTGCCCTTGAGCAGGTCGGACAGCGACTTCAGCGGCCGGTTGCCCGGGCCGGTGACCGGACGCCCGCGGCGGCCGTTGTCGAACAGCGCGTCGACGGCCTCCTGCAGCATCCGCTTCTCGTTGTTGACGATGATCTCGGGCGCGCCGAGGTCGATCAGCCGCTTGAGGCGGTTGTTCCGGTTGATGACCCGGCGGTACAGGTCGTTCAGGTCCGACGTCGCGAACCGGCCACCGTCGAGCTGCACCATCGGGCGCAGGTCCGGCGGGATCACCGGGACGGCGTCGAGCACCATGCCGCGCGGGTCGTTGCCGGTGGCCTGGAAGGCCGCGACGACCTTGAGCCGCTTCAGCGCGCGGAGCTTCTTCTGCCCCTTGCCGTTGCGGATGGTGTCGCGCAGGTTGTCGGCCTCCGCGGCGACGTCGAACTCGGCGGCCAGCTTCTGGATGGCCTCCGCGCCCATGCCGCCGGTGAAGTACTCGCCGTAGCGGTCGACGAGCTCGCGGTAGAGCAGCTCGTCGGCGATCAGCTGGCGGGTGTCGAGCTTCGTGAAGGTCGTCCAGACCTCCTCGAGGCGGTCCAGCTCGCGGCCGGCGCGGTCGCGCAGCTGGCGCATCTCGCGCTCGCCGCCCTCCTTGACCTTGCGGCGGACGTCGGACTTGGCGCCCTCCGCCTCCAGCGCGGCCAGGTCGGCTTCGAGCTTCTGCGCGCGGGCTTCGATGTCCGCGTCCCGCTTGGTCTCGAGGTTCTTGCGCTCGACGCCGATCTCGTTCTCGAGGGTCGGCAGGTCGTTGTGGCGCAGCTCCGTGTTCACGCCCGTGATGACGTAAGCAGCGAAGTAGATGATCTTCTCGAGGTCCTTCGGCGCCAGGTCCAGCAGGTAGCCCAGGCGGGACGGAACACCCTTGAAGTACCAGATGTGGGTGACCGGGGCGGCCAGCTCGATGTGGCCCATCCGCTCGCGGCGCACCTTGGCGCGGGTCACCTCGACGCCGCAGCGCTCACAGATGATGCCCTTGAAGCGGACGCGCTTGTACTTGCCGCAGTAGCACTCCCAGTCCCGGGTCGGACCGAAGATCTTCTCGCAGAAGAGGCCGTCCTTCTCGGGCTTGAGCGTCCGGTAGTTGATGGTCTCCGGCTTCTTGACCTCGCCGTACGACCACTGACGGATGTCGTCGGCCGTGGCGAGACCAATGCGGAGCTCATCGAAGAAGTTGACGTCCAGCACGTCTAGATCCCCTTGGGGTTGTTTCGGCTAGAGGGGGTTGGCGGGCGAGCCGGGACCCACGGGAGGCAGGTCCCGGCTCAGCTCGCGATCAGTGCACGACGTCGTCCACCGAGGGCGACTCGTTGCGGGACAGGTTGATGCCGAGGTTGGCCGCGGCGCGCTCGAGGTCCTCGTCGTCGGAGTCGCGCATCTCGATCGAGGAGCCGTCGCTCGAAAGCACCTCGACGTTGAGGCACAGCGACTGAAGCTCCTTGAGGAGCACCTTGAACGACTCCGGGATGCCCGGCTCGGGGATGTTCTCGCCCTTGACGATGGCCTCGTACACCTTGACGCGGCCGACCACGTCGTCCGACTTGATCGTCAGCAGCTCCTGCAGCGTGTAGGCGGCGCCGTACGCCTGCATCGCCCAGCACTCCATCTCACCGAAGCGCTGGCCACCGAACTGCGCCTTACCACCCAGCGGCTGCTGCGTGATCATCGAGTACGGACCGGTGGAGCGGGCGTGGATCTTGTCGTCGACCAGGTGGTGCAGCTTCAGGATGTACATGTAGCCGACCGCGACCGGGTACGGGTACGGCTCGCCGGAGCGGCCGTCGAACAGGTTGGCCTTGCCGTTCTCCTTGACCATCCGCTCGCCGTCGCGGTTCGGCTTGGTCGCGCTGAGCAGCCCGGTGAGCTCCTCCTCCTTCGCGCCGTCGAACACCGGGGTGGCGGTGTTCGTGCCCGGCGCGACGTCGCGGAGCTCGGGCGAAAGGTTCTTCGCCCAGTCCGGGTCGCCCTCGATCGTCCAGCCCTGCGACGCCAGCCAGCCCAGGTGCAGCTCGAGGATCTGGCCGATGTTCATCCGTCGCGGCACACCGTGGGTGTTCAGGATGATGTCGACGGGCGTGCCGTCCTCCATGAACGGCATGTCCTCGACCGGCAGGATCTTGCCGATGACACCCTTGTTCCCGTGCCGGCCGGCGAGCTTGTCGCCCGGCTGGATCTTGCGCTTCTGGGCCACGTAGACGCGGACCAGCTCGTTGACGCCCGGGGGCAGCTCGTCGTCGTCCTCGCGCGAGAACACGCGGATGCCGATGACCTTGCCGGTCTCGCCGTGCGGCACCTTCAGGGAGGTGTCGCGGACCTCGCGGGCCTTCTCGCCGAAGATCGCGCGGAGCAGGCGCTCCTCCGGGGTCAGCTCGGTCTCGCCCTTCGGCGTGACCTTGCCGACCAGGATGTCGCCGTCGCGGACCTCGGCACCGATCCGGATGATGCCGCGCTCGTCGAGGTCGGCCAGCACCTCCTCGGAGACGTTCGGGATGTCCCGGGTGATCTCCTCGGCGCCCAGCTTCGTGTCGCGGGCGTCGATCTCGTGCTCCTCGATGTGGATCGACGTCAGCACGTCGTCCTGCACCAGGCGCTCCGAGAGGATGATCGCGTCCTCGTAGTTGTGGCCCTCCCACGGCATGACCGCGACCAGCAGGTTCTTGCCGAGCGCCACCTCACCGTTTTCGGTGGACGGGCCGTCGGCGATGACCTGGCCGGCTTCGATCCGGTCGCCCTCGTTGACGATCGGGCGGTGGTTGAAGCACGTGCCGTGGTTCGAGCGGCGGAACTTGTAGAGGCTGTAGCTCTTCCGCGTCCCGTCGTCGTGCATGACCGTGATCAGGTCGGCGGAGAGCTCCTCCACCACGCCCGACTGCTCGGCCACCAGCATGTCGCCGGAGTCGATCGCGGCCCGCAGCTCCACACCGGTGCCGACGTACGGCGCCTGGCTGCGCAGCAGCGGCACGGCCTGACGCTGCATGTTCGCGCCCATCAGCGCGCGGTTCGCGTCGTCGTGCTCGAGGAACGGGATCATCGCCGTCGCGATCGAGACCATCTGCCGCGGCGAGACGTCCATGTAGTCGACGTCGAGCGGGTCGATCAGCTCGACCTCGCCGCCCTTCCGGCGGACCAGGACACGGTCCTCGACGAAGGTGCCGTCGTCGGAGATCGGCGCGTTGGCCTGGGCCTTGACGAACCGGTCTTCCTCGTCCGCGGTCAGGTAGTCGACCTGGTCGGTGACCCGGCCCTCGACGACCTTGCGGTACGGCGTCTCGATGAAGCCGAACGGGTTGACCCGCGCGTACGAGCACAGCGAGCCGATCAGGCCGATGTTCGGGCCTTCCGGCGTCTCGATCGGGCACATCCGGCCGTAGTGCGACGGGTGGACGTCGCGGACCTCCATGCCGGCGCGCTCACGCGACAGACCACCCGGGCCCAGCGCGTTGAGGCGGCGCTTGTGGGTCAGGCCGTCGATCGGGTTCGTCTGCTGCATGAACTGCGACAGCTGCGAGGTGCCGAAGAACTCCTTGATCGCCGCGCCGATCGGGCGGATGTTGATCAGGGTCTGCGGGGTGATCGCCTCGACGTCCTGCGTGGTCATGCGCTCGCGGACGACGCGCTCGGTGCGGGACAGGCCGACCCGGATCTGGTTCTGGATCAGCTCGCCGACGGTGCGGATGCGACGGTTGCCGAAGTGGTCGATGTCGTCGGTCTCGACCGGGATCTCGGTGCCGTTCGCCGCGGTCATCTTGTCCTCGCCGGCGTGCAGCCGGACCAGGTACTCGATGATCGTGACGATGTCCTCTTCGGTCAGCGTCCCGTTCGGGACCGGCGTCGACAGGCCGAGCTTCTTGTTGACCTTGTACCGGCCGACCTTCGCCAGGTCGTAGCGCTTCGCCTTGAAGAACAGGTTCTCCAGCAGGGTCTGCGCGCTCTCCTTCGTGGGCGGTTCGCCCGGGCGGAGCTTGCGGTAGATGTCGAGCAGCGCCTCGTCGGTGCCGGCGGTGTGGTCCTTCTCGAGGGTGGCGAGCAGCGTCTCCGAGAAGGAGAAGCGCTCGCGGATCGCCTCGGTGGTCCAGCCGAGCGCCTTCAGCAGCACGGTGACGGGCTGGCGGCGCTTGCGGTCGATGCGGACGCCGACGGTGTCGCGCTTGTCGACGTCGAACTCCAGCCAGGCACCCCGGCTCGGGATGACCCGGACGCTGAAGACGTCCTTGTCGCTGGTCTTGTCGATGTCCTTGGAGTAGTAGACGCCCGGCGAGCGGACCAGCTGGGACACCACGACACGCTCGGTGCCGTTGATGACGAAGGTGCCCTTGTCGGTCATCACCGGGAAGTCGCCCAGGAAGACCGTCTGGCTCTTGATCTCGCCCGTGTTGTTGTTGACGAACTCCGCCGTGACGAACAGCGGGGCCGCGTACGTCATGTCCTTGTCCTTGCACTCCTCGATCGAGGCCTTGACCTCGTCGAAGCGCGGAGCGGAGAAGGACAGGGACATCGAACCGGAGAAGTCTTCGATCGGGGAGATCTCGTTGAGGACCTCTTCGAGGCCGCCGACCGGGTTCTCTTCACCTTCCTCGACACGGCGCTGGAACCACGCTTCGTCCCCGGTGAACCACTGGAACGACTGGATCTGGACGTCGAGCAGGTTGGGGGTGTTCAGGGGTTCGCGAATCTTTGCGAAGGAAACCCGCTTGGGCGCGCCGGGGATTCCCGTGGCCTCCGAGCGAGATTCAGCCGAGGTGGTCGCAGCAGTGGCCTGGTTCGCGGGAGAGACTGCCAAGATGCGTCCTTCCGGGGACAATGAGCGGTGACGGCCGCCATAGCAACAGCTATGAGCGACTGTCAAGGGTGCCGTGTGCCCACTATCCTAACTACCGGCTCCGGGCAGCCTGAAAGAGGGCAGCGCAAAGAGACAGTCTAGCCCGAACGTCGCGGCTTGTCCAGGGGGCGCTCCCGATGGGGCCCAGCCTGCCTCGCAACGTCTTCAGGTATGCCTCCAGGCGACCCGGTGGGTCCCTCCCGCAAGGGCCCCGGTTTCGCCGTCGGGAGTAAGCGTGACCCCACCGGCGCTTCCAGTCAAGATGCCACACGGGGGTCCCGCCGGTTGGCGCAGCGTGGAAGAGGTTCAGCGGAGCGTGAGCGGCCGGATATCATTCCAGCTACCAGCCGGTAACGCCACTCTCAGGGGTTCTACCTGGGGTTTCTCGGCCGCGGTGGGGTATGGCGAGGGCCACGGCGGGCGGGTGGTTTTTTCCGGAACCGGGGTCGTTGGGGGGTGGGTCGGAGAGCGCTTACGGAGCCGGGGACGGGCCTGGCGGTGAGGATGGTGGCCGGCCTGGCGGAGCCGCGCCAGGCGGCACGAGAGCGCCGATGGGGGCCGCACTGGGAGACACCGCCGCCGCGGCACCAGGGTGGCACGAAGCCGGCGGCGGTGGCCGCACGCGCTCGCTCACTGCATCCCGCGAGGCACCCGGCCGCCGGCCAGCAGGAGGCCGGCGGCAGTAGCCGCACCCGCTCGCTCGCCACATCCCGCGACGCACCCGGCCGCCAGCCGGCACGAGACCGGCAGCAGTAACCGCACGCGCTCGCTTGCCGCATCCCGGCGAGGCACCCGGCCGCCAGCCGGCAGGAGGCCGGCGGCAGTAGCCGCACGCGCTCGCTTGCCGCATCCCGGCGAGGCACCCGGCCGCCAGCCAGCAGGAGGCCGGCGGCAGTAACCGCACCCGCTCGCTCCCCGGCGTCCCGCGAGGCACCCGGCCGCCACGGCACAGCGCGGCGGAAGCAGCGAGGCGGACGGCACCCCCGCCCGGCAACTCCGCTCACCCGCCAGTCACCCAGCCGGGCACGTCCAACACCGGGGCGCCACCCAACGACGCCACGGCGGTCCGGGCCCGTCGTGCCGCGCCGCCCTCCACTGCGGCGGGACCACGCTTCGTGCCCGCTTCGTCACACGAGACCCGTCATCGATCGGCCACGGCACCCAACCGCCCGGCGATCACCGGTCCCACGCACTGCACCGTCCTACGAGAACACCTTCCACGCCGCCGCCAGCTCGACCCGGGAGGTGATGTTCATCTTCTGGAACACCTTCTTCAGGTGGAACGCCACCGTGTGCCGGGAGATGAACAGCTGCCTGCCCACCTCGTTGTTGGTGTGACCTTGACTCACCAGCTCCGCGACCGCGAACTCCGTGTTCGTCAGCCCGTGCGGCACGGTGCCTTCGCACTCGACCGTCCGGGTCGTGCCGCGGCGGACGCCGTACTCGCGGAGCTTGTTCACCACCCGGGCGGAGTCGCGCGTGGCGCCCACCGCCGCGTACGTGTCCAAGACCGACTCGAGGATGCGGATCGTCCGGTCGCGCTCGGAGCACCGGACGGCCAGCAGGCTCGCCAGGTCCTCGCGCGCCGAGGCCGCGCACCACCGGTCGGGGTGGATGTCGGCCGCCTCGTGCAGCTTGGCGGCGTCCTGCTCCAGCAGGCCCGCCGCGTGCAGGGCCGATCCGCGGATCACGCTGAACTCCGGCTGCTCGGCCGCCATGGCCGCCGACTCCTCCGCCGAAACCTTCGCCAGGTCGTGCGCGCCCAGTTTGACGCAGGCGCGGACCAGCCAGGAGGCCGCTGCCGGTTCCGAAACCAGCAGCTGGCGCAGGACCACCGGGTTCGTGACGATGCCGGCGATGAGGCTCGCCGCGCTGTCCACCCCGCTGCGGGCCTCCACCGCCTGCGCGGCCACCCACGCTCCCGGGGCCTGCCCGAAATACCCCAGCAGCGCCTCGTCCGACAGTTTGTCGACGAAATGGCGGCACGCCCGCATATCCGCCCGGCGCAGCGCACCGAGGGCCAGCACGACGTAACTGGGCGGCCGGAGGCTCCGGTCACCACACCGCTCGGCGATGCGGAGCCCCGTGCTGATTTCGTCCATCGCGTCGTCGACGCTGCCCATGGCGAACAGCAGGCTGCCCCGCACGTTGTGCTTCACGGCGGTCATGCGGTCGGAGGCTGCCCCGCCCCGGCCCGCTTCGACCGCGTCGAGCACCCGGCGGCCCGCATCGAGGTCCCGGGCCTTGATGAGCAGCCCGACGTACCAGAATTGGGCCAGCTGGCCGAGTTCGTCGGGCTGCTGCCGGTTACTCGCGGCCGCCGCCCTGGCGCAGTGCAACCCCGCGTCGAGCCGCCCGTTGAACCACGACGAGGCGGAGCGGCGGAGAAAACCAGCGGTATCGCACGACCGCTGCATCAAATCGTCACCGAATCCGGCGAACGGATTCTGGGGCATTTGCAAGTTTGGTACGTCCAACATCGATCGACTATCCCCCAGGCATAGACGAAGCGGAATCGATTTCTCGGCGCGCCGAAACCCAGCGGATTTCTCCAACACTGGACGTGAACGGCGCATCCCCGCAGGGGACTTTTCCCTAAGGTAGTGCGCGCCGCGTTAAATAAGTGTTCGCGCGGAGCGCGGAATAATCGGTCAACGCGTGGCGACACCCCAGCAGGCGCGAAAGGAGCGCGCCACCACAACCTCCCCAGGTTGACATGTGAAAGATTCACAGCTTGCTCCCCCACAGTAGCTCCGACCCCACCCTTCGTCATCGGTCATGTGATGCCGATCACACCCGGCAAAGTGCGCAAAACGCGGCGATAACCTTGTCTGACAAGGGAATTCGATGCTACGCCCAGGTTCGAATCATCCGGCTGGCCTAGCGGGGCAAACGGTTAGTAGTCAACAAACCATACGGTCGGTGGATGTTCACGGTAACGGCGGCCGGAAAATTTCGCAGACCAGCAGGTCCACCGGTGATTACCCGGAAACCGCCGCTGCCGATCCCGCCGGCCGCAAAGGAGAACGGTCGCGCATTCAGCCCAGCCCGTTCGGCGCTTCGGCGGACAAGTGCAGCAACGCCCGCGCGGCCAGGCGGTAACCGAAGGCGCCGAGGCCGATCACCAGCCCGCTCGCCAGCGGGGCGATGACCGACTCGTGCCGGAACTGCTCGCGCGCCCACACGTTGCTGAGGTGCACCTCGATCCACGGCGGTTCGTAGCTGGCGAGCGCGTCGCGCAGGCTCCAGCCGGCGATCATCAGCGCGCCGGGGTTGACGATGGCGCCGACCGTGCTGTCTCGGTGCTCGTGGATCGCGCCGACCAGCTCACCTTCGCCGTCGCGCTGGATCGACACGACCTCCCACCCGCGGGGACGCACCTCATCGGCGACCGCCTTCTCGATGTCGGCGAGCGTGTCGGTGCCGTAGATCTCCGGCTCGCGCCGGCCCAGCACACCCAGGTTGGGACCGTTCAGGAGAAGGACGTCGGGCACGGGGAACACCTCAATCAGCAGGGGGGCCGGACCACCTCATGCTGTCGACGCCGTCCGCGGCGCACCACCCCAACGTTGATAGTTGCGCCCGCCAGACCTATCAGACCGAGGGATGCCTGCCCGGCCGCGCGGAACCTAGGCTCCGCGCTGAGGCTTATCCGGCGACTCGGGAATGGAGTTCCTCCGCAGTGACGACCAACGTGACCGAGAACGCACCCAGCAACGAATCGCTGCGCTCGCCGCTCCCCCCGGAGTTCGTCCGGCGCGAAGACCCCTTCCACGTGCCGCCCGCACTGGTGGCCGTGGCGCAGCGGGGCCCCGTCGCCCGGGCGACGCTGGCCGCCGGCGACCCGTTCTGGCTCGTGTCCGGGTACGAGGAGGCGCGCGCGGTGCTGTCGGACCCGCGGTTCTCCTCCGACCGGTTCCAGTACCACCCCCGGTTCAA
This sequence comes from Amycolatopsis sp. A133, assembly GCF_031082405.1. Classification (GTDB taxonomy): domain Bacteria; phylum Actinomycetota; class Actinomycetes; order Mycobacteriales; family Pseudonocardiaceae; genus Amycolatopsis. Next base: position 65,733 of record NZ_JAVHJU010000001.1, read on the forward strand.
GGAGCTGTCGCCCGAGTTCCGGGAGCGCCTGCGCGACGACAAGGCGCGCGCCGGCTCGTTCATCAACATGGACCCGCCGGAGCACACGCGGTACCGCAAGCTGCTCACCGGGCAGTTCACCGTCCGCCGGATCCGCGAGCTCGGCGCCCGGATCGACAAGATCGTCGCCGGGCGGGTGGACGCCATGCTGGCCGGCGGGACCACCGCCGACCTGATGACCGAGTTCGCGTTTCCCGCGCCCTCGCTGATGATCTGCGAGCTGCTCGGGGTGCGCTACGAGGACCGGGCGGAGTTCCAGCAACGCGCGTCGGCCCTGCTGCAGATGAACGCACCGGTCGCGGAGGCGGTGAAGAACGCCGACGCCCTGCGCGCGTTCATGCAGGAGCTGGTCACGGACAAGCGAAAGCACCCGGCAGGCGACATCATCTCCGGCCTGATCCACCACGCCGACGCCGATCCGGCGCTCACCGACGACGAGCTGATCAACATCGCCAACCTGCTGCTCATCGCCGGCTACGACACCACCGCGAGCATGCTGGGGCTGGGCATCTTCGTGCTGCTGCAGCGCCCGGAGCAGCTCGCCATCCTGCGCGACAACCCGGACCGCATCGCCGACGCCGTCGAGGAGATGCTGCGCTACCTGTCGGTCGTGAACCCGGGGATCTTCCGGTTCGCCAAAGAAGATCTGGAGTTCGGCGGCGAGCACATCCCGGCCGGCTCGACGGTGGTGGTCTCCGTGGTGGCCACCAACCGCGACGAGCGGCAATGGCCCGACCCCGACCTGGACCTGACCCGCCCCCGCGGTCCCCACCTGGCCTTCGGCCACGGCGTGCACCAGTGCCTCGGCCAGCAGCTGGCCCGGATGGAGATGCAGGCGGGCTACGCGGAGCTGCTGCGCCGCCTGCCCGGCCTCCGGCTCGCCGTACCGCCGGAGGAGGTGCCCCTGCGCAACGACATGCTGACCTACGGGGTGCACTCGCTGCCGGTGGCCTGGGACGCCCCCTAGAGGTATTTCGCCAGACGCAGGAGGCCCGGACTGTCCCGAGACGGTCCGGGCCTTTCGCGTGTCCGGAGGGTGCGGCCTCGGGAGCGGCGGCGCCAAGCGCCCCAATGTGGCGTTGGGTGCGTTGAACGCACCGAACGCCACATTGGGTGCGTTGGACGCACCGAACGCCACATCGGGTGCATCACGGGCACGACAAAAACCGGCTCCACGCACACCGCCTGGGGGCAAACGGTGCAGCGTGGAGCCGGTGGGTTCTGCCCGGGGTCAGCCGACGAAGCGGGCGATCGAGTCCGCCAGCGTCTCGGCGTCCACCCCGAACAGGCGGTCGTGTTCCTCCGCCGTCCCGTACACCCGGGCCTCGCGGTCGCGCCACGTTCCGAACGACCGCAAGCGGTGCGGTACGTCGGCCAGTGCCTCGGTCACCTCGAACGCCGAGGTACCCCGCAGGTACGGCTCCACCAGCACGACGTTCGGCCGCGCGGCACTCACCGCGGCGCGCAGGCCAGCGTGGTCGAACGGGCGGATCGTCGAGGCGTACAGCACCGTCACGTCCGCCGTGGCCGTGGCCGCCAGCACCTGGTCCAGGACCGGACCGACCGCGATCACCACGCCGGCGGTGCCCTGGCGCAGCACGGTGAACTTGTCGGACACCGGCACCGGCTCGCTGTTGGCGCGCTCGGACAGCCGGACGTAGACCCGGTTGTCGCCCGCGATCGCCTGGCTCAGCAGCGGGGCCACCTCGTCCTCGTGGCCCGGGACGTGCACCGTCCAGCCCGGCAGCGTGTCCAGCAGCGCCACGTCACCCGGGGCCTGGTGCGTCCGGCCCCACGACGGGTCGTCGTAGGACGCGCCCACGCTGACCAGCACCGCGCCGACGTCCTGGTGGCCGAGGCCGATCTTGATCTGCTCGAACGGGCGCTCGATCAGGAACGGCGCGTAGGTGTGCACCACCGGCCGCTGGCCGGCCAGCGCGAAGCCGCCGGCGATGTCGATCATCGCCTGCTCGCGGATGCCGAAGTTGTGCACGCGCTCCGGGAACTCCTTCTTCACGTCCCAGAAGAACCACGACGAGATGTCGGCGGTCAGCATGACCACCCGCGGATCCGTGGCCAGCGACTCGACCACCGTCTCGGCGAAGACGGTCCGCATCTGCTTCCTGGTCACCTGGGCGGTCATCGGGTGCTCCCTTCCTCGAGCGGGAGGATCTCCGCGATGACGGCCCGCGGCCGCCCGTCGGTCTCCCCGGTCAGCGCCTTCTCCAGCGCGTCGTGGTCGCGGCCGTCGACCGTGGTCGCGTCCCAGCCCTCCATTTCGAAGCGCCCGGCGATGCCGCCCGGCCAGCCGAGGCTCGCCGTCTTGTTGTCGATGACGATCGCGGTGAGGCGGTCGAGCCCGAGCCGTCCGGCGATCGCCATCGTCTCGTGGTTGCTGCCCTCGTCGAACTCGCCGTCGCCCATCAGGACGAACACGCGGGCGTCCCGGCCCTGGGCGCGCAGCCCGAGCGCGGTGCCCACGCCGAGCGGGAGCCCGTGGCCAAGCGAGCCGCTGCTGATCTCCACGCCGGGCGCCAGGTTGCGGTCCGGGTGCATGCCCAGCGGCGAACCCCACTGCCGCCACGTGTCCAGCGTCTCCGGCTCCATGAAGCCCTTCGCGGCGAGCACCGCGTAGTAGGCCATCGGGCCGTGACCCTTGGACAGGTAGAACCGGTCCCGGTCGGGGTCGTCGATGTTCGACGGCGACACGTTGAGCACGCGTTCGTAGAGCACCCAGATCGCGTGCAGCGTCGAAGCCGCGGCCCAGCCGTGCTTCTCGTCCCCCGTCATCCGGCCGAACAGGCCGCGGAGGTTCTCTTCGGTCATCTGCATGGTTTCGGGTTTCCTCACTCGGGCTTGCGCGCGGTCAGGAGGACGTACCCCAGCGACGGTTCCTCGCTGAACGCGCGGAACCGGCCGAGCGTGACGTCGAACTGCGCGGCCTCGATGTGCTGCAGCGCCTGCTCCCGCAGGGCCTCGAACCGCTCCGCCGCCTTGGTCCACGACGGCTGGGTGTACCGGCTGACGTCCTCCGCGTTCTCGGGCTCCAGCCCGGCCTCGCGCAGCTGGGCCTGATACTCCTCGAGCGAGACCACCGCCACCACGCCCTTGCCGACTTCGCGGACGCGCTCGGCGTCGGCCTCCAGCCCGGCGGGGCTGGGGCTGAGCAGGAAGTCGCCGAGCGCCAGGCGGCCACCCGGCCGCAGCACGCGGGCCGCCTGCCGGATCACGTGCCAGCGGTCCGGCATGTGGTGCAGGGACTCCAGCGCCCAGACGACGTCGAACGACTCGTCCGGGTACGGCAGTTCCATCGCGTCGGCGTACTCGAAGACCACCCGGTCGTCGACGTCGGCCTTGTACGCGCGGTCGTTCGCGCGCTCCACCTGCTTCTCGCTGATCGAGATGCCGGTGACCATGACGTCGTTCGCGGTGGCCATCCGGATCGCCGGCTCGCCGTTTCCGCAGCCGATGTCGAGCAATCGATCGCCCGCCCGCAGCGGCAGCATCCCGGCCAGCCGGTCGGTCAGCCGCGTGGTGGCCTCTTCGAGCGTCACGGACGGGTCGTCCCAGTACCCGTGGTGCAGGTTTTCACCCCAGAGCTGGTCGAGCAGGTCCGCGAAAGCGTCGTAGCCCTTACCAATCTCGTTCGGAGTCGGCTTCGTCACCAGTACCCCTAAGCATCGTTTCGCGTGACCGCGTGTCGATCAACGCCTGGCCTGCAAGGTCTTTCGGAGACTAGGTCAGGCCCGCCCGGCCGGGCATCCCTCGTTCTGATAGCGCCGGGCCGGCCGCAACCGTCCACAAAGGACGTGAAGGCGAGCACTGCCAGGTTGGGGGATGCCCGGCCGGGCGCCCCTTCCCTACCGTCCGAAGCCGGGCCCGCTTCACGCGAGCGGACTGCCCGCGTCGGCACCAGGAAGGGATGGCCATGACCGCCACCGCCAAGCCTTCGGCCAAGCCGGTCGACCTGTTCTCACCGGAAGTGGTCGCCGACCCGTTCGGCTGGTATGCGCGGCTGCGCGAAGAGCCTTCACCGGGCACCGGGACGCTGAACATCGGCACCATGATGGGCGGCCCCGACATGTGGCTGGCCACCCGCTACGAAGACGTGCTCACGGTCCTCACCGACCCGCGGTTCCTCACCAACCCGCCGTCGGACTCGCCGCTGGCGGACATCCGCGACGGCGTCTTCAAGGCGATGGACTTCCCCGAGGACCTGATCCCGTGGATGGCCAACAAGCTCAACACCGCCGACGGCGAGGACCACACGCGGCTGCGCAAGCTGGTCTCCTACGCGCTGACCGCGCGCCGCGTCAACGCGCTGCGGCCCCGCGTCGAGAAGATCACCGAAGACCTGCTCGACCGGATGGCGGAGCTGGGCGCGGACGGGTCGCCGGTCGACATCGTCGAGGAGTTCTGCTTCCCGCTGCCGGTCACGGTCATCTGCGAACTGGTCGGCATCGACGAGCCCGACCGCGCGGCCTGGCACGCCTGGGGCAACGCGATGGCGACGATGGACGGGCCGAAGATCCCGCCCGCCCTGCGCGAGTGCATCGCCCTTTCCCGCGAGCTCATGGCCCGGCGGCGCGTCGAGCCGAAGGACGACCTGGTCACCGCCCTGGTGCAAGCCCAGGCGGAGGACCCGAGCCGGGTGTCCGACGACGAAATCGTCGGCATCCTGTTCAGCCTCGTCACGGCCGGCCACCAGACGACGACGTACCTGATCGGGAACTCGGTGCTCTTCCTGCTCGAGCAGCCGGAGCAGCTCGCGCGGCTGAAGGCCGAGCCGGCGCTGTGGACGCAGGCTGTGCGCGAGCTGCAGCGCCTGGGCCCGCTCCAGTTCACGCAGGCGCGGTTTCCGTCGGAGGACGTCGAACTGGGCGGCGTCACGATCCCGCGGGGGACGCCGGTCGCGCCGCTGCTGCTGGCCGCCAACACCGACCCGCGCAAGTTCGACGAGCCGGACAAGCTGATCGTCGACCGGCTGTCCGTGGCCAACGAGATGCACCTGTCCTTCGGCAAGGGCATCCACCGCTGCCTGGGCCAGCACCTCGCCTACCAGGAGGCCGAGGTGGCGCTGCACGGGCTGTTCACCCGGTTCCCGGATCTCGCCCTCGCCGTGCCGCGCGAGGAGATCCCGTGGATTCTGCGGCCGGCGTTCACCCGGACCAAGACGCTCCCCCTGAAGCTCGCCTGAGCGCAGGGCCCTCTCGAAAGGCAGTCCGCACGTGCACCGACCTGTGTCATCCGGGGCTTCGCCCCGAGCCGGGGGCTCCGCCACCCGGACCCCCGGAACGATGGCGGATGCCGAGAAGTGGTTGCGCCGTTTCGAAAGGGCGCCGGACGCGCGCGCCCGCCTGGTGTGCCTGCCGCACGCCGGCGGCTCGGCCAGCTTCTTCTTCCCGCTGGCCAAGGCCCTCGCGCCCGCGGTGGAGGTCTTGGCGGTCCAGTACCCGGGCCGTCAGGACCGGCGCCACGAGCCGCCCGTCGACAGCATCCGCGGGCTGGCGAACCGGCTCGTGGAGGTGCTGCGCCCCTTTGACGACCGGCCGCTGGCCCTGTTCGGGCACAGCATGGGCGCGATCATCGGCTACGAAATGGCGTTGCGGATGCCCGAAGCCGGGCTGCCGGCCCCCGTGCACCTGTTCGCGTCCGGGCGGCGGGCGCCGTCGCGCTACCGCGACGACGACGTGCACGGCGTGTCGGACGAGCGGCTCGTCTCCGAACTGCGCAAGCTCGGCGGTTCCGACGCGGCCATGCTCGCCGACCCCGAACTGCTGGCGATGATCCTGCCCGCCATCCGCAGCGACTACCGCGCGGTCGAGACCTACCGGCACGAACCCGGACGGCAGCTGGACTGCCCGGTCACGGTGTTCACCGGCGACCGCGATCCGCGCGTGTCGGTCGAGGAGGCCCGCGCCTGGGCCGAGCACACCACCGGGCCGTCCGACCTGCGGGTGCTGCCCGGCGGCCACTTCTTCCTGGCCGAGCAGGCCGCCCCGATGATCGCGGCCATGACGGAGAAACTGGCCGGCGCCGCGCTGGCCACGGGAGGGAACTCGTGACGCGAGCCGCGGTCCGGCGGGCGCTGGCGCCCAGCGAGAGCATCCACGCCGCCAAAGAGGCCTACATCGGGTACACCGTGCGTGCCGAGGGCCGGCTCGCCCCGGACGCGCTGGCCACGGCGTTCGAGGCGGTCTGCCGGGCCTACCCCCAGCTCTCGGCCCGGGTCGAGTTCACCGGCGAAGGCGCCGTGCTCACCGAGTCCGATGCGACGCCGGGAATTCGGTTCGCCGACGGCGATCCTTCCCGGCCCCTGGCCGGGCTGGACCTCGACCAGAGCCGGTCGTTGAGCGCGCTCAACGTCGTCCGCGACGGCGACGAAGCCGCCGTCTGTCTGGCGATCCAGCACAGCGTCGCCGACGCCCACCACGCCATGGCGATCCTCTCGGCGCTGTGGTCCTGCTACACCGACGTCGTCGAGGGGGTGCCGCTCGACCTGGGCCGGCACCCGTACCCGCGATCGCTGGAAGACCTGCTGGCCGAGCGCGGCATTCACGCGAGCGGCCCGGCGACGGCGCCACCGGCACCGGCCGAACGGCCGGATCCGGTCGTCCGCCACGTCGTCCAGCTCCGGCTGACCGAGGCCGAGACGACGGCGCTGGCGGAACTCGGGCACCGCGAGAAGGTGACGATCAACGGCCTGGTGTCGGGCGCGGTCCTGCTCGCCGAGGCCGAGATCCGCGACATGCCGCTGACCGACCTGATCTACCGGTACTCGGTGAACCTGCGCGGCCGGCTGACGCCGCCGGTCGAGGCGACCGAGGGCACGAACGTGCTCGGCGGCGTGGGGTTCAAGGTGACGGACGGGATCGCGCCCGACGCCGTCGCGATCGGCCGGGCGATCGGCGAACAGCTGCGCGCCGGCCTGGCCGACGGCTCGGTGCAGCGCAGCATCCTCGACATGTTCTCGAGGCCCGCGGCCGCGAAGCCGTGGGACCCGAAGCTCGCGCTCGCCGTGGTCAGCATCATGAACTGGGGCGTGGCCCCGCCGATGCGCACCCCGGACGGCCTGCGGCTGACCAACCTGCACTCGGCGTCCCGGATGCGGGAGACCATCGCGCTCGGCGGCTACGTGATGAGCAGCTTCGGCGGCCGGGTCGGCATCGACCTTGGCTGGCCCGAAGGCGATCCGTCGCTGCCGGACCGCATCGGCAGCGTGGGCGAACGGCTGACCCGCCTGACTCGTGAGCTGTGAGGTTCTCTTGACGGACGCAGACGTCGTCATCGTCGGCAACGGCCCCATCGGCGCCACCCTGTCGGTGCTGCTGGCCCAGCGCGGCCGGCGGGTGACCGTGCTCGAACGCCGGCCCCGGCCGTACAAGCTGCCGCGGGCGACGAGCTTCGACGGCGAGACCGCCCGGCTGCTGGCCGCCACCGGCGTCGGCCCGGACCTCGGGCGGATCACCGCGCCCGCCAACGGCTACCAGTGGCAGACCGCCGACGGGCAGCCGCTGCTGGACATCGCCTTCACCACGCAGGGCCCGTACGGCTGGCCGGACGCGAACACCATGCACCAGCCGGCGCTGGAGGAGCTCATCGCGGCCCGGGTGCGGGAACTGCCCGGGATCACCGTGCTGCGCGGGCACGAGGTCGTGGCCATCGAGGACGGCGACGAGCACGTCCAGGTGACCGCGACCGACGAAGACGACGTTTCGCGGACCATCTCGGCGCGGTGGGTCGTGGGCTGCGACGGCGCCAACAGCTTCGTGCGCGAGCACCTCGACGTGCCGGTGACCGACCTCGGCTTCTCCTACGAATGGCTGCTCTGCGACGTCCAGCTGAACGAGCCGCGCGAATTCGTGCCGACGAACGTGCAGATCTGCGACCCCGCCCGGCCCACGACGCTCGTGGGCAGCGGCCCCGGGCGCCGTCGCTGGGAGTTCATGCGGCTGCCGGGCGAGAACGCCGCCGAGCTGAACAAGGACGAGACGGCGTGGCGGCTGATGGCGCCGTTCGGCGTCACCCCGGAAACCGCCACCCTGCTGCGCAGCACCACCTACATCTTCCAGGCCCGGTGGGCCGACCGGTGGCGGGTGGGGCACGTCCTGCTCGCCGGCGACGCGGCGCACCTCATGCCGCCCTTCGCCGGCCAGGGCATGTGCTCCGGCATCCGCGACGTCACCAACCTGGCGTGGAAGCTGGACCTCACGCTCCGCGGCTTGGCCCCGGAGTCTCTTTTGGACAGTTACGGCGAAGAACGCCGGGCGCAGGCGAAGGAAGCGATCCTCGCGTCGGTCCAGCTGGGCCGGGTGATCTGCGTGACGGACCCGGCGGCCGCCGCCGAGCGGGACGCCACCGTGCTCGCCAACCGGCGCGGCAAGCCGGCGGGCCGGCCCGAACCGGCGAAACCGCTGACGACGGGGCTGCTCCACGAAAGCCCGGGAGCGGGCGTGGTCGTGCCGCAGGGACGCGTGCGCGTGGCCGGCACCACCGGGCTGTTCGACGACGTCGTCGGCCGGGGTTTCGTCCTGCTGACCACCGAAGAAGCCCGCTCGGAGTTCCTCGCCGAGCTCGGGACGCACGTCGTCCGGCTGGACGACGACGTGGACGTCGACAACGTCTACCGGCCGTTCCTGGCGCGGTACGGGGCGGCTTCGCTGCTGGTCCGCCCGGACTACCACGTCTTCGGCACCGCCGGCCCGGGCGGCCTCGACGCCCTCGCGGACGACCTGCGCGACCGCCTGCGCACCCCGGTCTCCACCGCCTGAACCCCCGGTCACCAAACGGTCGTGAGTGGTAAGGCGGGTTCTAACCCGCCTTACCACTCACGACCGCTGCGGCAGACCTAGTCCTCGTAGGTCAGGTTCTTGCCGTTCGACGGGTCGAACAGCTTGACCTTGTCGGCGTCGTACCAGACCTCGAGGTCGGCGTTTTCCGCCGCCGACGACTCCGCCGACAACCGCGCCACGATCTGGGACTCCGCGCCCGGCACGTCCGCGGACCCGCTGTCCGCGGCGAGCTCGGCCAGCTCGGCGGCGGTGGCGGCCTCGCCCTCCACCGTGAAGTGGGCGAACTTCTCCGAGCCCATCGACTCGAGCACGTCGATGTGCGCGGTGAAGGTGGCGCCGCCGGTCTTCTGGCCGGCTTCCACCACCGCCGCGTCCTCGAAGTGCTCCGGCCGGATGCCGACGATGACGTCGCGGGGCGCGTTCGCCCGCTCCACCAGCTGCCGGACGCGGTCGGTCAGCGGCGTCGTGCCCAGCGCGCTGTGCAGCTCGTTGTTCTCCAGCGTCGCCGGGACGAAGTTCATCGACGGCGAGCCGATGAACCCGGCCACGAACAGGTTCGCCGGGTTGTCGTAGAGGAACTGCGGCGCCCCGATCTGCTGCACGTACCCGCCGCGCAGCACCACGACCCGGTCGCCCAGGGTCATGGCCTCGGTCTGGTCGTGCGTCACGTACAGCGTCGTCGTGCCGAGCTGCTTCTGGATCTTCGACACCGACGTCCGCATCTGGCCGCGCAGCTTGGCGTCCAGGTTGGACAGCGGCTCGTCCATCAGGAACGCCTTCGGGCTCCGGACGATCGCCCGGCCCATCGCGACGCGCTGGCGCTGGCCACCGGAGAGGTTGGCCGGCTTGCGGTCCAGGTGCGCGGTCAGGTCGAGGATCTTCGCCGCTTCCTCGACCTTCGCCCGCACCGTCTTGTCGTCGACCTTGGCCAGCCGCAGCGGGAAGGCCATGTTCTCCCGGACGCTCATGTGCGGGTAGAGCGCGTAGGACTGGAACACCATCGCGATGTCCCGGTCCTTCGGGGCCTTCTCGTTGACGCGCTGCCCGTCGATCCGCAGTTCGCCGGAGGAGATGTCCTCCAGGCCCGCCACCATGTTCAGCGTCGTCGACTTCCCGCAGCCGGACGGGCCGACCAGGATGATGAACTCGCCGTCGCCGATGGTGATGTCCACTTCGGACACGGCGAGGGCGCCGTCGGGGTACTTCTTCGACACCTTGTCGAGCACGATCTCTGCCATAGCGCTACCCCTTCACCGCACCGGAGGTCAGCCCCGCCACGATGCGACGCTGGAAGAACAACACGAACACAATGATCGGGACGGTGATCACGACCGCGGCCGCGCACACCTGCCCCGTCGGGTCCTCGAACTGCGAGGACCCGGTGAAGAACGACAGCGCCGCCGGCACCGTGCGCGACGCCGTGGTCGACGTCAGCGAGATGGCGAACAGGAAGTCGTTCCAGCAGAAGATGAACACCAGGATCGCCGTGGTGAACACGCCCGGCGCGGCCAGCGGCGCGATCACCCTGCGGAACGCCTGGGCCGGCGTCGCGCCGTCCATCTTCGCCGCCTTTTCCAGCTCCCACGGGATTTCCCGGAAGAACGCCGACAGCGTGTAGATCGACAGCGGCAGCGCGAACGTGATGTAGGGCAGGATCAGCCCCGGCCACGTGTCGAACAGCGCCAGGTTCCGCTCGATGTTGAACAGCGGCGTCACCAGCGACACCTGCGGGAACATCGCGATCAGCAGCGACAGCCCGACGAGCAGCTGCTTGCCGGGGAAGTCCAGCCGCGCGATCGCGTACGCGGCCATCGTGCCCAGCACCACCGCGATCACCGTCGAGATGATCGCGATGCCGATCGAGTTCACCAGCGCCAGCAGGAATTCCGACGTCTGGAAGATGTCCGCGTAGTTCTGCCACGTCCACGAGACCGGGATGAAGTTCCCGTCGGTCAGCGTGTCCTTGGTCTTGAACGACAGCGACACCACCCAGAGCACCGGCACCAGCGCGAACACGAGCACGAGGATGTCGACCAGGCCCCACCTGACTTTGCGGCCCGTCGTGACGGTTCCCATCACCATCAGCGCTTACCCCCGTTGTCCGAACCCGGTGCGGCCGTGCCGAACACCTTGATGAAGAGGAACGCGATGATCGCCACCGTGATGAAGATCAGCACGGCCATCGTCGAGCCGATCCCCAGGTTGAGGCCCTTGACCAGGTTGTTGTAGGTCTGCATGGACACCGACCCGGTGTCCTGCGCGCCGCTGGTGAGCACGTAGATGTTGTCGAAGATCCGGAACGCGTCGAGCGTGCGGAACAGCAGGGCCACCAGGATCGCCGGCTTCATCACCGGCAGCATCACCTTCGTGAACCGCTGCCACGCGCTCGCGCCGTCCATCGCCGCGGCCTTGAGCAGGTCGTCCGGCACCAGCGCCAGCCCCGCCATCAGCAGCAGCGCCATGAACGGCGTGGTCTTCCACACCTCCGCGCCGATGATGATGAACAGCGACGGCCACTGTTCGGTCAGCGGCGCCGCGTCGGCGGTGAGCATGTTCGCCAGGTACCCGGTCTTCGGCGTCCACGCGTAGTACCACGAGAACGCCGCCACGACCGTGACGATGCCGTACGGGATCAGCGCGACGGTGCGGACCAGGCCGCGCCCGACCAGCGTCCGGTGCATCACCAGCGCCAGCGCCATGCCGAGGACGAACTCGATCGCCACCGACACCACGGTGAGGAACATCGTGGTGCCGAACGCCGTCCACCAGTACGAATTGGACAGCACGGCCGCGTAATTGTCGAAGCCGACGAACTCCTGCTGCGCCGGGAACCGCAGGTCGTACCGCTGCAGCGACAGCCAGATCGAGTAGAGGATCGGGTAGCCGGTGACGGCGATCATCACGATGAACGCCGGCGCGCACAGCCAGAGCCCGAGCCGTCTTTCCGCCTTCTTGCCTTCGGAGAGAACGGGTTTGGCCTTCTTGCGCGGTGTCGCCTCCCCGGCGACGGTGGCCCCGGTGGTGTCGGCCGGGGTCGAGTCCTGGACGGTCACGGGATCACTCCCTTCGACTGGAGCGCGTCGCCGAGCTGCTCGCGCAGCTTGGCCGCGGTCGCCTGCGGATCGATTTCGGCCGGTGGCGAGAGGATCTTCGACATCACCGTCGACATGTTCTGGTACGCCGGGGTCAGCGGCCGCACGGCGGCGTCCTTCAGCGCGTCCAGGATGGCGTCGCGCATCGGGTACTTGATCGCCATGTTCGGGTTGTCGTCACCCGCCGGCTTCGCCGGGTCGAGCGGCGAGTCGTTGTGGTACACCGACTCGATGGTCGGCGGCACGCCGTCGTTGATCGCCGAGAACTTCTGGTTCTCCGCGCTCCGCAGGCACAGTGCCGCCTCGTACGCCTCGGGCTTGTGCGCCGACAACGAGCTGACCGCGAGGTCGTAGCCGCCGATCGTGGTCTTGGCCGGCGTGCCCGGCTTCGCCTCGGGGTAGACCGCCCACTTCATGTGCGAGACGTCCTGCGGCTTGTCCTTCGCGTAGGAGGCGTAGACGAACGGCCAGTTCAGTTCGAACGCGGCGTCACCGCGCTGGAACGTCTGCCGGACGTCGTCCTCCTTCGAGTTGGTCAGCGACGGGTCGGTGATCCCCGACGAAGCGATCTGCTTCAGCAGGGCCAATGCCTTGACGGCGCCGTCGTCCATCACCACGGACTTGCCGTCGTCGGACAGGATGTGCCCGCCCATCGACTCGACCAGCGTGTTGTAGAAGACGACCAGGCCTTCGTACTGCGCGCCGGTGAAGACGACGCTGTACGGCTTGTTCTGCTGCTTGAGGTCCTTGGCTTCGGTGATCAGCTCGTCCCACGTCTTCGGGGGCGTGGGCGTGATCCGGTCGTCGTACCAGAGCAGCTGGACGTTCGTGTTCTTCGGTGCCGCGTAGAGCTTCCCGTTGTAGGTCGCGGTTTCCAGCGGGCCCTGCAGGACTCCGGCGGAGGCCGCGGCCTTGTTCTGGTCTTTCCATTCGTCGATCCACCCGGCTTCGGCGAACTCCGAAACCCAGGTGACGTCGAGCCCCAGGACGTCCATCGCGGTGTCTCCCGCCGCCAGCCGCCGCGCCATCTGGAGCCGCTGGTCGTCGGAGCCGCGCTGCAGCTTGTTGTAGACGATTTCGTAGCGCCCGCCCGCCGCCTTGTTGCAGTTGTCGACGACTTTCTGGAAGCTGTCCTCGGGCGCGTAGTAGACGTTGATCTTCAGTCCGCCGCCCGAACCGCAACCGGCCAGCATGCCGGTCACCAATGCCCCTGCCCCCAGCAGGACGGCGGTGCGGCCGGGCGAACGTCCCCGTTTGCCCGCGCCGATCCTCTTCCCCATAAGGCCTCCTCACCCGCGTGCACGCCGGTTACCGCGGTACCCGGTGGCACCGCGACGCGATGAGGCGAAACCGCGCCAGCACCCCGACGTGCTAGTGCTCGGGCCGCCGCGCTGGTGGGGCGAGGCCGCCCGACTGGTGTCGGCCAACTTATGCCGGGCGATCACACCCCGCAAGCAGTATCGGTAACGATTCAGCCCACCGCGCGTCGAATCGTGATTTTTCCCTGCTAGGGGTGGGGTTCTTAGGGGTTGGCCGATGGCGGCTTGAGGGCCAGCTTCGCGAGCAGTTCGCGACCCTGTTCGGCCGAGCGCGGCTGGCACAGGACGTCGTACCGGCCGGCGACGAGCTGGCTCGCCGAGGAGAAGTCCCGGCGGCCCCGCGACATGCTGTACCCGATCGCGGCGAACATCAGGCCGGACAGGACTCCGAGCACGAGCCCGGTGAGCACCTGCAACGCGAACCCCTGGTTGACGAACAACCCGAGCAGCAGCCCCGCGAACAGGCCGAACCAGGCGCCGGACACCGCGCCGGTGCCGAGCACGCGGCCCCAGCTGAGCTTGCCGATCACGCGCTCGACGAGCATCAGGTCGACCCCGACGATCGTGACGTCGCCGACGGCGAACTCGCTGTCCGCGAGGAAGTCGACCGCCTTCTGCGCCTCGCCGTAGGTCGCGTACGACCCGATCGGCCAGCCGGTCGGCGGGGTCGGCAGCCGCGGGAGGCCACCGGGCGCCCGCCCCCCGCCAAAGGGACTACTCACATCATCACCTGCGCACTCGTGGGTCCGGGTGTCCATCTTGTCAAGAACACCCGGGTGGTGCGAGCCGCTTACCCCGAAAGGCCCGAGCGCTTGTCGCCCTGTCGACAAGTCGCTTCCCACTTTCCCTACGAAAGCTCAACCCCGGGTCCCCGGGGCGGAGCTTTCACGTGAAAGCTCCGGTCAGGAGCGGGACTTGTACTCGCGCAGGAGGCCGCGGCTGATGATGGTCTTCTGGATCTCGCTGGTGCCCTCGCCGATCAGCAGGAACGGCGCCTCGCGCATGAGCCGCTCGATCTCGTACTCCTTCGAGTACCCGTAACCGCCGTGGATGCGGAACGCGTCCTGCGTGACTTCCGCGCAGTACTCGGAGGCGATCAGCTTGGCCATCCCGGCCTCGACGTCGTTGCGGGCACCGGAGTCCTTGAGGCGGGCCGCGTTCACCATCATCAGGTGCGCGGCCTCGACCTTGGTCGCCATCTCGGCCAGCTTGAACGCCACGGCCTGGTGCTCGGCGATCGCCTTGCCGAACGTCTTGCGCTGCTGCGCGTACTCCACCGCCAGCTCGAACGCCCGGATCGCGATGCCGCACGCGCGCGCCGCGACGTTCACGCGGCCGACCTCGACACCGTCCATCATGTACGCGAAGCCCTTGCCCGGCGCTTCGCCGAGGACCATGTCGGCGCCGATCTCGTAGCCGTCGAAGACCGCTTCGGTCGTGTCGACGCCCTTGTAGCCCATCTTGTCGATCTTGCCGGGGATGGTCAGCCCGGGCGCGACCTCGCCGAAGCCCTCCGGCTTCTCGACGAGGAACGTCGTCAGGTTCTGGTGGGGCTTCTCGGCGCCCTCGTCGGTCTTCACCAGCAGTGCGATCAGGTTGGACGATCCGCCGTTCGTCAGCCACATCTTCGAGCCGTCGATGACGTAGTGAGCACCATCGTCGCTACGCCTCGCCTTGGTCTTGATCGCGGCGACGTCGGACCCGAGGTCGGGCTCCGACATCGAGAAGGAGCCGCGGACCTCGCCGGTGGCCATCCGCGGCAGGAAGTGCTGCTTCTGCGCTTCCGTGCCGTGGCGGGAGATCATGTGCGCCACGATGAAGTGGGTGTTGATGACGCCGGAGACGCTCATCCAGCCCCGCGCGATCTCCTCGACGACCAGCGCGTAGGTGAGCAGCGACTCGCCGAGCCCGCCGTACTCCTCCGGGATGGTGATCCCGAACAGGCCCATCTCCTTCATGCCCGCGACGATGTCGGCGGGGTAGGCGTCGGCGTGCTCGAGCTCCTGCGCGTGCGGGATGACCTCCTTGTCCACGAACTGGCGGACGGTCGCGAGGATCTCCGACTGCACGTCGGTCAGGCCGGCGGTCTGGGCGAGACGGGCCATCACGGCTCCCTTTCCGGAATACGACGCCGCTCCCGGCGCTGGGTTACCGGTGAGTATGACCCGAAAGCCGCAACCCTGCTATGAGGGCGCTCACGCTCGGCGTGATCGGCCCCGTAAAGTGCGGCGGGGAGGGGAGAGATCGTGACTTATCCGCAGGACCCGAACAACCCGTACGGCCAGCAGCCGCCCTCGGGTGGCTACCAGCAGCCCGGATACGGCCAGCAGTACCCGAGCGGTGGTTACCAGCAGCCGGGCTACCCGCAGTACCCCGGCTACCCGGGGATGCAGGGGCCGCCGCGGGAAGGTTCCGGGCTCGCGGTCGGCGCACTGGTCTGCTCGATCGCCGGCATCTTCCTGTGCGTGCTCGTGACCATCGCCGGCATCGTGATGGGCCACATCGCCTACGGCAAGGCCAAACGCGGCGAAGCCGAGGGCCAGGGCGTCGCGCTCGCGGCGATCATCGTGGGGTACGCGGGGATCGTGCTCGGCATCGCGCTCGTCGCCCTCGCGATCGCCTTCGGCTTCTTCAGCTCCGTGCACTGACCCGGGGCACCGACGTTGGCTTCCCACCCGCACCGAGGGGATCCGTCATGACCGACCCGTCCGGGGACAAGGACCGTCCGGCCGCCGACCCGACCGTGGCGTACGACCCGCCGCCGCCGGCGGGCCCCGCGTCGTACGAGCCGGAGAACTACGACCCGCCGTCGCCCGACGCCACGATCAGCGCGACGACGCCGGCCGGCGACGCCTCGACCCCAGCGGACACCACCGCGGCGGCGCCGACGCAGGCGGCCGAGTCCCCGGCCACCGGCGCCTCGACCCCAGCGGCCGGGTCCCCGGCCACCGAGGCCCCGGCTCAAGCTGCCGAGTTCCCGTCCCCGGCCCCTGAGGCCCAAACCGCCGGCGACCGGACCCCCGCCACCGGGTTCCCGGCCCAAGCCGCCGCGGACCAGCCCGGCCACCTGCCGCCCGGCGCCTACGAAACCCCCGCGGCGTACATCCCCGGCACGCCCTACGCACCTCCGGGGCAGCCGATCCCCCAGGCCTACCCGCAGCAGCCGTACCCGCCGGCGTACGGCCGTGCGTACACCGGGCCGGCGCCGTACAGCCAGCCCTACGGGACGCCCCCGCGCGGGCAGGACAACGCCCTCGCCATCGGCGCGCTGGTGTGCTCGATCCTCGGCTTTTGCTCCGGGATCACCGCCATTGCCGGGCTGGTCATGGGCCACATCGCGCTCAGCAAGACCAACCGCGGCGAAGCGGGCGGCCGCGGGCTGGCCACGGCCGCCGTGATCGTCGGCTACGTCGTGCTCGCGCTCTGGGCCGGCTTCTTGACCACCTTGATCATCCTGGGCTCGAACGGCTACCTCAGCAGCTAGTCCGCGGCCGGCAGCACCGCGTCGCCGGGGCTGCGCGGCGACGGCGTCGCGTGGCCGTTCACCTCCGGTTTCGCCTCGACCGCGGCGGGCTCCGGTGCGGGCTCCGGGGCCGGGGCGGCCTGCGCGGCCGGGGCCGCCGGCCTCGGCGTCTGCGCGTCGAGGAACCGCAGCAGCTCCACCGGGAACGGCAGCACCAGCGTCGAATTCTTCTCCGACGACACCTGCACGACCGTCTCCAGCAGCCGCAGCTGCAGCGCCGCCGGGGTGTCGGCCATCTGCGCGGCGGCCTGCGACAGCTTGTACGACGCCTGCAGCTCACCGTCGGCGGAGATGACGCGCGCGCGTCGTTCCCGCTCCGCCTCGGCCTGCCGCGACATCGAACGCTTCATCGCCTCCGGCAGCGCGACGTCCTTGATCTCCACGCGGTCGATGTGGATGCCCCAGTCCAGTGCCGGGCTGTCGATCATCAGCTCCAGGCCCTCGTTGAGGCGCTCGCGGTTGGACAGCAGGTCGTCGAGTTCGCTCTTGCCGATGATCGAGCGCAGCGACGTCTGCGCGACCTGGCCGACCGCCGAGCGGTAGTCCTGCACGTTGACCGCCGCCACGACCGGGTCGATGACCTTGAAGTAGACGACCGCGTCGACGCGGACCGTGACGTTGTCGCGGGTGATGCCGTCCTGGGCGGGCACCGGCATGGTCACGATCTGCATGTTGACCTTCTGGAGCCGGTCCGCGAACGGCACCAGCACCATCAGGCCGGGTTCCGCGACCCGCGATCGCACCCGGCCGAACCGGTAGACCAGACCGCGTTCGTACTGCTTCACGACCCGCACGCTCGACGCGAGCCAGGCGCCGCCCGCGAGGACGACGGCGCTGAGGATCTCCACCACCATGACTGCTCCCGGGGTTGCGTTTTCCCCTTGAAAGCCCAGCGTACGCCCGCTGGAGAGCCGACGAAATGCATTGGACGCGGCTGCCAGGCTGGGGCGGTGACCGATCTTCGGATTCCCCCGCTGTTCGCCGCCCGCGCGCCGCGGGTGCTCGGCGACGGCGCCGTCCCCTGGCTGGCGGCCCTGCCCGGGCTCGCCGCGGAGTACGCGCGGAAGTGGGGGTGTGCGTTCGAGGGCGAGGCGATGCACGGCTACGTCGGTGTGGTGCAGCCCGCGCGGCTCGCCGACGGCACGCCGGTGGTGCTGAAACTGGGCTGGCGGGACGCCGAGTCCGCCGACGAGCCGCTCGCACTGTCCACATGGGCCGGTCGCGGTGCGGTGCTGCTGCTGGATTCCGCGCCCGACGACGGCGTGCTGCTGCTCGAACGGCTCGACGCCGGGCGCACCCTCGACGACCTCCCGCTGCGTTCGGCGATCCCGCTCATCGGCGGCCTGGCGCGGCGGCTGGCCGTCCCGGCGCCGGCGTCGATGGGGCGACGGCTGCGGGCCGAAGCCGGGTCCCTCGTCGAGGAACTCCCCCGCCGCTGGGCCGAACTCGGCGAGCCGTTCGAGAAGCGGCTGGTCGACGCCGCCGTCGCGATCTGCCGCGAGCTCGGGCCGTCGGCGGGTGAAGAGCTGGTGAACGAGGACCTGCACTTCCAGAACGTCCTGGCCGGCACGCGGGAGCCGTGGCTGGTCATCGACCCGAAGCCGCTGGCCGGCGACCTCGAGTGGGGCGTCATCCCGCTGTTCTGGAACCGCTTCACCGAGTCCACACTGGACGAACGGTTCGCGCTGATCGTCGCGTCGCAGGAGCTGGACGCCGCGAAGGCGCGGGCTTGGACGCTGGTGCGGGCCGTGCAGAACTGGATCTGGATGATCGAGGAGTACGAGGAGACCGGCGAGGACAGCGACGACCCGGCGTTCATCACAGTGCCGGAAATCGCTACCTGGGCAGCCAGCCGATAGTGTCAGCGGCATGGCCGCGGTCAACAGGGTTTTCGCAGCTCAGCTGTCCGGGTTGCCGGTATTCGGCCCGGATGGGGAGTCGATCGGCCGCGTCCGCGACCTGGTCGCCGGGCTGCGTCTCGACGCGCAGCCGCCGCGGATCCTCGGCCTGGTCGTCGAACTGACCACCCGGCGGCGCGTCTTCGTCCCGATGCTGCGGGTCACCTCGATCGAGCCGACCGCCGTGACGCTGGCCACCGGCTCGGTCAACATGCGCCAGTTCAACCAGCGGCCCAACGAGGTCCTGGTGCTCGGCCAGCTGCTCGACGCGCACGCCACGCTGGCCGGGCCGGGCACCCGGATCACCGTCGTCGACGCCGGGATGGAGCCGACCCGCACCCGTGACTGGGTGCTGGCCAAGCTGGCCATCCGGGAGCGGCGGGTCGGGCTGGGCCGGCGCCGCGCGCCCATGCAGGTGCTGCCGTGGCCGGAGGTGGCCGGGCTCGGCCTGACCGACCTCACCGGCCAGCCCCAGGGCGCGGGCCAGCTGCTGATGCTGTTCGACACCATGCGGGCGGCCGACATCGCCGCGACCGTGCGCGACCTGCCGCTCAAGCGGCGCCACGAGGTCGCCGACGCGATGGACGACGAGCGCCTCGCCGACGTCATCGAGGAACTGCCGGACGACGACCAGAAGGAACTGCTGGCCTACCTGGCCGAGGAGCGCGCCGCCGACGTCCTGGAGGCGATGAACCCCGACGACGCGGCCGACCTGCTGGCCGAGCTGGCGCCGGCCGACCAGAGCCGGTTGCTGGAGCTGATGGAGCCGGAGGAGTCCGCGCCGGTCCGGCGGCTGCTGGAGTACTCGTCGGACACCGCGGGCGGCCTGATGACGCCGGAGCCGGTGGTGCTGACCCCGGACACGACGATCGCGGAGGCGCTGGCGCACATCCGCAACGCCGATCTGCCGCCGGCGCTGGCCAGCATGGTGTTCGTCTGCCGCCCGCCGACCGCGACGCCGACCGGGCGCTACGTCGGCGTCGTCCACTTCCAGCGGCTGCTGCGGGAGCCGCCGGCGGAGCTGGTCGCGAGCGCCGTCGACACCGGGCTGCCGCCGCTGAAGCCGGGGGCGTCGCTCGCCGAGGTCACGCGGTACTTCGCGGCCTACAACCTGACCTGCGGACCGGTCATCGACGCCGAAGACCACCTGATCGGCGCGGTGACCGTCGACGACGTCCTCGACCACCTGCTGCCCGAGGACTGGCGCGAGACCGGGCTGCACGACACCTTGGAGGAAGACCGTGCCTGAGCTGACTCCGGGACGGCGGCTCGACCAGCCCCGCGGCCAGAACCGGTTCAGGTTGAACATCGACCCGGACACCTTCGGGCGGCTGTCGGAGCGGCTGGCGCGGTTCCTCGGCACCGGGAAGTACCTGTTCTGGCAGACGCTGCTCGTGATCGTCTGGGTGGTGCTGAACATCACGGCGGTGTCGCTGCAGTGGGACCCGTACCCGTTCATCCTGCTCAACCTGGCGTTTTCGACGCAGGCGGCGTACGCGGCACCGCTGATCCTGCTCGCGCAGAACCGGCAGGACGACCGCGACCGCGTCTCCCTGGATGAGGACCGGAACCGGGCCCTGCAGACGAAGGCCGACACGGAGTACCTGGCGCGGGAGCTGGCGGCGCTGCGGCTGGCGGTCGGCGAAGTGGCGACGCGCGACTACCTCCGCAGCGAGCTCGACCGGCTCCGGGAGGACCTGTCCGTCCAGCCCAGGAAGTCCCGCACCCCTACCGGCTCGTAACATGGGTGGGGTGACCAGCACCCAGCAGCTCCCCAGCGTCGACGACGTCCGCAGCGCGCTGAAGAGCGTGCAAGACCCCGAGATCCGCAAACCCATCACGGACCTGGGGATGGTCAAGGACGTGGCGGTGGCGTCCGACGGTGTTGTCACCGTCGGGATCTACCTGACGGTGGCGGGCTGCCCCCTGAAGGCGACGCTGACCAACGACACCAAGGCCGCGGTTTCGAAGCTGCCCGGCGTGGTGGACGTGCGCGTCGAACTGGACGTGATGAGCGACGAGCAGCGCTCCGAGCTGCGGAAGTCCCTGCGCGGTGACGCGGCGGAGCCGGTGATCCCGTTCGCGCAGCCGGGCTCGATGACGCGGGTGTACTGCGTGGCCTCGGGCAAGGGCGGCGTGGGCAAGTCGTCGGTGACGGTGAACCTGGCGGCGGCGATGGCCGCGCGCGGGCTGTCGGTGGGGGTGGTGGACGCGGACATCTACGGCCACTCGATCCCCCGCATGCTGGGCGCGCGCGAGAAGCCGACAAAGGTCGACACGATGATCATGCCGCCGCAGTCCCACGGCGTGAAGGTGATCTCGATCGGCATGTTCACCCCGGGCAACACCCCGGTGGTCTGGCGCGGCCCGATGCTCCACCGCGCGCTCCAGCAGTTCCTGGCGGACGTGTTCTGGGGCGACCTGGACATCCTGCTGCTGGACCTCCCGCCGGGCACGGGCGACATCGCGATTTCGGTGGCCCAGCTGATCCCGAACGCGGAGATCCTGGTGGTGACCACACCCCAGCAGGCAGCGGCCGAGGTGGCCGAGCGAGCGGGCGCGATCGCCCTGCAGACGCGCCAGCGCGTGGCGGGGGTCATCGAGAACATGTCGTGGCTGGAGACGCCGTCCGGCGAGCGCATGGAGCTGTTCGGCTCGGGCGGCGGCGCGACGGTGGCTTCGTCGTTGTCGAAGTCGATCGGCTCCGAGGTCCCCCTGCTCGGCCAGGTCCCGATGGACCCGCGGGTCGTCGCCCAGGGTGATGCGGGCACGCCGATCGTGCTGTCCGAGCCGGAGGCACCGGCCTCACTGGTGCTGAGCGACGTGGCGAAGAAGCTCTCGGTCCGGGCGCGGGGCTTGGCGGGGATGATGCTGAACGTGACGCCGGCGGGTCGCTGAGGGTCGCCGGTCACGGCTGGCGGATCGCGGTCGCGGCTGGCGGATCGCGGTCACGGCTGGCGGATCGGGGCCGCCGCTGCCGGCTCTGGCTCCCTGCCGCTTCAGCGGCAAGGGCCCAATGCGCCCCCATCCGGCCACCAAGCGCAGCCCCCGCCCTCTCCGGGGGGTCGGTCCCACGTCCAGTTTATCGGGCCTGTCCGACACAAGGCCGAAAAACGGCCCGCACGCCCCCCGTTGTCCACATCACGGCCGGGCTGTGGAGGGCCGGTCGCGTCGCGCCGGTAGGCGTAGTGGATCAGTCCCGGTAGTGCGCGGCGCCCACCATCTCGCCGTCCAGCCAGGCGGCGATCCCGCGGATGCGGTCGTCGTCGAGCAGGCGGCGCCAGGTTCGCTCGTAGGCGTCGTCGCTGCGTTCGACCTCGAAGTACGTGTCCTTGCCGCGGGCCAGGACTTCCCAGCGGGCGCGGTCGGACTCGGTGAGGAAACCGATGTCCGTTATGTCGCGTCCGGGTCGATCGGCGGGCGCTCGCCCGGCTTGAGCGGCTCGGGCGCCGACTGGGTCTGGCCGGCCAGGTAGCCGTTGCTCCCGTTCGCCGGCGTGCTGCTGCCGTTCGTGATGCCCTTCAAGCCCAGCGGATCCGCGTCGCCGTCGAAGAGGTGCTGCGTCACGACCCGTTTCGGGTCGAAGTTGCGCAGTCCGCGAAGGTCTTCCAGCGGCTTGCGCAGCTGGTCGAACTCCGGGCCCATCTCCTCGCGCAGCTGCTCCTTCGCGCCGGTCGCGAAGTCGCGGACCTTGCGCACGCTCTTCGCGAGCCAGGACGCCGCCTCCGGCAGCCGTTCCGGGCCGAGGATGAAGAGACCGGCGATGATGAGGACGAGGATTTCCCCCCATCCGACACTGTCGAACACCCGTCTACCTCCGCTCGGAACCTACCCGCCCAGGGTACCCGCAGCCCGCCGCGCTCCGGCAGGCCGAACACGGGAACTCAGTCGGAAGCCAGGGTTACGTCGACGACGAAGCTGGCGCCGTCGCGGGCCAGCGACACCGGGACCACTTCGCCGACGTCGTGCGCACGGACCGCGACCGTCAGTTCCGAGGAGTCGCGGACGAGCCGGTTGCCGATCTTCGTGATCACGTCGCCCTCCTTGATGCCGGCGTTCGCGGCCGGGCCACCGGGCGCGACGTTCTTCACCTGGGCGCCCATCGTGGACGAGCCCGCGACCGTCGACGACGCGTTGATGCCGATGTCGGCGTGCTTCACCTTGCCGTCCTTGATCAGCGCCTTCGCGATCTTGATCGCGTAGTCGCTCGGGATGGCGAAGCCGATGCCGATGCTGCCGCCGTCCGCGCCGGCGGAGCGGATCGAGGAGTTGATCCCGACCAGCGCGCCGGTGGAGTCGACGAGCGCGCCGCCCGAGTTGCCGTGGTTGATCGCGGCGTCGGTCTGGATGGCCTCGTAGGTGACCGGCGGGGCGCCGTTGTCACCGCCCGCGGTGATCGGCCGGTTCAGCGCGCTGACGATGCCGGCGGTCACCGAGTTCTGCAGCGCCAGCGGCGAGCCGATCGCCATCACGGTGTCGCCGACCTGCAGGTCGGCGGACTTGCCGACCTGCAGCACGGTCGGGTTGGTGACGTTGACCTTCACGACGGCGAGGTCGGTCTTCTGGTCGGCGCCGACGAGCTTGGCTTCGGTGCGGGTGCCGTCGATGAAGACGGCCGTGACCTTGACACCGGGGTCCGCGGCGGCGGAGGCGATGACGTGTTCGTTGGTGAGGATGTAGCCCTGGGGGTCGATCATGACGCCGGAGCCCTGCTCACCGGATTCGGCGCCGGGCTTGAAGACCTCGAGCGAGACGACGGCGGGCGCGACGCGCTTGGCGATTTCGGCGACGGAACCGGCCGGGCGTTCCTTGCCGGCCTCGGCTTCGGAGATGGTGGCGGAGCCGGTGAGCTCGGTGCCGGTGTCGCCGACCCACCAGCCGACGAAGCCGCCGACGGCGCCGACGAGCAGCGCGACGACGCCGAGCAGGACGAGCGCCTTCGGCTGCACGCGCCGTCCGAAAAGCACTTCGGGCAGGCTGAGCAGGGCGCCGGGTGGCCGGTTGGCCGGTTTTTCCTCGTCTTCGGCGGGCATGGCGGGCCCGGCGAGCACCGCGGCGGCCCCGGGATCGCGCCACGGATCACGGGTGCCGGCCCACAGGGGCGGTTCGGGTTCCCGCGGGTCACCGGTGGCTTCGCGCGGCCGTTCGAGCAGCACACCTTCGGCCCCGGGCGGCCGCCGGAAGGCCTCGGCGAGCGACTCGGGAGCGGGCGGGGCGAGGTTGACGCCGTTGGTCTTTTGCGGGGTGTAGAGCTTGTCGAACGCACCATCAACGCCCTGCGGCCTGCCGAAGACGGCGGCCTGCGCCGGATCGACGGCCGGCCGCGCGAGCGGCCGCGGGCCCAGCCGGTCGGCTTCACGCGCGCCGGGCTGCTCGGGATTCACGTTCGGCTCGGTCATCATTCCCCGGTGCAGAAGATCAGGTGGCTGGGCGTGACGATACCCAAGCCCGGTGCTCCGAGTCTGCCGGTCCGAGGGTGAAGTGGCTGTTTCTTGGGCGGGTTGTCCACAGGGCCGGCGTGATGTGGACAAAACGGCTCGACGGGGCCTTGAACGGGGGTTTCCGTCGGAGGGCGGCGATAGGCTGGACATGGGCACGCCCCCCTAGGGAGGGCGGGGGCAGCGTCGGCGGGGGCAGCGTCCGGCGAGGGCAGCGTCGGCGAGGGCAGCGTCGGCGAGGGCAGCGTCGGCGAGGGCAGCGTCGGCGAGGGCAGCGTCGGCGGGGGCAGCTCCCAGCCCAAGCCGCTTCAGACGAAGAGCCGCTCCCGACGAAGACCGGACACACCGAAGGCCGCCGCGAAGGAATGCCTCGCAGCGGCCTTCAAAGTCTGCTCAGCGGATGCCGGCCGGTACCGCCACCGGAGTCGTGCTCGCCGGGGTCGAAACCGGAGCCGGCTGCTGGGGCACCGCCATCTGGGCCGGCAGCAGGCCCGCCTGCTGGGGCGCTCCGCCGCCCGTCTCGGGGGCTCCGTCACCGTCCGCCGACGTCCCCACCAGGGCCAGCGCGCTCAGCACCAGGCCCGATACCACCACGCCCGCCCCCTGTGCGGCGCGGCGCTTGAAACGGCCGCCGCCGAGGACGTTCGGGGACTGGCCCAGCGGGGCGGATGATCCCAACGGCGCCACTCCGCCCAGCACGCCCGCGTCGCGCAGGCCCGCGACCCGGTCCGGGCGCTGGACCGCGACCAGCTGGCCGTCCGCCGTGATCGCCAGGTTGTCCGGGGCGCTCGGCAGCTCCGTGTGCTGCGGGATCGACTGGAGGCTCGCGAGGAACCCGGCCGACATCGACGGGGCTCCCGCGCCGCGGATGGCGTCGACCGCCTGGCGCTGGGCGCGCACCTCCGCTGCGCACGCCGCGCAGCGGGTGATGTGCGACGCCGCTCGGTCGCGGGCGCCGTGGGTCAGCTCGCCGTCGACGAACGCCACCACGACGTCCGGCAGCAGGTGCGACTCGGGGAGTGCCCAGCCTCGCGGTGCGGTCATACCGTCACCTTCGCAGACTGCGGTGCGTAAGTGCGGCGACGCTCGAGCGAAGCGCGCAGCGCCTGACGCCCACGGTGGATGCGGCTGCGGACGGTGCCCAGCTTGACACCGAGCGTCGCGCCGATCTCTTCGTACGAGAGCCCTTCGACGTCACACAGCACCACGGCGGCGCGGAACTCCGGGGGCAGCTCGTCGAGCGCCGCCTGCAGGTCCGGGTCCAGGTGGGTGTCCGAGTAGACCTGCTCGGGGCTCGGGTCGTCGCCCACGATGCGGTCGGTGTCGTCGGGCAGGCCTTCCATCCGCACGCGCGAGCGGCGGCGGGCCATGTCCAGGAACAGGTTGGTGGTGATCCGGTGCAGCCAGCCCTCGAATGTGCCGGGCTTGTAGGACGCGAGCGAGCGGAAGACCCGGATGAAAGTCTCCTGCGTCAGGTCCTCGGCGTCGTGGGTGTTGCCGGTCAGGCGGTAGGCGAGGCGGTAGACCCGGTCGCCGTGTTCGCGCACGACCTCGTCCCAGGACGGCGGCGTCCAGGCCGCTTCGTCCAGGGTCACCGGCTCGGCCCCGGTGTCGGCAACGGCGTTCTGCATCGCGGGAGCAGGCACCTCCATCTGTGTTTCTCCTGTCTGCTCCACCCAACGCGGGCCCTTGGCACGGTGTTCCCGTGTGTTCGGATTTCAGTCTCTCCGGGTTCCTTATGGTTCTAGTGAGACTGGACTGAGAGCAGGCTGAGAAGTTCTTCCCGGGTGCTTACCAGGGAGCCTGCGCGGATTTATCGACAACCAACGCTAACCTCCGTGCGTGAACACGCCCACCCCTGCGGCCGCACCGGCCGATTCCGGGTTCGTCGACGGGTACCTGCCCGACGACGAGGTGCTGTCTTCGGCCCGGGCGCGGGCCGAGGACCTGGGCTGCACCCCGCTCAGCGCGGGTGCGGGCGCGACGCTGCGTTTCCTGGCAGCGACGCTGTGTGCCAAAGCTGTCGTCGAGGTCGGCACCGGCGCGGGGGTCAGCGGGCTGAGCCTGCTGCGCGGGATGGCGCCCGACGGGGTGCTGACGTCGATCGACGTGGAGCCGGAGTACCAGCGGGCCGCGCGCGCGACGTTCCGCGAGGCCGGCTTCGCGCCGGGCCGCACGCGGCTGATCATCGGCCGGGCGCTCGACGTGCTGCAGCGGCTCACGCCGGGCGGGTACGACCTGGTGTTCGTCGATTCGGCGCACATCGAGTACCCGGGCTGCTACGAGCTGGGCGTGTCGCTGCTGCGCCGGGGCGGGATCATCGCGTTCCACAACGTGCTGGCCGGCGGCCGGGTGATCGACCCGGCCCACCGCGACCCGGAGACCTTGGCCCTGCGCGAGGTGGCCCGCGCGTTCCGGGAGGACGAACGCCTGGTCCCGGCGCTGCTCCCGGTGGGCGGCGGGTTGCTCGTGGGCGCCGCTACCTGAGTTGTCCACAGGGTTGCGGGGCTGTGGACAACTAGGTGTTCTCGGGCGGGTTGGCCGGGGGTCGCCGGTAGACTGGGCTTGGGGACGCCCCCCGGGAAGGGCGGGGGTGTTTTTCCTGGCGGGCGGCCCGGCAAGGGCCCAGCACGCAGCCCGTACCGCTCTGGCGAAGTCAGCCTTGACCTGCAAGAACGAGCTTGCCCGGATCCCTACCCGCGGCCTCCAGGACGTGCTCCCGAAACCCCGCCACAGCCGGAGTCATCGGCTCCTCGGCCCGCCAAACCAGCCCGATCGTCCGGTACGGCCGCGGGGCCAACGGCACCTCCGCCACCCCCGCCGGTGTCCCCGGCCCGAACCGCGGCAGCAACGCCACCCCCAGCCCCGCCGCCACCAACCCGCGCACCGTGTCCGACTCCTGGCCCTCGAACGCGATCCGCGGGGCGAAGCCCGCCGCCGCGCAGAGCTTGTCCGTCAGCGTTCTCACCCCGTACCCCTGCTCCAGTAGCACGAACTCCTCGTCCGCCAGCTCCGCCACCCGCACCGATCGCCGGCCCGCCAAGCGGTGGCCCGAGGGGACCGACAGCAGGATCTCTTCGTCCACCAAGCCCGCGCACGCCAACGACGGCACCTCGGGCAGCGGCGCGACCAACGCCAGGTCCAGCTCGCCGCCCGCCAGCCGGTCGACCATTTCCTGGCGCGAGCCCTGGACCAGCGTGAACCGGACCCCCGGGTAGCTCGCCCGGTACCCGCGCAGCAGCGAGGGCACCAACGACCGCCCGAGCAGGTGCAGGAACCCCAGCACGACGTGCCCCGACTCCGGGGACACCTCCTCGCGCGCCAGCCGGACGCCCGTGTCGAGCGCCGCCAAACCTCGCTCGGCCGCCTCGGCCAGGAGCTCGGCCGCGCGCGTCAAGCGGATGCCGCGGCCGTCCGGGATCGTCAACGGGGCTCCCAGTGCCTCCGCCAGTGCCGCGAGGCGGCGGCTCACCGTCGGCTGCGGCACGCCCAGCAGTTCGGCCGCGCGTGTGATGTTCCTCGTCTCCCTCAGCGCGGCGAGCAGAGGCAAGTGCGGTGCGACCTGCGCGGACAGCGAATCATACGTCACCGCATTGATCATGCCAGGTAAGTGCATTAGACGTATTGGTTAGCGCTGCTTACGTTCAGGACGTGACTTCCACCCGCCGAGTCAAGACCGCCGTTGCCGCGGCGGGGATCTCCTCCTTCGCCCTGCTCTACGCGCCGCAGCCGGTGCTGCCGCAGCTGGCCGCCCAATTCCACCTCGACCCCGGTGGTGCGGCCCTCGCCGTCAGCGTCGCCACCGGCGCGCTCGCCGTGGCGGTCCTGCCCATTGCGGCGCTGTCCGAGGTGGTGGGGCGGCGGCCGGTGATCCTGACGTCCGTCGTCGCGTCGGTCGTTTTCGGGCTGCTGTTGCCGCTGATGCCGACCTACCCGGCGCTGCTCGTCCTGCGCGCGCTGCAGGGCGTCGCGATCGCCGGGTTCCCCGGGGTCGCGGCCGCCTACCTGGCCGAACGGCTGGGCCGCGCGGGCGTCGCCGCGGCCGTCGCCGCGGCCGTCGGCGCGATGATCGCGGGCAACACCGTCGGCGGCATGCTCGGCCGGCTGGCCAGCGGGTTCACCGCCGGTCCGCTCGGCTGGCGGGGTGCGCTGTTCGTCGTCGCGGGCGTGGGAGCGGTGTGCTCGGCCGTCACCGTCGTGGCGCTGCCGCCGGGCACGCGGCCCCGCGGTGACGCCCAGCTGCGCAGCGTCGCCCGCGGGCTGGTGACGGCGCTGAGCAAGCCGGTGCTGCTGGCCCAGTACGCCGTCGCGCTGCTGGCGATGGGCTCGTTCGTCGCGCTCTACAACGCCGCCGGCTTCCGGCTGACCGGCGATCCGCTGCACCTGTCGCCGGCGATCGCGTCGCTGGTTTTCCTCGCCTACGCGACGGGCTCGGTCTCCTCGGCCGCGGCCGGACGGCTGGTGGCGCGGGTGGGCCGCCGCCGGGCGCTGGTCGGCGCGCTGCTGCTGACGGCGCTGGGCGCGGCGCTGACGCTGCCGGACTCGCTGCCCGTGGTCATCGCCGGGTTCTTGGTGCTGACGTGCGCGTTCTTCGCGGCGCACGCGGTCGCGAACGGCTGGGCGGCCGCGGACGCGCCGGAAACCGCCCGCGGTCAGGTGGGCGGGATGTACACGGCGACGTACTACCTGGGCAGCAGCGTGGGCGGCGCCGCGGGAGCGTGGGTGTACGGGCACGCGGGCTGGGGGTGGCTGATCGCGGTGGTGGCGGTGTGGCTGCTGCTCGCCGTGGCCGCGGTCGGCGCCGGAACGCGGCTCCGGCCCGGGCGGTCTCAGCCCAGCGAAGCCGCCAGCTCCACCAAGGTCCGCGCGGCGAACCCCGTCGCGCCCGGCACCACCTCGTCGTAGTTCTTCTCCGACCGCGCCGGGCCCGCGATGTCCAGGTGCGCCCACGGCAGGCCCGCCGTGAACTCCCGCAGGAACAGCGCCGCCGTGATGCCGCCCGGCCCGCCCGGTGTCTGGCGCACGTCGCCGAACTCGCCGCGGACGTTCTCCGCGTAGTCCTCCACCAGCGGCATGCGCCACCACGCCTCGCCGACCCGCGAGCCCGCTTCGGACACCAGCGCCGCCAGCGAGTCGTCGGAGGCGAACAGGCCACCCGTGCGCAGGCCCAGCGAGACCTTCATCGCGCCCGTCAGCGTGGCCGCGTCGACGACGTAGTCCGGCGAGAACCGGCGGATGCCGTACACCAGCGCGTCGGCCAGGACCATCCGGCCCTCCGCGTCCGTGTTCCCCACTTCGGTCGTCTTGCCGCCGTAGTGGCGGACGATGTCGCCCGGCCGGTACGACGATCCGGAGACGTGGTTTTCCGCGCACGGGACCAGCGCCGTCACCCGGACCGGCAGGCCCAGGGCCGCGATGCCGCGGACCGCCGCGATCACCGCCGCGCCGCCCGCCATGTCCGTGCGCATCAGGTGCATCCCGTCGGCCGGCTTGATCGACAGGCCGCCGGTGTCGAACGTGATGCCCTTGCCGACCAGGAGCAGGTGCGGGGAAGCGCCCGACGGCTTGTACGCCATCTCGATCAGCCGCGGCGGCCGCGCGGAACCGCCGCCGACGGCCAGGACGCCGCCGAAGCCCTCCGCCGCGAGCCACTTCTCGTCCCGCACCGTCACCTCGACGCGCGGACCGGCCACGCGAGCGGCCGTGTCGGCCAGCCAGGCCGGGGTCTTCACGTTGGACGGCGTGTTCGCCAGATCACGCGTCAACGCCGTCGCCGCGGCCAGCACCGAAGCGCGGGCGACCAGCTCGGGCAACGCGGGGTCCGCACCCACGAGCCGCACCGTCCGCACCGACGGCTTCGGGTCCGCTCCGGACACCTTGTACCGGTAGCCGCCGAGCAGCAGCCCCAGCGCGAGCTCCGTGACGTGCTCGCCGGAAGCCTCTTCGGGCAGCGCCAGCTGCACCGCGCGGAACGCCTTGCCGCCGTTTTCGACGTCCTCGGCCAGCGTCGCGTTCACCGCGCGGACCAGCGCCGCACCGGTCTTGCGGTACTCCTTCGGCTCCCCGCCGCCGAGTCCCGCGATCCAGCGGGGCCCGCCACCGGGGACCGTTTGCACATCGCCCGCCTTGCCCGTGATCCGGACGCCCTCGATTTCCAAGGGCTCGACGTCATCGTTGTCGGGCGCGGCCACCAGCCGGGCCGCCGGGACGCCGCGGCGGAGCTCCGCCGTGACCTCGATGTCGAGCAGGGTAGCCGGAACGGGCGGTAGCGGATTACGCACAGTGAGCAACCTTCGGGCGCAGAGGAACCGCGACCCCGGCCTCCGAAGGGAGACCGGGGTGCGACGGAAGGACGGATCGGGGGAGCCGGGTCAGCCGGTGACCTCCGCCAGTGCGGCGCCGAGGTCCTTCGCTTCTTCCGCGGAGAGTTCGACGACGAGTCGCCCACCACCCTCGAGTGGTACGCGCATCACGAGGCCCCGCCCCTCCTTAGTCACTTCGAGGGGACCATCTCCGGTCCGGGGCTTCATGGCCGCCATAGCGTGCTCCCTCCGTCTCAACCGGCGCGCCCGGGTCGCGCTCGCGTGAAAGCCAGCCGGGTCTGGTGTCCATTGTCCCTCATCAGCGGCCGGGCGCATCAGCGGAGGGGATCTTTTGCCGCCGTATCGGTGCTGGTATGCGGCCCGCGCGAGGTGAAAGACTCTCGGCCGACCGAAGTTTTCCGCGCAAGGAGAAGACGTGACCACATCCGACGTCCTGTTGACCGCCGACGCCGACGGGGTGCGCACCCTCACCCTCAACCGGCCGCAGGCGTACAACTCGCTGACCGTGGAGCTGAAGGAAGCACTGCTCGCGGCGCTGCGCGAGGCGGCGGACGACAAGGGAGTCCGCGCGGTCGTGCTGACCGGTTCCGGCAAGGCGTTCTGCGCCGGTCAGGACCTGAAGGAGCACGTGGGGCTGCTGCAAGCGGGTGACCCCGCCCCGCTACAGACCGTGAAGGAGCACTACAACCCGATCGTCCGGACCATCGTGGCGATGCCGAAGCCGGTCATCGCGGCCGTCAACGGGACCGCCGCCGGCGCCGGGGCCGCCTTCGCCTACGCCAGCGACCTGCGGATCGCCGCCGAGTCGTCGTCGTTCCTGATGGCCTTCGCCAACGTCGGGCTGGGCCCGGACTCGGGCGCGTCCTGGACGCTGCAGCGGCTGGTCGGCTACGGCCGCGCCGCCGAGCTGATGCTGCTGGCCCGGACCGTCGACGCGGCCGAGGCGCTGCGGCTCGGCCTGGTCGGCGAGGTGGTGCCGGACGAGGAACTCGCCGCCCGCGCCCAGAAGGTGGCGGCGAAGCTCGCGGCCGGCCCGACCGTCGCCTACGCGAAGATCAAGGGCGTGCTCAACCTGGCCGCGCAGTCGACGTTCGAGGAGGCCCTCGAGGCCGAGGACGCCGCCCAGTCCGCGCTCGGCGGGACCGCCGACCACACCGAAGCCGTCGAAGCCTTCGTCGGCAAGCGCAAGCCGGACTTCCAGGGCAAGTAAGCAGTCTGCCGCGGCCGGTCGTGAGTGGTAAAGCGGGTTAGAACCCGCTTTACCACTCACGACAGCTGCGGCAGACCCGGGAAGCCGGACGCCCCTACCAGCGTGCGCGGTAGGGCTGGCCCCCCGAAACCCCCGGAGGTGCACCGGCTTCCCGCAGGAGCCGCCGTCGCGGAGACTCGGGGGCGTGACCACCACTGAGAACGTCGTCGGCAGCGATTTCGCCCGGCTGAGCCACCGCATCTCCGCCGCCGGGCTGATGGCACGCCGTCCCGGCTACTACACCGCCCGGATCGCCGTCGTGACGGGACTCTTCGCCGCCGGCTGGGTGGCCTTCGCGCTGCTCGGGAACTCCTGGTGGCAGCTCGCCGTCGCCGCCTTCCTGGCCGTGATGTTCGGGCAGATCGCCTTGCTTTCCCACGATCTCGCGCACAAGCAGGTCTTCCGCCGCCGCCGGCCCACCGAAATCGCCGGGATGCTCGCGGGCAACCTCGGCATCGGGATGAGCTACGGCTGGTGGATGGACAAGCACACCCGCCACCACGCCAACCCGAACCACGAAGAGCTCGACCCCGACGTCGATCCGGACATCCTGGTGTGGTCGAAGGACCAGGCCCGCGCCAGCCGGGGCGTCCCGCGCTTCATCGGCCGGTACCAGGCGTTCCTCTTCTTCCCGCTGCTCACCCTCGAAGGCCTGAACCTGCACTGGTCCGGCGTCCGCGCGGTCCGCAAGCCGGGACTGCGCCGCCGCGGAACCGAAGCCGCGCTGCTCGCCGCGCACTTCGTCCTCTACTTCGGCGCGCTGTTCACCGTGCTCTCCCCCGGCATGGCGCTGCTGTTCTTCGCCGTCCACCAGGGACTGTGGGGGATCTACATGGGATCGATCTTCGCACCCAACCACAAGGGCATGCCGACGCTGACCGGGCGCACCGAGCTCGACTTCCTCCGCAAGCAGGTGCTCACCTCGCGCAACGTCCGCGGCGGTGTCGTCACCGACGTCGCTCTCGGCGGCCTCAACTACCAGATCGAGCACCACCTGTTCCCGAGCATGCCCTCGCCGCACCTGCGGCGCGCGCAGCCGATCGTCCAGGCCTACTGCGCCGAGGTGGGCATCCCGTACCTGCAGACGAGCCTCGTCGAGTCCTACCGGCAGGCGCTCACCCACCTGCATGAAGCTGGGGCCCCTCTCAGGAACCGTTCGTAGACTCGGGTCATGAGGAACACGATCGCGGCCTTGCGTGACCTGCCGGCGGCGTTCGGCGCGAAGGCCGCCGGCCCGCGGGCCGAGCGGGTCCGCTCCTCGCCGCAGTTCGACGGCAAGGTGTTCCGCAACGCGGCGCCGCGGCACCCGATGACCGCGACGTCGATGCGCACCATCTTCCGCGAGATGTTTTTCGGCGAACACCGCGAGCTGCGCAAACCCGCTCGCCCGGTGCCACTGGTCGCGTCGGCGCCGGTCGAGGCGGCCGATGGCCTGCACCTGACCTGGTACGGCCACGCGTCCACGCTGGTCGAGCTCGACGGCGCCCGGGTGCTGCTCGACCCGGTGTGGAGCGAGCGGGTCTCCCCCGCGGCGTTCGCCGGGCCGCGGCGGCTGCACGAACCGCCGGTGCCGCTGTCCGGGCTCGGCCGGATCGACGCCGTGGTGATCTCGCACGACCACTACGACCACCTGGACCTGGCCACGGTCCGCGCGCTGGTGACGTCGTCCGAGGCGCCCTTCCTCGTCCCGCTCGGGGTCGGCGCGCACCTGGAACGCTGGCACGTCCCGGCCGCGCGGATCATCGAGCTCGACTGGCACGAAGAGGCGGCGGTCGCGGGCGTCCGGTTCGTCGCGACGCCGGCCCAGCACTTCTCCGGCCGCGGCCTCACCAACGACGGCACGCTGTGGACGTCGTGGGCGCTGCTGGGTCCGGAGCACCGGGTGTTCTACAGCGGCGACACGGGCTATTTCGACGGTTTCGCGGCGATCGGCGCGCAGCACGGCCCGTTCGACGCGGCCCTGATCCAGATCGGCGCGTACGCCCCGCAGTGGCCGGACATCCACATGACCCCGGAGGAAGGCGTCGCGGCCGGCCTCGACGTGCGGGCGAAGCTGCTGGTCCCGGTGCACTGGGCGACGTTCCAGCTGGCGATGCACCCGTGGGGCGAACCGGCGGACCGCGTGTGGAGCGAGGCGAAGGAGGCCGACCTCCCGCTGGCGATCCCCCGCCCCGGCGAGCGCATCGACGCCGCCGCTCCCCCGCCGGTGGACGGCTGGTGGCAGGCGCTGTGAAGCTCAAACTGGACCTGCACGACCTCTACAACCGCGGTGGCGAGATCGACCGGGCCCTGCGGGCGGTCATCGACGAGGCCGTCGCCAAGAAGGCCCCGCTCGTCGAGATCATCCCGGGCAAGGGGTCGGGTCAGCTGAAGAAGCACGTCCTGCGGTTCCTCGAGCGCAAGGACGTCAAAGCGCTGTACCACCGGGTCGAGAAGGACAAGGACAACTTCGGCCGGGTGTTCGTGCACTTCCGGTGGAAGTGACTCAGAACCGGCTGTCGTGCCGGGCTTCGGCCCAGGCGCGGTCCCACGCCGCCGCGTGGAGGCGGGTCAGGATAAACCGGACGGTGACGTACAAACCCGCCAGCGCTCCGGTGATCGCCGCCCACAGCAGGACTGCCGCGAACACGCCGTCCGCCGCCGAGGTCGATGCCGAGCGCGGCTGGCCGGCCAGCTCGCCGCGGGAGTCCAGCCAGATCGGGATGCGGGCGCCCGCCGGGCTGCCGGGGTCGGTGAGGACGTCGCCCGTGTGGCGGGTTCCGCGGGCGTCGAACCAGGCCGCCGGGACCGTTGTCTCGGCGGCCGGGGCGCCGGCTCCGTCCGTGCTGTAGGGCTGGCCGGACGCCGCCGCGAGGGAAACCGCCGTCGCCGGGTGGCGCGTGGCGCGTTCCTGCGCGGCGCGAGTGTTCTGGGCCGCGTACGTCTCCGAACCGATCGCCGCCGCGAACGGGATCGCGAGGAACGCGCCGACGACGGCCAGGAGCAGCAGGAGCGCTTCGACGCGGTCGCCCGCTCGCGCGAGGGGGTTGCGGCCGGGGTGCACCAGCCGCCCGAACCGGGCGATCCGTCCGCTGGGCCCACGCATGCGCGACTCACTCCTCCCGGAAGGTGTCTTCTCGGTAACAGTGTGCGCGCCGGGAGTCGGCTTTCTCTCGTGAATGGGATGCGGCCCACCTGTGAATCCCTGCACAACCACCCGGTCGAGCTAACCCACCGCGATCGCCGGTCACAGCCAGTCGTCGGGGCGGGGCCAGGGCATCAGGGCCGCGAGCGCGTCCCGGGCCGGTTCGGTGACCGCGTACCGGCCGCGGTGGAACAGCAGCGGACGGGCGTCCGACGGCGCGCCGAGCGCGGTGACCCGGCCGATCACGACGTAGTGGTCGCCCGCCTCGTGCACGGCTTCCAGCGCACAGTCGATCCAGGTCAGCGCGCCGTCGAGCAGGGGCGCGCCGGACGGCGCGGGCGTCCAGCCGAACCGGGCGAACTTGTCCTCGCCGCGGGCGCCGAACACGGCGCTGACCTCCTGCTGGTCCTCGGCCAGCACGTTGACCGCGAACCGGCCCGCCGCGGCCAGCACCGGCCACGTTCGCGACGTGCGGGCCGGGCAGAACAGCACCAGCGGCGGGTCGAGCGACAACGCGGCGAACGACTGGCAGGCGAACCCGGCGAGCGTGTCGCCGTCGCGGCCGGTGACCACGGTGACGCCCGTGCAGAAGTGCCCGAGCACGCTGCGGAACTCGGTCTGGTCGACCGCCACCGACGTCATGGCGCGCCGGGCGGCCGCGCGCCGACCGAGAAGTCGTGCCCCCACAGCGAAACCGCGGTGCTCTCGCGCGCGATCCAGTTGCCGTCGTCGACCTGACGGCCTTCGCAGCCGAACTCGACGTCGAAGCCGCCGGGGGTCTTCATGTAGAACGACAGCATCAGGTCGTTGACGTGCCGGCCGAGCGTGGCCGACATCGGCACCTTCCGCCGGATCGCCCGGTCGAGGCACAGGCCGACGTCGTCGGTGTTCTCCACCTCGACCATCAGGTGCACGATCCCGCTCGGCGTCGGCATCGGCAGGAACGCCAGGCTGTGGTGCCGCGGGTTGCAGCCGAAGAACCGCAGCCACGCGGGCGGCCCGACGGCGGGCCGCCCGACCAGTTGCGGCGGCAGGCGCATCGAGTCGCGCAGCCGGAAGCCGAGGACGTCCCGGTAGAACCGCAGCGACGCTTCGTCGTCCTTTGTGGACAACACGACGTGGCCGAGGCCCTGCTCGCCGGTGACGAACTTGTGCCCGTACGGGCTGACCACCCGCCGGTGCTGCAGCGCGACGCCGTGGAACACCTCCTGGGTGTTGCCGGACGGGTCGTCGAAGCTGATCAGCTCGTCGACGCGTCGGTCGGCCAGCTCGTCGGGCGTGCCCTCCTTGTACGGCACCGACGCACCGTCCAACCGGGACCGCAGCTCGGCCAGCTCGCCCGCGTGAGCGACCTCCCAGCCGGTGACGGCCAGCCGGTCCGCGTCACCCGGGGAGATGACCAGCCGCGCGGGGAAGTCGTCCATGCGCAGGTACAGCGCGTCCGGGTGGGTGCCGCTGCCTTCGACCATGCCGAGCACCTTGAGCCCGTACTCGCGCCAGGCCGCCATGTCGGTGGCTTCGATGCGGAGGTAGCCCAGCGACCGGATGCCCATCAGGAACTCCCGAGGAAGTCGAGGGCCAGCCGGTTGAACTCGTCGAACTTCTCCAGCTGGGCCCAGTGCCCGCAGCCGCCGAACACGTGCAGCTGCGCGCGCGGAATCGTCTTGAGTGCGAGCAACGCGCCGTCCAAGGGGTTCACGCGGTCCTCGCGGCCCCAGATCAAGAGTACGCGCTGGCGGAGGCGGTGGGCTTCGCGCCAGAGCATGCCTTCTTCGTAGGTGCCGGGCTGCGCGAACGACTTGCCCATGGCGCGCATCGCGGCCAGGGACTCCGGGGTGTTGGCGGCGGCGAAGCGTTCGTCGATCAGCTCGTCGGTGACCAGCGCCTGGTCGTGGACCATGATGCGCAGGAAGGCTTCCATGCGTTCGCGCGACGGCTTGGCCGCGAACTTCCCGAGGTTCTTGACGCCTTCGGTCGGGTCGGGCGCGAACAGGTTGACGCTCAGCCCGCCCGGCCCCATCAGGACCAGGCGCCCGGCCCGCTTCCCGTGGTTCAACGCGAACCGCACCGCCGCTCCCCCGCCCAGGGAGTTGCCGACGAAGTGGGCGCGTTCGACGCCGAGCGTGTCCATCAGGCCGGCGACGGCGTCCGCGCTGTGCCGGAAGTACTGCGGGTGCTCGGTCGGCTTGTCGGAGCGTCCGAAGCCGGGCTGGTCGACGGCGATCGTCCGGTAGCGCTTGGCGAACTCCGGCAGGTTGCGCCCGAAGTTGCTCCACGCCGACGCGCCGGGCCCGCCGCCGTGCAGCAGGATGACCGTCTCGGCGTGCTCGGCGCCGGCTTCGTGGTAGTGCAGTTTCAGCGAGCCCGCCTGCCCGTACTTGCCTTCGGGAGCGGCCATCAGTACATCGCGTTCTCGACGGGGAGCCCGAAGACGCCGGTGCCGTACATGACGTAGGCGCGCTCGGCGTCGTTGGCCGCGTGGACGCGGCCGGCGTGCGCGTCGCGCCAGAAGCGCTGGATCGGGGTGCCGCGCTGGATCGCGCGGCCGCCGGAGTTCTCGAAGAGCCGGTCGATCGCGGTGATCGCGCGTTCGGTGCCGCGCACCTGGTCGCGCCGCACGCGCAGCCGCAGGTCCGCGGGCAGCCGTTCCTCGCGCTTGGCCAGTTCGTACAGCTCCTCGATGTTGCGGGTCAGCTGCAGCCAGGCGGCGTCGATCTCGCTGGCCGCCTCGGCGATCCGCACCTTGGCGAACGGGTCCTCTTTGGACTGTTCACCGGCGTACGCGGCTCGCACGCGCTTGCGCTGGTGCTCCACGTGGGCGTCGTAAGCACCCTGCGCCATGCCGATGATCGGCGCGGTGATCGTGGTCGGGTGCACCGAACCGTACGGGAGCCGGTACAGCGGGCCGGGGTTGACGGCCTGACCGGGGACCTTGCACTTCGACGTCGCGATGAAGCTCAGCGCCCGGTGCTGCGGCACGAAGACGTCCTCGACGACGATGTCGTTCGAGCCGGTGCCGCGCAGGCCGATCGTGTCCCAGACGTCCACGATCGCGTAGTCGGCGATGGGCAGCAGGTAGGTGCAGAAGTCGACCGGCTTGCCGTCTTTGAACGCGGGCCCCCCGAGTAGCACCCACGTGCAGTGGTCGCAGCCGGAGGAGAAGCTCCACCGGCCCGACAGCCGGTAGCCGCCCTCGACGACCTCGGCCTTGCCCATCGGCGCGTACGAGGAGGAGATCCGCACGTCCTGGTCCTCGCCCCAGACCTCCTGCTGCGCCTGCGCGTCGAACAGGGCCACGTGCCACGGGTGGACGCCGAGGATGGAGGCGACCCAGCCGGTGGACCCGCACGCGCTCGCGATCAGCTTGACCGCGGTGTAGAAGCTCACCGGGTCGGTTTCGAAGCCCCCGTGGAGCTTCGGCTGCAGCAGCTTGAAGAACCCGGTTTCCTGCAGGGCCTTGACGGACTCCTCGGGGACGCGGCGCGCGTCCTCGGTGTCCTGGGCCCGTTCCCGCAGGACCGGCAGGAGGTCCCGGACCCCGGCGATCACCTGCTCGCTCATGCGCAAGTTCCTCTCTCTGTTCACTCCCTCCAGAGACTAGAACACGTTCTCGTTTTTGTCGAGAACGCCCTGCGCCAAGGCACTGTTGATCCCCGCTCTGCGGCCGGAAAACACGCAGTCGGCCAGGGAGAGACCACTGACGTACGACCTGGAACAGATTCCCACGGCGGTGCGGCCGGCCGCGTACAGGCCGGGGATCGGCTCCCCCGCCGCGCTCCGCACCGCGCCGGTGTCCTCGTCGACGACCAGGCCGCCGAGGGTCAGCATCGGCGTCGGGTACCCGAGGTTGGGCCGCACCGAGATGTCGATGAGCGAGTACGGCGGGTTGTCCAGCCGCCGCGCGAACTCCACGGGCTTGCCCACGGGATCCTGGTCGCCGTGGTAGGCCTCGACGCTCGCGCGCAGGCCCGCCGCGTCGATCCCGGCCTTGCGCGCCACCTCGTCCAGGGTCTTCCCGACCACGCGGCCGCGGCGCAGCAGGTACCGCAGCTGGAGCCACTGGAACCACTGGCTCTGCTTGCGGCCGTCCCGGCGCGCCTCGGCCACGATCGGCGCGTCGACGAGCAGCCAGCCCTTGCTCCCGTGCTCCTCGATCAGCTTCTCGCCGACCGCGGCGCCGTAGCGGGACTCGTCGATGACCCGCCCGCCACCGGCGTCGACGATGATCCCGCCGAGGAACGCGCTGGGCGGGGTGACGAACCGCCACGCGGAGATCCGGCCCAGCTCGCCGGTCGCGCCGCCGGCCTCGGTACCCAGGCGGATCCCCGAGCCGTCGTCGGCGGACGTGCCGAGCGGCAGCCCGCCGCGGTAGGCCGGCGCGTGCTCCCGCACCATTTTGCGGTCGGCGATGAACCCGCCGGCCGCCAGCACGACCCCGCGCCGGGCGGTGATCCGCAGCTCACGGCCGTGCGCGCGCTCGAAGCGCTCGACCCGGCGGTGCAGTGACTTGCGCAGCGACGGCACGTAGATGCCGGGCTTCGCCGCGTACTGCGCGAAGCGCTGGTGGCGCGCCCGCACCGCGGCGGAGGCCCCGCTCAGGGTGTCGGCGACGAGCCCGGTGACGCGGCCGGCGTCGTCGCGGATCAGGCTCCGGGCGGTGGTCTGCGTCAGCACGCGGATGCCGCGGGCGCGCACGGCCGCCTTGAGCCGGGCCATCAGCATCTTCCCCGAGGTCCCCGGCCCCTTGACGCGGTGACCGCGCGGAGCCGGTTTCGCCGCGTCGCGGAACCCGCCGGCGGCCTCGCTGCCGGAGTAGTAGAGGTAGTGCCGGTCGCTCGGGTACGACGTCTTGTACGGGCAGAGGCTGCCTTCGAACGGCACGCCGTTGCCCTCCAGCCAGGTGATCATCTCGCGGCTGCCCTCGCAGAACCGCCGCAGCGTCCGTTCCGAGACGACGTCCCCGGTTTCCAGCCGCAGGTAGGCGTACATCGCGTCGACGGAGTCGTCGACGCCCGCGTCGAGCTGCTGACCGGTCCCGCCGCCGGCGTAGACCACGCCACCGCTGACCGCGCTGGCCCCTCCTCCGGCGAAGCGCTCGACGATGACGACGTCGGCGCCCGCGTCGGCCGCTTCGAGGGCGGCACAGGCGCCGGCCGCCCCGAATCCCACGATGACCACGTCCGCGACGAGTGCGTCCATGGTCGCTACCCTAGAACTGAAACACGTTCTCGTCTATCGTGACCGAAAGCGGCTCTCAACTGGATAATCTTCCCATGGAACACGTTACAGGTGAGGTGGCATGACGGAGCAGTTCGACGTCGTCGTCGTCGGCAGTGGCGCCGCCGGGATGACCGCCGCGCTGACTGCGGCCCACAACGGCTTGAGCGTCGTCGTCCTCGAGAAGGCGGCCTGCTTCGGCGGCTCGACCGCCCGCTCCGGCGGCGGCGTCTGGATACCCGGCAACCACGCGCTGCGCGCCGCCGGCATCGAAGAGCCGCCCGAGCGAGCCCGCGAATACCTGGCTTCGATCGTCGGCGACGTCGTCCCGGCCGTCCGGCGCGAGACCTTCCTCGCGCACGGCCCCGAAGTCCTGAAGTTCGTCTGCGACCACACGCCCCTGAAGTTCCGCTGGGTCCGCGACTACAGCGACTACCACCCGGAAGCGCCGGGCGGGCGTCCCGGCGGCCGGTCGGTCGAACCGGTCGCCCTCGACGGCAAGCTCCTGGGCGACGAGCTGGCCCACCTCGAACCGCCGTACAGCGCTCCCCCGCTCGGCGTGCCGATCACCCAAGCCGACTACCGCTGGCTGAGCCTCCTCGCCAGGCACCCGCGCGGGGCACTCCGGCTGCTGTCGCTGGGCCGGCAGTGGCTGGCCGGAAAACTCCGCGGTCAGCAGCTGCTGAGCATGGGGCAAGCGCTTGCGGCCGGCCTGCGGGTCGGCCTGGCCAGGGCCGGCGTCGAGGTCCGGCTGCACACCCCGCTGATCGACCTGCAGGTCGAAGGCGACCGCGTCACCGGGGTCGTCACCGCGCACGGCGCCGTCGAAGCCCGGCGCGGCGTGATCCTCGCCAGCGGCGGCTTCGAGCGGAACCTCGAGATGCGCGAGAAGTACCAGCGCGCGCCGATCGGCGTCGACTGGACCGTCGGCGCGGCCGCCAACACCGGCGACGGCATCACCGCCGGGCTCAAGCTGGGCGCCGCACTCGACCTGATGGACGACGCCTGGTGGGGGCCGACGCTGCCGCTCACCGGCGGCCCGTGGTTCGCGCTGGCCGAGCGGTCCCGGCCGCGCAGCATCATGGTCGACGCGCGCGGCGAGCGGTTCGTCAACGAGTCGGCGCCCTACGTCGAAGCCGTGCACGCCATGTACGGCGAAGGGGACGGGCCAGGCGAGCACATCCCGACCTGGCTGGTGTTCGACCAGGGCTACAAGGACCGGTACATGTTCACCGGCATCGGGCCGCGCCGGCCGCTGCCCGGCCGCTGGTTCAAGGCCGGGATCGCGGCGAAGTCGTCGACGCCGGCCGGGCTGGCGGCGAAGATCGACGTCCCGGCTCAGTCGCTGGAAGCGACGATCGAGCGCTTCAACGGCTTCGCCCGCAAGGGCGTCGACGAGGACTTCCACCGCGGAGTCAGCAAGTACGACCACTACTACGGCGACCCGCGCAACAAACCCAACCCCAGCCTCGGCCCGCTCGACAAAGCGCCGTTCTACGCGGTGAAGATCGTGCCGGGCGACCTGGGCACCAAGGGCGGGCTGCGCACCGACGAGCACGCGCAGGTGCTGCGCGAAGACGGCTCGGCGGTGCCCGGGCTGTTCGCCGCGGGCAACACCGGCGCGGCCGTGATGGGCCGGACGTACGCCGGGCCCGGCGCGACCATCGGCCCCGCCATGGTGTTCGGCTACCTTGCGGCGACGCGGCTGGCGCACGAAGATCAACCGACCACGGGAGGGCAGCGATGACGCAGGATTCGGTACGCACCATCTACGCCGGTGAGCCGCCGACCCGGTTCGCCCGCGGCTGGCACTGCCTGGGCCTGGCGCAGCACTTCCGCGACGGGAAACCGCACGCCATCACCGCGTTCGGCACGAAGCTCGTGGTGTGGGCGGACTCGGCGGGCGAGCTGCACGTCCTCGACGGCTACTGCCGGCACATGGGCGGCGACCTCACCCAGGGCAGCGTCAAGGGCGACGAGGTGGCCTGCCCGTTCCACGACTGGCGCTGGAACGGCAAGGGCAAGTGCGTCTCGATCCCCTACGCCAAGCGGGTTCCGCTGCGCGCGCGGACGCGGTCGTGGACGACGGCCGAGCAGAACGGGCAGCTGCTCGTGTGGCACGACCCGGAGGGCAACCCGCCGCCGGACGAGCTGGCCATCC
The DNA here is from genome assembly GCF_031082405.1 of Amycolatopsis sp. A133. GTDB lineage: Bacteria > Actinomycetota > Actinomycetes > Mycobacteriales > Pseudonocardiaceae > Amycolatopsis. Next base: position 107,908 of record NZ_JAVHJU010000001.1, read on the forward strand.
CGCGGATCGAAGCGGACGGCAGCGACGAGTGGAGCAACTGGACGTGGGACTCGATCTTCATCGAGGGTTCCAACTGCCGGGAGATCATCGACAACGTAGTCGACATGGCGCACTTCTTCTACATCCACTACGCCTACCCGACGTACTTCAAGAACGTGTTCGAAGGCCACATCGCCACCCAGTACCTCAACACCAAGGGCCGCCCGGACATGGGCATGGCCTCGAACTACGGCGGCGAGGACAACCTGCTGCGGTCGGAGGCGTCGTACTTCGGGCCGTCGTACATGATCAACAAGCTGGTGAACTCGTTCCAGGGCTACGAGATCGAGAGCGTGCTGATCAACTGCCACTACCCCGTCACGCCGACGTCGTTTGTGCTGCAGTACGGCATGAAGGTCAAGAAGCTGCCGGGGATCTCGGACGAGCACGCGGACAAGATCGCGGCGAAACTGGCCCGCGGCATCGGGGCCGGGTTCCTGCAGGACGTCGAGATCTGGAAGCACAAGACGCAGATCGACAACCCGCTGTTGTGCGAAGAGGACGGTCCGGTCTACCAGCTTCGCCGGTGGTACCAGCAGTTCTACGTCGACGCCGCCGACGTCACCGAGGACATGACCCGGCGGTTCGAGTTCGAAGTGGACACTTCGAAGGCGAACGAGGCCTGGGCGGCGGAGGTCGCGGAGAACCTGGCGCGGCAGAAGACCGAGGCGGAAGTGTGACGACCGCCGAGCAGGCCGAGTTCCTCTCCGGCGGGCTGCGGCCGCACGAGTGCCGCAGCTGCGGAACGTGCGTGCTGGTGAAGAAGAACAGCATCCAGCACACCAGCATCCAGTGGACCACGGCGCCGGCGCGGACCTGCCCGGTGTTCGCGGACGCGGACGGCCCGACGGCGTTGCTCGACACCTGCCCGAAGCTGGCCGACAGCATTTCCGACGCCGTGCGCGAAGGCACGCTGGCGGTGGCCGATGGCTGAGCGGGTCTACACGCTGACCGTCGCCGACGTCGTCGTCGAGACACCGGACGCGCGGTCGGTGGTCTTCGAGATCCCGCCCGAGCACGCACCGGCGTTCGCCTACCGGGCGGGACAGTTTCTCACCCTGCGCATCCCCAGCGACCGCACCGGTTCGGTGGCGCGGTGCTATTCGCTCTCGAGCGCGCCGCACGAGGACCGCGTGCAGGTGACGGTCAAGCGGACCGACAGCGGCTACGGGTCCAGCTGGATCTGCTCGTCCCTGAAACCGGGGATGCAGGTCGAGGTGCTGGCGCCGGCCGGGGTGTTCTGCCCGGCGTCGGTGGACGAGGACTTCCTGCTGTTCGCCGGCGGCAGCGGCATCACGCCGGTGATCGCGATCCTCAAAACGGCCCTGGAAACCGGCTCCGGCCGGGTGGTGCTGGTCTACGCGAACCGCGACGAGCGTTCGGTGATCTTCGCGGGCGAACTGGCGTCGCTGGCGAAGCGGTACGGCGACCGCCTTGTTGTCGTCCACTGGCTGGAGAGCGTCCAAGGCCTTCCCGACGTCTCGCAGCTCCGCGGGCTGGCTTCCGCGTACACGTCGTTCGAGGCGTTCCTGTGCGGACCGGCGCCGTTCATGGCGGCCGTGCGGGAAGCGCTCGGGCAGCTCGGCGTGCCCCGGGACCGGGTGCACGTCGAAAAGTTCACTTCGCTGACCGGGAACCCGTTCGAGCCCACCGATCCGGAGCCGGTGGCCGAGTCCGGCGAAGCCCCGGCGGCGCTGACGGTGTCGCTGGACGGCTCGACGCGGACGTTGTCGTGGCCGCGGCAGCGGAAGCTCCTCGACCGGCTGCTGGACGAGGGCATGGACGCGCCGTACTCGTGCCGCGAGGGACAATGCAGCGCGTGTGCGTGCCGGGTCGTGTCGGGTGAGGTGAAGATGCTGCACAACGAAGTCCTCGACGCCGAGGACATGGCGGACGGCATCGTGCTGGCCTGCCAGTCGCTCCCGGTCACCGACGACGTCTCGATCAGCTACGAATAGGAGGCCGCGTGCCCATCGACGCGGGCGTCGCCATCGGCGCCGAGATCGGCGAGGTGAGCTTCGCCTGGACGTCGTCGGACGTGCTGCTGTACCACCTGGCGCTCGGTGCGGGCCCGGACGAGCTGCGGTACACCTACGAGCAGGACCTGGTGGTGCTCCCGACGTTCGCGACGGTCGCGGCGAACCTGCGCGTGTTCGACCCGCCGTCGGTGTCGTTCCCGGGCGTGGAGATCGACCTGGCGAGGGTGCTGCACGGCAAGCAGGAGATCACCCTGCACCGCCCGATCCCGGCGTCGGGGAAGGCGGTGGCGCGGTCGCGGATCGCGGACGTGTACGACAAGGGCAAGGCCGCGGTGGTGATTCAGGAAGTTTCGGTCACGTCGTCCTCGGGTGCTCCACTGTGGACGGCCCGGTCCAGCATCTTCGCGCGCGGTGAGGGCGGTTTCGGCGGCTCGCGCGGGCCTTCGGACCGGATCGACTGGCCCTCGCGTGCGCCGGACTTCGTGCTGGAGGTTCCGACGCTGCCGCAGCAGGCGCTGCTGTACCGGCTGTGCGGCGACCGGAACCCGCTGCACGCGGACCCGGCGTTCGCCCGGGCGGCGGGCTTCGAGCGGCCGATCCTGCACGGGCTGTGCACGTACGGGATCGTGGCCCGGGTGCTGGTGAACGAGTTCCTGGACGGCGACCCGGCGCGGGTGGCGTCGTTCGCGGCGAAGTTCGCCGGCGTGGTGTTCCCGGGCGAGACGCTGCGGATCCGGGTGTGGCGCGCAGACGACCGGCTGCTGGTGACGACGTCGGCGACCGAGCGCGACGACGCGCCGGTGCTGGCGGACACGGTGCTGGTGTCCACTTCCTGAGCAGTTCCGCCGGGGCCGCTACCGTGGTGGGGAGACTTCGGGAGGACGAATGCCGGAATACTTCGTGGTGCGGGGAACGGTCGAGTCGGGCGACAAACGGGGCCGTGAGCTGGGCTTTCCGACGGCGAACATCGCCCTCCGGGACCAGGCGGGCTCACTCGGCGACGGCGTCTGGGCCGGCTGGGTCGGCCGGGCGGCCGGAGCCCGCATCCCGGCGGCGATCTCGGTGGGCCGCCGCCCGACGTACTACGGCGCGGACGGCTACCGCCTGCTGGAGGCCCACCTCCTGGACTTCTCGGGTGACCTGTACGGCGAGACGCTCGTGGTGTGGCTGGGCTCCCACCTGCGGGAGCAGGAGAAGTACGCCTCGGCGGAGGACCTGATCACGGCGTTGAAGAGCGACATCGCGGCGGCGGCCCAGTGGACGGCGGCGCACCCGGCGGCTTCGCTCCCGGAGCCGGGCGAGAGCGCGCTGGGCGAAGTGCGGCGGATCGCGGGCTGAGGTCTGCCGCGGCCCGTCGTGAGTGTTTAGGCGGGTTCTAACCCGCCTAAACACTCACGACCAGTGCGGCAGGAGCAGCTGGGTTCGCGACCGCTGCTCTGCCCCCACCCCACCGGCCGGCGAATCCGAGGGTCGCGAATGACTCATTCGGGACCGCCGAGGTCCCGAATGAGTCATTCGCGACCTTCGGACTGACCCCTCACAGGGCCGAGGCCAGCAGCATGTAGCCCATCCCGGCGCCCATCACCGTCCGGCACACCGCCCGCGAAGCGTGCCCGGAGCCGGCGACCGCTCGGGAGCCGGCGACCGCCGAGCCCCGCACCGCCAGCACCCCCGACCAAGCCGCGTCCGCCACGAAGTACCCCGCCGCCACCACGGCCACCAGCGGCAACGCCACCCGCGCCTCCATCGCCGACATCGTCAGCCACGGCCCGTGGTCCATTCCGCCGTGGGGCATCGCCGTGACCATGTACAACATCGCCGCCGCCGAGAGTGCGTGGTGGGCACACGTCCTGCTTCGCCACCACGCCACCGCGAACCAGCCCGTCGTCAGGACCAGCACCGCCTGCCAGCCCGCCGCCGGGATCGGGCCGCCGACCGGCGAAAACATCGCCACCATCGCCACCACCAGCAGGAGCTCCGCCAGGTCGCCGTGGCGGACGCCGTGGCCGAGCTGCGTGTAGTCGAGGCGGGCGAGCCGCAGCACGCACGGCAGCACCAGCACCGCGAACACCGCCGTGAGCGCCCAGTCGACCGCCATCGGCCTCACTCTCCGTCGTGGGTGGTGTCTCCACCGTGACACCCACGTCGGCCGGGCACCAGCCGTCATTGAGGTGACACTCAGTCACCCGTCAGGATGAGTCCGCTGGTGGGCACGCCCGTGCCCGCCGTGACCAGCACCCGCGACGCGCCCGCCACCTGGTTGACGGCCGTCCCGCGGACCTGGCGGACACCTTCCGCGATGCCGTTCATGCCGTGGATGTAGGCCTCGCCGAGCTGGCCGCCGTGCGGGTTGAGCGGCAACGCGCCGTCGAGCTCCAGCGCTCCGCCGGCGATGAAGTCCTTCGCCTCGCCACGGCCGCAGAAACCCAGTTCCTCCAGCTGCATCAGCACGTACGGCGTGAAGTGGTCGTAGAGCACCGCGACGTCCACATCGGACGGTCCGAGGCCGGACTGCGCCCACAGCTGCCTGCCCACGACGCCCATCTCCGGCAGGGCCGCCAGGTCGTCGCGGTAGTAGCTGGTCATCACGTACTGGCCCGGCCCGCTCCCCTGCGCCGCCGCCGCGATCACCGCCGGCGGACGGGCCAGGTCGCGCGCCCGCTCGACACTGGTGACCACCAGCGCGACCCCGCCGTCGCTCTCCTGGCAGCAGTCGAGCAGGTGCAGCGGCTCGGCCACCCAGCGTGACGCCTGATGCTCTTCCAGGGTGATGGGCCGCTCGTGGAACCACGCGTTCGGGTTGCTCGCCGCGTGCTTGCGGTCAACCACCGCGATGCGCCCGAAGTCCTCGCTCGTCGCGCCGTAGTCGTGCAAGTACCGCTGCGCGACCATGGCCACCGTCGCGGCCGGGGTCGCGATGCCCATCGGGTAGTGGAACGCGTTGTCCACGCCCGAAGAGTTGACCTGACCGGCCGCCGCGGACGACACCTGGCCGAAGCGGTGCCCGGACCGCTCGTTGAACGCCCGGTACGCGACGACGACGTCCGCGACGCCGGTCGCCACCGCCATCGCGGCCTGCTGCACGGTCGCCGCCGCGGCACCGCCGCCGTAGTGGATCCGGCTGAAGAACTTCAGTTCGGGGATCCCCAGTTCGCGGGCCACCGCGATCTCGGCGTTGCCGTCCATCGTGAACGACACCAGGCCGTCCACATCGGACGCCGTCAGCCCCGCATCGGCCAGCGCGTGCGAGATGCATTCGGCCGCCAGCCGCAGTTCACTGCGCCCGGAGTCCTTCGAAAACTCCGTCGCGCCGATCCCGGCGATGGCCGCCTTGCCCGGGAGCGTCACGGCAGGGTCACCTCCACGGTGCCGGCGACGTGCTCGCCGAGACTGTCCACACCGGACACCGAGACGACGGCATCGCGGCCCGTGCAGGAGACCACGCGCCCGGTGAACGTCAGCGTGTCGTAGGCGTAGCACGGCACGCCGAGCCGGATCTTGATCGACCGGATCAGCGCCTCCGGCCCGGCCCACTCCGAGACGAACCGCTGAACGAGGCCGGTGTCGGTGAGGATGTTGAGGAAGATGTCCTTCGAGCCGCGGGCCACGGCCGAGTCGCGGTCGTGGTGGACGTCCTGGAAGTCGCGGGTGGCCAGCGCCGTGCTGACGACGAACGTCGGCGTCGCCTCGATCGTCAGCGGCGGCAGCTCGGTCCCTTCGGCGACGGTCATCGGGCCACCTTCCACGCGGGCAGGGTCAGGTCGTCGTCCACCTCGACGAACGCCGCGACCACCGGCAGTCCGATGTGGACCTCGTCCGGGGACGCGTCCAGCAGCTCGGCCATGACGCGGACCCCTTCTTCCAGCTCCACCAGGGCCACCACGACCGGGAGCTCCTTGCCCGGCACCGGCGGGTGGTGGTGCACGACGTAGGAGTACACGGTCCCCCGGCCGCTGGCGACGACGTAGTCGGGCTTGGTGTCCAGCGAGCCGTCGGGCGGCATCGGCCCCGGCGGGTGCCGCAGCGTCTCGCCCCACCGCTGGATCCGCAGCTCGCCCTCGCGAAGACCGTCCCAGAAGAACTCGGTGTCCCGGCTGATCACCGGCCGGAGCACCGGTGACGGCGGTGCCGTCGTTGGCTTCGGGGCCGGCGGCCGGAACTTGAGCACCCGGAACATCATCTCCGCCACGGCTTCGTCCCCGACGTACCAGGTCATCCGCGTGGTGACGAACCACCCCTCGCCGAGCGCGGTCCGTTTCGGACCGGCGACGTCCTCCAGCCGCGTCCGCGCCTCGACCTGTTCACCGGGCCGCAGGTAGCGGTGGTAGGTCTGCTCGGAGTTCGTCGCGACGACCGAGGTGAACCCGGCATCGTCGAGCAGCTCCATCATCAGGCCGAGCGGGTCGTCGGAGCCGCGCGGGACGTTCAGGCCGCCCATCGTCCACACCTGCGCCATCGCGGGCGGCGCGACCAGTCCCCTGTGGACGCTCGCCGCGGCGAACTCCGGGTCGGTGTAGACGGGGTTGCGGTCCCCGATCGCCTCGACCCAGTTGTTGACCATGGCCTGGTTGACGGGGTCGCGCGCCGGGCGCGGCGCGCATTCCCCGCGCGCGGCGATCTCCGCGGCCGCCTCTTTGATGGTCATCGTGGCACCCTCGGCAGGCCCAGGCCGATCGACGCGATCAGCTCCCGTTGGATTTCGCTGACGCCTCCGCCGAACGTCAGCACGATGTTGCGCTTCGCCGAGACGTCCAGCCATCCGGCCAGCTCGGCGGTGTCCGGATCGGCCAGGTCGCCGTGGCGGGCGACGATCTCCTCGAGGTTCCGGCCGATCCGCTGGATGGCCTCGGAGCTGAACACCTTGGTCGCCGACGCGTCGGCCACGCCCACCGGCGCGCTCGCCGACGAGACCGCGACCTGCCAGTTCAGCAGTTCGTTAACGCGCGTCACGGCCAGCGCTTCGGCGAGCACGGCCCGCACGTCGGCGAGGTCCAGCAGGCCGTGGGCGGCCGCCCAGGCGCGCACGCGGTCGTACAGCCCGCCGATCCGCCCGGCCGGCCCGAGCATGACACGCTCGTGGTTGAGTTGCGTGGTGATCAGCCGCCAGCCCGCGTTTTCCTGTCCCACCAAGCGGTTCGCCGGAACGCGGACGTCCGAATAGTACGTCGCATTGACGTGGTGGGCGCCGTCGCAGGTGATGATCGGCGTCCACGAGTAGCCGGGGTCGCTCGTGTCGACGACGAGAATCGAGATGCCCTTGTGCTTCGGTGCGTCGGGCGCGGTCCGCACGGCCAGCCAGATGTAGTCGGCGTCGTGCCCGCCGGTGGTGAAGATCTTCTGGCCGTTGACGACGTAGGAGTCGCCGTCGCGCACCGCGGTCGTCCGCAGCGACGCGAGGTCCGTGCCCGCTTCCGGTTCGGTGTAGCCGATCGCGAAGTGGATCTCGCCGGCCAGGATCTTCGGGAGGAAGAAGGCTTTCTGCTCGTCCGTGCCGAATTCCTGCAGTGTCGGCCCGACCGTCTGCAGCGTGACCGACGGCAGCTGGACGTCGGCGCGCGCGGCCTCGTCGACGAACAGGTGCTGTTCGACCCCGCCGAACCCCTGCCCGCCGTACTCGGCCGGCCAGCCGACGCCGAGCCGGCCGTCGCGGCCCATCCGGCAGACGATCTCGCGGAACACCGGCCCGTGCCGCTCGCGCCGCATCGCCCGGCGTTCTTCGGGACTGATCAGCCCCGCGAAGTACTCGCGCAGCTCGGCACGCAGCTCCCGTTGCGCCGCGGTCAGTTCGACGTGCATCCGCTCACCCCGCCACTCGTTCGCCGAGCCGGCCGAGCCGGTGCGCGGCCCCGCCGAGCGTCCGGCCCAGATCCTTGACCGCCGACGAATACCGGTGCAGCGGGTAGGTTTCGTCGACGCCGACGCCGCCGTGCAGGTGGTGGCAGGTCGCCAGCGCTTCCGGTGCCTGCGAGGCGAACCAGTAGGCGGCGACGTCCAGTTCGGCGTCCGCGTCGCGCCCCGAAGCCAGCCGCCACACCGCGGACGTCACGGCGAGGTGCACGGTCCGCGCGGCCACGTAGACGTCGGCGATCTGGCCCGCCACCGCCTGGAACGTCGCCAGCGGCCGGCCGAACTGGGTGCGCTCGCCGACGTGCTGCACGGTCAGCGCCAGCGCGCCGGCCAGGAGCCCGTCGCCCAGCGCCAGTGCGCCGGCGAGGGCGAACCGGTGCAGCGCCGCGACCGCGCCGCGGTCGAACAGGAGGTCCGTTTCCCCGACGGCGACGTCGTCGAGCCGGACGGTGTACTCCGGTGTCCCGGCCGAGGTGGGCGTCGGGACGAGCGTGACGCCGTCGGCGTGCGGGTCGACCAGGTAGACGGCGGTGCCCTGCGCGGTGGTCACCGGCGTGAGGATCCGGGTGGCTTCGGCGGCGTACGGGACCGCGGTCTTGACGCCGCTGAGCAGCCACTTCCCGTCCCCGGCCCGTGCGATCGCGGCGGGCGCGGCGGCCAGCGGCGCGGACGGCTCGTGCAGGGCCGCCGTGAGCAGCGCTTCCCCGGCCGCGATCGGCGGCAGGTACCGCGCGCGCTGGGCGGGGGTGCCGAGCGACTCGATCGGCAGGACGCCGAGAGCGAGCGCGGCGTACGCGGGCACCGGCGCGGCGGCCCGGCCGGCCTCGGTCAGGACCTGCGCGACCTCGGCGACGCCCAGGCCGTCGCCTTCCAGCTCCGGGGGCAGCGCCAGGGCGAGCAGGCCCGCCGAGGCGAGCGCGCGCCAGGGATCGCCGGGCGATCCGAGCACTTTCGCGGCGAGGGCGGCGATCTCGGTCTGCGTATCGTCAAGGGCGAAGTCCACGCCTGTCCTCCGGATCGGGCGCAATAGTGAAACCTGTTCTAGTCTTATCCGGAAAGGGGCGGCACGGCAACCCCGGAAGGGGTATCGCCCGGGTGACCGGTGCCGCACGTCGAACCAGAACGTGTTACTGGCCTCGTGGCGCGCTCTCTCTCCGAGGAAGGACCCCGCGATGGGACGCTTCAGCCTGCCCGAGCAGAAGCCCGGCGGCCTGGATTCGCCGGTGACCGCCCAGGTCATAAAGTACGCGGCGAAGGCGCAGGTGGCGGTCTTCCGGCTGACCGGCGGCCGCGTCGGCAGCACGTGGCGGATCGGGGCCGGGTTCCGCAAGCCGGTGCCGACGCTGCTGCTGGACCACCGCGGCCGCAAGTCCGGACGGCTGTTCACCACCCCGCTGCTGTACCTGCGCTCCGGTGAGGACGTCGTCATCGTCGGATCCCAGGGCGGGCTGCCCCGGCACCCGCAGTGGTACCGCAACCTGCTGGCGCACCCCGAAACCCGCATCCACCTGAAGGGCCGTCGCGGCGTCCCGGTCACGGCGCGGGTCGCCGGGCCCTCGGAGCGCGCCGAACTGTGGCCGCGGCTGGTCGAGCTGTACGCGGACTTCGCGAAGTACCAGGCCTGGACCGAGCGCGAGATCCCGGTCGTGGTGCTCAGCCCCCGCTAGGCGCGGCTTTCAGCAGCTCGGCGAGGGCGTCCGGGAGCGCGTCGGCGAGCGGCCACAGGTCCTTGACCAGTTCCCGCGCGCCGAGCAGCCCGACGTGCACCTTGCCCGCGTTGGACAGCACCGTGACGTTCAGCCCGGCGCCGTGGAAGACCGGGCCGAGCGGGTAGAAGCCGGTGATCCGCGCGCCCAGGAAGTACAGCGGCATCGGCGGGCCGGGCACGTTGGAGACGACCAGGTTGTGCACCACCGGGTGCTTTTCGGCCAGCCGCAGCGCCGAATACGCGCGCACGGCGAGCCCGAACGCCGTCGCGGCCGAGAACTGCGCCCAGTCTTGGAGCATGTCGGCGTCGATGTCGTGGTGGTGGTCCTTCGAGCGCCGGTTGGCCTCGGCGAGGAAGAACACCCGCGCGGCCGGGTCGGCCAGGTGCGTCGGCAGGGAGGCGAAGAACGCCGAAACCTTGTTGCTGCCGTGCTCCCGTCCGGTCCGGTCGTGCACCGAGACGGGGACGGTCGCCACCAGCGGATCGTCCGGCAGCTCGCCGCGCGCGGCGAGGAATTCCCGCAGCGCGCCGGCGACGAGGGCGAGCACGACGTCGTTCACCGTGACCGCGAAGGCGTTCTTGACGTCCTTGACGCCGGCGAGGTCGAGCTGGGCGAAGGCGACGCTGCGGTGCCCGGTGATCGTGCCGTTCAGCGACGTCCTCGGCGCGGTGAACGGGACCGGCATCCCCTGGCCGCGCACCGCCCGGCCGAGCCAGCGCGGCACCAGCCCCAGCAGGTCCGGCAGCAGCCGCGCGACCTCGGCGGGGCGCCTCACGACGCTCTCGACCCCGGAGCGGAGCAGGTCCAGCGGCGCCGGCGTCCCGGCGTTGCGCGGCTCGCCGGCCTCGGGCATCGGCCCGTCCGGCTCGAGCCCGGCCAGGTGGGTGATCAGGCCGGCGGCGCTCACGCCGTCGACGCTCGCGTGGTGCATCTTGAGCAGCACCGCGAATTGGCCGTCGCCAGGCCTTCGATGACGTACAGCTGCCACAGCGGGCGCGCGCGGTCGAGCTGCTGCCCGGCGATGTGCGCACACAGCGCGGCCAGCTCCGCGCGGTCGCCGGGGGCGGGCACGCCGATGCGGTGCACGTGCTGGTCGAGGTCGAAGTCTTCGTCCTCGATCCACACGGGGTGGCCGAGGTTCCAGAGCGGGTTGTGCAGTTTGCGGCGGAACGCCGGGATCAGCCGGACGCGCTCTTCGAGTTTTTCTTCCAGCTTCGCGAAGGTGTAGCCGCCGGGAACGGTCGAGCCGTCGAGGACGAGCAGCCCGCAGACGTGCAGGACCTGCGACGACGTCTCGAGGTAGAGAAAACTCGCGTCGAGGCCGCTCAGTCTCTGCATGGCGCCAGGGTAGGCCACCCGCGGTGAGCGGCGCGTCACCCTACTCGCCGGTATCATCGGGCTGGTGCAGCCGAATTTCCTGATCCGTCGCGCGGTCCAGCTCGGTCTCGCCGCCAACGCGCTCCGCCCGCTGCGGGCGCGGTCCACGACGATCCCGGTGTTCTTCGCCGGCTGGCTGACCGGCGAGCTGGCGCCGCAGCTGCTGGCGCTGACGGCGGCGGATTCCCTGGCCCACGTGGCCCGCCACGGCACCGGCGACCGGTCGACGAAGGCGGGCCTGGCGATGGCGGCCGCGTCCGCCGCCGGGCTGGCCGCGCTGATCCGCACCGGGCACGGCGCCCGCGAGGAGATCGAGAAGGCGCTGACTTCGGCGTTGGGCGAGGACTACGCGTCGGAGCTGGGCCGCTCGGACCTGGGGTTGCCGTGGGGCGAGCTGGCGCTGCCGTTCCGGATGGGCGCACCGGACGTCCGGGTCGACCGCAACATCGCGTACGCCCCGGGCGGCAAGCGGTTCCTCTTGGACGTGTACCGGCCGTCGTCGCCGGTTTCGGGTGCCCCGGTGCTGCTGCAGGTCCACGGCGGCGCGTGGGTGATCGGCAACAAGGAGGAGCAGGGCCGGCCGCTGATGCGCTACCTGGCCCGCCGCGGCTGGGTGTGCGTCGCGATCAACTACCCGCTGTCGCCGGCGCACCGCTGGCCGGCGCACATCGTCGCGGCGAAGCAGGCACTGGCGTGGATCCGTTCTTCGATCGCTTCGTACGGCGGCGACCCCCGGTTCGTGGCGGTGACGGGCGGATCGGCGGGCGGGCACCTGTCGGCGTTGCTGGCGTTGTCGCAGAACGACCCGGCGTTGCAGCCGTCGTTCGAAGACGCGGACACGAGCATCCAGGCGTGCGCGCCGCACTACGGGGTGTACGACTTCGCGGCGACTTCGGGAGCCCCGGCGAGCAAGTACCGGCTGGAGAGCCTGATCGCCCGCCGCGTGTTCGCACCCGACCGGGATCCGGTGCAGCACCTGGACGACTACGTCGCGGCGTCCCCGCTGGACCGGATCACTTCGGACGCCCCGCCGTTCTTCGTGATCCACGGCCGGGATGATTCACTGGTCCCGGTGCGGGAGGCGCGCGAGTTCGTCTCGCGGCTGCGGGAGAAGTCCCGGCAGCCGGTGGCGTATGCGGAGCTGGCGGGGGCGCAGCACGCGTTCGACGTGTTCACGTCGGTGCGTTCGGCGCATGTGGTTCGCGGGGTGGCGCGGTTCCTGGATCACACCTATAACGCCTGGAAGGCCGAGCACCGGTAGCGGCTGTTCCGCCCCAATGTGGCGTTGGTTGCGCTCAACGCACCGAACGCCACATTGGGTGCGCCCAACGCACCGAACGCCGCATTGGGGCGTTCGGGGCGGTCGGTCCGGCGGGTTCAGTAGGCGAGGTCCACGGGGCTTGCCGAAGGCGGGCCGTCGAGGCGCCACTCCGTTCCTTCGCGGACGAAGCGGTACCAGCGTGCGTCGCGGCCGTAGCGCAGCTGCAGCTCTCCGTGGGTCAAGCGGTTGCGCCAGGTCTTCGGCTTGCCCGGCAGGCCCGTGTCCGCCAGGACCGCCCCCGCCTCCGCCAGGGGGCCCGGTCCCGGCTGCCAGCTCTCCCGCAGGGCGGCCAAGCCGCCGCGGCCTGCTTCGCGCCAGGCTTCGGCCCAGCGGGTCAAGTCGCGGGGGGATATCGCCGCCGCCGTGGCCAGGGTGGTGATCTCCGCTCCCGTGCGGCCGGCCGCACGGCGGGCGAGGTCTTCCTCGAACGTGAGGTCCGCCGCCGCCGGTCCGGTGGTCAGCAGGTCGCGCGCCAGGGAGGCCGCGTCCGCCGCGAGGGCGGACAGCGCCGCCGCCGTCCAGCCCGTGGCCGGGGGCGGGTCGAGGTCCAGGACCGCCGGCGGGCCGGGGATCCGTGGCGGGGGCGGCAAAGCCGGGATCGCCCCGGGCCGGCGCGCGTAGGCGGCGCGGGGTGCCAGTCCTTCGTCGACGGGCTTCGGGAGCTTCGGTTGCTCCCCGCGCGCCGGCGACCGGCGGACCCGCAGTTCGGCCAGGACGTCCGCCCGCGGGCGCCCGCGCAGCAGGAACAGCGTGAACGGGTCGCGGTCCACCTCGTCGGCGACCAGGTAGTACACCGCGGCGACGTGCTTGCACGGGTTCGCCGAGTCCGGGCACGAGCACCGCGGCCGCAGGTCGCCCGGCCCCGGCAGCAGGTCGACGCCCGCCTCGCGCGCCTGTTCGGTGAGCGCGCCGGGCAGCTCGCCGTCGAGCAGCGCCGCCGCGTGGCCGAGCTGCGTGCCGACCACGCCGAGGAGCGTGTCCCACTCGCCGTCGGTGAAGGTGCGCATCGTGATCGACACCCGGTACGGCTGCGGCCGGCTGCCCCGCACCCGGGCGCTCACGGCTCCCGCGCCGACGTGCAGTTCGCCGACCGTGCCCTTCCGCGCGTACGTCCGCCCGCGGGGCAGCCGGTTCGGGTCGAGCTTCGCGCGCTGCTCCAGCGCGTCGACCCAGGCGCGGCCCCACCACGTCGTGCCGAAGTTCCGCCTCGGCGGCATCACCCGCCCCCGAGCCGGACGAGGTCGGCGAGCTCGTCGTCGGACAGTTCGGTGATCCAGTCCTCCCCCGCCCCGACGATCGACTCGGCGAGGCCCCGTTTCTTTTCGAGCACTTGCGCGATCCGCTCCTCGAGGGTGCCCTCGGCGATCAGCCGGTGCACCTGGACCGGCCGGTCCTGCCCGATCCGGTACGCGCGGTCGGTCGCCTGGTCCTCCACCGCCGGGTTCCACCAGCGGTCGTAGTGGATCACGTGGGTGGCCCGGGTCAGGTTGAGCCCGACCCCGCCCGCCTTGAGCGAGAGCAGGAAGACGGGGATTTCGCCGGCCTGGAACCGGTCGACCATGTCCTGCCGCTTCGACGGCGAGCTCTCGCCCGAGAGCAGTTCGGTCGGCAGCCCCCGGTCCTTGAGACGCCGCTCGAGCAGCCGGCAGAGCTGGACGTACTGGCTGAACACGAGCACGCTTTCACCCTCGTCGAGGATGACGTCCAGCAGTTCCTCGAACGCCGCGAGCTTGCCGGAGCGCCCGGTGAGCGCGCCGTGCGGTTCCTTGAGGAATTGCGCGGGGTGGTTGCAGATCTGCTTGAGCTCGGTGAGCAGCTGCAGCACCTGCCCGCGCCGCTTGATGCCCTGCGTCTCCCGGATTTCGGCGAGGTTCTCCCGCACCACGGCTTCGTAGAGCGTGGTCTGCTCGGCGGTGAGCGGGACGAACCGGTCGGTCTCGGTCTTGCGCGGCAGTTCCGGGGCGATGTCCGGGTCGGACTTGCGCCGCCGCAGCAGGAACGGCCGGACGGTGGCGGCCAGCCGTTCGGTGACCGCCTTGTCGCGGTCGCGTTCGATCGGCCGCGCCACGGTGCGGCGGAAGCGATCGAGCGGGCCGAGCAGGCCGGGCGTGGTCCAGTCCACAATGGACCAAAGCTCGGTGAGCCGGTTCTCGACCGGGGTGCCGGTGAGGGCGACTTTCGCTTGGGCGGGGATCTTGCGCAGTTCCTTGGCGGTGGCGGAGAGGGGGTTCTTGACGTGCTGGGCCTCGTCCGCGGCGATGAGTCCCCAGTCCACTTCGGACAGCGTTTCGCGGTCGCGGCGGAGGACGCCGTAGGTGGCGAGGACGACCTCGTCGGAGGCGAGGTCGTCGAGGTGGCGGCCGCCGCCGTGGAACCGGCGGACGGGGATTTCGGGGGCGAAGCGGGCGAACTCGCGCTCCCAGTTGCCGAGGAGGGAGGTCGGGCAGAGGACCAGGGTGGGGCCACCACCTCGTCGGGGTGCAGGGTCGGTGAGGGAACGCTCGGCACCGGCCGAGGGAAGCCCGCCGCCGGCCGCCGGATGCTCACCGAGCGGCGGCGGCTCGACTGCCGATCGAGCGCCGGACTCCGCTGAACTCGGTTGCGGCGGCTCGACCGCCCCCGTCCGCGGGGGTTCGCCGGAGCTCGCTGAGCCGGCGTGTGACCGCGACTCGCCGGATCTCGCCAGGTCCCGCCGGTGGAGGTGGAGGGCGATCAGCTGGATCGTCTTGCCCAGCCCCATGTCGTCGGCCAAGCACGCGCCCAGTCCCAGCTCCGTCATCGTCGCCAGCCAGGACAAGCCCGCCTGCTGGTACGGCCGCAGCGTGGCCCGCAACCCCGGCGGTGGGGCCACCGAAGCCTCCGCCCGGTCGCGGAGGCGCGAAGCCAGGCCGCCCAGTGCCGGGGGTGCCGCGAACTCGACGCGTTCGCCGTCCAGTTCCAGCTCGCCCGTCAACGCTGCCGCCAGCGCCTCGCCCGCGTCCAGCTTGCGGGTGCGGCCGCGGACCCGGGCCAGCAGCTGCGGGTCGACGCGGACCCACTGGCCGCGCAGCCGGACCAGGGGACGCTTGGCTTCGGCGAGCGCGGCGACCTCCGCCTCGGTCAGCTGCTCGCCGCCCAGGCTGAGCTGCCAGCGGAACTCCAGCAGCGTCTTCAGGGCGAACTCCGCGTCCGTGACGCTCGCCGGGGCCTGGGTCGCGCTCGCCTTCGCCTTCACCTCCGCGGCGAACAGCCCCTTCGCCCACAGCACCTCGATCCCGGCGCCGCCCAGCTCGCGGGCGCCATCGGTGAGCAGGTCGACGACCTCGTCGTCGGACAACGCCAGCGAAGCGGGCGCGGGCTGGGCCAGCACCCGGCCGAGCGGGGCCCAGGCCCGTGCCCCGCGACGCAAACCCAGCAGCAGCTGCGTCTCGACCTGGTCGCCGAGCCGGTTCAGCACCGCGTCCGGGGCGTCCCACAGCGTCGCCGCCTCCACCACCAGGCTCGGCTCCGCCATGCTGCGCACCGCCAGCACCCCGGCGAACGAGTCTTCGCCGTGGCCCTCCACCCGCAGGAGCACCTGCACCCCGCGCGGCTCGCGGGCCTCCAGCTCGGCGAGCCACGCGGCGCCGTCCGGGCCGAGCAACGCCGGTTCGCGCGCCGCGAACGCGGGGTCGCCCGCACCGACGGGGGCCGCCGGGCTGCGCACCAGCAGGTCGGCGGTCGCGTCCCAGAGCGCGCGGACCAGGGAGTCCGGCGAGTGCAGGCGGATCTTCTTCAGGCCGGTCAGCGGCAGCGCGTACGCCTCCGGTGGCAGGGCGCCGGCCAGCCCCCGCAGCAGTTCCTCGTCGGCGGCGTCCAGCGGGCCGATCCGCCAGGCCGCCGCCCCGGCCGGCGAGACGGCGGGCCGCAGCCGCCCCCGCGCGACGAGGTTCACCCCCGCGTTGACGGCCGCCGACCACGCCGCGACGGCCGGGCTGGCCTCCTCCCCCACGGACAGGAGCCGGGGCAGCGCCCGCTCCAGGGGAACCAGCTCCGCGTCGACCTTCGTCCGCGCGAACTTGGCTCCCCGGGGCAGCACGAGCTCGATCGTGGTCCCGCCGGCCACGTCGTCGCCCCACAGGGCCAGCACCCCGTCCCGCGGGGGATCCGCGGGGAGGTAGGTGGCCTGGGTGTCTGCGCTGAACTCCACGACCGCAACGCTAGAACACGACACCGACAGTTTTGCCCTCGGCGGCGCGAACGGTCCTTTCGCACCGTTGCCCAACGCAACCCACCCGGGCGCCGAGAGGCATCACGCGTGACCCGAGGGGCATCACGCGTGATTGGCGGGGCATCACGCGTGATTGGCGGGGCATCAGCCGCGGGGCAGGCCCAGCAGGCGTTCGGCGGTGAGGGAACGCAGGACCTGCGTCGTGCCGCCGGCGATGGAAAGGCAGCGGGTCAGGAGGAATTCGTGCTGGGCCGGGCCGCCGGCGAGCAGTGCGGCCGAGCCGGCCAGCTCCAGCGCGAACTCCGCCACGTCCTGCCGGTGCTGCACGCCGAGCAGCTTGCGGACGCTCGACTCCGCACCGGGGTCCTGCCCCTCCAGCCGGCGAAGGGCCGCCCGCAGGTCCAGCACGGAGCCCGCCACCCCGTCGGCCACCAGCGCGCCGAGCCGGTCCAAAGCCACGTCGTCCAGTGCCGATGCGTCCACTGTGGACATCAACGTCTGCACGCTCTCGCCGACCGCCGAACCGCTGCCGATGGCCACCCGCTCGTTGGCCAGGGTCGTCCGCGCCAGCCGCCAGCCGCCTCCCGGCGGGCCGACGACGTCGGCGTCGGGCACGAACACGTCGTCAAGGAACACCTCGTTGAACACCGCTTCCCCGGTGATCTCCCGCAACGGCCGTGTGGTGATGCCCGGAGCGCGCATGTCGACCAGGAAGTACGTGATGCCCTGGTGCTTGGGCACGGCCGGGTCGGTGCGGGCGAGGCAGATGCCCCAGTCCGCTTCGCGGGCCAGCGACGTCCACACCTTCTGCCCGGTCAGCCGCCAGCCGCCGTCGACGCGCCGGGCCGCCGTCCGCAACGCCGCCAGGTCGGAGCCGGCGCCGGGCTCGCTGAACAGCTGGCACCACGTGATCTCGCCGCGCAGGGTCGGCCGGGCGAACCGGGCGCGCTGCTCGTCGTTGCCGTGCTCGAGGATGGTCGGGACGGCCCAGGCGCCGATCACCAGGTCGGGACGACGGACACCGGCAGCCCCCAGGACGGAGTCGATCCGCAGCTGCTCCGCGGCGTCGGCGCCCCGGCCGTGGGGCTCGGGCCAGTGCGGGGTCAGCAGCCCGGCGTCGGCCAGGACGACCCGCTGGTCGCCGGGGGGCAGTGCGGCGATCCGCGCGACCTCGTCCCGCAGCGTCGGATCGTCCCCGACGTCGACGGCGAGGGTGCGCTCGGTTCCGGAGAGCGCCAGCGAAGCCGCCCGCCGCCGCCACGACCCGCCGAGCCACTGCCGCAGGGCCACGGCCCGGCGCAGGTACAGGTGCGCGTCGTGCTCCCAGGTGAACCCGATCCCGCCGAGGACCTGGATGCAGTCCTTGGCGTTGGCGACGGCCGCGTCGAGGGCGACGACGGCCGCGCTCGCCACCGAGAGCGGGTGCTGCCCGGAGGCCGCGTCCCAGGCCAGTGCCTCGGCGGCTTCCGCGCGGCACAGCATTTCGGCGCACAGGTGCTTGATCGCCTGGAACGCCCCGATGGGCTTGCCGAACTGCTCGCGGACCTGGGCGTACTCGACGGCGATCGTCAGGCACCGCCGCGCCACGCCCGCCGCTTCGGCCGCCGTCAGGGTCGCGGCCGGCGGCGCGACCGGCGGCAGGGTGAGCGGATCGGCGCGGACGCCGGCGAAGCGGATGCGCGCCAGCGGGCGCGAGAAGTCGAACGCTTCCAGTGGCTCGACGCTCACCCCGGGCGTGCCGGGCGCGAGCAGGACGTGGCCGCCCTCGGCCGGCACCAGCAGCCAGGTCCCGGCATCCGCGCCGGGCACCGGTCCGGTGACGCCGCCGTCGAGCGACGGCGCGTCCAGCAGCACGGCGACCGTGGCTTCCCCCTCGGCCAGGGCCGGGAGCAGCTCCTTCGCTTCGGGGACCTCGGCGAGCAGGAGCCCGGCGAGCGCGGTGCCGAGCACCGGCCCGGGCACGAGGTCTTCCGCCGCCGCGGCGAGCCCGGCGGCGAGGTCGGCGACACTGCCGCCGGCACCGCCGGCCGCCGCGGGCAGCGCGACGCCGAACAGGCCGAGCCCGGCGAACCCGGCGGGGATGGCCGCGGCGGCGCCGGTTTCCGCCGCGCGCACCGCCTCTCGCGGGTGGTGCGCCGCGGACCAGGCGTGGATCGCCTCGGCCAGCGCGGCCTGTTCCTCGGTGAGCGCGACCGGCATCGAGCCTCCTTGCGGGACGAGACACTACTCGCGAGTGTAGAACGTGTTATAGTTTTTCGGCCAGCGGGTCGGTTGTTGAACGTTTCGCCAGGACCGGTAATCTACGTCGTGAACTGGAACAAGTTCCGAAGGACGGGGGAATGCCGATGCCCGGCAAGACCAAGGCCCGCGGCAACGGCCTGAGCGCGATCGGCGCGGACGAGCTCGGCTCGGCCGCCCAGCGCGACCGCCGCCGCCGGATCATCGACGCCACCCTCGCGCTCGCCTCGAAGGGCGGTTACGACGCCGTCCAGATGCGCGCCGTCGCCGAGAAGGCCGACGTCGCCCTCGGCACGCTGTACCGCTACTTCCCCTCGAAGATCCACCTGCTCGTCTCCGGGCTGGCCCGCGAGTTCGAGCGCGCGCAGGAGAAGCTGGAGCGCCAGGCCATCCCGGGCGACACCCCCGCCGAGCGGCTGATGTTCGTGCTCGGCCGCAACACGCGCCTGATGCAGCGCGACCCGCACCTGACCGAGGCGATGGTGCGCGCGTTCATGTTCGCCGACACCTCCGCCGCCGCCGAGGTCGAGCAGGTCGGACGGCTGATGGAGAACATGTTCGCCAAGGCGATGGGCATCGCCGAGCCGGCCGAGGCCGACCGCGACATCTTCCACGTGGTCGCCGACGTCTGGATGGCGAACCTGGTGGCCTGGGTGACCCGCCGAGCCTCGGCCGCCGACGTCGCGAACCGCCTCGAACTGTCGGTGCACCTGCTGCTGGACAAATGATCCCGGTCGCGGCGGTCGCCGAAGCGCACCGCCGACTGCACCGCGCACTGGACGGCCTGACCGACCAGCAGGTCCGCGAGCCCTCTCCCCTGCCCGGCTGGACGCGCGGTCACGTGCTGGCCCACGTCACCGACGCCGGCCGCGCACTGGCCGACCTGGTCGAGCACGCCCTGCTCGGCGTGCTCGTCCCGCTCTACGACCCGGCGACGCACGACCGGGACGGCATCATCGAAGCGACCGCCGGCCGGACCGCGGAGGAGCACCGGCGGGCCCTGCTCCAGCAGTCCGTCCGCCTGGAAGACGCCTGGGCCCGCGTGCGCGACTGGGACCAGCACGTCGACTACCGCGACGGCAAGCTGTCCAGCACGGTCTTCGCGCGCTGGCGCGAGGTGTGGATCCACGCCGTCGACCTCGACGTCGGCATCGGGGTGATCGACTGGCCCGAAGACTTCGCCGTCCACGCGGTGGACTTCCTCGCCGCCCGCCTGCCCTCCGGTGTCACGGCCCGCGCCGGCGACCGTCGCTGGGGCTCCGGCGGCGCCGAGGTCACCGGGTCCGCGCGGGACCTGGCCGCCTGGCTGTCCGGGCGGGCGGCCGGCGACGGCCTCACCGGCAACCTCCCCGAACTGGGTCCCTGGCCGGGCGTCAGCGGTGCGCGGCGGCCACCTCGGCCAGTTCGTCGAGCGCCTTGAGCGTCTCCGCTTCCGGCAGCGTGTCCAGCAGGAACGTGTACCGCTCGACACCGGCCTCGCGGAACCCGTCGATCACCTTCGGCGTCGTCGGGCCGCCGAAGACCGCGAACTGGACGTCTTCGCGGCCCTGCTCGGCCAGCCAGCGGCGGACGCGCTGTGCCTCCTGGTACTTCGTGTAGCCCCGGAGCAGCCAGCCGTCGCCGTACTTGGCCAGGCGGTTCAGGGCGGCCTCGCTCTCGCCGCCGATGTAGATCGGGACGTGCGGCTTCTGCACCGGCTTCGGCCAGCTGAAGATCGGGTCGAGGTCGATGTGCTCGCCGTGGAACTCGGCCTCGTCCTTCGTCCAGATCTCCTTCAGCGCGGCCAGCTGCTCGTCCATCAGCGCGCCGCGCGTCTTCGGGTCGGTGCCGTGGTTGCGCATTTCCTCCCGGTTCCAGCCGACACCGACGCCGAACAGGGCGCGCCCGTCGGAGATCAGGTCGAGGGACGCGACCTCCTTGGCGGTGTGGATCAGATCGCGCTGGATCAGCAGCGCGATCCCGGTGCCGAGCAGCAGCTCCGACGTCGCGGTGGCCGCGGCGGTGAGCGCCACGAACGGGTCGAGCGTGCGGTAGTACACGCGGGGCAGGTCGCCGCCGCCCGGGTACGGGGTTTCCCGGCTCACCGGGATGTGCGAGTGCTCGGCGAGGAACAGCGAGTCGAAGCCGCGTTCCTCCAGGGCCGCACCCAGCACGTCCGGGCGGATGCCCTCGTCGGTCACGAACGTCGAAATGCCGAATTTCATGGTCAAGGAGTACCACCGGGTTGACAGGGCGTGCAGGATGGAGCCATCTCATCATACGTTGAATAAGGGGACCTCGGCGCGCCGCAGCCTCGCGCGGCCTGCGGGTCACCGGCCTGGACGGTGCCCCGTCGGCGGTTGAGCAGGCCCGGACGCGCGCGCCGGGCGTCACCTTCGCGGTGGCCGACGCGACCGAGCTCGAAGGCTACGAAGGGCGTTTCGACACGGTCGCCGCCATGACCGGACTGGACACCGACGCGGACGGCCGGGTCCTGGTCCCGGTCTGGCAGCTGAAGGCCGTGCGCTCCTAGACGTTGCGGCGGTACTGCCCGCCGACCTCGAAGAAGGCCTCCGTGATCTGGCCCAGCGAGCACACCCGGGCGGCATCCATCAGCACCCCGAACAGGTTGCCGCCGCGGGTGGCCGCTTCGCGCAGGGCCTTCAGGGCCTGCTGGGACTCCTCGTGGTGGCGGTGCTGGAAGTCCGCGAGCCGGTCCAGCTGCGACTTCTTCTCGTCCTCCGTGGCCCGCGCCAGCTCGACCTCGGCGTCCTCTTCACCGGCATGCGGGTTGCGGAACGTGTTGACGCCGATGATCGGCAGCGAGCCGTCGTGCTTCTTGCGCTCGTACAGGATCGATTCGTCCTGGATCTTGCCGCGCTGGTAGCCCGTCTCCATCGCGCCGAGCACGCCGCCGCGCTCGGAGATGCGGTCGAACTCGGTCAGCACGGCCTCCTCGACCAGGTCGGTCAGCTCGTCGATGACGAACGAACCCTGCAGCGGGTTCTCGTTCTTCGACAGGCCCCACTCCTTGTTGATGATCATCTGGATGGCCATCGCGCGGCGCACCGACGACTCCGACGGCGTGGTGATCGCCTCGTCGAACGCGTTGGTGTGCAACGAGTTTGCGTTGTCGTACAGCGCGCAGAGCGCCTGCAGCGTGGTGCGGATGTCGTTGAAGCTCATCTCCTGCGCGTGCAGCGACCGGCCGGACGTCTGCACGTGGTACTTCAGCTTCTGCGACCGCTCGTTGGCGCCGTAGCGCTCGCGCATCGCCACCGCCCAGATCCGCCGCGCCACCCGGCCGAGCACCGAGTACTCCGCGTCCATGCCGTTGGAGAAGAAGAACGACAGGTTCGGCGCGAAGTCGTTGATGTCCATGCCGCGGGCCAGGTACGACTCGACGTAGGTGAAGCCGTTGGACAGCGTGAACGCCAGCTGCGAGATCGGGTTCGCCCCGGCCTCGGCGATGTGGTAGCCCGAAATGGACACCGAGTAGAAGTTCCGCACGCCGTGCTCGATGAACCACTCCTGGATGTCGGCCATCATCCGGAGGCTGAACTCGGTGGAGAAGATGCAGGTGTTCTGGCCCTGGTCCTCCTTGAGGATGTCGGCCTGCACCGTGCCGCGGACGGTGCGGAGCACCCACTCGCGCAGCTCGGCGGCTTCGGCGTCCGACGGCTCGCGGCCGTGTTCGGCCCGGAACGCCTCGACCTTCTGGTCGATCGCCGTGTTGAGGAAGAACGCGAGGATCGTCGGCGCCGGGCCGTTGATGGTCATCGACACCGACGTGTTCGGCGCGGTCAGGTCGAAGCCGTCGTAGAGGGCCTTCATGTCGTCGAGCGTCGCGATGGACACGCCCGACGTGCCGACCTTGCCGTAGATGTCGGGGCGCGTGTCGGGGTCGTGACCGTAGAGCGTCACCGAGTCGAACGCCGTCGAGAGCCGCTTGGCCTCCGAGTCGGCCGAGAGCAGCTTGAAGCGCCGGTTGGTGCGGAACGCGTCGCCCTCGCCGGCGAACATCCGCGCCGGGTCCTCCCCGTCGCGCTTGAACGGGAAAACACCCGCGGTGTACGGGAAGTAGCCCGGCAGGTTCTCACGGCGCAGGAACGACAGCAGCTCACCGGATTCGGCGTACCGCGGCAGGGCGACGCGCGGGATCCGGTTGCCGGACAGCGTGTCGCGCCACAGCTGCGTGCGCAGTTCCTTGTCGCGGATCTTCACGACCAGCTCGTCCTGGCGGTATTCCTCGGCGAGCGAACGGAACCGCTCGAGAAGCTGCGTCGACTCGCCGTCCACATCGGACTCGGCCGCCGCGAGGAGACCGTCGAGCGCGTCGGTCGAGGCGTCCACCTCGGCCAGTTCCGCGCGCGCAACAGCCAGCGCCTCGTGCTTGCGGATCGCGGCGACCTGCTGCTCGGTCTTCGCGTGGTAGCCGCGCACGGTCTCGGAGATCTCGGCCAGGTACCGCGACCGGTTGCCCGGGATGATCGTCGAGGCGTCGGTCGAAACCTTGCCCTCGACCTGCGGCAGCGTTCCCGTGGACACGCCGAGGCCCCGCTCGGCGAGCAGGCCGCGCAGGTGCTGGTACAGCGCGGTGACACCGTCGTCGTTGAACTTCGCCGCGCTCGTGCCGTACACCGGCATGTCGTCCGGGCCTTCCGAGAAGGCCTCGCGGTTGCGCACCAGCTGGCGCGCGACGTCGCGGCGGGCGTCCTCGGCGCCGCGGCGCTCGAACTTGTTGATCGCGACGACGTCGGCGAAGTCGAGCATGTCGATCTTCTCCAGCTGCGACGCGGCGCCGAACTCCGGCGTCATCACGTACAGCGACTCGTCCACGAAGTCGACGATCCCGGCGTCGCCCTGGCCGATGCCCGGCGTCTCGACGATCACCAGGTCGTAGCCGGCGGCCTTGCAGGCCAGGATCGATTCGCTCAGCCCCGCCGGGATCTCGCCGGACGTCGTCCGGGTGGCCAGGGAGCGGAAGTACACCGGCGAGCCGTCGAGGCAGTTCATCCGGATGCGGTCGCCGAGCAGCGCGCCGCCGCCCTTGCGCCGCGTCGGGTCGACGGCGAGCACGGCGATCCGCAGCTTGTCCTCCTGGTCGAGGCGGAAGCGGCGGATCAGCTCGTCGGTGAGCGACGACTTGCCCGAGCCGCCGGTGCCGGTGATGCCGAGCACCGGGACCTCGCGCTTGCCGGCGGCCTCGGTGAGGCCGCTCAGCAGGTCGTCGGAGAGCCGTTCGGCCTGCAGCTGCGTGATGACCCGCGAGAGCGCGGCAATGTCGCCGGAGAGCACTTTGTCCAGGGCCGGGGCCTCGGCCGCGAGGTCGACGTCGCAGGCCTTGATCATGAAGTTGATCATGCCCGGCAGGCCCATCTCGTAGCCGTCCTCGGGCGAGAAGATCCGGGTGACACCGCGCGAGTGCAGCAGCTCGATCTCCTCGCGCACGATCACCCCGCCCCCGCCGCCGAAGACCTTGATGTGGTCCGCGCCGCGCTCGCGCAGCAGCTCGACCAGGTAGGAGAAGTACTCGACGTGGCCGCCCTGGTAGGCAGAGATGGCGACACCCTGGACGTCCTCGGCGATGGCCGCGGTGGCGACCTCGTCGACCGACCGGTTGTGGCCGAGGTGGACGACCTCCGCGCCCTGCGACTGCAGGATCCGCCGCATGATGTTGATCGATGCGTCGTGGCCGTCGAAGAGGCTCGACGCGGTGACGAACCGGACGGGGTGCACGGGGCGGTACAGCTCACTGCTCATCCTCCCAAAATACTTTGGCTTCCTACTATTGGAAACCCGAGGACCAGTGACGCGGCTCTCACGGCAGTCCGGGAGAACTTGACAACCACCAGCTCGGGCCTATATTTAACGAGTACGTTAATTAACAGGATGGTGAAATGACGGACACGCTGAGCCGGACGTTCTCGGCCCTCGCCGACCCGACCCGGCGCGCCATCCTCGCGCGCCTGGCGGCGGGCGAAGCGACGGTGAACGAGCTCGCCGAGCCGTTCCCGATGAGCCTGCCCGCGGTCTCCCGGCACCTGAAGGTGCTCGAAGAGGCCGGGTTGATCACCCGCGGCCGCACCCGCCAGTGGCGGCCCTGCCGGCTGGAGGCGAAACCCCTGGAAGACGTCGCGGACTGGGTGGCGGCCTACCGCCGCTTCTGGGACGACGGGTTCGACCGCCTCGAGGAGCACCTGCGGACCCTGACCGGAGGCCCCGGCGATGCCTGACCTCACCATCACCCGCGTGTTCGACGCCCCGCGCGAACTCGTCTTCGCCGCGTGGACCGATCCCGACCAGCTGGCGAGCTGGCTGGGGCCGCGCGGCTACACCGGCTCCGCCGTCACCCTCGCCACCCGCCCCGGCGGCGCCTGGCGGGCGTGCATCCGCTCCCCCGGAGGCGACGAGCACTGGATGCACGGCGTCTACCGCGAGGTCGACGCCCCCGGGCGGCTGGTGTTCACCTTCGCCTGGGACACCGAAGGCGACCTGCGCACCGAGACCCTCGTGACGATCGATTTCGCCGACCTCGACGGCAAGACCGAGATGACCTTCGTCCAGACCGGCTTCCCGGCCGCCGCCGACCGCGACGACCACCACGGCGGCTGGAGCTCCTGCTTCGACGACCTGGCCGGCTTCATCCACCCCCCGACGAGAGGACACCCGATGACCGCGACCCGCCACGCCCTGCCCGAAATCGTCTCCGCCGAAGAGTGGCAGGCCGCGCGCGACGCGCTGCTCGTCAAGGAGAAGGAGCACATGAAGGCGGCCGACCACCTGGCCGCCGAACGCCGCCGGCTGCCGATGGTGCCCTTCACGAAGGCGTACGGGTTCGACGCGGCCGACGGGAAGAAGAGCCTGCTCGACCTGTTCGACGGCCGCCGCCAGCTGATCGTCTACCACTTCATGCTGCACCCGGGCGACGAAGCGGGCTGCCCCGGCTGTTCGCTGCTCGTGGACAACATGCCGCACCTGGCGCACCTGCACGCCCGGGACGTCACGCTCACGGTCGTCGCGCCCGCCACCCTCGCCGAGATCGAGCGGTACAAGACGCGGATGGGCTGGGACGTGCCGTGGGTGTCCGCGCACGGCAGCGACTTCACCGAGGACTGCGGTGTCGGCGCGGGCTTCGGGGTCAGCGTCTTCCTCCGCGACGGCGACGACGTCTACCGGACCTACTTCACCTCCGGCCGGGGCGGCGAGACGTTCCTGGCGTCGCACCGGTACCTCGACATCACGCCGCTGGGGCGCCAGGAGGCCTGGGAAGAGGAGAGCCGCGGCGACGACGCTCCCGGCTCGTGGTGGCGCCGTCACGACGAGTACTGATCGTCCACCTGGTCCACACTTCGCTGGACGGCTGCGTCGAGGGTCCGAGCGGTGAGCTCGACTGGCCGGCCATGGGCCCGGAGCTGTCCGGTTACTCGCAGGCGCGGAGCTGGCCGCCGAGCTGACCGCGCGGCCTGATCGACGAGTACCCGGTGTTCGTGCACCCGGTCGTCCTCGGCGGCGGCAAGCGCCGTTCGCCGAGGGCACCGCGCGGCTCGGCCTGGAACCGGCGGAGTCGCGCACGTTCGACGGCCGGGTCGTGCTGCTGCGCTTCCGGCGCGCGTGAGCGGCGGCGGGCCCGGGCGTGCCCCGGGCCCCGACGGCGTCAGCGCGCGTTGGCCGCCCGCAGCGCGATCCACTGCCGCATGGCGTACTCGACCAGCGTGATCAGCGTCTGCTTGGTCGACTCGCGGTCCCGCGCGTCACAGCGGACGATCGGGATGTTCGGGTCGATCGACAGCGCCTCGCGGACGTCGTTGATGTCGTGCTCCAGCACGCCGTCGAACGTGTTGACGCCGACGATGTACGGCAGCCCGCGGTCCTCGAAGAAGTCGATCGGGGCGAACGAGTCGGCCAGCCGGCGCGTGTCGGCCAGCACCACCGCGCCGATGGCGCCGCGGACCAGGTCGTCCCACATGAACCAGAACCGCTGCTGCCCGGGCGTGCCGAACAGGTACAGGATCAGGTCCGCGTCCAGCGACACCCGGCCGAAGTCCATCGCCACCGTGGTCGTCGACTTGTTCGGGGTGTGATCGAGGTTGTCGACGCCGACGCTGGCGTCGGTCATCATCGCCTCGGTGGTCAGCGGCACGATCTCCGACACCGACCCGACGAACGTCGTCTTCCCCGCGCCGAATCCGCCGGCCACCACGATCTTGGCGGAGGTCATGGTCGGGGGCGCGGTGTCCCGCGGTGCCTTAAAGCCGACGGAGTCCACTCAAAACCCTTTCCATCAACACCAGATGTGCCTCGGCGCCGTCATTGCCCGTTATCGTCTTGTGCACCGTGACCAGCCCGGCGTCCGCCGCGTCGCTGATCAGCACCCGGGCCACGCCCAAAGGCACCCGCAGCGCCGAAACGATCTCGGCGACCGAACGGGGGGTCCGGCACTCTTCCATGATCGAAATGCACTCGATCTGCTCCGCGGCCACTTCGGGGAAGCCACCGGTGGCAGCGTAGTCCTTCGCGGAGATCAGTGTCTCCAGCTCCAGGGCGTAGTTCGCCCGGGTGCGGCCGCCGGTCAGCGCGTAGGGCCGGACGATCGCCGTCAGCTCCTCGGGCGCGGGCGGCTGCTCGAACACCGCGGGCATGATGAACTCGCCGCTGGGCGGGCCCGGGTCGAACAGCCCGCCCGGTCTGGGGCTGTCCCCGTCGGTACTGCCGGGTGGCGAGACTAAAGAGGTCACACGATCTCCTTGGTCGGCCGACGGCGCGGGCGCCGGCGGATCCGCGGCCGCGTGCGCACCGGCGGCCGGGGGTTGCGGGGACTCCTTGCTCTTCTTGCGCTTCCGGCGGGCACGGGCGGAATCCAGCGTGAACCCGTTGAGGACGTCGGCGAACGTGCCGTCGTCCCCTCGCCCCGCGGGGTTGCGCCCCTCGGGTGGTTCGCCGTCGAATCCGGACCCCGTGCTCATCGCGCCATCATCCCACCGGTTCGCCGATCAGCGACCCCCCGGAGCCCTGAAGCTGAGCACGCAGCTCCGGGGTGAGGATCTGACCGACGCGGTCGACGAGCATCGTCATCTCGTAGGCGACCTGCCCGATGTCGCAGTTGGGGGCGGCGAGCACGGCGAGGCAGGACCCGTCGCTGATCGACATCAGCACCATGATCCCGAGCTCCATCTCGACGACGGTCTCGTTGACCGCGCCGGCTTCGAAGCAGCGGGCCGCGCCCTGCGTGAGGCTGACCAGGCCCGAAGCGACCGCGGCGAGCTGGTCGGCCCGGTCGAGCGGGAGCCGGTTCGACGCGGTCAGCAGCAACCCGTCCGCCGAGACGACCACGGCGTGGGCCACCCCGGGCACCCGCTCCGCGAAGTCGTTCACCAGCCAGCCGAACTGGTTCTGCGTCGGCTGAGCGCTACTCGGCGAGGTCATTCACCCTCCAAGGTCTCGTGGTTGGTCTCGGCCGCCTGCGCGGTGCGGTGGCGCCCGCGCTCGATGCCCTGCTGGAAACTCCGCAGGCGGCCGCGCACGTCGTGTGCGTCCCGTTGTGGTCGGGGGGCCGTGGCCCCGGTGGACGGTCCGACGCTGCCCGGAAGCAGCTGCTCCCCGCGACGGCGCCGGGGCAATCCTGCCGAAGTGAATGTGGAGGGTGTCGACTGGGACACCGCTTGCACCGCGCGCCAGCCGTCGTCGGTCCCGAAGTTCCACTCGGTGGTGGCCTCCACCGCGGTTTCTTCCCGCCGCGGAGCCGGGGTGCCGGGCGCCTTCCGGCTGGGCAGCGAAGCCGGCGGAGCGGCGGGACGGCCGTTGGCGATCGGCAGCTGCCCGGACTCCTGGAAGACGGCCGGCTCGGGCTCCGGGCGGCTCGGCTGCGGCGAGGGCACGGAACGCTTCGGGAGAGCGTTCGGCTTGGCGGCGGGCCGGCTGGGCAAGGTGCCCCGGTCCGCTGCCGGCGCGGCCGGCGGCGAGTCTTCGGCGGGCGGCTCGTGGTCCGGCTGCGAACCGGCGGCGAAGATGTCACCCTGCAGCTTCGGCTGTGAGGGGTCGTCGGACAGCTCGGGCTGCGGATCGGCCACGGGCGCAGGTTCCTGCTGGGCCGCCGCGGGCTGTGCGCCGCTCGGCTGCTGCGCTGTCCCGGGCTGCCCGAACAGCTCCGGCGTGGCCTGCGCCGCATCCGCACCCTGCCCGGCAGCATCCTGCGAACCGGCCTGCTGAGCCCCACCCGGCTGCCCGAACATCTCCGACGCGGCCTGCGCCGAATCCGCACCCTGCCCGGCCGGCCTTTGCGAACCGGCCTCCCGAGCCCCACCCGGCTGCCCGGTCGCCTCCGGCGTGCCTTGCGCCGGACCGGAACTCTGCCCGGCCGCCTCCGCCCCCTGCCGTGCCTCCGCGGCCTGCGCCGCCGCAGCAGCCTGCGCCGCCGCCGCGTCCTGGGCCGTGCCCAGGCCCTGCACCGCCGGCGTCCCCTGAGCCTGCTGCGCCGCGCGCTGCTGGGCCGCTCGGGGCCGCTGGGCTGCGGCCTGGCGGCGACCGCGGGTCACGCCCTGCTGGAAGCTGCTCAACCGCCCGCGGACCTCCGCCGGGTCGCGGACCGGGAGGTCCGGGGCCGGGGCGGGCTTCGGCAAGGCCGCGGGCGGGGTTGCGCTGCCCGGCAGCAGCTGCTCGCCGCGGCGGCGGCGCGGGAGGCCCGCCTCCGTGAACGCCGTCGGCTCCGCCTTCGTCCGCTCCTGGACCGTGCGGAAGTTCTCGTCGCTCGCGAAATCCCAGCTGCGGCGCTCCTCCGGCGGGACCTCCTGGGCCGCGGCCGGTTCCTCCTCGGCCGCCGGCTTGTCCTCGCGGAACCACGCCGACAGCATCTCGTCGAAGATCGGCGTCGTCTCGGAACGGTCCGGTGCGGCCGCCGGCGGGGGCGGCTCCGAGCCCGCCGTGGCCTCCTGCCACCAGTCGCTGAGCGTCGTCTCGTTGGCCGTGAACAGGTCCTTGCCCGCCGGCAGGTCGTCGCCCCGCGACGGCGGCTGCGGCAACGGCAGCACCGCCGGCACCTGCGGCAGGGCCGGGCGCTGCGGCGGGACGTCGTCGTCCTTCGCGATCGGGGCGAACAGCGCCGTGCCGGAAATCTCCAGGTCCGACGGCGGGCGCACGCCGGACAGCCCGGCGAGGTCGCTCGCCGACGGCCACCGCTCCTCGCCCATCGCCGGCTGCGGCGGCACCACCGGCCGCGGGCGGGCGTGGCCGTTGACCGGGCGGCGCGGCAGCCGGTTGCCCGCCGCCGGGCTCGCCGGGTGCTGCTGCAGGGCGCCGATCGGCCCGGTCGCCGGGCCGTCGGTCACCGGCATCACCAGGTCCGGCGGGACCACGACCGTGGCGCGGACGCCGACGATGTCCTTGCCACCGTGCAGCGACACCCCGATCCGGTGCCTGCTGGCCAGCCGCCCGACGACGAACAGGCCCATCCGGCGCGACGTCACCAGGTCGACCGACCCGGCCTCGGTCAGCCGGGTGTTCGCCTCGGCGACCTCGGCCTCGTTCATGCCGATGCCCTTGTCGAGGATGTCGATGTTGAGCGAGCCGTCCTCACCCATCCGCGAGGCCACGGTCACCGTGGTCTCCGGCGCGGAGAACGCCGTGGCGTTGTCCAGCAGCTCGGCGACCAGGCGCATCAGGTCGCTCGCGGCGTAGCCGACGATCCGGGCCGGAGGCGGCGGCTGCACCTGGACCCGCTGGTACTGCTCGATCTCCGACACCGCGGCCCGGAGCATGTCGGTGGTGCCGACCGGCTTCCCGGACCGGCGGCCCGGTTCGGCGCCCGAAAGCACCATCAGGTTCTCGTTGTTGCGCCGCATCCGGGTGGCGAGGTGGTCGAGCTGGAACAGCGTCGCCAGCTGGTCGGCGTCCTCCTCGTCCCGCTCGAGCTGCTCGATCAGCTGCAGCTGCCGCTGCACCAGGCTCTGGCTGCGCCGCGACAGGTTGACGAAGACGCTGCCGTAGCCGGTGCGCATCGCGGCCTGCTCGGTCGCCAGCCGCAGCGCCTGGTGGTGCACCTTGTCGAAGGCCCGCGCGACCTCGCCGACCTCGTCGTCGGTGTGCACCGGGACCGGCCGGACGTCGGTGCCCTGCGCACGGCCCTCCTGGATGTTGCGGACGGCCTCCGGCAACGCGGTCTCGGCGACGTCGAGCGCGCTGCGGCGCAGCACCTTCAGCGAGCGCAGCAGCTGGCGGGTGATGAGGAAGACGACCGCGACGGCCAGCACCATCGCGGCGAACAGCAGCACCGCGAGCAGGCCGGCGCCGCTGCTGGACTCGTCGACCAGCTCCGCCGACGTCTGCGCCGCCGACGCGCCGAGCCGTCCGGCGATCTGGCCGATCTGCGTGCGCATCGCCGCGGAGGCGGCGGCCCAGTCCGCGGCCGGCAGCGCGCGCAGGGCGTCGTCCACCGCGCCGCTCTGCGCGTTCAGCACCGTCTCGACCATCCGGGCCCGGCTCTGCGCCTGCGTGCCTTCGGCGATCGCCGCGAAGTCGCGCTGCAGCGTGTCGCCCGCCGCGGAACGGAAGTCGACGAGCCGGTCGGCGAGCCGCAGCTCGGCGGCGCGCAGGGTGGCCAGCTCGCTCGGCGTCAGCGACGCACGGCCGATGCCGTAGGAGACCATGGCCTGGCTGAGCGACACCTGCTCGCCGGCGACCAGCAGTTCGTGCAGCCCGGCGGGCGTGCCGCCGAGGGTGCCGTCGCCGGCGCCCGCGGTGGCCGCGGTGTCGAGGCTGATGAGCGACCCGGTGAGGGCGGAGTACGCCGTGATGGCCTGGCCCGGGTCGAGCTGACCGCCGTCGACCTGGCGGCGCAGGAAAGCGAGGTTGCCGACCTGCGCGGAGGCCGCACCCGCGGCCCCGGACACGCCGGGCTCGGCTTCGCCGGCGCGCGCCTGCTCCGCGGTGAACGGGCCGGTCGCGGCGTCGGTGGCCGTGCGCGCCGCAGCCAGCTCGGGAGTGCCGCCGACGGTGCCCTCCGTCAGCATCGCCGCGGTGACCGTGCGCTCCTGCTGGAGCGCGCCGGCGAGCTCGCGGATCCCGCCGCCGAGCGCGACGAGCCGGTCGAGCCGCTGGTACTCGTCCGAGCGGCCGACCTGCGCGGCGATCGTCGCGATGCCCAGCACCAGCGCGAGGACGATGGGCACGACCGTGACGGCCGACAGCTTGACGGGCAGGCTCCAGTCGCGCCACTGCACCAGCGCGCGCCACACGGCCTTCCCCTTTGACCGCCGGGGCGCTCGGCCGAGCAGTTCCCCGACGGGCACCTGACCTTCTCCTGCAACGGTCACGTGAGTGACTCCCTGTCCGGCGTCATGGATCCGCGTCGGCGGCGCGGCGTCCCGGCTCGCGGCGGGCCGCCGGACGGCCGTGCCGTCCCCGCCCTGCCGCTTCCCCGGCGCCCTCGCCCGGCCCCGGCTGCCCCGCCGTCCGCACGCCCGGCGCCGGGCAGGCACCGCGTCGCCGTCCCGTGCCCGGGTATCTGCACGTGCACGGCGCAAGTTGCGTTGTGCACGGTGATCGAGATCAACTTTATCGGTGCCAATCGATCGCTGCGGTCAGCTGGGCCAAAGAATCGTACCCCCGCCGCCTTCCGGGTCAATTGTGTTCCGGGTTCGGGCGCTGACCTGCGAAAAGTGCTTTCGCGATCGGGTGCGGGCCAGGACATTCCGCCTCATCGCCCCCTAAGAGGGAATTCCGGTTACCGGACGCGTGGGCCAGGAGCGTCCGGCGGTCACCCGATTAGCCCATGCAGCGTAGCAGCGTCCCTCGGACGATCTACACTGCGTACCACCAACGAGTGGGTCAAGCCTCAAGGTGTGCCCGATGTTGTGGCGTTGCCGGGCGCCAGTCCCCGACCTGGTGATTTCTTTCGGATCACCGCGCTGACCAGTGGATCTTCGTCGCCTTCCGGCCATCCGGGGGTCACCGCGCGCACTATCGCACCGCTCATTTTGCTACTTTCCGTGACTCTTCAGCGGAAGCGCGCTGATCCGTTAACCCGTTTGTCGCAGCTGACACCGGCCTCGACAACGTGCTGTCACAATTCTTTCGACATTACGGACGTTCCTCTCCGGCCCTTGTCACGGCCCCATTCGACGTGTTCGACGGGAAAACGAATACCGTCCGTGCGGACCGGCCGGAGCGTCCGGCCGCCTTCGGGTGCGGCCGGACGGCGTAGTTACGATGTGCCCTCGCAGTCCGCAAGGGCGGTCCGGCACCCTGCCCGCAGGCGGCCGGAGCCCGCCGCCACGGAGGCACCGCCGGAGGCACCATGTACGACGTAGCGCGGCCCGGTCCGGGCAACGCCCTCGAGGAGACGAGCCGGATACCGGCTCTGCCCGCCGGGGACCCCCCGGGCGCGACCCCGGCCCGCCGGCCCGCCGCCCCCACCGGCCCCGACTACCCCGCGATCCAGGCCAGCCCCGAGTTCGTCTCGCTGCGCCGCCGGTTCCGGGGGTTCGTCTTCCCGATGAGCTTCGCCTTCTTCGCCTGGTACATGACTTACGTGCTGCTGGCCGCCTACGCGCACGACTTCATGAGCCGCAAGGTGTTCGGCCAGGTCAACGTCGGCATCCTGCTCGGCCTCGGCCAGTTCGTCAGCACCGCGCTGGTCACCTGGCTCTACCTGCGCTACGCGCGCCGCCGGCTCGACCCCCGGGTCGCCGAGCTGCGCGCCCGTGCGGGCCTCGGGGAAGAGCAGCGCCGATGACCGCCCTCGCCGCGGACGGGCTGCCCGCCAGCGACCCGATCGTCAACACCGTGGTGTTCGGCCTGTTCGTGGCGATCACGCTGTACGTCGTCTACCGGGCGGGCAGCCGGAACTCCTCGACGTCGGACTACTACGCCGCGGGCAGCGCCTTCACCGGCCGCCAGAACGGCATCGCGCTCTCCGGGGACTTCCTGTCGGCCGCGTCGTTCCTCGGCATCGCCGGCGCGATCGCCGTCCACGGGTACGACGGCTTCCTCTACTCGATCGGCTTCCTGGTCGCGTGGCTGGTGGACCTGCTGCTCATCGCCGAGCTGATGCGCAACACCGGCCGGTTCACGATGGGCGACGTCGTCAGCTTCCGGATGAAGCAGCGCCCGGTCCGCGCCGCGGCGGCGACGTCGACCCTGGTGATCTCGCTGTTCTACATGCTGGCGCAGATGGCGGGCGCCGGCGGCCTGGTCGCCCTGCTGCTCGACATCCACACCCGGCTCGGGCAGGCGCTGGTGATCGGCGTGGTCGGCCTGGTCATGGTGCTGTACGTCCTGGTCGGCGGGATGAAGGGCACCACGTGGGTGCAGATCATCAAGGCCGCCGTGCTGATGCTGGCCGTGGTGCTGATGGCGGTCTTCCTGTTCGGCAAGTTCGGCTTCGACTTCTCGAACCTGCTTTCGGCCGCGACCGAGAAGAGCCCGCTGGGCGAGCACCTGCTGGAACCGGGCGGGTCCTACGGCAAGGACGACACCACCAAGCTCGACTTCGTGTCGCTCGCACTGGCCCTGGTGCTCGGCCTGTCTTCGCTGCCCCACCTGCTGATGCGGTTCTACACGGTGCCGAACTCGCTGGAAGCGCGCCGCTCGGTGGTCTGGGCGACGGTCTGCATGCTCATCTTCTACGTGTGCACGCTGGTGATCGGCTTCGGCGCGGCCGCGCTGGTCGGCGCGGACGAGATCAAGGGCGCCCCGGGCGGGGAGAACTCGGCGGCGCCGCTGCTGGCGCTGCACATCGGCGGGACGCTGCTGCTGGGCATCATCGCCGCGGTGGCGTTCGCGACGATCCTCGCGGTGGTGGCCGGGCTGACGATCACCGCGTCGGCGTCGTTCGCCCACGACGTGTACGCGAACATCTTCAAGCGCGGCAAG
The DNA here is from genome assembly GCF_031082405.1 of Amycolatopsis sp. A133. Classification (GTDB taxonomy): domain Bacteria; phylum Actinomycetota; class Actinomycetes; order Mycobacteriales; family Pseudonocardiaceae; genus Amycolatopsis. Next base: position 142,453 of record NZ_JAVHJU010000001.1, read on the forward strand.
GCCGAACCGGCGGACGAGGTCCGGGTGGCGCGGCTGACCGCGATCGTGGTGGGCGCGCTGGCGATCGTCGGCGGGGTGCTGGTGAACGGGCAGAACGTCGCGTTCCTGGTGGCGCTGGCCTTCGCGGTCGCGGCGTCGGCGAACCTGTCCACGCTGCTGTACTCGTTGTTCTGGAAGCGGTTCAACACCACCGGCACGCTGTGGGGCATGTACGGCGGCCTGATCGCGTGCCTGCTCCTGGTGCTCTTCTCCCCGGTCGTCTCGGGGGCACCGGACGCGATCTTCCGGGGCGTCGACTTCGCCTGGTTCCCGCTGAAGAACCCGGGCCTGGTGTCGATCCCGTTCTCGTTCCTGTGCGGGTTCGCCGGAACGCTGCTGGGCCGGCCGAAGGCGGACGCCCGGAAGCAGGCGGAGATGGAAGTCCGCTCGATGACCGGCATCGGTAGCTGATCCCCCGGGCGGCCTGCGTCAGGCGCGCAGGCCGTCCAGGATCACGTCCAGCACGCGCTTGCCGTCTTCCGGGCTGCAGTTGCGCACGGCCATCCCGGCGCCGTGGCCGAGCCGGAGGACGTCCGCGCCGATGACGTCCGGCCGGACCAGCCCGGCCTCCTGCGCCGCATCGACGAGCACACCCGTCGCTTCGCGCAGCCGCTTCTGGCAGTACTGGAAGGTCTCCGAGCCGGAATCGATCGACTCCTTGAGGATCGTCGCCAGCTTGTGCCGCTCGACGACCCAGGTGACCTGGGCGCGCAGCCACGCTTCGAGGGCCTCCCACGGCGGCAGCTGCTCGTGCAGGACGAACGCGCGGTCGGCGAGCACCGCGATCTCTTCGCGGTAGACCGCTTCGAACAGCTTTTCCCGTGTCGGGAAGTGCCGGTACAGGGTGCCCGCGCCGACGCCGGCCTTCTTGGCGACGTCGTCCAGCGGTACGTCGGCGCCTTGCGCGGTGAAGAGGTCCTTCGCCGTCGCGACGATGCGTTCGTAGTTGCGCCGCGCGTCCGCGCGCATCGGGCGCTCCGAGCCCGCGTCGGGCATCCCGGCCTCCTCGCCACTAACCGGAGAGATTCTCCGAATTCACTTGCGCATCCGGAGACGCTCTCCATATTATCGGATCACAGCCAAGCGGAGAACATCTCCGCTTCTTCTTCCACTCCTCGGGGGAGTATCCCTTGTCCCAGCAAACGGTCGACCGTGCGCCCGCACCGGCTCGGCGCAGACGCAGCGGGCTGGTCCTCGCGATCATCCTGACCTGCCAGCTCATGCTCATCCTCGACGCCACCGTCATGAACGTCGCGCTCCCGCGCATCCAGTCCGACCTGGGCTTTTCCGCCACCGGCCTGGCCTGGGTGATGACGGCCTACAGCCTCGTCTTCGGCGGCCTGCTGCTGCTCGGCGGCCGGGCGGGCGACCTGTTCGGACGGCGGCGCATGTTCGTCGCGGGCACCGTCGTGTTCACGCTCGCGTCGCTGGCCGGCGGCCTCGCCGACTCGGCCGCGCTGCTCATCACCGCCCGCGTCGTGCAGGGGGTCGGCGCCGCCATGGCGGGCCCGAGCACCCTGGCGCTGGTCACGACGACCTTCACCGAGCCCAAGGCCCGCGTCCGGGCACTGGCGCTGTTCTCCGCGATGTCCAGCGGCGGCTTCGCGATCGGCCTGATCGTGGGCGGCCTGCTCACCGAATGGATCTCGTGGCGCGCCGCGCTGTTCATCAACGTCCCGTTCGGGCTGGCGATCGCCCTGCTCGCCCCGCGGTTCGTGGCCGAACCCGAACGCCGCCGGGCGCACCTGGACCTGCCCGGCGCGGTCACCGGCACCTTCGGCGTCGGCGCGCTCGTGTTCGCCTTCACCCACGCCGCGTCCGACGGCTGGGGCAACGCGGTGACGCTCGGTTCGCTCACCGCCGGCCTGGTGCTGCTCGCCGGGTTCGTCGCCATCGAAGCCCGCACCGCGCTGCCGCTGGTCCCGCTGCGGCTGTTCGCCGACCGCAACCGCAGCGCGGCCTACGTCAACTTCTTCCTCGGGCCGATGGCGATGATGTCGATGTTCTTCTTCCTCACCCAGTTCATGCAGGACATCCGGCACTTCGCCGCGCTCGCGACCGGGTTCGCCTTCCTCCCGATGGCGGCGCTGATCTTCACGATGAGCCGGCTCGTGCCGCGGCTGCTCCCCCGCTACGGGCCGAAGCCGCTGGCCGTCACCGGCTCGGTCCTGATGGTCACCGGCGTCGGCTGGCTCGCGCTGCTCACCACCGACAGCACGTACTTCCCGGCGCTTCTCGGGCCGCTGCTGCTGATGGGGCTCGGCGGCGGGCTGGCGTTCGCGCCGCTCAACGTGATCGTCATGGCCACCGTGCCGAGCGAGGACGCGGGCGCCGCGGGCGGGGTGCTGCAGACCATGCAGCAGGTCGGCAGCACCCTCGGGCTGGGCATCCTGGTCACGGTCTTCGGCTCGACGACCCGCACGGCGGCCGCGGCCGGCACCACCGGACCGCAGCTGACGGTCGACGGCATGACCGCGGCGTTCGCGACGGCCGCGGTGCTCGCGGCCTGCACGGTGCTGGTGGCGCTGACCTTCCGGCGTCAGGCCGCGGTCACAGCTTCTGCCCGGCCTTGACCTTGTGGGTCACCCGGCGCTCGACGAGGAACGAGACGAACGGGACGCAGCCGGCCAGCAGCACGAGGACGGTGCCCTTGATCGACCAGCGGGCCTTGATGGCCAGGTCGATGGTCAGCACCAGGTAAATCATGTAGAGGACGCCGTGGATCGGCGAGTAGACCGCGGACGGCGCCGGGTTGTCGAAGCCGTACCGGAGCACCATCACGAAGCAGAGGCCGAGCAGGCCGACACCGGTGACGTAGGCGGCGGTGCGGAACCGGACCAGCGGGCCGGCGAGCGGAACCGCGGTCTGGGCGCCTTCGGTGCTGGTGGTCATCGGGTCGTGGTCCTCACTCTGCGGCCTGCTCGTCGCGGGCGTTCAGCTCGCGCAGGTAACGGTTGTAGGCGGCCAGCTCCTCGTCCTCCTCCGTCGGCGCCGGCCCGGCGTCGGGGCGGGGACGGGGACGAGGGGCGGGCACGTCGGGCTGCACGTCGACGGGCGTTTCGGCGCCGGCTTCGGCGGCCTTCTGCCGGAGCTGGCGGATCCGCCAGAACATGAAGGCCGGGAAGAGCCCGAACAACGGCCACTGCAGGACGTAGCCGAGGTTCTGGAAGGTGCCGTTCGCCGACGTGAAGCGGTCCCACTGCCACCAGGCGAGCCCGCAGCAGACGAGCAAGCTCGCCAGGCAGGTCGCGACGATCGCGATCCGGCGTCCCCAGGGGGAAGCGGCCGGCGGGTGGGGGTCTGGCACGAAGTCGACGCTAGCACTGGCGAGCTGAAGGACGACGCGCGGTCGCGGACGGGGTGGCCGGGCTCTCAGCCCTGCTTCCGCACCGACTGGGCCGCCTTGGCGTACCCGTCCGCCAGGCCGAACACCTTCTGCGCGTACTCCGTCGAGTTGTTGTACGACAGGATCCCGGCCCACCACCCCGGCGGGCTCGCCATGTCGCGCCCGCCCGCGCACAGGTAACGGGCCGCGGCGAGGGCGGCGTCGTCGATCTGCTGGGGGTCGCCGAGGCCGTCACCGTTGCCGTCGGAAGCCCACTTGCGCCACGTGCCCGGGATGAACTGCATCGGGCCCACCGCGCGGTCCAGCCCGGCGTCGCCGTCGTAGCGGCCGCCGTCGGTGTCGCCGATCGCCTGGACGCCCGCGGAACCGTCGAGCGGGACGCCGATGATCGGCTTGGACGGCCGCCCGTCCGCACCGAGCACCGCGCCGGCGTACTGGCCGTGGTTGGACTCGATGCGGCCGATCCCGGCCAGGGTCGCCCACGAAACCTTGCAGCCCGGCTGGTTCGCCCGCATCGCCAGCTCGGCGTTGCCGTACGCCTGCAGCGCCCGCGCCGGGACGCCGGTGACCGCCGCGACCTGGCTCGCCCACTGCGAGAGCGTCGCCGGGCCCGTGTTCTGCGGGCGGGCCTGCTGGGGAGACGTCTGCTGCTCGGCCCCGCCCGCCACGGCGCCGCCGGCCGGGGCGACCGACCCCGGGCGGACGTCGGCCGCCTTGACCTGCAAGGCGGGGATTTCGGTGGTCGTCGGGCTCGCCTCCGGCGTCGCGGCGCGGGTGACGAGCCAGATCCCGCCGCCGGCCACGGCCAGCACGGCGAGGACCACGAGCAGCCAGGTGAGCACGGCGATACCCGGAGAGCGCGGTACCGGTGGGGCCGGGACGGCTTCCTCGGCGCTCGGGCCGATCGGGTCGTCCTCGGTCTTTCCGGTTCTGGTGCGCACGAAACTCCGGTCCTCCGGTGTGATGTCGACGAAGTGTCAACGAGCCCGCGCGGGTTGGCGTTACGCGGGTCGTCTCGATCGTCTCACCACACCGGGTCACCCGGCCGAGTGGAAAACGCTCTCGTCAGGCGGATTTCTGCTGCCGCGCGAGCCGCGCGACGCACCAGGCCGGGGCGCTGCCGCGGCGCAGGTGCTGCAGGACGGTCATCGGCCCGAGCCGCCGGCTCAGGTCGGACGGCGCGAGCCCGGCCGCCCGGTAGTCGAGGGCCCGCTGGTCGAGCGGGCTGAGGCCGGCGTCCCACCACTCCTCGGCCTCGGCGACGCCGCCGACCATCTGCCACCAGCCCGCGGCGGCCGTGAGGAGTTCTTCGGGCACCTCCGGCAGCCGGCGGCGCATCGCGTCGAGGTAGCCGGGATCGGCCGACTCGACGGGCACGAACCGCGACTGCCCGGTCCGGGCGCGCTGGCCGGGGATGCCCGGGGCCTGCGCGGGAGCGTCGGCCAGCCACGCGGAAGCGATGCGGTCGACCTCCTGCTCCTCCGGGGTCCGCTCGCGCTCGGCAGCCCACTGCCGGATCAGCGCGTCCACTCCGGGATCTCCGGTCATCCCTGCCTCCTTGTAGGTCCCCGACGGACAGGCCCTAACGCCTGTCCCAGCGGTGGTGCCGCACGCACCAACCTGCACCTTGCTGAGTGGAAATTGCCTGCGTACCGGGGTTCTCCGGGGGGATGGCGAACCACCCGATCACGCAATGTGAGCACCGTAGGGCCGGGGTGGTCGTCTTCGCCAGACCCCGGATGCCACGAATTCGCCGACCTGCGTGTTTTCGGCCGCAATCCACCCGGATGGTCGAGTGTCGAAGTCCGAAATCCGAGATTGGTGACACTGCGTGATTTACCGTCCGTTAACACGCACGGTAGTCACCGGCACCGCCCGTGGCGGCGCCGGTACGGAGGAGCACGAGATCACGAGAAGAGCGCCCGGAAGAACGTGACGATCGCTTCGGCGCCGTCCTTCAGCCAGCCGAGCACGCGGTGCACGAAGTCGGCGGACTGGGTGGGCTGGGTGATCAGGAGGAAGAGCACGAGCGCGACCACGCCCACGATGAGAATCTTCTTGACGCCGCCCGACATGCGTTTCCTCCCCGGCTCGCCGTCCCCGTCCCGGGAGTGGCCATCCCAATACTCTAGGGAAGGCGTGCGCGGAAGACACCTCGATCAACCCCACCCGATCGACCCGAGGAGCGGCGATGTCCGGGAACGTGCTGGTGCAGCGGGACGGCGCGGTGACGACGATCACTATCGACCGGCCGTCGGCGCGCAACGCCGTCGACGGGCCGACGGCGGTGGAGCTGGCCGATACCTTCCGCGCCTTCGACGCGGACCCGGACGCGGCCGTCGCGGTGCTGACCGGGTCCGGCGGCGCGTTCTGCGCGGGCGCCGACCTCAAAGCCGTCGGCACCGGCCGGATGAACCGGACTCACCCGGACGGGGACGGCCCGATGGGCCCCACCCGGATGACCCTCGGCAAACCGGTGATCGCGGCGGTCCACGGGCCGGCCGTCGCGGGCGGGCTCGAACTGGCGCTGTGGTGCGACCTGCGCGTCGCGGACACGACGGCGGTGTTCGGCGTCTTCTGCCGCCGCTGGGGCGTCCCGCTGATCGACGGCGGGACGGTGCGCCTGCCGCGCCTGATCGGCCAGTCGCGGGCGATGGACCTGATCCTGACGGGCCGGCCGGTCGACGCCGAGGAGGCGTTCTCGATCGGCTTGGCCAACCGGCTGGTGCCGGCGGGCGAGGCGGCGCCGGCGGCGCAGGAGCTGGCCCGGCAGCTCGCGGCGTTCCCGCAGGCGTGCCTGCGCGGCGACCGCCGTTCGGCACTGGCCCAGTGGGGCGAGTCCGAAGCGGACGCGCTGACGGCGGAGTTCGCCGCAGCGATGGGCACGGGCGTCCTGGCGGCCGAAGCGGTCGACGGCGCGGCCCGCTTCACGAGCGGCGAAGGCCGCCACGGCACGTTCACGTGACCCGCGGGGCATCACCCGTGTCCGGAGAGGCATCTCGCGTTACTGGAGAGGCATCTCGCGTGACTGGAGGGGCATCACGCTGATGCCCGCCTGATCACGCGAGATGCCCGCTCAGTCACGCGTGATGCCTCTTTGCGCACGTGATGGCTCGGGGTTACCGGGGGTGCTTCGACCGGGGGATGCGGTTCGCGGGCCGTCCCGGTTCCGGTCAAGCGGCCGATAAGGTCTCCGGATGCACGACGACGGCTCCGGAGTGGAGCTCCGGCCGGTGGCCGAGGGCGATCTCGACCTCCTGGAACGGCTGACCAACGATCCCGTCGCCGCCGGCGAACACCAGTGGTTCGGCTGGCACGACCCCGGTTACCTGCGCCGCCGCTGGCACGAGACCGGGATGCTCACCACCGACGGCGGCATGCTGGTGCCGACGCTCGGCGGGCGCGTGCTCGGCCTCGTCTCCTGGCACCGCACCCGCACCGGGCCGGCCTCCTTCTGCTGGAACATGGGCCTCGTGCTGGTCCCGGAAGCGCGCGGCCACGGCTACGGCACCGAGGCCCAGCGCCTGCTCGTCGAGTACCTCTTCGCCCACACCCAGCTCAACCGGGTCGAAGCGACGACCGAGGTCGGCAACCGCGCCGAACAGCGCGCCCTCGAGAAAGCCGGCTTCACCCGCGAAGGCGTCCTTCGCGGCTACGACTTCCGGGACGGCGAATGGCGCGACCACGTCGGCTATTCGGTCGTGCGCTCCGACCTGGCGAAAAGCTAGGCGATCGCGCCCGCCGAACGCAGGGCGCCGAGGTCCGTGACGCCCAGCTCGGCCAGCACGGCCTCGGTGTCGGAACCCTTGGCGTGCGGGGCTTCCGGCGTCTCCGGCGGGGTCCGGCCGAACCGCGGTGCCGGGGCCGGCTGGACCATGCCGCCGATGTCGACGAACGTGCCGCGCGCCGCGTTGTGCGGGTGCGACGCCGCTTCGGTGGGCGAGAGCACCGGCGTCAGGCACGCGTCGGTGCCTTCGGCGCGCGCCACGAGCTCGTCGCGGGTGTGCTTGGCGATCGCCCCCGCCACGATCTCGCGGAGCCGGGGCCACTGCGTCTTGTCGATGTGCAGCGGCAGCTCCGCCGGGTCCAGTTCGAGGACCTTGACCAGGTCGCCCCAGAACCGCATCTCGATCGCGCCGACGGCGACGTACTTGCCGTCCGCGGTTTCGTAGGTGTCGTAGAACGGGGCGCCGCCGTCGAGCATGTTGTCGCCGCGGTCGCCGCCCCAGAGCCCGGCCGCCGCCATGCCGTGCAGGCTGGTGGTGAGCAGGGCGGCGCCGTCGACCATCGACGCGTCGACGACCTGGCCGCGGCCCGAGGTGTTCCGTTCGTACAGCGCGGCCAGGATGCCCATCGCCAGCAGCAGCCCGCCGCCGCCGAAGTCGCCGACGAGGTTCAGCGGCGGCACCGGCCGCTCGCCCGCGCGTCCGATCGGCTCCAGCGCACCGGCGATGCCGATGTAGTTGATGTCGTGCCCGGCCGCCTTGGCCAGCGGCCCGTCCTGGCCCCAGCCGGTCATCCGGCCGTAGACCAGGCGCGGGTTGCGGGCGTGCACGACGTCGGGGCCGAGCCCGATCCGCTCGGCGACGCCCGGGCGGAAGCCCTCGATGAGGACGTCCGCGGTGTCGCACAGCTTCAGCACCAGCTCGACGCCTTCGGGCGTCTTCGTGTTGATGCCGACCGACCGGCGGCCGCGGGCCAGTGGGTCGGTCTGGATGCCGAGGACGTCCTCCCCCGGCTGCGCGCGGTCGACGCGGACGACGTCGGCGCCGAGGTCGGCGAGGACCATCGCGGCGAACGGCCCCGGCGCGAGACCGGCGAGTTCGACCACCTTCAGGCCGCTGAGCGGACCTGCTTTCATGACCGAGGTCCTTTCAGAGCGAGCGGGAGATGATTTCCTTCATGATCTCGCTGGTGCCGCCGAAGATCCGGGAGATCCGGACGTCGGCCCAGGCCCGCGCGATCGGGTACTCGGTCATGTAGCCGTAGCCGCCGAACAGCTGCACGCAGTCGTCGACCACCTTGTTGACGCGCTCGGTGGTCCACAGCTTCGCCATCGCCGCGCCCTGGACGTCGAGCTCGCCCTTGAGGTGCCGTTCGATGCACTGGTCGAGGAACGCCCGCGCCACCGCGGCTTCGGTCGCCGCCTCGGCGAGGGTGAACTTGGTGTTCTGGAACGAGAAGATCGGCCGGCCGAACGCCGTGCGCTCCTTGGTGTACTGCAGGGTGAGGTCGACCGCCGCCTCCAGCCCGGCCACCGCGGTGACGGCGATGATCAGCCGTTCCTGCGGCAGCTGCAGCATCAGCTGGACGAACCCCTGCCCTTCGGCGTCGCCGAGCAGGTTGCCGACGGGCACGCGGACGTCGTCGAAGAACAGCTCGGCGGTGTCCTGCCCCTTCATCCCGACCTTGTCGAGGACGCGCCCGCGGCGGAAACCCGGCGTGTCCGTCTCGACCACGACCAGCGAGACGCCCTGCGCACCGGCGTCCGGATCGGTCTTCACCGCGACGACGACGAGGTCGGCGTGGAACCCGTTGGTGATGAAGGTCTTCGCGCCGTTGATCACGTAGTGGTCGCCGTCGCGGACCGCGCGCGTCTTGATGCCCTGCAGGTCGGAGCCGGTGCCGGGTTCGGTCATCGCGATCGCGCCGACCATCTCCCCGCTGGCCAGCTTCGGCAGCCACTCGCGCTTCTTCTCTTCCGAGGCGTAGGCGAGCAGGTAGTGCGCAACAATTCCATTGTGGACGGTGACACCCCACGCGCTGTCGCCGGCGCGCGCCTGCTCCTCGTAGAGGACGGCTTCGTGGGCGAAGGTGCCGCCGCCCCCGCCGTACTCCTCGGGGATGGACAGGCACAGCAGGCCGACTTCGCCCGCCTTCGTCCACAGCTCGCGGTCGGCCTTCTTCTCCGCCGCCCAGCGTTCCTGGTGCGGGACGGCTTCCTTCTGCAGGAACGAGCGCGCGAGCTCGCGGAGGTCATCGAGCTCGGTCGTGCTCCACGAGCTCTTCGGCAGTTGCAGTGGCACGGGACCCTCCTGCTGGAAAACATTCCGATCAGCATGTAAGTTCTGATCGGAATGTACATCCGTCCCGCCTGTAGGTAAAGCAGGGAGGCCGCGGTGACCGAGGCGACGCACCGGACCCAGGCGCAGCGGCGCGAACAGACCCGCACGGCGCTGCTCGACGCCACCATCGACTGCCTGGTCGAGGTGGGCTACGCGCGCACGTCGGTCCAGGAGATCTGCGCTCGCGCGGGCGTGTCGAAGGGCGCGGTGCAGCACCACTTCACCGCGAAGGCCGAGCTGATGGCGGCCGCGGTCGAGCACCTGACGACAAAGCTGCGGCGACGGCTCGCGCAGTCACTGGACGAGCTGCCCAGCGGCGGCACCGGCGTCGCTGCGGCGATCGACCTGCTGTGGGCCGGCTACTCCGGCACGCTCTCCACCGCCGTCACCGAGCTCTGGGTCGCCGCCCGTACCGACCCCGAGCTGCGCGCGGCCATCCGCCCGGTCGACCGCGCGCTCGGCCGCGCCACGCTCGAGCACGTCACCCAGGTCGCCGGCGAGCTCCCGCCGGAACGCGCGGAAATGCTGTTCTGGCTCACCGTGAACCTCACCCGCGGGCTGGCGCTGGACGCCGAGCTCGGCGGCGACCCGAACCGGCGGCGGCAGCTGCTGGAAGAGTGGAAGCGCATCGCCGTCCTGCTCTACCAGGACGCCACCACTGCGCCGAGCTGACCAGCGCGGCCCCGCCAGGGCGCTTTGCCCCTTATCCCGCAGGCGGATTTCGTGGTCCAATCCCCTCCGAACGAGGGGAGTACCGATGACCGCCGCCCCGTACCCGTACCCCTACGGCCCGCCTCCCGCACAGCCGCCCGCCGACCCGGGCGCCGTCTTCCGGCTGTTCGCCGGCATCCTCGGCGTCCTCGCCGCGGTGCTGGTGATCGCCGGGTCGTTCCTGCCGCAGACGTCGTTCGAGCAGGTGGTGAACGGCAAGACCGAGGGCAGCCAGACGATCAGCGCCTGGTCGCGCTCGTTCGCCGTCGAGCCCGGCGAGGAGGCGAAGAAGTTCTACGAGCAGACCCACGTCGCCCGGTACGGCATCCCGCTCACGGCCGGCGCGGTCGTGCTGCTGGCCGGGGCCGGGCTGGCGTTCGCCGGCGCGCGCCGGTCGGCGGGTCCCGGCCTGCGCTCGGGCGCGCGGACGGCCTTGGTGGCGGGAGCCGCCGGGGTGACCGCGGCGGTGTGGATGCTCGGCATGGACGTCTCGGCGACCTTGAGCTACGAGTCCGACGAGGGGACGGTCAAGTCGCACTACGCGACCGGGATCGGGTTCTGGTTGCTGGTCGGGGGCGGGATCGTCGCCCTGCTGGCACTGGTGTCCGCGGCGCTGGCCGGCCGAGAGGCCCGCGCGGCGGCTCCGGCCGGGCCACCACCCGGGCCGTACCAGCAGCAGCCGCGGCCGTACCCGGTGCCGCCGCAGCAGTTCGCGCAGCCTCATCCGGGATATCCGGCGTCGCAGCCGTTCCCCGCGCAGGCCCCACCGCCGCAGACCGGCCCGCAGCCGCCCTCGTACGGCGGTCCGGCGTCGCAGCCGTTCCCGGCGCAGCAGCCCGACGATCCCTACGGCGGCGTCACGCAGGCCCAGCCGCACCCGACCCAGCAGGAACCGACCGAGCCGAACTACCAGCTCCCGCCCCTGCGGCCACCCAATACGTGAAACTTATTCATATCAAGCTGGACATCTGACGTACCGACGGTATGGTTGTACTCGTCGGTAACCTCTGCGCGCCGTCGCGCGGACTCCGCGGAACGGAGACGTCATGACCAGCACGACCCCCGCGAACGCGATCGAAGACACGCCCTTGCCGCCGACTGTCGGCGGCATCGCCGGGGCGCCGGGCTCGGCGCGGGCCGCCCAGCTCGTCACCCGGGTGACCGGCGGCGCGGACTCCGCGCCGATCCGGATGCGCGCGCCCTTCACCGGGCAGCCGATCGCGACCCTGCCCCAGGCCACCGACGCCGACGTCCGCGCGGTGTTCGCCGGCGCGCGGACGGCCCAGCGGGCCTGGGCGGACCGCTCCCCCGCCGAGCGCGCCCGCGTCCTCACCCGGCTGCACGACCTGGTGCTCGCCCGGCAGGACGAGGTGCTCGACCTGGTCCAGGTCGAAGCCGGGAAGGCCCGGCTGGACGCGTTCGACGAGGTCAGCGCGACCGCGCTGGTCGCGGCCTACTACGGCAGGCACGCGGCGAAGATCCTCGCCCCGCGGCGCATCGCCGGCGTCATCCCCGGCCTGACCCGCGCGGGCGAAATCCGCCACCCCAAGGGTGTCGTCGGAATCATCTCGCCGTGGAACTACCCCCTGGCCCTGACCGCGATGGACGTCCTGCCGGCCCTGGCCGCGGGCAACGCCGTCGTGCAGAAGCCGGACAACCAGACCGCGCTTTCGGCGCTGTGGCTGCACGAACTCGCCGAGGAGGCCGGGCTGCCCGCCGGGACCTGGCAGATCGTGCTCGGGCGCGGCTCGAAGATCGGCACCGCGCTGGTCGAGGAGTCGGACTACCTCTGCTTCACCGGGTCGACGCCGACGGGCAAAGAGCTGGCCGGCCAGGTCGCGAAGCGGCTGACGTCGTACTCGCTCGAGCTCGGCGGCAAGAACCCGATGGTCGTGCTGCCCGACGCCGACGTCGCGAAGGCCGCGACGGGCGCGGTGACGGCCTGCTTCTCCTCGGCCGGGCAGCTGTGCGTGTCGGTCGAGCGGATCTACGTCCACGAGGACATCCGCGAGGAGTTCACCCGCGCGTTCGTCGCCCGGACCGCGGCTTTGCGGCTCGGCGGCGCGCTCGACTACCACGCCCAGATGGGGTCGCTGACGTCGGAAGACCAGCTCGCGACGGTGTCGGCGCACGTCGAGGACGCCCGCGCGAAGGGCGCGTCGGTGCTCACCGGCGGCCGCGCCCGGCCCGACCTCGGCCCGTTGTTCTACGAGCCGACGGTGCTCTCCGGCGTCACCCCGGACATGCTGCCGTTCGCGGAGGAGACGTTCGGGCCGGTCGTGTCGATCTACGGCTACACCGACGTCACCGACGCCATCGAGCGGGCCAACGACACGCCGTTCGGGCTCAACGCCAGCGTCTGGTCCCGCAACGGCCGCGCGGGCTGGGAGGTCGCGGCCCGCCTCAAGGCCGGCACGGTCAACGTCAACGAGGGTTACGCGGCGACGTTCGGCAGCGTCGGCGTCCCGATGGGCGGGATGAAGGACTCCGGCGTCGGCCGCCGCAACGGCGCCGAAGGCCTGCTGAAGTACACGGAGTCCCAGTCGATCGCGCTCCAGCGCGGCCTCGCCCTGCGCCCGCCCCGCGTGGTCCCGGGTTCCCTGTGGTCCCGCGGCATGACGCTGGGCCTCAAAGCCCTCCGCCGCCTCCCCCGCTGACGCAACCCGTAACTCGCGTGATCCGGGTCGGAACTCGCGTGATTGAAGCCGTAACGGCTCGAATCACGCGAGTTCCGGCTTCAATCACACGAGTTACGGGTGTGATCACGCGAGTTACGGGTCTGGTCACGCGTGTTCGGCGGTGGGGGCCGTCAGGAGGCCTCGGTCGTAGGCGATCGCCACCGCTTCCGCGCGTCGGCTCGCGCCCAGTTTCGCCATCACGCGGGAAAGGTGGACGCTCACCGTTTTTTCGCTGATGTACAGCTCTTCGCCGACCTGGCGGTTCGTGCGGCCCAGCGCGACGCGCTCCAGGACGTCGCGCTCGCGGTCGGTCAGCGGGTCGGTGACCGTGCGGGCCGGGGCCGCCGGTTCGACGCCGGCCAGCTCGACGCGGGCGCGGTGGGCCAGGTCGCGGACGGCGTCGCGCAGCGGGATCGCGCCGAGGCGGACCGCGGTCGCGTGCGCCGCTTCGAGCGCCGCTCCCGCGTCGGCGTCCGCGGCCAGCAGGGCTTCGGCCTCGTGCCAGCGGCAGATCGCCTGCTCGTACACGGCGCCGTAGCCGAACGCCTCCGCCGCGGCCGCCCACTTCCCCGCGTCGCCCTTGCCGGACAGGCAGGTCGCGGCCGCCTCCAGGCGGGCCAGCCACGCCCGGCCCTCCGGCCCGAGCTCCCCCGACCGCGGCTGCCCGACGACCGAGCACATCCGGCCGTGCGTCAGCAGCCGTTCGCCGGTCGCCACCGCGGCTCCGGCCGCGGCCTGATCACCGTGGACGCGGGCGTCGGCGGCGACCGCGGCCGCGGCGGTGACGCCGAGCGCCGCCACCCGGATGCCGGCCAGCAGCCCGGACTCGATGCGTTCGAGCCAGCCGACGAGGTCTTCGGTCCGGCGCACGGCCTCGGCGTGATCGCCCCGCCAGTACGCCAGCTCGATGCCCGCGGCCCCGGCCGACAGCGGGATCTGCATGTCCGCCGTCCAGTGCTGCCGCAGCCCGCCGAGCAGTTTTGCGGCCTCGTCGAACCGGCCGCGCGCGACGACGAACAGCGACCAGATGGCCAGGATCCGCGCGGCGACCGCGCTGGACACCCCGCGCCCGGCACGGCCGGTGCTCTCCTCCGGCCAGTCGCCCATCAGGTAGCGCAGCATCAGCTGCCGCGCCCGCAATTCCAGCCCGTAGACGCTCCAGCTCAGCCCGGCTTCCTCGGCCCGGGCGACGCCCCGGGTGGCGTGCTCCAGCGCTTCGGCGAACTCACCGTGGTCGTCGTGGCTCAACGCGAGGAAGTAGGTCGCGCGGATCTCGGTGTTGTACGCGCCCACGTCCCGCGCCTTGCGCTGGGCCTGACGCAGCCGCTCCCGCGCCTCGGCGGCGTCGCCTCGCGAATCGGCCAGCGTGCCCAGGGTGACCAGCGCCGACGCCTCCGCCCCCGTCGCGCCGACGGCCTGGGCGTCGGCGACCGAGGTGAGGGCGCTTTCCAGCGCGGCCTCGGGCTGGTCGAGGATCCGCAGGAACCCGGCCCGGCTGGCCAGCACCCAGGCGCGTGCCGAGCTGGGTTCGGTGTCCTTCACCAGGTCCCAGGCCCGGTCGATGGCGGCGACCGCCTCGTCCAGGGTGCCCTCCAGCGCGAGCAGCGCGTCCGCCAGCCGCCGCCACACCTTCGCGGCCCGGTCGTTCGGGATGTCCGGGGACAGCGCCTGCGTCGCCGAGCGGGCGAACGCGGCGGCCCGCTCGGGCTCGCCGGAGGTCCCCGCGAAGTACGACGCTTCGTACAGCAGCTTCAGCTCGTCGAACCCGTCGGGCCGATCCGCCGCCGGAACGGCGTCCCAGATGGACAGTGCCTGCTCGACGTGCTGCAGCGCCGACCCGGGCGCGCCCAGCTTCTCGGCCTCGTCCATCGCGCGCAGCAACGCCGGCAACGCGGTCACCAGGTCGCTGCTCTGCATCGAGTGGTAGGCCAGCTTCGCGTCGTGCCCGCGGCCTTGCGGCCGCGCCTTGATCCGCGCCGCGTACGCCGCGTGCGTGCGCGACCGCTCCCCCGGCAGCAGGTCGCCGTACACCGCTTCCTGCAGCAACGCGTGCCGGAACGTGTAGGAGCCGTCGGAGAGCACCACCAGCACGTGGTGCTGGACGGCTTCGCGCAGCGCCTCGTCGAGCTCCAGCTCCCCCAGCCCGGAGACGTCGGCGAGCGCGGCGTGCATGACGGGCTCGTTCGCCACCGAGATCACCCGCGCCACCCGGCGGGCGTCCGGCGAGAGCCGCTCGAGCCGGGACAGCAGCACCTCGGCCAGCCCGGCGGGCAGGTCGTTGCACTCGGTCTTGGTGGCGAGCAGTTCCTCGGCGAAGAACGGGTTGCCCTCGGAACGGGCGACGATGTCGGCCACGACGTCGGCCGGCAGCGGCTCGTCGGCCAGGGCCTCGACGAACTTGCGGGCGTCGACGGCGCCGAAGGGGTGCAGGTCGACGCGCTCGACCGTGGCCAGCCGGACCAGCTCGGCGAGGAGACCGCGGAGCGGATGCCGCCGGTGGACGTCCTCCTCGCGGTAGCTGCCCACGACCAGCAGCCGCTGCGCCCGCAACCGGCTGAGCAGGAAGGACAGCAGGTTGCGGGTCGACGCGTCGGCCCAGTGGAGATCCTCCAGGAGGATCACCACCGGGCGCGACTCGGCGATCTCGGTCAGCACCCCCAGTACCGCGTCGAACAACTGCAGCTGACCGAGATCCTGCTCCGGCCGGGGACGCACCATCGTTTCCCGGTCGTTGGAGGTCATCGGCGGGTGTTCGGCCGCCCGGGGCTCCTCGAAGCCCGGGCCCTGCGGCAGCAGCCGCCCGAGCGCGGGCCGGGCCCGCACCGCGGCGGCGACCGCCGGATCCGTCGCGCTGCCCAGCGGGGCGAGCGCCTCGGCGAACGGAAGATAAGGAAGACCGCCCTCGCGGACGTCGATGCAGCGGCCGGTGAGCACCAGCCCACCGCACGCCGCGACGTGCTCGCCGAGCGCGGTCAGCAGCCGGGTCTTGCCGACCCCGGCGTCCCCCGAGAGCAGCACCGCGCCGGCTTCGCCCCGTTCGGCCCGGGCGAAGGCGGCGCGGAGCCGCCGCATCTCGTGGGTACGGGCGACGAGCGGGATTCCGGAGCCGAGTCGGGGCACGATGAGCATTCTGGCCTACCCCACCGACAGTTTCCGACCGCTTATCGCCTTCGACACCATCACCCGCCCCCTACCGGGCGGTCTTGCCGGCGCCGGCGGTCTCCCGCGCGGCTTCCCGGCGCTCCTGCGCCGGTACGTCGACGTCGGTGTGCGCGGCCCGCAGGTGGCGGACGGCGCGGCGGGCGCGGGCGGCCCAGGCGCTGCGCCCGGCCTTCCGCAGTTCCTCGGCCCGGTACGCCGCTTCGGCCCGGACCGCGTCGAGCATCAGATCGCTGTGCATCGTGTTCCCCTGTCCCTGGGTTCTCCGTTGGTGACACTCAGATTCGTCCTGAGGGGACACCCCGGGCATCGGGTGATCACGTGGGCCTGGCCGTGAAAAGACCCCTTACTCCCGGCCGAGCCCAGCTCGGCGGGGGTAAGGGGTCTTCCCGAGTGCCTCAGTCGTGCGCCGGGCCACCGGTCCGCACCGCGGCCAGCAGCCCCTGCCAGCCGGACGCGGGCAGGCGGAACGCACCCCCGTCGGGGTCCTTCGAGTCGCGCACCGCGGCACCGCCGTCGACGAACGCGACCTCGACGCAGTCGTTGCCGCCGCCGCTGTGGCTGCTCTTGCGCCACCGCGCCCCGGAGAGTTCTGCTTCCATCGTCCCCACTCCCTTACTGTGTCCTCGGTTCCGGATGGTGCACCGGAGCCGCTGCGGCCGCCTGTTCGGCGAACCGCCCGGCCGCCTCGGCGATCAGGTCCACCGAGTCGTCCGGTTTCAGTGCGGCCGCGCGCAGATGGTCGAACATCAGCCCGTAGCGCCGCACGTCTGTGGGTTCCTCCAGGTAGAGGCCGCTGGACGTGCTGTCGTCGACGTAGACGACGTCCGGGTCGGCCTGCTCGGGGAAGCCCATGATGAGGAAGGGACCTTCCATGCCGGGGTGCGCGCCGGCCCCGAACGGGACGACCTGGACGGTCACGTTCGGCTTCTCGGCGAGGGCGACCATCCGGTAGAGCTGCTCGGCCATCACTTCGGGGCCGTCGACCACGCGGCGCAGCACGGCTTCGTCCATCACCGCCCAGTACTCCGGCGGCGGTGTTTCGGACAGCAGTTCCTGGCGGGCCATCCGGGCGGCGACGCGGCGGCGGATCTCGGCGTCTTCGGCGTCGGGCCGCAGCGCGCGGATCACCGCGCGGGCGTACCGCTCGGTCTGCAGCAGGCCGGGCACCAGCAGGGCCTGGAACGCGCGCAGGGAGCTGGCGTCGGCCTCGAGCCCGACGAAGGTGCCGGTGAAGACCTCGTTGTACGCGTGCCACCAGCCGCGCTTGCGGGCTTCCCTGGCCAGCTGGACGAGCGCTTCCTGCTCGTCGCCGGTGATCCCGTAGAGGGCCAGCATGTCCCGGGCGTCACGCGGGGTGACGCCGACGTGGCCGGTCTCGATGCGGCTGATCTTCGAAGCGGAGCACTCGAGCTTCTCGCCCACCTCGTCGATGGTCAGGTCCGCGGCCTCGCGGAGCCGGCGCAGCTCGCCCGCGAGTCTCCGACGGCGAACCGTGGGGCTCTGTCCCCTTGCCATCGCGGCACCTCCGGATGTCCACGTGCTTCCTGATATCTAACCAGCCGGGCGCGGAGTTGGTGGAGCATTAACACCGAAGTGATTCCGGCACCGGATCTGCAATTTGCAGAATGCTCTTGTATCCTCGCACCCTGCACTGCTCCGGGCGCCTGACAGTCGGCCGGCGATGGCTTCGACCGGCCTCTGAGCAGGGTAGACGATGACCGCGCGAAGTGCCGCGCGATCATCGGGCGAAGGGGTCCGGGGCCGTCCCCCGATCGGTCCCGGCCCCCTCATCGGGGCCGGTTGCCCTTTTCCGGCGACGGATATTCGAGCCATTCATCGCCCGTGAGGGTGATTTCCCGGCGAACTTCACAACACGCGCAGGAGTCCTTCTTGGACGACCGTCGCGATCAGCGTGCCGTCCTCGGCAAAGAACCGGCCGGTGGCCAGACCGCGGGCACCGGACGCCGTCGGCGAGGCGCTGTCGTAGAGGAACCACTCGTCCGCGCGGAACGGCCGGTGGAACCACAGCGCGTGGTCGAGGCTGGCCCCGAGCACCTTGTCGGTGTCCCAGTAGACGCCGTGGCGGGCGAGCACCGAGTCCAGCAGCGTCATGTCCGAGGCGTAGGTCAGCACGCAGACGTGCAGCAGCTGCTGGTCGGGCAGCTTCCCGTCGGCGCGCATCCACACCTGGTTGCGCGCCGGCGGCTCGCCGGTCTGCCGGGTGACCCACGGCGGCTCGTTGACGTACCGCAGGTCGATCGGCCGCGGCCGGGCGTGCGCGCCGATCGCGTAGCCCTCGGCGCGCTCCATCAGCGTCGGCAGCGTCTCCGGCGCCGGCACGCCCGCCGGCATGACTTCGGCGTGCTCGATGCCCGGTTCGTCCTTCTGGAACGACGCCGAGAGCGAGAAGATCGCCTTGCCGTGCTGGATCGCCACGACCCGGCGCGTGGTGAACGACCGGCCGTCGCGGATCCGGTCGACCTCGTACACGATCGGGACGCTGGGGTCACCGCCGCGGATGAAGTACGCGTGCAGCGAGTGGACCCGGCGGTCCTCCGCGACCGTGCGCCCGGCCGCGACCAGCGCCTGGCCGGCGACCTGCCCGCCGAACACCCGCACCGGCGAGTGGGCGGGCGAGACGCCGCGGAAGATGTTCTCTTCGATCTTTTCCAGGTCGAGCAGCGCGATCAGGCGGTCGAGCACCGGCTGGCCGCCACCGGCGATCTCCGGTTCGGTGGCGGCCGTCCTGGCCATTTCAGTCATGCCCGGACTTTACGTGCATACTGAGCGGTCGGTCTCTCAAGCGTGGTCGTCTTCACCGAGGCGGTGCACGTGGATCAGGTTCGTCGAGCCCACGGTGCCCGGCGGCGAACCGGCGACGATGACGACCAGGTCGCCCTTCTGGTACTTGCCCATGTCGAGCATCGCGTGGTCGACCTGCTGGATCATCTGGTCGGTGGACTCCACCCGCGGCACGATGTGGGTGTTGGTGCCCCAGGTCATCGACAGCTGGCTGCGCACGCACTCCTCGGGCGTGAACGCCAGCAGCGGCAGCCGGGTGTGCAGCCGCGCGAGGCGGCGCACGGTGTCACCGGACTGCGTGAAGGCGACCAGGGCCTTTGCGTTCAGCCGCTCGCCGATGTCGCGGGCGGCGTAGGAGATGACGCCGCGCTTGGTGCGCGGGACGTGCGACAACGGCGGCACGATCGGGGAGTCGGTCTCGACCGCCTCGATGATCCGGCCCATCGTCTCGACGACCTCGATCGCGTACCGGCCGACGCTGGTCTCGCCGGAGAGCATCAGCGCGTCGGCGCCGTCGAGGACGGCGTTCGCGACGTCGGAGGCCTCGGCCCGGGTCGGCCGGGAGTTGTTGATCATCGACTCGAGCATCTGCGTCGCGACGATGACCGGCTTCGCGTTCTCGCGGCAGATCTGGATGGCGCGCTTCTGCACCAGCGGGACCTGCTCCAGCGGCAGCTCGACGCCGAGGTCGCCGCGGGCGACCATCACCGCGTCGAAGGCGAGCACGATGGCCTCGAGGTTGTAGACGGCTTCGGGCTTCTCGATCTTGGCGACGACCGGCAGCCTGCCCTTGCCGACGCGGTCCATCACCTGGTGGACCAGGTCGATGTCGGCCGGCGAGCGGACGAAGGACAGGGCGATGAAGTCGACACCCAGCTCGAGCGCGAACTCGAGGTCCTCGATGTCCTTCTCGGACATCGCCGGCACGGAGACGTCCATGCCGGGCAGCGAGACGCCCTTGTTGTTGCTGACCGGGCCGCCTTCGGTGACCTCGCAGACCACGTCCGGGCCCTCGACCTTGCGGACCACCAGGCCGACCTTGCCGTCGTCGACGAGCAGCCGGTCGCCGGGCTTGGCGTCCTTCGCCAAGCCCTTGTAGGTGGTCGAGACCCGGTCGTGGGTGCCGGCGACGTCCTCGACGGTGATCCGGACGATGTCGCCGTTGTGCCACTCGACCGGACCGCCGGCGAAGGTGCCCAGGCGGATCTTCGGGCCCTGCAGGTCGGCGAGGATGCCGACCGCCCGGCCGCTGGCGGCGGCCGCGTCCCGGATCAGGTCGTAGACCTGCTTGTGGTCACTGTGGCTGCCGTGGCTGAAGTTCATTCTGGCCACGTCCATGCCGGCATCCACCAGGGCCCGCATCTTCTCCGGTGTAGCGGTGGCAGGTCCCAGGGTACAAACGATCTTCGCGCGTCGGCTCACGTCCACATAGCGTAGACCCTCTTCGCGCGTTCGTCTGTACCGATCCCGAATGTTCAAGAAAGTGTTCAGAAACCTGCGTGCTCAGGTCACGCTAGCGACGCGGCCGGTCACTGGGACCGACCCGGTCACGGGCCCACTCGTTGAACTCGCGCAGCTGCCGCCAGGCCTTCTTCACCCGATCGAGGGCCCCCCGCTCGTGCAGGACGTCGTCCGGCTCCCACGCCCGGACCGCGTACACCGAGCGGTAACGCAGCAGGTCGAGCCGGGGGTGGTCGGCGTCGAACCCGCGCGGCTTCGACTTCAGCCGGTCGCCCTTGACCTCCCAGCCGGCGCGCTCCAGCTTGGCGAGGATCTTCCGCAGCGCCTCGCCGTGCAGCTCGGTGCCGACGGCCTGGCGGAACCGCGCGAGCTGGTCGGACGCCAAGTGGAAGCAGCCGCCGCCGACGCGCAGGCCGTCCGGCCCGACCTCGACGTAGTAGGCGCCGCCCCCGCGGCCCTGTTCGATCACCGCGCCGCAGTGGGTCTTGTACGGCGTCTTGTCCTTGGCGAAGCGGACGTCGCGGTAGGGGCGGAACACCTTGGGCTCGCCGAAGCCGTCGGAGAACTCGGGCGCCAGCTCGGCCAGCAGCGCTTCCATCGGGGCTCGGACGTCGGACTTGTAGGTCTCGACGTGGTCGTCCCAGTAGGGCTTGGAGTTGTCCTCCACGAGGCCGTCGAAGAAGTCGACGGCGTACTCGCCGAATCCGCTGAACTTCACGCCCGCGACAGTAAACGGGGGCACCGACAAGATCCGCCGGTGCCCCCGTGCGCGCTACTTCGCGACGGCGGTGATCAGCTCGCCGTTCGTGGTGTCACCGGAGAGCTCCCAGAACATCGCGCCGCCCAGGCCCTGGGTCTTGGCGTAGGAGACCTTGCCGGCGATCGTCGCCGGGGTGTCGTAGCTCCACCAGTTGCTGCCGCACTTGGCGTACGCGGTGCCGGCGACCGTGCCGGTCGACGGGCACGACGTCTTGAGCACCTTGTAGTCCTCGATGCCCTGCTCGTACTTGCCGGGCGCCGGGCCGGTCGCGGTGCCGCCCGGGGCGCTCTGCGTGACGCCGGTCCAGCCACGGCCGTAGAAGCCGATCCCCAGCAGGAGCTTGCTCGACGGGACGCCCTTGCTCTTAAGCTTCTGGATCGCGGCGTCGGAGTAGAACCCGGCGGTCGGGATGCCGGCGTAGCTGGTCAGCGGCGAGTGCGGGGCCGTCGGGCCCTGCGCGGCCCAGGCGCCGAAGTAGTCGTAGGTCATCACGTTGTACCAGTTCACGTACTGCGCGGCGCCGCCGTAGTCGGCCGCGTCGATCTTGCCGCCGCTGGTGCCGTCGGCGGTGATCGCCGCGGTGACCAGCTTCGAGCCGAACTTGGCCCGCAACGCCTGGAGGAGGTTCTTGAACGCCGCCGCGCCGCTGGTGTCGCACGACAGGCCGCAGGCGTTGGGGTACTCCCAGTCGATGTCGATGCCGTCGAAAACGCCGGCCCAGCGCGGGTCGTTGACCAGGTTGTAGCAGGAGTTCGCGAACGCCGCGGGGTTCTTGGCGGCCTGGGCGTACCCGCCCGACCAGGTCCAGCCGCCGAAGGACCAGATGACCTTCAGCCCGGGGTGCTTGGCCTTGAGCTTCTTGAGCTGGTTGAAGCTGCCCGCCAGGGGCTGGTCCCAGGTGTCGGCGACGCCGTCGACGCTGCCCGCGGCGTCGTAGGTCTTCTGGTAGTCGGCGTAGGCGTCGCCGATCGCGCAGCCGCCGTTGGTCACGTTGCCGAAGGCGTAGTTGATGTGGGTCAGCTTGCCCGCCGAGCCCGACGTCTCGATGTTCTTGACGTGGTAGTTGCGGTCGTAGACCCCCCATTCGGTGAAGTAGCCGACGACCTTCCCGACGGAGGCTTGCGCGGTCTCGGTCGCGGCGGCGGCCACCGGGGCGGTCGCGCCGCCCGCGACGAGGCCCGCGGCGGCGGCCACGGCCAGCAGCGCCGAGAAGCTCTTCCTGCGGAAACGGGACATGCGTTCTCCCTTCCGAGAATGACTCACGGCGACGGTGCCGGAGTGATAGGGACCACACTCACCGTAAGTGGACTAGACCACTAGGTCAATGGTTCAGACCACGAGGGGATCCACATTCCTTGACAGGAATATGCCCGGCAGAGCACATTTCGGGGGTGATGCAGACTTTCGACGTCCTCGCCGAACCCCGGCGCCGGACCATCCTCGACCTGCTGCGCGACGGCGAGCGCTCGGTCGGCGAGCTGGTCGACGAGCTGGCGCTGAGCCAGCCCGCGGTGTCCAAGCACCTGCGGGTGCTGCGCGAGGCCGGGCTGGTGACGGTGCGGGTCGCGGCCCAGCGACGGTGCTATGCGCTGCGCCCCGAGCCCCTGGCCGAGGTGGACGCCTGGCTGGCGCCCTACCGCCGCTTCTGGACGGACCGGCTCGACGCGCTGGAGCGCCGCCTGGACGAGACCGACCCGGCCTGACCGGTGCCCCGAACGCCCCAATGTGGCGTTGGGTGCGTTGAATCAGCACTGCGGCGCGGAGCGCCTCCGTTGAGGGTGGTGGCGGGGGCATGGATGGAGCACCGAACGCCACATTGGGGCGCTTGGTCAGGCGTGGTCGAAGGTGATCCCGCGGTCGGCCGCGCGGCGCTCGCCCCATTCGTACAGGGCCGTCAGCGCCGGGCGGAGCTCCTCCCCCACCTCCGTCAGGTGGTACTCGACGTGCGGGACCCGGCCGTCGAACTCCTCGCGGCGGACGATCCCCTCCGCGGCCAGCTCGCGCAGCTGCTGGGTCAGCATCTTCTCGCTCACCCCCGGCATCCGGCGCCGCAGCTCGCCGTAGCGGTGGGCGCCCTCCTTGAGGTGGGCCAGGATCACCGGCTTCCACTTGCCGCCGATCAGGTCGACGGCCAGTTCCGTCGCGCAGTGGTACCGCTTCATCCCGCTCTCCCCTACGCACCGGAAAGTACGTGGTTGCCCGGCCGGGGCACCACTGGTTGCCTGACCGGGTGATCGTGCCAGAAACCCCGCCGACGCCGACCCTCTACGACTGGGCCGGCGGCCACGAAGCCCTCGTGAAGCTCCTGACCATCTTCTACGGCCACGTCCTCGAAGACCCGTTGCTCGAACCCGTCTTCCGCGGCATGGACCCGGCGCACCCGCAGCACGTCGCGGTGTGGCTCGGCGAGGTCTTCGGCGGTCCGGCCGAGTACTCCGCGAGCCACGGCGGGCACGCCCACATGATCGGCCGCCACCTCGGCCGCGGGATCACCGAGGCGCAGCGGCGCCGCTGGGTCACCCTGCTGCTCGACGCCGCCGACGAGGCCGGCCTGCCCGGCGACCCGGAGTTCCGGGCCTCGTTCGCCGGCTACCTCGAGTGGGGCAGCCGCCTGGCCGTGGTGTTCTCCGCGCCCGGCGCCGAACCGAACCGGCACGAGCCGGTCCCGCACTGGGACTGGGCGCGGCCGCCCTGGCCGCCACCGGCGTCCTAGCCGCATAGTGAGGGCAGCCGGAAGGAGGGCTGCCGTTGATCCGGGTGGACGGCCGGACCCTGCGGTGCGCGGACGTCGTCACGGCGGCGCACACGGCGGGACCGCTGGGCATCGACGTCTCGATCGCCGCGCTGCGGGGCGCCGAGCACGCGTGGAAGCTCGCCGAGGAACTGAGCACGCGGCGGGTGGTCTACGGCCGGACCACCGGCGTCGGGGCCAACAAGGACGACACCGTCGCCAGCTCCACGGAGCACGGCCTGCGCCTGCTGCGCAGCCACGCCGGCGGCAGCGGCGACGAGATGCCGGCCGGCCAGGTGCGGGCGATGCTGCTGATCCGGCTCAACCAGCTCCTCGCCGGCCGGTCCGGGATCAGCCCCGAGCTGATCGGCGCACTGGCCGGCGCGGTCCGCGCCGGCGCGTTGCCGCTGGTGCACCGGCTCGGCGCGATCGGCACCGGCGACCTGGCGCCGCTGGCCGAGGCGGCGCTGGCGCTCACCGGCGAGCGGCCGTGGGTGTCCGGGCACGTGCCGCCGGTGCCGGTGCGGGCGGGCGACGCGCTGGCGTTCATGAGCAGCAACGCCGCCACCCTCGCCGAAGCGACCCTCGCGGCGATGCGGCTGGACACGCTGACCCGCGCCAGCCACGCCGTCGCGGCGCTGACGTACGTCGCGCTCGACGGCAACCCCGAGGCGTACGCGACGCCGGTGCACGAAGCGCGTCCGCACGCGGGGCAGGTCGCCTGCGCGGCCGAGATGCGCCGGCTGCTGGGCATGCACCAGACGCCGAAGCCGGGACGACGGATCCAGGACCCGTTCGGTCTGCGGGCGTTCCCGCAGGTCCAGGGCCCGGCGCTGGACGCGATCCACTACCTGCGGGACGTGCTCGCCGTCGAGATCAACGCCAGCACGGAGAACCCGATGATCTCGACGGTGCACGGAGACGCCTACCACCACGCGCACTTCCACACCGCGTACGTGTCGACGGCGCTGGACCAGGCCAGGGCGACCGTCCACCAGGTGGCGGAGCTGTCGGTGGCGCGCCTCGGCGACCTGGTGGAGCCGGAGTTCACCGGGCTGCGGCCGTTCCTGGCGGCGGGGCCGCCGGGCAGCTCGGGCGTGATGATCCTGGAGTACGTGGCGCACGACGCGCTGACGGAGCTGCGCCAGGCGGCGCTCCCGGCCACGCTCGGCACGGCGGTGGTGTCACGCGGCATCGAGGACCACGCGAGCTTCTCGACGCAGGCGGCCCGCGCGGCGACGGCGGCGTGCGCGGCCTACCAGCAGGTGCTGGCCTGCGAGCTGGTGGCGGCGGTCCGCGCCCTGCGGATGCGGGACGCGGACCTGGTGGACCTCCCGGTCCGCGACGCCTACGACACGGCGGCCGCCGTGCTGGCCGAAAGCGTCGACGACCGCCCGCTCACCGGCGACATCGCCGCCGCCGTCGGCGTCCTGGACCGGCTCGCCCGCATCTAGCGTGAACTCGATCCGCCCGTTCTGCCAACAACGGACAGATGGCCTCACGACAGGCAGGCGGTACCTGAGTTCACCAGGTGAAGCCGGGGACGACGCGGACGTCATCACCGCGTCGCTCCGGTACCCCGAGCGGTTCGCGGTGGTCTTCGACCGCCACGCCCCGCACATCCATCGTTACCTCGCCCGGCGGCTCGGCGGCCACACCGCCGACGACCTGATGGGCGAGACGTTCCTGATCGCGTTCGGCGGACGCGCCCGCTACGACCCGGCGTTCCCGAGCGCGCGGCCGTGGCTGTACGGGATCGCGACCAACCTCGTCGGCCGGCGCCGTCGCGAAGAAGCCCGTGAGTACCGGCTGCGAGCCGCTCTCGGACCACCCGCCGACCAGGCCGGCCACGCGGACCGCGTCGCCGAGCGGGTGACGGCGCAGGCGATGACCGGACGGCTGGCCGGGGCCCTGGCCCGGCGGGACCGGGACGTGCTGGTGCTGATCGCCTGGGAAGGCCTGGCCTACGAGGAGGTCGCGGCCGCGCTGGGGATCCGCGGTCGGGACGGTCCGGTCGCGCTTGAACCGGGCCCGCAGGAAGGTTCGCGCGGAACTGGGGCAGGCGCCCGCCGAGGAGGTCTCGAACCATGGATGAGATGCAGCTGCTGCGCGACTTCGCCGGCCCGGCCGGGCTTCCGGCTGCCGGTGACCTGGCCCGGAAGCGGGCCGAGCTGATCACCGCCGCGACCGCGCGACGGCCGGCTCGCCGCCGCTGGGTGTGGGGCTCGGCCGCCGCGGCCGGGCTCGCCGCGGCCGTCACCGCCGTCGTCGCGCTCTCGCCCGGCGCAACCATCGTGCCGCCGGGCCCCGCGCCCCGGCCGGTGACCGACCCGGTGTCGATCCTGTACACCGCGGCCGCCAAGGCCCGCGCCCTGCCCGACGTCGAGCCGCGGCCGGACCAGTTCCTCTACACCAGGACCCGCCTCGCGGACGGCCGGGAGAACGAGTTCTGGGCGTCGGCGGACGGGACCCACGACGGGTTCCAGGTCCTCTTCGGCCACGAATCGGACATCGCGGGCTGCCGCAACGGCCGGCGCGTGCAGCAGGAGGGCCGCGGGCGAACGGTGACGCACCGGTGCACGCCTCATCCCGCCGCCCACCCGGAGCTGCCCACGGACGCCGACGCCATGCTCGCCTACCTGCACAAGAGCACCTACGGCGAAGGAGACACCCTGCACGACCTCGGCAACGAGGTCGTCGCGCTGGCCGGCGGCTACCTGCGCCCGGCGGCGCGGGCCGCGCTCTACGAGGCGGTGGCAAAGGTGCCCGGGCTGGTCGCCCGGGCGGACGCGCAGGGCGCCGCCGGCCGGCCGGTCCTCGGGATCACCTGGAACAGCACGACCGAGCACGCGATCAGCAACCAGGATGAGTTCCTGTTCGATCCGGCGACCTTCGCCTACCTCGGCAGCGGGACGACCGGGGTCGTGGTGCGCCAGGGCATCGTCGGCTCGGTGCGGCAACGGCCCTGAACGCGCGAAGGGCCGCCCCGGGATCCCCGGGGCGGCCCTTCGGCGGAGAACTCAGCCGAAGAAGACTTCGGCTTCCTGGTAACGCTCGACCGGGACGGTCTTCAGCTCGGCCGTCGCCTCGGACAGCTTCACGCGGACGATGTCCGTGCCCTTGAGGGCGACCATGACGCCGAAGTCGCCGTCCGCGACCGCGTCGACCGCGTTGAGGCCGAAGCGCGTCGCCAGGACGCGGTCGTAGGCCGTCGGGGTGCCGCCGCGCTGGACGTGGCCCAGGACCACCGCGCGGGACTCCTTGCCGGTGCGGTTCGCGATCTCGTCGGCCAGCCAGGTGCCGATGCCGCCGAGGCGGACGTGCCCGAAGGCGTCCTTCTCACCGGTCAGCAGCTTCTCCTCGCCACCCTCGGGCAGTGCGCCCTCGGCGACGACGATGATCGGCGCGAACTCCTTTTCGAAGCGGCGCTCGACCCAGGAGACGACCTGGTCGACGTTGAAGTGCCGCTCGGGCACCAGGATGACGCTCGCGCCGCCGGCGAGGCCGGAGTGCAGCGCGATCCAGCCGGCGTGGCGGCCCATGACCTCGACCACGAGGGCGCGGTGGTGCGACTCGGCCGTGGTGTGCAGCCGGTCGATCGCCTCGGTCGCGATGGAGACCGCGGTGTCGAAGCCGAAGGTGTAGTCGGTGGCGCCCAGGTCGTTGTCGATCGTCTTGGGCACGCCCACGACGCCGATGCCGTCGTCGGTCAGCCGCTTCGCGACGCCGAGGGTGTCCTCGCCGCCGATCGCGATCAGCGCGTCGACGCCCTGGTCCGCGAGGACCTGCCTGATCTTCTCGACACCGCCGTCGACCTTGTACGGGTTGGTGCGCGAGGACCGCAGGATGGTGCCGCCGCGGGTGAGGATGTCCTCGACGTCGTTCAAGCCCAGCGGGCGGCTGTCGCCGGTCAGCGGGCCGTTCCAGCCGTTGCGGAAGCCCACGAAGTCCCAGCCGTGCACCTCGACGCCCTTGCGCACCACCGCGCGGATCACCGCGTTGAGCCCCGGGCAGTCGCCGCCGCCGGTCAGCACACCGACACGCATGAGAAGCCTCCGTCTGTTCTCGGGAGATGACAGTCACATTTCGTCAGACGCCAGCGTAGCGGCTCTCGTCTTGATCGGTGCAGCCCGTACCACCTGCCGGATCGGTCCACGTGAAGCCTTGTGCTACGTTGATCTCGTGCAGCGCTATTTCTGGTTTACGAAGCCGGCCCCGGGTGGGCACGGCGGCGTGAACCTGCGCTGACTCCCACCCCCGAGCCGGATTTCCAACCGGCTCGGCGAGTCCCCCGCGGGTCGGTGTCCACCAGGAAGGAACACCCCCGCGATGACGCTCTCCGCCGGACCGGCCACCATCGGTGACCTCGACGCCGCGCGCACCACGTCGATCAGTCCGCTCATTTCGCCCGCGCTGCTGCGCGAGGACCATCCGGTCGACGCCGCCGTCGCCAAGGTCGTGCGGCAGGGCCGCGCCGAGACGGTCGACATCCTCGAAGGCCGCGACCACCGGCTGCTCGTCGTGGTCGGCCCGTGCTCGGTGCACGACCCCGAAGCCGCCCTCGACTACGCCCGCCGTCTGGCCGCGAAGGCCGAGGAACTGCGCGGCGAGCTGCACATCGTGATGCGCGTGTACTTCGAGAAGCCGCGCACCACACTGGGCTGGAAGGGCCTGATCAACGACCCGGACCTCGACGGCACCTTCGCCGTCAACAAGGGCCTGCGGATGGCGCGCAAGCTGCTGCTCGACGTCTCCGCGCTCGGCCTGCCGGTCGGCTGCGAGTTCCTCGACCCGATCACGCCGCAGTTCATTTCGGACGTGGTGACTTGGGGGTCGATCGGCGCCCGGACGGCGGCCAGCCAGGTGCACCGCCAGCTGTGCAGCGCGCTGTCGATGCCGGTGGGCATCAAGAACTCGACCGAGGGCGACGTCCAGGTGGCGATCGACGCGACCCGCGCGGCCGCGGCGAGCCACGTGTTCCCCGGCATCAACACCGACGGCTTGGCGGCGCTGCTGACGACGTCGGGCAACCCGGACTGCCACGTGATCCTGCGCGGCCACAACGGCGGCCCGAACTACGACGCTGAGACGGTCACCGACACCCTGGCGCGGCTGGCGAAGGCGAGGTTGCCGGAGCGGGTGATCATCGACGCTTCGCACGGAAACAGCGGCAAGGACGAGGTCCGGCAGGGCGCGGTGGTGTCCGAGCTGGCGGCGCGTCTTGCTGCTGGTGAGCGCGGGATTTCGGGGCTGATGATGGAGAGCTTCCTGGCGGGCGGGCGGCAGGACCTGTCGCTGGGGCACGCAGCGGAGCTGACGTACGGGCAGTCGATCACGGACGCGTGCTTGGCTTGGGACGACACGGCGCCGCTGCTGGACGAGCTGGCCTCGGCGGTGCGGGCGCGCCGCTGAACTGCGGTTTCGACGCGGGCGACCGGTCGAGGGCGCTCACGCCCACGACCGGTCGCGCCGGCCTTCACGGCCTGCGCCGGAGGAATGCCCGGATGACCTCGGCGAAGTCCCGGAGACCTTCGGCGCTACCGGTCTTCCGGACGATGTACACGCACACAGCCATGGCTGCGATGAAGCACAGGGTGAAGACGGCGCCAACCGCCGTCAGGGAGCTCCCCAGCATGAGGCGTGACTCCTAGTCAGTACGCGGCGAGCGCCCTCTCGGCGCTCGCGTAGAACCCGGGTGGTGCTGGTCATGAGCCCCTTCATCGACCTGTCCGGGTCTGGTGCGTTGCTGACGAGCAAAGCCTAGCTGTGGCGCACGCCCATCGCCCGGAACGACACGGCGCCACCCGGCCGAGTCACTGCGGGCCTCGATGCGGCGTTTCGGTGCTTCGGAACTGCTGAAAACACCACGTCGGGCGGGTTGCTGGCCGGAGGGGTACGAGCGGTCACACAGACGACACGGCTACGCCGCCGATGCGCGGCTCGGGACGGCCCAGCGCGGCACCTTGCCGGACCGGGCGGCTTCCTGCGAATGCGTTGCCAAGCAATCTCCGGCCTCGACGGTGCAGGCGCGCCGCTGAGAGGTCCCCGGCCTGGGGGTCCCCCGGTTTTCACGTTACCGGGGACCCCCGACGATTCCGGGCCCGTGGCAGAGCGTGAACAGTCCGTTTGCGCCCCTCCGCGCCGACCCGGGCGCCGCGCTGAGGCCGCGCGGGGGCCTCGAAACGTCGCGAATGACTCATTCGGGACCTCGGACGTCCCGAATGAGTCATTCGGGACGTCCGGACCAGGCTCAGCGGCGGGGGAAGTAGTTCTCGATGACTTCCCACCGCGCCAAATTGTGCTTCGCGTCCGCCAGAGCGTCGTGCTGGTCGGTCGGCGCCGCCGGCAGCTTCGGCTTCCCGGCGTCTTCCCACCGCTGACGCAGATCCCGCGTGAACCGCGGCAGCTGCCGGGGCAACGCCGGCATCGGGCCCCACAGCTGGGCCAGCGCCACGTGGTCGTACGCCGCGAACCAGGCCCACAGCTCGATCCCGCCCGGGGGCTTGCCGAAGAACTCCAGCAGGTCGGTGCGGATCTTCTCCCTGCTCCGCCACGCCCGGTCGGCCGGGGACGGGAGCTTGTCCAGGACGTTGTCCCGGACCCACGGTCCCGCCTTCGAAGGGTCGAACTCGGTCGAGACCGCGTAGAATTCGCGGCCCCGCTCGTCCACCACCCCGATCGACACCAAATCGATGGTCACGCCGTCTTCGATGAACTCGGTGTCGTAGAAAAAACGCACTGGTGAACAGTAGTGGGTCAGCCGACCTTGGAGTCGGGCACCCGGGCCGCGTCACGTGCGCCGGGCTGAGCGGGCACCGCGGGCTTGACCCCGGCCGCCTCCGCCGCGAGGAGTTCCTTCGCCTTCGCCGCGTAGATGTCGACGTACTCCTGGCTCGACAGCTCCATCAGGGCGTACATGATCTCGTCGGTGATCGACCGCTCGATGAACCGGTCGCCGGCGAGGCCCTCGTAGCGGGAGAAGTCCAGGGGCTTGCCGAAGCGGACCTCGAGACGCCGCGGCCGCCACATCTTGGAGCCGATCGGGTTGACCTTGTCCGTGCCGATCATCGCCACCGGGACCACGACGCCGCCGGACTCCAGGGCGATCCGGGCGACGCCGGTCTTGCCCTTGTACAGCCGTCCGTCCGGGGAGCGGGTGCCCTCGGGGTAGATGCCGAGGAGGTGGCCTTCGCGCACCAGGCGGGTCGCCGTGTCGAGCGCGGCCTGGGCGGCGTTGCCGCCGGAGCGGTCGATCGGGAACTGGCCGACGCCGGTGAAGAACCACTTCTTGAGCTTGCCCTTGAACCCGGGCTCGGTGAAGTACTCGGACTTGGCCGGGAAGGTCACCTTGCGCTTGACCCGCAGCGGCATGAAGAACGAATCGGCGACCGCCAGGTGGTTGCCGGCCAGGATCGCGCCCCCCGTCTCGGGGATGTTCTCCGCGCCGACGACCTTGGTCGGCCAGAGCGTCTTGAGCAGCGGTCCGAGGAACACCCACTTCATGAGCCAGTACAGCACCGGTGCCTCAGTCCTCCATCGCAGCCGCAGCCCCTGTTCACCCGCGTCGGACAGCCTACGAACCCGGGTGGTCCCCGCACAACGCGGACCACCCGGTTAGCACGCCGGCAGCGATCGATCTCACAGGGAATTCCGGGCCCGGGCGGAGCCCCACAAGGTCCGCCGGGCGTGAGAGCATGGAACGACTCCACCGCTCACACGGAAGGCGATCGCATGGGCGTGCTCGCCGGCGCGGAACCGTTCGGCCACACCGGTTCGGCCGAAACCGGGTTCCTGCTCTGCCACGGGTTCACCGGTACCCCGGCGAGCATGCGGGCCTGGGGCGACCACCTGGCCGGGGCCGGGTTCACGGTGCGCTGCCCGCTGCTGCCGGGCCACGGGACCCGCTGGCCGGACCTCAACCGCACGACGTGGGAGGACTGGTACGGCGCCGTCCGCGAAGCGCTGCTCGCGCTGCTGGCGACGTGCCGGACCGTGTTCGTCGGCGGCCTGTCCATGGGCGGCACGCTCACCCTGCGCCTGGCCGAGGAGTTCGGTGCCCGGATCGCCGGGATCGTGCTGGTCAACCCGTCGGTGACGCGGCTGAAGTGGGACACGCGGCTGCTGCCGGTGCTGGGGCGGATCGTGCCGTCGGTGCCCGCGATCGCGAACGACATCAAGAAGCCGGGCGAGACGGAGCTGGCCTACCCGCGGACGCCGGTGCGCGCGGCGGCGAGCCTCGCGAAGCTGTGGGCGGTCGTGCGCGCCGACCTGGCGAAGGTGACGCAGCCGGTGCTGCTGCTGCACTCGTCGGTCGACCACGTCGTCGAGCCGGTGAACTCGCAGCTGGTGCTCGAGGGCGTCTCGAGCACCGACGTCACCGAGGTCGTGCTGGAGAACAGCTACCACGTGGCGACGCAGGACAACGACGCCGAAGTGATCTTCACCCGCAGCGTCGAGTTCGCGAAGGCGCACGCCGCCCAGCCCGAGGAGACGGCATGAGCCGGGGGAAGGACGGGCCGGAGGACGTCGACGCGACGTTCGCCGAGATCGTCGCCGACCTGCGGGCCGGCGGGTTCGGGCTCACCGAAAAGGACACCGTGGACACCGCCGGCACCGCCGAGGCGGCCGGCACCGCCGGGTCCGAAGCCGGCGCGGAGAGCAAGCCGCGCAAAACGCCGGACCGGCCCGCCGAGCCGCCGGCCGTGGAGTCCCCGCCGGAGCCCGGCTGGCGCTCCGGGGGCACGTCGTGGGACACCACGATGTTCTCCGACGACCCGGCGGGCGACGACGAGCACTACGTCCCGCCGGAGCCGCCGCCGCTGCCCCGGCCGAAGATGGGGGCGTTCCTCATCCTGCTGCTGTTCCTGGCCGGGCTGTTCCTGCTGATCCTGCCGGGCGTGATCGGCGTCGGCCCGACGGTGGCGACGCCGCTGGGCATCCTCGCGCTCGCGACGGCGATCGCGTTGCTGCTGCTGCGCGTGCGCCAGGGGCCGCCGCCCGGCGCCGATCCGAGCAACGGCGCCCAGGTCTGACGCGGACGGCGATGCACATCGAGTTCAGTCCTTCGCGGCGATCGACCGTCGGCGCGGAATGGGAGCTCGGCCTGGTGGACCGGCGCAGCGGCGAGCTGTCCTCGGTGGCCGAGCAGATCCTCGAGGCGGTGCGCCCGGACGGCGCGGCCGAGCACCCGAAGATCAAGCAGGAGCTGCTGCTCAACACCATCGAGATCATCACCGGCGTCTGCGGGACGATCGCCGAGGTCAAGGCCGACCTGAACGAGTCGCTCGACGTCGTGCACGGCGTCGCCGACCCGCTCGGCGTCGAGATGTTCTCCGCCGGGACGCACCCGTTTTCGAACTGGTACCAGCAGAAGGTCACCGACAAGGAGCGCTACGCCAAGCTCATCGACCGGACCCAGTGGTGGGGACGGCAGATGCTGATCTACGGCGTCCACGTCCACGTCGGGGTCGACCACCGCGAGAAGGTGCTGCCGATCCTCGACGCGCTGCTCAACTACGCGCCGCACCTGCAGGCGCTGTCGGCGTCGTCGCCGTACTGGGGTGCCGAGGACACCGGGT
Source organism: Amycolatopsis sp. A133 (assembly GCF_031082405.1). Classification (GTDB taxonomy): domain Bacteria; phylum Actinomycetota; class Actinomycetes; order Mycobacteriales; family Pseudonocardiaceae; genus Amycolatopsis. The sequence continues at coordinate 175,786 of NZ_JAVHJU010000001.1, forward strand.
ACGCGTCGAACCGGGCGCTGATGTTCCAGCAGCTGCCGACGGCCGGGCTGCCGTTCCAGTTCCGGAAGTGGGCGGAGCTGGAGAGCTACGTCGAGGACATGTTCACCACCGGCGTGATCGACAGTTTCTCGGAGATCCGCTGGGACATCCGGCCGTCGCCGAAGCTCGGCACGATCGAGATGCGCGTCTGCGACGGGCTGCCGACGCTGGAGGAGGTCGGCGCGATCGCGGCGCTGACGCAGTGCCTGGTCGACGACTTCAGCGAGCGCCTCGACGACGGCGAGATCCTGCCGTCGCTGCCGCCGTGGCACGTCCAGGAGAACAAGTGGCGCGCGGCCCGCTACGGCACGGACGCGATCGTCATCCTGGACGCGGCCGGGCGCGAGCGGCTGGTCACCGACGACGTGGCGGACCTGCTGGACCGGCTCGAGCCGGTGGCGCGGCGGCTGGACTGCGTGGCGGAGCTGCGCGACGTCGAGACGATCCTCCGCCACGGGCCGAGCTACCGGCGGCAGCGCGCGGTCGCGGACCGGCACAAGGGCAGCCTCAAGGCCGTCGTGGCGTCGCTGGTGGCCGAGATGCGGGACGGGATCGCGAAGGACTAGAGCTCGTCCAGCTGCGTGCGGAGGGTGCCGGGGCCGAGGATCGACGCCCCGAGCGCTTCGACCCGACGGCGCAGCTCCCGGTCGGCGGTCGCCACCAGCACCTCGGCCTTTTGCTGCGCGACGACTTCGACGATCTTCGAGTCGCCGTCGGTGTCCGCGGCGACGACCTCGACACCGGGTACACCGCCGACGTTGCTCGCCTTGCCTTCGACGACGAGGACGATCCGCGGCCACCAGGTGACCGCCGGGTCGTCCGGATCCGGTACCCCGGCGGCGGCGAGCCGGGCGAGCTGGTCGCGCAGGCGCTCGGCGGCCCCGTGCCGATCGTGCCACCAGCCGTCCGGGCGCGAGCCGACGACGTTGGCCCCGTCGACGACCAGGACGAGTTCGCGGCCGACGCGGCCGCGCAGGTCCGGCCAGGCGGCGGCGAAGTCGCGGTGGAGGGGGTAACCGGGGACGTCGTCGGGGTCCACCCAGCGCACCTCCGCACTTTCGGTGTTGGCGACGCGCGCCTCGGCGCCGTCGGCGAGGGCGAGCACGGTGGTGTAGCTCCAGTCGCCGTGGTCGACCACGGAGGCCGAGACGGCGCGGAAGGCATCGGCGGGGACGGAGGCCTCTTCGAAGGCTTCCCGGGCGGCCGCGCCGACGGCGGTCTCCCCGGCTTCGATGGCCCCGCCGGGCAGCGCCCAGGTGCGGCCGTGGTGCACCCACCAGGCGCGGCGCTGCAGGAGGACCCCGCGCGCCGGGTCCACGAGGAGCAGGCCGGCGGCGCCGTAGCGGCCCCAGTGCAGGTGCCCGCAGGAACACTTGACAAAGACGCTCGCGGACGGGTGACTCACCGGTCCAGCCTGTCACAGGTCGATCGCGGCTCGCTGGTCCGGCCGTGGTGCCCGCGGCCGCCGACGACCGCGGTCAGCAGGATGCCGAACGTGAGGCCGGCGAGCAGGACGACGGCCAGCACGGGCCCGGGCACCAGCGGCTTGAGCAGGAACTGCGCCACGAGGGCCCAGCCCACCGCCACGACGAGGGACGCGGCCACCACCACCGGCCGGCTCCGCGACTTCCACCGCAGGACGGCCGCGGCGACCACCAGGCAGGCCCCGCCCACCCCGATCCACACGTCGGCCCCCATCCCCGCTCCCTCCCGCTGCAGATCGGGTACCCCGAGCGGCGGACGGTGACACCGCACCGATCGCGAAAGGCCGCGGCAGTAGACGGACGGAACGAACACGGAGCCCACACCCCCGCAACCCCGATCCGAAGCCAGAACACGGCCGGCGGGGCCGGGTCAAGGCACGCTTTCCCGCCTTGACGCGGTGCCGCCGGCCGTAGTCACAATCGAGCTTCGGGGATGCGGGAAAACGAGCAGCCCCCGTTTTCCACGCTACCGGCGACCACCGACAGTTCCGGGCGGATCGGCGTCGGAAGGTCGCGAATGACTCATTCGGGACGCCAGAGGTCGCGAATGAGTCATTCGCGACGTCCGGGGCCGGGTCAGACCGGGGTTTTCGCCGCCTCCAGGGCCAGCGCCGCCGCGCCCACGATCGCCGTGTCGTCCCCCAGGTGGGCGGTGCGGATCCGGGCCAGCGGCCGGTGCCTGGCCCCCGTGATCGCGCCCGCGTAGTGCTCGCGGGCCTCGTCCAGGAACAGGGGCGCCGACTCCGACACCCCGCCGCCGATCACGATGATCTCCGGGTCGAACACGTCCGCCACCAGCGCCAGGCCTTCACCCAGCCACTTGGCCAGCTCGGCCATCGCCAGCTGGGCGATCGGATCTCCGTCGCGCGCCGCGCCGGCCACGCGGCGGCCCGTCACCGAGCCGGGGTCGCCCGCGACCTGGGGGGCCAGCACCGTCGAGCGGCCCGGGTGGCGCGCCAGCAGCTCCACCGCCGTCGCCGCCAGCGCCGTTCCGCTGCAGTAGCGCTCCCAGCAGCCGTACTTGCCGCACGGGCAGGGCCGCCCGCCGCGGACCACCGTCAGGTGGCCCAGCTCGGGGGCGACACCGTACGCGCCGCGGAACAGCTTGCCCTCCAGCAGCAGCCCCGCGCCGATGCCGGTGCCCAGCGCGACCAGCGCCGCCACGTGGGCGCCGCGGGCCGCGCCGAAGCGGTGCTCGCCCACCATCGCCGCGTTGACGTCGTGCTCCAGCAGCACCGGGAGGCCGACGCGCTTTTCGATCCGGTCGGCGACCGGGGCGCCGCGCCACGCCAGGTGCGGGGCGAACATCACCGACCGGCGGTCGCGCGCCACGAACCCCGCCACCGCGAGCCCGACGCCGGCCACCTCGTGCCGGTTGCGCAGGTCCTCGACGACGCCGGCGATGGCGTCCTCGAGCGCGCCTTCCTCGGTCGGCGTCGCGACGCGGGCCGTGTCGAGCAGGGAGCCGCGTTCGTCCACCACGCCGGCCCGGATGCTCGTCCCGCCGACGTCCACCCCTATCGTCCGCACTCAGCTCTCCCACTCGTCGCGCCTGCGGACCGCGATGTGCTGCACCCGCGGCGAAGTCCGCGAGTCCGCGGGCCGGGGCGCGGGCCGGAACCCGGGCATGTGCACGCCCTCGTCCGGTTCCCAGCGGTCCGCGAGCACCGCGCGCAGCAGGGCGACCAGCTGCGCGAGCTGCTCGACCAGCCGCGCGACCAGTTCGGGCCGCTCACCTCGCACCACGGCGACGATCGCACACAGCGGACACCAGCCGCACGCCGAACCGTCGGCTTCCGCCTCGTCCGAGGGGCCGTAACCACCGGGGCTTCGCCCCGTGCCGGGGGCTTCGCCACCCGGAACCCCCGAAAAGAAGCTGTAACCACCGGGGCTTCGCCCCGGGCCGGGGGCTTCGCCACCCGGAACCCCCGAAAAGAAGCTGCCGTGCCCGGCCGCGAGCACGCCTTCGAGCCACGGCGCCGCCTTGTCGGCGACCAGCTCGGCGAGCAGGCGGATCTCCTCCGCCAGGCGCGGCCCGTGTTCCTCTTCGCTCACCCGCGTCCCCGGTTCCCGGCCAGGTGCACGACCAGGCCGTCGGCGTCGGATTCCGCCCCGGTGATCCGGCACGGCCGCAGCGGCCCCGGCAGGGCGATCAGCCTGCGGAAGCCGTCCACGGTGATCGCCAGGTCGTCGTCGACGCGGGCGAGGTCGACTTCGGCGTCCCGCGCGAGCGGGATCGCGACGCGCAGGGTGTACCCGTCCGTCGTGGGCCGCACCCGCAGCAGCGGGGTGACGGGCCGGCCGTGGCCGTCCAGGGGGTCTTCGCCGTGGTAGAGCTCGGCGGCGATCTCCAGCAGGGCGGGCAGCCCGACCGGCTCGACGGCCCGGTGCTCCACCGGGGCGACCGGCGCGATCCCGGCCGCGGCGAGTCCGGCCAGCACGGCGTCCTGCTGCGTCCGCCGCGTGCGCAGCCAGGCCGCGGCGCTCCCGCGCCAGAACCCGGGCGCGGGCATCAGCCGGTTCGCGATCAGGCCGTCGACGGCGATGCCGCGCAGGGCCAGGGAGCTGAGCGTGCGCCGCGCCTCGGCGACGACCACCCGCTCGGGCGTCAGGACCAGCCGGACCGTCGTCACCGACGGCTCGGTGAGCAGGGTGCGCAGGCCGTCGAGGTGGGTGCCGAGGCGGCGCACCGAGTCCGTGACGCGGCCGCGCGGGCCGTACACGCGGGTCAGGTAACCGGAGACGGCCTCGGGCAAGGCCAGCAGCCGCAGCGTCTCGGCCGTCGGCCCGCAGTCGACGACGACGGTCTCCCACGCGCCGTCCTCGGCCAGCCGGCGGACCTCGGTGAGGGCGAGCAGCTCGTCGACGCCGGGCAGCACGGTGAGCTCTTCGGCGTCGAGGGTGTCCAGGCCCGCGCCGGCCAGCACCGCCCGCAGTTCGGCGCGCAGCCGCTGCCAGGTGGAGTCCACCAGGGAGCGCGCGTCGATCTGCACGCCGGCGAGCAGGGCGTCCACTTCGGACGGTTCGGCGCCGAGGGGGTGCCCGAAAGCGTCGCCGAGCGAGTGCGCCGGGTCGGTGGACACGACGAGGGTCTTCCTGCCGCGGGCGGCCAGGGCGGCGCCGGTGGCGGCGGCCAGCGTCGTCTTCCCGACACCCCCCTTGCCGGTGAACAGCAGGATCCGCACGCGGCTACCCCTCGGCCCGCTTCTTGAGCTCCTTCAGCGCGGTGTCCATGACCATCTTCTCGGCCTTGCGGCGCAGCAGGCCGATCATCGGGAGCGCCAGCTCGACCGACAGCGTGTAGGTGACCCGGGTCCGGCCACCGAGGTCCTCGAGCGCGTACCGGCCGTTCTGCGCCTTCTGCATCTGGCCCTTGACCAGGTGCCAGCTGACGCCGAGGCCGTCGGCGTCCCAGTCGTACTCGAGCGTGTAGACGTCCTTGATCGGGCCCGCGTCGAGGGTGAGCTTGACCTGCTTGGCCCGCCCGCCGTCGTCGGTGTCGAGGACCTCGGTCTGCCGGACGGCCTTGGCCCATTCCGGGTACGCGGGGAAGTCGGCGATCACGGCCATCACCCGGCTGGGCTCGGCGTCGACCTCGATGGACTGTGTGGACTGCTCGGCCATGGTCGAAGCGTAGCCGCCGCGGTTGGTCACCAGCGCAGCACGTAGGGCTGCCCGGTCTCCTTGAAGTGACCCACGTTGCGGCACTCGGTCAGGCCGACCCGGGCGCGGGCGGACAGGGGCTGGTGCACGTGCCCGAACACCGACCAGCGCGGCCGCTGGGTGCGGATCAGCTCCAGCAGCGCCGTCGAGCCGATCTCGCTGCGGCGCGCGACGACGTCGTAGGTCAGCTCGGGCAGGGCGGGCGGGCCGTGGGTGCAGAGGACGTCGACGTCGGTGAGCGCGGCCACGCTGCGGTCGTAGTCCGCGCGATCCCGCAGGTAGGGACGCCAGGCGGCGCCCTGGCGGGGCCGCGGGACGACGCCGTCGGGCAGCAGCGCGCCGCCGACGAACCCGAACCGCAGGCCGCCGAGCTCGGCCACCTCGCCGTCGAGCACCCGGACGCCTTCGCCGGTGAACTCCGGCCACAGCGCCGGGGTGTCGACGTTGCCGGGGGTGGCGTAGGTGGGCGCGGTCATCGCCGCGAACAGCGTCGCGTACTGGGCGCGGATGGCCTCGTCGACCGCGGCGCCCGGGTCGTCGAGGCTCGCCCAGAGCGTGCGCGAGTAGGCAACGGTTTCGTCACGGGTGCCCTCGCGGCGCAGGCGCGCGAACTCGCCGACCTTCTCCCCGCCGAACAGGGCGCCCATGATGCCCTTGTCGTGGTCGCGGTAGTCGACGAAGTCGATCAGGTCGCCGAGCACGACCAGCGCGTCGGCCCCGTCACCCGCCCGCTTCAGCGCGTCCGCGTTGCCGTGCACGTCCGAGACGACGTGTACCCGCACCCGTGCTCTCCCCTGCTTTTCGAAGTCACTGCTCGCCGCGCGGAGGCACTCCGGGCTCGCGCCCGTCCTCCAGGATCTCCTTCAGCCCGAGGGCGATCGCCTTCGCCGCGCGGGCCCGCCGGTCGAATTCCCGGCGCAGGTCGCGCGGCGCCAGCGCACGGGGCGTCCCGGCCGCGTCGGCGGGGGTCGCCCGCAGGAAGTAGTGCAGCAGGGTGCCGTCGAGCACCGGCTCGAGCCAGACCTCCATCGTACCGACGAGCGCACCCGTCACGGTCCAGCGCAGGCCCTTGTCCCCCCGGTCGGTGTAGACCTCCAGGACCAAGTCGGGCCAGTAGCGCCGCCAGGAGGCGGGCTCGGCGAAGACCGCGGCCACGGTGGCGGGCGGAACGGCGAGGAACGTCTCGTCGACGATGTCGAGTGAGGGTGGCGCGTTCACGTGCGAAGAATGTCACGCCCTCGCCGTACGAGGTCGGTCAGCATGGTCTTAAGGTGCTCACCACGCTAAGTTGACTGGCGGGTAACAGCGGTGTCACCTGCCGCACGCGTTGAACACGGAGGTCCACGTGCGCGAATACAGCGCTCCCGCCGGGAAGCCGGTGGCCGACGACGAGAACATGTCCGACGTCGTCTGGGCGAATGCCGAGCGGTTCTCCGACGTGGTGAGCTTCCGCCGCCAGGTCGAGGGCAGCTGGCTGGACGTGACCGCCAAGGAGTTCGCGGCCGAGGTGCTGGCCGTGGCCAAGGGCATGGCCAAGGCCGGGATCGGCCGCGGCGACCGCGTCGCGATCATGTCGAAGACCCGCTACGAGTGGACGCTGATCGACTTCGCGATCTGGGCGGCCGGCGCGGTGACCGTCCCGATCTACGACACCTCCTCCGCCGAGCAGGTGCACTGGATCCTCTCCGACTCGGCCGCCAAAGGCGTGTTCGTCGAGACGAACGCCCACGCCGCGACGGTCGGCCAGATCCGGGACCGGCTCACGGACCTGGCCAGCGTCTGGCAGTTCGAAGGCGACTCCCCCGCCGTCGAGGAACTGTCCGCGCTGGGCGCTTCGCTCTCGGACGACGAGCTGCACGACCGGCGCCGCGAGGTGACCGCGGACGAGCTCGCCACGATCGTCTACACCTCGGGCACCACCGGCCGCCCCAAGGGCGTCGAGCTGACCCACCGCAACCTGCTGGCCGAGATCCGCGCCGACATCGAGGCGTTCCCGCAGCTGATGGAGCAGGGCAACTCGCTGCTGGTGTTCCTGCCGCTCGCGCACGTGCTGGCCCGCGCGATCGCCGTGACGGCGCTCACCGCCCGGGTCACCCTCGGGCACACCCCCGACGTCAAGAACCTGGTCGCCGACCTCGGCACGTTCCGGCCGACGTTCGTGGTCGCCGTGCCGCGCGTGTTCGAGAAGGTCTACAACTCGGCGAAGCAGAAGGCGCACAGCGAGGGCAAGGGCAAGATCTTCGACGCCGCCGAGGCCACCGCCGTCGCCTACAGCGAGGCGCAGGACCACGGCGGGGCCGGGCTCGGGCTGAAGCTCAAGCACCTGGCGTTCGACAAGCTCGTCTACGGCAAGCTGCGCGCGGCCCTCGGCGGCCGCTGCGTCGCGGCGGTGTCGGGCGGTGCCCCGCTCGGTGCGCGGCTGGCGCACTTCTTCCGCGGCATCGGCGTCCCGGTGTTCGAGGGTTACGGCCTGACCGAGACGTCCGCGGCGGCGAACGTCAACACGCAGACGGCGTTCCGCGTCGGCACGGTCGGCAAGCCGGTCAACGGCACGTCGGTCCGCATCGCCGGCGACGGCGAAGTCCTGCTCAAGGGCGACGTCGTGTTCCGGGCGTACTACAACAACCCGCAGGCGACGGAGGAAGCGCTCACCGACGGCTGGTTCCACACCGGCGACCTCGGCGAGCTCGACTCCGACGGCTTCCTCAAGATCACCGGCCGCAAGAAGGAGATCATCGTGACCGCGGGCGGCAAGAACGTCGCCCCGTCCGGCCTCGAGGACACGATCAAGGCGTCGCCGCTGGTCAGCCAGGCGATGGTGGTCGGCGACCAGCGGCCGTTCATCGCGGCGCTGGTGACGGTGGACGAGGAGTACTTCCCGTCCTGGAAGTCCCAGCACGGCAAGTCGGCCTCGGCCACGGTCGCGGACCTGGCCACCGACCCCGACCTGGTCGCGGAGATCCAGGCCGCGGTCGACGAGGCGAACAAGTCGGTGTCGAAGGCCGAGGCGATCAAGAAGTTCACGGTGCTGGCCAACGACTTCACCGAGGCCGGCGGAGAGATCACGCCGAGCCTGAAGCTGAAGCGCAACGTGGTCTCGAAGAACTACGCGAACGACATCGAGGGTCTCTACAAGAAGTAAGCGGCCCAAGGTGGCCTTCGGTGTGTCCAACGCACCGAAGGCCACCTTGAGGCCCTTCAGTCTCGCGTGAAGCCGTGACTGCGCTCCACCTTCGCCACGTGCAGCGTGTAGCTCTCGTACCACTCGCCCCGGCCGCGCTGCTGCGCCGCGCGGTGCTCGGCGTTGCTCCGCCACTCCCGTAGGGCGTCGGCGTCGCGGAAGTACCCGACGGTGATGCCGAGCCCGCCCGGGGTCTGGGCGTGGTCCATCCCCAGGTACCCGGGAATCTGTTGGACCAGCTCTTCCATCCGGGCGTTGGTTTCGGCGTAGCCGCTCTGCTCGGAGGTGCGCACGGTGGTGAAGACCGCCAGGTAGTACGGCGGCTCGAACGCCCCGACGGGCGCTTCCGGATGATCGCTCATGGCGCCACCGTAGGGGTGGCCCGCCCGGGCGGGCCACCGCTTTCTCACCGCGTGCGCCGAGCCGCCACGAAGTCGCGGTACCAGCGGTAACTCGCCCTCGGGGTGCGCTGCTGGGTCTCGTAGTCCACGTGCACCAGGCCGAAGCGGTGCTTGTACCCGTGCGCCCACTCGAAGTTGTCCAGCAGCGACCAGCAGAAGTACCCCCGCAGGTCGACCCCCGCCGCCGCGGCCGTGCGCGCCGCTTCGATGTGCTCGCTGAGGAACGAGATGCGCTCGTAGTCGGCGAAGTCGCTGCGGTCCGGGTACACGCAGCCGTTCTCGGTCACGTACACCGGCGGCAGCCCGGGGTAGCGGTTGTGCAGGCCGACCAGGGCTTCGGTCAGGCCCTCCGGCTCCACCGGCCAGCCCATGCCCGTGCGCGGCACGTCCGGCACCCGCGAAGTGTCCACCCCGATGTCGGCCACCGTCCGCTGCGCCGGGTCCGGCTCGTGGTGCGGCGCGTCCGCGACGTGCAGGCGGTAGTAGTAGTTGACCCCCAGGTAGTCCAGCGGCACCCCGATGGTCTCGAGGTCGCCGTCCTGGCGGAACGAGAAGTCCGAGACGCCGTCGAACATCGCCGACAGCCCCGGCGCGTACCGGCCGCCGAACAGCGGGTCGGTGAACTGGCGGCGCAGCAGCGTGTCCTGCCGGGCCGCCGCCGCGGCGTCCGCGGCCGAGTCCGTCACCGGGACCGCCGGCGACTGGTTGAGCACGATCCCGAACTGGTGCTGCGGCGTCGACTGGGCCCGCATCGCGCCCACGGCCAGCCCGTGGCCCAGCAGCAGGTGGTGGGCCACGGCCAGGGCGCCGTGCCCCTCCCGGGCGCCCGGCGCGTGCCGTCCTTCGCCGTAGCCCGCGACCGTGCACGGGTACGGCTCGTTCAGCGTCGTCCAGTGCTCGACCAGGTCGCCCAGCTCCGCGTGGACCACGGCGGCGTAGTCGGCGAACCGGTGGGCGGTGTCGCGCGACCGCCAGCCGCCGTCGTCCTCCAGCGCCTGGGGCAGGTCCCAGTGGTAGAGCGTCAGGAACGGCTCGATCCCCTTCTCCCGCAGTCCTTCCACGAGCCGCCGGTAGAAGTCGAGACCCCGGCGTTCGACGCGGCCGCGGCCGGAGGGCTGCACCCGGGGCCACGACACCGAGAACCGGTAGGCGTCCACGCCGAGCCCGGTGAGCAGGGCGAGGTCCTGCGGCCACCGGTGGTAGTGGTCGGCCGCCGGTTCCCCGGTGTGGCCGCCGGCCACCGCGCCGGGGACCGCCGCGAAGGTGTCCCAGATGGACGGTCCGCGGCCGTCGGCCGTGGTGGCGCCCTCGATCTGGAAGGCCGAGGTGGCGACGCCCCAGCGGAAGCCGGGCGGGAAACTGGAAGTCACGGTGAGCTCCGGGAGGGGTCAGCCCTTGAGCGCGCCCTGCATGATGCCGCCGACGATCTGGCGGCCGAACAGCAGGAACACGATCAGGACGGGGACGGTGCCGATGGTGGCGGCGGTGAGCACGAGCGTGTAGTCGGTGGTGTAGCCGCTGGCCAGGGTGGACAGTGCGGTTTGGACGGTCGGGTTCTCCGGCACCAGCACCACCAGCGGCCAGAAGAAGTCGTTCCAGGCCTGCATGAAGGTGAACAGCCCGAGCACCGCCGCGGCCGGGCGGGCCGCGGGCAGTGCCACGTGCCAGAACAGCCGCAGCGAGCCGCAGCCGTCCATCCGGCCGGCTTCCAGCAGCTCCAGCGGCAGCGCCCGCTCGAAGTACTGGCGCATGAAGAACACGCCGAACGCGGTGACCAGGCCGGGCACGATCACCGCCTGCAGCTGCCCGGCCCACCCGAAGTCGGCCATCATCATGTACAGCGGCACCACGCCCAGCTCGGTCGGGATCGCCTGGGTGGCGACCACGACGAGCAGCAACGCCGTCCGCCCCCGGAACCGCATCTTGGCGAAGGCGAACCCCGCCAGCGTCGAGAACAGCACCACCGACACGGTGATCGTGCCCGCGACGATCAGCGAGTTCCCCAGCGCCAGCGCGAAGTCCGTCTGGTCGAAGACGCGGGCGATGTTCTCGAACAGGTGCCCGCCCGGCACCAGGACCGGCGGCACGCTCCCGACCGCCTCCGTCGTCTGCGAGGAGACGACGAACGACCAGTACACCGGGAACGCCGAGCCGGCCAGGATCGCGATCAGCGCGGCGTAGGTCCACGGGCTCGCGATCCGCTTCCCGATCCGCCGGATCCGCCCCGGCGAGGCGGCCGGCGGCGCGGGCGCGGCCGGGGTCAGCACGGTGGTCATGTCCGCTCCTCAGTCCGTTTGGATGCGCCGGGTCACCAGGTACGACAGGGCCGCGACGAGGATCGTGGCCACGGCCAGGATCAGCGCGATCGCCGAGCTGTAGCCGAAGTCGTACTTGGTGAAGCCCTGTTCGTAGAGGTAGAGCGCGGCGGTCTGGAACTGCCGGTCCGATCCACCGGTCGCGGCCGCGGTGCCGGGGTTGAACAGCAGCGGCTCGGCGAGCAGCCGCATGTTCCCGGTCGTCGCGATCACCGTGGAGAAGATGATCTGCGGCCGCAGCAGCGGGACGGTGATCCGCCAGAACTGCTGCCACCCCTTGGCGCCGTCGAGGGTGGCGGCCTCGTACATGGCCGACGGGATGGCCTGCATCGACGCCAGGAAGATCAGCGCGTGGTAGCCGGTCCAGCGCCACACCACCATCGCCGCGATGGCGGTGTGCGAGCTGGCCGTGCCCGCCTGCCAGTCGACCTGCCCGGCGCCGAACCAGCTCAGCACCCAGTTGACCAGCCCGAAGTCCCGGCCGAACAGCTGCGCGAAGATGATCGTCACCGCCGCCACCGAGGTGATGTTCGGCAGGATCATCCCCATCCGGAAGAACATCCGACCGCGCAGCCGCCGGTTGAGCAGGTGCGCGATGCCGAGCGCGAACAGGATCTGCGGGATCGTGGTCAGCAGCCACAGGCTGACCGTGTTCCCCATCGAGTTCCAGAAGTACGGGTCGTGGAACAGCAGCTGCTCGTAGTTGCCGAACCCGATGAACTGCGCGCCTTCGGCGTCGATGAGGTTCCGCTTCTGCAGCGACACGAACGCCGTGTAGAGCAGCGGGAACAGCCCGAAGACGCCGAAGATGAGGAAGTACGGGCTGATGAAGCCGAACGGCGACAGCTTGACGTCCCACTTCTGCCGCCGCTCGGCGAAGGTGAGTGCCATTACTTGATCTTCGCGAGGTCACCGACCAGCTGCTGCCACGCCGCCGCGCCGTCCTGCTTGCCCTGCTCGACGCGCTGCATCGCGTTGCCGAACTCGGTCTGCACGTCGCCGGCCTTCGGGCCCTGGTACTGCGGGTTCAGCTTCTTCGCCGCGTCGGTGAACACCTTGCCCACGGGCGCATTGTTGAAGAACGGGTTCGTGTAACCGGTGATCTTCGGGTCGTCGTAGAGCGACGGCACGGAAGGCAGCAGACCCTTGCTGGTGAAGACCTTCGCCTGCTGCTCGGGCGCGGTCAGCCACGCGGCGAGCTCCGCGGCTTCCTTGGTGTGCTTGCCCGACTTCGGCACGGTCAGGTACGAGCCGCCCCAGTTGCCGCCCCCACCGGGCACGCTCGCGATGTCCCACTTGCCCGCGGTGTCCGGCGCCTGGTCCTTGATCTTGGTCATCATCCACGCCGGGCAGGTGACGGTCGCGAACTGGCCCTGGGTGAAGCCGGTGTTCCACTGCGGGGTGCTGTAGAGCAGCCCGGCGCTCAGGTTCGCCTTGACCGCGTCGGCCACGAGGTCCCAGCCCTGGCGCAGCGCCGGGTTGCTGCCCACGATGATCTGGTCGTTCTGGTCGTAGTAGCCCTGCGGGGCCTGGCCGACGATCGCGTTGAGCACGGTCGGGCCGCCGTCCATCCACTTGACACCGTTCGGCGCCTGGGCCTGGAACCGCTTGCCCGCGTCGAAGAACGCCTGCCAGGTCGGCCAGAGCGCGGAGACGGCGTCCCGGTCCTCAGGCAGCCCGGCGGTCTTGAACATGTCGCGGCGGTAGCAGATGGCCAGGCCGCCGACGTCGGTGCCGTAGCCGATCTGCTGCCCGCCCTTGGCCAGCGACGCGGCCCACTTCCAGCCGAGCCAGCGGTCCTTGAGCTTGTCGCCGCCGACGGTGTTGAGGTCGACGAACTTGTCCGGCGTCGCCTTGAACTGGGCGACGTACCCGGTGTCGATGGCCTCGACGTCCGCGGCACCGGCGCCGGTGGCCAGGTGCGCGGCGAGGTTCTTGTGGTGGTCGGAGTAGGCGGCGGTCCGCTCGGTGATCTCGATGTCCGGGTGCGCCGCCTGGTACTCCTTGATCAGGTCGGTGTAACCGAAGTTGCCGAAGAGGCCGAGGCTCAGCTTGACCTTGCCGCCGGCGGCTCCGCTGTCCCCGCAGGCGCTCAGCGCGGTGATCGCGACGAGGGTGGTGCACACCCCGGCGATCAGGCGGATCCGGCGGTTTCTCGTTTTCGGGCGCATGAGATCTCCGTTGTTCTACGGGCCGGTCGGGAAAACGCGGGTCCCATGAGAGCGCTCCCAGCACCTCGCCGTCAAGTAACGAAATGATAACCTACCGCTGCGTTTACGCAGCCAGAGATCGTGTGCTACAGATGTAACCGGTTACAAGAACGGAGGTCGCCATGGTCACCGCCCGCGAGGTCGCGCAGCTCTGCGGGGTTTCCGTCGCCACCGTGTCGCGGGTGTTCAACCGCCCGGCCACGGTCAGCGCGACGACGCGCGAACGCGTCGAGCGCGTGGCGCGGGACCTCGATTTTTCGCCGAACGAGTCGGCGCGGGCCCTGTCCCGGCAGCAGTCGGCGATGGTCGGGCTGGTCTGGGACACCGACCACCGGCGCCCCGGCTGGCGACACCCGTTCCTCCAGGACCTGTTGCTGGGCCTCAAATCCGCGTTGAGCTCGCACGGCTACCACCTGCTGCTGCTCGCGACGAGCGACGACGCCCGCGACCGCCACCCGGGCGTGTCGCTGGCGGACCCGATCGCCTACGTCGGCATGACCCGGCGCCACCACCTGGCCGGGCTGGTGCTCATCGACAGCGGGACCGACGCCGAGGCGTTCACCGCGTTCGCCCAGTCCGGCTTGCCGTGCGTCGCCGTGGACGTCGCCCTCTCCGGACCGCGCGCGACTCACGTGACCTCGGACAACGCCGGAGGCGCGGCGGAAGCCGTCCGGCACCTGGCCGCACTCGGGCACCGCCGGATCGCGACGATCACCGGCCCCCGCGGCAACGGCCCCGCGGCCGCCCGCACCGAGGGCTACCGGCGCGGGCTGGCCGAAGCCGGGCTGCCGGTGAGCGAGGACCTCGTGATCGGCGGCGACTTCTACCGGGAGAGCGGATTCGTCGGCATGCGGCGGCTCCTGGCCCGCAAGGACCCGCCGACGGCGGTGTTCGCGGCCAGCGACGAGATGGCGGTCGGCGCCCTGCTCGCGGCCCGCGCGGCCGGCCTGCGGGTGCCGGCGGACCTGGCCGTGGTGGGCTTCGACGACATCGAGGTGGCGTCCCTGGTGGACCCGGCGTTGACGACGGTGGCCCAGGACAAGCCGGGCTTCGGCACGGCCGCGGCGGGGGCACTGCTGGCGATGATCGAGAACGCGACGTCCCCGGAACCGGTGCTGCTGCCGACGAAACTGGTGGTCCGCGACTCCTGCGGCTCCCGGTCGTGAGTGGTAACGCGGGTTAGAACCCGCCTTACCACTCACGACAAGCCGCGGCAGACTGATGACCGGCGCGCTAGGCGGTGATCTTCGTGTCCCAGTCGATGTGGTGCGCGTACACCCAGCCGCGGTCTTCGCCGACGTCCTGGCCCGCGCTCGCCTTCACCAGCTTCTCGACGCGCTCGCGGCGAAGTCCTTCGTACGCCGCGAAAGCCGACGCCGGGTCCGGGAGGTCGCGCAGGCACTGCGCCAGCACGACGCTGTCCTCCAACGCCATCGAAGCGCCCTGGCCGGCGGCCGGGGACGCGGCGTGGGCGGCGTCGCCGACGAGGACCATCTCGGGCGTCGACCAGACCCGCGTTTCCGGGACGTCGTACGAGTGGCCGCCGAAGACCTCGTCCCCCGTGGCGGCGATGATGTCAGCGCAGGGCAACGGATCGCCGTCGAACGCCGCGTGTGCGAACTCGCGCCAGCCCGCCGGGGTGACCGCGGCGATCTCCTCGCGGGACCGCTCGGCGTCCGGGATGCGGGCGAACCAGAAGGTCGCGCCGCCGGGGTCGGTGGTGAACCCGAAGGCCGCCCGGCTGCCGCGGACCATCCGGTAGATCCCGGGCGCGGCGGGCAGCCCGCCCGCTCGCGTGTAGCCGTACACGACGGTCAGCCCGGTGTACCGGGGGTCGTCCGCGGCCGGGTCGATGAGCTGCCGGACCACCGAGTGCAGGCCGTCCGCGCCGACGAGGACGTCGCCGGTCGCGGTGGTGCCGTCGGCGAACTCCGCCGTGATCCCGCCCGGGCCGGGCTGCGCGCGCACCAGGCGGCGACCGCGTTCCAGCGGGACACCGCGGCGCGCGGCCTCGTCCTGCAGGACGCGGTAGAGCGTCGCGCGGGTCAGGGTGCGCGGCACGTCGAGGCCTTCGGTGTCGAACTCCTGCCGCCCCACCGTCTCCCCCGTCGGGGCGACGAGCTCGACGCCGTACGCGGCGAACGAACTGTCGATCACCGGCCGGTCGGCGCCGATCGCGCGCAGGGCGTCCATGCCGTTGTGCATGATCGTCAGGAACGCGCCGATGTCGTCGCCACCTGCGGGATAGGCCTCGTACACGACCGGTTCGTGCCCGGCGAGCTTCAGCGCCATCGCCGTCACCGTGCCCGAGATCCCGCCACCCGCGACCAGTACCCGCATCTCGCGCCCCCCGTTAACTCCGCGTGCTCCGCGTGCCGCCGCCTGTGACGTTACCGTGGCGGCGGCACGCGGTGCCTACTCCTTCGCACCGCTGGTGGCGATGTCGCCGTTGAGGCCGCGCGGGTAGAAGCCGCCGGAGGACACCTTGTCCGGGTTCAGGTAGGCGATGTTGAGCACGCGCTCGGCGGAGCGTCCGAACGCGATGCCGTTGGCGTCGGTCGGGACGAGGTTCGCCTTGCCGTCCTTGAGGACGCCTTCGTCGTCGTCGGCCTTGCCGTCGAGGCTGTCGCGGGCGTCGGACATCTTGTTCGTGATGTCGCCGAGGCCGCGCTCGAACAGCGCCGACCGCACGATGCCCGCGTGGTACGCCTCGACCGCGAGGATGCCCGCCGCCGCGTCGAGGAACGTCTTGTTGTTCACCAGCGGCGCCGCGCCCTTGTAGGCCGACACGCCGACGTCCTCGAACAGGTACGCGGCGAGCAGGAAGTTGTTCTCGCTCCCGAACGGGTCGAACGTCTGGCCCTGCTTGATCACCCCCGCGGCCTGCATGGCCGCGGTGAAGCTGTTCTGGAAGTCGATCTCCGGCTGCGCGACGGCCGCCTTGTCGAGCGCCTTGCGCAGGAAGGCCACGTGCGCGACCTCGTCGCCGGCGATCTCCTGGACGATCTGCTTGGTGTGTTCGCTCTTGAACTTCACCGCGTGCCCGCCGTTGACCCGGCCGAGGTTGCCGACGCCGTTGACGTACTTCTCGTTCAGCCCGTAGCCGTAGACGGCGAACGAGTACAGGTTCGCCTCGAGGTACTCGAGGTTCAGCGCGAAGTTCAGCACGGCGGCGTCGCTCGCCGCCTCCTTCGCCGCGTCACCTCCCTGCTGCCCGTACTGCGACGTGGCACCGGCCGAGCCGAGGCCCAGCGACAGCGCCGTGCCGAGCGCACCGGCACCCGCGACGCCGAGCCCCGCCGCTCCCGCAGCCTTGAGGAAGCGGCGGCGGTCGGTCGCGTTCTCCGCGCTGCGCTCGATCAGCTGCTCTGTGTAGCGTTTTCCGAACACCGGGGGACGTCCTCTCGTGACGAGTTCGTCCACCTCACCCACCGGTCATACGTACGGGGGAGGCCCCCGGCTCGGTCAAAACGGGAAAATTTTTGATCGACTTCCGTTTGCCCAGGTCAGCCGCGCTGCGCCACCGCGAGCCGGACGCAGACGGCCAGCGCGCGGACGGCCTCCTCGACCTCGGCGAGCTTCGGGAAGGTCGGCGCGATGCGGATGACCGCGTCGGCCGGGTCGTCGCCGTGCGGGTGGGTCGCCCCGGCGGGGGTCAGCGCGACGCCGGCCTCCTTGGCCAGCCGCACGACCTCCTTCGCGGTGCCCTGCGGGACGGTCAGCGTGATGAAGTAGCCGCCGGTCGGCTTGGTCCAAGACGCCAGGTCGGCCAGCTCCTCGGTGAGGATCCGGTCGACGGCCGCGAACTTCGGGCCGATGATTTCGGCGTGCTTGCGCATGTGGGCGCGGACGCCGTCTTCGTCCTTCAGGAAGCGGGCGTGCCGCAGCTGGTTGACCTTGTCCGGGCCGATGGTGCGCTTGCCGGCGTTGCCGGTCCACCAGGCGAGGTTGGCCTCGGACGCGCCGAAGAAGCCGACGCCGGCCCCGGCGAGGGTGATCTTCGAGGTCGAGCCGAAGACGAACACGCGGTCGGCGTGGCCGGCCTCGGTGGCCAGCGCGAGGACGTCCGCGAGCTCCGGCTCGGCGTCGGTCAGGTGGTGCACGGCGTAGGCGTTGTCCCAGAAGATCCGGAAGTCCGGCGCCGCGGTGCGCATGGAGGCGAGCCGCCGGACGACGTCGTCACTGAACGTGACCCCGGTCGGGTTGCTGTACTTCGGCACGCACCAGATGCCCTTGACGGCCGGGTCTTCGGCGACCAGCGTCTCGACGACGTCCATGTCAGGGCCCTCGTCGGTCATCGCGACTCCGACGAGCTCGATGCCGAAGCGCTCGGTGAGCGCGAAGTGGCGGTCGTAGCCCGGGACGGGGGCGAGGAACTTCACCTGCGGCTCGTCGGCCCAGCGGCGCTCGGCGCCGGGCAGCTTGCTCAGCAGCGCCTGGACGACGGCGTCGTGCATCAGCTCGAGGCTCGAGTTGCCGGCGGCGAGCAGCTGGCCGGCGGGCACCTGCAGCGCGGGGGCGAAGATGCGGCGCAGCTCCGGCAGGCCGTTGAGGCCGCCGTAGTTGCGGACGTCGGTGCCGTCCTCGGCCTTGAAGGTGTCCTCACCCGGGAGGGCGAGCAGGGCGTTCGAAAGATCGAGCTGCTCGGGGGACGGCTTGCCGCGGGTGATGTCCAGGGAGAGGCCTCGGCCGACCAGGGCCGCGTAGTCGCTGCGGGCCGTGTCGACGTCGACGGAAGCAGTGGTCATGCCGTCAACGCTAAACCCGGCGTCGATACCATTTCGGGGCGGGTCCTGGCTAGGGTGGTTGGTGTGTACCTCGTCGTCCACGCCGACCAGCGCCAGTTCTCGTTGCGCGACTCCGCTTCCCGCCTGAACGGCAGCGGCTGGACTTCGACGGCGGTGGAGTTTCACCGGATCGGGGTGGAACCCGGCGGTCTTTCGATCGCGACGGCGCGGTCGGACCTGGTGGAGTCTTCGGTGACGGTCGTGTCTGCGGCGCCTGCGTTGGTGCCGGATGCCGAACACGTGGCGGAAGCGGATCTTCCGGTTCCGAGCGGGAAACTCGTGATTTCCGGGCCTGCGGACTACGCGTCGCAGGAAAAGTTTCTCGCGGTGCGGCCGGGGTTGTACCGGGCTCGGGTTTCGTACGTGCCTGCCGGACCGCCGGAGGCGACGTGGAACGAGCACGAGTTCGGGGAGCACTACCGGTACGTGGTGGAGCTGTGGCCGGCTTTGTCGCCGTCGGGCGTGGAGGTAGTTCGCCAGGGCGCGGCGGTGTGGGACGGCTAAAGGGCCGTCAGGCTCGACAGTTTCCACCTGCCGTCCACTCGCTTCGCCGTCACCGCCAGCTGCGCCACCGAGGACGACGGTGCTCCCCCGCCCTGGGCCACCGTCTGCTGGTCCAAGAACAACAACAGCGAAGCGTCGTCCTCCTGCAACGTCCGGACCCCGATCGCCCGGACCGTGGTCGTGCGGGTCAGCTTCTCCGACGCCGCCCGCGTGCGCGCCGACGCGAACTGGGCCTGGTACTGCCGCACCGCGTCTCCCGTCAGCACCTCCGACGCCGCTCGCTCGGTGCGGGCCAGGTTCGCGTAGTCGTACGAGAACACCGCCTTCACCGCGTCGCTCACCTCCGCGGAGACCGACGCCGTCGCGGCCGGATCCACCAGGGCCAGGTTGTCGCCGGGGTGCAGGGAAGCCGTCTCGATGCCGAACCAGACCGCGCAGCCCAGGGCCAGCGCCACCACCGCCGCCAGCACCCGGGTCATGAGCCCGCCGCCTGGACCCCGGCGATCTTCCAGCCGGCTGGGGATCTGGACACGTCCACCGTCAGCCGGTTCAGGCGCGGCGCGACCGCGCCGCCGCCCGTCGAAACCCGGACGTCGAGCACCGCCAGGAGCCGCGCCTTGCCCGTGTTCACGTCGATCTCCGTCACCGCCGCCTGGACCAGCGACGCCGTGGAGACGGTGCGGGCCGTGGTGGCCCGGTCGATCTGCAGCTGGCGGTCGCCCGCGAGGTCCTTTCCGTACCGGCCCGTCGCCGCCGCGATCCAGCGGTCCACGTCCGCACCCGCCGACCGGTAGTCGATCGTGTTGAGCGTGACCAGCTCCGGGCCCGCCGCCGCCAGCACCGCGTCCCGTTCGCGGCCACGGGCCGCGGAGTCGTCGGCCGCCGCCCGCCACCACGCCCAGCCGGAAAACGCCGCCGCCAGCACGGAAAGCACCGCGGCCACGACCAGCACCCTCACGGCGCGCCCAGCAGCTTGCCCAGCCCGCCCGCCGACGGCCCGGTCAGCAGGCTCAGCATCCCCGGCAACTGCACCGGCGAAGAAGAGGCGGCCTGCTGTTGAGGCGCCGCCGGGATGGCCGGCGGCTTTCCCGCATAAGGCGCGTTCTGCGCCCCGCGCACCCCGGTCGGGCTGCCCGGCGGCTCGGCGCAATAGGCGTTCAGGTTCACCGGCGCCTCGGTCTCGTCGTTCGCCGGACGCTGCTTCGTCCCTTCATAGCCCTTCGTGCACGAAGCCGGGTCGAAGAAGTTGAACACCACGCCGAGGTGACCGGTGCCGTCCGGGGACGTCGACGGCGAAAACGCCGAAATGATCGGGTACGCGACCAGCAGCTCCTCGATCGAGTCCGTGCGGGACGTCGTGATCTGCGCCGTGGTCAGCAGGTTGGCGAACAGGACACCCAAGTCCGTCCCCGACGCGGCGAGCACGTCGCTGATCTGCCGGCTCAGCTGCGGCGCCTGCGCGATCACGCGCCGCAGGTCCGGATCGGACTTCTTGAGCTGACCGGCGATCGTGCGAAGGCCCGAAGCGAAGTCGGTGATGTTCGCCGCCTGCCGCTCCTGGGTGCCGAGGACGATCCGCGAGTTCGCCAGCAGGCCCTGCGTCTGCGGGATGTACTGCGCGGCCACCGCCGTCAACGATCCCGTGCTGTCCAGCAGCTGCTGCAGCTCCGGCCCGGCGCCCGCGAACGCGTTGTAGGTCTCGTCGACGACCGTCCGCAGCGACTCCGGGTGCACGCTCGCGACCAGATCGTCCAGGTGCGAGAGCACCGTGTCCGGCGACGGCGGCAGCGACGTCCGGTCCGCCGTGATCACCGAACCGTCGTGCAGGAACGGGCCGCCGTTGTGCTGAGGCAACAGATCCACGAACTGCTCGCCCACCGCCGACCGGTTCGCCACCTGCGCGTGCGCGTCGGCCGGGATGTCCGGGGCGCCCGCGTCGATGTCGAGGGCGACGTCGACGCCGTGCTCGGTGAGCGTCATCGACGTCACCCGGCCCACCGTGACCCCGCGGTAGGCGACTTCGGAGTTGACGAAGATGCCACCGGAGTCGGTCAGCTGCGCGGTGACGACGTAGCCGCGGTTGCCGAAGAGCCGGTCCAGCCCGGCGTACCGGCCGCCGGCGTAGACGACCGAGACCACCGCGATGACGACGAACGCGAACAGCTGCACGCGGATCTTGCGGGTCACCGGCCGCCCCCGATCAGGCCGAGCAGCCCGCCCAGCAGGTCGGGACCGGCCACCGGCGGGACCGTACCCAGGTCGGGCAGCGGCAGGGGCGGCGCGACGGCGGAAGGCTGCCCGGACGGCAGCGCGATCGGCGGCTGCGACGAGTTCGTGAAGTTCGAGATCAGCGTGTCCAGGTCGAGGTTCACGTTCGCCTCGACGTTCGCGTAGTCGCCCTTGATCACGTTGCCCGCGTAGTCCGGGAACGGGTAGGTGAGCAGGATCTGCAGCGCGTTCGGCAGGTTCTGACCGGCTTCGCCCAGCTTGGCCAGCGTCGGCTGCAGGGCCCGGAGGTTCGCGACGAGCTGGTCGCGGCTCTTCGTCACGGTGTCCACCGCGACCCCGGACAGCGTGTTCAGCGCGTTCAGCATGGCCACGAGCTGGTCGCGCTGGTCGGTGACGACCTTCAGGCCCGGCGCGAGGTTGTCGAGCGCGTTCGTCAGGTTCTGCGTCTGGCCGGTCAAGGTGTGCGACAGCTTCCCGAGGCCGTCGATCGCGCGCAGGATCTCGGTCTTGTGCCCGTCGAGCTGCGTCGCCAGTTCGTCCACTCGCGACAGCAGCGCGCGGATCTCCGGCTCGTTGCCCGACAGGGCGTCGTTGAGCTCGTGGCTGATCTTCTGGATCTGCTCGACGCCGCCGCCGTTGAGCAGCAGCGAAAGCGCGCCGAGCACCTCCTCGACCTCGGGGTTGCGGTTGGTGCGCCCGAGCGGGATCTGCGCGCCGTCGCCGAGTTTCCCCGACGCGGCTTCGGCGGTGGGCACACCCAGCTCGACGAACTTCTCGCCCAGCAGTGAAGACTGCTTGAGCTCGGCGCGGGCGTTGGCGGGCAGCGCGATGTCGCCGTTGACGGTCATCACCACCAGCGCGGACCGCGTGTCCGGGGTCAGGGTGATCTTGTCGACCCGCCCGACGGCGACGTCGTTGACCTTGACGCTGGACTGCGGCACCAGGTCGAGCACGTCGGTGAACAGCGCGGTGACGTGGTAGGGGTGGTCGCCGACGTCGGCGCCGCCCGGCAGCGGCGTGCCGTAGAGGCCGTTGAACCCGCCGTCGCTGCAGCCGGCCAGCACGAGCACCCCGGCGAGCGCGCCGGCGATCCGCTTGCGCCCGTTCACTTCGCACCGCCGGAAAGCTGTTCCATCACGTCGACGAGCGGGAGCGGCAACGGCGGGAGCGTCCCGTTCTGCAGGGAATTGAGCACCTGCGGGATCGTCGGCAGCTTCAGCACGCCGTCGAGGACCGGCGCCAGCTGCTTGCAGATGTTCCCCAGCGCGTCCGGCACTTCCTTCGGCGTGACCGAGCTGATCAGGCGGCACACGGTGAGGATCGGCGGGTTGGTCAGCTCGTTCAGGTTGTCGCGGACGGCGATGGTGCCCGACGCCGCGTCGTAGGAGTTGATGAAGTTCGTGGCGCCGGTGGGCGCGATGTCGAGCACCTCGGCGAGCGCGGCGCGCTGGTCGACGAGGACCTTCGACAGCGACGCCAGCTTGTCCACATTGGACTCCAGGGCCGTCTTGTTGTCGTTGACGAACTGCTGGACGTCGCCGAGCGCCCCGCCGAGGGACTGCAGCGCGGCTCCGACGTCGGCCGAATCCGCGGCCAGGAACCGGCTGACGTCGGCGACGCGCCCGGAGAACTCGTTGAGCTGCTGGTCGCTCTGGGCCAGGGCGCCGGTGAAGGAGTTCAGGTTCTGCACGGTCGAAAACAGGTCGCCCTTCGAGCCGTCGAGGGTCTTGGCGAGCTCGGCCAGCTGCCCGACGGTCGAGTTGAGCGAAGCGCCGTTGCCCTTCAGCGTGTTCGCCGCCGTGTCGAGCACGCCGGACAGCGCGCCGCCGGAGTTGGCGCCGTTCGGGCCGAGCGCCGTCGACAGCTCGTCGAGGCTCGCATACAGGTCGTCCAGTTCCACCGGCGTGGCCGTGCGCTCGCGAGGCAGCACCGTGCCCGAAGCCAGCACCGGCCCGCTGTCGTAGGCCGGGGTCAGCTGGACGTACCGGTCGCTGACCAGGCTCGGCGCGACGACGACGGCACCGACGCCGTCCGGCAGCGGCACGTCGTCGACCCGCATGTCCACGCGGACCGCGTCACCCTCGGGCGTGACGTCGGTGACCTCGCCGACCGGCACGCCGAGCACCCGCACCGACGAACCGGCGTAGAGCCCGACGGTCTTGCCGAAGTACGCGGAAAGCTTGGTGCCGTTCGAAGACCGGAACACCAGGTACAGGCCCGCGGTGACGATCAGCGCGAGGATGCAGCCGAACGCCAGCCACGTCACCAGGCTGCGGCCGCGGGCGGTGCGGATGGTCATCGGCGGCCCACCCCCTGGTTCGGCGCCGCGATCGGCGGGGTGCAGCCTTCGGGGTTGATGTGCAGCCCGCCCACGGTGATCGTCGGCGGCAGCAGCCCGCACAGGTAACCCTCGAACCAGCGGCCGTTGCCGGTGGCGTTGGCGCCGACGCGGGCGAACGGCGCCATCAGCCGCAGGCTCTGGTCGAGGTTGCCCTGGTTGCGCTGCAGGATGTCGGTCACCTTCCCCAGCTTCTCCAGCGTCGGCTTCAGCTGTTCTCGGTTGTCCTGGACGAGCCCGGTCAGCTGCTGCGAGAGCTGCTGGGTGCCGGTGAGCAGGGCGTGGATCGCGGTTTTGCGGTTCTGCAGCTCGGTGAGCAGCAGGTTGCCGTCGCTGATCACCCGCTGCAGCTGCGCGTTGCGGTCGGACAGCGTCTTCGAAACCTGGCTCGTGTTGGCCAAGAGCGTGTGCAGGTCGCCGTCGCGGGACGAGACCGTGCGAGCCAGCGCGGACAGCCCGTTCAGCGTGTCCTTCAGGTACTGCGGGCTGTCCTTGAGGCTGTCCGAAAGCGCGTTGAAGCTGTCCGCGAGCTGTTTCGTGTCGATGTCGCCGACCGTCGTGGACAGCTGGTCGAAGGCGTCCTGCAGCTGGAACGGCGTGCGGGTGCGGGTCTGCGGGATGGTCGAGTTCGGTTCCTGCGCGCCGCTGCCCTTCGGGTCGAGCGCGAGGTACTTCTCCCCCAGCAGCGTCTTGATCTCGATGGACGCCGTCGTCGCGTCGCCGACCCGGACGTCCTTCACCCGGAACTTGACCAGCACCTGCTTGCCGGCCAGCTTCACCGACGACACCGTGCCGACCTTGACGCCGGCGACCTCGACCTCGTTGTCCGGGGCCAGCCCGGCGGACTCGCCGAAGTACGCCGAGTACGTCGTGCCGTTGCCGAAGAACGGGAGCTGGTCGGAGAAGTACGTCGTGGCCGTGACGAGCACGATCAGCACGAGCGCGACCGCGCCGACTCCCGCCTGGTTGCGATCCTTCAGCGGCTTCACGGACCACACCTCTCCGCGCGCTGGGTACCCGGGATGGGGATGATCGGCAGCGTGATGTCGAGCGAGGAAATGCCGATGGTGCCGGTGATCCCGCACAGGTAGTAGTTGAACCAGCTGCCGTAGCTCAGGGTCCGGGTGAACTTCTGCAGGTTGCCCGGCAGCACCTCCAGGAGGTGGTTGAGCAGCACGCCGGAGTCGCCGAGATTCTGCGAGAGCACGCCGAGCTGAGCGACGTCGTCCTTGAGTGCCGGGCGCGCGTCGGCCAGGAGCCCGGTGGTCGACACGGCGAGGTCGCCGAGCGCGCTGACCGCGTCGCCGATCGGCTTGCGCTGCTCGGCCAGCCCGCTGACGAGTTTCTGGGTCTGCTCGATGAGGTCGCCGAGCTGCGCGCCGCGGGAGTTGACCGTGCCGAGCACGGTGTTGAGGTTGGCGATGACCTGGCCGATGACCTGGTCCTTGCTCGCGATCGCCGTCGTCAGCGACGCGGTGTGCTGCAGCAGGCTGGTGATCGTGCCGCCCTCGCCCTGGAAGACGCTGATGATCTCGGCCGAGAGCCGGTTGACGTCCTTCGGGCTGAGCGCCTTGAACAGCGGCTTGAAGCCGTTGAAGAGCACGGTGAGGTTCAGCGCGGGTTTTGTGCGCTCCGGCGGGATCGTGCCGCCTTCGGGCAGTGCCTTGTCGCCGGGGACGTCGGTGCCGAGCGCGAGGTAGCGCTGCCCGACGAGGTTGCGGTACTTGATCGTCGCGGTCACCGTCTCCGGCAGCCGGTAGGCGTGCTCGACGTCGAACCGGACCTCGGCGAGGTTCCGCTCGCCCGCTTTGGCTGCACTGACCACCTCGATGGTGTCGACCTGCCCGACCTTGACCCCGGCGATGCGGACGTCGTCGCCTTCCTTGAGCCCGGACGCATCGGTGAACTTCGCCAGGTAAGCGTGCGTCTCGCCGAAGTTGGTGTTCGCGATGGTGGCCGCGAGGATCCCGGTGAACAGCACGGTGACGACGGCGAAGATCCCCAGCTTGATCAGCGACGGGACGAAACTCCTCACTTGAGCTCCACCTCCGCCCCGCGGTAAAGCGGCCCGACGAGCAGGCCCGCCCAGCCCGGTACCTCACCCGGCGAGGTGCCGAGCGCGGGCGAGGCGAGCAGGTCGATCAGGTCGTTCTCGTAGGCCGAACCGACGATCGTGCCGTCGCCGCCGATGGCGCCACCCCCGGCGGGCAGCTCCTCGGGCGGGTACTTCGGCGGCGGGGGTTTGCTGGAACCGTCCTCGATCGCGCCGTCCGGCGGGTACTGCGGCCACACCCCGGGGTGCGGGACGCTCGGGTAGCAGCGCGGCCCGCGCTTGTCCTCGTACTTGGGCTCGTCGACGCCGGGGAGGTACTTGCCCCGGCTGGCGGCGAACTCGATGGTGACCCGGCTGACCTCGGGGTGCGCGGTGCCCTTGCCGAACGCCAGCTCCGCCCGCGGCACGGACTCGGCGAGCTGCCGCATCAGGCACGGGTACTCGGGCGCGTACTTGGCCAGGACGTCCAGCGTCGGCTGGATGGCCGTGGTGAGCCGGATCAGGTTGTCCTTGTTGACCTGCAGGAAGTTCGTGAGGTCGACCGACGCGGCCGACACCGTGGCGTAGAGGTCGCTCAGCTGCGCGCGCTGGTCGACGATCGTCCGGCTGGTCGTCGTCAGGTCGGACAGCGCCTGCAGCAGGTCCGGCGCCGCCTGGTCGTAGGTGTCCGCGACGTTCGCGAGCCCGGTGATGTCGGCCTTGACGTCCGGCAGTGACGGATTGAGCTTGCCGAGGTAGTCCGACAGCCCGGCCAGGGTCTCGCCGAGCTGCTTGCCGCGGCCGTCGAGCGCGGTCGCCACCGCGGTGAGGGTGCTCGACAGCTTTTCCGGCTGGACCGCCTGCAGCAGCGGCATCACGTCGTCGAGGACCTTCTGCAGCTCGATCGCCGCACTGCTGCGGTCCTGCGGGATGACGTCGCCCGCCGCGATCGGCCGCTCGGCTTTTCCGGGCAGCTGCAGGGCGACGTAACGCTCGCCGAAGAGTGTCTTCGGCAGCAGCCGCGCGGACACGTTCGCCGGGATGACGGGCGTCTTGTCCGGATCGAGGGCCAGCTCCAGCTCGGCGTGGTCACCCTTCGCCAGCACCGACCGGACCTCGCCGACGAGCATGCCGCGGACCTTGACGTCGCCGCCGGTGCGCAGCTGGCTGCCGACGCGGTCGGTCTCGAGCTTCACGAGCGTCACCGGCGTGAACGCCTTGTGGTAGACGGCGAGCGTGAGCGCGATGAAGAGGGCGGCGACGAGCAGGAAGACAAGCCCCAGCACCTGGTACCGGAGCCGCTGCCAGAGCTCTCGCCTCATCCCGAGATCCTCACCGTGGTGTTCGCGCCCCAGATCGCCAGGCTGAGGAAGAAGTCCAGGACCGAGATCAGCACGATCGACGTCCGCACCGCGCGGCCGACCGCGACGCCGACGCCGGCCGGGCCGCCGCCGGCATTGAAGCCGTAGTAACAATGGGACAGGATCACGAGCACGCTGAACACGATCACCTTCCCGAACGACCACAGGACGTCGCCGGGGGGCAAGAAGAGCGTGAAGTAGTGGTCGTAGGTGCCCGCGGACTGGCCGTAGAGCCAGATGGTGATCTGCCGCGACGCGAGGTAGCTCGAGAGCAGGCCGACCGCGTACAGCGGGATCACCGCCGCGACGCCGGCGAGCACGCGGGTCGTCACCAGGTAGGGCATGCTCGGCACGCCCATGACTTCGAGCGCGTCGATTTCCTCGGAGATCCGCATCGCGCCGAGCTGGGCGGTGAAGCCGCAGCCGACGGTCGCGCTCAGTGCGAGCCCGGCGGAAAGCGGCGCGACCTCGCGCGTGTTGAAGTAGGCGGAGATGAACCCGGTGAGCGCGGCCGTGCCGAGCTGGTTCAGCGCCGAGTAGCCCTGCAGGCCCACGATGAGCCCGGTGAAGAGCGTCATCCCGATCATCACGCCGAGCGTGCCGCCGATGACGGCGAGCCCGCCGGTCCCGAAGCAGACCTCGGTCAGCAGCCGCAGCGTTTCGCGGCTGTAGCGGCGGATCGTGCGCGGGGACCAGGCGAGCGCTTTCGCGGCGAACGCCAGCTGCTTGCCCAGGCCCTCCAGGCTCTGGCCCGGGCGCGCGATGTACTCGAGCGTCCGGTCGGCGTCCAGCGGTTCGGCGGTCATCACATCGCCTTCGGCGGGACGATCCGCAGGTAGATCGCGGTGAGCACGACGTTGATCAGGAACAGCAGCAGGAACGTGATCACGACGGCCTGGTTGACGGCGTCGCCGACCCCCTTCGGCCCGCCCGCCGGGTTCAGCCCGCGGAACGCGGCGACGACCCCGGCGACGAAGCCGTACAGCAGCGCCTTGATTTCGCTGACCCACAGGTCCGGCACTTGCGCGAGGGCGTTGAAGCTGGCCAGGTACGCGCCGGGCGTGCCGCCCTGCAGGACCACGTTGAAGAAGTAGCCGCCGAGCACGCCGACCACGCTGACCAAGCCGTTCAGCAGCACCGAAACGACCATCGCCGCGAGCACCCGCGGCACGATGAGCCGCTGGATCGGGTTGACGCCGAGGACCTCCATGGCGTCGATCTCTTCGCGGATCTTGCGGGCGCCGATGTCCGCGCAGACGGCGCTGCCGCCGGCCCCGGCGACGAGCAGCGCGGTGATCAGCGGGCTGGCCTGCTGCACGATGGCCAGTGCGCTGGCCGCGCCGGTGAACGACTGGGCGCCGATCTGCGCGGTGAGCGAGCCGAGCTGCAACGCGATCACCGCGCCGAACGGGATGGCGACCAGGGCCGTCGGGAGGATCGTGACGCTGGCGAAGAACCAGCACTGCTGGATCCACTCCCGGGTCTGGAAGGGGCGTTTGAAGATCGCGCGCAGGACTTCCCAGGACAGCGTCGCCAGCCGGCCGACCTGGGTCAGGGCCGCGGTTCCCGGGAGCGTGCCGGTGTTGCCGCTCATCGCACCTCCCAGTGGTCAGTCGCCCCCGAGTCTTCTCCACACCCGGTTCCCGCTTTTCGTTAGCGGTGTTCACTCAAGCTCTTCGGTCGTTCCCGCCTAGAAGTTGAGGGCGTGCGTCGCCGTGGCTCCGCCGTCCGCGACGAACTCCGCCCCCGTGCAGTACGCGCTCTCGTCGCTGGCCAGGAACAGCACCAGCTTGGCGATGTCCTCCGGCTGCCCGACCCGCTTCAGGGCGACCTTCTTCCCCACGTACGACATGTCGACTTTCTGGCCGCCCGCCGCGGTCTCGACCATCTTGGTGTCGATCGCGCCGGGGTGCACCGAGTTGACGCGGATGTGCTTCTTGCCGAGCTCCATCGCCGCGACCTTGGTCATGCCGCGGATCGCGAACTTGCTCGCGGTGTAGGCGACGAGGTAGGGCATCCCGGCCAGACCCTCCACAGAGGACACGTTGACGATGGAGCCACCGCCGGCGGCGGTCATCGGTTCAACGACCGAACGCATCCCGAGAAACGCCCCGATCTGGTTCACCCGGATCACGCGTTCGTAATCGGCCAGCGTCGTCTTGCCCAGTTCCGAGAAATGGAGGATCCCCGCGTTGTTGACCAGCACGTTCGGGGCACCGAACTCGGTGGTCGCGCGCTCGACCGCGGCGGTCCAGCCGTCCTCGTCGCCGACGTCGAGGTGCTGGTAGACGGCGCTTTCGCCGAGGTCGGCGGCCAGCTGCTTGCCCTCGTCGTCCAGGATGTCGGCGATCACCACCTTCGCGCCTTCGACGACGAACGCGCGTGCGGCGGCCTCGCCCTGCCCGCGCGCGGCGCCGGTGATCAGGGCGATCTTCCCGTCCAGCCTCATGACTCTCCCAGGATCTCGGTGGCGGCGAACATCCGGCCGGGGTCGCGGTCGGCGAAGAAGGCGCTGACGGACGTCTCGAGCTCGTCGAGGCTCCAGCGCTGCTCGATCCTCGGCGCTTCGACCAGCGCGACCGTGCCGCCGTGGACGACGAACACCTGGCCGTTGACGGGCTCGGCCGCGGGCGAAGCGAGGTAGGCGACGAAGGGGGCGACGTGCTCGACCGAAAGAGGGTCGGCGCCGGCTGGAGTGTTCTCAGGAGCGGCGCCGAACACGCCCTCGGTCATCGCCGTCCGCGCCCGCGGGCAGATCGCGTTCGCGCGGACGCCGTACTTGGCCAGGCCGCGAGCGGCCGACATGGTGAGCGCGGTGATGCCCGCCTTGGCCGCCGCGTAGTTGGGCTGGCCCGGCGAGCCGATGAGGAAGGCTTCGGACGCGGTGTTGACCAAGCGCCCGTAGACCGGCTTCCCGTCCGCTTTGGACTTGTCGCGCCAGTGCTTCGCGGCGTTGCGGGACAACAGGAAGTGGCCACGCAGGTGGACGCGCAGCACGGTGTCCCAGTCGTCGTCGGACATCGAGAAGAGCATCTTGTCGCGCAGCACGCCTGCGTTGTTGACCACGATGTCGAGCCCGCCGAGGTCGAGCGCGGCTTCCGTGAGCGCGTCGGCCGTGGCGCGGTCCCCGACGTCGCCGGCGACCGCGACGGCCTTGCCGCCGGCCGCTTCGATCTCGGCGACGACGTCCTTCGGCTCACCGATGTCGTTGACGACGACCGTGGCGCCCCGGGCGGCCAGGGCGAGCGCTTCGGCCCGCCCCAAGCCCGCGGCGGCGCCCGTGACGATCGCCGTCCTGCCGGTCAGGCTCACGCGCGGCCTCCTCGTCGAGTCCTGTGATCGGGCCTACATTAGAATCTGTTCTCGTTCAGAGCAAGCCCTTGAGTGAACAGCGCTAACCAATGGTGAACAGGGCGTTCTTCGGGCAACCCTTGATCGCGTCGGAAACACGTTCCACCTGGTCGGCCGGCACCGCGCCGGGCCGGATGACGAGCTCTTCGTCCTCGTCCAGGTCGAAGACGTCCGGCGCGAGCCCCACGCACACCGCGTTCGCCTCGCAGAGCGAACGGTCGACCCCGATCTCCATGCTTCCTCCGCCACGAGAGTCCTGGTACAACTAGAACAGGTTCTAGTGTAACGCCGGATCGAGGTGACGGGTGCGGATCGACTACACCCCGGAGCAGCGCGCGCTGGCCGCGGAGCTACGGGAGTACTTCGCCGAGCTGATGACGCCCGAGCGGCGGGAAAGCCTCCGCGCGGGCGACGAGTACGGCGACGGGGTGGCGTACAAGGAAATCGTGCGGCAGCTGGGCAAGGACGGCTGGCTCGCGCTCGGCTGGCCGAAGGAGTACGGCGGGCAGGGCCGGCCGATGCTCGACCAGCTCATCTTCACCGACGAAGCGGCCGTCGCCGGGGTGCCGGTCCCGTTCCTCACGGTGAACACCGTCGGGCCGACCATCATGCGCTACGGCACCGAAGAGCAGAAGGCGTTCTACCTGCCGAAGATCGCCGCCGGGGAGCTGCACTTCTCGATCGGCTACTCCGAGCCGGAGGCCGGCACCGACCTGGCGTCGCTGCGGACGCGCGCCGAGCGCGACGGCGACGAGTACGTCGTCACCGGCCAGAAGATGTGGACGAGCCTGATCGAGTACGCCGACTACGTCTGGCTCGCGGTCCGGACCGATCCGGACGCGAAGAAGCACCGCGGGCTGTCGATCCTCATCGTGCCGACATCGGCTCCCGGGTTCTCGTGGACCAAGGTGCACACGGTCGCGGGCGCCGGGACGAGCGCGACCTACTACGACGGCGTGCGCGTGCCGGTGTCGGCGCGGGTCGCCGAGGAGAACGCGGGCTGGCCGCTGATCACCAACCAGCTCAACCACGAGCGCGTCGCGCTGACGTCGTCGGCGCCGATCCGCAAGGCGCTGGCCGACGTGCTGGAATGGGCGAAGGAGACCGGCGCCGTCGACCACGAATGGGTGCGGCTCCACCTGGCGCGGGTGCACGCGGGCGCGGAGTACCTGAAGCTGCGGAACTGGCGGATCGCCTGGGCGGCCGCGGCCAGCGAGCTCGGCCCGGCCGAGGCGTCGGCGACGAAGGTGTTCGGCACGGAGTTCGTGATCGAGGCCTACCGGCTGCTGATGGAGGTGCTCGGCGCGGCCGCCGTCGTCCGCGAAGGCTCGCCGGGCGCGCTGCTGGCCGGGCGGATCGAGCGGCTGCACCGGTCGGCGCTGATCCTCACCTTCGGCGGCGGCACCAACGAGATCCAGCGGGACATGATCGCCGCCACCGCCCTCGGCCTGCCCGTCACGCGCTAGGAGCACCCAGTCAGGAGAAAGCATGGACTTCACCCTTTCCGAAGCGTCGGCCGACCTCGCCGCGCTGACTCGGCGGCTGCTGGCGGACAAGGCCACCCACGACCCGCACGGCACCGGCGGCTTCGACCCGGCCGCGTGGACGGCGCTCGGCCAGGCGGGCGTGCTGGACGCGGCCCTGCCGTCGTCGCTCGGCGGCGGCGGGTTCGGGCTGCTGGAGCAGTGCGCGGTGCTGACCGAGATCGGCCGCGCGGTGGCGGCGGTCCCCTATCTCCCGTCGATCACGATGGCGGCGTCGGCGCTGGCGGAGTTCGGCCCACCCGAGCTGGTGGACCGCTGGGTCCTGCCGGTGCTGCGCGGCGAACGGGTCCTGGCCGTGGCGCTGTCCGGGTTCACGGCTTCGGACGGACGGGTGTCCGGTGCGCAGACGGCGGTGCCGTTCGGCGCCTTCGCGCACGGATTCCTGGTGGCCGCGTCCGGCGAGGTGTTCCTCGTCGACGCGGCGGCTCCGGGCGTCACGGTGCGGCCGCAGCAGACGGTCGACCACGCGGACGCCGGCCTGCTGGAGCTGTCCGACGTGCCGGGGGTGTCGCTGGGCGACATCGGCGAGTGGCTGCGCCTGCGCGGAACGGTCGGCGTGTGCGCGCAGCAGCTCGGCGTGGTCGAGCGGGCGCTGGAGCTGACGGCGGCGTACGCGGCCGAGCGGAAGCAGTTCGACCACGTCATCGGCGGGTTCCAGGCGGTCCGCCAGCGGCTCGCGGACGCCTACGTGGACGTCGAAGCGGTCCGGCTGACGTCGCTGCAGGCGGCGTGGCAGCTGGCCTCGGACGTCCCGGACGCCTCGGCGGCGGTGGCGACGGCGAAGTTCTGGGCCGCGGAAGCGGGCCACCGGGTGGCCCACACGGCGGTCCACGTCCACGGCGGCGTCGGCATCGACGTCGACCACGTGGTGCACCGGTACTTCGTGGCGGCGAAGCGCCTGGAGTTCGAGCTCGGCCCGGCCACCGCGCAGCTCCTGGCGCTGGGCGGCCTCCTCGCCGGGGGTCAGGCGGGGTCCGTGACCGCGTAGGTCCAGAACTCGCGCATCAGCGGGGTGGGCTCGGGGCTGGTCATCTCGACCTGCGTCAGCAGCACCGAGACCGTGCCCCTCGCCGGGGTCAGGTGCAGGGCCGTGCCCGCGCCGCCGACCCAGCCGTAGCGGCCCGGGACCTCCCAGGGTTCCTTCGCGTCGACGTCGACCGAGCCGCCGAAGCCCCAGCCCTGGCCCTGCAGGAACGGCCGCGCGGCCGCCCGCTGGGCCGGGGTCAGGTGGTCGGTCGTCATCCGGTGCACCGACTCCGGTGTCAGCAGGCGGTGGCCGCCCGCCGTGCCCTCGTCGCGCAGGAACCGCGCGAACGCCAGCAGGTCGTCGGCCGTCGAGACGAGCCCGCCGGACCCGGACGGGAACGGCGGCGGGGCGCTCCACCGGCCCTCCGGCGCATCGACCAGCACGAGCCCGTCCTCGCCGGGGCGGTAGGCGCTGGTGAACCGGCCCAGCGCCGCGGTCGGCACGGTGAACCCGGTGTCGGCCATGCCGAGCGGTTCGAACAGCCGCTCCGCCAGGAACTCCGGCAGCGGGCGGCCGGCGACCCGCGCGATCAGCACGCCCTGCAGATCCGAACCGGTGTCGTAGAGCCACGCTTCCCCCGGCTGGTGCAGCAGCGGCACCTGCGCCAGCCCCGCCAGCCACTCGTCCGGCGACAGGGCCCGCGCCGACCCGGCCGGGGAGCCGAGCACCTGGAACAGCAGCTCCACCGCGGGCAGCGTCATGTCCGCCGCGAAGCCGTACCCGCAGCGGAAGGTCAGCAGGTCGGCCACCGTGATCGGGCGGACGGCCGGCACCACGTCGTCGACCGGGCCCGCAGGCGTCCGGACGACCACCGGCGACGCCAGCTCCGGCAGCCACCGCGCGACCGGGTCGTCCAGGGCCAGCTCGCCGTCGTCGGCGAGCAGCAGGACCGCCGCGGCCACGATCGGCTTGGTGAGCGACGCGATGCGGAACAGCGAGTCCCGCGCCATCGGCAGGGTGCCCTCGACGTCGGCCGAGCCGGCGGCCGCGGCTTCGACTTGGTCGCCGCGGGCCACGAGCGCCACCGCGCCCGGCAGGCCGCCGGTGTGCCGGGTCAGCAGCCCGGTCAGCGAAGCCATGCTCAGTCCTGGGGGTTGATCGCGCGCAGCCGTCGCGGACCGGTGTCGGGCCGGGACGGCGGCGCCCCCAGCACCAGGCGGGCGTTGGCGACGAAGGCGCCGTCCGGCGAGGCCAGGATCGGGTCCAGCACCAGCGACCGCACCTCCGGGTTGTCCTCGGCCAGCGCGGCCACCCGCAGCACCATGTCCTGCAGCGCGGCGAGGTCGGCCGGCTCGTCGCCGCGGTAGCCGGTGAGCAGCGGCGCCGTCCGCGGCTCGCGCAGCAGGGTCGCGGCGTCGACGTCGGTGAGCGGCACGGCCCGGTAGGCGCGGTCGCCGAGCAGCGTGCTGACCAGCCCGGACAACCCGAACGACACGAGCGTGCCGAACGACGGGTCGTCCTGCAGCCCGATCACGCACGACAGGCCCTTGGGCGCCATCCGCTGGACGTACACCTCGTCGTCGCCGGAGACGTCCCGCAGCGTCTCGTACGCGGTGCGCACCGCGTCTTCGGAGGCGAGGTCGAGCCGGACGCCGGCCAGGTCGGGCCGGCCGCGCAGCCGCTCGTCGACCGCCTTGAGCGTCACCGGGTAACCCAGCTCGCCCGCCGCCGCGACCGCTTCGTCCACAGTGGACACGGTGCGGAAGGGCACCACGCCGATGCCGTAGCAGTCCAGCAGCCGCACGACTTCGGCGTCCGAGAGCAACGTCGTCTTGCCGCCGTCGGCGTCCAGGAGCTCGCGGACGATCCCCTGCGCCTGTTCGGTGTGGACGCCCGAGGGCCGCACCAGCGTGCCCTGCGGGCGTTGCCGCCACGCCGCGTACCGCACGACCCGGGCCAGGGCGTTCACCGCGCGTTCGGGACTCGGGTACGACGGGATCGAGCCGCGCGTGGGCACGCCGTCGCCCGACAGCACCGCGAGTTCGTCCGGGACGCCTTCGGCGGCGAGGAACGTCGAGACGATCGGCTTGCGCTGCCCCAGTTCGACGACGGTCTCGCGCAGAGCACGCGCGTACGCCGTGCCGGGGATCGCCACCGGCGGCGCGAACACGACGACGAGCGCGTCGGTCTCCGGTGAGGTGAGGGCCTCGCGGACGGCCTTCGCGAACTCCTCCGGCGAGGCCTGCGGGCCGACGTCCACCGGGTCCGACGCCAGCCGCAGCCCCTGCATCCGCGCGGTGTCGGCGGCCAGGAGCCCGATCGCGCTGGAGTTGCCGACGATGCCGACCCGCGGCCCGGCGGGCAGCGGCTGGTGGGCGAACACGAGCGCGGTGTCGAACAGCTGCGCCAGCGACTCGACCCGCACCACCCCGGCGTGCTCGAACAGCGCCTGGACGCTGGCCTCGTCGATCTCCGTCGACGTCGCCGCCAGCTGCGGCCGGACCGCGTGCCGCCCCGACTTGACCGCGACGATCGGCTTCGTCCGGGCGAGCCGCCGGGCCAGCCGCGCGAACTTGCGCGGGTTGCCGAAGGACTCGAGGTACAGCAGCACGAGGTCGGTGTCCGGATCGGTTTCCCAGTACTGGAGCAGGTCGTTGCCCGAGACGTCGGCACGGTTGCCGGCCGAGACGAACGTCGACAGCCCGAGGCCGCGCGACTCGGCGTCGGCGAGGATCGCGGTGCCCAGCGCGCCGGACTGGCAGAAGAAGCCGGTGCGCCCGCGGCCGGGCAGCCGCGGCGCGAGGGTGGCGTTGAGCCGGATCCCGGGCGCGGTGTTCAGCACGCCGAGCGCGTTCGGGCCGACCACGCGCATGCCGTGCGCCCGCGCTTCGCCGACCAGCCGCAGCTCGGCGTGCAGGCCGTGCGGTCCCGACTCGGCGAAGCCGCCGGAGACGATCAGCAGCGTCTTGACGCCCTTCGCCAGGCAAGCGTCCAAAACGGACTCGACGGCTTCGGCGGGCACCGCGACCAGCGCGAGGTCCACCGGGTCCGGGATGTCCAGCACCGACGGGTACGCACGGACGCCGCGGATCGACCGGTGCTCCGGGTTCACCGGGTAGACGGTGCCGGTGAAGGCGGCGGCCAGGAGGTTCACGAAGGCGACGTGGCCGACCTTGCCGGGCTCGGCGGACGCGCCGATCACGGCGATCGAGGACGGGTGCAGGAGGTTGTGCACGCTGCGGGCCTCGGCCGCCTGCTCCCGGGAGCGCGCGACGGCGAGCGACTCCTCGGTCGGGTCGATGTCGAATTCCAGGTGCAGCACGCCTTCTTCGATCTCGCGGCTGACCTGGTACCCGGCGTCGCGGAACACGCGCACCATGGCGGAGTTTTCGGCGAGCACCTCGGCGACGAACCGGCGCAGCCCGCATTCGGACGCGGCCGCGGCGAGGTGTTCGAGCAGGATCGAGCCGAGCCCGCGGCCCTGGTGGGCGTCGCTGACGACAAAGGCGACCTCCGCCGACGGCCCGTGGTCGAGCCGTTCGTACCGGCCGACGGCCACGATGTCGTCGCCCAGGAACGCGGCGAACGCGACCCGGTCGTGGTGGTCGACCGTGGAGAAGCGCTTGAGGTCCTTCTCGGGGATCCGCGGGTAGGCGCCGAAGTAGCGGAAGTAGCGGGTGCGCTCGGAGAGCTTCGCGTGGAAGGCGACGAGGCCGTCGGCGTCGGTGGGCACGACCGGGCGCAGGTGGACGGTGCCGCCGTCGGACAGCACGACGTCGGCCTCCCAGTCGCGGGGGTAGTCGAAGGGGTCCCGTCCGGCCATGGTCAGTCCCTGGGGTCGTCCGGGTCGAGGCCGTGCAGGGGGAAGACGGCACGGCGCGTGTCCCGGACGGCGATGTCGACCGGGTCGTCCTCCCCGTCGCCCCACGGCTTGAACCCGGTGTCGCGGTTGTCGGACATGGTTTGCGGGAGCTCGGCGTGCGGGGCGGCCTTGCCGACGGTGGCGACCCACTCGGCCGGCAGCGGCGTCGCGGGGTCGACGTCCCGGTCGAGGACGGTGGCGATCAGGTGCGTCCAGGACCGGGGAACGACCCGGATCAGCTGGTAACCCCCGCCGCCGACGGCGATCCACTTACCGCCGGCGTAGGTCTCCGCGAGGTCGCGGAGGGTGGTGTAGATGGTGCGGTGCCCGTCGACGGACAGGGAGAGGTCGGCCAGGGGGTCTTCTTCGTGCGAGTCGACCCCGCACTGGGTGAAGAGCAGCTGCGGTTCGAAGTCGGCGAGCAGCGAGGGGACGACGGCGTTGAAGGCGCGCAGCCACCCGGGATCCCGGGTCCGCGGCGGCAGCGGGACGTTGACGGAGGTGCCGTCGGCCTTCCCGCGGCCGGTTTCGGCGGAGTAGCCGGTGCCGGGCCAGAGCGTGAAGGGGTGCTGGTGCAGGGAAATGGTGAGGACGCGCGGGTCGTCGTAGAAGGCGGCCTGGACGCCGTCGCCGTGGTGGACGTCGGTGTCGATGTAGGCGATGCGGTCGAAGCCGTGGTCGAGCAGCCACGAGATGGCGACGGCACAGTCGTTGTAGACGCAGAAGCCGGCGGCCTGGTCCCGCAGGGCGTGGTGCAGTCCCCCGGCGATGTTGACGGCCCGCCGGGCCTCCCCCTCGGCGACCTTCCGGGCGGCGAGCAGCGTCGACCCGACGACGAGCGCGGAGGCGTCGTGCATGTCGGAGAAGACGGGGTTGTCGGCGGTCCCGAGCCCGTGCCCGACGTCCCACCCGACGAGCGGCGCCTCCCGCACGGCGGCGAGGTATTCGGGGGCGTGGACGCGGAGGAGTTCTTCGTCCCCGGCGCCGGTCGGGACGAGGAGCTCGACGTCGTCGAGCACGCCGAGCCCGGTGGCCAGCCGGACGGTGAGCTCCAGCCGGACGGGATTGAAGGGGTGATCCCCACCCAGGTCATAACCGAGCAGAGCACGGTCCCAAACAACGGCCGGCGACATACCGCCCGACTCTAGTGCCGATCGGGTAACTCCGTGGACTGGAAAACCCCGGACCGGTTCGCTGTGCAGGTGCACTTCACCGATCACGGCGGCCCCGGCACCCCGGTGGTCCTGCTCCACGGCGGCGGCCGCGACAGTTCCGACTGGGACCCGGTGGTCGCCCGGCTGCGCGCGCTGGGCGCCCGCCCGGTGACGTTCGACCTGCGCCTTCACGGCGGCGCCTGGACGTGGGAGCGCGCCTTGGCCGACGTCCGCGCGGTGGCGGAGCGGCTGTCGCCGGCCCGGCCGGTGGTCGCGGGTCATTCCCTGGGCGGCATGGTGGCCACGCTCTGGGCCGGCCGCGAGGACTGTCCCCTGGCCCTGAACCTCGACGGCCACGGCAACCCGACCTCCCCGGCCCACTACCTCGGCCTCCCCGACGCGGCGGCCGGGCACCGCGCGGTCCAGGCGGCCTTGGCGCGGATGGCGGAGGGCCTCGACGAGGACTTCCGGGCGGTGATGCGCGCCATCGACGCCTTGGACCTGTTCGCGGCGTACCGGCGGGCCCGCGGCCCGCTGGTGGTGACGCGCGGAACGCGGTCGATGGCGGGCCTGCTGCCCGAGACGGCGCAGGAGCCGTGGCGCGCGTACGAGCGGTGGACGTTGTCCGAGCTGCGCCGGACGGCTGCGGCGGTGGATTCGTTCCGGTTGTGCGAGACGGCCACCGGCCACGACGTCCACCTGGAGGATCCGGACCTGGTGGTGTCGCTGATCGCCCCGGCACTCGGCGGTTGAGGGGCTTTCGTCGCCGATGGGGTGCCGGGACGGGGTCGGCTGGGCCGAATCGTCTCAGGCGCGGAGTTGCGCGGGTCGCAGGCGACCGCCCACGACAACCCGAGACGGCCGCGCCCCGGCCCGGCGCCCCGCTCGCAATGGCTCAGCCGGGCAAGGTGCCCGTCGCCGCGGGGCGCTGGGGGTCTCGGGACCAGTGGGACCACGAGCCCGCGTACAGGCCCGCGCCCGGGTGGCCCGCCAGTTCCAGGGCGAGCACCACCGAACTGGCCGTCACCCCCGAACCGCAGTACGCGCCGACCGGCTCGCCCGGGCGCAGGCCCAGGCTCGCGAACCTCTCCGCCAGCTCCGCCGGGGCGTGCCAGCGGCCGTCCGCGCCTGTGTGGCCGGCGAACGGGGCGTTCACCGCGCCCGGGATGTGGCCCGCGCGGGGATCCACCGGCTCCGTCTCGCCCGCGTAGCGCGCAGCGGCGCGGGCGTCGAGCAGCAGGCCGTCGCGGGCCAGGGCGGCCGCTTCGTCCGCGTCGAGGACCGGCATGGCTCCCGGGCGGACCGTGATGTCGCCCGGCTCCGGGTGCACCTCCTCCGTGCTCACCGGGTGACCCTCGGCCGTCCACGCTGCGTAACCGCCGTCGAGGACCGCCACCTCGTTGTGGCCCGCCCAGCGCAGCAGCCACCACGCTCGCGCCGCCACCGAACCGTCGGCGTCGTCGTACGCCACCACCGGGGTGGCCGTCCGGATGCCGGCCGCGCGCAGGTCGCGCTGCAAATCCTCCGGGTCGGGCAGCGGGTGGCGGCCGCCCTCGCCCGGTTCGCCGGCGAGCACGCGGTCGAGGTCGGCGAACACCGCGCCGGGCACGTGGCCCTCCTGGTAGGACTCCGCGCCGGGCGGGCCGGCGAGCCGCCAGCGGACGTCGAGGACCACGGGGCGGTCCCCGGCCGGGCCCGCCAGCGCGGCGGCGAGGTCGGTGGTGCTGATCAGCGGACGCATGCCCCCATCTTCCAGCGGCCGCCCGCCCGGCCGCGCCGGGGTGCGGACATCTCCCCCACCGGCGAGTTGTCACCGATCCGGCCGAAAGCAGGCCGTCCCCCGCTCGGCACGTGACCATCGCCGCGAAGTCTTCGGCCGTGCCTGTGGTCGGATCGGTAACCATCGGCGCTGTACCCCCGTGGCCCGCCGCCGCTGCCGGGGTCAACGACTACGATGAGCAACGCGGACGAAGGGGACAGCGTGAACGATCTCATCGACACCACCGAGATGTACTTGCGTACCATCTACGAGCTCGAAGAAGAAGGTGTCGTTCCGCTGCGCGCCCGCATCGCCGAGCGCCTGCAGCAGAGCGGCCCGACCGTGAGCCAGACCGTCGCCCGGATGGAGCGCGACGGGCTGGTGGTGGTCGCCGACGACCGGCACCTCCAGCTGACCGACCACGGCCGCGAACTGGCCATCGCCGTGATGCGCAAGCACCGCCTGGCCGAACGCCTGCTCGTCGACGTGATCGGGCTCGAGTGGGAGCACGTGCACAACGAGGCGTGCCGGTGGGAGCACGTGATGAGCGAGGCCGTCGAGCGCAAGCTGGTCAAGCTGCTCGACCACCCGACCACGTCCCCGTACGGCAACCCGATCCCCGGCCTCGACAAGCTGGGCGACGGCGAACCCGCGCCGCCCGCGGAGGCCGACCTGGTCCGGCTCGACGAGTTCGCCCGCACCGGCGGCGGCCGCGTCGAGATCCGGCGCATCGCCGAGCACGTCCAGCTGGACGAGTCGCTGATGACCGAGCTCAAGTCCGTCGGCATCGTGCCGGGCGGCACGGTCACCGTCGGCAAGGCCACCGGCGGCACCATCGAGGTCACCGGCGGGGACACCACCGCCCAGGTCGCCAGCTCCGCCCTGCACGCCGTTCTGGCCCAGGCCCGATGAGCCCCGCTTCGGAGGCCGTGGCCGCGTTCCGCACGGTCCACGGCACCGCGCCGGCCGGCGCCTGGTCGGCGCCCGGCCGCGTCAACCTGATCGGCGAGCACACCGACTACAACGACGGCTTCGTGCTGCCGTTCGCCCTGCCGCACCGGCTGGCCGCGGCGGCGTCGCCCCGTGAGGACGGCGTGCTGTCCGTGGCCACCCTGGGCGACGACGGCCAGGTCCAGCGCTCCGGCGAGCTCAAGATCGCCGACCTGGAGCCGGGCAAGGTCGACGGGTGGGCCGCGTACCCGGCGGGCGTTGCCTGGGTGCTGCGCGACCAGGGCTTCGCGAACGGGGCCGACCTGGTCATCGCCGGGGACGTGCCGTCGGGGGCCGGGCTGTCCTCCTCCCACGCGCTCGAGTGCGCGGTGTCGCTGGCGTTGCTGGGGCTGGCCGGCCTGGAACTGGACGGCAGCCGCACCGACGTCCCGACGCGGCCCCAGATCGCGCGGTGGGTGCAGCGGTCGGAAAACGACTTCGTCGGCGCCCCCACCGGCCTGCTCGACCAGACGGCGTCCCTCTGCTGCACCGAGTCCCACGTGCTGTTCCTCGACGTGCGCTCGGGTGAGCAGGAGCAGGTGCCGTTCGGCCTCGCCGAGGCCGGGCTGCAGGTGCTGATCATGGACACCCGCACCAAGCACTCGCACGCCGAAGGCGGGTACGGCGAGCGCCGCCGCGGCACCGAACGGGCAGCCGAGCTGCTCGGGGTGAAGGCGCTGCGCGACGTCACCGTCGAAGGCCTCTCCGACGCCCTCGACCGGCTGCCGGAAGACCTCGTGCCGCTGGTGCGGCACGTCGTCACCGAAAACCAGCGGGTGCTCGAGACCGTCGAGCTGCTGCGTGCCGGGCGGCTGGCCGGCATCGGGCCGTACCTGGACGCCTCGCACGTCAGCATGCGCGACGACTACCGGATCTCCACGGCCGAACTGGACCTCGCGGTCGACTCGGCGCGCGAAGCCGGCGCCCTCGGCTCGCGGATGACCGGCGGCGGCTTCGGCGGCTCGGCGATCGCGCTGGTCCGCGACGCCGACCTGGAGCGGGTCAAGGCGGCCGTCGAAGCCGCGTACGAAAAGGCCGGCTACCGGCGGCCGCGGATGTTCACGGCGGTGCCCTCGCGCGGCGCCGGCCGCGACGAGCTCTGACGTCGCGCGGGTCCGCCCGGGGCAACCCCCGCGCGGACCCGCGC
The DNA here is from genome assembly GCF_031082405.1 of Amycolatopsis sp. A133. GTDB lineage: Bacteria > Actinomycetota > Actinomycetes > Mycobacteriales > Pseudonocardiaceae > Amycolatopsis. The sequence goes on from NZ_JAVHJU010000001.1 coordinate 217,104, forward strand.
GCCGGCGAGGGGGAAGACTGTGGAGCACAGTCACCCTCGGCAGGAAGGCCTGGATGTGTCGGAGCAGAACAACGCCCTGAAGCTGGTCGTGACGGGCGGAGCCGGGTACGTCGGCAGTGTCTGCGCCGCCCGGCTGATCGAAGCCGGGCACCGGGTCACCGTCGTCGACGACCTGTCCACCGGGCACGCCGACGCCGTCCACCCGGACGCGCGGTTCATCGAGGGCGACATCGCCGAGGTGGCGGGCAGCCTGCTGCGCGAGGGCTTCGACGGCGTGCTGCACTTCGCGGCCAAGTCGCTGGTCGGCGAGTCGATGACGGAGCCGGCGAAGTACTGGCAAGGCAACGTCGTCACCACGCTGCGGCTGCTCGAGGCCATGCACGAGCACGGCACGCCGCGCCTGGTGTTCTCCTCGACCGCGGCGACCTACGGCGAGCCGGAACAGTCCCCGATCCGGGAGACGGCCCCGACGCGGCCGACCAACACCTACGGCGCCACGAAGCTCGCCATCGACGCCGCGATCACCAGCTTCGCCGGCGCGCACGGCCTGGCCGCGGTGAGCCTGCGGTACTTCAACGTCGCGGGCGCGTACGGCGCCTTCGGTGAGCGCCACACCACGGAAACCCATCTCATCCCCCTCGTTCTCCAGGTCGCCACGGGCGACCGCGAGCGCATCCAGATCTTCGGCGACGACTACCCGACGCCGGACCACACGGCGGTGCGCGACTACATCCACGTCGTGGACCTCGCGGACGCGCACCTGCTGGCGCTGAAGCACGCGACCGCGGGCGAGCACCGCATCTACAACCTGGGCAACGGCACCGGGTTCTCCGTTCTCGAGGTGATCGAAGCCTGCCGCCAGGTCACCGGCCACCCGGTCCCGGCGGCGGTGGCCCCGCGCCGCGCGGGCGACCCGTCGGTGCTCGTGGCGGCCAGCGACCGGGCCCGCGAGGAACTGGGCTGGAAGCCGGAGCGCACCGAGCTGGCGGGGATCGTGCGGGACGCCTGGGAGTTCACCCGGTCGCGGCGAGGCTGACCCGCGCTGATCGCGGCGGGCCGGCTTCGGCGGAAGCTCGGCCCGGCCGCGGATCCACGGCGGCCGCCGATGTCCACAGTGGACGTCCATTCCGTCACACCGCTTGGTCCGCGTCGAAATCCACGGGCTCCGGGCCGAAGGCGGACAACGGGTCTGCCGCCGCCGCCAAGCCGCGCAGGACCTCGGGTGGGGTTCCCCGGTCCAGGACCCGCTTCAGCAGCGTGGCCAGCAAGTGGTCCGGGGCCGCCGCCAACGCGTTCTCCAGTGCCATGCCCGCGAAGGCGCCGTCGCCTCGCATGTACGCCGTGAAACCCAGCAGGGCCGCCGGTTCAGCCCGTTCCGGCGGTGGAAGCTCACGGACCAGCATGAGCCAGAAGCGCTCAGCTTCCCGTGCTGCCGCGGTGTTCGAGGGCACCGCCATCGCCAGGCACACGTCGCGGACCTCGGGCAGCTTCAACGCGCTGGCCAGCAGCACCGCTTCCTCGTCGGTCGGCGGGCCCTCGCCGCGGCAGCAGCGGGCGAAAGCCTGGCGGACCACCGATACCGCGTCGGTGAGGCAGGTGGAATCGGGCCAGGGCGGGGACGGCAGGCGAGCCAAGCCGGCCGCCCGGCGGGCGAGTGCTTCCGGCGAACGCGGGGCGAGCAGCCCCGCGAGCTCGTCGCGGCTGTCGAACGCCACCGTGCCGCGCTCGGTGGCCGTCGCCGCCAGCACCGTGGCGCGGGGGTCCGGCAACGAGCCGCCGCACTCGTCGTCGACGTAACACGCCCATGGTGCGCCGGTGGTGATGCCGGGCGTCCACAACGCGTGCGATACCGGGAGACCGAACTCCCCCAGTGCCTCCACCAGGTCGCCGACGAAACCCGCGTGCGGCAGCGGGCGGCCGGGTCTTCGCCGTCCGCCGACGATCACCAGCGTCACGCCGATGTGCCGGCCCGCCGCCAGCCGCGGGGCGAGTGCCTGGGCCTGGCGGGCCCGGTGTTCGCGGCGGGGCAGGTCACCGCGCAGCACCAGGCCCAGGCGATCGCCGGTGGGCCGGTGGCCGAGCAGGACGACGGACTTCTCGGGGCGGAACCCGATCAGGTACGGGAGCGCGGCCAGCAGCTGCGCGGGGTCTCGGAGGTCGACCGGCGGGCGGCCGGCCGGGGTGGCAGTGGTCATGCCTCCACAGTGGGGCAGGACGGGGCCGGCTGGGGCGGTGGCGGCAAATCTGTGGATCGACGGGGCCGATGTGGACAGAACCCGCCCGGCGGCCGCCGGGCGGGAGGTTCCTGTCGGTGGGGCGGGCTATGCTGCCCGGCCCCACCGGCCGGACAGGCTCAGCCGCAGTGCTCGAACCCGCTCTCGTAGGTGTTGCTGCCCACCGAGCCGCCCCACTTCACGCAGGTCGAGCCGGCGGTCTTCTCGACCGGCCCGGCGTAGTAGGTGAAGCTGCCGGAATCGGTCACCCGGGCCGCCCCTTCGACCTCGAGGAACGCGGCGACCGGGCTGGCCGTGCCGAGCGACGTGGCCTTCATCGTGGTCACGCAGTTCGCCTTGGTGGCCGCGTTGTACAGCAGGTAGGCCGTGCCCGAGGAGTTGGCCAGCGCCTGCTGGTCCACGACGGAGAAGCCGTCGCCGCACACCTCTTCGGCGGAGTACGGGTTGCCACCGCAGCCGTTCTTGCTTGTGAAGTTCGTGTGGCCGTAGTACGGCACGGCGACACCGTTCAGCTTCGCCTTCTGCACCGCACCGTTGAGGATCTCCTCGAAGTGCAGGTGCGGCCCGGTGACGCCGCCGGTCGCGCCGGCCTTGCCGATCTGCTTGCCGGCGGCCACGGACGCCCCGACGGAGACTTCCTGCGCCGACAGGTGCGCGTAGCGGGTCTTCCAGCCGCCGCCGTGGTCGACCTCGATCCACTTGCCGTAGCTGGTGGCACCCTTGTCCTCCACCCGGGTGACGGTGCCGGACGCCGCGGCGAGCACCGGCATGCCGGTGATGCCGTCCTTCTGGAAGTCGACCGAGTACTCCGGGCTGTGCCCGCTGAACGTCGCGGCGGTCACCGTGACGCCGCACTTGAACGGCACCTGGAAGTTGGGCGCGGCCGAGGCGGGCGCCTGACCGGCGAGGGTGAGGCCGAGCGCGGGCAGCGCCGCGGCGGCGGCGAGCAGGGCGAGCCGTCGCAACCTGGACATGGGGAAACCTCCTGACAAACGGGACAACTTGACCCCACGAAGCGAAGTCCGCGCCGGTACATTTTCCGTACAAGCACCCGCGGAGGACCCCCGGAATGACGCCCCGGCCAGCCACGTTCCCCCAGGCCCAGGGCCGGCTTTCGCTGGACCTGCAGGGGCGCGCGGCTCATGCTGGTGCGCGACGGGGCGAGCCCGGACGCCCGTCCCGCAGATCCGCGCGCGAGACCGAGGTGCTGCGGCTGATCGCGGCGGGCCTGTCCAACACCGAGATCGCTGGTGAGCGAGGCGACCGTGAAGACCCACGTGAACCACCTGCTCGCCAAGGCCGCCCTGCGCGATCGCGCGCAGGAGGTCGCCTTCGCCTACCGCACGGGCATCGCCGGCCTCAGCCGAACGCGGCTCGCAGGGCCGGCTTGCCGCCCGTGACCGGGAGCGTGACCGACGTCTTCGTCAGGTCGAGCGCGAGCCCCGCGCCCGGCTTCGGCCGCAGCGTGTAGTCGTGGTCGCTGGACGCCACCAGGAACTCCAGCCGGTGCCCGGCCGCGAGGATGTAGTCCTTCGGCATCAGCTCGACGCCGATCCGGTAGGTCTGCCCCGGCGTGAGCGGCTCGGTGCGGGCGGGTGACGTGCGGTTCTGCGGGTCGGTCCAGCCGCGGCTGATGACGTGGGACGTGCCGTCGGGCGCGCGGTCGAGCAGGATCGCCGTGACGTTCGCCGCGGGCCGGTCGAACGCCAGCGCCAGGTCGGCGCGGGCCGTGCCGGAGAGCCGTACGGCCTGCTTCGCCGCCGAAGTCGCGTAGAGCAGGCGGTTGCCGGACGACGCGAGACCGGCCAGCTGCTCGATCGTCTTCGACGAGTCGTCGGCGAGGGTTTCGGCGGCCGCCGTGCCCGGGACCGGGTTGCGGGTGTCGATCGTGCCCTTCGAGCGGCCGCCGGGCCACGGGTACACGCGGACGTCCGCGGTGCCCGGCGCCGGCCAGTCGGCCTCGTCGGTCCACGACTTGTCCTCGCGCTGGATCGTCGCCTTCGGCTCGTTCTGGATGCCGTTGTCGATGCCGTAGAGGTAGTGCGACATCCACTTGTTCAGCGTCGCGAGCCAGACGTCGCGCCGCAGCGAGTACGGGTCCGCGTGCCCGGACTGGTGCAGCCAGATCTTGTGCTCGACGCCGCGGGCCTTCAACGCCTCGTACCAGGTCGCGACCTGCTCGGTCTTGACGTTCCAGTCGTTGAGGCCGTGCACCGCGAGCACCGACGCGTGCACCTTGCCGACGTCGTTGCGGTAGTTCCGGACGTCCCAGAACGGCGTGTAGTCGCCGGTGACCCGGTCCTGGTCACGCGTGAGCCCGTCGATCACCGGGCGGCAGATCTGCCGGTCTTCGCGGGTGTAGACGTACTCGGCGAGCACGTCGGCGTCCTCGCCCTGGAACCCGCCGGCCGCGACCACCGCGCCGTCGTGGCGGTAGTACTCGTACCAGCTGGAGATGGCCGCGATCGGCACGATCGTCTCGAGGCCTTCGACCCCGGTGCTCGCGACGGCGTTGGGCAGCGTCCCGTTGTACGACACGCCCATCATGCCGGTCTTGCCCGTCGTCCAGTCCGCCTTCGCCGCGGCACCGTTCGTGTCCCGCGCGCTCGTCCGGCCGTTGAGCCAGTCGACGACCGAGCGGGCGCCGATCGTCTCGTTGACGTCACCCGTGGTCGGGCAGCCGGTCGAGAGCCCGGTGCCGAGCGACTCGCCGTAGACGACGGCGAACCCGCGCGCGGTGAAGTAGTCCTGGTAGCGCCAGGTGATCGGGGTGGCCGGGCCGACGCCGTGCGCGGCGACGCGCGGGCCTTCCGGGCCGCGGGCGTGCCCGGGCGCGTACAGCTCGACGTCGACGTTGTGGTTGGCGACGTCGTTGCCGCCGGCGTAGTAGGGGCTGGCCTGGTAGACGACGGGCACCTTCAGGCCCTGCTGCGTGGCGCGCGGGCGCACGACCTGGGCGTGCACGAGGTCGTCGGTGCCGTCGTGGTCGCTGTCGACGGGCGCGGTGACCCAGACGTCTTCGCGGACGACGTCGGCCGGGTCGAACACCGGTTGCGCCTGGCCGCCGGTGAACACCGGCGACGGCGGGGCGGCGGCTTCCGCGGTGACCGCGGTCAGCGGCAGGGCGAGCACGGCGGCGAGCAGGACTGCGGCTTTCACTCAAACCCCCAAGCCGGGCGAAGCGGACGTCTGGAGACACTTCCGGTCCGCCCGCGGGGGTGTCAAGAGACTAACGTCGGAGGCATGCCGACCGTGGAAGCGCCGATCGCCGCCGTGACCGTTTACCCGCAGCAGGCGCGGATCACCCGCCGGGGCCAGGCTCCGCTCGACGGCGGGCCGCGCCTGACGTTCGCCGGGCTGCCTCCCGCGCTCGACCCGGGTTCGGTGCGCGTCACCGGCACCGGGCCCGCGCTGATCACCGGCGTCGACGTGCGCACCGAGCGGCACGCCGCCCCGGCCGACGCGGCGTTGCGGGCGCTCGTCGAGCAGCGTCGGGCGGATCAGGCCACGCTTGACGGCGTCCTGGACGACGAAGCGGCCGAAACGATGAAGGTGGATCTGCTGACTTCGCTGGCGAAGCGCAGCGGCGGCAGCTTCGCGAAGGCCCTCGCGGCCGGGACCGCCGAGCCGTCGCGGGTCGCCGAGGTGACGGACGCGCTGAGTGCGCGGCTGGCGTCGGCGTTGAAGGCGCGCCGGGTGCTGAGCGAGCGGATCGCGCGGCTGCGCGAGGACCTCGCCGCGCTCGACCGGCGGATCGGGACGCACAGCGCGCAGTCCGAAGAAGACAGTATTTCGGTGGTCGTGGAGCTGGAGATCGCGGATCCCGCCGGGTCGGCGGAGCTGGAACTGTCCTATGTGGTCCCCGGCGCGAGCTGGGAACCGGGCTACGACATCCGGGTGCGCGGCACCGACGTCACCGTCATGTCGTACGGGCTGGTCAGCCAGTACACGGGCGAGGACTGGCCGGAGTGCGAGCTGGCGCTGTCGACGGCGCGGCCGGCGGTCTCGGTGGTCGTGCCGGAACTGCAGCCGTGGTACCTCGACCGCGTGCACCCGGCCCCGTACGCGCCCACGGCCGCGTACGGCGGAGCGGGCGGCGGAATGCCCGAAGGCGTGCAGATGGCGCGGTTCGCGGCGGCGGCCCCGGCGATGGCGCCGAAGCTGGCGTCGGTCGAGCAAGGGACGACGGCGGTGACGTACCGGCCGTCGCGTCCGGTGGCGGTGCCGTCCGGGGTCTCCGGCCACCGGACGACCTTGGCGCAGCTTTCGCTGACGGCCGGCTTGGGTTACGTGACGGCGCCGGTGCTGGCCGAAGAGGCGTACCTGCGGGCCACGGTGGTCAACACTTCGGAGCACGCTCTGCGGCCCGGACGGGCTTCGGTGTTCCACGACGCGGAGTTCGTCGGGACGACGGTACTGGAGGCGTGGGCGCCCGGAGAAGAGCTCGAGCTGGCGCTGGGCGTCGACGACCGGATCCGGATCGAGCGGGAGCTGGTGCGGCGCACGGCGTCGAAGGCGACGCTGTCCGGGCAGAAGCGGCGTGAGGCGGAGTACCGCATTTCGGTCGGGAACCACGGGCCGCGGGAAGCCGTGGTGACCGTGCTGGACCAGGCGCCGGTTTCCCGCGACGACACGATCACGGTCCGGGACGTGAAGACGTCGCCGGAGCCGGTGGAGACGTCGGCGCTGGGCGAGTTCACGTGGCGGCTGGCGCTGGCGCCCGGCGAGAGCAAAACGGTGACGTTGTCCTACCGGGTGGATGTCGCGAAGGGCGTGGAACTGTCGGGCTGGCGGGAGTAGCCGTCAAGCGCCCCAATGTGGCGTTGGTTGCGTCCAACGCACCGAACGCCACATTGGGGCGCTCGGCTCAGCCCTGGGAGATGTAGGCCTGCAGCTGTTCCTGGCTCTGTTCCAGCTGTTCCATCCGGTTCTTCACGACGTCCCCGATGGACACGATCCCGGCCAGCCGCCCGTCGGCGAGGACGGGGACGTGGCGGATGCGGCGTTCCGTCATCAAGACCGACAGCTGGTCCACCGAGTCGTCCGGGGTGCAGCTCGCCACCAGTTTTGTCATGATCTCCGACACCGGGCCGTCGAGCAGGGCCGGGCCGTGCTCGTGCAGCCGCCGCACCACGTCGCGTTCCGAGACGATGCCGGCGATCGAACCGTCGGGTGCGACGACCACCATCGCGCCGACGTTGTGGTCGGCCAGTCCGGCCAGCAGCGTGGTCACCGTCGTCTCCGGGGTGACCGTCGCGACTGCCGACCCCTTCTTGCGCAGCAGATCCGCAATCCGCATGGCGATCCTTCCCGTCGGTGAGCTGGATCACCACAGGTTAGGGCCCCGCGACGCCCCGCGAAAGTCCGGCAAACGGGGCGTCTTCGTGGTATTCGGACCGATTCAGCCGAGCCGTTCGGCCAGGCCGTCCAGCGCCAGCCGGATTCCGGCCGCGTAATCGTCGTCGCCGAGGGCGTCCAGGCGCGCGCGGGCCAGCCCCAGCTGTTCGCGGGCCGCGGCCAGGTCGCCGAGCTTGCGGTAGTCCTCGCCCAGGTTGAGGTGCAGCGACGGGTAGAAGCCGCGCACGGCCAGCGACGAGTGGTACTCCTGGGCGCGCGAGTCGGTCAGCGAGTCGGCCGCCGCCAGTGCCCGCAGGTCCCACTCGAGTTCCTCCGCCGGGTCGTCGCAGACGTCGGCCATGTGGTGCGCCAGCGCGACGCGGTGCAGCGGGTCGCCGTCGTCGCCGATCGACGCCCACAGCGCCGCGAAGGTCGCGTACGCGCCGGCGCGGTCGCCGCCGACGTGCTGCCGCAGACCGGCGTCGATCGCCACCATCACGTCGTCGGTCATGCCGCTCCTTCGTCCGCCAGTGCCCGCAGCCGGGCCAGTCCCGGCTCGATCCGCTCGGCCGCGACCGCACCGTAACCGAACACCAAACCGGGCCGCCGCTCCCCCACGCCGAAGTCGCCGAGCGAGTACAGCCGGACGCCGTGCCGGCGCGCCGCGCGGACCAGCGGGCCCGTGTCGGCGGCCGAAGCGGCGCTCAGGTGCAGGCCCGCCGTCGACGGCAACGGCGTGAGGAAATCCGCGAAGTCCCGGGCGAGCACCGCGGACAGGAGTTCGTGGCGGGCGCGGTAGACCTTCCGCATCCGCCGGACGTGCCGGGCGAAGCCGCCTTCGGCCATGAACGCCGCCAGCGCCGCCTGCTCGACGTTCGGCGCGTGCCAGTCGGTGAGGTAGCGGGCCTTGACCAGGGCGGGCACCAGTGACGGCGGCGCGATGAGGAAACCCAGCCGCAGCGCCGGCGAGAGCACCTTCGAAAACGAGCCGACGTACACGACGCGGCCCCGGGAATCCAGGCTGTGCAACGGTTCCAGCGGCCGGCCGGTGTAGCGGAACTCGGTGTCGTAGTCGTCCTCGACGAGCACCGCGTCGTTGCGCTCGGCCCAGTCGAGCAGCTCCAGCCGGCGGTCCAGCGACATCGACAGGCCCAGCGGGTACTGGTGCGACGGCGTCACGTACACCAGCCGCGTGCCCGCCGGGATGGCGCCGACGACGATCCCGGAGGCGTCCACCGGCACCGGCGCGACGCGGACGCCGCGCGCGCCGAGCACCAGCCGCGGCGGCGGGTAGCCGGGGTCCTCGACGGCGGCGAGGTCGCCGGACCGCAGCAGCACCCGCGCGACGAGGTCGGTCGTCTGCTGGGCGCCGGCGGTGACGACGACCTGCGCCGCACTCGCACGGACGTCGCGCGACACGCCCACGTGGCGGGCGATCTCGGCGCGCAACCCGGCGTGGCCCTGCGGGTCGCCGTAGGTCATCAGATCGGCCTGGCCGGCGCGCAGCCGCTGCGTGATCAGCCGCCGCCAGGTGTCGAACGGGAACCGCGAGAGATCGGGGACGCCCGGCCGGAAGTCGAACTCCGGTGCCGGGGCGAACGGCGCGGGCGGCGGCGGAACGGCGTCCCACTCCGGCAGCGGCCGCACGCCCGGGCCGTCCGGGACCGGCGAAGGACGCTCCGCCGGCGAAGCCGTGACGAACGTGCCCGCGCCGACGCGCCCGGTGAGGAACCCTTCGGCGGTGAGCCGGTCGTAGGCCGCGCTGACCGTCGTCCGGGAGACCGCCAGCCGCTGCGCGAGCTCGCGGGTCGGCGGCAGCGCCTCGCCGGGCCGGATCCGCCCGGCCAGGATCGCCGCGCGCAGCTGCCGGTAGATCGCGTCGCGGTGGCCCCGGGTCCCGGTCAGGTCGATGTGGATCTCCACCCTTCCCAGCCTAGATCGGCCCACGAAGGTTGCGGTGGATTTGGCACTGTTCGTGGTCCGCTTCCCCGCCTAACGTCCCCGGCATGGATCTTCGCGAACTCGACCGCCGCACCCTGCTCGTCCTCGACAAGATGGTCGCCGGCGTCACCCCGGCCGACCTCACCCGCCCGACGCCGTGCACCGGCTGGACCCTCGCCGATCTCCTCCGCCACCAGGTCAGCGAGAACCACGCCTTCGCGACGGCGGCCCGCGAAGGCTCGGCTCCGGACTGGGACGCCGGTTCCCTGGGCGACGACGTCTACGCCGCGTACCGGGCGTCCGTCGACGACTTCCTCGACGCCTTCGCCGGCGACGCCGTGCTGGAGCGGAAGCTCACCATCAACCACTTCGGCACGTTCCCCGGCTCGATCGCCGCGCACATGCACCTGGTCGACACGGTCGCGCACGGCTGGGACCTGGCCCGCACGCTCGGCCTGCCCTACGAGCCGGACGCCGAAGCCGTGTACATCGCCACGAAGCTGGCCGAGCGGATCCCGGACGAAGGCCGCGAAAAGAACGGCTCGTTCGCCCGCAGCGTCGAGGTTCCCGCCCACGCGAACGAGCTCGACCGGTTCCTCGCGCTCCTCGGCCGCGACCCCGCCTGGACCCTCAGCTGACCTCGTCGACCGGGGCGCTCCACGTGTCGCACGCCTTCGTGGCCTTGGCGTCGTAGCCCGCCTTCGCCCAGGACAGCTGGTGCTCGCGGGAGCCGTGGGTGTCGCTGTCGTTGGCCCGGCCGTAGTCGGCGACCGCGGCGTTCGCCAGCGACCGGCTGATCGAGCCCGAGCCGGCGACGGCGGTCAGGAACAGCGCGCCGAAGCAGTTCGCCTGCAGCTCGATCCGGCGCACGACCTCCTTGTCGGCCGCGCTGTCCTCGTCCGGCGAGGTCATCTTGTCCGCCGCCGCGGAGAGGATGCCGCTCTCGCGCTGCACGTGGTGGCCGTACTCGTGGGCGATCGTGGCGATGTGCCGGGCCTTGTTGAGCCCGGCGTCCGACAGCATCCAGTCGGTCGGCGCGTAGATCGTCGTGTCACCGCCGCAGTAGTAGGCGACGGCTTCGTTCTCCGTCGGCGCTTCGCCGCACGAGCTGTGCTCCGGCAGCGTCACCGACACGGTGGCGGTCAGCGTCGGCTCGTTCGCCTTCTCGAGCGCCGGGCGCCACGACTGCTCCAGGCAGGCGACGAGCGCGCCGTAGTAGGCCTTGAGCTGCTCGGCCGCCCGGCCGAGGTCGGGCAGGTTGCAGGTGGCGGGCCCGGGGCTGATGCCGGCGCCGAGCAGCGGGTTGCGCGCCAGCTCCGGCACGGCCTTCGGGGTCTTCCCGGTGCCGCCGAACGTCCGGCCGGTGTCGGCACCCTGCGCGGCGAACGCGCGGCCGTCCACCCGGTGCGGCATCGTGGCGGCGATCAGGGAGAAGGCCACCACCACGATCAGGACCCCGGTGACGGCACCCCAGAGCCGGTTGCGCGGCGGCGCGATCGGGACGGGCGGGGCCGGGGCCCAATTCGGCGCCCACGGGTTCGGCTCCGGCACCCACGCGGGCTCGGGCGGCCGGGCCGTCCCCGGCCATGGCGGCTCGGCGTCGTTCACGTTCTCCCCCTGCTGTGTGGCACCAGCATACGGACCCCCCGGAAGGCGGGGATCACGAAACGAAAACGCGGCCGGGTGGCCGCCGGACCCCCGGCCGGGCGAGACTGAACCCCATGAGTGTCGAGGATCCTTACCTGTGGCTGGAAGACGTGACCGGCGACGACGCGCTCGGCTGGGTGCGCGCCCGCAACGGCGAAACGCTGGCCGAGCTGACCACCGGGGCGCGGTTCGCCGAGCTGCGTGACGAGCTGCGCGAGGTGCTCGACGCCGACGACCGGATCCCGTACGTGCGCCGCCGCGGCGAGTACTTCTACAACTTCTGGCAGGACGCGAGCCACCCGCGTGGCCTGTGGCGGCGCACGACACCGGAGTCCTACCGGCAGGCCGAGCCCGAGTGGGAGCTGCTGCTCGACGTCGACGCGCTGGCCGAGGCCGAGGGCGAGAACTGGGTCTGGCAGGGCGCCACCGTGCTGCGGCCGGACTACCGGCGCGGCCTGGTCGAGCTGTCCCGCGGCGGCGCCGACGCCACCGTGGTCCGCGAGTTCGACCTCGACGCGCACGAGTTCGTCGAGGACGGCTTCACGGTGCCGGAGGCGAAAACGCGGATCGGCTGGATCGACGAAGACCGCGTCTACATCGGAACGGACTTCGGCCCGGGTTCGCTGACCAGCTCCGGGTACCCGCGGCTGGCCAAGGAGTGGCGGCGCGGCACGCCGCTCTCCGAAGCCGTCACGGTCTTCGAAGGCAAGCCCGACGACGTCTCGATCGGCGCGTCCCACGACCCGACCGAAGGCTTCGAGCGCGACTTCGTCAGCCGCGCGATCGACTTCTACCGCTCGGAACTGCACCTGCGAACGCCGGGCGGGCTGGTCAAGATCGACATCCCGGACGACGCGAGCGCGTCCGTGCACCGCGAATGGCTGCTGGTGCGGCCGCGGACGGCGTGGACCGTCGGCGGCACCGAGCACCCGGCCGGCTCACTGATCGCCATCCTCTTCGACGCCTTCATGGCCGGCGACCGGGACTTCACGACGCTGTTCACACCCGACGAGCACACCTCGCTGAGCTACTGGGCCTGGACGCGCCACCACCTGCTGCTCGGCACGCTGCGCGACGTCCGCACCGAGCTGCGCACGCTGACCCCGGGCCCGGACGGCTGGCCGGAGGCACCGCTGGCCGGCGGGCCCGAGTTCGGCAGCGCGGACATCTTCGACACCGATCCCGACGTCAGCGACGAGTACCTGATCGACTCCAGCGGCTTCCTCCAGCCGTCGACGCTCAGCTGCGGCCACGTCGGCGAAGAGGTGGAGATCCTGAAACAGGCTCCGGCGTTCTTCGACGCTTCGGGCATGAGCGTCGCGCAGTACTTCGCGACGTCAGAGGACGGCACGAAGATCCCGTACTTCGTCGTCCGGCCGTCCGGGGCCGAGGGCGGCCCGGCGCTGCTGACCGGCTACGGCGGCTTCGAGATTTCGCTGACGCCGTCCTACAGCGGCATGATCGGCCGCGGCTGGCTCGCCCGCGGCGGCACGTACGTCGTCGCGAACATCCGCGGCGGCGGCGAGTACGGGCCCGGCTGGCACACCCAGGCGATCAAGGCCGAGCGCCACCGCGTGTACGAGGACTTCGCCGCGGTGGCCGCGGACCTGGTTTCGCGGGGCATCACGACGCCGGCGCAGCTCGGGATCCAGGGCGGCAGCAACGGCGGGCTGCTGATGGGTGTCATGCTGACGCGCTACCCGGAGCGGTTCGGCGCCATCGTCAGCCAGGTGCCGCTGCTGGACATGCGCCGCTACCACCTGCTGCTGGCCGGGGCGTCCTGGATGGCCGAGTACGGCGACCCGGAGGACGCCGCGGAGTGGGAGTACATCTCGGCGTACTCGCCGTACCAGAACGTCCACAAGGGACGGGAGTATCCGCCGTCGCTGTTCGTGACGTCGACGCGCGACGACCGCGTGCACCCCGCCCACGCCCGCAAGATGGTGGCGCGGATGCGTGAGCAGGGGCACGACGTCCGGTATCACGAAAACATCGAAGGCGGCCACGGCGCCGCCGCGGACAACGAGCAGCTGGCGTTCAAGTGGGCGCTGGTGTTCGAGTTCCTGTGGGAGCAGCTCACGAAGTGACCCGCGCGAGCACGACGCCGCCGACGATCAAGGCCAGCGCGGCCACCCGGCCGACGCTGAGCGGATCCTTGGTCACGACGACGCCGAGCACGATCGCGCCGACGGCACCGATCCCGGTGAACACCGCGTAGGCGGTGCCCACCGGGACGGTGTCCATCGCGCGCGACAGCAGGTAGACCGCGGCGGCGCCGAGCGCGAAGCACAGCAGCGTCGGCCACGGCCGCGTGAAGTTCTCCGTCGGTTTGATGCTCTGCGACCAGGCGATCTCGACGAGCCCGGCGAACACGAGCGTCACCCAGCCCATCAGAGCGCCTCGAGTGCTGCTTCGAGCGAAGTCCGCCGCTCACCGTCGCGCGCGGCGAGGTGCGGGTCGACCAGGGCGTTGGTCAGCTCGGCGTGCACGAACCGGACGTCGTCGACGCCGTAGTGCCCGGCGATGAAGTCCCGCAGGTAGCGCTCGTGATGGTCGAAAGGGGCTCGGGGAGTTCCGGGGGCATACGTCCCGCCGCGGGCGCCCGCGATGACGAACGCTGTGCCCTCGAGGTTCATGCGCGGGAACGTCACCTGGTCGATCCACGCCTTGAGGGCGGCCGGGATCGAGAAGTTGTACATCGGCGCGCCGATCAGCACGACGTCGGCTTCGAGCAGCTCGGCCAGGAGCGGTTCGACGACGGCCCAGGCCTTCTTCTGTTCCGGCGTCTCGACGACGTCGGCGTAGTGCGCGGGGTCGGTGATTCCCGCGGCGAGCAGGGCGTCGCAGATCTCCGTCCAGGCCTCCCCGATCACCGGCACCGGGTCGGCGGCGAGGTCGCGATACGTCCGGGTGCCCGTCCAGGTGGCGGCGTACCGGGCGGACAGCTCGCGGGAGAACGACGAGCGGCGGGCGCTGGAGTCGAGGTGCAGCAGGTGGGGCACGATTCCTCCTCAAGTGGACACGGTGTCCGTTTGACTCAACTGGACGCCGTGTCCGGATATTCCCTAGGCTGGCGCCATGCCCGAACGCGCCGACGCGGCTCGCAACCGCGCGAAGATCCTGGAGGCGGCGGAGGCGCTGTTCACCGCCCGCGGCGCGGCCGAGGTGACGATGGAGGACATCGCGCGGGCGGCCGGGGTCGGCCGCGGAACGCTGTACCGCCGCTACCCGGACCGTTCGTCGATCGCCGTGGCGTTGCTGGACGAGCACGAGCGCCGGCTCCAGGAGCAGCTGCTGCGCGGCGACCCGCCCCTGGGCCCGGGCGCACCCCCGGCCGAGCGGCTGGCGGCGTTCTACGAGGCGATGGTGGCGCTGCTGGAGCGGCACGCACCCCTGGTGCTGGGCACCGAGGTCGGCCATTCGCGTTTCACGACGGGCGCGTACGGCTTCTGGCGCACGCACGTCCGGGTCTTGGCGGAGGCGGCGGGGGCTGCGGATCCGGAAGTCCTGGCCGATGTGCTGCTCGCCCCACTGGCGCCGGAGCTGTTCCTGCACCAGACGTCTCGCGGTGTGCCGGCGGACCGGATCACCGCGGCGCTGAGGCAGCTGGCCGGGCTACTGGAGCCTCGCGAGGGCGGCGTCGAAGGCGGTTAGGACGTCCGCGACGAACTCCCGCCGTCCGACGCCGAGCCGCCCCAAGGCAGCGCCGTGATCCGCGGCGACCGTGATCGTGACGCCGAGCAGCAGTACCCGCCACGCGCCGAAGAGCGCGGCCCTCGCGGGCTGGCCCAGCTCGCGGAAAGCGATCCCGAGCCGGTGGCAGTGGAACGGCACGTGCCGCTCTTCGTCGGCGAGGATCCGCGCGGCGACCTGCGTGACCAGCGGGTCACCGGTGCCGTCCCGGAGCGCCCGGTAGTACCGCAGGGCGACGACTTCGGCGATGAGCAGCACCATGAGTTCCAGCCGCAGCCCGAGCGCCCGCCGCAGCTTGACGAACACGGTGTCCGACCAGTGTTTCCCGATGGTGGGCACCCGCGCGGCAGCCAGCAGTCCGGCGAGCATCCGGGCATGATTTTGTTCTTCGGCGACGAAGAGCCGCACGGCGGCGAGGTAGGTATCGTCCCCGGCGGCCTTCGCGATGAGGTTGGCACCGTCACCGGCCTCGCCGACCTGGAAGCGCTGGACGCTCTTGGCGACGTCGGGGTGAAGCTTCGCGCCCCGGTCCCAGGGCGGGTCTTCGCGCTGTCTGCGGCGTTCGGCCTCGGCTTCGAAGTCGTGGAGCCAGTGCGCGTGGGTCATAACTCCGATGATGCCGTGGGGTGGTGGATCCGGCGGGCGGCGCCTGACTCGAAGCCGCCCATTGAAACTTGGCCGGCTGCCACCGGAATCGCGACCGGGTACGGCACTGTCCGGTCGGACCGCTACCGCGCCGGGCGAACGCGGGCGCGTCCGGCGCGCACCTGGTCGAAGCCAATGCAAGGTGCCAGGTAGGACTGCGTGAACCGTCACTGCTCGAAAAGACCCGGTGGCGCCACGTCGCCGCGCAGCCGTCGCAGCTGATCAAGGAGCTCTTGCCGGTCAGTCATCGAATGGGCTCCGGCCGCGACTAGCAGTTTGTTGCCCGGCGCTTCGTCCGGTGAACTGCTCGGCACCAACACAGGTCGCCTTCCCCGGAGCGCCGTCTCACCGGCCGTCAACGTGCCGCCGGTTTCCCCTGCCTCGACGGCGACGAGACCCAGGCTCATCCCGACGATCACCTGGTTTCGGGTCATCGCCGCCCCAGCGGACCATCGCTGGGTCGGCGCGAACTGTGAAACGACCAGCATCCTGTTGCTCAGACCTTCGGGCGCGATTTGTTCGCGATAGGCCTTCTTCAAGGCAAAGCGTTCGATTCCCTCGGCCAGGACCGCGACCGTCCGCCCACCCGCCTCGAGAACCGACAGGTGTCCGGCGGTATCGACGCCCTTGGCGTAGCCCGAAACCACGGCTAGCCCCTCTTCGGCGGCGAGCCGACCACACGCCCGCGCCGCGCGGAGGCCGGCCACCGTGGCGTTTCTAGAGCCGCACAAGCCGACAGCCGCCACCCCGAGCAACTCCAGCGGCCCACGGACGTACAACACTGGTGGCGCGCCGGAAAAACGCCTCAGCCGCTCAGGGTACTGCGGATTGCCGCACAGTACGGCGCGCACCCCAGCGTCACGGAGCTTCGCAGCGGTCTCGTGTGCGTCGGCGAGAATCTCCCGAGGCAGCTCATCGATCGCGCGGAGCAATGCGGCGCGTCTCGGCCCCAGCAAGCCGCGAACGGCGTGACGAGGTCCGCCCGCGACGCCGGGAGCCAACAGAGCGAGCACGAGCTCACTGGTCTCAGGGCTGCGATCGACTGAAGGAATGGGTATAGAGCGGGCGAGAAGGGCCGGAGCCGACGTCGTACTGGGCTTGGTGGCAGCTCGCAACTTCCGACGCTGACATTCCTGTTCAGAGTTCCGGCGAACCTCGAGGATGCCGCCGAGAACACGATCGAGTAGCTCGCCGGAGAGGTCACCCGGCGGCCGGAACGCTCGAACAGCGGCTCGCCGAGGCCGTGGTCCGGTTCGAGGATGCGGCGGCTGACCGCGGGCTCGGATCGATGATGGGAGACTCGGGAGAACTATGCATTTGTCGGATGGATCCCGCGGGAGCAAGCTGGGACCCATGACCGCTGCCGAGCAGTTCCGCGCCCTGCACGAGCGATCCGAGCCCTTCCTGCTGCCGAACCCGTGGGACGCCGGGACGGCACGGCTCCTCGCCGGTCTCGGCTTCGACGCCCTCGCCACGACCAGCCTCGGCGTCGCCAACGTGGTCGGCCGGACCCGGGCGACCCGGGCGGAAATCCTGGCCAACGTGCGGGAGATCGCCGAGGCGACGCCGCTGCCTGTGAATGCCGATCTCGAGAACGGCTTCGCCGACGAGCCGGCCGAAGCCGCGAAGATGATCGACGCGGCAGCCGACGCCGGGGCGGTGGGTGCGTCCATCGAAGACCTCACGGACGATCCGCAGCGGCCGATCTACGAGCTCGGGCTGGCGGTCGACCGGGTTCGCGCCGCGGTGGAGACCGCGCGGGCCCGGTCGGTGGTGCTCACCGCCCGGTGCGAAAACCTCTGGCTGGGCGTCAACGACCTCGGCGACACGATCCGGCGGCTGCAGGCGTACGAGGAAGCGGGCGCCGACGTGCTGTACGCGCCGGGGTTGCGGACGCTCGAACAGATGCGTGCGGTGGTGACGTCGGTGGGCAAACCGGTCAACGTCGTGATGGGGTTCGCGGACCCGTCGATCACCCTCGAGCAACTGGCGGGGATCGGCGTCCGGCGGGTCAGCATCGGTGCGGCGTTGTCGCGGCTGGCGCTCAAGTCGTTCATGGACGGGGCGAAGGAGATGCGCGCGGGGCGGTTCGGCTTCGTCGGCGAGCTGCCGCCGGTTTCCGAACTGCACCGGTTCTTCGGCTGAACCGGGCGGCCGGCGCCCGGTTCAGCCGGAGATCCGTCAGCTGCAGCCGGACGTTGCGCCGCAACCTTCGCAGGCGTAGCACGAGCCTGCTGGGCGCATCTTCGTTCCGCACGTCATGCAGAGCGGGGCGTCCGCTGCCTTGCCGAGGCGCAGCTCCATCAGCTCCGTTGTCGTCTGGGCTTCGCGGTGCGGGTGCTCCGGTTCGTCCGCGTGCGGCTCCGGGGACGCGTCCACTGTGGACTGCAGCGCCTCCAGGTCGACGCCCTGGTTGCCGTAGGTCGCCTCGACCTCGGCCGAACGCTCGTCCGCCGAGAGGATGCCCAGCTGGGAGCGCTTCTCGTACGGGAGGTAGTCCAGGGCCAGCCTGCGGAACAGGTAGTCCATCACGCTCGTCGCGATGCGGATGTCCGGGTCGTCGGTCATGCCCGCCGGCTCGAAGCGCAGGTTGCAGAACTTCGACACGTAGAACTCGAGCGGGATGCCGTGCTGCAGGCCGACCGAAATCGACATCGAGAACGCGTCCATCACGCCGGCCAGGGTCGACCCCTGCTTGCCGAGCTTGACGAAGATCTCGCCGAGGCCGTCGTCCGGGTACGAACCCGCCGTCAGGTAGCCCTCCGCGCCGCCGACCGTGAACGACACCGTCTGGCTCGGGCGCTTCTTCGGCAGGCGCTTGCGGACCGGCCGGTATTCGACGACCTTCTCAGGCTCGGCGGCCGCGGCCGCCGTCTCCTTCTTCGCCGTCGACAGCGGCTGGCCGACCTTGCAGTTGTCGCGGTAGATCGCCAGCGCCTTCAGCCCGAGCTTCCAGCCCTGGAAGTAGATCTCCTCGACCTCTTCGACCGTCGCGGACTCCGGCATGTTGACCGTCTTGGAGATCGCGCCGGACAGGAACGGCTGCACCGCGGCCATCATCCGGACGTGCCCCATCGGCGCGATCGACCGCTCGCCGACTGCGCAATCGAACACCTCGTAGTGCTCCGGCCGCAGCCCCGGTGCGTCGACGACGTGGCCGTGCTGGGCCACGTACTCGACGATCGCCTCGACCTGCTCGTCCTGGTAGCCCAGCGCCGTCAGCGCGCGCGGCACCGTCTGGTTGACGATCTGCATCGAGCCGCCGCCGACCAGCTTCTTGAACTTCACCAGCGAGAAGTCCGGCTCGATCCCGGTGGTGTCGCAGTCCATCATGAAGCCGATGGTGTTGTGACTGACGAACCCGTTCGCCACGTAGGTCACGTTCTCGGGCACCGACAGGTCGAAGGTCGGCTGCAGGCCACCATCCTCGTTGGACAGCACCGGCTCGAACAGATAACCGAGCGCGTGTCCGAGGCGCTGGTCGGCCGTCTCACCGAAGATCCGGCGGCCGAGCATGCGCGGCACGCCGCCCGTCTTCCCGAGCGCCTGCACGACCGCGTCCCGGGATTCGTGCCCCGCCGGCACCAGTTCGTCCCACACCCGCCGAGGCAGGTGGATCCGGTCGCTCTTGGCCGAACCCCGCGGTTCGAGCGCGACCACCGCACGGTTCTTCCGGTCGCCCATGAATCCGACGACCTCGTCGAAGATCAACGCGTGGTCGACGTTGCGCAGCCGGACCTGGTGCAGCACATCGCCCCAGCCGCTGGTCGTCGCCCTCGTCGTGGAGGCCATGCCGAGCGACAGCAGGAGCGTGCGGATGTCCTCCGCGAACAGTTCCGACGCGGTCGCGACACCCGGCACCCCTTCGAGCACCGTGCCGTCTGCTTCGAAGAGCCCCCGCAGGAAAGCCGCGTAGACGCCCGCGGCGTTGGTCTCACGGATCGCCGCGGGGATCCGCGGTGTCCAGCCCTTTCCGGTGTGGTCGGCTCCCGGCAGGTCCTTCGCGAAGCCGGCCGCCTGCCACCACCTCGCCAACCGGACGGACTGCAGGGTCACCTCCTGGTACCCCTGGCACCGGCGGACGGCGGGGTCGAGGTTGAAGAGGCCCTTCGCCAGCGTCTGCAGCCGCACCACGACATCCGGATCGGTGTCGGCGACGCAGAAGCGGATGCCCTTGGCGTGCAGGCTGCCATCGCCCATGAAATAGCCGACCAGCTCGGCCAGGTCCTCGTCCACGGCGTCCGGGACGCAGATCGCCCGGTCGTCGGTGTAGTACGCCTGATCGAGCACGGGCAGCGGAACCTGCCGGGGGGCACCGACCAGACCGCCCAGCTGGAGTGGCACGAGATCGCCCGGCCGGATGTCGGCGAGACGCCGCCACACCCAGCCCCCGGTTTCGGCGTCGACCACCTTGGCGCGGTGCGCCAGTGTGCCCTGGAGGCGGTAGCCGCCCTTGGTCACGACGCGCCTGGTCGGCTCCTCGCCGTTGACGAAGAACTTCGTCGCCTGCCGAGGCCCCTCGTCGGTCGACACGGTGACGTCGATGTCCTGCCAGCGGTCACCGTAAAGGTCGCCGAGCTCGGACAACCGGGCCAGTCCCCGATCGGTCGTCACCAGGGTGTCGGCGGTCAGGCATCCGGTGGGGGCGAGCACCGACGCCTGCGCGTTGCGCCAGCCGTGCTTCGTCCCGATGTCGATGCCCTTCTTCCACTCCTCGGTCGCCAGCGCGCGGACGGCGGCGTCGTTCGAGTGGTAGGTGCGGACGAGCTCGTTCGCCGCCGCGTGCTTGCGCATCACGCGCTGGTGCGCTTCGGCGTTGCGGGCGTACCCCTCGTACGCGCCGACGACCTGGGCCATCTCCGCCGAACGCCGGTACGACACACCCGTCATCAGCGAAGTGATCGCCGCCGCGAGCGCGCGGCCGCCTTCGGAGTCGTAGGCGTGGCCGAGCGCCATCAGCAGCGCGCCGAGGTTGGCGTAGCCGATGCCGAGCTGGCGGAACTTCCGGGTGGTGTCGGCGATCGGCTCGGTCGGGAAGTCCGCGAAGCAGATCGAAACGTCCATCGCCGTGATGACGAACTCGACGGCGCGGGCGAACAGCGGCGCGTCGAACGTGCCCTGCGGCGTGATGAACTTCAGCAGGTTCAGCGACGCCAGGTTGCAGCTGGAGTTGTCGAGGTGCATGTACTCGCTGCACGGGTTCGACGCGGTGATCCGGCCCGACTCCGGGCAGGTGTGCCAGTCGTTGATCGTGCCGTCGTACTGGATGCCGGGGTCGGCGCACTCCCACGCGGCCTGGGCCATGGTGCGGAACAGCTTCTTCGCGTCGGTGCGGTCGATGACCTCGCCGGTGAGCCGGGCGCGCAGGCCGAAGCCGGTGCCGTTCTCCACCGCGTGCATGAACTCGTCCGACACGCGGACCGAGTTGTTCGCGTTCTGGTACTGCACGGACGAGATGTCCGCGCCGGAGAGGTCCATGTCGAACCCGGCGTCGCGGAGGACCTTGATCTTCTCTTCTTCGCGCGCCTTGGTCTGGATGAACTCCTCGATGTCCGGGTGGTCGACGTCGAGCACGACCATCTTCGCCGCGCGCCGGGTGGCACCGCCGGACTTGATGGTGCCCGCCGACGCGTCAGCGCCGCGCATGAAGGAGACCGGCCCGGACGCGGTGCCGCCGGAGGTGAGCAGTTCCTTCGAGGAGCGGATGCGGGAGAGGTTCAGCCCGGCGCCGGAGCCGCCCTTGAAGATCAGGCCCTCTTCGCGGTACCAGTTGAGGATCGACTCCATCGTGTCGTCGACGGCGAGGATGAAGCAGTTGTGAACACGGAGGTTTCCGGAAAGGTACTCGCCGGATTCCGTCTGGATGTCGTAGACCGGCATCTCGCCACGGCTCTCGACCGCGGCGATCTCCAGCCGCTTCCTCTCCCGGGCAGGCAGGCCGGGCTTTTCGAAGGACGCCTCCAGCTTCGCCGTCTTCACCGGATCGATGAAGCCGATTTCGTCCGCGAAGATCCGCCGGTCACCGGCGTTCTGGATCCGGATGCCCCAGAGATCGTGCCGATCCGGCCTGCTCTCCTTCTTGCGGCCCACCCGGGCGAAGATGCCGAACCGGGCCAGCAGCTGCTGGAGGCCACGGACCAGGCCTTCGCCGATCATGTCCAGCGCCACCAGAGTGGACCGTTCACGTGCGGACACATAGCCCTCGGCCTGGAAGATGCTCCGCAGGTACGCGGCCACGACCGGGAGCGGCGCCGTGTACAGGTGCTCCGGCACCTCCATTTCGGTCCCCCGGGCGCGCAGGCCCCAGCTCTCGACGAAGTTCTCGAGAACGTTGCCGTAGAGCCGGGTGCGGCGGCAGTCGAGCGTCTCTTCCTGGGTTTCGACGGCACGTTCGTGGCGGTGGACGTCCGGGAAGACGCGGTCGAGGGCATCACGCACCCAGGCCAGCTCGGCGTCGTTCACCGTCATCGCTTCGATGGTGAGCGAGCGGTTCGTCCCGCGGTACTGACCGACGAAGCCGTCCGACTGCAACCAGCCCGCCAGCGCGGCTTCGGCGACGTCGGTTTCCCTGATCTCTTCTTCACCGAAAGCGCTGCGGCGGTGCCATTCGAGCTGGTCTCCGACCCGCAGCTCGCCGGCAGGCACGAACTTCCCGCCGCCCGCACTCGCACGCCACACGAGGTGGTCCGCTGTCACGTCGAGGACGTGGCCCGACTTCGTCGTGACCCGCAGGACTTCCTTGATCCCGTTCGCCTTGGTGGCGACGACCTTGGTCAGCCCGTGCGCGTCGTAGACTTTGGCACCCACGGCGTTCAGCTCGACGAAGCGGCCGATCGGCACGGCGCCGCCGGGAGTGCTCACCAGGGCGTCGTACGGCTGGCAGGCGGAGACTTGCTGCTTCGACGGCGTGCCGACGTTGAACCAGACCGGGGAGTTGAAGCTGAAGACCTGGTGCAGCAGCATCCAGGTGAGTTCGTGCTCGAAGATCTCGAGGTCCTGCGGCGTGGCGAAGTAGCCGTGGTCGCCCGCGGCCTTGACGTAGGTCCGCACGACCCGGTCGATGAGCTGCTTGAGGCTGCGTTCACGCTGCGGGCTGCCGACGGCGCCGCGGAAGTACTTGCTGGTGACGATGTTGGTCGCGTTCACCGACCAGAACTCGGGGAACTCCACGCCGCGCTGCTCGAAGTTGACCGAGCCGTCGCGCCAGTTCGTCATGACGACGTCCCGCTGCTCCCAGGTCACCTGGTCGTACGGGTGCTGTCCCTCGGTCGTGAACACGCGCTGCACGCTCAGCCCGCCGGCGGTCTTGCCCTTCTTGCCGGCGGCCGCGCGGGCCCCCGTTCCCACGGTTTCCGTCATCGGTTGAACCCTCTCCCGCAGCGGGACGGCTAATCGCCGTCTTCGCGCTGATCGCTTCCCTTCGGGGCAGCAGCACCCGCCATGGCCTCACGCAGGTCGGCGATCTCCTTCTCGAAGTCTTCGACCGAGGAGAAGGAGCGGTAGACACTGGCGAACCGGAGGTAGGCGACCCCGTCGAGCTCACGCAGCGGGCCCAGGATGGCCAGGCCGACCTCGTGGCTCGGGATCTCGGCCAGCCCGGCGGAGCGGATCGACTCCTCCACGCGCTGCGCGAGCTGCTGCAGCGCGTCGTCGTCGACCGGCCTGCCCTGGCAGGCGCGGCGGACGCCGCTCACCACCTTGTCCCGGCTGAACTGCTCGGTGACCCCGGACCGCTTGACAACGGCGAGCACCATCGTCTCCGACGTCGTGAACCGCCGTCCGCACGACGCGCACGAGCGCCGCCTGCGGATCGCCTGGCCTTCATCCACCTCTCGGGAGTCGACGACCCGAGAGTCCGCATGCCGGCAGAACGGGCACCTCATCCGCCGATCACCTTCCCTCCGCGCCGGCCGCCCGCGGTCGACGCCCCGGCGGCCACCATGCACCCCTGCGCACCTGGTGATCGTTTTGTGGACATCCGGTGGGTAACGGCCGACCAGCTGTGGACAACTGCTGTCCAGTCTACCCCAACCTGTGGACCAACTACAGCGGTGTAACTACTACATGTAGCGGCGAAGGGTAGAACTCGGGAGGTGCGTGCGCAAGCGCCACGCCGGACGCGATCCACGCCCGGGTGAGTGCGGTTGACGGCCCCGGCGGATCAGGGTGCGGGCGCGGCGGCCGGGTCGGCCACGGGGACCGTGAGCGGCAGCCCGGGCACCAGAACGGCCTGGTCCAGGCGATTCAGTTCCTTGATGCGGGCGACAACCGCGCCAGGCTCGCTGTCCGGCGCGAATCGCGCGGCCAGCGAAGCGAGCGTGTCGCCCTGACCGACCGACACCGTCGCGGTCCGCTCGGGCACCGGGGCGCCGGACGCCCCGCTCCCCAGAAGACCCAGTCCGGTGATCACGAGGCAGCTCGCGACGGCGAGCGCGGCGAGCCACGGCCACCGCACCGGCACCCGCCGCGGCGCCGCGCAGGGTGCGCCGGCCGGACGGCGGCCGGCCACGACCCGCGCGCGGGTCGGCGGGCGGTGCACCTCGCCGCGGCGCCCGCGCAGCACGCGCACGGGACGGAGGGGCGCCGGGACCGGGGTCGCCGGGCGAACGTGTCCGCGTTCGGCCAGAATGGACATCCGAACCTCCTCGAAACCCTGTGTCCGCCCGTTTCCCGGGCCGGAGCGGCCCGTGGATCAAGGTCGAACAGGCGTTCTATCGAACGCCCGTGCGAAGGTCTACCACCTGCCACCGACAAAATCGAGCGGACACGGCGTGTCGATCGAACAGATGTTTGAAATCGTCGTGCCCGGGGGCTAACGTCGGTGACCAGGGCATCTGCCGGGCAGATGCCGCCGGCGAGCGTGCCCGCACCCCGCGGGCGGCGGCCGGCGCGCAGATACGTGCAGCGAACGTCTGGGAGGCGACGCAGTGGCGAAGGAGAACAAGGCGGGCAGGACCAGTGGGTCCCCCGGCGGCTCGGGCAAGGTGCACGCCATGCCCGAGGTGTACGAGGTGGACGACGCTCTCACCGTCCGCCAGCAGCAGGTCCTCGACGTGATCCGCTCCTGGGTGAGCCGGTTCGGCTACCCGCCGAGCGTCCGCGAGATCGGTGAAGCGGTCGGGCTGACGTCGACGTCGTCGGTCTCGCACCAGCTGCGCGCGCTGCAGCGCAAGGGCTACCTGCGGCGCGACGCGAACCGCCCCCGCGCAGTCGGTGTCCTCTCGGCGACCGACGACAACCCCATGGGCATCGAGATGGACCAGCAGCCGGTCATGCCGAAGGCGGCGTACGTGCCGCTGGTCGGCCGGATCGCCGCCGGTGGCCCGGTGCTGGCCGAGCAGGCCATCGAGGACGTCTTCCCGCTGCCGCGGGAGATCGTCGGCGAGGGCGAGCTGTTCCTGCTGAAGGTCACCGGTGATTCGATGGTCGACGCGGCCATCACCGACGGCGACTGGGTGGTCGTCCGCCAGCAGCCGGACGCGGACAACGGCGAGATCGTCGCGGCGATGATCGACGGCGAGGCCACGGTCAAGACGTTCAAGCGCAAGGGCGGCCACATCTGGCTGATGCCGCACAACGAGGCGTACGAGCCGATCCCCGGCGACGACGCCACGGTGCTCGGCAAGGTCGTCGCCGTCCTGCGGCGTCTTTAGGGGGTCGCTCCCGGGCTTTCGCACGGCCCGGGAGATTCACCGGATCGGATGATCTTCGGCCGTGGGGAGCCGAGATCAGCGGCGAGCTCGGCGACGCAGCTTGCTGAAGCCGAACCAGCCGAGGCCGATCACCGCGACCGTGATCCCGGCGGCGGGCAGGACGGGCAGCCCGGCCCCGTCCCCCGCCGAACCGGACGACGCGCTCGTGCCGGTCGTCCCCTCTGCCGGTGCGCCGGACTGCGCGGCCGACGCCGCCGCGCCCCGCACCGTGCGGAGGGGCTGGCCCACGCCTTCGCTCCCCGAGATCAACGTCCCGTCGGGATCGAAGGCGATCGCCTCGCCCTGCTTTTCCCCCGGCAACGGGATCCGCACCGGGTTGCGCTGCAACGCCGCCGGCACGTCGCCGTCCGGAGCCGCGTACACATACGCGTCCGTGTAGGTCCGCAACGCGACGACGCTGCCGTCGGCCGTGGACGCGCCGCCCGTCACCAGGATCGAACCGATCGAGCCGACCGGGCCGCCCTGGGTGTCGGTCGTCTCGAACTTCACCGTGCCGACCTTCTCGAGGTTGGTCGGTCCTGGGCTCGCCAGCGGGCCCGAAGGCCGGTACACGCGAGCCTCGCCGAGAACGTCCTTGGTGATCAGGTACGGCGTGCCCGCCTTGTCCATGATCAGCGCTTCGGTGTCGTGCTGGCCGTCCGGGTACATGAGCCGGTGCAGCGTGACCTTGCCCTGGGGGCTCATCTCCAGCAGGGCGACCGTCAGCCGGCCCTTCTGGTTGTCGCCGGTGTCGGACAGCCACAACCGCCCGTCGGACGTGCGGGCCAGGTCCTCGACGTCGAACGGGTCCGTCCGGTCGGTCATGACCTTCTGCACCTTGCAGTCCCGGCCCAGCACGAACACCTGGACCTTGCTGCCGCCGTCGTTGATCGCGTACAGCTGCGAACCGTCGGAGACCAGGCCGGACAGCTCGCCGATCCGGGAGTCCTTCATCGTGCACAGCGGCTGCGGCGTCTCGGCCGCCGACGCGGGCACCGCCCCGCCCAGCACGGCCGTGAAGACCAAAACGACAGCCCAGCGCACCCAGCCACCTCCGAGTAAGTTCCGGTGTGCGATCCCCGTGGACCGCACACCGGAACTTACTCGAAGACGTCTCAGGCCCTGGTCGAGTTGGTCTCGTACTCGCGCAAAGCCGCCGCGAAGTCCGGGCGGACCCGCACCAGCAGGCGCGTGCCGTCCTCGGCGTGCTCCTCTTCGAGGACCTCGCCGTCCGCGTGCGCCCGCGCGACGAGCTCGCCGCGCGAGTAGGGCACGAGGACCTCGACCGTGACCTCCGGCCGCGGCAGGCGGTCGGCGATCACCTCGACGAGCTCGGGGATGCCCGCCCCGGTCCGCGCCGAGACCTGGACCGAACCCGCCAGCGCGTGCCGCAGCCGGGCCAGGCTGACCTCGTCGGACGCGTCGGTCTTGTTGATCACCAGCAGCTCCGGCGGGAGCGGCTCCTTGCGCTTGCGCGTGATCTCGCCGAGCACCTCGCGCACCGCGCTGACCTGCTCCTCGGGTGCCGGGTCGGACCCGTCCACCACGTGCACGAGCAGGTCGGCGTCGGCCGCCTCCTCCAGCGTCGAGCGGAACGCGTCCACCAGCTGGTGCGGCAGGTGCCGCACGAACCCGACGGTGTCGGTCAGCGTGTAGCCGCGCCCGTCCGGGGTCTGCGCGCGCCGCGTGGTCGGGTCGAGGGTGGCGAACAGCGCGTCCTCCACCAGCACCCCGGCCCCGGTCAGCGCGTTGAGCAGGCTCGACTTGCCGGCGTTGGTGTAGCCGACGATCGCCACGCTGGGCACCTCGTTGGCCAGCCGCCGCCCGCGCTTGGTCTCGCGGATGGTGTCCATGGCGGCGATCTCGCGACGCAGCTTCGCCACGCGCTTGTTGATCCGCCGCCGGTCGGTCTCGAGCTTGGTCTCACCGGGACCGCGCAGGCCCACACCGCCGTTCGCGCCGCCGGCGCGGCCACCGGCCTGCCGGGACAGCGACGTACCCCACCCGCGCAGCCGCGGGATCAGGTACTGCAGCTGGGCCAGCTCGACCTGCGCCTTGCCCTCCTTGGACCGGGCGTGCTGGGCGAAGATGTCGAGGATCAGGGCGGTCCGGTCGATGACCTTGACCTTCACCTTCTCCTCGAGCTGCCGCAGCTGGCCCGGCGAGAGCTCGCCGTCGCAGATCACGGTGTCGGCGCCGGTGGAGCCGACGATGTCCCGCAGCTCCCGCACCTTGCCCGAGCCGATGTAGGTGGCCGGGTCCGGCTTGGCCCGCCGCTGGATGAGGCCTTCGAGGACCTCCGAGCCCGCCGTCTCGGCCAGGCGCGCCAGCTCGGCCATCGACGCCTCGGACTGCAGGGCCGTGCCCTCGGTCCACACGCCGACCAGCACGACGCGCTCGAGCCGCAGTTGCCGGTACTCGACCTCGGTGACGTCGTCCAGCTCCGTGGACAGTCCCCTGACCCGGCGCAGCGACGCCCGGTCCTCGAGCTCCATTTCGCCTGTCGACAGGTCGCCGTCGTACAGGTCGTCGTCGTGGTCTTCGGTGTGTGTCAGTTCTGTCATCGTGCCTCCATGTTCCCACGATTCGCCGCGGGAACCGAACTTTTACGTGCTGGGATAGGTGGCGAGGTAGATCGCGGTGCGCTCGGCGCCGGGACGGCGCGGGCGCGCGCGGAATTCCTCGAGCAGGGCGTCGAGCCGCGATTCCAGCTCCGCCCGCTCCTCGGGGGCCACCTGGACGACCAGGCGTGCCTGGTGCACACCCTCGAACCCGGTGTCGGCGATCTCGGCCAGATAGGCCTCGAGCACCGCCTGTTCCACACCCTTGTCACCGCATGAGTCGAGTGTCCACGAAAGCCCCGTCGAAAGATACGGAATTTCCTTCGCGCCACGGGCCCCGCGGCGCGGGGGCTGCGCGGCGAGGAAGCCGGTCTCGACGAGCTTGCGCACGTGGTGCAGCGTCGTCGCCGGGTCCCGGCCCAGCTTTTCGGCCAGCTCCTTGTTCGTCAGCGCCTCCGAGAAGGTCAACCGGATGATGCGCAGCCGTATTCCGGAGGCCAGCGCCGCGGCCTCGGCTTCAGTCGCGGCACGTCGTTTCTCAGAGGGCACGCGCACAGCCTAGAGCGAACAGTGATTGACACTTTCCAATCACTCCCGGCACACTCGGGGACCATGCACCGGGGGTCACTCTTCCGCCACGCCGACTTCAGGCGGCTCTGGGCCGGCGACACGGCCAGCCAGTTCGGCACCGCCGTCGGGTACACCGCCATCCCGCTGCTCGCCGCGGTGACCTTGGCGGCGACGCCGTTCGAGATGGGCCTGCTGACCGCGGCCCAGACCCTCGCGTTCCTGCTGATCGGGCTGCCCGCCGGCGTGTGGGTGGACCGGATGCGGCGCCGCCGGGTCATGCTCACCGCCGACTTCGTCCGCTTCGCCCTCCTGCTGAGCGTGCCGCTCGCCTGGTGGGCCGGGGTGCTGACGCTCGCCCAGCTGCTGGTGGTCGTTCTGTTCGTCGGCGTCGCGACGGTGTTCTTCGACGTCGCCTACCAGTCGTACCTGCCCTCGCTCGTCGGCCGGGAGCACCTCCTGGAGGGCAACGCGAAGCTCCAAGCCGTCCAGTCGGTCGCGCAGATCGCCGGGCCGAGCGGCGCGGGCGTGCTGGTCCAGCTGGTCAGCGCGGCGAACACGGTGCTCGTCACCGCTTTCGGCTACCTGACGTCGGCACTGTGCCTGCTGCGGATCCGCGCGGCCGAACCGGAGCCCGAGCGGACGGAGCACACGAAGCTGCTCCCGCAGATCGTCGAAGGACTGCGGTTCGTCTTTTCCGACAAGCCGTTGCGCTCGAGCGTCGCGTGCACGGCGACGGCGAACCTCTTCGGCGGCGCGTTCATGGCGGTCCAGGTGCTGTTCCTGACCCGCACCGTCGGGCTGTCCCCGGCGGCCGTCGGCGTGCTGCTCGCCGTCGGCGGCGCCGGCGGCATCCTCGGCGCGGTCTTCTCCGGCGCCCTCACCCGGCGGATCGGCCACGCCCGCACGATCTGGCTGGTGCCCCTCCTCTCCTGGCCCGCGCACCTGCTGATCCCCTGGACCGGCCCGGACTGGCGGCTCGCCGTGGCCGCGTTCGGCGAGGTCGTCTACGGGTTCGGGGTGATCATCTACAACGTCGCTCAGGTGTCGTACCGGCAGGCGATCTGCCCGGACCGGCTGATGGGCCGGATGAACGCGAGCGTGCGTTTCCTCGTCTGGGGCACGATCCCGCTGGGCGGGCTGCTCGGCGGCGCACTCGGCGAAGGGCTCGGGCTGCGCGGTGCGGTGTGGGTGGCGGTGGCCGGCGAAGCGGCTGCGGCGCTGTGGGTCGTCTGCTCGCCGCTGCGGAAGATGCGCGACCTGCCGACCGAGGCGAAAACCGGTTCCGGCGCCGCCTAGAGTTGTTTCATGAGTACCCCATACGAGCGCCCGCGAGTCCCGGACAAGGTCGGTGTCGACGGTCTGGAGGCCAAGTGGGTACCCGTATGGGAATCCACCGGACTGCACCGCTTCGACCGGACGAAAACCCGGGCCGAGGTCTACTCGATCGACACGCCGCCGCCGACGGTCAGCGGGGCGCTGCACATCGGGCACGTCTTCTCCTTCACCCAAACCGACGTCCTCGCGCGGTTCAAGCGGATGCGCGGGCTCGAGGTGTTCTACCCGATGGGCTGGGACGACAACGGCCTGCCGACCGAACGCCGGGTGCAGAACCACTTCGGCGTCCGCTGCGAGCCGTCGCTGCCCTACGACCCGGAGTTCCGCCCGCCGGAGAAACCGGGCAAGGACGTCGTCGCGGTGTCGCGCCGGAACTTCGTCGAGCTGTGCGAGACCCTGACCGTGACCGACGAGCAGGTGTTCGAGCAGCTGTGGCGGCAGCTCGGGCTCTCGGTCGACTGGACGATGACCTACCAGACGATCGGGCACGACTCCCGGCTGATCTCGCAGCGCGCGTTCCTGCGCAACCTCGCCCGCGGCGAGGCGTACCAGGCCGAAGCGCCGACGCTGTGGGACGTGTCGTTCCGCACCGCCGTGGCGCAGGCCGAGCTGGAGGACCGCGAACGCCCGGGTGCCTTCCACGACTTGGCGTTCACCGGTCCCGACGGGGCCGACGTCGTGATCGCGACGACCCGGCCCGAGCTGCTGCCCGCGTGCGTCGCCCTGGTGGCGCACCCGGACGACGAACGCTTCCGGCCGCTGTTCGGGAAAACCGTGCGGACACCGGTGTTCGGCGTCGAGGTGCCCGTGGTGGCGCACCACCTCGCGGATCCGGAAAAGGGCCGCGGCATCGCCATGGTGTGCACGTTCGGCGACACCACCGACGTCACGTGGTGGCGGGAGCTGCGGCTGGCGACGCGGGTGGTGCTGGGCCGCGACGGCCGGTTCCTGCCCGACGCGCCGCACGACGTGCCCGCCGGGGCGTACGCGCCGCTCGCCGGCAAGACCGTCCACACCGGACGCGAGATCATGGTCCGGCTGCTGCGCGAAGCCGGGGCCCTGCGCGGGGAACCGCGGCCGATCACGCACTCGGTGAAGTTCTACGAAAAGGGCGACAAGCCCCTGGAGATCGTCGCCAGCCGGCAGTGGTACCTGCGCAACGGCGGGAACGACCCGGCGTTCCGGGAGAAGATGCTCGCCCGTGGCGAAGAGCTGAACTGGGTGCCGGGCCACATGCGGGTCCGGTACTCGGCGTGGGTGGAGAACCTGGCCGGGGACTGGCTGATCAGCCGCCAGCGGTTCTTCGGCGTGCCGATCCCGCTGTGGTACCGGCTCGACGCCCACGGCGAGCCCGACTACGACGCCCGGCTGCTGCCGGAGGCCCTGCCGGTCGACCCGAGCAGTGACGTCCCGCCGGGGTTCACCGAGGACCAGCGCGGGGTGCCCGGCGGGTTCGCCGCCGATCCGGACGTGATGGACACGTGGGCGACGTCGTCGCTCACCCCGCAGATCGTCGGCCGGTGGAGCGTCGACGACGACCTGTTCGAGCGGGTCTTCCCGATGGACCTGCGGCCGCAGGCGCACGAGATCATCCGCACCTGGCTGTTCTCGACGGCGGTCCGCGCCGAGCTGGAGCACGGCGTGCTCCCGTGGCGGGAGACGTCGATCGCGGGCTGGGTGCTCGACCCGGACCGCAAGAAGATGTCGAAGTCGAAGGGCAACGCGACGACGCCGGTGGACATGCTGCAGCGCCACGGTTCGGACGCGGTCCGCTACTGGGCGGCGAGCGCGCGCCCGGGCGTCGACACGGCGGTGGACGAGGGCCAGATGAAGGTCGGCCGCCGGCTGGCGACGAAGCTGCTCAACGCGAGCCGGTTCGTGCTCGGCCTCGGCGTGCCCGCGCCCTCCGCGGTCCCGGCCGAGCCGCTCGACCAGGCGCTGCTGGCGTCGCTTTCCACCGTCGTCACCCAGGCGACGGCGGCTCTCGAAGCGCTGGACTACGCGCGGGCGCTGCAGGTGACGGAGACGTTCTTCTGGACGTTCTGCGACGACTACGTGGAGCTGGTGAAGGGCCGCGCGTACGGCGACCTCGGCCCGTCGGCCGCCGCTTCGGCGCAGGCGGCGCTGGTGACGGCGTTGTCGGCGGTGCTGCGGCTGTTCGCCCCGTTCCTGCCGTTCGCGACCGAGGAGGTGTGGTCGTGGTGGCAGGAGGGCTCGGTGCACCGGGCGCACTGGCCCGCGGCGACGTCGTCCGGCGGTGACCCGGAGCTCCTCGCGCTGGCGAGCCGGGTGATCGCGGCGGTGCGCCGGGCGAAGACGGACGCGAAGGTGTCGATGCGCTCGCCGGTGGAGACGCTGACGGTGACCGCGCCGGCCGCGGTGCTGGCGCGGTTTGCGCAAGCCGAGCCGGACATCCGCGTGGCCGGCGCGATCTCGGAAGTCATCACGAAAGAAGGCGATTTCTCCGTCGAAGCCACGATCGGCAGCCCCGCCTAGCGCCGTCGGCCCGCCGGAATTCCCGCCCGGTGCACAAAAAATCATGGCCCGTGGTGTATCAGGGCGGGTTCCGCGGGGGTCTCTACCACCGATCGCCGCACGGCGGTCGATGGGAGGTTCATCATGACCACAGTGGACGAACTCGTCGCCATCAAGCAACGAGTCGAACGGGAACTGCTCGACCGGCCCGGCGTGACCGGCGTCGACGTCGGCTACAAGGAGGTCGGCGGGGAACGCACGGACCAGGTCGCCATCCGGGTGCACGTCGCCCGGAAAACCGACGATGTCCCGCACGAGGAGCGCATTCCGGAACAGATCGAAGGAGCCGTCACCGACGTCGTCGAGCGCCGGTACGAATTGCACGTCGCCACCCTGGAACTCGACGTTTCCGCGCAGGCGGACTCCACGCACTACGCCACGCTCCAGGGCGGGATCAGCATGGGCCCGAGCCGCGCGATCGACAACCACATCTTCGCCGGCACGCTCGGGGCGATCGTCGTCGACAACGTGACCCGCGCCCGCGCCGCACTGACCAATTTCCACGTCGCGGCCGTCGATTCCGGCTGGCACACCGGCGACCGGATGGTGCAGCCGAGCCGGATCGACACCGGCGTCGTGCCGGCCGACGAGTTCGGCGCCATCCTGAGAGCCACCCTCTCGGGCAACGTCGACGGCGCCGTGATCTCCCTCGACCCCGGGAAGGCGAGCTCGTGCACGGTCGCCGGAATCGGCGCCGTCCGCGGCGGCCGGGCCGCCGTCCTCGGCATGGCCGTCCGCAAGCGCGGCCGCACCACCGGCCTGTCCCACGGCACCGTCGACGGGATCGCGGCCACCGTCAACGTCGACTACGGCGACGGCCTCGGCGTGCACACGCTGACGAACCAGGTCAGCATCGCGGCCGACCCGGCCCGGAACCGGATCTTTTCCGACCACGGCGACTCCGGCTCGGTGATCGTCGACGAGGACGGGTTCGTCGTCGGCCTCCTCTTCGCGGGCGCCGGGCCCAGCACGGTCGCCAACCCGATCCGCGCGGTACTGGCCGAGCTGGACATCTCCCTGTGCACCGGCAAGTCGATCGTCAAGGACCTCAAGGACGGCCGCAAGGACTTCCTCAAGGACAAGGACGTCCGCAAGGAGCTCCAGAAGGAGTTCGCGCTCGACAAGCGGATCAAGGACATCCGGGACGTCTTCAAGGAGCGCGAGCACGGTCCCGGCCCGCTCGGTCCCGGCGGCGGGCAGGAGCTCGAACAGCGGCTGCGGGCGGTCGAGGACCAGCTCAGCGGGCTCGGCGGGTTCGTGGGCCCGGAACTGCGTCCCGACCTGGTCTCGCCGCTCACCGGCCCGGAGTCCCTGACCGACGCCGAGACCCGGCAGCTGCGGGCGGAGCTGGAACAGCAGGTCGCCGACTCGGTCGCCGCCAAGTCGGAATTCGACGCGCCTCCGGCGTGACGACCGGGGAGGCACCGCCGTGCTGCTCGTCCTCTGTTCGCTCGACGACACCGACAGCCAGTGGTTCGCCCGCCGGGCCACCCGGGCCGGCCGGGCGTGCGCCGCGGTGACGACCGAACACCTCTCGTTCGCCCGCCGGCACGACCACCGCGTCGGCCCGGCGGGCGACGTCCGCACGACCATCGAGCTCGCGGACGGCGTCGTGCTCGACGGCTCCGCGCTGACCGGCGTGCTGAACCGCGTCCGCGAGCCGCCCGCGCTCGCCTGGTACCGGGCCGAACCCGCCGAGCGCGACTACGCCTCGGCCGAGCTCTTCGCCTACACGCTCAGCTGGCTCGCCGGGCTGCGCTGCCCGGTGCGCAACAAGCCGACCCCGCAGTGCCTCGCCGGTCCGGCCCCGGACCCGGTGCACGCCTGGGCGGCAGCGCACGCCGCCGGTCTGCGCTGCGCCCCGATCCGGCTGGGCACCGCCACCCCCTGGCCGCCCGGCGACGCGGCGCTCGCGGGCGCCCGGGCCGCCGCGGCGGGGCCGGTGCGGGCGCGCCAGGTGCTCTGCCTGGACCGGGAGGTGCTCGACCGGGACGTACCGCCCGCCACGGCGGCCGGGGTGCGCCGGCTCACCGGGCTCCTCGGCGCCGCGACCGCGTTGCTCGGCATCGACTTCCTGGTCGGGGGCGACGACTGGTGGTTCGCCGGTCTCACCGCGCTCCCCACCCTCCGCACCGGCGGCGACCTGCTGGTCGACCGGCTGCTCCGGGCCTTGGAGGCGTGATGACGGTGTTGCTGTGGGGGCTCCCCGACGAGTCCCCGATCGACCTGGTCGCCACCGCGTTGCGGGCCCGGCACGCCGACGTCGTCTTCGTCGACTCCCGCGCCGCCGCCCACGACACGATCGACCTCCGGCTCGACCCCGGAGCCGGCGTCGGCGGCGTCCTGCGCACCCGCGACCGGACGGTCGAGCTCGCCCGGGTCACCGGGGTGTACCTGCGGCCCGTCGAGCCCGAGCTCTTCCCCGGCCTCGGGCCCGCGGAACTCGCCCGTGCCCGGCGCTTCTGCGACGCGCTGACCGCCTTCACCGAGCTGACCGGCAGCTCGGGGCAGTGCCGCGTCGCCAATCGCCTGCTCGCGATGGGCTCCAACATCTCGAAGCCGTACCAGGCCCAGCTCATCACCCGGCACGGCTTCGGCACACCGTCGACCCTGGTTTCCAGCGACCCGGCGGAGGTGCTCGCGTTCGCCGGCCGCCACGGCCCCCTGGTGTACAAGTCGATCAGCGGCATCCGCTCGATCGTCACCGCGTTCGACCCCGTCGCCGACGCCGGCCGGCTGGCGCGGCTGCGCTGGTGCCCGGTCCAGTTCCAGGAACGGCTCGACGGCCCCGACGTCCGCGTGCACGTCGTCGGCGACCGGGTCTTCGCGGCCGAGATCACCACGACGGCGATCGACTACCGCTACGCACGCCGAGAGGGGACGACGGCCTCGCTGCGCGCCCACGACCTCGGCCCCGGGCTCGCGCAGCGGTGCGCCGGGCTCGCCGCGGCGCTCGGGCTGCCGTTCGCCGGGATCGACCTGAGACTGGTCCCCGACGGCCGCGTGGTGTGCTTCGAGGTGAACCCGTCCCCGGGATTCACCTGGTTCCAGCACGAAACGGGGCAGCCGATCGCCACCGCGCTGGCCGCCTGGCTGACCGGGGGCCGGCCCTGACCGGGCCTCAGGAAGCGGCGGCGGCCCACCAGGCTTCGTCGATCTCGCCGCGGGCCACGATCTCCGCCGGGCCCGACAGCGTCGACGCGCCGCGCGACACCGTCACCTCGACGCGGCCGCCCGGGAGGTCCACTGTGGACCTTCCGGTGTCGGTGCCCGCCAGGTGGAAGGCCGCCGCCACCGCGGCGACCGTGCCGGTGCCGCACGCCCGGGTCTCGCCCACCCCGCGCTCGTGCACGCGCATCCGCAGCGCGCCCTCGCCGAGGCGGTTGATGAACTCGAGGTTCACCCCGTGCGGGAACACGTCGTGGTCGAAGTCGGGCTGGTCGCGCAGGTCCAGCCCGGCCACGTCGTCGTCCAGCAGCGACACCAGGTGCGGGTTGCCGACGTCGACCGCCACGCCGGAGAACGGGCGGCCCGCCACCACCGTGACCGAGGTGCCCGTGATCGTCGCCGGTCCCATGTGGACGGTGACGGAGCGGTCCGGGTGCACCACCACCGGGCGGTCGCCCGCCCGGGTGCCGACGACGAACTCGCCTTCGGTGGCCAGGCCCGCGTCCACCAGGTAGCGGGCGAACACGCGCACGCCGTTGCCGCACATCTCCGCGATCGACCCGTCGGCGTTGCGGTAGTCCATGAACCACTCGCCCGCGGACGGCTCGCCGAGCGCGGCGGCGCGCACGACGCGCAGCACGCCGTCGGCCCCGAGGCCGCGGCGGCGGTCGCACAGCGCGGCGACCCTCGCCCCGGTCAGCTCGAGGCGGCCCGCCGCGTCGGGGAGCAGCACGAAGTCGTTCTGCGTGCCGTGCCCCTTGAGGAACTCGATTCCGCCCATGGGGGCAAGATTACCGGCCCAGGGTATCCAGGACGCGCGCGGCCAAGCCGGGATCGGCGCCGTCGAACCAGCGGATCCGCTGGTCGCGCCGGAACCAGGACCGTTGCCGCCGGACGAAGCGCCGCGTCGCCTGCGCTGTCGCCGCGGCGGCCGCTTCGAAGTCGCCGTCGCCGTCCAGCTCGGCGAGCACCTGCTGGTACCCGAGCGCCCGCGACGCCGTCTTCCCCTCGCGCAGGCCCCGCTTCTCCAGCTCGCGCACCTCGTCGACCAGCCCGGCGGCGAACATCCGCCGGACGCGCTCGTCGACGCGCTCGTCGAGCTCGCCCGCGTCCCGGTCGACGCCGATCAGGACCGTGCCGTAGCGGGCGGGCCCCGGCTCGGGCAGGTTCGCCGAGAACGGCTCGCCGGTGATTTCGATGACCTCGAGGGCGCGCACGATCCGCCGGGTGTTGGTCGGCAGGATCTTGGCGGCGGCGACGGGATCGCGTTCACCCAGCCGGGTGTACAACGCGGCCGTGCCGAGCTCCGCCGCCTCCGCGTCCAGCCGGGCCCGGACCGCCGGGTCGGTGCCCGGGAACCGCAGGTCGTCGAGCACCGCCTGGACGTACAGGCCGGACCCGCCGGCCAGCACCGGCACGCGGCCGCCGGCCAGGAGCCGCTCGACCTCGGCCCGCGCGTCGCGCTGGTAAACCGCGACGGACGCCGTCTCGGTCACTTCCAGCACGTCCAGGAGGTGGTGCGGGACGCCGCGGCGCTCGGCCTCGGTGGCCTTGGCGGTGCCGATGTCCATGCCCCGGTAGAGCTGCATCGCGTCCGCGTTGACGACCTCCCCGCCGAGTACGCGGGCCAGGTCCACGGCCAGCGCGGTCTTGCCGGTGGCCGTCGGCCCGACCACGGCGATCGGGACAACGGGGCTGTTCACGGCGGCTGACGATACCTGCGGGCCGACACAGAGCGTCCACCGGAAGTAGGATCACGAGCTTCGAGTGGCCCATCCAGTACCACGGTGCGCGCTGAGCTGCTTGAATGCCGCGTGGGGCCGTAGCATCCGAGCACGGCCCGTGACGACCGCATTACCCGGCCCCGCTCCACGGCGGGGCGCCCGCGCGAGCGGGCGTACAGGCGATAAGGAGCCTGCGATGGCCCAGGAGAACACTTCCACCGGTACCCCGGCCCCGCACCCGGTGCCGCACGCGCTGCACGCCGGGCACGCCGCCCCGCCCGTGCCGCCCGCCGAACCCACCCCGTCGACCTGGGGCCGGATCGACGAGGAAGGCACTGTCTACGTCGTCACCCCCGAAGGCGAACGCGCCGTCGGCGTCTGGCAGGCCGGCAGCCCCGACGAGGGCCTGGTGCACTACGCGCGCCGCTTCGACGACGTGCGCACCGAGGTCGAGCTGCTGGAGACCCGGCTGATCTCCGGGGCCGGCGACCCGAAGCACGCGCTGTCGAGCGCCACCCAGATCCGGGACGGGCTGGCCGAGGCCGCGCTGGTCGGCGACCTGGCCGCGCTCGCCGCGCGGCTGGAGTACGTCATCGGGCACGCCGAGAAGGCGCTGACCCGCGCGAAGGCGGAGCGCGAGGAGGCCCGCGCCGCGGCGGTCGCCCGCAAGCAGGAGCTGGCCGAGGAGGCCGAGAAGATCGCCGCCGACTCCACCCAGTGGAAGGCGGCGGGCGACCGGCTGCGCGCGATCCTCGACGAGTGGAAGACGGTCAAGGGCGTCGACCGCAAGACCGACGACGAGCTGTGGAAGCGGTTCTCCAAGGCCCGCGAGGGCTTCAACCGCCGCCGCGGATCGCACTTCGCCGAGCTGGACAAGCAGCGCGCGTCGGCCAAGCAGCGCAAGGAAGAGCTCATCGCCGAGGCCGAGGCCATCAGCGAGTCCGAGGACTGGGGCGAGACGGCGGGCCGGTACAAGGACCTGATGACCGAGTGGAAGGCGGCCGGCCGGGCACCGAAGGACAGCGACGAGGCGCTGTGGCAGCGCTTCCGCGCGGCGCAGGACAAGTTCTTCGCCCGCCGCTCCGCGGTGTTCTCCGAGCGCGACGCGGAGTTCGGCGCGAACGCGGCCCGCAAGGAGGAGCTGCTGGTCGAGGCGGAGAAGATCGACGCGGCGGCCAACCTCGAGGCGGCGAAGAGCGCACTGCGGCGCATCCAGGAGCAGTGGGACGAGATCGGCAAGGTCCCCCGCGAGCGCATCCGTGAGCTGGACGGCCGGCTGAAGGCGGTCCAGGACGCGGTCAAGTCGGCGGAGGACAACCGCTGGCGCCGGACGGACCCGGAGGCCCAGGCGCGGGCGGCGCAGTTCCGCGAGCGGGTGGAGCAGTTCGAGTCCCAGGCGGAGAAGGCGCGTGCGGCCGGAGACGAGCGCCGGGCGAAGAAGGCTGACGAGCAGGCGGCTCAGTGGCGGGAGTGGCTGCAGGCCGCGGAGGCGGCGGTTGCAGATCGGTAAGGCTTGCGCTTTAGGCCCTTCCTGCCGGCTTCGGGGCTGGTGGGGAGGGCTTTTTGCTGGGGTGCTGGGGATTTGGCGGCTCTGGTTGCCGCCGCTTCGAACCGGCTTGTGCACCGGGCGGTGGGGGTCTTTCAGGGCTGACCGAACGCGAGGTCGTGCGGTTCGGGTGGCTCACGGCCGTCGCGGGCACCGCTGTCTTCGGATTGCCGCGGCTTCGAGCCGGCTTGTGCACAGGACCACCGTGATGTGGACAAGCCGGCTGGGCGGATGGGTTTCGGGCCGTTCTGTCGGTGAGCGCCGATACGCTGGAAGCGGGGGCAGCCCCCAGGGAGGGCGGGCCTTGCCGGGCCGGGCCTCGGCGGGCCGGGCCCCGGCGGTGCAGGCTTGGGCGGTGCAGGCTTGGGCGGTGCGGGCCTCGGCGGGTTGGGCCTTGCCGGGCCGGGCGGTGCGGGCCTCGGCGGTGCGGGCCTCGGCGGCGTAAGCCCAGTCGGCGCCGGGCGCTCGGCAAGCCGAAGGTGCACGGGTCGCCCGATGGGGTCTGGTCGCCGCCACGACCGGGGGTTATCGCGCGCTTCCCTTCCCTCCCGGTGCTGCACTTTGATCATGACCAGGACACCCCGCAGCGCCGGCAGGATTCTCTCCGCTCTGGTGATCAGCCTCGCCCTCGCCGGGCTTGCCCCCGCACTTGCCGCCCCCGCCGGGGCCGCGTCGCTCGTCTCGACCGCCGAAACCGGCAAGGGGAAGGTGAAAGTCGAGGGGAAGCTCGGCAAGGACCACGTCAAAGTCAACGAAAAGGTCGATCTCAAGGGCAACCTGAAGGTGCTCGACGCCGCCCGCGCCGAAGATGGCACCCAGACCCTGGAAACCGTCATCGTGCAGCAGCTGCAGGCCGGTGCCTGGGTGAACCTCGCCGACACCACCTGCCGGCCCAACGGCGGCTTTTCCTTCACCCTCCGCTTCAGCCTGAGCGCCACCGTCTCGCTGCGGCTCTACCACCCCGAGACGACCCTGTACGCCGCCGCCTACTCGGCCGGCACCCTTACTCTGCGCGTCGGCTGAACCTGGTCCCCGCCGGTTTTCAGGAGCGCGAGAACGCCGTGCGCATCCACTGCACCGCGAGGCAGATCATCGCGATCCAGGCGATCACCATGCCGAAACCGGGGCCGCCGCCCGCGGATCCCGGGGCGTGCGACGACTGCTGCGACCAGATCGCCAGCAGCCC
Source organism: Amycolatopsis sp. A133 (assembly GCF_031082405.1). Taxonomy (GTDB): domain Bacteria; phylum Actinomycetota; class Actinomycetes; order Mycobacteriales; family Pseudonocardiaceae; genus Amycolatopsis. The sequence continues at coordinate 256,918 of NZ_JAVHJU010000001.1, forward strand.
GTCCACCGAAGCGAACCAGCCGCCCGCCGCGCAAACCCAGGCCAGCCACCAACGCCTCGTCACCAGGGCCAGTGCCGATGCCAGGATGCCGACGCCGGTCGAGGTCGCCGCGAACAGCTGGGGGATGCCGCCGCCCTCGCCGGCCAGTACCTGCCAGCCCGCGTGGTCGCCCACCCACGGGAGGATCAGACAGATCAGCAGCACGAACGTGAACACCGCGATGGTGAACCCGCGGCGGCCCAGCTCCACCGTGCGGGACGCGCGGGCGCCCGCTTCGTCGATCTCGGCGGCCAGTTCCGCCAGCTCACCCTGGCCACGGGGCTCGGTCACAGCGCACACCCACTCACCGGTTCGGGCTGGGCGGCCGGGGCACCGAAGCCCGGCAGGCCCAGCGTGACGCCGCTCGTCTTCGGCCGCAGCCCGGCCTCCGCGTTGTCGCCCGCCCGCGTCCGCCGGTGGGACAGCAGGTCGCCGTCGGCCACCAGGTGGTGCGGTGCGGCGTAGGTGACGATCGTCTCGACGACGTCGCCGGGGCGGACCCCGCGGTCCACCTGCGGGCCGGCCGGGGTGAAGTGCACCAGCCGGCCGTCGCGGGCGCGGCCGCTCATCCGCTGCGTCTCGGCGTCCTTGCGGCCCTCGCCCGCGGCGACGAGCAGCTCGACGCGGCGGCCGACGATCTTCTTGTTCTCGTCCCAGGAGATCGCGTTCTGCAACTCGACCAGGCGCTCGTAGCGTTCCTGCACGACCTCCTTGGGCAGCTGGCCGTCCATCGTCGCGGCCGGCGTGCCGGGGCGCTTCGAGTACTGGAAGGTGAACGCGCTGGAGAAGCGGGCCTGCGCCACGACGTCCAGGGTCGCCTGGAAGTCCTCCTCGGTCTCGCCGGGGAAGCCGACGATGATGTCGGTGGTGATGGCCGCGTCGGGCATGGCCGCGCGGACCTCGTCGAGGATGTTCAGGAAGCGCGCCGAGCGGTAGGACCGCTTCATCTCGCGCAGGACCCGGTCGGACCCGGACTGCAGCGGCATGTGCAGCTGGTGGCAGACGTTCGGGGTCGCGGCCATGGCGTCGATGACGTCGGAGGTGAACGCCGCCGGGTGCGGTGAGGTGAACCGGACGCGCTCGAGGCCGTCGACGGTGCCGCACGCGCGCAGCAGCTTGCCGAACGCCAGCCGGTCGCCGAACTCGACGCCGTAGGAGTTGACGTTCTGGCCGAGCAGCGTGACTTCGAGCACGCCCTCGGCGACGAGCGCCTCGACCTCGGCGAGGATCTCGCCGGGCCGGCGGTCGCGTTCCTTGCCGCGCAGGGCGGGGACGATGCAGAAGGTGCAGGTGTTGTTGCAGCCGACCGAAACGGACACCCAGCTCGCGTAGGACGATTCGCGGCGCGCGGGCAGCGTCGAGGGGAAGGTCTCGAGCGATTCGAGGATCTCGACCTCGGCCTCGGCGTTGTGCCGGGCGCGCTCGAGCAGCGTGGGCAGCGACCCGATGTTGTGCGTGCCGAAGACGACGTCCACCCACGGCGCCCGCTTGACGATCTCCCCGCGGTCCTTCTGCGCGAGGCAGCCGCCGACGGCGATCTGCAGGTCCGGGTTCGCGACCTTGTCCGGGCGCAGGTGCCCGAGGGTGCCGTACAGCTTGTTGTCCGCGTTCTCCCGGACGGCGCAGGTGTTGAACACGATCAGGTCGGGCTTCGCCCCGGCGCCGGCCGGGACGTAGCCGGCGTCCTCGAGCTGCCCGGCGAGCCGCTCGGAGTCGTGCACGTTCATCTGGCAGCCGAAGGTGCGGATCTGGTACGCCCTGGGTGCCTGGTTCTCGGTCATCGGCTTCCAGGGTAGACCCGCCCCCACCTGCGTCTCGGCGTCCCCTCCCGGCTGCTCCTCTTCTCACGCGGAGTCACCCGCTCGGCGGCCGCCGTGCGACGGCGGGTAGCGGCCGTGACCGAGGGGCGGGTCCGCCGGCGGCGGTCGCTCCCCCGGCGCCTCGGCCGCGGCCACCGGCTCGGCGGGTTCCGCTCGCTGCTACCGCGATGCGCAGTCTGCGGTCGGGGCCCCCGCAGGCCGCCGGGCACCGATCCGCTCCACGGCCCGGCTCACCTACTCGCGGACGCGCTGTGGGCAAGCAGGGTGTCGAGCGCACCGCCGAGCCGAAGCTCAGCTTGGTTGGAAGAACTCGAGCATCCTCCGGCTTGCGTCGGGGGACATCAGCAGTTCCTGCATCTGCGCGGACATCCGCGCCGCCGCGCCGGTGCGCTCGAACATCTCGCCTTCGTACTCTTCGATGGCCGCGGGGAAGTCGCCTGGGTGCGCCGCCAGGGCCAGGGCCAGGAAAGCGCCGTCCAGCAAGGCCATGTTCGCTCCTTCTCCCACCGGGGGCATCAGGTGGGCCGCGTCGCCGACCAGGGTGACGTCCGGGCGCGACGGCCACGTCAGGCCGATCGGGAGCGTTGTGATCGTTCGTGGCTGGACCAGGTCGTCGCAGGCTGCGATCAGGGCCGTGAAGCGGGGGTCCCAGCCGCGGAGGAGGTCGATCAGGCGGGCTCGGGCTGCGGGTGGGTTGTCGAACGGGATGCCCGTCTTGGCCAACCAGTCCTCGCCCGTGTTGTAAAAGCTGACGCCGATGCGGACGCGGCCGTCGCCGTTGCGCTGGGCCGCCAAGGACTTTCCGTCGCCCAGTACCCAGTAGTTGCCGCGGCCGACCATCGCCGCGAGGTCGGGGTGCGTGCGGTCGATGTCGGGGATGCCGAGCTCGACGACGTTCTGGCCGACGTGCTCCGGGCGGGCGTCGGTGAGCAGGGGCCGGACCCGGGAGTTCGCGCCGTCTGCGCCGACCAGCAGGTCGTACGGCGCGCTGGTGCCGTCGGCGAAGTCCAGCACTCCGTCGGCGGCGGACTCGAACGCGTGCCCCCAGCGCACGGCGCCTTCGGGGAGCGAGTCCAGCAGCAGGTCGCGCAGATCGGCACGGTCCACCTCGGGCCGCAGGAGCGGGGCGTCGTCGGGTGTGTCCTCCTGCAGCAGCAGCGTGCCGTCCGGCTCGAGGAGCCGCATGTCCTGGCCTTCGCCGCGAGCGATCGCGAAGAACCCGTCGATCAGGCCGGCCTCGCGCAGCGCCCGCTGGCCGGAGTGGATGTCGAGCATGCCGCCCTGGCCGCGGGCGTCGCGCGACGGTTCCCGTTCGTACACGACGGCCTCGATGCCGTGCACGTGCAGCACCCGGGCGAGCGCCAGGCCGCCCAGGCCGGCTCCCACGATGGCGATGGCCATGGATCCCCTCCGATACGGTGTCCGTCTCGATACACTGTATCGCAGAGTGCGTTGTATTGTCACCACCATGTTGGTGTGGGAGCGGCCGGAACCGCCGGATCGGCCGGTGCCGGCCCCGCTGAGCCGGGACCTGATCGTCCGGACGGCGGTCGAGCTGGCCGACGAGGCCGGCCTGGAATCCGTGTCGCTGCGCAAGCTCGCCGGCGCGCTGGACGTCGGGCCGATGCGGCTCTACGGCTACATCGACACCAAGGACGAGCTGCTCGACCTGATGGTCGACGCGGTGCACGCCGAGATCCGGCCGGCCGGCGACGGGTGGCGCGAAGTGCTGACTTCGGTGGCCGAGGCCACCCGCCGGGCCGTGCACCGGCACGAGTGGTTCGCCGACCTGATCGGCGGGCGGCCCCAGCTCGGGCCGAACGCGCTGGCCCGGGGCGAGGCGGTGCTGGCCGCGCTCGGCGGCGTCGACGTGGACATCGTCATGCCGGTGGTCACCGCGGTCGACGCCTACGTGATCGGCGCGGTCCGGCGGGAGATCGCCGAATGGCGTGCCGAGCGGGCCACCGGGCTGGACAAGCGGCAGTGGCAGAAGACCTTCGGGCCCTACCTGGAGCGCACCTTCGCCACCGGCCGGTTCCCCGCGCTGGAAACGGTGGTCCGCGACGGCGCCCACCTCGACGCCGACGAGACCTTCCGCATCGGCCTCGGCTTCCTGCTCGACGGCATCGGAGCAGGCATCGAAGCAGGCCGGCCGGAATCAACCCGCCAGCAGGGCGACCATCCCCCGGGGTGAGTCGGCCCCGAACATGACCGGGTAGATGTCGTCCGCCCCTTCGGCCTCCGCGCGCGCGAACATGGCCTGCTCGTACGAGGCCAGCGCCGTCTCGACGTCGCCGGGGTGGGCGGCGATGGCCCGGCCGAGTTCGGCGCCGTCCAGCATGGCCAGGTTGGCCCCTTCGCCGTTGGGGGGCATCAGGTGGGCCGCGTCGCCGAGCAGGGTCACCCCCGGCACGCGGTCCCAGCGGTGCCCGATCGGCAACGTGCAGAGGCGGCGCAGCACCGGCGGGGTGTCGCTGCCGGTGATCAGGGCGGTCAGCTCGGGAGCCCAGCCGCCGAACTCCCCGGCGACCCGCGCGGTCACCGTCGCGGCATCGGCGCCGTCGAGCCAGTCCTGGGGTTTGAACAGGTGCGTGTACGCGTGGAGGGTGCCGCCGCTCTCCCGGTGGGCCACGATCCCCTGGCCCGGCGAGAGCGCGTAGAGCGCTCCGGCGCCGACGGCCTTCGCGGCGGCGGGGTGGCGGGTGTCGCCGTCGAACAGGAAGGTCTCGACGACCGACACGCCGACGTACTCGGGGGTGGCACCCGAGAGCAGCGGCCGGACCCGCGACCACGCGCCGTCCGCGCCGACCAGCAGGCTCGTGCCGAAGGTGGTGCCGTCGGCCAGGCTCACCTCGTGGCCGCCGTCGCCGAGCGCGCGCACCGCGGTGACCTTGTGTCCCCATTGGACGGTGCCGGGCGGGAGCGAGTCGAGCAGCAGCTGCCGCAGTTCGCCGCGCTGCACCTCGGGACGCACGCCGGTGCCGTCGTCGGGCTGGTCGAGCAGCACGGTCCCGGTGCGGTCGACGACGCGGGAGGATTCGCGGCCGGGCAGGACGAGCTCGCGGAACCCCTCGGTCAGGCCGGCCGCTTCGAGCGCCGGCCGGCCGTTCCACGGGTGGATGTCGAGCATCCCCCCCTGGTGGCGCGCGGCCGGTGAGGCTTCCGCCTCGTGGACGGTGACCGGGATGCCGTGCAGGTGCAGCACGCGCGCCAGCACGAGACCGCCGAGGCCGGCTCCGATGATCGTGACAGTCATGGTCTACCTCCGATTGGATTGTCGTTCCAATCACCAAGCTAGCACGAGTTTGGATCGGCGTTCCAACCATGCGATGATCGGCACATGGCAAAACGGCGTGCGGACGGGCTGTCCAAGGCGGTGATCGTCCGGGCCGCGGCCGAGATCCTGGACGAAGGCGGCGAGGCGGCGCTGACGTTCCGCGCGCTCACCACGCGCCTGGCCACCGGCTACGGGGCGATCTACCACCACGTCGCGAACAAGAGCGATCTGCTCGCGGCGGCGACCGGCGACGTCATCGCCCGCGTCACGAGCGGCGTGGCCGGCGACGCGCAGCCGCGGGAGGCGCTGCGCGCGGTCGCGCTGGGCCTGTTCGACGCGATCGACGCCCACCCGTGGGTCGGGGCCCAGCTCTCGCGGGAGCCGTGGCGGCCCGCGCTCCTGGAGATCTACGAGAGCATCGGCGGGCTGCTCGAGGCGCTCGACGTGCCCGAGCGAGCGCTGTTCGACGCCGCGGGCGCGCTGGTGAACTACGTCCTCGGGGTCGCCGGGCAGAACGCCGCGAACGCTCGGCTCCTCGCCGCCGGCGAGGGGGACCGGTCGGCCTTCCTGGCCGGCGTTTCCGCGCGGTGGGAGGCACTCGACCCGGAGAAGTACCCGTTCGTGCACAAGGCCGCCGCGCACCTGCGCGAGCACGACGACCGCGAGCAGTTCCTCGCGGGCGTCGACCTCTTCCTGGCCGGTGCCGCGACCCTCTGACCCGCCGTGGCGGCGGTCAGGCCACGTACTTGCAGCCGGTGGCCCGGAGCACGCCGTTGGCCAGGACCTCGTAGGCGGTGCAGCTCTCCGTGGCCGGACCGACCGGGACGAGCAGCACGTCGAGGCCGACCAGCCGCCACGCGTACAGCGTCCCGATCCGGAACACGTACGGCGCACCGTGATCGGGGAAACCGGCGCAGGTGCCCGCCATGGTGAGCGCACTCCAGTTCGCCCGCTCCTGCGCCGCACTGGGACAGCTCGTCGTGGTTTCGGCCAGGGCGCTGGGCGCCGCCGCGAGCATTCCGCCTAGTGAGGCGGCCACGAGCGAAGCAGCCGCGACACACCGCCGAACCGACCGGAACCCGACCATTTCCCCACCCTTTCGACGTCGATTCCGAATGGGGGCGGCGAAACGCTCCGGCCCTCCCCGCGGCCTCACGCTACGCCGAGCGAACCGGGGCCGATATGGGACAACCGGGCGATCGCCGGGAAACACCCTTCCCCGAGCGGAATCCGTGGTGACGCCGCTGGTTACCGCACGGCAGCGGGCGCCCAAGCCGCGAGTTCCGCGCGAACCGCCGCCAGCTGGGCCGCGGTCGGCGCCGACGCCGGTTCCGCGATCAGCGCGTAGTGCAGGCCCGGTGTCGCGGGCAGGCGCAGCCGGTCGCCCACCCGGGTGACCGAAGCCAGGTCCGTGACCACCGTCGGTGTCATTCCCGCCGGCACGTGCAGTTCCGTCGGGGCGGCCGCGGCACTTCCCTGCCACACCAGCACTCCGTACCGCCCGGTACCCGTCAGCGCGGCGGTCGCCGGCATCGTGGCCGGCACCTGGTTCCAGGTCAGCGTCTGGCTTCCGTCGCGCGACCGGTCCTCGTACGTGAACGCCAGCGTGTGGCCCGCGACCGCCGCCGGGTAGAGCCGGTCGAGCAGGCGGGCGTCCTGGCGGAGCTGGACCGTTCCGTCGTCCGCGGTGCGGGCCGACGAGAAGTCCTCGCCGTTCCAGGCGTCGCCTTCCGTGCGGACCTTGTCCGGGTTGTCGTTCATCAGCTCGTGGTGGCGGCCGCTGTAGATGTCCCACTGCCACTGGGTTCCCGACAGCACCGGACCCGATTCCGCCGGCTTGCGCCACCAGTTCGCGCCCGGCAGCCGGGAGTCCAGGGCCTGGTACATCGCCTTGTCGACCGTCGGGGTCTTGTCGGAGGTGTAGCCCGTCATCGGGTGCCCGAACTCGGTGACGATCGCCGCCGTGCCCAGTGCGGCCGCGCGGTCGCGGACCGTGCCGAAGCTCGCGCTGTACTGGCCGTCGCCCGCCTTGCCCGGCATGAACACCCCGGACTGGGCGAGCTGGTCGTAGAAGTGCGTGTTGAACACGTACCGCGGGCCCATGGCGCCGGTGTCCTGGAAGCCGCCGGGGTGGAGCTGGAAGGAGATGTTGGCGTTCCAGAACATGTTCGGCTCGACGAAAGCGGGCTTGTCCTGCCAGCCCGCGGTGTCCATCGCGGCGCGGAACCGCGTGAAGAACGGCCACAGGACGTTCTGCTCCCACGCCTTGCTGTCCTGCCCTTGGTCGTACCGCCCGGCGAAGGGCTCGTTGTACGGGTCCATGCCCGCGATGCCGGCGAACTGGCCGGCCGTCAGGTTCGTCCGCAGGTAGGTCATCGTCTGGACGGCCTGGCCGACGAACTCGTCCTGGACGCCGCGGGCGTTGTGCCAGAAGTCCTTCGTGGCGTCCTGGACCGCGCCGTTCTGGGTGATGTTCTGGCCCCAGTGGGCGCAGATGCCGCAGCTCTCCGCCGGGTAACCCCCCAGTTCGACTACCCACTTCGGCGCACCGTCGCCGGTGTACCAGCTGCCGCGGTTGAACAGGTAGCGGGAGAACAGGTCCTGGTGGAAGTCGGGCAGGACGGTGAACCCCTCGTCCAGGAACGCCTTCAGCTGCTCGGTCAGCGCCGCCAGGTACGACGTGTTCACCGGCCCGCGGACCGGCTGCGTCCCGGCCCACGCGATCGGGAACCGCACCGCGTTCGCGCCGGTGAGCGCCCGCATCGACTGGGCCGAACGGCGCGCGTCGGCCGCGGAGGCGAACGGCAGGAAACCGTTTTCTGCGAGCTTGGTCTCCCCCGAGACGTTGAAGCCGCGCAAGACGACTTCGCGGCCGTACTCGTCGACGAAGGCCGAGCCGCGCACGGTCAGCCGGTGCGGCGGGACGTCTTCCGCCACCGCGGAGGCGACGACACCGGACGACAACGCCACGGCGGTGAGCAAAGCCACGAGCATGCGCATGATGGCGGCCCCAAACATGAAGGAGTTTCGCAAAAAGCTAGCGACCCGGTCCCCGGCCCGTCAAGGGCCGGACGGAGCCGATCAGGCCGCCCGCCGGAGCCACTGCTGGTTCGTCACGCCGGTGCACGGGTACTGCTTGACGGCGGCGCTGTCGGCCGTCGACGCGGACACGACGTCGAGGCATTTTCCGCTGTGGCGGGCCACCAGCCGGACGTACCCGCTGTCGGCGGCCTGGAGCTGCCACTGCTGGTTCGTGCCGCCGGTGCACGCCCACTGCACCGCCGCGGCGCCGTCCGCGGTGGAGCCGCCCGAGACGTCGAGGCACTTCCCGCTGTGCCGGGCGATCAGGTTGGCGTACCCGTTGCCGAGGTCGAGCACGCTCCACTGCTGGTTCCAGCCGCTGTTGCACGAATACTGCTTCACCGCCGTGCCGTCGTCCTTCGCGGAACTCGGGACGTCCGCGCACTTTCCGCTGTGTCGCGCGACCAGCGACTCGTACGCGCTGCCCGTGCCGGCCCCCGCGAGCACGCCCGTCGCCGCGTCGATGCTCACCTTCGGGAACCAGTTCATCGACATCGTGGTGGCACTGGGGAACGTCAGCGGCAGCCACACGTACCGCGACTCGGTGACCGGCCGGTTCCAGGCGCCCGCCCAGCGGTCGCCCAGGTAGAGGTAGGAGGTCGCCTGCGTGCCCTGCACCGGCAGCACGTACGCGGTCTGGCTGCCGTAGCCGGTGGAATCCCCGACGTTCGTCAACCCGCTCCACGTCCCGGTGACGCTCGTGGCCGTGGCGTACTTCTGCTGGTTCGGCTGCCAGCCCGTGGCACCCGAAGTGAGCAGGAAGTAGACGCCGTTGCGCTTGAACATCGCCGGGGCCTCGCGGTACGAGCCGGGCCACAGCGTCTTCACCAGCGCCGAAACACCGGTGTAGTCGGCGGTGAGCCGGTAGACGTTGAGATCGGCGTTCTCCCGGGCCGCGGAAGCCATGTACGCGGTTCCGTCGTCGTCCTTGAACAGCGTGATGTCACGCGACATGTGGGCGCCGAGCGGGCGGAAGCTGCCACGGTAGCCGTAACTGCCGTCGACCGTCGAAGACGTGGCCACGGCCGCGCGCGCTTCGGCGTAGTCGGCGCCGTTCTCCTTGTGCATCCACATCACGTACTGGCCGGTCGAGCTGTTGTAGATCACCTTCGGCCGTTCGATCTTCGCCCGGCCCAGCTCGGCCGCCGAGGACTGCGTCAGCACGTCGCCCCGGAACTCCCACGTCTTCAGGTCGGTCGAGCGGTAGGCCGAGACGGCCCGGAAGGTGTCGTCGGCGTTGCGGTTCTCGCCGAACCAGTAGTAGTACGCCCCCACCTTGAGCACGCCACCGCCGTGGGCGTGCACCAAGGCACCGGAGGTGTCGGTGAACTGGCTCCCGTTGGTCACCGTCACCGGCGCGGCGTGCGCCCCGGGCGCGCCGAGCAAGAGGGTCGCGAACACGAGCAGGGCCAAAACCGCGCCACGTCGTCGTAGCATGACGGCTCCTTCGCAAGCGGGTCAGTAGCCGACGCGGAAAGTCGCGTCCTGCTTGTCCACAGTGGAGGACGTGCTGCCGAGCGGGTCGATCCGCAGCACGTGGTCGTGGTGCCGGAGGTAGCGGTCCGGGAAGTTGTGCGAGCGGAAGGACGACCAGCTCGCGTCGGCGAGTCCGGCCGTCTGGTGGAAGGTGGCATCCGCCTTGAAGGTCGCCGAGCCGTCGTCGGCCGCCAGGCGCAGCTCGTAGTTGCTGTGCCGCAGGTACCGGCCGGGGTAGTTGACGGACTCGAACGACACGCCGGCCGCGTCCGCCAGGCCGGGGGCCAGCTTCCACAGCTGGTCGGCGTACGGGTCGAACGGGTAGGCGTCGATGCGCCCCACCGAGTCCGCGTGGCGGACGTAGCGGTCCGGGAAGTTGTAGGACTTGAGCCGCCGCCAGGCCGGTGCGCCCCACCGGGCGACGAGCGCGGACCTCTCCGCGGCCGTGATCGGCGTGATCCCGGGGTGCTTGGAGTTCAGCGGCTGCGTGTAGGCGCGGTCGCCCAGCAGCGTCCAGTTCCCGGCGGCGACATCCGTGGTCTCCCAGCAGAAGAACCGGCCGTTGGGGCTCCACGTGTCGCCCCACAGGTACCAGCGGTTCCCCGACGGCGCCGGCACGATCTGCGGCGCCTCCACCCCCCGCCCGGGTGAAATCCCGGTCTTGTAGGTGGTGAAACCGCCGGGGGCGAGGGCGCCGGAACGCTGGCCGACCAGAGTGCTGTTGGTGTTGTTCTTGACGTACAGGTAGTTGACCCCGCCGATGGTGGCCATCGTCCCGTCGATGGTCGCGTGGCCGGGGTCGAAGAACACCTGCGCGGCACCGACCGTCACGAAGTCGGTGGTGTAGTTGACCATGATGACGTCGTGGCCGCCGTAGGCCGCCGAGTAGATGATCGCGTACTGGTGGCGCGAAGGGTCCCAGAAGGCCTCCGGCGCCCAGCTGTGGGTGGCCATCGAGTGCAGCTTGAGCCGGCGGTAGCCGGTGAACCCGCGCAGGTCCGCCGAGTCCCAGACGTGGACGTACTGGTTCTGCAGCGACCAGTCGGTGCCCTTGAGGTCGGTCGCGAGCACGACGAACCGGCCGTCCTGCCCGCGGAGGACGAACGGGTCGCGCAGCCCGCCGGTGCCGGCCGTCGGGGTCACCACGGGGTTGTTCTGGTTCAGCGGCATCCAGTCGAGGCCGTCCGCGCTGACCGCCAGGTGCAGCCCGTAGCCGGCCCCCGCCATGGACGGCGATTCGGTGAAGTACGCCATGACGTAACCGTCGTGGGCGGCCTGGGCGCGGGCCACGGCTTTGCGGCCGAGCACGCCGGCGACCGCGGTTCCGGCCGCGCCCGCCATCAGTCCTCGTCGACTGATCATCGTCCACCCATCTCGCCGTCGAGTGCCGGGCACGGGAATTGTTAGCGCTAACAATTGTCAGTGTAGGTGAGCCACGCCACACCGTGTCAAGGTCCGATCGTCGGGAGCCGGACTCCGCTCCCGCGGGAAATCAAGTCGATCAAGCGAACCGGATCCGCGTGGCGGCCGTATCTCCGGGCAGGACGGTGGACGACTCGGAGGGACGACGACGTGACGCGCGAAGGGACACTCATCGGCGAGCGGTACCGGCTGCTCGGCCCGGCGGGCCACGGCACGGTGGTCTGGCACGCCCGTGACGAGCGGCTCGACCGGATCGTCGCCCTCAAGCCGCTGTTCGACGAGCCGCCCGCGGTGCCGTCGATCCCCGCGCCGCGGGGCGCCGTCTGCGACGTCGTCGACGAGGACAGCACGACCTACCTGGTGCTGGCCTACCCGGGCGCGCGGACGCTGACCGAGCTGCTCGACGAGCACGGCACGCTCGCCCCCGGGCTCGTCGCCCGGTTCGGCGCCCAGCTGGCCTCGGCGCTGGCGGCCGCGCACGACGAGGGCGTCCTGCACACCGCCGTCGATCCGGACCACGTCGTGATCTCGGCCGAAGGCCGCGCCGGGATCCTGGCCGCGACCGGCTCCGGTGCTCCCGCCTACCTCGCCCCCGAGGTGGTCGACGGCGGCTTCCCCGACTTCCCGGCCGAGGTGTTCTCGCTCGGCGCCACCCTCTACGCCGCCCTGCACGGCCGTCCCGGCGCCGAGGCGGCCGAAGCGGCCCACCACCCGGTCACCGAGGCCGTGCTCGGGCTGCTGCACCCCTACCCGACGGCCCGGCCCACGATGGCCGCGGCCGAAGAGCTGCTGAGCGGCTTCCTGCCCCGCCACCCGGTCTCGCGGCCGGACGGCGGGGCAAGGCGTGCTTCAGGCGACTACCGCTGCGTGTAGACGAACCCGGTCTTGTCGACTGCGTCGCCGGCGCGGCCGTGGAAGCCGGCGATCTGCCAGCCGTCCGGGGCCGTGCGGGTCACGCAGTCCGCCGTGGCCGTGCCGCCGGCCAGCGTGCGCCCGAGGCTGGTGGTGAACCGGGCCGAGAAGATCCGGGTCGTGCCGCTGTACTTGCCCTGGCACAAGGTCGCCGTCGTGACGTATTCGCCGCTGCCGAGTGTGAGCGACGCCGCGGTCCCGCCGGAGCCACCGTGCGTCAGGGTGGTGCCGTTCTCCAGGGTCACCCCGATCTGGTCGACGCGGGACCCGCTGCGCAGCGACAGCGTCCGCACCCGGGCCGCCGCGGGCACGGCGACGACGTCGGTGAAGTAGTTCCCGTGCGGGCCGCCGAACTGGTCCGACAGCTGCAGCGCCGGGTTGCGCTGCCAGCTGAACCGCACGGTGACCGGGTCGTGGTCGGACAGCATCCGGCCCTCGCCGTCGAGGAACTTGGCGTGCTCGTTGTTGTAGAAGGTCGCGTCGAGCGACACGAGTTTGCTGCCGCGGTAGAGCACCTTGTCGACGACCTCGCAGTCGTTGGTGACCGCCTGCGGGTCGCACACCAGCGCCGGGCTCCCGGGGGCCGGCGCGACGCCGCCACGCACGAGCTTCACCCACGCGTCGGTCAGGCCGTTGTCCGAGGCGAACCCGCCGATCGTGTCGGCCGCGCGGGTGTAGCGCGTGTTGGTGTCGCCCATGACGACCACGGCGTTGCCCGCCGAGTGCGACTTGATGAACGCGGTCAGCTGGGCCAGGTTCGACGCTCGCGAGGCCTGGTCGCCGTCGTTCGTGCCGGCGTTGGTGTGCGCGTTGTAGAAGTCGACGTACACGCCCTCGGCCAGCCGCACCCGCATGAAGGTGAAGCCCTTCGGGGTCAGGCAGTCGCCGGAGTCGAGCTGGCAGGACGTCCAGCGGACGCGCTCGAAGTCGTCGGCGTCGTACGGCAGCGACGACAGGGTGTTCAGCCCGCTGCCGATGCCCGCACCGCCGCTGGTGGGTGTGCGGTACGGGTGGTTGTCGGCGGCGTAGAGCTTGGCGTGGTAGTTGAAGTCCTCCTCGACGTGCACGACGTCGTAGGGCCCGATCCGCTGCCCGATCGCGGTCGTCGCGGGATCCCGCGGCGTCGGCGCGCTCGAGATGCTCTCGGGCAGCCCGGCGACGTTGTAGCTCAGCACCGAGAAGCTGCCGCCGCCGTCGGCGGCGTGCGCGGCCGCCGGGCTGACCACTGTGGACACCGCGGTGGCGAGCACCAGCGCGGCGAGGCGTTTTTTCACGAGAACTCCCGCAGGATTCGGACGGACAAACCGGTGGCGGTGTAACGCGGGACGACCCGGTATCCCGGGCGGTCGGCCCGGATGGCGGAGAACCGGCCGCGCAGGCGCCGGGCGCACAGCACGTCGGCCTCGTGCGCCGGGCCGGAGCCGGTCAGCCGGATCTCGAGGACGCCGTGCTCCAGGGTGGCCTCGCCGCGCACGAGCACCGCCGGACCGGCCGTGACGGACAGCGTGCCCCCGGTCTGGCGGTAGCCGCCGGCCCGGAGCCCGGCCACGCGCAGCGCGCCGCCGTCGAGGACGACGTCCCCGGTGCCCAGCGCGTCCGGTGCCGCCGCGACCAGCGTGCCCGCCTCGACACGGGTGCCTCCGCGGTAGCGGTTGCGCCCGGTGAGCGTCAGCGTCCCGGTGCCCGCCTTGACGAGCCCGCCGTTGCCGCCGATGTCGTGGCGCCAGCTGTCGTTCGCGCAGAACCCGCCGCGCGCGGCGTCCATCGTGACGCGGACACCGGCGTCGAACGCGCCGTAGCCGTCGGCCGCGGCGAAGAGGTTCAGGCGCCCCCAGAGCTCCGGGCCGTCGAGCAGCGGGTTCCCGGCCGGGAACGCCGTCGTGCGCAGGACTTCCCGTCGCTGCGCCGTGTCCAGGTACGGCAGGCGTGTCTCGAGGAGCACCTCGGCGCCCTTCGGGACCCGCATCGCGGTGCGGGCGGGGCGGTCCGGCAGCCCGTAGGCCGCCCGGCGCGCGACCATCGCGGCGTTCGCGCGGCGGTCGCCGTACTCGTCGGCGCCGGTGTGCGCCCGCGCGAAGAGCGTGTCGGCCGTCGTGCCGGTTTTCGCGGTGAAGTACTTCAGCGCCTGCTCGCGCGCCCCCGCCTTGAGCGTGGCGTGCTCCGGGTCGGCGAGCGTCGCGGCGGTGAGCGCGGTCGCCGTGATCCGGCCGCCGATCACGTCGGCGGGCGAGTGCATGCCGGCGACGATCCGCGTGTCGGACAGGTCGTAGGCGCGCGCCACCAGTTCCTGGAACCGCTCGGGGACCGCGTAGGCCAGCGCGAGGCAGGCCAGGTGGAACGCGTTGGTGTGGCCGCTGGGAAATCCGCCGTCGTCGACGGGGCCGATGTTGCGCTGCCGCAGCAGCTGCGGCGCGACGATCACCTCGGACTCGTAGCCGGGGTAGCCGAGCGCGTCCGTCCCGCCGGTGGGAACGACCCGGCTGTCCGCGGTCAGCCGCCACGGCCGCGGGTACTGGTAGGCGTACTTGCTCGGGTTGCCCGAGGCGAACGGGCCGCGGACGGTGTCGACGAGCTGCGCCACCAGGCCGAGTTCCGAGTCGTGCGCGCCGGCGCCGAGCGCGGAGCCCGCCGGGGCGTTCGCCGGGACGGCGTCGTCGATCTTCGACGGCGGCGTGCCTTCGGGCGCGGTGGTGATGCTCGTGACGGCCTTGGCGCCGCTGCGGTAGAGGCCGGCAAGGGGTCCAAGACCGCCGATGGCGGCGTAGGACTGGTGCTGGCGGTCGTAGACGAAGGCACGCTCGGCTTCGGCGGCGGTCCGGGCGCGGGTGACGGCGACGCAGTGCCGGACGTTCGCGCGCAGCACCGCCGCGTCGAGCACGACCCCACTGTCCCAAGTGGACCCGGTACGCCACAGCCGCTGCATCCCGGTGAGAATCCGCACCACCGCGTTGGTTTCCGGCGTGCGGTTGGCCGCGAGGTTGGTGCGGTAGGCGTCGACGAAGGCCGTCTCCTCCGCCCAGGCGGGGCCGCCGAGTGCAGCGGGAACGGCGGCGACGGCGGGCACGAGCGCGGACCAGCGCAGGAAGGTCCGCCGGTCCAGGTGCGCAGGAATCAAGTCGTTCTCCTGGGAAGGCGCCGGAAAAAGCGCACGGGAATCGCTGGAATGATCAGCGCCCGGCCGACCCCGGTCAAGGAGCGTCCGGAGTAATTCGCCGGTCGGCAACCTGCTCTTCTGCGGAAATATCGTGAATTCGTCGAATTCACCCCGGCCCGGACTTCGGCGGCGCGTCCGTAGCCGAGCCGTCCGTGGGCCGTGGCGCGGATGAGCACCCACCAGTGCGCGGGGCGGCGCGGCCGGGTTCGTCAGTGACACCTCCAGTTCGGCGCGGCCGCCCGGTGCGACACGACCTCCTCGGTACGGGTTCCGTGACGGGAAAGATCTCCCGGCGGGATCCCGCGCAGGTGGCGGGTTCCAGCCGCAGGGGCGCAAAGCCCGCGGCCCGCAGCCGGACGCGCGCGTCCGCCGTCGGCTTCGATCGGCTCGCCCGTTCTTCAAGGAGGTCGGTCCGCCAGGCCGACCGCACTCCGCCGTGCAGCGCAACGAACGCCGTGGCCGGAAAGCCGGTCGATTCGTACAGCCGCCGGGTGATCGCGTCCGAGGGGCGATCACCGAGCCCGGGGCGGCCGGGCGCTCCCGGTGGAGGCGCCCGCCGGGCCGGATCGGGGCGCGGCCTCCTGCACGCCGCGCGGGAAACCGGCGTCCCGCCAGTCCCTGCCCGGCGATGAGGATGACGAGGTCGAACGTGCGCGTCCAGCGCTGTCAGGCGAAATCCCGTGGGTGGCGCGAACGGGGACCGCTCCTCCGCTTGACGGCGCGTCCCTGACGTCCGGCTGTCAACCGTCGTCCCTGGACTGACGATCGCTCCGTCACCCGTACGCCGCAGCTCGTTAACCCTCCGTCATCTTCGACAATCTCAGATTCACCTTTACTGTCTATGTGACAGTAATTAGAGTCGACACCATGCCCGATGGTCGTTGGACTCCCCCACCCGTTCTGCTCGCCGTCGATCTGGTGATCTTCACCCTGCGCGAATCAGTGCTGCACGTGCTCCTCGTTGAACGGGGTATCGACCCGTTCCGCGGCGCGCTGGCGCTGCCGGGTGGCTTCCTCGCCACCGGCTCCGAGGACATCATCACGGCCGCGCACCGGGAACTGCACGAAGAAGCCAACCTCGACGCCACTCGATTGCACCTGGAACAACTCGGCGCCTACGGCACACCTGATCGCGACCCGAGGGGACGGGTCGTCTCCGTGGCTTACCTCGCGATCGCGCCCGGGCTCCCGGAACCTCTGGCCGGCACCGATGCTGCCCATGCCGCTTGGACACCGGTCTCCGACATCTTGACCCACCGTGCCCGGCTGGCCTTCGACCACGAACAGATACTTAACGACGGCCTGGAACGGGCTCGGGCCAAACTCGAACACACCGCCCTCGCCACTGCGTTCTGCGCTCGCCACTTCACGATCAACGACCTGCAGAAGGTCTACGAGGCGGTCTGGGGCGTCGAACTCGACCCCCGGAACTTCTACCGCAAGGTTCAGGCGGTCGACGGCTTCATCGTCCCGATGGGCGCCGAACGCCGGGCCGGCCGAGGCCGCCCGGCTCGCCTGTTCACGTCCGGAACCCGGACAGCGCTGTTCCCACCCCTGGTACGCCCCACCCCGATGACAGCGGAGGCGCGAGGATGACCGATGACCTGGTAGTGATGCTCACCGCGTTCAACGAGGAGTACAAGGCCGTGCACCAGCGGCTGACCGGCATCACGACGCACCGGCACGACCGGGGTACGCGGTTCGAGATCGGCACGATCCCCGGCAGTTCGTGCCGCGTCGCGCTCGCCCTCGCCGGCAAAGGCTCGCAGTCGGCCGCCGTTCTCTCCGAACGCGCGGTCCAAGAGTTCTCGCCCGCGGCGATCATGTTCGTCGGTGTCGCCGGCGCACTTTGGGACACTCCGCTCGGCGATGTCGTCGTCGCCACCCACGTCTACGCCTACCACGGCGGCACCAGCGAGGACGACGGCCTCAAAGCCCGCCCCCGGGTGTGGGAAACCGACCACGAAGTCAGTCAGATCGCCCAGCACGTCGCTCGCGCCGGCAGTTGGGCCCACGGTCTTCCACCGGAAACCGCAGTGCACTTCGGTGTCATCGCGGCCGGCGAAGTCGTCCAGAACTCCCGGATCTCGGCCGAGGCGCGTTGGATCCGTCAGCACTACAACGACGCCCTGGCCATCGAAATGGAAGCGGCCGGCGTGGCCCAGGCAGGTCACCTCAGCGGTTCGCCCGTCGCCGTCGTCCGCGGTATCAGCGACAAAGCGGATGGCTCCAAAACCACCGCCGCCGACCGCAGCTGGCAACCGAAGGCCGCGGCCAACGCGGCCGCCTTCGCCGTCCACCTCGCCACCGAACTCGTCCGCGAACGAAAGCAGGCCGCCATGAACGACGACACCACCCCCGGCCACGGCACCGTTTACTCCACCTCCCACGGACAGGTCGGGATCCAGGCTGTCAACGTCACGGGCAGCACGGTCTGGCAGAACACCGGCCCGTCCGCGATGAGCACCCCGGACTTCGCCGCCGAACTGGCTTCACTCCGCAACGACCTCGCCCGTGAACGCCACCGCGGCCGGCTCGACAACGACACCTACGACGCTGCCCGGACCGAACTCGACATCGCCGACGGCGCTCTCGAGTCGGCGACGCCGGAAAGCAGGAAGACCTTCGTGCTCGCGCTCAAACGACTCGGCGGCCTGATTGCCGACCTCACCGGTTTGGCAGCCAAGATCACTGCACTGATCACCGCGGCCAAAGGCATCTCATGACCAGCCCGCACCCGACGACCCACGCCACGGTCGGAAAGGGAGCACATGTCGGCATCGTGGCGACAGAGGTCCACGATTCGACCGTCTACCAAGTACTTCCCGGAGCCTCACCAGCCGAGAAGTACGCCGTCGGGCTCCGTTACCTGGAAGACGGGATCCCCAGCCGGGCCCGCGAACTCATCGAAGAAGCCCGCGGGCACGGTCTCACCGATGGGAACGTCCAGTTCCATTGGGTGCTCGCGATGCTCTCCAAACGGTCCTATCGTGATCTCACGTCCGACGAACGGCACCAGCTGGCGGGTCTGCCCGCGATTTGCGCGGCGCTCCCCGACGATGCGTGGGCCCGTGCGCTCGACGCCCTGTGCGAACTGCTGGGCTATCTCGCCACGCCCCACAGCAACCCGCAACCGGCGATCAGGGCGCTCACGGAACTCGATCGGCCGCAACGCGAGCAGATCCAGCGCCATCTCGACCTCGTCCTCACCGGCGGGCTCCGCGACAGCTTCTGGGCCGAAACCCGTCGCAACGCCGAAGCGACGCAGCTGGGCAACGGCCGGACGGATCGCGTCTGGGCCTATTTCCACCCTCGACCGGTCCGGCCTCGAGTCCGCCAACCTGCACCCTCCGAAACCACCTCACGAGATCGTGCGCGAGCCACGATCGGAACACTCGTGAGCACCCTCGCCGTCCTCTACCTGGGGCGGACGATCTTTCTCAATGCGCAGGTTCTGCCGATCGTCGCCTACCTCTCCGCCGCGGCCGCTGCCGTCTTGGCCGTCCGCAACGGCCATGAGTGGCGCTACCGATCTGCTCGGATCGCGGCCAAGGACCGCCTTTACCGTTCCCGGCCCGGTCGCGGAAGTGCCGTCGAGGAGGGCTTCAGCCGCCGGGTGGATCATGCGTTCACCCACTACTTCGCCCGCTACGCACCTCGCGACGACACCCGGCAGGAGTGCCTTGCCGCGACGGCGGGGTTCCAGGCTGTACTGCGGAACGAGATCGCCGAGATCTATCGCGAAAGCCGTATCCCGATCGGGCGCGTGAGATGGCTGATCCGTCACGAAGCCGGCAGCGTTGTCCGCCAGTGGAAGGCCGGCGAGCTGTTCCGGTACCGCACGCAATACCGGGTCGAGCCGTCGATCAAACTTCGCTGCGTCGGCATGACCGTCGTGCTCGTCGCGGCAGCCGGCTACACGATCGCTTCGGCCGTCGCGACCAGCCTGGTTCCCCATGTAGCCGCAGCCGTCATCGCAATTGCGGCCACGACAACAGCGGGTGCAGGGTGGTCGCGAATCGTCAGCGAACGCCGCCGGATCGCGGAAGACCAGCTCGACTGCGACGAAGTGCTCGCATCTCGCGAAGCCGCCTACGCTCGCTGGAAACACAAGCTCGATTCGACCCGGCCCTCCGAAGCCGAGATGGAGCAGTGGCTCAACGCCGACAAGATCAAGTTGCTGGACAAAGCGTTGAAACACTACCGGCTCGCCTGGCGCGACATCCTCACCCATGCGTTCCTGCAGACTCCCGCCAAGTCCTGCAAACGAGCACGGGTCAACGGCGCGCCGTGGCGCTACTCCAAGTACGACATCCGGCTTTTCTTGATCACGCACGACGGCGTGCGGGAACTCAGCACGGAGATCGACTTCGAGAACGCCTGCCTCAACGGTGAAGAGCGCAACAACTTCCGCTTCGACGCTGTCTCGTCGGTCCACGTGGCCACCAGCTCGGAACTGAGCTACAGCATGGAACTGGTGCTCATGAACGGTGAGCCGCAGAACATCGACATCACCGACCACGAATCCAGCGAAGCCGCATCGGACGAGAGCCCGCTCGCACTGGCGAAAATGTCTCTCGAAGCAGCCGGTTTCACCAATACACTGCACATTCTGGAAGGCATTGCCGCGGAAGGGAAGAACTGGATCAAGCGCGATCCGTACATCAACGCCGCTCCGGGAGGGGCTATCACAGAAAACCGCCTGCGCTGACGTCGCTGATTTCCCGGATGCAAGAGGCCATCCCGCTGGGTTAGCCTGTGTTCCGGGAAAGGAGCGCTCGGTGGGGGACGACGAGGAAACCACGGTTTCCGGAACCGCGAACGCCTCGGGCGCCGGCAGCATCGCGGTCGGCGCCGTCGGGCGGGACGTGCACATCGGCCCGGCCGCCTCGGCTCCCGGCACCGCGCACGCCCACAGCGGCACCGTCTCCGCCGGGGTCGTTCTGGGGGATCTGATCGTCCACCAGGCCGCCGTGCCCGGGCCGGCCGCCGTCGTGACCAGGCTGACCCGTGAAACCGGTGACCCGGCCGAGCTCTTCGTCGGCCGCGAAGAACAGACGCGGCGGCTCCTCGCTTTGCTGGAGCCCGGCGCCGTGGTGGTGACCGCCGTCGCCGGGATGGGCGGGATCGGGAAGACCGCGCTGGCGCGGCACGTCGGCGTGGCGGCACACGGCCGGTTCGGCGGCGGTGTCTTCTTCGTGGACCTGCACGGCTACGACTCCGCACCGATCCGGCCGCGGCAGGTGTTCGGGTCCCTGCTGCGCGTCCTCGACGTCCCCGCCGACGGGATCCCGCCGGACGCCGGCGAGCGGGCCGCCGTCTACCACCAGGTCCTCGACCAGCTCGCCCGGGCCGGGCGCCGGGTGCTGCTGGTGCTCGACAACGTCTCCGCCGCCGATCAGGTGCGCGACCTGCTGCCGCGGCACCGCTCGCACCGGGCGCTCGTCACGACCCGCGACACCCTCGGCCTCCCGGGCGCACACCGCTTCGACCTGGACGTCCTGGCCGATGCCGACGCCGTGCAGCTGCTGACGCGGGTTCTCGCGCAGCGGAACCCCGAGGATCCGCGGGTGTCCGAAGCGCCCGCCGCGGCGTTGCGGCTGGTGCGGATCTGCGGCGCGCTGCCGCTGGCGATCCGGCTCACCGCGTCGATCCTCGCCGACGAGCCGAGCCTGCCCGTCGACGGCCTGGTCGGCGAGCTGACCGCAGCCGGCGGTCCCGGCGTCCACCGGACCGAGCACGGCGAAGAGACCGTCGGGGCCGTCTTCGACCAGTCCTGGCACCGGCTCCGGACGCGCGCCGCCGACGCCGCCGCCCTGCTGCCCCTGCTGACGATCGATCCCGGACCCGACTTCGCCACGGACGCGGCCGCGGCGCTCGCGGGCACCACGTCCGCCGTCGCCGCGGCCCGGCTGCGCACCCTGCGCGCCGCGTCCCTGCTGCAGCAGACGGCGACGGGCCGGTGGCAGCTGCACGACCTGATCCGGCTCTGCGCCTACCAGCACCTCACGCCCGAGACCGCCGGCCCCGCCGCGGAGAGGCTCCTCACCCACTACGCCGAGCTGGTGACGGCGGCCGACAGCCGGTTCCGGGCCTTTTCGGGCGAGCCGGTGGACGAGCGGTTCCCCAGTACGCAAGACGCCCTGGCGTGGCTCGACGCCGAACGCACCACGCTGACCGCCGCCGTCGTCCGCGCGCACGGGATCGGGGCCCATCGATTCGCGTTCCACATCGGTACCTACCTGACCGAGTACCTCGAGTGGCGGCACCACCTGACCGATTGGCTCCTGGTCACCGACTACGCCACGCGAGCGGCGGCGCTCCTCGACGACCCGGATGCTTCGGCCACGGCCTGGAACAACTTCGGCAACGCCCTGGAGCAGGCGCGCCGGTACGACGAAGCGATCGACGCCGATCAGCGGGCCCTGGCGCTCTTCCGCGAGCTGGGCGACCGCCGGGGGGAAGCCTCGAGCTGGAGCAACCTCGGCATCGCCCTGCTGGGCGAGCTCCGGATCGACGAGGCGATCGACGCCCACCGCCACGCCCTGCGCCTGTACCGGGCCCTCGGCGATCGCCCTGGGCAAGGCCGCGCCTGGGCCAATCTCGCGCACACGTTTTCCAGCGCTCGGCGGTACGACGTCGCGATCAACGCCTGCCGTCGGTCGTTGCGCCTGTTCCGGGAGATCGGTGACCGGCACCTCGAGGCCCGGGCGTGGGACAACCTGGGGAACCTGTGCAACGAGCTGCAGCGCTTCGGCGAGGCGATCGACGCGTACTCCCTGGCCGTGGCCCTCCACCACGACGTCGGTGACCAGCGCCGCGAAGCCGTGGCGTGGGATCACCTGGGAACTGCGCTGCGCCAGGGGTTCGAGTTCGAGAAGGCGATCGAGGCGCACGGGCGGGCCATCCGGTACTTCCGGCACACCGGTGCCTGCCGCGAGGAAGGCCTGGCCTGGTTCAACCTGGCCTTCGCGCTGGGGCCCGCGCGCTCGGTGGAAGAGGCGAAGTCGGCGTGGGAGACGGCCGCGAGGCTCTTCCGCGAGGCGGGCGACGAGGAGCTGCTCGCCCACACGGTGCGGTGGCTGGAAAACCCGTGAGCTACCGGACGGCGGACCGGTAGCGCTGCATCTTCTCCCGGCTCCCGCACGCACTCATCGAGCACCAGCGGCGCGCGCCCGCCCGGGACGTGTCCAGGAACAGCAGCGAGCACTCGGGGTTGGCGCACTCGCGCAGGCGGGCGGCCTCGTCGCCGCCGAGCACCGCGACCGCGTCCGCGGCGATCAGGCCCAGCAGCGACGGCACGGTCGCCGGGACCGGCCGCGCCCGCAGCCCGGCCGGGGTGAGGTGCAGGGCGCTGACCGGCGGCGGGTGCGCCGCCCACCGGTTCACGGTGGCGATGTCCTCCGCCTGCGCCGGGTCGTCGCCGAGCTGGGTGCGCAGCAGGCGGTAGACGGCCTCGCGGAGTTCGCGGGCCGCGGCCAGGTCGGCCGCCGAGCAGGCCGGATCGGCCGGGGTCAGCCCGGCTTCGGTGCACCAGCGGCCCAGTGCCGCGGGGTCGGTCAGGCGCTCGAACCCGCCGTCGCGCCACCGCATGCCGACCGTGGCCGTGAAGTTCACCGACGGCCGCCCGCCGTGGAAGCGGAACCCCTGCTTGTCTCCCACGCCGGGAACGCTACCGTGTTACCGGTTGAACCGGTAACGTGCGCGGAGTGAAATTCGCGATCATCGGCGCGGGCGGCCTCGGCGGGTTCTTCGGGGCCCGGCTCGCCGCCGCCGGACACGACGTCTCCTTCCTGGCCCGCGGCGAGCACCTCACGGCGTTGCGCGAGCGCGGCCTCACCGTGCTCGGCCCGGACGGGACGGCCACCACCCGGCCCGTCCACGCCAGCGGCGACCCGGCGGAGCTCGGTACCGCCGACGCCGTCCTGCTGGCGGTGAAGACCTGGCAGCTCGACGCCGCCGTGGCCGCGCTCCCGGCCGGGACGGACGCGGTGATCACGCTGCAGAACGGGGTCGACGCCCCCGCGCAGGTCGCCCGGGTGCTGGGCGAGGACGCGGTCCTCCCCGGCGTGGCGAAGGTGATCGCCGCGCTCGCCGGGCCGGGCACGATCCGGCACGTCGGCGGCCCCGGCTCGCTCGACGTCGCGGAGTGGGACAACCGGCCGAGCGAGCGGGTCGAGCGGATCCGCGCCGCGTTCGGCACCGCCGGGATCGCCACCACACCCCCGGCGGACATCTGGGCCGACCTGTGGGCGAAGTTCCTCTTCATCGCGCCGGCCGGCGGGCTGGGCGCGGTCACCGGCGCCCCGTTCGGCGAGCTGCGCGGGCACCCCGAAACGCGGCGGACGCTGCAGGCGGCCATGGCGGAGATCGAACGCCTGGCCCACGCGTCCGGCGTCGCACTGCCCGCCGACGTCGTCGCCGCCACGCTGGCGTTCGTCGACCGGCAGCCCGCCGAGGGCACGACGTCACTGCAGCGCGACATCGCGGCCGGTCGTCCGTCCGAATTGGACGCTTGGACCGGTTCCGTGGTGCGGCTCGGCCGGGAGACCGGCGTCCCGACGCCCGTCAACGACGTCCTCCACGCGGTGCTGCGGCTGCGCGAAAACCGGTGAGGCTGCCTGCCGGGCGCGAAGTCTGGCACGATCAGGCCGTGACCGGCAGCAGGCGCACGTGCGGACTCGCGATGGCGGCCGTCCTCCTGCTGGTGCTGACCGCCTGCACCGCCGGCTTCGGCGAGCTCAAACTGCGGATCGCCGCGGGCAACTCCGGTGGCGTCTACTACAAGCTCGCCCAGACCCTCGCCGGCGCCTGGCAGACCGGCCTGGACATCGACCGGCCGCAGGTGCTGCAGACCCAGGGCTCGCCCGACAACGTCGACAAGGTGCTCACCCGCCAGGCCGACGTCGCCTTCGTCGCCGCCGACGTCGCCGCGGACCGCTACCAGGCCCGTCGCGATTTCGCCGCGCTCGCCCGGATCCACGACGACTACCTGCACATCGTCGTCCGGGCCGACTCCGACATCCGGTCGGTGTCCCAGCTGAGCGGCCACCGGATCGCGATCGGCTCACCGCAGTCCGGCGTCGAGTACATCGCCGAGTGGCTGCTCCTGGCGCTCGGGCTGCGCGACTCGGTCGGCACGACCACCCGCGGCCTCGACGATTCCGTCGTCGCGCTGCGGAACCACGAGGTCGACGCGTTCTTCTGGTCCGGCGGGCTGCCCACGCCGAAGCTGCTGGAACCGGAGAATCGAGGCCGGCTGCGCCTGCTCGACCTCGCCGATGTGCTGCCGAAGGTGCAGGCGCTCAGCCCGGTCTACAGCACCGCGACGATCCCGGCGAGCACGTACGACCAGCTCCTCCCGGTGACGACGCTGGTGGTCCCGAACTTCCTGGTGGTCCCGAAGTCCATGCCCGACGACGTGGCGGAAGCCCTGGTCCGCGGCCTGTTCGACGCCCGCCCCCGGCTCGCGCTCGCCAATCCGGCGGCCCTGTCCATCGACGTCCACCCGGGCATCGAGACCCAGCCGGTCCCGCTCCACCCCGGCGCGCTGCGGTACTACCGGGCGCAGAAGACCTAAACGACCGGGAACACCATCGCGATCCGCAGCCCGCCGTCCTCGGGCAGCTCCAGCTCCAGCTCCCCGTCGGAGTGGGCGACGAGCTCGCTGACGATCGCCAGCCCCAGACCCGAACCGGGCACGTTCTGATGCGCCGGGCTGCGCCAGAACCGGTCCAGCGCGCGGTCGAGCTCATCCGGCTGCAAGCCCGGCCCGTGGTCACGCACCGACAACCGCACCCGGTCGCCCTCCCGTACCACCGCGATCCGGATTTCCGTCCCCGCCGCGGTGAACTTCAGCGCGTTGTCCAGGAGGGCATCCAAGATCGTCTCCGCGCCCCGCGGTGGCATGCACACGCGCGCGCCATCCCCGGAAGCGTCCACGACCAGGCGCACGTCCCGCGCCTCGCCGACCACCGACCAGTCCGCGACCCGGTCCGCCACGACCTCGTCCAGCACCACCGGGTCCAGCTCGCCGCCGGAGGCCTCGGCGCGGGCCATCGACAGCAGCCCGTCCAGGATCTGGTGCAGCCGCCCCGCGTCGACGCGGGCGGCCTCGAGGTCGGCGGCGGCCGGCTCGTCGTCGACGTGGCCTTCGAGGTTGCCGAGGCGGATCTTCAGCGCGGTCAGCGGGTTGCGCAGCTGGTGGGACGCGTCGGCGACAAACGCGCGCTGCGCGGCCAGCGCGCCGGACACGCTCTCGGCCATCCGGTCGAAAGAACGGCCGAGCTGACGCAGCTCCGGCGGCCCGCCGCTCTCCCCCACCGGCTCGGCCTCCCGGCCGCCGATCACCGACGCCACCAGCGCGCCGGTCGCGTCGTCGAGCCGCTGCACCGGCCGCAGGATCCACCGGACCACCGGGATCGCCACGGCCAGCGCGAGCGTGAAAGCGAGGATCCCGCCCGCGGCGAGCAGCAGCCACCACCACAGCACGTCGGCCCGCTCGGACCCGGTATCGGACACCGTGAGCACCGCGCCGTGCACCTCGCCGTCGGCGAGCACCGGTTCGGCGAGCACCAGCGGCGTCGAATCCCACGGCATCAGTACGCCGTCCGGCTGGGACCGGCGACCGGCGAGCGCCTCGTGGACCGGCTCGCTGATCCGCTCGTCCTCGAGGTGGATCCGCGCGGCGGACGGCCCGAGCGACGAGGCGAACAGCCTGCCGTCCTGGTCGACGACCGCCACCTGGACGCCGTACACCTCGTTGTAGCGCATCAGTTCCGGGTCGATCAGCCCCGGCTTGTTGTCCAGCAGCGGCCGCTGCGCCAGCGACGCGAACCGCGCGGTGTCGGTCAGCCGGTCGAGGAACAGGTCCTGCTGCGCGCCGGCGGCGATGCTCCTGGCCAGCGGGATGCCCAGGCCGAACACCAGCAACGCGACCAGCGTCAGCACGATGCCCTGCAGCCGGACGCGCACGTCCCCTCAGCTCCGGGCGACCTGGCCGCCGAGCCGGTAGCCGACCCCGCGGACCGTCTCGATCAGCGCCGGGCGGCCCAGCTTCGTCCGCAGCGTCGCGACGTGGACGTCCAGCGAACGGCTCTCCGCCGGGCCCCGGTGGCCCCACACCTCGGTGAGCACGTGCTCGCGCGAGCACACCGCGCCGCGGGCCCCCGCGACCAGCGCCAGCACCTGGAACTCCTTGCGGGACAGGGCGACCGCCTTCCCGCCGACGAGCACCTCGTGCCGGGATAGGTCGACGCTGACGTCGCCCACCCGGATCACCACCGGCTCGCTCGCCGGGTGCTCCCCCCGGCGGCGGCGCACGGCCTCGACGCGGGCGAGCAGCTCCTCGACGTCGTAGGGCTTGACGAGGTAGTCGTCGGCGCCCGCGCGCAGGCCCTGGATGCGGTCGTCGACCTCGCCGCGCGCCGAAACGACGATGATCGCGACATCGCTGACCGCGCGGATCTGACGACAGAGCGTCACGCCGTCGATGTCCGGCAGGCCGAGGTCGAGCAGGATGACGTCGACCTCGTGCACCCGGTCGAGCACCCCGGCGCCGGTGGCCAGCCGGGCGATCGCCAGGCCGCGGCGGGTCAGCGCCGGGATGAGCGCACCCGCGACCCGGTCGTCGTCCTCCACCAGCAGCACCCGCACCCGTCCGCCTCCCATGGTGACCTGCTTCACCGGCCGGTAGCGACGAACTCTAGGACGTCCGGGCCGGACCCGCACCGGCCACCCGAACGGTCACTCCCCGTGACCGGCGGGTGGACACCCCCAAAAGGGACATCGATACTCAGTTGAAACCCTAAGTATTGCTCAAGCGGCCTTGCCAGCCGGTGCAGCAACGGTAGGTTCTCGCCATCGCGTGGTGACCCATGCCCGATTTGCACGAACGACCCGGGAGGCCAGATGACCGCGGAGGTGGCGGCGCCGATGATCAAGGCGTCCGCCGTGAACAAGTACTTCGGCGACCTGCACGTGCTCAGGGAGATCACGCTCGAGGTGCCTCGCGGCCAGGTCGTCGTGGTGCTGGGCCCGTCGGGGTCGGGCAAGTCGACCCTGTGCCGGGCGATCAACCGGCTGGAGCCGATCAACTCGGGCGAGATCGCCGTCGACGGCGTCCCGCTGCCCGCCGAGGGCAAGGCCCTGGCCGCGCTGCGGGCCGACGTCGGCATGGTGTTCCAGTCGTTCAACCTGTTCGCGCACAAGACCATCGTCGAAAACGTCATGCTCGCCCCGGTGAAGGTCCGCAAGGTCGGCCAGGCCGAGGCCCGCAAGACGGCGATGGAGCTGCTGGAGCGCGTCGGCATCGCCAACCAGGCCGACAAGTACCCGGCGCAGCTCTCGGGCGGCCAGCAGCAGCGCGTCGCCATCGCGCGGGCGCTGGCGATGCGACCCAAGGTCATGCTGTTCGACGAGCCGACCTCGGCGCTGGACCCGGAGATGGTCCAGGAGGTCCTCGACGTGATGACGGGCCTGGCCAAGGACGGCATGACGATGGTCGTCGTCACCCACGAGATGGGCTTCGCCCGGCGGGCAGCCGATCGGGTGATCTTCATGGCCGACGGCGAGATCGTCGAGGACACGACGCCGGAAGCGTTCTTCACCGCGCCGAAGAGCGAGCGCGCGAAGGACTTCCTCGGCAAGATCCTTACCCACTGAGAAAACGTTCCGCGGCGCCGCTGGCGTCCCGGGTGACGACACACAGGAGAGATTCACATGAGGATCCGCACCCTCGCGGTGGGACTGCTCGCCGGTGGGCTGGCGCTGACCACGCTGACCGCCTGCGGCAAGGAAGGCACCCCGACCACGCCGGGCTCGGGTGAGCAGAGCGGCACGAACGCCGCGGCCCTGCCGACCTACCCGGTCGCGCAAGGCGTCGACCTGGCCGGCTCGCCGGTGTTCGCGAAGATGAAGTCGGCGGGCGCGCTGACCGTCGGCGCGAAGGACGACCAGCCCGGCCTGGGCCAGAAGGACCCGACGACCGGCAAGTTCGGCGGCTTCGACATCGAGATCGCGAAGCTCGTCTCGGCCGGCCTCGGCTTCGACCCGGAGAAGATCACCTTCCGCACGGTCGACTCCGGCGCCCGCGAGCAGACGATCGCGAACGGCGACGTGAACTACTACGTCGGCACGTACTCGATCACCGACAAGCGCAAGGGGCTCGTCTCCTTCGCCGGCCCGTACTTCGTGGCCGGCCAGGACCTGCTCGTGCGCAAGGACGACAGCTCGATCACCGGCAAGGACACCCTCAAGGGCAAGAAGGTCTGCTCGGTCACCGGCTCGACCCCGATCCAGAAGGTCCGCCAGGAGAACCTGACCGAACCGGGCAACATCGTCGAGTTCCAGAAGTACTCGCAGTGCGTCGAGAAGCTGCTGTCGAAGGACGTCGACGCGGTCACGACCGACGACGCGATCCTCAAGGGCTTCGCGTCCCAGGACCCGGACAACCTGAAGGTCATCGGCCAGACGTTCTCCACGGAGAAGTACGGCATCGGCCTGAACAAGGACGACAAGGTCCTGCGCGACAAGGTCAACGAGATCCTGCAGAAGGCGCTGGACGACGGCACCTGGGACAAGATCTACGCCGCGACGCTCGGCAAGTCCGGTTCGCCGGCCAAGAAGCCGACCCTCGAGAAGTACTGACGTTCGCGTGACGGCCGGTGGATCGGGCTTCCCGATCCACCGGCCTTCTCCATCCACCACCTGACCACGGACGCGGGGAAGGCTCCATGGACGTCCTGCTCAACAACCTGGACCTGTTCGGTCCGTTCTTCCTCACCACGATCGAACTGTTCCTGCTCTCGGCCGTCGGCAGCCTGGTCTGGGGCACGATCCTGGCCATGCTGCGGGTGAGCCCGGTCCCCGTCTTCCGCGCCGTCGGCACGGCGTACGTGACGATCGCCCGGAACACCCCCCTCACCTTGGTGTTCGCGTTCTTCGTGTTCGCGTACCCGCTGCTCGACATCGTCAAGCTCGACTACTTCCCGGCCGCCGTGACCGCGCTGACCGTGTACACCTCGGCGTTCATCTGCGAGGTCGTGCGCTCGGGCATCAACACCGTGCCGGTCGGCCAGGCCGAGGCGGGCCGGGCCCTGGGGCTGACCTTCGCCCAGATCCTCGGCCAGGTCGTGCTGCCGCAGGCACTGCGCTCGGTCGTGCCGCCGCTGATCAGCACCCTGATCGCGCTGCTGAAGAACACCACCATCGCCGCCGGTTTCTCCGTCGCGGAGGCCGGCGCGATCCGCTCGTACCTGTCCGAACGCGGGGAGAACCAGCTGATCGGGCTGCTGTGGGTCGCGCTCGGCTTCATCATCCTGGTCGCCGTGCTGTCGTTCGCCCAACGCAGCCTGGAGAAGCGCTGGAGCGTGGCCCGATGAGCAACGTCCTGTTCGACGTGCCGGGCCCGAAGGCCCGGCTGCGGTACCGCACGTACGCCGTGGTCGGCACGATCGTGGTCCTCGCGTTCGTCGGCTACATCGGGTGGCGGTTCTACGACAGCGGCCAGTTCACCGCCCGCAAGTGGGAGTGGCTGCAGTACACGCAGGTCCAGCAGGACCTCGCCAACGCGGTCCTGCAGACCCTCCAGGCGTTCGCCGCCGCCGCCGTGCTGGCCTTGGTCTTCGGCGCGATCTTCGCGGCGGGCCGGCTGTCCGACCACGCCTGGATCCGCAGGATCGCCGGGTTCGTCGTCGAGTTCTTCCGCGCCATCCCCGCGCTGATCCTGATGTTCCTGTTCTACTTCGGCCTGCCGACGGCCGGCGTGCCGACGACCCCGTTCCTCGGCGTGGTCCTCGGCCTGACGCTGTACAACGGCTCGGTGCTCGCGGAGGTCTTCCGCGCGGGCATCCAGTCGCTGCCGAAGGGGCAGAGCGAAGCCGCGTACGCGCTGGGCATGCGCAAGACGCAGGTGATGTTCCTGGTCCTGCTGCCGCAGGCGATCCGGGCGATGCTGCCGACGATCATCAGCCAGCTGGTCGTGCTGCTGAAGGACACCGCGCTCGGCTTCATCATCACGTTCCAGGAACTGCTGTACTACGCGCGCTACATCGGCTCGCAGGGCTCGTTCGGGCGGCCGATCGTGCCGTCGACGATCGTGGCGACCGGCATCTACGTCGTGATGTGCCTGCTGCTGACGGCGCTGGCGACGTACCTGGAGCGGCGCAACCGGCGCAACAAGAAGGTCGTGGCGGCCCCGCCCGCCGCGGCCGACGACCTCGTGGCCGCGTCGGCCTGAGTCACCCGTTCGAGGCCCCCGGGACACGTCCCGGGGGCCTTGTCGTGTCCCGGGCCGTCCCCTAGCGTCGGGCGCATGGGTGTCGCACTGGTGACCGGCAGTTCACGGGGCCTCGGGCGGGTGATCGCCAGGAGGCTCGCCCGCGACGGGTTCGCCGTCGCGGTCAACGGCGTCCACGACGACGCCGACCTCAAGACCGCCGCGGAGGGCATCCTCGCCGAAGGGGGCCGCGCGGCGGCGTTCGCCGCGGACGTGACCGACCGGCGCCAGGTCGGCGAGCTGGTCGACGCCGTCACGGCGTTGCTGGGCCCGATCGGGGTGCTGGTGCTCAACGCGACCGGCCCGCAGCCGGAAGCACCGCTGTCGGCCGTGGACTGGCCGGAACACCTGGCCCAGCTGGACTTCTTCGTGCGGTCGCCGGTGCTGCTCGGGCACGCGGTGCTGCCGGGGATGCGCGCCCGCCGTCACGGCCGCATCGTGCACGTGGATTCGGAGGTCGCGGACCGCCCGCCCCCCGGCCGCTCGGCGTACGCGACGGCGAAGAGCGCACAGATCGGCCTGGCCCGCGCGTGGGCGCGCGAACTGGCACCGGACGGCATCACGGTCAACACGGTGGCCCCCGGGTTCGTCCCGGTGGAACGGCACGCGGAGGTCCCGGCGGCCGAGCGGGAGCAGTACCGGGCATCGGTCCCGGCGGGCCGGTTGGGCACCCCGGAGGACGTGGCGGCGGCGGTGAGCTTCTTCGCGTCGGAGGAGGCGGGCTTCGTCACCGGCCAGCGCCTGCTGGTGGACGGCGGCCGCGCACTCGGCTGAGCCGTCCCGTGAGGTGGGGGACCCTACCGGCGCAGGACGCGGACTTCGCCCACTCGCCGCCGAGCGCGGGATGCGGCCGGTGCGGGC
Source organism: Amycolatopsis sp. A133 (assembly GCF_031082405.1). Taxonomy (GTDB): domain Bacteria; phylum Actinomycetota; class Actinomycetes; order Mycobacteriales; family Pseudonocardiaceae; genus Amycolatopsis. The sequence goes on from NZ_JAVHJU010000001.1 coordinate 288,237, forward strand.
AGGGCGCGGCACCATCCCCGTCGCCGCCGCTCGGAGGCCGTGTCGGGGCACGGGGGTTGGCTGCTTTGCCGGTGCTCGGGTCGCTGACCGCCGTGCTCGTCCACGCAGGACTGTGGGCGAAACGGTGACACGCCTGGAAACGGAGATCACCCACAATGCAGGTAGCCGTTCCGGTTGGGATTTCGCTTCCCGTCGCATTCTTCCCGGACCAGTCGACCCATTAACTGCGATACCATATATCGTTTAAGAAAGCGCGAAGCGCCTTCACCGCGCGAAGCGGCTTCATAGCGCTTCGCGGTCGGATTCCATTGTCACACAGGCGGAACAGCGACCTCCTTGCGGTGAATCCCGCGCGCGGCGCCCGCCGTTTTGTCGGAGGTCCCCTCTACCGTCCGTGGCATGACCGAAAAAAGCACGGTGCGCACGCGGGAAATGGCCTTCGAACTGAAGGGCCAGCGCGAGCTGAAACGGCTGACCCTGCGCGAGCTGGCCCGCCGCGCGGACTGGTCGGCGTCCAGGGTGTCGGCCTGGGAGAACGGCCGCCGCATCTCGGCGATCGACGCGGCGATCTACCTCGCCCACTGCGGCACCAAGGCCGCCGAACGCGCGCGGCTCCTCGAGCTGACCAAGCCGCCCAGCGACCTCTACTGGGTGCGTCCCTACTTCGACAAGCTCGTCGACCCGATGAAATCGCTCATCGTCCAGGAGAACCTCGCCGACACCATCGTCTCGCACAGCCCGACCGCCATCCCGGGCATGCTGCAGACCGAGGACTACGTCAAGGAATTGCACGAACTGACCGGGCGCTACACCGCGGACCGCCTCAAGCTCCTCGTGCAGGCCCGGATCGACCGGCAGCAGCTCCTGCAGCGGCGGAATCCGCCGCGCTGCCTCTACTTCATCTACGAACGCAGTCTCCGGACCATCGTCCGCGATCCGGCGCTGATGCACGAACAGCTGCAGTACCTGGTGCTGTCGACCAACCTGCCGCACTGCTCCATCCGGATCTTGCCGGAGTCCGCGCTGCCCTACCACCTCGTGGGCAGCCGGTTCACCATCATGGAGTTCCCCGAACACCCACCGGTCGTCTACGAGGAAACCTACGCGGCCGGCCTGTTCATCGACGACCGGGTCGCGGTCGAGGCGTTCTACGTCCTGGCCACGAGGCTGGAACAAGCGGCCCTTTCCGAGGGACAATCGAGGGAGGTGCTCATCCGGCTGGCGGATGAGTTCGAGCGCATGAAGGAGTGACCGATGGCGGGCCGCGAGCAGAAGTGGTTCAAGAGCACTCACAGCGATGCCGACACCGAACACAGCACCTGCGTCGAAGTGGCACTCGACACCGGAACCACCGCGGTCCGCGACTCGAAGGCACCCGCCGCCGGGCAGCTGACCGTCCCCCACCCCGCGTGGAACGCCCTGCTCGGTTCGCTGCGATGCTGAGCTGATCGATACTGATCCGACCACAGTCACGGCCGTGCGGCTTCGTAGCAACGGGTGCGGAGCGGCCTATTTTCCGGCCGGATCGGTAACGCGGTTCCCGTCGTGCCAGACGGCCCGGATCCGCCCGGGCAGATCGGTCACGTCGAGCTCCGCGCCGTCCAGCAGCACCAGATCGGCGCGCAGGCCCGGCTCGATGCGGCCGCGGTCGTCGTCGAGGCGGAGCAGGCGAGCCGCTTCGGAGGTGGCCGCCTTCAGGGCGGCCACCTCGCCGAGCACCGCGGCCAGCAGCCGCAGCTCGGTCGTCAAGTCGACATGGGGACGCGGGGCGAGGTCGGAGCCCGCAGCGATGCGGACACCCGCCTCCACCGCGAGGCGCAGCGAGCGGCGGTGCGTCTCGGCGTGCTCGCTGTCGCTGATCGGCGAGAGCGTCGGCACGTACCAGGCGTCGGCCATGGCGGTGACCGCCGAGTCGTCGAGGAACGTGCCGTGCTCGATGCTGCGCGCTCCGGCGCGGGCCGCCGAGACGACCGCGGCGGAGGTGTGCGCGTGGGCCAGGACGTCCCGGCCGCAGCGGCGGGCCTCGTCGACCAGTGCGGCGAGCTCGTCGTCGGTCGGCCGGACGTCGGCACCCGAGCGCACCGCCCGCATGGCCCCGCTCGCGCCGACCTTGATCCAGTCGGCGCCCGCGCGGACCATCCGGCGGACGGCCGCGCGCGCCGCGTCCGGCCCGTCGAACAGCGGGTCGGGCAGCGACGGGTCGCCGTAGTGGTCAACGGCGCCCGCGGGTGGCTCCCAGCTGTCGCCGAGCCCGCCGGTCGGGCCCAGCTGACGCAGGCTGAGCAGCAGGTCGGGCCCGGTGATCCAGCCGGCGCGCAGGGCGTGCCGGAAGCCGGCGTCGGCGCCCCAGGCGTCGCGCACGGTGGTGATCCCGCGCGCCAGCAGCCCGCGCAGCACGGGCACGGCTTCGAGGATCCGCGCACTGCGCGGCAGCGGCTCGGGCCGCGGGAAGGCGACGTGCACGTGGCAGTCGATGAGCCCGGGAATCAGCAGGCCCCCGGAACAGTCGACGCGCTCGCCGTCGAGCCCCGCCCCGACCTCGGCGATCCGGTCGCCGTCCAGCCGGACGTCCGCGCGGGCGGTCTCCCCGGTCTCGGGGTCGAACACCAGCGCTCCGGCGAGCACCGTCACCCGAGGTCCTTGCGGTAGACGACGAAGTCGCACGGCGTGGCCAGCGCCGGCGCGAGGTGCGGGTAATCCCCGGCGAAGTCGGCGCGGTGCGTGACGCGGTAGCCGAGCCGTTCGTACCACCCGGCCAGGAACTGCTTCGACGGATGCACCCAGTCCCGCGGCACCAGCAGTTCGAGCTGCATCTCCCGGCACCCCGCGTCCCGGCTCGCCTCCTCGGCGAACCGCACGAGGTCCCGCCCGACGCCGAGGCCCCGGCACGCCGGATCGGCGGCGAGCATGCCGAACTCGCCGGTGCGGTCGTCGAGCCGCTGGATCCGCACCGCGCCGGCGAGCGCACCCTCGACGCGGGCGACGGCGACCTCCCCGTCCCGCACGAACCCGGCGACCTCCCCGGCGGACGTCCGGTCGGTGCTTTCCCGCCAGAGCCCCTTCTCGGACTCGGCGTAGACCTGGTTGACCAGCGCCGTGACCCGTGCGATCACGGCGTGGTCAACCGACGGGGGCAGCAGTTCGAGCTCCATGCCCCCACCATGCCAGGTGGGGCCCGTCACTTGTCCCGGCGGAAGAGCTTGTTGCCCAGCCACACGATCGGGTCGTACTTGCGGTCCGCGACGCGCTCCTTCATCGGGATCAGCGCGTTGTCGGTGATGTGGATGCCCTCCGGGCACACCTCGGAACAGCACTTGGTGATGTTGCAGTACCCGAGGCCGTGCTCGTCCTGCGCGGCGTCACGGCGGTCCGCGACGTCGAGCGGGTGCATCTCCAGCTCGGCGATGCGCATCAGGTACCGCGGCCCGGCGAACGCTTCCTTGTTCTCCTCGTGGTCGCGCACCACGTGGCAGGTGTTCTGGCACAGGAAGCACTCGATGCACTTGCGGAATTCCTGCGACCGCTCGACGTCCACCTGCTGCATCCGGTACTCGCCCGGCTTGAGGTCCGCCGGCGGGGTGAACGACGGGATCTCGCGTGCCTTCGTGTAGTTGAACGACACGTCGGTGACGAGGTCGCGGATCACCGGGAACGTCCGCATCGGCGTCACCGTGATGACCTCTTCCTCGGTGAACGTCGACATCCGCGTCATGCACAGCAGGCGCGGGCGGCCGTTGATCTCCGCCGAGCACGAGCCGCACTTGCCCGCCTTGCAGTTCCACCGCACGGCGAGGTCCGACGCCTGGGTGGCCTGCAGCCGGTGGATGATGTCGAGGACGACCTCGCCCTCGTTCACCTCCACGGTGAAGTCCTGCAGCCCACCGCCGGTGTCGTCGCCGCGCCAGACGCGGAAACTCGCCTTGTAGCTCATGCCTTGCTCCCGGGGTGCGTCTCGAGCTCCGGATCGGTGTAGTACTTCCCGAGTTCACCGAACTCGAACAGCTCCAGCAGGTCCTGCCGCAGCGGCACCTGCTCCTTCACCTCGACGCCGACGTCCGGCACCACCGGGTTTTCGCCCGGGGAGGCCGAACACACGAGGAGCTTGTTGCGCCACTGGGCGTCCAGGCCCGGGTAGTCGTCCCGGGTGTGCCCGCCGCGGCTTTCGGTCCGCATCAGCGCGGCCTTCGCGACGCATTCGCTGACCATCAGCATGTTGCGCAGGTCGATCGCGAGGTGCCAGCCGGGGTTGAACTGCCGGTGCCCTTCGACGGTGACGCGCAGGATCCGCTGGCGCAGCTCGGCCAGCTTCGTCAGCGCCTGCTCGATCTCCCCGGCCTTGCGGATGATGCCGACCAGGTCGTTCATCGACTGCTGCAGCTCGGTGTGCAGGGTGTACGGGTTCTCGGCCGTGGTGCCCTCGGGCGGGTCGAACGGCGCGAGCGCCATCTTCGCCGCGGCGTCCACATCGGACTCGAGCACGACGGGCCTGCCGTCCAGGCCCTGCACGTACTCGGCGGCGCCGAGGCCGGCGCGGCGGCCGAACACCAGCAGGTCGGACAGCGAGTTGCCGCCGAGCCGGTTGGAGCCGTGCATGCCGCCCGAGCACTCGCCGGCCGCGAACAGGCCGGGCACGCTCGCCGCGGCCGTGTCCGGGTCGACCTCGATGCCGCCCATGACGTAGTGGCAGGTCGGGCCGACTTCCATCGGCTCCGCGGTGATGTCGACGTCCGCCAGCTCCTTGAACTGGTGGTACATCGACGGCAGCCGCTTGCGGATCTCCTCGGCGGGCAGCCGGCTGGCGATGTCGAGGAAGACGCCGCCATGCGGGGAGCCGCGGCCCTCCTTGACCTCGGAGTTGATCGCGCGGGCCACCTCGTCGCGGGGCAGCAGGTCCGGCGTGCGCCGGTTGTTGTCCGCGTCGGTGTACCAGCGGTCGGCTTCCTCTTCGCTTTCGGCGTACTGGCCCTTGAAGACCTCGGGCACGTACTCGAACATGAACCGCTTGCCGTCGGAGTTCTTGAGCACGCCACCGTCACCGCGCACACCCTCGGTGACGAGGATGCCCTTGACGCTCGGCGGCCAGACCATCCCGGTCGGGTGGAACTGGACGAACTCCATGTTGATCAGCTTCGCGCCCGCCCGCAGGGCCAGCGCGTGGCCGTCACCGGTGTACTCCCACGAGTTCGACGTGACCTTGAACGACTTGCCGATGCCGCCGGTGGCGAGCACGACCGCGGGCGCCTCGAAGAGGATGAACCGCCCGCTTTCGCGCCAGTAGCCGAACGCGCCGGCGATCTTCCCCTCGGTGGTGAGCAGCTCGGTGACCGTGCACTCGGCGAAGACCTTGATCTTCGCCTCGTAGTCGCCGGTCTCGGCGAAGTCCTCCTGCTGCAGCGAAACGATCTTCTGCTGCATCGTGCGGATGAGCTCGAGCCCGGTGCGGTCGCCGACGTGCGCCAGCCGCGGGTAGGTGTGCCCGCCGAAGTTGCGCTGGCTGATCCGGCCGTCGGCGGTGCGGTCGAACAGCGCGCCGTACGTCTCGAGCTCCCAGACGCGGTCCGGTGCCTCCTTGGCGTGCAGCTCCGCCATCCGCCAGTTGTTGAGGAACTTCCCGCCGCGCATGGTGTCGCGGAAGTGGACCTGCCAGTTGTCGTTCGAGTTCGCGTTGCCCATCGAGGCGGCGCACCCGCCCTCGGCCATCACCGTGTGCGCCTTGCCGAACAGGGACTTGCACACGACGGCGACGCGGAAGCCGCGTTCGCGGGCTTCGATCACGGCGCGCAGACCGGCGCCACCGGCACCGATCACCACCACGTCGTAGCTGTGCCGTTCGACCTCGGTCATGAAGAGATTCCACCTCGGAACTGGGGACGTCTGTTGTTGGGAGAGCGGGGCGCTAGTTGACGAATCTCAGGTCCGAGATCGCGCCACTGGCCACGAGCATGACGTAGAAGTCGGTCAGCACCAGCGTGCCGAGCGTCGTCCAGGCCAGCGTCATGTGGCGGGTGTTGAGTTTCGTGACCTGCGTCCAGATCCAGTAGCGCACCGGATGCTTGGAGAAGTGCTTCAGCCTGCCGCCGGTCACGTGCCGGCAGGAGTGGCAGGACAGCGTGTAGGCCCAGAGCAGGATCACGTTGGCGAGCAGGATGATGTTGCCCAGCCCGAAGCCGAATCCGCCGGTCTTGCCGTGGAACGCCGTGATCGCGTCGTAGGTGTTGACCAGCGAGACGATCAGCGCCACGTAGAAGAAGTAGCGGTGGACGTTCTGGATGATCAGCGGCAGCCGCGTCTCGCCGGTGTACTTGGCGTGCGGTTCCGCGACGGCGCAGGCGGGCGGGGAGAACCACACCGACCGGTAGTAGGCCTTGCGGTAGTAGTAGCAGGTCAGGCGGAACCCGAGGAGGAACGGCAGCACGACGAAGCCGAGCGGGACGAACCCGGGCAGGTCGCCGAACCAGTGGCCGAAGTGGCTCGAGCCCTCGACGCAGGACGTGGACAGGCACGGCGAGTAGAACGGCGTCAGGTAGTGGTAGTCGGGCACCCAGTACGCGGTGCGCACGAACGACCGGACCGTCGCGTAGACGATGAACGCCGTCAGTCCGAGCACGGTCAGCAGCGGCTGGAGCCACCACCGGTCCGTGCGGAGGGTGCGCTCGGCGATCCGGGCCCGCTTGGGGGCCCGGACGCCGGTGCCGACGCCGTTGTCAGCGGGTGCGCTCACCGCTGGTCGCGCTTGTAGCCGCCGACGCCTTCGTCGTCGGCGCCGTGCCAGAGCGCCGGGTCGTAGGGCGTGTCGGGAACGGGGACGCGTTCCGCGGCCTTCGCCTGGGCGGGCACCGCGAGGGGCACGCCGTCGAGGTCCGCGAGGTCGATGTCGAGGCGCTCGACGTCGTTGGCGAGCCGGCGCACCGCCGACGCGTCGCCGTAGCGGGAGCGCAGTGCGCCGACGCACTGCCGGAGCTGGCCGATGGTTCGCCGCAGCTCGGCGATTTCGGAGGTGGACATCATGCCTCCCGGGTCGGTGGGGGCCGGCGGGGCCGGCCGGCGATCAACTCGCCAGTACCGACTCTGCCGCGCGTAGTGCAGTGTGACAAGTAGCACATTAGCCAAGGAGAAGCGTGACCGGGCTCACGGGGGACGATCTTCTGAATCGATTTTGATTCGCAGTTCGCGGCAGGTAGTGTGGCCAGAGTCACGACCCAGAGGCGCCAGCGCTGCCGTCCCGCGGACCACCACACACCAGTGATCCGGAGCCGGACATGAGCACCGTCCCCACCCCATCGTTGCACCCGGTCGTCGCCGAAGTCACCGCCCGCATCGCCGCGCGCAGTGCCGCCGCGCGCACGGCCTACCTCGACCGCACGGCCGCCGCGCACGCCGAAGGCCCGGTCCGCCGCGGCCTCGCGTGCAGCAACCTCGCCCACGGTTTCGCCGCGATGGACGGCGTCGACAAGGAAGCGCTGCGGGCCGCGCGCGCCCCCGGCGTCGCGATCGTGTCGTCCTACAACGACCTGCTCTCGGCGCACCAGCCGATGCAGGAGTACCCGGCGTGGCTGAAGAAGTCCGTGCGCTCGGCCGGGGGTGTCGCCCAGTTCGCCGGCGGCGTCCCGGCCATGTGCGACGGCATCACGCAGGGCCGCGCGGGGATGGAGCTGTCGCTGTTCAGCCGCGAGGTCATCGCGATGTCGACGGCGATCGCGCTGTCGCACGACATGTTCGACGCGTCGCTGCTGCTCGGGGTGTGCGACAAGATCGTGCCCGGGCTGCTGATCGGCGCCCTGTCGTTCGGGCACCTCCCGGCCATCCTCGTGCCCGCGGGGCCGATGAACTCCGGGCTGCCGAACAAGGAGAAGGCCCGCATCCGGCAGCTGTACGCCGAAGGCCTCGCGACCCGCGAAGACCTCCTCGACGCCGAAGCGGCGTCGTACCACTCGGCCGGCACCTGCACCTTCTACGGCACCGCCAACTCCAACCAGATGGTCGTCGAGGTGATGGGCCTGCACCTGCCGGGCGCCAGCTTCGTCCAGCCGGGATCGCCGTTGCGGCGCGCGCTGACCGAAGAAGCCGGGCGGCGGGCCGTCGCGTTGTCCCGCGGCGAGGAGTACACGCCGGTCTCGCGGATCCTCGACGAGAAGGCGTTCGTCAACGGTGTCGTCGCGCTGCTCGCCACGGGCGGCTCGACCAACCACACGATGCACCTGGTCGCCATCGCCGCGGCCGCGGGCATCCAGCTGACCTGGGACGACTTCTCCGACCTCTCGGCCGTCGTGCCGCTGCTGGCGCGGGTCTACCCGAACGGCAGCGCGGACATCAACCACTTCCACGCCGCCGGCGGCATCCAGTTCCTGGTCGGCACGCTGCTCGACGCGGGGCTGCTGCACGAAGACGTCCACACGGTGGCCGGGTTCGGGCTGCACCGCTACCGCGCCGAGCCGATCCTCTCCGACGGCGAGCTGGTCTGGCGGGACGTGCCCACCCGCAGCCTCGACGAAGACGTCCTGCGCCCGGCGTGGCGGCCGTTCGCCGCGGACGGCGGCCTGCGGATGGTCGAGGGCAACCTCGGCCGCGCGGTGGTCAAGGTGTCCGCGGTGGCGCCCGAGCACCGCGTCGTCCAGGCGCCGGCGCGGGTGTTCACCACGCAGGAGGGCTTCACGGCCGCGTTCAAGGCCGGCGAGCTGGACCGCGACGTCGTCGTGGTGATCCGGCAGCAGGGCCCGCAGGCCAACGGCATGCCCGAGCTGCACGGCCTGACGCCGGCGCTGGGCGTGCTGATGGACCGCGGGCACCGGGTGGCGCTGCTCACCGACGGCCGGATGTCGGGCGCGTCGGGCAAGATCCCGGCCGCGATCCAGGTGACGCCGGAAGCCGCGGCGGGCGGCCCGATCGCCCGCGTTGCGGACGGCGACGTCGTCCGGCTCGATGCGGCCGCGGGCACCGTCGACGTGTTCGTCGGTGACGAAGAACTCGCCCGCCGTGCGCTTGTGGACGCACCCCCGTCCGAAGCATCCTGGACCGGCACCGGCCGGGAGCTGTTCGCCGCGTTGCGCCGTGCCGTCGGCCCCGCCGACCAGGGCGCATCGGTGTTCGGCGGGCTCACTCCGGAGCACTTCGGTATCCCTACGCACTCGTTGGAAACCCAGGAGGTTGGTCAGTGACCACCGGTCAGGACCTGCTCGAGCTGTCCCCCGTGATGCCCGTCGTGGTGATCGACGACGCCGACGACGCGGTGCCCACGGCCCGGGCCCTGCTCGCCGGCGGGATCGGGGTCATCGAGCTGACCCTGCGCACCCCGGCGGCGCTGGCGGCGATCGAACGCGTCGCCGCGGAGGTGCCGGACATCGTCATCGGCGCCGGCACCGTCACTTCGCCGGACCAGGCGAAGCAGGCGGCCGACGCGGGCGCGAAGTTCCTCGTGACGCCGGGCTGCACGGACGCGGTCGTCGACGCGTGCTTCGAGTCCGGGCTGCCGTTCCTGCCCGGCGCGAGCACCGTGTCCGAGGCGATGCGGCTGGCCGAGCGCGGGCTTTCGGCGTTGAAGTTCTTCCCGGCCGAGGCCAGCGGCGGGGTGGCGTACCTGAAGTCGATCGCGGGTCCGCTGCCGTCGCTGCGCTTCTGCCCCACCGGCGGGATCACGGTCGCCTCGGCGCCTTCGTACCTGGCCCTGCCGAACGTCGGCTGCATCGGCGGCTCGTGGCTGACGGCCCCGCTCGCCACCCGCGACTTCGCGACGATCGAGAAGCTGGCCGCCGAGGCCGCGGCGCTGTAGCGGAGATCACCCCAAGTCGGTGCCGCACCCGAACGGCGGAATAGGCGTCCGCATTCCGGGAGCACCGTTCCAGTGCGCTGGAACGGTGCTCCGAGCGGGTGTGGCGGCGGTCATGGGAACCGACGCCGTCCGCTGAATGGCGCAACCGGCCGTCCGGGTGGGTTGTTTACCGGCCTGTTATCGTTCCCCCTCGCTATTCCAGCGAGGAGAATTCGTGTCCCTGACCAGCGTGGTCGCGCCCAGTCCTGCGCCCGAGACGGTTGCCGCACTCGTCGGCGAAGATCTACTTCCTGAACCGCGCGCGACATTCCTTTCACGCGATCTATATCGGCGAAGAGATCCTCGGCGTCGGGGAAGAACGCGTGCGCGCCGAGATCGACGCGCACAACAAAATCTTCTCCCACGCACCGGACCGCCGGTTCATGCTCGGCATTCCCGCCCGGCATCCGCAGATGCTTTTGCTGGAGACGGTCGAGGTCGACATGATGCCGGTCGACCCGTCGCTGCCGCTGCTGTTCAAGCCGGCCAACCAGCTGCAGGAGCGAATCGTCTCGTGCAGCTGCGCCCCTATCCGGCCTGACTTCCCGGGAGACACACGATCATGCTGGGCCTCCGTCTGCCCGCGAAACCCGACGTCCAGCGCGCCGTCCGGCTGACCTACGGGTTCCAGTTCTTCTTCGGCCTGCTGCTGTGGGTGCCGATCTTCTACTCCTACCAGAAGCTCATCGGGCTGTCCGACGGCGAGATCTTCGGCATTCAGAGCATCTACTACCTCGTGTTCTGCCTGCTGGAAATCCCGACCGGGATGATCGCCGACCGCTTCGACTACCGCACCTCGCTCGCGGCGGGCGCCGGCGTGCTGGTGGCGGCGAACCTGGTGCCGGTGTTCCTGGGCTCGTACACCGGTTTCCTGGTGCACTTCGTCCTGATCGCCTTGGCCCGCTCGCTGGTGTCCGGCGCGCAGAGTGCGTACCTGTACGAGTACCTGCACGCTTCCGGGGCGGGGGAACACTACCTGCGCGTGGAAGGCGTCGGCCGCGCGTACAGCCTGGTCGGCAAGATCGGGCTCTGGCCGGTCATCGGCCTGCTGATGGCGTGGAGCTTCCCTTCCCCGTACTGGCTGACGGCGATCAACGCGGGTATCGCGCTCATGTTCGCGTGCCGGCTCCCGCCGATCCCCGGTGGCCGCCGCGTGACCGGCAAGACGGCGTCGCTGCTCGCGGGAGTCGGCGGCGCGCTGTCGGCGCTGCGGTCGTCCCGGTGGCTGGCGCTGCTGATGGTGCAGGGCATCGCGATGGTCACGCTGGTGCGGATCTGCCAGGTGAACCTGTTCCAGCCGATCCTGGAGGCGAAGGCGCTGTCGGTGAACTGGTACGGCGCCGTCCTGGCCGCGATGGCGGTCTTCGAAGCACTGGGCGCGGCCCGCCCCCATCGGCTCCGCCGCGCGATCGGCCCGGTGGGTTCGGTGTTCACGCTGACGATCGTGATGGCGCTGTGCCTCGGGGTGATCGTGTTCGTCGGCTCCTTCCCGGCGGTGGTGCTGCTGTGCGTGTTCGCGGTGGCGACGGGGATCGCGTTCCCGGTCCAGAAGCAGCTGCTGAACGACTCCATCCCGGATTCCCGGTACCGTGCGACCCTCCTGTCCATGGAGTCCATTGTGGACCGAGCGGTGTGCGCCGTGGTCGCGGTGGCACTGGGCGCGTACCTGGCAGCCGGGCAGCTGAACGCGTTCCTGGTGCTGACGGCCATCGTGACGTGTGTGGTGATGGCGCTGCTCGCGGTGTTGTTGCTGGCCGTCCGCAAGCACCGCTCGGACCGCCGGGTGCCCACCGCCCGCCGTCCCGGCGCGGGCTTCCCACCGGCCGGCCTGGAACGCCGCACGCGGCGCCAGGTGGGCGAAGTCCGCCACTGACCGGCTTCGCACCCCGGCCCACGCGGCCGGGGAAGGCGGGCGCCGGTCAGTCGATGACGGCGTCGTCGAGCAGGGTGGACTCCGCGCCGTACTCGCGGAGTTCCTCCCTGATCACGGTGTACGCCAGCCCCTGCGGGTAGCCCTTGCGCGCCAGGAAGCCGAGCAGCCGCCGCAGGGCTGTCTGCTCGTCGACGTTGCCGAGCGAGCCGAGGCGCTTGCGGACCAGTTCCCTGGCCATCTGCTCCTCGGACTCGCGGTCGACCTCGCCCGCGGCCTGCACGGCGACCTCGTCGTCGACGCCTTTGCGCCGCAGCTCGGCCACCAGCGCGGTGCGGGACAGGCCCTGGTTCGCGTGGCGGGACTTGACCCACAGTTCCGCGAACTCCGCGTCGTTGACCAGCCCCGCCCGGTCGAGCTTGCCGAGCAGGGTCTGGCTGGTTTCCTCGTCGAACCCCTTGCGGTGCAGCGCCTGCCGCAGCTCTTCCCGGGTGCGCGGACGAGCGGCCAGGAGATCGAAGCAGATCTCCTTGGCCTTCTTGTACCGCTCCTCAGGAGGAAGCTCGGCCGGCGGCACCTTCGGCGCCCTGGCCACCTGAGTCACTCCTCGTTCGTCACGAACCCGCCACGATCACGCGGGCTCCGGATCTCAGAAGTCGACCGGCGCCGGCACGGCCTCGACGGCATCCGCGTCGAGCTGCGGGCCGATGCCGAGCTTCTCCTTGATCCGCTTCTCGATCTCGTTGGCGATGTCCGGGTTGTCGCGCATGAACTTCCGCGCGTTCTCCTTGCCCTGGCCGAGCTGGTCGCCCTCGTAGGTGTACCAGGCGCCGGACTTGCGCAGGATGCCCTGTTCGACCCCCATGTCGATGAGCGAACCCTCGCGGGAGATGCCGTGGCCGTACAGGATGTCGAACTCGGCCTGCTTGAAGGGCGGGGCCATCTTGTTCTTGACGACCTTGACGCGGGTGCGGTTGCCGACCGCCTCGCCGCCGTCCTTCATCGTCTCGATGCGGCGCACGTCCAGGCGGACCGACGCGTAGAACTTCAGCGCCTTGCCACCGGTGGTGGTCTCCGGGGAGCCGAACATGACGCCGATCTTCTCGCGCAGCTGGTTGATGAAGATCGCGGTGGTGCCGGAGTTGTTCATCGCACCGGTCATCTTGCGCAGCGCCTGGCTCATCAGCCGGGCCTGGAGGCCGACGTGCGAGTCACCCATCTCGCCCTCGATCTCGGCGCGGGGCACGAGCGCGGCCACGGAGTCGATGACCAGGATGTCGAGCGCGCCGGAGCGGATCAGCATGTCCGCGATCTCCAGCGCCTGCTCACCGGTGTCCGGCTGGGAGACGAGCAGCGCGTCGGTGTCGACGCCGAGCTTCTGGGCGTAGTCCGGGTCCAGCGCGTGCTCCGCGTCGATGAACGCCGCGATGCCGCCGTTGCGCTGCGCGTTCGCCACCGCGTGCAGGGCGACCGTGGTCTTACCGGAAGACTCCGGCCCGTAGACCTCGATGACCCGGCCGCGGGGCAGCCCGCCGATGCCGAGGGCGACGTCGAGGGCGATCGAGCCGGTGGGGATCACGGCGATGGGTGGCCGGGTGTCCTCGCCGAGGCGCATCACCGAGCCCTTGCCGTACTGCTTGTCGATCTGCGCGAGCGCGAGCTCGAGCGCCTTGTCCTTGTCGGGTGCTGCAGGCATGGAAGTCCACCTCGCTGGTCGGAGCCCCGTCGAGGGCTCTCTGTGTCGGTTCTTCAGCTGTCCGGTCCGACGCTAGCGGCGGGGACCGACAATTCCAGGCGCGGCGCCCAATCTGTGGATCGCTGGACCCGATGTGGACAACACCTTAGACGAACACCTGTTCGAGGCCGGCAGCGACACACCCTTGCGGTAGGGTTTTCGCCCGCCCGAGTCGGCGCCGCCGGTGTTGCCGCAGGTCAGCGGCGTTCCGCCGGGACGTCGAAGGCGTCGCAGACCTCGCGCCAGATCTCCTTCGCCGGAATTCCCGCGGTCAGCGCCTGGTCGATGGTGCGCCCGCCGAGCCCGCTCAGGACGTGGTCCCTGGCCAGCACCTGGGCCCGCCCGGGGCCGAACTCGTCGGCCATCAGCCGCCGGAAAACCGTGATCCGCATCGGGCCCACTCTAACCGGCGGGCGCGAACGGCCCGTTCGCTACTCCCCGGGCTGGACGCTCGCCTCGAAGTAGTCGGCCAGCGTGCCCGGCGTCGTCACCTGGGCCTGGTCGCTCGTGTTCAGCTGGTAGATGAACCCCGCCAGCGGCCGGTCCGCCACCGTGAACACGAGCACCGCCGACGTTTTGCCCGCCGCCGAGGAGTAGCGCCCCTTGAGGCCGTTGCCGCCCCAGTCGGCCTCGGTGCGGTCGCCGCCCGCCGAGGCGAGCAGGCCGTCGGTGTACTGCTTGAGCGCGTCGGCGTCGTCCCCGTGGACGTAGGTCACCTGGGTGCCCGCCCGGCCCGGCGCGGAGCAGGTCGAGGCGGCACCGAGGCGTTGCGCCGGCGCCGCCGGGCCGTTGCCCATGCCCGGCTTGCAGTCGCCGGTGTCGGCGATCTTCCCGGCGAGCTGGCGCAGGCAGCCGGTGAGGCCCTTGGCGTCGGCCTGGCCCGGCGTCTTGCACTGGTCCGCGGTGTAGGTCGGCACCGAGGACGACGACGTGAGGAAGACGGTCAGGCCCGCCGCGAGCACCACGACGACCGCGGCCGCGATCCCGATCAGCAGCTTCTTCTTGCCGCCCGCCTTCGGCTCGGCCTTCTCCGGCGCGGGCGAATAGGAGGGGAAGTTCGACGGCACCGGCTGCGGTCCGCTGGGCGGGAAGTTCGACGGCGCGTACCCCGGGTACTGCGGCGGCGGTGGCGGCGCGTACTGCGGGCGGTGCGGGGCCCCCGCGGCCACCGCCCCTTCGACGTGCTGCGTCCGCGCGCCCAGGCCGTCGCGGGCCACGTGCTGCGCGCCGAGCGCGACGGCGGTCTCCGGCTGGTCGAGGCTGCCCGGCACGACACCGAGCTTCTCCGCGATCATGGTGCCGACCAGCGGCAGCCTGCTCGACCCGCCGACGAGGTAGATGCCGGCCAGCCGGTCCGGGGTCAGCCCGGACGAGCGCAGCGTCCGCGCCAGCAGTTCGACGCTGCGCAGCATCGCCGGCCGGACCAGGCCTTCCAGCTCGCCGCGGGTGACCAGGACGTCCTTGAACGGCTCGGGCATCGGCACCTCGGTCTGCGGGTGCCGCGACAGCGCCTCCTTGGCCGCCTTGACGTCTTCCTGCAGCGCGCGCCGGGTGCGCCGGTCGGCGGTGGACTCCGGGCGCAGCAGCCGCTGCCAGCGCTGCGGGTCGGAGTGCGAGACCTCGCGCCCGACGTGCACCATCAGCGCCTGGTCGACGTCGAGGCCGCCGAGGTCGGGCAGGCCGTCCTCGGCAAGCACGGTGAACCCGTTCTGCGTGGCGCCGACGACGGCGACGTCGAAGGTGCCCGCGCCGAGGTCGTAGACGGCGAGCGCCTGCCCGGGCGCGAGGGACTTGCCGGGGAACGACGCGAAGTGCGCCGCCGCGGCGACCGGCTCGGGCACCAGCAGGATGTTCGGGCCCATCCCGGCGAGCCGCGCGGCGGACATCAGCACGTTGCGGCGGGTCTGGCCCCACTGCGCGGGGTGGGTCAGCCGGACTTCGTCGGGCTGTTCGCCGCCGAGCTGGCGGGAGGTCTCTTCCAGCACGCGGCGCAGGATGGCGGCCAGCGCGTCGGTGACCGGGACGACGTCGGTGCCGAGCAGCAGGGTCTGCTCGTCGATGCGGCGCTTGGGGTTCGGCTCGAAGCGCGTCGGGTCGAGCCGGGCGCGGCGCTCGGCGTCGCGGCCGACCATGATCGTGCCCTCTTCGGTGGCGAACACCGCCGACGGCATGTTGGCCGAGCCGTCCACCTCGACGACCCGGGGCGGCCTCCCGTGCGCCGAAAGCACGGCGACGGTGTTGGACGTCCCGAGGTCCACGGACAGGATCCGCACAGCACTCCGCCTTTCGCGCGAACACGCCTCGACGGCGCTCGCGGTGATGCTGCCATGCGCACGGTCACCGTGCGTGCAGACCCGGGAAAGTCACTGCTCCTTGACGCGGGCGGTGATCAAGGTGCACGATAGTTGCACAGTTCGGTCAACTCAGTTGCTCGAATCACGCAGGAAGGGAGGGTCGGTGCCGAAGCTGCTCGTCCTCGGGAACGACCTGACCGGCAGCAATGCGACCGGCGCGCTGTACGCCCGCTTCGGGCTGCGCGCGGTTTCCGTGAACGCGCTGGCGGTGAACGTGGGTACCCGGCACGCCTCGCCACCACACGCCACCCGGGCGGTGCGGGAGGCCGTCGAGCTCGTAGGAGGCCGCCCGGCTGGTGCTCGGCACCCACCGGATCGGCGGGCTCTACGCCACCGGCGGCGAGTACTGCCCCTGGCGGTCACCGGCCGTCTGTCCGGCGGCCCGCACGCCGGGCTGCCCTTCGCCACGAAGGGCAGCCTGATCGGCGGGCGCGACGGCGCGGTCGCCCGCCTGGAACACCTCGACACGTCCTGGCCACCGGAAGGAATCCGAATGACCGTGCCAAGCCGCCGGGGTAACAGCGGGCGGCGCACCGCAGCAAATCCGCATCGGCGGCCCGGGGCTTCCAGGACGGCAAGGCCGCCGTTCCTCTGAGCCACCGCGCGGCGAAGAACCCATCAGCCACCTCCCCTCGACCCGGACCCCAATCCCGGACACCAGCCACCGGAAGGAAGAACCCGTGAGCGACCTCCCCGTCCTCGCCGTCACCCTCGGCGACCCCGTGGGCATCGGCCCGGAGATCACCCTGAAGACCCTCGCCGAGCCCGAAGCCCTGCAGATGGCGCACGGGGTGGCGGTGGGCGACGCGATCGTGCTGGAACGCCTGGTCCGGCACCTGGGCCTGCACCTGGAGATCAACCCGATCGCCACGGTCGCCGACGCGCGCTTCACCACCGGCGTGATCGACGTGCTCAACCTCGGCGTCGTCACCGAAGACCTGCCGTGGGGCGAGGTCAACGCGACCGCGGGCGCCGCGGCGGTCGGCGCGATCGAGGTCGCCACCCGGCTGGCGCTGGCCGGCGAGGTCGACGCGATCGTGACCGCGCCGATCAACAAGGAGGCCATCTGGGAGGCGGGCTCGCAGCACCTCGGGCACACCGAGATGCTCGGCGAGCTGACCGGGTCGACCCGGTTCAACACGATGTTCTGGGTCTCCGGGCTGAAGATCTTCTTCGCCACGCGGCACCTTTCCCTGCGCGAAGCGATCAACCAGATCACCCGGGAGAACATCGAATACGCGATCCGAGAGGCCTACACCGCGCTGGAGGTGTTCGGCACGGAAAAACCGAGGCTGGCCGTGGCAGCGCTCAACCCGCACGGCGGGGAAAACGGCAAGTTCGGCGACGAGGAGATCATCGCGATCGCCCCGGCGGTCGCCGCCGCGCGGGTGGCCGGGCTGGACGTGGTCGGCCCGATCCCCGCGGATTCCGTGTTCCACCAAGGGATCCAGGGCCGGTTCGACGGGGTCCTCTCGCTCTACCACGACCAGGGGCACATCGCGTCGAAGACGTACGACTTCGACGGCACGGTGTCGGTGACGGTCGGCCTGCCGATCCTGCGCACCTCGGTCGACCACGGCACGGCGTTCGACATCGCCGGCACCGGCCGGGCGTCGCACGGCACCATGCGGGCGGCGTTCAAAGCGGCGGCGAACCTGGCTCCGTACGCGCGGAAACTGCCCGCCATCTACCCACCGGGGGTCCGGTGATCCCCGGCAAGCGCTGGGCGTACGTCATCCCGGTCGCGGTGGTCATGTACATGCTGGCCTACCTCGACCGCACGAACGTCGCGGTGATCCTGCCCTACATCGGCGACGACTTCCCCTTGTCCGCCGGCGCGAAGGGGCTGGCGAGCGGCATCTTCTTCGTCGGCTACCTGGTGCTGCAGATCCCCGCGGCGGTGCTGGCGGCGAAGTGGAGCGCCCGCAAGACGGTGGTGCTGCTGATGATCGCCTGGGCGGTCGCGGCCGTCCTCTGCGGCTTGGTGCGGAACGAGACCGAGCTGCACCTGGCCCGGCTGCTGCTGGGGCTGTTCGAGGGCGGGGTCTGGCCGGCGGTGCTGATCCTGCTGGCGTCGTGGTTCCCGCAGGCGGAACGAGCCCGGGCCAACGCGTTGTGGATGACGTGCCTGCCGATTTCGGCGATCCTCATGTCGCCGCTGTCCGGGTTCATGCTCGACCACATGTCCTGGCGCTGGGTGTTCGTCCTGCAGGGGCTGCCGCCGCTGCTGTGGGCGGTCGTCTGGTGGTTCGCGGTGGCCGACCGGCCGGCGCAGGCCCGGTGGATCTCCGCGGCCGAACGCGAGTACCTCGAATCCACCCTGCAAGCCGAAGAAGACGCGAAGCCGGCCTTCGCCGAGCAGGGCTGTGACAACCGGGGCTTCGCCTCGGGCCGGGGGCTTCGCCACCCGGACCCCCGAAAAACGGGCTACCGGCAGGCGCTGGCGAACCGCCAGGTGCTGCTGCTGGTCGGCGTCTACTTCTTCTGGATCACCGGCTTCTACGGCTTCTCCTTGTGGCTGCCGAGCGTCGTGAAGACGATGACGGGCGGCTCGGCGACGTCCGTCGGCTTCCTGTCGGCCATCCCGTACGTGCTGGCGCTGGCCGGGATGGTCGCGTGCGCGCACTGGTCGGACCGGACCGGCAACCGGCGGCTCGCGGTCACGGTGCCGCTGCTCGTCGCGATCGCCGGGCTGCTGCTGGGCAACCTCGTGCACTGGCCGGCGGTCGGGCAGCTGGTGCTGCTCTGCGTCGTGGCCACCGGCGTCTACATGCCGTACGGGCCGTTCTGGGCCATCCCCAGCCGGGTCCTCGGCCTCGAGGTGGTGGCCGTGGCGATGGGCCTGATCAACGCGCTGGGCAACCTCGGCGGCTTCGCCGGCCCCTACCTGGTGGGCTGGCTCACCGACGTCACCGGCACCACGACCACCGGGTTCGTCGTGCTGGCCGCGTTCCTCGCCGTGGCCGCCGGGCTGGCGTTCTTCGGGCTGAAACCCTTCACTGTGGAAGGCTTGGCGCATGTCCCAGCCGCGACCAGGAACCCGTGACCGGCGGGCGATGCTGCTCGAAGCCGTCCGCGACGGCTCGGGTGGCATCGCGGAGCTCGCCGAGGAGTTCGGCGTCTCGGAGTCGACGATCCGCCGCGACCTCGCGTCGCTCGCCGGCGCCGGGCACGTCGTCCGCACCTACGGCGGCGCGCTCGACACCGAACGCAGCCCGCTCGAGAAGGACCGCGAGCACGCGGCGGCGAAGGACGCCATCGCCCGGGAAGCCGCCACGCTCGTCCAGGACGGCGAAGTGGTGCTGCTCGACGCCGGCACGATCACCGGCAGGCTGGCCCGCCACCTCGCCCACCGCGAGGGGCTGACCGTGGTCACGAACGGCGTCAACGCGATCCGCGAGCTCGCCGGGTTCGCCGGCATCGACCTGATCGTCCTCGGCGGCCGGCTGCGGCACCCGGACGAAGCGATCCTCGGCGAGAGCGTGCTCGCGCAACTGCGGCACATCTCACCCGATCGGGTGTTCTTGGGCGCGGACGGCCTGGTGGCCGGGCGCGGGCTGTGCTGCCCGTCACTGGAGCAGTCGGTGGTCAAGCACGCCATGCTCCACGCGGGCGCCGAGGCGTACGTGCTGGCCGACCATTCCCAGCTGGGCCAGGCACCTTTTCCCTACTGGACGCCGCTGGACCGCGAGTTCCGGCTGGTCACCGACCGCACGGGAGTCGACGTCCAGTTCGCGCCGTTCGCCGAGAGCGGAGGCGTGCTGCTCGCCGGAGCGCCGGAAACTGTCGGGGGTGCCGCGCATCATGGACGACGTGGCAACTGACGTTCTCGACCTCTTCTCGCCCGCGACCCGGGACTGGTTCGCGGGGGCCTTCGCCGCGCCCACCGCGGCTCAGGAAGGGGCTTGGCGGGCGGCGCACGCGGGTGAGCACGCCCTCGTCGTCGCGCCGACCGGGTCCGGCAAGACGCTGTCTGCGTTCCTCTGGGCGCTGGACCGGCTCTCGGTGGAGCCACCGCCGGCGGAAGCGACGAAACGCTGCCGGATCCTCTACGTCTCGCCGCTGAAGGCCCTGGCGGTCGACGTCCAGCGGAACCTGCGGGCCCCGCTCGCCGGCATCTCGCAGGCCAGCCGCCGGCTCGGGCTGCCGGTGCCCGGGATCGAAGTGGGCATGCGCACCGGCGACACCACCGCGGCCGAGCGCCGCGCGTTCGGCAAGACCCCGCCGGACGTGCTGGTGACCACCCCGGAGTCGCTGTTCCTGATCCTCACGTCGTCGGCGCGGGAGTCGCTGCGCGGCGTCGAGACCGTGATCGTCGACGAGGTGCACGCGGTCGCCGGCGGCAAGCGCGGCGCGCACCTGGCGCTCTCGCTGGAGCGGCTGGACTCACTGTTGCCGAAGCCCGCGCAGCGGATCGGCCTGTCGGCGACGGTCCGCCCGATCGACGAGGTGAGCGCGTTCCTGGCCGGCGGCCGCCCGGTGCGCGTGGTCCAGCCGAAGCTGGCGAAGACCATCGAGGTGCGGGTCGAGGTCCCGGTCGACGACATGAGCAACCTCGACGCCCCCCGCAGGGGTCCGGCGCCGAGCCCGCTGGACGCGCTGGAGTCGCTGAAGTCGCTGGATCCCCTGGATTCACTGGAGTCGTTGACCGAGGCGTTCCCGCCGGGAGACTCCGACCCCGGTTCGGGAGAGACGGCCGGCAACCCGGTGCAGCGGCCGTCGATCTGGCCGGCGGTCGAGGAGCGGGTGCTGACCCTGATCCGCGCGCACCGCTCGACCATCGTCTTCGCCAACTCGCGCCGGCTCACCGAGCGGCTCACGGCTCGGCTGAACGAGCTGGCCGCCGAGCAGACGGAGCTCGCCCCGGCCGACGCGTTCCCGGCGGAGGCCGTCGGGCAGTCGGGGGTGACCACCGGCGCGGCGCCGGTGATCGCCCGGGCCCACCACGGGTCGATGTCGCGGGAGCAGCGCACGCACGTCGAAGAGGCGCTCAAGTCCGGGCAGCTGCCGTGTGTGGTGGCCACCTCGTCGCTGGAGCTGGGCATCGACATGGGCGCGGTCGACCTGGTGGTGCAGATCGAGGCACCGCCGACGGTGGCCTCCGGGCTCCAGCGGGTCGGCCGGGCCGGGCACCAGGTCGGCGCGATCTCGTCCGGGGTGATGTTCCCGAAGTTCCGGGGGGACCTCGTCTCCTGCGCGGTCGTCGCGGAACGGATGGCGAGCGGGGCGATCGAGGCGGTCCGCTACCCGCGCAACCCCCTGGACGTCCTGGCGCAGCACGTCGTCGCCATGGTGGCGCTGGAGCCGTGGACGGTGCCGGACCTGGCGTCGCTGGTCCGGCGGGCGGCCCCCTTCGCCGCGCTGCCGGACGACGCCCTGCACGCGGTGCTCGACATGCTCGCGGGCCGCTACCCGAGCGAGGAGTTCGGCGAGCTGCGGGCGCGGATCACGTGGGACCGCATCAGCGGCGAGCTGCGCGGGCGGCCCGGCTCGCAGCGGCTGGCCGTGACCTCCGGTGGCACGATCCCGGACCGCGGCCTGTTCACCGTGATGACGCCGGGCGCGGACGACAAGCCCGGTTCGCGCGTCGGCGAGTTCGACGAGGAGATGGTGTACGAGTCGCGGGTCGGCGACACCATCCTGCTCGGCACGTCGTCGTGGCGGATCACCGACATCACGCACGACCGCGTCATCGTGGTGCCCGCCCCGGGCGAGCCGGCGCGGATGCCGTTCTGGAAGGGCGACGCCCCGGGCCGCCCGCTGGAACTCGGCCGGGCGCTGGGGAAGTTCGTCCGCGAACTGTCCACTTCGGACGACACGAAGGCGCGAGAGCGGGCCGAGGCCGCCGGGCTGGACGAGCGGGCGTGCGACAACCTCCTCGCCTACCTGGCCGAGCAGAAGGCCGCCACCCGGCACGTCCCGAACGACCGGACGATCCTGCTGGAGCGCTACCGCGACGAGCTCGGCGATTGGCGGATCATCGTGCACTCGCCGTTCGGCGCGCAGGTGAACGCGCCGTGGGCCCTCGCGATCGCCGCGCGGCTGCGGGAAAACCGCGGGGTGGACGCGCAGGTGGCGCACTCCGACGACGGCATCGTCCTGCGGCTGCCGGACGCGCTGGACGCCGACGGCGGTGACATCACGATCGGCGCGGACGACATCCTGCTCGATCCCGAAGAGGTGGAGCAGCTGATCGTCGCCGAGGTCGGCGGCTCGGCCGTGTTCTCGGCACGGTTCCGGGAGTGCGCGGCGCGGTCGCTGCTGCTGCCGCGCCGGGACCCGCGGCGCCGGACTCCGTTGTGGCAGCAGCGGCAACGCGCGTCACAGCTGCTGTCGGTCGCGGCGAAGTACGAGCGGTTCCCGGTCGTGCTCGAGGCGATGCGAGAGGTCCTGCAGGACGTCTACGACGTCAGCGGCCTGCGCGAGCTGATGGCCGACGTCCGGGCCCGCAAGGTCCGGCTGGTGGAGGTCGAGACGCCGACGGCGTCGCCGTTCGCGCGCAGCCTGCTCTTCGGCTACATCGGGATGTTCCTGTACGAGACGGACGCACCGCTGGCCGAGCGGCGGGCGGCGGCGCTGTCGCTGGACTCGACGCTGCTGGCCGAGCTGCTGGGCACCGAGGCGATCCGGGAGCTGCTGGATCCCGAAGCCGTCGCCGAGGTCACCCGGTCGCTGCAGCGGCTCGACCCCGACCGGCACGCGCGATCGGCCGAGGACGCCGCCGACCTGCTGCGGTTCCTCGGCGACCTGACCGTCGAGGAGGCCGCGGAGCGCGGGATCCAGGCCGGCTGGCTCACCGAGCTGGAAGCGGCCCGGCGGGCGATCCGGGTGCGGATCGGCGGCACGGAACGGTTCCTGGCGATCGAGGACGCCGGCCGGGTGCGCGACGCGCTGGGCACCGCGCTGCCGGTGGGTGTGCCCGAGGCGTTCACCGAACCGGTGGCGGACCCGCTCGGGGACCTGCTGTCGCGGTACGCCCGCAGCCGGGGCCCGTTCGCGGCGGCGGACGCGGCCGCGCGGTTCGGGCTCGGCACGGCGGTCGTCACCGGGGTGCTCGACCGGATGACCGGGGAAGGCCGTCTGGTGCGCGGCGAGCTGAGCCCCGTCGGGCACCCGGACACCCACGGCGCCGGGGTCGAGTACTGCGATTCGGCCGTGCTGCGGCGGCTGCGGCGGGCGTCGCTGGCGAAGCTGCGGGCCGAAGTCGAGCCGGTCGAACCGGCGGCGCTGGGCCGGTTCCTGCCGTCGTGGCACGGGTTCGGCGGACGCGTCCGGGCGGCTCCGACGGCGGACGACGTGCTGTCGGTGGTCGAGCAGCTCGCCGGGGCACCGTTGCCGGCGAGTGCGGTGGAGTCGCTGATCCTGCCCGGGCGGCTGCCGGGCTACTCCCCCGCCCTGCTGGACGAGCTGACGACGGCGGGCGAGGTCACGTGGGCGGGTTGCGGCGCGCTGTCCGGTGGCGACGGCTGGATCGCGCTCGCGCCGACCGACGTGGCCGACCTCCTGCTGCCCGAAGTCGTCGAGGACATCCCGACCGGTCCGCTGCACGACGCAATCGTGTCCACTTTGGAGGGTGGCGCGTTGTTCTTCCGCCAGCTGGTGGACCGCGCGACCGTGCTGGTGGACAAGGCTCCCGGCGACGCCGAAGTGGTGGCGGCGCTGTGGGACCTGGTCTGGGCGGGGCTGGTCACGGGCGACACGCTGGGGCCGTTGCGGGCCCAGGTCGCCGGGCACGGGGCGCACAAAACCCGGCGTCAGGCGCCCCGCGGCCGCTACGCGCGGCTGCGGGCGGGGCGGCCGCAGATGCCGTCGCGGTCCGGGCCGCCGACGGTCGCGGGCCGGTGGGCGCTGACCCCGCCCCGCGAAACCGACGCGACCCGCCGCGCCCACGCGCGGACGGAGGCGTTCCTGGAACGCCACGGCGTCCTGACCCGCGGCGCGCTCGACACCGAGCGCGTCACCGGCGGGTTCTCCGGGATCTACAAGGTGCTCCGCGGCATGGAGGACACGGGCCAGGTGATCCGCGGCTACGTGGTGGAGGGCCTCGGTGCGGCCCAGTTCGCGGCGAAGGGCGCGGTGGACCGCCTGCGCGCGCTGTCGGGCCCCGGCCGCCCGGCGCCGGGCCGGGCGGTGGTCCTGGCGGCGGCGGACCCGGCCCAGCCCTACGGCGCGGCCCTCCCCTGGCCGGCGGCGACGGGTGACACAAAACACCGTCCGGCCCGCAAGGCCGGCGCATTGGCCGTTCTGGTCGACGGGGTACCGGCACTTTATGTGGAACGAGGAGGCCGATCACTGCTGAGCTTCACCGAAGAACGTCCGGCGTTGTCGGAGGCGGCCAAGGCCCTGTCGGCCGCGGTCCGCGAGGGCTGGCTGGGTCAGCTGTCGGTCCAGCGCGCGGACGGCGAGCAGGCGCTGACCTCGGAGCTCGCGGAAGTGCTGCAGGAGGCGGGCTTCCGGGCCACGCCCTCGGGCCTGCGCTTGCGGGCTTGAGGCGCAGCCTCGTCACGGACGGGTCCGATCGGGCCGGCGCACCTCGCGGAAACCTCGCGCTCGGAACCGGGATCGGGAGCCCGGGCGGTTCCCCGGCAGCACCCGCGGCTCAGCCCGCCCGGCGGCGGAAGCGGTTCGCCGGCAGCGCCCGCGGCTCCACCCGCCCGGCGGCGGAAGCGGTTCGCCGACAGCACCCGCGGCTCCACCCGCCCGGCAGCGGAAGCGGTTCGCCGAGCCGGGTTGCCGATTCCCGCGCAGCGGCGTTCGGGGCTGGCCTAAGCTGCCAGTCCACACGCACGAAGGATGTTCTGCTCATGGCGATGCGCGAACTGCGCTATTTCGGCGATCCGATCCTCAAGTCCGTCTGCGATCCGGTCACCGTGTTCGACGAGAAGCTCGAGGCGCTCGTGCGGGACCTGGTCGACTCGGTGAAACCCGCCGGGCGGGCCGGGCTGGCCGCCCCGCAGATCGGGGTGGGGCTTCGCGTTTTCAGCTACGACGTCGCCGGGCTGACCGGGTACGTCGTCAACCCCGAGATCGTCGAGCTGTCCGAAGAGACGCACGAGATCAACGAAGGCTGCCTGTCGGTGCCGGAGCTGTGGTTCCCCACCAAGCGGGCGAAGCACGCGAAGGTCCGGGGCGTCGACGTCCACAACGAGCCGATCGAGGTCGAAGGCGAGGACGTGCTGGCCCAATGCCTGCAGCACGAGACCGACCACCTCGACGGTGTTCTCTACCTCGACCGGCTCACCGCCGAGCGCAAGAAGTCCGCCCTGCGTGAAGCGCGCGAGAAAGACTGGTTCTGGAAGCGCTGAGCTCAAGCGGGCAGGAACAGCCTCAGCCGGGCGCCGTCCTCGACGCTGCGTTCCGTGCGCAGGCCGGCGCGGGCGGCGGTGCGGGGCAGGATGTCGTCGCCCGCGAGGCAGTCGGCGAACAGCTCCGTGATGCCCTGGGCCTCCGCGAGCACCGCGAGCCGCGCCAGCAACGCCGTGCCGATTCCCTGCTGCTGCCAGTCGTCCTCCACCAGCAGTGAGATCTCGGCGCCGCCCGAGAGCAGCGGGATCAGCTGGGCCAGGCCGATCACGTCGCGGCCGAAGACGGCGAGCACGCTCGTGCCGCGCGGGGGCACCAGCAGCCGGTGCAGCCGGCGGCGCGGCACCGTCCGCACGCCCGTGTGGTAGCGGCGGAACAGCGTGGCCATCGAGCAGCGGCGGTGCAGTTCGGCCACCGCGTCGGCGTCGCCGGGGACGCCCTTGCGCAGGACGATCGCCGCGCCGTCCGGGCGGTCGAGGACCACGGGGCCGGCCGCGTTGCGGGCCGCCGCCGCGAGCAACGTCACCAGCGCTTCGGCGCGGGTCAGCTCCAGCTGCACGAACGGCGCCCACCGGCGGCGCGCCACCAGCGCGCTGCCGCCGCCCAGCGCGAACACCGCGCGGTGCCCGCTTTCCGTGCGCGCCGGGTTCGCCTCGGCGGCGGGGACGAGCGTGACGACGTCCGCGGCCAGCACGTCCTTCAGCACTTCGGCGAGGCGGGCCGGGTCGTCGACCGCGCGGCGGGCCGCGAGCAGCGTCGACGCGGACGGGTCGACCAGCTCGTGGACGTCGGCGTCGATGATCGCGGTGCATTCGCAGCCCTCGGCGCGGATGGCGTCGGCCAGGTGCCGCCGGGGCAGGCCGGTCGCCGGACGCAGCACGATCTCGTCGAGCACCCCGCCGGGCACCGGCAGCACGGACAGCCCGAGGATGTTGCACTCGAGGTCGGCGAGCCGGATCGCGATGCGGGCGAGGGTGCCCGGGTGGTCGTGCATCCGGATCCGCACCCGCCAGGCCGACGGCGTGGCCGGCTCCTCGACGACGGCCGTCCGGCTCTGCTGGGTCAACGCTCGGGAGGTCTCCATGCCTCCACGGTGCCCCGGGGTTGTTGCCTCGCCAGGACGCCGGTGTTTCGCGCAGGTCAGCGTTCGACGCGCCCCGGCAACGCCGGCGAAACACTCGGCCGGACCACCGCTCGTCACCGGCCGTCCGCGAAGCCCGGCGGCGAGCCGCTGACCGGCGGGATCCGCGCGCCCCCGAGGGGACGGTTCATGATCAGCACACCACTGCGTGCGGGGTCAGCGTGGGGTCAGCACGCAGAACTCGTTGCCCTCCGGGTCCGTCAGCACGCGCCACGGGACCGCGGGACCGCCCGGATCCACCGGCGCCGCACCGGCCGCGACGACCTCCGCCACCGCCGCGGCGTGCCCGGCGCCCGCCGGCGGC
The DNA here is from genome assembly GCF_031082405.1 of Amycolatopsis sp. A133. GTDB lineage: Bacteria > Actinomycetota > Actinomycetes > Mycobacteriales > Pseudonocardiaceae > Amycolatopsis. The sequence continues at coordinate 314,749 of NZ_JAVHJU010000001.1, forward strand.
GCGACGTCGAGGTGCACGCGGTTTTTGACTCGCTTGACGTCGTCGTTGCGGAGGAACTCCAGCCACGGCCCCCGCCCGGACGGCGCGCGCAGCCCCACCAGGACACCGCCTTTGCGGTCCTGGACCGGCCAGCCGGTGATCCGCGCCCAGAAGTCCGCCAGGACTTCCGGGGCGTGGGCGTCGACCAGGATCGACGCGACCGCGCCGGTGTCCGCGTACCGCTCGCGGGGTTCGAGGACGCAGAACTCGTTGCCCTCCGGGTCGGCCAGCACCGCCCACGGCACCGCGCCCTGCCCCAAGTCGACCCGGCGGCCGCCCAGCTCCAAGGCGCGCGCCACCAGCTCGGCCTGGTGCGCGCGGGTCTTGCTCGCCAGGTCCAGGTGGATGCGGTTTTTGCCCTCCTTGGGTTCGGGTACCGGCACAAAAACGAGGTCGAGGTCCCAGCCGTCGGTTCCCGGGGCGCGCACGTCGACCTCGCCGGGCTCCTCGACGGCGACGTGCCAGCCGAGCAGGGCGGCCCAGAAGTCCGCCAGGACCCTCGGCCGCGCTGCGTCGATCACCAGGTTCACCAGCCGTGCAGACATGTGCCGCAGGCTAACCGCCACCTCCGACGATTCCGGTTCGGCTTCCCCACCGGCCGGGTCATCGGGTCGCGAGCCGCAGCAGCGCCCAGAGCTGGGCCGCCTGGTCGTGCACGCCGCGCACGGTCACCGAGGTCAGGGACGCCCGGCCCCAGAGCCACAGGTAGATCTGCGCGGGTCCGGCCGTGACGACGTCGTCCGCGGCCTCGGCCTCCTCGGCCGAACAGCGCCAGGCGTCCGTGGTGACGGGTCCGGCCCGCGCGATCCAGCTGTGCGCGCCGGCCCGGACGCCGACCGAGCCCGCTTTGGTGCCGGTCAGGCCGAGCATCGGCAGCTTCTGCCCGAACCACAGGGTCAGGACCTCGTCGATGCCGTCGATCGCGACGTCGTCGGGCACGCCACGCGGTTCGGCGCCTGCCGCCTGTTCGACGTCCACCCGGTGGACGACGGTCTCGTGCAGCATCCGCCGTCGCCAGAACCCGTAGGTCCGGTCCGCGGGCCACCAGGTGTCGGCGCGCTCCTCCGGATCGTGCGCGGCGAGCTCGTCGAGCAGTTCGGTCAGGCCCGTTTCCAGGAATGCCTGCAGGCTCTGGCCCGGCTCGGGGTCGCGGGGCCAGTCGTCGGGGCTCCGGCCGTCGGTCAGCCGGCGCCGGACCATCCGGTAGAGGCTCCCGACGTGCCGGGCGACCTCGCCGAGCGACCAGCCGGGGCAGGCGGGCACCGGCGCTTCGGTCGGCGCCGCGTGCACGGCCTCGGCCAGCAGCCTGCCTTCGATTCCCAACGCCGTGAGCAACCGCCCCTGGTCGACCGGGCCGTGCTCACGCGACATGGGCTTCCCCGGTGATCGGCAGGCCGTGCACGAGACGGCGGACGAGCTCGAGGAACGACGTGGCGGCCCGGAGGAGCCCCTCGGCCGACTCGGCGGTGACTTTCCCGGTGATCCCGGCCTGCGCGGCGGCGCGCGCGGCCGAATTGCTGGCGAAGAAGGCAGACCATTCCCGCAGTTCGGGGGCCACGGAGTCGAGCAGCACCCAGGTGCTGGCGGGCCGGGCCCGCCCCCGGTGCGGCCGCCCCCGCGCGGCCAGCACGGCAGCGGCTCCCCGAAGGGCGGCGAGGTAGGCGCCGATGAAGCGTTCGGCGGGCCGGGATTCCCGCTCGGCCTCGGCCAGCCCGCGCCGCGCCTGGCCGAGCAGCCCGGCAGCGGCCGGAGACGCGGGAGGCCGGAGCGACATGGGCAGCTGCGACTGTGCGGAGTCCGCACCGGGCGGGCGCAGCGCCATCGGCAGCGCGGAGCCGGCTTCGGCGGCCGAAGCCGGGGACGGGCTCGGCTCGGACGAGCTGGACTGCGCGGGGATGGGCAGCTCGGGCTCACCGGAGCCGGTGTCGGCAACCGCAGGCCGGGACTGCTCCTGAGCCGGAACCGACACACGCGGCGGAATCGGCAGCTCGGACTCGCCGGAGCCGGTGTCGGCAGCCCGAGCCACAGACGGCAGGGGCCGACTGGAGTCCGCAGCGATCGGCAGGTCCAAGCTCCCCGCCACCACGGGCCGGGACTGCGGCGCGTCCGCACCGGCTGCCGCCGGCCGGGACTCCGGCGGTTCTGCCGCGACCGGGGTCGAGGTGCACAGGGAAATCGGCAGCTGGGGCTGCCGGGAGTCCGTCCCCGAGGCCGATGAACGCTGGCGGGGCTCCGCTCCGGCCGTCAGGCACTGCCGGGACCGCCCGCGGTGCGTGCCGGCCGGGGCCGGCTGCGGGCGCAGCGACATGGGCAGCTCGGGCTGCCCGGGATCCGTGGGGGACACGACCTTGACGGACATGACGACCCTCCTCCTGCGCGGGGTGAGCCCGATCAAGGGCCCGGTGCCGAGACGCTTCCCCCGTCCCGGTACCGGGCACCCGACCGGTGCGCGCTCACCAGATGTCGAACGCTTGTTCGAACAATTTCCAGAGTAACCCCGGACCCGGTGCGCGCTCAACCCCGGGGAGCAATCCCCGGACGTGGTACGGGACACCAGGTCGGTGGCGTGATCTCATAGGTTCATGAGTTCGCTGGAGCACCCCGCCGTCGCCAAGGTGGCGGCCGCGCTGGCCGAAGCCGGGCAGCACGCCGCCGCCGAGGGCATCCGTGTCCTGCCCGCCGAGGTCCGGACCGCCGCTCAGGCGGCCGATGCGCTCGGCGTGCCCGTCGGGGCCATCGCCAACAGCCTCATCTTCCGCCTGGGGTCCGACAAAAAAGCGCTCCTCGCGCTGACGTCCGGTGCCCACCGCGCCGATCCGGCCACCCTCGAACGGCTGGCCGGCGGCGAAATCGGCAAGGCCGACGCCGATTTTGTGCGGGCGCACACCGGGCAGCCGATCGGCGGGGTCGCCCCCGTCGGGCACCCCGAACCGCTGCCCACCCTCGTCGACACCGCGTTGCGCGCCCACGACGTCGTGTGGGCGGCGGCCGGGCACCCGAAGGCCGTGTCCCCCACGACCTTCGCCGGGCTGGTGGCGTTGACCGGGGGCACCCCGGGCGCGCTCGCCGGCGCGGAGGAAGATGGACAGCCGTGACCGCGATGCCCGCCGGCTGCTCCCGTTACGTGCAGCTCTCCTCGGACGAGTTCCGCGCCCGCCTGCCCGAAGCGCTCGACATCTACGTGCGGGCGATGCGGTACCCGGCGGGCACCGCCGAGCAGCGCGCGCCGATGTGGCTCACCCACGCGCTGCGCGAGGGCTGGCGCTGCATGGCCGCGCTCGACGCCGACGGCGTCCTGCTCGGCGTGGCGTACGGCTACCGCGGCCGGGCCGGGCAGTGGTGGCACGAGCAGGTGCGCCACGGCCTGAGCCGCCGGTCCGGGGCCGCCGAGGCCGACCGCTGGCTGTCGGACTACTTCGAGCTGACCGAGATCCACGTCCGGCCGGAGAACCAGGGCCACCAGATCGGCGAAGACCTGCTGCGCAGCCTGCTGGACGGCGTCCCGAGCGCGAACGTGCTGCTGTCGACCCCCGAGGGCACCAGCCGGGCGTGGAAGCTCTACCGCCGCACCGGGTTCGTCGACGTCCTGCGCGATTACCACTTCGCCGGCGACCCGCGGCCGTTCGCGATCCTGGGGCGTGCGCTGCCCCTCGACCCGCGCTGAGCCGAGGGGCAGCGGCCGTCACCGCGGTTCCGGGCGCCAGTAGCCGACGACCAGCGCCGCGACCAGCACGGCGGCCCCGCACCACGCCGTGACGCTCAGCCGTTCCCCGAGCAGCAGGGCGGACAGCACCGCGGCCGTCAGCGGCTCGAGCACCGCCGACAGCGCGCCGAGCACCGGGTGCGCGTCCGCCAGCCCGCGCAGGTACGCGGCGTAGGCGAGCGCAGTCGGGATCGCGCCGAGGTAGCAGACGAGCGCGAGCACGTCCGCGTGCAGCGGGATCGCCATGCCGGACCAGCTCGCGGCCGGCAGGAGCAGCAGGCCGCCGGTGAGGCAGCCGAACGCCGTCGTCGACAGCGGCTCGAGGCCTTCGACGGGCTTCGCGGTGACCAGGGTGAGGGTCGCGAAGCCGGCCGCCGCGAGCAGGGCGAAGCCGAGGCCGCCGAACGAAATCGCTTCGCCCGGTGACCACTGGAGCAGCACCAGGCCGGCGAGGGTGCCCGTCACGGAGACCACCGTCCAGCGACGGAGTTTCCGCACCGACGCGAGGGTGACGATGACGGGCGCGGCGCCGATCGTGGTCATGGTGGCGACACTGACCGAGCTGAGCGCGACGGCGGCGAAGTAGCTCGCTTGGAAGAGGGCGAAGAGACCGCCGACGGCGAGGATGCGCTTCACCGCTTCGGGCGTCCGAGGGAGGGTGCCGCGTTTCAGGAAGGCGATCCCGACGGCCCCGCCGACGAGCAGCCGGTAGTCGGCGACGGCGAGCGGGTGGAGGCCGGCCAGCCGGCCGAGCAGCGAGCCGGCGAGGCCACCGGTGCCCCAGAGGACACCGGCAAGGATCAGCGCGGCCGACGAGCGGGCGCGCGTGGGAAGGACGAGGGACATGAACGCTCCTGCGTCTGCGTCGAAGGAAAGGGAGTTCGACGAACGCGGGGCGGTGCGCAAGCCAAATCAGCCGCGGGCTGCAAAAGCCACGCGGCGAGGGACCACCCCGCTCAGCCGCGGGGCGGTGGGGTGACGAAGAGGATCCGGCGCACGAGCGGAACCTATCGGGGAGACGCGAAGCGGGGCCACCGGTTTTCCGGTGACCCCGCCCACGTACTCAGTCCAGGTGGGACAGCTGCTCCCGCAGCGTGTCCAGCCCCATGCCGCCCATCTTCAACGCCTCCGTGTGGAACCGCTTGATGTCGAACCCCGCTCCCGCGCGGGCCTGGGCCTCCGACCGGGCCGCCAGCCAAAGGCGCTCGCCGATCTTGTACGCCGGGGCCTGGCCCGGCCAGCCCAGGTACCGGTCGATCTCGTCGCGGATGTGCGCCTGGTCGGTGATCGTGCGGGTCAGCATGAACTCCAGGCCCAGCTCCGGGGTCCACCGCGCACCCTCGTGGAAGCCCGTTCCGGCCGGGATCGGCAGCTCCAGGTGCATGCCGAGGTCGACCACCACGCGGGCCGCGCGGAACAGCTGCTCCGACAGCATTCCCAGCAGGTCTCCGTCGTCGGACAGGTAGCCCAGTTCCTCCATCAGGCGCTCGGCGTACAGGGCCCAGCCCTCCGCGTGGCCGGACGTGAACGCCATCAGGCGCTGGTACTTGTTCAACCCGCTCGATTGGTCCACCGCCGTCGCGATCTGGAGGTGGTGGCCCGGAGCTCCCTCGTGGTACACCGTGCTCGTTTCGCGCCACGTGCTGAACTCGTCGCGGCCCGCCGGCAGGGACCACCACATGCGGCCCGGACGGGCGAAGTCCTCGCTGGGCGCCGTGTAGTACGCGCCGACGCCGCCGCCCGGCGGGGCGATCTTGCACTCCAACGCCATCACGCGGTCGGAAATCTCGAAGTGCTTGCCGCGCAACGACTTCAGGGCGTCGTCGGACAGGCGCTGCATCCACGCCTCGAACTCGGCCCGGCCGCGGACGCGGTAGCGGGGGTCGGCGTCCAGGACCGCCGCGGCCTCCGACGGTGTCGAACCCGCCTTGATCCGGTGGGCGACCGCGCGCATTTCGGCCTCGATCCGGGCGAACTCCGCCCAGCCCCACTCGTAGGCCTCCCGCAGGTCCAGCGCCGCGCCGACGAAGTACCGCGACCACAGGCGGTAGCCGTCCTCGCCGACGGCGTCCTTGACCGGTGCCTTCGGCGCCAGCTCGGCGCGCAGGAACCCGGCGAACTCCGCGAACGCCTCTTCCGCGGCCCGCGCGCCGCGCCCGAGGTCGGACACCAGCGCTGAACCCTGCGCAGCCGCGCCGCCGACGAGCTCGGTGAAGAAGCCCTTCTCTTCCTTGAGACCCGCCCACGTCTCGCACTGCTCCGCCACCTTCGCGACCTGCCGCAGCGCCGCGACGTGCCCCGCGTCGGACGCCGACAGCAGGCCGCTGCGGAGGCCCGCGAGCGCGCGCGGGACCTCGCCGATGCGAGCCGAGACGACCGACCAGTCGTGCTCGGTGTCCAGCGGCATCAGGTCGAACGCCATCCGCAGGTCCTGCACCGGGCTGGCGATGACGTTGAGGCTCGCCACGTCCAAACCGGCCTCGTGGATCTCCAGCTCCAGGCCGATGCGCTCGGTGAACACGGCCTTCGCCGCGCGTTCGGCGGCGTCGCGCGGTTCGGCGGCGGTGACGGCGGCGTGCGCCCGCGCGGCCAGCCCGGCGCGCTCGGCGAAGCCGTCCGCCGAGTAGTCGGTCAGCCGGTGGTCGTGGCCGACGACGCCGTGGACGGTCGCCGAGACCGGGTCCGCGGCCACGTAGTCGTCGACGTAGCGGTCACAGATCTCGTGCACGCCTTCGGAAGGAGTAGAAGCCATGCGCCGCACGCTACCGGGCCGCACGTACCCGGTGGTACGTACTTAAGCACGGGCCGGGACGAGTCCCAGGCGGGCGATCACCTCGCGGGTCGCCTTCGAGCGGTTGAACGTGTAGAAGTGCAGGTTCGGCACGCCCTCGGCGATCAGCTTCTCGCACAGCTCGGTGATCACGTCGATGCCCGCCGCGCGGAACGCCTTCGGGTCGTCGGCCAGCGGTTCGAGCCGGTCCAGGAGCTTCCGGGGGGCCGGGGCGCCGGACAGCTTGATCGTCGTCTGCAGCGTCCGCCACGTCGTCAGCGGCATCACGCCGGGCAGCACCGGGACGTCGCAGCCGGTCGCGGCCACCCGGTCGCGCAGGCGCAGGAAGTCCCCGGCGTCGTGGAACAGCTGCGCGATCGCGAAGTCCGCGCCCGCCCGCAGCTTGCGGACCAGGTACTTCGTGTCGGTCTCGAGGTCGGGCGAGCGCGGGTGGCCGTAGGTGGACGCCGACACGCCGACGCAGAAGTCGCCCAGCTCGCGGACCAGCTGCACCAGTTCCTCGGCGTAGTTGAGGCCCTCCGGGTGCGGGATCCACTCGCCGTAGACGTCGCCGGGCGGGTCGCCGCGCAGCGCGAGGATGTTGCGGACGCCGACCGAGGCGTACCAGCCGATGACGTTGCGCAGCTCGGCGACGGAGTGGTTGACCGCGGTCAGGTGGGCCATCGGCACCAGCGTCGTCTCGGTCGCGACGCGGGCGATGCTGCGGATCGTGCCGTCGCGGCTGGAGCCGCCGGCCCCGTAGGTGATCGACATGTAGGCCGGGTCGTACGGCTCGAGCTCCCGGATCGCCTTCCAGAGGACGGCCTCGTCCGCCGTGTCCCGGGGCGGGAAGAACTCGATGGAGAACTTGGGCCCGTCTCCGCGCAACCGCTCGATCACCGACGTCATACCCGCATGTTAAGGGCCGCCGCCCGGTATCCGGGAGCCCCTGTCCGCGTCGCGAGACAGTCATTCGAGTCACCTTCGAGGCCTAGACTGGGGCGGTGCGGGACGACGACGCGAGCTGGGACGAGGACGTGCGCCTCGCGGTCTACCGCGCCTTCGCCCGCCACGGCCGCGCGCCGGCGGCGCCGGAGCTGGCCGACGCCGCGGGCGGGTCGCTCGCCGTCGCCAAGCAGGCCCTGCACCGCCTCGCCGACGCCCGCCACCTGGTGCTCGACGAGTGCGAGCACGTCGTGCTGGCCCACCCGTTCGCCGCGAGGTCGCTCGGCTTCTCCGTGATGGGCTCGCACACGTTGTGGTGGGGCGGCTGCGCGTGGGACTCGTTCGCCATCCCGCACCTGGTCGACGGCGAGCCGGAGGTCCTCGTCGCGACCCGTTGCCCCGGCTGCGGGCAGCCGCACGCGCTGGTCGTGGACCGCGCGGCGCCGCCGCCGGGCCGCCAGGTGGCGCACTTCCCGGTGCCCGCGGCGCGGATGTGGGACGACGTGCTGCTGACGTGCGCGAACCAGCGCCTCTTCTGCTGCGAGTCCTGTGTGGACGCCTGGCTGGCGGAAACCGGCCTGGCCAAGGGATCCGTGCTGGACCTGGTCACCCTCTGGCGGCTCGCGCGCGGCTGGTACGCGGGCCGGCTGGAGCGCGGCTACCGGCGGCGCGCACCGGAAGACGCCGTCGCCTACTTCGCCGAGGCGGGCCTCACCGGCCCGTTCTGGGCGGCCACGGCCGGAGTCTGATTCGCCACATCGGGGTGACCCGGCGGCCCGCGCGCCCGCGGGTTCGGCGAGTATTACGGGCATGAACGCGCCCGCCGCCGACACCGACCTGCCCGTCCACGTCGAGCGCGCGCTGGCCGGGTTCCTCGATCGGGCGGGCACCGCGATCCTGGCCACCGAGCCGACCGTGGCCGCCGGGATCGACGCGCTGCGCGGGTTCGTGCTGAACGGCGGCAAACGCCTGCGTCCGACGTTCGCCTGGTGGGGCTGGCGCGGCGCGGGCGGCGATCCGGCGGGCCCGGACGCCGAGGGCGTGCTGCAGGCGGTGTCCAGCCTGGAGCTGATCCAGGCGTGCGCGCTGATCCACGACGACCTCATCGACTCCTCCGACTCCCGCCGCGGCTTCCCGACCGTGCACATCGCGGGCGCGAAGCTGCACGCCGACCGCGGCTGGCTCGGCTCGCCCGCGACGTTCGGCCTGGCCACCGCGGTGCTGGTCGGCGACCTGGCGCTGGCCTGGGCGGACGACATGTTCGCCGACGCCCCGCTGCCGGCGGAGACCCTCGCCGCGGCCCGCCCGGCCTGGCGCGCGATGCGCACCGAGGTCCTCGCCGGGCAGTACCTCGACGTCCGCACGCAGGCCACCGGGGACGCCTCCGTCGAGGCCGCGCTCAAGATCGACCGGCTCAAGACGGCCGCCTACACCGTGCAGCGGCCGCTGCACCTCGGCGCCGCGCTGGGCGGGGCCTCGCCCGAACTGATCGCCACGCTGCTGGAGTTCGGTGGCGAGGTCGGCGTGGCGTTCCAGCTGCGCGACGACCTGCTGGGCGTGTTCGGCGACCCCTCGGTCACCGGCAAGCCCGCCGGCGACGACCTGCGCGAGGGCAAGCGCACGCTGCTCGTCGCGCTCGGCCTGCAGCTCGCAGCGGAGAAGGACGAGCAGGCCGCGGCCACGGTGATCGCCGACGCGATCGGCGACGCGGACCTGTCCGACGAGGGCGTCGAGACCGTCCGGATGGCGTTGCAGCAGGTCGGCGCGGTCGACGCGGTGGAGCGGCGGATCGACGAGCTGACGACGGCGGCGATGGCCGCGCTGGACCGCGCGCACCTGGCCGAGCCGGCGCCCGAGGCGCTGACCGGGCTGGTCGTCAAGGCCACCCAGCGGACGTACTGACGTGCGGACGACAGACGGTCCCGCCGACCACGTCGTCGTGATCGGGGCCGGGCTGGCCGGCTTGTCGGCGACGCTGCACCTGCTCGGCGCGGGACGGCAGGTCACGCTGCTGGAGCAGGCGGACGTCCCAGGGGGCCGGGCCGGGCAGCGCAGCTTCGACGGCAACGCCGTCGACACCGGCGCGAGCGTGCTGACCATGCCGGAGCTCCTCGAAGAAGCGTTCGCCGCCGTCGGCGAGCCCCTGGCCAAGAACCTGCGCCTGACCAGGCTCGACCCGGCGTACCGGGCGCGGTTCGCCGACGGCCGCGAGCTGGCGCTGCGCACCGACGGCGACGCGATGGAGGCCGAGATCCGCGCCTTCGCCGGCGCCCGCGAAGCGGCGGGCTACCGGGCGCTGCGGCGCTGGCTGACCGAGCTGTACACCGTCCAGAAGGACCACTTCCTGGCGGCCAACTTCGACTCGCCGCTCGACCTGGCCCGCCCCGAGCTGGCCAAGCTCGCCGCGCTGGGCGGGTTCGGCAGGCTCGGCCCCCGCGTCGCCCGCTACCTGCGGGACGAGCGGGTCCGGCGGCTGTTCACCTTCCAGGCCCTCTACGCGGGCCTGGACCCGGCACGCGCGATGGCCGCGTACGGCGTCATCGCCTACATGGACACCGTCGGCGGCGTCTACTACCCCGAAGGCGGGATGGGCGAAATCGGCCGCGCGCTGACCGGGGCCGCCGCGCGGGCGGGCGCGGACGTGCGGTTCGGCACCGAAGCCGCGTGGCTCGAACGGGTGAATTCGCGGGTGCGCGCGGTCCGGACGCGCTCGGGCGAGCGGATCGCCTGCGACGCCGTCGTGCTGGCCACCGAGCTGGGCACGGCCTACCGGCTGCTCGGCGCGCGGCCCCGCCGTCCGCTGCCGCTGCGCTACTCGCCGTCGGCCGTGGTGCTGCACGGGCGCGCGACGCAGAAGTGGGACCTCGGCCACCACACGATCTTCTTCGGCGGCGCCTGGGAACGGACCTTCGCCGAGATCGTCCGCGAAGGCAAGCTGATGAGCGACCCGTCGCTGCTGGTCACGCGGCCGACGGCGACCGACCCGGGGCTGGCCGGGCGCGGTGGAGAGATCGTCTCGGTGCTCGCACCCGCGCCGAACCTGCGTCGCGGGCCGATCGACTGGGACCACGTCCGCGGGCCGTACCGGGAAGAGCTGCTCCGCACGCTCGAAGCCCGCGGGCTGACCGGGTTCGCCGGCGAATTCACCGTCGACGAGACGATCACCCCGGCGGACTGGGCGGCGCGCGGGCTCACCGCCGGAACGCCGTTCTCGCTGGCGCACACGTTCGCGCAGACCGGCCCGTTCCGGCCGGCGAACCTGGTCCGCGCGGCGGGCAACGTCGTGCTGGCCGGCTGCGGCACCACTCCCGGCGTCGGCATCCCGCCGGTGCTCATCTCCGGACGGCTGGCGGCGGAACGGATCACCGGCCGGTGAACGAACTCGACGCGGCGGGCATCACCGGGCCCGCCCTGCGCGCCGCCTACACCGAATGCCGCCGCATCAACGCCCACTACGGGCGCACGTTCTTCCTGGCGACGCGGCTGCTGCCGGCCCGGGCCCGGCCCGCCGCCCACACGCTGTACGGCTTCGCGCGGATGGCCGACGAACTGGTCGACAACCCCTCGCCCGGCAGCGATCCGGCGGCCGAGCTGGACCGCGTCGCGGCCATGGTCGACGTCGTCTTCACGGGCGGGACCCCGGACGACCCGGTGCTGGTGGCGCTGTCGGACACGGTGCGCCGGTACGGCATCGGGCGCGACCTGTTCGACGCGTTCCTGAAGTCCATGCGGATGGATCTCCAGCCCGCCGAGTACCCGACCTTCGCCGAGCTCGGCGAGTACACGTACGGCTCCGCCGCGGTGATCGGGCTGCAGATGCTGCCGGTGTTCGGCACGACCGGCCCGCTCGCCGACGCGGAACCGGGCGCGATCGCGCTGGGCGAGGCGTTCCAGCTGACGAACTTCCTGCGCGACGTCGGCGAGGACCTCGACCGCGGGCGGCTGTACCTGCCGGTTTCGGAGCTGGCCGCGTTCGGCGTCTCGCGCGAGCTGCTGGAGCGGCGGCGGCCCGACCCGCGGATCCGGGCGGCGCTGGCGTACTTCGTCGCGCGGACGCGGGCGGTGTACCGGCGGGCCGAAGCCGGCGTCGCGTTGCTGCGCCCCGAATCGCGGCCCTGCGTGCGGACGGCGTTGACGCTGTACGAAGGAATCCTCGACGAGATCGTCGCGCTGGACTACGACATCCTGACGCGGCGGGCCGTGGTGCCGAAGCGGCGGAGGCTGTTAGTCGCACTACCCCCCTTGGCCGCGGTCTGGGCGAGCGAGACGTTCCAGGGCGGTCGTAGGCTGCGATCATGACCGAACGACGCATCCGGATCGGCCTGCAGCTCCAGCCGCAGCACGCCGACTACGACTCCATCCGGCGCACCGCGTCGGCCGCCGAGGACCTCGGCGCCGACATCGTTTTCAACTGGGACCACTTCTACCCGCTGTACGGCGACCCCGAGGGCATGCACTTCGAGTGCTGGACGATGCTCGGCGCCTGGGCGGAGTCGACGTCCCGGGTGGAGATCGGCGCGCTCGTCACGTGCAACAGCTACCGCAACCCCGAGCTGCTGGCGGACATGGCCCGCACGGTCGACCACATCTCCGGCGGGCGGCTCATCCTCGGCATCGGCTCCGGCTGGTTCGAGAAGGACTACGAGGAGTACGGCTACGAGTTCGGCACGGCGGGCGGCCGCCTCGACGACCTCGCCGAGGCCCTCCCCCGCATCGAGTCGCGCCTCGGCAAGCTGAACCCGGCGCCGACCCGCAAGATCCCGGTCCTGATCGGCGGCGGGGGCGAGAAGAAGACGCTCAAGCTGGTGGCCAGGCACGGCGACATCTGGCACGGCTTCGGCGACCCGGAGGTCGTCGCCCGCAAGGTCAAGATCCTCGACCAGCACTGCGCGGACGTCGGCCGCGACCCGGCCGAGATCGAGCGTTCGTGCGGTGTCCAGGGCGAGCCGGACGAGCTGGGCCCGAAGCTCCTGGAGCTGGGTGTCACGACGTTCACCGTCGGTGTCGGCGGCCCGGACTACGACCTGGACGCGCTCAAGTCCTGGATCGCCTGGCGCGACAAGACCCAGGGCTGAGCCTTCAGCTTCGCGCCCGGTGCGCGGCGACGCGTTCGCGGGTCGCGCACCGGGGCGAGCAGAACTTCCGCGGGCTGCCGCCCCCCGTGTGCGCGAACGGCTTCCCGCACGACGGCGACGCGCACAGCCCGCCCGGCACGTCCTGGCGGTCCGCCAGCAGCGCCGCCAGCCCCAGCGCCGACGACGTCACCAGCCACGCGCCCCACGGCCCGTCGTCGGCCGCGTCCACGTGCAGGTGCCAGCCGTAGCCCTCCTCGTGGTCGGTCAGCCGCGGCGGGCCCGCGTACTTCGCGAACAACGCGTTCAGCACCGAAGCCGCCGAAGCGACGTCAGGCGCCGCGAAGACTTCGCGCAGTTCGAGGGCCGCCGCACGCAGTTCCGAGACGTCCTCCGCGGACAGCGAGACGTCCGGTTCGCCGTGCTCGCGCAGGACCTGCGCCACCGAGGCCGGGTCGGGGGACGGGACCAGCAGGACACCCAGCAGATCGACCGCGCGCTGCACGGAATCCCGGTGCGGAAAGGTCATGCCCCACTGTAACGTCTTGTCAGTGATAAGACGTTACCTGGTCGGTGCCACACTCGCCCGGACCGGCGACGAGCTGTCCGGGCCCGCCCTGCTGCTGCTCGGGATGACCGTGGGCCCGCACGCCGGGGCGGCCTTGCTCGCCGGGCTGACCGCAGCCGCCGCGTTCGGGGGGCCGGTGCTCGGCGCCCTGCTGGACCGCAGCGCGGCGCCGGGACGGCTGCTCGCCGTCGCGCTCGGCGGCTACGCCGGCGGGATCGCGCTGGTCACCGCCGTCTTCGGGCACCTGCCGCTCGAAGCCGTCGTCGCGGTGGCGGTCGTCGCCGGCCTGCTCAACCCCGCCATCGCCGGCGGCTGGACCGCGCAGCTGCCCGCGGTCGCCGGGCCCGCGCTGCCGACGGCCAGCCGCCTCGACGCCATGACGTTCACCGCCGCCGCTCTCGCCGGTCCCGGTCTCGCCGGGCTCCTCGGCGGTCCGGCCGGACTCGTGGTCGCCGTCGGCATGGTCGCCGCGGCGATTCCGGTGGCGTGGTTCCTGCCGAAGCGGACTCCCCGGAAGTCGCGCCTCAAGGACGGCTTCCGGGTCCTGGTCCGCAACGCGCCGCTGCGGCGGGCGACCGTCGCTTCGACGATCTCCTGCGCGGGGATCGGCATGGTCACCGTGTGTTACCCGCTGCTGGGCGCGGCGCACCTGCGCGGCCCGGCGGACGGCGCCCTGCTGCTGACCGTCCTGGCGGTGGCGTCGCTGCTGGCCAACGCCGTCTTCGCGAAGAAGCCGCTGCCGTGGGCGCCCGACCGGACCGTCTGGCTGAGCACGCTCCTCCTGGCGGCGAGCTGCCTGCTGGCCGCCAGTGGGCACGGCATCTTCGTCGCGGCCGTGCTCGCCGGATTCGCCGAAGGTCCGCAGCTCACGGCGTTGTTCGCCATCCGCCACCGCGAGGCACCCGAGCACGTCCGGGCCCAGGTGTTCACGACGGCGGCGAGCGTGAAGATCACCGGCCTGGCGGCGGGAGCGGCGCTGGCCGGCCCGCTGGGCGCGTGGTCGCTCCCGGCGTGCCTGCTCGTCGCCGCGGCCGTCCAGCTGACCGCGGCTGTGACCTGTCTGCGCAGGTCAGAACGCCATGGCCTGGGCGCGCCGCTTGACCTCGGTGCCGTGGCTGGTCCGCAGCGCGTTGACGGGCGTGCTCCCGGGCAGCGTGTCGTCGGTGGTGAACAGCCACCGCAGCATCTCGGTCCGGGAGAACCCGGAGTCGGCGAGCACGGTGATCGTCCCCGCCAGCCCCTTGACGACGCCGTCCTTGACGAAGAAGGCGCTGGGCACGCACAGTTCGCCGCCGCGCTTGAGCGCGATCAGCTGCCCTTCGCGCAGCATCTGCCGGACCTTGTTGGTCGAGGTCCCGAGGACGTTCGCCACCTCCGGCAGCGGAAGGACCGCGATGGCGGTGTCGAGGATGTCTTCGGCGACAGGAATCCCACTCACAGGTGACACTGTGCCACATTCCGTCCCCTCACCCGCTAGTGCGCACGGGTGAGCCGCGAGGTCTCCTCCACGAGGCGTGCGCGGTTCCGTACGATCCATACTCGTGACACGCACCCAACCCAGCCTGGTCGGCACGCTCTTGGAGCGGCGCTACCGGGTGGACCGGCTGCTCGCCCACGGCGGAATGTCTTCCGTCTACCGGGGGACGGACACCCGGCTGGACCGTCCGGTCGCGATCAAGATCATGGATCCGCGGTTCGCGGACGACCGGTCGTTCGTGGACCGGTTCGTGCGGGAGGCGCAGTCCGCGGCCCAGCTGCACCACCCGCACGTCGTGGCGGTGCACGACCAGGGCTTCGACCTGCCGCAGGGTGCGGAGTCGGGGCTGGCGTTCCTGGTGATGGAACTGGTGGACGGCGGGACGTTGCGCGACCTGCTCGACGACCGGGGCCCGCTGGACGTCGCGCTGGCGCTGAGCGTGGCCGAGCCCGTGCTGTCGGCGCTCGCCGCCGCGCACCGGGCCGGGCTGGTGCACCGGGACGTGAAACCGGAGAACGTGCTGATCGGCCGGGTCGGGCAGCAGACCGGCGGGGCGGTGAAGGTCGCGGACTTCGGCCTGGTGCGGGCCGTGGCGAGCGCGGGCACGACCAGTGCGAGCGTCATCCTCGGCACGGTCGCCTACCTGTCGCCGGAGCAGGTCGCCACCGGCGCGGCGTCTTCGAGCGGGGACGTCTACTCGGCCGGGATCCTGCTGTACGAGATGCTGACCGGCCGCGTGCCCTACACCGGGGACACCGCGATCTCGGTGGCGTACCGGCACGTGAACGACGACGTGCCGCGCCCGAGCGAGCTGCGCCCGGACCTGCCGCCCGCCCTGGACGACCTGGTCGTGCGCGCGACGCGGCGGGACCCGCTGCTGCGCCCGGCCGACGCCGGGGAGTTCCTCACCGAGCTGACCGCGGTGCGCGCCCAGCTGGGGCTGCTGCCGGTGACCGTGCCGATCCCGGTGTCCCACGGCCAGGGCGACCTCGCCGACACCGAGCGCACGCTGCCGCGGATCCCGCAGGTGCTGCCGGACACCGAGAAGACGATGCCAGTGCACCGGCCGAACGCGACGCGGGCGCTCACCCACGCCGGTCCCCCGGTGACCACCCGGGTGCCCCCGGTACCACCGGCGCCGCCGCGGCAGCGGAGCCGGCCCGAGCCGGAGAAGCCGGCGGACACCCGGAAGCGGATCTTCGTGATCGCCGCCGCGGTGCTGCTGCTCGGCGGGCTGCTCACGGCGTTCGTCTTCATCCTCACCGACACCGGCGGCGACAAGACCGCGCGGGTGCCGAAGCTCGTCGGGCTGAACCAGGCCGCGGCCGGCGACGCGCTGCGGGCGGTGAAGCTGAACCCGAGGTTCAGCCAGGAGTACGACAACACGGCGCCGTCGAACACGGTCCTGCGCGCCGACCCGGCGGAGGGCACGACGCTGGCGCCGAACGCGACGGTGTCGGTGGTGCTGTCGAAGGGCCGCCCGGTGGTGCCGGACATCCGCCCCGGCACCGCGTTCCCCGACGCCGAGCAGGCGATCAAGGCGTCCCAGCTGACCCCGGTCCGCGGACCCGACGACTTCGACGCCGAGGTCCCCCAGGGCGCGGTCATCCGCACGACGCCGTCGTCGGGCAGCCAGCTCACCATCGGCGGCCAGGTCACGGTCATCGTGTCGAAGGGCCCGATCCCGCTGCCGCCGGTCCCGGACGTCACGGGCCGGTCCAAGGACGAGGCGTTCCAGCTGCTGCAGCAGGCCGGGTTCGAGCCGTTCCAGGCGGGCGAGGAGTTCAAGCAGGACGTCCCGGGCGGCGCCGTCACCCGCACCGACCCCCCGGGCGGCTCGCAGGCGAAGGCGAAGCGGATCGGCGTGTTCGTCAACAACGCCGTCCAGGTGCCGGACGTCCGGTTCAAGTCGTTCGAGGACGCCCAGCGGATCCTCGAGCAGGCCGGTCTGAAGGCCGACCGCGACGGCGGCCGCGGCCGCGGCGGGTTCGACTTCGTCTTCCAGCAGGACCCGGAGCCGGGCACGTTCGTGGCGAAGAACTCCAAGGTCAAGCTGAAGGGCTTCGGAGGATGATCGGCAGCCGGGGCCGCGTGACGGGCACGATCGGCCCCGGCCTCATCGGCGAGGTGCTGTTGAACGTCCGGGGCGGCACGGAGGCGTTCTACGCCTACCCGGCCGACCCGGAGGAGACGTTCACCTCGGGCACCCAGGTGCTGGTGGTGGATTTCGAGCCGCCCCGGACGGTTTACGTCGAACGGTGGCGCTCCCTGAGCCGCTGACGGCGAAGCGGCCCAGGGCCGGCCACGACTATGACGTCTAAAGCGTCGTCGCCCGAGAGCCCTCACAGCCTCCGTCGATGACTGACGGCCCGAGGCCGCGCGGCCGACCCAGCTGCGCACGAATGACCTGCAGCTCGGGGCCGCGCAATCGACCCCGGCCCCCGTGGTCACGACCGTCTTGAAACCTGACACACAAGTTCCGCCGAACCGTGGCAACCCCCGGGCCGCCGGCGGCGTCGAAGGGGCACCAACACAACGCACAACAGAAAAGAGCGAGGGGGTCGGTGCCATGAGCCTCGTGGAAATCCTGCTGTTTTCCGCCGGTGGAATCATTGCCGTGCTGATCTTGGTCTTCGGGGTCCTGCGGCTGCTGTACAAGGTCGCCGAGCCGAACGAAGCGCTGATCATCTCCGGGCTGGGGGTTCGCGTCGATCGTGCGGACACCGCGGACAGCCTGGGCTTCAAGATCATCACCGGGCGCGGCGTGAACGTCATCCCCGGGTTCCAGACCGCCCGGCGGCTGTCGCTGGACACGCGCGGGGTCAACCTGCAGGTCTCCTGCGTGACCAAGCAGGGCCTGCCGGTCACCGTGCGGGCCGTCGTCATCTACAAGGTCGGGGACGACTTCGCCTCGATCGCCAACGCCGCCCGCCGGTTCCTGGACCAGCAGAAGGGCATGAACGACACCATCCACGAACTCTTCTCGGGGCACCTGCGCTCGATCGTGGGCGGGCTGACCATCGAAGAGATGATCCACAACCGGGACGCGCTCACCGGTGAGGTGCGGCAGTCCTCGGCCACGGAGATGATCAAGCTGGGGCTGATCGTCGACTCGCTGCAGATCCAGGAGATCGACGACGAGTCCGGGTACATCCTGAACCTCGGCAAGCCGCACGCCGCCGCGGTGGCCGCGTCGGCTCGCATTGCCGAGGCGCAGCGGGACCAGGAGGCCGCCGAGGTCGAGCAGGTCTCCGCCGCGAAGAAGGCCGCCGCGGTGCGCGGGAGCCAGATCCAGCAGGCCGGCTACCAGGCCGAGGTGGACCAGGCCCGGGCGAAGGCGTCGCAGTCGGGTCCGCTGGCCGAGGCGACCGCGCGCCAGGAGGTCGTCGTCCAGGAGACGCGGGCCGCCGAGCTGGAGGCGGCGCTGGCCGAGCAGCGGCTGCAGTCGCAGGTCCGCAAGCCGGCCGACGCGAAGGCGTACGACACGCGTACGGCGGCCGACGCGGCCCGTGACGCTTCGATCGCCAAGGCCCAGGCCGAGGCGAAGGAGACCGAGCTGCGGGCCGCGGCGGACGCGACCCGCGTGAAGACGGCCGCCGAGGCCGAGGCGCAGGCCACGAAGGCCCGTGCCGAGGCGATGGCGGGCGCGACCCGGGCGACCGGTGAGGCCGAGGCCGCCGCGGCCAAGGCCCGCGGTCTGGCCGAGGCCGAGGCCGCGAAGGCGAAGGGGCTCGCCGAAGCGGAGTCGGCCCGGGCGAAGGGGCTCGCCGAGGCGGACGCGATCAAGGCGCGCGCGGCGGCGCTGGCGGAGAACCAGGAAGCCGTCGTCGCGCAGCAGCTGGCCGAGCGCTGGCCGGAGATCGTCGAGGCGGGCGCGAGCGCGTTCGGCAACATCGACCACATGGTCGTGCTCAACGGCGCCGACGGCATGTCCGACATGTTCGCGAAGGCGCTGTCGCTCGGCGGGACCGGCCTCGGCCTGGCCCGCCAGCTGATGGACGCCATGGGCAAGCCGGCGGACAAGGAGCTGGACGAGGCCGCCAAGCGCAATGGCGAGCTGAAGCTCAGCGACTGATCCGTCACGCTCGGTGTACGGCCCTTGTGTCCCGGATCACGGGTCGCGGGGGCCGTACCCCCGTTCGGGGGCGGAAATTCCCGCTCTCTTGTCCTACCGTGGGCGCATGGTGCCGGACCGTGCGTCGCGGGCCGTCCGATGAGCTTCTTCACCGGCGGTCCCCGTGAGCGTCCCCTGTTCCCCGTTCCGGAGCAGGAGCTTTACGCCTTCAACGGACGGCACTGGACCGACCCTCCACGCGAGCACATCGTCCCGGCCGTTTTGCCGTGGGCGCAGCCGCTGGGCCGGTCCGAGCGCACGGTGGTGGCGCTGCGGACCATCGAGGTGTGGCCCCAGGCGCTGACACTGCGCGTCACGGTCTACTCCCGGGACAGCCTGGTCGAAGACCCCGCCGAGGGGCTGATCGACCACCGGCGCAAGCCCGACTACAACGGGTTGCTCGTCGGCGTGCTCTACGCCGACGGCAGCCGGGCGAGCTCCGAGACGATCTCGGTGCCGTCCGCGTCCGAACCGGAGGCCCCGGTGCTGCGGGCCCAGCCGGTGGGCGGCACGCGGTTCGCCGTCGAGCACGAGGTGTTCCTCTGGCCGCTCCCCTCGGCCGGCCCGCTGAAGCTGGTCGTGCAGTGGACGGACCGCGAAATCCCGGAAACCCGCACGACGCTCGACGGCGGCGCGATCCGGGCCGCGGCGAAGGACGCCGCGGAGATCTGGCCGGGCCTCGGCAAGCGGCAGGTGAACGGCCTGCCCGTGCGCCGCGTCGGCAAGCAGGTCGCGTTCACCCCCGATTGGGGCACGCCGGTGGCCCGTGCGGAAGAACCCGAGCATGCTCCGGGGGAATGAGCCCTTGTTCGACCTGTGAGCCGGGGCACCACGGCCTGGGGTGTCTCGAATGGCGGAACGGTGTCGCTCGTTAGCGTGGTGGAAACACCCCGACCACCCGGCTGTCACGCCGGGCTGGTGCAGTGGGTTCCTTCCCTTCCGACGCACGTGGCCGTGCGCCCCCCGCGAACCCGGAAAGGTCGCCCATGGCAGGCTCGCCGCTCAGCGCACTCGACGTCGCTTTCCTTTGCCTGGAAAGCGAAACCACCCCGATGCACATGGGAGCGGTGGTCACCTTCACCGCCCGCGGCCCGGTGGATCCGGCCGCGCTGACGGCGTTGCTCGCGCAGCGGGCCGCCCGGCTGCCGAAACTGCGCCAGCGGGCGCGCGCTGAACTGTTCCCGCCGGGCTCGGCCAGCTGGGCCGACGCCCCGGGTTTTGCTGCCGCCGACCACATCCACCACGTGCCCCTGAGTTCGCTGTACGAGCCGGACCCCCTGTCCGCGTACGCGTCGCAGTGGATCGCCGAGCCGCTCGACACGTCCCGGCCGCTGTGGGACCTCACGCTCGTCACCGGACTGCCGGACGGGAAGTTCGCGCTGCTGCTGAAACTGCACCACGCGCTGACCGACGGCGCCGGGGCGTACGCGGTCGCGGCCGGGCTGCTCGACGGCGTCGAGCAGCCCGAGCGGCTCCCCGCGCCGTCCCGCCCGATCCCCGCCCCGCGCTCCACTTTGGACACGGTGAAGGGTGCACTGGGCACGGTGTGGGGCCAGGCGAACGAGGCCGCCGGGATCGCGTCTTCGGTGGTGCGGGCCGCGCGTCCGCAGCTGTCCCCGGTTTCGGCGCCGCCGTCGGCCGAGCGACGGCTCGGGTTCGTGCGCCTGCCGCTGACCGAGCTGCGCCGGGTGCGCCGCGCGCACGGCGGCACGACCAACGACGTCGTGCTGGCGGTGCTGGCGGGCGCGCTGCGCGAATGGCTGGTCAACCGCGGCCAGCGCGCCGACGGCCGCACGCTGCGCGCGCTGATCCCGGTGAGCGTGCGCGGCCGCGCGGGTGCTCAGCTGGGCGGCAACAAGCTTTCGGGTTACCTGTGCGACCTGCCGGTCGGCGAGGACGACCCGGTCGAGCGGCTGCGGGTGGTCCGCCGGGCGATGACCCGCAACAAGGCGGCGGGCCCGAGCCGCGGCGCGGGGGCACTCCCGCTGCTCGCCGGGCGCGTCCCCCCGCTGCTGCACCGCCTGGGCACGCGCACGGCGGGCCAGGCGGCGCCGATGCTGTTCGACCTGGTGATCACGACGGTCCCGGTGCCCCCGGCCCGCCTGTCCCTCGACGGCGCCCGCATGGCGGCGATCTACCCGTTCGTGCCGCTGGCCCCGCGCCACGCGGTCGGCATCGCGGTGGCGGCGTACCGGGATTCGGTCCACATCGGGCTGCAGGTCAACGGCGCGGCGGTGCCGGACATCGGCTCACTGCGGGACGCGGTCCTGAAGTCCACGGCCCGCCTCCTCGACGCTTCCTGACGCCGGGCGTCCGCCTCGACCAGCGCCTACCTGCCCCTCACCCGCGCAGGAGCCAAACGCCCCAATGTGGCGTTCGGTGCGTCCAACGCACCCAATGTGGCGTTCGGTGCGTTGGACGCAACCAACGCCACATTGGGGCGCTCGGGCCGGTCTCAGCCGCGGAGCATCTCCGCCACCAGGAACGCCAGCTCCAGGGACTGCTGGGTGTTCAGCCGCGGGTCGCAGGCCGTCTCGTAGCGGCCCGACAGGTCGACGTCCGAGATCTCCTGGGCGCCGCCCAGGCACTCCGTGACGTCCTCGCCCGTCAGCTCCACGTGGATGCCGCCCGGGTAGGTGCCCAGCTGGTTGTGCACCTCGAAGAAGCCCTGGACCTCGTCGACGATGCGGTCGAAGTGGCGGGTCTTGTACCCGGTGGACGACTCGTGGGTGTTGCCGTGCATCGGGTCGCACTGCCAGATGACCTTGTGCCCGGACGCCTCGACCTTCTCCACGATCGCCGGCAGCACCTCGCGGACCTTGCCGTTCCCCATCCGGGAGATGAGCGTCAGCCGCCCCGGCTCGAAGCGCGGGTCGAGCCGCTCGACGTACTCCACGGCCATGTCGGGCGTGGTCGTCGGGCCGATCTTCAACCCGATCGGGTTGGCCAGCAGCTCGGCGAAGGCGATGTGCGCGCCGTCCAGCTGGCGGGTCCGCTCGCCGATCCAGAGGAAGTGCGACGAGAGGTTGTACAGCTTCGGGTTCGCCGCGTCGGCGTTGTCCAGGCGCAGCATCGAACGCTCGTAGTCGAGCAGCAGCGCTTCGTGGCTGGCGAAGATCTCGGTGGACTGCAGCGACGTGTCGGTGACCCCGCACGCCGACATGAACCGCAGGCCGCGGTCGATCTCGTTGGCCAGTGTCTCGAAGCGCTGGGCCGCCGGCGACGCCGACACGAAGTCCTTGTTCCAGTCGTGCACCTGGTGCAGGTCGGCCATGCCGGCGCCGGTGAGCGCGCGGACCAGGTTCATCGCGGCGCCCGCGTTCGCGTAGGCGCGGATCATCCGGCCGGGGTCCGGCACGCGCAGCTCGGGCTTGGCGACGAGGGAGTTGATGATGTCGCCGCGGTACACCGGCAGGCCCAGCGCGTCCGTCCCGGCCGAGCGCGGCTTCGCGTACTGGCCCGCGATGCGGCCGACCTTGACCACCGGCAGGCTCGCGCCGTAGGTGAGCACGACGGCCATCTGCAGCAGCGTGCGCAGGTTGGCGCGGATGTGCGGCTCGGTGTTGGACTCGAACGTCTCCGCGCAGTCGCCGCCCTGCAGGAGGAAGGCCTCGCCGCGAGCGACCATCGCCAGCCGGCTCTTCAGCCGGTCGA
Organism: Amycolatopsis sp. A133; assembly: GCF_031082405.1. Classification (GTDB taxonomy): domain Bacteria; phylum Actinomycetota; class Actinomycetes; order Mycobacteriales; family Pseudonocardiaceae; genus Amycolatopsis. The sequence continues at coordinate 337,091 of NZ_JAVHJU010000001.1, forward strand.
TCTCGGCCGGCACGGTGATCGGCGGCACGCTCTCCAGGACCCCGCGGACCCGGCGGGTCGCCTCTGGGTCGGGCCACTCCGGCTGCTGCGCGGCCGGGAGGGCCAGCGCCTTGTCGAGCCGCGCCCGCAGGTCGGGCGGCAGCGGCGGCAGCTCGGGCAGTGTGTCGACGGGGACGTCCACAGTCCAGTTCACACCCACCAGGATAAGGTTCGCGCCGTGCTGCGCGTCGCCCGGTTGGCCACCGAGGTCCTGACCCCCTGGGTGTGGGTGCTCACGCTGCCCCTCGCCGTCGCCTGGCCGGGCCGCTCCCCACGCCGGGCTGGGGACTGCTGATCTCCGTCACCGATTCGCTGATCCCCATGGCGGTGATCGTCGGGCCCGGCCGGCCGCCGGGGTGGCGTGGTCGCGCGTCGCGCTGCGCGACCACACCACCCCGGAGGTGCCGACAGGTCGTCAGCAGGGCCGCGCCGAGGCGACCGTCAACCACACGTTGGCCCGCGAAAACGCCGGGATCCGCACCGCCGGACCGAAATAGTTCGGCTGGGTGTACACACACCAGGCGTTCTGGCTGCCGTTGCTTTCGGAATACGCGGTGAACGGCGGCGTGATCGACGGATTCGGCGCCGCCATGCAGATCGCCGTCCCGTTCGGCCCGTTCAGCCAGAGTGCTTCCGGAATGCAGATCGGGCCTGGGCGCGCGGGCTGCGCGGACGCCGAAGGCGCAGCCAGCAGGACCGCGGCCAGCACGGACACGACGAAGAACATCATCCTTTTCATATTCTTTTCCCCTCATTCCCCCGAGGGGGAAATGTCCCCCTCACCGAGCAGACTGACAGGAACCGTCCGCCGCGGGGAAGACCCCGTCACGCAGATAGCCCAGCACTGCTTCGTTTCCGCAAGCATTTTCCCGCGTGAAGACACCGTGGCCGCCGTCGTCGACGGTCACCAGCCGCGCGCGGGGCCCGAACGCCGCTCGCGTCTCGCGCGCGCCGGACAGCGGCGTCGCCGGATCACGCAGGTTCTGCACCAGCAGGACGTTCGCCGGGCCGGGTCCGCCCACGCGCACCGGCGGCTCGGCGCGTTCGACGGGCCAGAACGCGCAGGGGTTCACGTTCGCCGCGGCCGGGCCGAACATGGGGTGCTTCACCCGGTCGCGTTCGACCGCGTACTGGTAGTAGCCGAGCCGCTCGGGCCAGTCGGAGTCGTTGCAGAGCACCTGGAGCTGGAGCGCGGCGTGGCTGTCGCCGTCGAGCGGCCCGGCCGTGGTTCGCGCGGCGCCCGCCCAGTCCCGGGCCAGCGCCGGGAAGAACGCGTCGTCGTAGAGGCCGTTCCACGTTCCGGACCGGAACCCGGGCCCGCGGACGGCGGCGAGCTCGAAGAACTTCGCCGTCACCGCCGCCGGTGTCCGCCCCAGGTGGTAGACGTCGTCGCGCTCGGCCGCCCAGGCGGCGAAGTCCGGGAAGCGGTCGTCGAACCCTTCGGCGAAACGCCGGTTGGCGCGGACGTCGAGCCCGCGTGGGCCGAGGACGCTGTCGAGCACGATCCGGTCGGTGTGGCCGGGGAACATCGACGCGTAGGCCGCACCGAGGTAGCTGCCGTAAGAAACGCCGTAGTAGGAGATCTTCCGCTCCCCCAGCGCCGCCCGGATCCGGTCGAGGTCGCGGGCGGTGTTCGCGGTCGTCATGTGCGGCAACAGGTCCTTTGTGGACGCGGTGCCGCACTTCTCCGCCACCACGCGCGCTTTCGCCGCGGTGGCGGTGACGTCACCCGCCCCGGCCGCGTACGGGCCGAGGACCGCGCCACGCTCCTCCGACGTCGTCATGGCGCACGTGACCGGCGTGCTGTAGGTGGTGCCGCGGGGGTCGAAGCCGATGACGTCGTAGGCGTCCGGCAGGCCGGAGCCGCCCATCCGCTGCAGCAGCTGGGCGGGCATGGCGAGCCCGGGGCTGCCCGGCCCGCCGGGGTTCATCAGCAGCACGCCCCGGCGCTTGCCGGGGGTCCCGGCGTGCCGGGAGAGGGTCAGCTCGATGGTGCGGTCCGGGTGCGCGTAGTCGAGCGGCACGCGCAGGGTGGCGCATGCGAGCCCGGCCGTCGGCGACGGCGACATGCCGTAGTCCGGGCAGGGGATCGTCCACGTCAATCCCGGGGCCGCCGCCGCCGGCGGCGCGGTGAGCAGGGGCAGGAAAGCGAGCGCGATCAGGGTTTTCCGCATGCCCCGAGCCTGGCGGGCCCGGAGCGCGCCGACGTCGGCCCAGGGGCCGGAACCCCGGCTCCGCCCCTGGGCTGACGCGCGGTCACGCGGCTTGCGCGCGGTTGTACAGGTTCTGCGCGTCGGTGCCGAAGTACGGCCCGAACATGTAGCCCGGCAAGAAGTTGTAGCCGAAGCTGTTCACCGAGGCCTGCACGCCGGCGCCGGTGCCCTCGTTGAACGACAGGAACCACGGCCCGCCGCTGGAACCGCCGGTCATGTTGCACTGCATGCCGTGGTCCTTGGACAGCAGGAAGTCGGTGAAAGTGCTGCCGCTGCAATAGATCAGCTTCGTGCCGTCGTAGGGCGCCGCGGCCGGGTAGCCGAAGGCGTACATGCTCTGGTTCTTCGGCTGGTTGAAGGCGATGCCCTGCGCGCCGACGACGTCGGTGAGCCGCTGGCCGTTGAGCGGGTTGACGACGGCCATGCCGACGTCGTAGTTGATGTCCTCACTGGCTTCCCACTGCGGCGTGGTGAGCGTGGTCTTCGCGGCCCACTGGCCGTAGGGGGCGTTGCCGTTGTTGTAGCCGGGCACGAAGACCCACTCGGTGTGCCAGGTGCCCTGGTACTTCACGCAGTGCCCGGCGGTGACGACGACGCTGCCGTTGGTGCTGGTGACGGCATCCCCGGAACAGGACGCTTTCTGGCCGTTGAAGAGGAAGAACACGCGCCCGGCGGTCTGGGTGACCTTGCCGCCGCCGGTCCAGGCCCCACCGCCGTTCGGAATGCTCTGGATGACAGCGCTCTGCCCTCGCGCGACGTCCTTCGGCGTGAAGGCGGGGGATTTGACGAGCGAGTCCATCGGGACGGCCGCCCGCATGGCATCGGGCGTCCAGAAGGGTTTCGGTGCGGCCTGGGCGGGCGTTCCGACCAGGGCGAACACCAGGGAGAGGACGGCGGTGACCACCGCGGCCCGGAGTTTCGTGTGCTTCAAGACGCCCCACCTTCCGCAGAAGTGAATCGTCGCAAAGGCGACACAGCTACTCGAAAGTAATCGGCTCCCCACAGAGCGCACACCGCTGTCCGGCGTAACGCTTTCAGACCCGCCGGGCGGCTGCCGCACTAGGAAATGGTGAGGCCAGGGGCATCGAGGAGATCCATTTGCCCGCCCGTGACGGCGAGGGCGACGCCCGGATCGGTCTTCATGTTGTGCGGGTAGCCCAATGGCAGGGTGCCGGCCGCGTCGAGCCGGTCGATCTGTTCAGGGCTCAGCCGAAGCTGTGCCGCCGCGAGATTGGTGGCCAGCTGCCCGGCCGATCGCGGGCCGACGATCGGGATGACCCCCTTGGCCATCGACCAGCCGATCGCCACCGCCTCGGCGGTGGCGTCCGCTTCCCGGGCGATCGCTTCGACCGTGTCGAGAACGGCGGCCTTGTTGCCGTCTTCTTCGTGGTGCAGGAACTGGCTGATGGAACTCTGTGCACGGCCGCTTTCGCCTCGGCGATATTTTCCGGTCAGCAGGCCTCCGCCGAGCGGCGAATAGCCCAGAACCCCGAGTCCGAAGCCTTCCGCCATCGGCAACAGATCGCGTTCTGCGGCGCGTTCGACCAAGCTGTATTCGGCCTGGATGGCGACCAGGGGTGCCCAGCCCCGGGCCGCGGCGATGGTCGCTCCGGTCGCCACCCGCCAGGCGGGGAAGTTGGACAAGCCGACGTAGAGCACCTTGCCCGAGCGGACGAGATCGTCGAAGGCGCGCATGATTTCTTCGACAGGAGTCGCATTGTCGGGAGCGTGGGCCCACAACAGGTCGACTCGATCCGTTTTCAGCCGTCGCAGGCTCGCCTCCAGCGATTGCACCATCGACTTCCTGCCGTTACCGGTCATCTGAAGGCCGCTGTCCGGCGTGGTCCCCGTTGAGTACTTGGTGGCGACCACCACCTCGTCGCGATCGGCGGCGATCATTTCGGCGAGATAGACCTCCGCGTCACCGAACTGATAGTTGCTGGAGGTGTCGATGAAGTTTCCGCCGGCGCCGCGATACCTGTCGTACATTTCTTGCGCCTCGGGGACGGTGGCACCGTGTCCCCAGCCGCCGCCGAAGTTCCCCGTTCCCAGGGAAAGCGCCGAGACGCGCAGACCTGATCGGCCAAGATATCGATAACGCACAATTCTCTCCTCAACACCCAAGGCTGTCGCACCCGGCGATGACGCCGCGCCCAGGCACTCATCATGCAGCGCGGTCTCTGATACGGTCCATAACGTGGAGTCCGAAGTTCTTTACGTATCGTCCATGGATGCGGGGGTGATCGGCTCTCGCGACCCCATGGTCGGTGTCATGGGGCTGCTCCGGCCACGCGCGGTCGTGCCCGCACCGCTGCACGCCGCCAGTCCGTGGGCGGTGCGGTTCGCCCCCTTCCCGCACGTCAAACTCGGCGTTGTCGTCGACGGCCGGTGCTGGTTGACCCTCGACGGCCATGAGCCGCTGCTGCTGGAAGAAGGGGACTTCTACCTGCTTGGTCACCCTCCGCAATACACGCTGAGCAGCTCGCGCGACGCGGTTTCGGCGCTCTCGGCCGCCACGCTGCCGCCGAACACGACCGGCAGAGGGTTTCGCATCGGAACCGAAGCAGGCGAGGACTCCTACACGTGCAGTGTCGACTTCACGTTCGACGCCGGCGACACCTCGATGCTGCTCGACGTGCTTCCGCGGGTGGTCCACGTCCGGGCGGGCGATCCGCGCGGAGCGCTGTTCATGAATCTCGCCTCGCTGCTGGTCTTCGAGATCGAATCGCCCAGCGTCGGGAGGTCTCTGGTGCTGGAGCACCTTGCGCAGATCATTCTCGTCCACATGCTGCGGGCGCACGCGGGCAACACCGACCAACCCGGCGGCTGGCTCGCGGCGCTGGCCGACGACGGCATCGGCGCGGCGCTGCGGGCTATGCACGAGGACGTGAGCCGGCGATGGACGCTCGCCGAACTCGCCGAGATCGGTCGGATGTCCCGCTCGGCGTTCGCCGCGGCGTTCAAGGCCAGAGTGGGGACACCGCCGTTGACCTACTTGATCAAATGGCGCATGACGCTGGCCCGGGACGCCCTGCGCAACGGGAGTTTGTCGAACTCCGAGCTGGCCGCCGCAACGGGCTACGAATCCGAAAGTGCCTTCAGCACGGCGTTCCGGCGCGAAGTCGGGTCCTCGCCTCGGCATTACCGCCACGCGGCACGGTAAGCGGTGGCGTCGGTTCACCACCAGGCCCGCCGAAGGCCCCCTCACCAGCGACGAGGGGGCCTTCGAGATGAACGGATCAGACGACCGCGAGCGGCAGTGCCGTCGGGTGGACCGGGGCCGGCAGGTCCGACGCGCCCGTCAGGTACGTGTCCACCGCGTTGGCCACCGAACGGCCCTCCGCGATCGCCCACACCACCAGGGACGCGCCGCGGTGGGCGTCGCCGCAGACGAACACCCCCGGGGTCTCCGTCTGCCAGTCCACACCGCACGACAGCGTTCCGCGGCGGGTCGGCGACAGGCCCAGCCCGCCCAGCAGCGGCATCTCCTCGACGCCCTCGAAGCCGATCGCCAGCAGGACCAGGTCCGCCGGCAGCGTCTCGATCTCGTCGTTCACCGGGATCACCTCGCGGCGGCCGGTCGCCGGGTCCTTCTGGACCCGCACCTGCTGCAGCTCGATCGCCGTGACGCAGCCCTCGTCGTCGCCGACGAACCGCTTGACCGCCACCGCGAACTTCCGCTCGCCCGCCTCCTCGTGCGCCGCGTACGTGCGCAGGATGTACGGCCACGTGGGCCACGGCGACCGGGCGTCGTCCCGGGCCGAAGGCGGCATCGGGTACTGGTCCAGCTGCGTCACCGACAGCGCGCCCTGGCGGGTGGCCGTGCCGTAGGAGTCGGCGCCGGTGTCGCCGCCGCCGATGATCACCACGTGCTTGCCTCGGGCGTCGACCGCGGGCGGGCCGTCGCCCTCGACGTACTTGTTGGCCGGGACCAGGTGCTCCATCGCCAGGTGGATGCCCGCCAGCTCGCGGCCCGGCGTCGTCGTGTCGTCGCGGCCGCGCAGCGCGCCGACCGCGAGCACGACGGCGTCGTACTGCGCGCGCAGGTCCTCCACCGACAGGTCGACGCCGACTTCGCAGCCGGTGACGAACCGGGTGCCTTCCTTGCGCAGCTGCGCCAGGCGCCGGTCGAGGACCTTCTTCTCCATCTTGAACTCGGGGATGCCGTAGCGCAGCAGCCCGCCGAGCCGGTCGTCGCGCTCGAACACGGTGACCTCGTGCCCGGCGCGGGTCAGCTGCTGGGCCGCGGCGAGCCCGGCCGGCCCGGAACCGACGATCGCGACCCGCCGTCCACTGGACACTTCGGACACCTGCGGCTGGACGTAACCCGCTTCCCAGGACTGGTCGGCGATCGTCTGCTCGACGCGCTTGATCGACACCGGCCCGCCCGAGAGCGGCGAGATCGACAGCACGCAGCCGGCTTCGCACGGCGCCGGGCACAGCTTCCCGGTGAACTCGGGGAAGTTGTTGGTGGCGTGCAGCCGGTCGCTCGCCGCGGCCCAGTCGCCGCGGCGGACCAGGTCGTTCCACTCCGGGATCAGGTTGCCCAGCGGGCAGCCGGAGCCGCCGGAGTGGCAGAACGGGATGCCGCAGTCCATGCACCGCGACGCCTGCTTGCGCACCTGTTCGTTGCGCTCGGCCGGGGGGACGTCCGCGTAGACTTCACCCCAGGTCGCGAGACGCTCCTCTTTGGACTTCTTCTTCGGCTCTTCGCGGTCGTACTTCAGGAAACCGGTCGGGTCAGCCACGAGCGGCCTCCATGATCGCCTCGTCGACGTCGCGGCCGGCAGCACGCGCTGCCTTCGCCGCGTCCAGGACCCGCTGGTAGTCGCGCGGCATCACCTTCGTGAACGCCACCGACCGGCGCGGCCAGTCGCCGAGCAGCGAGGCCGCCACCGCGGAGCGGGTGAGATCGTAGTGCTGTTGCACGGTTTTCTTGAGCCACGCCATGTCATCGGCGGTCGGGCGCAGCAGGTCCACCATGTCCTGGTTGACCTTCCGCGCGTCGACGTCGAGGACGAAGGCGATGCCGCCGGACATGCCGGCCGCCAGGTTGCGCCCGGTCGGGCCGAGCACCACCGCGCGGCCGCCGGTCATGTACTCGAAGGCGTGGTCGCCGACGCCCTCGGCGACGACCGTGGCGCCGGAGTTGCGGACGCAGAAGCGTTCGCCGACCTGGCCGCGCAAGAAGATTTCGCCGGCGGTCGCGCCGTAGGCGATCGTGTTGCCCGCGATCGTCTGCGCTTCGGCGGCGAAGGACGCCTCCGGGTCGGGGCGGACGACGATCCGGCCGCCGGAGAGGCCCTTGCCGACGTAGTCGTTCGCGTCGCCGACCATGTCGAGGGTGATGCCGCGCGGCAGGAACGCGCCGAGCGACTGGCCGGCCGATCCGGTGAGCGTGACGTGGATGGTGTCCTCGGGCAGGCCGTCCCCGCCGTAGCGGCGGGTGATCTCCGACCCGAGCAGCGTGCCGACCGTCCGGTTGACGTTGCGCACCGGCAGCTCGATGTTCACGTGGTGCGCGTCCTCCAGCGCCGCCTCGGCGAGCTGGATGAGCGTGCGGTCGAGCGCGTGCTCGAGGCCGTGGTCCTGGCCGCGGGTCCGCCGCTTCGCACCGCCGTACGGCGTCTCCTGCGGCATTTCGAAGATCGGCGCCAGGTTCAGCCCGGACGCCTTCCAGTGGTCGACGGCCTCGTCGGTGTTCAGCAGCTCGGCGTGGCCGATGGCCTCGTCGAGCGTGCGGAAGCCCAGCGCGGCCAGCGTTTCGCGGACTTCTTCGGCGACGAACTTGAAGAAGTTGACAACGTGCTCGACCTGGCCGGTGTAGCGCTTGCGCAGTTCGGGGCTCTGCGTGGCGACGCCGACCGGGCAGGTGTCGAGGTGGCAGACCCGCATCATGATGCAGCCCGCGACGACGAGCGGGGCCGTCGCGAAGCCGTACTCCTCGGCGCCGAGCAGCGCCGCGATGACGACGTCGCGCCCGGTCTTCATGGCGCCGTCCACCTGCACGGTGATCCGGTCGCGAAGACCGTTGAGCAGCAACGTCTGCTGCGTCTCGGCGAGGCCGATCTCCCACGGCGTGCCCGCGTGCTTGAGCGAGTTCATCGGGGACGCGCCGGTGCCGCCGTCGTGGCCGGAGATGAGCACGACGTCGGCGTGGGCCTTGGACACGCCGGCCGCGACCGTGCCGACGCCGAGCGAGGACACCAGCTTCACGTGGATGCGGGCGTGCTCGTTGGCGTTCTTGAGGTCGTGGATCAGCTGGGCCAGGTCCTCGATGGAGTAGATGTCGTGGTGCGGCGGCGGGGAGATCAGCCCCACGCCCGGCGTCGAGTGCCGGGTCCGCGCGATCCACGGGTACACCTTGTTCGGCGGCAGCTGGCCGCCCTCGCCGGGCTTCGCGCCCTGCGCCATCTTGATCTGGATGTCGTCGGCGTTGACCAGGTACTCGCTGGTGACGCCGAACCGTCCACTGGCGACCTGCTTGATCGCGCTGCGCCGCTCCGGGTCGTAGAGGCGCTCGGGATCCTCGCCGCCCTCGCCGGTGTTGGACCGGCCGCCGATGCGGTTCATCGCGATGGCCAGGGTTTCGTGTGCCTCGGCCGAAATCGAGCCGTACGACATGGCGCCGGTGTTGAAGCGCTTGAAGATCGCCTCGGCGGGCTCGACCTCGTCGAGCGGCACCGGCTCGCGGACGCCGTCCTTGAACTTGAACAGCCCGCGCAGCGTGCCGCCCTCGCGGTAGAGGCGGTGCACCTCGTCGGTGTAGGAGCGGTAGACCTCGTCGCGGCCGGTCTTGGACGCGTGCTGCAGCAGGAACACCGTCTCCGGCGTGAACAGGTGCAGCTCGCCCTCGCGGCGGTAGGCGTACTCGCCGCCCGTGTCGAGTCCACGGTGGACGCGGTCGGTCGGGTTGTCCGGGTACGCGCGGCGGTGCCGCGTCGCGACCTCTTCGGCGAGCACCTCGAGGCCGACGCCGCCGAGCTTCGACGACGTCCCGGTGAAGTACTCGTCGAGCAGGTCCTGGCTCAGGCCGAGGGATTCGAAGACCTGGGCGGCGGTGTAGGCGCCGACCGTGGAGATGCCCATCTTGGACATGATCTTCAGGACGCCCTTGACCAGCGCCTGCACGTAGTTGCGGATCGCCTTGGCGGCCTCGATGCCGGTGACCGCGCCCTGGCCGATCATGTCTTCGATGGTCTCGAAGGCCAGGTACGGGTTGACCGCGGCGGCGCCGTAGCCGAGCAGGAGCGCGATGTGGTGCACCTCGCGCGCGTCGCCGGACTCGACGACCAGCGCGACGCGCAGGCGTTCCTTGGTGCGGACCAGGTGGTGGTGCACCGCCGCGACCAGCAGCAGCGACGGGATCGGCGCCATCCGGTGGTCGGAGTCGCGGTCGGAGAGCACGAGCGTGCGCGCGCCGGCCGCGATCGCCTCGGACGCCTCCCGCCGGACACGTTCGATCGCGCCTGCGAGCGCTTCCGCGCCGCCGTCCACTTCGTACAGTCCGGAAAGGACGCTGCACGCGAAGCCGGGGAGGTCGCCGTCGTCGTTGATGTGGATGAGCTTGGCGAGCTCGTCGTTGTCGATGACCGGGTACGGCAGCTTCAAGTGGCGGCAGGACGCCGGGCCGGGGGCCAGGAGGTTGCGCTCCGGGCCCATGATCCGCGCCATGCAGGTGACGAGCTCCTCGCGGATCGCGTCCAGCGGCGGGTTGGTCACCTGGGCGAAGTTCTGCTTGAAGTAGTCGTAGAGCAGCCGGGACCGCTTCGACAGCACCGCGGGCGGGGTGTCGGAGCCCATCGAGCCGATCGGCTCGGCGCCCTTCTCGGCCATCGGCGCGAGCAGGATCTTGAGCTCTTCTTCGGTGTAGCCGAAGGAAAGCTGGCGCCGCAGCACGGAGTCGTGGCTCTGCACGACGTGGTCGCGGTCGGGCAGCTCGGCGATCTTGAGCAGGCCCGCGTGCAGCCACGAGTCGTAGGGCAGCTCGGCGGCCAGCGCGGACTTGACCTCTTCGTCGTCGACGATCCGGCCGGCCTCGGTGTCGACCAGGAACATCTTGCCGGGCTTGAGCCGTCCCTTGGCGACGACGTCCTTCGGGGCCACGTCCAAGACGCCGGCCTCGCTGGCCAGCACGACGCGGTCGTCGGCCGTGCGCCACCAGCGCGCCGGGCGCAGGCCGTTGCGGTCCAGGACCGCGCCGACCAGGCTGCCGTCGGTGAAGGTGACGCAGGCCGGGCCGTCCCACGGCTCCATCAGGCTGGCGTGGAACTGGTAGAAAGCGCGCCGCTCGGGCTTCATGGTGGCGTGGTTCTCCCACGCCTCCGGGATCATCATCAGCACCGCGTGCGGCAGCGACCGGCCGCCCAGGTGCAGCAGCTCGAGGACCTCGTCGAAGGACGCGGAGTCCGACGCGTCCGGCGAGCAGATCGGGAAGAGCCTGCTCAGGTCGCCGGGGATGACGTCGGATTCGAGCAGCGCCTCGCGGGCCCGCATGCGGTTGCGGTTGCCGCGGATGGTGTTGATCTCGCCGTTGTGGGCCACGAACCGGAACGGGTGGGCCAGCGGCCACGACGGGAAGGTGTTGGTGGAGAAGCGGGAGTGCACCAGCGCGATGGCGCTTTCCAGCCGCTCGTCGCGCAGGTCGGCGAAGAACGCGGGCAGCTGCTCCGGCGTCACCATGCCCTTGTAGACGATCGTCCGCGAGGACAGCGACGGGAAGTACGTGCCGCAGCCGGCGTTCGCGCTCTCGTGCTCGACGCGCTTGCGCAGGCAGAAGGCGAGCCTGTCCAGCTCGATACCCGACTTTCCGTCGCCGGTCACGAAGAGCATGGCGAAGTGCGGCATGACCGAGCGGGCGGTCGGGCCGATGTCGGCGCGGTCGGCGTCGACCGGGACCTCGCGCCAGCCGAGGACCTCGAGGCCCTCTTCGACGGCGACGCGTTCGGCCAGCCCGACGGCCTTGCGGCGCTGCTCGGCGTCTTGGGGCAGGAAAGCGATGCCGGCGGCGTAGGTGGGGTGCCCGTGCTCGTCGGGTTCGGGCAGGGCGAAGCCGGCTTCGGCGCGCAGCAGCGCGTCGGGCAGCTGCAGCAGGATGCCGGCGCCGTCGCCGCTGGTGGGCTCGGCGCCCGCGGCGCCGCGGTGGTCGAGGTTGGTCAGCGCGGCCAGGCCGTCGGTGACGATGCCGTGGGACCGGCGCCCGCGGATGTCGGCCACCATGGCCACCCCGCAGGAGTCCTGTTCGGTCTCCGGATCGTAGAGACCCTGTTTGCCGGGCATGGCGGAGAAGATCATGAAGGGACCTCCTTCGTCGTCTTGTCGTGCGGGGCCGGGCTACCGGCCGGGGAGCGCACGGGACGACGATGGCCCGCTTGTTAGCGCGACTTTAACACCTGGGAAACACCGCAGCAGCCCCTCGGAGCGCCCCGGACAACGTCGGACGGTAACGATCTGGCTGCGCGGAACGACGTAGTTCCTGATGGGTTCCCGGTAGTTCGTTCCGCTAAGTATAAGGCCCGGAAACTCCGGTCAAGACCAAGGTGACGTGATCGGCGGACTGTGTCCCGGGTCACTAGAACGTGTTACATTTCGCCGCATGATCCTTGATCGGTTCAAGCTCACCGACCAGGTCGCGGTGGTCACCGGCGCCGGACGCGGGATCGGCGCGGCCACGGCCGTGGCCCTCGCCGAAGCGGGCGCCGACGTGGTGATCGCGTCCCGCACTTCCGCGCAGCTCTCGGAGATCGCTTCCCGCGTTTCGGCTGCCGGCCGCCGCGCTCACGTCGTGGCGGCCGACCTGTCCTCGCCCGACGCGGCGGCGGCACTGGCGTCGACGGCGGTGGCGGAATTCGGCCGGCTCGACCTGGTGGTCAACAACGTCGGCGGCACGTACCCGCGGCCGCTGCTGGAGAGCTCGGTGGAGTTCATGGAGGAAGCGTTCCGCTTCAACGTCGCGACGGCCCACGCGCTGACGGTGGCGGCGGCACCGGCGCTGCTGGAAACGGGCGGCTCGATCGTCAACATTTCGTCGGTGATGGCCCGGGTCGCGGGGCGCGGTTTCGCGGCGTACGGGACGGCGAAGGCGGCCCTGGCCCACTACACGCGCCTGGCGGCGGCGGACCTGGCCCCGAAGGTGCGGGTGAACGCCATCTCGGTGGGTTCGGTGGCGACGTCGGCCCTGGAGATCGTGGTCGGCAACCCGGAGCTCCGCGCCAAAATGGAGTCCGCGACACCGTTGCGGAGGATCGGCGAGGCGGAGGACATCGCGGCGACGGTGGTGTTCCTGGCGTCCCGCGCCGGCGGGTACATCACGGGCAAGATCCTCGAGGTCGACGGCGGGTTGCAGACGCCGAACCTGGAGCTGGGCCTGCCCGACCTCGGCTGACCCGAGCGCCCCAATGTGGCGTTCGGTGCGTCCAACGCACCCAATGTGGCGTTCGGTGCGCTGAACGCACCCAATGTGGCGTTCGGTGCGTTGGACGCAACCAACGCCACATTGGGGCGCTTGAAACCTGCGGTCAGCTCTCGTTGGTCTTCTTCGGCTCCTCGGCCGGGGTCTCCTCGGAAGCGCGCTTTTCGGCCGGAGCCTCAGCGGCGACCTTCGCGGGCTCGGGCTCGTCGGCGGCTGCGGCATCGGCCTCCGCAGCCGGGGCGTCGACCGAAGCCGTCTCCACTGGCGAGTCCGGCCCCGGAGCGTCCTTGCCCACCAGGGTTTCCGGTGCCTCCCGCGGCCCCCGCTTGCCGGCGGCCACGAAGTACACCACCGCGCCCGCGAACAGCAGGATCGACGTCCACACGTTCACCCGCAGGCCGAGGATGTGGTTCGCGGTGTCGGTCCGCATCATCTCGATCCAGCCGCGGCCGACCGTGTAGCCCGCCACGTACAGCGCGAACGCCCGGCCGTGGCCGAGCTTGAACTTCCGGTCCGCCCACACCACCAGCAGCGCGACCAGCAGGTTCCAGAGGAGCTCGTACAGGAACGTCGGGTGGACCGGGCTCTCCGGCAGCGGGATGTGCCCCGTCGCGACGCCGTTCAGCAGGTTGTCCGGGTCCTCCGGGTTGAAGCGCTGGTAGACCTCCAGACCCCACGGCAGGTCGGTGTGCGCGCCGTACAGCTCCTGGTTGAAGTAGTTGCCGATGCGGCCGATGGCCTGCGCGACGACGATGCCGGGGGCGACCGCGTCCGCCATCGCCGGCAGCGGGATGCCCCGGCGGCGGCACGCGATGAGTGCGCCCACCGCGCCGAGGGCGATGGCGCCCCAGATGCCGAGGCCGCCGTCCCAGATGGCGAACGCGTTCCACGGGTTGCGGCCCTCGGTGAAGTACAGCTCGGGGTCGGTGATCACGTGGTACAACCGGCCGCCGACCAGGCCGAACGGCACCGCGAACACCGCGATGTCGATCACCGTGCCCTTGGTGCCGCCGCGGGCCACCCAGCGCCGCTCACCCCACCAGATCGCCACGATGATGCCGGCGATGATGCAGAGGGCGTACGCGCGGAGCGGGATCGGTCCCAGGTGCCAGACACCGCGGTCGGGGCTGGGGATCGTCGCGAGGTAGGCGCTCATCACGCGGCCACCGTAGCGCTAAGGCACCGGAGCATCCAAGGCGGCCAGGTACCCCGCCACCAGCGCGTGCGCGACCTGGGTGACGGCTTCGTCGCGCGGGAGGAACCGTTCGTCGTGCAGGCTCGGCACACCCGCCGTGTCGCCGAGGCCGACGAAGAGCATCAAGCCGCGGGTTCCGCCGCCGCAGTAGTGGGCGAAGTCGTCGGCGCCGAACGAGCGGAACTTGGCGTCGACGGCGAAGCCGGCGTGCCGCAGCCACCGCTGCACCCCCGCCGCCAGGTCCGGGTCGTTGTTCAGCACCGGCTCGCACGGATTGATCTTCAGCTCGGCGTCGCAGCCGTGGGCCCGCGCGGTGCCGTGCACGATCTCGCGGAGGGTCTCGAGGGCGCTTTCGCGGTCCTTCTCGCGCATCACGCGCAGTGAGCCGAAGGCGGTCGCGCTGTTCGGGACGACGTTGGCCGCGGCGCCGGCCTGGATCCGGCCGATCGAGCAGACCGCGCCGAACACCGGGTCGATCCGGCGCGACGCGATCTGCTGCAGGCTCACGACCAGCTGCGACAGCGCGAGGATGGGGTCGCGCAGCAGGTGCGGGTACCCGGCGTGGCCGCCCTGGCCGTGCAGCGTCACCTCGAACTCGTCGGTCGAGGCGTTCACCGGGCCCGGCGCCGCGGACACCGTGCCGTGCGCGATCCGCGGCTGGACGTGCGCGCCGATCACGGTGTCCACCCCGTGCTCGGCCAGCACCCCGGACTCGACGACGTCGAGCGCGCCGGGCGGGGACGTCTCCTCCCGCGGCTGCAGCAGCGCCAGGATCGGCCGCGGCACGCCGACGCGGACCGCCGCGCGCCCGGCCGCGACCAGCGCCGCGAGGTGGACGTCGTGGCCGCAGGCGTGCATCAGGTCGGTTTCCGACGCCCACGGCACACCGGTGCCCTCCAGCACCGGGAGGGCGTCGAGCTCGGCCCGCAGCGCCACGGCCGGGCCCGCCCCGCCGGGCAGCGGAATGGCCCGGCCGGTCTTGGCGACGCGGGTCCCGTCGCCCGCGCCGAGCGCGTCGGCCACCAGGCGGGCGGTGTCCTCCTCGTCGCCGGAACCGCGGGGGTCGGCGTGCACCGCGTGCCGGAGTTCGACGGCGGCGGGCAGTTCGTCGGCGATCGCTCGCGTCCACCGGGTCCACAGATCACTCACACGTGCTCCAAGCGGTAGATCCTCTTCGCGTTCTCGTGCCCCACCAAAGCACACAGCCGGACGGCGTCCTGTTCGGACATCGCGTCCGCGTCGAGCGCGGCGCGCACGAAGTCCGACAACCCCTGCCGGAACAGGGCCGTGCCCAGGTGGTACAGCTCGGCCAGGCCGAAGGCGTCGGTGGAGAAGAGGACCTTCCCGAACGGCGCGATCTCCAGGAGCTCGGCCAGCACGGCCGGCGCCCGGAACCCCGCGTTGTGCGTGATGAGCCCGGCGTCGACGAACACGTGCTCGAAAACCTGCGCCAGATACGCGGCGTGGCGGTGGAACGGGTAGTTGTGCAGCAGCAGGATCGGCACGCCGAGGTTGCGGGTGGCCCGCAGCAGCCCGGTGAGCAGCAGCGGGTCGCAGCGGTGCAGGTCGACGTCGGCGTCGCCGTAGCCGGCGTGGAACTGCACCGGCAGGCCGAGGTCGAGCCCGGTGAACACGAGGTGCCGGTGCAGCACCTCGTCGGCCAGCCGGGTGCCGCCCGCCGCCAGCCAGCGCCCGGCGGCGGCTTCGACTTCGGACGGCGACGGCCGCTCCCCCGCCAGGCCGAGGCCGACGCGGTAGGCCGCGATCGACTTGAGCCCGACGGCGGTCTCGGCGCGTTTCCCCAGCTCGTCGGCGAAGGCCCCGGCGAACTTTTGTGCCGTCGTCCCGCGGATGACCGCTTCGGCGACCTGTTCCAGCCGGACGACGTCGTGCGCGCGCGTGCCCGCCAGCCCGGCGAACTCCGCGGTCGTGGTCAGCGAGTCCGGCAGGAACCCGCCGTCCAGGAGGAAATCGGTGGTGCCGGTGGCCCGCAGGAACCGCCGGGCCACCTCGGCCGCGCCCAGTGCGGCGCGGCGTTCGAGGTAGTCCTCGGCCGGGGCGTGTTTCGGCAGGTCGAGCACGGGTGCGCAGCGTTCCCGCACGGCCAGCCCGATGAGCGAGTCGAACAGGCTCGTGCCCAGCGGCGAAGGTGCGTCGGCCTCGGTGAGCATCGCCTCGAAGTCCGTGCGGGCCACGTCCCGGGTGACGACGCCGTGGCAGTGGTGGTCCACCAGCGGCAGGTCCGCGACGAACGGGAGCAGCCCGGTCATGTGCCTCCGTCCGCACTCGTCAGCCTCTCCCCCACCCTACGAGCGTAGGCGGGCGCGGACAGCACCAAGATCACCGCGAGCACCAGGACGGCACCGGCGGCCACGGGAAACCACCGCGCCGGGCCCTCCGTGGGGTAGGGCACCACGTTGACGTACACGGTGTACCCGAGCACGGCGAGCGCGCCGATCGGGAACACGAGGTGCCACCCCGGCACGCGCATCCGCCGCTTCACGAACAGCAGCAAGATCGCGCCGGCCGTCGTGAGCAGGTAGATCACCAGCAGGATGAGCGTGCCGATCGAACCGCTCCACGCGAAGGTGTCCGACGCCGTCGCGCCGAAGAACAGCGCGCACACCAGGATGATCGCGACGGCGGCGCCCGTGACCGCGCTGACCGCGACCACCGGCGTGCCGCGCGAGGACGTCCGGCCGATGCCCCGGCGGCCGACCGCGTCGCGGCCGAGGGCGTAGAGCAGCCGCGAGCCGCCGACGACGCAGGCCAGGCAGCAGCCGAACGCGCTGATCGCGGCGCCGACGCTGATGACGTCGCCGGCCCACGCGCCCGCGTACCGGCTGCCGAGGTCGCCGAGCAGGGACGGCGAGTCGTGGAACGCCGCCGCGTCGGTGCCGAACGCCATCATCTCGACGGCGGTGACCACCACGAAGTACAGGCCGCCGAAGATCGCCGTGCCCAGGATCGCGCGCGGGATGTTGCGCTTCGGGTCGTGGGTTTCCTCCCCGAGCGTCGCGGCGGCTTCGAACCCGGCGAAGGACAGGAACCCGAAGACCGCGCCGAGGAACACGCCGGATGGCCCGGCTTCCGGGACGAAGACGGCCATCGTGAACCGCGCGCCGCCGGGGGCGCTCCCGGCGAGCAGCCGGACTCCGATCACCGCCGTGACCAGCAGGATCACCGCGATCGTCGCACCTTCGACGGCGAGCAGGGTGCTCGTGCCGCGGCGCGCGGGCAGCACGGCCAGCAGCCAGGCGCCGAGCAGCGCCACGGCCGTCAGCACGAACGGGCCCCAGGACGGCGGGTCCGGCCAGATCCCGGTCTGGGTGAGGAACGCGGTCCCCAGCGTGCCCGCGGCCGAGCTCGTGACGACGGCGTAGAAGGTGTACGTGCCGAGGAGACCGATGCCGGAGACGACACCCGCGCGCGGGCCGAGGGTGGCGCCGACGAACGCGTACACCGATCCGGCGTGCTGGTAGTACCGGCAGAGCTTGACGAAGCCGTACGCGACCAGCAGGACGCCGACCGCCGAGAGCAGGAAGGCGAGCGGCACGGCCCGGCCGGCGGCCGCCGCGGTCTGCTGGGGGTTGATGTTGGCGGCCATGCTCGGGGCCATCAACGCCACGGACAGGCCGACGGCCTGCCAGACGGAGAGGGACCGGCGCAGTCCTGGACGGGTTTCGACGGTGTCTGGCAAGATCTTCACCTCTTTCCCGGGTGAGCAGACCCAGTGAACAGCGACGGGGGCAGGATGAGCCAGCTCGATCGGGCCGAACTCGCGCAGCAGGGCGCGCTCCGGGCCGACGGCCTGCGCGCCGCCGGTGTGGAGCTCGTCGCGCTGACCTTCGTGGACAACAGCGGCATCACGCGGGTGAAGGCCGTCCCGGTGGACCGGCTGTGGTCGGCGGCGGCGTGGGGCGTCGGCGCGTCGAAGTCGGCCGACTTCTTCCTGGCCACCGACGACATCGTGGGCGGCACGCATTCGCGCGGCCCGGTCGGTGACCTGCGGCTGCACCCGGATCTCGACGCGCTCGTGCCGCTGGCCGCGCAGCCCGGCTGGGCGTGGGCGCCGGCGTGGCGGTACGACCAGGAAGGCGAGCCGCACCCGCAGGACGCACGGGCGCTGGCCGCGGCCGCGACGGCCCGGCTCGCGGAGCTGGGCTACAACGCGCGGACGGCGTTCGAGATCGAGTGGGTGATCACGGCGGCCGACGCGCCGGACGACCCGCGCTCGGCCACCGCGGGCCCGGCCTACGGCTTCGCGCGGCTTTCGTCGCAGGCGGGTTACCTGCGCAAGCTGGTGTCCACATTGGCCGCGCAGGGGGTCGCGGTGGAACAGGTCCACCCGGAGTACGCGGCCGGGCAGTTCGAGGTGTCGGTGGCGGCCGGCGACCCGGTGCGCGCGGCGGACGTCGCGGTGCTGACGCGCGAGACCATCCGGACGGTCAGCGAGCAGTACGGGCTGCGGGCGTCGTTCACGCCGAAGTTCGCCCCGGACGGCGTCGGCAACGGCGGTCACGTCCACCTGAGCCTCTGGGACGGCGACCGCAACCTGTGCGCCGGCGGCGACCGGCGGTTCGGCCTCACGGAGACGGCGGAGTCGTTCGGCGCCGGCATTCTGTCCCGGCTGCCGGCGCTGCTGGCGATCGGCGCGCCTTCGGTGGTCAGCTACCTGCGGCTGCAACCGCACCACTGGGCCGGGGTGTTCCGCGTGTGGGGCCTGGAGAACCGCGAGGCGCCGCTGCGGCTGGTCCAGGGCCCGGCCGGGCAGCGCGAGCGGGCGGCGAACTTCGAGGTCAAGTGCTTCGACCTGACGGCCAACCCGTACCTGGTCGTGGCCGCGCTGATCTTCGCGGGCCTGGCCGGGCTCGAGGCCCGGGAGAGCTTGCCGGAGCCGGTCGACGTCGACCCCGGAACGCTCCCCTCACCCGAGCGGCTGCCGACCTCGCTGGCCGACGCCGTGACGGCGTTCGAAGCGGACCCGGCGTTGACGTCGGCGTTCGGCCCGGAGCTGGCGGCAACGCTGGCGGACGTCCGCCGCGGCGAGCTCGACCGGCTCGGCGACCTGCCGCCGGACGAGCTGTGCGCCGTGATGCGGTACCTACATTGACTTGAGCGCCTTGGCGACCTCGCTGCGCAGCTGCGGCAGTTTCGCGTAGAGGCGGTCGCCGGGGCACTCGGTGTTGTAGAAGTCGCGGTGGCCCTTGATCTCTTCGACCGGGATGCCGTACTGGCGGCAGATGTAAGCGCAGAAGACGACGAGCGAGGCGAACTGCGTCTCGGGCGGCTCGACGCTGGTGTAGAGGCCTTCGTTTTCGATGCCGATGGCGTTGGTGTTCTGCCCGGGGCAGTGCGCGCCCTGGACCATGGTGGCGCGGCCCCGCAGGGCGTCGAGGCTGCCGTGCCGCCCTTCGAGCCGGTACCCGCCGCGGCTGACGGTGAAGTGCTGCCCGGTGTCGGACCAGCCGTTGTTGTCGATGTGGTCGTGCTGGTCGTCGCGCGCGACCTGGAAGGCGTGCGCGAGCGAGTAGTCGGTGCTGTTGGCGCTCGCGATGTGGTGGATGAGGATCCGGTCGGCGGGGTGGTCGAGCGTGGTGAGCACATCGGCGGGCGGCCGCGCGCCCCACTCGGCACAGCCGTAGATCCGCGGCTCGGTTCCCGCGGCCCGTGCGGTTCGCGGGAGGACCAGGCCGGTGGCACCGGCGACGGCCAGGCCGGCGGCGCCGCGGAGGAAGGTGCGCCGCGGGAGGTGTGCGATGTCCATGGGTGGACTTTGGCGCGGCGGCGTACAGCTTTCGTACAAAAGCCGGTCAGGCGAGGCGGATTGTGACGTTGAAGGGCCGGGTGAGCTCGATATCCGTTTCGCCGCTCTTGGCGATGGGTTCGTACTCGTCGCCTTGGAGCTCGAACAGTGTCGCCACAGCCGGTTCGAGCGGCTCGACCTGCAGGTAGTAAGGGATCAGGGCTTCGGCGTAGAGGGCTCGCTTGAGAACCCGGTCCTGGACCTTGGTCGACGGTGAAGTGATCTCCGCGACAAGCAGGACGTCGCTCGCCGAGTAGGCGATGGTGTCGCCCCCAGGGCAGTTGAGGATCACCAGGTCGGGGGTCAGCAGTCGCTTCGTTCCGAGGCGCACGTTCACGCCGGGCAGGAGCTCGGTGCCATCCGGCAGCGCGGGCACGAAGGCGCATTGGAGCTTCCCGAGGAGCCGCTGGTGCTCCAGCCCAGGCCATGGGCTCACGAGGAGCACACCGTCAACGAGTTCGATCCGCTGCATCAAGGTTTGTTCCTCGGGCAGGGCACGAACGTCTTCGACTGTCCAGCCGTCCGGTGGCGGCGGCTTGAAGAACGCGTTGTGGATCATCACACGAGGAGTATGCAGACCGCCACCGACAGTTCTGATCGGGCGATGGTGTCACGCAGGTGTGACGGCCCGCCGCACACCGTCCGCCAGCTCCGCCGACAGCGCACGCACCCCCGAAGCACCCTCGGCCGCCGCCGTGACCAGAGCCGAACCCACGATCACCGCGTCCGCGAACGACGCCACCTCGGCCGCCTGGTCGCCCGACCGGACGCCCAGACCGACGCCGATCGGCAGCGGAGTGTGGACCCGCGTGCGGCGGACCAGCTCCTCGGCCCCCGCGCCCACCTGGTCACGGGCACCCGTCACGCCCATCACCGCGGTCGCGTAGATGAACCCCGACGACGCCGCCGCCGTGAGCGCGAGCCGCTCCTCCGACGACGAAGGTGCCACCAGGAACGTCCGGTCCAGGCCGTGCTCTTCGGACGCCGTCATCCACGACGAGGCCTCGTCCGGGATCAGGTCCGGCGTGATCAGCCCGAGCCCGCCCGCCGAAGCGAGGTCGCGGGCGAAGCGGTCGACGCCGTAGCGGTTCACCGGGTTCCAGTACGTCATCACCACCGCGCGGCCGCCGCGGGCCGAGATCGACTCGACCACCTCGAACACGTGCTTGAGGCGGAAGCCGTTGTCGAGCGCCGTCACCGAGGCGGCCTGGATCGTCGGGCCGTCCATCACCGGGTCCGAATACGGGACGCCGACCTCGATGAGGTCCGCGCCGCCGTCGACGCACGCCGCGATCAGGTCCTTCGAACCCGCCACCGTGGGGAACCCGGCCGGGAGGTAGCCGATCAGCGCGGCGCGGCCCTCCGCGCGCGTCGTCGCGAAGAGGTCGTCCAGCCCGCTCATTCGTTCACCAGTCCGAACCACTTGGCCGCCGTGTCCATGTCCTTGTCGCCGCGGCCCGAGAGGTTGACCACGATCAGACCGTCGGGGCCCAGCTCGCGGCCCAGGTCCAGCGCGCCGGCCAGCGCGTGCGCCGACTCGATCGCCGGGATGATGCCTTCGGTGCGGGACAGCAGCTTGAACGCGTCCATCGCCTGGGCGTCGGTGATCGGGCGGTACTCGGCGCGGCCGGTGTCCTTCAGCCACGCGTGCTCCGGGCCGACGCCCGGGTAGTCGAGCCCGGCCGAGATCGAGTGCGACTCGACCGTCTGGCCGTCCTCGTCCTGCAGCAGGTAGGTCATCGCGCCGTGCAGGTTGCCCGGGGTGCCCTTGGTCAGGGTCGCGCCGTGGCGGTTGCCCTCGATGCCTTCGCCGCCCGGCTCCAGGCCGACCAGCCGCACCGACGGGTCGTCGTAGAAGCCGGAGAAGATGCCGATCGCGTTCGACCCGCCGCCGACGCACGCCGCGACGACGTCGGGCAGGCGCCCGGCCTGTTCCAGGATCTGCTCGCGGGCCTCGGTGCCGATGACGTGGTGGAAGTTGCGCACCATCGCCGGGAACGGTGCCGGGCCGGCCGCGGTGCCGAAGAGGTAGTGCGTGGTGTCGGAGTTGGTGACCCAGTCGCGCAGTGCCTCGTTGATCGCGTCCTTCAGCGTCCGCGACCCGGTCTTGACCGGGATGACCTCGGCGCCGAGCAGCCGCATGCGGGCCACGTTCAGCGCCTGGCGCTCGGTGTCGACCTCGCCCATGTAGACGACGCAGTCGAGGTCGAGCAGCGCGCACGCGGTGGCCGTCGCGACGCCGTGCTGGCCCGCGCCGGTCTCGGCGATGACGCGCTTCTTGCCCATCCGCTTGGTGAGCAGCGCCTGGCCCAGCACGTTGTTGATCTTGTGCGAGCCGGTGTGGTTGAGGTCTTCCCGCTTGAGGAACACCCGCGCGCCGCCGGCGTGCTCGCCGAAGCGCTTGGCCTCGGTGAGCAGCGACGGGCGGCCGGCGTAGTCGCGAAGCAGGCGGTTGAACTCGTTCAGGAACTCCGGGTCGTGCCGGGCCTTGTCGTACTCGGTGGCGACCTCGTCGACGACGCCGATCAGCGCCTCCGGCATGAACCGGCCGCCGTACGGGCCGTAGTAACCGCGGTCGTCCGGGTCGTGCTTACCGTGCTCTTCCGTCACCGCGACGGCCTCGGGCAAGCGGGGTGGGATCCGGCGGTGACCAGCTTGACCAGGGAGCCCTTCGGGTCGCCGGACGCCACCAGGCCCTCGCCGACCAGCACCGCGTCGGCGCCGTGGCCCGCGTAGGACATCAGGTCGCCCGGCCCGCGAACGCCGGATTCAGCGACCTTGTAGACGTCCATCGGCAGGCCGGGGGCCAGCCGCGAGAAGACGTCCCGGTCCACTTCGAGGGTGTGCAGGTTGCGCGCGTTGACGCCGATGACCTTGGCGCCCGCCTCGAGGGCCCGGTCGGCCTCCTCGGCGTTGTGGATCTCCACCAGCGCGGTCATGCCGAGCGACTCGACGCGGTCGAGCAGCGAGACGAGCGCGTTCTGCTCCAGCGCGGCGACGATCAGCAGGACCATGTCGGCGCCGTGCAGGCGCGCTTCGTGCACCTGGTAGGGGCTGACGACGAAGTCCTTGCGCAGGATGGGGATGTCCACCGCGGCGCGGACCGCGTCCAGGTCGGCCAGCGAACCGCCGAAGCGGCGCTGTTCGGTGAGCACGCTGATCACGCGCGCCCCGCCGTCTTGGTAGTCCTTCGCCAGCGCGGCCGGGTCGGGGATGTCGGCCAGGTCGCCCTTCGAGGGGCTGCGCCGCTTGACTTCGGCGATGACGCCGATGCCGGACTCGCGCAGGGCGGCCATGACGTCGCGGGGCGCCGGGGCGGCGGCCGCGCGGACCTTCAGCTGGTCGAACGGCAGCGCGGATTCCCGCACGGCGAGATCTTCCCGCACGCCGGCGACGATGTCTTCGAGCACGCTCACCGGGCGCCCCCACCAGGGCGCGTGCTCACGGATTCACTCGCAAGGTCGCTCACAAAAACCTTCCCCTTCCCGCCGAAACGATGCTAACCCCCGCATCCGCGACGCCCGGTTCCGGGTGTGCGCGTTACTCCGAATGCCTGCCCCGGGCGTCGGTGGGATCTTCCCCTTCGGACAGGGCTTCCCACAGCTCGGCGTCGGGGTCACGGACCTTTTTCCGGGTGGCCGGAGCCGCGTACTTCGCCCCGAGCCGGGCCGCACGGGACGCACCCTTGACCGCTGTCAACCCGGCGACGGCGACGAGGATTCCCCCGAGCACGGCGAGGCCCCGCCCGAGCAGCATCTCGGTCACCGGCAGGCCGTCGGCGTAGCCGCCGAACCGCACCCCGGCGACGCCGGTCCAGACCGCCGCCGCACCCGCGAGGGCCAGCACGACGCCGAGCACGCGCCGCGCCCAGCCGCCCGTGGCCACCAGCCCGGCCACCCCGGCCAGCGCCAGCAGCGCGAGCGGGACGAGCGCGGTGGCCTGCTGCTCGCCGGTCTCGCGGTGGAGGACGGTCCCCCGCACGCCGCCGTCGCGGAACTCCGCGAACCACGTCAGCCGTGACGCACCCCACAGGGCCAGCGCGCCCAGCAGGAGCGCGGTCACGATCATCCACAGTGGACGCCTCGACGCGGTCGCCACCGGAGCGGCCGGGTCCGCGGCCGGTGAGGGAACGCCCGTGCGCTCCGGCGTGTCAGACATGGGCGGCGTCCGCGGCCGGGTCGAGGGCGCCGGCCGCCACGATCGTCTGCGCGGCGGCCACCGCCGAGAGCACGGTCCTGGCCTTGTTGAGCGATTCGGTGTCCTCGTAGTCCGGCACCGAGTCGGCGACCACCCCGCCCCCGGCCTGGACGTGCGCGATGCCGTCCTTGACCAGGGCCGTGCGGATCGCGATGGCCGTGTCGGCGTCGCCGGCGAAGTCGAGGTAGCCGACGACCCCGCCGTACAGCGCGCGGCGGACCGGCTCGAGCTCCTCGATCAGCTGCATGGCGCGGACCTTCGGCGCGCCGGACAGCGTCCCGGCCGGGAAGCACGCCGTCACCGCGTCGAACGCCGTCTTGCCTTCGGCGAGCTCGCCGGTGACGGTGGACACGATGTGCATGACGTGGCTGTAGCGCTCGATCTGGAAGAAGTCGACGACGCGCACGGTGCCCGGCTTGCAGACCTTGCCGAGGTCGTTGCGGCCGAGGTCGACGAGCATCAGGTGCTCGGCGCGCTCCTTCTCGTCGGCCAGGAGGTCCTTGGCCAGCTGCGCGTCCTCTTCGGGGTCGGCGCCGCGCCAGCGGGTGCCCGCGATCGGGTGCGTGGTCGCGCGCCCGTCCCGCACGGTGACCAGGGATTCGGGGCTGGAGCCGACGATGTCGAAGCCTTCCAGCCGCAGGAGGTACATGTACGGGCTCGGGTTGGACGTCCGGAGCACGCGGTAGATGTCGATCGCGTCGGCGGCCGTCGGGATCTCGAATCGTTGCGACGGCACGATCTGGAACGCTTCCCCGGCCTTGATCGCCTCGACGGCCTTCTCGACGGCGGCGTGGAAGTCCGCTTTCGAGCGCTTCCGGGTGAATTCCGGCACGGGCCGGTCGAACGCGGCGACGGTGGCGGGCGCGGCCACCTGCAGCTGCTCGGTCATGGCGCTCAGCCGGGCGACGGCGTCGTTGTAGGCCGCGTCCACGCGCTCGGGCGAGTCGTCCCAGTTGACGGCGTTCGCGATGAGCGTGACCGTGCCCTCGTGGTGGTCGAAGGCCGCGAGGTCGGTGGCCAGGAGCATGGTCAGCTCGGGGATGTCGAGGTCGCGCTCGGCCAGCTCCGGCAGCCGTTCCAGCCAGCGCACGGCGTCGTAGCCGATGTAGCCGACCATGCCGCCGGTCAGCGGGGGCAGGCCGGGCAGCGGCTCGGTGTGCAGGGCTTCGATGGTCTCGCGCAGGACGTTCAGCGGGTTGCCTTCGCTGGGCAGGCCGACCGGCGGGGTGCCGGTCCAGACCGCTTCGCCGTCGCGGACGGTGAGCGCGGCCGGGCTGCGGACGCCGATGAACGACCAGCGGGTCCAGGAGGCGCCGTTCTCGGCGGACTCGAAGAGGAAGGTGCCGGGCCGGTCGGCGGCGAGCTTGCGGTACACCCCGATCGGCGTCTCGCCGTCGGCGAGGACCCGGCGCACGACCGGGATGACGCGGCGGCTCTCGGCGAGGACGCGGAAGTCCTCGCGGGACGGGCTGACCGTGCCGGGACCGGTCGAACCGGCGGATGCGCTGACCATGGACCTCATTGTGCCGCCCCGGCGGAGCACGGCCGCGGCGGGCCCGAAATTCAACGATTGTTGAATTCGGCGGGCGCTTCGGTCATGATGGGGCCGTGAGCACCACGGACAACCCCGAGACTACTGCCCGTCGCCGCGGGCGGCGGCCCGCCGGCCAGGACACCCGCACGGCGCTGATCGACGCCGCGCGGGCCGTGTTCGCCGAGAACGGCTACGACGGTGCCACCGTGCGCGCGATCGCCACCCGGGCCGGCGTCGACGCCGCGATGGTCAACCACTGGTTCGGCAGCAAGGAAGGCCTGTTCGCCCAGGCGGTCCTCGAGCTGCCGTTCGACCCGCAGGAACTGCAGCAGGCCCTGCGCAACGGCCCCGCCGACGAGCTGGGGGAACGGGTCGTCCGCACCTTCATCACCCGCTGGGACAGCGCGGGCGGCGGCGTGTTCGTGGCGCTCATCCGCAGCATCACCGGCCACGAGCAGGCCGGCCACGTGCTGCGCGACTTCTTCCAGCGGTTCTTCAGCGCGCTGATCTCCTCGATCGGCTCGGACCGCATCCCGCTGCGCATGAACCTCTGCGCGACCCAGATGGTGGGCCTGGGCATGGTCCGGTACGTGGCGAAGTTCGAGCCGCTCGCCACCGAGGACGTCGAGGTCCTGGTCCGGGCGATCGCGCCGAACCTGCAGCGCTACCTCACCGGCGAGATCGGCTGAGCCCGCGCGCGGCAGCGGGCCGCGGCCGCCGCTCGCCGGTCACCGGCGGCCCCCGCCTTCGGTGCGCAGGTTCATCGCGTAGGCCGGGACCGCGTACGGGCCGGGGCGGCGCGGGCCGTTCGGGAAGAGGACGACCATGTGCCGTCCCCAGCCGCCCACCCACGCGAGCCGGTCGGTGAAGTCCGCCAGTGCGTTGGCCCCGTGCGTCGAGGACACCGCACGCAGCACGATCCCGGTGCCCTCGCGGTAGCGGACGTGGATTTCCGGCGGCGGCCGCCTCAGCGACTTGCCGGTGCCGGGGAAGACGCGCACGACGTCGACCGTTGCGTTCCGCCACCCGGTGGCCGCGACCGCGCGGGCCCGGCGCCACCAGCCCACCGCGGCCCAGGCGGCGAACAGCGTCCCGAGCGAGCCGGCCACGATCGAGACGATGCCGAGGTTGACGGCGAACTGGTCCTCGTTCTCTTCTTTTGTGGTGCGCACCCGGTCCGGATCGGCGCGGTCGTAGATCACGGTGACTTTCTCGCCGGCGGCGTACGAGTCCTTCGAGCCGCGGACGATCTTCGCGGTCCGCGTGCCGTAGCGCACCTGGAACGTCATCCGGCCCCGGGTGAGGTTCTGCACGGAAACGACCTCGCCGGAGGTCCGGGCGCCGGTCGCGAGGAGCTCGTCGGCGGCGCGGTCGAGCAGGACCAGACCGGTGACCCCGCTCCCGGCCAGTGCCACCCAGATGAGGACGAGCGCCACGCCGTGACGGGCGAACCGGCGCAGCCGCCCGGTTTCGGAGGTGAAGTCGATCCGGCGGTCGTGGTCGTGACCGGTCGGCGGCGGCAGCCAGCCCCCGAAACCGTTCGTGCTCGTGGTGGCGCGCCGGCGCCGGACGCCGAGAACCACCAAAGCGGCAGCTGCCGTGAACCCGACCACGAAGGCGGGAGTCATCCCGTAAGCCGCCACCACCTCCGGGGAAAAGGCGAAGACGGCCACCACGGCGGCCGGGAGGGCGAACCACACCCACCGCCGCTTGACGAAACCGCCGAAGGGATCCATCAGGCGAGCTTAGAAGCCTTGGGCAGCACGGATGCTGCGAGAAAAGGCACAGGACGGCGAGGCAACCGGACGGCCCCGCCGGGCGTGCAAGTGAGCAGGGCCGCGAGTCACCCGAATGGCAGTTCGTCGCAATTCGCGGACACCATTCGCACATTCGGGGAATCGACGGGATTCGTATTATCGGCTCATGAAGCCGACGTCTTCGGGCCCCGCCGCAAGAACTCTCGCTGTTGTGTTGCGCGAAGAGCGCGAAGCACGGAAAGTCGGCCTACGCGTTCTCGCCGACAAGCTGGGGATCCTTCCCCAGCTTCTGTCGGTGTGGGAGAAGGGCTATCGCTTGCCGAGCGTCGAGGACGTGTCGGCGATTCCCGCTCTGCTGGGTGTCACCGGCGAGAAGCGGGACCGGATCCGAACTCTAGCCCGACACGCCCGCGAACCGAACTGGCTCGCGTCGAGTAGCGCCCTCACCGGGTTGCTTACCTTCGAGAGGGGAGCCGCCGAGATCACCACGTGGTCGCCCTTGCTCATTCCCGGACTTCTGCAAACGCCCGACTACACCCGGGCGATCATGGACGCCTCCTCGATCGCGGTGGAGGAAGCCGACAAGCGGGTGCGCATCAGGCTCCAGCGGCAGTCGATCCTCACGCGACGGGAACCGGTCGTCCTGCGCGCCCTGATCGGCGAATGGGCGCTCCGCGAAAACATCGGCAACCCGGACATCATGTCTGATCAAACCGATCATCTGCTCGCCATGGCGAAGCGCCCGAATGTTTCCGTGCGCATTGTCCCGGCCGGAGCCGGTTACCACCCCGGCCTGGTGGGACCGTTCGAGATCTATGAGTTCGCCGGTTCGCCACCGATCACCTTGGCGGAAAGCATCGAGGCATGTGCTTTCCTCCACGAGAGCGGGCAAACCCTCACTTACCAGCGAGTTGCGAAGTTGCTAGGCGGGCGAGCGCTGAGCGATGCCGCCTCCCGGCAACTGCTCGAAGAAGCTGGGCATCGGCAGGAGGCGTCCACCTGACCCCGGCAACGTCTCTGATCGTGGGCCGGTCGTGGGCGTGCGGGACACCAAGGCCCGGCGGGCCGGTCAGCTGACCGTCTCCGCCCAGGCTGGCGTTCCGTTCTCGACCGCCTGGCTCACGATTCCGGCAGCCACCGGTAGGTTCCGGCGCGCGCGGCGAACACCACCGGCTTCTCCCGCCAGGGCGGCTTGGGCGGGATGAGCACGGTCATCGCGCCGGGCCCGGACCCGGCGACGAGGGCCGGCAGCCCCGGCAGCTCCGAGATCGCCCGCACCGCGCTCCCGGATTCCCGCAGCCGGAGATCGATGCGGCTGCCGTCGGAGAACCGCACGGCGGCGGTGCCCGTCGGTGCCGTCCCGGTCGTGCTGACCCCGGTGACCGTCACCGTCGCGGTGCGCCACCCCGTCCGGCGGACGGCGTCCGCCTGCCGGGCGCGGAAGAAACTCCAGTAGCCGGGGACAGCAGCGAGGGCGAGGAGCCCGAACGCGGGCACCGGGAGACCGGAGAACAGGAAGACCCCGGCGACCAGCACCGCCACGACGGTGGAAACCACGAACCGCCGGAGGCTCGCGTCCAGCCTCGCCGTGCCCCAGGCCGCCCATTCCGGCTCGCCCGGCTCCTTCGGCGGCAACCAGTCCCCGGCCAATGGGGTGCCTACCGTGCCAGCAGGAGCGCGATGAGCGCCAGCGCGGCGGGGAGCACCTGCACGAAGAGGATCCGCTTGCTGGCCGTCGCGGCTCCGTAGAGGCCCGCGATGATCACGCAGACGAGGCCGTACAGCTTGAGCTGGAACCCGGTCGGGTCGCTCGCGATGAGGCCCCACACCAGCGCGAGCGCCAGGAAGCCGTTGTACAGCCCCTGGTTCGCGGCGAGGGTCTTGCTCTCTTCCGCGAACTCCTTCGTCGTGCCGAACGCGGCGCGGGCCCGGGGCGTCGTCCAGAGGAACATCTCCAGGACGACGATGTAGACGTGGATCAGGGCGACGAGCCCGACCAGGATGTCGGCGACGAGGGTCACGCGAGCTCTTTCTCTTCGGCCAGGAGCAGGCGCTCCTCGGTGTCGAAACAGGTGTGCGTGCCGGTGTGGCAGGCCGGGCCGGTCTGGTCGACGCGCAGCAGGACGGTATCGCCGTCGCAGTCGATCCGCACTTCGCGGACGTGCTGGTAGTGCCCGGACGTCTCGCCCTTGACCCACAGCTTGGCGCGGCTGCGCGACCAGTACGTGCCGCGGCGGGTGGCGAGGGTGGCGGCGAGGGCGTCGTCGTTCATCCAGGCCATCATCAGCACGTCCGAAGTGGCGTGCTCGACGACGACCGCGGCGATCAGGCCGTCGGCGTTGCGCTTGAGGCGCGCCGAGACGGCCGGGTCGAGGGTCATGCTTGTGCTCCCAGGATGTGCCGCTTGAGCGGCATCGAATTCAGCAGGACGAACGCGTAGCCGTAGCCGGCGAAGGACAGGCCGGAGAACAGCTTGTTGAACCACAGCTCGGCACCGAGCAGCAGGAACGCGTGCAGCACCGCGAACACCACGACGACGACCAGGCCGCCGATCCGCGCGCTGCCGTGCTTGAGGACCAGCCCGGTGGTCACGACCGCGCCGAGGATCAGCGCGAGCGCGGGCATCCGGTAGATGGCCAGGCCCGCCCCGGCGCCGAGCACCGGGACCAGGTCGAGCAGCGCCCACGCGACGGGCAGCCCGACCAGCAGGCCGGCGGTCACCTTCACCTCGACGGGTGCCTGCCAGGACTTCACCGGACCTCGACCCCGCCTTCGCGCAGCGCGTTCTTGACGTCGCCGATCTTCAGCTGTCCGAAGTGGAACACGCTGGCGGCGAGCACGGCGTCGGCCCCGGTCCGCACGGCGGGCAGGAAGTGCTCGACGGCGCCCGCGCCGCCGCTGGCGATCACCGGGACGCGCACGGCCTTGCGCACCAGTTCGAGGAGTTCGAGGTCGAAGCCGTTCTTGGTGCCGTCGGCGTCCATGGAGTTGAGCAGGATCTCCCCGACCCCGAGCTCCTCACCGCGGGCGGCCCACTCGACGGCGTCGATCCCGGTCCCCCGGCGGCCGCCGTGGGTGGTGACCTCGAAGCCGGAGGCGGTGGGCTCGCCGCCCTCGGGCACGCGCCGGGCGTCGACGGACAGCACGATGCACTGGGCGCCGAACCGCCTCGACGCCTCGCTGAGGAATTCGGGCCGCGCGATGGCGGCGGTGTTGATGCTGACCTTGTCGGCCCCGGTCCGCAGCAGCCGGTTGACGTCGTCGTTGCTGCGCACGCCGCCCCCGACGGTCAGCGGGATGAAGACCTGCTCGGCGGTCCGCCGGACGACGTCGTAGGTGGTCTCGCGGTCCCCGGAGGAGGCGGTGACGTCGAGGAAGGTGAGCTCGTCGGCGCCTTCGGCGTCGTAGCGCCGGGCCAGCTCGACAGGGTCACCGGCGTCGCGAAGGCCGGCGAAGTTGACCCCCTTCACCACCCGGCCCGCGTCGACGTCGAGACAGGGGATCACCCGCACCGCGACAGACATGGCCATCAGCGTAGTCAAGGGGTCCGGGACCTCGGTCAATGGCACGGCCCGGCATCCGCCGTTCACCCCCCGGCCACCCGATTCGTCTAGTTTCCCCGCGTGCGCAGACTCCTTCCGGTGGCCGTCGCCGCCGCCTCCCTCCTGACCGCCGTCCCCGCTTCCGCCGCTCACCGAGACCCGGCGCCCGTCCTCCAGACCCAGGCCTTCGTCGACGATCCCGGCGCGTCCCCGGCCAACGCCGACGCCGACGATCCCGCCGTCTGGGTGCACCCGCACGACCCCGACCGCAGCGTCGTCCTCGGCGCCCTGAAGGAAGGCGGGCTCGCCGCGTTCGACCTGTCCGCGCGGACCCTGCAGCTCGTCCCCGCCGGGCCGGGCGGGCGGTTCAACAACGTCGACGTCGTCGGGGACCTGGCCGTCGTCAGCGACCGGGGCCGGGACCGCGTCCGCGTCTACCGGATCGACCCGGCGGGCGCGGCGGCCGGCGCGCACGTGCTGCGGGACGTCACCGACCCGGCCGCCGCGCCGGTGTTCTCCGCGTCGGAGTCCGAAGTGGACGAGCAGCGGACCGCCTACGGCCTGGCCGCGGGCCGGGACCCGCGCACCGGCGTCCGGTGGGTGGCGGTGACCCGGCGGCACGAAACCCGCGTGGCGCTGCTGCGGCTGGCCGACCGGCCGGGCGGCACCGTCGGCACGGTGCCGGTCGCCACCGTGGACCTGCCGTCGCGGTTCCGCCTCCCGGACGGCTCCGCCTGGTCGCCGTGCGAGGAGCCCGGCGAACGGCCGCAGCTGGAGGGCTCGGTGATCGACGGCCGGGTGCTCTACACCGCCCAGGAGGACGTCGGGATCTGGCGGATCCCGCTGACGTCCGGAGGCTTCGGACGGCCCGAATTGATCGACCGCGTGCGCTCCTTCGGCGTCCCGCAGCGCTGGGACGCGGCGGCCGAGGAGTGTGTCCCGGACGGCCCCGACCCCGGCTTCGGCGGCCGGTGGCTGACGGCCGACGCGGAAGGTCTCGCGGTGGCGGACGGCACGCTGTTCGCCTCCAGCCAGGGCGACTCGCGGTTCGTCGTGTACGGCAAGCGCGTCCGTGACCTGCGGATCGTCGCGGGCCGCGGCACGGACTCGGTCGAGCACTCCGACGGCTCGGCGATCAGCACGGCGTACCTGGGCCGCCGCTTCCCGCACGGCCTCCTGGTGGTCCACGACGGCGAGCGCCGCCCGGCGGACGGCGACCTCCCGACCACGGGCTTCGCCTTCCTCCGGCTGGAGGACGTCCTCGGCCGGTAAAACTTCCGTCCGCCGTGCAGCGGCACGGCCCCCTCGTGCGTCCACAGGGTGACGAGAGGACGCGTGTGAGCTTCGAAGAGTTCGTGGCGGAGCGGCTGGACGGGCTGCTCCGCTACGCCACCGTCCTGACGAACGATCCGCACCTGGCGCAGGACATCGTCCAGGACGTGCTGCTGCGCGTCCAGCAGCGGTGGGACGCCATCGCGACCCCGCCGGCGTACGTGCGGCGGATGGTGACCAACGAGTACCTGTCGTGGCGGCGGCGCGCGGTGCGGCGGATGGTGCCCAGCAGCCACGACGTCCTGGACGCGCTCGGCCCGCCGGCCCCCGACCCGTCGGCCGCCTACGACGAGCGGGACGCCATGCTCGGCCTGCTCGCCACGCTGCCCCGCAAGCAGCGCGCCGCCATCGTCCTGCGTTACTACGAGAACTACTCCGACGCCGAGATCGCCGCGGTCCTGCGCTGCGGCGCCTCCACCGTGCGCAGCCAGATCGCGCGGGCCCTGGCCACCCTGCGTCAGGCCCCGCACCCCACGTCCATCACCACCGGAGCCCCCGAATGACGCGCAGCGAGCACGAGACCGAGACGCTGATCCGGGAGAGCCTGGACCGCCTCGCCGCCCGCACCCCGGACGGCCACGCCGTCCGCGACGCGCTCGCGCGCGCCGGGCGGAAGCAGCGACCGGTAGCGCGGCTGGCCCTCGTCGCCGCCGCGGTCGTCGCGCTGGTCGCCGGGGTCGTCGCCGGCACCCAGCTGTTCACCACCACCGCGGTGGACCCGGCGGCCGGGCGGCCGGTGCTCGGCTACAGCCCCGGCTGGCTGCCGGCCGGCTTCACCGAGCAGTACCGCGAGGGCGGGCCCGGCACCGCGCCGCAGGTGCGGCGGTGGTTCGCCGGGGCCGCCGAAATCACGCTGTCGGCGTACTCCACCGCCGACCCGGCGTGGTCGCAGGCCGCGCTGAAGATCGCGTCGATCCGGGACCAGGTCCTGGTGCGCGGCCGGGTCGCCATGGTCACCGGCGACAGCGGGACGGCCGCGCTGCTGACCTGGCTCGCCGACGAGCAGCACGTGCTGACCGCGCAGGTCTCGGGCGTCCCGGACGCCCGCGCGGTCGCTCAGGACGTCGCCGATTCCGTCACCCCGCGCCCGGTCGGCGTCCGCGGCGAGCTGCGGTTCGGGCCGCTCCCGGCGGGGCTGGCCGAACGCTCGGCCGCGGTTCGGGGCACCGGCCCCGGCGACGCGAGCACCGAGCTGACCGCGGCGGCACCGGGCGGGCCGCCGGTCCGGGCCGCGGCCGGCGCGGGCTCGCCGGGGGTCGACGGCGCCGCGTCCGTCACCGTGCGCGGCGGGCCGGGGTTCTTGCTGCCGCCGGAGGACGGTGCCGCGACGGTCGCGGTCCGGCTGCCGTCGGGGCGCTGGCTGACGGTGACGGGCCCGCTGCCGGCGGCCGAGCTGATCGCCGTCGCGAACGGCGTCCAGCTCGACCCGGCACCGGACTACCACTGGCTCGGGCGGGCTACCAGCTGATCATCGGGAACCAGATGATCCCGAGCCTGCCCAGCACGCGGACGTCCCAGTAGAGCAGCGTGAACGTGCCGCCGACGAGCAGCGCCACGCCGGTGACGGTCGCGATCCGGGCCGGTTTCGCGGCCAGCCAGCGCTGCACGCGCCCGCCCGTGGCGTAGGTCAGGACGAGGAACAGCACCGCCATGACGACGATGTTGCCGAGCGACTGCAGCGCGAACGCGGCGGCACCGTAGAGCACGTTGTGCTGCTCGGCGGCGTCGCGGAACATGATCCGGAAGAGCGGGTACGGCCGACCGATCAGGAACCCGCCGATGAGCGCGCCCATCAGGACCAGCGGGGCGGCGGGGTGCCGGCGGGTGAAGCTCGCGAAGGGGTTGCGGAGGATGCCGAGGGCGATCAGGCCCATCAGCAGGAAGATCAGGCCGACGACCCCGAAGGCGACCATCGACTGGATGCTGCGCGGGGAGAGCCCGGTGGTCTTGGCGGTGGAGAACTGCGGCATCCGCGTCCCGACGAGCGCGACGATCACGCCGTAGACCACGGACACGGTGAGCATGCCGGCGGCGATCCAGCCGAGCGGCTTGAGCGCGCTGCGCTTCCCGCCCGCCTGGTCACCCACCAGCGGGGCGACCGCCCCGAAGGCGGCGATGTTGCAGGCGGTGAAGGAGCCGGCGAGCCCGGAGACGAACGCGAAGAGCGTCCCGGCGAGAACGCCGCTGATCGGCGTGGCTTTCGCGTCGTGGCCGAGGAGCCCGTTCGCGACGCTGTCGCCGATCACCGAGTCGACGAACGGCGCCGACCAGATCGCGGTCAGCACGAACCCCGCCAGGATCGCGGCGACGGCGATGACGGCCCGGCGCGCGGGATACGGCCCGGCGCCGAAGAAGCCCGCCTGCGGATGAACCGGTACTTGCTGGGTGACCGCCATAACGCCCTCCAGGGTGCGGGGAATCAGCCCGCAAAGCGTTTCAGACACAGCTGTCGAAACGCTTCCGCCGGGCGTGTGCGGTTTTGGCGCCGAAAGGCCTAGGCATTTTTCCCGCCCCGCTACGGTGAGGCATGTCCTTCCCCGGCCACGCCGCCTGGCGGCACGAAGACACCCGCACCGGTTTCGAGGTGACCTGGTTCCGCCGCCACGGCGGGGGCTGGGTCGCCGAAGGCGCCACGACCGCGGTCGAGGACGGCGTCGCGTGGGCCGTGCGGTACTCGCTCACCATCAGTCCGGAGTGGACACTCACCTCGGCGCGGATCGGCGGCGCCGGCGCGCGGGAGCTGGAGGTCGAAGCGGACGGCCGCGGGCACTGGCGGCTCGACGGGCGGCCCGCCCCGCACCTGGACGGCTGCCTCGACCTCGACCTCGAGTCGTCGGTGATGACGAACACCTTCCCGGTGCACCGGCTCGCCCTGCCGCCCGGCGGCCGCGCCGAGGCACCGGCCGCCTATGTGCGCGCGGCCGATTTCGGCGTCGAGCGGCTGGAGCAGACCTACGAGCACCTGACGCCGAACCGGTACCGCTACGCGGCGCCGTCGTTCGGCTTCAGCTGCGTCCTCGACTACGACGGCTGCGGCCTGATCACCCGCTACCCCGGCATCGCCGTGCGCCACCCGGCTACGGTGTGCCCATGACCTCCGAGACCGACCGGCTCGCCGCCGAGCGCTACGTCGTCCTGACCACGTTCCGGCGGGACGGGCGGGCCGTCCCCACCCCGATCTGGGTCTCCGGCCACGACGGCGAGCTCGTGCTGTCGTCGGTGCGGAAGGCCGGGAAGGTCAAGCGCATCCGCAACGACGGCCGGGTCGAAGTCCAGGCCTGCGACGTCCGCGGGCAGAAGACGCACGGCGCGAAGGTGTCCGGCCAGGCGCGGTTGCTCGACGCCGAGGGCACCGAGCGGGCCCGGCGCGCGATCGCCCGCAAGTACGGCATCGTCGGGCGCGTCACGATGTTCTTCTCGAAGCTGCGCGGCCCGGAGGACCGGACGGTCGGGATCGCCGTCAAACTGGACGGCTGAAGCTGCGGAACCCGCGCCGCAGGTAGTTCGGCAGCGCGTTCGGGTGATCGAGCGTCGAGGTGTGCAGCCAGACCCGGCGCGTCCCGGGCAGCGTCCAAGCGTCGGCGACGACGAGGGTGAGCGCGTACCCGCCGAGTCCTTTCCCGACGAATTCCGGCAGCAGCCCGAATGTGGTGATCTCGACGTCGTTCCCTTGCTGCGGCTCGAAATCCGCGGCCCCGGCGACTTCACCCCGGTACTCGACGAGCCGGTATTCCCGGCGGGGCTCGGCCAGCCAGCGCGCCCATTCGCCGTCGCCGCGGGACGCGCTCGGCCACCGGTACGGCGTCCCGATCCGGACGTGCAGCTCGCGGATCAGCGGCCCGGGTCTGCTGGCCCGGAGCGCGAGGCCGTCAACGGCCGGAGCGGGGTTGAGCTGATGGACGGCGGTCATTTCGAGCTGGGTGATGATCTCCTCCACCGCGGCAACCTACGACCACCGGGGGCGGCTGTCAGCCGCTTTTCGGCGTCAAACGGCGGCGCGCAGGGCCGCCGCCATGGCGGCGGAGTCGTGGTCGGGTCCGCAGCCCTCGACGAGGATCAGATCGCCCGGGATGTGGTCCGCGCGCAGGGCCAGGATCTCCCGGTAGGCGGGCGAGCCGTACCACTCGTGTGCCGCGGCGAGGCTCGGGAACTCGATGACCACGAGCCCGCCGGGCCAGTCGCCTTCCATGACGTGCACCGGCGCGCCGTGCACGAGGAACTTGCCGCCGTACGGATCGAGGGTCGCCTGGATGCGCTCCAGGTACTCGAAGACCTCCTCCGGCAGCACGGCGGGCGGGCGCAGGTGGGCGAGTCCGTAGGCGGTCATGGCGTTCCTTCCGTTGTCCTGGAAGGAATCTTGGCCTGCCGCCGGCGTGGGGTCGATTACCCCGGAGGTAACGCGGGCTGACCCGCGAGCAACCGATCCACCAGCGCCGTCACCAGGTCTCGCCGCTGCTCGTCGGTGAACAGGTCGGGCAGCGTCAGGCGTTCCATGATCAGCCAGTTCAGCGCCAGCCACAGCAGCACGACCATCGTGCCGTCGCCGGGCAGGCCGGACTTCTCGTGGTAGGCGACGTTGAAGTCGACGTCCGCCCGGATGCGGCGGGTCAGCACGGCACGCAGCTCCGGACGGCGGGTGGCTTCCAGCCGCAGTTCCAGCAGCGCCAGGAAACCCGTCGGGAACGCGGCCACGCGCTCGACGAGCTCGTGCATCAGCTCGGTGACCCGGGCCCGGTCGCGCGAGCCCGTCAGGCCGTCCGCGATGACCGCGTCGTCGACGAGCCGTTCGTAGACCCGCTCCCCCGCGTGCTTGAGGATCTCATCCCGGCTGGCGAAGTAGTTGGACGCCGTGCCGACCGGCACCCCGGCCTGCTGGTCGACCGCGCGGAAGGTGAGCCCGCGCGCGCCCTCGTTGGCCAGGACATCGATGGCGGCGTCGAGCAGGGCCGCCCGCCGCTCGGGATTGCGTCGCACCATGATGTTGAAACCACTCCAGACGTAGTACCGTGGCTTCGGTCAAAGTACTACGAGCGGAGTCATTGCGGTGGCGCGGGGGCCCCTCATCAGTCCGGGTCATTCGGGCGCGCCGGGCATCGCCGACGCGTCGAACGAGAGCAGTTCCCAGCTGTGGCCATCCGGGTCGTCCACAGCGCGGTTGTACAGCCAGCCCATGTCCTGAGCAGGGC
This sequence comes from Amycolatopsis sp. A133, assembly GCF_031082405.1. Taxonomy (GTDB): domain Bacteria; phylum Actinomycetota; class Actinomycetes; order Mycobacteriales; family Pseudonocardiaceae; genus Amycolatopsis. Next base: position 374,303 of record NZ_JAVHJU010000001.1, read on the forward strand.
GCGGCTCGGAGCCGCCCGCCTTCACCGCGGCGTCGGCCAGCCGGTCGACGTCCTCCTTCGACTCGGCGGACAGCGCCAGGATCGACTCGATCGCACCGGAGGCGACCGGCCGCGAGGTGAACCGGCCGAACTGCTCGTGCGTCATCAGCTGCACGGACACCACGTCGCCGAGGGCGACCTGCGCGGACGTCTCGTCGGTGAACTGCGGGTTGAGCACACCACCCAGCGCCAGGTAGAACGACGTGCTCGCGTCCAGGTCGGTGACCGGCAGGTTGACGTAGATCTGCGTGAAAGCCACTGGTGCTCCTCGGTTCTTGCGGCCGGCCCTTCCGGCTGGCTTCGAACCTACGGCCGCACCTCGACCTCGGTCTTGTACAGCAGCGACACCATCTCGCCGGTGGTGGGCCGCCGCAGCTGGGTCGCCGTCCGGCCGACGAACCGGGTCAGCGACCGCGCCAGATGTGGCTGGTCGTGATACCCGACCAGGTGCACGACCTCGGTCGCGGCCACGCCCTGCCGCAGCAGCATCGTGGCCTGCCGCACCCGCTCGATCTGGCGGATCATGCCCTGCGTCAGGCCCGTGGCCGCGGCGACCCGGCGCTGCACCGAGCGCGGGGTGACCAGCACAGGCCGCTCCCCGGCGACGACGTCGGTCACCAACGGGTCCCGCACCAGCAACCCCGCCCGGACCAGGCGCTCCACAAACGTCTCCGCGTTCTCGTAGGTGGGGATCTCCCACTCGCTGCCCTGCAGCACGAAGGAGCGCGGCGTCGTGTGCGGGCTCGACACGCTGCCGTCCACGAGCCCGCCCACGGGCAGGTTCCGCAGGAAGGCACCGTGCCGGAAGATCACGCCGAAGGTGCTGCCCAGCCCGCCACCCAACGGGACCACGGTGGGCCGGGTCTCGGGACCGCGGACCGACACGGTGGTGACGCCGTCCGACGCCCACACCAGCAGTTCCCAGTTCGAGTTCACGACCGACACCATGCGCTCCGGCGCGAAACCGCCCTGCCCACCATTCGGCGCCACCCGGTATACGCCCTCGACATAGGGCGAGTCCGACAGTCGGTACTCCAGCCCTGAAACGTCCTCAACCCGGTCGAGCGCCACGTCCGGCATCGTAGTGCGGTTCGACGAACTCGCGGTTCGCTACGAGGCGACCGTGCCCATTGCGGCGATCAACGAGTGGCTACGACATCGGAACAGGCTCTAGACCTTCGCGACCGCGGCGAGGGCCTCCGGCAGCGTGAACGCCCCGGCGTAGAGCGCCTTGCCGACGATCGAGCCCTCGACGCCGTCGGACGCCAGGCCCGCCAGCGCGACGAGGTCGGCCACGCTCGACACGCCACCGGACGCGATCACCGGCGCGTCGGTGCGGGCGACGACGTCACGCAGCAGTTCGAGGTTCGGGCCGCGCAGCGTGCCGTCCTTGCTGACGTCGGTGACGACGTAGCGGGACGCGCCGTCGCGGTCGAGGCGCTCCAGGACGTCCCACAGATCGCCGCCGTCGGAGGTCCAGCCGCGGGCCGAAAGCCGGTGGCCGGCTTCGGTGATCCGCACGTCGAGGCCGATCGCGACGCGGTCGCCGTATTCGCCGATGACCCGGGCGGTCCACTCCGGGTCCTCGAGCGCGGCGGTGCCGAGGTTGACGCGGCGGGCGCCGGTGTCCAGGGCGGCCTTCAGCGACGCGTCGTCGCGGATGCCGCCGGACAGCTCGACCTGGACGTCGAGCTTGCCGACGACCTCGGCGAGCAGCTCGCGGTTGCTGCCCTTGCCGAAAGCGGCGTCGAGGTCGACGAGGTGGATCCACTCGGCGCCGTCGCGCTGCCAGGCGAGCGCCGCTTCCAGCGGGCTGCCATAGGAGGTCTCGGTGCCGGCCTCGCCCTGGACGAGTCGCACGGCCTGGCCATCGGCCACATCAACGGCGGGAAGCAGCGTGAAAGTCACGCGGGTAACTGTAGGGCGGCGACCCGGATCACCCGGTCGGCGGGTCGCCGACGGTCCTGACGCAGAGTCGTCCGCCCGTTACGATGCTCACATGCACATGGGGGTCTTACGCCGCTTCGGCGTGTTCGCAACCGTCATCCTGTCGGCGCTCGTCTCGACGCTCCTGCTCGGCGCGTCCTCCGCGCAGGCCGCACCGACACCGCTGGGCAAGCAGAACTGGGTGGTCAGCGTCGCCGGGTTCACCGAGGCGGCGGGCAGCAACTACCTGCGGCTCGGCTACCTCGTGTTCGACCCGGCGAGCAACGCCGTCCAGCACAACTTCTGGACCTGGAGCCAGCGGGACTTCCCCGTGCCGGTCAGCAGCGGCGACGTCTACTACTGCGGCCAGTTCCAGCCGGGCACCAACCCGCGCAACAACTGCCCGATCAAGACCGCGCCCGGGTTCACCGGCGACCCGAACGGCCACTTCACCGGCACCTACGCCTACAACTCCACCACCGGCCAGGCGGCGATCACCTGGACCAGCAGCACCATCAACGGCTCGACGACCGCGGTCAACCTCGGCGAGACCTGGGCGGTCTCGGAGCTGCACCCGGGCCTGGGCCGGATGGAGCTGGTGAACGACACGTACTCGATCACCGGCGGCTTCGCCTACGGCAGCAACGCCACGCTGGCCCAGACCGGCAAGGCGTCGATGGCCACCATCCGCGCCACGCAGCGGACGTACCTGTACGAGGCGCACAGCTGGAACAACAACAAGATCACCACCCTGCGCCGGGGCGCGGCGGGCAGCGGCAGCTTCGGCGTCGGCCCCACGTGGAACGCCTGCACGGACGGTTCGTGCCTGGGCTACGTGCAGAAGAACGCGGGGTGCGACGCGGCGTCCTGCTGCGGGAAGCCGGACGCCGCGGGGTACGACGCGTGCGTGCAGAAGCTCGCCGCCAGCGGCGACCGGCGGTTCTACTACCTGACCGGCGACCTGGGCGGGCGGCGCAACAGCTACGAGTTCTGGTGCGAATGCCTGTCCTACGACGGTTGTTACCTGCTCAACAGCCACGTCCGGCCGCTGCTCCAGGTGATCGACGACGCGGGAGCGTTCCAGGGCTGGGTCGGCGCCGAAGTCAGCCCCGACCGAAGCGGCGCCCGGGTGATGGACGGCGAGTACTACGGCAGTTTCGCCATGGTCGCCTGACCGGGCCCCCAAGCCGTCACTTTCGTAGGGAAAGTGATCCGGAGGGCGTCTCCGGTACCCGGGTCAGCTTGCGACGAAGTCCAGCCAGTTGCGCAGCAGGTGCGCACCGGCGTCACCGGACTTCTCCGGGTGGAACTGGGTGGCCCACAGCGGCCCGTTCTCGACCGCGGCAACGAAGTCCTCGCCGTGGTGGGCCCAGGTGACCTTCGGTTCCTGCCCGGGCAGGCCGTCCAGTTCCCACGTCCGCGCGGCGTAGGAGTGCACGAAGTAGAACCGCTCGTCGGGATCGAGGCCGGCGAAGAGCTGCGAGCCGGCCGGCGCGCGCACGGTGTTCCAGCCCATGTGGGGCAGGACGTCGGCGTGCAGCCGGTCGACGACGCCGGGCCATTCCCCGGTGCCCTCGGTCTCCTCGCCGTGCTCGACACCGCGGGAGAAGAGGATCTGCATGCCGACGCAGATGCCGAGCACCGGCCGCCCGCCGGCGAGCCGCTTGCCGATGATCCGGTGCCCGTGCACGTCCAGCAGCCCGGCCATGCAGGCGGAGTAGGCGCCGACACCGGGCACGACCAGGCCGTCGGCTTCGACGGCGGCATGCGGGTCGGCGGTGACCTCGACGTCGGCCCCCGCGCGCGCCACAGCGCGTTCGGCGGAGCGGAGGTTGCCGGAACCGTAGTCGAGGATCACCACACGAGACACGCCACCCAGCGTAGCCGCCCGCCTCGGCGACGCTCGACCGAATGGCCGTCCGTCACCGTGGGCGCCGGACGGGCCGCTTATCTGCCACGAAAGCCGCATCAAACGGAAAAATCTTGAAGAAGGCCGTTTAGCTGTCCCGCGTCGCGGGTATCAAGTCACCCGATCGTGTGGGCGCTCCGCCCGACCGGACGCCAGGGAGGCGAAGATGGCCGAGGACGATCTGCTGTCCCAGATGCTGCACGCCTGGCGCGACGACATCGAAAGCGTGCCGTTTCCGCAGTTCGGCGAGCTGCTGATCCCGCGCCAGCAGGTCCGGCCCCGGTGCAATCCCAGCGCGTCTGCTGCCCGCGTGACGAACGCCACGCGGAGGACAGACGCCTGACTGTGGTTTCCTGCGGTGGCCGCACCGACGCGTCCCCCGGGAGCCCTCATGACCCGCACCCCTGACCCGCACGACTTCCTCGACCTCGACGCCGGGCTCGCCGAAGAGGAACGCGCCATCCGCGACGCCGTCCGCGCGTACGCCCAGGACAACCTGCTCGACCACGTCGCCGGCTGGTACGAAACGGGCGCGCTCCCGGCCGCGGAGCTGGCGAAGGGCTTTGGCTCGCTCGGCCTGCTCGGCATGCACCTGGAGGGCTACGGCTGCGCCGGCACCAGCGCCGTCGCGTACGGCATCGCATGCCGCGAACTGGAAGCCGTCGACTCGGGGCTGCGCAGTTTCGTGTCGGTGCAGGGGTCGCTGGCGATGTACGCGATCCACAAGTGGGGCAGCGAAGAGCAGCGGCAGGAGTGGCTGCCGCGGATGGCGACCGGCGATGCGCTGGGCTGCTTCGGGCTGACCGAGCCGGACGCGGGCAGCGACCCCGGCTCGATGCGGACGCGTGCGGTGCGCGACGGGTCCGACTGGGTGCTTTCGGGCACGAAGATGTGGATCACCAACGGAACCGTCGCCGACGTCGCCGTCGTCTGGGCGCAGACCGACGACGGGATCCGCGGCTTCGTCGTCCCGACGTCGACGCCGGGCTTCACCGCGAACGAGGTCAAGCACAAGCTGTCGCTGCGGGCGTCGCTGACCGCGGAACTGGTCCTCGACGGCGTCCGGCTGCCTTCGTCGGCTGCGTTCCCCGAGGTCCGGGGCCTGCGTGGGCCGCTGTCCTGCCTGAACGAAGCCCGCTACGGGATCCTGTTCGGCGTTGTCGGCGCGGCGCGCGCGTGCTACGAAGCCGCGTTGGAATACACGCTGTCGCGTTCGCAGTTCGGGAAGCCGCTGGCGGGGTTCCAGCTGACCCAGCGCAAGCTCGCCGACCTGATCGTCGAGGTCAACCGCGCCGGGCTGGTGGCGCTGCAGATCGGCCGCCTGAAGGACGCCGGGCAGCTGCACCACAACCACGTCAGCTTCGGCAAGATGGCGAACGTCCGGTCGGCGATCGAGGTGGCCCGGACGGCCCGGTCGATGCTCGGGGCGAACGGGATTTCGCTGGAGTACCCGGTGATGCGGCACATGGCGAACCTCGAGACGGTGCTGACGTACGAGGGCACCGAGGAGATGCACGCGCTGTCGCTCGGCCAGGCGGTGACGGGGCTGGCCGCGTTCCGCTGACCGGTTTTTGTCGGTGGTGGCCGCTAGCGTTCGCGGCATGACTTTCTCCGACTTCGAAACCGTGGTGGAACTGCGGCGCTACACCCTGCACCCGGGCCGGCGCGACGAGCTGATCGAGCTGTTCGAGCGCGAGTTCGTCGAGCCGCAGGAGGCCGCGGGCGCGCACCTGTTCGGGCTGTTCCGGTCCCGGGCGTCGCCGGACGAGTTCGTGTGGCTGCGCGGTTTCCGCTCGATGGCGGCCCGCAAGGAGGCACTGGAGGAGTTCTACGGCGGCCCGGTCTGGAAGGCTCACCGCTCAGCGGCGAACGAGACGATGATCGACTCCGACAACGTCCTGCTGCTGCGCCCGGTCCACCGCGGCCTCGCCGCGCCACCCCCAGGCGAAGGCGTGCACGTGACGGTGTCGTCTCCGGCGCCCCCACCGGAGTCGGCGTTCGCGGCGTTCGAGACGGAGCCGTCCCCGAACAACTTCCCCCGGCTGCCGGTCCGCTCGGACGGGCCGTTCTCGGTGTGGTTCAGCCGCGTCCCGACGGGGTCGTCGGTGGAGCTGTCACCGACTGCCCGGTCCCTGCTCCGGTGAGAGGAGTTCGATGAGCCCCGAGGGGTAGAGGATCTTGCTGCCGTCCCGGAAGTCGCGGACGTCGACCCACCGCGCGGTGGCGGGGTCGTCGAGGATCGGCATCTCGTCGCGCCGGTAGAAGCTTTCGTCGGCGAACCGGGCGTCGAAGACGAAGGCGATCTCGTGGCCGGCCCGGCCTTGCCAGCTGAAGACGTTCTCGAGCACCCCGAGCCGATCGCCGACTTCGATCTCGGCACCGAGCTCTTCACCGAACTCGCGCCGGAGGGCTTCCTTGCTGCTCTCCCCGAACTCGACCCCACCCCCGAGCGGCCGGTAGTAGGTCTCGTCCTTGACGTCGTCGCGCCCTTCGAAGACGAGCAGCGCGTCGCCCCGCCAGATGATCCCCAGCGCGAGCGGCCTGATGGTGAGCCCCATGGGGATCACGCTATCGGCCCGCAGCTCGTGAAGCACCAAGGCACCTCGGCGAAGGCCACGATCCCCGCAGCGGGAACCGCCGAGGGCGAGCTGTTCCGCTCGCGCGCGGGTGATCGGTTCTCCGGGCTGTACGCCGCGAGGGAACCACTGCGGGCCGCGCTCGAGTTTTCCGGCCACCTTTCGCACTCGCGATCGCATCGTGCCCACCCGGCGGCCGGACTCCGGCGTTCGCTACGAACACCCCGTCGCCGGTACCCCCAGCACCGGCGACGCTCCTCCTACTCCCCCAAAAACTCCCTGATCGACAACCCCAGCGCGCCGGCGTCCAGCCCGTGCGCGAGGTCGTGGTCCGCGATCCCGCCGTACGTCCGCACCTCCACGTCGCGCCGGACCCCCAGCGACTTCAACCGGTGCGGCACCGCCGAAAGCGCCTCCGCCACGCAGTGCGCCGACGTCCCCGCCAGGTACGGCTCCACGAGCACGACCGAAGCGGAAGCATCCGCCACAGCCGCCCGCAGACCGGCGCCGTCGAACGGGCGGATCGTCGACGCGTACAGCACCGTCACGTCCAGGCCCGCCGACGCCCTCAAGACCCGGTCCAGGACCGGCCCCACCGCCACCACCACCGCGCGAGAGCCCTCCCGGAGCCTCGTGAACCCCACCCCCAGGTGCGGGGAAGCGTTTTCCTGCTCCGAAAGCCGCAGGTAGACGCGCCCGTCGCCCGGGATCGACTCCAGCAGCAGCCGCCGGGCCTCCTCCGGGTGGCCCGGCACGTGGACCGTCCAGCCCGGCAGCGAATCGATCAGCGCCACGTCGCCCGGGGACTGGTGCGTGCGGCCCGCCGTCGACATGTCGTACGAAGCGCCCCACGACACCAGGACGCCGCCCACCTCCTGGTGGGAGAAGTCCAGCTTGATCTGCTCGAACGCGCGCTCCACCAGGAAGGACGGGAACGTGTGCACGATGGGCCGCAGCCCCGCGAGCGCCAGCCCGGCACCCGTGCTGACCAGCAGCTGCTCACGGATCCCGACGTTGATCACGCGGTCCGGGTGCCGCCGCGCGGCGCCGGCGAGCTGCGCGGCCGAGATGTCGGCCAGCACGACCGCGACGTCCGGGTCGGCGTCGATGATCCGCTCGGTGGTGGCGAGGAAGGTTTCCCGCATCGACAGCATGTTCAGCCCTTCGGTTCGACGACGGCGACCACGGCCAGCGGCCGGCCGGGGTGGGCGGTGGTGAAGGCGTCGTACAGCGCGTCGTGGTCGCGGCCGGACACCGTGCGGGCCTCCCAGCCCTCGACGGCGAAGCGGCGGGCGATCCCGCCCGGCCAGCCGAGCGTCGACGACTGGTTGTCGATCACCACCGTGGTCAGGTTTTCGAGGCCGTCGCGCGCCGCGACGACGATCGCCTCGTGGTTCGAGCCCTCGTCCAGCTCGGCGTCGCCGACGAGTGTCACGACCTTCGCCTGCGTCAGGCCGCGGGCCCGCAGGCCGAGCGCGGTGCCGAGCGCGATCGGGAGGCCGTGGCCGAGCGACCCGCTGGAGATCTCGACGCCGGGGATGCGCCGCCGGTCGGGGTGGTAGCCGAGCCGCGACACCGGGTCGGACCACGTCGGCAGCTCCGCCTCGGCGATGAAGCCTTTGGCCGTGAGCACGGCGTAGTACGCCATCGGTCCGTGCCCTTTGGACAGCAGGAAACGGTCGCGGCCGGGCTCGCGGAAGTTCTCCGGCGAGATGTCGAGCACGCGGTCGTAGAGCACCCACAGGACGTCCACAGTGGACTCCGCGGCGGCGGTGTGCTTTTCGTCGCCGGTCATCAGCGAAATCAGCCGGGGCAGGTCGGCGTAGCCCGGTTCGGTCACGGTGGTCATGACACGACGATGCAACCTCGACTAAACTCGAAGTCAAGGATAGCCTGACCAGGTGACCAGGCTCGCTGAACATCTCAGCATCGGACAGGTGGCGGACCGCAGCGGGGTTCCGCACACGGCACTGCGGTTCTACGAGGAGAAGGGGCTGATCAGCTCGGAGCGGTCGGCGGGCAACCAGCGCCGCTACGCCCGCTCGGTGCTGCGCCGCATCGCGTTCATCCGCGCCGCGCAACGGGTCGGGCTCTCCCTGGAGGACATCAGCGCGGCGCTGGCGACGCTGCCGGAGGACCACGCCCCGACGAAGGCCGACTGGGCGCGGCTGTCCCGCGACTGGCAGCACGAGCTCGACGCGCGGATCGACGCCCTGCAACGGCTTCGCAGCCGGCTCACCGGCTGCGTCGGCTGCGGGTGCCTCTCCCTGCGCAGCTGCGCGCTGTACAACAACGACGACGAGCTCGCCCGCTTCGGGCCGGGCGCCGGAAAGCTGCGCCCCGCGGTCGAGGGCGGCATCTAAACCGGTTGCGCGCGGGGAGATGCTGGAGAGGCAATGAACGAGAAAGAAATGATCCGCATCTCGAAGCGGCTGGCGCGGCACCTGCGCCACGACCCCGCCGCCCTCGGCCTCACCCTCGCCCCCGGCGGCTGGGTCGCCGTCGACGCCCTTCTGCGCGCGCTCTCGATCACCCGCTCGCAGCTGGACGAAGTGGTCGAGAAGAACAACAAGCGCCGCTTCGCCTTCGACGAAACGGGAACGCGCATCCGCGCGAGCCAGGGCCACAGCGTGGCGGTCGACCTGGGACTGCCGGAGGCCACCCCGCCGGACGTGCTCTACCACGGCACGGTGGCGAAGTTCCTCGACGCGATCTTCCGCGAGGGCCTGCGCCCGATGAACCGCCACGCGGTCCACCTGTCGACCACGGCGGAAACGGCACGAACGGTCGGCGCCCGCCGCGGCAAGCCGGTGCTCCTCCGGATCGACGCCGCCGCAATGGCCGCGGCCGGCCACGCGTTCCAGGTGAGCGCCAACGGAGTCTGGCTCACCTCCGAGGTCCCCCCGCCCTACCTCACCCGCCTCGCCTGACCCGTGTGACCCCTCCAGTCACGCATGATACCCCGCCAGTCACGCGAGATACCCCGCCAATCACGCGAGTCCCGCCCCCAATCACACGAGTCCCGCCTCTAATCACGCGAGTTCCGCCTCCAATCACACGAGTCCCGCCCCTAATCACGCGAGTCCTGCCCCCGATCACACGAACCGACCCGCCCGGAAGGGTCTATCCCGTGATCGGTGTTTCCGGCGTTGTTGATCAGTAGGTCTCGGCTCCCGGCCAGCGGTCACTGAAGGTGATGGCGAACGCGTTGATCACTGGCTTCCAGCGCATCGTCCATCGGGCGCGGCCGGTCCCGGTCGGGTCCAGGCTGCGAGTCACAAGGTACAAGCACTTCATCGCAGGGTGGATTCAGCTGGTCAGCGCAACACCGGGTGGATTGCTGTCTGGCTGTGAGAGTA
>NZ_JAVHJU010000003.1:0-3212 GCF_031082405.1 Amycolatopsis sp. A133
GGTGACGTGGCCGGCTGCGTGATCCACACCGACCGCGGGTCGCAATTCCGATCAAGAAAGTTCGTCCGCGTTCTTCATCAGCACCACATGATCGGGTCGATGGGCAGAGTCGGCGCCGCAGGCGACAACGCCGCCATGGAATCCTTCTTCGGCCTGCTGCAGAACAACGTCCTCGACCGTCGAATCTGGCCCACCCGCCAGCAGTTGAGAAACGCGATCGTGACCTGGATCGAACGCACCTACCACCGTCGGCGACGCCAACGATCCCTGAACCGATTGACCCCGATTGAGTACGAGACCATCATGACCTCACCGGCCAGTCAGGCCGCGTGACTGAACTGTCACCTATCGGTGCAGCAGACCCAACGACGCCTCGCCCGCGTCGTCTTCAACACCCTCCACCACGACACCATCAAGCAACCAGCCGCGCACCCCGCGGCAGCTTGACATAGGAGCAACGCATGCGATTCCGGCCTGGCTGGTTGCGCCGCGTCCTGCAGGTGCCTGTCGTCCCCACCCTGGGACCGGTACACCCGGACACGCTGCAGCCGGAGGTCTTCGACGAGATCGTCGACGCCGCGCGTACCGGCGAGATGCTGCCGTTCGACAAGGAGCGCCGCTGGTCGGCGACCAAGTCCGAGACCGTCCTCGTCGACGAGATCGTCCACCGCCCGGACCTCACGATCATCCCCACGCTCAACCACCGCGGAGCCGGCATGATCAAAACCCACGTCTACGGCTCGCTCGAGCTCGACACCGCGGCCCTGCGCGCGGCGACCCGACGATGGTGCGCCGCCTACGGCGCGGCGACCGGCCGCGTCATCTGGTTCACCCCCGAGCCACCGCAGACCGACGCCGTCGCAGGGACCCGGGTCCTGCTCAAGACGTTCACCCAGGAGGACAACCCCGGCGCTGCCGAACAAATCCGCGATCTCGACGCCTGCCCTCCATCCACTCAGGACACCTTCGAACAGCTGGCCCAACAGGCACCGGAAACCGGGCTCGGATTTCTGTGTCGACGCTGGCGTGAAGGCCGCGTCGACGGGCCGATCCTCGCCGCCATCAACGACGGCATGGTGCTCGGAGCGATCGGTCCGCTCGCCGTGATGCCCGACCGCGACGGGGCACCGGTCCTGCTGCCGCAATACTTCGGCGTCGCTTCCGGGCACCGCGGCCGCGGGCATGGCCGCGCCCTGTGGCTGGCTGCCATGGCCTGGGGTGCTCAGCACGGCGCGCGCTACCAGCTGCTGCAGGCCGCCGCCGGAGGGCCGTCGGAATCGCTGTTCTGCTCCGAAGGGCTGACCACCCTCGGCTTCACCTGCGTAGTGGCCGCGTGAGCCAGCCCGGCAGCACAGCGGCGTCCATGGGCACCCGCGACCGCATGCCCCTCCCTCCGGCGGCGCGCGCCGCGGTCGAGGTCGAAATCGGCGAGATCCGTCGCGTCGAGCCGCTGGCCAGTGGGCTGAACTCCGCGTTCGCCGCCGTGCTGCATACCGCCGACGGCGCCGTGTTCGTCAAAGGCATGCCGGAGGGCCATCCCGGTGTCCGCGGCCAGCAACGCGAAGCCGCCATCGCACCCCATATCTCCGGGATCGCGCCCCGGCTGCGCTGGCACCTGAACCCCGCCGGTTGGGACCTGCTCGGTTTCGACCACCTCCCCGGCCACACCGCCGACCTCTCCCCCGGCTCCCCCGACCTCGCCAGCCTGGCACGCACCCTTACCCGGCTGGGCGAACTCGAACCACCACCGCTGCCGCTACCCCGGATCGAACAACGGTGGACCGGCCTGGCCGACGACGCCGACCTGGCCCTACTCGCCGACGAGCACCTGCTGCACACCGACCTCAACCCCAATAACATCCTCGTCAGCGACGGCCGGGCGTGGCTGGTGGACTGGGCTTGGCCCACCCTCGGCGCACCCTGGGTAGACCCGGCCTGTGCCGCACTCTGGCTCATCGCCGAAGGCCACACCCCCACAGCCGCAGAAACCTGGGCCCGAACGCTTCCTGCCTGGACCCGCGTACCGCGAGACGGCCTCGACACGTTCGTCGCCGTCAGCTCTCGCCTTTGGACCACCATCGCCGACGACGACGCGCAGCCCTGGAAGTTGGCACTCCGTAACGCTGCCAACCTATGGTTGACCCACCGAAGCTCATGAACGCCACCTCGCTCGGTCACGCACACAAACGGCTAAAGGCGTGGACCACGCCCACGAAGACCGCTCGAGCACGAGGATTGACCCGATGCCTTTCCCTAATTAGCGAACCGACCTTGCGGGTCGGCGCCCGCGTCCTGCTCCTCAACCGCGACGACGAAATCTTGCTCATCCACGCCCGCGACCCCGACGACCCCAGCCACCACTGGTGGGAACTCCCCGGCGGCGGCCAGGATGCCGGCGAGAAGCTCGAGGACACCGCTCGCCGCGAGATCGCCGAGGAAACCGGGCTCATCCTCGACGAGATCGGCCGCGAGCTCTGGACCCGCGAAAGCCGCTTCACCTACCGCGGCCGAGAACACCACCGCCTCGACCACGTCTACCTCGCCCACGCCGATCAAGACACACCGCAGGTCGCCCTCCACCACACGGCCAACGAACGTGCCGGCCTTATCGAGCGTCGCTGGTGGTCAGCCGCCGCGATCTCGACCTGCCGCGACAAGCTCCTGCCAGTCGAACTGCCGGACCTGCTTCAGGCACTCCTCGACGACCGCTTCCCACTCACTCCCCTGACACTCACTGCCTGAGACCAGCCTCCCCGGCGTGCACGCATCGCTGACCAGGTCGGCGCTACGCGACCGCAACCACCACCGCCTCCACCACGTCTACCTCGCGCGCACCAAGGACACCACAGCGCAGGGCGCCCTCCGGCACACCGCCAACGAGCGCGCCAGCCTCATCGAGCGCCGTTGGGCGGTCCAGCGCTGAACTCTCGGGGTGTGCAAACAAGCTCCTGCCGACTGAGCTCTCGGGTCTTCCGCAGACGGTTAGTCGGGTTGTCGGACGGCACCTGCAGCGCGAGCTACTGGGAATGGTGAGGGTGCGTGATCTTCTCACTTGAAGGTCTGCGCGTCATTTCGGCGCGCCCGCCTTCCTGCTGAGGGCTGTGAGGTCAGCTGCGAGGTTGTTGGCGGTAGCGAGGGTTTCGGGGTGGTCGTTGCCGAGGACCCGTTGAGCGCGAGTGAGGGTGTCCTGGTTGAGGTCGTGGGCCTGCTGA
>NZ_JAVHJU010000003.1:3218-342607 GCF_031082405.1 Amycolatopsis sp. A133
GCGAGGGTTTCGGGGTGGTCGTTGCCGAGGACCCGTTGAGCGCGAGTGAGGGTGTCCTGGTTGAGGTCGTGGGCCTGCTGATATTTCCCGAGCGCCCTGAGGTCGAGGGCGAGGTTGTTGGCGATGGCGAGGGTTTCGGGGTGGTCGTTGCCGAGGACCCGTTGAGCGCGAGTGAGGGTGTCCTGGTTGAGGTCGTGGGCCTGCTGGTACCTCCCGAGCGCCCTCAAGACGACAGCGAGATTGCCGGCGCTGGCGAGGGTTTCGGGGTCGTCGTCGCCGAAGGCACGTCGGGAGCGAGTGAGGGTGTCCTGGTTGAGGTCGTGGGCCTGCTGGTACTCCCCGAGCGCCCTCAAGACGACAGCGAGATTGCTTGCAGTGGCGAGGGTACTGGGATGGTCGACGCCCTCAGCCTCCCGGAATAGCTCGTAGCTTCGGGAGAACAGCGGCATGGCAGCTCGAGGATCGCCGCGACTCTGGAGATACGTAGCCGTGCGGTCGAGCAAATAGGCGACGTCGCAGACTACGGGCTGCAGGTCACGGCAGATGTCGGTCACGGTGAGGAGATGCGGCACCAGCGGCCGCCAAAGCGGCCATATGGATGGATTGCCCCAGGGGCTGACCGGAGGAAGCCCCGCGCGAAGTACCCGAACGACAACTACTGGCCAACTGTCGCCGGTAACGGGTGCGTCGTTTTTGGTCCGTGCACGCAGCAGAGCCGCCGGAACGCGGTGCAGTTGCACGGTGGTCGCCGTGACATCGGCGAGGCCACGCACACGTAGAACGGCGACGAGGTCGGCGAATGCCAACGGATCCCGGACGACTGATGCCAGTTCCTCCGGCAGTTTGTCGGCCTGCTGGGTCAGCAGCGTGAGGGGTACAGGTACTGGAGCCAGCCATGCCACACAGGTCAATGCAAGCAGGGCTGCGGGATGGTCGTGGGCAAGCCTGTCGAACGATAGCGCCCACGACGCGGCAACTGAGGTCTGATTGCCGCTGGTCTGCTCGTGGCGTGCCAGCAGTTCTTCGGCGCGTTCGTTGAGCAGCGTCAGGTAGGTGTCGGCGGTCCAACCGGTGACGGAAAGGAACCAGCCAGCTTGGTCGACCGCCAGCGGCAGGTCGCCCAGCGCGTCTGCGATTCGATCGGCGTCAGAATAGGGCAACTCGGGCAGGTGGGTCAGCAGCACTTCGACCGATTCGGGACGCGTGAACTCTCGCACCGGCAGCGTTGCGCCGACCCCGGCCCAGTTTGGATTACGCGAGGTGATGATCACGTGGCCATCGCCGCCGGGCAGGAATGGTTGCAGTTTGGTGGCGTCTTCGGCATTGTCGAACACCAACAGCCAGCGGTTCCGAGAGCGCAGTGTTCCTTGCAGCCGGGCCACTGCGGCATTGGTCGAATCTTGCTCGGTCGCGAGGTCCAGTGTCCGGGCGAGGTCGGCCAAGCGTCCGGCGATGAGGCCCGGATCTTCCGACGGAATCCACCAAGCCATGTCGTAGTCGCTGCCGAAGCGATGTGCGTATTCCAACGCTGTGGTGGTCTTGCCGATTCCGCTCATCCCATGTACTGCCTGTACCACCGTCGGCTGCCCGGTCTGGAGCGATTCGTGCAGGTCAGCCAGCAAGCCTTCGCGACCTGTAAACTCCACCGTGCGACCCGGGATTCCCCAGATCCGGCCGGCAGGCATCGATTGCTGCTGGGGACGGGGAAGTTCAGTCAAAGCCTGGAACAACGCAGTTTCCAGCTGGTCGGGCGTGGAGACCGTCTGGAGTGTGATCCCGCTTCCCCGTAACCGCTGCCGGAACGCCTCTTGGCGGTCGCCGTGCTGCGGGTCACTGAACAAGGCGCGCGGGCCCTCAGTGTCGTCGTCTAGCAGGAACACCAACCGTGGCAGCCCGGCCGTGGTCGCCGTCTGGAATTCCTGTTCGGTGTACGACACGTCCGTGCGGCCGCGAACCAGCGAGCCGTAGCAGAACCCGGCGAGCAAGACATAGACGTCGGCCTCGGCCAACTTCTCAAGATCCACCTGCTCGGGAGTGACATCCCGGGCCGTGAAGTAGGCCATGTCCGCTACCGCGTCACCAGCCCGCGTCACTGCCGACTCCATAGCTTCGACGAAAGACCTTGTCTTCGGTAGCTTGCGGAGCTCACTTGTGTGGCTGAGGAAGACTCGCCGAGCCAGCGACTTCTTCGCCTGATCCGGCCACAGCGAAGCCCACGTAACTCGCGGGTGGACGTGAATCGTGTTGCCATTGCCGATTTGTACCGCCTGGCTGCGATCGACCTCGACCCGAGGATCCGGTGTCATCGGTTGCACCTGGCCGAATCAGAATTTCAGGTGCATGGTGTTGCCTTCGCCGACGTGAACGCCCTGGCAGTCACGGATTCGCACATCGTACTTTTCCGCCTGCCCGACCTGCGCCAAGAGAGTCTGCGCGGCCACCAGCACGTCCTCGTCGTCCGCCGCACCCGCCGCGGTTAGCGCGGTCACGAGCTCGTCTCGATGCTCCCCGGGAGATTCCAGCAACGAAACGTCGGCCTGGTCGCCGCGGCTCAGTAGGCGCCGAACAGCGGTCTGTAAACCTACGTACCCGTCCCTCACGGCAGCAGTCGCCGTATCCTTCATCCCCGCGGCCGCCCCCGCAGTTAGCGCCGTCACCACCAGTTCGACAGCCTCGACCGTCATCGCACACCACTCCCTTGAGAAGCTTGGCGTATATGCCCAAAGTCTCCTCGAACCGCCTCCGCGTTACGGCTACTTGATTTCAATGCACCGAAGCCGTCGGTGATAAAATCTCGACGCGGCGACTGGAAGCTGCTGAGGACCATCGCATTTGCTGACCTGCGCGATCGCCGGGGCGGCCGAGATGCGCCCAGGCGGCGGGTCCGTCCCAGGTCGCCGCCGTCGCGGTCGCAGACCAGTTTCCGGCCGCTCGGCAACCTCCGCGGGGTTCCTGACGTGCTGGAGACATGACGTCGTCGAGGTTCTGGCTGCCCGAGGCGGCCCTGTTGTGGCTCGCACTGGTGGTGCTGGTCGGCGGGCTCGCGGTGGTGTGGACCGGCGTCGCCATGGCCGCTTCGAGTTCAAGACCAAGCACGGCTACCTGGCCGAGGAAGGCCTGAACCGCAACGGCCGTGACGTTTACGTGAGCTGGATGGCGCAGATGAAGTCTTCGGAGCTCCGGCTCTATCGCAGCTCAGGCCGGGGCTCTCGGGACTACGACTCGTACGACCCATCACGAAATGCGTATCAGCAAGCAAAGGGGCAACGCGAGGACCTGATCGGCTGCGGGCTGTCCGACGCAAAACTCATCTGGTACTTCGAAGAAAAGGAGGCTGCCGAGCACGCCAAGCGCCCGCTGGCCGGAACAGTGGACGAGGTCCTCCACGCATCGTGGGATCGGCCACGGAAGCGGCGTAATCCACGCTGAGCGCTGGAACGCGTGGGCGGCCTGTGCGGTGATCTTGGTTCGGGAACGGAAGTCGCCGTGCCCGGCGTGCGCGTCGGCGTAGGCGGGGATCTTCGACGACGTCGCTGGGTCGGAGAACAGCCGTACCCCGCGCGCACCGTCGTACCAGGCCCGCTTCGGCGAGCAGGTGGGTTTGGCGTTGGGTGCTCTGCTCGTCGGTAGACAGCCGCGGGTAGACCAGCTCCGCCACGACCCCGCCGCCTCTCCGACCGCCGATGGGGGCGGTCACCGAGAGTTCTACCTGTCGGCAATTCGGATCGGATTGCACTGGATCGCGGCGGCGCTGTTCCCATGATCGACCTGATTTTACCCCGGTCCGATGACGGTCCTGGCCGCGTGTCGTCAGAGGGTCCCTTGATGACAGTTCGTGCGGCGGCTGAAAAACGCCACAGTGGGGCCCCGTAGCCGGCCGATCGGCGGGGGTGGGCGGTTGTTCGCGTCGGCCAGACGATCGTTTTCCGATCATCTTGATCGCCCCCGGCGCAATCGCCGCGCTCCCGAGCCTTGCGCCGTCGGCAGGATACCTAGCGCGAGCTGGCCGCCGCGGCCACGAGCTTCTTCGGCTTGCTCTTCTTGCACTTACCCTTCTTGCATTCCTCGCCCGGTAGGCAGCATCCTCTGGCGCAGGCCCGGTCAGGCGGGCAGCAACCCGACCGGGTGCATACCTCTCCGGGCGGGCAGACGTTTCCGCAGGTGATGCAATTGTTTGGGTCGGTGAGCGGATCGATGCACAGCGAGTCGCAGCAGATCTTATTGAGGTCGCACGGGCAGTCGCAGCATCCGCAGTTGGCTGCATTGAAGGCCGTGTTGATGCAGACCTCGTGGCAGCAGGCCGCATCCGTGCCCGTGCAGGTGTTGTTGCAGGCGCCGCAGTGGTCGATGTCGTTCAGGCTCTCGCAGAAGAACAGGTCGCTGCCGGGCAGCGGGCAACACGCCTCGCCCGGGCCGCAGACGTCGTCGCAGCCGAAACAGTTGTCGTTGGTGCCAATGGTGGTGCACCGATCGTGGCAGCACTCCTCTCCGGACAGGCAACAGTGCTGGCCGCACCTCGGGCCCACGGTCGACACCGCGAGCGCCGCTGCTACGCCAGCCGCGTCCGCCGAGCAGCAGAACGTCGCCGGGTCGTAGCACGTGCCGTTGCAGCACTGCTGCCCGGCGGGGCAGCAGTGCGCGCCGCACGGCACGCACGAGGCGCACCCGCCATCCACGCACACCTGCCCCGGCGGGCAGCAGGTGGCGAAGCCGGTGGCATCGACGCAGCAGGTCTCGGTCGCCTGGCAGGCGCGCGTGCCGGTGGGTCCAGCCGTACCCGGGCCGCAACACTGCATGGCCAGGCCCAGTGGTCCGCAGATGGGGTCGCAGAAGTTCGTTGTGGGGTCGTAGCAGAACCCGCCGCGGCCGACCACATCGCAGCACGCCTGACTCGGCGTGCAACAGTCCGGATGCGTCGCCAGGGAGCCGCA
Source organism: Amycolatopsis sp. A133 (assembly GCF_031082405.1). Lineage (GTDB taxonomy): Bacteria > Actinomycetota > Actinomycetes > Mycobacteriales > Pseudonocardiaceae > Amycolatopsis. The sequence continues at coordinate 8,150 of NZ_JAVHJU010000003.1, forward strand.
GTCGCTCAGCGGCGGCTGGCAGAACGCGGCCCACGCGGGTGTGGGGCGCAGGCCGACGAGGGCGGCGGTACCAGCCGCTGTCAGCCCGCCCAGCCAGCCGAGCACCTGCCGGCGGGTTGCTGGCTCGCCGAAACGCCAGCCTGACCGCGCATCGCGGCTCTCCGCGCGTTCCCTGTCGGCCTTTGCGATGCGCACCGCGAACTGATCGAAGAAGTCGTCCATCTCCGGGACTGCCTCATCCATGTGCCGGTAATGCGGAACCGGGTCTATCGTTCACCCCCGCTGTGTCGCCGTCGGACTCCCGGAGCAGCTCAAGGACGGGGCGAGCACCCACCACGACGGACGAGTCCACCATCCCGGCCGCGTCGATCCTGACGGCCGACGGCGTCCCGGTCGCCCCGAACCGCTGTCCCGCCACGAAGCCCTCGTCGAGAAGGATCTCGGCCCGGAAGCCGAAGGCTCGATTGCTGTCCGGCTCACCGGTCGACACCAGGAGCACGTCGGGCCGGTCCGCGGTCCGGTCCTCCTCCCATCGGCGCAGGTCCTCGGCCATCCCGCGGCAGAAGCCGCAGGCCGGGTTCCAGAAGAGCAGCACCACAGGGTGCTCGCGGTGCCGCGGCAACCGCACCTGCTCGCCGTCGAGGCTCCGTAACGCCAGGTCAGGCGCCGGGCGGCCGATCGGGACAGCCTCGGGGGCGGGTCGCCGGGGTGGATCGGCCGTCGTCGCTCGGCGGACGAGGTGCCGGATGGCGTCGGCGCCCCCGGCGACCGGGCTGCCGATGCGGCCCCCGCGCACCAGCACCGCCGCGGGCGTGCCGGTCACCCCGTACGCTTCCGCCACCTCCCGACCCCGCTGCACGTGGACCGACGCGAGCCCGTGCCGATCCACGTCGCGCCGGAGCCGGGTGTCGTCCCGAGTGATAATCGTGATGCTCAGGCCGGCCGCGAACTGCCGTTGCCAGCGCGCGAGCTCCGGCATCAACTCACGGCATGGGCCGCACCCGGGATCGAGGAACACGAGCAGAACCGGGCCTGGCGCACACGACCAGGTCTCCGCCGGGACGCGGCGGTGGTCCAGATCCTCGAGATCGATGCCAGGAGCCATCGAGCCGACCGGCAATCCGGGCACCGCCGGTGTTGGAGACGGGGGTGGTGGTGGCGAGTGGTTCGCGTGCGCCCGCCCGGTGCTCTCGAGGGCCTCCACGCGCAGCAACAGCCGACCGTTCTGACGGAGCAGCTGGACGATCACCAGCGCCAGGCCGAGCACGGCGAGCGCCAGGACGAGCGCCGACACCAACGCGACGGACGCAACGGCCGGCGGTCGGTCCAGCCACTCCCAGGTCGACAGCGGTCCCGCCTCATGCCAGCCGGCGACGGCGACCACGGCAACACCGACCAGGACCGCGTTGCGGGCCAGGGTGCGCCACCCGATCGGCGAGGCGCTCAGCTGGCCGAAGCAGCGGCACGACGCCTCACGGCCGGTCAGCAGCGACACGCCGACAACGGCCGTGAACAGGACGAGGAGCCCGGCGGCGGCGAAGCCGGCCGGCCCGGCGGTGGCGGGAACCAGGATCGTCCCGGCGACGGCCAGCTCGGCCAGGGGCAGCAGATAGCTGACCGGCCGCGCGATCCAGGGCGGCAACCCGAAACCGGCGACCATGTCCCGGGTTCCACCCGGATCGATCAGTTTCGCGATGCCGCTAATCGAGAAGACTCCCGCCAGGATCAGCCGGCTCATGAGCAGCATGGCGTCCACGTCGTGACTCCTTAGGCCCTCCGGTTCGAGTATCCTCGGCCAGCGTCGTGATCGGAAGGCGTGGTCGCGCGACATCGCGCTTGACGGGGGCACCCCGGGCGGCCAGTTCGTCTTCCACGTCTTCACCGCGCTCGCCGAGTTCCTCTGCAAGCTGTCGTCTCTAGCCCCCGCGAAGGGCTGGCTACCGTCAGGGCCTGCGGCCGCGTCGGCGGCCGCCCCACCATCATCAACGCCGACCTGATCCGCTCCGCCCGCGACCTGCCCGTGCAAGTCGAGGCCAGGTTGTGAAGTCGGAAGCGGCGGATTTCACGGAATTCTCCCCGGTTATTGAGGGGTAGGGCAAATGTGGCGGAGTCTTGGGTGATAAAGGGGGTTCTAACCGCCCTTGCCACTCAAGACCCCACTCGGTCCAGAGCCACACCGCGAAGCCTCCTGCACGGCGAAGACTCAGTCTTGCCACATTTGACTTGCCCTCCTATAGACGTTCACCGAGCCGGAAGTACCGTGGCTCGGCGTCGGTTTCGCCTGGTAGGCCCCAGCGATCGAGGAGCTGACCTTCGGCTCGCGTCCGGGCCAACCAGACAGTGTCGACCTCGGCGGCGGCGCGCCGCTCGGCCCCCGAAACCGCCGGATCGAACCCTCCGGGGTCACCAGCTGCTGGCACAGGATCTACCGCGCGAACCTCGACATCGGAGGCATCGACTACGACACCTGCACCACCTGCCGGTGCGTGATGCTCGGCGAGATCGGCCTGATCGATAACGAGCAGCGGCGCAGGGTCGGAACCCGGGTGCTCGAGCACCTGCGCACGCCCATCCCCGGGTACCGCTGGTTCATCACACCGGAGAAGACGTCCTCGCGTCCATTCTCGACGGGCATCCGTGCGGCCCATCCCGGCGAGTACCTCGTCGGCGCGACCAAGCATGCCGGCTGCACTCACATACTGTTCTGAACGCAGCCTCATCCGCGCGACCGCGGTAGCCGTAGAACCAGCCCTGAAGTTCGCCACCGACCTGCAGCTATCGTGACTGAAACGTGGGCGGTCGTCTGTTGACGGTGACGTTGCTGTCAGATCTCCGGTCTGTCTGCAACTGTGGCGGGCAGGTCAAGATCGATGACGTGGGTCCAGGTGTACGTCCCAAACCGACAGATGACGGACAGCTGCAAGGGGCTCGTTCGGTACCGCTGACGCCACGACCTGAGGTCGGTCCAGCGCGGTGACAGAGACGGCTCAAGTATCCGGACGATTGGAGTCCCTTTGACGGCCGGCACGCCCGGAGTTGCTCGCCCGAGAGAGTCGGCGTCGTCTACGTGCGGGCGGAATCGCAGCGGTCCCCAAATCACCGATGCCAACTCTTCCTCAGTGGGACCACCTGCGATGCCTGCCGCGTGCGGGTAATCGTCGCGAATCCGGATTTCGACGCTGTCCAACATTGGCAGTTCGATCGGACCGGTGAGCGTCAAAGTCAATCTCAAGAGGTCGTTGGCTTCATCTGGTGAATACGCCGTCAGAGCAACTGACAGCTGCGGCGCGAGTTCGCCGTAGCGGCGGCTCTGTTCAATTTTCAGCATCGCGTCAGCCGCAGCAGCGGCGTCCTTCGACGCAACCGCCGAAGTTCGGCTCGCGTCCCGGGCGTGCCGACCGATCAGGTACGCCAGCACCGCGACGACGACGCCGGCGATCGCGGCGACAGCGCCCGCGATGCCCGCGATCGCCGACCATTCCGCTGCGCGATCAGCATTCATCCGGACAACCTAGCCTCTTCGCAGGCCCATCCCGTGTCTGCCGGGCCGCATCCGCGAGCTTCACACTGTTGGGGACCCCGAATCTGGAGACCGCATCGTGCACGCTAGGTCGGCGCCGGTCTCCGCCCAGGCCACACTCAGTCGTAGCGCGCCTGTTCGGCGGCCACGTCGGGAGCCGACGGGATTCGGCTGCCGCGCTCGACCAAGTGTCGTCACCCATTTAGGCGACCAGCGACGAAATCCGGATGATGCGAGAGCGTGCCGAGGTCTACCCTCGGTCGCCAGCTTTGTGTACCGCCGATAGAAGGAAGCGATGAGCCTGGGCCGGGGAGGGAACCGGACGGCCTCGACCGGCTCCACCACGAAGCCCTTCGACCCAGCCCTGCATCAGTTCGGCATTGCGCCCGACGTTGTCCGCCTGGCTGTCCGCCACTGCGACGAGACCGGCCGGTACCCGCAGCTCGGCGCCGGCGCCGTAGACCGGATCAAAGTCTTCTTGGACCTGAAAGACTGGGTTTCCCTGGCCAAGGCGAGGCTGGGTCGGCCTGAGCGCCCTGAGGACCTGCGCGTCTACGAAGCCCAGCGCCGGGCAACGGCTGCTCGCAGGGTGCTCGTACCCCTCACCGTGGCGACATACATCGAAGTGGGCCGGGTCTCCTCTCTCCGGCAACGTACCGACCTGGCCGACGTCACACCGAGATCTCCGGTTTCGTCTCCATCGCTGGGCAGTCCGTCCTGATCGAGCACCAGCTCCGGACCGCGCTCGCCGAGCATCTCGGTGGCCCACCGCCCGCGCCGATCCCGGTGTTCGGCCTCGGCAACCCACTCGGCGTCGCCGAGCAGAAGGCCTTCGTACTACGACGGAAGGGCGGCGGAGCGCCAGAGCTGGCGCCCGCGATGGTGCGTGAGATCGAGACCGCCGGCCGGGTGATCGGCGAGTACATGGTGCTGCGCGGTCCGGCACCGGCCGACTTGCCCGCCCTGCGCGCGCTCGGCTACCGGCCGGAAGAGCTCGCCAACGTCGAGGCGGCCCGGGTCACCCGGGAGGCCGAGCTGGCGGCGATGCAGTTTCGAGATCAGCAACCGGCGCCCCCTCGGGCCCAGCGCAGCGCGTAGGTCAAGTTATCGAAGGTGATCAGCACAGGGACGTCGAAGTCGAAGGACCGGAAGACCAAAAAACGGCGCTCGCCCCGGTGTCCGGGGCCGACCGTCTTGGCGTTGACCTGGACCCGGCGGATGTTGGTAGGGAGCAGGTCATAGGACTTGACCGAGTTCGCGGCCACTTCCCCGCCGCAGACCTGCGCGGCGAGGTACTCGGCATAGTGGCCCAAGGGAGCGTTGCAGTTACGCACGACGTCGTAGCGGTCGGCACCGGCGTCGCACGGCCGACGATGCTGACCGGGCCGACCTCACCTTGGCGTTCAGCACCATCCGCCTGACCACGACGCCGCCGACCACACTCACCACGAAGGCCCCTGCGACCGAGCGGGCTTGTGCCGCGGCCGGGCTGGCAGTATCGGCTGGTCACCGGCCACGACAAGACTCCTCCTCCGTGATCAGGAAGGAGTACTGACCGCGGCTACCGGCCGGGCGCCTTCTCCACCACGAGGATGAACCGCGTCACGTCCCGCGGCCACTGGGACACCGGTGCGCCTTCGTGGTGGGCGGGGACTTCGCGGACAGTCACACTCGTGCCCCGCTGGGCGGCTGCCACCCCCTGCAGGGTCTCGGCGAACTCGACGGATTCGGTCGTCACCACCCAGCGGCCGCCGGGCGCGAGCCTCGAGATGCGGGCGGTGGCGAACTCGACCGTCGGTTCGAACATCCGGCCGAGCGGAAATGGGAAATCCTCGCGGATCATGGTGTACGCCGGTCGCTGCGGCAGGCTCTCGACGGTGCCCCTGACGACGGTGCCGCCGCGCGCCGCGTACGCCTGAGCCTCGGGGGTGATTACCGGGTTGACCACCGTGACCTGCTGGCCGGCGGCTGCCACGTCGGCGGCCCATCCGAACTCTCCCGCCGTCTCGGCGCCGACCACCAGGACGTTCTGGGCCGCCGGGCCGCCCGGGACTGGGCCAGTGCCGCCGCCCGGCGGAGGGGGCGGGTATCCCGGCGGCATACCGCCCAGCCTGCCGGTCACCGCGCCGACGATGCCGCCAGCGATGAGGTTGGCGATCACGTTGCGCAGTAACTGCTCAAACGTCGCCCGCCCGTCCAGCACCCTGATGCCGTCCATCACCGCGCCTTGGACGGCCCCCGCCGATGATCCGGCGACGACCCCGTTGACGGTCGCGGCTAGCGCCGGCTCGGCAACGCCGCGCAGCAGGCCGCCGGCAATGATCGAACGGGTGAGCGCGGGGGCGATGTACGGCGTGAGCCGCGCGGCCACACCGGCACCGAGGGCACCACCCGCAACCCCGGTGACCGTCTCCAAGGCGACAGTGCGCAGGTCGGTCCACCCCACCTCGTCGCCGACGACCACCTTGCCCCCGACGTTGGCCGCGCTGGACAGCAACGCCGTGCCACCGCCCACGACCGCACCGGCGGACACCGCTCCCAGCCCGGCCCCGCCCACCGCGGCCGGCGCCATGAGCACCGCGCCACCGGCCAAGGCGAAGATTGTGAAGCACACCGTCGAGGTGACCTCCAGCGCGGTCACCGTCAGCTCGCCGGTTCTGATCTGCCGGTTCCGATACTCGTTGATTAACTGGTGCGCGAAGTTGATCCGCTGTTCAGCGACCCTGGTGGCGGTCTCGGTGGCGGCCAGGTCATCACCTGCCGCCACGGCCCGCAACGCTTGCAACGCCTCCTGTCCGGCGCGGATCGGCGCAGCGACCTCGTCAAGGTTGACACCTGTCCGGACCGCTTCGAGGAACCAGGCCACCGCCCACTGGTCCCGGTTGAGCGCGACCATTGCGTCGTAAAGGCCGCTTGCCGAGTCCATCCGGGATTCCAGCGGGCGCAGCACCTGGTCGCGGAAGATCCTTTTGAGGCCAGCCAGGAACTGCGACCACTGGCTTTCCTCGATCTCGTGGCGGACACCCTGGTAGGTGACGACCCGGACTCGCTCGCCGGCGGTCGTGGCAGACCGGACCTGGCGCTGGAGCGCGACGGCCACCGCCCGCGCCCCGGCCGATCGTTGCAGGGCGGCCACCGCTCGGGCACGGCTGCCCAGATCTGCCCGGTGCAGCCTGTCCGGGGCCAGCGTGGGCGGCGTGGCCCGCTGCTCGGCTCGCTTCGGACCGCCCGTGCGTTCCGGTTGTCGGTCGGTATGCCCGGCACTGTGCATCGCGTCTCCCTGTGCCCGGATAAAGCCTAATTGCGGCACTGGCGAACCGGGCCAGCGCGAAGACGGTCCGAAAGGGTAAATAACCCTGCCCGTCCGGGCGGCCGCGGCGGTCAGCGTGCTGGTTACCTTACTTCCGCTGCGCCAAGCCGGGCAGGACATCAGATGACCGGACCAGGTAGCGGCAGGGCGTCCCGGCCTACTGGAGAGTTACAACGCCAGGCAGCTCGACGGCCTCGGCCATCCGGATGGCTTAGTTCAATCAAGCGACTGACTTGACATACTGCGCACCCACGGTCACCTCATGCGCTTGCTTGACTTCGCCGAATCTCATCGGCGCAACGTGTCAGCCACTGTGGATACGTTTCAGCCGCAGCACACAGTCGTATCTTCCGCCCGCCTTATGCGCAGTGGTGTCAACGCCGTCATCATGGCTTTCACACAACCGCTCGTCGGCGGATGAGGACGTTGGAGTCTGGGCTCGTCGGGCTGCTCGGGCGCTGTCCTGCATGATGTGACAGAACTGGACGGCGCTCGTGATCACACGTGGGTTCGGCTGACAACGGCGCGCACCGCTTACGAGCAGCAGGTGGCGTCCGCCTACGAGGAGGTGCTGCTCGAGGTAGCGGAGCGTGTTCGAGCCGAGGGAAGCATCGGCAAATCGGACATCGGTGCGCTGCTCCTCTGGAAGCGACTTCGCGCAGACACTCCATGGGCGCGCCGGCTGATGAGCATGCCGGACCTCGAGGTGCGCGCCACCACAGCGCGGGTCGTGGACGCAGTCCACAACCCGCATGCGTCGACTCCGGCCGCGGCGCGCGAGGGACGTCGACTGTTGACTTCGCTTCCGGGATTCACGACAGGAGATGCCCTCGCCTCCGCGGTGCTGGTCGCCGCCGCCCCACACCGCATGGCCGTATACGACAAACGAGCCCATCGTGGCCTGGAACTGCTGGGCGAAATCTTGCCCTCGTCCGCCGGTCGATACGGGCGCTACATGGAGTTGATCGATGCACTACTCGTTTTGGCTCACCGACACGATGGCACCTGGCTGGCCCGCGACGTTGATCTCGCCCTCTACTGGCTTGGGGGATCGTCCTGACATTCGCACGCGCTCGGCGGCATAGACGTCTCACAACTGGATTCTGTGAGCAGCTCACGGTTGAGGTTGACCTTGGGCAGGTTGGAAGCTCGTCGCACCGCCGCACCACGCCGGCTGGGAACCGACGAGGACCGGAGCGCCCTGCGCACTGCCGCGTACGGTGCGATTTCGCTGATGGCCGTTGCCGGTGCGGCCGGCAAGCCCGTCGAGATCGCCACCGACGGAAGCATCGCCCTGGCGTCGGAAACCGGTCCGCTCGGGCACGTATTCGCCGCGAAGTCCGAAGACATCGAGCGGACTGCCCGTCGGCCCTTACCAGGGTCGGCTGCCTGGCTCTCGATCAGTCCGCGCGAGCTCACCGCCGGAGGGTGGGCACGCGCGGAGTCGATCAGGCTGCGTTGTTGAAGATCTTCCGCTGGATCTCCAGGTAGCGACGCAGGTCCACGACGAGAGCGCCCGTCGAGATCGGGGGCGACTCCGGCAACTCGTCCAGATCGAACAAGTTCGCCTCGGCCAACTGCCGCGTGTAGTCCATGACAACCTGGACCAGAGTTTCGGACTCCTCCGCGGCGAAGTCGAGAGTGACGTTGCCATTCTCGAAATACGCTTTGACCGCTCCGAGATCGGCGATGAGGCGTTCGATGGTTTCAGCATCGAGGCTCTGGTCGCGGACGCTCTCGAGGTAGGTGCGCAGCGAGTCGTTGTAGTTCGTGACGCACTCCGGCAGTGCCCGCCTTCGCTTGCGCACGATTGGAACAGCGGCAGCGACCGACCCGACGACCGCCAGGGTCACGAGCCCCGCGACGACGACTGGCTTCTTCTTGAGCATTCGGGCTGCCGCTCCGGCCGCGTCGTGGTTCAACGTGGAAGCAGAGGCTTCCTTGAGGTGGGCCACGATGTGTCCAGCGCCGTTGCGCACAACGCCGCCAAAGAGGCGCAGGTCACCGTTGAGTAGGCCCGCCGCAATCTCTGCTGGCATGTCGAAGTCGATCTGAACGATCATTCGTGGTCCTCGGCTGTGCTCGTGATGGGCTCCTGAGTCCCACAGTAGTGCCCGACCATCGACTTCAGCGGCGTCCCGAGCAGCGGCGATGGGCAGGTAGCCGGTGGGGGCTCGAGCACCGGCCGCCACGCATCGCCGCTGGCACGCCGACGATGCCTCTCGCGCGGCGCCGGGTTCTCGACGGCGCCGGACGGCGCATTGGGAGGCGGTCGCCGCGCTGACCCGAAGTGCGTCACGGGCCCGCCCGTGGGGTGATTGATCGTTGCCGCGGGAGTGGAATGCTGCGGGAATGAGCGACGAGGGCGAACTCGTGGATACCCGGGACCTGCTGCTGGACCAGCGGCTGCGGTCACTCGCTCGCGCCGATCGCACCGAGGTGATGATGCGGCTGACATCGCTGCGGACCGGCACGCCGACTGCCTGCGGGCGATCGAGCGCACCGTCGAGGCCGAGCAGGAGCAGCAGCTGTGCGAGCACGCCCGCGAGCCGGCGCGGGCGAACGTCGTGATCGCCGACGAGCTGGGCAGCCCGTGCGGCGACATCGCCGGCGGAGTCGTGCTCCCGACCAGCAGCGTGGCGACCACCCGGATCGTGCCGCTGGCCCAAGTGCCCGGATGCGGACAGGAGCACCAACCTGCGTGGCGTACCGCCGCGGCCGCCGAAGCGGCGCGGGCCCGCATGCACGACCCGAGCGCGTGGCAACCGTCCTGGGTGGCGTCAGTCCCCGATACCGGATCGACAAAGGATTGCGGCTGCTCACGTTCGACGCCTGGCGCGCGGTCGGCAGCCCGGCCGTGGCCACGCACAACCACTTCGCCTCGCACCCGTGGACACCGGGTGAGACCGGGACATCCTCGACACCATCGCCCTCCCCGGAGCGCCGCAGAGCAGTGCTGACAGCGCCCGGAAAGCTCACCGTCGGCAGCTTTGGCGGAAGATGAGCGAGTGGCTGAAGAACGCGATGACCTTGGCACGGCGTCTGTCCCCGAACTGCTGGGCCGGTACGCCGCGATCCTGGCCGAGGTGCGCGACCGCGGCGTCGTGCGGACCCGGAACGCGCCCCTGGGCGACTACGCCGAGTACCTCGCCGCGAAGGTCTACGACGGGACGCTGGAACCGAACTCGGTCAAGTCCTACGACCTGCTGGCCGCCGATGGCCGCCGGGTCCAGGTGAAGGCCCGCACCGTTGGGCCCGACACCAGGGCGGGCGCGGTGTTCTCGGTCTTCCGGTCCTTCGACTTCGACATCGCTGTGCTGATCACCTTCGACAGCGCGACCTACGCGCTGCGCAAGGCCCGCGAGGTGCCGAGGGCCGAGCTCGAAACTGCCGGTCGGCACTCCGCCCACGTCAACGGGCGCCTGATCAGGATCACCACCGGCCTCCGGCTCGGCGTGGACGTCACGGCGCGGTTCCACGCCGTCGCCTCGATTTAGCTGGCGGGCATCGTGCGGGATCAGCTCGGCGCTGGAGCGTGAACGTGCACGGACCGGCGGCTCGCGCGGTCGCACCAGAACGGATCTTGTCCCATGTAAGTCTGCGGAGACCTTACGCTTGTTTCGGACACTGAGTGGTGATCAGAGCGCCGCTGACCGCGCGGCACCGGAGGCATATCGGCGCTCACGGGTGCCGGATCGGGGACGGGCGGGTAGCTGCCGTGCTCGAGGCAGTAGAGGCCTCGTTCGGCGATCGCCGCCGCCCAAATCTTGTGCTTGCGGCTGAGCCTGGCCAGTGCGCGGCTCTCGAGAGCCCCGATGGCGATCTTGTGGGCATGGTCAGGCCAGTCGCGTTCAGGGCATCCATCGCACGAGTTCGTCAGTAAGCCGTACCCCGGTCAGGCAATCCACGAGGTTCAGAGCCGCGATTGCGGGATCGACGCCGGTGTCCGAGCCGTCGAGGCTGAGCGACATCGCACATGATGCCTGTAGCGCAACCGCCTTCGGCGAGTCATAGCACCACGGCTTGACCACGATTTCGCACGACGCAATCTGCTGTGATGCCGGAATCCGTAGCAAGCGGCCGCGACAGTCAATGGTTAATCCACGAAACCCCGCTAGCTCAACACGATCTTTTGACCACCCGAAAGTATTGGACAGAAGCAGGTCAACCCACCCTGCGTGCGATGTGCATATTGCACTCGGCACACCTGTGGCTTAACGTGACTAGGTCGCTACGGGGAGGGACGCATGGGGTTTCAGGCAGTCCCGGAAGCGCTCCGCACCGCTCGAAGACACGCGGCCGACGCTGTCGGCGAGTTGCGAGGTGTCGACTGCGGGGAGCCTGTTCACAGACTAACCGCGGCCATGCCGGGAGGCGCGGTCGCCGAAGCCGCTCCATCCATGGGCGAGTCGTGGACCACGGCGTTCAGGTCCTGGTGCATCGACGCCGAGACTCAGGCCGAGAGCCTGGCCACCGCAGCTGAGCGCTATCAGGCCACGGACGAGGCCGGCAGCAGCGACCTGACGAGCGCTGGTTCTCTCCGGGGTCCGCGCTGATGGTCTCACTGTCGGACGTGAAGCGGTGGAACACCGCCCAGCTCGACGAGATCTACAACGCAATCCGCCGCCAGCTCGACGTGCTGGTCCACTCCGGCGACGACTACGGCAAAACGGTTCCCGTGGAGGGCTGGTCTGGGCCAGCGGCCGATACGGCGGCGTCCGCGCACCGGGCGCTGATGGCCCGCATCGACAAGCTCGCCGCCGGGGCCAGCATCGTCGGCAAAGCCATCGCCCAGGCCTCCGACGCCATCACCGGCGTGCAACGCGCCGTGACCAACGCCGAGGAATACGCCCGCAAGTACGGCTACCGCATCTCCGACACCGGCACGGTCACCGACACCTTCCCCGACGGCCGAACACCGCCAGAGTTCGACGCCGGCGACCGGGCCCGCGCTCACAAGCAGGTCGTCGACGACATCACCCAAGCACTCCGCACCGCCGACGACATCGACCAGGACCTCGCCGCCGTCCTCAAACGCGCCGAAGACGGCGAGTTCGGCACCGGCGACGAAACGACCGTGGCCGCCGCAGCCGCAGCCGGAGCGGTCGACCCCGGGCTCACCCTGCCGGAACCGCCGGCCAACGCCACGCCGTCCCAGACCGCAGCGTGGTGGGCCAGCCTGTCCCCCGCCGGCCAGGCGATCCTCCTTCACGACCGCCCAGCTGCGCTCGGCGTCATGGACGGCCTACCGGCCGAGGTCCGGGACAAAGCCAACCGGACCATCTTCGACCAGCAGTACGCCGATCTGAAGCACCAACGCGAAGACCTACGCAACCGAATGAACAGCCTGGACCAGGCCGACCCGACCCAGCAGAACGAGTACTTCGACCTCGAACGCGACGCCGACGCCAACGACAACAAGCTCAAAGGGCTCGATGCGATCAACGAGCGGCTCAACCAGCCGCTACCCGGCCAGCCACCCGCCTTCCTGCTCGGCATCGACACCGCCAACGCCGGGCACGCCATCATCGCCATCGGCAACCCCGACCACGCCCAGAACGTCGCCACCTACGTGCCAGGTACCTTCGCCGGGCTCGACGGCTTCGCCACCGACATCCAGCGCGCCGACCTGATGAACCACACCGCAAGCGTCCTCAACCCGGCCCCGACCTCGGTCATCACCTGGGCCGGCTACGACGCCCCGCAAAGCATCATCCCCGACGCCGCCAGCACCAGCTTCGCCGATCACGCCGAGCCCGGGCTGCGTCGCTTCCAAGACGGCCTCGGCGCCAGCCACGACCCCATCCCGGTCAACTCCACCGTCATCGGCCACAGCTACGGCACCACCGTCGTCGGCCAAACCGCCCGCGACCTCGGCCTCCCCGCGGACAACCTCGTCATGGTCGCCAGCCCCGGCGTCGGCGTCCAGCACGCCACCGACCTCCGCCTCGACGGCGTCCCATCCGGCCAGATGAGCAACCACTTCTTCGCGACCAAAGCGGCGATGGACCCAGTCACGGCGCTGACCAACTTCGACATCCCCGCCCTTGACCCCGTCGATCCGCTCGGCCCCGACCCCACAACCGGCTGGTTCGGCGGCCACGCCTTCGACTCGAACGTGACCGGCGGCCACAGCGACTACTGGGACCCCAACTCGAAGTCACTGCAAGGGATGGCCAACGTCATAGCAGGTGCATCGGCACCGTGACCGCCGCGACGCGAGGACGGAAGGGAACCCCGAAGACGCCTTCGTGGCTCCTGGTCCTCGCAGTTCTGCTGGCCACCACTGCCGGATGCGGAGACAACCACCCCATGAACCCCACCATCACGCTCACCGAAGCCCAAACCGCCGCCACCAACCAGATCCGCGAAGCCACCGCCGGCGCGTTCCCACCCGGCTTCACCCTGGAAGAGCTACCACCCCAGCCGCTGAACTGCTCCGACTCCGCCGGCAAACCCACCGGACAGCTCCTGCTCGGAGTCACCTTCTGGGTCAACGGGCTCCCCACCACCCAAAACAACACCTACTTCGACACCCTCAAAGCCTGGTGGGCTGGCCACGGCTGGACACTCAGCACCGACAGCCGGCCCGCCGACATGTTCATCAACGCCACCCGCGACGGCTACCTCATGAGCCTGCGCGCCAACATCAACCAACGCCTCGCCATCGGCAACAGCACCCCCTGCGTCTGGCGCAACGGCACCCCGAGCCCGTCCTCTTGACGGCCGCGGTTAGCTGGGCAACAACTACACACTTGCCCGCACAGGAGGACCGAGTCGATCTATACCCACTGACATTCACCATTGAGCTGCGGTTCGGCGAGTAGGCTGACGCTCGGAACCACGCGGGATGATCGCCAGAGGCTTGACCTATCGAAGGTCGGCTAGTTCGGCGCGTACCTCACCGACGAGCTTCGGGTGCGCCCGCTCGTAAATGCGCACCGACATCGCGAGTTGTTCACGGGCGCCGTCGAGGTCGCCCTTGGCCCGCAGCACCCGGCCCAGGGTCAGCCGCAGCGCGCCCTCGCGCGCGACGAACTCGCGGCTGATCGCCAGGTCGATCGCCTCCCAGACGTACCGCTCGGCGGCCGCATGATCACCCGCCCGCAGGCTGAGCTCGGCCAGCTTGTCCAGCGAGGCGACGACCTGGCCGTCGTCGCCGAGTTCGCGGTCCGCGTGCAGGCCGTCGAGCTGGTGGGCGATCGCGTCGGCCAGCCGTCCGGCTCGTTTCTCAGCCTGCGCGCAGCTGCTGAGCGCCTGCCCGCGCAGTGTGACGTCGGGGGCTTCTTCGACGGCTTTGGCCAGCCGCTCGATGGCTTTGTCGTGCTCGCCGAGCCGGCTCAGCGCGCGGCCGAGGTGCAGGTCGGCCGAGGTCACCAGCCGCTCGTCGGTGAGCCCGGCGGAGTGCTCCGCGGCCCACTCGGCGTCGGCGAGGCCGAAGCCCGGCAGCTCGAAGGTCAGCGCGATCTCACACCGCGCGAGCCGCAGCCAGCCCTGCCCGGCGACCTCGCCCGCGGCTTCGGCGGCGGCGACGCCGAGATCCACCATCCGCGACCACTCATCCAGCAGCGGGCACACGACGCGGTAGGTGTGCCCGAGCCGCGCCAGCCGCCAGACGTCGTCGTAGCGCCCCGCCGCGTACGCGGCATCGAGGACCGCGAGGAGGTTCGGCCACTCGGCCACGAACCAGTCTTGCGCCTCGCCGAAGCCGGTCAGCGGCGGCATCGCGTCATCGGCGAGCACACTGGAATAGTCCAGCGTGTCAGTAACTCGGCCGAGCCGGCGCCGCGCCCAGTCGGCCACCGCCTGATAGTAGCGAAGTGTCACGCTCAAAGTCCGCTCATGGTCTTTGTCATCGAACTCCCGTCCCGTGAGTTCTCGCAGGTACACCCAGACGAGGTTATGCGGCACGAAGACGTCCCGCCCGGTCTCGGCCAGGAGGTTGTGCGCGGCCAGCGCGCGCAGCCGGCGGCGCGCCTCGGCCACCGGGATCTGCGCGACCGCGGCCATGAGGTGCGGCCCGACCATCACCCCCGGGATCGCGCCCAGCTGCAGGAACGTCTCGGCGATTTCGCCGGGCAGGCCGCGGAAGGAGACGTCGAGCGCCGCGCGCACGCCGTCCTCGGCGCCCTCGACCTCCAGTCCCGCCAGCCGGGTGCGCTCGTTGCCCAGCTCGTCGACCAGCTCCTCTACGGTCCGATTTGGACTCGCCGAGAGCCGCGCGCCCGCGATCCGCAGCGCCAGCGGCAGGTAGCCGCACAGCCGCGCGAGGGCGTGGTTGAGGCTCGCCGGGCCGGCGAGCTCTTCGATGAGCCGCACGGCGTCGTCGGGCGCGAGCGTGCCGAGCACGCGCTGCTTGGCCGCGTTCGACACGGCGAGCCCGTCGAGGCGCGAACGGCTGGTCACCACCGTCATCGTCCGCGCGCTCGGCGGCAGCAGCGGACGCACCTGCTCGGCGGTCCGGGCGTCGTCGAGCAGCACCAGCATCCGCCGCCCGGCGATCAGCGACCGGTAGAGCGCGACGCGCTCGTGCAGCAGCTCCGGGATCTTCGCGGTGTCGACGCCGAGGCCGAGCAGGAACTGCGTGAGCAGCTCGGCCGGCTCCAGCGGCGGGTGGTGCGGGTCGAAACCGCGCAGCGACGCGAACAGGACGCCGTCCGGGAACCGCGGCGCCACCCGGTGCGCCCACCACACGACCAGCGTGCTCTTGCCGACCCCGGCGGTACCGCTGACCACCGCGACCGTGCTTTCCCCCGCCTCGACCCTGGTCACCAGGCCGTCCAGCCAGGCCAGCTCCTCGCCACGCCCGGCCAGGCTGGGCACCGCCGCGGGCAGCTGCGAAATCGCCTTCGCGGGCTCAACGGACACGACCGCGGCGGCGAGCGCCGGGAGATCATCTTTGAGCACCCGCTCGTGCAGCCAGCGCAGCTCGGCGCCGGGTTCGACGCCAAGATTGCGTAGGGTCGCCCGGGAGACGGTCCGGTACAGCTCGAGCGCGTCCCCGCGCCGCCCGGCATGGTAGAGCGCCCGCATCAGCTGGCCGGCGGTCCGCTCGGCCAGCGGGTCGGCCCGGACGATCGGGCTGAGCTCGACGATCAGTTCCGCGTGCCGGCCGAGTTCAAGGTCGGCGTCGACGCGGGCGCCGTGCACGGCGAGGCGGAGGTCCTCCAGCTCGGGGGCCTGCAGCGAGTCGGGAACCCCGCCCAGCGCGGGGCCCTGCCAGAGCGCGAGCGCTTCGGTGAGCAGCGTGGCGGCGACCTCGGGGGTGGCCGCCGCCGCGCGGTCCAGCAGCGTGCGCGCCCTGTGGACGTCGATCCGGTCGGGCTCGATGTCCAAACGGTAGCCCGGCGGCGCAGTCACGATGCTCGGCCCGTCGAGGTCGCGCAGGATCCGTCGCAGGTGCGAGACGTTGCCGTGGACGATGGTCCGCGCGGTCGCCGGCGGGTCGTGACCCCACAACGCGTCGATGATCTCGCCGAGCCCCACAGTCTTGCCCGGCTTGAGTGCCAGTAATGCCAGTACCCCCCTGATGCCTGGCCCACCGATAGGGACGGCGACCTCTCCGTCGAACAACTGAACGGGCCCAAGCAGCTGGACGTAGACGCCTTGACGTGCGCTGAACGGACCGCTCGAACCACGCCCGTCTAACCCGAGCGGCTGACTCCTGGCTATTTGGCGTTGGTGGTCAAGCTGACGCCAAGCCAAAAGCACAACCTCGACCTGGTCAGCCCTCAGATCGCAAGCCTCGAGAAAAATTCGAAGCTGTTCTGAATCTCGCGGCAGCGATTCCCGACGGTCGTCGGTCAAATTGTATAGCTGGGATCTCGAAATTCCTGTCGCACGAGCCAGCGTCGTCACACTGATGTTCGCCGCCGCCAACACGCGTTGAAGTAGCCGCGCAAGTTCGCTTGGCGTCCTGGCGACTAGGTGTTCCGCAGACAGTGTCAGCATCGTCTGATCGGCATTCGTTCCCAAGCAGTCAGCTCATTGCCTTAAGGATCTTGGCAAATTTTCGCGCCATGCGAGGAGTAGCACACATCCCGACTACGATTCCTGCACATCCAGCCGCACTAGCAAGTGCCACAGCCGGACTGAAACCTCTAGTAATCATCCAGCCGACGAATCCTTCCATTAGAGCGAGGGTGAGTACATGCGCCAGTGTTAGCTGGAACTTGGAGTCGTCCTCAATGGCGCCGTTTGAGCGTGAGGGTTCTTCGGGCGGTGATGATGGCGATGACGACATGCCGCGCCCTCCTGGATCTGGTCACCTGTCGGCGTGCCAGGTAACTCCGCGTGCCGCAGCCGGAAGCCGTGCTCCAGGTGCTCATACGCGGGGTTTGCCGACCCCATACGTATGACCCTCGGGAGCGCACACCGCGCGGGCCCGAGGGAGCACCATCATCCCATGCGTTAACCGACAGGTCGACGGCGCAAAACCGCCCCTGCTTGCCCTCCATGGTCGACACCCCTCGAAAACTCGATCTTGAACGCCCCAAACGAAGGTGCCTGAGCTGGCCCTTCACAGCCAGAGTCCGTACGGTCGACATGACCCACCCAGCGCACCAGCTGAGGCTGATCAGATCCGCGATGTCCAACTCGACCATTTACTCGACTCTTAGCGCGGCCCCGTAAGCTGAGGCGGTGCGATCCAATCGCACCCTGGACAGCAACTGCGTGCCGCAGCCGAAGCCCAGGTCAAGGACAAGTTCGTCGTTGCCGCGACGCTTGCCCCAACGCCCCGAAGCTCGGCTTCGGGGCGTTTTCAATGATCCACATCGACATCCAACGTGATGTTCGTCACATCTCGCGTTCGTCGACATGCATGAACCTAGCGTGAGCTCGTCATAAAGATCGAAGCCGAAAAGGTGGTCACACAGGCACACGGCAGGCTTGCCGATCGCCGGCCGGACCCGGATCAGCTCGCCGAATCACCACGATCGCCCACCTGGCCCGCACCCCCGACCTCATCGCCGAGCATCGGATGGCGTGCAGTTGGAGGCCGCTGTCGCGGCTCGGCCGCACGGCTCATCCGGCGACCTCGGACAGCCCACGACGCACCGTCCGGCGGCCCGCCGCAGTGGAACCGCCTGAGCCGAACAGCAACCCATGCCCAGTGCGCGAACATCCGGGATATCGTACGACGATCCCCCGCCAGCACCGGACCGCGTATTTCATGCCCCGCAAGCGTTTGTATTTCTTACGGATCCACCGCATCAAGTAGGTATTGATACGAGCAAAGAGCCGATACAGCGCGGAGCGGTAGTTCGCAGACGGCATCCCGGGGACGAAGCTCGTTGGTCGTCATCTGATCTTCCCTCGCCTGGACGGCGCCGAAGTACGGAGAGATCGATGAGTACGCCGAGTGAGAGACCCGATGCCACACCGCCGAGGTGCGGCCGACCGCAGTCCGGCCTTCCCGCCGACGCGCAGCCCGATGAACGTGCTGCGATCGTTCTGACGACATGGGCACCTCATTGCACCTTCTGCCCTGAGAGCGAGACCCGACGCGTAGGCAGTCCCCGTCACTCTCGGCGCCGATCCAGGACCGGTGGAGCCGGATGGATCAACCAGCTTCCCAGTTAGTGCGTCCCTTGAATGAACGCGAAGGTCGGACGAGCCGGAACCACCAAATCTCGACGCGCTCAGGTGCCGGTTTCTGACACGCGGGTGGTAGTCGCCTTGAACGGGCCTGCGTGAGGCCTTGCACAACCTGTTGCGGTTGCCGCTCGAAGCGCAGGTGATCGTCTGTTGCCTCATGCTCGGACACCCAACCGCCGCCGAGATCGCCGTAGTGCTGCCACGTTGCCCCTCCCCTCCCGCCGGCACGGGTCACCTCCGTTGCGATGTTGGCTCCGCCTCGAACTGATGTGACCGGCCACCGGCACGACTTGGTCAGTCGACCGGCGGCAACAGGGGATCGTCGAGACTGCGTGGCTCAACTGTGACGACCGCGGCCCGCCGGGCCAATTCCCGCAGGCTCGCGACCGTCAAGGGATGACCGCCGATGCATTCGCACAGTTCATCGTCGTTGGCCGCGAGGATCGGTGGCGGGTCCGGCACGTCCGACACCCGCCGATCCAGCTCGGCTTTGCGTAACACCTCGCCAACGTCCGACGACACTGTGGACTAATGGCGAGATCATCGGCATCACGCACGACGATGGGAGGTAACGGCCCGAGGGCCCATCGTTGCGACATCCGGGTGGTTCACGGGCTCGACCGAGCGATTCGCCCTGCTCGACCGGCGCCATATCGGCGTCGAGCTGGTTTGATCTCTGACCGTGCCTGAGGGGGCCGCGACATCGGGAGGCAGTGAGTCTATGCGTCGTGGTGAGGGCGACCGCCAGAAGCTCTTTAAGTACGTCACGACCGATGAAGCACCTGAATACCGCACGATCATGGACGTCTTCGTCGACGCGGCCGCGCAGTACAGATCCGCGCTGACACCGGACGACGTCGATTCCGACCTGCGTTCCTTTGAGCCTCCACTCATTCTGAGCCGCGAAGTACTCGAACGACGGCTAGCCCAGCTCCATGTCTGGGGCAACCTCGATCGCGACCGCGACGAGTCCTGGGCGACCGATCTGCGAACCTACGAGCTGCAGGCCTACGTGTACACCGTGAGCCGCGGCGGAGAGGCAGCTCACGAGGCTGTCGTCACGATGGAGGAGGGCCTCCGTCGCGCGGTCGGTCTCCAGAAAGTCGCGCTCCTGCGAGTCCAGGCTCTGCTTACCGACCTGATCCCCCAGCTCGCCGCCGAGCAGACCAATGGCGCCGAGGTCTACACCCTCGTCGAAGAGCTGCACCGGACCTTCAAGGCGCTGACCGGCAACGCTGCCACCTTTCTCCAGAAGGTGAACCGGGTCGTCGACTCGGGCAGCATCAAGCTGGACGACTTCCGCATCTTCAAGGCGGATACGATTCACTACCTCACCGAGTTCACCGACAACCTGCAGTCCGTGACCGATTCCGTCGTCCCACAACTGGCCCAGCTGGATGCCCTCGGCGAGACCCGGTTGATCGCGGCTCTCGCCGTCGCTGCGAAGGAGTCCGGTGAGCAGATGCTTATCTCGGACGAGGCGACCGAATCGTGGGCTGACCAGGCACGTCGGCATCTGAACGGCGTCCGGCGGTGGTTCGTCCCGGAACCGGGCGCCGAAGGCGGCGGCGAGCACCTCCACCGTGTCGTGCGACGCGCCGTCCTGGGGATCGGGCGAGCCGTCGAGCGCCTCCGCGAGGCGCAACTGGCCCGATCGAGCAGGACAGCTGATCTGCTCGCGCTTGCGAAGCAGTTACGCGCACTCGACAACGACGACGCCGGGCACGAAGTCTGGCACCGGCGTTTCGGGCTTAACAGCTCGCGGCACTTCTGCGACGAAGCCATCGACGAGTCGATTCCGTACTCGCGCGACTGGTGGTCCGCGCCGTCGGCGCTGTACTCCCTGAAGCTGAGAGCGATCACCACACCCGACGAGCTGGTCAGGCGGGCGTCGCGGACCGCGAACCACGCCGACACCAAGCGGCTACTAGCCGAAGCGGCGAGGAACCGGCACCTGGCCGCGGACGCCGCTGCCGATCGGCTGGTCGCGCTCGGCCGGGTCCGGCTCTCCCAGGTGGAGACGACCTTCGAGCCGACCGCGCTGATGATGCTGGTGGAGTTGCTCTCCCGGGCGCAACGCGCGAAACGCGACCCCGGAACCGCCCGACGCACAGCGCGCAGCGTCGACGGTCGGCTGCGAATCAGCTTGACACCTCCACCCGGCGGCGCCGCGGCCCGCCTCACCTCCCACGGCGGTCACCTCACTCTCCTCGACTACGAAGTGGAGATCACCCGCACGTCATGACGATCTTGACCGAACAGGAGCGGACCGAGCAGGCGCGAGCGATCCGCGCTTTGCTCCGACAGCCGATGCTCAGCCGCGACCACCCGGCCTTCGGACTCGTGGGCGAGCACCAGGCCGACCTCCGCCGCTGGTTCCGCACAACCACAGGCTGGGAACTCGTAGTGGAGACCAGACGGGGCCTGGCGCGGTTGCACAAAGCTCCGGGGGAAGCCGCGCTCACCCGGCCCCTGCGGTCCCACCGCACCGACCGCCCGCCGTTCGATCGGCGGAGGTACGAGCTCTTCTGTGTGACAGCCGCCGCGCTCGGCCACTTCGCGCGTCGCCAGGTCTCGTTGCAGGACTTGTCGAGCCGGATCATCTCCCTTACCGAGAACGACGAGGAACTGACGACTTACGTCCCGGGAGACGGGGACGAACGTGCCGCGTTGATCGACGTGCTCTCAAGGCTATGCGCGCTCGAAGTCATCGAACTCCTGGACGAACAGGGCAACTACGAGCGCCAGCAGGATTCGAACGCCCTGTACGCCATAGACGAGGCCCGGCTCGGGGCTCTCCTGCCTGACGAAGCACCGGGTGTCGGCCGACGGCAGGCGCTCATGATCCGACTGCTGGACGACCCGGTGCTCTACCACGGCGACCTCGTTGAACTCGACCAGGACTGTCTCAAGGAGCACGGACGCTGGTTCCGCAAGCGTTGCGCGGAGGCCGGCTTGCTGCTGGAACGCCGAGCTGAAGGTTGGTGCATCACCGATCCTTCCGCGGAGACCACGGACCTGCGGTTCCCGCAACTGACCGCGCACGTCCACCAGGCGGCGCTGCTGATGATCAGCCGTCTTGCGGAAGCAGCCGGCCATGACTGGCTGTCCGCATCCCGGATCCGGAGCGAACTCGATTCGGTGCTCGCCGAACACCCCGGCTGGGCGAAGAAATACCGGCGAGAGGACCGCTCGGCCGACCTGACCGCCGAGGTGATCCAGGTGCTCCAGGCGTTCGACCTGGTCCGCGTCGACGAACTGGGCCTCGAGTTCCGGCCCGCCGCGGGCCGTTTCAGCAACGTCGCCATCCGTCGGGAGAACCCGTGACCGGAGAACTCCCCGCGTCGGTCCTGCGCGGCGTCCCGCTGCCCGCTCGCCGTCGCTGGCAACCGCTGCGCGCCGGAATCCTCGGACTCTTTCGATACGACGAGCAGGTGTTCACCTTCCACGACGGTCGTCTTCTGCTTCGCGGCAACAACGGCTCGGGCAAGTCGATGGCTCTCGAGGTGCTGCTGCCCTTTGTACTGGATGCCCACATGGCACCCGAACGGCTATCCACCTTCGGGGGCCGCGAGAGGGGCATGTACCTGTGGCTCCTCGATCACGAGCCGGCCGACGGCCGGTCCAACGCCCGGGGGTATGTTTGGGTCGAGTTCGGGAGACTGACCGAAGACGGGCCGGAGTTCTTCACGGCGGGCGCTGGCATGCAGGCCACCAGATCGAGCCGGAAGGTTACCTCAAGCTGGTACTTCACCACTGGTGCGAGGATCGGTGTTGACTTCGAAGTCGGGTCAGCCGGGAGCGAGCCACTGGCCCAGGCACAGCTGGATCAGAAACTCACCGGTTTGTCCGCGCTTGGTACTGCCGGGGCCGTGCACCCGACGGCGGACGCCCATCGCAAGGAAGTCAACCGTGTCCTCTACGGTCTCGAAGAACGCCAGTTCGAATCGTTGCGGGAGATCCTTCTGCAGTTGCGCAAGCCGAAGCTTTCGGACAAGCTTTCGGAGAGCAAGCTCAGCGATATCCTGCGCGACGCACTCCCCCCGGTCAGCACCGCGGTGACCGACGAGCTGGCTGACGGGTTCGAACGTCTGGAACGCCACCAGGACGTGATCCGCAAGCTCCGTGTCGCCCGCGACTCCCTTGCCACCGTGGCCCGTGCCTACGCCAGCTACTCGGAGATTCTCGTTGGGCTCCGCGCCCAGGACGTCGTGCTCGCCGGAAAGGCATCGGACGTGGCAACGAGGTCGGTGTCCGACGCTCGTAAAGCCCACCACGACGCCCAGGAGCAGCTGGCTCAGACGAAAATCGCTAGGAAGAAGGCGCTGAGAGCCGTCACCGACCTGACTGCCGAGATCAAGCGGATCGAGAGCAGCGAACTCTACAAAGAGGGAAGCCAGCTCGTTCCGTTGCTCGAAAAGTCCGCTGCGCTCGCGAACGTCGCGAAAACCGCGCGCCGGCATGCCGGTGAGGCAGTGGCGGCGGCGGGCCGGCTGCGCTCGAACGCGGAGAAGATCGACGCTGAGCGCGCAGACGCCGCCCGGCGCCGAGACATGCTGGGAGCTCGGACAGACCGAATCGCCCCAGGGCTCGCCTATCGAGCCATTCCGGACCTGCTGGGTGAGCTCCTCCACGACCTGGAGGAGCCCGAGCTGACGGCCACCGACGTCGAGTCAGCGATCTGCCGGGTTCGCGAAGCAGCCGGCGCTGAAGCGGAGACGCTCGAGCACCTCATTGGGCTCGTGAAGCGAGCCACCGACGCGGACGCCGACCATCGCAAAGCGATCAAGGCAACGGCCGAGGTGAAACAGGCCCTTGCTGCCGCGGAGAGCCGATACGCCGCCGCCGAGTCCGCGCGACGGGAAGCCTTCGACGCGTTCACCGCCCTACTCACCACCTGGGTGCAGGACTGCCTGCAGCTCGTCGCCGGGGTGCCGGCCCCGGCGACTTGGCCGGGCCAGGATCCGCTCGTCGCGGCACAGGACTGGATGCGCACCGCGGCCACGGCACGCCGTCTCCAGATCTCGCAGAGCCGCACTTCCCTGACAACGGTGCGCCCGGTCGTCGCCGAGCTCGGCAGGCGAGCCGACTCTCTTGCGGACAGCGTCATCCGCCTCGGTGAGTCACACGCCGCGTTGTGGCCGCTCGTGGAGACGACCAGGGCTGCCAGGCTCGACTTCGCGGATGCGATCACCGACTGGCTCGACGGCCTTCGCGAACTTCTGCTCGGTACCGCCGTTCCCGAAGAGCTGGAGAGGCCCGACGCGCGCTTCCTCGATCGCGGCTCGATCGTCCGCTGGGCCGATTCCGCGGCGCGCACTCGAACACTGGCCTTGGCGGGCCGGCAATCGACCGTCGAGGCCGAACTCGAAGCCATCGTGGCGAACACGACGACGGTACAAGACGAATACGACCGCCTCGTCGCCGGCGGGATCACTGCACCGCCGGTGCCGGTCACGCGGCTGGACACCCGCGACGACCGCCCCGGCGCACCGTTCTACCTGCTCGTCGACTTCGCGGGAGCGGAGCGCTCCGCCGCGGACCGGGCGCTGCTCGAGGCCGCGCTGGTCGGCTCCGGCTTGGCGGATGCCTGGGTGTCCCCTGATGGATCCCTGACGAACGGTCCTAGCGGCCACCCGCTCTTGGACACCCAGCTGGTTCTCGGAGGTGCCCTGGCAGCCGCTCCGTTGTCCCTAGCATTGCGGCCGGACCCGGCACCCGAGGCACCCGTGCCGACGTCCGTCATCGCCGATCTGCTGAACCGGATCGAGCTCGCCGACACCGCGTCAGCCGCTGGTGACGGCCTGGTAGTCGGGTGGGACGGCACGTGGGCTGCGGGGAGCTTGCACGGAGCCTTCCGCAAGTTCCATGCCGATCTGATCGGCGCCGCGAGCCGGGAGGCGCAACGGCAGCGCAGAATGGCCGAGCTGGAAGATCAGCTCGCCAGGCTCGAGGAGCAGCGTCTCGACGTGACCGGTGTCCTGGACGGCGTCAAGGCGGCGATCGAAGCTGTCGAGGCAGAACGAGCCGGCGTTCCCCCGGACACGGAGGTCCGGACAGCCGACGAAGCACTCGCGGCGGCACTTCGGGAGCTGGCCGCGGAGGTGAAGGGACTACGGAACGCTTCGGCAGCTTTCACCTCCGCCGGCGCCGACGCTCTCATTGGCGCGAAGAACGTCCCGGCGCTCATGGATCACGACTGGCCGGCCGTCGAACTGCCGGTTGCCGAACTCGCCAGGAACGTGGCCGACACCGCGGACGCACTGTCAGCGGACTCCGCGACCATGACCGAGTCGGTATGGGGGCTAACTCCGCGTCGGACCGCAGCCGGGGCGGTCGAAGCCTCAGCTGGCTCGATTCGTTTCTGCAGCCGGAAGATCAGTGCGCTGATCGACCACACCGACATCGAGCTGGCCTGCTGCGACGGGAACGAAGCCGCACTGGACCAGGAGGTCGGGGACGTTCCTCCCGGCGACGACCTCAGCACAGCCGCCTCGAGGGTCGCCGTCGCCAAGGAACTGGTCGGAGCCGAGCGGACGAGGCTGACCGGACGACAACTCGAAGAGGCGAAGGCCAGGGAAACGAGCGAGGAGGCAGCGGAGACCAAAGCCACCGCGTTAGCCCTGGCCGCGCTGCCCGACGCTGCCGACCGGCTGCCGTCGTACCGCACTGCGGTCGACCGTTTCCGGGTGAGCGCAGAAGACTGGCTCAACGCCGCGGCGACCGCCGCCCGGTTGACCGCTCAGGCTCGGACAGCCGCCGACGAAGCGGACGCGGCGGCCGAACGCGCCGAGCAGCAGAGCACGTCCGCGGAGGAGAGCGAGGAAAGCGCGCGCCTGGCGCGTGAAGACTACGCAGGGCTCCAGGAGCGCATGGGTGTCCCGTACAAGCAGATGGAAGGCGAGCTGCAGACGAACCGAGCAGACCTCCAGGCTCAGGGCGACCTGGTGGAAAAGCACACCCGAGGCGAAGCCGAACAGACCGGCGAGGTCGGGCGTCTGGGCGCCGAGTTCGCGAAGGCTGAAGAGGCTCTCGCGGTCAAGACTGTGCTGGTGGCGGAGTCGGCGGACGTACTCGCGGACGTCCACCGCCTCGGACTGCTGGTCAGCCACCCGGTGTTCGCAGGTCAGGAACTCCCCGCGATCGGCAGCAGTCCCCTCAGGGAGGATCAGCTCGAGCTCCTGCGCACTTGGGCGGCCGCGATCACGACCCAGGGGAAACGGGCTTTCCACCAACAACAACTCGACGATGCCCAGACCAAGCTGGCTGATCGCCGACAGGAGGCCGAAGAATCGCTCGACCGGTTGATCGTTCTGCGTGAACGGGTCGAGTCGCGGATCGTGCTCGTGACCGGGACTCGCAACGGCCGGGAACGCCCACTTGCCGAAGCTCTGGTTAGCATGGATCACGAGATCGAGGAGGCCGCGCAGCTGCTGGAGCGCGATGAATCCGAACTGTTCGAGAAGTTCCTGTCCGACGAAGTGCGGCTGGAGGTGGGGCGACGGATCGACAGTGCGAAGGATCTGCTCGACCGTGCCAACGACCTCATGGACGGTCACCCGACGTCCTCGGGCATCAAGTTCAAGGTGCACCGGACAGCGGATCCGGAATGCGAGATGCCGCCGGACATGCTCGAGCTGCTGAGGAAACGGGAGGGCACGCTCTTTCCCAGCGAACGCGAACGGCTTGCCGAGTTCTTCCGGCGGCGGATCGTTGTGGCCAGGGGCCGGGCCACGGTGGTGCCGTGGCGCCGACAGCTGGCCGAATTGCTCGACTACCGTCGCTGGTACAAATTTATCCTGCAGTTCCGGCATCGTGACGAGTCAGTCTGGGCGAAGGTGGACCGGCGAGCCTACGGGCAGATGTCCGGCGGGGAGAAGGCCGTCGCTCTGCATATGCCGTTGTTCGCTGCCGCGGCGACGCATTGTGAAGCCAGCCGGATCCGCGTCGAGGAGCGCGACCGCAACGTCAGCGGTTGCCCCCGGCTCATCCTGCTCGACGAAGTCTTCGCCGGCGTCGACACCGAGAACCGCGGCGCGCTTTTCGACCTCATCAGCAGGCTGGACCTCGACCTCGTCGCGACCAGCGAATCCGAACAGGGGCTCTACGCCGAGCTGAACGGCCTGTCGATCTACCACTTGATCGCCGAAGACGGCCTGCCCGGCGTTCTCGCCGTTCGCAGCATCTGGGATGGTCACACAGAACACCGCATGCTTGAACACGACTTGGAGAACCTCCGTTGACCGTCCCGGCCGCCTTGTCCGGCAACGACTGGGCTTGGCTGCGGACCATTGTCCGTGAACGCGTCGAAGCGGACGGCGGCGCTGTCTCGGTCGTGCTGGACCTGTCCGAGCTCGAACCCGGAGAGCAGGACACGCTCCGCTGGCTGCTCGGCTGGAAGGTCACAGACGTTGGCCGGAAACGGGTGACACTCGAACGGCTGGACCGCGAGCTGCGCCGCCGTGTCACCGACGGAATCAGCCTCCGCGAAACGTTGGCGGCACTGTCCGGGGGTGTGCTGGCCGACCGACGGGCAGAGCGGCAGTCGGAGCGTGCCCGACGGGCAGCGGAAGCCCTGGCCGTGCACGCCGAACTCGTCGCGTTGACCGCGTCGTGCCCGGACATGGCAGCTGAGCACCGGGTGCTGGCCGCCGCACCGCCCCAACCAGTCCTGCGCGTGCCGGCCGGGTCAACCGCCGGCACGTCGAAATGGCCGGTTTACGAAGCAGCCCTCCGAGCAGCGGTACTGTGGTTCCGCAAGTCCGCCGCCGGTGAACGGGTGTCCGCGAAGGAACTGGCCGGTCAAGCCTGGCGCAACACCAAGCGCTGGACGCTGCCCCGGCAGCTGGCTTTCACGAACTTGATCCAGCGGCAGTTCGAACAAGCCGTCGACGAAGCCGACACCGAGGTGCGGCTGCGCGGCCCCCTGACGTGGGTGGCGGAGGGCACGATCGCCGACGCGGCCGCGTGCCGGCCGTGGCTGAGCGTGCCTGCCCAAGGACTGCGCGCTCTGGGCTATACGACGTGCGCAGCGCACGGGATCCTGCTGATCGAGAACCTTGAAGCGTTCGAACGAGTCTGTGAGCTACCGGAGGTCTCCGAACGCTGGTTGTGCGTGTGGGGTCAGGGCTACGTGCGGGACGGCGTCGTCCGGTTCCTACGCTCGCTGGACCTTCCTCTGGCCGCATGGGGCGACCTCGACGCGGACGGGATCAGGATCATCACGGACGTGGGTGCCCGCGTCGGCCGGCCGATCCGCGCAGTCGGCATGTCGACACGACTTTGGCAGCAAGGTGTCAAGCGTGAGCAAACTCCTGACCAGCTGCACCGAGGCCGGGTCCTAGCCGCGTCGTTGTCTGCGAGCTGCACCCCAGACCTTCGAGAGCTGGCTGCGGCGATCGCCACCACGGGCGAGGGATGCGAGCAGGAAACGTTGTATACCGAGGTTCTCCCGACGCTGGGCTTAGAGCTCGCCAAAGCACTGGCCGACCGGCCGTAACGACGACATAGTCGCAGGACGACGTACCAGGTCTTCCGCCGCGAGGCGACGATCGTGCCGACGAACCCTCTGGCACCTTGCCCGGGTAGTGGTTCTTGTAAGACCAATTCGTACGACTCGATCGTGCCGGTATGCCGCACGCCCTGCTCGCCACAGGCGCGTGTTGCCAGAAGATCAAGTCCGAGCGCGTCCACCCAGCACTGCAGCCGGTCATCGACCTCCGCGGACGAGCAACCGGGCGGCGGATACCGGGCAATCACACCGTCGGACCGCATCGACCACCTCAATCGTGCATCCGCCAGGCCTGGATCACGTTAAACCGCTCACGTCCGGAGCGTGCTGCCGACCGCCTCGCCAACCTGGTCGTGCAACGACCTGCGGGCCACCGCTACCACCACGTCGTAACCGGCCGAGCGGCAAGTGTGCCGGATCCGATATCACCACGATCGGGCTACCCCGGCTGAGTACCAGCAAGCAAGCGACCCCACTTCGTCCCGTCACTGATGCCGAGCTCTCCCGTATGCTTGATCACTGTGTCAAGCGGAGCCACAGATCACCCACCCGGAAGTCGTACACCGCAGCTCTACTTCACCTTGGTCGACCGGGCATTCGAAAGCCTCGCCAAGGCCCGGCCCACCGTCTTGCGACTCGCGGACGACGAGCTGGGGCTGGATTGGGACGACTTACCCCAGACCTGGCCGGTGAATGAGGTCGCGACGGCAGCCAACCTTTCCGAAGCGGTGGCCGTCGCCCTGAGCAAAGGACCAGTGCTCCTGGTCCCGCCATGGGGCCGCCGCGAACGCCGTCTTGCGGGCGAGGTAAGCCGGTACGAGCACGAACTCATGCTCTTGAAGTGCACGCCGCCGACTCCCAGCGCGTTGCTCGCAGCCGTGATCCCGGCGATGAGCCTGGTTTCGGTCACCTCTGAACAGTTCAGGGAGCAATTCGGACGCAGCTGGCAACCGATTCTCGTCCAGTACTCCCGGGGCCTCCTATCGGGTCTCAACCACCGGGCCGTCATAGCGACCGTCTTCCTCCGCCCCAGGCTCGAGGGCGAGACGCCGCCGCTGCGGATCTTCGAATGCACCGCCGCCGACGACGATGCGGCCGTGCTCGACGACTTCGGCAGATTGCTGGCCAGAAAAAGCGGTCAGGGCGCCTTCGGCTACGTGTTGCGAGACGTGCCCGCGCCCGGGGAATCGTTGAGTTTCGCTCGCCATGCCCCGCGGTTGAAAGCCCGACGCGACTCTCTGATCGTATTCGGTGGCGCGGCAACGCTCGACGAAATCTTCGAGGTCCAGCCAGTGGGCTTCAACATCACCACCGACCGAGCATTCAAGTGCGCCGCCGACGTTCCCGATGCGATCAGGGTCATCAGTGGCCGTGAAATCAAGCGCGACGGCACCATCGCCATCCCGGACGAGTACACCGAGTGGGCCAAGGTGCCGTCGGCCAAGCAACTTCAGACGGGTGACATCGTCGTCAGGGCCATCACAATGGCGGGGCAGAAGCTGATCTTGGCTGAAGTCGCCGAGGTGGATTTGCCCGCAGTGGCTGCCAATGGAGTCGCCGTCCTGCGCCCGAAAGCGGACTTCGACGGGTCTCAACGCTCACTGCTCGTCCAGTACCTGCGTTCAGGGCTGGCCCGTGAGCTACTCGATGCACCAAGCGGTGCGGTGGGCACGCTGAATCGACAAACTCTCCAAGGGCTGCCACTGCCGAGACCCGACGAGTCCTTGAGCGCCGCCTTGTCCGACCTTGCCGAGGCCGAACGAAGCTTCGAAGCATGGCGAGTGGAAGCGGCAGCCGTTCTGGAGGCCGCGTTCCCCGACAACGAAGACTTCGAGGCGGCCAGGGCACGGCTGGTGGAACACGGACGCAACTCACGGCTTCGATTGGAAGCCGCGTCGAACATCACCGACCAGGATCACATCGTCCGAACCCGATTCCCCTACCCGGTCGCTTACCGCTGGCGGATCGTGGAAGCGGAACTCAGCGCAGGCCCGTCCAAGGACGCCTACGACGCGATCCTGCAAGCCGCTGAGGTCCTTCTCTGCTACACCGCTCACCTGGCCCTCGCCCTCGCCAGGGCGGCGAACGTCAACGTCGGATATCGCAGCACGGTCCAGGCCTCCCTCGCCAAAGGGAAAGGCTTGGGCTTCGGCGACTGGTCCGCGATCCTGGAAGAAGTGCGAGACGGCAAAGCCTTCCGGAACCTCCCGAAGGCCCACCCCTTGAGCGACCTCCGCTCGCTCCTGACGAGCAACGAGGTCGCCGCAGCCCGCAAGAGGCTCAACGACCGCCGCAACGACGACTCACACCTGCGGAAAGTCGATTCGACAGACTTGCCGCAGGCGACCGAGTCCGCTGCAGCCGATCTGCGCGCTTTGCTAGCGTCTGCGAAGTTCCTGTCCGACCTGTCGCTCATCCACATCACTGCGGTCAGATGGGACAGCATCCGCCAGGAAGCCACGATCAGTTATCGCGAACTGATGGGCGATCATCCCGTTGTGCCGACGCGGACGATGACCTACCGCGAGCCCGACGTGGAGGTGGACAGCCTCTACCTGAAAGACACCCGCCACCAGCTGCACTTGCTACGTCCATTCATCGCCGGTCGCATTTGCCCGGAGTGCCGCAACTGGTCGACGTTCCACGCCGACGGCGTTCGCCAGGGTGTCGTGACGTTGAAGAGCCTCGAACACGGCCACACCGTCAAGGACGCCTCGGGCGAGGAACCGCTCCGCCAGGTCGGGCTTCTTTGACAGCTGAATTGTTACACCCTGGACGATCGCACTCGCACGGTGGCGAAACGATCTCAGCGCTGCCCATTTTTCGTGCCACAACGGCACCGCAGATCAGGCCCCCACGATGTTCCGGCTCCGGCTGAGCCCGGACGCACTTCTTCGCAATGCTCCGGTGCGTCGAGCGCCCAGCAGTTCACGCGTTCAGGCAAGATGCTAGGTCGACCGATGCGATCAACGCCGAGGAGCACTTGTGCCGACGCACCCTGCCGAAGCCGCCGTCCGCGAGTTTTTTTTGGGGGGGTGTCCCTATGTGGTTGTCAAGCCGCAGAGGGGACGGGAGCTGGTTCGGGGTGTCGGTAGTGGGTGCCGTTGCGGAGCATCGCGTAGAGCACGTCGCAGCGACGGCGGGCCAGGCAGATCAGCGCGGCGTTGTGCTTCTTGCCCTCAGCCCGTTTGCGGTCGTAGTAAGCCCGGCTGACCGGGTCCGCCAGCGCCGCGAACGCGGCGAGGAAGAACGCCCGTTTGAGCTGGCGGTTGCCGGTCCGGGCTGGATGCTCGCCCTTGATGCTGGTGCCGGAGCTGCGGGTGACTGGGGCGATGCCGGCGTAGGCGGCGAGATGTGCCGAGGACTTGAAGTTGGCGGCGTCGCCGACTTCAAGCAGGATGCGGGCTGCGGTCCTGACGCCGATGCCGGGCATCGAGGTCAGGACCCCGGCAAGAGGGTGCGCATCAAGTATCCCCTCGACCTGCTCAGCAACCTGTTTCCGTTGCTGCAGAACAGTCTTCAGGCTGTCGGCCAGCCGCGGCAAGACCGTGTCCGCGGCGACGGTGCCCGGAACGGTGACGGTCTGCTCGCCCAGCGCGGTCATGATCGCTTCGACCAGGTTCTCGCCGATGCGGGGCGCGTGGACCTTGGCGATCGCGGTGAGTTTGCGGCGACCGGCCTTGGCAATCCCGCTCGGGCCGCCGCAACGCGACAGGATCTCCAGCACGGCCGGGTGACTGATTCGCGGGCCGATGGCGTGCTCGAGGGCGGGGTGGATACCGGTCAGCAGGCCGCGGATCCGGTTGCTGAGGCGGGTGGCTTCGCCGGCCAGGTCGTCGTCGAACCCGACCAGCACCTCCAGCTCGGCCAGCGCCTCGTCACCGACATCCACGGGCCGCAGCGTGTGCGGCAGCGAGCGGGCGGCGTCGGCGATGATGAACGCGTCCCGGGCGTCGGTTTTCGCGCGACCGGGGTAGAGGTCGGCGATGCGGCGCATCGCCAGGCCGGGCAGGTAGGCCACCTGGTGCCCGGCGGCGCGGGCGACCGCGACCGGCAACGCCCCGATCGTGGCGGGCTGGTCCACCACGACCAGCAAAGGTTCCGTGCGCGGCGAGCTTGTCGAACAGGGCTCGCAGCGTCGGTTCGGTGTTGGGCAGCGGAGCGTCGTGCAGCCGCTGGCCGTCCGGGTCGAGACCGACTGCGTGGTGGGCTTCTTTGCCGACGTCCAGGCCGAGAAACTCGCTGTAAGTGCTGCTCATCCACTATGCCGTTCGTTCGCCGCGAGTGGTCACCGGGAGGGCATCGAGCGC
Source organism: Amycolatopsis sp. A133 (assembly GCF_031082405.1). GTDB lineage: Bacteria > Actinomycetota > Actinomycetes > Mycobacteriales > Pseudonocardiaceae > Amycolatopsis. Next base: position 40,399 of record NZ_JAVHJU010000003.1, read on the forward strand.
CGGCACCCACGTTACGACGAGACCTACCCAGCGGTGGCCGTGTCCCTATCAGCGGTCCCTCGATGCCACCCGACCCGGTGACACCACCCCCCGGATCATGCGAGCGACTGGGGGCGTTAGTCATGCCGGGCCTGGCGACCACAGCTCCTGGATCAGGAACTACGAAAAAGGTAACGGGGCGAAGGACACTCCCTCGTCCAGGCCCGTCACGCCCGGGTACAAGGCAATGATCGAGCCAGTCGTCGAGGAACTTGGTCAGCGCCGGCATCGACCGCGCCACCATCCACGTCGGCCGCTCACTACCCGTCCCCAGGGCATCCCAGAACACCGGCAGGCCGTGGGACATCCTCGTGCTCGAAGAGGACATGCCCGTAGCCGCGATCGACATCAAGACGCCGTTCGGCTCCATCAGGAACAACATCCGCAACAGGATGAACGACACGGTCGCGGCCCGCGCCAATGTCGCCAGAGCCTTCGATCAGAAGGCCGTGCGGGCCTTGAAACCCGCTGTAGGACAACTTTTTCTTCTCGAGGAACGATGGGATACAACGGATCCTATCCGGCCGCGGCAAACCTTCTTGAGCACCTTCGCCCCGGCCGGACCGCCCGAGTCTGTTCAGGACCAGTTCCGCGCCTTTTTTCGGCGCCTGTTGAACGACGAGATGTACGATGCGGTCTGCTTCCTGACCTCGACCGCTCCCCCCAACGTGAACGTCCGCGAGCCGGACCCGGCAATGGGCTTCGCCTCGTTCGCCACCAAGATCGCTGAACGCGTCGAAGACATCCGGGAAGCTCACCGAGGAAGCAAAATCCAGGCGGCGGAACTGGGACGCAAACTCGCCGAGCGCGACGACCTCAGCGCCGTGGTCGCAGGTTTGAGCGACACCAACGCCGGCCGCTTAACGGTCGACCTCGACGTCATCCACTGACGTCGGCAGACCGTCGAGGAACTGCGCGACCTCGTCCTGAACCCGGACACGACGGAAAACGAAATCCAGAAGATGATCGGTCGGAAGTACTGGCTCTTCGGCGGCGAGTATACCGGTGTCCTGGAACGGCGCGACAGCTTCGCCCTCGACGAGCAAGACATCCCGCTCGTCTGCGCCGACCGCAGCATCCACATCATCGAGCTGAAACGCCCGGGGCACAAGCTGGTTAAGGCGCAGCGCCGCATGCAAATCTCCCAGACTGTAGACGGCGCGATCCGATGCCCCAGCCGCGTCAACTCGCCCTGGACTCTGCGGTGTCCCCACCGTGGGTTCTCCTGCGCCAAACGCAGCACCAGCCTCTTCAGCGCCGCCGCCGTAGGTGGACACCCAGTGCGTCTACGTCGAGCCGTGCAGTCCCACTTTCTGGCGATCAGCCTGCGGTGCCAGCTCAGCAGTCTCCCTGGGATGACCAGGAAGACACTGCGCCACCGGCGGCGCGGGAGCAGCGACGACAACACGGCCAGCCAAAACCGGTCTGCGGGCTCATAGCGGACCGGACCGTTAACCTGTCGCCGCAGCACCGCGTTCTGATGCCGGAGAACAAGCAACTCAGCGTCCTTGCCGGTATCCCGGCACAGCAGGATCGCCAGCACGGACAGCAACGCACGAGTTGTTCGGTACAGCAAAGAAATGATCATCCGGGCAGCATCTCAGCCGCCGAAGTGGACCTGCACACATCGGCTCCCACCAGCGGCGATGACTTCCCGAGTCCCACAACATCGCCAGTTCGCAGTGCCTACTGGTACGGCAACACTGGTATCGACGGCGGAGCGCGATTGTGAACGACCGTCCAACCTTTACAAACCCGAGCATTTGTCACGTTTGCAACCCGTGTCTTCACCGCGTCAAACCGGCAAGCAGCTGGGCGCAGCTGCGCCCTTAGCGACTGCGGGCGCATCTGACACAATCGCGACATGGACGAAACCGAAAGAGACATCTCTCCGTTCGATTACGATCTTTCGAAGATCATAACTCGAACCAATCGCCGAACCCCACATGGTCGCGCAAAGACCGCCAATGACGTTGTCACAAAGGGTTACATCGCAGCTGGTATGCGATTGATTCAGCAGGCCTTGGGACGGGGAGCTACGGCACCTCCGCCGAGAGGGCAAGAAAGTGACTGCCCCAGCCGACCAGTTCTACTGGACTGGCTCTCGCAGCGCAGAGTGGCAGATGAAGTAGCAAACAATCCCGCCCCGCTCCCGCGACAGGGAACCCACAGCGCACTCCGTAAAATATGGGAACCGCACTCCAACTTCATCGCCGATCTTCTTTCATTCGGCCTATGGTCAACTCATTACTCTCGTCGATATCAAGACAAGATCGGCGAGCTCGTCGAAGATCTCATCACCACTCCAAATTTCACCAGCACAGCACATCAGCTGTGCTACTGGAATCTGAAGACGCTGTCATCAATGCCACGGTGGCGACTGCAACTGGTAGCCAGCGTGATATCAGAGCAGGACTCGGTCATCGCCAAGGCGCTATCCGACTACTACTCAGATACGGTGCAGGAATGGCAAGAAGTACATCAGCTTGCACTCAACGTGATCAATAGAAGACTGCGTCCAGACATCACCCTTGACGACATCTCCAACCTTATTGGCGCACTGGCGGAAGGCTTTGCCCTGCGCCTGACAGGTGATCCTAACGCAGAAGTAATTGACCACTCCAAGCAACGCTCCCTTTACGGCACCGGCTGCCTGGCCATCCTGTACGCCTGCACGGAGCAAGCCGAAGAACCAGACCCCGCTTCATTCGAGCACCTCCTGCGCCAAACCCTCGACGGACAGGCGGATTCGACACCGAACTCCCACGATCCCGACTAGAACACGGAAGACACGCCACATGACGAGCTCTAGCAGGATTCAACACTACTATCGGACCATGGTAGCGCTTGACATCGAGAAATCCACGGAAACAACAAACCCTGAGAAAGCAGCGAACCGCCAGACAATGTACGAGATATTCGAAGAATCGTTGATTGCCGGCGGAATCCAAAGATCGGACCGTAACCTAGTCGACTGGGGCGACGGAGTCCTAGCGCTGATTCGACCCGTAGATCGAGCGCCGAAGGTTAACCTTTTACGTGCCACCATTCCAACACTCGAGAAGTTACTCGGCAAGCACAATGCCGAGCAAGACAGTCACCTCCGCCTACGCGTTGCAGTACACGCGGGCGAGGTACATCGCGACAGTCGTGGATGGTATGGCGAGGCCATCGACGTCGTCTTTCGCCTCATCAATTCCAAAGAAGCTCGCATGACCCTGCGTAACAATGAAAGGACGATCGCCCTGATTGTCTCCAGCGAGATACAGCATGCAGTCATTCGACACAAGTACTTCGGAATAGACCCGGCGGAATTTTATGATTTATTTTCCGTGCATGTACATGATGCTGATTATCACGGCTGGCTGCACTGCCCTTATGAAGAATCTACGCCTCGAATCGAATTTGTCGAGTCGGACCACGCTGGCCGATAGATGCGACGAGTGGCTCAGCGAAACAGCTCGTCCGCACCCCCACACGATCACCGGCATCGGGAGCAACGTCGCCACGACTCAAGCCGGCAGAGCCGCGGTCCAGAACAACGTCTGCAACGGCGGCAGATAGATCAACGTCGCTGCGAAGATCAGCTCGAACACGATCCGCCCGGCAGCAACCGGTTCGTCGTCAAGCCCAACGAGCGCAGCGACGCCCGCTCGGTCCGGGCCGTGACACCGTGCCCACCTGGCCATGCATGTCTACATCGCCATCAGCGCAGCCGCCCATGTCGTCAGCCCGCCGTGCTGCACGCCAACGCACTGGCACTCGCCGACCAGACCGGAGAAGCCTTGTGGCGACACGGAGCCCACGAGGTTCTTCTCCGGACCGGAACCAGTCTCGCACTCACCGGCCAGCCGGGCGGCGCGGACGGCTACTTCACGCGCCGCGTCGCGACCGCTGAGAAGCTTCTCGGCTGCGACCACCGAGACACCCTCATGATCCGCACCGACTCGCCGACCGCGTCGGGTCGGATTGGCGACACCGCGGTTCCAAGCGCGTTGCTGCGAACCTCGCACGCTGATCAATGCCGGGTACTCGGCACGTGATCATGCGCCACGGCACCGTCACTCGATCAACCACCCGCTACACACCGTGAACCAGCTGGTCAGCGCCCATGACAGCGTTTCCGCAACCCACAGGCTCGCCGCCGACCGTGAACGGCCCCTGTCACCCGGACTGGCGTTTTCAGGCGGCAAGTGATCCGTCGATCCGCATCGCGTGTTCGGCGAGGTCGACGAGCGCCTCGGCGACGTCGGCGGCGGCACGGAGCTCGTTGACGAGCGCGCCCATAATGCGCCTCACCTGGTCCAAGAGCAGTTCGATGCGCTGCGTGTCCGGTGAGTTCAGATCGATCGTTTCGCAAATGCCGTGGAGATGGAACAGCAGGAAGTAGAGCGGGTCATGGCTGATCGCGGAGCTGTCCAGCCCATCGGAGTAAAGCGAGAGGAGTCCGCTGCTCTCGGGGAGATCCAGGGTCGTGAGCGGCATCGACCGCTCCACGAGCAGTCGTTCGACGATCGTCGTGTCGGTGTGGTGCACCCAGCCGAGCAGGACGGTCGCCCGGATCCGGAACGTGTGTGCGGCGGCCGACATGCCGGTGTCGGGTGAGCTTTCCACCAGCGCGAGGTCGTCGATCAGCCGGGCGAGGTGGATGAGCCGCCGCCGGCGTCCCCCTTCCGCGGCGTAGTCGCCAACCAGCTTCCAGCGAAGACCCTGCAGGACGAGAAACGCCTCGAGCTGCGATGCTTCCGGCGTACGGACGGCGTCCAGCCCGCTCGCTGCCTTGCGCCAGGTCTCGGCCTCGGTCCTCAGTGTTTTCAGGCTGTTCCGATCGATCCGAATGTCCTCGGGCTTGGCGCCTTCGCGGTCCTCCGACGGCACGTGGCTCCACCCGCTCATCGCCAGGGCCATGACACTGCCCTGCCCGAGGACATGGCGCCCGTGCGCCCGGCTCAGCCGAGCAGCGTCCTGGTGGCTCTTGATCGCCGACGTGAGGAACGTGAGCAGGGCGGCGAGGAACCCGTTGCGGACGAAGTCCTGCGTCACCTTGACCCAGTCCCAGCGGGCAGGCCCGAGTCACACCGCAATCACCTGCTCCAGCACCGCCGCCAGGAGCGCGAACGCCACGGTCAGCACCACGAGCGCAAGCGGCTTGCGCAGGATCCATCCCATGGGGATCACGACCTTTTTGGACGGTGGTGCGGGTGTGTCTACGGCAGTCGCAGACGTTTGACCTGGCGTTACACCCGCCGTCGGTGGCGGGTGACAGGAGACAGTGGCCACTAGGTGTTCCGACAACGGTGGTTGGGTACGAGGCCGAGACCCCGGAGGCCATAATCCCCCACCGCCATCCTCGCTGCCTGTGGTCGGCAGGCTCTGTCTGGCCCGGTGTGTCGTGGACGGTTACATCAACACCTCCGCCATCCCAGAGTATGTCGATATGGTTCGACGCAAGGTGTTAACCGGTGGTGCAGGCGTGGCCATAGAGATGCGATACGCCACCAAGGCGGTCTACAGGGACAGAACTCACCTCGGCGAGCCGCGCCGAGTCCCGTTGCTTGTCACGAGCGTATTGCGGGTGACGTGTCTCTACCAGATTGTAGAGATACTGAAAATATTCCTGCCAACGGCCAGGATCTGCCGAGCCTGACGCCGCTCGCTTCGCGCGCTCCGCCTCGATGAGTGGGCACATCTTTTCCCAAGTGTCGATAATGGAGCCGCCAAGGTAGCCCGCGACAGGCTCGAGGTCAACGACGTCATGGAGCACCAGCGCACCCACGTTGTCGTAATACCAAGCTAGGTCGCGAACGAGCACCTGTTGTTCCAATGGAAGGCAAGCTAGCCCCTGACTTAAGTCGAACTCGCTAATTTCATAGAAGACGAACCTGCGCGCCTGAGCCAATCGATCGCTCCTGTGCTCCCTGAACAGGTCCACAAGTACCGACAGCGAGTTCGAATGCCTAGCCAACCGAATCTGCCGTCGAGTATTCACAAGCGACGCGAACAACTCGACCAAAGACAACGCGAACGCAGCAAATTGCATATAAACTCCAACCCTGAGGACCGTGCCGTGCAGCAGCGCGAAGCATGTCGTCGACGGCAAACAAGTGGACCAATGCCATGTCAGATCAGTCGCTTGGAAGCGTTCCACTGCTACAACACCAAATCTCGGCGAGACGTCAACCCGACTGAGCCACGCAACGCGGCATCGTGCCGGCGAACCCCTCCCACGTCCTCGACAGCCGGCACAGCGGCCTCCGCTGCCCTGATCGTGGAGTCGCTCATCTCCCGGAGGTTCGCGGCCTGCAGATCCGCCAGCACTCCGGACCAGTCGAGGATGGCCAGGCCGAACCGACGCGATCGCACGAGCTGATCAGTCATCATGTCCACCTTGAGTACCTTCCGCCCGCCAGCAGCCCCTCAATCAGTCGCCCAGTCGACACGAGAAGTTTCACCCATGCTGCGGCCCCGCACGATGTAACAAGTTGCGTCCCGTGGCAGACAATGACTCATCATCTGGAACACAGTCCTGCCCGCGCTGATCGCTGCGCTCGCTGCCCTCGGCGGTGTCGCCACCGGCGCCCTTGTCGAACCCGTGAAGCTCGGGGCCGCCCGCCGTGCTCGTGTCCGCCAGGACCATGAGGAGCGGTGCGCCCGGTTCGTGGAAGCTGCGACCGCAGCGCGATGTGGGGTCATGCGGCTTAACATCGCTCATCGCCGTGCGTAACTCGGAGGCGAGAACGTCGCCCAGGACGAACTACTGGCCCTGGAATCGACCTACTGGGCAGCTCGGATCGAGTCACGGCAGTATGCCGGGCTCATCCACTTGTTCGGCACGGACGAACTTACTCGGCAGGCGTTCGCCGTTCGTGACGCCGACCGCTGCTTCCGCCGCAATCAGTGGGACGTCGAGGAATCCGGAGAGCTCGACCGCGCATCGCCGGTTCACCGAGTGGGTCAAGGTGGAGGTGTTCGCCCGGCTGCACCAGATGATGCTGGACCTGCTCGGTTCTGCCGGAGCGATCGACTGGTCACGAGCACCGGCCGACATCCTGCCCGCGCTGGAGTACCGCAAGTACAAGTCAATCCCACCGCCAGGAGCAGAGGAATACGAGGAGGGCATTTTCTTCCGACACCGGAACAGCACTCCGATCATCAACTTTCCAAAGCAACACCTGCACAACGGCAACATGAAGGACCGTCGGCCCAGCGGCCGACTTAAAGAGATTATTCGAGCCGCCAAGAACGCCCGCACAAAGGTACTAGAACATGAACTACTAAAAGAGTCCGACACCTCCGTATTTCATCGAGTACCTGTTCTACACCGTACCGGATGACAAATTTCGAACTTCCCCTTCATGGGGCATTCTACAATGCGGCAAACTGGCTATCTCAACCGCAATGCGATAGTCCAGATGATTCACGAAGCTGGCCCGCCAAAACGGACTGTTACACTTGTTCGGGACAGGCCCGAATCAATGGTCCATTTGTCGGTCGAGGAAGTTTATCGCGACCATAGAGTCAAGTCTGTACCGCTGTCGGCTTTGGCCTGCCAGTCATCCAAACTCTCATGCGGGCGCCAGCCCAGGCGACGATGCTGTCGCTGGTATTGCGCGGCTACTTACGCCGTTCCTCAGGCGCACTGAGGAGTCCGGACAGCGGTCCTCGAAGGTCATCCGCGTCGCCACGCCACTTCACCACTGCCGGCGGAGGACTGCCGAAACTCCGCCAGGGATGGTCGCCGACCTCACGCGCGACCACCAGAACCGCGGCATCGTCCACCACAGTCGACACACGTGCGCGCATGATGCTGGCGACGTGGTCGTCAAGAGCCAGGCGGATGGCGACATAAACGACCCTACCGCTCCTTGCCACGCGCGCGTTCCACCATCCGCCGTCGGACCCGTTCACGCGGACATCTGCACCGATCGTCTGCGCCACCTCCATCACGACGGTCATGATCTCGTCTTTGAAGAGCGCATGGTCGGCCAGTCTCGCGGCCTTCGTGATGTCGACGTCGTCGACGGTTCCTTCCAGTACGCCGGCAATGGCGTCCTGGGCAACGCGCGCAATGTCTGCCTGTGGCGTCGTCAAGGCTTCCGCGTCGGCGACTTCGGTCCCCGCGCGGAGGTCGACCATCAGGTTCTTGCCCCATGACACGCGTCGAGGCAGAAATCCTACGACGCCGAGCAAGAACGCCGTACCACCGAGGATGACGAGAGCCACTGCGGCAGCCCCTTCGTGACCGAGGAAGACGCCGACCTGGCCGCAGCAAACCAGAGCGAGTCCGAACACGGCACACGCCACACGCTCACCAGGCGGGAGCCGCACTGGCCGCGTTGCGCTCTTCCGAGACGGCGAGGTGCTCTTACCCATGGGGACATCGCAATTTCGGTACCTTGTTCCGCCAGGCCTGCACGTAAGCCTCCCGGTCGTACCCGCAGGTCGCCTGCAAGTAGCCGATTTGCCACCGCGACAATCGCGGTCCTTTTGGGACCGCGAGGTAAAGGCCGTTGCGGTGCATGACGCGGAACTCCGGTGTCGAGTCGACACAGCGAAAGCCCAACGCACGCAAGGTTCGCGCGTGCGCCTTACCGCCGCCATCGCAGTTCCACCGCTTGCCGTGTTTAGCCATGTCACAACCACCCGCTTGCCGTGCGTCAACTCCTACTGTCACCGTGCGTAGTGACAGGAGGATCGCCGCAGCCAGGAAACTGCTACGCCTCCGGGGTCAAATCCACCAAAAGAGGCCAGATCGTAACCGCAGAATGCTCGGGACGCTCCGCCAGCGACGCCTTGCGTCGCTTGTTGCAGCTATCAGCAGAGACACCAACAGGTTCGCGCAGGTCAGCTGCAGGCTCCGTGCCTGGCAGCCGGCCGGATCGGCCTATGCCTCCTTCGGCTCGGAGTAACGGCGTCGGCGCCTCCGGCGACCATTAGTCATGGATCCCGTCACTCTGGGTTTGGCCGCGGCGGCTCTGCTCGCGTCCAAGTTCGGCGAAGGCTTCGCGAAAGACGCCGGCAGCGCAGCTTGGAACGGCGTGACACGGCTGCGTGACGCGGTCGCGGCGAAATTCAAGGGCAAGCCGGACGACGAAACAGCGCTCCAGCAGGCGCTGGCCGATCCGCACGACGTGGAACTCCGTGATTCGCTCGCCAAGCGGATCACGGCCGCGGCCACCGACGACGATGGGTTCCGGACGTCACTGGTCGAGCTCGTCGGACAGGTCCGACGCGACCCGGATGCGCAGACCGTGATCGCGCAGGCCACCGGCCAGGCGAAACAGGTCAACATCGCCGGAGACAACCATGGCGGAATCACCCTTTGAGCCCCAATGACCGATTTCCAGCCCCGCGCCGACGGCAACGCCCGGCAGGTCAACATCGCCGGGGACAACTACGCGCCCATCTTCGTCGCCGGCCGGCTGCCGCTGCCCGCGACCAGCCACCAGCTGCCTCCCGACATCCCGGACTTCACCGGGCGAGCCGGCCTCGTCGCCGAACTCGAGAAGTTCTGGGGCAAGCCGATCATCAACCTGTACGGGCCACCGGGGGTCGGCAAGTCGGCGCTGGCGGTGCACCTGGCGCATCGGATTTCGCCATACCTCGATACGGAACTGTACTTCGACTTCAGCATCGCACCGGATCCGGAACCCCGCGCGGCTCTCGCCCAGTTCGTCGCCGCGCTGACGCCGGACGAGTTCAACCCGTCCCACCCGGTCAACGAACTCCAGGCCCGGTACCTCACGTCCACCCGGACCGGGCGATGCCTGATCTTGCTCGACAACGTCCGGGAAGCGGCTCAAGTACGCCCGTTGCTTCCCGGTGACGCCTCGTCGGTCGTCATCGTCACCAGCCGAGCGCAGTTGACCACACTGGCCGGTGCCCACCCGCGGCGCGTGGAGCTGCTCGACGAGGCGGAGTCGATCGCGCTCCTGGACACCGCCGCCGGAAAGCCGCCCGGCAGTGAACCGGCGGCGGCCGACCTCGTGGCCCTGTGCGGCCACCTGCCGCTGGCCATCAGGGTGGCCGGCGCCATCGCCAAGAAGCGGCCCTACCTGAGCTACGACCGCCTGGCCGAATCCCTTCAGGACGAACGCACCCGGCTTTCCTCCCTCGCCGAAGCCGACCTCGACGTCCGCAGCGCTTTCGAGCTCAGCTACCAGCAGCTGACCGCCTCGGCACAGCTGACGTTCCGCCGAGCCGGCCTCAGCCTCACCCCCGAGTTCTCCCTCGCCGACCTTGCCGCCCTGCTGGACGACAACGACCACACCGCCGTCGCGAAGGCCGCTTACGAGCTGGCCGACGCACAGCTCGCCGAGACGGCGGACGGCCGGTGGTTCCGCTACCACGATCTGATCGCCCTGTTCGCCCGCGAAAAAGCCAAGGCCGACAAGCCGAGCGACACGATCGACGCAGCGGAACGCCTCGTCGGCCACATCCTGAACGAATTCGTCACCGGCTACCGCGCAGCGGTCACCTCGATTCGTCGGCTGACACAGACGCGCTGGCTCGAAGGGCTCCCCTTCGGCGAGTCGCCCGGCTTTCAGGACGCGCCCTACGTGCCCCAACGCCTATTGTGCGGCGATGTGCCCGTGCGCTGGCAGGAGCGGCTCCGGCCCGACGCGCGCACGCTCGTGTTCGGCGGTCCCGGCTCGGGGAAGACCATGCTGGCCGAGCGCATCTGCTTCGAGCTGGCCAGGGAGAACGCCGGCCGGTTGGCCCTCTCCGTCCCGATGCGGCACTACCAGGACCAGGACGACCTCGTCGACCTGGTCACCGCCTCGGTCGGCCAGCGGTTCAACCTCCGCCTTCCCCGGCCGGTCCTCGAAGTCCTGTTCAAGCGGTACCGGACGGTCTTGGTGCTGGACAGCCTCGACGAACTGCCCCGCCCTTCCCGCACCCGGGCGACGGCCGCCATCGGACGGTTCTGTGCCGATCACCCGTCGATCGCCGTGCTGGTGACCAGCCGGCCCGACGAGAAGCTGCAGCGGACGGGCTCGCGGAGTTTACGGGCTTCCGGATGGCCCCGTTCACCGACGACGAGATCCGCGAGTTCTCGAGGGCGTGGCTTCGAGACGCCGGGGTGCACGCGAGGACATACTTCGAGCGGACGGCATCGTCGGCGCCCTGGGCGGCGAACCCGCTGCTCCTGAGCTGGGGCCTCACGCACTTCCTGCACCACAGGCGGATGTTTGAAAGCGAACTGGACCTGCACGAGGCGACGTTCGAGCTGACGATGGGCACCCGCGACGTCATCCGTGGCGTCACCCGGGCGAGCGTGCCGGGGCGGCACCTGGTCGAATCGACGATGTTCCTCGCGGCTTGGATGAAATCCGACGCGGACCGGACCACGGGAGTGACGCGGAGCCGGCTCCTTGCCGCTTTGAGAGACGAAGGCGAAAGATACTCGCATCCCGGGCTTCTGGAGGAGCTGGGCGAAACCGTCGGCGTGATCTACGAGTCCGGTATGGCGACCGACGGGGAGCCGTTGTACGCCGTCGTCCAGGACACCTTCGGCGAGTACCTGGCCGCCCGCTGGGTCTTCGAGAATGTCCGGGACGACGAGGCTCTCGCCCGGCGGGTGGCCGGCATGATGGCCGTCGGCCGGTTCGACGCGGGCTGGCAGTACGTGCTCGAACTCGCCGAGCGGCGCAGGCGCCCCCGCGCAGACCTCCTGATACAGCTGCGACGAGCAGCCGAGGACATTCTGGACCAGGCTGACCGTGCCCGCGTGGTCGGAATGTTGGGCTGATCGCCCGAGGCTGCTGGGGTGCCGCGCTCGAGCGTTGACCGTGGCTTGGCCTGTATCCAAGGATTCGAGCACGTTGACCTGCGGGTCCCAAGAGTCGGTCGCCGGCGCTGAGCAGTGGCTTCACGTGGCTCATTCGTACTTGTTGATGAGGCCTGCGGCCAACGAACTTCGCCCGGCAGATCAGCCGCCGAGGCTCGGATCTTCGTCGGCCTGCGTTCCGGTACAGCCGCCCCGACCGCGCACGACATGTCATCCCCCGCCGGCAGGATCAGCGAGTTGCAGCCCCGCACGTCCGGCCCTGCAGGTGCCTGCTGTTGGCAGGGGATGCACCCTGCGAGTGACGCGGACATGGACGTCGCCCGGAGTCCGGGCGACCGAAACGCCGGTCCCCATGTCCGTGAGCCGACCGGCCAGGGCAACGCGAAGACGCTCCGGCGCGTGGACTCTTTTGCCCTCGCCAGATACTTGATAACGAAACGGTAACCGACTGGCTCGGGTGCGCAGAGCGCGCACCTACAAGCAAGGGGTCCGGGTTACCGACGAGAAGGTTCAACGCTCGTTCGGTCGCCGCCACGATGTGGCCTCCTCTCCCAACCAAGGAAACGTCGTATGACAGCAGCCGAGGAAGACCCCGCGGTCGGTACCGCGGAACACAGGACGCGCAAGCCCCTGCTGCGCACCGTCGTGAGCGTCACTGCGACCGAGCGGCGTCGGCTGCTCGACCGCGTGCTACCCGCAGGCCTCTCCTCGTTGCCGGAGGACGAGCTCTGGATGGGCGACGGGCCGGCACGGCCGATGGTGCTGCCCGACCTCGAGCTGCTGTGTGCACTGGAGACCGAGGGACTCGACGGCCCGATCTGGGCAGAACTGGAACACCGGCTCGTCGGATTCGGGCTCGGCGTTCTCGACGCCTGGATCACCAGCGGCCAGATCTACGACCGTGCCACGCAGAAAGGCCGCCCGGTCCGGCCACCGAGGCCGCCGTTCACCCGAGACGAGCAGATCACAGTTGTGTACGACGCCGTTGCTGATGGGCTCCGACTGTTCCGAACCCAAGGGATTGAGAAGGGCGGCTGGTGCCCCGATCGCGGCGCCCGCCTGTCCACCTACTTCCTCGGATCATGCGTGCTCTGCTTCGCCAACGCCTGCCGAAAGCAGCTCAGCGCGCGCCGCCGCTGCGACCAGGATGTCCTCGTACCCGAAGTCGAATGGGGCTCGCTCTCGCCCTCTGCCGAACGCACAGCACTGGCCAGCATGGACGTCGATGTCGCCCTCAACGGCACAGTCAAACTCGACGTCCCGCCCGACGTGGTCAAGCTGGTGCTGCAGTACCTCATCTTCGGCTACGAGGTCACCGCGATCCCCGAACTCGTTGACGGCACCTCGCCGCGGATTGTGCGCCGGATCCGCCACGCTTACCGCACTCAGATCAAGGAACAGCGCGAAGGAGGCCGTCGTGGCTGAAGCAACTACTCCGGTGATCGGACGAAAGTCAGCCCTGACGCTGGTGAACAACTCCTCGGTGGGCACCCGCGGGGCGCGTCAGCTCGCCGCGCGGGCGCACCCCGACGCCATCGCGGCCGTGCTCGACCGGGCCGGTCGAACCGAGGCATTTTCCTCCACCACGGACACCGCGCCCGCACGCGACTACCGCACGCCGGAGAGCCTGCCGAGGCCAGGCGGACGGCTCACGAAGGAAGACCTCGACCCGCTGGTCGAGGACGCGGCCGAGGGCAACCCGGCGGCCATCCACACCCTGCTGCAGATGATCGAACCCGTCGTGGTCCGCTACTGTCGGGCCCGCATGGGCGGCCGCGACCTCTCCTACCTCTCGGCCGACGACGTCGCCCAGGAAGTCTGCCTCGCCGTGCTCAAGGCCCTGCCCGACTACCAGGACCGCGGCGGCTCCTTCCTCTACCTCGTCCACGCCATCGCCGCGAACAAGGTCGCCGATGCCTACCGCGCCGTCGCCGACGACCGAGCCGAGGCAGTGCCCGAGCTGCCGGAGCGCCCGCTGGTCGCCGGCAACGAGCCGGAGACCCACGCCCTACACCTCGACCTTGGCGCCCGCCTCGGCCGACTGCTCGCCGCCCTGCCCCGGGTGCAGCAGGAGATCCTGACCCTGCGCATCGCCGTCGGCTTCTCGGCGACCGAAACCGCCGAAACGCTCGGGATCTCCCCGGGCAACGTCCGCGTGACGCAGCACCGCGCCCTGACCCGGCTTCGCAGCATGATCCGCGACGAAGAGTTCTAGATTTCCTGACCGGCCTCAGAGCCGCGCACCGGTACAACGACCAGAACCCAGGGAGGTGCCCAGGGCCCGGCGACGCGAGGCCCCGGCGACATCCACGCGCCGGGTCCTGAGTCCGGCGACACCGCGGGAACGGCATTCCGCCGGATACTCCCTGGCCCCCGGCCGAGCCCAAACCACGCAGAGTGCCGACTCGAAGATTTCCCTGCATGTGCGGCGTGCAGTAAGCGCAGAGAAAGCTATCCGGTTCGACGCCGTGGCGATTCATCCTCCCCGGCCTAGACCACGCACGCTGACCGTCATCGGTATACGCCCTGTCCGGGACCGGACAGCCTGACCTCTAGGAGATTCTCGTTGAGCGCCACGCGCACCCCCACCGCCGACCCGGAGCACCCCGATATTCCGCCACAGACGACGCTGTCGCCCACGATCGCACAGGTGTTCCTCGTGATCGCGGTCTTCAGCTTCACCGGCTGGCTCCTGCACACCGGCTACCCGCCGGTGACTGCATTGCTGATCACCGCCGGCGCCGCCGCGATCGTCGGCGTCACCGGTGGCAGGCTTCCCTGCCTCCACACCTTCGCCGCCAAGATCATCCGCGCGTTCCTGCAGACCTGACGATGACACCCACCCGCATCTCGCCCATCCACTCGCCCACCGACCTCGCCATCCGACCCGCCGGAGTGCCCCGGGTAGCGATCTACACGCACCGTGCACTGTGCTCCAGCGCGGACTGCGACGCGCATGCGAACCCGTGACGCCGACCAGCGAAATTTCTCCGCTCCGCCGTCGACACCGCCCGCCAGGCAAGGAACAAGGTACTCCGTCGGAAAGTGCGCATACAGGGAACGCTGGGACGTCTCCGCGCACGTGGCGCTCGCATCAATGGAGGTCCGCTCGAAGCAACCCGCAAGGAGCGCGAGATTCGCCGTGTCGATGCAACGGGGATCAAGGCCGTCTTCCAACGCGTGTGCGTGGGACGGGTCGGCGTATTCGCAGACCAACGTAGTTCAACGCCATCGAGCCGGCACGACCGCCACCACATGCCCGCGGCTTTTGGGATCGAGCGGCCCCCGGCGGAGTGCCCGAGTCATCGTGCGGCCTGCCCCCTCGGCGCTGATGGGCCAAGCAAAACTTTCAGGCCGAAACGGAAAGCAGATCTAATAGGCGTTCTACGAAGTGGAACGCCGTCACCTGCACACTCAATCGCGGAGCAGGTAGGCTGCTATTCCTTTAGCGATTCGTAACTTTCCAGGATTCTCTTGCGGAAATCATCCGCTTCGACGTATTCCATCATTTCGGAGACCCGCTCCAAGCCAGGCTTTACCGATTCGAGATCAACATCGGGTGGCGGGGCGAACTCTACTCCGGTATCGATAACGCGACGCATCGGGTTGGACCCGAAGACTCGGTGCTCCCTCCTCCGCTTCACCTTGGATCCTTCCGCCGCCGTTATTAATCTGTGACGCAGATCTAGTGGCATTTTAGCACACTTCCTCAATTGACCGCAAGGGATGGACTAGGAGGCAGGCTTGACCCTGATCGACCTTCGCCGCCGCTGTATGTACTGAGCCCTCCTTTCCAAGTAGCGATAGTAGGCGAATATTCCGACACACGTGCTCGACAGCATCAGCGCCAGCCACCACCAGTCGTGTATCGGAATAGCCCACTGCCGATCGAGTAGTTTCAGCATCGGATTGACGGGCCACCGAAACAAACCGACATCCTGGAATAGTGCCAGCACGAGACCGATCGCGGAGAACAGGCTGGTCGCGCGCAACGAAAATTGAGTGACGAGACACGCCCGGCGCAAGGCCTCAACACCGAACGCCTGCCTTGACCAGGACGCAAGAATACCGGGAACCGAAACAATGAGAGCCACGACCGTTCCGCCGAGAACTTCACCGGGGGCACCAGTAGCGATCCTGGTCGTGATCGCCACACCGGCAACGATGACGCCGAGGAAGCAGAGAACACCGAGAGTCGAGGCCAACCTGAGTGTCGCGAACGGGCTCTCCTCGATGTAGATGACATGCTTGTGGTCAATTTTGTTCAGCTTGTAAGGATTGCGCGCATAGAAATGACTGTACGGCTCGGCCCGCATGTCCCTGCGCCGGAGATACGGCGGGCTCTCATCGACGACATTGTGCACACTCACCTGCGGAGCACCATCAGAGTTCCGCGGTCCACACTCCGCGAACTTGGTTCCCGCGACGAAGTCTTCGAAATAGAGGTCGACGAGCTTGCCGTCGACCGACTTGGCGATCCGGTGCTCGGCGGCGAACAGGTCGCCCGGTAGCCGGATGGACAGGTGGTAGCTCTGCGCTTCGTACATCAGCGAGGTGCTGATGTCGAGACTCGCCGGGAAGACACCCATCCTGAAGCGCCACTCGTTCCGCCGGCGCGCAGACCTGCTTTCAGCCAGCTTTAGGGCCGACGGCGACGAGAGGGATCTGGTCAACGAGACACACAGCGGAGCCCCGCCCCGCTCTTCGACCTCCGCGAGCAATAGATAGCTGCCCGTCAACATCTCGATCAGCGCATCGCTCGGCGAGACGCCGGTCTCCCCCTCGGACCGGTACTGCTTCGCGATCTTCGCCGGAGCGGCGATGCGCGCAAGCCCCTTGATCAGGTCGTCGAGAACCTTCGGCTCAGCCAGCAGAGTATCCATCCAGTTACGAGCTCCCGGTGCGCCGCGATCGGGAACGTCATCACCGGTCTCTTCCGACAGCCTGAGGAACAGAAGGAGGTAGGCGGCGAAGTGCAGGTAGTGATCATGGGAGACGGTCACCGCATGCTTCTGATTGATACTCGCCTGGAAATCGTCCAAAAGGGCCCCTTTGCGCACCTTGGCGATCGGCAGGAGGTTCTTCTGGGGCGCATCCGCGTTCCGGTGCGTCTTGGGCAGGACGAGGTACCGCGTGGTGGTTTGCCGCGTCATCAGTTCCTGAGGCTCGTACTCCTCATTCACCCGATACGTGTACTCACTGGGCCGTAGGAGCAGACTCGTCGCAACCACCGGATCGATTCCATGGAATCGTTCATATCCTTCGACCAGGAGGTTGATCAAATAGTCCCGCTCAGGCGCCTTCGGCGTCGGTGCGTCGAGAGGATTCTGCGACACCACTCCGTCGACACCTTCTTGGATCGCATCTCGGAGCAGAAGCCAGTTCACCACCACCTGGTGGGCGACCAACAGGAAGCCGATGACCGTCAGAACGCCGGAAGCCGAGTGGAAGATCGGAACGTCGACGACTCCGAGCGCGAACAACACCAGCCCCGCAACCATCGCGAGCTTGTTTCGCGTCCACATGAACGACCGCCCACCGGCTGAATCACGCTTCTCGTTGTCCATTGGCATCCACCCGACTCACGCCTCAGATTTCACGCCGTCAATACGGCGATGCCCGGTGGTCGTCTCGGCGACAGGCGCTGTTACTGATGTCATGAACACGTGACGAAAACCGTGGTTCGCGGGAGGACGTGCGCAGTTCGCCGAGACCCTCGATACGGATGGTCGGCACGTCGTCCCGGGTGAGGTAGCGAGGTGGGTTCTCCGGTTGCCCAAGTCATCGCGGGGTTGCCGGCTTCTGCCGCACTTGGGCCTTCACCCACAGCTCCATGTCCAAGTCGTGCGGGTCGCGGACTGGTGCTGGTCCCGCCGATCCGCCAGGTCGCATGATCCTCTTGACCTTGACACACTGACAAGGTCTTCACTGCGGGGAGGAGACGGTCACCGTCCGGCTCGGTGGCGGACCAGGCGTCCGCGACGATGCAACCAACCCTGGCCGAACCTGGCAATGACCCGCCACCGGGATCACTTCACCGCCTGGTCGGCGCCAATCTGGTGCATTCTCCACCGACGATCTCGTACGCCGTGGGTTGTACGCGGTGCTGCGGCAGCCCGCCGCGCCAAGGTGCTAGCCGACCGAGAAACCGAAGCCATCCTTGGTGTCCCGTTGCATCGCGATCGGGAGGCTGCGAAGACCTACCGCGTCCAGCCCGTCATTCGACGACGGATCGTGCCGGCGCGCCGGCACGATCGCACCAGCCCTTGGGCCCGTGAGCCAGAGCGGACCTACACACGGGCGCCCAACTGGTCCGAGTATCGGACCAGGCGGTCGCCCCGGCCGCCGAGCGGCAGGGTCACGAATTCATTCCTTGCCGTAACAGAAGATCTATTCGGCAAGACATACCGGCATTGGCCACCATCACGCTGGAGGAGTTCGTGATCATCCGCCGTACCGCCCTGGCCGTTCCCGTAGCGCTGGCTGCGCTCTCGTTGGCCGCATGCAGCAGCAGCGGCGGCTCCCCCACGGCTACCGACTCCGCCGGCGTCGTCGCCCCTGCCGAGAACAGCAGCACGCCGAAGACGGCCGCCGACGTCACGAAGACGCTCGGCGCGAAGATCGCCACGCTGAAGCCGATCAAGACCTACGCCGCGGAAGACGACCCGAACCACCTGCTCGGGCGCCCGAACGGCTACAGCTCGAAGACTGCGTTCGGGGACTCGCGCGTCAAAGCCGACGACGTCGAGTACCTGAAGGAGGACGCGGTGGAGCGCGGCGGCTCGGTGGAGGTGTTCACCACCGAAGAGGCCGCCCAGGCGCGGATGGACTTCATCCAGACGGTAGCGAAGGGGTTACCCGCGGTCGGCGAGTACGACTACGTCAAGGGCGGCGTCCTGGTACGGGTGTCGCGATTCCTGACACCGGACCAGGCGAAGGACTATCAGGCGGCACTGGGCGGCTGAGCGCTTCCAAAACGCACCTTGAACGTGACTCCCGGTACCGCGACGTTTCTGCCAGCCGACATTCGCCACCCCCTGCGACCACGTCGCAGCCGCGATGCCGGCCGTCGTGGCGGACGCGTCAGAACACGACCAGGCGCCCATTCGACATCAGAACCATCTGGCGATTACCCGGCGACGGGAATCCGACGCAATAGTGCCGGAGCCGCCCCTCCGGGAAACAATCCGAGCCGACGACCTGCAGTGGTACGCGTTATGCCGTGTGCCGTACTTCCCTGATACGGAAGAGGTCACCGGGTAGCGAAGGCTCCACCAAACCGCCTGAACACGCAGGTCAGAGGCTCACGCCGTCGTCGAGGAGCAGAGGACTTGGTGGCTGGATGGCGACGAAACGGCGACGCTTCCGGGCCGGAGCCACCAGCCAGCTTTAGACGGCGGCGCCATCGAGCCAGATGACCTTTACAACTTGGTGTCGTGGTGTCTCCTCGCAGCTTCCTGAGCGGAGTTGGTCGTCGAGACGCGCGCCGTCGAAGTCGACCTGAGCGGGTACTTCCCCTCTTGCCGCTACGACGGTGTCGTGGACGATCCGTGCACACCGACCAAGCCCTGGGGCGGACATGACGACTTCTCCGAACACCTCTCCGCGATCAATCTCAGCACCGCGCCGTTCACGACCGCCGACGCGCCACGACGCCGCCGGACTTCGTCCTCGACCTGGGCGTCGGCGCGACGACGTCGCACCCGCGGTGTTGCTGCCGACGACTCCGCCGCAGCTGACGCGGGGCGCCGCCGGCGCTCTGCTGCGGCTGCTTCTTGACGCGGACAAGGCGGCCTGATCATGCGGTTCGCGTTCTATGGCCGGGTCTCCACCGAGGACCAGCAGGACCCGGAGGCGTCTCGGAACTGGCAGCTTGCCCGCGCCAGGGCGCTGGTCGACAAGCACGGCGAGATCGTCGTCGAGTTCTTCGACATCGGGCAGTCCCGCTCGATCCCCTGGAAACGCCGTCCCGAGGCGATCCGGCTGCTGGCGGCGATGCGCGACGCCGATCGAGGGTTCGACGCCGTCGTGATCGGTGAACCGCAGCGCGCGTTCTACGGCAACCAGTACGGACTGACCTTCCCCGTCCTCGTCCACTACGGCGTCGGGCTGTGGGTGCCCGAGGTCGGCGGTCCGATCGAGCCGGAGTCCGAAGCCCACGATCTCGTCATGTCCGTCTTCGGCGGGATGAGCAAGGGCGAACGCAACCGGATCAAGATCCGCGTCCGCGCCGCTATGGCCGTCCAGGCCTCCATCGAAGGCCGCTTTCTCGGCGGCCGGCCGCCCTACGGCTATCGGCTCGCCGACGCCGGGCCGCATCCCAATCCAGCGAAAGCTGCTGAAGGCAAACGGTTGCATCGGCTCGAGCCTGACCCCGTCACCGCGCCGGTCGTGCAGCGGATCTACGCCGAGTACATCGGCGGCCGCGGAAAATTCGCCATCGCCGAGGCACTCACCCGGGACGGCATCCTCTCCCCCTCGATGAACGACCCGGCCCGCAACCGGCACCGCACTGGGGTCGCGTGGGCCAAGGGCGCGGTCGGGGTCATCCTGACCAACCCCCGCTACACCGGACGGCAGGTCTGGAACAAGCAACGCAAAGACGAAGTCCTCATCGACGTCGAAGACGTCGGGCTGGGCCACGAAACCAAGATGCGCTGGAACACCCGCGACAAGTGGATCTTCTCCGAACAGGTCGTCCACGAGCCCATCATCGACGTCGAGACCTTCCAGCGCGCCCAGGAGATCACCGCTGCCAAGGGCGCCGGTCGCAAGACCCGGGAACGTACCCGCACTCAGCACCGGTACGTCGTGCGGGGACTGTTGCACTGCGGGGTCTGCGGTCGTCGCATGCAGGGCCAGAAGAGCCGTGAGCAGCTGTTCTACCGCTGCCGGTACCCGAACGAGTACGGGCTGGCGAACAAGACCGAACACCCCCGCAACGTCTACCTCGCCGAGCGGGACCTCATAGGACCTCTCGACAGCTGGCTCAGCACCTGCTTCGCACCCCACCGACTCACCGAGACCATCGACGACCTCTACGACGCCCAACCGGAACTCGACATCGATCCCGGCGCAGCAGCCGCCGCCACAACGATAGAAGAATGCGATCGAGCGCTTAGCCGCCACCGCGCAGCCCTTGAGGCCGGCGCTGACGCCGCGCTGGTCACCGGGTGGATCACCGAGACCCAGGCCCGCCGCGCCGAAGCGAAGGCACGCATCGTCGCGCAGCCTCAACGACAGCGGCTGAGCAAGCAGCAGATCAGCGACCTCGTCGAGCGGCTCGGAGACATCCGGAACGTCCTGGCCACCGCCGACACCGAACGAAAAGCGGAGGTCTACCGGCAGCTCCAGCTGCACGCGACCTACCACCCCGGTAAACGACAAGTGCGGATCGAGACTAATCTCGATCCGCACGGTTGGGGTTATGGTAAGTGTCCGAGGACGATCTTGCTCACTATCTACACGCCTGCAACTCCTAGCTTGACCTGCAGGTTCCCGCAATTTGAACCCGAAGCCCCCGCGCCTCACGGGGTAATTGAGTGTCCGAGATCTTGCTCGATAGCAGCAACACTTAACCTTTAAGAAATTTAGTTGCCAAACATTCAATATTTCGGCGGCAGGATCCTACCACGCAGGACACGCTTATGGAACTCTTTCACAACAGAGAAGCGTTTATGATTAGTTGCCCAAGATGAACGAACGCCGAGCACATCACATCCTTGGTCAAATATTTATCACGGCCTTGGCACCAACTCGACATATAGAGGACTTGCAACTATAGTCCGATAGTCCGCTTTTTTCGCCCTCTCGCGGGACAAAACATTTGCAGTTACCCGAGCAAAACCAGTCATCCACATAGCGAACCCAGACGAAAGACCATTCTCTAGTTTTCGAAGAAGCAGAGGAACATGCTGTAGATCTGCTCCATCCATGCGGTCAGCAGTTAACGCCCGCAGAACTTGAACAAACCCATATGAGCTAGAGGGAGCCAGCAGCATCCCCTCTCGCGCAGGCGGCTCGATCGCAGCCTGGTCCATTAAGTGCTCAGCAGCACCATGAAGCAGCAATCGAGTAGACGGCATCTCATCCCCCAAGACATCCCAGAACAAGAGCACCGGCACCTTATCCGCCGCCTTCCTGCTCCGGCTAACATCGACAATCCGGTAGTTCATTCGAGTCTCAAAAACAACCCAATCGCCAGGCTCAAGAGTTTCGCTCTCATACCACCGTGCCCCCCTGTCCAACGAGTCGATATGACGAGTAATTCGAGAAAGACCTGGATATCGGCGATTTACGTCGTCAGAGAAAGCCAGCTTGGCGCCACCCCCGAAGGGGACCTTAATTTCAGCCTCACGCACTCTTCGAAAGAGCCCAAACTTGGAATCTCGAACATCTTGAAAGGAGCGAATCTTCCGCTGTGAAACATAGATCAACTCACGCACACGAGCCCCCTGGCCACTTCTAGGACTATTTACAAGAGATCACAACTAGTAACCTCGACGGATAACGGCGATCAAGATCTCAAGAAGCGCATTCGCAGTTAATCGATCAATTGAAAGATTTAGCCACCGAGCTGGAACCACTCGCCAAGATGAATTTGAGCCCACCGACTGGTACCTAACCTCAGCAAGAATCTCCCCCTCGACCGTTGAACGAATTTCACCCGAAAGGGTTCCATCCACATTACTCGCCGCAGCGGAGTTATCCCGAGGATTCAGAATTTCGATCTCTATACCCAGATCAATCCAACGAAGCGACCACAGTAGTTCACCATCCTCGAATCGCACTTCGGTCGAAGGCAAAGCAGATCGCGCCTGTTCAAATGCATCGCGAATTAGAGTTCGCAGACCAAGTAGAGCATTGGCTAAATTACGATCTTCGTCATCCTCAACTGGCTCTTCTCTACTTTTTCTCTGGATCTCTAGGGCAACACGCTGGAGATCCAGTTGCAGCGGCGTAAACTCCTGCCCGCTGCCTACGATGACTTCAAGTACAGACCTGGCGTCTTGAGGTCGCTCATCCGGGTCCTTTGCTAGCATTCTCTCGATCAGGCGGGCAAGTGAAGGAGCGACGGATTCAGGCAATCGCGGTATTGGCGCCGACACGTGCATGTTCATCATGTCGACGTCACTACTAGCGTCGAATGGCCGAGAACCAGTTAAAACTTCATAGGATAGAACACCGAAGGCGTAGAGGTCACTCTTGACGGTCGCTGCTTTTGCCTCCCACAATTCAGGGGCAATGTAGTGCGGAGTTCCGAACCCCCGGAAAGTAAAGGTTCCAGTTTCCTCCCTAAGATTTCGCGCTAACCCAAAGTCTGCGAGCTTCCAAACACCATTAACATCCAAAACATTCGACGGCTTAAGGTCTCGATGCAGGACTGAGACAGTAGCAAGTTCAACGAGCCCCTGAGCTACGTTCCGCAGAACTACAAGCTTCTCATTGGGACTCAAGCTTCCATCGTCGATGGCCGCACGCAATGATCTACTAGCGAGCGGCATAACCAACAGTAAAACGTCCTCAAATTGGGCCGTGTCCAGAATGGGAATGATGTAGTCAAATCGCTCGGCAGTCAGCAAGCCGGCTACATTCACTTCGCGCTGACGAAGCTCAAATGCGCCGGTAGTTTGAGCGCGCAGCAGCACGCGCTTCACTGCGACCGGAAAATTGTCTGCCCCACTGCCCCTGAAAACAAATCCATACGCACCCTCGTCACTTACTACCTCGCGAGTGTCGTACGTCCACCAAGTCCCACTCGCTCCTTGAAATGAGCGCACCGGACCTTCAGCCGAAGTGAGCGACACCCGACCGCCAGCTGTCGAGACGACTCCAGCATATGGGTACCGATCTCGCAGATAGTCGAGGAGCGTCTCCATCTTCGGCTTCAGCTGCTCACTCGCCAGCTCCATATACTGATATCCAGCGAACTTTTGGAGAGCAAGAGGAAGATCGTCGACGTCCGGAAAACGAGCATTCGGCAACAGAACGGGAAGAATAAGAAGATTGTTAGCCAATGCTTGAAGAATCTCAGCGCGCACCCAGTCTCGCGGATCATCGAGCGCGCGAACGTCGAGTTTCTTCGCGCGAACCGTAAGCCATTCTGGTCCAATAATTGATATAAATAGATCCGCCTCAGCGAGCGCGAACTCGATCTTCGGGCCATATCTAGACCCAGGAGCAAGTGAGCAAGCTGCCGCAAAAATATTCTCTTCACCGAAAATTTCTGACAGCTCACGATACAAGTCAGATACAAACGAAGTGTCGGTGAATCGATAGTTCACAAAGATCCGCGGCATCCCTACAGTATATCAGTCGTGTCAGGCCATCACGAAAGAACTCCGACACGTCCGTAACAGATTACCGACAACTACAGATCGAACCTGTGTAATAATTCAGTCGACCTACCTCGCTCTGTGCCGCATGACGTCGCCACCATCGTTGTCGCGGCCGGCAGCTAGTTGTTTCGGGTCGTGACCTTGGTGACGCGGGCGAGGGCCTTAGACGAGGGGACGGGTCTTTCCGCGGCAGGATGAGAAGTGCGACCCACTCGCCCCGCCGAGCAGAAAGACCTGTCCGTGCACCACCGTAATGCCCCGCTTTCTGTCGAGGGCCGCCGCCGGCTCGTCGCGCGATGCCAGACCCGCCCGATCGCCACGTCGCCGCCGAGACGGGCATCTCCCGACAATGCGCATCCAAGTGGGTCAACCGCTGCCGCCGCCACGGCGAAGCCAGCCTGCACGACCACCCCACCGTCCCGCACCGCCAGCCCACCGCCACCCCCGCCGAGGTCGTGGCCCGGATCGAGCAGCTGCGCCGGCAGCGGAAGTACTCCGCCCGCCGGATCGCCACCGAGCTGGCCGCCGACCCCACGGTTTACGCTGTGCGCACCCAGAACCGAACCCGCTCGTCCTCTACTGACGACCGTACGTCCACACCTGTGACTAAAATCTGTCAGGATCTCGCGGGTTTTCGACCGTGAACCATCGATGCTCGTGGATTGACATATCTAGCCCGTAGTGCCTGGTCTTGTATTGCTTAAGCGCGGCCTGCCACTGACTTAACACAAGAACGACGTCACTATTCTGCGGCAGCATGTCCTCGTCAAGCAGGTCAACGAACCCGTGGCTTGGATCTTTTTCGAGAACGCTTGACAGCTCGGTCAATAGTCGATTGATCATCTTAATCTTGAGCGAGTTGACGACGCCGTCCTGCTTTTTCTTCGACAGCTCGGTCATCTCCCGATGCGCCGCTTCGAGCATCGGGACGAGCCGGTCGTAAGCTGCAGCCTGCGCCTCAGTCGGCGGTGGCGAAGCGGGGTCCGGGACACCTGCATTGCGAGCCATACTAGCCTTTCTACTTCGGAAGCTTACGCGTGAACTCGACGTACTTCTTGCGAAGCCCCTCAATAGGACGTCGGCCGGAGTCGAGCAGGTCGACCATGAGTGCGAGGCCTGAGTCATCGATACAAAGAATAGCGTAGCGCTTGGAGGAGTGCAGGTCGACAATGTTACGTTGGACATTAGCATGCGGAGGTACACGCCCAACCAGAACACCAAATCTACCCATGTCTTCGTTATCAAGGTAGCGGTATAACTGGTTTACATTTTCAGTCTCTAGTGCAGCAACATTCTTTAGTTCGAACACTGCCTGACGGGCGCCATAGAGAGCACGCAGATCCGCCAGAAACGGTGTCTTGCCGTCATTATGGAAGATAACATCACGGATATGCGCACCACTCGCCGTCCGAACCTGCGCGGCAGCGAGATCGAGTTCCGGATACAGTAGCGATGACAAAAGATCGAACGCTAGGTCCTCGAACTTCTTGTCAGTACCTTCCCCACGCCCAGTGCTTAGCGCTTTTAGGTTTGCGATCTTCTTTTTTAGGGTACTAAGCCTTAGCGGAGAAAATATCGGGTCAGGGCCACAATTTTGAGCATTCGCCTCCCTTTCTGCAACATACCCCTTGACGACATCGAAATGAGCACGATTGAACGCGAGCACGTCCCGTTTCGCGATCGCCGAACTGGCCCGCCCCGGAGGCAAGACGAGGGGAGCATAGGTTGTGCGGTAGTAATCCCCGTAGTTAATCCACGGGAGATGTCGGAGCAGGTCTAGCGGAGCGAGCAAAACTGGCGAGCCATCGATAGGGCTGAATGGTAGGCTCGCTTCAAAGTTTCGCCAATCGAGCCGCTCGGCGTCCCAACTCGTCAGGCGGTACTTCCGAGTAGGGATACCTTGGTCTACACAACAACGCTCCGTAAACTGCGCGAACCAGGCCTTGATAACCGACGCCGTCAAGTCACTGATCCGATCCTCAGCAATGCCAGGGACCAGCAGAGCGAGCATCTCCAAGTGATTGAGGCCCGACGACTGAAGCTGCGGGATCTGCCCAATCATTTCAATAATTGCAGAGATCGTACCCGGTCCCAATGCAGAGCCGCGCTTAGTGCCGGCAGCATATCCGAGCCCGAGCTCGACAGGCTCGCGGACCTCACCAAGAAGCACTCGGGCTTTCATCGTTCTGCCGTCGACAACGTGCCTCCGAACCTCCTCGACGAAGCTCAATATCGTAGCGTGCAGAGACTGATATTCTGGACGGTCGGATTTCCAGAGCAAGAACGGGTCCAGGTAGAGAGGGAGGTCTTCCCGCAGGTGCGGCACGGCGAAGTTGACCTCGTCTTGTCGAATGACCAGGCCAAAGACGTCGCTCAGGCGCGGATTGACCAACCCGTCACCAAGGTTCGCTTGGCCGTCTTCTGACGTCACGCCACTCTCCTTCGCACATCTTGCCCGCAACTTCCACCGGAGTTGCGACAGAACGCCCTCGATGTCGCACGGACGGCCTCCACTTAGTATCTCCCAAGCCCACCGGGATGCCGAACACGTGCACCAGGCGTGTCCTCCGTCGCTGCGGCTCTGTTTACTGCAACAGCCAACCGACCGGCGATCACATTGCGCTTTAACATGTTAACCCTCTGTGAGAGAGTCGCGTAACGTGCGCGCCGCCCGCAAACCCCGTCAGCCACACGGGGCCCACCGGAGATACTAGGCGCGCCCTCATGCCGACCAGTTCAAATACTTCGAAAACTAAGAAAGCTCATTCGGAGCAGGCGGTGGCTCGCTAATTAACGTTGTGACATCACGACGCGAGTTGTTCAAGACCTTCAATCGACGGTCAATACCAAGATCAACTCGACAGGTTGCAACGAAACTCTCTCGTGCTTCGACCACGTTTTCTGCGAGCGCCCAGAACGTTTGAACCTTGCCTTCGCCACCACCGGCACGAAGCGAGATGGCCATCGGTTGATCGAGCCAGTACCAAATTTGGTACGCCGCATCGATGCAGCGCCGGCTTGCAACCAACTCAAGGTCCGCGAGCGCGTGGAGGACTTCCCGTCGTCGTTCCCGAGCGTTAACAAAGGATTCCGCTATTCCGTGAACATCGCGTTCATTGTCCGTCGCGTCGAGACTCCTCGCCTGCTCGAAGTAGGCCAGCGAGCAAGCCGTTGTCGCCTCGAGGACGCGAGACATCGTGCGCATCGCTGAGTCGCGTCGCCACTGCTGGACCTGGCTCGTGCGCGTGAGTCGGGCGGTCAGAACGACCGCGACGAGGCTGAACACTGCGGCCGCCACGGCCGCAACAGATGAGATCCAACTCGGCATGACTGGATTCTGCGCGCTCTGTGGCCGGCGCCATCGATCGACACGCGGGTATCGGCCTTGCGGATCAGTAACCGGCTGGAGTCAGGCGATGATGAATCTGGTCCGACACCTCCTGAGACCGTCAGGCTGTCCATGACGAATGGCCGACATTCGTGCAGATGCCACCGTTGAGAAGTAAGCCGACAAGCGCTTCTTGACGAGTACGCCACGGACCGCCTGGCACAGTGAGAGACGTGGCCGCCGTCCGCGCTTCCCAGCGGCGTCGCCGGTCGCGACCGAGGTACCCGAGCAGGACCGAGTCGCCAGCCAGTACGCGGTAAGTGCCTGAGTTCTCGAAGTCTTTGCCGCGCTCGACTCGGACCGTGTCAACGTCGATCAAGTCTTCGCGCGTCACCGGGCGCGCTTCCGGCACCACAGAATCCGTGACGGATTCCGTGATAGCTGGTTCCGCGGGTCGCGCGGACTGGCGTTCAACCTCCCCGCGAGATGCAGCGGCAAGTTCTGTCGCGTGCCCAACGTTGGCCAGCTCGGCGACGGTGGCCAGCTCGGCGAGCGCTGCGCGGGGATCGGCGCCGGAGGTCGCGACGCGGCGGGCGGCAGCTACGGCGCGGCCGGCTCGGTCGAGTAGGCCCAGCAGGTCGGCGCGGGCGGGTTCCGCGGTGAGCCGAGCGCGGCGGGCGCGTTGGCGACACGCAGAACCGTGGTATGCCGCTGGGCGCCCTCGACCACCCGGATTCGGCAGCGTCTTGCCACAACCCGCGCAGACCGGTCCCGCCATCCTGAACCTCGCCTTTCGTGACTCTTTTCGTGACGAAGACGCCCGCAGCGTACCTTCGTGTCACGTAAGTTGTCACGGAAATCGACTGTCACAACCCGTCTCGCGAGCCGTCACGCCGTCACACTGGCTGTGACGACTCAAAATGGCGATCTACCTGCTAATACATTGCTTGGGACGGCTGTGACGGGTCATCGCGGGACCCGTCACAGCCGTCCCAAACTGCCGCGTGGAAGCGAACTCTGAGTCGCTGGCGGACGCCCGTCACAGCGAGCTGGATGGGCGGAGGGCAGGGTCTCAAGGGCGACGGGGCCGGTCTTGGCGGAGCGGGATCCCTTGCTCACGTCGATAGATGACGTCGCAGCGTTCGCATTGTCGAG
The DNA here is from genome assembly GCF_031082405.1 of Amycolatopsis sp. A133. Classification (GTDB taxonomy): domain Bacteria; phylum Actinomycetota; class Actinomycetes; order Mycobacteriales; family Pseudonocardiaceae; genus Amycolatopsis. The sequence goes on from NZ_JAVHJU010000003.1 coordinate 69,050, forward strand.
GAATCCGACGGCTTCGACGTTCGCCGGCCGGTTGGAACACCGCGGCACCGGAGGCTCCGCAGAGCATCGTGATGACCTGCCCAGGCGCCGGGATCTCTGCCAGGCGGGTTCGGTGCCACTCGCCGTCGATCACCGGGTGGATCGCGTGCGGGTCGATGTAGATCGCCGCGGTCATCGCGACCCCCGGATCAGCGCGTTTGCACTCAGGGCGTCAGTAGTCGCGGACTCATCGAAAGCGCGTCGCAGGAGCGTCCTCGCCGTGCCGTGGTAGCGGCTGAGCAGCTTTCGGTCGGTCAGGTACGTATTGCAGTGGTGGTGCCTGAGCACGACGGCGATTGCATCGGATCGATCCTCGAAGAGCGTGAAGGCGCCGACTGACCTCAGCGCGGCATCCGTCGAGGGCACGATCCGGATGCTGACGTGCTTGAACTGTGCCGCCGCACGAAGGTGCTCGGTCTGCGAGTTGTGCAGGTCGTTCATGCCACGTAGTGCCTGGTCACCGATCAGGAAGACGTAGCGACGATCGGCGTCGTTGAATGCCTGCTGGCGGACTCGGCGGTTCAGAAGCTCCATGTCCGTGCGGTCGTCCCGCACCAGAGCCTTGTCAAGCACTCGTTCGGCATACGCCCGAGTCTGGAGAAGCTCAGGAATGCACGACGGCGCCCACTCCACGACGCGGCTTGAGAGCTGTTCGTACGTCCACAGCAGATGCCCCAGTTGCGGGTCGGACTGGTCGACCAGGTTCGCGTCGCCGGCGTGCGGAGCGAGCGCCATCACCCGGTCGTACTCGGCCCGCTCGACCTGGAGGAACCCGAGAATCCATGCCACGGTGGTCTCCGGCAGGACCTTGATTCCCAGCTCCCAGGCCGAAAGCGTCGCGGGATAGACACCGATCTTGTCGGCCAGCCTCCGCAAGCCGATTCCGCGGCGCTCGCGGGCGTCGCGCAAGCTGCTGCTGACCGCGATAGTCGCGGGCGGGCGGATGATCGACTTGGGCATCCTCAGGTCCTTGCTGAGAGCTGTTCGTAGCAGACAGGCACGGGAGCACGCTGACTGCGTTTGAAACCCGGTCGGGGGTACAAGGCTGGCGAGCCGTCACGGCGGGCTCGGCGGACTTTCGCTGGGATGCGCAGCTCGCACCTCGGCGACCAGCGCGGCAGCTGTCGCCGCGACGGTCTTCAGGGCGCCGACGTGCTCCATCAGCCGGTTCAGCCCCAGCGGAGTCAGTCGGAGTTCACGGGGCTCAGCGCGCGACCGAAGGTAGCCGGACGCACGCAGAAACTCGATGTGCAGTTCGAGGTCCGGCGTGGGCAGCCCCAAAGCCTGCTGGATGGCGAGTTGCGAGCGCCAGCGGGTGTCGGCCAAAAGGCAGGCAATGAACAGGCGGACCGGCTGGAGCAACAGCGCGTCGAGGTCCGTACGCGAAGCGGGCGAGATCGGTGTCATCGTCGCCTCGCTGCGACGCGGGCGGAGACGATCACAAGTCCCCGGCACCTTGGACAGGAACGGTCAGCCGGGACCAAGCAGGAGTGAATCAGCACTTCGTGGCCGCAGAGAGAGTGGTACCGGCCTTGCCGAAGGCGGACGCCGCGCAGGAACTCCTCGTCCGTGACCGCGTGCGCCAGGCCATCCCACACGCACCGGTACCAGCTGACATAGAGCGCTGAGTGCGGTGACTTGCACCTCGTGCCTGGCACGTCCCCTCCCTTCGACGTAGCGAGCTGATGAAATCAGTCAAACTGACGTCGGATTCGGCGACCAGAGCGGCAGTGCCGCGGTTGTGTGGCACGGATGACGCACTAGCTGTCTTGAGCTGCTGGTACTGCTGTTACATTGGGGCTGATCAGGTGAGTTTGGAGGTCGGTTATGCCCGGAGGACGACGTCGGGAAGAGCTGATCTCAGCTCGCAAGGTCGCCGGCTTCACCCAAGAAAGTCTGGCGGACGTTCTCAAGGTCGACCGGTCAACGGTTGCCCGATGGGAGGCCGGTGACTATCTGCCGCTCCCCTACCTCTGGCCGAAGCTCGCAAACGTGCTTGGCCGTTCGCGAGACGAGCTGCAGACTCTGATCGGTCCGATTGCTGTCACGCAGGAATCCAGCTTGGACGACGAGTTCGAGCCGTTGTTCGCCTGGCTCGATCGGCATGCTGGGTGGCCGCTCGGGAAGGCCCGTGAGCGGGTGCACGCGATTCTGCCTGCTTCGCCCCGAAGTCGGCCTAGCCTGCCGCGAAGCGTCATCGCGGACGCCCTGGCTGGCTACTACACGCCGTCGACCGGCGACCATCAGCCGTACACCGCGCGATGCGGTCAGGTGGAGGTGAACACCAGTGTCCTCACGCGGCCAGCGTGGCTGGATCTTGCCTGCCCACTGACGATCGAGGGTGATCACATCGCTTTCGCGGGCGGTGGCGCGCGGCCGCCCATGTCGGTTGATGAGCGAGCAGCGGTGCGACGCCTCGCGGAAGCCGCTACGTCCGGTGTCCGCATCGCGGACGTTCCCCTGTATCGGCTGCTCGAAGTCGACTCGCAACCCGGAGTTCTGCGCGGGAAGGTCGGAATCGCGTCGTTCGTCGAGTACGCGCTTGGCGTCGACCTGCTGGAACGCGAACTCTTCGAGCAGTTGGCGAGCGGTCGCGCCGCGCGCCCTGGGTGCATGCCGCTCCGCGACCGTGAGCTGCCCGACGTGGCCGCGGTGCTCGACCTGCCTGAGCGCCTGTGCGCGGGCGGCGTGCTGGCGTTGACAGCGATTGCACGGCCAGCGGACCCGTTTCGTGGTGACGCCGACTTCGTGCTGTTGGTTCAGAAGAGGTCCGCGCGGGTCGTGAACGCTGCTGGACGCCTGTCGGTGATCCCGAAGAGCTTCCATGGGCCGCTCGCGGACCGGCGCGCGGACTCCCGCATCGGCCTCACCTTGCGCCGCGAGCTTGAGGAAGAGCTGTTTGGCAGGACGGACGTCGACCGGTCTGCCGGAGATCGCCGGGTTGCCGATCCGATGCATCCGACCAGGCTTTCCGCGCCGATGCGGTGGCTCGCGGAGCAGCCCAGCCGGCTGCGGATGGAGTGCACGGGGTTCGGGTTCAACCTGGTCAGCGGGAACTACGAGTTCGCCAGCCTGGTCGTGATCGAGGATGAGGAGTTCTGGCCGCGGTTCGGCGGCGACGTCGAGGCGAACTGGGAGGCAGCCGGGCTGCGGCAGTATTCGACACTCGACGGCGACTTGGGCACCGAACTGATCGGCGACGAAACCTGGAGCAACGAGGGCTTGTTCGCGTTTCTCCAGGGCCTTCGTCGGCTCGCTGAGATAGGCGGCGATCGGGTAAGAACTCCGGCAGTCGAATTAGGTTTCTGAGGGCCAACGAACAGTCAAAACGACGGAGTCCGCCAACGCTTCCCAAGAATGGTCGATTCCCGGACCCCACATCACGTAGTCACCCTGGCGCGCCATAATCTTGCCGCCGCCGGTGACCTCTACGCGGAACTCTCCGGAGATTAGCATCACCAGCGTGGTTCGCTGGTCGTCAGACGTCCACTCGGGACGCTTGTCACCCGCAGGATGGTTGGCCCACTTGACTTCGACGTCCTTCGAGGCGCGAACACCCTGCGACGGGTCGATGAAGTGACCGACCAACCAGCCACGCGTGTCGGCCGCGTCTTCGTTGGCATTGCCGGCGGTCCAACCGTCACTCACTGGCTGATCTCCCATTCGATCGCGGGCAGTTTCACGCGCTCTCCGCCGATTTCCGTGAGGCGTCGGAGTCCTTGCGTCATGGCGAACAGTCCTTCGTTGCTCCACGCTACATCACCCAACAACTCGGTGACGAGTTCCGCGTCGGTAGTCGAATACTGACGAAGAGTCGCGGATTCCCAGTTTGCTTCGACCGCTCCCCCGTATCGGGCCCAGAATTCTTCGTCGTCGATGACGATCAGGCTGGCGAACTCGTAGTTCCCGCTCACGAGGTTCAGGCCGAACCCGGTGCACTCCATCCGCAGGCGGCCGGGCTCGTCGAGGAGCCAGCGCATCGGCTCCGAGAGCCTGGTCGGGTGCATCGGGTCCGCGGTCAGAGTGTCGGCGACGGTGTTGTCCGCGTCCGGCCGGCCGAACAACTCCTCTTCCATCTCTCGTCGCAAAGTGGCGCCGATCTGGGTTTCTCGCCGGACGTCGGTTAGCGGCTGGTGGAAGCCCTTCGGGATGACGGCGAGTCGACGCGTGGCATTGAGTACGTGTCCGGAACGTTCCTGGACCAAGAGCACGTAGTCAGCTTCACCGCGGTAGGGGTCGGCCGGCCGAGCGATGGCCGTCAGCGCGAGGGCCCCACCTGCGCAGAGTCGGCCGCCGACGTCCAAGACCGAGCCGAGGTCGGGCAGGTAGCGATCGCGCAGAGGCAACGACGTCATATCGCCGGCTGCGAGCGCGTCCAGCAACTCACCTTCGAGCAGATCAATCGTCAACGCGTAGTGGACGAAGTGGTCCACGCCGAACGTGCCGCCGAGGTGGCGTTCATGGATGTCCGTGGTCAGCAGTCGGTAGAGCGGCGCGTTCATGAGCCGCGTGTTCATGGCCACCGTCTCGGCCAGCCGGTTAACAGCTGCATTAGTCGCGCGCTCGTCGAGCACCTGCCGCGGTTCCGTCCGGGCGCTCGCGATCGTGAGCCCGTCGTGCGGTGGGCGTAGTTCGCACGCCAGATCGAGCCAAGCAGCGCAGGTCAGGATGCTGGTGTTCACGGCCTGGTCATCACAGCTTCCGGCGTACAAGCCGTGGTCACCGTGGCGCCGGCCGTAGTACTCGGCGAGCGCATCGGCCACGGCGCGCTGATCGACCCACCCGCGGCGAGTGGCCCGGGCATACGCTTCGTGCGCGTCGACGCGTGCGGCCTGCTCGGCGACGGCGCGGCGCGCGGCTCCAGGGCTCCGGTAGGCGTGCTGGTCGAGCCATTCGAGGGCCGCGCCGACGTGGGGATCCGCGGCCAGTCGTCGGTCAGCTTCCTTCGCGTCCGGCCGAGTGTGGGTGGCCGGTCCTTCGCCGATCAGCTCGGCGAAGCGGGCGCGCTCGGCGTCCGACGCCCGTTCATACGCGGTGTCGAGGACCTGTTGCATCTCCGACTGCGGGCGCAGGTCCGGCTTCCGGTGCCAGGACGCGACCGTACGCGCGCCAATACCGAGCTTTTCGGCGAATTTCTCGTTGCTCAGCCGCAACGCGGATTGCAACGCCGAAGCTGATCGCCCCGTCCATCCCCCGACCCGGCTCATCGCAGCCCCGAAACGCTCTTGTGCAGTGGATATGCAGTGGTTGTGCACTGCTTCGGCACTGGTTGTGCATGGGAACGGACGCCGTTTCGGCCTTGAATTCTAGGTATGGAAATCACCTGGTTCACCAGCCCGAATCGCCCGCCGCTATCGCTTCGGCTTCACGTGCTCGACCACGGTCGCGAGGCTCGTTTGGACGTCCTCAAGACGGTCGGTGATCTCGGCCAGGCGCTGTTCGAGGGCGTCCAGCCGGGACCACAGCTCGTGACCGTCGTCGGCCGGCTCGTCCGGATGCGGCGGTGTGCGATTTTGCAGCACTGCCAGCAGATGTTGCGGGTGCCAGCCCAGCGTCGTCGACAGCGCTTCGAGCGTGCGCGCGCTCCGGCGGCGCTCCACCGTGTGGTGCTGGAGCTCGCGCACGATCGCCTGCGACACGTGCGATCGCTCGGCCAGCTCGCGTTGTCGCCAGCCGAGTTCGTTCACGCGCATGTTGATCGCCTTGGCGACTGCCGCCCAGTCCTCCGTCACGTATTCCTCCGCGCTCCGCCTCAGCGCCGAGATTAGCGGTTCTTCAAGCCTTCACCACGTCGCCTAGCACTTCGTCGGCGGCGCGTCGGACAAACGCGCCCTCCGAAGAGCTGAAATCAACAACATAATCTTGAAATCATCAGATTAGTCTTTCTCATGAACTCGCAGATCACCCTTCACACCATTCGAGAAGCGGCCTGGCTGCTCGGCGTGTCCCGCGCTGCGGTGAGCCGGGCGATCCGGACCCGCGAGGTGCGCGCCACCCGCTGCCGTTCCGGGCTCCGCGTGTCGTCGACCGAGCTGGCCCGACTGCTCGGCTCACGTCAGGCCGGAGGTGCCGCATGAGCGCCGACGACCTGCGCCTGATCGGGATCGCGTGGCGGCTGGACCGGCTGCGCTGGGTGCCGACCGATGTCCTGACCGACGTCGTGACCAGCGAGGGAGCCTGCATGTGGCCTCCGCCGGACGACGGGCCACCCGACGCGAGCAACGACGCCCAGCTGGCCGAGCGGCTGTGCGGCGGGTGCCCTGTCCGGGACGAGTGCCTGGAGCTGGAGTTGCGGACGGCCAGCGTCGACACAGTCGGCGTTTGGGGCGGGCTGACCGACGACGACCGGCGCGCGCTGCACCCGCTCTGGCTGCGGCGTGGCGAGCGGACCGATCGGGGTGCGCGATGAACGGACTCATCGTGACGCCCACGCAGATCCTCGCCGGTGTCGGCGTGCTGCTCGTGCTGTTCTGGGTCTGGCGGGCCGGTTCCCGCCGGGCGAAGGCTGCCGCCGAAGCCGCTCGGAGCGGGGCGCGGCTCGTGTCGCTGGTCGGGCGAGTGCTGTTCAACGCCGGGTTGATCGTGGCCGTCCAGTGGGTGGTGATCGCACACCCCGGTAGCCCGTGGCTGCTGTTCGCCGTGCTCGGGCTGCCGGCGCTGTTCGCGTCCTACGCGCTGACCCGCGCCATGACCGTGACCACGGTCGACACCTCGAAGCGGGGTGGTCGGCGATGAACCGGGCGCAACGGCTCGCACAAGACGCGGCCGAAGCCGCGGAGGTGCGCGCGTACCAGACCGATCCGGACGTCGTCGCGCTGCGGATCGAGCGTGTCCGGCGGCAGGTCGACTGGATGTGCTGGTCCGGGATCGTTCTCGGGCTCGCCTTCACGATGACCAACGTCCAAGGGTTCGCGTCTGCTGGCACGCGGCCGGGGTCGCTGCCGTGGCTTGCGGCATGGGTCCTGGACCCCACTGTCTCGCTTGTTCTGCTCGCGATTCTGCGGGCAGAACAAGTGACGGCGCGGTACCAGGTCCGGACGGGCGTCTGGGTGCGGCGGGCGAAGTGGTTCACGCTCGCGGCCACCTACGTCATGAACACCTGGACGTCGTTTGCCGCCGGGGAGGCTGCCGCCATCGTGCTGCATTCGGTGCCGCCGCTCGTCGTGTTCGTCGCCGTCGAGGCGATCACCGACCTGCGGGAGAAGCTCACCGATGCCGTGCTGGTCGCGGCTGAACGGCACGCCGGTCAGGAAGAGCCCGTAAAAGCTGGGCGGCGCGTGCTGTTCGCCGATTACCTCGCTATCGCTCGGGAGATGTGGACGCCTGACGTCGAGATCACGCCAGCGTGGGTGCGACGGGCTACCGGCTGCTCGCGTGGCCTCTCGCCCCGGCTGGCCAGGGCACTGCGGTCGGAGGTGGGCAATGGCTGACTCATTGCCGGTCAAAGCCGATCCCGTGCTCGACGGCGAGTTGGTCGACGACACGTTGCCTCAACCGCGTCGGCGAGAGCCGAAGACGAACCGCTTCGTGTTGTGGTGGCGGCATTCGCCGCGGGTACCGCTGTGGCTCAAGACCAAGCCTCAGGCCGTTCAAGCCTGTAAGGACGCGGTTGTCTGGCTCGTGAAGTCGCCGTGGCGATACGTCGGTGCCGTTGTTCGCGGGCTGGTCGCCGGTGTGCGTTGGTGGCGCGGATGGGTCACCGTGCGGGACTACCGGACGGCGGCCGAAGAGTCGGAGAAGCTGGCCGACAAGTTCACGGAGATTCGGGCGCTCACGTTGTTCCGGTGGAAGGTCACCGGTGCCGTCGTGGTCGTTGCCACGCTCGCGGTAGCTGTCGTGAACCTCGTGTACGACGCTGATCCTCTGTGGATCGGCGGAGCCGCCGCGTCCGTGGCGCTCGCGATCCTCGGGCGCAGGAAGGACGGCAGCCCCGGTCGCAAGCCGGCGCTTGCCGGGCCGCGGACGTTGACCTGGACGATGGACCCGCAGGTCTTGGTGGACGCGTTCCGGGACGCAAAGCTGATCGGCAAGGACGAGGCGTTGCGGCTCGTCGAGCGCGCGACGCGTGTCGGCGACGGCTGGGCAATCACCGTCGACCTTCCGGCCACCCGCAAAGCGGCTGACGTCGTGAAGAACCGGGACGCACTCGCGTCGGCGCTCGCCGTCGATGAGGTCCAACTGATTGTCGAACGGGTCCGCGGCAACGGTGGGCACGCCGGGCGGGTGTCGATGTGGGTGGCCGATGAGGACCCGTACGCCTCACCGCCGTTGCGGACGCCGCTGCTCGGCGTGGCGCAGTGGGATGCGTGGCGGCCGATCCCGTTCGGACGGGATGCGCGAGATCGGCGGATTGACCTGCCGTTGGTGTGGACGTCTCTGCTGGTCGGTGCCATTCCCCGGCAGGGCAAGACCTTCGCTGCGCGGCTCGCGGCGGCCGGGCTCATCCTGGACGCCTGGGTGCGGCTGTACGTGGCGGACTTCAAGGCCGGGAAGGACTGGGACGCGGCCGGCCTGGTAGCGCATCGGTTCATGTCCGGCGACGAACCCGAACACGTCCTGGCGCTTGTGGACTGGCTGATTGAGCTGGTCGGCGAAGTTCAGACGCGGTTCCGGCGGATGCGCGACCTGGACGACCTGACGTGTCCGGAATCGAAGGTCACGCCGGAGATGTCCCGCGACAAGGCGCTGAACATGCCCATTACGGCCATCTTCATCGATGAGGTTCAGGTTCCCCTAGAAGACCGCACACCCGTTGACGTGCAAGGAAAGAAGCTCACCGCAGGCGAGTACGTCGGCGAGTTGCTGACGTGGCTGGCGAAGAAGGGACCGGCCGCCGGGATCGTGCTCGTGCTGGCGACACAGCGGCCGGACTCCAAGACGATCCCGTCCGGGCTGCGGGCTGTGCTCGGGTCGCGGTTCGCGCAGCGGGTGATGGACTGGCGCGACTCGAACATCGTGCTCGGCGAGCAGATGAACACGCGCGGATTCGACTCGTCCCGGCTGCTCCCCTCTCACAAGGGCGTCGGCATCCTGCGGCCGGACGGTGACACGTCAGCCGGCGCCGATGTGCTGGCCATGACGGTCCGGACGTACTACATGCCGAACGAGGACTGGCGGACCATCTGCGAACAGGGCCGGACGCTGCGCGAAGCGGCTGGGATGCTCACCGGGCACGCGGCCGGACAGGACACCTTGCCGGTCCTTGACCACGCGGCCGCGGTCAAGGCAATCGGCGCAGGTCACGCGGTTGACGCGGTTCAGTCAGCTGGTGAGCTGCCCGAGGTGCTCGCGTCGCTCGTCGAGTACCTGGGCGATGACCTGAGCCCGGACGGCAGGGACTTCGTACCAACGGCCGAGCTGTTGAGCGCTCTGGAGATCGACCGGAAGGCGTTCGCGCAGCAGATGACCGACGCGGGATGCCGGCCGACACGAGACCGCGTGACCAGCGAAGACGGCGAGATACGGCAGGTACGCGGGTACCTCACGGCTGAAATCAGGAGCGCTATCGACCGCGCGACCACGGGCACCGGTGCGGCAGACGAGGACGATCAGCGATGAGCGCCGCTCGTTCCGAAGAACCGCCGATCCGGGTTATCCTACCTGCGGGATTGCCTGAGCTAACGCCTGCTGTCGCGCGTGCACTGCTGGCCGTTCTGATCGAGGTTACTGAGGTGCCGGTGCTGGACGTTCCGGCGGAGGAGGTGAACCGTGGCAGCTGAAATCATCAGCGACCCGTGGTCGACCCTGGACGACATTCTGGGTCTTGAGGTCGCCGACGTGGCGGACGACGGGATCGGGGCGTTGGCGGGCTACGGCCGGTGCTCGACTGAGGACAACCAGGACCCGGAGACCTCGCGCGGCTGGCAGTTCGGGAACGCGCGCAAGTTCGTCGAGCCGCTCGGCGGGCAGATCGTGGCGGAGTTCTTCGACATTGGCCAGTCGCGCTCCGTCCCGTGGGAACGGAGAACCGAGAGCGCGCGGCTGCTCGCCGAGTTGAAGAATCCGCGCCGTGGGTGGAATGCCATCGTGGTCGGTGAAGGCACCCGCTGTTGGTTCGGTAACCAGTTCTCGCTTATCGCGCCGAAGTTTGCCGCGTACGGCGTGGACCTGTGGGTGCCGGAGCTGGGCGGGAAGTACGACGCGCGGAACCCGTCGCACAAGATGCTGATGAGCGTGCTCGGCGGGATGAGCGAGTCCGAGCGGCAACACGTCCAAGCGCGCGTCCGTGCAGCGATGGACGCGCAGGTGATCAACGAAGGACGACACCAAGGCGGCCGGGCGCCGTACGGGTACATCGTCGTCGACAGTGGACCCCACCCGAATCCGCGGAAGGCTGCCGAAGGGTTCAAGTTGCGCGCTTTGGCGCTCGACGAGACGACGGCGGAGGTGGTGCGCCGGATCTTCGCCGAGTACCTGGACGGCAACGGTGACCGAGCGATCGCCAACCTGCTCAATCGGGACGGCATCCCTTGTCCCTCCGCGCACCGGCGGGACCAGAACCGACACCGACTTGCCGATGGCTGGCAAGGCAGCTCGGTCCGGGCAATCTTGGACAACCCGCGATACACCGGCTACGCGATCTTCGGGCGCTGGACGAAACACGAGACGCTGCTCGACCCTGAGGACGTCGCCGCGGGCCACGTGGTGCGGTTCAAGCGCGCTGCTCCCGACCGGATCGTACGGTCACGCGTGCAGGCACATCCGGCGATCGTGTCCGTGGAGACGTTCACGCAAGCTCAGCTTCTCCGCCGCTCGAAGTCGGCGGGTGGGTTGAAGACGGCGCGCAAGGCCGAGCGCGGCGGCCGGAAGACTGCGCGGGCGTACCTCCTGCGCGGTCTGCTCCGCTGCGGGGTGTGTGGCCGGAAGATGCAAGGCGCCACGATCAGGAAGGGCGCCTACTACCGTTGTACGTCACGGACCATGGCGCCCAGCTCACCAAAACGGGCGGACCACCCGAAGACGGTCAACCTGCGCGAGGGCGTGGTCGTCGGGGCGATCAACGGATGGCTTCATGAACTGTTCCACCCGGACAACCGCGACCGAACGGCGGCCGCACTACTCGGATCGGACGGCAGTCAAGCCAACGGTGGTCCGCTCGAAGCGGCGCGAAACAGGCTGGCGGACGCAGAGGCGAGGCTTCAGCGGTATCAGGCCGCGATCGCGGCCGGCGTCGAGCCCGAAGCACTCGTCGACCCGATCAACCAGGCACAAGCCGAACGAGCCGCCGCGAAAGCACAGATCGAGAGCGTCCCAGCCGACTCGACCGTAAGCCGCGCCGAGATCTACGCGAGGATCGATGCTCTCGGCGACGTCTGCGGGACACTGGCCGAGGCAACGACGGCTGGCATGAGCCGCGTGTACCGAGCGTTGAACCTGGAGCTACGCTACGAACCAAAAGAGCTGGCCGTCTATGCGACGACCAGCCCAGGTGTAGATAGTGCGTGTGTCCGAGGACCGAGTTGATCTATAACCCCACCCTGAAGTTCGCCACGGACCTGCAGCTTAAGTGACTAAGAATAGTTCGCAGGCTGGGGAGGCTCCTCACGCATAGTTCAGGTCTGCCTTGGCCACGAGCGGGTCGCCGGTGAGCGACCAGATCGGGACGGCGTTGTTGCCGGCAAGGTACTTGCCGCCGAAGTGGAGCCCGACGACGTGGTGGGTCTCCAGGTCGAATACCGGCGAGCCGCTGTTGCCGCCGAGCGTCGAGCAGTCGTGGTGCAGCAGGACGTTCGGGTCGGCGGTCGCGGTGAGGGTGCCCGGCTGCAGCCGCTTGACGTTGTAGATGTCGGCGAAGATCCGGCTCATATCGGCCGGATCGTTGCGTCTGCCGTCAGCGGCGGGGTAGCCCACCACGTAGACCTTGCGGTCGATCAGGTCGTCCGGCGCGGTGGTGGCCAGTGTGACCGGGGCCGGGAGGTCGCCTATCGGCTCGACGCGCAGTAGCGCCAAGTCGACGAGGTCGGCGTCGTGCACGCCAATTATCCCCTGTATCGCGAATTCGCGCTGCCCGGGGAATCCGGACTCCTCCAGCACGTCCCACGTGGCCGAGCGGCCGGTCCGGAATGACCACTCAGCCCCGTCACGGCGGGCGAACTCCATTGCTACGTGCCGATTGGTCATCAGGACGTCGTCGGCAACCAGGAAACCCGTGCCCAGCCACTCGAAGTCTGGATGCCCGTCGACCTCGACCCGTCCGACCCGCGCGATGGACTCGCCGATGGCGTCCCGATGGTCGTCGAGTACCTCCCACCCGGTCGGGAGGTCAGTGGTGAAGTCACCGTGTTGGACCAGCAGCGCCGGCCTGCCGAAGCGCAGGACAATCGCCTCCAGCCCGAGTTCCTCATGCGGGGTCAGCTCGATGTCCGGGTCGCGAGCGGTCTTCTCCAGCCCTCGCGCTCCTGCCTCGAGGACGTTGGCCCGCACCACCCTGACCGCCGCCGCCAGCTCGTCGACCGCGGGTGCGTTGGGGTCGAATGACTCGTCGATCCGCCGCTCCGCGTCGGCGAGCGCTCTGGCGCTCGCGGCCACGGCGTCCGGGTCTGCGAACATCGAAGCGGCGGTCCGTTCGGCCTGGAACCGTCGACGGGCGCTGGTCATGGCTGTCCTCCGTTGGTTGAGGTCATCACCGCTTCGTGCACCGCCGGGTGGCGTGCGCGAAGGTCGTCGAGGACTGCCGCGATCTGGGTGCCCACGTTGACGTAGATCGACGACTTGCCCTGAAACCGGGTCGTCGCGAGACGGGCCCCCTTGTGCAGGGCACAGACCTTCCAGTCGTCGGTGAACACCGGCGAACCAGACGCGCCGTCGTGGGTGTCGGTGAAGTACCGGACGTCGGTCTCGGTGGTTTCGTTGACAAGGTTGTTGCGTAGCCCGAGCCGCTTGGCCCCGCCCTCCGGGTGCTGGATCACGTTGACGGCCATGTTGTCGTCCAGCGTCGCGACTACCTGGCTGGTGACCAACGGCAGCGGTGGCCGTCCGGGGGCCTCCGCCAGCCGGAGCACGGCATAGTCCAGCTCCCGGGAGGCCGCCACCAGTCCGGCGCTGCCAATCTCGGCGCCCCAGGTGTCTTCGGTGTCGAAGTCGAAGCGGATGATCGCGCTCGACGCCTGCGTGGCGAAGTCGGCGTCGGCGACCTGCGGCGCGGGCGAGCCCCTCCTGGCGTTGACCACGTGGTGGTTTGTGATGACGAGGTCATTGGCGAGCAGCCAGCATGTCCCCGCGTATCGGTTGGCCGTCGGCACGCTGTCGCAGTGCGGGGTGATCAGGACACGGGCTACTGACCGGCCCGCCGCCGCGCCGCCCGCGAGGAACCCGAAGGCGAGGGTGTCGTCGCGGAAGATCACCTTCTCCGGGTGCAGGTGAGTCTCATCCTCGGCGGCGCGCACCGCGTCGCCGAGGTCGGGCTGCCCGTCGGCCGCTGCCGTCACGGTGTCCAGCGCTCGCCGCAGGACCTCGCGGTGGCCGAGGTCCTGGACGCGGCGCTCGGCGTTACGCAACCAGATCCGCAGCGGCACCGAGCCGTCGACTAGTCGCTCGACTCGGTTCATCAGCGTCAGGTCTGACTCGAATTGGTTGAAGGGGGTGTCGTCACGCGGGAGGGTAAGGACGAACTCCCGCATGACATCGCGGAAGAGCAGAATCCGGGCCCGCTGGTCGAGCCCGAACTCGTCCAGGACGACGGCGAGGACCTCATCGAGCTCCTCAGTGGTCAGGTACTCACGCATCGGACGTCCCTTCGTCCATGGCCGCGATGATGCCCTCCCGCAGGGTCCGATCCTCGCCGTCCACCACCAGTAGGTGGCGCGCCATCTCGTCCAGGCGTCCGGTTCGCCCGCTGGCCGTGATCAGGTCGGCGACGTCGGCCACGCTGGCGTGCCGCCACTTGTTGAGGTCGTCGGCGGCCGTGCGAGCGAGGGTGGCGGCCACGGCGCCATCGCCGATCGCCCGCACGATCGCCTTCGCGAGCACCACCACAGCCTTGTCGGACAAGCGTGGCATCCCGACCAGGCGCAGCACAGTGTCCAGGACGTCGGGGAACGCCGCCCCCACCGCCGCCGCCACGGCCCAGGCGAGGGTGGGCTGGCTGGCCAGCAGCTCGTCCGACACGGTCCGTACTCGCGACACCAGCGCGTCAGTCACCTCCCGGCTGCGTGCGCCATCGAGGAGGCGAGCCCGCTGCAGCAGCACGCTCACCGCGTCCAGCTCGCGGTCCAGCCGCCGGGCGACCCGCTCGGCGACGGCTAGGTCGTCGTCCGCCGCGTCGAGATCGCCGCGCCGCGCCGCCAGCATCGCCGACAGCTGGAGTAGTTCGAGGTAGGTGTCACCGCACTCGGACACGCCGTCAGTACCGAGCGCATCCTCGACCGCCGCCGTGGCCCCGGCGTAGTCCGCCATCCGCGTCAGCGCCTCGGCCCGCAGCACCCGGAGAGCGCTGCACGGCGGCGGGTCCGGCACAGTGGCGATCGCCTTGAGCGCCTCAGCCGGGAACCCCTGGGTGATCAGGTTCTCTGCCTCCTCGACGGCAACCCGCTCCACCTGGACGCCATCCTCGAGTAACTCGACACCCTCTGTGGCGTCAAGTAGCCGGCTGAGCAGCTGCGCGCTACGCACGGGCAGCTCGTTATGGCTGTCCTTCAACCGGGCCGCGGCCTCCACCGTCCATCGGGCCTGGATCTCTGCCTGTTGCCCGCCGAGGCGCAACCGGTGGTAGAGCTCCTCGGCCCGATCGCGCGGGTCATCGGACGCGGCGTGGAAGTCGATCGCACGCTGTTCCACTTCCCTTAGCAAGCGCTCCCAGTCGGCGGCCAGCAGGCGCAGCATCACCTTGCGCACGTCAGGTCGATGGACCAGCTCGCCGCTCGGCGCCGTCTCGACGAGGTCGAGTTCGGCGGCGAAGGCGTCGAACAGCCGCTCTGCCTCGTCCGCATCGACGGCTACGCCCGTCGAGGGTGCCAGCACGAACCGAATCAGCTCAGGGGTGATCCACCGCAGAGCCAAGCCGGGGTAAGCAAGCATCCGGACGTCCGGGTCCTTGATGTGGGACAGGATCCGGTCGTAGAGAATGCCCCGGATCAGCATGTCGTCGACGTCCGTCCAGAATCGGCGATGCTTTGAAGGGACCCCTGCCAACCACCGGTCGTCGACGTCGACTGCGGCGACCTTGGCGGCCAGCCGCAGGCTTAGCGGGCTGCGGCCGACCCGCTTGATGATCTCCCGAGCCAATGGCTCCGGCACGTCCCTGTCGCGCAGGAACCGCAACGCGCTCGGCGGATCGAGTTCGCCGAGCTCGATCGTCGGCATCTGCTCGGCAGAGTAGGCGGGGTGCCCGATCGGTGCCCGGCCCGCCACCGCGACCCTGGTCCGAGGGTACGCCTGGTGCAATGCGGTGAGCATCACCCACATCCGGTCCAGCACGGGCGAACCGCGGTACTGTGCCTCCTCGAAAGAATCCAAAACCACCACGAACGGCGGCGTGCCGTCGCCAGCCACGTCACGCAGAACGCCGCCCAGCCGCAGCATCATCCTGCGGTCCAGCCCCCGGGCCGTGGCGTGCAGCTCGCTGCGACGGTTCCGGCGGATCACGCCGGCGGTGGGGACCTCACGCAGCGCCTCGACGTCCTGTTCGAGGTCGTGCTGCTCGCGGGCGAGGTCGCGGGCCTGATCGCTCAGGTCGGTGAACCGCCCGGCCGCGTCCGGGTATTGCACAGCCAGCTGCCTGGCCATCTCCGCAACCAGGGTCATCGGCTCGTCGAGGGAGATGGTAGCGCGCTCGGAATCGACGTAGATGAACGGGAACGACTTGGCGTGCGGACCGGTGAGGTGGTCGATCAGGCACCTGGCCAGCAAGGTGCTCTTGCCGATGCCACCCGGACCGTGCACGACCAGTGGGTATCCGGGCTGCTCGACGGTGGGCTCGGCTGCACGCAGCGCCCGCCCGGCACGACTGACCTTGCCGCGCAGGGTCGTCGGCGCCAGTCCGAAGTGATCCTCCAACACAGCCAGCTCCCGTTTGCGCCCCGCGAACGGCAGGCTGACCAGAAACCGCAGCGGGTCGAACAGCCGAGACCGGTCCAGCAGCTGCTCAACCTCGTCGAGGTCGGGCAGCACGTCGGTTCCGTCGACGTTCCGCAGCCAGCGCACCGCCTTGCGCACCCTGGCCAGGTCCTCGCTGTCAAGTCCTCGCAGATTCGGCGGCTCGTGCCGCAGGTAGTCCAGAGCAAACCGGGCCGTGCTCCTGGCGGCGGCCTGATCGATGTTGGCCTCCAGGTAGGCCATGGCTTCGTCGGCGTCGCGGAAGGACCGTAGCGCAGCGGTTCGGACCTCAGACCGCAGCTTCCACCGGACCGCGCCCCGACCGGACACCGACGTCGCATCTGCCACGAGGTGGAGTTCCGCGCCAGGAACGGAGCCCTGCTCGGGGATCCGGAGCTGGGAGGGTTCGAAGACCGACAGCAGCGCTGCGGCCTTGCGTAGGTTCGCACGGATGTCGGTGATCTCTCCCGAGGCGGCTGCTTGGCTGAGTTCTTCGAGCCGCGCCCGCAGTCGAGCCACGAAGTCGGCGGCGGGCCGTGCGCTTTGGCTATCCACGGACGGCCTCCTCGGCAGCAAAGCGCAGCGCGTCCATGTAACCATCGGGCCCGACCGACCGCGCGTGGTCGAGAACCACCTGGACCGTCTCGGCGACGACGTCGTCCAGGTCCGCGCCCGCGATGCCCAGTACCTCGCGACGGTCGCCGAACACCTTGTTGAAGAACCCGACCAGCTCGTCGTCGGTAATCGGCTCGACCACGTCCACCGGCACCTGCTGGCGGGGTATGCCGAGGTCCGGGTAACCGTCGCCGTAGCCGAGAAGCACAAGCCGCGGCATCCGCGCGGTGTTCAGCGGCAACAGCTGGATGGATCTGGCGAGCTGCGCGATCATCTCCACCGCGTCCGAGGACAGATCCAGATAATTGCACTGGTCGACCACAAACCACACCGCGCGATCCGACACGGACCGGAGGGCTTGGCGCACCAGCCAGTTCGCCCACGGCCGGGGCCGCTTGCTCGGATCCTCCAGCTGGGGGATCTCGCTATGCTGTGCCAGCTGCACCTTCAAGTCGTCAACGATGTGGCGCGCGGTAGTCGACTCGTCCACCTCGACGATCGCGGGCATGATCGGCTGGCACGAGGCCAAGTGCTTGATCAGGGACAGCGTGTAGGACTTCCCGCAGCGCCGCTCGCCATCCACCCGAAGCGCCACCGGGACCGGCTTATCGTCAGGCGGGTCAACCAGCGCGCGTAGCAGGCCGCGCACCGCCGACCTGTTGATGAAGATCTCCCCCGTACCCGGAAGTACCCGGGCCTGGAACGCGTCACCCCGGTCGATCGCCTGCTGCTCGGCCTCCAGCCGGGCGAGGTAGCCGGTAAGCTGCTCGAGCCCATCCGGTTCGGTGGTGAGGATCGTGGGGATGCGGACGAGGACCTTCAGCAAGACAATGGAGAACGGCGAGTCGCCGGCCGGAGCGGGGTTCTTGGCCCGCTCGACGAGGATTTCGGCGTTCTCGTCGACCCGATCGGTGTACCGGATCGACGTCCAGTAGTCAGGAAGACGACGTTTTAACACGGCGAGGGTGTTGCTCGAGGTGAAAAAATGGTTCTCGATCAAGCGGCGCACGATGTCCCACTCGGTATCTTCCAGTGGCACGAGAATCACCGCCTCGCTGACGCAGTCGGTGGTGGGACCCGATTCACACTGGAT
The DNA here is from genome assembly GCF_031082405.1 of Amycolatopsis sp. A133. Taxonomy (GTDB): domain Bacteria; phylum Actinomycetota; class Actinomycetes; order Mycobacteriales; family Pseudonocardiaceae; genus Amycolatopsis. The sequence continues at coordinate 86,829 of NZ_JAVHJU010000003.1, forward strand.
CCGGACTTTGCTCGCTCGTCGGCTTCAGGCTTCTCGTCATCGCCGAGATTCTCAGCACTGTCTCGCTTAGCGCTTCCGATCGCGAACTCGGCCTTGGCGAAGCCGCCGACAGTCAGATAGGCGACCATCAGGCCGGTCAGGGCGAACACACCACAGACGACTATCCCCGTCTCCGCCGCATCCTTGGTGACGCTGAGCCGGTAGGCGCCGGCGATCCCCGCGACGGCTGCGATGAGAGCCACGATGGTCAGCGTGCCGCGCCAGCCGGTGCCCAACCAGGAGGGTTCGGTCGCGATGACTTCGACGCCCGGGGCAGAAGTGGGAGTCAGCTCGTTGGTGCCTGAAGTGACGTCCTGGTAGCCCTTAACGGCAGCCTCTCGGACGAGGTCAAGAGATGTCATCAGTTCTCCCACGGTCACGGTCGCTCACCTGTGGAACATGTGTCGCAGGTCACACGTCGGCCGTTACAAGACCCTTAACGCACAGTCAACACGGCAGCCCAATTTGTCCGCTGAACGTTTCCGCCGGAGACCAGTCCATCTGAGACAGAGTGTTGATACCTGCAGCGCGGCGCTGACTGGCCGGCACGGCAGTCCCTTCGAGCGCCGGACCGCAAACACGGCCGGTCATTCGTCGCTTTCAGAACCCTGCCTGCCAAGTCCTTGCGGAACCATTCTTCGGCTTCAGTCCGCTCGTCCCGCTCCTGCAGCAGCACGCCCAGGTTGTTCATCGCCTCGGCGTTGCCGGTGTTCGCGACCTCGTGCCATGCACGCTCGGCGATATCGGGACGATCGTGGAGCACCATGGCTTGGTATCCAACAGAGGCCAGCTCGTCCTCGGAAGCTTCCTTGATGGCAAGTTCCCAGGTAGCGGAGGGACAGTTCTGTCGATGGCGGCGAGCCTTACCTGGTTCTAAGGGGTGCGCCACCAGCGGCGCACTGACTCGATGGTGTCCACGCAGCTCAGCAGACCGTCGATCCCGCTCATGCTCTGCACGATCGGCATCGCACACGCGAGGACACGCAAACAGCCGTCGAGGTCGAGCCCGTCCAGACAGCGCCGCACAAGTTCGAGATCAGGGCGGGGCTCGAACGCTTGGTGGCCGATCACCGCGGACCGCGCCAATACCGTTTCACGCGTCGGCGAGAACGCCTCTGTCAGCGCCTGCTCCCGCAACCTTTCCGGTAGGTGCATGGCAAGCGTGCCCAGCAACGGTGTCGGGTTGAGGGTCTGGGGCACGGCACCGGCGATCGTCAGCGTGCGCCGTAGCAGGCGTTCGGGCAACAGCCGGGCGTATTTCGCAACCTTGGCCGCGAGAACGATGCGGTCCCGGTCCGCTAGTTGATCGTCCAATGGGTGGAGCCCCGCGAGAACCTCGACCACGGCTTGGTGGGGAAGCACCCTCGCGAGCCGAGCGAACCGGCGGATGTACGTTTGTACCGGATCCCGGCTGGCTGGCAGGTCGCATCCCAGAGCGAGTGCGCGGTCGAAGAGCCGGTCGCGCTCGACCACCGGGGCAAAAACAGCCAACATCGCCAGTACCCCGACGCTGTAGTACGCCGGCGTTCCTGCCAGGGAGCCTGCTTCGACCGCCCGCCAAAGGTCCTCGCGCTGCTGAGAAGACAAATGGGGCGCGAGGCGGATGATGGCGATGGCCCGGCTTTCCGGGTCTGTGACCGCCGTGGTGATCGCGTCGAACGCTTCGGCAACAATAGCCGGCTGAGCCGCCGCGGGAAGTGCGTTCAGCACTGTTGTCAAGGTCGTAGGCCGGTAATCGTCGTCGTCCGCCCGAGCCGCGGCAAGGGCTTCGAACAGCGTCGCGGCTCGCTGTGGTTCCGTGACGGTGGTTGCGAGGGAGGTCAGGGCACGTGCCCGGAAGTACGGGTCAAGCACCTGCCTGGCGGCGTTCAGCGCGCGCTCGCAAAGCTTTTCACTATGCGGGGCGGGCAGATGGGAAGCGAGAGCGCCGAAAACCTTGGCGCGACCGTATTCGTCGCTGATGGTCCTCGCCGCACTCAGACCCTTGGCCGTTAGGGAGGCACTGAGAAACGGGGCGAGGCAACCTATCGCCTCGGCTCTCTGGAAGGCGTCAGTCACCTCCCCGACGATTGTCAGGGCCTCGTTGTGCAGACGCTCGGGCAGATGCGGAGCCAGGCGGTTCAGCAACAGAACCTGGCGATTCTCCCCTCCGACCTCGCGGACCAGGGCCAATGCTTCGTCGATCACACCCTCGCGAGCCGACTGCGGGAGGTCGTCGACGACGGCACCGAAGGCGGCTGCTCGTTCCTGGTCGCCTGGAATGGCTCGGATTGCGGCGACGGCTTCGTCTGCGGCCACGGCCGCATGCTGTGGCGTGAGGAGGTCGGCGATGCCGACCAGCGTCTCCGCGCGTACTACGCTGCCCGATACTCGCCGCGCTGCGTCAATCGCTTCGCAACAGACATCGTCGGCGAGCGAGCTCTCGACCAGACGCGCGAGCGCCGCAATCTCCCAAGACCGGTCTTCCGCCAGCTTGATCAACCGGGCAGCGTCGAGCGCTTCCTCCGGAACTCTCCCCGGCGAAGACATCGTCGTGGCGACTAGCCGGAGTGTGCGAGCCCTGACGTACGGATCGGCCGCCACGCGGCCGGCCGCCAGCACGTCGGCAAGCACAGTAGCGCGGAGTTCCGGGTCATGAACCGGCCCCAGAGCGGCCAGCGCCAACGCACGATCGTCCGGTTCCGCGAGTGCTTGTGCCGCTGCCATGGCATCGGCCAGCAACCGCTCGGGAAGTACCGGAGCTAAAGCTGCGAGCAGCCGGGCGGCGTCGTAGGCATTGTCGATCATTGTTGCCAGCCGCAGGACCTCACCAATCTTTTCTTCGGAGAGCACAGGGATGAGCCGCTGAAAGATATCCACTTGGCTTGACGAGTTCTGGATAGCGACAACCGCATGCAGTGCCTCGCAGGCCACATGTTCGTGCTCTTCACCGGCCATATGTCGGAGCAGACGGCTGAGAAGCCAAGCACGATCTTCGTGATCGGTGACCAATTGAGCGGCTTCCCACGCCTGGACGGTGGCTCGGCGCTTTTCCCTGTCGCCAACATCGTGGAGAAGGCTGATCAACGTATGCGCGCGATCGCCCGGATGGTGGAGGTTCCGAGCGTGATCGAGTGCTCTGCCGACGGTCCACACCCCGGTCGTGACCAGTCGCCAGATGAGCGAAGCCGGGACGTTGGCCGTGAGCGTGACGACGGCAGAGGCCATAACCCGGTATTGGAGTTCGAGGGCGAATGAGGACGAGGACGGGGTACGAAGGCTGCCATGGTCCGCATCCGTGTAATCTTCGGCGAGCCGTCTGGCACGTTGCAGTGCCGTGAGGTATTCGTCTAGACTGCCCGCGCGATCGTGTATGGCGAACCACGCGTTGCGGATTCGGCCGTCTTCGATGAGGTGCTCGGCGACGAGCAACCGATGCAGGTCCTCGGCCTCGCCGGCGTGCTCGAGATGGTAAGGCAGCTGGCGGCGTGGGTATCCGTCATCCGCGTTCGCCAGGTCGGGGTCCCTCTTCAACGCCGGTAATTGCTCGTCCAGTCCGCCGAACAGGGTCAGGTAGTGACATGTGATCCGTCGATGTGCGGCCGTGGTCGCCTGGGCGAGCTCGTCTCCGCGGGCACGCGTTCGCTCCAGCGCGTGCGTCCGAGCCGCGCCGCCGATGAATTCGCGCAAGCTCGCGTGATAGATCCCGTACCGGCGGGGTTGACCGAGCTCCTCGACCACCGTCAGGAATGGCCGCAGAGCCGAGTCGCACAGGGTGCGGACGAGGCTCGGATCCGCCAGGCCGGCAAGCTCGCTCAGCGTCGTCGCCGGAAGCGGTTCGGCGGCTGCGGCCAGTGTGGCAAGCAGCGGAAGCCGGACCGAAGTCCACATTTCTCCGTCGTTGGGCAGGATAAGGCTTTCCACGTAGTAGCTGACGAGATCATCAGGGAGGCCGTCCAAGGCGGTGATGTCCCGAAGCCCGTACCGGAGCTCGTCGAGAACGTAACGCAGGTAGACCCAGACCCCGCCGCATTTGCGCACGAGCAGCTGCGCGAGGTCCTCCGCCGAGACCTGGTGATCCGGCAACATGGTGGCGAGCGGTTCCGTGGCAGCGGTCGCGAGGACGAACTCGCGAAGATCGTTGCGGTTACGCTGATCGGACGGATCGATCGACAGGGTTTTCCAGGGCTGCCGCAAGGCGGAGAGGTCGGTCCCGACTCGGGAGGTGACGACCATGAAGACGCCGTTCGGGAGGACGGTGGGCAGTCCCAGCGGCAGGTCGCCGTCGTAACGCTCCGCCTCATCGAGTCCGTCGATCACGAGAACGAGCTGTTGCCCGGACTCCTGCGCTTTCGCGGCCGCGAACCGCAGGAGCCCGTCGAACCAACCCGGTTCACCTGCGGTGTCCGGGAGTGTCCCGGACGGTGCGAACTCGTCGCCGAGCTGGTACTGGGCGATCAGCTGCGAGGCCAGGTTCCGAAGTGCGGTGGAGACACTGCGCCCGTTGCGCCTGCGGGTGAAATGGCAGGGCCAGCCCCGCGTTCGGGCGAGCCAAGCCGCGAACGTCGTCTTCCCCAGGCCGGCCGGCGCCTGCACCAGAATGTAGCCGCGACGCTGATTCCGGATGAATTTGTCGACCGGGTCGAGAAGCCAGGTCCGGCCCACGAACCGATCGACGTCGACCGCTTCGAAGACCGGAGCAGGATCGAGCCAGACGTCCTTGAGCCGAACAAACGAACCGCCGAACACCGTACCCGTGATCACGTCGCGAGCCGCTTGGATGACGGTCGCGCCGGACTTGGCCGTGGCACGTTGCTCAACTGTACGAGGCGCGCACGGCTCGGTCACTCGACTTCCCCGCTGCGGCCGGCATCGGGCACTACCGAACCAAGGCCACCGAGGTGAACATCCCGTCCGGCCTGGATGACGGTCGCGTCGCGTCCGGCACTTGCGATCTGACTCGGAGCTCGATGACCGCCCGGTGCTCCCTCGCCTTGCTCGCGCCACGGCGTCTGAACAAGCTGAATCACGATGCCCGCGAGCACCAGCAATCCCAAGCCCACCGCCAAAGCCAAGCTCCACCGATTGGTGATCAAATTCGTCACGACACCGGTTCCGGCCGCGACGACGACCGACAACGCTGTGATCGAGATGCGCCAAAGAAGCCCGGAGCGCGAAGGCCTGTTTTCCGTAACACACCTCCCGACTAAACGACCTGCCGCCCATATTAGCTGTGCGCGGGCGCGATTGACGCAACGTATCACCATCACCGGCCCCGGGAGCCGTGACAGAAAATAACTGCCAATGACTGCCAGGCGGTCGTTATGACGCACGCTCATGCCGATCAACGGTAGGTAGTAGCCTCGCCATCCCACGCGTATTGGCGCCCGAAGAGACGTCGAGGCTGTCGCCGGACCGGCTGCGCCCTCTCCGGTCGGAGTCGTTTCGGTGGCGTCAGACTGGTGGTCCACGAACGGAAGAGGACGGTTGGACGAGGCAGAGTTCGCCAGGTATTTCGAGCTGGGGCACGAGAACGCGCGGATCATGAGGCTGGCCGCGGATCACTGCCAGCATATGCGGTTCGTACAGTCCGGCGGCCGCGGGATGCTGGAGGAAGTGTCCGGGCTGCCGGTGAACTCGCGGCGGGTGGAGTGTCCAGTTGCCATCGGGAACGTATCCGGGATGCGGTTGGATCACGTGGCGTTGGAATTCTACGCCGAGCACTGTGTGGGCTGCGACAGACGTAACCCGACCGGGCGACTCCCAAACCTAGAGACCGAGGCTCTTACCCGCCAGCAGAAGGTCCAGGCTGAGGAAGCCGAGCGGGCCGAGAAGGTGAGGATCCAGGGTGTTGCGCGAGCTGGGCGAGTAGAGCGTCGGCGGAGCCTGCGAGCGACCGCGGACCCGGCGACCGCCGGCATCCTGGACGACCTCGATGTCCTCGATCCGGACCCGGCGGTTGACGTCGACGTCAACGCGACGGCCACGGCGCGGCGCCGGTTGACGACAGTTGCCGGGCGTGCGGCGGACCGATTCGATGAACGCATCATCGACGAGCTGTTCGATGCGGTGAAAAACGTCGGGCTGAGTGAGCTGCTGGAGCCGTTGCGGCACCTGACATCACGGCGACCGGAGTTCGTGGAGCGCCTGATGACGACCGCGCTGGCGGCGTTGCGGACGAACCCGACGCTGGAGGCGGGCCGCTGCCTGACCGACCACCCGGACTTGGTGGACGCGGCGGCGGTCGATGATGGACTCATTTGGGCGGTCGTGACATTGGCGGGGTCGAAAACGCCCGGTGACCATCGTTTCTCCGGCCCGCGACCGGTGGTGCAGGCGAACGACCCAGGCCCATTGCGGGTCCTCGCAGACGTGTGTCCGGACAAGCTGGTCGCACGCCTGGGTGGGATGCTGCCGCGCCCCGCGGTGACGGGCATCATCATGAACCCAGCGCACCGGCCGCAGCAGGTCTCCGACTTCGACCCGGCGAGCCGCCGCCGGCGCCGTTCAGCACCTCGCGAGCACCCATCTCGAGCTTGCTATCCAGCTGTTGCCGAACTTGGCCGTTTCTCTCAGCGTTCCACCGGAGGACAGCTACGACCCGGGAACGGTCGGCACCGCCGAGAGAGCAATCGCCCGGATGTTCATCGCCGCGCCCGTCCGGATTGCCGGACTGCTGGAGGAGGCGGGCCGGCATGCAGCCGAAAAGACTCGAGACGGCCTCGTCGGCTCGGTCCGACATGCCCTGGACATGGTCAACACCGAGTACGTCCACCGTCGCCCTGATGACCCGGTGACGACGTCTGAGGAGGCGGCGGTCAGCGATGCGGCGTTCGCGTTCCTCCTCGCCCGCACCGATGAGTCGTGGGGACACGAAGTGACGTTCTCCGCGGCCGAAGCCATCGAACGGATGGGCGACGGGCGCGGCGGCACCCTCGCCCGACGCCTGGACCCGATCCTCGGTGCGTTCGTGACGCTGACCCGGCATCGGCTCACTGAGCAGAAGAGCGTGCTCACCTCTGCCGCTGCGCCGGACCCATTCGCGGGGCTGGAGGCGTATGCGCGCAAGAACAGCCTGTACCAGTCCGCCCGACGCCTGCTGAGTGCGGTGGAATCTGCATCATCGACTGACCCGTTGGCTGTGTGCAAGACCATCACGGCGCTCATCACGAGTGAACGCGACAACGACCTTGGTATCGAGGTGGTGTACCCGCTCTTGGCCACCCTCGGTGAGGTCGGCCGCCGCCACGGGGACCAACCCGGAGTGCTCCAGGCCATTCTGCCGACCCTCCACACCTACCTGGTCGATACCGAACCCGGACTACGCGCCGCGGCGCTCAAGGCATGGACGACCATAGGCGGAACCCACGCCCTCCCGTCGACGGTCGCGGACCTGCTCCAGGCTCTCGTCTCCGACGGGTACGTCGTGATGATCAATGCCGTCCTCAAGGCCGCGTGTCGGCTTCCGTGGCCGGACCAGGAGTCCCGGATTTGGTTAGCTCTTCACGCTAAGTCTGTGATGGAGGGCATCAACGTCTCCGAGCACCTGAATACGTCGAAGTGTTCGCTTCCCGTGAGAACGGTGCGACCGAAGAGCGGTAGGTTGCTGCGCTTCACTTCCGGAAACTGCTCGACTGCAGGGTCGATCGCACGCTGGGTTCCCGGCAGGTGAATCAGGCAATGGCCGTGAAAGGTGTCCCCGTCCCAGTACGGGTCCGGGCGGCCGTAGAAGGCAGTTCCACCGGTACGCTCGTCCTTGATCGTCACGTCGACCGCGTACACCTCGGACGCGATTCCCAGCTGCGCGAACGCGTAGTGCAGCATCATCGAGCCGGAGACGCACAGCGATCCGGGTGCACCGGCTGCGTGGTCCAGCCAGAGCAGCGGAAGAAGCAGCTCCACAAGCAGATCCGGCGGGATGTCGTCGGAGTCCAGCAGGGTGCTGATCGCTTCCGCATCGCTCTTGAGCCGGCGAGGTTTCGCAAGGTGCCCGACAGGAGTCCGCTCGCCTCTGGCCTGGGATGCCGCAGCAAGCTTGGACTCAGGCAGCTGCGTACGCGCCACACGCTTGCGCGGTTTTTGCCGTTTGCGCTTGTTCGGTTCAGCCACGCTCGCCGCCTTGGGAGTAGCCGGCGCGCAGCCGATCCACGGCTTCGGAGGTGTCCGGCCCCAGACAGATCACATTCGGGCAGCCGACGATGCTGCGCAGTACGGTTTCGTTGTCGCGGACCGACTCCAGTTCTCTGATGACCGCAGCCAGCCCGATACACACGGCAGGGCCTTCGATAAGGATTCGGTCGACCAGCGTCCGCCCACGAGGCAGCCGGATCACTTCGTCGATGTCGTCGACCGCGAACAGTATTCCCGGCCGCCCGGGTGCCGGCCGGTCGAACCCTCCCTCGCCGGCGCGATACTCGACGATCCTGCCTGCGGCTTCGAGGCTCGCCAGCGTACCGTCGACATGCGTACCCACGATCTTGGCCGCGCCGCTCAGCGACTTCCACATCTCCGAACTGTCGTGCTCGTTGCGGGGATCGGAGACACTGACCACGAAGATCTCCGAACCCGCCGCCTGGAGTGCCACCCGGTGCAGCATCCCGGATTTTCCGTCCTGCACACCGCCGAGGACGAAGATGTGGTCGACGCCGGCGCCGCGCGGATCATGCAACCGGACCGCACGTGGTTCACCGAGGAGATCTCGATCGACGACGACCATGCCGGTGACGGCACTGTAGGTCGGTGTTCTCGGGTCGGGGATCGCACGTTCGAGCGACGCCGCTTCTTCTGTCACACTTCGGACAAGGTCTCTCTTACTGCTGCCAGTGTAGGCACAAAGACGTTGCACCACGATGTCTTCGACCTGGACGAGGGAGGACAGCATCTCGGACATGCTGTCCTCGTCGAACTGCCTCAGCAGCTGGTTGAGTTCGGGATGCCAGCCGTTGTTCATCGCACGCAGTACCATCCGGGTGGGAACGGTGTCCATGCCACGCTCAAGGTGCGCACGAGTCAGTTCGGTGTCCAGGAAGTCTCGCACGGCTTCCGTGGTTTCCCCCGTGATCGCAGCGATCCGGGTGGCCATGGTTTCGAGGATGCGCCAGGCTCCGATCAGGTGGTCGATCGCGGTCGCGGGCTCGGCGCTCGCTGTTCGCAACTCGGTTTCCGGGTCTGCGCTGTCGTTCTCGGCCAGCGACCGGAGAACCGCGGCGTGGCAGGCGATGGAGCGCTGTCGATCCACGCGGACACCAGGTCCGATCGGGTTCGGCGGCATTGGCTCCGGCAAAGGCGACCACCGGTTCCGCACCGGGTTCGGCTCGAAGTGCCGGCATGGCGCCGGTGCCCGGTCCGGCCGGTCGGGAGGCGGCGTGTTCCGCGGCCCGTAGACTCCCACGGCCGGAGCTGACACGCGGACCTGCTGAGTCCGCGCGTGGCGCCGAAGACCAGGCAGAAGAGCAACTTGCGTCGCCACGTTGCGAGGCAAGCTCACTGAGCTCGACTCCGCAGCGGTTCGCATCTCCGTCATCTGCTCGACGTATTTGGCCACGTCACCCCGGTTGGCGAAAAATCTCCCTTTCAGCGCATGAAACTGCGCGCGCAGCCAACCTTGCTGTGTCGCCGTCCAATCGACCTTGTCAAGGTGTCTCTCCACATCGACGATCGTCCGGCTGAGAAGCTCGTCGATGTCGCTGTGCGGTAGTAGCGTGCTCTGGTCGAGATGCACGCTCAGCAGGCCCGCGACGAGTTCCAGGGCCTCGTTCGAAGCTCGAGCGGGGTCGATTCCGGGAATGCCGCAGATCAGCGTCATAGCGCGACGGTAGTGACGCCAAGCCGCTTCGGTATTGCCGTCGGAGCCGTGCGCCTCCGCGAGCCCCAGATGCGCGATCGCGGTCTGCAAGGGCTTTGCTCCTTCGTCGTGCTGGACGAGCGCGAACAGCCGATCTGCGGCGTCGGCGAACACGGAGCGATGTCCGGCACGGGAATCCATGAACCGAGCGATCCGGAGCAAACAGGCCGCGCGCATGGTCGCGGCTTCCAAACTGGGTTCAGGCAACGCCCGAGCCAGCTCGAACAACCGCTTCACCTCTTGGTCGTCCTCGGCCCGATAGGCGCGGGTCTGGTATTGCATGGCCATGACCACGATCAAGGCCTCGAAATGCGCCGGAATGAACCGGTGGACGTCATGAACGCTCCGGGCTTCCTCCAGCGCCGCCAAGCCAGCGTCCATCTCGTTCCGGTCGAGGTGGAACATGGCCAGGCTGGTCAGTGTCTTCCCGCGCCTGCCTGCCACGTACGGGTCATAGCTGTCCGGAGGAAGCAACGACAGCGCTTGTTCAAGGCACCGCTGTTCCTCGACGAAGTCGCCCTGGGCATGCGCCACTGTCGCGGTGTTGGCGAGCAACGCTGTCGTCGACTGCCAGCGCTGCAGGCCATGCCGGCCCAGCCGTTCGGCGAGCGTGATCGCATGCAGGCGCAGCGCGCCGCCGGTGACGAGGTCGAAGCGGTCTGTGCAGTCCTTGAGCAGGTCGGTCACGCTGATCTCGACATCGCGCAATAACGCGTCCCGGTGCTCGGGTTCCTGGTCGAGGCCGGCCCGGACGACGTCCTGGATCAGCCGGTGCACGCGCACCCAGTCACGCTGCCGGTCGTCCTGCCATCGCTGCAGTAGCGAATACTCGCCGAGCAGCGCAACCGATCGTGCGAAGTCCCGGTGGTCACCGGCCAGCAGTTTGACCGGTATCCGGTCGGGGAAAACCAGCGCAGCGCGTTGAAGAACGCCGATCGCCTGCTTCGCTTCCTCGTGCGCGAGCGCGGACAGCCGCCGCACGGCCAGCGAGACAGCGGCGACGGCGTTGCGGGGGTAGTCGTCGAGGCGTTGAGGGAAACCCAAGGCAGCCAGCCGAGTGCCTTCGTCGGCTAAACCGATCAGGAACGGGCCGAGCGGCTCGCGAGTGCTGCGGAGGTAGCTGGTGGCGGTAACCAGGCTCAGGGGCAAGTACCCTAGCTCCGCACACAGGGCTTCGACGTGGTCTGGATCGGCATCCATCCCGTTGAGCCGGCGGCGCACAAGCTCCCGTCCCTGCTCCGGTGTCAGTTCCCCGACCTCGACTATCGGCTGGGAACCGTGCCAGGCACTGTTGCGGGAGGTGATCACGATCGCTCCGTGTCCCCCGGCCGGCAACAGCGAGGTCAGCATGTCCGCCGTGGCCGCGTTGTCGACGATGAGCAGCCACGTGCGCGGACAGCTCGCGAGCGCTTCGGCTATCGCCCGCCCTAAGTCGGTCAGCGATCGGTACGGGCCAGGGCGGATGTTGATGTTGCGACCCGCGAGCCAGACGGCGAACTGCTCGAGTTCCTCGCGGAGCACGTCGTGTTCACCTGCCGCGGCGTCATCGTCGGCCTGCGCGGTGATCTGGTAGATCCAGTCGAACTCACCCGCATTGTGCAGCGCGTACTGCTGAGCGAGCGTCGTCTTGCCGATTCCCGCCGGGCCGACCAACACGCAGGTACGGACACGCCCGTCAGCGGCGGGTAACCCATCCGCGTCCTTCAAGTGCTTGGCCAGCTCGGAGAGCAGGGCATCCCGTTGGACAGCGGTGTCGCGGTGCGCCAGCCCCACTGGGACGCCCCAACGCGACTCCAAGGCGCTTTCTAGCACGCTGCGTGGAGCTCTGACGGCTTCGAAGAACTCCTCCCTGCTCAGCGTGCGCCCGGCGACGTCGGCGGCTTCGCTCTTGTTCATGGCGAGTTCAAGCAGGTACGCCCGAAGCAACTCAGCGGCCTGGTCGCCCACGCCGCTGCCGTGAACCGCACGCAACCGCCGGAGCCGTATCCGCACCGCATCACGCAGCTCCGGCAAGCCTTCCGAGCGAATCGTAATGACTGCGTGCCGCAGCGCAGCCAGCACTTCGCTCGGCACGTCCTCGGTCGCGAGCCCAAGCGCGGCCAGCCGCCGCGTCAGGGCCTGGTCGTCGAGGCCCGAGGTGTCGGCAAGCAGTGCGGCGAGCCGCCGGGCGGGATCGCTGAAGGCACCGTTCGCGACCAGTTCCAGACGGACCGGCTGGTCTCGGGTGCGGGCGAGCCCGCACAGGATCCGGAACAGTTCCGGCGCACTCCAGGGACGCTCACCCCAGCGGCCTTTCACCTGAACAAGCGCTGATCCGCCCGGACCGATACCGGTCAGCTCGTAATCGACGACCTGGGCACCGGGGTGGCCTTCCACCACGATCGAGCCGACGTCGCTACCAGACCGGTCGCCCCACAGGTCCAGCGCCGCGAGCACCATTACGTGGTACTGGAATCGGTAACCGGCCAGACCCAGCTCTCCGCTCACCGTGCCCTCCCTCGCCGTCGTTGGTTCGTACAGCCAGTCTGCCACCGGCCACCGACAGTTTCGGGCAGGCAAGTGCCCGCCTTCGCGCGCCCTCATCGCAGCGACGTCACAGAGTTCCCGCGTGTCCGGCCGCGATACGTGGTTGCGCTCACGATCCACGCGTGCTGGATCCCGAAGGACGAGCGCAGCTGCCCCCGGCCTCCACGATGTTGATGTACGAACCGTCGGCGGGCACCGGTGCTATGTGGTCCAGGTTCGCGAGCGACTGGAAGTTGACGTCCACGACGCGCCCACCGTCGAATCCAGGAATCGCACCCCAGTTGAACAACCGGACCAGCGCGCCACCGACGAACCGGTAAATGCCGCTGCCGCCCGCTTCGACGATGTTCAGCTTCTGTGGTTGTCCGAGCGTTCTTGGTCCATATCTGCTCGCAGCCACGTGCGTGCGGCCTGACGGGCGTCGACGTCACCAGGCTGCCCGAGATGCCTATCCGAAGTCCGCGTCAGGACATAAGGACGCAGCGGAGCGGACAACTCAAAGAACAGCGTTCAACGCCGCGATCAGGGTGTCTTCGACGCCGTTACCTTGGGCGTTGCGCAGGTAGTGCGCGATGATGCCGTACGCGCACATCGCGCCGCCGGCAATGCTAGGGAAGTCATCGGACCAGCCACAGGCGTAGCGCCAGGCACCGCCGGTGATCAGCAGCTCGTCGGTGGGCAGGTAGGCGGGTACCTCGCCAGCGTATCCGGAGAACCAGATGCCGTTGGTGCCGCCGTAGTGGCTGCGGCAGTAGGCGGCGTAGCCGGACACCGGTTCCCCGCCGAGGAAGGCCAGCCGCAGCGGGGTGCCGCCGGCGAAGCGCCAGGATTGCACTGGGACCGGGGTCGTGAACGCAAAGCTGTGCGCGTCGATCTGGTCGATCATGACTTCGGCGTGGCGGCTGATCCACCCTGCCGCGGTGGCCCGTCGGACGGCGAAGTTCGCGCGGACCGCCGCGAGATGGCTGGGGGTGTCGGTGATGTCGAGCCGGACGTCGACTTCACGGTAGGCGGTGAGGATCGGGCCGGTGACCGGCCGGCCGGGTGCGGTGATCGTGTCGACGATTGTCTGGCCGAGGTCGTGGCCGCGATCATCGAGGGCCTGCCAACCGGGGGAAGCCACCGGGTCTTGATCCCCGGCCGCACCGGTGAGGAACTGTGCGAAACACCCGGTCTGCTGCTCGACCACCTCCACCGCGAGCCCCGGGTAGTCCGGGTCGATGAGTGTTTCCGCTGGAGCGACGACGGGCTGGCATCCGTAACCGAACATCACCACGAGCGGCGCCCCGTCGAGAGTTCGTGCCGTCAGAATCGGCACATCCCGCTCGACGCCCGCCATGCCTTCCCGGTTGTAGGAGAACGCCTCATCGGCGACCTGATAATCCAACGTGCACGGAACCGCGGTGGCCGCGAGGCTTATTCGGACGAGGTCGACGATCTGGTCTTGCACCCAGCCGGCGTAGCCACGGACCCTGTCCAGATGGGGAGATGGGTCGAGGATGTTGTAGAGGGTGTACGCCGTGACGTCGGGGGTGAGGACGGGCCCGTTGTGGGTATGGGTTGCCGTGAGCACGAAATCTGAGGACGCCACCCCAAGGCTGACAATTCGCGACCGGATCGCCTGGTGGATGGCGCGTGGAAACGCCAGGACGTCCGCAGTGACGATGACGTTCGGCGTTCCGTTGTCCCAGAACACGGTGCATCGCGCGTAGAGCGGACGACGCACACCGGCGGCGAGCCGTGGGGTGTCTGTCGCGTAGCCAGCAAGCGGGATACCCGCTTCCGGGGTGATGTCGGTCTTGCCGACCGCGACCGCCATCGGCGCTGCGCCCGACGCCTGCCCTTCGGCAAGCCACGGAGCTGCCAGAGTCGCCGCGAACAGGGCAGCAGTCGTTAGGACCGGGCGTCTGGACATGGACACGAACGTTCCCCTTCCTGCCAATGCGCTTCCTCACGCTGCACTGGCCGGGGCGCTCGTCGACTACCCCGTTGTGGGTACGGGTCAGCGCCAACCGATGCAATTGTCAGCAACCCAGATTCTCCGCTCGGATGATCTTCCGCGCACAAAGAAGTCGCGGCGACGGACGTAGCCGTTACGTGCTGAAGCTCAGGCAAGCCACGGCGTCGACCGCGGGCGGCCCTACGTCGACCTGGACCGCAACCGGGGACCAAACCTGCGGCGCAGTGCCTGGGCGACGGCCAGGTTGACCAGCTCGTCTCTTGACCATCGCTTGCCGGTGGCGTCCACGAAGTCGACCTCCAATATCTTCGCACCGAAGATCCCAGCCTTCACAGCCTGCACGAGGTCGTATGTAGGAGCAACAGCCGGCCGCTCCGCGCCGCCAGAGACATCCTATTGCAGCCGTTGTCCTGGCCGATGGAGGTGACCTGGCTAGGTGTCAGCGTGCCGTCGAACAGGTCCGGGGCGGCGGTGCCGTCGGGAAGGCGGAACAGGATCGCCTCGTGGCGCTGCGCGCCGGACTGGTGGAAGCGCAGCACCACCTTGCCGCCGGGCGCGTGCCCGACCCGGGGTGTCGGGCGAATAGTAATACTCGTCCACCTCGATGCCGAGGGGTAACCCGCGTCCGGCAGCACGGGCGGGGCCAGCGGTTCGAGCTTGTTGACCTTCAGGTGGCTGTCGGGGTCCGGCCACCAGTTCCAGCGTTCTTGGGCGAGCTTCTGGCGTAGGCGAGGTAGGTACTTTGGTACTGAAGCTGCCGTTCGGGCAGGTGGTGACGTGACGTCGAGGGTGCGCATCGGTCGATGCGAAGGCCGCCGAGCCAGCCGGGCGCCACGAGCGATGCTTGAACGGCCATAACCTCGGCGTGCCGAATCGGTCTGTCTCGTTCACCCGGGACATCCACTTTCCACGGCGTCGTCAGCTCTGTCGGGACTCCTTCACAAATCGACTCGGCCATGCTGAACGATCGTGGTGCAGTAGCCCCTGAGCAGCGGAGACACCACGTCGACCTCGATGCGCCACTGTCCACCGACCGGCGGAATCCGAATGGTGAGGGGCGGCGCCTCAGGGCACAGCAGGCTTCCGTCGGCCCCCACCCGTGGCCAGTGCCCGTCGATCCGCAGCGGAACCGGCGAACCGTCCACGGTCAATCTAACTGCCGCGATCACGCATTCGTCCCCGTCGATCCGCAACTCCGTCCGCCCGATCGAAGCCCGGACGATCTCCACTAGCGAAGCCCCCGGCGGCTCGTCGAGGTCGAACATCCACAGCTGACCGGTCGCGTCCCGCGCCGCCACGAACCCCGGCTCCCCGGCGAGAGCGACGACCGGCAGCCCGAGCCGAATCTCGTGCACCTGGGTCCCGGACTCCGCCACCGACAGCCGGACCACGCCGTCGGCCCCGGCAGTGACTCGCCAGTAGCCGACGTCTGCTGCCGTTCCCGCTACGTCGGGACGGACCCCTGCCGTCGATCTCGGACCTTTCACCGCATCGACACTCAGCGTGATTCCGTCCAGCCACAGGTATACCTGCCGCGCGCGGACCACGAGTCGTTCGAGGGCGTACCGCTCCTCGCGCAGATCAGGCAGAATCCGCTGGCGGACCGAGCCGTCGCCCCGCAACGCCACGTACGTTCCTTCGTGGACGAGCACATCGACGACACCGCCGGGAAAACCGACCTCCTGGGCGAGCAGCCCTCCGCTCCCGGCAGCGTTCCAATACCGGATCGAGTCGGCCCAGCTCAGGACGAACGACGACGCGACGTGCGCAACGCCACGCACCGGATGGATGTGCCTCCCGAGGACTGCGAGCTCGTCAGACACCGGGTCCCACCGGGTCACCTCACCGTTCGCCGAGCCCACCAGGACCGCGTCGTCCGGCATCCGGGCCAGGCAGGTGACCGGGGACTCGACGTGTCTCCTTCGGATCACCTCGAGTCCGGGCGCCCAGAAGACCAGCGAGCCGTCGTCACCTCCGGAGACAAAGGAATCCTCGCTGGTACAGACCACCGCGCGGACCGCGCCGCGGTGCTCGATCCGCTCCCGGCTCGACCCCTGATCGCGGATCGTCCCGTCCGCGTAGCCCACGATCCAGCGAGCCGGTGTGGTATCCAGCGCGCCCATCGCGGTGACGGGGGCACCCCGTCCGGGGATCTCCAGGATCCGCCGCACCCGCTCGGAGACGCTGGGCCTCGTGACGCTTCCGTCGGTCCCGGCCACGGTCAGCGCCTCGCCGTGGCGCTGTGCCCGGTCGATCGGGAGGTCGACCGGCTGTCTCGGGTGCACATCGGTCCAGATCGTCCGGCCGTGCCACGCGACGTAGCCCCAGGCACCACCGTTCGCGCCGTCGATCTCGGCCGAAGCGCCGACCAGCGAGCCATCCATCGCGTGCACGCCGAACCGGGTGGCGACCACGGGACGGCCACCGACCACAGCGATGGCGAGCGCGGGACCGGGGTGCAGCCGGTCCCCGCCGATTCCGGCGGGCCGGAGCTCGCTTTCGGTGATCGCCCGGCGCACGCGCAGCGGCGGCCGCAACCCGAACCCCGAGACGAGGCCAGGTTCCGCCCGGACCGTGAGCCAGTCCCGCAATGCCGAAGCGAATCCGGCCGGAGGCACCTCAATGTCAGCGATCTGCGAGATCACCGCCCACAATGTTTTCATACCGGGATCACCGGGTAATGCGGCCAAATCCGCGAGCAAGCCGGCTCGATCTTCGGCGTAGCGGCGAACCAGGAAAGTCAGCTGTCGGCAGAGGTGTTCGGGTACCTCCGTGTCGCCAACGGCGAGCAGGTGCGTCACAGCATTGGCCAGCCGGGTGAGACTCGCGTTGGCGACGAAGTCGACGATCCGGCTCTTTCCGAACACGAAGCGCCGCACTGTCTCGTCACGGCTGTCCGCCGGAGCTCGAAGGACGTCTGCGGCTTCCGGCGCGGTCAGCTCGACAACGCCGCCCTCACCGGTGTCCTCGACCAAGCCGTTGTCGAGGCAAGCCGACCAGAACACCCGCCAGGACGGCTCGACGACGGCGCAGTCGGACCACGGGTGGCGGTGCTGGGCGAGGTAGAGCATGTGCAGCAGGTGCGTGAGCTGACGGCCGAACCTCCGGCCCAGCGCAGCTCGGACATCGGTCCAGCCGGCGGTGAGCAGGGGCGGCATGTTGTCCACGGTGACGCTGCCTGTGGGCTGCCGAGCGATCCACCGGAGGATGCGGACGACGGCACGCGGACTGTTGTCGGCGAGGTCGACCAGCGCCTCGACATCGACCGGTCCGACGAACGCCTGCTCGACCTCCGCCAGGTGCCGGCGGACGAGGGCGCGGCCCACCTCACGGGTGGCGTCGGCGGTGAAGTGCTTCACTCGTAAGGATTGGGTGGCGAGGCGATCGCGGAGGTCCAGCCATCGTGTGGTCGTCACCAGGTGGTGGACGCCGGCGGGGACATCGGCGAGGAACAGTCGGTCACCCATGACGGGGAACTCGTCGAGGGCGATGACCAGCGGACGGCGAAAGGCACCTTGACGGGCCAGATCGTTCAGCAGCCCGGTGAACGATCTGCCGTTGATGTGGGTGTACTCCGAGTAAAGCACGCGAAGCTGGGCCAGGCACGATTCTTCGATTACCACCGGGTCGGTCGTGGCCGAGTAGAAGTGCTCGACGACAGCGACCCCGTCGCGGCGGAGGGCGTCGGTGACGGCGACGAGCACGGTCGAGGTACCGCTGCCGGGTCCACCCCGGATCCCGACCCAGGAACTGCTGGGGTCGAGCAGGTCGCGGAGCAGATCGGCGATTTCCGAGGAACGGCCGAGGCAGGGCCGCAGTCCGACCTTGACGCGATCGAACCGGAGCCCGGCGGATTCCTGCTCGTCCACGGCGACTTCGTACGAGGCGCCCAGCAGGGTCACCAGGGAAGCCGTTTGGGAGCCGGTCTCCACCTGGACCGGCTCGCCGGTGCGGAAGCGGACGCAGCGACTGTGCGCACACACCCCGTCCGTCCACCGGACTTCGACGACCAGCGGATCGGTGTCGGGAACCTCGGGCAACTCAACCGAGCCGGGTCCTCCGGCACCGAGGACCACCGCACCGTCGAGGAGCTGCACGGGCACCGAGATCCGGGGCAGGTTCGTGGCCAGCCACGGGAGCCACGCCTGCGTCTCTCCGGCGGACAGGTCGCCCGGCGGCGCCTGGCGGTCGAGGTGGAGCATGGCAGCAGCGCGCGCGGCCCGGGAGGCCGTCCGTGCGACGACGCGACGGGGGAAGCGACCGACCGCACCGAGCAACCAGCGAGCGATGCCGCGGGGGTCGGGTTCCTGTCGGAGCTGGTCGAGGGCGGCGAGCACCAGGTCGTCGATGTCGTCGTCGGCACCGGGCGGTCGCGTGACGTCCAGGTGGTGGATTCGCTCTTCCAGGCGCACCGACCAGTGGGCGGTCGCGTGCGCGGCCGCGATCTCCTCTACCGCGTCGCGCAAGAACGCCGTGGCCGAGGGGCGGCGGAGCCGCTCGCGAAGCAGCTCGGCAACGAGCGGGTCCAGTGCTACGGCGGTGGCGTCGCGGGCGGAGAACAGATCCGAGAACCACAGATCGCTCTCGGCAGAAGCGTCCGCGCCCGGGATGAGCAGCCGGAGCCGGCGCAGCAGCGTCGGCTCGACCCGCGCGGACAGGGCGCAGGCGGCGGCCAGCGTCACGGCGTGAGGGTTGACCGCGCGCAGCAGTTCGAGCCGGAGCCGGGCCGTCACCGCCGGGCCGCCTGCCCGGCGGTCGTCCGCCGATCCCACTGCACGACGGCTAACCGGGTTGCCCACGCCGGCCATCGCGACCGCGGGTACGGCACCAGGAAGACCGCGTCCGGCGGCCAGGCGGCGGGCGGGATCGGGCTGCCCGCGCCGATCCCCAGATCGGTGGCGACCAGCACCGCGCCTGCTGACATCTCGGGCAGCGTGTCCCGGAACGGCTCGACGGTGACGGCATCCTGTCCGACCACCCGGCGCAGAGCGGCGGCGAGCCAGCGCAGGTCGCGGCGGAACAGTCGCATGCCCGGCCCGTAGTCGACCCACAACCGAGCCCCCAGCCGTGTGGTCGGCTCAGCGAGGACCGGCATCGCGACGACAGCTTCGCGGCGAGCCAGCATCCTCGTGACCGCCGGCGTGTCCACCTCCGGGCCGGGACACCGCACCTTGGCCAACGTCGACAGGATCGCTCGCTCGTGCCACGGCGAGAACAGCGGCTCGGCCGGCCGCGGCGCGGGTGCCGGCGGCAGCAGGTTGTGCACCGAACCGCGCAACGGCCGCGGTGGCGCGGACACGGGTCCCTCCACCAAGGTCACTCTGACCCGCCGAACCGGCCGGGGATCCCCCTCCGCCGTGTGCACGTCGGCGCCGGGGGACGCGGCGGTCGCGCTCGGGCCCGGCGCCAGCGGAACGGGCAGCGGGGTCATCGGCTCCGGCACTGGCGGGGGGTCAGAAGGCACGGCACCGAGCATTGCGGCGGCGGCCCGCAGGCCATCGCCGTCGAGTTCCAGCGTCCCGGCGGCACGGATCAGGTCGGCCAGCGGATACATGTCAGCGCAGCTCGAGTGCGGGTTGCTTGCTGGTCGTCGACTCGAGCACGGCCTCCCACAACGGGTGACCGGGCCGAACGCCCAGCTCACGGGCGGCGGCGACGGCGTCGAGGTACTCCGCGACGCTCACGTCCGCCGGTCCCCCGGTCTCCGGCCCGAAAACGTCGGTGACCCGGCTGTAGAGCGCAGCATCCGGCCCGAACCGCACCGCGGCGATCTGCCGCAGCCGGATGTGGGTCGGCATCGGCAGCGAGTAGACGACGCAGCGGCGAAGAAATGCCTTGGGCAAGTCGCGCTCTTCGTTCGTGGTCAGCACCACCAGCGGGGCCGAGGCCGCTTCGACCAGGTCACCCTCGTCCGTCCGGAACCGGTAGAGGCCGAGCGGCTCCAGCAGGTCGTTGGGCACGTCGGGCTCCGCCTTGTCGATTTCGTCGAGCAGGACCACCGCGTTCTCGTCTTCGGCACCTTCGTTGGGATCGGGCCGCCGGTGCTCGGCCGCCGTCACCGGTGAGTAGGCCCACCAGAGCACGCCGGGTATCAGGTACTCCCGGCGCGGCCTGGCCTGGTGGGCCGACGCGTCGGAAAGCCGGGCCACCTCGTCGACCTCCCAGAGCAGGTCCTGCGCCCGGGTGCGCGAGGAGACGGTGCGCGAGTAGAACCGCCACCCGAGGTGCATCGCGACGTTGCGCGCGAGCGAACTCTTCCCCGTGCCCGGCCGGCCGCGAACCAGCAACGGACGCCGGGTGGCGAGCGCGACGTTCACCGCGAGCACAAGACCTTCTTCGTACACATAGCTTGCGACGGCCGACCGGTCGGCGAGCGGCTCGAGTGGTGCGGGCTCCGGTACCAACGGCGGGTCGAAGATCTTCATGTAGTCGTTCATCCGATCAAGCCCTTCATCTACTCGAAGCCCGCTCGATCTTGCGGGTGATCTGGCGGTACCGGACGTCGGCGGCCAGTTCGGTGACGTCGTCCAGGGACGGGCTCAGCTCCAGCAGCGCGGAATTCCTCCGCAACGCGGCCGACAGCGACCGCCCAGCCAGCGCGAACATGCACGGAGCGAATTCGCGCCGCAGCGCCTCGACGAGGCCCGTGTCGGCGATCGTGGCCGGCAGTACCAGCAGCAGCCGACGGCCGATCCGCGCGCGGACCTGGGCGCCGGACTGCGCCCAGGCTGCGTCGATGCCATCCGGGTCGTCTTCGTCCACGAGCACCCCGTCCCGATCCAGCAGGCTCCAGCGCGCGGCGGTGACCAGCCGGCGGGGCAGTCCCGTCTCCGCATCGGTTTCGGCATCCACAATGGACACCGGGATGACCTCCCAGTGCTGGTCCACGGCCGCGCGACCGGCGTGCAGCTTGACGGTGAGATCGCAGGCCGCGGGCAGGTGGACGACCCGCGGTTCTTCGCAGGCGCGTTCCCGGGCCAGCTGGATCGCGGTGTCCGGTTCGACGAGCGGGCGTTTCGCGTACCACGCGAAGGAAGCCGCACCGGAGAGCAGCCGAATCGGCTTGGCCGGCGACCTGGTCACCCGCGCGAGCTCCTCCAGGGCGTTGCCGAGGTCTTCCAGATCGAGGTTCAGCAGCGCCAGCGCGGTTTCGAAGGCGTCGAGCCCTTCTGGTGGCGAGTTATCCAAGGCCATCAGCATCGACCGCCAGACGACCGGACCAGCGTCGTCGAGGTCGACAGCCAGCAGTTGCAAAACCAAATTGAGCCGCCGCCGAGCCCCGGCAAGCGTCACCACGTCGGCTGCGGCCTCCTGGTTAGCGGCTCGGACGTCGTGCCCGGCGGTCGCGAGGACGTCGAGAATCGTGCCCGCCGGGATCAGCGCCCCACCGAGATCGAGTTTCGCGTCCCGGGTCTGCGCGAGCATGCCGACCAGCTCTCCGGTCCGCAGATCAATGGTGCCCGCACCGCTCGCGCCCGGCTGCACCTGGCTGCCTTTGGTCTTGACGAACACATCGGTCGTCCCGTCGCGGACCCGCTGCCCCTCGCTGACGAGGTCGAGGTGATCCCAGACCGGCAACCGCACGATCAGGGGACAGCCGTACGCGTACAGCTCTCGGCCTGCTTCCGGGAAGGTGCTTCCCACTGGAACGACCGCGCAATCGGCGACGTCGACGGAGAGCAGCGCGACGTCCGGGTAGGCGAAATTGGCCTCGGCACCGGTGTTCGGCTCCCGGACCAGCAGCGTCGCGTCGTACTCCTCACCACGGTACTGAACGACATAGCGGCGCCCGGCCGGAACGACGTGCGCGCACGTGACCACTTTGCCGGGAGCGACGAAGAAACCCGTCCCGGTCGACGGCGTGCGCCCGTCCGGGTCCACGGCCAGAACGCGGACGGTGGCCTCGATCAGGTTGTCGCGGTGGCGGGTCGCCAGGCTGCGCACGGCGGGCTTCAGTCCTTCGCCCACTCCATGGTGATCTTGACTGACCCTTCGGCTTTGCCGTCGGCGAACATCGCGGTGATCTTGCCGGCTTCCATGGCGAAACCCACCGAGAACTCGACCGTGGTCTTCTCCGGTTGCATTGCCTTCAGCGCCTTGCGCAGCTCACCGGTGAAGTCCTTGATCGAGTCCAGCGCGCCGGAGAGGCTGGGCAGCCCGGCAGCGACCTTCTGCTCTCCCCCACCCTCGCCGATCGCGTCTAGATCCACGACGGGCACGACAACGGTCTCGCCGCCCGGTGTCTCCGCCTGCACCAACATCGTGTCGGCCATTCCCACGCTCCTCCGGTCGCAATACGAGTCGTACGCGCGGGGTTCGCCGTTACCGAAACGCGCGGCGCACGGCCGAACTCGAAATCGCCCAAGCCCACCCGGAGCGGCCCAGTGGCGACAGGTCATCGAGGACGCCCTCGGCGAAACGCTGCGCTTGCAGGACCTTGCCAGCGACCTGCTCCTGCTGAAACGCCTGGACGCCGCCAGCCTCGACCTTGAAGACACCGTCGACCTGGTAGTCCTCATCACCGAGGAGACCGGCAGGCCGACGCCCGCGCAACTCACGCTCACTCGTGATGTTCCGCCGCCCGGAACGGTGCACGTCCGCGGCCGACGCGCACTGCTGGCGCGGCTCCTGGGCAATCTGCTCGACAACGCCGAATGCTATGCCGAGCACAACATCACCGTCCGACTCGTCGCCACCAGAACCGAGGCTTTCCTCGACGTCGCCAACGACGGACCCGCCATTCCCGCAGCCGACCGTGAACGCATCTTCGACCGCTTCACCCGCCTTGACGACGCCCGCACCCGTGACACCGGCGGCACCGGCCTCGGCCTGTCGATCACCCGCCGAATCGCCGCCGTCCACCACGGCACACTCAGCGTCGATGAGATCGACCGCGGCGCACGCTTTACCGTACGCATCCACTCACCACAGCCGACGTCCCCGGCCGAACTGACCAGCGCGAGGGCCTGTTGACGTTCGTTTCACTCAGCCACAGCGGCGTCGTGACAGCAGCTCGGCAAGGCCGTTTATGATCGTGGTCTCGACAGCACCGTCTTGGCCCTGGCTGCGGAAGTGGCCGATCAGGCCGTAGCAGCACATCGCACCACCACCGATCTGCGGGTGATCGGGTGACCAGCCGCTGGCGTACTGCCATGCCCCGCCGGCGGCCAGGAGGTCGTCGGTGGGCAGGTAGGCCGGTAGCTCTCCGGTATACCCGAGCACCCAGGCCCCGTCTGGGCCGCCATGGCGCTGCCGGAGCCGAGCTGCGTAGCCGGCGACCGGTTCGCCGCTGATCATCGCGATCCGCAGAGGTTCCCCGCCCGTGAAGACCCACCCTTGCAGCGGCACTGTCACGCCGGTGGCGTATGAGCCGTCGTCGATCTGGCCGATCATGATCTCGGCGTGCCGGCGCATCCATCCCGGCATCGCCGTGTTGGCCTGGCGGGCGGCGAACTGCTGCCGAAAGCCGTCGAGATCGGGCGGGAGATCAAGGGGAACGTCAAGCTCGGCATAGGCACTCTCAACAGGCCCGGACACCGGCCGCCCCGGCGACGCCGCGGCCCTGACGACCGCCTCGCCGAGCCCGGCACCGGCAGCTTCCACACCGATCCAGCTGTTCACCGGTTCCGGGTTCTGGTCGCCGGCCGCGCCGGGCAGGAACTGCGCGAACACCCCGGTCGACTGTTCGATCACCGCGATCGCTCGACCCGGGTAGTCGGCATCGAACTCGGCCAGCATCGGCGCCGCGACCGGGTGGCAGCCATAGCCGAACAGGATCGTCAGCGGATCCCCGCCCGCAGAGCGGGCCACGAGCACAGGCAACTGCGTCTCGACCTCGGGCATCGCCTCGCGGTTGATCGAGAACGACTGACCCGTGACCTGGTAATCAAGCACGCATGGGCGAGCCGGGGCGGCCAGGGTATCCCGCACCAGGGCGACGACCCGCTCCCCGACCCACTCGGCGTAGGCGGTGATCAGGTCCAGCTGCTGCGAATTGGTGATGTTGTACAGCGTGTAAGCTGTGACGTCCGTGCTGACCACTGGCCCGTTGTGTGTATGCGTGGCCGTCAGCACGAAGTCCGCGGAGCCGACACCCAGCCCGACCACCGCCGCCCGGATCCGCTGGTGCAGCCGGCGCGGAAATCCGAGCAGATCGGCGGTCACCAGCACAGACGGATTCCCGGCCATCCACAACACTGTGCACCGGACCGTCAGCGGCGTACACGTTCCCGTCGCGATCCTCGGAGTATCGAGACCGTATCCGGCCAACGCGATACCGGGCGGTGGCGTGATGTCCGCCTTCCCGGTAGCCACCTCAGTCCGGATCGTCGGCCCCATGCTGTCCCCTCCCAAGATCACCCTCTTTCATCACGCGGACCCCGGCGTCGCCGGAGGACTCCACGAGCGCGGCGCCACCGACGAGGCCGGATACTGTCTCCGGTACGCGCACCTGGTGCTGGAGGCGGTCACGGTCACAGCAATTATCACCGGACAGCGACTTTACGGGCACTTGACGAGCGCAATAGGGTGCCGCACATGCTGGTCCGCTGGACCGGCTTCGCGCGGTCACGCTGGACGAGATCCAGCCCATGAGCACGGGATGCGGCCCTGCAATCGGCTTCCTCGACGGATCGCTCACCATCGTCAGCCTCGACATGACCGCGGCCTGGACCGAAGCGGACTGCCCGGACAAATAGCCGGCCCGCGCCGCGGATTCGTCCTCATTCCACACCCAGGTGCCGAAGAACGTCTCGAGCGAACCGGGAAACCCCGTATTCGTTCTTCGAACCCCAATCCGTCTCCCAGAACGAACCGTAGACCAGCACAAGCGCTCGCTTGGCCCGGGTGAGCCCGACGTAGAACGAACGCCGGTCCTGCGCCAGTCGGTCCGGGTTCGGCTCGGGGTGCACGCGCAACCGTCCCGACCACCGACGACCGGGCATGATGCCTTCGACCAGACCCGGCAGGATCACGACATCCCACTCCCGGCCCTTCGCGGAATGGTAGGTAGTCAACGTGACCTTGCCAGCCCGCAACGCGCCGGCGGCGATGTCCCGCACTTCAAGGCCATACGCGCTGGCAGCCTCTCGGAACTTTCCCAGAGCTTGCTGGTCTCGGACGGCGGAGCTGCCTGCGGCGATAGCGTCTAGCTCGAGTTCCCGGATCAGGTCGGTCAGCCACGCGTGCAGTGGTGGTTCTTCCGACCGGAAACCGTTGAGCAGGCCGGCGAACTTCCGGCCCGCGGCACGACGGTCGAGCGGTGGCAGCCCGGCGGCTTCGCGCACCGTAGCGTATGCCCGTACCAGGTCGCCCAAGGTGGCGACCGAGGTCGCACCGGTGTCCGGGCCCAGTCCAGCCGGCTGATGTCCGGCAACGGCGCGGGCCGCGCAGTCGCGAACGAAGTCGGCGAGCTCACCGCTGGGCAGCCGTTCATCCCGCTCATTCACATAGGGAATGCGTCCGGCGTCGAACTCGTCGATCAAGGCCGACAGCAAGGGTCCTCGGGCGGGGTACAAGACCGCGATGTCGTGGCCGGCCACCCCGCTCGCGAGCAGCGCGTCGATCTTGCCTGCCACGATCGCGGCGTGTTCGTCGAGCCCTCCGTCGGCCATGATCGGCTCGATGGCCCCGTCGTCCGCCCGGCCGGGCACCGCCCGATAGGTGCGGGGTTCCCGGAGGGCGGCGTGGCTGGCCGCGACGATGGCTTGGCCGCACCGGTAGTTCACCCCGAGGGAGTGGTCGCGGAAGTCGCCACGTGCGGCCAATTCGTTCAGGTACCGCGGATCGGCGCCGGTGAAGCCCATCACGGACTGATCGGGGTCTCCGAACGCCGCGATACTCACGCCTGCCGCGTCGTGCAGGGCGAGCACGAGCGCGTGCAGGACCGGCCCGAGGTCCTGGTACTCGTCCACCACCAGCCACGAGTACCGGGAGGCGAGTAGTCGGCCGACGGCGGGGTGCTCGCGCACGATGCGCAGCGACCGCGCCACCATCGCGTCGAAGTCCCACCGGCCGGCGCCGAGCAACCGCTCGTCGAACAGCCGCGCCGAGGCGACCATCGGACTGGTGTCGTCGTCGCCGATCAGTCCGGCGGCGAGTTCCCGGCGTAGCTTGGTGATGGCGGCGGTTTCGTACTGGGCCTGATTGGACAAGCCGACGTCGTCGAAGCAGCGCTGCAGGAGCCTGACCCACTCGCTGGCCTTGTCGTCGATCACTGTCCCCTGCTCCGGGACCGGGATGCCGAGCAACGGGCCGTAGGGACGCAGGATGGCCGATAAGCACCAGCTGTGGACCGTGCCGCAGGCCAGCCGACGGCCGGGCCGGATGCCGAGCCGGTCGAGCCGGGTGGTGATCTCCTGTGCAGCCTGCCGGGTGTAGGTGATGGCAGCCACGCCTTGCCGCGGTGGCACCTGTACGTCCAGCAGGTAGCCTACTTTCGCCACCAAGGCGCGGGTTTTCCCGGAACCGGGACCGGCGCGGACCACACTGTCACCGGTGTGGCGGGCCACGGCTCGTTGATCGTCGTTGAGCCCGGCGAGCTCGGCGGCGAGACTCGGGCTCACCCCTGCCACGATCGTCACGAGGACGCCGCTTCGCCCGATCCGTTGCGCGCATGGCAGGGACGCTCGATCAGGCCGCTACCCCGAACACGCCGCGATATTTGGTCAAGAGCGGCCAAGAGGTAGCCATACGTTCCCAGCGCGATCAGTTCGCCAGTGCTCAGATGGGCCCGCAACGCCACCCCCGCTTCCGCATCACCGCTCGTTTCGGCGAAGTCGCGTTCGACTCTTTGCGCGATGCCGGCTCCGGCGGTCTCGACGTGGGCGGCGAGCCGCTGGGCGTACCGGCCCTTGCTCACGTGCTCGACGCGCCGCAGCACCTCATCGCAGTCGTCGGCGGTGAAGTCGTCCTCGGCGATGGCCGCCATTGCATCGTCGAATCGCGCGCGCAGTACCGGTGACGTGACCAGCTCCACGTGTGCCGCGCTCAGCTGAGCGGCCAGCAGCGGCACGAGATCGAGCTCGAGCGTCCGGACGCCGACGAAGATGCCGTGCGGGACGAGCCACTGCTGCTCCTCAGTGGTGTCCACATCCGGATCGGCGTACTCGAGCAGCGTGGCAATCGCGTCCATCAGCTCGTTCCGCTCGTCGCCGGGCGGCAGCAGCCGGGCCGCCCTCTTGAGCCCCGCCAAGACGTACTCCCCGTTCCGCAAGGGATCGCCGTCCGTGACGATCACGTGAGGAACCGCCAGGGCCTTTTCGCCGAGGAGGGACCGGTAGGGCGCGAAGTCGGTGCCGCCGATGTTGGCGACGATCACACCGTGCGCGTCGAGGTCGAACCCGAGCGCACAGGCCAGGGCCGGCAGGAGGTACGCCTCCGATTGACCTTCGACCAGGATCGCTGCCGAGCAGAACAGCAACTCGGCCCGGCTGACGTCGAGATAGCGCTCCAGGTCGGCTCGCTGGACCCGGGAGAGTCCGGCTCGGGCGGTGGTAGCTGCCACCGTGGCACCGGTTTCGTCGCGCCGCAGCAGGACGATGGCGTCGAGCCGGGTCACCGCGGCGACGTGCGAGCTATGTGTGGTCACCACCAGCCCGGTCTCACTCCGGAGCAAGTAGCGGAACAGCTGGCGTTGCAGGACTGGGTGCACGTGGGCTTCCGGCTCCTCGACGGCCAGCACCGTGGCGACGACCGCGCCGGTGGCGCGCCGGGTCTGCAGCCGTTCCAGCAGCAGGCCGAGGTAGATCACGTTGGCGTTGCCGGTGGAGGTGTCGGCGACGCTGCGCGAGCGGTTGGGATCGACGTAGAGCCGGATCGACCGCAGCAGGCGGGCTGGCGCGCTGGAGGCGAAGCCGAGGGTCGGGATCACGTCGAGCTGCGGCCCGGCCAGGTCGGCGAGGCGCGCGGAGAGGTCTTCCGCCACCTTGGTGACTTGCTTGTCCGTGGCCAGCTCGTCCATGACCTCCTGGATACCCTTCGCCGCGGCTTCAAGCGCCGAAGGTGCCGGCGGATTCGCGTCGAGCAGCTCCTGGAGCGGTGAACCGCGGTAGCGGGACAGCGCGTCCGCGGCGTCGCGCAGCGCCGGCAGCACGGACAGCGACACGTCACGCCGGACACGCCGGGCGTCGCGGTCACCGTCCGGGCCACCGACGATGTCGAAGTCGTAGTCGTCGCGGGTGAGCGGCCGGTCGACCTGTTGCGGGTCCACTCGCGGCCGGTAGGTGTAGGCAAGACGGGCAACGAGAGGAGTCAGGCTGACGAAGCAGCCGTCGAGCGTCGCTTCGGCCGCTGTGTCGCCCTCGATATCGGTCAGCTCGACTTCGATGCGCACTTCGACGCCGTCGGCCAGCGTGCCGGGCGCGTAGTCGCAAATGTCCTCGGCCCTCAGCCGTCGGGCACTGTCCGGCAGGTCGGGGTCAAGCACCAGCCGCAAGGCGTGGAGCAGGTTCGACTTGCCGATACCGTTCTCGCCTAGAATGACCGCGACGGACGGGAACGGGGTGATTTCAAGGGCGCGGAAGTTCCTGAAGTTCTCGACCACCACCCTGCTGATACGTAGCACAGCACCCTTTCAACGCCCTGGCCTCGGTCACCCCCGTGACTGTTGTCTTTCTACATTTTTCCCAGACCAACATACGGACTGTCACGCATTAGCACCCGTTCGAGTGATTGATCACCCTGTGTTCGGACGTCAATAGATTTCTATCTCGAACGGTTGTTTGTGGAGCGATGCCCCGCCTCGTAGGCCTGACTAGGTCAGCCGCCACGCCGCCCCCGGGAACCGGCCCAAGCACCAGCCGCCGCGAGGCGCCACGCCGATCCAGACTCGCCCCCCACAGATGTTCCCTTTGACGATCCTCATCGACGACCAGACCGTCCGAGACTCCTTCGACTGGCGCCTCACGATCGAGGCGCTGCGCGTTGCCTATTCCGGCGACGTTGCCCACGGCCGGTGGCCGCGCCGCAGCATGGCCCGCGGCGAGCGGAGCTGGTTGCGGACCCTTTCCGGTGTGTCCGCCGACAGCGGCCTAATGGGCGCCAAGCTGATCGCGGTCTCCACCGAACGGCGGCGACAAAATCGACGGCGTGGTCGCGCTGATCATGGCCCTCGACCGCGCCGTGCACTACACCCCGCCTCGCCGCTCGGTTTACGACGACGGTGACCTCGAGATCGTCTGGCTGTCATCCCGACTTCGCGATGGTCCGCGGTTCGCTGACCTCGTATACCTCGGTGTCAATCAGCGAACGGGGGTCACTGTCGGTCGGTGGAACTACCTTGCGAACCAGCCTGATCTCCTGCTCCCACCGCAGAATCCTTTGAACGTCAGACGCTCGTATCGTCGCTGTCAGCGACCGGGTATCACCGACCGACGTTCTGAAGTGGAGTCAGGCCGGACAGCTCAATCTGGAGAGCGGCCCCAGGCGTCCACGAGTTCGGCGTCTGAGCCTTCATGGAAGGTAGCCCGCCGGAGCCGACGAGCCGCCCGTTCGAGTCGTGTACCAGCACCTGGACATTTTCCGCAGAGAACGCGGCGGCGTTTCGGATCTCGACCGTCTCGGTGGTTGCGGCGTCGGGCAGATTGTCCCGAACTGTGTGGAGCGTCAGGTAGGGGCGTGTCGCGTAACCCAAGGCTTCCCGGCTCTCCCTCGCGGCCTTGCGGCTCGCCAGCGCGCTCCTCCATGCGGCGATCGAGGATGCCGTGCCAGCGAGCGCGCTCACGGATCCTGCCACGGCCGATACCACCGCTGCGTCGACCACCGAATCTCCTAACTTCCAGCGCGGTCCACGTTCACCGCTCTGTCAGCCAATACCTCGCGGAGACGCTACCGGGTCTGGAGGGCATGCGGTGGCTATTGCCTTGGCCTGTGTCTGTGTGTCGGCCCTAGCTGTCGTGGCGGTCTTCTGCCTTGCCTGCCAAGTTCGAGGGCGCGTGAACTTGGTCAGATCGAGCAGCCGCTTCTGCGGCCTGTAGAGCATCGAGGTCAACATCCGAAGCCTCCGCGACGGTTTGCAATGCGGCCGTTCGAGTGCAGATCAGGCCCGAACCCGTCACCGGTGCAGGGCGACTGCGTTCCTCCCTCAGCCGAACCACCTCAAGCGCCGAGGTCCACAATGATCAGTACCGCTCGCAGAGACATCACGACACGCGCTGTGTCGCCGCGTAGGGCCGGGGCCAGGCGTCGCCACAGAACCCTGGGAGGTCGTGGGCTGAGGTTCGCGTTCTACGGGCGGATGTCCACGGTCGAGTTCCAGGACCGGGAGACATCGTTCGGGTGGCAGCGGGAGGTCGCCGAGGAGACGATCCGCGGGCACGGCGTGATCGTGGCGGAGTACTTCGACGACGGATGGTCACGTCGGTTGCCCTGGCGCGAGCGTCCGGCCGCGGCACAGCTGATGGCCGCCGCGGAACACCCGAACCGCTCATTCGATGCCGTCGTCATCGGAGAGTACGAGCGAGCGTTCTACGGCGACCAGTTCAACGCCGTACTGGCCACACTCCAGGAGCAAGGCATCCAACTGTGGATGCCCGAAGCCGACGGTCCGGTCAACCTCGACAACCCCGTGCACCAGGCATTGATGCTGCTCCTCGGGTCCCAGTCGCGTCGCGAGGTACTACGGGCTCGGCACCGCGTGCTCGCGGCGATGCACATCCAGGCCCGCATTCAAGGCAGGTTCCTCGGCGGCCGACCGCCCTACGGATATCGCCTCGCTGATGCCGGCCCGCACCCGAACCGGGCCCACGCGAGCTGGGGCCGCCGCCTGCACCGTCTAGAACCCGATCCGGCCACCGCACCGTGGGTGCGGTGGATCTTCGAGCAACGAGCCACCGGACGCAGCGTGGCCGGGATCGCGCGGGAGCTGAACGACCGCGGCGTCCCATGTCCCTCGAGCGCCGACCGAGGCCGCAACCGACACCGGACGAAGCACGAGTGGATCGTCCGGACAGTGGCCGGAATCCTCGAGAACCCTCGCTACACCGGACGGCAAGTATGGAACCGGCACGGCGCCAGAACACCCGGCCCCGCCCACCACGGTAATCCAGTGCGGCCACCGGCGGCACGAGGTTGGGCCGAGTCGAAGAAGGTGACACATCCGGCTCTCGTGGACGAGGCCACCTTCGCGGCGATCCAGGGCATGCGCGCGGCCCGGCACACACAGCACGGTGACACGAGGACGTACGTGCTGGCAGGACTCGTGCAATGCCAGCTGTGCGGCCGTCGACTGGACTCGCACTGGGTCAACGGCCGCCCCGGCTACCGCTGCCGCCACGGCCACACCAGCGCCCGCAACCGCCCACCAGAACTCGCGAAGAACGTCTATGTCCGCGAAGATCACCTACTCGACGATCTTCGCGTGCGATTCGCTGAGACCGCAGGCGATGATGGGGCCATGATCGCCGACTACCTGAGATCGAATGACTTAATGATCATGTGCGGCGGCCCCACGCGAGAAGTCAAAGGCTGTAGTTCACCGCGCGTACCTCCGGCAGCGGACGAGACCGCCGGAGGGCAGCTGCTGCTATGACCTGGCCGCGACGCGCGGCTTCATGGGGTAATTGAGTGTCCGAGGGGGGACTTGAACCCCCACGCCCGTTAAGGGCACTAGCACCTCAAGCTAGCGCGTCTGCCATTCCGCCACTCGGACCTGCTGAAGAAAGAGTATACGGCGCCTCCCCACCCTCGTTCAGGGGGGTCCAGGTCCGCACCCGACCCACATCTGGCATGATCGGCAAGTTTCACACCCTCTGCATCGATTCAGCGGCCCGGCTTCGGGCGAACGCCCGCAGTGGCTCCTGGTAGCGGTATCGGTCCGCGCCCGACGGGTCCAACAGGTGGGCGTCCGCCAGTGATTCCAGTAGCACCGCCGTGTCGCCCAAGGGCAGCCCGAGGATCTGGGACGCCGCCGCCACCGAAAACTCGGGCGTGCTCGACAGCAGGCTGAACGCTCTGGCCTCTGCTGGGGGCAGGTCGGCCATTGCCGACTCGTACGGCTTCTCGATCGCTCCGCACTCCGGGGGTGTTGCCGGTGCTCCTGGGGCTGGGCGGCCCAGGCGGTGCGCTGCCGCCGCCAGCGTCCATCCCGGGCGGGCGGCCAAGCGGGCTCCGACCGCCTGCAGCACCTGGGGGAAGCCCGCCGTTCGCGCGGCCAGCGCCTCGGCTTCCGCCGGTTCGCGGCGGACGCGGTCCGTGCCGATCAGGCGCTCCAGCAGCGTCAACGACTCCGGCCGGGACAGGCCACCCAGCTTGGTCCAGTGCGCGTGGGCCAAGCCGTACAGCCGCCGGCGGGCGGTGATGATCACCGCCGGGCCATCTGCGCCCGGGAGCAGCGGGCGGACTTCGTCGGCGTCGCGGGCGTTGTCGAGGACCACCAGCATGCGGTGGCCCGTCGTGCGGGTTCGCCACAGGGCCGCGCTCTCGCTGGGGGACGTCGGTGGGTCCGTGACGCCGATGCCGTGCAGCAGCTCGGCCAGCGGTTCCGCCGACGCCGACAGGTCCACGAACAGCCGGCCGTCCGGGAAGTTCCGGGCCAGGGCGTGGCCGACGTGGACCGCCAGCGCCGTCTTGCCGATCGCCGCCAAGCCCTCGATGCCGATCACCGGGACCGAGGCCGACGACCGGGTCAGGGCGTCGGCGAGCGCCGCGGTCTCCGACGCTCGGCCGGCGAACTCCGGGAGGTCGGGCGGCAGCTGCGACGGGTGGGACTTCGCGGCCGGCGCCAGCGAAGGGTCCGCGGCCAGGATTCGCCGTTGCATCTCCCGCAGCTCCGGACCGGGGTACAGGCCGAGCTCGGACTCGAGCAGGCGCTGCGCGCGGGCGAAGACCTCCAGGGCCTCGGCTTGGCGACCGGCGCGGTACAGCGCCAGCATCTGCAGCTCGCGCGGCCGCTCCCGCAACGGCTCCTCCGCGATCAAATCGGTCAGCTGGGCCGCCGCTTCCCCGTGCCGGCCCTCCGCGATGTCGGCCGCCGCCAGGTCTTCGCGGGCCGTCAGGCGCAGCTGAGCCAGGCGGACGCGCTCGGCCTCGAAGCCGTTCAGCCCGGCCAGCGGCGTGCCGTGCCACAGGCGCAGGGCCGCGCGCAGGACGGACGCGGGAGCAGGATCCGTGCGGGCCGAAGCCAGCAAGCGCTCGAACTCCGTGACGTCCAGCGCCGACGTCCGGATCGCGTAGCCGCCGCCGGCCGACTCGATCGCCACGCCCGCGTGGCGCAGGCGGGACACGTACGAGCGGACCATCCCGACCGCGGCGCGCGGTTCGGCGCCGCCCCACAGCGCCGAGACCAGCTGGGCCGGGGACAGCGGCGTGCCCTGCTGCAGCAGCAGCACCGCCAGGGCGGCCCGCTGCTGGGGCGGGCCCAGCTCGATCTCGACGTCCCCGCGCCACGCCCGGACCGGGCCCAGCACCTCGAACCGCATCGCATCGGTCACGCTCAGCGCAACCCGCGGCGACGGGCGGCTATTCCGCCGGGTGGCCGGGAGGATCGTCCGGGACGCCCGGTGGGCGCAGGCGCTCGAACTCCTTCCGCAGGACCGGGACCACTTCGGTGCCCAGCAGGTCGATCTGCTCCAGCGCCGCCGCGTGCGGCAGGCCCATGCCGTCCACGTTGAACAGCTGGCGCTGGTAGTCGCCGAAGTCCTCGCGGAACCGCATCGTGCGGTCGATGACCTGCTGCGGGCTGCCGACGGCCAGGGGTGTCTGGGCCATCGTCTCCTCGAGGGACGGCCCGTGGCCGTAGATCGGCGAGTGGTCGAAGTACGGCCGGAACTCGGCGATCGCGTCCTGGGACCGGCGCCGCATGAACACCTGGCCGCCGAGGCCGACGATCGCCTTCTCGGCCGGCCCGTGGCCGTGGTGTTCGAACCGTTCGCGGTACAACGCGATCATCCGCCGGGTGTGCTCGGGCGGCCAGAAGATGTTGTTGTGGAAGAACCCGTCGCCGTAGTAGGCCGCCTGCTCGGCGATCTGCGGGCTGCGGATCGAGCCGTGCCAGACGAACGGCGGCACGCCGTCCAGGGGCCGTGGCGTCGACGTGAACCCCTGCAGCGGCGTGCGGAACTTGCCGGACCAGTCCACGACCTCCTCGCGCCACAGCCGCCGCAGCAGCGCGTAGTTCTCCACCGCCAGCGCGATGCCGTCGCGGATGTCCTTGCCGAACCACGGGTACACCGGCCCGGTGTTGCCGCGGCCCAGCATCAGGTCGAGGCGCCCGTCCGCCAGGTGCTGCAGCATCGCGTAGTCCTCGGCGATCTTCACCGGGTCGTTCGTGGTGATCAGCGTCGTCGACGTCGACAGCACGATCCGGCTCGTGCGCGCCGCCACGAACCCCAGCAGCGTGGTCGGCGACGACGGCACGAACGGGGGGTTGTGGTGCTCCCCCGTCGCGTAGACGTCGAGGCCGGCTTCCTCCGCCCGGACGGCGGTCTCGACCATCCGCTTGATCCGCTGGTGCTCGGTCGGCGCCCGCCCCGTCGCGGGGTCGGGCGAGATGTCCCCGACCCCGAAGATGCCGAACTGCATCAAAGCCCCTTGAAGGCGTCGCGGTGCGCGGAGAGCCAGGTGGCGAAGTCCTGCAGCCGCGGGTTCAGCTTCCGCACGGCCTCCGGGTCGCGCGCTCCGGCGAACACGCTTTCGTGCTCGGCGTAGTAGACGAACATGTTCGCCAGGTCGTCCGCGCCGGGCACCGGCAGCCCGCGCACGTCTTCGACGCTCATCGGCCGGTAGCCGACGTCGGTGCCGAGCTCCTTCGCGAACGCCGCCGCGTACTCCTCGCCGGTCAGGTTCTCGCCGGAGATGCTGATCGTCTCGCCCACGAGCTCGGGGCCGCGGGTGAAGATGCCGAACGCCGTCCGCCCGATGTCCTCGGCCGCGATGCCCGGCAGCCGCCGGTCGGCCATCGGCAGGTGCAGCGCGAGGACGCCGTCGTCGTCGCGGACCGGCCGGAAGAAGTCCACGAAGGACTCGAAGTAGAACGTCGTGGACAGGAACGTCGCCGGCACGCCCGCCTCGACGAAGAACGCCTCCGCCTCGGCTTTGCCGTCGAAGTGCGGCACCTTGTACCGCCCGTGCAGCGTCGGGACGCGGTCGTCGTCGACCGGCAGGTGCAGCCGGGTGTCGGGCAACGTCGACCAGATCACGTGCGCGAGCCGGGTGGCCTTCGCGGCCCCGGCCATCGCGCGTGCCTGCTGGTGCTCGCGCTCGACGGAGTTGTACTCCCAGAACGCCGTGACGAGGTAGGCGCCGTACGCGCCTTCGAGCGCCTTCGTCAGGCTCGCCTCGTCGTCGAGGTCGGCGGACACGACCTCGGCGCCGCGCGCGGCCAGCGCCCGCGCCGCCTCGGAGTCCGGGTTCCGCGTGAGGGCGCGCAGCGCGAACCGCTGTTCCGGGTCGTCGAGGATGGCGCGGGCCAGCCCGCCACCCTGCTGGCCGGTGGCGCCGACGACGGCGATGAGCTTCTTGTCGGTCATCGAAAAACCTCCTGGGTCCGGGCCGGGTGTCCCGGCCACCAACCCAGGAAACCGCCGCGGCATCAGCGTGTCGTGCACGGCGGGTGCACGAGGCGTGCACACCATTTACAAGACCGCCCGGGATTCCTAGGATTCGCCGGTCGGGCCGCACAACTGGAGGTTCCGGGTATGGGGCGTGCCCACCGTCGGCGAAACGAGGAGCTCTCGGTCGCCGAGCTCCTCCGCGAGACCGGGGCGACACCGCGGTCGCTCGACGACGCGTCGCCGGGCGCGCGGGTGCGGGACGAGACCGGGGAGGGCTACCGGGAACGGCTCGAACAGCGGGCCCGCGAGGCCGCCTCCGCGCAGCAGCGGGCCGGGCGGCGGATCCGGTGGGCTTCCGCGACGGCCGGGGCCGTCGTGGTGGTCGGCAGCCTGGTCGTCATCGCCGTCACCTCCGAGAGCTCGCCCGGGCGGCAGGCCGCCACGGCGCCCGATCCGCTCGCGCCCGCGACGACCACGCCGCGGACCCCGGCCACCACCTCGGCGCCCGGCCCCACGCCGATGCCCACCGTGCTGCGGCAGACCGCCACCTCCGCCTCGCCGACGTCGTCCACGCCGCAGACCGCCACTCAGGCCGCTCCCCCGGCCGCTCCGGCCGTCCCCTGCACCGTCCGCTACGCCGTCACCGACCAGTGGAACAACGGCTTCACCGCCGGGGTCGCCGTCACCAACACCGGCAGCCGGACGCTCACGCCCTGGACCGTCACCTGGACCTTCACCGCCGGCCAGCGGGTCACCCACAGCTGGAACGGCGACTTCGGCCAGAGCGGCTCGCGGGTCACCATGAAGGCGGTTTCCTACAACCTCACCCTCGCTCCCGGGGCGACCGTCGACATCGGCTTCAACGGCTCCTTCGACCGCGGCAACCCGGCGCCCACCGGGTTCACCCTCGACGGCGCCCGCTGCGATCCGGCCTAACCGAGCACCTCGCGCATGAACCCCACCAGCCAGTGCTGGGCCGGGGTGCGGGCGTGCGTGTGCCGCGTGTACACCGACACCTGGGCCGGCTCGACCTCGAGCGGCAGCTCGAACAGCCGGACCCGGTGCTGGGCCGCGAACATCTCCGCCACCAGCCGCGGGACCATCGCCACCAGCTCGCCGTCCTGCACCAGGTACGGCAGCGCCGCGAACCGGGTCACCTCGAGCACCACGCGGTCGAGCAGGCCGCACGCCTCCAGCGCGCGGCGGGGGCCGTCGTGGCCGGTCGGGCCGAACACCGTCACGTGGCGCTCCGCCGCGAGCTGGCCGAACGAGACCGCCGCACCCAGCCGCGGGTGGTCGAGCGACACCATGCCCAGGTAGCCCTCGGAAAACAGCGGGATCCGGGCGACACGCTGGGAGCTGATCAGCGGGGACGCGATGAACGCGTCGATCTCGCCGCGGCCGAGCTGGTCGGCCGCGCGGTCGACGTCCAGCGGCCGGACGGTCAGCG
The DNA here is from genome assembly GCF_031082405.1 of Amycolatopsis sp. A133. GTDB lineage: Bacteria > Actinomycetota > Actinomycetes > Mycobacteriales > Pseudonocardiaceae > Amycolatopsis. The sequence continues at coordinate 124,115 of NZ_JAVHJU010000003.1, forward strand.
TCACCCCGGGAGCGCGCGACGGCAGCGCCGCCATCAGGCGCGGCAGCAGCGAGATCTCCCCCAGGTCCGACAGGCACAGCGTGAACGCCGCGCGCGCCTTCGACGGCGAGAACGACTTCGCGCCGCTCACCGCCGTCTCGATCTCCGACAGCGCGCTGTGCAGGGGTTCGTACAGCGCGCGGGCGGTCGTCGTGGGCACCAGCCCGCCACCCGTGCGGCGGAACAGCTCGTCGGCGAACCGGCGCCGCAGCTTCTGCAGGCTGTAGCTGATCGTCGGCTGCGTGACGTGCAGGGATTCGGCCGTGGCGGTCACGCTGCGGGTCTCGTACAACAGCACGAACGTGCGCACCAGGTTCAGGTCGAAGTCCGGCATCATCGATCCCATCTATGAACCGCCGAGGCAACATTTATTGGAACACAGCCGCGGAGCTCCATAGGGTCGGGCGGACTTCGAGGAGGCAACACGATGCCCACCGCCCGCCGGCTCGCCCACGAGTTCCTGGACCGCCGTGGCCTGACCACCGTCTTCGGCAACCCCGGTTCGAACGAGCTGCCGTTCCTCGCCGAACTGCCGGAGAACTTCCGCTACGTCCTCGGCCTGCACGAAGGCGCCGTCGTCGGGATGGCCGACGGCTACGCCCAGGCGACCGGCCGTCCGGTGCTGGTCAACCTGCACGCCGCCGCCGGTTCCGGCAACGCGATGGGCGCGCTCACCAACGCCGTCTACTCGCGCTCTCCCCTGGTGCTCACCGCGGGCCAGCAGGTCCGCACGGCGATCGGGCCGGAGGCGATGCTCGCCAACGTCGACGCCACCCAGCTGATGCGGCCCCTGGTCGGCTGGGCCGGGGAGCCGAGCTGCGCCGAGGACGTGCCCCGCTCCCTCGCGCAGGCGGTGTTCGAAGCCGAGCTGCACCGGCGCCCGACCTACCTCTCGGTGCCCTACGACGACTGGGCCGCCGAGCTGGACGCCACCGCCGCCGTGACGCTGGACCGGACTGTCCAAAAGGGTCTGACGCCGAGCGGGGACCAGCTCGACGCCCTCGCCGCGACTGTCGCCGCGGCGAAGAACCCGGCGCTGGTCCTCGGCGGCGACATCGACGCCACCGGGCTCTTCGACCGGGCCGTCGCCCTGGCCGAGCACCTCGGCCTGCCGACCTGGGTGGCGCCGTCGCCGCACCGGCTGCCCTTCCCCAACCGGCACCGCCTCTTCCGCGGCGTGCTGCCCGCCGGTATCGCGCCGATCTCGGCCGCGCTGACCGGGCACGACCTCGTGCTGGTGCTCGGCGCGCCGGTCTTCCGCTACCACCAGCACGTCCCCGGCGCGTACCTGCCGGAGGGCACCCGGCTGATCCAGGTGACCGACGACTTCGGCGCCGCGGCCCGCGCGCCGATGGGCGAGGCGCTGGTCGCCGATCCGGCACCGGTGATCGAGGCGCTGCTGGCCAAGCTGCCCGCCCGTGACACCGAAAGCGGGTACGCCGGAAACCCGGAACCCAAGACCGGCGAGAAGGCGCTGCACCCGGAGCAGGTCTTCGCCGCCCTGCGCGACACCCAGGCCGCCGGCACGCGTTACGTCGTCGAGTCGACGTCGACGAACTCGGCCTGGTGGCGGCAGATGGACCTGCGCCGCGAGGGCTCCTACTTCTTCCCGGCCGCCGGCGGGCTCGGCTTCGGCCTGCCCGCCGCGGTCGGCGTGGCCATGGGCAGCCCGGACCGCCCGGTCGTCGGCGTCATCGGCGACGGCTCGGCCAACTACGGCATCACGGCGTTGTGGTCGGCCGCGCACTACCGCGTGCCGGTCACCTTCGTGATCCTGCGCAACGGCGTCTACGGAGCACTGCAGTGGTTCGGCCGGCTGCTCGGGACGCCGGACGTCCCCGGCACGGAGATCCCGGGGATGGACTTCACCGCCATCGCCGCCGGGTACGGCGTCGAAGCCACTGCCGTCACCGGCGAAGACGACCTGCGCGCCCAGCTCAAGACGACCCCGGACGGCCCGCGGCTGATCCAGGTCGACACCGAACCGACCTCCCCGGAGTGATCATGACCCTGCTCGACGAGTACTTCGTCCGCGGTACCGGCGGCACCCACCCGGTCCTCGAACCGGCCACCGGCGAGATCCTGGGCCGGGTGGGCATCGCGACCCCGGACGACGTCGCGAAAGCCGCCGCGGCCGCCGCGAAGGCCCAGCGTGACTGGGCCCGGCGCAAGCCCGCCGAACGAGCCGCAGTGCTGCGTCGCGCCGGCGAGCTGTGGGAGAGCCACGCCGCCGAGGTGCAGGACTGGCTCGTCCGCGAAGCCGGCTCGACGCGGCCCAAGGCCGGGATCGAAACGGAGATGGCGGCCGGGATCTGCTTCGAGGCCTCGGCCCTGCCCACCCATCCGCTCGGTGAGGTGCTGAGCACCGGCGAACCCCGCTGGTCGCTGGCGCGGCGGGTGCCGGCCGGCGTGGTTTCGGTGATCTCGCCGTTCAACTTCCCGCTGATCCTGGCGATCCGCTCGGTCGCGCCCGCGCTCGCGCTCGGCAACGCCGTGCTGCTCAAGCCGGACCTGCGCACCGCGGTGTCCGGCGGCGTGAGCATCGTGCGCGTCTTCGAGGAGGCCGGGCTGCCGGAAGGGCTGCTGCACCTGCTGCCCGGGGACACGGGAGTCGGCGCCGCGGTGGTCGACGCGCCGGAGGTGTCGGTGGTGTCGTTCACCGGCTCGACCGCCGCCGGGCGGAAGGTCGGCGAAGCCGCCGCGCGCTCGCTCAAGCGCGTGCACCTGGAGCTCGGCGGGAACAACGCGCTTGTGGTCCTGCCGGGCGCCGACGTGGCCAAGGCCGCCTCCGCCGGCGCCTTCGGCTCGTTCCTGCACCAGGGCCAGATCTGCATGACCACCGGCCGCCACCTCGTCCACGAGTCCCAGGTGGACGCCTACGTCGAAGCCCTCGCCGAGAAGGCGCGGCGGCTTCCCGTGGGCAACCCGGCCGAGAGCGACGTCGCCCTCGGCCCCATCATCGACGACCGGCAGCTCGCGCACGTCACCGACGTCGTCGACCGCAGCGTCGCGGCCGGCGCGCGGGTGCTGGCGGGCGGGAAGCCCGACGCGCCGTTCTACCCGCCGACCGTCCTCTTCGGACTCGACGACCGGAACCCGGCCTGGCGCGAGGAGATCTTCGGCCCGGTCGCGCCGGTGCGCGCCTACCGCGACCTCGACGAGGCCGCCCGGCTGGTCAACGACTCCGAGTACGGCCTGTCGGTCGGCATCCTCGGCGACGTCGGCACCGCGATGACGCTGGCCGACGAGGTCCGCTCGGGCAAGGTGCACATCAACGAGCAGACCGTCGGCGACGAGCCGACCGCCCCCTTCGGCGGTGTCGGCGACTCCGGCAACGGCTCCCGCTTCGGCGGGGCGAAAGCGAACATCGAGGCCTTCACCGAGACGCAGTGGCTGACCGTCCGCGCGGACATCGCCGGTTACCCCTTCTGACCCGAGGAGCACGACAATGACGACGTCTCCCGTCCGTCCCGCGTGGACGGCGGTCCTCTGCTGGCTGACCGTCCTGCTCGAGGGCTACGACCTGGTCGCGCTGGGCGCCACCATCCCGACCCTGCTGAAGAGCGGCCACCTCGGCTTCACCGCGGCCGGCGCGACGGCGGTCGCCACGGTGTCGCTGATCGGCGTGGCCGTCGGCGCCGCCTGCCTCGGCCCGCTCACCGACCGGTTCGGCCGCCGCGTGCTGCTCATCGGCTCGGTCCTGCTGTTCTCGCTGTTCACCCTCCTGACGCCGCTCGCGCCGAACGTGGCGACGTTCGGGGTGTTCCGGTTCGCCGCCGGGCTCGGCCTCGGCGCGTGCATGCCGGTGGCGCTCACGGTGATGTCGGAGAACCTGTCGGCCCGGCAACGCGCCAGCGCGAGCACGCTCACCATGACCGGCTACCACGTCGGCGCGGTGCTGACGTCGGTCCTCGCGCTCTCCGCCAAGGAGGACTGGCACCTGCTGTTCTACGGCGGCGGGATCGCCGGCCTGGTGACCGTGCCGCTGATGTGGTGGAAGCTGCCGGAGTCCGCGGCCTACCTCGCGGCCCGCGAGACGGCGGACCGCGTGGGGATCCGCGACCTGCTGGGCGCCCGGTTCCGGCGGATCAGCATCGCCGTGTGGACCGGCTCGTTCATGGGGCTGCTGCTGGTCTACGGGCTCAACACCTGGCTGCCGCAGCTGATGCGCACCGCCGGCTACCCGATCTCGACGTCGATCACGCTGCTGCTGGTGCTCAACGTCGGCGCGGTGCTCGGGCTGGTGCTGGCCGGCACGATCGCCGACCGGTTCGGCATCCGGCCGATCGCGCGGATCTGGTTCGGCGCCGGTGCGGTGCTGCTCGCGGCGCTGAGCCTGAAGATCGGAAACGCGTTCCTGCTCAACACGGTCGTGCTGCTGACCGGCGTTTTTGTGTTCTCCGCGCAGGTGCTGATCTACGGCTACGTCGCGCAGGCGTTCCCGGCGCAGGCCCGGGGCACCGCACTCGGGCTGACGTCGGCGGTCGGACGGCTGGGCTCGATCCTCGGCCCGTTCGTCACCGGAGCCCTGGTCACCGCCGGCGTCGCCTACCCGTGGGGCTTCTACTTCTTCGCCATCGTGGCCGCGCTCGGCCTGGGCGCGGTGATGCTGCTACGCGGTGAGTCGCGGACCGAGGAGCGGTTGGCGCCCGTGTCCGCCGGTTAGACCGTGTCTTCCGGACGGCGACGGCCCAGCGTCGCCTCCGGGTGCTCGGTCCGGCGGTCGGAGTCGCGCAGGACCTCGCGGGCCTGGGCCTCGGGGTCCGCGCTCTCGACGGCTTGCTCTTCGGGCAGCAGCTCGGCCCGGGTTTCCGTGCGGTCTGGAGTGTCGTCCATGGTCGGCGAGTACCCCATCCGCCGCGATCTCAGACACCGATCAGGCGTTCAGCCAGCCGAAGGCGAGCGCGAAGACCAGCCCGGCGACCATCAGCACGAGCACGCCGATGAGGACCAGCCACAGCACGGGCATGGTCTTGGACGGCATCGGCTGGGGGTGCGACAACCCCGACGTCTGGGCGGAGTCGGGTGGCGTGCTGCCCGGCGGTACCCCGCCCCCGGCTTCCAGGTCCGGCGTCCGGCGGGGGTCCGGATCCGGGGGTTCGGCGGTCATGGCGGCACCGTCCTTCCGTCGCTCCCGCAGCGGGTGCCCGGCGGGCGGCCGGGCAAACCCGGCTCACCCGCGGGAGCGGCGGTTACCGGCGGCGTCGCGGCGGAGCTGGTCGGCGTGGGCCGAGATCTCGCCGAGCTGCTCGGCCAGGCCGGCGTGCGCGCCGGTCAGGTGCGGCTGCGCGGCGGCCAGCGGCGGGAGCAGCGTCGCCGGGTCGTCGTCACCGAGGGCCGCGCCGAGGCGGTCGGCGCTCTCCTGGGCGGCGGGCTCCAGCCCGTCGAGCGCGCTGACCCGGCCGGCGAGCTGGCGCAGGATCGCGGAGTTGCGGCGCGCCCAGTCGGCGACGGCCCGGTCGCCCGCGCGCCGGTCGCGTTCGGCGTCGACCCGCGCCTCGCCCGTCTTCGCGCCGGGGTGCGACGGCTGCAGCCGCAGGTACCGCCGTTCCGCGGCCTGGCGGCTCGCGACGCCCAGCGCGGGCGCAAGCGCCACCCAGCTGGTGCCGGCCGCCCTCGCCGCGGCGATCAGCTCCGGTTCCCAGCTCGCGAGCTCCTCGCGCAGCACGCGCAGGCCGGCCAGCGCGCCCAGCACCCGGTCCTGGTCCACGCCCCCGGCCCGGGCGGCCGCGACCACCTCCTGGATCCGGCGCAGCGCGCCGGTGGGATCGGTTCCGTTCATCACGTCATCCTTTCGACGACCCACATCTTGTCATCGTTTTGATGACATGCTAGAACAGCACCGCGTGTTGACACCAGAGTTGGCAAGTTCAGGAGGTGGATCCCGATGTTGATGCGCACCGACCCGTTCCGCGACTTCGACCGGCTCGCCCAGCAGGTCTTCGGCGCCGGCACCTGGTCGAAGCCGGCCGCGATGCCGATGGACGCCTACCGCGCGGGCGACGAGCTCGTGGTGTGCTTCGACCTGCCCGGCGTCGATCCCGGCGCGGTCGAGCTGGACGTCGAGCGCAACGTCCTCACCGTCAAGGCCGAGCGACGGCCCCTGCCGACCGGTGACGACGTCCGGATGCACGTCTCCGAGCGGCGGCTGGGCGTGTTCTCGCGCCAGCTGTTCCTCGGCGACACCCTGGACACCGAGCACATCACCGCGAGCTACGACGCCGGGGTGCTGACCGTCCGCATCCCGGTCGTCGAGAAGGCGAAGCCGCGGCGCATCGAGATCGACGGCGCCGGCGAGCGCACGCAGATCGACGCTTGACCTTCCGGCGGGGCCAGGCGTGCGTCCGGCCCCGCTACCGGAATCAGGCTCCTTCGACGCGGAAGACGGCGATGCGGTCGGCGGCCGCCGCGACGGCGTCCGGCGTCGGCGCTTCCGCCAGGCCGGTCGTCACGTACCGCTTGCCCACGCTCGGCGGGCTCGTCTCGACCAGCCGGTGCAGGACGGGCCGCCGGTCCGGCACCGGCAGCTCGACCAGCCGGGCGGTTCTTGAGCGCCGTCCGCGGGTCAGCGTGACCTCGCCCGCGGCCCGCACGTTCGCCACCCAGGCCGCCTTCGGATAGGCCTGGACGATGTAGTGGTCGCCGTCGACGGGGACGACCGCGATCGGGAACGTGCGAGGGATGCCGGTGCGGCGTCCGGGCACGGTGAGCAGCTGCATCGGCCCGAAAGCGACCCCGAGCCGCTGCAGCCCCACGACGATCTTGTTGCCGGCGTTGACCATCCGGCGGTAGTTCTCCGCTGTTGTCATGCCTCGACGGTACACGAACTCATATGAAACTCGTATGATCCGAGTTTCGTATTTACTCGCGGTCCGGTCCGGGCTTCGTCTCCGGCGGTAGCGGGTCCGGAACGGGCACCCCGGGCTCGGGGAGCGGCTGGTCCGGCCCGGGCCCGGCCGGCACCGGCTCCGGGACGACGGACGGGGGCTGCATCGGTTCGGGCGGCACCGGGGGTGCGGTCGACATCGGGTTTCCCTCCGCCACACTGCGCCGCCCGCGGTTCGGGCGGCGATCAACCTCGGGCTACCCGTTCCACCGAGCCCGGGAAACCCGGCCGGGCTATTGTTTCCGCCGGACCGACACGCCGTCGCGCCAGGGCGAAGAGGATTTCCGATGTCGCACGACCATCCCCGGGTCTTCGTCTCCTACACCCACGACAGCACCGAGCACTGCGACAGCGTCCGGGAGTTCGCGACTTTCCTCCGGTCCGGGCAGGGCATCGACGTCGTCCTCGACCAGTGGGTGGGCGAACAGCGGCAGGACTGGCAAGCCTGGGCGACGCGGAACATCCTGGAAGCCGACTTCGTGATCGTCGTGGCGTCGAAGGGTTACCGGAGGATGGGCGACGGCTACGGTCCGAACCACCGCAACCTGGGTGGCCAGGCGGAAGCGGCCACGCTGCGCGATCTCCTCCAGGGCAACCGGCAGGACTGGACGCGCAAGCTGCTCCCCGTGGTCCTGCCGGGTCACCGCGTCGAGGAGATCCCCCAGTTCCTGCAGCCCCGCGCCGCCGACCACTACGTCATCAGGTCCTTCACGGCCGATGGTGCCGACGAACTGCTCCGCCACCTCACGCGCCAGCCCCGCCACCTGCCGCCACCACTCGGCAAGCCGCCGGTTTTGCCGCCGCGGTCGGGCGGCAACGGGACGGCCAAGCGCTGATCAGCTGGTCCGCGGGTGGTGGGCGTGGTCGCCCGCGGGCAGGTCGCGGTCCACGTGCTCCGCGTGGTGCAAAGCCTGGGCCAGCAGCCCGCGCACGTGGTTGTCCGCCGCCGAGTAGTACACGAACGTGCCTTCGCGGCGGCCCTTCACCAGGCCCGCCAGGCGGAGCTTCGCCAGGTGCTGGCTGACCGCCGTCGGGGCCGCGCCGGCCAGCTCGGCCAGGCAGGCGACCGAGGATTCGCCCTGCAGCAGGGCCCACAGCACCTTGATCCGGGTCGGGTCGGCCAGCAGGCGGAACGACTCCGCGGCCAGGTGGACCTGCTCGTCGGTGGGCATGTCGAACTCCGGCAGCGACGCGTGCATGGCCACTACCTTACTACTTGCGTATCTGCGTGCTTGCGCAGGTAAGCTCACCCCATGACCGGACACGGACACGGCCACTCGCGGTGGCGGCCGCACAGCCACGACAGTGCCGATCGCGTCGACCACGCCCTCGAGACCAGCCGGCGCGGCGTGCGCGCGCTCGTGTGGTCCTTCGCCGCGCTGTCCGCGACCGCTGTCGCGCAGCTGATGCTCGTGCTGGTCACCGGCTCGGTGGCGCTGCTGGGCGACACCGTCCACAACTTCGCCGACGCGCTGACCGCCGTCCCGCTCGGCGTCGCGTTCCTGCTCGGCCGCCGCGCGGCGACCCGCCGGTACACCTACGGCTTCGGGCGGGCCGAAGACCTCGCCGGTGTGGTCGTCGTGCTCGTCGTCGCGGCGTCGGCGGCGGTCGCCGGCTACGAATCGGTGGTGCGGCTGCTCGCGCCGCACCCCGTCGCGCACCCGTGGGTGGTTGCCGTGGCCGGCGTCATCGGCTTCGCCGGCAACGAACTCGTTGCGCGGTACCGGATCAAGGTCGGCCGCGAGATCGGTTCGGCCGCCCTCGTCGCCGACGGGCTGCACGCCCGCGCGGACGGCTTCACGTCACTGGCGGTCGTCGCCGGCGCCGCGGGCGTCGCCTTCGGCTTTCCCCTGGCGGACCCGGTCGTCGGGCTCGGGATCACCGTCGCGATCCTGTTCGTCCTGCGCGATGCGGCGAAGGAGGTGTTCCGGCGGCTGCTGGACGCCGTCGACCCCGCGTCGGTCGAGCTGGCCGAACGAACGGCCCGTGCCGTCGACGGCGTGCTCGGCGCCCGCGACCTGCGGATGCGCTGGATCGGGCACCACTTGCGGGCCGAACTGGCGGTGACGGTGCCGGCGGACCTGACGGTCGAGGCCGCCCACACGCTGGCCCACGAGGTGGAACACCGGCTGGTGCACACGATCCCGCGCCTGACCGCGGTCACGATCCACACGGAACCGGCCCACCACCCCTAAGAACCGACGGGCTGCTCCACCGGTTCCGGCTTCGGGCTCAGCACCCCGGCGAACACCGCCGCCAGGACGCACAGCACCACCGGCACCGCGAAGGTGACGTTCAGCGGCATCCACCGCGTCAGCCCGCCGATGAGCGCCGGGCCCGCCAGCAAGCCGACGTACCCGAGGCCCACCACCCGGGCCATCAGCGCACCCGAGGCCCGCGTGTCCAGGTTGCCCGCCGCCGTGAAGAGCTGGGGGACGCCGCCGGAGAGGCCCAGGCCGAACAGCGCCCAGCCCACCAGGGACACCGGGACCCACGGGGCCGCCGCGGCCGTCGTCAGGCCCGCCGCCGCCAGGATCGCGCCGTAGCGGACGATCGCCGCCGGACCCGCCCAGGCCGCGACGCGGTCGGTCAGGAAGCGGCCGGTCGTCATCGCCACCGCGAACGCGCCGTAGGCCAGCGCCGCCGTCGACGCCGAAGTGCCGAGCACCTTTTCCATGTGCAGCGCGGCCCAGTCGTTCGCCACGCCCTCCGACAGCATCAGTGCCAGGGCCAGCAGGCCCAGCAGCCAGACCAGGCGGCCCGGCGGCCGGCGCGCGACGACCGGCTCGGTGGCGGTGGAAGAGGCGACGGCGGACGGCGCGTCGGCCGGCTCCATCAGGAATCGGGCCGACAGCACGGAAAGCAGCACGCACAGCAGGCCCGTGCCGGTCAGCGTCACGCCGGTGGGCACGCCCGCGCCGAGCGTGGCCGCGCCGATGACCGCGGCGATCGCGCCGCCGATCGACCACATCGCGTGGAAGGCCGCCATGATCGGGCGCGGGTAGGCCCGTTCGACGACGACCGCGTGCGAGTTCATCCCGACGTCGATCGCGCCGTTGCCGAAGCCGAAGCCGATCAGCGCCAACCCCAGCGTCCACCAGGAGTTCGCGAACCCCGGCGCGCACAGCGCGAGCCCGAGCAGCACGCCCGCGGCCGGCACCAGCCGCCGGTGCCCGAGCCGGTCGACGAGCGGGCCGGCCACCTGCATGCCGGCGAACGCGGCGCCGCCGAGCACCAGCAGCAGCGCGCCCAGGGTGCTGTGCGAGATGCCCGTCGCGCGCTCGACGTTCGGGATGTGCACCACCCACATACCCATCCCGAACCCGTTGAGGCCGAAGAACATGAAGGTCGCGAACCGGGCGGCACGCGGGCGGGGCGGGACGGTCATCGAGACTCCAAAGGAACGGCGACGTGCACGAGCACGCCGCGATCGGCCAGCGCCGCGCGCTGGTCCTCGGGCGCTCCCGCGTCGGTGATCACCACGTCGGCGCGGTCGGCGGGACAGATGTGGGCGAGCGCGGCGCGGCCCCACTTGGCGCCGTCGGCGAGCACGATCGCCCGGGCCGCGACGTCGAGGGCGGCCTGCTTGACTTCGGCGTCGCCCAGGTCGAAGGCGGTCAGCCCGCTGTCGAGGCCGAGCGCGCAGGGGCTCAGCACGGCGACGTCGAACCGCAGCGCTCGCAGCGAAGCCAGGGTCAGCGGGCCCACCAGGGCCTGCTCCCCCGGCCGCGGTTCGCCGCCGGGCAGCAGCAGCCGGACGCCGGGCGCCTCGGCCAGTTCGCGGACCGCGTGCAGGGACAGCGGCATCACGGTGACCGTGCGCCCGCGCAGCAGCCGGGCCAGCTCGAGCGCCGTCGTGCCGCTGTCGAGGACGACGGTCTCGCCGTCGCGGATCAGCTCGGCGGCCGCGGCGGCGATGGCCCGCTTCGCCGCGATCGCGTCCGTCGCGCGGGCCGCGAACGGCGGTTCGATCCCCGACGGCGACGCCGGGACCGCGCCGCCGTGCACCCGGCGCAGCACGCCGCGGGACGCCAGGTGGTCGAGGTCGCGGCGGACGGTCATCTCCGACGCGCCGGTCGCTTCGGCCAGCTCGGCGACGCCCACCTGGTCGGCGTCGCGCAACCGCTCCACGATGACCCGTTGCCGGTCTGCGCTCTTCACGCCGCGATGCTCGCAAGCCGCGCGCGTTCGCACAACCGATTTGTTCGTCCGCTCACGTCGCTTGTGCGAACTTCCGCTGCGGCATGATGGTGCCGTGCACGCCGCCGAGACCACCGCGACCCCGTGACCGGGGGCTACCTGAAGGGCCGGATCCGCCGCGAAGACATCATCACGGCGGCGGCCGCGGCGTACGGCGAGCTCGGCTACCACGGCTCGTCGCTGCGGGAGATCGCCAAGCGCGTCGGGATTTCGCACGCCGGCCTCCTCTACTACTTCCCCACCAAGGAAGCCCTGCTCGCCGCCGTCCTCGAACGCCGGGACACCGAGGACTCCGAGCGCGAGCAGCTGACCGTGCCGCCCGGGCTGGCGGTCCTGCGCCACTTCCTCGCGCTCGCCGAGCACAACGTCCGCCACCCCGGGATCGTCGACCTCTACTCCCGGCTCGCCGCCGAAGCGGTCGCCCCCGACCACCCGGCGCACGAGTACTTCGTGCGCCACTACCGGGCCGCGCGCGACGGCGTGCACGAGTCGTTCGAAGCCCTCGCGGTCCGCGGCGAGCTGCGCGAGGGTGTCGAGCCCGGGATGGCGGCGCTGACGTTCATCGCGCTGATGGACGGCCTGCAGGTGCAGTGGCTGACCGTGCCGGGCGACGTCGACCTGGTCGGCTCGCTGCGTTTCTACCTGCAGAACCTGCTCACCGTCCCGCTTTAGCCGGCCTGCCGGTTGCGGGCGCGGCGGAAATGATCGGGAGAATGACGGTGGCCGCGGGTAAGGTTCGCGCCCGTGGCCGGGGATGAGCTGTTGCAGGACCAGCCGCACCGACGTGTCGTCCGGGTCGGCGACACCGTCCGCAGGCCCACCTACCCGTGGTCGCCGGCGGTCCACGCTCTGCTGCGGCACCTGGAGGCGGTGGGCTTCCCGTACGCCCCTCGCGTGCTGGGCCTCGACGGGGAAGGCAACGAGGTGCTCACCTATCTGGAGGGCGAGTCCGGCCCCCAGGGCTGGGCCAAGGTGGCCGACGACGCCGGCCTGGCGAGGTTTGCGCGGTTGCTGCGGGACTATCACGACGCGGTGGCCGGCTTCCGGCCACCCGATGGGCTCCGGTGGTTCACCGGCGAGAGCGGCGCGGGCGGCCACGAGCTGATCTGCCACGGCGACTTCGGTCCCTGGAACGTCGTCTGGCAAGGCGAACAGCCGACCGGAATCCTCGATTGGGACTACGCCCGTCCCGGCACCCGGCTCCACGATGTCGCGTACGCCTTGGAGTACGTCGCCCCCTTCCGGGATGACGCGGAGTGCCTGCGGTGGCTGCGTCATCCCCGTCCTCCCGATCGGCGGCACCGCTTGGAGTTGTTCGCGAGCGGCTACGGCCTGACGTCCACGTCGGAACTGGTCGATGCCGTGATCGAAACCCAGCGGGACGGCATCGAGCAGGTCCGGAAGCTGGCCGGCGCGGGATTCCAGCCCCAGGTCGACCGGGTTGCCGACGGCCTGCTCGAGGAACTGGCGAACCGGGTTGCCTGGAGCCAAGCCCATCGGCATTTGTTCGAGTAGGCGTTGCCGCTGTGCGGCCACGGCCGTCCGCAGCCGGCTCAGCTTCCACCCAAGGTCTTCGCGTAGGGGTCCCAGCCCGCCGGCAGCGCGGGCGGGACGTCGACGGTGCTGCCGACGTCCACGCTTCGCCTGCGCGCCATGGACTCCTCGATGGCCAGCATCGCGTCGAGCACGTGGTAGGCCAGCTCACCGGACGCGCGTTCCGGCACGCCGGCCCGGATCGCCCGCGCCAGTTCCAGCGTGCCGGTGCCGCGCGAAGCCGTGTGCCCCTGCGGCGCCAGCTCTTCCGGCTCGTCGTGACCGAGCAGGTGCAGCCGGGTCGGCTCGTCGAACCGGTTGGGGTCCGGCAGCACGGCGGTGCCGAGGGTGCCGGTCAGCTCGACCAGCCCGGACCGCTTGAGCGCCGAGTCGAAGCTCAGGACCAGCTGGGCCGACGCAGCTTCGAACTCGACGAGCGCGGTGACCGTGGTCGGCACGGCCACCGGGAACACCGTCCCGGCCCGTGGCCCGGACCCGACGACCCGGGTGTCGCGCGCCCGGCCGCCGGCCCCGGTGACCCGCCGGACCGGGCCGAGCAGGTGCACCAGCGCCGTCAGGTAGTAGGGGCCCATGTCGAGCAGCGGCCCGCCGCCGGCCTGGAAGTAGAACTCCGGTGCCGGGTGCCACAGCTCCGGGCCCGGCACCTGGAACAGCGCCAAGGCGGTCAGCGGACGGCCGATCCGGCCCGCGTCGACGGCGTTGCGCGCGGTCTGCAACGCGGCGCCGAGCACGGTGTCGGGGGCGCTCGCCACGCGGAGGTTCTTCTCCCGGGCGCGATCGAGGAGCTTGCGGCCGGCCTCGCGGTCCAGCGCGAGGGGCTTCTCGGTCCACAGGTGCTTGCCCGCGTCCAGCGCGGCGAGCCCGACTTCGGCGTGCGCGGCCGGGACAGTCAGGTTGACGACGATTTCGACTTCCGGGTCGGCCAGCAACTCCGCCACCGTGCCCGAACGCGGGACGCCGTACTCGGCCGCGCGCGCCGCCGCCCGGTCGGTGTCGAGGTCGGCGACCCACCGCACGCGGACGTCCGGGAAGCTCGTGAGGTTCTCCAGGTAGGTCCCGCTGATCACGCCGGCGCCGACGATCCCGACGCCGACCGGCCCGCCGGTCACCGGCCCGCGCCGGTCAGGAAGGCGTGGCTGGCGGCGACGGCCTCGAAGATGTCGCCGGCCGGACCGCTGTAGGCGTCGAACTCGACCACGCGCAGCGCGTCCGGCGCGGCGGCGAGCACTTCGGCGACCGGGACCCGGCCCTGCCCGGCCGGTACCTGGCCGGTGGCGTCGGTGGCGAGACCGCCGTCCTTGACGTGGATGGCCCGCACCCGGTCGCCGAGCCGCCGCAGCAGCGCGGGCGCGTCCTCGCCGCCCGCGGTGGCCCAGTAGGTGTCGACCTCGAGGGCGACCGCCGGGTCGAGCTGCTCGGCGAACACCTCGAAGGCACTGCGGCCGTCGATCCGGGAGCGCAGTTCCCACCAGTGGTTGTGGTAGCCGACGCGCAGGCCGTGCTCGGCCGCCAGCTTGGCGGCGGCGTTGAGCGCCTCCGCCGTGGCCGCGATGTCGGCCGCGTCCTGCCACCGCTCGGGCGGCACGAACGGGTCGATCACCAGGCCGATGCCCAGTTCGGCCGCGGTGGCGAAGACGGCGGGCTGGTCGGCGCCGACCAGCTGCGCGTGCGCGGTGGGGGCGGACAGGCCGTTGGCGGGCAGCCCGGTTCGCAGTGCCTCGGCGTTTTCGACGACGCCGTACGGCTCGACCTGGGTGAAGCCGATCGCGGCGAGCCGCCGCAGGGTGTCGGCGGGATCGGCCGCGAAGGCGTCGCGGACCGAATACAGCTGCACGGAAAGCACGCTCATCCCCAGCTCCTCGAGCTCCCGGTGGCGGCCGTCCGCCACGGCTCCCCAATTTCTACCACCTGGTCAAAATTGCCACCAGCACTTTCGCGCCGGGTCCACCGGACGGCGGCGCGCCGACCGTCCGTGCCACGGCTCACCCCGAACGGCGTTTTGGCATCCGCCGAATGGGGCAGTAACGCCAAGAGCAGGGAGCCAGGGCCGATCCGGGAGGTGCCGGTAGTGGACAGGGCAGGGGACGAAAGGGACATGGGCGCCGCCGTCGGGCGCCCGGCGTCCCGGCGCGACCTGACGGACCTGTCCGAGGCCGCACGCGACCTCGACCGGCGGATCGAGCAGCACCTCGCCCGCCTGCGCCGCGAACGCGACCTGCGCGCCGCCGACATCCCGGACCAGCGGCTGCGACGGCTGGGTTAGCCGGCCAGGCCCTCGCGTTCACGGCCGGGACGCGGCCTACTACGCTGGGTGGCCCACCGCCACGCACCGGAGTCCTGCGAGGTCGCCATGTCCGACGCCCCGTCCGCGCTGTCCCCGAGCCAGACGCCGGTAGGCGTCGACCCCGCCCGGCCGAGCATCGCGCGGATCTACGACGGGTTCCTCGGCGGCCACAACTTCTACGAGGTCGACCGCGTGGTGATGGACAAGATCCGCACGGCGGTCCCGGAAGCGGTGGACATCGCCCGCGGCAACCGCGGCTTCCACAACCGCGCGCTGCGGATGCTCGCCAACCAGACGAAGATCCACCAGTACGTCGACTGCGGGTCGGGGCTGCCGACGGCCGAGAACACCCACCAGATCGTGCAGCGCATCGACAAGGACAACACGGTCGTCTACGTCGACAACGACCCGGTGGTCCTCGCCCACGGCCGGGCACTGCTCGTCGAGAACGACTTCACGCACATGGTCGAGGCGGACATCTTCCACCCGCAGGAAGTCCTGGGGCACCGGGAAGTCCTGGCTCACGTCGACTTCTCCGAGCCGGTCGCGCTGTTGCAGGTGGGCACGATGCACCACTTCGAGGGCGACGGCGTCTACGACATCATGCGCGAGTACATCGACGCGCTGCCTTCGGGCTCGTACGTGGTGCTGTCGCACTTCTTCGACCCCGAAGTGCCGGAGCTGACCGAAATCGCCAAGCGCATCGAGCAGATCCTGGTCTCCGGCCCGCTCGGCGCCGGCCGCTTCCGCACCCGCGCGGAGATCGAAGCGATGATGACCGGCCTCGAACTGGTCCAGCCGAATGCGACGGCGGAGCCGGGTATGGCGGTCTGCGACGAGTGGTGGCCGGACGGTCCCCGGCTCACGCCGCTCAGCGATGCGGCCAAGTGCGTCGCGGGGATCGTCGGCTACAAGCCGTAGCGCTTCAGGCTTCCACTTCTTCGGCCGGCACGGTCTCGGTCGGCGCTGCCTCGTCGCGCACCCACTTCAGCTTGACCTCGAACTGGCCCTGCAGCCCGGTGCGCGCGATCACGGCCCCGGCCTGGGCGTCGAGCTTGACGCCGAACTTGAGCTCGACCTCGTCCGGGCCGAGGTCGCGGAACTGGGCCAGCGCCGCGGCCGCGGCCGCGCGGACCTCGCTCAGGGCGTGCTCGAAGGTCGTGGTCGCCTTGCGGAGGACGCCCGAGGGCGCCGCGGCGTGTTCCAGGCCCGGCTCCCCTTCGACCTCGACGACCACCGATCCGCCGTCGGTCAGCGGGAAACGCACGAACTCCTGCACCGGATCTCCTTCACTGGGTGGGTGCCGTCAGCACGGCAGGTCGAGCCACTGGTCCTCGCCGATGCCGCGGCGCACCTGTTCCAGGTCTCCGAGCAGGGTGTCCAGCCGGTCGGGGTGGGCCAGGTACTCCAGCACCGCCTGGTAGAACGCGCTGCTCATCGCCGAGGGCATCAAGTCCGACGCGTCGAAGCAGAGGTCGGTACCGTCCGCCAGGGTCGTCGCGATCCGCCGGGTGACGTCGCTGGTGTAGACGCCCTGGTCGACGAGACGCTGGTGCACCGAGAACGTCGTCCCGCCGGACGGCCAGATCCGCTGCCCCTGCTCCCCGGCCAGGTAGACCATGAGCCGGCGCGCGGCGGGGGTGTCGCGGAACATCCCGGCGAGGTCGGCCGACACCTCCGACCGCGCGGTTTTCCCGGTGCCCGGGAACGGGAAGAACCGGAAGTCCCGGTCGGGCACGGGCGGCCCGGCCGGCCGCGGGACCGCCAGGTAGCCGCCGATCGCGAACGAGCCGAGGTGCTCCAGCAGGCAGCGGGGTGGATCGGCGAACAGGCCCCGGCCGGCGTCGGCGAACGAGGTGAGCAGGGCCGCCGTGCTGCCACCGCGGACCGCACCCGGCGCCAGGACCAGGGCGCCCCAGCTCAGCCACGCGTTGCGCACGACTTCGTCGGTCCAGGCCAGCTCGCCGGCCGCCCACTTGCCGTACTTGTCCGGAGCCACGTGCAGCAGGATGTCCTCGAGCCAGTCGGTGCCCGGGAACCCGGAGTTCGGCGGCGCCCCCATGCCGAGACACCACGGCTGCTGCCCGGCGGCGGAAAGCCGCCGGGAGGTCGCCACGAGCGCATCCCAGGTGACCGGCGGATCTTCCCGGAACCTGTTCGGGTCGTACCAGACGACGCTCTTCAGATCCGCCTTCACCACGACCGTGTACATCGTGTTCCCGCCGAGCTGCTGCAACTTCCGCCACTTCGGGCCGTACGCGGCGGTCGCGTCCGCGTCGAGGACGCCGTCGAGGGGTTTCAGCTGCCCGGAATGCGCGTAGCCCGCCAGCTCGGCCGGGTTGGCCAGCACCGCCACGTCGGGCGGGGTGCCCTGCTGCAGGTCCCCGCGCAGCACCTGGTTCTGCGCGCGGGTGCCCTGGTAGCGCGTGGGGATCCCGGTCTCCCGGGTGAACCCGTCGAGGACCCGCAGGAACGCCGTCTGCTCGTCGCCGGTCCACGGCCCCAGCACGGTCACCGGCTCCGCGCCGGTCCCGGCGGAACACCCGGAGATCAGGAGCACGAGGGCGAGCACCGAACCGGCGCAGCGCTTCATCACGGCTTCCTCGCGCGGAACCGGTATTCGTCGACACGGCGGTGCAGGCCAACCACCGCCAGGAGGCCGATTCCGGCGGCCAGCAGCGGGATCCCGTAGCCGAGCACCCCGGTCCAGCCCGGTTCGGTGAGTCCCGGACCCAGCAGCGCCGACTCGTCGACGACGCCCGGCGGCGCGTCCGGGACGGCGGGCGGGACGGGTGTCCCGGCGGCGAACGCGGTCACCGTGTCACCGCACGCGGCCGCTCCCTCGATCCCGCACTGGGCGGTCAGCACATGGGCGAGAGTCCACCGGGCCCGGCCGGCGGCAGCCGAGGTGGCCGCGGACCGCGCGTCGACGGTGTGCTCCAGCGCGGCGCCGCCGTCCCGGGCGTCGGATTGGACGCCGAGCAGCAGCGCCGTTCCCGCGCCCAGCAGCACGCACGCCACCGTGGCGGCCAGCAGAGCGGTGTTCACCGTGCGCCGGAACCGCCGGGCGAGGAACCGCTGGGTCCAGACGAGCGTGGCGAGCAGCAGGACCAGCGGCACCGCCCACAGCGCCGTGATCGCGGGATTCAGCCAGTTCGCCCCGAGCTGCCGGTCGAGGGCGGCCCGCTGAGCGGCCTCGAGCGCGTCGAGCCGGGCGAGGATGCCGTTCGACGGCGCGGTCAGCAAGTCCGACGCGGACTGCAGGTTGCTCGCGGCGAGCGGGCCGCCCGCGTCCTGCCGGAAGTGGGCGTCGGCCTTCCCGATGAAGCCGTTGTACGACGGCAGCAGCCCTTCGATCAACAGCAGCGTCTGGCTGCCCGCCTCGCCCGCCGCGTTGTGCTCGGCGACCTGGGCGAGCTGCTGGCTCGTCCGGGCGATTTCGTCCTCGTACTGCTCGCTGGGGCCGGTCAGGCGCGCTTGCCGGGCCTCGAACGCGGTCACCGCCGCTCGGTGCGCGGCCACGATCGCCTCCTTGGCCAGCGACACCTCGAGCACGGCGGGCGCGGTCCGCTCCCGCACCTCGGCGATGCTGGCCCGCACGCCGAGGAAGGTCGCCAGCGCGGTCCCCAGCACGAGCACGGTGCCGGCCACCAGCCCGAGCCGCAGCCACCACAGCGTCTGCCGGGTGGTGCTGGTCGCCGTCACGACGGCGCTCCCGCTTCGAACGGTTCACCACAGTGCCCGCACCGTTTCGCCGCGGGCCGCGCCTTGTGTCCACAGTGGACGCACTCGCGGGGTGCGCCGCCGGCTTCGGGCGGGCCGCCCGCGGTCTGGTCCGCCGACCCGGTGTAGGTGGAGATGGTCGAACCGAGGACGAGGGAGAACCCGTCGCGGGGGCGCACGCCGTCCTTGATCGCGACGGTGCCGTCGTCGCGCACGTCGATCAGCCGGCCCAGGCGCTTGAGGATTTCCGCGTTGCGCAGTCCGGTCGCGAGCCGGACCGCGGTACCCCACTCGCGCGCCGCCTCCACCCGGTCTTCGCGCTCGAAGGCGTCCCAGCCGGCCCGGACCGCGCGGCCCAGCTCGGCCTGCCCGGTGACGCGGGCGACGTTGTCGTCCGGCACGCTGGAGAGCGCCAGGTCCTCGGTCAGGTAGCCCACGACGGCCTGCTGCTCGCCGACTGCCTCGTCGGCGCCGGCGAGGAGGGCGACCGTGCCCAGCAGCCGGTCCTCGTACCGCGTCAGCTCACCCGCCTCGACGTCGAGGCAGAGGTGGTACTCGCGCAGCTCGTC
The DNA here is from genome assembly GCF_031082405.1 of Amycolatopsis sp. A133. Lineage (GTDB taxonomy): Bacteria > Actinomycetota > Actinomycetes > Mycobacteriales > Pseudonocardiaceae > Amycolatopsis. The sequence continues at coordinate 143,370 of NZ_JAVHJU010000003.1, forward strand.
ACCCCACGCCCCGGTGGGCAGCTCGATCCGGCCCTCCCGGGTCCGGCACTGCGCGGTGAGTTCGACCTCGGTCGGGAAGACCTGCTTGACGAACCGCAGCCGGCTGTAGGGCATCGTGGTGATCCGCAGCCGGAGGTCCGGCACGGTCCGGCCCATGGCGTGCTCGATCAGCCGCCGGAAGTCGCCGGCGAGCTCGGCGTCCTCGAGGACGGCGTCCGCGTTGCCACGCAGCACCGAGGCGATGCGCTGGAGATCCCGCGGCTCCCAGTCGTCGCCGATTCCCCTGGCGTCACAGGCGAACCGGCCCCGGCAGCGGTCGAGCGCGGCCTCCAGCGCCCCGGTGCGGTCCGACTCGTTCTTGCCGTCGGTGAGCAGCACGGCGTGCCGGATGGCGGCCGGGGCCGGCTCGAACAGGTCCAGGGCCAGGTTCAGCCACGTGCTCATCGCGGTGCCGCCGCCGGCGATCAGCCCGGAGACCGCGGCCTTGGCTTCGTGGCGGGTCCGCTCGCCGGCGACCGCCAGCGGCGGCGCGGGCGGGTAGACCAGCCGGGCGTGCCCGGTGCATTCGACCACCCCGAACAGCACACCGTCGCGCAGCGAGCCGATGGCCGCGCGGCAGGCGTGCCGCGCGGCCTCGATCTTCGTCGGCGGCCAGTCCATCGAGCTGGAACAGTCGACCAGCAGCAGCTCGGCGGTCGGCGGTGGCGCAACCGCGGCCGCGGCGTCGCCCACCCGCACGGTGAGGACGACGTCCATCCGGTCGTCGGTGGGCGCGAGGTACTTGTTCTGGCTCAGCTGGAGGGTGAACGACGGGCGGTCCCGGTCGGGCATCCGATCACCTTCTCGTCTTCGGCCGGACGGAGTTCGCGAGGTCGACCAGGACGCCGTGGGAGTTGCGGTCCTGCGCGCGCTCGGCGAGCCGGCGCAGGGACCGCTCCAGCAGCGCCCGCACACCGCGTTCGGTGACGGGCTCCCCGAGGAGCGCGCCGCCGTTCCAGCCGGTGTCCCCGGCCGGTGCGGTCAGGGCGGCCGGTGCGGTCAGGGCGGCCGGTGCGGGCAGGGCGGCCGGTGCGGCCGGTGCGGTCAGGGCGGCCAGCACGGCCTCGCGGACGAGCGCCTCGAGCCGGTCCTGGGACTCCCGGTCGAGGTAGAGCTCGGGCAGCCGCCGGGCCGCGTCGTCGAAGTCGGCGCGCCCCGGTCGCCCGGACGGCAGGCGCCCGGCCGGATCCGCACGGAGGCGATCCGCGCGGCGTCGTAGTGCCGCGAAATCGGCGGCACGGCGTCCAGCAGGGCGACCGCGGCGTCGCGGCCCCGGGCCGGGTCCCGCAGGTAGCAGCGGGCCAGGCCGAAGGCGGCGCTGACCTGGGTGTGGTCGCGGTGCCACACCGAGCGGTAGCAGCGCTCGGCCGGCTCGGTCCGCCCGCGCAGCTCGGCGCAGAAACCGAGCGCCAGCTTCGGCGCGATCTCGCCGGGCCAGATCCGGTGCACCCGGTCGAACGCGGTCGCGGCCTGCTCGGCGTCGTCGCGGGCCAGCGCCAGCAGCCCGTGGTGCCAGGCCGCCCGCCAGTCGCGCGCGGCCTCGGTCCCGAGCTGCTCTTCGGCGTTCGCCAGTGCCGCGGCCGCGGCATCGGAGTTGCCCAGCGCGACCTGCGCCCGCGCCCGGGCGAACGCGATCTCGACCGACGGTTCGCCGAACATCGCCAGCTTGTCCAGCCAGCGGTGCGGCCCGGGTGCACCCGCGGCGGCGATGAAGCCCACCGCCGGATCTTCCGGGGCGACCCTCGGGACCGGCAGCCGCCCGGCGCCGCCCGCGGCTTCCGGCAAGCCGAGGTCCAGCTGGTCGCCGGCGTGCTCACCGGTGACCCAGTGGTCGAGGCCGGGCACCGCGCCGAGGCCGTCGTCGAGCAGTTCGGCGGTGTCTTCGAACAGCGCCGAGGGCGCCGGTCGCGGCCGTTCGTCGCGCAGCGAAAGGATTTCCCGGCGCACGCCCTCCAGCTGCTCGGCCATTTCGGACGCGGTGGCGAACCGCCGCTCGAACGGCGCGACCGCGCGCTCGAGCACCCGGTCGAGAGAGCCGAGGCCGCCGGCGATGCGGTCGGGGTCGGCGTCTTCGGTGGCGGCTTCGAGCAGCACCTGCAGGGTCCGGCCCACGGTGTGCAGGTCGGAGCGCACGGTCAGGCCGTGGCGGGCGAGCTCGTGCGGCGGGGCCTGGAACCCTTCCGTGCCGACGCTCGGACCGGCCGGGTCGTCGATCGGGCGGGCCGCGCCGAGGTCGATGACCTTGACCCGCTTGTCGCCGTGGATCACGTTCTCCGGCTTCATGTCGCAGTAGAGCAGGCCCTCGCCGTGGAGGTAGTCCAGTGCGCCGAGGATCGCCCGGCCGTAGACGATGACGTGCTCGACGCGCGGAGGCGGCCCCTGTTTCAGCAGGTCGCGCAGCGACCGCCCGCCGACGTACTCCATCACCAGGTAGGTGTCCGGCTCGCCGCCGCCGGGTGGCGGGTGCTCGACGAAGTCGCTGACGCGCACGATGTTCGGGTGGTCGAGCCGGACGAGCACGTCGCGTTCGACCCGCGCCAGCGCGCGCAGCACGGCGTTGCCGGTGTTGATCACGCCCTTGAGCGCGACGTGCTGGCCGGCGAGCGCGGTGTCGGCGGCCAGGTACACCCAGCCGAGCCCACCGCGGGCGAAGCAGCCGAGGACGTCGTAGCGGTCGCCGACCCGTTCGCCGCGCTTCAGCTTGGGCAGGAAGGAAAAGGCCTCGCCGCAGTTTTCGCAGAACCCTTCGGCGAAGGCCGGTTCGCCGGCGTAGGCGCGGCCGACGGGTTCCCCGCAGTGGCCGCAGAACCGGTGCTGCTCGGGGTAGTCCGGGTCGGCGAGGACGAGCTTCTCCGGGTCCGGCACCTCGATCGCGGGCAGGGAGTGGAAGTCCGCCTCACCGCCCCAGAGCTCGACGCTGCGCCGGGTGCTTTCCGGCGCCGGCCCGGACGGGGCAGGCCGCTCGGCGGGGACCCGGCGACGGCCGCACACCTCGCAGAACCCGATCGGCCCGACCGGCTGCCCGTGGCACCACGCCGCTGCGGTCGTCACACCCGCTCCAGCCTGCGGCGGACCGCCCGCACGTACCGCTCGACCAGCTCGGCCGCGACCTCCGGTTCGTCCGGCCGCGTGGTCAGCGCCGCCATGGCCGGGCGGTACAGCCCGGCCAGTTCCTCGTCCTCCATCAAGCCCGCGCCGGTCGCTTTGGCGTTGTAGGCGCGCAGCCGTCCGTGCAGTTCGTCGTGCCGGGCGGCCAGCGCGTCGAGCCGGCCGTACTGCCGGACGAGCGCCCAGCGGGCCGCTTCCGCGTCGCGTTCGGCCTTCGCCAGTGCGAGCCGCACGCGGCCCGGTTCGATCCGCTCGCCCGCCGAGCGCAGCACGGACAGCCGCAGGCGCAGGTCCACGGATTCGCCGGGCACCTCCTCGCAGGAGCCGCTCCGGTCGGCTCGCTCCCGCGTGCGTTCCTCCTCGTGCTCCACCATGTCCACCAGCAGCGCCAACCGCTCCAAGCGCCGCGCGTTCCGCTCGTTCTCCCAGCGCCGGGCCAGGTGCACGCCGGGCGAGTCCGGCCCGCTGAACCGGACGAGCACGGTGGCGCCCTTGTCCACCAGCGGCCGCACCACCTCGGTGAGCACTTCCTCCGGGGCCTGGGCGTCTTCGACGCCGGTCACCGCCACCGCGACGTCTTCCGGGTTGGTCTCCAGCACGGTGACGGCCTCGCCGGTGCTGATGCCGGCACTGACGTTCTCGGCCACTTCGCCCGCGGACTTGCCGGTGGCGTCCACGATCGCGGCGAGCCGCTCGCCGGGAACCCGGCCCGGCGCCCGCGACACCCGGCGTTCGCGCCGGACCCGGACCAGGAAGTCCTCGGCCGAATCGCCGTCCCCGATGAGGACGATCAGCGGGCCGGACGACGGCCGCGGCGGCTCGCCCACCCACCGGGCGACGTCCGGCACGTACCGGACGATCACTTCGACCGGGATCAGGTAGGCGAGCCCGGACCGTTCGTCGGTGTACTCGGTGACCACCATGCCGAGCACCGCACCGGTCGCTTTGTCGATCACGCCCGCGCCGCTGAAACCGCGGCGCACCCGCTCCCCCGGCAGCGGCGAGTTCAGCTGGATCCACTCCCCGGCGGCTCCGGCCGGGCCGGCCAGCTCGGCGTTGTTCACCCAGAGGCCGTAGCGGTGCGGGTGCGGGAAGCCGTAGGTGTGGACCACCCGGTCGCGCACGGCACCCAGCCGCACCAGCGGGGCGCCGGGCACGTGGGGGAACGCTTCGGCGAGGTCCAGCACCGCGATGTCACCCCGGCCGTCCGCCGTCGGCGGCACCCAGCAGCCGGGCCGCACGGCGGCGAGCGTCTCCGGCATCCCGGCCAGCCCGACGAACCGCACCAGCACGTGCGAGCCCGAAAGCGCTTCCTCCCCTGCGGCCTGCACAACGTGCGCGCAGGTGAGCACCGTGGATTCGCCCAGCAGCATCCCGGCACCCAGTGCCCGGCCCGACGAGTCCAGCAGGCATACCCGCCACGGATCCGGATCCCCCGCGCGCCCAGCGGCAAAACCGTTGTGCTCCCTCACCGGGAGCGACCTTACGGCGGCGCACCGGCCCTGCGGGCCGGGTTCCCCCGCTTACCCCCGCAGATCACCCGATCGGCCGCAGAACTCCGCCGGACCGTGGAAAACTCACGAACACGCGCCGGTCTCCGGTGGGCAGTGCCCGCTCAGGCGATCGTGCGCAGCCGCCGCATCGCGAAGAACACCAGCGCGGCCGTGAGGAGCACGAAGATCCCGGTCTCGATGCCCTGGAAGAGCCAGAACCGGTCCCCCGGCTGGTATTGCAGCCAGTTGGTCGCCCCGGGGCCGGCGGCGGTGTCGCCGCAGCCGCCGGGCGGGCACGGGCCGATCCGGGCGTTCGGCAGGACCAGCTCACCGGCCGCGTTGCGGACGCCGACGTCCATCACCCAGTCGCCGGACGCGGGGTTCGGCGTCTGACTCCCGTCCGGGGAGAACGAGAGGGTCTGCGCGGGCCGGTACCGCGGCCGGGCGAGGACCTCGATCGCCACGCGGACCGCCGCGAACCCGGCGAGGGAAATTGCCATGGCGGGCAGCACTTTCCGCCAGTACGTCCCCGCGAACACGCCCAGCCCCAGCGCGAAGAGCGTGTACGCGATCGGCACGATCCCTTGGACGTCGAACGAGAGGTACGTCAGACGGCCGGTGCTCGCGCTCACCAGCGGCTCGAACCACCAGGACACGCCCAGCGCGTACCCGACCGCCAGTACCGCGGTGATCGCGCCGACCAGACCGAACTTGGCCAGCGCCCAGTGCAGGCGGCTCACGCCCTGCGTCCACACCAGCCGGTGGGTGCCCTGCTCGACCTCGCGGGCGACCAGCGGTGCGCCGAAGAACACCCCGACCAGCACGGGCAGGACCACGAACAGGACGGCGATGAACACCATGCCGCCGAACTGCTGCTGGAACTCCTGGCCGAGGTTTTCGCAGCGCGTCACCGCCTCGGTCTGCGTGACCATCGACGCGCTGCCGAGCGTGGACCGGCAGGCGGCCAGGCCGAGACCGGCGTACTTCGCGTGCATCGCCAGGCCCGTCGGCACCATGATCGCGGCGAGCACGCCGAGGGCGGCGAGGGTGAACAGCGCCTGCTTGCGGTGCTGGCGCCAGATCAGCCAGATCATGCCGGCACCTCCCACGCGGACGCCGGGACGCGCGTTCCGGCGTCGGCGAGGTAGGCCAGCACCACGTCTTCCAGGGTCACCTCGTGCTGCGTCCACAGTGGATCGATCGGGTCGTCGCCGCGGCGGACCAGCAGCGTCGACTGGCGCTCGGTGTGGCTCGCGCGGACCACCTGCTCGACGCCCGCGACGGCATCGCTCCCGGCCCGCGGGCCGACGAGCGTGCGGTGGCTGCCGAGGAGCTCGTCGACCGGCCCGGCCAGCTGGACGCGGGACCGCTGCAGGAGGATCAGGTGGTCGCAGCTGCGTTCGAGGTCGGCGAGCAGGTGCGAAGACAGCAGCACGGTCGTCTCGCTTTCGGCCACGGCACCCATCAGCGTCTGCATGAACTCGCGGCGCGCGAGCGGGTCCAGGCTGGCGATGGGTTCGTCGAGCAGCAGCAGCCGCGGTCGCTTGGCCAGCGCCAGGGCCAGCGCGACCTGGGCGCGTTGCCCGCCGGAGAGCTTCCCCACCGGCTGGTCCGGCGGGATCCCGAGCCCGGCCAAGCGGTCACGGGCGAGCGCGGTGTCCCACCGGGCGCGGTTGAGCTTGCCGCCCATGGCGACCAGCTCCGCCGCGGTGAAGTCGCGGTACAGCGGGGCGTCCTGCGCGACGAACCCGATGTCGGCGAGCACGGACCGCGGCGCGCGCCCGAAGACGCGCACCTCCCCCGAGTCGGGTTTCAGCAGCCCGACGGCCAGGTGCAGCAACGTCGTCTTGCCCGCGCCGTTCGGCCCGACGAGCGCGGCGATCCGCCCGGCGGGCACCTCCAGGTCGCAGTCCTGCAAGGCCCAGTTCCGCCCGTAGCGCTTGCCCAGCGCGCGGGCCTGCACGGCCAGCTCCATCCCGGAACTCCTCACGCAAGGTCGCGGGGCACCGCGGTGCCCCGCAACGTGGTCTCGATCAGGGCGGCGATGTCGTCGGCCGACATCCCCGCCGCTTCGGCGCGCTCCAGCCAGGCCACCAGCTCTTCGCGCAGCTGCCCCTGGCTGCCCAGCGACGGCCCGGCCAGGCTGCCGGTGACGAACGTGCCCACCCCCGGCCGGCCTTCCGCGAGTCCCTCCAGGACCAGCTCGCGGTAGGCCTTGAGCACGGTGTTCGGGTTGATCGCCAGCGCCTGGGCCACTTCGCGCACTTTCGGCAGCTGGTCGCCGGGGCGCAGCAGGCCGACCCGCATCGCCTGCTTCACCTGGACGACGAGCTGCATGTACGTGGCGACCCGCGAGCGGCCGTCCAGGACGAACTCGATCACCCGGCACCTTCCTATTGTCCTACGACATTAAGACAACACCTGACGGCGCACCGCTGTCAAGGCATAGAGTTCGAGCCGAACGCACACCGGCACCAGGAGGCAGGAATGTCGTTGTTGGACGGGCTGAGCCAGGCGATCGCGAGCGGCGCGATCGAGATCGTCGACCTCACCGCTCCCCTGAGCTCGAGCACGCCGATCCTGCAGCTGCCGGAGCCGTTCGCCAACACCATCCCGTTCCGGCTCGAGGAGATCAGCCGCTACGACGAGCGCGGCCCGCGGTGGTACTGGAACGACATCCACACCGGCGAGCACACCGGCACCCACCTCGACGTCCCGGTGCACTGGGTGTCCGGAAAGGACGGCCACGACGTCTCGCAGGTGCCGCTGAAGACCCTGGTCGCGCCCGCGGTCGTGCTGGACTTCTCCGCGCGGGCCGCGGCCGACCCGGACTTCCTGCTTTCGGTCGACGACGTCCGCGCCTGGACCGCCGAGCACGGGCCGCTGCCCGACGGCGGCTGGCTGCTCTACCGCACCGGCTGGGACGCGCGCAGCGCCGACCAGGCCGAGTTCCTCAACGCCGACGAGACCGGCTCGCACACCCCGGGCGTCTCGGCCGAATGCGCGCGGTGGCTGGCCGAGGAAACGCCGATCACCGGGCTCGGCGTCGAAACCGTCGGCACCGACGCCGGGCAGGCACCCGGGCTCGAGCCGATGTTCCCCTGCCACGAGCTGCTGCTGGGCGCGGGCAAGCACGGTCTGACGCAGCTGCAGAACCTCGCTTCGCTGCCGGCGACGGGCGTGCTGCTGGTGGTCTCGCCGCTGCCGATCGTCGGCGGCTCGGGCAGCCCCGCGCGCGTACTGGCCCTGGTGGAGCGGTGAACGTCGCCGAACTCGTCGGCCGGACCCTGGCCGGCCTCGGCGCCGGCACGGCGTTCGGCGTGGTGGGCAGCGGCAACTTCGAGGTGACCAACGCGCTGCGCGCGGGCGGCGTCCGGTTCGTCGCCGCCCGCCACGAAGGCGGCGCGGCGAGCATGGCCGACGCCTACGCCCGGATCAGCGGGCAGGTGTCGGTGCTGTCGCTGCACCAGGGCTGCGGGCTGACCAACGCCGTCACCGGCATCACCGAGGCGGCCAAGAGCCGCACGCCGATGCTGGTCCTCACCGCCGACTCCGCGGGATCGTCGGTGCTGTCGAACTTCCGCATCGACCAGGACGCGCTGGCCACGGCCGTCGGCGCGGTGCCCGAGCGCGTGCACTCGGCGGCGAGCGCGGTGGCCGACACCGTGCGGGCGTTCCGGACCGCCCGCCAGCAGCGCCGGACGGTGGTGCTGAACCTGCCGCTCGACGTCCAGGCCGAGCCGGCGCCGTCCCCGCCCGTCGTGCCGGACATCCCGGGACCGGCGCCGGTGCGGCCGGACACCGCTTCGGCGGCCGCACTGGCGAACCTCCTGGCGGCCGCCGAGCGGCCGGTGTTCATCGCCGGCCGCGGCGCCCGCGAAAGCCGGGAACCGTTGCGGGAGCTGGCTTCGCGGTGCGGCGCGCTGCTGGCGACGTCCGCCGTCGCCCACGGGTTGTTCCACGGCGACGAGTTCGCGCTGGGCATCTCGGGCGGGTTCGCCTCGCCGTCGGCGGCCGAGCTGATCGTGGGCGCCGACCTGGTCGTCGGCTGGGGCTGCGCGCTGAACATGTGGACCACCCGCCACGGCAAGCTGCTCAGCCCGCACGCGAAGCTGGCACAGGTCGACGTCGAGCAGGCGGCACTGGGCGCGCACCGCCCGATCGACCTGGGCGTCGTCGGCGACGTCACGTGCACGGCCTTGGACGTCCTCGCGTTGGCGCGGGAGCGCCGGGGGTATCGCACGGACGACGTCGCAGCCCGCATCGCGGCGGGCCGCTGGACCGACGTCGAGCACGAGGACCTGTCCCGCAACGGCCGGATCGACCCGCGGACGCTGAGCAGGCTGCTGGACGACCTGCTGCCGGCGGAGCGGATCGTCTCGATCGACTCGGGCAATTTCATGGGTTACCCGAGCGCCTACCTGTCGGTGCCCGACGAGCAGGGATTCTGTTTCACGCAGGCGTTCCAGAGCATCGGCCTGGGCCTGGGCACGGCGATCGGCGCGGCACTGGCCCGCCCGGACCGCCTGCCGGTGCTGGGCACCGGCGACGGCGGGTTCCACATGGCACTGTCCGAACTGGACACGGCGGTCCGCCTGGAGCTGCCCCTGGTGGTGATCGTCTACAACGACGCGGCGTACGGAGCGGAGGTCCACCACTTCGGCGACGCGGACATGACCACGGTCCGGTTCCCCGGCTCCGACGTGGCGGCCATCGCCCGCGGTTTCGGCTGCACCGGCATCACGGTCCGCTCCCCGGAAGACCTGCCGGCGGTCCGCGAGTGGCTCGCGGCACCCCGCACGGCACCCCTGGTGATCGACGCGAAGATCGCCGACGACGGCGGATCGTGGTGGCTGGCGGAGGCGTTCCGGCACTGACCCGCCCTTGACACCGGCCGGACCCCCGCTGAATGCTGACCGAATTGTCTTACAGTCGTAGGACAATGGGTCAATCACCCGAGGAGCTCCCGATGCGACTCTTCTTGGCCGCCCTCGCGGCCACCACGCTGTTGGCCACCCCAGCCGACGCGGGCCAGCAGCACCCCGACCCGGCGGGCACCCTGCTGGCGGCGTTCACCGACCACGCGATCGTGGCGAAGTCCAGCCCGGACGTGGGACCGTTCGTGTTCGACCTGATCCGCGACCCCCGCTTCCCAACCCGGGTGAACGAAATAGCGGTGGAGTGCGGCAACGCCCGCCTCCAGCCACTGCTGGACGCGTACACCGGAGGCGGCGACGTACCGGACATCAATCGGGTGTGGCGCGACACGACCCAGCCGAGCTGCGGGTTTTCGACGTTCTACGAGCAGCTGTTCGCACTGGTGCGGCAGGTCAACACGACGCTGCCGGCGTCACGGAAGATCCGGGTCCTGGCTTCGGACCCACCGGTGGACTGGAGCCGCGTGCACTCACCGGCGGACCTGGAGCCGTTCCTGGACCGGGACGCGTCGATCGTGTCCGTGGTGAAGACCCAGGTGCTGCAGAGGAATCGCAAGGCGTTGATGCTGTTCGGCTTGGGCCACTTGACCCACAACGGCGGAAGCGGCGCGGTGGCCCAGCTGGAGCGCGAGTACCCGGGAGCGGCGTACGTCGTGGCGGACCACCGCGGGTTTACTTCGGACAACGCGCGGCTGGAGCAGCGGCTGGGACCGTGGCCGGCTTTGGTGCCGGCTTTGGTGCCGTTGAGGGGTTCGTGGCTCGGCACGCTCGAGACGACGTTCTTCCCGGTCAATCGTGAGTATCCGCCGGGTACGCGCGGTTATCCGGGCGTGGACGCTTACTTGTACGAGGGGCCGGCCGATTTGCTGCTGCGCGAGCCGTTGTCGGCTCGGGCGGTGTTGGACACGGACTACCTGGCCGAACTTCGCCGTCGGGCTACGGCGATCGACGCGCCTCCGGATGCGCTCGAGTGGCCGGAGACGTTCTTCTCGCGGGAGCTTGGTTCCGGGGTCTTGTTGCGTGGGTAGAACGTGGGTGTAGGCCCGTAGCCGTGTGGCTGCGGGCCTTTCCCGTGTTCAGGCTGCGAATGGGAGGGGTTCGTGGAGGTTGTTGCGCCTCGGTTTTCGGCGTTTGTCGATGAACACCGGCGGGAGGAACTCGGGGAGGCCGTCGACGGCGATGCGGACCTCCCAGCCGGAGCGGTGCATCAGCCGGTGGTGGTGGGCGCAGAGCAGGACCAGGTTGTTCAAGTCGGTGGAGCCGCCGTCGGCCCAATGCCGGATGTGGTGCCCCTGGCAATGCCGAGGCGGGCGATGACATCCTGGGAAAGCACAGCCACGGTCACGTAAGAAGAGGGCCCGGCGCAGACCGGCGGAAATCAGGCGGCGGAGGCGGCCGAGGTTGAGGGGTTCGCTCTTCTCACCCAACACTGCGGGGATGATCATGCTGTCGCAGGCATGCACCCGAGCCTCCGCGGCAGACATCTCCCCGGTATCGCCCAGGGTCGCGCGACCGACACCTGACCGCAGGTCCTCCAACGACACCGCGACCATCACGTGAGCACGTTCACCGGCCTGCATCGGCAGGTCCGGGGAGTTCAGCGCCAGGTCGACAGCGTCGGAGAAGGCGTCTCCGTAGCGTTGGGGCAGCGTGCGGAGGTCGGGGCCCTCGTCGGTGGTGTGGCGCTCGGCCAGGGCGTCGAGCAGGGCGCTGGCGCGGGTGCCGGTTTCGTCGTCGAACGTCCCGTTCAACTCCCAGATACCGGTTCTCTTACGGCGCAGAAACAGCTCACGAGCCGGAACGACCGGTTCGGCGGTGTCGGGTTCCGTGCCGTCGGGATCCAAGTGAGCCAGGATCCGGGCACCGAGGGCCGCGACCTGCTTGTGCCCGGCCTCCTCGGCAAAGGCCAGCAAGTTCTCCTCGGCACTGTCCCGGTGCTCGAGAGGAACGTGGGTCAGGACATCGACGATGGTATCGATCATCAGGTTGCTTAACCGGCCCGTGCGGGCGGCAGCACCGGTCGCGGGAGCCACGGCGGGAATGGGACTGCCGTCAAGGGTCCGACCGGCATTAAGGGCCCGGGCCCGTTTCACCGCGCGTTCGGCAGCCTGCTTCGGCACATCTCCAAGATGCTCCAGCAAACGAGCAGCCGACCGGTAGCCGAACAGCTCCATGACACCCCGCTGCTCGATCTCCACCAGCAGAGCACCCAGCGACGCCTCAGCCGACCGCATACACGCAAGCAGCTCACCGGCACGGTCGGCCAAAGCCACCGCATCGGGGTGCCGGATCGCGTCACTGGACATAAACCAAGAATACCGCCAACCGCAAAGAACCGAATCACACGATCAGGCAACAACTGTCCGCACCCCAGAACAGCCACAACAAAAACCCCGGCAGAGGAACCGAAGCGTGGGGAATCGGCGCTACCGACCAAGACGCAAAGCAACCACAAACAAGCGCCGATTTCCCACGCCCCGGCGAAGCCGTCATCTTTAAAAGATGACCACAGGAATGGAAAACCTAACGCGACCACGACTCAAGAGCAATCAAAGTCTTGGTCCCAGTAACCTGATGATGCCGCCGGATCTCATCGATCGTCTTCTGCAAGTGAGCCATATCCCGAACCCGCAGCCAAACCAAAGCATCCGGATCCCCAGCAATGGTGAACACCGCCTGAGCCTCCGGCATCCGCGTCGTCGTCCGGAGGATCTCGTCGACCTTCGTGTTGCCCACGAACCGCAGCTCGGTGAACGCCTCGATGCCCCAGCCGAGCTTCGCGTGGTCGACCTGGATCGTGAACCCGGTGATGACCCCACTCTCCCGCAGCCGGTCGATGCGACGCTTGACGGCCGCCGTCGAGAGGGTCACGCGGCCGGCGATGTCGGACAGCGTCCGGCGGGCGTCCTCGCGCAGGAGGCCGAGGATCTCGTGGTCGGTCGCGTCCAGCAGCTCTTCGGGCATGCGCGGAAGCCTAACCGGACGCAAAGAATCCCACCAACCAACACAAAAGACGACCGAAGTTTGCGTCGAGGGGTCGTAAAGGTGAATGCCTGTTGCGTTAGTGTGGCGCGCGTCGCATCGTGCCCGGAAGCGTGCGAGAGCACCGAAGGGCGAAGGGAGCCGCGCCGTGGAGACGTTCACGCTGGAGGACCGCTATCTGCGGGAGGCCGGGACCGTGCACCTGACCGGGGTGCAGGCCCTGGTCCGGCTGCTGTTCGACCGCGTGCGCCACGACCGCGCCCTCGGTGGCGATCCCGCCGTCTTCGTCTCGGGATACGAGGGCTCGCCGCTGGCCGGCTACGACCTCGAACTCGGCCGCCGGGCGACGCTGCTGGAAAAGCACGATGTCGTGCACCGGCCCGGGCTCAACGAGGAGCTGGCAGCTACGTCGGTCATGGGGAGCCAGCTCGTCGCCGGGGCCGGTGGACGCCGCGGGGTGACCGGCTTCTGGTACGGCAAGGCCCCCGGTCTCGACCGCGCCACCGACGCCCTCCGCCACGCCAACCTGGCCGGCACCGACCCGCGGGGCGGGGCGGTCGCGCTCGTCGGCGACGACCCCAACGCGAAGTCCTCCACCGTCCCCTGCGCGTCCGAGCTCGCCCTCGCCGACCTGGCGATCCCGATCCTCTACCCCACCGACTCCGAGGACGTCCTCGGTCTCGGCATGCACGCCGTCGAGCTGTCGCGCGCGGCCGGGGTGTGGACGTCGCTGAAGATCGTCGCGAACGTCGCCGACGCGTCCGGCACGGCGACCGTCGGTCCACAGTGGAGCGCACCGGAGATCGCCGGGGCCTACCGGCACCAGCCGACGTCACGGCTGCTCGGCACGAGCCTCGCCGAGCTGGAGCGCAGCCTCTTCACCGTCCGGCTGCCGCTGGTCACGGAGTACCTGCGCGCGAGCGGGATCAACCGGATCACCGCACGCGGGCCGGCCGACCGGATCGGCATCGTCTCCGCCGGCAAGTCCTACCTGGACCTGCAGCAGGCGCTGCGCACCCTCGGCCTGGACAGCGGAACGCTGACCCGGTACGGCATCCGCGTGCTCAAGCTCGGCGCGATCCACCCCCTCGAGCCCGGGATCGTCCGCGAGTTCGCCGACGGCCTCGACGAGATCGTCGTCGTCGAGGAGAAGCGCGCGTTCGTCGAAACCGCGCTCAAGGAGATCCTCTACGGCGTTGCCGGTGCCCCGCGGATCACCGGCAAGAAGGACCTCGACGGCCGGACGCTGTTCACCGAGCTCGGCGAGCTGGATCCGGACGGCGTCGCCGCCGGGCTCGCCCGGCGGCTGCCGGAGGACATCCCGCCGGTCGCCGCCTACCGCGGCCGCCGTCGCCGCGAACGCATCGCCGTGCCGCTGCTCGCGCGCACGCCGTACTTCTGTTCGGGCTGCCCGCACAACTCGTCGACGAAGGTCCCGGCAGGCACGCTGGTCGGCGGCGGCATCGGCTGCCACACCATGGCCCTGTTCATGGAGCCCGACCAGGTCGGCACCGTCCTGGGGGTGACCCAGATGGGCGGCGAAGGCACCCAGTGGATCGGCATGGCGCCGTTCGTCGAGGCCCAGCACTTCGTCCAGAACATCGGGGACGGCACGTTCACCCACTCCGGCAGCCTCGCCGTGCGCGCGGCGGTCGCCGCCGGGGTGAACATCACCTACAAGCTGCTCTACAACTCCGCCGTGGCGATGACCGGCGGTCAGGACGCCGTCGGCGGGCTGCCCGTCGAGAAGGTCGCGCAGCTGCTGCTCGTCGAGGGCGCGAAGCGGGTCGTGATCACCAGCGACGCACCGGCGAAGCACCGGAAGCTGCCCGCCGGCGTCGAGGTCCGCGACCGCACCGAGCTCCTGCGCACGCAGGAAGAGCTGGCGGCGATCAAGGGCGTCACGGTGCTGATCCACGAGCAGGAGTGCGCGGCCGAGAAGCGCCGGAAGCGCCGCCGCGGCAAGCAGACCGCGCCCGCGACGCGCGTGGTGATCAACGAGCGCGTCTGCGAGGGCTGCGGCGACTGCGGCACCAAGTCGAACTGCCTGTCCGTGCAACCGGTGGAGACCGAGTTCGGCCGCAAGACGGCGATCCACCAGTCGTCGTGCAACGTCGACTACTCCTGCCTGGCCGGTGACTGCCCGTCGTTCGTCACGGTCGTGCCGGGCCGGAAGCAGCGCCGGAAGGCCACCGAACTGGCCGCCGACGCCGTCCCCGCGCCGGAGACGCCGGAAACCCGGGCGAAGGACTTCACCGTCCGGATCACCGGGATCGGCGGCACCGGCGTGGTCACCGTGACGCAGATCCTCGCCACGGCGGCGGTGCTCGACGGGCGGCACGTCCGCACGCTCGACCAGACCGGGCTCGCCCAGAAGGGCGGCGCGGTCGTCTCCGACCTCAAGGTCACGGTGGAACCGGTCGAGCAGGCCCCGAAGCTCGCGGCCGGCGAATGCGACCTCTACCTCGCCTGTGACGCGCTGGTCGGCGCGGACGCGACGAACCTCGGGGTCGCCGACCCGGCCCGCACGATCGCCGTCGTCTCCACGACCGAGGTCCCGACCGGCCGGATGGTCGTCGACACGACGGTGTCCTTCCCGGACCCGGGCAGCGTGCTCGCGCCCATCGACACTGCCGCCTCGCGCACGGTGTCGCTGGACGCGCGCGGCCTGGCCGAGGAGTTCTTCGACGACGACCAGTTCGCCAACGTCCTGCAGCTCGGCGCGGCTTTCCAAACCGGCGCGATCCCGCTGCCCGCGGCGGTGATCGAGCGCGCCATCGAGCTGAACGGCACCCAGGTCGCCGCGAACCTGCAGGCGTTCCGCCGGGGCCGCCTGCTCGTGGCCGAGCCCGGGGAGAAGACCCCGGCCCCGAAGCCCGTGCCGGCGAAGCCGGACGCAGTGCGAGCCCTGGTGCACGCCGAGCCCGGCTCGGAACTGGCGCGGCTGCTCGACATCCGGCTCCCCGAGCTGATCGCCTACCAGGACAAGGCCTACGCCCGGACGTACGCGGAGTTCGTCGAGCGGGTCCGGGTGCTGGAGGACGGGCCGACGGAGATCACCGAAGCCGTCGCGAAGCACTTGTACAAGCTGATGGCGTACAAGGACGAGTACGAGGTCGCGCGGCTGGCGCTGGACCCGGCGTTCACGGACGGCCTCGAGGAGCAGTTCGGCGCGGGCACGCGGTACGCGTACCGGCTGCACCCGCCGGTGCTGCGGGCGCTCGGGATGCGGCGCAAGATCAGCCTCGGCCCGTGGTTCCGCCCGGCGTTCCGGCTGCTCCACGCGCTGCGGCGGCTGCGCGGCACCCGCTTCGACCCGTTCGGCCGCGCCGCGGTGCGCCAGGTGGAGCGCGAGCTGATCGAGGACTACCGCCGCGCGATCCTGGAGGCGTTCAAGGCTCACGACCGGGCCCGGGTGCTGGCGCTGGCCGAGCTCCCCGACCTCGTCCGCGGCTACGAAGACGTCAAGCTGGCCAACGTGGCCCGCTACCGGCAGCGGCAGGCCGAAGTCCTCACGCCCGCAGGTAGCTGAGCATCGCCTGGGCGCCGTCGGGGACGCGCAGCTTCGTGCTGACGTCCCCGGCGTGCTGCCGCGCCGCGGCGGTGCCGATGCCGAGCAGTCGCCCGATCGTGGGCACCGAATGGCCTTCGGCCAGTAGCGCCACGACCTCGCGCTCGCGCTCGTTGAGCGTCGCCACGGGGTCGCCGGGCCGGGGCCGGGCCAGCTGGACCGCCACGACGTCCCGGTCCAGGACCGTGCCGCCGGCGGCGACGCGCCGCAGGGCGTCGAGGAACTCGCCGGGCCGGCCGACGCGCTCCTTGAGCAGGTACCCGGCTCCCCCGCCGCCGGCGGCCAGTAGATCACCCGCGTAGCCGTCTTCGATGAACGCCGAAAGCGCGAGGATCGCCAGGCCCGGCATCCGGCGCCGGGCTTCGAGGGCGGCGCGGAGCCCTTCGTCGGTGAACGTCGGCGGCATCCGGACGTCGACGACGGCCAGGTCCGGCTCCGCGGTCTCGACCGAGGCCACCAGGTCGCCGGGGTGGTCGACGGCGGCGGCGACCTCGAACCCTTCACTGCGCAGGAGCAGCACCAGCCCCTCGCGCAGCAGCGCGTCGTCCTCCGCGATCACGATCCGCACGGCGGCTGCCTCCTCGCGTCCACGTCACCCCCTGCTTGGAGGCACGCACGCGCGGGGAAAAGCGTTCAGCCCTGGCCGGACCAGCCGCTCAGCCGGGTCAGCAGGCGTTCCAGGACCTCCGGGTCCGCGGCGACCGGATCACCCGAGACGGGCTCGTCGACCAGCGTCCGGCGTTCCTGGCGCCGCGGCAGGCGCACCTGCCGCGCGGTCATCCCGCCCGGCAGCGCGAGTTCGCACCAAGTGGTGCGGCCGCCGCCCTCGGCGGGCGCGACACCCAGCCGTTCGCCGGGCCGGGCCTGCGGGTCCGGCCGCCCGGGGACGTCGTCGTCGACCTCGATCGAGAGCACCTCGGCGCGCAGCCGCAGCCGCAGCGTGACGAAGGCGGGCGCCTTCGGGTCGCTGGCGTCGACCACCGCCCCGACCAGGCGTCTCGCGGTGGCGGTCACCTGCTCCAGCATCGGCATCAGGGACCAGTCGGTGAGGATCAGGCGGACGAACAGCTCGGTGACCGGCAGCGCGCTGGGCTGCGCGACGAGCCGGATGTCGTCCATCTGGGAGGTGTGCGCGCTCAAACCCGACCTTCCTCACCCAGGTGCCGCCCGTGCCGCACCATGCCAGCCGCCCGCCGCGGCACGGTACCCCCCGCGCCGGGCCCCGCTGCGGTCGGGGCCTTGGGTGAGGTGCGGGGACGCCGGCCGCGCGCAGTCCGCCGCGCGGCCGGCTCGCGCGTCAGACCCGGGCCGGGACCCAGAGCTCGTCGATGGCGCGTTCCGCCGCTGAGAGGCTCTCCTCCGCGAGCGGCACGAGGTCGGCCATCGCCGGGCGGACCGGCGCCAGCGTCAGCTCGGCCGTGATGAACCGCGGCTCCAGCCCGGTGAGAGAGACACCGTGCGGCAGCCACGGCTGCGCGTGGTCCCAGCCTTCGCGGGGCGTGCCTTCGCCGTAGCCGCCGCCCCGGCTGGCCACCACGACGAACTCGCGGCCGCCCAGCAGGCCGGTGTAGGTCGCGTGGTCGATCGACAGCCCCGGGGCGATGAGGTGGTCGACCCACGTCTTGACGCTGCTCGGCGGGCCGAAGTTGTACAGCGGCAGGCCCAGCAGCACCGTGTCGGCCGCCTTCACCTCGTTGACGATCGCCACGGTCCGCGCCCAGGTCGCCGCCTGCTCCGGCGTGTGCTGCTCGGGCGGCACCTGGCTGGCCAGGCCGCCCGCCGCGTCGAGGTGCGGGAGCGGGTCGGCGCCGAGGTCGCGGTAGGTGACCGTGCCGTCCGGGTAGGCGGCGCGCCACGCGGCCGCGGCGCGCGCGCTGAGCCGGCGGCTCACCGAACCTTCGCCCTGGATGCTCGAGTCGATGTGCAGGAGATGCGCCATGTCGTTAGCCGTCCATAGATCGTTGGTGCAAGACAAACTATTGATAGCACATCGACCGTTGGGCTGCCTATATACTGGGCGCATGACCTCGCTGCCGGTCGTCAACCAGCCGCCCCACCGGTGCGGCGCACTGGTCGACCACCTCGCGCGCCGGCTGCGGCTGCGCAGCGAGTCGGTGCTGGCTCCGCTGGGACTGCGGCCGCGGCACCTCATCGCCCTGACCGTGCTGCGGGACCAACGCGGCAGCTCGCAGCAGGACCTGGCGAAGACCCTGGAGATGGACAGCACCAACGTCGTCGGCCTGCTCAACGACCTGGAGACCGAGAACCTGATCGAGCGGCGCCGCTCGCCGACCGATCGCCGCCGGCACGTCGTCGAACTCACCGACGTCGGCGCGAAGCTGCTCGCCCGCGCGGAATTCGCGCTGACGGCGGTCGAGGACGAGGTGTTCAGCGGGCTGAGCGACGAGCAGCGCGAGGCGCTTTACGCCCTCCTGCAGCAGGCGACCAGCATGACGGGAACGGAAGCCTGCCGGGAAAGCCCGCCCTGCTGACGGTTCACCCGCCGGCGATGTCGCGGGCCAGCTGCCGCGCTTCCGGCAGCGTGAACTTCCCGGTGATCTGCGTGGCGCCGTCGGTGATGGCGGCCTGGATCTGCGGCGCGGTCAGCACCTGGCTCTTCACGACCATCGCGACCTGCTTGCCGACGTTGCGCCCGGTCCACTCCGCCCAGGCCCGCGCCCCGGCGGCGGTGAAGGTGAGGTTGACGACGGCGCTCCCCGTCGCGGGATCGACGCGTGCCTCGACCCAGCCCACGTCCGCACCGCTGAGGAAGCCCGGGCCGAGCAGGTACCGGGTGCCTTCCCCGCGGTCGCAGCCGACCAGCGGGAGCGCCGGGTCGTCCCGGCCGTCGAGGGCATCCGGGACGCCCGGCGAGCAGTCGAGCGCCCGCGCGGCGGCCTCCTGCGTGGCGGCGTTCGTGCTCTGCCGCTGACCCGGTGCGCCGACCGCCGGTCCGGGCGGCAGCTCGCCCAGCACCGGCCGGAACCGCAGCCGCGTCCCGTCTTCGACGACGAAGCCGTCCCGCGACGCGTGGGCCCGGCCGGACACGTCGCCCTGACACCCAGCGGCAGCGGCGAGCAGGGCGACGGCCGCGAGGAGGATGCGCACAACCGGTCATTCTGGACTGCGGGCCCCCGGCGGGTCGAGGGGTTCCGGCGGGAAGAGGCGCGGCATGAAGCCGAGCATCAGCGCCGACCAGACCACGTGCGTCAGCACGGGCGCCTGCACCCCGCCCGATCGGTGGCGCTGCCACGCGAAGAGCGTTCCCATCACCGCCGACGCCAGTACCAGTGCGGGGTTTCTCGTCGCGGTCGTGGAAAGCACGTACAGCGCGGTCGAGGTCCGTGCTCCGGTCGCGTCGTAGAGCGCACCGCGGAAGAACACCTCCTCCGCCGCGCCCGTCACCAGCGTGGTCGCCGCCACCGAGGCCGTCGAGCCGCGGCGGGCGTGGTCGAGCACGCCGGTGATCGCCCGGCGCAGCGGCGGGATGCGGCGGGCCACCAGCGCGCACCCGTAGAACACGCCGAACGCGCCGGCTCCCGCGGCCACCGGCCGGACGACGTCCCGGCGGCCCCGGGGCACCGGGCCGGCCGCGTGGGCCCCGGCGAGCCAGGTCGTGGCGACCGACGCCGTCAGCACGTGGAACCGGCGTGATCCGGGGCGGCTGGCCAGTGACGCGCCGAGCAGCCCGGACCCGGCGGCGGTCACCGCGGCGAGGAACGGCTTCACGTGGTCCGCCGGCTCTTCGCCCGTTCGCCCAGCGCCTGCAGAACGGCTTCGTCGTAGCCCATCGGCTCGAACTCGACGACCCGGCGGATCGTGTCGTCGCGGACGACGACCTCGTTGGTCATCGAGTCGATCAGCGCCCGGCCGGTCGTGGCGTCGATGTCGGTGACGAGCGACAGCCAGAACGAGGACAGGCGCGGGGAAAGCAGCGGCACCGGCAGGATCAGCAGCGGCCTGCCCTCGATCGCCGCGACCCGCTGCAGCATGTCCCGGTAGGCCAGCACCTCGGGGCCGCCGATGTCGAACGCCCGCCCGCCCGCCTCCGGGTGGTCGAGGACGCCGACCAGGTAGCGGACCACGTCGGCGACCGCGATCGGCTGGGTGCGGGTGTTCACCCAGCGCGGGGTGACCATCGCCGGGAGGTGCTCCACGAGCTGGCGCGTCAGCTCCCACGACGTGCCGCCGTGCCCGATCACGATGCCGGCGCGCAGCACCGTCACCGGGACGCCGGTCTCCCCGAGCAGCCGCTCGACCTCGCGGCGGCTGGCCAGGTGGTCCGACAGCGTGTCGTCGTCGTCCCCGAGCCCGCCGAGGTAGACGATCCGGCGCAGGCCCGCGCCGGCCGCGGCCCGGGCGAACGCCCGCGCGGCGTCGGCGTCGCGGCGCTTGAAGTCCGCACTGTCGAGTGAATGCACGAGGTAGTAAGCGGCTTCGGCGCCCTTCAGCGCGTCGCGCAGGGAGCCGACGTCGGCGACGTCGCCGCGGACGGCTTTCCCGGCCCCGCGGTACTTCGCGGGGTGGCGGGTCATCGCGAGCACCTCGTGCCCGGCCGCTTCCAGCGCCGGGCACAACCGGCCGCCGACGAACCCCGACGCCCCGGCCACCAGCACCCGCATGCCCGCGACGTTAGCCGGGACGGCCTTCGCGCGCAGATCGTCCGCCCCCGGCGAAGCAGACGGCGGCGACGACTCCCGCGCACCCGGTCAGCTGCGCCCACCCGGGAGTCTCCCCGAGCAGGCCGATGCCGAGCAGCACCGCCCCGACCGGCTGCAGCAGCATCAGCGTCGCCCCGGTGGTGGCGGACATCCGGGGCAGCGCGGCGGAGATGAGCAGCCAGCCCGCCAGCTGGCCGACCCCGGCGAGCGCGAGCAGCCAGCCGAACGCGGGCCAGCCGGGTGTCAGGTCGAGCGTGCCGGTCGGGACGCCGAGCACCACGGCGACCACGCCGGCCGAGACCGTGGCCAGCACCAGCGCGTGCGCCTGCGTGCCCGTGCCGCCGCTGAGCCGGATCAGGAAGAGGTAACCGGCGTACCCGGCGCCGGCAAGCAGCGCCGCGACGGCGCCGGTGACCGGGTCCGGCCCGAACGAGCCGGTGCCGGCGAACCCGCCGGCCAGCACGATCCCGCCGAGCAGCACGGGCACCGCGGCGAGGAACCGCTTGGCCGGCCGTTCGGCCAGGAACACGAAGGCCAGCAGCGGCACGATCACCACCTGCACGGCGAGGAGCACGGTCGCGATGCCGGCCCCGACCCGCGGGATCGCTTCGCCCCAGAGCACGAAGTCCAGGCCGAGCCCGGCCCCGGCCAGCAGCGGGAAGAGCACCCGGCGGCGTGGCGCCGGGCGGGCCGTCCGCCGTTCGCGCCCGGCCAGCAGGAGCAGCACCGGACACGCGAGCAGGCAGCGCCAGAACGCGCTCGTGCTGCCGCTGACGTGCGAGACCTTGATGAAGACCGACGACAACGAGATGCAGAAGCTGCCGAGCGCGGCGAGCAGCCGCGGGTCGAAGCGGCGGGTGAAGGTCGGGGCGGGATGGGCCGCGGTCGTGGTCACGCCTCCAGCGTGCGGGCGCCGACTGTCAAGGACAAGCGATTGTTTCTGCGGGGAATTCGGTAGCATCACTACCGTGTTCGGACTCGAGCGGATGCGGGCGCTGCACGCCGTCGCGACCCACGGCTCGGTCGCCGCGGCGGCCGCGTCCCTGCACGTCACGCCGTCCGGGGTGTCGCAGCAGCTGGCGAAGCTGGAACGGGAGGCGGGCCAGCCGCTGCTGGAGCCCCACGGCCGCGGCGTCCGGCTGACAAAGGCGGGCCAGGTGCTGGCCGGGCACGCGGAGCGGATCCTCGCCCAGGTCGCCGCGGCAAAAGCGGACCTGGAGCTGCTGCGCGAGGACGTCATCGGGCCGCTGCGGATCGGCGCGATCCCGACGACGGTGCACGCGCTGCTGCCGCCCGCGCTGGCCACGCTGGCCGACCGGCACCCCCGGCTGGCGGTGACGCTGCACGAGGGCGAGGCCGAGCAGACGATGCCCCGGGTGCTGGCCGGCGACCTCGACGTCGCGGTCCTGGAGAGCTGGAACGACCGCCCGACGGTGCTCCCGCCGTCGACGACGCGCCTCACGCTGTTCTCCGACGTCGCCGACCTCGCCCTGCCGGCCGGCCACCGGCTGGCCCACCGCAAGGCGGTCGACCTGTCCGAAGTGGACGATCTGCCGTGGATCGGCTGGAGCGCGGGTTCCGGGTGCTACGAGTGGCTGGTGCAGGTGCTGCGCAAGCAGCGGCTGGAGCCCCGGATCAGCTGCACGGTCGGCGGTTACCCGACGCAGCTGGCCCTGGTGGCGGGCAACGTCGGCGCGGCGCTGGTCCCCCGCCTGGCCCGTGACCGCCTGCCCGACGGCGTGCGGATCCTGACCACCCGCCCGGCGCTGACCCGCACGATCCACGCGATCTGCCGGGCCGGCGAGGAGGACCGCGGGGCGGTACGGGCGTGCCTGGACGCGTTGCGCACGGCCTCGGCCCGGTTCGAGAGCGCGGGGCGGGCGGTCGGCTGAGCCGTCTACTGTGGACGGCTCAGCCGGGCGGCCATCTCGGTCACCAGCCGCCCCGGACGCCGGTGGTGCACCAGGAAGATCTCGCGCACCGGCTGCGCGTCCACCGCGTCGCGCACCTCGATGCCCGCCGGGTCCACGCGCCGCAGCACGCTCTCCGGGACGAACGCGATGCCCAGCCCGGCTTCCACCAGCGCCAGAATCACCTGGTAGTCCCGGGTTTCGTAGGCCACCCGCAACCGGACGTCCGCGGCGACGGCGAGCTGCTCGAGACAGGCGCGGTTGGGCACACCCGGGCTGCCGGAAATCCAGTCCTCCGCGGCCAGCTCCCGCAGGGTGAGCCGGCGGGCGCGCGCCTTCGAGTGCCCCTTCGGCAGGACCAGCCGGAACCGCTCCGAGCGCAGCAGCGACCGCTCGAGACCGCGCGGGTCGGGCAGCGGTGCGCCGGGGTACCGGTGGGTGATCAGCAGGTCCAGGTCGCGGGAGCTGACCAGGCCGTACCCGTCGGGCGGCTCCAGGTCCAGCAGCCGCAGCGCCACCGCGGGGTGGTCGCGGCGGAACTCGGCGAGCGCGGCGGGCACGAGGGTCATGCCCGCGCTGGCGAAGGCGCCGACGGCCAGCTGCGCCGGCTCCTCGTCGAGCAGGGCGCGGACCGTCCGCTCGGCGGTGCGCAGCTCCCCCACGATCGCCTCGGCGTGGGTCAGCAGCGCCTCCCCGACCGGCGTGAGCGTGACACCGCGGGCGTGGCGGTGCAGCAGCCGGGCGCCGACGTCACGCTCCAGCTTGGCCAGCTGCTGCGAGACGGCGGACGGCGTGAACGACAGCCGCTGGGCGGCCGCGGCGATCGAGCCGGCGTGCGCGACCTCGGCCAGCACGGCCAGGCGGTGGGCGTCGAGCACGGGAGCCTCCAGCCGTAAGCGTTGCTAACGTCAGCATACGAGACGTTGCTGGTACTTACGGCGGCCCGCGCGCATGCTGGGGCCATGATCAGCACTGCGGATGTGGAACGAGCGGCCGCGCGCATCGAGGGCCGGGTCCGCCGGACGCCGGTGCTCGCCGCGGACGACGGCGTGTGGTTCAAGCTGGAGCACCTGCAGCACACCGGGTCGTTCAAGGCCCGGGGCGCCTTCAACCGGATCCTCGCCGCGGGCGAGCAAACCGCGGTCGTGGCCGCTTCCGGTGGCAACGCCGGGCTCGCCGTCGCCTACGCGGCGCGTGAATTCGGCCTCGACGCGCGGGTCTTCGTGCCGGCGACCGCGCCCGCGGTGAAGGTGGCGAAACTGCGTCAGCTCGGCGCGGCGGTGGAACTGGCCGGCGAGAAGTACGCGGACGCCTACGACGCCGCCGCGAAGCACGCGGCGAACTCCGGTGCGCTCTTCTGCCACGCCTACGACCAGCCGGACATCTGCGCCGGGCAGGGCACCCTCGGCCTCGAACTGCTGGAGCAGGCCGGCGATGTGGACACGATCCTGGTCGCGGTCGGCGGGGGCGGGCTGCTGGCCGGCGTCGCCGCCGCGGTCGAGGGCCGGGCGCGCGTGGTCGGCGTCGAACCGCGCACGATCCCGACGCTGCACGCCGCGCTGGCCGCCGGTGCGCCGGTCGCGGTCGAGGTCTCCGGGGTCGCCGCCGATTCGCTGGGTGCGTCCCGGCTGGGCGACATCGCCTTCGCGGTCGCCACCCGGACCAACGCGGGCTCGGTGCTGGTGGACGACGCCGCGATCACCGAAGCCCGGGCGGCGCTGTGGGACGGCTACCGCCTCGCCGTCGAGCCCGGCGGGGCGACGGCGTTCGCCGCGCTGCGCTCCGGCGCCTACCGGCCCGCGCCGGGCGAACGGGTCGCCGTCCTGCTCTGCGGCGCCAACACCGACCCCGCGACGCTCACTTCCCCGACAGCCGCGCCACCACCGGGGCGAACTCCTCGAGGAACGCGCCGTTGATGCTGAAGTAGGACACGCCCTGTTCTTCGCGACGGCGTTCGAGCTCGGCCACCATGTCGTCGACGTCGCCACGGAGCAGGCCGAGGGAGTCGTGCTCGATGAGCGTCTCGGCGTCGACGCCGATGAACCCGCGGATCCACGGCGGCACCTGCTCGCCGACGACCCAGATGTTCATCGCGAACTCGACGTCGCGGTCACCGGCCGCCGCACGGACTTCGTCGACGTACCCGGTCATTTCTTCGCGGGTGGTCAGCACGCCGCCGGCCATCGTGACGATGTCGGCCTTCAACCCGGCGAGCCGGCGAGCCTTCGGGCCGCCCGCGGCGATCATCACCGGCGTGTGCCCGTCGCCGTCGAGCCGGCGGACGTGGTCCACCGTCTCGGAAATCGAGTCGAGCCGCTCCTGCCCCGAACCGTACGGAAGACCGAGTTCTTCGGCCTGCTGCCGCATTTCCGGCCGCCCGGTGCCGAGGCCGAGCTCGAACCGGCCGCTCGTGACGACGGTCAGGCTGTGCGCCTCCCAGGCCGCCGCCCGCGCGGTGCGCAGCGGGCTGGCCAGGACGAACGAGCCGACGCGCAGCTCGGTCGTCGCCGCCGCGGCGGCCGCGAGCGCCGCGGTCGGCGTCGGCATGTTCAGGTTGTCCGGGCACAGCAGCGTCGAATACCCGAGTTCTTCGGCCCGGCGCGCGGTGGCCAGCCACTTCGCGCCGCCGTCGGTCGCGCCCGCGACCACGCCGAACCGGAACGCCTTCTGCGCCATCGGAACACCCCCACGTCGTTGGTCCTCCGATCAAACCACCGGTGCGCCCGGCCGTGCCACCACGGCCGGGCGCGCGCCCGGCCGTCAGCCGCGCTGGTACTCCTCCCAGGTGACCTTCGCGACCTGGGGGCCGTCGTCGGCGCCACGGCCCGCGAGGCCGTTCATGCCCAGGTAGTAGTCGCCGGTCTGGTGCTGCGCACCCGACGACAGGTCCGGGTCGGAGACGGCCATCGCGTGGATGTGGTAGTCGAAGTTCTGCGCCGGGGTGCGCAGCCAGGCCGCGAAGCCGACCTTGCGCAGCGCCGTCAGCAGCTTCGTCCGGTTCGCCGACGAGATGCCGGACACCGAGATGTCCATCGCGCCGCCCCCGTCGTGGGTCCCGGCCGAAGCGTCGACGCCGCCCGCGTTGTACGAGCCCTGGGTCAGGGTGACCGCGGAGCCGTAGATCCCCTCCGCCGCCACGAGCATCGCCTTGGTGCGGGTGTTGAGGGTCTTGCTGTGGTAGGTCACCTGGCTGCCGGCGGAAACCGGGTTCGTGACCGTGTACCGGCCTTCACCCAGCTTCTCGAGCGAGGTCTTGCCCGGCAGGCCGGAAGCGTCGAGACCGGTGTAGCCCAACGACTTCTGGTACTGGGAGTACGCCGTGATCGTCGTGGTGCCGAAGTAGCCGTCGACGTACTGGCTCGCCAGCAGGCCCTTCGCCTGCAGTGCCTGCTCGACGAGCAGGACGCTGTCGTGCGCACCCGGGGTCTGGGTGTCGTCGGCGCGGCGCGGGTCGATCTGGGCCGCCTTCAGCACGGCCTCCATGTTCGCCCCTGGCAGTACTGTCGTGGCCGCAGTCTCGGCCTGAGCCGGTGCGGCCACGGCGAACGCAGCGGCGGTGAGCGCCGTGAGCACGGCGGCCTTCGTGAACATCGTGGTCCTCCATGGGTCCGAATTCCTACGCCATGAGGATCACCCAACCGGATACAAGGGACGTACAAAGCGGTTCCGCCTTCCATGCCGGTTCGAACCCCGGTTGACCGTAAATCCGACGGTTACAGCTTGTAATCCCTGCCACATCGTAGTGACGTTCCCACTGGTCCAGGCGTGTCATCCGGTGTCACGGAGAGTTGCAGGCTTGGCCCCCTGGACGTTCCCGTGTTCGTTTCGTAACCTGTTCGAGATCTCGCGGCCCCCGGTCGTCCCCCGACGGCGACGCGAGATCGCCGCCGATACCCCCTGCCGGGTACCGGACCCCACCGCGGGCTCTTCCTGTTGCGGTCGAGCGCGCCCCGGGCACGGGCGAGGCCCCCCGACTCGCCGTCCCGGTACCCGTCGGCGGCCGAACAGCAAAGGAGACCCGCGCGAGAATGCGTTCGTTTCCCGTCAAGCGCGTGGTGTCAGGTGCCCTCGCCGCGGCCTCGGTGATCACCGTTGTCACCATGGCCCAGCCGGTGGCCACCGCCGCCCCCGTCCCCGTCCTCCAGGCGCCGCCCACCGGGTCCGACGCCCTCGCCAAGTACCGCGATCTCGCGGCCCAGGCGGAGAAGCTCAACGAAGACCTGCTCCGGGCCCAGGACGACCTGACCGCCAAGCAAGGCCAGCTCGACAAGGCCAACGCCGACGTCACCGCCGCGAAGAACGCCGGTGCCCAGGCCATCGAGGCCAAGCGGAAGTACCAGTCCGAAGTGGACAAGTTCGCCGGCGCGTCGTTCACCGGCGGCGTCCAGATGAACAAGCTCTCGGCCCTGCTGACCGGAACGTCCACTCAGGAGTTCCTGGACCGCTCGGCGGCGCTCGAGGTCATCGCGACCGGCAAGAACGCCGCGATGGACAACCTCAGCGGCGCGGCGGACCAGGCCACGGCGGCCGAGAAGTCGGCCGCCGACGCGGCCAAGCGGGCGCAGGAAGCCCGTGACGCGGCCGCAAAACTGGCGTCGGACATCGAGGGCAAGAAGAAGGGCCTGCAGGCCCAGATCGATCAGATCGAGGCGCAGAGCCGGAGCCTCAGCAGCGCGGACAAGGCCGCCCAGAAGGACACCGGCGGTGCGGCACCGAACGTCAAGGCGCCCAGCGCGGCAGCGCAGAAGGCGGTCGACGCGGCGCTCAGCAAGCTCGGCAGCGCCTACGTCTGGGGCGCCACCGGGCCGAGCACGTTCGACTGCTCCGGCCTCATGCAGTGGGCGTACAAGCAGGCGGGCCTCAGCCTGCCGCGCACGTCCTCGGCGCAGGCCGGGTTCGGCACCCCGGTGTCGCGCAGCCAGCTGCAGCCCGGCGACCTGGTCGCCTACTACTCCCCCGTGTCCCACATCGGGATGTACATCGGCGACGGCAAGATGGTCCACGCGCCGACGAGCGGCGACGTCGTCAAGATCTCGCCGCTGATGAGCGAGTACGCGGGCGCCACGCGGCCCACGGCCTAGCGTCCGGCCGGTGCCCCGTTCCGAGGTGTAGAAACCGCGGAACGGGGCACTTCTGCGTCATGGTCGAGAACCCTGACGCCGCCACCGTCGAAGCCGTCGGCAAGGTCACCGAGGCCCTCGAGACGATCGAGCGCGCCCGCGGGCACCTCTACTCGTTCCACCAGCTGACCGGGAGCGCGGACCTGGCGCTCGGCGAGGCCGTGGAGGAGCTCGAGAAGGCCGGGCACGGCGACTGGGCGCGACGGATTTCCGAGGAGCTCATCGGGCTGAACGTGTTACCCGATCGGTGGACTTTCCAGGTCGTCGAGGAGTACGACGACGGTTACTACAAGAGTTGCCGCGACTTCGAGCGCGAGCTGCTCACTTCGCTCACCGGAGGCCGCCGCCACCTGCACGAACAGCAGATGAAGGACGACCGCCGCACGCACGGGCGACCGGGCCACGAGGCAGGCGGCCC
The DNA here is from genome assembly GCF_031082405.1 of Amycolatopsis sp. A133. Lineage (GTDB taxonomy): Bacteria > Actinomycetota > Actinomycetes > Mycobacteriales > Pseudonocardiaceae > Amycolatopsis. The sequence continues at coordinate 171,609 of NZ_JAVHJU010000003.1, forward strand.
GAGCACACCCCCGGCCGGCGGGTGAGCGGCGGTTGTCGGACCCCTGGGCTACAGTCGGACCCAGGCGAACAGACGTTCGATCGAACTCGATTGGAGGAGTCATGACGGATCAGGTCGAGCCGAACCCGGAGAAGGACCCGAGCGACTGGACCACCGGCGACGAGCCGATGACCGGGCCGCAGAAGTCGTACCTGCAGACGCTGGCCCAGGAGGCGGGCGAAGAGGTGCCGGACAACCTCACGAAGGCGGAGGCGTCCGAGCGGATCGACGCCCTGCAGAAGACCACCGGCCGCGGCACGTGAGGCTTCCCGTTCCCCGCGCCGGGTTCCCGGCGCGGGGTGGGCGGACGGAGGGGGCTTCCCGGGTGCCAGAGGTCTCGGGATCGTGCGTGCGCTGACGTCGGCGGCGGCGACCGGCCTGCGGGTTTCTCCGCGGGCGACCCCCTGTCCGTCGCCTCGATGAATGGCGGTCCGCGGAGCGGGTACTACTCCGGCATGTCCCAGCCGAACGAACAGCAGCCCGAGATCGCGCGACCCGGCACCCCGGATCCCGGCCGGGCGGACGACGACCTCTACCGCCCCGGCGAGGGCGAGCCGCCGGACAGTCCCGAGGAAGCCGACGGTGTCGGCGCAAAAGTGATCGGCGAACTGCGGGAACGTCGCGGAAGCTGAGCGTTCAGGCCGCTTCCGGTAGTGCCGCACCCGTCACGCGGAGCAGGAACTCGGCGTTGGAGCCGGTCTTGCGGAGCTGCTCCAGCAGCTGCTCGATCGCGTTCGGGCCCGGCAGCGCCCGGCGGACTTCCCGCATCGCGGCCAGTTCGCCCGGCGTGACCAGCAATTCTTCGCGGCGGGTGCCGGAAGCCGCCACGTCGACCGCCGGGAAGATGCGGCGCTCGGCGGCCTTGCGGTCCAGTTTGAGCTCGGCGTTGCCGGTGCTCTTCAGCTCCTCGAAGAACACCGTGTCGGCCAGCGAACCGGTTTCCACCAGCGCCGTCGCGACGATCGTGAGCGAACCGCCGCCCTCGACGTTGCGTGCGGCGCCGAGGATCCGCTTCATCGGCTGCAACGCCGCCGCGTCGACGCCGCCGGACAGCGTGCGGCCGGACGGGCGCGCCGAAAGGTTGTAGGCGCGGCCGAGCCTGGTGAGCGAATCGAGCAGCAGCACGACGTCTTCGCCGCGCTCCACCAAGCGTTTTGCGCGCTCGACGGCGAGTTCCGCCACCGCCACGTGTTCGGCGGGCGGACGGTCGAAAGTGGACGCGATCACCTCGCCGCGCACGGTCCGGCTCAGCTCGGTGACCTCTTCCGGCCGTTCGTCGGCGAGCAGGACCAGGATCCGGCAGTCGGGGTGGTTGACCGACAGCCCGTGCCCGATTTCTTGCAGCACAGTGGTTTTCCCGGCCTTCGGTGGCGAAACGACCAGGGCGCGCTGGCCCCGGCCGAGCGGGGTGACGAGGTCGATGACGCGGGGCAGCAGCCGCGCCGGTGTGGTCTCGAGCAGCAGGCGCCGGTCCGGGTGCACCGGGACGAGGTCGGCGAAACGGGGACGCGGTTCGGCCGGGTCGGCGCCGTTGACGCTGGTGATTTCCCCGGCGGTGCCGGTGATTTCGTCGCCGGGCCGCAGGTTGTGCTTGCGGACCAGGGAAAGCGGGATGGCGACGTCGTCGGGCGCCGTCCGATACTCGGGCCGGACGAACGGGGTTTTGCCGGACAGGTCGAGGATTCCGTGAAAAGACATGGGTGTCTCCAGAGGTGGTGATGGGCCTGCGCACGGACGGCGAGACCCGGGAAGAGGAAAGAGGCCGAACGGCCTGGATCCGAGAAGCTGCCTCCGGGCGGCCGAGTGGCCGGCATCCGCGAGGAGCGCCTCCACTGTAGCGGCACATTTCACGAAGCACAACGGGTAGGACTCCGTGGCGGTGGGTAATCCAGGGGAGAAGCCCGCTGAAACGGGGGAACCGCGGCTGAACGATGGGAGCGGATCGTGTATCGACATACCCCGGAAATTGGCGTCGATACGGGCGAAAGCACCGACGCCGGCCAAGCCGGGACCACGGCCCCGGAGCGCTTCTCCGCCGAAGCCGTGGTCGCCTCGACCTTCGAAGAGCTGGCGCCCGCACTGCCTAACGAGATGGCCGGGCTGCGCCGGAAGCTGATCCACTGGCTGGACGAGTTCCCGCTCGACCCGGACAGCAAGCACGACATCACCCTGGCCACGTACGAGGCACTGGCCAACGTGGCGGCGCACGCTTACTCGGACGGCCACGGCTGGGCCCGCTTGCAGGCCCGCCGAGAGGGCGACGCGGTCACGGTGACGGTGACGGACACGGGCTGCGGCATCCCGTCAACCCGCCCCCGGCCGGCAGCCGTGCGCACCTCCGGCGGCCGCGGCCTGCTGCTGATCGACCAGGTGACGGACCAGTCCGACATCAACTCGAGCGCAACGGGAACAACGGTCCGCATGACCTGGCGCCCGGCGGCCCTCCGGCACGCGGGCTAGCTCCGGTCCGGAACGCGGGCCTGGCCTGACCGCGAGGATGCGGCAGCCCGGCTCGCCCGGCAAAAGCCAGTCGACCTGAGGCCTGCCGGCTCGCCCAGGAGCGAGCCGGCAGGCTCGTGTTCAACGGCCTACGGGTTCGACCTTCGGGCACTGGCCGGCCCCGTCAGCCCTTCCCCCAGCCTCAACCCCTCCCCCAGCAAGCCCTCCCACCCCTCAAGCCACCTCAGCGAGCCGAACCAACCGGTTCCGCGGGTAAGAAACCAGTTCCCGCTCATCATCCGTGGTGAAGATCTCGACGGAGTCCTCCAGCAACTCCGCCGAATTCACCTGCAGCTGCCACGCGGGCAGCCCCGGCGCGGGCTCGTGCCAGAACCACTGGCCCTTGGTGAGCTGGTGCGCCGGGACTGTCGCGTCGTCCGTGTTCATGCGTTGAGGCTATCCGTCACCACCGACAGTTTTTGCAGCACCTGGAACCTGTGACCACGACCACTACGAAGCGGCGCAGGTCACGGTCGGGTCCGTCAAGTTTCCGCCGTGCTGGACCGTGAAGCCGATGACGTTGCCGCTGCCGTTGGGCCTCGCCGTCAGCACGTAGCCGGTGCTGTCCCACGTTCCCGTGTAGTTCCAGCTGCCGATCACCTTCTGCGGCGAATGGAACGTCACCGTCAGCACCCAGTTGTTCGCCCCCGACACCGTCACCTGGCCGTTGAAGCCCACGTTCCACTCCGCCGTCTTGGCGTAGGCGGCCGTGCAGCCACCCGGCGCAGGAGTGGTGGTAGTGGTCGTCGGGGTGGTGGTCGGCGTGGGCGTGGTCGTCCCGCCGTCCGGGGGTGCGCCGTTGTTCAGCGCCTCGAGGACCGCCGTGTAGGCCGCCTTCTTCTGGCCGTTGCCGTCGAACAGCAGCGGGGTGCCGGACGCCCGCCAGGAGTCCGTGTCGCGGATGCCCCACACCGTGATCCCGGTGCACCGCGCGACCGCGAGGCACGCCGAAACCACCGTGCGGTAGTTGTTCGCCTGCGCGGTCCCCGAGCCTTCGATGTCCAGCTCGGTGATCTGCACGTCCACGCCGAGGTTCGCGAAGTTCTGCAGCGTCGTCTGGTAGTTCGACGGCACCGGGCTGTTGGGGTTGAAGTGCGACTGGAAGCCGACGCAGTCGATCGGCACGCCGCGGGACTTGAAGTCCTGGACCATGCGGTACACGGCCTGGGTCTTCGCGTGGCTCCAGTCGTCGGTGTTGTAGTCGTTGTAACACAGCTTCGCGCCCGGGTCGGCCGCGCGCGCGGCCGTGAACGCCGCCTCGATCCAGTCGTTGCCCGTGCGCTGGAGGTTCGAATTGCGCCGGGCACCGGAGCCACCGTCCTCGAACGCCTCGTTCACGACGTCCCACGCGTAGATCTTGCCGCGGTAATGGGTCGCGACCTGGGTGATGTGGTTGAGCATCGCCTGCCGCAGCGCCGAACCTTCCATGCTCTGCATCCAGCCCGGCTGCTGCTGGTGCCAGGCCAGCGTGTGCCCGCGCATCCGGGCGCCCTGGCTCGTCGCCTGGTTCACGATCCGGTCCGCGTTGGCGTACGAGAACTGGCCCTGCGACGGCTCGGTGGCGTCGATCTTCATCTCGTTCTCCGGCGTGATCATGGAGAACTCGCGGCTGAGGATGCCGGTGTAGACGCTGTCCGACAGCTTGTTCGCCGAGACCGCTGTGCCGAAGTACCGCCCGGTCCGGGCCGCGGCGCTGCCCAGCGTGTTCCCGGCGGGCGGGGCCGAAGACGTGGTCGTGGTGGGCGTACCGGGAGTCGTGCTCGAACCGCCGCTGTTCAGGCCGAGGAACGCGATCGCGTACTGGATCATCCCGTTCTGCGGCAGCGAGTGGCCCGCCCCCTGGACGCTGATCCCCTCGACGGGCGGCTGCACGCCGGTGGCGCCGTAGCGGGTGCGGGTCCAGCCGGACTGCGGGGCATCACTCGACGACGGCGTCTGGCTCACCCCGTGCACGTTCGTCCACTGCTTGATCTCTTCCCCGAAGTTCGGGTAGCGCAGGGTGTCGTCGGCCGTGCCGTGCCACAGCTGCATGCGCGGGTACGGGCCGCTGCGGCCGCCGCTCATCTGGCGGGCCTGGTCGCCCCACTGCTGCGCGGTCTTGGTGAGCTGGCCGTTGGCGCACTGGCTGTTCCAGCTCGACCCGTCGGTGGTGCCGAAGCAGCCGGCGGGCACGCCCATGAACGCCGAGCCGGCGGCGAACACGTCCGGGTACTCCGCGGCGAGCACGTTCGTCATCATCGCGCCCGAGGAGAACCCGGTGACGTACACGCGGGAGGAGTCGACGTTGTAGCGCTGCTTGGCCCAGTCGACCATCGAGAGGATGCCGACGGGGTCGCTGCCGCCGCCGCGGGTGAGGGCCTGCGGCGAGGAAACGTCGAAGCACTGCCCGCTGCGGGTGGCTTCCGGGAACACGATGACGTACCCGTACTGGTCGGCCGCGGTGACGTAGTCGCGGGCGTAGCCGTTGTAGATCGCCGACGCCGAGCCGGTGCAGTAGTGGACGGCCACCAGCAGCGCCGGGCGGGCGGCGACCCGGTCCGGGACGTACGTGTACATGTTGAGGTTGCTGGGGTTGCTGCCGAAGTCGGTGACCCGGGTCAGCGTGGCCGCCGACGCCGGCTGCGCCGCCACGACCAGCACGATCGCGGCCGCGATCGCCAGCACGGCGGCGGAAAGGGCAGTGAGGAGTCTTCGCACTCGGGGAAATCCTTTCCGGGGGTGGTGGCGCAGCTGCGACGATGGTTCGTCCCCGAGCCCCGGCCGGTCAACGATTATCGAAATGTTTCGGGAAGTTTCGAGGAACCCACCGATCGGCCGCACCGCCGGGCTTCTGACAGGATTCCGGGATGACCGACCTGCTGCTGGGCCCGCTGCTGCGGCACGTCGACGCCACGTCGGCGACGATCTGGGTCGAGACGGACGGCCCGTGCGAAGTGCGTGTCGGCGACGCGGCCGACCGGACGTTCGAGGTCGACGGCCACCACTACGCCCTGGTCGTGCTCACCGGGCTCGAACCCGGGCGGAGCACGCCGTACGAGGTGCGGCTCGACGGCGACGTCGTCTGGCCCGAACCGGACGCCGACCTGCCGCCGAGCCGGATCCGGACGCTGGACCCCGGCGACCCGCGGTTCCGGCTCGTGTTCGGGTCCTGCCGCAAGCCGCGGGAGCAGGACGCGCTGGGCCCCGACGCGCTCGCCGCCTACGCCCACCGGATGGCCGCCCTCGACGAGGCCGAATGGCCCGAATCCCTGCTGCTGCTGGGAGATCAGGTCTACGCCGACGAGACCACCGGCGCGACGCAGGAGTGGCTCGCCACCCGGCGTGACACCAAGAAGCCGCCGGGCAAGGAGGTCGCCGACTTCGAGGAGTACTGCCACCTGTACTTCGAGGCCTGGTGCGACCCGGCGGTGCGCTGGCTGCTGTCCACCGTGCCGACGTCGATGATCTTCGACGACCACGACGTCCGCGACGACTGGAACACCTCGCACGCCTGGCGCGAGAAGATGGCCCGGACGTCGTGGTGGCCGGAGCGGATCCGGGGCGCGCTGGTCTCGTACTGGGTCTACCAGCACCTCGGCAACCTGGGGCCGCAGGAGCTGGCCGAAGACGACCTGTACCAGCAGGTGCGCAAGTCGGGTGTGGACAACGCCGGGCTGCTGCGCGAGTTCGCCGACCGGGCCGACCGCGAGGCCGACGGCGCCAAGGGCACGCGGTGGTCCTACCGGCGCGACTTCGGCCCGGTCCGGCTGCTGGTCATCGACTCGCGCGCCGGGCGGATCCTCGAAGGCGGGCAGCGGTCGATGATCGGCGAGGACGAGTTCCGCTGGATCGAGGAGCAGGCCTCCGGCGAGTTCGAGCACCTGCTGATCGGCACGTCGCTGCCGTGGCTGCTGCCCACCGCGCTCTCGTCCGCCCAGTCGGTCAACGAGCGGCTCTGTGCCCGGCCCGGGCTCGTCGGGCGGCTCAGCGAGTGGCTGCGGCAGCTGGTGGACCTGGAGCACTGGCCGGCCTTCCGCGCGTCGTTCGAGCGGCTGGGCCGGCTCATCGCCCGCGTCGCGGACGACGGTGCGGCGTCGGTCAGCGTGCTTTCGGGCGACGTGCACCACGCCTACGTCGCCCAGGCCGAGTTCCCCGGCGGCACCGCGGCGCCGGTCCACCAGCTGACCTGCTCGCCGGTGCACAACACCGTGCCGTGGTACATGAACCGGCTGTTCCGGGCCGGCTGGTCGCGGCCGCTGACCAGGGTGAGCGAGTGGCTGGCGCGCCGGACCGGGGTCCCGCCCGCGCCGCTGTCGTGGCACTGCGTGTCCGGGCCGCACTTCGGGAACGCGGTGATGACCCTGGACGTCGACGGGCGCACGGCCACGGCGACGCTGCTGCGGCCGGACGCCGACGAGGAGCCGGTCCGGCTGGTCTGAGGGTGGGTGCGGCGCGGCCACCCTCGTGCCGCGATTCCGGGTTAGCCTCGGTTCATGGTCACGGATGAACCAGCGGAGCGAAGCTCCTCCGTTGAGGGCGGTGGTGGGGGCAAGGGCGGAGCGCTCGGGGAGTTCCTCCGGGCCCGCCGGGAGCAGGTGGGCCCGGCGCAGCTGGGTCTGCCGCCGGGCGGGTCGCGCCGGGTCGCGGGCCTGCGCCGCGAGGAGGTGGCGCTGCTGGCCGGGGTCAGCACCGACTACTACATCCGGCTGGAGCAGGGCCGGGAGCGCACCCCGTCGGCGCAGGTCGTCGACGCGCTCGCCCGCGGGCTGGCGCTGGACGACGACGCCGCCGCCCACCTGCACCGGCTGGCCCGGCCGGCGCCGGGCCGCCGACGGCGCGCCCGGCGGCCGGAACAGGTCAGCCCGAACCTGCTGCGCTTGATGAACGGCTGGCCGGACACGCCCGCGCTCGTGCTCGGCCGCTGCCTCGACGTGCTCGCGCACAACGCGCTGGGCCAGGCGCTGTTCGCCGGGCACGTCCACAGCGGCGACCTGGTCCGGCTGGTGTTCCTCGACCCGGACGCCCGTGAGTTCTACCCGGACTGGGAGCGCGTCGCCGTCAACACGGTCGGCGGCCTCCGCGCGGCCGCCGGGATCGACCCCGACGACCCGCAGCTCGTCAACACGGTCGGCGAACTGTCGGTAAGAGCGCGGACTTCCGCCGCCTGTGGGCCCGCCACGACATCCGGCAGAAGACCCGCGAAACCAAGCGGTTCCGCCACCGGCTGGTCGGCGAGCTGGAACTGAGCTACGAGGCGCTGACCGTCAACAGCGCCCCGGGCCAGCAGCTGATCGTCTACCAAGCCGGGCCGGGCAGCCCGTCGGAAGCGGCACTGGCCCTGCTGGGCAGCCTCGCCGCCTCCTGAACCCGTTCCGAACCCATCCACAATGGACGGAGTACTTCGCCGTGCCGGGTGACCCGGCTCGGCACCCTCCGCTCCACGTTCGACACCTGGCGCGAGACCACCCTCGCCGCCGGCTTCCCGGAAGGAACCCATGAAGATCGTCCTCATCACCGGAGCCAGCAGCGGCATCGGGCGCGCCACCGCGCTGCGCCTGGCCCGCGAAGGCCACCACGTCGTGCTCGGCGCCCGGCGCGAAGACCGGCTGGCCGCGCTGGCGAAGGAGATCCACGACGCCGGCGGCACCGCCGACGTCCACCGCCTCGACGTCACCGACCGCGCGGGCGTCGCCGCGTTCGCCGGCGCCGCCGTCGAAGCGCACGGGCGGATCGACGTCTTCGTCGCCAACGCGGGCGTGATGCCGTTGTCGCGGCTGGACTCCCTGCACGTCGACGAGTGGGACCGGATGATCGACGTCAACGTCCGCGGCCTGCTGCACGGGATCGCGGCCGTGCTGCCGCACTTCCGGCGCCGGAGCGGCGGGCACTTCGTGACGATCGCCTCCACGGGCGCGCACGAAGTCGTGCCCACAGCCGCGGTCTACTGCGGGACCAAGTACGCGGCCCGGGCGATCACCGAGGGCCTGCGGCTGGAAGCCGGCCCCGGCGTCCGCGTGACGACGATCTCGCCCGGCGTCACCGAGTCCGAGCTGGCGGACTCGATCACCGAACCGGGCGCGCAGGAAGCGATGCGCGCCTACCGCGCGGTGACCCTGCCGGCGGACGCCATCGCCGGGGCCGTCTCCTACGCGATCGGCCAGCCGGAGGCCGTCGACGTCAACGAGATCATCGTGCGGCCCACCGCCCAGCGGTGACGCTCAGCGCTCCAGCTCCGCGATGACGCGCGGTATCTGCGCCACCAGCTCACGTGCCAGCAGACCGGTGCTGCCGGTGTCCGGGATCAGCCGCTGGCCGGCCACGGCGTGGACGTGCGTCGCCCAGCAGGCCGCCTGGTCGGGGGCCGCGCCGCGGGCGAGGAAGCCGCCCGTCAGGCCGGCCAGCACGTCGCCGCTGCCCGATGTGGCCAGCCCGACGTGGCCGCTGCCGTCCCGCCAGGTGCGGCCGCCCGGCTCGGCGACCACGCCCATGAGCAGCACCACCCCGCCGTAGCGCCCGGCGATCCGCACCGCCGTTTCCAGGTCGTCGACGTCCTTTTCCTCGCAGCCGTCGAGGTAGGCGGCTTCGACCCGGTTCGGGGTGAGGAGCAGCCGGCCCGCCAAGGGCTCCGCCAGTGACGGGGCCCGGCTCAGCGCGCCGAGCGCGAACGCGTCGAGCACCACCCGGGTGTCCGGGGCGATGGCGGGCACCAGCTCCCGCAACAGCTCTTCGGTCTCCGACACGCCGGTGAGGCCGGGGCCGACCACGACGGCGCGCGCGTCGGGCAGGACCTCGGCCAGGCGGTCGACGGCGCCGGCGCCGATCGCGCCGGTGCCGGTCTCCGGCAGCCCGAACACCGACGACTCGGGCACCGAGACGCCGAGGGTCGAAGCGTGCCGTTCGGCGACCGCCAGCTGCAGCGTGCCGGCACCGGCGCGCAAGGCGGCGGTGCCGGACAGCGCCGGCGCGCCGGGCACGGTCCGGGCGCCGCCGACGACGAGCACGGTGCCCCGGTCTTCGACGCCGATCCGCCAGTCCCTCAGCAGGGCCGGGCTGATCGGCGCCGGGTCAGGAGAGCTGCTGCGCGGCATCGTCGTCCGCCGTCGGTGGGGTGTCGGTGGCGTGCAGGTGGCCGACCTCCTGGGCCAGCACCATCGTGAACCCGCCGTCGGAGTCGCGCTCCCAGGCCGTCACCGAGCCGTTCGGGACCTCGGTGGCGTCGGCGGCGCGCAGCAGGTCGGGTTCGGGCAGTCCTTCGAGCAGGTAGCGCAGGGCGAAGACGGTCATTTCGTGCGCGGCCAGCAGCACGCGCTTCCCGGCGTGCTCGACGCTCAGCTCGTTCAGGAGGGACCGCAGCCGCAGCACGACGTCCGCCCAGGACTCCCCGCCGGGCGGCCGGTAGTAGAACTTGCCCAGCCGCCGCTTGCGCTGCAGCTCGTCGGGCCACCGCTCGCGGACGCCGTGCGAAGTCAGCAGATCCAGCACGCCGAGCTCGCGGTCGCGCAGCCGTTCGTCGGGGATGATCGCCACGCCGTCGGGCGCGGCGAGCCGGGCGGTGTCCCAGGCCCGGCGGTAGGTGGAGGTGAGCACGAGGTCCGGCGGGCGCTCGGCGAAGAACTTCCCCGCGGCCTCCGCCTGTTCCCGCCCCAGGTCCGTCAGCGGCACGTCGGCGTCGCGTTCGGCGATGTCGATCACGTCCGCGCCGGCCGCCTCCGCCTCTTCCCTGGCCACGTTCCCGGTGCTCTGGCCGTGCCGCAGCAGACCCACCCAGTCCAAGTCGACGTTCACGACGGGCTGGTTACCCCGGGAGACCCGCCGTCGAAACCCGGGATGGTTAGGCCCGCAAAGGACTTGCGGCTAGGGTCGTCCCATGTCGCGAAGTCTCGACGCCCACGACCGGCTGCAGCAGCTGGAGACGATCATCGGTACCCCGGCCGAACACCTCGGCCTGCCCGAGCTGCTCGCCGAAACCCTGCGGCGCCTGCGCGACGTCATGCAGGTCGACACCGCGACCGTGCTGCGCTACCAGGCCAATGGCCGCCATCTCGTGGCCACCGCGGCGGCCGGCATCGAAGAAGAGGTCCACCAGGGCGTGCGGGTGCCGGTGGGCAGCGGCTTCGCCGGCCGGGTCGCGCTCGAGCGGGCGCCCGTCATCCTCGACCACGTCGACGAAACCACCGTCGTGAACTCCCTGCTGTGGGAGCGGGGCCTGCATTCCATGCTCGGCGTGCCGATGATGGCCGGGAACGAGCTCGTCGGCGTCCTGCACGTCGGCTCGGTGACCCGCCGGCAGTTCGGCGAGTCCGAAGTGGCCACGATGCAGCTGCTCGCCGACCGCCTCGCCATGGTCATCCAGGTCGAGGCGCTCGAGGAGAACCGCACCGCCACGATGGCGCTGCAGCGCAGCCTGCTGCCCAGCAGCCTGCCCGAGGTGCCCGGATTGGCCTTCGGCGCCCGGTACGTCCCCGGTGCGGAGACCGGGCTCGGCGGTGACTGGTACGACCTGTTCACCCTGCCGGGCGATCGGCTCGGCGTCGTGATGGGCGACGTCTCCGGCCACGGCCTCGACGCGGCCGTGATCATGGGGCGGCTGCGCAGTGCCCTGCGCGCCTACGCCCTCGACTGCGAAAGCCCCGCCGAGGTGCTCGCCAAGCTCGACCGCAAGGCCAACCACTTCGAACACGGCGCGATGGCGACGGTGGCCTACGGGATCATCGGCCCGGGCCGTGACTCGCTGACGTTGTCCCTCGCCGGGCACCTGCCCCCGGTGCTCGCCCTGCCCGGGGAGCCCGCCCGGCTGGCCGACGCTCCCCCGGATCCCCCGATCGGGCTGACCATCGGCACGCCCGAACGGCGCACCACCGTGATCGACCTGCCGGTCGACGGCGTGCTGGTGCTCTACACCGACGGGCTGGTGGAGCGGCGCGACCGGCCGGTGGACGTGGGCATGCAGCAGCTGGCGGAAGCCGTGCGCACCGGGGACCCCGAACGGGTCTGCGCACAGGTCATGGCCAAGATGATCGGCAACCGGCCGGCCCAGGACGACGTGGCCCTGCTGGCCATCCGGCGGCGGACCGTCCCGGCCGGCAGCTGACGCGGCCGGGACGACTCGTCAGGACGCGGCCAGCGCCGCTTCCCGGGTCGGGTACAGCGAAAGGCTGTCCTCGAGCCCGGTCAGCTGGATCGGGCGCAGGGTGGCCCGGCCGGACACGACGATCCGCACCGCGGTGCCGGAGCCGGCGTTGCGGTGGATCGTCAGCAACGCGGTCAAGCCGGGCGAGGCCAGGAACTCGACGCGGCTCAGGTCGACCACCAGCACCGGCGGCTGGTCCGCCAGCGCTTCGTCGGCGGCTTGCACGAGAGCCGGTGCGGTGGTCGTGTCCACGTCCCCGGCAACCTCGACGACGACCGCTTCGTCTTGCTCCGTCCGGGCGATCCGGAATTCGCCGAACGGCACAGCGGTGGCCGAGCTTTCGACGTGGGCGTGCTCGGTCATGTGGTTTCTCCTCGCCTTCGGCAGCCCTCCGGCAGATCCGGTGGGCGTGGTTGACTACGAAGGCTGTGTGCTCAACCCCTGCCAATCATGCCTGCCCGGGCGGCACGCCGCCGTCTCAGCACCCCCTCGGCTTCCCGCCGCGCCCTGGAACAGGCAGGATGGGCGCCATGGGTGATCGCGACGTGACCGGGGACTCACCGGGCGACGAGGTCGGCTCGGCCGGCTCGGTGGCGCTGGAGCACCGCGACGGCACGGCGGTATTGCACGTCGACGGCGCCCTCGACCTCGCCCTGGCCCCGGAATTGCGCCGGTTGGCCGAACGGGCGGCGCGGCTGCGGCCCGAACTGCTCGTCATCGACCTCACCGGCGTCACCTTCCTGGCTTCGGCGGGGATGGCCGAACTCGTCCGGGCGCACCGCGGGCCCGCCGCTTCGGCGCCGCTGCGGGTGGTGGCCACCGGCCGGATCACCCTGCGTCCGCTGGAACTGACCCGGCTGGTCGACGAGCTCGCCATCTACCCGTCCCTGTCCGACGCGCTGGTTCGCTGATGACGGCCCGGGCGGAGTTCGACACGGTGCTCGAGGCCGTGCGCCGGGTCTTCGTCGACGGCGAGGGCACTCCGGCGGCGACCGCGATCCACCCTCTCGGCCCGGCCGAAGTCCGCGCGGTGCTCGGCGACCACGTCGCGGCGGAGGTGACCGACCGGGCGGTCCTCGCGGACCTGGTGCCCGGCCGGGAGATCACCCGCGCGGTCGCCGTCGCCGCCGAGGGCGGCCGGCGCGGCGCGTTGGTCTACACGACCCAGGAGGCCGGTGACCTGCCCGGGGCCGTCGCCACCGCCATCGAAGCCGCCACCGCGGACCTGGCCGGCACCGTCCGGCGGTTGCGGGCCGAAGCCGCGGTGCTCGACGCGCTGCATTCCACCGGCCGCGAACTGACCGCGCAGCTGGACATCGGCCGGATGGTGCAGGACGCGACCGACGCGGCCACCAAGGCGACCGGCGCCCAGTTCGGCGCTTTCTTCTACAACCTGATCGACGAGTTGGGCGAGTCGTACACGCTGTACACGATTTCGGGCGTGCCACGGGAGGCCTTCGCCCGGTTCCCGATGCCGCGCAACACGGCCGTGTTCGGGCCGACCTTCGACGGGTTCGGCACCGTGCGCAGCCCCGACATCACGCAGGACGCGCGGTTCGGGAAGAACGCGCCGCACCACGGGATGCCGGAGGGGCACCTGCCGGTGTGCAGTTACCTGGCGGTCTCGGTGATCAGCCCCACATCCGGGGAGGTGCTCGGCGGGTTCTTCTTCGGCCACCCGGAGCCGGACCGGTTCACCGCGCGGCACGAATACCTCGCGGAGGGCATCGCCGCCTACTCGGCCATCGCGCTGGACAACGCCCGGCTCTACGAACGCGAGCGCACCCTCGCCAGCGAGCTGTCCCGCAGCATGCAACCGGTCGCCCCGCCCACCCCGGGCCTCGACGTGCTCACCCGGTACCTGCCCGCGGCGACCGGGAGCAAGATCGGCGGCGACTGGTTCGACGTGATCCGGCTGCCGTCCGGCGCGACCGCGTTCGTCATCGGCGACGTGGTCGGCCACGGCGTCACCGCCGCGACGGTGATGGGCCAGGTCCGGACGGCCATCCGCAGCTACGCCCTGCTGGGACTCCCCCCGTCGGAGGTTTTGCGCAACGTCTCCGAACTGACCGGCGGGCTGTTCGGCGAAAGCTTCGTGACCTGCTTCTACGCGGTCCACCGCCCGTCCGACGACTCGCTCGTCTACGCGAACGCCGGCCACCTGCCCGCGATCCTGGTCCGCCCGGGCGAACCGCCCGAGCAGATCGGCGAGGCACTGGCGCAGCCGCTGGGCGTCGGCTCGGCCTTCCCCCAGCGCACCGCGGGCTTCCCGGCGGGCGCGGACCTGGTGCTCTACACCGACGGGCTGGTCGAAAGCCGCACCCGTGACCTCACTCTGGGCATCGAATGGCTGCTGGCGGGTATACCCGGATTGCTGACCGCGTCCGACCTCGGCACGGCGTGGGACAAACTCGTCGACGAACTGACGCGCGGACGGCACGACGACGACATCGCTGTGATCCACGTGCGCCACCGCGGAGAGGAAGCCTGATGACCGACCCCCTCCCCCCGGACGCACCCGCTCCCCCGGCCCCGTTCCACCGGCGCTCGGCCGCGGTGGCCGACCGGCTGCCGGCGCTGCGGGAAGCACTGGCCCGGTGGCTGGCCACGCTCCACCTCACCCTCGAACGGCGCGAAGACATCGTCTTGGCCGGCTACGAGGCAATGGCCAACTCGGCCGAGCACGCTTATCCCGACGGAGAAGCGGGCCCCATCGACGTCCGGGCCGAAGCGCTGCCCGGGCGGCTGACGGTGACGGTCACCGACTACGGCACCTGGCGGCCGCCGGTCGCGACGAACGGGCTGCGGGGCCGCGGCCTGCTGCTCATCGACAACCTCGCCGATCACTGCGCGCAGGTGCACCGGGACGACGGCACCACGGTCACGATGACCTGGCTGACCGGCTGAGCACCGCGCCCGGACTGCCGCCGACGCACGCGCAGCAGGGGCGTGCCCGGTCGAGTAGGCTCGGCCGGCGTCCGCGTGAACCTGGAGTGTGATGAGAGTCGGGGAAGAGGCCGGCCGGCGGGCCGTGTTTCCGGGAAGCAGCCGGATGGCCGCCCGGATGCGGGACTTCGACTGGGCGTCGTCCCCGCTCGGCGAGCCGCGGGAGTGGCCGTCGAGCCTGACGACGGCGGTCCGGATCTGCCTCACCTCCCGCTTCCCCATGATCGTCTGGTGGGGCTCGGAGCTGCGCTTCCTCTACAACGACGCGTACCTGCCGCTGCTGGGTACCAAGCACCCGGCGCTGGCCAAGCCGGGCGCGGAGGTCTGGGGCGAGATCTGGCACATCATCGGCCCGATGCTGGACAGCGTGATGACCTCCGGCGAAGCGACCTGGTCGGAGGACCTGCTGCTGCCGATGAACCGGCACGGCTACTGGGAAGAGACCTACTGGACGTACTCCTACAGCCCGGTGCACGACGACGCGGGCACCGTCCGTGCGGTATTCACCGCGGTCACCGACACGACCGAGCGCGTGATCGGCGAACGCCGGCTGGCGACGCTGCGCGAACTCGGCGCGCGGACCGGCCTCGCCCGCACCGTGGACGAGGCCTGCGAGCTCGTCGCCGACGTGCTGGGGCGGGCCGGGGCCGACGTCCCCTACGCCGCGATCCACCTACGTGACGGCGACGGCGAACTCACGCTCGCGGCCGTCACGCCCGGCGGGGAAGGCACGGGCGACGCGGCCGCGTGGCCGCTGAAGGACGTGCTCGCCGACGGGGTCGCCCGGACGGTCTCGGACGCGGCGTTCGGCGAGCTGCCCGCGGGCGGCTGGTCCACGCCGCCCGCCGAGGCGGTGGTGCTGCCGCTGCCCGGCGACTCCGGGGACGCGGCCACCGGCGTGATCGTGCTGGCGGCGAGCGCCGGGCGCGCGCTCGACGAGTCCTACCGGACGTTTCTGGGGCTGGTCGCCCAGCAGACGACGGCGCTGGTCAACGGCGCGATCGCCTACCGGGCCCAGCAGCAGCGCGCCGAGGAGCTGGCCGAGCTGGACGCGGCGAAGACCACGTTCTTCGCCAACATCAGCCACGAGTTCCGGACGCCGCTCACCCTGATCCTGGGCCCCGCCGCCGAGCTGCGGGAGGCGCTCGGCGACGCCGGCGAGCGGGTGCGGGAAGAGGTCGACGTCATCCACCGCAACGCATTGCGGCTGGGGCGGCTGGTCAACAACCTGCTCGACTTCTCCCGGATCGAGGCCGGCCGGATGCAGGCGCGCTTCGAACCGGTCGACCTCGGGGCGTTCACCGCGGAGCTGGCGAGCGTCTTCCGCGCCGCGGTCGAGCGGGCCGGGCTGGCCTTCGAGGTGGACTGCGGCCCGTCGGACGAGCGGGTGCACGTCGATCGCGGGATGTGGGAGAAGGTCGTCTTCAACCTGCTGTCCAACGCGGTCAAGTTCACCTTCGACGGCGCGATCCGGGTGACGAGCGCCCTGGACGGCGGGCACGCCGTGGTCGCCGTCTCCGACACCGGGATCGGCGTCGACACCACCGAGCTGCCGCGCCTGTTCGAACGGTTCCACCGGATCCCGTCGGCGCGGGCGCGCTCGAACGAGGGCAGCGGCATCGGCCTGGCGCTGGTGCGCGAGCTCGTCGGCATGCACGGCGGCAGCATCACCGTGGAAAGCACGCCGGGGGCCGGGACGACGTTCCGGATCCGGCTGCCGCTGGGCACGCGGCACCTGCCGGCCGAGCACGTCGTCGAGGAGGCCTCGGCCGGCGGGCTCGTCGCGGAGACCGCGGAACCCTACGTGCAGGAAGCCCTGCGCTGGCTGCCGGACGACGACTCCTCCGCCCGTCCCGCGCCCGCCGCGGCCGCGGGCGCCCGGGTGCTGGTCGCCGACGACAACGCCGACATGCGCGACTACCTCGTCCGGCTGCTGCGCGACGACTACGCGGTGACCGCGGTGCGCGACGGCGTCGAGGCGTTCGCCGCCGCGTGCGCGGAGCCGCCCGAGCTGATCATCAGCGACGTCATGATGCCGCGGCTGGACGGCCTCGGCCTGCTCGCCGAGCTGCGCGGCGACCCGCGCACCACCGCCGTGCCCGTGCTGCTGCTGTCGGCGCGGGCCGGGCAGGAAGCCGCCGTCGACGGGCTGGCCGCCGGGGCCGACGACTACCTCGTCAAGCCGTTCTCGGCGCGGGAGCTGCTCGCCCGCGTCCGCACGACCGTCCAGCTGGCCAGGCTGCGGACGCAGCACGCCCGGTGGCGCGCGGCGATGATCGACTCGCTGCAGGAGGGCTTCTTCGTCTGCGACGCCGACGGCCGGGTCGTGGAGATCAACACGGCGTTCACCGAGCTGCTGGGCTTCGGCACCGACGGGCTGCCCTACGCTTCGCCGTTCCCGTGGTGGCCGGACGCCGGCACCGACCCCGCTGCCCACCGCCAGGTCGCCGAGGCGTCCGAACGCGCGCAGGGCGAGCCGTCCGGCAACCTGGTCCTGCCGATGCGGCACCGGGACGGGCACCGGGTGTGGGCCGCGATCGCCTACAACCAGCTGCACGACGACGAGGGCCGCCGCCGGGTGGTCGGCACCGTCCGCGACGTCACGGCCGAGCGGTACGCCGTGCAGCGCGAAAGCGCGCTCGCCTCGATGAACCAGCGCCTCGCCGGGATCAGCGGGGTTCCGGAGGTGCTGCGCACGGGACTGGCGCAGCTGCGGGAGCTGTGGGACGCCCAGCGCGTGCTCGCGGTGACCTGGCCCCCGGACGGCGAACCGGAGGTCGCCTCCACCGACCCCGGCGACCGGCACTGGGCGGACCTCGCCGCTCCGCTGCGCGAGACCCTCGGGCGGCTCCGCGCGCTGCCGGCGTTGCACGCGACGCCGGCCGGCAGCGGTGCGGGCACGACCGTCGACCACCCGGGCGGCCGGCTGACGCTCTGGGTCGAGCCCGCGCCGGGCCGTCCGCTCGGCACCGAAGACCGGACGCTGCTGGCGCTGCTGGCCGGGACGCTCGCGCACGCCCTGCGCCGCGCCCACCGCGACGACCGGCAGCGGGAGGTGGCGCTGGCGCTGCAGCGCTCGATCCTCGGCCCGGCCCGGCTGCCCGACGGCTTCGAGGTGCGCTACGAGCCGGCGAACCCGCCCCTGGAGGTCGGTGGCGACTGGTACGACGTCATCGCGCTGGCCGGCGACCGGATCGGCATCGTCGTCGGCGACTGCGTCGGCCGGGGGCTCGCGGCGGCCGCGGTGATGGGCCAGCTGCGCAGCGCCTGCCGCGCGCTGCTGCTGGAGGCCAGCAGCCCGGCGCACACGCTGACCGCGCTCGACCGCTTCGCCGGACGGCTGCCGGACGCCTTGTGCACCACCGTCTTCTGCGGGGTCCTCGACCCCAGCACCGGCACGTTCACCTACAGCAGCGCCGGGCACCCGCCCGCCACCGTCGTGCACCGCGACGGCACGGCGGAGTTCCTCGACGACGGCGGCAGCGTGCCGCTCGCCGTCCGCGGCGCGGCGGCCCGGCCGGAGGCCACGGCGGTCGTGCCGATCGGCTCGCTGCTGATGCTCTACACCGACGGCCTGGTCGAACGCCGCCGCGAGGCGCTCGACCAGGGCATGGACCGGGCCACCCGGGTGGCCCACGACGCGCGGGACGCGGAGCTGGGCGACCTGGCGGCCACCCTGATGGATCGGCTCCGGCCGGCGGAGGGCTACGAGGACGACGTCGCGCTGCTGCTCTACCGCCGGTCGGTGCCCGCGCTGGACCTGGATTTCCCGGCCGACCCGGACCACCTCGCCTCGACCCGCCAGTGGCTGCGTGCCTGGCTGGCCAACGCGGAGCTCGAGGAGGACCTGGCCCAGGACGTGCTCGTCGCGGCGGGCGAGGCCTGCGCCAACGCCGTCGAGCACGCCTACCACGGCAGCATGGGGGCGACCGGGCACCTGACGGCCCGGTTCACCGGCGGGCACCTGGTCGTCACAGTGGCCGACCGGGGCCGGTGGAAGCAGCCGCCACCGGACAACCACGTGCTGCGCGGCCGCGGCGTGCCGATGATGGAGGCGCTGGCCGACTCCGTCACCTTCCGGCACGACGCCACCGGAACCACCGTCACGCTGGAATGGAGGATCGGTTCGTGACGACGGCACTCACGCTGGTCAGCGGCCCGGGCGACGACGGGGAGCGGGTCCTGACCGTCACCGGCGAGATCGACATGAGCAACGCGGCGGAGTTCGGCGCGGCGCTGGACCGCGAGCTGACGCCGGGGACGGCCGTCACCGTGGACTTGACCGGGGTGGCCTACCTCGACAGCGCCGGCGTCGCGGTGCTGTTCGACCGGGCAGGCGGAAACGACCTGCAGCTGGTCGCGTCGCGGTTGCTCGACCGGGTGCTGCGGGTGTCGGGGCTGACGCAAGTTACGAAGGTCATGATCCGCTGAACGGTTGACCGCCGGTAAACGGGGTAAGCAGGCCGCAGCGACGGCCGTGGGGTGGGTTGTGCTGCCGTCCGTCGCGAGGTGGCCCCGGCACCCAACCCACGACGTTCAGCAGTGAGCGGCGGGCCGGAGCCACCGTCCTCTTCCTTCCCGGTGTTGCCGCAGCGTTGTTGCAGAATGCGCACCGGACGCGAGTAAGGTTCTGCCGTTCCGTTGAGCAGCAGCGGTTCAGCACCTGCCGCAGCCGTCCGGGACGGAGATGACACCAGTGACCGGTGAGTCGATCCTGCCCGAGCACCTCGACGAGCTGACCGCCGCCATGACGGACCTCACCGGTGCGCTGGAAACCGAACCCGTCGAAGCGGAGATCCTCGAGGCCGTCTGCGCCGAGGCCGTCCGCGCCGTGCCCGGCGCCGACATGGCCAGCATCACCGCGATCCGGGACGGCGAGCCGACGACCGCGGCCTCCACCGACGAGGCGGCCGTCGAGATCGACCGCGCCCAGTACGCGGCGGGCGCGGGTCCCTGCCTGCAGGCCGCGTCGACCGGCGAGATCGTCCGGGTGCCCCTCGCCACCGCGGGCACAGCGTGGCCCGAATTCACCGCGCGGGCCCAGGAACTCGGCGTCGGCAGCTACCTGGCCGCGCCGCTGCGGGTCGACGACCGCCTGTCCGGCGCGATCAACCTCTTCGGCTACGGCGACCACGGCTTCGCGGAAGCCGACTCGCAGCTCCTGCAGCTGTACACCACGGTCGTTTCGTTCGGGCTGCGCACCACGCGGCGCTACCACCACGCCCGGCAGCGGGCCGTCGACCTGGAAGCGGCCATGCGGACGCGGGCGGTGATCGAGCAGGCCAAGGGCATCCTGATGGCCGTGCACCGGATCGGCGCCGACGACGCCATGAAGCTCCTGGTCACCGAATCGCAGCACACCAACGTGAAGCTCCGGGACATCGCGGCCCGGTTCGTCGAAGACCTGTCCTCGGCCGGCTCCGCCGGCTGACCGGCTCAGGCGGTGCGGCGCGCCGGGAACGGCCAGGTGAGCGTGATGACGGTGCCGCCGTCGGTCGAGCGGACGTCGAGCCCGTCCACCAGGGCCTGGATCAGGCGCAGCCCGCGGCCGCCGTCCGCCCGCTCCGCCACCGACTCCCAGCTGCCCTGGTCGGCGACGGTGACGATCAGCACGTCCTGGTCGATCCGGGCGCGGACGTCGATCAGGCCCGGCCGGCCGTGGTAAGCGTGGCCGAGCACGTTGGCCATCGCTTCCCAGCAGGCCAGCACGACGTCGTCGGCCTGCCGCCCGACCTCGGCCCCGGCGCGCCGCCGCAACCAGGACACCAGGTGCCGGCGCAAGCTCGGCAGCGTCCGTGGCGAAATCGTGCCGCGGTACCGCCATCCGTCCGATCCCAGCTCTTCCACGTTCACCTCCTTGGGGGACTCACGGTTTGCTACCCACCGGTTCGGATTCTCAATCACCGGTAATGGGCTCCCCTGCTGCCGTTCGGACCTGGTGCGGCCCGGGCCGGTCGTGATCGGATGTGCGGATGATTCGGTCGACGTCGTCCGTGGTGCTGTGCGCGGTGCTGGCCGCGACCCTCCTGCCCGCTGTATCCACCACAGCCAACGCAGCCAACGCAGCCGCCGCGGCGCCGGGACCGGGCGCCGTCTCGCACTTCGGCCTGGCCCGCAAGGACTGCCTCGGCACCGCGCGGAACACGGCGAGCAAGGCGTGGTTCACCGTGGCGGGCGGCGTGCTGTCCGACGTCTACGCGCCGGTCATCGACAACACGAACGTCGAGACGCTGCAGTTCGCCGTCACCGACGGGCGCAGTTTCACCGACCTGCAGGCCCGCGACATGACCTACACGGTCCGCACGAGCGCCGGCGGGATGGCGTGCGAGGTGACGTCGACCGCGCGCAGCGGGCGGTACCGGCTGGTCACCGAGTACCTGGCCGATCCGGCGCGGACCGGCGTGCTCATCCGCACCCGGCTGGAACCGCTGCGGGACTCCGGGCGGGACCTGCGGGTCTACGTGCGCTTCGACGCGAGCGTCAACGGCAACGGCGGGGGCGGCCCGGCCAACGGCGGCGGTGACACCGCCACGGTCGACGCGGCGACGTCCGCGCTGGTCAGCGCCGACCCGAACACCGTGTCCAGCGCGCCGGCCCGCGACTACGGCACCCCGCTGGCCGCCGCGCTGCGCGCCGACCGCCGGTTCCTGGCCACCGGCAGCGGCTTCGCGGGCACCGCCGGCGACGGGCTGGCCCAGCTGGACCGCGACCACCGGCTCACCGACACCACACCGACGGCGGTGAACGGCAACGTCGTCCAGACCGCGCAGCTGGACCTGCGGCCGCACCGCCCGGCCGTGCTCGCGCTCGGGTTCGGCGCGGACGCGCGGGCCGCCGTCGCCACGGCCGGGGCGAGCCTGCGCACCCCGTTCGAGCAGAGCTACCGCCAGTACGCGCGCGAGTGGCGTGACTACGACCGCGGGCTGATCCCGGTGCGGGGCAAGGACTCCGAAGACGCCACTGCTTACTACCACTCCGTCAACGTGCTCAAGGCCAGCGAGGACAAGACGTTCCCGGGTGCGGTCGTCGCGTCGCTCGGCAGCCCGTGGGGCCAGGCGGTGTCCGCGGGCGACGCGCCCGGCGGCAAGCCGGTCTACTTCGGGTCCTACCGCGAGATCTTCGCCCGCGACCTCTACGAAAGCTTCTCCGGCCTGCTCTCGGCCGGCGACCGCGAGACGGCGCGGGCGAGCGTGCGGTGGCTGTTCACGCGCCAGCAGCAACCGGACGGCCGGTTCCCGCGCAACTCGCTGCTCAACGGCAAGAAGGCCCCCGACTCCGGCGGTGACCAGCTCGACGAGAGCGCGTACCCGATCCTGATGGCGCTGCAGGCCGGGCTCGACCGCGACCGCACGCTCTACACCGAGCACATCCGGGCGGCCGCCGACTTCGTCGTCGCGCACGGGCCGGCGTTCGGCTCGGAGCGCTGGGAGGAACAGGGCGGCTACTCCCCCTCGACGATCGCCGCGGAGATCGCCGGGCTGGTCGCCGCTGGCGTGATCGCCGACCGCAACGGCGACCGTGCGCGCGCGAACGTCTACCGGGCCACCGCGGACCACTTCCAGCGCAACGTCAAGGGCTGGACGGTGACGCAGAACGGGCCCTACGGCGGCCGGTACTTCCTGCGGCTGACGAAAAACGGCGACCCGAATTCGGAATGGAACTACAACCTCGGCAACGGCTCGGTCGACGCCGACCAGCGCGCGGTCGTCGACGCCGGGTTCCTGGAGCTGACCCGCCTGGGCGTGCTGCCCGCGAACGACCCGGACGTCGCCGCCTCGCTCGGCGTCGTGGACCGGGTGATCAAGCGGGACACCCCGGCCGGGCCGGGCTGGTACCGCTACGGGACGTCGGCGCCGGGCAGCGAAGACGGCTACGGCGACTGCTACGAGCCGGATCCGACGAACTGCGGGCCGACCGGCGCTCCCTGGCCGTCGACGAACACCGGGTCCGGGCACCTGTGGCCGGTGCTCGCCGGCGAACGCGGCGAGCAGTCCGTGCAGACCGGCGACCGGGCGGGCGCGGCGGCGATGCTGCGCGCGATGCGGGCCCAGACCGGTGGCACCGGGCTGATCCCCGAGCAGATCTGGGAGAACCCGGCGCTGCCCGCGTCGCCGTACGGCACGGACCCGCGGACGGCGTCGATCGGCTTCACGCCGGGGCAGTCCGCCGGCTCGGTGGCGCCGCTGAGCTGGGCCCAGTCGCAGTCGGTGCGCCTGGCCAGGGCCCTCGACGACGGCAGGTTGCCCGAGCAGCCCGCCGAGGTCCGCTCGCGGTACGTCTCCGCCCCGCGTGCGTTGCCCGTCACGCTCGACGCGCCCGCGTCGGTGTCCACCGCGACCGCGCAGGTCACCGGCACCGCACCGGCCGGCAGCCGCGTCGACCTCGCCGTATCGGCCACCGACGCGGGCACGACCACGGTGCTGTCGACCCGGGCTTCGGCGGCGGGGACGTTCAGCGCGACCGTGCCCACGCCACTCGGCGCGAACGTCGTCACCGCGGCCGCAACAGGGGCGGGGACCGGGTACGCCCAGAAGACGATCAGCTCGGACTTCGTCACCGGCACGGTCCTGCTGGACACGACGGACCCGGACGGCGACGACAACGGCCCGGGCACGTACACGTACCCGACGGCGGGCGACTTCCACGCGGGCGCGTTCGACCTGCAGCGGTTCCAGGTCATCGATTCCGGCACCAACCTGGTCTTCCGGGCTCAGCTCCGCGACCTGACCCCGACGTTCGGCTCCCCGCTGGGCGCCCAGCTGCTGACGATTTACGGGCACAACCCGGCCGCAACGGCGACGTCGACCGCGGCACCGTTCCCGAGCCGGGCGTACACGATCGCACCGCAGGACGCGTGGAGCCGGCGCATCGAAGTCCAGGGCTTCGCCGAGCCGACGCTCGTCGACGCTTCGGGCGCTTCGCTGGCAACGCCGTCAGTACAGGCGTCGCAGGCAACGCGGTACATCACGGTCAGCGTGGCGAAGGCGGCCTTCGGAACGCCGGGACCGGGCTGGACGTTCGCCGTGGTGCTGACCGGCCAGGACGGCAACTCCCCCGACCAGGCCCGCCCGTTCACGCCGACGGCGGGCCAGTACACGTTCGGCCTCTGCGCGCCCGGCGGGACGGCCCCGATCTGCACCGCGGACCCGGCAACCGCGCCCAAGGCGTTCGACGTGCTGACGCCGTCCGGCGTGGATCAGACGCTGGAGCTCGACCCGACCCGCGGTCCGGTTTCGGTGCGCGGAGTGCCCGTGGGCTGACAAGCTGGTCGCCATGATCGACGAGTTCGCAAAGGAATATTTGCACGGCGACCTGCGCGAGGTCCGCGAAGAGCTGCTCGGGAAACTCGACGGGCTGGACGAGTACGACATCCGCCGTCCCCTGACGGCGACGGGCACCAACCTGCTCGGCCTCGTCAAGCACCTGACCCTGACCGAAGCCCGGTACTTCGGCGAGATCTTCGACAGGCCATTTCCCGAGCCCCTGCCCCGGTGGGACGACATGAGCACGCGTGGCAGGGACATGTGGGCAACCGAGCACGAGCCCCGCGAGGAGATCATCGACCGCTACCGCCGGGCATGGACCCACTCCGACGCGACGATCACGGAGCTCGCCGTCGACGCACCGGGCCACGTGCCCTGGTGGCCCCGCCCGGACGTGCTGCTGTTCAACATCCTGGTCCACGTGCTCACCGAGACCAACCGCCACGCCGGCCACGCGGACATCCTCCGCGAACAGCTCGACGGCAGGCTGGCCTCCGACGGCCACCACGACGCGGAGTTCTGGGCGGCCCGCCACGCAGAGGTGGAGAGAGCCGCCCGCACAGCCACCGCACACTGACCTCCACTGTGGACTCCCGCCCCCGAGGTCGCGAATGACTCATTCGGAACCTCTGAGGTCCCGAATGAGTCATTCGCGGCGTTCACCCCCCTCCCGGGCACGGCGGTTCACCCGGCCAGGTGCCTAGGGGCAACATCCGGGGAACAACCAGGCACACTCCCGGTTAACGCCGGACGACCATCCGGGGTGCGCTAACCTGCCGCAAATGGGTCCGGCCGTGTGCCGGTGCGTCGAGGAGTCGAATTCGTGCAACCGAACCTGGGGCCAGGTGAAGACTTCCAGCTCCTGCTCGAACGGCAGGTCCGGGAGATGCAGTCGAAGGCCGCCGCGCTGAACGAAGCGCTTTCCGCGGCCGGGGCGACGGTCCGCACCCGCGACGGCGCGGTCACCGTGACCCTCGCCCCGAACGGCGCGCTCACGAACCTCGAGCTCGGGCACCGGGCGTGCGAGCTGGGCCCGGCCCGGCTGACCGCGGCGATCATGGGTGCGGTGCGCGACGCGCAGCGCCAGACCGCCCGCGCCGTCGCGGATTCGTTCGCCACCATCAACGGCGACGGCGAGTCGACCGACATGGTCCGGTCGTTCCTGCCGCCGGACCCGCCGCCGGACGGGGACTTCGGGGCCCCGGAGAGCGCGGCGGAGCCGACGCCGCCGCCCGCTGCTCCGCCGTCCCCCGCTCAGCCGCCGTTGCCGCCGTCCGCGCCGCGGCGCCGTCCGCCGGCCGACGACCGTCCCGACGACGAAGCGAACCCCTGGTGACCGGCGGCGGATTCCGGGTCTCTTCGGAGCCACTGGCGAACTTCGGCAAGCACCTCGACGAGCTGCAGCAGAACCTGCAGGGCACCGCCGACCTCGTCGGCGGCATGGTCTGCGACCCCGGGATGTTCGGCATCAACCCGGCGTGCCAGCTGATGGCCGCCGGCGCGAGCACGTGGACCGACAAGGCGCACCACCAGTTCGGGGCGTACGCCAAGACCGTCGGCGAGCTCGCCGACAAGGTCGCCGAAGCCGCAAAGCGCTACCAGGCGGGCGAAGAAGACGCCGTCGACTCGATCGTGAGGTTCGAATAGTGGGCGACGACTACCAGAGCAAGGACGTCAGCCTCCACGGTTCGGAACTGTTCAACGAGGACAACCGGTCGGCCGGCGCGGGCTTCTTCGAGGCCGCGACCGGTCTGGACAAGGCCGTCAAGGAGAACGACAAGGTCGCGATCGGCATCGGCGCGGCGGGCATGGCGCTGGAGACCATCGGTCTTGTGCTGGACCCGATCGGCAGCCTGCTGACGGCCGGGATCGGCTGGCTCATCGAGCACATCACGATCCTGCGGTGGCCGCTGGACGTCCTGATGGGCGACCCCATCGGCATCGCGGCGGCCAGCGAAGCGCTCACGGCGGAGAAGAAGAAGCTGGAGCAGTGGTCGGCCGACCACCAGCAGGCGCTCGACACCCTGATGAAGGAGTGGAGCGGCAAGGCCGCGGACCAGTTCAAGAAGGACATGGACGCGGTCACCGAGCAGCTGGGCTCCCTCGGCGGCTACCTCGACCAGGCCGGCAAGAACATGAAGATCGCGGGCGGCATCGTCGGCGCCTTCCGCGGCATCCTCCGCGACCTGATCGCGATGCTCCTGGCGACGATCATCAAGGGCGCCCTGATCGCGGCGGCGCTGGCCCCGGTGACGTTCGGCGCGTCGATCGCCATCTTCATCGGAACGACCATCGGCACGGTGGCGACGGCGCTGGGCAAGATCGGCGCGAAGCTGGCGCAGCTGGCCCGGAAGCTGGGCGACCTGCTGCAGGCGCTGACGAAGATGGGCAAGGCGGGCGACGACCTGGCGGCGGCCAAGCCCCCGGCGACGAGCTTGACGCCGACACCCACCCCGAAGCCGGACACGACCCCGCTCCCGAAGCCGGACACCACACCGGCGCCGAAGCCGGACACGACACCGTCGTCGGCGACTCCGGAGCCGAAGCCCGAGCCGAAGCCGGACACCACACCCGAGCCCAAGCCCGAGCCGAAACCGGAACCCAAACCCGACACCACCCCCTCGTCGGCGACCCCGGAACCCAAGCCCGAGCCCAAACCGGACACCACCCCCGAGCCCAAGCCCGAGCCGAAACCGGAACCCAAACCCGACACCACCCCCTCGTCGGCAACTCCGGAACCCAAGCCCGAGCCCAAACCGGACACCACACCGGAACCCAAGCCCGAGCCGAAACCCGACACCACCCCCGAGCCCAAGCCGGACCCCGCGCCTTCCTCGTCGTCGGCCACCCCGGAACCGAAGCCGGACACCACGCCCGAGCCGAAGCCGGACTCCACACCGTCCACTCCGGAACCCAAGCCGCACAAGCCGTTCACCGATCAGATGACCAACGTCATCCGGACCAAGCTGTCCCAGATGGACGGTGTGACGCCCGAAATCATGCAGAAGTTCGACAAGATCTCCAACTTCTCCGTGCACGAGCTCGGCAAGCTCTTCGGCAAGGCGGGCGCCGAGAAGTTCGAGTCGGCGGTCAAGGTGATGACCGACCCGTGGTTCGGCAAGTCGGGCCTGGCCGGCAAGACCGTCGTCGACATGATCAAGGGCGTGCCCGCCAGCATCGGCAACGTCACCGGCGGGGACGACGACTCCTAGCCGAGCGGCTCCAGGCCGGTCAGCGCGACGCTCTCGGTCCACAGCCGCGCGGCGGCCGCGTCGTCGGTCAGGTTCGCCCACCGGGGTTCGAGCCGGGGCCGTCCGCGCAGCCCGAACACGCGCGGGCCCCACAGCTGGCCGCCCTCGACGTCCGGGCCGAGCACCGCGCGGACGGCCGGTCGCGCTCCCGCGTCCTTGCCGTGCAACACCGCGCGGGCCGGGAGCCCGCGCAGCCAGGCGCCGGTCGTGCGGACGTGCACCGGCGGCCGTGACGGCGTCAGGGAGTCGAGCGCGCCGCCCGGGTGGGCGAGCACGCTGACGCGCCGTGAGCCCGCGGCCCGCAGCCGCCGGTCGAGTTCGAGCGCGAACAGCATCTGGGCCAGTTTGGACCGCTCGTAGGCACGCTTCGGGCGGTAATCGCGCTCGCTTTGGAGGTCGGCGAAGTCGAGGCTCGCCGACTTCGCCGCGAAGCTGCCCGTGGTCACGATGCGCGCGGCCGGGGTCAGCACCGGCAGCAGCCGGGCGATCAGGGCGAAGTGGCCGAGGTGGTTGGTGCCGAACATCAGCTCGTGCCCGTCCCGGGTTTCCCGCCGCGGCGGGGCGTCGAGCGCGACACCGGCGTTGCACAGGACGGCGTCCAGCTCACCCACGTCCGGGTCGACCGAGCCGAGGTCGGCGAGGTCCAGCCGGACGTGCGTCACCTTCGCCCCGGAAACCCGTGAGCGGATCGAGGCGGTCGCGGCTCGCGCCTTGTCCGGGTCGCGGCTGCCGATCACCACCTCCGCGCCCGCCGAAGCCAGTTGCTCGGCGGCGAAGTACCCGATCCCGGCGTTGCCCCCGGTCACCAGTACCCGCATCGCCGCCCCCTCCCCGTGCCAAGCTGTCCGACGTGGACAACGCTACCGACGAACCGGCCCGTGCGGGGTACCGGCGGTCGGCCGGGTCGCCCCGCGGCGAGGCCCGGCGCCGGGAACTGCTGGCGAAGATCACCGACGACGTGGCCGAGAACGGGCTCGTCGACTTCTCGCTGCGGCGTGCCGCACGGGCCGCCGGGACGACGCACAAGGTGCTGCTCTACCACTTCGAAGGCGCCGAAGATCTGCTTCGGCAGGTGGTTTTTGCGCTGCGCGAGCGGCGGATCGGCAACGCGCTGACGGCCGCCGCCGCGGAGTCGCCGACGCTCGCCGGCCGCGTCCGGGCCGCCTGGTCCAGCCTTCGCGAGGAGACGCAGCTGCGTCGCGTCCTCGACCAGGCGATGGGCCTGGCGATGTACGACCCGGGCCGGTACGCCGCGCTCGGCCGGGGCGCGTCCCAGCAGTACCTGCCGACGCTGGTGTCGTTCTGCCCCGGGCACTGGCCGGAGCAGCGCAAACTCGAGGTTGCCGGGATGATCCTCGCGACGCTGCGCGGCTTCCTCGTGGACCTGCTGGTCAGCCCGGACGGCGAGGGCGCGGCGGCCGGTTTCGCGGCGTTGCTGCGGGCGGTCGAACGGGAGGAAGCGGCGCCCTGATCCTCGACAGTTTGCGAACCACGTGGTTCACTTCTGCCCAGGGGGACCCTCTGGGAGGTCGCACATGCAGGTCGAGCTGTCCGCGGGCACCATCGAGTACACCGATACGGGCGGAACGGGCTCGGTCGTCGTCTTCGTCCACGGCTTGCTGATGGACGGCTCGCTCTGGGACGGCCCGGTGGCCGGCCTGGACCGGCTCCGCTGCGTGGTCCCGACCCTGCCGCTGGGCGCGCACCGGCATCCGATGCGGGACGACGCCGACCTGTCCCTGCCCGGCGTCGCCCGGCTGCTCACGGAGCTCCTGGAGCGCCTGGACCTGCGGGACGTCACCCTGTGCGGCGTCGATACGGGCGGCGCGCTGGTGCAGCTGCTCATGGCGGACGGCGCGCCGCGGGTGAGCCGCGTGGTGCTGGCGTCGTGCGACGCGTTCGACAACTTCCCGCCCGGCCTCACCGGCAAGACGCTGTTCCTGACGGGGAAACTCCCGCCGCGCCTGTTCGGGGCGTTCATGCAGCAGATGCGGCTGCGCGCGGTGCGCCGTCTCCCCATTGCGTTCGGCTGGCTGACGAAGCGCGGAGACGCGGCCACGGCCCGCTGGATCCGGCCGGTGCTGACCCAGGCCGGGATCCGCCGCGACACGGTCCGCGTCCTGCGGGCGGCCGCCGCCGCACCGGGAATCCTGCTGGAGGCGGCCGGGCGGCTGCCGGGCTTCGACCGGCCGGCGCTGGTCGTCTGGGCCGGCGAGGACCGCGTGATGCCACCCGCGCACGGCCGGCGGCTGGCCGGCTTGCTGCCGAAGGGCAAGCTGGTCGAGGTGGCCGACAGCTACACGCTGCTGCCCCTCGACCAGCCGGCGGAGTTCGCCCGGCTGGTCCGGGAGTTCACAGCCGGCTGAGGCCGTGCAGGATCCGCTTCATCAGGTCCATGCTCGGGCGGTTCCCCGAACTCCGCTTCGCGGTGTGCACGGCGACGAGTCCGCGATCGGCGAGGTCGGAGAGCAGGACCCGCGCCACCCCCAGCGGGATCCGCCGTCGCGCGGCGACCTCGGCGACCGACTGCGAAGTGCGGCACAGCACGCAGATCTCCGACTCTTCCGCCGAGCTCCCCCGGGTCATCGCGCGCCCCCGCGCGGTGGTCGAAACGAGCGTTTCGACGGGAAGGTCACGCGTCGGTCGCGTCCGGCCGTGGGTGCGGAAGTACGGACGGACGAGCCCCGCCGCCCCTCCGTCGTCGAGCGCGGTCCCCCAGTGCACAGCCAGCTCCTTACGGCGATTAATCCTTGTCGGCGATTATTCGACACCGTGATCGACTCCACCGCAATCGACCGAACAGGCTAACGGACGGTAAACTGCAGGTCGGGGCGACGCCGTTGAACGACACCCCCCAGGGGGAGGAAGGTCATCCAGCGGGATTATCAGACTTCTGACAAGTTCGCAGGCTTCCGCGCCTTCCGGGCGCGACCCAGCAGGCGCGTCACCCGCCGCCGCCACCACCGGGCGGCGGCGTACTCCTGCTGGACCTCGGCGATGCGTGCCCTGAGGTAGGCGTCGGAAATCATCTTGCGCTCCTGCCCTGGTCGTCCGGT
This sequence comes from Amycolatopsis sp. A133, assembly GCF_031082405.1. Taxonomy (GTDB): domain Bacteria; phylum Actinomycetota; class Actinomycetes; order Mycobacteriales; family Pseudonocardiaceae; genus Amycolatopsis. The sequence goes on from NZ_JAVHJU010000003.1 coordinate 201,772, forward strand.
GCCGCCACCGTGCGCCGGGACCGTTGGGAAAACCTTGACCAGACCTTGTCCGGGAGGAGCCGATCCGCTAGGCCTGAGGGCAGGGAGGGATTCGGTCGTGGTGGAGCTGCGGGTGCTGGGTGCCGTCGAAGTCGTGGCCGGCGGCACCCGGTTCGACGTCGGGCCCGCGCGTCAGCGTGACGTGCTGGCCGTGCTGCTCCTCGAAGTCGGCCGGGCGGTCCCGGCCGACCGGCTCGTCGACCGCGTGTGGGGCGACCGGCCGCCCCGGCAGCCGAGGAACTCGCTGTACGCGTACGTGTCCCGTCTGCGTGCGGTGCTCGGCGGGCTGGACGGGGTGGCGATCGAACGCGACCGTGACGGCTACGTGCTGCTCGCCGATCCGCTGGCGATGGACGTCCACCGGTTCGAGAGCCTGCTCCGGCGGGCGAGGACGACGGCGGACGACCACGCGGCCCTCGCGCTGTACGACGAGGCCTTGGCGCTCTGGCGCGGGACACCGCTCAGCGAGCTGGACTCCCCGTGGGTCGACAGCGTCCGCAGTGAACTGGAGCGCAAGCGCGAAACGGCCGTGTTGGACCGCGACGACCTCCGGCTGCGCACCGGCGCCCACGCCGCCGTGCTCGCCCGGCCCGCCCCGGCGGGCGTGACCGGCGAACGGGCGGCGGCGCAGCGGATCGAGGCGCTGTTCCTCGACGGGCGCCCGGCCGATGCGTTGCGCGAGTACGAAAAGGTCCGGCTGCACCTGGCGGACGAACTCGGCACCGACCCCGGACCGCGGCTGCGCGGCCTGCACGAGCGGATCTTGACCGGCGCCGGTCCCGAACCCCGGCAGCTCCCGGCCGCGCCACCGTCCTTCTCCGGACGCACCGGCGAACTGGCGGCTCTCGACCGGATGCTCGCCGCCGAGGGCGCGGTGGCGGTGATTTCCGGCCCCGGCGGTCTCGGGAAGACGTGGCTGGCCGTGCGGTGGGCGACCGACCACGCGAGCCGGTTCCCCGACGGCCAGCTGTACGCCGACCTCCGCGGCTTCGACCCGATCCACGAACCGGTGCCCGCCGAGCGCGCGCTCCGCGGGTTCCTCGGCGCGCTGGGCGTCGCCGCGGCGTCGATCTCGCCGGAGCCGGACGGGCAGGTGGCGCTGTACCGGAGCCTCACGGCGCGGCGCCGGCTGCTGGTGGTGCTCGACAACGCGCGCGACACGGGGCACGTGACGCCGTTGCTGCCCGGCGGATCCTCCTGCTCGGTCCTGGTCACGAGCCGCCACGAGCTCGGCGGCCTGCGCACCACGCACGGGGCGAGCGCGCTGCCCCTGCGCACCCTCGACGAAGGTCAGGCGCGGGAACTGCTCGCCCACAAGCTGGGCGCGGCCCGGCTGGCCGAAGAACCCGAGGCGGCCCGGGAGGTCGTCCGCCAGTGCGGCGGCATGTCCCTGGCCCTCGCGATCGTCGCCGCCCGGGTCTGCAGCGGGCCCGGCCGCCGGCTGTCCGCGCTGGCCGCCGAACTGCGCGAAAGCCGGCTGGACGCACTGGACACCGGGGAGCTGACCGCGAGCCTGCGTGCGGTGTTCGACGCCTCGTACCGGTCTCTCGACCCGGGATCGGCAGCCGCGTTCCGCCTCCTCGGGCTGGTGCCCGCCGACGACGTGGACCGCGCGGCGGCGACCGCCCTGCTCGGCGACGCCCGGCCGCTGCGCGTGCTGTGCGCCGCCCACCTCCTGGAGGAGCACCTGCCGGGCCGGTTCCGGATGCACGACCTCGTCAAGCTCCACGCCGCCGAACTCGCGGCCCGCACCGACGACCCCGCCACCCGGCTCGCGGCGTCGACCCGGCTGTTCGACCACTACTTGTGCCGGGCTTCGGCGGCCATGGACCTGTTTTCGCCTCACGAGCCCTACGTGCGGCCACGCCCGGACGGACCGTGCCCCGGCTTCGCGGACGCCCGGGCCGCGCGGGCCTGGCTGGACGCCGAACGGGCCACCATGCTCGCATCGGCCACGAGCGCACCGGAGGCACTGGCCGGGCACGTGATCAGGTTGTCGGCGACGCTCTGGCGGTACCTGTACGTCGCGGCGCACCACCACGAGGCGCTCACCCTCCACACGACGGCGCTCGCGCTGACGCGCCCCGGCACGCCGGAACGGGGATTCGCCGCCCACGCCGTCGGAAAGGCCCTGATCCTCCTCGGCAGCTTCGACGAAGCCGCCGAGCGTCTCGGCGAGGCGCTCGCGCTGGCGTCGGACCAGCGGAACGACCTGCTCGAAAGCATGGTCCGCAACAGCATCGCCACGATCGACGACATCCGCGGCCACCGAACGGCGGCCCGCGAGCAGTACGGGCTGGCCCTCGCGGCAGCGCGCCGGACGGGCCACGCCCTGCTGGAGGGAATAGCCCTGTGCAACATAGGCGAGCACTACCGCTGGTGCGCCGACCACGAGACGGCGGTCGAGTACTTGCAGCACAGTGGCCGCATCGCCCAGGAGATCGGCTCGGCGGGCCTGGGCGGCCCGGTGTTGTCGGCGCTGGGCAGCGCGTACGCGGGCTTGGGCCGGCCGGAGGAAGCGGACGACCACTTCCGCCGCGCCCTCGAGTTGGCCCGGGTGGGTCGGAACACGAACCTGGAGGTTTCGACGCTGAACGACCTGGCCGCGACGAAGAAAGGGACGGAGGCGATCGAGCTGTACGAGAAAGCGCTGGCGTTAGCTCGCCGGACTGGTCACCTCCGCGAGCGCGCCCTTGCGCACCACGGACTCGGGGTGATGCACCGGGCCGCGGGAGATCTCACGGAGGCAACGGCCCACCTTGAGGCGGCGTTGGTGGCGTATGCCGAGCTTCGGGCACCGGAGGCGGAAGAGGTGAGGGTCTTGCTCGGGCGCCATGATCCCGCGGGGAGGCCGGACTCTTAGGCGACGACCGCGGCTTGGGTCAGAGGCGTATCGGTTTCTTGTTCATGAACTCCTCAATCCCCAACGGACCCAGTTCCCGCCCGATCCCCGACCGCTTGATCCCCCCGAACGGCAGATCCGCCTCCGAACCCCCCGACTTGTTGACGTAAACCATCCCCGCCTCGATCCCCCGGGCCACCCGAGCCGCCCGCCGTCGATCCGCTGAGAACACGCTCGCCCCCAATCCGAACGGGGTGTCGTTCGCCAGAGTCACCGCCTGCTCCTCCGTCTCCGCGCGGAACACCAGCGCCACCGGGCCGAAGATCTCCTCGTGGTACGCCGCCATCTTCGGGGTCACCTCCGTCAGGACCGTTGCCTCCAGGTACGCGCCCGGGCCTGGGATCCGGTGGCCGCCCGCTCGCAGGGTTGCTCCTTCGCGGATCGCCGCCTCGATCTGGGCCGCCACCTCGTCCGCTGCCGATGATGAGGCCAAGGGGGGCAATGTTGTTGCCGGGTCTGCCGGGTCGCCTGGGATGAAGTACTCCGTCACGCGCTTGGCGAACCGGTCGGTGAACTCCTCGTACAGCTCGCCCAGGACGATGATGCGCTTGGGTGCGTTGCACGACTGGCCGCAGTTGCGCATGCGGGCCGTGGCGATCGTCTTGACCGTTTCGTCCAGGTCGTCGGTGTCCAGCACGATCAAGGGGTCCGAGCCGCCCAGTTCCAGGACGCACTTCTTGAGGTTTCGGCCGGCTTCGGCCGCCACCGAAATTCCGGCCTGCTCACTTCCGGTGAGCGACACGCCCTGGATGCGCGGGTCCGCGAGGATCCCGGGCACCTGACGGCTGGAGGCGAACACGTTCACGTAGGCGTCCGCGGGCACCCCGGCGTCCCGCAGCACGGACTCGATCGCCACCGCCGAGCGCGGGCAGATCGACGCGTGCTTGAGCAGGATCGTGTTGCCTAGCACCAGGTTCGGCGCGACGAACCGCGCGACCTGGTAGCACGGGAAGTTCCACGGCATCACCCCCAGCAGCGCCCCGATCGGCTCCTTCGTCAGCACCGCCTCGCCGCCGCGGATGGCCAGGGGCTCGTCCGCCAGCAGGGCCGGCCCGCGCTCGCTGTAGTACCGGAAGATGTCCGCGACGACGCCGACTTCTCCGCGGCCCTCGTTGATCCGCTTCCCCATCTCCAGGGTCATGATCGCGGCGAGCTCGTCGGCACGCTCGGCGAACAGCTCCGCCGCCCGCAACACGATCGCGGCGCGTTCGGCGACCGGACGGGCCCGCCACACCCCGTACCCGCGGTGCACGCGGTCGATCGCCGCGCGGACCTCGGAGTCGGACGCGTTCGGGATCTCGTCGATCAGCTCGCCCGTCGCCGGGTTGGTGACTGTATACAAGGCGGCCTCCTGGGCTGGACTACTGGATACTGTATACACTATGTCAGCAGTGATCGACACCCTCGCGGCGGTACCCCCTCCGGTTTGATCGACTATCGTTCCCCCATGACGCTGGAACTCACCGGCGGACCCGATTTCTCCGCACCGGCCCCGAAAAACGCCCGTTGGACCCGGCAGTACGCCGGCCACGCGGTCACCTTCGGCTGTCCCGCCCGCCCGCCGGAACGCACTCCGCGGGTCTGGAGCGGACGCGGTCTCGGCCTGCCGGAGGCCGACTGGGCGGGGTTCGCCGAGCAGCTGCGTCGTGTCATGAAGAAGGACGCTTACTGGATCGCGCGGGCCGCCTGCCCGGACCGTCACGCGGGTGACGCGGCGATCTGGTCATCAGGCCGCTACGACGACGAAGACGGCTTCGTGTACTTCGCCGGCCCGTGCACCCACGGCGACCCGTGGCCCGGCTACCGCCCGGCCCGGGCGTTCACCATCGCGCTCCCCCACGTCCGCGGCCTGCGGATCCGGGTGGCGGCGTACTTCGCCCCGTGAAACCGGCCCACGCCGGAGCCGTCGCCGCGGTGGTCAGCGGTATACCGTCGACCACGCACGCGCTCCTCACCGGCGGTGACGTCTTGGCGGCCACCCGCGCGGCGGGCACCCTCCTGCCGGCACGACGGAAGCGGCCCGGCCTCGTGGCCGGGCTGATCGCGCACGTCGTCGTCTCCGCCGCCTGGACCGGCGTGCTCGCCGCGATCGCGCGCCACCACCGGCTGGGCGCCGGCGGCGGCGCGATCGCCGGGCTGACCATCGCCGCACTGGACCTCGGGATCGCGGCCCGCGCGTACCCCGCCGTGCAGGCGTTGCCGCGCGGGCCGCAGATCCTGGATCACCTGGTGTTCGGCGCCGTCACCGGCGCGCTCCTGGACCGTCCACCGTACTGTCCAAAGCGGACGGATCAGGGCACGACCTCGACGACGTCACCCGGGCTCAGCGAGTTGTAGAACTTCACCGCGGCGGCGTGCGCAAGGTGCACACACCCGTGGGACTTGGCCTTCAGGCTGCCCTCGTGGAACGCCACTCCGGTGGTGGTGAAGAACACCGAGTACGGCATCGGCCCGTTGTACTGCTTGCTGTAGTGGTCGATGTCCTTGTACTGCACGTGGAACTTCCCCACCGGGGTCGGGTACTTCGGCAGCCCCACGGTGATCGGGACGCCGCCGTAGGTGACGTTCCCGGCGCCGTCGGTCAGCCACGCGGTATTCGAACCGCGCTGGACGCAGGCCTTCGCTTCGGCACTGCACGGCGTTGACGCCGCTTCGGCCGTTCCCGCGAACGCCACGGTCCCCGCCATCACGGCGACCCCGCCCAGAAGTGCGATCATCCTCCGGTTCATCGTGTGCCTCCCGTTGTCGTTCGGCTACTCAAAGAGAGTGCCCACGCGGAGGATCTTCGAATCGGGAGGACGGAAAAATCAGTCCGGCGGCTGTGAAAGGCCGAGGAATTCGGCCTGCTCGCGGTCGTAGCGGCGGGTCAGGCCGGTGCCGTAGCGGTCCCACCAGTTCTGCGTGTGCCCGCCCTGGGTGGTCGTCGTCCCGCCGTAGACCTGGCGGTCGTATTCGACGCGGGCGTCGCGGAACTCCTGCTGGAACTGCTCCGGCGTCAGCCCCTGGACGTGCTGGATGGTCGCCTCGCCCAGCGTGCGCGAGCTGCGCACGATGTCCTCGCCCGCCATGTGGTTGAGGATCGCCCGGACGCCACCGGCGCCGCGCATGTGCGCGCCGGACATGATCGCGGCCTGGGTGCCGGGGTCGGTGAAGTTGAGCGCGCCCGCCGTGCGCGCGTTCGCGGTCATCAGGTCGGCGACGACCGCGCGCTCCTCGGCGCTGCCGATCCCGTACTGCTCGCGCGCGGCGATGATCCGGTCGTAGCCGTTGTGCATGTTCTGCCGGAAGCCGTAGGCCTCGGGCACGCCGCCCTGCTCCCCCGTCGCGCCTTCGGACCGCATGATCGAGTCGACGACGCGGGGGTCGAGCTGCGGCGGCGCCGCGGCGGCGGCAGCAGCGCCACCGCCGCTTTGCCCGCCGCCGTAGGCCTGCGCGACGTCGGAGTCGGCGGCGCGGTACCCGTCCGCGGCGGTCTGGACGTTCTGGTTCACCTTCACCAGGAGGCTGAGCAGCTTCTGCAGCGCACTGCCCAGCGACGAGTGCAGCGCCGAGTTCGCGGCCGCGACCCCGCTGCCGATCCCGGCGAACGACAACGCGTCCAGCACCAGGCCTTCCAGGTCGCGGGTCGCCGACAGGAAGGACGAGCCGACGTCTTCGACCGCCCTGACGACCGTCCCCATCTCCGCCGTTTCGGCGCGGTAGGCCCCGGCACTCATGCTCTGCTCCCTCCGGACAGCGGCTCTGCGCCTCGAGAATTCCCCACCGCGCCGGCCCGGTCCACGGCCGAATTACCCACTGTCGGCGGCCGGACTGCCCACAGCGGCGCTAAGGTCGGGAGATGAGCAAACCCGACGGCGACCCGAACGTGGTCGAGGGCGAGATCGTCGACGACACCCCGACGGCGGCACTGGCGATCCCGGCGCCCCCGCTGCCGGATCCGGACTACAGCGAGGGCGGCGTGCCCAGCTTCGACTTCGTCCGCGACAAGATCGAGAACCGTTACACGACGTCGCTCGGCGCGGCCGACGTCGCCGGCCTCGGCACGGAGAACACGGCCGAGGCCCTCGACAAGAAGATCGCCGACCGCGACCAGGCGGCGAAGGACCGGCTGGCCGAGATCCGCCGTTCGATGCGCGGCGAGTGACCTCCCGGCGCTTTCACGTCTGACGCGCGGCGCTCGTCCCGCACTCCGGCGCGCCGCTGCCGCGCAGGAAGTGCCCGGCCGCGTAGCCGGTGCGCCCGCCTGCGGTGCCGCGCAGCCACCGGTCGTCGCCCGAGGCGGGCGTGCCGTGCGTCCAGCACTCGGCCTGGAAGGTGCCGCCCTCGGCGACCCAGCCGACCCGGCGGCACGTCGGGGCCGCGCAGGACCGGAGGTTGAGGCCGCTCTTCCCCGTCCCGTCCACGAGGTACGGCGTCGGCGCGGTGCGCGCGAGCAGGTCACTGCCGCCGGCCGCCGGATCGGCCGCGGGCGCGCCGGGTGCACCGGCCGGGCCCGAGGCGAGGCCACCGAGCAGCAGGAAGAGCAGAACGGCCGCGAAGGCGGTGGCGGCCAGCACCCGGACGAGCACACCCGGTCTCAGCACGACGAACATGGCGATTCCTTCCCCTCGGTGCCATCCGCCGGGCCGGATCCGTTCCTGTCGTCCTTCTGGTGCGTCCTCACTGTCGGCGGGTTCCGGGCCTGGCTCCGGCCTTGCTCTGCAAGTGTCACTCCGGGAGCGCCCGCTTTGCAATTCCCACAGAGAAATCCCAGCAGGGAGTACCTGTTCGGCGTAACACCCCTGCGACCAGCGGAAATGGACCAACTGACGACACGAAGGGGTACCTTCACCCGCCCTTCCAGGCGGAGGGGGTATGTTCGCGGCGCGATGGGAAACCCAAACGGGGTTCCCACCGCGGACGGCCCACCGCCAGAACGAAGGTCCCCCATGGCCACCACGCAAGGTCCGATCGTGCCGCGTCGCCGGATCGCGGACACGCTGAAGAGCCTGCGTGACGAGTCCGGTCGCACCCTCGAAGAAGTGGCCGAAGCGCTGCTGATCTCGACGTCGAAGCTGTCCCGCCTCGAAAACGCGCAGGGCAGCCCGCAGGCCAGGGACGTCCGGGACCTGATCCGCTTCTACGGCATCGAGAACACCCAGCAGGCCGAGCGGCTGATGCGCTGGGTGCGGGCGTCCGGGCGGCAGGGCTGGTGGACCGACTACTCGCAGACCACGGCGACCCCCGGCCTCGACGCCCACCTCGCGTACGAGTCCGAAGCGACGGTGGCGCGGATCTACACGATCCCGCTGCTGCCGGTGCTCCTGCAGACCCCCGGCTACGCCCGCGCGCAGTATTCGACGCACGAGCCGTGGTGGTCGGCCGAAGAGGTCGAGCAGCTCGTGGACCTGCGGGAACGCCGCAAGCACGCCCTCGCCGGACGCGAGGACATGGACCCGCTGAAACTCATCGCGGTGACCCACGAGTCCGCCTTGCGGCAGTTCGTCGGCTCCCGCGAGATCATGCACGACCAGCTGGACCACCTGGTCGAACAGTCGACCGCGCCGAACATCGAACTGCGCGTGTTCCCGTTTTCCCAGCCCCCGCTGTTCTCGATGAGCTGCATGTACGCCTACTTCGAGTTCGAGAACGACCTGGACCGCGACATCGTGCACATCGAAACCCACGCGGGCTTCCGGCACATCGAGACCGCCAAGACGGTCGAGTACTACCGCGGCTACCACGACGCACTGGTCGCCGCCTCCCTCGAACCCGACGAAAGCCGCGCACTGATCCGCGAGATCCAAGCCGAGCAGTTCGGCTGATCGCGCACCCCCTTTTCCCTTCACGTTGGGACGAACGCATGGCTTTCGACTTTCCCGTTCCCGCAGGCGAAGACCTCCGGCTGGCGCGCAAACGGCTCGACACCGACGGGTACCTCGTGGTGTCCGACGACGAACTGGGTCTGCCCGGCACCAAGCTGCGCGAGCACCTCCTGCGCACGTACTTCACCCCGGACGTCCTCCGCTGCTACCCCGGCGACGTCCCCGCCGACCGCGAGCGCGCCCGGGACGTCGTCGAATACGCGTGGCACGGCGAGACCCCGGTGCTGGCCGAACACCCCGAGATCGCCATCGAGGACCGCGGGGGCCGCCCCGAGCGCCGCGAGTACGCGCGCACGCCGGTGGCCCACGACCCGCTGTTCGCGGCCTGGATCAGCGCCGCGCTCGGCCTCCTCCCGGAGCACCGCCGCCGTCCGCGGGGGACGTTCGGGGTCAACATCTTCCGCACGTTCACCAACGTCGTGACGCGGCCGCACGCCGACGGCGAGGAGTTCGTCTTCGTCTACGTCGTGGACCGTGCCGGCACCGGCGCGGAGACGACGTTGTACCGGCCCGAGGCCCCGGACACCGCGGTCCACACGCAGCGGCTGGAGCCGGGGCAGCTCATCGTGTTCGAGGACGCCCGGTTCCTGCACACCGCCAGCCCGCTCGTCGCACCGCCGGGCGGCCGCGCCCGCCGCGACGCGCTCGTGTGCACAGTGGACTACCCGCAGACCTACGGGCTCGCCTGACCTTCAGCCGAAGATGGCGAGCGGATCGCCGGTGTACCAAGCGTTTTTGATGACGACCCGGCGCATCACCCAGCGGTCGCCGTCGCGGACCAGGTCGACGGCGTAGCGGTTCTTCAGCAGCGCGTGCGTGCCGTGGTCGGCGCTCAGCAGGTGCTGGGCCTCGACCAGGGCGGTCAGGTGGGCGGTGTCGCCGTCGACGGCGACGCGCGGGTTGGTCACCTGGTGCGTGGTTTCGACGCGGCCGGAGAACAGCGCCAGGATCGTGTCCACGATCGCCTCGCGCCCGGTCATCAGCGCCGGCCGCGCGCCCCACCGCGCGGCCGCGGGCCGGAAGTCCAGCTCGGCGTCGGCGGCGAAGGACGACGCGAACAGTTCGCGGTCCTTGAGGTCTTGGCCGAGGCCGAAGCGGTACAGCGCGTCGACGATCTCCACGCGGTCGTGCAAGTCCGGCATCGAAGCTTCCTTTCAGCGAGGGCTTGGGTGCTTCAGCCTGCTGAGAGCCGCGAAGCCGATCAACGCGCTTCTGTGCCACGATCGTTAAGCACGAGTTGACGATGGAGGCGCAGGCATGCCGGAGCGGCGGGAGGTCGAGTCCTTCCTGACGCTGGCCGAGGAGCTGCACTTCGGCCGCACGGCCGAGCGGCTGCACGTGTCGACCGCCCAGGTCAGCCAGACGATCCGCAAGCTGGAACGCCGGATCGGCGTGCCCCTGTTCACCCGGACCAGCCGCCGCGTCGAGCTGACACCGGTGGGGCGGCAGCTGCGCGACGACCTGGGGCCGGCCTGGTCGGCGGTCGAGGCGGCGCTGGCCAAGGCCGTCGAAGCCGGCCGCGGGGTCACCGGGACGCTGCGCGTCGCGTTCGGCGACGCGGCGGGCGGGCAGCTGCTGGCCGGGGTGGCCGAGCGGTTCCGGCAGCGGGCGCCCGGCTGCCGGGTCGAGTTCCGGGAGGTGCGGCCGGCCGAGGTGCTGCCCTGGCTGCGCTCGGGCGAGGTGGACGCCGTGCTGGCCGGCCTCCCGCCGGCCGGCCCGGACCTCGTCACCGGCTCGGTGCTGGTGCGGGAGGTGCGCTTCCTCGCCGTCGCGGCGGGGCACCCGTTCGCCCGGCGGGACTCGATCCCGGTCGCGGACCTGGCCCGGGTCACCGTGCTGCGCTGCTCGCTGCCGGATCCGTGGCTCGACGAACACGCCCCGGACGCCGAAGAGCGGCCGGAGGCCGGCCTGCAGGAGCTGCTCACCCTCGCCGGCGCCGGTGCAGGCGTGCTGCCGGTCGGCGCCCACATCCGGCGCTACTACCCGCGGCCCGACGTGGCCTACGTGCCGCTCGCCGACGCTCCCCTCCTCGAGTGGGCGCTCGTGTGGGCGGCCGGCACGGCCTCCGCGCGGGTCCACGCCTTCGCCGAGGCCGCGGCCGACCTCGTGCGGGAACCGGGCGTCAGTCCGGCAGCCAGCGCATCTCGGTCGGCTGATGCGTCGCGATCGCGAGCAGGCGGTGCGGGAACACCGGTACCCGGCCACCGAGCCCGGTGAACCGGACCACCCGGTCGACGGCACTGCCGGGCGGCACGATCAGACAGCCCGCGATCCCGCGTACCCGGCACAGGTCGAACACGCCCAGCAGGCCGCGGACGCCGCGGACCGACAGGAACTCCAGCATGGTGAGGTCGAGCACCAGCAGGCGCGGCGCCGGCAATTCGCAGATGGCGGCTTCGAGCACCGTCGTCCACCGCAGCACCGTGTCGATGTCCAACTCGCCTCGCACTTCGACGACCAGCACACCACTGGTCCGTTGCGAGGCGATGTCGTCGCGCATCGCGCCTCCAGGGAGCCGTCCCCGTCCCGGGCCCATCGTCCCACGCCCAGCCGCGCGAAGCGACGGCGAAACGACGTCAGGCTTCCGTAACACCCGCGTGGAATCATCGGGGGTCCGGGGAAGTTGTACAGGCGGTAGCACCGCACGAGGAGAAGGAGTGACGCCGTGACCACGTCAACCGAAAGGGCCGTCCTGGCCGGCGGCTGCTTCTGGGGCATGCAGGAGCTGTTCCGCCGTCAGCCCGGGGTGATCTCGACCCGGGTCGGTTACAGCGGCGGCGACGTCCCGAACGCCACCTACCGCAACCACGGCACGCACGCCGAGGCCATCGAGGTGGTCTACGACCCCGCGCAGACCACGTTCCGCGATCTGCTCGAGTTCTTCTTCCAGGTGCACGACCCGACGACGAAGAACCGCCAGGGCAACGACATCGGCGTGAGCTACCGCTCGGCGATCTTCTTCGAGAACGACGAGCAGAAGCGGGTCGCCGAGGACACGATCGCCGACGTCGACGCGTCCGGGCTGTGGCCGGGCAAGGTCGTCACCGAGGTCGCCCCGGTGGGTGACTTCTGGGAGGCCGAGCCGGAGCACCAGGACTACCTGCAGCGCATCCCGAACGGGTACACGTGCCACTTCGTGCGCCCGGGCTGGAAGCTGCCGAAGCGCGAGAAGACCGCCTGACCCACCAGCACCACCGAAGGCCCCTTCGCCGTTCCCCGGCGAGGGGGCCTTCGTCGTCTCGGAGGCAGCGAAGATCGGCCGAACGGCGGTGATCCCGCCCGATTCCTCAATGGACAGTCGACGGCCCGGATCCCAATAGTGTCAAATGTCCTATTTGGGATGTATTGCGACTTGCGGATAAGTCCGTACGTTCGTCGCTTGTTCACGAGGCTTGCACACCGGATCCTGATTTCCGCTAAGCCGCACCAATTTCCCCGTCGTCCCCGTTCTCGGCCCGGTTCGTCACCGGGCCGGTTCGCCCTGCCCGGAGGAGATCACCCGATGCACCTGAGACGTCCATTCGTCTTGGCCGCGAGCGGCGCGCTGATCGCCGCGGTGTGCACGACCACCACCGCCCAGGCCCAGCCCGCCACCCCGAACGCCGTGCCCGACGCCCAGACCCTGGCCGTGTCGGCGGCGGCCGGTCTCGTGGCGAGCAGGCCCGCTGCGCTGCACGCGAGCGCGGACGACGTTTTCCTCGCCCAGAAGGCGATTTCCTCGACCAACGGCCTCAAGTACATCCCCTACGAGCGCGCCTACAAGGGCCTGCCCGTGGTGGGCGGCGACTTCGTGGTGGCGACCGACTCCACCGGCCAGGTGCTCGGCACCTCCGTCGCGCAGGACCGGACGATCGACCTCGCCACCACCACCGCGAAGGTCTCGAAGGCCGCGGCCGAGGCGACCGCGCGGCAGCAGCTGTCCGCCGTGGACAGCGTGAGCCCGGCGCAGCAGGTCGTCTACGCGCTCGGCACGCCGGCGCTGGCGTGGAAGAGCACCGTCGCCGGCCGCGACGCCGAGGGCCCGAGCCTGCTCGACGTCATCGTCGACGCCGCCACCGGCAAGGTGCTCCGCACGCAGGAACACGTCATGAACGGTGACGGCACCAGCGCGTGGAACCGCCCGAACCCGGTGCACCTCGACACCACGCAGTCCGGCAGCACGTACTCGCTGAAGGACCCGAGCCTCACTAACGTCTCCTGCCAGGACGCGGCCAGCAACACCACCTTCAGCGGCCCGGACGACCTGTGGGGCAACGGCAACGCCACCAGCCGCGAAACCGGCTGCGTCGACGCCCTGTTCGCCGCGCAGACCGAGAAGAAGATGCTCACGCAGTGGCTGGGCCGCAACGGCTTCGACGGCAGCGGCGGCGGCTGGCCGATCCGCGTCGGCCTGAACGACCAGAACGCCTACTACGACGGCAGCCAGGTCCAGATCGGCAAGAACACCAACGGCCAGTGGATCAGCTCGCTGGACGTCGTCGCGCACGAGCTCGGCCACGGCATCGACGACCACACCCCGGGCGGGATCTCCGGCGCGGGCACGCAGGAGTTCGTCGCGGACGTCTTCGGCGCCTCGACCGAGTGGTTCGCCAACGAGCCGTCGGGCGGCGACGTCCCGGACTTCCTCGTCGGCGAGACGATCAACCTGGTCGGCTCCGGCCCGATCCGCAACATGTACAACCCGTCGGCGCTGGGCGACAAGAACTGCTACGACAGCAGCGTCCCCAACGGTGAGGTGCACGCGGCCGCCGGCCCCGGCAACCACTGGTTCTACCTGCTGGCCGAGGGCACGAACCCGGCCAACGGGCAGCCGACCAGCACGACGTGCAACAGCTCGTCGATCACCGGCCTCGGTGTCCAGAACGCGGTGAAGATCTTCTACAACGCGATGCTGCTCAAGACCTCCAGCAGCTCGTACCTGAAGTACCGCACCTGGACGCTGACCGCCGCGAAGAACCTGTTCCCGGGCAGCTGCACCGAGTTCAACACCGTCAAGGCGGCGTGGGACGCGATCAGCGTGCCGGCGCAGTCGGCCGACCCGACGTGCTCGGCGACCGGCACGGTCACCGTGTCCAACCCGGGCAACCAGTCCACCACGACCGGCGCTTCGGTGAACCTGCCGCTGTCGGCCAGCGGCGGCACCGCGCCGTACACCTGGTCGGCCACCGGCCTGCCGGCCGGCCTGTCGATCAACGCCTCCACCGGCACGATCTCGGGCACCGCGACCACCGCGGGCACCTCGAACGTCACGGTGACGGCGAAGGACGCGGCCGGCAAGACCGGCACGGCGTCGTTCAGCTGGACGGTCGGCACCACCGGCGGCTGCTCCGGCCAGAAGGTCGCCAACGGCGGCTTCGAGTCGGGCAGCACCAGCTGGACCGGGACGACCGGCTCCATCGGCCAGTGGGCCGCGGACGGCCAGGCCGCGCACGGCGGCACGTATTCGTCGTGGCTGGACGGGTACGGCACCACGCACACCGAGTCGATCGCGCAGTCGGTGAGCATCCCGGCGGGCTGCCACGCCAGCCTGACGTTCTACCTGCACATCGACAGCGCGGAGACGACCACCTCCACCGCCTACGACAAGCTGACCGTCACCAACGGCAGCGCGACGCTGGGCAGCTACTCCAACCTGAACAAGGCGTCCGGGTACGCGCTCAAGACCATCGACGTCTCGTCGGCGGCCGGCGGCACCCTCGCGCTCAAGTTCACCGGCACCGAGGACAGCTCGCTGCAGACCTCGTTCGTCATCGACGACGTGGCCGTCACGCTGAGCTGACGCCGGATCACTGAATAGCTGGAGCGGGGAGGCCGGGAAACCGGTCTCCCCGCTTCTGCGTTTTCCGGAGCAGAATCGGCGCATGGACACCGAATGCACGCCGACGCCGAACTGGACGGCCCCGGCATAGGGCGACCTCGACGAGGAGCAGCTGGCGACCCTCAAGAAGCTGACCGAGCGCTACTGCGTCGTGTTCCAGTCCCTGCGGACGCCGCCGGAGTTCGCCGTCACGCTTTCGGCGAACTGAATCGTCTCCGGGAGAAACCCGGAGGACAAAGCGGACAGCGTGCCCTAGCTTGTCGGGGGTCACCGGAAGGGGAGCCGACATGCCCGACATGCCACAGCCGGAACCGGACGTCGCCGTCCGGGTACGCGGGCTCGTGAAGACCTATGGTTCGACCCGCGCGCTCGACGGCGTCGACCTCGATATCCCGGCCGGGCGGGTGCTCGGCCTGCTCGGCCCGAACGGGGCCGGGAAAACCACCACCGTCCGCATCCTGACCACGCTGCTGCGCCCGGATTCGGGGTCGGCGCACGTGGCCGGGTACGACGTCCTGGCCGAGCCCGACGAGGTGCGGCAGCGGATCGGGTTGTCCGGCCAGTACGCCGCCGTCGACGAGAACCTCACCGGGTACGAAAACCTGTACATGGTCGGGCGGCTCTACGGCAGGCGGAAGGCTTCGGCCCGCTCGCGGGCCCGTGAGCTGCTCGCGCGGTTCCGGCTCGAGGAGGCCGCCGACCGGCCGGCGAAGGGTTATTCCGGGGGCATGCGCCGCCGGCTGGACCTGGCCGGCGCGCTGGTCGGCGAGCCGAGCGTCGTCGTGCTGGACGAGCCCACCACCGGCCTCGACCCCGGCGGGCGGCTCGACACCTGGGCGGTCATCAAGGAGCTCGTGGCCGACGGCACGACCGTGCTGCTGACCACCCAGTACCTCGAAGAAGCCGACCAGCTCGCCGACTCGATCGTGGTGATCGACCACGGCCGGGTGATCGCCCGCGGCACGGCGGACGAGCTGAAGGCCCAGATCGGCGGCGAGCGGCTGGAGCTGGTCGTCGCGTCGGTCGCGGACCTGCCGGTCACCCTGGACGTGCTGCGCGCGGTCGGCACCGGCGAACCGTCCAGCGACGACCACACGCGGCGGGCGGAGATCTTCGTGGACACCGGCCCGAAGGCGCTCATCGAGGCCCTGCGGCGGCTCGACTCGCACGGCATCGTGGTCCAGGACGTCGGGCTGCACCGGCCGACGCTGGACGACGTGTTCCTGTCCCTGACCGGCCACGGCGCCGCAGCCACCGAGGAGGCGGCGAAGTGAACGCGCTCACGAAGAGCATTTCCGACGGCGGCATCGTCACGTGGCGCAACCTGATGACCGTCCGCCGCAACCCCGATTGGCTGATGTCGGCGACCCTGCAGCCGATCATGTTCGTGCTGCTGTTCGCCTACGTCTTCGGCAACGCGATCGGCGGCGAAGCGGGCGGCGCGGCGTACCGCGAGTTCCTCATCGCCGGGATCTTCGCCCAGACGGTGGCTTTCAACTCGGCGTTCACGGTCATCGGCTTCGCCAACGACCTGCAGAAGGGCATCATCGACCGGTTCCGCTCGCTCCCGATGTCCCGCATCGCGGTGGTCCTCGGCCGCACGACGTCGGACCTGGTGGTCAGCGTGGTGGCGCTGGTGGTGATGTCGGCCTGCGGGCTGCTCGTCGGCTGGCGGATCCGCGGCAGCTTCTGGGACGCGCTGCTGGGTTACCTGGTGATGCTGATGTTCGCGTGGGCCCTGACGTGGGTGGGCGCCCTGATCGGCCTGGCGGCGCGCAGCGTCGAGGTCGCCCAGAGCGCGGGCCTGGTCTGGATGTTCCCGCTGAGCTTCATCAGCTCGGCGTTCGTCCCGACGGACACCCTGCCCCCGTTCCTGAAGGCGATCGCGGACTGGAACCCGTTCTCGGCGGTGATCAACGCCACGCGGGACCTGTTCGGCAACCGGTTCGGCGCCCCGCCGACGGGCTGGCCCGCGGAGAACGCGGCGCTGTACGCGATCCTGTGCTGCGTGGCGATCATCGTGATCTTCGCCCCGCTGGCGACGGCGCGGTACCGGCGGGTGGCGAGCAAGTAGCAGGGCAGTCCGAAGGGGACCGGCTCAGTCCTCTTCGGACAGCTCCACGATCGGGATCGCCCGTTTCGCCTGCCGGGCCTTCGCTTGGTGATCGGCCAGGAACGGGTACTGCTGCTCCAGCTCCGTCCACGTCCGCACGTAGTCCGCGCCGAGCAGCGGCAGCGCCTCCGCGTCGAACTCGCGGCCGTCCACCTCGACCCGGACCCGCGAGTCGGCTTCGAGGTTCAGGTACCAGTCCGGGTGGCGGGGCGCGCCCACGTTGGACGCCACCACCAGCCACCGGTTGCCGTCGCGGTGGACCATCATCGGGACCGTGCGGGGTTCGCCGGAGATGCGGCCCGTCGTCGTGAGCAGCGCCAGGCGCTCCCGGTGCATGCCCTCGACCTCGCCACCCGCCCGGAACTGCTCGATCACCCGGCGGTTGGTCTCCCGGATGTCCACGACGGTCACCGGTCGTAGTAGCGGGTCGGCGGGTCCTGCTGGGTCCACTGCTGCCGGGTCGGCGGCGGCTGCTGCGGCGCCGCGCTCTGCTGGGTGCGGCGCCGGTGCAGCGTCCGGGCGCTGGCCGCCATGCTGTTCACCACCGCGGCGATCGCCAGGCCGATCACCAGGTTGATCACCGCCGTGGCGATCTTGGCGCTCGGCGCGACCGCCAGGGTCAGCGGCAGCACCACCGCGATCAGCGTGACCAGGACCATGATCCAGCCGAAGAACTGGGACGGCGCCGGCGTCGCCACGCTCAGCAGGTGCATCAGCCCGGTGGCGAGCAGGGCCACCGCGGCGGCGACCAGCGCGTACGTCGTGGTGCTCGCGTTGCCCCAGACGCCTTCCCCTTTTGGGGCCAGTACTTCGACCTCGAAGATCCCGCGCGCGATCAGCAGCCCGACGACGGCGAGCAGGGCCGCGACCACCGCCGTCGCCACGCCGCCCGCCCACAGGCGCCGCGCGTCGATCCCCGGGCGGACGTCCTGGGGCTGGTTCCCGTAGTAGTCGGACATCAGAGCCTTCCTGGGTCGGCTGCGCCTCTCACCGCCGATTGTCCCCCGTTTCGGCCCCGGCCGCGATTTGCGCTGGAGTGCACTCCAGCTCGTAGCGTCGGATCCATGACCTCCGCACAGCACAAGATCGGTTCGGGCTTCGGCGCCACCACCACCGCTGCCGAAGCCGTCGCAGGCGTCGACCTCACCGGGAAGCTCGCCGTCGTCACCGGCGGTTACTCCGGGATCGGCCTCGAAACCACCCGCGCGCTGACCGGCGCCGGCGCCCACGTCGTCGTCCCGGCGCGCCGCCGTGCCACCGCCGAAGAAGCGCTGGCCGAGGTGGAGAACGTCGAGGTCGGCGAGCTGGACCTGGGCGATCTCGACAGCGTCCGCGCGTTCGCCGAGGGCTTCTTGGCGGCCGGACGGCGGATCGACCTCTTCATCGCGAACGCCGGCATCATGGCCTGCCCCGAGACCCGCGTCGGCCCGGGCTGGGAGGCCCAGTTCGCCACCAACCACCTCGGCCACTTTGCGCTGGTCAACCGGCTGTGGCCGGCGATCGCCGAGGGCGCCCGCGTCGTTTCGCTGTCCTCGCGCGGCCACCACTACTCGCCCATCCGCTGGGACGACGTCCACTTCGAAAACGGTTACGAAAAGTGGCAGGCCTACGGGCAGGCCAAGACCGCGAACGTGCTCTTCGCCGTCCGGCTCGACGAACTGGGTGCCGAGAAGGGCGTCCACGCGTTCGCGCTGCACCCCGGCGGCATCATGACGCCGCTGCAGCGGCACCTGCCCCGGGAAGAAATGATCGAACGCGGCTGGATCGACGAGGCCGGGAACTACCTGATGGCGTTCAAGACCCCCGAACAGGGCGCGGCGACCACGGTCTGGGCCGCGACTTCGCCGCAGCTGGCCGGGCTCGGCGGGCTGTACCTGGAGGACTGCGACGTCGCCGAGCTCGCCCCGGAGGACGCCGAGGGGCTCGCCGCCGGCGGCGTCCGCCGGTACGCCCTCGACCGCGAGGAGGCCACACGCTTGTGGACGTTGTCGGCGCAGCTGACCGGCGTGGATGCGTTCGCGCAGCGGTGATGGCGACCTGACTGTCACATCGGCGGGCTCCCGGACGATACTTCCTTCGTGATCTTCCGACGTTTGCCGTCCACGGGTCCGGGGTATCCGCCGCCTGTGTCCGACGAAGCCGGGAGAACGGGGCGCCCGCCGACGAGCGACGGGGCGGACGTGACGCACGGGCGTTACGCGCTCGGTGAGTTCACGATCACCCCACGCCAGGCCCTCGACGACGAGCGGCCGCCGGCGCTGCTGGGCGGGCGCTACGAAGTCGGCAGGCTGATCGGCAGCGGCGGCACGGCCCGGGTCTACCGCGCCTACGACGTGCGGCTGACGCGCGAGGTCGCCGTCAAGATCTACGACCGCGACGCGGTGGCGCTCGACCAGCGCCGCCGGCTGCGCGAGATGACGATCCAGGGCAGCATCAGCCACCCCGGCGTGGTGGCGCTGCTGGACAGCGGCACCGAGCACGGCCGGACGTACCTGGTGATGCAGCTGGTCGAGGGCGAAAACCTCGCGGAGCGGCTGCTGGGCGGCCCGATGACGGCCGCGGAGGTGACGGAGCTGGCCGACGGCCTCGCCGAGGCACTGACCCACGTGCACGCGCGGCGCATCGTGCACCGCGACCTGAAGCCGGCCAACGTGTTCCTGTCCGCGGACGGTCCCCTGATCGGCGACTTCGGCATCGCCCACGCCTTGGACGCCACCCACATCACGGGCACGGGCCTGATCCCGGGCACGGCGGCGTACCTGGCACCCGAGCAGGTGTGCGGCGAGCCGGCGGGCCCGCCCGCGGACGTGTACGCCCTGGGGTTGATCCTCCTGGAATGCCTGACGGGCCAACGGGAGTACCTGGGCACGATGGTCGAGGCGGCAATGGCCCGGCTGAGCCGGCCGCCCCGGATCCCCGACGACGCCCCGGCGGCGCTGGCGTACACGCTCCGCCGGATGACGCAGCGCGAGCCCGCCGACCGGCCGAGCGCCGCGAAGGTGCTGGACATGTTGCACGCCCCGCCGCCGACGCTGCCGTGGAGCAGGACTGCGCGCAGCCCCCGCTGGCGTCGCCGCACGGCAGCGGCCGACGGTTTCGGCACGGCTGGGTCCGCTGGTGCGGATCAGGGGGAACGCAGCTCCGCTCCGGGCGCGGCAGGCCACGGTTCGCCCGCGGCGGACCTGGGACACCGCGATGCGAGCTCCGCAGACCACGCTTGGCCCACCGCCGACCCGGGCTTCGCCCCGGACCCGGCCAGCGACGGTTGGCCCGCCGACCCGGCACACCACAACGCGGGTCTCGCTCCGGACCCAGCAAGCGACGGTTGGCCCGAGGCGGAACCCGCCCACCACGACGCAAGCCCCACCCCCGGCCACGCCTGGTCCGCGGCCGGCGCGTCGGCTCCCAGCCCGGTACCCCGCAACCGCCCCACCGCAGGCCCGGCACCCCGGCACGAGCCCGTCCTCACCTCCGCCGAAGCCCCCACCCACCTCCACAACCTCCCCGCCGCAGCCCCGGCCGACAGCCCGAAACGCCGTCGGCTGGCCGCCGCGGCCGGGTTGACCGCGGCCGCGGTGGCGGCCGTTTCGGCGATGCTGCTGATCGAGCAGGAGCCCGGGACCGGCTCCCCCGCCCGGCCGCCCGCCGCGGACTCGCCTGCCGTTTCTTCCGTGCCCACGTCGTCCACTCCGCTCGCCGAATCCGGTACCCCCGGGCCGCGCCCCGCCTCCGGGGACTCCGGTGCGCGGCCGAGCACCAGCGGGCCGGCTCCGCTCGAACCCGCCGCCGTCACCCACCAGAACCCGGCTCCGCCCAACCAGCAACCGAAGCCGGTCAAGCCCGAGAAGACCGAGAAAGCCGAAAACCCGGGCAAGGGCAAAGGCAAGGGCCTCGGCCACGACTCCTGAGCGGGCGGCACGGGACCTCCGGCCAGCGGATCCGGGCCGAACGGCCCTAGTGCAAAAACCCGCCGAAACAGCGAGTAATTCAATTCCGGGAATTGGGACTCGAACCAATAACGACGGGTAACCCGAGCCGCCTTCGTCCCGACACACTCCACGTGTCCGCCGGGAATCCCCTCCCGGCCGGTGAACGACATTTCGGAGGTCTGGATGAGTGTCCATGCTGCCCTCGCGCGGCCGGTTTTCTCCACGCCGCGCGGCAGGCACGCCAAGCACCGTCCCGCGTGGCCGCGGGTCGCCGCCAGGGCAGTCTTCCTGATCAACGCGCTGATCTGCGCCGGTGCCGTCGTCGGTTTCGGGTGGCCGCCCGTGCTGCTCGTGGTGCCGGCCGCCGCGTTCCTGCTGCTCGTCGCGGGTGTCACGAAATTGCGGACCGCGAGCCGGAAGATCGACACGATCTTCGCCGAAGAATTGACCATGCAAGACACGATTTCCGAGCGCACCGAAAATTGATCGACGCCGGGTGCCGGCGTGTCCGCGGCTCGGTCGATCATCGCCTTCGGCGGGCGCCGCTGACTGGCTTCACCGCAGGTCCAGCCACATGATCCGGAGCCCGACGTCACCCTCGTCGGGATGGCGGAACGCGCCGGGGGCCGTTCCGAGCGTCACGAATCCCAGGCTCTCGTACAAGCGGACCGCGGCCACGTTCACCTCGACGACGGCGTTGAACTGGATCGCCGCGAACCCGCTCCGGCGCGCCCAGCCGATCAGGTCGGTCGTGAGGGCGCGGCCCACCCCCGTGCCGCGCGCCTCCTTCGCGACCATCAGGCTGCCGGAGGCGATGTGGCTGCCCGGTCCCGGCCGGTTGGCGTACATGTTCGCGGTGCCCGTCACCCGCTCGCCGTCGACGGCGACGACCACCCGCGCCGGCGGGGGCAGCAACCACATCCGCCGCGCGGCCGGCTCGGTCATCTCCGGGTCGTAGGGGAACGTCCGCTGCTCGGTGACGACGTCGTGGATGATCGGCCAGATTCCGGGCCAGTCGTCGTCGCGGGCTTCGCGGATCAACGGTTCCCCACCTTCGTCACGGCGGCGCACAGCTCCGGCACGACCGTCTCGATGTCCTCCCGCAGCACAAAATCGGCGTCGTCGTCGTACGGCGTCGGGTCGCGGTTGACGATGACCAGCGTCGCTCCGGCCTGCACGGCTACCGTGCACAGCGACGCCGCCGGCTCCACCTGCAGCGAACTGCCGATGGCCAGGAAGAGCCCGCTCGCCGCCGCGATGTTCCTGGCGTGGCCGAGGACTTCGCCGTCCAGCATCTGTCCGAACAGGACGACATCGAGCTTGAGGATCCCGCCGCAGCGGGAACACGACGGATCGTCGTCGCCGGCTTCGAGCACCTCGGTGGTCGGGAACGCGGCCGCGCACCGGGTGCACCGCGTGGTGTGCATGCTGCCGTGCAGTTCGAGCACCTTGCGCGCGGCGAGGCCGGCCCGCTGGTGCAGGCCGTCGACGTTCTGGGTGAGCACGCGGACGGCGACCCCCGCGCCGTCCAGTTCCGCCAGGGCGCGGTGGGCCGCGTTCGGTTCGGCCCGCCAGGCGGCGTGCCCCGCGTACGTGCGCCAGAATTCGCGGCGCACCGCCGCGTCGGCCATGAAGTTCTCGAGCGTGAAGGCGTTCACCGCGCTCGGCGTGCGCGTCCAGACGCCTTCGGGGCCGCGGTAGTCGGGAATGCCGGACGCGGTGGAGACGCCCGCCCCGGTCAGCGCGGCGATCCGCCGGGCGCCGCGGATCCGGTCGATGAGCTTGCCGTCCATGCTGCCGGAGGGTAACGGCTCACCCGCGGCGGGACGAGCGGATTAGCTCAAAATTCCACTGTGGACACCTACCAAAGGGGGTTGACACCGGAAAACGATTCACCCAACCTTTGTTTTGTCCGCCGGAGGTTTCCTGGTGTTCACGAACCGGACCACAGCACCTCACGCACCGGTCCCCTGCCGTCGGCACCATGAGGCGCCCACCCCCTCAGTGCTGGAGGACCCATGATCCGCAAGCGGATCTTCGCCGCGCTCGCCGCGGCCACCTTGGTCACCGCCGGTGCGGTGACCGCGGCCGTCGTCACCGGAACGGACGAACCCGCCGCCGTCCGGCCCACCGCGGCGGCCGTGCCGGCGTTCGACCACATCGTCCTGGTGATGTTCGAGAACAAGAAGTACTCCTCGATCAACGGCAGTTCCAGCGCGCCCTACTTCAACTCCCTGGCCTCGCAGAGCGCCAAGTTCACCAATTCCTTCGCGATCACGCACCCGAGCCAGCCCAACTACGTCGCCCTCTTCTCCGGCGCGACGCAGGGCGTCACCGACGACAGCTGCCCGGCCAACCTCGGCGCCAAGGCCAACCTCGGGCGGCAGCTGATCGACGCGGGCAAGACCTTCAAGGGCTACTCCGAAGCCATGCCCTCGGACGGCTACACCGGCTGCTCCAGCGGCACCTACCGGCGCAAGCACAACAGCTGGGTGGACTTCTCCAACGTCCCGGCCGCGAGCAACGTCCGGTTCTCGGGCTTCCCTGCCGACTTCACCCAGCTGCCGACCGTTTCGTTCGTCACGCCCGATATGTGCAACGACATGCACGACTGTTCCGTCGGTACCGGCGACACCTGGCTGAAGAACCACCTCGACGCCTACGCGCAGTGGGCCAAGACGCACAACAGCCTGCTGATCACCACCTTCGACGAGGACAGCGGCACGTCGGTCAACCAGATCTTCACGACGTTCACCGGCGCGCACGTCAAGGCCGGCAGCTACAGCGAATCGATCAACCACTACACCGTGCTGCGCACGATCGAGGCGTCCTACGGCCTGCCCGGCATCGGCGGTGCTGCGAGCAAGTCGCCGATCCTCGACGTCTGGCAGTAACCGCGTGTACCTCGCCACCATCGGCCGCCGAGAGCACACCGGGAAGGGCAAGCTCTCGGCGGTCGGCGCGAACGTCTTCGCGCTCGGCGCCGTCAGCCTGGTCACCGACGTCTCCTCGGAGATGGTCACCGCGATCCTGCCGGTGTACCTGGTGCTCGGCCTGCACCTGAGCCCCGCCGCGTACGGGCTGGTCGACGGCCTCTACACCGGCGCGACGGCGTTGCTCCGGATCGCCGGCGGGTACGTCGCCGACCGGGTCCGGCGGCGCAAGGTCGTCGCCGGGGCCGGGTACGCGCTGTCCGCGGTGGCGAAGCTCGGCCTGCTCGCGGCCGGGGCGTCGCCCACCGCGATCGGCGCGGTGATCACCCTCGACCGCACCGGCAAGGGCCTGCGCACCGCGCCGCGGGACGCGCTGATCACGCTGTCGGCGCCCGAACCGCTGCTCGGACGCGCGTTCGGCGTGCACCGGGCGATGGACAGCATGGGGGCGTTCGCCGGGCCGCTGGTCGCGCTCGCCGTGCTGGCCGCCGTCGGGGCCACCAGCCCCGAAGCCTTCGACGCCGTGTTCGTCGTCAGCTTCTGCATCGCCGCGATCGGCGTGCTGCTGCTGGTGCTGTTCGTCCGCGACCGCCGGACGCCGAAGGCCGCGACCCCGGTCTCGCCCCGCGCGGCGGCGGCTCTGCTGCGCGGCAGCGGCGTGCGGCGGCTGCTGGTGGCCGCGGGCGTGCTCGGGCTGGCCACGGTCGGCGACGGGTTCGTCTACCTGCTGCTGCAGCACAAGGAGGACATCGCCACCGGCTGGTTCCCGCTGCTCGCGGTCGGCACGAACCTGAGCTACCTGCTGCTGGCCGCGCCGCTGGGCGTGCTCGCCGACCGGGTCGGGCGGCTGCCGGTGGTGCTCGGCGGGTACGGCGCGCTGGCGCTGGTCTACCTGCTGCTCGCCGGGCCGGTGTCCGGGTGGCCGCTGTTCGTGCTCGCGCTGAGCTTGTACGGCGCGTTCTACGCGGCGACCGACGGCGTCCTCATGGCGCTGGCCGGGCCGCTGCTGCCGGAGTCGTTGCGCACCACGGGAATTTCGCTGGTGCAGACCGCGCAAGCGCTTGCCTACTTCGCCTCGTCCGTCCTCTTCGGACTGGCGTGGCAGTTCTGGGGCGCGGACCTCGCGATCGCCGTCGCCGCGGGCGGGGCCGTGGTCGCGATCGCCGTGACGTTCGCGGTGCTCTCGCCCCGGAAGGTGACAGCGTGAAGATCCGGATCCTCATCGCGGTCGCCGGCGTGGTCGTGCTGGCCGGGGCGGCGATCGCGTACGTCGGGTTCGCGAGCGCACGCAACCACGACGTCACCGCGACCGGCGCGGTCAGCCTCGCTCCCGGCCCGCGGCTGCTGTTCCGCAGCACCGCCGACGCCGACCGCGGGCACGTCGCCACGGTGTCCGCCACCGACCCGGGCGGCGCGCGGACGGTGTCGCCGCTGTCGTGCGCGCGGGTGTACGCCGCCGGCGGCACCGGGCTCTGCCTGCGCCAGGACGGCGACCTGACCACCTACCAGCTGGCGGTGCTCGACCGGGGACTGGCGGTGCAGCGGGAGATCCCGCTGGTCGGGCTGCCGAACCGGGCGCGCGTGTCGGCGAGCGGCCGGATGCTCGCGTGGACGGTGTTCGTCACCGGCGATTCCTACAACGGCGGCCTGTTCTCCACCCGCGCCGGCATCCTCGACACGGCGACCGGCGACCTTGCGGGCACGCTGGAGGACTACGCGGTGACGCTCGACGGCCGGCCGTACCAGGCCGCCGACGTGAACTTCTGGGGCGTCACGTTCACCCGCGACGACCGCCACTTCTACGCGACGATGTCGACGGCAGGCCACCGCTACCTGGTCGCGGGCGACTTCGCCGCCCACACCGTGCGCACGCTGCGGGAGAACGTCGAGTGCCCGTCCCTGTCCCCGGACGGGACGCGGGTGGCGTTCAAGTCCGCCGTCGACGGCGACCCGGCCCGCGGCTGGCGGCTGTCGGTACTGGACCTGGCGGGTGCGAAGGTGACACCGCTGGCGGAGACCCGCAGCGTCGACGACCAGCCGGCTTGGCTCGACGACCACACGATCGGCTACGGGCTGCCCCGCGGCCCGGGCCACGCGGACGTCTGGTCGGTCCCGGCCGACGGTTCGGGCGCCCCCCGCCTGCTGGTCCCGGAAGCGGAGTCCCCGGCAGCGCTGGGCTCCTGAGGGGCACGGCTCTCCCGTACTCAAGCGCCCCAATGTGGCGTTGGTTGCGTCCAGCGCACCCAATGTGGCGTTCGGTGCGTCCAACGCACCGAACGCCACATTGGGTGCGTTGAACGCAACCAACGCCACATTGGGGCGCTTGGGTCAGGAACCCGGGAGCAGGCCGACGGCGCCGCGGGCGACCTGCGCCCAGGCCAGCCGGCCGAACAGGTAGTGGCACGCCACCTGTTCGCTGGTGAACCGCGCCCAGTCGTAGCGGTTGCCCTGCTCGCGCCAGAACACCTCCCACGCCTCGTCCTCGCCCTGCATCAGGCACCAGGCGTTGTCGACCTCGGCGCCGAGCGAGACGACCTCCGGCGGCACGCCCAGCACGCCGAGCCACCGCTGGATCGACTGGGTGTTCATCAGTCCTCTTCCCCCTTGGCCTCGGCGAGGTAGCCGAGGGTCACCAGTTCGTCGGCCGCCAGCAGGGCACGGTACCGGGTGCCGCCGCCGACCTGGCCGAACCAGTTCGCGGTCTCCGAGCGCCACATCGGCACCTTGCGCACCACGACGTACCGGCGGTATTCGGCGTCCAGGAACGCGGGTGGCAGCGAGCGTTCCGCGAACGGCGTGCCGTCGGCGAAGAGCACCCGGCCGTACGCCGGGCCGAAGCGGTCGAGGACCGTGTCCGCCGGGACCATCACCGGCTCGGGCCAGTCCACGCTGCTCTCGGGGAACTGCCCGCCCGGTGGCCACGCGTATTCGGGGCCGAGCTCGCTGTGCCCGACGACGAACCGGCGGATCCACACCGCCTGCGTCGCACGGGCGTACGGCACGTACCCCGCGGTCAGGTGCCGCGGCACCGGCCGCGACGGCGCGGTCGGCGAGCGGCGGAAACCGGCGGTGACGTTGGTCAGGGCCTGGTCGTCGAAGATCAGCCGGGCGTCCGGGTGGTCGTTCGGCGCGAAGCCGTCCGGGTCTTCGGGCAGCGGCAGCTGGCGCGCCGGCTTGTCCATCGCCACCGGCAGGTGCCCGATCGGGAACATGTGCACCAGGAACAGCGCGACGATGCTTTCCCGTTCCGTGCGCGGCGAACCGAGCGGCGGCAGCGGTGAGGGCGAACCCGGGTTCGGCGGGGGCCCGGCCACCGGCGGCGGGCCCGCGATCGGTGGCGGCAGCGGGGCCGGCGTCGGCGGGGCGGGTGGGGCCGGGGGCAGCGGGAACGGCGGCAGCAGCGGCGACACCGCGTGCGGCCACGGCGCGGGGTTGCCCGAGGGCGGGGTCGGCGCCTCTTCGAAGGCGCCCGAATCCGCCAGGCCGTACCCGGGCAGCTGCACCGGCCCGGTGTCGAGGTCGGCCTCGACCGGTTCGGAGCCCGCCTCGGAAGGCTCGGTCACACCCATCCTCCGGCTCGGTCGGTGCCCGGCGGGCACACGCTGTTCGACGCGGCCGCGGCGCTGCCGGTCCCCCTTGATACCGCACCCCTTCCCCCGGGGCGCGACGAGGTCGGTTTCTCTTCGGGGGCTCCGGGTGGCGGAGCCCCCGGACGTCTCAGCTCAATGCGGCGACCACGCGGGACGGGCTCGGGCGGCCGAGCTGTCCCGCCATCCACGCGCTGGCCCCCACCAGCGCGTCCAGGTCGACGCCGTGGGCGACGCCGAGCCCGTCGAGCATCCACACCAGGTCCTCGGTCGCGAGGTTGCCGGTGGCCGACTCGGCGTACGGGCAGCCGCCGAGCCCGCCCGCCGAGGAGTCCACAGTCGACACTCCACATCGGAGCGCCGCCAGCGTGTTGGCGAGAGCCTGACCGTAGGTGTCGTGGAAGTGCACGGCCAAAGTACCGACGTCGGAGAACAGCCCGATGAGCGCTTCGACCTGCCCGGCCGTCGCGACGCCGATGGTGTCGCCCAGCGAAAGCTGCGAGCACCCCATGTCCAGCAGGCGGCGGCCGGCGTCGGCGACCTGCTTCGCCGGCACGACGCCTTCCCACGGGTCGCCGAAGCACATCGAGAGGTACCCGCGGACCTCGAGGCCCGCCTCCCGGGCCCGGGAGACCACCGGCTCGAACATCGCGAACTGCTCGTCCAGCGACGAGTTGAGGTTCTTGCGCGCGAACGTCTCCGTCGCGCTGGCGAAGATGGCGATGTGCTCGACCCCGGCTTCGAGGGCCCGGTTCAGGCCCTTCTCGTTCGGCACCAGCACCGGGTACCGGACGCCGTCGCGGCGGTCGAGCCGGGCCAGCAGCTGCTCGGCGTCGGCCAGCTGCGGCACCCACTTCGGGTGGACGAAGCTGGTCGCCTCCAGCGTCGTCAGCCCGGCGCCCGCGAGCCGGTCGAGGAACTCCAGCTTGACCTCGACCGGGACGACCGCCTTCTCGTTCTGCAGCCCGTCACGCGGGCCGACCTCCCAGATGGTGATCCGGTCCGGCAGCTCGCCCGCCGACGGGACGCGCTCGGGCAGGCCCTGTTCGCGCGTGCCCATCAGCGGCGTCTCTCGCCGCGCGGCGGGTGCCCGCCGCCCTGGGGCGGCAGGGGCGTGGTCTGCTGGGGCTGCTGCGGGGCACCCGGCCGGTAGTCGTCGTACGGGTTGTCGTTGACCTCGCGGTAGATGACCGTGTGCACCTTCTCGACGTGCGGGATGTCTTCGAAGCGCAGCGGCTCGTCGGAGGCCGACTCGATGATCAGCGAGCCGCAGCCGAAGATCCGGTCCACCAGGCCGTGCTCGAACTGGACGCTGTTGATGCGGCCCATCGGGATGTCGATGCCGGTGCGCTTGAGCACGCCCTCGCGGACGATCAGCCGGTCGGTCGTCACGATAAAGTGGGTGGTCCGCCAGCGCACGAGCGGCGCCAGGAACAGCCACCCGACCAGCACCAGCGCGACGACCCCGACGGCGATCAGCCCGACCGAGTTCCACGGCGAACCCGCGTCCTTCGCGATGATCGCGAGCCAGGTGCCCGCACCCAGGGTGACCAGCAGCGCGAGCGTCGGCAAGATCAAGATCTTGAAGTGCGGGTGACTGTGCACCACGACGTGCTCTTGCTCGCTGAGCAAATCGTCCGGATAAGCCACGGCGGACGCTCCCAAGGTCGGTGCGGCGGTGTCGCCTCACCGTACCGGCGAGGCGTCGGCCGGTGGGGCGCAACGCCCCGAAGAATCAGGCCGGGCGCACGTGGACCACGTCACCCGCGAAGACGGTGTGCCGCTGCCCGCCCGCGACGTCGACCTGCAGCTGCCCGGCGGCGTCGATGTCGGCCGCGCGGCCGGTCAGCGCGGTGCCGTCCGGCAGCTGGACCTCGACGTCCTGGCCGAGGGTCGCGCAGTGGGCGCGGTAGTCGCCGAGCAGCCCGGCCTCGGTGAGGTCGCCGCCGGCGAGGCGCCAGCGCCGCTCGAGGTCGTCGAACCCGGTGAGCAGCGCGACGGCGACGTCCGTGCGGTCGGTGTTCGTGGCGCCCTGCTCGGCCAGCGACGTCGCGGGCAGCCCGCCGGGCCCCGGCCGGACGTCGCCGAGCGGCAGGACGTTGAGGCCGATGCCGAGCACGATCGACGGGTCGTCCCCGGCGACGGCCTCGGCGAGGATGCCGGCGCACTTGGCGCCGTCGACGAGAACGTCGTTGGGCCACTTGAGCACGGCGTCCACCCCGACGGACGCAGCGGCCGCCCGGACAGCGAGCCCGACGACGACGGAGAGTGAGCCCAGCACGGCGAAGGGCACGCCCGGGCGGAGCGCGACGCTCAGGTACAGCCCGGCGCCCTTCGGCGAACTCCACGAACGAGCCCGCCTACCGACCCCCGCGGTCTGCTCCTCGGCAAGCAGAACGGTCCGGTCCGCGGCGCCTGCTTCGACCGCTTTCCGCAGGTCGGCGTTGGTGGAGCCGGTGCGCTCGACCACGTCGACCCGCGCGTACCGACCTTGCAGCGCCGCGGTGAGCCGGGCAGCATCGATCTCGGACATGTGCCCACCATATGGGAGTCCCCCTATCGTGCAAGCTACTCGCTCGTTCACCAAGGGGTGTGCTCTTCTAGATTGGAACCTGTGACGACGAAGCCGAGTTCGTGGGCCCGCGGCGCTGCGCTGCGCGGCCTGGTCGCGCTGCCGCTCGTCGCCGGGCTCGTGACGGCGGGCTGGCTGCTGGCCGACCGGTCGCCGGAACCCGCGGCCGCCCCGGCTCCCCTGCCGGTGGTGCGCGACGCGGTGCCGGGCCCGTCGGTCCTCGAGGTGAGCGCACCGGTGAAAGCGCAGGAGCCGGGCCAGGGCGCGTCCGGCCAGGGCGGCAAGAGCCCGCTGCAGCAGTGGGCCGACCAGCTGGCCGGGCCCCTCGACATCCCCGCGGAAGCGCTGATCGGCTACGCGAACGGCGAGCTGGCGCTGCGCAGCGAAGACCCGTCGTGCCACCTGTCGTGGGTCACCCTGGCCGGCGTCGGCTCGGCGGCGTCGAACCACGGCCGCGGCGGCGGGAACCTCCTCGGGCTGTCGGCGGCGCAGACGAAGAGGTACGGCACCGACGCCCCGATCGCGGCCGGCCGGGCGCTGTGCGCGGGCGGCACCGACCTCGGCGCCGGCCCCGGCTGGTGGAAGGCGGTCGCGGCGTACCACCCGGACGGTGAGACCGAACTGTTCCGCCAGCGCGTGCTCGGCATGGCGCAGCTGTACGCGACGCTGTCGCTCGACCCGGCGTCGGCCGGTTCGCCGCGGGTGCGGGCCACCCGGTTCGCGCTGGGTCAGCTCGGCCTCCCGTACGTCTGGGGCGGCAACGGCCCGGACGCGGGCGCGGCGGGCTTCGACTGCTCCGGCCTGACGAAGGCGTCGTACGACAGCGCGGGCGTCGCCC
Source organism: Amycolatopsis sp. A133 (assembly GCF_031082405.1). Classification (GTDB taxonomy): domain Bacteria; phylum Actinomycetota; class Actinomycetes; order Mycobacteriales; family Pseudonocardiaceae; genus Amycolatopsis. Next base: position 232,367 of record NZ_JAVHJU010000003.1, read on the forward strand.
TGCCGCGGACGGCGGACAGCCAGTTCCGCGCGCTGCCGCCGGTCCCGCCGACGCAGGAGCCGCGCCTCGGCGACCTGGTGTTCTACGGCAGCCCGGCAACGCGCATCCACCACGTCGGGCTGTACCTCGGCAACGGCCTGATGGTCAACGCACCGACCCAGGGCCAGGCGATCCAGATCCACACGTACCACTCGAAGGGCGACGACTACGCGGGCGCGGGCCGTCCGGCCTGACGGCGCACCATCTCGGCGATCCAGAGGGCGCGTACGGAGACGTGCAGCCCGGCGGCGTGGGGTAGTCCTTCAGCACCTCAAGGCGCTCCCCGATGGCGACGGCCCGGGCGCGGAGCCCGGCGTGCCCGATCCCGATCTGCGCCAGGCAGCTGTTCATCGCCCACTGCAGGCGATCGCGTGCGGGCTCTTCTTCACCACGCTCGAACGCCTTCGGACGGCAGATCAGGGTCGCCGGCAGCCGCGCGGCGGAGTCGCCCGACGCCCAGAGCCCGCGGGCGAGCTCCTGCTGCGTTTTCAGCTGCTTCGCCAGCGCTCGCAGCGGCCAGCTCGGCCAGGACTTCCGTCACGTCCGTCACCGCGGCACCACCAGCCCCGACTCGTAGGCGAACACCACCAGCTGCGCCCGGTCGCGGGCGCGCAGCTTCATCATGGCCCGGTTGACGTGCGTCTTCGCGGTGAGCGGGCTGATCACCATCCGCGCGGCGATCTCGTCGTTGGACAGACCCCTCGCGACGAGCGTGACGGCTTCGCGTTCCCGGTTGGTCAGTTCCGCCAGCCCCGAACCCGGGACGAGCGGCTGGGTGACGTACCGGTCGATCAGCTTCCGGGTGATCGACGGCGCCAGCAGCGCGTCCCCGCGAGCCGCGACGCGCACGGCGTGCAGGAAGTCCGCCGGCTCGATGTCCTTGACGAGGAACCCGGCCGCGCCCGCGCGCAGCGCTTCGAAAACGTACTCGTCCAGGCCGTAGTTGGTCAGGATGACGACGTGCACTGCGGCCAGCGCCGGGTCGGCGGCGATGCGCCGGGTCGCCTCGATGCCGTCGACACCGGGCATCTGGACGTCGACGAGCGCGATGTCCGGCAGGTGCTCCAGCGCGAGCCGCACCGCCTCGCCGCCGTCGCCGGCTTCGGCCACCACCTGGATGTCGTCCTCGACGTCGAGGAGCGCGCGGAACCCGCTGCGGATGAGCGGCTGGTCGTCGGCCAGCAGGACGCGGATCACGCCGGGTCCACGGGGAGCTCGGCCTGGACGCTGAACCCGCCTTCACGGCGAGGCCCCGCTTCGAGCCGGCCACCCAACGCCGTGACGCGCTCGCGCATCCCGGTCAGGCCGACGCCCGGCACGCTGTCCACAGTGGCCGGACCGTCGTCGTCCACCCGGATGACCAGCGTGCCGGGCCGGTGGTCGATCCGGACCGACGCGGTGGCCGCGGCGGCGTGCCGGGCGATGTTGGTCAGCGACTCCTGGACGATCCGGTAGGCGGTCCGGCCGACCGCAACCGGCACGGCGTCGCGCCGGCCCTCGACGGTCAGCTGTGCGTCGAGGCCGGTGGTCCGGGCCTGGCGCACGAGGTCGGGGACGTCGTCGAGCCCGCGCGGCGGGTCCTTGTCGTCGTCGCGCAACGCCTCCAGGGTCGCGCGCAGTTCCCGGGTCGCCTCGCGGCCGGCGTCGCGGATGGCCAGCAACGCGTCGGGCACGTCTTCACCGCGCTTGCGGGCCAGGTGGACGGCGACTTCGGCCTGCACCTTGATGACGGAGATCTGGTGGGTGAGCGAATCGTGCAGCTCCCGCGCGATGTGCAGCCGTTCCTCGTCGGCCCGCCGCCGCGCGGTCTCCTCGCGGGTGCGCTCGGCCTCGTCGGCCCGGCGCTCCGCCTGGCGCAACGCCTCCCCCGCCGCCCCGGCGGCGATCAGCCACGCCAGCTGGAGGACGTCCCGCGTCTGCGTGAACGCCGCCCCGGTGTCGTGCACGCCCGAAGCCAGCAGCGCCAACGGGATCGCCACCAGCATGAGCACCGAAGCCACCACGGCGGCGGCCCGGTGGCCCGCCCGGACGGCGGCGTACACGGCGAAGAGGTAGGCGACGACGGGCACTTCGAAGCCGGCGGCCTGGTACGCCAGCCCGCACACCGCGGTCGCCGCCAGCACGGCGATCGGCGCCCGGCGGCGCGCGGCCAGCGCCAGCCCGCCGGCCACCAGCGCCGCGTACCCGAGCACGTCGAGGTCCGTGGGCGCGTGCATGCCGGACAGCCCGGCGACCAGCAGGGCCGCCGCCACCCCGGCGGCGATCACCCCGTCCACCACCAGTGCCCGGCTCATCCCCGCACCCTAACCGGGTGCCCGCGCGGTGAAGTCCCGCGAGCGGAGCATCTCCCGGCTACTGCGCCCGCGGTAGTCCCCCGGTTCCTGCGACGCCCGCGGCAGCGCGAAGTGTCTGCTCGCGCACGACGACGGACGCGGGGTCCGGCGGACATGCTCTCGGCGTCCGATCCGGAAGAAGGAGCCCCTCATGAACGTCCTCGCCGCCGCCAGTTCCTCCGACCTGACGCCCGGGCGGCTCTGGTCCTTGATCGCCGCCGCACTCGGGCTGGCGGGGGTGGTCGCGGGCGGCCTGGCCCTGCGCCGCGGCCGGGGAGCGGTCGTGGCGCTGGCCGGGGGCGCGGCCTCGGTGATCATCGGCGGGTGGGTCGTGGCCGCCGCCAAGGGCGGGCCCGGCACCGGCTACGGCATCGTCGGCGGCTACGTGGACCTGGTGATCGGCGCGGTCGCCCTCGTCCTCGGCGGACTCTCGACGGCGCGCTCGCGCGGTTTTGTCGGTGGTCGCCGCTAGCGTCGGGAGCATGTTCGAAATCGACTTCGCCGAGTTCCCGTCCACGTCCGCCGAGGCGTCCGGGCGGTTCTTCGAGCGCGCGTTCGGCTGGGCGGTGACTCCGTACGGCCCGGACTACACCGACGTCCGGGCCGCCGGGCTCACCTTGGGGTTCCAGTCGGACCCGGCCGAACAGACCCACGCGCCCCTGCTCACGATCCGCACGGACGACCTCGCCGCGGCCCGGGAGGCGGTGGAGGCGGCCGGCGGGGAGGTGACGCGGGAGCCGTTCGCCTTCCCCGGCGGGCGCCGCTTCCACTTCCGCGAGCCCGGCGGGAGCGAGCTGGCGGTGTGGTGCCCGGTGGACTAGCGCGGCGTCCGGTTCCCGCCGGTGGCACGCCCGCGGGTGCGCCACGGTGATCGTCATGAGCGTCTCCGTTCTCGAAGGCATGTACGCCGCCGAAGCCGAATACTTCGCCACCGGCGACTTCGCGCCGCTGAAGCCGTTCTTCGCCCCGGATTTTGTGTTGCACCAGGCCGAAGGACTGCCGTACGGCGGGGTCTGGCGCGGCCACGACGGTCTGCAGCGGTTCTTCGCGGCGATGAGCCGGACGTGGGCCGCCTTCGACTTCGTGGACCAGACGTTCCTCGCCACGACGTCCCCGCTCGTCGTGCTGACGAACGTGCACGCGCGCGCCCGCGACACCGGCCGCGAGCTCGGCTTCCCGATCCTGCAGACGATCACCGTGGCCGGCGACCGCATCACCGAAGTCCGCCCGTTCTACTGGGACACGGCGGCCATCGCGGCCGCTTGCTCGACGTAACCGGCGGCGCCGCCGCCCCCGTAGTAGGTCGACGGATCGGCCGGCGCGGTCGGCAGGCCGAGTGCGAACCGCGTCACCAGGTCCGGGTTCGCGACGAAGTGCCGGGCGTACGACACCGCGTCGGCGATGCCGGCCTCGATCACCGCGTTGCCCGTCTCGCGGTCGAAGCCGTTGTTGACGATCAGCGGGCCGTCGAACAGCCGCCGGTAGCGGGCGAAAGCCGCGAAGTCCGGCCCCGCGTCGGGGCCGCGGAGGTGCAGGTAGTCCACGGCGAGCCCGGCGACCAGTTCGTCGTACTCGGCGCGAAGCGGTTCGTCCACGGTGAACAGGCCGCCGGTCCACCACGGCGACAGCCGGACGCCGACGCGGCCGTGCGCGGCGGCCGCGGCGACGACCTCGGACAGCAGCCTGCGCCGGTTGGCCGCCGAGCCGCCGTAGTCGTCGGTGCGCTGGTTGAGCCGGGGGTGCAGGAACTGTGCCAGCAGGTACACGCCGTTGGCCGCGATCTCGACGCCGTCGAAGCCGGCGCGGCGCGCGTTCTCCGCCGCCGTGCCGTAGTCCTCGACGGTTGCCCGGATTTCGGCCACGCTCAGCTCGCGCGGGGTGAGCGTCAGGCGCTGCCCGGCGGCGGTGTGCACCCGCTCGCCCGGGTTCACCGCCGACGGCCCCGCCGGCCGCCCGCCGAGGAAGTCCGGGTGCGAAACGGCCCCGGTGTGCCACAGCTGCAGCACGATCCGGCCGCCGAGGGCGTGCACGACGTCCGTGACCCGCCGCCACCCGGCGACCTGCGCTTCGGTGTACACCCCGGGAACGTTCGAGAAGCCGACGGCCCGTTCGCTCACCCAGGTGCCCTCGGCCACGATGAGCCCGGCGCCGGCGCGCTGCGCGTAGTAGGCGGCCTGGAGGTCGCCGGGCACACCGCCGGGGACGCGCGCCCGGGTCGTCGGCGCCAGGACGACGCGGTTCGGCAGGCGCCATCCGTCCAGGTCGGCAGGGGTCAGCAAGCTCATCCGGTCACCTCCGGTCGCGGGGATACGTCGAGGAGGCGACGGTGGAGACGGGCGAAAGGTGACCGATGGACGAGCTGGCGGCGCAATTCGAGGCCGAACGCGGCCGGCTGCGGGGGCTGGCCTACCGGATTCTCGGCTCGGCGGCCGAAGCGGACGACGCCGTGCAGGAAGCCTGGTTGCGGCTGAACCGGGTGGACTCCGTCGACAACCTGGCGGCGTGGCTGACGACGGTCGTCTCCCGCGTCTGCCTCGACGTCCTGCGTTCCCGGAAAGCCCGTCGCGAAGAGCCTTTCGAGGTCTTCCCCGAGCCGGTGGACGACGCCGACCCGGCGGGCGAAGCCGCGCTCGCCGACTCGGTGGGCCGCGCGCTGCTGGTGGTGCTCGACGCCCTCGGCCCGGCCGAGCGGATCGCGTTTGTGCTGCACGACCTGTTCGCGGTGCCGTTCGACCGGATCGCCCCGGTGCTGGACCGCACGCCGGTGGCGGCGAAGAAGCTGGCGAGCCGCGCGCGGCAGCGGGTCCGGGGCACCTCCCCGCTGCCGCCGGCCGACCTGGCCCGGCACCGCCGGGTGGTGGACGCGTTCCTGGCCGCGGCGCGCGGCGGCGACCTCACCTCGCTGCTCGACGTGCTGGCGCCGGACGTCGTCCGCCGCGCCGACGCGGCCGCACTGCCGGCGGGCGCGGCCCTCGAGACGCGCGGGGCCCGTGCGGTGGCCGAGGAGGCGCAGGTGTTCGGGAAACGGGCCCGGTTCGCCGAAGCGGCCCTGGTCGACGGTGTGGTCGGTGTCGTCGTCGCGCCCCGCGGACGGCTGGAGCTCGCACTGGCCGTGACGGTCGAAGGCGAGCGGGTGGCGGCGTATGAGGTGATCGCCGGCCCCGCCCGCCTCGCCGCGCTGCACGTCACGCTCCTCAGCGCTTGATCCGGTACGACAGGTGCGTCACGCCGGTGCCTTCGACGACCTCCGGGCCGGTCAGCTTGGTGGTGGCGTCGAGGTGGTCGAAGAAGCGGACGCCGGAGCCGAGCAGCACGGGGACGAGGTCGACCTGGACGCCGTCGAGCAGGCCGAGGTTCAGGCACTGCTGGGCGATCGTTGTGCTGGCGACCGCGGCGATCTTGTCGCCGGCGGCCTTCTTGGCCTGCTCGACGGCGCTTTCGAGGCCGTCGGTGACGAAGGTGAAGGGCGCGTCCGGGTGCGGCCAGTCCGCGGGCTCTTCGTGGGTGACGACGAAGACCGGCACACCCATCGGGTGCGCCCCGCCCCAGCCCTGGGTGAGGTTGAAGAGCCGGCGGCCGGTGATGAGGGCGCCGACGTTCTCCATCGCCGCGCGCAGCATCTTCGCGCTGGCTTCGGAGGTCTTGAAGGTGGCCCAGTCGACGGCGGTGGGGACCTCGACGTCGCCGTTGCCGAACCACTCGAACAGGTGATCGATGCGGTCCTCCGGGTCGGCCACGAAGCCGTCGAGGGACATGGACATGTTGGCGATGACCTCAGCCACGGTGAGCTCCTTTTCGCTGGTCGGAGGCGGTTTGCCTCGCTGATGAGAAGTCTTCCGCGGTCGCCTCGGCGGAAGATCTGCCACCTGGCCGACATCCGGTGCCGGGTGGCCGATGCCTTGACCGCCCCCGATGGCGGAGCCACCATGAACACGTGTTCATGAACGGCTGTTCACAACGGAGGGGGACGGGGATGTCCGGGATCGTCAACACCGCGCAGGCGGAGGCGTGGAACGGCTACGAGGGCGAGCACTGGGCGACGCACGCCGACCGCTACGACGCCGTGAACAGCGGCTTCAACGGCTACCTGCTCGATCGGGCCGGTGCGGACGACCGGGTGCTCGACATCGGCTGCGGCAACGGCCAGCTGACCCGGCTCGCCGCGGCGCGGGCCCGGTCCGCGACCGGCGTCGACCTGTCCGGGCCGATGCTCGCGACCGCACGGGCCCGGGCGGCCGAGGTGCCGAACGTGACGTTCGAGCAGGGTGACGTCCAGGTCCACCCGTTCGCCGGCGGCGGGTTCGACCTGGCGGTCAGCCGGTTCGGGGTGATGTTCTTCGCTGATCCGGTGGCCGCGTTCGGCAACGTCCGGCGCGCGCTGGGCCCCGGCGGGCGGCTCGCGTTCCTCTGCATGACGGCCCTGTCCGGCACCGACCTCGGCCGGGTGTTCGGTGCGATGGCCGCTTACCTGCCCCAGCCGACCGGGCCGGACGGCAGCGGCCCGACGTCGTTCGCGGACCCGGACCGCACGAGGGCGGTGCTGACCGAAGCCGGCTTCGAAGACGTGGCGTGCACCCACGTCGAGGCCGACCAGGTCTGGGGCCGCGACGTCCCCGACGCGGCGCGGTTCATCGCGGACTGGGGGCCGGTCCGCCACCACCTGGGGCTCGTCGACAGCGCAACGGCAGCGCGGGCGACCGAAGCCCTCACGGCGGCGCTCGAGCCGTTCGCGGGCCCGGACGCGGTCCGCCTGCGCGGCACGGCGTGGCTGGTCACGGGAAGGAGGTCGTGACGATGTCGCCCGTACGATGGCGGTGATGTCACCGAGGAGAGCCGCCGCCCAGCGGGACGGGCAGTCGCTGCACGACCTGCTGGTCGAGACCGCGCGGAAGATGATCGCCACCCACGGCACGAGCGGGATGACCGTGCGCGAGATCGCGCGCATGGCCGGCGTCGCCGACGGCGTGCTCTACAACCACTTCTCCGACAAGGAGGAGCTGGTGGCCCGGGCCCTGCTGGAGCACGTGCGCACGACGGAGGCGGAGCTGGGCGAGCTGCCGGTGGCCGGCGAAGGCACCCTGACCGGGAACCTGCGCCGCCACCTGGAGTTCGGCCTGGCGCTGCACAAGGTGCTGGTACCGGCGTTCAGCCCCCTGGTCGGGCAGCCCAGGGTGCTGGAGCGGTTCGCGGAGATCAGCGAGCGGTCCGGCTACTGGCGCGACCGGCTGGTGAGCTACCTCGAGGAGGAACGCGCACTGGGCCGGCTCCGTCCGGAGTCCGAAGTGGACGCGGCCGCGGCCTTGCTGGTCGGCTACTGCCACGCCTCGGTGCTGGCGGCGGTCTTCCCGCACACGGGCCCGCTCGATCCGCCGCCGGTGGACTCGGTGGTGAGCGCCGCCCTCCACGGCATCGCGCCGACGGAGCCGGAACCGCCGGCGGGCGAGCCCGGCGCGGTCGCCCCGGCGTGACGGCCCCGCTCACCTAGATCATCGGGTTGCCGCTCACGGTGCTCTCCGGGATCTCCTGCACCACATCCCAGTGCTCGACGATCCGGCCGTCCCGCACCCGCAGCACGTCCGCGATCGCGCTGCCCCGCGAGCCGGGCGTCAGGCGGAGCAGGCTGTGCGTGCACACAAGATCGTCCTCGGCGATCACCCGGTGCACGTCCAGGCTGAGCTCCGGGAACCGCGCCACGAACCCGGCCAGGTACCGGGCCGAGGCCGCCGCGCCCGCCGGGGCGTGGGGGTTGTGCTGGACGTAGCCGTCGCCGACGTACTCGGCGAAGGCGTCGGCCGGGCGCTTCTCGGTAAAGGCCAGCCGGAGGAAGGCGAGGACCACTTCCTTGTTCTGCTTCGGTTGCGTCATCGGTATCCGTCCTTTGTGGAGTTATCGACACCAAGCCCACCATCCGCGAAACAGAAAGGGAAAGACCTGTGGACTCTGCCGCGATACTCTCCCGGTATGGACGATGTCGAGGTCCGTGAGCTGCGGTACTTCCGCGCGGTCGCCGAAGAGCTGAACTTCTCCCGCGCCGCCGAGCGGATCGGGATGGCGCAACCGCCGTTGTCCCGCGCGATCCGGTTGCTGGAACGGCGGCTCGGGGTGCAGCTCTTCGAACGCACCAGCCGGCACGTCTCGCTGACGCCGGCCGGGGCCGTCCTCTTCGCGGAGTCGGCGAAGGCCTTGGACGCCGTCACCGCGGCCGTCCGGCGCACGCGGCGGGCGGCGCAGCAGGCGCCGGCGCTCGTCGTCACCGCAAAACCCGGGGTCGCCACCGATCTGCTGCGGCGGATCGCCGATGCGCACCCGGATCCGGTCGACATCCGGGTCAGCGGGTTCGGCGAACAGGCGGAGATGGTCCGGGACGGCCGGGCCGACGTGGCGGTGCTCGGCTGCCAGGGCCGCACCCACCACGGCCTGGACGTCGAGGTGCTCTTCAGCGAGCCGCGGGTGGCGGCACTGCCGTCGGACCACGAGCTCGCCGGCCGGGCCGTGCTGACCTGCGCCGACTTCGCGGGGCGGCCGACGCCGTGCTGGCCGCTCTCCTCGGCCGCGGACCGGGCGTACTGGTCCGGGCAGGACGTGACCGGCGGGCCGGTGACGCCGGGGCCGATCGTGCACGACAGCGCGCAGCTGCTGGAAACCGTCGCGCTCGGGCAGGCGATCGCACTGCTGCCGGCGTCGGTCGCCGAGCTGCGTTCGCGGGACGACGTCGTCTACCGGCCGGTTGCCGACGCGACGCCGTACTCGCTGGCCCTCGCCTGGCCGTCCGGCGCGCGGGACCTGCGGATCGCGCGGTTCGTGCGGACCGCCGCCGAGGTCAGCGAAGCACTACCTCGGCCAGGAGCCGTCCCGGCGGGGTGACCGTGCGGACCACCGGCGGCACCCGGACGTCGCCGTCCTCGAACGCCGCCCGCAGCTGTTCGACGTCGGCGCCGGCCATCAGCCGGGCCAGCTCGTCGGCGCGGGCGAGGGTGGCCGGGGCGAGCACCACGGAGTCGTCGAGAGCGCCCCAGGTGTCCCACTGGAGCATCTCGTGCTTGTTGAGCGAGGCGAGGTCGAGCACGAGGTTGTGCCACGCGTACGGGAGGTCGCGCAGGAACGGCACGTCCAGGTCCGGGGAGACGACGAGCCGGGCCGGGTCGAGCTCGCCCGAGCGGGCCGCGGTCCACGCGGCCGGGCCGGTCAGGAACCGGTCGCGGGGGACGTCGAGGAGGTCGAACTCCACGTCGTCCACCGGGTCGCGGAAGCCGGGCGACAGCTGGGGTTCGACCAGGCGCCAGCCGTCGCCGGTGCGAACCTCGGCGACGACGTGGTCGAGGTACCAGCCCGGCATCAGGTAACTCGCGAAGCCGACGCGGGCGCGGGCCGGAATGCCGTGGTGGCGCGCCATCGAGACGAAGAGCAGCGTGAAGTCGCGGCAGCAGCCGACGATCCGGTGCAGCGGTGGCCGCGGCCCGCCGGGCGGCGCCGGGTCGAGCTCGCGCAGGCGTGCCCACATGTCCGCGGCGTACCGCAGGGTGATCTCGTCGCGGCGGGCCGCCGGGAAGCCGTGCTCGGTGATGTCACCCGCGCCCCAGTAGTGGAACACCAGCTGGGACGCCGCCTCGCGCAGGGCGGCGAGGTCGCCCGGGGTGGCGTCGAGCCAGGACGACTGCGCGCCCGGGTCGGAGAAGCGGCTGTGGCTGACGTAGAAGTCGTCCATGGCTGCCGAAGCTAGCGGCTTTTCGGGGGTTCCGGGTAGCGGAACCCCGGGGCGGGACGGAGGCCCGGCGGTCACAGCGGGAGCTCACCCCGCTTGAACAGCCAGTTCTCCGCGGAACGTCGAGCGGTACGCACTCGGCGAGACCCCGAGCGCGGCCTGGAAGTGCTGGCGCAGCGACGCCGCCGTGCCGAAGCCGGCTTCGGTGGCGACGCGGTCGACCGGCAGATCGGTCTCCTCGAGGAGCTGGCGGGCGCGCTCGACCCGTTGCTGCGTCAGCCATTGCAGCGCCGAGATGCCGACCTCCTCGCGGAAGCGGCGGGTGAAGGTGCGGGTGCTCATCGCCTCGCGGGCGGCGAGCTCACGCAACGTCAGCGGCCGGTGCAGGTTCTCCAGCGCCCACGCCCGCGCAGCTTTGGTCGACGACGTCCGGGGCTCGGGCACCGGCCGCCGGACGAACTGGGCTTGGCCGCCCTCGCGGTGCGGGGACACGACCGTCCCGCGGGCGACTTCGTTGGCCACGGCCGCGCCGTGGTCGCGGCGGATCATGTGCAGCACCAGGTCGATGCCGGCGGCGACGCCGGCCGAGGTCAGCACGTCGCCGTCGTCGGTGTAGAGCACGCACGGGTCGACGTCGACCTCGGGGAACCGGTCCTGGAGCTCTCCGGCGGAGCGCCAGTGGGTGGTGGCCGGGCGGCCGTCGAGCAGCCCGGCGGCGGCGAGCACGAACGCGCCGGTGCAGATCGACGCGATGCGGGCGGCTGCCGGGATGCGGTCGAGCGCGGCCTTGAGCGGCGGGGTCAGCACGCGCGCCATCGGCTCGTACTCGGCCAGGGACGCCGGGACGATCACCGTATCGGCCTCGGCGAGCACCTCGGGGCCACGCTCGACCGGAATGGTGACGTCGGCGTCGGTGCGCACCGGGCCGGGCTCGAGCGTGCAGGTCACGACCTCGTACAACGGCTCGCCGGCCGCCGAGCGCGCCTGGCCGAACAGGCGGTGGACGATGCCCAGTTCCATCAGCAACATGCCGTGGCGGACCAGGACGGCGACGTGGTGCCGGTCGGGGTGCACAAATTCGACCATGGCCCGATTCTTGCACAGGGCGGCCATCAGGCCACTCGATCGCGCACCGGGCGTGACCGGCCTGGGCGCCCACCTCACGCGGACAAGGTGAGGTGCGCGCCCGGCGCGGAGCGCGCCCACCTACGCCGACAAAGCGAAGCACCGCCCCGACCGCGCACCCGGGGGTCACCGGGCCTGGGTGGGCACCGCCGCCGCCCGCCGCGGGCGCCCACCTAGGCCGGCAAAGCGGTGCGACGAGCCGACCGGCCCCCACCTACGCCGGCAACGTCAACCGCTGCCCCAGGCCGCCGTCCACCGGGAGGTCGGCGCCCGTCGTGAACGTGGCCTCGAAAGCCAGGAACAGCACCGCCGCCGCCACTTCGTCCGCCGTTGCGTGGCGCTTCAACGGCGTTATCTCGTCGCCGATCGCCTTGAACTCCGCCAGGACCGACTCCGGCACGCCGGTCACGCCCATCGTCGGTGTGTCCGTGTAGCCGGGACTCACCACGTTCACCCGGATTCCGCGTGGGGCCAGCTCGGCCGCGTACGTGCGGGCGAACGACCGCACCGCCGACTTCGCCGCCGAATACAGGCCCATTCCGGCGATGCCCGCCTCGGCCGCGACCGAGGTCGTGAACACGAACGATCCGCCGGTCCGGACCAGCGGGGCCAGCGCCCGGGCGGTGAAGTACGCGCCCTTCGTGTTCACGTCGAACGTGCGGTCGTAGAGCTCGGGTGTTGCTTCCTCGTACGGCGTCAGCGTCGAAAACCCGACGTTGACGAACACCAGGTCCAGTTCGCCGAGCCGCTCCGCGGCCACCGCGCCCAGCTCGGCGACGTCGTCCAAGCGAGCCGCGTCCGAGGACAACAGGTGGGCCTTGCCCGGCAGTGTTCCCTCCAGCGGTGTCACGTCCCGGCCGGTCAGCAGCACCTCCGCGCCGCCGTCCAACAGGGCGCGGACCACCGCCAACCCCATGCCGTGCGTGCCGCCGGTGACGACGGCCTTCTTCCCCAGGTACTTCACCGGATCTCCTCGATGACGCTGGCGATCGCGTGCGAGCCGTGGCCCGCCGCGACCGCGCGGGCGAACAATTCCCTCAGCACCGCGGGCACCGCCGTGCTGATCCCCTGTGCGCGGCTCGTCTCCTCCAGCATGGCGAGCCCCGCCGCGTTGATGTCCAAAGCGGACACGTCGGTGGCGTAGTCGCCACTGGCGACCTGGTCGCCGATGCCGGGCAGGAAACCGCCGACCGCCGAGTGCCACGCCGACGCCATCGGCGTGAACTGCTCCGGCCTGACACCCTCGGTCCCCACCAGCGCGAGGGCGTGCAGGTAGCCGGCCATCGTCGACCACATCATGCCGAGCAGCGCCAGGTCGTACAGCGCCGCCAGCCCGGCGTCCTCGCCGAGGAACACCGGCCGTCCGAGCACTTCCAGCACGTCGCGGTGCGCCGCGAACGTGGCTTCGGAGCCGCCGTAGAGAACCTGCGCCTGCGGCGTCCCGATGCCCTGCGGCACGGCCATGATCACGCCGTCCACGTAGTCGATGCCCTCCGAAGCGGCCCACTTCGCGACACCGCGCGCCTGCTCCGGCGTCCCGGACGTCAGGTTGACGAGCACCTTCGGCGCCGCAGCCGCCAGTACCGGCTGCTGACTGTCGTATGTGGACAGACAGCTGAGGACGACGTCGGCCGAAGCCGCCTCCGCCGGCGTGGCCGCGAGCCGGGCGCCGCGGTCGAGCAGCGGCCCCGCCTTGAGCGGCGACCGGTTCCACACCAGGACGTCGTGCCCCGCCCCCAAGAGCGCCCCGGCGAGGGCGGCACCCATCCGCCCCAGGCCGAGCACGCCCACGTGTTTCTTGCTTTCTCCCATGGCTTCCATGCTGCGGGCGCGCTTTACACTGGACAAGTACCGACTAATAAGTCAGGTACCCACCAAAACGTAAGGATCCTGGATGCAGCCTCGAACGTACCGCTGCGGATTGGACGCGGCCGTCGACGTGATCGGCGGCCGCTGGAAGGCCCTGATCCTCTGGGCGCTGCACGCCGAACCCCTGCGGTTCGGCGAACTGAAGCGGAAGGTCGCGGGGATCAGCGAGAAGATGCTGATCCAGGCCCTGCGCGAGCTGGAGGCGGACGAGATCGTGCACCGCGAGGTGTTCCACGAGGTCCCGCCGAAGGTCGAATACTCGCTGACCGGGCTGGGCCAGCGGCTGAACACGGCGTTGCTGCCGCTCGGCGACTGGGGCGAGGAAAACATGACCGGGATCGCGAAGCGCCGCGGCGTCACGCCGGCGCCACCGCACACCGCTTCGGCGTGATGACGCGGCAGCTCCCCGACCCCGGCTGCGCGAAGATGACCGCCGCTCAGGCGGTGACCAGGTCCGAGCCGGCGAAGAACGTCCGCGCGGCCGTCATCGCGTCGGCGTCCAAGAGCACGTCACCGGGGCGGCTGCCGTTGCCGAGCAGCACCCCGCCCCAGTGCATGCCGAGGTACTCGGCGCACAGCTCCAGCGTGCCGATCAGCGGCTGCGCTTCGCGCGCCGTTTCGCTCAGCACGCTCACGCCCCACAGCGTCTTCCCGCGCATCCGCGGCTTGAACTCCACCGGCAGCCGCATCCAGCCCGACCAGTAGTCGAGGTAGAGCTTCACGCTCGCGGCGACCGAGTACCAGTACACCGGTGACGCGATCACGATGTCGGTCGCGGCAAACGTCGCGTCCATCAGCAGCTGTTCGTTCTCCCCCGGTGCCGGGTGGTCGCCGGCCCCGTGGCGGCGGTCCTCGAACGGCGGCAGCGGCACCTCCGGCAGCCGGATCCACCGCTGCTCGACGTCGCCGGGCAGTTCCCTGGCCGCCCGGCGGGCCAGCGTTTCGGTGTTGCCGCCGGCCCGCGCGGCGCCCACCAGGAACAGGAAGCTGCGGTCGCTCATGTCCACCCCTCTCCAGTTACTTGCATGTACATATAAATACTGTCCCTGGACTATCCTGGCGTCAAGAGGAGGCCGGAAGATGACTGCCGACGAACAGGCCTGGGGCCGCGTACTCGTCCTGCACGCCCGGATCGAGCAGGAGCTCGCCAAAGCCCTGCAGCGGCGCCACGGGCTCGGCCTGTCCGAGTACCGCGCGCTCGGCAAGCTGGTCGCGGGCCCGCGCGGCGGCCTGCGGATGCAGGAGCTCGCCGAGGCGATCGGCCTCAACCAGAGCTCGGTCAGCCGGATGTGCGCCCGCCTCGAAGACGCCGGCCTGACCGTCCGCGACCTGTGCGAAGACGACCGCCGCGGCGTCTACTCGGTGATCACCGACGCCGGCCGCAAGCGCTACGCCGAAACGGAGCCGACGTACTGCGCCGTGCTGCGGACCGCGCTCGACAAGGCCGCGAGCGACCCGGATCTCGCCGACGCGGTCTCCGCCGTCCGCGGCGCTTGACCCGAATATTCCGCAGTGGTTATATACCGGCACAGGCAAGCCATGGGAGGACGCCGTGTCCGGACGAGCGAAACTGCAGACCGTCGACCAACGCCCGGTGCTCCGGCTGGAACGCCGCCTCAAGCACGCGCCGGAGCGGGTCTGGCGGGTGATCACGGACCCGGCGGAGCTCGCGCACTGGTTCCCCGCGCGGGTCGACGTCGACCTGCGCGCCGGCGGCGCCATCCGGTTCACCTTCCCCGGCGACGACACCACGACGGCCGGGCAGGTCGTCACCGCCGACCCGCCGCGCGAGTTCACCTTCGTCTGGAACGACGACACCCTGCGCTGGCTGATCTCCCCCGACGGCGACGGCAGCCTCCTGGAGTTCACCCACACCTTCGGCCGCGGCGACCCGGCGATCGCCAAGCTCGCGGCCGGCCGCAACGCCGCCGGCTGGGACGTCTGCCTCGACGCCCTCGACGCGCGCCTGGCCGGCCGGGACTTCCAGCAGCCGCAAGGATGGCACGAGCGGACGGCGTCCTATGTGGAGGAGTTCGGCCTCGACGAGGGCGAAATCCTCGCGGACGGCACGATCCGCTTCCGCCGCGACCTGGTCTGGAAGCCCGTGGCCGAGGTACGGGCCCTGCTGCCGGCCGAACCCGGCTGGCACCTGGTCCACGACCCGCTCAACGGCACCCGCGTCGAGTTCACCGAGGCGGCGAGCGACGACGTCCCGGCGCAGCTGGCCCGGCGGCACGAGCAGCTCGACAAGCTGTTCGCCGCCACCCACGGCGTCGAATTGCCGGACTGGGCCCCGGAGCGCGTCGAAGCCGTGAAGAAGCATTACGCCGAGCGTCCGACCCAGGGTTGACGCGGGGACGAAGAGTCCGCAATACCTTCACAGCATGAGGATTCGCGTGGTGCTGGACGCGCTGGCGGCCATCGTCCTGGCCGTCGGCGCCGGCGGCAACCTCGCCGCCGGCGCGTGGTCGCTGCCGCCGTGGCTGCCCGCCTGGCTGGGCTGGACGATCATGCTCGCGAGCGTCTTCCCGCTGCTGCTGCGCCGCCGGTGGCCGTTCCCGTCCTACGTTGCGTCGCTGGTGCTCACCGCGGCGGCGGTGCCGATCGGCGGCCCGGTGCTCGGCATCGCCGTGGTGGCGGCGGGCTGCGCGCTGTACGCCTACGTGGTGGCGCGGGGCACCCGCATCACGCGGACGGCGTTCGCGACCGGGCTCATCGGGCTCGCGGTGCTCGCGTTCGTGTTGCCGAACCCCAGCACGGCGACGACGGTGAACTTCGGTTCGTCGGCGCTGATCGTCGGGTTCGCGCTCGGCGTCGCCGTCCACGGCCGCCGCCAATACGCCGCGGCCGAGCGGGAAAACCACGCACGGCAAGCGGTTTCGGCGGAACGGCTGCGGATCGCGCGGGAGATGCACGACGTCGTCGCGCACAGCATGAGCCTGATCGCGGTGAAGGCGGCGGTCGGCAACCACGTCGCCCTCGAACAACCCGACCAGGCCCGTGACGCCTTGCGCGTCATCGAAGACACCAGCCGCGAGACCCTGGCCGAGCTGCGGCGCATGCTGGGCGTGCTGCGCGACGGCACCGGCGTCCCGGCGCTGGCGCCCGCCCCGACGCTCGAGGACCTGCGGGCGCTCGCCGAACGTGCGCAGCAGGCGGGTGCACTGGATGTTGTCCTGGTCGTCGACGGCCTCACCGAACTGCCGGGCGGGGTCGGCCAGTCGGTGTACCGGATCGTGCAGGAGGCACTGACCAATGTGGTCAAGCACGCGGGCGCGTCGACCTGCCGGATCCACGTCACGGGCGGCGACGGCGAAGTGCGCATCGAGGTGCTCGACGACGGCCGCGGCGGCAAGGCCGAGCCGGGCCACGGGCTGATCGGGATGCGCGAACGCGTCGCGGTCTACGACGGCGAATTCTCGGCGGCGCCGGGCGAAACCGGCTTCCGCGTCTTCGCGCGGCTCCCCTACGAAGCACCGGTGGTGGCCCGGTGACCCGCGTCCTGATCGCCGACGACCAGGCGTTGCTGCGCGGGAGCTTCCGGGTGCTGGTCGACAGCGCACCGGGCCTCGAGGTCGTCGGCGAGGCGTCCGACGGCGTCGAGGCGGTCGCCCTGACCCGCGTCGAGCGGCCGGACGTGGTGCTGATGGACGTCCGGATGCCGGAGATGGACGGCATCGAGGCGACCCGCCGCATCTGCGCGGAAACCGACGTCCGGGTGCTGATGCTGACGACGTTCGACCTCGACGAGTACGTGTATGCGGCACTGCGCGCGGGCGCGAGCGGGTTCCTCCTGAAGGACACCCGCCCGGCGGACCTCCTGGCGGCGATCGAAGTCGTGGCGTCCGGCGACGCGCTGCTGGCCCCCTCGGTGACCCGCCGCCTGGTGGCGGAGTTCGCGCGCCTGCCGTCGGGCCCGGTGACCCGGCTCGACGGGGTGACGGCACGCGAGCAGGAGGTGCTGTCGCTGATCGCGCGCGGGCTGTCCAACGACGAGATCGCGGCACGCCTGCACCTGGGCATCGCCACCGTGAAGACCCACATCGGCCGGCTGCTGCACAAGCTCGCCGCGCGCGACCGGGCCCAGCTGGTGATCGCGGCGTACGAATCCGGGCTGGTCCGGCCGACGGCGTCCTGAGTAGGGTGGAGCGGCCGATCACGAGGGGGAATCCGATGAGCACCGAACGTCGCGAGGACGAACTCCTCCCGCCGCCGGCCGAGCCGCCTGCCGAGCCGCCGGCCGAGGACTGGGAGCCGGACCCGCGCCCCGACTGGGGCAACCAGGGCGGGATCCCCGGCTACGGCTCCCAGCCGATGCGCCAGCTCGATTCGGAGGACGGACCCCCGCCCCGGCGCGGCGGGCCGACCGGCTGAGCCGTCGTGATCCCCCAGACCCTCGGCGCGCTCGCCGGGTTCCTGGCGCTCGTCGCGCCGGGGATCGTGTTCGAGCTGCGCCGCGAACGCCGCCGCGGCCGCCACCAGGAGACGGCGTTCCGCGAAGCTTCCCGCGTCGCCCTCGGCAGTCTCGTCTTCACGCTGGTCTCCGTGCTGCTCATGACGGCGCTGCAGACGACCGGCGCCCGCTTGTTCGTCAGCCCGGCGGACTGGCTGACCCGCGGCGAGGCCTACTCGCGCGAGCACCTGACGCTGATCGTCGTGAGCGTCGCCGTCGAGCTGGCCGTGGCGTGCGCGCTCGCCACGGGGTTCGAGGCGTTCTTCGCCCACCGCCGCGGGGAGGCCGCAACCGTGCAGCAGCGCTCGGCCTGGGCCCAGGCCCTGCGCGCCGACCGGCCGCCCGGCACCCGCGCGTGGGCACACGCACAGCTGGAGAACGGCACGTCGTTCTACGGGTACGTCCGCTCGTACACACCGTCGGGCCCGCTGGCCGACCGCGAGCTCGTCCTCGAAGGTGAGGCGATGACCAGCGAAAACGACGGGGCGACGAAGGTCATCGGCGAGGACTGGCGGCGAGTGGTGATCCCGGGCTCGAAGATCACCTACCTGCGGGTGACGTACCTGGACGCGGCGACCGGCGAGCCAGCTGACGTTGCCTACGCCACACGCGAAGTGACCGACAAGTAGTTAAGCTCCCCGGCATGAGCAGTGCGACGGAGCCGCTCGGGACGCCGCCCGAGGATGAACCGGACATCCACACCACGGCCGGCAAGCTGGCCGACCTGTACCGCCGGTACGACGAGGCGGTCCACGCGGGCTCGGCCCGCGCAGTGGAGAAGCAGCACGCCAAGGGCAAGAAAACCGCGCGCGAACGCATCGAGCTGCTCCTCGACGAGAACTCCTTCGTCGAACTCGACGAGCTGGCGAGGCACCGCTCGACCAACTTCGGCCAGGAGAAGAACCGCCCCTACGGCGACGGCGTCGTCACCGGCTACGGCACCGTCGACGGCCGTCCGGTGTGCGTGTTCAGCCAGGACGTCACCGTCTTCGGCGGCAGCCTCGGCGAGGTCTACGGCGAGAAGATCGTCAAGGTGATGGACCTGGCCATCAAGACCGGCCGTCCGATCATCGGCATCAACGAGGGCGGCGGCGCGCGCATCCAGGAGGGCGTCGTCTCGCTCGGCCTCTACGGCGAGATCTTCCGCCGCAACGTGCAGGCCTCCGGCGTCATCCCGCAGATCTCGCTGATCATGGGCGCCAACGCCGGCGGGCACGTCTACTCCCCCGCGCTGACCGACTTCATCGTGATGGTCGACGAGACCTCGCAGATGTTCATCACCGGCCCGGACGTCGTCAAGACGGTCACCGGCGAGGACGTCACCTTCGAGGAGCTCGGCGGCGGCCGCACCCACAACACGAAGTCCGGGGTCGCGCACTACCTGGGCTCCGACGACGAAGACGCCATCGCCTACGTCAAGGAACTGCTCTCCTACCTGCCGCAGAACAACCTGTCGGACGCGCCGGTGTTCGACCAGCCGGACACCCCGCCCGGCTTCTTCGAGGACGTCACCGACTCGGACCGCGAGCTGGACACGATCATCCCGGACTCGCCGAACACCCCGTACGACATGCACGAGGTGATCACCCGCGTCCTCGACGACGGTGACTTCCTCGAGGTCCACGAGCTGTTCGCGCCGAACATCATCGTCGGCTTCGGCCGCGTCGACGGCCACAGCGTCGGCGTGGTGGCCAATCAGCCGACGCAGTTCGCCGGCTGCCTCGACATCGACGCGTCCGAGAAGGCCGCGCGGTTCGTCCGGACCTGCGACGCGTTCAACATCCCGGTGCTCACCTTCGTCGACGTCCCGGGCTTCCTGCCGGGCACCGACCAGGAGTGGAACGGCATCATCCGCCGCGGCGCGAAGCTGATCTACGCGTACGCGGAGGCGACGGTCCCGCTGGTCACGGTGATCACGCGCAAGGCCTACGGCGGCGCGTACGACGTCATGGGCTCGAAGCACCTCGGCGCCGACATCAACCTGGCGTGGCCGACCGCCCAGGTCGCGGTGATGGGCGCCCAGGGTGCGGCGAACATCGTCCACCGCAAGACCCTGGCGAACGCGGCCAACGAGGGCCGCGACGTGGACGCCCTCCGCGCCGAGCTGATCCAGGAGTACGAGGACACGCTGCTGAACCCGTACGCGGCGGCCGAGCGGGGGTACGTCGACTCGGTGATCGTGCCGGCCCACACCCGCGGCCACGTCGCCCGGGCGCTGTCGCTGCTGCGGAACAAGCGGGAATCGCTGCCGCCCAAGAAGCACGGGAACATCCCGCTGTGACCGGCGAACAGAAGCCCCTGCTGAGGGTGGTCCGCGGCAACCCGAGCGACGCCGAACTGGCGGCGCTGACGGCGGTCGTCGCCGCGGCGTCGGCCGCGAAGGCACCGGAGAAGCCGAAGCCGCGTACGTCGTGGTGGGGCGATCACGCTGCTTTGCTGCGTAAACCGCATCACCCCGGCGAAGGTGCTTGGCGCGCTTCGGGTTTGCCTCAGGGCTGAAGGGCGTCGAGGAAGACCGTCGGGGCTTCGTTTTCCCGGACGATCGTGCCCAGCAGCGCCGCGAGCCGGTCGCGGTCCGGTTTGCTCAGGCCCGCGGCCAGCTCGTCGACCCTGCGGCACGTCGCCGCGTAGAAGTCCTCCGCCAGCTCGCGGCCTTCTTCCGTCAGGAGCACGTGCACGGCGCGGCGGTCGTCCGGATCGGGCTCGCGGCGGACGAGCCCGCGCCGGACCGCGCGGTCGACCAAGCCGGTGAGGCTCGATTTCTCGAGGCCGAGCGTCGCGCCCAGGTCGCCCATGCCGTATGGACGGCCCATCAGCACGCACAGCAGCTGCCCCTGCTGCACGGTGAGCCCGTACTCGCGGGCGGACTCGGCGTAGCCGGCGTTCACCAGGAACGACGCCCGCACGAGCCCGGCCACCACACCGAGGTCCTCCCCGCTCTTCCCCATTTCGCCAGCCTACTTCGCGACGGCCTCCCGCACGGCGGGCACGATCTCCTCGGTCCAGCGCGCGGCGGCGGCCTCGTCGGGAGTGCCGCCGCCGGGCCCGAAGAGCACGAACCCGGCGGCGCCGTGCTCCAGCACCGCACCGGTCAGTTCCTCGATCCACTGGCCGGACGAGCCCCCGATCCACCGGCCGTCGCCGGCGCGCGTCTTCGGGAGCGGCTCCGCCGTGATGCGGCCGGGGAAGTTGTAGACGGTGGCGACGTCCGCGGGATCCCGGCCGGCATCCACCGCGGCTTTGTCGATGACCGGCCGGGACGTGCGGTAGCGCTCGCTGAGCCAGTCGGCGGCGTGCCCGGGCAGCCACCCGTCGGCCACCCGCCCGGTGACGGCGAGGGACTTCGGCCCCACCGAGCCGGTCCACACCGGCGGCATCGCTTCCGCGGCCGGCTCGAGGTCGGTGACCTGGTGGAACTCGCCGTCGAAGGTGACGGGTTCACCGCCCCCGCCGAGCAGCTTCACCAGCCGGATGCCTTCCTCGAAGGCGCGAACGGCCTGTCCCGGGGTCAGTTTCGGGAAGCCCAGCCGCGCGATGTCGTCCCAGAGCCCCCCGACCCCCATGCCGAGCACGATCCGGCCGCCGGTCAGCGCGGACAGGCTCGTGACGGTGCGCGCGAGCATCGACGCCGGGCGCGTCGGCAGGTTGGTGACGCTGACGAGGCCGGAGATCCGCTCGGTCTTGCCGAGCAGGACGCCGAGTTCGGCGTACGCGTCGAGGCGGTCGGCGTAGTAGGGGTGGTCGGACACCGTGATCAGGTCGAGCCCGCCGCGGTCGGCCCGGACGGCCAGCCGCAGGGTGTCCGGCACGGCGGACACCGCTGTCGAAACGCCGATCCCGAAGTGCGTCATGATTCCTCCCAGTTAGTTCGTACTGCGAACATACATGATTAGTTCTTGATGCGAACCAATTGGCTCGAGGCGGGATGTCGCGTTGTGTACGGACCGTCACAGGAATGACGGTGGACCGCCCGCTAGCCCAAGTCGTATAGTCCACGTGGAATAACCGACCTGGAGGGATCGACTCATGGCCTCGCCCAAGCTGACGCCGCTGGGCATCGCCGTGCTGGAACTGCTGCACGAGAGGCCGATGCACCCGTACGAGATGGCCCAGCTCATGCGCGAGCGGTACGTCAACATGCGCGTCAACGTGAAGGCCGGCTCGCTCTACCACACCGTGGAACGCCTGCACCGCCACGGCTTCATCGAGGTCGTCGACACCCAGCGTGACGGCAAGCGACCGGAACGGACCGTCTACGGCATGACGCAGACCGGCCTGGACGAGTTCAACCAGCGCGCCCGGGAGCTGCTCGGCGACCTCGCCGAGGAGTTCCCCGCGTACCTGTCCGGGCTCGCCGTGATCGACGAACTCGGGCGGGAAACCTCGCTGATCGAGCTCGGGCACCGGATCACCCGGCTGCGCGCGGCGGTGGCGGCCGACGAGGCCGTGCTGCTGCGCCTGGCCGAGGACGGGACGCCGCCGGTCTACTGGCTCGACTGGAAGTACAAGTGCGACCAACGGAAGTTCGAGCTCGAGTGGACCGAGCGGCTCTTCGGCGACCTCGAGTCCGGCCGGGTCCCCTTCGTGGACTCCGGGCAACCCCAGCTCACGCTCATCACCAAGGAAGACGACGATGAACGCAAGACAAGCTAATCCGTGGGCCGCGCTGGGCGCGCTGTGCCTCGGCTTCTTCATGATCCTGCTCGACACGACGATCGTGTCGATCGCGATCCCGACCATGCTGCGCGAGCTGGGCGCCGGGCTGAACTCCGTCGTCTGGGTGATCAGCGTCTACCTGCTCACCTACGCGGTGCCGATGCTGTTCACCAGCCGGCTCGGCGACCGCTTCGGCCCGAAGCGCGTGTTCCTCGCCGGGCTCGTCGTGTTCACCGGCGCGTCGCTGTGGTGCGGTCTGTCCGGCAACGTCGAAATGCTCATCGCCGCGCGGGCCGTGCAGGGGCTCGGCGCCGCGCTGATGACGCCGCAGACGCTGGCGTTCATCACGCACCTGTTCCCGCCGGCCAAGCGCGGCCCGGCGATGGGCATGTGGGGCGGCGTCGCCGGGCTGGCGACGATCGCCGGCCCGCTGCTGGGCGGGGTGCTCGTGGACCACCTGGGCTGGGAGTGGATCTTCTTCGTCAACGTGCCGATCGGCGTGATCGCCGTCGTGCTCACCCTGCTGCTGGTGCCGGACTGGCAGCCGAAGCACTCGCACTCGTTCGACCTGCTGGGGATCGTGCTCTCGAGCGCGGCGCTGCTCTGCATCGTGTTCGGCATCCAGAACGGCCAGCAGTACGACTGGGGCACGGTCTTCGGCGGCATCACGGTGTTCGAGATCATCGGCGCCGGCGTGGTGCTGCTGATCGCGTTCGTCGTGTGGCAGCGCTTCAACAAGCGGGAGCCCCTGCTGCCGCTGCAGGTGTTCTCGAACCGGAACTTCTCGGCCGGGACGCTCACCGCGGCCACCGTCGGCTTCGCGATGACCGGCATGTTCCTGCCGCTGATCATCTACATCCAGTCGGTGCTGGGGCTGTCCCCGACGATGGCGGGGGTGCTGACCGCGCCGATGTCGCTGCTGTCCGGGATCATCGCGCCGTTCGTCGGGCGCGCGTCGGACAAGGTGAACGGCAAGTACCTGGTGATGTTCGGTCTCGCCGCGCTCGCGGCCGGGCTGGGGATCATCGCGCTGCAGGCGACGCCGTCGAGCAGCCCGTGGGCGTTCGTCCCGGCGCTGCTGGTGTGCGGCCTCGGCATCGGCTGCATCTTCTCGCCGATGAGCAACCTGACGATGGGCTCGGTCGAGCCGCGGCTGGCCGGGACGGCGTCCGGCATCTTCAACACCTCGCGCCAGGTCGGCGGCGTGCTCGGCAGCGCGGCGATCGGCGTGCTGCTGCAGGCGCGGATCAGCGCGTCCATCGCGGACGAGGCCACGAAGGCGGCTTCTCAGCTGCCGGAGCAGTACCGGGCACCGTTCGCCGAGGGAATCGCCCACGCGGCGGCCGGCACCGGGGAGTTCGGCTCGGCGGGCGGGCCGTCGCCGATGCCGGGGCTGCCCGCAGAGATCGCCGCGCAAGCGGGCAAGCTGGCCACCGACGCCATCCACAGTGGACTGACCGACGCGGCCCGCGTGACGATGCTGCTGCCGATGGGCGTGCTCCTGCTGGGCGTGATCTCGGCAGCGGTGATGCGGCGGGTCAAGCCGCGCTGGCAGACGCCGGCGCCCGAAGCGGCCGCGGTCTGAAAAC
Organism: Amycolatopsis sp. A133; assembly: GCF_031082405.1. Lineage (GTDB taxonomy): Bacteria > Actinomycetota > Actinomycetes > Mycobacteriales > Pseudonocardiaceae > Amycolatopsis. The sequence continues at coordinate 256,133 of NZ_JAVHJU010000003.1, forward strand.
CGTGCAGGCCCCCGCTCCGGTGTCGGGTACCGGGACGGGGGCCTGCACGGACCGCGGGAGCGGTGGTCTGCCGCAGCGGTCGTGAGTGGTAAGGCGGGTTAGAACCCGCCTTACCACTCACGACCGGGTGGTGGCGGGAGCGAGGGTGAGTTTGCCGGCGAGCCGCCCGATCCATGCCTCGACTTCCTCCGGTGCGCGATCCGGGAGGCCGAAGATCGTCTCGGTCACCCCGAGAGCGTCCAGGTGGGCCAGCCGTTGCGGGTCCGGGCGTTCGCCGAGCGCGCAGATCAGCGGAGCACCCGTGCGGCCTTCGGCGGCCCAGATCTCCTTCAGCAGGGCCACGTGCCCGTCGAGGTCGGTGTCGGCCGGGGTGGTGATCCAGCCGTCGGCGTGCCGGGCGATCCAGCGGAACGTCTTCTCCGTCGGGCCCGCGCCGAGCAGCACCGGGATGTGCGGCTGGACCGGCTTCGGCCACGCCCAGCTCGGTCCGAAGGAGACGAACTCCCCGTCATAGGCGGCTTCTTCCTCCGTCCACAGTGCGCTCATCGCCTCGAGGTGCTCGCGCAGCGCGGTGCGGCGGCGGTTCCCGGGGACGCCGTGGTCGGTCAGCTCGTCGACGTTCCAGCCGAAGCCGGTGCCGAGCGTGACGCGGCCGCCGGAGAGGTGGTCGAGGCTGGCGATCGTCTTGGCGAGGGTGATCGGGTCGCTCTCCACCGGCAGGGCCACCGCCGTGGACAGCCGGATGCGCGAAGTGACCGCGGCCGCCGTCGCCAGCGCGACCCACGGGTCGAGGGTCCGGCTGTAGCGGTCGTCGGGCAGCGAGGCGTCCCCGGTGCGCGGGTGCGGTGACTCGCGCTTCACCGGGATGTGGGTGTGTTCGGGGACGTAGAAGGTCGAGAACCCCGCGGCCTCCGCGGCGCGCGCCGCGGCCGCCGGGGTGATCCCCCGGTCGCTGGTGAACAGCACGATTCCGTAGTCCACCCGCGGAGCGTATTAGAACGTGTTTCAGTTTTCAAGCCGCTCCGGTGGTTACGCTCCGGAATCGGCCGGGCACACCAGGTGGCCTTGAGGGGTGCTCGATGCCGGGCTGGCACACTCGGCACCGGCAGTCGCGGCACGGTCGGTCGACGGAGGTGCAGGGTGGACCGGGTATTCCATTGTGGACGAACGCCGTCCCAGTCAGTGGACACGCCGGCGGGGCGGGATGGCGTGCGCGGGCCCGGTTCCGATACCGTGGACCACAAGCCGAGAGGCGCTGCAACGGACCACCGGGTCCGCCACGCTCGGCCGGGAATGACCAACCAAGGGCGCCTCCCGACTAAGGGAGGCTGCCGGTGAACACCCCGCACGAGTCCCGTGCTTCCGAATCCCACGCACGCCTGCGCGAGCTGCTCGACCAGCGGGTGGCCGTGCTCGACGGCGCCTGGGGCACCATGCTGCAGGGCGCCGGGCTGACCCCGGCCGACTACCGCGGCGACCGCTTCGGCGAGCACACCCACGACGTCACCGGCGACCCCGACCTGCTCAACCTCACCCGCCCGGACGTCATCCTCGACGTGCACCGCCAGTACCTGGCCGCGGGCGCGGACATCACCACGACCAACACCTTCACCGCGACCAGCATCGGCCAGGCCGACTACGGGCTGCAGGCGCACGTCCACGAGATGAACGTCCGCGGCGCGCAACTGGCCCGCCAGGCCGCCGACGAAGCGGGCGGCAAGTTCGTCGCCGGGTCGATCGGCCCGCTCAACGTCACCCTCAGCCTGTCGCCCAAGGTCGACGACCCGGCCTACCGCGCGGTGACGTTCGAGCAGGTCAAGGCGGCCTACGCCGAGCAGATCGCCGGTCTCGCCGAAGGCGGCGTCGACCTGCTGCTGATCGAGACGATCTTCGACACGCTGAACTGCAAGGCCGCGATCGCCGCCGCGCGCGAGGTCGCGCCGGACCTGCCGCTGTGGATCTCGGTGACGATCGTCGACCTGAGCGGCCGGACGCTGTCGGGCCAGACCGTCGAGGCGTTCTGGAGCTCGATCGAGCACGCAAAACCGCTGGTCGTCGGCGTGAACTGCTCGCTCGGCGCCGAGGAGATGCGCCCGCACGTCGAGGAGCTCTCGCGGATCGCCGACGCCTACGTCGCCTGCCACCCGAACGCCGGTCTGCCGAACGCGTTCGGCGGCTACGACCAGACGCCCGAGGAGACCGCCGGGCTGATCGGGGGCTTCGCCCGCGACGGCCTGGTCAACCTGGTCGGCGGCTGTTGCGGCACGACCCCGGAGCACATCGCGAAGATCGCCGCCGCGGCGAAGCAGGCCGCGCCGCGTGCGGTGCCCGCGCCGCGCACCCACACGCGCTTCAGCGGCCTCGAGCCGTTCGGCATCGGCGCCGACACCGGGTTCGTGATGATCGGCGAGCGCACCAACGTCACCGGCTCCAAGCGGTTCCGGCGGCTCATCGAATCCGGCGACCACCAGGGCGCCGTCGACGTCGCACTGGAGCAGGTCCGCGGCGGGGCCAACCTGCTCGACGTCAACATGGACGCCGACCTGCTGGAATCCGAGCAGGCGATGACGACGTTCCTCAACCTGATCGCCACCGAGCCCGAGGTGGCCCGGATCCCGGTCATGGTCGACAGCTCCAAGTGGAGCGTGCTCGAAGCCGGCCTGCGCTGCCTGCAGGGCAAGGGCGTGGTCAACTCGATCAGCCTCAAGGAGGGCGAGGAGCCGTTCCTCGCCCAGGCCCGCACCATCCGCGACTACGGCGCCGGCGTCGTCGTGATGGCCTTCGACGAGCAGGGCCAGGCCGACACCGCCGACCGCAAGGTGGCGATCTGCGGCCGCGCGTACGACCTGCTGACGCAGCAGGCCGGGTTCGCGGGCGAGGACATCATCTTCGACCCGAACGTCCTCGCCGTCGCCACCGGCATCTCCGAGCACAACGGCTACGCGAAGGCGTTCATCGACGCGCTGCCCCGGATCAAGGAGCGCTGCCCGGGCGCGCGGACCAGCGGCGGCATCTCGAACCTGTCGTTCTCCTTCCGCGGCAACGACGTCGTGCGCGAGGCGATGCACTCGGCGTTCCTGTTCTACGCCGTGCAGGCCGGGCTGGACATGGGCATCGTCAACGCCGGCCAGCTCGCCGTCTACGAAGACATCCCGAAGGACCTCCTCGAACTGGTCGAGGACGTGCTCTTCGACCGCCGTGAAGACGCCACCGACCGGCTGGTGAGCTTCGCCGAGAACGTCAAGGGCAGCGGCACCAAGCGCGTCGTGGACCTGTCGTGGCGCGAAGGCACCGTGGCCGAACGGCTGTCGCACGCCCTCGTGCACGGCATCGTCGACTACATCGAGGAAGACACCGAAGAGGCGCGCCGGACGATGGCGCGGCCCCTCGAGGTCATCGAAGGCCCGCTGATGGACGGCATGAAGATCGTCGGCGACCTGTTCGGCGCCGGCAAGATGTTCCTGCCGCAGGTGGTCAAGAGCGCCCGCGTGATGAAGCGGTCGGTCGCCTACCTCGAGCCGTTCATGGAGGCCGAGAAGGAGGAGGCCCGGCTGGCGGGCCGCGCCGCCGTGTCGAACGGCCAGGGCAAGGTCGTGCTCGCCACGGTCAAGGGCGACGTCCACGACATCGGCAAGAACATCGTCGGCGTGGTGCTGGGCTGCAACAACTACGAGGTGATCGACCTCGGCGTGATGGTGCCGGCGGCGAAGATCCTCGACACCGCGGTCACCGAGGGCGCCGACGCGGTCGGGCTGTCCGGGCTGATCACGCCGTCGCTCGACGAGATGGTCAACGTCGCCACCGAGATGCAGCGCCGGGGCCTGAAGCTGCCGCTGCTCATCGGCGGCGCGACGACGTCCCGCCAGCACACCGCGGTCAAGATCGCCCCGGCCTACGACAACGCGACGGTGCACGTCCTGGACGCCTCGCGGGTGGTCGGCGTGGTGTCCGACCTGCTCGACCCGGACCGCTCGATCGTGCTGGCCGAGAAGAACCGGGCCGACCAGGAGGTGCTGCGCGAGCAGCACGCGAGCAAGCAGCGCCGTCCGATGCTGTCCCTCGAGCAGGCCCGCGCGAACCCCGAGAAGGTGGCGTTCGACGGCCTGTCCGCCCCGGTGTTCACCGGCGTCCGCGTGATCGAGCCGGCCATCGCCGAACTGCGCGAGATGGTCGACTGGCAGTTCCTGTTCCTGGCCTGGGAGCTCAAGGGCAAGTACCCGGCCATCCTGGAGCAGCCGGTCGCCCGCGAGCTGTTCGACGACGCGAACACCCTGCTCGACGAGATCATCGCCGACGGCAGTTTCACCGCGAAGGGCGCGTACGCGTTCTGGCCGGCGCACAGCGAAGGCGACGACATCGTGCTCGACGGCGACTTCGCGCCCGTCAAGTTCCCGATGCTGCGGCAGCAGACGGCGAAGCCGGCAGACCGCGCGAACCGCTGCCTGGCCGACTACATCGCCCCGGTCGGCGACCACCTCGGCGGCTTCGCGGTGGCCATCCACGGCGCCGAGGCGCTGGCCAAGCGGTACGAGGCCGAGCAGGACGACTACCGCGCGATCATGGTCAAGGCGCTGGCCGACCGGCTCGCCGAGGCGTTCGCCGAGCACATCCACCTGCGGGCCCGCCGCGACTGGTTCGAGCCGGACGCGCAGCCGAAGCTGGAAGACCTGCACGCGGAGCGGTTCCGCGGCATCCGCCCGGCGCTGGGCTACCCCGCCAGCCCCGACCACAGCCAGAAGCGCGAGCTGTTCGAGCTGCTGGAGGCCGGCGAGCTGGGCATGGACCTGACCGAGTCGTACGCGATGACGCCGGCGGCGAGCGTGTCCGGGCTGATCTTCGCCCACCCGGACTCCCGCTACTTCACCGTCGGCCGGCTCGGCCGCGACCAGGTCGAGGACTACGCCCGCCGCAAGGGCGTCGAGATCGCCGAGGTCGAGCAGTGGCTGCGGCCGAACCTGGCCTACGACCCCGAGGCGTAGTCCGGTAGTTCGATGTCCGTGGCGAACTTGTCGGTCGCCTTGAGCATCAAGCCGAGCAGGAAGCGGGACTTGAACGTCCAGTCCCGCAGCTTGATCCGGAGCGGGGACGGCGGCGCGAGGAACGGACCCGCGCTGCCACGTTGCGAGACCTTCGCGTAGTCCCGCATCAGTTCCTCGTAGCGGGCGAAGGCGACCCGGTGGTCGCCGTCCGCGGCGAAGAGCTCGCCCGCGAGCACGTACGCGCCGACGACGGCCAGGCCGGTCCCGAAGCCGCCGAGGGTGTTGCCGTAGGCCGCGTCGCCCAGCAGCACGACGCGGCCGCGGAAGTAGCGGTCGATCGTGACGCGGCTGAGCGAGTCGAGGTAGAACTCGTCCGCCCGCGGGATCTTCGCCATCAGCTCGGGCACCCGCCAGCCGGCGCCCCGGTAAGCGTCCACCAGCAGCTGCCGCTGCTTCCCGGTGTCGGTGCGGTCGTAGTCCAGCTCCGGCGACGCGAACACGAAGAACGCCGACGCCTTCGGCCCGCCGACGGCGGCCATCCGGCCCGGCTCGTTGTACATCACCGCTTCACCGTCGGCGACGTCCTCGCCGAGCTCGGCCAGTGCGTAGTGATAGCCGAGGTAGCGCACGTAGCCGCGTTCCGGGCCGAAGGCCAGCCGCCGGACGTTCGAATGGATGCCGTCGGCGCCGACCACGAGGTCGAACCGCCGGGGCTCGGCGCGGGCAAAGGTGACGTCGACGCCGTCCGCGGTCTCGCTCAGCGCCGTGACGGTGTCGCCGAAGAGGTACTCGCAGTCCGTGCGCCGGTACAGGATCTCCGCCAGGTCGCCGCGGCGGATCTCGAGCTCGCCGCCGGTGAACTCCCCGGGGATCACCGCCCGCGCGCGGCCGGCGGCGTCGACGATCGTCTGGTCCTGCCCGCCCGTCTGCCGCTCCCGGACGTCGTCGAGGATGCCCATGCGGTCCAGGACGGCCCGGTGGGTGGCGCCCTTGAAGTCGACGGCCTGGCCGCCGGGCCGGATCGCGGGGGCGCGTTCGACGACGGTGACGGTGCAGCCGAAGCGGGTCAGCCAGCAGGCGAGAGCGGGGCCGGCGATGCTCGCGCCGGAAATCAGGACGGTGGGGTTGGTCATGCGGCCGAGCTTCGCCAGGGGCGCTTACCGGTCCCTGGCGAAGCGCTGACGGCGGCCTACTCGACGGCGCCGTTCTGCGTCAGCAGCGTCTGGTACCAGGCGTCGTACGGGTGATTGGTCGCGGGGTGGTTCGCCAGGGGAGTGGTGGCCTGGCTCGCGGAGTCGAAGTCCCAGCCGCGGACGACCCGGCCCGCTTGCCGGGCCGAGACGATGAACGCCGACTCCGTCGCGGGCGCGCCGTAGAACAGCGCACCCTGCTGGAGTTCGGCGCTGTCGCCCTTCTGGAACTCGTCGAACGCGACCTGCCGGTAGCGGATCCGGGCACCGGCCACCCGGTCGGTGTCGGCGCGCAGCGTCTGCGCCGGCGTCGGGCCGTCCGCGCCGGTCCACACGGACACCGTGCGGCCGGCACTCGCCGCCGTCGCCGTCGCGAACCGCGCGTCGGAGGTCTTGGCGTTGCCCGACCACGCCACCGTGGGGCCCGCGAGGACGCCGTCCCAGTCCCAGTTCTGGCTGCCGCTCTGGCTCTTGTGGATCTCCCGCAGGTGGGTCGCGTCGGTGAAGGCGACGGTCGGCAGCACGCCGTTGTCGTACTGGTGGCTCGCCTGCCACGTGATCTCGCCGTCCGCGCCGAGCTTGCCGACGTGGTACCAGAGCGTCGTCGCGCCCGGCGACTGGTGCACCTCGACGAGGTCGCCGTTGTCGTTGAGCGCGACGGCCGGCGTCTGGCCGCTGTCGTACTTCCCGTGCCGCAGCCAGGTGACCCGCCCGTCGGCGCCGTAGGTTCCCGTCCAGTACCAGAGCGCGCCGGCGCCCGAGTCGTGCACCTCGACGATCTGCCCGCGGCCGTTCAGCGCGACCGCCGGGTGGTAGCCGACGTCGCGCTTGTATTCGGTGCGGGATCCGCCGTGGCCGGACAGCAACGGCAGCACGCGTCCGCGCAGCGCGTCGACGTCCGGCTGCGCCGCCGGGTAGTCCTGCGCCCGCAGCAGCCGTCCGCCGAACACCGACTCCAGCTCCTGGTTGAGCGCGGTGAGGTTGCCCGCGGCGAAGGAGGGGTTGTCGGTCAGGTCGTCCTTGAGGTCGAGCATGACGACGATCGGGGCGGCGCCCGGGTGCTGCGCCGACCACGCGTTCACCACGGCCAGCCAGTCGCGGAGGTAGTTCGACGCCGGGTTGCCGCCGCTGTGGTCCACGAGGTTGCCGGGCGAATCGTGCCCGACGGCGTAGTCGTGCGACGTCGCGTATCCGTTGTCGTGCACGTCGAGTTCCAGGAACCGCACACCGTGGTCGAGCTGGTAGGCGAGGGAGTTCTTGGCGCCGTCGACGTTGCCCGAATAGCTGTTGTGGGTCGCGCGGAAGACCGACGCGGGGAAGGGCTGACCGGCGGCGTGGGCCGTCCCGGCGGTCAGCAGAGCGGCGGTGGTGAGCACGGCGGCGGCGAGTGCGGGCAGGCGGCGCATCCTCGGATCCTCACGTCGGGGACGGGGCGCCGCCCATCCTGGCGCCCGGGTGGTTGCGCTGTCTCGAATTCCGGGTGAACCCCTCGCCGGTAATCTCGGCGCCATGGCGGCAGAACACGTGATCGTGACGTCCACGACGGATTCGGAAGCGGCGGCGCGGGAGCTGGCCGCCCGGGCGGTCGAGGCCCGGCTGGGGGCCTGTGCCCAGGTCGTCGGCCCGATCACCAGCGTCTACCGGTGGGAGGGTGCGGTGCAGACGGACCAGGAGTGGCGGGTGGAGATCAAGACGACCGCCGGCCGGGTGCCGGCCCTCACCGAACGCCTGCGGCAGCTGCACGGCTACGACCTCCCGGAGGTGATCGCCACCCCGATCGTCGGCGGCAGCGCGGAATACCTGGCGTGGCTGACGGGGGAGACCCGCGACGCTGGCTAGATTCGGCGCATGGAGCACGAAGGACTCAGACAGCGCTTCGCGACGCTGACCACCGCCCACCTCGCCGACGCGTGCATCCGCGCCGGGCTCCCGGTGCGGTGCGCACCGGCGCCGACGCGCGCGGTGGTGCCCGGCAGCCGCCTGTTCGGCCCGGCGGTGCCGTCCCGGCACGTGGGCAGCGTGGACGTCTTCCTGGAGGCGTTCGAAAACGCCACCGAAGGCGGGGTTTTGGTGGTTGACAACGGCGGCCGGCTCGACGAAAGCTGCGTCGGCGACCTCGTCGTCCTGGAGGCGCGCGCCGCCGGCCTTTCCGGGGTGGTGATCTGGGGCCTGCACCGCGACACCGCGGACATCCGGGCCATCGGGCTGCCGGTGTTCAGCCTCGGCTCCCTGCCGACCGGCCCGCTCGGCCTCGGGCCACGCGTCGACGGCGGGCTGGCCGAAGCGATCGTCGGCACCTGGCGGATCGGGCCGGCGGACCTGGTGCTCGGCGACGACGACGGCGTGCTTTTTGTCCCGCTGGCCCGCGCGGGTGAATTGTTCGCCCTCGCGGAAGGAATCCGCGACACCGAGCGGCGTCAGGCCGACCGCATCCGCGGCGGTGAACCGTTGCGGCAGCAGGTTCGATTCGGTGAATTCCTTGCGGCGCGGGAAACGGATCCGGGCTTGACTTTCCGCGCGCACCTGCGGGCCGTGGGTGGCGCGATCGAAGAATGACCCGCCGCTGAACACGAAAGTGTGATCGCCTCCCGAATCGGGTATTCCGGGCTTGCAGCGGGCGCGGGAGGCGAATCATGAACACGCTCATCGGCTTCGGCAGGGACATCGAGTACCACTTCGCCCGGGGGCTGCGCGCCTACCTCGCCCGGGTGGCCCGGGCCGTCGGCGTCGGGTTCGAGTCGTGTTCGCTCGACCTCGACGAGCCGGCCTCCGGGTACGTCGCCCTCGACCGCACCCTCCCCGACCGGGCCGCGCACGACCTGGCCCTGATCTGGGACGAGGTCCACGGCTGGTCGGCGGTCGTGGAGCCCGCCGGCGGCGGAGCGGCGAAGGTGCTCGCCTACCTCGGCGGCCCCGAAGTCCTGCCGCCCCCGCGCGCGGTCGCCCGGTTCCTCGAGGTGCTGCGGCTCGCCGGCCCACCCGCCGGCTCGTTCCGCGCGCCGGTGTTCCGGAGGGCGGGCCACCACGAGGAGCTGGTCGAGTGGCTGCCGGTGACCGGGCCGGAGGGGTTGCTGCGGCCGAGTTCGCCGGCTTGGTGAGGGGTGGCGTGGTGTTCGAGCCGGGCGGGCCACCACGAGGCGGGCTGTGTGCCGGTAACCGGCCCCGAGGGACTGCTGCGGGCGAGCTCCTCGGCCCGGTGACCGGTGGCGTTGTGTCTGAGCCGGGCGGGGGGTCGCCGCGAGGCCCCGGTCGGCTGGTCGCCGGCGACCGCCCCCGAGGGACTGCTGCGGCCGAGCTCTCCGGCCCGGTGACCGGCGGCGGCCCCGCGACCGGGCGCCTAGGATGGACCCTCAGTCACCACCGGAGCGAGGGAACCCGTGAGCAGCGCCGATGAGCCCCGTCCCGTCCGTGTCCTGCTCGTGGAGGACCACGACATGGTCGCCGAGGCGCTGCAGCAGGCCCTCGACCGCGCCGACGGGCTCACCGTCGTCGGCCGGGCCCGGTCCCGGGTCGAAGCGCTCGCCGACGTGCTCGAACACGCCCCGGACGTCGTGGTGCTGGATCGGCGGCTCGCCGACGGCGACGCCCTCGGCGTCATCGCGCAGCTCGGTTCGGGCGGCGCGCGGGTGCTGGTGCTGACCGGCGACGCGACCCCGGCGGTCGCCGTGCAGGTGGCCAAGGCGGGCGGTGCCGGCCTGCTGCTCAAGTCGTCCCAGCTCGGTGTGCTGGAATCCGCGGTGCGGGACGTGGCCGCCGGCGGCGTGGTCTTCGACCCGGAGCTGCTGCCCGGCGTCTTCGACCGGCTCACCGGCCGGGGGCCCGCCGGGGGTGCTGCGCTGACCGCGCGGGAACGCGAAACCCTCGACCTGCTCGCCGAAGGCGCGACCACCGACGAGATCGGCCGTCGGCTGGGCGTGTCCCGCAACACCACGCGCAACCACGTGCAGCGAGTGCTGGAAAAGCTCGGGGCGCGGTCGAAGCTCGAAGCCGTCGCCGTGGCCCGCCGGGAGGGCCTCATCGGCTGATGCACCTGCATCAGCCGCAGGGGTGTGGTTTGCATCTCGCGCCGCCCCGCACCCGGCGAGCAGACTTGCGGGTGTGAACATCCCTGCCCCGCTGACCGCGGAGTGCCCGCTGACCGACCTGGCGGGCGGCCTTGCCCTCGCCCGCCGGTTCACCCGGCTCACCCTGCTCGCGTGGGCCGGTGGCATCGCCATCGACGACGCGCTGCTGGTCGTCACCGAGCTCGCGGCGAACGCCCTGCGGCACGGCGGCGGCGACCCGGTCCTGCGGCTGAGCTTGACCGGCGCCGACGTCCGCATCGAGGTCTTCGACGACAACCCGGCGCCCCCGGTGCGGCGCCTCGCGGGGCCCGACGGCGGCTGGGGTCTCGCCCTCGTCGACCGCCTGTCCACGGTGCGGGGGACCGCGCGCCACGGCCGCGGGAAAGTGGTTTGGTGCGTCCTGCCCGCCTGCTCCGCCGAGCTCGCCAGCTGAAACACGGATCGTGGTCGTGCCGTGCGGGCGGGGATCCGGCAGAGTTGCCGCATGGACGACGACCGGTTCCGCCTGCTGGTGCAGGGAATGCTGGACTACGGGATCTTCATGCTGGACACCGGGGGCCGGGTGTCGACGTGGAACGCGGGGGCGGAGCGGATCAGCGGGTACGCCGCGGACGACATCGTCGGGCAGCACTTTTCGGTGTTCTACCCGGACGACGACGTGGCGGCGGGAAAGCCGGGGCGGACGCTGGAGATCGCGGTCGAACAGGGACGGCTGGACGACGAGGGGTGGCGGGTGCACGCGGACGGCACCCGGTTCTGGGCGGACGTCGTGATCACGGCGTTGTACGACGAGCAGGGGCGGCTGCGGGGTTTCGGGAACGTCACCCGCGACATGACCGAACGCCGGGCGGCCGAGCTGGCGCTGCGGGAAAGCGAAGAACGGTTCCGCCTGCTCGTCCAGAGCGTCCAGGACTACGGCATCTTCATGCTGGACACCGAGGGGCACATCTCGAGCTGGAACACCGGTGCGGAACGGATCAAGGGATATGCGGCGGGGGAGATCATCGGGCAGCACTTCTCGGTGTTCTACCCGGCGGAGGACGTGGCGGCCGGGAAACCGGCCTGGGAACTCGAGGTCGCCGTCGAGCAGGGCCGGCTGGAGGACGAGGGCTGGCGGGTGCGCAAGGACGGCTCCCGGTTCTGGGCCAACGTGGTGATCACGGCGTTGTTCGACGGGGAGGGACGGTTGCAGGGCTTCGGGAAGGTCACGCGCGACATGACCGAACGCCGCAACGCCGAGCAGGCCCTGCGCGAACGCCGCCGGCTGGTCGGGCACCTGGTGGAAGCGCAGGAGGTGGAGCGGCGCCGGATCGCCTGGGACGTCCACGACGAGTCGATCCAGTCCATGGTGGCCGTCGGCATGCGGCTGCAGCTGCTCGCGTCCCGGCTGCCGGAACCGCACGCCGGCGCCGTCAGCGGTCTCGACGAGTCGGTGGCGGCCGCGATCGCCCGGCTGCGCGGCCTGGTGTCCCGGCTGCGGCCGCCGGAGCTCGACCGGCACGGGCTGGTCGAGGCGGTGTCGGCCTACGTCGACGACGTCGCGGGCCGGTGGGGGCTGCAGCACACGGTCGGCGACGAGCTCACCGCCGAGCCGTCCCCCGAAGCGGCGATCACCGTGTACCGCATCTGCCAGGAGGCGCTCAGCAACGTCCACAAGCACGCGCGGGCCACCCGGGTCGCCGTCACCTTGGCCACAGTGGACAACGGAACCCTGGTGCGGATCACCGACGACGGCGTCGGCACGGCAGGCGGCGATGCCGGCTCGGGCCACTTCGGGCTGGTGGAAATGCGTGAACGCGCCGAAGCGGCGCACGGCTGGCTCTCGGTGCGGAGCACGCCCGGCGAGGGCACGGTCGTCGAGTTCTGGCTGCCGATGCTGCCCGACGTGCCGGGGCTGGAACCGTGAGCGCGCTGCGGGTGCTGATCTCCGACGACGACGTGATGATCCGCGACGTCCTGCGTGAGGTGCTGGACTCCGAGCCGGACATCGCCGTGGTCGCGGTGGCCGGGGACGCCGACGAGGCGATCCGGCTCGCCGAGCGGCACCGGCCCGCGGTCGCCGTCCTCGACGTCCGGATGCCGGGCGGCGGCGGGGCCAGGGCGGCGCGCGAGATCGCCCGGCTCAGTCCGGACACCGCCATCCTGGCCTTCTCCGCCTACGCCGACCGGGCGTCGATCGCCGGGCTCGCCGCGGCCGGCGTCACCGAGTACCTGGTGAAGGGCACGCCGAACACGGCGATCATCGAAGCCGTCCGGCGGCTGGGCCGTCAGGCGGCCGGGTGAGCGGTCACGGGACCGGCCGGATGTTCGCGACGCTGTCGAAATCCGTCGGGAGCAGCGTGAACAGCCGCCGCACCGCGCGGGACGCCCCGGCGTCCACCGTGAGGCGGGCGCCGGCCGTGTCGGCGAGCAGTTGGGCGCGCAGCAGCGAGTTCAGCCCGGCGACGGAGAAGAACGTGACCCCGGCGAGGTCGATGACCACTTCGCCGACGTCGCCGCCGATGCGGTCCTGCAGGACTTCGTCCAGGCGACGGGCGGTGCTGAGGTCGATCTCGCCGGCCACCTCGACGAGGAGGGTGCCGGATCCGCGGCGGAGCACGCGCAGCGACATGTGGCCGCCCGCGTTCATCCAGTCGGCGGCGGTGAGCTGGTGGTCGGCCAGGCGTGGTTCGGGAACCATCGCGGCACACCCTTTCGTCGGGCAGCGGGGGCGGACCGGACGTTTTCGGGACGGGATGCCACAAAGAGCAGCCTGCCGGCCCGGGCGCGGAACGTCCGGCAGCGGCTGACGGCTCAACCGTGAGCCCTCAGCATAGTGCATCTGCACTAGGTGAACCACCGGGTGGGACCGAATTCCACCGGGCGGCGACGGCGTGGCGGGGGCAGACCGTGCGAAGGAGGGCGGCATGCCGACCACGGTCGTGCTGCTCGCCTTGCTGCCCGCGCTCCGCGGCCGCCGGCTCGGGTGCTGGTGCGTCCCCGAACCGTGTCACGCGCAGGTGATCGCCGAGCTCGCGGATAACGGGCCGTAACGAAACGCACCCCCTCCGCGAGTAACCTGGCACGAGGGGGTGATCGATGGTGCACGCGCGGCGACTCGGCGGGTTCGACCAGGCCGAACTGCCCGCCGCTCACCGGATCCGGTGGTGGCTGGCGGCGGTCGCGGCCGGGCTGGTCGCGGCCGGCTTCGCCGTCGTGCCCTACCTGCCGTTCTTTCAGACCTGGACGTTCGTGCGGGACCCGAAGGTCGCCACCGTGATCACCTGGACCGTCCTCCAGACGTCCGTCGTGGTCATCTCCGGGGTCCTGACGCTGTACTTCATCGGCAAGGCGCGGCTGGAAGCCGCCGCCTACCGGGCCAACCAGATCGACATCCGGGTGTTCGTCGACGAACGGCCCGAAGGCAGCCACGACCGCGAGATCGACTCCGCCGTCGAGCTGACCGCCACCTTCAAGCGGTTCCTCAACGACTCCCGCCTCTACACCCCGACGCCGGTGCCGGGCGCCGGCAGCTCCTACGACTTCCTCCAGATCGTCGAGCACGCCGGCGATTCCGCGGAGGGCTGGTGGAAGGCCGTCACCAAGCTCGTCCGGCTCGCCCAGCCCCCCGCCGCGTTCACCGTCACCGGCACCGTGCGGCCCGGCAACACCCCCGGCCGCCACCAGCTCATCCTGGAGCTCGTCCGCGTCCCGCGCTTCGCCGCGAGCCCCCTGGTGATCGAGGACGCGAACTGGCCGCGCGTGCTGCACCGGGCCGCGAACGCCGTCGCCGCGCTGGTCATCCCGCGCAGCGCGTACGTCCGCACGAACATCCACTGGGCCGCCTGGCGCGGCGCGAAGATCCCGTACGAGCTCTTCGACGCCTACCAGCGCGCCAACCACTTCATCGCCTACCGCCGTTACGACGAAGCGCTCGCCGAGTACTACCGCGCGGTCAGCCTCGACCCGGCCAACGTCTACATCAGGCTCGAGATCGCCGCCCTGCAGGAACAGCTCGACCTGCACCTCGACGCGCTCGCCACCTACGACGACGTGATCACCGTGTGCAGCCGGGGCCACCCGGAGCTGGCTCGCTGGTGGATCGGCCCCGACTTCGCGGGCCAGCCCCGCCACGCCGGCCGCGGCCGCGAGGTCGCCCTGCTCATCGCCCGCTACCGGCACGCGCTCGTCCTCGGCCACGGCGACTCGGTGGCCGGGTCCTGGTGGGTGCGGCGCACCACCGCGGGCGTCCCCGGCGACGCGCGGGCGCAGCGCCGCGCCGAACTGCGGGCGGCGATCGAGCTGCGTTTCCGCCGGTACGTCGACCTCGACGTCCGGACGCGGCCGTACGCTATCCCGCGCGAGAAGCGGCTCGAGCTGCACCGGCGCGTGCTGAAGGTGCCGGTCGAGGAACTGCTCGTCCACGAGGCGACCCCGGCGCAGCGGGCGGAGTACAACCAGCGCGCCGCGGAGATGCGCTCGTACTTCGCCGCGCTGTCGCAGTACGAGATCGAACGGCTCATCGAGGACTACCGCCGGTTCCGCCGTCGCTGGCGCCGCAGCTGGCAGCAGCTGACCAACCGCGCCCTCGACCTGTCCCTGGTGTGGACGGTGCTGCGGCGCGCGATGGCGGACGTCGAGCCGGTGACCGGCGCGGTGCCCGAGCCCCAGCCCGCTTACCCCGGCAGCCGCGTCCGGCTGGCCGACGTCTGCCCGGACCGCCGCTGGCCGCCGGCCCCGCAGGCGCTCGACGCCACCGTCGAAGCCGCCGGGACCCGCCGGTCGTGGGAGGAGTGCTACAACGCGGCGAGCGTGTACGCGGTCGCGATGCTCGAAGTCGGCCCGCGCGGCGAACGCGACCTGCGTGACCGCGCGCGCAACCCGCGTCTGGTCGGCGAAGCCCGCGACGAGGTGGCGCGCCGCGCGGTCCGCGAGCTCTACCACGCGGCGACGATCAGCCACAGCGGACGGCTGCCGGAACGCCGGTCCTGGGTGATGGGGGAGGACCCCGACCTCGCGGCCCTGCGCGGGCACGAGCTGTTCCGCGTCTTCGAGATGGTCACGTTCTCCCCGGACCGCGCCGCACCGCTGCGGCCGCAGCGCGCCCACGTCTGGGAACAGGTCGGTTACGTCCGGCAGCTCGTCGCCGAGATGGCCGGCTGCCGCGCGCACTTCTGGCGCGTCCACGCCAACGACCCCGGCCCGCTCCCGGACGGCCGCACCCTTGACCGCTGGCGCTCGGCCGACCGCGACGCCTGGCGCAAGCTGGCGCGGCTGGCGGCCGGCAAACAGGACTGGTACACGCGCTACCAGGCGATCTGCGCGTTCCGCGACTGGTCGGCCGAGTGTGGCTACCCGGGTTCGATCTCCGGATTCCCGCTGTACTGCGAGGAGAGCTTGCACGCCCAGCTGCGCGGCGCGGCGGGTCCGGGCGCGAAGACCGGCCTCGACGTGAACATCGTCGTCCGCGAGTACGTGCGGCTCTGCGACCGCCGCCTGGACCACCTGGTCGCCGACATCGCCGAGCTGACCGAGCAGTCCGTGATCGAGGACTTCGCGGGCTGCGCCGAGCTGTGGGCGGCCCTGTGTTCGTGGTTCGACGACGACATCGCCGACGGCTCGTCCGCCGACGAGCGCCGCGAACGGTTCCGCAAACTGGCCCGGCCCTAGGCCGGTCGCGTGTAGCGGTGCTTGACCCCGATGGGAAAGTACTCGGGGTCACCCGCCGGGCGCAGGACGACCTCCGGCAGCTGCCGCTCCGGCGGGACGTAGTGCGCGAATTCGCTGTTGAGCCGCACCAGCTGCGCGCGCACGGCCGCCGCGATCCCGGCCGCGTCGGCGGTCGCGCCCGGAGCCGTCTCGACCGTGATCCGCAGCCGCCGGTCGCGGTCGGCGTCCTCCACCGACTCGATGACGAACTTGCCGGTGACGGTGTCGCTGATGCCGGGCTGTTCCAGGCCCACGGTCACGTTCTCCGGGTAGACGTTCGCGCCGAAGAACGACACCGTGAACAGCGAGCGGCCGAACACGTACACGAACGGCAGCTCCGGGCCCGGGGGCGGCGTGAAGCCGTGCCGGGCGCAGAAGGCGAGCAGCTCGGCGTGCGGCAGGAGGCCGCCGTCGTCGGCGATGTGGTAGCGGATCAGCGGAATCCCGCCGTCCGCGGTGAAGACGAGCGTGCCCTCGTGGACCTCGAAGAAGCGGCTCGCCGGGTCGTACTGCACCAGCGTCGGCAGCCGGGCGTCGCCGAAGACCTCCCGCGCGAGCTCCGGGCGGCCGGCCAGGAACCGGCGGATGCCCGCCGACAGCGGGGTTTCGGTGCCGAGCACGCCCGCGTCGGCCGTGCCGTACAGCGACGCGATGTCGCGGACCGGGTCGGCGATCCCGGCTCGCCGGGCCACCAGTTCGCGCCACTGCTCGCTGAAGACTTCGCCCGCCAGCACCAGCTTGATCGCGTGCGCGGGCCAGTCGATGCCCTCGGCGAGCCCGGTGTCGACGACGTCCTTGACGAACGGCGGGTAGCCCAGCAGCACCACCTGGTCGAAGTGCGGTGCGAGCTCGGGCAGCACCCGCAGGATCTCCGCCTTGTTGTTGCCCGGCGCCACCGTGGTGATCGGGCAGCCCTTGGCGGCGAGGTGGCGCACGCACGCCGTGGTGAACAGGCCGCCGACCCAGGTGCCGAGCGGGAAGCAGACGACGGCGAGGGTGCTGCGCCGGTCGGCGGCGAAGGCGTCCACCAGCACCTGCTCGAACCGCCGGGCCACGTGCAGCTCGTCTTCGAGGGCGCGGGGCCAGACGGCCGGGTGGCCGCTGGAACCGGAGGAGACGGCGATCATGTCGAGCCCGCCGAACGTGCCACCGCGGCACAGCTGCGGCAGCGGGTACTTCCGGTGGTAGCCGGCCTTGTCGACCAGCGGCAGCTGCCGGAAGCCGGCCATCGTCGTGACGCTCCCGGGCTCGATCCCGTGTTCCCGCAAGAACTCCCGGTAGGCGGGAACGGTCTCCGCGGTGCGGTGGAAGAGCTCGAGGACGTGATTTTCCGACGGCGGTTCCGGGGCCCCGAAGAAGCTGTCGAACGCCTGCCGCACGCGGGTCTGCCGCCCGAGGTCCATGATCGGAGCATAGCGGCGGGCGCGTGCCATGATGGGCGCCGTGAGCACCTCCGCCCAGGAGCACCCCGCCGGCGCACCGTTGACCCTCTACCTGGTCAAACGGCTCGAACTGGTGATCAGGGCGCTGCTCGACGACGCCCTGCGGCCGCTCGGGCTCACCACGCTGCAGTACACGGCGCTGACCGTGCTCGAAGCCAGCGGTGCGCTGTCCTCGGCGCAGCTGGCCCGCCGCTCGTTCCTGCGGCCGCAGACCATGCACGAAATGGTGCTGACACTGGAAAAGCGCGGGTTGATCGCACGAACCCCGAAAGCGGGCAACAAGCGCGTCCTGCTGGCCGGCCTCACCGACGACGGCCGCGCGCTGCTTGCCGGCTGCGCGCCC
The DNA here is from genome assembly GCF_031082405.1 of Amycolatopsis sp. A133. GTDB lineage: Bacteria > Actinomycetota > Actinomycetes > Mycobacteriales > Pseudonocardiaceae > Amycolatopsis. Next base: position 273,839 of record NZ_JAVHJU010000003.1, read on the forward strand.
GCGGTCGCGGAGGTGGAGAACGCGCTCCTGGCCGGCCTGACCCCGGGCCAGCGCACGACGTTCCGCGAAGGGCTGCAACACGGCGTCACGGCCCTCGGCACCCTTTCCGGTCAGCGACGCGCTCAGGAAGCCTGATCCGGCGGAGGAGCCCGCAAGCGAGCGGCCGGCCCATCGGTCTCACCCGACTGGAGTCTCAAGTCAGGCACGTTGACACCAAAGGACTAGGCCGGACGAGTGGAAGCGCCGGACGGCCCGTAGCAGGGGTGTGACCGGCCGCGTTGAGGGGTAAAACCCAGGCCTGCTCTGAATGTGGAGGTTCGCCGACGTGACCCGGGCTCGCAACGTGGGCGGCGCATCCGTCGCGGCGCGGCGGCTACTGGTACTGGCGGCGGCCGTGGCGGGCTTCTGGCTGGTGTCTTGGCTGACTTCCGGCGACGCCGATGCGGCGACCTCGCCGGTGCTCCCGGATCCGGTTGGTGTGGCGGTGGGCGCGTTGAGCCCGCCGGCGGAGGTGGGGCACGCGGCCGTGGCGCGGGATGTTGCGGACGCGGGTCGGTCATTCAGCGGCAAGGCTGAGGTTGTTGCGGGCGGGCAACGGGCAGCCAAGGCGAGTTCGCGGCCTGATGCCGCTTCGGATGCGGCTGATGTCGTGGCAGCGCCGGTCTCGCGGACAGTCCGTGCGGCGGCGCCGATCACCAAGCCGGTGTCGCATGCTGCCGAGGCGGCGGTGGTGCGTTCGATCGCGCCGGTGGCGCGGGCTGCTGAAGCTGCCGTGTCGCCCGTGGCCGCGGGTGCCGCCACCGTCGTCGAGCCGGTGTCGCAGGTGGTGCGTTCGGCCGTCCCGCTCGTCCGGCCGGTGTCGGGTGCCGCCCAACGCGTGCTCTCTCCGGTGACCAAGACGGCCGCCGCCGCGGTCGTGCGGCCCGTGGCGCAGCTTCTCCACGGTGCCGAGCCCCTCGTCTCGGCCGTCGCGCGGCCGGTCGCGCGCCTCGTCGATCCGCTGACCGGGGCCGTCAAGCCGGTGACCGCGAGCCTCCTCGGGCCGGTTCTCGGCGTCACTTCCCCCGTCCTGACCGACCTGCTGACCCCCGTCGTCGACAGCGTCGGGCGGCCCGTCGTCGCGCCCGTCGCCGATGCCGTCGGGCCGGTTGGCTCTCTCGGCAGGCCCGTGCCCTTGCCCGCCCGGGCGAGCAGCGGCATTCCGTCGTTGTCCCGGCAGTTCGTTCCCACCCCGGAACCGGCGGCGGTCACTCCCGTGGAGCCGGCCGGGCCGGTTGCCGCGTCCGGTCCGGCCTGTGGCGGGACCGCCGCCACCGGGTCGCACCGGCGGTCGCTCGCGGCGCACCACGCCGGGGCGCAGCTCGGCCGGCACGTTCCCCCGCACCCCCCGGCTCCCGCACCCCCCGGCGCGCCTGTGTCGTCCGATGTCACCTCCGGCACCGGCTCGACGATCCCGTTCGCCTTCCTGACCGCCGGTCACGCACCGCACGACTTCCGGGCGTCCCCCTGGACGCACGGGGAGTTCGTGCCGCTGTGGCGGCCGTGCGAACCGGGCACCGGCCCCGGCTAGTCCCTCCCGGTCTTCCGCCCCCGTCGTGTGCTCCGCGGCGCGTTCCGCGCTGCCCGCGACGGCCGAATCCGATCCGAAAACCACGCGTGGAAGAGGGACGAAATGGAAGCGAGCGTGTTCGACCTGGGGAAGGTGCGAAGAGACGCGGTGGTCACCGTCCGCCTGGACGCGATGGCCAACGTCAGGTTGCTGACGGCCGTCAACTTCCAGGCCTACCGGCGCCGGCAGTACTACCGGATGCACGGCGGGGTGGCCACCGCACCGATGTTCAAGATCCACATCCCGGCCAACTCCCACTGGTTCCTGGTGATCGACGTCGAGGGCCTGGAAGCGCGGCCGCTGCGCCCGCGGGTGAGCGTCGAACCGGAAGCAGCCGGCACGGCCCGGGGACGCACCGGCCCGGGGTGACCGTCCCCGGCGGGGGCCGCGAAGGGGGGACGGATCGTTCCGCATCGGCGGGCGGGTGCCGGGGTACCCGCCCGGGATGCAGACGTTCCTGCCGTGTGCCGACTTCACCGCCAGCGCCCGCGCGCTCGACCGCCGCCGCCTCGGCAAGCAGCGCGTGGAGGCGCTCCAGGTGCTGCGCGCGCTCGTCATCCCCGGCTACGGCTGGCGCCACCACCCGGCGGCGAAGATGTGGACGGGCTACGAAGAAGCGTTGACGCGCTACGGCTTCGAGGTCTGCGCGGTGTGGTGCGAGCTGGGCGCGGCGGACACGTGCGCGGTGAAACTGGCCGACGAGTTCACCCGGTCGGTGGGCAGCGCCCCGATCCGGACGCAGGCCGAGCTGACGGCCACGGGCGACGTACCGCCCTGGCTGGGCGACGAAGCGCTCCACCGCAGCCACCGGTCGGCGCTGGTGCGGAAGGACCCGGAGCACTACGCCGCGCTGTTCCCGGGTGTGCCGCCGGACCTGCCGTACGTGTGGCCGCCCTCGGACCGGCCGAGCCGCGCCGCCTGAGTCGCCGGGGTGGCGCGGCCGACGGGCCGGTCGCGCCGGATGGCCCCGGGCTGCAGCGCCGGCCGCGCCGTGCAGGGGCCGCCTGCACCCGGCAGAGCTGCGCCGCCTGAACCGGCTGCGCCGCACGGCACCACTGCCGCCGCGCTGCTCGAGCCGGCAGCGCTGCGCCCGTGACCCGGCCGCGCCACGCGGCACCGCTTCCGGCTGTCTGCTTCGGCCGGCGCCGCCGCCTGAGCCGCCGGGGTGGCGCAGCCGACGGGCCGGTCGCGCTGGATGGCCTGAACCAGCCGCGCGCACCACTCCGGCTGCCTGCGCCGGCCGCGCCCGCCTGCGCCGGCCGCGCCCCCTGAACCCGCGCTGCCCACACCTCCAACCGCCCTCCACCGCCCGAACCGCCCGCCGCCTCCACCCCGCCACCCACCCCAAAACCGCACCGGACCTGCGCCCCCACTGGTCCACCCCCTCATCCCAACCCCAACCTTCGGCGGATTTACAACGTTGTACCAACGATGTAAATCTGTCCCTGCGTTGTTCGCCGCCCGGCTCGTACGCCGTTGGAAGGGGCCACCGATGTCCTCCCGAGAACGAGAACGCGATCACCTCACCCGCCGCGATCTCCTCCGGCTCGCCGGGGGTACCGCCGCCGCCGTGGCCGCTGCGCTCTGGCTGCCCGGCACCGCCGCCGCCGCGGGGAGCTTCAGCCCGATCCGGCCGCCCGCCACTCCGCTCGTCGTCCGCTCGCCCTACCTGTCCACCTGGCAGCCCGGCGACAACCTCGCCGGCACCTGGTCGAGCTTCTGGACCGGCCACATCACCGCGCTCTGCGGCCTGGCGCGCATCGACAGCGCCGCCTACGTCTTCGCCGGGGCGCCCGCGCTCCCGGCCGGGCCCGCCCTGACCCCGATGACGCAGGTCAGCCTGCAGGTCACCGGCACGCGCTCGAGCTACGTCCTCACCGGCGGCGGGGTGAACCTCACCGTCACCTTCTTCTCCCCGGTCGACCCGGCGAACCTGCAGCGCCAGTGCGTGCCCTTCGGGTACGTCACGATCCAGGCCGCCAGCGCCGACGGCCGGGCGCACGCCGTCGACCTGCACTTCGACACCTCGGCCGAGTGGGTGCACGGCAACACCGGCACCGCCGTCACCTGGACGCAGCAGCAAGCCGGCGGCTACACCCTGCTCAGCTGCACCCCGGCGAGCCCGGGCGTGCTGCAGGAGAACGGCGACCAGGCGAGCTGGGGCTCGCTGGTCCTGGCCGCGCCGACCAGTGGGGTCACCTGGCAGATCGGGCAGGACACCGTCGTGCGCGCCGCGTCGGCGGCCCAGGGCGGCCTGCCGAACACCAGCGACCCGGCGCAGCCGCGTGCCATCAACGACCGGTGGCCGGTCCTGGCCTTCAACAAGAACCTCGGCACCGTCCCGGCCGGTGGTTCGTCGGCCCCGTTCACGCTCTCCATCGGGCACGTCCGCACACCCGCCGTCCGCTACCTCGGCGCCGAGCTGCGGCCCTGGTGGACGCATTACTGGGGCAGCTGGCCGGACATGGCCGTGTGGTTCGGCAACGACTACGCCGCCGCGCTCTCGGCCGCCACCGCGATCGACCGGCGCCTGCACGACGACGCCGTCGCCGCGGCGGGCGGCGGTACCACCGGTGAGCACTACGCCGGGATCTGCGCGCTCGCGCTGCGGCAGGCGTTCGGCGGCACCGAGCTGGTCGACCGGGGCGGCGCGCCCTGGGCGTTCCTCAAGGAGATCTCCTCCAACGGCAACATGTCCACAGTGGACGTCACCTACCCGGCGTTCCCCGCCTACCTCTACCTTTCCCCCGCCTACCTGCGGCTGCTGCTGGAGCCGTTGCTCGACTACGCCGAGCGCGGCGGCTGGCCGATGCCGTTCGCCGAACACGACCTCGGCACCCACTACCCGGACGCGACCGGGCACAACGACGGCAACGAGGAGAGCATGCCGGTCGAGGAGTCGGCCAACATGCTGATCATGGCCGCCGCGCTGGTGCAGCGGCTCCCGTCGGCCGACGCCGTGGCCTTCGCGAGCACCCACTACCGGATCCTGCGGCAGTGGGCCGAGTACCTGGTCGCGAACACCCTCGACCCCGGCTTCCAGAACCAGACCGACGACTTCACCGGCTTCATCGCGCACAGCGCCAACCTCGCGCTGAAGGGCATCATCGGGGTCGGCGCGATGGGCGTCATCGCGACAGCCGTCGGCAACACCGCCGACGCCCAGCGGTACCGGTCGACCTCTCGCAGCTACGTCAGCCAGTGGGTGACGCTCGCCGAGGACGGCCAGCACCTGCGGCTCGCCTACGACCAGCCGGGCACCTGGAGCCTCAAGTACAACGGCTTCGCCGACCGCGTGCTCGGCCTCGACCTGGTCCCGCTCGGCGTCGCGGCGCAGGAGGCCGCCTGGTACCAGGCCCGCGCGGGCGCCCACGGCGTCCTGCTCGACCCGCGCAACAACTACACCAAGGCCGACTGGGAGCTGTGGACGGCGGCGTGGCTGACCGACCACCCGGACGTCCGCACCACCCTGGTCGAGGGGGTCTACAGCTACGCGAACACCACGCCGCAGCGGGTGCCCTTCAGCGACTGGTACGTCGTCGCCGACGCCACCCAGCGCGGCTTCCAGGCCCGTCCGGTCGCCGGCGGCTACCTGGCCCTGCTGACCGGCCCGGCCGCTTCGACGACCGGGTGGCGGCGACTCCAGAACCAGCGCTCGGGCAAGGTCCTGGCCGTCTCGGAGATGTCGCTGGCCGACACGGCCGAGGTGACGCAGTGGTCGGACAACGGCACCGCCGACCACCTCTGGGCCGTGGTGGACAACGGCGACGGCACCGTCCGGATCGTCAACCGCAACAGCGGCAAGGTCCTCGCCGTCCACGACCAGAGCCTCGACAACGGCGCCCACGTCCAGCAGTACCGCGACAACGGCACGCCCGACCACAACTGGCGGATCACCGACGCCGGCGGCGGCTGGTCGAAGCTCGTCAACGTCCGCAGCGGCAAGGTGCTGGCGGTCGACCAGCAGTCCACGGCGGACGGCGCCCAGGTGACCCAATGGGACGACAACGGGTCGCCGGACCACCTGTGGCGGTTCGTCTGACCCCCGTTTGCGACACTGGCGCCCGTGTGCGCCGACTTCACCCGGATCCGCCGGTTCCTCGACGAGCGGGACCCGCCGACGCCGTGCTTGGTCGTCGACACCGAGGTCGTCGCGGCCCGGGCGCGGGAGTTCGGTGCGGCGTTCCCCGGCGCGCTGATCCGGTACGCGGTCAAGGCCAACCCGGCCCCGCCGGTGCTCGACGCGCTGGTGGCGGCCGGGATCGGCTTCGACGTCGCCGGGCCGGCCGAGCTCGCGCTCTGCCTCGAGCGCGGCGCCGACCCGGCGGCGATCGCCTACGGCAACCCGATCAAGAAACCGCGGGACATCGCCTTCGCCCACGAGCGCGGGGTCCGGGAGTTCACTTCGGACGCCCCGGCCGACGTCGACCACCTCGGCCGGTACGCGCCGGGTTCGGCCGTGTCGATCCGCGTCGTGCTCGACGCGCCGGACTCGGCGACGCCGTTCGGCCGGAAGTTCGGCTGTGAACCGGCCGAAGCCCTGGACCTCGTGCTGCGCGCGGCCGCGCGGGGGCTGCGGCCCGGTATCGCCTTCCACGTCGGCTCGCAGCAGCCGGACCGCACCGCCTGGGAGATCGGCATCGCCACGGCGGCGAAGCTGTTCGGCGAGGCGGCGGCGCACGGCGTCAGGATGACGCGGCTGAACCTCGGTGGCGGCTTCGCGACCACCCACCGCACGGCCGTCCCGCCGTTGGCCGCGTACGCGGCGACGATCGCCGCGGCGCTCGACACGCACTTCGCCCGGGACCGGCCCGAGCTGATGCTGGAGCCGGGGCGGGTGCTCGTCGCCGACGCGGGCCTGCTGCGGACCGAGGTCGTGCTGGTCGCGCACCGGGACCAGCGGCGCTGGGTGTACCTCGACATCGGCCGCTACAACGGGCTCGCCGAGGCCGAGAACGAAGCGATCGCCTACCGGTTCGAGCCGGTGGCGGCGCACGACGGCCCGAGCGGGCCGGTGGTGCTGGCCGGGCCCACCTGCGACGGCGACGACGTGCTCTACCGGCGGACGCCGTACGAGCTGCCGCTGTCCCTGCGGACCGGCGACCGGCTCGACCTGCCGGGCACCGGTGCCTACACCGCGAGCTACGCGTCGGTCGGGTTCAACGGGATCGAGCCGCTGCGCACCCACTGCCTGGGGCGGTGGGGCGATGTCTGAGGTCGGCCGATTCACCGGCCGGCACGTGCTCGCCGAACTGCACGGCGTCGACCCGGGGCTGCTCGACGACCCCGAGCGCCTGGGGGAGCTGCTCCGGGCGGCGGTGACGGAGGCGGGTGCGACGGTCCTCGACGTCGTGGCCCAGCGGTTCGCCCCGCAGGGCGCCACGGTGATCGCCCTGCTGGCCGAATCGCACGCCTCCGTGCACACGTACCCGGAGCACGGGTCGCTCTTCGCCGACGTGTTCACCTGCGGGGAACGCGCCGATCCCGAACAAGCCGTGCGGTTGCTGGCCACGTCGCTGCACGCCGCTTCGGTCCACCTGTCGGTCCTCCACCGGGGAGAACGCTGATGCCCCTGATCCACGAACCGGTCGGCGACGGCCTCACCCGCGTCTGGGAGGTCGGTGACGTGCGGTTCCACGCGCACACGCCCTACCAGGAGGTGCTGATCGGCGAGACCGCGCAAGGGGTTTCGCTGTTCTGCGACGGCGAGCGCCAGAGCACCGAGGCGAGCCAGCTGGTCTACCACGAAGCCCTGATGGTGCCCGCGCTGCTGCTGGCCGAGCGGGTGCGGCGGGTGCTGGTCATCGGGTCGAGCGAGGGGGTCGCGAGCGAGCTGGCGGTCGACGCGGGCGCTTCGCTCGTCGACCACGTCGACATCGACGCCCAAGCCGTGCGCGCCTGCGCCGAGCACCTGCCCTACGGCTACACCCCGGCGGAGCTGGCCCGCGCCGAGCGCGGGGACGGGCCGATCCGGGTGTCCTATGAGGACGGCTGGCGGTTCCTGGCCGCGGCGGAAGACCGGGGCGAGACCTACGACGTGGTCGTGATCGACCTGCCGGACGAGAACACCGACCCGGACGCGCAGCACAACCGCTTGTACGGCACGGATTTCCTCGCCCGCTGCGCGCGCCTGCTGGCGCCCGGCGGCGTGGTGACCGGCCAGGCGGGCTGCCCGACGCTGTGGCGCAACGAGACCCTGCGTGCGTCCTGGCGGCGGTTCCGCGAGGTGTTCGGGACGGTGCTCTACTTCGGGTCCGACGAGCACGAGTGGGCTTTCCTGTCCGGCCGGGTCGACCGGGTGGCGGAGCCGGGCGCGCTGGTGGCGCGGCGGTTCGCGCAGCGGGGGAGCGCGGCGGCGACGCTGGACGCCGAAGCGCTGCTCGGCGGCTGCACGCCGCCGCATTCACTCCGCCGCGGGAGTGGTTCGGACCAGTCTTGACCTTCGATTCCCCGAAAATTGTGCCCCGGGAAACCTGAATTGGCGGGAAATGGATTTCCCGTACTCTCCCGAGTCGTGTTACTCCGTTCAGTGGCCGTCGGAAAGGTTGCGATCGCGCTACGATCCTCTCCGCGCGCGATCATCATCACCACCAGGCACCGTGGCCCATTTGGAGGAGCGTCATGCTCGGTATGTCGGTCGTAGCCGCAATGATCCTGTCCACCCTCGCCGCGCCCGTCGATTCCGCGGCGGCGTCGGCTCCGGCCGAAAAGATCACGCTCGACATCAAGACCATCAACGGCTCCGGCTGCCCGGCGGGCACGGCCACCGCGTCGGCCGACGTCGCGTCCGACAACACGTCGTTCACGGTGCACTACACGAACTTCACCGCCAAGGCCGGCAATGGCGTGTCGGCGCTCGAAGGCCGGAAGAACTGCCAGATCAACGTGCTCGTCCACGTGCCGCAGGGCTTCACCTACGCGATCGCCGCGGCGGAGTACCGCGGCTTCGCGCACATCGAAAGCGGGGCGAGCGCGCTCGAGCAGGCCAACTACTACTTCACCGGGACGGCGCCGACCGCCCGGGTGCGGCACACCTTCCCCGGTCCGTTCCACGGCGTGTGGCGGGCGACCGACACCACCGACGTGGCGGAGCTGGTGTTCGCCCCGTGCGGCGAGAGCCGAAACTTGAACATCAATGCGGAACTGCGGGCCGACGCGGGTGGCTCATCCGGTTCGAGTTACATCGAAATGGATTCCGAACACGCGAGCGTGGACACGATTTACCACTTCGCGTGGAAGACCTGCTGAATTTCGCGGCCATTGTCACGGCGCCCGCTCACCGGGACCCCAGCCGGTGAGCGGGTTTGCCGTCCGCCTCGCACGTGGGGTGACCAGCAGTACGTCTGGCCGCCGCGGCCGACGGACGCGGGCGCCGTTGTGATGGCCCGGCCACGTCCGCCGTGCGTCGGCGTCAGCTGCGGACCGGACGGCGTTCCCCCTCGGCCGAGGGCACCAAGCGGCACCGCCGCTCGAACCGCTCCATGAGGACGGTAGCGATCAGGACGGCCACTGGGGTGCTCACCGCGATCCACATACCGGAAACCTACCCAGCCGCCCGGGCTCTCAATCGCCCGCGGACAGCCGGGTGATCAGATCCAGCAGCCCGGCGCGGAACGCGTCGTCGTCGCCGAGGCCGCCGAGCAGGGCGGGTTCGGCCCGCACGGCCCGCTCGTGCACCTCCCGGCCGTCCGCGGTCAGCCGGGTCAGCTGACGACGGCCGTCGGCCGGGTCCGCGGATCGGGTGACGAACCCGGCCTTGGCCAGCCGATCGAGGGTGCGGCTCATCGTCTGGTCGGTCACCTGGCAGCGCTGGGCGAGCGTCCGCTGGGGGAGCGGTCCGTCGCGCAGGGTGTGCAGCGCGATGAGACCCGCGTGGGTGAGTCCCATGCCGTCGAGCACGGCCACCCAGCGTTGCTCCACCAGGCGCGCGGCCACGGCCAGCAGCCGGCCCGTGGGCCACGTGCTCAGGTCGGGTCCGGGGGTCGTGCTCACCGTCACTGTGCTCACCGTCACTCGGGGGTCGTCCGGGTTCGTCGTGCAGAATGTTCAGCTTGCTGAACAATTGGGCGTGTTCGCGCTCGAAAGGACCTTAGCGACCATGAACGACAACCCGCGCCGCCTCCGCTGGCTGATCCCGGCCCTCCTGGTGATCGCCTGGCTCGGGCTGGGCGGGTTCGGCGGCCCGTTCGCCGGGAAGCTCAGCGAGGTCGCGAAGAACGACAACGCCGCCTTCCTGCCGCAGTCCGCCGAAGCCACCGAGGTCTCCGACGAGCAGAAGGGGTTCAGCCCGCGCCAGGTGCTGCCCGCGACGGTCGTCGCCGAGCGCACCAGCGGCCTGACCGACGGCGACCGGCGGTTCCTCGAGGTCAAGGCGCAGGAACTGGGCAGCGTGCCCGGCGTGGCCGGCCCGCTCGGGAAGCCGCAGCCCGCCCCGCGGGACGACCAGGCCGTGCAGCTGGCGGTGCCGATCTTCGCCGACGGCAACCCCGCCGACGTCGTCGAGGAGGTCCGGGCCCGCCTCGGCGGCGCCCCCGCCGGCCTGAGCGTGCTGGTCACCGGACCGGCCGGGCAGATCGCCGACCTGGTGCAGGCGTTCGGCGGCATCGACGGCATCCTGCTGCTCGTCGCCGGCGGCGTGGTCGCGCTCATCCTGATCGCGGTCTACCGCAGCCCGGTGCTGCCGTTCCTGGTGCTGCTGTCGGCGGTGTTCGCGCTCGGGCTCGCCAGCCTCGTCGTCTACCTGCTGGCCAAGCACGACGTCCTCGCGCTCAACGGCCAGAGCCAAGGCATCCTCTCGATCCTGGTCTTCGGCGCGGCAACCGACTACGCGCTGCTGGTCGTCGCGCGGTTCCGCGAGCAGCTGCGCGACACCCCGAGCCGGTTCGACGCACTGAAACTCGCCTGGCGCGCGACGCTCGAGCCGATCGTGGCCTCGGCGGGGACCGTGGTGCTCGGCGTGCTGTGCCTGCTGTTCAGCGACCTCAACTCGAACAAGGGGCTCGGCCCGGTCGCGGCGATCGGCATCGGCGCCGCGCTGCTGGCGTCCACGACGTTCCTGCCCGCCGCGCTGGCCCTGTGCGGGCGCGGGGCGTTCTGGCCGTTCAAGCCCGCGCTGGGCTCGCCGCACCCGGAGACGGCCGGGAGCTGGGGCCGGATCGCGCGCCTGGTCGGCCGCCGCCCCCGCACGGTCTGGGTGGTCACGGCGCTGGTGCTCGGCATCGGCGTCGCGTTCCTGCCGCAGCTCAAGGCGTCCGGCACCGCGCAGTCCGACGTCTTCCTCACCGAGGTCGAGTCCGGGACGGGGCAGGAGATCCTCGGCCGGCACTTCCCGGGCGGCCTCGGCGCACCCGCGATCACGATCGCCGACGCCGGCGCGCTGCCCGCGGTCCTGGCGGCGTCCACAGTGGACGGAGTGGCGCAGTCCGTCCCGCTGCCGGGCCCCGACGGCCGCCCCAAGGTGGTCGGCGGCCGCGTGCAGATCCTGTCGGTGCTGACCGACCCGGCGGACTCGGAGGCGGCGATCGCGACGGTCGGCAGGCTGCGCGACGCGGTGCACGCGGTGCCCGGCGCGAACGCGAAGGTGGGCGGCCCGACGGCGATCCAGCTGGACACGCAGCAGACGTCGAAGCACGACCGCGCGCTCATCATCCCGATCGTGCTGCTGGTGATCTTCCTGGTGCTGGCCCTGCTGCTGCGGTCGCTGCTGGCCCCGTTGCTGCTGATCGCCACGGTGGTCCTTTCGTTCGCGGCGACGATGGGCGTGTCGGCGCTGGTGTTCAACCACGTCCTGGACTTCCCGGGCGCGGACCCGGTCGTGCCGCTGTTCGGGTTCGTCTTCCTGGTGGCGTTGGGCATCGACTACAACATCTTCCTGATGACCCGGGTGCGCGAGGAGGCACTGACGCGGGGCACGCGCGAGGGCACCTTGCGGGGGCTGTCGCTGACCGGCGGCGTCATCACCTCGGCCGGGGTGGTGCTGGCGGCGACGTTCTCGGCGCTCGCGGTGATCCCGATCCTGTTCCTGGCGCAGATCGCGTTCATCGTCGCCTTCGGGGTCCTGCTGGACACGCTGCTGGTCCGGTCGCTACTGGTCCCGGCGCTGACCGTCGACGTCGGGCGCCGGATCTGGTGGCCCTCGAAGCTGGCGCGCCGGGACGTCTGAGCGGCCCCGTCCGTCCTCCGGTGATGAGTTCTCGCGCCTCCGCCCGTCATACCTGCGACGGACACAACGAGGCGTAAGGATGAACGTGATGAGTGTGGACACGGGGCTGGAGGAGCCGGGCGTGCAGGATCTGGTCGACATCGGCGAGCCGGCGTTCTCGGGGCTGGCGCAGCGGCACCGGCGGGAGCTGCACGTGCACTGCTACCGGATGCTCGGGTCGTTCGAGGACGCCGAGGACACCGTGCAGGAGACGTTCCTGCGGGCCTGGCGGCGGCGGGAAACCTTCGAGGGGCGCTCGACGTTCCGGGCCTGGCTGTACCGGATCGCCACCAACGCCTGCCTGGACCTGCTCGCCAAGTGCCGCCCGGAGCCGGCGGCCGGGGGTGAGGTGCCGTGGCTGCAGCCCTACCCGGACCGGCTGCTCGACGAGCTGCCCGCGGGCGGTGCCGACGAGCCGGAGACCGTCGCCGTCGCGCGGGAGACGATCGAGCTGGCCTACCTGGTCGCCGTGCAGCACCTCGCGCCGCGGCCGCGGGCCGTGCTGATCCTGCGGGATGTGCTCGGCTGGCCGGCCAAGGACGTCGCGGAGCTGCTCGGGGACTCCGTCAACTCCGTGAACAGCGCCCTGCAGCGGGCGCGGGCCGGCATGCGGGAGCACCTGCCCGCCGAGCGGCAGGACTGGACCGGCGGCGAGGAGGACGCCGGGACGCGCGAGCTGGTGCGCCGCTACACCGACGCCAGCGTGGCCCCCGACGTCGGGCGGATCGCCGCCCTGCTGCGGGACGACGTGCGCTGCTCGATGCCGCCCACGCCGGGCCTGCACGTCGGCCGGGACGTGGTGGTGAACGACTGGGTCGAGAGCGGGTTCGAGAGCATGTCGCACCTGCGTGCCGTCGGCACGTCCGTGAACCGGCAGCCCGCCGTCGCCTTCTACCTCTGGCGGGAGCAGGAGGGCGCGTACCTGCCGCTGGCGATCGACGTCCTGCGCATCACCGGCGGCGCGATCGCCGAGATCATTTCGTTCCACGAGGACCGCTTCCCGCGGCTCGGGCTGCCGGCGCGCCTGCCGTCGGACGGCACGGAATAGCCCGGAGGAACGTCGTGACCAGCACGAACGAAACCGCGGTCCGCGCACGCCCGTTCCGCGGGCTCGCCGGCACCGGCCTCGTGGCCACCCTCGCGGCGATGGCGGCCACCACCCTCGCCGCTGCGGTGGCCCGGGCCGCCGGCGTCGGCTTCGAAATCCCCGACGGCGGCGAGACGATTCCCTTGCCCGGGTTCGCCGTGGTGACCGGCTTCTGCTCGGCCGTGGGCGTCGTCATCGCACTGGCGCTCCTGCGCTGGAGCGCCCGCCCCGCCCGGCGATTCGTGGGGACGGCGGTGCCGCTGGCCGCGATCTCGCTGGTCCCGCCCTTCCTCGCCGGGGCGGCCACCGGCACCGCTGCCGCGCTGGCCGGGCTGCACCTCGTCGCGGCGGCGGTGGTGATCCCGACCCTGGCACGGAGCCTGGGCGCCCGCAGCCACACGATCGTCGCCTCGCGGTGACAAGTCTTCGGCTCGCCCGGCCGGGCGAGCCGAAGGCCTGGGGGTTGCGCCGGGCCCGGGAGGCCGTCGCTTCACCGGTGAGGTGGTCGCCCGTGCCCGTGCGCGCGGGCAGCCGGTCGAGCGCCGGAGGGCCGGTTGTCCAGGTGCACCCGCGTCGGCGCCGACGCGGCCTTTGACCAGCTCGGAGAGGTGGGCGCGCTCGCCGGGGACGACGTCGGCCGAGCCGCGGTCGTGGGCTGAGGTCGGCGCCGCGAGGCCGGAGCCGGCGGCGGGGAACAGCAGGCGGGCGGCCTCGTTGAGCGCCCGTGCGGTCGATGACGACAGCTGCGGCCTCAGCCCCGGGTGCCGTCGATCGGGACGGCAGGCGCGGTGGGCGCCGGATCAGCCGCAGGCGCTCGCCGGATCCGGGTCCGTGACCAGTTCCGCCCACAGGGTCTTGCCGCTGGGCCGGCGCAGCTGGCCCCAGGCGGCGGCACAGCGTTCCACCAGCAGGAGCCCGCGGCCGCCGTGGTCGGACGGCGCCCGGCGGCGGGCGGGCTCGCCCCCGCTGTCGTCGACCTCGATCCGCAGCTTGGTCCCGCCGGGCAGCAGCCGGACGTGGTAGGGCGCGCGGCCGTGGCGCAGCGCGTTCGACGTCAGCTCGTCCACCACCATGACCGCCGTGCCGACGACGTTCGCCGGGAAGCCGCGCAGGACCGTCCGGACCCAGTGGCGGACCCGCGCCAGTTCGGAGAGTTCCGGGGAGATGCCGAGCTCGTGCCGGACAAATCGGAATTTCATGTCCGCCTCCTTCGCCGTGCCGGCCCCCTCGGGGAGGCCTTCCCCTTCTTCATGCCCGGAACCGGGCCCGTCGACACGGGTACCGGCGGGCGTCATGCGAAATTCCAGGAAACTTCGACCGTTCCGCGAGCGGGGGGCACGGGCCTGACGCTCTCGTGCGACCAGCCGGCACCGCAGAACCGCTGCCGGGGCCGCGCTGCGTCGGTGGTCATCAAAAGCTCCAGAGTGGGGATCCGGGACACGGGCTGGCGGCTCAACCCGTTCCGTACGCAATCTACCAGCGCTGCCGGCCCCGGGCAGCGTGGTGTCCCGTCACCGTCCTTTGAGGACTTCCTCCGGCCGGGCGGGCGCCGGCGCGGGTTCCTCGGCGGCCGGGGGCACCACGGCGACGTTGACAGTGCGGGTCAGCCGCTCGTAGGGCGCCCGGTGCTCGTTGTCGAGCAGCACCGCCAGCGGCGTCCAGACGCCCACGACGAACACCGACGCGGCCAGCGCGACCGGCAGGAGGAGCTGCTCGGGGTGGTTGCCCGGGTCCCAGCGGTCCAGGCCCAGCAGCAGCCACGCCAGCCACAGCGGCGAGAGCAGGACGCCGTTGCGGACCAGCAGGGCGATCGGCCCGGCGCGGCGGCGGCCGCGGCGCACCACGCGCAGCAGCATCGCCCGCTTGCCGGGCGTCGACCCGGTGACGGCGGGCAGCACCACGAACCAGACGAGGGCGAGGATGACGACCGGCGTGTCGCGGTGGCGCAGGTCCTCGCCGAACAGCGTCAGCAGGCCGAAGAGGAACCCGAGCAGGGCGGCGAACCCGAGCAGGTCCGTGGCCAGCGCGAACAGCCGCCGGGTGAAGGTGACCTTGGCGGCGTAGCGGCGCCGGTCGTGCTCCGGTTCCGGCGACGGGAGCAGCCGGCCGAGCGGACCGGCCAGCAGCCAGCCCGCGACGACGCCGGCGGTGTTGAGCAGCAGGTCGTCGACGCTGAAGAGCCGGTACGGGCACGGGTAGACGAACCACAGGCCGGTCAGCTGCGTCAGTTCGAAGAACAGCGACACGCCGAAGCCGATCAAGGCCGCGGGCACCAGCCGAATCCGCTGGGCGTACCGGGCGTAGAAGCCGAGCGGGGCCAGCATCACCACATTCAGCGCCGTGGTCCAGACCGCCGGGTTGTGCAGCAGCGCACCGGGGCTCCAATGGCCGCGGGCCCGCTGGGAAACCACCTCGACGAAGTAGAACGGCCGCAGCTGCGGGGAACTGGCGTAGGTGTGACCCGTGCAGTAGCCCGGGTCGGCGGGCAGCGGCAGGACCGTCTGCATCGCGATCGCCAGCAGGTAGAACAGGAACGCGTAGAAGACGAACGTCGTCCACCCGCCGGCGCGGCCGCGGCGGCGGTAGCTGACGAAGGCGGCCGGCAGCATCACGGCCAGCGCGACGAGCGGGAACAGGAGGAGGGCAGTCCGGACGGGGACGAGGTAGGTGGCAACCACGGAGCCGGTGGTACCCAGCCACGGGCGAGGCGAAGCGTGGTTCCCCCCAACGGGTCCCGGACCCGATCCACCCGCCCTCCCAGACCCCGCCGCCCACCCGGCAGGAGGCGTCACTTTCCCTACGAAAGTGACGCGCCAGCCGGGCCGAGGCGCCACTTTCCTTACGAAAGTGACGCGCCAGCCCGGCCGAGGCGCCACTTTCCCTACGAAAGTGACGCCTCCCGGGCGTATAACGATCTATACCGCAGCCGGTTTCGGCGGGCTGGTTGCGTGCCGGGACGGGCTCACTGCGGGGGCGGCTCCTGCTGGCCGCCGCCCTGCTTGTGCAGGTAGTCCTTCACCTTGTCCGAGCCCTGGTCGATCTTGTCGGCGTGGTCGCCGAAGCGCTGCTTGGCGGCGTCGGCGGCCTTGTCGACGCCTTGCTCGGCCTGGTCGGGGTGCTTGCCGAGCGCTTCCTTCGCCTTGTCGAACAGATTCATCGCTGGCCTCCGCTGTCGAATCCGAGCTTCCGATGCCCCGAGGAGAACACCGGTGGCGCGAGCCCGCAACGCTTCGTCCCCTGTCCCGGGGAATCCGGGTGTTTCTGCGGGTGAAAGGCGGTCCGCGGGGGTTTGGCGCGAGCCGGTGCGGGTACCGCGGTTCCTTTGGCGTGCGCGTCCGGTCGGTACGGGCATGAGCACTTTCCCGAAGAGAAACGCCGGCCTCGACGCTCGAAGAGCACCCCGGACGACCCTGTCCCTGACCGAAGCCGCCCGCGAGGTCCTCGACGGCCCGCACACCGCCGTCCTGGCCACCTCCAACGCCGACGGACGGCCGCAGTCGTCGGTGATCTTCGTCGAGCGCGACGGCGACACCGTCGTGTTCAGCACCGTCGAGGGCAGGCTCAAGACCCGCAACATGCGGCGCGACCCGCGCGTCAGCCTGCTGGTGGTGGGCCACCCCGGCCGGTACGTCGAGATCCGGGGGAGCGTCGAAATCACCGCGGACCCGGAAAAGGTGCTGCTGCACAAAATGTACGCGCGGTACATGGGCGGGGCGACGCCGCCGCCGGAACCGGACGCCGAGCGGCTGATCGTCCGGATCGTCCCGGAAAAGGAGTACCTCTGGCCGCCCTCGGCGTGAGGGCCACGGCGGGACGTGAACCGCGCGCCGCCGTGGCCCGTATATCCGGTGACGACCGCCGCCCCGCCGCACGGGCCGGCGGTCACCACCGTGCACCACGACGTGAGGCCTGCCATGGTTGGAAACACCGGTCTGCCGCTGGTGCGGCGCGTCCGCCGCCGCACCCCCGTGCCGGGGGCGGCCCTGCCCGACTTCGGGCTGCCGCGGCCGGGCCTGCGGCGGCACGTCGTCGCAAGCCGGGTCCTCACCGCGCTGGCCGCGCTGCTCGTGCTGTTCGGGCTCCTCGCCCCGGACGACCTCAGCTCGCTCTCCGTCGGCGCGCTCGCGCGGGTGCCGGTGGAGGGGCTCGTCGCCGCCGCGGTCCTGCTGGTCCTGCCGCCGCGGGCGCGCCGCGCCGCCGCCGTGGCCGTCGGGCTGGGCCTCGGGCTGCTGACCCTGCTGAAGGTGCTCGACACCGGGTTCTACGCGACCCTCGAGAAGCCGTTCGACCCGATCTACGACTGGAGCTTCTTCCACGCCGGGGTCGAGTTCCTCGCCGGGCAGATCGGGAACGCGGCCACCATCGCCGCGCTCGCCGGCGCCGGGGTGCTCGCGATCGCCGTCGTCGTGCTCATGGTCCTCGCGATGCTGCGGCTGAGCCGCGTCGCGGCCGGACGGCGGACCGGGGCGACCCGGGTCGTGGCCGTGCTCTCGGTGGTCTGGATCGTCTGCTCGGTGTTCGGCGTGGAAATCGCGCCGGGGCAGCCGGTCGCCGCGCAGAGCGCCGCCGCACTGGCCTACGGCGACCTGCGTCAGGTGGGCGCCGACCTGCGCGACCAGCGGCCGTTCGGCGAGGTGGCCGCCGAGGACGCGTTCCGGGCCACTCCGGGTGCGCAGCTGCTGAACGGGCTGCGCGGCAAGAACGTCGTGCTCACCTTCGTGGAGAGCTACGGCCGGGTCGCGCTCGACGACCCGGCCTTCGGGCCGAAGATCGGGGCGACCCTCGACGCGGGCACCGCCGAGCTGCGGGCGGCGGGCATCGGCGCGAAGAGCGCGTTCCTGTCGTCCTCGACGTTCGGCGGCGGCAGCTGGCTGGCGCACTCGACCGTGCAGTCGGGGATGTGGATCGACAACCAGCAGCGGTACAACGACCTGCTGGCCAGTGACCGGCTGACGCTCGGCGGGGCGTTCCAGCGGGCGGGCTGGCGGACGGTCTGGGACGTGCCCGCGCACACCAAGGACTGGCCGGAAGGGCAGAAGTTCTACCACCCGGACGCCTACTACGACGCCCGCTCCATCGGCTACCACGGGCCGGGGTTCGCCTACGCCACCATGCCCGACCAGTTCTCGCTGTCGATGCTGCAGCGCACCGAGCTCGCGAAGGCGGGCAAGCAGCCGGTGATGGCCGAGGTCGACCTGGTGTCCAGCCACGCGCCGTGGTCGCCGCGGCCCTGGCTGGTCGACTGGAACCAGGTCGGCGACGGCTCGGTCTTCGCACCGCAGCCCGCGGCGGGCGAGGCGCCGGAATCGGTCTGGAAGGACCCGGCGAAGATCCGCGACGCCTACCGCGACGCGACCGACTACTCCCTGAAGACGGTGATCTCGTTCGTCCGGCACTACGGGGGCGACGACCTCGTGCTGGTGTTCCTCGGCGACCACCAGCCGCCGGTGGTGACCCCGCAGGGCGCGGTCCACGACGTGCCGATCACCATCGTGGCCAAGGACCCCGGGGTCCTCGACCGGATCGCCGGCTGGGGCTGGCAGGACGGCCTCCACCCGGGCGCACAGGCGCCGGTCTGGAAGATGGACTCCTTCCGCGACCGCTTCCTCACCGCCTTCGCCCGCTGACCGTCCTCTTCGGACACCGACGCCGCGGGCCCGGTTCGGCGGTCGCCGGGCAAGGCGCCGTTCGCGAGCGCGGTGCTGCCGGCCGGTGATGTACCGGCGCGGAGGGACTGCCGGGCACGTCCGGTGCCCGGCAGACTCCCGTTCGGGCCGCCGCCCGCGGCGCCGTGCTCTACTTGGTTCAGACCTTTTTGCAAAGCCGCGAAGAAGGGGTGGCGGCACGGCGCGGGCGAGGCCGGTGGCCGGTCCGCGCCTCGGTCGTGCGCGCGAAAAAGTGTGTCATCCCAACATTTTGCGCTCGAAACTCCATAGTAGACAGACGGGAATTCCGGACAGAAGACCGGACAAATCTGGACCCGGCGCCGCCCCCGCCGCACACTCGGCGGACGGTGTGTTTCTTTCCCCCGGCCTTGGAGGAGTTCCCATGCGTCGAAGAATCGCCCTGGCCCTCGGCGGTGTCGCCGTCCTCACCGCGTCACTGGCCTCCGCTACCCTCACCCCCGCCGCCGCCCAGGCGTCGCCCGGGCTGATCGCCGCCATGCAGCGGGATCTCGGGCTGACCGCCGCCCAGGCGTCCACCCGGCTCACCCAGGAGATGTCCGCCGCCCGGGTGCTGCCCGCCGCCCAGCGGGCCGCCGGCGCCGCGTTCGGCGGCGCGTGGTTCGACCCGGCACTGGGCAAGCTCGTCGTCGGCGTGACCGACCCCGCCGCGGCCGTCGCCGTCCGGCAGGCCGGCGCCGAACCCACCGCCGCCCGGACCAGCGCGGCGAAGCTCGACGCCGCGAAGGCCGCGATCGACGCCTCGGCCAAGGCGGATCCGGCCCCCGCCGCCGTCAGCGGCTGGCGCGTCGACCCGCGGGCCGGCAGCGTCGTGGTCACCGTGCGCCCGGGCGCCCGCGGGCCTGAGGTCGACGCCTTCCTGGCGCGGGCGGCGAAGGCCGGCCCGGTCACGGTGGCGACCGCGCCGGCCGCCGAGCCCTTCTCGGCGGGCACCGTCGGCGGCGACCCGTACTACATCAACGGCAACACCCGCTGCTCGATCGGCTTCTCCGTGCAGGGCGGGTTCGTCAGCGCCGGGCACTGCGGCGGCACGGGCAGCTCGGTCGTCGGCTGGGACGGCTCGTGGATGGGCACCTTCGCCGGATCTTCCTTCCCGGGCAACGACTACTCCTTCATCCGCATCGGCGGTGGCTGGTGGACCGCGCCGGTCGTGCTCGGCTGGGGCACGGTCAGCGACGCGCTCGTCCGCGGGTCGTGGGTCGCGCCGGTCGGCACGTCGGTGTGCCGTTCGGGCTCGACCACGCACTGGCACTGCGGCACGGTGCTGGGCCAGAACGAGACGGTCAACTACGCCCAGGGCGCGGTCTACCAGATGACCCGCACCAACGTCTGCGCCGAGCCCGGCGACTCCGGTGGCTCGTTCATCACCGGTGACCAGGCCCAGGGTGTCACCTCCGGCGGCTGGGGCAACTGCGGCTCCGGCGGGGAGACGTGGTTCCAGCCGGTGAACGAGATCCTGCAGACCTACGGTCTGTCCCTCGTCACGGCGTAGGGGGATCCCGCCGGCGGCGGCCGATGAATCCGGCGGCCGCCGCCGGTAGGTACCGGTGCGGCCGCGCCACCGGGGCGCGGCGCGAAGTCACCGGGAGCGGTCATGAGCGTGGTCGTCGTCGAGTTCACCACCCTGGACGGCGTCGTGGAGGACCCGGACGGCTCCGGCGGCACGGCCACCGGCGGCTGGGCGTTCCGGCACGGCCCGGAGGCGGTGGCCGGGGACAAGTTCCGGCTCGGCGCCCTGCTCGACACCGGGGTCCTGCTGCTCGGCCGGACCACGTGGGAGCTGTTCGCGAAGCTCTGGCCCGGCCGGTCGGGCGAGTTCCCCGACCGGCTCAACGCCGCCGCCAAGCTGGTCGCCACGCGGACCCGCCACGACGTGTCCGCGTGGCAGAACTCGGTCCTGCTGCAGGGAGATCTCGTCGAGGCCGTCGAGCGCGAGGAACGGGACGTCGTCGTCATCGGTTCGATCGGCATCGCGCAGGAGCTCGCCCGCCGCGAATTGGTCGACGAGTACCGCCTGCTCGTGTTCCCCAGCGTGGTGGGCGCGGGCCGGCGGCTCTTCGACGGCGCGGCCGCCGACTTCCGGCTCGTGTCGAGCAGCCGGGCCGGGGCCGCGGTGCTGAGCACCTACCGGACGCGCTAGGTCCGCAGGAGGCTCCCGAGCCACCCGCCGAGGACCTGCTGGACCTCGGCCCGGGTCCGGGCCGGGTCGTCGGCGGCGGCGATCATCCGCGCCGCTTCCATCACCGCGCTGAGCACCAGCTGGGCCAGGGCGCGGACGGGCATTTCGACGATCAGCCCGTCCGCACTGGCCTGCTCCAGCACGGCGACGATCAGGCCGAGCCCGTACTCCGCCTCGATCTCGCGCCAGACGTCCCAGCCGAGCACCGCGGGCGCGTCGGTGAGCGAAATGCGGCGGACCTCCTCGCGCAGGCAGGCGTCGAGGAAGACGCCGAGGCCCTGCAGCATGCCGGAAAGCGGGTCCGCGCCGGCGGCGAACGCGGCGCCGACCTCTTCGGTCAGTTCGCGTTCCAGCTCTTCGACGACGGCGCGGAACAACCCCTGCTTGTCGGCGTAGTGGTGGTACAGCGCGCCTCGGGTGACTCCGGCGGCGCGGGTGATTTCGTCGGCCGGCACGGCTTGGTAGCCGCGGGCGGCGAACAGCTCCCGCGCGGCGGTGACCAGTGCGGCCTTCGTGCCGGCGGAACGGTCCTGCTGGGTACGTCGCACCCGCCTAATCTGCCACGGCGCCCGCGAACCCGACGACGTGGCGGGCCAGCACCGCGGGCTGGTCCTCGGGGACGAAGGTGTAGGAGTCCGGCACCTCCACGAGTTTCGCGTGCGGCAGCAGGGCGGCGAGCCGGTGGGCCAGCCGGATCGGGAACAGCCGGTCCTCCGGCGCCCACGCGAGCAGGACCGGCCGGTCGAACGTGCGCAGGGCCTCGGCGGCGGCCAGCGTGTGCCGCGGGTGCACCTCCCGCAGGAGCTTGCGCAGGTCCCGGCGGACCCCGGCCGACCGGCGCAGCGGCGCGAGGTAGGCCTGCGCGACGGCGTCCGGCAGCGGCCGCTTGACCACCCAGCCGAAGAGGATGGGCAGCGGGTACAGCGCGCGGATGCGCAGCAGCTGCCCGAGCACCGCCATCGCCCCGGGGATCCGGGCCAGCGGCGGCAGCGCCTTGAAGATCGGCGGGAAGAAGTACTCGAAGCAGTCGGACGGGGTGAGCACGACCCGCCCGACCCGCTCCGGACGGCGGCTGAGCAGGATCTGCGTCAGCGCGCCGCCGGTGTCGTTCGCGACGAGCGTGACGTCGCGCAGGTCCAGCGCATCGAGGAAGTCCGCGATGACGTCGGCGTTGCCCGTGGGGGAGAGGTCGGCGTCCGCGCGCATCGGGAGGTCGTGCGAGCCGAGTGGCAGGTCCGGGGCCAGGCACCGGAACCCGGCCGCGGCGACGTCGGGGACGACCTTGCGCCACAGCTGCGCGTTCGTCAGCACCCCGTGCACGAACACCACCGGGGCCCCGGTGCCCCGCTCGTGGTACCGCACTTCGCCGGCGGGCAGCCGGACGCGGTGCTCCTGACCCAGTGCTTCGCTGCGTTCCGTCATGCGGCCAGGTTACATACATGGTGTATGTATGTAAATGCTCAGTAGGCGACGGTGAAGCGGGTCCGGTGGTGGCGCGGCCGTTCGGCTTCGTCCAGCAGGGCGATCGCGAAGTCCTCCATCGAGATCGCCGAGCGGCCGTCGGCGTCGGCGAGCAGGTCGTCGCCGCCGAGGCGGTAGCGGCCGGTCCGCTCGCCGGGTTCCAGGAGCAGGGGCGGGCTGGCGTAGGTCCAGCCGACGCCGGTGTCGGCGCGGTACACCTCGTGCTGGTCCCGGCAGGCCGCGGCGATCGGCCGCAATTCGGTGGGGAAGGCCGGGTCGTCGAGCACCGTCGTCCCGCCCGGGGTGCGCAGGGTGGCCGCGCCGCCGACGGCCACGAGCCGCACGCCGGTTCCGGCCAGGCCTTCGAGCAGGCCCCGGGTGGCCTCGGCGAGTTCGGGCTCGCGGCCCGGCGCCGGTCGGGTCGCGGTGATCACGAGGTCTTGGCCGCGGGCGAGCGAGGTGACGTCGCCGGGCTTCGCGGCGTCGCCGGTGCGCACGGTGGCCGCCGGCGGCAGGTCCGCGGCGCGGCGCGGGTCGCGCACGACGGCGGTGACCTCGTGACCGCGGGTGAGGGCTTCGGCGACGACCCGGCGGCCGACGGCGCCGGCGGCGCCGAACACGGTGATGCGCATGGGGCTCCTTGACTCGGTTGCTTAGCGCTAAGAATTGTACCTTAGAGCTAAGGTAATCGAGCCGAAGGGCGGCGTCGACGAGGAAGGGGGCGCGAGTGGCGGAAGATGCGGTGGTGCCCCGGACGTGGCTTCGGGGAAAGGTCGGATCCGGGGCACCACCGCCCGCGGGACAGCTGACACGGTGTCCTGCGGTGGACCCACCCTACGAATCGTCCGGACCTCTGACCAGGGCCTCGATCCGGTGTCGAAGGTTTGTCGCCCGGTCGGTAGGCGGACGTACCGAGAGTGGGCCTCCGTCGCCCGGGTCGAGCCGCTTGACCGGTCCGGGGGTTCGCGCCTAGCCTTCAGTTGAAACTTCAACCGAATTGCGCGCCGCGCGGACCGTGGAGCACCCTGATGTCGATCTTCCGCCTGAACCACGCCGTGCTCTACGTCCGGGACCTGGCCGAAAGCGTGGCGTTCTACCGGGACGTGCTCGGCTTCGGGTACATCGACGGCGGTGACGCGCACCGCGGCGCGGCCTTCCTGCGGGCGCCCGGGTCGGTCAACGACCACGACCTCGGCCTCTTCGAGATCGGGGCGGACGCCGCGGATTCGGGCGCCGGGCGGACGTCGGTGGGGCTCTACCACCTCGCGTGGGAGGTCGACACCCTCGGCGATCTCGAGCGGCTCGCCGCCCGGCTCACCGAAGCGGGCGCGCTGGTCGGCTCGTCCGACCACGGAACCACGAAGTCGTTGTACGCCAAGGATCCCAGCGGGCTGGAGTTCGAGGTCGTCTGGATCATCCCCCGCGACCTGCTGACCGAAGAGGACCGGGCGAAGTCCCTCGGCCGGCTCGACCTCGCCGCGGAACTGGCCAAGTACGGTCCCGACGCGCGCAGCGGCGTCGGGATCTCCCGCCCCTAGACCGTGGCGCCCGCCCGCGTCGGCTCCGCGGCCCGCTGCCGGACCGGAATGTTGCCGAGGGCGAACCGGCCCGGGCCCACGAACGCGACCAGGAGCAGCGACCAGCAGAACAGCGCGGACGCTTCGCCGCCGTTCTGGATGGGGAACAGGCCGAGCGGCAGGTGGACGACGAAGAACGCGTAGGCCATCGAGCCGGAGCCGAGGACGGCGGCGACCCGGGTGCCGAGGCCGACGCAGACGAGCGCGCCGCACACGAGCTGGATGACCGCGGCCCACCAGCCCGGCCAGGCCCCGACGGCGGCGGTGGACTTCGCGCCGAACAGGCCGAACAGCGTCTTGAGGCCGTGGCAGGCGAAAAGGAAGCCGATGACGATGCGGTAGAGCCCGATGACGTGGTCGCGGGCCGGGTCCAGGCGATGCATGGTGCCTCCGGTGAGCGGGGAGAGGGAAGAGGGCGGCGACGAACCGGCCGGCGGTAACGCCGGCCGGTGCGAATTCGGTCAACAAGATATACCGCCCGTGGAGAGTTGCCACAAGCTCCAATCGTCGTGTAAGCGAGTTTCGAAAATGGGTGGATCGCTTCCGGCGAGGCTCTGGCATCCTTGCTACGCAGGCAAAATAGGCCGTACGGGTGATCTTCCTATGTGGTCCAGACCAGTTGCGAAAGTGGTCCGTGCTTTCGAGATTGTTTTCGAGTCTTTCGATCGAGCTGCTTAACGGACGACTTAACAAAATCGTGGATCCGATTGCCGTATTCCACACCCCCGAATGACGTGTTGTGCGTGTGGTGCAGCTCACTCGAACATGTTCGGCCCGAACGTGCTCGGGACGAACATGTTCGTTAAACTGGAGCGATGGCTCCGGAAAGCACTTACAACCGCCGGGAGCGCCCGGCGAAGCCCGCCTTGACGCGGGAGGGGATCGTGGCGGCCGCCGTCGCGGTGATGCGCGCCGAAGGCGTCGAGCGCGTCACCATGCGCCGGCTCGCCCGGGAACTCGACACCGGGGCGGCCTCGCTCTACGTTTACGTCAAGGACACCGAGGAGCTGCACGCCGCGGTGCTCGACGAACTGCTCGCCGAAGTGGAACTGGACGGTGCGGGGGACTGGCGCGAACGCCTCTGGGCGGTGCTGGGCTCCTACCGGTCGGTGCTGTTCGCCCACCCGAGCCTCGCCCGGGTCGCGCTGGTGACCCGGCTGAGCGGCCCCCGCTTCCTGGCGCTGGTCGAGGCGGTGCTGGCCCTGCTCGACGAGGGCGGCATGGCGCCGGGACAGGCCGCGTGGGCGGTGGACGTGCTGCTGCTGACCGCCACCGCGGCGGCCGTCGAACACGGTAGCCGCCGGGAACGGCCCGGCGCGGCCCGGGAACACGAGGTCATGGCCGAGTCGCTGGCCGGCGTCTCCTCGCGGACGCACCCGCACATCGCCGCGCTGGGCACCGACCTGGTGTCCGGGCCCGGCCCCGTCCGCGCGAGGTGGGCGTTCGACGCGCTGCTGAACGGCGCGCTCGCCACCCCGCGCCCCGATCCCGGGGAGACCCGGTGACTCCGCCCGTCACGATCGTCGGCGGTGGCCTGGGCGGCCTCACGCTGGCCAGGGTCCTGCACACCCGCGGGATCCCGGCCACCGTGTACGAACTCGACGCGTCACCGGCCGCGCGCGACCAGGGCGGCACGCTGGACCTGCACGAAGAGTCCGGCCAGCGCGCGCTGGCCGAAGCGGGGCTCTCCCGGGAGTTCCGCGCCGTCGTCCGCGAGGAAGGGGAGGCGCTGCGGATCCTCGACCGCCGCGGCGCCGTCCGCTTCGAGGAAATCGCCGGCGAAGGCAGCGGGACGCGGCCGGAGGTGGATCGCGGCGAACTCAAGCGGATCCTGGCCGGATCGCTGCCCGACGGCGTGGTCCGCTGGGGCGCCAAGGTGACCGCGGTGTCCGCCGGGACGCTCACCCTCGACACCGGCGAGGTCGTCGACGCCGGCCTGCTCGTCGGCGCGGACGGCGCCTGGTCGAAGGTCCGGCCGCTGCTTTCGGACGCGGTGCCGCGCTACTCCGGGCTGTCCTTCGTGGAAGCCCGGCTGTCCGAAGTGGACGAACGGCGCCCGGCCGCGGCGGCGCTCGTCGGAGCCGGGTCGATGTTCGCGCTCGCCGAAGGGAAAGGGCTGATCGCCCAGCGCACCGGCGGCGGGCGGATCCGGGTGTACGCGGCGGTCCGGACCGCGGACGCGGCCGCCGCCACCGGGCTGGCCGACCGGGACCGGTTGCTCGAGGTCTTCGCCGGCTTCGCCCCCGGATTGCGGGCGCTCGTCGCGGAAAGCGAAGGCGCCCTGATCCCGCGGCCGATCCACGCCCTGCCGGTCGGGCACCGCTGGGCGCGGGTACCGGGGGTGACGCTGCTCGGCGACGCCGCCCACGTCATGTCGCCCTTCGCCGGCGAGGGCGCGAACCTCGCCATGCTCGACGCCGCCGAACTCGCCCTCGCGCTGGCGGACCACGACGACGTCGAAAGCGCTCTCTCGGCCTACGAGACCACGATGTTCCCCCGTGCGGAAGAAGCCGCCCGGGGTTCGGCGGACAACCTCGAAGCCTGCTTCGCCCCCGGCGCCCCCGGCGCGATGGTGGAGCGGATGAAGCGGTTCACCGCCCAGCACGGAGAGGATCTCCCATGACCCCGATCCACGACCTCCTCGACACCGGCCGCGGCGACCCCGCCGTGCTGGTCCTGCACGGCGGCGCCGGACCCCGCAGCGTCACCCCGGTCGTCGAGCGCCTCGCACCGCGCGCCCGTGTGCTGGCGCCGACCCACCCGGGCTGGTCGGGCACCCCGCGCCCGGACTGGTGCACCGGCGTCGACGACCTCGCCGTGGCCTACCTCGACCTGCTCGACGACGAAGACCTCGAAGACGTCGTCGTGGTGGGCGGCTCCTTCGGCGGCTGGGTCGCGGCCGAAATGGCCGTCCGCGACCGCGGACGGCGCCTCGGCGCGCTCGTCCTGCTCGACGCGATCGGCCCGGAGATCGAGGGACACCCGGTGCGGCTGCCGCAGCCGCCGCCCGGTGCGCCGGGACCGGACCCGGCCGACCTGGCCGCGCTGCGGACCTACACCGGCCCGGGCCTGGCCGATGCGAAGCTGCTGCGCCGCCTCGCCCGGGTCCGGATCCCGGCCCTGCTGATCTGGGGCGAAGACGACACCGTCGTCCCGCCGGCGTTCGGCAAGGCCTACGCGGCCGCGTTCGCCGACGCGCGGTTCGAGGTCGTCCCGGGCGCGGGCCACCAGCCCGCCGTGCAAGCTCCCGGAGCGACGTTCGACTTGATCGACGAGTTCCTCGACCGGCTTGATCCATGACCCCCTAAGGTGGCTCCATGGTGGACGAAGAAGTCGTCTCGGAGCGCATCCGGCAGATCGCCGCCACCCTCGAGGGCCGCGCGGGCGAACTGACCGGTGAGCTGGTCCAGCTGTACGCCACCGATCTGCCGCAGCTGGTCAACGACGACGAGCGCATGGTGAGCCTGCTGTCGGCGAGCGTGTACCAGAACATCGAGACCGCGCTGCAGATCTTCCGGCACGGCATCGACCCGGCGACCGTCGAGCCGCCGGCCGCGGCGATGGAGTACGCGCGCCGGCTGGCCCAGCGCGGCACCCCGGTGTTCGACCTGATCCGCGCGTACGACCTCGGGCAGGCCGCGATGCTCGACTTCGGGTTCGAGGAGTGCACCCGTTCGGTCGACGACGCGGCCCTGCTCGGGGCCATGATGCGCCGGCTGCTGCGGGTCGCCTACGAGTTCATCACCCGGGTCGTCCGCCAGCTCGTCGGCGTCTACCAGGACGAACGCGACCGCTGGCTGCTCAACCGCAGCGCCGCGCGGGCGGCGAAGGTGGCGGACCTGCTCGGCGAGAACGGCCCGCCCCCGGACGTCGACGCGGCCGAGGCGGTGATCGGCTACCGCCTGCGCGGCACGCACGTCGGGATGATCGTCTGGCACGCGTCGGCGGCCTTCGTCGACGACGCGCTGACGGTGCTCGAGTCGGTCGCAGGTGCGGTGTTCGAGCGCGTCCGCGGGCAGGGGCGGCCGCTGTTCGTGCCGCGGGACGAGGCCAGCGCCTGGGTGTGGCTCCCGCTCGCCCCGGGCGCGTCGGTCGGCCGCGAGCACCTCGACGCGGTCCTCGCGGAAGCCGAATCCGGCGTGCGGGTGACCGTCGGCGACCCCGGCACCGGGGTCGGCGGCTTCCGCGACACCCACCAGCAGGCCCGCCGGGTGCACGCGCTGGCCCTGGCCGCCGGCGAGCACTGCGACCGCGTGCTGACCTTCCGCGAGGTCGGCACGGTGGCGCTGATGACGAGCGACCTCAACGCGGCCCGGCTGTGGGTCGCGAGCACGCTCGGGCCACTGGCCGCCGACGACGAGAACTGCGGGCGGCTGCGCGAGACGCTGCGGGTGTTCCTGAACTCCGGCGGCAGCTACACCGCGGCGGCCGGCGAGCTGACGATGCACAAGAACTCCGTGCAGTACCGCATCCGCAAGGCCCAGGAACTGCTGCCCCGCGGGCTCGCCGACGGACGCCTGGACGTCGAGCTGGCGCTCGCCCTGTGCCGCCGGCTGGGCGCGGCGGTGCTCTCCCCGGTGTGAGTTTGGTGTCCCGGACCACCGGGGCCGAAGATCGTTGGGTCGGCGGCACGAAGTCCGCGGGCGGATCCTCCCCTACGGTTTTCCCATGGGTGAGAACGGTGGAATGCTCGCACTGGTGCGGCTACGCCGAGGTGTCGTCGGCGAGAGCAGACGCGTCTGCCACCTGATCCCCGTCCCCACCGGCCCGGTCCCGGAGCACCTGACAGCCCTGTGCGGCGAGTCGATCTTCCCCGGCGAAGCCGAAGTGCTCGACGGGCTGCGCGGCATGCCGTGCCACGCGTGCCTCATGCGTAGTGCGCCGTCGGGACAGGGCTTCCTGGCCAACGCGGGCTGAGCCCGGGCTGCAGCCGGGGTACCGGTTCGGCTGGAGCCGGCTGGCCTCGCCTGGCCTCGCCTCGCCTGGCCTCGACACGGCGGTCCGGGCGGGCTGGCGCCGCCGTGCTCGCTCGGCCTCTCCGGCGAACCCACCCTCCGCTGTGGACACCGCAGCCCGGCTCAACCACCCACCTTCGGGCTGAATCGATTTCGTGAAATTGCCACCCCCGTCGCACCGAAACAAAACGGCCCAAACGGATGTCGGTGAATATCCGACCGAATCCGCGACACAATTCCGCACGCGTCACGATGGGTAGCCGAACGAGTGTCCACAGTGGCAGGAGTCCCTGTCCTTAACCATGGATGACGTGGGAACCTGCGGCGACCGGTCCAGGATCGATAGTTCATTCGGCTGAACTCTGCGGATTGCGTACCCGTAGACCGCCTCGCGCCCCTTAACCTTGCGTGATTCTTCGTCAATCGCACTGGGGAGTGAGATGAAGTCCACGTCACCGCCTTGGTTTCCGCGCGCCCATTCGCCGTCGGGGGCCGACTCCGGTCGATGATGCCAGCCGGTTGTCTCAGACGTTTCGCGGAAATTGCCCGGCGGTCGCCCGATCGGGTCGCGGTTTTCGAACACGGCTCGGCCGTGAGCTACGGCAGGCTGGCCGCGCTGGCCGGCGGGCACGCTGCACGGCTGCTCGACGCCGGGGTCCGGCCGGGGGAGTTCGTCGGCCTGGTCACCGGGCACGGCACGCGCGCCATCTCCG
The DNA here is from genome assembly GCF_031082405.1 of Amycolatopsis sp. A133. GTDB lineage: Bacteria > Actinomycetota > Actinomycetes > Mycobacteriales > Pseudonocardiaceae > Amycolatopsis. The sequence continues at coordinate 303,305 of NZ_JAVHJU010000003.1, forward strand.
CCATCCTCGGCACCCTGGCGGCGGGCTGTGCCTACGTCCCGCTGGACCCGACCTTCCCGCGCGACCGGCTCGCCCACCAGGTCGCGGCGGCCCGGGTGGCGGCCGTGCTGGCCGATCCCGAGCACCTCGAACTGGCCGAAGCGTTGTGCCGCAGCGAGTCCGCCCGCGTCGTGCGGGCGGGAGCGGACGGGGAGGACACCGCGCCGCTGCCGGTGCCCGATCCGGATCCGGACGCGCCGGCCTACGTGCTGTTCACCTCCGGCTCCACCGGGACGCCGAAGGCCGTCGCGCAGACCCACCGCAACCTGCTGCACGTGGTGGGCAACCAGATCACCACCCTCGGGATCACCGGCGCCGACCGGCTCAGCCTGCTGGCCTCCTTCGGTTTCGACGCGGCGATCCCCGACCTCTACCCGGCGCTGCTGACCGGGGCCGCCGTCGTGCCGGTCGACGTCCGCGCCCACGGCGTGGCCCACGCGGCCCGTGAACTCGCGCGGTACGGGGTGACCGTCTACCACTCGACGCCCACGGTCTACCGCTACCTGCTCGACGCCCTCGACGGCGGCCTGCCCTCGGTCCGGACCGTCCTGCTGGGCGGCGAGCAGGCCACCTACGCCGACGTCCGCCGCGGCCGGTTCGCCCCCGGGTGCGTGTACGTCAACGGCTACGGCGCGACCGAAGTGACCTTCGCCGCCCAGTACCGGCTGACCGCCGCGGACGTCGACACCGGCGCCACCGGCCCGCTGCCCATCGGGACCGCGCTGCCGGGCTATACGCTCACCGTGCTCGAGGGCGGTGAGCTCCAGGTCAGCGGCGAATACCTGGTCGAGGGCTACTTCGACCAGCCGGGCCCGGCGTTCGGCACCACCGGCGACGGCGTCCGCAGCTACCGCACCGGCGACCTCGGCCGGGTCCGGCCCGACGGGAACTTCGTCTGCCTCGGCCGGCTGGACCGGCAGGTCAAGGTGCGCGGGTTCCGGATCGAGCTGACCGAGATCGAGGCGCGGCTCGGTGAACAACCCGAAGTGGCCGAAGCGCGGGCGATCGTCCGCGACGGCGAACTGCTCGCCTACGTCGTCCCGGTGGCGGGGGAGCGGCCGGACGGGGCCGCGCTGCGGGCCGCGCTGGCCGAGGTGCTGCCCGGGTACGCGGTGCCCGCGGCCGTGACCGCGGTCGCCGCCTTCCCGCTCACCGTCAGCGGCAAGCTCGACGAGGAAGCCCTTCCGGACCCGCGGCCGCCCGCGCCCGCCCCGGCCGGGCCGTCCGGCCCGGCGGAGCGCCGGGTGCACGCGATCTGGAGCGCGGTGCTCGGGCACGACCGGTTCGGCACCACGGACGCGTTCTTCGACGTCGGCGGGCACTCCCTGCTGCTGGGCCGGGTCCAGCAGCGGCTGGCCGCGGAGTTCGAAACCGACGTCCCGCTGCTGAGCCTGCTGGAGCACCCGACGATCGCGGCGCAGGCCGCGCACCTGGAACGGTCTGCTCCGGACGGTCCGCGGGCGGCCGCGGCCGAACCGGGCGAGGACGAACCCGGCAGCGACCTCATCGCCGTCGTCGGGCTCGCCTGCCGGTTCCCCGGCGCGCCGGACGCCGGCGCGTTCTGGTGGAACCTCTGCGCCGGGACCGACGCGATCCACGACTACACCGACGACGAGCTGGCCGCGCTCGGCATCGGCCCCGGCCTGCGCGCGGACCCCGCGCACGTGCGCGCCGGGGGCCGGATCGAGGGCGTCGAGGACTTCGACGCCGGGTTCTTCGGGTTCACCGCGGAGGAAGCCGCGCGCACCGACCCGCAGCACCGGCTCTTCCTGGAGACGGCCTGGCGGGCACTGGAGGACGCGGGCCGCGACCCGGCGCGGGAAGCCGGCCCGGTCGGCGTGTTCAGCTCCGCCGGCGTGAACCGGTACTTCCTGTTCCACCTGTTCGGCAACCCCGTCGTGGGCGGCGACGTCGACCCCGACGACTGGGAGGGCAGGCTGCTCGGCCGCCAGCTCCCCGACCACCTGCCCGGCCTCCTCGCCTACCGGTTCGGCCTCACCGGGCCCGCGGTGGCCGTCCAGAGCGCCTGTTCCAGCTCGCTCGCCGCGGTCGCGCTGGCCGCCCAGAGCCTCGCCGACTACCGCTGTGACCTGGCGATCGCCGGCGGGGTGAGCATCACGTGGCCGCGCTACCGCGCCGGCGGCATGGCTTCGCCGGACGGCCGCTGCCGGTCGTTCGACGCGGCGGCCGACGGCGCGGGGTTCGGCTCGGGCGCGGGTGTCGTGGTGCTGCGGCGCCTGTCCGACGCACTCGCCGACTCCGACCACATCCACGCCGTGCTGCCCGGCTGGGCGATGACCAACGACGGCGGCGATCGCGCCGGGTACGCCGTGCCGAGCCCGGCGGGCCAGGCGGCCGCGGTCGCCGAAGCACTGGCCGTGGCCGGGGCCGACCCGGCCGAGGTGCGGCTGATCGAGGCGCACGGCAGCGGCACACCGCTGGGCGACGCCATCGAGGTGGCCGCGCTCAACCGGGTGTACCGGGACGTCCCGCGCGGCACCTGCGCGCTCGGCTCGGTCAAGACGAACATCGGTCACCTCGACGCGGCCGCCGGGATCGCCGGGCTGATCAAGACCGTGCTTTCCGTGCGCCACGGCGTGATCCCGCCGAACCTGCACTTCACCGAGCCGCACCCGGAGGTCGACCTGGCCGGCGGGCCGTGTTACGTGCCCGTCAAGGCCGCCGGCTGGCCGGAGGCGCCGCGGCGGGTGGCCGGGGTCAGCGCGTTCGGCATGGGCGGCACCAACGTCCACGTGATCGTCGAAGAACCACCGGCGTCCGGGCCGCGGGTGACCGCGGGCGGCCCGCACGTCCTGCCGGTGTCCGCCCGGGACCGGGACTGCCTGCGCGAGGCGCTTTCCGCGGTGCGCGACCGGCTCGCGGCCGACCCGCCGGACCTGTCCGACGTCGCCTACACCCTCGCCGTCGGGCGCCGGGAGTTCGCCGTGCGCGCGGCCGTGGTCGCGACGACCGCGGCCGAAGCCGTCGAAGCCCTCGAGACGCTGCTGGCGGAGGGGACCGACCTGGCCGGGCCGCCCGGGGCGGCCCGCGAACTGGCCGCCCGCTGGGTCGGCGGCGACAGCGTCGACTGGGCCGCCCGGCACGACGGCGCCCGCCCCGGCCGGGTGCCGCTGCCCGGCCACCCGTTCCGGCGCAGCCGGTGCTGGATCGACCCGCCGGCTCGGGGACACCACCCGTGAGCCGCACGCACGACCACACGGCCGCCACCGCGGCCGTGCCGAACTGGGGAGTTCACGTTGACCGACACGTTGCCCGGCACGGGCATCGACGGCCCGGCACCGGCTTTCGCCGGACAGTCCTTTGTGGACAAAACGGTCGCCGGCCTGATCCTGGCGCAGGCGGAGCGGACGCCGGACGCGCTCGCCGTGCGGCAGGGCGCCACCGAGCTCACCTACGCTGAGCTCGTCGCCGCGGCCTGGGGTGTCGCCGCCGCTCTGCGCGACCGGGGCGCCGGCCCGGAGACCCGGGCCGGGGTGTGCGCGCACCGGACGCCCGCGCTGGTGACCACCGTCCTCGGGGTCCTGCTGTCCGGCGCCTGTTACGTCCCGCTCGAGCCGGGCGGCCCGCGGGCCCGGTTGGCCGGGATCGTCGCCGACGCCGGGGTCTCGCTGGTGGTCGGCGACGCCGCGGTGGCCGAGTTCGGGCCCGCGCTCGGGATGAACGTCCCGCCGCCCGCCGCGCCCGGGGTCTGCCCGGCCACGCCGGACAGCACCGCGCACGTGCTCTACACGTCCGGGTCGACCGGGCGGCCGAAGGGCGTGCTCACCCGCCACCGCAACATCGTCGCGTTCGTGAGCGGGTTCGCCGCCCGGCTCGGCGTCGGCCCCGGCAGCCGCACGCTCGGCATCTCCTCGCTCGGGTTCGACGCGTTCACCATGGACGTCTTCGTGCCGCTGACCGTCGGCGGCTCGGTGCAGCTCGCCGGCTCGGCCGACCGCGCCGACCCGGAGCGGCTGCGCCGGTTCGTCGTCGAGCACGACGTGAACTGGGGCTTCAGCACGCCGACGCTGCTGTCCCTGCTCGACCCCGCCGACGTGCCCGGCTGGCGGACCGTGGCCTGCGGCGGCGAGCCCGTGCCCGCCGAGCTGGCCGCCCGCTGGCGGCCCGGCCGCCGGTTCTTCCACGTCTACGGCCCGACCGAGACGACCGTCGTCGTGGTCACCGACGAGGTGACCGGGATCCCCGCGGACCCGCTGCCGCTGGGCACGCCGACCCCTGGCCACCGCGCGTTCGTCGTCGGCGACGAGCTGCGGCCCGTCCCGCCCGGCGAGGTGGGCGAACTGGTCATCGGCGGCCCGGGCGTGGCCGCGGGCTACCTGAACGACCCGCAGCTGACCGCCCGGAAGTTCGCCGAGGACCCGTTCGCACCGGGGGAGCGGCTCTACCGCACCGGCGACCTGGCCCGGCTGCGCCCCGACGGCAGGCTGGAGTTCGCCGGCCGCGCCGACCGCCAGGTGAAGGTCCGCGGCCAGCGGATCGAGCTCGGCGAGGTCGAAGCCGCCCTCGGCGCCCACCCCGGCGTCGGTGCCGTCGCGGTCGAGGCCGTGCCGGGCCCCGGCGGCACCCGGCTGGTCGCGTTCCTCACCCCGGCCTCGGCGCCGTCCGACGCGGACATCCACGCCCACGCGGGGGACCGGCTCACCGAGGCGATGCGCCCGGCCGTGCTCCGGCGGCTGGACGCGCTGCCCGTCAACGCCGTCACCGGCAAGATCGACCGGCCCGCCCTGCGGGCGCTCGCCGAGAGCGAGCCCGAGAACGCCGCTGCGCCCGGCTCGCCGGTGGAGGCGGTGTGGCGCCAGGTGCTCGGCCCGGGCGCCGGGACCGACTTCCTGCTTTCCGGTGGCGATTCGATCTCCGCGATGCGGCTGGTCGCGGCGCTGCGCGCGGACCTGGCCGCCGACGTGTCCGTCGAAGACGTCTTCGCCGGGCGGACCCTGGACGGGCTCACCCGCCGGGTCGCCGCGGCCGCCCCGCTCACCGGGGCCGGCCCGACGGCCGGGCACGCGCCCGCGCTGTCCCCGCCGCAGCGGCGGCTGTGGTTCCTCGACCAGCTCGCCCCGGACGCGGCGCCGTACAACATCGCGCTGGCGTTCCGGCTGACCGGCCCCCTCGACGTCGAGGCGTTGCGGGCCGCCCTGCGCGCGGTCGCCGGGCGGCACGACGTGCTGCGCTGGCGCATCCGGCCGGTCGACGGGGTCCCGCGGGCGGAGTGCCTGCCGCCCGGCGAGGTCGAGCTGCCGGTCCGGCCGCTGCCCGAAGCCGGTGTCCGCGCCCGCTTGGCCGCCGACGCGGCGACGCCGGTCCGGCTCGACCGCGAGCCGCCGTGGCGGGTGCGGCTCTACGAGCTGGGGCCCGAGGACCACGTGCTCGGCTTCACGCTGCACCACGCGGTGTTCGACGGCTGGTCGCAGGAGCTGCTCTGCGCGGACCTCGGCGCGGCCTACCGCGGTGAGGTCCTGTCGCCGCTGCCGGTGTCCTATGCGGACTACGCGGTGTGGCGCGCGGACCGCGACCGCCGCCGCGAGGCCGTCGACCTCGCCTGGTGGACCGGGCACCTGGCCGGTGCCCCGTCCACTGTGGACCTGCCGCGGGACCGCCCGCGCCCGGCGGTGCAGACCTACCGCGGCGCGAGCCACCACCAGGCGTTCCCCGGCGGGGTCGCCGAGGCCGTCGGCGAACTGGCCCGGCGCACCGGGACCACCCGCGCCGGTGTGGTGCTGGCGGCGTTCGGGCAGCTGCTGCGCCGGCTCACCGGCGGGACCGACCACCTGGTGGCCACCGTCGTCGCGGACCGGCAGCTGGCCGAGGTCCAGGACGTCGCCGGGTTCTTCGTGGACATCGTCCCGGTGCGGCTGCGCGCCGGGGACGCGGACTTCACCGCGCAGGTGCGCAGCAGCGGCGAGGAGCTCCTGGCCGCCACCGCGCACCCGGCGGCGCCGATCGACCGGCTCGTGGACGCGCTCGGCGTGCCGCGCGACCCGTCGCGGGCCCCGCTCGTGCAGGTGATGGTCAACGTCCTGAACTTCACCGAGCCTCGCCTGGACCTGCCCGGGGTGCGTGGAGCGTGGCTGCCGGTCGAAAAGCCGGGCTCGCCGTTCGACCTGACCGTCTACGTCCTCGAGCACGGGGTGGAGCTGCTCTACAACCCGGACCTGTTCGACGCGGCCCGGATGGCCGCGCTGGCCGAGGACTTCACCGCGCTCCTCGCGGCGCTGGCCGCCGAGCCGGACCGGCCGGCCGCGACCTGCGTGCCGGAACTCCCGCGGGCGGCCGTCCGGACCGCCGCGCCGGGCGCGTCCGGTCGCGCGCAGCCCCGCCCGGACCCGGTGCCCGCCGCCGATCCGGCCGCGCTGGCCGCCACCGAGGCGGTCATCGCGGCCACCTGGCGGGAGGTGCTCGGGCTCGGCGCCGTGGGCGTGACCGACAACTTCTTCGACCTCGGCGGGCATTCGCTCGCCCTGGCCCGCGTCCACGCCGAGGTCACCGCCCGGCTCGGCCGCAGCATCCCGATGGTGGACCTGTTCACCCACCCCACCGTCCGCGCCCTCGCCACCCACCTGCACGCGGGGGCCGCACCCAGCCCGGAGCTCGCCCGCGCCGCCGAGCGGGTCGCCGCCCGCCGGGGGCGCACCCCGTCCAGAAGACCCCGCCGCAGTGCCGGCACGACCGGCCAGGAACAGGAGCGACCGCAGTGACCCACGACCTCGAACCCGACTCCGACCCCGGCGCCGAGCCGATCGCGATCGTCGGGATGGCCGCCCGCGTCCCCGGCGCCGGCGACCTGCGCCGGTTCTGGCGCAACCTCGTCGACGGCGTGGAGTCCGTCAAGCCCGCCACCCGCGAGGAACTGCTCGCCCGCGGCGCCGATCCGGCCACTTTGGACGATCCCAGCTGGGTCAACGCCACCACGGTGGTCGAGGGCTTCGACGAGTTCGACGCCGACCTGTTCGGGATGACCAGCCGCGAAGCCGAGATCACCGACCCGCAGCACCGCGTGTTCCTCGAAGCCTGCCACTCGGCCCTGACCGACGGCGGCTACGACCCGGCCCGCTACCGCGGGGCGATCGGGGTCTACGGCGGCACCGGGCGGACCGGCTACCTGGTCGAGAACCTGCTGCGCAACGAGCGGGTGATGGCCTCGCAGCACGGCGGCATCGGGATGTCGACCGGCAACCAGCCGAGCTACCTGACGACGGCGGTGTCCTACAAGCTGAACCTGCGCGGCCCGAGCCTGGCGATCCACACCGCGTGCTCGACGTCGCTGGTCGCGGTGCACCTGGCCTGCGAGGCCCTGCGCAACGGCGAATGCGACATGGCGCTGGCCGGTGGGGTCAACCTGGAGATGCCGCACGGCATCGGGTACATGGGCGTCGAAGGCTTCACCTCGCCGGACGGGCACGTGCGCGCGTTCGACGCCGGCGCCAACGGCACGGTGTGGAGCAGCGGCGCCGGGGTCGTCCTGGTCAAACGGCTGTCCCAGGCCCTGGAAGACGGCGACCACATCCGGGCGGTCGTGCTCGGCAACGCGATCAACAACGACGGCGCCACGAAGGTCGGCTTCTCCGCGCCGAGCGTCGCGGGCCAGACCGAGGCCATCGCGCAGGCGGTCGGCATGGCCGGGGTCGACCCGCGCACCATCGGGTACGTCGAGGCGCACGGCACCGGGACCGCGCTCGGCGACCCGATCGAGATCAACTCACTGTCCACTGTGTACGGCCACGGGGTGCCGGACACCGGCTGGTGCGCCATCGGGTCGGTGAAGTCGAACATCGGCCACCTGTCCCAGGCGGCGGGGGTCGTGGCGCTGATCAAGACCGTGCTGGCGATGGAGCACGGGCTCATCCCGCCGACGATCAACTACGCCGAGCCCAACCCGGGCATCGACTTCCCGCGCAGCCCGTTCTACCCGGCGCGGACCGTCACCAAGTGGGAAGCGGCCGACACCCCGCGCCGGGCGGGCGTGAGCTCGTTCGGCGTCGGCGGCACCAACGCCCACCTGGTGCTGGAGGAGGCCCCGCCGCCGCGGCGGCAGCGCCGTCCGCACCCGGCGCACCTGCTGCGGGTGTCGGCGAAGACGCCGGAGACGCTCGCCACCGCGGTCGAGCACCTCGCCGACCGGCTGGCCGGGGACGTCGACCTCGACCTCGCCGACGTCGCGCACACCCTCGCGGCCGGCCGCACCGAGTACCCGCACCGGGCGGTCGTCGTCGCCCGCGACACCGAAGACGCCGTCGACGGCCTGCGCGACCCGCGGCGCCTGCTGGCCGCGCGGGCGGACGAGCCCCAGGTGGCGTTCCTCTTCTCCGGCCAGGGTTCCCAGTACGCCGGGATGGGCGCGGAGCTGTACCGCAGCGAGCCCGTCTTCGCCGCCGCCGTGGACGAGTGCTGCGAGCTGTCGGGGATCGCGGGCCTGAAGGACCTGATCTTCGACCGCGGCGGGGACACGAAGCTGCGGGAAACCCGCTACACCCAGCCCGCGCTGTTCGTCGTCGAGTACGCGCTGGCCGTGCTGTGGCGCAGCTGGGGCGTGCGGCCCGGGGCGATGATCGGCCACTCCGTCGGCGAATACGTCGCTGCGACCGTGGCCGGGGTGTTCACCCCGGCCGACGCCGTGCGGCTGGTCGTCCGGCGCGGCGAGCTGATGCAGGCGATGCCCGCCGGCGCGATGCTCGCCGTCCAGCTCGACGAGGAGGCCGTCGCGAAGCGGCTGCCCGCAGGACTGGCGATCGCCGGGGTCAACGGGCCCGGCACCTGCGTCGTCGCCGGGCCGTCCGGCGCCGTCGCCGACTTCGCCGCGCTGCTCAAGGCCAGTGACGTCCAGTGCCGGGAGCTGGTGACCTCGCACGCGTTCCACTCGCCGATGATGGACCCGATCCTGGCGGAGTTCACCGAGGCCGTCGCCGCGGTGCCGCGGTCCGCGCCCGCGCTGCCGTTCCTGTCGAACCTGACCGGCGGCTGGATCACCGGCGCCCAGGCCACCGATCCCGGCTACTGGGCCGCCCACCTGCGCCGGGCCGTCCGGTTCGGCGACTGTGTTCGGACGCTGTTCGCCGGGGGAGAGCGCTGGGCGCTCGTCGAATGCGGCCCGGGCCACCAGCTGGCCGGGCTCGCCCGCGCCGCGGTGCCGAAGGGCCTCCCCGCGCCGCGGCCGAGCTTGCCCGGCCGCACCGACCGCGAGGGCGACGTCGAAACGCTCTACGCCGCGGCCGGTCTCCTGTGGGCGCACGGGGTGCCCGTGGAGTCCACGTCCGGCTACCGCGTGCCCCTGCCGGGTTACCCCTACGCGCGCAAGCGGTACTGGATCGACCCCGACCCGAAGGGGACGCTCGCCGAGCCCGAGCGGCCGAGCGGCCCGCTGCCCCTCGACGAGTGGTTCGCCGTCCCGTCCTGGCGTCAAGCCGGGCCGGACCTGCGGCGCGAGCCCTTCACGGACTGCCTCGCGTTCGTCGAAGACGACGTCCTCCCCGGCCTGCTGCGAGACGCCGGGGTCGCCGTCACCGAGGTCCGGCCCGGCGAGCGGTTCGCCGCCGTCGCGGGCGGCTTCACCGTCCGGCCGGGCGTGCGCGAGGACTACGACGAACTCGTCGCCGCCCTCGCGCACCGCCCGGAACGCGTGGTCCACGCCTGGGCGCTCGGCGGGACCGAGACCGGCATGGCCGCGCAGGACCGTGGGTTCTTCAGCGTCCTCAACCTGGTGCAGGCCTGGGGCGAGCCGGTGCGGATCGACGTGCTGAGCACCGGCACCGCCGACGTCACCGGCACCGACCTCACCCGGCCGGAGCACGCCACGCTCGCGGGCATCGCGCGGGTGGTCCCCCTGGAAGTCCCGGGTGCGGTCGTGCGCCGGATCGACGTCGAGACGGTGTCGGCGGAGGTCGTGGCGGAGCTGTTCCACCCGGCGGACGCCCCGGCCGAGGTCGCGGTGCGCCGCGGCCGCCGCTGGGTGCTCGAGCACACCCAGCTCGCGGTGCCCGAGGCCGCGCCGGTGCTGCGCGCAGGCGGGCGCTACCTCATCACCGGCGGCACCGGCGGCATCGGCGTCACCTTGGCCGAAGACTTCGCCCTGCGCGTCCGGGCGAAGCTGATCCTGCTGACCCGTGGTGGCCTGCCGCCGCGGGAAGAGTGGGACGCGCACCTGGCCGCGCACGGCGGCACCGACCGGGCCGGGCGGGCGGTGCTCGCCGTCCGGCGGATGGAGGCGGCCGGCGCGGTGGTGCACGTGGTCGCCGCCGACGTGACCGACCCGGCGCGGCTGCGGGAGGTTCGCGAGCTGGCGGAGCGCGAATTCGGCGGGCTCGACGGGATCGTCCACGCGGCCGGGCTCCCCGGCGGCGGCGTCGCCGAGGTCAAGGAGCGGCCGGCCGCGGAGGCGGTGCTGGCGCCGAAGATCGGCGGCACCCTGGCCCTGGCCGAGGCGTTCGCCGACCTGCCGCTGGACTTCGTCGCGCTGTGCTCGTCGGTCACCGCCGTCTCCGGCGACTTCGGGCAGGTCGACTACTGCGCGGCCAACAACTTCCTCGACGCCTACGCCCGCGGCGACCACGGCTGGCGGGCCCGCGTGGTCTCGCACAACTGGGGCGGCTGGGACGAGGTCGGCATGGCCGCCGAGGTGGCCGCGCCGTCGGCGATCCGCTCCACCCGCACGAAGGCGGACGGCCCGGTCGCGCACCCGGTGCTCAGCACCCGCACGGGCGGGAGCTGCCACGGGCTGGTTTCGGCGGCCGGGCACTGGCTGCTCGACGAGCACCGGATCGCCGGCGTGCCGGTCGTCCCGGGCACCGGGCACCTGGAAAGCGTGCGGGCCGCGGTCGAGGCGGCGCTGCCGCGCCCCGGCGACGGCCACGTCGTCGAACTGCAGGACGTCGTGTTCCTCGAACCGTTCTCGGTGCCCGAAGGCACGGTCGCGGAGTACCGGGTCGCCTTCGACGGCGACGGGTTCGCGGTGACCAGCCGCGCGGCCGGGGTGACCAAGGTGCACGTCCGCGGCTCCGCGGGCTGGGTCCCGGCCCCGACGACGTCCACGGTGGACCTCGATGCGGTCCGCGGCCGGACGCGGGTGCTCGACGACGGCAACGCCTTCGGCACCGGCCGGACCAGCATGGTCACCTTCGGCCCGCGGTGGGCCGCGCTGCGCACCCACCACGTCGGCGAGCACGAAGAACTGGCCTCGCTGGTCGCGCCCGAGGCGGCGGCCGGGGACACCGGCTGGGCGCTGCACCCGGCGCTGCTCGACGTCGCGACCGCGTTCGGCCGCGGCCGGGGCAGCGGTACCTACCTGCCGATGAGCTACGGCCGCGTGGTGGTGCACGCGCCGCTCCCGGCGAGCTTCCACAGCCACCTGCGGTACCGGGACTCCGGCGGGGACCAGGTCGTCTCGGCCGATCTGACGCTGTGCGCCGACGACGGGCGCGTGCTCGTCGAAATCGAGGACTTCGTGTTGCGGCAGGTCGACGAAGGCGCGGTGAGCGGCGGGCTCGCGGCGGTGGCGCCGCGGTCCACTGTGGATAGCGCCGGGATCCGGCCGGTCGACGGCGCCGAGGCGTTCCTGCGCGCGCTGACGCCCGGCCTCGGAGGCCAGGTCGTGATCAGCACCCGCCCGGTGCGCGACCTGTTCGCCCGCCGGGTCACCGCCGAGCGGCTGGAGGAAACCGAAGAGGCGGCCGAGCCGGCCGAGGCACCGGTCCAGGACGGCTACCTCGCCCCGCGCACCGATCTGGAGGCCGAGATCGCCCGGCAGTGGGCGGAAGTGCTCGGCGTCGAGCGCGTCGGCGTCGACGACGACTTCTTCGCCCTCGGCGGCAACTCGCTGGTCGCCATCCAGCTGATCGCCCAGGTCCGCAAGACCACCGGCGCCCGGCTGGCCATGAAGACGCTGTTCGAATCCTCCACGGTGGCCGCCCTGGCCGAGCGGATCGAGGAACTGCGGGGTGCGGAGCTTTCACGTGAAAGCTCCGCCCCGGCCGCAGCGGAGCCGGCCGCGACCACCATCCCCAAGCTCGAGCGCTGAAGCAGGAGACATGACCGACACGAAACAATGGACGTTCCCGGCCTCGTTCGGGCAGGAGCGGATCTGGCTGTCCAACCAGCTCGACCCGGCGTCCCCGGTGTACAACCTGCCCTGCCAGGTGCGGCAGGACCTGCCGCTGTCCGACGGCCAGTGGCGGGCCGCGCTCGGCGTGGTCGTCGGGCGCCACGAAGCCCTGCGGACGGCGTTCCGGCTGGAAGGCGGCGACCTCGTCCAGGTCGTGCACGCCGAGGTGCCGATCGAGCCCGAGGTGCACGACCTGCGCGAGCACCCGGACCGGGAAGCGAAAGCGGCGGAACTGGCCGAGGCCATCGCCCGCCGCCCGATCCCCCTGGACGCGGCACCGCCGTGGCGAGCCCAGCTCTGCTGGCTCGGCGACGCGGACTGGCTGCTCACCTTCGTCGTGCACCACACGGTGTTCGACGCCGGCTCGGTGCCGGTGCTGACGAACGAGCTGAACGAGGCGTGCAACGCGGCCGCCGAAGGACGGTTGCCGAAGCTGCCCGAGCTGGCCGTCCAGTACCCGGACTACTCGGCGTGGCAGCGCGATCAGCTGCCGTCCGTGCGGGCCCAGCTGGACTACTGGCGCGAGCGGCTGGCCGGGCTCGCGCCCGTGCACAACCTGCCCACCGACCGGCCGCGGCCCGCGGAGTTCGGGTTCGACGGCGACCAGGTCGACTTCACCCTGCCGGACGGGCTCCTGGAGCGGGTGGGCGAGGTCGGCCGGGGACTGTCGGCGTCGCCGTTCATGGTGCTGCTCGCCGGCTACACCGCGCTGCTGTCCCGGCTGTCCGGGACGGACGACGTCGTGGTCGGGGTTCCGGTCGCCGGGCGAGACCTGCCGGAGCTGGCGCCGCTGATCGGCATGTTCGTCAACCAGCTGGCCATCCGCGTCGGCTGCGGGGGCGACCCGACGTTCGCCGAGCTGACCGGCCGGGTCCGGACGGCCGTGCTGGACGCGATCGAGCACGGCCGGGTGCCGTTCCAGCTGGTCGCGGACGAGGTGCGGCCCGAACGCGACCCGGCGGTGCAGGCGCTGTACCAGATCGGGTTCAACTTCATCCCCGATTCGGGCATCGAGCCGGTCCGCTACGCCACGGCCAAGGACGACGTCGCCATCGACCTGACCGCCGTCGGCGGCCGGCTGCTGTACCGCACCGACCTGTTCGACCGGGCGACGGCGGAGTCCATGGTGGACCGGTTCCTGCGGATCCTGGTGGCCGCGACCGCGGATCCGGCGACGCCGGTCGCGGATCTTCCGCTGCTGTCGGAAGCCGAACGCCGTCAGGTCGAGGAGTGGAGCGGCTCGTCCACCGGGGACTCGTCGCCGCTGTTCGTCGCGCGCTTCGAAGAGCAGGTGCGGGCGACGCCCGACGCCGTCGCCGTCGACCTCGGCGGTGCCCGGCTGACCTACGCCGAGCTCAATGCGCGGGCCAACCGGATCGCGCACCGCCTCGGCGGCGGCGGGGTGGCCGCGGTCTGCGCGCCGAACTCGGCGGACCTCGTCGCCGGCGTCCTCGGGGCCTTGAAGAGCGGCACGGCCTACGTCCCCCTCGACCCGGCCGACCCGGCGCCGCGGCAGGCGCTGATCCTCGCCGACGCCGGGGCCCGCGTGGTCCTCACCGCGGGTGGTGTCACGCTCGAAGGCGAGACCCTCGCCCTCGACGATCCCGCCGTCTGGGCCGATGCCTCGACCGACGACCCCGAACCCGCCGCGGGCCCGGACGACGTCGCCTACGTGATCTACACGTCCGGCTCGACCGGGCGGCCGAAGGGCGTGCAGGTCGGGCACCGCGCGCTCGCCACCTACCTCGGCTGGGCGCGCGAGGCGTACCCGAGCCTGGCGGGCCGGGCGCTGCTGCACACCTCGGCGTCGTTCGACCTGACGGTGACGACACTGCTGGGGCCGCTCACCGCCGGGGGCTCCATCGTGGACACCGGACGGCCCGATTTTGTCAAGGCCACGCCGACCCACCTCGCGGTGCTGCCGGAGGAGTCGTACCCCACCGGGGATCTGGTGCTCGGCGGGGAGGCGCTGATGGGTGAGGCCGTGCGGCCGTTCTCCGGAATCGCCGTCACCAACGAGTACGGGCCGACGGAAGCGACCGTCGGCTGCGTGCTCCACCGGCTCGGCGGACCCGTCTCCGGGCCGGTGCCGATCGGCCGGCCGGCGCCCGGCACGCGGGCGTACGTGCTCGACGAGCGGCTGCGGCCGGTCCCGCCGGGGGTCGCCGGGCAGCTCCACCTCGCCGGGGCGCAGCTCGCCCACGGCTACCTCGGCCTGCCTGAACTGACCGCCGAGCGGTTCCCCGACGGCCCGTACGGGCGGATGTACGCCACCGGCGACCTCGCGCGGTGGCGCCGCGACGGCACCCTGGAATACCTCGGCCGGACCGACGAGCAGGTCAAGCTGCGCGGCTACCGGATCGAGCCGGGGGAGGTGGAAGCCGCGCTGCGGGAGCTGCCCGGCATCCGCGACGCCGCGGTGGCCGTCCGGGAAGGCATCCTCGTCGGCTACGTCGCCGGAACCGCCGACGGCGCGGCCGAAGCGCTGCGGGCGACGCTGCCGGAGTACCTGGTGCCGACGGTGTTCGTCACCCTCGAAGCGCTGCCCGTGGCGGCGAGCGGGAAGCTCGACCGGGCCGCCCTGCCCGACCCGCAGCTCGGCGGCGCGGCGGAGTACGTGGCTCCGACCACCGCGGCCGAGGAGCTGGTCGCCGAGGTGCTCGGCGAACTCCTCGGCGTCGAGAAGCTCGGGGTGCACGACGACTTCTTCGCCAGCGGCGGCAACTCCCTGCTGGCCATCCGCGCCATGTCCCGCATCCGCAAGCAGGTCGGCGTCGACCTGCCGGTCCGCGGTCTCTTCTCGTTCACCACGGTGGCCGGCCTGGCCGCCGAAGTCGAGCGGCGGCTGGAAGCCGACCTCGACCGGCTCAGCGACGAAGAAGTCCGGGCCCAGCTGGCCGAAGGTGAGCAGGCGTGACCACGATCGACGAGACCGGCAGCGCGGCCGCGCGCCGCGCGTTGCTGGAACGGCGGCTGCGGCGGCGCACCGAGCCGGCCGCGACCATCACCCGGCGCCCGGACGGCGACCCCGTTCCGCTGTCCTACCAGCAGGAACGCGTCTGGTTCATGGAGCAGTTCGCTCCGGGCACGACGTCGTACCACATCCCCGTGCCGATCCGGCTCACCGGACGGCTCGACCCGGGTGTCCTGCAGGCCGCCCTGGACGCCCTGCCGGCGCGGCACGAGGCCCTGCGCATGCGGTTCCCGACCGGAGAGGACGGGCAGCCGGCCGCCCACGTCGAACCGGTCGTCACCGTGCCTTTGTCCATTGTGGACGTAAACGGCGAGGAAGCGGCGCGCGCGGTGATCGACGCCGCGGCCGCCGAGCCGTTCGACCTGGCCGCCGGACCGCTGCTGCGGGCCACCCTCGCCCGGATTTCGGCCGAGGAGCACCTCCTGGTGGTGTGCACGCACCACATCGTCGGCGACGGCTGGTCGGTCGACCTGCTGCTGCGCGACCTCGCGGCGCACTACCACGGCACGGCGGAAGCGCCGCCCGCGTTGTCCATCGGCTACGGCGACTTCGCGCACTGGCAACGCCGGACCCTCACCGGCGCCGAACTGGACCGGCAGCTCGGCTTCTGGCAGGGCGCGCTCCGCGGCGTCGAGCCCCTGGAACTGCCCACCGACCGGCCGCGGCCCGCGACCCAGGCGTTCGACGGGGCGATCCACGAGTTCTTCGTCGAGCAGGACCTCGCGCAGGCCCTCGGCGAGCTGAGCCGTTCGCACGGCGTCACGCTGTTCATGACCCTGCTGGCCGCGTACCAGGTGCTGCTGGCGCGGTACTCCGGGCAGGCGGACTTCGCCGTCGGGTCGTCGTCGGCCGGGCGCGGGCTGCCCGAGCTGGACGGCGTGGTCGGCATGTTCGTCAACATGCTGCCGCTGCGCGCCCAGCTCGACGGCGACCCGGCGTTCGCCGAACTGCTGGAGCGGACCCGGCGGCACGTGCTCGACGCGTTCGACCACGCCGACGTCCCGTTCGAGCGCCTGGTCAACACGCTCGGCGTGCCCCGTGACGTGAGCCGCTCGCCGGTGTTCCAGGCGATGTTCGTGCTGCAGAACTACGAGATGGGCCGGCTCGCCGCGGCGGGGACGTCCGAAGTGGACTTCCGCTGGCTGCCGATGGACCTGCCCTCGACCCGGTTCGACTTCGAGTTCCACGCCATCGAGATCGCCACCGGGCTCATCGGGAAGTTCGTGCACAACACCGCGCTCTTCGGCGCCGAAACGGTCGCCGGCATGGCCGATCGCCTGGTCACTCTGCTGCGCTCGATCGTCGCCGACCCGACGCGGGCACTGTCCGAACTGGACATCCTGGGCGACCAGCGGGACCTGGTGGTGCACCGCTGGAACGACACGGCGGGGGAGATCCCGCCGGGCACGCTCCACGGCCTCGTCGAGGCACAGGTCGCCCGCACGCCGGACGCGCCCGCGCTGACCTTCCGCGGTGAGTCCTTGTCCTACCGGGAGCTGGACGAGCGCGCCAACCGGCTGGCCCACCGCCTGCGTGAGCTGGGGGTAGCACCGGGGACCCTGGTCGGCGTCTTCGCGCAGCGGTCGTTCGACCTGGTCGTCGCGCTGCTCGGCGTGCTCAAGGCCGGGGGCGCGTACGTGCCGCTCGACCCGGAGTACCCGGCGGACCGGCTCGCGTTCATGCTCGAAGACGCGGCCGCCCCGGTCGTCCTGACCCAGGCCGCCCTCCGGGAGACCCTCCCGCCGGGCGAGGCGACCGTCGTCGTCCTCGACGACCTGACCGGGCCGGGCACGCCCGTGGAACCGCCAGCGACCGCGGACGATCCCGCGTACGTCATCTACACCTCCGGGTCCACCGGGCGGCCGAAGGGCGTGCCGAACGGGCACCGCGGCATCGTCAACCGCCTCGACTGGATGCAGCGCGCCTACGGCCTCGACGGCTCGGACGCGGTGCTGCAGAAGACCCCGGCGAGCTTCGACGTCTCCGTGTGGGAGTTCTTCTGGCCGCTCATCACCGGCGCGCGGCTGGTCCTGGCCGAGCCGGGCGGCCACAAGGACGCCGCCTACCTGCGGGAACTCCTCGTCGACGAAGGGATCACGACCGCGCACTTCGTGCCGTCGATGCTGACGTTGTTCCTCGCCGAAGCCGGCCTCGAGGCCGTGACGGCGCTGCGGCGGGTCGTCTGCAGCGGCGAGGAACTGCCGTTGGACACCGCCCGCGAGTTCGTCCGGCGGCTGCCGCACTGCGAGCTGCACAACCTCTACGGCCCGACCGAAGCCGCCATCGACGTCACGGCCTGGCACTGCACCCCCGAAGCGCTGGCCGAGGTGGCGTCCGTGCCGATCGGGGCGCCGATCCGCAACACCCGGATCCACGTCCTCGACCGGCGCGGAAACCCGTGCCCGGCCGGCGTCCCCGGCGAGCTGCACATCGCGGGGGTGGGGCTGGCGCTCGGCTACCACAACCGGCCGGAGCTGACGGCCGAGCGGTTCGTGCCCGACCCGTTCCACGGCGGCCGCATGTACCGCACCGGCGACCTCGCGCACTGGCGCCCGGACGGGACGCTGGGCTTCCTCGGCCGGCTGGACCACCAGGTCAAGCTGCGCGGCCTGCGCATCGAACTCGGCGAGATCGAGACGGCCCTGCGCGAGCAGGACGGCGTCCGCGACGCCGCGGTGCTCGTCCGCGAGGACACGCCGGGGGACAAGCGGCTGGTCGGGTACGTCGTCGGCGACGCGGACCCCGGCGTGCTGCGGACGGCGCTGAAGCGCAGCCTGCCGGACTACATGGTGCCGCCGTCGTTCGTCACCCTCGACGAGCTGCCGCTGACGCCGAACGGGAAGCTCGACCGCAAGGCCCTGCCCGCCCCGGTCGCGGCCCGCGACGCGACGACGGCTCTGGTCGAGCCGTCGACGCCGCTGGAGGTCCTGCTCGCGGACATCTGGCGGGACGTGCTCAAGGTCGACGAGCTGGGCGTGGACGACGACTTCTTCGACCTCGGCGGCCACTCGATGCTCGCCACCCAGGTCGTCGCGCGGATCGCGAAGGCCGGGCACCAGGCGGGCGTGATGGACCTGTTCCAGCACCGCACGATCCGCGAGCTGGCCGAGTTCCTGGACGGCGATCGCGACGACTCGGGCCACCTGCTGTACGAGCTGACCAAGCCGGTCGCGAAGCCGACGCTCACCTACGTCTGCTTCCCCTACGGCGGCGGCAGCGCGATCGTCTACCAGCCCCTGGCCGACGCGCTGCCCAGCGGGTACTCGCTGTTCTCGGTCGCGATCCCCGGCCACGACGTCGGCCTGACCGAGGAAGCCGTGCCGTTCGACGAACTCGTCGAGCGGCTGGCGGAGGAGGTCCTCGAGCGCGTCGACGGCCCGCTGGCCATCTACGGCCACTGCGGGGTCGGCAACGCGCTCGCCGTCGGCGTCGCCCGGCGGCTCGAAGAACGCGGCCGCGAACTCGAGGTCGTCCACATCGGCGCGATCTTCCCGTTCGCGCGGATCAAGGGTGCCGTCGGGACGCTGCGCACGCGGCTGGAGAAGCTGCGCAGCAACCGCTACTACGCGAACTGGCTCAAGGGCATGGGCGTCGACACCGACGACCTCGACCCGGCGCAGGCCGACCGGATCATCAGCAACATGCGCGCCGACAGCCGCGCCGCCGAGGAGTACTTCAGCGGCCTGCTCGACGCCCGCGTCGCCAAGCTGCGCGCGCCGATCGTCTCGGTCGTCGGCTCGGCGGACCCGGTCACCGACTACTACGCCGAGCGCTACCGCGAGTGGGAGTTCCTCACCGACCGCACCGCGCTGGTCGTCCTGGACCAGGCGGGGCACTTCTTCCTCCGGTACCGCGCGGAGGAACTCGCGGAAATCCTCACCCGGGTGTACCCCGCGCTCGACGACCCCGGCGAGCTGCACGTCTCGGCCCGGGGCGAGGACGCCGGCTGGGCGGTGCACGACACCCATCAGGCAGAAGTGGACGAGAAGCCCGCGGTGCAGCCGAGCATGGCCCGGTTCGTCACCGTCACGGTCGGCCAGCTGGTCTCCTCGACCGGCTCCGCGCTGACGTCGTTCGCCGTGCCGATCTGGCTCTACACAAAAACCGGCTCGGTCACCGACCTCGGCCTGCTCTGGGCGCTGGCGCTGCTGTGCGGGGTGCTGGTCCTGCCGGTGGCGGGCGCGCTGGTCGACCGCGGCGACCGGCGCAAGATCATGATCACGGCCAGCGCGATCGCCGGGGCCATCCAGCTCGCGCTGGCCCTGCTGCTGACCGCGGGGAACCTGCAGCTGTGGTTCCTCTACGTGCTGATCCCGCTCGGGTCGGTCGCCGGGTCGATCCAGCGGATCGCCTACCAGTCGTCGGTGGCGCAGCTCGTGCCGAAGCAGTACCTCGGCCACGCGATGGGTCTCGCGCAGCTGTCCAACGGCTTCGCGCAGCTGCTCATGCCGGTCATCGCGGCCGGGCTGCTCGCGGCGATCCAGCTGTCCGGGATCCTGGTCCTCGACATGGCCAGCTACGTCTTCGCCATCGTCAGCCTGCTGTTCATCCGGTTCCCCGACCTGCTGGGCTGGCGCCCGCGCGAACCGCTGCTGACGGCGATCGCGGGCGGGCTGAAGTACTCGTGGAACCACCGCGGCTTCCGCACCATGCTGCTGTACTTCGCGCTGGCCAACGTCTTCCTGGCGCCCGCGCTGGTGCTCGTCTCGCCGCTGGTGCTGTCCTTCGGCACGGTCACCGACGTCGCCAAGGTCGCACTGGCCGAGGCGGTCGGCGCCGTGGCCGGCGGCATCGGCATGGCGCTGTGGGGCGGCCCGCGCAACCGGCGGATGGTCGGCGTGCTGGCGGGCAACGTCGGCATCGCGCTCGGCTGCCTGGTGATGGGGCTGCGGCCGTCGCTGGCCGTCGTCGCCGCGGGCGTCTTCCTGCTGGCCGCCGCGATGGCCGTGTCCCAGGGCATCTACGCGACGCTGGTGCAGGTCAAGGTGCCGCAGCGGTTCCACGGCCGGGTGTTCGCGATCAACCAGACGATCACCTGGTCCACCCTGCCGATCGGGTTCGCGGTGCTGGCCCCGCTGGCCGTCGGCTGGTTCTCGCCGCTGCTCGCCCCCGGTGGCGCCCTTGCCGGCTCGGTCGGGACGGTGCTCGGCACCGGCGAAGGCCGCGGGGTCGGGCTCGCCTACGTCGTCTACGCGCTGGTCCTGCTGCTGATCAACATCGGCGGGTTCGGTGTGCGGCTGCTGCGCCGGTTCGACACCGAGGTACCCGATTCGCTGCCGGACGACCTCGTCGGCGCCCAGGAACGGGAGCGGAAGCTCGCCGGGAAGGAGGCCGCGTGAGCGTCGTGGCCCTGATCAGGGAAGCCCGCGGGCACTGGGTCGGCGAGGTCGCCGCCGCGGTGCACGCGGCCGGACACCGCGCGGTGCTGTTCGCCCCGCCGGTGGACGCGGCCGAGCGCGCGTCGCTGGCCGCGCTGGTGGACGACGTGGTGGCCGTCGACGACGTCTACGACGCCGAAGCCGTCGCCGCGAAGATCCGTTCGGCGTTCGGGTCGCCCGTCGCGGTGCTGACCGGTTCGGACGGGGCCATCGCCGCCACCGCCCGCGTCGCCGAGCTGCTCGGCGTGGCCCGGTGCCCGGCCGAGGTGTTCGCGCGGTGCGCCGACAAGTCCGCCGTCCGGGCGGCCCTGGCGACGGCCGGGCTGCCGGGTCCCGCGTTCGCGCTGATCTCGGCGGCCTCCGAAGCGGCCGCGGTGGTGGAGCGCGTCGGGCTCCCGGCGATCGTCAAGCCGGTCAACGGCGCCGGCAGCAACCTCGTCCGCACGGTGTCCACTGTGGACGAGCTGGCGGCCGCGTACGAGCTGCTGGCCACGCGGCTGCCCGCCTCCCCGGACCCGCGCTACCACCGGCCGCTGGGGGCACTGGACCCGTCGGCGACCTTTCTGGTCGAAAGCTTTCTGAACGGCCCGGAATACGCGGTGGACGTGCTGATCCGCGACGGCGTCGCCGAGCCGGTCGAGATCCTCGACAAGCCGCTGATCGACGAGCGCAAGTTCGAGCTGGTGCTGTCCTGCCCGCCGGCGAACCTCCCGGCGGAGCGGGCGGCGCTGGTGGCCGAAGCCGCGTCCGCCGCGGTGCTCGCGCTGGGGCTGGACAACACCGTCGCGCACGTCGAGGTGATCGACGACGAGCGGCGCGGCCCGACGATCGTCGAGGTCAACGCGGGCCGCCCGGCGGGCTCGATCATGCCGCTGCTGGCCAGGCTGCGCACCGGCGTCGACGTGTTCGCCGAGCTGACGGCCCTCGCCCTGGGCGCGCCGCCGCCCGCACGGGAGCCGGCGAAACTGCCGATCCCGCTGGCGATGCTGATCCTCTACGCGGCCGGGTCCGGCACCCTGCGGAGCATCGGCGGTCTCGACGAGGTCGCCGCGCTGCCGGAGGTGGTCGACGTCGTGACGACGGTCTCGCCCGGCCAGGTGCTCACCGACGAGCAGGAGACGTACGCGGTCAACCTCGTCGTCGCCGGGTTCGCCGATCACGACGACCTGGCCGCCCTGCACGCCGAGGCGAGCAAGCTGATCCGGCTGGAGGTCGGGTGAGGACCGCGTTCATCGTCCGCGAGACGCGCGGCCACTGGATCCGCGACTTCGCCGCCGCGGTCCGGGCCGCCGGGCTGCGGGCCGAGCTGGTCACCGAACCCCTCGACGACCTCGAGCGGGCCGAGCTGGCGCCGCTGGTCGACGGCTTCGTCGTCGTCGGCGACGTCCGGGACGCGGCCGCGGTCGCCGAGGCGATCCGGGCCCGTGATCCCGGGCCGGCCGGCGTGCTCACCGCCGCCGAAGGCATCATCGCGAGCACCGCCCGGGTCGCCGAGCTGCTCGGGGTCGCGCGCTGCCCCGCGGCGGTGTTCACCCTGGCCCACAACAAGTACGCCGTCCGCCGGGTGCTCGCCGAAGCCGGCTTGCCCGGCCCGCGGTGCGCGTTGTTCGCCGATCCGGCCGAGGCGGCGAAGATCGCCGAGGAGGTCGGGCTGCCGGCGATCGTCAAGCCGGTCAACGGCGCCGCCAGCACCCTCGTCCGCACCGTGTCCACAGTGGACGAGCTGGTCGCGGCGTACGAGCTGCTGGCCACCCGGCTGCCGGAGAACCCGGACGCGCGCTACCACCGCCCGCTGCCCGGCGGCCTCGACCCGCGGCGGGTGTTCCTCGTCGAAGGCCGGCTCGACGGGCCGGAGTACGCGGTGGACGTCCTGGTCCGCGACGGCGTGGTGGAGCCGGTCGAGATCGTCGGCAAACCGCTGGTGGACGAGCGCAAGTTCGAGCTCGTCATGGTCAGCCCGCCGTTCGGGCTGGCGCCGGAGCGGGCCGAGCTGGTCACGCAGGCGGTGGCCGACGCCGTCCGGGCGCTGGGGCTGGACAACACCAGCGCCCACGTCGAGGTGATCGACGACGCCGTCGCGGGCCCGACGATCGTCGAGGTCAACGCGGGCCGTCCGGTCGGCGGCGCCACGGCCCTGCTGCTGAAGCTGCGGACCGGCATCGACGTCTTCGCCGAGACGGTGGCGCTGGGCCTCGGCACCCCACCGCCGCCGCGGGAACCGGCCCGGTTGCCCGTCCCCGTCGGTGAGCTCATCCTCTACGCCGCCGGCCACGGCCGGCTGGTCCGCATCCACGGCCTCGCCGAGCTCGAAGACCTGCCCGAGGTGTTCTCGGTGATCACCACCGTGTCGCCCGGCCAGCTGCTGAGCGACGACCACGAGACCTACGCGGTGAACGCGTTCGTCGCCGGGTTCGCCGACGCCGACGACCTGGCCGCGCTGCACGCCGAGGCCACCAAGCTGGTCCGATTCGAACTGGAGGAAGCATGACCGCCGTGACATCCGGGGCTTCGCCCCAGGCCGGGAGCTCCGCCACCCGGAGCCCCCGAAAAGAAGCTGTGACATCCGGGGCTTCGCCCCAGGCCGGGGGCTCCGCCACCCGGAGCCCCCGAAAAGAAGCTGTGACATCCGGGGCTTCGCCCCAGGCCGGGGGCTCCGCCACCCGGAGCCCCCGAAAAGAAGCCGATCTTGCAGCGCCCTGGGGACTACAAGGCAACGAGCACACCGGGATCGCCGTCTTCCCGGCCGCCGACTTGGCGGCGGTGGAAGCTCGGCTGCCGCAGCTGCAGGAGCACCTGCGCGACCACGGTGCGATCCTGCTGCGCGGGCTGCCCGCCGACCTCGGCCTGTTCAACACCGTCACCGAGACGATCGGCGGGGCGCTGCTCACCTACACCGAGCGGTCGACGCCGCGCTCGGCGGTGGCGGGCAACATCTACACCTCGACCGAATACCCGCCCGCCGAGTCGATCCCGATGCACAACGAGAACTCCTACTCGGCGAGCTGGCCGGCGCGGCTGTTCTTCCTGTGCGACACCGCCGCGGAAACCGGCGGCGCGACCCCGATCGCGGACAGCCGGGCGATGTTCCGGCGACTGCCCGAAGACCTGCGCGAGCGGTTCGCGGACGGCGTCACCTACACGCGCGCGTTCCGCGAAGGACTCGGACTGACCTGGCAGGAGGCCTTCCAGACCGACGACCGCGCGGTCGTCGAAGACTACTGCGCGCGCCACGGCCAGACCTTCGAATGGACCGAGGACGGGCTGCGCACGCGGCACGTCCGGCCGTCGTTCCTCACCGAACCGCACACCGGGGACACCGTGTGGTTCAACCAGGCCAACCTCTTCCACATCTGGAGCCTCGGCGAAGAGGTGAGCGAGGCGCTGCTGGAGCTGTACCCGGAGGAGGACCTGCCGCGCAACGCCTACTTCGCCGACGGCAGCCCGATCCCGGCCGCCGACCTGGCGCAGATCCGCGAGGTCTACGACGAGGTCAGCTACGCGTTCCCGTGGCAGGCCGGCGACATCATGGTGATCAACAACATGCTGATGGCCCACGGCCGCGAGCCGTTCACCGGCCGGCGGCGCATCCTGGTGGCGATGACGGGATGACCGGTCCGGTGGTGGTCCTGCTCGCCCATCCCCGGCCCGGGAGCTTCAACCACGCGCTCGCCGCCCGGGTGGTCGACACGCTGGGCCGCGCGGGCACGCCCGTGCAGTTCCACGACCTGTACGCCGAAGGCTTCGACCCGGTCCTGACCGCGGAAGAGGCCTGCACCAGCGGGAGCCGGGCGGAGGAGTTCCTCGCCGCCGAACCGGATCCGCTGGTGCGGCGCCACCGCGACGAGCTGCGCGAGGCGAGCGGGCTCGTCGCGGTGCACCCCAACTGGTGGGGCAAGCCGCCCGCGATCCTCAGCGGCTGGCTCGACCGGATCCTCGTCCCCGGCGTGGCCTACCGCCTCGACGACGCCGGCGGCGCGCCCGAGTCGCTGCTCGCCCTGAAGCGGCTGCTGGTGATCAACACGTCCGACACCACGGAGGACCGTGAGCGGACGTTGTTCGGCGACCCGCTGGATGCGATCTGGCGGCGCTGCCTCGCCCCTTACCTCGGGGAGCCCGAGGTGAGCCGGCTGGTGCTGCGGGTGGTGGCCGACGCCGGGGCGGCCGAGCGGGCCGCGTGGCTCGACGACGTCGAAGCGGAGGTGCGCCGGCTGTTCGGCGGCCGTTGACGTCAGCGTCGATGTCAGTGTCAGTGTCAGTGTCAGCGGAGGGCGTCGAGGACCAGCTTCGCCGCTTGCGCGATCAGCCGGTCGTCGTGCTCGGCGTTCTCCGCCTGGCGGCTGGACATGACCACCAGCACGATCGGCGCCCGCCCCGGCGGCCAGACGACGGCGATGTCGTTGCGGGTGGCGTATTCGCCGGTGCCGGTCTTGTCACCGACCACCCAGCCCGCCGGCGCACCCGCCCGGATCAGGGCCGCACCGGTCTTGTTGGCGCGCATCATGTCCGTGAAGATGGTCCGCTTCTCCGGCGGGAGCGCGGTTCCGAGGGCGAAGGTGCGCAGGCTGCCTGCCATCGCCCGCGGGGTGCTCGTGTCCCGGACGTCGCCCGGCGCGAGGTCGTTGAGGCCGGGTTCGATCCGGTCGACGTGGGTGGTCGTGTCACCGATCCCGCGCAGCGCGGCGGCGAGCCCCGGCGGGCCGCCGAGCTCACGGAACAGCAGGTTCGCGGCGGTGTTGTCGCTGTAGCGCAGTGCCGCGTCGATCGCGTCGCGCAGCGAGATGCCGGTGGTGACGTGCTGTTCGGTGACGGGGGAGTTCGGCTGCAGGTCGGCGCGGGTGTAGGTGAGCACCTTCGCCAGCCCGTCGAGGCTGGTGCGCTGGAGCACGGCGGCGGCGGAGAACGCCTTGTGCGCCGAGGCGTAGCCGAAGCGTTCGTCGGCGCGGTGGGCGAACTCGCGGCCGGAGCCGGTGTCGACGGCGTACACGCCGAGCCGGGCGTCGAAGTCGCGTTCGAGCGGGGCGAAGTCCGGCTGCGGTGCCGCGGCGGTGGCCGACGGCGGTGCCGTGGTCGGCGTCGGTGTCGGCGTCGGCGCTTCTGCGGTGCAAGCGGTGAGCACGAGGACCAGCGCGGCGAGCGCGGCCCGCCGGACGTGGGGGAACGGCACGGGAACTTCCTTCCGGTCTTGATCGACATCCGCAGTCTCACGACGTTCGTTCATGCTGTCCAAGACGGAAGTAGGCGGTTTGATGCCGGAATCGCATAAAGTGAGGTCGTGGACCTGGTCGGCGGCTGCAGGGCGTTCGTGAGCGTGAGCGAGACGGGGAGCTTCACGGCGGGTGCGGCGCTCGCGCGCATCCCGCAGCCGGTCGCCAGCCGGCGCATCGCGGCGCTCGAACGGCACTTCGGGGAGCGGCTCTTCGACCGCTCGACCCGCCGGGCGCGGCTCACCCCGTTCGGCCGGGACGTGCTGCCCTCGGCCCAGCGGCTCGTGCAGCTGGCCGACGCGCTGGAACACGACGCGAAGCGCGCCCGGCTGCGGCCGGTGCGGGTCGCCGTGCCGGCCACCTGCGGCGTCCGCGAACTCGCCGGGCTCGCCGCCGAAGCCCGCGCGCTGGAGCTCCACCTCGAGTTCCGCGCGGCGGGACCGGGGGAGCGGGCCGAGCTCGTCCGCACGGGCGAGGTGCGGGCCGCGCTCACCGCCGTCCCGGCCGAGGACGGCGTGTGGTCCGTGCCGCTGGGTGTCGCGGGGGCCGTGCCGCCGCCGGGCCGGGTGGTGCACCTGGAGACACTGCGGGCGGGCCGGTCCGGCGGCCCGCGGCGGCGCGTCTGGATCCAGCCCGAAGACGACGTCCCGCACGTCCGCGACCGGGTGCTGCGGGTGCGGGACGCCGTCGGCCTGTCCCCGGCCCAGGTGGCCGTGGCCGGTTCGCTGACGTCCGCGGCCGCGGAGGTGTTCGCCTCGGCGGACCTGCTGCTGTGCTCGGTGGCGCAGGCGGACGAGCTGCGGCTGCACTGGCGGCCGATCGGCGAGCTCGACCTCGCCCGCGGCTTCGGCGTCGCCGCCGCCTCGGGTGAGGACGCCGAGCGGTTGCGGACGCCGTTGCGGGCGGCCGTCGGCCGGTGCCTCGGAGCCGGCCGGTGACCGCCGAAGCGCTGGTCCGGGACCTGCGCGCCGCACTGGAGGAAGGCGGGCTGCGCGGGTCGTTCCTGGTCCGCGACCTGCGGTCGGGCGCCGAGCTCGGCATCGACCCGGACCGCGAGTACCCGATCGCCTCCCTGGTCAAGGTCCCCCTGGCGGCGGCCACACTGGAGCGCATCCGCCGCGGCGAGCTCGACGGCGCAACGCAGCTGGAGGTACCGCCCGGCGGCGTCACCACGCCCGGCCCGATCGGCCTGACCCGCTTCCGGCACCCGGCCCGCGTCGCCGTCGACGACCTGCTGTACCTGAGCACGTCGCTGAGCGACGGAACGGCCGCCGACGTCCTGTTCGGCCTGACACCGCCACCGGAGGTCACGCGCCTGCTGGGCGAGTGGGGAGTGGCCGGGATAGCGGTGCGCCACCTGATGCGCGACCTGGTCGAGACACCGGCCGAGCGGTTCGGCGCGGGCGAGGTGGACCTGGCCCACGCACTGGCCATCGGCGCATCGACGGCCGGCCAAGGCCATCGCCTGCCGCAGCTCGACGTCACGCGCGCGAACGCCGCCTCCGCCCGGGCGCTGCTGGGACTGCTGCAGGCGCTGTGGACGCCGTCGAAGATCGACCGGTCGGTGGCCGCGGGCGTCCGCGAGCTGATGGCGAACAACATGATCCGCCACCGCTTGACGCCCGACTTCGCCTCGGACGCGGTCCGCTGGTCATCGAAGACGGGAACGTTGCTGAACTTGCGCCACGAGGCGGGCGTGGCCGAGCACGCGGACGGCGGCGTGTTCGGGGTGGTGGCCCTGACGGAGTCGAGGGTCCCGGCGGTCCTCCAGCCGGAGGCGGAGGTGCTGATGGCCCGGGTGGCGCGCTCATTGCGCGACCACCTGCGCGGCGAGTGAAACCACCGAGTGAGAAAACCGCTTGGGGCGGCCGGATTCGCGGGTGACCGAGCTGGCCGCCCGGCTATGTGGGTCGCGGCGTGGAAGCAGCACATTTTCGCCGGAGAACCCGCCGACGACACCCGCCGCACCCCCGCCCGGCCTCCGGAACCCGCCCGACCGCCCCCGAACTCAAGCCGGTGCCTTCACCCCGAACTCCACCTCGGCCGTCTCCACCGTCCCCGCGGTCCGCCCGGGCGCGCTCTGGAACTTCCAATACATGTTCGTGTGCGCAATGACCTGCCCCGGCGCCGGGGCACCGTACGCGGTCAAATCCTCCGTCGAATGCGCATCCGCCACCAAAGTCACGTCGTAGCCGCGGACCAGGGCGCCGTGCAGGGTCGACCGGATACAAGCGTCCGTCTGGGCTCCCGCCACCACCAGCGCCCCGATGCCGCGGGCGGCCAGCACCTCCTCGAGGTCGGTGTCCTCGAAGGAGTCGCCGTACAGCTTGTGCACCAGCGGTTCCTCCTCGCGGCGCACCAGTTCCGGGACGTACTCCCAGGTCTCGCTCCCGCGCGGCAGCTCGTCGCTGGTGTGCTGGACCCACACCACCTCAGTGCCGGCCGCGCGGGCCTTTTCCACCAGCGTGACGAGGTTGGCGAGGACGGATTCGCGGTCGTGTGCCGTCTCCATCACCCCGTTCTGCACGTCGATGACGAGCAAGGCGGTGTGCGGGCGGCCGGTCAGCGTGGTCATGGCGTCACCCTAACCACGGGCACCGACAATTTCCGGAAGTAGCATGCCCGGATGGACTACGGGATGCTCTTGCTCGGTGTCGTCGTGCTGGTCGCGGTCGTCGCACTGGGGTCATCGTCCACGGACCGCAGGCTCGGCCGGGTCGATCGCCGTCTCGCGCGGGTGGAACGGAAGCTGGACGCGATCGCCGACCGGCTCGGGGTGGCCGTCGAGGAGCCGGTGCCCGCCGAGGTGACCGCGTTGCTGCGGGAGGGCAAGAAGATCCAGGCCATCAAGGCCTACCGCGACCGCACCGGCGCCGACCTCAAGGAAGCCCGCGACGCCGTGGAACGCCTCGCCTAGGGTGCTCCGCCGATGTGCTTGGCGGACACCGCTTCCCAGACGGCGTCGAAGCTGTCGTACCGGTCGCTGTGCGGCAGACCACCGAGCGAGCCCAGCACGGAGTCGCCGCCACCTGCGGCCGCCGCGCGGCGCAGGAGCTCGTCGCGGCCACACGGGTACTCGGTCTCGGACAGGTGCTGCTCGAGGCTGGTCCGGTCCGGAGCGGGCATCGCTCACCTCCTGATCGTGCTCTCCCCGCCGCGTACCCGGCCCGGCCGGCCGGGAAACTCAGCCGACGACGATCGTGTGGTCCGACCGCGGCTCGAGCGATCCGATCACCGGGTGGCCCGGCAGCTCCCCGGCGACCAGCAGGCCACCGGACGTCTGCGCGTCGGCCAGCAGCAGCGCCTCGTCGGCCGAGATCCGGGAGAGGTCGGCGTGCGGGCGGACCCAGTCGAGGTTGCGCCGCGTGCCGCCGCTGACGTACCCGTCGCGCAGCGCCTCCCGCGCGCCCTCGAGGTACGGCACCGCCGCCGGGTCCACCCGGGCCGTGACGCCGCTGGCGCGCGCCAGCTTGTGCAGGTGGCCGAGCAGGCCGAAGCCGGTGACGTCGGTGGCGCACACCGCCCCGGCGGCCAGCGCGGCCCGGGACGCCGCCGCGTTCAGCGTCGTCATCGCGTCGATCGCCTGCCCGAACCGTTCGCCGGTGGCCTTGTGCCGCGAGTTGAGCACGCCGGTGCCGAGCGGCTTGGTGAGCGTCAGCGGCACGCCGGGGCGGCCCGCGTCGTTGCGCAGCAGCCGCGCGGGGTCCGCGACGCCGGTGACGGCCAGGCCGTACTTCGGCTCCGGGTCGTCGATGCTGTGCCCGCCGGCGAGGTGGCAGCCCGCCTCGTTGCAGACGTCGAGGCCGCCGCGCAGGACCTCGGCGGCCAGCTCGAACGGCAGCGTCTCCCGCGGCCAGCCGAGCAGGTTGACCGCCACCACCGGCGTGCCGCCCATCGCGTAGACGTCGGAAAGCGCGTTGGCCGCGGCGATCCGGCCCCAGTCGTAGGCGTCGTCGACCACCGGGGTGAAGAAGTCCGTGGTGGCGATCAGCGCGGTGTCCCCGGAGATCCGGACCGCGGCCGCGTCGTCGCCGGTGTCGAGGCCGACCAGCAGCTCACCCCGCGGATCGGCAGGCGAAGCGCCGGTGAGGCCGGCCACGGCCGCCTCCAGCTCGCCGGGCGGGATCTTGCACGCGCACCCGCCGCCGTGCGCGTATTGCGTCAGCCGGTAACCCACGGGTTCATCCTGCCCGCTCGCCGCGACCTTGGCAGGATGGGCACCATGGTGCAGGGAGGCGTATCCGGCCTGGTGACCGGCGCGGTCTTCAAAACCGTCGAACGGCAGGTTCTGCCGCTGGCGGGTTCGATTCCCGTCCGCCTCCGCCATGCCTGACCCCCGCCGCGCGATCCCGCGGACCGACGCGCTGCTGGCCGAACCCCGGCTCGCCAAGGCCGCCGGGTCGCTCGGGCGGGACCTGGTGAAGTCGGTGGTCGCCGAGGTCCAGCGAGCGGCCAGGGCCGGCGAGATCGCCCCGGAGGACGTCGCCGACGTCGTCCTCGCGCGGCTGCCGGCGAGCGCGTCCTCGCTGCGGCCGGTGGTCAACGCGACCGGCGTCGTCGTGCACACCAACCTCGGCCGGGCCCCGCTGTCGCCGGCCGCGCTGGACGCCCTCGTCGCGGCCGGCGGTGCCACCGACGTCGAATTCGACCTCGCGACCGGGGACCGGGCGCGCCGTGGCCGCGGTGCGCTCGCGGCCCTGAAAGCGGCCGTGCCGGACGCCGGTGCGGTGCACGTGGTCAACAACAACGCGGCCGCCCTGCTGCTGTGCGCGCTCGCGCTGGCCCCCGGCCGGGAGATCGTGGTCAGCCGGGGCGAGCTGGTCGAAATCGGCGACGGCTTCCGCATCCCGGACCTCCTCGAATCGGCCGGTTCGCGGCTGCGGGAGGTCGGCACCACAAACCGGACGAGCGCCGGGGACTACGCCGCGGCGATCGGCCCCGGCACCGGATTCGTGCTGAAGGTCCACCCGTCGAACTACCGCGTCACCGGGTTCACCTCGGAAGCGGCGATCGGCGAACTGGCCGGCCTCGGCGTGCCGCTGGTCGCCGACATCGGGTCCGGCCTGCTGGCCCCGCACCCGCTGCTGCCGGTCGAGCCCGACGCGGCGAGCGCGCTGCGGGCGGGCGCCACGATCGTCACGGCCAGCGGGGACAAGCTGCTCGGCGGCCCGCAGGCCGGCCTGCTGCTCGGCGACGCGGACGTCGTCGAACGGCTGCGGCGGCACCCCGCCGCGCGGGCCCTGCGCGTCGACAAGCTCACCCTGGCCGCCCTCGAAGCGACGCTGCGCGGGCCGCAACCGCCGGTGCGCGCCGCGCTCGAAGCGTCCGTGGAGAGCCTGCGGGAACGCGCCGAAGCGCTGGTCAAGGCCCTCGGAACGGTCGACGCCCGTGCGGTGACGTCGGTCGCGGCCGTCGGCGGCGGGGGCGCGCCCGGCGTCGAACTGCCCAGTGTCGCGGTGAGCCTGCCGGCCCGGTACGCGGCCGCGCTGCGGACGGGGGAGCCCGCGGTGGCCGGCCGGGTCCTCAAGGACCGCTGCCTGCTCGACCTGCGGACCGTGCGGCCGGAAGAGGACACGAAGCTGCTGGAAGCCGTCCGCCGATGCGGGTGATCGTCACCGCCGGGCACGTCGACCACGGCAAGTCCACGCTCGTGCGGCGGCTGACCGGGATGGAGCCGGACCGGTGGGCCGAGGAACGCCGCCGCGGCCTCACCATCGACCTCGGGTTCGCCTGGACCCGCATCGGCGGCGAGGAGGTCGCGTTCGTGGACGTGCCGGGCCACGAGCGGTTCGTGCCGAACATGCTCGCCGGTGCCGGGCCGGCCCCCGCCGTGCTGTTCGTCGTCGCCGCGGACGAAGGCTGGATGCCGCAATCCGCCGAACACCTCGCGGCGCTGGACGCGTTCGGCGCCCGCCACGGCCTGCTGGTCGTCACCAAGGCCGACCGGGCCGACCCGGCCGCCGCGACGGCCCTCGCGCTGCGGGAGATCGCGGCGACGTCGCTGGGAGCCGTCCCGAGCGTCGCCGTCAGCGGCACCACGGGGGCGGGCCTCGACCGGCTGCGCGCGGCGATCGGGGAACTGACCGCCGGCCTGCCGTCCCCCGACCCGGGTGCCGACGTCCGGTTGTGGATCGACCGCGCCTTCACCGTTTCCGGCGCCGGCACGGTCGTCACCGGCACGCTGGCCGCCGGCACGATCGCCGCGGGCGACGAGCTGCTGCTGGGGTCCGCGCGGGTCAAGGTCCGCGGCCTGCAGGCGCTCGGCGAACCGCGCGAGCGCGTCGGTGCCGTGGCCAGGGTCGCGGTGAACCTGCGCGGCACCGGGCGCGGCGACGTCCGCCGCGGCGACGTCCTGCTCACCCCGGGCCGGTGGCGCACCACGCGCGAGTTCGACGTCCGGCTGCGCGGTGCGGCCGCCGCGGACCTGCACCGCGAGCTGGTGCTGCACCTGGGCACGGCGGCGGTGCCGGTGCGGGTCCGTCCACTCGGGACGGACACCGCGCGGCTCACCACGGCGGCCGCGTTGCCGCTGCGCGCCGGCGACCGCGGCCTGGTGCGCGATCCCGGCGAGCACCGGATCGCCGCCGGCTTCGACGTCCTCGACGCCGACCCGCCCGCCTTGTCCCGCCGGGGTGCGGCCCGGGCCCGTGGCCGCGAACTGGCCGATCCCGATCTCGCCCGCACCTACCTGCGCCGCACCGGTTTCGTCCGGGCCGGCGACTTCGCCGTGCTGGGCCTGCCGGAGACGGGGGACCGGCTGGGGGACTGGTGTGCCGACGGGGAGCGCTTCGCGGCGTTGCGCGCGGAGGCGGCCGGGATCGTGGGCGCGTGGGACCGCACGGCCGCGGGCGTCCCGGTGGAGGCACTGCGGCAGCGGCTCGGCCTGCCCGCCGCGGAGCTCGTGGTCCCCGTGCTGGCGGGCACCGGCTTCGAGGTGACGGGCGGGCTCGTCCGCCGGCCCGGCGCCGGGCTCGCTCCGGTCGTCGAGCGGGCACTGGAAACGGTGGCGAAGCGGCTCGCGCAGCACCCGTTCCGCGCGCCCGAGGCGGACGAGCTGCGGTCACTGGGCCTCGGACGGCGGGAGCTGGCGGCGGCGGTCCGGCTCGGCAGGCTGACCGCGATCGCCGAAGGGGTCGTGCTCGGCCCGGACGCGGAAGCGCGCGCGGCGGAGGAGCTGCGCCGGCTGCCGCAGCCGTTCACGGTGTCCCAGGCACGCCAAGCCCTCGACAGCACCCGGCGGGTGATGATCCCCCTGCTGGAACGCCTCGACGCGGCGGGCCGAACCGAGCCTCTCGGCGACGGCACCCGCCGCACGACCGGCTAGGGCCGGTCCTCGACGAGCGACTGCGTCCCGATGACACCCAGCAGCGCCAGGCGGTCGGCCTCCTCGGTGCCGGGTTCGGCGGTGTAGACCATGATGCGCAGGTCGCTGCCCGCGACGCTCAGGACGTCGCAGTCCAGGGTCAGCGCGCCGACGGCCGGGTGGTCGACGGTCTTGCGGGCGGACTCGTGCTGCCCCACGGCTCCCGATTCCCACAGTTCCGCGAAGCGGGGGCTGCGCCGCCGGAGCTCGGCGATGAGCGTCCGGAGGCCGGGGTCGTCGGGGTAGGTGCCGGCGGTGTGACGCAAGTCGGCGACCAGGGCCGCCTGCAGCTTGCCGCGTGATTCAGGGGTGTCGCGCACCCGGGCGTTCGGGTTGAGGAAGGTGCGCCGGACGCCGTTGAGGTCGTCGCCGCGGTGTTCTCCCATGAGCGCCGTGTACAGGGGGTTCGCCAGCATCTGGTTCCAGGCCGCGTTGAAGACGGCGACGGGTGTGCCCTCGAGCCGGTCCAGCATGCGGTGGACGCCGGGCGTGATGTGGCGCGGGACCGTGCCGGGGCCCGGGGGCGCGAGGCCGGCCAGGCGGAACAGGTGCGTCCGTTCGTCCCGGGTGAGGCGCAGGGCCCGGGCCAGCGCTTCGACGACCTGCGCCGAGGGACTCGTCGCGCGGCCCTGTTCGAGCCGGATGACGTAGTCGGCGGAGATGCCGGCCAGCTGGGCCAGTTCCTCGCGGCGCAACCCGGCCGCGCGACGGCGACCGCCCGCGGGCAGGCCGGCGGCCCGGGGCGGGACGCGGTCGCGCCAGTGGCGCAGGGCCGCGCCGAGTCCGGTGGTCGCCATGCCTCGATTGTGCAAGCCGGCCGGCCGTTTGTCCTGGTACTGCCGGTCCCAGGACAACGGGTCCGCTTCCTGCGCCCGCGGTTCGAGCCGATCGTGGTACCCGAACCCCCGAAAGGAAGGGAAAACCCATGAGCCGGCTCGCCCTCGTCACCGGCGCCACCTCCGGCATCGGCCGGGCCTTCGCCGAACGCCTCGCCGCGGACGGCTACGACCTGATCGTCACCGGCCGCCGCGAGGACCGCCTCGCGGAGTTCGCCGCCGCCCACCCGGGGGTCGACGTCCGCACGGTGGCCGCCGACCTGTCGACCGGCGACGGCATCGACACCGTCGCCGCGCTCTGTGCCGCCGAGCCGCTGACCGTCCTGGTCAACAACGCCGGCGTCGCCCACTACATGCCGCTCGCCGAGCTGCCCGCCGCCAAGGCCCGCGAGCTCGTCCACGTCAAGGTCGCCGCGCCCACCATGCTCACCCGCGCCGCGGTCGCGGGCATGCAGGAACGCGGGGCGGGCAGGATCGTCAACGTGGCCGGGATGATCGCGTTCAGCGGGCCCGCCGGCCCGTCGGTCATGCCGCGCCGGGCCGTCTACGCCGGCTCCCTGGCCTACCTCGTCGTCCTGTCCCAGACCCTGAACGCCGAGCTCGAAGGCACCGGCGTCCGGGTACAGGTGCTGTGCCCGGGTGTCGTCGCCACGGAGTTCCACGAGCGACAGGGACTCGACCTGAGCGCGGTGCCCCGCATGACCGCCGCCGACGTCGTCACCGCGTCCCTGCGCGGCTTCGAGCTCGGCGAAGTGGTCACGGCCCCCGGCGTCGAGGACGCCGGCCTGCTCGAGGCCGTCTTCCGGGCCGATCTCGCCGCCTTCGGCGGGCAGAGCCCGGAACTCGCCTCCCGCTACCGCTGAATCCCGCCGAAGAACTCGCTCAGCGCGGCCGCCAGTGCTCCGGGGTTCTCCTCGGCCACGTGGTGCCCGGACTTGATCGTGTGCCCGCGCAGGTCGGTCGTCCATGAGCGCCAGACGCCCAGGACGTCGCCGTAGAGGTCTTCCATGTCGTCGTCGCTCGACCAGAGCACCAGCGTGGGGCAGGTGATCCGCCGCCCGGCGGCGCGGTCCGCGTCGTCGTGGGCGCGGTCGACGCCCAAGCCCGCTCGGTAGTCTTCGAGCATCGCGGTGACCGTGGCCGGGTCGTGGATGGCGCGGTGGAAGTCGGCGAAGTTCTCTTCGCCGAGCCGCTCGGGGGTGTTCTTCGTGCCCACGTCGTACCAGGCGCCGGGATCGGCGGTGATGACCCGCTCGGGCGTTTCCGGCTGGGCGAAGAAGAACCAGTGGTACCACTCCTGCGCGAACCGCGCGTCGCAGCGGGCGAGGGCTTCGCCGATCGGGACGGCGTCGAGGATCGCCGCGCCGCGGACCACCGACGGGTGGTCGAGCGCCAAGCGGGTCGCCACGTACGCGCCGCGGTCGTGACCGGCCACAAAGAACTCTTCGTGCCCGAGGTGCCGCATCAGCGCGACGCAGTCCGCCGCCATGACACGCTTGCTGTAGGGCGTGTGGTCTTCGTCGGTCGGCGGCTTCGTGGACTCGCCGTAGCCGCGGGTGTCCGCGCACACGACCGTGAACCGATCCGCGAGCCGCGGGGCGACGCGGTGCCACGTCGTGTGCGTGCGCGGGTGCCCGTGCACCAGCAGGACCGGCGGCCCGGAGCCGCCGTGGCGCACCCGCAGGGTCACCTCACCGACGTCTACGCGGTCGAGCGTGAAGCCTTCGAACACCAGCGGCCCCCAGACACGAAGATGCTGCCGCACCCCGGCGTCCGGGGTGCGGCAGCACGAGATCGGGTCACTTCTTGTCCGTGACGCCCTTCACGGCGTCCTTGATCTTCTCGCCGGCCTGCTTGAGCGAGCCCTTGGCCTGGTCCGACTTGCCCTCGGCCTGCCACTGCTCGTTACCGGTGGCGTCACCGACGGCTTCCTTGGCCCGGCCCTTGAGCTCTTCGCCCTTGTTTTCCAGCTTGTCGTTCATGAGGGTGCACCTTCCGCTGCGGCGACATTTCCGGATCGGCCAGTCGCCAAAAGGGCCTTGACAGATAGATACCCACTCTGCGCGGACCTACACATCGGCCGGCAAGTGGCCGCCCATCCGCTCGATCCGCTGGATCGCCGGCTCCGCGAGGACGCCGTGCACGAGCACCGACACGGCGACGGCGAGCGCACCGACCCGCCACAGCACGTCCTGCTGCGGCACCGGGAGCCGGTTGAGCGTGTAGGCCAGGTAGTAGAGGGTGCCGATGCCGCGCACGCCGAAGAACGCGATCGCCGCGGCGGCGGGCCGTCCCGGCGAGGGCGCACCGAGCAGGGACAGCCACCCCACCACCGGCCGGACCACCAGGACCGCGACGACGGCGATCACCACTTCGAGGGGCTGCAGCCCACGCAGCAGGCCGTCGCCGATCGCCAGGCCCAGCCCCAGCAGGGCGAGCGGGACGAACAGCCGTTCCAGCTGGTGGCCGAACGCGTGCAGGACACCGTGGTACTCGTGCTCGCGCTCCTGCCTGCGCACCGCGACCGCCGCGACGAACACGGCAACGAACCCGTTGCCGTGGACCACTTCCGAGAGCGCGTAGGGGACGAAGGCGAGGGCGAGCAGAACCAGCCCGTCGGCGTACTCGGCCAGCCGCAGCCGATCCGACGGCGCCCGGAAGATCGCCCAGCCGAGCAGCCGTCCGGTGACCAGGCCGGCCACGACGCCGACGACCAGCGGCAGCAGCAGGTCCACCAGCACCCAGGACAGGTCCAGGCGGGGTTCGCCGCTCGCCAGCGCCAGGCCGAGCAGGACGAACGGCATCGCGAGGCCGTCGTTGAGCCCGGCTTCGGTCGTCAGCGTGAAACGGATCTCGTTGTTCCGGGCCAGCTCCGGCTCGACATCGGGGTGCGGGATGCCGATGTCGCCCGCCAGCACCGGGTCGGTCGGCGCCAGCGCCGCGGCCAGCAGCAGCGCGACGCCGGGGGCGAGCGCCAGCCACCAGTACCCGAGCAGGGCGATCGCGAGGATCGACACCGGCATCGTGATGGCGAGCAGCCGCCAGGTCGAGCCCCAGCTCTTCAGGCCGAACGAGCGGTCGACGGACAGCCCCGCCCCGGCGAGGGCCACGAGCATGCCCAGCTGGGCGAAGGATTCCACGCCGTGCAGGTGGGCGGCCGGGTCGCTCCAGCCGTTGCCGTAGGGAGCGGGCAGCGGCAGCACTCCGAGCACGATGCCGGCGACGAGCATCACCAGCGGCACCGAGAACGGCCGGTCGGCGACCAGCTTCGGCACGATCGCCGCGGCCAGCGCGAGCAGGCCGGCCACCCCCAACAACACCGTCAACGACGACAAAACTTTCCTCCTGCCCGCTCGTACCGGCACCACGCGGCCAGGAGACCCGGTCGAGCGTGAGTCCGGGTTCCACCGGGCGCGCCGCGATCGGCCGGCCACCCGGGAGCCGGGTAGCGTGGCAACCATCAGGTGCGCCGCGGCCC
Organism: Amycolatopsis sp. A133; assembly: GCF_031082405.1. Classification (GTDB taxonomy): domain Bacteria; phylum Actinomycetota; class Actinomycetes; order Mycobacteriales; family Pseudonocardiaceae; genus Amycolatopsis. Next base: position 340,689 of record NZ_JAVHJU010000003.1, read on the forward strand.
GGATTCCCGGCGCGCGAGCGGCGAAACCGACGAGGAGGCCGCGGTGACGGCGATGAACGGGGCGGGCGGGCCGTGCCGGTTCTGCGGCAGGCGGCGCGACCCCCGGGTGCCCGGCCGGAAGGGCCCGATCTGCGTGGACTGCGTCCGGGCCGGCCTGCGGGTGGCGCGCGACGGCGCGGACCGGGAAAGCGGCGCGGGAGACGTGCTGGCGGCGGTGACGTCGCCGCTGGCCGCGGTCTGCGACTTCTGCGGCCGCCGCGAGCGCCGGACGTTCCTCGGGCTCCGGCGCCCGCTGCTGCGCGTGGACTGCGCGGCGCGGGACGCGGTGATCTGCGTGGATTGCCTGGACCACGCCGGCGACGTGCTGAACGTCGCCCTACGGGGTTGACGGCGGTTTCGGAGCGGCACCCGCGGGTAGCCGGGCGCCATGACGTCCACTCGGGAACCCCGCACGCGACCGGAGACCGCTTCGGTGGCCGAAACCCTGCGTGTTGCGGTCGAGGTGGCGTTGCCCACGTTGGCCCGCGGGGTCATCAAGCGTCGTCCCGCGGTGATGGCGGTGGCCGGGAAGCTGCAGTTCGACCGCCCGGCCGTGCGGCTGCTGCGGCGCCTGCACGACCGCCACTACGGGCGCCCGCTGAAGCTGCGGGTCCCCGGCCGGTCGGTGGAGCTGGCCCTGTCCGGCGCGGACGTGAAGCGGCTGCTGGCCGGCTCGCCGACGCCGTTCAGTCCGTCCACAGTGGAGAAACGCGCCGCGCTGAGCCACTTCCAGCCGCACGGCGTGCTGATTTCCGGCGCTCGGGACCGGGTGCCGCGCCGCCGGTTCACCGAGGCCGTGCTCGAGCCCGGCCGCCCGCTGCACGAGCTCGCGGCGCCGTTCGCCGAGGCTGTCGCGGAGGAAGCGGCCGTCCTGCTGAGCGAAGCCGGCCACGACGGCGAGCTGAGCTGGGACACCTTCAACGTCGCGTGGTGGCGGCTGGTCCGGCGCGTTGTGCTCGGCCCGGGCGCCCGCGACGACACGACGCTCACCGACCAGCTCGAACGCCTGCGCTTCGACGCGAACTGGGCGTACCTGCACCCGCAGCGCAAGCAGCTGCGAGCCCAGTTCGGGCAGCGGCTGGCCGCGCACCTCGGCCGCGCCGAGCCCGGCAGCCTCGCCGCCGTGATCGCCGCCGTCGGCGCCGACGCCGAGGTCCACGCGCCCGACCAGGTGGCGCACTGGCTGTTCGCGTTCGACGCGGCGGGCATGGCGACGTACCGGACGCTGGCTCTGCTGGCGACCCACCCGGCGGCGCTGGAGCGCGCCCGCACCGACCTCGAAGGCGTCGACCCGGCCGAGCCGAACCAGCTGAGCTACCTGCGCGCGTGCCTGCTGGACGCGGTGCGGCTGTGGCCGACGACACCGATGATCCTGCGCGAGACCACGGAAGAGACGTCGTGGGGCCCGGCGGGCACGACGGTGCTGATCTACACGCCGTTCTTCCACCGCGACCCGGACCTGCCCTACGCCGACCGCTTCGAGCCGGACCTCTGGCTCGACGGCCGGGCGGCGGAGAACCCGGCCCTGGTCCCGTTCAGCGCGGGGCCGGCGGTGTGCCCGGGCCGCGACCTGGTCCAGTTCTGCGCGAGCACGATGCTGGCGAACCTGGTTCGCGACCACCGTTTCGAGCAGGCGTCCGGCACGGTGCTGTCCCCGGAGCGCCCCCTGCCGGCCACCCTGGACAACTTCCACCTCCGCCTCAAGCTCCTCCCGGCCTGAAGCGCCCCAATGTGGCGTTGGTTGCTCCATCCATGCCCCCGCCACCACCCTCAACGGAGGCGCTTCGCGCCGCAGTGCTGATTCAACGCACCCAATGTGGCGCTTTCAGCCGGTCACGCCGGAGCCGTGAAGACGTACGAACCCGCAGGCAGGAAGTACG